>NZ_VSFF01000024.1 GCF_008085905.1 Actinomadura syzygii | reverse complement strand
GGGGGCGGCAGTGTCATTGCGGCCCTCACGGGGCCACCGCACCCAGGCCGTCACCCCGGCTCTCACCGGCATCCAACCACGAGCACTCTTCCAGTGCCCGCACCAAGGAGGGTCCAGTAGTGACCGCACTCGTCCAGCACGTGCTCGACGCCCTGAGCGTCGGCTCCACCTACGCCCTGCTCGCCCTCGGCCTGACGCTGGTGTTCAGCGTCATGAACCTGATCAACTTCGCCTACGGGCTGCTGCTGGTGTGGGGCGGGTACGGGGCCTGCGTCCTGGTCGACGCCGGGCTGCCGTTCGTCCTGGTGGTGCCGCTGTGCATCCTGTTCGTCACCGCGCTGTCGATGGCGATGGGACGGGTCGCCTTCCGGCCCTTCATCGGCGCGCCGCAGATCACCCTGCTGATCACCTCGTTCGGCGTCCTGCTGATCATGCAGTACATCGCGATCCTGATCTTCGGTGAGAAGCCCCGGGTGCTGAACACCCCGGACTTCCTGACCGGCGTCATCGCGGCGGGCGGGCTGCGCGTCCCGGTGCTCCAGGTCGTCACCATCGCGGGCGGGGCGATCGTCGTCGCCGCGTTCTACGGGCTGCTCCACCGCACCCCGTTCGGCGCGCACCTGCGCGCCGCCGCGGAGTCGCCGGAGACCGCCCGGCTGATGGGGATCCGTCCGGACCGCGTGCTGATGATCGCCTTCGCGATCAGCGGCGCGATCGCCGGGGTGGTCGGGCTGCTCTGGTTCGCCAAGGTCGGCGCGGTGACCCCGCGGTCCGACCTGGAGCCCACCCTGAAGGCGTTCATCGCGATCGTCCTCGGCGGGCTCGGACGCACCTCGGGCGCCATGCTCGGCGGGCTCGCGCTCGGCGGGATCGAGGTCGCCATGAACGTCGTCCTCCCGTCCGGCGCGATCACCTACGCGCAGGCGATCGTCTTCGCGGTCGTCATCGCCCTACTCGTGCTGCGGCCCGGCGGGCTCAGCGGCGCCCGAACGGAGGCCGCCTGATGGTCAGGCTCGCACTGCGCAAGGACAGCCCGCCCGACCTGCGCGGACGCCTCGGCGCGACGGCCGGGGCGCTGCTGGCGGCGGGCGTGGTGACGCTGCTCGGCGCCCTGCTGTTCATGGCCCCGACGATGGCGGAGATCGTCCTGCTCTTCGGCATCAACGCCATCCTGGTGATCGGGTTCCAGGTGTTCGTCGGCAATACCGGCATCGTCTCGTTCGGCCACGTCGCCTTCATGGCCGTCGGCGCGTACGCGGGCGGGATCGCGGCGATGCCGGTGATCGACAAGGAGGTCACCCTGCCGGACCTGCCGGGTCCGCTGGCGGGCTTCGAGGTGGGGTTCCTCCCCGCGCTGCTGATCGGCGGCGCCGTCGCCGCGCTCCTCGCGCTGCTCACCGGGCCCGCGCTGATGCGCCTGTCGGGGGCGGCGGCGTCCATCGCCACCCTGGGCCTGCTGATCATCGTCAGCAACGTGCTCGCCCAGGCGACGCCGCTGACGCGCGGCCCGCAGTCGCTGTTCGGCGTCCCGGAGAACACGACGTTCGCCGGGGTCTACGCGAGCCTCGCCGTGGTGGTCGTGCTGAGCGCGTGGTTCAAGTGGTCGGCGGCGGGGCTGCGGGCCCGCGCCGTCCGGGACCAGCCCGCCGCGGCGGAGGCGGCCGGGGTGTCGGTGCTGCGCTCGCGGCTCTGGGCGTTCGTCCTGTCGGCGTTCATCACCGGCGTCGCCGGGGCGCTGTACGCCCAGCTGCTCACCGCCTTCTCTCCCGGCTCGTTCTACATCCCGCAGCTCGTCCTGGTGATCGCCATGGCGATCGTCGGAGGCATCGGGGGCATCAGCGGGGCGCTGCTCGGCACGGCCGTGATCACCGTCATCAACGAGGTGCTGCGCAAGGTCGAGAGCGGTGTGTCGATCGGCGGCCTCGACATCCACGCGCCGAGCGGGATCTCGTTCGCCGCGCTGGGCGTCGCCTTGATCCTGATGCTGCGGTGGCGGCCGAGCGGACTGCTCGGGGCCTCGGAGGTGCAGTTCGAGGGCCGGACGCCCGCGCCTCCGGAGGCCGCACCGGCGGAGACCGGGGCGGCGGAGAGCGGGGCAGCGGCTCCGCCGGTCAGGTCGCCCGCCGAGGTCGCCGCCGAGGAGTGAGGCCGGAGAACGTCGGAGGGGGAGGCGCCCTGGCGCCTCCCCCTCTTTCGCGGCTCTAGACATCCAGGACCTAGATATCCAGGACGATCTCCGGGGTGGCGGCGCGGGAGACGCAGGCGTGCATGCGGTCCGCCGTGTCGGCGTTCAGCAGGGAGTCCCGGTGCTGGGGGACGCCGTCCAGCACCGTGACGGCGCACGAGCCGCACACTCCCTTCAGGCAGCCGCCCGCCACGCGCACGCCCTCGCGGCGGAGCGCGGTGAGGAGGCTGACCCCGGCGTCCACCGGCACCCGCAGCCCCGACCGCGCGCACACGGCCTCGAACGGCTCGCTCGGGCCGAAGTCCCTCGGAACAGGAAGGAAGCGCTCGACATGGAAGGCTCCCGCCGGCCACCCGGCGACGGCCTCCTCCGCGGCCTCGACGAAGCCGGGGGAGCCGCAGCAGTAGACGCCGGTGCCGTCCTCGAACGGGCCGACGTACTCGCGGACGTCCAGTCGCCCTTCGGTGCTCGTGGCTTGTAGCGTCACCGCTTCGCCCAGCTCGGCCAGCTCGTCGCGGAACGCGGCCTCCTCCAGGGTCCGGACGCTGTAGGCCAGCTTCCACGGGATCCCGGCGTCCCGCGCCCGCTTGACCATCGGCAGGATCGGCGTGATCCCCACACCGGCGGCCAGGAAGACGTAGCGCTCCGCCGGTCGCAGCACGAAGTGGTTGCGCGGCTCCCACACGCGCACCTGCTTGCCGACGCGCAGGTACGAGTGCATGTAGGCGGACGCGCCCCGGGACAGGCGCTCCTTGAGCACCGCGATCCGGTAGCTGGACCTGTCGGCGGGACTCCCGCACAGGGAGTACTGCCGGAGATGGCGCGTGATCAGCTGGACGTCGATGTGGGCGCCCGGCTCCCATTCCGGAAGCGGGTCCCCGGCCGGGTCCGCGAGCTGGAGGGACACGATGTCGCGGGCCGGGCGGTCGATGCCCGTCACGGTCAGCAGGCGGCCGCCTTCACGGATCATCATCTCAGTAGAGCTCCTGGTAGCCGTCGTCGAAGAGGCGATCGAGCCGTTCGGCGTCGAGCCCCTCCGTGGCCGCCGCGTCCGCCCAGAAGGTGCCGGGGGACGGGATCTCGCGCGCCAGGTCGCGCATGTCGTCCTCCCAGAGCCGCGATCTCAGCAGCGACCGGCCGCAGTGCAGATAGGCTTCGTCGACCTCGACGAGGGTGGCCAGCTCGGGACGCACGTCGTCCTGCTCCAGCATCGTCCGCAGGTCCTCGTCGTCGGTGATGTACGCGCGCCCGTTCACGCGGAGGGTCTCCACCGCCCCCGGAACGAAGAAGAGGAGCCCGATGTGCGGGTTCTCGGCGATGTTGGAGAAGGAGTCGCCCAGCTTGTTCCCGAGCCGGTCGGGGATGACGAGGGTCCGCTCGTCGAGCGCGCGGACAAAACCGGGATAGTCGCCGCGGGGAGTGCAGTCGGCCGCGCCGGAAGCGTCCGCGGTGGCCATGCAGCAGAACGGCGAGTGGGCGATGAAGGCCAGGCAATTCCGATCGAGGTGATCGATGATTTTCAGCCGGGTCTCCGGGTCGGGCTCGCCCAGCAGGCCGCGCATCTCCGCGGCCCCGAGCCGCCGGTGGGCCGTCCGCCACGGGGTCGCGACCGCACCGTCGGCGGCGGTTCCCCGGCGCCCCTCGGATGCGAGCCGGATCTGTTCACGATTCGACTGCACGCTCATATCGTGAGCATACTCTGCGCTACCTGGCCAGAGAAGGTCCGCCCGTCCCGGCGTGCGCTCGGCTCCGGTGCTCGCCGCGAGCCTCCGCTGCGGGGGACTTGTCGCTGACAGGACGCCGTTCGGCGCGGGTGGCCGCCGAGCGCGTCGCGCGCGGAATGCGGCCGTCCGCCGCGGTGGGCTACCATCGTGCCTGTGGCTCGCACATCGAACGAAAATTCGCCTGGTGATGCCGGAGGCGGCAAGAAGGACGGCATCCAGTCCGTCTCGCGCGCTCTCGCCATCCTGGAGCTGTTCAACGAGAGGCGTCCCGAGCTCACCACGAGCGAGATCGCCTCGTTGACCGAACTGAACCGCGCAACCGCGTACCGCTTCTGCCAGACGCTACTGAATCTCGGCTATCTGGAGGAGACCCAGTCGCGGACGTTTCGTCCCGGCCTGAAGGCGATCTCGCTGGCGCGCGCGGCACTGAGCAGCCGGGAACTGTCGGAAATGGCGCGCCCCTATCTCCAGCGGCTGCGCGAGAGCACCGGCGAGACGGTCAACATGGCGCTGCTGAGCGGCGCGGAGGTCGTCTACGTCGCGCGCCTGCTCAACGACGACCTCCTGGCGCTGCGGCTGTTCGTCGGAAGCCGGCTGCCCGTCCACGCCACCTCGCTGGGACGCGCGATCCTCGCGTTCCTGCCCCGCGAGGAGGTCGAGCAGATCCTCGGCGGGGGCGAGTTGGAGGCCGTCACCCAGTACACGATCACCGACCTCGGCAAGCTCACCCAGGAGCTCGACCGCGTCCGCAGCCGCGGCTACTCCCTGAACGACGAGGAGATGGTCCTCGGCATCCGCGGGGTCGGCGCGCCCGTCTTCGACGCGTCCGACCGTCCCATCGCCGCGATCAACGTCTCCATCGCCCGCCCCCTGGACAAGACGGAACTGCGCGACGTGATCGCCCCCCAGGTCGTCGAGACCGCCCGCGCCATCAGCACCCTCGTCACCGAGCTGGCGATCGACTCCGACCACCGCTGACGATCCGCTGGACGACCGAGACGGCCCGGAGCAGGTGGGATTCGTCGCGGTCGGTCCTGTGCGCGATCGCCAGGTCGACCGTGACGGCGGGCCGCGCCAGCGGACGGAAGACGACGCCGTCGAGGGCCAGGGCGGTCACAGGTTCCGGGACGACGGCGACGCCGAGGCCACCGGCGACGAGCGTGACGAGGGTGGACGTCTCGCCGACCTCGTGCCGGATCCGCGGCTCCACGGCGGCGTCGCGGAAGAGCCCGAGGACCACGTCGTACATCACCGACCGGCGGTCCGCCGAGTGCACGATGAGGTCGGCGTCCGCCAGGTCGCCGATCCCGATCCGGCGCCGGGCGGCGAGCGGGTGGTCGGCGGGCGCCGCGACGACGAGCCGGTCGCGGCGCAGCGGCAGGACGGTGAGGGACGCGTCGGTGATCGGGGGCCGGAGCAGCGCCAGGTCGATCCCGCCCGTACGCAGCGCGGCGACCTGGTCGGGCACCAGCATCTCGCCGCGAAATGAGAAGTCGACGCCGGACAGCTCTGTCGACAGGCCCCGCGAGAGGGCGGGCAGCAGGCTGTAGGTCGCGGTGCCGACGCAGCCGATCGTGAGGTGGCCGACGGCCCCGGCCGCGACCCGGCGGGCCTCGTGCGCCGCGTCGTCGACCTCGCCGAGGATCTTCCGGGCCCGCGCGAGGTAGCCGCGGCCCGCGTCGGTGAGGGTGACGCGGCGGGTGCTGCGGTGGAGCAGTTCCACGCCGAGGTCGGCCTCCAGCCTTCGGATCGCCTGCGACAGCGGCGGCTGGGCCATGTTGAGGCGCTCGGCCGCGCGTCCGAAATGGAGCTCCTCGGCGACCGTGACGAAGTACCGGAGGTGACGCAGATCCATATCGTGAACGTCTCAATTGCAGCGAATATTGATACTTCACTGTATCAAGGCAGGTCACCTAACCTCGATCGCATGAGCACCTATCTGTACTCGGCCGTCCGGACGCCATTCGGACGGTTCAACGGCGCCCTCGCGGACGTCCGGCCGGACGACCTCGCGGCGGGTGTGATCACCGCGCTGCTGGAGCGGGCGCCCCGGCTGGACCGGGCCGCGATCGACGAGGTCGTCTGGGGCAACGCGAACGGCGCGGGCGAGGAGAACCGCAACGTCGGCAGGATGGCCGCGCTGCTCGCGGGGCTGCCGACCGGCGTCCCCGGCTCGACCGTCAACCGCCTGTGCGGGTCCAGCCTCGACGCGGCGATGATCGCGTCCCGGACGATCGACACGGGCGACGCCGACGTGGTGATCGCCGGCGGGGTCGAGTCGATGACCCGCGCGCCGTGGGTGCTCCCGAAGCCGCGCAAGGCGTTCCCCGCCGCCGACGTCACCGCGGTCTCGACGACGCTCGGATGGCGGCTGGTGAACCCGCGCATGCCGAAGGAGTGGACCGTCTCCCTGGGCGAGGCCAACGAACTCCTCCAGGAGAAGTACGGCGTCACCCGGGAGCGACAGGACGCGTTCGCGCTGCGCTCGCACCGCCTCGCCGCGGCCGCCTGGGACGACGGCTTCTACGACGACCTCGTCGTCCCGACCGGGGGGTTGAAGCGCGACGAGGGCGTCCGCGCCGACACGTCGCTGGAGAAGCTCGCCGCGCTCAAACCGAGTTTCCGCGCCGACGGCACCATTACCGCCGGCAACGCCTCGCCGCTGAGCGACGGCGCGTCCGCCCTGCTGCTCGGCTCGGCCGAGGCCGCCGACCGGCTCGGCCTCGAACCCCTCGCCCGCGTCGCCGGACGGGGCGCGTTCGCGCTCGACCCGCAGGACTTCGGGTACGCCCCGGTCGAGGCGGCGAACCGCGCCCTCGCCCGCGCCGGGATCGGCTGGGACCAGGTCGGCGCGGTGGAGCTCAACGAGGCGTTCGCCGTGCAGTCCCTCGCCTGCGTCGACGCCTGGGGCGTCGACCCGGAGATCGTCAACACCCGGGGCGGCGCGATCGCGATCGGCCACCCGCTCGGGGCCAGCGGCGCCCGCGTCCTCGGCACGCTCGCGAAGGTGCTCCGCGAGCGCGGCGAGCGCTGGGGCGTCGCCGCCATCTGCATCGGCGTCGGGCAGGGCCTGGCGACCGTCCTGGAGAACACGGACCTGGAGAGCACGGAGGCACGCGCGTGAGCCGCACCGAGATCCTGGAGACCATCGACGAGGCCGTCCAGGGGGTCGAGGACGGCAGCACCGTCCTGGTCGGCGGCTTCGGCTTCGCCGGCATGCCGTTCGACCTCGTCGACGGGCTGATCCGGCAGGGCGCGACGGACCTCACCATCGTGTCCAACAACGCCGGCAACGGCGACGTCGGCCTCGCCGCGCTGCTCAAGGCCGGACGGGTCCGCAAGGTGGTCTGCTCGTTCCCCCGGCAGAGCGACTCCTACGTCTTCGACGAGCTGTACCGGGCCGGGCGGATCGAGCTGGAGATCGTCCCGCAGGGCAACCTCGCCGAGCGGATGCGGGCCGCCGGCGCGGGCATCGGCGCCTTCTACTGCCCGACCGCCGTCGGCACCCCGCTCGCCGAGGGCAGGGAGACCCGGACCATCGACGGGCGCGTCCACATCCTGGAGTACCCGATCAGGGGCGACGTGGCGCTGATCAGCGCCCACCGCGCCGACACGATGGGCAACCTCGTCTACCGCAAGACCGCCCGGAACTTCGGCCCCGTCATGGCGACCGCCGCCGCGACCACGATCGTCCAGGTGGGCGAGGTCGTCCCCGCGGGCGCCCTCGACCCGGAGGCGGTCGTCACGCCCGGCATCTACGTCGACCGCGTGGTGCGTGTCGAAGAACGCCGCTACACCGTCCAAGGAGCGCGCTGACCATGTCCCTGACCCCGGACCAGCTCGCCGCGGTCGTCGCCCGCGACATCCCGGCGGGCTCCTACGTCAACCTCGGCATCGGCCGCCCGACCAAGGTCGCCGACCACCTCCCGGACGACTCCGGCATCGTCCTGCACACCGAGAACGGCATGCTCAACATGGGCCCCGCCGCGACCGGCGACCAGATCGACCCGGACCTCACCAACGCCGGCAAGGTCCCGGTGACCGAGCTCCCGGGCACCTCCTACTTCCACCACGCGGACTCCTTCGCGATGATGCGCGGCGGCCACCTCGACGTCTGCGTCCTGGGAGCCTTCCAGGTGTCGGCGACCGGCGACCTGGCGAACTGGAGCACCGGCGCCCCCGACGCGATCCCCGCCGTCGGCGGCGCGATGGACCTGGCCATAGGAGCCAAACAGGTCTTCGTGATGATGACCCTCTTCGACAAGCAGGGCCAGTCGAAACTCGTCCCCGAATGCACCTACCCCCTGACCGGCGTAGCGTGCGTGAGCCGCATCTACACCGACGTGGCGGTAATAGACGTAGGCCCAGACGGCGCCACCCTCCGGGAGTCGTTCGGAATCACCCCCGACGAACTCCGCGCCCGCCTGCCCGTCCCGCTCACGATCTCCTGACGCCTGGGCCTGCGCCGGGCCGGGCAGCTGAGGAGAGGAACATGGCTGCGTTTTCGGTTCCGTTCACGCTGGGCGTGCGCCGGGTTCCCGTCATTCGAGGTCGATGATGGGCGGTGGATAGTCGAGTGTTCGTCTGCGGGCGGCGGGCAGCGTCCAGGGCCGGTGAACGCGCCGGCCGTCGATGTCGGCGAGTTCGGGCACGTACCTGCGGACGTAGTCGCCGCCGGGGTCGAACCGGGACGCCTGCCGCAGCGGGTTCATGGTCTGGCCCGGCCGGGTGCTGTTGCCGGTCCCGGCCACCCACTGCCAGTTCCCCGCGTTGTCGGCGACGTCACCGTCCGTGAGCCAGTCGTTGAAGTGGCGCAGGCCGTGCCGCCAGTCGATACCGAGGTCGCGGGTCAGGAACGACGCGGTGATGAGCCGCGCGCGGTTGTGCATGAAACCCTCCCGGTGGAGCTGCCGCATCCCGGCGTCGACGATCGGGACGCCGGTCATGCCGTCGCACCACGCGGCGAGCGCGTCCTCGTCCCGGTTCCAGCGCTGTCCGCGCGGCCGGTAGTCGTCCCGCGCGAGCCCGGGGAACGCGGCGGCGACCTGGTGGTGGAAGTCGCGCCAGGCGAGCTGTCGCCGGACCGCGTCCGGGCTCGCCTCCGCCAGCTCCCGCGGCGACACGCAGCCGAACTTCAGGTACGGGCCGAGCCGGGACGTGCGATCGGCGGCGAGGTCGTCGCGGACGCGCTCGTAGTCCGCCGCGTCCGCGCGCAGCCACGCCGCCATGCGTTCGCGTCCCGCCCGCTCACCCCCGGGCGCGACGTCCGGGGAAGGCGCTCCCGACGTCAGGTCGGCCCGCCGGGGCAGCGGCCCCGGCCTGACACCCGGCGGGAGGCGGACGTCCCGGGGCGGGTCCGCGACCGGGCGCCATCGCGCCGCCTCCCAGGCACGCCAGTACGGGGTGAACACCCGGTAGTGGTCGCCACCGGCGGGAACGAGGTCCCCGGGCGGGACCACCGTGACGCCGGGGCACGCCGAGACGTCCAGGTCGAGGCCGCGCAGCCGGGCGAGACGCCGGGTCGCGTACGCCGACCGCTCGTCGCCGAGGAACAGCGCGCTCGCGTGCGTCTCCTTCGCCAGCCGGCCTGCCTCGGCGACCGGGTCGCCGCGCCGCACCACCAGGTCGCCGCCCAGCTCACGAAGCGACGCGCGGAGGTCGGCGAGGCTGTCGAGGAGGAAGCAGACCCGGTTCGGAGCCGCGAAGCGGCCGCCCAGGATCGTGTCGTCGAAGACGAACAGCGGAACGACGTGGTCCGCCTCGGACGCGGCGGCCAGCGCGGGGTTGTCGTGTACCCGCAGGTCGCGGGTGAACAGCAGCACCGAAGTACTCATCACCAGAGGTTTCGGAGCGACCTCCCTGATCGGTTGCCGCACCACTCGGGCCGTCGTCGCCGGGTACTTCTCGCAGGCTCTTCCGGTCAGGCGGTGAGCGAGCGCAGGGCGGCCTGGATGCGCGTCTCCGCGTCCTCGGCGACGCTCCGCAGTTCGTCCCGTTCCGGGACGGCGACCATGACCTGCGGGTTGAGGGCCTGGACCAGAGTCCACCCGTCGTCGGCGGCCCGGACGACGACGTTGCACGGCAGCAGCAGGCCGATCTCGCGCTGGACGTCGAGGGCGGTGTGGGCGAGGCGGGGATTGCAGGTGCCGAGGATGACGTACTCCTCCATCTCGGCGCCGATCTTCTCCTTGAGGGTCGCCTTGACGTCGATCTCGGTCAGCGTGCCGAACCCCTGGGCCTGGAACGCCTCCTTCACTCGGGGCACGGCCTCCTCGTAGGGCAGGTCCAGGCTGATGGTGAAGGCGTATTCCATGGTGTCGTCCCCTCCGTCGAGCTGTGCGGTGGCCGCCGCCTCCGGTCAGGCGAGCGCCAGGAACAGCTTTTCCAGTTCTTCCTCGGTCATCGGGGGCGCCGCACCGTCGGCGGTGGACATGCACTGCCGCATGCCACTGGCGACGATCTTGAACCCGGCGCGGTCCAGGGCGCGGGAGACCGCGGCGAGCTGGGTCACCACGTCCTTGCAGTCCCGTCCGGCCTCGATCATCGCGATGACCCCGGCCAGCTGGCCCTGGGCCCGGCGCAGGCGGTTGAGCACCGCGCCCATCGACTCCTCGTCCACGCTCATGCCCATGGTCGTGCCTCCGTTCGCTGCGGACTCGCTCCCCATATTACCCCCCGGGGTATAACTGCGGGACGGCCGGGATCGGGGGATCAGGGGCGCCCGGCCGCCCCCTGGCCCGGATCAGTCGTGGGAGAACCGGACTCGCGGCAGCGCGCGCCGCAGCCACCTGGGCGACCACCAGGCCGCACGGCCGGTCAGCCGCAGCAGGACCGGCAGCAGGACCAGGCGGACCAGCGCGGCGTCGAGCAGGACCGCCACGCCGAGGACGACGCCCATCTCCTTCGGCGGCAGCGGCCCGGAGAGGGCGAAGGTGAAGAAGACGGCGACCATGACGGCGGCGGCGGCGAAGACGACCCGGCCGGAGTGCGCCAGCGCGCCGACCATGGCCTCGCGCGGGTCGCCGCCGCGTTCGAAGTGCTCCTTGGCGGAGGCCAGCAGGAACACGGTGTAGTCCATCGCGATGGCGAAGATCATGGCGAAGAAGAACACCGGGGCCCAGCCGTCCAGGAAGCCCTGCGAGGTGAAGCCGAGCAGCCCCGCGCCGTGGCCGTCCTGGAAGATCAGCCGGGCGGCGCCGAACGCGGCGCCGGTGGACAGCAGACTGGCCAGCGTCCCGAGGGCCGCGATCAACGGCGCCTGGAGGGCGAGCAGCAGCAGCACGAACCCCAGGGCGAGGACGACGCCGATCACCAGCGGGGTCTTCTGGGTGAGCAGGTCCTGCAGATCGAGGTTCTCCACCGCGGCGCCGCCGACCAGCGAGCCGTGCGGCAGGTCGGCGCGCAGGGCGTCCACCGTCGACGCCAGGGCGGGGTCGGACGGGTCCGCGGCGGGGACGGCCTGGATCAGGGACCAGCCGGAGCCGTCCGCGGCGGGCTGCGCGGGCATCACCCCGGCGACGCCGGGTGTGCCCCCGACCTGGTCGGCGACGGTCGCGGCCTGACCGGTCGGGGTGAGGATCTGCAGGGTTCCGGGGGCGCCGGGGCCGAAGCCGTGCTGGACGGCGGTGTACCCCGCGCGGGCGGACGCGTCCCCGGGCAGCACGTTGATCGACGGCATCGCGGTGCGCAGCCCGAGCACCGGGGCGGCCAGCGCGAGCAGGACGATCAGGGCCGCGCCGCCGAACAGGACCGGGCGGCGCCACAGGCGCCGTCCCCAGGCGGCGAACCGCGGCGACCGGTGCTCGCCCGCGCGCACCCACGGCAGCGCCAGCGAGTCGACGCGGTGACCGATCCTGCCCAGCACGGCGGGGAGCAGCGTGAGCGTCGCGGCCAGCACGAACGCCACGGCGAGCATGATCCCGCCGGCCATGGAACGGAACGCAGGCGAGGGCACCAGCAGCACGGCCGACAGGCTGACCAGCACGGTCGCGCCGGACAGCAGCACGGCCTTCCCCGCGGTGTCCATCGTCTCGGCGACGGCGTCCACGCTCGTCCGCGCGCGGCCCATCCGGGCGCCGCGGAAGCGCATCACCAGGAACAGCGCGTAGTCGATGCCGAGCGCGAGGGCGAACATCATCGCGAAGTTCATCGCCCAGATCGAGATCGGCATCAGGTGGGTGAGCAGGACCAGGGAACCGGCCGAGGCGGCCAGCCCGGCCATGGTCAGCAGCAGCGGCAGCCCGGCGGCGACCAGGGACCCGAAGGCCAGCACCAGGATCGCGAGGGTCACCGGCCAGGACACGACCTCCGATTTGATCATCGCGTCGTGGTTGGCGGTGTTGAAGTCGCTCCACAGCACCGAGGCGCCGGTGGCGTTCACGCGCACCCCGTCCCCGGACAGCGCGGACAGCGGCCCCTTGAGGTCGTCGGCGGCGCGGACCATGGTGTTCGGGTCGGCCTTGGCGCCCGCGAGGACGATCGCGGTGCGCCCGTCCGCGCTGATCGTGGCGCCCGGCCGGGGCGGGACGACGGCGGCGATCCGGGCATCCCGCTGGACGATCCCGGTGGCGCGGTCGACGACCCGCCGCACGGCCGGGTCGCTGACGGGACGGTCGGCGGAGACCACCACCTGCAGCGCCGACGACGCGTTGCCGCCGAAATGCCGCTGGGCGAGTTCGCGGACGGCCACCGACTCCGACCCGTTCGCCTGCCACCCGGCGCCGGACAGCGCGGAGTTGACCTGCGGGGCGAACGCGCCGAGCACGGCCACGACCGCCACCCATGCCAGCAGGACCAGCCGGACGTGGGTGGCCGCCCAGACACCGAGGCGCCCGAGCGGCCCGGGACGGACGGGCGCCGCGCTCACAGCCGCCGAGCCGGCGGCGTCTCCTGACTCGGCTCGCATGCGTTCTCCTCCTGGACGCGCACAAATACCCCTGGGGGTATCTATCGCCGCCCACCGTACCAGAGATACCCCCAGGGGTATCAACCGCGGATGGCGCGGGCCTTAAAAAGATCTTGAGGTCCTGGTGTTGCTTGGAGATCGGCCCGGTTAGCCGTGTCGCTGAGCGACATATATCCAGGGACCGGTGTGCTCGACGGCGTCGGCTGATCCACGTTCGTGAGTCGTGACCATCATGTTCGGGCGGGGCGACCGGGCCGCCGCCGGGGAGGAGTGGCCGTGTGCGGCGGTGAGATCCGCAGCAGGCTCCGGCCGTTCCTCCTGGTCCTCATCCATGAGCGGCCGGGGCACGGCTACGACCTGATCGACCGGCTGGCGGGGATGGGCCTGGCGGACGTCGAGCCCGGCCACGCGTACCGGGTCCTGCGCGGCCTCGAACGCGAGCTGCTCCTGACGTCCAGGTGGATGCCCTCGGACGCGGGACCGGCCCGGCGGCTGTACGAGCTCACTCCCGCGGGTTCGGCGTATCTGAAGAACCGGATGGAGGAGCTGGCCGAGTTCGGAGGCGTGCTCGACACCTTCCTGTCGTTGTGGACGAGGACCTCCCGTACGAAGGCCGTCGCGTTCGGTCGGCCCTGAGATCGTCCCTGAGATCGGCCCTGAGGAGCTGGACATGGCACGAGAAACGGCGGAGGAGGCCGTGCGGGCCGCCTTCCGGCGGCGCGCCGACCCGGGGCGGGCCCTCGGCGCGGACGCGGACCTCATCGCCGCGGCCTGCCGCGACATGGCGGCGCGCTTCCGCCGCGACGGCAAGATCATCACGTTCGGCGAGGGCGGCGCGGCGACGGACGCCCAGCATGTCGCGGTGGAGTTCCTGCACCCGGTCGTCGTCGGGAAGCCGGCCCTGCCCGCGCTCGCGTTGACCGCCGCGACGGCCGACCGGTTGCGGTTGCTCGCCTCTCCCGAGGACATCGCCCTGGGTTTCTCGCCCGACGGCCGGTGCGCGAACGTCCTGGAGGCCCTGCGGGCCGCCCGTGAGGTCGGGGCGCTGACGGTCGCCCTGGTCGGCGGGGACGGCGGCGACATCGCCGGTGACAAGGCCGTCGACCATGCCCTGATCGCCCGGTCCGACGATCCGTGCGTGGTGAAGGAACTGCACGTCACCGCCTACCACATCCTGTGGGAACTGGTTCATGTCTTCATCGAGCGGCAGGGGTCGCCGGAGCGGTTCGCGGCGGAATGCCATGAGGACGTCTGCGTCACCTGTTCCGACACGGCGGTCCCGGTTCGCGTGCGTGAGGTCATGGACGGCGGCCTCGCGATCGTCGAGACGGAGAACGGCCCGGAGGAGATCAGTCTGGCGCTGGTCGACGCCGGGCCGGGGGACACCGTCCTGGTCCACGCCAAGGAGGCCATCGCCGTGCTGGGGGAGCCGACGGGATGAACCCGGAATCGTTGTATCCGTTCCTGTCCCCGGAACAGGGCGACGGCTCCGGCGTGCTCGCGGACGTGCGCGCGTCCACGGAGGAGAAGGCAGCCGAGATCGTCGCGCTGCGGGAGTCCCTCGCCGACCTGCACGGTGAGCGGCTCGTCGAGTGCGCGCGGCGGATGGCCGCGTGCTTCGAGGACGGCGGCCGGCTGTTCGCCTTCGGCAACGGCGGCAGCGGCACGGACGCGCGGCAGATCGAGGAGCTGCACGTCGGCCCGCCTCCGCAGGGCAGGCCGCTGCCCGCGGTCTCCCTTCCCCACGACGTCGCCACGGTGACCGCCCTGTCCAACGACGTGAGCTTCGACGTGGCCTTCGCGCGCCAGCTCGCCGCGCTCGCGGGCGCCGGGGACATCGCCATGGGCCTGTCGACGAGCGGCGGTTCGGAGAACCTGCTGCGCGCCTTCGCGGAGGCGAACCGCAGGCGGATGCTCACGGTCGGCTTCGCGGGCTACGACGGCGGAAGAATGGCGCAGGCCGGAACGGTCGACTATCTCTTCGTCGTGCCCTCCTCGTCCGTGCACCGGATCCAGGAGGCGCAGACGACGCTCTACCACGTGCTCTGGGAACTCACCCAGTGGGTGCTGCGCGGACGGTCGTGAGACGCGATGGCCACGGTCGCGCGGCTCCGTCTCCGTATCGAGGGAATCGTGCAGGGCGTCGGGTTCCGTCCTTTCGTCTCCGGATTGGCGTCTGAATACGGCGTCTCGGGCTTCGTCGGGAATGACGCGGAGGGCGTCTTCGCGGAGATCGAAGGCGACCGCGCGAAGCTGGACGGTTTTCTCGCCGATCTCGAACGGCGGGCCCCGGCGCTGGCGATGGTCGAGCGGGTGCGGGCCGAACCGACGGCGCCGGTGGCGGAGCGCGGCTTCCGGATCGTGCCGAGCCCGCCCGCCGCGGCGCGTTCCGCGCTGGTCTCTCCCGACATGGCGACATGCGGGGAATGCGTCGCGGAGACCGTCGCCCCGGCGGGCCGCCGGTCGGGTTATCCGTTCACGAACTGCACCGATTGCGGGCCGCGTTTCACCATCGTCGCGGACGTCCCGTATGACCGGCACAACACGACCATGGCCGCGTTCGGAATGTGCGAGGCGTGCGCGCGGGAGTACGCCGACGCCGCCGACCGGAGATTCCACGCGCAACCGGTGTGCTGCCCTGAATGCGGTCCGTCGCTTCGGCTCACCGGGCCGGACGGCGTCCCGGCCGACGGGGAGCCCCTGGCAATGGCGTCCGAATGGCTCCGGCAGGGCCGCATTCTCGCGATCAAGGGGCTCGGCGGTTACCACCTCGCGGCCCTCGCCGACGACGAGCGGGCCGTCCGGGCACTGCGCCGCCGTAAGCACCGGGAGGACAGGCCGTTCGCGCTGATGGCCCCCGATCTGGCGTGGGCGCGGAGACTGGTCCGGCTGGACCCGGTCGGCGAACGGGTGCTGGCGGGAGCGCGCCGTCCGATCCTGCTGGCGCCGCGCCTTCCGGACGCCCCGGTCGCGGACGCGGTGGCGCCGCTGAACCGGGAACTCGGGGTGATGCTGCCCTACACGCCCCTGCACCACCTGCTCGCCCGCCGTCTCGGCCGCCCGTTCGTCCTGACGAGCGGCAACGTGTCCGACGAGCCGATCGTCTGCCGCGACGACGACGCGCTGGAACGGCTCGCGGGCATCGCGGACGGGTTCCTGACGCACGACCGGCCCATTCAGGTGCGCACCGACGACTCGGTGGTCCGCGTTTTCCGCGGAAGAGAACTGCTCGTCCGGCGCTCACGCGGATATGTGCCCGCCCCGTTGACCACTGCCCAGCCGTTCCCTCGCCCGGTCCTGGCGTGTGGAGCCGAGTTGAAGAACACCTTCTGCGTGGCCAAGGGAAACCGGGCGTTCGTGTCCCATCACATCGGAGATCTGAAGAACTACGAGACGCTCCGCTCGTTCATCGAGGGCATCGCCCACTTCCGCCGCCTTTTCGACGTGACGCCCAGGATCGTCGCTCATGACCTGCACCCGGAGTATCTGTCGACGAAATACGCGCTGGACCTGACGGGCGTGGACGTTACGGCCGTTCAGCATCACCATGCCCACATCGCGTCCTGCCTCGCCGACAACAATGCGAGCGGCCCGGTCATCGGCGTCGCCTTCGACGGGCTCGGTTTCGGGGACGACGCCACCCTGTGGGGCGGCGAGCTGCTGATCGCGGACCTGGTGGGATTCCGGCGGGCGGGCCATCTGGAGCCGGTGCCGATGCCGGGCGGCGCGGCGGCCGTCCGCGAACCGTGGCGGATGGCGGCGGCGCATCTCCTCGCGGCCTACGGCGACGCCGTTCCCGAACTGGATCTGGCGCGACGGAACCGTGCGCGGTGGGACGCGGTCGCCGCGCTGGCCCGGAAGGGCGTCAACGCTCCGCTCACCTCCAGCGCCGGACGCCTCTTCGACGCGGTCTCGGCGATTCTCGGCGTCCGGGACGTGGCGCGATACGAAGGCCAGGCCGCCATCGAACTGGAGCAGCGGGTCGCGCCGGAGGAACGCGGCGCGTATCCGGTGACGGTGAGAGACGAGAACCCGCTGGTCATCCAGGGTCGCGACCTCGTGCGAGGCGTCGTCGACGATCTGCTCTCCGGCGTCGCCGTGGGCCGGATCGCCGCCCGGTTCCACAACGGGCTGGCGCGGGCCGTCGTCGTGTCGGCGGGCGTTCTGCGGGAACGCACCGGCCTCGGCGCGGTCGCTCTCTCCGGAGGCGTGTTCCAGAACCTGACGTTGTTGGAGCGGGTCGTCGAGGGCTTGGAGGAGGACGGTTTCCAGGTCCTCGTCCACTCCCGGGTGCCGTCCAACGACGGCGGGATATCCCTCGGTCAGGCGGTCGTCGCGGCGGCCCGCGACCGCGCCGGGCTCCTCGAACCGGCCTGAGGTGGTGGTCGTCAGCAGATCCGCGGCAGTGGATCGCCCACCAGCATGTCCACGACGCGCGTGCCGCCGAAGGACGTCTTCAGCAGGACC
The DNA here is from genome assembly GCF_008085905.1 of Actinomadura syzygii. Lineage (GTDB taxonomy): Bacteria > Actinomycetota > Actinomycetes > Streptosporangiales > Streptosporangiaceae > Spirillospora > Spirillospora syzygii. The sequence continues at coordinate 31,502 of NZ_VSFF01000024.1, read as the reverse complement.
GCGCCGGGCGGCTCCGCCGCGACGTGCCCGACGATCGCGGCGCCCTCTCCCAGCGGGTGCCCGCGCAGCGCCGCGAGCGCCGCGTCCGCGTGCTCGCCGTCCACGACGGCGACGAACCGTCCCTCGCAGGCCACGTACAGCGGGTCGATGCCGAGCAGCTCGCAGGCCCCGGTGACCACGGGCGCCACCGGTACCGCCGCCTCGTCCAGGACGACGCCGAGCCGGACCGCCTGGGCGATCTCGTTGAGGACCGTCGCCACCCCGCCGCGTGTCGCGTCGCGCAGCACCCGCACCCCGCCGGGGACGGCGTCCAGGAGCGCCGCGACGGGCTCGCGGAGCGGCGCCGTGTCCGAGGCGAGGTCGGCCTCGATGTCGAGTTCGCCGCGGGCCAGCATGATCGTGACGCCGTGCTCCCCGATCGGCCCGGAGACCAGCACGGCGTCGCCGGCCCGGACGGCGGCGGCGCCCAGCGCCACGTCCCGCTCCAGGACGCCGATGCCGGCGGTGTTGACGTAGCAGCCGTCGGCCTTGCCGCGCTGGACGACCTTGGTGTCGCCGGTGACGATGGAGACTCCCGCCGCCGACGCGGCGGCGGCCATCGACGCCGCGATCCGCCGCAGGTCCGCGACCGGGAACCCCTCCTCCAGGACGAACCCGGCGGACAGGTACATCGGCCGGGCCCCGCACACGGCCAGGTCGTTGACCGTCCCGTTCACCGCCAGGTCGCCGATGTCCCCGCCCGGGAAGAACAGGGGCGACACCACGAAGGTGTCGGTCGTGAAGACCGTCCGGGTCCCGTCCAGGGTGAGGGTGGCGCCGTCGGTCATGGCCTCCAGGTGCGGGTTGCGGAAGGCGTCCACGAAGACGGCCTCGACGAGGGTCTGCGTGGCCTTGCCGCCCGCCCCGTGCGCCAGGGTGACGCGCTCCTCCCTGACCCTGGGCTTGCGGAGACGCGCCCGCTCGATGCGTTCCAGGACGCGCTGTTCGGCGGACTGCTCGGCGGACCGTCCCGCGGTGGTCTCGGCGCCGGTGGTCATGCGCGCGTCGCCTCCTTGACTCGGTCGCGGGTGAAGCGCCCGAAGTTGTAGTAGGCCGCGCAGGCCCCTTCCGAGGACACCATGCAGGTGCCGATCGGCGTCTCCGGCGTGCAGGCGGTGCCGAAGACCTTGCATTCCCAGGGTTTGATGACGCCCTTGAGGACCTCGCCGCACTGGCACGCCTTCGGGTCGGCCACCCGGACGCCCGGAACGTCGAAGACGCGCTCGGCGTCATGGACGGCGTAGGCGTCCCGGACCCGCAGCGCCGACTGGGAGATGAACCCGAGCCCGCGCCATTCGAAGTACGGCCGCAGCTCCATGACCTCCCCGATGACCTCCAGCGCCTTGGGGTTCCCGTCCCAGGGCACGACGCGGGTGTACTGGTTCTCCACCTCGGCGCGGCCGTCGGCGAGCTGCCGCAGCAGCATGTGGACCGACTGCAGGATGTCCAGCGGCTCGAAGCCCGCGCAGACCAGCGGCTTGCCGTACCGGCCGGGGATGAACCCGTACGGGCGGCAGCCGATGACGGTCGACACGTGCCCGGGGCCGAGGAAGCCGTCGAGCCGCAGGTCCGGCGAGTCCAGGATCGCCTTGATGGCGGGGAGGATCGTCACGTGGTTGCAGAAGACGGAGAAGTTCTCGACGCCCTCGGCCGCCGCCCGCAGGACGGTCATCGCCGTGGACGGCGCGGTCGTCTCGAACCCGATCGCCATGAAGACGACCCTGCGGTCCGGGTTCAGCCGGGCGATCTTCAGCGCGTCCAGCGGCGAGTACACCATGCGGATGTCCGCGCCCTCGGCCTTGGCGTCGAAGAACGAGCCGCCGCCGCCGGGCACGCGCATCATGTCGCCGAACGAGGTCATGATGACGTCCGGGTGGCGGGCGATGGCGATGGCGTCGTCCACCCGGCCCATCGGGATCACGCACACCGGGCAGCCGGGCCCGTGCACGAGCTCGACGCTCTCCGGCAGGTGGTCCTCCAGGCCGTGCTTGTAGATGGTGTGCGTGTGGCCGCCGCAGACCTCCATGAACTTGTACCGCCGGCCGGGCTCGCACAGCGCGGTGATCTGCGCGGCCAGCGCGCGGGCCTGGTCCGCGTCGCGGTATTCGTCGACGAACCGCATGCGGTCAGCCGCCTCTCGGTCGATGTCGGGTGTGCCGCCCGGCCCCCGGCGGGGCCGGGCGCTCAGGTGATGTCGGAGTCCGCGAGCGCCTCCAGCTCGTCGGCGTAGGCGCGGCCGAGCCCCCGCAGCAGGTCGAGCGTCGCCGCGGCCTCCGCCTCGTCGATCTTCGACATGGCGAAGCCGACGTGCACGAGCACCCAGTCGCCGGGCTTCGCGCCGTCCGGCGCGAGCAGGCCGATGTTGACGGCGCGGCGGACGCCGACGACCTCGACCGTCGCGATGTCGTCGCGGTCGGGTGAGAGTTCGACGACCTCACCGGGAATCCCGAGGCACATCCGCCATGCCGTCCTTTCCGCTCACACTCGCTCACATCCGCTTGAGCCTGATGTAGCGGCGCATCGCCGGGAGTTCCCTCCCGACGAGCACCGCCATTCCGGCGGCGGCCGCGCAGGCCGCGCCGATCCACACCTTCCGCATGCCGCTCTTCTTCTCGGGACGACCGGTCAGCCGTGTCAGCCGTGTCAGCCGGGTCAGCCGGTTCTGTCGGGCGGGCCGGGTCAGCACGGCGGCAGGTTCGGCATGACGGGCAGGATCGGGTCCCGCTCCTTGGGCCTGATGCCGGTGGAGCGCCGCGAGTCGGCGGTGCCGTCCTCGTGGTGCCCGTTCTCATGCGCGTAGGCGCCCTTCCTGTTGCCCTGCCGCACGCCCTTGACGTGCGACGGCGCGTCAGGGGCGACGTCCGGTTCACCGACGCGGATCTCAGCCATGACTGTTCTCCTCTCGTGGCCCGTTCGGGTGTGGCCCGTTCGGGCGGATCGGGTTTCCGGGACGGCCCCTCCGGCCGTCCAACCGGGTGAAGAACTCCTCGACGGCCCCCCAGACGCGGTCTCCCCCGGACAGTCCCGTCCACGCTTCCCTGATGACGGCGACGAGCCGGTAGCAGTCGTCGATGGGGACGAGCCACTGCTCGTCCGCCCCGCCGACCGTGCTGACCAGCAGGGCCTCCACCGCGGGCCGCATCGAGGCGAGGCCCGGTTCGCGGGCGGCGGCGGCCGTCCAGGCGGCCGGGTCGACCGTCCAGGCCGTGGCGCCCACCGGGCTCGGGTAGCGGGCGGTGACGGCTCCGTCCGGCCCGACCGTGAAGAACGCGAGCCGCACCGGGACGCCGAGGTCGGCGGCCGAGACGCCGCTCAGCCGAAGCCTGCGGTCCGGCACGAGCCGGTAGTGGCCGAACCCCGCGCCGTCCTTCTCGAAGAGCAGGGCGCAGGCGCGGCAGGCGCACTCCAGTTCACCGGTGCTCTCGTCGAGGACGTGGGCGTGGCCGTCCGCGACGGGCACGTCGCACAGGCCGCACCTGTCGTCGTCCCGCGCCCGGGTGGACGATCTCAGGATCGCCCGGCCGAGCGCGCCGGAGGCCGCGGGCGCCGCGCCCGGGTCGAGCGACGTCATGGGGCGCCGTCCACGGTGGTCCGCGTTCGCAGCAGCGCCTCGACGGGCACGAACGCCGCCGGCGCGGCGGGGGCGGCGAGGACGACGCCGGTCAACTCGGGCGCGGCGGCCAGCACGGCCTCCCGCACGACGTCCTCGACGGGTTCGCCGCCGCCGCATCCGCACCCGCCCGCCGTCACCCGGACCTCAGCGGTCCGCTCCCGGACCTCGACCAGTTCGGCGTCCGCGCCATTGCGGCGCAGCCCCGGCCGGAGCGCGTCCAGGGCGCGGGCGACGCGCCCTTCGACCGGCTCGGGATGGACGCCGTGCAGGACGAGCAGATGCCCGACGAGCTCGTCGCCGAGGAGCGCCTCGACGAGGCGGGCGTCGCCCGAGGCGCCGTCCATCACCCGCGCCAGCGCCTCCCCGTACACCTCGGTGAGCAGGGTCACCGCGTCGAGCGCCGTCTCGGCGGTCGCGCCGGGCGTCCGCTCCAGCGTGCCGAGCGCCTCGTCGAGGCGGCCGAGCCGTCCGGCGACCGCGTCGCCGTCGAGGCGGCGCACGGCCGGTGCGGGCGAAGGGTCAGGCATGGGTCGATCCGAACATCGGGGAATGCAGTTTCTGGATCGTCCGTCCGCCGCCGACGTACATGTGCACGCCGCAGGGCAGGCACGGGTCGAAGCTGCGGACGGCGCGCATGATGTCGACGCCCCGGAAGTCGTCCGGGCCGTTCTCCTCGAAGATCGGCATGTCCTGGACGGCGTCCTCGTAGGGGCCGGGCGTCCCGTAGCTGTCGCGCGGGCTCCCGTTCCACGGCGTCGGCGGGTACGGGTGGTAGTTGGCGATCTTCCCGTCCCGGATCACGAGGTGGTGCGACAGCACGCCGCGCACCGCCTCGTGGAACCCGCACCCGATCGCCTCGTCCGGCACCTCGAAGTCCTCGAACACCTTGGTGTCGCCCGCGTGGACGAGGCCGAGCGCCTGTTCGACGAAGTGCAGCGCCATCGCCGCCGCGTAGGCGACGAAGTAGGCGCGGGCCCGGTTCCGTTCGAGGGCGTTCGACCACTGCGGGATGCGCCATTCGAGCGTCGTCTCCGGCAGGTCACGGCCCTTCGGCAGCGAGATCCGCACGCTGGACCCGGTCGACTTCACGTACGGGGTGTCGACCATGTTCGCCAGTGCGGTGGTGTAGAGCCGCGCGAACGGGCCGCCGCCGGTGTCCAGCGCGAGGTGGTCGTTCGTCCCGGGAGGCTGCCAGCGGGGGCTCATCACCCAGCTGTACTTGTCGTCGAAGTCGCGCTTCTGCGGCACCGGCAGGGTGGTCTGGTTCCACGGGTGGCGCATGTCCACCGGGTTGCCGAGCGGGTCGTGGGTGACGAACGGCTCCTCGTTCACCCAGTCGTCGTAGAAGGAACTGCCCAGCAGGATGCGGATGCCGAGGTTGATGTCGACGAGGTCGGTGGTGAGGAGCCGTCCGTCCACGACGACGCCGGGGGTGACGAACATCGCCTTGCCCCACTGGTTCATCGTCTCGTACTTGTAGTCGACCACGGACGGGTCCTGGAAGGCTCCCCAGCAGCCGAGCATGACGCGGCGGCGCCCGACCTCCTCGTATCCGGGCAGCGCCTCGTAGAAGAAGTCGAAGACGTCGTCGTTCATCGCGACGGCCTTCTTCACGAAGTCGATGACGTCCATCAGACGGGAGAGGTAGTCGGTGAAGACCGTCGGGGTCGGCATGGTGCCGACGCCGCCCGGATACACCGTCGACGGGTGGACGTGCCTGCCCTCCATCAGGCAGAACATCTCCCGCGTGGTGCGGCTGACCTGGAGGGCCTCCTTGTAGACCGACCCCTCGAACGGGTTGAACGCCTCCATGATGTCCGCGATGGTCCGGAAGCCGTGCACCGCCGCGCCCGGCGCCTCGGTGTCCCTGGCCCGCCGCAGCACGGACGGGTTCGTGTCCTTGACCATCGCCTCGCAGTAGTCGACGAAGACCAGGTTGTCCTGGAAGATCGTGTGGTCGAACATGTACTCGGCGGCCTCGCCGAGATTGATGATCCACTCGGCGAGCGGCGGGTTCTTGATGCCGTAGGCCATGTTCTGCGCGTACACCGAGCACGTGGTGTGGTTGTCGCCGCAGATCCCGCAGATGCGGCTGGTGATGAACCCCGCGTCCCGCGGGTCCTTGCCCTTCATGAACACCGAGTAGCCGCGGAACAGCGACGACGTGCTGTGGCACTCGGCCACCCGCCGGTTCGAGAAGTCGATCTTCGTGTAGATGCCCAGGTTGCCGATGATGCGCGTGATGGGGTCCCACGACATCTCGACGAGTTGCCCTGGCTCGCCGCCGGCGGGCGCCTTTTCGGTCGTTGTCATCGGTGCGGTCCTCTCCTGCGATCCGTGCTGCGGCTCCTGCGATCCGTGCTACGGCCGCCAGCGCGGGTCGTAGCCGCTGGTCAGTACCTCACGGTTGTGATGCCACTTCGGCTCGACGTTGGCGGTGGCGTTGGTGATCCCGCGCATCCGGCGGATGAAGGCCCCGTACGGCCTGATGAGCGTCGACGAGAGGTTCCCGCCGGGCGGCGCGTCCATGAACGGCATGAACTTGTCCGGGAAGCCCGGCATGGTGCAGGCGATGCAGATTCCGCCCACGTTCGGGCAGCCGCCGACGCCGCCCATCCAGCCGCGCTTCGGCACGTCGCAGTTCACCACCGGACCCCAGCAGCCGACCTTCACCTGGCACTTCGGCGAGTTGTAGTCCTTCGCGAAGTCGGCCTGCTCGTAGTAGGCGGCGCGGTCGCAGCCCTCGTGGACGGTCTTGCCGAACAGCCACTGCGGGCGCAGCTTGTCGTCCAGCGGCGGCGGGGGAGCCTCGCCCGCCGCGTGCTGGAGGACCCAGACCAGCGTCTCCATGAAGTTCTCGGGCTGGACGGGGCACCCGGGCACGTTGACGATCGGCAGCCCGCCCGCCGACCTGAAGTCCCACCCGAGGTAGTCGGCGAGGCCCATGCACCCGGTCGGGTTGCCCGCCATCGCGTGGATCCCGCCGTAGGCGGCGCAGGTGCCCGCGGCGACGACCGCCCACGCCTTCGGCGCCAGCCGGTCGAGCCACCAGTTCAGCGTCAGCGGCTCGCCGGTGTCCGGATGGTTCCCGAACGACGACCAGAAGCCGTCCCCGTTGATCTTCTCGTTGGGCACCGAGCCCTCCAGGACGAAGATGAACGGCTCCAGCTCGCCGCTCGCCGCCGCCCGGAACGGTGCGAGGAACTCCTCCCCGCCCAGCGTGGGCGAGAGCACCTTGTTGTACAGGTGCACCTTCGGCAGGCCGGGGATCAGGCCGCCCACCACGTCCTCGATCGACGGCTGGCCGGCGGCCGTCACCGAGACGGTGTCGCCGTCGCAGCTCATCCCCTCGGAGATCCACAAGATGTGGACCTCGTCGAAACCCTCCGCGTGAGTCATGGCCGGTTCCTCCTTCTGTCCGGGGTGTGCTCGACGCTCCGGTCGGCGGCGTCGGCGGCGTCGTCGGCGTCGTCGGTGGCGCTCTCGGCGGCCGGTGCGTCCACGGTGATCGACTCCAGGACCACGTCCTCGCGGCCCGCGCTCGCCACGTCCACGGCGCCGCAGGCCGGGCACGCCGCCAGGGCCACGGCGCTGTTCACCGGCGTCTCCGCGCGGCAGCGGCGGCAGCGGACGCGGAGCGGCTCCAGCACGAGGTCGACGCCCGCGCCCTCGGCGACGGTGCCCATCGCGGCCATCCGCACGCCCTGCTCGATCACCGCCGGGTCGACCGGATGCCCGCCGACGCGGACCCGCATGCCGCGCACCGTCCGGTCGCCCGCCCGCCGCACGGCCGCCTCGACGATGGCCTCGCACATTCCCAGCTCATGCATTCGCCCGCTCCGGATCCGTAGTCGCGTCCTTGTCGCGTGCGGCCCCGTCCGCGGCCTCGCCGCACGCCAGCTCCGTCACCAGGCGGACGGCCTCGTCCACGGCCGCGCGCACGGGCGGCGACAGCTCCATGCGCTCGTCGACGACGGCGGGACGGCAGCCCACCACGAAGACGCGGGGCAGGTCGCCGCCGAGCCGGAGGAGGAGCCGGAGCACGGCCACGGGGTGCATGCCGTGGCCGTCGACCGCCGGCGGGCCGAGCGGATCGTCGGGACCCGCGCCGTCGACCGACGCCGCGTCCACCTCGATGACGGCGAGGGTGCCGGGCGGTCCTTCGACAGGGACCGCGTCCACCATGATCAGGACGTCGTGCCGGCCGTCCAGCAGCTCGTACGCCAGATGGACGCCGCGGACGCCGTAGTCGGCGACCTCCACGTCCGCGGGGAGGGCGGAGCCGTCCATCCGCCGGACGACCTCCACGCCGAACCCGTCGTCCCCGAGGAACACGTTCCCGATGCCCGCCACGAGGACCCGTCCGCCCACCGGTCGGTTCATGGCCGGTCCGCCTCGGCGGAGAGCGGCTCTACCTCGGCGGGGGAGAAGTAGCGGAAGCGCCCGTACCACCGGTTGAGGTCGGCGGCGGGATCGTCCTCCACCGTGACCGCGAGGTGCGTGGCGTCGTCCACGTCGGTGAGCACCGCCTCGACCTGCGCGGTCCTGCCGTCCAGGAACCGGTCCTGGGGATCGACGCCGCGCCGCCGGGGCCGCAGCCGCACCCGGCTGCCCCGGCCGACGGGCACGCCCGCGACCACGACGACGCCGTCTCCGGGCGGCTCCGGGGCGGCGTCCGGCATGGGCCGCAGCGACCGGACCGCCCCGTGCAGGCGCGCGAAGACCTCCGGCGGCATCGACTCGGTCCGGTCCAGGATCTCGGCGGCGCGCGGATCGGTGGCGCGCGCCTCCCGCTTCTCCGCGTCCGTCAGTGTCAGCGTCCGCAACGAGAGGATCTCGTCGATCTCGGTCGCGTCGTGCAGGTCACCGGGGCTCTCCGGGGCTACCCGGGGGTGGTCGTAGAGCAGGATCGGCGAGGACAGCACCACGTGCTCGTCACCCGGCGGCCCCGCCAGCACGGGGAACGTGTGGACGTTCGCGCACTCCTCGACCGCCGCCCCGGCCCATCCCGGCGGATCCAGCGCGGACACGAACGCGCCCCCGTCCGCGCCCAGCAGCACATGGCAGGCGATCAGCGACTCCGCCAGCGCCTCGTCCCGGGCGGCTCCCGGCGGCGTCACCGCGCCCGCGTTCGCCACGTGGACGCGCAGCCGGTAGACGTCGCGCGGACCGTCGTCCGCGTCGACCCGCGCGGCCGACACCGTCACCGTGGCGGGCACCGGGTGCCGCCGCCGCCGGACACGGCCGAGCGGGCGGCCGTCCTCGTCCGCCACCTGCTCGGTGTCCAGGCCGCCCGGGGCCTGGAAGCCGAATTCGTGGGGCTCGTCCAGGACGTCCCGCAAGGAGAACCGCAGATCGAACTCCTGTGGCTGGGCCTCATCGAATCCAAGCTCCAGCCGCGCGCCCGAAGACAACGAATCGACCAGCCGGTAGGAGCCGTCGGCCAGCCGTTCCTCCACACTCTTAAGCTGAAGCTGAAGAAACCGAACCTGGCAGATGACCGTTTCGTCGGGGGACGCCTTCAGGAGGCATTCGGTCTGCTGCCACGGCGCCTCGACCGACCCGGCCACACTCGTGTCGGCAAGCCCCTGCGCCTCCGCCCACCCCGGCGGGACGATCACCCCGAACTGCCAGCGCACGCGGTTCTTGCCCGACGACCGGCGGTACGGATAAAGGAGATAGCCCTCATAAAGAATCGCGTCGGCGACCTTGCGCGCATATTCCATTCCGCTGGCAGCCGTGACCGGCGGATGCTCCACCCCGATCACACCCCCCAGCCGGTTACGCCACCCATGCAATGGCGCAGGGAAAGCACGTCTCCGGTATAGCAACCAAATCCGGCCCCAGTAAGTGAGGACGACCAGTAGGTGAGGCCTTCACCTACTGGTCGTCTACGGGCGCCCCGCGGCTCGCGGCGGCTCTGGTCGGGTCAGCTTCGTCCAGGCGGGGCGGTCGGTTCTTCGGGGGTTAGCAGGGGCCGTTGTCGGTCCACACATCCTGGGAGTTGTTGCCGGGCGTGTCGCCGTGGGTCCACCATCTGGCGGTCCAGGTGTGGTCGTTGTAGGACACCTTCTGGCCACCGGTATAGGTCGCCGAGGATTCCCACGCGGATTCGGTGCACTTTCCTGGACTTGGGTTGTCGGTCTTCCACGGCACTTGGCTCGATCGGTAGAAGTCGACGCCCATTACCTGCCAGCGCGGTCCCTGGGCGGCCAGCCGTTGCCGGAAGGCATTCCAGTTGTGGGTGGACTGCGGCGACCAGCCGAGTTCGGCGATGGCCGGCAGCCGGGGGAACGCCATGAATTCAATGTCGTCGATGTTCAGTAGGGTCTCCGACCACAGCGGCGCCTCGACGCCGAACACCTGCGACTCGGTCACGCCGGACAGGTACGCTCCCGGGTTCCATTCGTAAGCGGTCTGGACCTCGATGAAGCCCGCCCAACTCAGCCCGAGACGCGTGCTGGAGTTGTATTTCATGTCGAGGTAGGACTTGTTGGCGGGGGACATGAGGATCTTGTTGCCTCGCTTCGCCGCCGCCTGAACGCCCCCGTGCGATGTCTCCGTCCCCCAGTACTGCGGGACGGCCGAGGTGGGCGGGGTGGCGTTGACGATGTCGTGCCAGCCCACCGCGATCTTTCCCTGCTGCTGGACGAGCGGCAGCACCTTGTTGAGGAACGTGACGTAGTCCTGCTGGGGCGTGGCACTGGCCTCGTCGCCGCCGATGTGGAGGTACGGGCCGGGGGTGAGCGCCGCGACCTCGCGGACGACGTCGGCGACGAACTTGTAGGTGACGTCCTTGCTGATGCACAGCGAGCTGTAGCCGACCTCGATGTCGGTGCGGCGCGGCGGCGCGGTGTTGTTGCAGTTGAGCTCCGCGTACGAGGCGAGCGCCGCGTTGGTGTGGCCGGGCATGTCGATCTCGGGGACGACGGTGATGCCGCGGCTCTGCGCGTACGCGACGATGTCCCGGTACTGGTCCTGGGTGTAGTAGCCGCCCGGGGTGCCGCCGACTTCGAGTTCGCCGCCGTACGTCGCCAGCCGGGGCCAACTGTTGATCTGTATCCGCCAGCCCTGGTCGTCGGTCAGATGCAGATGCAGGTAGTTGACCTTGTACAGGGAGATCTCGTCCACGTACCGCTTGACCTCGTCGACGGTGAAGAAATGGCGGGCGACGTCGAGGTGGGCGCCGCGATAGGCGAACCGTGGATAGTCGACGATCCGTCCGCCGGGGATCACCCACGGACCCGGTTGCGTGCCGGTGCTCTCGACCGCCGCCGGGAGAAGCTGCCGCAGCGTCTGCACGCCTGCGAACAGACCGGCGGGCTTGTTCGCCCGGATCACCACGGCGGACGTCGTGACGTCCAGTTGATAGCCCTGGTCACCCACGGTCGGGTCGGCGCCGGTGAGCAGCAGCGATATGCCGTCGGTGGGCGTAGCGGACGCGGTCTTGACCGGCAGCGGATAGCCGGTCGAGCGACGCAGGAGAGCGGCGAGATAGTCGCCCACCCCGGCCGAACCAGCCTGGGTGTAGATCGCGGTGTCGCTGGTGATCGTGTGGTCGGCGCCCGTGGCCGGCTCGGCCTTGACCGGCGCCGGAACCACGTCCTGCATGCTCGCGACCTGGACGGCGGCGGCCGCCGGACGCACGCTCGCGTGCACCGCCGGCCCCGCACCGCCCACTGACAGCACCAGCGAGGAGAGGACGACCAAGAACTGCTTGGAGCGCGATCGCGCGCGCGGAAGGCGGGTGGAGTACATCGGGAGCGGGCCCTTTCAGCGGCGGGGGGGGGAATTGAAAGGTTTGTTTCCAGTGAGACCCGCTTCCCGCCCCCCTGTCAAGAGGTGTCCGCTCCCTGCGGGACCGGCGTGCTGGTTTCATGCGGTGAGCGGGCGTCCGCCGGCGGTTTCAGGAGGCCGGTCCCCCAGGCGACCGGGATCGTGACCACGGCGAAGATCAGGCCGGTGATCACAGTGGCGGGCGCGCCGTGCCCGTCGATCGCGACACCACCGCAGAACGCCCCGAAGGCGATTCCGATGTTGGCCGCGGAGACCGGCAACGACTGCGCGAGCTGCCCACCGGGGCCCGCCAGGGCGATCACCCGGACCTGCAGTGAGGGCACCATGCTGTAGAAGCAGAGACCCAAGGCGAGCAGCGCGACCGCGACGAGCCACGCGACCGATCCGACGAGGTACAGCACCAGCAGGCAGGCCGCGATGCCGACGGACCCGATGGTCAGGGTGCGTCCGGCGTTCCGGTCGGCGAACCTGCCGCCACCGAACGAGCCCGCAGCCGTGGCCGCGCCGTAGGCCAGGAGGAACACGCTCAGCATCGCGCCGGTGACGCCGGTTACGTCCTGCAAGAAGGGCACGAGGTAGGTCAGCGTCGCGAAGATCGCCGAGAACACGATGAAGTTGAGGAACAGCAAGGCGAGCACCTTGGGGGCGAATGCGTACCTGGCCTGGTGGGCGACGCCGGCTTCGGCGGGTGGCACGGTCGGGATAAGCGCCGCCGTGCCGATCAGCACCACCACGGCGCCCGCCACGATCGCCATGAACGATCCGCGCCAGCCGAGAGTCTGGCCGACCAGCGTGCCCAGCGGCACGCCGAGCGCCCCCGCCATCGCGACACCGGAGATGACGATCCCGATCGCCTTGCCGATGCGCTCCACCGGGACGACCGCCACGGCCGCCATGAACGCACCAGCGATGAACAGCCCCTGCAACGCGCCGATGAGGAAGCGCAACACGAGGAACAGAATGTAGAAATGGGTCAGCGCCGCGACCAAATTGCACACGATGAACAAGGCGACCGCGCCGCAGAGGACGGCCTTCTTCTCCATTCTGATCGTCAGCGCGGTCAGAATCGGACCGCCGATGGCCAGGCCCAACGCGTACACGGTCACCAGGGTGCCGGTCTCGGGAATCGTCACGTGGAAGTCGGCGGCGATGCGGTCCAGCACGCCGACCACGAGCAGCTCGCCGCTGCCTAGTACGAACATTCCCAAGAACAACGTGGCGAGAGCCAGATTGGACCTGGCCGGGCTCAATGTCGTCTGTCGGCTATTCATGTCCCCTCCGCGATGTACCAGGCCCGTAGCTCGGCGGACTCAGTCGACGAGCGCGCCACCGGACAGGTTGACGGTCGTCCCGGTCACGACGCGGGCCCGGTCTGAAGCCAGGAACGCCGCCGTCTCCGCGATCTCGGACAGTTCGGGCAGCCGCTTCAGCAGCGTCCCTTGCGCCAGTCCGCTCTCCAGGAATTCCTGCACCGACTGCCCGGACGCTTCCGCAGTCGCCTCGAAAAGCTCCTTCGTGTAGGAACCCGCCGCCGGCGCATCGGCGACGGCGTGCGGACGTATGCCGATGACCCGAATGCCGTCAGGCGCCAATTCCGCGGCCAGGACCCGGGCGAACGCCTCCTTGCCGGCCGCGCTCACCGCGTGCCCCAGGATGCCGCCGACAGCCAGTTTGGAGCCCGGCTCCGACAAGGTCAGGATGACGCCGGGACGTCCGCGGCCCATGTGCGGCGCCACCGCCTTGCTGGTGTTGAACAGCGCCCGCAGAAAGCCGTCGATCGGCCGCATGAACTCGTCCAGCGTTAGATCCGCCAGCGGTGTCCCTTGGTCGTGCATGACGCTGACGGCGTTGAGGGCGATGTCGATGCCGCCGGCCGCCGCCGCGACCGCGTCGGCGTGCTTCGCGACCGCCTGCTGGTCGAGGACGTCGACTCGCGCGGTCTCGACGGCCCCGCCTTCCGTGGCGATGTCACGCGCCACGGCGTCGAGTTTCGCCTGAGTCCGTCCGGCGATGAAGACCCGGGCGCCTTCCCGGGCGAAGACCCGGGCGACGGCGCCGCCGATGGCTCCTCCGCCTCCGTAGATCACGGCGTTCTTGTCCTTGAGTAGCAACCCGCTCACGTGTTCTCTCCCGTCCGTCACGGCCGCCGCCCGGTCTGGCGCCGCCGCTCGTGGTGAAGAGTAACCACAGTCGATTGTTAAAAACAACTACATCTGGCAGTAGTTTAGGATCGAGCGAGAAGAGGAGTGTGACCATGCCGACCAGCCGCAGCTATCGGGACTCCTGCGGGGTCGCCCGGGCCCTCGACGTCGTCGGGGAGCGGTGGGCCCTGCTGATCGTCCGCGAGCTGCTCCTGACGCCCCAACGATTCTCGGAGCTGCGGCACGCGCTGCCCCACGTCAGCTCGAACGTGCTCGCCGACCGACTACGGGAACTCGAGAACAACGGAGTGATTCACCGCGGACCGGCGGAAACGGAAGGTTCGACGGCCTACCAGCTCACCGAATGGGGCCGGAACCTGGAACCGATCGTCCGGGGCCTGGGCGAATGGGGAGTCGACGCGCCCCAGCCCCCCGAGCCGTCCGCGCTCAGCGCCAGCTCCGTGCTGATCTTCCTAGAGGACGCCGCCCGACCCGATCCCAAGGCACCGCCTACGGTCTGCCGCCTGGACCTCGGAGGCCGGGTCTGGACAGTACGTCTGGCGGACGGGCGCCTACGCGTGCAAGCCGGAGAGACGGCGACAGCGGACGCCTCGCTACGCGCGGACCCCAAGACGCTCAGCACCCTGCTGAACGACCCGTCCACCCTCGAAACCGCGCGCGCCAACGGCAGCATCGCCGTAGTAGGAGACCTATCAGCCATCCGCCGCCTACTCCACACGATCCCCCGCAACGACCACCCCACCACCCCGTAACGAGCGGCCCCGCCCCGCCGAACTCGGCCTCCGCCTTTTCCCCGAAAAGCAGAAGTGCGGGCCGAGGTATGCCTCGATGCCCGCACTGTGTGAGAGGAAGGTATGTGTCCGAGGGGCGACACGCCCAGTAAACCCACACCACATCACCGCCACCGGTACGGTGTGCGCAAGGTAAATAGCGGCTGCGCCTGCAGACGGCGACCCGTGGGGGCGTCTCGGTGGACGCGGCCAGACCGATTCGGGGCGATTTGCGCCTCCGGGCGCCTTTCGCTGGGCGCCCATGCTCTGTGTACCCCTATGGGATTCCATGCAGACCGGCGCATGCCCCAATTGCCCCCGGTGCCCGGCTCACCATCCCAGGCAGGTTCGTACCCCCTGAAGGAGCGGGGACGTGCCGGTGGAGCGATCACAACCATTTACACATGCCCCGCCGTCCCATCAGTGATCCATACCGGATCATCGTCGGTATGTAGCCCGGCGCCTGGCTGCAGCGGCGTGTTCTCCAGCCTAACTGATCTGGGAGATCAGTCGAAACATGCCCCTTTAAAGCCCTGATCAGCTTACGTGATGTCTCCAGCATCCCCTTCGGTGAGACTCCGTGTCATGAGGGGAATGCTGCAGCATCGTGAGCGTTTGCAAGGTTGATGGCAGGCCGATGTGGTCGACTAGAGGGATGGTTGACTTCTCCGTGCCATTGAATGATGGGCAGCTTGAGGTTCTACGGTGGATTTGCCAGGGATGTCCGGAAGGTGCAATAGAGGGGCATTCCTATAAGCGAATCGCTGTCGCTTTGCAAGATCGGAGACTGGTGAAGATCTCCAAGCAGGAGGGCGCCTGGCGCGCCGAGGCCACGGACGCTGGACGCCACTACATCAAACACGGTGACTATCCACACGGCTTCTGGACAAGCCGGAAGTTCCCGCTGTCAGGCTCCCAAGAATCTCGATCAGAAATCCCTGCGCAACATGCTCCCAAGAAAACTGACGGAGCGGGGGTTTCTGCGACTTCTGAGAACGCTCGGCGAGTCGAGTCAGCAAAGCGGATTTCGGTCACCGAAAATGTAATCGCTGCTGGCGGTGAGCTCCGCGTCAACGGCCAGGAGGAGAAGACCAATTATGATCAGCGAGTTGCCGCTGCTATCCGGCATGGCAAGGTTCCAGAGGGGAAGCTGCTCGTCATCGAGCGCGGCAGGACTTGGGGGGAACGGATCATCCGCCTGCAGGATCCTCCGGAGTGGATGACCGCAGTCCTGGCACCGATCTCCGTACCCGGGCACCTGTGTAAACCACACAAGATCGTGGCAGCGCTCAAGGGCGACACAGATCTGCTCCGCGTGACCACGCAGGTAAGGAGTCGAGCGTGCCGCCTCCTTCAGGCACTCATCACTGAGGCCGAGCGCCGTGGCCATACGGTTCGGCTCGCCAGCCATGCCAGCCGCTCTCCGCGATGCGACTCTTCTGGCGAAGGACTGCTCACGGTGAGGATCTCCGGACATGATTTCGGAGTACATCTCACCCAGCAGTACCACAAGGTCGAGCATGTGCCTACGGCCACGGAGTTACGTCGTGCCGAACGTGAGTCCTGGTACCGGATCCCGACAAGCCAAGCGATCGCCTGACCATCTCCCTCGCCAACGGGCGTCAGTACCGCCACTCCAACTGGTCGGACAGCACCAAGGTCCAGCTGGAAGAACTGCTTCCACAGATCCTTCAGGAACTGGAACTACGTGCCGGTTTCGCTGAGCAGCAGCGTTTGGAGGAAGAACACAAGGAGGCCGAACGGCAGCGACAGTGGGAGGTCGCAATGGAACGAGCCGAAGCTGCCTTCCGTGAGGACTGTCGCGCCAAGATTCTGCACAAGCAACTCTCTTGCTGGCAGACCGCAGAGGCACTGGACGCCTACCTGACTGCGATGCGGGCCAAGATCGAAACGTTGCCGGAAGAGGCTGAAAGGGAGGCTGCGTGGGCATGGCTGGACTGGGCTCAGGACTACCGCCGGAGGATGGACCCCCTGTCGGTACCGCCTGCCATGCCCGCGATCCCAAAGCTGGCACACAGCGACCTCGAACGCTTCCTCGATGGCTGGAGCCCGTACGGCTCACACGTAGGACGAGGGTGGCGCTGAGCTGGCCGTGCGTCACGACAGATTCCGCGATTGCCAGGGCGCAAGGCAGCCGCCGACCGGGCAATCCGGCGGAGGCTGCATTCGAGAAATCGGATCAGGTAGGCGCAATAACGCCAAACTGCGACAGACTGCCAGGATAAATCCCGCTCGTAGTGCGCCGTCTCCACATTACGCGGTGGAAGTTATCCACTTACTCACATGCCGTCCTGTGATGTGGTGAACTGCTCCCCGTGACTCGCCAGAGGCTGACGGATCGCCAGGTCGACACCCTACGCTGGATTGCGGACGGCTGTCCCGAGCGTTTGTGGGCGGATGAGACGCACAAACACACCGCTCGTGCGCTGGAGAGCCGTGGTCTTGTCGAAGTCAGGCGCAAGCGCAAGATCTGGACAGCCACTATCACCGAGGCCGGCAAGTACTACATCGAGCACGGTTCGTATAAGCCGAATCCCGTATTCCAAGCCGAACGTTCTGAGGACGAACGGCCCCCTAGCCGGAGAAGGCACACAGACGCCCCTGCTGCTGACCTGGTACCGGATGCTACCGCGGGTGCCATGAGACGCGTCGCCAGCCGCGGCAACCCCACCGTGGTCAGGCAAACGAAACGGGAGATCAGGGAGACATACATGCGCTACAAGGTCGTGGTGACGCGGGTCCAAGTGGCCGAACGCTTTGTGCGAGCCGTCAATGAGGAGGACGCCGCGGCCAAGGTACAGGAAGAGTTCGATCGTCCCTATGGCTACTTCGGCTCGTGGAAGACGACCACCTCGGAGGTCGACGTGATCGAAGCCGAGCAGACCACCGTGATCGGGCCGACACACCTATCGAAGGAAGGGCCGCTGCTGCTCAGCATCAAGGATGCGGCGAAGGCACTCGGCATCAGCTACTCAACCCTGTACCAGATGATGAACCAGGGGGACATCGAGTGGATTTCCATAGGGTCGCGCAAGTTTATTTCCCGCGAGCATCTGATGGAATTCATCAAGATGAATACACATAAGGGGTACTATCGGGCGCGTTGAAAAAGGTAATTGGATTGGTGAAGCTCTCCGATTCGGGTTCGGACTGCCTCGAGCAGTGGGCTGCACGCAGGACCACCCACCATCAAGCTCCTGCCCACCCCGGAGCAGACCTTGATCACAAGCTAAACGACATTGGCCAACTACATCGGGATTTGTTGCTCATGATCCCCCGTTGGCGCCCAGCGCGGGGGCTGGCCATGGGTCCGCCTGCTTGAAGGCGGGCAGGAACAGCGCGGCCGGGATCGCCACCACGATCAGCGCTGCCGCCACCAGGTGGGCGGTCGCCATCCCGGCCGTGTAGGCGGTGGACGCGGTTTCCCGCAGGGCTTGGCCGGAGCCGCCACCCATCTCGGCGGAGGCCCTGATTGCGGCGGTCAGTTCGCTCGCCGCCTGTCCGCTCGTCGCACCGGTCATGTCCGCGCGAAAATGCAAGGCGGTTATGCTACCGAGGACCGCTGTCCCGAACGTGCCTCCGAGATAGCGGCCGGTGTCCGCGATGGCGGACACGGCCCCGGCCTTTTCCTGCGGCTGCGTGTTGATCATTGCCAGCGGTACAAGCGGCAGGATTGTGCCCATACCGAGCCCCACCAGCAGCAATGCCGCGAGTACGATGCCGAAACCGGAGTCCGGTGTCGCCGCCGACATCACCACCAGGCCTGCTGCGACGAGCACCAGGCCTGACAACACCACTGCCCGCAGGCCCCAGTGGTCGGCCAGCTTGCCTGCGGCCAGGAACGCGACGACCGTCGTGGCCACGACTGGCAGGACCCCCACCCCCGCCTCGAGAGGCCGGTAATCGAGGACGAGTTGCAGGTACTGCGTCAGCACGAAGAGGCTTCCCAGTAGCGCGAAGTAGCACCAGAACAGCACGGTGACACCGGCGGCCAGGACCCGGTTCAGACCTTGCAGGTCGAGCATCGGCTCGCGAGCGCGCCGCTGCCAGGCGACGAAGGCCGCAAGGATCGTTGTGCCTGTAGCCGTGAGTCCCAGGACTCGCAGGGAGAGCCAGTCATTCCCGGGTAGGCCCACGATTGCCCACACCAGCGCGCTTGTCCCGGCGGTCGCCAGTGTGGCGCCGCGCCAGTCGAACGGGCGCGTGTCCTCCTTCCGTGCCCGCGTCTCCGGAACGAGTTTCCAGGCCAGCAGCGTGGGCGGGATGAGGAGGGCGACGTTGAGGAGGAACACGCTCGGCCAGGAGAACAGGTCCAGCAGTACACCCCCGAGCAGCGGGCCGAGCGGTGCTCCGAGGAGACCGGCCGCTCCCAGTACTCCAGAGGCGAGCGCTCTGTTCGAGACGTCGAAGACGGCGCTGATGGTCGATAGGCCGGTGGGGATCACGAATGCCGCACCGGCACCCATGACCCCGCGCCCGGCGATCAGCGTGGGTACGGAGTCGGCCCGCGCGGCACAGGCTGATCCGGCGATGAGGAGTGCTAGGCCGATATACAGTGAGGTCTTGCGGCCGATGCGGTCGGCGGTGGCACCGCCGAGGGCGAGCAGCCCCGCCAGGGCCAGTGTGTAGGCGTTCACGACCCAGGACAGCGCGGCGGTATCGGCACCCGGCATGCTCCCAATTACGGGAAGGGCGACGTTGACCAGGGTCGCGTCCAGCGTCGTGACCATCGCCAGCCAGCAGAACACCGCGAGCGTCCACCAGCGGGCCTGGGAGTGGTCAGACGTTCCCATCATCTGTCCCATACTTGGAAAGCGATCACCAACCGCGGGTTCGGCGCCGCCATCATTTCCTGGACGTGCACTAGGGCGATCCGGCCCTGGTCAGTCTTCACACAGAGCCTGTCGCCTTGGCCCAGGTCGGCATTATTGAACCGGCTCACGCGAGCGGCTCTGTTCCGCAGAAGGGCACGGCATTCCGCGGCCCCGGCCGGCTGGTCACGAGCGATCTTGACGAAGCCCGGCACTCTTGAGGCGTTGCTGATGTCATGGAAGTTCAGGATGATCTCGGCCGGGCCGCCCTTGCGGCGGTAGCCGATGAGGACCTCGGTCCCACCGTGGCCTGGCTCGCCTGTGTCCAGATCGATCTTGTCGAGATGGTTTTTGAAGACACTGGTCGACGGGCGCAGCACGCACCCGCTGCGGTTCTGGACAAGCGGTGATGCGACCGGGCGGCGCTCGTCGCACCTGGCGCCGCGGGCACCATGCAGCAGCCCGGCCACCGCGCCTGTCGCAGCGATCGCCGCCACGGTCATGCTGAGCAGCACGCTCGCCGTTCTCGTCCGACCTGTTCGGCGTAGGGTCGCGGCCCGTCCGGACGGTTCCACGCTGGCCGCGAGCCGGGATTCATGACGCTCGTGCCGGAACTGGTACACGCCCCCGACGCGCCGTAGCACCGGCCTGCCGTTGTCGTCGCGGAAGGCGCCGTCCAGGAACTTCATCAGATGCAGGGGCAGTCGGCGGAAGCATGCGAGCCAAATCCGGGTGACCAGGAAGTGCGCCCACGCCGCCTGCGTCGCCCGGTAGACAGCGATGGTGATGCCGATCGTGAAGGCCGCGGCGAAGGGCGGGGGCAGATCGGATGGGCGGACGAGGAGCTCAACGGCCAGCGCGGCGGGGAGCCCCGCTAGCAGGCCGCTGACGAGCATGTTCACCAGCACCGCGCGGCGGTCCTGCACCAGAACGCCGGACGGCAGCACGGCCCTGGTGGTGTCGGTCTGGGTATGCAGCCCCGGGATCACACCGATCCCGCTCGCGAACGGGGCGACAATGAGGCCTACCAGCGCGACCGGCCAGGCCGCGGAAAAGCCGAAGAGGGCCATGACCGCGAGAGCGAATGCGGACGCCCCGATGATCCCCACCCGCAGGCCGCCCGTAAGCCTGGGTAGCAGGGGGCCCGACTTGCGCCTGCGGCGCCACGCCATCACCACCGGTTCGGGTGGGCTCTTAGCGGCCTGCCAGGCAGCGGTGCCGATCGCGGCGGCGGCGACGAGCCCGAGCCCCAGCGCGACGCCGCCGAAGTCCCGGGCGGCCCAGAGCCCCGCGTCGATCCCGGCTACCGGTCCGAGTTCGAGACCGACCTCGATGGCGCGGCCCAGCCCGACGCCGACCATGACCCCCAGGCCGGTCAGCAATCCGCCAGCGGTGGCGAACGCGCCTCCTGTCACGGGCAGCGGGGTGATTCTGGTCAGCTGCCACCAAGCGATCTTGGTGGTCGCCAGGTGCCGCATGGCGAAGGCGAGAAAGCCCAGGTAGCGCCGTGCTCGGTCGGCGTCCTCGTCGAACGCGGCGGGGATGAGCTGGTCCAGCAGGCGCTCCTCGACGGCCGCACGGTCCCCGAGGCCGATCAGCTCGTCGGGATCGTGGGCGCGGTCGGCGTAGATGCTGGCCGCCAGCCAGACCATGAGCGGTGTCGACAGCGCCTCGGCCAGGGGACCCTCGGGGTGCTCCTTCATATTTGCGAACACGCGATCCCACTTGTCCGCCCAGCGCGGCGGCGTCATGTCGCGTAGGTGGCGCTCGGTCTCGTCGGAGCCGACGGGTAGGACCTCCAAGACGGGAGCGCCGAGCAGCACCGGGTGGTAGCGTCCGCCCTTCCCTTCCGTCCGAGTGAGCGCCTCCTCATACTCCCGGACCCGGCAGGTGACGATCACCGGACGGTCGGCCTCGTTGAGCTGCGACACCGTTCTGGCGGTGGACCCGCCCCAGCTCTCCAGGCCGTCGAGGACGGGCAGCACCCTTCCGGTGCGCACCAAGTCCCGGGCGAGGGCGCGGTCCCCCACGTAGAGCCCGTACTTGTCGACCAGTTGGCTGGCGATCCAGTCGTCCAACCGCTCCTCGCGCAACTCCCCGTCACCAAGCGACAGCAGGATCGCCACGGGCAGGCGTTCGGCCTCGTCCTGCTCCTCCTCCGGCCGCTTCGCCCGCCGTTCGCGCCGTTCCAGTAACGCGATCGCAAGATTCCTGGCCAGCTCCGTCTTGCCCGCGCCGCCCTCCCCGAGGATCGCCAGCCGCCGGTGCGGCAGGCGTGCGAACGCATCGATCAGGGGGGCCAGATCGTCGGAGACGAACTCCGAGTTCCAACGCTCGTGGTCCTCCTCAGGAATGATCCCGGGGACGGGATTCTCCACATCTCTGCGACGGGTCCTTGAGAGCCGCAGCGGTAGCGGCTTGATCCGCTTTTGCTGCTCGTCCCTGAGTTGCTCCTTGACCGCACCGGACAGTTCATCCGCGATCTCGTCGAGTTCCCTGGCGGTAAGGCGGCCCCGGCGACGCCGACGTCGGCCGGGTCCTCGGCCGATCGTCACGTTGAGGAAGGTGATGTTCCTGTTCTTGATGGACAGCCACCCGCTGCTTGCGATGCCGCCGTCGCCGGATGCCGAAGCGTCTCCGGTGTCACTGGTGTTCATGGTGCGACCAGCCCCGCGGTAGCTACGGTCAACCTTCCTTAACTCCGGTGTTGGCATCACCACCGTCCCCAGCTTCGGCTTCGCCGGTGTCCTCCACTTCGGCCCTGCGGACCGTTGCTGCGGAGCCCATCACGCCGGTGTTGGCGGTCCCACCCGTACCGACGCGCGCCGTCCCGGTCCGGGCCACCCGGATCGGCGCGTCGGACCGGGACCGCACCCGGGATCCTGGGAGCGCTGCCCAAACTGTCACCCCCAGAGAGCCGACCGCGATGACGGCGGACACCATGGGGGCGACCTGGGTGGCGTCGTCCCACTGCAGCACCGCGAACAATCCGGTCAGCGCGGTCACTGCCGCACCCGTCAACGCGAGAACCGTATGGCGCATCTTCATTGCGATCACCGTCCAGCGAACATGCCACACCTGGCACCCTGAATGATCAATTTCTGATAGCTATTCCTACCATCGACCGAGACGCCCCACCCCCTGAATCAAGCAGTTGATTTGGTCGCCTTGACGGCCAACTCGATGTTGCGCTGACGGACGCGAAACGGGAAGATGATCACGTTCGCAACGGAACACCCGCCCTCCGAGCGCGCTGCACCAATTTGCATTTTTGGGCAACCTTAATGAAGGACGTGCCAAGGGTGAACTATGCGGAACGACACCAGCCCACCGTCCTGCGTCGGAACGGTAAGACCAACTCCCTTGGGCTGTCAGCGATGAACATGGGCCAGTCCAAGGGGCAGATCCTCGACCGCGTGCTGATCTTCCTCACCAGCAGCATGAAGACCTACCTGGACACCCGCAGCCCACCGACGCAGGCGACCGCGCCAGGTTCTACGTCGCTGTTACACGCGCCCGCCATAGCGTGATTATCGTCATGGATAAATAACCCTTTTGCGGCTTAGCTTCCAGGTGGTCTAGATCGTCAGGGGGCTCCGATGCGGCACCGCTGGGTGTCACTACCGTTGGCGACCGACAACGACTGGGTACTCCGGGCGCCAGTACTTCCGCTCGGGAAGAGCCAGGAGCAGGTGCAAATCTGCTGGAGCGTGGTTTAGCGACCTGTGCGACTGTCGTGAGAATGCCACGGCGCAGTCGAAGGTGGTGGAGATTCCGTGCCAGCCGCCGGGAACGAGGGTGGTGGCCTGGTCCGGCCCCCAGGTTCCTTTGGTAGGGGAGGGGTTGGGTGGGGAGGTCGAGGACGGGCTGGATGATGCGCCAGGATTCTTCGGCGAGGTCGAAGCGGACGAAGCGGCGGGGGTCGCCGGTGATGGCGTCGGTGAGGATGCGCTGGTAGGCCGCTTCCATCGGGCCCAGGACCTTGGTGAAGTCCACGCTGAGCGGGACTTGCCGGGTGCTGCCGCGCCCGGGGACCTTGGCGAGCAGGTCGAATGTGACTCCCGCGTCGGGCTGAATGCGGAAGCGGATCAGATTGGGCTCTGGGGCGCCGTCGAACAAGCCCGGCGATGTGGACATCCAGCGGCGGGCGTGGCGGTGGGCGGTGGCCCACCGCCACGCCCGCGGATGATCCCCCGCCGGGGAAGGCGATCGGCAGCCAGTTCGGGCGTAGCGGGCGTTGGGGACGACTGGTCAAGCAAGCTGGCCGCACTGGACGTCTCGACCCCGTCGCCTCGTAGCGAGCCGCACGTACCAGGGAGTAGTGCCCACGCGGGGGCACCGCGAAGGACCGTTTGTCCGCAGAAGCGCCGACCAGTGCATGGGCGTGTGCACAGGCGAATGGCTGGCGATGGCCGCCCTTCCTGTTGTGTCATGCCTGGTGTCCTGCCGCTTGAGCAACTACTGACTTGTCGTGATCTCGGCGGACCGTGGAGGCCAGGCTGTCCGGGGTCTTTCTTCTCCTCGCCGGTCCCACCATGGCGTCCATGTCGCCTGGCTCCTTGCGGCCCATGCCTCTTATTACGGAGGCCGAGGTTCCCCCTTCAGTCAACTGCTTGTCGCTCGCAACGGCGGTTACCGGCAGTGGCCGCCCCAGCGACGACTCAGGGCTCTGGCATCGGCTTCACCGTCCAACTCGGCTGTGCAGCACGGGGACGGTGAAACGGGGCCGGGGCCGGTCACATGTCGAGTGGCCGGACGAGCGTGTAGGAGTTCGCGCCTACCATTGCGATGGGGAGGCGGCGATGGACTTCGAGGAGATCAGTGCGCTGCGGCGGCAGAGCGCAGCCTGGCGGTTGCTCCGGGCCGACCATGCCCCTTTGGTTCTGAGTTTCCTTGGTCGTGTCTTCGTTGATGACAATGTGCGTGCCATCTCGGCCACCGATCTGGCGGGCCGCTTGGACGATGAGTTGTACGCGCTCAACGAGCGGCTGGGCCCGGACTCCTTCCCGAAGGCCGCCAAGGCTTATCTGGACGACTGGGCCGACCCCAAGTCTGGCTATTTGCGTAAGTACTACCCGGAAGGGGCGGACGAGCCCCATTATGATGCGACGCCGGCGGTGGAGAAGGCGCTGTCCTGGATCAGGGCCCTGGCTGAGCGGTCGTTCGTGGGCACCGAGTCCCGGCTGAACACGATCTTCGAGTTGTTGCGGCAGATGGTGTTCGGGGCGGAGACCGACCCGCAGGCACGGCTTGCGGAGCTGAGACGGCGCCGCGGTGAGATCGACGAGGAGATCGCACGGGTCGCCGCCGGAGACTTCCAGCCGCTGGGGCCGACCGCTCAACGAGAGCGTTACCAGCAGTTCACCAGTACGGCGCGGGAATTGCTGGCCGACTTCCGCGAGGTCGAGGCCAATTTCCGTGCGCTCGACCGGCGGCTCAGGGAGAAGATCTCCACTTGGGACGGAGCGAAGGGCGCGCTGCTGGACGACATCCTCGGCAACCGCGAGAGCATCGCCGACTCCGATCAGGGCAGGAGCTTCCACGCCTTCTACGACTTTCTTCTGTCGAGCGCGCGCCAGGACGAACTGGCCGCGCTGCTGGAGCAGGTCCAGGGGCTTGCCGAGATCTCCGAGCCCGATCCGCGCATGCGCTACGTTCATCACGATTGGCTGGATGCCGGTGAGCGTACTCAGGCGACCGTCCGGCAGCTGTCGGAGCAGCTCCGCCGGTTCCTCGACGACCAGGTGTGGGCGGAGAACCGGCGGGTCGTCGAGATCGTCCGGGACATCGAGAAGCACTCCCTGGCGGTCCGGGCTGACGGTGCCGTACCAGTGACCACCGAACTGGACGGGACCGCTCCCCAGCTGGGTCTTCCGATGGAACGCCCGCTTTATTCGCCGCGTGTCAGGAGGCCGGTCAACAGTACAGCGATCGAAGTGGGTAGACAGGGGTTCGAGATCGATCCGCTCTTCGAGCAGTTCTACGTCGATCGGGCGAAGCTCGGGGCCACGGTCAGACAGGCTCTGCAGGGCACATCGCAGATCGGCTTGGCCGAACTGATCCGGCGGGAGCCGCTGACGCAGGGGCTGGCCGAGCTCGTCAGCTATCTGGCGTTGAGCGACGACACGTTCAGCCTGGTCTTCGACGAGTCACGGTCGGACCGGGTGACCTGGCGGGACGAGGAGGGCAACGAGCGCCAGGCGACCCTGCCGAGAGTGACGTTCTGCAGGGTGGGAGAGACGCGATGAGCGCTGAGCTCTCCCTCGCGGTCACCCAGGTGATGAAGGGCGTCGTCTACCGTGACACCCACGAGAAGGCGTGGCGGCACCTGGTCGATCTGCAGGCGCAGGTCAGGGACCACGTCGCGGTGCTCGGGCTGCTCCTGATCATCGACGAGGCCGAGGGTTATGCGTTCCTTCGGTCCCGTCCCGATGATGAGGGCGATTACGACGGCCTTCCGCGGCTCATACCGCGCCGCTCGCTCTCCTTCCATGTCAGCCTGCTGCTGGCACTTCTGCGCAAGCGGCTTGCGGAGTTCGACGCGCGCGGTGCGGAGACCCGGCTGATGCTGAGCCGGAGCCAGATCGTGGAGATGCTGGCGCTGTTCCTACCGGACGGCAGCAACGAGGCGCGTCTGGTCAACCAGGTCGACGCGCATATCAACAAGGTCGTCGAGCTCGGATTTCTGCGGCGGGTCACCGGCCAGGACGACCTCTTCGAAGTCCGGCGAATCCTCAAGGCATTTGTGGACGGCCAGTGGCTGGCGGGGCTCGAGGAAGGGCTCGCGTCGTACATGGGCGAGATGTCCGGTAACACGGAGGAGACACAGTGACCGACGCGCTGTTCAGTTCGGTCGAGCTTGACGGATCGCAGCCGGAGAATCCGGTGGGGCATCGGCTGAGCCGCCTGGAGGTCTACAACTGGGGCACCTTCCATGACAGGGTGTGGACGTTCGAGATCGGCGGCCGCAACGGTCTGCTCACCGGGGACATTGGTTCGGGAAAGTCCACGATCGTCGACGCCGTGACCACACTGCTCATGCCCGCACACCGCATCGCGTACAACAAGGCCGCCGGCGCGGACACCAGGGAGCGCAGCCTTCGGTCATATGTTCTGGGTTTCCACAAATCCCAGCGCAACGAGGAGACCGGGACCTCGCAACCGGTCGCGTTGCGCGGCTCGGACTCCTTCTCGGTGATCGTCGGGGTGTTCGCCAACGAGGGGTACGCGGCGACGGTCAGCCTCGCGCAGGTGTTCTGGATGAAGGACGCCAACCAGCCGGAGCGCTTTTATGCGATTGCTGACCGTGACCTGTCGGTGGCCGGTGATTTCGCCGACTTCGGTACCGACATCACCGCGCTGAAACGGCGGCTGCGCCGTTCCGGGGCCCGGACATTCGACACCTTCCCCGACTATGGGCGGGATTTTCGGCGGCGCCTGGGAATCGAGTCCGAGCAGGCGATGGATCTGCTCCATCAGACCGTGTCGATGAAGTCGGTCAGCGACCTGAACGAGTTCGTCCGTGATCACATGCTCGAACCGTTCGACGCGGCGTCCTGGACGACGAAATTGATCGCGCACTTCGACGACCTGACCCGAGCGCACGACGCGGTGAAACGAGCCGAGGAGCAGCTCCAAGCGCTGACGCCGCTGCTGGAGGAATGCGAGCGATACGACGCGCTGCGCGACGAGATCGACGGACTGAGCGGCCAGCAGAAAGCCTTGCGGTACTTTTTCGCGGACCGGAAGGCGACGTTGCTGCGGCAACGTATCGAAACGCTGGAGGGGGAACTCGCCGCCGGGCAGCGGGAAGAACAAACGCTCAAGTCGCGGATCGAAGGGCTGCGCCGCAGACATGACACCCTCGTCCAGGAACGCGAGGGCAAGGGCGGCGCCCGGATCAGCGAGCTGGAGAAACTGATCGCGGACGCGACCAGGGCACGGGACGACCGGGGCGTGAAAGCGCGCGTGTTCGGTGACCGGCTGGCCGAGGTCTCCTTGCCGCCGGTGGACACGGCGCAGCAGTTCGCGGCCCGGACGCGTGAGATCGCCGATCTGTCCCAGGCGACCGAGGCGAGGCTCACCGGCCTGCAGACGGACTTGGACGACCTCGGCGTCGAACGAAAGCGGTTGACCGAGCGCGCCGACGAGCTCGGCGAGGAGATCCGCAGCCTTCGCCACCGCAAGAACAATCTGCCCCGGCGCAGCCTTGACCTGCGGACCTGGCTGTGCCGGGAATTGGACGTGGGAGAAGCGGATCTTCCCTTCGCCGGGGAGCTGATCCGGGTCCGCCCGCAGGAGAGCCGCTGGGAGGGTGCGGCGGAACGGCTTCTCCGTCCGTTCGCGCTGTCGATGCTCGTGCCCGAGGACCTTTACACCGAGGTATCGGACTGGATCAACGAACACCACCTCGGCACGCGCCTGGTCTACTACCGGGTGCCCGCGACCCTTCCGGCGGGGACGCCCGAGGCCCGCGTGGCGGGGCCGGTGCTGGCCGCCAAGCTCGACATCAAAGACTGCGAGTTCTATCCGTGGCTGGAGCGGGAACTGGCCGTACGAGCCGGTCACCTGTGCGCCGAGAACATGACCGAACTCCGCCGGGCCGCACGGGCCGTGACAGCGGCCGGCCAGATCAAGGACGGCCGCGGCCGTCACGAGAAGGACGACCGGACCCGGATCGACGACCGCAGCCAATACGTCCTGGGCTGGACCAACGAGCAGAAGATCGACGCCCTCCTGCGGCAGGCCGCGGCCGTCCAGGAAGGACAGAACAACCTGGACGCACGGCACAAGACGCTGCAGAAGGGGCGCGGGATCTGCCTCGCCCACGTCAAGACACTTACGCAGCTCGCGGAGACCACCGACTTCACCGATCTCGATTGGCAGGGACAGGTCAATCTGATCGAGGATCTGGCACAGGAACTGAACCTGCTGCGGATGTCCTCACGGGAGCTGGAACGTCTCACCACGGAGATCGACGTGACCGGTCAGGAGCTGACGAACACCGAGAAACAGCAGAAGGACTGCTTCAAACGCATCGGCAGCTTGGAGGACCGGCTGGCGGCCGACCGGAAGAAGGCGGAGGAGACAGCCGGGATTATCGCCGAGCCGGACGCGGTGGACGCGACAACCTACTTCGCCGACCTCGCACGACAGTTTCCCGGCACCGACGACCCCGCCGAGTGCGACCGCGCCGAGACCAGCGCCGGCAGGATGCTCAGCGACAAGATCGGCCGCCGCCACAAGGCTCAGAACTCCCTCGCCGCCCGGATCGGCTCGCACATGGCCGATTTCCGTAAGGCCTACCCGAACGAGACCACCGAGTTCGACGACTCGGTCGACTCGGCACCCGGTTACCGCGAACTGCACGCCCGCCTCATCGGCGATGACCTCCCCCGGTTCCGCGAGCAGTTCAAGACATACCTGAACACCAACACCATCAACGACATCGCCGGTTTCAGCTCCAAACTGACCCAGCAGGCGGACCTGATCCGCAGGCGCGTCGACGTCATCAACGACTCGCTGCTGGCCGTCGAATACAACCCCGGCCGATACATCCGCCTGCTGGCCGAGCCGAGCCCCAACACCGAGGTACGCGATTTTCAGCGCCAGTTGCGCGACTGCACGGCCGGTGCCCTGTCATCCGACCATTCCGACCAGTACTCCGAGGAGAAATTCCTCCAGGTCAGTGCCCTGATCGAACGGTTCCGCGGCCGCGACGGCCTGACGAGCGAGGACCGGGTCTGGACCAGACGCGTCACCGACGTGCGCAACTGGTTCGTCTTCTCGGCGTCCGAACGGTGGCGCGAGGACGACTCCGAGCACGAGACCTACTCCGACAGCAGCGGGAAGTCTGGCGGGCAGAAGGAGAAACTGGCGTACACGATCCTGGCCGCGTCACTGGCCTACCAGTTCAAACTGGAATGGGGGGTGACCCGTTCGAAGACCTTCCGGTTCACGGTGATCGACGAGGCGTTCGGCCGCGGTTCCGACGAGTCCACCCGGTTCGCCCTCCGGCTCTTCCGCAACCTCGGCCTCCAGTTGATGATCGTCACCCCGCTGCAGAAGATCCACGTCATCGAGCCGTTCGTCTCCGCGGTCGGCTACGTCGACAACGTCAACGGTCAGTACTCACGGCTCCAGAACCTCACCATCGAGGAGTACAAGGCCCGCCGGCTCGCGCACGCGGTCCCAGGGCAATGACCTGGACCACGCCCCGCGACGTCCGGGCCCTGCTGCTCAAACGCTGGTCGTCCGGTACGTACCTGGCCAGGCTCGCGTCCGGCGAGCCCTGGTGCCCGCTGTCGGTGCCGATCCGCGGCCCGCGCTCGGGTGAGCTGGCCTCCCGGTTCGAGGAGATCCGCGGCTGGGTGGCCCAGTGGGAGGCCGAGCCCCGGCTGCGCCTGGAGTACAAACGGATGGGCGGCAGAACCCTCGGTGTCAACACGATCCCCGCCCGCGCCTGGATCGACGACGAGGAAACGCTCTGGGCCCTCCTCAAGACGGCCGACGACGTGCGGACCTTCTGCACTCTCCACGAAGCCGCTGGCATGCCCCGCATTGCCGCCTGGATGGCCGCCAACCCGATGAAGGTCCTCGGACTCGCCGGAGACTGGCCGTCGATCACGGCAACGGTGCGCTGGGTCGAGGAGCGGGCCCGACCCGGGATGTACCTGCGGCAGATAGACGTTCCTGGCGTGGACACCAAGTTCATCGAACGTCATCGGGGTGTCCTCGCCGCGCTGCTCGACGCGCAACTCGACCCGGAGCGGATCCGCGACGACCTGCCGCGCTCGGACTTCGAGGGCCGCTACGGCTTCCGCAAGAAGCCCGGGCTCGTCCGCTTCCGGTTCCTGGACGGGAGGAGCCTCGCCGACTTCACCGAGATGACCGTCCGGGTCGCGGAGTTCACTCAGCGTCCCGCCGGAACAGGCACCGTCTACGTCGTCGAGAACGAAGTCAGCTACCTGGCGTTCCCCGAGGTGACCGGAGCCATCGCGATCTTCGGCGGCGGCTACTCCGTGGGCCTGCTCGAATCGCTCCCCTGGCTGGCCGAGACCGAACTGATCTACTGGGGCGACATCGACACCCACGGATTCGCCATTCTCGACCGGCTTCGCAGCCGCTTCCCACACGCCGCCTCAATGCTCATGGACCGCGGAACGCTGCTGGCCCACCGGGCGCACTGGACCCGTGAACCGAGCCAGGCCACCCAGCCCCTCACTCACCTCGCCCCGGCCGAGGTCCAGCTCTGGCAGGAGTTGTGCGCCCAGACCCACGGCCGCTCCATACGCCTGGAACAAGAACGCATCCGCTTCTCCGTCGTCCAGAACCAGATCGCGCGCTGAAACTCGCGGTGGCTACGACGTTCGTGAATGGTCCGGGTGACGTCCGGGCGCCCAGGAGTGCAGAAGCCGCAGCCCGATCAGCGCCAGCGCCGGTATGGGGATCATCGGCTATCTCCGCGGCAGGCGCAGCCGGGCCTGCATGTCCGGCAGTCGTTGCCTTCCACCGGAGTTCGGGTACCGGCGGAGGCGGGCAGGGTGCAGCAGGCGTCGCCGCACCATGCCTCGCGTCCTTCTTTGACCGCCACGGCGGCGATGACCAGGGCGGCGATCGGGTCGGCCCAGCTCCAGCCGAAGAGGCTGTTGACGGCCAGGCCCACCAGCAGGACGGCCGACAGGTAGGTGCACAGCAGCGTCTGCTTGGATTCGGCCACCGCGCTCGCCGATCCCGGTTCGCGGCCGGCTCGCCGCTGCGCGTACGACAGGCCCGGCATGATCGCCAGGCTCGGCCAGCACCAGCCCGGCCGTAGAGTGCTCGCCTCCTCGCTGCCCAGCAGGGCCGGCACCGAGTCGCCGGTGACGTAGACGGCGAGGGCGAAGAACGCCACCGCGATGATCTGCAGCGCGCGCCGTTCGCGCCGTTCGACGACATCGGGATCGTGGGCGGAGAACTGCCAGGTGACCGCGGCGGCGGAGGCGACCCCGATCACCGAGTCCAGCCCGAACGCCACCAGCGCCCCCGAGAAGGCGACCGTCCTGGCGCTGATCGCGACTACCGGACCGCGGCCGCCACCGGCCACCACGAGCGCACCGCCCGGCTGCTCGGCCTGGCCGACCAGGTCTGGGACACCGTTGGTCGGCCGCAGGCTGGCGTCCCCGCCTAGGGCGTGTTTCAAAAGGGGTGCTGGTGCGGTCGGTTGCCGGTGTGTCGCTGACCGATAAGCAGCGAGGTCTCCGGTAGATGGTTCTTCGACCAAGAAGACCAGTGTCCCGGAGACCTCGTG
>NZ_VSFF01000023.1 GCF_008085905.1 Actinomadura syzygii | reverse complement strand
GAGCGGATACCGCCGCTGATCCGCACATTGCTGGCCTCCGCCGACGAGGCGATTCAGGGTCAGCGGTCCGCGGTCTCCGCCGAAGCCGCCATGGTGGAGATTCGGGCGTTTGAAGGCGGTGGGGACCTCGGCAGGCTGGACGCCGCCATCGCGCATTTCGTCGAGGCCGCTTCGGTCCTGCCGACCGGGCATCCAGAACTGTCCGGCACTTTATGTGACCTCGGGCAGGCATGGCGGATTCGCGGTGAATGGAGCGGAGACCAGAACGACTCCGACAAAGCGGTGCAGGTGTACCGGGATGCCCTGGCCGCGGCACCCGGTGACGGACCGGACCGGTCGGCATGCCTGTCGGGGCTGGCCACGGCGCTGTCGGCGCGTCACGAGATCACGAGGTCACCGGCGGACATCGCGGAGGGGGTGCGGGCGGCCCAGGCGTCCGTGCAGAGCGCGCCCGACACAGATCCCACCCTTCCCTTGTACTGTTCTCGGCTGGGAATTCTGCTGGAGAACAGCTTCGAGCACTCGGGTGATCAGGCCGATCTCGACGAGGCGGTCAAGGCGCACCGTAGCGGGGTGGAACTCGCCCCATCGGACCATCCGGATCGGGCGCTGCTTCTCGCCAACATGGCCTCGACCTTGCGCATCCATGCTCAAAGCAGTGGCCGTGCCGAAATGCTCGACGAGTCGATCGCGGTGGCACGCGAAGCCCTGGAGTTGACCCCGCCCGGCCACGAGAACATCGCGCATCGGTTGCGGACGCTCGCCAACGCCCTGCTCATTCGCTACGACAAGACCGGGCAGGCCACCGATCTGACCGAGGGGCGGAATCTGCTCAGGCAGGCACTGGACATGCCCCGGTTGGACGCCGCCGAACTCGTCAAACTCCGGCTCAGTTGGTGCCTGTGCCTGGTGCGTCAGGCGGCCCATACCAGGAGCATGGCCGACAATGACGCGGTCATCGATGCCTTTCATGACATGCGGGAGACCATTCCCGACGGCCATCCGGATATGGGCACTCTGCTGACCGGGCTTGCGGGGGCGCTGCTACGCAGATTCGAACGGGCCGGTCGTCCGGACGATCTCGACAAGGCGATCGAGACGGCCCGCCAGGCCGTCGAGGTCGGACCCGCCGCCGTACCCGACGCGGGGGGTCTTTTCGCCAATCTCCAGACGACGCTCGTGCTCAGATATCTCCGTACGGGCCAGCGAGCAGATCTTGAGGACGCCGTCGGCCTGGCCCGACGAGCCGCCTCCGCCGGGGCTCCCGACCAGGTTGGACGCGCGACCATCACGAGCAATCTGGCGAACGTCCTGCGGCTCCGCTATACGGAGTTCGGTGAAGAAGCGGATCTGCGGGAAGCGGTAAATCTTGCGCGGCAGGCGATGGACGAATGTCCACCCGGTGGCCCTGTCCACAATAGCCTGATCGCCGAGTTCGCCAGTGCGCTCATCCTTCGGTCCACGCTCCCTGGTCATGAAGCGGACCGGGAGGAAGCACTGCGCATATGCCGGGAGGCATCCGCGGGACTCGCCGAACCCGACCCTGATCTCCTGGATGTCATGAGCGCGGCGCTCAGCCATGCGAGGAGCAGCCGCGGGGAGGAACTCGATGAGCTGATCGAGCTGCGAAGGCAGCAGGTCGCCGCCCTTTCGCCGGACGACGCCGAACGTGGGAAAGCGCTGTTCGGTCTCGGCGCCGTCCTGCAGATGAGATCCGACCGGGTCGCCGACGATCGTGACCTGATCGAAGCGGCCGAGTCTTTTCATGCGGCTGCGGAAACCCCTTTCACCGACGTCCACGGAAGAATGCTGGCCGCAATCCGCTGTGCTCAGATCAGCGGGCGCCTGGGCAGGCACGATGCGGAGCTTCGGGCGTTCACCCTCGCCGTGAGCCTGCTTCCTCTCGTGGCGTGGCACGGCGTGGACCAGGCCACGCAAGAACGAAGGCTGAGTGAATGGGCCGGGCTGGCGGCCGATGCCGCCGCATGCGCGATCGAGCTCGGGCTGCCGGAGAAGGCCGTGGAACTCCTGGAGCAGGGACGATCGGTCTTGGCCGACCGTTCGTTGCAAATCCGAGGCGATCTTTCCGAGCTCGAACGTGCCGCGCCGGAGCTGGCGGCCCGAATGGCGCAGGTCCGCAACCTGTTGGACAGCGCCGAACCGGAAGTCGGCGGCTTGCCCATTGCCGTGGTTCCAAGCCATCCGCACGCAACAGAGACTTTTTCGTCCGCGGCGGGTAGGCGCAGGGACGAACGAGCGCGGCTGGCCGCTGAATGGGACGATCTCCTCACCCAGGCACGACGCATCCCCGGACTGGAGAACCTCCTCACGCCGACTCGCTTCACCGAATTCGCCGAGGCAGCGGCGGAGGGACCGGCGATATTGGTCAATGTCAGCCGGAGACGTTGCGATGCTCTGGTCGTGACCGGCGAGGGCGTCAGCGTGGTTCCGTTGCCGAACCTCACTGCCGAGCTGATCCTGCAATTCTGTGAAGGCTTCGTCTCGACCGTCCGCTATTCGCCTTCGATGGGCCTCGCCGGAACGATCGCCATGCGCGGGAACGTCCAATCGGCGATGAAGTTTCTGTGGCGCTTCGCGGCCGAGCCGGTGCTGCGCTCTCTGGGGCATCTGGGCCCGCCGCCCGAAGGTCAATCGAAACCGCGAGTGTGGTGGTGCCCCGTCGGGCCGCTCGCGTTCCTTCCCTTGCACGCGGCCGGCGACCACGAGCCGGATTCGCCTGCTCCCGGCGCCGTCATCGACCGGGTGATCTCCTCCTATACGCCCACGCTGTCCGCGCTGATCAGATCGAGGAACCAATCCGGCGCGGCCGGACGAAGGGTCTCCGCGCTGGCCGTGGCTTTGCCGGAAACACCCGGCCTGCGCAGGCTGCCGCACGCGGAGGAGGAGGCCGACATCGTCGCCGGGCACCTGGAGCCGCTGGCCGAAGTCGCCCAGCTCATCGGCTCGCGGGCGACGCGCGCCAACGTCCGCGCGGCGCTTGAGGACCACGACTGGGTGCATTTCGCCTGTCACGGTAGCCAGGACATGGACGACCCGGGCAACGGAGGAATCGAACTGTGGGATCAAGCCCGCCTCACCGTTCGTGACATTGCCGCTGCCCGTCCAAAACGC
This sequence comes from Actinomadura syzygii, assembly GCF_008085905.1. Classification (GTDB taxonomy): domain Bacteria; phylum Actinomycetota; class Actinomycetes; order Streptosporangiales; family Streptosporangiaceae; genus Spirillospora; species Spirillospora syzygii. Next base: position 54,875 of record NZ_VSFF01000023.1, on the reverse strand, counting down.
GGTGGGCTCGCCTATCTGTCGGCATGTGACACCGCCGTGGGCGGGATCGGGCTCATCGACGAAGCGATGCATCTCGCGGGCGCGCTGAACCTGGCCGGATACCGGAATGTCATCGCCTCGCTGTGGGCGGTGAGCGACCGCGATTCCAGCGCCGTGGCGGACCGGGTATATCGGGTCCTGGCGGGCGAGGGCCGCCTGGATCTAAGCGATGCCGCCGCGGCGCTCGACGCGGCAGTGGTGTGGCTGCACGATCGGTACCCCGACCAGCCAGAGATCTGGGCGCCCTACATTCACATCGGAGCGTGACGGCATTGCATCAGAAGGGCACCCGATGAGCGCGACATCCGAGTTCGGCGATCTGCTCGACCCCGAGCCATCGGCCCAGCGTCCGAGGACCGTCCTGCGCCTTCCACCTGGCTCATCCCTGTTCGCCGCGGCAAACGCCCTCGAAGAAGTGCTGCTGCGCGACGCCACCGTGACGACCGTGGCCTTGTATATGGGGGAACGGCGACTAGGCACAACCTCGCGGGCATTTCTTGCTGAGAGATTCCCCGGCGTCACTCGCTCTGTCGGTGACGCGGACCGGGCGAGCCAGCCCGGAGAGTCGACGCAGTACCGCCTCCTTCGCTTTCGATGCCCTCATTGCGACCACCAGGTCTTCCGCACCTTCTATGACGAACGTGCGATGCCGGTCTGCGCGAATCCGGAGCACGGTTCCATGGTGCTGCGGAAGTGAACCCACAAGACCTCGCCAAACCGCCCTCGGAGTCGCTGTCCAGCAGGTTCGCCCTGGTCGGCTACCTCCCGACCTTCGCCGCCGCCTGGTACCTGCTGACGCTGGTGTGGGCCGGAGCGCCGGTCGGTCCGCTGGACTTCGGCCGGGTCTGGCGGACGGCGAGCAAGCTCGGACTCGGGCAGCTCACGCTGATCATCCTGACGATCCTGCTGATCGCGGTGCTCGCCGCACCATTGCAGATGGCGATGGTGCGCACCCTGGAGGGGCGGTGGCCCCGCCTGCTGGGCAGCGGATTCGCCCGCGGACGGCAACTACGCCGCAAACACCGTCTCGAACGCGCCGCCGAACTTCCGGCGCCGGCAGACCCCGAAAGCGCAGGCACCGCTCCCGAGGAGCCGTCCCCTGCCGTCCTCCAACGCGCGGGACGACTGGGGGCAGAGCTCAGACGCTCCTTTCCCATGTCGGATCACCTCGTCCGCCCGACGAGGCTCGGCAACATCCTCGCGGCGATGGAAGACACCGCGGGCCGCACCTACGGCCTCGACGGCGTGATCGCCTGGCCTCGCCTGTATCCCCAGCTCAGCGACCGCACCCGCGCCCTCGTCGATGACAGGCGCGACATGCTCGACACCGCCGCCCGGCTGACCGTCACCTCCGCCCTCGTCACCGTCATCGGCACGGCCTTGCTCGTGGGCACCGGCTGGTGGCACCTGCTCTCGCTCATTCCGCTCGGTATCGCGGTACTGGCCTACGCGGGGACGGTGCAGGCCGCGCACGCCTATGCCGAGGTCGTGCACGTCGCGTTCGACCTGCACAGGTTCGACCTCCTGACGGCCCTCCACATGCCGCTGCCGACGGACACGGCAGCGGAGGCGACGATCAATCAGGCTCTATGCGACATGTGGCGCCAAGGCGTACCGGCTGACCTCCATTACCTCCACCCCACCGAGAACAACGGCCCGACCTAACCGACCTAGTGCCGGACGCCAAGCTGACCACAGGCGGCATAAGAGGATGCCGTTTTTCCTCGGAGGCGACGCGGAAGGCACCAACCTCGTCCGCTGGCCGGAAGGGGCCCCACCAGGGATGTTTTGCGTCCGTTAGTGGTGGGTGCTGCGTATGCTTTAGTCCCGTGGGGCTTAATGTCGAGATGCTGATCGGTGTAGTCGCCGATGGCGATGCGGAAGAGTTGGACTCGCTCCGGAGTGAGTTGAGCGAGGAACTCGCCCTGTTGGATGTTGATGCGCTAGAGCCCGTGGTGGAAGGGAAAGCGCCTCCCGGCACACGTGCGCTTGAAGCGGCCGCGCTCGGACAGGTGCTGGTCAAGGCCGGTCCGGGAGCGGTCTTGTCGATCGTGCGGGCCGTGCGAGGCTGGTTGCAGAGATCCAGGGCGCGCAGCGTCGAACTGAGCATTGCCGGCGACACCATCAAGTTGAGCAGAATCTCGCTGGAAGAGCAGGAACGTCTTCTAGAGCTCTTCCTCGCGAAGCACGGCACCGGCTGAGGCCATGCGGAAGCGGGCGTTGATCATCGCCAGCAGCGTCTACGGCGATGAGGCTCTCGGTGATCTACCGAGTGCGGTCTCCGACGCTGAACAGCTCTCTGGCGTGCTCTCCGACAGGCGCATCGGCGAGTTCGCGGTGGACACCCTGATCGATGAGCAGGCGTTGATCGCTAAGTCTCGCATCGAGGGGTTCTTCCAGGGCGCCGCGCACAACGACCTCCTGCTGCTGCATCTGTCCTGTCACGGCCTGAAGGATCGGAAGAGCCGCCTGGTGTTCGCGGCGAGCGACACCGATACGGCACTGCTCGCGTCCACAGGGATCGCCGCGGAATTCATCAACGATCAGATCGAGGAAAGTCGATCCAAGAGCATCGTGGTGATGCTCGACTGCTGTTACAGCGGTGCCTTCAGCAAGGGCATGCGTGCACGTGCCGCCGTTCCCGAGGTCGATGTCGCCCAGCCGTTCAGTGGCCGGGGCAGGGTGGTCATGACCTCTTCAACCTCGCTCCAGTACAGCTTCGAGGGAGAGCAGCGTAGCCGACGGGAATTCGATCCCGCATTGTTCACGGCTGCGGTGATCCATGGTCTGAAGTCCGGGGAGGCCGACCTCGACGGGGACGGGTTCGTCGCCGTGGAGGAGTTGTACAACTTCGTCTACGACCGTGTGAAGCAAGCCGAGCCGCGTCAGACTCCGACCTTGAGCGTGAACAGCGCCGAAGGCAGCATTTACCTGGCCCGTAGCCCGAGCTATGTATTGCATCCCGAGTTCAAAGGGCTTCCAGGACGAGTCATCAGCGCTGTGCATCACCAGGAGGCATGGCAGCGTTATGGTGCGCTTCATTTGCTGGTGAGTGAACTGGCCGACCAGCGAGATGAAGCAAGCGACGCCGCACGCAAAGCACTGACTCTCCTGGCCGGGGACCCGGACGCCGAAGTGAGGCGACAGGCCGGGAGCTTGCTACGCCGCTTTGAATTTTCCGTGTCGGTTCACAGTGAGTGGGAATCGGCCGATCCTGACGAGCACGTAGATTTGGATTGGGGTGTTCCTGTAGAGCAGTTGCCGCCAATGCGGCACGGTCGGGCGGTCGGCATCGACTTCGGAACGTCCCAGTCGGTCGTCGCGATCCTGGAGGGCGGAGAGCCCACGGTCATCGCGAACGCGGAGGGGTCGCGGACCACGCCGTCCGTCGTCGCCTTCGCCAAGAACGGTGAAGTCCTGGTGGGCGAGGTCGCCAAGCGCCAGGCCGTGACGAACGTTGACCGGACGATCCGCTCGGTCAAGCGCGAGATGGGCACCGACTGGAAGACCCAGATCGACGGCAAGGACTTCACCCCGCAGCAGATCAGCGCGTTCGTGCTGCAGAAGCTGAAGAGGGACGCCGAGTCCTACCTGGGCGAGACGGTCACCGACGCGGTCATCACCGTCCCGGCCTACTTCTCCGACCACCAGCGGCAGGCCACCAAGGAGGCCGGGCAGATCGCGGGGCTGAACGTCCTGCGCATCATCAACGATTCTTCCTCGGCTGCCCTGGCGTACCACTTGGAGAAGGAGAACGAGGCCACGATCCTGGTGTTCGACCTCGGTGGCGGCACGTTCGACGTGTCCCTGCTGGAGGTCGGCGACGGGGTCGTCGAGGTGAAGGCCACGTCCGGCGACAACCACCTGGGCGGGGACGACTGGGACCAGAAGGTCGTCGACTGGCTGGTGGAGAAGTTCCGCAGCGCAAAAGGGGTTGACCTGCGGAGGGACAAGATGGCCCTGCAGCGGCTTCGTGAGGCCGCGGAGAAGGCCAAGATCGAGCTGTCCAGATCGGCCGAGACGCAGATCAACCTGCCTTACATCACCGCGTCCAGTGAGGGTCCGCTGCACCTGGACGAGAAGATCACCCGCGCCGAGTTCCAGCGGTTGACCTCCGACCTCCTGGAGCGCACCAAGGCGCCGTTCGAGCAGGTGCTCAAGGACGCGGGCTACTCGGTGGACGCCGTCGACCAGGTCGTCTTGGTGGGCGGCTCGACTCGGATGCCCGCGGTGTCGGAGCTGGTCAGGGAGCTGACCGGTGGCAAGGAGCCCAACAAGGGCGTCAACCCCGACGAGGTCGTCGCGATCGGTGCCAGCCTCCAGGCGGGCCTGCTGAAGGGCGAGGTCAAGGACCTCCTGCTCCTGGAGGCGACCACGCTGAGCCTGGGCATTGAGACAAGCCCCGGGCACCGCTTGGGCGTCGAGGCCGGGGGCGGCATCTTCACCAAGATCATCGAGCGGAACATCTCGATTCCCGTCAAGCGGTCGGAGACGTTCACCACCGCCGACGACAACCAGCCGTCGGTGGAGATCCAGGTCTACCAGGGCGAGCGCGAGATCGCCGCGTACAACAAGAAGCTCGGCACCTTCCAGCTGACCGGTCTGCCGCCGGCGCCGCGCGGCGTCCCGCAGATCGAGGTCACCTTCGACATCGACGCCAACGGGATCGTCAACGTCAGCGCCAAGGACCAGGGCACCGGCCGCGAGCAGTCGATGGTCATCACCGGCGGCAGCGCGCTGCCCAAGGACGACATCGAGAAGATGATGCGCGACGCCGAGCAGTACGCCGAGGAGGACCGGCAGCGCAAGGAGGAGGCCGAGGTCCGCAACCAGGCCGACACCCTGGCCTACTCCACCGAGAAGTTCCTGCGCGAGAACGACGAGAAGGTCCCCGAGGAGCTCAAGACCGAGGTGAGCGACGCCGTCGCCGAGGTCAAGAAGGCCCTGGAGGGCACCGACGTCGACGCCATCAAGGGCAGCGCCGAGAAGCTCGCGCAGATCAGCCAGAAGATGGGCGCGGTCGTATACGCACAGAATCCCGAGGCCGGTCCGCAAGGACGATCGAGGTAAGGGGCGAACTGGCTCAGAGGCCGAGGAGGAAGAGGGCTCCGGCGGTGAGGAGTCCGGCTTCGACGAGGTGGACGAAGACGCGGTCGCTGATGCGGTCGACGATCTTCTTGCCGGTCCAGGCGCCGGCGAGGGTGGCGGGGGTGAGTGCGGCGCCGTAGACCAGGATCTTGGTGGTGAGCAGGTCGCCGGCGCCGTAGGCGGCGAGTTTGGTCAGGTGCATGGTGAGGGCGGCGGCGGCCTCGGTGCCGATGTAGGCCGCGCGGGCCAGGCCGTAGGCCAGGAAGAACGGGGCGGTCAGCGGGCCGACCGAGCCCAGCAGCGCCGAGCCGAGCCCGGAGGCCGCGCCGACTCCGATGAATGCGCGGGCGCTGGGCTTGCGAGGGTGGGGGTTGAGGCGCCGCCAGACCACCACGCCGATCAGGAACACGCCGAGCGCGCGTTTGAGGGGCGCCAGCGGAGCGTGTGCCAGCAGCAGGCCACCGGCCAGCGCGAACGGGACCGCGCCCAGGGCGAACCAGCCGATCAGCCGCCGGTTCAGGTCGCGGCGGTTCAGCCAGACCCGGCTGCCGTTGCTGGACAGCTGGGTGAGGGTGAGCATCGGGACGGCGAACCGCAGCCCGAACAGCGCGGTGAACACCGGCAGCAGCAGCACCCCGCCGCCGAACCCCGCCACCGCTGACAACAGCGCCAGCGCGAACGCCGCGGCGCAGGCGGCCAGCAGCACCAGGACGGTGATCACGGGTCCAGCCTCCCAGCCGGTGGGGTGCGTCCGGGCCAGACCGGCATGAGCTCGGCCCCGAAGATCGACGTCAGCTCCGCCGCCTCCGACGGGACTCCGCACGTGGTGCGGTACGCGGGCGGTTCACGTTCGGGTAGCGGTCCTGCTCGTCACCGCCGCCCCCGGCCGGGTTTCCGGCCGGGGGCATGTTGCGCTGTTGGTCGACGTCCCGGAGCCCACCATCACCAGCCGCAGCGGTGCGGGGGCCAGAGCGGGTCAGTCCCGTTCGGCGTCGGTGTCGATGCGCCTTTGGAGTTGGGTGTTGATGCGCTGGGCCTCGGTGAGCTGGTCTTCCAGAATGATGATGCGGCAGGCCGCGTCCAGTGCGGTGCCCTGGTCGGCCAGGTCGCGGGCGCGCTGGGCCAGGCGCAGCTGGTATCTGGAGTAGCGGCGGTGGCCGCCGGCCGAGCGTTGCGGGACGAACAGCCCGGAGGCGTCCAGGCTGCGCAGGAACCCGGGGGTGACGCCGAGGATCTCGGCGGCGCGGCCCATGCTGTAGGCGGGGTAGTCCTCGTCGTCGAGCTTGTCGTCCAGCCTGCTGTCGAGCCCCGTGTCGGGGTCGGCACCGGGGTCGTCCTGCACCGGATCGGGCTGGACGGGGTGCGGGTCGTGCTGGTCTGAATGGGTGCCGGGCTTAGCCGGCTGGGGTGCTCTCACAAAACCTTCCGTACTGTCGTTGGAGGTAGACGCCGGATGCAGGCCGGATGCGTTCCGAACGACAGGGCCCCGGCGCCAAAAAGGCGGCGCCGGGGCCAATGAGGTACAACACCATCTATCCGGCGCTGTCGCCGGTTGACTTCCGCGCCGACCGCCTTGGGCGGGGGCGCGGGGATCGCGGATGCGTGACCGTAGACCACCGTCCAATCTGTGGGGCTGCGGTACCCGCGCGGCGTGACTGGAGCCCGCTGCGGGCGATCCCGATGGTGCCGAGACCCTCCTTCCGTGTTCTTCCTACCTGCGTTACCTGTGTTTCTTGCGTTGTTGCGGCTTGCCTTCGTGCCACAGGCGACCCGTTGGCCGCCGGACGCGAAGCCGTCTGCCGGGGTCCCTTTCACTGCGTTGACCCCGGCACGTCCGGCCCGCGTCATCCATCTGTGCGGGCAGTTCGTCATCTGCCGCGTCTCATGGACTTGTTCCTCTTCGATGACAGGAACAGTACCTCACACCGGAGCGAATATCTACCTTGTTCAGCACAGGTTTTCGTAGATCGACTGATGCGGTTGCCTACCGCCGGTACATGAACGCGCCGCGCCTCGGGTGCCCAGGACCGCGGCGGCGGGCGACGGTCGCTTCGTCCCGTACCGCCTTCAGACGGCCTTCGGCGCTTTCTACAGACCGTCCAGTCGCCTGGTGATCGTGTCGAGTGTCGGCCAAGGGGGACCCTCGCGCAGTGAGCGCAGGAGTCGCTCTCCGAAGAGTCTTCCGTTCGGAAGCTGGTCGCCTAGTTCCCAGCGCCAGGCCGCGACCATCGCGAGAACGAGCTGTCGGCACTCGTCCAGCAGTCCTTGGTCGACATTCGGATAGTGCTCGCAGACCGCCTCGGGGACGTGGGCGAGGTCGAACTCGACGGGTCCGCGGCAGCATGTCTCGAGGTCGATGAACAACGGGCCGTACTTGGTGCCGAGCACATTGCCTGGATGCGGCTCGCCGTGGAGCAGCTGCTCCACGGGGCCGCGGTCCTCGACCGCCCGTCGCAGGCTTGTGAGTCTGCTGCTGAGGAACACGCGGTCGGCGTCGGCGAGCTCTGGCGAGAGCCTGGGGTTGGCGACGATGTCTTCGGCCTCGGCGATGCGATCGGTGAACCGCGGGCTCGGCACGTCGACCTTGCGCATTCCAGCGTGCAGCCGCTCCAGCGCCTTGGCGTAGTCGACCGGTGAGGTGTGAGACGTCACGGGTTGGTAGTAGGTCCACAGCGTCACTGTGAAGCCATCGCGCGTGAACGTACTCGGCGCGGAATCGTCTTCGTGGCGGTGAACACCGAGAACCACTCGTATCACGGGTCCTTAGCTGGATATCCGCTCATGCCGAGTCCAGGGTGTTTGCGCGAGCGTGGACGCGGTTTCGGTAGGTGCCGATGAGTTTTGTGCGGATCCCTGGTCGATACGGCTGGCAACACCGACAGGGGTGGGCCTGCGCTGGGGACGATCCGGCGCGGGAGGAAGCACGTGGAGGCAGTGGTGAGCGTCGACGACACCGAGCAGGAGCACACCATTCGGACTGGCGAGCAGGGGACGCGGGGGAGCGGTCCCAGGGTGTTGGTGGCGGGGGCGAGCATCGCAGGGCCCGCGCTGGCCCACTGGCTGCGTCGGTGGGGCGCCGAGGTGACCGTGGTGGAGCGGGCTCCCGAGTTGCGTCCCGGCGGGCAGGCGGTGGACGCGCGCGGGGTCGCCAGGGAGGTCATCGGGCGCATGGGGCTGGACGCGGCGGTGCGCGCGGCGTGCACCGACACCGCCGGCGCGCACACCGTGGACGCCGACGGGCGGGTGCTGGAGACCTTCCGTGCCGACGACGACGGTGGCGACGGGTTCATCGCGGACATCGAGATCCTGCGCGGGGACCTGGCCCGGGTGCTCTACGACGACACCCGCGACGGTGTCGAGTACGTCTTCGGCGACCGAATCGCGGGGGTCGCCCAGGACGCGGACGGTGTCGACGTGGTCTTCGCGGGCGGCGACCGGCGGCGCTTCGAGCTGGTAATCGGGGCCGACGGGCTGCACTCGGAGCTGCGAGCGATGGTCTTCGGGCCGCATGAGCGGTTCCTGCGCCACCTCGGGCACGTGCTGGCCTTCTACAGCGTTCCCAACAAGTTCGGGATGGACCGCTGGCTGCTTGAGCACCAGGACCAGGAGTCCGGGCGCTCTGCCCTCCTGCGGCCCATCCAGGACGCCACCCGGGCGATGGCCATGTTCTACTTCCCCTCGGGTGACTTCGAGGTCGACCACCGTGACGTCGCGGCTCAGAAGGCCCTGCTGCGTGAGCGGATGGCGGGACTGGGCTGGTTGACCCCGGACATCCTCGCGCACCTGGACGACACCCCGGACTTCTACCTCGACCAGGTAGCCCAGGTGGTGATGGACCGCTGGTCGAGTGGACGGGTGGGGCTGCTCGGGGACGCGGCGTTCAGCTCCTCGCCGATGTCCGGGCAGGGCACCGGGTTGGCCCTGGTCGGCGCCTACGTGCTGGCCGGGGAACTGGCCGCCGCCGGATGGGACCCCGACGCCGGGTTCGCCCGCTACGAGGCGCGGATGCGCTCGTTCGTCGAGGCCAACGAGGAGATCGGCCGGTTGAACGCCCGCAGCCGCGACGTCCCCGGGCCGGACGCCGAGCCGCGCCCCGATTTCACCGGCGAATGGTTCACCGAGCTGGTCGGACGCGCGATCAACGGCATCGAACTGCCCGACTACGCGCGGATGGCCTACGTTCGCGGGCCTGAAGGAATCATTGTCTCGTTGGCCGAGCGCGTCCAAGACGAGCGCATCCATGAGTAGAGGAGACTCCGTGAGCACGACGGTGACCGACGAACAGATTCAAGCTCTGGCTTCGACCGCGAAGCCTTACAGCCTGGCGCTCCTTCAGTGGACACCGGAGCGAACCATGAACGGCGCGGATGCGATAGAGCTCGAGCATCAGCGACGCATGGTGTCGCTTCGTGCTGACGGGGTGATCGCCATTCTCTGCCCGGTCGCCTCGGACACCGTGGCAGGCGTCGTGATCATGACCGTGCCGGCTGAGGAAGCCGCTGAGATCATGGCCGGAGACCCTTGCGTGCAAGCCGGAATGATGCGCTGCGACGTACATCCGTGCCACGGCTTCCCCGGAGACGCCCTTCCCCTCTGAACGATCCGGTCAGGTCGAAGTGCACTTCGACATTCCGGCCGCGGGTCGGCGAACGCCAGAGCGGACGGACGGCGAACCGCGCCCGGTCGGCTAGCACTGACAAGGATGCGAGCACGGCCGGGAGCTTGTCTGCGGGCCGCCGTACCTCTGTGAACAAAAGGTGACACCAGGCTCACTCGATCTCCGTTGACCCGTCCCCCAGGCAGCCTCCATCCTTGCGATGCAGACCACTCACTGTGATCGACTACGTGCCGAGCGTCGTGGAGAAGGGGAGGCGACGCATCCGCCGGGCAGGTGGCGGGCCCGGTGACCGGGTCGGTGCCGAAAGGGAGGCTGGCCATGGGAGATGTCGACGATCACGCGATCGTCATCGGCGCCGGTGTCAGCGGGATCCTCGCCGCTCGGGCGCTGGCCCGCCGGTTCGCCCGCGTCACCATCGTCGAGCGCGACACCTTGCCGCAGGAGCCGGCTTTCCGGCCGGGGATCCCGCAGTCCCCACAGATCCATGCGTTCTGGAAGCACGGTGTCGACTGCGCCGAACACCTCCTCCCCGGCCTGACCCGGGAACTCACCGACCACGGCGCCCACCGGCTGATCGTCCCCAGGGACTTCCTGTGGCTGAGCCCCGTCGGCTGGTTCCCCCGGGTTTCGGGCACCGCCGACCTGACCTGTAGCCGGGCCCTGGTCGACTGGACGCTGCGGCGCATGGCGGCGGCCGACGACCGCATCGAGATTCTGGAGGGAAGCCAGGTCACAGGGCTGGTCCCCTCTCCGGACGGGGACGGCGTGAAGGGCGTCCACGTGCGCGGCGCGGGCACCGCCGAGCCGCGGGTCCTCGGCGCGGGACTGGTCGCTGACGCCAGCGGACGCCGGTCCGAGGCCACCGGGTGGTTGACCGAACTCGGCTACCCCTCGCCGGCGGTGGAACGCTATGACGCCGCTTTCGGCTACTCCAGCCGCTACTACAAGCTGCCGGACTCCAGCGTGCAGGACTGGAAGGCGATCTACATCCAGACCAGCCCGAACACCCCTCGCGGCGGGGTGCTGGTGCCCGTCGAAGGGGGACGCTGGATGGCCACGCTCCTGGGCTGCGGCGAGGAGAGCATCCCGCCCACCAGGGACGACCGGTTCCTCGCCTACGCGCGCAGCCTGCGCAGCCCCGTCCTGTACGACGCCCTCCGGGAGGCCGAGCCCCTGTCGGACGCCCAGGCGTTCCGCAACACCGCCAACGAGTGGCGCCATTACGAGTCCCTGGACCGCTGGCCGCGCGGCTTCATGGTGCTGGGTGACGCCTTGTGCCGGTTCAACCCCGTCTACGGCCAGGGCATGACGGTCGCGGCCATGTCCGCCAAAGCGATCGCCGACGAGATCGACGGGATGGATCCCGCCCGGATCCGCCGCGACTCCGCGCGCCTGCAACGGGTGGCCGCCGCGCAGTCGGCCAACGCGTGGGGCCTGGCTACCGGGGAGGACCTCCGCTTCCCCTGGACGCGAGGCCGCCCGCCGGGAGCGAAGGTCAGGCTGCTGCACCAGTACATGGACCACGTCGTGGCGGCGGGCAACGTCGATCCGGCCACCTGCCGGACGATCTTCCGGGTCTTCGGCATGAACGTCCCGCCCACGGCGCTGTTCAGGCCGTCGGCCATCACCCGGGTCGTGGGCCGGTGGCGCGCCCCGACGACCTCGTCGGCCCCGGCGGGATCCCCTCCCCCGATCGCCTGACCGAGCCAGGCGGGGCTGGCAGGCCGATCCCGCGGTCGGTCGGCCGTGTGAAGGGCCGCCGGTACGCCCATCGCGGGGCGGTCGAGGGTGCCGTCGGCCGCTGGAAGCCAGATGGCGACGGGACTTTCCCGTCATCGCGATGGGGCACCTTCTGGTCGCGGGTCGCACCCTGCGCGTAATTGTCAGGACGGCTGGGGGATGCCGTCGGCGTAGGCGGAGCCGAAGGAGCGGGTGGCCATCCGCTCGGCGGTCTCCCACCAGGCACGGAGGTCTTCGGGCCGTAGGTCCGGCAATTCGGCGTGGCCTTCGTGGATGCGGGTGAGCGCGGCCTCGGCTCGGGCGCGCACCGCGGCCAGGTCGACGCCGAGCAGCCTCCCGTTCCGCTTGCGGATCTCGCCGTTGACCAGGACCGTGTCCACGTCCGCGGCGGTGGACTGCAGGACGACGGTGCCGGTGGGGTGGCTGGAGCGGACGAGGTCCATCCGAGGTTTGAGGACGATCAGATCGGCTTGCTTGCCCGGGGTGAGGGAGCCGATGCGGTCGGACAGGCCGAGGGTGTCGGCGCCGTTGGTCGTGCCCCAGGCCAGCGCGTCCTTGGTCGTCAGGCCGATGGTCCACGGCATGGTGCCGGTGCGGTGCACGCGGTCGTTGTCGAGCATCCGCTGGGTCTGCAGGCCGAGCCGCAGTTGCGAGAACAGGTCGCCCGATCCGACGCAGACGATGTCGGTGCTGACGCCGGGCGCGATTCCCGCGTCCATCGCCGGGCGGAGCGGTGGGATTCCCATGCCCATCTGCATCTCGGTCTCCGGCGCGATGGTGATCTTCGCTCCGGTGTCGGCCATCATCCGCCATTCCCGCTCGTCCAGCGCGGGGCAGTGGATGTGCACGTGGCCGGGATTGAGCAGGCCGTGGTCGCGCATCTCGCGTAGGCCCTTGAGCAGGATGGAACCGGTCGCGGCGGCGGTGTGGGAGCTGATCACCACCCCGAGGTCGGCGGCGAGGCGCACCTCGGCCGCGGTGTGCTCGAACGGCACGGTGCCGAAGTCGCTCAGCAGCACTCCGGGGGTGACGAGGCCGTCGCGGAGTTCGTCGCGGACGCGCCGGAGATCCTTGAGGCGGTCGTCGTGGCCGGCGAACGGGGTGGGCGTGAAGTCCCACTTCTGCATGCCGTACGCGTAGACGGCGCGGATGCCGGCGGTGCGCAGCGCGTCGATCGCGGCGTCGGCGTGGGCGGGGGTGTTCACGCAGTCGCAGCAGTCCATGATCGTCGTTGTGCCGGCGTCCAGCGCCTCCAGCGCGCCGACGAGCGAGGCGGTCCCGAGGTCCTCGGCGGTGAGGAAGGAGCCGGTGCCGCCGAAGGTCGTGCCGAGGAACTGCGGCAGCGACTGGTCGGCGGAGATCGCCCGCATCAGCGCCATCCAGGTGTGCCGGTGGCTGTCGACCAGGCCGGGCAGGACGATCCCGCCGTCCGCGTCGATCGTTTCCGCGTCGGCGCCGGCGAGTTCGGCCGCGTCGCGGACGACGGCGGCGATGCGGCCGTCCTCGATGAGCACGGCACCGTGGGGCAGGTCTCCGTACCGGTCGTCCATGGTGATGACGTGGCCGCCGGTGACGACCTTGCGGACGCTGCTCAAGGGTTCAACCTCCAAGGGGTGGGTGTGGCGCCGGGATCCCGGCGAAGGGCGGTCGGCGTGGCGGTCAGTACCACTCGCCGGGGTCTGCCCAGGTGAGGAAGTGCGCCTGGGCGGGGGCGGGCGCGGCTGGGGGTTCGGTGACGGTGTAACCGCCGCGGTAGAACAGCAGCGGGCGCTCTCCGGCGCCGGCGGCCAGGTGGTCCACCCCGCCCACGACGATGTGGTGGTCGCCGCCGTCGTGTACGGCGTGCACCGTGCAGTCCACCCAGGCCAGCGCGCCGTCCAGCAGCGGGGCGCCGCCGGGGGAGGGGCGCCAGGAGGTGGCCGTGAACCTGTCGGCGCCGCTTCGGCCGAACAGGGAGCTGACGTCACGCTGGTCGTGGGCGAGCAGGTTGACCGCGAAGCGGCCCGCTCGCCGGATCGCGGGCCAGGTGCCCGAGGTCTTCGCGGGGCAGAACAGGACCAGGGGCGGGTCCAGGGAGAGCGCCGCGAAGGACTGGCAGGCGAAGCCGACGGGACGTGCCCCGTCGAAGGCGGTGATCACGGCGACGCCCGTGCAGAAGTGACCGAGGACGCGGCGGAACGTCCCATGGTCGACCGCCGTGGACGTGTCGCGCCGGACGTCCGGCGCGTCCAGCGCGCGTCTCACAGCATGCCCACCGTGACGGTCTCGCCGAACTCCCCGTCTCCGTAAATCTTCAGCGCCGACTCGGGGTCGTTGGCCACGTGGACCCGCGCGGCGTGGGCGTCGCGCCAGAAGCGCTGGATCGGCGTGCCGTCCGCGAGCGCCCCCGCGCCGGAGTTCTCGAACAGCCGGTCCAGCGCGGCGATGCACCGCTCGGAGGCCCGCACCTGGTCGCGCCGCAGCCGCAGCCGCAGCGCGGTCGCGATGGGCTCCCGCGCGCGGGCGGCGTCATAGATCTCGGTGATGTTGCGGGTGAGCTGGAGCCAGGCCGCGTCGATCTCGCTGGCGGCCTCGGCCACGCGGACCTTGGCGAACGGGTCGTCCTTGACCTTCTGCCCGGCGAAGACCCTGACCCGTTCGCGCTGGTGGGCGACGTGCGCGTCGTAGGCTCCCGTCGCCATGCCGACCAGCGGCGTGGCGATCGTGGTGGTCATCAGGGAGTAGAGCGGGATCCGGTACAGCGGGCCGGTGTTGACCTCCTGGCCGGGGCAGACGCAGTTGAAGGAAGCGCTGAAGCTGAGGACGCGGTGGGCCGGCACGAAAACGTCCTGGACCTCCACGTCGTTGCTTCCCGTGCCGCGCAACCCGACGGTGCGCCAGACGTCGTGCACGGTGTAGTCCTGAGCGGGCACCAGGAAGGCCGCCCAGTCGGCGGGCGCGCCGTCGTCGCCGAGGATCACCCCGCCGAGAAGGACGGCGCCCGCGTGGTCGACGCCCGAGGAGAAGCTCCACTTGCCCGACAGCCGGTAGCCGCCCTCGACGGCGCTCGCCCGTCCGATCGGGGCGTAGGCGGAGGAGACCAGCGTGCCGGGGTCCTGCCCCCAGATGTCGTCCTGGGCCTGCGCGGGAAACGTCGCGACGTGCCACTGGTGGGCGCCGAGCACGGAGGCGACCCAGCCGGTCGACCCGCAGGCGCCGGCGACCAGCCGGACCGCGGTGTAGAAGGTCACCGGGTCGCATTCGTAGCCGCCGTAGCTCGCGGGCTGCAGCAGCCGGAAGAAGCCGGTCTCGCGCAGCGCTTTGATGGAGGCTTCAGGCACCCTGCGCGCGTCCTCGGTCTCTTGCGCGCGCTCGCGCAGGCTCGGCAGCAACTCGCGGACGGCGTCAAGCACCTGCTGGCTCATGATCGCTCCCGTGTCGGGTCGGGGGTGGTGACGAGAATCATCCGGCGGGCCGCGACGTGACGGCCAATACCGCTTCGAACGGCCCCTATACCGACGGCGTCATACCCGCCCCGGGGCGGCCTGGCTCTCTCCGACCCATCTCTGTGGCCATGAAGCCGCACGTCATACCCATTCTGTGATACGGGCACCCCGGACAGGTATTTGCCCCGGGTCGCGTCCGGGGACGAGGGTGTGGTGCCATGAGGACGACGAGACTGAACGGCCATGAGATCGACTTCGACGTCTCGGGCGCCGCGACCGACGAGCCCGCGCTGCTGCTGTTGAGCGGCTGGTGCCAGGACCATCGGCTGTTCTCCCGGGTACTGCCGATCCTGGCCGGGGAGCGGCGGGTCATCCGCATGGACTGGCGCGGGCACGGCACGCGGCGCACGGTCGCGGGCGACTTCGGGCCGGAGGAGATGGCCGACGACGCCGCCGCGCTGCTGGACGAGCTGGCGGTGCCGCGCGTCGTCCCCGTGTCGACCTCGCACGGAGGCTGGGCCAACCTCGAACTCGCCGACCGGCTCGGCGTGGCGCGCGTCCCCCGCCTGGTGGTCGTGGACTGGCTGGTGCGCAGGGCCTCGCCGGAGTTCATCGAGGGCCTGCGGACCGGCTACCACCCGGGCACCTGGCGGGAGGGGCGTCAGGAGCTGTTCGATCTCTGGCTCGACCGCTCCGACGACTCCGGGGTGAGGCGCCACCTGTACGAGGAGATGGCCGGCTTCGACGAGGAGATGTGGACCAGGTCGTGCCGGGTGATCGAGGCCGCGTACGCCACCTGGGGTTCACCGCTGGAGCGAATGCTCGCGATCAAGCAGGAGCGGCCGATCGCGCACCTGTTCTCCCAGCCGAGCGACATCGAGCACCGGCGTGAGCAGCGCGCCTTCAGCGCCGAGCACCCGTGGTTCCAGCCGCGCTGGCTGGGCGGCCCCACGCACTTCCCGACCCTCGACTCGCCCGAGACCATCTCCGAGGCGATCCTGGCGTTCACGGCGGGCCTGGCGTTCACGGCGGGCCTGGCGTTCACGGCGGGCGCGGGAGGGTGAACCTCGCGTCCTGGCCCGGCCGCGACCTCGACGAGGAGGCGCTCGACCGCGCCTACAACGTCAGGCGCAAGGCGGGGCCCGAGGCGTTCGCGGCGCACATGGAGCGCTACCGGCGCCTGTCGCGGGAGGCGGTTGCGGGACTGCCCGGACGTTCGGTGGTCTACGACCGCGAACGGCTCGACGTGTGGGGGGCCGCGCCGGGCGAGGCGCGGCCCGTGTTCGTGTTCCTGCACGGCGGCTACTGGATGGCGTTGTCCAGGCACGAGTCGGCGTTCATGGCGAGGTCGCTGAGCGACCAGGGGGTCGCGACGGTCGTGCCCGACTACACGCTGGCGCCGGCGGCCACGCTGGAGGAGATCGTCCGGCAGGTGCGCGCGTCGATCGCCTGGATCCACCGCGAGGGCCGTGCGCACGGGCTGGATCCCGGCCGGATCGTGGTCGGCGGCAGCTCGGCGGGCGGCCACCTGACCGGGATGCTGATGGTGGACGGCTGGCAGCGCGAGTTCGGCGTCCCCGACGACGCGGTCAAGGCGGCGATGCCCTTCAGCGGGCTGTTCGACATCAGGCCGATCACCAGGACGTACGTCAACGACACGATCGGGCTCGACCTGGCCAGGGCGGCGGCGCTCAGTCCCGCGCTGCTCCCCGCCGGGCGGCGCTTCCCCGCGGTCGTCGTGGTCGCCGAGCACGACGGTCCCGGTTTCGCCGAGCAGAGCAGACGGTTCCGGGCCCACTGGGGACCGGCGGCCGATCTGATGGTCGTCCCGGACCGCGACCACTTCGACGTGGTCCTCGACCTGGCCGCCCCCGGCTCGGCGGTGAGCCGGGCGCTGGTCAGGTTGATCCGGTCCGTGTGACCAGCGCGGCCTGCTCGCGCAGGTGGTCGAGCATGAGCCTGGCCGCGGGCGTGAGCGGCCGCCGGTCCGGCAGCGTGACGCCGACCTGCCGCCGGACCGGGTCCAGCGGGATCGGCAGCGGCGCGATGCCCTCGGACGTCATGGCCACCAGTTCGGGCAGCGCCGCGATCATGTCGGTGTCCTGGATGAGCGTGCGCACGGTGAGGATCGAGGTGCACTCCACCAGGTTCCCGGGCAGACGCAGCCCCGCGGCGGCGAACACCTGCTCCAGTTCGTGGCGCAGCGCGGTCTGCTCCAGGGGCAGCACCCACGGGTAGGCGAGCAGGTCGGCGAGGACCGGCCGCCCCAGCTCGTGCGCCGGATGGCCCACCCTGGCCACCAGCCGGACCGGCTCGCTGTAGAGCGTGAGCTGCCGCACGCCCCGTACGTCCTCGATCGGGTTGAGCCGGCCGAGCACCAGGTCGATCTCCCCGTCGAGCAGGCGCGGCACCTGCTCGACGAACGTCGCCTCGCGCACGATGACCGTGATGCCCGGCCGGTCGCGTTTGAGCGCCGCGATGGCGCGGGGCAGCAGCACGTTCGATCCCGCCAGGAGAGTGCCGATGGCCACGGTGCCCGTCTCGCCGTCGGCGAGGCCGGAGATGCGCTCGCCCGCCCTGCGCAGCTCGGCGAGCACGGCCCGGGCATGCTCGATGAACGCCTCGCCGAACAGCGTCGGCGTCATCCCGCGCGCCCCGCGGGTGAACAGCTCGACGCCGAGGAGCTGCTCGACCTCGCGCAGGCTGCGGGTGACGGCGGGCTGAGCCAGGTGAAGGTGTTCCGCCGCACGCAGCACGCTGCCCTGGTCCGCGATGGTCACCAGCAGCACCAGGTGGCGGAGCTTGAGCCGCCCGTTCAGCAGATCGATGGCGCGCATGACCACTTGTTATCACATATCAGTCATAGCTTACGGATCGATACGGCGTATTTGTGTATACCGCACTCCTGCCGTCCACGGACTCCCCGGGGAACCGACCGGCTACGGGGAGCGGTCCGTGGCCGACCCACAGGACTTCGGTCTCGGTGAAGCCTCCACGTTGTGGCGCGTCCTGGAGGTGGCGTGAGGCAAGGCGCTGACCGTCACACAAGCCCAGACCCTCCGGGTCCGGTTCTCCCCGCTTCCGGTGACCAGGGGAGATCAAATTTCGCGAGTCCCGACACTCAACCCCAGACGGTTCCGAACTCCTCCGCCTCCCGGGAGTTCGTTCGGGACACGCGGCCAGCAGTGCTTGAGCCCAGTGTGATGGTCAGCCCAGTGCGACCGTCAGGATCGGCGCGCTGGTCGGCTGCTGCGAGCCGCCGGCGGGCTCGATGGTGACGCCGAAGCGTTGCGCGTTGCCGAGGCCGGTCGTGACGAGCGGGCGCGGTCTTCCCGGTGGGTTCAGGGTCCCGGCGGAGCGCGGCGGGGTCGGGCCGAGCCACCACATCTGGTACGTCTTGGCCGGTGGCAGGCGTTGTAGGCGGGCTGTGGTGACGACGGCTTCGCCAAGCGAGCGGGACGACACGACGGTGATGGTGGCCGTTTGGGCGCGGGCAGTGGAGGTGTGCGCGTCCGGTGCTGTCATCACTGCCGTGACTCGACGGTTCAGGGCTTGTGCGTGTTCGGCGGAGCGGTGGAAGTGCCATGTCGTGCCGCCGCCGATGAGGGCTAGGACCAGGCATGCCGCGGCGGCGAGTCGGCTCAGCCCGCCGGTGCGGGGGGACGGCAGGCGGCGGCCGAGCGGAGGGGGCGACTGCCGGGTCCGGGCGATCTCGGTCATGACGCGTGCGCGGAGCCGGTCGGGCGGGCGGTGGGCGACGGCGAGCGCCAGCCAGGTCGTGGTCTCGCGGAGTCCGGCGGTCTCGTCGGCGCAGGCGGCGCAGCGCGGCAGGTGGTGTTCGAAGCGGCGTCGTTCGGTGTCGCCGAGCGCGTCCAACACGTAGGGGCCGGCCAGGTCGTGCGGGTCGTGGGTCATGGCTGCGCTCCCAGGCAGTCGCGCAGCCGGATGAGTCCGTCGCGCATCCGGGTCTTGACGGCGGCGAGGCCGACGCCGAGCAGTTCGGAGACCTCGCGGTAGGTGTAGCCGCCGTAGTAGGCCAGGGTGATCGATTCGCGCTGCGTCTGGGTGAGGCCGCGCATGCAGCGGCGTACCTGCTGGTGTTCCAGCCGGGTTCCGACCTCTTCAGCGACCTCGTCGTAGTCGGGCGAGGGCGCGGCGGTGCGTTCCTCGCGGTCGCGGTCGGCCTGGGTGGAGCGGACCCGGTCGACGGCGCGGCGGTGCGCCACGGTCAGGACCCATGACGTCGCGCTGCCGCGTTCGGGACGGTAGTGCGACGCCTTGCGCCACACCTCGACCAGCACGTCCTGCGCGATCTCCTCCGCCTGCGCCGGATCGCGGACGACCCGCAGCGCCAACCCGTACACCGGCCTGGACATCAACTCGTACACCTGCCCGAACGCGTCCTGGTCGCCGCGAGCGACACGGCCGAGCAACGCGGCCAGATCGGGCGGTTCTCTCGTCGCGTCTCCGACCGGCTTCAGTGTTCTGGAGGGCTTGCCGGTTGGCTCGGTCATCTCCACATCGGTGGTTCGGCGCCGACGTCCTCATGGATGGGTCCAGAACTCGGTGAAAACTCGACCCATCCACCCGTCGCCTTGCCCCGAACATCCGGTGTGACAGCGAGACGAGCGACCAGGCGACTGCGGTCGGTCACCGCTGCCCTGCGCGGACTTCTCGCCGCCGCAGCGGCGATGGGCGTCGCGGAGCTTGCGGCCGGTGCGCTCGGCCGTGTGTCGTCCTCGCCGCTGCTCGCGGTCGGTGCGGGTTTCATCGATCTCACCCCGGTGTGGTTGAAGGATTTCGCGATCCGCCGTTTCGGGAGCGATGACAAGACGGTCCTGCTGATCGGACTCGGCGCGGGGATCGTCGTGGCCGCGCTGGGTATCGGGGTGCTGGGCAGGCGTCGGCTCGCCTGGGGCCTGATCGGGCTGGCCGTGTTCGGGACCGTCGGGGTCGTCGCGGCGCTGACCAGGCCGGTCGCTGAACCGGTCGACGCGGTGCCGAGCACGGTCGGGGCGCTCGCGGGCATGGCTGCACTGACCCTGCTGACGCCCGGCGCCCGCCTGTTTCCCAAACCGACTCCCGAGTCCCGCGACGCGGCTCCCGCCACCGCTACCCCGGCCGGCGGCAACGCAACCGAGGCCGAGGTCAGGGGCTGGACGGACGGGCCAGGACGCCGTCCCGACACCACCGGACCAGAGCCCGCGACGGCACCCGAGCCCGCGATGGAGCCCGAGCAGGACTCCGAGGCCGAGCGAGTCCCCACTCCCGGTGTCGAGATGGGGCGGCGGCGGGTGCTCTTGACGGGTGCGGGCGTGCTCGGTGTCGCTGTGGTGAGCGGTGTGTCCGGGCGGGTGCTGCTGCGCCGCGGTGACGTCTCGTCGGTCCGGGCGGACGTGCGGCTGCCGCGTCCGGCCGACCCGGCGCCTGCGGTTCCGGCGGGCGCCCAGGTACGGGTCCCGGGCATGACGCCGTTTCGCACTTCCAACGCTGACTTCTACCGGGTGGACACCGCGCTCGTCCTGCCCCAGGTCGATCCTCGGGACTGGACGCTGCGGATCCACGGCATGCTCGCCCACCCCGTCGAGTTGACCTTCGACGACCTGCTGCGCCAACCGCTGATCGAACGCGACATCACCCTGTCGTGCGTGTCGAACCAGGTCGGCGGCGTCCTGGCCGGGAACGCCCGCTGGCTCGGCGTACCGCTGGCGCCGCTGCTGCGCAGGGCCGGGGTGCGGCCGGGGGCCGACCAGATCCTGTCCCGCTCGTCCGACGGCATGACGCTCAGCACCCCGTTGGAGAGCGTGCTGGACGGCCGCGACGCGCTCCTGGCCGTGGGGATGAACGGCGAGCCGCTGCCGGTGGCGCACGGCTTCCCCGCCCGGATGGTGGTGCCCGGCCTGTACGGATACGTGTCGGCGACCAAGTGGGTCGTCGACCTCAAGGTCACCCGGTTCGCCGCCGACCAGGCGTACTGGACCAGACGCGGCTATGCCGAACGCGCGCCCGTGAAGACCTTCTCCCGGATCGACGTCCCCAAGCCGTTCGCCCGCCTCACAGCCGGGCCCATCACCGTCGCCGGCACCGCCTGGGCTCAGCACCGCGGCATCGACGCCGTCGAATGGCAGGTCGACGACGGGCCCTGGCGTCCGGCGCGGCTCGCCCCGGTCCCCGGCATCGACACCTGGCGGCAGTGGGTCGCCGAGTGGGACGCCCTGCCGGGCTCGCACACGCTCCGCGTCCGCGCCACCGACAAGACCGGAACGACCCAACCCGAGCACCGGTCGCCCCCCGTCCCGGACGGGGCCACCGGCTGGCATTCGGTGGTGGTCACCGTGACCTGACCGCGGCAGCCGCCGAAATCGACAGTTCACCTATCCCGAAGGAACCCATCATGAAGTGCACCCGAATCGCCCTCGGCGTCCTGTCCGCGGCGGCCCTGACCGCCGGGCTCGCAGCCTGCTCCGGCGCAGACGACGACAACGGCTCCAGCACCGCGTCCGCCGGGACGTCCGCTCCCGCCCCGTCCAGCACCGGAGCCGCGGCGCCCGCGACGGACAAGCCGTTCGGCCCGGCGTGCTCGGCCGTCCCCGCGTCCGGCAAGGGCAGCTTCAGCGGCATGTCCACCGACCCCGTCGCGACCGCCGCGTCCAACAACCCGGTGCTGTCGACACTGGTCAGCGCAGTCAAGCAGGCCGGGCTCGTCGACACGCTCAACTCCGCCCAGAACCTCACCGTGTTCGCGCCGACCAACGACGCGTTCAAGAAGATCCCCAAGGGCACGCTCGACAAGGTGATGGCCGACAAGGAGACGCTGAAGAGCATCCTGACCTACCACGTCGTCGGCCAGAAGATCACGCCGGACGGACTGTCGGCCGGCAGCTTCAAGACCTTGCAGAGCGCCGCCCTGACCACCAGCGGTTCGGGCGACTCCTACACGGTCGGCACCGACAAGGCGAACGTGGTCTGCGGCAACGTCCAGACCGCCAACGCCACCGTCTACATTATCGACTCGGTCCTGATGCCGCCCAAGTAACCAGACGGCACGCGCAGGCGGCCGGGGCCCTGCACGATCGGACCCCGGCCGCTGTGCGCCGGTCGGCGCCCAGCACGTCACTGTCGAGTCTTGATTTGACCCAAGGGATGCTGCGGCCGACGGCCTGGGCGCGACGGGCTTGGCTCCCTCCTTCGCCTCACCGGTCCCCTGCCGATCAATGCGGTCATGAGCGTGCTAACGAGGGCGGGGTGAGTGGTGTGGCGCGCGGCGGGCGCTGCCCCGGACGGGCGCTGGCCGTGGTGGGTCAGGGTTGTTGACGCGGGCGTTGGGGAGGCTCACAGTGCGACCGTGGACGCCGTGAAGTGTTGTCGGCTCACCGTCGTCCCGTCCCCCTGGTCCTACTGGCCGTCGTGTCGCATGAGCGGCGGTCGGCGCCCGACGCTTGCGCAGGCCGTGCGGGCATTCCCAAGAGTTGAGGAGACGAAGGTGGCCGCTGAAGAGAGTGCGGTGCGTCCGTTCCAGGTCGGATTCCCGGAGGCGGAACTGGCCGATTTGCGCAGGCGTGTGAATGCGACCAGGTGGCCTGAGCGTGAGACGGTCACCGATGATTCGCAGGGTGTGCGGCTGTCGTTAATGCAGGAGCTGGCGGGTTACTGGGGGTCGGCCTACGACTGGCGAAGGTGCGAGGCGCGGCTGGCGGAACTGCCGCACTTCGTCACCGAGATCGACGGGCTCGACATCCACTTCGTCCACGTCCGGTCCCGGCATCGGGACGCGCTGCCGCTCATCGTCACGCACGGATGGCCCGGTTCGGTCATCGAGCAGTTGAAGATCGTCGAGCCGCTGACCGACCCGACCGCGCACGGTGCGAGCGCGCGGGACGCCTTCGATCTGGTGATCCCGTCGCTGCCGGGGTACGGGTTCTCGGCCAAGCCGACCACGCCCGGTTGGGACCCGGTCCGTATCGCGCGGGCATGGGTGACGCTGATGAAGCGCCTTGGCTACACCCGGTTCGTGGCGCAGGGCGGCGACTGGGGCGCGGCCGTCACCCAGCAGATGGGCGTGCAGGCGGCCCCGGAACTGCTCGGCATCCATTCCAACATGCCCGGAACCGCTCCCGCCGCCATCAACGCGGCGGTCAAACGCGGCGACCCGCCGCCATCGGGCCTCTCTGACGAGGAACTACGCGCCTATGAGCAGTTGAGCCGTTTCTACGCCTCGCACGTGGCTTATGCGCAAATCCTGTCGACGCGGCCGCAGACGATGTACGGGCTGGTGGACTCGCCTGTCGACCTGGCCGCGTTCATGCTCGATCACGGCGACGGCACCGGTCAGCCCGGTCTGGTCGAACAGGTCCTGCAAGGGCGCCTGAAAGGCGACCTCACCCGCGATGACATCCTGGACAACATCACGCTGTACTGGCTGACCGGCACCGGTGTCTCCTCGGCCCGTCTCTATTGGGAGAACAAGGCAGACTTCTTCGACGCCAAGGACATCACTATCCCCTTCGCCATCAGCGTCTTCCCCGACGAGCTGTACCAGGCTCCGCGCAGTTGGGCCGAGCGCGCCTACCCGGACAACCTCGTTCACTACAACCGGCTCGACCGCGGCGGTCACTTCGCCGCCTGGGAACAGCCCGGCCTGTTCGCCACAGAGATGCGAACCGCATTCCGGTCACTGCGCTGAAACGAACCGCCTGAACGGAGCCCTAACGGTTGCGGCGCGGGCACCTGAAATGGGCGAGGAAGCTCTGGAGGCGGGCTCGTGACAGAATTATCGGACCGTCGAAGCGCGTATCTGCTCGGCCATTCCGCGCTGGAGCGCCGACGGCTGCTCATCCAGGCGTCCTACGTGCGTCCTTGGACGGTGCGTTTCCTGCGCCGCGCCGGATTGAGGGAGGGAATGTCCGTCCTGGACATCGGCTCGGGGCTGGGCGACGTGTCGTTCATCGCGGCCGAGATCGTCGGTCCGGGCGGGCAGGTGGTCGGCCTCGAACGGGAGCCGGTCGCGGTGCAGGCGGCACGCCACCGCGCCGAGGCCGGAGGATACGCCGGGACGGTGCGTTTCGAGAATGCCGATCTTACCGATTTCGACACCGACCAGCGGTTCGACGCGCTGGTCGGAAGATTCGTCCTGCAATATTTGCCCGATCCTGCCGGGGCTTTAAAACGCCTCGCCGGTTTCGTGCGTCCGGGCGGCATCGTCGTGATGCACGACATGGACGTGAGCAATCCGGATGTGAGCTTTCCAACCTGCCGGATATGGAACGACTGCTACGCACTACTCGGTGCGCTCTTCCGTTCTCGGGGAATCGCGCCGGACTTCGGGCGGCATCTCACCCGCGTCTTCCTCGACGCCGGGCTGCCATGGCCGGACGTCGACTCCGGCGCCATGACCGGCGGCAGGCCCGGATCGGCCGTCTTCACCTGGCTCGGCAGCGCGGTCCAGGCCGTCGAACCGCTCCTGGTCCAGGCGGGCGTCGCCCTGCCCGAAGGTGTCGCGGTCGACGATTCCCTCTCTGCCGAGCTTGAGCGGGCGGTGCAGCGGAGCCGCAGCATGGTCCTGGGCAACACCCACTACGGGGCTTGGGCTCGCCTCGGGTACCTCGGAACGGAGTGACCATGGCGGAGTCCGTCGCGTTCTCGCAGCACCGGTTCCTGCGCGACATCCGGGTGACGGCCGAGGCCATCGGCGCACCCTATTCCGAGCCGGTGACGCGGACGGTCCTGGCGGCCTACCGCGAAAGTTTCCGCGACGGCGCCGTCCTGTGGCGGACCACCGACAAGCCCGGCGGCGCGCTCAACTACCGGTTCTACGAACGGCGGCCCACCGACTCGATCGGCACGGCGATCCGCGCGAACCTCCTCGATCCGAAGAACGCGCTGATCAACCTGATCTCTTCATGGAGTTCGCTTTACGGCGGTGCATCCACCGAACTGTGCGACTTCGACGCCGCGCGCGGGATCGTTAAAACCTGGGTCTACCTCGGTGGAACGCGCCCGGTCGAGCAGGTGCTCGGAGCTTCCGCCGTGCCGCAGGCGCTGCGCAGGCACGAGAGTCGCTTCCGGGCGCTGGGCCTGGACGTCGTTCGGCATGTGGCCGTCGACTACGCGGGCGATACCGCGAACCTCTACTTCCGGACCATCCGCAAGATCACACCGGGCGTGTGCGAGCGGCTGGTCGCCCTGGCCGCGGGTGATCCACCCGGACCGTCCCTGTTCGCCGACCTCGCGGCGTTCACACCGCCGGACGGACACACCTTCTCGGTGACGATGCGCGTGAGCGACGGCGAGATCCAGCGGGTCGGAATCTACGCCCTCAAACTCCCCGCCTCCCGGTTCCCCGCCGTCGGCGAACGCCTGGCCGCCTTCTTCCGGACCGCTCCGTCGCGGGACGAGGAGGAGATGAACGCCGTCGCCTGGTCCTTCGGCCCCGGCGCGAACACCTACATCAAGGCCGAACGCGGCTACTGCGGACGTCTGGTGGGGCTGATGAACGCCTGGAACAGCCCCATGACCGAGGCCGCGCGCACCGGCGCCCCAGCCGGTGTGACCGGACGATCATCCGGCATCGTTAAGCAGACCCTGGGAGAGCCCGATGCGTACCTCTGAAGACGTCGGTCCGTTCGTCATCGATCCCACCGGCCGCGACGTGCACGGCGATGCGGCCCGACTCCGCGCGCGGGGACCCGCCGCGGGCATAGAGCTGCCCGGCGGTGTGGGCGCGTGGGCGGTGAGCAGTCCCGCGTTGCTGCGGCGGTTGCTGACCGATGACCGGGTCTCCAAGGACGCCCACCTGCACTGGCCGCCCCTGATCAACGGGGAGGTCGGCCCCGGATGGCCGCTGTTCGCCTGGGTCGTGGTGCGCAACATGCTCACCGCCTACGGGGACGACCACCGCCGGCTGAGGCGGCTGGTGACCAGCGCGTTCACTACGCGCCGCACCGCCGCGCTGCGTCCCCGCGTCGAGGCGATCGTCACCGCGCTACTCGACGAACTCGACGCCGCCGCACCCGGCGAACCGGTGGACCTGCGCGACCGCTACGCCTACCCCCTCCCGATCGGGGTGATCTGCGAGCTGTTCGGAGTCGAGGACCCGGACGCGCGTGAGGAGATACGCCGCTGCGTCGACGTGTTCTTCCGCACCACCACCGGGCCGGAGGAGGCCGCCGCGGCGTTACCGCGGATGCAGGAGATCCTGCGCGGCTTGGTCCAAGAGAAGCGAGCCCACCCGACCGACGACCTGTCGTCGGCCCTGATCATCGCCCGCGATGAAGGCTCGTCCCTGTCGGAGGAGGAACTGGTCGACACACTCACGCTGTTCCTGAGCGCGGGTCACGAGACCACCGTCAACCTTCTCGACAACGCCATCCACGCCATGCTCACCCATCCCGCCCAGTTCGCCATGGTCCGGGCGGGGCAGGCGACCTGGGACGATGTCATCGAAGAGACGCTACGAGCCGAGCCTCCGGTGGCCAACCTGCCGCTGCGTTTCGCCGTCGAGGACATCCAGGTGGACGACGGCGTCACCATCGGCAAGGGCGAGGCGATTCTCGCGTGCTACGCCGCGGCTGGACGCGACCCCGACGCGCACGGCGACGACGCTGACCTCTTCGACGTCACCCGCGCCGACAAGGAGCACATGGCCTTCGGCCACGGCGTCCACTACTGCCTCGGCGCGCCACTGGCCAGGCTGGAGGCATCGATCGCACTGCCCGCCCTGTTCAGGCGATTTCCCGACCTGGCGCTGGCCGTGGAACCGAGTGAGCTGCTGCCGCTCGATTCTTTCATCTCCAATGGTCACCGCGCCCTGCCCGTCCGCCTCCGCCCCGCCGTCTGACGCCCGTTGGAGGCGGGGTTCCGGTCACTGCTTCGGTGGAGTCGACGAGGTTGCGGGCAGCACGTGGTCGCCTGGCCGCGGGCCTGGCGGCGCGGGTGACGGAGCAGGGCGCGGTCAGGGGCCGCTGCGCGAGCCGCGTGCTGGAGACGTCCCTTCTCGGCTCACCGCGCTGAGATCGGTCAACGACGGGCACCGGTGCCGGTGGTCACGCGGCGGGTGGACGGCGAGCGTCCAGGGGGATGCCGAGCAGGACGATCAGAGCCAGGCCGAGGAGCAGCGGGGCGGGGCGCGTCGGCGAGGGCGAGGCAGAAGATACGGCCACGGCGACGCGGACGCCGGTGAGCAGACGGTAGAGATAGCCCTTGGCGCGCCAAACCTGGGGACTTACCCGACGGACACACATGCACTCCGGAGATGCGCTGCCGTGCGGCGTTAGCGTACGGGCCCGGCGGAGGCCAGGGTTCATCGCAAGCTGGGTCCCGCTTTAACGGTTCACAGCCGGTTCATCCGGGCGGGCTACGGTCGAGGTGCCCAGCCGAAAGGTGCGGACTGGTAGAACACGTCATGTTCCTGGTGGTCGTCGTGATCGTCACTGCGTTGCTCTTCGACTTCACCAACGGTTTCCACGACACCTCCATCGCGACCGGGGCGCTGCGGCCGCGGGTCGCCGTCGCGAGCGCTCAGTGCTTTACCGGTTGCGCCGCCGTGATCGTCTACGGCATCTACCTCATCGCCCCCAGTGTCACTGACCGCCACCTTTGAGCTCGCAGTGCTCGCCGTCGGGCGTGGATCTGACGGAATGTAAGGCTCGGTGGATCGAGTTCCGGTAGCACCTGCTCTGCGGGAGTTGTTTTCTGCACCAAACTTGGTGTCGGATGACGCCGCTGGGCCTGGTCTTCGACGCCGACATCCGCGCCGGGCGGCGCGTCATGACGGTTGTCCGAACGTGCGGCGGTAGGCGGCGGGGCTGACTCCGGTGATGCGTTTGAAGCGGTCGCGGAATGCGGTGGGGGAGCCGAAGCCGGTCTGGACGCTGATGCGCTCGATGGTGTGGCCGGTGGTCTCCAGCAGGTGCTGCGCCTGGCGGATTCGGATGCGGTGGAGCCACTGGAGCGGGGTGGTTCCGGTCTGCTCGCGGAAGCGGCGCATGAGGGTGCGCGGGCTCATCCCGGCGTGGACGGCCATGTCGGTGACGGTGATGTCGCGCGGCAGGTTGTCCTGAAGCCAGATGAGCAAGGGTTCGAGCGCGGAGCCGCGGGGCGTGGTCGGGAAGGGCCGGACGATGAACTGCGCCTGGCCGCCTTCACGTTCGAGGGGCATGACCGACAGGCGGGCGGCGTGTGCCGCGACCGCCGAGCCGTAGTCGCGGCGGATCAGGTGAAGGCACAGGTCCAGCCCTGCGGCGGCGCCCGCGGAGGTGAGGATCTGGCCGTTGTCGACGTACAGGACGTCGGGGTCCACATCGATGTCGGGGTAGGCGGCGGCCAACTGGGCGGCCGCGGACCAGTGGGTGGTCGCGCGCAGGCCACTGAGCAGGCCGGTCGAGGCCAGCAGGAACGTGCCGGTGCAGATGGAGGCGATCCGGGCGCCGTCGGCGGCGGCCGCCTTCAGCGCGTCTTGGACGGCCGGTGACGGGGCTGTCGTGGGGTGGGTGTTGCCGGGGACGATGATGGTGTCGGCGTCTTTGAGGTCGTCCAGTCCCCAAGGCGCGCGCAGGGTGAATACACCGGCGTCGATCTGTGGTGTCTCGGCGCAGACGCGCACCTGGTAGCCCGGGCGCCCATCGGGGAGGCGGCTGCGGGCGAAGACCTCGACCGGAGTGGTCAGATCGAACGCGATGACTCCGTCCAGTGCTAGGACGGCCACATTGTGCATGGCCAAATTGTGCTACGCGCTGGGGCGGGTCGGGGTTAACGGCCCTCATCTTGCCTGGCGTACAGGGTTTTCCGCGGTTGGCGTTATTCCGTTGGTGTATGGCAGGAGTGCCACTGGGAGACGGGTTTCCTGGCCGCTTATCTTCGGTGTCGACCCGACCGGCCGTGCCACGGTGTCACCGCGTTTGCGCACCGCGCGTCCGCACCGTGTATCTGCGAGGAGAAAGTGATGCTGCTTCCCGTTGTGGCGCCGATCCTGATCGGGCTCGGCTTCATCACCCTGATGTCGCTGATCCAGGAGCCGCACCGGCGGCGGGTCAACGCCGTCTTCGTAGCCGGGGCGGGAGCCGCCTACATCAGCGGCGGCGGCCTCGGGCTGTGGGAACTCCTGTTCACCGCGGTCGTCACATTGGTCGCCTACCGCGGGCTGGACTCGTGGACGTTCATCGGGATCGGCTGGCTGCTTCATACCGCGTGGGACGTGGTTCACCATGTCAAGGGCGACCCGATCATCCCGTCCTTTCACGATTCCTCGTTCGGCTGCGCCCTCTGCGACCCCGTCATCGCCCTGTGGGCGCTGGCCGGAGGCCGCTCGATCATTGACCGCGTCAAGAACGGATCGGTCGGCCTGCGCCACATATCGCTGTCGAAGAGATCCTGAAGGAGTCACCGCCGCGGTGATCAAGACCGCGCGCCGGCTCGGTGCTTGAGCCGGCAGCCAGCGCCGATCGTCGCCACCTGCCAGCCAGCCGATGACCTTCGGCCGCGTCCGCAGCATTTACGGCGGTGTGTCCGCACCGGATTGCCTTTCGGGGGCCGCAGCTGGACGGCCCCCGACCCGACCGGTCCGACATCTCCGGTGCTCTCATCTGCCTGACAAGCGTTTGGGGCATCATGTCCGGTTCGCCTTCTTGGCTGGTGAGGATCAGGAGGCCGGTGGGAAGATGCGGGCACGTTCGGCGCGGGCGAAATGTCCGAGGTAGTCGGCGAGCCGGTACAAGGCCACGGTCGGCAGTGGCTCACCGGGGCGGGACTGGCTGGCCGGTGGCCACGTCCCACAGCCAGATGTCGACATGTGTTTCATCGCGCTGCACGCTGGCGGCGAGGGTCTTATCATCCCGGCTGAGAGCCAGGCCGGACACCGCGTAGTTAACTGCAGAGGCAGGCAGGAATGTTCTGGTCACTTGACTGGTGGGGACATCCCAGGACTGGACTGCTCCCGTCCATGGGGTGTCGCTGGAGGGCGTGAAGAGCGTCCTGCCGTCGGCGCTGAAGATCGCTGGCCCGTCCGGCGATTCGGAGGCTGGCCGGCGGCTTGGGAAGCGCCTGCCGCGGCCGGTGGCGACATCCCACAATCGGATACCGCTGTTGCCGGATGTGGCGATGGTCTTGCCGTCGGGGCTGAAGCCGATGGAGGTGATGAACGCCGCATGGAGCTCAGGCGGCTCCGGCAGCCCCGCACACTCGTGGACCTCATCGCCGCCGGTGACCCTGATCTGAAGATCCATGTCTCCTGCCCCGCCGTCTCGACGCGGCGGCCCCCTCACAAGGCTAAGTTCGCGCCGGGTAGTGTCCCGGGCACGCTGCCGAATGATTCAGGAAATGGCTCTTTCGCGAAGTAAGTTGGCGCAATGAGCACCCCGGCGCCGATTTCGGATGGCCACGATCACCGCAGAATCACTTCACGAAAGGTATTCGATCTTCCGGATGTCCTCGCTACGGCCGACGGCAGTCTCGCTGTCTGGGCTGAGCGTTACCTGGACCTGGCGCCTACATGACCTTCGCCCTCGGAATCTCGTTCGCGGTCTCCGAAAGTGAACCCGCCGACACCCGGATCCGCCGAACCGCCCTTGGGCATGCCTTGCAGGCGTATGCCTTCGGCCCGGGATACTGGCGGGCGCTATCAGTATGGTCGCCGGCATCGGGCGGCGGTGAGGAAGGGGCTGTTAATGCTCACCCGTGGCAAGGCGGTGGAAGCGAATCCCTGCGGGGTGCCTGCTCAGTTGATGGGGCCGGAGCCATTAGTCGTGTGCGAGGTTTCCGTTACCGCGTCCGGGTAGGGGGCTGACCTGTTCGTGTCGGAGGGAGCGGTGGGTTGGCCGACGACGTGGTGCGAGTGGTGTTGCGTGCTGATCCTGGGCTCCCGTTGGAGATCGCCCGTCAGATCGCCGAGACGCTACCCGACGACATGCGGAAACGGTCGAAGGTGGCGGTGGACTGGGAGGCCGACGCAGAGCCTGGGGCCTTGACGGCCGACGAGCAGGTGGAGGCAGAGCATCTGGCGGACGCCCTGGTCGGCCAGTTCCCCAGTGGAACTTACGACGTCGCCGTGTTCGTGACTGATCTGCCGCGTCGTTACAGAACTCAGCCGATCCTGGCGGAAGTGAGCCGGACCGAGAAGATCGCCTTGTTGTCGCTTCCCGCACTTGGCTGGTTCCGTCGGCGGAGCCGGGCCCGCCGCGGCGTGGTGGATCTGATCGCGCTGATCCATGATGGGACGCCGCCGAGGTTCGCGCGGGAGAACACCGTCCGCCGGGCCGATCCTGGACGGCAGCCTGAGCAGCGGTTTGTGACGCCGGGGCTGCTGGGCCGGCTCCGGCTGCTGTCCGGCATGATCCGGGCGAACCGTCCTTGGCGGTTGTTCGCCGGCTTGTCCAAGGCACTGGCGGGGGTGTTGGCGACTGCGGCGTTCGCGGCGGTCAACTCCACCGTCTGGAATATCACCGATACGCTCGGTCCGATCCGGCAGGCGGTCTTGGCGGTGCTGGCGGTCGCGGCCTTGCTGGCGTGGCTCATCATCGACCATCAGTTGTGGGAACGTCCGGACGGCGTCATCAGTCGCCAGCGTGCCAAGCTGTACAACGCCGTTACTCTGGTGACGTTGCTGATCGGTGTGCTGTGCCTTTATATGGCCGTTTTCGCCCTAACGATCGTGCTGGTGCCTGTGGTGCTCACCGGCGATGCGCTGCGGTCCAGCCTTGACCATGGGGCCGAGTGGAGCTTCTATTTGTCGATGGCCTGGATCACCACGTCCATGGGCATGGCCGGTGGTGCGCTCGGGTCGGGGCTGGAGGACGAGTCGGCCGTGCGTGACGCCGCGTACGGGATCCGTCAACGCAGCCGCCTGGAACAGCAGAGGAAGCACCATGCCTCATGATCGGGCCCTGCCCTGCGGTCAGTGCTCGGTGAGCGTTTCAGACACCCAGCCGCGGGTTCGTGCTGCTGGCCAGATCTGCGGGGATGCCTTCAGGGGGCGGGCTGAGGCGTCGGCCTTGGCGATCCGGGCGAGGGCGAGCGGCGAATGCACCTGCGTGGGTCTCACCGCATCAAGGCTTTGGCCGAGGCCGAACTCCGTCTCCCGACCCAGGAAGTAGCCGTCGTCGGCTGGAAACCGGGTCAGGACCGCCGCGCCGGGCGGATCGGCGCGCCCAGGGCCGTCACTCCGGGTTCTCGTAGCGGACGTTCAGCTGCTCGTTCGCGACGGTGATGTGGATGGTCGCGCCGTCCCGGACATCGCCCGCGATGAGCGCGCGGCCGATGCGGGTCTCGACCTCGCGGGCGATGAAGCGGCGGAGCGGGCGGGCGCCGTACACCGGGTCGAAGCCCTGCTCGGCGATCAGTTGCCGGGCGTCCTCGTCGATCGACAGGTGCATCTGGCGGTCGGCGAGCCGGGCGCGGAGGTCGTTGAACATCAGGTCGACCACCTGTTCGATCTGCGGGAGCGTGAGCGGCTTGAACAGGACGATGTCGTCGACCCGGTTGAGGAACTCGGGACGGAAGTGGCGGCGCAACTCGCCCATCACCCGGTCGCGGGCGTCCGCGTCGATGTCGCCCTCCGAGGTGACGCCCTGCAGTAGATGCTCCGATCCGATGTTGGACGTCATGATGATGACGGTGTTGCGGAAGTCGACGGTGCGGCCTTGCGCGTCGGTCAGGCGGCCGTCGTCGAGCACTTGGAGCAGCGTGTTGAAGACGTCGCCGTGCGCTTTCTCGATCTCGTCGAACAGCACGACCGAGTAGGGCTTGCGCCGGACGGTCTCGGTGAGCTGGCCGCCCTCCTCGTATCCCACATAGCCGGGGGGCGCGCCGACCAGTCGGCTGACGGTGTGCCGCTCCTGATATTCGCTCATGTCGATGCGGACCATGTTCTCCTCGGTGTCGAACAGGGCTGCGGCGAGGGTACGGGCCAGTTCGGTCTTGCCGACGCCGGTGGGGCCGAGGAAGACGAAAGAGCCGATGGGGCGGCGCGGGTCCTTGATGCCCGAGCGGGCCCGGATGATGGCGTCGGACACCAGTTGGACGGCCTCGTCCTGCCCGACCACGCGCTCGTGCAGGACCTTGTCGAGCCTGAGCAGTTTGTCCCGCTCGCCCTCCTGAAGGCGGCTCACCGGGATGCCGGTCCAGCGGGACACGATCACCGCGATCTCCTCTTCGGTGACGACCTCGCGTAGCAGTCGGCCGCCGTTCTGCTTGGCGGCCAGCCGCTCCTCCTCGGCGCGCAGCCGCCGCTCCAGCTCAGGCAGCCGGCCGTGCCGCAGTTCCGCGGCATGGTTGAGGTCGTAGTCGCGCTCGGCCCGATCGGCCTCCTGCCGGACCTGTTCGATCTCCTGACGCAGCGTCTGCACCTTACGGAGCGCCTGGCGCTCGGCCTCCCACTGGGCGCGCATGGAGTCGGCCTCGGCGCGCAGTTCGGTCAGTTCCTTGCGGAGTTTCTCCAGGCGGGCCTTGCTCGCGGTGTCCTCCTCCTTGGACAGCGCGGCCTCCTCGATTTCCAGCCGCATGACGCGGCGGGTGAGCTCGTCCAGCGGCGCGGGCAGGGAGTCGATCTCGGTGCGCAGCATGGCGCACGCTTCGTCGACCAGGTCGATGGCCTTGTCGGGCAGGAACCGGTCGGAGATGTAGCGGTGGCTGAGCGTCACGGCGGCGACCAGGGCGGCGTCCTGGATCTTCACGCCGTGGAAGACCTCAAGGCGTTCGCGGAGGCCGCGCAGGATGGAGACGGTGTCCTCCACGGTGGGCTCGTTGACCAGGACGGGCTGGAAGCGCCGTTCCAGGGCCGCGTCCTTTTCGACGTGCTTGCGGTACTCCTCCACCGTCGTCGCGCCGATCATGTGGAGTTCGCCGCGGGCGAGCATCGGCTTGAGCATGTTGCCGGCGTCCATGGCACCTTCGGTGGCGCCTGCGCCGACGACGTTGTGCAGCTCGTCGACGAACAAAAGGATCTGGCCCTCGGCCGCCTTGACCTCGTTGAGCACGGCGGTGAGGCGTTCCTCGAACTCACCCCGGTACTTGGCGCCCGCGACGAGCGAGCCCACGTCCAGATTGAAGATCGTCTTGTTGCGGAGGCCCTCGGGGACGTCGCCGTCGGTGATACGCCGGGCGAGTCCTTCGACGATGGCGGTCTTGCCGACGCCGGGGTCGCCGATCAGCACCGGATTGTTCTTGGACTTGCGGGACAGGATCTGGACGACTCGACGGATCTCGGCGTCCCGGCCGATGACGGGGTCGAGTTTGCCTGCCGCGGCGTCGGCCACCAGATCCCGGCCGTACTTCTCCAGCGCCTCGTAGGCGACCTCGGGCATGGCGGACGTCACTCGCTGGTTGCCGCGGATTCGGGTGAGGGCCTCCAGGAAGGAGTCCCTGGTAATGCCCTGACGGTTCAGCAGCCGGCCCGCGGCCGTCGCCGAGCCCTCCTCCAGCAGCGCGATGACCAGGTGCTCCACGGAGACATAGTCGTCCTTCAGCCGTTCGGCCTCCTGCTGGGCGGCGTCGAGCAGGCGGGAGAGCCGCTGAGTCACCAGCACCTTGCCCGGCTCGGTCCCCGGACCGCTCACGCTGGGGCGGTTCGCCAACTCGGCCTCCAGGGCCTCGCGCAACCGCGCCGGATCGGCCTTCGCCTCGCTGATCAGCCGCGGGACCAGTCCGTCGGCCTGGTCGAGCAGGGCGAGGAGCAGGTGCTCGCCGTCCACTTCGATGTGCCCGAAGCGCAGGGCCTTGGTCTGGGCGTCGTGCAGGGCCTCCTGCGATTTCTGGGTCAGGCGGTTGGGGTCCACGTTCGGCCTCCGGTGTGGTGTTGGATACGTAGTTCCCGCTCGAGTTCGGCGATGCGGTCGAGTAGGTCGACCACGAGTCCCAGCGCGGCGTAGTTGAGGCAGAGCCCCGTCCGCAGGCGTTCGAGGCGTGCGTACGCGGCGACTTGCGCGGGCGGGAACCAGAGTCGGCCGGAGCGGTCGCGTTCGGGGTCGAGCAGCCCGAGACGCACCAGTCGGCGTGCCAGATCGGGATGGATTCCGGCGGCCTCAGCGAAGGCGTCGAGGTCCATCCGCCGGGGACGGTTCGGGATGATGGCGTAGACCGTGCCGGGCAGCAGATGTTCCATCACGATCTCCTCGGATCGAACGGTGACGCCGAGGCGAGCTCTTCGAGCAGCCGGCGTTCTGTTTCGGACGGCTCGGGCGGCACCACGATCCGGACCTCGGCGAACAGGTCGCCCGGGGCGCCGCGGGGGTTGGGCAACCCGCGGCCGCGCAGCCGGAGCCGCCGCCCGCTGGACGTGCCGGGGGGCACCTTCACCTTCGCCTCGCCGCCGGGCGTCCGCAGTCCCACCGTCGTGCCGAGGGCGGCCTCCCACGGAGCGAGCGGCAGGTCGGTGTACACGTCGCGCCCTTCGACGCGATAGCGGGGATGCGGGGCGATCCGCACCACCAGGTAGAGGTCTCCAGTGGTGTCGCCCCTCCCGCCCTGCCCGGCCAGCCGGATCCGCTGGCCGTCGGTCACACCGGCGGGAACGGTGACGTCCAGGTTCTGCCGGCCTTCTGGACGTTCGAGGGTGATGGTGCGTCTGGTCCCTCGGTAGGCCTCCTCGACGCTGATCTCGATCTCGGTCTCCTGGTCGGCGCCGCGCGACGGCGACCAGGCGGACCAG
Source organism: Actinomadura syzygii (assembly GCF_008085905.1). Lineage (GTDB taxonomy): Bacteria > Actinomycetota > Actinomycetes > Streptosporangiales > Streptosporangiaceae > Spirillospora > Spirillospora syzygii. The sequence continues at coordinate 19,330 of NZ_VSFF01000023.1, read as the reverse complement.
CGGCCGCCGCCCCGCCGACGGCCGCCGAAGATCCCGCCGAACAACTCCTCCACGTCGATGTCCTCCCCGAACCCGCCGGTGTAGACGCCGCCCGTGGTGGCGTAGGGGCCGGCGGCGCCGCCGGCGGCGGCACCCGCGCGGGAGCGCGCCCACATGTCCGGGTCGACGTCCTCCGGAACCCGCCGGAAGTCGGGTCCGAAGGCGTCATAGCGGCGGCGCTGTTCTGGATCGGACAGGATGGCGTAAGCCTCGGAGACGTCCTTGAACGTCTCCTCGGCATCGGGGTCCTTGTTGATGTCGGGGTGATGGGCACGGGCGAGCTTGCGGTAGGCCCGCTGAATCTCGTCCTGGTCGGCGTCCCGGGAGACCCCGAGCGCGGCGTACGGATCTTGGACGGTCATCGGTCACCCGGCCTTGGCCGACACCGACACCAGCGCCGGACGCAACTGGTTCTCGTCGTCGCCGTAGCCCGGCTGGTGCACCTCGACCACTGTGCCGGGCGGAACGTCGGGGTCGGTGCGCACGGCGACCGCCGAGTGCCGGGCCGGGTCGAACGGGACCCCCAGGTCTTCGCGGCGCGGGTAGCCGAGGTCGCGCAACGTCGCCACGGCCCGGTCCCGGACGCTGCGAACGCCCTCGATGACGCTGGCCGGGTCGGACTCGGCGTGCTGGAGGGCGCGTTCGAGGTCGTCGAGAACCGGTAGCCACGCCGCGGTGACCTCGGCCCGCTGAGCGCGGCGCTGCGTCTCCAGTTCGCGCGTCATGCGCTTGCGCAGGTTGTCGAGATCGGCGAGTGCCCGCCGCCACAGGTCCTCGAGTTCTTCGACCCGCGCCCTGAGCCGTTCGACCTCGCCGTGGTCCCGGCCGGCCGCCTCGGCGCCCCTCTCCTGCTCGGCCCTCTCCTGCTCGGCCCTCTCTTGCTCGGCGCGCTCGGGCTGCTCGATTGGCCGGCCCTGGTCGGCCGACTCCCGGCGCTGCTCAGTCCGTCGTGAATTCGGCGTCGATGACATCCTCGTCCGAGCCTTCCGTCGTGGCCCCAGCGGGACGCTCGCCCGCGCCCGCTCCGGTGGTCGTTCCCAAGCCGTGCAGGATCTGCTGGAGTTCGGAGGTGAGCGTGCGCAGCCGGTCCAGCGGCGCCTCCTCCTTGATGGCCTGCCGGGCGTCCTCGATGAGCCCCTCGGCCCGCGCCCTCTCATGCACGGGCACCGTGTCACCGAGTTCGCCGAGCCGGTGTTCGACCTGGTAGATGGCCGAGTCCAGCTCGTTGCGCGCGTCGACCTGCGCGCGCAGCCGGGCGTCCTCCTGCCGGTTCTGCTCCGCATCGGCGATCATGCGCTCGACCTCGCTCTCGTCGAGGTTCGAACTCTGGCTGATCGTGATGCGCTGTTCGGCGCCGGTGTCCTTGTCGCGCGCGGAGACGTTGAGGAGGCCGTTGGCGTCGATGTCGAACGTCACCTCGATCTGCGGTTCGCCGCGCGGCGCGGGCCGGATGTTCTCCAGCCGGAAGCGGCCGAGCACCCGGTTGTCGGCGGCCCGTTCCCGTTCACCCTGCAGGACCACGATGTCGACCGCGTTCTGGTTGTCCTCGGCGGTGCTGAACGTTTCGGTGCGGCGGGCGGGGATGGTCGTGTTCCGCTCGATGATCTTGGTCATCACCCCGCCCATGGTCTCCACACCGAGCGACAGGGGCGTGACGTCGAGGAGCAGGACGTCCTTGACCTCGCCCTTGAGGACGCCGGCCTGGATCGCCGCGCCCAGCGCCACGACCTCGTCGGGATTGACCGACATGTTGGGGTCCTTGCCGCCGGTCAGCCTGCGGACGAGGCTCTGCACGGCGGGGATCCGGGTGGACCCGCCGACCATGATGACCTCGTCGACGTCGTCGGCGGTGACCTTGGCATCGCTCATCGCCCGTTCCGCCGGGCCGACGCAGCGCTCGATCAGGTCCGCGGTGATCTGCTCGAACGTGGAGCGCATCAGCGAGGCGTTCAGATGTTTCGGGCCACTTGCGTCCGCGGTGATGAACGGCAGGCTGATCTGTGTCTGGGTCACGGAGGACAGTTCGACCTTGGCCTTCTCGGCGGCCTCGAACAGTCGCTGCAGGGCCTGGGGATCCGCGCGAAGATCGATCCCGTTCTCCCGCTGGAACTCGTCGGCGAGGTGATCGACGATCCGGCGGTCGAAGTCATCGCCGCCGAGATGGCCGTCACCGGAGGTGGCGCGGACCTCCACCACGTCGTCACCGATGCTCAGGAGGCTGACGTCGAACGTGCCGCCGCCCAGGTCGAACACCAGGACGGTCTCGTTGGTCTTCTTGTCCAGGCCGTAGGCCAGTGCCGCCGCCGTGGGCTCGTTGATGATGCGCAGGACTTCGAGCCCGGCGATCTTCCCCGCGTCGCTGGTGGCGTGCCGCTGGGCGTCGTTGAAGTAGGCGGGCACGGTGATGACCGCCTCGGTGACCTTCTCCCCGAGCGTTTTTCCGGCGTCGTCCACCAGCTTGCGCAGCACCAGCGCCGAGATCTCCTCCGGCGCGTACTGCTTGCCGCGTACGTCGAAGCGTGCCGTCCCGTCGGGCCCGGCGACCACGTCGAAGGAGACCGCGTCCTTCTCGGTCTCGATCTCGTCGTAGTGTCGCCCGATGAAGCGCTTCGCCGAGGTGATGGTGCCCTTCGGATTCAGGATCGCCTGCCGCCGGGCCAATTGCCCTACCAGCCTTTCCCCCTGTTCGGTGAAGGCCACCACCGACGGGGTCGTCCGTGCCCCCTCCGCGTTGGGGACGACCCGGGGCTCACCGCCTTCGGTCACCGCGATGACTGAGTTGGTGGTGCCGAGGTCGATGCCGACTGCTTTGGCCATCAGGTTCCCTCCGATGGTTCTCACCGGCCACTGCGGTGAGATGGCGTGCGCCGTTGCCGAAGATGGCAACGCCTTCGTGATCGAGGCTGCGTCACCAGGTGATCGGGCGCATCCACCGACCGTGTAGGTCCGTGGTTGGCCCCAACCGCGGGGCGTCCGTGAACTCACCGTGGACGCGAGGCAACCCGGCGGGCGGGCACGCAGGCCGAACACCCGACTGGCCCGGACGCACCGCCTTGCCGCGCGGGGCCGGCCCTACTAGATCTGACGATGTGACGATCCGCACGAGCGGGAAAGCTGCAAGGGACCCTTTTCCTCTGGGCAGGTGACGACAGGCGAGGTGGCTGCATGACTGTGATGGGAATCAGCAGGTTTGAGCGCTTCTTCAGAGTGGCCGGCGGGCTGGATGTCGATAAGAGCGATTTGCGGCGGTACCACGAGTTCCTGGATGCCAAGTTGTACGACCTGCTCCTCATCGGACAGGCCAAGGCGAAGGCGGCCGGGCGCGACATCATCGAGCCGTTCGACCTGCCGATCACGAAGGGCCTGCAGGAGAGCATCCACCGGTTCCGCCGGCTGGACGAGGAGATCGAGATCGAGCCGATTCTGAAGTTGCTGGCCAGGCGCCCACCGCTGGATCTCGCGCTCAGCGACATCACCGATGAGAAACTCTCCGAGATCGCGGGCGGCCTGTCCCACGCGCTGTCACAGGCCTTCAGGATCATGTATCCGGACCGGCGCAACCCGCAGACCACGCAGTGGGAAGGAGTCCAGCGGATCTTCGATTTGCTCTTGTGACGGGACCGCTGCGTCTACCGGCCCTGGCAATTGGCCCGCCTTTGCCGAATTTTGGTCTGTGACGGGGCAAGAAGGGGCCTGCGGCGTTGACGCTCGCGTATCGTTCCGGGCATTTGGGGCACGTTCCCGGTATGGATGGGAGGCCGCCGACGGGGGGCGCGACCTTTGGTCGCCAACGAGAACAGGCGAGCATCGACGAGTTGCTGACGCGCGTCGACGGCCCGAGGGTCATGCTCGTCGAGGGGGAGCCCGGCATCGGGCGGACCAGGCTGCTCGCCGAGGCCACAAGAGCGGCCGCCAGGGGAGGCTTCGCGGTGGTCGCCGACCCGGCCCCCGAGTTGCGTCGGCCCGCGGCTCTGGAGTTGTTGCTGTCGGTGCTCGACGAGCCCGGCTCGGATCTGCCCTCGGCCGACGACCAGGACCAGCCGGCCGAACGGCTGCGGGCCGCGCTGGAGCGGCGGGCCCGCACCACCTCGCTGCTGGTCGTGCTGGACGACCTCGAATGGGCCGATCCCGCTACGGTCCTCGCGCTTCGGACGCTGCCGCTCTGGCTGGCGTCGTCTCCCGTTCGCTGGATCCTCGCACGCCGCACCGGGGCCGGTGGCAGCGGGCTTGACCGGCTGTTCCTCCGGTTGCAGATGGCCGGCGCGGTCCTGGTCCAGCTCCGCCCCCTCTCAGGTGAGGCAGTCTCCGATCTGGCCACCGCCGCTTTGGGGGCGCGCCCAGACTCTGACCTGCTCGGGCTCGCGGACCAGGCGGGCGGCAATCCATTACTGCTTCTCGAGCTGATGAACGGTCTGCGCGACGAGGGCGGGGTGGTGATCTCCCGCGGCCACGCCCGCCTCGTCACTTCCCGGCTTCCGGAGCGGGTCCGCATCGCCGTCCAAGACCGGCTGGACGATCTGGATCCGGCGGCCCGGCGGCTCCTCGAGGTCGCGGCGATGCTGGGGGCCGCGTTCCACCCACTGGTCGCCGCCGACCTGCTCGGCATCACTCCCGCCGGATTGCTGCCGTCCCTGGAGGCGATACTGGCCACCGGGTTGCTGACCGTGCATGAGGAAGCTCTGGCGTTCCGGCACGACGTGGTGCGCGAATCGGTCATTGCTAATATTCCCGGCCCCGTCCGGCAGGCGCTGCACGTCCAGATCGGTAGGACGCTGCTGGAGCACGGCGGCCGGGTGCAGGCCGCGGCGTCCCATCTCATGGCGGGGGCGGTCCCGGGCGTCCCGGAGATCCTCCCAAGCCTGGACCAAGCGAGCGCGGAGATGCTCGACACCCACCCGGCGGTAGCAGCCGAGTTGATCCGCCGGGCGCTCGACCTCACCGAGCTCGCCGACCCGCAATGGTTCGCGCGCACGATGGCGGCGATGCGCGCCCTCGTCGCCGCCGGTGACCTGATCGGGGCCGCGGAACTCGCGGAGGCCGCGCTCGACCACTGCGCCTCCGGGCCGTCCACCGCCGAACTGCTGACCACGCTGTCCTTCGTGTTGGTGCCGATGGGTCAGGCCGCCAGGGCGTCGGACACGGCCAGGGCGGTACTGGGCATGCCGGATCTGCCTGACGCGATGCGCGACCGCGCTGACCTCGCCCTCCTGCAGGCCGAGACCGGGCTGCCCGAGAGCGCAGGCGTACCGGACCGGGCCAGAGCGATCGTCAATGCGGGTACCGAGCCCAGCCGGGCCCTGATGTCCGGGGCGCTCATCGTCCTCGCGCTGAACGACTGGGACGAGGGCGAACTGGATGGCGCGCTCGACCTCGCACGGACCGGCGTGCGGCAGGCGTCCAACGACGGTGTGCCGGATTGCCGGCTCCACCCGGGCCTGGTCTTGGCCGCGTTGCTGGTGGACGTCAGGCTCTTGAACGCGGCGCGGCGGACGATGGCGCTGGGGACCGGCGGGGCCGATGGGATCGGGCGGGACGGCTGGGCTGCCGGACCGGCGATCGTGCGATCACGCATCGAGCTCGCCGAGGGGCGCCCGGGGGAGGCGATCCGCGAGGCGAGGGCGGCTTTGGAGGCGGCCGACGCGGTCGGCGCGCACCTGCTGGGCGCATCCGCCCGGTCCGCGCTGTCCGTCGCGGCGCTGCGCTCCGGAGATCTCGAGACGGCCGCCGAGCACGCCCTCGGCCGAGAGAACGCGGGCGCGCCCACGCCTCCCCCCTTCGACCTGGCCCGAAGCGAGCTGATCCGGGCGCAGGTCATCGAGGCGCGCGACGGGCCGCGGGCCGCCATGACCCGGGTGAGCCGGCTCCTCGACGGCCTGGCGGAGCACAACCGGGCGCTGATCTGTGATCCGACCGCGGCGGCCTGGCTGGTCCGGACGGCGGTCGCGGCGGGTGAGACCGGACCGGCCGAGAAGGCCGCCGTGGCGGCCGTCCGGCTCGCCGACATGAACCCGGGGGTGCCCAGCCTGGCCGCCGCCGCCGCGCACGCACGCGGGCTGCTGCACGGCGATCCGGACCTATTGCGACACGCAGCCGCAGATCACGCCGACCGCTGGGCGTGCGCCTCCGCCTACGAGGATCTCGGCATGCTGCTGGGCGGACTGGACGGCCCGCGCGGTCAGACGATCCAGTGGTTCGACGAGGCTCTCTCCCGCTACGCGTCGGCCGGCTCCGAGCGGGACGCGGCCCGGATCCGAGGACGCCTGCGGCGGATGGGGGAACGCCGCCGGCACTGGACACAGCGCGACCGGCCGGCGACCGGCTGGGCGAGCCTCACCGGGACCGAGCAGCGCATCTGCGGATTTGTCGCCCAAGGGCTCACCAACCGGCGCATCGCCGATCAGCTGTTCGTGAGCGCCCACACCGTCGCGTTCCACCTGCGGCAGGTCTTCCGCAAACTGGGCGTCCGTTCGCGCGTCGAACTGGCTCGGCAGGTCCTCGAACATTCCGACGACCGTCCCGACGGGCGTTCCAAGAAGGATTCCGACCGCACGGAGATCGAGCCGCCCCCGGCCTACCGACGCCCTCGACGGGAATGAGCAGACGCGACATCCGGGAAGTCGGTTGGTCGGAAGCCGGGCGTCCCAGACCTGTCAACTCTGAGGATGCGCCGCTCCAGCCGGACGGGCACCGTCCCATTTAGGGAACGTCCAACGAGGGGATCAGATCATGGCACTGTCCAGGAGTCGCCGTCCCGGAGACACGATGCACTCCCCGAGGCCGCGAGCGTTCGACCCTCTCTACGAGCAGATGGAACAGCTGGTCAACGCGGCCTTCATCGGTGCCACCACGGAGATGCCCTGGGCGCCCGCAGCCGACGTGAGCGAGACCGACGACGCCTACGTGATGAGGCCGGTTCGAGTACCGCGTGTACCTGTCCGGTGACATCGTTCCTGAGCGGGGGGCCGATGATCGTCCGCTGCGAGCACTGCGGCACGAAGAACCGCGTGCCGTCCGCCGCCGACGGCACCCCGGTCTGCGGCAACTGTCACCGGCCGCTCCCGTGGATCGCGGACGCCGGAGACGAGAACTTCACCGAGGTCGCCGAGCGCTCCTCGGTACCGGTCATCGTCGACCTGTGGGCGACCTGGTGCGCGCCGTGCCGCACGGTCAGCCCGGTACTGGAGCGCATCGCCCGCGAGATGGCCGGGCGGCTGAAGCTCGTGAAGATCGACATTGACCGGGCGCCGAAGACCCGGGAGCGCTTCGCCGTACGTGCCGTTCCCACGTTGCTGCTGATGCGTGACGGGAAGGTGCTCGACCAGAGAGCGGGCGCCGTACCTGCTGGTCCGCTCCGAACCTGGGTGGAGGAAGCTCTTGGAAGAGACACCTGATCTGTACGGCGCCTACCCCCGACTCGACTGGGAGCAGATCGGGCTGGTCGCCGCATACGGGGAACGACGCCCGACCCGCCGTGGCGATGTTCTCTTCTCGGAAGGGGACCGCGATCACGACTTCTTCCTGATCCTGGCAGGGACGGTGGCGATACTGGACAAGGGCGAGGTCATCCACGTGCACGGTTCGAGACGCTTCCTGGGCGAAGTGGGCCTGCTGGCAGGTCAGCCCACCTTCCTCACAGCCCGCGTCACCGAGCCTGGCGAGGTGATCGCCGTGCCGCCCCGGCGGCTACGTGAGCTGGCCTACCGCGAACCCTGGTTCGGTGACCTCGTCCTGCGCGCATTCCTCATCCGCCGCTCCCTGCTCATCGAGCAGGGCGCCGGGCTGCGGATCATCGGCTCGCGGTTCTCTCCCCGCTCCCGGCGCCTGCGCGACTTCGCCGCGCGCAACCGTCTGCCGCACCGATGGATCGACGTCGAGGACGATGAGGACGCCGAATCGCTGCTCAGGGCACTCGGCGTCCCGGCGTCGCAGACACCCGTAGTGATCCTCAACGGGGAGCGGGTGCTGCGCAATCCGGAGGACGACGAACTCCCACGGCTGCTCGGGCTGCCACCACCGGCACCCGCCTCCTCGGCGTATGACCTGCTCATCATCGGCGCGGGCCCGGCCGGGCTGGCCGCGGCCGTGTACGGCTCCTCGGAGGGCCTGGACACGATGGTCGTCGACGCCATCGCCACCGGAGGCCAGGCCGGCACGTCGTCCAAGATCGAGAACTACCTCGGTTTCCCCGCCGGCGTCTCGGGTCCGGAGTTGACCGATCGGGCGCTCATCCAAGCAGAGAAGTTCGGGGCGAAGGTCCACGTGCCCGGCGACGTCACGGGACTGCGGCCGGGCAACGGCCGGTACACCGTCGACCTCGGCGGAGGCAGGGAGCTGTCGGGCCGCACTGTCCTCATCGCGACCGGTGCCCGGTATCGCCGACTGGACGTCCCACATCTGGACGACTTCGACGGCGCCGGGTTGTACTTCGCGGCGACCCAGGTTGAGGCGCTGCAGTGCAGGCGCGTGCCGGTGGCCATCGTCGGCGGCGGCAACTCGGCAGGTCAGGCGGCCATGTTCCTGGCCCGGCACGCCACACGCGTGCTGCTCTTCGTCCGTGGGGCGGAGCTTGGCGAGAACATGTCGCGCTACCTCATCGACCGGATCGAGCGCTGCCCCGAGATCGAGGTGTTCCTGCGCACGGAGATCCGAGAAGTGCACGGACACGATCATCTGGAGGAGGTTCTCGCGGAGAACAACCGGACCGGTGAAATCCGCCGAGTCGAGGTGCGCGCATTGTTCGTCTTCATCGGAGCCGACCCTTGTGTCGACTGGTTGCCGAGCACGGTCGCACTCGATGACAAGGGATACGTGCTCACCGGCGGCCCTCAGGCCCTGCCGCTGGAGACCAGCCTGCCCGGCGTGCTGGCCGCCGGTGACGTGCGGAGCGGTTCGATCAAGCGCGTCGCTTCGGCGGTGGGGGAGGGGGCGATGGCCGTCCGCCTGGCGTTCGCGCGCCTGAACCGATGACCGGCTGTGAGGGCGCGAGATGAGCGGTAACCGGCAGATGCGCGCGGCCGCCGACGCTGTCCTCACGCCGGTGCGAGCGCGCGTGGGGCTGAGGAGGCTGCGTATGCAGCCTACGGCGATCGTGATCGCCCGCCTCGCCGTGACAGCGGTCCTTTCCTTCCAACTCGCGTCATGGCTGCCCGGCACCAGCCCAAGGCCCATACTCGCCCCTCTGACCGCAATTCTCGTCGTCCAAGTCACGCTGTACCAGACCATTCACCATGTCTGGCAGCGCGTCGTCAGCGTCGTAGTCGGCGTGCTGGTCGCGGCACTGCTGTCGAGCCTGGTGGGATTCAGTTGGTGGAGCCTGAGCCTCGCCATCACGGCCGCGCTGGTCTGCGGATTCGTCATGCGGCTCGGCAACTACACCCTCGAGGTGCCGATCAGCGCCATGCTCATCCTGTCCCTCGAAAACGGCGCCGCGGCCGAGGGACGGATCGTGGAGACCCTCGTCGGCGCGCTCACCGGCCTGATCACCGGGATCTTGACCTCGCCCGTCAAGATCCAAGCGGCAGAGGATGCCTTAGAGGGCCTCAGCGGCACCATGGCCCGGCACCTCCACGACATCGCCGAAGCGGTGGAGAAACGCCCTGAGCCACGCACATTTAACGGATTGCTCTTCCAAGCCCGCTCCCTCGGCCGGCAAGTCCAACGCGTGGACGGCGAACTTCTCCAGGCCGAGGAGAGCATTCGACTCAACCCGCAAGGGGTCGGAATGCTGCGGGCAACCGTGGCGCTGCGGGAGACCTTGGCCGCACTGGAACACTGCGGTATCACCATCCGCGGCCTCGCACGCTGCCTCGCCGACCACGCGAACGAGCCTGAGCAGGAGCGCGAGGACCCCCTGTCCAAAAGCGACACTCGAAGCCGACTGGCCGCGACCATCGGGCACCTGGCTTTGGCGATGAGCACCTACGGGCGAATGCGCCGCCAGCAGTTCGCCACAGGAACCACCGATCTCGAGGACCCACTCGCCTACCATCTGAACGCCGCGCGCGTGGAGCGCCTTAATCTGACCGAGATGTTGCGGGCCGACAGCCCTGACTGGCCGCTCCATGGTGAGCTCCTCGTTCACCTCGACCGTCTGAGAACCGAACTGGAGTCCGGCCGACGGATTCGAACGGAAGGTCGCACGAATCGCCGACTGCGCATTCCCAAACCGTCTACGTCCGCCACCCTCAGCCCGATCCGACGGCGAACCGACCTACGCCGAGCACGCTCCTGACCAGCACTCGCCGCCCGACTGGTTGCCGAGGAGTCGTTGCTCGGGTGGGTGACCGTCCGGGCCGCCTCCCACAGGTCCCCGTCGGGGAGCGTGGGCAGTTCGGCCAGCTCGTACGCCCGTGCCTGGAGGACCGCTTCCGGGGACGACGAGAGTGAGGCGACCATGCCGGTGAGGATGACGTCGCAGAGTTCGGCGTGGACGTCCTGCCAGGCGAACCGTCCCGACGGGTCGGTGCCGGTGACGTGCTCCAGAGCTTCGGTGACCTCGCCGAGTTCCTCGCACAACTTGAGGGCGCGGAGCATCCGCGCGGTGTCTCCGCCGGCAGTGCTGTGAGTGAGCTCAGCCAGTTGGCTCTGACGCGCTTGTCCGGCTTGGTCGTGGAGATGGCGAGGGGGACATGACGCTCAGGCGCTGATCCGGCGCGTCCGTCAGCTCTGGGATGACCCGGCCATGCGCCTGTGGGCAGCCGCATGGGTGGTCACGGTGCCGCCGCGGCGGACCACCCTCACGGCTTGTGGAGGGATACCGGGTGGACTTTGATCCGGTCGGGTGCGGCGGTCGCGACGGTGTCGGCGGGCGCTGGTGAGGGCGTTGCGGCGGTGCGGGTCCCGGCGAGGCGGTGGACGCCGGAGGCCATCGCGGCGGCTCCGGCCAGCATGAGCACCGCTCGCGGGACGGTGACGTCGAGGTGTTCGTGGAAGGCGGTCAGGCCGATGAGCAGGGCCGTCAGCGGCTCGCTCAGGGTGATCGCGGTCAGCGGGGCGGTGAGCGAGCCGGTCAGGAAGGCGTTCTGGTTGAGCAGCAGGGCCGCGGCGGCGCAGGCGAGGTAGGCGTAGGGCGCCCAGTTCGTCACGAGCGCGACCGGGTCGTCGAAGGTCCCGGCGCCCGCCTTGAGCACGGCGGCGGTAAGCCCGAACGCGATGCCGGTGGCGGTGCCGAGCGCGGCGCCCGCGGCGTCGGGGCGGCGTCGGGCCGCGGCCAGGCAGCCGATGATCGTCAGCGCGCACGCTCCCGCCACGGCGCCCATCGTGGTCGCCGTGGGTGTGTGGTCGCCTGCGGCGGGCTCGGCGACGATCATGAAGACCGTCAGGCCGCTGGTGGCCAGCAGGGCGGCCCCGAGGGTGCGGCGGTCGGCGCGGTCGCCGCCGAGCCGGGGTTCGAGCACGACGCACAGAGCCAGGCCGATCATCAGCAGCGGCTGCACGAGGGACAGCGGCGCGGCGCGCAGGGCCAGTGCCTGCAGGACGACGCCGAGGACGGCGGCCAGCCGCCCGCCCAGCCACAGCGGCCGCCGTGCCAGGCGAGCCAGCAGGCGCGGGTCCAGCGTGCGTGGCGCCCGGGCGACGCGGCGGGCCTCCCGGTGCGCGGCGTGATGCTGCAGGGCGGCGCTGAGCGCGAAACAGCCACCGGACGCGACGGCGATCAGGGCGGCCAAGCCGGTCACGAGACCACCCTCGTGACCGGGCCGCACTGCCCGCTGGCTTTCCCGGCGCGCCCGGTCATGACGCCGCTTCGTGCTCGCGCCTCATCCTCCACCGTCCGTCAGTGGCACGGCCGTCCGCCCGTCGTCAGGCCGAGGATACGCACCGTTTCCGGCCTGGCCGTCTTGCCTCCGCGCCAGGACTTCGGGCGGGTGGATCCCGCGCGGCGGCTGGGGGACCGCCGCACCTCCGCGGGTCAGCGGCGGCAGGGCCTCCACCGGCACGCTCCGCCCCGTCTCGAACGAGCGCCGGGCGGCGAGCGCGATGTGCAGGGCCGTCCGAGCGTCCTCCACTCCCGGCGAGGCCGGCGTCCCGTCGGCGATGGACGCCGCGAACGCCTCGACGGAGTTGCGGTAGGCGTCGCCGAACACGTCGAAGACGGAGGCCCCGTCCCGGGTCGACGGCCGGACCAGCACCGCCTCGCCGCGTTCGCGGCCGAACTGCACCATGCCCTCGGTGCCGACGACCTCCATCGCGATGTCGTAGCCGTAGGTGGCGTAGCGGCTCCACTCGGTCAGTGCCATCGTGTCGCCGTCGAAGTGCAGGGTGGTCGAGCAGGTGTCGATGTCGCCCTTGTCCCGCAGGCCCTTGTGGACCAGCGCCGCGCCGGTCGCGGTGACGGCGCGCACCTCGCGTCCGAGCAGGAACCGGGCGGCGTCGAAGTCGTGGATCGCGCAGTTGAGGAACAGCCCGCCGTTGCGGTCGAGGCCCCAGTTCGCCGGGTTGGAGGCGTCGGGATCGCGTCCGTGCGTCTTGAACAGGACGGGTTCGCCGATGCCGCCGGAGTCGATGATCCGCTTGGCGTGCCGGTAGCGGGAGTCCCAGCGGCGCTGGAAACCGATCTGGAACGGCGCGCCCGCGTCCACGACCTCCTGGAGCACCTCGTCGGTGTCCTGGAGGGTCAGGCAGACGGGCTTCTCCACGAAGATCGCCTTGCCCGCGCGGGCGGCGGCCAGGATGTGCCGGCGTGCGCCTGCGTGCTGGAGGCGATGACGACGCCGTCGAACGGCATGGCGAGGAAGCCGTCGAGGTCGGTGGCGACCGGGACGCCGTGCTCGGCGGCGGCCGCCGCCAGCGCGGCGGGTTCGGTGTCGCACACGGCGGCGAGTTCGGTGTCCGGGCAGGCGGCGATGTGCCGGGCGTGGACGGCGCCGAGTCTGCCGTGCCCGATCAGGCCGAGCCGCACCGGCCGGGACACGGGCGTGGCCGGGGCGGCGCCGGGCGCGCTCACGCGGCCGCCGTGCAGGCGGCGGTGAACCGCTCGGCGACCGAGGTGATCTCGGCGTCCGAGGAGTTGATGTTGATGCCGAACCCGGCGCCGATGCCGGTGTCGACGACCCCGACGCTGATGTTGACGGCGCGGCCGAGGATGTCGTCGGTGCGCGGCAGGTCGCCGGGCTGGGCGTACCGGGCCGGCTCCGACCAGCCTGGCACGGGGGTCTTGTGCTCGACGATCTGGTCCATCAGCCCGTACACGTGCCAGCCGGATGCGGCCACGGTGCGCACGCCGAGGCGCTCGGCCACCGCTTCGGCGTGCGAACGGTCGTCGAACAGGTAGGTCAGCAGCGAGCCGCAGTCCCCGGCCGGGTCGTTGAGCACCCGGGCGCGCACGCCGGGCAGGTCGGGGATGCGCCCTCGCAGAGTCGCCTTCTTCTCCCGCAGGGTCGCGACGATCTGGTCCACCTTGCGCAGTTGGGCGAGCGCGACGGCACCGGTCAGCTCGTTCATCTTGAAGTTGAGCCCGATCAGGCTGCGGGCGTGACCGGCCATCTTGCCGCCGCTCCGCAGCGGGATGTGGCCCTGGTCGTGCAGGGCGAACGCCCGCTCGTAGAGCCCCTGATCGTCGGTGACCACAATGCCCCCGTCGCCGGCCGTCATCATCTTGTACCGGTTGAACGAGAACGCGCCGAGGGCCCCGAAGGACCCGAGTGCCCGGCCCTCGTAGGAGCCGCCGCCGGCCTGGCAGGCGTCCTCGATCAGGACGAGGTCGTGATCCTCGACGATCTTGAGGATCGAGCGCATGTCGCACGGGTTGCCCAGCATGTGCACGACGAGCACGGCCCGGGTGCGCGGGGTGATCTTGCGGCGCAGGTCCTCGGGGTCCATCGTCAGCGACTCGTCGACCTCGACCAGGACCGGCACCGCGCGGGCGTGCACGACGGCGCCCATGGTCGCGACGTAGGTGAAGCCCGGGACCAGGACCTCGTCGCCGGGACCGATGCCCGCGGCGAGCAGCGAGATGAGCAGGGCGCCGGTCCCCGAACTCGTCGCCACGGCGTGCGCGACGCCGCAGTGCGCGGCGAACTCGCGTTCCAGGCTGTGGACCTTCTGGGTGAAGCCGGGGTCGTCGCCGGAACCGTACCGGGAAAGGTGCCCGCCTCTGAGGACGTCCTCGACCTCGCGCCTCTCCTCGTCGCCGAACACATAAGCCCCTGGACCTGCCATGGAGCGCCTCCGCATCCTCCAATGACCATGATCCACAAGATTTTACTGATCTTTCGCAAAGTTTACTGATCTTTCAGTGGGAAGTGAGGCGGCGCTTCTCCGCGCATGCTAGGGCGCGTGTCGCGGGCCCGGCGTAAGATCATCTCGTGACGTCCGATGACGACGCGGGCGCGCCGGTCGGCCCGATGCCGTCGCCGCGCTCCTGGGCGACCTGGCGGCACGCCCTGCGGCACGGGCTGATCCTCGCCGCGCTCTGGATGGTCTACACCCTCGGCCGGGCGGTCGCCGGGCGGCACATCGGCCGCGCGTTCGCGAACTCCGACGACGTCTGGCACGTCGAGCGGTGGCTGCGTATCCCGAGCGAGGCGTCGTTGCAGCGGTGGGCGCTGCAGTGGGAGCCCGGAATCCGCGCGGCGGATCTCTACTACAAGTACGTCCACCTCACCGACTTCGTGATCATCTGCGCCTGGCTGCTGCTGTGGCACCCGGAGCGCTTCGGCTGGTTCCGCCGGGTGATCGTCCTCATCACCGGCCTGGAGCTCGTGGGACACTTCGTCTACCCGCTGGCGCCGCCGCGGATGCGCCCCGACCTTGGGATGACCGACACCGCGCAGGTCTTCGGCCACGCCGTGTACGGCGGCTCGTACGAGAACCACGGCCTGTTCAACCAGTACGCCGCCATGCCCTCGATGCACGTCGGATGGTCGTTCCTCTTCGCGATCACGGTCGTGGCGATCGCGCGCAGCCGGTGGCGGTGGATCATCGTGGCGCACCCGCTGCTGATGACCTACACCGTCGTGGTGACCGGCAACCACTACTGGCTGGACGGCATCATCGGCTTGATCATCCTGGCCCTGGGACTGGGGCTCTTCCGCGGCGACAGCCCATGGCGCGTCCGGTCCCGCCGACACGCCCCCGACGACCCGAGCGATGACCCGAGCTCGTCGAGGCCAACCTGAGCGAGCGCCGCTCCTGCGTGGCGATCCTGGCCGACCGCGACAAGGTCGAAATGGAGGACGCTATCCGCGCCCGCCTCGGCGACACCGGCCCGGATGGTCTGCCGCCGCGGCAACCCGCTCAAGGTCGCCGACCTCGGCCTGGTCAGCCCGGACACCTCCTGCTCCATCATGGTCATCTCGCCGCCGGTCGCCGACCCCGACACCGACGTGATCAAGGTCCTGCCGTCACTGGGCGCGCGGACCTGGAAATGGACGTCGGCCACACGTGGTCGGCGCCGTGCACAACACCGCCAGCCTGCCCGCGGCGCGGCTGGCCGGCGGCCCGCTCGCCCGCGTCATCGACGCCGACGACATCGCCATCCGCCTCATCGTCCAGTCACACCGCCAGTCCGGCCTGTCCACCGTCTACACCGACCTGCTGGACTTCGAGGGCCACGAGTTCCATATCCGCCCCGAACCGTCCCTGACCGGCACCACCTACGGCCAGGCGCTGAACGCCTATGAACTCGGCATCCCGGTCGGCCTCTGGCACGCCGACGGCACGGTGACGATGAACCCGGCCATGGAAACCGTCATCGCCACCGGCGACGACCTGCTGGACGACTTCGTCGAACCCGGCTCCCGCCTGGACATCGCCGCCTTGGGCCAGGACCCGCGCGACGCCCTGCCGCGGCTGACCAATCTCACCGTCGGCCACACGACTTGCGACAGCACCAACCGCACCCAGCTCGAAACCCTGGACGTCGGCTCCTGCAAGCACCTCATCGTCCTGTCCGACGAAGACCAGGACCCCGACCACGCCGACGCCCGTGCGACGCCAACCGGGAGATCGCCCAAGTCACCAAAGCCGACGACTTCGTGGTCAGCGACGAGCTGATCAGCCTGATGCTCACCCAGCTCAGCGAGAACCGACACCTGTTCCACGTTTTCGCCGACCTGCTCGACCCCACCGGCTCGGAGATCTACCTCAAACCCGCCTCCGACTACCTCAAGCCCGGCACGCCCGCCAACTTCGCCACCGTCATCGAAGCCGCCCGCCGCCGCGGCGAGACCGCGCTCGGCTACCGCCTCCGAACTTCCTTCCACACCCCCCCGTCCTATGGCGTGGTCCACAACCTTGACAAGTCCGCGCTGCTCAACTTCTCGGCTGCCGACCGCGTCATCGTCCTGGCCGAGAAATGACGGCCCTCCCGAGCAGAAGGCCGTCAACCTGGAAGCCGAAGACGCACAATCCAGCAGACGCCTTGCCCGGAGCGACGAGGAGATGGACGAAAACCGGCTATTGCGGCTGGGCGTGCAAATGGCCGAACTCGAAGCGCTGTACGCGCGCGTGCTTGAGGCCGCCGACCCGCACTCGGAACAGCACCGACTGGCCGCATTGGCCGAAGCGGCGACCAGATTCAGCGAGACCGCCCGCACCGCCGCCCACCACGAACAGATGCCGAGCCGCCACCCTGCAGCCCGGCGACCCGTACGCCGGACACGGCTGGAACGCCGGATCAGCCACACCCGGCGCACTACCGAATGGATCATCACGCGCGCCACGCAAAGCCCGCGCTGACCAACGAACGTCGCCGGTGGGCCGTGCCGCTGTCTAGTCCTCGCTCTCGAAAACCTCGCTGCCGAAGGATTGCGCGGAGTCCTCCTGCGTCTCCTCATAGGCATTCTGATACGCGGCCTCGTAGGCCTGTTCGTACGCGACCTGCTGATAAGCATCCTGGACGGCGTCATCGGCCGCATCGGCGAACACGTCACCGACCGACGGCTCCTCGTCATCCTGATCGTCACCGTCGAGCATTTCGTTGACGACGGCGCCCGCCACGAATCCGGCCGCCGCCCCGCCTACCACCCCAGCGGCCACTCCACCCCAGCCCGGTCCGTGCCCATTGGAGTGTTCACCGTGGTGACCGGCGTGGTGCCCGTATGCATCGTGCGGGACACGGTGCGCGAAGCCGTGGCCGCCATGCAGATGCCCGGCAACGGCTCCCAGCCATCTCTTCAACTCGTGTTCCCAGGCGGTGTGCAACGCCTCCTCGTGGGTGACGTGGAAACGACCGAAAACATCGTCGCCTTCGGAGAACATGTTTCCGCGCCGATCCGCCTCCAGGATCACCACCAAGCCGCCCGGATCGGTCACAAAAGTAAGCTCCACCTCGTTCACCTGGCCGCTGTACTGCGGCGGAGCGTAGAACTCGATCTCCTGGTAGAAGGGAAGCTCCTGATGGACACCGGCGACGCGGCCCTCCTCCACGTCGGCGTTCTTGAACCCGAACCCGAGGGCGCCGAATGCGTCCAGGACCCGCTGCTGGGAGGGCAGCGGACTCACCGAGATCGCGTCGAGATCGCCGGAGTCCACCGCTCCCGCGACCTCCAGTTCCGTGCTGACGCCCATCACCATCCCGTGAAGGTGCTGCCCGTACACCTCGGTCGCAGGCAGTTCCCACGGCAACGGCATCTGGAACGGGATGGCTTGACGCTGACCCGCCCCTAGGACGAACGCGCCTGTGATCGCGCCCCGGTAGAACTCGCGGATACCGCTGAACTCGTTGTCACTGTGCTCGTCCTCAGCGCGAGTTACCAGACTGAGCGCCACCTGGTGAATAACGACGTCCTGACCCCCGCCCGCTATCCGGACCTCACCGGCCAGATAGTCACCAGGCCGGGCCTGTGAGGTAGCAAGCACGGTCTCGACTGAAAGGCCGCCAACACCGAAGGCGCCAAATAGCCGTCTGAAGCCCATGAGTCCCTCTCTTCTGTTGTCGTCGCTACCGTCATGCGACGGACAGGGCGGACGCACATCGCTACTACACTTGTAGCAGCTCCAGGTGAAATCTAACCAGCAGACCGACTCGCGCGGAATACCTTCACCGCCCTGCGAGCACGGCCGTCCGGACGCGGCGGCCTCCCGCCACATCGTCCGAGCGGTGCTCACTGCGATCGTTGTCGTCTGCCCTCGCGCCAGGGTTAGTCCCGGTGCCGCGTCAAGTCGTGTGGTCGGTGTCAAGGGACTGGAGCCCGGACGTTCGCTTAGGACGTCAGAACCACCCGCCGAGCGGCCAAGACCTCGTTGTGATCGGGTCCGGATGCCCCTCTGGAGGCTTGAGTTCCGTCGTTGATGAGCCGTAAGGAGCGCATGTGTTCTATGACCTGTGACTGAAACGGGTCTGGAAAGGCGGCGAATCGGCTTACCTGCGAACGATGTTCATTCCTGGGTTGGCCTTCGTTGCGGACGACGCGCCGTAAAAGGAGCCGTCCCGGCGGGCGGAGTGGGAGATTGCTTTCGCTGTTGGGCGTTGTTCGGGGGCACTGGCTGGCACTCGAACAGCGCCACTATCTCGCGAAGGTGCTTGTCGGAGAACATGTACTTCCCCGCCAGTAGACAATGCGGGGTCTCCCGCAGACGTGCTTTCTCCCGCAGCCAACTTTCGGTCACCCCCTCCGCGATAAGGCGCGCCGCTTCCTTGACCGGATGCAGATGAAAAGGCGGCCGGCCCGAGCACGCGGGATAATCTTGCGGGTCCACGTCAACTCATCCGCAGCCCAACACCATGAGGGGAACCTGCTGGCGCTGCTCTGCCAGTCGCCGAAACAGTGTGTATCCTCGTTGGCTTTGTCTGCCTCTGTCGAGTGATCGACAACCCCGGGACGTCGCTCCGGACTAATGAGCGCCAGGCCCTCTGGCGAATCGTCTGACATGTGGACCTCCGGGCTAGCGTCGAAGTCCGATTTCCGTTGTCCTGACCTGCTCTCGGAATCGAGGTTAGCAAGGAGATTGTCAAACGCACTGTCACTGGACTCGCTTGTGGATGCCCGCAACCCACCTGAGCGTTCACGCTAGGAGGGGCAGGTTGTTGCAAACCGAGCACCGTTTATTAAGACAGTCGACTTCCGCTCCTGCGAAGGGGCGGCCTTCTCGTCTGGCTTCTTTCCCGGAGGAGGAAGGGGCGGCAGCCTGTGGCGGCGGGGCCTCTGCGGGGCCGGTGCCCGCTATAGGTGAATGTCCGGTCCACAGTGGGTCCACAGCGGGTCGCCATCAGCGGCATCCGGCGGCACTTGGCCGCCTACACCGTCTGATGGCTCCCGCATCTCTTCGGGCAGGTCAGCGGGTGTTTCCGCTGGTGATGGTGGTGCGCCCCCTGCAGGATTCGAACCTGCGCGCACGGCTCCGGAGGCCG
>NZ_VSFF01000022.1 GCF_008085905.1 Actinomadura syzygii | reverse complement strand
TCTGGGTGTAGCCGGAGATGTCGTAGCCGCCGTCTTTGAGGGGTGATTGGTAGATCGGCAGCAGCCATAGGCAGTCGATCCCGAGCCATTGCAGGTGGTCGAGTTTGTTGATCAGGCCGCGGAGGTCTCCGTAGCCGTCGCCGTTGGAATCGGCGAACCCTCGGACCGACACTTCGTAGAACACCGCCGTCTTGAACCAATGCGGCGTGCTCCGTGTGTGCGCCCCGTACGGATCGGGGACCGTCCGGGCGTCCGGCGGGCATGTCTCCGTCCCCAAGGCGGTGACCTGGTCGGACGTGGTGCGCGTGTCGTGCGTCGGCTGGCCGTGCATAGGTCACCCCGGGTGCGTTGGAGACATCTAGATCAGCGATTCCCCCCGTCCGCCGGAACGACGTTCGCGACCGGCAACCATCCGTCAAAGATTCAGTACAGAGCGTGACCGTCGCCGCCGCCTCCGCAGCCGAGCGCCCCGGGATGCTCCAGACCCCGCCGCCGGGGAGATCCCGCCGATTCCGCCGCCGCGGACGCTTCCGAACGCTTGCCGCGCGACGGTTGTGTCATGTCCGGGTTTTTAGATTCGTCGCTTTTTTCGCCGGAAGCCGCGGGTAGGTCGCTTCCAAGCTCAGAACCCGTCATCACGACGGGTTCTACTCAGTTCGGACGGAAAATCCGTTTCCGTCCCAAAAGCGATCGGAGGGACAGTGAAGCGCTGGGAGATGTCGCCATCGGTCGTACCGACGCGCGAGGACCTCGTGGCGCGGCTGCGCGTTCGCTTCGCCGACGTCCCGGCAGAGAACGTGCGCCGCTGCGTGGACGACCTGTGGTGCTGCTGCGCCCATCTCGGGGTGCGGCCCGAGGAGCGGATCATCGAACGGCTCGCGGCGTCCCGGCTGACGGGCGTCGTGCGGGGAG
The DNA here is from genome assembly GCF_008085905.1 of Actinomadura syzygii. Taxonomy (GTDB): domain Bacteria; phylum Actinomycetota; class Actinomycetes; order Streptosporangiales; family Streptosporangiaceae; genus Spirillospora; species Spirillospora syzygii. The sequence continues at coordinate 105,871 of NZ_VSFF01000022.1, read as the reverse complement.
GCCGCCCGCCGTATCCGGACGCGCGGCGTCCGGACGCGCGGCCCGCGTCGAGTCCGCCCGGCTCCCACGCCTCCGCGGCCCGCGCCGCCGCGCCGCCGGTGCGGCGCGCCGGGCCGCCGTCGCCCGGGCCCGCCGACCTGTCCGCGCCGTGCCGGTCCGCCCGCGCGGCCACGAGAACCCCGATCGGGATGTGACGCATGAAGGACACGACCGTGCCGGGCCTGAGCATCGAGACCCGGCGAGGGTTCATCGTGCTCAGCCTGCCCGCGCAGATCAGCTGGCAGAACTACGCGGGGATCCGGGAGGGGGTGAGCAAGGCCCTGTCCCTCGCCGCCGAGTCCGGCGGCGGGCGGCGCCGCGGGGTGGTCGTCGACTTCGGCGACGCGGTGCTGCTGGACGCGGCCGGGCTCGTCCTGCTGGCCCGCGCCGAGACCCGGGCGCAGCTGCTCGGCTGCGCGCTGCGGACCGTGGTGCCCGCACCGGCCGCGCACGTGCGGCGGGCACTGCGGATCACCGGGCTGGCGCGGCTCGTCCCGGTCTTCCCGGACGTCGCGACGGCGACCGCCGAGCCCGTCCCCGCGCGCGGGCCGGGCGACGCCGACCCCTCGCACGTGCTGGACGCGATCCGCGCCCTGCACCCGGGGGACGCCGGTTTCACACCGCACCCGCTCGCGCCGTCCGAGCCGGCGACGCCGTCCGAGCTGACGATCACCACGTCCGCGGCCGATGACGGCGACCACACCGTGGTGCACCTTTCCGGCGTGCTGGACGAGGCCACGGTGCCGCGGCTCGGCGAGACGCTGACCACGATGGTCGAGGGCCGTAACCTGCGGCATCTCATGGTGCGGATGCACGAGCGGCTCGGCGTCCGCTGCGACCCGCTGCCGATCCTGCTCGGCATCCGCTGGCGCGTCGCGGCAGACGGCGGCTGCCTGTCGCTGCCCGCGCTGCCCGCCCGGCTCCGCGAGATCATCGACCGGGAGGGGCTCGGCTCGGTCTTCACCGGCTGCCGCACCGGCCAGGACCGTCGGCTCAGCGCCGAACCGGCCTGACTCAACTCCCGCTTCCATTCCCGTTTCCCCGCCGGACGCGCTTTCGCGCGGCACGGCTCTCACCGGCCCGCACACGTCCTTCGTCCGCTTGCTGGATCGTCAGGATGTGTGCGGGTTTGGTATGGGGGTCGAGATGGACGTAGTTGGCACCGGTCCAGGTGTAGACGGCGCCGTCGAGTTGGTCGGTGACGGTGTAGGGGTGGTCGGGGTCGTCGGGGAGCCCGAGGGCGGGCAGGTCGAGGTGGACGGTGGCTTCGCGTGCCTGGTGGGGGTTGAGGTTGATCACGGTGAGGACGACGTCGTCCAGGTGCCGTTTGGAGAAGGCCAGCAGCTCCGGCTGGTCCACATCGTGGAAATGCAGATTCCGGAGCTGCTGCAGCGCGGGGTGGGTGTTACGCAGGGTGTTCAACGTGGTGAGGAGTGGGGCGAGGGTGGTCGGGGTGTTCCAGTCGCGGGGGCGGTATTGGTATTTCTCTGAGTCGCGGTATTCCTCGCTGCCGGGGCGGACGGGGGTGTTCTCGCACAGTTCGTATCCGGTGTAGACGCCCCAGGAGGGTGAGAGGAGGGCGGCGAGGATGGCGCGGATCTGGAACGCGGCCCGCCCGCCGTGCTGCAAATACTCGGAGAGGATGTCGGGGGTGTTGGTGAAGCAGTTGGGCCGCATGTATGCCGCTGCCGGGCCTGCCAGTTCTTGGAAGTATTCGCGGAGTTCTTGGGGGGAGTTGCGCCAGGTGAAGTAGGTGTAGGACTGGTGGAAGCCGGTTTTGGCGAGGGTGTGCATCATGGCGGGGCGGGTGAAGGCTTCGGCGAGGAACAGGACGTCGGGGTCGGTGGTGTGGATGTCGGCCAGGAGTCGTTCCCAGAACGCGACGGGTTTGGTGTGGGGGTTGTCGACGCGGAAGATCCGCACCCCGTGGTCCATCCAATGGTGAATGATCCGGCGGACCTCGGTGTAGAGCCCATCGGGGTCGTCATCGAAGTTGAGCGGATAGATGTCCTGATACTTCTTCGGCGGATTCTCCGCATACGCGATCGTGCCGTCGGCGCGGGTGGTGAACCATTCGGGATGCTCGACCACCCACGGATGGTCGGGCGAGCACTGCAACGCCAGATCGAGCGCGACTTCCAACCCGTGGGAGCCTGCGTATTCGACGAAGGCGTCGAAGTCCTCCAATGTCCCGAGGTCGGGGTGGATGGCGTCGTGCCCACCCTCCGGCGAGCCGATCGCCCACGGGGAGCCCGGGTCGTAAGGACCTGCGTCCAGGGTGTTGTTGGGGCCTTTGCGGTGGGTGGTGCCGATGGGGTGGATGGGTGGCAGGTAGACCACGTCGAAACCCATGTCGGCGACCGCGGGGAGGCGTTTCATCGCGGTGCGGAAGGTCCCGGAGATGGGGCCGCGCCGCCCCATCGGATCCACCGTCGCACCCTCCGAGCGCGGGAAGAACTCATACCAGGCGCTGAACAGGGCTCGTTGCCGGTGCACGGCCAGGGGGTACCAGTCGCTGACGGTCAGCAGGTCACGCAGCGGATGACGGGTCAGCACGTCCAGGACGGCGGGGTCTTCGGCGGCGGCTAGGCGTTCGAGCGCGTCCTCTTCCCCGTCCGGCAGCAGGCGGACGAGGCGGGCGAGCACCCGCCGGTCCTTCGCGGGCAAGCCGTTCGCGGCTCGCGCGTACAGCAGGGATCCTTCGGTGAGCATGAGTTCGACGTCCTGCCCACGCGGCACCTTGATCCGCGCGTCATGCCGCCAATGCGCGATCGGATCGCCCCACGCCTCCACCCGAAACGACCACGAACCCACCCCGGTCGGCGTCACCCGCCCCGCCCACCGGTCCAACCCCGGCGCCACCTCCGCCATCACCTCACCCGGCAACTCCTCACCCTCCGGCGTCCGCAGCACCACCGCCGCGCCCAACCGCTCGTGCCCCTCCCGGAACACCGTCGCCGACACCTCGACCGTCTCCCCGACCACCGCCTTCGCAGGCCACCGCCCACACCCCACCACCGGCGCCACATCAAGGATCGGAACGCGACCGAGCTCGGCCTCCAGCTTCACCTGCATGTGCCCGCTTCCGCTCGTCGGCGCCGTCCCCGGCTTCGGTCGCAGACATCCATGCCCCGTCCGCAACCTCCCGCCGCCTCCGCCGCTGCAAGATCATGTAAAGAGATCACCCGCGGCCGCCATGCCCGGCGTGCCCTATGTCCGTGAGGTGCGGATCCGCCGATCCAAGCTGGTTTCTGGCACGGGCGCCCGTCAGCGGCGCGCGGCGGCGAGGGCCTCGCGGGCGGTCGCGACGTCGGGGGCGATGGCGACGCGGCGCTGCAGCCCGGCGACGTCCGACACCCGGCGGACGATGCCGCGCGGCGGCAGCACCACCCACATCGGCACGCCCAGCTCGGTCGCCCGCATCTGCGAGCGCGTGATCACATTCAGGCCGTTGGAGTCGCAGAACGTGCAGCCGGTCAGGTCGAGGATCAGGGCCGGGGCGCCGGAGTCGAGGAGCCGTACGGCCTGTTCGAGGACCGCCTCGCCGTTGCTCAGGTCGACCTCGTCCGGGAACGTCAGCGTCCCGCAGGTCGACGTGATCTCCACTCGCGCCACGCCCAGATCCATCGTCAGCCCCAAAACCGGTTCCCTCACCTCGAAGTGCACTGGGGGTTTCTCCCTGCGACTGTAAGCCGCGATCCTGGGAGGAACCTGAAAGGAACGGTCAAGTCTGGGACGTCGATCACCCAGCTCACCGGCCTCCCGGCGGGGTGCTTTGTCGCCGCAAACGCCTATATTTCCACCCACAGCTGCTAGGTTCCGGGAACAGCCGGGGCAGCGTGGCCGGGGGAGGCCGGAATGAGCTCGGACCCAGTCGTCATCGACGGCGGCGACCGCTCCTGCGTGCGCCTCCTCCTCGAACTGCGCGGGCACATCGCGGGCCTCGCGCCCGGCACGGTCATCCACCTGATCGCGAGCGACCCGGCCGCGCCCATCGACCTCCCCGCGTGGTGTCACCTGACCGGCCACGCCTACCTCGGCCCGGTGGACGGCGCCGAGCCGCCCACCTACGCGCTCCGGGTATCGGCGGACGCGCGTCCGACCTCGACCGAGTCGCCGTGGCGCCCGCGCTGAGCGCCACGCCGCCGAGACAAGGCCCGGCTACCGCTCCGGCTACCGCCCCGCCGACCGCTCGGACGCGGCCCGCACCGCCTCGGCCATGACCGTGTCGCCCTGCGCGCGGTATGCCGCCACGACGGCGTCCCGGTCGGCCTCCGGACGGTTCTGGCTCATCTTCGACTTCGCCTCGATCCGGGTGATGACGAGTTCGAGGCCCACGATGGCGCGCAACTGCCCGGCGATGAACGAGGACGGGGCGTCGTCCACCGACCAGGACGGCGTCCGGCCGTCCTCGTGCAATTCGGTGAGGCGGCGGACCATGGACTCCACCCACGCGGGATCGTCATGGACGACGAGACGCCCGTACACGTGCGCAGTGAGGTAGTTCCAGGTCGGCACGGCGCGGCCGTGCTCCGCCTTGGACGGGTACCACGACGGCGACACATAGGCGTCGGGCCCGTGCACGATGAGCAGCGACTCGCCGGACCCGGGCTCCCGCCACTGGTCGTTGTTGCGCGCCACGTGCGCCAGCATCGCGCCGTGCTCGCCCGCGGACGGGTCGTACAGGACGGGCAGGAACGTCGCCACCGGTCCGCGGGGGGTGACGGTGACGAGATCGGCCGCACCGCACCCGGCCAGCAGCTCCTTGACCTCCGTGTCGTCAGCGGAGAAATGCGCCGGTACGTACATGGTCGTGACACTACTCGACGATCTTTCGTCGGAGCCGCGTGCGAAGCTGGCCGGGTGAGCGCAGAAGAGGAGCGGGACGGGGTCCGCCTGACGAACCTCGACCAGGCCCTGTTCCCAGGGGCGGACGCCACCAAGCGAGACCTCGTCGACTACCTGGACGCCGTCGCCGACCGCGTCATCCCGCAGCTGGCCGACCGCCCGCTGTCGGTGAAGCGCGTGCTGCGCGGCCAGAAGCCGTTCATGCAGAAGAACGTGCCGAAGTACGCGCCGTCCTGGGTGGAGACGGTGACGGTGTGGGCGGAGACGTCGCAGCGCGAGGTGTCCTACGCGGTGTGCGGCGACCGCCGGACCCTGCTGTGGTTCGCGAACCAGCGCGCCGTCGAGTACCACCCGCCGCTCGTCCGCGCGGGCGCCTGGGAGACGCCGACCCACCTCGTCATGGACGTCGACCCTCCCGAGTCCGGCGGGTTCGACGTGGTCGTCCGCGCCGCCCATCTGGTGCGCCGCGCGCTCGACGACTGCGGCCTGTCCGGCGCGGTGAAGACGAGCGGCGCGAAGGGGGTGCACGTGTTCGTCCCGCTGGAGGCGCATCCCGCCGCCGACGTGGCCGCCGCCACCCGGGCGCTCGCCGCCCGCGCCGAGCGTCTCGACCCGGCGCTCGCCACGACTGCCTTCATCCGCGAGGACCGCGCCGGGAAGGTGTTCCTCGACTCGACGCGGGCCGCCGGGGCGACCGTCGTCGCCGCGTACAGCCCGCGCATCCGGCCGGGCACGCCGGTGTCGTTCCCCGTCCCGTGGGACGGGCTCGACGGTGTCGCGCCGTCCGACTTCACCGTCCGGAACGCCGCCGCGCTCGTCGCCGACCGCGATCCGTGGGCCGAGCTGATGCCCGAGCCGCAGCGCCTTCCGGACGACCTCATCGCGGAGGGGCACACGATCCCGATCGCCCGCGTCCAGGCCATGCACGAGGGGAAACGCCGGGCCCGTGCCCGCCGCGACGCCTCGTCCTAGGCGATCGCCCCGAAATTCGTCGCGCGATTCCCGATGAGTTTCGCGGGGACGCCCGGTCTGTTCTGGTGAAACGGCACCCGACAGCGGGAGGTAACGATGACCAGCGAGCGACTCACCACGTGCCTGTGGTTCGACGACCAGGCCGAGGAGGCGGCGAACCACTACGCCTCGATCTTCAAGGACGCGAAGGTCGGCGACGTCACGCGCGTCGGCCCGGGCATGCGCGGCGAGCCGGGCTCCGTGCTCACGGTCGAGTTCGAGATCAACGGGCAGAAGTTCGTCGGCCTGAACGGCGGGCCCCACTTCACGTTCAACGAGGCGGTCTCGTTCCAGGTCCACTGCGCCGACCAGGACGAGGTCGACTACTACTGGGACCGCCTCACCGAGGGCGGCGAGGAGTCCGAGTGCGGCTGGCTGAAGGACAAGTACGGCGTGTCCTGGCAGGTCGTCCCGACCGTGCTGTACGAGCTGATAAGCGACCCCGACCCGGCCAAGGCGGAGCGCGCCTCCAAGGAGATGCTCTCCACCCACGGCAAGCTCGACATCGCCCGGCTCCGCGCGGCCCACGCGGGCTGACGCGCCGCCCGCGCAGGCCGGGCGGATGGCTCCGCGTCAGCGGGGCGGATCGTCCGAGGTGTAGGCGGGCAGCGGGAGGCGCCGGTCGAGCAGGAAGGCCCGCAGGAGATCGGTGTAGACGGCGGGTCGATCGCCCGCGATGGCGTGACCGGCGCCTTTGACCATGACCAGCGTCGAGTCGGGGAGCGTCCGGCGGTAGTCGCGGGTCGCCGCCCACGCCACGTAGTCGCACTCGCCGCGCATGATCAGCGCCGGTACCCGGACCCGCCGCAGCGCGGGACGGGGATCCGGCACCTTCTCGAAGTCCCTGCTGGTGACCTGGTTGACGTAGAAGCCCTGCCGGTTCTCGTGGGGCGTCCGCGGCGGCGCGCCGGGGCAGGAGGAGACGTCCTTCAGCACGAGGCCGAGTTCGTGGAAGCGCTCGTCCGCCTCGCGGTCGCCGACCAGGGCGTGCGCGGCGTTCGGGTTGACGCCGAGGAGGAGGGCGGCGGCGAGCAGTCGCGGGGACGACGTCAGCTCGTCGTACCGTTTCTTCCGGGCCGGGCTGAGCCGCGTCGAAGGGTCGGCGTCGCCGTCCGGGAGGGCGGGAAGCCACAGGCCGCCGGGGGAGGTGAAGGCCACCTTGGCGACGTGATCGGGGTGGGCGGCCAGGTACTGGGCGGCGAGGGAGCCGCCCCAGGACTGCCCGACGATGATGATCTTCTCGGCGCCGATGGCGGCACGGATCGCGTCCAGGTCGGCGACGTGGCGCGCCACCGTGTAACCGGTCACGTCGGACAGGCGCGTGGACCGTCCGGCGCCGACCTGGTCGTAGGCGTACACGTCGAAGCCGCTCGCGGTGAGCGCGGAGCTCGCCGCCGGAAGTCCCTCGCCAGGGGTTCCGGGCCCCCCGTGCAGGAACACCACGGGCGTCGGCCTGGGCTCGCCGGTGGCCGGAGCGTGGACGTAGGCGATCCGCGAACCGGTCGGCAGGTTCCAGAACCGCACGCCCGCGGGCGGCGCGGCCATCGGGGCGAGGGACCCGGGCCGGAACACGGTCAGCGACGCGATCCCGGCCACGGCGGCGGTGAGAGCGGCGCCGAGCAGCAGCGCCGCGCCCCGCCTGCGCCGCACCCCGAGCAGCGCGAACGCCGCGAGCCCGAGCAGCAGCCCGGCGCCCGCGACGACCAGCAGCCCGACGACCGCGAGCAGCGGGACGTCGGCGGTGACGGCCGCGAGGCCGAAGAACCCCGCGACACCGGCGAGCGGGGCCGCCACCGCGGCGGCGAGGAGCAGGAGGGCGCCGGACACCCGGCGCAGCACGGTACGTGACATGCGCGCCACGCTAGAAGCGGGAAACGCACAGATCGCGGTACCGCAGACCCAATTGCGGGAGGCCCGATCCCCCCGGTTCGGGGGGCTCCACCCCGCCGTCCGGCGGATGCGGGACGGCCCCGGCGCGCGTCAGCGGATGCCGGGACGGACGAGGCCGCTCTCGTACGCGAAGATCGTCGCCTGCACCCGGTCGCGGACGCCGAGCTTCCCGAGCACGGCCGCGACGTGGTCCTTCACCGTCGCCGCGCTGATGCCGAGTTCGGCGGCCACCTCCACGTTGGTCAGGCCGCGCGCCACCTGGCGGAGCACCTCCGTCTCGCGGGGGGTGAGCGCCGCGAGCCGCTCGGCCTCGGCCGGGCCGGGCCCGCCCGCGAAGCGGCCGATCAGCCGCCCCGTCACGGCCGGGTCGAGCAGCGCGTCGCCGCGCGCGGCGAGCCGCACCGCGTCGATCACCCGCTCCGGGTCGGCGTCCTTCAGCAGGAACCCCGCCGCGCCCGCGCGCAGGGCGGCGAACACGTACTCGTCGAGATCGAACGTCGTCAGCACGACCACGCGGGTCGCGGGGACGTCGGCGGTGATCGTGGTGGTCGCGGCGAGGCCCCCGGCGCCGGGCATGCGGATGTCCATGAGCGCGACGTCGGGACGGAGCGAGGCGACGAGCGCCACGGCCGTCTCGGTGTCGCCCGCCTGGCCGACCACGGTCATGTCGGGCTCCGCCCCGACCATGGCGGCGATCCCCGCGCGCACCACGGCCTGGTCGTCGGCGATCACCACGCGGATCACGCGGGCACCGCGCCGGGCCCGGCCGGGCGGCCCGCACCGGTCGTCTCGATCAAGGGCGGGACACCTCCGGCAGCCATCCCCGTGCCGCGCCGTCGTCGGCGATCGTCAGCGTACCGCCGCAGGCGTCCGTCAGCGCGCGCAGCCGCCGCTCCGCCGCGGTGCCGCCCGGCGCCCGTCCGGACACGGTGACGCCCCGTCCGGAGAACGCGACCGTGACCGCGTCTCCGTCGGCGAGCAGCTCCCGCGCCACCTGGTACGCCGCGACCTCCAGGGCGGGCGGCAGCGGCCTGCGCTCCCCGGCGAACCGGACGGCGGCGCCGCGCCTGCCCGCCAGGGCGGCGATGCCGTCGACGGTCGGGGGCGGGTCGCCGCCGTCGTCCCGGGCCCGCAGGTCGGCCAGGAGTTCGCGGAGCGCCGCCAGCCCCGCCTTCGCCTCGATGCGGACGCCGTCGAGGCGGCCCGCGTCGGCTTCGTCGGCCGCGTTCCGCGTGTGCCGCCGCGCCGTCCGGCGCAGCCCGTCGGCGATCCGCCGCCGCTCTGCCGCCGCGGCTGCGGAGACCTCCCGGTCGAGCCGGGCGCGGTCCCGCGCGGCGACCGCGTCCCGCCGCCTCCGGCGCGCGGCGGTGTGCGCGCCGAGCGCCCAGACGGCGAAGCACGGGACCGCGAGCGCCGCCGCGAGGACCGCCCAGGCGGCCACGCGGTTCCCGGTGATGCCGTCGCCGCCGGCCAGGACCGCCCCGCCCACGGCCGCGACGGCGAGGGGAGCGGGCCAGGTCCGGCCGCCCGGACGGAAGGCGGCGACCGCGTAGACGAGCGCCAGCTCGACCCACCAGTACCAGAGGAACCCGTCGCTGAGGGGCGGGCCGGGCCAACCTGCCAGGTCGAGCCCCAGCCACACCAGGAGCGTCGCGAGCGCGATGGTCAGCGCGCCTCGCGGAGCACGCCTCCGCCACCAGAGCGGGAACGCGCGGACGGCGAACAGCAGCGCCAGCGACGTCCCGACAAGGGGTGACGAGAAGGGATCGGGGTCGTCTCCCGGCGGCAGCGCGGCGCCGAGGGACAGCGCGACCGCCAGCACGACCAGCACCGCGTCCAGCGCGGCCGGTCCGCGCCAGCCGCCCGGCCCGTCCAGGAACGCCGTGAGCCCGGCGCGTGGCCGTTCGTCCCGGTGCTCCGGGAGGCTCCCCGGCAAGGGGAATTCGGCGCGGACCGTCCAGCCGGTGCCGTCGGGGCCCGCCGAGAACGAACCTCCGAGGGATTGCGTGGCGGAGCGCAGCCCGGCCAGGCCGCGCCCCGTGCCGAGGCCGGGCGCGGCGGGAGGGCCGCCCATGTCGGTGACCGTGACGGTGAGGTTCCCGGCGGTCCCCTCGATCCGGACGCGGCGAGCGCCCGAGGCGTACCGGACGGCGTTCGTGAGGGCCTCGCGCACCACCCGGTGGGCCGCCGCGACGACGTCCGGCGGCGCGGCGGCGGCCGTGCGCCGGTAGTCGACGGACGGGTGCTCGGCGACCAGCGCGTCGATGTCGTCGAGGGTGACGGTCCCGGCGGTCTCGATGAGGCGGTCCAGCTCCGCCACCGCCTGCCTGGCCGCGCTCGCGGCATGGCGGGTCGCCTCCGCCGCCAGCTCCGGATCGGCGAGGCGGGCCGCCGCGCCCGCCGACACCACGATCCCGGTGAGCCGGTGCGCGGCCACGTCGTGGAGTTCGGCCATCAGCCGCTCGCGTTCGGCGTCGGCCGCGAACCTCGGCACGGCGGGCGCCCCGGCCCGGTAGGCGGCGAGCGCCGACCGGCCCGCCCGCCCGCGCCGCCGCGACCTCCCGAGGACCCAGAGCATCGCCGTGCCGCCCGCCGCGAGCAGCCCGGCGCCCGCCACCGTCCGCGGGGCCGCGCCCGCGACGGCGGCGGCCCCGGCGACGGACAGCGAGGTCACGGCGGCTCCGGCGGCGGCGAGCCCGGCCGTGCGGTGCACGGCGAGCGAGAGCAGCGCGATCACCAGGGCGAACGGCCATCCCACGGCGGCTCCGCCGCCGCACGCGGCGAGCAGCGCCGCCGCCAGCGCGCCGCCGAGGGCCCAGCCGGGCGCGATCCGGCGCGCCGCGAGCGATCCGGCGGCGAGGCCGGTGCCGAGCGCCGTGACCAGGACCGTCGCCGCCCCGGCGGTGAGGCCCGGAGATCCGAGGGCGAGGACCCGCGCGAGGGCGGACGACGCGCCGGGGACCGTCCAAACGAGCGCCTGCGCGACGACGACGGCCGCGGCCGGGAGCAGGTCTCGCGGGCCGGGCGTCGGCGTCCGGGCGGGCTCGGCGACGGCAGACCCTCGCCGTGGCCACTTCACGTTTCGCACCCTACTCGCGGCGTCGGTCAGCCCGAGCCCCCCGGCGGGGCACCGCCTGCGCGGCGGCGCCCCGCGCGGTCAGCCCGCGCCGGCCGTCCCGGCGGTGACCCGGGCGGAGGCGCGGACGGATGCGAGGCCGGGCGGTGCGGCGGCCAGCGCCTCCTGGATGGCCGCGACCAGCGCCAGCGCCCCCTCCTCGGTCAGCTCGACCGCGACCCGCGCGGACGGCCCGTCGCCCGGGTTGGTGAAGTCGATGTTCACCGTGTGCTCGTGGCAGGCGTGGAACGGATGGTCGACGTAGACCGCGCCGTCGGTCAGCGTGAACCAGCCGTTCGCGCCCTTGGCCGCGCCGTCCAGCGCCACCTTGATCGTCTGGTAGGTGCACATGGGGGTGACTCCTCTCAGGCGCCCAGGTGGCGGCCGTAGAAGGCGAAGATCTTCTCCCAGCCGTCCTTGGCGGCGGCGGGGCGGAACGCGGTCCGCTCGACCGCGAAGAAGGCGTGCCCGGCGTCCGGATAGGTGTGGAACTCGTGCTCCTTGCCGAGCCGGGTCAGCTCCGCGTCGAGCGCCGCGACCTCGTCGGGGGCGGGGTTGCGGTCGTCCTCGCCGAACAGCCCGAGCAGCGGGCACGACAGGTCGGGCGCCTTGGCGACGATCGACCGGGCGGCGGTCGGGTAGTCGCTCGGCGGGTCGTTGACGACGAACGCGCCGTAGCAGTCGACGGCGGCGTCGAGGGCGAGGGAGCACGCGGCGAGGAACGCCTGCCGTCCGCCCGAGCAGTGCCCGATCACCCCGACCCTCCCGTTGGCGTGGTCGAGCGAGTTCAGGTGGACGACGGCACCGGCGACGTCGCCGACGAGCTGGTCGTCGGTGACGCCGCCCTTCGCGCGGGCGGCGGCGGCCTGGTCGTCCGGGCTGACGCCCGCGCCCTCCCGCGAGTACAGGTTCGGGCAGATCGCCGCGTAGCCGTGCGCGGCGAACGTCCGGACGAACTCCTTGGTCCCGGTGTCGTAGCCGGGCATGTGGTGGATCACGACCACGCCGCCGCGCGGGACGTCGCTCAGCGGCCGCGCCAGGTACGCCTCGAGTTCGGCGCCCTCGTGCCCGGCGGTCGTGACGGTTCCGGCCCATATCGCATCGTTCATGATCCCCGCTTTACCGCGCGGGGCTCAGGCGTTCAACGTTCCCGCGCCGAGAAGTGCGAACAGGAGCAGCCCGACGGCGATCCGGTAGACGACGAACGAGGTGAAGGTGTGCCGCGCGACGAACCGCAGCAGCCAGGCGATCGACGCGTACGCGACGACGAACGACACCACGGTGCCGACGATGAGCGGCGCCGTGCCCGCCCCGGAGCCGAGCGCGCTCGGCAGCTCGTAGATCCCGGCGCCGGTCAGCGCGGGGATGCCGAGGAAGAACGACAGCCGGGTCGCGGCGACGCGATCGAGGCCGAGCAGCAGCCCGGTCGACATCGTCGCGCCGGACCGGGAGAACCCGGGGAACAGCATCGCGAGGATCTGCGAGCTGCCGATCAGCATCGCGTCGGTGAAGGACGTGTCGTCCTCGCCGCGCTTGTGCTTGCCGTACCGGTCGGCGAGCCACATCACGACGCTGCCGGCGATCAGCGACCCCGCGACCACCCACAGGGACGCGAGCGGGCCGTGGATGAGGCCGTCCGCGGCGACCCCGACGACCACGACCGGAATCGTGGCGAAGATGACCCACCAGCCGAACTTGTAGTCGTGGTGGTAGCGCTCGGACGGGTTGACGATCCCGCGTCCCCACGCCTTCACGATCCGGACGATGTCGGTGAAGAAGTACACCAGCACGGCGGCGATCGCCCCGGACTGGATGACGGCGGTGAAGCCGATGACTGACTCGTCCTTCACCGGGATGTCCATCAGACCCTCGGCGATTTTCAGATGCCCGGTCGAGGAGATCGGGAGGAACTCGGTCAGGCCCTCCACGATCCCCAGGACCACGGCCTGCCCGATGTTGATCACGCTCACGACCCGATTCCCCTCCCGGCCTGCGCCCGCTGCCCGGCGAGCCTACTGCCCACCGGGACGTGCGCGACGCGCCGCCGGGAACATCTTCACAGTTCATTAACCCGGCGCGCCGCGACATCGGCGAGGGCACGCCACGCCCCGGCCGGACGCTCCGTCTCGGCGGCGTCCGCCCGGGCGGCGCGGGAAGCGGTGTGGAACTCGGTGAGGAACGGGGCGAGGAACGCGGTCTGGGACTCGGCGGTCAGCGCGTCAGTCGGCTGCGGCCGCGGCGACCTCCCGTCTGACCTGGTCGAACTCGGCGGCCATCGCGTCCGCCAGGGCGTTGGCCGCCGACAGCGGCCGGACCATGACGGTGAGGTCCTCGATCAGGCCCGCGTCGTTCGTCCGGATGAAGTCGCAGCCGGTGATGGTGAGGTCGCCGACCTTCGCCTCGAACAGGAGCGCGTGGTCGCGGTCGTCGGGAGCGCCGATCTCGCGGAAGTAGCGGAGGTCGGTGAAGACCCGCAGCACCGCGCGCAGGATCGCCACCGTGATCGGTTTGCCGGGATAGGGCTTGAAGGCCACCGGGCTGGTGAACACGACGTCGTCGGCCAGGAGCGCCTCGATCGCCCGCTGGTCGCCGGCTTCGGCGGCCGCTCGGAAGGGATGCATGCGTACGCCTTGTAGTCAGATCCTTGACTATCCAACACCAAGAATATTGACAGAAGGGACGGCCGCGCGCCACCCACCGGTGGTGCGGCCGTCCCCGAGGGCGCCGGACGGGTCAGAGGGAGTGGATCAACCCCTGGTAGGCGGCGAACGCCTCGCGGACCGCGTCGGCGCTCGCGCCGATGTCGCGGGCCATGGCCGACAGCCGCGCCGGGCCGTCGTCGGGCGTCGCGCGGTCGAGGTGCGGGCGGCACAGCTCGCGCAACTCCTGGTCGGTGTCCTCGTGCCGCAGGAAGCCGTCGAGGAACTGGTCGGCGCAGGCGAACAGGGCCCGGACGGCGGCGAGCGACTCGGCCTCAAGGGCGGTGACGAGGCGTCCGACGACGTCGTCCACGACGCCGGTGAGGGTGTCGGCGAGCCACCGCGTCGTCTCCTCCGCGCTCTGCCCGGCGGGGATCAGGTCCTGCGCGGACGCCGCCGACAGCCCGCGCGGGCCGCCGCCGCCCGGCCGCCGGACCGGGATCCGCGCGCCGACGCTGACGTTGCCCGGCATCCAGAGCGGGAGCGGCACCTCCATCTCGACGTTGATGTCCGCGATCGTGTCCCGCCGGGACGCGGCCGGCGGGCCGGGCCTGGACGCGGGCGCCGCTCCGGGCGCGGACGGCGGGTCCTCGACGTCGATGCCCACCACGATCGGCTGGACGATCCGCAGGAACAGGCTCTGGTCGCCGTACCCGACGCTGAGCTCCGACAGGTCGCGGACGGGCGTCGCCAGCCCCGGCAGCCCCTGCTCCCGGAGCGCCTCGGCGAACGCGCCGAGCGTGTGGTCGGCGGGCGCCGCGCCGTCGGGCAGGTGCGCCCACAGCGCGGTGGAGATCGCCCGCTGCAGCTCGGCGATGGCGGCGGACAGCGAGGAGTCCACGACGCGGCGGAACGTCCCGGCGACGAAGTGCCGGGCGCGGATGAACTCCTCCTCGACGGTCTTGCGCGGCAGCAGCAGGATGTCGTTGCGGACGCGGGCGCGCCACTCGTCGTGCCCGCCGTCGCCGAACCCGTCCGCGAGCCATTCGCGCACCTCGGCGGCGGCGCCCTGGACGGCGGCGTCGAGCTCCACGCTGCGCCGCCCCTCCCGGATCAGCGCCAGGTAGTGGTCGCGGATCTCGGCGAGGTCCCCGGCGAGCCGCCGCCGGATGCCCTTGACCAGCTCGGCGAGCCGCTGGTCGTCGCTGACCAGGTGCCCGCGCGCCCGCCGGACGCCCGCGGCGAGCCGCTCGGCGGCGGCGTCGGCGTCCCGTCCGGCCTGCCCGGTCGTCTCCCGCGCGTCCTGGAGGGCGGCGCGGTCCATGGCGGCGAGCTTGTCGGCGAGGTGCGCGAGGACGGGGTGCAGCACCCGCTCCCGCACCTCGTCCCGCTCGATCAGGTCGCCCTTGAGGACGCGGATGCCCTGCGGGCGCACCGCGTCCTCGGCCTCGGCGACGGCTTTGGCGAAGTCGTCGTCGTCCAGGTCGGGACGGATCCTGTCCCGGTTCAGCAGGACGAACATGAAGTCGCCGAGCGGCACCCCGGCGCGGGCCTCGTGCGCGAGGTCCTGGAGGTCGCTGTCGGCGGCGGCGAACATCACGTTGATCCGGGCCGGCCGCTTCACCTGGATGAGCAGGTCGACGTCGTTGCGCAGGTCGAACAGGAACTGGCGGGCGACGTCGAGGCCCCGCTCCTGCGTGCCGGGCAGGTCGATCAGCGCGAGGTCGCGGACCGGGGTGTTCGGGAACGGGTAGTAGATCCGCACGTCCCGGACGGCGAGGTAGCGGCGCTCCGCGTCGGGCGGCGCCGGGTTGGGCGGGTACGAGACGTAGTCGGGGACGTCCTGCAGCCCGATCCGCAGCACGTCGCGCGTCCCGAACAGCGGCCGGTAATGGGGCAGCGCCGTCTGCGCCTCGCGGAGCCGCTTGAGGTGCTCCTGGTTGGACGGCAGGTCCCGGCCGGTCGCGCGGGCCGGTCCGGCGAACTCGTCCCAGGTCGGGTAGCGGAACGCGGCGAACTCCTCCAGCGTGCCCGGGACGGGCAGGCCGAGCGACTCGTGCCGGGGCCGCAGGTACACCTCCCTGAACTCCTCGAACGAGCGCAGGACGACCTCGGCGCGCGGCGACGGCGAGTTGTGGATGCGGCTGCGCGCGGCGGTGGTCGGCAGCAGGTCGTCGGAGGTCGGGAGGACGTCCGCGCCGAGGTCGGACAGCCCGGAGATGGTGCGCAGCAGCGTGCTCTTCCCGGCCTGCGTCTGGCCGATCACGCCGATGTTGAGCGTCGGCCGCGCGGCCCGGCTGCGGACGGCGCGCACCCGCTCCGCCGCCTCCGCCAACCCGGCCTGCACGCGGCGCGCGTTGCCGCCGTCGAGGAACGCGCGCAGGGCGGCGGTCAGCTCGGTGCCGGGCTCGCCGCCGTACCGCACGCCCGCGGCCTCCACCTGGGCGTGCTCGGCCAGCGCGACGAGCGCGCCGAACCGGTCGGACAGCGCCTGCCATGCCTCGAAGAGCCGTTCGGCCCGGTCGCGCTGCCCGTGCCGCGCGGCGAGCGCCGCCGCGATCTTGGTCTGGATCTCCCGGCCGTCCACTTCCGCCCCTGCCTCCCCGGCCCGCCGCCACGTGTCCGGACGCGCGTCAGCCGTGTTTCCAGATCGTCACGGTGACGTCCAGGGTCTTCTTCCGCTCGGCGTCGACGCGGACGAACGCCAGCCGTCCGGACGCCCCGGTCCGCAGGCAGACGCCGAGGCCCGCGACCTTTCCGATCTTTCCGGCGGGAAGCGCGGCCCCGCTCTCGCGCAGCCGGTCGTCGCACGCCCGCTCGGACGGCGCGGTCGTGTTCGGCAGCGTCGCGGCCGCCGTCTTCGGGACGGCCGCCGTCTTCGGGGCGGCGGTCAGCCTGCCGCCCTCGTAGCGGAGCGCGCCGGTCAGGTCGGCGGGCAGCCCGGCGCCGACCGTCAGGCCGTGTCCGGGCTGGACGGTCGCGGCCTTGGTGATCGGCACGGTCTTCGGCTTCTCGTCCCCTCCGGAGAGCGCGAGCGCCATCAGCGCGACCGTGCCGAGGAGGACCGCGCCGCCCGCCGCGAGCGCCAGCGCCGCGACCGGCGCCCCCGGCGTCGGGGACCGCCCCGGCGACGGATGCGGCGCCGGATGCGGTGGCCCCGGCGGCATGTGCGGCGGGCCCGGCCGCGCCGGAGCGAACGGCGGCACCGCCTGACGGGGCGGTGCGGAGGCCGGCGCGTGCCGCGCGTCCGCCGAGACGCGCAGCACGCCGAGGTGGGTCACGGCGTCCCCGCGCGCCCGGTCGGCCGAGGGCCAGCCGAGCACGATGGTCACCGGGGCCGTGCCGGCGCCCGCGCCGTCCCACAGGTCCGCCCACCCCTCCGGCGGGACGAACCGGGCGCCGCCCACCGGCCCCGTCGCCCGCCGGACCGGCTCCGGCCACGGCGCCGCCTCCGCCGCGGCCCGCCGTGGACGCCGGAGCGTGCTCGCGGGCGCCGTCCAGACGGGTTCCATCCACCGCGCGTAGACGGCTCCCGCCCACGCGCGGTACTCCCGCTCGAACCGCGCCCACTCCGGGCCGGGCGCTCCGCCGCCCGGCCCGGTCTCCGTCAGCCAGCCGACGAAGCAGTACATCTCCCGGACGCCGTCCGAGCGCATGGTGTCGCTCAGCTCGGACGCCCGGCACGCCACCCCGACGATCCGGTGGACGCCGTTCTGCGCGAAGAGGAAGCGGGCGCCGTCGCGCAGGCCCGTCCCGTCGGCCACCGCCGCCTGGACGGCGCCGTCCAGCCAGCCGTGCTGGTCCACGCCCTCCGGGACGACGCGCCACCAGGTGTCCGCGCTCCGCGTCCGCCCGTACAGGACCGGGGCCCAGCCCGCGGTCACGCGGCCGGCCGCCGGGCGTCGCGGCGGGGCCGCGGGCCGCCGGAACGGGTCAGCCACGGCCGACTCCCGCCCACGTCGCGAGCCGTCCGCCGTCGTAGATCATCAGGTGCTTGAGCATCGGGACGAGCGCCTCCGCCTCCGTCGCGCAGCGCCCGCGCCAGTGGGCCGCGGTCGCCTGCCGCTCGTCCAGGGCGCGCAGCGCGCCGACGAGCCGGTCCCGGCGGGCCGCCAGCGTCCGCGACCTGCCGGGCGGCAGCGTCCGCAGCTCGCCCTCGACCGCCGCGCGCTCCGCCGCGAGCGCCCGCAGCCGCTCGCCGAGCGCCTCCCGCTCCTGCCGGTAGAAGTGCGCGAGCGTGAACATCACCGGCAGGTGGACGCTGTCCGGCGCGACGCTGTCCGGCCGCACCGCCCCGGACGCGACGCTCTCCAGCGGCCCGACGCTCACCGGGCAGACCGCCGTGCACACCCGCTGCTGGAACGCCACCGGCAGCAGGCTCCGGATCTCGGCGACGAGGTCCTCCAGCCGCCGCGAGGCGCCCGGCAGGTTCCACTCGATCAGGTCGGCCTTCGTGATCAGGATCGTGATGGCCGGGAGCGGCCGCCCGGTCTCGGTGCGCCCGGTCAGCGTGTCGGTGAGGACGCTGGACATCCGCTGGAGCAGCGAGTCCCGCGCCACCGCCTCCCGCTGGTTCGGCGCGATCGGCTTGCGGAAGTGCTCGCCGTCGACGACGAGGAACACGCCGTGCGCGAGCGACACCTGGTGGAGCATGTCGGCCGCGTCCGGCGACCCGTCGGGGCCGACGAAGCTCGCGAGGGCGCCGCCGCGGAAGTCGGTCCAGTGGAGGTTGGCGAGCCGCTTCATGTCCCGCGAGTAGACGAAGACGTGCTGCCGGGGCGCGGCGCCGGTCTGCTCGGGCGGCCGACCGGACTCGCCGAGGTCCCGCCAGCCGTCCGAGAGTTCGACGTCGCGGTTGCTGTCCACCTCGTGCAGCGTGCAGGCGTTCACGCCGCGCGACATCGTGGCGTAGAGGGCCAGCAGGTACGTCGACTTGCCCGACCCCGACGCGCCGAGCACCGACGTCGTCACCTGATGCAGCATCCGCGTCCGCCCCCATGCTCGCGCCCCGTACATCCCCTTCGCGTCCCTGCCGCGCGGATTTCCCAGAGGAATTGATCATCTTTTCCGAGCGCCGCCTGAGATGCGTCCTCCGACATTAAGGAGAACGCAGTGGGAAACCAATCCCAGACATCTGGGGGGTGCCATAGGATCCCGTTCATGGGAAGGCGGCATTCACGCGAAGACCCCCCGCGCCTTGTGCGCGATCTCAAACGCGATTTACTCCCGGATATCGGAGCGCTCGCCGTCGTCGACCGCGCCGCCCGCGCGTTGCTGGACGCCGTTCCGGCGGACGTGTGGTGCGGCGTGCTCCTCGACCCGTCGACGCTCCTCGACACGGGCGGGCAGCACGAGTCGGGCTTCCCGCAGGAGGTCATGCCGCGGCTGTTCGAGATCGAGCACGGCGAGCAGGACGACGTCGACAACCTGCGCGCGCTCGCGGGCAGGCCGGGGCCGGTGAGCCTGCTCAGCGAGTCCACCCGCGGACGGCTCGACGACAGCAAGTACTACCGCGACATCCTGCGCCCGCTCGGCCTCGCCGACGAGCTGCGGGTCCTGCTCCGCGACGCCGGGCGCACCTGGGGCCTGCTCGTGTTCTGCCGGGAGGCGGGCTCGCCGCCGTTCGGGGCGGACGACCTCGCCGCGGCCGCCGCGCTGAGCCCGCCGGCGTCGACCGTCCTGCGCCGCTCGCTGCTGCTGTCCGGCATCGACCGGGGCGACGTGCCGGACGCGCCCGGCCTGATCATGCTCGACGCCCGGTTGGCCGTCCGGTCGATGACGCCGACGGCGCGGCTGTGGCTCGACCGGCTGCAGGAGAGCCGTCCCGCGCACGGCGGCTGCCCGTACGTGGTGTCGGCGGTCGCGGCCCGCGCGGGCAACGAGGGCGCGGGGGCCGTCCGGGCGCACGCCCCGGACCGGTCGGGCGGCTGGGTGTCGCTGCAGGCCTGGTCGGTGGAGAAGGCCGCCGAGTCGCTCGTCGCGGTGTCGATCGGGCCGCCCGAGCCGCGCGAGCTGACCGCGATCGTCCTCGCCGCCTACGGGCTGACCCGGCGCGAACGCGAGATCACTCAGCAACTGCTACTGGGACGTTCCAACAAGGAGATCGCCGCGCATTTCGGCCTCTCCCTATATACCGTCCAGGACCATCTCGGCGCCATCTTCGAAAAGGCCGGAGTCGGCAACGGGAGAGAACTGATCGCGGACCTGTTCTTCCGCCATTACCTTCCGGAACTCTCCCGGCCCGCACCGCCTTTGTCGACGGACGGACGGCTGCTCCGCCCGCCCGCCCCCGACCCCGCCTGAGCGCGCCCGCGCCCGAGTTTGGGCGGCCGGGCCCCGGGTACCCGGCGTTCGTCGGCGGCCGATGATCACGCCGCCGTGGACGGGGGGAACGGGCGGGTGGCGTTTCCGGGGGCGTCGCTGGCCGCGACGGCACTGGTCAAGGGGCTGAGCGTCCCGGTCACGGCCGGGGACGCGGCGGTGCGGCTGGCCGCGCGCGGCGCGGCGTCCGCCGTGCGCGCACCGGTCGTGCGGCGCCCGCGCCGCGCCGTCCGCATCCTCGCCGACCTCGCCCAGGGCGGCCCCCGGCGGCACGTGTGGGCGCACGGCGGGCGCGCGCACATCCAGGTCAACGGCCTCGCCGGGCACGGGACGCGGCACCGCCGCTACGTCCACGCCCTGACCCGCGCCCTGCGCCGCCTGGACGGCGTGGACTGGGCCGAGGTCAACGCCGTCACCGGGAACGTGCTGGTCTCCTACGCGGAGGGCGACGTCGGCCTGGACGCGCTGGTCGAGGCCGTCCAGGCGGTCGAGGACGCGCACGGCGCGACCTCCTTCGACGAGGGCGCGCACGCCCGCCCGCCCGACGACGACATGGCATGGGCCGCCGCCACGTCCGCCCTCATCGCGGACTGCGCGGGCGCCGCGGTGGCCGTCGCGGGCCGGCTGGTGGCGCTGCCGCCGGTCCCGAGCCCGGTGCGCGCCGCCGTGTCGGCGGCCGAGGCGCTGCCCCGCGTCCGGACCGCCGTCGAGCGGCGGCTCGGCGTGCTGCGCGCCGACGCCCTGCTCGGCATCGCGAACGCCGTCGCCCAGGGCGGCGGGCAGGGCGTCGCGCCGCTCGCCGCCGACGCCGCGCACCGCGTGCTGCAGCGCTACGAGATCGGGGCGCGCCGCGCCGCGTGGCGGCGCCGCGAGCCGCACCTCGCGCGGCCGGGCGAGCTGCCCGCCGACTGCGGCCCGCGGCCGAGGCGCCCGTGCCCGCTGCCGGACGGCCCGGTCGAGAGGGCCGGGCGCCGGACGGCGCTCGGCGACCTGCTCGGCGGCGCGGGCGTCCTCGCCGGGACGCGCGACGCGTCCGCCGCCGCCGAACTGCTGCTGGCGACCGTGCCGAAGGCGGCGCGGCACGGCCGGGAGGCGTTCGCCGCCGTGCTCGGCCACGACCTGGCGGGCCGCGGGACGGTCGTGCTGGACCCGTCCGCGCTGCGCCGCCTCGACCGGGTCACCGCCGTGGTCATCGACTCCGCCGCCCTGTGCGGCGCTGACCTGCGGCTCCTCTCGGCGGTCGCCGTCGGCGACGCGCTCGACGACGGCGGGGTGTGGCGCGCCGCCGGAACGCTCGTCACCGGGCGCGACCCCGGCGACCTGGCCGGTCCCGGACCGTGGGAGGGCGGCGGCCGCTGGCGGCTGGTCCGGGCGGCGGACGCCCCGTCCGGCGCGCCCGCCGACCCGGAGGGCACGACCCTCGACCTGCTCGACGAGCACGGCGCCCGGCACGGGCGCGTGCGCGTCGGCTGCGCGCTCGACCCGCTGGCCGAGGCGCTGCTGGCGGCGGCGCACCACGCGGCGGACGTGGTCGTCCTCACCGAGCACGCCAGCACCCGCGAGCTGGTGGCCTGGGGCGACGACTCGCCGGTGGACGCGGCCGAGGCGGCGGGCTCGGTGCGGGCGCTGCAACGCGAAGGGCACGTCGTCCTCGCCGTGTCGTCCGGGTGGGACGGTTCGCTCCGCGCGGCCGACGTCGGCGTCGCCGTGCTGCGCGCGGGCGGCCTCGCCGACTGGTACGCCGACCTCGCCTGCGGGCCGGGGCTCGGCGAGGCGTGGCGGCTGCTGACGGCGGTCCGCCCGGCGCGCCGGGCCAGCGACCGCGCGGCGAAGCTGTCGATGAGCGCGTCCGCGCTCGGAGCGCTGCTGATCGCGGGCCGCCCGCCCCGCCGGGCCGCTCCGCTCTGGCCGCTCTGGCCGCTCGGCCGGGCCGCCGTGTCGTGGCGGGACGTCCCGCCCGTGTACGCGGCGTCGCTGACCGCGATGGCGGCGAACGCGGTCGCGGCGCGGCGGCTGCGGGGCCGCCCGCTGCCGCCGCCGGTCGTCCGGGACGCCTGGCACGCGCTGACCGCCGAGGAGGCCGTCCGGCGGCTGTCCGGCACGACCACCGAGGAAACACGCGAAACAGGACCGCCGCCCTGGGCGCGGCTGCGGGACGTCCCGCTGCTGGACCGGACGGTGCTCCGCCCGGCGGGCGCGGGCGTGCGGCTCGCCGCCGCCGTCCGGCAGGAGCTGGACGACCCGCTGACGCCCGTCCTCGCGCTCGGCGCGGCGGCGTCCGCCGTGGTCGGCTCCAGCGTGGACGCCCTGCTCGTCACGGGCGTCATGGCGGGCAACGCGCTCATCGGCGGCGCGCAGCGCATGCGCGCGGAGAAGGCGCTCGGGGAACTGCTGCTGGGCCAGCAGGTCCGCGCCCGGCGGCTGCGCGCGACCCCGCCGCCGACCGGCGGGTTCGAGCGGCTGAGGTGCGCCCCGGCCGACCGGGTCACGGCGGGGCGGCTGCGTCCCGGCGACGTGATCCTGTTGCGCGCGGAGGACGTCGTCCCCGCCGACGCGCGGCTGCTGTGGGCCGAGTCGCTGGAGCTGGACGAGGCGACCCTCACCGGCGAGTCGGTCCCCGTCGGCAAGAGCGTCGAGCCGTCGCCCGGCGCGGACCCGGCCGACCGGCACTGCATGGTCTACGAGGGCACCACGGTCGTCGCGGGCGACGCGGTCGCGCTCGTCGTCGCCACCGCCGAGGCCACCGAGGCCGGACGCGCCGCCGCCCTCGCCGGGGCGGGGGACGCCTCGTCCAGCATGCAGGCGCGGCTCGCGGAGCTCACCCACCAGGCGCTGCCCGCGACCGTGCTCGGCGGCGCGGCCGTCACCGTGCTCGGCACGCTGCGCGGGCTGCCGCTGCGGCACGCGCTCGGCTCCGGCGTCGCGGTCGCCGTGGCCGCCGTCCCGGAGGGGCTGCCGCTGGTCGCGACGGTGTCGCAGCTCGCGGCGGCGCGGCGGCTGTCCGGGCTCGGCGTGCTCGTCCGCTCCACCCGCGCCCTCGAAGCGCTCGGCCGCGTCGACACGCTGTGCTTCGACAAGACCGGCACGCTCACCGAGGGCAGGCTGCGGCTGGTCCGCGCCGTCGGCCCGGCGCCGTCGGAGGAGCGGTCCCTGCCGCTCACCGGCGCGGAGGGGCGGCGCCTCCTGCGGGTCGCGGCGCGGGCCTGCCCGCCGCCGGAGCGCGGCCGGGCCCCGCACGCCACCGACCGCGCCGTGCTCGACCGCGCCGCCGACCTGCCGGACGACCGCTGGACCCTGGAGGAGGAGCTGCCCTTCGAGGCCACCCGCGGCTACTCCGCCTCCCTCGGCCGGGACGGACGCCGGACCGTCATCGCCGTCAAGGGCGCGCCCGAGGTGCTGCTCGCCCGGTGCGAGCGCGTCCGCCGGTCGGCCCGCCGCGCCGAGGCGTTCACCGCCGACCGGCGGCGCGCCGCCGCCGCGACCGTGCGGCGCCTCGCGGGGGAGGGGCTGCGGGTCCTCGCGGTCGCCGAGCGTCCCGTCGCCCGACCCGACCTGCTGGACGGCGGGGTCGCCGACCACGTCCGGGACCTCACGCTGCTCGGCTTCGTCGGCATCGCCGACACCCCGCGCCCGACCGCCGAGGAGGCGGTGCGGCGGCTGCACGGCGCCGGGGTGCGCACCACCATGATCACCGGGGACCATCCGGCGACCGCCGCCGCCGTCGCCGCCGAGCTCGGCATCCCGGACGCCGACCGGGTCGTCACCGGCGCCGAGCTCGACGCGATGCCCGCCGCGGAGCGGCTGCGGGCCGTGCAGCGCGCCGGGGTGTTCGCGCGGGTGTCGCCCGCGCAGAAGGTCCGCATCGTGAAGGACCTGCGCAGGTCGGGACGGGTCGTCGCGATGACCGGCGACGGGGTCAACGACGCCGCCGCGATCCGCCGCGCCGACGTCGGCATCGCGGTCGCCGGACGCGGCTCCGGCGCGGCCCGCAGCGCGGCGGACCTCGTCCTCACCGCCCCCGACACCGCCCTCATCCTGGACGCCCTGCGCGAGGGCCGCGCGCTGTGGCACAGCGTCCGCGACGCCGCCGCGATCCTGGTCGGCGGCAACGCGGGCGAGGTGGCCTTCACCGTCCTCGGGACGGCCCTCGGCGGCGACGCGCCGCTCAGCACCCGGCAGCTCCTCGTGGTGAACATGCTCACCGACATGCTCCCGGCCCTCGCCGTCGCGATCACGCCCGCCGGGCGCCCGGCGGGGACCGGCCCGGACGGGGACGCGCCGCTCGGCGGCGCCCCGCTGCGCGGCTTCACCGGCCGGGACATGCGCCGCGCGCTCGCCGTGCGCGGCACCGCGACGGCGGCGGCGGCGCTGGCGTCCTGGCTGGCCGGACGGCTGACCGGGCTCGTCCCCGGCGGCCGCCGCCGGGCGTCCACGATGGGCCTCGCCGCGCTGGTCGGCGCGCAGCTCGGGCAGACGCTCGTCGGCCGGTGGCGCAGCCCGCTCGTCCTCGCGACCTGCGCCGTCTCGGCCGCCGCGCTGTTCGCGCTGGTCGAGACGCCGGGCGTCAGCCAGTTCTTCGGCTGCGTGCCGCTCGGCCCCGGCGCCTGGACGATCGTCACCGCGTCCGCCGCCGCGGCCACCCTCGCCGCCGCCCTCGCGCCCCGCTTCCTCAAGCCGGGCCCGGCGGGGGCGGGCTGACCCGCCCGTCAGCGGTGGCCGTGGCCGCCGCGCGACGGCGTCCGGTCGGCCCACAGCGGGTCGCCGACGCCGCCCGAGCAGGGCGCGCCGCGCTCCGGGGTCTGCGGACCGCGCCGGTACACGTCGATGAACCCGGCCAGCCGGGAGTCGGACGCGGCGGCGAGGCGGAGCTGCCGTCCCCAGGCGCTCGCCACCACCGGCGCGGGAAGGCCCGGATACGGGCTGAGCAGCAGGTAGCCCTTCCCGCGCACCAGGTCGCGCAGCGTCCGCACCTGACCGGCGGGCAGGTCGGGACGGTAGGTCACCCAGACCGCGCCGTGCTCCAGCGAGTGCACCGCGTTCTCCGCCGGCACCGGCCGGAGGTAGACGCCGCAGTTGAGCGGCGACGGGGCGTGCGGCCCGCCCACCGGCGGCGTCTGCGGATAGACCACCGGGCGGGTCGTGTGCGTCCGGGCCAGCCCGGAGTACCGCTGCACGCCCGGAATGCGGGGCTCGGACGCGAGCGACACGTGCCGGTACGCGACGACGTTCCCCGCGACGATGCTCACGGCCCCGGCGACGATCACCGCCAGCCTGAGGGGGCGGCGGGGCCTAGGCGGGCGCCTCGGCATGGTGCTCCTTCCAGTGCCCGGCCAGCTCCCGGTAGCGGGGGCTGGTCCTGAGCAGCTCGTCGTGGGTGCCCTCGGCGATCCGGCCGCCGTCCACGAGCAGGACGCGGTCCGCGCGGACGGCGCTGCCGATCCGGTGCGCGATCACGATCAGCGTCCCGCCGCGGCGCGCGAACACCGCCTCGGCGGCGCGCTCGGCGGCCGGGTCGAGATGGCAGGCGGCCTCGTCCAGCACCGCGATCGGCGCGCCCGCCAGGTAGGTGCGGGCGAGCGCGACGAGCTGCCGCTCCCCGGCGGACAGGCCCGCGCCGCCGGGCGGGAGCGCGGCGTCCAGCCCGCCGAGCCGGTCGAGGACGGCGCGCAGGCCGAACGCGTCCGCCGCGTCCAGCAGGACCGCGTTGCTCGCGCCGGGGACGAGGTACCCGAGGTTCTCGCGCAGCGTGCCCGCGAAGACGTACGCCTCCTGCGGGATCAGCGACACCGTCCGGTGGCGCAGCGCGGGCGGCAGGTCGGCGAGGTCGCGGCCCGCGACGCTCACCCGTCCGCGGTCCGGGGCGCGCAGCCCGCACAGCAGCGACGCCAGCGTCGACTTCCCCGACCCGCTCGGGCCGACCACCGCGACGTGCGCGCCGAACGGTATCCGCACGCTCACCCCGTCCAGGACGGGGTCGGCCGACGCCGAGTAGGCGAAGGTCAGGTCGTCGGCCGCGAGCGCGGGACGCGGTCCGAGCGGCGGCGCGGACGGCTCCGCGACCGCCGCCGCCGGGACGCGGGGGAGCGCCTCGTCCAGCCTGCCGAGCAGCCCGAGCAGCCCGACGAACCAGCCGGTCCCGCCGAGGACGAGGAAGCTCAGCGCCGGCCCGAGGCTGAGCGCGACGTAGAAGGCGGCGCCGACGATCTCCCCGCCGGACAGCCGCCCGGCGGCGATGAGCCACGGCGCCAGCGCGAGGAGCAGCAGCAGTGACGCCTCGGCGCCGAGCCCGGTGGTCAGCGACCGCAGCACCCCGATCCGCGCGGCGGCCACCTGCGCGTCGCGGGCCGCGCCGATGCCGCGGGCGATGCCGCGGCCCACGGCGTCCTCGGCGGCGCAGGCGATGATGTCGCGGCGGGCCCGGAACACCGCCGAGACCTCGTCGGCGAGGCCCTCCTCGGCGTCGATGTGCCGCCGCTGCCGCTCGACGGCCCGGCGGAGCAGCGCCCAGTTGACGGCGAGCGACGCCAGCAGGCACGGCGCGACGATCGCGGTGGCGACGGGCTCCAGCGCGGCGAGCCCGAGCAGCGCGCCGACCGCGACGGACACCGTCATGTGCAGGTTCCGCAGCACGGACGCGAGGAGCTGCCTGATCGTCTCCACCCACTCGGTGGCCTGGAGCGTGTCGCCGCCGGGCGTCGGGGCGTCCCGGCCGAGGGCGCGGTCCAGCCCGGCCGTGACCGCCTCGTCGATCAGCCGGTCGCGGAACGGGTCCACGAACCGGGTGAGCGGCCGGAACAGGGCCGCGCCGAGCACCGCCGACGCGAGCCCGACCTCGGCGAGCACGCCGAGCCAGAACAGCCCGGTCGCGGGCCGCCGGATCAGGAACCCGTCGTCGAGCGCGTGCGCGATGAGCCGTCCGGACACGGCGGTCGGCGCCGCGAGGAGCAGGGACAGGCCCGCCACCGCGAGCAGCTCCCGCCGGTACGGCCGGGCGCGCGCCGCGAGCTGCCGCCACCCGGCCCGGATCACCGCCCGCTGGGAGGCGTCCGGGCGTCCGGTCGTCACGAGTCCCCCTGGAAGATGGCGCGGTACTCGGGGTCCCGCCACTGCTCGGCGTGCGGGCGGAGGGCGCGGAGGCGGCCGCCGTCCAGCCAGGCGACGAGGTCGGCGGCCCCGGCCAGGGCGGGACGGTGCGCGACGACGAGCGCCGTCCGGCCGCGCCAGGCGTCGCGGACGGCGAGCACGACCTCCGCCTCCGTCGCGGTGTCGAGGCTGCTGGTGGCGTCGTCCAGGACGAGGACCCGGCCCGGCCGGGCCAGCGCCCGCGCCAGGCCGAGCCGTTGCAGCTCGCCGCCGGAGAGCGGGGCCCGCCCCGGCGGCGTGTCGTATCCGGTGGGCAGCCGCCGGACGAACCCGTCGGCCCGCGCCAGCCGCGCCGCCGCCTCCGCCCGGCCGGGCGCGCCGTCCGGGAGCCCGGCGGTGATCGCTGCGCGGACGGTCGGGCCGAACAGCTCCGGGACCGCGAACGCGTACACGACCTCGCGCCGCAGGGCGGGCGGGTCGGCGTCGCGGACGTCCACGCCGTCCAGCAGGACGCGGCCCGGCCCGGGTTCGGCGAGCCTGCCGACCATCGCGACCAGCAGCGACTTCCCGGCGCCCGACCGTCCGACGACCGCGACGTGCCGCCCGGCCGGGACGGTGAACGTCACACCGGCGAGGACGTCCTCGAAGCGGATCTCGCCGGGCCCGCCGGGCGGCGGCGGGCGCGGCGGGTCGGCGGCCGGTCCGGGCGCGGGCCGGTCGAGCACCTCGCCGAGCCGCCGGACGCCCGCGCCGAGCCGCGCCATGTCCACCAGCTCGTCGGTGTGGTCGAGCAGCCCGAGCGCCAGCCGCGCGTACGCCAGCGCCGCCACCACCTCGCCGAGGTCGAGCCGCCAGGTCAGCAGCCCGAACCCGAGGACGGTCAGCAGCACGACCTGCTGGAGCGGGACGATCAGCCCCATCCGCCAGGTCACCTGCCGCTGCGCCGCCCAGCTCGCCCGGCCCGCCGAGCGCAGCTCCGCGAGCGGGACGAGGATCCGCCGCCGCTCCTGGTCGCGGGTGCCGCACGCGCGGATCGTCCGGGCGCCCCGGTGCGCGTCGACGATGCGTCCGGCCAGGTCGCCGCGCGCCGCCTGGTAGCGGCGCTCCGCCCGCGACGCCCGCCGGACGAACACCCGCACGACCCCGAACGCCGCCGCCAGCTCAGCCACGACCAGCAGGGCAAGCCACCACCGGACGGACGCGAGCGCGACGAGCGCGCCGGCGCCCGCGCAGCCTCCGAGCGCCACCGAGATGGCGGACGCGAGGAGGTCGCCGGGCGCGACCGCGTCGGTGGAGAAGCGGGTGAGCAGCTCGCCGTCGCCGAACCGCGCGTCGCGCGGGGACATGCGGAGCGCGTGCCGGAGCAGCGCCGCCCGGTGCCGCCGCGTGACGGCCGCCGACAGCGCCGCCGCGGCCTGGTCGGCCGCCGCCGTCGCCGCGAGCCCGCCCAGCAGGACGGCCGCGAGGACGGTCAGCGGCGCCGCGACCGGGGCCCGGCCGGGCAGCGCCCCGACCACGGCGGCGAGCGCGGCGGGCGCGGCGAGCCGGCACCCGATGGCCGTCCCGCCCGCGGCGACGACCAGGGCGGCGAGCCCGGGGTTGCCGCGCGAGAGGTCGCGGCGGACGACGGCTGCGACGGTCACGGTTCGCCTTTCTCTCGAAGGGGGGCGCCCGGGGCGGGCGTGCGGGCCCGCCCCGGGCGCTTTCATGGATCAGTAGAGGGTCGTGCTCGTGCTGGTGCGCGGGCCGATCGTCTTACCGGGGCTGCACGTGGCGCCGCAGCTCTGGGTGCCACAGGTGTAGGTGCAGCACGCAAGGTCCGCGTCCCCGTGGAGCAGGCTCGACTGCTCCTCGGGCAGCGACTGAAGGTCCTCGATGCTCATCGACATTCGTTTCACCTCCTCTCGGATCTCAGGAAGTCGCGGACGGCGGCCGTCGCCCGCCCGGCCTCCCCGCCGGACAGCGGGTCGTGCCCGCCGTCCGCGACCTCGACGTACGTCACGTCCGTCCCCGGGCGGCGCCCGAGGGCGAGGAATCTCGCGTACAGGGCCCGGCTCTCCCGGACCGGGATCACCTCGTCCAGCGCGCCGTGGACGAGCAGGACCGGCGCCGTGATCCGGCCCGCGAGCGCCGGGACGTCCCGCGGTCCGAGCGGCCCGGCGGGCACGCGCAGCCCGTCCAGGCGGCGGACGAGGTCGCGGACCGGGCCGGGGCCCGCGGCGTGCAGCGCGGCGGCCGACCGGAACGGCGCGATCGCGACGCATCCGCTCACCTGACCGGGGGCGGCGCAGGCGGCGAGCAGCGCGAGGAACGCGCCGTAGCTGTGCCCGAGCACGGCCGGAGGGCTCGCGTCGCCGCGCCGTTCCCGCAGGTCGGCGAGGACGGCGGTGACGTCGTCCAGGTCGGGCCCGCCCCAGCCGCCGCGGATCGGCCGGACGTGCTCGGCGCCGTAGCCGGTGCTGCCGCGCTGGTTCACCGCCAGCACGCCGACGCCGTCGTCGGCGAGCGCGGAGAGCAGGGGGTGGAACTCGTACCGCCAGGCCGACAGCGGCCCGCCGTGCAGCGCGACGACGAGGGTCGGCGCGTGGAGCCAGCCGTCCCCGCCGTACGCGATCGCCTCCAGGGGACCCGCCGCCCCCTCGACCGTCACCACGCGGGCGGGGCTGACGCCCGGCACGGGGACGGGCGAGGGCGGCGGGTGGCCGGGACGCAGCCGGAGCATCGCGGTGGGTGCGGTCGGCGCGGACCACGGGGTGACGATGCCCTCGTCCGTCCAGGCGGCGGGGCCGCGCTGCGCGCCCGGCGGCGTCGGCAGCGGCTTCCGGACGCGGTCCGCGATGTCGTAGACCGCCAGCTCGGAATGGACGCCGCACTGCTCGTGGGTGAGCAGCCGCCGCCCGTCCGGGTCCAGGGCCAGCGGCCGGAGCCCGCGGTCGGACGACGTCTCGGCGGGGAACCAGAACGCCTCGTCCGCGCCGAGGCGGGCGAACCCGATCCGGTCCGCGCCGCCCGCGTCCGTCCGGACGACCAGCGCCGTGGACGCGGGCGAGTACAGCTCGGCCCGGTCGATCGTGTTCGGGCCGACGTCCAGCAGGGGACGTGCCCGCCCCGTCGCGAGGTCGGCGACGACGGTCGCGGCGCCGCCGGAGCGGAACAGGGTGAGCGCCAGCCGCCGGGCGCCGAGCCACACGCCGTCCTCGGTGCGGCCGGGCAGCTCGCCCGGACAGCGGACGAGCCGGTCCGCCGCCGTCAGCCGGTACAGCCGGGTCGTCCGCTCGTCGTAGGCGGCCAGCACGCAGCGGGTGTCCGGGTCGCCGGGCGGCGCGGGCAGCAGCCGGACCGACGGCTCGGCCGTCCGCGCCACCGTCGTCGCCGAGTCCGGGCCGACGAGCCGGAGCCGCCGGGTGCCGTCGCCGCAGCGCACCAGGACGCGCCCGCCGGGGAGGGGGAGGAGCTGGTCGGTCACCGCGGCGAACGTCCCGGTGGGCGTGACCGACCAGCTGTCCCCGCGCCGCCGCCAGATCTCGACCTGCGGGGCGGACTCGTCGTCGTACCGGCACAGGGCGGCGGCCCATCCGCCGTCCGGGGTGAGGCGGAGGTTGTGCCGGGGCCGCGTCCAGACGTCGGCGCGCGGCGCGGTCATGCCGCGTCCTCCGGCCCGGCCTGGACGCCGCCGGCGTCGGCGGGACGCGCGTCGAGGTGGAACAGGCGCGGGCCGCCGAACCGGAGGCGCTGCAGGAAGGCGAGGTGTCCGAAGAGGCCGACGCCGTAGCCGCCGGTGACGGCGCGGCCGGTCTCGTCCGGCAGCACCGCGCGGCCGTCCTGTTCCAGGCGGCGCGCCCACAGCAGCGCCGCGAGCATCTCGGCCTTGTGGCGTCCGGTGCCCTCGACCTCGGCGAGGTCGAGCAGGAAGTCGCCGTTCCCGGCCAGCCCGTGGCAGTACGACGCGCCGCTCCGCCGCCGCGACCGCAGGACCGCCCGCCCCGCCGCCACCGCCGCGTCCAGGTACCGCTGATCACCCGTATGGACGTGGAGGCGGCACAGGAAGCCACCCACGCCCGAGGAGCCGTTGCACCAGTGGGCGAACGGGCGGGACGTCCCGACCTGGTCCGGCCAGTAGGCGGCGTCGCCGATCGGGATCGCCGCGTCGAGCAGCGTCTCGCCGCAGCGCAGGGCGGTCCTCAGCAGCTCGTCGCGGCCGGTGTCCCGCCCGGCGGCCAGCAGGAACGCGCCGATCCCGGCGACGCCGTGCGCGTAGCCGTACGAGCGGTATCCGGCGAGTTCGGAGTCGAACGACTCGGGGGTGCGCCACGAGACCGCGTCGCCGGTGTGCTCGGCGGTTTCCAGGAGGTGGTCGGCGCATCGGCCCGCCCTGGCGAGCAGCCGCTGGTCGCCGGTCTCCCGTGCCAGGTGGAGCAGGCAGGACCCGAGCCCCGCCAGGCCGTGCGTCACGTCCGGCACCGGCCAGGCGGTCGGCAGCCCGGACGCGAGTTCGAGGCCGAGCGCCGACAGGTCGGGACGGTCCAGGGCGCGCCCGGCGTCGAACAGCGCCCAGGCCGTGCCCGCGAAGCCGAAGTGCAGGCCCGGCAGCCGGTGCTCGGCGGCGCCGAGATGCCGGGTGACGCGGGGCACGACCGCGTCGAGGAGCCGGGCCACGTGCCCGCCCGCGTCCCCGTCGAGGCCGAGTTCGGCGAACCGCGCGAGCACGGCGAGCCCTCCGGCGAGGCCGTGCTGGACGGTACAGGGCTCCGCCTCCGTCCCGAACGCGGTCTCCGGCCACGGCCGCTCGTCGGGATCGGCGGGCAGGTTCGCGGCGAGATGCCCCAGCATCCCGCCGACCAGCGAACCCCAGGCGTCGTAGTCGAAACCGCCGATGGCCTCGGGCTCGCTCGCGGGGCGGAGGAGCGGGACGGTGCCGGACGCCATCCGCAGGACGCGCGTCAGCGGAATCCGGGCCGCGGGCGCCGACCGCATCAGGCCGGTGACGATGTCGTGCGTGACCGGATCGATGTCCGGCGGCCCCAGCGGCGGTGTCAGCAGGTGGACGACCCGGTCCTCCAGCGGACGCCCCTCCGGCCGGTCGTCGGCGAGGGACGGGTCGGTCTGCGTCGCGAGGAAGAGGGCCAGGGCGCCGAGGCTGAACAGGTCGGCGGAGAAGTCGGGGCCCGCGCCGTCCCGCTGCTCGGGGGCGCTGAAACCGGGCGTCCCGCCGCCGATGCCGAACACCTCCCACCGCCCGGCGGACGGCGCCTTCTCCCCGGCGAGCACCTCGGCGAGCACCGCGGCGAGCTCCAGGTCGATGAGGCGGAGCCGCCCGTCGTCGGTGATCAGGATGTTGTTCGGCGACAGGTCGCGCACCACGACGCCGGCGTCGTGCACGGCCTGCAGCGTCCGCGCCAGCTCGGAGACCAGGTCGCGGACGAGCGGCCCCGGCGGCCACGCCGTCCCCTCCTCAAGGGCGGTGGCGACCTTGTCGTACAGGGTCTCGCCCGCGATCAGCTCCTCGACCAGGAAGCGGTGGCCGTCCTGCGTGAACTCGTCGACGACGGACGGGACGACGCCGAGCCCGGCGAGGTGCCGCAGCACCCGGGCCTCGTGCCGCAGGAAGTCGCCCGCGTGGCGTCCCCGCGCGTCGCTCGCCACGTGCGGCCGGGCCTCCTTGACGATCACCTCGGCGCCGGTGCGCCGGTCCAGGGCGCGGTACACGCCGCCCTTGTTCGCGTGCCGGATCGCGGACGTCACCTGGTACCGGTCCCTGAGCAGCACCGGACCGCCGCCGCCGTTCCGCGAGGGCCGCGCGGCGCCGAACGGGGGATCCGTCCAGGGCGGCGGGCGGAACACGCCGACGCGCTCGTCCTCGACCAGGCCGCCGTCCGGGGTGACCACGCAGTTGCGGTACCTCCCGTCGTTGGACAGGGCCCGCACCCCGTCGAACCCGCCGTAGCGGGCGTGGACCAGGCTCCCCTTCCGGAACGGGACGTCGGAGAGCACGGCCGGGCCGTCGAGGCCGAGGGTGACCTCGTGCAGCCGCTCCGCCAGCTCGCGCAGCACGCCGTCGTCGGCCGGATAGACGGTGATGAACTTTCCGGAGTTGCCGCGCGGCGTCCGGAAGTCGTTCAGGTCGCGCAGATTCTCCAGCGTGCCCGCGAATTTGAACGGGGACCCGGACGCGACGATCGGCGGCAGGCACACGCGCAGCACTTCGGCCGCGGACACGATCGTCGCGGAGACATGGAGTTTCCAACCCTGAATTCGGCGGGCCTGGGACGCGGGCCTCACGTGGGTCCAGAATTCACCCGGCTCGATCGACCATCCGTTCAGCCTGAGCTGGTCGAACTCGGCGCTCACCAGCGCCGCGGGCTCGGCCGGCGCCCCATCCTCCGGCCCCGCACCGAAAGCCGGAACATCCCGATCGATCAGAAACCCCGTCATTGTCAGATCCCCGTTTCAGAAAGCCGGACCCCGCCCCCGGCGGCATCCATAACGGAACCATAGGGCGCTGCGATCGCAATTGTCTTGAGTAGTCGCGGTGAGTACTTTTGCTACTCAATTCCGTCGGGTGAATTACTCGGCGTAATGGCGTGGGCGGCGCTGCGTGGTCGCCAGCCCGCCGGTCGCGGCGCGCCCATCCGGCGTCCGCTCCGGGACGAATACCTCGGTGGAAGGCCACAACAAGGGGAAATACGGGGAGGCGCGGTGCGAATGGACTGTCCGATAAGCGGGCGGGCGGACGAGATCGTCGCCGCCGAGGCCGCGCTGGCGGCCGGCGGCGTGGTCCTGGTAGGCCCGGCGGGCGTCGGCCGGACGCGGACGGCGCGCGAGATCCTGGCGCGGGCCCGCCGCGCGGGACGGGAGACCGAATGGCTCGCGGCCACGAAGGAATGCGCGTCGATCCCGTTCGGGGCGATACTCCCGCTGCTCGACCCCGACGAAGGTGCGAACGCCGCGCCCGGCGGCGACCCGCTCGTCCTGCTGTCCGGCGCGGTCCGCAGAACGGCGGCGCGGGCGCGGCGAAGTCCGCTGGTCGTCGGCATCGACGACGCCCATCTGCTGGACGACGGATCGGCCGGGGTGGTGCACCACCTGGCCGTCCGCGGTCTCGTGTCCGTGGTCGCCACGGTCCGCGACGGCGAGCAGGCACCCGACGGAATCGTCGCCCTATGGAAGGACGGCCTCGCCACGCGCGTGCGCCTGAACCCGCTCGGACCTGCCGCGATGACGGACATCCTGACCCACGTCCTCGGCTCGTACATCGCGGAGGCGCACCGGAGGGAAATTGCGCGAATGGTCGACGGGAATCCCCAAATGCTGGCGGAACTGCTCATCGGCGCGCACGAGACCGTCACGCGGGTGCGCGCCGGTGCCGCCTGGCTTTCGGAGAGCCGCGACGACGCGGAGGGCCCCACGCGTGTCAGGCCCGAGAACGACGAGGCGCTCTCGGAGCTGTCGCCGCGCGAACGCGAGATCGTGCTGCTGGCCGCCGGGGGAGCGGCCAGCAAGGACATCGCCGAGCTGCTGTCCCTCTCGGTCCGGACGGTCGACAACCACCTGGGACGCGCCTACGCCAAGCTCGGCGTCTCCGGCCGCGCCGAACTCGCCGTCCTCGTCGCGCCGCGCCGCCACGCCGTCCGCACCTAGCGGCGGCCGCCGCCTGCGGCGTCCGTCAACAAGCTTGCGGCGAAACACAAGCGGGCTTATCGCAGCGAACCGGTACATTCACCTCGGTGCCGTCCGCCAGGCGGACGGGCCCGGCCGTCGCGGAGGCGACGTCCTCGCACAGGGGAGGATTCCAGTTGGCGACCAGCCCGATCAGCGGTTCCGCACACCCATGGCGCCGCTGGTGAGCGCGCCGGGCGCGACCGGCCGCGTCGTGACCGTCACCGGCGAGGTCGACCCCGCCGCCCTCGGGCTCACCGCCACCTCCGTCCACCTGGTCAGCGACCTGAACGACGACGGCGACGCCGAGGACGCGAAGGTGACCATGGAGGCCCTCGGCGCGCTCGCCCTCGGCCTGCGCAACCGGGACGACCGCCGCCTGACGGAGGAGATCGTCCGTCCCGAACTGGCCGACTTCGCCGCGCTGGGCGGCGGGGCCGTGGTCGAGGCGACCGGCTTCGACCTCGCGGGCCGCGCCCCGGCGCTGGCCCGCCTCGCCCGGGCGAGCGGGGTCGCCGTGGTCATGGGCTGCGGCGGACGCTCCCCGGCCCGGACGCCCGAGATCGCCGGGACGTCCGCCGAGGGCATCGCCGAAGGGATCGTCCGCGACCTCCGGGACGGCGTGGACGGCGTCCGCGCGGGCCTGATCGGCGGGATCGACCCGCTGGACCTCGAACGTCCCGAAGACCGGGCCCTGGCCGCGGGCGTGGCCTCCGCCGCCCACCGGACCGGCGCGCCGGTGCTCGTCGAGCGCGCCGCGACGGCGGCCGCCACGCACGAGCTCCTCGACCTGCTGTCCGCCGAAGGAGCCGATCTAGGCCGTGTCGCCGTCGGGGACTGCGACGGCCTCGCGACCGACGCGGGCGCCCTCGCA
Organism: Actinomadura syzygii; assembly: GCF_008085905.1. Lineage (GTDB taxonomy): Bacteria > Actinomycetota > Actinomycetes > Streptosporangiales > Streptosporangiaceae > Spirillospora > Spirillospora syzygii. The sequence goes on along the minus strand of NZ_VSFF01000022.1, from coordinate 70,395 downwards.
GGGCTCGCCGCCCGCGGCGTGTTCCTCCAGTTCGACGGGCTCGGCAGGCTCCCCACCGTGTACCGCGAGACCGACGACCAGGACGTCGCCGCCGCCGTCATGGACCTCGCCGGGCGCGGCCACGCCGAGCGGGTGCTGCTGTCCCCGCGCGTCGCCCGCAAGATCGACCTGAAGTCCTACGGCGGCGGCGGGTACGGGTTCGTCGCCGAGCAGTTCCTTCCGTTCCTGCGCTACCTCGGCGCGGACGACGCGCTGCTCGGCACGTTCACGACGGAGAATCCGCGCCGCTGGCTGACCATCACGGGGGACGACCGATGACCCTGCCGCCGACCATCCCCGACCTCGCCGGGAAGGCGCTCACGGTCACCGGCCCGGTCGACCCGTCGACGCTCGGCCCGACGCTCATGCACGAGCACGTCTTCCTCGACCTGCGCCGCCCGCCGAACGCGCTGCGCCCGGGGGAGGACGAGCCGCAGGCGCTGGAGCCGCTCGGCATCGCCACCCTGGCCCGCACCCGGCACGGCGCGGTCAACGCCGAGAACGACGTCCTCGCCGACTTCGAGGAGATGCTCGCCGAGGTGCGGGAGTTCCAGCGCGCCGGCGGCGGGACGGTCGTCGAGGTCACCAGCCTCGGCATCGGCCGCGACCCCCGCTCGCTGCTGCGGATCGCGCGGGCCAGCGGGCTCAACGTCGTGATGGGCGCGGGCTGGTACACGCCGACCTTCCACCCGCCCGGCATGGCCGAGCGCACCGTGGACGACCTCGCCGAGGGGATCGTCCGCGACATCGTGGAGGGCGCGGACGGCACCGGCGTCCGCGCCGGGATCATCGGCGAGGTCGGCGCGGAGACCGACCCGCTGACGCCCGCCGAGCTGACCAGCGTCCGGGCGTCCGGCCGGGCGAGCCGCATCACCGGCGCCCCTGTCACGTTCCACGTCGGCGGGGTCGGCGAGGAGAAGTTCAAGGTCCTGGACATCATGGACGAGGAGGGCGTCGCCCCGTCCAACGTCGTCGTCGGCCACGCCGGGACGATGGCCGTCGACCTGCCCTACGCGCGGCGGGTCCTCGAGCGGGGCGTGTTCATCGAGTTCGACTTCCTGGCCTCGCCGGGCAGCCCGTGGGGGCATCTCGTCCTGCTCGGCGACCACAAGGTCGCCCGCGGGATCGCGAACCTGGTCGAGGAGGGGTACGCGAGCCAGATCCTGCTCGGCCACGACGTCTGCCAGAAGATCCAGCTCAAGCGGTACGGCGGGCAGGGCTACAGCTACATCCCCGACCACTTCCTGCCCGCGCTGCGCCGCCTCGGGGTGTCCGCCGAGGCCCTCCACATGATCATGGTGGAGAACCCGGCCCGCGCGCTGACCTTCGCCGCCCCGGCCCCCTGACGCGAGCGCCCGGCGGTCAGAGGTCGTTGCCCGCGTAGGAGAGGTTGAAGCTCTTGTTGACCAGGGGGAAGTCGGGGACGATCGCGCCGCTCAGGGCGAGCGGGAGCGCGGGCCAGTTGAAGAACGACGGGTCGACGATCTTGGCGCGGGTCAGGGCGCCGTCCGGGGCGAGCTCGACCCGGTGGACGATCGTGCCGCGCCACCCCTCGACGACGCCGACGCCCGACGCCGGGCGGCCGGACGGGGCGGGCGGCGGGTCGAGCGGCGGCCAGTAGGTGGCGGAGCCCGGGTTCGTCCCGTAGGTCAGGTCGTTGACGATCGCGATCGACGCGCCGATCTCGCGGGCCCGGATCTGGAAGCGGGCCAGCACGTCGCCGGTCTCGGCGGTCGGGACGGTCAGCGCCGGGCGCAGGTCGGTGAAGGGGTGGTCGCGGCGGGCGTCGGCGTCGAGGCCGGATGCGCGGGCGACGTAGCCGAGGGCGCCGAGGTCGCGGGCGGCCCGCGCGGTCAGCGGCGCGGTGCCGGTGAAGCGGTCCGCGACCACGGTGTGGCCGAGCGCCAGCGCGACGATCTCCGCGACGTCCGCCTCGATGGACCGCAGCACGTCCGGGTCGGGGATCGTGCGCAGCACGGCCCCGCCGAGATGGACGCCGCCGCGCAGCAGCCGGTGCCCGGTGACCTGCGCGTTGAGGCGGAGCAACTGCTCGCGGACGCGCCCGAACTGGGCGTTGAGGATCGAATGCCCGACGTCGTTGCACAGCGCGCCGAGGTCGGTGACGTGGTTGTAGAGCCGTTCGAGCTCCAGCAGGATCGCCCGCGCGCGCTGCGCGCCGGGCGCGACCTCCGCGCCCGCCGCCTCCTCGACGGCGAGGCAGAACGCGAGGGTGTGGCCGACGGTGGTGTCGCCGCTGACGCGCTCGGCGAGCGGGACGGCGTCCGCGGGGAGCCGCCCCTGGAACAGCTTCTCGACGCCCCGGTGCACGAACCACAGCCGGGCCTTCAGCTTGAGGATGCTCTCCCCGACGACGGAGAAGCGGAAATGGCCGGGCTCGATCATCCCGGCGTGCACGGGCCCGACCGGGATCTCGTAGACTCCCGGCCCCTCGACCTGCACGAACGGGTAGGGGCCCGCGGGGTCGCCGAACTCGGGCGGCGGTCCGGCGTCGTCGCGCATCGGGTACCAGCCGCGGGGCCAGTGGTGATGGCGGACGAGCCGGCGCGGCAGCGGATGACCTTCCGGGACGATGCCGTACAGGTCGTGCATCTCGCGCTCGAACCGTCCGGCCGGGAAGCTGATCCCGGCCAGGCTGGGCAGCACCGGGTCGGCCGGGTCGACGACGACGTGCAACTCGGTGCGGCGGTCCGTCCGGGGGTGGGTGAACAGGTACACGACGCGCAGGGCGTCCGGGTCGTGGTGGGCGGCGACGAGGGCGAGCCGGGCGCCGCCGTCCAGCAGCGCGGCGGCCCGCCTCGGCAGCGCGCCCGCGTTGACCTCGACGCTCGTCCGCTCGGGTGGGGTCATCAGTGCGCTCCGAGGACGGTGGCGGCGTGGTCCAGAAGGGTGCGCAGCGGCCCGAGCCCGATGCCGATCGCGGCGCAGCCGAGCAGCCCGAGGACGAGCGCCGCCGCGTCCGCCCGGGGGAGCCGGACGGGGAGCGCGGCGGGGAGCTTGGCGGCGCCGGGCGCGTCCGGCGGCGCGCCGAGCAGCATCCGGCCGGTGCGGGCGGCGAGCGCGCCCATGACGAGAAGCAGCAGGACGAGCGCGATCCCGGCGGCCCAGCCGAGCCCGGCGGCGAACCCGGCGCGGAAGATGCCGAGCTCGCTGGCGAACGGGCCGAACGGCGGGAAGCCGAGCAGCGCGAGCACCGCCGCGCCGAACCCGCCCGCGACCAGCGGGGCGCGCGCGGCGAGGCCGCGCACGGCGTCGATCCGGCTGCCCCCGGAGATCCGGCCGATGTGCCCGGACGCCAGGAACGCGACCGACTTGGCGAGCCCGTGCCCGAGGATGTGCAGCAGCACCGCGAGGACGGCGAGCCGCGTCCCGATCGCCGCGCCGACCGCGAGCAGGCCCATGTGCTCGATGCTGGAGTAGGCGAGCATCCGCTTGTAGTCGCGCTGGGCGAGCAGCAGCGCGGCGGCGACCGCGAGCGAGGCCAGCCCGGCGGTGAGGAGCAGCGTCCGGGCGGGCCCGGCGCCGAGCGCGGCGTCGGCGATCACCTTGACCCGCAGGACGGCGTAGAACGCGACCGACAGCAGCACGCCCGACATCAGCGCCGACACCGGGGCCGGGGCCTGGCCGTGCGCGTCCGGCAGCCAGGCGTGCAGCGGGGCGAGGCCCGCCTTCGCGCCGAAGCCGAGGATCAGCAGCGCGACCGCGATTCGCGTCACGCCCGCGTCGAGCTGCGCGGCGCGCGCGGTGAGCTGCGTCCAGTCCAGCGACCCGGACGACGGGACGTGGGCGTGCCGCGCCGCGAAGTGCAGCAGCACGATGCCGAGGAACGCCAGCGCGATGCCGGTCGAGCAGATCACCACGTACTTCCAGGCCGCCTCGGTGGCGTTGCGGGTGCGGCGGTGCCCGACCAGGAACGCGGTCAGGATCGTCGTCGCCTCGATCGCCACCCACAGGACGCCGAGGCTGGCGGCCAGCACCGCGAGCGCCATCGCGGCGACGAACCCCTGGGTGAGGACGCCGTAGCGGCGCGCGTCCCGCGCGGCGGTGCGTTCGGCGGCGAGGTGTCCGGGCCCGGCGAGCGTCGCGGGCACCGCCACCGCGCCGATCACGATCAGCATGAACGCGCTGAGGGCGTCCGCGCGGAGCAGCCCGCCGAGGCCGGTGCGCGGCGCGTCCACGGCGTGGACGGCGAGGGCGATCGCGGCGGCGAGCAGCGCGACGGCGGCGACGGCGCCCAGCCAGGCCGTGCCGCGCCGCCATCCGAAGGCCGCGTAGGCGCCCGCGGCCAGCGCGGGCGCGGCGATGGGGGCGGTCAACAGGAGGGTCATCAGTCCCGCAGCTCCCGCAGGTCGTCCAGGTCGGTGTCGCCGAACGCGGCCCGCATCCGGGCGGTCAGCACCTGGAGCACGAGCACGGCCAGCAGGACGTCCAGGGACACGCCCAGCTCGACGATCAGCGGCACCCCCGAGGTGGTCAGGAACGCGACGGCCGTGATGCCGTTGTCCACCAGCAGGAACCCGACGACCTGGGAGAGGGCGCGCCGCCGCGTCACGAGGACGAAGAACCCGATCAGCACCACGGTCAGCGCGACGGGCACGGCCCGCACGGCGGGCGCCGGGTCGAGCGCCACCACCGGACGCGTCACGGCGTACGCCAGCAGGGCCAGCAGCGCCGCGACCATCAGGGACGCGGCCACGTTCACCCGCGGGTCGGTCTCGCGTCCCGCGCCGCCCGCCGTCATCGCGCGCCGCAGCAGCCAGGGCAGCGCGACCGCGCGCAGCAGCCCGATCCCCACCGCCAGGCCGACGACCTCGGGATCGCCCGCGTCCACGCCGAGCACGGCGACGAGGCAGCCGAGCGCAACGCCCTGCGCGGCGAACAGCCGGACGATCGCGGCCAGGTCGCGCCGCCACAGCACCAGCACCCCGGCCAGCAGGAACGCGCCGCAGGCCAGGTCGAGGAGCCGCACGTAGAGGACGTGGTTCACGGGGCCACCAGGAAGTAGGACGCGGCGACCGCCAGCAGCGCGAGCACGAACGACCCGGCCAGCAGCTCGGGCACCCGGAACATGCGCAGCTTGGCCATGAACACCTCGCCGGCGGCGAGCGCGCCGCCGAGCACCGCGACCTTGGCCGCGAAGGCGATCAGCGCGACCGGCAGCATCGCCGGGGACGCCCCGGCGATGCCCCAGGGCGCGAACAGATTGGCGACGAGGCCGAGCAGGATCGTCAGCCGCATCGCCGACGCCCACTCCACCAGCGCGAGGTCCGGCCCGGCGTACTCCAGCACCATCGCCTCGTGGATCATCGTCAGTTCAAGGTGGGTGGACGGGTTGTCCACCGGGATCCGCCCGGTCTCCGCGATCGCCACCACCGCCAGCGCGACCGCGGCCAGCACGCTCGCCGGGGACGCCACCCGCTGCGGCTCGTGCAGCGTCGAGGTGACGATCGCGCCGAGGTTGGTGGAGCCCACCGGTACCGACAGCGCGAAGATCGACACGAGGATGGTGGGCTCCACCAGCGCCATCACCGTCATCTCGCGGCTCGCGCCCATGCCGCCGAAGGCCGTGCCGGTGTCCAGCCCGGCCAGCGCGAGCGCGACCGTGCCGAGCGCGAGCAGGGCGGCCACGGCGAACAGGTCGGCGGCGCCGTCCAGCGGCGACGCCGTGGTCGCGACCGGGATCACGGCGGCGATCACCAGCGCGGTGCCCGCCAGCACCAGCGGCGCCGTCCGGAAGATCGGACCGGTGCCGTCCGGCGTGATCGCCTCCTTGCGGACGAGTTTCCGCAGGTCCCGCCACGGTTGCAGGAAGCCCGCGCCGGCGCGTCCCTCCAGCCGGGCGCGCACCTGCCGCATCAAGCCCACCAGCACCGGCGCCCCGGCGGCCACCAGCACCACCTGGGCCGCAGCGCCGACCGCGCCCGCCGCGCTCACCGCAGCACTCACCGCAGCACTCATCGCAGCACCGCCAGGACGACGAGCACACCGGTGAAGGCGTAGAACCCGTACCCGACGTAGCGGTGCACGCTGCCGTTGGCCAGCGGCCGGGCGGCCTGCCCGGTCCACTCCACCGCCGCCAGCACCGGACGGTACAGCCGGTGCTCGATCCGGTCGCCGACTCTGGCCCGGTAGGTCACGCTGTCCACCAGGTAGGCCGACTCGGTGACCGGTGTGACGTCGAGGTCGGTCTCCGGGGCGAGGACGTCGTCGAACACCCGCTGCAACGGCTCGGCGAACGAGGTCGCGGTGTACTCCATCCGGGCCGACATCGGACCGGCCCCGCAGTCCCACAGCCGCGCCCTCCGCCGGGCCCGGCGGGACGCGGCGGCGCGCAGCAGCGCGGCGAGCCCGACCACCGCGACCAGCAGCGCGACCGCGATGACCAGCGGGGACATGGTGCTCGGCAGGCCCGCCGGGCGCAGCGTCGCCTGGGCGGACACCGCGTCCGGGCCCGGCGCCGCGACGGCGATCGCCCGCGTCAGGCCCGACGCCGCCCACCCGGGCGCCAGCGCGAGCGCGCCGCAGCACACGGCCGCCGCCGCCATGCCGGCGAGCATCGTCGCGGGACTCTCGTGCGCCCGCGCGGCGGCGGGCGTGCGCGGACGGGCCAGGAACCCGACGCCGAACGCCTTGACGAACGTGGCGACCGCCAGTCCCGCCGACAGCGCGACGACCGCCACGGCCAGCGGCATGGTGACGGCGGTGACCGTCCCGCCGGACGGCAGCGCGTGGATCAGGCTCTGCACCAGCAGCCATTCGCTCACGAACCCGTTGCCCAGCGGCAGCGCCGACGCCATCAGCGCGCCGACGCCGAACAGCGCGGTCGTGGCGGGCATCGGCGACCGCAGGCCGCCGAGGTCGTCCAGGTCGCGGGTGCCGGTGGCGTGGACCACCGACCCGGCCGACAGGAACAGCAGCGTCTTGAACCCCGCGTGGTTGACCACGTGCAGCAGCGCGGCCGTCATCGCCAGCGCCGCCAGCGGACGGGACCCCACCGCCGCGAACAGCCCGGACGCCCCGACGCCCAGCAGGACGAGCCCCATGTTCTCGCACGTCGAATAGGCCAGCAGCCGCTTCAGATCGGTCGCCACGGCCGCCTGGAGGATGCCGTACAGCGCCGACGCCGCGCCCGCGGCGAGCGCCAGCAGCCACCACCACTCCGGGCCGCCGCCCAGCAGGTCGAAGCCCACCCGCACGATCCCGTACACGCCGAGGTTGACCATCGCGGCGCTCATCAGCGCGGACACGTGGCTCGGCGCCTCCGGGTGCGCGCGCGGCAGCCACACGTGCAGCGGCACGATGCCCGCCTTGGACGCGAACCCGACGAACGTCGCGACGAACACCGCGCCGCGCACGGCGGGCGACATGCCGTCGGCCGCCGCGCGCATCCGCGTGAACGACTCGCCGTCCGCCGCCGCGGCGAACCCCACGAGCCCGGCGAGGACGACCACCAGCCCCAGGTGCGTCATCACCGCGTACCAGAGCCCGGCCTCGGCCACCGCCGCCCGCCGCCGGTGCTCGGCCACGACCAGCAGCAGCGAGGTCAGCGCCATCAGCTCCCACGCCACCAGGAACGTGCTCGCGCTCGCCGCCGCGGGCACCAGCAGCATCGCCGCCACGAACAGCGGGACCATCGCCTGGGTGACTCGTCCGTCCAGGCCCGATCCACCGCGCGGTCCGCCGCGTGCGTATCCGACGCCGTACACCGCCGCGCACATCGCTACCGCGCCCGTGACCGCGAGGAACAGCCCGCTCAGCGGGTCGACCGCCAGCCGGATCCCGGCCAGCGGCAGCAGGTCGGGGTACCAGGCGTCCCAGGGGTGGCCGGACAGCGCCGCGCCGCCCGCGACCACCGCCGCGGCCCCGGCCGCGCCGGTCCCGAGGCCCGCGCCGACGCGGCGGGCCCGCCGGGGCAGCAGCGTCCCGGCCGCGGCGGCGAGCAGGCTCGATCCGAGCCCCGCGCCGAGCGCGGCCCCCGTCAGGCTCATCGGCTCAGGCTCATCGGCCGGTGAGCCCCCGCAGCGCGGCCGTGATCGCGTCCGGCGGCGGCGGGCAGCCGGGCACCTCGACGTCCACCGGCACGACGTCGCCCACGGCGCCGACCACGCCGTACGCCTCGGCGAACACCCCGCAGTCGCACGCGCAGTCGCCTACCGCGACGACGACCTTCGGCTCGGGGACGGCCTCGTAGGTGCGGCGCAGCGCCATCCGCATGTTGCGCGTCACGGGCCCGGTCACCAGCAGCGCGTCGGCGTGGCGGGGGGAGGCCACCAGCCGGGCCCCGTAGCGCTCGGCGTCGTACACCGGGCCGAACGCCGAGGCGATCTCCACCTCGCAGCCGTTGCAGGACCCCGCGTCCACGTGCCGGACCTGCACCGAACCGCCGAACTCCCGCGCGCGTCCCGCGGACGCGCCCTCGGGACGCGCGGGCGCCGGCTCCGCGACCCGGCCCGTCCCGCGGATCTTACGCAGCAGATCTTTCACCGTGTTCCTCACTGTGAGACGGCCCGTACCGGGGCAGAGGGCATCGAAGCGCAAGAAGTTACCGTCCTGCGCAATTGCCAACGTTAGCAACTCGATACAACAGCACGGGACGGACCCGGGTCCGTCCGAGGGGGTCCTGCTAGGAGTGTTCGCGGCCTTCGGCGGCGCCCGCGGCCCGGAGGTCGTCCAGGAGTTCCGCCTGACCGGACAGCACCCCGGTCAGGATGGAACGGGCGACGGCGAGCAGCTCTGCCACACGCGGACTGGTCAGCGAGTAGATGACCGTGGAGCCCTCCTTGCGGGAGACCACAAGCCCGGCGCGGCGCAGCACCGCGAGCTGCTGGGACAGGTGCGCGGGCTCGATCCCCACCTCGGGGAGCATCTCGGCCACCGCGTGGTCGCGCTCGCTGAGCAGCTCCAGCACGCGGATCCGGGCCGGGTGCCCGAGCGTTTTGAAGAACTCCGCCTTGAGCTGGTACAGCGGCGCGCTCACGATGCCCGATCCCCCTTCGCCGGGTGACCACCTCGGCAATTGCCAAACTTAGCAAGCGGGCGCTCTAGCGCGGGTCGTCCGGGTTGTCCGGGGGACGGCTTCCGCCGGTCGTGCCGGGCACCGCGACGACGAGGGTCTTGTCGTCGCCGGTGCCGTCCGGGACGTCCGAGAGGAAGGCGCGCAGGCCGTCCGCGGCCGCGGACTCCCGCCGGGCATAGCTCCAGAGGTCGGTGAAGAACGGCTCGTACAGGTTTCCGGCGGCGGGGTCGTCCAGGATGACCGAGCGGAGCCCGTCCGTGGACAGCGCCACTCCCGTCACCTCGGACGCCGGGAAGCGTTCGACGGCCAGCGCGTCCATCGCGTCGCGGGACGTGAGGAAGACCGTCTCGTTCGCGTACTCGCCCCGCGCCGTTACCGCCGCGCTCCGCGCGCCGCCGCCCTGTTCGACCGCGACGATCCCGTCGCCGATCTGCCCGGCCGCCACCTCGGCGGCGCCGACGACCACGACCGAGAGCGTGCAGGCGAAGGGAGCCGGGTCGGGCGCCAGGCCGAGGACGGCTTGCCGAGCGGAGGCGAACGCGGCGAGCAGCGGATCGTTCCCCGGTCCGGCGGTCGCGCACGCCGCCGCGACCGCCGTCCGCGCGCCCTTCGCCGCATGCTCGCGGGAGCCCGCGCCGTCCGCGATCGCGAGGACGAGCCCCGCCGGTGTCCGAGCCGACGCCCACGCGTCCTGGCAGTCCTGGCCGAGACGCCGGTGGGCGGCGCCGGTCACCGAGGCGGCCAGCACCCTCACGCGGTGCCCCAGCCGACCGGCGGCAGCGGGATCTGCGTGGTGTCGCTCTCGGGGCCGAAGGCCACCGAGTTGCTGACCTGCTGCATGGACGCCGACAGCCACGCGAACATCGGCCCGAACTGCAGGCCCCGCAGCCGCGCCGGGCCGCGCTCCGACAGCCGCGCGAGCTGGGTCATGTCGGCGGCCTCGCCGATTCCCACCGCGAACACCGTCGCGCCTTTCGCGCGCTCCATTTCCGACAGGCGGCGGACGGCGTTCTCGAACCTTTCCCCGTCGGTGGGCGATCCATCGCTCAGGACGAACAGCCACGGCCGGTAATACTCCAGTCCGGCCGCCCGGTATTCGGCCTTGCGCCCTTCGACGAGGTCCATCGCCGTGTCGAGGGCCTCGCCCAGCGGGGTCGTGCCCGAGACCGAGAACCGCTGCGGCTCGAGCTCCCTGGCCTCGGCGAACGGCTGCGCGACGCGCACCTCGCCGCCGAACGTCACGACCGCCACCTCGGTGCGCTTGCGGGCCAGCGGGTCCTCGCCGAGTTCGCCGCAGAACCGCGCGTACCCGCGGTTGAGTTCGTCGATCGGCGCGCCGCCCATCGAGAGGGAGACGTCGAGGAGCAGGACGCAGGCGACGCGCGGATCACGATTGTCAAGCTTCAAACGCGGGGTGAAAGGTGCGGTCATTCTGAACTGTTCCTTTCCGGGAGCAGCATGGGGGGATTAGAGGGGGATCTCGGTCTCGGAAATGCCGCAGTAGAAGCGGAACGCTCGGCTCTTGTGCGGGAAGGTGAGCGTGGCGCGGTAGAAAGGAGCGTTTCCGACCGCCATTGAGGTGGTGCCGTTCCAGGTGAAGTAGGTCTGGTTCTGGTATTCGCGTTCGGTCGTCTTCGGTTCACTCTTGGTCGGGAGCAGGCAGCTGTCGCCCGGACGTCCGTAGCCGCCGACGTCGAGGCGGAGCCGTCCGCCGGGCAGGGAGGTCTTGCGGAAGAGCGTCCACGACGCCGGAGTTCCGAAGGCTCCGTTCGCGTTGGGGACGACGGCCACGGCGGGCACGTCGACGCGACCGATCCGTGTCCAGGGGAAGCGGTCGCGGTTGAAAACGAAGTCGTAGTCACCCGGCAGATGCGCCGGATAGGTGAGGCGGGCCGCGATGTGCTTCTGGTCCGAGGCGATGGGCTCAAGCTTCATCGGGGGGACGTCGACCAGTCCCCGGCGGGTATGCACGAGCAGCCGCGCTCCCCGAAATCCGGGGTTGGACACGTAGTCGCCGCGCGCGTCGAAACTCACGGTCAGCCGGAATCCGCTGAGGCTCGCCCGCTCGATTCTCAGCGTCGAAGGATAGGCGCTCTGAAATTGAGCCTTGGCCGGGACGGTGCGGGTTGAGGCGCCCGTCAAACGCGGCGCCGCGATGTCCGGGGGCGTCGGTTCGGTTCGCACCGCGTCCGCGACCTTCGGAACGGCGAACGCGCCCACCGTCGCCAAGACCGCGAATGCGCCGACCCAGGCGGGCCATCGGCGGCGCCTCCGAACGGGGGCCGCCGCCGCGACCTGCCGAGGCGCGGGGACGCGGGCGGGCGGCGCGTGCTCGGGCGGCGCGTGCTCGGGCGGCGCGTGCTCGGACCGGGCGCGCTCGGCGGCGCACCACGGGCACGACGCCGCCTCCCGCGGATGCACATGCGTCCGGTCCGCCCGGCAGCTCCTCAGGTCGGCGGCCAGTTCCCGCAGCGCCGCCTGCCATTCCGCCGCCGTCGGTCGCCGTTCCGGACGGCGCGCCCCTTCGGCCAGCGCCCGGTCGAACAGGTCGCGTACCGGGGCCGTTATCAGCTCGAATCCGGGAACGCCCGGCGGTGGGCGGAGCGGACCCTTCCGGCCGTTGGCGTACCAGCCCTTCGCCGCCAAGCGGTCCCGGCGCGGCTTCTCTCCCGACCCGGTCCACAAACCGTCGAATGGATGGGCGCCTGAAAAGAGGATCTGATGGATATGGACGGCGAGGGCGAACAGGTCGGACGACGGCTCCCGGCGGACGTTCGCGACGTCGGCGCCGATCAGCTCCGGTGCGGTGTATTCAGGCCGTCCGACCGTGCAGTGGAACACTCGTCCCGTATCGGGATCGGCGACCTGCATCGAGTCGCAGTCGACCAAGGACACCAGTGCCGTCTGGTCGACGAGCACATTCCGTTCCTGGAAATCGCCGATCACCACGCCGGAATCGTGCACGACCCGCACGGCCGCGGCCAGGTTCACGGCGGTGTGCAGCAATTCCCGCCACGTCCACTGGACCGCCCAATGCGGCCCACCCGGAGCCGGAGACCGCCGGTCGGACGGATTGGCCAGCAGGTGCAGTTCGGCGGTCCGGGAAATATCCAGGCGCGGCATGAGGAAGCCCACGCAGCGGTCGCCGTCCAGGACGTAGTCGGAAGGCCAGGCCAGCAGCACATGCCCCTGCCCGTCCCGGACCCCAGCCGGGGGATGGGCGACCATGACGCGTAACCGGTCGGGCCATGCGGCGTCCCGCGCCAGTTCCGCGTCGTGAATGCGTTTGAACACCAGGTCGGGCCGTCCGGAAACGGCGAAGAGCTCGCCCTGCCCGCCCCGGTCCACTGCGGGTCCGAGCCTTAACTCCCCGCCGGTGCCGACCGTCAGCATTCTCCGGCCCCCGACCTTCTACCGCTTGGCAAGGCCGTACTGGGCGTACATGTGCGCGCGCGCCGATTCCAGCGGCAACGGCTGATACGGGCTGACCATTCCATAGACGAGCCCCATCATCGAGGTGCGGAACAGCAGTTGTTCGGTGACGGCGTCGGTTCCCCTGGACGCGAGGATCTCCTGGGCCAGGACGGCGAGCCGTTCCTCATGCTCGTGCTCGGCGTCGGCGAGGGTCTCGGCGACGCCGGGCCGCAGCAGCAGGGCCAGGTGCAGGGCGATGATCTGCGGCTCGGCCGCCGCCGCCTCCAGCACCGCGTCGACCAGGGCCGCGAGCCGCTCGTCCGGACCGGCGTCCGGGTCGAGCGCCTCGATCCGCCGCACGACCTTCTCGTGCAGCAGCCGGTCCGCCAGCGCCTGGACGAGATGCTGCTTGGTGCGGAAGTAGTAGACCGTCAGGCCCGCCGAGACCCCGGCCTCGCGGGCGATCCGGGCGAGGCTCGTCGAGTCGTAGCCGTGCTCCCTGAACAGCCGGTGGGCGCAGGCGAGGATCTTGGCCTTGGCCTGGGCGCGCATCCGCTGGTTGGTGCCGACGTTGCGCGGAGACATCCGTTCCCCTTGATTGAATGACGCTCAGTCAATCATACTCGGCGTGTCCTTTTCGGCTCGTCCGCCCGGAGGTCGGCGATGCAGGCGCTACGGCCGGACGACCCGGCGGAGATCGGCGGCTTCCCGGTGCTGGCCAGGCTCGGCGCGGGCGGCATGGGCGAGGTCTACCTCGGTCTCAGCCGGGGCGGCCTGCACGTCGCGGTCAAGGTGATCAGCAGGGACCTCACCGCGCCGCAGGCGTTCGCGCGGTTCCGCCGCGAGGTCGAGACGGTCGGCCTGGTGCGCAGCCGGTTCGCCGCCGCGCTCGTCGGGGCCGGCGTCGAGGCCCCGCCGTACTGGCTGGCGACCGAGTACGTCCCGGGGCCGACGCTCCAGCAGGCGGTGCGGCGGCACGGGCCGCTCCCGCCGGGTACCTGCCTGCGGCTGCTGGCGGCGCTGGCCGAGGGCCTCGCCGACCTGCACCGGCAGGGCGTCCGGCACCGCGACCTCAAACCGGCGAACGTGATCCTCGGCCGGGACGGGCCGCGCCTGATCGACTTCGGCATCGCCCGCGGCGAGGGGCAGGAGCAGATCACCGGGACCGGTACCTGGACGGGCACGCCCGGGTTCGTCGCGCCCGAGTTGATCGACGGCCGTCCGGCGTCCGCCGCGTCCGACGTGTTCTCGCTCGCCGGGACGATCGCCTTCGCGGCGACCGGACGCCCGCCGTTCGGCGACGAGAGCCTCTCCGTGATCGTCCACCGCACTCTGGCGGGCGACCTCGACCTGGACGGCGTCGACGCGCGGCTGGCAGACCTCCTGACCCGGTGCGCCGCCAAGGACCCCGCCGCGCGGCCGGGGCCGGAGGAGGTCATGCGCCTGTGCGCGGTCCGCGACCCGCTGGCGGAGCATCCGGACTACCGGCGGCTGGTCGCGCTCACCGCCCCGCCGCCGCCCGACCTGCGGTCGGCGATCGCGGACGGGCTCGTCCCGCCCGACCACGGCCGCACGTCGGTGGCGACGTCGGTGACCCGGCCGTCCCGCACCCGGCGGCGCGCGGCCGTGATCCTCGGCGGGACGGCGCTGCTGGCGGCCGCGTCCCTCCTGGCCTACGAGGGCCTCCCCGACACCGGCCCCTCCGCGCAGGGCGGCACCGGAACGACGGGCGGGACCACGGGCGGAACCACGGGCGGGACGACGACCGGCGGGACGACGACCGGCGGCGTCACGCAGTCCCCGCCCGCGACCCGGGCCGCCGCGAAGCCCCCGGCGATCATGTCGATCGACCAGCGCGCGGGCGCCTTCACCTGGGACCCGGCGACCGGCAGGTGCGACAAGAACGTCAAGCCCGACGACCAGACGCTCGCCGCGACCATGAAACTGGCGCACACCCCGGCGGCGATCCGCGCCGGAGGCAGTGTCGATCTGAAACTGCTCTTCGAGTGGTACGGCCCTTCCGGCTATTACATCGCCGCCCAGATCAGGCCGCCCGTCGGGCAGGGCGGAAACCGGATCACCGGCATCGTCAATTCCAAGCCGGTCCGATACCCGGCAAAGGCGGACCCTCGCCAGCAGGCGACGATGGGCGAGGCGCTGACCGTGACCTATCCGGAGGACTTCAGTTGGCCGGGCGCCAACAACGAGGCGTTCCCCTTGTCACCCGGCGCCTGGACGGTGCTGTGGTACCACGTCCCGGCGAACGGCAGGGCCAAGCCCATGGCCTGCACGGGCTTCACCGTCGCCTAGAAGTCGTCGTTGGTATAGGGCGCGAGAGGAATGGTTAGGGCCGCGTCCAGCCGGGCGACCGCCGACGGAGTGTGCTCGGTCACCACGCCGAGACGGGCCAGCGCGGACACCGGCGTGCCACCCATATAGACGGACGCCAGGTCGGCGGCGGACAGGGTCAGGTCGGGGGCCTCGTCCGTCCGGTCGCATGCGGGCTCGGCGCCGGTCTTCAGCCGCCAGCGGCCCTCGTTGGCCGGAAGGCGGGCGTCGCGGACGTCCAGCACGAAGGTGTCCTCGGTGGCCCACGACCGGGCGCGCAGCGCGGCCGGGACGTCGATCAGCCGCAGCCACAGCGCGCCGTAGCCGTTCTTCACGACGACCTGGTCGGGGTCGGCGGCCATGAACGGGAGCAGGTCGTCCACCGGGCGGGTCGGCGCCTGCACGACCTTGATCAGGTCGATCGACGCGAGGTACCGCCACAGCGCGGCCTCCACCGCCGGTGTGTCCGCGACGAGATCCTCGACCCTGACGGTGTGCTCGTTGGCGCGGTAGGCCGCATACCCGCCGGGATGGACGACGACGCGCGGCGGGCTGAACCCGGGGGCCTCCTGCTCGACCGCGCGCAGCGTGCCGCACGTCCACCATTCCGGGTCGCGGACCAGCCCGCCCGGACGCGCGGCGAGGGCGCGCGCGTGGATCGGGTCGAGGATCTCCGGCGCGGACGCGGGGTCGATCAGCCGCAGCGGCGCGGGATCGGGCGTCGTGCGCAGTTCGAGCGGACGCGCGGCGTCGATCTCCAGGCCGACGGCGCGGGTCGCGAGGCCGAAGCCGTACCGTCCGTAGATCGCGCCCTGCGACGCCCAGAGCGCGGCGACCGGGCGGCCCGCGGCGACCGCGTCCGCGTGCATCCGCTCGATCATGGACGTGAGGACGCCGCGGCGGCGGTGCGTGGGCAGCACCCCGACGAACGTGACGGCGGAGCAGTCGAGCAGCGCGCCGGGCACGGCGAGCCGCATCGGGAGGGCCGCGAGCTGCCCGGCGACCGTGCCGCCGTCGTAGGCGCCGATCCGCTCGGCGCGCCGGGCCACCCACGAGTTGCGCTCGTAGTCGCCGTCCTCGATGCGGCTGTGGAACACGATCCCGGCGAAGTCCACCATGCGGTCGGCGTCGGCCTCGGGGATGTCCTTGATCTCGATCACGCTTCCACCGTATGTCGGCCGCGCAACCGGTTTTTCGCAGGTCCCCTGGTCAGCCCGTGCGCCGCCTCACGGCATGCGCAGGACCGGCTTGACGACCTCGCCCGCGTAGGACCGGTCCAGCGCGGTCTGGACGTCGGCGAAGTCGAAGTACTCCACGAGCCGGTCGAACGGGAAGCGGCCCTGCGCGTACAGCCGCATGATCGCGGTCATCAGCTCCTCGCTGCGCCCGCCGCCCCCGAGCACCCCGACGATCCGCTTGCCCCACAGCGTGGACAGGTGGTCGAGGGAGAACTCGGCGGCGGCCGGGGCGCCGCCGATGAGGACGCAGGTGCCGAGCATGCCGACCACGTCGGCGGCCTGCCGGACGACGTCGATCACCCCCGTGCACTCCAGCGCGTAGTCGGCGGGCCCGCCGCACAGGTCGCGGACGGCGTCGACCGGGTCGTGCTCGGTCGCGTCGACGGTGTCGGTCGCGCCCAGTTCGCGGGCCAGCTCCAGCCGGGACGCGTGCCGGTCGACGGCGATGATCCGGGTGGCGGGGGAGTTGCGGGCGGCCATGATCGCGGCGAGGCCGACGGTCCCCGTCCCGAACACCACGAGCCGCGCCCCCGCGCCCGGCCGGACCGAGTTGAAGATCGCGCCGGCGCCGGTGGAGACCCCGCAGGCCAGCGGCCCCATCAGCGCGAGCGGCAGCTCCGGCGGGACGGGCACCAGGGCGGCGGCCGTGGTCAGCGCGTGCGTCGCGAACGACGACTGGCCGAAGAAGTGGCTGGACACGGGCTTGCCGTCCGGACGGCGCAGCGCCGTCTCCCCGGCGCGCGGCCCGCCGAGCCGTCCGCCGCCGACCAGCGCCGTCGCGAGCCGCTCGCAGTAGCGCGGCTCCCCGGCCCGGCAGTTCCGGCACGCGCCGCACGACGGCCAGCCGATGACGACCGGGTCGCCCTCGGCGAAGCCGGTGACGCCGGGCCCGACCGCCGCGACCGTTCCGGCGCCCTCGTGGCCGAGGACGCCGGGCAGCGGGAACGGCAGGTCGCCGTGCCGGGCCAGCCCGTCGGTGTGGCAGATCCCGGCGGCGGCCACCTTGACCAGGACCTCGCCGGGGCCGGGCTCGTCCAGCTCCAGTTCGGTGAGGGTGAACGGGCCGTCCAGTTCCTCGACGAGAGCGGCGGTGATCCGCATGGGCGGGCTCCTTCACGGGGTCGGACGGCCAAGGTCGCTAGCCGGGCGTCCCCCCAGTGTGGACGACGCGCCCGCCGACCACGGTGAACACGGGCGTGATGCGCCGCAGCGCGTCGCCGTCCGCGGTCACCGGGTCGCCGTCCAGGACGACGAGGTCCGCGAGGCTCCCGGGCGTGAGGGTCCCCTTGCGGTCCTCGGCGTGCTCCAGATAGGCGCCCGCCGTGGTCCACAGCCGGACGGCCTGCTCGCGGGTGAGCCGCAGGTCGGCGGGCACGTCGGCGAACGGGCCCGGGGCGGAGCCGGTGAACGTGGCGATGCCGCGGAGCCAGTCGGGGAAGGTGACCGGCGCGTCCGAGCTGTCCGCGACGTGGACTCCCGCCGCGAGCAGCGCCCCGGCCGGGAACGCGCGGGCCCACCGGTCCGCGCCGATCGCCCGCGTCATCGACGCGCCGCTGTGCGACTTCATCAGCGAACTGGTGATCACGCTGATGTCGTGCTCGGCCAGCCGCGCGAAGCCGTGCTCGTTGAGGAGCGTGCCGTGGATGAGGGCGTGCCGCGCGTCCGGCCACGGGTCCTCCTTGAGGGCGCGGACCAGGCCGTCCGCGGCGGCGTCGGCCGCGCGGTCGCCGGTGACGTGCACCTGGACCTGGAGCCGGTGCCGGTGCCCCAGCTCGATCGAGCGCAGCAACTCCTCGTAGCGGGCCTCGTCGTCGTCGCCGGAGGTGATCAGGCTCCCGTGCCCGCCGGACGGGTACGGCTCGTGCAGCCAGGCGGTGCACTGCGTGGGCACCCCGTCCGCGAACAGCTTGAGGCCGCCGATCCGAAGCCAGTCGTCGCCCAACCCAGCGGACAGCCCGGCGTACCCGAGCGCGGTCTCCAGCCGCTCGGACGAGCTGGCAGGGGACGGCCAGTCCCAGTGCAGCAGCGCGTTCACCCGGACGGTCATCCGCCCCTGCCGCCGCAGCGTCGTGTAGTCGCGCAGCAGCTCCGGCCACACGATCGGGTCGGTGACGCTGGTGATGCCGAGCGCGTTGAGCGTGCGCATCGCCGACTCGATCGCGTCCAGGCGCTCCGCCTCGGAGTGCGCCGGGACGTACGGGGTGACCAGCCCCTTCGCCCCTTCCAGCAGCAGCCCGGACGGCTCCCCGGCGCGGTCGCGGACGATGTGCCCGCCCGCCGGGTCCGGGGTGTCGCGGGTGATCCCCGCGATCCGCAGCGCGGCGGTGTTCACCAGCACCGAGTGCCGGGACGCGTGGTGCAGCACGGTCGGCCGGTCGCCGGTGACCTCGTCGATGAGGGAGCGGTGCGGCCCCGGGTCGGCGGCGTCGAACTCGGCGATGTTCGCCTCCCGCCAGCCCTCGCCGATCAGCCAGCGGCTGCCGCCGGGTCCGGGCGGGCCGTCCGCGAGCGCCGCGCGCAGGTCCTCCAGCGAGGCGACGCCGTTGAGGTCGGCCGAGAAGGGCGGCCCGGCCAGGCCGAACATCGCGAGGTGCAGGTGCGCGTCGTTGATGCCGGGGAGCACCGTCCGGCCGTCGAGGTCGACGACCGTGGTGGACGGCCCGGCGAGGGCCCTCACCTCGTCGTCGGACCCGACGGCCGTGATCCGGTCGCCGGTCACCGCCAGCGCCGACGCGACCGTGAACGCGTCGTCGACGGTCAGCACCCGGCCGCCCAGCAGGACCATGTCAGCGTGTGCGGTCATGTCAGCGTGTCCGGTCATGTCACCAGCCCGTCTCGAGGACGGCGTCGAGCGCGTCCGTGAACTCGTCGGCGTGCCCCCGCGTGAACGTCAGCGGCGGTTTGAGCTTGAGGATGTTCCACGACCGTCCGGTCGGATACACGAGCACCCCTCGGTCCTTGAGCCGTTCGCAGATGGTCAGCGTCTCCTCCGACGCCGGTTCCTTGGTCTCCCGGTCGCGGACGAACTCGACCCCGCTGTAGAAGCCCTGCCCGCGCACGTCGCCGATCAGCGGGTGCCGGTCGGCGAGCCCGGCGAGCCGGTCGCGCAGGTACTGGCCGACGACGAGCGCGTTGTGCTGGAGGCCCTCGTCCGCGACGACGTCCAGCAGCTCCAGGCCGACCGCGCAGGCGACCGGGTTGCCGCCGTAGGTGGAGAAGAACCGCCCGGCCGGGTCGAAGGCCCGCGAGATCTCCCGCGTCGTGACCATCGCCGCCATCGGGAACCCGTTGCCCATGGCCTTGCCCATCGTCACGAAGTCGGGGACGACGCCCGGCCCCTGCGTCTGGAACCCCCAGAACGCCTCGCCCAGCCTGCCGAACCCGACCTGGACCTCGTCCGCGATCGTCAGCACGCCGCGTTCGGCCGCCGCCGCCGTGATCGGCTCCAGGTATCCGGGTGGCAGGACGACCTGCCCGCCGCCCGCGAGCAGCGACTCGTACAGGAACGCCGCGGGCGGACGTCCCTCCGCCGTCAGCTCGTCGAACGCGTCGATGACGTGCTGGGCGTACTTGGCCCCGGCGTCCGCGTCGTCGTAGCCGTACGCGCCCCGGTAGCGGTCGGGGACGGGCGTCGGATGCGTCGTGTCCGGCTTGCCGTAGTTCCGGTACCGCGACGGGCTCACGTCCGCCACCACGGTCGTGTAGCCGTGGTAGGCGTCGTCGATGATGACGATGTCGTCGCGCTTCGTCAGGAAGCGGGCCATGCGCAGGGCGAGGTCGTTGGCCTCGCTGCCGGAATTGACGAAGTAGACGACGTCGAGACCGTCCGGGAGCGTCGCGGTGAGCCGCTCGGCGTACTCGGTCAGCGTGTCGTAGACGAACCTGGTGTTGGTGTTCAGCCTGCCGAGCTGGCGGGTCGCGGCGTCCACGAGCCGGGGGTGGCCGTGGCCGAGCAGGGTGACGTTGTTGAGCGCGTCCAGGTAGGAGAGGCCCCGCTCGTCGTAGAACAGGCAGTCCCGGGCGCGGGACATCGCGATCGGGTCCTCGAAGTACGTCGGGTGCGTGTTCGGCAGGTGCCTGCGGCGGGCCTCCAGCGCCTTGTCGATCGCGGGCGTCCAGGCGGTGACCGCGTTCCGCGCGCCGAGCAGCGGCGTCGGGTCGGGGAACAGGCCCCGCCACACCGCCTCCTCGGAGCCGGGGACGCCGGACGGCACGGACGCCCAGGTGCCGAGCTCCGAGCACGTCACCTGGATCCGGACGTGCGGCGGCAGCCCGGTGCTCGGCGCGATCCGGCCGATCCGCTCGCCCGCCGCGACCTCCGCGCCCGCCTCGGGCGCGCCGTCCAGCCCGGTGTAGATCGTGCGGAACGGGACGCCTCCGGGCGGCTCGTGCAGCAGCACCAAGGCCGTGCCGTTCTCCTCGACCCGGCCGGACAGCGGCGCGCGGACCGGCGTCCCGGCCGCCGCGAACAGGTCGACGCCGAGGTGGACGTTGTCGGGCTCGTCCGGTCCGCCGTCGCGGCGCGGGCGGGGCGCGAGGAAGCGCGGCTCGCCGTACCGCCCGACCGCCACACTCGGACGCTCGGCCAGGATGGCGGCGTTCGCGGCGGCCCCCAGCGCGTCGTGGTCGCGCGGGTCGACGCCGTCGAAGACAGAAGAGGACGCGCCGAGGTCGACAGTGGTGAGCGCGCCGTCCACCGGCGCGGTCGCCGCGCAATCCGCGAGCCAGGACACGAGCGTCGGCCCGGACGGATGCGCGGGCAGCCCGCACGCGTCCCGGACGGCGCCGCGCCCCAGCTCCGCCGGGATCTCCGCCAGCGCCCGCACCAGGTCGGCGGCGGCCGCCGACCGGTGCCGGGGGTCGCCGTGCCGCCGTTCCGCGTCGAGCCGGGCGGTCGTTGCGGCGACCGTCGCGGCGCGCACCGCGACCAGCGGGAACAGCAGGTCGAGCTCGGCCTCGGTCAGCGGGCACGCCGCGTGGTAGGCGGCGACGAGCGCCCGCGCGACGGTCAGCGGGCGGGCGGCGCCGCGCGCCACGCTGGAGATCAGCACCGCCAGGTCGGCGGCCCGCGCGGTCGGCAGCGCGTCGCCGAAGTCGATCACGCCGCTGACCCGGCGGCGGCCGCCGTCCCGCCGGACCAGCAGGTTGAAGGCGTTGAGGTCGTGGTGCACCACGGCCGTGGGCAGCTCGGGCAGCCGCTCGGCGAGCGGGGTCTCGTACCGCTCCCGGATCGCGTCGACGGCGGCGCGCACGCCCGGGTCGGGGACGTGCCCGGCCGACCCGGCGAGCGCCGTGCCCGCGTGGCCGAACTCCCAGTAGTGCGGCGCGGGCGGATCGGGATGGGCGAAGGACGCGGTCGCGGCGGTCAGCCGTCCGGCCACCGCGCCGACGTCGGCGAGCAGCTCGGCCGACCGGCGCGCCGGGGCCGTCTCGGCCAGCAGCTCGCCGGGCACCCAGGTCAGCAGCCGGACCGGCAGGTCGCGGCCCCCCTCGGACACGGAGGTGACGGGCGCGCCCGACACGTCCGGGACGACTCGCGGAACCTCGAAGCCCAGGTCCCGCCCGTCGAGATGCGCGAGCAGCGCCGACTGGAAGTCGATGGCCGCGCGGTCGGCCGGGTCGCAGACCTTGAACACGTACTCCGCGCCGCCCGCGAGGACCCGGAGGTTGCGGTCGGTCTCCCCGGCGAGCGGGCGGAGGTCGTCGGCGTCGAGCCCGTACCGGTCGCGCAGGACGTCCCGTACCAGCTCGGCGGGCAGCTCGGGAACCCCGGCGGTGATCCGCTCGTAGCGCTCGTCGGGCCCGGCGCGGTGGGTCTGGACGGGCATGGGCGACTCCCTCTGGTGGTCGGGATGCGGTGGCGGGTTCGGATCAGGGGGCGGGGGCGGGGTCAGGCGCCCGCGGCTTCCAGCACGGAGGGCGAGGCGGACGCGCCGCCGGGGGCGGGGACGATCGACTGGTGCTCCGGGTCCCAGCTCACCGTGACCTCCTCGCCCGGCACGGCCGGGAGCGACCGCCCGGCCACCCGCATGGCCGAGCCGGTCGTGCCGTCCCCGAACCGCAGCCCGACCTGGTGGTGGTTGCCGACGTAGACGATCTCGGTGACGGTGGCGCTCGCCTGGTTGTGCCCGGACGGGACGTCGCCCGCGCCGGGGTGCAGCTCCAGCCGCTCGGGCCGGACGATCGCGACGCCGCCCGTCCCGTCGAGCCCGGCGTCCAGGCGCGGCGCCCGCGCCGCGAACCCCTCGCAGCGCAGCAGGCCCGCGGTCGCGTCGACGGTGCCGCGGAAGCAGGTGGACTCGCCGAGGAACTGCGCGACGAACAGCGTCCCGGGACGCTCGTACAGCTCGGAGGGCGTCCCGACCTGCTCGACCTTGCCGTCGTTGAACACCGCGATGCGGTCGGACAGGGTGAGCGCCTCGTGCTGGTCGTGGGTGACGAAGATGAACGTCATGCCCAGTTCCCGGTGCATGCGGGCGATCTCGCGCTGGAGCTGGTCGCGCAGCCGCCGGTCGAGCGCGCCGAGCGGCTCGTCCATCAGCAGGGCGCGCGGCTGGTACACCACCGCGCGGGCCAGCGCGACGCGCTGCTGCTGCCCGCCGGACAGCATGCTCGGCAGCCGGTCCGCGTAGTCCTCCAGGTGGACGAGCTTCAGCGTCTCGGCGACCTTCGCCGCGATCTGCGCCTTCGGCATCCGCCGCTGCTGGAGCGGGAACGCGACGTTCTTCGCGACGCTCATGTGCGGGAACAGCGCGTACTGCTGGAACACGACGCCGAGGTTCCGCCTGTGCGGCTTCTGCCGGGAGACGTCCCGGCCGTCGATCTCGATCGTCCCGCCGGACACCGAGACGAACCCGGCGAGCATCGACAGCATCGTCGTCTTGCCCGAGCCGGACGGGCCGAGGAAGGTGATGAACTCGCCGTCCGCGATGTCGAGGGACACGTCGTCCACGGCGGGACGGGACGTCCCGTGGTAGACCTTCGAGACGCCCGCGATCCGGATCCCGGGGCCGGTGCTGGTGCTGGTGTCGGAATGGCTCATGGTGTGCTCCGCTTGCGGCGAACGAACTGCGGGACCAGCAGGACGAGGGTCGTGGCCGTCACCATCAGGCTGGACGCGGCCGCGATGGTCGGGTCGATCTCCAGCGTGATGGAGTTGTACATCTGCACCGGCAGCGTCTGGATGTCGGGCGTCTGCAGGAACAGCGCGACGACGACCTCGTCCAGCGACATGACGAACGCGAACACGAACCCCGACAGCACGCCGGGCGCGATCAGCGGCACGGTGATCCGGAAGAACGTCGTCACCTGGGTGGCGCCGAGCGACGCGGCGGCCGTGTCGAGCGTGCGGTCGTAGCCGGCCAGGCTGGTCGTCATGACCGTCACCACGAACGGCAGCGCCATCACGGTGTGCGCGGTCACGAACCCGATCGCCGTGCCGTTGAGCTGCCAGCGCAGGAACACGCCGTAGATCGCGACCGCGACCACGATGCCCGGGACGATCAGCGGCGCCATCATCAGCGAGCGGATCGCGCCCCGGCCGCGGAAGCCCGCCCGGTTCAGCCCGAACGCCGCCGCGACGCCGAGCACGGTCGCCGTCACCGCCACGAGCAGCCCGATCTGCACCGAGGTCAGCAGCGACCGCATCCACTTCTCGGAGCTGAAGAACGCCTGGTACCAGCGCAGCGACCAGTCCTCGGGCGGGAACTGGAAGGTGTCGCCCGCGGAGAAGCTCATCGGGATCACGACGGCGGTCGGCGCGATCAGCACGAGCCCGGTCAGCGCGACCACCGACCGCAGGCCCCAGCCGACGCCGCCGTCCCGTCCGGCCCGCAACCCGGGCCTGCCCGCGGCCGCCGCCGTGGACGCCTGTTCAGTCATTCGTCACCGCCTTCTCCGTCGTGGACGAGAGGTTCGCGAACCGCGACACGACGAACAGCGCCAGCAGCGTCACCGCCAGCAGCACCGTGCCGAGCGCGCCCGCGCCGCCGAAGTCGAGCAGCTTGCTGACCTGCGTCGCGATCAACTGGGCGACCAGGGACTCCTGCGGCGAGCCGAGCAGCGCCGGGGTGACGTAGAACCCGAGCGTCAGGATGAACACGAGCGTGAACCCCGACAGCACCCCCGGCAGCGACAGCGGCAGGTACACCCGGGCGAACGCCCGCCAGCGCGGCGCGCCGAGGCTGGTCGCCGCGTCCAGCAGCCGCTTGTCGATGCCCTCCATCCCGCTGTACAGCGGGAGGACCATGAACGGCAGCATGACCTGGACCATCGCGACCGCCACGCCGGGCACCGAGCCGAGCAGGACGACGCCGTGGATCCCGACCGCGGAGAACGCGTCGTCGATCAGGCCGCCGCGCTGCTCCAGCATGTACCAGGCGAAGTTGCGGGCCATCATCGACGTCCAGAACGGCAGCAGGACCACGACCGTCATCAGGTTGCGGCCGCGCGGCCCGACCCGCGTCATCGTGTACGCGTACGGGTAGGCGATGACGAGGGTGCAGGCGGACACGATCAGCCCGGTGACGAGCGTCCGCACCAGGACCGTGGTGGACACGCCGTCGTGCAGCAGGGCCGTGTAGTTGCCCAGCCCCGCGGACGGGTCCGTGAAGCTCCGCCAGATGACGAAGGCGAGCGGGTAGCAGAAGAACACCAGCAGCAGGGCGGTGGCGGGCAGGATGAACCAGCCCGCCATCCGCCTGCGCGGCCGGGCGGGGGCCGGGCCGGCGCCGCCGGTGGCGGCGACCGGCGGCGCCGATGCGGTCGGGGCGCTCATCGCGTCACCCGTTGAGCCACGCCGTGTAGCGCTTGGTGACCATGTCGAAGTTCTGGCCCCACCAGGCCGCGTCCGTCCGGACGATGCTGTCCTTGTGCTCCGGCGCGTACGCGTTCAGCCGCTGCTGGTACTGGTCGAAGTTCGGCTTGATGCTCTCCTTGATCGGCAGCACCGACGCCAGCTCCGACATCCTGGCGGACGGCTTCTCCCCGGAGGCGGAGGCGATGAACTTCATCGCCTGCTCCTTGTTCTTCGAGCCCTTGGGGATCACGAGATCGTCCCAGTTCACGATCGTCTTGTCCCAGACCGGCTCGAACGGGGCGCCCGCCTTGAGCGCCTGGTAGGCGCGGGCGTTCAGCATCAGCCCCATGTCGATCTGCTTGTCGACCATCATCTGCTGCATCTGCCCGTAGGTCTGCGCGAACGTCGTCACGCCCTTGATCTGGTCGAGCTTCTTGAACGCCCGGTCCAGGTCGAGCGGGTAGAGCTTGTCCTGCGGGACGCCGTCCGCAAGCAGCGCCGCCTCCAGCAGCCCGACGGCGATCTCCGGCGGCACGATCCGCTTGCCCGGGTACTTCTTCACGTCGAAGAAGTCGGCGATCTTGGTGGGCGGGTTCGCGCCGTACTTCTGCTTGTTGAACATGAAGATGGTGCTGTAGAAGAACGCGGGGACGCCGCACTCGCTCACCGTCCCGGGCGGGAAGATGCTCTTGTCGACGATCGAGAAGTCGAGCTTCTCGACGTACTTGCCGCAGTACTGCTCGGTCGCGGCGGCGCTGGTGTCGACGACGTCCCAGGTCACCTTCCTGGCCTCGACCATCGTCTTCATCTTCGCCTCGTCGACCGGGCCGTCGTTGCGGAACTTGATCCCGGTCTCGGCGGTGAAGGGCTTCTGCCACGCCTCCGCCTGGTAGTCCTGGAACGGGGCCCCGGTCGACACGAACGTCAGGCTGCCGTCGTCGTCGCCCCCGCTCGCGTTGCCGATGCTGCAGGACGCGGCCGCGAGGACCGCGGCCAGGCCGGCGGCCGAGACTCTGACCGCCGGGCCGATACGCCGGGTGTGTCGCACGATCTCCTCCTGGGGGTGGGTAAGGGCTTCGCGCGTCCTGCCCCGTCAGGCCGCTGTGACGTGTTCGGTCAGGACGCGGGCCAGCGTGTCGAGCCGCCCCTCGTCGATCACCAGTGGCGGTGAGAGGACGATCGTGGTGCCGGAGGCCCGCACGATCACCCCGTCCGCGCGGGCGCCGGCCTGCACCCCGGCCGCCGCGGTCGCGGCGTCGGGGCCGGTCAGCTCGACGCCGAGCATCATCCCGACGCCGCGCACCTCAAGGACGCGGTCCAGCCGCTCCAGCGGCTTGAGCGCGGCGAGCAGCCGGGCGCCGAGCGTTTCGGCACGTTCCAGGAGCCCTTCGCGCTCCAGGACGCCGATGTTGGCGAGCGCCACCGCCGACCCGACCGGGTGCCCGTTGTAGGTGAACCCGTGCAGGAACGCGGCGCCGTCCGCGAGGTCGAGCACCCGCTCGCCCGCGAGCACCGCGCCCATCGGGATGTAGCCGCTGGTCAGCCCCTTCGCGGTGACGATCAGGTCCGGCTCGATGCCGTACCGCGCGGAGCCGAACCAGTGGCCGATCCGGCCGAACGCGGTGACGACCTCGTCGACGACCAGCAGGATGCCGTGCCGGCGCAGGACGTCCTGGACCCTGGGCCAGTAGTCCTCCGGGGGCGGCACCATGCCGCCGACGCCGAGCACCGGCTCGCCGATGAACGCCGCGATCCGCTCCGGCCCGATCTCGGCGATCCGCTCCTCCAGCTCGCCGACGAGCCGGTCGGTGACGTCCGCGCCGCGCACGGAGTGCGGCTTGGCGAGGAACTCGATCCCCGGCATCAGCGGCCCGTAGCCCTCGCGCAGCCGGTCGATC
Source organism: Actinomadura syzygii (assembly GCF_008085905.1). Classification (GTDB taxonomy): domain Bacteria; phylum Actinomycetota; class Actinomycetes; order Streptosporangiales; family Streptosporangiaceae; genus Spirillospora; species Spirillospora syzygii. Next base: position 43,647 of record NZ_VSFF01000022.1, on the reverse strand, counting down.
CCGGTCGCGGCGAGCGAGCCGCCGCCCATCCCGTGGTAGCCGCCCTCGCGGGCGAGGATCACGAACCGCTCCGGGTTCCCGGCGTGGTGGTGGGCGAGCCGGGCGAGCTTGATCGCCGTCTCGTTGCCCTCGGACCCGCCGTTGGTCAGGAAGACCCGGCGCATGTTCGGCGGCGCCAGTTCGAGCAGCCGCTCGGCCAGCCGGATCGCCGGCTCGTTGGAGTAGTCGCCGAAGGACGAGTAGAACTCCAGCCTGCCCATCTGCTCTGCGGCGGCCGCGGCCAGCTCGTCCCGGCCGTGGCCGACCGGGCACTGCCACAGGCCGCAGGTGCCGTCGATGTAGGACTTGCCGTTCACGTCCCAGACCACGGCGCCCTCGCCCCGGTCGAGGACCAGCGGCTCGGCGGGCGCGCCGATGACGCTGTGCGGATGGATGAGCGTCCGCTTGTCCGCCTCGGCGAGCAGCTCGGCCCGCTCCGTCCCCACGTGCTCTTGCGTGGTCATGATCCCGCGCCCCCTCAGAGCCTCATCGCCACGGACTTGGTCTCCAGGTAGGCGTCGATGCCCTCGGTGCCGCCCTCGCGTTCCAGGCCGCTGTTCTTCATCCCGCCGAACGGCAGCTCGGGACGGACGGGGAACGCCTCGTTCACCGCCACCACCCCGAAGCTCAGCTGGTCGACGGCCCGCCACACGCGGGCGAGCGCGGAGCCGTGGACATAGGCGGCCAGCCCGTAGTCGGTGGCGTTGGCGCGGTCCACGGCTTCTTCGTCGTCGTCGAAGGCGTAGACCGGGAGCACCGGGCCGAAGGTCTCCTCGGAGCTGATCAGCATGGCGTCGTCCGCGCCGGTCAGGACGGTCGGCTCGTAGAACGCGCCGGTGAGGGCGGGGTCGCCGGGCGTCCAGCGCCGTCCGCCCGCCGCGACCGTCGCGCCGCGCTTCACCGCGTCGGTGACGTGCCGCTCCACCTTGTCCAGCCCGGTGAAGTCGATCAGCGGGCCGACGGTGGTGCCCTCGGCGGAGCCGTGCCCGAGCTTGAGCGCGGCCACCTTCTCCAGGAGGAGCGCCACGAACTCGTCGTGCACCGACCGCTGGACGAGCAGCCGGTTCACCGCGATGCAGCTCTGCCCCGCGTTGGCGAACTTCGCGGCGGCGACCGCGGCCGCGGCGGCGGGGAGGTCGGCGTCGTCGAACACGATGGCGGGGGAGTGGCCGCCCATTTCGAGGGACGTCCGGCGCAGGTGGTCGCCCGTCGAGCGGACCAGGCTGAGGCCGACGGCCGTGGAGCCGGTGAAGCTGACCTTGCGCAGCCTGGGGTCGGCGAGCAGCGCCCCGGCGACGTCCCCGGGACGGGACGTGGTGAGCGACTGGAGCACCCCGGCGGGCAGCTCGCCCGCCGCGGCGATGATCCGCACCAGCGCGGTGCCGACCAGCGGCGTCTGCTCCGCCGGTTTGACGATCACCGGGCAGCCGGCGGCGAGGGCCAGCCCGACCTTGCGGACCAGCATGCTCGCCGGGAAGTTCCACGGGGTGATCGCGAGCGCCGGGCCGACCGGGACGCGCAGCACCAGCCCGGGTCCGGCGGCGGCGTCCGGCGTCACCCGGCCGTTCGTGCGGCGGGCCTCCTCGGCGGCCCATTCCAGCATGCGGGCGCTGCCCAGGATCTCGCCGCGGGCCTCGCCGAGCGGCTTGCCGTTCTCGCTCGTCATGAGCGCGGCGAGCGGCTCGGCCTGGGCGCGGATCTCGGCCGCGGCGGCGCGCAGCGCGGTGGAGCGGGACTCGGCGGGCGTCCGCCGCCAGGGGCCGGCGGCCCGGTCGGCGGCGGCGAGCGCCGCGAGCGCCTCCTCCGGACCCGCGTCGGCGACCTGGCCGAGGACGCGGAGCGTGGCGGGGTCCGCCACGTCGAAGGTCGCGGATCCCGGTTCCCACACCCCGTCGACGAGCAGGGTTGCGGACGGATCTGCGGGCATATTGCGGCCCTCCCTGTGTCATCCGTTACGCCGACCGTAATCGATGCCGCACAGTTTCCAAGGCCGGTGTTGTATTTGTCAACAGTTGGCGGAACCTGCGTCCTGACGGCCGCGCGCCGCCCTACAGTGGGGGCATGAACGCCCAACCGTCTCCGTCGGCCGATCCCGCCGCCCAGGAGACCGAACTCCTGCCGATCAGGGAGCTGCTGTCGTACCGGCTGCACCGGGTGGCCAACGCCCTGTCCCGCAGCGCCGCCCTCCGCTACCGCCGGGAATTCAACGTCAGCCTGCAGGAGTGGCGGACGATCGCCCTGCTCGGCGCCGACGAGCCGCTCACCGTCAACCGGCTGGCCCGGCTGGCGGGCCTGGACAAGGCGCAGATGAGCCGGGTCGCGAGCAAGCTGGCGGCGGGCGGCCTGGTGGAGCGCGAGCCCGGGCCCGGCCGCACGACCCAGCTCACGCTGACCCGCAGCGGGCGGGCGCTCTACCGGGGGCTCATCGGCGCCGCGAACGAGCGCAACAACGCCTTCCTCGTCTGCCTCACCCCGCTGGAACAGGAGGTGCTCGACTCGGCCCTGCGCAAGCTCGCCACGCTGGCCAAGGCGCTGGAGCGCTCCGAACGCTGACCCGCCGCCGGGCGCGGACGGCCGCCGACCGGGGCGGGTGTTGATGTTGTCAACAGTAGGCTATATTCCTCCCGTGACGACCTCGACGCTCCCCTAGGAGGCTGGACGCGCATGGCCGACCACGCGACGATCTGCGAGTGCTTCGCCCGCGACGGGCTCCAGCACGAGAGCGCCCACGTCCCGACCGACGTCAAGATCGAACTGATCGGGGCCTTCGCCGACGCGGGCTTCACCAGGATCGAAGCGACCGGCTACGGCCATCCCGAGCGGGTCCCGGCGCTCCGCGACGCGACCGCGGTGCTCGCCGGGCTGCCCCGCCCCGCCGGGGTCGCCTACAAGGCCACCTGTCCCAATGTCCGCGCGGTGGAACGTGCCATCGCCGATCTGGACGCCGGGCACGGCGCCCACGAGCTGAGCCTGCTCGTCTCGGCGACCGAGTCCCACACCGAGCGCAACATGCGCACCACCCGCGAGGGGCAGTGGGCCCGGGTGACCGAAATGGTGCGGCTCGCCGCCGGCCGCTTCCGGCTCGTCGGCGTGATCTCGGTGGCGTTCGGCTGCCCGTTCGAGGGCGCCGTCGACCCCGGCGTCGTCGCCGCCGACGCGGCCCGCTTCGCCGACCTCGGCGTCGACCTCGTGACGCTCGGCGACACCACCGGACTCGCGACGCCGACCACCGTCAAGAGCATGTTCCGGCGGATCACGGCGGCGGGCGGGCCCGCGCCGCCGATCGTCGCGCACTTCCACAACACGCGCGGGAGCGGGCTCGCCAACTGCTTCGCCGCGCTGGAGGCCGGGTGCCGCGACTTCGACAGCTCGTTCGGCGGGGTCGGCGGCCATCCGACCAAGATCCAGTACGGGCAGGGGATGACCGGGAACGTCAGCACCGAGGACCTCGTGAACCTGCTGGAGTCCGAGGGCGTCCGCACCGGCCTCGACCTCGACGCGGTCATGGCGGCATCGGAGCGCTGCGAGCGGGCGCTCGGACGCCCGCTGCACAGCATGGTCGCCCGCGCCGGGTTCGGCCTGGTGGGCGGGCCGATCGGCGGACCGGTCGGCGAGAAGGCGGTCGCTCATGGCTGAGTCCGAGGTGCTCCTCGTGGACGACCACGGCCCCGTCCGGGTGCTGCGGATGAACCGTCCGGCCAAGCTCAACGCGCTCGACACCGCGCTCACCCGCGCCCTGCACGACGCGCTGCGCGCGGCCGACGAGGACGAGGCGGTCCGCGCCGTCGTCCTCACCGGCGAGGGACGGGCGTTCAGCGCCGGAGCCGACCTCAAGGAGTTCGCCGACCTCACCCCGGCGAACCAGCGCGCCGTCGTCCGGCGGGCCGAGCTGACGACCCGCACGCAGGCGATGCTGCAGCAGCTCTCCAAGCCCGTCGTGTCCGTGGTGCGCGGCGCGGCGATGGGCGGCGGGGCGGGGCTCGCCATCGGCTGCGACATGATGGTCGCCGCGTCCGACGTGAAGTTCGGCTACCCGGAGCTGCGGCACTCGATCGTCCCGGCGATCGTGATGACCGGGTTGCAGCGGCATTTCGGACGCAAGCTGGCGTTCGAGCTGATCAGCACCGGCCGCGTGCTGTCCGCCGCCGAGCTGGCCGACCTCGGCCTCGCCAACCGGGTGGCCGAGCCGGCGGACGCGCTCGCCGCCGGGCTGGAGATCGCCGCCGCCTGGGCCGAGGTTAACCCGCTCGCCATGGCGGCGGCCAAGAGCCTGTTCCACCGGGTCGCCGACCTGCCGTTCGCGGAGGCCATGCGGACCGGCGGCGACGTCAACGCGATCATGCGCGGGTTCCCCGGGGCGGGCGCATGACGGGGCCGCTGCGGGGTGTGACCGTGCTGGACTTCACCCGCGTCCTCGCCGGTCCGCTCGCCACCCAGATCCTCGCCGAGCTCGGCGCCGACGTCATCAAGATCGAGCGGCCCCGGCGCGGCGACGAGACCCGGACGTTCGAGCCGCGCCTGCCCGGCGGCGAGAGCGCCTACTTCTTCACCGTCAACCGCGGCAAGCGGTCGGTGACGCTCGACCTGAGCTCCCCGCGCGGGCAGGACATCGCCCGCGAGCTGGCCGACCGCGCCGACGTCGTGGTGGAGAACTTCATGCCCGGCACCATGGACAAGTACGGGCTCGGATACGAGGCGCTGGCAGAGCGCAACCCGCGGCTGGTCTACGTGTCCAGCTCCGGTTTCGGCCGGTCCGGGCCGTACTCGGACCGCAAGGGCTACGACACCGTCTTCCAGGCGCTGTCCGGGATCATGTCGCTCACCGGCCACCCGGACACGCCGCCCGCGAAGGTCGGCGTCCCGATCTCCGACATGACGTCCGGGCTGTGGATCACCATCGCGATCCTCACCGGGCTCCTCGGACGCGGCGCGGACGGACGCGGCTCGCACGTGGACCTCGCGATGATGGACGTCCAGACGAGCCTGCTCGCGCTGGCCGCCGCGCGGATCTTCGCGCTGGACGAGGACCCGTCCCGCACCGGCACCGAGCACCCGGGACGGGTCCCGTCCGCCGCGTTCCAGTGCGCGGACGGCGGCTGGCTGCACATCAGCTGCAGCGACCAGCACTGGGGCCCGCTGTGCCGGGTGCTCGACCTGCCCGAGCTGGCCGCCGACCCCGGCCTCGCCGCCAACGCCGGACGGCTCGCGCAGCGCGGCCGGGTGATGGCCGCGCTCGCCGCCGCCATCGGCCGCCGGACCCGGCACCCCCTCGCGGACGAGCTGCGCGCGGTCGACGTCCCCGCCGGGGAGGTGAACTCGGCCCGCGAGGCGCTCGCCGACCCGCACACCACGGCCCGAGGGATGGTGGGCAGCTTCGACCATCCCGTCGAGGGCGAGTTCGGCGCCCTGCGCACGCCGCTGCGCGTGGACGGCCGCGACTATCCCGAGCCGGGCGTCCCGCCGCTGCTCGGCGCCGACACCGAGGACGTGCTCACCGGCCTCCTCGGCCTGGACCGGGCGGACGTGGCCCGGCTGCGCGAAGAAGGGACGGTCTGACATGGGCGCCACCGACGACCCGGTGCTGGTGGAGGAGGCGGACGGCGTCGCGCACGTCGTGCTGAACCGGCCGGGGTCCCGCAACGCGCTGAACCTCGCCATGTGCCACCGGCTGAGCGAGGTGTTCGCGCGGCTGGACGCCGACGACGGCGTCGGGGCCGTCCTGCTGCGGGCGGCCGGGCCGGCGTTCTGCGCGGGCGCCGACCTCAAGGAGCGGCAGGGCCGCGACGAGGGCTGGGTGCGCGCCCGGCGGCTCGCGTCCTTTGCCGCCTACGAGGCGATCGAGCGGTGCGCGAAGCCCGTGGTGGCGCTGGCGCACGGCCCGGTCGTCGGCTCCGGCGGGGAGATCGCCATGTCCTGCGACTTCATCGTCGCCGCCGACGACGCGACGTTCCGGTTCCCCGAGGCGCACTGGGGGACGGTCGGCGCGACGCAGCGGCTCCAGCGCGTCGTCGGCAAGCGCCGCGCGAAGGAGCTTCTGTTCACGTCCCGGACGATGCCCGCTGCCGAGGCCGTCGCCATCGGCCTCGTGGCGCGGACGGTCCCCGCCGCCGAGCTGCTGGCGACCGGCGCGGAACTCGCCGCGAAGATCGCGGGTGCGCCGCGCCTCGCGATGGCGCTGACCAAGCAGGCCGTCGACCTCGGCTCGGAGACCGACCTCGCGAAGGGCATCCGGATCGAGATGGCGGCGATCGAGCGCTGCCTCGCGGATGGCGGCTGGCGCGGCGGCGTCGAGAACTTCGCCACGGCCATGCGGCGCAAGGAGAGCTGAGCCATGGAACCGCGGACCGCGCAGACCCGAGCCGAAGCACCGGCCCCGGCCGACGAGCTGGCCGGGGTGTGCCCGCTGACCGTCCACGAGGCGCTGCGCCGCGCGGCGGCCGTCGCGGGCGATGTCGAGGCCGTCGTCACCCCGCGCGGCCGGATCACCTACGCCGCGCTGGCCGACGAGGTCGCGGCCGTCCGGGCGGGGTTGACCGCGGCCGGTGTCCGGCGCGGCGACCACGTGGCCGTCTGCCTCGGCAACGGGCCGGAATGGGTCACGCTCTTCCTCGCCATCGGCTCCCTGGGCGCGGTGACCGTGCCCGTCAACACCCGGTGGCGGGCGCCGGAGATCGCGTACGCGCTGCGGCAGTCGCGGTCCTCGATCCTATTCGTCGCCGACCGGTTCCTGAACATCGACTTCATCGCCGTGCTGCGGGAGATCTGCCCCGCCGCCGACTCCGCGCTGCCCGACCCCGCGCTGCCCGACCTGCGGTCGGTGGTCGTGCTCGGCTCGGACGTCCCCGCCGCCGCCCGCTCCTGGGACGACTTCCGCGCGGCCCCGGCGCCGCCGGTGGAGCCGTGCGGCGCGCCGGACGACGTCCTGCTGATCCAGTACACGTCCGGCACCACGTCCCACCCGAAGGGCGTGCTGCTGACCCAGCGCAGCATGTGCGCCGACGCCTTCTTCTCGGGCGCGCGGCTCGGGCTGCGGCCCGGCGACCGGTTCCACAGCGCGCGGCCGTTCTTCCACGCGGCGGGCAGCACGCTGACCGTCCTCGCCTGCCTCCAGCACGCCGCGACCGTGGTGACGATGGACAGGTTCGAGCCCGGCGAGGCGCTCCGCCTCATCGAGGACGAGCGCTGCACCCACTTCTCCGGCAACGACACCATCGCCCTGATGCTGCTGAACCATCCCGACCTGCCCCGGCGGCGGCTGCGGCTGCGCGGGGCGTGGGCGGCCGCGTCGCCCGCCGTCGTCCGGCGCATCGCGACCGAGCTCGGCGCGGCCGAGTGCGTCGTCGGCTACGGGCTGTCCGAGGCGTCCCCGAACGTGGCGCAGTCGGCCTGGTGGGAGCCCGAGGACGTGCGGCTCTCCGGCCGGATGCTGCCCGAGCCCGGCGTCGAGGTCCGCGTGCACGACCCGGCCGCCGGACGGGACGTCCCGCCCGGCGGGGTCGGCGAGATCCTCGTGCGCGGCTGGAACGTCATGCGCGGCTACTTCGAGATGCCCGCCGAGACCGCGGAGGCGCTGTCGCCGGACGGCTGGCTGCGCACCGGCGACCTCGGCCGCCTCGGCCCCGACGGCCGCCTGGAGTTCGTCGGCCGGGCCAAGGAGGTCATCCGCGTCGGCGGGGAGAACGTCTCGCCGACCGAGATCGAGGACGTCCTGCACCACCATCCCGGCATCCGGCAGGCGGCGGTGGTCGGCGTGCCGGACGACCGGCTGATGGAGGTCCCGTTCGCGTTCGTCGTCCCCGCCGACGGGCACCGGGTCGGGCCGGACGACGTCACCGCCTGGGCCCGCGAGCGCCTCGCCGGGTTCAAGGTGCCGCGCCACGTCCACGTGGTCGCGAGCTTCGAGGAGTTCGGCATGACGGCCAGCTCGAAGGTCCCGAAACGCCACCTCGCCGACCACGCCCGACGCCTACTGGATCCCGCGGAGGCGGGATGACCGGAGCGAAGCGAGGATCATCCCGCCTCCGGGCCGGGGGCCTGGGGGTCGTCCCCCAGAAAGGCAGAGCAGGATGAGCGTGATCGAGACGGGTGTCACGCGGCTGCTCGGCTGTGATCTGCCGATCGTCCAGGCGGGGATGTCGTGGGCGTCGTCGGACTCGCGGCTGCCGCTCGCGGTGTCGAACGCGGGGGGTCTCGGCGTGGTCGCCGCCGGGCCGATGCGGCTGCCCGACCTCGACCGGACGATCGGCGAGGTCGCGGCGGGCACCGGCCGTCCGTACGCGGTGAACCTGCCGCTCTACCGCACGGCCGCGGACGAGGTCATCGAGCTGCTCGCGGCCCGGCGGATCCCGGTGCTGATCGCGTCGCAGGGCGGCCCGCGCCGCTACCTGCGCCGCTTCAAGGACGTCGGGACGATCTGCCTGCACGTCGTGGCGTCCGAGGAGCACGCGGCCAAGGCGGTGGACGCCGGGGTCGACGGCCTCGTCGTCGTCGGCGCGGAGGCGGGCGGCCACCCGCCCGCCGGGCTGGTCTCCACGCTGGTCACGGTGCGCGCGGTGACGCGGCGGTTCCCCGGCGTCCCGGTGATCGCCTCGGGCGGGTTCGCGGACGGCGCGGGCCTCGCCGCCGCGCTGGCCCTCGGCTGCGGCGCGGCGCAGTTCGGCACGCGCTTCCTCGCCAGCGACGAGGCCAACGTGCACCCCTCCTACAAGGAGGCGGTGCTGGCGTCCGGGATCGGCGACACCCGGACGGTGGGCCGCGGCCTCGGCCTGATCCGCGTCCGGGCGAACGACTTCGCCGAGCGGATGCTGGAACTGGAGAGCGGCGGCGCCGACCTGGAGCGGCGCCGCGCCGAGTTCACCGCCGCCAGCCTGCGGACGGCCGCCGTCGACGGCGACGTCGCCGGCGGCAAGGTCGAGATGGGGCAGTCGGCGGGCCTCATCGACGCGGTCCTGCCCGCCGCGCGGATCGTCGAGCGGCTGGTGGAGGAGTACGCCGCCGCGATCGGACGGCTGCCGGAGGTGAGGTCGGCGGCGGCGCCGACCCCGTCCAGGTAGGACGCACGGAGCTTCGGGGGAGAGCGACCGGGTGCCGCGCGCTAGGGCGCGGACATCTGAGGTCGAGACTGAGGAGGTCTTGTATGACGACCAACGAAAGAGCCCTGCGAAAATGGGCGGAGCCGGCGGTCGGCCGTCGCGGCCTGCTCGGCGGGGCGGCGATGCTCGCGGCGGGCGGCGCCGCGTTCGCCGCCACCGGGGGGAGCGCGTTCGCCGCGGGCGGCGGCCTGCCCCGGCCGGACTCCCCGCTGCCGATCATCCCGATCCCGCCGCAGGCCCCGGCCACCGAGGGCTACGCCCCGGTGCCCGGCGGGCGTGTCTGGTACTGGGACACCGGAGGCCGCGGCACGCCGATCGTCCTGCTGCACCCCTACAGCGGCAGCGCGGAGAGCTGGCCCTACCAGCAGCCGTACTTCGCCAAGGCCGGGTACCGCGTCATCGGCTACTCGCGGCGCGGGCACTTCAAGTCGGACGCGCCGCCCGCCGACGACCCGGGCACCGGGACCGCCGACCTGCACGCCCTCGTCGAGCACCTCGGCATCCGCAAGTTCCACGCCGTGGGCGTGGCGGCGGGCGGGGGAGTGGCGCTCGACTACGCGCTGTCCCACCCGGAGCGGCTGCTCGGCCTCGTCATCAGCGGCAGCCTCACCGGGGCGTCGGACCAGGACTACAAGGACATGCTCAAGCGGCTCCGGCCGACCGGCTTCTCCGACATGCCCGCCGACTTCATCGAGCTCGGCCCGTCCTACCGCGCGGTCAACGTGGCCGGGACGGCGGCATGGCTCGACATCCACCACCGCGCCCGCAACAGCGACGTCGATCAGGGGAACGAGAACACGTTCAGCTGGGCGGACGTGAAGCGGCGGGTGCGGGTGCCGACCCTGCTGATCTGGGGGGACGCCGACCTCTACAGCCCGCCGAGCGTCCAGCGGATCATGGCGAGCTATTTCCGCGACGTGGAGACGGTGGTGGCGAACGAATGCGGTCACGCGCCCCAGTGGGAGCGCTCGGATGTTTACAACCCAGCCCTCCGCGCGTTCGTGCGCAAGCACTCACGGTAGGCGTTGACGGTGCCGGAGAGCCCGTGCCCCGCCACGGGCTCTCCGGCGAATTTTGCTCAACCTGCTTTTCGCTTCAGGAAATCGAGGATCTGCGGGAACACCTCGGTGTCGGCGCGGGCGCCCATGAACGGGTCCTGGTGGCCGTATCCGGGCAGGACCGCCAGTTCGTGGAGACCGGGCGCGACCGATTCCAGCCGCCGGTGGCACGCGATGTTGGAGCCGCTGAACACGTTGTTGCGGTCCCCGGTGAGGAACAGGATCGGCGTTGTGACGTCGGCGGCCTTCGCGAGGTAGTCGTCCGGCAGGTCCCTGTGGCGTGAGTCGTGGCGGTCGAATTTCACCGCGCGTCCCGCCTGCACCATTTTGTGGACCTGGCGGTAGTAATTGAGGTTGCACACGCCGAACAGGTCGGTCAGCCGGGCATGCGTGACGGGCGACATCTTCTCGTGCGTGAAGATGGGCTTTCCGCAGCCCCACATGAAGGCGAGCATGTGGCAGGCGGGCTCGTCGCACGCGCGATGGAACGGCCTGATCGCCTTGGCGAGCATCCAGCCTCGGGTCAGCACGGGCGCGGTCGAATAGCGCGGGTCGAGCTGGTACGGCCCGAGAAGGTACTCCACGATCGGCGGCGCGTAGCCGAGCTTCATCTTCGACCAGCGCGGCGTCCGCGCGACCAGCGAGACGCTGTTGCAGGTCAGGCTGGTGATGCCGGTGACCGTCCCGGCGGACAGGGCCATGGAGAACGACGCCGCGCCCAGGCAGTGCGCGATGACGTGGACGCGCCTGTCGCCGATGTGGCGGCGCAGTTCGGCGAGCGCCGCCGGGTGGTCGTAGTGGGCGATGTCGTCGAGGTTGTAGCGGTGTGTCTCGGAGTTGTACGGAAATCTGGCGCTCATCCGGAAGTCGAGCGTCCACACGTCGCCGAACCCGGAGTCGTGCAGGAAATTCACCAGGTTGGTGTGCTCCGGCATGATGAACATGTCCGATGAGCACGAGATCCCGTGTATCAGCAGGACCACGTCGTCGCATTCGCGGCGGCGGAACCGGGTGAGGCTCAGGCCCAGCCCGTCGTCCGTCGAAAAGGGATGCGCGCTGATCTCGGCGTCGGTGACCCCCGACAGCGTGAACCGGGAAATCCGCCGACGATCCAAGCGGTCAGAACTCATCGGCCCTCCGCGTCCTCTCTGAGCGGGACGGTCACGTGAAAACGGTGCCGATCTGGCTGAACTGCCAGCCGTCGGACTCGGTGCGGACGAGGCGGACCCAGACCGTCCAGCCCACGCCGATCTGCTCCGCGACATCCGCGGCGACCAAGAGCGTCATGTCCTGCGGAGGGTCGTCGTCATAGCCTTCGGTGAACCGGAGAGCGCCGTTTCCGGTCGTGGCGATGGACATGTTGCCCATCCATTCTTCGAGGACCTCCTCGGGGTCGAGATTGCGGAAGGCGAAGGGACTGTCCACGATGAGGTCGCTGAGTATCCGCTTGGCGCGTGTTCCGGCGGGAAGGTCGCGGGCGGCCTTCCGTCCCGCGCCGGCCATTTCCTCGGCGGCGCCGGCGGGCAGGTGTCCCCGCTCGCGCAGCCATCCGGCGAGGTGCTCGACCATCTCGCCGATCGCCGCCATTTCCCCGTCTTCTTCGTCATCGCCGGAGGAGATGTTGCGCGGCATCCAGACGCGGAGGAATTCCCACATGTGGTCGGGCAGTTCGGTCGCCGGGGACTTGGAACCGTCCTCCAGATGCCAGCCCACGGAGCCGCGCAGGCTTTGGACGGCGTCTTCCATATCCTCGTAGCGTTCGTCGGTCATCGCGGGGTCGTGCCTGAGGCAGTCGAGAAAGCCGGTGAGGGCTGTGTCGATGGAGATCTCTTCACCAGGGTCGGATTCGCTTCCGCAGGACGGGCATTCCTCGGCGGTGATCCGCGTGAAGGCGGGTTCCATCGGGCCGGGAGTGACGATCTCGCTGAAGCCGAATGCGTGGTGCGCGGCGACGACGCTCCACGCGAGACGAGGGTCGTCGGTGTCGGTCACGAGGGGTTCGAAGCCGTCGAAATCGACGTACTTCCAGTCTCCGTCCTCGTCGTCGACCAATGGGCCGGTCAGGTCGTAGACGTCGCCGGAGTCGGGATCGGTCCAGGTGCCGGGCAGCTCGGCGGCGTAGCGGGTGGGGGAGCCCTCGCCCATCGCGCGGTGCGCGTCCAGGTCCCAGACGCGGGCGAAACCGTGGCCGTCGGCGGCGATGACGCGGGGACGGCCCCCGAGCAGGGAGTAGGCGACCGATCCGATGCCGAGGGTCCGGCCGTCCCTGAGAGGCATGCCGATCTGCTCGCCGGTGCGCGCGTCCCAGATCCGCACGGTGAAGTCGTGGCTGCCGCTGATGACGATCGGGACGCCGTCCGGCGCGGCGAGGGCCACCGTCCGGATCCAGCCGTCGTGGCCGGTCATGGTGGGGCCGATCTGCTCGCAGGTGGGCAGGTCCCACAGCCGCACGGTCTTGTCGTCGCTGCCGCTGACGGCGACGGGCCGCCCGTCGACCATGCCCACGGCCACGGCCCGGACCGGCTTCGTGTGCCCGGTCAGGGCCCGGCCGCGCTGCATGCCGGACGCCAGGTCCCAGACCCGGACGGTGTTGTCCTCGCTGCCGCTGACGGCGATGGTCCGCCGGGCGAGCACGTCGACGGCCACCGCCCGCACCGCCGACTCGTGGCCGATCAGCGGCCCGCCCATCTGGGCGCCGTCGCCGAGGTCCCAGACGCGGACGGTCGTGTCGTGGGCGCCGGTGACCGTGATCGAGCGTCCGTCGAGCACGCCGCAGGCCGCCGAGTAGACCGACCCTCTGTCGTTGTGCCTGATGGTGCGCGGTTCGGCGGGCCGGTCGGTCTGCCCGTGCCCGGTCAGCTCCCAGATCGTCAGGTCGCCGTTGCCCCGCACGGCGACGGGCCTTCCGTCCAGGTGACCGAAGGCCAGCGACCGGACCGTCATCCGGGACTCGCCCTCCAGCGGCGGGCCGATCTGCCGGTGGGACCCGAGGTCCCAGATCCGCACCAGGCCGTCCGGCCCGTCGCTGATCACGACCGGGCGCCCGTCCACCAGCCCGGTGTCCACGACCTCCAGGAACGCGTCGGGCCCGCCCAGCGCCGGGACGATCTGAGCCCCGAAGGGAAGGGGCACGAAATCGTCGCCATCAGTGTGCGGACGTCCAGGCATCGACCCTCCGATCACGCGGACCAGAAACCAGACTCGGCCAAGATATCGGAGCTTCGCCCCATATATCCCGTGCTCACCTACTGGCCCCCGGCACCCGCGCGGTCTTTCAGGTCACCGAATCCAAATGGACGGCCGTTCCGACGAAGGCGATGCCGTCCATCGTGCCGAGCCGGGCCGGGTCCAGGGGGAAGTAGGCGAAGTCGCTGGAGACGCGCGGGGTGGCTTCGCTGAGCGCTTCGGGCAGACGGCGCGCGTCGACGAGAAAGCGGTCCCAGGGCAGGGCGGACAGGATTCCCTCGACGCTGTCCGGAGGCGGGACGTCGTCGCCGGCCGTCCCGAGGGCCGTGGCCAGGAAGGCGTACCGGTCGCCGAGGTGCGTCGCCGCGATCGCCCCGGCGCTCCACCATTCCAGTTCCTGGTCGCCGAACCGCATGGCGCTCTTGTTCCGTTGCAGGTGGAGGTTGTGGCCGAAGGCCAGGGCGGGACGGCCGCGCGCGGCGACGGCCCGCAGGTTGGCGGCCATCATCGCGTCCCGCAGCGCCGACAGCCGGGACCACCGTTCCGGGGACGTGTCGGCCATCCAATGGTGGTAGCGGAGCAGGCCGACGGCGGTGCGCGCGTACAGCGCGGCGCGTTCCGCGTCCCGTTCGCCGAGCCGCGGCGCCTGGGTGTCGAGCAGGCCCAGCAGGTCGTCGGCGACCAGGCGCAGCCGCCGGGCGTCGGCGGACTGCCCGATCGACCGGGACGGGTCCATGGCCGTGGCCTCGTCCGACCACCGTTCGTCCGGGCCCAGCAGCTCGTCGATGGTCTCCAAGGTGTGGGGGAGCGGGCCGTCGAGGAGGGCGTGGAGAGCGGTGAGCGCCTCGCGCGGGCTCGCCGCCCAGTACTCCAGCGGGCCGTCGAACCCGAAGAACCGGAGTCTCTCGTCGTGCTCCCGGTTGTATTCGCGCATCCAGCGCACGAGTTCGCGGTTGGCGGGCGTCGTGCCGAAACGGTGGCTGAAGCCGCGTTCCATGACGTCGTCGAGCGTGCCCGCACCCGTCGCGAGGTAGTCGTCCACGACCAGGGCCTTGAGGCAGTCGCTCTCGATGGCGAACGACCGGTAGCCCTCGTGCTCGACCAGATACCGGAAGACCTCGTTGCGTAGCTCGCCCAGCTCTCCGACGAAATGCCGGGCCTCGCCCAGGCCGAGCAGCGCGGGCCGGGCGGGAAGCGACCGCAGGAACGCCGAGATGCCCGCGCCGTCGACCGGCCAGGCCATGTCCTTGATGTCCATACATTCGACGGTATCGTTGAACATTCGATGTAAACTTTCGCGCGAAAATGCGAGCCATTCGGCGATGAACCTTCAAACGGACGTGCACCCATGAGGCCGGTCGACCTGGCGCGCGAGCACGGTCTGTCCACCCAGGCGGTCAGGAACTACGAGGACGCCGGGGCGCTGCCCGCCGCCGAACGCTCCGTCCACGGCTACCGCGCCTACACCCCGCTGCACGCGCTGGCCCTGCGCGCGTTCCTGGCCCTCGTCCCCGGGCACGGGCACCGGACGGCCACCGCGATCATGCAGGCGGTCAACCGGGGCGACGTCCAGGACGCGCTGCTGCTCATCGACGAGAGCCACGAGCGGCTCCTGGACGACCGCCGCACCCTCCAGGCGGTCGAGGCCGCGCTCCGCGACCTGGCGCCCGTGCCGCCGGAACGCGGTGACGTCCTCATCGGGCCCCTGGCCAGGCGGCTCGGCCTCCGTCCCGCCACCCTGCGCAAATGGGAGAGCGCCGGGCTGGTCCGGCCGCGCCGCGATCCCCGGACGGGCTACCGGGTCTACGGCGCGGCCGACGTGCGGGACGCGCGGCTCGTCCACCAGCTCAGACGGGGCGGCTACCTGCTGGAGCAGATCGCCCCGCTGATCGAGCAGGTCCGCTCGGCCGGAGGCGTCGCCCCACTGGAGTCCACCCTCCGCGACTGGCGGACCCGACTCTCCACTCGCGCCCGCGCCATGCTCAAGGGCGCCGCCGAGCTGGACGCCTACCTGGACGCCCGCGACAAGCGAGCTACCGAGTAGCGGACGAATCCGGTGTGAGCAGGACGGCGAACGAAACGTGCCTGTTGGAAGTGGAGACGGCGGAGGCGGCGATCTGCCCCGCGTCGTTGATCCCGTAGGCGGCGGTGATCCGCAATCCGCTGTCGGCCGGAATGAGAGTGGTCAGGTCGGTGCGGACACCATTGCTATAAACCCAGCCGCCGCGACCGTCACCGACGATCGTGCCGGACCTGTTGATGGCCTGGGCTGCGCCGAAGGTGCTGCCGCCGAGGTCGGGCCACAGGTCGGTCACCTTGCCACCGCTGAACATCACGGGGTGGCGGGGTGAGAACTCGCCGCCGCCGACCCCGGCGGCGCCGACCGCGATGCCGCTCGCGTTCATGGCGTGCACCTCCGACCATGTGCTGCCGGGCAGCGAGCCCAGGTCCCTCGGCGTCCCGTCGCGCCACACCGTGGCCTCGGCGTTGCTGGTGTCGTTCGACGTCGAGGACAGGCCGAGGACCTGGCCGTCGGCCGTGATCCCGAACGCCTCGGCGGCGTGGCCGCCGGGCAGCGCCGGCAGCACGGACGTCTGCCCGTTCTGGTACAGCCAGGCGGTGCCGGTGTCGAATCCCGTCCCTGCGATCTGACCGGCGTCGTTGATCGCCCGCGCCTGGACGTGCCCGTCGGTGGGCAGGATGCGCAGGTCGGTCGGGACGCCGTTGCGCCAGACCACCGCGGTCTCGCGGATCGGCAGCGTCTCATAGGCGGAGCCGACGACGGTGTCGGAGGAGTTCACCCCGTACGCCGCCGTGGCGTCGGCCAAGGTCGGGTCGTTCGGGACGATGCCGGGCAGGCTGGTCAGCTGCGTAGGACTGGTGGAGAGGTAGGCGCTCTGGTTCTTGCCGGGGAACGAGGCGAGCCCGGCGGTGTGCCCGGCGGCGTTGATGGCGTACGGAACGTTCCCGAACGCACCGTTCGCAGCCTTGATCACGGTCAACTGGTAGTGCGCTGGAGCCCTGGCGGCCGCCTGGGCGGGCACCACGGCCGCCGCCGCGACCGCGACGGGCGCCGCGAGCAGAGCAAGGGCGCGCGCTATCCGTTTCCGCATGCTTCCTCCAAAGTGAGTAGTCACTTGGAGATACGCACCCGGGATACACGCCCGCCAAAGACGGACGGCGTCAGTCGCCGGTGAGAAGAAGTGGTGGGCCTGGTTCTCCCGTACACCAACCGAACAGACATCCTTGTGGATCTTGAATCCTCCATCCGGAACCTCCAGAAGAGCCTGGCTGAGCTGGTCGAGGCGTCGCCCAGCGTCCGTAGCCAACCCAACTCAGAGGCGCGTCTCTCCCGACAGCGAGTTGTTGATCGTCTAACAGAATCGGACATTCGTGCCGTGGTCAACCGATTTCGGGCTGGCACTACGCAACGGGCACTGGCCGAGGAGTATGGCATCAGCTTGAGCAGCATGAAGCGACTACTGAGAAGATATGCCCCGCGATGCGTCGATTAGGGCGAATTATCTCCATTTGCCCCTCTCGCCCGACCTCAGGTGCCATCTGAAGTTAGTGTAGCTCCCACATTTCGTCTCAGTGCCCTACAATAAGAATATGATTGACATCGAACTAGCTATTCGCAACTATCGCTGCTTTGGGGATGAGCCGGCCCGGATCCGCATCGCCGATGGGTTTACGGCCTTTGTAGGAGTAAATAATTCCGGTAAGAGCTCGTTGCTTCGTTTTCTGTATGAGATTAGAACTCTCCTCCGCATATATGGGGCAGATTCAAATCAATGGGCTACCACTCTCCTCAGAGGGGGGTCTCCGGGAACGATCTGGCAGCCCATAGTGCTTGGAGGTGAACGAGCACTCCGAGCGGACACGGAGAGGCCAATGGAGCTCGAGTTCGTCGTTCATGAGGGACCTGCCGGCGCATTCAAGCTCAACAATGAGCTCTTGGTCCATAAGATAAAGTACACCTCAGAAGGTACGTCTGGAGAGCTAAGAACAGAGCGAGGAACGGTTATTGCTGGTCCGGACACGCCGTTGGATGCCCAACTTTCGAGTCAGCTGAGTTTCGAGCCGTTCCATGCGGCGATGGGCGAGCTGGCTGACACTATGTACATCGGCCCATTCCGAAACACCATCAATGTGGGGGCTCAAGCCTCGTATTACGACATTAAGACGGGGGATGCATTTGTTAACACATTCGCGGAATACAAATCAGGCGAGAATCCCGCTCACAACGAAGCCATCTTTCAGTTGATTGCCGAACTGCAGCGCATTTTTGGTTTTAGCAGTCTAGATATAAATGCCTCTCCAGATAAGAAGACTCTTCAAATAATGGCTGACGGTCGGAGTTACCGTCTATCGGAGCAAGGTGCCGGCCTGGCTCACTTTATCGTGGTTCTGGTCAACGTCCTGGTGCGACGTCCCGGCCTTCTGCTGATTGACGAGCCCGAACTTAATCTTCATGCTTCGCTCCAACTGGACTTTCTTACCACGCTCGCGAAGTACACCCGCAATGGGGTGATCTTCGCCACCCACAGTCTCGGCTTGGCCAGAACTGCCTCCGACCGAATCTATACTCTGACCAAACCCCTCGGCGAGGCAAGCAGTGTGCAGCCTTACGAGAGGGATCGTGAGCTTGTAACTCTCCTCGGCCAGTTGTCATTTGGCGGGGTGCCGGAGCTTGGTTTTAGCAAGATCTTGCTTGTCGAGGGGAAGACTGAACTTCGAGCGCTAATGCAGTTTCTGAGACTTTATGGCAAGGAGCATGAAGTCCTCATGCTACCTCTCCACGGCGATGAAATGATCCGGCCTGACGTCGGGCAAGAAATTTCACAGCTTTCGCGGATCAGTAGCAACATTTCCTACCTCATAGATAGTGAGCGCAATAGCGAAGATGCCCCGCTTGCGAGAAATCGCCAAGGCTTTGTAGATCTGTGTGCTCAGCAAGGAATACAAGGTCTGGTACTCGAACGGCGCGCTCTTGAGAACTATTTCCCTGAGGCGGCGGTCAAGCGAGCCTTCAGCGACTCGGCGACCGCTCTTGGCCCCTACGAAAAGAAGGGACCTGGGCAAGGTTGGCCTAAGGCAAATAATTGGCGTGTAGCCTCATTGATGACAAGATCCGATCTCGAAGGCACAGATCTCGGTAATTTCTTGGAGACACTCTAAGCAGTAGAAGGATCGCGTCGGATTCCGCTACTGCTTAGTCCTAATTACGAACCTCCGCCATGCCGTCGCCTCAAGGGTCAGCGTCGGCCCGTCCGGGTCCTTGGAGTCCCGTACCGCGATCAGGCCCGGCAGGCTCGCGAGCTCAACGCACGCGCCCTCGCCGCCGTTGGAGTAGCTGCTCTTGCGCCAGCGGGCGCGGGACAGGTCTACGCGGTGGTGTGTGGGTGCCATCCCGCCCCTCCTTTGTTCCATCTGCCCGTCGCCTTAGCCCATCTCGTCGGCGATGTGGCGGATGAGGTCGAGCGATGCGCCCTTGCCGAGCGCTTCGGCCTGAAGATGGTCAAAGACCAGTCTATACCGCCGTACTTCGTCGTCACGCTCCAGAAACAGGGCGCCGGTGAGGTGCTCCACGTACACGATGGTGGGGTCCTTGGGGTCGGCGAAGCTGAGGATGCGGAAGCCGGTCACCGGGTTGACGTGCGCTGTGGCAGTGGCGGGCAAGATCTGGACGGTGACGTTTGGCTGGCGGGCCACCTCCGCCAGGTGCCGGAGCTCTGTGCGCATGAGGTTGTCGTCTCCAAGCCGGACGCGGAGGGCTGCCTCGGAGATGACGAACCAGAACTCGGGTTGGTGATCCGCGGTGAGGATGCCTTGTCGCTCTAGCCGGACGGCCACTTCGCGGTCAATTTCCTCGGGCGTGCCGGGGGTGGGGCTGGCCTGGAGGACGGCCCGGGCGTAGTCCTCGGTCTGGAGCAATCCGGGGATGTAGAGCGGCTGGAAGTCGCCGAAGGTGAGGGCTTCGGCCTCGAAGCCCACATAGGACTCTGCTCGGGCGCAAACCGGAGAACGGTGGGAAGAAAGAAGGGGGGCGAGCATGAAACGCAGGATCAAGATTAGGGCCGTGTATAGGGAGGAATTCAATGTCGGGCTGTATGTGCTCGCCCTTATCGAGTTGGCGCGGCAGTTGCAGGAGGAAGTGAGCAAGCTTCCCACAAGTCGCCGCGAGGAGGTGACGGAGACGGTCAATGGCGCGGAGGAGGTGGCAGATGACTGAAGGATTCTTCCTCCTTGCTGCTGCCGTGACCGCTCTGGTTGGCTTGGCCGGCATGGGTGGCGTCCTCGGCACGCGGGCTCGAAGTGCTGCCCGCTGGCGGCGGAGCCTCGTGGCCTACCGGCTGAAGTTTCCCCGCGGGCTTGACCCGGCGGCCGCTGGTGGCTTCCTGGCTGGTCTGTCGGGGCTGAGTGCTCGCCGCCGGGTCCGCCCGTTCGCCGCCGGGGGTGTGGTCTTTGAGGTGTCGGCGAACAAACGGCGGCTGCTCAAGCTCGGGGTACGCCTGATATCCGCCAAGGAGAACTTTGGTGAGGGCATCATGGCGGACGCGATGGAGGCCATGACTGACATCTTTAACGAGGTGCAGGTCCGGCTGAATGGCCAGGATATAAAGACGAAGATGCATAATAGGGCCCGCAATGGCGGCACGATTAGCCGCGCCAAGGTGGGCTACCTGAACGTGCGCAAGCGCATCGACGGGGCGGAGGTGCGCACGGTTGAACGGGACCCGGAGCGGGCCTCACTCATGACGAGCGCGTTTGAGTGGTTCGCCACCGGGCGCTTCACGGTGGAGACGTTGTAAGAGCGGCTGACGGATGCCGGGCTGTACTTGCCCGCAACGGCCAAATGGCCCCGGCGGCAGATCTCGGAGGAGACGCTGCGCAAGGCCCTACGGGACCGGTACTACCTGGGGGAGGTCAAGGCGGACGGCGTGTGGATCGAGGGGCGGCATGAAGCGCTCGTGACTCCGGAGGTCTTTGAGCGGGTGCAGCGGGTGCTGGACGCCCACTCCGGCGCGGGGACCCGTAGGCGCAAGCACCACCACTACCTGAAGGGCACGGTGTGGTGTGGGCGCTGCCGCAAGCGGTTCATCATCCAGCCGGGTAAGGGCAACGGCGGGTTGTACTTCTACTTCATGTGCGCGGGCCGTCAGGACAAGTCGTGTGTGCAGCCGTACATCCCGGTGGAGGTGATGGAGCGGGCGGTAGCGGACCACTACGCCCGGGCGGTGGTGCTGCCGCCAGAGTTCATCCAGACGGTACGGGAGGGCGTGATCCAGGCGGCCCGGGACAACGCCGCCATGAGTCCGGACGAGCGGGAGCGCTTGGAGCGACGGACCCAAGCCATTGACCGCAAGGAGAGCTACTTCCTGGATCTGGCGGCAGACGAAGAGTGGCCCAAGGACAAGCTCCGCGAGAAGTTGCTAGCGCTACGCACCGAGAAGCAGGGCATCCAGCGGGCAACCCAGCAAGCGGAGCGGCGGCTGGCGACGGGTCGCGACCTCTTGGAGCGCGCGCTGGATCTCCTGGAGCGGCCGCACGAGCTGTATGTCACGAGTGGTAAGGCGGTGCGGTCCATCCTCAACAAGGCGTTCTTCCGCAAGCTCTACGTGGACGGCGACCGGGTGACTGGTGCCGACCTCAAGGAGCCGTTTGACGTGCTGTACCGGCTGTATGAGGTACAGCGGGACTATGCCCAGGCGGGTGGTGAGCGCTGGGAGAGCGGACGGGAAGCCCCAGACACCACTAGAGCCGGGCTCCCGAAGGAGTCCGGCTCTAGTGATCTTGATTCCTTGATCGTCCGGCTTGGCCATGATCTTGGTCACGGTTCAAGTAAGACGGTCATGGTGGGCGATACTGGGATTGAACCAGTGGCCTCTACCGTGTCAAGGTAGCGCTCTCCCACTGAGCTAATCGCCCGTGCCGGGGTTCGGCGTGTTACGAGGTGGAGACGGGATTTGAACCCGTGTAGACGGCTTTGCAGGCCGTTGCCTCGCCTCTCGGCCACTCCACCAGAGCGAGGCCGGATCGGGGCCTCTCAGAGCGGACGACGGGATTCGAACCCGCGACCCTCACCTTGGCAAGGTGATGCTCTACCAACTGAGCCACGTCCGCATGCCGGTCCGGAGGTCGCCCTCCGGGCTCGCAGGTACGACTCTAGCGGAATCCCGGCGTGCTTGCGTACCGCGCGGACTCTCTCTCCTCGGTGAGGTCGGCGTGCAGCGAGTTCCAGAAGGTGAGCTCGGAGTCCTCTTCGAGGTGGGCGATGCGGCCCCAGAACTCGCGGTCCTCGGCCTCGTGCGCGGCGGCGAGGGAGAGGACGGGCATGATCGTGGTCCCGGCGTCCGCGCGGTCGAGGTCGGCGGGGGTGAGGTCGGCGGGGAGGGCGACCGGGGTGGCCGGGCGGTGGTGCTTGCCCCGCTTGCGGACGCGGATCGGCGGCGTGGTGGGCGCCTTCGCGGCGGCGGCGCGGCCGGCGGCGAGGGCGACGGTGCCGCACAGGATGAAGGCGAGGATGCCGCCGAGGACGACCTCCTGCGTCGGCAGGTGCCCGGGGGCGGCGTGCTCCTGCTGCTCCTGCGTGACGGTCGCGGCGGCGGGCGAGCCGATCCTGTCGACGGTCGGCGCGGGCGCGGCGTGCTTCGGCGTGTAGGCCGTCTCGGCGACCTTGATCTTGGACGGATAGCCGAACCCGACGACGGAGTCCATGTCGCGGGTCTTGCGCATGAGCTTGTAGCCGTCGGCGTTGCCCTCGATGGTGTGCAGGGTGCGGCCGTCCACCTTCTCGACGATGCCGACGTGGTCGATCTGGTCGATGTCGCCGGAGCCGTTCCAGTCGTAGAACACGATGGCGCCCGGCTCGGGGTCGTGGCCCCAGGCGTGGTTCTTCTTGAACCACTGGGCGTGGTCGACGGTGGAGGCGAACTGCCCGGTCTGCTCGGCGACCCCGGCCTTGTCGGCGGCCCAGGCGAGGAACATGTCGCACCAGGGGGCGGTGGTGAAGTACGAGTCGTGGTCGCCGTCGACGTTCTTGCGGTACCACTCGCCGAACTTGGTGTAGCCGTCGCCCTTCTCGGCGTAGCCGAGTTCCTTCTCGGCGATGTGGAGCAGCTTCTTGCCGATCGGGTCCATCTCGCTCCCTGCCGTCTCGCGCGTGCGGGCAGGGTGGCGCCCGACCGGGGGGACGGAACGTGACACGGACCCGCCGGCGCGCGCCCCGAGGTCACGTTCTGATCTCGACGGAATGTAGCCGAGGTAAACGGTGACCGGCAACCCGTTCCACTGAAACGGTCAAATCGGACTACTCAGAAGTAGCCCCGCGGCAGGACGGTCACCGGGCACGGCGCGGCCCGCAGCACCTTCAGCGCGACCTCGCCGAGGAAGACCCGGTGCGCGGCGGCGTCCTCGCTGGACGCGCACACGAGGAGCTCGCCGTCCGCCCAGTCGACGTCGTCCAGCGCGTCGGCGACGTCGGCGCCCTCGGCCAGGTCGGCGGACACGTCCTCGGGGAGGAGGTCGGCGGAGTCCAGGGCGAGCCGGATAGCGAGGGCGAGGTCGTCGCGGAGCCGCTCGGCGCCCGCGTCCCCGCCGACGTCCCCGACGGCGAGGGTGACCAGGCGGAGCGGGACCTCCAGCCGGTCGGCGGCCTGCGCGGCGCGGATGACCGCCTCGTCGCACTGCGGCCGCCGGACGTACATGACGGTGATCCGGGCCGGCTCCTCCGGCGGGGCGTACCCGGACGGCGCGAGCATCACCGCCTCGGTCGCCGAGTGCAGCAGGTGGTCGGCGGCGGCGCCGACGCCGATGCGGCCGCGCGCGCCGCCCTCCGGGGAGCCGACGACGATCAGGTCGGCGCCGATCCGGCTGGCGAGCACGGTGAGGCCGCGGCCGACGCTGCGCCCCTCCTGGACGTGCAGGTCGACCGGGTCCCCGTCGAGCAGCTCGGCGGCCTGGTCCAGGAGGGCCCGCGCCTCCCCGGCGGCCGCGGGCAGGTCCGGCGGGTGGACGGTCGCGAGGCTGAGCCGCCCGCCGGTCAGCGCGACGATCGAGCGGGCGAGGTCGAGGGCCTCCCGTCCGCCCGCGTCGTTGACGTACCCGGCGAGGACGTGCTCGCCGATCACGTGGGCCGCGTCCCCGGCCGGGGGCCCGCGGGCCCGATCGATCCGATCATGGCACCAAGCATTCCCCCGACGACGCCGGTCAGACCAGTAGGGATTTGCGGTGACTTTCCCCTGTTGTCACCCTTTGGGGCCGCGGGTCAGGCCCAGCAGGTCACGCGCCGGACCGGACGGGCGCCGCCCGGCGGGCCACACCGCGCGCAGCGGCCGCGACAGGTCCAGCTCCGGGACGGGCACCGCGACCAGCCGTCCGGCGGACAGCTCGTCCGCGACGGCGAGGTCGCTCACCACGACCGGGCCGGCGCCCGACGCCGCCGCCGACTTCAGCGCGGTCGTGGACGCCAGTTGCAGCAGCGGCGGCGCCGTCCCGCCGTGCGCGGCGAGGGCGCGGTCGAGCACCTCGCGCGTCCCCGACCCCTGCTCGCGCAGCACGAGCGGCGTCGCCGCCAGCTCCGCCGCGGACACCCCGGAGCGGCGGCGGGCCCAGCGGTGCCGGGGCGCGACCACGACGAGGAGGCGGTCGGCGGCGACGACGGCGCCGTGCAACCCGGCGGGCGTCCGCGTCCCCTCGACGAAGCCGAGGTCGGCGGCGCCGTCGCGGACCTGCTCGGCGACGACGGTCGAGTTGGCGGCGCTCAGCGTCACCGCGACCCCGGGACGGACCGACTTCAGCGTCACCAGCCAGCCCGGCATCAGGTACTCGGCGACGGTGAGGCTCGCCGCGACGCGCAGCCGCCCGTCCCGCCGCTCGCGCAGCGCCTCGACGCCCGCCGCCAGCTCCTCGGCCGCGCCGACCACCTGCCGGGCCCACTCGGCGACCAGCGCGCCCGCCTCGGTCGGCCGGGACCCGCGCGGCGACCGGTCCAGCAGCGCGACGCCGACCTGCCGCTCCATCGCGCGGATCCGGGCGCTCGCCGCGGGCTGGGTGACGCCGAGCTCCGCCGCGGCCCGTCCGACGCTGCCCAGCCGGACGACCGCGAGCAGCAGTTCCAGCGCGCCGAGTTCGGGCACGCGCCGCGACACCGGAGACGAGCCGTTCGAGGACGCGACCATGCCCCGATCCTACGTCGCCCATAAGCGCGCTTTATGAGCCCATAGGCCGATGACCTCTACTGACGCGGCAGCGCCGGATGCAGCCTTGAGGCCATGGGTCTCATCACCGCGCCGACACGCGGCTCGCTGCTGGGCGAGCTCGAACGTCCGGCGGACGCGCTCCGGCACCTCGGGCCGAACTGGTACGCCGCCGTCATGGGCACGTCGATCGTCGCGAACGGCGCGGCGGCGCTGCCGGTCGGCTTCCCGGGGCGGCACGCCTTCGCCGTCTCCGTCTGGGCGGTCGCGTTCGCGATGCTGGCGGCGCTGATGGCGGCGCGCGCGGTCCATCTCGTCCGGCATCCGGACGTCGCGCGGTTCCAGCTCCTGGAGAACCCCGCGACCGCCGTCTTCTACGGCTGCCCGCCGATGGCGCTGCTCGCCGTCGGCTACGGGACGCTCGTGCTCGGCCCCGGCGTCCTCGGCGCCGGACCGGCCGTCGCGCTCGACGCCGTCCTCTGGACCCTCGGGACGGTCTACGCCCTTGCCGTCGCCGCGGGCGTGCCCTACCTGATGATCACCCGGCACCGGCTCGTACCCGGCTCGGCGGACCCGACCTGGCTGCTCCCCGTCGTCGCGCCCATGGTCGCCGCCGCGCTCGGGCCCGCGCTCGTCCCGCACCTGCCGGACGGCCAGGCCCGCGCCACGCTCCTCTACGGCTGCTACGGGATGTTCGGCGCGAGCCTGCTGGCGACGCTCGTCCTGCTCCCCGGGATCTGGACGCGGCTCGCCGCCGGACGGCCGACGCCGGTCGTCCTCACGCCGACGCTGTTCCTCGTGCTCGGGCCGCTCGGGCAGTCGACGACGGCGGTCGTCCAGCTCGGGAACGCCGCCGGCCTGGCCGCCCCCGAGTACGCGACCGCGATGCGCGCCTTCGCCGTCCTGTACGGTGCGCCCGTCCTCGGATTCGCGGTGTTCTGGCTGGTCATCGCCGGGGCGGCGAACCTGCGCGCGATGCGCGGCGGGATGCCGTTCGCGATGACGTGGTGGGCGTTCACCTTCCCGGTCGGGACGTGCGTGACGGGCGCGTCCGGGCTCTCCCGGGCGACCGGCCTGGACGCGCTGACCGGCCTCGCCGTCGCGCTCTACCTGCTGCTCGCCACGGCCTGGGCGGTCGCCGCGGTGAAGACCGTCGGCGGCGCGCTGACCGGACGCCTCTTCGTGCCCGCCCCCGCCCCGGCGCCCGCTTAGGCCCAGGAATACGGGCGGGCCCGGACCGGTTCCCCTAGAATGATTGAACGTTCTACTACTTTGGAGGCCGGCATGCAGTTCGGGATCTTCACGGTCGGGGACGTCACCCCCGACCCGACGACCGGACGCGTCCCGTCCGAGGCCGAGCGGATCCAGGCCATGGTCGCGATCGCGGAGAAGGCCGAGGAGGCCGGGCTGGACGTGTTCGCCACCGGCGAGCACCACAACCCGCCGTTCGTGCCGTCCTCCCCGACGACCATGCTCGGCTACGTCGCGGCCCGGACCGAGCGGCTGATCCTGTCCACCGCGACCACGCTGATCACCACCAACGACCCGGTGAAGATCGCCGAGGACTTCGCGATGCTCCAGCACCTGGCGGGCGGCCGGGTCGACCTGATGATGGGACGCGGCAACACCGCCCCCGTCTACCCGTGGTTCGGCAAGGACATCCGCGACGGCATCGACCTCGCGATCGAGAACTACCACCTGCTGCACCGCCTCTGGCGCGAGGAGTCGGTCGACTGGGAGGGCAGGTTCCGCACGCCGCTCCAGTCGTTCACCTCGACCCCGCGCCCGCTGGACGGGGTGCCGCCGTTCGTCTGGCACGGCTCCATCCGCAGCCCGGAGATCGCGGAGCAGGCCGCCTACTACGGCGACGGCTTCTTCGCCAACCACATCTTCTGGCCGAAGGAGCACTTCCAGCGGCTGATCGGCCTCTACCGGCAGCGCTTCGAGCACTACGGCCACGGCTCCGCCGACCAGGCCATCGTGGGGCTCGGCGGGCAGGTGTTCATGCGGAAGAACTCGCAGGACGCCGTCCGCGAGTTCCGTCCGTACTTCGACAACGCGCCCGTGTACGGGCACGGGCCGTCGCTGGAGGAGTTCGCCGAGGAGACGCCGCTGACCGTCGGCAGCCCGCAGGAGGTCATCGACAAGACCCTGACCTTCCGCGACAGCTTCGGCGACTACCAGCGGCAACTGTTCCTGATGGACCACGCGGGGCTGCCGCTGAAGACCGTCCTGGAGCAGATCGACATGCTGGGCGAGGAGGTCGTCCCGGTGCTGCGCCGCGAGTTCGAGGCGCTGCGCCCGGCGCACGTCCCGGCGACCGCCCCGACCCACGGCTCACGGATCACCGAGGAGGCCCGATGACCAGGCTCGCCGTCGTCTCCGCCGGGCTCGGGCAGCCGTCGTCGACGCGGCTGCTCGCCGACCGGCTCGCCGCCGCGACCGCCGGGGCGCTGCCCGGCGGCGTGGACGTCACGACGATCGACCTGCGCGACCACGCGCACGCCATGGTGGACGCGACGCTCACCGGCTTCCCGACCGGGCCGCTGCGCGCCGCCGTCGAGGCCGTGGGGGAGGCGGACGGCCTCATCGCCGTCACGCCGACCTTCAACGCCTCCTACAGCGGACTGTTCAAGACGTTCGTCGACATCCTCGACCGCGACTCCATGGACGGGAGGCCCGTGCTCCTCGGCGCGACCGGCGGCACCGAGCGGCACTCCCTCGCGATCGACTTCGCGATGCGCCCGCTGTTCGCGTACCTGCGCGCGAACGTCGTCCCGACCGCCGTGTACGCCGCGTCCGAGGACTGGGGCGGCGGCGAGCGGCTCGCCGACCGCGTCGCCCGCGCCGGAGGCGAGCTGGCCGCGCTGATGGGCGCGCGGCCCGCCCCGCCGAAGGTCGACCCGTACGACGAACCCGTCCCGTTCGAGACGCTGCTGTCCGGAACCGCCCGCTCCTAATTAAGGGTTGGCTTATATAAGCCGAGACTGTAACTTGTCCTCGTGCACGCGTTCGATGTGCTGGGTGACCCGGTGCGCCGCCGGATCCTGGAACTGCTCGCCGAGGGCGAGCGGTCGGCCGGGGACGTCTCGGGCGTCATCCGCGCGGAGTTCGGCATCTCGCAGCCGGCCGTGTCGCAGCACCTTCGGGTGCTGCGGGACGCCGGGTTCGCGGTCGTCCGGGCGGACGGCACCCGGCGGCTCTACGCCGTCGACGCCGCCCCGCTCCGGGAGATCGACGCCTGGCTCGACCGGTTCCGCGGGTTCTGGGCGCCGCGCCTCGACGCCCTGGCGACGGAGATCGCCCGCGGTAGGCGCGCACGACGAGAGCAGGACGACGACCCAGGGAGCGAGCCATGATCGACGTGTCCGGCCAGATCAACGCGGTGCGCCGCACGGTCGGCGAGCGGGTGCTCGAAGCCGGTGAGGCGCGTACCGCGACCATCAGCCAGACCTACGACACCGGCATCGACGACCTGTGGAACGCCGTCACCGACCCCGAGCGCATCGCCCGCTGGTTCCTGCCGGTCTCCGGCGAGCTGCGGCTCGGCGGCCGCTACCAGCTGGAGGGCAACGCGGGCGGGACGATCGAGCGCTGCGACCCGCCGAAGGGCTTCTTCGCCACCTGGGAGTTCGGCGGCCAGACCAGCTGGATCGAGGTCCGGCTCACCCCCGAGCCGGACGGCCGGTCCCGCTTCGAGCTGGAGCACATCGCGCACGTCGACGAGGACATCTGGGCCAGGTTCGGCCCCGGCGCCGTCGGCATCGGCTGGGACCAGGGCCTCCTCGGCCTCGCCCTCCACCTGCGGACCGGCGAGGACGTCCGCGCCGCGTACGGCCAGACGTGGGCGGCGTCGGACGAGGGCAGGGAGTTCTCCCGGCTGAGCGGCGAGAGCTGGTACGAGGCCCACGTCGCGTCGGGCGCCGACCAGCCCGCCGCCCGCGCCTCCGCCGACCGCACCATCGCCGCCTACACCGGAAACCCGGAGGGCTGATGAGCCCTACGCCGCGCGAGGTGTTCCTGCGGCTCGTCCACGGTGTGGCCGAGGCCCGCTTCGACGAGCTGCCGGGCCTCTACGCGGAGGCGACCGACGTCCGGCACCCGATGGCGACGCCGGAGTCCGCGCCGCTGACCGCCCGCGCCGAGCTCGCGGAGCACTTCACCGTCCCGCCGGAGGTGCGTCCGACACTGCCGAAACGGCGCGTCGTCGACCCCGTCGTGCACGAGACGACCGACCCGGAAGTGATCATCGCCGAGTTCGCGTACGAGTTCGAGCGGCCCGGCGGGACGGCGGCGCGGGTGCCCTGCGTGTTCGTCATGCGGATCCGGGACGGCGAGATCGTCGAGTCGCGCGACTACATCGACCCGATCCGCACCCACCTGGCCCGCGGGGACGCCGATCTGCTGATCGAAGAGATCAGGCGCGCGGCGGAATAGCCGAAAGGCGCGCGCGTGGGCGCCGCCGGGCGGCATGATCATCGTATGGCGGACGATTCGGGCGGCCGTGATCCGGTGTCCTGGCGGGTGCGGCGCTGGGCGGCTCCGATCGCGCTGGCCGCGGCGGTCGCGGGCTCGGTCGGCGCGGCGAACCTGCTGGCGGACGAGCCCGGCCCGTCCGGAGGGCCCGTCGCGAGACCGCGCTTCATCCTCACGGTCGGGCAGTCCGCTTCGCGGGGCTCCGGGCCGGAGGCGTGGTTCGAGGTCCGGTCGGTTCCCGGGCCGGACGGGCGGGCCCGGCTGGTGGACTCCGTCGCGCGGCCGTCCCCGTCCGCCGGTGAGGCGGAGGAGATCGTCGCCGGTCCGGGGAACACGTTCGTGGTCGCGTCCACGCGGGACGAGCCGTGCGAGTCCGTCCTCTACCGGTTCGGGCTCACCGGGGACGGCCGGGTGAAGGGCATCCGGCCGGTGAGCGGAGGCGGCACGCCCGCACGCGTCGCCGGACCTGCGCTCAGCCCGGACGGCGACCGGATCGCCTACGCCACCGCGCCCTGCGCCGACGTCGGGCGGCCGAGCGCCGCGCTGACCGTCCTGGACCTCCGCTCCGGGCGCCGCCGGACATGGAGCAGCCCCGGCGCGGCCGTCCTCGGCGACATCGTCTGGGCCGACGACGGCCGGACGCTCGGATACGCCGTCAGCGACGTCGCTCCGACCGCGTCCCCGGAGTTCGAGAGCGGCGTCGGCCGGATCGGACGGGACGTCGCGAACACCACCGTGTACGCCCTCGACACCCGCGCCAAGGGCGCCGATCTGCGCGCGGGCCGCGTCCTCTTCCGCCGGCCGGACGGCGGCTCGGGAGTCGTCACCACCGCCGTCATGGGCCAGGACGGCCGCAAGGGCTACGGCCTCATGAAGGAACCGGGGCGGATCATCGCGTTCGGATTCGCCCAGGGGAAGCCGATGCGCGTGACCCACACGACCGAGACGAAGCCGGGCTCGGTCGACTTCGTCGCGCTCTCCACCAGCGGGGAACGGCCGCGATACGCGTGCCTGGGCGGAATCGACGCGTTCGGCAGGGTGGTCGACGGAGACCTGGTGGCCGCCAATGGCGGGGGACGGCAGTGCGGGTCCGCGTTCGCCCATTGACGGCCGCTCATCGAGGCCCGCCGGAGTGGCCGTCCGGTTGGCAGGGACGGACAAGGGCGCGCATTCCCCGGCGGGAAACCGCAGCCGGGGCGGACGGTCGATCCGGCACGGCCTGCAATGGCCGCCTCCGGCCCCGGTTCCTACACTTCGGCCAACGGCGAGGAAATGGGCGGGGCGTCCGGATCACTGCCATTCTTAGGAGCCCTCCGTGATCATCAAGCGAACCGTCTCATCCGTCCTGCTCGTCGTCTGCGCCGCCGGTACGTCGGTGGCCGCCGCCGCCCCCTCGACGGCCGCCCCGGATCCCGCCGCGCCCGCGCCCGCGGCGCCGAAGCGGGCCGCGTTCACCATCACCAGCAGCGCCTTCCAGCCCGGCGGGATGATCCCGAAGGTGCACGAGTGCACCAGCAGCGGCGACAACGATCCGCAGAAGAAGAACGAGTCGCCGCCGTTCGCGTGGTCGGGCGGACCGGCCGAGGCGAAGAGCTACGCGATCATCATGCGCGACCTCGACAACAACGCCCTGCTCCACTGGATCATCTACGACATCCCGCCGGACGCGGCCGCGCTCCCGCAGAACGTCGAGCACGTCTACCAGCCCGCGGTCCCGAAGGGCTCGCGGCAGGTCTACTACCGTGGAAGCGCGAGCCTCTTCGGATACCAGGGGCCGTGCTCGCCGTCGTCGGTGAACACCTACGAGTTCACCCTCTACGCGCTCAACCGCGCGACGCTCACCGAGCTGAACGACAAATCCACGGTTCGCGCCGCGGCCGACGTCATCGCCAAGGCGACGATCGCGACGACCAAGGTGTCCGGCGAGTCCTGAGCCGCGGCAACGCCCGCGGAGCGCGTGTGCGAGTGCGTCAGAGGGCGCCTCCGTCCCACCGGATGGAGGCGCCCTCCGCTTTTTGGTGCCACCCCGAAGCCTCCACCGCGGATTGGAACGGGCATATGATTAGTTAGCGAAAGCAACTATCTGCCCGCCGACCGGGAGGGGTTCGGGACGTGCCGTCCAAGCACTATCCGTGGATCGCGCTGAGCAACACGACACTGGGCATGCTGCTGGCAACGGTCAACTCCTCTATCGTGATCATCTCGCTGCCGGCGATCTTCCGCGGCATCCACCTGAACCCGCTCGAACCCGGCAACGTCAGCTACCTGCTCTGGATCCTGATGGGCTACATGCTCGTCTCGGCGGTGCTGGTCGTGACGCTCGGCCGGCTCGGCGACATGTTCGGGCGCGTGCGGATGTACAACCTCGGGTTCGCGGTGTTCACGGTCGGGACGATCGTCCTCGCGCTGGACCCGCTGCACGGCGGCGCGGGCGCGGTCTGGCTCATCGGCTGGCGGGTGTTCGAGGGCATCGGCGGCGCGATGCTGATGGCGAACTCCGCCGCGATCCTCACCGACGCCTTCCCGGCCGACCGGCGGGGCATGGCGATGGGCGTCAACCAGGTCGCGGGCATCGCTGGAACGTTCCTCGGCCTGGTCGCGGGCGGCCTGCTCAGCGAGGTCAACTGGCGGCTGGTGTTCTTCGCGTCCGCCCCGATCGGGATCGCCGGGACGATCTGGGCCTACCGCAGCCTCAACGAGACCGCGACCAGGGCCGTCGGCGCGAAGATCGACTGGCTCGGCAACGCGACGTTCGCCGTCGGGCTGACCGCGCTGCTCGCCGGGATCACCTACGGCATCCAGCCCTACGGCGGCCACGACATGGGCTGGACGAACCCCTGGGTGCTCGGCGGGATCATCGGCGGCGCGGCCGTCCTCGCCGCGTTCTGCGTGATCGAGACGAAGGTGGCGCAGCCGATGTTCCACCTCGGGCTGTTCCGCATCCGCGCGTTCGCGGCCGGGAACCTCGCCGGGCTGCTCGCGGCGATCTCGCGCGGCGGGATGCAGTTCATGCTCATCATCTGGCTGCAGGGCATCTGGCTGCCGCTGCACGGCTACGACTTCGAGGACACCCCGCTCTGGGCCGGGATCTACCTGCTGCCGCTCACCTGCGGGTTCCTCGTCGCCGGGCCGATCTCCGGGCACCTGTCCGACCGGTACGGGGCGCGGGCGTTCGCGTCCGGCGGGCTGGTGCTGTCCGCGCTGGCCTTCGGCGGCCTGCTGGTGATCCCCACCGACTTCGGCTACGGCACGTTCGCGCTGCTGATCTTCCTCAACGGGATCGGGTCCGGGCTGTTCGCCGCCCCCAACACCACGGCGATCATGAACTCGGTGCCGGCGGACCAGCGCGGCGTCGCCTCCGGCATGCGCGCCACCTTCATGAACGCCGGCATGGTGCTGTCGATCGGCGTGTTCTTCTCACTGATGATCGCGGGCCTGTCGAACACGCTGCCCCGGACGCTGACGCGGGGGCTGACCGAGCACGGCGTCCCGGCCGGGCCCGCCGCGCAGGTCGGGGACCTGCCGCCGGTCGGCACGCTGTTCGCCGCGTTCCTCGGCTACAACCCGATCCAGAACCTCCTCGCGCCGTTCGGCGTGCTCGGCAGGCTCGCGCCGGACGACCTGAACACCCTCACCGGACGCTCCTACTTCCCGAACCTGATCTCCGAGCCGTTCCACCACGGCCTCGTCATCGTGTTCAGCATGGCGATCGCGATGTCGCTGGTGGCGGCGCTGGTGTCGCTGCTGCGCGGGCGCCGCTACGTGCACGACGACGACGTCCGGGACGAGCCCGCGCTGCAGAACGCCTCACCCGGCGCCGCCTGACCGCGGCGGCCTAGGGCGTCCCGGGGCACCCGCTCGGCGGCGGCGTCGACGGCGGCGACTCCGGCTCGGCCGACGTCGCGGGCTTCGGGCTGCGCGCGGGCAGGCCGGGGCCGTCCCGGCGCGTGTTGTGCCGCTTCATGACGCCGTGCAGGTCGGGCATGCCGTTGCGGCCGTCCGCGTCGGCGAGGGACGGGCAGGCCCAGGCGTCCTGCCGTCCCCACGAGTAGCTGATGTCGAACGCGGGCCGGGGGACGAACCGGTCCCAGCGCGCGAGCATGCTCCGCATCTCCGCGGCGGCCGGGAGCCGCCAGTTGTGGTCGCCCGCGTTGCAGCTCTGCCCGAACGTCTGGAACACCGGGACGACCATGCGGCCGGGGATGTCGGCGCGGCGCGCCCGCCCGAGCATCTTGTCGATCGCGGTCAGGTCGCAGCGGCCGCCCTCCGCCCGGCAGGGGTAGGGGTCGAGGCCGACGAGGTCGAGATGGGTCGCGGACGGCTTCAGCGGCTCCATCTCCCAGTCGGTGAGCGACGCGAACGCCTTCTGGCGGGGCGCGTACCGGTGGACGACGTCGGCGCGCTCGCGGATCTTGCCGACGACGTCCGGGCACTCGTCCGGGTTCGGCTCGTCGGACAGGTACCAGCCGTAGACGCGGTCGTCGTCGGCGAACCGCTTCACCAGCCCGGCGAACTCGGACACGTCGTCCGGCGCGAAGGAGCCGCAGGTCGTGTTGCCGACCCAGATCAGCGCGCGCCCGCCCCTCGGCAGGGACGCGATGTCGCCCTCGTTCGGCTCGGTGTCGAACAGGTTGTAGCCGAGCGCGGCCGCCTTGGCGCGGTCCCCGGGGGGCATGTTCAGCGCGACGTGCAGGGTGCCGCTCGGGTACGCGATCGGGGCGGCGACGGGACGGGCGGCGGCGTCGCCCGTCGAGGGGGCGAGGAGGTACCCGGTGAGGGCACCGCCGAGGGCGGCCGCGGCGGCGACCGCGGCGAGAGGCGTCTTCATCGGATCTCCCGGCGTCGCGGGGGCGCCCGCGCCGTCCCCGCCGTCGTCGGACGGCCCGGCGCGGACCGAGGACACGCACAGCCTGACACGGACCGCGCGTGATCATGTGAATACGCGGAGGACCGGCCGCCCGCAATGACGGGGACGGCCGGTCCGGAAAGTGCCGGGTGGGGCTGGAGCCTCAGACGCGCCAGGAGCGGACGAGCTCGTCCAGCGCGGCCTGGTCGTACTGGATGCCCTGCGCGCGCAGCTCCTGCGCGACCAGCTCGCCGTCGCCGTGGTGCTTGGCCAGCAGCCGGTACACCGCGTACGGGAACCAGTGGTTGTCGCTGATCCGCTGGATCTCGGCCTCGTCGGAGGTGTAGCCCTCGGACCTCACCTCGTCGAGCGTCGCGGCGACGTCGCCGTGCCGGCGCTCCAGGATCTCGATGACGAGGGCGCGCAGGTTCTCCGGGTCGGGGGCGGGCGCGGGCTCCTCGACGGGGGCGGGCGCGCCGTAGCCGCTGCGGCCGTTCATCGCGCCGCGCGCGGCGGCGCTCACGACGGCCAGTTCGGGCTCGGGCTCCGGCTCGGGGGCGCGCGCGGGCGGCCTGGCGGCGGCGGCCCGCACGGCGGTGCTCGGCGCGGGGGACGCCTCCGCCGCGGCGGCGGCCGGGGCCTCGGCGGGCTCGGCCGCGTCGGCGGACTCCCCGTCCCGCGCCTGGCCGGCCTCCGGGACGCCGGACTCGATCGCCTTCCCGGCGTGGCCGGGCACCTGGATCTGCGGGAACGGCCCGGTGTTGCGCAGCGGCATCAGCGTGATCTGGTTCAGCGTGACCGGACCGGCGATGGCGCGGGCCTGCGGCTCGGCGGGCTTCTGCGGCTCCTCCTCGTCGTCCCGCGCGACGTACCGGTGCAGCGTCCGCAGCAGGACGAACAGGCCGAGCATCGACACGATCGGCGGGACGGCGGCCGTCGCCTGGTAGGAGAACGTCTTGTTGCCGACGTGGCCGACGTTGAAGACGAGGCTGGCCGTCCACCCGGCGAGGGCGATGGTCAGCGGCAGGAAGAAGTCGAGCCAGCTCAGCAGGGCCCGGCGGCGGAGCACGAAGGCGTCGATGGCCAGCAGGAACAGGCCCAGCTCGCCGACGATGATGAACAGGTCCACGAGCAGCGGGAACGACTCGGCCTTCCAGCCGCGCAGGCCGTGCTCCATCGCCCAGTGGTAGAGGCCCGCGTAGGACTGGGCGAACCCGCCGGCGGTGGCGGTGAGGACCGCCGCGGCCATGAAGGCGATGGCCCCCCAGCGTGTGATGACCTGTGCCCGGTTGCCAACGCTCATGCGGCCTGTGCTCCCAGATTTCCTTACCCAACACAAAAAGTGATCGGTGGGAGACTATCCATTCCTTAGGCGTTTCGTGGGAGATTCCCAGTACCCGGGCATGCGGATGTCCCCGCCGGGGCGCGCCGGTGCCCGGGCGGGGACTGGATTCCGCGGGAGCTACGGAACCTGAGCCACACGTCCGGCAGAGGGACGTGTGCGCGCGCTACGCGCGTTCCGGCGCCTGCTCATCAATGGCTCACACGTGGCTCACGCGTTGATCACGAAGTCGATCGTGCCGGTCCGCACGCCGTTGGGGCCGGTGCCCATGGTCATGAGGAGCCTGCGGTCGAAGATCGTGTCGCTGTTGTTCCGCGGCTCGTTCGGGAAGTAGAGCTGCGTGGTCAGGATCGGGCGGTTCGGCGCCTGGACCTTGACGTGGATGTGCCGCGTACGGCCGGGGTACAGGCCGGGCACGATCGTCGTCAGGGAGTAGCGGCCCTGGGCGTCCGAGTACTGGTGCCCGCGGAACGTGTAGCCGGAGTTGTCGTAGTTTCCGGCGTTGTCCGCCTGCCAGAAGTCGAGCAGCGCGTGCGCGACCGGCTGGCACGCCTGGTTGTAGACGATCCCGGAGACGATGAGCTTCGTCCCGGCCTGGCCGGTCGAGATGTCGCTGCGCTCGGGGGAGCCGGGCGTGAAGTACGGGCCCTCGGTCTGGGGCGGGGTGGCGGTGCTGTCGCCGTCGGTGCACTTCGGCGTCAGTTCCAGCCACTGGGGCTTGACCCCGGCTTCGGCGGTCGCCGCGTTCACCGCGGTCACGGCCGCGGGCACCGCGAGTGCGCCGAGACCGGCGGCGACGATGAAGCTCTTCCGGCTGATGCCGGAATCCTGCTGGTCCTGAGCCTGGTCCTGCGCGTCCTCTGGCATGGGGGGTTCCTCTCGAGGTCTTCCGGACGTTCGGGATCTTCCGTCCG
This sequence comes from Actinomadura syzygii, assembly GCF_008085905.1. Taxonomy (GTDB): domain Bacteria; phylum Actinomycetota; class Actinomycetes; order Streptosporangiales; family Streptosporangiaceae; genus Spirillospora; species Spirillospora syzygii. Next base: position 7,493 of record NZ_VSFF01000022.1, on the reverse strand, counting down.
TCCGGTTGGCGGGGCGCCCTGGGAGTGCGTCGCGAACATGTATAAGCCGGTCACGAGGGGTTGGTCTTGGGTTTCCGTGCCGGACATTTGTTGTCGAGTGACAAAGGCCGCCGCGACCCTCGTGCCGACTCGCTCATTGACCTTCCTGACCCGGAGTAGCAACCTGGCGGGTGGCGTCCGAGACCCCCCGCCCGCTCACCGGAGGAGCGTCATGCCAACGCTCGCTGACACCTCGGACCACCCTGCCCGCGATCAGGCCGACTACTGGCGGCATCTGATCAGCTCGGCATTCGGGCCGTTCCATGTACAGCCGTCCCTACCTGGGGCTTTCGCCGCGCGACTGACCGGCCGCACGTTCGGCCCGGTCGAGGCCGGCGACGTTCGCGCGCCCGCGCACGCGGTGCGCCGCAGCGCCCGCCAGATCGCCCGCGACACGCGCGAGTGCTACAAGCTCGGCCTCATGCTGCGCGGCTCGTGCGTACTGCGGCAGAACGGCCGCTATGCCCGCGTCGGCGCAGGTGACGTGGTGTTCTACGATCTCACCCGCCCGGTCGAGATCTCGTTCGACGCGCATCACATCTTCACCGTGGTCATCCCGCACCGCGCGGTCCCGCTCCCACAGGACCGCCTCGCCGCCTTCGGCGGCACCCTGCTCGCCGAGGGCTCCCGCAACGGCCGCCTCGTCTCCTCGCTCCTCTGCGCCCTCGCGGAGGACAGCGCCATCGAAGCCGAACTCGCCGCCGACCGGGCGGCGGAGCGGATGGCGGACAGGCTGACGGCGGACGTGATGGCGGGCGGAGGCGGCGAGATGACGGTGGACAGGGCGATCGGCGCGATGGCCGACCAGCTGAACGGCACGGCGCTGGCCACGGCCGACGTCGATCTCGGCACGGGCGACGAGCCCTACGCCCACCATCTCGGCGGCGCCATCGTCGAGCTGGTGACCGGGACGGCCAGCGAATGGCTGGGCGCGCCGACGGCGCCGTCCCCGGAGGGCGCCGAGATGCTGCGCGCGATCAAGGAGTGGATCGAGACGCGGCTGCACGACCCGGCGCTGTCCCCGGCGGCGATCGCCGAGGCGCACCACATCTCGGTCCGGCAGCTGTACCGGGTGTTCCAGCCCGCCGGGACGACCGTCGCCCGCTACGTCCGGACCCGGCGGCTCGAACACTGCCGCCGCGAGCTCGGCGACCCGTTCCTCGGGACGCAGCGGATCGGCGCGATCGCGAACCGCTGGGGGCTGCCGGACGCGGCGGCGTTCAGCCGCGCGTTCCGCGCCGCGTACGGCGTGACGCCCACCGCGTACCGGGCCGCCACGACCGGCATCCGGCGAGATCTGTAGTGCGTCCTGGAAAGCCCTGTACGTCCCCCTCCGCATCCTTTGCCCGATCCGGGGAACGCGGCTGTGGAGGGCGGACGACGACGGCCCGAGGCCGGACAGGGGGGACGCCGACATGCCGCAGCCGCGAGGCGACGACCGTTTCACGCGCGGGAGGGTCGAGGGCGTCGCCGCGGACGTCCTCGGCGACGCCCTCCCGCTGGAGTACGAGGACGACCTCGACCCTCTCCTCGACCTGATCGGGGACGCCCGCTGCGTGCTGGTCGGCGAGGCCAGCCACGGCACGCACGAGTACCGCGCGTGGCGGGCAGCGCTGACCAGACGGCTGGTAGCCGAACGCGGGTTCTCGTTCGTCGCCGTCGAGGGTGACTGGCCGGACGGCCGCCGCGTCGGGCGGAGCGTGACGCTCGCGCCCGGCGCGCCGGGCGATCCGCGCGACGTCCTCGCCGCGTCCGCGCGCTGGCCCGCGTGGATGTGGGCCAACGAGGAGACCGCGAAGTTCTGCCGGTGGCTGCGCGACCGCAACGCGGGGCTGCCGTCGTCGGCGCGGACCGGCTTCTACGGGCTGGACGTCTACGGCCTGTGGGAGTCGCTCCGGGCTGTTGCCGACCACGTGGCCGAGCACGCTCCGGACCACCTGGACGCGACGCTGGAGGCGTTCCGCTGCTTCGAGCCGCCCGCCGCGGATCCGGCGGAGGCGGGGCGGCGCGCCGCGCTCGTCCCGGACGCGGCGGCGGACGAGGTGCTCGCGCTGCTGACCCGGCTGCGCCGGCCCGTCACGCAGGGCGGCGGCCGGGAGCCGGTGGACGCGTTCGACGCCGGGCACAACGCCGAGGTCGCGGCCGGTGCGGAGCGCTACTACCGCACCATGCTCGGCGGCGGTCCCGAGGCGTGGAACGCCCGGACCGCGCACATGGCCGACACGCTCGACCGCCTCATGGCGTTCCACGCGTCCGAGCGGGGGACGGGCAAGGCGGTCGTGTGGGCCCACGCATCCCAGGCCGGTGACGCCCGCGCGACCGGCATGGCCGCCGCCGGGACGGTCAGCCTCGGACAGCTCGCCAGGGAGCGCTACGGGCCGGACGAGGCCGTCCTCGTCGGGTTCGCGGGCGGACCGGGCGAGGTGGTCGCCGCTCCGCGCTGGGGCGCGCCGCCGGAGCTGACGCACGTCCCGCCGCCGGAGCACGGCACGCTGGAGGCGGCGCTCGCGGAGTCGGAGCTGCACCGCGGCCTGTTCGTCGTCCCGCCCGAGGAGGACAAGCCCGCGTTCCTCACCGACACGCTCGCCGAACGCGCGATCGGCGCCGTCTACGACCCGGACCGGGACGGGCGGCAGTACGTCCCGGCGCGGCTCGCCGACCGGTACGACGCGCTCTGCTGGTTCCGGATCACGTCGGCGCTCGAGCCGCTCCACCGGGAGGCGGACGCCCGCGGGGAGCGGGCGGCGGCGCCGTCGCGGGCCTGAGCGGTCCGCGGCTGGGGGATCATGGGTCCTGGGCCATCCGAGCCGACGGAAGGTGGGAGCACGCATGTCGCTGACGCTGCGGCCGGGACCGCTCGCGGGCTCGCCGGGAGCCGACGTCAACTACGCCATCGACGGACCCAAGCACAAGCTGTTCATGCACGGGTTCCCGCGCCGGGTGCGCGCCCGGTTCGCGGGGGAGACCGTCCTCGACACCGAGCGCGGGATGCTCCTGCACGAGACGGGGCTGCTGCCGGTGCTGTACGTCCCGGAGGAGGACGTCCGGACCGACCTGCTCGAGAAGACCGACCGCTCGACGCACTGCCCGTTCAAGGGCGACGCCGCCTACTGGACGATCCGCGTCGGCGACCGCGCCGCCGAGAACGCCGTCTGGGCCTACCCGGAGCCGAAGGCCGAGTCGTCCTGGCTGCGCGGCTACCTGGCCTTCTACTGGGACCCGATGGACGCCTGGTACGACGAGGACGAGGAGATCCACGGCCATCTGCGCGACCCGTTCCACCGGGTGGACGCGAGGGCGTCGTCCCGGCACGTCCGGATCCTGCTGGACGGGAAGGTCATCGCCGAGACCGAGCGGCCGAAGGTGCTGTCGGAGACGGGCCTGCCGAACCGGTTCTACATCCCGGCCGAGGACGTCCGCCGCGAGCTGCTGACACGGAGCGACAAGCAGACCGTGTGCCCGTACAAGGGCCAGGCGACCTACTGGTCTCTGGAGGGCGCCGAGAACGCCGCCTGGTCGTACGAGGACCCGCTGGAGAACGCGTCCAAGGTCCGCGGGCACTTCTCGTTCGACCACGACGCGCTGACCATCGAGACGGAGCCCCCGCCGACGACGGCCTGACCGGTTCCGGCCCGCCGGTAATGGAGTCGCGGCCGGACGCGCCGCTGCCGCATGATGTCGACCATGGTGGACATTTCGCTGTACGCGGCGTTCGTCGTCGCGGTCCTCGCCCTCTGCGCGACGCCGGGGCCCGACATGATGTTCATCGTCGCGATGGGCGGGCGCGGGGGTCCCCGCACGGGCGTGATGGCCGCGACGGGCGTGGCCACCGGCGCGCTCGTGCACGCGATCGCCGCGACGCTCGGGCTGTCCGCCCTGTTCAGCACCCTGCCCGTGCTGTACAACGTGCTGCGCTGGGCGGGCGCGGCGTACCTGCTCTACCTCGCGGTCAAGTCGTTCCGCGACCGCGGCGGCTTCGACGGCGCGACCGGCGCCGTCGGGCCCGGACGGCGGCGCGCCTACTGGCAGGGCATGGTCACGAACCTGCTCAACCCGAAGGTGATCCTGTTCAACATCGCCTTCCTCCCGCAGTTCGTGGACCCCTCGATCGGGCATCCGATGGCGCAGCTCCTCGTGCTCGGCGTGACGCTCGTCCTCATCGGCTTCGCCTTCGACGCGGGCGTCGGGCTGGCGTCCGGGCGGCTGGCCGACCTGCTGCGCCGCAGCCGCCGCGCGGCGCGCTGCCTGAACGTCTTCAGCGGGACGGTCCTCACCGGCCTCGCGGTGCGCCTCATCGCCGTCCCGAAGTGAGGTCATCGGGTTTACTGTTCTGGTAAGGGACAGGCAAGGAGGGCCGGTGGCACCGTACGCGGCGTCCGCTCCGCGTCATGGGTTCTGGGCCGCGCTCGACCCCGACCAGCGCGGAGTGCTCCGCGCGGCGGCGCGGCCCCGGCAGTTCCCGGTGAAGGCGCCGCTCGTGTACCAGGGCGACGAGTCCGACCACGTGATCGTCATCGAGCGCGGCTGGGCGAAGGTGACCTCGACCACCGAGGACGGCCACGACGTGGTACTCGCCGTGCGCGGGCCCGGCGACCTGCTCGCCGAGAGCGCCGTGCTCGGCGGCCGGACCCGCTCGGCCACGGTGACCGCGCTGTCGCCGGTCCGCGCGCTGGTGGTGCCCGCCGTCCGCTTCACCGGCTTCCTGGACGCCTACCCGGACGTGTGGATGCTCGTCACCAGCACGTTCGTCCAGCGCATCGACGACGCCGACCGCCGCCTCACCGCCCACATGACGAGCCGCGGCACGCAGCGGCTCGCGACGCTCCTCGCCCACCTGGCCGAGCTGTCGGCGCTGCACGTCCCGCCCGCCCCGGACGGGTCGATCGAGATCGCGCCGCCGCTGTCCCAGGAGGAGCTCGGGAGCTGGATGGACGCGTCCCGCGAGACGGTCGCCCGCGCCCTCAACGGGCTGCGCCGCGAGGGGCTGATCCGCACCGGCTGGCGCCGGATCACGGTGACCGACCTGCCCGGCCTGCACGAGTTCGCGAAGGAGACCTGACGGCGCGTCCGGCGCGGGCGTCTCAGCTCTCCGCCCGGTTCTCCGCGATGCGCCGTTCGGCCTCCGGCCAGTCGATCGGCAGGTCGCCCGCCTTGGTCTCCCAGAACACGAACGTCGAGCCGCGCATCACGGCGCGCTTGCCGCGCATGACGGACTTGTGCGGCTCGGCGGCCGAGTAGGCGTACAGGGCCTTCTTGTCGCGCCATGCGGAGAGCGTCCAGAACGTCCGCTTGAAGGGCTCGGCCCTCAGCGTGACGCCGAGCGCGCCGTCGGCCGTCCGGGCCTGGCGGAGCAGGACGAGCGAGGCGCGCAGGAAGCCCGGGACGTGGCGCAGCGAGCGCACCTCAAGCCGGGACGCCATGACCACCACCTCGGCGCCGGGCTCGGCGTCCGCGAGCTTCGTCCACGGAATCGTCGGCATGGGGTCCCCCTGGGTTCGCAGCAGTATCTTGCCAGTGACTAGATTGCCATCCGGGCGGCGAACTTGTCAATGGAAAGATAGGATCGCGGCATGACCGAGCAGCGACCGCAGCCGAGCTACCACCACGGGAACCTGCGCAGGGCCGTCCTCGACGCCGCCGTGGCGGCGATCGCCGAGTCGGGCCCGGCGGGCTGGAGCCTGCGCGAGCTGGCCCGCCGCGCGGGCGTCTCGCACGCCGCGCCCGCGCACCACTTCGGCGACAAGACCGGCCTGCTCACCGCCGTCGCCGCCGAGGGCTACACGCTGTTCGCGGACGCCCTCGAAGCCGCGGGCGACGACCTGCACGAGACGGGCCTCGCCTACGTCCGCTTCGCCGTCGACCACCGGGCGTACTTCGAGGTGATGTTCGCGCCGGGGCTCTACCGTCCGGACGACCCGGAACTGAGCGCCGCCCGCGCGCGCGCCGACCAGGTGCTCACGGCGGGCGTCCGCGGCGTGATGGCGGGCGGCTCCGGGGACGAGGAGACGGCCGGGCTCGCCGCCTGGTCGATCGTGCACGGCTTCGCGCACCTGTGGCTGAGCGGCGCCCTGCCCGACGACCTCGGCGACGATCCGGTGGCCGCCGCCGGTCCCGTCATCCGCATGCTGTTCGAGCGCTGACCGTCGTTCTGGGGGCGGGCTTCAGCGCTTGGAGACCGTGCCGGAGCCGGTGATCTCCTTCCGCCCGTCGCCGTTCCCGTCGACCGGCGTCCGCTCCGGGACGGTCGCGAGGTCGGCGCGGAACCGCCGGTTGAGCGCGGCCCGCACCCGCCGCACGCCGCCGCGGGCGCGCGGGCTCTCGACGCCGTCGAGGTCGGGCGGGACGTCCACCGGGACGGCCACCGCCGGACGCGGGTCGGTGATCGCGGCGATCGCCTCGTCCGGCATCGGACGCTCGACCTCGCTGAACCGGCCGTCCGGCGACATGCGGATCACGCCCGTCTCCAGCCCGTGCTGGGCGAGGCCGAGGTCGCGCCGCTGGAGGCCGACGCAGATGCGGTAGGCGACGGCGTAGCCGAGCAGGGGGCCGAGAACGACCGCGCCGCGGAAGAACCAGGTCGTCCAGAACAGCGGGATCTCGAACCGGTCGGACAGGACGTCGTTGCCGCCCGCGAGCCAGAGCACGCCGTAGAACACGATCCCGGCGACGCCGATGCCCGTCCGGGCGGGGACGTCCCGCGGCCGGTCGAGCAGGTGGTGGATCGCGTGGTCGCCGGTCACCCAGCGTTCCAGGAACGGGTAGGCGGCGAGGCCGCCGATCAGCAGGCCGAGGACGACCAGCCCCGGGATCGCCACGCTCAGCGACACCGTGTGGCCCCAGGCGTCGATCTCCCAGGCGGGCATGATCCGCAGCCCGCCCTCCAGCCAGCCCATGTACCAGTCCGGCTGCGAGCCGGAGCTGATCGCGCCCGGGTCGTAGGGCCCGTACAGCCAGACGGGGTTGATCTGGACGAACGCAGCCAGCAGCGTCGCCACACCCAGCACCCACAGGAACAGCGACGTGGTCTTGGCGATGAACACCGGGAAGAACGGATAGCCCTTGACGGTCGTGTTCGAGCTGCCCTTGCCCGGGAACTGCGTGTGCGTCTGCCGCCACGTCAGCACAACCGCGTGGAGCGGGATCAGCGCGGCGAGGATACCGGGAATCAGCAGGACGTGGATGACGTACAGGCGGGGGACGATGTCCGTCCCCGGGAACTCGCCGCCGAACAGGAACATCACCGCGTACGAGCCGACCAGGGGGACGGACAGCGTCACGCCTTCCACCACGCGGAGCCCCGTCCCGGACAGCAGGTCGTCCGGCAGCGAGTACCCGAACAGCCCGTTGAACATCACGAGCACGAACATGACGAGGCCGAGCAGCCAGTTCAGCTCGCGCGGCTTGCGGAACGCGCCGGTGAAGAAGTTGCGCAGCAGGTGGACGAGGATCGCGCC
>NZ_VSFF01000021.1 GCF_008085905.1 Actinomadura syzygii | reverse complement strand
TGCGGGCGTTGCACACCGCCTCGTTCAGTTTCGACACCTCGTGGGAGCAGTTGTTCTGGCTGGTCGCGGGGCATGAGCTGCACGTCCTGGACGAGACCGACCGCCGGGACGCCGAGCACGTCGTCCGCTATGTCCGCCAACACCGCATCGACACGATGGACGTCACCCCGACCTACGCCGTGCAACTCCTCGAATGGGGGCTGCTGGACGACGGCGCGCACCGCCCCCGGCTGCTGCTGCTCGGCGGTGAGGCCGTGCCCGCCGCGCTGTGGTCGGCGGTGCGGGACGCGCCGGGCGTCATGTCGGTGAACCTGTACGGGCCGACCGAGTACACCGTGGACGCACTGGCCGCCGACCTGGCCGACAGCCCCGTCCCGCTGGTCGGCCGCCCGATCGCCGCCACCCGCGCCCACGTGCTCGACTCCGGGTTGCGTCCGGTCCCCAACGGGGTGCCGGGCGAGCTGTACCTGTCCGGCGCGGGCCTGGCGCGGGGCTATCTGGGCCGGGCCGGGTTGACGGCCGCGCGGTTCGTGGCCGATCCGTCCGGCGCGCCGGGGGAGCGGATGTACCGCACCGGCGACCGCGTGCGGCGGCTGCCCGGCGGCGCGCTGGCGTTCCTGGGCCGGGTGGACGATCAGGTCAAGATCCGCGGCGTCCGCGTCGAGCTGGGCGAGGTGGAGGCCGCATTGGCGCGGGTCCCGGGCGTCACCGCCGCGACGGTCGTGGTGCGCGAGGACGCCCCGGGGATTCCGCGCCTGGTCGGCTACGTGGTGGGCGGCCCCGGGCCGCGGGAGATCCGCGCCCGGCTGGCCGCCGAGCTGCCCGACGCGATGGTGCCCGCCGCGATCGTCGCGCTCGACACGCTGCCGATGACCGTCAACGGCAAGATCGACCGCGCCGCGCTGCCCGCGCCCGACCTGTCGGGCCTGGTCTCCTCGCGCGGCCCGCGCGACGACCGCGAGGCCGTCCTGTGCGCGGCCTTCGCCGAGGTCCTCGGCGTGCCCGCGCCGGGCGTGGACGACGACTTCTTCGCGCTCGGCGGGGACAGCATCATCTCGATCCGGCTGGTCTCGCGCGCCCGCAAGGACGGGGTCGTCCTCACGCCGCGCGACGTGTTCGAGCACCGTACGGTCGCCGGGCTGGCCGCCGCGTCCGCCGACCGGGCCGACCGGGCCGACCGGGCCGACCGGGCCGGGCCCGACCGGACGGTGCCCGACGCCGCCGACCTCGTCGTGCTCACCGGGCGGCAGTGGGAGTTGGTGCGGGAGCTGTGCCAGTCCGCCGAGGAGGTGCTGCCGCTCGCGCCGCTCCAGGAGGGCCTGTACTTCCACGCCGTCTACGACGACCGTGCACTCGACGTCTACCTCATGCAGAACTTCGTGGAGCTGCGGCACGCCGTGGACGCCGTCGCGCTGCGCGCCGCTTTCGACGCGCTGCTGCGCCGCCACCCGAACCTGCGCGCCGGGTTCCGGCACGAGGGCTTCGACGGCCCGGTCCAGATCGTCCCCGGCCAGTGGACGCTGCCCTGGACGGAACTCGACTGGACCGGCCGCGCCCCCGCCGACCAGGACGCCGCCCTGCAAGAATTCTCCCTGGCCGACAGCGTCACCCGGTTTGACCTGACCGAGCCGCCGCTGCTGCGCGTCGCGCTGATCAGGCTCGCCGCCGAGCGGTACATGCTGTGCGTCACCCAGCACCACATCCTCACCGACGGCTGGTCCGAGTCGCTGTTCTTCGAGGAGCTGTTCACCCTCTACCGGCACGGCGGCGACCCCCACGCGTTGCCGCCCGTCACCCCCTACCGCGACTACCTGCGGTTCCTCGCGGGCCAGGACCGTCACGCGGCCGTCGCCGCGTGGCGGCGGCAACTGTCCGGGCTGGACGAGGCGACGCTCGTCGCGCCCGCAGACCCGGCCCGCGAGCCGGTCCTCGCCGACGTGTGCGAGATCGTGCTGTCCGAGCGGACCAGCGACGAACTGCGGCGGCTGGCGCGCGGTTCGGGCGTCACGCTCAACACCGTGCTCAGCACCGCGTGGGCGCTGCTGCTCGCCTCGATCACCGGCCGCAGCGACGTGGTGTTCGGCGCGACCGTCTCCGGACGTCCCCCGGAGCTGCCGGGCGTGGACCACATGATCGGCATGTTCATGAACACCCTGCCGGTCCGGGTCGTGCTGCGGCCGGGCGAGCCGCTGCGGGACCTGCTGGTGCGGGCGCAGCGCGAGCAGGCGGCGCTGCTGCCGCACCACCACGCCGGGCTCGGCGCGATCCAGGCCGCCGCCGGGCTCGGGCAGCTCTTCGACACCCTCTATGTCTTCCGCAACACGCCGCTGGACGACGACGCGCGCCGCGACGCCGTCGAGGCCAACCAGATCGGCTGGACGCACAGCGTGGACGGCACCCACTATCCGCTGACCCTCGCCGTCACGCCCGAACCGTGCTTGGAGCTGAGCCTGGCGTTTCGCCCCGACCTCTACGACCGCGACGCCGCACAGGCCATCGCCGACCGGCTCGCCGACCTGGTCGAACGGCTCGCCGGACATGCCGGCACCCCGGTCGGACGGCTGGACCTGGTCGGCGCCGCCGAACGCGACCGGCTGCTGACCCTCGGCGACGACACCGGGCACGACGTCCCGGACGTCCCGTTCCCCGACCTGTTCGAGACGCAGGCCGCCCGCACCCCGGACGCGGTCGCGCTCGTCTTCGGTGAAGAACACCTCACCTACGCCGAACTCGACGCGCGCGCCAACCGCCTGGCCCGACTGCTGATCGAGCGGGGCGCGGGCCCGGAACGGCTCGTCGCGCTCGCGCTGCCCCGCTCGTTGCACTTCGTGGTCGCGATGCTGGCCGTCCTGAAGACCGGCGCGGGCTACCTGCCGCTCGACCTCGACCATCCCGGCGACCGGCTCGCCGCCATGGTCGAGGACGCCGCGCCGATCTGCGTCCTGACGACCACACCCGTCGCCGACCGCGTCACCGCGGCCCCACGCCTCACCCTGGACGACCTTGACCTGTCGGCCTTCGCGGCCACCCCGATCGCCGACGCCGACCGCAGTGGTCGCCGCTGCGCCGACCACCCGGCCTACGTCATCTACACCTCCGGCTCCACGGGACGGCCCAAGGGCGTCGTCGTGCCCTACCGCGGCCTGACGAACATGCTGTTCAACCACCGCGAACGGATCTTCGGCCCCGCCATCGGACGGGCCGCGGGACACAGGCTCCGCGTCGCGCATACCGTCTCGTTCGCGTTCGACATGTCGTGGGAGGAATTCTTCTGGCTCGTGGACGGCCACGAGGTCCACGTCATCGGGGAGGACCTGCGGCTCGACCCGGCCGCGCTCACCGAGCACTACGACCGGGTGGGCGTGGACGTCGTCAACGTCACCCCGTCCTACGGGCGGCAGCTCATCGACGCCGGTCTGCTCGACCAGGACCGGCACCGGCCCGCGCTCGTCCTGCTCGGCGGCGAAGACGTCCCCGCCGCGCTGTGGAGCGAACTCGCCGAAACACCCGGGACATCGGGCTACAACCTGTACGGCCCGACCGAGTACACCATCAATGCCCTCGGCGCGGACGTCGCCGAAAGCGAGACGTCCACCGTGGGCCGCCCGATCTGGAACACCCGCGCGTACGTGCTGGACGCGGCGCTGCGGCACGTGCCCGAAGGGGTCCCCGGCGAGCTGTACCTGGCGGGCGACGGCCTGGCGCGCGGTTACCGCGCCTTGCCCGGCCTCACCGCCGCCCGGTTCGTCGCCGACCCGTTCGGCGCGCCCGGCACGCGCATGTACCGCACCGGCGACCGTATGCGGTGGCGCGCGGACGGGCGGCTGGACTTCCTCGGCCGTGCCGACGACCAGGTCAAGATCCGCGGCTTCCGGGTGGAGCCGGGCGAGGTGGAGGCGGCCGTTGCCGCGCTTCCCGGCGTCGCCGCCGCGGCCGTCGTGCCGCATGAGCACGGCGGGACGACCCGGCTGGCCGCCTACGTCGTCCCCGAGCCCGGGGCCGCCGCCGACCCGGTCGGGCTGCGCCGCGACCTGGCGGCGCGGCTCCCGGGGTACATGATCCCCTCGGTGTTCGCCGCGCTGGACGCGCTGCCGCTCACTGTCAACGGCAAGGTGGACCGCCGTGCGCTGCCCGCCCCCGCATCGGAGGATGCCCGTCCCTCGCGCCCGCCCGCCGACGCCCGCGAGGACCTGCTGTGCCGGATCTTCGCCGACGTGCTCGGTCTGCCCCGCGTCGGCCCGGACGACAACTTCTTCGAGCTGGGCGGGCACTCGCTGCTGGCGATGCGGGCGGCCGGGCGCGTCCGCGCGGAGCTGAACATCCCGGTGCAGGTCGGCACGATCATGGCCGCCGCGTCGATCGCCGAGGTCGCCGCCCGGGCCGGCGCGGACGCCCGCCGCGACGCCCTGCGCACGCTGCTGCCGGTGCGCGGCGCGGGGACGGCGCCGCCGCTGTTCTGCGTCCACCCCGCGTCGGGGTTCGGCTGGCAGTACGCGGGCCTGCTGCCCCACCTGGACCGGGACCGGCCGGTGTACGCCGTCCAGTCGCCGGGGCTGGCGGGTCTGCTGCCCGACGTCGCCGATGTCGCCGGGCTGGCCCGCCGCTACCTCGCCAAGATCCGCGAGGTCCAGCCGCGGGGCCCGTACCACCTGCTCGGCTACTCCTTCGGCGGGACGGTCGCGCACACGCTCGCGTCCCTCCTCCGGCAGGACGGCGAGACCGTCGCGTTCCTGGCCCTCCTGGACGCCTACCCGCCCGAACTGGAGGACTACGGCTTCGCCGACGACCCGCGCTGGCGCGCGACGCTCGAACGCGAGGAGTCGCGGTTCCTGCTCGGCGTCGCGGGCGTCGCACCACCCGACGGCGAGGACGACGGCGAGACCGGCCGGAGCCGGGCGATCGCGGCCATCCGCGGCAGCCACGGACTTCTCGCCGGGTTCGACGACGCTCTGCTGCACGCGATCGTGGACGTCAATGTCGAGTGCGTCCGGCTCCTGGCGCGCAGCCGCAGTCCCCGCTACGACGGCGACGCCCTGTTTTTCACCGCGGCCGAGAGCACGCCGCCCGACGAGGCGCCGGGCGTGGTCTGGCCGCCCTACATCACCGGAAAGTTGACCGAGCACCGGCTGCCGTTCGCCCACGACGACCTGATGTCACCCGAGGCGCTGGCGCGGATGGGCCCTGTCCTGGACGCCGCGCTGCGCGCCGCCACCGGAAAGGAAACCCGATGACCAACCCGTTCGAGAGCACCGACCACTCCTACCACGTGCTGGTCAACGAGGAGGGCCAGTACTCGCTGTGGCCCGCGTTCGCCGAGGTCCCCGGCGGCTGGGACGTCGTCCTCCGCGACGCCGACCGCGACGCCGCCTTGGACTACGTCGAGGCGCACTGGACCGACATGCGCCCGCTCAGCCTCGTCCGCGTCATGGACGGCGAGAACTGAAACCAGGCACCCTCCACCGATCGGAGTCCCATGACGCGCGCAGCACGCGAATTCGACGTCGTCTACCACGACCTGGCCGTCCGCAGGCTGGAGGTCGTCCGGGTCACCCGGCTCTCCCCGCGGATGACTCGGGTCACCCTCGGCGGCTCGGAACTGGCCGGGTTCGTTGACCGGTCCCCGGCCGACCACCTCAAGGTGTTCTTCCCCGAGCCGGGCGCGGCGGAGCCCGTCCTGCCGGTGATGGACGCCGACGGCGACGGCATCCAGATGCCCGAAGGGCCGCCCTATCCCGTCCACCGCGACTACACCACGCGCCGCTACGACGCGGCGGCGGGCGAGCTCGACCTCGACTTCGTCCTGCACGGGCACGGCGCGGCCTCCGCCTGGGCCGCGCAGGCCGCGCCCGGCCAGGTGCTCGGCGTGGTCGGGCCGCGTGGCTCGATCATCGTGCTGTTCGACTTCGACTGGTACCTGTTCGCCGGAGACGAGACCGCCCTGCCCGGTATCGCCCGCTTCCTGGAAGCGCTGCCTGCGGGCGCGAACGCGTCCGTCTACCTGCTCGTGGACGGCCCGCAGGAAGAACAGTCGCTCCCGAGCCGGGCCGACGTGCGGGTCACCTGGCTGCACCGGGCCCGGCCTGGCCCGTCCGACCTGCTCGACAAGGCCATCCGGGAGTTCGTCTTCCCGGACGGCGAAGGGTACGTCTGGATCGCGGGGGAGGCGGGCGAGCTGCGGCCGATCCGCCGCTACCTGCACCGCGAACGCGGCATGGACCGCGAGACCACCGACGTGGACGGCTTCTGGAAGCGCGGCGTGGTGAACCTGGACCACCACGAGCCGGACGAGGACGACGACTGACCGCCCGGGCCTGGCGAGGTGCCGCCCGTCAGGCCCGGGCGGACCGCCACTCGTGGACCAGCAGCCACATCAGGTACAGCCCGCCGATCGCCCCGGTCATGATCCCGACCGGGAGCTGGATCGGCGCGAGCACGCGCTGCGCGCCGTAGTCGCTCGCGAGCAGCAGCAGCGCGCCCATCAGCCCGGCCGGGACGAGCGCGACGCCCGCCGTCCGGGTGACGCGGCGGGCGAGCTGCGGCGCGGCCAGCGCCACGAACGAGATCGGCCCGGCCGCCGCCGTCGCTACCGCCGCCAGCATGACCGCGACCAGGACCAGCAGCAGCCGGGACCTCTCCACCGGTACGCCGAGCGCCTTGGCGGCCGGGTCGCCGAGTTCCATCGCGCGCAGGTGCGGCGACAGCCACAGTGCGGCCGGGACCAGCACGGCCGCGGCTGCGGCCGTTGGGCCGAGCTGCTCCCAGCCGCGCCCGTTCAGGCTGCCGGTCATCCACACGGCGGCGGCCTGCGCCTCTTGGAGCGACGCCTTCACGATCAGGTAGGAGTTCACCGAGCTGAGCGCCGCCGCGACCGCCAGCCCGACCAGGATCAGCCGGTAGCCGTGCACGCCGCGCCGATACGCCAGCGCGTACACCGCGAGCGCGGTGCCGAACCCGCCGCCGACCGCGCTCAGCGCCACCGCCGCCGGGCCGCCGCCGAGCACCAGGATCTGCAGCAGCGCGCCAGTCGCCGCGCCGGTCTCGAACCCGACGAGGTCGGGGCTGCCGAGCGGGTTGCGGGCGACGCTCTGGAAGATCGCGCCGCTGATCCCGAGGGACGCGCCAACGACGAGCGCCATCGAGACCCGCGGCAGCCGTAGTGTCCGCACCACGTAGTCGGTGACGGCGGTCCCGTGCCCGGTGAGCGACCGGACGACGTCCCACGGCGGCACCGCGTAGTCGCCGGTGCCGAGCGCGACGACCACCATGGCGGCCAGGGCGGCGAGCAGGCCCGTCCCGGCGACGGCGGGACGCACCCCGACGCGCAGCCCGACGTGCCGTCCGGCCAGCCGGAGCCCGGCGACCGGCCCGCCGACGCGGCTGACCCGGGTCACAGCGCCGCCACCCGGCGGCGCCGCACCAGGACGATGATCACCGGCGCGCCGAGGAACGCGGTGACGATGCCGACGGCCAGCTCGTCCGGCCGGACCAGGACGCGGCCGACGACGTCGGCGCCGAGCAGCAGGACCGGCGCGAGCACGACGGAGTAGGGCAGGATCCACCGGTGGTCGGGCCCGGTGACCAGCCGCGCGATGTGCGGCACCGTCAGCCCGACGAAACCGACCGGGCCCACGGCCGCCGTCGCTGCGCCGCACAGCAGCGTGATCGCCAGGACGCCGAGGACGCGGGTCCGTGCCACCCGCGCGCCGAGCGCCGCGCCCGCCGCGTCACCGAGCGCGAGGGCGTTGAGCGCGCCCGGCAAGCACAGCGCGATCACCAGACCCGCCAGCAGGAACGGTGTCACCTCGGTCAGCACGTCGGCGTCGCGGCCCGCGAGCGAACCGACCGACCACAGCCGCATCGCGGCGAAAGTCCGGTCGTCCAGGAACGTCAGCGCGGAGATCCCCGCGATCAGCGCGGCGTTCACGGCTGTCCCGGCGAGCACGAGCCGGACCGGGGTGGCCGCGCCGCGGCCGGTGGTCCCGAGCACGTACACCACGACGGCCGTCAGCGCCGCCCCGGCGAACGCGAACCAGACGTAGCCGATGAGGCTGGTGATCTGGAACAGGCCGATCGCGAGCACCACGCCCGCGGATGCGCCTGACTCGATCCCGAGCAGCCCCGGGTCGGCGAGCGGGTTGCGGGTGAGCGCCTGCATCAGGGCCCCGGATGCGCCGAGCGCCGCGCCGACACCGAGTCCGAGCAGCGTCCGCGTCGTCCGGTAGTCGTGGACGATCACCGCGTTCTCCGACCCGTCCGGGGTCAGGAGGCCGCGCACGACCGTGCCGAGCGGGATCGACTTGGCGCCGACCGCGATGCTCAGCAGGACGACGCCCAGCAGCATGAGGACGGCGGCGCCGAGCCCGGTCGCGCGCAGCGGCCGCCCGCCGCGCGGCCGGGCGGTCGCCGCCGCCTGCGCCGGGTCGTCCGGCAGCTCAGGAGTTCGCAACTTCCCGCCTCACCTCAAGCCCGCCCTGGGTGTGTCCGCGGCGGCGCTCGTCATCGGACTCGGCGACCCTGGCCATCGCCGAGCGCAGCACCGGTGGGGCCATCACGGAGGTCACGACCGCCATCAGCACGATCACCGTGTAGATCTCTGGGGGCAGCACGCCGAGGCGCAGGCCCACCATCGCGATCACCACTTCGACGACGCCGCGCGCGTTCATGCCCGCGCCGAGGGCGAGGCCCTCCCAGTGCCCAAGCCCGCTCAGCCGCGCGCCGAGATAGGCGCCGCCGAACTTCCCGGTGATCGCGGCGGCCAGTAGCAGGGCGGCGGCCCCGGCCACGACCGGCCGGGTGAGCGCGCCGAGGTCCATGCGCAGGCCCGCCGTCACGAAGAACAGCGGCGCGAGGACGGTCAGCACCGCCGCGTCCAGGCCGGGCAGCCGGGCCGGGCCCTCCTCGCCGCCGAGCGCGACGCCGGCGACGAAGGCGCCGAACACCGCCTCCAGGCCGAGCGCCTGCGTCCCGGCCGCCGCGAGCAGGATCAGCGCGACCGCGGCCACCGCGTCCTGGCTGCCGTGCCGCGCTGCGCGCAGCCCGGCCCGGACCAGCGGGACCGCCACCGCGGTCAGGGCGATCACCAGCGCGACCTTGCCGACGGCCAGGAGCACCTCGTTGGTCCGGACGCCCGTGGTGGCCATCGCCGACACCACCGACAGCAGGACCCAGCCGGCCAGGTCGTCCACGGTGACGGCGCACAGCGTGAGTTGTCCGACGTCGCGGTGCAGGAGCCGCAGTTCCAGCAGCGTCTTAGCGATGACGGGGATGGCGCTGACGCCGAGCGCCACGCCGAGGAACAGCGCGACCGTGCCGCGCCCGGCCCCGTCTGGGACGAGCGACCCGGGCAGCAGCAGCCCGCAGCCGATCCCGAGCGTGAGCGGGACGGCGAGCCCCGCCCCGCTGATCCACGCCACCGCGCCGCCGCGGCGGCGTATCAGTCCGAGATCGAGATGCGCGCCGGTGAGTCCGACGAGCAGCAGCACGCCGAGCTGCCCCACGGCGTCGAGCAGGTGCGCCTGCTCGGGCTCGTGTGGGAGGACCCAGCCGCTGAGCGCCGGAGCCAGATGGCCGAGCACCGACGGACCTGCGAGGACGCCCGCCGCCAGCTCGCCGACAATGGCGGGCATACCGAGCCGCCGGGCGACCCGGCCGAGCAGCAGCGCGAGCAGCAGCAGCCCGCCGACCTGCACCAGGAACACCAGCAGCCGGTGCGGGTCCAGGCCCGCGACGGGAACACCCGTCATTGCAAGACCCCGCGCGGCGCCCGCCCAGGTTGGGTCCGGCGCGCGGACGGGTTCTGGGGTGCCACCGGGCGTGCCCTCCTTGTGCGGCCGGGGCGCGGCGCCGGAGCCCGGCCCCGCCAAGTAAGGCAAACCTAACTAAGGTTTGCCTTACTTGACAATGCGGCGTGCTGATCGCCCGGCCGGAGGTCCCAGAGATGGTGGTGCCAGCCGATCTCCTGGACGCTCGTCGCGCCGAGCCCGGCGCGGGCGGCAAGTTCGCCGATCTCGTCCGGCGTGCGCAGGCCGCTGCCGAAGGCGCACCTGAGCTGGAGGTCGTAGAGCAGGTCATCGGCGTCCGGCGTCCGGGCCTGCTCGACGAGCAGGAGGCGACCCGGTTCGGGGAGCAGGTCGGCGGTGGCCTTCAGCAGGTGGACCGCGTCGTCGTCGGGCAGCCAGGTGAACGGGTTGACGAGCAGGAGCAGGTCATCGCCGTCCTGCGGGAGCGGGTTCGAAGCCGAGACAAGCTCGAGCCGCGGCAGCACCGCTGGGTCGAGGACCCGCTCCTTGACCGCCTTCAACGCCGAGGGAAGGGCGGTGAGGCGGGCGCGCAGGTGCGGGAACGCCTTGAGCAGCGCGTTGGTGGCGGCGCCCGCGCCGTTGCCCGCCGCGGTGAAGGAGGTCACGGCGGTCCAGTCGCAGGCGCTGACCACGCTCGGGGAGACCCAGAGCGCGCTCTCCTCGACCACGGCCCGCGCCTGCTCGGCCATCCTCGTCGGCCGCTCCAGGAGGGTGGCCAGCGGGACGCCGTTGCGGCGCCGGTACCCCGCGCGGCCGGTGCGGACCGTCTCGGCCAGGTCGGCCAGGGCGAGGTCGAGGGCCGCGCGCACGCCGTCGGCGTGGTACTCCTCCGCCGAATGGTCGTCCTCGGCGAGCTCTTCGCCGATCGGGGCGAGCCGGTACCGCCCGCCGGGCTCGGCGGCGACCACGTCGATGCTCGCCAGGTAGTCCAGCAGCGCCCGGAGGGCGGACGGGGCGCCGCCCGTCAGGCCGGCCAGTTCGGCGACCTCACCGGCTCCCGCGTGCAGGTGGTCAATGAGGCCAAGTGTGACGGCCGCCCGGATCGCGTATCCGGGCGCCAGGTCGGTGAGCTCGTGCAGGCGCTCGTGGACGTCCTCCCCGTCCTCACCGGGCTCGGTGCCGCCGGGGGCGGGTTCGGTGCGCCGCCAGTATCCGGTGATGTGCGTGTGCTCGCGCGCGAGGTTCCGCTCGGCGAGAAGACGGCGGACCGGCTTCAGCGCGCCCGCCTCGCCCGCGGCCCAGACGAACACGGTGCCCGGCGGCCACTGCATCGTCCGGACGGCGTCGGCGAGCAGGCCGGTGGTGCCCGCCGGGGCCCCGTCCCGCGACAGCCAGACGATGTCGGCGTCGGCGCGGGTCGGGAGGTCCTGGCGTTCGGCGAGGTCCCTGACCTCGATGAAGACCTTCGCGCGGGTTCCGTCGGGCATCTCCTCCAGCCAGCGTCCGATGGCGGGGAGCGCGGTCTCGTCGCCCAGGACCAGCAGCCATTCCGCGTCCACCGGATGGCTCTCGGACATCTTCGGCCCGGCGATCCAGGCGGTCTGCCCCGGCCGGGCCCGCTGTGCCCAGTCCGAGGCGGGCCCGCCCTCGTGCCGGACGAAGTCGAAGTCGATCTCACCCGCCGCTGGGTCGAACCGGCGCGGGGTGTAGTCCTTGGCGATGGGCCGGGCGTCGGCCGGCCAGTCCAGGCTGCTGATGTCCTGGCGCGGCAGGACCGGCCGCGACTCGCCCGGGGCGGGGAAGAAGAACTTCACGTGGTCGTCGAAGCCGTCCGACCGTAGCGCGGGCAGGTCGAGGCCGTCGCGGTGGAAGGCCCCGAGCTGCTCCCCGCCCAGCGTGACGCGCCGCATTCCGGGGGTCACGTCGCAGACGCGCAGCACCGTTAGCTCGCGCAGGACGATGGGGAACGTGACGACGTGGCGGGCTCTGCGGGACGGCATCTCGATGACTCCTCCGGGTCTGGTCCGATCACGGTAGGGGCGCCCGGAGCGCCGGGATCCAACCAGGAGACCAGGTCGTGCGAACGGCCGTCGGGTTCGACCGTTCGCGCGCTGCCTTGGATCCGCGCCCCCCGCCGCTCCCTACGCTCGCCGAAGTGACGTCCTTTCCCTCCCGGCCGCGAGAGCTCCTGCGCGAATGCCTGCTCGCGACCCGCCGCGATGTCGTGCTGTCGATCGCGTCGGCCTCGGTCCGGCAGCTCGCCTTCCTCAGCCTGCCGTGGGTCCTGGGCAGAGCCGTCGACGACGGTCTGGAGGGAGGGTCCGTGGCCGCCGCGGCGGGATGGGTCACGGTCTTGGCGGCCGTCGCCGCGGTGGAGTACACCGGCATGCGGGGATGGCAGCGGTGGGCGACCCAAGCCGACGCCCGCACCGCCGTGTGGCTGCGCACCCGGCTGCTACGGGCGGTGTTCGCCCTGGACACCGAAACGATGCGCGGCCGGGTCGGATCGGACCTGATCACCCGCGCCACCCGCGACGTCGAGGCCGTGGGCGTCTGGGTCCACGGCCTGGCCACCTGGGCAGTCATCGGCATCACGGTCGTGGTGCTGACGCCCGCGCTGGGCGGCCTGGACCCGCTGCTGCTGGGCTTCGCCGCCATCACCGTCCCCGTGCTGGCGGCGGTGAACCTGGTGTTCCCGCCGATGCTCGCCGCCCGCGCCGGGGATCTGGCGCGGGCGCACGGGGCCCGAGAGACCACCACCGAGCAGTTGCTGTCGGCGTTGCTGCCCCTGCGCGGAGTGGGCGCCGAACCCCTCATGCTCGAACGGCATCACACCCACAGCGGCCGGGTGACCGGGCAGACGCTGCGGCTGGCCTCGGTGAGCGCCCTGTGGGAGGGGCTGACCCAGACGATCCCGCAGGTCGCCGTCGTCGCCGGGCTGCTGGTGGGCGGGCTCGCCGTGGCGGACGGACGGATCACGGTCGGCGCGCTCACCACGTTCGTGCTGTGGATGGGGACCGTATCGCTCGCCGTGAACGCGGCGGTCGCCCGGCTGGGCGACCGCGCCGAGGCCCGCGTGTCCGCCGACCGGATCACGCAGATCCTCGACCTTCCCCGGGAACGTTCGGGAACGGCGGTGGGCCCGGCCTCCGGGGATCTGACGGTGCGCGGCCTGACCGTCCCCCGGCCGGGCCGCCCGCCGATCGGGCCGCTGGAGTTGGTCGCGCGCCCGGGGGAGTGGGTAGCGGTGACCGGGCCGACGGGGGCGGGGAAGAGCACGCTGCTGCGCGCCATCGCCGGGCTCGTCCCCGCAACAGGGGCGACCACCTTCGGAGGGGTGCCCCTTGCCGACCTCGATCCAGACGAGGTGTTCCAGGTCCTCGGGTTCGTCCCGGAGGATCCACTACTGGTCAGGGGCACCGTCCGCGACAACCTGACGATCAGCGGGGACCACTCGCCCGAACGGCTGTCGACCGCGGCGCACATCGCGGGCCTGGACCTGGCGCTGGCCGGACGAAGCTGGGACGAGGAGGTGGGCGAGCGAGGCACCGCGCTGTCCGGCGGCCAGCGTCAACTGGTCGCGCTCGCCCGGGCCCTGCTGCGCGACAGCCCCGTCCTACTGCTGGACGACGTCACCTCCGCGCTCGACGCCGACACCGAGGCGCGGGTCCTGGACCGGCTCCGTGCCGCCACCGCGGACAAGGCCGTGGTCCTGGCGGGTCACTCCGACGCTGTCCTCGCCCGCGCCGATCGGCAGATCGTCCTCACCGGAGGCGCCGGGTCCGGCGAGCACGCGCCCGAGCCGCCGCCCCAACCGCAGGCGACGGAGGTCGGCCGTGGCTGAGGCGAGGCTGAGCGGGCTGCCCGAACAGCGCCGGGTGCTGCGCCGCGCCTGGCCCTTCCTGCGCCGACGCCGGCTCGCGCTGGCGGGCGTCATCGTGCTCGAACTGGTCGGCGCGGGCCTGGCGGTGGCGGTGACCGCCACCATCGGACGGATCGTCGGTGCGGCCGGGAACGGTGACCGGGACGGCGTGCTCGGCTGGTCTCTGGCCCTGGCGGTCATGGTCGTGGTCGGCGGGGTGGTGACCTGGCAGGCGCGGTACCGGATCGTCGAGGTGGGCGAGCTTGTCCTCGCGGGGGTGCGCGAGCGCGCGACCGAGGCGGTTGCGCGGGCGCCGCTGCGGTTCCTGGAGGCGCACCGGCGCGGCGACCTGCTGCGGCGGCTCACCGGAGAGATCAACGGCCTTGGCGCGTTCGTCGGCGGCACCCTGCCCGACCTGGTGACGGCTACGACCGTCCTGGCGGTGACCGTGCTGATGCTGGTCGTGCTGTCGTGGCCGCTGACTATCCTGCTGCTGGTGGGGTTCGTCCCGGTCGCGGTGGTCATCGTCGGCCGGTTCAAGAGGGCGGCCGGACCCGCCTACGGGGAGCTGTCCGAGGCAGAGGCGGCGGTCGCCGCGAGCTTCGCCGAGTCGCTGCCCGCCCAGGAGCAACTGCGCGTCAGCGGCGGCGTCGCGCGCTGGCTCGGCTGGTTCGCACGGGCCAATGACCGGCTGCTGGCCGCGGAGCGGAACCGCGTCCGCGCGGAGTTGCGGCTCAACCTGCTGGCGCTGCTCCAGGCGGCGGCCGTGGGCGGGATCGTGGTGGCGGGGGCCGCGCTGATCGACGCGGGCCTTCTCAGCGTGGGCGTGGCCGTGGTGTTCGTCCTGGCGTCCCGGGACATCGTCAACCGCTTCGAGGACCTGGCCGCCTCGATCGGCGACGCGCGGGAGGCGCAGGTGCGACTGGCCCGCGTGCTGGAACTCATCCAACTGTGCGGTGACGCGAACCCGTCACCGGGCACCGGCGCCACGGAGTTCCCCGGCAGCGGAGCGCTCACCCTCGCCGGCGTCGACTTCGGCTACCCCGCCGGACCGCCGGTCCTGGCGAACCTGTCGCTGACCGTGGCCCCCGGCGACCATCTGGTGATAGCGGGCGAGACGGGTTCGGGCAAGTCCACCTTGGGCAAGCTGGTGGCCGGTCTGTACCGGCCCGCGTCCGGCACCGTCAACTACGCCGGAGTCGACCTGGCCGCCGCCGATCCCGTGCAGGTCAGGGAACGGATCGTCCTGGTGCCGCAGGAGGTGGTGCTCGTTGAGGGCAGCGTCGCGGAGAACATGGCGATGGTCCCCGGACGCCCCGGGCGGCTCGCCGTCGAGGCGGCGCTGGACCGGCTCGGCCTGACCGCGTGGGCGGCGTCGCTGCCCGACGGACTAGACACCGGCGTCGGCCGCCACGGCGCGCGCCTGTCGGCCGGGGAACGCCAGCTCGTGGCGATCGCCCGGGCCGCGCTGGCCGACCCGGCGGTGCTGATTTTGGACGAGGCGACCGCCGACGTCGACCCGGTGACCGCCGCCCGGATCGAGCAGACCCTCGCGGCCGCGTCCGACCAGCGCACCCTCATCGTGATCGCGCACCGCGCCGACACCATCGCCCGGGGACGTCTCCTGTTGAGGATGCCCGAGGCCCGGCTGTCCGACGGTGCGGGCCGACCCATGCCCTGACCGGCACCGGAAAAGGTGAGGGGCCGGACGCGGCGCACCGCGTCCGGCCCCTCACCGGTGGAACGTGCAGATCAACTGGCGGACGCGATCCCGGCCAGGATCGGCGTGAGCTGCTGGACGACCCAGGGCAGGCTCAGCGCGTCGGGGTAGGCGAGGGTCGCGGCCAAGCCGTTCTCCGTCGGCAGCACCGCGAACCGCTTGGCCCGCACCGCGGGGATCGACTGGAAGATCTTGTTGCTCTCCAGCTCGGACTTGCTCAGCAGACCCTCGTCGCCGAACGGGTAGGCGACCAGCAGGAGGTCGGCGTCGAGGTGGTCCAAGTTCTCCAGGCTGACGCTGTTGGCCTTGGCCGTGTACTTTCTCGCCTGCGGCGCCTTGCGCAGCCCGAGCAGCTCGAAGACACCCGGGTCCTGGTCGGCGTAGGACATGTAGGTGATCTGCTCCGGATGAACGACCGCGTAGGCGTAGGTCTTGCCCTTGAACTCCGGATGCGCGGCGACCGCGTCGCTCACGGTCTTCTCGTTGGCCCGGACGATCTGCTCGGCCTTGCCGGTCATCCCCAAAGCCTTGGCGGCGGTGCGGAGCCTATCCTGCCAGGGCAGGGTGTCGGCGTCCTGTTTGTTGGCGAACGTCACCACGGGCGCGATGGGGGTGAGCTTGGCGTAGTCGGTGTCCATCTGCCAGCTGTTCACCGCGAGGATGACGTCGGGAGCCTCCGCTGCGATCGCCTCGTAGTCGGTGCCGTCGGTGGTCTTGTAGGTCTTCAGCTTGGCGATGCCGAGCCCGTCGAGCGCGCGCTTCTTGTACTCGGTCAGCGGCTCGCCCTGCTCGGAGTCGGGGGCGATCACCGGCGTCAGACCGAGCGCGAGGGCGATGCTGGTGTCCCCTTCCGACACCGTCGCCACCCGCGTGGGCCGCTTGTCGATCTTGGTGGTTCCCCACGCGTTCGGGAGGCTTACCGGGAACCCGGCCGTCTCCGCCGGGGGCGCGGCCTTGCCGTCGCCGGAGTCGCCGCAGCCGGTCACCAGGCCCGCGAGGACGGCCGCCGCCACCAGAAGCCGCGCGGCGCCGATTCGGATCATTCTCATTTGCTGCCTATCTCCCAGTTGAGGTCGCGGCGGCCCAGAGGGAAGATCTGGGGCGCGCCGTTGCGGGGGTGCGGGACGACGACGCAGGACATGCCGAACACGTCGGCGACGGTCTGCTCGGTGAGGACGTCCTCGGGCGGGCCCTGCCGGACGATCCGCCCGTCGCGCAGCGCGACGATCGTCGAGGCGTAGCACGCGGCCTGGTTGAGGTCGTGGGAGACCAGGACGATGGTCTTGCCGGTCTGCCGGTTGAGGTCGGCGAGCAGGTCCATGACCTCGATCTGGTGGGCAATGTCGAGGTAGGTGGTGGGCTCGTCCAGCAGTAGCGTCGGGGTGTCCTGCGCGAGGGCGAGCGCGATCCACACCCGCTGCCGCTGGCCGCCGGACAGTCGGTCCACCGGTCGGTCGATCAGGTCGGCGGTTCCGGTGGCGAGCAGCGCCTCGGCGATGGCGGTTTCGTCGGCGGCGGTGCGGCGCCGTCCGAACCGCTGGTGCGGGTGCCGTCCCCGCCAGACCAGGTCGCCCACGGTGATGCTCGCCGGGGCGATCGGCGACTGCGGCAGGATGCCGAGCCGCTGCGCCAGGCGGCGGGTCGGCATCGCGTGGATGTCGGCGCCGTCGAGCAGGACCGAGCCGGAAGCGATCGGCAGCAGCCGCGCGACGGCCTTGAGCAGCGTCGACTTTCCGCAGGCGTTCGGCCCGACCAGCGCGGTGATCCGGCTGGCCGGGACGGCGAGTGACAGCTCGTCGATGACCAGGTTCTTGCCGTAGCCGGCGCTGATGCCGGTGGCGCGCAGCCGGTGGGTCCCCGGCGCGGTGTCGCTCGTCGCGGACGGGTCGCTCACGCGGGGGCTCCGTTCGGGCGTCGCAGGATCAGGTGGACGAAGTAGGGCGCGCCGAGCAGCGCGGTGAACACCCCGGTCGGGACCGGGCTGACCAGGGGCGCGCGTTGGGCCAGGACGTCCGCGCCGACCACGATGACCGCGCCGACCAGCGGCGCCAGCGCGCACGCGCGGTCACCGCCGGCCAGCCGGGCGGCGATCGGCCCGCTGATCAGGGCGACGAACCCGATCGGGCCGACCACGCTGGTGGCCAGGGCCGCCGCGGCGGCGCCCAGCAGCAGCGTGAGCATGCGGGCGCGCGGGACGTGGGTGCCGAGGCCGGTGGCGAGTTCGTCCCCCAGGGCGATGCCCGCCAGCGGCCGGGTGAGCAGCCGGGCGACGACCAGGCAGACTGCCAGCGCGACGGCGAGCACCCTGACGCCCTGCCAGGTCGCCCCGGCCGTGCTGCCGATCAGCCACCGCATCGCGACGTCCATGCTGTGCTCGTCGGCGATGGTGAACAGGTAGTTGGTGTAGGCGGTGCAGACCGCGCTGAGCCCGATCCCGACCAGGACCAGCCGGTAGGTGTCCACGCCGCCGCGCCAGCTCAGCGCGTGGATCAGCCCGACCGCCAGAAACGACCCGGCGAGCGCGGCGAGCGTCGTCCCGTACGGCAGGGTCGGCGCCAGCACCAGGACGGTGATCGCCCCGGCCCCGGCCCCGGCCGAGACGCCCACGATGTCGGGGGTGGCGAGCGGATTGCGGATCAGCCCCTGATACAGCGCGCCGGAGATGCCGAACAACGCGCCCGCGAGGCCCGCGGCCAGGACCCGCGGCATCCGGATCCGGAAGATCACGTAATCGGCGAGCCCGTCCCGCAACCCGAGCGCTGCGGGCGCCACGTCGGCGAGCGGGACCCGCCGCAATTCCAGCAGCAGTGACGCGGCCACCAGCCCGACGAGCAGTACCGACAGCAGGACGGCGGGCACGGCCGCGCGCCTGGCCTGGGCACGGCGCCGCCTGCTGAGCAGGAGCGCCACCGCGGCGGCGCTCGTCTCGCGGGGCCTGGTCCCGGGCGGTCCGGCCTCGGGCGGCCCGGCCTCGGGCGGATCGAGGACGGCCATCACACGCGCACCAGGTCACCGCGGCGGGCCAGCCACACGAAGAACGGGGTGCCGAGCAGCGCCGTCATGACTGCGACCTGGACCTCGCCCTGCCCGCCGGCCAGGCGTCCGACGATGTCGGCCAGGCAAAGCAGGACCGCGCCGCACGTCATCGACAGGGGCAGCGCCCAGCGGTGGTCGGCCCCGATCATCAGCCGCGCGCAGTGCGCCGCGACGAGCCCGACGAAGGCGACCGGCCCGACAGCGGCGGTGGCCGAGGCGCACAGCAGGACGCCGACGGCGGCGCACATCAGCCGGGCGCGGCCGACGCGGACGCCCAGCGCCGCGGCGGCGTCCTCGCCGAGGTTGAGCATGTTCAGCGTGCGGCCGAGCGGCAGCGCGAGTAGCAGGCCCGCAGCGGCGAACGGCACGATCTCGTCCAAGACCCCGGCCCTCCCGGTGAGCTGGCCGACCGACCAGAACCTCAGGTGCGCGTTGGCCGCGTCGTCCCGCGCGACCAGCAGCGTGGTCGCCGACGCGCAGATCGCGGCGACCGCGACGCCCGCCAAGACCAGCCCGATGGTGGTGCTGCCCGTCTGGGTGCGGACGCCGATGCCATACACCAGGGCTGCCGTGACGGCGGCTCCCGCCAGGGCCAACCAGAAGTAGGCGCGCACGCCGGTCACGTGGAACATCACCACGCCCGACACCACGAACAACGCCGCTCCCTGTTCGACGCCGAGGATGCCGGGATCGGCCAGCGGGTTCAGGGTCAGCGCCTGCATGATCAGCCCGGAGGAGCCGAGCGAGGCGCCGACCAGGACGGCTAGGAGCGTCCGTGGGATGCGCTCGGTCCACAGCACCTGGGCGTCGTAGTCGGCTCCGCCCGCATGGGCCAGTGCCCGGACGACGTCCAGCGGCGAGATGTCCCGCGCGCCGAGGCCGACGCCGGCGACGATGACGATCGCCAGGGCCATGGAGCCGGACAGGGTCACCGCCACGCCCCGGACCGGCCGGGTGTGCGGGGAGGAGAGTTCGGTCATCGTCGAGTTCACGGCTCCCTCACAGGTCAACAGCGGGTTAGGCTAGCCTTACCTTCGCTTGTCTCGATCCAACGGCGAGGGCGATGCTTCCCACTCAGAGAGCACCCACGGAGGTTGACGACGGTGAGGAATGACCTGCGGGCCCTGCCGCCACTGTCCGACGACTGCGAGATCGCCGAGTGGGGCCATCCCCTGCACGCCCACGAGTTCCATCAGTTCCTTCACGTCCCCGTCGGGCAGGTATTGGTCACGGCGCAGGGCCGCACCCACCATCTGAACCGGTCCGTCGGCCTGTGGATCCCCGCCGGAGTCCCGCACAGCGCCCGGTTCGACCGCGAGGCCCTGATCGTCTCGGTGACGTTCGCCGCCGACCTGCACCGGCTGCCGTTCGACCAGCTCAAGCCGATCAACGTCACCAATGCCCAGCGAGTGCTGCTGATGCGGGCCGTCCGCATCCCGGGCGGGGGTAGCGATGACCCGGACCTGTTCGCCGCCCTGTTCCCCGGCGGTAGGCGGCTGCTGCTCCCGCTGCCTCGCAGCCAGGCGGCGGCCGCGGTGGCGGACGCGCTGCTCGCCGATCCCCAGGACCCGCGCACCGCCGCTGAATGGGCGCAGTCTAGCTACACCAGCCCCACGAGCCTGCGCCGCGCTTTCCGGGTCGAGACCGGCCTGACCTTCACTGAGTGGCGGACTCGGTTGCGCCTCAATCGCTCACTGGACCTGTTGGACGAGGGTCTCCTGGTTGGCGCCGTCGCCGCTCGGGTCGGCTTTGCGAGCACCAACGGCTTCATCCTTGCCTTTCGCCGCCATTTCGGTCAGACGCCCGGCAGTTACCTCCGGGACATCCTGGTGACGACCGCCTGACGCGCCTCCCCGCTCGCTCAGGTGTCTTCGGGTAGCGCTAGCAGCCGGTGCACGGGCTTCTTGAGGAAGTCGCGGAGGTCGGCTGGCATGCTGTGCGTGCCCGGGGTATTGGTCGGCGTCGCCGTGGATGATGCCGCTGGCCGGGAGTCTCTCGACCATCCACCTGGCCAGGGAGATCGACCTCTTGATGGGGGTCGATTGACTGTGGTGGTGATAGGTGTGGAAGGTGGTGGAGGTTGATTTCTCGGCTGTGTTCGAGGCGTCGCCGGTGGCGGTTTCGATTCTGTCGCCGGGGTGGGAGTACGTCGCGGTCAACGGCGCCTACGAGCGGCTGACGGGCTGGTCGCGGGAGAGGCTGGTCGGCCGGAATGTGTTCGAGGTGTTTCCGGGCGGGCGGTCGGGGCGCAGCGCCGAGCAGTTGCGGGAGTCGTTGGAGCGGGTGGTGACCGCGGCCGAGGTCGACACCATGCCGTTGCAGCGTTACGACACCGAGGAACCGGAGCAGGCCGGGACCTTTCATGAGCGGTACTGGAGCATCCTCAACGCCCCGGTCCTCGGGCCGGACAGGGGAGTGGCGCTGGTCATCAACCGGGTCGAGGAGGTGACCGGGTTCATCCAGCGGCTACGCGAAGCCGACACCGACACCGACACCGGAGCCAACGCGGGCGGTGACACGCTGGCGGAGGCGCTGGTTGCGCGGACCAGGGCGATCGAGGCCGAGTTGTTCGTGCGGGCCCGGGAGTTGCAGGAGGTCAACCGGCGGCTGCGGGACGCCAGGGAACACGAGCGTCAAGCCGCGGTGGCGGCGCGGCGGGCGCTGCGGCGCCAGCAGCAGGCGGTCGCCGACACCTCCCATGACCTTCGTGGTCCGCTCGCCGGACTGCAGACCCGCCTGGAATCGGCCCTCACCGACCCCGACGCCGATTCCCGAGAGATCCTGCACGCCGCGCTGCACGACGCCGAGCGCATCGGCGACATCGTCTCCGACCTGCTGGAGTTGGCCCGTCTTGAGGCCAACACCCCGTTGCGGACGCAGCGGGTCGACCTGGCGCACCTGGCCCGGACCGAGACCGCCCGCCGCGCCGAGAGCCACCGGCTCCCCGACGTGTCCGTCACCGTCGACGCCGAGGACGGAGTCGAGGTGGACGCCTCACCCGTCCGCCTCGCGCGATTGTTGAACAACCTGCTCGACAACGCCGAACGGCACGCCCGGAGCCGCGTCCACGTCACCGTCGCCCGAGACGGCGAGCACGCGGTCATGGACGTCACCGACGACGGCCCCGGCATCCCCGCCAGCGAACGCGAGAACGTCTTCGACCGCTTCTACCGAGGCGCCGACACCCGCCGATCCGATCCCGGGGGCACCGGCCTGGGACTGGCCATCGCCCGCCAGATCGCCCTGGCCCACCACGGCACCCTGCACATCGCCGACCAAACACCCGGCACCCGCTTCACCCTGCGACTCCCCCTCCACCGCCCCGACGGCAGCACCCCCTAACGACCGATGAGCCGACCCTCCACACATTCCGGGCCGCGCCGGACAGGAACGACGGGCAAGTAGACGCAGGTGCGCCTGGTGGTGGCGCTCACGGTCGACGCGCCCCTGGTCTCGAGGCTTGCCGACAGGCGGATCGGACGATGCGGGGGCGTGCTTGACTCCATCGTGCACAGACCAGAGGACGGCGGGGACTGGCTGCGGACCGACCAGTTCGTGCATGCCCAACATCGCCAGTCGGCATCCTGACCCGCCCGATGCGGCCGACCTGCCACCGGCATGTACTGGAGGTCACTTGAGGTAACTCGGCCGGCATCACCTTTGGTCGGCCTTGTGAACGATGAGGTAGACACGTGTCGGCGTACTGACTGATGTGCAGAGCGGAGTACGGGTCATGCAGAGCTTGGTTCCCTGCTTCAGGGGAGGGTCTTGCGATAATTCTGGCGAGAGCCGCCCTCGGGGTCTGGGGCCGTTGCTTCTGCGGCGGTGAATCCGAGGCGTTCGCAGAAGAGCCGGGCGCCGCTTTCGGCGGCGCCGGGGTGATCGGCGCCGAAGGTCGCTACCTCGATGGCTGCGGGGCCTTGGATGAAAGAGTGCATCGCGGCCGGCATCAGGGCGCGGCCGATGCCCTAGCCGCGTGCGTGTCCGGAAACGGCGAGCCAGTGGACATGATGAGTCGGGGGTTGGTCCCCAGGAGTACCCACCGGGATGGTCGGGCCCGGTGGCGGAGGCAGCGACCAGGGCCGTGGCCCGCAGGATGTGCTTGCGCTGCAAAGACTCCGTGAACCTTGTACTCGGTCGTTTGCCAGAGCGGCCTCGGTCGCGGCAGATTCGACGGGCACATAGTCCTCGTCATACGCACACGCTTTTGGCGACTTGAGTTTCTTTTCCTGTGAGGGAGTCGGGGTCAAAATTGGCGAGGAACCACCCCTTGCTCCTCGGTCCCGGTATAGCCCACCGCTTTAGTAGAACTTGCGAAACTACATGTTGGTGCTTCACATGGCCGGGGCTGCTACGGCCCTCGGGGTGGGCCATCTGCGTAAAATCGGTTACGTTGCCGCTCGATTGACTGGTCACGTGTCTTAGCGTGCCGGAACGCCTATGAGGGTGGCTTCCTTATTGTCTGGGCTGGCCCACGCGATGTGGCCCGTGTGGGGATGCTTAGTGCCATCACGACCGGCAGTCATAGCTCCCTGACGGCGACACGCCGCAACTGACGAAACGCCTCGTTCTGCATCGCCGAAAGCGATGCAGAACGAGGCGTCGGGTCATGGCCGCGCCACCGCGATGTGGTGGCCGAAAGACTATCGGCGCATCGGTCATCCCGCTGTCTTGAGCGATGTCTGGCCACGTCACCGGTGCCCTACACCCTCAGCCGGCCCGTTCACCCAACCACCTTGACCAGTCAACCTCCGCACCGGGAGAGCAAGTGCGGCCTTCGATCAAGCCGTGACCGGGTGAAGATGCGGCGGTCAGGGCTCACCCCCAGAGGCCCCACTGCCACTTCTTGCTGTCGCCCGTGTAGCCGGGGGAGCAGCGGACGAAGTTGCCCTTGTTGCCGCCTTCCAGGTAGCAGCCGTCGGTGTTCCCGACAGTGTTGTAGGAGCGGACCTCCCACAGGAGGGCCCAGTTGAAGCCGTAACCGCGAGTGGGGGGATTGGCGCAGCTCTCTATCCGGACGTCCCAGGTGCGGATGTTCGCCGACGCGCAGCCGGTGTTGGGGAAGTACATCTTGGAGGCCCATTGGCCGAGATACTGGAAATCGTCGTTACGGTTGCACTTGGCGAGCTTGAGGTCACCCGCATAGGCCCGCAGGCACTTGCCGGTGGCCTTGTTCTTCATCATTTTGGACCCGGCGCCGCGGGCCGCCTTCTGCGCCGCCGCGAGGTCGGAGGACGCCGGTGCCTTCGCCGCGGCCGGGGCCACATTCGCGACCTTGGCAGCCGAGCCTGTGGTCTGGTGAGAGAGAGCTGACGTCAGGCCGGCAGCACCCAGTCCGGTGGCGCATGTCGCGATGGCGACGACTTGCACAACCTTGCGGGGTTTACGCATTGAACCCATCCCTTTCGATGTCCGGAGCGCACGTTTTGTTGCGTTCCATTGATCAGTCAAAATACTGTTGGAAAACAGTGGTAATCAGAGTCCTAGGGCCCGATCGGAGCATGGGGCCCTAGGGCCTGATCGAACGGCGGCCCCTAGGGCCCTAGGGCCCTAGCGCTCAACGGGATGCAGGAAGCGGGCGGGTCAGACAACTCGGCGTGGCTCTGCATTCGGTCGACGAGCGCGGCCTAGGTGCCGTTGGCGGCGATCGTGGCGCGCGCGTCGGTGACGGTGTCCATGGCTAGACGCAGCAGGGTGACGGGATCAGCCACCACGTTGACGCTCAGGTCGCGCAGGGTGTCATGGTGAGCGAGGTAGACGTGCCGAACTCGGTCATGTTGGCGCCTACGTCGGCGGGCGCCATGGCTCGGTCGGTGACGGCGTCGAGCCCGCCGTTGCCGCGAACGTCGGAGCGGACGCAGACGACGAGTCTGGGTCGCGCCTCGGGCGGGCCGACGACAGTCTTGCCGACGATGTGACCGCGGTGCTTGGGGCTGGCGTGCGCCTCCATGTGGCAGGCTGCCAATCTGACCTCCTCCAGGCGTTGAACGGTGCGGGCGGCGTTTAAGTGGTTCGGCGAGCCGATATCGGAGCCCACGAGGGCTGGCGGGTCGGTGACGCGGGCGACGCAGCCTGGGCGCGCGGGACGGTCTCGAGGAGGGGCTTTTCGATGTCGGGCAGCCCGAGGCTGGTGGAGACGACCACGCCTGGGACGTACACACCCTCGAACCCGTGCGTCGGATCGCTTGGCTTGCCTCTTGTCGGCGGCGGGGACGGGTGAGCGCAGCATCAGAGGCTCCCCTCCGGTGATCGGGGCCTCCTCCAGCCTGGCGATCACGATCGGTCCGGTGACCTCGGCGTGCTGGAGGTCGGGCAGCTTCCCGGCGAGTTCGCAGAACCGCTGTTGCTTGGCCTCGGGGCTGATGCCATCGGCGAACGTGCGGAACCCGGCCGTGTACCGGTCGTGGCCGGACGGGCGGCGTCGGCGACCGCAGTGGTGTTCTCGATCATCGAGCAATCGTGCAGCTCGACCACCACGCGGCCGCCGAACGCCCTCCGCGTCCGGTAGGCGGCGGCGCACCACAGCTCGACGGTGTCGGTCCGGGGTGCGCTCAGGTACGAGGGCGGATCTCCTCTTCCACCGTCACCGGATCGGCATCTGGAGGGAGCCTGCCATGGTGTTCGCAACCTTGATCAGCCGAGGCCGACCGAAGGAATCAGTAGCGGGTCAATGCTGACCTATCTCGGAATACGCGCGGCATCGCTGGCGCCTTTATTCGCCGATGTCGTCGAGGCCGGTGCGGGCCAGGACGAGCAGTGCCTGCGGGGTGGCTCGGCGCCATTGGTCGCGGTTCGCCGCGGTGATGCCGTTCTGCTGTGCGTCGGTGAGGGCCGTCTGGTCGTAGGCGATGGCTCCGATGTCACCACCGGCTTGGCCTGCGTTGTTGCTGGTCAATTGCAGCGCCTGGACCCAGCGGCCCGCCTTGGCGGCACCGGCTCGGAGTTTTTGGGCGTTCGCCCCGCCCACCAGGCCCGATTGGCCGACGGCGCGAAGTGCCTGTCCTGCCAGGCCGGTGCTGTTGGTGTTGGGGGCGGCCGTCGGGCCCGATCCCTGGACGGATCCGTCCGCGGCCTGCTGCCGCAAGAGCCAAAGCGCGCCCTTGCGCGCGGCGCGGCCCGCTGCCTTGTTTCCCGCTTTGGAGGCGGCGAGCAGGGACTGGACCGCCATCGCGGTCGAATCGGGATCCAAGACCGGGTCGGTGGCCTGATCGCAGGCGGTCGCGACAGCGTCGGGGTAGAGCCGGAACCCGCCGACATCGCATTGCTGCTTGACCAGGTATTTCACCGCGTCGTTCGGGACGCCCCCGGACCGTGTCAGGCCGAGGACGTTGAACGATTGCCCGAAGGTATTGCTGTAATCGGTGGTGCCCTGGTCCTGGAACCGGCCCTTGTCGGCTCCTGAGGTCGTCATGAGGGCCAGTGATTCGGCGCGCAGATCGAAGCCGCCGAAGTTCCGCGGGTTCGACCTGGTCGCCACGGCGAGGTAGAGGAGTTTGCCGGTCGCGCCAGAGAAGCGGACTCCCGGCTGGCCCCAGTCGTCGAGGCTGTTGTACGAGCGCACGTGAGCGGCGACATAGGCGGTCGACTTCTCGGCGATCTGCGGTCTCGCTCCGGTTGCCTTCAGGGCGATGAGGGTGTCGACCGTCAGCCCCCAATCAGTGAAGTCAAACTGGTCGTTGTAGATGCGTCCGTGGGCGTCGAGTTGCGTCGCCTGCCATTTGGCGGCGTTCTTCCCTGAGGCTTGCGGTGCGGCTTGTGCGGGTGCCGTCAGGCCCGTGAAGGCGACGGCTCCGGCAGTGAGGGGGACGAGCAAGCGCCGAACGGCGATGTGCATGAAAGGGGGCCCTTCGCTCGAGTCGCGATAGCCGCCGCGAATCCGCCCGGCGCGATGGCCGGGCGATCCTGACTCTGTCCTGCAGACCACGGCAGTAGGAGTCGACGGCACCCTGGCGGGGCATTCCGGCTCGCGGCTTGGGGGCCGCCTACGGTTGCGGGTCAGCGCCGGCTTCGGACCGGCTTCCCCCCACCAGGACGCGTATGAATTTGTCCCTGAGAGCTTATGCAGACCGGACGTCGGGCTCCATGTCCGGAACCGGTCGGGGGTGACGTCGGCCGCTCTGAGGTCGGGGTATGCGGATCGTGTCGTTGCTGCCTGCCGCCACCGACATCGTCGCGGAGCTGGGGCTGGCCGCTGACCTGGTGGGGCGCACGCATGAGTGCGACTGGCCGCCGGACGCGGTCGCGGGCGTGCCCGTCGTCACCGCCGCGGGCTTCGACGTCGGTGACCTGTCCAGCCGGGAGATCTCCGGGGCGGTGGCCCACCGGGGTTCCGGGCTGTACACCCTGGACGCGGAGCTGCTGGCCGACCTTGCCCCGGACGTGGTGCTGACGCAGGATCTGTGCGAGGTGTGCGCGGTCTCCTACCGGAAGGCGGCGGGCGTGCTGCGCGTTCTGGACGCCGGGCCCCGGGTCGTCAGCCTGGAACCGCGGACGTTGCCGGACGTCCTCGACACCCTGGTCGAGGTGGGCAAGATCTTGGATGTCCCCGAAACCGCCGCGGACAGGGCGCGCGGACTGCGGGAACGTCTCGTCCGAGTGCGTGAGGCGGTGTCCGGTGCCGCGCGGCCTCGGGTGGCGGCGGTCGAGTGGCTGGATCCGCTGTGGCCCGCCGGGCACTGGGTGCCCGAGCAGGTCAGCGCGGCGGGCGGGGAACCGCTGCTCGCTTCGCCGGGTGAGCACACCGGGCCAATGACGACCGACCGGCTCGACGCCGCCCGTCCGGACGTGATCTTGCTGATGCCGTGCGGTTTCAGGCCGGAGCGGACCAGGGCCGAGACCAGGCCGGACGACTGGCGGGGGCGGGCCGAGCAGGTCTGGGTCCTGGACGGGCCCGCCCACTTCAACCGTCCCGGTCCGCGGGTGGTGCGCGGAGCGGAGGTCCTCGCCCACGTCCTGCACGGCGTGGCCGTCGGCGACCCGGTCTGCGAGGAGGAGGCGCACCGCCTGATCTGAGACCGGGTCCGCGGACGATCGGACACCCCGCCCCGGCAACTGAGAGACTGTGCAGATAGGCGCGTTGATGGTCGGCGGTTTGGGTGTTGGTCCCAGCGGTGGGTGATCCATGCCTGTCGGATCAGGCCACGGACGGTGATGGCCGTGTCGGCGAGGTCGAAGAAGGCGTCGAGACAGTAGTGCGGCGCTCGTAGCAGCGGGCGATGCGGTGGAAGGCGTTCTGCCAGGCGTAGGTGCGTTCGACGTGCCACCTGTGGCTTGCCTGGATCGGTGCCTTGCCGCCCTTATGCGCTCTCCGACCATCCAGTCTGCGCTCTTGGAGCAGGGTGCGGGTCTTGTCTGAATCGTAGCCAGCGTTCAGGTGCACGGTGATGTCCTGGGGCAGCGGGCCCAAGTCTTCCAGCCGGTCCAGGGTCGGGGCGAGCCGCGGGGAATCGTGGCGGTTGGCCCCGCCAGGACGCGGCCTAGAGGGACGCCGTAACCGTCTGTCATCCCCGAACGCTTCAGACCCTGTTTTGCCGCGGTCGACCGGGGGCGTCCGGCGGCGTGGCCACCGCCGGGAGCCTTGGTGATGGAGCCGTCGATGGCGATCTGGTCGAGCAAGAGGCCGATGATCTGGTCGTAGGAGGCCAGCGCGATCTGCTTGAGCCGGGCGAAGATACTGCGCCGGATCCACTCACCGCGACGCTTGCGGATCGTGCTCGCCGAGCAGGTCGCGTCGGCGATCGCCTCGTATGAGCAGCCGAACCGCAGGAGCTGCAGCAACTTGTCGAAGACGATCCGGGTCACTGATCCGTCGCCGGTGGCAATCCAGAGGGTGGCCCGGGTCGTAGTCGGGCCGCGCGGGCACGAGTGCGGCGAATTGGATCCATGGAGGCTCGCTGAGCAAGGCGGCGCCTGTGGCGATGCGGTCCTCAATGCTTGGCCTGTGGCGCAGAGACGTGCCTCTCCTGGGGGAGGGGCAAGGCTTCTCGCAGTGCCCCTTCCCCGGATGGAGATCAGGCAGGTTCGATCGGGAGTCCGGCTTCGATCCAGTCCTGGATGCCCTCGCGGTACTTGCGGACGTTGGTGTAGCCGAGGGCGGTGAGCCGGTCGGCGACCTGTCCGCTGTTGGGGCACGCCGGGTTGGAGCAGTAGGTGATGATCGCGGCATTGAGGTCGGGGAGCAGGGTGGGGGCCTGGGTGTCGACATCGTCGCGGATCAGTGCAATGGCACCGGGCAGATGCTGCTTTGCGTAGTACTCGCCGCCCAGCGCGTCGATGACGGTCACGGCGCCAGCGTCGATCGCCGTCTTGAGTTCGTCGCGGGTGATGAGTGCGGTCATGCCACTACCTCCAAGAGATTCGGACTATAGTCCGGTTGTGGCCTGTGACGATAGCGAACCGCGGTCCGGTTCTGCAATGCCGTTGGAACTGCTGCGCATACCGCCCCGAAGGAACGAGCAGACGCGGCACGTAACCCGGGCCGCGGTGCCGAGGGCCGCTGCCCGATTGTTCGCCGAACGGGGCGCAGGGGCGATGTCCATGTATCAGGTGGCCGCAGTCGCCGGCACCGACACCTGGTTCCGCCGGTTCGGCGACAAGTC
This sequence comes from Actinomadura syzygii, assembly GCF_008085905.1. Classification (GTDB taxonomy): domain Bacteria; phylum Actinomycetota; class Actinomycetes; order Streptosporangiales; family Streptosporangiaceae; genus Spirillospora; species Spirillospora syzygii. The sequence goes on along the minus strand of NZ_VSFF01000021.1, from coordinate 80,796 downwards.
CGGCCTGGCCGCTGCCCTGCTGGAAGCCCGGGAGCGTGTGTTGCAGGAGGCAATCCTGCATGGACCGCCACCGCTCGGCCCTGGCCGCAGTCGACGAACGGCTCGCCGCATTCATCAAGGCCTACTTCGACTATCTGCTTGAGCACCTGGATCTGGTCCGGATGTCAGAGGCAGATGCACCGGGTGCCCGATACCGGGTCGGGGCCTACCGGTTCTGGCACCGCCACACGGCGATCCTGCTCGGTGCCACATCTGACCCAGAACACACCTCCCACGCCCTGCCCGCCGCCTTGTCGGCCGAGCACGTATCCGCGCTCTTGCCGGAGCTGGGTGAAAAACGGCTACGTGCTGGTCTTCTCCGCCTTGCCCGTTCGGCGATGCAACTCCCCGACCAATAGTCCAATGCCGAGCGTCACCCAAGGACCCGCCCCTATCTGTGCGAGCTGTAAGTCAGCCTGCGTCATCGCAAACCGGGTCGAGGGGGTGGCCGGTCTCGCGCAGGCGCCATCGCCCGTCGTTGAGGGAGAGTCGGGTCTGGGACAGGGGCGGGACGTCGACCCGCCAGAAGGCGCCAGGTGGAGCGTCCAGGACGTGCAGGACGGCTGCGCGGATCATCGCCGGGTGGGTGACGGCGGCGATGCGGGACGGGGTGTCGGGGAGCCGGTCGAGCCAGGCGGCCGTTCGCGCGATCACGTCGGCGACGGGCTCCCCGCCGTGCGGAGCCCGACCGGGATCGGTCATCCAGGCGTACACGTCCGCCGGGTTCTCCGACCCCAGGTCGGTCAGGCGCCGTCCGCGCCAGGCGCCCGCGTCCAGGTCGCAGAGCAGCGGGTCCGGCGCGGCGTCCAGCCCGAGCGCCTCGGCGGTCTGCGCGCAGCGCCGTTCGGGACCGCGGTGAGCTGCGCTGACACGGCCCAATGCGCCGTGGCACGCGGTCGCGGCGGCGAGGCCGCGGGCGTCGAGCGGCTCGTCGTCGGGGAAGCGCGCGTGCCGCACGGCCGCCGTGGACGCGTGGCTGATCAGGACGAGTCGGACGGTCACCGGCCCGGTGTCCCGTCCGGTGTGGCTTGTGTCCCATTGACGGTCGGCTGCGCGAAGCATACGGTCACGGCGGGAGATGGTAGGGGAAGCCGGTGTGAATCCGGCACGGTCGCGCCACTGTGATCCGGCCCGCGACGGGCCCGGGAGTCAGACCCCCATCATCTCCACGGTCCATCGAGTGCGGGACGCGAGATCCCTGGAGGCCACAGATGAGCACATCCACCGTTCAGGGCGCCGGTACCGGCGCCACCCCCGTCGTCCTGGACGGCACCCGGGCGGCCCTGTGGCTGTTCGGAACGGTCCTTCTCGGCGTGGCGCTGTATTACTTCATCGGCATCGACCAGGGCGCCACGTCCATCTTCGGGAACGACACCCACGTCCACGAGTTCGTCCACGACGCGCGGCATTTCCTTGGATTCCCCTGCCACTGATCCACCGGTTCGGGGACCGCATTTTTCAAGGAGTGACGCCGTGGAACGGCAATTCATCGTGCGTGGCATGCTCGTGGGCGCATTCGCCGGCCTTTTGGCGTTCGTGTTCGCCAGGATCTTCGCCGAGCCTCGAATTCAGGACGCCATCGACTACGAGGGCGGCCGCGATGAGGCCCAGTCGCTGCTAGACAGGGCCGCCGGGCTCCCGGTCGCCCACGAGCACGCCGACCCGTTCAGCCGGGCCGTGCAGGGCAGTGTGGGCATCGGCGTCGGGATCATCGTGTTCGGGATCGCGATGGGCGCGCTGTACGGCGTCGCCTACGCACTGGCCTGCGGACGCACCGGAGGGGTGAAGCCGCGTGCGCTGGCCCTGCTGGTCGCCGCCGGCGGTTTCCTCGCCCTGTACCTGATCCCGTTCATCAAGTACCCGGCCAACCCGCCCGCGATCGGCCACGAGGAGACCATCCGCGACCGCAGCGGGCTGTACCTGCTGATGGTCGGCGTCTCGATCGTCGTGCTGGTGGCCGGTGCGTGGTTCGGCCAGCGGCTCAAGCCCCGCTTCGGCGCGTGGAACGCCTCGCTGCTCGCCGCTCTGGCGTGCGCGGTCGTGCTCGGCGCGGTGATGCTGGTGCTGCCATCGCTGGGCGAGCTGTCGGCGAACGTCCGCGAGTTCGGGCGCTACGCGACCGAGACGCCGCAGCCGCTGACCGACCCGCAGGGCAAGATCGTCTACCCGGGATTCCCGGCCGACACGCTGTTCGAGTTCCGCCTCTACTCGGTCGCGGCGCAGGCGATCCTGTGGGCCACCATCGGACTTTGCTTCGCACCCCTCGCCGAGCGGCTCCTGACCTCCGGATCCGCTCGCTCCAAGCGCACGGCCGAACCGGTCGGCGCCTGATGGAACGCTTCAGATCCTCGTCCACTGGGAAGCGATTGCTGGCCATTTTCTGGCAATTGTACAAACTCATGTTAATATGCGGCTGATCATGTTATTGTGAGGTTGTTTGTTAACAAGTGCATAGATTTCCGTTCGCGGTGAGGAAGCCGGTCGAAGTCCGGCACTGTCGCGCAACCGTAGGTCGCCCTCGCGGGTGACGAGTCGGGTCCATCCCGCGGACGGATCACTGTCAGACCACTGTCGCGATCAACAGGGGTGGACGCGGGTGGCGCGTAACGCCGGTCCCTCCCTCCAGTGCAAAGGACGAGGGCGTGGACCGCACCTGTCGTAGTTCGACCTGGCCGGCCGCCGCCGTGCTGGCCGCCGCCGTCGCCCTCGGCGCAGCATTCGCGGGCCCACGCACGGCGGCTCTGGCGGCCGATGAGGCGGAGCTGGCCGCCGCCCAGGCGAACTCGCGCTGGCTCGGCCGCCAGCTCGCCGCGGACGGGACGTTGCAGAACCCCAACGGCGGGATCCTGCCCGACCACGGGTTGATGATCGACGCCCTGTTCGCGATGCGCGCCTCCGGTGAGGGCGCACGCGCCACGAAGATCGTCGACTATCTCGACGGCGGCAGGCACGCCAGTGACTACTTCACCTGGGACGGGCTCGTCCCCGGCATGGGGTACGACCAGGTCATCGTCGGCGGCGCCACCGCCAAGGTCCTGGTCGCGGCCGAGGCGTCCGGGCGCGACCCGCGCGGCTTCGGCGGCTACGACATGGTGGCCGAGACCAAGGGCGCGATCATGCGCTCGGGGCCCGACAAGGGGCGGATCAGCGACTACTCCAAGAACCCGGACCTGTCGGACTCGGTCAGCAACAACGCCAACGTCTTCGGCCAGGCGCTCGGGGTGATCGGGCTCGCCGGGGTCGGCGAGAACGACCGGCTCGCCATCGACACGCTCCTCACCCAGCAGTGTTCGGAGGGCTATTTCCGGATCTTCTTCGGCTACGTCCCGACCGAGGAGACCGGCGACCACGTCACGTCCAATGGGTACAAGGTCTCCAGTTGCGACGAGGGCAAGGCGTTCGACCAGTCGGCGCCGGACGGCGATGCCACCGGGCTGTCGCTGTCGGCGCTGCTCGCGGCGCGCAAGGCGGGCGCGGACGGGCTCGACGAACCGATCGCCAAGGCCGTGGCGTGGCTCAAGGCCAACCAGAAACCCGGCGGCGGATGGGGCGGCGGTGTCAGCACCGAGGCGCCCAACACCAACAGCACCGGGCTGATCGTCCAGGCGCTCGCAGAGGCCGGGGGAGCGGGCGACGCGGTGGCCGGGGGCACCGCCTACCTGCGGTCCGCGCAGGCGACCGCCGCGGACGACTCGGGCACCGGCCTCGCCGACCAGATCGGCGCCATCGCCTACACGCCCGAGGAGTACCAGAAGGCCCGAAGCGGGGGCATCGCCGGGCTGGACTCCTGGATCCGCGCCGGCGCGCAGGCGTCGCTCGGCCTGTCCAAGGTGGGCTTTTACGACCTGACCAAGGGAAGGACCCCCGAGCCCGGTAAGGATCCCGGTTCCGAGCCCAGCCCGGATCCGACCGGACCTCCGACCTCCACTCCCACCCCGACTCCCACGGCGACCGGGCCGAAGCCCGGGGGCGGTGGCGGGCTGCCGCCGCCCAGGCCGCGTCCCGGTGCCGGGAAGACGCCTCCGGGCAAGGTCAAGCCGCCCAGCGAGCGCGCCGGGAGCAAGGCGCCCCCGCCCCGTTCCACCGGCGGCGGCACCGTGGTGCCTCCCACGCAGAGCCAGGCGCAGCAGAGCACGGCCACGCCGGCCGGCAGGCTTGGCGCCTACCTGGCGGGCAGACTCGTCGACGGGGACCACGTCGAGACAGCCGAGGGCGGCAAGACCTACGTCGACTACGACGCGACGGCCGACCTGGTGCTCGCCCTGCGTGCGCTGGACGAACAGCCGGTCGCCATCACCCGGGCCTCGCGCTTCCTGCTGGACCCGGCGTCGGTCAAGGCGTACGCCTACGGCGTCCCCTACGAACAGGGACCGGCCGCCTACGCCGAGCCGCTGGCCAAGCTGCAGATCATCGGCCGGTTCCTCCAGGCCGAACCGGCCGCGCCGTCCGGGATCGCCGCGACGGTCGGTGAACTCGGCAGGAGCCTGGCCGGGTTGCGCGACGGCCAGGGCCGCTTCACCGACAAGGGCTTCTACGGCGACTCGGGCACCTCGGTGCGGCGACACGCGTGGGCGGTCCTGGCCACCACGGCGGGAGCGGCGCCCGGCGAGGCCGCCGCGCCGCTGGAGGTGCTGCTCAAGAGCCAGTGCCGCGACGGCACCTTCCCGGCGAACCTGGGCGGCACGGGGTGCGCCACCGGGGACCTGGCGGCGACGGCCGCCGCGGTGGTCGCGGTGAACGGCCAGGCGCGGACGACCCCGGCCGCCGCCGACCTCGCCGCGGCCGCCCAGGGCACGCGGGCCCCGGTCGCCGCGCAGGTCCGCACGCGGGTCAATGGCGTCCCCGCGGGCTGGTCCAGCAAGCGGGTCTCCGCGCTGACCAGTGCGGTCGCCGCGCTCAGCGCGAAGTCCGCCGCCGAGGGCGTGGTGCGCGGTCCGGGCAACGCGATCGACCCGATCCTCAGCACGCAGGTCGCGACCGGACGGCAGGCGGCCGGGCTGGACGTGAGCACCACCACCCGCGCCCTGAGCGCGCTGGTGCTGACCGACGGCGGCCTGGCCAAGCCGACCGACCGGACGAGCGACGGCGCGACCAGCATCGCAGCCGCCCCCGGCGTCGCCGGACGGTCGTGGCTGAGCGCCTGGCGTTCCCCGCTGACACCCGCACTGAGTCTGCCGGTCGCCGACGAAACGCCCTTCAAGAAGGTCAGCGACGACTCGAAATGGACGCCGCCGATCTGGCTGCTCGCCGGTTTCGCGCTCGTCGTCGCGGCGGCGGGCGCGGCGGCATGGCTGGTGTTCGGCCGCGGGCCCGCCCCGCGGACGGCCGCACCGCACGGCCCACCGCCGCCCGCGACACCGCCCGTCCCGCCGCTCGAAATGCAGGGCGCCGGCCTCGGTGCGTCTGCTCCGGTCGTGCCTGGGCCCGTCATGCCGATCCCCGGACCACCTACCGGGCCCGTGCCCGGTGTGAGCCCACCGAGTCCGCCCGGCGGCTCACCCCTTGACAAGCAACCTCCCGTCAACCAGCCGCCCGACAACCCCGAGGGGAACGCCTGATGAGTAAGACCGTCACCTTCTTGAGCGGACTCGCCGTGCTGGCCGCCTGCCGACTCGCGGTCGTCCCCTCGGCCGAGGCCGCCCCTCGCGCGGTGCTGGCCGGGTACGACGGGATCTGCACCGGCGCCGACGCCCTGACCGGCGTGACCGTGGTGATCGACTTCCAGGAACTCGACGGCAACGGCGGCACCGCCGCGCCGACGATCACCCGCTGCTCGCCCAACGCGTCCCCGGGCACTCAGCGCACGGGCATCAAGGCGCTGCAGGACGCCGGGATCTCCGTCACCGGCGTCGCCCAATGGGGGCTCGCCTTCGTCTGCCGCCTCCAGAGTCGTCCGGCGGCGACCGAGTCGATCCCGATCACGGGCAACCCGTCCTACAAGGAGGCGTGCGTCATCACGCCTCCCGGATCGGCGTACTGGTCGTACTGGAACGCGACGGGCGCGGGCACCACCTGGACCTACAGCAGCTACGGCGCGCTCAACCGCAACGTGGTTCCGGGCGGGTTCGAGGGCTGGTCGTTCTCGCTCAACAAGACCGCCACCACCAACCCGCCGCCCGGCGTGACGCCCCGCAACCCCGCCGTGAACCTGGGCAATCCCACGGTCGGCCTGTCGGTGGACGACCTGGACCGGCAGATCACCCTGGGGCAGAGCACCACGCTGACCTGGACCTCGACCAACGCCACCAGCCTGACCGCGTCGGCCGTCTCACCGGCCACCGGGGGCGGCGCGTGGTCGGGCGGGCTCGCCGTCCCGGGCGGGTCGAAGACAGTCAAGCCGATCGCGCGCGGCACGTACACGTACACGATCAAGGCCACCGGCACCGGCGGGACGGTGTACTCAACCGCGACGCTGACGGTGCAGTGACCCACCCGCCGACCCGCCCGCTGACCCACCCGCCGACCCGCCCGCTGACCCACCCGCCGACCCGCCCGCTGACCCACCCGGCGACCCGCGCCGCGACCCGCCCATCGTCCCGCGCGGCGGTCCGGCCCCGGCGCGGCCGTCCCGGTCGTCCGGCCGTGCTGAGGCGGGTGGCCGCGCTGGCCGGGGCGGTCCTGCTGGCATTGGCCGGCACGGTCGCCACGGCGCCGCTGGGCGCTCACGCGATCGACCATTCCAAGGGAAGTCCAGGGTTCTGCAAGTCAAGCACGGGCGTCACCGTGGTCGTCGACTTCCAGCAACTGGGCGGGACGACCATCGTGCGCTGCAACCCCCGTGGTTCGCGCGGCACCGGCCTGGACGCGCTCAAGGGCGCGGGGTTCCAGATCGCGGGCGTGCAGCGCTGGGGCGAGGCGTTCATCTGCCGGATCGAGAACCGTCCGTCGGCCGTCGAGAAACTCCCGATCAAGGGCAACGAGGGCTACCGCGAACTGTGCATCGACACCCCGCCCGCGGCCGGGTACTGGTCGTACTGGCACGCGGGCAACAACTGCGCCTGGACCTACAGCCAGTGGGGCGTGAAGAACCGCGACTTCATCCCCGGAGGGTTCGAAGGCTGGTCGTTCTCGCTGAACGCGACCGCCGACACCAATCCCCGGCCGCGGATCGCGGCGGTCCGCCCCGGCACGTCGGGCCGGCCGTGCACGGCGCGCAAGGAGCCGAAGCCGACCTCGAACAACCCCAACGTCAAGCAGCCCGGGTCGTCCGGCGGCACTGGAGGCGCGGACGGCGGCGGCACGGGTCCCGGTTCGGGCACCGGCACGGACGGCGACGGCGACGGCGACGGCGACGGCGACGGCCGACCCGACGGCGCGCAGGTGCCCGGAACCGGCCAGGGGCCGACCGGGCGGCAGGGCGCGCTGCCACCGCCCAAACCGCGCGCGGGAACGGCCGACGACCCCGGCAAGAACGTGGCTTTCACCGGCGGCGAGAACGCGCCCGACGTCAACCAGGTCATCAAGAAGCAGTCCGGGGCCAGCGACTACGCGCCCTGGGCGGCCCTGGCCGCCGCGATCCTGCTGGCCTTGGCGACCTGGGTCACGGCGCTGCGGCGCAGACGCGCAAGGCATTGGTGATGGGCGCGCCGGGCCGGAGGGCGACCGCGTGGGCGGGCGGGTATTTCCTGCCCAGGGACCTGCACCCGGGAGCGTGGTGGATCTGGACGCTCGGCCTGGCGGTCGCGGCCAGCCGGACGACCAACCCGTGGCTGTTGCTCACCATCCTGGCCGTTGTCTGCTTCGTGGTGATCGCCCGCCGGTCCGAGGCGCCGTGGGCGCTGGCGTTCCGGATCTACTTCGGCCTCGGCGTGCTGATCGTGGTCTTCCGGGTCGGGTTCCGGTTCGTGTTCGGCGGGGCGGAAGGATCGACGATCCTGCTCACCTTCCCGGAGATCCCGCTGCCCGCCTGGGCGGCGGGCATCCGCCTGTTCGGCGCGGTGTCGGCCGAGTCGCTGCTCGGCGGACTGTACGACGGGCTGCGGCTGGCGACCATGGTGATCTGCCTCGGCGCGGGCAACGCCCTGGCCAACCCCAAGCGGCTGCTCAAGGCGATGCCGCCCGCGCTGTATGAGGTCGGCACCGCCGTGATCGTCGCGCTGTCGGTGTTTCCGCAGCTCGCCGAGAGCGCGCTGCGCGTCCGCCGCGCCCGGAGACTGCGCGGCGGCACGACCGGGAAACGGATGCACGTCCTGCGCACTATCGTCATCCCGGTCCTGGAGGACGCCTTGGACCGCTCGCTCCACCTGGCCGCCTCCATGGACTCGCGCGGCTACGGCCGCGCGGGCACCGCCCGGCGGCGGGCGCGCTTCACCACCGGCCTGCTGATGATCGTCGGACTGATCGGCGTGTGCGTCGGCGTCTACGCCACTCTCGACGGCACGACACCGCGCTTCCTGGCCTTCCCCGTGCTGGCGTCCGGCACGGTGGTGGCGATGCTCGGGTTCCGGTTGGCGGGACGGCGGGTGCGCCGCACCCGGTACCGCCCCGACCGCTGGCGACCCGCCGAGATCGTCGTGGCCGCCAGCGGCGTCGCGGTCGCGGCCGCGATGTTCGCCACCTCCGACGTCGACCCGACCAATCTCAACCCCTCGCTCACCGACCTGTCATGGCCGCTGCTGTCGTGGACGCCGCTGTGCGGCGTGCTCGTCGGGGTCCTCCCGGCGCTGCTGTCCCCGCCGCCCGAAACCCCGCACGACCACCACCCGCCCGCCGCCGCCGGCGGCATCCCGGAGAACGTCCCCGAGAGAGTGCGCGCATGATCGAGTTGGCCGACGTCACGTTCTGGTACCACGGACAGCCCGAACCCGTCCTCGCCGACGTCACCCTCGCCATCGGCGAGGGTGAACTGGTCCTGGTCACCGGACGCACGGGCGCCGGGAAGTCCACCCTGCTCGGCACCTTGAACGGGCTGGTCCCGCACTTCACCGGAGGCCACCTGGACGGCACCGTCGCCATCGCCGGGACCGCGACCTCGTCCCGCCCGCCCCGCGAGTTCGCGCACCTGGTCGGCATGGTCGGGCAGGACCCGCTCGCCGGTTTCGTCACCGACACTGTCGAAGAGGAACTCGCCTACGGAATGGAGCAGCTCGGCCTGGCACCGCCCGTCATGCGCCGCCGCGTCGAGGAGACCCTCGACCTGCTCGGCATCGCCGACCTGCGCCGCCGGGCGCTGCGCACTTTGTCCGGCGGCCAGCAGCAGCGCGTGGCGATCGGCTCGGTGCTGACCATGCACCCGTGGGTCCTCGTCCTGGACGAACCCACCTCCGCGCTGGACCCCACCGCCGCCGAAGACGTCCTGGCCACCCTGGCCCGCCTCGTCCAGGACCTGTCCACCACCGTCGTCCTGGCCGAACACCGCATGGAGCGCGTCATCCCGTTCGCCGACCGCATGCTCTACCTCCCCGGCGACGGCGGCGTGGTCGACGGAACCCCGCCCGACGTCCTCAAGGACATGCCCATCGGCCCGCCGATCGTCGCCCTCGGTCGCCTGGCCGAATGGGAACCGCTCCCGATGTCGGTACGCGACGCCCGCCGCCGCGCCGAATCCTTCCGCGCCGCCCTCCGCACCACCACCGTGAACCGCGCGCCCGCTCCCGCCGCCCGCGCCGAGCCGCTGCTCACCGGATCGGGGATCGTCGTCCGGTACGGCGCCACTGTCGCCGTACGCGGCGTCGACCTGGACCTGCACGCGGGCACCGTCCTCGCGCTGATGGGACGCAACGGCTCCGGCAAATCATCCCTGCTGTGGGCACTGCAAGGATCCGGGCCGCGACAAGGGGGCTCGGTTCGTGCGGCGGAAACCGACCCGGCGCGCCTGCCCGCCGCCGGGGCCCGCAAGGTCGTCGGCCTGGTCCCGCAGAACGCCGGCGACCTGCTCTACCTCGAACACGTCGCCGACGAATGCGCCGCCGCCGACCGCGAATCGGCCGCCGAGCCCGGCGCCTGCCGCGCGTTGCTCGACCGCCTCGCCCCCGGCATCGACCCGCGCGCCCACCCGCGCGACCTGTCCGAAGGGCAGCGGCTCGCGCTCGTCCTGGCCGTCCAGCTCACCGCCTCACCCCGGATCGTGCTCCTGGACGAGCCCACCCGCGGCCTCGACTACGACGCCAAGGCCGAACTCGCCCGCACCATCGCCGCCCTCGCCGCCGAGCACCGCGCCGTCGTCGTCGCCACCCACGACGTCGAATTCGTCGCCGCCGTCGCCGACCGGGTCGCCATCATGGCCGAAGGCGAGATCATCTCCGACGGCCCCGCCGCCGAGGTCCTGAGCGGCTCACCGGCGTTCGCGCCCCAGGTCTCCAAGATCCTCGGCGGGGACTGGCTCACCGTCGCCGACGTCCGCGCCGCGCTCCCGGAGGCCGTCGGATGACCGGGCTGATGACCGCCCCGCACGACCGTCCGGGCCCCCGCCGCCGGACCCGCGAATGGGGACGCGCGGACCAGGCGGTGCGCATCGGCCCGCGGTCCGCGGCCGTCCTCGGCCTGGCCTCGCTGGCCGGGCTCATGATGTTCATCTGGCCGCTGCTGGTGCGTGTCCAACCGCAGAGCATGCAGCACGGACCGGACGCGCCGTTCATCTTCATCGCCACCCTGCCCGTCTTGATCATCGTTGTGCTCGCCGAACTGTCCGAGGGCGGCATGGACTCCAAGGCGCTGGCCATGCTCGGCGTCCTGTCCGCCGTCAACGCCGCGCTGCGCCCCCTCGGCGCCGGGACGGCGGGCATCGAGACGGTGTTCTTCATGCTCGTGCTGTCCGGCCGCGTCTTCGGCGCCGGATTCGGGTTCGTCCTGGGCTGCACGTCCCTGTTCGCCTCAGCGTTGCTGACCGCCGGAGTTGGGCCCTGGCTGCCGTTCCAGATGATGTGCTCGGCCTGGATTGGCATGGGCGCGGGCCTGCTGCCCCGCCGAGTCACCGGCAAAGCGGAAATCGCCATGCTCGTCGGCTACGGCATCCTTGTCGCCTACCTGTTCGGCTTCCTGATGAACCTGTGGTTCTGGCCGTTCATCACCGGCGCCGAAGTCCCCTACCACGAGGGCCACATCTCCTACGTCCCCGGCGACCCCGTCCTGGACAACCTGCACCGCTTCGCCGTCTTCACCCTGCTCACCTCCACCGCCGGATGGGACACCGGGCGCGCCATCACCAACACCGCCGCCATCCTGATCCTCGGCCCCGCCGTCTTGGCCACCCTCCGCCGAGCCTCCCGCAAAGCCTCCTACGGCACCACCCCCACCTTCTCCACCAGCGACCGCGAACACATGGGACTCCCTGAGTCCACGCCTGCGGCCTCCGATAACACCACAACGAAAACCGTCGGCGAGGATCCCATCTAGCGCCGACTCGGGCCTGTCGCAGTCTCAGGTGAACCGCACGGCAGCGTCCCTTGGGAGCGGCATTCCGTAGTGCTCGCAGAGCCGGCGTTCATTTCGTGCGCGATATGATCACCATGAGAGGGTCGCACTGCGAGGAAGCGCCATGGGAAAACGCTCAGAGCCCCAACGCATCACGCTGGACGGCCGCATCCTGGTGGTCGTCACCCCCGAAGAACATGAGCACCTCCAAGCCAGCCGGCGTCAACTCGGCGCAATGCAGGCACAACGCCGCACTCTCGCCACACAGGTAGAGCGACTGCGGTCCCTCCTCACCGAAGTCGCCGAGTTGATCGAGCACATGCCTCATCCACCCGAGTGCACCCGTGACGAAATCCCAGCTGGGCCCTCGCCCTGCCAGGTGTGCAGGCTGAGCGACGCCCTCGGCAAGCCTGCAGACTGAAGAACGATTAACGCGTCTAAAGGAGACGCCTGTGCGGTTCGACCTTGTTCTACTCCTGGCGGGAGTGCTGGTCGTCCTGGCCTTTTTCGCGCTCGTTGCCTTCATCGTGCACCGGCTTGGTGCCACGTCCCGCGCGGCCGCCGTCATCATGGCGGTGGACGTGCTGGTAGCTGCGCTGCCACCCGTGCTGAGCGTCTTGCAGGGCTCATGAGGGTGCCGCCATTGTTCGACCAACTGTCTATCCCCGAACAGCAGGCCCTTCTCCACATCGGCAGACGAAAAAACTATCAGCGCCGCGCGGTGCTGTGCTTTGAAGGAGACCCGAGTTCGGAATTGTTCGTGCTTCTATCCGGGTGGGTCAAGGCGTGGACGTCCACAGAGCGCGGCAAATTGCTGCTATTGCGTGTTCATCAGCGGGGCGATCTCCTTGGCGCCGAGCCGGTCCTGGCGGACCAGCCCCGGCCCGAAACCCTCAAAGCCGAAGGTGAGATCGAAGTGCTGGCCATCCCCGCGGAGCGGTTCACCACCTTTCTCGCGCTTCATCCCTGGGTCGCGCGCACAGTGAACGGCATGTTCGTACTCCGCCTCACCGATGCCTACCGCCAGCGTGCGCATGAGGTGGCCAACGACAGTCCCCACCGTCGCCTCGCCGAGGTATTGATAGACCTGCGGGGCCAACTCGGATGCCGCTGCCAGCGTGACGACTCCTTCGTGGAGTTGCGGGTGCCTTGTCGCAGGAAGAACTGGGTAGCCCAGCCGGACTGTCGCGCGCAGCGTTACCAGGGTGCTCAACGATTGGCGTTAATGCGGTCTCGTCACGACCGGCTATCGGAGCCTGAGGATCTCCATATTCCTCACGCGCCTCGGCTTGTGCCTAGGCCGGCACCGGGGCGAAGGGCGGCCGGGTGAGGGGCGAACTCCTGATCAGGGTGTCTGGTGAGGAGGCCCGTTGCCGGACATGGCGGCGCGCGAGAATCGCGACCTGGCCAATACGGCATCCCCGGGGGGCCTATGGTCTCGCACAACTGGTCCTTTCTGGGCAGTCTCGCGGAATCGGTCGTCGAGGGCGGTGCCTCGGCGGGCGGTGTAGTGATCGTCGCGGGGCGCGGCCCGCATTCTGCGGGCGGCGGTGATGCTGTAGCCGTAGGGCATGCGGGCGACTGCGGCAAACTGATCGGTCTGCCCACCCCGGCCAGGTCGACCTCAGGGCACCATCGCGTGCACATCAGCCTTGGTCCCGCGACGCTGCCCGATCCGGACTGGACTACCTGGACGTCGGTCAAGCTGCTGCCCAGCTCCACCTCGAATACGGCCGGGCGTCCACGCGACTGAGCGATGCCCGACGCTGCGCGCAGCGATCACTGCGGCACACGAGCCCCTAAGGCCACGACCACCTCGACGCGATTCTGGAGGTCGGCGACGATTCGGGCTCTCGCGCCACTCAACGTTTACTTGTCGGCGCCCCCGGCCGAACTGCCCAACCCGACCAGATGCCCATCTGGCGATCCCGTCGCAAGTTCACCGTCGGCTGACCCATGGGGGTTATGACTGTGGTCGGAGTGAGACCGAAAGACCAAACCTAATTCACTTAAGGCTGCGCTGCCATTTGATGAGCCGCATAGCGCAGTCCATGACGACCGGCGCTCAGGTCGCGCTGCTCAGCGTCTCCTTTCATCCCTTCCAGCTCGCCAACCGGCTGGATCAGCCAACCGGGCCGGCTTCTGTTCACTCCAGCCCGACCCGCCGCGCTCGCCACGAGCGGCCCTTCGGCTGGAACCCGGACCTGATCGAAGCACAGTGTCAGCCAACGCGGCCAGCTCAGCCGCTGTCGGGCCCTTGGTGCTGAGGGGGGATCGACAGTGCGCTGGCCTGTGCCTCGATAGCGCTTGGGGTGGCGGTCCGCGTCCCCATGTTAGTTGACACCTTGCCGTGCTGACTTGTAATTTATTGGAAGACCGTTCGGCGCCGATCGAGGGAGTGGGCCGTGGCAACCGATACCGGGGTGACCTATGCGTCATATCTGATGGTCGACGACCTGCTGGGACTTCAGGTCCCGAAAAGCGAGCCGCAGCACCCGGACGAGCTTCAGTTCATCGTCGTTCATCAGGCATCGGAGCTTTGGTTCAAGCTGATCCTCCATGACCTCGATCGAGTCGTGGAGGCCCTTGGCGCCGACGACTTCGAGCTTGTGACCCGGCTCATGGCGCGTGTCAACGACTGCATGGACATGGTGACGACCGGGCTGCGTTCGCTGCAGACCCTGCCCCCATGGAGCCTCCATGAGTTCCGCGGATATCTCGGTACCAGCAGTGGTCTGCAATCAGTGCAGTTCCGTGAGATTGAGCTTTTGGGCGGCATCCGCGATCCTCGGCTGCGACGCGTCTTGGACGACACCTACCCGGACACGCCCGAGCAACTGAACCGTCGCGCACGCGGACAGTCGGTCTCCGATGCCCATCGCGCGGCGGCGGAGCGTGCTGGACTGTCCTCGTGGGAGCAGCTCTACGTCGACAGTTCGGCTTGGGGACCGCTCTATCTCGCCACGGAGGCGCTGATGGCGTTCGACAGGGCTTTCGTCCGCTGGCGGCGCGAGCACGTCACGCTGATCGAGGGGATCCTCGGCCCCCGTACCCGGGGATCCGCGGGCATGGCCCTGTCGTACCTGATCAAGACGGAGGAGTTCCGGTTCTTTCCCTATCTGTGGGACGTGCGCCATGAGCTCACGATCCGCGGAGACGGTGAGTTGGTCGGCGGGCCGCCGGCCCGGCGGGACGGTGCGTGAGCAGCGAAGCCGCGAGCGCCGTCTCGGCGCGGCGAAGCGGAGCGATTCCACGGCTTCGCCAGCCTCTCCCCGGACGTCTTCACCAAGGGTGAGAAAACCGAGCGGCGGCCGGAGGCGCTGACGGGGATCGAAGTCCTTCCGGTCGCGGTGCGCACGCCGGAGCCTGGGCGACGCCCTCCAGAGAGAGTCAGCATCCTCACGTGAGAAAGGCCAAACGATTCCCATGAGTCTGCCTGCCGGTGTCTGCTCGGCCGCACCCAGCTCGGCTGTATTCGGGCGACAGGATGTGACAAGCTCCGCCGAGCCGGATCTACACGCTTTGTCGGAGATCGCGCGCCGCGTTCGCTGGCTCTCTGCGGCCATCGTCGATGCCGCCAACCGCGGCAGACTTAATGACACCGGGATCAAGGTGGGCGGCCACCAAGCCTCCTCGGCGTCAATGGTGGAGATCATGGTCGCGCTCTGGTTCCACAACCTGACCGCCGTCGATCGGGTCTCGGTCAAACCGCACGCCAGCCCGGTCCTTCACGCGATCAACTACCTCCTGGGCGACCTCGATCGCGCGTACCTTCCGACGCTCCGTTCGAAGGGCGGACTGCAGAGTTACCCCAGCCGCGCCAAAGACCCCGACACGGTGGACTTCTCCACGGGCTCGGTGGGCATCGGCGCCACCGCGACCATCTGGGCCGCGATCGCCCATCGCTACCTGCGGTCCAAGTTCAAGGGCACACCCCCCGCCGGCCGGTTCATCAGTTTGCTCGGCGACGCCGAGCTGGATGAGGGAGCGATCTGGGAGGCGGTCGCGGATCCGATGGTCTCTCAGCTCGGTGAGTTGCTCTGGATCGTCGACCTCAATCGTCAATCGCTGGACCGGGTTGTTCCCGGGATCCAGATTGATCGTCTTCAAGGGATGTTCGAGGCCGCGGGCTGGCAGGTCGTGACGCTCAAATGGGGTGAGCGGATCAGTCGCCTGTTCTCCCAGCCGGGAGGCGAGGCCCTTCGCCAACGGCTCGACGCCATGCCGAACGAGGAGTATCAGCGGCTCCTGCGGGCGAGTCCGACCGACGTGGCCTCCCGGCTGGCCGGGGCCGACCCGGCGCCGGACCTGAGCGCCTTGCTGGCACGGATGGACACCGCAGAGCTCAGCGCCGTCGTACGCGATCTTGGCGGGCACGATCTCGGGCTCCTGGTGAGGACACTGCGGGATGCCCGAAGTGACCGGCCGACGGTGATCTTCGCCTATACGATCAAGGGATGCGGCCTGCCGACCGAGGGACATCCCAACAACCACTCGTCGCTGCTGAGCGAGTCGCAGATGAGACTGTTGGCCGAGCGCTGCGGAACCTCCCTGGAAGATCCATGGCGAGCCTTCGGGGAAGAATCGGTCCCCGCGGCCTTGTGCGAGCACCGCTCGCGAGACCTGGCGAGGGGTGCCTCGGCGTGTCGCGAGGAGGTGAACGTGCCGAGGTCGCTGGCACACGCCCACCGACGTCCGGTGTCGACGCAGGCCGCCCTCGGCAGGTTGCTCAGGGATCTGGCCAACGATGCACCTTCTATCGCCGCACGCGTGGTCACCTGCAGCCCTGATGTGGCCTCTTCCACGAACCTGGGCGGATGGATCAACAAGACCGGTGTCTGGTCCAGTGGCGAACGGATCGACTGGTTCGCCGACGACTCCGAAAGGCTGCTGCGGTGGGCCGAGGCGATCGACGGCCAGCACATCGAACTCGGTATCGCGGAAGTCAATCTCGTCGGCCTGCTGGGTGAGCTCGGGGCGACCTGGAGCAGATGGGGGCAACGGCTCATCCCCATCGGGACGATCTACGACCCCTTCGTCTCGCGGGCACTGGAGCCCTGGTCGTCCGGTATCTACGCCGGCGGCCAGTCGATCCTCGTCGGAACGCCGTCGGGTGTCACCCTCGCCCCGGAGGGCGGAGCGCACCAGTCGATCACCACGCCGTCGATAGGTCTGGAGCAGCCCGGCTGTACCGCATGGGAGCCCGCGTTCGCCTCCGATCTCGAATGGTGCATGCTGCACGCGATGTCGCAGGTGGGTCTCGCGGGCGGAACGTCCGCGTACTTCCGCCTCTCGACCCGGCCGATCGATCCGGCCCTGGCCCGTGTTCCCGACGACCCGGTTCTGAAGGAACGCCGCAGGCGCCAGGTCATCGCTGGCGGCTACCGCGTCACCGACAACGATCCTTCCGCCGAGAATGTCACCCTGATCGGGGTCGGAGCCGTGATGCCGGAAGTGCTCGACGCGGCCCGAACGCTGAACTCGGCCGGTGTCACCGCCGGCGTCGTGTGCCTGACAAGCCCGGATCTGGTGTTCCGGGCGATGAACGAGGGGAGCGGCGATGCCACGGTGCTGGACTCGCTGCTTCCCCGCCAAGCCCGCTCACCACTGGTGACCGTCCAGGACGGCCACCCTCACACACTCGCCTTTCTGGCGGGCTGGCGAGGCGACGCGATCCGATGCCTCGGGGTCAGGCACTTCGGGCAGTCCAGTGACCTCCATGACGCCTACAAGCTGCACGGCATCGACACGGTCGGCATCGTGGACGCCGCGCTCAGGTTGCTTGGTCGGTGACGCCGCATTCGGGACGCCCCGCGCGGACGATGCCGAGTCGTCGGCCCTTTCAGACGACGCGCCCGCGAAGTCGGTCAAGTTCGCGCCGCACCGTCACCCACGCATCGTGGTGGGGATCGAGGAATTCGAAATGCCCGATGCCGGGAAGTTCTACGAGCCGGGCCTGCGCCCCGGAGCGGCGCAGCCGGTCCATGAACCAGCGGCTGTGGTCGATCGGGACCCGGTCGTCGGCATCCCCGTGCAGCAGACGCACACTGATGCCGGGGTGGTCGATCGGGAGGGCGGCGGACTCAAAGGAGAAGGGGTCTGAGTCCGGGTCGGCGCCGACGAACGTCGTGACCGCTCCTTCTCCCAGCCCACGGCGCGCCGCGTCTGCGAGGTCGCACAGGGGCGCCAGCGCGAGGATGCCTGAGACTTCGACCTCGGGCGCGACCTTGAGGGCGAGGTAGCCGCCCACCGAGTGCCCGACCACGGCGATCCGGCCCGGGTCGACCGGCGCCTGGAGGTCTCGGACGTGACGAATCGCGGCCGCCGCGTCGGAGATCGTGGACGGCACGCTCCCCCCGCTCCCGATGCGTCGGTACTCCACGTTCCAGGTGGCCCACCCATGCGTCGTGAGGTCGGCGGCCAACGCCGACATGATCGCTCGGGTCGGTGCGGGCCGCCAGAAGCCGCCGTGCACGAGCACGGCGACCGGGAACGGCCCGTCACCCGGCGGCAGCCTGAGATCTCCCACCTGCTCCGGCCCCGGCCCGTACGCCCGGGTCGCCGCGGGCGGCGGCGCGAGGTCGGCCAGACGTTGGAGCGCCGCCAGGCGTTCGAGCCTTGCGTGTCGTTCGAGGTCGTTCGAGACCATCAGGCCGGGGACAGATCGCGCTCAAAGGTGGCGAGCACGGTCGCGACGGTCGCGAGGGCCCGCTCGTTGGCGACCCGGTCCCCAAGGGTGATGCGGACGCCGTGCGGTGGAAGCGGCCGCACGAGCACCCCGTGCCGGCCCATTTCGGCTGCGAACGCCTCCGCTTGGTCGCCGAGGTCGAGCCAGGCGAAGTTGGTGAACGTGTCGCGGACTGGGAGCCCGAGCTGACGGAGCCCGTCAAGGACGAAGGCCCGCTCCGTGCGAACCTCGGCGAGCCGAGCCGCGAGGCCGTCCCGGTCCTTCAGGGACGCGATGGCCGCCGCTTGGGCCAAGGTATTGGTGTTGAACGGCATGTGGCTTCGCTGCACGACCTCCACGACGGCGGGCTGGCCCACCAGGTATCCCACCCGCAGGCCGGCCAGTCCGTGGGCCTTGGAGAACGTTCTCAGGCTCACCACGTTCGCGTGCCGCCGGACCAGGGAGAGGCCGACGGTCTTGATCGGGTCGCCCATGAACTCCGCATAGGCCTCATCTATGAGGATCAGGATGTCGTCGCGGACCTCTTCGACGAACCGCTCGATCCGCTGCGCCTCAACGGTGGAGCCCGTCGGATTGTTGGGGTTGCAAATGAAGATCGCCCGGGTCCGGTCGGTGACGGCCTCGGCCATGGCGTCGAGGTCGTGGGCGCCGTCGCGCAGCGGGATCTTGACCGCCGTCGCGCCCGCCACCGACGCGAGCAGGGGATACCCCTCGTACGAAGGCGACGCGAACATCAGTTCGTCGCCGGCCCCGCAGGTGCTCAGCACCGCCTGCAGGCACAGCGTCATGGATCCCGCGCCGACCGCGACCTGCGCCAGCGGAACGTCGAGTTCGGCGGCGAGAGCTTCGCGGAGCGCGTACACGCCCGGGTCGGGGTACCTGTTGAGCTTGCCGACCACCTCCTCGATCGCCTTCACCACACTGGGCAGGGGCGCGAACGGGCTCTCGTTGGACGCGAGCGGCACGTAGGGAAGCTCTCCGATCTCAGACAGCCCCGTGGTGGCCCGACCGGGGACGTACAACTTGATCGAGTCGATTCCGGGTCTCACGTGCACCATGGATTTGTGGCCCTCTCTGTGGCGGTGCAGGGACATGACTGGACGGGGGTGGAACGCGGACTGCCGTGGTCGTCTGGCGAGGCTTAGCTCGCGCCATTGACGAATTCGGACGTCTTCGTCAGCCCGTCGGGGACGGTCAGCCCGACTTTCGCCAAGGTGTCCTTGCGGAACTGCCAATGGTGTCCGGTGTACACGGAGAAGGGCGTCGTGGCCGGGTCGGCACCCTTGCAGATCTTCCCGGCGACGACACCGGCGAGCTCGCCGACCTCACGCTCATCCGATCCGAAGCCGCCGACGACACCATCGACCAGTGCACCCGGTCCGGTGTACGCCAGGTACAGCGGAAGCCTGCTTCGCTGAGCCTGGGCTCCGATGGCCGGGAGACCGGCCGCGACGTTGCCGTCCCGACCGATCAGCATCGCATCGACGTCGCCCACCATCGACCGCGCCGCCGACTGCAGCTCGTTGGAACCGGTGATCGAGGTCTGGACGAATTTGACGCCGCGCGCCTTGGCCGCGGCGCCGAACTCCTTGTTGAATTTGAGGGACGCGTCGTTGCCCGAGGTGTAGATCGTGCCGATGGTCTTCGCGTTGGGCTGCAGCGCCAAGATCCCGTCCAGGACTTGCGCCGATGGAGGGATGTCGATGCTGCCCGTGACGTTGCTGCCGGGTCTGTCCACGGAGTCCGCCAGTTTCGCCCCGACGGGGTCTTCGATCGAGACGGTCACGATCGGCTTGTTCTTTGTCGACTGCGCGAGCGCGATGGTCGTGGGGGTTCCGATGACCCCCAGAAGGTCGTAGGGTCCGGAGGCGAAGGAGCGCGCCAGGGTCTGGAAGTTGGTCGGGTTGCCCTGCGCGTTCTTGACGTCGATCTTCAGGCCGTTTACGGGAATTCCCGTCTGCTTGGAGAACCCCTCCTTGTAGCCCTCGACCATGTTGTTGAACAGTTGCAGTTGTGCGATCACCAACATCCCCTGGCGGTAGGAGGCTGAGCACGGGCCGCTGGCGGCCTTGTCGTCCTCGCGGGCGCCGCAGGCCGTGAGGCCGAGGATCGCGAGAAGGGTCGCACCGGCGGCCGCGCAGGGCAGGGAGTTGGAACCGAGCCATCGGGTGGACCGAGAAACAGAATTCTTCGACGTCATGTCCTTCATTCCTCTTTTTCTGATGCCCCCGACTGTTCGTCTGTGTCGCAGGGATGGTGCAGCGGACTCAGTTGAGGCCCATGCACTCGTACACGGAACTGATGGTCTTGGACGCGATAACGGTCGCCTTCTCCGCCCCGGTCGCCAAGACGGCATCCAAGGAGCGTTCGTCCGGACGAATAGTGAGATAGCGCTCACGGATGGGTCTGAGCAACTCGATGACCGATTCAGAGACGGCGCTCTTGAATGGGCCATAGGTCGTTCGGGCGAATCGCTCCTCGACCTCTTCTGTCGACAGCCGGGATGCCGGCATAAATCTCGATCAGGTTCGAGATTCCCGGCTTCTCCGGAGACAGGCGAACCTCGCGGCCCGAGTCCGTCATGGCCGAGCGCACCTTCTGCGCGATCGTGTCCGGGTCATCGAGCACGTGCACCGTCCCGGCGTCCCCTCGCGCGCTTGTTGACATCTTCGCTGTCGGGTCCTGCAAGTCCATGACGCGCGCCGCTGTCTTCGGAACACGAATCCGAGGGACCGTGAAAGTCTCGCCGAAACGCGCGTTGAAGCGCTGAGCGAGGTTCCGGGTGAGCTCGAGGTGCTGGCGCTGGTCCTCGCCGACGGGGACCTCCTGGGCCTGATAAAGCAGGATGTCGGCCGCTTGCAGCACGGGATAGAGGAACAGTCCGGTACTCACGAGGTCCCGTTGCTGGACCGATTTCTCCTTAAACTGGTGCATTCGGCCGAGCTCGCCGTATGCGGTGACCGAGGACAGCAGCCAGCACAACACGCCGTGCTCGGCGACGTCCGACTGCCGAAAGAGCACGCATTTGTCAGGATCGACCCCGGCCGCGATGAGGAGCGCCTGAGTGTCGTAGACACGCTCGCGGAGCGCCTCAGGCGCGTAGGCGATCGTCGTCGCATGCATGTTGACGATGCAGTAGACGGCGTCGCCACGATGCTGGCCTTCGACGAACTGCTGAACGCCTCCCAGAAAATTCCCCAGGTGCTTTCGCCCAGTCGGCTGGATGCCCGAAAAGATCCTCACCGGCTCGCGCTGGCCGCTCACGACGCGCCCTCCACCGGGTTCGTCAGCACGCCGAGCCCGTCGATCCGGATGGAGATCTCGTCTCCCGGGCGCAGGTAGCGCCCACTGGCCATGGCGACGCCCGCGGGCGTTCCCGTGGCGATGACGTCCCCGGGCGCAAGGCTCATCAGCGCGCTCACCTGTGCGATCAGTTCCGGGATCGAGGCGGTCATCCCGCCCGTCGTCGCCGACTGCCGCACCTCACCGTTGACCGACAATTCGAGGCTGAGCGCATGTGGGTCCTGAACCAGCCACGACGGAGTGATTCCGGGACCGGTGGGACAGAAGGTGTCGCGTCCCTTGGAGGAGATCCAGTCGAACCCCATGGCCGGCACCAGAGGGTCCGGCCTGGCCAGCAGGCCGCGTGCCGAGACGTCGTTGACGATCGTGTAGCCCGCGACATGCCCCATGGCGTCCTCCCGGGTGATGGAGCCGCCCGGCTTCCCGATCACGACGCCGAGCTCGCCCTCGTAGTCGACCCGCGCGCCGTCCGCGGTCGGGATCCGGATGGCCTCGCCGGGCCCGACCACCGTCGAAGGCGGCGGCTTGAGGAAGAAGAAGACCGGGCCGGGCTTGGGTTCGAGTCCGAGTTCGCGAAGGTGGTCGGCGTAGTTCGCTCCGGCGCAGACGATCTTGTCCGGAAAGCGCAACGGTGCCCGGAGCACGGCGTCGGCAATGACCGAACCCGCGCGCGGATCAAGAGCCTTGAGCGCGGGTTCCAGCCGCGACCAGTCTTTGACGACGTCAATGACGTCGTGCGCCCATTCGAACGCTCGCAGAGACCGGACTGATCCGTCCGCCAGCCTCACGCCGACAGATGTTCGGTCGTCACCCGGCCTGGCATAGGTGACAAGGCTCCAGATCTCAGACACGCCTGCTCCTCTACTCGCTTCGGTCGCTGCTGTCGGGTGTCACGGCCGCGTCGGGCCGTCAGCCGGATCGCGGGCTCAGCATCATCCGGTCCGACGCCTCGGCGCCCGCCTCCGTGATCCGGCTCACCAGTCCCGGCACGGTCAGGCTCGCCTTCTCGGCTCCGGAGATGTCGGCGATGACACGGCCTCGCCCCATGACCAGCAGGCGGTCGCCGACGCTGATCGCCTGCTCCATGTTGTGGGTGATCATCACGCTGGTGCAGCTGAGCTCGGCGCTGAGGTCGACGGTGAGGGCGAGCACCCGTTGGGCGGTGCCCGGGTCGAGCGCAGCGAGGTGCTCGTCCAGCAGGAGCACATCGGGCTGGGTGAGCCCCGCCATGATCATGGTGAGGCTCTGTCGCTGACCCGCCGACAGCAGGGCCACCGGGGCGGAGAGCCTCTCTTCGAGCCCCAGGCCCAACTGTTTCAGGTGCTCGCGCATGACGCTCCTGCGGCTCCGCGTCACGGCGAAGCGCAGTCTGCGGCGGCGGCCTCGCGACATCGCCAGGGCCAGGTTCTCCTCGATGCTCAGCTCTGGCGCGGTGCCGGCACGAGGATCGTCGAAGACCCTGGCGACCTGGCGTGCGCGACCGAAGTCCGGTCGCAGGGTGACGTCGGCTCCTCCGATCCTGACCGTGCCGCTGGTCGGCCTGGCCGCACCTGAGATGACCTGGATCATCGAGCTCTTGCCGGCTCCATTCGCGCCCACGACGGTGACGAACTGGCCCGTGTCGACCTTGAGGCTGAGGTCGTGCAACGCGACGACCTCGGTGCTGGTGCCCTGGTTGTGAACCAGTCGCACCTTGTTCAGCTCAAGCACTTACCGCACCCTTCGTGTGGGTGGTGTCCCAGGAACTCGCTGATCGTTGCCCGGATCTGCGTTGTGCGAGGGTGCGGCCCGCTCTCGCCACCACGCGATTCAGAGCGAATGCGCCGATCAAGGTCAGCGCCGTCACGAGGTTGAGATCCGTCGGCGAAAGACCGGCGTTCAGGGCCATGGTCAATACCAAGCGGTACAGGACCGCTCCGATCAGCACCGCGAGGAGTCCGCGCAGGATGCGCGATCCTCCCGGCCGGGTGATCAGCTCGCCGAGCAGCAGGGCCCCCAGGCCGGCGATCAAGACTCCGACGCCCATGTTGACGTCCGCGAAGCCCTGGTTCTGCACCACGAGGACACCACTGAGACTGCTGAGCCCGTTCGCCAGGAGCAGGTTGATCGCGATAAGACGTCGCTCGCTGACTCCCTGACTTCGGATCAGGCGGGTGTTGTGGCCAGAGACCCGGAGGGCGAGACCGATCTCGGTGCGCAGGAAGAGGCCGACGGCGCCGAGCGCGGCCACGGCGAAGAGGAACAAGATCGCGATCGAGACCCAGTCGCGGGCCACTGGATCCAGTGCCTGCAGACCGCTGAACAAAGTGTGCTCGGAGGTGAGGGAGACCGACGGCGTCCCCATCGTTCGGAGGTTGATGCTGTAGAGACCGAGCGACGTGACAAGGCCCGCGAGCATGATCGGAACGCCGAGGCCGAGGTGGACGACGGTGGTGACAAGCC
Organism: Actinomadura syzygii; assembly: GCF_008085905.1. GTDB lineage: Bacteria > Actinomycetota > Actinomycetes > Streptosporangiales > Streptosporangiaceae > Spirillospora > Spirillospora syzygii. The sequence continues at coordinate 56,972 of NZ_VSFF01000021.1, read as the reverse complement.
CGGCGCCGACTCCCGCGGCGATGGCGAGCGCCATGGCGAACGGAACGGGGACGCCATGCACCAGCGCGGTGCCGCCGACCGCACCTCCGATCGCGAAGCTGCCGTCGACGGTCAGGTCGAAGTCTTCGCGGATCCGCATCACCAGATAGATGCCGAGAACGAGCGGCACCAGCGGCAGCCCTGTCACGAAGGTGTCTGTCATGACGGAACTCATCGAGCACGCCCTCCGCGTAGCCGTGGAGGAAGACCGAGATCGTGACTCGTGCGGCCGCTCGGCGAGCGACCGGCCGCTCTCAGTGTTGCAGCGACGTTCATCCGCACTCCTCTCACTGGGGCCATGCGCCAACGCGAGCAATACTGTACGCATCACTCCGGGAGTGTGTAAAGCATTGATCTGGCACTACGTCCGCCCACCTCAGGCCGCATGCGTGCCGCGCCGTGCGAATATCTAACTATGCAACCCGGCGACCTGTACACTGACGTTGTGACTGACGGCGGGGCAACGCCGCAAGCTCTCGTCCCGGCGCCGGACGGCGCGCCTAGGCCTGGCGAGAGCGCGCGGACCGAAGATGCCCCGTCGCAACGACACGAGCCGATGCACGAAAAGACTCCCGAACCCGCCGGCCTTTAGGATTCCCGTACATGATCAGGCGAGCAGTCAGCCCACGGAGCGAGCATCCCGGCCCTCCGCGTTCCTCGGAGCAGATCGAGCCTCAGGAACTTGTGATCACGATGTTCGCCATCTACGTCAGAGACGATCCGCGGCCCGCGTGGTCGGGCGGGATCGTCGACTTGCTGACGGCGTTCGGCATCACCCCGGCGGCCGCTCGCGTCTCACTGCACCGTGTGGTCGAACGTGGCCTGCTCGAACGGCACCGTAACGGCCGATTCATCTCCTACACGCCGACCGCGCGCCTGCTCGAACTCATCTCCGTCGGAGACCGACGGCTGTCCGCCTTCGCCCGAGACGAGCCGTGGGACGGGACATGGTCCCTGGTCTGGTACGCCATCCCCGATGACATGCGCCGAGAGAGGCACCGGTTGAGCCGGCGACTGCGCTTTCTCGGCTTCGGGCCACTCGAGGACAGCACATGGGTCGCGCCACGCGACCAGAGCGCCGAGCTTGTTCCCTATCTCGAGCACCTGGGTATCGACCAGCGCGTCACCCTGTTCGTCGGCCGACATGAGCTGGCGCCCGAGACCGTGATCGCGCGCGCATGGGACGGGGACGAACTGCTCCAGCGCTACGAGTTGTTCATCGAAGAGTTCGGACAGCCCCCGCTCGGTGGTGACGACAACGAGACGTTCGTCGCCCGGACCCGGCTGTTCAACACCTTCCGCCGGTTCCCCTACCTGGACCCCGGGCTGCCTCGGGAGTTCTTCCCCGCCGCGGAACGACGCCAGGCGGCAATCAACCTCTACGAGAAGTGGTCTCCTGAGCTCGCACAACGGTCCCAGCATCACTTCGACGTCGTGACAAGGCGCGCCGTCTCGCCGAGCTGAAGTGCCCGGCGCCTGGGGGGAACCGGGCGCTGTCCTTCATCGTGCACGTAGCACCGAGACGCATGTCTTAGCTGTGACGAACGTTCAAGAGTTGGAATAGGGGGCTCCGTCACACCCGCCCGATGTCCTTGCCGTGGCCTGGCAGCCGGGGACATCGGGCGGGAAGCTCGTGACGCTCACGAAGCCGCGGAGAGGCCGCAGGTCACGGAAAAAGTGGCGAGCGCGTCGCCGAACGCCTGCCGGGACTGTTCGACGATCCCGCCTGGGACGATCTTCACCTCCACATCGAAGGCAAGCCGTCTTCGGATGTTGCTTCTATTGACATAGAAGCAACGAACGTATTAATTCTGTCATGGTAGGCGGTCGAGCCGCGAGCCGCTGAACGAGAGGTGCGGTCCGACGCGCGACGACCATCGCGACCGACGCGGCAATAGCCGCGCTGTTCTTGATGGAGACCCGTGGCACACCAGCACTGACGGCAACCCGACAGGAGCGATCGCATGGAGCCCGACCTCAGCAAGTACGTCGTGCAGGGTGACAGCTCGATGTACCCCACGAAGGGAGGGCTCGGTGGTAGCGGTGGTGACCCGCGCCGACCGACTCTGGACGGCGAACGCCTGCCCCACCAGGCCACGCGGGTTCGACCTCTTGGCGACCTGCGGCCGACAGAGGGGCTGGCCGAGTGGATCCACCGGACCCCCGCCGACGCCGGTCGCGGGGGCGCGCTCGGCCACCTCCTCGCTTCCGATCGCACCCATCTGGCGACCGTCGTCCACGAGGGCGTGTCGCGGTCCAAAGACGGAGGATCGCGATGAAGCTCGGCCCTTCGGCCTACGCCGACACCTTCGCCCGGGACAACCTGCCTCCGGACGAGCAGTGGCCGGCTCTGGAGTTCACCACCGAGCCGCTCGACTACCCCGAGCGGCTCAACGCGGCCACCGAGCTCATCGACGTGGCCGTCGCGACGTACGGCGCCGACCGTCCCGCCGTGCGGACCCCCACCGGCCAGACGTGGACCTACGGCGAGTTGCAGGACCGCGCGGACCGCATCGCGCACGTCCTGGTCGACGACCTCGGCCTGGTCACCGGCAACCGGGTCCTGCTGCGGTCGCCGAACAACGCGTGGACGGTGGCCGCGTGGCTGGGCGTCCTCAAGGCTGGCGGCATCCCGGTCACCACCATCGCCGCGCTGCGTCAACGCGAGCTGGCTCCGATCGTGGCGAAGACCAGGCCGGTCATCGCTCTGGTCGACCACCGCTATGTTGCGGACGTGGTGGCCGTGCGGGACGCGTCGGCCCCAGGGTTGAGGATCGTCGCCTACGGCGGGCCACAGGCCGACGACCTGACCCGGCGGATCGCGGCGAAGCCGGCCGGGTTCACCGCCGTCGACACCGCCGCCGACGACGTCGCGCTGCTCGGTCCGACGTCGGGCAGCACCGGGGCCCCCAAGGTCACGATGCACTTTCACCGCGACGTGCTGTCGATCGACGACACCTTCGGGAAGCACGTGCTGAGGCTGCGACCGGACGACCTGGTCGCGGCCACCGCGCCGCTCGGCTTCACGTTCGGCCTCGGCATGCTCGTCGTGTTCACGCTCCGGGCCGGCGCCTGCGCGTTCCTGGTCGAGGCGGCGACGCCCGTGCAGCTGGCCGACCTGGTCGTCGAGCACCGGGTCACCGTCCTGGCCACCGCGCCCACGGCGTACAAGCAGATCCTCAAGAAGGGCAAGGCCGGCCGGCTCGCGGGGCTCCGCGCCGCGGTGAGCGCCGGTGAGCACCTGCCGCGGGCGACGTGGCACCAGCTCCACGACGAGATCGGCCTCAAGGTCATCGACGGCATCGGTGCCACCGAACTGCTGCACATCTTCCTGTCCGCCGCGGGCGACGACATCCGTCCAGGCGCGACGGGCAAGCCCGTCCCCGGCTACCGCGCCACGGTCCTGGACGACAGCGGAGAGGAGGTCGCTGCTGGCGTCAAGGGCCGCCTGGCCGTCATCGGCCCGGTCGGATGCCGCTACCTCGACGACGAACGCCAACGGAGCTATGTCGTCAACGGCTGGAACGTCACCGGCGACACCTACCTCCGCGACGAGGACGGCTACTTCTGGTATCAGGCCCGCACCGACGACATGATCGTCTCCTCCGGTTACAACATCGGGGGTTCGGAGGTCGAGGCGGCGATCGACGCCCACCCCGACGTCGTCGAGTCGGGAGTCGTGGCGGCCCCTGATCCCGAGCGTGGCTCGATCGTGTGCGCGTTCGTCGCGCTGCGCGACGGCGTCGTCGGGGACGACGCGAAGGTCAAGGAGATCCAGGAATTCGTCAAGGGCGAGCTGGCTCCCTACAAGTACCCGCGGGAGGTCCGCTTCATCAGCGCTCTCCCGCGCAACGTCAGCGGCAAGCTCCAGCGCTTCAAGCTGCGCCAGATCGTCGAGACCGAGCAGGCATGAGGATCGCGATCGCCCGCGGAGACCGGAGGGGCTCGGCACGAGGTGATCGTGTGGGAGCGCAACCTGTCGGGAGCCACCTGCGGCTTGGGCGTGGAGTTCTGGGCCCAGCCGCTAGGGATCGGTCCGCTTGAGCTCAAGAACCGGATGGTGCTCTCGCCTACGGACATGAACTCGACCGAGCTGACGTGGGACGGGACGGACGATCCCCTTGAGAGGAGCGTGGGTCCATCCACCCTGCCTACGGCGGCGGCCGCCACGTCCCGTGGGAGGCGACCCGCGCCGACCTGGACAAGGTCGCCGCGGACTGCACCGCCGCCAAGCGCGGCGTCGCGGCCGTCGGCGACCTCATCGAGATCCACGCGGTGCACGGCCACCTGCTGAGCCTGGTCCCTCGCTCGCCGGCAACCCTACGCCGCCCTGGCAGAATGGTCCCAATGAGCCCGAACGAGCCGACCACCGCCCGCTCGCGCCGCACCCGCACGATCACGGTGAGCTTCCTCGGCGCCATCGTCCGGAGGATGGGCGACTGGATGCCGATCGCCGGGACGGTAGACCTCATAGGCCAGCTCGGGCTGGACGCTCCCAGCGTCCGGACGGCGGTGTTCCGGCTCAAGCAGCGCGGCTGGCTCGTCCCCGAACCCCGCGCCGGAAAGCGCGGCTACGCGCTCACGCCTGTCGCCCTGAAGGCGCTCGCAGCCGGAGACGAGATCATTTGGCACGCCCGGCAGCCGGCGAACCTCGACGACGGCTGGTGCGTCGTCAACTTCTCGGTGCCCGAGTCCGCCAGGGCGAAGCGTCAGCAGCTCCGCACCCACCTCGCCTCGCTCGGCTTCGGCAACGTCGGCACAGCGATGTGGATCGCGCCGGCCCGGATGCGCAGCGCCGCCGAGCAGGCGGTGGGCGAACTCGGTCTGGACAAGTTCGCAGCCATCTTCGTCGGTGACTACGTGGGCGGCCGAGACCTCAGCACGTTGCTCTACGAGAGTTGGGACCTCGCCGAGATCGACCGGAGCTACCGGGAGTTCATTACGCACTTCCAACCCGAAGTCGCCTCGCTCGAGGGGAGCGGCGACATCGCGCTCGAGCACGCCTTCATCACCTATCTCGGCGCGGTCGACCATTGGCGCAAGCTCCCGTTCCGCGATCCGGGTCTGCCACGCGAGGTGCTCGCCGAGGATTGGAGCGCACCCGAAGCCGGAGCCCTGTTCGAGCGTCTCGTCACGCTCCTGGAAGGACGAGCTCTGGCCCACGCCACCGGCTACTGGACGGCGGCTCAGCACCCCACCACATAATGCGGCGGTCGCACGGGGGACTCTTGGAGAACGGAGCGCCCCGCTGGCGCGGACAGGATCTATGGCGATTTCCTCGGCCACAACAGATCGATCGAGAAAAGGTGTTTGAAAGAGCCTGTCCACCCTGCATCACCGGCAAGGAGACCTTCGACCAGATCGAAGGCAGGCTTGTCGGACGCCGATTGCAGAGAGGAGGTATCTCAGCACGCGGGATGACCAAACACAACTACGCGCGGTGAGCTACCCGACCACCTCCGGCACGACCAGAGCCCGTGCGAAGATCGCGGCCTGCGACGGCGACGCCAACCCGGGCCGCACCGCTGAACGGGCCGCCATCGTCCATGTCCACCGGACCCGGGCGAGGAAGCGGCCGGACTGGTGGCCCGCTCCTGCTGCGCGCCATCCAGCGCACGCCCCTCAACAAGGACCGGGGCGCCCACGCCACACCCACAAGATCAACGACCCGTCCGATCGGGAGTCGCTGGCCGCGCGTTCGGCTCATCCCCAGTAGTCGACTCGGCCTTGGCCAGCAAAGGCGACGAATCTAACGTCAAGACCGCATTTATATGACGGGGGCGGCGAGAAATCTTGTGACGCCTAAACCTACAACCCCCTCTTTTGAGTCCATTTCGTGTCCTTGCCGTTCTGTGCGCGGGCTGCCGTCCCAGTTCCGAGCATCGCCAGCAAACCTCTGCTTTTACTGAGGGGACCGCCCTGCGAAAAATCGTACCTTGCGAATCCGGCATTCGGCAGATATGTCGCTTGTGTTCGCTCCGGGTCCCGTCTTTATCGTCGAATGACGGAAAGAACCGGAGAATGTAGGGATTGGCGTCCAGTTCCAGCCCGGGGCTGTAAAAGGCGTGTATTAAGTTGATCAAGCACATGTCTCGCGTACCCGTAATGCACCCGCGACGAATTCCCGGACGCTCCCTCGCCTTTCCGGATATGCAGGATGACCGACGCCCCCGACAAGCCCGCAGTCTGAGTACGACTAACAGGGATCCAGTGCGCGCGCTGGTCGTGATGACACTGCGACAATAGTCAGTGTGGGCGGCCATGGTCGTATTTCGGCTGGGCGACTCTACGGCCTTGAATCCCTTTTCGGTTCTTTGGGCTTCTCCGGCTTCCTGTCGTGGGGTGGTTTGCCCGGCTGCTGTTTCTTCTTTTCTCTTTCTGGTTCTTTTGGGGTCTTCTTTGGTGGCTTGGTCGGCTTCTGTTCCTTGCCGGCCAGGACTCTCGCGCAATAGGTGGTGATCTTGTCGCGGTCGCCCGCAGCAGCGATCAACTGGGCGAGCTCCGAGGCGGAGACTTTCGGGGGCGCCGCCGACCTCTTCTTCCGGCTGGCCTCGGCCAAGTATGTGCGGCAGAGCCTCGCCGGCGTCGAGTAGTTCGGTGATCCGGGGGCGAGGGACGTACTCGGCGGGCTGCGACGCGGCTGCCCTGATGTGGGCACCGGAGTGGTGGCCTTCTCGGTGGCCGTGGCAGAGGACGGGGCCGACGAGTGCGGCGGCCGTTCCAGAACGGGCAGTTGGCCGTTGTTCGCGGCCAGAGCGGCGCCACCGGCGGCCGTCCCGGCGACTGCCAAGGCGGTGAGCATCTTCGCCGTGGCGATCGGCAGCAGTACCCGGTGTGCCGTGCGGCCACGATGTCGCCGGCGCCGCGCGTTGAGTTGGGTGTGTCGGAAGGCGGCCACGGCCGCCTCCTCGCCGTCGAGTTCTTGATCACTTGGAGGGGTGGTGGCGGCGGCGAGCAGGCCCGCGACCGGATGCGTGACCGACCTCGGGTCCCGCCAGATACCCGTCAGCAGGTCTTCGGCGGTCTCCAAGTCGAGTTCGCGGTCCGTGCTCGGGTCGCCGCGGCGGCGATCAAGACTCATGGGGATTCACCTCATGCCCCTCGGCGTCGCTTTCACAGGCGGCCTCACCGTGGTCTTCGCCCTACCGGTCGTCTCGGGACCGGTGCAGGGCGGCGGCTCCCGGCTTGTCCTCCATCCGCAGTGATGCATCAGAGTCCTCCAGCCGATCGGCCAGGTTCAGCAGCCCCAGGTAAGCCGACCTCTGGAGTGCCTCGGCGGTTCTGCCTAATATCTCGGCGGCCTGCCGGGTGTCCAGGCCCATCACGACGCGAAGCAGCACCGCCTCGCCTTGATCGGTGGGAAGGCCGGCGATCAGGGCGATCGCGGCGTTGACGGACCGTGGCTCAGCCATCTGACCGTCGTCCATCACCCGCTCGGGCGAAGTCTGCGGCGGTGCGGTCGAGCCGCGTCCGCTCAGATGGTCAAGGGCCCGGCTGCGGCCGATCACCGCGACCCAGCCGCGGAAGCGCTGGAAGTCGCCGCGAAAGTCACTCAGGTCATGGGTGATCTCCCGCCAGGTCTGTGCGGCCACCTGGCCGGCGGCTTCGCCCACCAGAACGCGCAGATAGCGCAGCAGTCGCGGCTGAACGGCTCGGTACAACTTGCGAAAGGCGTCCTGATCCCCGCGCTGTGCCGCTCGCAAGGCCGTTGACAAACGCCGGTCGGTCCTGGCCACGTCCTCTCCTACCGTTCGGTCACCCTCCATGGGATCGCCGGATACGTCTGAGTGCATCCGAGGACCAACCCGGGGGGGACGTCAGGCAAATGTCCACATTAGTGATACCGCGACTCCTGCAACTACCGGACCACTTTTGCCTCATCGTGCAGAATGAGATGCCGAGATCGAAGATGCCTTCGGGGCCAGCCATGATCTTGGTTGAGGGAAGAGGAATGGTACGGGCGCCGCTTCGGCGGCTGGCCGCGGCATCGGTTCGATGCCTGTGACCAGCAGTGATCATGATCGACTCGCACATGGCGTCCCGACCTTCAGGGTGATGTAGGCGGCGACTCGCCCCAGATGGGTGAGACCTGCGTTCGGTGAGAAAGGCGGGGCTGGGGGGACCGGCCCGCCGGATCCGATCCGGGTGGCGGATGCTCGTGCCGGGCGTCGCGGAGTTCGGCGATTCGGGCCACCTGCAGGACGCGGTGAAGGACCACGCCCGGTGGGCGTCCAAGTGCGGAGTCCGATGCCGAGGCAGCCCACCAGCATGGCGTCGGTGTTGGAGGGACTCAGACGGAGTGAACGGCGTGAGGTCCTAGGGCCCGGTTCTCGGATAGGCTGACGCTGGGCGCTGCTTTGGTCACTTTGGGTTGATATGTCGTGGTGACTTAAGCGATGCGCAGTGGCAGCGGCTGGCGCCGTTGTTGCCGCCGCCGGGCGGCCGAGGTGGCCGGTGGGCCGATCACCGCAGGGTGATCACTTGAGCCGGTCGATGTCGTCCGGCTTCATCTGGTGGCGGGTGATGACCAGCACGTGGTTACGCAGCCCGCGGGCGTCGAGATCCTCCAGCACAGCGAAGGTATGCGGCCGGACCGCTGGCAAGAAGGGTTCGGTTGCCCGGTTGAACACCTGTATCGGCGTAACGTGTGGCTGAAAGTAGCGGTGACCGACCAGCTCCTCGACGGCTTGGGCGTCGGTCATGAGGGCGCGCGGAACTCGCTGGTCCCAGAGGCCGTAGGTGTGCCGGATGCAGTACGCACAGTCCAACGGACAACCTTCGATGTGGTTCAGGCTGAGGCCGCTCTTGCGGTATTCCACCACCTCACGAGCGCGGTCGGGCAGTCGGTCGATCTGGTCGCTGGTGAGCAGGGGGACTCGAATGGGCGTCATGTCCTCGTCTCCCGTTGACGGCTGAAGCCGGGCGCGAGCCACGCCCAACGCCGACAGTAGGGAGACCCGACGGATCTGGCTAGAAAGTTTCTAGGAATTGCTCGAAAGAATCACAGGCTGAGCTGGACCGGGAAATCAGGAGCCATCGGCGTCGTGGTCTTCGCCAGGGGCAAGATCGTCAATGACCCGCTGGAGGATCGCCCGCGCCGACCGGCCGTAACTCGCGACGGCCGCGAGTTGATCGAAGATCTGTCCATACTGCTCGATCTCCTGTGGCTGACGAAGGTCAAGACCGGCCGAGAAGGTCTCGACCAGCACCCGCTCATGGTCATACAGCCAGAAACCGTGCCACGGCGAGGTGACGTACTGCGTCTCGAAGCCGATGACGCCGAGCTTCACGTTGGAAAGCGCCGAGAGTGCTATCAAGCGATCAAGCTGGGCAAGCATGACCGCGGGCGAGCACAGCCGGAAACGAAGGGCCGCTTCGGTGACAACAAAGTGAAAGCGTTTATCTGGCCGGTAGAGGATCTCCTGCCGCTTCATGCGAGTGGCTACGGCCTCGTTGATGTCGTTTGGGACCTGAAAACGACGAATGCCCTCGGCGAAACGAGCGCGAGCGTACTCGGCAGTCTGGAGCAGTCCGGGGACGACGGACACCTCAAAAGCGCGGAACAGCCGCGTCCTCTCATCCCAGTCTACGAGTTCTTGCTGATGGGGTTTCAGCCCAGCGCTAAGGACCCGCCGCCACTCGGCGTGCTGGACCTCGAGCGTGTGCAGCGAAGCGAGGAGCGCTTCGGCTTCCTCTTCATTGTTGGTGATGCGGGCCCAGCTGCGGATGTCGTCCTCGGTGGGCGTCTGACGGCCGTTCTCCAGCTTCGACACCTTGGACGGCGGCCACGACAACGACTCCGCGAGCTGCCGACCGCTGAGCTTGGCAGCCTGACGAAGCTCACGGAGCCGCTTTCCTAGAGCCCCTCTGGCCTCATGGACGCTAGACGAGCCCGAGGTGTTCCTTGGCAAAATCATCCCGTCTGACGGCGTGATGCCACGCGGCATCCCGCCAGTAGTTGTGATTCACGATCTCGGCAGGATCCTCGATGACCTCGCCGCCCAGGAAGCGGTCAGCATCGTCGATGTGCATCCGCACCAGCCTGCGCGAATCAAACAACCAGTAGTCGTGATTGGGCAGCTTCAAGGCGCCCGCGGGATCGCGTTCCAAATACCGGATATCTTCGCCAGCACCATTGGTGAACTGCGCACACCACAGGCCGAAGCGGCTGTAGTCGGTCAGCGGCATACTGACAACCCGCACGCGAGAGAAGCGGCGGCCTTCTGTAGTGGCTCCACGGATCATGGTCAGCCAGTCCTGCATCCATGGAAGATCGTCCGGTTCACCAGCGACGAACCTGCGCAGCGACTCGTTCTCGTACGCCTCGTCGTACCGGTCGCGAACCTCCAGCCGGAAGGCAGTGTGCTCGAACGAGGTGAAGAGTTGACCGAATTGATCGCCGACGAGCAGACTCAGCGCTCCTCCTCCTGGTCCAGGTAGCGGCGGGCGTACATCTTGAGTACGTCCTCCGGGATCTCGATCAGGGTTTCGTGCTCGGGCACCGGGCCGATGTCCGCGAGCGCCTGGGCGTCGGTCACCCTCCACCCCTGGGCGATGTAGGTGACCCGGTCGGTACGATCGGTCGCGAACAGCGTAGGCGAGTTGCCCACCTGGGAGTCGGGGTCCTTGCCGAGGAACCGAGCGTGCATGCTGCTCCCTTGCTCGAAACTTGGCGAACCGTTCCTGGGCATCGTGACGGATGGATACGCGGGCGTCAACGCTGTCTCGCGCGGTGCGGTGACAGCTGGCTTACCCGTCGGCTCACCCGCTGGGTACCCAGATGGTCGCCATCGGCCGCATACCGCAGCAAGAAACCCGCGGATAACGGCACCGGATCGGGGGGCGTAGCACCATCGCCGTCACCAGCCAGCTCTGACCAGTCCTGAGGACTTGGCTCGACGGTGTCGGGGGTGGTGAGCGGCGACGCAGCTGGGTGATCTGGCGATCTGCTGGGCGACGACCGTCAGCGTCGTGGTGCTGGCGGGGATCGCGGCGGTGCTGTCATACAAGCACCTGCGCGTGCTGGTTCTGGAGTACGGCGAGACCTCCTGGACCGCGGCCCTGTTGCCGGTTTCGGCCGATGGAATGATCGTCGCTTCGTCCATGACCCTGCTGGCTGATTCCCGCAACGGCCGGCGCAGCGGACCTCTCCCCGCGTGCGCGGACCTTCGCCTTCAGTTCCGACTGCCGTTTCCTGGCACTCTGCGTCGACGACCGCACCATCACCGTCGTGGTCCTGCGGCACCGCACACTCTGGGCCACGCTCTGCGATCACACCGAAGTCGTCACCAGTCTCGCCTTCAGCCCGACGGCCAGACCTTCGCCTCCGGCAGTGAGCAGCGAACGGCCCTTGTCCAGAGCGGCCGCATCACGCCACGGGGTCACCGCGTAGGCCTGTTCGCCGCCGGCTTCGTGAGGATTGCCCGGCCGAGTTTCCCGGCCGGGCATCTCTCATGGTGTTACTTCGGGTTGACCGAGTACACCATGCGCTTTCCAGGGTGCTCGCCGACGCTCCAGATCGTCCCGAGTGCCGGGCTGGTCGGGACATGTCGTCGCGACCGGGAGGCGTTCGTATAGGTTGAGAGCAGGCGCGAGAGGGCGCTGCCGGGTCCGCGGGCAGGACTGAGTCCACCTCTGATTCTCCAGGCAAGGCCGCGAAGACGACGATCTCTTCCGAGCCCGGCCGCGGACCACGGGTGACGAGGGAGACGTCATGCGCGACCTGCCCGCCCGTCCTGATCTGGCTCAGCTTCGCCACCAGGCCAAAGACCTTCTGCGCGAGGCCCGGCAGGGCGATCCCCAGGCGGCGGCACGGATCCGCTCTGTTTCGGACCGGATCATTATGTCCTCGGCTCAGCTCGCGCTTGCCCGCGAATACGGCTTCGCAGGCTGGACGAGGCTGAAGCTCGAAGTCGAACGCCGGATCATCCTCAACGATCGAGACCTGTCTGGCCTGACGAAATTGCTGGCGGAGCACCCGGAATTGGCCACCAGGAACCTCGAGCGGTGGTCCGACAACGCCTGCGAAGAACCGCTCGGCTACGTCACGATGATGCGCTTCAACCGCGGCCGGCTCGGCCTGCCCGGCGAACTGCCCGGGACCGGTGCCATCGCCAGGGCCCTGATCGGGGCGGGCGCGCCGGTCGACGGTCGCCCCAGCGACCGGGAGACACCGCTGATCACCGCCGCCAGCTATGGCGACGCTGAGGTCGCGAGCGTGCTGATCGCGGCCGGTGCCGACCTTGAGGCCGTCTCGGCGCCCGATTCCGGAGGCGTCCCGGGCGCGACGGCCCTGCTCCACGCGGCGGTCTTCGGGATGACCGAGGTCCTTGACGTCCTGATCGCCGCGGGCACCCGCGTCGACAGCCTGGAGACCGCCGCCGCAGCGGGCGACGTCACGGGCTGGCCGCTGGCCCGCTGCACGCCGCAGAGTCGGCTCCGCGCGCTGACCTTCGCCGTCGGCCACCAGCGGTTGGACGTCATCGACCGGCTCGTCGCCGTCGGGACGGCCGTCAACGAACCGGACGCCGAGTGGGGACACCGCAGCGGGCAATGGCAGACTCGCGGCCGTTCGGCGACTTCTCAGCCATGGCGCGGATCCCGACCTGCGCGATCCTGTGCACCGACGCACCGCCCTGGAGGAATGCGAACCGTCCGGCTGTCCCGGCCGCAGCCCGGCCCATGAGGAGGCCGCCGCCCTCCTTCGGCCGGTGACCGGACGCGGCGGCCGCCGTCGGACGCGCCCGGAACCGACCGGGATCCAGATCCGTATCAAGGCACGGGACCTGCCTGGCCGCGACGTCGGACCGTCGGCGGACGCGCCCGAGTACCGCAACGTCCATGTCGGTGTCCAAGGGCGGGAGCGCGCCGACGAGGTCCTGGATCCGCATCCGGGCGACGGGGAGACGGCCGCCTGGACCTTGGAGGCTACCGCGGCGCCCGTCCAGGCGGGCATCGACGTCAAGGCCCCTACATCCAGGGCGCGCCGGGCGAGCGGTTCATCTACCTTTCCTGGGGCGCGGTGGACGGCACCGGTGCCTTCACCATGTTCCGCCGGGCGAAGCTAGTGCTGGACGCTGTCGACTCCGCCGCCCTTCACGCCGCCCGAGGCCACGGGCGCCTCATCGCCCGGCTCGGGCTCACCGACGCCGACGGCGGGCCGCTGTGCGCCGCGATCCGTCCGCCCCTGATCGATTGGTCCGCCGACCAGGCCGGATGACCATCGCGCACATCGTCGTGCTCGGCCTAGATGGCGTTCACCGCCTGCCGCGATCCGTCCAGGCCGGGACGATCAGCGATGTGGCCATGGGGATTAGTGATAGGGACTGGGGGAACGGAGGACGACGGGAAACCGGGGAGGTGATCGGGGGCACGTTGTCGCGTCCGTCAATCCGCGTCAGGGACACGGCCATTGCCGCGCTCGTGGCGGTCGTGGTGCTCGCGGTGCTGGTGACCGGGTTCGATCTGGCGCTTCGTCACAGAGAGCGCGATTACCTGTTGAGCGATATCCGCGTGCGCACCCAGCGTGTCACGGCCGACCTGCGTCAGGGGACACTGCGGAAACCGATTCCCGTAGAGCCTGGGGATCCCACACTGATCCAGGTCGTCAATGCCGACCGGCAGGTCGTCAACGCGACGTCGACGGCGGCGGGGCGTCCTCTGCTGAGCTCCGTGGTCCCACCGCCGACGGCGCGTCTCAGGAGCTTCATCACCTGCTCGGCGCCTGTCGGCGGATGTGTGGCCATACAGGTCGTCCGTGTCACGACCGGGCCCGGGGCGATGGTCGTCTACGGCGCCCGGCCCGTCCCGGCCCTGCTGATCGGTCGGCGCCTGGAATGGGTCCTGGCCGGTTTCGTCGTGGCCGTGTCAGCGCTGATCGCCTGGGCGACCTGGCGTGTCGTGGGCGGGACGTTGCGCCCGGTCGAGCAGATCCGGGCCCGGTTCGGCGAGATCACCGGCAGCGACCTGTCCATGCGGGTGCCCGAGCCGACAGGCGAGGACGAGATCGCCCTGCTGGCGCGCACCGTGAACTCGGCGTTGGAGAGACTGGAGCAGTCCGTACGTCGACAGCGCCAGTTCACCGCCGACGCCGCGCACGAACTGCGCACCCCTCTGGCGGGACTTCGCGTCAGCCTCGAAGAGCTGGCCATGAGCTGCGACTCCCCAGAGACGACCGTCCCCGTGCGAGAAGCACTCACCGCCACCGGCCGGTTGGAGACACTCGTCCGGGACCTGTTGTTCCTCACCCGGGTCGGGGCCGACCCCGTCGACGGCGAACCGCTCGACCTCAGCTCCCTGGCCGCCGCCGAGATCCGTGCGCGGCGAACCAGCGGGCGCGGCGCGACCGGTGGGCCGCCTTCCGAAATCCCGATCCAGGCCGAGTTGAGCAGTCAAGTGCAGGTCCTGGGTGAACTGGGGATGCTCAGTCGTCTGCTGAACAGTCTGTTGGACAACGCCCAGCGCTATGCCGCCACCATCGTCACGGTCACCCTCACCGCGCAGGACGGCGACGCGGTGTTGACCGTCGCCGACGACGGCCCCGGCATCCCTCCGGCAGACCGGGACCGAGTCTTCGATCGCTTCGTCCGGCTCGACACCGCGCGTGACCGCGAGGCTGGCGGCACGGGCCTTGGTCTGGCGATCGCGCGCGACATCGCCGCATTGCACCAGGGAACCCTTCAGATCCGGGACGGCGCGCGAGGAGCCGAGTTCACGCTACGGATCCCTCTTGCGCCTCACCGATCCGACGACCAGGAACAGTGATGCGGTCGGTTCAGGAGTCGAGCCAGGGGAGGGTGAAGACGATGCCGCCGGTGTCGCCGATCTCGTAGAGGTCGCCGATGGAGCCGTCGGCGAGGACGGCTATGGTGGAGTGGTCGGCGGCACCCGGCTTGAGCAGGGCTTGGCGCGGCCAGCTCGCGCCGTCGTCGTGGGTGACGCGGACGGTGAGGTCGGTGCGCGAGGCTGCCGCGTTGTTGCTGTGAAGGATGAGGGCCGTCAGCGCCGGGGGCGCCCGTGGTCGGCTGGAGGTAGGAGATCTCGCCGCCGTTGCAGCGCGGGTCGATCAGGCCGCTGTTCCAGGACGTTCCGAAAGGCGCGGTCACGTCTGCGGCGGTGGCGTACCAGCGGTTCCCATCGGTGTTGGAGCGCATGTTCTGGGCGATCCGCCCGGTGGAGCGCTGCGCGGCCTTGCTCTCGTTCACGCCGGATCCGGCGGTCGCCCGTTGTGCCACGTCGCGCCGTGGTCGTCGGAGTAGATGTTAGACGCGTGGGGGACGCCGCCGTCCCGGAACACGATCGGCTGGACGAGGCGGCCGGACGCGAGCTGGATCCCGTGCCCGGACGAGGCGAACATGCCCGCCCAGTCCGGCTTGCGGACATGCGGGTTGAGGTCCGCAGGGGCGCTCCAGGTCGCGCCGTCGTCGGTCGAGGCGATGTAGCGGATGTGGGTGTTGGTGGTGGAGGTCTCCGACGTGTCGCCGGGCGTGGAGCCGAAGTAGCCGACGCCGGGGCAGTTCGTAGGTCTGTCGAAGCATCCCAGACAGCGCGGTGAAGCGCGGGTCGCGCGCGGCGCCGAGGTCGATGTCGCGGCCGTCCTCACGCAGGCGGATGCGGCTGAACGCTTTGCTCAGCCATCACGGGTACTCCTGGGCGATGTACAGCGGCTCTCAGAATCCGCCGTAGGCGCCGGTGTCGCCCGGCCGCGGCAGCGCGTAGGCGTGCCACGCGCCACGGTCGGCGAACACGTTGAGCTCGTTGATCTCCGCGGGCAGCGCCCCGGCCGGGACGCCGTGCAGGTCGAGCACGGCGCACCGGCCGGGGCCGGGGGCCGCCAGCGCAGGCGGCGCGGGGACGACGGTGACCAGGAGGGGCGGAGCCGAGCGTCAGCCCGACCAGGGCGTGCAGTGATCGTCGCATGATCACCTCTCGGGGTGGTCGTCACTTGGGGTTCTGAGCACTGCCGCCCCGAGCGGGGCCAGTCGCAGCGTGCCCCGCACGGCGGTGCCGGTCAGCAGATCGACGCCGTCCGGGACGGGCAGGACCCCCTCGGCGTCGCGATGGTTGAGCAGAAAGAGGTAGGAGGCGCTGGGGCCGTCGCGGCGGGTGGCCTCGACCCCGGCGGGGACGTCGAGCGCCGGCCGGACGCCCGCGTCGGCGAGCGCCTCGTCCAGCACGAGGCCGATGTCCTGGCCAAGGTGGCAGCTCACGTACCAGGCACGTCCGGCGCCATGTGCGTTGCGGGTGACCGCCGGGCGGCCGGCGAACGGTCCGGCGCCGTAGAGGGCCACAGGCTCTACGGTGCCGGGCTCCAGCCACTCGCTCCACAGCGTCGACGGGACGGCGCGGTCGCCGAACGTCACGCCGACGGAGGCGTCGTCGGGGATCGGCCAGAACTCGTCGACCACGATGCCGAGCGCGTCCCGCAGCGGTGCCGGATAGCCGCCGAGGTGCACATGGTCGTGCTCGTCGACGACGCCGCTGGCAGCGACCAGGACCCTAACTGCGCAAGGGTGTGGAGTCTGGGGATGGCGGCCAGCGGCATGCTGGCCGTCGGTGCCGCCGGCCTGGCGAGCGCCATGTGCTGGCTCATGATGGCGCATGTCGACGGCGGATCCGAGCACGACGGTGGCGAGGCGCACCGGCGGGCACTGGCTCACCTGGGCCGGGTGACGCGGCTGGCGACGCTCGGTGTCGTGGTCGGCGTCGCGCTCCAACTGGCGAGGACGACCAGCGAATACCTGTCCGTCGTCTACGGGAGACCGGCGCTGTGGGTCCTCTGCTCGACCCTCGTGGTCCCGGGCCTGGTCATCACCGCAGTGCTGCTCCTGCCCACACTCCGCCGGGGATTCACCCGCAGGTCTCGGGCCCGGCGCGACGCCGCACGGCACTCGCTGGACCTGCACCAGGCGTCGGTCCCCTTCGCCACGTTCGGGAGCGTGGCCTACGGGACGCTCACCCCGGTCTTCGCGGGCGTGATGACCAGCCTTCCTCCGTCGTGGTGGGAGTCCGGCTCGGCCCCCCTGGTGGCCGCCACCGCGCTGGTGAACTCGGTGGTGCCCGGAGTGCTGCTGGTCGCGCACGTACTGGCCGCCCCGCTCGGCGGCGGGCAGTGGCTGCGCCCCGAACAGCCGCCCACGTGACCGTCTCCGGTGAGGCCTGGCGTAGCATCTCGAAAAGGTGTCGGATCTCATCTGCAGTGAAATCCAGGTAGGCCACCTTCCCATTCTTGGGATCTTGGATTCTGACGAACACCGCACCTGCTCCGAGTTCCGTAATCGCCTTCCGGGCGCGAGTGTCGGAACTTGCAAAATTTGATCTCCCCTTCAGTCATCGGATGTGCTCCTTCTCCCTGTCCACATTTGGACTAGGTGCCCTTCCGTGCGCGGTGTGGCGTCGGGCCACGATGTTCGGCCTCTGGTGTGATCGGGTCGCATGGCCAGAAGATAGGACAGACACAGTTACCAGCATTTTCTAAAAGGGGCGGAAATCAAGTCTGAGAGCACCTTCCGAAAACATCCACTGTCACGCCACATGTCACCCTGGGTTGGTATATGAGCGACATGGCGAAGGCGCGGAGTTGCCGAGATCGCTGGCACGGCGGTGACGTCTGGGTGTCCGAGGCGCTGCCTGCGCCTCATTGGCGGTACGCTTCGCCCCCGGGCTGGTGATGCTCGATGCGTAGCTCCTGACAGTCGAGAGAGGACCGGCATGCGCATCACCCCCGCCGTGGCCATGCTCCTGACCACCACCACCGCCATCGCGATGGCCGTTCTCACGGTGCCGGCGGCCCAGGCCGCACCGCCCCCGCCCCCCGCCGCGGACGCCGCCCGCATCCACCTGGACGCCCTCACCGTCCACGCCGAAGGCTCGATGGACGGATACACCCGCGAGAAATTCCCGCACTGGACCAACCAAGGCGACAACTGCAATGCCCGGGAAGTCGTTCTCAAGCGCGACGGCGAGAACGTCCAGGTCGACGCCAAGTGCGCGGCGATCTCCGGCACCTGGCGCAGCCCCTATGACGGCGCCGTCTGGACCCGGCGCGACGACCTGGACATCGATCACATGGTCCCGCTGGCGCAGGCGTGGCGGTCCGGCGCCGACACCTGGACGACCGCGCGCCGCCGCCAGTTCGCCAACGACCTGACCGGCTCGCAGCTGTGGGCGGTCACCGACAACGTCAACCAGGCCAAGGGCGACAAGGACCCGGCTCAGTGGACGCCGCCGCTGGCCTCGTTCCGCTGCATGTACGCCCGGTCGTGGATCGACGTGAAGTACCGCTACGCGCTGACCGCCGACGCCGCGGAGAAGACCGCGCTCGGGCGCCTGCTCGACACCTGCTGACCATTCCCACGTCGACGCCGCACCGACCAGCGCCGATACCGCGGGGAATTCATCCACCGCACGCCGCTCTGCGTCACACGACGCAGAATCTTTGGAAGACTTTTGGTAAGGGCGCTGCAAATGCAGCTTATCGGCTCATAGGATGCTGCCTCCTGAGAATTCCTCTCAGGGGTTGGGGCCTGGTACCCGCTGGTCTCGCCGACTGCGTGCGGTACCAGGCCCCGCGGCCCGTCAGGCCGCTGCCGTCACCGCGCCACGAGCATGATCATCCAGGCGATGAAGCGCAACAGCTCCAAAGCCATGCAGATCATGTCCGAACGCCTGGCGTAGTCGACGGCATCGGGCGTGTTCATGAACGCGCCCTCCCTTTCCCGGCCCAGGGGGCGGCCGGTCGGCCCGCGCAGATGAACACCACCTCGCGCCGGCGCCAAGGCGGCTCTCATCCCACGAGCCGATCGGAGACTAGCGCGGCCACGGGCCCCACGGAAAAAGAATCCGCCTAGTATCCGCAGTAATACCGACGCCGCGCGTGTTCGGCCTGGTCAGAGGCCCCGTACGGGCACCCGTAGCTTTGTCGGCACACAGTGCGGAATGGGCGAATTCGCTCGATGGGAGGAGACGGCCCGCCGGGGGCGTCTTAGGGCTCGTTATCGCCGGAAAGGGTGAAAGCGGCCGTGTTCTGGGAATATGTAGGGAAAGCGCCGGTGTGCTGTATCGTGGGCGCCGCCGATCCTCCGACGGTGACGTGCATTGCCGACAATCTCTGCTTTCAGCGGATCAGTCGGCTCTGGTGGATATTCCCTCTTGCGACTCGGCGATCGAACTCGACCAGGCGCGACCGGGTCTCGATCGGATTGGTCGCGTGGCGGTGTGACTGGGCCGAACGATGAGCGTGAGACCGTTTCCTGCTCGGGGTACAGACGGTACGGCGCGCCGCCGGACCGGCCCGGGGCGTCCGACCGGCCGGCGGTTGGCCACTTTCTGGTGGTTGCCGCGCCAGCGCTCGCCGACCTCGGAAAATCCCAGGCGGGGCGACCGCCGGGTACGCGACACTGGGCAGATCATCAGCGCAACACGACAATGAACGGTTGCTCGCCATGACCGAGGTTGATCTTCCTATTCCCGGCGCCCGGGTCGGTTTCGCGCTGGCGCGCAGGGCCTTGCTCCTGATTCCGGCGGTCGGCGGCGCCGAGTTGCGGATCAGCCTGGACATCCACCGAGTGGACGACCGCAAGAGCCCGCCGCCCCTGATGCTGTCGGCGCTGATGTACATCGACGAGGCTCCCTCGCTAGGGCAGCGGCTGCTGGCCCGCCTGGAAAGGCCGCACACCATCAGCCCGGCCGCCAGGGCCACCGCATTCGAGCTGATCGGCTTCGTCACCGACGAGCAACTGCGTCTGGTCGAGCGGCGGCGCGCCGATGTCGTCTACGCCCACCTGGAGGTGACGGTCGCGGGCGTCGACGGCGACCCGCCGGTGCCGTTCACCGCCATCTGCCAGGTGCGCGCCGACCTGGAGTCGGGGGAGTGGGTGCGCGAGCTGGAACGGGTGGACGCGGCCGCGCACGCCGAGGTCCTGGTCCCCATCACCCAAGCCCCGGAACAGGCGACCGCGGCCAAGCGGATCCGCGAGGCACGCGAGCTCATCCATGCGGGCAAGTACGAGGACGCCGTCGCCGCTGCCCGCAAAGCCCTGGACCCGCTGCGTGACAGCCCCGCCTACAAGGCGGTGAGAAAGTCCGCCCAAGGCAAGGCTCCCAGAGACCGTGATCAGAACGAGCGGTTCGTGACGGCCGTGGAAGCCGACTTCGCGATGGCCTCGGGCGCCTGCCACGACGACCCGGGCGGAACCGACGCCTTCACCTGGACCAAGGATCAAGCCACCGGCATGGTCGCCCGCATCGCCGCCCTCCTGGTCTGGCCCGAACTGTAAGGCGACACCCGGAACCGGCGCGCTGGTCGGTCTGGGGCGTTCGTCGATACCGACGGTCTGGGCGGGCGGCGCGTCGGCGCGGGTGCCGGTCGGGCAGGTACCGCCGTGTCCGCTCCGATGGGAGGATTCCACGGTGCTCGACGACAGGTGCGCGGCGTTGTGCGCCGCGGAGCGCGCGGGGTTGTGCGCCGCGGAGCGCGCGGGGTTGGGTGCCGAGGGGGTCAGGCTCGTCTCCCGAGGGTCCCGGCTGGTTTGGCATGCCCCGGCCGGAGACGCCGCGATCACGGTCACTCGGCCAGGGACCACGACCTTGGAGCAGGTGAGCCACGAGATCCGGCTGACCGAACGTCTCCGGAAAGCCGGGGTGAACACCCCTCGGATCCTGGCCGGGCCGATCCGCGCCTGCGGGCGGTTCGCCTTTGTGACCCAATGGGTGGAACGCGCGCCGACAACTCCCCATGCGCAGAGTTGGCCCTTGATCGCCGAGCAAGCGGCTCGGTTCCCCGGTGCCGGTGCCGGTGCCGATGGGGTTCAGCCGGTGCGCATGCCCGAGGTGCCCGTATCCACCTGGCGCGACCGGCTAGGTTCCGACATGGGCGAGGCATTCGCTGACCGCTGGGACAACGCCAGACAAGTCCTCGGTGAACTGCTGGGCCACTGCGAACCAGTCGTCTGCCACGACGACCAGCATCCCGACAACGCTTTGATCGACCGGCAGGGGCGTTGTTGGTTGTTGGACTTGGAACTGGTAGCCGCGGCGCCTCCGGAGCGGGATCCGGCATCGCTGGTGGTGCTGAACAGGCGGTTCGGTGATCCGAGCGACCCCGAAGCCCTGCTTACGTACTGGCCCGCACTTGACCCACAACGGCTGTCGGTTTGTGCGCGGGTCCGGGAGGTTTTGATCGTTGGCCGACTGCTCCTGCGGGGAACCCAAGACGCCGTCACCGAAGGAACCCGGCGAGCGCAAGGCTTGTTCGGCCACGGCCCACCCTGGCACCATCTCGCCCCTCTTCCCGCGCACCGCTCGTAGTGAGCCGCGATCCCCTCTGCCATCGGCACACCGGCTTTTCTGTGAGGACAGCCAGGGGCAGCGACGGCAACGACGACCTCGCGGCTGGCGTCCGCGTCCGCCGGCCAGCCCCGTGCGCGGGCGTTGCTGCGCGCGGCCGAGACCGATCCGGAGCGCGCCGACTCGGCGGTCGGGAGTGCCCCCCGGCAACTACCGCCGCGAGAGCTTCGAGGATCAGGTCGGGTTGCCCCTCTCGCAGCTCGGTGATCTCAAAGGCGCGGAGGAGCACTACGCCGCGTCGGTGGGCTCGCAGCGCACCGTGGAACGGCGCACCCGCACCGTCATCGGCGCCCGCCTCGCCCACGACCACGCGGCCATCGAGTCGTTCTGGGGCCGGATCCAGGCCGAGTTCCTCAACCTGCAGCGCTGGCGCACCCGCATGAGACTCGCCAACGCGATCTTCGAATAACTGGAGATCTTCTACAGCCACCGGCGCCGCCACAGCGCCCTGGGAATGCTCACCCCAATCGATACGAGAGGATCTACCCCAGAATCAGCATGAGATTCTGGCTATCTCGACACCACGGAACCCGGGACGCATCAATCCGGCACCCAATGCAGAACGGGGCGGGTCCGTTCCTGGAAAAGGGAAATGGGCGACCGAGGCGGCCTGCCGGGCCGGTATTGCCGGAAAAGGCGAAATCGGCAGTGCGCCGGGAAAGCGTCGGAGCGCTGTATCGTGGGCGCCGCCGCCGATCCGCGGCACCGCCGCGCCTGGGGCTCTTGGGGGGATGACGATGACCGGACGTCCCGACCTCGCGGGCCGATCCCCCGCGCAGGCCCGGCACGCGGTGACCGAACCGGTCGCGTGCCCCGATCTGCCCTGTCCTGATTGCGGCCGCCCGCGCTACCTGCAACCGCCCGAGGTCGGCCCGGACGGGACGGCGCACGGCACGACCAGCGGGATCGGATGCGCCACCATCGACTGCCCGACAGCGGGTCTGCCACTACCGGTGTGGCTGGCGATCGACCGGGCGGTCGCGGCAGGCGCGGCCGACCTGTGCCCGGCCGGGCGTCCACGACCACGGGCGCACGGCCTGCCGGTCCCCTGGGTGACGCCGGTCACCCGCGCCACCGGCCCGCTGTGGAGGGACCTGCACACTGCCCGGCTGGCCCGCGCCCAACTGGAGAGCCTGTGCCAGGTCTGCGGGCTCGGCTGCGACCGGCGGTTCAGCCTGATCGTCGATCCACACGGGCACTGCCTGACCAGCGCGCCCCTGCACGAGGAATGCGCGCGGCTGGCCTTGGCGGTGTGTCCCGCACCCTCGCGCGCCCGGGCCCGGACGGTGACCGCCACCCGAGCCCAGATCCACACCCGCGGCGACATCGCGGTCGAGTTGGCCATGACCCAGACGTGGCGATACAAAGAGCCGCGCTCCGGCGCAACGTGAACCGACCGGAGCCCGCGTGGAGGCGGGTGCCGATCCCGGTGCACCGCCCCTCGGACGGGGGAGCGGTAGCGGGCACGGGCGTTCAGAGCCGGGATGCCCTCGGATCGCCGGGGTCGTCGTCAACGTCGAGGGTGAACTGGGCCCACACTGGCCGGTGGCGCGACAGTGGGCGGTCCTCGTCGACGATGCCGTGCCCGGTGACCGCCGAGGCGGGCAGCGTGCTGTGGATGCGGTGGCGGCGGTAGGCCACCGGATCGGCCGGGTCGTGTCCGATCGTGGGGGCGTGGTCGCTGGTCGCCTCGCCCACGTCGAGAAGCCCGGCGCGGTGCAGCACGGCGGCGGGCCGGGTGTCGGTGATCGCGGCGGCGTGGTCGGCGGAGGCGCGGCTGGTGTCGGGGCTCTCGCCGAGCGCGGCGGCCCGGAAATCGGCGGCGTAGACGATGTCGGGGGTATCGGCGGTCGACTCGAGGTGGGTGGCCAGGTGCTCGGCTTCGGTGAGCCGCGCGGTGGGGCTGGTCGCGGCGTGTCCGACCAGGAACCGCAGGGGGAGTCGCCGGCCCTTCACACGGACGTCGATCGCCGCCAGGCAGTGCGCCCAGGGTTTGCCGGTCTGGTGGTGCTCGGCCACCACCTCCAGGTTCCCGCCGGTGCGGGCCAGGACGGCGATGCCGTGATCGTAGAAGGGGGAGGGGATGACGGCGTGCCAGGCCATCTCGAGCCGGTCGGCGACTCGGGGCCCGCAGTCCAGGTCGTCGGGGGCGCACGGCACCTGCACGATTCCGACCAGGTCCAGTTCGAGTGAGGCCAGCAGCGCGAGTTGTTCCCGCATGGGGGCTTCGCCGTCGGGGTCGGCGTGGTAGCCGACGTCGGGGCCGGTCCGGCTGGGGTTGTACAGGCCCACACGGACGGTCACAGCGTTAGGCATGACGGCGAACCGCTCCTTGGGCGTCATGAACGAGCGCGGCGATGGACGCGAGTCCGGGCAGATGCCGAAACCGCCGCATCGGGGCGTGTGGGGATGTGTCGATACTGCTCGGCTGCGGTTGTGCTCCCTCGGTCCTGGTGAGGGTACGCCCGGCCTCGCGTCGGCGGCCACCGGCCTGGCGTGGATGCACGCTTGGATCTGGTGGGTGCCGTTGAGGCCGGGCGCCATTGCGGATGGGTACGGCGTTGTGCGCAGGCGGCCGCTCAGCCGTTCAAATGAGGTCGTGGTGACCGCGCTTGATCTCGATGATCACGTTCCGCCAGTTAGCTGCCGACAATGTGAGCGGCGGGGCCGTGGTGTTCTTGCTGTCACGGATGCCGATCCGGGCGCGAGCCAGGTGGGCGACCTCGACGCAGTCGTTGGCCGACATCGACCGGCGGGCCTTACGCCAGTGCGACGGGAAGGTGATGGACCGATAGACGCGCTTCGTCTCTGGCCCTTGGGGGGCGATTCTCGCCATGCCGAATGTGCCTTTCTATGACTCGGTGATGATCAACACGGTGTCGTCGTGTTGGAGGCGACCCGCGGTAACGGGTCATGCCACCGTGGTGGTGGTCTCTAGCCGCTCTGGCCTTGGCGCGGGATCGCCGCCTACGTTTCGGGGGAACCGGGGGACCATGGACTGTCGACCTGCTCCAGCGACAGTCGGCGATGCACCTCGACCCATCGATCGATGTAGGACCTACTACCACCGCACCCGGCGATGAAGGCGATGACGAGCAGTTGCCGGGGGAGTTTCCCGTTCTTGCCGATGGTGCTGTAGGAGGCGAAGCTGTACGGCCGTTCCACCTGGGGGTGACGCCGTGCCTCCCGCTCTATCTCCCGCAGTGACCGGTCGCGGTAGGTGCGGTATTGGTCCATCAGTGCCACGAACTCTTTGGGGTTGGTAGCGGCCTCGGGGACGGGCGGGGCGGTCGTGCCCCGCGTGGTCGTCGAGTTGGCAGGTCCGGAGCCTGCTGTCGGTGGTTGGCCGACGGGACCGCTGAGCGTCGCGTCGCTTGTGTCCGCGTGATCGTCGCCTGGCCCGTGTTCCCCGCCGAGGCTTGCCGTAGTCTCGGACGTGGTCTCTGACGGTGCCGTGCTTGCCCTGTTGGCCGGGGTGGTTTCGCCGCAGGTAGGCCAAGGCTCGGCCGCGAAGTTCACCGGCGGGGCCACCCGGCCGGTCTCTTCTTCCAGACCGGCCTCAATCGGGTCTTCTGCGCTGGCGGTGCCGGTGCGCGAAGTCGAGAATGACCCCCTCGGCGCAGAGGACGGGCGCCAGCCCTGAACCCACCCTTCGACCGCCGGGTCGAGTGCGGGGTCCGGCTGTGGACGCAGATCCGGATCCGTCACGCCTGCTGGCGGAGGTGTCCGTTGCTGGAGTTGGTCGAACAGATCATGCGCGACCTGAATGTCGGCCTGCAACGCCCCGCACGACGACAGGATCGCCGCTAACAAGGGCCAGGTGACGCCGGTGAGATCGCCCGCCAGCACCTGATCGGCTTCGGCGAGGGTGACTCCACGAGCCTGCAATTTCCTGACTACCGTCCCCCCGCCGCGTCTCCCTTCCAAGGGGCGCTGTGCAACCCAGGAAATCAGAGTATGCAGCCATTTCTCAGGTCCCGCGTGGGGATGGACACGGTTGAGGAACGCGATGACGTCGCCTGGCTTCTTCGCCGACGACCGCCGAAATCGGTTCACGACGTTCTCCGAGGTCAGTGGTCGCTCGCCTACCTATCGGCTGGCACTAGTAGGCGTCCGAGGCCGGGGGCTCGCTGAAAGCGGGGGATTCGCAGCATTGGACCGTCCCTCTTCTCGTTCGATTCGGTGTCAATCCCCGAATGGGGGAGACGTGATGGCTTCGCTCGGCGTGTCCGACGATCGCCGGGTCGGCAACCAGAATATTAATCACACGGATACGCATCGGTCTGCGTCACCCGACCTACCCTTTAGGGCATATCGGGACAAACTGACGTCGCTGTACCAAACTAAACACTTAACAACGACTTTGACCTGCGAGGAAACATCCGCTGGTGAACGTTAAATCTCGTTCTAATGTCACGGGGCGGGAACCTCTGTGATCCGGAGTTTCATTTCCGCTATTAGTTGCACGAACTCTCGCGTCGTGTCCGAGTTAGGACGTCAGCAACCGTGCTGGGGCATTGAACCGATTGCGGAATGGGATCGTGGGCGGCCATGAATCCCGGACGAACGGTAACGTGCGGCCGAAGGGCTGCCCTTCGGGACGCTGATCGCTGTCGGGCTGCCACTGGACCTGCTACCGCGATGCCCACAGACCGTGTAGCGATCAGATCATCGGGACCTGCGTCTTCAAACTGCCTCTCGTCGGGCCTGCCCTTCGCGGCCGGCCGTGGCTCGTTGCCGTCTCGTTCCGCCGCCGGTAGAGGCTGGAGTTCGTGCTCGTCTGGACCGACAACCCGACGGGTGTGGTGTCTGTACCTCGGTGGCGCTCAGTCGCGGGCGGCCGGAGGCGCGGACGTGCGTGCCGGGCGTTGCGGTGGTGATCGCCGCAGGCGGTGACGTCGTATTGCCGTTTCCTTGTAGTCGTTGTACACACAGGCGTAAGCGGTCTCATCGGTGCCGTGATCGGTCGCGGCACGGGAGAGGCGCCCTGGGGCAGGCATGCCGAGGTCGGAGTGAGCAGCCGACGGCCATGGTGGTTGGAAGGTGGCCACCCAGACCAATAGCAGGGACGGGTGATGGCACCGCCGGATATCCCGTGCATGCCGTAGCGGGCCCGCCGTCGTCGCGGGCCGAGCCCGGCCGGAGGCCGGTGACGGAGGCGAACAACGGTCTGGGCGTGGCGGTTCGGACACCAGGGAGTAGGACGCAAGACCGAGAGTCTCGAACGGCCGCTCGGCGGGTGGGAGGGCAATCAGTTCGGGGCCGCTGCGGTCTTCACCTGGGGAGCACCGCTGGGGCGAGGGCAGCCCCATGACGAAGAGCCTGATCGGCGGCCTGCACCAGGCGCCGCGGCGTTGACGCCATAGTTCGTGGGTGCGCCGCTGGTCATCGACGGCGGAGGGGTCCAGGCCGTGCCCGGTTCCGTTGAAGGCCGGGACTGGTTCGCTCGTCCGCGCCGGCACCGCTCGGACCGCAAGAGTTGTTGGCAAAGCAGGCATAGATTGAAACCAGTCGGTCACGCTGATCGACCATTCTATAGGCAATGCCCGGGAGAACATCGGCAGATCCTGCCTAGAGCATCTGTTCATCGGTCCAGAAGTCTTCGAGTTCCTGCACAGACAGTTCGTTCACGGGGGCAGATCGAAGTGAACGGCCTGTACGTATTGCCCACACTGTGATCAGGGCCAACGCCATGTCACCGTCTCCGGTCGAGGTGCCACCAGCTCCAAACGTGCCCAATGCGGGTCCTCGAGGAGACGGCAGCAACTGATGGGAGAACATCGTCGACCTTTCGCAAACGGATCGGCTGGAGAGCGAGACAACTCTGCACGCGGACCGCTGGAGCAGTGCGAGGAACGCTCGATCCCGGATGGATCCGGGACGCCGTGGGCTACTCGCCCGGACATCCGGGATTCATCCGGGATCCGCCACGGGCGTGGCGCTTGCCCCCCAATGTTGCTCAACGGTGCTCTTGCCGCCGTCTGCAACTCGGCTCACGAAATGTGTGGAGTGCACGGACCGTCCGGTGCGGGGATGGCAGTATGTCGATCTCGGAGACCACAGTTCCCTTACCATGAACGGAAATACGATCATGGCACATGAAGATCGCGGACGTCACTTCGATGGAGTGATCGCCCTGCTGGCGCAGAACCGTCGTATCGCTGGAACGCCCCCTTATCAGGCGATTGATGACCTTTCGACGGAGCTGGAGAACGCCGAAAGCATGGTGTGCGGCATTCGGGTCGCCCGGGTTCCGCGGTCGACCGTCCACGATCTGTTCACCAGGTCGTGCCGTCGCATACCGCGGTGGGCGCCGATGGAGTCGCTGTGGGCGACGCTGTACCGGTATGCCGAGATCAAGGACCGCGACACCGACAGGATGTTCTCCCTGCTCGATCTCAAGAAGTGCTACCGGGATGCGGAAGCGGCATCGATCGAGGTACCACAGCGAATGGAACAGTCCGCCGCCCAGGTCATTGCGGCCGTATCCGCGGCTCCGGATGACCAGCGGGGCGGGGACGTGCCGATGAGCCCGCTGGATTGGGAGACGTGTCTTAACTTCCCCGCAGCGGCGCACGGCTCCGCTGACACTGTGTCAGGCAGGCGCCACATGCGGGAGGTCGACGGGCAGTTCATCACCGAACTGCAGGCGCGTAGCCGTCACGCCGCCTGGCGCGCCTACACCGACGTGATCCCAGCCTGGTTCGAACTCTATGTGATGTCCGAGCCCGAGCTAGCCGAGATCCGGACCTACGCTCCGCTGCGCATCCCCAGCCTGCTGCAGATCGGCGAGTATGCCCGGCGCACCATCGCCGCAGACCTTCCCGACATCACCGAGCAGGAACTGCGGCGCAGAGTGGAACTCCGCCTGCTTCGCCAGAGCATCCTCGACCGCCCTGACGCGCCCACGCTATGGATCATCATCCACGAACGCGCCCTCCGCGCCGACGGGGGTAGCCCGTTGATCCTCCAGGCCCAGATCCGGCATCTGATCGGCCTCGCCTCACGTCCTAACATCACACTCCAGATCATGCCGGCGGACCGCGCCAACGCGGCGTTTACGGACGGCCCCCTCACCGTGATGAGGTACCCCGAATCCCAGATCAACGACATGATCTACCTGGAACAGCGTGAACATGCGCTTTACCTCAATAGCAAGCGTGACCTCAACCACTACTCGATGCTTTTCTCGTCCTTCCTGATCACGGCGCTCTCGACAGATGAAAGTACCCGCCTCCTTCACAATCTCCTCTGAAATACCTGGTACTGGCAGACCGCGGCCTGGTGCGTTGGTCCAAGGATCTGATGTGATGATAAGACCGAAGGAGAGTCACGAGCGCGCGGAGGATCACGATGGCGAGCGATCCGGAAGAGTTCCTGGCACGGGCGAATAAGGACCTTATGGGGGGACTCGATACCAGCGTCCCCCATTCGGCGCGGATCTGGAACTACTGGCTCGGCGGCAAGGACAACTTCGACGTCGACCAGCAGGCCGGAGACCAGTACGCCCGCCTCTTCCCCGGCATCTTCGACCTGGCCCAAGCCGAACGGGCCTTCCTCGGCCGCACCATCCGCTATCTGGTCACTGAGGCGGGCGTCCGACAGTTCCTCGACGTCGGCACCGGCCTGCCCACCGAGGACAACACCCACCAGGTCGCCCAGACGCTCGCCCCGGACAGTCGCATCCTCTACGTCGACAATGACCCCCTCGTCCTGGCCCACGCCCACGCGCTGCTTGTCAGCACGCCCGAAGGCGCCACCGACTACATCGACGCCGATATGCGCGACCCCGACCGGATCCTCGCCCAGGCCATAAGCCTGCTCGACTTCGACCAGCCCGTTGCCCTGCTTTTCATGGGCGTCCTTGGCCACGTCACCGATAACGCCGAGGCACAAGCCATCGTCTCCCGACTGACGGGGGCCCTCGCGCCCGGAAGTTACCTGGCGCTCAACGACGGCGTCGACACCGACGAGGCGTTCAACCGAGCGCAGCAACGCTACGACGACACCGGAGCCGTCCCCTACCGGCTGCGCAGCCCCGAACAGATCGAGCAGTTCTTCGCCGGGCTCCAAGTGATCGAACCAGGAATCGTCCCCATCCCGCTCTGGCGACCTGACCTCGGCCACCCCGGCGTGCCACAAGCCATGGACGCCGTCGGCGGAGTCGGTAAGAAGCCCTGACACGCGATCCACTACCTCTGCCAAGCGATACGGCCTCTAGGGCGCCCGCCGGGTACGCCAGCGGGGCGTGCAGGCGGCGCGGTGCAAACGGAAAAGGCGAGGCTGAACATGACTAGAACTCCGTCACCAGCAGATGATGGGCCGTTTCATGCCGGTGTCCTTAGCGCGACCAAGATGCCCAGCGCCCGGTCAGCACGGTCGGGCGCCGGGCCGGTTGCTGGGTCTCTTTTCTGGGACCGATTCCAGATCCGGAACACCCGCGTACGAGTTTCAATGCTAGCGCCACTACGAGTGATTTCTGAGACAGGCATGTTCTAGCCTTGTTCAAGGCTCGCTGGCATCGGTTCGAACCTCTTAAGGATACTGGACTTCGCTCCGAACTGCGGATCCTGCTTGCTATCACCCTTTAAGGGAGAGTTGGCCAGGTACTCGGTGGCGCGCCCTGCTTACGCGACTAGGGCATGCCCTCGGCGAGGGGTTCGGTCGGACGAGGACGTGTGCGCGGTGGCCGGGTGGGGCCAACCCTTCGGGCGCGGTCCTGCTCTACGCTCCATCGCCGCAGTGTTTCGCCTGCCTCCAACTGCTGTACGGTCAGCCAATCGCCCCGGATGCGTGCCAGAGCGAGTTCGTGGCGCAACTGTTCACCCGACAGCGGTACCGGCTCCGGGTCAGTAATACGGGGGCCCTTCGGTGGCCGGGCTGGGCCAACTGGTTGGAACGCGCCCGTTGCGTCTTGCCGTCGCGTGAGTACACGCGACGGCGACCGGTGCGGCGATCTTGCCACTGTGTCCTGGGCTTTCCGGCGCTTGATCTCGGCGATGACCGGGTCTACAGCCGGGCGTGTTCCTCGGCACATTGGGCACAACTGGACGAACGCGCCGTGTGGGCAAGCGGGCCGGGTCTTGCGCAGCGCGTTGATCTCGGCGCGGTGTTCCAGGCAGCGCTGGGTCGCAGGAGGGTTGTCGTCCTGGTGCATCAAGATCGGTTCGCGGTTGTTGAGGCGTTAGCAGGCTGGTCGTCAGGGGCGCGCGGTGCGGGGATGTCACCGGGGCGCGGTTGTTGCTGGCTGGGCGCATGGTCCTGGTCGACGGGCGGGGCAGAGTCTGCCGTCACGATCCGTGCGATCTCCGTACCGCTGGTACTCAGAGGGTTGAGGTCAAGCACGGTCAGAAACAGGGTGCGGGTCATTGCGGCGAGTTCCATGCCGTAAAGCGTGGGAAACCCGTTGATCCGCCAGTCGGGCTCTGCTGCGGCGCGGTGCGCGTCGCCTTCAAAGCGGTTTACTCCGTGGGTGCTCATGTTCGCGAGCGGTGCGCGTTGATGTTCTTGAGCGGAAGCGGCGGCGTTGCGGGCGGCGCGATATCCCAGAGAGAACAGTTGGCCGAGCGTTCGGTGCAGGGCCGCCTTCTGTAGGGCATCGTGGAGGCGTCGCCGATGGTTGGCTGGCGTTGGCGGAAGATGGTGCCGTTCCAGCTGCATGTTAAAGAACCGGACGGCTTCGTCGGCCATCAGCTCGCCGGCGACGTCGAGGAGTTCGGCCCGTTCCTGTTCGATCTTCATCCGGTCGGGGTGGGCGAGCCAGCAGGCCAACCATTCGTCAGTGTTGGCCAGCGCAGTTGCCGTGCTGGTTCCGTGCCGGGCATAGAAGACCGCCCGAGCGGGATAGTAATGGCTGGTCAAGGCCGGGTGGGCGAGTGCGACCAGGTCTCCGTTGGCGGCGCGCAGTGCCTCATCGTAGGACTGCTTCCACACAAAAGCGTCCGGCGGTGAGTCCGGGTGAATTCCCAGCAACCCAGTGGCTACCGCATCACCCAGCAGCACGGTCTCCTGCGCAATGTCGGGATGCAGGTGTTGCTGCCAGTGCACTAGAGGTGTCAGCGGACCCTGGCTAGGGGCGTAGCGTAGGAACGCGAGCACGGCGAGCTCGGTCCGCAGAGCCGCCGGGCCCGGAAAGTCTTCGACCAGCGTCACCGGGTGGCACGTGGCGATGATCTCATCGCAGCGGTCGATCCACTGGCAGCGGGCCTCGGACTGCGCGCGCTGCAGCGATTCGCGCTCGTACGCACGGGCGCGCTTAACGGCACGCGCGGGATCGAGGATCAAGTCGATGGCCTCGCCCATCCGCGGATCGCAGTCCACGCAGGAGGCTCTTCCGCCAGTGACGAGGGTCGCCAGGTCGGTGCGTGTCCGGAGCCGGAGCGGCTGATCACATTCTGGACACGCGATGTCAGTCAGCGTGGCGCGGGCCCCGGCGGCGGCGATGACATGGAGCCGCCGTCCCCACCCGGCGGTATCGATCTCTCTGACGCCGTACTGCCACCGAGGTCCGATGTCGGCGTCGATATCGACCAGGTCCCAGTACTGCTCGGCGATCCGAACAAGCTCGGGGGCCACCCCGGGGATCGAAGTGACCAGCGGCACGAACATGTCCAACTCGTCGGTGCCTGATTCGACTACATCACTCACGATCATCGTCCCTGTTGATCAGGTTCGGGCCCGGCACGGTCCGGCCGACGGGGCGTCGACCGGGGAGTCCGTCCGGAGCCCCTACTGCTCCGACTTCCCACTGGACGCGAAGCCCTTTTCCGCCAGCCCCGCCGTGGCGGCCACGGCACACCCCAAGCGGCGAGCTGTACGCGCGTCCAGCTCCCGCCCGGCGTTCGGGCGGCCTCTGCCTCGCTGGGGGACGGCTGCGCCGCCGGTTGGTGTTCCATCTCCAACAAGGGGATCTCGTGCACCAGTGACTCAATCGATGTTGCGGCGCGGCCGCGGCACGGTCGGACGCTGCGCAACCTCGGATACCGGCCAGGGCGGGATCTCTTCAGCGCGCTGTATTTCGGCGGCCCAGCTCAAGCCGCTCTCCTGGATGTAGTACTTCAGGAGCCGGGTCGTGGCGCGTGCATCAGCCAGCGCGGTGTGCGCGTCGGTCAGGCTGATTCCCGCATGTGCACAGCAGTCGGCGAGCTTGCGGACCCCGTGTGGGAAGAACTCACGAGCGAGCTGCTGGGTGCACAGCACCGGCGGCTCCCACGGCTGCTCGGGCCGAACGTACCGTTGCGCGACGTCTCGAAGGAACCGCAGGTCGAACGACGCGTTGTGCGCAACGATGACCCGGCTCGCCAGGTGCTTACCGACCTCGTCTGTGACTTGGGCGAAGGTTGGCGCCCCAGAGACCATCTCAGCGGTGATGCCGTGCACCCACTCGGCCCCCACCGGACCGCATGGATTCAGCAGCGTTTCCCACTCGGCCAGGATATCGCCGTGGGCGTCGGCCAGCACGATCGCCAGCTCTAGCATAGCGTCTCCCTTGGCTGGGGAGAATCCGCTGGTCTCACAATCAATCACCGCGAACACCGCGTCGGGGAGCGTGTCCTGCCCGCCGGGACCGTCGATGCCGCCCAGACAAAACGGAGCCCCGCTGGACAAGGTGAACACCAACCGCTGCATCTGCTTGCGCAGCACCGACAGTCGACGCAGCTGACGGCGCTGCGACGGGTCTGCCTTGCTGCGGCGCTCTCGCCGGGTGGCGCCAGGGCATCCGGCCAGGACGCTGGTTTCGGCCATACCGACCAGCGCGATGAGAGCCTCCGCGTGCGCGGGAAACACTCGCAGCTGCAGCAACGGACCGGGTGAGGCCGCCACCTGCGACGCGATCTGTCGGAGCGCGGCCAAGTGCGCGGCGAGCGGCCCAGTGTGGCCGCGCCAGGCGTCCATCACCTCCACCAGAGTGAGACGCTCCACTCTGACCTCGGCCGACTCCTTGAATCCACGGCCGAACGTCAACGGCGCCCCGGGAACGGTTCCGGACACGACCCCCCCCAGAAGAAGATGACTCGATCACGGAGAGCATTCCAGTGCTACCGAGAGTAGTCTTTTAGGCGCGCCGACCAGGGCCACGGTGCGCAAAGCTCCGCCACGCCGATCTTTGGAGCCGCTCGCCGAAGGGCCGGCCCCTAGCAACCCTCCACATTGCCGCCGCGCGATCCCAGAACACCGGATCCAACAGGGCGCACAGCGGCATCACACCTGCCAGACGCGCAGGTGAAGAGGCATATCCCGGCAGGGGTGACGAAGCACGGCCCGCGACCATCCACGGAGACGGTTGACAGCAACAGGCAGAAGGAGACCAAGACTTCGAGTCATAGATTTCTTCTTGGTCAACCGTGTGTCCTGGCCGTGGAGTACCCGGGGATCTTCGGAGGTGAAGCGACACCGATGACCACGCAGACCACCGACCGTCCAAATGGGACGTCCACCGCACTCACCGGCGCCGTCCACTCCTGGGACATCTCCACCGGGGTGGACGGCTCCGGAACCCGGTTCGTCGTCTTCACCGGCGGCTGCCCGCTGCGCTGCCTGTACTGCCAGAACCCCGAGACCTGGCGAATGCGCGACAGCCGCCGGATCACCGTGGACGAGTTGATGACCGAGATCGGCAAGTACTGCCGCTTCATCGAGGTCGCGGGCGGAGGAGTCACGATCAGCGGCGGCGAGCCGCTGCTCCAGCCCGCCTTCACCGGCGAACTGCTGCGCCGCTGCCGCAGGCTCGGCCTGCACACCGCGCTCGACACATCCGGGAACCTCGGCGACCGCGCGAGCGACGCCCTGCTCGCCGATACGGGCGTCGTCCTCCTCGACATCAAGGCGTGGAACCCCCGGACCTACCGGGCCCTGACCGGCGGCGAGGTCGACCCGACGCTGCGGTTCGCCCGACGCCTCGCCGCCCTGGACCGGCCGACCTGGGTCCGGTACGTCCTCGTCCCCGGCCGCAACGACCGCGACGACGAAGTCGACGCCCTCGCGTCCTTCGTCGCCACCCTGCCCAACGTCGAACACGTCGACGTGCTGCCCTTCCACCGTCTCGGCGTCCCCAAGTACCAACGCCTCGGCATCCCCTTCCCGCTCGCCGACACTCCACCGGCCACCGCGCAACTCCTCGAACACGTCCACGCCCGCTTCCGCGCCCACGGCATCGACAGCCGCTGACCACGCCCCGAACAGTGCCCCGCTACCTACGTGAACGCGCTTGCCGCAGTAGGTGCCGCGGGAGTCGGCGTGCACATGTCGGATCTGCTCGGTGAGCCAGGCGTGTCGGATCGCTCGCGGTGACGGCGGGCGCTTGCGCCACATGTGGAACCCCGACTCCGGCACGCCCAGCACCCGGCAGCACACCTTGATGGGAAGCCCCTGGCCGACCATCACCTTGATGGCTTCGAAGCGTCTTTTGGGGCGCCGCCTGCTTCACCAGCTCGATCGCCCGCCGGGTCACCTCGAGCTCGGTCTCCAGCTGCGCGATCCGGCGCCGGGCAGGCGCGAGCTCCGCCTGGTCGGCCGAGGTCAGCCCCGGCTCCGGCCCGGCGTCGATGTGGTCCTGCTTGAGGCATACGTAGATGGTCTGGCTGGGCATCTGCAGGTCCGCTGCGACCTGTCGCACCGGTCTTCCGGCCTTGACCAAGTCCAGCACCCTGCGGACGGAACTCCGGGGGGATAGGTCCTGGGCATCCTGTGTCTCTCCTCATGATCAAAGACATGAGGATTCCAGTAAGCCGACCCCACTGAACACGGGGCACACCACCCCTCGACGGGCCGTATTCGCTCGCGAATCGGGCTGGTGATCCCAGAACCAGCCGCTATCCGCCGCTGGGCGGATAGGGCACCCTGTGCGGGCCGTGCTCCAGCCGGGGCCCTGCGCGGTGGGCAGTTCGGCTTCGCCTAGACAGACCGAAGCGACTGCAAAGGCGGTTGGCGATCGATGATTGGTTTACTTGGGAGTCCAGTCTTGCTGTGTGATGCGGGAGAATCACTCCTCAAGGTTGCGGTCGCCGCGGCGCTCGATACGGGTTTCACTACCGGTCAACCTCCTGGCACCAGGTGGTCTGCGGCGCCGTGACGGAGAAGGGCCCTTGCTGTAGCGAGGCGAGCCAGATCGGATATTGGGCTCCTTGGATACCAATACTCATCAGATCGTGGACATGTGGGTGAACCAATAGTAGGGTCAGCGCACCGTAGAGGTGTTCCCACCCCCAAGTTCGGAGCCGTACATGCCCAGCTTCCTCACTAGACCGTCACTGGTCGCGTCCCTGGCCGCCTGTAGCGCGGCGGTGCTGTCCCTGAGCGCCTGTGCCGGGTCCACTGCCGACTCCGCATCCGGCGGCAGAATCCTGGTGATCGACACCACGTTCAACCTCAAGAGCGCCGATCCGGGGCGTCAGTTCGAGCCGACGGGACAGACGATCGGCAAGGCGATCTACCAGACGTTGCTGACGTTCAAGGGCGGCGACGTCACAAAGCCGGTGCCGGACCTCGCCACCTACGAGCAGTCCAAGGACAGAAAGACGCTCACGCTGCGTCTACGTGGCGGCACGTTCTCCGATGGCAGCCCGGTCACGGCCGATGACGTGGTCTTCTCCCTCAACCGGGTGATCGGACTCAAGGGCAACCCCTCGTTCCTGCTGAAAGGAGTGACGATCACCAAGAACGACGCCTCGACGGTCACGCTGACCTCGAAGGAACCAAATCTCGCGCTGCCGTTCATCCTGGCCAACCCCTCGCTCGGGATTCTCAACAGCAAGGTCGTCAGAGCGCACGGCGGCACGGAGACGAGCGCGGACAAGGCGGAGCCATACCTCAACAGACACTCCTCCGGCTCCGGCCCGTACACACTGACCGCCTACAGCACCACCACGCAGGTCGTCCTACAGAAGAACTCCAAGTACACCGGGCCCGACGATCCCACGTACGACAAGGTCATCCTCCGCAACGTCCAGACACCGACCCAGAAGCTCAACGTTCAGCGCGGCGACAGCCAGATCGCTCTGAACCTCAGTTCCGACCAGGTGCAACGGCTGACCGGCGGCGTAAAGGTGCTCAGCCAGACCTCCTCGGACGTAGTCTTTCTGCTTCTCAACCAGGACGAGAGCGTCGGCGGCGTCACCGCCGACCCGAAGTTCAACGAGGCGGTGCGCAAGGGCATCGACTACCAGGGTCTGCTCCAGCTCGCCGGCAAGGGCGCCACCCAGCCCGCCGGGATCATCCCGTCGACATTCGTCGGCTCGCTGCCCCCTTCCGAGGCCACCGGTCGTGATCTGGAGGGCGCGAGGGCCGCACTCGCCGCCGGCGGCCTGAAGCACCCGAAGGTGACGCTGAGCTACGCCAATGACACGGCAGTCGGCGGCCTGACCCTTCAACCGCTGGCCGAGCGTATTCAAGCCCAGCTGAAGGAGATCGGCATCACCGTAGACCTCGCCCCGGGGCCGAGCGCCACCGAACTGGACAAGTACCGCGCCGGGAAGAACCAGATGGGCCTGTGGAAGTGGAGCCCGGACTACCCGGACCCGAGTGACTACCTGGTCTTCCTGCCCGGCAACCTGGTCGGCCTGCGCGCGGGCTGGAAGGCGAGCGCCGACGCCGAACTCGACCCCCTCGTGGAGAAGGCCCGTCTGGTCACCAAGAGCGAGGAGCGCAACGCCGCGTACAAAGAGATCCAGCGCAGGCTCAACGCCTCGGGCCCGTTCGTCTCGCTGATCCAGCCAAGCCGGATCACGGTCACGGCCGCCTCGGTCGCCGGTGTGGAGTACAACCCGGTTTGGACGATCGATGTCGCAGATGTCCGCACCAGCTAGCGCTGACCGGGCGAGGCGGCGGCGATCGGGATCCGCATCCCGGCACCGTCGTCCGCTCGTCCGGTTCCTCTGCCGACGGGCCGGCGTCGCGCTCCTGCTCGCCGTGGGGGTCACGCTGGTGACGTTCGTGCTGACCAACCTGGTCCCTGGTGACCCCGCCACCGCCAACCTCGGCGAGCAGGCCAGCAGCGACCCCGCCGCCGTCGCCGAATACAGGCGCCAGCACGGCCTCGACCAGCCGCTCCCAATCCAGTACGCCAGGTACCTGGAGGATCTGGCGCGAGGTGATCTCGGCCAGTCCCAGCAGAGCCATCAGCCCGTGCTGACCGATCTGCGCGCCGCGGTCCCGGCGACCATGGAGCTCGCCGCGCTCGCGATCCTGCTGTCGCTGCTGGTGGGGGTGGCCTCTGGCGTCGTCTCCGCGCTCCACCGGAACCGGCTCGGCGACCACGTGCTGCGAGTGCTCAGCCTGCTCTTCGTCTCGATGCCCACCTTCTGGCTCGCGCTGGTCGCGTTCTACGTCTTCTTCGACCAGCTCGGCTGGGCCGCGGGCAGCGGCCGACTGGATCCCGGTGTGACCGCACCGGCGAACGTCACGGGCCTGTACACGGTCGACGCGGTCCTCGCCGGGCAGTGGTTCACGTTCTGGAACGCGGTCAGCCATCTGATCTTGCCCGCGCTAGTGCTGACCGCCCACACGGTGGGCCTTCTGACCAGGTTCACGAGGTCCGCGGTTTTGGAAGTGCTGAGCCAGGATTACGTGCGGTCCGCGCGGGCCAAAGGACTGCCCGAGCGGACCGTTCTGGTGCACTACGTCCTGCGCGGAGCGCTGGTGCCGGTCATCACTGTGGCCGGGCTCGCCTTCGGCGCTTTGCTGTCGGGCACCGTACTGGTGGAGTCGATCTTCGCCTGGCCTGGTCTTGGCGGGTACGCCTTCCGCAGCGCGACGACGTTCGACCTGCCCGCGGTAATGGGCGTCGGGCTGGTGATCGGCACCATCTATCTCTTCGTCAATCTGGCGGTGGACGTCTTGTACGGCGTGATCGACCCGAGGGCGAGGGTCCAGTGAACCTCCGTCTCCTCAAACGCCTGCCCCCGGCTTGCCGCAGGCCCTTGACGCTCATCGGCAGCGGCGTCGCCCTCCTCTGGCTGCTGGCCGGCCTCGCGGCTCCGCTGCTCGCCCCGCACGACCCTCTGGCTCAGAGCCTGCCCCGGTTGGCCGGGCCCGGCCGGGGGCACTGGTTCGGAACCGACGCCCTCGGGCGGGACATCCTGAGCCGTGTGCTGTACGGCGCGCGGGTGTCGATCCCGCTCTCGCTGACCGTGGTGGCGCTGTCCCTGTTCGTCGGCGGGGTGCTGGGGGGCTTCGCGGGCTACTTCGGGCGGCGGGTGGACGAGGTGATCATGCGGGTCGCAGACCTCGTCCTCGCCTTCCCCACGGTCATCCTCGCCCTGGTGATCGCCGCGGCGCTGGGCGCCAGCCTCCAGAACGCCGTCCTCGCCATCCTCCTGGTCGCATGGCCGCCGTTCGCCAGGGTGGCCCGCGGACTGGTGCTAGGCCTTCGATCCCAGGAGTACATCCTCAGCGGTCGGCTACTCGGCTTCTCCGCCTGGCGATCGTTGCGCGTCGACGTCCTCCCCGGCGTGCTCGGGCCGCTGCTGGTGCTCACGGCCCTCGACATCGGCAACGCCACCCTGCTGTTGTCTGGCCTTTCCTTCCTCGGCCTAGGCGCGAAGCCGCCGATCGCGGAATGGGGCTCGATGGTCGCGGACGGCACCCTGCAGTTCGACAGCTGGTGGATCGGGGTGTTCCCGGGACTGGCGATCCTGACGATCGTCCTGGCCTTCAACTTCCTCGGCGACGCGCTGCGGGACGCCCTCGACCCCGGGACCGCCAAGACCATCGGAACGGCGAAGGAGCATGCCGCGTGACCGAAGCCAACCACGCGGAACGGACGAGACCGCAGCGCGCGGAGGATCAGCGGGACATCCTCGACATCGTCGGGCTCACCGTCGCCCTACCCGGTCGGACGGGCACGGGCACCACGGTCCTGCATGGCGTCGATCTGAGGCTGAAACCCGGCGGCATTCACGGACTTGCGGGGGAAAGCGGCTCCGGCAAAACCATGACCGGCCTCGCCGTCATGGGACTACTGCCGCCTGGTGCCCGGGCGCGAGGAAGAGTCCTGCTAGACGGCGAGGATCTGCTGTCGCTCAGCGCTCACGAGTTGGGCGCGGTGCGCGGCCGGGTCGTGAGCATGGTCTTCCAAGACCCCTCCACCTGCTTGCACCCCATGCTCACCATCGGGCACCAGCTCACCGATCACCTCCGTCACCACCTCAAGATCGGCCGGAAGGAGGCGCGCGGACGGGCCGCCGATCTGCTCGGCCGGGTCCGCATCCCCTCGCCCGCAGAGGCGCTGAGCCGCTATCCGCACGAGTTCTCCGGGGGGATGCGCCAGCGCGTCGCCATCGCTGCTGCGCTGGCCTGCGAACCGAAGGTGGTCATCGCCGACGAGCCCACCACGGGACTCGACGTGACCATCCAGGCCGGGGTGCTGCGGCTTCTTCGCGGACTCTGCGACGAACTCGGTCTCGCGATCCTCCTGGTCACGCACGATCTGGGGGTGATGTCCGCTATAGCCGACGAAGTCAGCGTCCTGAAGCACGGACGCGTCGTCGAGAGCGGCCCGCGCGCACGGGTCCTCACCGCCCCGCGGCACGGTTACACCCGCTCGCTGCTCGAAGCCCTTCCTGGAAGGACCGCGACATGATGGCGCGGCAGAACCGGCTGCTCAGCGTCTCCGACCTCGTCGTCCAGCACCGCCGAGCCGGCCGCCGACCGGTCCGTGCGGTCGCCGGTGTGAGCCTGGACCTCGGAGCCGGGGAAGTCCTCGGGCTCGTCGGGGAGTCGGGGTGCGGCAAATCGAGTCTGGCACGCGCGGTTTGCGGCCTCACGGCTCCGACCGGTGGCGAGATCCTCTTCGACGGCAGGCCGATGCGCCCCCTCGGGGTACGTCGGCGCGCCCCCGCGCTCACCGGGGTGCAGATGGTCTTCCAGGACCCCTACGGCTCGCTCAATCCGCGCCGCCGTGTCAGCGCTCAGATCGCCGACGGCATCCGCGCCGGCGCCGAACGCGGCGAGCGGGGCGCCACGAAGCTGACACCCGGAGCCCTCCTTGTCCGCGTCGGCCTGCCCGAAGACCTGGCCGACCGCTATCCGCAGGAGCTCTCCGGCGGGCAGCGACAGCGCGTCGCGATCGCCCGCGCGGTGGCCGCCCGTCCCCGGCTCCTGGTGGGTGACGAGCCGATCTCCGCCCTTGACGCCTCTGCCCAGGCGCAGGTCGCCCGGATGATGCGGGCGCTGGCCGTCGAGTCCGGCGCCGGCC
Organism: Actinomadura syzygii; assembly: GCF_008085905.1. Classification (GTDB taxonomy): domain Bacteria; phylum Actinomycetota; class Actinomycetes; order Streptosporangiales; family Streptosporangiaceae; genus Spirillospora; species Spirillospora syzygii. The sequence continues at coordinate 16,396 of NZ_VSFF01000021.1, read as the reverse complement.
TGCTGTTCATCAGCCACGACCTGTCCGTCGTCCGGCTCATCGCCGACCGGATAGCGGTGATGTATCTCGGACGCATCGTCGAAACGGGTCCGACAGCCGAGGTATGGGAGAACCCGCGTCACCCCTACACGCGAGCGCTGCTGGCGGCGATACCGCACCCCGACGGCGCGGGCCGCCTCCCAGTGGAACTGCCCGGCGACGCCTCCGACGCCGCCGCGCCTCCCAGCGGCTGCCGCTTCCATCCGCGCTGCCCGCTCGCTTTCGAAGGCTGCGACCGGGAGGAGCCGCAGCTGGCCGCCGACGGTGTCGCGTGCCGCCTCTACTCTTCCTGAGACGCGCCGGCGCGAACCAGCCGATCCACCAGTTCGACACGATCATCAGGAGTGGGTGAATGACCCCGCCGAACGCGCAACTGGCACAGCTCACCAAGGACTTCTGGCACTGGCGTGCCCGGACACAGTCGGACTCCTTCGACGACATCCCACGTGTGGACCGGCCGGCCGGGTGGACCTCCGACTGGTCGGCCGCCGCGGTCGCCGCCCGCCGGTCCCGGCTCGACGGGTTCAGCAGGCGATATCAGGCCCTTGACCTGGGAGACGAGAGCGTCCCAGTGCGGGTGAACGGTCGCCTTCTGGAGTCCGCGCTCGCGAGGGTCCACTGGGAACTGGACCTGCTGAGCGGCTGGCGGCGCAATCCCTGCTTCTACATCGACCAGAGCCTTATACCGGTCTTCAACCTGCTGCTCCCGCCGCCACCCTTCGACGGTGCACGTGCTGCGGCGATCATCGAAAACCTGGCCAACGTGCCCCGCGTCTTGGCGCAGGCGCGGACCAATCTGCTCGGGCACGCGGCCGAGCCCTTCGCAACGCAAGCCCTGAAGCTCCTCGCCGAAAGCGCAGAACGACTCGAAGAGGCGATGGCGTCCCTCGCGCCCCTGCTGCCGCAACTCCACGCGAGGGCCCTGCCCACAGTGACCCAGGAGGCTGCCCGGCAACTCACGGCCTTCCAGGACTGGCTACAGGACCAGGATCATCCCGGGGAGGCGGCCGTGGGAGAACAGGCGCTGAACTTCTTCCTACACAAGGTCGCCCTGCTGCCCTATACGCCTCAGCAGATGCGTGTCATGGCGCGTCAGGAGCACCACCGATCCGTCGCGGCCGAGGCGATCGCACGCCGCCAAAGCCGCCGATCACAACAGCGGAGTGCTCCCCAGGAGCAGAACTACATCGGTCTACAGCACTCCCAGGAACGCGCCGTGCGCCGCTTCTACGCCGAGCAAGGCATTCTCCGTCTCCCTGAAGATCTGCGGCATTACCGCTTTGAACCCGTGCCGTCCTATCTTGAGCCGTTGACCTGGCTTGGCGTGCCGCATTACATCACCTCCCAGGCGAGCGCCGGTGAGGACGCGGTGCGCTACGTGAGAGCCCCAGAACCCGGACTGTCGTATTTCCAGCAAGCAAAGGTGCTGGATCCGCGGACCGGGATCGTCCATGAGGGCGTCCACGCTCACCAGCTGGCATGGTCCTGGCAGCATCCGGATCCGGCGCGCCGTAACTTCTACGATTCCGCGCCCAACGAAGGTCTCGCGTTCTATCACGAAGAACTGATGCTGCTGTCGGGACTGTTCGCGGACTCCCCGGCCAGCGCCGTTTTCATGGCGAACTCGATGCGGCTGCGTGCCCTGCGCGTCGAAACCGACCTGGGGCTGGCGGCCGGGGACCTCACCCTCGGCGAGGCCGCCGATCTCCTCGTCACCATGGTCCCCCTGGACGGTGAGACGGCCTGGCAGGAGGCGGTGTTCTTCGCTGGCAATCCGGGCCAAGGACTGAGTTATCAGATCGGCAAGCTGCAGATTCTCGATCTGCTCAGTGCGAGCGAACGTGAGCTGGATGACTTCGACCTGCAAGCCTTTCACGAGCGGCTGTGGCGAGAGGGCAACATCCCCATCGCTTTGCAGCGCTGGGAATTCCTCGGCCTGCGGGACCACCTCGACGAGGCCGACCGGCTCGCGGGCGCTGGCCGGCCTCTCCGCTAGACCATCATCTCGGGGCGATCGATCTGGCCCGCGCTGTAGCGGTAGAGCCGGAACGCGTCAATGGGACGCGACGTCTTGCCGTCCAGGGACAGATCGGCGGCGATCTCGCCGAGTACCGGGCCGAGCGTGAAACCGTGCCCAGACAGGCCCGCGATCACGGTGAGGCCCTGCGGCCCCGCGGCGCCGTCGATGATCGGGAGGCCGTCCGGTGTCATGTCGACCAGACCAGCCCAGTACCGCGCGGCCTTGGCATCGCGGAGCTCGGGGATGACGGTGGCCAGCCGGACCAGCGAGCCGTCGACAAGAGGGCGGTCGATCTGCGGCTCCGGCGACCTGTGAGGCACCAAGGCCATGCTGAGGCTTGACCGGCGACGGAGCTGTTCGAGGATGCGGCGGGTGTCAATGGTCAATCTGAGGTTCTCACGGAACGATATAGCCCGTGGAAGCCAGTAGCGCAGCCCGTGGAGGTCGGACAGCGACACCCCGTGTGAGACCTTGGCGTTGAGACCCGCACTGACGACGACCCTGCCGCACGGACGCTGGCGGGCACCGAACCCGAAGGCGCGGATCGTCTGGGAGAACAGGGGTTTCATCGGCTCCGTCTCCAGCTCCGACATGACCACCGGCATGATCGGAACTTTGAGGCCGACGGTCTTGGCGAGGTAGGGCGCCCAGACACCGGCCGCGACCACGACCGCGTCTGCGTGGACGGGTCCCGCGGTGGAGTCCACGCCGGTGATCCTGCCGCGGGTCTGCAGGAGCCGGGTGACCTTGACCCCGTACGCAAGGTGTGCCCCGGCGCGTCCGGCGCGGCGGACGTAGTGCTCGGTGCCCTTGCGGGGCTGGCAGTGGGCGTCCATCGGGCTCCACATCGCCCCGAGAAGGGGGCCTGTGGCGCTGGGGACGAGTTCGCGGGTCCGTTCGGCGTCGAGTAGTTCGACGCTGTGCAGCCCCGCCCGGTGGGCCTGCTCGACAAGGCGGCGCAGAACGGGTAGTTCCTCGTCGCTGGTACGGAGGTACAGGTTGCCGCCGGTGACCAGCTCGAAGTCGCCCTCCTCGGCGGCGCGGGCCCACAGCTCGAGTGCTTCGCGGGCGAGCGGGACCTCGGCGTCGTGCCGTCCTTGGACGCGCAGCGAGCCCTGAGCCCGGCCCGACGCCTCCCGTGCCGGTCCGTCCTCCTTGTCGAGCAGGACGACCCTGCCGCCGCGGCCGGCGGCAGCGGCGGCGGCGGCCGCTCCGATGATTCCGCTGCCGACGACGACGACGTCAGCGGTACTGGGCAGGGACATGGCAGGACTCCTGTTTCCTTGCGAGAGTACGGTGCATGTGACGGAGAACATGGTCGGACGGATGTCAGCAGTGGCGGCGGGCGTCCAACCTGCGCAGTTCCCGCTCGTCCACGGTGAATCCGAGACCCGGCCCCTCGGGCACGGCGATGTGTCCGTCGATGACCTCGACCTGCTGTTCGGTTATCTGCTGGCGGTACTTGAGCGGGCCCATCAGGTAGGACGGGTAACTCAGCGTGGGTAGCGCGGCGGCGAGGTGCAGGCCCATGGCGGTGGCGACTCCCATCTCGATGACGCTGCCGACCATGACGCCCGTGCCGCCGGCGGCGGCGATCTGGGCGGCGTGCAGGGCCGCCGTGGGGCCGCCGAGCTTGGAGTGCCCGAGGTTGACCACCGTCGCGAGACGCTCCCTGACAACCTCGGCCGCGTCGGCCACCGTACGGACGGCCTCATCGGCGGCGACGTCCACCCGCAGGTCGCCGACCAGCTCGTATTGGTAGGCGGCGGCGGTCCGCGGCAGCGGCTGTTCAAGCATGCTCAGACCGATCGCCTCTATCCGCGAGAGCGCACGGATCAGGTCGCTGGGCGTCCACATGGCGTTGATGTCGACGAACAGCCCGACGTCCGGGCCGACGGCGTCCCGAACCGCCTGGAGCCGGTCGAGGTCGGCGTCAACGTCGCCGCGGCCCGCGTAGAGCTTGAGCCACCGGTAGGTGTCGGCCTGTTTCAGAGCGGTCTCCACCATCATTCCCGCGCTCTCGTCCCAGCCGACCGATCCGTGTACCTCGATCCGCTCGCGGAAGCCGCCACCGAGCAACGTATGCACCGGCACGTCCAGCGCCCGTCCCACCAGATCCAGCAGCGCGGTGTCGACCGCCGCGAGGGTGAAGGGGGCGGAGGTGAGGGAATGCGCCAGGTCGTGCAGGAGCGGGAGGCGGTGCCTGGGGTCACGGCCGACGAGGACCGGTGCTACACGCTCTTCGAGGAGTTCCACGACGGAATTCTGCGTCTCGCTGGTGAAGGCCGGGACGGGGCAGGCCTCTCCGTAGCCGGTCGGGCCTTCGTCCGTGCGGATGATCACCACGACGTTCGGTGAGGCGGACCGGTCGCTGGTGCCGAATCGAAACATCGTCTTGAAGGACGCGAGGAGGGGGACCGCCTCAACGGAACTGATCTTCATGGGATGTGCGGGCTCCTTGCCGAACAGTGTTCTTTTCGGAGCGTGCCGAGGCTGCGATCAATGGCTCGGCGACGCGTCTCCGGCGGGCGTGTCTCGGGAACGCTCCTCCCGATGAACTCGGCGACGCCGACAACGTTAACAATTGGGTCACCCACATGTCCACCACCGTGCCGAAATTGGATCTTCGGGAGTCGCTCATTGCCGCTCATGGGTACTCTGACGGCTCAGCGTGGCGGACACATGTCCTAGCTCGGCTCTAAGGTCTCGCTTGGCCACGCGATCCGTGATCGAGGCGGCGTTGCGCGGAAGGAAAGGACCGCAGCGCTAGAATGGCCCTTAGTGACGGTCTATTGGGAATCCCAATGAAGGGACGGTGTGGTGGCTTCGACGGCTCAGGAAGCACCGACCTTGCTGGTTCCACAGTCGCGCAGGAGGTACGAGGCGGTCGTGGACAGCATGCTGGAACTGGTCGAGGCCCGTGGCCTGCGGCCGGGCGACGCCCTGCCGACCGAGCGTGAGCTGGCGGAGCTGTTTGGAGTGAGCCGTAACGTCCTGCGCCAGGCGTTCGGTGTGCTGGAAGATCGGGGGCTGCTGCGCACGGTCCGGGGCTCGGGCCGATATTTGCGCGAAGCCGCCGTCGCGCACGTTGCCGACCTGGGCGCGCGCGCCTCGGTTGAGGTCGCCTCGATCGCGGACGTGCTGGAGGCACGCACGCTCCTGGAGGTCCAGGTCGCCGCGCTCGCCTGCCAGCGTCGCACCGCCGAGCAGGCCCAGAGCCTGGCGGTGCTCGCTGGCCGGCTCGCCTCCTGGGAGGACAACCTGGCGTTCCACTGCGCCGTGGCGGCAGCCACCCACAACTTCGTGCTGGAGCGACTGGTGCGCCAGCAGGCCGAGCTCGCGGGCGAGCTGCACCAGCGCGAGCACTACCAGGACCCCGACGAGCTGGAGCATATGCGCGCGGAGCACCAAGGTATCGCCGCAGCGATCGCCGCGCGCGACAGTGAGGCGGCGAAGGACCTCGTGCGCGGCCATCTGCATCGCACGCGCCGGGTGCTGTTCTCCCACCCGTCGCGATGACCCATCAGCGGCGGCGATCGTCCAGGCCGTTCTGAGGCCCAAGAGCGGGCTCCCGCCGGGTGGTGTTCCCCCCGCCGGACGGGATGGCCTCGGCCGCGGTGTTCAGGGCGTTGAGCACGGGACGCAGCAGCGGGTGTGCCTCGGCGCCCCGGCGTACGGCGGCGAAGACGCGGCGGGTGGCGACCACCCCGTCGACCGGCCGGACGATCGCATGGGATAGGTCGACGTCGCGCAGCGCCGAGCGGGGGACGAGGGCGACTCCGGCGCCGGCGGCGATGAGCGCGACGACAGCCCTGAAATCGTCGGAGAAGTGCTCCATCCGGGGTTCGAAGCCCGCGTACTCGCATGCGAGGATCACCACGTCGTGACACGGGTTGCCGGGATAGGGCCCGATCCAGCGCTCTCCCGCGAGAGCGGCCACCGCAACGCTCCCGTCACCGGCGAGCCGATGGCCCCGGGGAAGGACGGCGTCGAACGGCTCGGCGTACAACGGGAACCGTGCCAGCCGCCGGTCATCGGCGCTCGGTGCGCCCCGGTACTCGACGGCGACGGCGACGTCGGCGCGGCCGTCGAGCACCATGGGGAGACTCTCGTCGCCCTCGGCGTCCCGGACCTGGATCTCGATGCCGGGCGCGGCGGTCGCGAGGGCGGTGACGGCGGGAGCCAGCACGAGAGCGATGCCCGTGGCGAACGAGGCGACGGTGACCTTGCCGGCCGCGCCGCAGGCATAGGCCGCCAACTCGGCCTCGGCACGTTCGATCTGAGCGAGGACGACATGGGCATGGTTAAGCAGGATCTTCCCGACGGGGGTGAGCCTCACCCCTCGCTTGTCGCGTTCCAGGATCTTGTGGCCGGTCTCCTGCTCCAGCGCCGCCAATTGCTGGGACACAGCGGACGGGGTGAGGTACAGCGCGGCCGCCGCGGCGGTCACCGTGCGGTGCTCCGCCACGGCCTGCAACGTGCGCAGCCGTCGCGCGTCAATCACCTCATCATCCTGCCAGAAGGCCACGAACAGTGACAAAGGCAGCAACGGCCCTGTTCACGTCGGCGGCTGTGTGGGCGGCCGACAACTGCACCCGGATCCGGGCCCGCCCATGCGGGACGACCGGATAGGAGAAGCCGATGACATAGAGGCCCTGCTCCAGCAGAAGCTCGGCCATCCGCGCGGCCTTGGCTGCGTCGCCTATCATGACCGGGACGATCGGGTGGTCGCCGGGAAGGATCTCAAAACCGGCCCCGGTCATGTGTGAACGGAAGAGAGCGGTGTTGTCAGCCAGCCGCCGCCGCAACGCGGCCGAATTCTCCAGCAGGTCCAGGACCTTAAGGGAGGCGGCGGCGATCACCGGAGCGACGGAGTTGGAGAACAGGTAGGGGCGAGAACGCTGGCGCAGCAGGTCGACGATCTCGGAACGGGCGGCGACGTACCCGCCGGAGGCGCCGCCCAGCGCCTTACCGAGCGTGCCGGTGATGATGTCGACCCGGTCCATCACGCCGCACAGTTCGTGAGTGCCGCGGCCGTGAGGGCCGGTGAAGCCGACCGCATGGGAGTCGTCGACCATGACCATCGCGTGGTACCGTCCGGCGAGGTCGCAGATCTCGCCGAGCGGCGCGCGGTGGCCGTCCATGGAGAAGACACCGTCGGTGACGATCAGGCGTCGCCGGGACCCGGCGGCCTCCTTCAACCGCTCCTCCAGGCCGGCCATGTCACGGTTGGCGTAGCGCAGACGACGCGCCTTGGACAGCCGGATGCCGTCGATGATGCTCGCATGGTTCAACTCGTCGGAGATGACGGCGTCGCGTTCGTCGAGGATGGTTTCGAAGACGCCGCAGTTCGCGTCGAAGCAGGAGCCAAAAAGGACGGTGTCCTCACTGTCGAGAAAGCTGGAAAGCCGCGCCTCCAGTTCCCGGTGCACCTCCTGGGTACCGCAGATGAAGCGGACCGACGCCATGCCGTAGCCCCAGCGCCGCAGTCCGTCTTGGGCGGCCGCGATCACCTCGGGATGATCGGCCAGGCCCAGGTAGTTGTTGGCGCAGAAGTTCAGCACCTCGCCGGGGCGGCCGCCCCCGGTGACGGTGACGACGGAGCGTTGCGGCGTGCCGATGACGCGTTCGGGCTTGTGCAGCCCGGCCCGGTGAATCTCTTCGAGTGTCGCGCGCATGTCGTCGCGTACGGAGTCGAACATGACGGAAGTCTCCTGGAGATGAGGGTGCCGTTCGGGCGGGGCCGGGTCCGGTGATCAGGCCGTCCAGTCGAGGACGACCTTGCCGCATTGGCCGCTCGCCGCGTCGTCGAAGGCGGCTTCGAAGTCCTGGTACGGATAGCGACCGGTGATCACCGGACTGAGGTCGAGGCCGCCCTCGATCAGGACCGACATCGCGTACCAGGTCTCGAACATCTCGCGGCCGTAGACGCCCTTGATCGTGATCATGGAGGTGACGATGCGCGAGAAGTCCACCGCGAACTCCTCCGTCGGCAGGCCGAGCATCGCGATGCGGCCGCCGTGTGTCATGTTCGCGATCATGCCGCGCAGGGCCTCGGGCCGGCCGGACATCTCTAGGCCGATGTCGAAGCCCTCTTGCAGCCCTAGACGCTCCTTGGCCTCGGCGACGGACGTCTTGGCGACGTTGAGCGTCAGGCTGACACCGACCCTGCGGGCCAGTTCCAGTCGGTACTCACTGACGTCCGTGATAACGATGTTGCGGGCGCCCGCGTGCCGAGCCACGGCGGCGGCCATGATGCCGATCGGCCCAGCGCCGGTAACAAGCACGTCCTCCCCGACCAGGGGGAAGGAGAGCGCGGTGTGGACGGCGTTGCCAAACGGGTCGAAGATCGCTGCAGTGTCGAGGTCAATGGGATGGTGATGGACCCATGCGTTGGATGCTGGCAGGGCCACGTACTCGGCGAAGGCACCGTCCCGGCCGACACCGAGGCCGACCGTGCGGTGGCACAGGTGACGGCGTCCGGCCAGGCAATTGCGGCATGTACCGCACACCAGGTGTCCTTCACCGCTGACAAGATCACCTACGCGCACGCCAGTGACGTCGCCCCCGATACTGGTGACCTCGCCGACGAACTCATGCCCGAGGACCAGCGGCGGGCGGACCGCCCGCCGGGCCCAGCCATCGAAAGCGCGGATGTGCAGATCAGTACCGCAGATTCCCGTACGCAGGACTCTGATGAGCACGTCACCGCGGCCTGTGACGGGCTCGGGGACATGACGAAGTGACAGTCCTGGCCCTGCCTCCTCCTTCACCAGTGCTTTCACTGTTGGGACTCCTGCCGAGAGTGGAAATGGCCGTGGGTAAATGGAGGCGCGCAGTGCCTGAGACGCCGACGAGAAGCCGCGCCGGATGGGCGCCCTGGCATCTCAATGTGCCTGGCGGTGAGGCTTTCAGTCCATCGAGGTTTTCTTAATCAGAACGACAGATGAGCTTCATGATCACAAGCACGCCCTGACGGGGAGGACCCCGTCGCGCCACGAGGCACGACGCGGGGCCTCTCCGAGAAGGTGCAGCACGTAGGCACCGCCGAGGCCGCCACAGCGCCCTGGAGATGCTCAGCCCCGTCGAGTACGAAAGACTCCACGCAGCCCAACAACCGGCATGAGATTCCGGTATCCCGACACCACAGAACTCGGGGTACATCAGGCGGCCAGGGCCTGGCTGGCGCGGCTGCTGCTGGTGGACCCGGTGAGCCAGCTGATCGTGCCGCAACACTCGCCCGGCGGGCATCGCTGCTACTCCCGCTACCAGCTCCGGCTGGCGCAACGTGCTCGTGACCTGGTCGATCAGGGCACGGCGCTGGAGGCGGCATGCCGCATCATCGTCCTGGAAGACCAGCTCGCCGAAGCCCAGCGCATCAACGCCCAGCTCCAGCGGGACCGCGTGTCACACGCCTCGCCGCAGAAGGGGTCGGCTTAGCAGGCCCCGGCTGCGCTCTCCGGTAGGTCGTGCACGACGCCCCGGGCCTGCTCCTGAGGCGGTTGTCCGGAACGGCGCGTGCTCGTCGCCCCGGGGCTACGCCAAGGCGGCGGTGCAAAACGAGGAGTCCGGCGGCGGCCGCCCGTCTGTACGTGGTACGACCTGGGCCTGGACAGCTTCTACCGCGGAACTGCAGGGAGAAAGGGAACGGTCCGCCGCGCGCTCCGGGGGAAGGGACGCGGCGGACCGTCATCGCCGCCGGGGGCTCGCGGCGGCGTCGGGGTCACCGACTTGTGGGCACGCCCCCCTTCGGGGGTCGCGCCTGGTGGTGACTAGTAGGTGAACCGGATCGTGGCTGCGCCGCCGGGGGTCCATCCGCGGACCTTGACGCCCGCGGCGACGTTGCCCCACGGAACGACGCAGGTTCCGCCGCCCGTGCCGCACTTGTGCCAGTACGCCTTGCCCTTGGAGTCGAACCCGCGGACGTTGAACGCGGTGTTCTGGTTTCCGTACACGTTCCAGTGGAAGGTGACCTTCCGGCCCTTGCTCCCGAAGATGGAGCAGCTGCCCACGCCCGGGCTCCACTGCGCCGGGGTGGTCACGATGTTGCCGCCGCACGAGGAAGCCTGGACGGTCTGGACGGGCTGGGCGGGGGCGGTGGCGGCCTCACCAGGCACGGAGAGACCTCCGACCACTGCCGGTACAGCGAGCGAAAGGGCGGCGACGCGGCCGATGGAGATTCTCATATGCACACTCCTCTGATCAGAGCGGGAACCGGTCTTGAAAACGAGACCGAAAGGAAGCCGGCAGGGCGCTCGCCGCACTTCGGCGTGGAACGTTCCTGCCGCGGGCTACGATGCCGCACCCGCCCACCGGCCTCTAGGGCCCTAGGGCCCTAATGGCCCTAGGGCCCTAGGGCCCTATGTGGGGCCCTAGGGCCCCCGCGCCCATGCCAAGGTGGTCCGCCTGGCCCAGGACGTCAGGCCATGGGGGACGAGATGCCCTCCGACGATGCGCTGCGTGGCTGGGCGCACCTGTCGCTCTGGGCGCATTACGGTGGCGGTGGGACAGGCATCTGCATAGAGTTTGATAAACGCAAACTCATCGAACGCTTCATGACCACACCGCAATTGCGGGGAATTCTACGTTTCCACGGCCCCATCCACTATCGGTACAGCGGCGTGATGCCGATCCACGCGCATCCACGGACTCGTCAAGCGTGGAGAACCTCAACCTACCCAAGGTGTAACTCGAACGCCTATTTAGAACCACTCCTGTGACACTGATGCCCAGTCGGTTGACGATGTCATACGCCAAGTGCTGGACGACCTGCAGCGAAACTTTCCCGGTGCACTCCAGGCATTCAAGCGGACATGTAAATTGCCCGTATGGCCCTGTTGGGAAAGGCCACACATTGGGCCAGCCTCGCCCGTGACGCGTCGCCGCGTCCGGTCCGGCACAGTCCCGGCCGACTGGACGAGACCACCGAGGAGGGGTTCTTCGGCCGGTTTTTGGCTCAACTCGCCGTTCCGGCCGCCCAACTGGCCCTCGATCGGACTGCGGATGGGGATGTGCTGCTGCACCTGATCGATGTCACCACCGGGTCGGCCGCCGCCCTCGCCCCCGACCGCGGGCACGGGCACATCGTCCGGCAGGCGGGCCCGGCGCGTTTGTGGGACGACGTGGAGACTGCGTGGTCAGCTTAGGACCAGGCCGGGCGGCCGGGGCCTGAGACATTCCGGATGCGCGTTCACCACGGACGGCAATCCAGTGCTCATGTGGGCTCCAACGATCTGGATTGCCTCCCGCCATGAAGTGGTCGCAACCTGAACACGTCATCACTTCGGCAGGCTTAGAGCGGAGACCGTGTGGACGTTAGTGACGTGGCTGCCGAGTTGGTCCGGCGGCGAGACCTTGATCAGCAGGCCCGCAGGAACGCCGCAGGTGGGCGGTGGAGCGAGCGGGAACGAGAGCACACCGGTCAGGTGGACGCCGACAACACCCGGTGGCTGACAGGATTAGTGGCCGAGCACGGCTGGCCTCGGGCCGACCGGGTCGGCGCCGCCGCGGCTCACGCCGCATGGTTGATCGCCCAGCATGCCGACGCCGCCCCAGCCCAGCAACGCAGGTTTCTGACCTTGATGCGCCAAGCCGCCGCTGATGGCCAAGCACGACCGGCAGATCTGGCCTACCTCGAAGACCGATGCCGACGAAACTCCGGACGACCCCAACTGTATGGAACGCAACTCGCCACAACCGACGATGGTGACCTGGTTCCGGCTCCGTTGGAGGAACCCGAGAGGGTCGACGACCGCCGTGCCGCAGTAGGACTATCGCCACTGGCTGACTACCTCAAGGCGGTCCGCGAACACAATCAATGACGGCCTCCGCCACGTGCTCTCCGGTCGGCTCGGTAGCACATGGCCGTCATTCGCGATCTACATCCGCTCAGCCCCAGGCCGCCTCGACATCGCCGCTGAACTGACCAAACGTCTTCAAACTCTGATGGACCGCAGAGCCGTCCTATGGCGGGCGGTATGACCTCGCCCGACCGTGTCTCGGGCGTGCCCGGCGCCGACCGGGCCCGTGAACGGGGCCAGCCTCGTCGCACCCCACGGCCGGAGCATGGTGCTCACCGCTCTCTCCTCTTGAACTCATTGGTGGCATATTTCGTGCGTCGCCAGCACTGTGAATGATGGTGACCTAAGGGTTAACGCGGAATATCAGCTCGGCCGAGCCCAATGGTGAACGGAGCGGGGCCTGTTGAACGGGGCTCGCTGGCCGAGGGCGGGCGAGTCCCTGGTGGTGCGGCAGACATCGGCCAGCCTCGGGTACCGGTGGTGCGAGTCGCGTCGAGCGCCGCGCGCAACTCGATAGGGGTGTGGCCGGTGAGGGTCTGGTGGCTACCGCGAACCGCGATCCACTGGTTGGGCGCGATGCACAGGATCGCCCAGCGCGGAAAGTCGGCTCGAAGCTGCCGCAGTACCAGAGCAGGATCCGGCGGCGGCTGGCAGTGTAGTGCTGAGGCTCTGTGAACGGCACCGCCCGGTTCGGCGTCTCCGCCGGCGTGATGGGAGATGCCGGGCCGGGACGAGTGAGCGGGCACGACGGGCCTGCCGGGGGCTGCGGGTGTGCCGGGGCGGGTTGGTCCGCCCGGTCCTGCCGGTTCAGCGTGCCCATCGAGCCCGGGGCGGCGTCATCGGTGCTGGCTTCACCGGCTTGGTCTTTCGCGCGGGTTGTGGTCCACGAATGTGCCCGAGTGTGGCGGTCGATCTACCCGAGCGTGTCGATGGCTGCCGTGATGAGGGCGCGTGCGGCGGCGCCGTGGACCGAGGCTCCGGCCAGCTGCGCGTGGGCCTTGACGTCGACGCCGACCTCGGTGGGCGCGGTGATGGTCACCGTGGCCGACAGCAGCTCGAAGTGCCCCCGCCGGTCGTCGAAGACGTCGAAGGTCGGCACCGGCCAGATCTCGCGGGCCGGTCCGGTGAACGGGATGACGCCCAGCGACACCGCTGGCAGCGACATCACCGTCAGCACATGCCTGAGCTGCCCGGCACGCCCCCGTCCTCGTGACGCTGCGTCGGCAGGCCTTGTGCCATCTCACCGGCGTCCTGGTAGGCCGCCTCGTCGGTGTGCAGGTTCGTGCGCGTCTTCGGCAGACCAAACGCGCCGCCGAGCTCGGCAATCTGATCGGTGCCGCCCGGGCACAACCCGGGGAACGCGGGCCTATTCCGCGCCCCGTGCCAATTCCTCGTACAACCCTTCCATAGCGGTGTGGTCGTCGTCGGTGCCGGTGTGCGGAGCGGCGAACCAGCGCGCGTACTCGGCGATCTCGGAGAGCCGCCAGTCCAGCGCGAACAGCTCGACCATCGCGGGGTCGGGAAGCAAGAGGTCTGCCGCCGGGAGCAGATCGGCGTAGTCTCGTTCGGGCGGTGCGAGAGCCAGCGACTCCCAGTCGACCAACCTCAACCCGTGGGAGGTCATGACCTGGTTGTCGTTATGCGGCTCGCCGTGTGTCGGCACCCATGAGTCCCGACGGGAGAATGCCATTTCCGCCAGTTCCAGGTAGCGGCCCGTCCAGCCCTTGATCGCATCGTCGTGTGCGGCAAGGGCGACCCGTGCCTGCTCCGCCAACGGGCCGCTAGTCCAGGGCTTGGCGGTGCGATCTCGCAACTCATCGGCGAAGTCAGGGCCGACCTGCGGAGTCCAAGACCGCATGCCATCAAGTGGGGCAGCGCGATGCAGCGCGGCCAGCGCGAGAACGACCTCGCGAACATGCCGGGGCTCGCGGGCCTCCGCCTCGGTCGGGCTCCGACCCTCCAACCACGGCGTCACGCTGAGCACACCGGCCCCGACGTCGAGGGTGAACCGCCCGGACCGGGCGGGCAACGGCGCACACGCCACGTCCAGACCAGCGACGGCCAGTGCGGCAGCCCCAGCGTAGGCAGCCTCCAGGGACGTCGCGGTATGCCGGGGCTCCAACTGGTCCAACGTTACGAACAGAGTGGTGCCCCCGCCGGTCGCACGCCAATGGTGCGCGCCGAAACCCCACGGCAGGTAGCTGATATCGGCAATCTCGGGCAGCCAGTGCGTGGCGACCCCATGCGCGATCGCCTCGTCACTGATGGAGGAAGGACGGGACAACACAAGATCCAATTCTAGGAAGAACGCGGACACACATGCATGGGGATTTCGCTGCACGGTCGACCTGAGCCACCGCAGCAGCATTGAACAGTGTGTCGCCGTCGGTGCCGGGTTTGTTCACTCCCAGGTTCGAGCTCGGCCACAGGCCGGGGGAGGCGATGATGTCGGTGACGTGATGAAGATCAGGCGCGGGACGCCTTGGTCGGTCATCGCCTCGGCGATGCGCTCGGCCTGGGTGTCGAGGGCGCCGGCGAGGTCGGCGTAGACGATGTCCTGGCCGCGTACCGCATCGGCCAGCCGGTCGCGGTCGAGGACGTCGCCTGCAACGACGCGGGCCGAGGCGGGCGCGTCGGTGAGGCGGTCCGGGGCGCGCACGAACAGTGTCAGGTCGGCGTCGTTGTCGGCGAGCATGTCGGTCGCCAGTCGTGAGGTCCGTCCGCTGGCGCCCAGGACCAGCACGTTCGGCATGGGTTCCTCCCCCAATGGTCCTTCGAAGGGCGAACGCCTTCTGCCGCCCTCTGCGGGCTGGGGGTCACCGAAGGTGCTTGTCGAACCAGTTGATCGGGACTTCGGGGTGTTCGCCGAAGTAGTTGTAGCCGCGGAAGCGCTGGTCGGTGCCGCTGATCCAGTGCAGGTCCTTGTCGTCGACGGGGAGGGCGTCGTAGATCGACTGGACGTCCTCGGGGCGGGTCATGGTGTCGTCGTGGACCTGCGCGACGAGTGTGGGAACGGTGACCGCCTTGACGTGCTCAATCGGAGACTGCTCGTCCAGGTGGAACCCGGTCCGCTCGTGCACGGCCTTGTCGAACCTGGCGAACCCGTCGGCCATGCCGATTCCCTTGACGAACTCCTCGATCACCGGACGTGCCGAGACCGGCTGCAGCATGACCATCGCCTGGATCTCAGAGAACTCCTCGGGGTGCTTTGACCAGGCCACGGCCGTGGAGTCGGCGCCCAGGCACACCGAAAGCAGGACCTTGCGCATGTCCCGGGTCTCGGGCCGCGAGGCGGCGTAGCGCAGCGAGCCGATGACGTCGCGGTACTCGCGCAGCCCGATGCCGGTGATCCCGCCGTTGCCCTGCCCGCTCATGCCGTGGTTGCGGATGTCGTAGGCGAGGATGTTGTAGCCGGCGTCGTGCAGGGCCCGGTACTCGGGCAGGAAGCTGACCTCGAAGCCGCCGAGCCCGCCGAACTCCGGCAGGTGGCCGGGGTAGCCGTAGCGGTTGCCCGGCAGGAAGTGGTTGTGGATGACGAGCTTGTCCGACTCGGCCGGGATGAACCAGCCTTCCAGCGGCACGCCGTCCATTGAGGGGAAGAAGACGTCCTCATAGGTCAGCCCCACCTCGTCGGGGCGGCGCAGCACGGGTGCGCGGCGCCCCGCGGTCGTTCCGGTGGTCCATAGCTGGACGAAGTTGTCGAACGCCGCTTGGGCCTGCTGCTCGTCCATGGTCGTCTCTCCTTCGGGTTCCTTGCCATCGTGGTCTCCGCATCTCAGGTGCCCATTTAGTCGCTCGCGATTCCGGCTATCGGGCCCAAGGCCCCCCAACACAGTCTGGCTGTGGCGCGTCGCGCGCCGACTAAGGAAGGGGGAAGGAGGCCACACTGGGGATACGGCCACCCGCCGCCGGAACGAGGGGCCCGGCATACCGCGAGCCGTCTCGCCGACCTCCGGCAACGGTGCACCAGACCAAACCAACCGCCTAGCCGACGTCGGAGACCTGCGGCCTGCGGCCTGGTTCAGGACGTTCGACAACCAGACTCCACGTGGCCAACAACGAGGGAACCGTCGCTGATCATAGGCACGTCTGCCTCACTGCTGATTCGGATGTCTGCGCGTATCCCTTCACTGATCACCACCGATCTGGCCGAAGCGCGCTCATTCGCAGCCGGGCACACGCTTGCCGGGCTTGGTCGTAGAGATGGCCGACGACGGGACGGCGACGCCCAGGCGCTGATCGGGCGCGTCCGTCAACTCTGGGCGGACCCGGCCAAGCTGCGCCTGCTGCCCCGACAGAGCGCTGCGGGTGGCCGCCGCACCTACGGGACACAGAACCGGATCGTCGGCAGGTGACCGACGGTTCTGGCTGACGCACGCTGAACTGTCGTGCGCCGGTGTGTCCGTTGTGGGGCAGCCGCATGGGTGGTCACGGTGCCGCCGCGGCGGACCACCCTCACGGCTTGTGGAGGGATACCGGGTGGACTTTGATCCGGTCGGGTGCGGCGGTCGCGACGGTGTCGGCGGGCGCTGGTGAG
>NZ_VSFF01000020.1 GCF_008085905.1 Actinomadura syzygii | reverse complement strand
ATCCCCGCCACCCCAACTAGGAGTGGCTACGGGGTGGCCAAACCAGGAGAACAAATCCCCTGCCCGGCCGTATAAAGGCACTGGCTTTTAACACGCTGTTGAGTTCTCAAGAAACGGACACCCACCGCGCCGACCACCCGCTCCCGCGGACCCCGGCTCCGGGGCAACCCTTCTAACCTACCCGATACGTCCCGTATGTCAAACTCTGGGGCGATCGTCCCATTACGTCCGATGGCAGGCCACAAGTGACTCACCTAGTCGGTGCGTAGCGGGTTCCCCCGAGGTCGGGCGCCTGCCGGCGCCCCGCTCCCCTGGGGGCGAGTAGAACAGTATGGCCCCTCGCCGGGAGCGTCAAATCGGCCCCGTGAGACTTGAAACCCCAGGTCAGGTGTTCTTTTCAAGGCTCCTTACATGCCCGGTCCGGAGGGCTTGTAACCGCACTGTGACGTGTATCTACCGAGTTTTGGCCTCGGCATGTCGACCGCCCGCCCGGAACGTGTCCGGACGGGCGCTCTCACACAGGCTCAGGCGGGTTCAGGAGGCGGCGGTCACCTCGACCCCGCCCACGTTCCGCTTCCCCCGCCGCAGGACGAGGAACCGCCCGTGCAGCAGGTCGGAGACGTCCGGCACGGCGTCCTCGGACTCGACCTTCGCGTTGTTGAGGTAGGCACCGCCCTGTGTGATCGCCCGCCGTGCCTCCGACTTGCTCTTGCAGAGGCCCGAGGCGGCCAGCAGGTCGACCACGGACGGCAGCGCACCCGGCGGCACCTCGGCGCGGGGGACCTCGGCGAGCGCGGCGCGCAGCGTCCGCTCGTCCAGCTCCTCCAGGACGCCCTGACCGAACAGGGCGCGGGACGCGGCGATGACGCGCGCCGTCTCGTCCGCGCCGTGGACCATGGTGGTCATCTCCTCGGCGAGGGCGCGCTGCGGGGCGCGGGCGGCCGGACGGTCCGTGCCCTCCTTCACCAGCTCGCCGATCTCCTCGTGGGAGCGGAAGCTGAACACCTTGAGGAACTTCTCGACGTCCCGGTCGTCCGCGTTGATCCAGAACTGGTAGAACGCGTACGGCGAGGTCAGGTCGGGGTCGAGCCAGTAGGTCTCGCCGCCCGCCGTCTTGCCGAACTTGGACCCGTCCGCCTTGGTGAGCAGCGGGGTGGTGAGCGCGTGCGCGCTGCCGCCCTCGACTCGGCGGATGAGGTCGACGCCGGCGGTGAGGTTGCCCCACTGGTCGCTGCCGCCCGTCTGCAGCCGGCAGCCGTGCCGCCGGTACAGCTCGAGGAAGTCCATCGACTGGAGCAGGACGTAGCTGAACTCGGTGTAGCTCATCCCGGTGCTGTCGAGCCGGGCCTTGACGGTCTCGCGGGCGAGCATCCGGTTGACCGGGAAGTGCTTGCCGATGTCGCGCAGGAACTCGATGGCGGACATGGGGCCCGTCCAGTCGAGGTTGCTGACCATCGTCGCGCCCGTGGGACTCTCGTCGAAGTCCAGGAACTTCGAGACCTGGCCGTGGATGCGCTCGACCCAGCCCGCGACGGTCTCCTCGGAGTTGAGGACGCGCTCCGCGCTCTTCCCGCTCGGGTCGCCGATGAGCCCGGTGGCGCCGCCGACCAGGCCGATCGGGCGGTGCCCGGCCTGCTGGAAGCGGCGCAGCGTGAGGATCTGGATCAGGTTGCCGAGGTGCAGCGAGGGCGCCGTCGGGTCGAAGCCGCAATAGAGGGTGACCGGTCCCGCGGCGAGCATGGCCCGCAGTTCGTCCAGGTCAGTGGACTGCGCGATCAGGTCGCGCCACGCGAGATCATCCAGGATGTCGGTCACGGTCTCCCTCGTCTCCGGTTGGCTTTCCGTGTGCCCACCAGGGTGCCCGGCGGGACGGGACGACGCCACTCGATTCACCGTCCGCCGCGCGTGGGGACGGACTTCTTGCGCTGCCTCGGAACGTGCGGCCGGTACGGCGACACGCTGGGGTCGCCGTCGATCCAGAACCGCCATGGGACCTCCTTGGCGCCGTTCACGCCGGTGCGCGGACCCGTCCTGACGAGCGCCGGGTCGGCGGGCTCGCCCGCGTGGACGGTGAGCGGGCCGTCCGGCGCGCAGACGTCCAGGCCGTTCTGCTCGCGGGCGATGCCGAGCGCCTGGCACAGCCGCGCGGGCCCGCGGCCCAGGTCGCGGACGGACGAGCGCGGCCGCCGCTCCCGCGCGACCTCCTCCCCCGCGACGATCTCCCCGGCGCGGAGGAGGACGGCCATCGACGTCCCCTCCGGCCCGCAGACGAGGTTCATGCAGAAGTGCATGCCGTACGTGAAGTACACGTAGGCGTGGCCGGGCGGCCCGAACATGACGGCGTTGCGGGGCGTCCGTCCGCGGTAGGCGTGGGACGCGGGGTCGAGCGGACCGGCGTACGCCTCGACCTCGGTCAGCCTGGCCGCGACCTCGCCGTCCGGCGTGCGGTGGCGGAGCACCTGGCCGAGCAGCGCGGGCGCCACCTCGTCGACGGGACGGTCGAAGAAGTCCCGGGGCAGCAGGGGCGGCAGGGGTTCGTTCATCGCCTCAACCATATGGCGGCGGCGCGCGCGGTCCGGCCCGGGACGGGCCCGGTCAAGCGTCCGATCCGGCGGCCCAGGCGGCGTGCTCGTTGACGAGGCCGCGCAGCGCGGTGATCTGCTCGCTGACGCGGTCCGGCGCGGTGCCCCCGTATGCCTTGCGGGACGCGAGCGCGCCCTGGACGTTCAGCACCTCGCGGACGTCCGGCGTGAGGTGCGGCGACACCTTGGCCAGCTCCTCGTCGGTGAGGTCGTCGAAGTCCTTGTCGTTGACCTGGCACCAGACGACGAGGTGCCCGACGACCTCGTGCGCGTCGCGGAACGCCACGCCGCGCCGGACGAGCAGCTCGGCGAGGTCGGTGGCGAGCGCGAAGCCGTCCGGGGCGAGGGCCTCCAGCCGCTCGGTGTTGATCCGCATGGTCGCGATCAGCCCGGACATGGCGGGCAGGACGAGCAGCAGCGTCTCGACGGCGTCGAACGCGCCCTCCTTGTCCTCCTGGAGGTCGCGGTTGTAGGTGAGCGGCAGGCCCTTGAGCGTGGTGAGCAGGCCGACGAGGTGGCCGATGAGGCGCCCGGCCTTGCCGCGGGCCAGCTCGGCGACGTCGGGGTTCTTCTTCTGCGGCATGATCGACGACCCGGTGGCGTAGGTGTCGTCCATCTCGATCCAGCGGAACTCCTGCGACGCCCAGAGGCACACCTCCTCGCCGAGGCGCGACAGGTGGACGCCGACCAGCGCGGCGGCGAAGAGGAACTCGGCGACGAAGTCGCGGTCGGCGACGGCGTCCATCGAGTTGGGCGCGGCGGCGTCGAAGCCGAGCTCGGCGGCCGTGGCCTGCGGGTCGAGCGGCAGCGACGACCCGGCGAGCGCCCCGGAGCCGAGCGGGGAGATCGCGGCGCGCCTGTCCCAGTCGCGGAACCGGGCGATGTCGCGGGTCAGCGGCTGGACGTGCGCGAGGAGCTGGTGCGAGAACAGCACCGGCTGCGCGTGCTGCAGGTGCGTCATGCCGGGCGCGGCGACGCCGAGGTTGTGCTCGGCCTGCGCGATCAGCGCGGTCTCCAGCTCGACCAGCCGGGACACGATCTGCCGCGCGTGGTCGCGCAGGTAGAGGCGCAGGTCGGTGGCGACCTGGTCGTTGCGGCTGCGGCCCGCGCGGAGCTTGCCGCCGAGCACGCCGAGCCGCTCCAGCAGGCCGCGCTCCAGGGCGGTGTGGACGTCCTCGTCGGCGACCGTCGGGCGGAAGTCGCCGGTGCGGCACGCCTCTTCGAGGTCGTCCAGGGCACCGATCATGCGTCCCAGCTCGTCGTCGGTGAGCAGCCCCGCCCGGTTGAGGACGCGGGCGTGCGCGCGCGAGCCCATCAGGTCGTAGGGGGCGAGCCGCCAGTCGAACTGGACGCTCACCGAGAGCCGGGCGAGCGCGTCCGACGGGCCGCCCTCGAACCGGCCGCCCCACAGCCGCGTCGGTGCCTTGGTCACGAATCTTCTCTCTTCCCACCGCTGGACGTTCGTCGTCTCATCTCACCACGCCTGCCGCAGCACGGCGCGACGCGGGGACGCCGGGTCGCGGCGTCCCCACGCGTGCCGAGCGGGACGGGCGGCGCGGCGTCCGCCACAGGGTACGGCGAAACCGCACCCCGCGGCTGGCGCGCCGCCCCGGTCAGACCTCGCGGTCGCGCTTGGCGGCGATCTTGCTGGGCAGGCTCCACAGCTCGACGAAGCCCTTGGCGAGGCTCTGGTCGAAGGCGTCGCCGGTGTCGTAGGTGGCGAGGTCGTAGCTGTAGAGGGACGAGCCGCTGCGCCGCCCGGTGACGACGGCGCGGCCGCCGTGCAGCGTCATCCGGACGTCGCCGGACACGTGCTGCTGCGCGTCGGCGATGAACGCGTCCAGGGCGTCCTTCAGCGGCGAGAACCAGAGGCCGTCGTAGACGAGCTCGCCCCAGCGCTGGTCGACGGACCGCTTGAAGCGGGCGAGGTCGCGCTCGACGGTGACGTTCTCCAGCTCCATGTGCGCGGCGATCAGCGCGATCGCGGCGGGCGCCTCGTAGACCTCGCGGCTCTTGATGCCGACGAGCCGGTCCTCGACCATGTCGATGCGGCCGACGCCCTGCGCGCCCGCGCGCCGGTTCAGCTCGTCGACGACCTGGAACGGGGTGAGCGGGCGGCCGTCCAGCGCGACGGGCACGCCTGCCTCGAACGTGATGACGACCTCGTCGGCCTCGCGCGGCTCGGCGGGGTCGGCGGTGTAGTCGTAGACGTCCTCGATGGGGCCGTTCCAGATGTCCTCGAGGAAGCCGGTCTCTACGGCGCGTCCCCACAGGTTCTGGTCGATGGAGTACGGGGACTTGGCCGACACGTCGATTGGCAGGCCCTTCTCCTCGGCGAAGGCGATGGCCTTGTCGCGCGTCCAGGCGAAGTCGCGGGCCGGGGCGATGATCTTCAGGTCGGGGGCGAGGGCGGCGAGCCCCGCCTCGAACCGGACCTGGTCGTTGCCCTTGCCGGTGCAGCCGTGCGAGACGGTCGTCCCGCCGAACCGCTTCGCGGCGGCGACGAGGTGCTTGACGATCAGCGGCCTGGACAGCGAGGACAGCAGCGGGTAGCGGTCCATGTAGAGGGCGTTGGCCTGGAGGGCGGGGACGCAGAAGTCCGCGGCGAACTCCTCCTTGGCGTCCACGACGACGGCCTCGGCGGCGCCGCAGGCGAGGGCCCGCTTGCGGATGGCCTCCAGGTCCTCGCCGCCCTGGCCGACGTCGAGGGCGACCGCGATGACGTCGCCGCCGGTCTGCTCGGCGAGGTACGGGATGGCGACGGAGGTGTCCAGTCCCCCGGAGTACGCGAGTACGACGCGCTCGCTCATGATCGTTATCTCCTGTGCTCGAAGTTTTTGAGTTCCTGCGGGCGGTGCGGGCTGGTGACGCGGGCTGGGACGGGGCCGCCGGGCGGCCCTAGCTTCGTCGTTCGCGCCCGTCGGTCAGCCTGAGCAGCGCCTGCGCGACGGCGTCGCCGCCGTCCGGGTCACGGGCGATGACGAGGATCGAGTCGTCGCCCGCGACGGTGCCGAGGATGGTCGGCCATTCGGCGTGGTCGATCGCCGAGGCCAGGTACTGGGCGGCCCCGGGCGGGGTCCGCACCATGACCAGGTTGGCCGACGCCTCGGCCGAGACGAGCAGCTCCGCGGCGAGCCGGGAGAGCCGTCCGGTGAACGTCTCGGCGGCGCCCGTGCGGGCCCGCCGGATCCGCTCGCCGCCCTCGCCGGGGACGGCGTAGATCAGGCTGCCGTCGTCGGCGCGCAGCTTCACCGCGCCGATCTCCACCAGGTCGCGCGACAGCGTGGCCTGGGTGACCTCGACGCCGTCGTCGGCGAGGTGCTTGGCGAGCTCGCCCTGCGAGTGGACGGGGTGCCGGGTCAGCAGCTCGATCACCCGGGCGTGCCGGGCGGCCTTGGTCATGGGGGTCGTCACGGGGAGCGCTCCAGCAGCCAGACGAGCAGCGCCTTCTGGGCGTGCAGGCGGTTCTCGGCCTCGTCCCACACGCGGCTCCGCGGGCCGTCCAGGACGGACGCGGCGATCTCCTTGCCCCGGTAGGCGGGCAGGCAGTGCAGCACGATCGCCTCCGGCCCCGCCCCCGCGAGCAGTTCCCCGGTGATCGCGTAGGGCTCGTAGACGGCCGTGTCCTTGCCGGCCTGGCCCATGGACACCCACGTGTCGGTGGCGAGGACGTCGGCTCCGGCGGCGGCCTTCGCGGCGTCGTCGGTGACGGTCACGGACCCGCCGGTGGCGGCGGCGATCTCGGCGGCGCGGGCGACGACGGCCGGGTCGGGCGGCAGCGACGCGGGCGCGCCGACGCGGACGTGCATCCCGGCGGTCGCGCAGCCCAGCAGGTAGGAGTGGGCCATGTTGTTCGCGCCGTCGCCGAAGTAGGCGAGGGTGACGCCGGGCAGGCCGCCCTTCGCCTCCCGGACGGTCTGCAGGTCGGCGAGGACCTGGCAGGGGTGGAACTCGTCGGTGAGCGCGTTCACGACCGGGACGGTGGTCCCGGCGGCCATCTCCTCGATGCGCTCCTGCCCGGCCGTCCGCCAGACGATGGCGCTGACCTGCCGTTCCAGGACGCGGGCGGTGTCGGCGATGGTCTCGCCGCGGCCGAGCTGGCTGGTTCCGGCGTCCATCACGAGGGGGTTGCCGCCGAGCTCGGCGATGCCGGTCGCGAACGACAGCCGCGTCCGCGTGGACGGCTTGTCGAACAGGACGGCGACCGACCGGGGGCCCGCCAGCGGACGGTAGCCGAACCGGTCCTTCTTGACCTTGGCGGCGAGGTCGAGCACCTCGGCCTGCTCGGCGGGGGTGAGGTCGTCGTCGCGGAGGAAGTGCCTGATCGCGGGAAGCGTCATGTCACGCCTCCGGCCGCGCGGCGTCGAGGATCGCGGGGAAGGCGTCCGTGAAGGAGCGCGCCTCGTCGGCGGTGAGGATCAGCGGCGGGGCGATCCGCAGGGCGTCCGGCGCGACGGCGTTGATCAGGAACCCGGCGCCGCGGGCGGCGGCCTCCACGGCGGGCGCGTGCGGGCCGGTGAGGACGGCGGCGCGCCACAGGCCGCGTCCGCGCACGCCCGCGAGCAGCGGATGCTCGACGGCGCCGAGCCCCTCGGCCAGGACCTCCCCGACCTCGGCGGCGTGGGCGAGCAGGCCGTCCTTCTCGATGGTCCCGAGGACGGCGAGGGCCGCGGCCGCGCCGACCGGGTTCCCGCCGAACGTGCTGCCGTGGTCGCCCTTGGCGAACAGGCCGCCGTGCTCGCCGAACGCGACGCACGCCCCGATCGGCAGCCCGCCGCCGAGGCCCTTGGCCAGCGTGAGGACGTCGGGCTTGGCGTTCTCGTGCTCGAACGCGAACCAGGCGCCCGTCCGTCCGATCGCGGACTGGATCTCGTCGGCGACGAACAGCGCGCCCGTCGCGTCGCAGATCTCGCGGGCGGCGGCGAAGTAGCCCTCCGGCGGCGGGACGACGCCGGCCTCGCCCAGCGTCGGCTCCAGGAACACGGCCGCGCAGTCGGCGGTCACCGCGGACTTGAGCGCGTCGGCGTCCCCGTACGGGACGAACCGCACGTCGATCGCGTACGGCCCGAACGGCTCCCGGATCGACGCCTTCCCCGTCAGGGACAGCGCGCCCATGCTCCGGCCGTGGAACCCGTTCTCCGCCGCGACGAAGTAGGACCGGCCGTTGACCTTCCCGTACTTGATGGCGAGCTTCAGCGCGCACTCGTTCGCCTCGGTGCCGCTGTTGGTGAGGAACAGCCTGCCGTCGCCGCCGAGCAGTTCGCGGAGCCGCTCGGCGAGCAGCACCTCCGGCTCGTGCAGGAACAGGTTGGACGTGTGCGCCAGCGTCGCGACCTGCGCGGACACGGCCTCCACGAGCGCCGGGTGGGCGTGCCCGAGCGAGCTGACCGCGATACCGGCGATCAGGTCGAGGTAGGCGCGGCCGTCGGCGTCCCAGACTCGGGAGCCCTCGCCGCGCGCCAGCGCCAGCGGCGGGACGCCGTAGTTCGGCATGAACGCGGCCTCGTACCGGGCCTTCAGTTCCGCGCCGCTCATGCCGTCTCCTCCTTCATGTCCGGGCCGCCGGGGAGGCTGGGCAGCACCATCGTTCCGATCCCTTCGTCGGTGAAGATCTCCAGCAGCAGCGCGTGCGGGACGCGGCCGTCCAGCACGTGGGCCTGCGGGACGCCGCCGCGCACGGCCGTGAGGCACGCCTCCATCTTCGGCACCATCCCGGACGACAGGTCCGGGAGCATGGCGGCCAGTTCGTCGGCGGTGAGGCTGTCGATCACGTCGTCGCCGCCCTGCTCCCGGTCCGGGGCCCAGTCGGCGTAGAGGCCCTCGACGTCGGTGAGGACCACGAGCTTCTCCGCGTCCAGCGCGACCGCGAGCGCGGCGGCGGCCGTGTCGGCGTTGACGTTGTAGACCTCGCCGTCGTCGCCGCGCGCCACGCTGGAGATGACCGGGACGCGGGCGTCGTCCAGCAGCGACCGGACGGCCCCGACCTGCACCTCGACGATCTCGCCGACCTGGCCGATGTCGACCGGCGCCCCGTCCACGACGGCCTGCTTGCGCTCGGCGGTGAACAGGTTCGCGTCCTCGCCGGACATGCCGAGCGCGAACGGGCCGTGCCGGTTGATCAGGCCGACGACGTCCCGCTGCACCTGGCCGGTCAGCACCATCCGGACGACCTCCATGGCCTCCGGCGTCGTCACCCGCAGCCCGGCGGTGAACGTCGAGTCGATGCCGTTGCGGGCGAGCGCCGCGTTGATCTGCGGGCCGCCGCCGTGCACGATCACCGGCCGCAGCCCGGCGTAGCGGAGGAACACGACGTCCTCGGCGAACGAGTGGCGCAGCTTCTCGTCGGTCATCGCGTGCCCGCCGTACTTGATCACGACGGTCTTGCCGTGGAACCGCTCCAGCCACGGCAGCGCCTCGATCAGCGTCCCGGCCTTGCCGAGCACGCCCGCGCGGTTCTTGCGGAGCTCCGCGCCGCTCGTGACGGCGCTCACGTGGAGTACGCCGAGTTCTCGTGGACGTAGTCGGCCGTGAGGTCGGTCGTCCAGACGGTCGCGCTGTGCGGGCCCGCGGACAGGTCGACGGTGATCGTCACGTCGCGCGGGCGCAGGTCGACCTTGTCGCGGTCGTCGCCGAACGAGCCGCCCCGGCACACCCACACGCCGTTGATCGCGACGTTCAGCTCGTCCGGGTCGAACACGGCGTCGGTGGTGCCGACGGCGGACAGGACGCGGCCCCAGTTCGGGTCCTCGCCGTGGATGGCGCATTTCAGCAGGTTGTTGCGGGCGATGGAGCGCCCGACGGTGACCGCGTCCTCGGTGGACGCGGCGCCGACGACCTCGATCGCGATGGCCTTGGACGCGCCCTCGGCGTCCACGAGGAGCTGCCGGGTCAGGTCGGCGCAGACCTCGGTGAGCAGCGCGGTGAACTCCTCCTCGGCCGGGACGACCTCCGCCGCGCCCGACGCCATCAGCAGGACGGTGTCGTTCGTGGACATGCAGCCGTCGGAGTCGAGCCGGTCGAGGGTGACGCCGGTCGCCGCGCGCAGCGCCCGGTCCAGGGTCTCGGCGGGCAGGTCGGCGTCGGTGGTGATGACGCTGAGCATGGTCGCGAGGGACGGCGCGAGCATGCCCGCGCCCTTCGCCATCGCGCCGATCATGTAGCCGCCCGCGCCCTGCCGGAAGGAGATCTTCGCGACGGTGTCGGTGGTGCGGATCGCGTCCGCGGCGGCGAGCCCGCCGTCGCCGCGGGTCAGCTCGGCGGCGGCCTTGTCGACCCCGGTGAGCAGCAGGTCCATCGGGAGCCGCTCGCCGATCAGGCCGGTGGAGCAGACCGCGATCTCGCCCGCGGAGTCCTCCAGCAGGTCGGCGACCTTCTCTGCGGTGGCGTGCGTGTCCTGGAAGCCGGGCGCGCCGGTGCAGGCGTTCGCGCCGCCCGCGTTCAGCACGACGGCGCGGACCCGCCCGCCCTTGAGCACCTGCTCCGACCACAGGACGGGCGCGGCGCGCACGCGGTTGCGGGTGAACACGCCCGCCGCCGCGCGGGACGGCCCGTCGTTGACGACGAGGGCGACGTCGCGGTTGCCGCTCGGCTTCAGCCCGGCGACGACGCCGGCGGCGCGGAAGCCCTTGGGGGCGGTGACGCTCAAGGGGAGACTCCGATCGTGGTGAGCCCGAGTTCTTCCGGGAGGCCGAGCGCGAGGTTGGCGCACTGCACCGCGCCGCCCGCGGTGCCCTTGGCGAGGTTGTCGACGGCGGCGACCGCGATGACGCGGTCCGCCGCCTCGTCCAGGACGACCTGGACGAGGACCGTGTTCGCGCCGAGCGTCATGGCCGTGGCCGGCCACCGCCCCTCGGGCAGGAGCCCGAGGAACGGCTCGTCGGCGTAGGCGCCCGCGTAGGCGGCGCGCAGCGCGGCGGCGGTCGCGCCGGTACGCGCCTTCGCCGTGCAGGTCGCGAGGATGCCGCGGCTCATCGGCGCGAGCGTCGGCGTGAAGGAGACGGTGACCGGCTCCCCCGCCGCCGCGCTCAGGTTCTGGACCATCTCGGGTGTATGCCTATGCGACCCGCCCACGGCGTAGGCGGACACCGAGCCCATGACCTCGCTGCCGAGCAGGTGCGGCTTGAGGGACCGTCCGGCGCCCGAGGTGCCGGACGCGGCGACCACGACGACGTCCGGCTCGGCGAGCCCGGCGGCCAGGGCCGGGAACAGCGCGAGCGAGACGGCGGTCGGGTAGCAGCCGGGGACGGCGACGCGCTTCGCGCCGCGCAGCGCGTCGCGGCCGCCGGGCAGTTCGGGCAGGCCGTAGGGCCAGGAGCCCGCGTGGGGCGTGCCGTAGAACCTCTCCCAGGACGCCGGGTCGGTGAGCCGGTGGTCGGCGCCGCAGTCGATCACCAGGACGTCGTCGCCGAGCTCGGCGGCGAGCGGGCCCGACTGCCCGTGCGGCAGGGCGAGGAACACGACGTCGTGCCCGGCCAGCGTGTCCGGGGTGGTCTCGGCCAGGACGCGCCCGGCCAGGGATCGCAGGTGGGGCTGGTGCGCGCCGAGCTCGGTGCCCGCGTTGGAGCCCGCCGTCAGCGCGCCGATCTCGAACTCTGGATGTCCCGCCAGGATGCGCAGCAGCTCGCCGCCCGCGTAACCGCTGGCGCCGGCGACCGCCGTCCGGATTCCCATGTCCCGCTCTGCCCTTCGAAGATGACTAGCAAGAGTATGCATGACCATGGATTCCTATTCAACGTCGGGACGTCCCGCGAGGCGCGGTGAGACGAGCGCCACAGTGTCAACCTGCGTTGACAATCACCATCGCGTCAACCTAGATTGACGGCGTGATCCCGGGAAGTAGTTAGAGGGCTAAAGATTTGCTCTCTAACCATCAGTCCCCTAACATCCCCGGCATGGAGAACCTCGGCATCGGCGGCCTGGTGGCGCCCGGACCCATGGAGGAGTGGCCGATCGGGCGGCTGTTCGCCATCGCGTCCCGCCTCTCCGGCCCCGTCGTGTGGCGGATCATCGAGCGGCACGGGATCAGCCCGGCGGGCTACTTCCTGCTGCGCGAGCTCATCGCCGAGGACGGGCAGCGGGCCGGCGAGATCGCGAAGCGGATGCTCGTCACCCCGGCGACCGTCACCTCGGTCGTCGACACGCTGGAGCGCAACGGGCACGTCCGCCGCGAGCGCTCCTACCGCGACCGGCGCGGCGTGATGCTGCGCATCACCGACTCCGGCCGCCGGCTGGTCGCGGAGAAGTCGCAGCCCATCGGGCGCGACCTCGGACGCCTCTACTCGGTCGTCGACGAGGGCGACGAGGCGGCCGTCCGGCGGTTCCTGCTCAACCTCATAAAACAGTTCGAGAACTTCTCCACCGCGGAGGACGATTCGGACGGACCTGAAGCGAAGGGAGACGGCGCGTGACCAAGCCGCCGCAAGCCGCGCCACCAGAGACCGCGCCAGCAGAGACCGCGTCCCCGGAGACCGCGCCGGGAGAGGCCGCGGCGCCGGAGGCCGACCAACCCGAGATCGCCGTTCGCACGGTCGGGCTGGAGAAGACCTACGCCGCGTCCGGCCAGCGTCCCGAGGTGCCCGCCGTGCGCGGCATCGACCTGGACGTCCGGCGCGGCGAGTTCTTCGGGCTGCTCGGTCCGAACGGCGCGGGCAAGTCGACCACCATCGGAATGCTCACCACGCTCGTCGTCCCGACCGGCGGCAGCGCCACCGTGTGCGGCCTCGACGTGGTGAAGGACGCCGTGGCGATCAAGCGCCGCATCGGCGTCGTGTCGCAGCAGAACAGCCTCGACAGCGACCTGGACGTCTTCGAGAACCTGGAGTTCCGCGGGCGGTACTTCGGGCTGAGCGCCCGCGACGCCCGCCGCCGCGCGGACGAGCTGCTTGAGCTGTTCGGGCTGACCGAGCAGCGCGGCGGCAAGCCGTTCGAGATCTCGGGCGGGCAGGCCAAGCGCGTGATGATCTGCCGGGCGCTCATGCACGGCCCGGAGGTCCTGTTCCTGGACGAGCCGACCGCCGGACTCGACCCGCAGACCCGCACCAACCTGTGGGAGGTGCTGCGCGGCCTCCAGGCCGCCGGGCAGACGATCCTGCTCACCACCCACTACATGGAGGAGGCGGAGGCGCTCTGCGACCGGGTCGCCGTCGTCGACCACGGCGAGGTCCTCGCCAGCGGCACGGTGGACCAGCTCAAGTCGAACGCGGGCGCCGACACCGTGATCACCGTGGCCTACGACTCGGCCGCGCCGGAGGAGGTCCGCGGGCTGTCCGAGCGGACCGGCATCAGCAAGGTCGAGATCAACGGCGGCCAGGTCCGGGTGTTCGCCGCCGAGCCCGAGGGCCTGCTCGGCGAGCTCGTCGCGATCGGCGCGGGCGCGGGCGTCGGCGTCACCGACGCGACCCAGCTCCGGCCCAGCCTGGAGACCGTCTTCCTCACCCTCACCGGAAGGGACTACCGCGAATGACCGCGTCCGCCGTGCCGGCGGCTCCGGCCGCTCCCGCCAAGCTCGCCCCGCCGCCCCCCGCGCGCGCCACGCTGCCCCGCACGTTCGGCGCGATGATGGCGCGCGAGGCGCGGGTCATGCGCAAGAACTTCGTGTCGACGTTCACCCGGGTGCTGGTGCAGCCGGTGATGTTCGTCTTCGTGTTCGCCTACGTCCTGCCGAAGCTCGGCGGCGGCGCGATGGCGGGCGGGGCGGGCGGGCCGACGTTCTCCACCATCCTGCTGCCCGGCCTCATCGGCTCCTCGATCATCATGCAGGCGATGATGGCGGTCATCTTCCCGCTGATGATGGAGCTGACCTGGCAGAAGTCGATCACCGACCGGGCGCTGGCGCCGGTGCCGATCCCGCTGCTGGCCGTCCAGAAGATCATCGCGGCGGCGGCGCAGGGGCTGATCGGCGGGCTGCTGGTGTTCCCCGCCGTGCTGTTCATCCACGCCGACGGCGAGGCGCCCAAGGTGCACGTGGACAACTGGCCCGTCCTGATCGTGGTCATGGTGGTGGGGTCGCTGCTGTCCGCGTCCGGCGGACTGCTGCTCGGCACGCTGCTGAACCCGCAGAAGGTCCAGATGCTGTTCGCGATGGTGCTGCTGCCGATGACCATGCTCGGCTGCGTGTACTACCCGTGGTCGGCGCTGGAGAACATCCGCTGGCTGCAGATCCTCAGCCTGTTCAACCCCCTCGTGTACGTGAGCGAGGGGCTGCGCAGCGCGCTGACGCCGGAGGTCCCGCACATGCCGACCTGGGCGTTCCTGCTAGCGATCATCGCCGGGACGGCCCTCCTGACCTGGGCCGCGACCCGAACCTTCACCAAACGAGTCCTCACCTGAGCAAGGGCGTCGGACGGCCCCGCGCGGAATTCCGCGCGGGGCCGTCGTCATCTCACTACATCGGTTCTGTTTCGGTCAGGCCCGTTTCGCGGTCCACGCGGAGCCAGCGGGTCAGGGCGAGGGTCCGCAGGAACGGCACGTCGTGGCTGACCACGACCAGCGCTCCCTCGTAGGCGGCGAGGGCCTGGGAGAGCTGGGCGGCGCTCGCCATGTCGAGGTTGTTCGTCGGCTCGTCCAGCAGCAGCAGCCGCGGGGCGGGCTCGGCGAGCAGCAGCGACGCGAGGACGGCGCGGAACCGCTCGCCGCCCGACAGCGTCCCGGCGGGCCGGTCGGCCCGCGCCCCGCGGAACAGGAACCGCGCCAGGCCGTTCCGCACCTCGGCCGGGGTCGCCGACGGCGCCTGCGCCCGGACGTTCTCGAACACGCTGAGCCCGTCGTCGAGGACGTCGAGCCGCTGCGGCAGGTACCGCACGCCGTCCACGCCGATCCGGACGGACGTCCCGTCCGGGACGCGCTCGCCCGCGAGGGCCCGCAGCAGCGTCGTCTTGCCCGAGCCGTTCGGCCCGACCAGCGCGATCCGCTCCGGCCCCCGGACGATCAGCTCCGCCAGCGTGCCCGGCTCCGGCTCGGGCGGCGCGGGCAGGCCCGTCACGGTCACGACCGTCCGCCCGGCGGGAACGCGGGTCGCGGGCAGCTCGACCCGGATCCCGGCGTCCTCGCGGACGGCGTCCTCCGCCTCCGAGAGGCGCGTCCGGGCGTCCGCGAGGCGCTCCTCGTGCATGATGCGGTGCTTGCCGGCCGACTCCTGCGCGGCCCGCTTCCGCGCGCCCATGATGATCTTCGGTTCGCGTTTGCTCTCGTACATCTTGTCGCCGTACCGCTTGCGCCTGGCCAGTTTGACGTGCGCTTCCTCCAGCTCCTTCTTCTGGCGGCGCAGGTCGGTCTCGGCGGCGCGGACGGTCCGTTCGGCGGCCTCCTTCTCGACGGCGAGCAGTTCCTCGTAGGCGGACAGGTTGCCGCCGAACGTCCGGACCGCGCCGTCCCGCAGGTCGGCGATCTCGTCGACGCGGTCGAGCAGCTCCCGGTCGTGGCTGACGACGACCAGCACGCCCGTCCAGGACTCGACGGCGTCGTACAGGCGGCGCCGCGCGTCCAGGTCGAGGTTGTTGGTGGGCTCGTCCAGCAGCAGGACGTCGGGACGGGCGAGGAACCGCGCCGCCAGCCCGACCATCACGGCCTCGCCGCCGGACAGCGTCGGCACCGTCCGGTCGAGGTCGAGGTGGCGCAGGCCGAGGCGGTCGAGTTCGGCGCGGGCGCGTTCCTCGACGTCCCAGTCGTCGCCGACGGCGGCGAAGTTCTCCTCGGTCGCCTCGCCGCGCTCGATGGCGTGCAGCGCGGCGCGGGTCGCGGTGATGCCGAGCAGGTCCGCGACCGTGGCGGCGTCGTCGAGGACGAGGTTCTGCGGCAGGTAGCCGGTCTCCCCGTCGACGCTCACCCTGCCCGACGCCGGGCGCAGCTCAGCCGCGATGATCTTCAGCAGGGTGGATTTTCCGGATCCGTTGACGCCGATCAGGCCCGTCCGGCCGGTGCCGAAGGCGGCGTCCAGACCGTCCAGGACGACCGTTCCGTCCGGCCAGGCGAACGTCAGATCCGAGCACACGACGGCGAATGACATGGGCGGCCTCCATGGTGATGAGCAGGTGCGGGACGCATGGAGACACCGCGGGACGCGCGACGCGCCGACGGGCATGGAAAAGCCCGGCGGATCAGAGTCCACACTGAGGTCACGTGCGCGGGCCGGTGAACGGCCGCTGCGCGGTGTCGGACCTCAGATCCTCAATGGACTCCCCTACCGGGCGGCGATGTGACCCGAGTAGGTTATCCGACGCCTTGGCACTGCACAAGTCGCGTTCGGCCACGCGGGCCGAGACGGCGAAGCCGCCCCGGACGGCGTCCGGGGCGGCTTGCGACGGGATCGTTCAGGCGCCGCGCAGGACGGCGCCGGTGCGCTCGGCCGCGGCGGCGACCGCGGCGGCGCGGGCCTCCGACGCCTCCTCGGCGGTGAGCGTCCGGTCCGGGGCGCGGAAGCGGAGCGAGTACGCGAGGGACTTGCGCCCCTCCCCCACCTGCTCGCCGGTGTAGACGTCGAACAGGCGGATCGCCTCCAGCAGGCCGCCCGCGCCGTCGCGCAGCGCCGCCTCGACCTCGGCGGCGGGCACCCCGGAGCCGACGATCAGCGCGACGTCCTGCGTCGCGACCGGATAGGACGACACGTGCGGCGCGGTCACCGCGACCGGCTCGCCGAGGAGCCGCAGCTCCAGCTCCATCGCGCAGGTCCGCGCGGGCAGCCCGTACGCCTTCGTGACGCGCGGGTGCAGCTCGCCGGCGTGCCCGACGAGCGTGTCGCCCGCGTAGAGCGCGGCGCAGCGGCCCGGATGCCACGGCGCGTGCTGGTCGGCCTTGACGGTCAGCTCGACGCCGACCTCGCGGGCGACCGTGCGGGCGGCCTCGATCGCGTCCGCCCACAGCGCGGGACGTCCCTCGCCCCACCAGCCGGACGGCTCCCGGTCGCCCGACAGGACGACCGCGACCCGGTGCGGCTGGTCCGGCAGCGCCGCCTCGACCGACGCGATCTCCTGCGGCGTCGGGCCGCGGTCGACCGCGAGGCGCGGCGCCCGGTCCGGGGCGTCCGGACGCGGCCGGAACACCGCGCCCAGCTCGTACAGGGCGACGTCGCCGAAGCCGCGTCCCACGTTGAGCGCCAGCACCTTGAACAGGCCGGGCAGCAGCGTGGTGCGCAGCAGCGGCTCCTCCTCCGACATCGGGTTCGCCAGCCGCATCGTGCGGCGGCGCGCGTCGTCGGCGGGGAGCTGGAGGCCGTCCAGGTCCTTGTCGGACACGAACGGGAACGCCAGCACCTCGACGTACCCGGCGCCCGCGAGCGCGCGGCCGACCCGCCGCCGCAGCCGCTGCCGGACGGTCAGCCCCTGGCCCGCGACCGGGCGCGGCGCCCGCGCCGGGATCTCCTCGTACCCTTCGAGCCGGGCGACCTCCTCGGCCAGGTCGTTCGGCTCGGTGAGGTCCGGACGCCACGACGGCGGCGTCACCGTCAGCACGTCGCCGCCCGCGACCGCGCAGCCGACCTGCTCCAGGCGGCGGACGACCGCGTCCCGCGTGTACGGCATGCCCGCGACCCGTCCCGGATGCGCGGCGGGCATCGTCACCGTCACCGGCTCGACCGGCGCCTCGGCGTGCGTCACGCCCGGCAGCACCTCGGCGCCGCCCAGCTCGGCGAGCATCCGCACCGCCCGGTAGGAGGCGTACAGCGGCAGCTCCCGGTCGACGCCGCGCTCGAACCGGTGCGACGCCTCGCTGTGCAGCTTGTGCCGCCGGCTCATCCGCGCGGTGCCGATCGCGTCGAAGTGCGCCGCCTCGACCACCATGTCGGACGACCGCTCGTCGATCTCGGTGGCGAGGCCGCCCATCGTCCCGGCCATCGAGATCGGGCCCGACTCGTCGGTGATCAGGATGTCGCCGGGGTCGAGTTCGCGCTTGACGTGGTCGAGCGTCTCCAGCTCCTCGCCGGGGGCGGCGCGGCGCACCACGATCGGACCGGTGAGCTTGCCCCGGTCGAACGCGTGCAGCGGCTGCCCGAGCTCCAGCATCAGGTAGTTGGTGACGTCCACGGCCAGCGACACGGGACGCATCCCGGCGCGGTGCAGGCGGACCCGCATCCACATCGGGGTCTGCGCGTCCGGGTCGAGGCCCCGCACCTCGCGCAGGACGAACCGGTCGCACGCGGTCGGGTCGCCGATGCTCGCCGGGTACGCCTCGCCGTTCTTCTCGGGAAGCTCCACGTCGGCCGGGTCCTTGAACGGCACGTCGTACGCGGTCGCCGCCTCGCGGGCGAGGCCGCGGATCGACAGCGCGTAGCCGCGGTCCGGGGTGACGGCGATGTCGAGGACGTCGTCGCGCAGCCCGAGCAGCCCGATCGCGTCCGCGCCGACCGGCGTGTCCGCGGGCAGGACGAGGATGCCGCTGTGGTCGTCCCCGATGCCCAGCTCGCTGACCGAGCAGATCATGCCCTCCGACACCCGGCCGTAGGTCTTGCGGGCGCCGATCTCGAACCCGCCGGGCAGCACGCCGCCGGGCAGGATCACGACCACGCGGTCGCCGACCGCGAAGTTGGACGCCCCGCAGATGATGTTCTGCGGCTCGCCCGTCCCGTTCGCGTCGCCGACGTTCACCTGGCAGTAGCGGATCGGCTTCTTGAAGTCCGTCAGCTCCTCGATCGCCAGCACCTCGCCGACGACGAGCGGCCCGGTGAGGTCGGCGCCGGCGCGCTCGACCGTCTCGACCTCAAGGCCCGCCGCGATCAGCTTCTCGGCGAGCGCGCGTCCCGTCACGTCGGCGGGCAGCTCGACGTACTCGCGCAGCCAGGAAAGCGGGGCGCGCATCAGATCTCCATCCCGAACGGGAGGGTGAACCGGACGTCGCCCTCCACCATGTCGTACATGTCTTCCACGGCGTGCCGGAACATCAGCGTCCGCTCGACGCCGAGGCCGAACGCCCAGCCGCTGTAGCGGTCGGGGTCGACGCCGCAGGCGCGCAGCACCCGCGGGTTGACCATGCCGCAGCCGCCGAGCTCGATCCAGCCCTCCGAGCCGCAGGTGCGGCACGGCTCGGCGCCGGGCTCGGCGGACGCGCCCCGGCACACGAAGCACTGCATGTCCACCTCGCCGGACGGCTCGGTGAACGGGAAGTAGGACGGGCGGAACCGCGTCTTCAACCCCTCGCCGAACATGCCCTTCACGTAGGCGTCGATGCCGCCGCGCAGGTCGGCCATCGTCAGTCCCTCGTCGACCGCGAGGCCCTCCAGCTGGTGGAAGACGGGGCTGTGGGTGGCGTCCAGCTCGTCGGTGCGGAACGTGCGCCCCGGCGCGACCACGTACACCGGCAGCTCGCGCGCCAGCAGCGACCGGATCTGCATCGGCGAGGTGTGCGTCCGCATCACCAGGCCGGACTCCTCCGACTCGACGAAGAACGTGTCCTGCATCGTGCGCGCCGGGTGGTCGGGCAGGAAGTTGAGGGCGTCGAAGTTGTACCACTCGGCCTCGACCTCGGGGCCCTCGGAGACCTCGAAGCCCATCGAGACGAAGACGTCGACCATCCGCTCCTGCATGGTGGTCAGCGGGTGGCGGGCGCCGCGCGGGGCGCGGTCCCACGGGAGCGTGACGTCGACGGTCTCCTCGACCAGCACGCGCTGGTCGCGCTCCTCCTCCAGCTCCGCCTGGCGCGCCTTCAGCGCCTGGCCGACGGCCCCGCGGGCGGCGC
Organism: Actinomadura syzygii; assembly: GCF_008085905.1. Classification (GTDB taxonomy): domain Bacteria; phylum Actinomycetota; class Actinomycetes; order Streptosporangiales; family Streptosporangiaceae; genus Spirillospora; species Spirillospora syzygii. The sequence goes on along the minus strand of NZ_VSFF01000020.1, from coordinate 120,066 downwards.
CGATGCGCTTGCCCGCCTCGGCGCGGGCGGCGGGCGGCAGCGCGCCGATCTCGCGGTTGGCGAGCGCCAGCGGGGAGCGGTCGCCGGCGTGCGCGAGGCGGACCTGCTTCAGGTCGTCGAGGTCGGCTGCGGCGGCGATGGCCGCGAGCGCCGCGTCGCGGGCCCGCTCCAGCTCCGCCGCGCTCAGCGCGGACACCTCGACGGGATCAAAGGACTTGTTGGGTGCAGACATGGCTGTGTCATCGACTCCGGTCGGCGTGGGACGCCCGCAGTCTAGTGCGCGGGCGGTGAAGATCCGGAAAGCGTGCGCGGAACGCGCGGCCCGTCCAGGGGCCCGGCGGCCGCCGGGCTCAGCCGGCGTGGTCGGGGGCCCCTGCGGGCACGGTAAATCGGAACTCGGCGCCGCCGCCGGGCGCCCGCCGCACGGCGATCACGCCGCCGTGCGCCTCGACCAGGCCCTTCACGATGTAGAGCCCGAGGCCGGTGCCGCCGCGGCGGTTGCCGCCGGGGCCGCGCCAGAACTGCCGGAAGACGCGCTGGGCCGCCTCGGGCGGGATGCCCTCGCCCTCGTCGCGCACCGACACGGCGGCTCCCTCCTTGTGCGCGTCCGGCTCCACCACGATGGTGACGGTGCCCGCCCCATGGCGCACCGCGTTCTCCACAAGGTTACCGAGGATCTGATCCATCTTGTCGGGGTCGAGCCACATCTCGGGCAGCTCGCCGCGCGTCTCGAAGCGGAACCGGTCCTCCGCCTCGCCCGCCGCGACCCGGCCCGCGATCACCTTGCGGACCTCCTCCGGCAGGTCGACGACCTGGCGGTGCATCTCCAGCCGGCCCGCCTCGATGCGGGACACGTCGAGCAGCTCGGTGATCAGCCGGGTGACCCGGTCGGCGTCGGCGTTGACCGTCTCCAGCATGACGCGCTTCTGGTCGTCGTTGAAGCGGTGCCACTTGGCCAGCAGCGTCGCGGTGAAGCCCTTGACGCTGGTCAGCGGGGAGCGCAGCTCGTGCGCGACGGTGGAGACGAGGTCGGCGCGGTCGCGCTCCTGGCGGGCGCGGTGCAGGGCGTCGCGCAGGCTCACGGTGAACCGCTCCACGCGGCCCTCGCCGTCGCGCCGGTACGCGGCGGTGACCAGCACCTCCGTGCCGTCGGGCAGGAACAGGACGCGCTCGGGGTGCCGGGTGCGGATGGCGAGGCCGTCGTAGGGGGCGAGGCACTTCCACCAGTCGCGGCCCTCGGCGTCGTGCAGCGGCAGGACGTCGCGGAAGTCGCGGCCGAGCGCGGACCCGGCGGCGACGCCGGTCATCCGCGCGGCGGCGGCGTTGAACACCACCACCCGGGCGTCGCGGCCCGCGACGAGCAGCCCGTCGGGCAGTTCGTCGGCGGCGACCGAGGCGAGGCCGGACGCATCCCCGCCGGGGCCGGCCGCGGACCGCTGCGCGGGCACGCGGGCGGCCACGCGAGGGGCTTCCTCTCCGCCCACAGCGGCCTCCAGAACACCGAAGGGAACGCGGCCTGTCGAGAAGAGACTCTAGCCGCAGTCGGGCGTCTTGCGGGACCCGGAAAGCCCCCTGCGGAAAGGCATCTGTAGCCCGCGGGCGGGATCGCGACGGCCCCGGGACCGCCCCCGCGCCTCCCGGGCCGCGAACGTCACGGGACGCGCACCCCACCGAGGACGAGGACCCGCGGGCTCGCGGACGTCACCGGGTCGCGGACGTCAGCGGATCACAGACGTCACCGAGTCGTGGACGTCAGCGGGAGGTGCTCGGCGAGTCGTGGCCGGCGAGCGCGTCCGGCACGTCCGCGTGGACGGCGAACAGGCGGTCGAGCCCGGTGATCCGCAGCAGCCGCAGTTGGGCGGGACGGACCCCGGCGAGCGCGATCTCGCCGCCGGTCGCGGAAACCTGGTTGTGCGCGGCGACCAGCGCGCCGAGCCCGGCCGCGTCGCAGAACGGGACGGCCGCGAAGTCGGCCACCAGGCGGCGCATCCCCGTGCCGTGCAGCTCGACGAGCCGCGCGCGCAGGGTGTCGGCCGTGTGCAGGTCGATCTCGCCCGCCACCGCGACGACGGCGGTGTCGCCGTGCCGCAGCGCGACCTCGACCCGCAGTTCGGCGGTGCTCGGGGCGGCACTGGCGACGGTGCCCGCGGCGAGGCCGCCCGGGACGCGTCCGGCCGGGCCGCGGTCACCGCCGGCCCGCGCGCCGGAGGCCCCGGGAGCCGCGGCGACGGCGCGCGGCGCGCACCGCACGTCCGGCCCGCGCCGGCCCGCCCTCCTGGGCGGCCAGGTCTCCTCGGTCATCACGTTCGCCCCCACTCTGCGCGGCATCGGCGCCGCCCCTGGTCAAAGCACTGATCAACACCGTAGGCACCGGACCAGGGCGGAGAGATCCCTCGTCAGGCCCGTTCCCGCTCCTACCTGCGGACGAGTCCCGCGGCGGCCGGTCCACCCCCGGACCGACCTCGGAGTGCGGACCATCCTCCCAGTTCACCGCCCGGGGCACCGCGACCGGGACGACCGGTTGCGGCCATCCGGTCACGCACCGCAGCGGCCTCGGCGCGCCGTCGGCCCGTCGTCGGCCGCGTTCCGCGCCCTTACTTCACGCGCCGGTCACGTCCCGCGCTGGGCGCGGGCCGAGGCGTAGAGGCATACGGCCGCGGCCGTCGCGAGGTTCAGGCTCTCGGCGCGCCCGTGGATCGGGACGCGCACGACCTCGTCGACGCTGCCGAGGATCTCGGCGGGCAGGCCCCACGCCTCGTTGCCGAACACCCAGGCGGTGGGGCGTGCGAGAAGGCCGTCGTCGAGTGCCTCGTCCAGCGTGCGCTTGCCCCCGCCGTCCGCGGCGAGGACGGTGAGCCCCGCGCCGCGCAGCTCCGGGATGAGCGCGTCGAACCGCGGCCCGACGACGACGGGCAGGTGGAACAGGCTGCCCGCCGAGGCGCGCACGCACTTGCCGTTGTAGGGGTCGACGGACGCGTCGGTGAACACGACCGCCTCCGAGCCCGCCGCGTCGGCGGTGCGCAGCACCGTGCCCGCGTTGCCGGGGTCGCGGACGTGCGCGAGGACGGTCACCAGCCGGGGACCGGCGGCGAGCGCCGTCTCCAGCGGGACGTCCACGAACCCGCACACCGCCAGCAGCCCCTGCGGGGTGACGGTCTGCGCGAGCTCGGCCATGACCTCGCCGCTGACGCGCAGCACCGGCGCGCCCGCCCGCTCGGCGGCGGCCACCAGCTCGGGGTGGCGGGCCTCAGCCTCCGCCGTGGCGAACAGCTCGGCCAGCCCGCCGGGGATCTCCAGCGCCTCCCGGACCGCCTGCGGCCCCTCGGCGAGGAACCGGTTCTCGCGGCGCCGGAAGGCCCGTTTGGCGAGCCGCCGAGCGGCCTTCACCCGTGGAGACCGGACGGAGGTCAGCTCGCGGCCCGCCATGTCGCGTCGTTCGCCCGAGTCCGGATGCCCGGGCTCAGGCCGCCTCCGAGTTTCCCTCGGCGGGGAGCGCGTCCTTGGCGACCTTGACCAGAGCGGCGAAGGCGGGCGCGTCGTTCACGGCGAGCTCGGCGAGCATGCGCCGGTCGACCTCGACCTCGGCGGCCTTCAGGCCCTGGATGAACCGGTTGTAGGTGATGCCGTTGGCGCGGGCCGCCGCGTTGATGCGCTGGATCCACAGGCGGCGGAACTGGCCCTTGCGGTCCTTGCGGTCACGGAACGCGTAGGTCATCGAGTGGAGCTGCTGCTCCTTGGCCTTGCGGTACAGGCGAGAGCGCTGGCCGCGGTAGCCGCTCGACCGCTCCAGGACGACCCGACGCTTCTTGGCGGCGTTGACCGCCCGCTTCACGCGTGCCACGTGCTGACTCCTTCGTGGGGGCCGGGGCCGTCCGGGCCTCGGCCGGTCGCTGATGTTGCCGGTCGGGTGCTACTTGCGCAGCAGCTTCTTGATGTTCTTGGCGTCGGCGTCGGCCACCACGGCCGGTCCGTCCAGCCGCCGGGTCCGCTTGGACGGCTTGTGCTCAAGCAGGTGGTTGCGGTTGGCGCGGCGGCGCATCACCTTGCCGGTGCCGGTCAGCTTGAAGCGCTTCTTGGCACCGCTGTGGGTCTTGGTCTTCGGCATGGTCGCCGTCGTCTCCCTCTGTCCCTGCCCCGTGCGGACGGCACGGGGGCGCGCCTGATCGACGCATCGCACGAGCTGCCGTGGACGCGCCTGGTCAGGCTTCAATCTACGTGCGCCGTGACCCCGCTCCGCCCGCGAGGTCGCGGTACCGGGCCCGCCGCGGGAGCGGTCCCGGGACGGCCGTCAGGCGCTCTCGGTCTCCTGACCGCGGGCCGTCTTCTTCTTGTGCGGTCCGATCACCATGATCATATTCCGGCCGTCCTGCTTCGGCCGCGACTCGACGAAGCCGAGCTCCTCGACGTCGTCGGCGAGCCGCTGCAGCAGCCGGAAACCGAGCTCGGGACGGGACTGCTCACGACCGCGGAACATGATCGTGACCTTCACCTTGTCCCCGGCCTTCAGGAACCGCACCACGTGACCCTTCTTGGTCTCGTAGTCGTGCGGGTCGATCTTCGGGCGGAGCTTGATCTCCTTGATGACCGTGTGCGCCTGGTTCTTGCGCGCCTCACGCGCCTTCATCGCGGACTCGTACTTGAACTTGCCGTAGTCCATGAGCTTGGCGACGGGCGGGCGCGCCGTGGGCGCGACCTCGACGAGGTCGAGGTCCGACTCGCGCGCGAGTTCAAGGGCCTTGGCGATGGGCACTATGCCAACCTGTTCGCCGTTCGGGCCGACGAGCCGGACCTCGGGCACGCGAATGCGGTCGTTGATACGCGGTTCGGCGCTGATGGGACCTCCTTGGGGCCGTTCACATTCGTTTGACCGGTCGTACCCCGAGGCTTCCACGAGAAAAGCCCCGCACGACGTCACGTACGGGGCCACCTTCGGTCTCCCCGGCGGCCCTGCCGCTCGGGGACGACGGCTGGACGAGCGCCGCGCGCCCGTTCGCCGGACCGAGACCCTCCGGCCTTGCGGCCGGTCAGGTGGGAGGTGGCCTCCGCTTGTGTGCCCGGCACACGCCACCGCTGGGTCGCGCGCGCAGAGCCGGTCGGCCACCAAGATACCACCCGCTCGGAGCCCCCGCACCGGTCGGGACGGCGCCGTCCGCCCGAACCCGCCGTGGTGCCTGAGTGAGGTACGCCACCGTGCTCAACAGCGTGGGGCCCGCGCCCATTCCCGGGCCGGACGGTCGTCCCGGCGCGGCGCGGGGCGTCCGGGGCCGCCGGGGAGGGGCCGATGGGTGAGGAAGTTCTGGCGCGGCGGGCGTCTCGGCGTCACGGTGCGGCGCTGTTACGGTGACGGGACCACGGCCTGATCTCAAGTGGGGGGACGCCCCGCACCCTCCGGAACGGCCCGCCAGGGCCAGGGAGGTGGTTCCGCGATGCCCTCGGCCGAGGCCGGCGCGGCCGGCCCCCTGCACGCCTTCTCCCCGATCACCCTGCAGTTCGCGCAGAAGGCGTTCATCGTGTCCGGCGGGCGGCTGCTGCTGGTCCGCAAGTCGGCGTCCGACCCGTTCCACCCGGGGCGCTGGGAGGTGCCCGGCGGGCGGCTGGAGGTGGAGGGCGACCTCGGCCTCGACGACCACATCAGGCGGGAGGTGTGGGAGGAGGTCGGTCTCAAGATCGACCCCGGCCCGCCGTTCCACCTGTGGCAGTGGTTCATGCCCGACCGCGCGGCCCCCGGCCGCCGCCCGGCGGGCGGGCAGATCCGCGTGGTGGCGGCGGCGCGGCGGTGCCGTCCGGTCACGCTCGACCCCAGCCTGGAGAACCAGGAGGAGAGCGACCATCTCGACGGGTGCGCCTGGGTTCCGCTGGAGGAGATCGGCGCCTACGAGCTGATCCCGAGCCTGCGCCCGGTGATGCGGGCGTTCCTGGCCGCGTCCGGCTGAGATGCCGCGCGACAGGGGCGCGTCCCCGGCGGAGTGGCCCGGATTGGACGGCGCCGACGAGCGCCGCTTCGCCATGGTCGTCATCGGCGACGTGGGGATCGAGGTACGCGCCACGCTGCCCGACGTCCGGTTCGCCGATCTCGACGCCGACCGCCTCTCCTACGCCCCCGCGCGGGCCGTGGTCGCGGGGACGGCCGTCAACCTGGCCCGCAGCGCGACCCGCTGCTTCCGCCGGGTGGACGTCCTCGCCAAGGTCGGCGACGACGACTTCACGCCGGTGATCCGCCGGGAGCTGGAGCGGCTCGGAGCGGGCGACCTCCTGTGCGTCGAGCCCGGCGCACCGAACGGCGTGTCGGTCATGCTGCGCGACCAGGGGGGCGGCGACGGGGGCGGCGGCGGGCGGGGCGTCCGGTTGCTGGTCGTCCGGGACGACCCGCCCGCACGCCGCCTGACCGGCCGGGACGTCGCGGCGTCCGCCGCCCGGATCGCGGACGCCGACGTGCTGGCCGTCGACGGGTACTCGCTGCTGTCGCCCGTCTCGCGGGACGCGCTGCACGCGGCGGCGCGCCTCGCCCGCGACGCGGGGACGAGGGTCGCGTTCGACCTCGTCCCGCACGACGTCGACGCGCGGCTCCCGGCGGACGGCGTCCTGCCGACGCTGGCGCTCGCCGACCTGGTCATCTCGGAGGCGCCGACGCTGGCGCGGCTGCTCGGCCGTCCGGGACCGACGACCGCGAGCGAGGTGCGGGCGCTGCCGCCCGTCCTGGACGACGCGGTCCCGGGATCCCCGCTGTGGCTGCTGCGGTTCGGCCCGACATCGTTGGAACGGGTGCTCGCCCATCAGCGCGGACGTCCGCCGATCGAGTATTCGAGCGGATACCGGCACGGCGTGGAGCGCGCGGGGTTCGGCGACCGGCTCGCCGCGTCCGAGCTCTACTGGTGGCTGTCCGAGGACTGAGGCTCCTCGGACAGCGGCTCGTCCTGGACCGCGGCGCGCAAGGACCGCAGCGTGCGCAGGAAGCGGCGCCTGCTGGCCGGGAGGCCGAACGCCTCCTGCCAGCGCCAGGTCTCTCCCGGCCGTCCGGCGGTGGTCACGGCCCAGCGCAGGAACTGGCTGCGCACGCCGTCCCCGGGATGGACTGTCGCGACGCCGTCCTCCTCGATCAGGAGGTAGGAGCGCCCGGCGCGGAGGCGGGCGCGCAGCGCGGCGTGGCCGGCGGGCGCGCCGGGGAGCCCCCGGTCCTCGGCGAGCCTCCGCACGCCGGGCGTGCCGGGCAGGAAGTGCCAGTGCGCGTGGTCGATGCACGCGCCGCCGCCCTGCGGGGTGGCCGGGCCGTGCTCGAAGAGGAGCAGGTCGTCCGTCCCGTAGGCGCGGCGGTAGAGGCGGGCGGCGCGGTCGCGCCAGCGCAGGGCCCGCTCCCACAGCGGCGGGGCGAAGGCGGCGGCGCACTGCCAGTGCTCGCGGGTCACCAGGAGGAGGTGGCCCTCGGCGAGCGGCGCGACGTCCGGCATCAGCAGGAAGTCGGCGTCGCGCGCGATGACGCCCGCCTCGCCCGGGAGGTCGGCCATCTCGTTGAACCGGAACCGCAGGGGCGGGCAGAGGACGCAGTCATGGCCGGGCTCGTGCCGCGGCGTCGGCTCGACCAAGCCTCCTCCAGTCCGGGCGTCGCGCGGTCCCCGTTTTCCACCGTGCCCGGTGCGCGGCGGACGCGACCGGTGTCCGGCAGAGATCTGTACGGCGGCGGATACCGACATACATCCCATGCGGTACAAAACCTGGCTACACGGGAACAAAGTCAGCAGAAGGCGACATCGTGAACCAGAGAACCCCGCTCCCCGCACCGGCCCCCCGCGCCGCCCCTCCCGCCGCCGCGTCCGCCGCCCCCGACACGGCCGCCATCGACCTGGCGGTGCTGCACGCGCGGCTGGAGGAGTCCCTCGACGTCCTCCGCGACACCTACGCGCACGCCCTCGGCACCGGCGGCGGCTGGTACCACGAGCTGACGCGCCCCGAGCCCGGCATGACCGCGACCGCCCTCGGCCTGCTGGCGTTCGTGGAGGCGGGACGCCCCTTCGAGTACTTCGACGAGGGCCTCGCGTTCCTCGCGTCCCGGCAGACCGCGTCCGGCGACGCGCTGCGCGACGGCGGCTGGGCGACCAAGACCAGCCTCGGCATGCCCGTCGTGGAGGCGACCGGCTGGATCGCCCGGTTCCTCGCCCGCGCCCGCTGCGACCTCCGCGACGACGCCCCCGACCTGAAGCGCGCCTACCAGTGGCTGCTGCGCAACCAGAACCCGGACGGCGGCTGGGGCTCGCTGCACGGCTGCCGGTCCCGGGTGTGGCTGACGTGCCTGGCGCTCCGCGCGCTCAGCCAGCTCAACCCGTACGACCCGGCGGTCGACCGGGGCGTGGAGTGGCTCACCGCGGACCGGACCGCCGCCCGCCCCGGGTGGGGGCCGACGCAGGAGGCCGCGCCGACCGTCACGCACACCGCGTTCGCGCTGGTCACGCTGGCCGAGGCGCGTCCCGACCTGCGGACCGACCGGCTCCTCGACGCCTACGACTGGCTCCTCGCCCACCTCGACCCCGACGACGACCACACCTGGATCGAGACCTACGACGTGTCGCCGCACGGCACCCCGTCGAACGGAACCGCGTCGAACAACACCGGGTCGAACAACACCGGGTCGAGCGGCGCGGCGCCGGAGCCGGTGTGGCGGCTCGCGCTGTGGCACTACGGGCTGCCGATCGCGCTGTCCGCGCTGCTGCGGGACCCGCGCGGGCCGCACGGCCCGGCCGTCGCCCGCGCGTTCCGGACGCTCGTCCGCCGCGAGGCCGTCGACCCGCGCTGGAACGTAGGACCCGGCGGGCGCACGTCGCTGTGGACGCTGTGGTGGCGGCTGGAGACCCTGACCGCGCTCAGCCGCGTCCCGCTCGCGGGCAGCGGCGACGTCCTGCACTGGCTGCCGGACGCGACCGTCGTGCAGCGCGCCCACGCCCGCGGCCGCCCGCTCGCCGACCTGCTGCCGCACAGCAGGCTCGTCGACCCGGTCGGGTTCGCGCGGCGGCACTGGGCGGCGGTGGTGCTCGGCGCGGTGTGCTCGGGCAGCGTGCTCGGCGTCGCCCTCGGCGCGTGGGGCTGGCGGGACTTCTGGCTGAGCGTGATCCTGCCCGTCGTCCTCACCAGCGTCGACGAGTCGGTGAAGCGGCGCCGCCCGCCGCGCGACCCGCCCGCGTGAAGAGGCTCAGCCGCGCCGGGCGAGTTCGGCCTCGCCCGCGGCGCGCATCGCGGCGACGGGCACGTCGTCGCGCCCGGTCATCAGCGCCACCTGCCGTACGGCCTGGTGCAGCAGCATCTCGAAGCCGCCGACGACCGTCCCGCCCGCGCGCCCGACGGCGGTGGCGAGCGCGGTCGGCCACGGCGCGTACACGACGTCGAACAGGGCCGCGCCGGACGCGGCGACCGCCTCGGCGAACGGGTCGGCGGCGCGTCCGGGCAGCGTCGACACCACCAGTTCGGCGGGCAGGTGCTCGCCGACCCGGTCGAGCGGCACGACGCGGACCGCGAGCCCGAACCGCTCCCCCACCTCGGCGGCCTCGGCGGCGCGCTCCGGGGTGCGGGCGGCGAGGACCGCCTCGTCCAGCCCGAGCCCGGCGAGCGCGGCCAGCGCGGACGCCGCCGTCGCGCCGCCCCCCAGCACCACCGCCGACGCCCCTTCTCTTGCCAGCGGAGCCTTCAGCCCGGCCTCGGTCAGCGCGGTCACGATGCCGTGGACGTCGGTGTTGTCGCCGTGGCGGCGGCCGTCCCGCAGGACGACCGTGTTGGCGCCGCCGACCTTCACCGCCAGGTCGGACACGGTGTCGACCAGGCCCAGCGCGACCCGCTTGAGCGGCATCGTCAGCGACAGGCCCGCCCACTCGGGGCCGAGGCCGTCGAGCAGCGCGGCGAGGCCGTCCTCGCCGCACTCGATCGCCTCGTAGGACCAGGCGTCCAGGCCCATCGCCGCGTACGCCCCCCGGTGCAGCGCCGGGGACAGCGAATGCGCGATCGGCGAGCCGAGCACCGCCGCCCGGCGGCGGTCCGTCCGTTCCGGTGTCACTGGCCCGGGTGCGCCCTCTGCCACGCCCGGAACTTCTGCTCCAGCCGGATGCGCTGGGCGTCGGTCACCGCGAACTCGGTGATCTTGCGGGACGGGTCCGTCGCGATGAAGAACAGCCAGTCGCCCTGCTCGGGCGCGAGCGCCGCCTCGATCGCGTCCGGGCCCGGGTTGGCGATCGGCCCGGGCGGCAGGCCCTTGTGCCTGTAGGTGTTGTAGGGCGAGTCGACCTGGAGGTCCTGGTTGGTGACGGTGAGGGTCCGCTTGTTCAGCGCGTAGAGGACGGTCGTGTCGAACTGCAGCGGCATGCCCTTGTCGACCCGGTTGTAGATCACCCGGGAGATCTTGGGCAGGTCGCTCGGCTTGCCGCCCTCGGCCTGGACCAGGCTGGCGAGGGTGATCACCGTGGCCGGGTTCATGCGCGCCTGGCGCGCCTTCCCGACGAGGTCGACGCTCTCGGCCTCCTGGTTGAACCGGCCCACCATCTGCTTGAGGATCTGCTCGGCCGTCCCGTTCGGGTCGAGGTCGTAGCGCCCCGGGTACAGGAACCCCTCGACCTTGCCCTTCGCGTACGCGGGCAGCCCGAGCGACTGCGGCCGCTTCGCCGCCGCCTGGAACTCGCGGACGGTGATCCCGGTCTTCTTCCCCAGCAGCTCGAAGACCTCGACGGCGCGCCGCCCCTCCGGGATCGTGATCTGGTTGCCGGCCCGGGACTTCGGGTCGAGCAGCAGGGCCATCGCCGCGGCCGACGACATCTGCAGCCGCATCTGGTAGAAGCCCGGCTGGATGCTCGACGCCCGCGTCTCCTTGGTGTACGCCTTCACGAACGCGCGCGAGCTCTTCACCACGCGGTGCCGCTCCAGCGTCAGGCCGATCACCGCGCCGCTCGCGCCGTCCTTGATCTGGACGGTCACGTTCCCGGAGCCGGCGCCCGAGTAGTCCGGCGGGTGCGTCCGGTTGTCGAGCCAGGCGTAGCCGAGGACGCCGCCGGTGCCGAACACCGCGACCAGGAACGCCAGCGCGAACATGGCGGCGGCGCGGCCGTTGCGGCGGCGGCGCTTCTGCCGCCTGCGGACGCGCCGCTGGTCGCGCCTGCCGCCGTGCCGGTCGTCGGGCGGCTGCCCTTCGCCGTAGGGGTCTGAGAACAGGTCCAAGTCGTTCATGAGCTCTCCCGGACGATCTCGCCTGGGGGGTTGCCCGTCAACCGTTCAGCGTCCAACGCGGCCTGGAGCAGCACCGTCGCGGCCGCCTGGTCGACGACCGCGCGCCGCGCCTTGCCGCGCACTCCTCCGGCCCGCAGGCCGCTCTCCGCCGTCACCGTGGTGAGGCGCTCGTCGTACAGCCGGACCGACCCCTGGGGGAGCCGGCCGGCCAGCCTCGCCGCGAACGCGCGGGCCGCCTGCGCGGCCGGGCCCTCGCGTCCCGACAGGGACGTCGGCAGGCCCACGACCACCTCGATCGCCTCGTGCTCGGCGGCGAGGGCGACCAGCCGGTCCACGTCGCCCCTGCCGCTCCTGACCGTCTCCAGCGGCGTCGCGAGTATGCCGCCGGGATCGCAGCGCGCGACCCCCACGCGCACGCTCCCGACGTCGACCCCCAGCCGGACCCCGGGCCTCATGGCCCGGACTCCGGCGCGTCTTCCCCCCGAAGCCCCGGCCTCACGCGGCCCCTACGGCCTGCTGGACGGCGGCGAGCGCCTCCCCCACGGCGCCCGGGTTCGCGCCGCCGCCCTGGGCGAGGTCGTCCTTGCCGCCGCCGCCCCCGCCGAGCGCCTTCGCCGCCAGCCCGACGAGCGCGCCCGCCTTCAGGCCGCGCTCGCGGGCGCCCTCGGTGACGGCGACGACCACGACGGGACGGTCCTTCGGCACGCCCGCGACCATCACCACGGCGGGCCGGGCGGTCAGCCGCCCGCGCACGTCCACGGCGAGCTTGCGCAGGTCGTCGGCGCCGGTGCCGTCCGGGGCGCGGTGGCCGACGAACGCGATGCCGTTCACGTCCTCGGCGCCGTCGGCGAGCGACCCGGCGACGGCGAGCACCTGCCGGGAGCGGAGCTTCTCCAGCTCCTTCTCCGCCTCGCGCAGCCGCGAGACGACGCCGGACACGCGCTCGGGCAGCTCCTCCTTGCGCGCCTTCAACTGCTCGGCGAGCTGCGCCACGAGGACGCTCTCGCGCGCCAGGAACCGGAAGGCGTCGATGCCGACGAGCGCCTCGACGCGGCGGACGCCCGCGCCGATCGACGCCTCGCCCAGCACCTTGATCAGGCCGAGCTGCCCGGACCGCGCGACGTGCGTGCCGCCGCACAGCTCCCGGGAGTACTCGCCGACCTCGACGACCCGGACCTCGTCGCCGTACTTCTCGCCGAACAGGGCGAGCGCGCCCATCGCGCGGGCCTCGTCGATCGAGGTGTGGAACGCGCGGACGTCGAGGTCGCCGACGAGGACGTCGTTGACCTCGTCCTCGACGTCGCGGAGCACGCTCGGCGGGACGGCCCCCGACGCGGTGAAGTCGAACCGGAACCGGCCGGGCGAGTTCTCCGACCCGGCCTGCGCCGCGGACTCGCCGAGCGCCCGCCGGAACCCGGCGTGCACCATGTGGGTCGCGGTGTGCGAGCGGGAGATGGCGCGGCGGCGCTCGACGTCCACCTCGGCGTGCGCGGTGTCGCCGGCCTGCGCCTCGCCGCTCGCGACCTTGCCGCGGTGGACGATGAGCCCGGCGAGCGGCGACTGGACGTCCGTCACCTCGATGACGGCGCCGTTGCCGAGCCGGATCACCCCGTGGTCGGCGAGCTGGCCGCCGCCCTCGGCGTAGAAGGGGGTGCGGTCGAGGACGACCTCGACCTCGGTGCCCTCCCCCGCCGCGGGCGCGTTCGCGCCGTTCACCAGCAGCCCGACGAGGCGGGCGTCGCCGAGCAGGTGCCGGTAGCCGATGAAGTCGACCCGGCCGCCCGCGCCGGTGAGCAGCTCGTCGAGGACGGACACGTCGAGGTTGCCGGTCTTCTTGTCGCGGGCGTCCTTCTTGGCGCGCTCCCGCTGCTCGCGCATGAGCCGCCGGAAGCCCTCCTCGTCGACCTGGAGGCCCTGCTCGGACGCCATCTCCAGGGTGAGGTCGATCGGGAACCCGTAGGTGTCGTGCAGCTTGAACGCCTGGTCGCCCGCGAGGGTCGCGCCGCCCGCCCGCCGGGTCTGCTCGGCGGCGGTGTCGAAGATCGCGGTGCCGGTGCGGAGCGTCTGGAGGAAGGAGTCCTCCTCGGCGTCGATGACCGTGTGGATGTTCGCGGCGGTGCGGACCAGCTCCGGGTACTGCTCGCCCATCGCGGCGATCGCGACGGCGGTCAGCTCGTGCATGAGGCCCGCGTCCTCGCCGCCGAGCAGGCGCAGGTTGCGGATGGAGCGGCGCAGGATGCGGCGCAGCACGTAGCCGCGGCCCTCGTTGCCCGGGCGGATGCCGTCGGCGACCATCATCGTCCCGCTGCGGACGTGGTCGGCGATGACGCGCAGCGACACGTCCGCGCGGTGCTCGCGGCCGTACCGGGTGTCGGTCAGCCCGGCGGCGCGGTCGAGGACGCGCCACAGCGTGTCGGTCTCGTAGATGTTGTCGACGCCCTGCAGGATCGCCGCCATGCGCTCGAGGCCCATGCCGGTGTCGATGTTCTTCGAGGGCAGGTCGCCGAGGATCGGGAAGTCGGTCTTGCTCTCCCCCGGGCCCCGCTCGTACTGCATGAAGACGAGGTTCCACACTTCGAGGTAGCGGTCCTCGTCGGCGACGGGGCCGCCCTCGCGGCCGTACTCGGGGCCGCGGTCGTAGTAGATCTCCGAGCACGGGCCGCACGGGCCGGGGACGCCCATCGACCAGAAGTTGTCCTCCATGCCGCGCCGCTGGATGCGGTCGAGGGGGACGCCGACCTTGTCGTGCCAGAGCCCCACGGCCTCGTCGTCGTCGTTGAAGACGGTGACCCAGAGCTTCTCCTCGGGGAAGCCGAAGCCGCCGTCGTCCCTGGACCGGGTCAGCAGCTCCCAGGCGAACGGGATCGCCTGCTCCTTGAAGTAGTCGCCGATGGAGAAGTTGCCCAGCATCTGGAAGAACGTGGCGTGCCGGGTGGTCTTGCCGACCTCCTCGATGTCGGGCGTCCGGACGCACTTCTGCGCGCTGGTCATCCGCGGGGACGGCGGCGTGCGCTGGCCGAGGAAGTACGGCTTGAACGGGACCATGCCCGCGTTGACCAGCAGGAGGGTCGGGTCCTCGGCGACCAGGCTGGCCGAGGGCACCACCGTGTGCCCGCGCTCCTCGAAGAAACCGAGGAAGCGGCGCGCCACCTCTGCCGACTCCATGATCAGTGGCCATCCTTCTCGTCGTCGCTGTGATCGATGCCGCGGTCCGTGCCGGGGTCGATGCCGTGATCGATGCGGTGGTCGGCGGGCTCGCCGACGATCGTGTACCGCGCCCTGAGCACCCGGCGGGGCCGGGCGGCGAGGGCGTCCGGCGGGGCCTGGTCCAGTCGGACGGCCTCGCGGATCTCGTCCTCGCGGGCCTTCATCTCGGTACGCACGTCGGAGGCGAAATGCCTCAGCCGGTCGCCCGCGCCCTGCCCGGTGGCCACGGCCCGCGCCGCGACGCCGCCCGGCGACCAGGTGCGCGCGAAGCGTTCCACGCGGCGCTTGACGCGGTGCGAGGCGTACACTCCGGCGCCCGCGCCGACCGTCACCCAGAACAGCCGCCTCATCGCCGCCCCCTCCGGGTCGGACGGGACCGCCGCCGCGACTCCGGACCGGCCTGGAGCTGCGGCCTGGACGGCGCGGCAGCCCGGCCATCGGCGCGGGTCTCGGCACGGGCCTCGCCGTCGCGGCCGCCGTTCGCGAGCGCCTTGCGGACCCCGTAGGAGAACGCGGCAGCCTTCACCAGCGGCCCGCCCACCACCGAGGTCATGACGGTGGTGACGGCCGAGACGTTCTGCGTCACCCCGGCGACCTGCTTGGTGATGACGTCGGTGCGGCCGAGCTGCTCGTCGGCGCGGCGGACCGTCCGGGACATGTCGTCCAGCAGGGGGGCGGCCTGGTCGCCGATCTCACGGACGACCTCGCCCGCCTCGGCGAGGAGGCGGGAGAGCCGCAGCAGGGCGAGCGCGATGAACGAGACGAGCACCGCCCAGAACACGGCCACGATGAGACCCGCGAGCTGTCCACCAGTGAGCATCAGGGCTTTCCGTTTCGTGCGAGTTCGGCTCGGCCGCGCCCGCCCGGAGGCGACACGGCCTGACAGACCTTACCGGTCCCCCGGGCCGTGTGGCGGGACCACCGGCCGGGCGGGCGATCACCGTTCGCCGCGCAGGACGGAGCGTATCCGCGCGAGGACCTCGGTGAACCGGGATTCGGCTCCGTGCCTGGTCGGGCGATAGTACTCCCGGCCCCGCACGGCGTCGGGGGCGTACTGCTGCCGGACGACGCCGCCCGGATGGTCGTGCGCGTACTTGTAGCCCTCGCCGTGCCCGATCTTGGCGGCGCCCTTGTAGTGCGCGTCGCGCAGGTGGCCGGGGACGGGCCCGGCGAGGCCCTTGCGGACGTCGGCGAGCGCCCCGTCCACCGCCATGATCACGGCGTTGGACTTGGGCGCCAGCGACAGGTGCACGACCGCCTGGGCGAGGTTGATGCGGGCCTCGGGGAGGCCGACGAACTCGACGGCCTGCGCGGCGGCGACCGCGGTCTGCAGCGCGGTCGGGTCGGCCATGCCGACGTCCTCGCTGGCGTGCACGATGAGGCGGCGGGCGATGAACCGCGGGTCCTCGCCGGCCTCGATCATGCGGGCGAGGTAGTGCAGCGCGGCGTCGACGTCGCTGCCGCGGATGCTCTTGATGAACGCGCTGATGACGTCGTAGTGCTGGTCGCCCTCGCGGTCGTAGCGGACGGCGGCCCGGTCGACGGCCTTCTCCAGGACGTCGGCGTCGACCGTCCCGCCGTCGTCGACGACCAGGGACGCGGCCTCCAGGTAGGTGAGGGCGCGGCGGGCGTCGCCGCCGGCGAGGCGGATGAGGTGGTCCTCGGCGGCCGGTTCGAGGGTGACCGCGCCGTTCAGGCCGCGCTCCTCGGTCAGCGCGCGGCGGATGACCTCGCGCAGCTCGTCGTCGCCGAGCGGCTCCAGGGTGAGCAGCAGCGAGCGGGACAGCAGCGGGCTGATGACGGAGAAGAACGGGTTCTCGGTGGTGGCGCCGATGAACGACACCCAGCGGTTCTCGACGGCGGGGAGGAGCGCGTCCTGCTGGGCCTTGTTGAAGCGGTGGACCTCGTCGACGAACAGGACGGTCTGCCGTCCGGCCATGCCGAGCTCGCGCCGGGCGAGGTCGATCTCGGCGCGGACGCGCTTGACGCCGTCGCTGACCGCGGAGATCTCCACGAACCGGCGCGAGGTGACGTGGCTGACGACCGTGGCGAGGGTCGTCTTGCCGGTGCCGGGCGGGCCCCACAGGACGAGCGACATGGGGACGTCCCGGTCGACGAGCTGCCGGATCGGGGTGCCGGGCCCGAGCAGGTGTCCCTGCCCGACCACCTCGTCGAGGGCGCGCGGGCGCATCCGCACGGCGAGCGGCTGCGCCGACAGAGGCTGCGCCACCTGGTGCCGGTCGGGGCGCGCGTCCAGGCCCGGCGTCGCCGGGCGGCCCGCGGCCTCCGGTGGCGCCGGGGCGTCGAAGAGGCCCTCAGGCTCGCCCGATTCCGCCCTGTCGGTCACGCTCCGACACTATCTCGGGGCGCCGACAGCGCCGGACGGCCCGCCCTCCCGGTCGTCCAGCCGGTCGTCCAGCCGGTCGTCCAGCCCCAGCCCGTCGTCCAGCCAGGGCACGGCCGACGTCAGCCACAGCACGCCGGCGACGATCGCCGAGCCGACGAGGCCGTCCAGCCAGTAGTGGTTCGCGGTGAGCACGACGACGAGCAGCGTGATCACGGGATGGGCGACGAGGACGTACCGCCACCGGCCGCGCCCGTACCGGACGACGCCCCACGCGACCAGCACCGCCCAGCCGACGTGCAGCGACGGCATCGCGGCGAACTGGTTGGCGAGGCCGCTGCCGGGCTCGGCCGCGTACGCGCTCGGCCCGTAGGCGCGCATGAGGTCGACGAGCCCGTGGCCGGGCAGCATCCGGGGCGGCGCCAGCGGGAACGCGAAGTGGAGCGCCAGCGCCGCCGCGGCCGACAGGACGACCGCCGCGCGCACGCGCGGCCACGCCCGCCGGTGCCGGAACCACACCCACACCATGAAGACCGTGGTCGCCGGGAAATGGACGCGGACGTAGTACTGGTTCGCGGCGCGCACCCAGCCGTCCCAGCCGAGCGCCCAGTTCTGCAGGGAGGCTTCGTCGGGCAGGCGGAGGGCGCGTTCGGCGTCCCACAACCATCGCGCGTTGGAGAACGCATGGGCGGGACGCCCGTCCGCGAGGTGCCGGCCGTACTCGTAGACGAGCAGGACCACGGCCATGACCCCGATCTGGAGGACGGTGGCCAGCACCACACGCGAGACCCGCCGCTGGTTCCGCAACGCCGTGCCCTCGGCCCCCGATCGAGTCATAGGCTTCATCTTCGGGGCGCCCTGACCGGATCCTCCTGCTACGTCAGGAGGGTTCCGCCTCGTCCGAGGGTCGCGGGCCCCATGGAACCTGAGGCGGGGCTGCCGCGTTGGAACGGCGCGTAGGGCGCATTGAAGGCGCATTCGGGAGCGTGACGGAGTGTCCGGTATGACCCGGCGCCGTCGGCACGGGCCGGCGGGCCTGCTCGTGGCGCTCTTCGTCGTGGGCGGACTGATCTTCAGCTACGGGCTGGGGCACGCGCCGCCGCCGCGCGTCTGCACCCAGCACGCCGTGAGCGTCCCCGTCGCGGCCGCGTCGTCCGCCGCCGGGCACGAGGCGCGGGACGCCGGGGTTTCGCCGCTCCAGAGCCTTCACAGCGCCGCTGACGCGGTACTGACCGGCGGAGCGGCGGTGTCCGGGCCCGCGAAGCGGGTGCCGTCGCAGGCGCCGGTCGACGTGTGCCTGTGCCTCGCCGTCGTGTTCACCCTCGTCCTGCTTGGGCTGGCGGCCGTCCTGCGCCGCCGCGGCCTGCGGCTGCCCGCCCGCGTCGGCTGGGCCCTCGCCCCGATCTTCAGGGGCGCGTCCGCGTTCGCGCCCCGGCCCGCTCTCCAGGTTCTCCGGCTGTGACGGACCGGCCGTAAGGCCACTTCGCCGCCGTGTCCCCCGCGATACGGCGCTGCCTTCATGTCCGCAGCCAATTCAGAGCCTGTACGAGAGGACCGCTCTCATGTCCAAGAGCGCCCGCAACCAGAACGCGCGCAAGAAAGCCCAGAAGAACGTGCTCACCAAGCGTGAGATCCCCTGGGGCGTCATCGGTTTCTTCACCGTGATCGGAGTGGTGGCGTTCGTCGCCATCGGCTATGCGTTCATGCAGTCCCGTCCGTCGTCGGCGGACGACTCCGCGTCCATCTCCGGGATGGTGACCAAGGACGGCCTGTCCCGCGACCACACCACGAGCCCCGTCCGCTACGACACCGCCCCGCCGATGGGCGGCGCCCACGACCCCACCTGGCAGAACTGCGACGGACGTGTGTACGACGCTCCGCTGCGCAACGAGAACGCCGTCCACGCGCTGGAGCACGGCGCCGTCTGGATCGCGTACCGCCCCGGCCTGGCCGCCGCCCAGCTCGACGCGCTCAAGGGCAAGGTCAACGGGACCGACTACACGTTCCTCAGCCCGTACCCGTCGCTGGACGCCCCGATCGCGCTCAGCGCGTGGGGACGCCAGGTCAAGGTCCAGGACGCCTCCGACGCGCGCGTGGACCAGTTCCTGCGCGCCTACGTCAAGGGCCCGCAGACGCCCGAGCCCGGCGCGCCCTGCGACGGGGCCAAGGACACCCCGTGACCGGCGGGGCGCCGCGAGGACGGCGGGTCACCGTCGTCCTCGCGGTCCTCGTCCTCCTCACCGGCGCGGTGCTGGTGGCGCTCAGCGTCGCCCGCTCGGGCGAGCCGGGCAGAGACGGCCCCGAGGCCGGGTTCGCCCGCGACATGAGCGCCCACCACGCCCAGGCGGTGCGGATGTCGTTCATCGTCCGGGACCGCACGGACGACCCCGAGGTCCGGTTGCTGGCCTACGACATCATCAACACGCAGTCCGCCCAGATCGGCATGATGACGGCCTGGCTGGACGAGTGGGGCCTGCCGAAGACCGACCCGGCGGGGCGCATGCGCTGGATGTCCGGGCACGGCGGCCACGGGAGCCCGGCCGCGAGCGGCGACGCGGCGATGCCCGGGATGGCGACGCGCGAGCAGCTCGCCGACCTGGAGCGGGCGTCCGGACGCGACGCCGAGGCCCGGTTCCTGCGGCTGATGATCGCCCACCACCGGGGCGGCGTCGCGATGGCGGAGGCGGTGCTGGCCCGCACCGGGCGGGACCTCGTCCGCCGCCTCGCCCGCACCATGGTGGACGGCCAGCGCGCCGAGATCCGCCTGATGGAGGGGATGCTCCGGCAGCGCGCCGCCGCCTGACGCCCGGCCGGTGGGCGACCTTCGCGATAACGCTTGACAGGGCGGTCGGATCGCGCGTCACTGACCACCATGGCTCAGAACCTCAGCGGCTACCACCGGGCCCTCGACCTGTTCGAGGGCCTGGTCGCCGGCGTCCCCCGGGACGGCTGGGACGCGACGTCGCCGTGCGCCGGCTGGACCGCCCGCGACGTCGCCGGGCACGTGACCGGCGGGCAGCGCATGGTCCTCGCGCTCGCCGCCGGGGAACCCGCCCCGGAGGTCAAC
Organism: Actinomadura syzygii; assembly: GCF_008085905.1. GTDB lineage: Bacteria > Actinomycetota > Actinomycetes > Streptosporangiales > Streptosporangiaceae > Spirillospora > Spirillospora syzygii. The sequence continues at coordinate 100,255 of NZ_VSFF01000020.1, read as the reverse complement.
GCCGACCCGGCCCGGTTCGCGCCGGACGACGTCCTGCTGTGCTGGCGGACGGCCCGCGAGGACTGCACCGCCGCCCTCACCCCGGCCGCGCTGAGCCGTCCCGTCCCGTTCGGCGAGCTGGGCGACCTGCCGCTCGGCGACTTCCTGGAGGGCTACATCCTGGAGCCGCTGGTACACGCCTGGGACCTGGCAGAGGCCACCGGCCAGCCGTCCCGGCTGGACCCGGACCTCGTCCACCACGCCTTCGCGACCGCCCAGGTCGTCGCCGCGCCCCTGCGCGCACGAGGCCACCTCGCCCCGCCCCGCCGGGCCCCACAGGGCGCCGACGAGCAAACGCGAATGCTCTCCTTCCTGGGCCGCACCCCGGTCTAGCCGCGCGGCCCGGCCGGAGATCAGATCAGGAGAACTCGGCGAGGGTGCGTTCGGCCTCTTCGAGCCAGGCGCGGCGGGCGCTGATGGCCTCTTCGGACTCCTTGACGTCCTTCTCGCGGCCGGCGTCGCGGGCCTTGCCGAGGCGCTTCTCCAGCTGCTCGATGGAGCTGCGCAGCTGGGCGACGGTCGCCTCGGCGCGGGCGCGGGCCTCGGGGTTGGTGCGGCGCCACTCGTTCTCCTCGGCGGCGCGCACGGTCTCCTCGATCTTGCGGAGCCGTCCCTCGAGGCGGTCGCGCTGGTCGCGGGGCACCATCCCGGCGGCCTCCCAGCGCTCCTGGATGGCGCGCAGCGACTGCCTGGCCTGCCGGATGTCCCGGACGGGCAGCAGCCGCTCGGCCTCGGCGAGGAGCTTCTCCTTCTCCTCGGCGTGCACGCGGAACTCGGCGTCGCGTTCGGCGAACACCGCGCTGCGGGCCTGGAAGAAGGTGTCCTGGGCGGCCTTGAAGCGCGTCCACAGGTCTTCCTCGGCGTCGCGGGACGCGCGTCCGGCGAGCTTCCAGCGGCGCATCAGGTCGCGGTAGGCGGCGGCGGTCTCGCCCCACTCGGTGGAGCCCGACAGCGCCTCGGCCTCGACGACCAGGCGCTCCTTCTCCCGGCGGGACTCCTCGCGCTGGTCGTCCAGCGTCGCGAAATACGCCTTGCGGCGCTTGGTGAACGCGTTGCGGGCCGACGACAGGCGCTTCCACAGGGCGGTCTCGGTGGGCCGGTCGATGCGGTCGGCGGCCTTCCACTCCTCGACGAGCTGGCGCAGCCGCTCGCCGCCGTTCTTCCAGTGGGTCTCCTCGGCCGCGATCCGCTCGGCCTCCTCGACGATCCGCTCCTTGACCACGCGGGCCTCGGAGCGGTGCTGCTCGCGCTCGGCCTTGACCTGCTCGCGGCGGCGGCCGACCTGCGCGGTCAGGCCGTCCAGGCGGCGGCCGAGGGCGTCGAGGTCGCCGACCGCGTGCGCCCCGGAGACGGCCTCGCGGAGCCGGTCGATGCTCTGCTGGGCCTGCGCGGGCTGCAGGTCGGTGGTGCGGACGCGCTGTTCGAGCAGGCCGATCTCGGTGACGAGCGAGTCGTACTTGCGCTTGAAGTAGGCCAGGGCCTCTTCGGGCGCGCCGGCCTGCCAGGAGCCGACGACCCGCTCGCCGCCCGACGTCCTGACATAGACGGTGCCGTCCTCGTCCACCCGGCCCCAGGGATCGGTCGCGCTGGACACCCTTGCCTCCTGAATCGCGGGTCCGGACGAACTACCGCCCTCCGGACCCTCCACACCTTAGTATCCCGTTCGCCTATTTCCCGGCGATCGTGACGTCCTGGATCTCTACCTTCTTCTTCGGCTTGCCGTCGCCCTTCGGGTCCGAACCAGCGTCCGCGATCTTCGTCAGCACGTCCAGCCCCTTGGTGATCTTCCCGAAGACGGTGTAGTCGGGCGGGAGCTGCGAGTCCTTGTACACCATGAAGAACTGGCTGCCGTTCGAGTCGGGCAGGTTGCTGTGCGCCATCGCCAGCGTGCCCTCGGTGTAGGTAGCGCCGCTGGTGTTCTCGTTCGCGAACCCGTAGCCCGGCCCGCCGGTGCCCTTCCCCGTGGGGTCGCCGCACTGCAGGACGTTCAGGCCGCCGCTCGTCAGCCGGTGGCACGGCGACTTGTCGTAGAAGTTCTTCTCCGCGAGGTAGACGAACGACCCGACCGTGCAGGGCGCCTTCTCGCCGTAGAGCTGCATCTCCACGTCGCCGCTGTTGGTCTTGACCGTCGCCTGGACGGTCCCCGTGTGCGCGGGCTTCGCCGGCGGAGTCCCGAGCCCCTTGGGCGCGCCCTCGTTCGGGGCCGCCTTGTAGGCGCACTTCGGGCCGTCGGCCGTGGACTCGTCGTCCTTGCCGGTCGCCACCATGAACACGCCGCCGCCGACGGCGACCACCGCCACCGCGGCCGCGGCGCCGACGAGCTTGACGCGGCGCGCCCGCGCCGCCTCCTGCGCCCGCCGCTGCTGCTGCCGCTCATAGCGCTGCCGCGCGATCTCCTTCTTGCGGTCCTTCCCCGCCACGGGCCTGTCCCTCCGGTGTGATCAGGTGAACGTGCAGCGCATAGTAGCGGCACCCGCGAGTAAAATCGCGTCCGCTTTCAGGGAGGGGCCCGCGGGGCCCCGGGACCCCGTCCCGCGACACGGCGGCCGCGATCTCGTTCGCCGCGGCCATGGCCGCGCCGGTACCCTCGGACAGGCCGCCCGTGATGCCTCGAAGGAAGGACGACCGTGCTCGTCGCCGGGTTCCCCGCCGGATCGTTCGCCGCGAACTGCTATGTCGTGGCGCCCGCCGCGGGTGAGGAGTGCGTGATCGTCGACCCCGGCGAGGACGCCGAGGCGGGGATCGACGCGATCCTGCGCGAGCACCGGCTGAAGCCGGTCGCGGTGCTGCTGACCCACGGCCACATCGACCACGTCTGGTCGGTGGCGCCGGTCTGCGGCGCGAAGGACGTCCCCGCCTACATCCACCCGGACGACCGCGAGCTGCTCACCGACCCGGCCAAGGGGCTGTCCCTCGGCCCGGGCCAGCAGCTCTTCGGCGGCCTCGAGCTGTCCGAGCCGGACGAGGTGAAGGAGCTGGCCGACGGGTCGGTGCTGGAACTCGCGGGGCTGAGCTTCACCGTCGACCACGCCCCGGGCCATACGCCGGGGTCGGTGACGTTCCGGACGCCGGAGACCGCGGAGCTGCCGGACGTGATGTTCAGCGGCGACCTGCTGTTCGCCGGGTCCATCGGACGCACCGACCTGCCGGGCGGATCGTACGAGGAGATCCTCGCCAGCCTGTCCCGGGTGTGCCTCAGCCTGCCCGACGAGACGGCGGTCCTGCCCGGCCACGGACAGCAGACCACAATCGGCCGCGAGCGCGCGACGAACCCGTTCCTCTCGGAGCTCTCTCCGGGTTCAGGGAATGACCGGGCGGTTCCGCCGAACGGGCCCAACAAGGGATTCTGAGCCAGAGAGACCATGAGTTCGAGCTTCCGGGCCCCCAAGGGGGTCAGTGAATACGTTCCGCCGCGCGCGGACCTTCTCTACGCCGTCCGCGAGGCGTTCGCCGAGCGGGCGCGGCTGGCCGGTTACGGCTACCTGGAGCTGGCCGTCTTCGAGGACACCAACCTCTTCAGGCGGGGCGTCGGCGAGTCCACCGACGTGGTGTCCAAGGAGATGTACACCTTCGAGGACCGCGGCGGCCGGTCGCTGACGCTGCGTCCCGAGTTCACCGCGTCGGTGCTGCGCGCCGTCCTGGAGAACAACCTGCACCGGGGCGCGCTGCCGGTGAAGGTGTGGACGAGCGGCCCCGCGTTCCGCGCGGAGCGCCCGCAGCAGGGCAGGTACCGGCAGTTCTACCAGCTCGACCTGGAGGCGATCGGCAGCGAGGACCCGCGCGTCGACGCCGAGACCATCGCGATCGCGTGGCACTGGTACCGGTCCCTCGGGCTGACCCGGGTGCGGCTGCTGCTGAACTCGCTCGGCTGCAAGGAGTGCCGCCCGGCCTACCGGGCCCTGCTGCAGGACTTCCTGCGCGGCCTCGACCTCGACGAGGACACCCGCGCCCGCGTCGAGATCAACCCGCTGCGGGTGCTGGACGACAAGCGCCCCCAGGTCCGGGCCCAGCTCGGCGGCGCCCCGCTGATGGCCGACCACCTGTGCCCGGCGTGCAAGGCGTACCACGACCGCGTCCGCGAGCTGCTCGCCGACCTCGGCATCGCGTGGGAGGACACCCCCACCCTCGTCCGCGGGCTCGACTACTACACCCGCACGACCTACGAGTTCGACCACCCGCTGCTCGGCGCGCAGTCCGGCATCGGCGGCGGCGGGCGCTACGACGGCCTGTCGGAGGACATCGGCGGCCCGCCGCTTCCCGGCATCGGGTTCGGCCTCGGCCTCGACCGCACGCTCCTCGCGATGGACGCCGAGTCGCAGGAGGGCGGGGACGTCGCGTTCGAGGCGCGGCCGCGCTGCGAGGCGTTCGGGGTGGCGCTCGGCGACGCGGCGGAGCGGCGGATGTTCGCGCTGGTGGACGAGCTGCGCCGGGCCGGGATCGCCGCCGACATGGCGTTCGGCGGCAAGCGGCTGAAGGGCGCGATGAAGGACGCCGACCGATCCGGCGCCCGGTACGCCGTGATCCTCGGGGAGCGAGATATCGCGGACGGCGTCGCCCAGGTCAAGGACCTGGCCGAGGGCGAGCAGACCGCCGTCCCGCTCACCGGCATCGTCACGACGTTGAAGGAGAGGCTCTCCAAATGATCCGCACGCACGAGGCGGGGACGCTCCGCAAGGAGCACGCCGGGCAGCAGGTCACGCTGGCCGGCTGGGTCGGCCGCCGCCGCGACCACGGCGGCGTCACGTTCATCGACCTGCGGGACGCGTCCGGCGTCGCCCAGGTGGTCTTCCGGGAGGAGGACACCGCGCACGACCTCCGCTCGGAGTTCTGCGTCAAGGTCGTCGGGGAGGTGCGCGTCCGCCCGCCGGGCAACGAGAACCCCGAGCTGCCGACCGGCGACGTCGAGGTCGCCGCCGCCGACATCGAGGTGCTGTCGGACGCCGCGCCGCTGCCGTTCCCGATCGAGGGCGACGTCAACGTCAACGAGGAGATCCGGCTCAAGTACCGGTACCTCGACCTGCGCCGCGACTCCGTCGCGCGGGCGATGAAGGTGCGCTCGGAGGCGTCGTTCCTCGCGCACGAGGTGATGCGCGAGCACGGCTTCGTCAACGTGGAGACGCCGACGCTGACCCGGTCGACGCCGGAGGGCGCGCGCGACTTCGTCGTCCCCGTCCGGCTCAAGCCGGGCCACTGGTACGCGCTGCCGCAGTCACCGCAGCTGTTCAAGCAGCTCCTCATGGTCGGCGGCCTGGAGCGCTACTACCAGATCGCCCGCTGCTACCGCGACGAGGACTTCCGCGCCGACCGGCAGCCCGAGTTCACCCAGATCGACATCGAGATGTCGTTCGCCGACCAGGACGACGTCCTCAAGGTCGGCGAGGACCTCGTCGCCCGGCTGTGGAGGGAGATCGCCGGGTACGAGGTCCCGCGCCCGATCCCCCACATCACCTACGCCGACGCGCTGGCCCGGTACGGCTCCGACAAGCCCGACCTGCGGTTCGGCCTCGAGCTGACCGACATGACCGAGTACTTCTCCGGCACGTCGTTCCGCGTCTTCCAGGCCCCGTACGTCGGCGCGGTCGTGATGCCGGGCGGCGCGTCCCAGACCCGCAAGGAGCTGGACGCCTGGCAGGACTGGGCCAAGGCGCGCGGCGCCCGCGGCCTCGCGTACGTGCTCGTCCAGGACGACGGGACCCTCGGCGGCCCCGTCGCGAAGAACCTGTCCGACGCCGAGAAGGACGGCCTCGCCGCGAAGACCGGCGCCGCCCCCGGCGACGCGGTGTTCTTCGGCGCCGGGAAGCGGCACGCCACGCAGGAGCTGCTCGGCGCGGCCCGGCTGGAGATCGGCCGCCGCCGCGAGCTGATCGACGAGACGGCGTGGGAGTTCGTCTGGGTCGTCGACGCGCCGATCTTCGAGCCGGTCGAGGACGACAAGGGCGAGCGGATCGGCTGGACGGCCGTGCACCACCCGTTCACCGCGCCGAAGCCGGAGTTCGCCGACACCTTCCACGACGACCCGGGCTCCGCCCTCGCCGACGCCTACGACCTCGTCCTGAACGGCAACGAGATCGGCGGCGGGTCGATCCGTATTCACCGGGTGGAGATGCAGCAGCGGGTGTTCGACGTGCTCGGCCTGTCGAAGGAGGAGGCCGAGTCGCAGTTCGGGTTCCTGCTGGAGGCGTTCAAGTTCGGCCCGCCCCCGCACGGCGGCATCGCCTTCGGCTGGGACCGGACCGTCATGCTCCTCGCCGGGCAGGACTCGATCCGCGACGTGATCGCGTTCCCGAAGGCGGCGTCCGGGTACGACCCGCTGACCGCCGCGCCGACGCCGATCAGCCCGCAGCAGCGGGCGGAGGCGGGCGTCGACTTCGTCCCCGAGGACGAGGAACCGGCCGAAGACTGACCCGACGGCAGCGGCGCCGCCCCTAGCGGGTGGCGCCGCTGGTCGTCCGGTACACGTCGTACACGCCGTCGATGGACCGGACGGCCTTCAGCACGTGCCCGAGGTGCTTCGGGTCGCCCATCTCGAACGTGAACCGGCTGACCGCGACCCGGTCGCGGGTCGTCGTGACCGACGCCGACAGGATGTTCACGTGCTGGTCGGACAGGACGCGGGTCACGTCCGACAGCAGCCGCGGCCGGTCGAGCGCCTCCACCTGGATCGCCACGAGGAAGACCGACTCCTCCCCCGGTGACCATTTCACGTCGATCAGCCGGTCGGGCTGCGACTTCAGGCTGGCGACGTTCGCGCAGTCGGCGCGGTGCACGGACACGCCGTGCCCGCGCGTCACGAACCCGACGATGTCGTCGCCCGGCACCGGGGTGCAGCACCGGGACAGCCGGACCCAGACGTCCGGGTCGTCCGCGACGACGACGCCCGGGTCACCGGCGGGACGGCTCCGCTTGCGCCGCGTCGGCAGCGCGATCTCGGCGAGGTCCTCGTCGGCGGACTCGACGCCGCCGAGCGCGTCCACCAGCTTCTGGACGACGTTCTGCGCCGACACCTGGCTCTCGCCGACCGCCGCGTACAGCGACGACACGTCCGGGTAGCGCAGGTCGCGGGCGAGGGCGAGCAGCGCCTCGCCGGACATCATCCGCTGCAGCGGCATGTTCTGCTTGCGCATCGCGCGGGCGATGGCGTCCTTGCCGGACTCGATCGCGGTGTCGCGGCGCTCCTTGGAGAACCAGTGCTTGATCTTGTTGCGGGCGCGGGCGCTCTTGACGAAGCCGAGCCAGTCGCGGCTCGGACCCGCGTCCTGCGACTTGGAGGTGAACACCTCGACGGTGTCGCCGTTGTCGAGGGTCGATTCGAGGGGGACGAGGCGCCCGTTGACGCGGGCGCCGATACATCGGTGCCCGACCTCGGTGTGGATCGCGTACGCGAAGTCGACCGGCGTCGCGCCCTGCGGCAGCGCGATCACGTCGCCCTTCGGCGTGAACACGAACACCTCGGACACCGACAGGTCGAACCGCAGCGACTCCAGGAACTCGGCCGGGTCGGCGGTCTCCTTCTGCCAGTCGAGGAGCTGGCGGAGCCACTGCATGTCGCCGGCCTTGCGGCCGCCGACCGTCTCCTCCTTGTACTTCCAGTGCGCGGCGACGCCGTACTCGGCGCGCCGGTGCATGCCCCAGGTGCGGATCTGCAGCTCGACGGGCTTGCCCTCCGGGCCGATCACCGTCGTGTGCAGCGACTGGTACATGTTGAACTTCGGCATCGCGATGTAGTCCTTGAACCGGCCGGGGACCGGGTTCCACCGCGCGTGGATCGAGCCGAGTGCGGCGTAGCAGTCGCGGACGCTGTCGACGAGGACCCGGATGCCGACCAGGTCGTAGATGTCGTCGAAGCTGACGTCCCGCGCGATCATCTTCTGGTAGATCGAGTAGTAGTGCTTCGGCCGTCCCGTCACCGTGGCCTTGATCCGGGCCTCGCGCAGGTCGGTGGAGACGTTCTCGATCACTTCCTGCAGGTAGACGTCGCGGCGCGGGGCGCGCTCGGACACCAGCCGCGCGATCTCGTCGAACCGCTTCGGGTACAGGGTGGCGAAGGCGAGGTCCTCCAGCTCCCACTTCAGCGTGTTCATGCCGAGGCGGTGCGCGAGCGGCGCGAACACCTCAAGGGTCTCGCGGGCCTTCTTCTCCTGCTTGTGGCGCGGCATGTAGCGCAGGGTGCGCATGTTGTGCAGCCGGTCGCCGAGCTTGATCACCAGGACGCGGATGTCGCGGGACATCGCCACGACCATCTTGCGGACGGTCTCGGCCTCCGCCGCCTCCCCGTACTTGACCTTGTCGAGCTTGGTGACGCCGTCGACGAGCGCGCCGATCTCGTCGCCGAACTCGGTGGTCAGCTGCTCCAGCGTGTACGGGGTGTCCTCGACGGTGTCGTGCAGCAGCGCCGCGCAGAGCGTCTCGGTGTTCATGCCGAGCTCGGCGAGGATCGTCGCGACCGCGAGGGGGTGCGTGATGTAGGGGTCGCCGCTCTTGCGCTTCTGGTGGCGGTGGTAGTGGGCGGCGACGTCGTAGGCGCGCTCGATGAGCCGCAGGTCCGCCTTCGGATGGGTGTTGCGGACCGTCTTGATCAGTGGTTCGAGTACCGGGTTCATAGTGGGGCCGCGCTGGGCGCCCAACCTGGCGAGCCTACGGCGCACCCGGGCGGCAGACGGTGGAATCGTGGCCGGCGTGGGCCTGGACGGGACGGCGGGCTCGGATTTCCGGGCGGGCGCCGCGGGCTTCTCGGCCGCGGACGCGGTGCCGGACTTCTCGGCGGGCTTGTCGGCGGCGGGGTCGGCGGGTTTCTCGGCGGATTTTCGGTCAGGGCCTTTTGCGGGATCCTCGGCGGGTTCGCCGGGCGCGGGTTTCGCGGCGGCCGGCTTCTCGGCCGGCCGTTCGGCCGGGGCTCGCCGCGCGCCGGTCCGACCGGCGGCGGGCGCCTGCTCCGGCGGGCGCTCCGGCCCGGGCGGCGCCTGGACGTCCCCCGTCGTCGGCGCGGCGGTGTCGTTCACCGCGTCGGTCGATACCACCTCACCTGGCACCCAGCCTCCTTGGTCCACGCGGGCGCTCGTTCCCCCTGACCGGCGGGACGCGCCCGTTCCCGCCGGGCCCTGATGGCGCCAGTGTATCCGGCGCCTATTTCGTACTAGACCGTAACGAGTGAATGAACGTCCAGATTCCGCAGCTTGTCGCGTCCGTTCAGGAACGACAGCTCCATCAGGACGGACAGCCCGGCGATCTCCCCGCCGCCCCGGCGGACGAGTTCGGCGGTGGCCGCGGCCGTCCCGCCGGTGGCGAGGACGTCGTCGACGATCAGTACACGGTCGCCCGGTTCGAGCGCGTCGAGATGGATCTCGATCGTCTCGGTTCCGTATTCGAGATCATAGGTCTCCTCGTGCGTCGCCGCGGGCAGTTTCCCCTTCTTGCGCACCGGCACGAAGCCCGCGCCGAAGTGGTAGGCGACGGGCGCGGCGAGGATGAACCCGCGCGCCTCGATCCCGACGATCTTGTCGATGGTGCCGCGGCCGTGGTGGTTGACGATCGCGTCCACGACTCCCGCGAACGCGACGTGGTCGGCCAGCAGCGGCGTGATGTCCTTGAAGACGACCCCGGCCTTCGGGTAGTCGTCCACGTCGCGGATCCGGTCCTGGATCAGCTTGCCGAGGTCCACGTTGCGCTCCCTGTGAGGTATTCCACTCTTCCGCGGCCGGGCGAAAGGGCCCGGACACGCGCCGTGCCCGCGTCCGCCGGGGGCTGTCTCGCCCCGGGCGGGCGCGGGCACGGCCTTCGGACGGCCTACTTGCCGCCGCGGCGCTGCTGCCGGGTGCCGCGCTTCGGCTGCTGGCGCGGCCCGGAGTTCACGACCTTGCGGACGGTGACGCTGCCGCGGACGTCGTCGGTGGACCCGCCGCCCGCGTCGTCCGGGTCGTCGTCCGAGCCGGGCGGCCCGTCGTCCGGCCCGCCGCCGGAGGCGCCCGCCGTGGCCTTGACCTTCGCGGTCTTGGCCTGCCGCTTCGTGCTCTGCTCGCGGCGGGCGATGTTCTCGCGGATCTGCTTGTACTTCGGCTCGCGCTCCTTGAACTGGACGAGCAGCGGCGTCGCCACGCAGATCGACGAGTACGTCCCGACGATCATGCCGACGAACAGCGCGAGCGACAGGTCCTTGAGGGTGCCCGCGCCGAACAGCGTCGTCCCGATGAACAGGATCGCGCCGACCGGCAGGATCGCCACCAGCGAGGTGTTCAGGGAGCGGACCAGCGTACTGCTGAGTGCCTGGTTGGCCGCCTCGCTGTAGGTGGTCTTCGAGGTCGGCCCGAGCGGTTTCGTGACCTCCTTGATCATGTCGAAGACCACGACCGCGTCGTAGAGCGAGTACCCGAGGATCGTCAGGAAGCCGAGCAGCGTCGCCGGGGTGACCTCGAACCCGGACCAGGCGTACACGCCCGCCGTGATGATCAGGTCGTGCACCAGCGCGACGACGGCGGCGACCGCCATCCGCCACTCGAACGCGACGGACAGGTAGGCGATGATCAAGATCATGAAGACGATCAGCGCCTGCCACGCCTTCTTCTGGATCTCACCGCCCCAGGAGGCGCCGACGACCTGGGTGCTGATCTTGTCCGGAGCGACGTTCAGCTTCTTGCCGACGACCGTCTTGACCTCGGTGACCTGGGCGGACGACAGGCTCTCCGTCGTCACGCGCCAGTCGCTGCCCGCCTTCTGCACGATCGCCTGGTGCGCGCCGCCGCCGGTGACGGCGCCGCGCACGTCCTCGATCGAGGTGCCCGCGGACTTGAAGGTGAAGACGGAGCCGCCCTTGAACTCGACGCCGAAGTTCAGCCCCTGGACGAGCAGTCCGGCGATCGACAGGGCCAGCAGCAGCCCGGAGATCGTGGCCCAGATCTTCGGCCGGCCGACGATGTCGGCGCTGATCTCGCCGCGGTAGATCCGGGAAGTGACCGCACGCAGTCCCATGGCTCAGCCCTCCTGGCTCGTGCCGACGGCGGCGGCGGTCGACTTCTGCGTCGCGCGGTGCAGCCGTCTCGGGTCGAGCCCGGACAGCGGATGGCCCCGGCCGAAGAAGTTCGTCCGGGACAGGAGCGCAACCAGCGGCTTCGTGAAGAAGAACACCACGACGATGTCGATCAGCGTCGTCAGGCCCATCGCGAACGCGAACCCGGCGACGCCGCCCACCGCGAGGAAGTACAGCACCAGCGCGGCGAGGAACGTCACGGCGTCGGCGACGAGGATGGTGCGCCGCGCCCGCTTCCAGGCGTTCTCGACCGACGGGCGGAGCCGGCGGCCGGCGCGCAGCTCGTCCCGCAGGCGCTCGAAGTAGACGATGAACGAGTCGGCCGTGATGCCGATGGAGACGATCAGGCCGATGATGTGCGGCAGCGACAGCCGGAAGCCCATCCCCTCACCGAGGATGACGACCGCCAGATAGGTGACCATGGACGCCACCGCGAGGCTGGACACCGCCACGAGGCCGAGGCCCCGGTAGTAGAACAGGCAGTAGAGCACGACCAGCCCGAGCCCGATCGCGCCCGCGACGAGGCCGCCGCTGAGCTGGTCGGAGCCGAGCGTCGAGGACACCTCGTCGATCGAGCTCTGCTTGAACTCCAGCGGCAGCGCGCCGTACTTCAGCACGTTGGCGAGGTCGTTGGCGTACTGCTGGTCGAAACTCTCGGGCGGGCCGTCGATGCTGGCGGTGCCGCCGGTGATCGCGCCCTCCCGGATGCTGGGCGCCGACACGACCTGGCCGTCCAGGACGATCGCGACCTGCGCCCGCGGGGAGTTCGGGTCCTGCTGGTAGGCGCCGGAGGCGTCGGTGGTGACCGCGCCGAACTGCTTGGCGCCCTTGCCGTCGAACTTCAGCGACACCGACCAGCTCGCCTGGCCCTGCTGCGAGTTCGGCGGCATCGCGTTGGCCTTGTCGACGTTCTCGCCGAGCACCCGGACGGGGCCGAGGATGTACTTGGTGACCCGGTCGTCCTCCGCCTTCTGGTCGCAGGCGGCGACGAACTGGCGGTTCGGGTCGTTCGCGCCGGGGACGCGCTTGTCGCCGCCGTAGCAGTCGAGCGTCTCGAACTGCTTGATCACTGCTTTGTCGGTGACGCCGGGGTAGTCCTGCGCGGGAGCCTGCGGCTGCCCGGACGGCTGCACCAGCGGCGACGACGGCGTCGGGGCCGCCGTCGGCGCGCCGGACCCGGACGGCTTCGGCGTCGGCGCGGCCAGCGCGCCCGACAGCGCCCGGCCGCGCGGCGTGGCCGACCCCGACGGAGACGCGGACGCGCTCCCGGACGGCGACGGGCTCTTGCTGTCCTTCTTCGCGCCGTCCTTGGCCTTGCCGGTGGGGCTCGGCGACGGGGCCGGCGGGGCGCCCGAGGTGGGCTTGCCGTCGGCGATCGCGAAAACCTGCCGGAACTGGAGCTTGGCGGTCGTTCCGATCAGGTTGACGACGCGGCCCTGTCCCTCACCGGGGACGTTGACCACGATGTTGTTGCTGCCCTGCTTCGTGACCTCCGCGTCCGAGACCCCGAGGCCGTTGACCCGCTGAGTCATGATCTTGACGGCCTGGTTCATCTGCTCGGCCGGCGGGTTCTTGCCGTTCGGGGTCTTGGCGGTGAGGGTCACGGTCGTCCCGCCGGCGAGGTCGAGCCCGAGCTTGGGCTTCGTCTGCCCTTGCCAGACCGCCACGCCGGCGAGGACGACCAAGGTCGCGAAGAGCGCGAGGAGCGTGCGCCCGGGCTTGGGAGCGCTGCTTGACGGAGCCACTTGTCGTCTTACTTCCCGTCTGGAGTCGAAACCGGAAGAGATCAGGCGGACGGCTTGTCCGCCGCCTTGACCTTGGCCCTCCCCTTGGGCTCGGACTCATCTGCCCCGTCTTCACCGTCCGCCTCGTCCTCTGCCGAGGCGTCGGTGCCGGCGTCCTTGGACAGGTCGACGCGGTCGTCGTCCTCGTCCTGGTCGTCGTCCCCGTCGAGCTCGTCGTCGAGTTCGTCGTCGACGTCGTCCGGCTCGTCCTTGAGAACCTGCATCACGGCCTGCTTGACGAAGCGGACCTCGACGCCCTCCGCGATCTCCAGCACGAGACCGTCGTCGTCGACCTCCACGACGGTGGCACGCATCCCGCTGGTCGTCAGCACGCGCGCGCCCGGCGTCATCGCGTTCTGCATCTGCATCTGCTCCTTGCGCCGCCTGCTCTGCGGGCGGATCAGCAAGAAGTAGAAGACCAGGGGCACGGCGAGGAGCAGCAGCAGGTTGAAGGCCCCGCTTCCGCCCGAGCCCGCCGCGAGAATCATGTCGCTGCCCATTACCGGGGCATCCTTCCGATGTCGTTTGTCCAGCCAGTGACCGGACCGGTCACGTACCACGGGACCGCCGGCTGGAGACGGTGAACCAGGTCCCGGAGTCTAGAGAGTACGCGAGACCCCGGCAACGACGCGACGATCGGTGACGCCGGGAAGTTCCCAACCCGTTACCCGAAGATCATCATTCCGAGCTTTCCGGATCGTCCCGGTCCAAATCGAACAGCGTCCCGGCCATGGGCGCGGTCGGCGGCGGAGTGAGCCCCAGATGCGCCCATGCGGCGCCCGTGGCCACCCTTCCGCGCGGCGTCCTGGCCAGCAGGCCCTGCCGGACGAGGAACGGCTCCGCGACGACCTCCACGGTCTCCGGCTCCTCCCCCACCGACACCGCCAGCGTCGACAGGCCCACCGGACCGCCGCCGAACTTGCGCAGCAGCGATCCGAGCACGGCCCGGTCGAGCCGGTCGAGGCCCCGTTGGTCCACCTCGTACAACGCGAGCGCGGACCGCGCGGATTCCCAGGTCACCGTCCCGTCGCCGCGGACCTCCGCGTAGTCGCGGACGCGGCGCAGCAGCCGGTTGGCGATCCGGGGGGTGCCGCGCGAGCGCCCGGCGACCTCGGCGGCGGCGTCGGCGGCGATCTCGACGTCCAGCAGCCGCGCCGACCGGTGGACGATCACCTCCAGCTCGGCGGGCTCGTAGAAGTCCATGTGCGCGACGAAGCCGAACCGGTCGCGCAGCGGGCCCGGCAGCATCCCGGCCCTGGTGGTGGCGCCGACCAGCGTGAACGGCGCGATGTCGAGCGGGATCGCGGTCGCGCCGGGGCCCTTGCCGACGACGACGTCGACGCGGAAGTCCTCCATGGCCATGTAGAGCATCTCTTCGGCGGGACGGGCCAGCCGGTGGATCTCGTCCAGGAACAGGACCTCGCCCTCGGCGAGCGTGGACAGCACGGCCGCGAGGTCACCGGCCCGCTCGATCGCCGGGCCGGAGGAGATCCGCAGCGGCCGCCCCAGCTCCGCCGCGATGATCATGGCGAGGGTGGTCTTGCCGAGGCCGGGGCCGCCGGACAGCAGCACGTGGTCGGGCGTCCGGCCGCGCCGCAGCGCGCTGTGCAGCACCAGCGACAACTGCTCGCGGACGCGCTCCTGGCCGACGAAGTCGTCCAGCATCTTCGGCCGCAGCGCGGCCTCGATCGCCTGCTCCTCCGCGCCGACCGCGTCCGCCGACACCAGCCGCTCCGGCTCACTCATCCCTTGCTCAGTTTCTTCAACGCGGACCTCAGCAGAACGGCGACGGGAGGCGCTTCGGCGCCGTCGAGGTCGGCCGCCACGGCGGAGACGGCGGCGTCGGCGTCCTTGGCGGACCAGCCGAGGTTGATCAGGCCCATCTGGACCTGCTCGCGCCACGGCTCGGCGCGGGCGGGCGCGCGGAGGTCGGCGGCGGCGTCACCGACCGGGCCGCCGAGCCGGTCGCGCAGTTCCAGCACGAGCCGCTGCGCCCCCTTCTTCCCGATGCCGGGGACCTTGGTCAGCGCGGTCAGGTCCTCGGCGGCGACCGCGTGGCGCAGCGCGTTCGGCGTGTGCACGGCGAGCATCGCCAGCGCCAGCCGCGGGCCGATGCCGCTCGCGGTCTGCAGCAACTCGAAGACGGCGCGCTCGTCGTCGTCGGCGAACCCGAACAGGGTGAGGGAGTCCTCGCGGACGACCAGCGAGGTCGGCACCTTCGCGTGGTCGCCGACCCGCAGCCCGGCGAGCGTCGTGGGGGTGCACTGCACCGACAGGCCGACGCCGTGGACGTCGATCACCGCCCCGTCGGGTCCGGCGGCGGCCACCCGGCCGCTGACGAAGGCGATCACTCGCTGGTTCCTCCTCTGCTCCGGGCGGCGAGCCGGGCGCGCTCGGCGTCCGCCGCCTGCTCGATCCGCGTCCGCTGCGCGCGGGCGAGGCGGTCCCGCGCGCCGCCGCGCCACACGTGGCAGATGGCGAGCGCGAGGGCGTCGGCGGCGTCCGCGGGGGTGGGCGGCGCGTCCAGCGCGAGCAGGCGCGTCACCATTCTCGTCACCTGCGCCTTGTCGGCGCGGCCGTTCCCGGTGACGGCGGCCTTGGCCTCGCTCGGGGTGTGCAGCGCGACGGGCAGGCCGCGGCGGGCGGCCACCAGCATCGCGACCCCGGCGGCCTGCGCGGTGCCCATCACGGTGCGGACGTTGTGCTGGGCGAACACGCGCTCCACGGCGACGGCGTCGGGGCGAAACTCCTCGACCAGGGCCTCGATGCCCGTCTCGATTCCCAGCAGGCGCAGGGCGACCTCGTCGCCGGGCGCGGTCCGGACGACGGACACGTGCACCAGGCCGAGCCGCTTGCCCGGGGCGCCCTCGACGACCCCCACCCCGCACCGGGTGAGCCCGGGGTCCACCCCCATCACCCGCACGGCCGCTCCTTCGATCACCTGTTCGGCCGAACACGCTACCAACTCGGCGTGACACCGGCACGGGCCGCGGGCGTGTCGTCCGGAAGGAGGCGCTCAGAAGTAGTCGAGGGAGAACGGCGCGGCGGCGAACGCGGCGGACAGCACGCCCGCGTCACCGCCCCCGAGCAGGCCGGACAGGCGCAGCGTCGACACCGGCACGCCCGCGTAGAGCGCCGCGAGCCCCCGCGCCCCGACCCGGACGGCGGCCGGGTCCTCGACGGAGCGCTCCAGGCGTCCGCGGCCGTCCGCGATCTCCAGCCGCCAGTGCCCCGAGTTCGCGGGACGCTGCGGATCGTCGATGAGAAGGGGCACTGAGCCCGCGACGCCGTCCGGGTAGCCGCGCGCCTCGATCGCGGCGGACGCGTCCACCAGGCGGAGCATCCACTGGCTCCGGCGGACGTTCTCGTGCTCGCGCTCGCGCAGCATCCACAGGACGGGGTCCATCGGCGACACGCACGCCCGGACGGTCGCGGCCGTCGACGAGCCGGATCCGACGATCGCCCACAGCGCCCGCAGCGTCCGCTCCGACGACGCCACGAGCTTGGCGACCTCAAGATGCGTGTTGCCGTCCGCCCACCGGTAGGCGAGGAAGCCGTCGTCGGCCAGGTAGGAGAAGAGGCCGGGCAGCGCGAGGACGGCCCGCCAGCGCGGCTCGTCGTACCCGACCGGGCCGCAGTCGCGGGCGTCCTCGTGCGCGCGGCCGACGACGGCGGCGACCCGCGCCGCGTCTTCGGGCCCGACTCGCCGGACGGGCACGCGCTCGGCGGCCACCGTGCGCAACTCCTCTGCGGGCAGTTCAACGTGGTGCTGCGCGCCCGCGTGTTCCCAGCCGAGCTTCCGGTAGAGCGTCGTCGTGGCCGGATACAGGACGGCCAGCGAATGCCCGAACGCGGCGCACCGCTCCAGGAGTTCGGTCACCATCGTCCGGGCGAGCCCGCTCCCGCGCCGCTCGGGCGCGACGGTGATCGAGCTCACGCCGCCCATGGACACCGGCCGGCCGTGCCACCACTGCGTCATCGCGTACAGCGCGCCGGTGGCGACGACCTCGCCGCCGTCGAACCCGGCGAACTGCCGCCCGGCCTCGGCCGACGGCGCGAACATCTCGGCGCGGCGGGCCCACAGGTCGTCCGGGACGGGCCCGAAGGCGCGGGCGCGGATGTCGCGGACGCTGTCGATCTCGTCCGGCCTGATCGCACGAACCTGCATGATCGAGACGTTACGTCATGCCTCGGACGCGAAACGCCGCCGCCCCGGGCGGGCGGCGGCGTCGGCGGAAGGCCCAGGTCAGGCGTCGATCGCCGCCAGGACGTCGTCGGGGACGTCGAAGTTGGCGTAGACGTCCTGGACGTCGTCGGAGTCTTCCAGGGCGTCGAGGAGGCGGAACACCTTCTTGGCGTTGTCCTCGTCGAGCGGGACGGTGACGGTCGGCAGGAACTTGCTCTCGGCCGACTCGTAGTCGATCCCCGCGTCCACCAGGGCGGTGCGGACGGCGACGAGGTCACCCGCCTCGCTGACGACCTCGAAGTTGTCCTCGTCGAGTTCGTTGACCTCTTCGGCCCCCGCGTCCAGGACGGCCATCATCACGTCGTCCTCGCTGGTGCCCGACTTCGGGACGATCACGACGCCCTTGCGGTTGAACATGTACGAGACCGAGCCGGGGTCGGCGAGGGACCCGCCGTTGCGGGTCAGCGCCACCCGGACCTCGGACGCGGCCCGGTTGCGGTTGTCGGTCAGGCACTCGATCAGGATCGCGACGCCGCCGGGCGCGTAGCCCTCGTAGGTGATGTTCTGCCAGTCGGCGCCTCCGGCCTCCTCACCGGCGCCGCGCTTGCGCGCGCGCTCGATGTTGTCGTTGGGGACGGAGTTCTTCTTCGCCTTGTAGATGGCGTCGTACAGCGTCGGGTTGGCGTCGGGATCGCCGCCGCCGGTGCGCGCCGCCACCTCGATGTTCTTGATCAGCTTGGCGAAGAGCTTGCCCCGCTTGGCGTCGAGGGCAGCCTTCTTGTGCTTGGTCGTCGCCCATTTGGAATGGCCGGACATCTGTCATTCCTCCTCTGTCGCCCGGCGCACCAGATCGGCGAAGTAGTGGTGCACGCGGAAATCGCCTGTCAGCTCCGGATGGAACGCGGTCGCGATGAGGCGCCCCTGGCGGACGGCGACGATCCTACCGGCGCTCGGACCGCTCTCGGTGCGTCCGAGTACCTCCACGGCCTCTCCGACCGACTCGACCCACGGCGCGCGGATGAAGACGGCGTGGTACGGCGCGTCCCCCATGCCGGTCAACTCGACGGCGGACTCGAACGAGTCGACCTGGCGGCCGAACGCGTTCCGCCGCACGGTCATGTCGATCCCGCCGACGGTCTCCTGGCCCGCGACGCCGTCCCGGATGCGGTCCGCGAGCATGATCATCCCGGCGCAGGAGCCGTACGCGGGCAGGCCCGCCTCGATGCGTTTGCGCAGCGGTTCGAGCATCTCGAAGGAGCGGGCGAGGCGCCACATGGTGGTGGACTCCCCGCCCGGCAGGACGATCCCGTCGACGCGCTCCAGCTCGTCGGGCCTGCGCACGTTCAGGGCGCGCGCGCCCGCCGCCTCCAGCGCGCGCGTGTGCTCGCGCACGTCGCCTTGCAGGGCGAGGACACCGATCGTGGGCACAGCGGTCACGTCGAACCTTCCCGGGGGTCGTGGAGATCGTCCAACCTTAGACGTTCCGTACAACGTTCCAAGACGGCGCGGCTCTTCCCACCGCCACGGCGATCGTCCGCCTGGGCGGGACTCCCCCGGCCGCCCGGAACAAGCGTGTCAGGCGTGCTTGAAACGGCGGAGCGGCAGTTCCAGCGGGAGGAAGCCGTCCTTGCCGCGGTCGGCGATGCCGCGTCCGAACATGTGCTCCTGCGCGAGCGCGAGCCCGAACTCCTCCGGGTCGAACGGCAGCGGGACGTCGGGCGCGCCCGCGTCGATCGCCCGCCAGAACGGGCGCTCGGCGGGCAGCCGCTCGCCCTGGTCGACGACGACGCCGTCCTCGGCCGTGACGAACACGTCCCGGCGCAGCTCGCCGGACTCGTACCAGCGGAACCAGCAGCCGTGGATCATGTTCTGCAGGACGAGCACCCCGCAGCGCGACCCGGGCAGCGCGGCGGCCGCCGTGTCGGCGATGCGGCGGGCGTCGTCGTCGAGGCCGAACAGCCGCCGGTCGCACAGCAGCAGCGCCCGCTCGAACGCGCCGACGAACAGCTCGTCCTCGTAGGGCCACAGCGCGAAGTCGAGGACGGTGTCGCCGGTCTCCGTCAGCGTGTCCGCCGGGTACAGGCCGCGCGCGATCGCGGCGGCGGCGTCCGGGTCGGGCACGAGCCCCGGCCGGAACACCTCCGCGGGTTCACCCGCGCTCGCGCACGCCAGCGCGACCGACCAAGCCATGCTCAACCCCTCCCGCGGCCGGGCACCGCCCGAGGAGCCCCGCTCCCCACCGGCCGCGCCGCCAGCGTAAACCCTGTCAGGGGCCGGTGTGGAGAGGGGTACCCCGATCCGGTTACCAGCCGCGGCCCGCGAACTTCTGGTCGTCGGCGAGGGAGGCCACGTTGATCCCGACCATGGCCTCGCCGAGCCCGCGGGACACCTTGGCGATCACGCCGGGGTCGTCGTGGAAGGTGGTGGCCTTCACGATCGCCTCGGCGCGCTGGGCCGGGTTGCCGGACTTGAAGATGCCGGAGCCGACGAAGACGCCCTCGGCGCCGAGCTGCATCATCATGGCGGCGTCGGCGGGCGTCGCGATGCCGCCGGCGGTGAACAGGACCACGGGCAGCTTCCCGGCCTCCGCGACCTCCTTGACCAGCTCGTACGGGGCCTGGAGCTCCTTCGCGGCGACGTAGAGCTCGTCCTCCGGCAGGTTCTGCAGCCGCCGGATCTCGCCGCGGATCTCGCGCATGTGCGTGGTGGCGTTGGAGACGTCGCCGGTGCCGGCCTCGCCCTTGGAGCGGATCATCGCCGCGCCCTCGGTGATGCGGCGCAGCGCCTCGCCGAGGTTGGTGGCGCCGCACACGAACGGGACGGTGAACGCCCACTTGTCGATGTGGTTCTCGTAGTCGGCCGGGGTGAGCACCTCGGACTCGTCGACGTAGTCGACGCCGAGCGCCTGCAGCACCCGGGCCTCGACGAAGTGGCCGATGCGGGCCTTCGCCATCACCGGGATGGACACCGCGGAGATGATCCCGTCGATCATGTCGGGGTCGCTCATCCGCGAGATGCCGCCCTCGGCGCGGATGTCGGCGGGCACCCGCTCCAGGGCCATCACGGCGACCGCGCCCGCGTCTTCGGCGATCTTCGCCTGGTCGGGCGTGACGACGTCCATGATCACGCCGCCCTTGAGCATCTCCGCCATGCCGCGCTTGACGCGGGCGGTCCCGATCTCGGGCGCGGCGTTCTCAGGGACGGGAGTGGAAGTGGACACGGGCATTCCTCACTACACGGACGATAAGTCCCTTCCATGGTATTGCCTGCTCGTCAGGCGTCTCGACCCGCATAGTGTCAGCGCGGGCGGCACGCCGGTTACGGGATGTACGGTTTCCCGTCGTTGACGAGCACGACCCAGACCTGGCCGGGCGCGAAGTTGACGGGCGTTCCGTCGGCCGCGGCGTAGGTCGTCCCCTGGCTCTCGGACGGGCGCGACCACTTGGCGTTGAACGCCTTGCCGTCCCGCAGGACGACGGCCCGTCCCGTCCCGGTGGTGTGGATCAGGGGCGTGTAGCTGCCGAGGAAGTCGTGGAACTTCGACCGGGTCGTCTTGGCGTACTGGACGACGACCGTCCGCCCGCCGAGGACGCCGCCCTCGGCGGCGACGTCGGGCCGTCCGCCCCAGCTCGCGAGCCACCGCTTCTGCTTGGCCGACCAGGTGAAACCCATCGTCGCGGCGGGCCACCGCGCCGTGAAGGACTTGACGGGCCTGCCGCCCGCGGGGGCCTCCCCGAACCGGAACCCGATGTCGCGCGGCCTGGCGGCCTTCGGCGCCTGCTTCAGCAGGTCCCTCGGATCGGCGTACAGGTTGTAGGGGATGCGCCGCGCCCCGGAGCGGAAGTACGCGGCGCCCGCCGACTCCTGGGACAGGTCGTACAGCGGCGCCTTGCGCACGTACTTCTTCATCTTGCTCTGGACGCCGGAGAACGCGAAGGCGGGGCGGCCGAACTGCGGCAGGATGTGCAGGTCGGAGATCCGGGCGCTGCGGACCGGTCCAACCCGCTTCGGCAGCCGGGACGAGAACACCGCCATCAGCCGCGTCTCGCCGCCCTCGACCTGCTCGACGTACACGATGTCGGCGGCCGACACCCCGCTCTGCGGCAGCGCCGGGCGCGTGTTCTCGACCTTGACCGCGAGGACGGGGTTGGTCAGCCCCTTCGTGCCTCCGTTGAAGGGATGCGTCGCCGGGACCGGCGCCGGGCTGTCGCTGGGCGCGACCGTGCTGCTCGGCGGCGCCGCCGACTTCGGGCCGCCGGAGTCCGAGCAGGCGGACAGCGCGGCGGCGCCGAGCGCGAGCAGGCCGAACCACGCGGCCCCCCGGCCCCTGACGGTGCTGCCCAAGACGGATCGCACGATCTGCCCCTCCTTTGTCCGGTCGCCCAGAGAGTCCTAGAGGGTAGCGAACGCCCGGATGCGTCCGTCCCCGTCCGCGGTACGGGCCCGGACGGGCGGCGGGGTCACGCCCCGGGCGGGTCGTCGTCGATCTCGAAGAAGTCGGGCAGCGGGGCGCGCCCGGCGAGCGGCAGCACCCGGATCAGCGGCCTGCGGCGCGCGGCCCGCGCCTGCCGGACGGCGTCGTTGTAGAACCGGCGCGCGTAGCCGACCCGCGCGGCGGCCGAGGTCAGCTCGTCCAGCGCCGCCTCCCCGTCGCCGGGGGCCCCGGCGGTGAGCGCGCCGGCGAAGTCGGGCTGGTCGACGACCGCGCGCAGCGCCCGGGACAGGTCGCTCTCGGCGAACTCGCGGTTGTCGGCGTCGGCGGTGCGGGCCTCGTGCGCGGCGGTCGCGAGGACGAGGCTGGCGGCCGGGTCGAGCAGCCGGGACGCGGCGAGCTCCAGCGCGGCGGCGGCGCGCCGGACGAGCGCGGCGTCCAGCGCGGCGCGGGCCGTCTCGACGCGGACGTGCAGCCGGTCGAGCCGGGTGGCGCGCCACGACACGTACACGCCGACCAGGAAGACGACGGCGACCCAGAACAGGACGTCGATGATCCAGTCGTAGGACATGCGTCAGGCCCCGAGGCCGGACTCGACGACGCGGGCGCCCGCCCCGGCGAGCGTCACCGTCTCGTACACGCGGAGAACGTCCCTGGCCACGGCGGACCAGTCGTAGGCGCGGACGGCGGCGCGGGCCTCCGCGGACAGCCGCTTGCGGCGCGCCGGGTCGTCCAGCAGCCCGCCCGCCGCCGCGGCGAGGGCCGCGTGGTCGCCCGCCGGGAACAGCTCCCCGGCCCGGCCGCCGAGCAGGACCCGGTCGAACGCCTCGATGTCGCTGGCGAGGATCGGCGCGCCCGCCGACATCGCCTCCGCGAGGACGATCCCGAAGCTCTCCCCGCCGAGGTTCGGCGCGACGAACACGTCCACCGAGTGGTAGGCGCGGACCTTGTCGGCCTCGCTGACCAGCCCGAGCACGACGACCCGGTCGCGCAGCCCCGGCGGGACGCGCGAGAGCGCGTCGTCGGCGTCGCCGGGCCCGGCGATCAGCAGCCGCAGGCCGGGCCGCGCCGGGGCGAGCGCCTCGAACGCGCGCAGCAGGACGTCCAGGCCCTTGCGGGGCTCGTCGATCCGGCCGAGGAAGCCGAGCGCCGCCGGGTCGGCGGGGCCGCGCGGGACGTCCGCCCGGCCGGACCAGCCGGGCAGCGGGTCGGCCACCGCGTACCGCTCGGTCGCGACGCCGTTCGGGATCAGCACGGCGTCGCCGCCGAGATGCTCGACGAGGCTCGTCCGGGCGGCCTCCGACACCGCGATCCGGCCGGTGATCTTCTCCAGCGCGCTCTGCAGGATCGGCGACATCACCGACAGCGCCCGCGACCGCTCGTAGGAGGCGTGGAACGTGCCCACGATCGGTCCGTCGGCGGCCCAGCAGGCGAGCAGGCCGAGCGACGGCGCGGTCGGCTCGTGGACGTGCAGGACGTCGAACCCGCCCTCGCGGATCCAGCGCCGGACGCGGCCCGCCGACCGGAACCCGAACGCCAGCCGCGCCACCGACCCGTTGTAGGGCACGGGCACGGCGCGACCGGCGGACGTCACGTGCGGCGGCAGCCGCGCGCCGTCGTCCGCCGGCGTGATCACCGACACCCGGTGGCCGAGCGCGATCAGCGCCTCGGCGAGGTCGCCGATGTGCTGCTGGACCCCGCCCGGCACATTCCACGTGTACGGGCAGACGATGCCGACCTTCATACGCCGACCTTCATACGCCGGCCCTTGCGAACCGGGCCCTCATACGCCGACCCTCATACGCCGCCGACCTTCATCGGGCCCCCCTTCGCCGGGCGCCGTCCTCAGCGGTCCTCGTCCGCGAGGTCGGCCACCCAGACCTTCTGCAGCATGTGCCAGTCCTCGGGGTGGGCGGCGATGCCCGCCTCGAAGACCCGCGCGAGATCCTGGGTCATCGCCTGGATCTTCTCCTGCCTGCCGCCGTCGTCCGGCACCGGGATCTCCGCGTGGACGCGCGCGGCCCAGTACTCCCCCTCGTACCAGAGTGTCACGGGGATGAGGGCGGCGCCGGTCTGGACGGCCAGCGCGGCGGCGACGGCGGGCATCCGGGCGGTGGCGCCGAAGAACTCCACGTCGATGCCGCTGGCGGTGAGGTCGCGGTCGACGACGAGGCACACCGGGCGGCCCGCGCGGAGCCGCTGCGCCATCCGCCCGTAGGCGGACGCGCCCCGGTGGGCGAGCACCTCCATGCCGAGCCCCTCGCGGAACTCGACGAACCGGTCGAACAGCGACTCGGGCCTCAGCCGCTCGGCGACCGTGGTGAACGGGTACCCGCTGTGCACCAGCCACGCGCCCGCGTGCTCGTAGTTGCCCATGTGCGGCAGCGCGAGGATCACGCCGCGCCCCGAGTCGAGGTTGGTGAAGATCTTCTTCTCGCCGGTGACCCGCATCCGGCCGAGGATCCGCGCCCGGTCGTACTCGGGCAGCCGGAACACCTCCAGCCAGTAGCGGAAGTAGGACCGCAGCACCTTCTTGCTGAGGACGCGGACCTCGTCGTCGACGGCGTCCTTGCCGAGGACGCGGCACAGGTTCTTCTCCAACTGCCGCACCCCGGAGCCGTAGCGGTGCCAGGTGCGGTCGGCGAGCGCGGCGAACGCGACCCTGGCCGCCGTCTCCGGCATCTTCCGCACGACCGTCCAGCCGACCGCGTAGGCGGCGTCGGCCACCTCGTCGCGCAGCGACGGACCGGTCCCGCGCGACGGCGGCCGGGCCGGGGTCACGGGTGCGGCTCCGGCTCCCGCGCCGCCGCCGCGGCGTCCCGCGCCTGGGCGTACACGGTGGCGAACCGCTGCCCGACCGTGACCGTGCTGATCGCGGCGAGCACCCACAGCGCGACCGCGAGGATGTAGGGGACGCCGAGCCCGTCGAACCCGGCGGCGACGAGCGCGACGATCAGCCGCTCGGCACGTTCCGCGATGCCCACGTTGCAGGTGTACCCGAGGCCCTCGGCGCGGGCCTTGGCGTAGGACACCACGACCCCGGAGACGAGGCAGTACAGGGCGACCCCGGCGAGCAGGTCCTGGCCGTCGCGGTACAGGCCGATCATCAGCCCGGAGAAGATCGCGGCGTCGGCCACCCGGTCCATCGTGGAGTCGAGGAACGCGCCGAACTTGGAGATCTTCCCGGTGACGCGGGCGACGGCGCCGTCCAGCATGTCGAACAGGACGAACGCGGTGATGACCATCGTGCCCCAGAAGAACTCGCCGCGCGGGTACAGCACGAGCGCGCCGGCGGCGACGCCGAGCGTCCCGACGACGGTGATGGCGTTGGGCGAGAGCCCGCTCCGCGCGACCGCGTTTCCGACGGGGGTGAGGACGCGTTCAAGCGCGGGCCTGATGTTGTTGAGCATCGCCGTCCGATCTCGTTCTTCCGTGGGGGCGTCGGCCGCGTGACGTCGCGGTCCGCCGCGGCGCGCCCATCGTAGTGCGGAGGCGGGCCCGCGGCGTGCGGAGCCGGGCGGCCGGGGGCGGGGCCCGGTTTGCCGGGCCCCGCTCCGGACAGATCGGAGTTGATTGCCGTCCACCCCTTGTGATCCCGCCCGTCACGGGAAAAGGTGGTGGTACGGGTGTGACGTCGGTCACGCACGTTGGACGAGGTCGGACGCCGCACTCGGACGTCAGGGCCGGGCCCCCGCGCCGGGGCCGGGCCGGTACCGCACGCGGGCCTGCCCGCGCGACACGCGCGGAGACCCGTCCGAGGAGGTAGTCATGGCGGACAAGGGAGGCCACCCGGGAGCCCCCGGCAGGGCACCGGAGGCCGGCGGATGCGACAAGGTGCGCAACGTCGCGTTGGTCGGCCATTCGGGCGCCGGGAAGACGACGCTCGTCGAGGCGCTGCTCGCCGCGACGGGCACGCTGCAGCGCGCGGGCAAGGTCGAGGACGGCACCACCGTCGGCGACTACGACGAGGTCGAGGTGCGCCAGCAGCGCTCGGTGAACCTCGCGCTCGCCCCGTTCACGCACGGCGGCGTCAAGATCAATCTCATCGACACCCCCGGCTACGCCGACTTCGTCGGCGACCTGCGGGCCGGGCTGCGCGGCGCGGACGCCGCGCTCTTCGTGATCTCGGCGGTGGACGGCATCGACGGGCTCAGCCGGATGCTGTGGGAGGAGTGCGCGGCGGTCGGGATGCCCCGCGCGGTCGTCATCACGAAGATCGACCAGCAGCGCGGCGACTTCGACGACGTGGTCCTGAGCTGCCAGGACGTCTTCGGCGAGGGCGTCGCACCGCTGTACTTCCCGGTCGGCTCGGGGGACGCGCCGACCGGCCTGATCGGCCTGCTGACGCAGCGCTGCCTCGACTACGCGACCGGGACGCGCACCGAGTGCGACCCCGATCCGGAGTACCTCGACCAGATCGCCGAGCAGCGCGCGTCGCTGATCGAGGGGATCATCCAGGAGAGCGAGGACGAGTCCCTCATGGACAGGTACCTGTCCGGCGAGGACATCGACGTCAAGGCCCTCATCGGGGACCTGGAGACCGCGGTGGCGCGCGGCAGCTTCTACCCGGTCCTCGCCACGTCCGTGCCGCACGGCGACCACCCCGGCCCGGTGATCGGCATGCAGGAGCTGCTGGAGGTCATCGCCCAGGCGTTCCCGTCCCCCCTCGAACACGGCATCCCGTCCGTCACCCCGGTGCGGGGCGGCCCCGCGACGCAGGTGGCGTGCGACCCGGACGGGCCGCTCGTCGCCGAGGTGATCAAGACCACGTCCGACCCGTACGTGGGACGGATCTCGCTGGTCAGGGTCTTCTCCGGGACGCTGCGCCCGGACACCACCGTGCACGTCTCCGGGCACGGCATGGCGGACCGCGGCCACGAGGACCACGACGTCGACGAGCGGGTCGGCGCGCTCACGTCGCCGCTCGGCAAGACGCAGCGGACGGCGACGTCCTGCATCGCGGGCGACATCTGCGCGGTCGCGAAGCTCAGCCGCGCCGAGACGGGCGACACGCTGTCCGATCCCGGCTCCCCCATGGTGATGGCGCCCTGGTCGATGCCCGACCCGCTGCTGCCGGTGGCGATCCGGGCCAAGTCCAAGGCGGACGAGGACAAGCTCAGCCAGGCGCTCGGCCGCCTCGTCGCGGAGGATCCGACGCTCCGGCTGGAGAACAACTCCGAGACGCGGCAGCTCGTCCTGTGGTGCATGGGCGAGGCGCACGCCGACGTGCTGATCGACCGGCTGCGGTCCCGGTACGGCGTCGAGGTCGAGCGGATCGACCTGCGGGTGCCGCTGCGCGAGACGTTCGGCGGGACGGCGAAGGGCCTCGGCCGGCACGTCAAGCAGAGCGGCGGGCACGGCCAGTACGGGATCTGCCACATCGACGTGGAGCCGCTCCCGTCCGGCGAGGGGTTCGAGTTCGTCGACAAGATCGTCGGCGGGGTGGTCCCCCGGCAGTTCATCCCCTCGGTGGAGAAGGGCGTCCGGCAGCAGATGGCGCGCGGCGTGTCCGCCGGGTACCCGCTCGTCGACATCAAGGTCACCCTGCACGACGGCAAGGCCCACTCGGTGGACTCGTCCGACATGGCGTTCCAGGCCGCCGGGGCGCTCGCGCTGAAGGACGCGGCGGGCCAGGTGCCGATCCTGCTCCTGGAACCGGTGGACGAGGTCGACGTGCTCATCGCCGACGACTACGTGGGCGCGATCATGTCCGACCTGTCGTCGCGGCGCGGCCGGGTGCTCGGCTCCCAGGCGGTGCCCGGCGGCCGCACGATGATCAAGGCCGAGGTGCCGCAACTGGAGATCATCCGCTACGCGATCGACCTGCGCTCCATGTCGCAGGGAACCGGGACGTTCAGCCGGACGTTCCTCCGCTACGAGCCGCTCCCCTCGCAGCTCGCCGACAAGGTCGCGGCCGACTCCAGGGACGGCTGACCCCGCCGGGACGCTCCGGCGCGGGGGACCCCGGCGCCGGAGCGTCATCCCAGAGGCTGACCGCGCTTCGGCCCGGAGGCTGATCGAGAACTCGGCCCGGAGGTTGAGGCCGGGCCCGCGCCGCCGTGGGATCCTTGTTCTCGTCATGAGAAAATCGGGGGACCACGACGCGCAGGGCACGCCCGCCAAGCCCACGCGCCGCAAGGTCATGAAGGGTCTGGGCGTCGCCGCGAGCGGGCTGGCGCTCGGCACCGGGATCAGCGCCGCGCTGCCGCGCAAGGTCGACGAGGCCGCCGCGATGGCCATCCCGGAGGCCGGGCCGTGGACGCCCGCCGCGGTCCACGGCCACGTCGACGTCACCTGGTCCGTCGACACGTCGCAGAAGCTGGTGGCGCTGACGTTCGACGACGGGCCCATGCCGAAGTGGACGCCGATGGTCCACGACATCCTCGACGAGGAGCGGGTCAAGGCGACGTTCTTCCTGGTCGGCGAGCGCCTGGTCCGACACGCGCGGCTGGTGCACGGGCGGATGGACCGGCACGAGGCCGGCAACCACACCTGGGGCCACGCCGACCTGGCGCTGCTCAGCCACGAGGCCGCCTGCCGGCAGATCCACCGGGCGCACGCGGCCATCGAGCGGATCACCGGCAAAGAGCCGCGGCACCTGCGGCCGCCGTACGGGCGGCTCGGCGGGACGACGCTGAGCGCCGCCGGGCAGTTCGGCTACAGCCTCACGCTCTGGTCGATCAAGATGCTGGAGAAGACGTACCAGAACGACCCGCCGCAGCTCGTCGACTACATCGTCGGCAACACCCACCCGGGGACGATCATCCTCGCGCACGACACGGGGCAGCCCGACCGGCTGGTGGCGCTGCGGAACCTCGTCCCGATGATCCGGGGGCTGCGCGCCAAGGGCTTCGAGTTCGTCACGGTGTCCGAGCTGATGGCGGCGTCGTCGCCGCCCCCGTCGAAGAAGGGCTCGTCCTGACGGGTCCTCCCGCGCGGACGCGGCCGGTGATGGACGGCCGCCGGTGCGGGCCCAGGCTCGCACCGGCGGCGGAACAGGGCAGGTCAGTTGGGGCGATCCCGGTCGGCCGCGCCGGGGCGCCGGGCGGCGGGCAGCTCGCACGCCGCCGTCCCGCCGGGCAGGCGGTGCCGGTTCTTCGAGACGGCCCGGTAGGCGGCCTCCACGACCCAGATCACCGGGACCGTCCGCATGACGACGCCGAGGGCCCGCCAGGGGCCGCCCGCGTCGGTCAGCAGGCGTCCGACGGCCTCGGCGCCGCCGCTGACGCGGCCCGTCCGGTCCACCCAGAGCACCTCGCTCTGGGCGCGCTCGGCGGTCGTGCCGAGTGCCTCCAGGTCGGCGAACTGGTACGCGGAGAGCTCCGCCCTGTGCGGCACGTACCGCTCCAGGAACCGGACGGACGACGTGCAGAAGCCGCAGTCGCCGTCGTACAGCAGCACCGGCCGCTCCCGCCGCGTCACGACGCGGGCCAGGCGTCGGCGAGGAGCTGCCGGGTGTCGCGCAGCAGTTGCGGCAGCACCTTCGTGTGCCCGACGACCGGCATGAAGTTCGTGTCGCCGCCCCAGCGCGGGACGACGTGCTGGTGCAGGTGCGCCGCGATCCCCGCGCCCGCGACGAGGCCCAGGTTCATCCCGACGTTGAAGCCCTGCGCGCCGCTCGCCTTGCGCAGCGCGGCGAGCGCCCGCTGGGTGAAGACGGCCAGCTCCAGGTACTCGGCCTCGTCGAGGTCGGTGTAGTCGGCGACGTGCCGGTACGGGACGACCATCAGGTGCCCCGAGTTGTACGGGTAGAGGTTCAGGACCGCGAACACCGACCCGCCGCGCGCGACGACGAGGCCGTCCTCGTCGGACATCCCGGGGATCTCGCAGAACGGGCAGCCGTCGCCGGACCCGGCGCCCGTGGGCTTGTTCTCGCCCTTGATGTAGGCCATGCGGTGCGGGGTCCACAGCCGCTGGAAGTTGTCGGGCGCGCCCGCGCCGCCCCGCTGCTCCTCCAAGCGGGGCCCGCGCTCGTCCCCGGCCCCGGACGCGCCCTCGCGCCCCTGCTGCACCACGGACTCCTCCGGCTCTGCGCTCAAGGCGGCGGTCTCCTTTTGTTCACGGCCTGACCAGCAGCATAGAGAGAGACGCCCGGCGCCCTGTAGCCGGGCTCCCTCGCGTGCGCGCGGGCGCGCGCACGCGAAACGCGCCCGTCTGCGGCCCTCCGCGTGGCGCAGCGCGGCTCCCTCCGCCACGATGGTCCCCCGACCGAACCGTGGGGAGCGATCATGACCGGGCTTGAGAAGGGCTTTACCGGCGACGGCGAGCCGGGACCGGACACCGGCCCCCAGCCGTTCTTCCCCGGACCGAACACCCGCCAGGGCACGGCACCGCAGCAGAGCACCCCTCCCCCGCATACCGGACCCACCCCGCAGAGTGGGCCGTCCGCGCAGAGTGGGCCGTTGCCCGCGCCGCCCGCCGCCGTCGTCCGGCCCTTCGGGGCGCCGAGGTCCGCCGGCTCCCCGCGGGCGGGCGGCCCGGGACGGCCCGCGCCGGAGTCCAGCGCGCTGACCTCGGGGGCGAACGCGCTGCCGATGACGCTGCAGGGGTCGTCCGGCGACATCAGCGCGCCGGTCGAGGGCCGCGTCACGGTCGGGGACGAGGTCATCGGCAAGATCGCCGGCATTGCGGCGCGGGAGGTCGGCGGGATCTCGGCGCTGGTCGAGCGGCCCGGCGCGGGCGGCGTCCGGGTCGCCGTGGCGGGCGAGGAGATCACGCTCGACGTCTCCGTCGCGGTCGAGTACGGCACCGTGATCCAGGACGTCGCGAAGGTCGTCCAGGCGAACGTGGCGCGGGTGACGGGGCTGATGGTCGGGATGCGGGTCGTGGCCGTCAACGTCTCGGTCGAGGACGTCCGCGTGCCGTCCGGTCACGCCGCGGCGCGTGCGTAGCAGGTCTGCATCGCGACCCCCACCGACACGGTCGTGACGGTCACCCGCCGTACGAGCCCCGGCGCGACGCCCCGGAAGTGGAAGGTGTGCGGCCCGCCGCCCTTCACGGTCGTCTGCTGGGACTGCGGCGCGTAACCCTGGAGGGCCAGCTCGGCCCGGACGGCCCCGCTGCCCGCGACGGAGATCGCGACGTCCACCCCGTCGCGGGCGGCCCGGTAGTAGGCCGTCCCGCGCGGGCACCAGCCGAGCGCGGACGATCCGTTCTGCTCGGGGATCTCCGGCCCGCCCCCGTCCCCGCCGCCGGAGCCGCCGTTCTGGCCGCCGGGGTAGGGCGAGCCGCCGTTGCGCCGCGGGGCCGCCTCCGTCGGGTCCACCTGGGCGCTCCCGCCCGGCGAACCGCCGGTCGCCGGGGCGGACGGGCCCGCGCGCGAAGTGCGGGCGCCGCCCTTCGAGCCGTCCAGCAGCGGGAGAAGGAGGACGGCGACGGCGGCCGCCGCGAGCAGCGCCGCGCCACCGTACCCGGCGATCCGGACCCAGAGGGTCCGGGGGCGCCGCGCCCGTCGCCTCGTCCTCATCACGGCGTCCCTCTCCCACGTGCCCGGGCGGCCCGGTCAGATCTGGACGCGGGCCTCGACCGCCTTCACGATCTCCTCGACCGCGTCCGCGATCGGGACGCCGTTCTTCTGCTCGCCGCTCCGGTACCGGAACGACACGGCGTCCCCGGCCACGTCGTCGTCGCCCGCGATCAGCATGTACGGGACCTTCTGCTTCTGGGCGTTGCGGATCTTCTTCTGCATCCGGTCGGACGAGGCGTCCACCTCGACCCGGATCCCGCGCTCGCGCAGCCGCTCGGCGACCTTCCGCAGGTGCGGGACGTGCCCGTCGCCGATCGGGATGCCGACCGCCTGCACCGGCGCGAGCCACGGCGGCATGGCGCCCGCGTAGTGCTCCAGCAGCACGCCGAAGAACCGCTCGATGGAGCCGAACAGGGCGCGGTGCAGCATCATCGGGCGCTGCCTGCTGCCGTCCGACGCCTGGTACTCCAGGCCGAACCGCTCCGGCTGGTTCGGGTCGACCTGGATGGTGGACAGCTGCCAGGTGCGCCCGATCGCGTCCTTGGCCTGGACGGAGATCTTCGGCCCGTAGAACGCAGCCCCACCCGGGTCGGGGACGAGGTCGAGCCCGGTGGACTCGGCGGCGTCGCGGAGCGCGGCGGTGGCCTTCTCCCACATCTCGTCCGAGCCGATGAACTTCTCGGAGTCGTCGCGGGTGGACAGCTCCAGGTAGAACTCGTTCAGCCCGTAGTCGCGCAGCAGCCCGAGGACGAAGTTCAGCAGGCGCTTGATCTCGTCGCCCATCTGCTCTTCGGTGCAGTAGATGTGCGCGTCGTCCTGGGTCATGCCGCGGACGCGGGTGAGGCCGTGCACCACGCCCGACTTCTCGTACCGGTACACCGACCCGAACTCGAACAGGCGCAGCGGCAGCTCCCGGTAGGACCGGCCGCGCGCCCGGTAGATCAGGTTGTGCATCGGGCAGTTCATCGGCTTGAGGTAGTACTCGGCCCCGTCCACCTCCATGGGCGGGAAGATGTCCTCCTTGTAGGAGCCGAGGTGCCCGGAGGTCTCGAACAGTCCGCCCTTGGTGATGTGGGGGGTGTTGACGAACTCGTACCCCTCCTCCTCGTGGCGGCGGCGGGAGTAGTCCTCCATGACCTTCCGGACGACGCCGCCCTTCGGGTGGAAGACGGCGAGGCCGCTGCCGATCTCGTTCGGGAACGAGAACAGGTCGAGCTCGGCGCCGAGGCGGCGGTGGTCGCGCTTCTCGGCCTCCTCAAGGAACTTCAGGTACTCGTCCTGCTTCTCCCTGGACTCCCAGGCGGTGCCGTAGATGCGCTGGAGCTGCGGGTTCTTCTCGCTGCCCCGCCAGTACGCGCCGCCGGAGCGCATCAGCTTGAACGCCGGGATGACCCGGGTGGACGGCAGGTGCGGGCCGCGGCACAGGTCCTTCCAGCGCAGGTCGCCGGACTTGGCGTCGAGGTTGTCGTAGATGGTCAGCTCGCCGCCGCCCACCTCGACGCTCGCGCCCTCGGCGGCGTCCTCGGCGGCGCCCGCGCCCTTGAGGCCGATCAGCTCCAGCTTGTACGGCTCGGCGGACAGCTCGGCGCGGGCCTCGTCGTCGGACACCGGCCGCCGGGAGAACCGCTGCCCCTGCTTGACGATCTCGCGCATCTTCTTCTCGATGCGCTTGAGGTCGTCGGGGGTGAACGGCTCGGCGACGTCGAAGTCGTAGTAGAAGCCGTTCTCCACGGGCGGGCCGATGCCGAGCCGGGCGTCGGGGAACAGCTCCTGGACGGCCTGCGCCATCACGTGCGCCGCCGAGTGCCGCATGATCGCGCGGCCGTCGGCGGAGCCGATCTCGACCGGCTCGACGGCGTCGCCGTCGCGCAGGCCCGCCGCGAGGTCGCGCAGCTCCCCGTTGACCCGGGCGGCGATCACGGTGCGGCCGTCGGCGTCCAGCGCCTGGCCCGCGGTGGCGCCCGCCGGCACCGCCCGCTCGCCCCCGTCCAAGGTGATGCGCAGCTCGGACACGGATACTCCTCGGGGTGATGGGTAGGGGTCAGCGGGTTCCGATGCTATCGACTCGGGGTGCGCGCCGGTCGCATCCGGTTTCATCTGCGGCTCCTCTCGTGGTGGAGGGCCGGGGCGGCGGTCCCGGACGCCGGAAAGGGCCCCGGGATCGCTCCCGGGGCCCTTCCGCGCGTGGTCTCTCGTCCCGTGGTCAGGACATGCCGTCGCGGCGCCGGGAGTGACCCGGCGTCGTCGTCTCGAACGCGTACGGCATGGCTCCACTGTAACCGACGGGCCGCGGCCCCGCCGGGCGGCGCGGCGGCCCCCGCCGGGCGTCAGGCGCGGGCGCCCGGGGCGGCGAGCTTGTCCATGTCCTCCAGTTCGCGGCCCTTGGTCTCGGGGACGGCCTTGATCACGAACAGGAAGGCGAGGACGGAGAACACCGTGTAGATCCCGTAGGCGAGGCCCAGGGAGAACCCGGAGATCCCGGGGAACGTCGTGGTGACCACCCAGTTGGCGAGCCACTGCGCGGCGGCGGCGACGGCGAGCGCGGACGCGCGGATGAAGTTGTTGAACATCTCGCCCAGCATCACCCACACCACCGGGCCCCACGTCGCGGCGAACGAGGCGACGAACACGTTGGCCGAGACGAGCGCGACCGGCCCGGCGAGGCCCCCGAGGTGCGGCTTGCCGTCCACGATGGGGGCGGTCGCGAAGCAGATCGTCAGCAGGCCGAGCGAGACCGCCATCCCGGCGGCGCCGCCGAGCAGCAGCGGACGCCGCCCGACCCGGTCGACCAGCGCGATCGCCACCAGCGTGAACACCACGTTCACCAGCGAGTTGATCACCGACGTGAGCATCGCGTTGTTCTCGGAGAACCCGACCGCCTGCCACAGCGACGAGGAGTAGTAGAAGATCACGTTGATGCCGACGAACTGCTGGAACACCGACAGCAGGATGCCGACCCAGACGATCGGCAGCAGGCCGAGCCGGGACCCGCGCAGGTCCCCGAGCCTGACCGGGCGGTCGCTGGCGATCGACCGCTCGATGTCGGCGATCTTGCCGTCCACGTCGCCGTGCCCCATCACCCGGGCGAGCACCTGCCGGGCGCGGGCCGGCTGGTGCTTCTTCACGAGGTAGCGCGGGGACTCGGGGATCGTCGTGGCGATGAGGGCCCACAGGACGGCGGGCACGATCGCGCTGGCGAACATCCACCGCCAGGCGCCGCCGCCCCACGGGAACGTTCCGGTGGCGCCGCCGTCCGAGACGCGGGCGATCACGTAGTCGACGACGAGCGCCGCGAAGATGCCGAGGACGATCGCCATCTGCTGCAGCGAGCCGAGCCGGCCGCGCAGCGCGGCGGGCGCGATCTCGGCGATGTAGGCGGGCGCGATCACCGACGCGGCGCCGATGGCGAGGCCGCCGACCAGCCGCCAGAACGTGAGGTCCACCGGGTTGAACGCGAGCGCCGAGCCGAGCGAGCTGATCACGAACAGTGTCGACGCGATCAGCATCACCCGGACCCGGCCGATCCGGTCGCTGATCGGCCCGGCGAACCAGGCCCCGACGGCGCAGCCGAGCAGCGCGGCGGACACGACGAACCCGACGACGAACCCGCTCAGGCCGAAATGCTCCTTCAGCGCGTCGACCGTCCCGTTGATCACCGAGGAGTCGTAGCCGAACAGGAACCCGCCGAGCGCGGCGGCCCCGGCGAGGAGCGCGGCGGTGAAGGATGAGTGGGACGTCCCGTCCCCGTCCCCGCCCCCACCGGTGTTCCGCGTCCCGCTCTCCTGTTCGGTCATGGAAGCGGATCTTCCCCGGCGGCGGGACCTTATGCGGAGGACCTCATCGGCGACTTCGTGACGAACCCCGCGTGGCGTCAGTCGCGGACGGCCGTGCCGAGGACGTGCGGCGACGCCGGGTTGACCCGCGCGGGCGTCGGGAACTCGAAGCGCCGCTCGTCCCGGACGGTGAACCCGGAGCGGGCGATCAGCTCGTCCGTCGGACGGGACACGTGGCACCCCGCGGCGATGAACGGCCACACCACGTCGGTGTAGCGCTGGACCCGCGTCTTGCCCGGCGTCCACCCGCGCACGTGCTCGTAGTAGCGCAGCTCGCCGCCCGGCCGCAGGGCGCGGCGCAGCTCCGCCAGCGCGCGGACGGGATCCCGCACCGAGCACAGCACGAGGGACGCGACCGCCACGTCGAACGAGGCGTCGTCGACGTCGAGGTCCTCGGCGACGCCGGGCCGGACCGTCACCGGGACGGGCGCCTCCGCCGCCGACCGCCCCGCCATGGCGCGCAGCCGCGGCTCCGGCTCGACGGCGACGACCTCGGTGACCTCGGGCGGGTAGTGCGCGAAGTTGGCCCCGTACCCGGCGCCCACCTCCAGCACCCGCCCGGACGCGCCCGCGAGCAGTTCGGCGCGGTGCGCGTCGCCGCCCGCCTTGGCGCACCCGGCGTCGAGCCGCGGATAGAGCCGGGCGAAGATCGGATGGCTCACATCGCTCATTCCCGCAGTCTCCGTCGCCCCGCCCGGGACTGCAAGATCACCGGAGCCCGGGCGAGCCGCGGGCCAGCGCTGATACCAGGGGGGCGGGACGGATCTCCCTCCCCGGGGGCAGGCCGGAACGGCGCGCCGCGTTCTAGGCTCGACCGCAAATGAACGACACACACCGCCCTCCCGGCGCGGACGGCGCCGCGGTCGGGGTCCGGCCCCGGCTGGTCGCCGGCGTCCGCGCCGCCCTCGTGCCGGGCCGGGACGACCCGACGGTCACGCTGCTGCCCGAATCCCTGGCGCTGCGGATCCCGCTGGTGGCGCTGCTCTTCGCACTGACGGTCGGTTTCACCGCCGGGTCCATCGCCATCGCGATCTCGGGCTACCACATGAGGCCGGGGCTCGCCTGGCCGCTCGGCGTGCTGCAGGCGACGCCGCTGATCTTCGCGGCCCGGTGGCCGCTCGCCGCGTGGCGGGTCGCGGCGGCCGGGATGCTCCTGACGGTCCTCGCCCGGCACGGGACGGGCTTCATGCCCTGGCCGGTCACGGCGATCCTCGCCATGATCGTGATCCTGTTCTTCACCGGGGTGGGCGCCGACCGGCAGACCACGGTCGGCGTCGGCGCGGTGACGATCGGCGGGGTGCTGACGCCCGCCGTGGTGGCCGGGATGCCCGGCTGGTTCGGGATGATCATCGCCGGGATCGCGGCCGTCGCGCTGACGTTCGGCGACGCGGTCGGCGGCCGGCACTCCGCGATGGAGGAGCTGCGCAGGCGGGAGGAGCAGCACCGGGAGGACCTCCGCCGCCAGGCCGTGCTGGAGGAGCGCGCCCGCATCGCGCGGGAGCTGCACGACGTGGTGGCGCACCACATGTCGGTGATCGCGATGCAGGCGGAGGCCGCCCCGTACAAGATCCCCGACCTGCCGGACGCGGCCCGGCAGACGTTCGGCGTCGTCCGGGACGCGGCGCGCGAGGCGCTCACCGAGACCCGGCGCGTCGTCGGCCTGCTCCGCAGCGACGACGAGGGCGCCGAGCGGGCCCCGCAGCCCGGCCTTGAGCGGCTGGACGACCTGGTCGCCGCCGCCCGCCGGGCCGGGCTGTCGGTCGCGACGGTCGTGGTCGGGATGCCTCGTCCGCTGACCACGGGCGTCGACCTGTCGGCGTACCGGATCGTGCAGGAGTCGCTGAGCAACGCGTCCCGGTACGCGCCGGGCGCGCAGGTGCACGTCGAGGTGAAGTACGGCGCCGAGTCGCTGACGGTGTCGGTCGCCGACGACGGGGCGCGCGGCGCGCCGGAGGGGTCGCAGGGCGGCGGGCACGGCCTCGTCGGGATGCGCGAGCGGGTGACGATGCTCGGCGGCAGCCTCGAAGTGGGCCCCCGCGACGACGCGGGCTGGTCGGTCGTCGCCGAGCTTCCCTACGGCGACCCGGACTGATCCTCACCGGACCGATCTTCTGGGGCAATAAAGTGTCCTGGTGACGATTCGGGTGCTGATCGCCGACGACCAGGTGATGATCCGCGACGGGCTCGCGGCGCTGCTGTCCTCCGACGCCGGGATCGAGGTGGTCGGGCAGGCGGGCAACGGCCGGGAGGCCGTGGAGATGGCGCGCGCGCTCGACCCGGACGTGATCGTCATGGACATCCGGATGCCGGAGATGGACGGCCTCGCCGCCACCGCCGAGCTGGTTGGCGAGCCCGCCGCCGAGGCCGACCCGGCGGTCACCCGGCCGAGGGTGCTGGTCCTCACGACGTTCGACCTGGACGAGTACGTCTACGAGGCGCTCGGCGCGGGCGCCAGCGGGTTCCTGCTGAAGGACGCCTCGGCCGCCGACCTCGTCAGCGGCGTGCGGATCGTCGCGGCCGGGGACGCGCTGCTCGCGCCGTCCATCACCCGGCGGCTGATCGGCGACTTCGCGCGCCGGCGGCGGCACCAGCGGCCGAGCCCGCAAGCGACGGCGGGCCTCACGCCGCGCGAGCTGGACGTGCTGCGGCTGATCGCGCGCGGGCTGTCCAACGCGGAGATCGCGGCGGAACTGGTGCTGGCCGAGCAGACGGTGAAGACCCACGTCGGGCACGTGCTCACCAAGCTGACCCTGCGCGACCGCACCCAGGCCGTCGTCTACGCCTACGAGAACGGCCTGGTGGGCTAGGGCTGGGCGGCTGGGGCTGGGCGGCTGGGGCTGGGCGGCTAGCGGGACGGGTCGAGGACGAGCTTGCCGGTCGTGCGGCGGGCGCGCAGGTCCTCGTGGGCGCGGCGGGCGTCGGTGAGGGCGTACTCGCCGCCCGCGACGACGCGGAGCCGCCCGGCGGCGGCGAGGCCGAACAGCTCGTCCAGGGCGGTGCGCATCACGTCCCCGGGGAGCTGGAAGACGTGCGCGAGCCACATGCCCGCGATGGTCGTCGAGTGCGTCAGCAGCGTCGCCGGGCGGACGGCCGCCGGCTCCTCCCGGGACGCCATCCCGTAGAAGGCGAGGCGCCCGAAGGGCGCGAGGGCGCGCAGGCTCTGGTCGGTGACGGCCCCGCCGGTCATCTCCAGGACGATGTCGACACGCTTCCCGCCGTTGGCGTCGATGAGGGCGTCCCTGAGGTCGGGCTCGTTCGCGTCGATCGCGACGTCCGCGCCGAGGTCGAGGGCGAGGGCCCGCTTCTCCTCGGACGAGGCGGTCGCGATGACGCGCCCCGCGCCCCACGCCTTCGCGAGCTGGACGGCGAGGCTCCCCACCCCGCCCGCGGCGGCGTGCACGACCACCGACTCCCCCGCCGCCAGGTGGACGCTGCGGCGCAGCAGCACCCACGCCGACGCACCCTGGATGATCATGCCGAGGGCGGTGACGTCGTCGATGGCGTCCGGGACGTCCCAGGCGAGCGCCTCCGGCGCGACGGCCCGCTCGGCGTAGCCGCCGGTGCCGGTGAGCGCGACGACGCGACGGCCGTCCGCGACGCCGACGACCTCGCCGCCCGGCACCAGCGGCAGCGTGGACTCCTGGAGGTAGCTGTTCTCGGCCTGGTGGGTGTCGGCGTAGTTGACCCCGGCCCGCGACACGTCGATGAGCAGGTGCCCCGGCCCGGCGGACGGCTCGGGCAGGTCGGCGACGGTGAGCGCCTCCGGCCCGCCGAACTCGGTGATCTGGATCGCGCGCATGTCTCTCCTGTCGCTGTCGGCTCGCGTGTCTCTCAGCGGGGCCCGGGGACGCCGCGGAACCGGAACGGCTCGGACTCCCGGCCCGGCACCACGTACCACGCCTCCCCGGTGCCGTCCCCGTCGAGGACGCGCATGAACGCCTCGACGACGTCGGCCACGTCCAGGATCGGGAACCCGGTCTCCTGGAGGTGCCCCTTCAGCGGGACGAGGATGTCGGTGTCGGCGAAGGACGGGCAGAGCGCGTTCACCCTGATCCCCTCCTTCTCGTAGGCGGGGCCGAGGGCGCGGACGAGCCCGACGACGGCCGCCTTGTTCGCGCCGTAGACGGGGTCGAACGGCGCGGCGGTGAGCCCCGCCATGCTCGCGGTCGCGACGACGTCGCCGCCGCCCCGGGCGCGCAGCGCGGGCAGCGCCGCGTGGACGCCGAACACGACGCCGTCGAGGTTGACGCCCATCGCCCGCCGGTACTCGGCGAGGTCGAACCCGTCGCCGACGCCGCCTCCCGCGGCCACGCCCGCGTTGAGGAACGCGACGTCCAGGCCGCCGAAGCGGTCGGCGGCCACCGCGACGGCCGCCTCGCTGTCGGCGGGCTCGCGGACGTCGCAGCGGACGAACGCGCCGTCCAGCTCCGCCGCGAGCGCGCCCCCGGCCTCGGCGTCGACGTCCGCGAGGACGACCCGCGCCCCGGCGCCCGCCAGGCGGCGGGCGACCGCCGCCCCGATGCCGTGCGCCCCGCCCGTGATCAGCGCGACCTTGCCGTCCGCCGCGAACGCGGGCATGGGGGCTCCCTCCGGAAGTAACTGACTCGTCAGTTACCCTAGCGGAATGGACTTCGGTTTGAGCGAGCGGGCCCGGGACCACCTCGGCCGCCTCCAGGACTTCATGGCCTCCCACGTCTACCCCGCCGAGCCCGTCTACGCGGCGCAGCGGGCCGAGCTGCGCGCGGCGGGACGGGAGCACCACGTCCCGCGGGTCGTCGAGGACCTCAAGGTCGAGGCG
Organism: Actinomadura syzygii; assembly: GCF_008085905.1. Taxonomy (GTDB): domain Bacteria; phylum Actinomycetota; class Actinomycetes; order Streptosporangiales; family Streptosporangiaceae; genus Spirillospora; species Spirillospora syzygii. The sequence continues at coordinate 60,697 of NZ_VSFF01000020.1, read as the reverse complement.
CGCAAGCGGGGCCTCTGGAATCTGTTCCTCCCCGACAGCGACGACCCGGCGCACGGCCTGTCCGTCGCGGACTACGCGAGCCTCGCCGAGATCACCGGCCGCTCCCCCGAGCTCGCGCCCGAGGCCCTCAACTGCGCGGCGCCCGACACGGGGAACATGGAGGTGCTGCACCTGTTCGGGACGCCCGAGCAGAAGGAGAAGTGGCTGACGCCGCTGCTGAACGGCGAGATCCGCAGCGCGTTCGCGATGACCGAGCCGGACGTCGCGAGCTCCGACGCGAAGAACATCTCGACGAGCATCGTGCGCGACGGCGACCACTACATGATCAACGGCCGGAAGTGGTGGATCACCGGCAGCGCCGACCCGCGCTGCAAGATCATGATCGTGATGGGCAAGACGGACCCGGACGGGCATCCCTACCGGCAGCAGTCGATGGTGCTCGTCCCGATGGACACGCCCGGGGTGGAGGTCGTCCGGCCGCTGCCCGTGTTCGGCTACCAGGACCAGCACGGCCACTGCGAGATCACGTTCACCGACGTCCGGGTGCCGGTGGAGAACCTCGTCGGCGAGGAGGGCGGCGGCTTCGCGATCGCGCAGGCCCGGCTCGGGCCCGGCCGCATCCACCACTGCATGCGCGCGCTCGGCGTCGCCGAGCGGGCCCTTGAGCTGATGTGCGAGCGCGCCCTGTCGCGCGAGGCGTTCGGCGGGCCGCTCGCCAAGCAGGGCGTGGTGCAGCAGCAGATCGCCGAGGCGCGGATGGCGATCGACCAGGCCCGGCTGCTCACGCTGCGGACCGCGTGGCTGATCGACGAGCAGGGCGCGCAGGCGGCGCGGTCGGAGGTCGCGGCGATCAAAGTGATCGCGCCGCGCGTCGCGCTGGGCGTCGTCGACACCGCGATCCAGGTCCACGGCGGCGCGGGCGTCAGCGACGTCACGCCGCTCGCCGCGATGTGGGCGGGCCTGCGCACGCTGCGCATCGTGGACGGGCCGGACGAGGTCCACGTCCGCTCCGTGGCCCGCGCCGAGCTGGGCAAGTACACCGGCAAATGACGGACGGCGCGGGCGGGACGGCACCGCACGGGACGGCACCGCCTGGGCAGACACCGGGCGCGCGGCGGCGGATGCCGCACGCCCGGCGGCGCGAGCAGCTCCTCCGGGTGGCGCTGGAGGAGTTCGGGGCGCGCGGCTACCACCTGACCCAGATGGAGCACGTGGCGGCGGCGGCCGAGGTGTCGAAGGCGCTGCTCTACCAGCACTTCGCCTCGAAGGAGGAGCTGTTCGGCGAGGTCACCGAGTCGATCGTCGCCGAGCTGACCGGACGGCTGAACGCGGCGGTGCTCGCCGAGCACGGCTCCGCCGAGGGCATCCGCGCCATGATCCGGGTGCTGTTCGACTACGCCACCGAGGAGCCCGCCGCGTGGGCCCTGCTGGTCCGGCACATCGACAAGCCGGAGGTCGGGCTGGAGCTGCGCGAACTCCGCGACCGGCTCGGCGCGGCGTTCGCCGCCCTGCTGCTGCGCCGCCGCCGCGCCGACCCGAAGCTGTCGCGGGCCGCGCTGGAGGTCAACGAGCGGCGGGCGCGGCTGCTCGTCCCGCTCATGTACGGGTCGATGCTGTCGATGGTGTCGTGGTGGCTTGAGCATCCGGACACGCCGCGCGAGCGGGCCGAGCAGATGGCGGGCGAGTTCATCTGGCTCGGCCTCGACCGGCTCCGCACGGGCGAGCGGCTGCCGAAACTCGACGGCTAGCCGAACACGTCGTCGCGGACGAGGTCGAGGGCGGTCAGCACCGCGCCGCGCCGGATCGTGTCGCCCTCGATCGCGCTCGCCCGCACCTCGGTGGGGGCGGGCGAGACGGCGCCGAGCCGGTCGGCGACCAGCCCGGCGAGGCGGTCGCCGCCGTCGCGGCCGATGCGGCCGCCGAGCACGACCAGGCCGGGGTCCATGACGGCGACGAGCACGAACACGCTCTCGACGAGCACGTCCGCGAGCGCCTCCGGGCCGAGGTCACGCGCGACACCGGCCTCGACCAGGTCGCAGAAGTCCTCGCCGCCGATCTTGAGGAGGCCGACCTCGCCCGCGCCGCCGGACGCGCCGCGCCGCAGCCGCCCGTCCAGGACGATCGCCGCGCCGACGCCGTCGTCCATCCAGAGGAGCGCGAAGTCGTCGCGGCCGGCCGCCGCGCCGCCCCGGTGCTCGGCGATGGCGGCGAGGTTGACCTCGTTCTCCACGATCACCCGCGTGCCGAGCCGGTCGCGCAGCGCCGGGCCGAGGTCGGCCCGTCCGCCGGGGACGTCTCCGCCGGTGGCGAGCCCGGTGCGCGGATGGATGAGGCCCGGCGTGCCGAGGACGAGCGTGTGCGGGACGCGCCCGTCCGCCGCCTCCGCGACCGCTTCGGCGATGAACGTCACGAGGTCCGGCTCCGCCGGGAGGCGCCGGGACACGGCGCCGATCTCGTTCCCGGCGATGTCGGCGACCGTCACGTGGACCGCGTCCCGGCGCAGGTTCACGCCCGCCACGTGCGCGCGGTCCGCGATCAGGCCGTAGAGGCGGGCGTTCGGGCCGCGCCGGTTCGCGCCCGTCTCCCCCGCCACCTCGATCAGCCCGCTCGCGCGCAGCCGCTCGATCAGGTCGGCCACGGTCGGCCGGGACAGCCCGGTCAGGTCGCGGAGCTGCGGCGCGGTCAGCGGGCCGCGCTCCAGCAGGAGGTCGAGCGCGAGCCGGTCGTTGATCGCGCGGGCCATCGTCGGGTCGGCGGTCTTCACGGAGGCCATATTAGTCAGGGTTCCTGCCTTATATCTCTTTTCATCAGGAAGCCTTCCTGTTAGTTTCCCAACCATGCATCTCCGTCATTCCGGGGGGACGACCCCCCGGACCCCCCGGAAAAGCCGGGAGCACCGCGCCATCGGCGTGATCTTCATCGCCCACGGAGCCGTCGCCGGGACGCTCGCCACCCGCATCCCCTGGATCCAGGACCGGCTGGACCTCTCCCCCTCCGTCCTCGGCCTCGCGCTGCTGTGCCCGTCCATCGGCGCCTTCACCGGCATGCCGACGGCGAGCCGGGTGGCGCACCGGATCGGCGAGCGGCGCGCCGTCCGGCTGCTGATCGCCGCCTGGTGCGCGATCATCGCGCTGCCCGCGCTCGCGCCCGCGCCCGGCTGGCTGTTCGCCGCGATGCTGCTCTACGGCGCCGCCGCCGGGATGAGCGACGTCGTGATGAACTCGCACGCCGTCGCGGTGGAGCGGGCGATCGGACGCCCGGTCATGTCCGGGCTGCACGGGCTGTGGTGCGTCGGCAGCCTCGCGGCGGGCGGCGTCGGGATCCTCGCCGCGCACCACGGCGTGGACGCCCGGCTGCACCTCGGACTGGTCGCCGCCGTGCTGCTCGGCGTCGGCATCGCGGGCGGACGCGGGCTGCTCCCCGACCGTCCCGCCGCCGGCGTCCCCGCGCCGCGCCGGTTCGCCCTACCGAACCGGGCGATCCTCGCCATCGGGCTCGTCGGGTTCTGCGGGACGTTCGCCGAGGGCGCCAGCGCCGACTGGACCGCCGTCTATCTCACCGAGGTCACCGACGCGGGCCCCGGCCTCGCCGCCGCGAGCTTCACCGTCTTCATGACCTGCATGGCGGCGACGCGGCTCGCCGGGGACCGGCTGGTGCGGCGGCTCGGCGCGCCGAAGGTCGTCCGGTGCGGGGGCGGGGTCGCGGTGCTCGGCGGCGTCCTGGTCGTGGCGGCGCGCGCGCCGTGGACCGCGATCACCGGGTTCGCGCTGATCGGCATCGGGGTCGCGACGGTCGTCCCGCTGGTGTTCGCGGCGGCGGCCGATCGGGGCGCGACGCCCGGCGAGGGCGTGGCGGGCGTCGCGACGATCACCTACCTGTCCGGGCTGACCGCGCCCGCCGTCACCGGCTGGACGGCGGGCACCCTCTCCTACCCGGCCGCCTTCGCCATGATCACCTGCATCGTCGCGGTGATGACGGTCTCGGCGGGCGCGCTCCGCGCCCGTCCGTCCGGCGGGGCCGCCGCGCCGGACGCCCGGCCCGAACCGAGCGAGAGCCCCGCGCTGACCACGCGGGAATGCTGACCGCGCCTACCGCTTGAGGAGGTCGGCGAGGGCCTCGGCGGCGCGGTGGCAGTCGTGGAACGTGCAGTACAGCGGGACGGGCGCCAGGCGCACGATGTCGGGTTCGCGGGCGTCCGCGATCACGCCGTGCGCCTCCGCGAGCCGCCGCGTCAGTCCGCCCGCGTCCGGGACCCGCAGCGAGAGCTGGGCGCCGCGCGCGGCCGGGTCGGACGGGGTGACGATCTCGACTCCGGCGACGGGCGCGAGGCGGGACGCCAGGTAGCCGGTGAGGCGCTCGCTCTTGGCGCGCAGCGCGTCCATCCCGACCCGGTCGAAGATCTCCAGCGACGCCAGCACCGGGGCGAGCGCCAGGATCGGCGGGTTGGAGAGCTGCCAGGCGTCGGCGGACGCGGGCGGCGCGATGTCCGGGTCCATGCGGAACCGGACGGACGGGTCCGTCCCCCACCAGCCCGAGAGCTTCGGCACGGACGCGTCCCGGACGTGCCGCTCATGGACGAAGCATCCGGCAACCGCGCCCGGCCCGCCGTTCAGGTACTTGTAGGTGCACCAGGCGGCGAAGTCGACGTCCCAGTCGTGCAGGCGCAGCGGCACGTTCCCGGCCGCGTGCGCGAGGTCCCAGCCGACCACGGCCCCGGCGGCGCGGCCCGCCTTGGTGATCGCCGGGATGTCCATGAGCTGGCCGGTCAGGTAGTTGACGCCGCCGAGCAGGACGAGCGCGACCGTGCCGCCCTCGCGTTCGAGGTAGGCGAGGACGTCCTCCGTCCGCAGGACGTCCTCGCCGGGGCGGGGACGCAGCCGGACGACCGTCCCGGCCGGGTCGAGCCCGTGGTGGACGGCCTGGCTCGCGACCGCGTACGAGTCGGACGGGAACGCCGCGTCCTCGATCACGATCCGGGTCCGTGACCCGGCGGGCCGGTAGAAGCTCGCCATCAGCAGGTGCAGGTTCACCGTCAGCGAGTTCATCGCGACGACCTCGTGCGGCAGCGCGCCGACGAGCCGGGCGGCGGGCTCGCGGAGCGGCTCGTGATAGGCCACCCACGGGCGCCGTCCCCGCGTGTGCGCCTCGACGGCGAGCCGCGCCCAGTCGTCCAGCTCCTCGCGGAGCAGGTCGGCGGCGCGGCGCGGCTGGAGGCCGAGGGAGTTCCCGGCGAAGTACGCCGCCTCCGCGTGCGGGCCGCCCGGCGCGGGCGGGACGTGGAACTCGCCGCGCAGCGTCGGCAGCGGGTCGGCCGCGTCGAGCCGCCGCGCCTCCTCTTCGAGACTCACTGCACCGATCCTTCGGTCGTCACGAGGGCGTGGGCCGGGGCGAAGAACGCGTCGGCGTTGCCGCCGAGCAGGAGGGCGCGTTCGGCGTCGTCCAGGCCGGGGCAGGCGCGGATCGTCGCGCCCGGGTCCTGCTCGCCGAGCGGGAACGGGTAGTCGGTGCCGAGCATGACGCGCTCGGGGCCCATGACGTCCACGAGCAGGCGGAGGGCGCGCGGGTCGAACACGGCGGAGTCGACGGAGAACCGGTCCACGTACTCCGACGGCGGGCGCGGCGAGTCCGCGCGGACGAGGTCGCGCCGCCGCCAGGCGTTGTCGGCGCGTCCGAGCAGGAACGCGAAGCTGCCGCCGCCGTGGCAGAAGCACAGCCGCAGCGACTCCGGGATCCGCTCGAACGCGCCGGACAGCATCAGCCCGAGGATGCTGAGCTGCGTCTCGGCGGGCATCCCGCACAGCCACGGCAGCATGTGGCCGCGCATCCGGGACGCGCCGAGCATGTCCCACGGGTGGGCGAGGACGGGCAGCCCGAGCCCCGCGCAGTGCGCGAGGAACGCGACGATCCCGTCGTCGTCGAGGTTGCGCTCGCCGACGTGGTTTCCGATGTGGACGCCGCGGTGCCCGTCCGCCGCCGCCCGCGTCGCGACCTCGCAGGCGAGCGCCGGGTCCTGGAGCGGGACCTGGCAGAGCGGCAGCAGCCGGTCGGGGTCGGCGGCGCAGAACGCGAGGATGCGGTCGTTGACGAGGTCGCACCAGTCGGCGGCGCGGGACGGCTCCGCCGCGTACCCGAACATCAGCGGCGTGGACGACACGGCCTGCGCGTCGACGCCCGCCGCGTCCATGTCGGCGATGCGGCGCGCCGGGTCCCAGAGCGCCTCGCCGACGGGGCGGTACTCGTCGTCGCCGCTCATCATCATCCCGGCGCCGCCGCCGTCGACGCGCAGCCACGGCTCGTCCGCCCCGGCCAGCACGCGCGCCTCGTCCCGGCCGATGGGCGGGAAGACGTGCGCGTGGACGTCGAAGACCCGCCCGCCGGTCACGCCGTCGGTCACGCCGTCAGTCACGGGGCGCCGTCGCCGGGACCATCGCCTGCGGCCACTGCTTCCCCGGGTGGACGGCCCCGCAGTTCGGGCACTTGCGGTCGCCGTCGTAGAAGCCCTGGAACACGGGCGGCAGGTCGTCCACGATCGAGCGGACCTGGAGTTCGGCGCGGTGGACGAGGTGGTGGCACTCGGTGCAGTACCACTCGAACGCCTCGGTCATGCCCTCCGGGCGCGGGACCTCCACGACGAGGCCGATGGAGCCGATCTCGGGACGCTGCGGGGAGTGCCGGACGTGCGGCGGCAGCAGGAACACGTCGCCCTCGTTGATCTGGAGGTCGACGGGCGGGCGGCCGACGTCCTCCATGACGCGGAGGACCATGTTGCCCTTGAGCTGGTAGAAGAACTCCTCCTTCGGGTCGTCGTGGAAGTCGGTCCGCTGGTTCGGGCCGCCGACCACCATGACGATCAGCCCGGCGTCGTCGAACACCTGGACGTTGCCGACCGGCGGCTTCAGCAGGTCGCGGTGCTCGTCGATCCAGGACTCGAAGTTGAACGGCCGTCCGAAGGACAACTGCGGCAGGGTCATGATCCGGCCTCCTTACCAGGGCGGTCAGCGGGGACGTGCGCGACGCACGCGATCTCGATCAGCAGGTGCGGGTGCGGGAGCTGGTGGACGGCGACCGTCGTGCGGGCCGGGCCCGTCTCGTCGAAGTACTCGCCGTAGACCTCGTTGTATCCGCCGAAGTCGTTCATGCTCACCAGGTAGGTCGTCACGTTGACGACGTCGGACAGCCCGCCGCCCGCCGCCTCCAGCAGGTCGCGGACGTTCTCGATGACGGCGCGGGTCTGCGCCCGGATGTCGAGGTCGGTGACGCCCATCGGGTCGGCGGACGCTCCGGCGAACGTGCCGTCCGGGCGGCGGGAGCTGGTGCCGGACACGTACAGGAAGTCTCCGGCGCGCTTGACGTGCGGGAACCGTCCGCGCGGGCGGGCCTTGCCGTCGACGAGGATCGCGTCGCCGGTCACATTGCCGGTCACGTGGTCACCTCCACGGAGCCGAGCCCGGCGCCGGTGACGCGGACGTGCGCGTCCTTCGGCAGCGGGACGGCCGCCGTGGCCGCCCCCGCGAGGACGACCCAACCGGGTTCGAGCGCGATGCCCGCGCCGAGCGCGAGCCGCGCCGCCGCGCGCAGCGACCGCGCCGGGTCCCCGAGGATCGCCGCCGACGACCCCGCCTGCACCACGCGTCCGTCGATCTCCAGGAGCAGCCCGACGTTCGACACGTCGCGCGGCGGGTGCCAGGCGCCGAACCCGAACCGGGCGGCGGACGCGTTGTCCGCGATCACGTCCGGGAGGGTGAACTTGAAGTCGCGGTAGCGGGAGTCGAGAACCTCGAAGCCGACCGCGACCCCGGCGACGGCCGACTCGACCTCGGCGGGCGAGCGGACCTCGCGTCCGATCAGGTAGGCGATCTCCGGCTCGACGCGCGGGTGGATGAGCCGGGACACGTCCACGGACGACTCGGCGACCATCGCGTCGGTGAGGAGGCCCCAGATGACGTCGTCCACGCCCATCTGCGCCATCTTCGCGCGGCTGGTGAAGCCCATCTTCACCCCGGCGAGCCGCTCCCCCGCGCCGCGGCGCCGCTCGATCCCGGCCCGCTGCACCGCATACGCGCCCGGGACGTCGAGCGGTGCGGTGTCGGTGAGCTTCGGGATGGCGGTGAGGTCGCGAGCGGCCTCGTCCAGCCGGGCGGCGAGCCCTTCGACGTCCACCATCAGCCCCTGCCTTTCTGGGGGACGACCCCCAGGCCCCCGAAGAAGAGGCCCGACGATCCTCGCTTCGCTGCGGTCATCGGGCCTCCTTGCCGAAAGCGACGCGGACGTCGCCGAGGCCGTCGACGCGGGCCTCGAAGACGTCGCCTGGCGCGGCCGGGACGACCGGGCCGAGCGCGCCGGTCAGCACCGTGTCGCCCGCGCGCAGCGGGCGCCCGACGCGGACGAGGGTGTCCGCGAGCCACAGCGCCGCGTTCAGCGGGTGGCCGAGGCAGGCCGCGCCGTTGCCGGTGGAGACCTGCTCGCCGCGCCGCTCCATGACCATCCCGCACAGGCGCAGGTCGACGTCCTTGAGGAGCACGGGACGGTTGCCCAGCACGTACATCCCGGACGAGGCGTTGTCGGCGACGGTGTCGGCGAGCGTGATGTCCCAGTCGCGGACGCGGCTGCCGACCACCTCGATGGCGGGCAGCGCGAACGCGGTCGCGCGGATCAGGTCGGCGGCGGTGTGCCGCTCGTGCGTCAGGTCGTGCTCCAGGACGAGCGCGACCTCCGCCTCGGCGCGCGGCTGGAGCACCGCGCCCACGGGGATCTCCGCGCCGTCCGGGACGGCCATGTCGGCGAACAGCATCCCGAAGTCGGGGCTGTCCACGCCGAGCTGCTCCTGCACGGCCCTGGACGTCAGGCCGATCTTGCGTCCGGCGAGGCGGCGGCCCTCGGCCAGCCAGCGCTCGGTCAGCCGGTCCTGGACGGCGTACGCCTCGTCCGCCGTCGCGATCAGGTCGCGGACGGGCGCGCACGGGATGCCGCCGGAGTGGGCGCCGAGGATGCGCTCGGCGGCGGCGTCGATGTTCGTCGTGGTCACGGGGCTCGCTCTCAGATCTGGACGCACACGTTGACGGGCTCGGAGAAGAAGTCCAGGGAGTATTCCCCGCCCTCGCGTCCGATGCCGGACGCCTTCACACCGCCGAACGGGGTGCGCAGGTCGCGGAGGTTCCAGCAGTTCACCCAGACGATCCCGGTCTCGACGCGCGGCGCGACCCGGTGGGCGCGGGACAGGTTCTGCGTCCACACCGTGGCGGCGAGGCCGTAGGGGCTGTCGTTGGCGAGCCGGAGCGCCTCGTCCTCGGTGTCGAACGGCGCGACGTGGCAGACCGGTCCGAAGATCTCCTCGCGGACGGCGCGGGCCGTCTCCGGCAGGCCGGTGAGGACGGTCGGCTCGACGTGGAAGCCGCCGTCGCGGGCGTCGCCGAACTCCGGAACGCCGCCGCCCGCGACGACCGTCGCGCCCTCCTCGCGGGCGAGGGCGTAGTAGGACAGGACCTTGTCGCGGTGCTCGGCGGAGATCATCGGGCCGTAGCCGTCGAGCGCGCGGGCGCGGCCCGCGAGCCGGGCGACGAACTCCTCGAAGACCGGGCGCTCGACGTAGACGCGCTCGGTGCAGAGGCAGATCTGGCCGGAGTGGGTGAAGCAGGAGCGGACCGTCCCGTCCACGGCGGCGTCGAGGTCGGCGTCGGCGAAGACCAGCGCCGGGTTCTTGCCGCCCAGCTCGAACGAGACGGGCGTGACGTGGTCGGCGGCGTTCCGCATGATCGCGGCGCCGGTGGCGGACTCGCCGGTGAACGCGATCGCGTCCACGCCCTGGTGGCCGGTGAGGAACTCGCCCGCCGCGCCCGCGCCGTGCCCGTGGACGACGTTGAACACCCCGTCCGGGAGCCCCGCGTCGGCGATCACGTGGGCGAGCAGCGTCGCGGTGGACGGCGTCTCCTCCGACGGCTTGTGCACGACGGCGTTCCCGCAGGCGAGCGCCGGGGCGATCTTCCAGGTGGACAGCAGCAGCGGCAGGTTCCACGGCGAGACGACCGCGACGACGCCGAGCGGGCGGCGCACCGTGTAGTTGAGCGCCTGGCCCGTCCCGACGCTCCAGCCGGGGACCGGAGTCGTGTACGACCGCTCGGGACGCCCGTAGAGCAGGTCGGCGTAGGCGCGGAAGTTGCCCGCGGCGCGCGGGACGTCGACCGTCTCCGCGAACTCGCGGGGCCTGCCCGTGTCCGCGACCTCGGCGTCGACGAATTCCGCGAAGCGGGCGTCGATCCCGTCCGCGACGCGGCGCAGCGCGGCGGCCCGCTCCGGCTCTCCGCCCGGCGCGCCCCACGTCCCGGTGAGCGCGGCCCGCGCGGCGGTGACGGCGTCGTCGACGACCTCGCGCGTCGCCTCGGGGACGGTGCCGAGCTCCGTCCCGTCGACGGGCGAGACCAGCGGGAACGCCGGTCCGTCCGACCGGAGCACCCCGCCGACGTAGTGCTCAGCCTTCATCCGTCCTCCCGGGGAGCCGTCGTGCGATGACCTGATCCTCCGCCGCGGAAGCTATGCCTGGCAAATACCAATCGGCCGTGGAGATATGACGGGATTGCGATAGTAAGGCGGCGTGCGCGATCGACCTGCTCAACGGCGCGGGTCAGACAGAGCGGACCAGGTCGACGAGGGCGCCGCCGAGCGCGGAGCGCGCGTCGCCGACGTCGAGCACGACGTCGAAGTGGTCGCGGTCCGGGACGATCATCAGGTCGCCCGCGTCCCACCGCGCGTGGAATCTCCTGGACTGGTCGAGGAACCCGGCGCCGTCGTGCTCGGCGGCGGCGAACACGGCCGGGCAGCGGCGGCCCGCGGGCAGCAGGGCGGGGCTCAGCACGGCGGCCCGCGCCTCGTCCAGTCCGACGTGCTCGTTCACGTAGACGCGGGTGATCGGCCGGATGTCGAACAGGCCGGAGATCGGCAGCGCCGCCTTGACGACGTCGCCGGGCAGGCCGAGCGGCTCCTGCCAGCCGCCGACCATCGTCATGCCGGTGAGGTGGCCGCCCGCCGAGCTGCCGCCGACGACGATCCGGGCGGGGTCGAGCCCGTGCTCGCGGCCGTGCCGGTAGACCCAGGCGACCGCCGCCCGCACCTGCCGGACGATCTCCTCCAGCGTCGCCTTGGGCGCGAGCGTGTAGTCGGGTACGACGGTCGCGATGCCCTGCTCGTGGAGCGCCCGCGCCATGAAGGTCGAGTCGGCGCGCGACAGCGCCATCCAGTAGCCGCCGTGCAGGAACATGAACACGGGCCGGGGTTCGTCGCCGCCGGTTCCCCAGACGTCGAGGCGTTCGCCGCTCGCGTCGTCGTAGACGATCCCGGGGGTGCCGGGGAGGCCGTCGACGGCCCGCGCCGACCGGTCGCGGTACTGCTCCATGTGCCGCGCGAACAGCTCCTCGCCCGCCTTGCGCCGCACGTTGTAGGCGACGTCCAGTTCCTCGTCGGTCAGTTCGCTGCCCGGCCACCCGCCCATGTCGAACTCCCTCCGGCCTCGGGCACAGCCTCCCGCCCCGGAGTGGTTTGATCAACCGTCGGCGGTCCAGACGGGCGCGTCCGACTCGCGGACGCCGCCGTCCGCGCCGAAGACGAGGTAGCGGTCGAAGTCGGCGGCGAACCACCGGTCGTGGGTGACGGCGAGGACCGTCCCCGAGTAGGACGCCAGCCCCTCCTGGAGGGCCTCGGCGCTGGCCAGGTCGAGGTTGTCGGTGGGCTCGTCCAGCAGCAGGAGCGTCGCGCCGGACAGTTCGAGCAGCAGGATCTGGAGCCTCGCCTGCTGCCCGCCGGACAGCGTCTCGAACGGCCGGGCGCCCGCCGGGGCCAGCTCGTAGCGGGCGAGCGCGGCCATGGCGTCGTTGCGGGTCAGCGCGTTCTCCGCCATGACGATCTCGGCGGGTGCGCGGCCGTGCAGGTCGGGCCGCGCGTGCGTCTGGACGAAGTGCCCCGGCACGACCCGCGCGCCCAGCCGGAACGCGCCGCCGTGCGGGACGCCCTCACCGGCGAGCAGGCGCAGGAACGTCGACTTCCCTGAGCCGTTCGACCCCAGCACCGCGACGCGCTCCCCGTACCAGACCTCGGTGTCGAACGGGCGTGTCAGGCCCGTCAGCCCCAGGGACTCGCAGATGAGGGCGCGCTTGCCGGTGCGGCCGCCGCGCAGGCGCATCCGGACGTTCTGCTCCTTCGGCGCGCTCTGCGGCGGCCCCGCCTCCTCGAACCGCCGCAACCGCGTCCGCGCCGCCTGGTAGGACGAGGCGACCGCGTCGTTGTTCGTCGCGCGCTGGCGCAGCGTGTGGACGAGCCCTTTCAGGCGGGCGTGCTCGTCGTCCCAGCGGCGGCGCAGCTCGTGGAGGCGCTCGGTCCGGTCGCGGCGGGCCTGCGCGTATCCGGCGAAGCCGCCGCCGTGCACCCAGACGTCACGGGACTCGACGGTGACGATGCGGTCGGCCGCGTCCGCGAGGAGTTGCCGGTCGTGCGACACCAGCAGGACGGTCTTGCCCGTGGCCCGGATCTTCTCCGCGAGCCATTCCTTGGCGGGGACGTCCAGGTAGTTGTCGGGCTCGTCCAGGAGGAGGACCTCGTCCGGGCCGCGTAGGAGCGCCTCCAGGACGAGCCGCTTCTGCTCGCCGCCCGAGAGGGTCGTGACGCCCCGGCGCTTCGCTTCGTCGTAAGGGAGGCCGAGCGCGGCCGTCGTGCAGGCGTCCCAGACGACCTCGCTGTCGTAGCCCCCCGCATCGGTGTAGTCGGTGATGGCCTGCGCGTAGGCGAGCTGCGTCGGCGCGGTGTCGTCGAGCACCTCCTCCGCCTCGCGCAGGGCGTCGGCCGCCTTCCGCACGCGGCCGGGCGCGACCGACAGCAGCAGGTCGTGGACGGTCCTGCCGTCCCGGATGCCGCCGATGAACTGGCGCATGACGCCGAGGCCGCCGGAGCTCGTCACGACGCCGTCCGACGGCCGGACGTCGCCCGCGACCAGTCGCAGGAGGGTCGTCTTGCCCGCGCCGTTCGGACCGACCAGCGCGGCCTTGGCCCCGGCGCCGACGCGGAACGAGACGTCGTCCAGCAGGATCCGGCCGTCCGGCAGCGCGTAGGTCAGGCGGCTCACCTCGATGTGCCCCACACAACTCCCTTGAACACTGTCCAGGAAACCAGATCGTTGATCCGGTACCCGCTCAATGTACTAGCGTGGGGCGCATGACGGACAGCGTGTGGCTGCGGGAGGACCGGCCGCGCCGGGAGGCGCCGCCCCTCACCCGCGAGCGGATCGTCGCCGAGGCGGTGGCGCTGCTCGACGCGGAGGGCGCCGGACGGCTGACGATGCGCCGCCTCGCCGAGCGCCTCGGCACCGGGTCCACCACCCTGTACTGGCACGTCACGACGAAGGACGACGTGCTGGAGCTGGCCTTGGACGCGATCTTCGGGGACGTGCCGGCGCCGTCCCCCGGCCCGGACTGGCGCGCCGACGTGATCGCGCTCGTGACGGGCTGGCGGGACGCCATGCTGCGGCATCCGTGGTCGGCGGCCGTCCTCGGCGGGCGTCCGCTGCTCGGCCCCAACGTGCTCGCGCGCACCGACTTCCTCTACGCCGCGCTGGAGCGGGCGAGGCCGGGCGGGCCGTCCCCGGCCGTGGCCGCGTACGCGGTGGCGAACTACACGATCGGCTCGGCGCTGATGCAGGTCGGAGCCCAGGGCGGCGGGCCGGACGCGCGCCGCGCCACCGACGAGCACCTCGCCCGCGAGCGCGACCGGTACCCGTCCCTCGCCGCCCACGGCCACCTGCCGGACGGCGGCTGGGACGCCGCCTTCGCCGAGGGCCTCGGCTACGTCCTGGACGGCATGACCCGCTAGCGGACCAGGCAGTGCTAGTGGACCAGACTCTGTTAGCGGACCAGGCCGGGCAGGTCGCCCGCGTGGTCGCGCAGGTAGGCGCCGAGCAGCTCCGGGATCAGGTCGATGGACGCCAGCGCCGCCGCCGTGCACGGGACGAGGTCGGGGTCGTAGCGCCCGTTGGCGGGGTCGGCGAACTCGGGGCCATGCCTTCGGGACAGGTCCATCGACGTCAGGCGGCACACGTAGAACGTGTTGAGCCGGTGCACTTCGGGCGACTGCTCGGCGCACGCGAACACCTGCCGGACGGGACCGGCGGTCGCGCCGAGCTCCTCGTCCAGCTCGCGGCGGAGCGCGGCCTCCGGCGAGGCGTCGGTCGGCTCGATCTTGCCGCCGGGGGTCGTCCAGTAGACGGGGCGGCCGGGGCGGGTCCGGCGCAGCAGGACGAGGGCGTCGCCGTCCAGCAGCAGCGCGCGGACGGCCCGCCGCACCCGCGGGGTCACCGGTTCGGGCTGGGTCACGAGTTCAGGTAGGCCAGGACGGCGAGGACCCGGCGGTGCCCGCTGTCGGTCGGCGGCAGCCCGAGCTTGGCGAACACGGCGCCGATGTGCTTGCTGACCGACCGCTCCGTGATGACCAGCGTGGCGGCGATCGTGGCGTTGTCGAACCCCTGCGCCATCAGGCCGAGCACCTCGCGCTCGCGCGGCGTCAGCGCCTGGAGGGGGTCGCGGCGGGTCGTCATGAGCTGCGAGACGACCTCAGGGTCGAGCGCGGTGCCGCCCGCCGCGACGCGGGACAGCGCGTCCAGGAACTCGTCGACCCGGCTCACCCGGTCTTTCAGCAGGTAGCCGACGCCCTCCGCGCCGCCCGCGAGCAGCTCGGCGGCGTAGGTCTCCTCGACGTACTGGGAGAGCACGAGGACGGGTAGGCCCGGCAGCCGCTTGCGGGCCTCGACGGCGGCGCGCAGCCCCTCGTCGCGGAACCCGGGCGGCAGCCGGACGTCGAGGACGGCCGCGTCCGGCCGGTGCTCCAGCAGCGCGGGCAGCACGTCGGGCCCGGCGCCGGCGACCGCGACGACCTCGTGGCCGTCGGAGGTGAGCAGCATGACGAGGCCCTCGCGGAGGAGCACGTTGTCCTCGGCGATCACGATCCGCACGGCAGCCCCACGTCGAGCGTCGTCCCTCCACCGTCGGGGCTGTCGATGCGGGTCGTCCCGTCGAGCGCGGCGACCCGGCGGCGGATGCCGGCGAGGCCGCTGCCCCGGGCGGGATCGGCCCCGCCCTTGCCATCATCCCGCACGCCGACGGTGAGGCGGCCCGGTTCGCGGCGGACCGTGACCCAGCCGTGCCGGGCGCCGCTGTGCCGCGCGATGTTGGTGAGGGCCTCCGCGACGACGAAGTACGCGGCGGCCTCGACGGCGGCGGGCGCGCGCGCCGCCGCGTCGCCGTCGCCGAGGTCCAGGTCGATGGGGATCGGCTGGCCCGCGGCGAGCGCGCGGAGCGCCCCGCCGAGGCCCCGGTCGGACAGGATCGGCGGGTAGATCCCGCGGATCACCGTGCGGAGCTGGGTCAGCGCCTCCTCGACGCCCTCCCTGGCCTCCAGGAACAGGGTGCGGGCCGCGTCCGGGTCGGCGTCGAAGCGGCGGTCGGCGAGGCCGAGCCGCAGCGCGGCGGCGACGAGCTGGGCCTGCGTCCCGTCGTGCAGGTCGCGCTCGATGCGGCGCAGCTCGGCGCCGTGCGCCTCCAGCGCCTCGGCGCGGGTCTCGGTCAGCTCCTCGACCCGCTCGGCGAGGCTGCGGTGGGTGGGGCCGAGCAGCGCCTCGGCCAGCCGCGCCTGCCAGCGGGCGAGCCTCGGCACCAGCCACAGCAGGAGCAGCACGTCGAGGGCGGCCTGCAGGAACGGCATCGTCAGCGCCCGCGACCAGCTGTCCAGCGTGACGAACGCGGACGTCGACCCGTCGGGCGCGGCCCACCACCACAGCGGCAGCGACAGCGAGTACGGGATCTGCGGCCACAGCCCCACCGCGAGCACGGCCGCGACCAAGCCGGTGAAGCCGTGCACGGCCATCCAGGCGATGTCGCGCCAGGTGTCCGGGGAGCGGACGAGCCGTACCGCCTCGCCGAGCCCGTCGCCGCGCGGCGGCCGGTAGGGGGCCGGGATCTCGCGGCCGAGCACCCGCCCGGCCCGGCGGCGCTCGGCGTTCGCGAGCGCCCGCAGCGGCCGCACCACCGCCGGGAGCCACGGCAGCAGGACGACCATCAGCACCAGTCCGGCCAGCAGCGGGGCGAGCCCCGCCATCGCGGGCAGCGCCGTGCGCAGCGCGCCGACCAACTGCCGGGTCGCGCCCGCGCTGCGCCTTACCGCCCTGCCCACACCGCTGTTCATGTCACCTCCCCGCCACCGTATGCGGCGCCGCCGCGCCGCGCACCCGGGTCGGCACCCGTGCCGGTGGTGTAGCCCGCTACACCACCGATTCGGGAGCGCGCGCCCATGTGCCGCACCCCCTCCGAAACCTAGGTTCGACCAGGTGAGAGGCGGCATTCCACGGAGGGAACCCATGACGACCTTGACGGCCGAGACCACCCCGGCGACCGGGACGGCCGCCGCGGCGGTGGCGCTCGAAGCGGTCACCAAGGACTACGGCGATGTGCGGGCGCTGGACGGCGTCACCTGGACGTTCCCGCGCGGCGCGGTCACCGCCGTGATGGGCCCCTCCGGGTCGGGCAAGAGCACGTTCCTGCACTGCGCGTCGGGGCTGGACCGTCCGAGCGGGGGCACGGTCCGGATCGGCGGCGTCGACCTCGGACGGCTCGGCGAGGCGAAGCTGACCCGGCTGCGGCGCGAGCGGATCGGGTTCGTGTTCCAGGCGTTCAACCTCGTCCCGTCCATGGACGTGGCGGCGAACATCACGCTGCCGCTCCACCTCGGCGGCACCGCGCCCGACCCGGCCTGGCTGGACGAGGTCGTCCGCCGGGTCGGGCTCGCGGACCGGCTGCGGCACCGCCCGTCCGAGCTGTCGGGCGGGCAGCAGCAGCGCGCCGCGCTCGCCCGCGCGCTGATCACCCGCCCGGAGGTCGTGTTCGCGGACGAGCCGACCGGCGCGCTCGACCCCCGCACCGCGCGGGACGTCCTGCGCCTGCTGCGCGAGGCCGCCGACCTGACCGGGCAGACGGTCGTGCTGGTCACCCACGACCCGGTGGCCGCCGCGTGGGCCGACTCCGTCGTGTTCCTCAGCCGCGGCCGCATCGTCGACGAGCTGGTCGCCCCGACGGTCTCCGCCGTCATGAGCCGCTGGGAGACGCTGTGAGGATCAGGGGAGCCCTCGCCGGGATCTTCGTCGCGCTGGCGTTCGCGGCGACGCTCGTCGGGGCGTGCGGGGTGCTGCTGGAGTCGGCGCTGCGCGCGCACGCCCCGGTCGAGCGGTATGGCGCGGCGGCCGCGGTCGTGACGGGGCCGGACGAGGTCGAGCAGTGGATGAAGCAGCTCGGGTCGGAGCCGGAGCGGCAGAGCCGCCCGCTGACCGACCGCGCGCCGGTGCCGGTCGCGGCGGCGGCGAAGCTGCGGGCGGTGCCGGGCGTCCGGGACGTGGTCGCGGACGTGTCGTTCCCCGTCCTGCTCGGCTCGGGGCGGGCGGTCACCGGCCATGGCTGGGAGTCGGCCCCGCTCCGCCCGTACCGGCTGGCCACGGGCCACGCGCCGCAGGCGCCGGACGAGGTCGTGCTGAGCAAGTCGTCCGGTGTCCGGCCGGGCGTGACCGTCCAGGTCCAGGTGAACGGGGCGCCGCGGCCGTTCCGGGTGGCTGGCCTCGTCGCGGACGGCCCGGGCGCCGCGTTCTTCTCGACGGCGACGGCCGCGTCCCTTTACGGGCGTCCAGGCCACGCCGACGCGCTCGCCGTGATCGCCGACCAGAAGGTGAAGGACGGCGCGCTCCGCGCGGCGGCGCCCGGCCTGACCGTCGCGACGGGCGCGGCGCGCGGCGACGCCGAGGACCGGGCGGTCGCGGCGGCGCGTCCCGACATCGTGGAGATCGCCGGGTCGCTCGGCGGCATCGCGATCATGACGGCGCTGGTCGTGGTCGGCGGGCTGATCGTGCTGTCGGTGCGGGAGCGGGCGCGCGAGCTGGCGCTGCTCCGCGCGGTCGGCGCGACGCCCTGGCAGGTGCGGGCGCGGATCGTCCGGGAGATCGCGCGGATCGGCGCGCCCGCCGCGCTCGCGGGCGGCGTCCTGTCGCTCGGGCTCGGCGCGGCGATGCACGCCGCGATGGTCCGCAAGGGCGTCCTGCCGGACGGCTTCGGCCTGTCGCTGAGCCCGCTGCCCGCGCTCGCCGGGTTCGCGGTGACGCTGCTCGCCGCCGTCGCGGCCGCGTTCCTCGCCTCGCTCCGGGTGTCGCGGATCCGGCCGGTGCGGGCGCTCGGCGAGACGGCCGCCGAGTCCGCGCGGCTGCCCCGCTGGCGGTTGGTCACCGGCGTCGGGTTCCTCGTCCTCGGGGTGAACGCGCTGGGGTTCTCGGCGACCACGACCGGTCCGGCCGCGAGCGCGTCGGTCGGCGGGCTGGTCATGGCCCTCATCGTCGCGACGGCGCTGCTCGGCCCGCTGGTCGCGCGGGCCGGGAACCGGGTGCTCGGCCGCGCCGCGCGCGCCGTCTCGCCGGTGGCCGGACGGCTCGCGCAGCACTCCGCCGGGGCCGCCGCGCTGCGCGCGGGATCGATCATCACGCCGGTCGCGCTGGCGGTGGCGTTCGCGGGCGTCCAGCTGTTCGCCCAGTCCACGGTCGCGCACGCGACGCGGGTGCAGGCCGAGGCCGGGGACCGCGCCGACCGGATCATCGTCTCGGCGGGCCCGGGGCTCCCCCGGGACGTCGCCGACGCCGCGCGCCGCGTCCCCGGCGTGACCGCCGCGACGCCCGTCAAGCGGACAAGCGTGATCATGTCGGTCAAGGAGCTCGGGGACCGGAACCTCCGCTCGCTGAACGCGCTCGGCGTCGGCCCGGACGCCGCCGCCACCATGGACCCCGACGTCTCGTCCGGTCGCCTCGCCGACCTTCGCGGCGACGCCGCGGTGGCGCTCAGCCGCGACGTGGCGAGCGGCCTGCGCGTCGGGTCGAAGGCGCGGCTGTGGCTCGGCGACGGGACGAGGATCGACGCCCGCGTCGTCGCCGTCTACGACCGGGGGCTCGGCTTCGGCGACGTGCTGCTCCCCCGCGACCTGGTCGCGGCGCACTCGTCCGTCCCGCTGGACGACCACGTCCTCGTCCGCGGGAACGCCGACCTGAGCGCCGTCACCGCCGCCTACGCCGGGACCCGCGTGGTCTCCCCCGGCGACTTCCGGGCGGGCCTGTCGCAGGAGATCAAGCTCCAGGGCTTCATCAGCTACATCGTCGTCGCCGCGATCGCCGGGTTCATCCTCATCGGCGTCGTCACGACGCTGGCGCTGGCGACGGCGGCCAGGCGCCGCGAGTTCGCCCTGCTGCGGCTGGTCGGCGCGACCCGCCGCCAGGTGCTGCGCATGCTCCGCCTGGAGGCGGCGATCGTGCTCGGCACCGGCGTCGCGGCCGGGACGCTCATCGCCGCCGTCACGCTCCTGGTGTTCGCGACGGCCGTCACGGGGCTGCCGCTGCCCTCCGTCCCGCCGCTGACCGGCGCGGCGATCCTCGGCGGCGTGGCCGGTACCGGCGCCGCCGCGATCATGCTCCCGGCGCGGGCCCTGCTGCGCCGCCGCACGTCCCCGAACCTCAGCTGAGAATCCATCGCAGAAAGGCATGAGCCATGAGCAACTCCACCCGCTGGACCGTGATCGGCATCCTCATCGCCGTCAACGCCGTCGCGAACGTGATCCTCGGCAACACGTGGTTCGCGATCGTCGTCAGCTCCGTCACGGGCGTCGGCGTCGTCGCCGTGCTGATCGACTACCTGGCCCGGGGCAGGCGGGAACCCTGAGACCGGCCGCGAGAGCGGGCCCCGCGCCGTTACCATCTCCAGAGCCAAGATCCTGTTGGCCTGCTCTGTACCGGAACGGCGTGAAATGGATGATGTGGAGGTCCGGCCCCTGCCGGGCGACCTGGCGCGGCTGTTCGACCCGCGGCCCGCGGGCCCGGGCGACGCCCCCGGCGACGGCCCGCGCGGCGGGTCCGCCGAGCGGACGCTGGCCGCGCCGCTGCCCGAGGGGGACCTGGTCTGGCCGGACCCCGGCTACCCGCAGCGGCGGCTGCTGATGCGCCCCGCGTTCTGGCTGAGCGAGGAGCCCGTCCACGGCGAGCTGTGGTGCAGGCTCCGCGCCGAGCACGCCGGGTCGGGCCTCTGGCCGCTGCTGATGGACGAGACCGACCAGCCCTGGGCGTCCGGCCAGATCGCGCCCGAGCCGCTGGACGAGATCGAGAACTACCTCCCGCACGCGTTCATGTCCGAGGTGTGGGCCGACTGGGCGGAGCAGGCGTCCGCGGAGGACCTCGACGACCTCGCCCCCTACGGGCGGCACTGCCCGGGGCTCGCCCCGGCGGGCGTCCCGCTGGACGACCCCGACGCCATGGCCGACCGGTACGCCCGCGCCCTCGCCGGGCGCGGGCTGTCGCTCGGCCTCGCCGCCGTCGAGCGGGGCGCGGACGCGATCGCCGCCGTCGGCTGGCAGGGCGCCCTCAACCACAACGAGTGGACGGCGCCGCTCGCCGCCGTCCTGCGCGGCTGGGAGGACAGGTTCGGCGCCCGGGTCGTCGCGCTCGGCTTCAACACGCTGGAGCTGAGCGTCGCGGCGCCGCCGGTCACCGTCCGGCACGCGGTGCACGTCGCGGCCGAGCACTGGACGTTCTGCCCCGACATCCTCTTCCAGGGCCCGGGCACCCTCGCCGGGTACGCCGAGGAGATCCGCGGCAAGACCAACTGGTCGTTCTGGTGGGACTGACCGACCTCCCCAAAAACTGGTCATAAGGCGTAAACGTCCAGGTCATTCGCGGTGGTGCGGGGCTTTTCCACGGTTACGGTGGGTCGGGACGAGCACCGGGTGGCGCGCGTGGCACGGACGCCCCGGAGCGGGCACCCGGCGACCCGCCGCGGGCGCCGCCCCGTCGCGCGACCCCCGGCAGCACGGACGACGCGGACCGGCGGCGGGGACGGGGGGCATCGATGGGACCGCGGGCATGACCGGCGGCGCGGACGACACTCCGATCGCGGAGCTGCTGCGCTCCTGGCGCGAGCCGGTCCTCGGCCGGTGGATCGAGCTGGTCGGCGAGACCGTCCACGGGCGGCTCTCCGAGGCGGAGGTCCGGTCGGAGCTGACGGAGCTGTACGGGCTCGTCGAACGCGCGCTGGAGGGCGACACCGCCGCCGGGGACGAGCTGCGGGCCGCGCTCGCGGAGATCTCCCGGGGCCGGGCCCGGCACGGGTTCAGCCCGACCGAGACGGCGGTCGGCGTGTTCGCGCTGAAGCAGTCGCTGTACGAGCAGATCCGGATGACCCGCGACCAGCGGGCCTACTCCGAGCTGATCGACTTCTCGTCCTACGTCGACGAGCTGGGCCTCGCGACGTTCGAGACGTACGCGGCGGCGCGCGAGCAGGTGATCGCCGACCAGGCCGACCAGCTGCTGGAGCTGTCGACGCCCGTGGTGCGGCTGTGGGACCGCGTCCTCGGCGTCCCGCTCGTCGGCACCCTCGACTCCGCCCGCGCGCAGATCGCGATGGAGACGCTGCTCCAGGCGCTGGTCACCACCGGCGCCCGGTACGCGGTGATCGACATCACCGGGGTGCCCGCCGTGGACACCGAGGTCGCGCAGCACCTGATGAAGACGGTGATGGCGGCCCGGCTGATGGGCACGCACTGCGTCGTGTCCGGGATCCGCCCGCAGATCGCGCAGACGATCGTGGCGCTCGGCATCGAGTTCGGCGACATCGTGACGAAGGCGACCCTCGCGGACGCGCTGGCATACGTGCTGGAACGTTCCGGCCTGCGCGTCGTCGGCGAGCCGGAGGGCTGATGGACCGGGTGCCGATTCTCAAGATCGGGGACGTCCTGCTCGTGTCGATCCAGACCGACCTCCAGGACCAGACGGTCCTGGCGCTGCAGGAGGACCTCTCCGAGCGGATCGTCGCCACCGGCGCGCACGGCGTGATCATCGACATCACGGCGGTGGACGTCGTCGACTCGTTCATCGGCCGGATGTTCGCGACGATCGCGTCCATGTCCCGGCTGATGGACGCCGAGACGGTGGTGGTGGGGATGCGCCCGGCGGTGGCGATCACGCTGGTGGAGCTCGGGCTGTCGCTCGGCGGCGTGCGCACCGCGCTGGACCTGGAGGAGGGCATGCGGCTGCTCGGCGCCGGGCTGCCGCACGCGGGCCCGGCGGGCTCCGCGCGGCCCGCCCGCCCCGGGCCCGCCCTGGCGGACGGGCCGTGACGACGCCGTCCGGCGAGGAGATGCCCATCGCGTCGAGCGACGACGTCGTCCGCGTCCGGCAGGTGGTGCGGGCCGCCGCGGCGGCGGCCGGGCTGTCGCTGGTCGACCAGACCAAGCTGGTCACGGCGGCCAGCGAGCTGGCGCGCAACACCTACGCGCACGGCGGGGGCGGCGCCATGCGGGTGGAACGGGCGACCGGCGAGGACGGCAGGAAGGGCGTCCGGCTCGTCTTCACCGACGAGGGCCCCGGCATCGCGGACGTGGACCGGGCGCTCAGCGAGGGCTGGTCGAGCGGCACGGGCCTCGGCCTCGGCCTGCCCGGCGCCCGGCAGCTCTGCGACGAGTTCGGGCTGCGGAGCGAGGCGGGCGGCGGCACCACGGTGACGGTGGCCAAATGGACCCGCTGAGCGGCCCCGGCTGGACGACCAGCCCGCCCGCGGGCGACTCGCTGCTGGTCCGGGTGGAGGAGCGCAGCGCCGCGGCGGGCGTCCGGCGGCGGATCACCGCGCTCGCCGAGCGGCTCGGGTTCGCCGGGGAGCGGCTCGAGCGGGTGCGGATCGCGGCGACGGAGGCGGCGACGAACCTCGCCGAGCACGCGCGGCAGGGCGAGATGCTGCTGCGCATCGTCCGGAACGGCGGGGCGGCCGCGCTGGAGTTCGTGTGCGTCGACCGGGGGCCGGGCATCGCCGACGTCCCGGTGTCGCGGGCGGACGGTTTCTCGACGCGCGGCACCCTCGGGGTCGGGCTGGGGTCGATCGAGCGGCTCGCCGACCACAGCGGGCTGTATTCGCGTCCGGACGCGGGCACGGTGCTGTTCGCGCGGTTCCAGCCGCCCGGCGAGTCGCCCGGCGGGTCGCTCGGCGCGGCGGCCGGGGCGCCGTTCGCGGGGCTGAACCTGCCGATCGACGGCGAGGAGGAGTGCGGCGACGCCTACACCGCCCGCGTCGTGGACGGCGTCCTCTACGCCCTGCTCTGCGACGGCCTCGGGCACGGCCCGCTCGCCGCGCGGGCGGCGCGGGCGGCGGTCCGCGCCGCGCACGACACGTCCGCCCTGGAGCGTCCGGCGGACGTGCTGCGGCGGGTCCACCGGGAGATGGCGGAGACGCGGGGCGGCGCGGTCGCGGTCGCCGCCGTCGACCCGGCCGCCGGACGGGTCGGGTTCGCCGGGATCGGGAACGTCGCCGCGTGGATCGTCGGGCCGGACAGGCGGCAGGGGATGGTCTCCGTGCCCGGGATCGCGGGCGGGCGCGGCGCGCGCGGCGGGCGGATCCGCGAGCACGGCTACGCGCTGCCGCCGGGGGCGGCGGTGGTGCTGCACTCCGACGGCCTCACCGGCCGCTGGCGGCTCGCCGACCATCCGGGCCTGCTCGGCTGCGACCCGCTGCTGATCGCCGCGACGCTGCTGCGCGACGCCGGGGTGCGGCACGACGACCGGTCCGTGCTCGCCGTCGCGACGTCCGGCGGGGGCGCGCCGTGAGCGGACCCGACGCGACCGCCGAGCTGCTCCGCATCGAGATCACCGACGAGGCGGGCGTGTTCGCCGTCCGGCGCGCGGGCCGGACGGTCGCCGCCGAGGTCGGCCTGGACCACCAGGACCAGGTGCGCGTCGCGACCGCGCTGAGCGAGGCCGGGCGGGAGCTGCAGTCGTGCGCCGAGACCGTGGCGGTCGCGTTCCGCCTGGACCGGGGGCGGCGGCCCGGCCTCGTCGTCGAGCTGGACCTCGTGCCGCGCACGTCGATGGCGGGCGCGGACGCCTGCCAGGCCGCGGTGGCGCGGCTGATGAGCGCCGTCGAGCGGGAGGACCGGCCGGGCGGCGGCGTCCGCGTCCGGCTCCGCAAGAACCTCCCGGCGGGCGCGGCGCCCCCGGCCGAGGCGGACCTGGACGGGCTGCGCGCCCGGCTGCGCCGGCTGGAGCCCGTCCCGGCGCTGGAGGAGCTGCGGACGCAGAACGCCGACCTGATGGCCGCGCTGGAGGACCTCCAGCGGCAGAAGGACGAGCTGCGCGACCTCAACTCCGAGCTGGAGCAGACGAACCGGGGCGTGATGGCCCTCTACGGCGAGATCTCCGAGGAGCTGGCGGAGACCAACCGGGGCGTCGTGGCGCTGTACGCGGACCTGGAGGAGAAGTCGGGGCAGCTCCGCGAGGCGGGCGAGGCGAAGAACCGGTTCTGGGCGAACGTCAGCCACGAGCTGCGGACCCCGGTGAACGGCGTCCTCGGGCTGACCCGGCTGCTGCTCGACCCGGCCGCCGACCCGCTCACCGGCGAGCAGCGCCACCAGATCACCCTGATCGGCGACGCCGGCGGCACCCTGCTCACGCTGGTCGACGAGCTGCTGGACATGGCGCGGGCGGAGCGCGGCGGGGTCGCGGCGCGGGCGGCGCCGGTGCCCGTCCCAGCGCTGCTGGACGAGCTGGCCGAACTGCTCCGCCCGATGGCCGAGGAGGCCGGGCTGGCGCTGGTCGTCGACGCGGACGCCGCGCCGCCGATCATCGTCACCGACGCGGAGATGCTGACCCGCATCCTGCGCAACCTCGTCGGCAACGGGCTGAAGTTCACCGCCGAGGGCGAGGTGCGGATCACCGCGCGGGCGGAGCCCCGGCACACCGAGTTCGCCGTGTCCGACACCGGCGCGGGCATCCCGGCCGCCGACCGGGAGCGGGTCTTCGAGGAGTTCTACCGCGTCCCCGGCAGCGCGGCGGGCGGGACGGGCCTCGGCCTGCCGTACGCGCTGCGGCTCGCCCGCGCGCTCGGCGGCGACCTGCTGCTGGACAGCACCCTCGGCGAAGGCACGACGGTCACTCTGCGGCTGCCGCCGTACCGGCGCCTCGCCGAGCTCGACCTCGGGCACGTCCTGGTCGCCGACGACGACGCGACGACGCGGCTCGTCCTGCGCGGCCTGGTCGAGGACGGCGGCGCCCGCGTCACCGAGGCGGCCGACGGGCGCGCGGCGCTGGACACGGTCGCGGCGGACCGGCCCGACCTCGTCCTGCTCGACCTGCGGATGCCGGTGCTGGACGGCTACGACGTCCTCGCCCGGCTGCCGTCCGGGATCCCGGTCGTGCTCGTCACCTCGGCGGACGTGTCGCCCGCCGGCGACCCGCGGCTGGCCCGCGCGGGCGCGCTGCTCGGCAAGGACCGGATCCACCCGGAGACGCTCGCCGACGCGATCCGCAGGGCCAAGGAAGGCGGCGCGGGCGCCGGGGGCGACGGACGATGACGCAGACGCTGGTGGTCGACGACAACCACACCAAGCGGTACATCATCGGCAGCTGGCTGCGCCGCGCCGGGCACACCGTGGTGGAGGCGGCGTCGGCGGCGGAGGCGTGGCGGCGGCTCACCGACCACGCCATCGACCTGGTGGTGCTGGACGTCCGGCTGCCCGACATGAGCGGCATCGACGTCTGCGAGCAGATCAAGACCGCGCCGGACACGAGGTCGCTGCCCGTCATCCACATCTCGGCGCAGGCCGTCGACGTCGAGGACCGCACGCAGGGCCTGCGGCGCGGCGCCGACGCCTACATGACGGACCCGATCGACCCGGGCGAGTTCATCGCGACCGTGGAGGCGGTGCTGCGCTACTACCAGGCGCGCCGCGCCGCCGAGCGGATGGCGGCCCGGATGGCCGAGCTGACCCGGACGTCCCTCGCCATCAACGCGGCCACCTCGTTCGAGGACATGGCGGCGGTGGCGGCCCGCGGCGCGTTCGCGATCTTCGGGGTGCCGGTCGGGGTGTTCGTGCTGCCGCCGGACGACCGGGGCCGCCGGACCATCGACTTCGGCGTCGGGCCGTGGCACCGGGGCTGCCCGCCGGAGACGACCGCGCGCCTGGCGGAGGTCGCGAGCCTCGGCGACGAACCGGGCACGGAGGTCGCGGTGGTTCCCGAGGACGAGTGGCTGAAGCTGCTGCCCGACAGCATGTCGCAGGGCGACATCACGCTCGTGGTGTCCCGGCTCAAGCACGACCGCCCGCCGATCGCCGTCGGCGTCACCGCGCGCGGGGCGCGGACGGAGGACGACGTCAACCTGCTCCGCCAGCTCGGGCAGGCGGTGGCGCTGGCGATGGAGGCGCTCCGCTCCTACACCGAGGAGCACTCGATCTCCCTGACGCTGCAGCGCAGCCTGCTCCCGGCGTCGCTGCCGGCGATCCCCGGCTGGTCGCTCGCCGTCCGGTACGAGCCCGCCGGGGACCAGGCCGAGGTGGGCGGCGACTTCTACGAGGTGCTCGACTGCGGCGAGCGGGTCCTCGTCGCGATCGGGGACGTGCAGGGCCACTCGCTGCACGCCGCGACCGTGATGGCGGAGATCCGGCACGCGCTGCGCGCCTTCGCCGTCGAGGGCCACGACTCCGTCACGATCCTGCGGCTGCTGAACGACGTCATGGAGCGGTACCACGACGAGCAGACCGCCACGATGTGCCTGATGACGCTCGACCCGCGCAGCGGCGCCGCGCACGTCGCGAACGCCGGGCACCTCCCGCCGCTGCACGTGCACGGCGGGCGCGCCCGGTACGGGGGCGGCGGCGGGGTGCTGCTCGGCTTCCCGGCGGGCGGAGTGGCGGTCGAGGAGATGCTCGTGCCGCCGGGCGGCGTGGTCGTCCTGCTCACCGACGGGCTGATCGAGGACCGGGGCATCCCGCTCACCGACAACATGGAGCGGCTCCGCCTCGTCGCCGCCGACGTGGAGGACGAGCTGGAGCGCTTCGGCGACCGCGTCATCGCCGAGTTCGGGCCCCGCGAGGACGACGTCGCCCTCGTCGTCCTGCGCCGCGACACGGGCTGATGCCGCCGCGCCCCGCCTCGCCTACTATGCGGCAGACGGCGGCAGGGCGGACGGCGGCGGACGGCGGCGACGGATCGGGGCGCGATGCGACGGACCGGAAGGGCCCTCTCCACGGGCATCGCGGCGGGGATCGTCCTCACGCTCGCGGTGGACGGCGCGGTCGCGGTCTCGTGGCGGGCGTCCGGCCGTCCCGAGCGCCGCGACGGCCTCGTGTCGGTGGACCGGGCCGCCGCGCCGCGCGTCCCCGCCGTCGCGCCGCTGACCCGCCGGTACACGCCGCACCTGCTCGTCGCCGGGGCGTCCTCGCTGCCGCCCCGCGCCGTCGAGCGGGCGCGCGGGCTGAAGGGCGTCGCGGGCGTCGCCGTCGTGGACGCCGCCCGCGCCATGGTCGGCGGGCAGCGGATGGGGCTGCTCGGCGTCGACCCGTCCGGGTTCCGGGCGTTCGCGCCGGAGCCGACCGCCGAGTCCGACCGGCTCTGGCAGACGATCGCGGCGGGCGGCCTCGCCGTCTCGTTCGAGCAGGGCCGCGACGGCGCGTTCCCGCTCGGCACGGTCGTCGAGGCGGGCCGCAGCACCGGACCGGGACGCGTCCGCGTCGGCGCCTACGCGGCGCTCGGCATCGGCGACGTGGACGCCGTCGTGTCCCGCGAGCAGGCCCGCGCGCTCGGCATGCCGGACGGCAACGCCCTCGTCATCAGCGCCCCGAGGACCGATACCCGCGCGCTCGCGGCCCGGCTGAAGAAGATCCTTCCGCGCGGGACGAGGGTCGCCGCGCTCGCCCCGGCGCGGACGTCGCCGAAGACCGCGAAATGCGCCGGGCCTGAGCTGACCGGGCGCCCCGACGGCGTGGCCGGCGGCCGCTCCCCCATCACCGGCAACATGATGACCCCCACCATGCGGACCGCGCTGCTGGAGATCGCCGGGATGTTCGGCCCGTTCCCGACGATCGGCTGCCACCGCTCCACCGGCGACCCGCAGGACCACGGCGACGGCCGCGCCTGCGACTTCATGGAGAGCACCGGCGGCCGCGCGCCGACCGAGGCCGCCCGCCGGCACGGCGACCAGGTGGCCGCGTACGCGGTCGCGAACGCGCGCCGCCTCGGGATCTCCTACGTCATCTGGCGGCAGCGCATCTGGAACGTGCGGGGCGGCGGCTGGCGGCCCATGGAGGACCGCGGGAGCATCACGCAGAACCACTACGACCACGTGCACGTCTCGGTCCTCCACTGACCGTCGCGCGCCCGACGTGGGGAGGGTCAGCGCGGGAGGCCCTGCTCGCACCAGACGACCTTGCCGTCCGGGGTGCGGCGGACGCCCCAGCGCTGCGCGAGGCGCCCGACGACGTGCAGGCCGCGGCCCGACTCGGTCATCTCCTCGGCGTCGTCGTGGTGCCGGACCCGGGGCCGCCCGTCCGAGGAGTCGAAGACCTCGCAGACGAGCCCGCCCTCCCGGACGAGCCGCAGCCTGATCCGCCCGCCCGCGTGCCGGATCGCGTTCGTGACCAGCTCGGACGCCAGCAGCATCGTCGGGTGGACGAGGTCGTCCAGGCCCCAGCGGGCGAGCCGGTCGCGGATCAGGCCGCGCGCCCGGCGGACGGCGGCCGGGTCGGCGGGCAGCTCCCAGGTGGCGTGCCGGTCCTCCGGGATGCGCGCGAGCCGCGCCACGAGCATCGCGATGTCGTCGCGGTGCTGGTCGTCGTAGACGCCGTCGAGCGCGGCCTGGCAGAGGTCCTCCAGCGGACGCGCGGCCGCGCCGTTCCCGAACGTGTGGCGCAGCCTGTCCAGCCCGTCGTCGATGTCGCGGGCCCGGTTCTCGACGAGGCCGTCGGTGTAGAGGAAGAGGAGCGTGCCATCCTCGACGGCGAACTCGCGGCTGACGATCGGGCCGTCGCCGCCGACGCCGAGCGGCGGCGCGGGCGGCACCGGCAGGTACTCCGGCTCCGCGCCGGGCGGGACGAGCAGCGGCGGCAGGTGCCCGGCGCTCGCCACCTCGCAGCGCCCGCTGACCGCGTCGTACACGACGTAGGCGCAGGTGGCGAAGTGCGGCTCCCGCTCGCCGAGGGTGCGCATCAGCGAGTCGAGCCGCTCCAGCGCCTCGGCGGGCGGCAGTTCGAGGCCGGCCAGGGTGTGGATGGCGGTGCGGAGCCGCCCCATGGTGACGGCGGCCTTCACGCCGTGCCCGGCGACGTCGCCGACGACGAGCGCGACGCGGGCGCCGGGCAGCGCGATCGACTCGTACCAGTCGCCGCCGACCTCGATGAGGCGGCTGCCCGGCAGGTACCGGTGGTGCACCTCGACCGGGGACGGCGCCGACAGCCCGGTCGGCAGCAGGCTGCGCTGCAGGGTGAGCGCGGTCGCGCGCTCCCGCGAGTACTGCCGGGCGCTCTCCACGAAGATCGACGCGCGGTTGGCGAACTCCACCCCGATCTCGACGTCGTAGGCGTCGAACGGGCGGTGCGCGGCGTTGCGGGTGCAGGCGAGGAAGCCGAGGACGCCCGCCGCCGACGTGACCGGCAGCAGCAGCTTCGAGGAGCCCTTCAGCATGTTCCCGACCGGCGGCCGGCCCCAGGCGGCGGCGAGCTCGGCCGACCCGTCGCCGTGCGGCGGGCACAGCACCGCCTCGCCCGTCTCCAGGCACCGCGCGTGCGGCGTGCCCGGCGGGTAGACGAGCGACTCGCCGGTGGGGAACAGCGCGTCCCAGGACGGGTCGTCGTCGTCGAACCCGATCGCCATCCGGCGGAGCTGCGGGCCGTCCGGGCCCTCCGGCGGCTCGTCGGCGTCGAGGTGGCTCTCCAGCAGGAGCAGCGCGCCGGAGTTGCAGAAGTGCGGGACGAGCACGTCCATCAGGCCGCGCGCCAGGATCTCCAGGTCGAGCGTCGAGCCGATGCGCGGGAGGGCGTCGTCCAGCAGGGCGCGGCGGATGACGGCGGGGTCGACGAACCGGTCGGCGAGCGGCACCGGCACCTTGACGACGGCGAGCGCCGCGACGTCCGGCGCGCTCCCGCTCATCGGGTGGACGGTGACGACCGCGTCCAGCGTCACGCCGGACCGGGTCTCCACGGGGAGCATGGCGGTGCGCTCCCGCCCGGCCTTGACCGCCTCCAGGAGCGGCTCCCGCGCGCCGGGGATGACCTCGTCGAGCAGGGCGCCGTCCAGCTCGACGCCATTTCTGGCCAGAACTGCGACGGCGTTACGGTCGAACTGGAGTATTTTCCCCGACGAATCCGTGCCGAGAATCAGAATTCGGGTGGACGACTCCATCGCTCGATTATGGGACATGGCGGGGTCGCGTGCGGCCGATACGCGACGGTAAACCGGACGGCCGCAATCCGGTGCCTCTCGCGGCCCACCCGTCCCTCGGGCGGGTTCACGGCATTCGTCCAGGTACCGCCGCCGGGTAGGGGCTTTCGGCGGGTTTCGGGTCAGGGCTTGCCGAACACCTGAGGCGGCGGGACGGGCGCGACGATCTCCTCGCCGTCCATGATCGGCGCGGCGCCCGCGCAGAACGCGGCGAGGTCGCCGCCGTCCAGCAGCCGGGCCCGGACGATCCCGCCCGCCGCGCGGCGGGTCAGCTCGGCGACCGGCAGCGGCTCGCGCGACCCGGCCGCGATGAGGTTGCCGAACCGGCGCCCGCGCAGCACGCCGGGGTCGCCCATCAGCAGCGTGTGCCGGAACACCGACCGGACCGTGGCGGCGACGCGGCGCGCGAACGGCAGCCGGAACCCGTCCGCGACGTTGACGAGGTAGACGCCGCCGGGGCGCAGCACGCGGGCCGCGTCGAGGACGAACTCGCGGGTGGCCAGTTCGAGCGGCATCGACGCCTCGGCGAACGCGTCCATGACGACGAGGTCGTCGGCCTCGTCGGCGAGCGCCGCGACGCCGCTGCGCCCGTCGGTGACCCGGATCCGCAGGCCCGGCACGTTCTTGACGGGCAGCTGCTCCCGGACGAGCCGCACCAGCCCCGCGTCCGGCTCCAGGACGACCTGCCGCGACCCCGGCCGGGTGGCGGCGATGTACCGGGCCAGCGTGCACCCGGCGCCGCCGACGTGGACGGCGTCGAACGCCCGCCCGTCGACGCCGAGCGCGTCGACGACGTCGCCCATCAGCCGCATGTACTCGAAGTCGAGGTAGGTGGGGTCGGACAGGTCCACGTAGGACTGCGGCACGCCGCCGATCAGCAGCATCCAGCCGCCGTCGCGGTCGGCGTCGCGGAGCAGCTCGGCCTCCCCGGCGTCGATCCCGTAGAGGTTCGCGCTCGGACCCTGCCTGCCCTTGCGTGCCATGGCCCCACCCTACGGAACCCCCATGGGGCCGGGCCGTCAGGTCGGCTCCGGGACGGCGTCTTCGGCGGCGAAGTGGCAGGCGCTCGGGTGGGCGGAGCCGTCCCGCTCCGCGAGGGCGGGCTCGTCGTCCGCGCAGACCCGCTCGGCCTTCCAGCAGCGGGTGCGGAAGCGGCAGCCGGACGGCGGGTCCAGCGGCGACGGCGGCTCCCCTTCGAGCTGGATCCGCCTCGTCCAGCCGGGCGCGTCCGGGTCGGGCACGGGGACGGCCGACAGCAGCGCCTGCGTGTACGGGTGGGTCGGGTGCTCGTAGATCTGCTCCTCGTCGCCCGTCTCGATGACCTTGCCGAGGTACATGACGGCGATCCGGTCGGAGATGTGCCGGACGGCCGCCAGATCGTGCGCGATGAACACGTACGCGAGCCCGAGTTCGCGTTGGAGCTCGGCGAGCAGGTTCATCACCTGCGCCTGGACGGACACGTCCAGCGCGGACACCGGCTCGTCGCACACGACGACGTCGGGCCGCAGCGCGAGGGCGCGGGCGATCCCGACGCGCTGCCGCTGCCCGCCCGAGAACTGGTGCGGGTATCGGCTCACATGCCCCGGGTCGAGCCCGACCAGCTCCAGCAACTCCTGGACACGTTTCCGCCGCTCCCCCTTCGGCGCGACCTCCGGATGGACGGCGAACGGCTCCCCCACGATGTCCCCGACCGTCATGCGCGGGTTGAGGGACGAGTACGGGTCCTGCAGCACCATCTGGATGCGGCGGCGCAGCGCCCGAAGCTCCGGTCGGCGCATGGCGAAGACGTCGCGTCCGTCGAAGCGCACCGTCCCGGCGGTCGGGCGC
This sequence comes from Actinomadura syzygii, assembly GCF_008085905.1. Taxonomy (GTDB): domain Bacteria; phylum Actinomycetota; class Actinomycetes; order Streptosporangiales; family Streptosporangiaceae; genus Spirillospora; species Spirillospora syzygii. The sequence goes on along the minus strand of NZ_VSFF01000020.1, from coordinate 28,581 downwards.
TCGGCCGCGAGCAGCAGCCGCGCCAGCGTCGACTTCCCGCAGCCGGACTCGCCGACGACGCCGAGCGTCTCGCCGCGACGCAGTTCGAGGTCGACGCCGTCCACGGCCCTGACCTGCCCGACCGCGCGTTTCAGCACGACGCCGCGGGTCACCGGGTAGTGCTTGGCGAGGCCCTCCGCCCGCAGGATCGGGTCGTCACTCGGGTTCGGCACCGTGCACCTCCGCGGCGAAGTGGCAGGCGGCGTCGTGTCCGGGCGCGACCGCGACGAGCGGCGGCCGCTCCGCCGCGCACACCGCCTCGGCGCGCGGGCAGCGCGGGTGGAACGGGCACCCGGACGGCAGCGCGGCCGGGTCCGGCGGCGCGCCCCCGATCGGCAGCAGCGGCCCGCCGCGCCGGTCGAGCCGCGGCACCGACGCCAGCAGCCCCCGCGTGTACGGGTGGGCGGGACGCGCGTACAGCGCGCGGGCGGGCGCCTGCTCCGCGACCGACCCGGCGTACATGACGACGATCCGGTCCGCGACCCCGGCGACGACGCCGAGGTCGTGGGTGATCAGCACCATGCCCATCCGCAGCTCGTCCTGGAGGTCGGCGAGCAGCCGCATGATCTGCGCCTGGACGGTCACGTCGAGCGCGGTGGTCGGCTCGTCCGCGATGAGGACGTCCGGCTCCAGCGCCAGCGCCATCGCGATCATGATGCGCTGCCGCATGCCGCCGGAGAACTGGTGCGGATGGTCGCCGAGCCGCCGCGCGGCGGACGGGATCCGCACCCGCTCCATCAGCTCGACCGCCCTGGCCTTCGACTCCTTGCGGCCGAGCCCGCGCCGCACCCGGTACAGCTCGCGGATCTGGTCCCCGACGGTGAAGACCGGGTTGAGGGCGGTCAGCGCGTCCTGGAAGACCATCGCGACGCGGTCGCCCCGGTATTCGCGTCGCCGCCGCTCCGGCAGGCCGAGCAGTTCGGTGCCGCGCAGCTTCACCGAGCCGCGCTCGATCCGCGCGGGCGGGACGTCGAGGATGCCCATCACGGCCTGCGCCGCGACGCTCTTGCCCGACCCCGACTCCCCCAGGATCGCGACCGTCTCGCCCTCGTCGAGGGTGTAGGAGAGGCCGTTCACGGCGTGGACGTCCTGCCCGCGCACCCGGAACCGGACGTGCAGGTCGTCGACCTCCAGGAGCGGGGCGTCCGGGCGCGGCGCCGGAACCGTGGAGCCTTTCGCGCCGGTCGCTTCGGTCATTGGCGTCACCGCAGTTTCGGGTCGAGGGCGTCGCGGACGGCGTCGCCGAGCATCAGGAAGCTGAGGACCGTCGCCGACAGGAACACCCCGGGGAAGATCAGCAGGTGCGGGTGGTCGACGACGAAGTCCTTGGCCTGGCCGAGTTGGAGGCCCCAGGACACCTCCGGGTACTGGAGGCCGACGCCGAGGAAGTCGAGCGTCGCCTCCCCCACGATCACGTGGCCGACGTTGAGCGTCGCGACGACGATCACCGGGGCGATCGCGTTCGGCAGCACGTGCCGGGCCATGATCCGCCGATCGGACGCGCCGAGCAGCCGCGCCGCCTGCACGTAGTCGGCGTCCCGCACGGAGATGACCTGGCCGCGCATGATGCGGATCATCGTCGTCCAGCCGAGCAGGACGAGCACGAGCGTCATCGCCCACATGCCGTGCCCGGGGAACGCGACGAGGATCACCGTGGCGCCGAGCACGAACGGCAGCCCGAAGAACACGTCGGTGAGCCGGGCGATCAGCGCGTCCGCGACGCCGCCGTAGTACCCGGCGAGCGTCCCGAACACCACGGCGATCAGCAGCGCGACCAGCGTGACGGCGACGCCGATCAGCAGCGTCGGACGGGCGCCGTGCACGACCTGCACGTAGTAGTCGCAGCCCGCGAGGTCGGTGCCGAACCAGTGCGCGCCGGACGGCCCGAGCTTGGACACGTTCGGGTCGCAGCCCTCGTTCGGGCCCTTCCCGGTGAACAGCCGGGGCACGGCCGCCATCAGCGTCACCAGCGCGAGGACCGCCGCCGACCCCCAGAACACCCAGCGGCGGCGCAGGTCGCGCCAGGCGTCGTCCCACAGCGAGGCGCGGCCGATCTCGCCGCCCGCGACCGCGACCGCCGCCGCGCCGTCCGGCTCCAGCGCCGTCACCGGGCCCTCACTCATAGCGGATCCTCGGGTCGAGGACGCCGTACAGCAGGTCCACGACCAGGTTGACCAGCAGGAAGATCAGGACCAGCACGGTGACCGCGCCGACCACCACCGGCCCCTCCTTGAGCTGGATGGACGTGAACACCTGCTGCCCGATGCCGGGCAGGTTGAAGATCCCCTCGGTCACGATCGCGCCGCCCATCAGGTTCCCGAAGTCGACGCCGAGGTAGGTGACGACCGGGATCAGCGAGTTGCGCAGCGCGTGCCGCCCGACGACCCGCGTCCGCGAGAGCCCCTTGGCGTTCGCGGTGCGGACGTAGTCGGCGCGCAGGTTCTCGGCGAGGCTCGTCCGGGTCAGCCGCGCAACGTACGACAGGCCGAGCGAGCCGAGGACGATCCCGGGCAGGATGTAGCTCATCGGCCAGCCGTCGTCCGTTCCGGCGGTGGGGAAGATCTTCCAGTGCAGCCCGAACAGGAGCTGCGCCGTGTACCCGAGGACGAACACCGGCACCGCGATGACCAGCGTCGTCCCGCCGAGGACGAGGGTGTCGGCGAGCCTTCCCCGGCGCAGCCCCGCCCAGGCGCCGAGCGCGATCCCGACGACCATCTCGAAGATCCACGCGGTGAGCGCGAGCCGCGCGGTGACCGTCCAGCGGCCGCCGAGCATCTCCGACACGCTCTGGCCGGTGTAGTTCTCGCCGAGGTCGCCGTGGACGAGCCCCCACATGTACTTGCCGTACTGGATGAGCAGCGGGTCGTTCAGGTTGTACCGCTCGCGGAGCGTCTGCAGGACGTTCTCCGGGACGGGCTTGTCCCCGGCGAGCGCCTGGATCGGGTCGCCGGGCAGCGCGAACACCATCGCGTAGATCAGCAGCGTGGTGCCGATGAACACCGGGACCGCCTGGAGGAGCCGCCGGAGGGCGTAGCGCCACATCGCCGGCTACTTCACCGTCACTTCGTTGACGACCAGTCCGGTCGCCCACGGGGTGATGGTCACGTGGTCGACCCGGTCGGAGCGTCCGCCCTGGCCCGCCCACGTCCACAGCGGGATCATCGGCAGCTCGCGGACGGCGACGTCCTCGGCCCGCTGGTAGAGGCCGAGCGCCGCACTCCGGTCAGGCGTCCGGTTGGCCTGGGCGATGAGGTCGTCGAACTCCTTGCTCTTCCAGCCCATGCGGTTGCTCCCGGAGGTCCACATGTTCTCCAGGTAGTTCTGGGCGCTCGGGTAGTCGGCCTCCCAGTTCTGCCGGTAGGGGCCCTTCTCCTCGTGCTTGTTCAGCATGGAGAAGTAGTCGGACGCGGGCACCTGCCGGAACTGGATGTCCTTGATTCCGAGGTTCTGCCGCAGCGAGTTGGCGACGATCTGCATCCACTGGGCGTAGGTCGGCTGGGCGTTGGAGAAGTACAGTTCCAGCGTCCCGCGGAACCCTCCGGCCTTCTGGAACAATTGCTTGGCCTTCGCCGGGTCGAAGGTGCACGCCTCGCCGCAGGCGTTCGGCCGGTGCCCCTCGATGATGGCGGGGAGCAGCGAGTCGGCGGGGAGGTAGTCGCCGTTGTAGACGGCCTTGTTGATGCCCTGCCTGTCGATCACCATCGAAATGGCCCTGCGCAGGTCGGGGCTCGCGAACCGGGCGTCCCAGAGCGGGAATCCGAGGTAGTCGATCGTGCCCATCTTGCGGGGCAGGTACTGCTCGCCGAGCAGCCGCTTCGCCTCGGGCACCTTCGCGGCCGGGATCGTCTGCAGCACGTCGATGCGCCCGGCGCGAAGGTCGGTGTAGGCGGTGTCGGCGCTGGAATAGCTCTTCCAGACAACGCCCTTGTTCTTCGGCTTGCGCGGCCCGGTATAGCCGTCGAACGGGACGAGCCGCACCTGCCTGTTGCGTTCCCAGTTCCCGTCCATCTTGTACGGGCCGTTGCCGATCGGGTGGACGTCGAACGTCTTGAGGTCTTTCAGCCCGGCCTGCGGCATCGGCGCGAAAGCCGGATACGTCAGCAGGAGCGGGAACTGGTTGAACGGGTCGGTCAGCGTGACCTTGAGCGTGTCCTGGTCGACGACCTTCACGCCGGACAGCGTGTCGGCCTTCGGCTTCGCCTTCTCGTCCTCGGGGTTCATGTCGGCGTACCCCTGGAAATGCGAGAAGTAGTCGTTGGCGCCGTAGGCGTTCGGACCGTAGGCGGCGTTGTTCCAGCCGTCCGCGAAGCTCCGCGCGGTCACCGGCTCGCCGTCGTGGAACTTCTGGCCCTGCTTGATCTTGATCGTCCAGACCTTCTGGTCGTCGCTGATCACCGACTCGGCGGCGAGGTTGTAGGACGTCCCGTCGGGCCTCAGCCCCACCAGGTTGTCGAACAGGCCGCTGAGCACGTCGAACGAGTAGCTGCTCGTGGTGTTGCCCGGCACCAGGTGGTCGGGCTCGGGATGGCCCACCGTGAACGTGCCGTCGCTCGCGCCCGCGTCGCCCCCGCCGCACGCCGACAGGCCGAGCGACGCGGCGAGCGCCACCGCGGCGAGCCCGGCGGCCGTCCGGCGCGGCCCCCTTCCGGCACCCCTCTGGCTGGTCATGCTCCTCCTCGGCCCGTCGCACCGTCGCGCCGCGGGCGCTTGGCCGCCCGCCGCACCTAGATTGCTGGCAGCGTCGTACTCGCGGTGACCGTTTGGATACGCCGCTGACGGAGTCGAAACCGGATCGATACGTTCTTGATCATTCGTTGACACAGGTCAGCGGCGGAGGAAAATGAAGGTTTGTTACGGAAGGGGTGATTGGGGGTGGACGTGCGCGACGATTCGCCGGACGCCGGGCGGGCGGCCTCCGAAGCGGCCGCCGAAGCGGTCGGGATCTGCGCCGACCTGATCCGCTTCGACACGACGAACCGGGGCGAGGGCGCGGCGCGGCCGGAGCGCCCGGCCGCCGAGCACGTCGCCGGGCTGCTGGACGAGGTCGGCGCCGCCCCGGTCGTCGTCGAGTCCGCGCCCGGCCGCGCGAGCGTGCTGGCCCGGCTGCCGGGCGCCGACCCGTCGCATCCGGCGTTCCTCGTCCACGGGCACCTGGACGTGGTGCCCGCCGACCCGGCCGAGTGGACCGTTCCGCCGTTCTCCGGCGAGGTCCGCGACGGCTGCGTGTGGGGACGCGGCGCCATCGACATGAAGGGCGCCCTCGCGATGACGCTGGCGACCGTCCGGCGGCGGCTGCGCGAGGGGCGGCGCACGCGCGGCGACCTGGTGCTCGCGTTCCTCGCCGACGAGGAGTGCACCGGCGAGTACGGCTCCCGGTACGTCGTCCGCGAGCACCGCGAGTTCTTCGCGGGCTGCACGGAGGCGATCAGCGAGTCGGGCGGGTTCAGCGTCGACGCGGGCGGCGCGCGGATCTACCCGATCGCGACCGGCGAGCGCGGCACCGCCTGGATGAGGCTGACGGCGCGCGGGACGGCCGGGCACGGGTCGAAGCCCGCGCCCGACAACCCGGTCGCCGAACTGGCGCACGCCGTGTCGCGGCTGGCCGCGCACGAGTGGCCGGTGCGGCTGACGCCGGGCGTCCGCGCCCTGCTGGACGGCCTGGCCGACGCCCTCGGCACGACCATCGACCACGACCGGCTTGACGCGGAGGCCGCGCGGCTCGGCGCCGTCGGACGCCTGTTCGCCGGAACCGTCCGCAACTCCGCCAACCCGACCCGGCTGGACGCCGGATACAAGATCAACGTGGTGCCCGGCACGGCGTCCGCGCAGGTCGACGGCCGTTTCCTGCCCGGCACCGGCGAGGAGTTCCTCGCCACCGTCGACCGGCTCCTCGGCCCGAGGGTCACCCGCGAGTTCGTCAACCGCGAGGAGGCCCCGGCGGCCGACCCGGAGGGCCCGACGTTCGCCGCGCTGGCCGCCGCGCTCCGCGCCGAGGACCCGGCAGCCCGCCCCGTCCCGTACGTGATGGCGGGCGGCACGGACGCGAAGTCGTTCCACCGGATCGGCGTCACGAGCTTCGGCTTCACCCCGCTGGCCCTCGGCGCGGACCTCGACTACTTCGGCATGTTCCACGGCGTGGACGAGCGCGTCCCGCTGGACGGGCTCGCGTTCGGCGTCCGCGTCCTCGACCGCTTCCTCGACACCCGCTGAGTCACTGCGACCGCTGGTAGCTGCGGAACGAGAAGATCGCCAGGCTCACGGCCGCGACGGTCAGGACGAGCAGCCACGACCCGTGCAGCGCGGCCGAGCCCCAGTCGGGGTCGGCGGAGAGCGCCGCGCGGGCCGCGTCCAGCGCCCAGCTCACCGGGTTCGCCGCCGACACGTGCCGGATCCACGGCGGCATCAGGCCCTTCGCCATGAACGCCGACGACAGGAACGTGAGCGGCAGCAGCAGCATCACGTTCAGGCCGATGATCGTGTTCCGGTCCCGCACCAGCAGGGCGAGGGTGTTGGACAGCGCGGCGAGGACGACCCCGACCAGCACGGCCGCCGCGACGAGCGCGGGCAGCCCGGCCGCCCCGCCCGGGTAGTGCGCGCCCGCCGCCCACCCCAGCAGGACGATCACCAGCGACTGGAACGCCGTGCTGATCGCCTGCTCGACGACGCCCGCGTTGGCGATCGCGCTGCGCCGCACCGGCGTGACGAGGAACCGGTTCAGGGTGCCGCGCTCGATCTCGTCCATGGTCGCCATTCCGGCGAACGAGTTCAGCGAAACCGCGTTCATGATCACGACGCCGGGGACGATGTAGTCGATGTACGACTGCGTCCCGAACCCGGGCAGCTCGACGACCTTCTTGAACAGCTCCCCGAAGAGGAACAGCCAGATCATCGGCTGCGCCAGCGTCAGCACGAGGACGGCGGGGTTGCGCAGCAGCGCGGTCAGCCGCCGGTGCGTCATCCACCAGGTTCCGGTCACCAGCGCGGTCATCGCGCACCTCCCGCCGCAGCGGCCTCGGGGGTCTGGGCGGCGTCGGCGTGCGCGAAGCGGCGTCCGGCGTAGCGGAGGTAGACGTCGTCCAGGGACGGCCGCGCGACGGTCGCCGCCGCCGCCGGGACGCCCGCCTGGTCGAGCGCGGCGAGCACGGCAGGCACGGCCGCCGCGCCGTCGTCGGCGCGGGCGCTGAGCCGGGGTCCGTCCACGACGACCTCCCGGACGCCGGGCAGGCGGCCGAGCGCCTCGCGCAGCAGCGGCTCGGGCGGCGCCTCCGCCCACTCCACGTGGACGGCGTCGCCGCGCAGCTCGCCCTTGAGCCCGTCGGGCGTGCCCTCCGCGACGACGCGCCCCCGATCGACGATCGCGAGCCGCTGCGCCAGCCGGTCGGCCTCCTCCAGGTAGTGGGTGGTGAGCAGGATCGCGAGGGCGTCGTCCCCGGCGAGCCGCGCGATCTCGGCCCACATCGACGCGCGGGCCTCCGGGTCCAGGCCGGTGGTGGGCTCGTCCAGGAACAGCACCTGCGGCCGGTGGACGAGCCCGAGCGCGACGTCGAGCCGCCTGCGCATCCCGCCCGAGTAGGTTTTCACCGGCCGGGACCCGGCGTCCTCCAGCCCGAACCGGGCGAGCAGCTCGGCGGCGCGCCGCCGTGCGTCTCCCCCGCCGAGCCCGTAGAGGCGGCCCTGCAGGACGAGGTTCGCGACGCCGCTCGCGTCCGGGTCGGCCCCGGACCGCTGCGACACCACGCCGATGACCCGCCGCACCCGGTCCGGGCGGCGCAGCACGTCGTGCCCGGCGACGGCGGCGGCGCCCGCGTCCGGCCGGATCAGCGTGGTGAGGATCTTGACGGTGGTGGACTTGCCCGCCCCGTTCGGGCCGAGCAGGCCGAGGATCTCGCCCCGGCCGACGGTGACGGCGAGCCCGTCCAGGGCCCGGACGTCACCGGGATAGGTCTTCACGAGGCCCGCGGCCTCGATGGCGTGCGCCATGGTCGTCTCCGTGTTCGGAAGGCGTGCCGAACGGAGCGACCCGGATAGGCTCGACGTGCGTGCTCGCCGTCCGGGCCGCGCTCCGCGCGGATTCTCGGTGGTGGGTTCTCCGGCCCGGCGGACGGTGTTGCCGCACCGCCGCCGGGCCTCTCTCGCGCTAGTCCCCGGCCGCTCCCCTCTCCGCCAGCTCCTTGAGCTCCGGCGGGAGCGTCCCGGTCTCGTGGAAGGCCCGCCAGAGGTCGAGGTTCGGGAGGGTGCCGTCCTCGATCTCGGCGAGGAAGCCGCGCACCCACGCGACCTCGGCGCGCCTGATCGCGAGGTCGTACTCGGTCTCGATCAGGAAGAGCCGGGGGACGTCGGACGCGGCGGCGAGCCCGGCCTCGTCGTCGGCGATCCGCCGCTCCATCAGGTCGAGGCGACGGCGCAGCAGGGCGGCGGTCTCGTCCGGGCCGAGCGCGCCGAGCACCGACAGCCCCGCCTCGAACCGGGGCCGCTCCCGGACGGGCTCCCCGATCAGCTCCCGGACCCAGTCGGCCAGCTCGTCGCGGCCCGCGTCCGTGATGCGGTAGACGGTCCGCTCCGGGCGGGCGCCCTTCCGGTCGCTGCCCTCCACGGCGAGGAAGCCGTGCTTCTCCAGGTTGCCCACGACGGTGTAGAGCGAGCCCCACTTGATGTCCATGTCGTGCTCCTTGCCGCGAGCGCGCATGAGCGAGGCCATCTCGTACGGGTGCATCGGCCTGGCGGAGACCGTCGACAGCACGGCGAGCCCCAGCAGGTTGCCCACCTTGCGCCGCTTGGCCATCACCCCTCCTCGTGGACGATTACTCGCAGACGAGTATATGAGCGGCGCACCGGTTCCGTCCAGGCCGGTCGGGGACGGCGCGGGACGGGTAAAGATCGGAATGTGGACTTCACCAGCGCCGCCGGCGAGTTGTACGGCGTCCCGCCCGCCGAGTTCGTGGCCGCGCGGACGCGGCTCGCGGGCGAGGCGAAGGCGGCGGGCGACGGGCCGCTCGCCAAGCGGATCGGGGCGCTGCGCCGCCCGACCCTGTCGGCGTGGGCGGTGAACCTGCTCGCCCGGTCGGCCGCGGACGATCTCGCGGACCTCCTCCACGTCGGGGCGGAGCTGCGGTCCGCCTGGGGGACGGGCGGCGGCCTCGGCGACCTGGAGCAGCGCCGCGCCCGGCTGGTGCGGACGCTCGTCCGCGCGGCGGGCGATCTCGCGGCGGACGCGGGCAACCCGCTGCGCGAGCAGGCGCTCCGCGAGGTGGAGGACACGCTGCAGGCCGCCACCGTGGACGCGGACATCGCCGAGGAGGTCCGCGCGGGACGGCTGGTCCAGCCGCGCAGCCACTCGGGGTTCGTCCCGGCCGGGTTCCCGATGGCGCCGCCGGAGCGCGCCGAGCCGTCCGCCGAGGAGAAGCCGCCGAAGAAGGACAAGAAACAGGAGAAAGGGCGCGCCGCTTCCACCGTCACCCGCACGAGCACGGCCCGCGCCCGCCGGGCCGAGACGCTGGGCAGGCGCGCCGAGGAGGCGGAGCGCAAGCTCGCCGAGCGCGAGGCGCGGGCGGACGACGCGCGGCAGGAGGCCGACGACGCGTCCGCCAGGGTCGGGCGGCTCCGCCACGAACTGGACGAGGCCGTCGCCGCCCGGGACGCCGCGATCCGCCGGGCCGAGCGCGCCGAGCAGAACCGGACGCGGGCGGCGGAGGCGGCGCGCGAGGCCCGCGGCGCCGCCCGGGACGCCCGCCGCGCCGCCGACCGCGACGCGCGGCACGGCTGACCCGCCGGACCCGACCCCGCCGCCGGGCCGGATGGTCACGATGAAATAAAGTCGGGCCGAACGTCATTCCAGTTACGGAAGATCAGGCGGACGAGGGGAGCGCGCGGTGACGGCACCGGTCGTGGAGCAGCCGACGGACTGGACCGAACCGGGCGCCCATCCCGTGGCGGCGGGCGTGCACCGCGTCCCGCTGCCGCTGCCGATCCCCGCCCTGCACGCCGTCAACGTGTACGTGATCGAGGACGCCGCCGGCCTCGTCGTGATCGACTCCGGCTGGGCCATGCCGGACGCGCGGACGTCCCTTGCGGACGGCCTCCGCTCCCTCGGCCACCGCCTGGACGACGTGACGCAGTTCCTCGTCACCCATGCCCACTGGGACCACTACTCGCAGGCCCTCGCGCTGCGCGAGTCGTTCGGGACGCGGGTGCGCATCGGGCGGGGCGAGCGCCCGTCCATCGAGGCGTTCGACGCGCGCAAGGGCCTGCACCCGCGCCAGGTCGAGCTGCTGCGCTGCTGCGGCGCGGACGCGCTGGCAGCCGAGATCGCCGGGATGGCGGTCCAGCGGTCCGAGCAGGACGTCCCGCACACCCTCCCCGACGCCTGGCTGGACGACGGCGAGCGGGTCGCGCTGGGCGGGCGCGGCCTGGACGTGTTCGCCACGCCCGGCCACACACGCGGCCACGTCGTCCTGCGGGACGCGGCGGCCGGGCTGCTGTTCGCGGGCGACCACGTCCTGCCGCACATCACGCCGTCCATCGGGCTGGAGACCGAGCCGGAGCGCAAGCCGCTGCGCAGCTACCTGGACTCGCTGCGGCTGGTCCGCAACATGCCCGACACGCTGCTGCTGCCCGCGCACGGGCCGGTCGCGCCGAGCGTCCACACCCGCGTCGACCAGCTGCTGGAGCACCACGCCGAACGGTTGGACGCCGCCGCCGAGCGGGTCCGCGCCGGGCACCGGACGGCCTTCGAGGTCGCCGCCGCCATGCCCTGGACGCGCCGCCGCCGCGCCCTGTCCGACCTGGACGCCTTCAGCCGGATGCTGGCCGTCCTGGAGATCGACGCGCACCTGGACGTCCTCGCCGACCAGGGCGTCCTGGACGCGCACGAGGAATCGGGCGTCCGCCGCTACGCCCCCCGCGCCTGACCGGCGGAAAGCACCGGAAAGGGCCCGTCCGAGATCGGGGGGCGCGGGCCGATGAGTTTTCGCGCCGCCCGGAGTCTCCATCCACGACCGCACGCATGCGCCGTTCCGGATGGAGGTCTCGCATATGGCGCTGCCCGATGTCGTCTCCCGCGACGAGTGGCTGGAGGCCCGCAAGGCACTGCTCGCCAAGGAGAAGGAGCTCACCCGCGCCCGCGACGCGCTGAACGCCGAGCGCAGGCGGCTGCCCATGGTCCGGGTCGAGGAGGACTACCTCTTCGAGGGGCCGGACGGCCCCGCGAGCCTCCTCGACCTGTTCGAGGGGCGACGCCAGCTCATCGTCGGCCACGTGATGTGGGACCCGGACTGGCCGCGCGCCTGCCGGAGCTGCTCGTCCGGGCTCGCCGAGATCTCGGTCGGCCTGCTGCGGCACCTGCACGACCGCGATACCGCGTACGCGGCCGTGTCGCGCGCCCCGCAGTCCAAGATCGGACCGTTCCGGGCGGAGATGGGCTGGGTGTTCCCCTGGTACTCCTCGCACGGCAGCGGCTTCAACTACGACTACCACGTCACGCTCGACGAGTCCGTGGCGCCGGAGGTGTACAACTACCGGCCCTTGGAAATGGAGGGCGACCGTCCGATGGAGCTGCCCGGCTCCAGCTTCTTCCTGCGCGACGGCGACGCCGTCTACCACACGTACTCGATGTACGCGCGGGGCGCGGAGCAGGTCGGCGGCTCCTACTACTTCCTCGACCTGACCGCCCTCGGGCGGCAGGAGGAGTGGGAGGAGCCGAAGGGCCGCGGGTCGGGCGGCGTCCAGGCGGGCGGCGTCCTGCCGTACCCGGACGAGTACGACGACGAGTACTCCCGCTGAGCACTCGGCACGAGCCCACCCGGACGGCCGCCGCGCACTTCCCACGGGGGCACGCCACGCGCGTGCCGCCCGGCGCGGCGGTCCGGCGGCCGTGCTGTGGCCTCGACAGGGGAAGGCCACAGCACGGTCACCGACCGGCGGGCGGACGTCAGCAGTTAGGCGTGCAGACGCGCCGCGACATCGCCTCCAGGAGCAGCCGCCTGCTCTCCTGCGGCGTCCGCGCGACCTGGACGACCCCGTGGGTGGCCTCGGCGAGCCGCGTCAGCAGGTTCACGTCCACGTCCTCGCCGAAGCCCTGGAGGATCACCTGGACGGGCTGGGTCGGGTCGTACTCGGCGTCGAGGTCGGCGAGGGTCTGCGCGAAGCTCGGCCCGCCCTCGTCGTCGTTGCGGCCGTCGGTGAACACGAGGACGGTGTTCACCATCTCCGGCTTGTAGCCGCGCTTCATCTCCCGGAACGCGGCGAGCAGCGACTCGTACAGCCCGGTGTCGCCGTCGCGCCGCACCCGGAGCGCGCCGAGGTCGCTGAGGATGCGCTGCCGCTGCGTGACCGACCCGACGCGGTCGCCGAGCGGCGCGATCGGGACCCGCTCGGCCCAGTCCCGGGAGCCGCGGAGCCGGGTGGAGAACTCCCAGACGCCGAGCTCGCTGTCGTCGGCGAGCAGTTGCAGGCCGGCCTGCCCGACGTGGGCGGTCGCCTGGAGCCGGTCGAGGCCGGGCGCGACCCGCTCCGCCATCGAGCCGGACACGTCGAACAGGACGAGCAGGCGGGTCGGCAGGGCGAGCCGGGCGTACGCCTCCGCGACTCGGCGGACGTCCGCCGTCCCGGGCGGCCGCACGCCCTCCTGGTCGTCCGGGTCGAATCCCAGTCTCCGCACGTCCTCGCGGGTCTCGCGGGCGAGGAGCACACGTTCGAGCCGCTTCGCCGCCGACACCCGGCCGCGGTCGCGGGTGACGATCGCGAACGGGTAGTCGAGCGACAGCGTGCCCTCGTTCGGGACGTCGCCGTACGCGCGCGGGCCGAGGCCGCGGCGGTTGTGCTCGAACACCGCCTGCTCGGACGCGACCACGACCGCGCCTCCCTCGACGGCGTCCTTCGAGCCGAGCGCCTCGTCCACGGTCGGCGCGGTCGTCTCCCGGGCGGCGCGGACGAGCCCGGTGAACACGGCCCGCCCGTCCGGGACGACCGCGAGCAGCCGGTCGGCCATCAGCAGCGCCGCCAGCCCGACCGCGCTCCGCGTCGGGTCGGGGACCTGCGGGACCGGCCCGGCCGGGCCGGTCGGCGGGCGCTCGCTGACGGCGGCGGCGGCCGGTCCGAGCAGCAGCTTCCACGACGGGTCGGTCGGCGCGGCCGTCGCGAGGACGATCGGGCTGCGCGCCACCGACCCGCCCGTGTAGGAGGGTTTGGCGAAGGCGGTCCAGAACGTCGAGTCGGGGATCCAGACGTCCGGTCGCGCTTCCTCGTCCCTGCCGGACAGGGACGCGCTCACCGCCGCCGGGTCGACGCCCTGCAGCCTGACCCGCGCGCAGGTGCCGGTGGAGCGTTCGAAGCGGCGCGCGGCGCCGTCCAGTCCGGGGAGGAGCTCCGGGGCGACGGCGACGTCCAGGGTGATGCGGTCCTCGGACGCGCAGCCCGCGATCTCGGCGAACGCGTAGGCGCCGACCCCGGTGAGGACCAGCACGCCCGCGGCCGCGGCGAGGATCGGGACCAACCGCCGGCGCGGCGAGCGTCCGTTCATCGATGCCTCGTTTCACCCAGGGTCACCATTCACGGAGACGGTCCATTAGATGAAAACGGCGAGAAAGCTGTCAAGATTAGTCAAACTTCTCTTCTGTATCGCTTGAATAACCGCCGATCGCACGGGCGCCCGGTTTCGGCGCGAGCGGAATGACAATGGCGTACCGGGTGGAATGTCCGACGCGGGCCGGGCCCCGGGGCACGACGTCCGGAAGCTGCCCGGTTAGGCTGATCTTCCGATTCTCGGCGGAAGGAGGGGCGATGCCGGTCGCCTCCGAGTTCACTGCGATCACGTCCCCCGGCGAGCTGCGCGAACTGCTCGGCGCGCCGATGCCGCGGGCCGTCACGAAGGAGCGCACGGAGCTGCACGCGCGGGACCGCGAGTGGCTCGGGCAGTCGCCGTTCTGCCTGATCGCGACCGCCGACGCCGAGGGGAACTGCGACGTGTCCCCGAAGGGCGACCCGCCGGGGTTCGTCCATGTGCTCGACGACACGACGATCGTCGTCCCGGACCGGCCGGGCAACCGCCGGGCCGACGGCTTCCTCAACATCCTCGCCAACCCGCACGTCGGATTGATCTTCCTGATCCCGGGCCGCCGCGAGACGCTGCGGATCAACGGGCGGGCGACGCTCGTCCGGGACGCGCCGTTCTTCGACGACCTCGTCGTCAAGGGGCACCGGCCGTCGCTCGCGCTGGTCGTGGAGATCGAGCAGATCTTCTTCCACTGCGGGAAGGCCCTGATGCGCTCGAAGCTGTGGAAGCCGGAGACGTGGGATCCGGACGCGCTGCCGTCGCACGCGTGCCTCGTCAAGGAGATGCAGCCCGTCAACGAGACCGTCGAGGAGCTGGAGCGCTACTACTCCGAGGCGAACTACTCGAAGAAGCTGTACCGAACCTGAGCGGGAACGCCTCCGCGCGGCCGGGCGCCCGGCTCGGAAGAGGCGCCCGGACCCGGAGACGGGTGGACCCCCGCGCCGTCCTCGCGGGGGTCGGCGGCGGTCGGGATCAGCCGCTCTTGCGGCGGAACTGCCGCTGCCGGTCGGCGCGGTCGTGCGTCCCCCGCACCTTGGAGCCGCTCCGGCCGGAGCCGCCGGTGTTCTTGCCCTCTTCCCCGCGCTTGCGCTCCAGCGCCTCCCGGAACCTGCGCTTCACGTCGTCCTCGGCGTTCTCGCCGTTGTCGGGTTCTCCTGACGACTCGGCCATGCGGACCTCCAGCTCTCGGTCATAGGGGCGTCCCTAGCCTCACATACCCCGGGCGCCGAGGTCACCCGGGCCCCCGTACGCGCCCGACTTGCAGAGATTCCCGCAGAAACGGTCCGAATGTGAACGTTCTTCTCTAAAGTCTATGCTCGTGGAACCCCCGAACATGCGTGCGGAGTCCCAGGCAGGGACCGCATCCGCCCATCCTCCGCTGGAGTCGCTCGCCGTCCGACCGCTGCTGAACCGCGACTACGAGTCCCGTCCGGCGCTCTTCTACGAACGGCTGCGCCTGGAGTACGGGCCGGTCGCGCCCGTCGACGTCCTGGGCGTGCCGGTCTGGCTCGTCATCGGCTACGCGCAGACGCTCGACATCCTGCGCGACACCCGCGGCGTCTGGAGCCGCCGGCTGGACTCCTGGCGCGCCTACCGGGAGGGCTCGGTGCCGCCCGACTGGCCGATGCTGCCGCTGGTGGAGACCGGCCACTCGACGTTCATGGACGGCGCCGACTCCACCCGCCTGCGCAGCGCGTGGAGCGCCGGGCTGCGTCCCTTCCAGGACCGGACCCGCCCCGAGGCCAAGGACATGGAGCGGGACGTCCGGCGGCACGCCGACGAGCTGATCACCGTCCTCGCCGAGAACGGCCGGACCGGCTGGGCCGACCTGTCCGCCCAGTACGCGCGCCCGCTGCCGCTGCTCGTCATGGGGCGGCTGCTCGGCGAGACGCCCGGCTACGACGAGCTGATCATGGACCTGTGGCGGGCGATCGACGCGGGCCCGGACTCCGGCGAGGCGTGGGGGCGGGTGCACGCGAAGATGGCCGCCGTGTGCGCGGCCCGGAAGGTCTCCCCAGGCCGCGACCTGCCGTCGTTCATGCTGGCCGCCGTCCCCGACCTGACCGTCGAGGAGCTGACCCGCGAGATGGCGCTGATGGCGGGCGTCGTCGGCGACGTCACCGGCACGCTGATCTGCAACACCATCACCGAGGTGCTGATCGGCGAGACCGGCGCCCGGGACAGCCTGTCGGGCGGCATGATCCAGGAGGCGATCAACCGCGCCGCCGCGGCGCACCCGCCGTTCGCGAACCTGCTGCCCCGGTGGCCCAAGGTCGACGTGCGCGTCGGCCGGTTCCAGATCGCGGCCGGGGACGCGGTGATGGTGTCGCCCGCGGCCGCGCACCTCGACCCGGCCTTCTCCGGCGGCGCCGGGCCCGACTCGATCTACAGCTCCCGCGCGCACCTCGCGTGGAGCGCGGGCGGGCACGCCTGCCTCGGCCGCGACCTCGCGACGTCCATCACCACGATCGCGGTGGAGCGGCTGTTCGAGCGGTTCGCCGGGCTGCGGCTCGCGCTGCCGCCCGACCAGCTGCCGTGGCGGTCGTCGCCGATCATGCGGGGGCTGCGGTCGCTGCCGGTCACCTACGAGCTGGGCGCCGACCAGCCCGCGCCGCCCGCCGCGGAGGCGGAGCGGAACGAGCCCGCCGCCGACGGCGACGGGGCGCGGCAGGAGTCGCTCGTCCGGCGCGTCCTGCGGTTGATCCGCCTGTCCCAGTCCTGACGGCGCGCGCCCGGGCGGATGTTTGGCGGCGTCCGCCCGGGAATGGCCTGTCCCCTACGCGCCTCCCCTACGCGCCACGGAGGACGGACGATGCGAGAGCAGAGCGACAAGCACGGCCCGAGGCTGGACGACGAGATCGGCCGCGAGACGCAGGGCATGGTCAGCGGCGGCCACCCGACGCACGCCGAGGAGTTCAAGGAGACCGAGCCGTACTCCGACGACTACCCCGCCGACCCGGAGACGGCCTCCGCGTCCGACCGCGAGGGCTCCCCGCCCGGCATGAGCGGGCAGGACGTGGCGAGCCGCAGCGCCCTCGGCCGGATGCTCAGCGGCGTCCGGTACCCGGCGCGGCCGAACGAGCTCGTCCGGCACGCGGCCGAGGCGGGCGCCCCGGACGACGCCGTCGACGATCTGCGGGGGCTGCCGAAGCGGGAGTACGAGAACGTCGCCGACGTCGCCGAGGAACTCGGCTACGGCCGCGAGGAACGCCGCTACTGACGCCCTGACCGCTTCCTGGCGGCGCGTTCGCGCAGCAGCGGGATCTGGCCCCCGGCGACGACCAGCTCCCGCTGGCGGGGCGAGAGGCGGTGCCGCGCCCGGTACGTCTCGTCCTTGGTGACGTTGCGGACCTCGATCTCCGCCCCGGACTCCAGCGCGTCGCGGACGCCCGCCACGCGCAGCACGTCCCCCTGCTCGACCCGGTCGTAGTCGCCCTCGTCGGCGAACTCCAGCGGCAGGACGCCGAAGTTGACGAGGTTCTGCCAGTGGATCCGCGCGTACGCGCGGGCGAGGACGAGCCGCAGTCCAAGGTGGCGGGGCGCGATCGCGGCGTGCTCCCGCGACGACCCCTGCCCGTAGTTGCGTCCGCCGACGACGGCGTGCGCCCCGGCCTCCCGCGCCCGGCGCGGGTAGTCCTCGTCGAGCCTGGTGAACGCGAAGTCGGCGAGCCGCGCGATGTCGCTGCGGAAGGGCAGGGCGCGGGCGCCCGCCTGGAGGATCTCGTCGGTCGACACGTCGTCCCCGACCTTGATGACGACGGGGACCTCGAGGTCGGCGGGCAGCGGGTCCAGGTCGGGCAGGACGCCGATGCTCGGCGCCCGCTCCAGCTCGACGCGGCGCGCCTCGTCCTCCGGCGGCGGGGCCTCCAGCAGGTCGAGGCCGGGGCTCGACCGCTCCGGCAGGTCCACGGCGGGCGGGGCCGCCCCGAGGTCGCGGGGATCGGTGATCAGGCCGGTGAGCGCGGCGGCCGCGGCGGTCTCCGGCGAGCAGAGCCAGACCCGGTCGTCGGCGGTGCCGGAGCGTCCGGGGAAGTTGCGCGGGAACGTCCGCAGGCTGTTGCGGCCGATCGCGGGCGCCTGGCCCATGCCGATGCAGCCGAGGCAGCCGGCCTGGTGGATGCGGGCGCCCGCCTGGATCAGGTCGGCGGACGCGCCCATCCGGGTCAGGTCGAGCAGGATCTGCCGGGACGTCGGGTTCACGTCCAGCGACACCTCCGGGACCACCCGGCGGCCCCGGACGATCGCGGCGACGGCGGCGAAGTCGCGCAGCCCCGGGTTCGCCGACGACCCGACGACCACCTGGTGGACCTCCTCGCCCGCCGCGTCGCGGACCGGCACCACGTCGCCCGGCGAGCCGGGACGCGCGATCAGCGGCACCAGCTCCGACAGGTCGATCTCGTCCTCGACGTCGTAGGACGCGCCCGGATCGGCGGTTATCTCGGTGAAGTCGTCCGCGCGCCCCTCGCCGCGCAGGAATCCCAGCACCCGCCCGTCGGACGGGAACACCGACGTCGTCGCGCCGAGTTCGGCGCCCATGTTCGCGATGACGTGCCGGTCCATCGCGGTCAGCGACGCGAGCCCCGGCCCGTGGTACTCGATGATCCGGTTGACGCCGCCGCGCACGCCGTGCCGCCGCAGCATCTCCAGGATCACGTCCTTCGCGCTCAGCCATGGCGGCAGCTCCCCCGTCAGCCGGACGCCCCAGATGTCCGGCATGGTCAGGTGCAGCGGCTCCCCCGCCATCGCGAGCGCCGTCTCAAGGCCGCCGACGCCGATCGCGAGCATGCCGAGCGACCCGGCGGCGCAGGTGTGCGAGTCCGAGCCCGCGAGCGTCGCGCCCGGCACGCCGAACCGCTGCATGTGCGTCGGATGCGAGACGCCGTTGCCCGGCCGCGAGTACCAGAGCCCGTACCGGCGGCACGCCGACCGCAGGAAGATGTGGTCGGCCATGTTCCGCTCGTCGGCCTGCAGCAGGTTGTGGTCCACGTACTGGACGGACACGTCCGTGCGGACGCGGTCCAGGTCGAGCGCCTCCAACTCCAGCATCACCATCGTGCCGGTCGCGTCCTGGGTCAGGGTCTGGTCGACGCGCAGGCCGATCTCGGCCCCCGCCGTCATCTCGCCGCTCACCAGGTGCGCGGCGATCAGCTTCCGCGCGACGTTCTCCCCGCTGCCCCCGTCGGCCCGCGCGACGTTCCGGCCCCCCGTGCCGTCCGTCATGGCCGTGTCCTCCGCTCCTCCCGGGCCGCGGCGTCCGCGGGGACGCTCCCGAGGCGCTCCGGCCCCCGCACGGGCCGCTCGGTGGGACGCCCGCACCAGTGGCTCAGCGCGTCCCTGATCGCCGCGGCCCGCCGGTCGGGCGCGGTCTCGTCGGTCGCCCACGCGATGTGGCCGTCCGGGCGGACGAGCGCCGTCGTGCGGGTCGCGGCGCCCGCGAGCGCGCAGTGCACGCGCCCCGCCCACCGCTTGGTCGCGAGGTAGGTCACCGCCGGGTCGTTCGCCGCGACGACGAGCACGAACAGCCCGTCGCCGAGCAGCTCGTAGAGCCGTCCGGGGCTGCCCGCGAGGACGACGTCGGGCGCCCGCCGCCCGGCGAGGCGGTGCGCGCCGCGCGGCGCCGGGTAGGCGATGTCGATGCCGGAGACCGCGCCCGCCAGCCGCCGCGCCACCGGCGGGACGCGCACCGCGGCCCACACCCCGGCCGTCCGGGCGAGGCGCAGCCAGCGCGGCTCGACGAGCGCGGCGCTCAGCAGGGCGCCGCTGCCGCGCAGGACCTGCCGTCCGATCGGCCGCCGCTCCTCGTCGTAGCTGTCGAGCAGCCACGACGGCGCCCAGCCCCACAGCTCGGCGGCGAGCTTCCAGCCGAGGTTCGCGGCGTCCTGCAGCCCGGTGTTCATGCCCTGCCCGCCCGCCGGGGAGTGGACGTGCGCCGCGTCGCCCGCGAGGAACACCCGTCCCACCCGGTAGCGCGGGACCTGCCGCTCGTCGCTGTGGAACCGGGACGTCCAGCCCACGTCGTGGATGCCGTGGTCGGTGCCGAGCGCCCGGCGGACGGTGTCGCGCAGCTCGGCCACGTCGACGGGTTCGGAGTCGGGCGGCTGGTGGCGGCGGTTCCAGGCGATGACGCGGTGGCGGCCGTCCCCGAAGGAGGCGAGGAACGCGAACGCGTCCCCGACCGCGTTCCCGGACAGCGGGGCGGCGGGCGCGTCGCGGAGCCGGACGTCGGCGAGCATCACCGACCGGACGACCGCGCGCCCCGGGAACGGCAGCCCCAGCTCGCGGCGGACCGTGCTGTGCACGCCGTCCGCGCCCACGACGTAGGACGCGCGTCGCGTGGCGGTGCCGCCGTCCGCGGTCCGGACGTCGACGTCGACGCCCGCCGCGTCCTGGCGGAGCGCGACCGCCTCCGCGCCGTGCGCGATGTCCGCGCCCGCCGCGAGGGCGCGTTCGCGCAGCACCCGCTCCGTCTCGTACTGCGGTGTGACCAGCATGAACGGGAACCGTCCGGGGAGCCGCCGCAGGTCGAGGCCGGTCGTGCCGAGGACCCGCAGCACGTCGGCCCGCGCGCCGGTCGCGATCAGCGCGCGGGCGACGCCGCGCGTGTCGAGGAGTTCGAGCGTCCGGGCGTGGACGGCGAACGCCCGCGTCAGGTTCGACTCCGCCGCCTCGCGCCGCTCCAGCACCGTGCAGCGGATCCCGGCGGCGGCGAGGTCTCCGGCGAGGAGGAGCCCGCTGGGACCCGCCCCGACGATCAGCACGTCCCCGGTGGGCTTCCCGGTCGGCTTGCCGGTGGGCGGCATCGCGGTCCCCTCTCGGCCTCGGCGGCGGGTCCGGCCCCTGGCGGTGGGAACACTTCCCGAGAACCGCCGGTCCTCACATGCCGGAAGGCCCGCGCCGCAACGGGTTCGGCGGCCCCGCGCGCGGCGCCCCGCGTCAGCCCTGGACGCGGCGGTCGCGGCCGGCCCACTCCTTCTCGCGGAGCTGGAACTTCTGGATCTTCCCGGTGGACGTCTTCGGCAGCTCGGCCACGAACTCGACCCGGTCCGGCGCCTTGAACCGGGCGAGGCTCTCGCGGACGTGCCCGACCAGCTCCGCCGCCGTCGCCGCGTGCCCGTCGCGCAGCACGACGAACGCCTTCGGGCGCTCGCCCCACCTGTCGTCCGGGACGGCGACCACCGCCACCTCCAGCACGGCCGGATGCGAGTCGATGGCCCGCTCCACCTCCACGGTCGAGATGTTCTCGCCGCCGGAGACGATGATGTCCTTGGACCGGTCGCGCAGCTCGACGTAGCCGTCCGGGTGGCGGACGCCGAGGTCGCCGGAGTGGAACCAGCCGCCGCGGAACGCCTGCGCGGTGGCCTCCTCGTCCCGGTGGTAGCCCTTCATGACGTTGTTGCCGCGCATGACGATCTCGCCGAGCGTCTCGCCGTCGGCGGGGACGTCGCGCATGTCGTCGCCGACCACGCGCAGGCCGTCCGTCTGGACCATGCCGACGCCCTGCCGGGCGAGCAGCCGGGCGCGCTCGGCGCCGTCCAGGCCGGGCCAGCCGGGCTGCGGCTCGCACACCGAGTACGGCCCGTACGTCTCGGTCAGCCCGTACACGTGGACGATCTCCGCGCCGAGCTCCTCCATCCGCGCGATGATCTTCGGGCTGGGCGGCGCGGCCGCCGTCGTGACGGTCAGCGGCCGGGGCAGCGGATGCGCCTCGGGCGCGTTCGCGATCGTCACGAGGACGGTCGGCGCGCCGTTCAGGTGCGTGACGCCCTCGGCGTCGATCAGCCGCCACACCTCCCCGGCGTCGACGGCGCGCAGGCAGATCTGCGTCCCGCCGACGGCGGCGAGCGCCCACGGCGTGCACCAGCCGTTGCAGTGGAACATGGGGAGCGTCCACAGGTAGACGCTGCCGGGCGTGTGCCGGGAGTGGAGCACCTCGCCGAGGGCGTTCAGGTACGCGCCGCGGTGGGTGTAGACGACGCCCTTCGGGCGTCCCGTCGTACCGGACGTGTAATTGATGGAGATGGCGGCGTTCTCGTCTTGGACGCCCCAGTACGGCGGGTCGTCCGAGCCGCGCGCCAGCAGGTCCGCGTAGCCGATGCCGCCGACCGCCGGGTCGGGCTCGGCCCCGGCCGCCGGGATCGTGACGACCTCCGGCAGGCTCCCCGCGAGCGGCGCGACGGACGGGTGCAGCCCCGCGTCCACGACCAGCGCCTTCGCGCCCGAGTGGGCGACGATGTAGCGGATCTCGTCCGGGGCCAGCCGCGTGTTGATCGCGACGAGGACGGCCCCCGCCAGCGGGACGCCGAAGTGCGCCACCAGCAGCTCCGGCACGTTCGGCGCCAGGTAGGCCACCCGGTCGCCCGGCCCGATCCCGGACGCCCGCAGCGCGTTCGCGAGCCGGGTCGCCTCCGCCGCGAACTCTGCGTAGGTGGTGCGGCGGTCCCCGTGGACGAAGGCCGTCTTGCCAGGGAACACCTCCGCCGACCGTTCGAGGAACGCGAGCGGCGTGAGCGCCGTATAGCCCGGGCCGTTCTCCATCGGGAGCCTCCGTGCCGTCGGCCGGGACGCCCGCGCCTCGTGCGCCGGCGCCCTCGGCGCGGGTGTGGCATGCGTCCCAAGGATCGCACGGCACGCCGCCGCGCTCCGGGCGTCGCAGGTCAGTTGCGTGTCAGGAGCGAGACGGCCCGCACGGTCGCGTATCCGCTCCATTCCAGCTCGGCGGCGGGCGAATAGCTCGCGAAGTCGACGCGCCAGCCGCCGTCCTCGCCCTGCTGCCGGTCGAGGCGTTCGAGCTCGGCGGCGATGACGTCGTCCTTGAACAGGGACCTGGCCGGACGTCCCGGATACGGGGCGAAGTCGAGGGGGCGCATCATCTCGTCCTCGAGCCCGCCCTCGACGTGGACGAGCCCGTCCTCCGGCATGTGCGCGCCCAGCAGCTCGACGGTCTCGCTGTCCCCGGCGGCGTCGGCCAGCCAGAGCGCGAACGCCAATTCCAGGGCGTGCAGCTTCTCCTTCGTCCGGACGGTGTCGAGGCAGTAGCGCGTCGCGCGGTCGAGCCAGGGATGCGCTGCGACCGCCTCGTCGTGGACGGCGACGCGGTGCGCCGTCGCCGCGACGACAGCCGTGATCTGCAGCGAGGACGTCTCGGTGTCGGCGTTCGCCCAGAACGGCGCGCACCCGGCCGGGTCGGGAATGGGCAGCGCGAACGGAACGCCGCCGTCCGGCAGCGTCACCGACTCCAGCCAGTCGCAGAGCGCGACCGTCTCGGGGACGGTGACCGGCGCCAGTTCCGCGAACACCTCGAACGCGTGCAGCGCCGAACCGGGCTGGCTCGTCCTCGACCGGAGGTCGGGTTCGAGGCCGTTGCCGTAGCCGCCGTCGGGGTTGCGGTAGGCGTTCAGCGCGGCGCGCAGCGCGTCCCTGTCCCCCTCGCCGGTCAGCAGCTCGAACCGCCGCCGGTCGAGCATGCGGGCGTGCGTGGACATGAAGTCGATGGCTTTAGTGAGGTTCATTCCTCCAGCGTGGCCGCCGGAGCTTCGGCGGTCTTGTAGCTTTCGGCCATGGCCAGGTGAAATGCGGCCGCAGTTAGGCAGCTGCGCTCAGGCGGCGGCGCTCAGGCGGCGGACGCCCGCAGGGGCAGCCCGAGCGCGCGGAACTGCTCCACCGGACGGTGGTAGCCGCGCTCGATGTGGTGCACGCCGCGCAGCGTCGACGGCCCCTCCGCCACGGCCGCCGCCAGCACCGCCGAGAACCCGGCCCGGATGTCGGGCATCGTCACGTCGCCGCCGCGCAGCTTCGTCACGCCCCGGACGACCGCCGAGTGCAGCGCCGCCGTGTCGTGGTACCGGCACGCCGGACCGCCCAGGCACGTGTCGTAGACCTCGATCTCCGCGCCCATGCTCTGCAGCGCCGGGACGTAGGCGAGCCGGTTCTCGTACACGGTCTCGTGCAGCACCGACATGCCGTCGGCCTGCGTGAACAGCACCATCAGCGGCGTCTGCCAGTCCGTCGCGAACCCGGGGTGCGTGTCGGTCTGGACGGCGGCGGGACGCAGCCCGTCCGGCGCCGACGCCATGATCCAGTCATCGGTGATCTCGAACTCGGCGCCCATCCTGGCCAGCGTCGTGATCGCCGTGACGAGCCGGTCCTGCGGGCAGCCGTGCACCCGCACCTCGCCGCCCGTCACCAGGCCCGCGACCAGGTAGGAGAACGCCTCGATGCGGTCGCCGTCCAGCCGGGTCTGCGCGCCGCTCAGCCGCTCGACGCCCTCCACGACGATCCGCCGGTCCGGGGCGAAGGAGATCCGCGCGCCCATCCGCTGCAGGAACAGCGCCAGCTCGATGATCTCCGGCTCGGTGGCCGCGTTCCGGATGACGGTCTTGCCCGCCGCCCGGACGGCCGCGAGCAGCACCGTCTCCGTCGCGCCGACGCTCGGGTAGGGCAGCTCGATCTTCGTCCCGACCAGCCGGGACGCGCGGGCGTGGATGCCGTCCGCGGCGATCGTCACCTCGGCGCCGAACGCGCGGAGCGCGTCCACGTGGAAGTCGACCGGGCGCCGCCCGATCGGGTCGCCGCCGACCAGCGGGACGAACGCCTCCCCCGCCCGGTGCAGCAGCGGCCCGAGCATCAGGATCGGGATGCGGTTCAGGCCGGTGAACGCCTTGTCGATGCTCGGGTCGGACACCGTCTCCGGGACGACGACGACCTCCCCGTCGGACCGCTCGACCCCCATCCCGACGTGCTCCAGCATGCCCGCCGTGATGCCGACCTCGCCGACGTCCGGCGCGTTCCCGATCGTGCTCGGCCCCTCGCCGAGCATGGCCGCGACCATGTGCTTGCTGACCGCGTTCTTGGCGCCGCGGACGGTCACGTCCCCGCGCAGCGGCCCGGACGGCTCGATCTGCCACAACTTCTCAGCCACCCGAGCAGCCTACGGCGTCCCGCCCGAACTCACCGCGAACGAGCCGAACACTCATCGCGAACGGGACGAACTTCGCGCCTCCTGGATCGCCGGAGGGGTGTCGTCGTCGACGATCTCCTTCGCGGCGACCTTCTCGATGAATTCGGTGGCGGGGACCTGGTAGGGGGCGAGGGCGTCCAGGATGTCGCGGGTGTTCTGGATCCGGTCCTCGTTGATCGTGAAATGACCGGCGTCCGCGACCGCGTCCTCCTGGTCGTTTCCGGGAATGACGACGCCGACGATCCCGCCCTTGTCGGTGACGAGGGCGCGGTCGCTCGTCAGGCATTTCTGGTGCAGCGGCGGCACTGTTTCCGCGATGACCACGTGCAGGACGATTCCCGCGTCGAGCTGCTCGCGGAGAACGTCCACCATGGCCGCGTCGACCTCGGTTTCCGACAGCACCAGAATTCGGTTGAGCGCGAGGTCGTTCCGCGCGATCGCGGCGCGCTCGGTGGCGAGGTAGGTGGTGTCGCGGCCGGTCCACCAATAGTCGTTTCCGGTGGCGCTGAGCGCCGTCATCTCGATCAGCGCCGGCAGGATTCCGGGACGGAACTCCTGCCGCCGTCCGAGCGGCGACTGGCCGTTGGCGAGGTCGCGCATCTCCTCGGTGAACGCGCGCTGCCGCGCCTCGCGGAGCTTCAGCAGGATCGCGCTGTTGCGCCGGTCGATGAGCGTCCACTGCTCGGCGATCTCACGAATGAATGCGTGGCAGGCGGGCGGCGCGTCGGCCAGCGATTTCGTGATGGCGAGCGCGGCGGATATCTCTTCGAGGCTTTTCCGGTCCTGGTGGATGCTCTCCTCGCGCCGGAAGAAGGCGTCGATGACCAGGGTGAGATTGACGCTGGCGAGGGTGACGATGAGGGCGAGACGCCCATTGGTGCCGCCCGCTCCCGCGAGCAGCGTCACGGACCCGAGGACGATCGACAAAAGACCGCCGAACACGAGTCGACCGCGCTGCCACGGGACCGCCGTTTTCCGCTCCGCCATCGCTTCGACTCCTCGCGGTTCAGGCGTGCCCGTCCGGCGCCGTGGCGGCGGTCATCGACGCGCCGTTCCGCCGCGTCCCGCACCCCCGCGCCCGCGACAGTTTTTCAGCACCGCGTCCCGGCGTCTGTGCGCTTCGCCACATTGGGCCCTATACGGCCATTCCGCGAATCGGACGCCCCTCGCTTCTCCAGCGTCCGCCCTACGAACAGGGACAGACTCCGCACATCCCAACCCACGCGATCACGGGGGTGCTGTTACGCCCTTCGTCCGAGGCGGAGAGGTCAGGACGCTGGGGCGTGTTCCGTCCACGAGTCGGCGAGCGCGCACAGTTCGTCCAGCGCCGCCTCGACGCGCTCCCGGTCACCGGTGATGAGGAAATCGGTCTGCAATCCGGCGTACGCGCCGTTGAGGTAGGTGGCGTGGACGCGGGCCCGCTCGGAGTCGAGTCCCCTTGCGACCAGGACACCGGCGACGAACTCGGCCCGGTCGGTCAGGAACGCCGGGACCCGGTCGCCGAGCCGTCCGGCCGCCGCGAGCCCTTCGATCTCGCGGACGAGCCTGGTGTGCGCGATGTTCTCGGGCGCGAGATGGCGGTGCCACGAGTCGCGGACGATCGCGCCGATCCCCCGCGACGTGTCGTCCCAGCCCTCGGTCGCGCGCAACTGCTCGTGCTGGACCTCGTCCAGGCGTTTCAGCAGCGCGGCGAGGAGGTCGTCCTTGTCTGCGAAGTGGTGGGTCAGGACGCGCGTGCTCTGCCCCAGCGCCTGCGCGATGGGCCGCATCGACAGGCCGGACATCCCCTGCTCGGCGAGATGGTCGAGAACCGCGTCGAGGATCTCGGTGCGGCGGTTCGGGTCGCGCGGCCTGGCCACGGCTGGCGTCTCCTTCGGGTCCGGGACGACCATCCTATAGGGAAACGAGTGTTACCTTAATGGCCATGCGCCTCCTCACCCGATCTCCCACGGGCGGGCTCCGCCTCGCCGCGCTCGCGCTGACCGCCTTCACCCTCCAGACGGACGACTTCGTGATCGTCGGCGTGCTGCCGTCCATCGCGCGCGGCCTCTCGGTCGGCGAGGCGGCCGCCGGGCAGCTCGTCACCGTCTTCTCCGTGATCTGCGCCGTCGTCGCCCCGGTCGCTGCGGTCGCCACCGCGTCCTGGCCGCGCCGCCGCCTGCTCCTCGCCGGGATGGCGCTGTTCTGCGCGGCCAATCTCGCGGTGCCGCTCGCCTCGTCCTACGGCGCGCTGATGGGCCTGCGCGTGCTGGCGGCGCTGGCCGCGGCGGTCGTCCTTCCGGCGGTGTTCGCGACGACGGCCGCCCTCGCCCCGCCTGGACGGCAGGGCCGCGACCTCGCCACCGTAATGGCCGGACTGACCGGCGCGGTCGTCGCCGGAGTTCCGTCCGGGACGTGGATCGGCGCCGCGTTCGGCTGGCGCGCGCCGTTCGTCGCGGGCGGCCTGCTGGGCGTCGCCGCGCTGGTCTTCCTGCGGGTCGCGGTGCCGGACGTCCCGTCCCCGCCCGCAGCCGGGGTGGCGGAGCGGCTGCGTCCCCTCGCGCGTCCCGGCCTGCTGTTCGTGCTGCTCGCCGCCGTCGTCGCGGTGCTCGGAAACCTGCTGTTCCAGACGTACCTGGGCCCATTCCTCGCGGACGCGGCGGGCGTCGGCGCGACCGGGCTCGGCGGCCTCCTCCTGCTCGCTGGTGCCGCGGGCATCGCGGGAGCGCGGTTCAGCGGCACGCTCGTCGACCGCATCGGGCCCGCCCGGACATTCGCGCTCGCGATCTCCGCCTTCACCATCGCCATGGCGGGCCTCGCCCTGTTCTGGACGGTGCGTCCCGCGCACGTGGCGCTCGTCGTCATGCCGCTCGTGCTGTGGTCGGCCGCCGCGTGGGCGGTGCCGCCACCCGTGCAGGCACGCGCCCTCGCCTTCGCCGGGGACGAGGCGGCGCCGCAGGCCCTGGCGCTCGTCAGCAGCTCGGTCTATCTGGGCGCGGCGCTGGGAGCCGGTCTCGGCGGCTGGCTCCTCGACACGTTCGGCTCCGGGACGCTCCCCGTCGCGGCGGCGCTCTGCGCTTTCACTGCCCTGGCCTTCTCCGCCCTGGCCGGACGCGCTGTCCCCGATCCCGTCCATCGGCTGAGCACCGATGCTCGGAAGGCGAAGGTCTGAGCCTTCGTCGCGATGGTGGCCGCGCCGGTGCGAGGTGTGTGGGTTGGCACCGGCGCGACCATGCGCTCGATGTTTATCGAGCGGTCCAATTCTCCACCATCGCACGTTGCATGATCGTTGCACCCCCGCTTCAACGGAAAGCGCGCACGTCGGGGCCCCTGAGCGGAATCCCCTGCGCGGCACCGGCGCCAATGGACGCCGCTTCGCGCGGGGCGCCTATCCTGGTGCGATGATCAACGCGGTGCCGGACTGGGAACGTCGGATCGACGAGCTCTGGGCCACCTTCGACGAATACGAGCCCGAGGACTTCCTCGCCAAGGTCAAGGAACTGACCGGCGAACTCCCGGACGGGGACGCGACAGCCCAGTACGAACTGGCCTCGGCGCACGACTCGATCGGCAACGAGGCCGAGGCCGCCGTTCATTACCGGCAGGCGTTCGCCGCCGGACTGACCGGACCACGCCGACGCCAGGCGACCATCCAGTTCGCCAGCACCCTCCGCAATCTCGGCCAGGCCGAGGAAAGCGTCGCTCTCCTGACCGCGGAACGGGACGCCGCCTCCGACGAACTCGACGACGCGGTCACCGCGTTCCTGGCGTTGGCGCTCACCGATCTCGGACGCGACCGCGAGGCGGCTTCCCTTGCGCTCGGCGCGCTCTCCCGCCATCTGCCGCGCTATAACCGCTCACTCTCCAACTATGCGAAAGCACTGCTGGACGAGTAGCAGGTCCTAGAAATGAGGAAGGCCCCGCCGGTGACGGCGGGGCCTTCCTGCAATAAATGTCCGGCGGTGTCCTACTCTCCCACACAGTCTCCCATGCAGTACCATCGGCGCTGAAGGGCTTAACTTCCGGGTTCGGGATGGGACCGGGTGTTTCCCCTCCG
>NZ_VSFF01000001.1 GCF_008085905.1 Actinomadura syzygii | reverse complement strand
TCGGGTCCATCGGCGGGAATTGCGGCTGTCCCGCGTTCGGGTCGCCCGGGGAGAACTGCGGCTGTCCGGTGTTCGGGTCGCCGGGCTGGAACGGCGGCTGGCCCGCGTTCGGGTCCATCGGCGGGAACTGCGGCGGACCGGCGTTCGGGTCGATGGGTGGGAACTGCTGGTACGAGGTGGCTTCCGGGTCCTGCTGGTATGGCGGGGCGGCTGCTTCCGCGTCCCGTGAGGGGAACTGGTCGGCCGCGTAGGGCGGGAGCTGGTCGAGCGGGGGAGCGGTGTTGCCGTTGGCGTCGTACGGCGACTGCTGCGGCGGATACGGAGGCTGCGGAGGCTGCGGCGGCTGCGGGACCTGCGCGGGGTCGTGCCCCTGGAAGCCGCCCGCACCCGGATAGGGCGGAGGCAGCATCCCTCCGTCGAACGGCTGCGGCATGGGGCCGCCGTCATAGGGCGGGGGCTGCGGCGGGCCGAAGTTCTCCGGCGGGTAGCCCTCCGGGGCCTGCTGGAACGCGGGCGGCGCGGAGAGCCACGGGTTGCCGCCCGGATCGCCCTGCGGGGACGGCGGGCCGCTCTCACCCGGCACGGGCTCACCCGGCACGGGCGGCGGTGGCAGCGGCAGCGGCGGCGGCGCGTTCTCCTGCTCGGCGGGCGCCTGCTGAGGGACCTGGGGAGGGCCCGGCGGGGGACCCTGGGACGGGGACTGCGCCTCCGGCGGCCGTTCGCCCTCGGGTGCGGACCGCCCGCCGTCGTCGCTCATCGCGTCGAGAGAGGCCAGCCGCTCCTCCAGGGAACGCCCGTCGTGCTCGTTCCTCGCCACCGTTCTTCCCCCTCGGGCACGCCTCTGATGATCAACACGGTGCAGGTGGGCGAATGGCCCCAAGGCAGGATACCCGTGTGCCAATACCACGCATCCACCGCGAAGATCGACGTCGACCCCGCGGAGCGGCCCCGGCGGGCGTCGCGTCCGGTGGGCCGTAACCCCGTTCCAGACGCCCGGTAGCGTGGCCGGTATGCATGCGATCGTTATCCGCGAGCCGGGCGACGCCGACGTCCTGACGTGGACGGAGGTACCCGACCCGGCGCCGGGCCCGGACGAGGTGCTGATCGACGTGGCCGCGAGCGCCGTCAACCGCGCGGACGTCATGCAGCGCAAGGGCTTCTACCCGCCCCCGAAGGGCGCTCCCCCGTATCCGGGCCTTGAGGTGTCCGGACGCGTCGCCGAGCTGGGCGCCGATGTGACGGGCCTGAGCGTCGGCGACGAGGTATGCGCGCTGCTCACCGGCGGCGGGTACGCCGAGAAGGTCGCGGTGCCCGCCGGACAGGTCCTCCCGGTGCCGCGCGGCGTCGATCTCGTGGAGGCGGCCGGGCTGCCCGAGGTGGCCTGCACGGTGTGGTCGAACGTGTTCCAGCTCGGCGGGCTGCGCGCCGGGGAGACCCTGCTCGCGCACGGCGGCGGCAGCGGCATCGGCACGTTCGCGATCCAGCTCGCCAAGGCGCGCGGCGCCCGCGTCGTGACGACCGTCGGCAGCGCGGAGAAGGCGGCGCGCTGCCGCGAACTCGGCGCGGACCTGGTCGTCAACTACCGCGAGGACGACTTCGTCGAGCACGGCCCCTACGACGTGATCCTCGACCTGATCGGCGCGAAGTACCTGGCCCGCAACGTGGACGCGCTCGCCGTCGGCGGCCGTCTCATGGTGATCGGGCTGCAGGGCGGCGCGCGGGCGGAGCTGGACCTCGGGAAGCTGCTGGGCAAGCGCGCGGCCGTCCACGCGACGACGCTGCGGGCCCGTCCGGCGGACGAGAAGGCGGCGATCGTGGCGGGCGTCCGCGAGCACGTGTGGCCGCTGCTGGAGGCGGGACGGATCCGGACGGTCGTCGACCGCCGCGTCCCGATGGCCGACGCGGCGGCCGCGCACCGGGCGCTCGAAGACAGCGTTCACGTCGGCAAGATCCTGCTGACCGTGTGAGGATGTGGAGTTTATGAGCGAGCCTTCGAAGAACCAGTCAGAACAGGAGCCGCAGGTGCTCGTCGTCGGCCCGAACGGCATCGCCGTCGAGGGCGGCGGGGGCGAGTCCGAGGGCAAGTCCGTCACCGACATGGTGGAGCAGCCCGCGAAGGTGATGCGGATCGGCGGCATGATCCGGCAGCTGCTGGACGAGGTCAAGGCCGCCCCCCTCGACGAGGCGAGCCGCGCCCGGCTGCGCGAGATCCACAAGTCGTCCATCAAGGAGCTCGAGGACGGTCTCGCGCCCGAGCTGGTCGAGGAGCTGGAGCGGCTGTCGCTGCCGTTCGCCGAGAACGTCGTGCCGAGCGAGGGCGAGCTGCGGATCGCGCAGGCCCAGCTCGTCGGCTGGCTGGAGGGCCTGTTCCACGGCATCCAGACGACGCTGTTCGCCCAGCAGATGGCGGCCCGCGCGCAGTTGGAGCAGATGCGCCGCGCCCTGCCCGCCGGGATGGTCCCCCCGAGCGCCGACGAGGAAGGCCCCGGCCACCGCGCCTCCGGCCCGTACCTGTAGACGTCCGCAAAGAAACGGCCGCACCCCTTCGACGGGGGCGCGGCCGTTCTCATTCGGTCGTTCTCAGACAACCCGTTCTCACGGGTAGAGGCGTTCGAGGATCTCGGCGACCCCGTCGTCGTCGTTCGTGGACGTCTTGTGCGTGACGGCCGCAAGCACCAGCGGATGCGCGTTCGCCACCCCGTACGAGACGCCCGCCCAGGTGAGCATCGGCAGGTCGTTCGGCATGTCGCCGAACGCCGTCACGTCCGCGGACCCGAAGCCGTGCTCGGCGCACAGCGCGGCGAGCGCGCTCGCCTTCGTGACGCCGTGCGCGCTCATCTCCAGCAGGGCCCGCTTGGACGAGTGCGTCACCGTCACCAGGTCGCCGACCGCCTGGACGGCCGTCTCGGTCAGCACGTCGGGGTCGCCCGCCGGGTCGAAGGCGAGCAGCTTGGTGCCGCTGCGGTCGGCGAGGTCGGCCGGGTCCACCGAACGGCCGCCGAGGGCCTCGACGTCCAGCCGTTCGAGGTCGTAGGTGGACTCGAACACGAACCCGGTCGGGTGCTCGACCGCGAACCGCAGGCCGGGCGCGACGGCGCGGAGCCGCCCCACCGTCTCCGCGATCACCGCGGGCGGGATCTCCCGCGTCTCCAGGACGGTCTCGGTGTGCAGGTCGTACAGCACGGCGCCGTTCGCGCAGATGGCGACGCCGTGGTGGCCCGCGGCCGCCGCGACGTCCGCCATCCAGCGCGGCGGTCGGCCGGTGACCATGACGAGCATCGCCCCGGCCCGCTCGACGCGGGCGAGGGCGGCGGCGGTCCGGGCTGAGATCGTTCCATCGGAGCGCACGACCGTCCCGTCGAGGTCAGTGGCGATCACACGCGGCGAAGGCTGGCTCATGTCCCCTTTTTATTGCATCCTCCGCCACTTTTGTCCCCTGGGGGCCCGTCAAGGTGGCGAAACGCGCGCTCGCCGACATCGTTCCCATCCCGCCCGGCGGCCCGTCGGGCGGCCGGGCGGGCGGCCGGGCGGGCGGCGGGGCTCAGTCGCTCTTCGCGCGTTCCTGGGCGGCGTGGAAGAAATCGCCGCCCTTGCGCCGGAAATCACCGGTCCCCCACGAGCGGGCCTCTTCCCGCGAGACCTTCCGCATGTGCGGAATGTGCTTGGCGCAGTGGATGTAAGCCTCTTCCACCGACACCTTCACCCACACCTGCGCACGCTGCCCCGGTGACTGCTCCACCGGAAGGTCGGGCCACATCGCACGCGCCGCGGCGCTTTCTAAAATCTCGGCTCCGCCATTGATGTGCAGCCCGATGCGGCTGCGCTCGAAGTCGATGATGACGATTCCCACATGCGGGTTCTCTTCGATGTTGCCCAAGCTCGCGAACACCCCGTTGCCCCTGTACTCCGGGTACAGGACCGTGCGCTCGTCCGCGACGAACAGGACGCCGGGCGGCCCGGCGCGAAAAGAACTGTCGCATTCTCCGCGCCGGTCGGCGGTCGCGACGAAGAACATCTCCTGCCGCCGGACGAACGCCTGCATGTGCGAGTTGAGATGGTCCAGCATTTGCTTGTCGTAGAACCGAATGGCGCGCTCCGTCGTTTCCAACCTTCGCTGGAGAGCGCGTTCACCGTCGGTTCCGGGACACACCGAGTACTCCGTCGTCATCAGTGGTGCCTCTTCTCTGCCAAGCTCGACCTCATCACCATGGACGTGGTCCCCTTCCGTCCGTGCGGGGTGGGAAGCCGGTTCCTCATGCTGATTCCGAGTGCACCACAGGCGTCAGTGCAAAGGAAGGGGTATCTCGGAAGTACCCAGACCAATATCGTTGACTTTGGCCATGACCCACACCTGGCAATGAAGTTGATATACCGTCGAGAGGGAGGGCGAACGGGGAGCCCTGAGGCGGTGTCCGGCATGGTCGATCAGTTGCTCGACATGGTCACACTCGGTGACCTGGACAGTGTGTTTCCGCAAGATCTGGTGGAAGCCGTTTTGGCCAAAACCCAGGACCGCGAGGTGCGGAGGCGGCTGCTGTCGCCCGGTTTGATGGTCTATTTTCTGCTCGCCCGCGCGTTGTTGTCCCCGCAGTCTTATCAGCGTGTGCTTCGTACGCTGGTCGCCGCGCCCGGACTCGATAATGGCTGGGATAATTGGCGGGTACCGGACAAGGCCGCGATATTTAGGGCGCGGTGCAAGCTGGGGATAGAGCCGTTCCGCGAACTGCTGGTCCACGCGGGGAGCGCGGTGGCCGACGAGCGGACGCCCGGCGCGTTCTGGCGCGGGCTGCGCGTCATGGCGCTCGCCGGCACGACGCTGCAGGCCGCCGACAGCCCGGCCAACCAGACCGGTCTCGGCGGGCCCCGGGCCCATCGGGGCGAGAGGCCGCCCGGTTGCCCGCTGGCGCGGCTGGTCGCGCTGGTCGAGGCGGGCAGCAACGCGGTCTGCGACGCGACGGTCGACTCCTACCGCGTCCGGGAACGGGTGCTGGCCGAACGGCTGGCCACCTCGCTCGGCCCGGCGATGCTGGTCCTCGCCGACCATGACCTTCCCTGCGCGCAACTGTGGAGCAGGCTGGCGGAGTCGGGCGCCGAGCTGCTCTGGCGCGTCCCCAAGACCTGGAAGCTGCCCGTCGAGGAGACCCTCCCCGACAGGTCATGGATCTCGACCGTGCACGGGGAGCCGGGCCGCGATGCCTGGCCGGGCCAGGACGCGCGAGCCCGGGTCGTCGAGTACGCCCCTGACCTCCCCGGCGGGAGCGGCGCGGAACGCTGCCGTCTCATCACCACCCTGACGGACCCGGACGCCGCGCCCGTCGCCGACCTGGTCGGCCTGTACGGCGCACGGTCGGAGGCGGGGGACCCGCTGGCCGAGTTGAAGACCATCCAGATCGGTTCGGACACCGTCCTGTCCAGCAGGACGCCCGACCTCGTGTTCCAGGAGACGTACGCGCACCTGGCCGTCTACACGGGCCTGCGCGTCAGGATGCACGCGACGGCGGTGAACCGCAGCGAGCCGCTGGACCCCGGTCGCCTCAGCTTCACCGCCGAGCTGCGCGCCGCCCGCCGCAGCCTCACGGCCCAGCGGCCCGCACCGAATTCCGTCATTCGGCCGCCGATTGACGGCCGCGACGCACCCGCCGCGGGACACAGCCGTCCCGCATGGGGAGATCATCGCGCGCTGACCTGGGCGGCGGCCCCCGCCGACCGCTAAGTCAACGGAGCGGGCCGCCGGTTCCGCGTCCGGCCCGCGGTCGGCGCTTGACGGGCGCCGTCAGCGCTTGACGGGCGCGGTCAGCGCTTGACGGGCTCCAGGACGTCCAGCCCGATGAACTTGCGCAGCGCCTCGGGGACGCGGACCGTCCCGTCGGCCCGCTGGTGGTTCTCCAGGATCGCGACCATCCAGCGGGTGGTGGCGAGCGTCCCGTTCAGGGTCGCGACCGGGCGGCTCTTGCCGTCCGCGTCCCGGTGGCGCACCGACAGGCGCCGGGCCTGGAACTCGGTGCAGTTGGACGTGGACGTCACCTCGCGGTAGGTGCCCTGCGACGGCACCCACGCCTCGCAGTCGTACTTGCGGGCCGCGCTGGCGCCGAGGTCGCCCGCCGCCACGTCGATCACCCGGTACGGGATCTCGACCTTGGCGAGCATCTCCTTCTCCCACTCCAGCAGCCGCAGGTGCTCGGCGTGCGCGTCGTCGGGCTCGCAGTAGGAGAACATCTCCACCTTGTCGAACTGGTGGACGCGGATGATGCCGCGCGTGTCCTTGCCGTAGGAGCCCGCCTCGCGGCGGAAGCAGGACGACCACGCCGCGTACCGCCGCGGCAGCCCGTCGAGGATCTCGTCCATGTGGTAGGCGGCGAGCGGGACCTCGGACGTGCCGACGAGGTACAGCTCGTCCTGCGGCAGCTGGTAGACCTCGGCGGCGTGCGCGCCGAGGAACCCGGTGCCCTCCATCGCCTCCGGCTTCACCAGGACGGGCGGGTACATCGGCACGAACCCGGCCGCGACGGCCTGCTCGATCGCCAGGTTGAGCAGCGCGTACTGGAGCCGCGCGCCGACGCCCGTCAGGTAGTAGAACCGCGCGCCGGACACCTTCGCGCCGCGCTCCATGTCGATCGCGCCGAGGCTCTCGCCGAGCTCCAGGTGGTCCTTCGGCTCGAAGTCGAACTCGGGCGGCTCGCCGACGTGCTCCAGGACGACGTAGTCCTGCTCGCCGCCGGGCGGGGCGCCGTCCTCGATGAGGTTCGGGACGTCCTTCAGCACCGCGTCGAGCTCGTCGCCGAGCCGGTCGGCCTCGGCCTCGGCGTCCTTGACCTGCTGCGCCAGCTCCTTGGCGCGGGTCAGCAACTGCTGCCGCTCCTCGCCCTGCGCCTTCGACACCGACTTGCCGAAACTCTTCTGCTCGGACCGCAGCCGCTCGAACGAGGTGAGCGCCGAGCGGCGCCTCCCGTCGAGGTCGAGCAGGCGGTCGACGACGGCGTCGTCCGCGCCGCGGGCGCGCTGGGACGCGCGCAGCCGGTCAGGGTCCTCTCGAAGAGCGCGAAGGTCGATCACAGATGCGAGGCTACCGGCTGGAGGCGCCCCGCCGCGCGGGGGTATCGCGTCCGCGCGCCGCCCGCGGGCGGCGCTCAGGGGGGCGTTCAGCGGGAGCCGCTGGCCAGCAGCGCGTGCGCGGGCAGCGCGACCTTTCCGTCCGCCGCCGCGTAGCCGGACACGATGCGGTCGTAGGCGTCCTTGACGCGCTGGACGGTGGGCGCGTCCTGCCGTCCGACGATGACGCCGTTGGTGCCGACCCTGGAGAGGGCGCCCGTCTCCCACCAGTCCTCGGGGTCGACGACGTGCTCCCACGTCACCTCCTCGACGGCCACGCCCGCGAACCCCGCCGCCGCGACCAGCCGCCGGAACGCCGCGGCCTCGCCGTGCTCCATGAACGGCGGGTCGGGGATGTCGTCCGGGACGGGCACGCCCGCCTCTTCGAGCGCCTCCCGGACGATCCCGAGCGCCCCGCTGCCCGGCATCACCCAGCAGCTCAGCGCGAGCCGCCCGCCGGGCCGCAGCACCCGTCGCAGCTCGGCGAGGGCCGCGTCGGGCGAGCCCACGTGGTTGATGACGAAGTTGCCCGCGACGGCGTCGAACGTCCCGTCGTCGAACGGGACCTCGGGCAGGACGGCGACGCGCACGTCCAGGCCGGGGACGTTCCGGCGCGCCGTCTCCGCCATGTCCGGGTCGGCGTCGAGCGCGGTCGCCTCGGCGCCGCGCCGGACGGCCTCGCGGGACACGAAGCCGGGGCCCGTCCCGACTTCGAGGAACCGCGCCCCGGCGGCGACGCCCGCGGCGTCCAGCAGCGGTTCGATCAGGTGGCGGGTGAGCCGGGCGAATCCCCGCTCGTAGGCGGCGGCCCGTCCGGCCCACAGTTCCCGTTCGTAGAGATCGAAGTCGTCAGCCACCCGCGCAGCCTATGTCAGCGCACGTCCACGTAGTCGCTCGGCGCGTTGGACTCCCGGTAGTTGCTGCTCTCCAGGAAGTGGGCCATCCACGTCCCGTCCTTGGACGCCGTGAACGTCTTCTTGAACCGCCCGTTGGCCGCGGTCTTCGTGTCGGCCACCTTCGTCCAGGCGGACGATCCGGCGGCCTTGAAGTAGATCGCCACGGGCGCGTTCGGCGCGGGCCCCGCCGTCGCCTGGAACCGGTAGAGCAGCCCCTCCACAGTGATGGTCTTGCCCTTCGCCACCGGCTCAGGGGAGGCGTTGAACTCGTAGATCTCCGTCCGGTACTTGACGTCGATGAAGCGCGACTCGGTCACGGCCGGGGCGCTGAGCGTGCTGCCGGGGTACCGGGCGCGCCAGTAGGCGTCCTTGGTGACGGCCTTGTCGGCGCCGAAGTAGACGGTTCCCTCACCGTCGAGCGTCGCGGTCTCCCAGGTCTTCCACGTCTTGTCGTCGAAGGAGTACTCCAGGTACACCGGCTGCTTCGTCTCGGTGAGGATGCCGGGCGAGAGGTCCAGCCGCACGCTCGCGACGAGGGGGTCGCCGTACGCGAAGGGGGTTCGGTTCTTGTCCGTGGCGAAGTCGACGAGCTGCGAGCCGTTCCCGACCCACATCAACCCGAGGTCCGCGTCGCTCCCGACGAGGAACCCGTTGTCCCCGGCGTGGACGGTCGGGAAGGCGGACTTCCCGGGCTCCAGCCCCGCCTTGAAGGTGATCTTGTAGGTGCCGTCCGCGCCGGTCACGCCCATGGGGTGCGTCTGGGCCATGTCGGACGGGATGTCGACCGACACCGTGGCGCCGACCGCGGGGACGGTCCCGGCGGAGCCGTGCCGGACGACCTTGCCCTCCACCGTGATCTCCGCGCCGGGCGCGACGGCCGGTCCCGGTGCGCGCTTCGCCGTCACCTCGGTGGTCTGCTTGGTCACGGTCAGGGGTGCGGTTGCGCTCCGTCCGCACAGCGGTCCCTGCGCGGGGACGCCGGCGGTGGCCCTCGGCGCGCCGGTGTACTGCATCGTGAACGTGCCGTCCGCGCCGGCCGTCGTGCTGTTGGGGTACGTCGTGCCATCCGGGCGCTGGGACGTCGGCCCGTTCACCGTCACATTCGGTGCGGGTTGTGGCGCCGACTCGCGGTCCGTCTGGAACATGGCCCGGCCGCGGAGCGTCACGTCCTGGTGCTCGACGTCGATGGCGGCGGGCGAGGCGGTCAGGTCCGCGACGGTCGTCGTGTAGCAGTCGTTGAAGGTGGACCACTTGGAGTAGGAGTGCGTGTCCCTGGTGGTGATCAGCACTTCGACGGCCGTCAGCCCGGGGTGGGCGTTGATGTCGGTCCGGTAGTCGGTCTGCCAGACGCCGTCGTTGTCCGTGCCGTCGGTCCGCTGGAGCGGGACGGTGGCGTAGGGCTCCGCCGACGTCGACTTGTAGTGCATCTTCGCGACGACGCCCGTCACGCCGCTCGCCGACTTCGCGCTCAGCTTGACGTGGGCGACCCGGTCCTTGCCGAGCTGGTCGAACGTCAGTGTGAGCCAGTCGTCGGTGACGTCCGCGCTCGCGGTCGCGGGGACGATGAGAGATGCCGCCGCGAGTGCGGCGGTGGCTAGCAGGGCGGACGATCGGCGCACGGCGCAACCTTTCCACTGATCACTGGTACAGAGGAGACGTTCAAGATCGTCTACTGGTTGCCCGTCCAAGATCACAGTTCGGTCACCGCACCGGGGGATTGGATCGCGGGCCGGATGAGGGCCCGGGAACCGGGCCTTGGAATTGCTCTTTCGCGGCCGTTCGACATGCCTTTATCCGCCGTCCGCTCTTGTGGTCCCGCCAGGTCGGCTGGGGTATAACGGCGGTGATGGAATCCGAGGGCGAAGCTGTTCTTGATCTTGGTGACGGGCGGCGGCGGGAAGCCGCGGACGAACTGTGGGCGCATCGCGGCGCGGCGGTGATCACCGGGATCTCCGGGGTCGGCAAGTCCCTCCAACTCGTGAAACCGCTGCTGAGCCGCTATTTGAAGGAATTCCGAAGGCCGGTCGTCAGCATCGACGTCCCGGAGCGCTCGACCGATATGGAGCAGGAACTCGTCGACCTGCTCCTGGACGGGCTCGTCCTTCCGGAGGGCGGCGACGCCGCGCCGCAAATCGCGCCGGGCCGCGGATTCAAGGCCGTCGTCCGCGAGTTGCTGAAACAGCGGGTGCTCGTCGTGATCGACGAGTTCCAGCGGCTCCTGGACGCCGACAAGCGGCCGCGCGAACCGTTCGGGTCGGCGCTGGCCGAGTCCGCGCGGGCGCCGGGGAACGAGGGCGGTCTGTGGCTGGTTTCCAATCAGCATCTCGACGCCCTGTGGACGCAGCCTTTCCACCCGGTCGAACTGCCCGCCCCCGTGGTCGAGGAGGGTGTGCGCATCGTCCTCGGGCACCTCAGGACGGCGGACGCGGCGGCGAGGTTTCCGGAATCCCGCAGAACCGAGACCGTGAAGCGGCTCGGCCAAAACCCCCGCGTGCTGCATTTGCTGGGTTCCCTTTTGCGCCGCTACACATTGGACGAGTTGCTCGGCCTGCCCGCTGAGGAGATCCCCGAGGACGAACTCGTCGACACGATCGAACGGGGCCTGGTGGCCAAGGCCACCGAAGGGCTCGCGGACGACGAGCGCCAAGCCCTGCGCAGGCTGTCGGTCCTCTCGGCGGGGTTCGAGCAGAAACAGGCCGAAGCCCTGGTCACCGATTTCAGAGGACGGCTCCGGGAGTTTCGCTACCGCTATCTCATGGAGCCGACGCAGGACAGGCCGCCCAGATACCAGTTGCATCCGGCCGTCCGGGAGGCGGAGAACGCCTTTCTGCGCCGGGACCGGCGGGCGTGGCGTTCGGCGCACCACGCGGCCGGGCAATGGTACGCGGCCAGGCTCAAGCGGACCGACGCCAAGGAGCGGGCCGTCGCCCTTTCCGGCGCGTTCTTCCATCTGCGGGAGGCGGGCGCGGACAAGGAACTGGCCGACGCGGTCGCGGCCGCCCGCGCCGAGATCGAATGGCGTTACGGCGGGGACAGGCGCCATATCGTCCCCGAGTCGGCGCGGGAGCGCGACGCGCGCATCGAGCTGCTGGTCGAATACCTGTTGGAGCCGGGAACGCCGGGCGTCGAGTACCACATGGCGCGGCTGTTCCAGGAACGGTTCCGCGAGACCGGAAGCTCGGAGGACGGCGAGCGGGCGCTTTCCCACGCCGAGCGCGCGGCGACGGGCTGGCCGACCGGATCGGCGGTTCCGTGGGTCATGTGGATGAAGCTCGTGACCGAGGTCAGCGGATTCGCCGCCGCCGAGGAGGTCGGCCGCCGGGCGCTGGCCCACAAGCCGTACGTCAATGAGCAGAGATTCGCCGTCTACATGCAGTTGAGCATCTATCTCACCGCGCAGGAGCGGGTCGAGGAATCGGTCGCGGAACTGCGCAAGGGCTGCGCGGAGTCGAAACCGGCCGACCGGCGCCGCCTGGCCGATCAGGCGGTGCTGTACGCGGCGGCCGAACCGTCCGACGACCTGCTGCGCCGCACGCGCGACTGGCTCAAGGGCTCGGGCGTGCTCGACTACCAGGCGCGACTTGCCGAAATCCTGCTGCTCCAGCATGAGGGGAAATGGCGCGAGTCGGCGGATCTGGCGCGCCAGAGCAAGACGGCGTTCCCGAAGCCGTACCTTCATTTCCCCGTTTACGAGGCGATCGGCCGGATCGGCGAGGGCGACCCGGCGGCCGGGCTCGACGTGCTCCAGCGGGCCCGGATTCCCGACAGCCAGCGCACGTCGCACAAATCGGAGTTCCGCGAGGGAAAGGCGTGGCTGCGGGCGCTCGCCGCCCTGCAGAGCGGGGAACTGGAGGAGGCGTCCCGCTTCCTCGGCATCTACCTCGGAACGGCGCACCCGCCGACCGAGGCCGAGGAGATCAGAGCGACGCTGCTGACCGAATGGGACACCCGCGTGGCGATCCCCGGCGAGGCCACTCCCTCGTTCATCACGCCGATCCTTCCGGCGTCCGTCACCGGGACTTCGGAGAGCGCCAGGCGTCCGCAGTACGGGCCGCGCGTCCTGGACGATCCGAATCCCGACAACGGCGGCGACCGGCGGCAGGTCGTGCTCGCCGTGGCGACGGAATGGTCGTCCAGCCACGGCGGGTTGAGCACTTTCAACCGGCAACTCTGCGCCGCGCTCGCCCGCTCCGGAATGCGCGTGTTCTGCATGACGCCCAACCCCGGGTTGTGGGAGATCAAGAACGCGGCGGCCCTGAACGTCAAACTCATCAACCCGGCGGAGAACGACTGGTACGAATCCGAGCTTGAGGTGCTGAACGGACACCCGGACGGGCTCGGCGGAGAACCGGACGTCATCATCGGCCACGGCCGCGTCACCGGCCCGGCCGCCAAGGCCCAGGCCGACCGTTTCCCGAGGGCCAAGCGGCTGCATTTCATCCACGTCGCGCCGGAGGAGATCGACTGGTTCAAACCTGACCGCGCGGAGGGCGCCAGGGACATCGCCG
The DNA here is from genome assembly GCF_008085905.1 of Actinomadura syzygii. Lineage (GTDB taxonomy): Bacteria > Actinomycetota > Actinomycetes > Streptosporangiales > Streptosporangiaceae > Spirillospora > Spirillospora syzygii. The sequence continues at coordinate 846,515 of NZ_VSFF01000001.1, read as the reverse complement.
CGGTGGCGGAGTCGCGGCAGCGGCTCGAAGTGGACCTCGCGCGCGGCGCCCATCGCGGTTTCGCCGTGGGCGAGCGCCTCCACCAGCGTTATGCGCGCTATGTGTCCTCGCCCGGAAAGGCGCAGCTGGCGCGGCTGGACCCCGGATTCGACGCCGCCGACCTGTCCTCTCGCGAGGCCCCACCGGGAAAGCCCATCGTGCTGATCTTCGGACGCGTCGAGGACGCGGAGCTGAAGGGCGTCGACCTGGCGGCCCGCGCGGTCGGCGCGGCCGCCGAGGCGCTGCGCGAGAGCCGGGCCGCGAGCGAGGTCGAACTGATCGTCCGCGGGGTCCCGGAGGACTCGTCCGAGGAGCTGCGCAGAAAGATCATCGAGTGGGCCGCCCATCCGTCGCTGCTGGTGACGCCGCGGGTCTACTCGGCGAACGAGCAGCGGCTCGCCACCGACCTGGAGACCGCGAACCTGGTGCTGATGCCGTCCAGGGCCGAGGCGTTCGGGCTGGTCGGGGTGGAGGCGATCATCGCGGGGACGCCCGTCCTGGTCAGCGGGAAGAGCGGGCTCGCCGACCTCCTCCGGGAACACCTGGGCGACGAGGCCAGGCACATCGTCGTCCCCATGCACAAGAGCGAGGCCGAGAACACCGCCGAATGGGCGCGCAAGATCCAGCACGTCCTCGAAGACCCCGAGACGGCGTTCGCCCGCGCGACGAAGATCCGCCGCGTCCTCGCGGAGAAGTGGACGTGGGCGATGGCGGTCGAGGGCCTGAAAGCCGAACTCTGACCCGCGACGCCAGAGGTCAGGAGTGCGGCGAGCCGGTGCGGACGGCGTCGAGCCAGGCGGCGGCCTCGGTGAAGTCGTCGTCGTGGGTGCCGCGCCGGATCTCCGGACGCACCCGGTCGGCGCGCGGATACGAGCCGACGAAGCGGACGTCCGAGCAGACGCGCCGCAGCCCCATCAGGGCCTCGCCGACGCGGGCGTCCGCGACATGGCCCTCGAAGTCCATCCAGAACAGGTAGGAGCCGAGCCCCGCGCCGGTGGGCCGCGACTGGATCAGCGTCAGGTTGATCCCCCGGACGGAGAACTCGGTGAGGATCTCCAGCAGCGCGCCCGGGTGGTCTTCGCCGATGAACGCGACGACGGTCGTCTTGTCCATCCCGGTGGGGGCGGGCGGGGTGCACGGACGGTGCAGCGCGACGAACCGGGTGACGGCGTCGGACACGTCGTGGATGTCCTCGGCGAGGACGGACAGCCCGTACCGGGCGGCGGCGAACGACCCGGCGAGGGCCGCGTCGTAGTGCCCGTCCGCGACGTGCTGCGCGGCCTCGGCGTTGGACGTCGCGGCGCGCCACTCGGCGTCCGGGACGTTGTCCGCGAGCCAGCGGCGGCACTGCGGCTGCGCGATCGGGTGGGACGCGACCGTCTTGATGTCGGCGAGCGACGTCCCCGGCCGGACGAGCAGCGCGAACGACACCGGCAGGTGGATCTCCCCGACGATCTGGAGCGGCTCGCCGGTGGCCAGCTCGTCCAGCGTGGTCGGCACGGAGCCCTCGACGGAGTTCTCCAGCGCGACGACGGCGGTGTCGGCGTCCCCGCGGCGCAGCGCGTCCAGGACGGCGGGGACCGTCGCGTACGGGACCAGCTCGGCGTCCGCCGCGCCCGGCAGGGTCAGCAGGGCGGCCTCGGTGAACGTGCCCCGCGGACCCAGGAAGGCGTAGCGCGCTGGCCTGCTCTCTGCGGTCACGGTGTCTCCGGTGTCTCAGGATGCCTCGCGCGACGGGAGCAAGGCGAGGTGAGACAACCGAGTCTACTGCCCCCGGCGGGGCGGGCCGTTTGTCAGGCGCGGGCGGTGGACGTCCGGTCGCCGTTGCCGTTGCCGAAGTCGGGCAGCGGATCGTCCATGGACACGATCGGGCCCTTGCCCAGCCGGGCCGCGCGCAGGGCCTGGTTCTCCTCGGGGGAGAGCATCTCGACCGCGTGCCCGGCCTGGACGACCTTGGCGTACGTCCGCGTCTCGGTGCGCCCGTTGATCGAGCTGACCACGACCCCGTCCCCGACCGCGTTGATCAGGGCGAGCGAGAACGACCGGTGCCCGGACATCTCCTTGAGCGCGTCGTAGTGCACGATCGCGAGATCGCGCAGCGCGCGTTCGTCGACCGCCCCACTGGCGAGCTGGAGCTGGCGCCTGAGCATTTCCCCGCACTCGTCGACGACCTGGTTCACCCGGTTGTGCGCGACCACGGCGATCGACAGCCCCGCCACCCCCGCGATCAGGCCGGCGACGGCCACCGCGACAAGCATCACGGGCTGAGCGTACCCACCCCGACCTCGGGGCGCGAAGGATCTGCCCGAGCGGCACCCGGTTCGAGGCGGTTCACGAGCCATGTCCCGAGGACGACGAGCGCGGCCAGCGCCGCGAGACCGAACCCGTCGCGGACGACCTGGCCCGCGAAAACCGCCAGCGTGGAGTGTTCCGGGCCGATCAGCTCACGTCCCCACCAGGGCACCGGGAACAGGAACAGCAGCCACGCCGCGCCCGCGAACAGACATCTTCGCGTGTCCCGGCCATCACCGGCCAAAGCCCCGACAACCGCGATCATCCACACGAGGTGGTGGATCCATCCCACCGGGGACAGGACGACCGACAGCAGCCCGACGATCGCCACCGACGCCAGCAGCAGGCTGGACGCCCCCGGCCCGTCCGGGAGCCGGTCGGCCGCCCGCGCGGCCCGCCGCGCCCACCGGAACCCGAGATACGCGACGGTCAGCGCCACCGCCAGCCACAGCAGCGTCCGCGCCGGGCCCTCGGGCAGCATCCGCGCGACGATCCCCTGGACGGCCTGGTTGGTCGTGCCGTCGACGGCGCCCGTCCGGTCGCCGCCCTGGAGCAGCGCCCCGAACCAGTAGTCGGACGAGTCGGACGGCAGCAGCGCGAACCCGCCGAGCGTCGCCGCCGCCGCGGTGAGCAGCGAGTTGACCAGGGCGTCCCGGCGTCCGGTGAGCAGGAAGTAGATCAGGAAGACGCCCGGCACCAGCTTGATCGCGACGGCGAGCCCGACGAGGACGCCGCGCGGCCAGCGGGGCTCGCGGGCGCAGCAGTCGGCCAGGCACATCGCGAGCAGGAACAGCCCGACCTGCCCGAAGCGGAACTGGTTGCGGACGGGGTCGAGCCACGCCATCGCCGCCACCAGCGCGCCCGTGGCGAGGGGCGCCCAGCGTCCGGTCCGGCGGATCAGGTCGCGGAAGGCGTACCAGACCGAGATGGCGAGCGCGACGCAGATCAGGCCCGTCCAGACGAACTGGGCCGCGCGCCACGGCAACACCGTGAACGGGACGGCCAGCGCCGCCGCGATCGGCGGATACGTGAACGGCAGCAACTGAGGCGGCTGCGTCAGGAAGTCGTAGAGCGGGGCCCCGCGCAGCACCGCGCGCCCGCCCTCCCGGTACACCTCGAGGTCGACGAGCCGTTGGTCGGGCTGGTTGCCGAGCCAGCGCGTCACGATCGGCGCCAGCGCCACCGCGGCGACCGCGATCCCGGCGAAGATGATCAGCCCCTGAACCCACGTCCCGCGCCGCGTGAGGGCGTGCGAGAACCCGGCCCCGGGCAGGGCTCGGCGCGCTTCGGGACCGTCCACAGCCCGCAGGATATTGCCACTCAGTGGTCGAAAGCCTCTTGTAACCTTTGCGCCATGACTTCGCGGGGGCGCAGGATCGCCATGTTCCTCGGCGTCCTGGGCACGGTCCTCGCCGGATTCGTGTGGCCCGCCGGCGCCCAGGCGGCCCCCGCACACGCCCCCGTGAACGCGCCCGTGCAGGCTCCCGCGCGGGGCGCGGTCGGCGGCCAGGTCGTGATCATCGGGGTGCCGGGCCTGATGTGGAGCGACATCGACAGGGAGAAGACGCCCGCGCTGTGGGGGCTGGCGGGCGCGGGCTCCACCGCGGGGCTCAGCGTCCGGACGACCCGTGTGAACACGTGCCCGACCGACGGCTGGCTGACGCTGTCGGCGGGGCAGCGGTCCCGGCTGCCGCACGGCGACTGCGCGCTCCCGGCCGCCCCGGTCCTGCCGGGCCAGCGGTCCCCCACCGTCCCGCCGGAGGGCGGGGCCGTCGCGGCGGGCTGGCCCGCCATCAAGAGCGACAACGCCGACACCAACTACCACGCGCAGATCGGGCTGCTCGGCGACGCCGTCCACGCGGCGGGCGGCTGCACGACGGCGGTCGGGCCCGGCGCGGTGTTCGGGGTCGGCAACGGCGGCGGGCAGGTCGACCACTACGTCGCCTCCCCCGACAAGGTCACCGCGGCCGACTGGGCGCGCTGCGCGCTCACCGCCGTCGACGTGGACGACCTCTTCCGCGCCTACATCAACGCCGGGGTCGACCCGAAGGGCGAGCAGGTCCCGCTGTCGGAGCACAAGCGCGCCGCCGCCGCGACCGCCGCCGACCGCCGGGTCGGGCAGGTCCTGAGCGGCCTTCCGGCCGGGACGACCGTCCTCGTCGCGGGCCTCTCCGACATCGGCGTCGACCCGCACCTGCGCGTCGCCATCGCCAAGGGCGCCGGATTCGGCCCCGGTTACATGCGCTCCAGCGCGACCCGGCAGGACGGCCTCGTCACGCTCACCGACCTGTCCGCGACGACGCTGAAACTGCTCGGCGTGCGGCAGCCCAAGCAGGCCGTCGGGTCGGCCTGGCGCGACCAGCCGTCCGGCGACTCGACGCAGGACCGGGTGGAGTCCCTCGAAGACCAGGACGTGGCGGCGCAGGCGATACGCAGCGTCCAGACGTCCTTCTACTGGGTGCTGTTCGCGACGCAGCTCGTCCTCTACGGGATCGCGGCGCTGGTGCTGCGGCGGCTCGGCGGCGACCGCCGGTCCCGGGCGCGGATCCTCGGCGGCACCCGCGTGATCGCGCTGCTCGGCGGCGCGGTGCCGGGCGCGTCGTTCCTCGCCGGGCTGATGCCGTGGTGGCGGGCCGAGCACGCGACGCCCGTGCTGATCTGCACCGTCCTCGGGTTCAGCGGGCTGCTGACCGGGGTGGCGCTCGCCGGTCCGTGGCGGCGCTCGGCGTTCGCCCCCGGCCTGGTGATCACCGGGGTGACCGCGCTGGTCCTCGCCCTGGACGTGATGACCGGCTCGCGCCTCCAGCTCAACACGCTGATGGGCTACACGGCGCTCGTCGCCGGACGCTTCTACGGCTTCGGCAACCAGGCGTTCTCGCTGTTCGCCGTCGCCGCGATCCTCACCGCCGCGTGGCTGACGGAGTTCCCGCTGCGCGCCGGACGCCGCACGGTCGCGGTCGGCGTCATCGCCGCGATCGGCGCGTTCGCGATCGCGATCGACGGGCTCCCGGCGTGGGGCAGCGACTTCGGCGGCGTCCTCGCGATGGTCCCGGCGTTCGCGATGCTCGGCCTGATGGTGACCGGACGCCGCGTCTCCCCGCTCAAGCTCGGCCTGTTCTGCCTGGCGGGCGCCGCGCTCGTGCTGATCATCTCGTACGTGAACTCGCGCAGCGCGAACCCGACGCACCTCGGCCGCTTCTGGCAGGACCTCATGGACGGCGACGCCTGGGGCGTCATCGTCCGCAAGTTCAACGCCATGCTGAACAGCCTCGGGTACTGGCCGTTCACGCTGCCGCTCGCCGCCGCGATCGGGTTCCTGTTCTTCGTCCTGGCGCGGCCGAACCGGTGGCGGGTGTCGCTGCTCCAGCGCGCCTACGAGCACTGCGTGACGATGCGTCCGGCCCTGCTGTGCGCGCTGACGGTCGGCGTCATCGGGATGCTGGTGAACGACTCCGGCGTGGTGATCCTGTCGGTGGCGTTCAGCCTGGCGACCCCGCTGATGCTCGCCGCGGGCGTCCGGGCGCTGGAGATCGACCTGAGGAACGAAGACTCTGGACCACCAGCGCCGTCACGATCGCCACGAGCGTCCACGGAATCACCGTCGGCCTGACGACGGTGAACAGCCAGGACAGGTCGTCCGGCAGGCCGATCCGGGCGGGCGCGCGGGCGGGCAGGTAGGCGAGGCTGAGCGCGGCGGTGTGCGCGAGCAGGATCCAGTCGACGCCGGTCAGCGGCAGCAGCGCCAGCAGCGCCCAGCCGAACCCGTCGTACCAGGGCAGCGCGTAGGGGGCGGCGAGCAGCCAGGCGAGGACGAGCGCGACCGTGACCCGGCGGCTCGCCGCGTCCGGGGCCTCGGGATCGTCCTTCGGCAGAGCGCGGACGAGCAGCGCGAACAGCGCGAGCCCGGCGAGCAGCGCGCCCGCCTTGATCACGTTGCGCTGCGAGCCGCGGCCGAGGCCCTCGTCGAGCAGGTGCCAGGGCGTCGCGAACGACACCATGTCGCTCGCCTCCCGGACCCGGTCGAGCGCGTGCGGCCCGGCGAACAGGTAGGACAGCGCGGCGACCGCCCCGGCGCCGGCGCCGAGCGCGGCCAGCGCGGCGAGCGGCCGGGCCGCCCGCTTCCACGACCCGCGTTTCCACGACCCGCGCTCCCGCCACGTGTCGCGCAGCAGCGCCCAGGCGGGCCCGCCCGCGACGAGCACGGCGGGCAGCTTGACGGCGGTGCCGACCCCGGCGAGGACCCCGGCAGCGAGCGCCCGCGCCCAGCCGGGCCGCGTCCGGCTCCCGAACACGGCGAGCGCGGCGACCACCGGCGCGATCGCGAGGACGTCGTTGTGCGCGCCCGAGATCAACTGGAACAGCACGAGCGGGTTGCACGTCCACAGCAGGGCCGTCCGCAGCCGCCGCTCCTCGCTCCGCGCCGTCCGATAGAGGATCAGCGCCGTCACCGCGAACGCGAGCGTGTTCACCACCGACAGGACGAACACCGTCAGCCGGACCGATCCATCGCCGATCCACGCCGCGACCGCCTGCTCGCCGGTGGCGATCGGCCCGTAGACGGACGGGGTCGTCCGCCATTCCTCGGGCGCCCCGGCGACCGGGTCCTGCGGCAGGTCGACGGCGCGGGTGGCGTACGGGTCGTGCCCGGTCGCCGCCATCCGCCCGTAGGACGCGTAGTTCAGGTGGTCGGTCGACCCGACCGGCGGCATCGCCATGAACGCGACGGCGGCGAGCAGCCCGGCCACGACGACCGGCAGCGCCCGCACCCGCCAGCCCCGCCGGACGGCGACGAAGCACAGCGCGAGGCCCGCCGTGCTCGCCAGCACGCCGGCCACGACGAGCCCGATCACGACGTACGGCGACGGGTGGACGCTCAGCGCGTACGGCGGCTCCGCGCGGGAGCCGTCCAGTTCGGGCTGGAACACCGACGGGCCGAGCAGCGCGGTGCCGAGGAAGCACGCGAGCCCGGCCCCGATCCCGCAGAGCCCGGCGAAGCCGAGTCGGGTCACCGGCGACCGCGCAGGCCGTCCAGCCGCCGGGTCGCCGCCTGGACCAGCGGGGTCACCGCGGGCTCGCGGCCGGCGAGCGCTCTCGCGACGTCCCGGAACTGGCGGGCGCGGTGCAGTTGGGCGCGCCAGTCGGTGCCGGTGGCGCGGTGCGCGAGCGGCACCTCCACCTCGGTCACCCGGAAGCCCTGGCGGAGCAGGTCGATGGTCAGCGCCGTCTCGACGCCGAACCCGGCGGCGAGCGGGAGCGCGGCGTCGAACGCGGCGCGGGTCAGGCAGCGCTGCCCGTTCAGCGGGGCGGTCGCCTCCCAGCCGGTGGCGCGGCGGATGCCGTCCCGGGACAGCTTCACGACGAACCCGTGCCCGCCGAGCTTCACCGTCGTCGTGAACACCGCGATCGTCATGTCGGCCTCGCCCGCCCGGACCGGCGCGACGAGCGGCGCGGCCTCGCGCGCGGTATCGGCGAGGTCGGCGTCCAGGAACAGCAGGTGGCGGGGTTGTTCGCGGCCCTCGTCCAGCAGCCGGACGGCCTCCGCGCCGCTCTCCATCGCGGCGCCCTTGCCGCGGTTGCGGGAGTGCCGGACGACCCGGGCCCCGGCGTCCCGGGCGACGCGCCCGGTGCCGTCGGACGAGCCGTCGTCGACCACCACGACGAGGTCGGCGCCGGGTAGCTCGTGCGCGGCCTTGACGGTCGCCGAGATGCGGTCGGCCTCGTCCTTGGCGGGGATGATCACCGCTACGTCCTGCATATCGGCGATCGTAGTCGGCGGCGGACGTGGAACGGGGCGAGCGGAGGGGAACGGTCTCAGCCGTTACCGCGGCGCCCGACGCACGACAGGCGCACGACAGGCGGCCGTCGGGTGGAGTTCAGCCGGCGTCCAGCGCGGGCGCGGCGTCGGTCACGGTGAACACGGTGTCGAGCCCGGTGACCTGGAGGATGCGCTTCACCGCGGGGCGCGGGGCGGCGAGGTCGAGCGCGCCGCCCTGCTCCTTGAGCCGCTTCATGGCCGCGAGCAGGACGTTCATGCCGGTCGAATCGCAGAACTCGACGCCGCTGAGGTCGACCGTGATCCGGTCGACCCGGTCGCGCAGCAGTCCCGCGAGGGCCGCCTGCAGCCTCGGCGCGGTGTAGAGGTCGAGCTCACCGGTCGCCGTGACGACGGCGTGACCCTCCTGAGACGCGGTCGAAACGTTTAGCTCCACGTCCGGCACACTATCTCGGGAACGGCCCGCGGGCCAGACAGTTCGCCAAGTCCCCTGCCGGACGGGCGTGTCGCCGTGCGGGCGGTCCCGTACGCTTTGTGAACTACGCACCGTGATGCCATTGTTCCGCGCCGGTCGGCGTCCGCGCCGCTCCTCCGCGTCCGGTTCGGCGATATCCCGGTTCCCGTCCCGTGAGACCGCCGATTAGGGGAGGCTGGACAGGTGCAACACCGGCATGGGCAAGAAGCCGATCCCAGAGAGACCCGGCTCCGCGAGCGCCTTGAGACGATCCGGTCACGTTCGGCGAAGTCGAGCCCGTGGCGGTCGTCCACCCAGTACCTGAGCCGCCTGGTGAACCAGAACGGCTTCGTTCCGGTCAAGACCCGCCTGTCCCGCGAGGACATCGCCTTCCTCGCGGGCGCGCGCGAGGACGTCCTCGCCTTCGCCGAGCTGAGCGTCCGGCTGCTCGACCTGCACCGGCCGCAGGAGGCGGGCGGCATCAGCAGCGACCCCGACAACCCGATCCGCCGCTGCCGCGCCTGCATGTCCCGCTGGCCCTGCCCCACCTTCCGCGCCATGGCCGAGACCCTCGACCCCTGATCTCCGGCCCGGTTCCTCCAGGGCCTCGAATCAGGCCATCAGGGGGAGGGTGATCTCGAAGCGGCAGCCGGGGCCGTCGTTGGCTACGCCGATGCGTCCGGCGTGGGCCTCGACGATGCCGCGGGCGATCGCGAGGCCGAGTCCGGCGCCGCCGCCGGGGGTGCGGGCCGCCTCGCCGCGGAACGCGACGTCGAACACGCGCGGCAGGTCGTCCTCGGGGATGCCGCCGCAGGCGTCCGCGACGGTCACCCGCGCCTCCCCGCCGAGGACCTCGCCGATGATCTCGACGGCGCCGTCGCTCGGCGTGTGCCGGATCGCGTTGACGACGAGGTTGCGCAGGGCGCGGCCGAGTTCGCCGGTGTCCACCTGGAGGGGCAGCCCCTCCCGGACGTCGCCGCGCAGCCGGACGCCCTTCGCCCGCGCCAGCGCCTCCGCGCCCGCCACCGCCTCCGCGACGAGGTCGGCGAGGCCGACGCGGCGCCGCGACAGCCGCAGCGCCCCGGCGTGGATGCGGGACAGCTCGAACAGGTCGTCCACCATCTCGGTCAGCCGCTCCGACTCGACGCGGATGCGCCCGTGGTACCGGCGGACGGTGTCCGCGTCGGAGACGACCTCGTCCTCCAGGGCCTCGGCCATGGCGCGCAGGCCCGCGAGCGGGGTGCGCAGGTCGTGGCTCACCCAGGCGACCAGCTCCCGGCGGCTCGCCTCCAGCGCCTGCTCGCGCTCGTGGGCGGCGGCGAGGCGCGCGTAGGCGGCCTCCAGCTCGCGCGACAGCTCGGCCAGCTCGGCGGGCAGCCGCGCGGTCGGCGGACGGAACCGGTCCGCGCGCACGGCCTCCACGAGCGTCCGGTTCGCGGCGACGAGACGCCGTCCGAGCAGCACCGACACCGCCATCGCGACCAGCCCGGCGGACGTCACCACGGCCAGCACCACCGACCGGTCGTGATCGTTCAGCAGCATCAGGAACGAGATCACGAGGATGCCGGAGATCGTCGCGAGCACGGTCGCCGCGCCCACCACGATGAGCTGGGTGGCGACCGACCGGCCGCGCAGCCCGTACAGCACGGCGAGCGCGACGGCCGCGACGGCGAGCGCCGCGAGGGCGGCGCAGAAGACGACGTAGAGCAGATCGTCGAAGGGGATCATGCGCCGTCCTCCGCCGGACTCGCGGGTTCGGGGGCCGCGGGGTCGGGGGCCGCGGGCTCGTAGCGGTAGCCGACGCCCCAGACGGTGACGATCCGGCGCGGGGCGGCCGGGTCGTCCTCGATCTTCTCGCGCAGGCGGCGGACGTGGACGGTGACCGTGGAGGCGTCGCCGAACGTCCACTCCCAGACCCGTTCGAGCAGCTCGTCGCGGGTGAACGCCTGGCGCGGGCGGCGCAGCAGGAACGCCAGCAGGTCGAACTCGCGGGACGTGAGCGCCAGCCGCCCGCCGCGCAGCCGCGCCTCGTGCGCGCCGACGTCCACGACGAGGTCGCCGTCGCGGAGCGGGGGCTCGGGCGCGGCGTCCGGGCGGGCGTCCGGCCGGGCGTCCCGGGACGGCTCCCGGTAGGCGCCGCGCGCCCGGCGGAGCACCGAGCGGACGCGCAGCGCCAGCTCGCGCGGGCTGAACGGCTTCGTGACGTAGTCGTCCGCGCCGGTCTCCAGCCCGACGAGCCGGTCGGTCTCCGCGCCGAGCGCCGTCAGCATCACGATCGGGACGGCCGAGGTCTCGCGGAGCCTGCGGCACACCTCCAGGCCGTCCATGCCGGGCAGCATCAGGTCGAGGACGACGAGGTCGGGCCGTTCGGCGCGGGCCCTGCGCAGCGCGGACGGGCCGTCCGCGACGCAGGTGACCGCGTGCCCGTCGCGGGCCAGGTAACGGGCGACGACGTCGGCCACGGTGGGGTCGTCGTCCACCACGAGGACGCGACCGGCATGGCTCACGGAGTTCACGCCCACACGCTACGGCCGGACGGGCGGCTTCCATCAGCCCCGTCATGACCCTGTAAGAAACGGCCTCGCCGCGCGCCGCGGCGGGTCTCGCGGGGCGGGACGATCATCGCTTTAATGTCCCGATGGCTCCTCCCCCTCCCGCGGCGGCCCGTCCCATGGGCGCCCGTCCCGCGACCTCGGCCTTCGGGGTGATCGCCCTCATCCTGGTCGGGGGCGCGGTCGCCACCGTCATCGGCGCGATCATGATGTACGCCCGCCTCTACGAGTCCCCCACGCTGATCGGGCTGCGGCAGTCCACCGCCTACTACGCGCTGCTGTGCGCGCTGGTCGGGCTCGTCACGGCGGCGGGGATCATGCTGACCCGCCCGCGCGGGCCGGTCGCGCCGATCTTCGCCGTGGTCGCCGGGTACGTCGCGCTGTACGTCGGCATCCGGATCGGCGTCCTCGGGTACGCGTTCGGCCACGGGTCGGTGCCGTTCCGGTTCGTCACCGAGCTGATGAAGCCGCGGTTCGAGGGGTGGCACCTGCTAGCGCCGTTCATGGCCGGGGCGGTCGCCGGGCTCCGGGTGCTGATGGTCGCGGGCGGCACCGCGCCGCGCCCGCCCGCCGGACAGCCCTTCGGCCAGCCGTTCGGCCAGCCGTCAGGGCAGGCGTTCGGGCAGCCGTTCGGGCAGCCCGGCGGGTACGCGCAGCCAGGCGCGTACGGTCCGGGCGGGCAGGGGCAGCCAGCCCCTCGGCTGCCCGCGCAGCCGCCCGTTCCGGGGCAGCCCGCGCCCTACCAGCGGCCTCCCGTCCCGGGGCCGGGTCAGGGTCCGCACCCGGGGCCGCCTCAGGGTGGACCTCGGCCGAACGGCGGGTTCTGACCAGGGTCAGGCTCGTCCCACAGGGTGATGACCGTCCCCGGACCAGCACATAGGTTGTACGCATGGGTAAGACAATCCTGACCGTTCTCGGCGTCATCCTCGCGATCTGGCTCGTGATGGCCGTCATCGGCTCGATCCTGTCGATGCTGAAGTTCTTCTTCTTCATCGGCCTCGTCGCCGTCGTGGTGGTGCTCGCCGTGACCGCGGTCTCCAAGATGACCAAAAGCCACTAGCCAAGGGGCATCCGCCTCTTGCCGGGCCCTCGCCGGTGACCGCATGATGCCTGGACAACCAGGCGGTCATCGGCGAAGGGACCAACCGTGCCGGGTCTGACGGAGACGCTGCGCGAGCGGGCGCGCTCGCATCCCGACCGTGTCGCGTACATCGCGGGCGACACCCAGCTCACCTTCCGTGACTTCGACCGGCGCGCAGACCGGGCGGCCGCCGCGCTCGCCGCCGCCGGCGTCGGCCGCGGCGACCGGGTCGCCGTTCTCGACAAGAACTCCCTCGAATACGCCGAGCAGCTCTTCGGCGCGGGACGCGTCGGCGCCGTCCAGGTCCCGGTCAACTACCGCCTGGCGCCCGACGAGGTCGCCTACATCGTCAACGACGCGAAGGCCAAGGTCTTCATCGTCGGGCCCGAGTTCCTGCCCGTCCTCGACGCGATCGCCGGGAGGCTCGAACACACCGCGCACCTGGTGGTCGTCAACGGCGTGGACCACCCGTACGAGGACTACGCGACCTGGGTCGAGGGGGCGTCCGGCGAGCCGCCCGCCTACGAGCCCGAGCCGTCGGACGTGTTCGTCCAGCTCTACTCGTCGGGCACCACGGGCCTGCCCAAGGGCGTCATGCTCACGCACGCCAACTACCTCGCCGCGCTGGGCGTGAGCACCGACGTGTGGGACCTCGACGAGTCGTCCGTCCTGATGGTCGCGATGCCGATGTACCACGTGGCGGGGAACGTCCTCGCGCTCAACGTGGTCTACAACGGCATCACCGGGGTCATCGCCCGCGAGCCCGATCCCGGCCTGATCGCGCGGGGCATCGAGCGGCACCGCGTCACGCACATCTTCCTCGTCCCGGTGCTGCTCCAGTTCATGCCGCTGATCCCGGAGGTCACGGCGTGCGACCTGTCCAGCCTGAAGCTGGTGCTGTACGGGGCGTCCCCGATCAGCGAGGACGTCCTGCGCGGCGCGATGGAGCTGCTGCCGACCACCGAGTTCATGCAGGTGTACGGGCTGACGGAGGTGACGGGCGCGATCACGATGCTGCCCGCCGCCGACCACGTCCTGAACGGCCCGAACGCGCACCGGCTGCGCAGCGCCGGGCTGCCCAACGGGTCCTGCGAGCTCAGGATCGTCGACCCGGCGACGCAGGAGGACCTGCCGCTCGGCGAGGTCGGCGAGATCCTCTGCCGAACGCCGCAGAACATGAAGGGCTACTGGGGCAACCCCGGAGCGACGGCGGCGGCCCTCTCCGACGACAACTGGTTCCGGACGGGCGACGCGGGCTACCTCGACGAGGACGGCTACCTCTACATCCACGACCGGGTCAAGGACATGATCATCTCGGGGGGCGAGAACATCTACCCGGCGGAGGTCGAGAACGTCCTGATGAGCCACCCGGACGTCACGGACTGCGCGGTCATCGGCGTCCCGGACGCGAAGTGGGGCGAGGTGCCGAAGGCGATCGTCGTGCTGTCCGCGGACGTCCCGGAGAAGGACGTCATCGAGTTCTGCCGGGCCCGGCTCGCGCACTTCAAGTGCCCGGCCTCGGTCGAGCGGCGGGACGCCGTCCCGCGCAACCCCACCGGCAAGATCCTCAAGCGGCAGCTCCGCGAGCCCTACTGGAAGGACCAGGACCGCAACGTCCACTAGCCCCGGGCGGCGGTCAGGTCACGGGAAGCGGACCACCGCCGAGAGCGGACGGTGGTCCGACGCCCTGATCCGGGACGCCGGGACGCTGCACGACACCGCGGCGGCCTTGGTGATGAACAGGTAGTCGGTCTTCTGCACGGCGGCGCCCGCCCAGTTCTGCCGGGTCGCGGCACCCGTGCGGGACGGCCCCGACTGGTCGCACTCGGCGAGACGCCGGTACAGCGGGTCGAGCGCGGGGCTCTCCGGGGTGTCCGCGAGGTCGCCGCCGAGCAGGACCCGTCCCGTCCCGGCGAGGGACGCGAGCGTCGTCGCCTGCTTGCGCCGCCAGGCGCCCTCGGCGGCGCTGAGCTTCGTCACGCAGACCCGGGCCGTCCAGGACGGGACGTCCGCGCACAGCGCGATCCGCGTCCGTCCGGCGGGCGCGGGGAGCTTCGTGCGCTCCGGGCGGTCGAGCCGCTGCGCCGTCCCGATGGCGACGCCGGAGCGGCCCTGGCCCGTGGCGCAGGACGCCTCGCCGGGGGACGCGGCGAACGCCCACGTCCACGTCGGCAGGCTCTTCTTGAACGCGCGGACGTGCCCCTCGCAGACGTCCTGGAGCAGGACGGCGTCCGTCCTGACCTTGCGTCCGCCGACCTCCGTGCCCTGGATCCGCTGCACGATCTGCTTCCCGAGCGCGTCCGGGGCCGCGCCGAGCGGGCAGCCGGGCCGGGCCGCGCCGCACACGCTCCAGGTCATCGCGTTGACCGTGACGGCGGCCGGGCGGGGCGCGGCGCCGTCGGCGTGCGCGGGACCGCCGCCTCCCGGCAGGCCCTCGATCGAGGCGCCGGTCGCCGCCGCGGCGACGACGGCCGCCGCGGCGGCGACCGAGAGGAGGGGGACGAGGGCGCGGGGGGCTCGCACACATTCTCCAGGTGGGGGGACATCAGCGGGGATTGATGCCGGAATCTCACCACATCAAGATCGCGTCCGCCAGTGGTTCACGACCAGTCGGCCGGTCACCGGACGGGGGGCGCGCACCGGACGGGGGGCGCGCACCGGACGGGGGGATCATCCGTCCTTGAAGGTTAGGGGGTCCGGCGGGTGTTCCGCCGGACCCCCGCAATCTCCGCGACTTCCGGGCCGTCAGTCGAGCAGCTCGGTCACGGTGCCCGCGCCGACCGTCCGGCCGCCCTCGCGGACGGCGAAGCCGAGGCCCTCGGTCATCGCGACCGGGCGGCCCAGCTCGACGGCCAGCTCGACCGAGTCGCCCGGCATCGCCATGGCGCCGTCCGCGCCGAGGTCGACGCCGCCGACCACGTCCGTGGTGCGGAAGTGGAACTGCGGACGGTAGCCGTGGAAGAACGGCCTGGTCCGCCCGCCCTCGGCGGCGGTCAGCACCCGGACCCGCGCCCGGAACCGCCGGTGCGGCCGGATCGCGCCCGGCAGGCTGACGACCTGGCCGCGCCGGACCTGGTCCCGCTTCACGCCGCGCAGCAGCATGGCAGTGTCGTCCCCGGCCTCGGCCCGGTCCATGGAGCGGCCGAACGTCTCCAGCCCGGTCGCGACCGTGCCGAACGACTCGCCGAGGCCGACGACCTCGACCGGGTCCCCGACCCGGACGACGCCCTGCGCGACGACGCCGGTCACGACCGTGCCGCGCCCGGTGATCGTCAGGACGCTCTCCACCGGCAGCAGGAACGGCCGGTCGAGCACCCGCTCCGGCACCGGCACGTAGGCGTCGATCGCGTCGAGCAGGTCGCCTACGCGGGCCGTCCAGTACGGGTCGCCCTCCAGCGCCCGCAGCCCGGACACCCGCACCACGGGCACCTCCTCGCCCGGGAACCCGTACTCGGACAGCAGCTCCCTGACCTCCAGCTCGACCAGGTCGAGGAGCTCGGCGTCCTCGACCATGTCGGCCTTGTTGAGCGCCACGACGACGTGCCGCACGCCGACCTGCCGCGCGAGGACGACGTGCTCCCGCGTCTGCGGCATCGCCCCGTCCTGCGCGGACACCACCAGCACGGCCCCGTCCACCTGCGCCGCGCCGGTGATCATGTTCTTCACGAAATCGGCGTGACCCGGCATGTCGACGTGGGCGTAGTGCCTGGTCGCGGTCGCGTACTCGACGTGCGCGACGTTGATCGTGATGCCCCGGTCGCGCTCCTCCGGGGCGCGGTCGATGCGGTCGAACGGCACCGCGGACGCCAGCCCGCGCGCGGCCAGCACCTTGGTGATCGCCGCGGTCAGGGTGGTCTTGCCGTGGTCGACGTGGCCCATCGTCCCGATGTTCAGGTGGGGCTTGTCGCGCTCGTACAACTGCTTGGCCATCGGTTCGTCCTCACTGGTGGATCCGGTGAGAACCCATGCGCGGCCTCTACGGGCACGCGCATGTCGTGGTCGACCCCCCTCCGCTGGTTCTCCGGAGGTGGGACGGAGAGGGGTCAGCGTCGCAGGCCGTCGATGACGGCCGCGTCTGCCGCTGCCGAGAAGGCAGCCGGCACCGCGCTCAGCAGGACGTGGCCCGCGAGCGTCTTGGTGCCGGCTGCGAAGAACATGCTCGCAGGTTACGTCGCGTCCTCGGCCGGGTCGACAGCTTTTTGACCTGCGGGAACGCGGAGGAGCAGCAGCCCCGCGGCGGCGCCCGCGAACTGGCACGAGGCGATCGCGAGGACGAGCCCGACCGGCCCGATCGCCGCCGCCGACGCGGCGGTCAGCCCGGCGCCGAGCGCGGACGCGCCGATCTTGAGGCTGCCCGCCGTCGTGTTGACCTGGCCTAGCCGGTCGGGCGGCGACTCGCGCTGGCGCAGCATCAGGGTCGCCGCGAACACCGGCCCCTCGCACACCCCGGCGAGGACGAACGCGACCGTCGCCCAGGCCAGCGACGGCGCGACCGCGAGCGAGGCCAGCGCCAGCCCGAACGCGACGAGACCCGCGATCATGACCGGTTCGCCGTGTTTCGGCGTCAGCCACCGGCTGGACGCGAGCGAGCCGAGCAGCGAGCCGACCGCCAGCGCGACGAGCAGCCGTCCGCCCGCGCTCGGCGGGGCGCCGACGTGCTCGGCGAGCAGCACGGCCGTGACGGCGACGCCGCCGAAACCCGTCCAGGCGAGGGTGGTCGCGGTGGTCAGGGCGCGCAGGACGCGGTTCTCCACCAGCACCCGCAGCCCGCCCGTGATCACCGAACGCGCGGCCCCGCCGCTCGCCGGAACCGCCGCCTCCGGGGCGGGGAACGGCAGCAGCGGCAGCGTCAGCAGCCCGAGGACGGCCGCGGCGACGATCGCGACGCCCGCGTACTGCCCGCCCGCGACACCCGCGATTCCGGCGGCGAGGCCCGGACCGGCGATCCCCGCGAGGTTGAAGCTGGACGCCTCCAGCCCGTACGCGCGCGACAGCCGCCCGGCCGGGACGAACCGGGGCAGCAGGCTCGTCAGCGCCACCACGATCGGCTCGGTGCAGCCGATCACGGCCGCGACGCACAGCGCGAGGACGAGCGGCGACCGTCCGGCCGTCACGAGCAGCACGGCGGTCGCGGCGGCGTAGCAGCAGGCCAGGACGACGGCGACGCGGCGGGGACGGCCCGTCCGGTCCAGCGTGTTCCCGATCACCGGCCCGCTCAGCACGTACGGGAGCGTCGTCGCGGTCTGGAGGTACCCGGCCATGGCGGCGTTCCCGGTCCGCGCCTGGACGGTCAGGACCAGCGCCGTCGCCACCCCTTCGGCCGACACCCGCAGCAGCGTCGCCGAAGTCAGGTGAGCCGGCAGCCCCGCCGCCCTGCTGATCATTCTTCGCATGGTGGCATAGCGAACGGACAAAACAGGCGGCCTAGACTGCGGAGTGTGACGGCAACGAGGACGGCACAGCCAGGGCGAACGGCGCACGAGCACCGGGTGACCAGCGAGGTCGGGCGGCTACGGACCGTGCTGCTGCACCGTCCGGGCGCGGAGTTGAAGCGGCTCACCCCGCGCAACAGCGACAAGCTGCTCTTCGACGCGATCCCGTGGGTCGGCCGGGCGCAGGAGGAGCACGACGCGTTCGCCGAGGCGCTCCGCTCGCGCGGCGTCGAGGTCCTGTACGTCACCGAGCTGCTGCAGGACGCCCTGGAGTACGAGGGCGCCCGCGAGCAGGCCATCGCGGACGCCATCGTCGATCTCCGCCTGGGCGACCAGCTCCGCCGCATCGTCGAGGGGTACCTGCGCGACCTCGACCCGGAGAACCTCGCGCACACCCTGATCGCGGGCCTCGCGCACGAGGAGTTGAAGGCGGGGCACGGCCTCGTCTACCGGCTGATGGACCGGCTCGACTTCATCGTCGACCCGCTGCCCGGTCTGCTGTTCACCCGCGACAACAGCACCTGGATCGGCGACCGCGTCGCGGTGACGAGCCTCGCGATGGAGGCCCGGCGCCGCGAGTCGGCGCTGACCGGCCTGATCTACGCGCACCACCCGCGGTTCGCCGGGACGGAGCCGGTGTACTCGCCGTCCCTGGAGCACCTTGAGGGCGGGGACGTCCTGCTCCTGCGTCCGGGCGTCGTCGCGGTCGGCACCGGCGAGCGGACGACCCCCGCCGGGGTGGAGCGGCTGGCCCGCCAGGTGTTCGACGCCGGGTTGGCCCGGACCGTGCTGGCCGTCCCGATCGCGCAGGAGCGGGCGACCATGCACCTCGACACCGTCTGCACGATGGTCGACGTCGACACCGTCGTCATGTATCCGCCGGTCGCGCACTCGCTGACCGCGTACACCGTCACCCAGGGGAACGGCGACCTGCGGGTGGACGGCCCCCGCCCCTTCCTGGACGCGGCCGCCGAGGCGATGGGACTCGACCGCCTCAAGGTGATCGACACGGGCCTCGACCCCGTCACCGCCGAGCGCGAGCAGTGGGACGACGGGAACAACACCCTCGCCGTGGCCCCGCGCGTGTGCGTCGCCTACGAGCGCAACATCGAGACGAACGCGCAACTGGAGGCGTCCGGCATCGAGGTCATCCGCATCAGCGGCAGCGAACTCGGCACGGGCCGGGGCGGTCCGCGCTGCATGTCCTGCCCCATCCTCCGAGACGGCATCTAGGGCGGATGGCCTCTGAGCAGGGCGGCGTCCGGGTGGACCCCCGGGAATAGAACAACTCGGGCGATGCCGACGGGGGCACGGCAACGCCCGAGCTGTGGAAGGACCATACAAGGGGAAGGGCCCGCATTTCTAGGCGGGGGCCCGTCAGGTCTGGGCGGGGGGCCCGTCAGGCGGGGTAGGCCCTGCTCGGAGCGGCCCCGTCGTACAGGTCGTCTTCGGGGTCGTCCATGAGGTCCGGGAAGTCGGCGAGGTCGGGCACGACCGCCTGCGGACCGGCCGTCGTGGGGATGCCGTTCCCGTGCGAAGGATGGCTCTCGCCGTTGGCGCGCGGCGCGCGCAGGACGGCCCAGACCGTGGTCGCGCCCTCTTCGTGGCGGACGCCCCAGCCGTCCGACAGCGCCTCGACGATGCCGAGCCCGCGGCCGCCGAGCGAGGACAGCGTGCCGGGCCCGCGGCGCGGCTCGGTCATCGCGCCGCCGTCGCTGACCTCCAGTTCGAGCAGGTCACCGCGGCGCAGCCAGCACACCCTGACCTGGCCGGACGGCAGCGGCCGCGCATGCCGGAGCGCGTTGCTGAGAAGCTCGCTGACGATGACGCTGGCGTCGTCCACGACCGATTCGTAGACGCCCGACCCGGCCAGCTCCGAGCTGAGGCGCCGGCGGGCGACCGCGACGCTGGACGGTGCGTGTGGGAGCAGTACGACGCTCGACGCCCTCACCTCCCCGTGGTTCCGTTCACTCGGACGAGTCCCGCCGTCGCTTTCCGGTACGACCGAAATGCCCTGTAGGTCTGGACCGGAAACCCGAACGGTTCAGTTTGCCACCTGCACAACGAGTCACCGGCCATCCGGTCACGGTGATCACCTCCGGATCGGAGTCTCGTCACGAACGGCGACCATCAAGGATCTATCCAGCCAACGGCGGATTTACTCCTCGCGCGCGCGTTTCGTCCATCACACCGCGCAGCCACAGCACTTTCCCACACGGGCCCAGCCTGCCATCCGTCGAGACCACGGAACGCCCTGGTCATGCCGGTCTCACCGCGCCGCGCACAAGCCCCTGTCGTCACGGTGAGTAACCAAAATGGCGCTCATGATCACGCTTGGGCGGAGTCGTCCCGGGGGTCCATCAGTCCGCCGCGCGGAGGACGAGCCGCATGCACGTCCCCTCTCCCGCACGCGCACCACCTGCGGGTCCGCGGCCGTGCGGGGAGCGCAGCAGCGCGCCCGCCCGGGACGCGCCCGGCTCTGGACCGGTCCCACCGCCCGGTCGCGACGCGCCTGTGTGAGATGCCTCACTTTTCCCGGCTCCGGCCGGGAGGGCGGAGATCGTCCCGCCCTGCGCCTCGGTCAACCGCTTCACGATGTAGAGGCCGAGCCCGATGCCGCCGAAGCGCCGCCGGTCCCCGGTCTCGCCCTGGACGAACCGCTCGAAGATCCGCTCGTGGTCGCCCGGCGGGATGCCGATTCCCTCGTCCGCGACCGTCACCACGATGTCGGCGCCCTCGCGCAGCGCCCGGACGGTGACCGTCCCGCCGTCCGGCGAGTACTTGAAGGCGTTCTCCAGCAACTGCCCGAGGACGATGTCGGTCGCCATCGCGTCGCCCCGGCATTCGGGCAGGTCGGGCGCGATCTCCAGCTCCACCCGGTGCAGCGGCGACAGCGACCTGAACCCCGCGACCACGCCCTCCACCACCCGCGACAGGTCGAACGACTCGATCGTGACGGTCAGCTCGTCCGCGCCCGCGCGGGAGCCGAGCAGCAGGTGCTCGACCAGCCGGCCGAGGGACTGGGCGCGCTCGGCGATCGTCGCGACGGCGGCGCGGCGGTCCTCGTCGGTCAGCTCGTCCCACCGGTTGACCAGCGTGGACGCGAACCCCTGCACGACCGTGATCGGCGTGCGCAGCTCGTGGCTCGTGGTGGCGAGGAACAGGTCCTTCGCCTCCTCCAGCGCCTTCGCCTCGGACACGTCGCGGAAGTCGACCACCAGCTCGCCCGTCTCCTCGATCTCGGCGGCGAGGACGTTCAGCCACGTCCCCGACTCCAGCCGGAACGTCAGCATCTCCCCGAGCGCGGGCATGTCGAACGGCAGCGGGCGGCCGATCGCGTCGCCCGGCGGGACGCCGGTCAGCGCGTGCGCCGCCGGGTTCCACTGCCGGACGACGAGGTCGTGGTCCAGCACCGCGATGCCGTCCGCGCTGGAGTCGATCACCGCGCGCTCGTGCGCCCGCTGCCGGACGACCTCCGCGTACGCGACGGCGTTGCCGACCGCGACGCCCGCGTGCCCGGCGAGCAGCTCCAGCAGCTCCAGCTCGGTGTGCCCGACCTTGCGCCCGGAGAACAGCGCGTACAGCGCGCCGTACGGCCGGTTCTGCAGGTACGACAGGCCGAGCGCGATCGTGTGCAGGCCGGGCAGCTCGGACCAGATCAGGTCGCCGAGCCGCCGCTGCCCGGTCGCGAGCTTGACCGTCTTGCCGGACCGCAGCAGCTCGCCGACCAGGCTGGTGCGCAGGTCGGCGGACCGTCCGCGCATGTGCTCGGGCAGCCCGGACATGTTCACCAGGCGCAGCCGGTCGCCCTCGATCCGGACGAAGCCGCCCGCGTCCGCGCCGGTCAGCTCGATCAGCGCGGCGGTGATCCGGTCGAGCACGACGGCGAGGTCGAGCTCGGCGTTCAGGTCGGCGACGATGTCGTTCAGCCGCCGGACGAGCCGCGCCCGCTCGGTCATGTGGTGCTGGACGATCTCGTCCTCGTCGACGGGGTGGTACACGCCGACCCAGCCGAGCGGCGTCCCGGCCGGGTCGCGCAGCAGGCTCGTGTCGATCCGGACGTCGATCAGCCGCCCGTCCCGGTGGAAGCGGCGGGTCGCGATCGAGATCTGCCCGCTCTCGGGGCCCTCGCCGGGTCCGTCGCCCGCGCGGCGGGTGAGCAGCCGTTCCTGGACGGCGTTGTGCTCGGCCGTCAGCTCGTCGGGGACGATCGGCGGCACCCGCCCGACCATCTCCTTGGCGGTCCAGCCGAACATGCGCTCGGCGGCCGGGTTCCACACGGTGACCCGGTGCCGCTGGTCCACGGCCACGATGGCGTCGGCGGCGCTCTCGATGACGGCCCGCGCGATCGGATCGTGGACGTGGTGGTGCACGCCTGTCATCGTGCCACCGGACTCCGTCCGAGCGCCGGGTAACTTACGCCGAAACTTTCCACGGCAACCCTGCACAAACGGAAACCTTACTTCTTGGTAAGGCTAGCGCCCGGTCAGTCGTCCGGCCAGAAGGGCCGCGAGCCCGGCGACCAGGAACGACAGCAGCGACGCGCTCATCCAGCTCTGCGCGGTGAAGTGCAGCGCGTCCTGGACGTCCCGCCAGAACCCGGCCCAACGCCCCACCGTGCCGGGGTTGATGAGCTGGTAGACGGCGAACCCGGCGGCCCACGCGGCGATCATGCTCCACCGGGACGGGGCCGTCCGGGACACGTCCCAGCCGTCCGTCCGGTGTCGGCGGCCGAGGAAGAAGTCGGCCGCGAGCACCCCGAGCATCGGCACGAACACCGACCCGATCAGTGTGAGGAAGCTCGCGTAGTCGTTGATGTCGAGGACGAGCGCGAGCACCGTGACGCCGACGCCGAGCGCGACGCTCAGCACCCGCCGGTCCGCGCGCGGCACGAGGTTCTGGATCGACACGGCCGTCGAGTAGGTGTCGGCGAACGACTGGTCCGCCTCCCGCAGCACGAAGATCGCGAAGAAGACCACGCCGAGCGACACGTTCAGGAACGGGTCGAAAGCCCGCGTCGGGTCTCCCGCGACCAGCGCCAGCGCCAGCAGCCCGAGGACGTAGGCGACGATCTGCGTGACCGAGTACCCGACCGCCGCGGCGCCGAACGCGGCGCGCTCCGTCCGGGAGTGGCGGGTGTAGTCGGCGGCGACCGGCACCCAGGAGATCGACACGGCGAGGGCCGCGTCCGCCCCGATCCAGAAGCCGCCCCACGAGCCCCGCGTCAGGTCGGGCAGCGGCTCGCGGAGGAGCTGTACGTAGAAGTACACGAGTGCTATCGCCACGGCGACCGTGACATATCGGCGCAGCAACCGGACGGAGCCGAGTGGCCAGACGGTCAGCACGGTCGTGATCGCGCCCGCCGCGATCACGTAGCCCCAGCGCGGGACGCCGTCCCACAGCTCGCGGGCGGCGTCCGCGATGACGATCAGTTCGAACGTCCCCCAGCCGATGAGCTGCGCGATGTTCAGCACGGTCGGCGCGTACGACAGCCGCGCCCCGAACAGGCCGCGGAGCAGCACCATCGCGGGCTGGCCGGTACGCGCGCCGGGCACGGCCGCGAGGCCGAGCATCAGCCCGCCGAGGGCCGTTCCCACCGACATCGCGACGATGCCCGCCGCGATCGAGAGGGTCGGGCGGCCCGCGCCGTCCGGCGCGAGGACGGTGTAGGCCCCGGAGAACGCCAGCAGGCTGACCCCGAGGTTCGCCCAGAAGGCGCCCTGGTCCCAGAAGCCGAGCACCTTGGGCGCGGGCTCGTCGAGAGTGAACGGAACCTCGGCGACGGGACGCTTTTCCACATCGGACGTCAAGCGAACGCACGCTCCCTACGCCGGCATTACCCGGACAGGTTCATGCGGTCGGCGACGCCGTGAAGGCCGCCCTCTCAGCCCGGCTCTGGCCCGAGCTCCCGCGGTTCATCGATACACGGCCGACCAGCCGGTCGACCGGCACCGATAGTACAACCGCCCGGCCATCACCAAAAGGGCATGGATCACTAAAGATCGGACATGCCGGGCCGGACGGGCGGGCGATCGGCGCGGGTCAGGCCACGTACGGGCGCCCCTCGCCGCCGCCCTCCATCGGACGTCCCGCCTCGGCCCAGCCCTTCATGCCGCCGTCGACGTTCCGGGCCAGCCACCCCGCCTGGTTCAGCGCCACCGTCACCTGCGCGGACCGCTGGCCCGACCGGCAGATCACGAAGACCTCCCGGTCCCGGGGGACCTCCCCGGCGCGGTCGCCGAGCTGCCCCATGGGGATGTGGACCGCCGAGGGCGCGTGACCCGCGTCCCACTCGCCCTGTTCCCGGACGTCCAGCAGGTAGCCGTCCTGCGGCACGTCGGCGGCCCCCACGGCCGGCACGTCTTCCCCGAAATTCATCACACCCCCATGGAACCGCGCGAAGCCCCCCTGCGTCGAATCACGCATGCGGTATCGGACGCTCCTTTACGCCGCGCCCGGGCTGACCTTGGTCCTGGCCCTCGGGGCCTGCGGCGACGAACAGGCAAACGGACCGTCCGCCGGCAAGCCCTCGGGCACCACGTCCGTGCAGCCCTCGGGCACGTCGGCGAACACCCTCACCGTGAAGGTGAAAGCCTCGAAGGAGGCACCCGCCAAGTCCTGGACGCTGAAGTGCGACCCGACGGGCGGCGACCTTCCCAAGGCCGCCGACGCCTGCGCGGCGATCGCCAAGGCCAAGGACCCGTTCAAACCCATTTCCAAGGACCAGGTGTGCACGCAGATCTACGGCGGTCCTGAGATCGCCACGGTCAAGGGCACCTGGAACGGCAAGGAGATCGACACCAAGTTCACCAGGGACAACGGCTGCGATCTCCATCGCTGGACGCAGATCGCGCCGCTCTTTGGGAACGTCCCGAAGGTCCGCTGAGCGAGCCTTCCCCGTTCTGGCTCGTCCAACGGAGAACCGACCAGGAAGCTCCCCACCGGCCCCGGCGGCGACGCCGGGGCCCTATCCGTTCTAGGTGAGGAAGCCGCCGAGGCTGCGGTTCTGCGAGACGGCCGTGTCGAAGGCGAGCGGGCAGGCCAGCACGAGGGTCCGCATCGGCTCCTGCAACTGGACGTGCATCCGGAGCACGTACCGGTCCGCGCCCGTGAACATCTGCGAGATGAACTCGCCCATCCCCGCGAAGCCGCGCTGGATGCGCGCGATCTCCTGCTGCTGCCAGTCGGTGATCCGTCCGCTCAGCAGTTCGTAGTAGCCGAGCTGCCGCTCGTACGGGTCGAGGATCTCCCAGCCGCGCATCGCCCGCTTGCGCAGGTGCCCGATCAGCCCGCCCTGCGGCGTCAGCACCTGCATCTTGGGCGTGCCCATGAACCCGTACGGCTTGTAGAACAGGAAGTACGGCATGCCGTCCGGACGGAGGATCGACAGCTTCCGCTCCGCCTTGGTCTGGCTGCCCTGGGCGACGACGCGCAGCGCCTTCTTGGCCCCGCTGACGCCCTCCTCCCGGACGTAGGCGGCGGGCTGACCCTGCGGGTGCCAGATCGTGTAGTTCGCCTCGGTCGAGAAGAACTGCGCGGGCTGGTCGTAGACGAGGATCGGAGACCCGTACAGGTCGACGTCCTGCTGCGGCTGCGGCGGCGCCTGCGCGGCCTGCGGCGCGGGATACCCGCCCTGCTGAGGCGGATACCCGGCCTGCTGGGGCGGGTAGCCGCTCTGCTGCGGCGGGTAGCCCTGCTGGGGCGGGTAACCCTGCTGCGGAACCGGAGGCGCGCCCTGCTGCGGGTAACCGTTCGGCGGGCCGTAGCCGGGGGCGGGCGGCGGGCCGTATCCAGGCGGGTAGGGGCCACCCGGACCGGGCTGCGCGGGAGGGGGCGGGTAGCCCATGGCGGCTCCTGGACGCGACGGAGAGCGTGATCTCCGCGTCACGATACGCCGCTTGATCACCCGGTCTCGCGTGCTTTCCGCCGAATTCCCGCGACCCGCCGAAGGGCCGCTACTTCAGCAGGCGGGACATGCGGCGGTCGGCGAGCGGCTTGCCGCCCGTCTGGCACGTCGGGCAGTACTGGAGGGACGAGTCCGCGAACGACACCTCGCGGACCGTGTCGCCGCACACCGGGCACTTCTCCCCGGTCTTCCCGTGCACCCGCAGGCCGGTCTTCTTCTCGCCCTTGAGGTCCTGCGCCTCCAACCCGTGCGACCGCTCCACCGCGGCGCGCAGCGTGCCGACGATGGCCTCGTGCAGGACGGCGACGTCGTCGTCCGTCAGCGTGGACGCGAGCTTGAACGGGGACATCTTCGCGACGTGCAGGACCTCGTCGGAGTAGGCGTTGCCGATCCCGGCGATCACCCGCTGGTCCCGCAGCAGGCCCTTGACCTGCGTGCGCTTGCCCTGGAGGAGCGCGCCGAGCGCCTCCGGGGTGAACGAGTCGTCCAGCGGGTCGGGCCCGAGCGACGCCACCCCCGGCACGTCCGCCGGGTCGCGGACGACGTACACCGCGAGGCCCTTCTTCGTCCCGGCCTCGGTGAGGTCGAAGCCGGAGCCGTCGTCCAGGTGGACGCGCACCGCGAGCGGGTTCTTGCCGCCGGGCCGGACGGGCCGCGCGGGGATCTCGTCCCGCCAGCGCAGCCAGCCCGCGCGGGCGAGGTGGATCACGAGGTGCACGCCGTCGACGTCGAGGTCGAGGAACTTGCCGTACCGGGCCGCGCCGGTGACGGTCAGCCCGCCGAGCGCAGTGATCGGCGGGTCGTAGGTCTTCAGCGCGGAGATGGCGAGAACATCGACGCGGGCGATCGCGTGTCCGACGACGCGCTCCCGCAGGAACCCCGCCAGCGCCTCCACCTCAGGAAGTTCGGGCATGACCTCAGTATCGGCGACGTTCCGGGGTGCCGGTGAGAGGGCCTCGAAGGTGGGTCGTATGCTCGTCCACAGGGCTGTGGAAGCCTGTGGAAAACCTTGTGCACAACGTCGGATCCGCCGGGGCGGCGGGCGTTTTCAGCGTCGATACCTCGACGAATCGCCACAGAACGCCGGGGCGGCGGGGGAACCGGCGGTCACACAGGGTGTGGATAACTTCCGCGTAACGACCCGCTGGTAATCGTCGCGGGGCGGTGCGCGCCATGCGGGACCCCACGTCCGGACGGATCCGGACATGTGACCCGGATCTCGAAATAACCCCTAGGGGGTAGGGGTTGCGAGAGTCGAGACGTTATGGCAGCATGACGGGCACGAGATACCCCCCAGGGGTACCAACGACAGGGAGACGCCAGATGAGCACCGCCACCTACACCGTCACCGGGATGACCTGCGGCCACTGCGTCAGCTCCGTCACGGAGGAGGTCGAGCAGATCGCGGGCGTGACCGGCGTCGACGTCGACCTGCCGACCGGCAAGGTCACCGTGACGAGCGACGCGCCCCTCGACGACGCCCAGGTCAAGGGCGCGGTCGAGGAAGCCGGATACCAGTTGACGTCCTGACCGGAGCGCGCCCCGCCGCCGTGCGGGGTGCACCCGGCCGAGCGGGTGCCCGCGGGCACCGAGTGGAGTGAAACGGAATGAACAGCGCGAGCAAGCTGGGGATCTACGCGGTGGGACTGGCCGTCGTCTTCGGCGGCGCCGCCGGGGTCGGCAAGATCGTCGGTCCGGTCGGGGCGTCCGCCGAGACGGCCTCGCACGACGGCGGCGGCCACGGCGGCGGGCAGGGTGGCGGGGACCACGGCGGGGGCGGTCACGGCGGCGGCGAGACCGCGCACGCGCCCGGCGGCCTCCAAGTCTCCGAGGACGGCTACACGCTCGTCCCGCGCGACACGAACGTGACCCCCGGCGAGAAGACCGACTTCCGCTTCACCATCAACGGCCCCGACGGCGAGCCCGTCACCGGGTTCAAGCCCCTGCACGGCAAGCGGCTGCACCTGATCATCGCGAGCCGCGACCTGTCCGGGTTCCAGCACGTGCATCCCACGGAGGCGGGCGGCGGCGTCTGGACGATCCCGATCACGCTCCCGAAGCCCGGCGTGTACCGGTTCTTCACCGACGTCCAGCCGGAGGGCGCGAAGCGGCAGCTCACGCTCGGCGCGGACGTGTTCGTCCAGGGCGACCTGCGGACGACGCCGCTCCCGAAGCCCGAGCGCGTCGCGAAGGTCGACGGCTACGAGGTGGCCCTGACCGGCGGCCTGGCCCCCGGCAAGTCGACCGAGCTGACCCTGACCGTGAACAAGGACGGCAAGCCGGTCACCGACCTGGAGCCCTACCTGGAGGCGTACGGCCACCTGGTCGCGCTGCGCCAGGGCGACCTCGCCTACCTGCACGTCCACCCGGACGGGGCGCCGGGCGACGGCAAGACGAAGCCGGGGCCGGAGATCACGTTCTTCGCCGAGGCGCCGAGTACCGGCGCGTACCGCCTCTACCTGGACTTCAAGCACGGCGGCAAGGTCCGCACGGCGGAGTTCACCGTGTACGCCGGGGACGCGCAGCCGCCCGCCCAGAACGGCGGCGGCCACGACGACACACCCCACACGCACTGAGACCGACGACCGAGACCGACGACCGAGGTAGAGGAGGAGCGATGAGCACGGACTCCGCGTCCGAGCGTGTCGAGCTGGCGATCGGCGGGATGACGTGCGCGTCGTGCGCCAACCGCATCGAGCGCAAGCTCAACAAGCTGGACGGCGTGACCGCCACGGTCAACTACGCGACGGAGAAGGCCCGCGTCGAGTACACCCCGGGGGTGTCGACGGACGAGCTGATCGCGGCCGTCGAGAAGGCCGGGTACTCCGCGGAGCTCCCGTCCCCGCCCAAGGGGCCCAAGGGGAACGCGGAGGCGGAGCCGGACGACGGGCTGCGCCCGGTGCGGCAGCGCCTGATCACCGCGATCGTGCTGTCGGTGCCGGTCATCGCGATGGCGATGGTCCCGGCCCTCCAGTTCGAGGCGTGGCAGTGGCTGTCGCTGACGCTGGCGGCACCGGTCGTCGTCTACGCGGGCTGGCCGTTCCACAAGGCGGCCGCGATCAACCTGCGGCACGGCGCGGCCACCATGGACACGCTGATCTCGCTCGGCACGATCGCGGCGTTCGCGTGGTCGCTGTGGGCGCTGTTCTTCGGCACGGCGGGCGAGCTGGGCGTCAAGCACGGGTTCGAGTTCTCGATGACCCGGTCCGACGGGTCGATGAACATCTACCTGGAGGCCGCGTCCGGGGTGATCATGTTCATCCTGGCCGGACGGTACTTCGAGACGCGGTCCAAGCGCCGGGCCGGGGCCGCGCTGCGGGCGCTGCTCGAACTGGGCGCGAAGGAGGTCTCGGTCGTCCGGGACGGCGGGCGCGAGGAGCGCGTCCCCGTCGACCAGCTGGCGGTGGACGACGTGTTCGTCGTCCGTCCGGGCGAGAAGGTCGCCACGGACGGGACGGTCGTGGAGGGCTCGTCGGCGGTCGACGCCTCCATGCTGACCGGCGAGTCCGTCCCGGTGGAGGTCGGGCCGGGCGACACGGTCGTCGGCGCGACGGTGAACGCGGGCGGGCGGCTGCTCGTCCGGGCGACGCGGATCGGGTCCGACACGCAGCTCGCGCAGATGGCGAAGCTGGTGGAGGACGCGCAGACCGGCAAGGCGCAGGCGCAGCGGCTCGCCGACCGGATCTCCGGGATCTTCGTCCCGGTGGTGATCGCGCTGGCGCTCGGCACGCTCGGCTTCTGGATCGGCACCGGCGAGCCGCTGGCCGGGGCGTTCACCGCCGCCGTGGCGGTGCTGATCATCGCCTGCCCGTGCGCGCTCGGCCTCGCGACCCCGACCGCCCTCATGGTCGGGACGGGCCGCGGCGCCCAGCTCGGCATCCTGATCAAGGGCCCGGAGGTGCTGGAGTCGACCCGGAGGATCGACACGATCGTGCTGGACAAGACCGGCACCGTCACCACCGGCCGGATGGCGCTGGTCGACGTGATCACCGCCGACGGCGTGGCCGAGGACGACGTGCTCCGGCTGGCGGGGGCGCTGGAGAACGCCTCCGAGCACCCGATCGCGCAGGCCATCGCCAAGGGCGCCACGGAGCGGGTCGGCGACCTCGGTACCGTCGAGGACTTCGCCAACGTCGAGGGCCTCGGCGTCCAGGGAGTCGTGGACGGGCACGGCGTGCTCGCCGGGCGTCCGCAGCTCCTGGCCGAGTGGTCGCAGCACCTGACGCCCGACCTCGAACGCGCCATGGCGGACGCGCAGGCCCAGGGCCGCACCGCCATCGCGGTCGGCTGGGACGGCGCCGCCCGCGCCGTGCTCACCGTCGCCGACCAGGTCAAGCCGACCTCGGCGGAGGCGATCGAGCAGTTCACGGCGCTCGGGCTGCGTCCGGTGCTGCTGACCGGCGACAACGAGACCGTGGCCCGCACGGTCGCGGACGCGGTCGGCATCGACGAGGTCATCGCCGACGTCCTCCCGCAGGACAAGGTGGACGTCGTCAAGCGCCTCCAGGCCGAGGGCGCGACGGTCGCGATGGTCGGCGACGGGGTCAACGACGCCGCCGCGCTCGCTCAGGCCGACCTCGGGCTCGCGATGGGCACCGGGACGGACGTGGCGATCGAGGCGTCCGACCTGACCCTGGTGCGCGGCGACCTGCGGGCCGCGGCGGACGCGATCCGGCTGTCCCGCCGCACGCTCGGCACGATCAAGGGGAACCTGTTCTGGGCGTTCGCCTACAACGTGCTGGCGCTGCCGCTGGCGGCGTCCGGGCTGCTCGTCCCGATGATCGCGGGCGGCGCGATGGCGTTCTCCTCGGTCTTCGTGGTGAGCAACAGCCTGCGGCTCCGCCGGTTCAAGCCGCTGAACGCGAACCGGGCGGACGCCGTCGGCCCGGCCGCGACGTCGGCCAAGGCCGAGGTCCCGGCGACCCGCTGACCGAACCGCGAAGCGCGGCCTCCGTGAGAACGGGGGCCGCGCTTTCCGCGTGTCTCAGGAGCGCGTGTCTCAGGGACGCAGACCGGCGAGGACGGGCGCGAGGGCCGGGTCGGCGGCGGCGGCTTCGAGGGCCTCGGTCAGCGTCCCGGCGTAGGTCGGGGACGCCTCCTCCTGGAGGGCGCGCCCCTCCTCGGTGATCACCGTGTAGACGCCGCGCCGGTCCTTCGGGCACATGTCGCGGCGGGTCAAGCCCGCGGCCTCCAGCCGGGCGACGAGGCGGCTGACCGAGCTCTGGTTGAGGCCGATGAGGTCGGCGAGCTCCTGCATGCGCAGCTCGCCCTCGGCGGCGCGGGACAGCCGGCACAGCGCCCGGTACTCCGACAGGCCGATGTTGTGCTCGCGCTGGAGCGCCTTGGCGAGCCGGTGCTCGACACGTCCGTGCAGGGTGACGACGCCGTCCCAGAGAAGGCCGTCCTTCGTCTCAGGACTCGTACCGGTTGCAGCGCCCATCTCCGCGCCTCCTTCTCTCTTGACGCCAGCTTACCTGAAATGACAACATCTGCATGTGCATGCATTCATTGTATGTGCATGCAAACTACTTTGGGAGGATCCGATGACCAGCCAGCTCCTGCTCCCCTACGACGGCCCGCGCCTGGCGCTGCGCAACCGGATCGCGATGGCGCCGATGACGCGCAACCGGGCGGACGACGCGACCGGCGTTCCGAGCCCGCTGACCGCGGAGTACTACGCGCAGCGCGCGACGGCCGGGCTGATCGTCAGCGAGGGGATCTGGCCGGACGCCCTCGGGAAGGGCGAGCCGGGCGTCCCCGGCCTGGTCACGGACGCGCAGGTGGCCGCCTGGCGCGAGGTCACGGGTGCCGTGCACGCCGAAGGCGGGACGATCTTCGCCCAGCTCTGGCACGTCGGACGCATGTCGCACCCGCGCACGCTGCCGGGCGGCGCGACGCCCGTCGCGCCCTCGGCGGTGCGGATCGAGTCCGAGACGATCCGCACGAACGAGGGCAAGGTCGCGCACGTCACGCCGCGCGCGCTGACGACCGCCGAGGTGGAGGCAGTGGTCGCGGCCTTCGCGGGGGCCGCGCGCAACGCCGTCCGCGCCGGGTTCGACGGGGTCGAGGTGCACGGCGCGAACGGCTACCTGATCCAGCAGTTCCTGGCCGAGAACACCAACCGGCGCACCGACCGGTACGGCGGCTCGCTCGCCGGACGCCTGCGCTTCGCGGTCGACGTGGTCGAGGCCGTCGCCGCCGAGGTCGGGCCGGAGCGCGTCGGGCTGCGCGTCTCCCCCGACAACCCGGAGAACGAGATCGCCGAGGTGGACCCGCAGGGCGCCTACCGGGCGCTCGTCGCCGCCCTCGACCCGCTCGGCCTCGCGTACCTGCACGTCATCGAGCGCGGCGAGTACGGGGCGCTGGCCGACCTGCGGCCGCGCTGGTCAGGGACGCTGATCGGCAACTTCAACGGCCCCGAGCCGACCTCCCGGACGGCGGGGGAGCAGGCCCTCGAAGCGGGCCTCGCGGACGTGTTCTCCTTCGGCCGCCTGTTCATCTCCAACCCCGACCTCCCGGCGCGGTTCGCGAGCGGCGCGCCGCTCAACGACTACGACAGCGCCCTGGTCCACGGCGGCGGGCACCAGGGCTACGTCGACTACCCGGCCCTCACGGGCTGACCGGCAGGTGGCGGCGTCAGGCGGTGGTCTCGGGTGGCGGCGTCAGGTGGCGGCGTCAGGTGGCGGCGGGGCCCGGTTCGCCGCCGCGCGCGACGGGCCGCAGCCCCGGCGCCAGCGCCAGCGTGGTCAGGAGCGAGGCCGCCGCCATCACCGCCATCGCCGTGCCGGGCGACGTCCACTCGGCGACCGTCCCGGAGAGCGCGGCGGCGACGGCCTGCATGGTCAGCATCCCGGACGAGTGGAGCCCGAGCGCCTGCCCGTGGACCTCGTCCGGGGTCAGGGTCATCAGCCGGTCCTGGAGCAGCAGCGTGGAGCCGTAGCCGATCGACGCGACCAGGACGACGACGGCCGCGACCGGCACCCCCGGCTGCACCGCGAAGACCAGGTAGGGCGCGGCGAGCACGACGCGGAGCGGGGCTTCGAGCCGGTGCCGCCAGCCGTGCGGGACGAACCGTCCCGCCGCGACGTCCCCCACCAGCATCCCGGCGGCGGCGAACGCGAGGAGGACGCCCGCGCGGTCCGGCGAGTACGGGACGAACACCGCCTCGCAGCCCACGATCAGCCCGTTCGGCAGCCACATCGCCAGGTAGACGTACCGGCGCGGACGCGACGACCACAGCAGCGCGTTCACCCGCCACGTCTCGGCCACCGACGGGCGCCCCGCAGCGCGCGGGGGACGGGACGTGAGCAACCGCCACGCCGCCAAGGCGGCGAGGACGTCGAGACCGGCCGCGACGAGGAGCGTTCCACGCGGCGACAGCACGGTCACGAGGACGCCGCCGCTCGCGAACCCGAGGATCTGCGTCAGCCCCGTCGACATGTTCAGGACGGAGCGTCCGATCAGGTAGCCCTCGCGCGGCAGGATCTGGCTGAGCAGCCCGTACCGGACGCCGCCGAGCACCGCGCCGATCAGGCCGAGCGCGAGCACGACGGCGAACAGCCCCCACACGGGCAGGCCGGGGACGGCGAGCACGGCCGTCCCGAGCCCGGTGACCAGCACCAGCGTGGCGAGCGCGGCGCGCGGCGGCAGCCGGTCCGCCGCCGACAGCAGGGCCATCGCCCCGACCATCTGGGTGAGGGACGCGCCGAACATGCTGAGCGCGGCGAGCAGCGGGGAGTCGGTGGCGGAGTAGACGAGGACGCCGAGCGCCAGCCCGCTGACCGTCATCGCGGCGCCCTGCACCGTGACGACCGCGAACAGGGGGCTGAACTCCGGCGAGCGAAACAGTTCCCGGTAGGTCCGCATGTGTCGCAATATGATCAACGCGGCCGCGGGCCCGGCAACCCCTTATTTCCCGGCTGCGCGCTCCGCGCGGGTCAGACGTCCCAGAAGGCCAGCTCGTGGCGCATGCCGTCCAGGAAGAGGCGTTCGGCGGTCGCCGGGTCGGCCCCGGACTCGTCGATCATCTGGGCGATGCGGGCGGTCAGCTCGGCGAAGCCGGGGTCGGCGTAGGTGTCGACCCAGCGGCGGTAGCGCGGCTCGGCCGGCGGGTCGTCGGCGAGCAGCCGTCCGAGCGTGGAGTAGCCCCACATGCAGGGGTAGAGGGCGGCGAGGCCGCCCGCGTAGTCGGCGGCGCTCTCCAGCAGGAAGGACGTGTACGCGGCGCAGGCCGGGCCCTTCGTCGCGCCGTCCAGGTCGGCGTCGAAGCTCGCGGACAGCGAACGGTGCAGGTCGAGCTCGCCGCGGTACGTCGCGTGGGCGAGGTCGACCAGGTCGCCGAGGTGGGCGGCGGGCGCCTTCCAGGCCAGCCGGGAGAACACGCGGGTGTAGTCGTGCAGGAAGAGGTAGTCCTGCTCAAGCCAGGAGCGGAAGACGGCCTCGTCCAGGTCCCC
The DNA here is from genome assembly GCF_008085905.1 of Actinomadura syzygii. GTDB lineage: Bacteria > Actinomycetota > Actinomycetes > Streptosporangiales > Streptosporangiaceae > Spirillospora > Spirillospora syzygii. Next base: position 812,533 of record NZ_VSFF01000001.1, on the reverse strand, counting down.
TTGGGCGATGCCCCGCACGGTGGGGTGTTCGAGCTGTTCGTCGACCAGCGGACGGCCGATCTTCTCCAGGTGCGCGGCGAGGCTCATGCCCGCAGTCTCGCATCGCGAAAGATCAGAGCCCCGCCCGGCCCTGAGGCCGCGCGGGGCTCTGATCAAAGACCGGTGTGTGGGGTCGCCTCTCGGCGAAATGCACAACACGGCTCCAGCCGGACGGTATTCCGTGAAGGCGAAAGGTGAGGCCCGGGGACACCAGGCACACCGGCTGTCATGTGTAACCGACGGGTCCCCGGGATTGTTCCCGGCCGCTGCCGAGGTCGGTGAAGGTGCCCGTCCGGCGGACGGTGTGCCACCCGAGCCGCGACCCGAGCAGCGCCGTGACCACCGACTGCACGACCACCAGGTACATGAGCTGCCGGTAGACGAACTGCTGGAGCGGAAGCGTCCACAGGGGGCGGATGGGCTCGCCGTCCAGCCAGAGGGCGTAGGCGCCCGCGGCGGTCTGGGCGGCGACGAAGACCGTCCAGGTGAGCAGGGGCGCGACCGGGTCGACGAAGACGACGCCGAGCAGCGCGAACAGGTCGATGGCGGGGGCGAACAGCGGCAGCAGCACCTGGAACACGGTCAGGTAGGGCAGGCAGCGGCGGCCGAACCGTCCGGACGCGCCGCCCTCGACGAGGGAGCGGCGGTGCTTCCACATCGCCTGCATCGTCCCGTAGCACCAGCGGTAGCGCTGCTTCCAGAGCTGGCCCAGCGAGGCGGGGGTCTCCGTCCAGGCGAGGGCCGTCTCCTCGTAGACGACGCGGAGGCCGGTGCGGCAGATCGCCATGGTGAGGTCGGTGTCCTCGGCGAGGGTGTCGCCGGGGACGCCCCCGACCCGCGCCAGCGCCGACCTGCGGAACGCCCCGATCGCGCCGGGGACGGTCGGCATGCACCGCAGGACGTCGTACATCCGCCGGTCGAGGTTGAAGCCGATCACGTACTCGATGTGCTGCCAGCGGCCGAGGACGCCGTCCCGGTTGGCGACCTTGGTGTTGCCGCTGACCGCGCCCACCGCCGGGTCGGCGAGCGGCGCGACGAGCCGCCGTATGGTGTCGCGCTGGAAGACCGTGTCGCCGTCCACCAGCACGAGGACGTCGGCGCCGGCGACCGCGATCCCCGCGTTCAGCGCGCTCGGCTTCCCGCCGTTCGGTTTCCGGACGAGCCGGACGTCGGGAATCCCCATCGCCTCGACGATCTCGGCGGTGCGGTCGGTGGAGCCGTCGTCCACCACGATCACCTCGACCGTGCCGGGGTAGTCGGTGTCGAGCAGCGAGGCGACCGCCGCGCCGATCCCCGCCTCCTCGTTGTACGCGGGGACGATCACCGACACGGGCGGGAACGGGTCGGGCGGCAGCTCGCCCTCGATCACTGGCGCGGGCGGCTCACCGCGGGGGCGGCGACGGCGACGGCGGCGGCCCGGCTCACGGGCGTGGCCCCGGACGCGCCGCACGTGGACGTGCGCGAACAGCAGCAGCGTCACGAGCCGCAGCACGTAGAGGATCCCGGCGACCGCGAACAGCGCCTCCATCGTCCCGGTGAGGGTGGACGCGGCGCGCTGCGCGGCGACGAGCGTCCAGCCGACGGCCCGCTCGCGGGCGGACACCCGGGCCTCGGCGGGCGGCAGGCCGAGCGCGGCGGTGAGCGTCGTGAAGCGGTAGCCGAGCGGCTGGAGCCGCTCGATGATCCGCTCGACCGCCGCGACGGTCTGCGACCGGTCGCCGCCCGAGTCGTGCAGCATCACGACCGCGCCCGCGCCGCGCGCGTCGCCGTCCAGCGCCGCCTGGACGATCTTCGCCGCGCCGGGCCGCCGCCAGTCCTCGGTGTCGCGGTCGGTGAGGACGACGACGTACCCCGCCTCCCCAGCCCGCTCCGCCGCGCGCCACTCCGCGCCGGTCAGGCCGTCCGGGCGGGACGAGTACGGCATCCGCACCAGCCGCGTGTGGACGCCCGCCGCGCCCGCCAGCGCGCGCTGAGTGAGGTCGAGTTCGAGGCGTCCCCGCCAGGTCGGGACGGTCGCGAGGTCGGCGTGCGTGTAGGTGTGCGAGCCGATCTCGTTGCCCTCGCGGAGGATGCGCCGGGTCAGCGCCGGATGCTCGGCGACGCGCGCGCCGACCGTGAAGAACGTGCCGTGCGCGCCGTGGCGGCGGAGGACGTCCAGGACGCGGGGCGTCCATTCGGGGTCGGGGCCGTCGTCGAAGGTCAGCGCGATGGTCTTCGGCGGCGTGCGGCGGGTGCGGGGCGCGCCGTCCACGACACTGACGACCGGGCCGCCGGACGTCACCGAGGACGGCACCGGCCCGCCGGTCGGCGCTGACTCGGCGCGCGGCGCCTCGCCGACCGCGCCGTTGGCGAAGCCGTCCAGGAGGAGGAGCACGGTGAGGACGAGACCGCCCAGCAGCAGCAGAACCCAGTGTCCTCTGGGCTCGGTGTGGCGCGCGGTCAACGCTTCTTCTTCTTGCGTCCCCAGGCGGGCGGGGACGCCTGCGACCTACCGGGACGCGCCGCGGTCGACGGGGACGGCCGAACCGCCGAGGGCCCGGTCGCCGACGGCGCGGGCGGCGGCGCGGCGGGGGCCGGGTCGTCCGTCGGGCGGGGCGTCCCGGGGCGGGCTCCCGTCCGCTGGTCGGACGGGCCCCCTGACGGGCTTCCCGTTTCGCTGACCTGCACCTTCGGCCGCGCGGACGGCTCGCCCCACGGCGTCAGCGGCACGCTCGGACCGGTCGCCATCCCGATGCCCAGCGCGCCGAGGAACACGACCAGCAGGGCTCCGGCCGCGAGGCCGAGCCGCCGTCCGAACCGGGCGCGCCAGCCGGACGCGTCGACGAACACCGCATCCGGCTCGACGGGCGTCGTCGTCCCCGCGTCGGACGGCTCGGTGACCGCCTCGGGGAGGGGCAGGGTGAGCGGCCCGGTGACCGGCGGGATTCCGGTGACGAGCAGCTCGTCGCGGTCGTGCGGGACGTTCCCGATCATCGCCGTCCATCGTTTCGGTGCGGGAGGGGCGCCCGCCCACGGGGCCGGCCGTGGGGGCTCACTGCTTCAGCGCGAACACCCGGGTACATGTCACACCGCGTCCGGAATCCCTGCACAATGGCCCGGATGGAACGGGCGGACGAGGAGCAGCTCGGCCGTGCCCTGCGGGCCGCGCAGGACGGCGACGAGGAGTCCTTCCGCATGCTCTACCGCGACGTCCAGCCCCGGCTGATCCGCTTCGCGGGCACGCTCGTCGGCGCGGACGCCGAGGACGTGACCTCCGAGGCGTGGCTGCAGATCGCCCGCGACCTGCCGTCCTTCCGCGGCGACCTGGACGGCTTCCGCGGCTGGACGGCGACGATCACCCGGCACCGCGCGCTCGACCACCTGCGCCGCAGGTCCCGGCGGCCCGGCTCGGACCTGCCGGTCGAGGAGCTGCTCACGATGGCCGCCGACGCCGACACCGAGGTCGACGCCCTGGACGGCATCGCCACGAAGGGCGCGCTGGGCCTGATCGCCGAGCTGCCCCGCGACCAGGCCGAGGCCGTGATGCTCCGGGTCGTCGTCGGGCTGGACGCGAAGTCGGCGGGCGAGGTCCTCGGCAAGCGTCCCGGCGCCGTCCGGACCGCGTCGTACCGGGGGCTGCGGCGGCTCGCCGAACGGCTGTCCGCATCCGGGAGGGAAGAGCAGGCGGGCGGGACGGGAGACGGCGGGACGGACAACGGGGGAGACGGCAGGGTAGCCGGGGCACCGGACGAGTCGGGAGAGGCGGCGCCGGGCGGCGTTCCCCTCGCCCAGAGTGACAAAACCGGCGGTCCGGGCGCTGAAGGGGTGTCATGAGCGACCATCACCAGGCCGGGCATCTCGACGGGCGGGCCGGGCCCCTGGACAGGCGGACCGCAGAGCGGCTGCTGCGCCGCGCGGGCCGCCCGTCCCCCGGCGCCGCCCCGCTGGACGCCCCGCTGGACGCGCTGCTCGCCGCCGCCGCCGCGCCCGCCCGGCCGGATGAGCTGGCGGGCGAGGACGCGGCCGTCGCCGCGTTCCGGGCCGCGCCGCGTCCAGCGCGCCAGTCCCGCGCCGCCGCGCTGCGCCGACTGCTGACGATCAAGGTCGTGGCGATCGTCGGCGGCTCGCTCGTCCTCACCGGCGGCGCCGCCTACGCGACGATCACCGGGCGGATCCCCGGGCACAGCCCGACGCCCCCGGCCAGCCCGTCCGACTACGACCGCGACGGCCACCGGTCGCCGCGCGTCCGGTACACGCCGAGCCCGCCGCCGTCCCGGTGGACGCCCACCCCGACGCCGACGCCGTCCGTCAAGGAGAAGCAGCACGGCAAGGCGAACGCGCCCGGCCAGCTCAAGAAGAAGACCAAGCAGCCGAACAAGCCGCATCCGACGCCGTCGCGCGGACCCGGCTACACGAAGAACCCGTCGAACGGGAACCAGGGCAACGGCAACCAGGGCAACGGCAACCAGGGCAACGGCATCGTCAAGGGCGACGAGCCGTCCAAGGTCAACCCCGGCAAGGGCAACATCGACCTCGGCTAGCCGCCCTGTTCTCCCGGCCCGGCATGCAGGGTCCTGTCGGCCCAGCGTGCCGGGTCGGCCTCCAGCGCGGGCCGGTCCCAGTGCGCGAGGTCCGCCGCCGCCTCGTAGGTGCCCTGGAGGAATTCGAGCAGCGCCCGGTCGGGGTCGGGGTCGGTCCGCACCGCCTCGTAGGGCAGCAGGAACTGGCCGTTCTCCCGGCTGTAGAACGCGGCGGACGGCCCCACCGGACGGTCGGCGAACCCGTCCGGCTCGGGGTAGGCGTAGGCGTAGAACGCGCCCTCGTCGCCGCCGCCCGGCCAGAACCCGCAGCTGTTCAGCTCCTTGGAGTAGCCCTCCTCCATCACCCAGTCGCCGCAGTTCGGCGCGCCGCCGGGGTGGACGGGCGCCTCGCGTCCGGAGAACCGCGTGCAGGCGAGGTCCATCGCGCCCCAGAAGAAGTGCACCGGGCTGACCTTGCCGACGAACCGGGACCTGAACTCGCCCATCACCCGCGCCGCCTGGAGCAGTTGCCGCCAGAACAGGTGGGCGGCGGCCGGGTCGTAGGCGGCGTGCCGGTCGTCCTCGGCGAACGGGATCGCCGGGTCGACCTCGTTCGGACGCGCCTGGATCGAGGTCTCGATCCCGAGTTCGGCCAAGGCGCGCATCGTCCGGTCGTAGAACTCCGCGACCGGCATCGGCGCCAGGTCGAACCCGCGGACGCCGCCGTCGCTCGCCCGAATCTGCAACCGGTGCTCGATGAAGTCGAACTCGACGTCGAACGCCCCCGCGCCGTACGGGACGGCCGACGTGGTCAGCCCGCGCGGGCTCACGTACAGCGTCACCTGCCACCAGTGGTTCACCAGCGGCGCGTGCACGAGCCTGACCTTGCCGACGATCTGCGTCCACATGTGCAGCGTGTCGCGGGTGTCGCGCCAGTCGTCGACGCGCAGCCGCGGCCATGCGCTCCGCTCAGGTTCCATGGCCCCTCCTCATCCGGACCCATATCCGCTGGACACGTCCGTCATGCGCGGATCGTTCGAGCGGGGACCTAGAGCTCTACGAACCCGAGCGTCCCGGTGTCCGTCACGGAGCGGTAGTAGCAGGTCGGACGCGCCTCCCCGGACGGCAGCGTCGTGTGGCAGGCGCCGCCGGTCGTCCGGTTGACGAGGTAGAGCAGCGAGTTCTGCTCGCAGTTCACGCGGACGTCGACCAGCGCGAGGACGTCCCCCGACGTCGCGCCCTTGCGCCACAGCTCGTTGCGGGACGTCGACCACAGCACGGCGATGCGCTCGTCCAGCGTCGCCTTGAGTGCCTGGTCGTTGGCGTAGCCGATGAACAGGACGTCGCCGCTCGCCGCGTCCTGCAGCACGACGGGGACGACCCGCGCCCCGGTCGCCGCGACGCCCGCGAGCTTGTCGAAGTCCAGAGTGAGCCGGGTGCCTTCTTCGAGTTCGTTCACCCTCACATCCTGCCCGCCCGCGGCCCCGGGCGTCGCACCGGGGACGCGCCGCCGCGCCGGTCAGCGGGTCCGGCGGCGCCATTCCGAGGGGCTGAGGCCGCGGGCGCGCTTGAACGCGACGCTGAACGCGAACGGGTCGGCGTAGCCGACCTGGCGGGCGACGGCGGCGACGGTCGCGTCGGTGTCGCGGAGCAGGTCGGCGCCGAGGCTCATCCGCCAGGCGGTCAGGTAGGTGAGCGGCGGCTCGCCGACGAGGCCGGTGAACCGCGCCGCGAACCCGGCGCGGGACATCCCGGCCTCGGCCGCGAGCGCGGCGACCGTCCAGCGCCGCGCCGGGTTGTCGTGCAGGACGCGCAGCGCGCCGCCGATCGCGGGGTCGGCGAGCGCCCGGTACCAGGCGGGCGCGTTCTCCGGCCGGGCGCACCAGGCCCGCAGCGCCAGCACGAGGACGAGGTCGAGCAGCCGCCCGAGGACGGCGTCCTGCCCCGGCTCGTCGCGCGAGGTCTCGGCGGCGAGCATGTCCAGCGCGGCGCGGGTGCGGGGCCCGGCGGGCACGACGGCGAGCGGCGGCAGCATGGCGAGCAGCCGTCCGGCGGCGTCGCCGCGCAGGTCGTAGACACCGCGGAGCATGACCGTCGCGCCGGGCAGCCCGTCGCCGTAGGTGCGGGGCCCGATGGGCAGGTCGCAGGCCGCCGGGTCGCCGCCGAGGCGGCGCTTGCCGTCCGCCTCCACCAGCATCAGCGGCGGGGTGGCCGGGTCGTCGCCGATCGTGTAGCCGCGCGTCCCGCTGACCAGCGCGATGTCGCCCGCCGCGAGCCGGACGGGCGCGGCGCCGGGCTCGTGCGAGCGGAGCCAGGCCAAGCCGCCGAGCGTCGCGGTGACCGTCAGCGGCGGGACGTCCGCGAACGCCATCGCCCACGGCGGACTCTGGATGAGCTGCTTGACCAGCGCGTTCCCGGCCCGCGCGCGGTGCAGCAGGTCGGTGAGGACGTCCACCCGTCCCACGCTAGACGATCACAAATGGTTTTCGACGGGGTCCGCTCAGGGAAGCAGGGCCAGCTTGCCGACCGTGGAACGGGCTTCGAGCTCCGCGAGCACCTTGGGGCCTTCCGCCAGATCGTGGGCGGTGGGCTCGCCGGGGCCGAGGACTCCGGCGCCGAAGAGCTCGAACAGCTCTTCCATGACCTCGCCGAAGACCTGCGGCACGGCCTGGATCAGGGCGCCGATGTTCAGGCCGATGATCTGGACCTGGTGCTTGTAGACCAGGTCCCAGTTGCTGATCGCGGCCTCGCCGCCGGCCAGGCCGAAGACCACGACCCGGCCGGTGACGCGCTTGGTCGCCGCGAGGCTGGCGTCGAACGCGGCGCCGCCCACGGACTCCAGGGTCAGGTCGACGCCCGCGCCATCGGTCAGCGCGAGGACCTCGGCGGCGATGTCGCCGCCACGGGAGTCGAGGACGTGGTCGGCGCCCAGAGCCCGCACCACCTCGTGCTTGTCCGGCGAAGCGGTGGCGATCACCGTCGCGCCGTAGTGCTTGGCCATCTTCACGGCGGCCTGGCCGGTGCCGCCTGCCGCGGCGTGGATCAGCACGGCCCGCCCCTCGGCGACGCCGCCCAGCGGCCTGAGCGCGGCGAGCGCGGTCGGCAGGTTCACGACCAGGCCGAGAGCCTGCTCGTCGGTCCAGCCCGGCGGCACCGGGACGGCTCCGGCCGCGAACAGCGGCATGTACTCGGCGAACGCGCCGCCCTGGACGCCGACGCCGATGACGTGGGCGCCGGGCTCCAGGCCGGTGACCCCTTCGCCGACGGCGACGACCTCGCCCGCGCCCTCGATGCCCGCGAGATAGGGCGGCCGCGGACCGTTCGCGAACGTGCCCCGGGACTGCGAGATGTCAACGAAGTTGACTCCGGCGGCGGTGACGCGGATCAGGACTTCGCCCGGCCCCGGGCTCGGCACCGGCGCGTCGGTGACCAGGCGCAGGTCTCGCGGGCCGTCCAGCGACGTCTGCCGCAGTGCGCGCATGGTGGAGGGGATGCTCATGAGGACCGACTCTCATTTGTTTGTCGAACGACCAAAAAAACGTAACAGGGCACTTCGGCGCAGGTCAAGGTAAAATTGAGCGATCGACAAACAAGTTCGGAGGGACGCCCGATGGCCGCTCGCGGCAGGCCGCGCACATTCGACCCGGACACCGCCCTGCGCCAGGCGCTGGACGTGTTCTGGGAACACGGCTACGAGGGCACCTCGCTCAGCGACCTGGCTCAGGCGATGGGCATCGCCTCGGCCAGCATCTACGCCTGCTTCGGCAGCAAGCAGGAGCTGTTCCGCAAGGTCATGCTGCTCTACGGCACCACCTCGGGCGGGCCGCCGCGGAGCGCGCTGAGCGAGCATCCGTCCACGCGCGCCGCGATCCACGCCATGCTGCGCGCCACCGCCGACCAGATCACCCGTTCCGACGCGCCGCACTACTGCATGCTCATCCTCGCCTCGCCCACCGGCGCCGTGGAGAACCACGACGTCCGGGAGTTCCTGGCCGACATCCGGCGCGGCCAACTCGCCGCCGTCAGGGACCGCCTCGCGCAGGGCGTCCGCGACGGCGACATCGACGCGCCGCCCGCCCGTCTCGACGCCGTCGCCCGCTACTACACGACCGTGGTGCAGGGCATGTCCGTGCAGGCCCGCGACGGCGCCACCGGCGCCGAACTGGAAGAGGTCATCACCTGCGCGATGGCCGCCTGGGACGCGCTCACCGCCACGCCTCCGCAACCGGTGCCCTAGCCTCCTGCTGGACGATCGCAAATGCCTTTGCGACGATCTCCCATGTATCGTCCGGCGGATCGGCGGTTCGCTGGACGGCATGAACACCTATCTCGTCCTCGGCGGCACCGGCAAGACCGGCCGCCGCGTCGCCGACCGCCTCCGCGCGGACGGCCGGACCGTGCGCATAGCGTCCCGGACGTCCGGCGACGTCCCCTTCGATCTGGCCGACCCCGGCACCTGGCCAGCCGCCCTGGACGGCGTCGAGGCCGTCTACGTCGTGGAGCCGAACCCCTATCCGGGCGGTGACCCGGACACGCGCGGGCGCGTCCCGAGGTTCGTGGCGGCGGCGGGCGCGGCGGGCGTCCGGCGGCTGGTGATGCTGTCCGCGCCCCTCGCGAGTGAGGCGGGAGGCCCGCTCGGGGACGCCGAAGAGGCCGTGCGCGCCACCGGCGCCGACTGGACGATCGTCCGCCCCACCTGGTTCTCGCAGAACTTCAGCGAGGCGTTCTTCCTGCCGGGCGTGCTCGGCGGGGAGCTGGCGCTGCCGACCGGCGACGGCCGCACACCGTTCGTCGACGCCGTGGACATCGCGGACGTCGCCGTGTCCGCGCTGACCGGCGCCGACCGGCACGCCGGGCAGGTCTACGACCTCACCGGACCGCGCGCGATCGGCTTCGGCGAGGCCGCCGACCTCATCGGCCGGGCCACCGGGCGCGACGTCCGGTATGTCGACGTCACGCCGGAGGCGTTCGTCGAGCAGCAGGTCGCGGCGGGTCTCCCGGCGAACGCCGCGCAACTGCTCGCGGGCCTGCTCACGTCCGTCCGGGACGGTGGCGCGGCCGCCGTCTCGGACGGCGTCGAGAAGGCCCTCGGACGCCCGCCCCGCAGGTTCGAGGACTACGTCACCGAAACTGCGGCGGCGGGCACTTGGACCTAGGCGCGCCTGGGCCGAGGCGCGCCTAGGCCCAGCCACGGGGGCCTGGAGGCGGGGGGCCTGGACGCGGGGGCTCAGCCGCGCGGGCCTGGCCGCGGGGGCCTAGGCGCGGGCGGCGTTCCGGTGCGCGAGGATCTCGGCGGTGGCCTCGTCGGCGGGCAGGAACGCTTCGAGGTGCAGCTCGGACACCGTGACGTCCACGGCGGTCGCGAACGACGTGAGCGTCGTGATCAGGCGCAGCTCGCCGTCCCGCGTCCGCAGCCGGAGCGGGACGGCGAACCCGAGATGGTCGGCGCGCGGCTCCATCGCCGGGAGGTAGCCGTCGAGTTCGGCGACGAACTCCTCCAGGACGGGCGACGGGCTCCGCCGCACCAGATCGCGCAGGTTGGACGTGACGTGCCGTCCCCACTCGGCCAGGTTCGCCACCCGCGGGCCCATCCCGTCCGGGTGGAGGACGAGGCGCAGCACGTTGACCGGCGGTTCCAGCAGCGCGGGCGCGGCGCCCTCGGCGAGGACGTCGAACGCCGCGTTCGCCGACACCATCTCCCCGTACGCCCGGACGACGACCGCCGGATAGGGCAGGTGCCCGTCGAGGATGCGGTCCAGCGCCTCGCGGACCGGGCCGAGTTCGGGCGCGTCCAACCCGGACTCGGCGTAGACCGGGGCGTATCCGGCGGTGAGCAGCAGGTCGTTCCGCTCCCGCAGCGACAGGTGGAGCGACTCGGCGAGCCGCACGACCATGGTCCGGCCGGGACGGGACCGGCCGCGTTCGAGGAAGCTCAGGTGCCGCTGCGTCGTGTCGGCCCTGATCGCCAGTTCGAGCTGGCTGACGCGGCGCCGCGTCCGCCAGCGCCGCAGCTCGCGTCCGAAATGGCCGGACGCGGGTTCGGTCGCCGTCGTCATCGCCCCATTCAAACCGGACGTCCGGCCGCTCCGCCATTCCCCGCAGGGAATCGCGGAGCGGCCGGGACGCGTCCGAGACTGCTCGGCATGAGCAACGCATTGGATCTGAAGGAGTTCGCCGACAAGTACGTCACCCTGTGGAACGAGCCCGATCCGGAGGCGCGCGGCGCGCTGGTGCGCGACTTGTGGGCGCCGGACGCCGTCCAGGTGCTGACCGATCCGCCGCAGGAGATGCGCGAGGCGGCGAAGGCGCTCGCCTTTCCCGCGCCGCCGCTTGAGGTGCGCGGCCACGCCGCCCTGGACGCCAGGGTGACCAGGGCGTACGAGATGTTCATCAAGGCGGGCGAGTACGCCTTCGTCTCGGGGGCTGAGCCGTACGAGCCGATGGCGGGCGTGGTCTGCCTCCGCTGGAAGATGCGCACGACGGGCACCGGAGAGGACGTCGGCGGGGGCTTCGACGTCATTTCCCTGGACGCCGACGGCCGCATCCGCTCCGACCACCAGTTCATCGAGATGAGCTGATTCCCGGCTTGACTTTGACGCGCGGGTCAGGGGTTAGCGTCGCGGGGCCGTTGCGGAACCGTCTTGGGAGTTGCCGATGCCCGAAACCTCGCGTGAAGTCCGGCTCGCCGTCCGGCCGGAGGGCCTGCCGGAGCCGGAGCATTTCGCCGTCGTCCAGGTGCCGGTACCGGTGCCCGGGGACGGCGAGGTGCTCGTCCGGAACCGCCTCTTCCACGTCTTCCCCGCCATCCGGACGCTCATGGCCGGGAGCGTGAAGGGCGCGCCGTTCCCGCCGCTGAACCCCGGCGACACCCTGTTCGGGAAGGCCGTCGGCGAGGTCGTGTCCGCGCCGGACGGCGGCGGGCTGCGCGCCGGGGACCTCGTCCAGCACTGGCAGGGCTGGCGGGAGTACGCGACCGTGCCCGCCGACCGGTGCGCGCCGCTCGACGACACGCTCCCCGACCCGGCGGCCCACCTCGGCCAGGGCGCGACCGCGTACGCGGCGCTGGTCCGGGACGCGCGGCTGCGCCCCGGCGAGACCGTGTTCGTGTCCGGCGGCGCGGGCGGCGTCGGCTCGGTCGCGGGACAGGTCGCGCGGCGGCTCGGCGCGGGCCGGGTCGTCGGCAGCACCGGCTCGCCGGAGAAGGCGAAACGGCTGGTCGCCGAGCTGGGCTACGACGCGGCCGTGCTGCGCGGCGAGGGGCCCTTCGGCGCGCGGCTCGCGGAGGCCGCGCCGGACGGCGTCGACGTGGTCGTGGACAACGTCGGCGGCGAGCAGCTCCAGGCCGCGATCTCGCTGGCCCGGCCGGGGGCGCGGGTCGTCCTCGTCGGGGCGCTCGCGGGGCAGCTCGCCGCGGACCGTCCCGGCAACACGTCCCCGGTCGAGCTGGACTCGTTCGAGCTGATCGTCAAGCACGTCGAGCTGCGCGGCTTCGGCGGCGCGGACCCGGCCCTGGACGCCGAGTGGACCCGTCGCCTCGGCGGCTGGCTGCGGTCCGGCGAGATCGTCCTGCCCGAGGTCCGGTTCGCGGGCATCGAGAGCGCCCCCCGCGCGTTGCACGAAGCGATCGGGGGACGGCACCTGGGGACCGTCATCGTGGAGCTGTAGGGCGGCGGTCCCCCGGCGGACGACACCGGAGGACTGATGCGGATCAGCGACGCCGCCGCGGCGGCCGGGACCACCCCGCGCGCACTGCGCTTCTACGAGCAGCGCGGACTGCTGCCGCCGCCGGACCGCACGGCGGGCGGGCAGCGCCGGTACGGTCAGGCGGAGGTGCGGCGCGTCCGGGTGATCCGGGTGCTCCTGTCGATGGGCCTGACCGTCGAGGACCTGCGCCTGTGCGCCGACATGCTCCACCTGCTGGACGAGAACGACGGCGTCCCGCCGTCGCCCAGGGCGTGCGGGCGCGGCTCCGGCGTCGCGCGGCGGCGGCTGGACGCGCTCGACGCCGAGATCGCCCGGCTCACCGGGCAGCGCGAGCGGCTCGCCGCCAGGGTCGGGCTGGTCCCGCAGGACTGACCGGCGGGACTGACCGGCGGGACTGACCGGCAAGAACTGACCGGCAAGAACTGACCGGCGGGGCTCCCGGCCTTTCCGGGAGCCCCGCCCGAATGCTCCGTTCGGTTGAGCTCTTATTTGAGGGTGAGGCCCTGGGACTGGAGCGCCTCGTCCAAGGGCTGGAAATAGGACTGGTAATTGGCCGTGCAGCCGCCCGTCCTGCCGCCGGACGTGATGCCGACGGCGGTGCTCCCGCTCTGCAGCGAGCCGCCGCTGTCGCCCGGCTGGGTGCACACGGTCGTCTCGATCAGCCCGGTGACCGTGCCCTCCTGGTAGTTGACCGTGCGGTCGTAGCCGACGATCTGCCCGGAGGTGGTGCCGGTGGTCGAGCCCTTCTTGATGACCTGCGACCCCGCGGGCGGTCTGCCGACCTCGGTCAGATTGTCGTTGGACAATTGCAGCGACCCGTTCGTCACACGAATCGTCCCGTAGTCATTGCCCGGGAAACTGCTCGCCTGCGTGGTGCCGATCTGCTCGCCGCCGGACGTCGACCACGTCGTGCCGATGCGGGTGCAGTGCCCGGCCGTCACGACGTAGTCGCCGCCACCGCCGGTCCCGATCGCGGCCACCGAGCAGCGCGACCCACCGGTCGTGATCGCGTCGCCGGGCCCGAGCATCGGCCGCACCGCGCCGTGCACGCGCCTGATCCGCACGGTGCCGCCGACCGCGCGAGCCCGCTTGACCAGCGCGTTCGTCGCCGCGTCATGGTCGCTCGCCGGGACGCTGACCACGACGGCGTTGGCGACCACGTCCACGCCCCAGGCCAGGCCGACCGCGCCGCGACCGCCCGCGAACCGGTCGAGCGCGCTCTTGGCCGCGTCGAGCCGCGCGATGCCGTACGCGACGACGCGGGGCGTCGCACCGGCGGCGGTCACCTGCCGCGCGGCGGCGGGGGTCGTGACGTTGACGACCAGGAGTCCGTCCCGGTCGACGTAGGCGCCCGCGGCCTGCGCGCCGAGCCGTCCGGTGAGCTGGTCCGCGAACGCGCCGAGCGCCTGCCCGGCCGGGGGGACGGGCTTCGCGCCGGCCGTCGCCGGAACGGTCCCGAACGCGGGCAGGACGGCCACGGCCGCGACGCCCAGCAGCGGGACCACACGTCTGAGGTGCACACCTCGGTTCACTGTCGCCACCTTTCGCCGCCGACCGGCTGGGAGCGGCGGCATCCTCGGGGGTTATGGCGGGTGCGCACGACACCTGGTGGTGAGGCGCCATGCGTGGCGACAACGTACGCCGCCCCCCAATCGCTAACCAGTTTTCGGCGCCAACAGAATTTCACCCGCCCCCTGAATAATCCCGGCTCGCCCACTCCGACCATTTACTCTTGGCCGATGCCGCTGCTCGTGCTTTCGCCGCGTTACACGCCCGACTCGAAGGCGTTGCGCGCCGCGTCCGGGAGGCTCGGCTGGGCGGCCGAGCGGCTGGGCGGCCGACGCGCCCCGGACCGCCTCCGCGGAAAGGACGTCGCGCTCTACGGCGAACCGACGTTCGTCGAGGCCGTCGCCGCGCAGGTCGGGGTGCGGCTGCTGGACGTCCCGCCCGGATGGCTGCCCGCGCTGCCCGACCGGCACCGCCGCCGCGACATCGCCGTCTCCGCCCTCGGCGACGTCCGGAGCGCTCTCACCGAGCCCACGTTCGTCAAACCGGCCGATGGACGGAAAGCGTTCGAGGGCAGGGTCTTCGCGGCTCCCGGCGAACTCCCCGGACGCGACGCCCTCCCCGACGAAACCCCGGTGCTCACCTGCGAGCCCGTGCGATGGGACGTCGAATTCCGCTGCCATGTGCTGGACGGTGAAGTCGTCGCCATGTCCCCTTATCTGCTGGACGGAGAACTCGCCCTCACGGCGGACGGGGAATGGCGCGCACCGGAGAGCGATGTCCGGGAGGCGGCGGAGTACGCGGCCGAAGTGCTCGGAGAAGTGCCCGTCCCGGCGGCGACCGTCCTCGACGTCGGACGCATCCGCGGCCGCGGCTGGGCGGTCGTCGAGGCCAACGCCGTCTGGGGCGCGGGCCTTTACGGATGCGACCCCGAGAAGGTCCTGACCGTGCTGGCGCGGGCCTGCGTCCGACCGGAGCGGCTGACGGCGGCCGACCGCGACTGGGCCACCGGAGAGGTCGCCGGCGGCGCGAACAGGTAGCCGATTCCAGAAAGGGCCGGTGGCCTCCGTCGGCGCGGATTCGGATACGGGTGTTCATCTCGGTGGGAAATGCTGTTCGCCGGATTCGCGGCGGGGTGGAGGGCGGTGGGGGATGACCGTGCTGGCACGGCGGCTCGGGGTGTCCGACGCGGTGGTGGTCGGGCTGGGGGCGATGATCGGGGCGGGGGTGTTCGCCGCGTTCGCGCCGGCGGCGCGGGCGGCCGGGTCCGGCCTGCTCTTCGGGCTCGGGACGGCCGCCGTCGTCGCCTACTGCAACGCGACGTCGTCGGCGCGGCTCGCCGCCCGGTACCCCGAGTCCGGCGGCACGTACGTCTACGGGCGGGAACGGCTGGGTCCGTTCTGGGGCCACCTCGCCGGGTGGGCGTTCGTGGTCGGCAAGACGGCGTCGTGCGCGGCGATGGCGCTGACCGTCGGGTCGTACGTGTGGCCGGGCCATCCGCACGTGGTCGCGGTCGCCGCGGTGGCGCTGCTGACCGGCGTGAACTACGCGGGGGTGGAGAAGTCGGCCTGGCTCACGCGGGTGATCGTCGCGGTGGTCCTGGCCGCGCTCGCCGCCGTGGTGGTCGCCTGCCTCACCTCGTCCGCCGCCGACGCCGGACGCCTGGACGTCGGCTCGGGCACGTCGCTCGGCGGCGTCCTCGAAGCGGCGGGCCTGCTGTTCTTCGCGTTCGCGGGGTACGCGCGCATCGCGACGCTCGGCGAGGAGGTGCGCGACCCGTCCCGGACGATCCCGCGCGCCATCCCGATCGCCCTCGCCATCGCGCTGGCCGTGTACGCCGCCGTGGCGGTCGCGGTGCTGTCCGTGCTGGGCGCCGGACGGCTGGCCGTCGCGGCGGCGCCGCTGGCGGACGCCGTCGACGCGGCCGGACTGCCGTCGCTGGGGTCCGCCGTCCGGGCCGCCGCCGCGGTCGCCGCGCTCGGCTCGCTGCTCGCGCTGATCCTCGGCGTCTCCCGCACCACGCTCGCCATGGCCCGCGACCGGCGGCTGCCGGGCGCGCTCGCGGCCGTCCACCCGCGGCGCCGGGTGCCGCACCGCGCGGAACTCGCGGTCGGCCTGGTCGTGGCGGTCCTCGCGGCGACGGTCGACCTGCGCGGCGCGATCGGTTTCTCGTCGTTCGGCGTGCTGGCCTACTACGCGATCGCCAACGCGTCCGCCTGGACGCTCGGCCCGGACGAGGGCCGTCCGCCCCGCGTGATCCCGGTCGCGGGCGCGGCGGGCTGCCTGGTCCTGGCGTTCGCGCTGCCGCTCACCTCGGTGCTGACCGGCGTCGCGGTGCTCGCCGTGGGCGCCGTCCTCTACCTCGGCCGCCGACGCGAACCTTCGTGAGGACGTCCAAAGCGAAACGCCGGGCAGGCCCTCCAACGGGCCCGCCCGGCGTCACGGTCAATCGGTTCAGCGCGTCCCGAGCAGGATGGACTTCGGAACCCGAACCGCCACCGGGGCCAGCTTCGGACCGCGAGCTTCGGTGCCCGCCTGGGCGGCCATCGCGCTCGCGTCCGCCGGTCCGCGGGTCGCGACGGCCGGACCGCCGTCGCCCTCGAACGGCTGGACGTCGCCGACGCACACCTTGCCCGCGGGCGGCAGCGTCCCGCTGACGAGGTAACCCTCGATCGCGTTGGTCACGCACGCCGACGTGCCGTAGGCGGTGTGCCCCCAACTGTTGCTGGACAGCAACCGGCTGTTGGGCAGCAGCTTGCTGGACGAGACGGCGTCGTCGTAGTTCGTGGCCGGGTCGTAGTAGTCGCCGACGAACAGGACGGGGGCGTTCGTCCGCCGGTTGAACGGCCCGGTGTAGGCGTCCTCGTCGCGGACCTTCCAGGCGTCACCGGCGCACTGGACGCTGCCCCAGTCCCACGCGCGCCCGAAGTAGGGCGCCCGCTTGTCGGACGCGGCCACGGCCGCGGGCCAGTTCCCCGCCTTCTTCGGGTGCAGGCCGTCGGTGCAGACGACGCTGCTGAAGGCGTCGAGCCCGTTGTCGTAGGGGAAGTCCTTCGCCGTGACCTTCTCCGCGGCGTTCTTCTGCCGCGCGACCTCGGCCCGGCGCTCCGCGATGCGCGCGGCGAGCGCCTTGCGCGCCGCCGTCGCCTGCGCGGCCGTCGAGGTGGACGACGTCGCCTTCCACAGGTCGGTGGCCATGGCGTCGATGAACAGGTAGCCGCTCGGGTCGTACAGGTTGCCGAGCGTCGCGCCGACGAAGTCGGCGTAGGTGACCTTCTCGCCCTGGATGTCGACGGGCTTCGTCTTCAGCCGCTGCGCCAGGACGTCGAAGTTCTTGGCCGGATCCCCGAACTGCGCGAACTGGCACTTCTCCTTGCCCGCCTTCGCGCAGCGGACGAGGATCTCCTTCAGCGCCTTGTACGCGCCGTCGGCGGAGCGGAGCCGGTCGTCCAGGATCTGGCCCGCGGTCTTCGGGGTCCCGGCCCAGGAGACGGGGTTGAGGACGCCGTCCACGACCACGGAGCGCAGCCGGTCCGGGAACATGTTCGCGTAGTACTGCCCGAGCGCCGTGCCATAGCTGAAGCCCAGGTAGGTCAGCTTCTTGTCGCCGACGGACCGGCGCAGGACCTCCATGTCGCGCGCCGCCTCGGCGGTGGACATCGCGCCCGCCAGCTTCTTCCCGGTCGTCGAGCAGCCCTTGCCGACCGCCGTCGCCGACTTGATGTAGGCGGCCTCCTCCTTCGCGCCCATCGGGAACGCCACGTTCAGACCGGCCATCGCGAGCGTCTGGTCCTTTGTGGACTTGAAGCACGCCACGTTGGAGCTGAACCCGATGCCGCGCGGGTCGAACCCGACGACGTCGAACCGGTCGAGTACGTCCGCACCGAGGAACTGGCCCGCCTGGTAGGCGAGGGCGGTGCCCTGCCCGCCGGGCCCGCCCGGGTTGACGAACAGGCTGCCGATCCTCTTCTTAGCGTTCCGCGCCTTGACTCTCAGGACGGCGATCTCGGTGGTCGCGCCCTTGGGGTCGTCATAGTCCAGAGGCAGCCGGACGGTCGCGCATTCCGCGATCTCGTAGCACTTGTACCAGGCGAGCTTCGGGGTGGGCACACTGTCGACGCGCTTCTTCTCGACCGGGCTGGTCGTGTCGCCTGCCCGGACGCCGGGGTCGGCGAGGGCGGTGACCGCTAACGCGGGCACGAGCGCAACACCCGCAACGCCGGCCGCGAGGATCCTGTGTCTGAGGCGCATACGGTTCCCTTCGTGGGGATCGATGCCTTTTCCGCGCAAGGCGCGGATTGGTCCACCGATTCTCGTTCGCCCCACTGGTCCCCGTGATCCACCACCGGACCAGACCTCCCCTCCGCAAGATCACCCACAAGACCGATTGACGCCTCCCCTACGCATGGCGTAGCGCGTCGCGCCGGAGATCAGGCGCAGGTGGGTTCGAGTTTTCGCTGCATGACATAACCGGAGATGTTCCGAGTGGGGACGGTGCCGTAGTAGCGATAGCGGTGCGGGTCATGTTTCGCCGGGACCTCCCGGAAGAAGATGTCACCGCGGACCACCTGTCCGATCACGTCGCCGGTTTCGTTGAGGACGTCGCCCACCTCCTCGACCTTGTATTGGTTCGGCCGGCAGTCGGCGGTCGGGGCGGGACGGTCAGGAGTCGCCGAAGACATTGGCCGCCGGCGCGGTGAGAAATTCGACGGCTCTGCTCCAGATCCCTGAAGAGCGGGAATGGGCGCTCGCGGCGAAGGCGTGGGTGAAGGTCCAAGGGATGAAGTCGCGGGGGACGGGCTGGGGGTGCCGAGAGCGGTGGACGATTCGCGGTGGCCCGACGCGGCGACTTCTGGCGACGATCGAGCGCTGTGCCGCAACACCGCCGTGACGACCAACGCGGTGACCAGGGCCGCGACGATCGAGGCTAAGCCGACGAGGACGGCCCCCCGTCGCGCCTGCGCCTGCGGCGTCTTCGCAGGTCGCGGCGTCCGAGGCGGGCGCGTGAGATCGGACTCTTCACCTGGCAGGTTCGCGGCGGCGGCCTGATCCTGGCTGCCGACCTCGGGTTTCTCAGGGCTTTCGGGCGCCGGATCGTCGGGTGGGGAGACGGTCTCGGGAGAGTGTTGATCGTTGTCCGCGGTGTCGCCCTGGTCCGTCGGGGTCTTCGCGTAGGCGGCCAGGAACTCGTCCCGCTCGCCCGGCCGCCAGAGACCTTGCCCGTCGGCCGCGGCGACCATTGCCTCCAGGTTCTTCGCTGATATTTGCTTCCCCTGCAAATAACGCCCCAATGCGGACTTCGACACATCGAGCGCGTTCGCCTGCGTCACCAGGGTCCTTTTCCCGGTCCGCTCGACCAGTTGCCGCATCAACCTTTCGCGCCGCTCGCCATCAGCCGAGTCCGATGAGTGTGTCCCCGTCATTTCTCGTCATCCCCTTCTGCCTCGGGTTCAGTGGGAAACAGCAGGTCAGGAGCGGTGGCCTCTGGGATGGGAATTCCCACTCCCGGTGAGGCGCCTACCGCCTCCGCGCTTCTGCCAATCTTTGCTCACCGGGCGCCGGGGAGGCGCCGGAACACCGAACAGAGGATTTCTTCACAATGATCATTGGCCCTGTGCGCTTCGGCCGTTTCGCGGTCAAGGCCGGAACCGGACTCATGCTCGCGCTCGCACTCGCGATGGGCGGGGCCGCCGCCCCGGCATCGGCGTCCCCCGGCGCGCCCGCCGCCCCGGCGGCCGAGCCCAAGGTCCACTACACCAACAGCACCCTGGTCAAGAGGGACTGCAAGGTCTTCTTCAACCACCCCGGCAAGCACCGCAAGGACGCGAGTTGGCCCGCCGGTCCGTCAACGTCCTCCAAGGAGGTCGGAGTCCGCTACACGGCGGCCGGCTACGCCATGGTCCGCGACCCGCAGCGGCAGAAGGCGGGCGCCGCACCGTGGTGGGGCTGGATCAACACCAAGTGCCTCGTCGACCCGGTCGCGCGCAAGTTCCCACGGGTACGGGCGCCGCGTGACCTGACCGACCGTCCCGACCCGAACGGCTACGCTCCCGCGCTGCCCGACCGGCACGCCACTCGCGGCAACAACAGCGTCACCGTCGTGGACATCACGCCTCCCGCCAGGCCCTTGCACGGGCACGTGACGGTCACGACGCCGGGCACCCTGCGCAACGGAGCCAACAAGTACGCGATCGGCGGCGTCGACAGAGGCTGGACCTTCCGCATCACCCGCAAGCACTGCCGCCGCCAGGACGGCCGACCCTACGGCCCCAAGCAGTGGGTCTACGGCTACTCCTCCAACGCCGGCCGCTTCGGATGGGTGCAAGCGAACCACATGCCGGCCTGCACCCACTGACCCAGCCGGACGTGTCGCGTGAGGCCGCCGCCACCAGCGGCGGCCTCGTCTGGTCGCCCTGATCAGGGGGAGTCGGCGTGGAAGCGGCAGCGGTCCAGGCCCGACCGTTCGCGGTCATCGGGCGAGGCGTGGCGGGTCAGGCGCGCGTCCGCGAAGACCGCCGGGCCGTGGAAGGTCGCGCGGCCATCGGACGAGCCGGGCAGGCAGAAGTCGGCACGCTCGAAGACCGCGCCCGTGAAGTCGGTCTTGCCGTAGAACTGGGCACCGCAGAAATCGCCGTAGGCAACCGACACACCGCTGAAATCCAAATCAACGAGCGTCGCGCCCGACAAATGCAGTGACAAATCCGCCCAGCCACCGGGACGAGCGCGGGCGGCGAGCGTCTCCTGCGCGGCCCGGCGCGCCCGCAGTTCGGCGGCCTGCAACGGCGTCAGGGACCCGGTGACGGCGAAGGACAACGGCACCCGCAGGTACTCGCACAATGCACGAACCACCCCCGCACGGACCGTGGGCTCGGCATCACCGACCGAGGCAAGCAGCTCGACACCCGCCAAACGCGCGAGCGGATCATTGCCAGCCAGTCCACCCCACCCGGAGTCGGCGACCATCTCCCCATCGTCCAGACGCCAGCCGAAGGGCCACTCATGCTCGGCAGCCTCAGCACGGGCACCCGTCAGCTCAGCCGTGGGGGCCACAAGGTGGACGGGGCCGCCGAAGGACACACCGGTGAAGTCCGCGGAGTCGCCGAACCGGGCCTTGCCGAACCAGGCGTCCGCGGCGAACTCGGCGCCCCGGAAGGTGGCCGGACCGGCGAAGCGGGCGCCGTCACCGCCCTCGATCCAGTCCTGGTAGTCGAAGTCCAGCACGGCGAGCGGCCAGTGCGGATCGTCCTCGTTGGGCTCCTGCCAGGCGGGCGTGACAGCGTCCTCGACCTCGTCCCAGGCGGGATCCTCCTCCGACAGCCCGTCCTCACCGCGCCCGAACCACGCCAGATCGGCGAACCGCGCCCCCGCGAACCCGGCCGCGCCCCGGAACCGGGCACGCCCGAACACCGCAACCTCCGCGAAAGCGGCCCCGCCGAACTCCGCGTCTCCCTCGCACAGAATCCGCTGGAACACCGCCTCCCCGTCGAACCGCGCCCCCGCAAAGTCCACATCTCCAACGAACCGCACGTCAGAGAAATCGACCGCGCCGAAAGAACAGCCAGCGAACCGTCCGTCCACCACCACCGCACCGCGCAGGACGACCTCCAGGCCGTCTTCCGTGCGCAGCAACTCCGCGAGCACCCGCCCGCACTCCCGCAGCGCGTCGAGATCCTCGCCCCCGGCCTGCCGCCACCACTGACACAGCGAGTCCACCGCACCCTGACCGCCGCCCACACCGTCCCCCAACCTTCCGCTCACCGTTGCCCCGTGAAAACGCGAGGTCGATGGCCGGAAGGGGCAACTCTACGATCTAGCTGCGAGCCGAACCACATGGCTAGCATTCGGTGCTCAGACACCCGACAGTGACCGTTTGGACACACGCCTGCCATGCTGGGTTACCCCTCCGACTGGGCCTTGGTCGACGTGGAGACCTCCGGGTTCCGGCCTTCCGAGCACCGCATACTGTCCATCGCCCTGATGGCGATCAACGCCGACGGGCGGGTGACGGGCCAGTTCTCCTCCCTGCTGAATCCGGGCTGCGACCCCGGCCCCGTTCACGTCCACGGGCTGACCAGGGAACGTCTCGTCGGCTCCCCCAGCTTCGAGCAGGTCGGCCCTCAGGTCGCCGCCCTGCTCCACGGCCGCGTGATGGTCGCCCACAACGCGCGCTTCGACTACGACTTCCTGGCCCACGAGTTCGCCCGTGCCGGACTCAACCTGCCGGTCGACCAGCGACTGTGCACCCTCGCCCTCAACCGCCGCCTGTCCCCGCCCACGCCCAACATGCGGTTGGGGACGCTTGCGGCGCACTACGGCGTCGTCCAGACCAAGGCGCACGACGCGGTGGACGACACCCGCGTCCTGGCCGGAGTGCTGCACGGCTCGCTGACGGCGGCGGCCCGACTCGGCCTCAGCCTGCCCTTGGTGCCCTGCCCACCCCGCCAGACCGCCGTCCGCCCCCGGCCTCCCGCCGGTTCCCGCAAGATCCCCTGCGCCTACCGCAACCCCGGACGCCTCGCCGCCGGCGGCCCACTCGTCCAGGGAATGAAGGTCGCGATCACCGGCGACACCCGAACGCCCCGCACCGACCTGACGGCCAAGGCGACGGCGACCGGACTGAACATGATGTCCACGGTCAGCCGCCACACCAGCGCCCTGGTGGCCAACGACCCAGACCTTCCCACCGCCAAAGCCGAACGTGCCACCGCCGAGGGCATCCCCATCATCGACGAGCCCACCTTCCTGCGCTTACTCCAGGACGTCCGCCCCGGCACGCCCCACAAGGCCGCACCGCCTCAGGATCGACCCACCACACCCCCAGCACACCACGTCACACTCCCCGTCAAAGGCTTGACCGGACGGCGCGTACTCGTCTTGGGCGGCTCCCATGACCAGGCCGCAGCGACGAGGGTTCGCGTCACCGAACTCGGCGGCTCCGCCGCGGTCAACCTCTCGGGCAGCGTCACCGACGTCGTCGTCCTTCCAGGCGGAGACACCGACCGGCGCATGAGCCGGGTCCACTCCCTCGGCCTGCCAGTGCATGACGAGAATTGGCTGCGGACGCTGAGCACATCCCCACCCCCTGGCGGCATCAGAGTGGAACCGAAGCAGCCCGCAATCCCCGTCCTGCCACGCGGCGGCGCAATCGACCTGGTCACGTCTCACACAATCCCCTGGACCGTAGCCGCGACGTGGGCCCACCAGACGACCTGCGAGATCGACGTCGTAGCCTTCGCCCTGGACGCCGACGAACAGGTCTCCTGCGACGACGACTTCGTGTTCTACGGCGCGACCGAAACGCCCGACGGAACCATCACCCTGTCCGCGGACGGCCCAGCCGAACAGTCGATCATCATCGACACGGCGAGCCTCTCCCCAGCGGTGCACAGGGTCGTCATCGCCGCCGCCATCGACGGCACCACGACCTTCGGCGCGGTAGGCGCCATCGAGATCACGATCGGCAGCGAGGCGCCGCTGGCACAGGCGACCCTCGACGCCGGCACGACCGAACGCACCATGCTCCTGGCCGAGATCTACCGCCGAGGCCCGTCCTGGCGCCTACGCGCGATCGGCCAAGGCTACGACCACGCCCTAGCCGACCTGGCCCGCAACTACGGCGTAGACATCACCGACTGACCACCCCCTAAGCCCAGGCCCCCAAGCCGAGCAAAACGCCTGCCCACACGATTAAGACGACCGCAACCCCAGGCAGGCACCAACCGCAACCGCCGGGAACGCAAGAACCGCACCCACCGGGGAAGCACCACCCGCACCGCCAACGACACACCAACCACAACAGGACGATGCACGAGCCACAATCGGCAGGGGAAGCCCCAACCGCAACGCCCAGGCGCATCAACCGCAACTGCCAGGGCGCCGAGAGGGACGCAGACAATCATCAGCACGCCCCGCAGCCGCGCAAGAACCGCAACCGGCAGGGGGGCGTGGGGGGCGGAGCCCCCCACATCGGGGGTCTGGGGGTCGCCCCCCAGACAAACAGAAAGAGGGAGTGGCGACCCGCGCTCTCCGCGGGTATACCACTCCCAACTCCATCGTGGGCGAGGAGGGATTTGAACCCTCACATCCTTTCGGACACACGGACCTGAACCGTGCGCGTCTGCCGTTCCGCCACCCGCCCGTGGGTGTCGACCCGTTTCGGGTCGCTGAAAAGGCTAGCACGGTCCTAGCAGTGGTTAGGTATCCAGGTACTCCGAGCGAACCTTCGCACCGATACGATCGTCTACCAGTGGGGAAGGGAGGTGCCCGTGGGCGTCATTCAGCGCTTCGAGCGACGGCTGGAGGGCATGGTCGAAGGAGCCTTCGCCCGTGCCTTCAAGTCGGAGCTGCAGCCGGTCGAGGTGGCCAGTGCTGTGCAGCGCGAGATGGACGATCGGGCGGCGATCGTGGCACAGGGCCGCACGCTCGTTCCGAACGACTTCGTCGTCGAGATCTCTCAGCAGGACGGGCAGCGGCTGCAGGTGTACGCCGACAGCCTGAGCCAGGAGCTGGCGAACCTGGCGCGCGAGTACGCGAAGGAGCAGGGGTACTCCTTCGTCGGTCCGGTGCGCGTGCGGTTCGAGAACGCGGGCGATCTCGCCACGGGCATGTTCCGCATCCGGTCCGGGGTGATCCGGGGTTCGACCGTCGAGGGCGGGGAGATCCGGCAGCCGGTGAGCGACGTTCCGCGGGGGGGCCGCGGGGGCGTGTTCGGCGGGCATCCGCGGCTGCTGGTGACCACGGCGGTGGAGGGGGCGGACGCGACCCAGCGCACCTATGAGATCAATACGCCGGTGACCCTGCTCGGTCGCGGCACTGACTGCGACCTGCGACTGGTCGATCCGGGCGTGTCTCGGCACCATGCCGAGATCCGCGTAGAAGGTCCCGAAATCGCTCTCGTGGATCTAGGGTCGACCAACGGCTCGTTCGTGAACGGGCAGCCGATCCGGCGGGTGACGCTGGTCGACGGCTCCCGGGTCACGATGGGCCGCACCACCCTTGTGTTCCGCCGCGACAGGGAGTAACCCCGACTCCGATGACCGAATTCACCCTCACGCTGATCAAGCTGGCGTTCCTCGCGGTCCTCTGGCTGTTCGTCATCGCGGCCGTCGGAGTGATCAGGGCCGACCTGTTCGGCTCGAAGGCCGCGGCGAGGGCGGCCAACCGGGAGTCCAAGCCCCGTCCCCCGAAGCCGCGGCAGCAGCAGCCGAAGCCGCAGCGACAGCCCCGCAGCGCCCAGCACGCCGCCCCGACGAAGCTCGTGGTGGTGCAGGGCGAACGGGCCGGCACCGTCATAGACCTCACCGGCGTCCCTATCACCATCGGTCGGGCGAATGACGCCACGCTCGTGGTGACCGACGACTACGCTTCGAGCCGGCATGCCCGAATTTACGCGCAGGACGGTCAGTGGATCGTGGAAGATCTCGGCTCGACCAATGGGACGTATCTCGGCCGCACGAAGGTGAGCCAGCCGATGCCGGTGCCGCCGGGGGTCCCGGTCCGTATCGGCAAGACCGTGATCGAGCTGCGCAAATGACCCTGGGAATCCGCTACGCCGCGCGCTCCGACGTCGGCATGCTGCGCGAGGGCAACGAGGACTCGGCGTACGCGGGCGCGCACCTGCTCGCGGTGGCCGACGGGATGGGCGGGCACGTCGGCGGCGAGATCGCCAGCGCGGCGGCCATAGAGGCGCTCCGCGCCCTCGACAAGGACCTTCCCGCGACGGAGCTGCTGGCCGCGCTGGAGCACACGGTCAAGGCGGCGAACGACAACCTGCACCGCATCGTCGAGTCCGACCCGGCCCTCCAGGGCATGGGGACGACCCTCACCGCGATGCTGTGGGCGGGCAACCAGGTCGCGCTCGTCCACATCGGCGACTCGCGCGCCTACCTCCTGCGCGACGGCAGCCTCTTCCAGATCACGCACGACCACACGCTGGTGCAGTCGCTCGTCGACGAGGGCCGGATCAGCCCGGACGAGGCGGCGTCGCACCCGCAGCGCTCACTGCTGCTGCGCGCGCTCGACGGCCGCGGCGAGGTCGATCCCGACCTGTCGCTGCGCGAGGCGCAGGTCGGCGACCGGTACCTGCTGTGCTCGGACGGCCTGTCCGGCGTCGTCACCGCCGAGACGATCTTCCAGGTGCTGACCGACGTGGACGAGCCCGACCAGGCCGTCCGGCAGCTCATCGACCTCGCGAACCGCGGCGGCGGGCCGGACAACATCACCTGCGTCGTCGCCGACGTGATCGACATGGAGCGGCAGCCGCCGACCGGCGGGCCGGGCCAGGCGGTCGGCGCGGCGGCGAACTCGGCGCCGCCGGAGCCGCCCGGCGGCGGGCCCGGCGCGAACACGACGGTCGCCGACACGCCCGCCGGACGCGCCGCGCAGCTCCGCGACACGATGCCGCAGCCCCCGGTCGCCGTCGACGAGATGCCGCCGCCGCCCGCCCCCGCCCCGCTGAGCGATCCGCGGGGCGGACCGCCGATGGCGGGCGCGATGCAGGGGGCCCCGATGGGCGGCCGGCGCCGCGGCGGCCGCCGCTGGACGTGGCTCGTCGTCGCCGCCGGGGTGGTCGTCGTCGGCCTCGTCGCGGGCGGGGTCGTGCTGGTGCAGAACGTCCGGAACGGCTACTACATCGGCGCGGAGAACAAGCAGGCGGTGCTCTTCCGCGGGACGCCGCACGGCGTCCCCGGCATCGACCTGTCCCGCAGGGCCGACGCCAAGGGCCTCCAGCCGATCATGGTCGAGGACCTCCCCGAGAACCTCCAGCGGCAGGTCGAGGACACCTACACCGTCGACGGCCCGCGCGACTGGAACCTCCTGGTCGAGCGGGTCTGCAAGTACAGCCTGGTCGACGAGTCCGGCAAGGTCGCCATCGTGCGCGGCCGGGCCCAGCAGAACTGCGTGGAGGGCAAGCCCGTCGCCACCTCCCTCCCGGTCGGCGAGCTCCCCGTCTCGGACGCCACGGCGATCCGGAAGGGCGAGGTGTCGAAGCTCATCGGGCGCGCCGCGGCCGACGACCGCCTCCGGCAGCTGACGGACCGCCGCGACAAGTGCAAGCGGCGCGACCCCGCGATCCGGGACTGTCCCTCCGAGGGAGGGAAGTCCTAGATGCAGTCGATCGGAGACCAGATCAGGGCGCACCTGCCCTACCAGCGGCGCAACTCCGCCTCGCTGGCGCTGCTGATCTTCGCGATGGTGCTGACGCTGTCGGCGTTCGCCGAGGTGGGGCTCGCGCGGGACGGCAAGATCCCCGGCGGGCTCTTCGTCTACGGCGGCGGGCTGGTCGTGCTGGCGTTCGCGGCGTTCTTCGTCCAGACGAAGTTCACGCCCTACGCCGACCCGCTGCTGCTGCCGCTCGCGGTCGCGCTGAACGGCATCGGGCTGGCCATGATCTACCGGCTCGACCTGGACACGAGCAAGGATCACAAGATCGCCGAGGCGGCCGGCAAGAAGCTCCTCAAGGACGCCGCCGACGCGCCCGGCCAGCTGATGTGGACGTTCGTCGGCATCGGCCTGTTCGTCATCGCCGTGCTGCTCATGCGCGACACCGACAAGCCGGACGCGCCGCTGTCCGTCACCCCGAAGACCGCGCAGCGCTACACGTACCTGATCGGCCTCACCGGCGTGATCTTCCTGCTGCTGCCGATCGTCCCCGGCATCGGGATGGAGATCAACGGCGCCCGCGTGTGGATCCACCTCGGTCCGCTGTCCGTCCAGCCGGGCGAGTTCACCAAGCTGCTGCTGGTCGTTTTCTTCGCCGGGTACCT
This sequence comes from Actinomadura syzygii, assembly GCF_008085905.1. Taxonomy (GTDB): domain Bacteria; phylum Actinomycetota; class Actinomycetes; order Streptosporangiales; family Streptosporangiaceae; genus Spirillospora; species Spirillospora syzygii. The sequence goes on along the minus strand of NZ_VSFF01000001.1, from coordinate 785,019 downwards.
GGTGAACAAGCGGCAGGCGATGTCGCTGATCGGGAAGAAGGTCGGGCCGATCAGCCTGCCCCGGGCCCGCGACCTCGGCCCGATCGTGGTGATCTGGTTCCTCTGCCTGGGCGTCCTGTTCATGCAGAAGGACCTCGGCACCGCGCTGCTGTTCTTCGGCCTGTTCGTGTCGATGCTCTACATCGCGACGCAGCGGGTGTCGTGGGTGTTCATCGGCGTCGGGCTGCTTGCGGTCGGCGTGTTCATCGCGACGCTGCTGCCCTTCATGGGGCACGTCAACCAGCGCATCGACATCTGGCAGAACCCGAAGCCGTACTTCGACGGCGGCTGCCTGATGGACGACGGCAAGGTCATCCCGGTCAACCCCGACACCGCCATCTACAAGAAGTTCAAGGCGCAGGGCGACCCGTCGCCGGGCTTCAGCGCCTGCGTCAGCGAGCTCGGCGGCGAGTACTCCGACAGCGCGCAGCTCATGAAGGGGCTGTTCTCGCTCGGGCAGGGCGGCGTCCTCGGCACCGGCCTCGGCCAGGGCGAACCCTGGCGGACACCGCTGTCCTTCAGCGACTTCATCTTCGACTCACTGGGTGAGGAACTCGGCCTGACCGGGTTGATGGTGCTGCTGCTGACGTACGCGTTGATCGTCCAACGGGGGATGAAGACCGCCGTGGCGGCGCGAGATCCGTTCCTCAAGCTGTTCGCGGGCGGTGTGTCGTTCGTCCTCGCCCTCCAGGTCTTCGTGATCGTCGGGGGCGTCACGCGGCTCATCCCGCTCACCGGCCTGACGACGCCGTTCCTGTCCCAGGGCGGTTCGTCGCTGATGGCCAACTGGATTCTGATCGCGATCCTGGTGCGGATGAGCCATGACGCGCGCAAGCCCGCCCCGCAGGCGATCCAGGACGAAGGCATGACCCAGATCGTGAGCACGAGGTGAGCTGCCCTTCATGAACATGGACAAGCCGGTCCGGCGGGTGGCGATCTTCGCGATGCTGCTGTTCTTCGGGCTGATGGCACAGGTGAACTACGTCCAGGGAAGCCAGGCGGAGGACCTCCGCACCGACGCGCGCAACGCCCGGCAGTACGCGGACGTCTTCAACTCGCCGCGCGGCCAGATCTCCGCGGGCGGCGAGGTGCTGGTCGAGTCGAAGGAGACCCACAAGCCCAACCCGAAGTACGGCCGGACGTACGGGTCGAAGCCCGGCGACGGGCCGATCTTCGCGCCGATCACGGGGTACTTCAACGGGAACGCCACGCAGGTCGAGCGGGCCTACAACTCGCTGCTCGGCGGCAAGGACAAGCGGATCACCCAGCAGCGCTGGTTCGACACGTTCATCGGCAAGAAGGCCGAGGGCGCGAACCTGGAGCTGACGGTCGACCCGGAGGCGCAGCGCACCGCCTACCGGGCGTTGAAGGAGAAGACCCAGCCGGGCCGCCGCGGCGGCGCCGTGGTGATCGACATCAAGACCGGGGCGATCAAGGTGGCGGCGTCGTGGCCGTCGTTCGACCCGAACGAGGTCGCGCCGCAGACCGGTGAGAAGGGCGCGAAGCGCCTGGAGGAGCTGGACAAGGGCAGCGGCGTGATCAGGCCGCTGGTCGACAACGCGCTCAGCCAGACGTTCCCGCCCGGCTCGTCGTTCAAGACGGTCACCTCGGCGGTGGCGATGGAGCGGCTCGGGCTGAACATCTCCAGCCAGGTCAACACGGGGCAGCTGATCCTGCCGGAGTCGGGGCGTCCGCTGCCGAACTCGCACGACAGCGGGAGCTGCGCGGGCTCGGCGCCGCTCAAGGGCGCGTTCGCCGAGTCGTGCAACACCTCGTTCGCGAAGATGGCGCTCGACATGGGCATCCAGCAGCTGCACGACGGCTCCGCGAAGTTCGGGTTCGGCGAGCGGATCAAGATGGAGCCGGACATGTACGCCGCCGCGAGCGCCGTCCCGGTGTCGGTGACGGACGCCAAGGGCAACAAGATCGAGACCGGCAAGGACGGGACGGCCCGGTCCGGCATCGGGCAGGAGAACGTCCGCGCCACGCCGCTGCAGATGGCGATGGTCGCCTGCGCCGTCGCCAACGACGGCAAGATCATGAGCCCGTACGTCGTCCAGACGGTCCGCGCGAAGGACCAGAGCGAGCTGTACTCCGCGTCGCCGAAGCAGTTCGCGCAGGCGATGAGCGGCGACCACGCCGAGCAGATGCAGGAGATGATGCGCGCGGTGGTCTCCGAGGGCACCGCGAAGAACCTCCAGGGCCGGCAGATCGCGGGCAAGACCGGCACCGCCGAGCAGGACCCGGCGTCCGGCATCCCGAACTCCCGCTGGTTCGTCGGGTTCAGCCCGGTGCAGAACCCGCGGTACGCCTTCGCCGTCGTCACCGAGGGTTCGGGCGACGGCGCGACCAACGCCGGCCCGATCGCGGCGACGATCATGGCCGAGGTCCTGAAGAAGTGAGCCCGGGCCTCGTCCTGAACGACCGGTACCGGCTGCTGGAGCGGCTGGCGATCGGCGGGATGGGCGAGGTCTGGCGCGCGTCCGACGACGCGGCCGGGTACGAGGTCGCGGTGAAGCTGCTGCGCCGCGAGCTCGGCGGCGACCAGTCGGCGCAGGGCAGGTTCGCGGCGGAGGCGCGGTTCGCGGCCGAGCTGCGGCACCCCGGGATCGCGCGGGCGTACGACTTCGGCGAGCAGGACGGCCGGACGTTCATCGTGATGGAGCTGGTCCCCGGCGAGCCGCTGGACGAGATCCTCGCGCGCGGCGGCGGGCTGCCGGTGGAGGCCGTCCTCGACCTGATGGTGCAGGCCGGGCGGGCGCTGACGGTGGCGCACGCGGCGGGCGTCGTGCACCGGGACGTGAAGCCCGCGAACCTGATGGTGTCCCCGGACGGCACCCTCAAGATCACCGACTTCGGGATCGCGCGGCGGCTGGCGGGGGCGTCGCAGACCGCGACGGGCATGGTCATGGGGACGGCCCACTACATCTCGCCGGAGCAGGCGCAGGGCCACGACCTGTCCCCGGCGGCCGACCTCTACTCGCTGGGCGTGGTGGCGTACGAGTGCCTGACGGGCGCGCCGCCGTTCGACGGGTCCACGCCGGTGGAGGTGGCGCTCAAGCACGTCCGGGACGCGCCCGCCGGGCTGCCGGGCCGGGTGCCGCGCGCCGCCCGCGAGCTGGTCATGCAGATGCTGGCGAAGCATCCGGCGGGACGTCCGGCCGACGCGGGCGAGGTGGTCCGGCGGGCGCTCGGGATCCGCGCGGCGCTGAGCACCGGCCGGCAGGCCCGGGTGGACGCCGGGAACGGCGGGCGCCCGCGCCGATCAGGTGACACCATCGTTACCCGATCGTCCACCTTGTCGGGATTTGACGACTCCGGCGCGGCGGATAGCCTCACCAAGGGGCCGGCGCGCGGGCAACGGCGCAGCGCGCTCGCCTACACGTCGGTCGCCGCCGTCCTGCTGGTGGCCTGCGCCATCGTCATCGGGACGCTGTGGCGCGGGTTCGCCTTCGCGGGCCTCGGCGCCGACGAGCGCGACCCGCCGGCCGGCCCGCCCGCGACCAGGCCGGTCGGGGACCAGCACGTCCGCGACCCGGCCGTCCACCCGGACGGGCTCCCACGGCACCGGGCGCGCACACCCTGGCCGACTGTCGTGCCACGGCACCGGACGCATAGGATCCGTCCGTCAACGCGGGGGGCCCGGAGGACGTCCCCGACACGAGAGACCTCAACGAATCCGCCCCGGGCGACCCCCACCGCCCCAGAGCCACCTGCCCCAGAGCCAACACCCGCACCGACGGAGACCTCCACGACTCCGTCAACTCCGAGCCCGGATCCCTCTTCCGCACAGGACGGGAAGCTAGGTTCGGAGGACAAGGTGTAGACGTACGAGGGAAAGTGCACATATGAGTCAACCTCGGCTGCTCGGCGGCCGCTACGAGCTCGATACGGTGATCGGGCGAGGCGGCATGGCCGAGGTCTACCGTGCCCGGGACCTGCGGTTGGACCGCGTCGTCGCGGTCAAGACGCTCAGGTCCGACCTGGCCCGCGACCCGACGTTCCAGGCCCGGTTCCGGCGCGAGGCGCAGTCCGCCGCGTCGCTGAACCACCCCTCGGTCATCGCCGTGTACGACACCGGCGAGGACATGATCGGCGACACCTCGATCCCGTACATCGTCATGGAGTACGTGGACGGGAGCACGCTGCGCGACCTCCTCCGCGAGAACCGCGCGCTGATGCCCGACAAGGCCCTGGAGATCACCGACGGGATCCTGCGCGCCCTCGACTACAGCCACCGCGGCGGCATCGTCCACCGCGACATCAAGCCCGCCAACGTGATGCTGACCCGGCAGCACGAGGTCAAGGTCATGGACTTCGGCATCGCCCGGGCCATGGCCGACACCGCCGCCACCATGACGCAGACCGCGCAGGTCATCGGCACCGCGCAGTACCTGTCGCCGGAGCAGGCGCGGGGCGAGCGGGTCGACGCCCGCAGCGACATCTACTCCACCGGCTGCGTGCTGTACGAACTGCTCACCGGAAAGCCGCCGTTCACCGGCGACTCCCCGGTCGCGATCGCCTACCAGCACGTCCGGGAGGAGCCCGTCCCGCCGTCGCAGGTCGACCCGCAGATTCCGCAGTGGGCGGACGCGATCGTCCTGAAGGCCATGGCCAAGGAGGCCGACAACCGCTACCAGAACGCGACGGAGTTCCGGCAGGAGATCCAGCGCGTGCTGCAGGGGCAGCCGGTGGCGTCGACGGCCGCGTCCACGATGATGATGGGCGCGCAGCAGCCGCAGGGCACGCAGGTCATGGGCGCCTATCCCGGCGGCGGACCGGCCCGCACCCAGGTGCACCGGCCGGACGACGGGTACGGGCTGCCGCCCGTCCGGTACGACGACGAGCCCGAGCGCGGCGGCGCCGGGAAGAAGGTCGCGCTGTGGGTGGGGCTCGCCATCCTGTTCATCGGCGGCGCGGCGCTCATCGGCTGGAAGATGAGCGGCAACGGGGGGAGCGGCACCGACGAGGTCGCCATCCCGCAGAGCATCGTCAACGTGTCGCAGACCGACGCGTCCGGGCAGCTCACCAAGCTCGGCTTCAAGGTCGGCGAGTCGAAGACCGACTACAGCGACGACGTGCGCCGGGGCTACGTGATCAGCTCCGACCCGCGTCCCGGCACGAACGCCGCGAAGGGCGCGACGGTCACGCTGCTCGTCTCCAAGGGCAAGAAGCCGCCGACGCAGGTCGAGGTGCCGGACGTGACCGGCAAGCCGTACACCGTGGCCAAGGCGACGCTGGAGGAACGCGGGTTCGAGGTCGAGAAGCGGGTCGAGTCGAGCGACAGCGTCCCCAGGCTCAGCGTGATCAACACCGACCCGGCCGGCGGGACGAAGGCCGACAAGGGCGCCAGCATCACCGTCGTCGTGTCGAACGGCCCGGCCAACCTCAAGGTGCCGGACCTGTTCAACAACAGCCAGCGGGCCGCCTGCGGCAAGCTCCAGCGGCTCGGGCTGCGCTGCGATGTGAAGAAGGGCGTCGCGCCGCCGGACCGCCAGGTCGCGCCGGGCTTCGTGTTCAACCAGGAGCCCACCCCGGACGCCACGGTCGCCCCCGGCGACACCGTGACGATCTACGTGGCCCAGCAGGCGCCGAACCCGCCGACCGGCCCGACCGGCCCGCCGGAGACGCCCGGCATCCCCGGGTTCCCGAACGGCAACGGCTGACCCGTCGACCGACGAAGGGCCCCGGCCTCCCCTGCGGGAGGCCGGGGCCCTTTCGGTTCGCAGGCGGTCCCCTGACCTGCGAGTTCCCAAATCAGCCGAGATCTTCAGAAATTTTCGGTTGAAATCCGTAACGTCCCGGTGTGCCGTGACGAAGACCATATCGAGGGCTTCCGCCATTGCCCCCGAGTGGCGGAAGCCCTCTTCGCTGTCTTGAGACGCCTCGGACCGCTAGGAGGTTCGGGTTGATGTCAGCCAGTTCTCCAGGAGCCGGTGGCCGTGGGCCGAGAGGATCGACTCCGGGTGGAACTGGACGCCCTCGATCGGGCGGGATCGGTGGCGCAGCCCCATGATCACGCCTGCGGGGGTTCGGGCCGTCACCTCGAGCGGGGACCGGACGGTCGCCGGGTCCACCGCCAGGGAGTGGTAGCGGGTCGCCTGGAAGCTCGTGGGCAGTCCGTGGAAGACGCCCTCGCCGGTGTGGACGATCTCGCTCGTGGAGCCGTGGACGATCTCCGGCGCGCGGGTCACCGCGGCGCCGTGGACGTGGGCGATCACCTGGTGGCCCAGGCAGACGCCGAGGAGGGGCGTGCCCCGGCGGTCGGCGTCCCGGACCAGGTCCAGGCAGACGCCCGCGTCGGCGGGGTGGCCGGGGCCGGGGCTCAGCAGGACGCCGTCGACGTCCGCCGCGTCGCCGAGGGTGACGTCCGAGCGGTCCTTGACCAGGCAGTCGGCGCCCAGCTCCAGCAGGTACTGGACGATGTTGTAAACGAAGCTGTCGTGGTTGTCCACGACGAGGACGCGCACGGTCATCAGGGCTTCGCTGACTGGGTGGGCGTCGGGCCGTCCACCACGCCGTGGTCGAACTGGACCTTGGGCTCCACCCACGGGAACACCACATACCAGAGGACGACCGCGACGGCGACGACCAGCCCGAGCGCGGTCGCCGTCCTGGTCTGCCACGTGCCCGGCAGGCGGCGCCATATCCACAGGTACACGGGGCCTCCTAGGTCGGTTTCTGGACGCGCCGCACCGCGGACGCCAGCTCGCCGAAAATGATCATCCGTTCGGCGGCGGAGTACTTCGGGTGGCAGGTGGTCAGCGTGATCATGCGCTTGGTGGGCTTGCGGTTCGGGTGCAGCGGGACGGGCGCCGTCACCTCCACGGCGGACGGCTTCACGATCCGGCGGTCGGTGACGGTGTAGGTGTACTGCTCGTCCCGCGTGTCGATGAGGATCTTGTCGCCGAGCCGCAGCTCGCCGAGCCGGTTGAAGGGGGCGGAGTAGGTCGTCCGGTGGCCGGAGACGACGAAGTTGCCGACCTGGCCGGGCAGTGCCGTGCCGGGATAGTGGCCGGGGCCCTTGCGCAGGTCCTTCCGCTCGACGCCCTCGATGACGACGTAGTGGTAGTCCTTGCCGAAGCGGGGGATGCGGATCATCGCCAGGCCCTTCCCGAGCCTCACCTGCTCGGTGGTGACCCTGGACGCGCGCCAGTCCTTCATGAGCTCGTCGCCGAGGCGGTTCTGCTGGCCCTCGGTGTAGCGGCCGGTGCCCCACAGCTCGTACGTCACGAAGAGAATGACGATCAGGCCGGCGGTGATGCACAGTTCGCCCATGCCACGGATGACCGTCCGCAACGCGCGTCCTCTCTGCTCGGGGGCTACTCGGGGGCCCGCTCGGGCGGCACCGTGGCGTGCTTCATCGTCACGTTGCCGGTGTAGGGCGGCAGGGTGGCGCGCTCCACGGTCCGCACCGCGTAGCCGAGCCCGTACGCGCGGACGTACTTCCGGTACACGGCGATCTCGTGGGACGCGCCGAGCGCCGCGCGCAGCCGCCCCGGGTCGCCGACGGCGGTGATCCGGAACGGCGGGGAGTACACGACGCCCTGGAGGATCAGCGTATTGCCCACGCAGCGGACCGCGCTCGTCGAGATGACCCGCTGGTCCATGATCTGGAGGCCGCGGGCGCCGCCCGCCCACAGCGCGTTGACGACGGCCTGCACGTCCGCCTGGTGGACGACGAGGTCGTCCGGACGTGCCCCGCGGGGCGGGTCGCCGTGCTGGGGCGCGTCGTCCAGCGAGACGCCGACGCCGGGCCCGGCGAGCGGGGTGAGCCCGGCGCGGGCGGCGAGCGCGTCCGCTTCGGCCTGGGCCCGCTTCACGCGGGCGTCGTGACGTCCGGCCGCGCGCGATATACCGTCGACCTCGTGGCGGAGCCGCCGGTACTCGGCGCGCTCCTGGCGGCTGCGGCGCTGCTCGGCGGCGATGAGCTCGGTCATCCGGGTGCGGCCCTGCTCGCGCAGGCTCGTGCCGCGGGCCGTGCTCGCGCTCGCCGCGAACAGGGTTCCCGCGAGGAGCGTGAGAACTGGGATGATGCTTCGCCACGCTGGACGCCGTACGCTGCACATCGGCGACTACGCTAACCGACAAACCACCCATGCGCGGACCGGCGCTCCGGCCGCCGGCCGTCCGAGGAGACCGACCACCGTGGCCAAGTCCAAAGTGCGCAAGAAGGCCGTTTACACGCCCCCGCAGAAGTCGAAGGCCCCGGAGGTCAGCCCGCGCTGGCTGGTGCCGACCATGGTGGGGCTGTGGCTCGTCGGCCTGATCTGGATCGCCGTCTTCTACGTGACGGCGAGCACCGGCACCGACGTGCCGTTCATGTCCGACCTGCACAACTGGAACCTGGGGATCGGCTTCACCGCCATCATCCTCGGCGTGGTGCTCTCGACCCGCTGGCGCTGACGCCGGGGTTATCCACAGGCTGGGAGGCTCCCGGGCGGGTTTTCCCCAGGTTTTCCACAGGCCGCGGCGGACAGGCGAGGACGCCGCCGCGGTGACCCCCGAGGGGGTGTGCGCGCGGCGGCGTCCGCGTGCCGCTTGACGTGGCGCTAAGCCGTGCCCAGGCCGTGCCTACACGGACGGGCTCAGCTCCGCCGTCCTGACGAGCACGAGCGCGGCGAGCAGCGCGAGCGTGACCAGCGGCGCGCCCACGTGGAACAGCGTGCGCCGCGCGGCCGGCGCGTACGCGTAGGCGGCGGCGAGCGCCGTGCCCACGACGAGCCCGCCGACGTGCCCCTGCCAGGAGATGTTCGGCACCGAGAAGGTGATCACCAGGTTGATCACCAGCAGCACCACGATCGGGCCGACCGACCCGCCGAACCTGCGGCCGATCACGAAGAACGCGCCGAACAGGCCGAAGATCGCGCCGGACGCGCCGACCGCCGAGTCGGCCGGGGAGCCCACCAGGTACAGCAGCACCGAGCCGCCGAGGCCGGACAGCAGGTACAGGGCGAGGAAGCGCCACCGTCCGAGCACCTGCTCCAGCGCGGGCCCGATCGCCCACAGCGCCCACATGTTGAACAGGATGTGGGTGACGCCGAAGCTGCCGCCGCGCTGGTGCAGGAACATCGTGGTGACCAGCCGGTACCACTCGCCCTCGGCGACGCCGCCGACCTCGCCGTCCGGCAGCACGCCGCGGCCCAGCATCATGAACTCCCAGACGACCCGCCACGACGACAGCTCGGCGAGGTAGGCCAGCACGCACGCGCCGATCAGCGTGTACGTGACGACCGGCACGGCGGTCGCCGAGCCCCGCGCGCCGAGCACCGTCCGGGGCACGGCCCGGCGGACGCCCTGGTTGCCCGCCCGGACGCACTCCACGCACTGGTGGCCGACGGCCGCGTCCCGCATGCACTCGGGGCAGATGAAGCGGTCGCACCGCGTGCAGCGCACGTACGTCTCCCGCCCCGGGTGCCGGTAGCAGGTCGGCACCGACGTCTCGGGGGCGGGACCGTGTTCTGTGGTCATCTGGAACTCCGTTGTGCCGTGCGGCGCATCGCTCGTCGTGGGCCTACGGCCGTCGTGGCTTACACCCGTCCTGGGCTTACACCGTATGCAACGACTAGCGGCGTTCGATCGTCACCGACTGGAGGACCACGTCCTGCTTCGGGCGGTCGCCGCGCGCCGTCTCGACCTTGCCGATCCGGTCGACGATGTCGGTGCCCTCGATGACCTTGCCGAAGATGGTGTGGCGGCCGGTGAGGTGCTGGGTCTGCCCGACGCTCAGCGTGATGAAGAACTGGGAGCCGTTCGTCCCGGGCCCGGCGTTGGCCATCGCCAGCAGGTAGGGCTTGTTGAACTTCAGGTCGGGGTGGAACTCGTCCTTGAACTCGTAGCCGGGGCCGCCGGTGCCGGTGCCGAGCGGGTCGCCGCCCTGGATCATGAACTTGTCGATCACGCGGTGGAAGACCGTCCCGCTGTAGAGCGGGTCGTTGGACTTCTGCCCGGTCCGCGGATCGTGCCAGGTCCGGGTGCCCTCCGCCAGTTCGACGAAGTTCGCCACCGTCTCCGGCGCCTGCTCCGGGTAGAGCTGGGCGACGATCTTGCCCTCGGACGTGTTCAGGGTCGCGAAGATCTCGTTGGCCACGCTGGCCGCCTCCTCGTGAGTCTGCGTGCTCTCTGGTGCGTACTCGCTGTGCCTTACTCGCCCTGCCGTGCTCGCTTCGCCCTGCTCGGCGGGGTCGCGGTCGCGCCCGAACCCGTCACGCTGTGCGGTCGAACGGTCGCGCACGAAGGTTTACCCCCCGGTCCGTGGGAAGGCTGCATGACAGGACCTCGCAAACAGGGAGGTTAGCGTGTCCCTAATGATCAGTTTCCGCGGTAAGCCGCAGGAGGAGGTTCGGAGCGGGCTCGGCCGCGCCCAGGAGGCGGCCCGGGTCGGCGTCGAACGGTGCCGTCAGGGCGCGTCCTCGGCGGCGGAGCGGATCGGACCCGCCGCGGGTGAGCGGGTGATGACGGTCCGCGGCTGGAGCGCCCCGCGCCTCCGGCAGGCGGCCCGATATGTCGAGAGCGGGCTCGCCCCCCGGGTGAGCACGTTCCTGAGCGGTGTCGCGCACCGGGTGGAGCCGCCGAAGCGGTCCGGTCCCGGACGCGGCGCGATCATGGCCATGCTGGGGACGGTCGCCGCCGTCGGCGTGGCCGGCGCGGTCGCGACCCGGCGCGGCGTGCTCCGCGACCTGGCCGGCGGCTCCGGCGACCGGTCGGGCGACGCCACCTCGGCGGACGCCATGACGGTCTCCGGCTCCGACGTCGACGGCCAGGTGCACTCGCCGCACTGAGCCCGCACTCAGGAGCCCCGCACTGAGGAGCCCCGCACTCAGGAGCCCCGCACTCAGGAGCCCCGCAGCAAGCCCCGTCCTCGGACGGATCGCCGAAGGGCCCGGTCGAGAAGACCGGGCCCTCCGGCGTGTCCAGGGCTTGCTACCTACCGGTACGGTGAGGGCCATGTCGCCGAACGGGCCGTCCCGGCTGTCCCGGCCGCTTCGCCGGTCGTTCCGCCGGCCGCTCGCGGCCCGCGCCGGGCTGCGGGCCCGCCAGGGCGTGCACGGGGCCGTCCACCGCGCCTGGGAGTGGGTGCAGCGGCACGGGGAGATCACCCCGGAGACGCCGGGCCGCCGCAGGTTCGCCTACCTCGGCGAGGGCGCGTGCATCGCGTTCCCGGTCGGCGCGATCTACGGCGAGCCGTGGATCGCGATCGGCGACCACACCCTGGTCGGGACGCACGTCACGATCTCGGCCGGGTTCGTCCCCGGCCTCGACCTCGGGCCGGACGTCGTCGTCCGGATCGGCGGGAGCTGCTCGATCGGCCGCGGCACGCACATCGTCGGCCACCAGTCGATCGAGATCGGCGACGACGTGTTCACCGGCCCCAACGTCTACATCACCGACCAGAACCACACCTATGGCGACCTCGACACCCCCATCGGACGGCAGTGGCCGGAGAACAACCCGGTCGTGATCGGCGACGGCTGCTGGATCGGCACCGGCGCGATCATCCTGCCCGGCACCCGGCTCGGCCGGAACGTCGCGGTCGCGGGCGGGGCCGTGGTGCGCGGCGAGTTCCCCGACCACGCGGTGATCGGCGGCGTCCCGGCGAAGGTGCTGCGCAGCCACGACGCCGAGCACGGCTGGCGGCCGCCGCTGCGCACCGACCCGCTGATGTCCCTGGACGAGCTGGCCGCCCTCTCCGTGGACGGCCTGGAGGGCCTGCAGATCCTCCAGGACAGGCTGCGCGAGCAACGCGGACCGGCGGCGCCCGCGCGGGACGAGGGCGTCCTCCGCGAAGAGGCGGGCTGACCCGGGCTCATCCGGTGAGCCGCTTCGCGAGCCGGGGCAGCAGGCGCAGCGCGTTGTCGCGGACGATGGCGCGGTGCGCGCGTCCGTCCACGCCGGGGTCGCGGTCGAAGTCGACGGTGTTGAGCCTGACCTCCTTCGCCGAGTTGGCGGGCCAGTCGGTGCCGAACAGCACGCGGTCGGCGCCCGCGGCGGCGAGCAGGGTCGGCGTCGCGTAGGGCGACGTCGGCAGCGCCGTGTCGTAGTGGAAGCGGCGCAGCGCCGGACGGATCTTCGCCGGGTCGGGCCCGCCGTCCTCGCGGCCCCAGCGCTCGGCGCGTCCGGCCATGTAGGGCAGGAACCCGCCGCCGTGGGACAGGATGATCGACACGTCCGGGTAGCGGTCGAGCGCGCCCGTGGCGATGAGGCTGAGCGCGGTGCGGGTGGTGTCGAGCAGGAAGTCGCCGAGCCAGTCGCCGACCTCCGGCACCTGGACGATGCCCTTCGGCGCGACGGGATGGGTGAACACTACGGCGCGGCGCCGGTTCAGCTCGGCGAAGAGGGGCTCGAACATCCGGTGTCCGAGGTAATGGCCTGCGGCGGAGGTGTTGAGCAGGACGCCGTCCGCGCCGAGGACGTCGAAGGCGTGCGCGGCCTGCTCCACGGCCAGGTCGGGGTGGAGCATCGCGACGTTGGCGAAGAAGCCGAACCGGGTGGGGTGGTCGCGCGCCAGCTCCGCGAGCGACTCGTTGCACACCTGGACGCCGGACACGGCGGTCTTGCGGTCCATGAACGCCTCGGCCGGGACGGGCGCTGAGGCGACGCCCACGGCGATGCCGTTGGCGTTCATGGTGCGGAGCGTGCCCCGAAGGGTCCACTGGGCCCAGGACGGGCCGCCGGTCGGCGGGAGCAGGCCCTGCGCGATGGCCCACTCCCGCATCTTGCGCGGGACGGCGTGGTGGTGCGTGTCGATCCGGCCGTGCGCTGGACGCCGTCGCGGCTCGCTCGCGGCGGCCCCGCTCGATGGGACGGCCGCCAGCGGAACGGCGGCCGCGGCGGCGGCGAGTCCGGACGCCTTCAAGGCACGGCGGCGGGTCATTTCGGACATGCGCGTCTCTCCTTGCTCGGTCGAGTGGTGCCGCCCACCTTTGGACCTAGCGAGAAAGTCTCATCTGAGAGTATATCAAACGGTCCTACCATGGGGGCATGCTCGACGATCTGCTCGAACGCCTCCTGTCCGGGGACGGCGACGCCCGGCACGTGGGGCTCGGCATGCTGCTCGCCGCCGCGCACCAGCACAGCCGGGCGCGCGTCAACGACGAGCTGCGGCCGCTGGGGATCGACGTCCGCGAGTTCTCGATGCTGTTCGCGCTGGAGCTGTACGGGCCGTCCAGCCAGCGGCGCCTCATCGACCTCACGGGCATCGACAAGTCGACGATGGTGCGCGCTATCGACGACCTGGAGGAGGCGGGGTTCGTCACCCGCGAGCGCTCCGCGCACGACCGCCGCGCCTACTCGGTCACGCTGACCGCCCACGGCCGCCAGACGCTCACCACTGCCCGCCGCACCGCCTCCGACGTCGGCGACCGCCTCTTCGGCGGCTTCACCCAGGCCGAACGCGACCAGTTCGTGGCTCTACTCCGCCGCCTCGCCGAACCAACCGACTAATGGAACGCCGAGCGACCGACGTCCGGCGTTAGCGGAGAAGAAGGAACGCGATGACGGCTGCCAGCAAGCCGATGAGTGGCACCAGCGTGTAGATGAGGGCGAGCGTTTCCCCGCCGGGGCGCTCGACCGGCTCGTAGCCGAGGACGCCCTGGTTGTAGATCGTGCGCGGCGTCGTGTAGTAGAGCAGGATCGGGCGTCCCGGCCGCGTGTCCACCGTGATCTCGGCTCGTCCCGACTTGACGCCGCAGTACGAGAGCCACACGCGGATCGGCCACTCGCCGGGCGGCAGGCTGACCGGGTTGTCGCCGACGCGCAGGTCCGTCCGGGTGTCGCCGATGCTCGCCCGGACCGGCAGGTCCCGGGGTCCGCGACCGTCCGGCGGCGTCGCGAACGGCGGCTGGACGCGGATCACCACCGGCACCGACGAGCCGTATCCGTGAGACATCGACGCCGACCCCCCTTACGGGCGCCGCGTTCGGACGCCCACCGGCCGGTCCGTCCGGCCGCTAGAGGCTTCGACGCCGTCCAACGCCGACCGGGTTTGCAAAGAAAAGGAAGCCCCGCCCATACGGGCGGAGCTTCCTATACGTGCCGGTCAGTCGCGGATGGGTCAGTTGTAGCGGGCCGCGCGGCGCTCGGGGTTGTAGCCGCCCCGGCGGTTGCCGTGCGAGCCGCCCCCGGTGCGGGGGCCGCCGCCGCGACGCTCACCGCGCCGCTCGCCGCCGCCACCGCCGGCGCGCTCGCCGTCCGGACGGGGGTAGGACGTGCGGTGCTCGCCGCCGTCGCGGGACTCGTAGGAGCCGCGGCGGCGTCCGTCCTGGCGGTCGCGGTCGAACGAGCGCGGGCCGCGCCCGCCGCGGCGTCCGCCCGGACGGCCCCGGCCGCCCCCTTCGCGGCGCGGCCGCTCCGGGATGATCGGCCCCTCGATCGGGATGCCCGACGGCTGCCGGGCCCCGGTCAGCTTGACCAGCTCCGCGTCGCCCGTGGTGACCCGGACGCGCGGCGCCTCGATGCCCGCCCGCCGCGTCATCGCGGACGTGGACCGCACCTGGTGCGGCAGGACGAGCGTCACGACCGTGCCGCGCTCGCCCGCCCGCGCGGTGCGCCCGGCGCGGTGCATGTAGTCCTTGTGGTCGGCGGGCGGGTCGACGTGCATGACGAGCGACACGTCGTCCACGTGGATGCCGCGGGCGGCGACGTCGGTGGCGACGAGCACGCTGATCGAGCCCTCGCGGAACTCGGCGAGCGTGCGGGTGCGCAGCCCCTGGCTCTTGCCGCCGTGCAGGCCCGCCGCGCGGACGCCCGCCTGGGTGAGCTGCTTGGCGAGCCGGTCGACGCCGTGCTTGGTGCGGGCGAACAGGATCGTCCGGCCCTCGCGGTTGGCGATCTCGGCCGTGATGGCGGCCTTCTCCTTGGGGGCGACCAGGAGGAGGTGGTGCTCCATCGTGTCGACGGACTCGTCCACCGGGCCGATGGCGTGCGTCACCGGGTCGTCCAGGTAGCGCTTGACGAGGACGTCCACGTCGCGGTCGAGGGTGGCGGAGAACAGCAGCCGCTGCCCGCCGCGGCGCGCGCCGTCGAGGATGTCGGTGACGTCGGGCAGGAAGCCCATGTCGGCCATGTGGTCGGCCTCGTCCAGCACGACGATCTCGACGTCGGACAAGTCGCAGGCGCCCTGGCCCATCAGGTCCTTGAGGCGTCCGGGGGTGGCGACGACGACCTCGACGCCCCGGCGCAGGGCGTCGATCTGCTTGAACATGGAGGTCTGGCCGATGACGGTCTTGAACCGGAGGCCGAGGCCGCGGCCGAGCGGCTCCAGGTTGGTCTGCACCTGCTGGGCCAGCTCGCGCGTCGGGACGAGCACCATCGCGAGCGGGCGCTTCGGCGCGGCCTTGCGGCCGGACAGCCGGGCGAGCATGGGGAGGCCGAAGGCCAGGGTCTTGCCGGAGCCGGTCTTGCCGCGGCCGAGGACGTCGCGTCCGGCCATCACGTCGGGGATCGCGGCGGCCTGGATCGGGAACGGGTTCTCGATGCCCTGCCGGCTGAGGGCGCTCACCAGCGACGGCGGGAGGCCGAGCTCGGCGAACGTCGGAACCCGCTCCTCGCTCGCGGCCTCGGCGTCCGTGGACGCGTCGCCGGGCATGGTCGGGTTCTGTGCAGCATCAGCTGTGGTCACGCATTACCTTCCGAGAGGGGGCACGTCTCGGGAGGCTCCACGGTGAGCGCGGCCTGCAAGGACGAGCCTGGCGCCGTCGGGGCGCCGAAGAATGATTCGTTGAGTCTAACGTCGCCGGGGTACCGCGTTATGCCCCGTCCCGGGAGGAACGTTGCGGCCCGCCTTTACCGGGGGCCCGCGAACGGGCTCAGGCGTCGTCGCCCTGGGGGAGTTCGTCGAGCCCGGTCAGCAGCCGCGCGACGTCCAGTCCGGTGGTGAGGTAGTCGACGAAGAGGCCGTTGTTCAGCGCCCATTTCGACCGTCGATAGCGGACGAGGAACACCGCGTCGTCCGCCGGGTAGCCCATGCTCACAAGGCTCTGCGCGACGACGAGCCCCGACCGGTTGTAGCCGGAGTGGCAGCGGACGAGCACCCGCCGCCCGTCGCGGAGCGCGTCCACGACCGTGGCGGCGAGCGCGCACACCGCCTCGATCTGGTCGGCGGTCAGCGGCCCGTCGGGGAGGTCGGTGAAATGGTGCTCGACGTCCCCGGACGGCCCGTGCCCCTCCCGCAGGTAAAGGCTGATGACCAGGTCGAACTCGTCCGTCACGACGGCGGGGACGCGCCCGCCCGACGAGTCCGCGTAGTGGTGGCCGCCCATCCACAGCCCGGGGACGATCTCGTTCCAGGGCTGCGCGGCGTCCGGCGCCCCCCTGCCCGCGGTGCGCACCGGCCGCTACCAGATCGGCGCTTGCCGGTCGATCTCCCGCCCGAGCACGAGGACCATCTCCTCGAACGCGGCGGAGCCGTAGCGGGCGTGGAGCGCGGGATAGACGTTCTTGCGCGCGGCCTCGCTGAGCATCCAGCTCAGGTCCGTGTGCCGCGCCTCCCCGCCGCGGGCCAGCTCGTCGTGCGTCCGGCGGCTCACCCGGAGCAGCTCCGGATGCGGCGCAGACTCGGAGAGGATCATGCGCGTGGCGTCCCTGAGGTCCATGCCGGAAGTGTAGGCATCTGGGCGATCAAGGTCGATCGGTCCGGACGACTTTGCAATGCCTGCCGAATTCGCGGTGTTCGCCCTGTTCGGCCATGCCGCCCGCGACGGGGAACTCGACGCCCTAGTTAACCCTCGTTAACATCGCGCTGCTCCCTCGCACGCTCCTTATCACACCGAGAGGACCCCCCGCCATGCCAAGACGCATTCTCGGCGTGCTCGCCGCGGCCTTCCTAGGAACCGCGGCCGTGACCGCCGGGGCGTCCGCCGCGCACGCCGCTCCCGCCGCGCCCCAGGCGCCGGTCAAGCGCGCGGTCGACTTCACCGGCATCGTCGCCCTCAGCAACTGTTCCGGCTCCCTCGTGCGCGTGCCCGGCGCCGCCGACAGCGACCCGGCGCTCGTGCTCTCCAACGGCCACTGCCTGGACGGCGGCATGCCGTCCGCCGGGCAGGTCATCAAGAACCAGCCGTCCAGCCGGACGTTCAGCCTGCTCAACCCCAGCGGCTCGGGCTCCCTCGGCACGCTGCGCGCGACGTCGGTGCTGTACGGGACGATGACCGACACGGACGTCTCCCTGTACAAGCTCAGCAGCACCTACGCCCAGATCAAGCAGAGCTACAACACGCCCGCGCTGGAGTTGCAGGCGACGCACCCGACCACCGGCGCCGACCTGCGCGTCGTGTCCGGCTACTGGAAGCGCATCTACTCCTGCAAGCTGGACGGCTTCGCCTACCGCGTCCGCGAGTCCGAGTGGACCTGGAAGGACTCGCTCCGCTACACGAGCCAGTGCGACATCATCGGCGGGACGTCCGGCTCCCCGGTCATCGACGCCGGCACCGGCAAGGTCATCGGCGCGAACAACACCATCAACGAGAGCGGCCAGCGCTGCACGCTCAACAACCCCTGCGAGGTCGACGAGTCCGGCCAGGTCACGGTCCGCCCGAACATCGGCTACGGCCAGCAGACCTACACCCTGGCCCCCTGCATCGCCCCCGGCACCGTCCTGGACCTGAACCGCCCCGGGTGCACCGTCCCCAAGGGCCTGCGCCACTAACCCACACCCCCCAGCAACTAGAGCATCGGTGCCGTAGGCACAACAGAACGTCCTCGCCTCTCAGCTGAGAGGCGAGGACGTTCTGTTGTGCTACCGGAAGCCCACGAGCAACGGGACGGGCCAGGGGGTGGGTCAGGCTTGGCCGTCCGGGTCTGGCTTGATGTGCCAGAGGTGATCTCGAACCACGACGTGGGAGCGGGCATCCCAGCAGTTGCGGCACTGCCCTTCACCAGGAACGGCATGTGCGGTGTGGCCCCGGTGCTCCGCGATGCGGTGCGCTACCTCTAAGGAGTGCGAATGTCGTTCGTCAAGCCGGCCGCCGTGGCGCTGACCGTCGCTGCTGTGATGACCACCGCGGGCTGTGGGGACGG
Organism: Actinomadura syzygii; assembly: GCF_008085905.1. Classification (GTDB taxonomy): domain Bacteria; phylum Actinomycetota; class Actinomycetes; order Streptosporangiales; family Streptosporangiaceae; genus Spirillospora; species Spirillospora syzygii. The sequence continues at coordinate 766,965 of NZ_VSFF01000001.1, read as the reverse complement.
CAAGTCCGGATCCGCCGGCGCCACGCCGTCGTCATCACCCTCCGTGAGTGAGAGCACGGGTGGCGGCGCCGGGGGCGCGACAGTCGGTGCGAGCACCGCGCCGAGCCACACTGCCACCAGTGGGTCGGGCGGATCCGGGAGCGGCGACGGGGGTACGCCGGCCGCCATATCCCGATGCCGCACCGCCGGACTGAGCGCAGTCGTCACCGGCTACGACGCTGGTGCGGGGCAACGGTACGCACGCCTGGTCCTCACCAACACCTCGGGGCATTCCTGCCGGATGTACGGGTGGCCGGGGCTGGGGCTCGGCAACCAGAACGAGGGATTCGGCACGACGGTGGTCCGCACGGGCACTGCCTCCACGATCGTCCTCGCGGTCGGTGGCAAGGCGTACACGCGGTTGCACTGGGCGGCCGTTCCGGCCGACGACGAGACCGGTGCGCAGTGCGAGCCGACCGCCACCGTCCTCCAGGTGATCCCGCCGGACGAGACCGCGCCGGTCGTCGCGACATGGAGCGGCGGTCCGGTCTGCCAGCACAACCGGATCGAGACCACCGCCGCCCAAACGGGCACCGGCGCCTGACCCGGCCCCGCAGGCACGGCCCCGGCGGCCATGCCGAGGCGCGGCGGGAGGTCAGTGTTCGTGGAGGGGCTTGAGTTCTATGTCGAGCGCGAACGGCGAGGTCACGGAGATGCGGTCGTGGTGGACGCCGGTCGCGACGTACCGTCCCGTGGCGTCGTCGATCTCGTAGGTGTAGATCGCGAACGCCGGTGCGGTCTGTTCGGTCTCGACGCGCCAGAAGTGACGGATTCCCGCCTCCGCGTAGAGCTCCGGGTGCGCCCGCCGGTCCTTGCGCTTGGTGGACGGTGACACCACCTCGACGACGAGGGTGACCAGTTCGGCGTGGATCGGACGCTGGTAGGGGTCGTGGTCGGCGGAGTACACGACGATGTCGGGAGCGATCTCGACCGGCTCGGTCTCGTCGTCGTCCAGGAGAACGTCCACGTCGGTGTCGACCTGCTGGGTCGGAGGAGCGGCGTCTTCGAGCCGGGTCGCCAACCGCCGCGCGATGCGCTGATGAATCGGGCGCCGCCGGGAGCCGATGACGAGTTCTCCGTGGACGAGGCTTACGCGTACTGGGAGGTCTTCGGGGAGGGCCTCGAACTCTGCTCGAGTCCACGCGTCGCCGGAGGGGAGCGGGAGGGGCAGCGCGTGCATGGCCGGTGGGGCCTCCGGTCGAGTGGGTGCGGGCCCCGGCCAGGGTATCCGGGCATCCCCGGAGTGTTGTGAGCCACTTAACGACGTTTCGTAGTACTACGGCTTGTAGTATTTCTTACGGGTCGTAGTACTACGAGCTGTAGTAGATGGCGGAGGGGCGCGGTATGGACTCGCTCGACATCGCGCGGTGGCAGTTCGGGATCACCACCGTGTACCACTTCCTGTTCGTCCCGCTGACGATCGGGCTGTCCGCGCTCGTCGCGATCCTGGAGACCGCCTGGGTGCGGACCGGGCGTCCCCACTACATGCGGGCCGCGCGGTTCTGGGGGAAGCTCTTCCTGATCAACTTCGCGATGGGGATCGTCACGGGGATCGTGCAGGAGTTCCAGTTCGGGATGAACTGGAGCGACTACTCGCGGTTCGTCGGCGACATCTTCGGGGCGCCGCTCGCGATCGAGGGGCTGCTCGCGTTCTTCGTCGAGTCCACGTTCCTCGGGCTGTGGATCTTCGGACGGGACCGGCTGCCGAAGCGCGTGCACCTGGCGTGCATCTGGATCGTCCACGTCGGGACGCTGCTGTCGGCCTACTTCATCCTCGCCGCGAACTCCTGGATGCAGCACCCCGTCGGGTACCGGGTCGATCAGGAGTCGGGACGCGCCGTTCTTACTGATTTCTGGGCCGTCCTCACGAACTCGACGCAACTGGTCTCGTTCCCGCACACGATCACGGCCGCGTTCGTCACCGGCGGGATGTTCATGGCCGGGGTCAGCGCGTGGCACCTGGCGCGGAAGAAGGACGTCGAGGTGTTTCGGCCGTCGCTCAAGCTCGCGCTGGTGGTGACGGCGATCGCGTCCATCGGCGTGGCCGTCACCGGTGACGTGCAGGGCAAGGTCATGACCGAGCAGCAGCCGATGAAGATGGCCGCCGCCGAGGCGCTGTACAAGACGGAGCAGCCCGCGTCGTTCTCGGTGTTCACGGTCGGGACGCCGAACGGCGAGAAGGAGGTCTTCGGGATCAAGGTCCCGCGCGTGCTGTCGTTCCTCGCCACCGGCACCTTCGACGGCGAGGTGAAGGGGATCGACGACGTCCAGGCGGCGGAGGTCGCGAAGTACGGGCCCGGCGACTACCGGCCGTTCGTCCCGGTCGCGTACTGGAACTTCCGGATCATGGTCGGGGTCGGGATGCTCACCGCGCTCGTCTCGCTGGCCGGGCTGTGGCTGCTGCGGCGCGGACGGCTGCCGTCCAACCCCTGGGTGTACCGGGTCGGCATGGTGTCGCTGACGCTCCCGTTCATCGGCAACTCCGCCGGATGGATCTTCACGGAGATGGGACGCCAGCCCTGGTCGGTGTTCGGCGTGCTCAAGACGTCGGCGAGCGTGTCCCCGGGTGTGTCGGCGTCGTCGATGCTCATCTCCGTCGTCTCGCTGACCGTGCTCTACGCCGTCCTCGCGGTGATCGAGGCGGGGCTGCTGATCAAGTACGCGAAGGCCGGGCCGCCGTCCGAGGAGGAAGTCCTGCCTCCGGACGGCGATGGCGACGACACCGACGACGCCGAGCGCTCGCTCGCGTTCGCCTACTAAGGAAACCGGTCATGGAACTCACCACGGTCTGGTTCATCATCATCGCCTTCCTGTGGACGAGTTACTTCTTCCTGGAGGGCTTCGACTTCGGCGTCGGCATGCTGCTGCCCGTCCTCGGACGGGACGACACCGAGCGCCGCGTCGTCATCAACACGATCGGCCCCGTCTGGGACGGCAACGAGGTCTGGTTCATCGTCGCGGGCGCCGCGATGTTCGCCGCGTTCCCCGAGTGGTACGCGACGTTGTTCAGCGGGTTCTACCTGCCGCTGCTGGCGATCCTGCTGGCGTTGATCATCCGGGGTGTCGCGTTCGAGTACCGGGGCAAGCGGGACGATCCGCGCTGGCGCGCCCGCTGGGACAGGGCGATCTTCGTCGGCAGCCTCGTCCCCGCGTTCGTGTGGGGCGTGGCGTTCGCGAACATCGTCCGGGGGGTGCCGCTGGATGCGCGGCACGAGTACGCCGGGACGCTCGCCGACCTCCTCGGCCCGTACGCGCTGCTCGGCGGGCTGACGACGACGGCGCTGTTCGTCCTGCACGGGGCGGTGTTCCTGGCGCTGAAGACGTCCGGCGGGATCCGGTTCCGGGCGCGGCGTGTGGCGGGGCTCGCGGCGGTCGCGGCCATCGCGTCCGGCGGGACGTTCCTGCTGATCACCCAGTTCCAGCACGGCAAGCCGGTCACCTGGCTGACGGTCGCGGGCGCGGCGGGCGGCCTCGTGCTCGCCGCCGTCGCGAACCGGCGCGGGCGCGAGGGCTGGGCGTTCATCGGGACGGGCGCCGCCATCGTGCTCGCCGTCGCGACCCTGTTCATCGCGCTCTTCCCGGACGTGATGCCGTCCACCACGGTCGCCGCGCACAGCCTGACCACGGAGAACGCCTCCTCGTCCCCCTACACCCTCAAGATCATGACGTGGGTCGCGGCGGTGTTCACCCCGATCGTGATGATCTACCAGGGCTGGACGTACTGGGTGTTCCGGAGGCGGATAGGGACGGCGCAGATCCCGGCCCGCGGGACCCGGAAGGCGGAGCCGGTCCGATGAAGCCGCTCGACCCGAGGCTGCTCAAGCACGCGCGGACGACGCGGGTCTTCCTTGTCGCGTCCGTTGTGCTCGGCACCGCCACCGCCGGGCTGATCATCGCGCAGGCGACGCTGCTCGCGGACATGCTCAGCCGCGCGTTCCTCGGCGGCGCGTCGCTCTCCGACCTGCGGGCCCCGCTGTTCCTGCTGCTCGCGGTCGTCGTCGGCCGGTCGCTCGTCGCCTGGTCGCAGGAGGTCGCGGCGCACCGGTCGTCCGCCGCCGTGAAGTCGCAGCTGCGCGGGCGGCTGCTCGCGCACGCGCTGCGGCTCGGGCCGCGCTGGCTGTCCGGCGAGCGCAGCGGCGAGCTGGCGACCCTCGCCACCCGCGGGATCGACGCGCTGGACGACTACTTCTCCCGCTACCTGCCGCAGCTCGTCCTCGCGGTGATCGTCCCGGTGGCGGTGGGCGCGCGGATCCTGCTGGGCGACTGGCTGTCCGCCGTGACGATCGCGGCGACGCTGCCGCTCATCCCCGTCTTCGCGATCCTGGTCGGGCTCACCACGCAGCGGAGGATGGACCGGCAGTGGCGGGTCCTGTCGGTCCTCGCCGCCCATTTCCTGGACGTCGTCGCCGGCCTCCCCACGTTGAAGGTCTTCGGCCGGGCGCGGGCGCAGGCGGACCGGATCCGCGAGATCACCGACCGGCACCGGCGGGCGACGATGTCGACGCTGCGGATCGCGTTCCTGTCGGCGCTGGTCCTGGAGCTGCTGTCGACGCTGTCGGTGGCGCTCGTCGCCGTGTCCATCGGACTGCGGCTGGTGGACGGCGGGCTCAGCCTTGAGACGGCGCTGCTCGTCCTGATCCTGGCGCCGGAGGCGTACCTGCCGTTGCGCCAGGTCGGCGCGCAGTACCACGCGAGCGTCGAGGGCCTCACCGCCGCCGCCCGGATCTTCGAGGTCATCGAGACACCGGCGCCGGACGCGGGCACGCGGACCGACGTCCCCGACCTGGCGCACGCCACGCTCCGCCTGGAGGGCGTGACCGTCGCCTACGAGGGCCGTGACGCGCCCGCGCTCGACGGCTTCTCGCTGACCGTCCATCCGGGGGAGACGGTCGCGCTGACCGGGCCGAGCGGGGCCGGGAAGTCGACGGCGCTCGCCGTGCTGCTCGGGTTCGTCCGTCCTGATTCGGGACGGGTGCTGGTCGACTGGGACGCGCTCGACTCCTTCGACCCGGACGCCTGGCGGTCGCGGATCGCCTGGGTTCCGCAGCGTCCGCACCTGTTCGCCGGGACGGTCGCCGCGAACATCCGGCTCGGCCGTCCGGACGCGTCGGACGCCGACGTGCGCGAGGCGGCGCGGGCGGCGAACGCGCTGGAATTCGTCGACGCGCTCCCCGCGGGCTTCGACACCGTGCTCGGCGAAGGCGGCCACGGCCTCTCCGCCGGACAGCGCCAGCGCGTCGCCCTGGCCCGCGCCTTCCTCCGCGACGCGCCGCTCCTGCTGCTGGACGAGCCGACCTCGAACCTCGACGCGGCGAGCGAGGCGGCCGTGATCGACGCGGTGCGGCGGCTCGCCTGCGGGCGGACGGTCGTCCTGGCGGCGCATCGTCCGACGCTCATGGGCTTGGCGGACCGGGTCGTCCACATCGAACCGGCGGGGGTGCTGACATGATTCTCCGGCTGATCCGGTTCGCGCGTCCCGCGCGGTGGCGGCTCGCGGTCGCGGTCGTTTTCGGCGCGTTGGCGCTGGGCAGCGGGGTCGGGCTGATGGCGACGTCCGCCTGGCTGATCTCGCGGGCGGCGCAGCATCCGCCGGTGCTGATGCTGATGGTGGCGATCGTGGCCGTCCGCGCCTTCGGTCTGGGACGCGGCGTGTTCCGCTACGTGGAGCGCCTCACCGGGCACGACGCGACGTTCCGGATCCTGGCCGACCTGCGGGCCCGCGTGTACGAACGGCTGGAACGGCTCGCGCCCGGCGGCCTGCCCGCCTTCCGTAGCGGCGACCTGCTGAACCGTCTCGTCGCTGATGTGGACGCCGTGCAGGACCTTTTCCTTCGCGTACTCCTTCCATGCACGGTCGCGGCAGTCGTGGGCGGTGCATCGGTTGGGGTGGCCTGGGCGTTGCTCCCGTCCGCTGGGGTCGTCCTCCTGTTGGCCTTGCTGGTCGCAGGTGTCGTGGCCCCTTGGCTGTCGGCGGTGATGGCGCGCCGTACCGAACGCCAAACGACCGAACTCCGCGCCGAATTGACGGCCCACGTGGTCGACACCCTCCAAGGCGCACCCGAACTGATCGCCTATGGCGCCGCCCCTGGACACCTCGCCGAGGCAACACGAATCGACCGGGATTTCACCCGCGCCTCCGCCCGTTCCGCCACGACCGCTGGAGTAGGCGCAGCCATTTCGGCTCTCGCTGGCGGTCTGGCTGTGTGGGGCAGCCTCGCCGTGGGCGTCCCGGCCGTCCGCGCGGGGACGCTGGACGGCGTACTGCTGGCAGTGGTCGTCCTGCTGCCGCTGGCCGCATTCGAGGTCGTAGCCGGGTTGCCCTTGGCCGCGCAGTACTTGGAACGGGTTCGACGCTCGGCGGCTCGCGTCTTCGCCGTCCTGGACAGCCCCGAGCCAGTCCGCGACCCAGAAGACCCCGCTCCGCCGCCCTCAGCTCCGTACACCCTCAAAGTCGAAAACCTGAGCGCCCGTTGGTCCGCCGAAGCGCCCTACGCGCTCAACCACATTTCCCTTGACCTGACACCAGGACGCCGTTGCGCAATCGTCGGCCCGAGCGGCTCAGGCAAGACAACCCTGACCGCTGTCCTTCTCCGCTTCCTGGAGTCTTCTGGCGGCACGGCAACGCTGAACGGCATCGACCTCCGCGCTCTATCCGGTGACGACGTTCGCCGCGTAATCGGCCTCTGTGCCCAGGACGCCCACCTGTTCGACTCGACGATCGGTGAGAACATCCGTTTGGCCCGTCCGTCCGCCACTGAGGACGAACTCCGCGACGCCCTCCGCCGCGCTCGCCTGCTCGACTGGATCGACTCCCTGCCCCAGGGCCTGGACACCCGAGTCGGCGAACACGGCGCGCAGGTATCCGGCGGCCAGCGCCAACGCATAGCCCTGGCGCGCGCCCTCCTGGCGGACTTCCCGATCCTTCTCCTCGACGAGCCCGCCGAACACCTCGACCTGCCGACCGCCGACGCCCTGACAGCAGACCTGCTGACCGCCACAGAGGGACGCACAACCCTGCTGGTCACTCACCGCCTGACCGGCCTGGACGCCGTGGACGAAATCATCGTCCTGGACGAGGGCCGCATCACCGACCGAGGCACCCACGCCGACCTGATCGCACGCCCCGGCCTCTACCAGTCCCTCTGGCACCGCGAACACCTCGTCCCCGCGACACCGCTCTGACCCACCGCGGCGATGTCAGTCCGTTCTGGACAGGGACGCGGTGACGCCGGTGCGGGAGGTGACGCCGAGTTTGGCGAAGATGTGGCTGAGGTGGCCCTCCACGGCGCGCACGCTGATGACGAGCGACTCGGCGATCTGCAGGTTCGTCCTGCCCTCCGCGACCAGGGTCGCCACCTCCAGCTCGCGCGGGGACAACCCGTACGGGGCGGCGTCCCAGCCGGGCGGCGCGGGGACCGGGACGCCGTGCCGGCGCAGTTCCTTGACGACCCGCCGGTGGAGGCGGCGGGCGCCGCACGCGCCGAGCCTCTCCGCGGCCTCTTCGAGCGCCTCCCGCGCGGCGCCGAGGTCGTCGGCCCGCGCGGCGGCGACGCCCGCGGCGAGCAGCGCCCGGCCGGTGTCGAGCCGCCAGTCCGCCCCGGCGAGCGACTCGGCCGCCTCGCGCGCCTTCGCCGCGGCCGAGCGGGGATCGGCGTGCTCCAGGGCGTGCGCGCGGGCCAGGGCGGCGAGCCCGACCGTGCCCGGCAGGCCGGGGTGGGCGCGCCGCTCGGCGTCGGCGGCCCAGCGCGCCGCCTCCTCGTGGTGCCCGCTCGCCGCCTCCAGCGCGGCCAGCCGCTCGGCGCAGCGCAGCAGCGTGCTCGGGTCGGAGACGCGAGGCCCGCCGGTGGAGTTGCACGCGGCGAGGAGCCGCTCCCGCGCCTCGTCCGGCCGGTCCGCGTCGGCCAGCGCCAGGCCGTAGGCGTAGTCGGCCTGCCCGCTCACCCATTCGCGGTTCCCGCCCGACGATCGGATCGCCTCCCTGCCGCCGGCGAGCGCCGCCTTGACGTCGCCCGTCCAGTGATCGACGAGACACTGCTCGGTGTAGACGAAGGCCGACTGGTGGGACGAGCCGAGCAGCCAGGCCGACTCGACGGCCTCCCTGACGGTGCGGGCCGCGTCGTCCAGCCTGCCGAGCCCGACATAGGCTCGCGTCTTCCCGGAGAGCGCCACCGGGATGATGTACTGCCGGCCGGTGCCCCGCGCGACGGCCATCAGCCGGTCGAACCGGCGGACCGCGCCCGCGTGCAGGCCCATCAGGCATTCGGTCCAGGCGAGCCAGGCCAGGGAGTCCAGGCAGTCGACGAGATCCTCGTCCGGGGTCGCGGCCACGGCCTCGTCCGCGGCCCGCACGCCCGCGAGGGCCGCGTCGACGTCGCCGCTCACGTAGGCGGCCATCGGCCGGATCGCCTTCAGGGCGAGGGCCAGGCTCGGGGGCCAGCCGCTGCGCATGTCCGGGACCCGGTCGATCTCGCCCATGGCCGTCCGGCGGTCGAGCCCGAGCAGGGTGTCGCTGATCAGCCGCACCCGCAGCCGGACCGCCGCCTCGGACCCCTGGTCGGGGATCGCCGCCAGCTCGTGGACGAGCAGGGCGCGCCCCTGCTCCACGCTGCCCAGCAGCCGGTGCGCGATGGCGCAGAACCGGACGGCGACCGACCGGCGGTCGTAGTCGTCGGCGGGGAGCAGCCCGAGTAACTCGGTGGCGGTCTTCCGGCCGTCCTCCATGCGTCCGATGACGGACTGGAGTTCGGCGAGCTCCAGCATGAGCGTCAGCCGTTCGGGCTCGTCATGCGGCATGAGCCGCAGCGCGGACGCGAACCATCCGGCGGCCGTGTGCGGGGCCTGGAGGGCCACGGTGCGGGCGGCGTCGACGAGCGTGCCGACGGCGGCGCGGTCGCCCCGGGTCGCCGAACGTTCGACGTGGTGGGCGAGCTGCGCGGCGGGAGCGCCGAGCGCGGCGAGGTGGGCGCCGACTCGTCCGTGCGCCGCAGACCGCCGGCCGGGCGGGGTGGAGCCGTAGATGACGTGGCGGATCAGCGGATGGCGGAACCGGAACCGGAGGCCGCCCGCGGCCTGCCGGACGACGTCGCGGGCGACGAGCCGGTCGAGCGCGGTGAGGGTCTCCTCCGCGGTGGTGCCCGCGGCCACGGCGACGAGGGCGGGCTCGAACTCGTCGGCGACGATCGCGGCCGCCTGCGCGACCAGGGAAGACGAGTCCGACAGCCCGTTCAGCTCCGCCTGGATCGTGGTCTGGACGTCATGGGGAGGCTCGTCGTGCTCGTTGCGCTCCCCGGCCGATGTCATCCGGACCAGCGCGTCGAGGTAGAAGGGATTGCCGCCGCTGGCCTTGTACAGCGCCTCGCAGCGCGTGCGGGCGACGTCCGGTCCGAGGAGTTCGACCACCTCGTCGAGGGTGAGCGGCGCGACGGTGATGCTCGGCCCGTGCTCGGCCGCGCTGCGGAGCGGAGCCGCCAGCGCGGACCCCACCTGGGCGGGCCGGTACGCGACGGCGATGAGCACCCCCATGTGCGGAGGGTGGCGGACGAGGTGGTTCAGCAGTTCCACGGAGGAAGCGTCGGCCCAGTGCATGTCGTCGAGGGCGAGGACGAGACCGCCCCGCAGGGCCAGCCGCTCGATGAGATCGCGGACGGCGCTGTAGAGCCGGTAGCGCACGAGCCCGGCCGGACCGCCCTGGTCGTCGGCGGCTTCGTCGGCGGCTTCGTCGCCGGGACCGCTCGCCGCCGCCATCGCCGGGAACGCCATCGCGAGCTGGCCCACGACGCCCGGACGGAGTTCGGAGACGAGTTCGGGGAGGTTCTCCTCGATCGCGTCGTCCAAGGCGTCGATGAACACACCGAAGGGCATTTCCTGCTCGAACTCGGAGGCCGTTCCGGACATCACCGGCAGCCCTCGCGCGGAGGCCGCGGCGGTGAGCTCGCCCAGCAGCCGGGTCTTGCCCGCGCCCGGTTCCCCGGCCAGCGTGAGAACGTGGAATTCGCCGTCGGCGGAGCCGCCCACTACCTCGCGCATCGTGCGGAGGGCGTCCTTCTGCCCTACCAGCGGCCGCCGTGGACACGCGGATTCCCGAGCCGGTTTCCACATCGGTGACCCTCACTGTCGGCTCGTCTTCGTCGGTCAGGGCGGAGTCTCCAACTCGCCACGTTACTCGACGGTGAACACCCGTTATCGGCCGCGCCGGAGAAGACGCTCGTGCTCTGATCACGGGCAATGCGCCCGACGTTGTCGAATGGAGCGTTCCCGTCCGGGATTTCACGGCGGGTGGACGTGGGGTGCGGCCCTCGGCGGGCCGATATCGGCCAATTTCGTGATCGAGTTCGCCGGATCGGGAAAACGGTTCCGACCCGCTCGCGAGACAGCGCGGAGATGCCGCGACCCGTCCAGGCGACGGACGTGAGACGCCGCGAAGACAGCGCGCTGTTTGAGTTCCTTCCATGGTCCAGATCGGGCTTTGGCGGCCGAACCGCCGCCAACGGAAAGGAGCACGCATGAGCAAGAGTTCTCTCGCCGCGCGGACGGCAGGGGTGACGCTGGCGGCCGCGCTCGGCCTGGGTGTGGCCGGTCCGGCCGCCTCCGCCGCCACGGTCCAGGGCGCCCGCACCCCCGCCGCGGTCCAGCAGGTCGGCGCACCGGCGGCCGCGGTCCCGGCCGCGCCGCAGAGTTCGCCGGTCACGCCCGCCCAGCAGGCCGAACTCCAGCGGGCCATCGCCGCCGGGCAGGCGCCCGTCTGGCTCAACCGGGTGATCAAGGAGCTCAAGAAGCGGTTCGCCACTTACCTGGCGCTGAAGAGGGCGGCCAAGAAGGGCTTCGGCACCTTCAAGATGACCTGGAACAAGCGGGTGTCCAAGTACATCAAGAAGCTCGTCGGGACTGGCCTCAGGCTGCGCTTGGTATACACCTACTTCCGCGCGGCCCGCTAACGGGCGGTCTTTCCCTGATTTTCTCCTGACTCTCCTCCTAGCCGACATCGACCACCGGATGGGGCGCCCCTCCCGAGGGCGCCCCATCCGGTGCTTTCTCCACCCGGAGATGGACTCCTCCGCCATCCCCGGATCGAGCCGATGCCCATTCCAGCGGAGGAAGCGATCGACCTCCCGCGAATGGTCGACTGACACGACGAGCGGGCGTCCGGGTGACCGAGGCCCGCGGAAGGGACGCGATCTTGATCATTGTCGAAGGGCTGACCAAACGATTCGGGAAGCGGACGGCGGTGGACGGGCTGTCCTTCGCCGTCCGTCCCGGAGTGGTGACCGGCTTTCTCGGGCCGAACGGCGCGGGAAAGTCGACGACGATGCGGATGATCGTCGGCCTGGACCGTCCCGCCGCCGGTTCGGTCCTGGTCGACGGCAGGCCGTACGCCGAGCTCGACGCGCCGCTGCGCACTGTCGGCGCCCTGCTGGACGCTGGCTGGGCCCGGTCGCGGAACTCGGCGCGCACGCATCTGCGCTGGGTCGCGAGCCTGAACGGGATATCACGGGAGCGAGTGGAGGAACTGCTCCGGCTGGTCGGCCTCCGGGAGGTCGCGGGCCAGCGGGTCGGCACGCTCTCCCTCGGGATGCGGCAGCGGCTCGGCATGGCGATGGCGCTGCTGGGCGACCCCCGGATCCTGCTGTTCGACGAGCCGATGAACGGCCTCGACCCGGAGGGGATCCACTGGGTCAGGGGACTCCTGCGGGGGTTCGCGGCCGAGGGCCGGACCGTGCTCGTCTCCAGCCACCTCCTGTCGGAAATGGCGATCACCGCCGACGAGGTCGTCGTCATCGGCGCCGGACGGCTCATCACCAGCGGCTCGACCCGCGACTTCATCGAGCGCACCACCCGGGCCGCGGTGCTGGTTCGCACACCCGGCGGGGCGCGCCTCACCGAGACGCTCCGGCGGGCGGGACACCAGGTCGACCTGCGACCGGACGGAACCCTGGCCGTCACCGGAACCACCGCGGCACGGGTCGGCGAACTCGCCGCCGAGTGCGGTGAGGTGCTGCACGAACTGCGCACCGATCACGGCTCCCTGGAGGAGGCGTTCATGCGAACGACCTACGACGCCGTCGAATACCGCGCGACGACCGCCGCGCCCGCGTCCGAGAGCACCCAATGACCACCTCGCCGGAAAGACCAACAAGAACCACGACAGAAGACGCGCCGAGAAGCGCGGTGAGGGGTGTGGAGGGCGGGGGCACGAGCGGTCCGGCGGGCGGGGGGCTGAAGGGGGCGGCCGCGGCGGAGTGGGTTCGGCTGGTGCACAGCGGGTCGACCTGGTGGGGGCTCGGCGTGTCAGGTGCGCTCGCCCTCGGGGTGGCGGCGCTGACGGCCCGGGTCGCGCCGGGGGACGAGGAGCCCGCGACCGTCGCCGACGCCGTTTCGGGGACGCTGTTCGGCCAACTGATCCTGCTGGTGCTGGCGGTGCTCGCGATGACCTCCGAGCACCGGTCCGGCACCATCCGGCTGGCCTTCCAGGCGATCCAGGGCCGCTGGCAGGTGGTGGCCGCCAAGGCCGCGGTCCTCGGCGGCGCGGGCGGCGCGGTCGGGCTCGTGTACGGTTTCGCCGCCGTCGGGCTGGGGTCGCTGCTGGCGCCGGCCGGGCTCGACCTGGCCCCCGACACCGCCACGGAATGGCGGCAGGTGGCGAGTCTCGGCCTGATCTACGCGGTCACCGCCGTGATCGGCGTCGCCATCGGGACACTGGTGCGCACCAGCGCAGGCGGGGTCAGCGCGGCGCTGGTCTGGATCCTGGTGCTGGAGAGCGCGGTCGGTCTGGTCCCCCGCGTCGGGGACGCGATGGCCCGCTGGATGCCCTTCAGCGTGCTCGTGTCCCTCACCGACTCCGCGAAGATCGACAAGCCGTTCGGCGCCGTCGGCGCCGCCGTGTACTGCTCCGCCGTGGCGGTGGCCGTCCTCGCCCTCGCCCTAGCGGTAGTGCGCAAACGAAAACTGTGACCCCCAGAAGCGTGGCAGGGACTTAGGACGAGGTCTCAAGCCGAAATCCGAACGCCGACGCCGCTAAAGCGGTAACGACGTCTCCACCTAGGCGGTTTCACGACCCCGGGCCGGTGATGTCGCGTCCGATTTGGCGTCCTTTTTCGGCATCGCTCGATGGATTCGCCATTGTCCGTGGCGACGGAGGCCGGGCCCGGTCAGGGCCCGGCCTCTGGCTTTTCCGAAACCGGGAACCCCTGACGCCCGCACCTGAGCCGGTAACGACCCCAGCCGCCGCCGCTTGAGTTCGACCTTGTGCTTTTGCAGGTGAGCGATGCCTTCTCCGCCCTGGGGTCGACCTCCTGCACTGCCCGCCGGCTGAGTCACATCGGTTCCGCTGAAGGATGCGCCCGGTCCCGTCCCCGGGGTTTACTCGAAGCAATCCCAGGAAGGGGTCGATGTGACAGGCGGAAAAATATTCGTTACGCGCTCCTCCTGCGATGACGACGCCGCGGAGACGTCCCCGAGACGACTCCCGGGATGCGCGAGAGATCATGAGGAGACGGCGCCATTGGTGTGCTTGTACCCGCAACTCAAAGCGGGTTGCAGCGGGCATTGCCCGCTAATGGAAGGAAGCACTTCCAATGAACAGAAGGCGTCTCGCTCACCATGCGGTGGGCACCGGTCTGGCGGTGACGCTCGGCCTGGGAATCGCCGCCCCCGCCGCCACCGCGGAGGCCGCGTCCCCCGCCCGACCCGTCACACGTACGGCCACCATGCAGCAGGTCGGCACCACCAATGGGGCACCGACGCAGGCGGCGCCGACGCAGAGCGCGCCGGTGCAGGGCCGTCCGAGCGCTCCCGTCGGCGGCGGCCAGCGCTCGGATGCCCAACTCCAGCAGGATGTGGCCAAGCGCGGCTGGAAGTGGTCCGCCGTCAAGAAGGGCTGGAAGTACCTCAAGAAGAAGCTCTCCAAGAAGCAGCTCTCCAAGCTGAAGAATGCCGCGAAACGCGGCAAGGCCGCTTTCAAGCGCGAGTGGAAGAAGGCCCCTTGGACCGTCCGGTTGACGGTCAAGGCGATGTTCTTCTTCGCCGATCCCATCGACGTGCTGATGTGGATCTTCAACCACTGGGCGTGACACCCATCCGGGCGGCCGGCATGACGTCGGCCGCCCGGCCGGTGGAACGGCGAGCGAACGACCACGATTGGAATGCGGATGTCATCGAATGACTCGGTGCGAAGAAGCGCCGCCAATGACAGAAGTCGCGGCGAGCCGAAAACGCTCGTCTGGGCATGGGTGCTGGTGGTGATCGGTAATTCGATCATGCGGCATTTCGACGGTCGCGGGCCGGGCTGGGCAGGGCTCGTGCTGGGCGCCGTCGGAGTCGTGGCCCTGCCGTACTCCCTGGTGCTGGGGATGCGGACCACGAGCGGCGCCGTCGCGCGAATCGCGGTCCTGGCCTTCCATCTGGCCGCCTTCGGCAGCTTCTTCTACTTCGCCGCCACTTCAAATCTCTGGCATTGACTCGGCGGACCGCCTCCGGACCGAGCTCGGAAATGCCCGCCCACGGATGGGCGCGTCCGTCCATTGACAGCATCGAGCGGAACGGGATTAGAGTCACAAAGTGCTCTCGTTAGTCGGGTTGACACGACATCGGCCACGTGTGAACGACGTCGTGCTGCCCCTGGCCCTTCTGGCGGCTCAGCTCGTCGCGGGCCAGGTCGTGGCGGCGATCCTCGAAGAGCCCTTCGGCGCGCGGGAACGGACGCTCGGCCTGCTCGCGGGCGCGGTCGTGGCGGTGGCGCTGTGCCTGCGCCGGGAGCATCCGGCGGCGGTGCTCGGCCTGGCGGTGGCGATCGCGGCCGCGGCCGATCTGGCTCTCCCGTCCGCCGCCGGCGCCCCCGTGCTCTGGGCGGCCGACCTGGTGGCGCTCTACTCGCTGGCCGTGCATCGTCCGGCCAGGACGGCCGTGACCGGCGGCGCGCTGGCTCTCACGGCCGGTGCCCTCGTCACCGCCGTGACGCCGAACTCGCCGCTGGAGGCGCTGGCCACCACCGTGATGATGACCGCCTGCTACACGGCCGTCATCGCCTTCGGGCAACTGCGGCGGCAACAGCTGGAAGTGCGGCGGCTGCTCGCCGAACGGCTGGCCGCGGCCGAGCGGGAACGGCTGCTGCTGGCCGCGGCCGAGCGGGAGCGGCTGGCCCGCGACCTGCACGATGTCGCGGGTCACCACCTCAGCGCCGTCACCGTGCACGCGACCGCCGCGCTCCGCCTCGCCGAGCGGCGTCCCGAGATGGTCGCCGAGGCCCTCGCCGTCGCCGTCGGCACCGGACGGGAGGTCCTGGCCGCGCTCAACCGGCTGGTGGACGTCGTGGGCCGATCGTCCGACCGGCCCCCGGACGCCGACCTGCGGGCGGCCGTCTCGCCGCTGTGCACCGGGCTGGCCCGGCTCGGCGTCCCGGTGTCGGTCGCGGTGTCCGGCGAGTCGCGCGCGCTGCCCGGCGAGACCGTCGCCGCCGCCTACGGCGTGGTCCAGGAGTCGCTCACGAACGCGATGCGGCACGCGATGGGGGCGCCGGTCACCGTTCGCATCGAGTACCGTCCCGGCGCGCTCGACGTGCTCGTGCGCAACGAGAAGGGCGGCGCCTGGGCCGACGGCACGGAGCTGAGCGGGGGCCGCGGGGTGGAGGGCATGCGGACCCGGGCGGCCGAGGCGGGCGGCACGCTGCGGGCGGGCCCCACGGCGGACGGCGGCTGGTCGGTCCACGCGGTGTTCCCCGCGCCGGTCCGCGTGCGCCGCGAGCTCGGCTGGCCCGAACTGGTGGACGTGATGGCGGTGGCCCTGTCCGTCGGGCTGCCGCTGCTCGCGGTCACCCCGCCTGACCCGGTCGTGTACGCCACTCCGGTCGGCCTCACCGTCCTGTTCGGGCTGCTGTCGGCGCACGCGCTCGTGCTGTTGTGGCGGCGGACGGCCCCGGTGGCGACCATGGCGGGCCTGGCCGGCGTCGACGTCCTCTGGGCCGGGCTGACCCTGACCGGGGTGATCACCCCGGGCTGGCTCACGGCGCTGGCGCTGGCGTGGACCGCGGAGGCGATCGCCGTGTACTCGCTGGCCGTCTACGGGCCGTCGGCGACCTCGGGCCTGCTGGGCGTGGCCGCGACCGGTGCGGTGGCGGGTCTGCTCGCGGGGGCGGGCTTCGCCGCCGATCCGGCGGAGGCGCCGTTCACCGCCGGGGACGTCGTCTCCGGCCTCGTGTTCTTCGGGGCGCCCGCCGCCTCCGTCATGCTGCCATTCTGGACGTGGGGCGCCGCAGTCAGGTCCAGGCGGAGCCGGGGCAGAGAATGGGAGCGATCGATGGCGGAAGCGGTGGCGGCGCACACCGACCACGTCGTGCGGGCCGAGCGGTACCAGGTCGCCGCCGGGTTACGGGAGGCGGTCTTCGACCACACCGTCCGGCTGGTGCGCACCGGCGAGTCGGCGCTGGACGGCGGTCCGGCGCACGACCGGCACGCCGCGCTGACCGTCGTGGCCGCAGAGGCGCGGGCGGCGCTGGCGGGCATGCGCGAACTGCTGGAGACGATGGAGTCGGCGGCGGGGGCCCGGCCGTGACGATCCGCGTGCTCGTGGCCGACGACCAGCCCGTCGTGCGGGTGGGATTCGCCGCGATCATCGACGAGGAGCCCGATCTGACGGTCGTCGGGCAGGCGGGGGACGGGGCCGAGGTCCTGCGGACGGTCGCCGGCTGCCGTCCGGACGTCGTCCTCATGGACATCAGGATGCCCGGCATGGACGGGCTGGCGGCCACCCGCGCGCTGGCCGAGGCGGCGCCCTCGACCCGGGTGCTGGTGCTCACGACGTTCCGGCGCGACGAATACGTGTTCGGCGCCCTGCGCGCAGGCGCCTCCGGCTTCCTCCTCAAGGACTGCGATCCGCAGGACCTCCTCGACGCGATCCGTACCGTGGCGGGCGGCGAGGCGATGCTGGCCCCGGCGGTGACCCGCCAGTTGATCGACGCGTTCGTCGCGGGCTCGGTCGGCGCGCGGCCCCGCCCGGACGAGCGCCTCGGGCTGCTCACGGGCCGGGAGGTCGACGTCCTGCGCAACCTGGCGCGGGGCCTCAACAACGCCGAGATCGCCGCCGTGCTGGGCATCGGCACCGCGACGGTGAAGACCCACGTCAACGCGATCTTCGGCAAGCTCGGCCTCCGGGACCGCGTCCAGGCCACGATCTTCGCCTACGACATGGGCCTCGCCGGACCCGGCGGGAGCGGCTGACGTGCGGTCAGTGCAGGTCGGAGACCAGTTCCTGGAGGGCGGGACCCGGCTCCACGCCCAGCTCCCGCCGCACCACGGTGCCGTAGTCGAGGAAGGTGCGGTAGGCGGTGACCGTGTCGCCGCGCCGCAGATGCGCCTGGACGAGGACGCGCGGCGGGATCTCGGCGAGGTCGTCCACCTGCGTCCCGAGCGTGGCCAGGATGATGGCGTTCTCCGTGTCGCCGAGCTCCAGCGCCGTCGTGGCCAGCCTTTCGAGGGCGAGCAGGCGAAGCCGGTTCCACCGGTCCCGTTCGCTGAGGACCTCCTCGTCGTAGCCGTCGCGGAGCAGCTCGGTGCCCAGCAGGCGCACGATCACCGGGTCGATGTCGTGCAGGCCGCCCGGGTCGACGTGGACGATGTGCTGGGCCAGGCTCTTGGCCGCGTGGTAGTCGACGGTCACGTCCTCGGCCAGCCGCAGCGAGTCCGCGCCGATGACGAGCATGGACCGCGCTTCCGGCCGCATGCGCCAGAGCAGTTGCCGCAGCCGCTTGGCGGAGCCGACCGGGTCCAGGTCGGGCCAGAGGCGCGCGGCGATGACCTGCCGCGACAGGCTGCCGGTCTCCAGCGCGAGGTGGATGATCAATCTGCTGACGGTCTCCTCCGCACCGATCTCACGGCCCGCCGGACGGCACGCGAAATGGGGGAGGAGTTGGATCGTGACTTCGTCGGGATCGTGCATGCTCAGCCTTCCTGCCGTCGCGGTCGATCGATCTCCACGGCGCGGGGCTACCGGCGTCGAACGCTGCTACCCGCCGGTCCTCTGAGAATGTCATCCGAACGCACACCTCCGCCACAGTGAATCCCGTCCGCCACTCACCCCTTCCATCCCACCTGCACGAACGCCACTTCAATCTCTGATAGAGAGAGGGCCGCCCTTACACGCTCGTGAGGATGAAGACGAAGAAGAGCAAGAGGAAGAGCAGTACCAAACCCAGGCAGCCGAGCAGCACGGATTGCATCGCCAGCCCGCGCTGGCGGACCGTGCCGGGCAGACCGAGTTCACCGGCCATCGCCAAGTGGGCCGGACCGCGGTACTCCAACTCGGCCGACGCCCCGGGCGCCAGCACCATCGTCGCAAGCCCCGCCTGGCGGCTCCGCAGACTCTGAAAGACCGCCACCGAGACCGGGCGGTCTCCTGGTATCTCGAATGCCTTCCGGCCCCAGCGCTGCGGATAGTCGTTCCCGTCGATGTTGACGGTGACAGAGGAACCCGCGACCAGGCCGCGACGCAGGTTCAGGACGAGGATCCGGCGCGGCCCGTCGTGGTACCCCGCATAAGGAATCGGAGGCGTGCCCGTCGGTGGCTGCATGCCCCCAAAACCTACCGAACCACCTAACCGAATAATCCTCCCCCGAAACGGATAATGCCCGTGGGTTACCAGAGGTCGAATGGGGCGGCCCGCGCCCACACCGCCCCGAACCCCGCGGTGCGCCACCGGACCGCTGGGGGACGTCCAGTACGGGTGACTAGAGCCAGATGGCGGCCATAATGGTTTTCGCGATAAGTAGAGGGCGTTGAAGGGGCGAGTGTCGTGTGGGTCGTGAGTTCGCTGCCGTACCTGTCTCCCAGGCAAGAAGGACAGGTCGATGCGTGGACCGAGGAGGCTGCGCAGGCTGGACGGGTCGGCACGCAGCGGTTGCGGGACGTGTCGACAGAGGTTCCGCCCCCGGACGTGGCCACGGCCTTGGGGCTGGCGCCTGGACGTCCGGCCGTGGTGCGGCGCAGAACGATGCTCCTCGATGGACGGCCCGTCGAGCTCACCGACTCGTGGTATCCGGCTGAAATCGCTGATGGCACCGCCCTCGCCGCCATGGGGAAGATCAAGGGTGGTGCCGTGACCCTGCTCGCGAACATGGGCCGTTCGGTGCACGAGGCCCGGGAGGACATCGCCTTCCGGGACGCCACGGCCGACGAAGCCGCCGAATTGAACCTCCCCGCGGGGACGCCGGTGATCGTCTTGTCGCGTACTTGCCTGGACGCCGAAGGCGCGGTGTTCGAGGCGTCCGTCATGGTGATGGGCGCTGAGGGGCGCCGTTTGCGGTACCGGCTGGTTGCGGGTTGAGCGCGATGACGCGACGAGCGGATGACCGTCCTCCGTACGAGCAGATGGCGGCGGAACTGCGGGCCCGGATCATGGCCGGGGACCTCCTGCCGGGAACTCAACTGCCTTCCACGGCGCTGCTGGTCACAGAGTTCGGTGTCTCCAATACGACCGTGCAGAAGGCTCTGGCGGTGCTCAAAGCCGAGGGCTATTTGACGAGCCGTCAAGGCAAGGGCGTGTACGTCCGTGATCGCCAGCCGTTCCGGGTGGAGGTCGGAGCCTATTTCTCACCCTCTCCTGGCGGATATTCCTACGAGTTGCTGCACGTCGGAGAGGTCCCGGCTCCGAACGAGGTGGCCGAGGCGCTCAACATCGACGCGGGCGGGCATGTGTTGCTGCGTCGGCGGTTGCTGCGCCACGGCGGACGGCCCGTCGAGGTCGAGTGGTCGTACTACCCGCTGGAACTGGCGAGCGGTACCGCGCTCGCCGGATCGAAGAGGATCCCCGGCGGGGCGCACCGCGTTCTGGCCGCCCTCGGATACGAACTCCAGCACTTCGTAGACGCCGTGTCCGCGCGGATGCCGACGAGCGAGGAGGTCGACCTCCTGGTGCTGCCGGACGTCCCCGTGATCCGCCAGTTCCGGGTCGCCTTCTCCCACGACGACCGTCCAGTAGAGGTCTCAGTCCTGGTCAAAGGCTCACACCTGTACGAGCTGACCTACCGCCAGCTCGTCTAACCTCGCGCCTTGCGATAGGGGAGGTGGGTCTTCGCGCTGTGGAGCGCCGGAGGACAGAGCGCTCACTGGGGGGCGGGGCTAGGTCACGGGAGGTCGAAGTGGCCGTCGCGTGCGTCCGCTATGAAGGCGGCCCAGGTCTCGGGGGTGAATGAAAGGTGCCCGGCGTTCGGGGTCTTGCTGTCGCGGACTCCGATCCTCGGCATGAGGTCGGCCACTTCCACACAGTTGCCGCCGTTGTTGCTCCGGCGGCTCTTTCGCCAGACGGCGCGGGAGAACTCCGCGTCGGCCATGGCCCGCACCTCCTCGATCGCGACTCACGACAGTTCGTCGGCTACGCGAGTGATCATAGTCAGCGACTCGTCGGGATCGAGCGCTTTGGCTATGAGGTAGTTGAACATCAGTGTATAGCGCTCGACTTGGGGCGTCTCTTCCAGATAGAGGCTGCCTGTCTGGTTCTCCAGGTAGACCACATCGGGGTCGCTGGCCCCCGGAAAGTCCAGAATCGTGAACGATCCGTCCATCGCTGGATGCACTCCGGCCTTGAAGGGGAGTACCTGGACGCTCACTTGAGGCCGACGGGCGAGTTCTACGACGTGGCGTAGCTGGGCGCTCATCACCTCCTCGCCCCCGACCACTCGGCGGATCACGGCTTCGTTCACCACCGCCCAGAACTTCGGCGGGTCCTCTCCGGTGAGGCGCTCCTGGCGGGCCGAGCGCACGTCGATCTTGTGGTCGATCTCGTCATCGTTGCCCACCGCAGGCGCGGCGTTGAGGAACGCCCGGTAGTAGTCCGGGGTCTGGAGCAGGCCGGGCATGAGTTCGGACTCGTACGCCTTGATCGAAGCCGCCTCGGTCTCCAGGCCGACGAAGAACTGGAACCAACTGGGGATCGCGGCGCCGTACGAGTGCCACCATCCCCGCTGGCGGGCTTCGCGGGCGAAGGTGAGCAGCACCTCTTGCCTGTCGGGGTCCACTTCGTAGATGTCCAGCAACACGCGCAGGTCGGCGGGGCGGACGCGGCGTTCGCCGTTCTCCCATCGGCTGATGGTCGAGGCGCTGAAGTCGTCCTGGGCTCGGCTCACGACCTGGTCGATCGTCAGCCCGCATTCTTCCCGCAGACGTCGCAACTCGTAGCGCAGTCGGCGACCGCGCACGGTCGGACTCGGGCGTATCGGCACGACCCTGCCTCCAGTTTTGGAAAGTTGCCGATTGGGACTTGCCGAGAGGGTATCACTGGGTGCACTCTTGACGGCGTTAGCTTGCCAGCGTCACAGGCTGCGTGTGAGTGCTTCTGGAGAGTTACGAAGCATTTGGCGGACCCGGTCGTGACGTGTGCGAAGAGACAACGACCCGGCCGGTGCTTACCGCACCGTGTCCGGGGCCTTGCCCGGCTGGAAGGAGTCGGACTCGTGGGCGACTGTACGGGCAGGCCGCTGGACGTCCTGGCGGCCAAGTTGGCGCAGCGGGGATACCTCGCGACCGTTTACGGCGGGACGTTGGTCGCGTCGCTGGGGGCGCGGGGTGAGCAGGTGATCGTGTGTGACGGGCGGCGGTTCCGGCTGGGCGGCGAGCGCGGGCATGTGCTCGGCGAGGTCGGGGCCGAGTCGGCGGTGGCGGACCGGGCCGTCCGGGTGCTGCGGCAGATCAACCGCACCGCCGAGGGCGCGCTGGACGTGCGGTTCCTGGCGGCGCGGACGGCTCCGGGGCAGGTGCGGATGCTGGTGGAGTTGCGGCTTTCCGCATGGGGGATGGCGGGGTTGCGGGACGACGTCACGTTGATCGCAAGTGAGCTGGTCTCGAACGCGGTCGTGCACACGCCGGACGGTGGCGAGATCCGGGTGCGGTTCACGCGGGTGGCGTGCGGGGTGCTGCTCGCGGTGTGGGACTCCTCGGACGGCAGGCCGACGATCAAGCGTCTGCTGGAGGCGGTGGCCGGGGACGCGGCTCCCGACGCGGCGGCCCTGGACCCCGGGCATGACGACGGGACGGGCGGGCGCGGGCTGCCGATCGTGGAGGCGCTGGCGGCCGCGTGCGGCGTGACCCCGACTGAGCCGAGCGGGAAATGGGTCTGGGCGCGGTGTGCGGTGTGACCCGTCCGGGTCGGACGAAGGCTGCTCGACGGATCAGAGAGAAGGGTGTGGGCGGGTTGGGTTTACGTGGAGCGGTTGGGCGGTGGCGGGTCGTCCTGGACTGTCGGACATGCCTAGGCCATGACGTGGCGGTGCGCAGGTTGGAAGCGTTGCGGGTTGCGCTCTTGCCGATGGGATGGCGATGCGTCGGCCTGTACGACCGGGACGAGTTCCGGTTTCCCGTGCCCCTGCTGTGGGTGTGCTGGGACGGGGCCGTCGACAAGGTCGGGGCCGTGGTGACCGTGCGGGCCGTGCCGGGACGGGCCTGGGCCTACTTCGAGGCGGGAGACGGGCGGGGCGGGTTCGTCTCGCCCTGCGGGGACGCCAGGTCGGCGGCCATCGCGCTGGACCTCATCTTGCGACACCGCATGGTTCCGGCCGAGGACGGCGGGGGCGTTAGTGCGGAAGGCCGAGTGTGATGCGGACGGTTGTTCCTCTGGACGGTTCGGAGAACAGTTCGGCGCGGCCGCCGTGGGCGGCGGCGATGGCGGCGACTATTGGGAGGCCCAGGCCCGCGCCCGTCGTGCCCTGTTCGGCTCGGTGAAAACGCTCGAAGGCGCGGGCGGCGTCGGCGGGAGACATACCCGGGCCCTCGTCGCTCACCTCTATGACGCCCGGCGCAAGGCGAATGGTCGCGGGCGTGCCGGGTGGGGTGTGTGCGCGGACGTTCGTCAGCAGGTTCGCCAAGATCTGCCGGATGCGCGCCTCGTCCACGTCCGCGACGAGCCTCTCCGGGGCGTCCAGGACGAGGGGGCGCGCGGGCTCTGCGGCGGCGGCGTCGGCCATCGCGTCGCGGGCCAGGGCGACGAGGTCGGTCGGTGCCGGGCGCAGCGACGCCTCCCGGTCGAGGCGGGCTAGTTCCAGCAGGTCGCTGACCAGCTTGTTCATCCGGGCGGCCTCGTCCTCGATGCGGCGCATGGCGTCGGGCAGCTCGTCCGGTCCGAGTGCGCCGTGCCGGTACAGCTCGGCGTAGCCCTGGATCGTCGTCAGCGGGGTGCGCAGCTCGTGCGAGGCGTCGGCGGCGAACTCGCGGACGCGGGCCTCCGAGCGGCTGCGCGCCCAGAACGCCTGCTCGATCCGCTCCAGCATCACGTTGATCGCGGCGGCCAGGCGGGCCGTCTCGGTGCGCGGCCCGGGGTCCGGCATGCGGGCGCGCAGGTCGCCGCCGACCGTGATCGCGTGCGCGGTCGCGGCCATCCGGCCGAGCGGCAGCAGGCCGCGGCCGATCAGCCACCGCCCGAGCACGATCAGCGCGGCGAGCAGCAGCGCGGCCGTCGCGGCCTCCGTCAGGACGAGGTTCCGCACCGCCGAATGGATCTCGCTCAGCGGCGCCGCGACGACCACGACGCCGTTCCGCCAGGGCCGCGCCACCGCCCGCAGTCCGGGCAGGGAGAACGGTTCGAGGGTGCGGGCGCGGGCGGCGAGCTCGTCCGGGCCGAGGCGCTCGACCTCGGCGACGGCCCGTTCGGGGGACGGCAGGTCGCCGCTGAGCACGCGCGCCTGCCCGCCCGGCCCGACCGCCAGCACCACGAACCGCGCCGGAGCCACCCCCTGCTCCGGCAGGCCGGGCCGCAGCAGCCGGGACACCGCGCGGTCCCGGGTGGCCTGGAGCTGCTCGTCCACCCGGTTCATCAGGTAGCCGCGCAGCACGAGCGCGCTGACCAGGCCCATGATCGCCAGCCCGGCGAAGGTGACGCCGAGCAGGCCCGCGAGCAGCCGGGCGTTGAGCGTCATGGCCGCAGCGCGTAGCCGACGCCGCGCTGGGTGTGGATGAGCGGGGTGCCGAGCGGGTCGAGCTTGCGCCGCAGGTAGCTGATGTAGGTCTCGACGACCTGCGGGTTCCCCTGGTCCCAGCCCCACACGCCGGTGAGGAGCTGGGACCGCGACAGCACCATCCCGGCGTGCCGCATCAGGTACGCGAGCAGGCGGAACTCGGTGGGCGAGAGGTCGACGTCCACGCCCCCGCGGCGGACACGCCAGTGCGCCTCGTCCAGTTCGAGGTCGGCGACGCGGAGCACCTCGCCGTCCGTTTCGGCGGACGGCGGGGCCGTCCGGCGCAGCACCGCCCGCACCCGCGCGACCAATGCCTCGATCGAGAACGGCTTGGT
This sequence comes from Actinomadura syzygii, assembly GCF_008085905.1. GTDB lineage: Bacteria > Actinomycetota > Actinomycetes > Streptosporangiales > Streptosporangiaceae > Spirillospora > Spirillospora syzygii. Next base: position 742,664 of record NZ_VSFF01000001.1, on the reverse strand, counting down.
GACATAGTCATCGCCGCCGAGCGTGAGACCTGTGACGGTGTCGGACGGCGTGTCCCGCGCGGTCAGGAAGATCACCGGGACCTGGTCGCCGTCCGCGCGCAGCCTCCGGCACACCTCGAAGCCGTCCAGGTCGGGGAGCATGACGTCCAGCAGGACGAGGTCCGGACGTTCCGTCCGGACGGCGCGCAGGGCGTCCGCCCCCGTCGCCACCGTGCCGGTCGTGAAGCCGTGGAAGCGCAGCGCGACCTCGATCAGGTCGCGGATGTTGGCCTCGTCGTCCACGACGAGGACCCGCCGGTTCTCGCTCATCGGCTCCCGCTGATCGTGCCGTCCGCCCAGGTCGTGGCTCCGAAGTTACCCGCCGTACCCGACCTACCGGGCCTTCGGGACGCGGACCAGCCGCGCCGTGCGGGTCTCGCTCTCGCCGGACCGCTCGCCCGCGACCATCACTTGGTCGCCGTTCGCGAGGGACTTCAACTCCGCCTTGTCGCCGTTCTTGCGGACGAACGTCTTGTCGTTCGCCGTCCACGTCCAGGACACGCCGTCGTCGCTCCGCACGGTCAGCGTCGTCCCCGACACGGCGGTGATCTTGCCGCGCTGCCAGGTGGAGAGGTGGAAGCCGTCCTTGCGCTTGACGGTCGCCTCACCGTGCACGCCGCCGAACCCGCCGCCGCCCCGGAACCAGCCGCCTCCCCACCGGTGCGGCTGACCCGGGCGCCCGTTCTCCGGACGGCCCTGCTCAGGGTGCCCCTTGTCCCAGTGGTGCGGCCGCGCCGACGGCGCCGACGACGGCGACGACGACGGGGACGGGTCGTCCGCGGCCGCCGGAACGGCGAGGTACAGCCCGAGCCCGAGCAGCCCGGCCGCGCCGACCCCGGCGGCGATCGTCTTACGGTCGATTCGCATGGCGATCAGGTAACCGGGCGCACCTGGCAGAAGTCCAGGCGGTTTCCTGAGAGAACCCTGAGAATCGCCACGAGCGCAGACCGGTCGTCGCGCGAGTACCCGGAGGGGAAGTCAGGGATGTTCCTGGTTCGACCCTGAGATCGCGTTCACGGCCTGTCGCCGTGATCTCTCCGACGCCAGCATCGAGAAGTCTTTCGACCACCGATGAGGGAGTCAGAGTGAACCCACGGGCCTCGCAGCCATCACGCCGGGCGGTACTGCTTTCGGCCGGAGCGGCGGGAATCGGGCTCGTCGTCGCCGGGACGGACCGTCGGAGCGCGGACGCAGCCATTCCGGAGGCAACGGCCGCACGGCGCCGCGGGGGCCGGATCCGGCTGACGCTCCCGGCGCCGACCGGCGGGCACCGCATAGGGACGACCTCGCTGCATCTGGTCGACCGTTCCCGGCGCGACCCGTGGACGTCCACACCACGCGAACTGATGATCAGCCTGTGGTATCCGGCGCGGACCACCGAAGGCGACCGCGTCCCCTGGATGACCTCCGCCGCGGAGGCGCTGTACAGGCAGCAGACCAGCCGCAACCTTCAGACGTCGCTGGACGCCGTCGACTTCCCGCTGACGCACGCCCGCCGGAACGTTCCCGTCAAGGCTCGTCACGGCGGCCGTCCGGTCATCATCTTCTCCCCGGGCTACGCCGCGATGCGCGAACAGGGCACGACACTGGTCGAGGACCTGGCCAGCCGAGGCAATGTCGTCGTCACCATCAGCCACACCCATGAGGCCCAGTTCGTGGAGTTCCCGGGCGGACGGGTCGAACCGAGCCGGCAGCCCGCCGACCCCGACTACGCACTGGCGCTACGGACCCGGCGGGACGACACGACGTTCGTGTTGGACGTCCTCGCCCGACTGAACAGCGGGGCGGGCACGACCATCCGGGGCCGCCACCTGCCCCACGGCCTGCGGGGCGCCCTCGACCTGTCCAAGGTCGGCATGTTCGGGCATTCGCTGGGCGGTGCCGCGGCCGCGGAGACGATGGCTCAGGACCCTCGCGTCCGCGCCGGCGTCGACCTTGACGGCAGCGTCATCGGCGCCGCCCGGGACACCGGCCTGGACCGCCCGTTCCTGCTGACGGCCAGCGCCGGTCATGGGCGCGACAACGACGATTCCTGGGCGGACTTCTGGTCCCGTCTGCGCGGTTGGCGCCGCCAACTGCTCCTGAAGGACTCGGGACATCAGACCTACACCGACCTGGGCCCGCTCGTGCCGCAGTTGATCAAGGCGCTGCCCATCCCGCCGCAGGTGGTCGCCAGGCTCATCGAGAACATCGGAACGATCGACCCCGACCACTCCGTCGCCGCCCAGCGGGCCTACCTGGCCGCCTTCTTCGACCTGCACCTGAGGCACCATGACGACCACCTGTTCGCGGGGCCGTCGCCGCGCTACCCCGAGATCGAGTTCGTCCCCTGAGCCACCCGCCGCCGCGACCGGTGCCGAGCGCGGGCAGCGACGTGGGCCCACCTCCGAACGAGCCGGGCCCTGGCAGCCGTCCGTCCATACTTCGACGGGCGTCGAGATGTCCTCGGTTTAGCTTGAGGCCGGGAGCGCTGTCGGCCTCCCCTGGGTGACGGCCATTGCGTGCAGTTCGCCCAGTTCTGGATTCTCAAGGTGGAGGCCGTGGATGTCCGAAGAGGTGCCGATCACCGATGACCGCGAACCCGCGTTGCTCGTGACGGCGATGGTCGACCACGTGCTCGACCTGGCGGCGACCTGGACGGTCTGGGACGGTCGTCCGGTGCCCGAGGGAGACCGGATCTACACCCCGCACAAGGCGATCCGCCGGGTCGCCGACCACCTCGTCGACCATCTGGCCGAGGTGGAGGCGCGGCTGGCCGGGCGTCCGACCATCCCCGACGACTGGCATGCGTCGGCGATCACGACTCCCGCCGACCTGGCGCCGTTCACCGACCAGGACCTGGACGAGGCCGTCAGTAGGCTCACCCGGCTCGGCCATATCTGGGCCGACCGGCTGACCGTGCTCACCGCGGACCAGCTCGATCAGTCACCCGGCGAGGGATGGACTTTCCGGCAGATCGTGTTCCACCTGACCGATTCGGCGGGCTACGCCGACGCCGTCGGGAAGCTGTCGGCGGCTGGGCCCGGTCACTGACCCTCCTCCGGCGAAGACAGGGTTTCCAGGACTTGCTCGCCGTATTTTGCGAGCTTGTTCTCGCCCACGCCGTTGACGCGGCCCAATTCGGTGAGGGACGCGGGAAGGGCGGTGGCGATTTCGCGGAGGGTGGCGTCGTGGAAGATGACGTAGGCGGGGACGCCCTGCTCCTTCGCGGTGGCGGCGCGCCAGGCGCGGAGGCGTTCGAAGATCGGCTGGGCCTCGGCCGGGAGGTCGGCGGCGGGGGCCTTGCGGTCCTTGGCGGCCTTGGCGGGCTTCGTGGCGGGACGGTCGGGCTCGCGGCGCATCATCACCTTGCGTTCGCCGCGCAGGACGTCGGCGCTCGCGTCGGTCTGGAGCAGGGTGCCGTGGTTGCTCTCGACGGCGATCAGCCCCTGCGCGAGGAGCTGGCGGACGACGCCGCGCCATTCGGTCTCGCGTAGCTCGGCGCCGACGCCGAACGGTTTCAGCGAGTCGTGGTCGAACTGGATGACCTTCGCGCTCTTCTTGCCGAGCAGGATGTCGATGATGTGCCCGGCGCCGAACTTCTGGCGGCGCTCGCGGTCGAGCCGGACGATCACCGACAGGACCTTCTGCGCGGCGACGGTCGCGTCCCACGACTCGGGCGGGGTCAGGCACGTGTCGCAGTTGCCGCACGGCTCCCCGGACTGGCCGAAGTAGTTCAGCAACTGGACGCGGCGGCACTCGACCGTCTCGCAGAGGGCGAGCATGGAGTCGAGGTGGGCGGCCTGGCGGCGGCGGAACGCCGGGTCGCCCTCGCCGCCGTCGATCATCTTGCGCAGGTTGACGACGTCCTGGAGGCCGTAGGCGAGCCAGGCGGTGGACGGCTGCCCGTCGCGTCCGGCGCGGCCCGTCTCCTGGTAGTAGCCCTCGACGGACTTCGGCAGGTCGAGGTGGGCGACGAAGCGGACGTCGGGCTTGTCGATGCCCATGCCGAACGCGATGGTCGCGACGACGACGAGACCGTCCTCGCGGAGGAAGCGGGCCTGGTTGGACGCGCGGGTCTCCGCGTCGAGACCCGCGTGGTAGGGAACGGCCTCGATGCCGTTCTCGGTGAGGAACGCGGCGTGCTTCTCGACCGAGTTGCGGGACAGGCAGTAGACGATCCCGGCGTCGCCCTTGTGCTCGGTCTGGAGGAGGCGCAGGAGCTGGCGTTTCGCGTCGGTCTTCGGCTCGATGCGGTACTGGATGTTGGGACGGTCGAAGCTCGCGACGAAGTGGTGCGCGTCCTCCAGTTGGAGGCGGGACGCGATCTCGCGGCGGGTCGCGTCGGTCGCGGTGGCGGTGAGCGCGATGCGGGGCACGTCCGGCCAGCGTTCGTGCAGGCCGGACAGCATCAGGTAGTCGGGACGGAAGTCGTGCCCCCACTGCGACACGCAGTGCGCCTCGTCGATCGCGAACAGCGCGACGTCGGCGCGGTCGAGCAGCTCGACGGTGGCGGGCAGCCGGAGCCGCTCGGGGGCGAGGTAGAGCAGGTCGAGCTCGCCCGCCACGAGCTGCGCCTCGGTGACGCGGCGCTCCTCGAAGTCCTGCGTGGAGTTGAGGAAGCCCGCGCGGACGCCGAGCGTGCGCAGGGCGTCCACCTGGTCCTGCATGAGGGCGATGAGCGGGGAGATGACGATCCCGGTGCCCTTCCGGACGAGCGAGGGGATCTGGTAGCACAGCGACTTCCCGCCGCCGGTCGGCATCAGGACGAGCGCGTCCCCGCCGCCGACCACGTGGTCGACGATCTCGCGCTGGCCGTCGCGGAACGCGTCGTAGCCGAACACGCGCCGCAGGACATCGAGGCTCTCGGGGGAGGTCACCGCTTCATACTATGAGCGGCCGCGGACAGCGTCCGGGCAATCGTCAGCTGTGGATAACCTCGACCAGCTCGGGGGTGACCTCGTCCAGACCGGCGGCGACGTGGGCGGCCAGGTCGAGGGCGTCGGACGCGGGCGGGTGCGCCGGACGCGGCACCGCGATCACCGTCATCCCGGCGGCGTGCGCCGAGCGGAGGCCGTTCGAGGAGTCCTCGATGGCGACGCACGCCCGGCTCGGCACTTCCAGTTGGGCGGCCACGGTCAGATACCCGTCCGGGGCGGGTTTTCCGCGGTCGACCTCTTCGGTCGACACCGTCGCGCGGAACAAGGCGTCCAGTCCCAGTTGGCCGAGCACCAGGTCGATGAGCGCGCGGGGAGACGAGCTGGAAAGGCCCAGGGGGTGGTGCTCCGCCATGCGGCGGACGGTCTCCTCCGCTCCGGGCAGTACGGGGAGGTGCTCCTTGTACTTGATCGACATCCTGTCGATCACCTGGTAGGCGACCTCATCGGCTGTGACGCCGTCCACCAGGTCGGTGGCGATGTAGGCGGCCCATTCGACGGTGCTCATGCCCATGAGCCGTTCCTGTGTGTCGGGCAGCCAGCGTCCGCCGCGCTCGGCGACGTAGCCGCGCCGCACGTCCTCCCAGACCGGTTCGGAGTCGATGAGGACGCCGTCCAGGTCGAACACGACGGCCTGTACGGGCATGGCGTTCCTCCACGGGTCTCGGCGGTGTCCGGGGATGCTCCAGCAAAGATCATTACCCGGGGCGACCGGGATGGAACCTTCTGCATTGGATCGGACTAAAAGCGTCTGACCTGGATTTATCCGACAAAACTACATGATCCAGTTTTCGTCTGGCATGGTGGGGGCCCTCCGCACCCCCTCCGGAGTCACAGCAGAGGAGAGCTGCCCATGGTGTTCCTCGGTTTCCTGCTGGTAGCGGCGGCGGTCGTCGTCGGCGCCGGCGTCGTGCTCGACAACACCGGATCCGCCCACCTCGTCGTCTTCGACCGGAACGTGCCCGGCATCAGCGAGGAATGGCAGGTCTTCGCCGCGGGGACGGCCATCGGGGCCCTTTTCGTCATCGGCATGATGATGACCTTCATGGGGGCCGCTCGCCGCCTGCGCGACCGCCGGGACCTGCGCGACCTGCGCGACGAGCACGAGGAGTCGCTGACGACGCTGGAGATGGAGAAGCGCCGCCTCCAGCGGGAGTTGGCCCGCGTCCGCCAGCAGCCCCGCCCGGCACCGGCACCGGGCGCGCCCGCGCCCGCGCCGACGGTGCCGCCGCAGGGGCGGCGCGAGCCCGCCGCCGCCCCCGCCGCGCCGCGCTCCCAGGTCACCGCCCGCTCCCCCTTCTTCGACCGCGCCGACTGAACGTCCGCGCGGCCGCCGTGGGGGACGACCCCCACGTGCTGACGAACTGGCTCGTTCCGTCTCGTTCTGGATGATGACGGGCTTGTTCGGGCGAATCGCCGCGTAGAGGGATGACGAACCGCGGTCGCGACCCGCATGATCGTGGTGTGCGGATTCTTCTCAAGGTGGGCATCACCGCGGTCGCTCTGTGGGTCGCCACGGTGCTGATCAGCGGCATCACGGTGGAGGGCGACACCGCCGGTCGGCGGGCCCTCACCCTGATCGCCGTCGCCGTCATCTTCGGTCTCGTCAACGCGATCATCAAACCGGTCATCAAGACGCTCGGCTGCGCGTTCTACGTGCTCACGCTCGGGCTGATCGGGCTCGTGGTGAACGCGCTGCTGCTCTGGCTCACCAGCGAACTGGCCGAGGAGCTGTCGCTGCCGTTCCACGTCGGCGGGTTCTGGGCCGCGTTCTGGGGCGCGATCGTCGTCGGCGTCGTCGGCTGGGTGCTGCACGTGATCGTCCCGGACGAGAAGCGGAAGAAGGACGACGACGACCGCGACTGACGCCCCCTGACCCTCCTCAACCCTCCTCGACCAGGCCGGGCGCGGCGGCCTCGGCCCGGCCGAACGGGCTGGTCGCCTGCCTGCCGGACGGCGCGTCCGCGTACTCCCGGTACTCCGCCGGGGACAGGCCGGGCGCGCTCACCAGGACCCAGCGGCGGGCGCGGACGGCGCCGATCAGGAACTCCGCGTCCGTGACGGCGCCCGCGTCCGCGACGATCAGCGCGTCGAACGGCTCGTCGCCGACGGCCAGGCCGACGCCGACCGGGGTTCCGGCGACGAGGTCGGCGGTGCGGAGGAGGACGTCGCCCTCCGCCGTCAGCTCGCCGTCCAGGTAGCCGGTGAGCTGCTCGATCCGGGCCATCGCGCGGCGCTGGTGGCCGGGGACCGCCGCCGGGTCGTCGGCGGGGTCCGCGCCGCAGGTTGCGACGACGTTCTCCCGCGACCGGGCCTCCGTCCGCGCCGCCGTCTCCAGGTCGGCCTCGCGGGCGGACGTCTCCTCGGCGGCCTCGGCGGTGCGCCGTTCCAGCTCGGCGACCTTCTCCGCGGCCCGCCTGGCGGCGACCTCCGCGTCCGCCCGCGCCTGGCGGGACGTCGCGAGGGCCTCGTTGCGGGCCGTCCGCGCCGCGTTCACCCTCTCCTGGACCGCGTGCGCGGCCTGCTGCGCGGCACGGGCCCGCAGGCCGTCCTCGGTGGCCTTCTCGACGGCCTCCGACGCCGCCCGCGCATGTTCGCGGTGCTCCGCCGTCGCGGTCTCCCGCTCGGTCGCGAGCCAGGTCAGCTCCGTGCCGAGCCGCTCCTGCGCCTCCTGCGCCGCCCGCAGCTTCGCCCCGCCCTCGGACACGAACGACGCCAGCCCGCGCCGGACGCGCTCCGCGTGCTCCGCCGCGTCCTTCGCCTCGCGCGCCCGCTTCGCGGCCTCGTCGGCGTCCCGCGTCCGGGCCTTGACCTCGGCGCGCAGGCCGCTGAGCTGCTCCGGCGGCGACGACACGTGCAGCCGCTGCCCGAGCGTCATCTTCCGCCGCACCCCGGACAGCGCCGACTCCGCCGACACCAGCCGGTAGTACGCGGCGTGGCCCTCGGCGGCCGCGTCCGCGTCGGCGGCGGTGAGGCGGTGCGCCTCCTCGGCCGCGCCGGGCAGCGCCTCCCGCGCCCGCGCCAGCTCGTCCGTCAGGGACGCCTCCGCCTGCCGCGCCGCCTGCAACTCCGCCTGCGCGGTCTTCGCGCGCTCGTCGAGTTGGACGCACCGCGTGTAGGAGGCGTCGGCCGTCCGGGTCAGCGCGTTCGCTCCGGCGGCGGACTCGTCCGCGATCGCCTGGAGCCGCTCCGCCTCCGCCCGCGGACCCGCCAGCTCCGCCTCGGCCTCCTCCTGGACGGCCACGAGCCGCTCCGCCTCGGCCTCGGCCTCCTCCGCCGTCCGTCCGGCGGCGGTCGCCGCGTTCCGCGACTCCTCGATCGCGCCGGTCAGCGCGGCGCGCTCGGCCTCCAGCGCCTCGGCGCGCCGCAGGTTCTCGTCCTGGACGGCCTGGAGCGCGGCCGCGTCCCTGGGCCACTGTTCGAGCCACATGAGGCCCCGCCGGAGCAGGCGCGTCTCCGTGTCCCACGACTGCCGCCACGCCTGCCCGACCGGACGCAGCGCCGCCGTCCGGATCCGCGTCTCCGGCGCAGACGGGCCTTCCTCGGGGACGGCGGGCTCGGTGGCGGGCAGCGCGGGAAGCGGCTCGACCCGCGTGACGGCCGACGCGCTCTCGCTTTCGGCGGGCTGCGGTTCGGGCTCGGGCTGCGGTTCGGGCGTGGCGGGCAGGGGCGCGAACTCGACCGTCTCGCTGGAGCCGGGCCGCCGGGGCGGCTGCGGCTGGACGGGCGGCTCGTTCGGCTCGCCCGGTTCGTCTTCCAGCGGCGGGAGGGCCTGCGTCGCCACGGACGGGGACTCCGCCGCCGCCGGATGCGTCTCGATCTTCAGGGAGAAGACCTCGGGGTCGTCCTCCAGGGAGAGCAGCAGCTCCGCCGCGCGCTCCGGCGTGGGCGCGATCAGCAGGGCGCGCTCGTCGGCCGCGGCGAGCTCCTTCACGATCTCGCGGACCACCTCGTCCGGCCGCTCGGCCCGGACGAGGCGCAGGCCGTCCGGCTCGGCGTCCAGCGTTCCGGGGGCGACGAGGAAGCGGGCGAGGGTCTCCCAGTCGCCCGCGACCTGCCCGCTCCGCAACGCCTGGAGCGCGGCGACGTGCGGCGCCCAACCGGCGGGCGGGACGTCCTCGGGCACTTCCTTCAGGCGCGCGTCGAGGTGCTCATACAACTCGGCCAGCGGACGGTACACGTCCTCGACCAGCTCACGCCCGCCCCACCCGTCCTGGACGACATGCTCCCCAAGCGGCGGCGTCACCGTCGCTTCGTCCTGCAAGGGAATGGTGCTGAACCCGGCCCGAGGATCAAACCCGTCCTCCGGCTCAACCACGGCCGCGGGCTCTGGCTCAGCCTCGAAATCGCTCTGGGCGACGGGCTCAGGCTCAGCTTGAGCTTCGGCAACAGGCTCGGCCTCCGGATCGGCCCAGGCGGTCGGCTCCGGTACGGGTTCGGGGTGTGTTTCGGGGACGGGTTCCGGCGCAGCTTCGAGTTCGGTTTGCGGGGCGGGCTCGGGTTGCGTCGCGGAAGCGGGCGCCGCCCCGACCTCGGCCTGCGAATCGGCCCAGGCGGTGGTCTCGGGCTCAGGTAGTGCTTCGGGGGCGAGCCTTGTCTCAGGCTCGTATTCGGCTTGGGCGGCGGAGGCAGGGTCGGGTTGCGTCGCGGAAACGGGCTTCGCCTCTGCCTCGACCTCCGAATCGGCCACGGCGACGGGCTCGGGTTGCGTCTCGGGGATGGGCTCGACCGTCGGTTCGGGGTCTGGGGCGGGGACGTCGGGAACGGTCTCGCTTGCGGGGGCGTCCGGGTCGGACGTCGGGAGCTGTGCCACGGCGGGGTCGTCCTTGTCGGGGAGGGGGACGGTGACCGTCGGGACCTCCGACTCGGGGACGTACACCGGCGCGGGTTCTCCGCTCCCCGTGGTCTCCTCGTCGGGGCCGTTGGTCTCTGATGGCTGCTTCACGCGCGTCATCCCGTCCCAGATCGTCCGCCCGGGGCCCTAATTTCCCCTTCTTCGCCGGACTAACGTCTCACACGTCCCGGGATCGGCGATGCCCGGCCAGGACCGCGTGATGATCTTCACCGTCGCGGGCCTCGGGATCCGGGTGGACGACGGCGCCGGACAGCCGGGGCAGCGCGTGCAGCAGGCTGTGCTCCGCGTCCACGGCGACCCGGTGGGCGTGGACGACGGTCGAGCCCGGGTCCACGACGACGGCGCACTCGGCGCGGAGGCGGTGCCCGATCCAGCGGAGCCGGACGTCCCCCACGCCGAGGACGCCGGGCGTGGCGCTCAGCGCGGCCTCGGCGCGGTCGACCAGGGCCGGGTCGACGGCGTCCATGAGGCGGCGCCACACCTCGCGGGCCGTCTGCCGCAGGACGGCCAGGATCGCGACGGTGATCAGCAGCCCGACGACCGGGTCCGCCCAGGGCAGGCCCAGCGCGACGCCGCCCGCGCCGATCAGGACGGCGAGCGAGGCGAACCCGTCCGTGCGGGCGTGCAGGCCGTCCGCGACGAGGGCGGCGGAGCCGATCCGGCGGCCGACGCGGATGCGGTAGCGGGCGACCAGCTCGTTGCCCGCGAACCCGACCAGCGCGGCGCCCGCCACGGCGGCGACGTGGTCCACAGGCTGTGGATGGACGAGCCGCTCCACGGCCGCGAACCCGGCCGCGACCGCCGAGACCGCGATCGCGAGGACGATCATCACGCCCGCCAGGTCTTCGGCGCGCCCGTACCCGTAGGTGTAGCGGCGGGTCGGGGGACGCCGTCCGAGGACGAACGCGATGCCGAGCGGGACGGCCGTCAGCGCGTCCGCCGCGTTGTGCAGCGTGTCGCCGAGCAGCGCCACCGAGCCGGTGAACGCCACGACCGCCGCCTGGAGGACGGTGGTCGCGCCCAGGCCCGCGAGCGAGATCCACAGGGCACGCATCCCCTGCGCGCTCGCCTCCATCTCGGAGTCGACCTTGTCGCCCGCCTCATGCGAATGCGGCCGAACGGCATGAACAACCCGCCCCCGCCACGCAGCCCACCCCGCACGTCCCCGACCGGAGCCATGCCCATGGCCGGGCTCGTGACCGTGGCCGTGGCCATGACCACGGTCGTGCCCAAGTCCGTGATCGTGGCGGTGAGCAAGATCGTGTCTGTGGCCGTCTGTGCTCATAGGTCCACGATGAACCTGAAATCGCGTTGCAGCACCTCGACACCTGCGGCGTCATCGCAGGTACGGGGGCTTTGTCAGTGCGGGTTCGTGGCCAGTAGCTCGGCGAGGACGTCGTCCAGCGTCACGATCCCGGCGAACTCGCCGTCCGCGTCGTTGACGACGGCGAGCTGGGCGCGGGCGCGGCGCATGCGGCTGACCGCGTCCAGGACGGTCGTCTCCGCCGTCAGGACGGGCGCCGGGTGGGCCAGCTCCCCGGCGCGCCGCCGTCCGTCCGGCTCGGTGATCGCGGCCCGGACGTGCACGATCCCCGCCATGGAGCCGTCCCCGTCCCGGACGAGCATGCGGTTGTGACCGCTCGCGGTGGCGGTCCGCCGGATCTGCGCGGCGGTCGCGTCCGCGCCGATCGTGGTGACGGACGTGGCGGGCACGACGAGCCGTCCGACCGTGGCCTCCCGCGCGGAGATCGCCCGGCGCAGCAGCTCGTGGTCGTGCCGCCCGATGAGGCCGAGCCGCCGGGATTCGCCGACGAGGTGGCTGAGCCGGGCCGGGTCGGTGTGGTCGTCCAGCTCGTCCTTCGGCGTGACGCGGATGAGGCGCAGCAGCGCGTTGGTGACCGCGTTCAGCGCCGCCAGGATCGGCCGGGACACCTTCGCGAACGCCCGGAACGGCAGCGCGAGGATCACCGCCGACCGCTCGGGATGCGCGATCGCCCACGACTTCGGCGCCATCTCCCCGACGACCATGTGCAGGAACGTGATCACGGCCAGCGCGCAGCCGAGCGCGATGGCCTTCGACCCCGTCTCCGGGACGCCGAGCGCGTGCAGCGGCGGTTCGAGGAGGTGCTCGAACGCGGGCTCGGTGACGATCGCGAGGCCGAGCGAGCACATCGTGATGCCGAACTGGGCGCCCGCGAGCATCAGCGACAGCTCCCGGACCCCGGCGAGCGCGGCGACGGCCGGACGGCTGCCCTTCGCGGCGGCACGTTCGAGTTGCGGACGTCCGGCCGCGACCAAGGCGAACTCGGCCGCGACGAAGAAGCCGTTCCCGGCCAGCAGAAGCACGGTGATGACGAGTGGCGTCAGGAGGTCCACGACGCCTCCTCAGACTCCGCGGACTCTCCGGATTCCCCGTGTCTCGCGGGATTCGCGGATTCCGAAGCCTGTTCGTACACCTCGACCGGCGTGATTTCCCCGGCCCGCTCAGCCGTTCCAGCCTGTTCGGCAGCTCCGGACTGCTCGGTCTCTCCGGCCCGCTTGGTCGCTGCGGCGTCCCCTGCCCGCTCGGCCGTCCCGGATTGTCCGGCCTCTTCGGCCTGCCGGGACGCTCGGGGCTGGTCGGGGGGCTGGGTGGTGGGGACGGTTCGGATTATGCGGATCTTCTCGGCGACCCGTCGGGCCACGCTGACGACCTCCAGTTCGACCGGCGGGCCGCCGTCCGGTTGGACCGTCAGGCGGTCTCCGGCGGACGGCAGGCGTCGCAGCTCGGCCATGACGAGGCCGCCGAGCGTGTCGTAGGGGCCGTCGTCCGGGAGGTCGAGCCCGGTGAGCCGGGCGACCTCGTCGATGCGCATGCCCGCGTCGACGAGCCACGAGCCGTCCGGGCCGGACGTCGGGGCGTCCTCGCGCTCGTCGGTCTCGTCGGCGATCTCCCCGACCAGCTCTTCGGCGACGTCCTCGAAGGTGAGGATCCCGGCGAGGCCGCCGTACTCGTCCACGACGCAGGCGAACTCCTCGCCGGAGTCGCGCATCCGCTCGATGACCCCGTACAGCGGCTGGCTGCCGGGCACGAACAGCGCGGGCCGCGCGACCGTCCGGATCGGGGTGGCCGGGTCGAGCGCGTCGTCGGCCACCTCGCGGACGCCCGCGACGCCGACGACGTCGTCGACCTCCTGCCCGTACACCGGGTAGGCGCTGTGCCCCGTCTCGCGGATCAGCGCGACGAGGTCGGCGACGGGCGCGGTGCCCGGCAGGGTCCGGACCTGGGGGCGCGGCACCATGACCTCGTCCGCGCGGAGGTCGCCGAAGGACACGGCCCGCTCCAGCAGCCCGGACAGGTCGGCGGGCAGGTGCCCCGAGCCGCGCGACTTGCCGATGATGTCGCCCAGTTCCTCAAGCGTCGCGCCGCCGTGCAGCTCCTCGACGGGCTCGACGCCGACCGCGCGCAGCAGCCGCTCGGCGGAGCGGTCGAACAGCCGGATCACCGGCCCGGCGACCGTCAGGTAGAAGAGGGTGGACGCGGCCAGCGCGCGGGCCAGCGCCTCGGCCCGCGCGAGCGCGAGGTTCTTCGGGAACAGCTCGCCCAGCAGCATCTGGATGAGCGTGGCCAGCACGAACCCGGAGGCCAGCGCGATCGCCCCGGTCGCGCCCTCGGGGACGCCGAGGACGTCCAGCAGCGGACGGATCAGCTCGGCGAGGGCGGGCTTGGCGATGAACCCGACGACCAGCGTCGTCATCGTGATGCCGAGCTGCGCGCCCGACAGCATGAACGACAGGCGTCCGATGACCTTCACGGCCCGCCGGGCGGACGTGTCGCCCCGCGCGGCGGCCTGTTCGAGCGTCGCCCGGTCGGCGGCGACGTACGCGAACTCCTGGGCGACGAAGTATCCGGTGGCGGCGGTGAGGACGATCACCGCGAGCACTCCGAGCGTCGCGCTCAGCATGGGGCACCGGGTCTATCACTGGGGTCCGACACCGCGGACTCACCACTCCTCTCGAAAGACGTGCTCGAATGTCGTAACGTCACCACGGAAAACGAGGTTCCCGGAGCACAGGGTACGGGTCGGCCTCCGGAGCGGCCGCGGGTCGGCCCCAGGCAGCCGGTCGGCCGTCCGAATCGGGGCGGCGGGGAGCCGGGCGCGGCCATTCGATCGCGATGAGATCGAGATCCGCGATCATCGGTACAGAATGGTGCTTGTCTGGTTCGGTGTCACGGATCACACTTGTATGAGAGCGTACGCCCGATAGTGGACCGGTCCGTGCTCCCAGACCGCCGTACCGGGCATGCTCAGGGGGTCCGTAGGAGAGCGAACGCGGGGCTGACGTTGGACCATAGCGGGGCCGGGCCCACCGCGCCCATGAGCCGGGAGGGCGTCGACCATGCCCTGCGGACGCTCCGCGCCGAACGCGACCGGATCTCCGCCTCCCTCCTCGACCTCGACGGCCACGAGGGCAGCCGCCTGCTGGAGGGCGCCCGGCTGACCGGCGAGACGTGGCGCCGCTGGGACGACGCGAAGACGCGGATGACGTCCCTGTGGGCGCTGTTCGACGCCTACCAGCGCGTCCTCGAAACGGCCCGGGAGCTGCGCGACCGGAACCCGCGGCCGGACGCGGCGACGCTGGTCGAGCTGTCCGGGATGCTGTCCGGGCTGTCGGTGGAGCTGCCCGACGGCGAGATCCCCCTCCAGGACCGCACCCTCCTCGGCCCGCACGAACGCCGGGTCACGCTGGAGGAGGCGGTCGCGCTGATGTCGGAGGCGTACACGTTCGTCGCCGGCGAGATCGCCGCCGCCGACGCCGCCTGGACGGCCCTGCTGCTCCCGCTGGAGAAGGCCGAGGAGTGCTGGCGCGGCACGGCCCGCCTCGCGCACTCCCTGGACGGCACCCGCCACCCCGAGCTGGACCGGGTCGGACGCGAGCTGACCGCGCTCGGCCGCCTCATCCGCACCGACCCGCTGTCGCTCGTCCGGAACGGCGCCCCGGACACGACCCGGCTCGACCGCGTCCGCACGATCCTCACCTCCCTCGGCGACGAGCTGGCCGGGGTCGCCCGCATGCGCGACGACTACGAGGGGCTCGTCGCGCGGGTCACCGCGTCCATCGAGGAGATCGAGGCGACGGAGCGGCGCGCGCACGAGGCGCACCGCACCGCGCTCAGCAAGATCGAGTCGCCGAACCTGCCCGCGCCGTCGCACGGGCTCGGCCGCGGGCTCCGCGACCGGCTCGCCGCGCTGGAGCGGCTGCGCGAGGCGGGCCGCTGGGTCGAGATGGCCGGACGGTTCGCCGAGCTGGAGCGGGCGACGGACGACGCGCTGGAACGGGCGCGCGGAGACCTGCGTCTGAGTGCGGGCCTGCTGGACCGGCGCGGCGAGCTGCGCGGCCGCCTGGAGGCGTACCGGGCCAAGGCCGCCCGGCTCGGCGTCGTCGAGGACGAGCACCTCACCGAGCTGTACGGGGAGGCGCGGGACGTGCTGTGGACGGCGCCCTGCGACCTGCGGCGGGCGACGACGGTGCTCGCCGAGTTCCAGCGGGCGCTGCGGGCGTGCGAGAGCGAGACGGGGACCCGGCGATGAACCGATGCGCCCAGCCCGGCTGCACCGGCGAGGTCGAGCCGGACGGCTTCTGCGACACCTGCGGCATGGCCCCACCGACCCCGGCGGCCCCGGCAGCCCCTTCCGCCGCGTCTGCCCAGCCCGCCGGACCCGCCGTCCAGCCGGTGACGCCCGCTCCGGTCACGACGCGGACGCCGGTGGCGCCGCCGACGACCAGGCAACCGTCCGGCAGCCCGGACGGCTCCAGCGGACGGAGCGGCCCGAGCGTCGCCTCGGCCGGGTCGGCGGCGTCCTCAGGCGGCTCGCGGGGCCTCGGCTCCGGACGGACGGCGTCGCGCGGCGGCAGCCGGAGCTCCAGCGGCTCCAGCGGGTCCGGGCGGCGCGGGATGCTCGGCGCCGGGCTGGTCGACGTCCCGCCGGTCCCGGCCCGCGACCCGGCGTCGGCGGTCATGGAGAAGCCGGAGGTGCCGGAGAACCGGCGCTTCTGCAGCAGCTGCGACGAGAGGGTCGGCCGCAGCCGGGACGGGCGGCCGGGCCGCACCGAGGGGTTCTGCGCGAACTGCGGGCACCCGTTCTCGTTCACGCCGAAGCTCCACCACGGCGAGCTGATCGGCGGGCAGTACGAGGTGCTCGGCTGCCTCGCGCACGGCGGGCTCGGCTGGGTGTACCTGGCCCGCGACCACAACGTCAGCGACCGGTGGGTCGTCCTCAAGGGCCTGCTCGACCTCGGGGACGCCGACGCGATGGCCGCGTCCACCGCCGAGCGGGCGTTCCTGGCGGAGGTCGAGCACCCCAACATCGTCAAGATCTACAACTTCGTGCAGCACGGCGGCTCCGGCTACATCGTGATGGAGTACGTCGGCGGACGGTCCCTCAAGGACATCCTGCTGAGCGTCCGCCGCGACCACGGCGACACGGCGGCGCTGCCGCTCGGCCAGGTGATCGCCTACGGCCTCGAAGTGCTGAGCGCGCTCGGCTACCTGCACGGCGTCGGCCTGCTGTACTGCGACTTCAAGCCGGACAACGCGATCCAGTCGGAGGAGCAGCTCAAGCTGATCGACCTCGGCGGCGTCCGCCGCGCGTTCGACGTGGACAGCCCGATCTTCGGCACGCCCGGCTACCAGGCCCCCGAGATCAGCTCGCAGGGCCCGTCGGTCACGTCCGACCTCTACACGGTCGGCCGGACGCTCGCCGTGCTCAGCTTCCCGTTCCGCGGCTACACCGGACGCCACCTGCGCAGCCTGCCGCCCCGCGAGGAGGTGCCGCTGTTCCAGCGGCACGAGTCCTACCACCGGCTGCTGCGCCGCGCCACGCATCCCGACCCGGCCCGCCGGTTCCAGAGCGCGGCGGAGATGGCGGAGCAGCTCACGGGCGTGCTGCGCGAGGTGCTGTCGGCCGAGGACGGGCATCCGCGGCCCGCGCCGTCCCCGCTGTTCGGGCCGGAGCAGCACACCGCGGGCGCGGAGATCGTCGAGGGCCTGGGCGCGGACGGCGCGCGGCCCGGCGCCGCGGCCCCGCCGATCCTCGTGCCGCTGTCCCCGGCGGCAGCGGCGGCGGCGCTGCCCGTCCCGCTGGTCCACGGGTCCGACCCGGCCGCCGCGTTCCTCGCCGGGCTCACCGCCCGCGACCCGGGCGACCTCGCGGCGGCGCTGAGCGCGGCGCCGGTCGCGTCCCGGGAGGTGCGGGTCGCGCTGGTCCGGGTCCGGATCGAGCTCGGCGACCTGGACGGCGCGCACCGCCTCCTCGAAGAGCTCGCCGCCGAGGACCCGGACGACTGGCGCGTCGACTGGTACCGCGGCGTCCGCGCCCTCGCGGGCGGGCGCGGCCGGGAGGCGGCGGCCGTCTTCAACGACCTGTACGACCTCGCGCCCGGCGAGCAGGCACCCAAGCTGGCGCTCGCGTTCTGCCACGAGACGCTCGGCGACCTGACCCGCGCGGAACGGTTCTACGAGACGGTCTGGCGCACCGACCCGACCCATGTGAGCGCCGCGTTCGGGCTGGCCAGGGCCCGGCTGGCGGCCCGCGACCGGCTGGCCGCCGAGCACGTGCTCGACTCCGTCCCGCGCATTTCGAGCAACTACCTGGCGGCGCAGCTCGCGTCCGTCGCCGCCGCCGTGCGCGGCCGGGGGCCGACGGAGCTGGACGCCGCGTCCCTGGTCGAGGCGGGACGGCGGCTCGCGTCCCTCCGGCTCGGCATCGAGCGGGCGGCGGCGTTCGAGGCGGAGGTGCTGGAGGCCGCGCTCGCCTTCGTCCTGACCGGACGCACCACGCCCGCCGGGTTCCGTAGCCAAATCCTCGGCACCGAGATGCGCGAGGACCCGCTCCGCGTGCGGCTGGAGGCGACCTACCGCACGCTCGCGCGCTTCGCCGACGACGCCGGACACAGGCACGCGATGGTCAAGCGCGCCAACGCCGTCCGCCCGAGGACGCTGTTCTGACGATGGACGCGGACCAGTACACCCACGCCGGGCCCTGCCATGGCTGCGGCCAGCCCGTCCGCCGCGACGACCGCTTCTGCGAGCAATGCGGCCGCCCCGCCCCACCGTCCCCCCACCCCCAGGCCCAGCCGGGAGCCCCCCGCACCACCCGCCCCGCTCCGACGCTCACGGACGCACCAACGCGAAC
Organism: Actinomadura syzygii; assembly: GCF_008085905.1. Lineage (GTDB taxonomy): Bacteria > Actinomycetota > Actinomycetes > Streptosporangiales > Streptosporangiaceae > Spirillospora > Spirillospora syzygii. The sequence continues at coordinate 724,677 of NZ_VSFF01000001.1, read as the reverse complement.
CCGCGCGGAGCACCCCGCCCCGACCAGCCCCGCCCCGACCAGCCCCGCGCCACCGTGGCCGAACGCGGCCCACCCCGCGCCCACCGCGCCGGCGCCCGTCCCACCCGCCGCCCCGCCTGGGCAGGTGGCACGGCCGGGGCGGCCTGTGGCCGCGGTGGTGGACACTCGGGCTGATCTGCCTGTCATCGCCGAGTGCGCGGACTGCGGGGGCGGGGTCATCGGGGCGGACGGGTACTGCGAGCAGTGCGGGCTTCGGCGGCCGTCGTCGGCCCGCGAGGGACGCGGCCACTTCGAGATCGACCTCGGGTTCCTCGGTGCGGCCGTCAGTGATCGTGGGCTGAGGCGGCGTCGCAACGAGGACGCCGTCGCGCTGGCGGCGCTGCCCGCCGGGGCGTGCGGCGTGGTGTGCGACGGGGTCGCGACGGCGCCCGGCTCGGACGAGGCGTCCAGGCGCGCGGCGGACGCGGCGGCGGCCGTCCTGTCGGGGCGCGTCTCCGTCGGCGTGGACGCGCGGGACGCCACCCGCGCCGCCGCCGAGCGGGCCGCCGAGGTCGTCACGAGCCTCGCCCCGTCGCAGAACCCGGACGAGGCCCCCGCCTGCACGTTCGTCTCCGCCGTCGTCGACCGGGCGGGCGTCACGGTCGGCTGGGTCGGCGACAGCCGCGCCTACTGGCTGGCCCCCGGCGGCTCGTCCCTGCTGACGCGGGACGACTCCTGGGCCGCGCGGATGGTCGACAGCGGCGAGCTGAGCGAGGCGGCGGCGTGGGCGGACCGGCGGGCGCACGTCCTGACGGCGTGGCTCGGCGCCGACGCGGGCGCGGTCGAGGCGCGGGTGACGGCGTTCCGCCCGGCCGTCCCCGGCCTGGTCATGCTGTGCAGCGACGGCCTGTGGAACCACCTGCCGGAACCGTCCGCGCTCGCGGCCGTCGCCTTCGCCGCAGGCGCGGACGGCCCGGCGGGGGCGGCGCGGCGGCTGCTGCGGGCGGCGCTCGACGCGGGCGGGCACGACAACGTCACGGTCGCGGTGATCCCCTATCCGACGAGCAGGGAGCCGGGCAGATGAGCGAAGTCCCCCAGTTCACGGTCCGCGTGGACCAGAACCCCTACCTCCCGGCGGGCGGGCGGGAGATGCACGCCATCGTGACCGTGGAGGCCCACTCGTCCGGCGGCGCCGGCCCGAAGACGGGCCGCGCCCCGGCTGCCGAGATCATCATCATCGACACGTCCGGCTCGATGTCGTACCGGGGCAAGATGGCGGCGGCGAAGCGGGCCGCCCGCGCCGCCGTGAACGTGCTGCGCGACGGCGTCCGCTTCGCCGTGGTCGCGGGCGCGAACCAGCCGCGCATGGTCTACCCGCAGGCGGAGCGGCTCGTCGAGGCGAGCGAGACGTCCCGGCGCGGCGCGGTGAACGCGGTCGGACGCCTGGAGGCCGCGGGCGGCACGGCGATCGGCTCCTGGCTGCGCCTCGCCGAGCGGCTGTTCACCGGGAACGACGACGACGCCGTCAAGCACGCCATCCTGCTGACCGACGGCAAGAACCAGCACGAGACCGCCGACGAGCTGGACGCCGCGCTCCGCGCCTGCTCGGGCCGCTTCCTCTGCGACGCGCGCGGCGTCGGCACCGACTGGGACGTCGCCGAGCTGCGCAAAATCTCCTCCGCGCTGCTGGGCGGGTTCCTCGACGTCCCGGACCCGGCCGACCTGGAGGCCGACTTCCTCGCCATGACCAGGGCCGCGATGGGCAAGGAGGTCGCGGGCGTCGCGCTGCGCGTGTGGACGCCCCGGCAGGCGCGGCTCCGGTTCGTCAAGCAGATGGTCCCCGCCGTGGAGGACCTGACCGACCGCCGGGTCGAGTCCGGGACGCAGACCGGCGACTACCCCCTCGGCGCGTGGGGCGACGAGGCCCGCGAGTACCACCTGTGCGTCGAGGTGGAGCCCGGCGACATCGGACGGCAGATGCGCGCCGCCTGGGTGAAGCTGCTCGCGGGCGACACGGTTCTGGCGTCCGGGAACGTCCTCGCCGAGTGGACGGACGACGAGGCCATGTCCACCCGCATCAACGGACGGGTCGCGCACCACACAGGCCAGTCCGAGCTGGCCGACGCGATCCGGCAGGGCCTGGAGGCGCGCCGCGAGGGCGACGAGGACACCGCGACCGCCCGCCTCGGCCGCGCCGTCGTGCTCGCCCGCGAGGTCGGCAACGAGCAGATCTCCGACCTGCTCGACAAGGTCGTGGACGTGGTCGACCCGGCACGCGGCACGGTGCGGCTGAAACGCGAGGTGGCGAAGGCGGACGAGATGTCGCTCGACACCCGGTCGGTCCGCACGGTCCGGACTCGCCAGGACGACGTGGGGGGAGGAGGCTGAGGACCATGCCGGTCTGCCCGAGCGGGCACACGTCCGAGGCCGACGACTACTGCGACGTGTGCGGCGACCTCATGGACGGCGCGCCACGCGCCCGTTTCGGCGAGCCCACGCCCGCGCCCGCGCCGGACCCCGCGCCGGCGCCGACCTGCCCGCACTGCGGCAACCCGCGCTCGGGACGCTTCTGCGAGGCCGACGGCTACGACTTCGAGAAGGGCGCGCTGCACACCGTCCAGCTGGCGGCGGCGCAGGCCGTCCGGCCGCGCCCGGCCGCGCAGGCCCGCCAGCAGGGCCCACCCCCGCCGGCGCCGTCCGGCCCGTCCGCGCTGATCGCGGCCGACCGCGCCTACTTCGACACGGTCGTCGCGCAGATGGGCCCGGACGCGGCGGGGCTGGCGTTCCCGCCGTACTGCCCGGAGCGGCGCGTCCCGCTGATCGGCGACCAGGTCCGGATCGGGCGGCGCAGCACGTCCCGCGCGCTCCTCCCGGAGATCGACCTGAGCGCTCCCCCCGAGGACCCCGGCGTCTCGCACCTGCACGCCGTCCTGCTCGCCCGGCCGGACGGCGCCTGGAGCCTGGTCGACCCCGGTTCGACGAACGGCACGACGCTCAACGACGCGGCGGACCCGATCGGCGTGAACGTGCCGGTCCCGGTGTCCGACGGCGACCGCATCCACGTGGGGGCCTGGACGACCATCACGCTGTTCTTGCAGGAAGGCCCGCCATGACGCTGACTCCCCCCCAGGGTTCGCCGGTCAGGCCGGGCCCGCCCGCGTCCCGTCCCCCGGCGCCGCCGCCCGCCGCCGAGCCGCCGTCCCGGCCGCCCGCCGAGCGCGCCCCGCGCCGCGCCGGACGCCTGACGACGTTCGTCCGCGGCCGCTGGCTCCGGACGATCCCCGGCCGCATCGGCACCCACGTCGCGCTGTGCCTGATCGCGATCGTCGCGCTGCTCGCCGTGCTGACCGTGGCGATCGGGAACGCCCGCGACTCCGTCCAGACGATCGGGCACGACGCGGGCCCGCAGGTCGTCGCGACCGGCACCCTGTACTTCGCGCTCAGCGACATGGACGCGCAGGTCGCCAACATCCTGCTCATCGGACGCGACCACAACCTCGGCATCGGCTACGCCGAGTCGCTGCGGGTGTACGAGCGGCGCCGCGCGGAGGCCGACGCGGCGGCGGTGCAGGCCGCGCAGCTCGCCGGCCGCGACCCGGCGCTGCGCCGCACCGTCCAGGAGGTGCTGGACGGCCTCGGCAGCTACGAGCGGCTCGTCGGCGCGGCGATGAAGCTGAACGAGCAGTCCGGGCACGCGCCGGGCGAGCTGCCGCCGGACGTCGTGAACGCCTACCGCGACGCGACCGACCTGATGAAGCTCCAGCTCCTGCCGAAGGCGTACAACATCACGCTGGACAGCGGCGCCCACGTCCGGCAGGCGTACGAGACGAAGCGCTCGGCGGTGCTGTCCGGACGCACCTGGGTCGCCGTGACGGGGCTGATCGTCCTGCTGCTGCTCGTCGCGACGCAGCTCTACCTCGCGCGGACGTTCCGCCGCGTCCTCAGCCCGGCGCTGGTCCTCGCGACGCTCGGCGCGCTCGCCCTCACCGCGGTCGGCGCGGGGCTGCTGACCGCGCAGGCCGGGCACATCAGGAAGGCGAAGGAGGACGGCTTCGACTCCATCCTCCAGCTGTCGAGGGCTCGCGCGATCAGCCACAGCGCGTTCGCCGACGAGAGCCGCTACCTCCTCGACCCCGGACGCGCCGACACCTACGAGCAGACCTACCTCGACAAGTCCCTGTCGGTGATCTATCCCGACATCGGCGACAAGCCCGTGAACCTGGAGAACTACTCCGCCGGCCTCGACCAGCGGCTCGGCTCGTACAAGGCGGGGCAGGGGAGCGTCCCGTTCCTCGGCTTCCTCGGGGACGAGGCCCGCGCGGTCGAGCACGGGCGCGAGGCCGACGCGCTGCTGAAAACGCTGACCGCGTACCGGAACGTCCAGCGCAACGACGTGCAGATGCGGCGGCTCGCCTCGGCCGGGAACCGGAGCGGGGCGGTCGACTGGCGGATGGGCCGCACGTCGAACTCGATCCGCGACTTCGCGGCCTACGACGCGGCGCTCAGCTCGCTGACCGCCGTCCACCAGGACGCCTTCGACACGGCGATCGAGGACGCGGACGGCGGGCTGCGCGGCTGGAACGCCGTCCCCGCGGCGAGCGCCGCCGTGCTCGCCGTGCTGATCTTCCTCGGCGTCCGGCGCCGGCTGGCCGAGTTCCGCTGAGGGGGACGAGACATGCGTGCCGATCAACGAACGTTCCGCGCGGCCGCCGCGTCGCTGGCCGTCGCCGCGGCGCTCGCCGCGCTGGCGGCCTGCGGCCTCGGCGGCTCCGAGGAGGAGAGCGTCGCGGACAAGGACTCCCTGGTCATCGGCGTCAAGGCCGACCAGCCCGCGCTCGGCGTGAAACGCCCCGACGGGACGTACGAGGGCTTCGACGTCGACGTCGCCACCTACATCGCGGCGCGGCTCGGCGTCCCGGCGAGCCGGATCACGTTCAGGACGACGAACTCGTCCGTCCGCGAGAAGGTCCTCGCCGACGGGACCGTCGACCTGGTCGTCGCGACGTACTCGATCACCGCCAAGCGCAAGATGATGGTCACCTTCGCGGGCCCGTACTACGTCGCGCACCAGGACACGTTCGTCCGCGCCGACGCCCCCTCGATCAAGAACGTCCGCGACCTGAAGGACAAGCGGATCTGCGAGGTGACCGGCTCCAACTCCTGGCGCCGCGTCATCGAGGAGCGCAAGGTCGCCGCGAAGCCCGTCACCGTGAACACCTACGGCGCCTGCATGGACGCCCTCGCCGCGGGCCGGCTGGACGCCGTCTCGACCGACGACCTGATCCTCGCCGGGTTCGCGGCGGGCCGGTCCGGGCGGATGATCAACGCCCCGTTCACCGACGAGAAGTACGGCGTCGGCCTCAAGAAGGGCGACCTGAAGGGCTGCGAGGTCGTCAACCGCGCGATCACCGCCATGTACCAGGACGGCACCGCGCAGCGCCTGCTGAACAAGTGGTTCGGCGAGTCGGGCCTCAAGCTGAACACGAGCGTCCCCCAGTTCGAGGGCTGCACGTGAGCCCCTACCGGGTGGTGGACGGGAGCTCGCCGAGCGCCTCGCGCAGCGTGTCGTAGATCGGGATGAACTTGTCGATCCCGGTGATGCGGAACACGCGCTGCACCCGCGGCGGCAGCGCCACCAGGTGGACGGCGGTGCCGCGCTCCCCGGCCCGCCGGTTCGCGGCGACGATCGCGTTCAGCCCGGTCGAGTCGCAGAACGTGACCTCGCGCATGTCGACGACCAAGGGCTCGCCGGACTCGACGACCTCGAACAGCGCCTGCTCGAACCGCGCCCGGGACACCACGTCGATGTCGCCCTTCACCCGGACGAGGGTGCAGCGGTCGTCGCGCATCAGGTTGACGTCGAAATCCATGGTCACCTCACGCCCCACTCCGGTGGTACCCGGCCAACTCAGGTGACTCCTCAGGATTGCGCACCGGTGCCCGCAATCCAAGCTCTTCTCGGGAAACGGGCCAGGTCGCCCCGCGGCGGCCGAGGCCGTGACACGCACCGGTAACTCCGGCCGGACACCACGTTGCCGACCCTACCCGACGGAACCGGCGGCGCGTCCGGACCCGTCCCGTGACATCCGAGAAACGGGGCAAAAACGTACTGAAGGGAAACTTACTGTTTAGTAAGGGCCGCCGGATAAGGCGTCGCGCAGCCGTCGTGACCTGCGGTGCGGCCATTCCGACCCGCCTCGCGCGGGTAAAGCGGGCGCTGTCGGGGACGCGACCGGGGCAGACGTTACAGTGGCGGTGGCGAAATCGGGAGGCTGGGTGTTCTACACGTTCATGACGCGCGTGGTGCGTCCGATCCTGTGGCTGCTTTTCCGCCCGCGGGTCGTGGGCGGCGAGCACGTGCCGAACTACGGGCCGCTCATCGTGGCGAGCAACCACCTGTCGTTCATCGACAGCTTCATCATCCCGCTCGCCGTCCCGCGGCCGGTCACCTACATCGCCAAGGCCGCCTACTTCGAGGGCGGCGGGCTGAAGAAGGGCTTCGTCCGCTGGTTCCTGACGAACCTCGGGCACGTCCCGGTCCGGCGCGGCGCCCGGCGCGCCGCGATGGGCGCGCTGGAGCAGGCCGCCGAGGTGCTGGAGAACGCGGGCGCGTTCGCGATCTACCCCGAGGGCACCCGCTCCCCGGACGGCCGCCTCTACCGCGGCCGCACCGGCGTGGGCTGGCTCGTGCTGGAGTCCGGCGCGCGGGTGCTGCCCGTCGCGCTGGAGGGCACCGAGAAGATCCAGCCGATCGGGGCGTCGTGGCCGCGCGTGTTCGGGCCGCGGCCGACCGTCCGGATCGGCCCGCCGATGGACTTCTCGCACTACCGCGACCTGCCGCCCGCCAAGGCCCGGCGCGCGATCACCGACGAGATCGTCGAGACGATCCAGAAGATGTCCGGCCAGGAGTACGCGGCCGAGTACAACGGGCGCGCCGAGCAGGGCTGATCTCCGGCGCCCCGCTTCGGGACGATTCGGACGTCGGGTTCGTCCGGAAGGCGTGTCGTCCGCGCCCTCGCGCGCCCGGTGCGCCTAGTGTCGCGGCCATGGCGCACAGGCTCCTCCCGATCATGCTGGTGTCGACGGCCGCCGCGGTCACGGCGTGCGGCGCGGGCGCGGAACGCGCCCAGCCGGTGCGCGGCACCGTGCCCGCCGAGGTCGCGGCCGCCGGCTTCACCTCGGCGCAGCTCGGCCAGGCGCTGCTCACCGAGGTCCCCGGGCACCGCCGCGCGGGCGAGCCCGACTCCGGCGAGTACGGGACGCTCGCCGCGATCCAGAACTCGGCGCGCGTCCAGCGGGAGGCCGTGCTCGACAAGCCCCGCTGCGGGACGGGCCGGCCCGGCTCCGACGTCCCCGCCGACGCGCCCGCCGCGCTCGTCACGTTCGCGCGGCAGGGCCAGACGGTCACCGAGACGCTGATCGGCATGTCCGCGGCGGACGCCGAGAAGCAGGTCAACGCCCGCGTCCCGGCGGGCTGCCTGCGGTTCCGCACCAAGGTCGGCGCGCACTGGGCCGAGCACCGCGTCGTCGAGTCGCCGCGCGGCGACATCGGCGCGGGCTCCCGGACGGTCGGCGTCGCCACCGTCGCGGGCGCCGCCCGCGCCCGCACCTGGTACGTCGTCTTCCGCGACCGCGACTACATCGGGACGATCACCCTGTTCGGGCCGTCCGCGACCCGCGCCGACGCCGAGAACCTCGCCCGCGCGTCCCTCGCCCAGGCCCGCCGCATCCTCTCCTAGCGCGGGACGGCACCGGGCGCGGTGCGGGCGGCGCGGTCTTCCGGATACCGTTCGCCTTGTACGGCGCGGAGAGCGGGCTCCGCCCGGCGGCCGACCAGCGAGGAGATCGCCTTGATCGGTAAGGAGGGCCGGGTCACCGGCAGGATCGGTCCCGGCCTGGTCGGGGAGGTGATGATCCCGGTCCGCGGCGGGGTCGAGGCGTTCTACGCCCACCCCGTCGACCCGCGCGACGAGATCGGGGTCGGCGTGATCATCGTGGTGGTCGAGTACCACCCGCCGCGCACGGTCTACGTGGCCCCCGCGCTCGGCTAGCGGCGCCCGGTCTGCAGTTCTGGCCCCACCCGTAACGCGCTCTGCCGTTGAGGCGCGGAATGTGCCGGTATAGGCCGCCACAAAGGCGAACCGAACGATCGTCCGGTGCGTCTACTGGGAAACGCGGTCGTGCCTGACCTTGGGGGACGCCGCCCACAACCCAAGAGAGGACGCCGCTATGCCCGTCGTCGTGCTGGCGATCGCCGTCGTCGCCGCGCTCATCATTTTGATCATCTTGTTCAAGATGGTCTGGCGGGTCGCCGAACCGAACGAGGCCCTGATCATCTCCGGGCTCGGCGCCAAGTCCAAGCCGATCGACGGCGTGGACAGCCTCGGATTCAAGATCATTACGGGTAAGGGCACGTCCGTGCTGCCGGGGTTCCAGACGTCCCGGCGGCTGCGGCTCGACAGCCGGGCCGCGAACCTCGAAGTGCACTGCGTGACGCAGCAGGGCATCCCGGTGAAGGTCCGCGGCGTGGTGATCTACAAGGTCGGCGACGACTTCGTGTCGATCGCGAACGCGGCGCGCCGCTTCCTGGAGCAGCAGAAGTCGATGGACGGCGCGATCCACGAGCTGTTCACCGGCCACCTCCGCTCGATCATCGGCAACCTCACCGTCGAGGACCTCATCCTCAACCGCGAGCGGCTCACGTCCGAGACCCGCGGCTCGGCGGCCGACGAGATGAGCAAGCTCGGCCTGGTCGTCGACTCGCTCCAGATCCAGGAGATCGACGACGAGACCGGGTACATCACGAACCTCGGCCGCCCGCACGCCGCGCGCGTCGCCTCCGAGGCCCGGATCGCCGAGGCCGAGCGCGACCAGGAGGCCACCCAGCGCGAGCAGGAGGCCATGCGGGAGAACGCCGCCGTCATCCGCGACACCGAGATCAAGAAGGCCGAGTACCAGGGCCAGGTGCAGCAGGCCGCGCAGCAGGCCCGCCAGGAGGTCATCACCAGGGAGACCCGCAACGCCGAACTGGAGGCCGAGCGGACCGAGAAGCGGCTGGAGAGCGAGATCCGCAAGCCCGCGGACGCGAAGGCGTACGAGCAGGTCAAGCTGGCCGAGGCCGAGCGCGAGGAGCGCATCGCGCAGGCCCAGGCCGCGGCGACCGAGATCCAGCTCCGCGCGTCCCGCGAGGCGGAGGCGACCCGGCTGCTCGGTGAGGCGCAGGCCGACGCGACCCGGCAGAAGGGCCTCGCCGAGGCGGAGGCGATCAAGGCCCGCGCGGAGGCGCTGGCGAAGAACACCGACGCCGTCATCGCCCAGCAGCTCGCCGAGCAGTGGCCGCAGATCGTCGAGGCGGGCGCGGGCGTGTTCGGCAACGTCGACAACATGATCGTGCTCAACGGCGCCGAGGGCGTCGAGGAGATGCTCGCCAAGGCGCTCACGCTCGGCGGCACCGGCCTCGGGGTGGCCCGTCAGCTTCTCGGCAACATGAACGTCCAGAACGGCAACCCGAAGAACGGCGCGACCCCGGCCGTCCCGGCGCCGACCCAGGGGGAGTCGCCCAAGGACGGCGACTGACCCGGACGTCGCACGAGGCCCGGCCGCCGCCCGGCGGCCGGGCCTTCGCGTCGCCGGGAGCCCGTGCCGGTACGGGGTTTCGGAGGCCGCCTCCCCCATAGACTTCGTTCATGTCCGTCCCGCGCCTCGCCGTTTCCGTCGACCTCGTCGTGCTGACCGTGCGGGAGCAGCGCCTGTGCGCGCTGCGGTGGCGGCGCGACCGGGAGCCCTACCTCGGGGCGTGGTCGCTGCCGGGCGGGTTCATCCAGCTCGACGAGGACCTCCCGGCCGCCGCGTCCCGGCTGATGGCGGAGCGGGCCGGGCTCGCGGACGTCCGCATCCACCTCGAGCAGCTCGCCACCTACGGGTATCCCGACCGCGACCCCCGGCAGCGCGTCGTCAGCGTCGCCTACCTGGGCCTCGCCCCCGACCTGCCCGCGTCCAGCCGCGCGCAGGTGCTGTGGACGGCGGTCGACGAGCTCGTCCACCGCGACCGGGCCGCGTTCGACCACCGCCGCATCCTCTGCGACGGGATGGAGCGGGCCCGCGCGAAGCTGGAGTACACGCCGCTGGCCGCCGCGTTCTGCCCGCCCGAGTTCACGGTCGCCGAGCTGCGCCGCGTGTACGAGATCGTCTGGGGGACGAGCCTCGACCCCCGGAACTTCCACCGCAAGGTCACCGGCGCCGACCGCTTCCTCATCCCGACCGACCGGACGACGACCCGCGACGGCGGCCGTCCGGCCCGCCTCTACCGGCGCGGGGACGCCGAGCAGCTCCGCCCGCCGATGCTGCGCCCCCGCCCGTCCTGACCGCCTCCAGGCCGCTTTCAGGCTTTCAGACTGTCTCCAGGCCGGTTGCGTGACCTGGGGGGACGTCGCGGACACCGCGGGACGGTTGCTAGTTTCGCTGCCTATGAACGGTGACTCGCCCGAAGCGCTCAGCCTGCTCGTCCGGGACATCGGCGAGGCCGGACTCGCCGAGATGGCCGGGTCCCCCGGGCTGGCCGCGGCCGTCGACCAGCACGTGGCCGGGCTCCGCGCGGAGCTCGGCGGTTCGGGCGCGCCGCCCGGCCCGGACGAGCTGATGGGCTACCTGCGGGGCTTCGCGGAGGACGCCGTCAAGCGCGGCTGGTGGCCGGAGGACACCCACGACTGGGAGTTCGTCCGCATTGTGGCGGTTTGCTGGATGATGCGTAACGCTGCATAGGCTTGGATCATCAACCCCTGAGGCAATCTGGAGGACAACGGTGTCCGAGGCAACCACTCCGCGCTTCCGCTCCGTCCTCGACCGGTTCGTGGCTTACAAGCCCGGAAAGGTCGTGGTGTCGCCCGAGGGCCGCTCGTTCAAGCTGTCGTCCAACGAGTCGCCGCACGGCCCCCTGCCGTCGGTCGTGGACGCCATCGGCGAGGCGGCGCGGAACGTCAACCGGTACCCCGACAACAACGCGACGGCGCTGACCGAGGCCATCGCGTCGTTCTGCGGCGTCCCGGCCGACCATGTGGCGGTGGGCTGCGGCTCCGTCGGCATGACGCAGATGCTCCTGGAGGCGGTCGCCGAGCCGGGCGCGGAGGTCGTCTACGCGTGGCGGTCGTTCGAGGCGTACCCCCTGCTCGTGTCGCTGTCGGGCGCGACGGCGGTCCAGGTGCCGCTGCGGGCCGAGACGCACGACCTGACCGCGATGGCGGGCGCGATCAGCGACCGGACCCGGCTGGTCTTCATCTGCAACCCGAACAACCCGACCGGCACGGTCGTCGGGCGCGCCGAGATCGAGGCGTTCCTGAACCGCGTCCCCGAGGACTGCCTGGTCGTGCTGGACGAGGCGTACCGCGAGTACGTCCGCGACGACGACGTCCCGGACGGCCTCACCCTCTGCGCCGACCACCCGAACCTGGCGATCCTGCGCACGTTCTCCAAGGCGTACGGCCTCGCGGGCCTGCGGATCGGCTTCCTGGTCGCCCACCCGCTGGTGGCCGGGGCGATCCGCAAGACGTTCCTGCCGTTCAGCGTGAACTCGGTGGCGCAGGCGGCGGGCATCGCGTCCCTCGCCGCGACCGACGAGCTGCTGGAGCGCGTCGAGGGGACCGTCAAGGAGCGCGACCGCGTCCGCGCCACCCTGATCGCCGACGGCTGGACGGTCCCGCCGACCGAGGCGAACTTCGTCTGGCTGCGCCTCGGCGTCCGGACCATGGAGTTCTCCGAGGCGTGCGACGCGCAGGGCGTGAGCGTCCGCCCGTTCCCTGGCGAGGGGGCCCGGGTCTCGATCGGCTCCCCGGAGGAGAACGACGCGTTCCTGCAAGTGGCGAAGGCGTTCCCGCACCGCAACTGAGCCGCGCCCGGCCCCCGGGCGCGGTGGTCCGGGGGCCGGGGGCTCAGCTGGTCTTGGCGGCGGGGCCCAGCTTCTCGACGATCAGGCGGTAGAGCTGGCGGGGACGGCCCGGCTGCGGCGTGCGGTTCGGGGGGAGCGGCCAGGCGAGCCCCTCCTCGACGAGGGTGCGCAGGAGGCGGCGCGCGGTGCGCGGGGTGACGCCGAGCATCTTGCCCGCGTTCTCCGCGTCCACGATGAGGGGTTGGTCCTGGTCGCCCAGTTTGTCGGCGAGCCGGGCGAGGATCTCCAGGCCCTTCGGTTTGGCCTGCGGCTGCGCGCGCGGCGGGGTGCGCGGCGCCGGGACGAGGGCCCGGCCGTCGCGGTCGAGCGCGAAGCCCTGCGCGCGCTGGGAACTCTGCGAGCGGGCGAGCGCGGCGCGGGCGTGGTTCTCCGCCTCGTGCGCGGTGCGTCCCATGCCGATGCCGACCTCGATGGCGAGGCCGAGCTCCTCGCGGACGCGCTCGACGAACGGCGGAGTCCGGAAGCCCTCGGTGGACGCGGTCACCGAACCGCGCGTCGCGATCACGAGGTAGCTGTGGTCGTCCAGCGGCCACACCGACGCGTTCATCCGGTGCGCCTCCTGGAGCAGGACGCGGTGCAGCGCGAGCTTCAGCTCGTCCCGCCAGTAGCGCGGGGTGACGCGGCGGGGCGTCTCGCGCAGCGTCGGGACGTCCACCAGGACGACGACGAGCTGCGACTCCTCCAGCCGGTGGTGGGCGCCGAGCAGCGCCGCCGTCTGCAGGGAGCTGCGGATGGCCGCGCCGGTCGGGCGGACCCTGATGGTCGGGACGCCCGCCATCTCCATCCGCTCGGCGGTGGCGTGCACGCAGGTCATCGCGACGGTGGTCGCCCCGCGCCGCCAGAGCCGCTCGTGGAAGGCGGCGAGCGTGCCGGGGCCCGCTGCCTCCTCGCGCAGATGCACCTGCTCGGTGCCGAGGCTGATCTCGGAGTACGCCTCCTCGACCTCGGCGCGGCCGAGCACGTCGATGCTCACCCGGGCGGGATCGAAGCGGTCGTCGAGGGACGCGCGCAGTAATGCGCCTTGCAGCGCGGCCCCGTTCAACGGGACGTACGTCGCGGGCATGGTGAGCACGCCCGCCTTCCGCGCGAAGTCGTAGGGTACGGGGCTGGCGAAGAGGCACACGTCCACGCCAGATCCGAGCCGCACGACCTTGTCGGCGGCCTCCTGTTCGTCTCGGTATGCGGCGGCCACCAGCCGGCTAGGCACCGGCGTGGGGCCGTGGCCCATCAGCATGACTCTCTCGACGAGGTCATGGGGGCCCACGACGCCGATCGTGAGGTCGGGGGTGACCGACCCCGTTCGTGCGGCCGTCATCGATGATCGCTCGCTTCCGGTCCGTCCTCTCGGCGGGGGTCCGGCCCCGACCACGCGTTCGCGCACGCTCCGCCCATCGGTTGACTCATGGCTCGTAGCCCCTGCCTTCTGACCCAGCACCGCAGTTCCGTGCGATCCGCCCCGGCCGGGGCGGCATGGTGTGACGCCCAGACGCGAAATCGAATCAAGAGTGCGGCGAAAAAGTAACCTACGGGACCCCCTAGTCAGTAATTTGTCACCATTCGGCCAGCCTTGATCCTGCATCTTCGGACGTCCGAAGTTGAAAAACAAGACCCGAAAACACCCTGGAAGGGCTCTACCGACACTGTTGTCCACAGGAGAGACCCCTGGCGTGCGCGTTCGGTTTACCCGGGGCCGAAAACATTCCGGACCGCTGCCGTTCGGTCCGGAAAGACGAGTGATCCGGTGGCCCGGCGGCGGTCGGCGCGGACGGTGATTTCTTACCGCGTTACGGTCCGTCCGAAGCGGACCGTTCCACACGTTTCTTCCCAGCTCACCGGTTCGCGGAGGGCGTCATCCGGGCCTGGAATTCGTGCGGTGTGTAATCGCGCGGTGACACGTTGCTGAAGTGATTGGCGGCCGTGCGTTACTGCGTCGGTCAGAAGCTACTCGTGAGTTGGTCAGGAGGGGCCACATTCGGCCGAATCCGCTGCTCCGGGCCGTACCTTACGCGACCACCTGGTCACTTTGCCGGTGCGGCGGGGCGCGGCGAGCGGGGCGCGGCGGGTGCGGAGAGGCGGGCAACCGTGCTACAGGACGGGGTGCGGGCGGGGAGCGGCTGGGGCGCGGGCGGGGTGCGGCGGGCCGCCGGACGGGCGGCCCGCCCGGTGGCTAGCCGACCTCGCGGACGATGTCCGCGCCGAGCTGCGACAGCCGCTCGGCGGTGTGCGCGTGCCCGCGGTCGAGGTAGTAGGCGGACGTGATCGTGGTCTCGCCCTCGGCGGCGAGCCCGGCCAGCACGAGCGCGCTGCCGCAGCGCAGGTCGTGCGCCTCCACCTCGGCGCCGCGCAGCCCGCGCGGGCCGTTGACCTTCGCGCGGTTGCCGTCCACCTCGATGTCGGCGCCCATCTTCGCGAGCTCGTCGGCCAGCTTGAACCGGCCGTCGAAGATGCGCTCGTAGATGTAGGACGGGCCCTCCGCGAAGCAGGACAGCGCCATGATCGGCGACTGGAGGTCGGTGGCGAACCCCGGGTACTCGTCGGTGATCACGTTGATCGGGCGGAGCGTCCGGTCGCGGCGGACCTGCAACACCGCGCCCTGCTGGTGGAACTCGACGCCCATCTGCTCCAGCTTGTCGGCCGCGACGCCGAGGTGCTCCAGCGTGGCGCCGACGAGGTTGAGGTCGCCGCCGGTGATCGCGGCGGCCATCACGAAGACGCCCGCGTCGATCCGGTCGGGCATCACGGTGTGCTCGACGGCGGTCAGCTCGCCCACGCCCTCGACGGTGACGAACCCGGTGCCGCCCCCGCTGATCTTGGCGCCCATCGCCTGGAGGAGCGCGATGTTGTCGAGCACCTCGGGCTCCAGCGCCGCGTTCTTGATCAGCGTGGTGCCGCGGGCCAGCGCCGCCGCCATGATCAGGTTCTCGGTGCCGGTGTGCGAGGGGGTGTCGCAGTAGAGCGTCCCGCCGCGCAGGTCGCCGGCCTTGATGTGGATGATGCCGTCGCCGTTGTCGGCCACCTGCTCGGTGACCGTCGCGCCCATCCGCTTGAAGCCGTTGTAGTGGAAGTCGAGGTTGCGGCTGCCGAGATTGCAGCCGCCGACGCCCTCGATGACCGCCTCGCCGAAGCGGTGCAGCAGGGCCGGGACGAACAGGAACGAGCCGCGGAACCGGGACGCGATGTCGGCGGGCAGCACCGGGCTGCTCAGCGACGAGGCGTCGATCACCAGGGTGCGCTCGGTCTCGTGCAGTTCGGCCTTCGCTCCCACGGCCCGGGCGAGTTCGACCGCGCGCCGGACGTCCTCGATGATCGGGACGTTGCGCAGCACGGTGCGCCCCTTGGAGGCCATCAGCGAGGCGCCGATCATCGGCAGGACGGCGTTCTTCGCCCCCTGCACGAATACGGTGCCGTGCAGCTGACTGCCGCCGCGCACGCGGTAGCGAACCTCGTGGCCCATGCTCATGCCGCTGTACTCCTTCTCGGTGGGGATGGTGCCTGCAAGTGGGAGCACGAGGGCCGAGCGCGCCGAACGGTGTCCCCCTCTGCGCCAACGCGACCCCAGTAAACCACCGGGCCGCGAGTGTCGCGTGCGGCCCGCCTACTCGGGTGTCACTCTGCCCCTTGTGATGCCCACCGGACGCGGAAAGTTCGGTGGGCCCCCCGCTCGCGAAGCTTCGCCCGAACCGCGGAGATCAAACCGCGCACCACTGGTGATCAGCCGGAACGGGCCTCCAGCACCTCGACCGGATCGCCTACGGCGAGGGGGCCGAGGGTGCGCGGGACGGCGTTCACACCGAACCTGATGCCGCGGTCGCGGGTGCGGTAGGACGCGAGCGTCCGCAGCGGCTCGCGGCCCCGCTCGGCGGTGTCCTGGTCGGTGGTGGTGATCACGCAGCGGGCGCACGCCTTGACCACCTCGATCACGGTCGCGCCGACGCGCAGGAGCCGGACGTCGTCCTCGGCATACGGGCCGAGGCCCTCGATCACGAGGCTCGGCCGGAACCGGTTCATGGGCAGCGGCTCGTCGACACGTCCGGCGAGGCGCTCGTTCAGGTCGGCGAGGGACTCGGCGGAAATGACCAGCAATGGATGGCTGTCGGCGAACTTCACCACGCCGCCGCCCCGGGACGTCGGCCGATGGCCGGTGAACCGCACCAGCCGGCACTCCCGGTCCAGAAAGGACGAGAACCACGCCGCCGCCTCGTCGCCCTGATCGACGCCCCGGCATTCCGTGCGATGGACGAGCACGTCCAGCACTTCTCCGTCGTCGACCGCCTTGTGCGCGAGCGTCTTGGCGTCCCGACCGTTCACGGTGAGAATCTCGCCGTCAAAGGACGGCCGCAGCAACGCCATCTCCGCCAGTTCCCGCTGCGACAGAAAGCGGCCTTCCGGAGTGACGAGCATGAACTCACGATCGAACGGCAGACCGGTCGCGGTCAGCTCGGCGGCGCGCAATGCCGTCCCGTGCCCGCTTTTCAGCGGATAGACGTTCAGCTCGGTCAGTGTCGCCGTCGGTGTCTCCGTCAAGGCCCCTCCTGTGGTTTCCGCGGGTTACTGGAGGGAGGCGAGGCGGGCGAACATGGGGCCGAGGCGTTCGACGAAGCGCTCGGGGCGGCACACCTCGTCCAGGCGCCGCTCGTCCAGTTTCAGGCCCGCCGCGGCGGCGTGCGCGCGCAGCGTCTCCCGGAACGGCGTGCCGGTCTCCCACGTCTCCATGGCGGCCTTCTGGACGAGCGGGTACGCCTCGTCGTCCCGCGACATCCCCGCCTCGACCAGTTCGAGCAGGACGGTGGAGGTGTAGATGAGGCCGCCGGTCGACTCCAGGTTGGCCTTCATCCGCGCCTCGTCCACGACGAGGCCGGACATCAGGCGGTTCGTCAGGTTCAGCATGTAGTCGAGCGCGACGGCCGCGTCCGGCAGCGCGATCCGCTCCGTCGACGAGTGCGAGATGTCGCGCTCGTGCCAGAGCGGGATGCCCTCCAGCACCGGGACGATCTGCGCCCGCACGATCCGCGCCATCCCGGCGAGCCGCTCGGAGATGATCGGGTTCTTCTTGTGCGGCATCGCGGACGAGCCCTTCTGGCCCTTCCCGAACGGCTCCCACAGCTCGCGGACCTCGGTGCGCTGCCCGTGCCGCACCTCCAGCGCGATCGCCTCGCACACCGTCGCCATGATCGCGAGGGCGGAGACCCATTCGCTGATGCCGTCCCGCATGACGACCTGCGTCGACACGTCGGCCGCCTCCAGGCCCAGCTTGCGGGCGACGTGCAGCTCGACCGCCGGGTCGATGTTGGAGTACGTCCCGACCGCGCCGGAGATCGCCATCACGCCGACCGCCGCGCGGGCGCGGCGCAGCCGGTCGCGCGACCTGGCCAGCGCGAACGCGAAGTCGGCGACGCGGTGGCCCCAGACGTCCGGCTCGCCGTGGATGCCGTGCGTCCGCCCGACCCGCAGCGTCGCCCGGTGCGCGAGCGCGTGGTCGCGGAGGGTCGCGACGAGCGCGTCCGCCTTGCCGAGCAGGATGTCGGTGGCCTCGACGAGCTGCAGCGCGAGCGCCGTGTCCAGCAGGTCGGACGACGTCATCCCGAAGTGGACGTACCGGGCCGCCTCGCGGGGATCGGTGTTGTCCGCCCACGCCGACAGGAAGGCGATCACGTCGTGCTGCGTGACCGCCTCGATCGCGTGCACCGCCTCCGGCGTCGGCGGCGGCGCGTTCCGGACCGGCTCCACCACCTCCGGCGGGATCGTCCCGGCCTCGGCGTGGGCCTCGACCACCAGGGTCTCGACCTTGCACCAAAGCTCGTACTTGTGCGCGTCACTCCAGACGCGCCCCATCTCCGGCAGTGTGTAGCGCTCGATCACTGTGCCATTTTTGCAGCTCCCTCCTCCTTCGGGCCCGGGGGGCCCTCCATCGTCGGGAACTGCCGTGCGATCGCTGCATCGCTCCGGCTCGCCTGGCGGCTCGCTGCGCGATCAGTCCCCTCGCAGGCTCGGGACTGCCTTCGGACGCGATCGCGGTGGTCCAGGTCAGCGCGGGCGGGGGTGGCGGCTGAGGCCGTCAAATATCACTTTCGGCGGCCTGGAGGGCGATGTCGGTGCGGTGGTGGGAGGCGCGGAGGCCGATCTCGGCGACGGCGGCGTATGCGGCGGTGCGGGCCGTCGCGAGGGTGTCGCCGGTGCCGACCACGTTCAGGACGCGGCCGCCGTTCGCGAGGAGGCGCCCGTCTGCGTCCGTCTTCGTGCCCGCGTGCAGGACGTACGCGCCCTCGACCTTGGCGGCCTCGGCCAGCCCTGTGATCTCGTCGCCCTTCACCGGCGCGTCCGGGTACCCCTCGGCGGCCACGACCACGGTCACGGCCGCGCCGGGACGCCATTCCGGCCGGGACGCCGGGTCCAGGCCGCCGATCGCGCAGGACTGGAGGAGCGTCCCGAGCGGGGTGGCGAGCCGGTCGAGGACGACCTGCGTCTCCGGGTCGCCGAAGCGCGCGTTGAACTCCACGACGCGGATGCCCGCCGACGTCAGCGCCAGCCCCGCGTACAGGACGCCCACGTACGGCGTCTCGCGGCGGCGCAGCTCGTCCACGGCGGGCTGGACGACCGTGGCCATGATCTCGTCGACGAGGCCGTCCGGCGCCCAGGGCAGCGGCGTGTACGCGCCCATGCCGCCCGTGTTCGGGCCCTCGTCGCCGTCGTAGGCGCGCTTGAAGTCCTGCGCGGGCAGCAACGGGACGGCGTGCTCCCCGTCGCACAGCGCGAACAGGGAGACCTCGGGGCCGTCCAGGAACTCCTCGATCACGACGCGGCCGCACGCGGCGGCGTGCGCGGCCGCGGCCTCCCGGTCGGCGGTGACGACGACGCCCTTGCCCGCGGCGAGGCCGTCGTCCTTGACGACGAAGGGCGGGCCGAACGTGTCGAGGGCCTCGTCCACCTGCGCGGACGTCTCGCAGACCCGCGCCTGCGCGGTCGGCACCCGGGCCGCCGCCATGATCTCCTTCGCGAACGCCTTGGACCCCTCGATCCGGGCGGCGGCGCGGTCCGGGCCGAAGCACGGGATGCCCGCCCGGCGGAGCGCATCGCCCACGCCGGCCATCAGGACCACCTCCGGGCCGACGACGACGAGGTCGGCGCGGAGCCGTCCGGCCAGCTCGGTGACGGCGGTCGGATCGGTCGGGTCGAGGGCGTGGTTGTCCGCGACCTCGGCCGTGCCGGGGTTGCCCGGCGCGCAGTGGACGGCGGTGACGACGGGGTCGCGATGCAGGGCGCGGGCGAGCGCGTGCTCGCGGCCACCCGATCCAAGGACGAGTACTCGCACGTCACGCGAGCTTAGTGCGCGCCGGGCCTGGTTCGCGGCACGGCGGGGCAGCGCGGGCGGCGCGGGCATACCACCGCGCGGCCGGACGTTCCGCCGGATGAGGGGACGGTCACACTCGGGACAGGTGAACCTTCCCGATGCGGACGGCGTCCTAAAGGTCGGCTGGTAAGCTTCCACAGGCTTGACCGCCTGCCGTCGAGGCCGGGAAAGGAGGTGGTCGGGATGAGTCCTGGTGATCCTTGCAGTTCGCCGGAGAACCCTCACAGTCCGGGCAGGACTGTCCCTCCGTCCGCCTCCATCTGGCGTCCGGCCGTCGCCTCCGCGTGCTCCCTGCGCTGATCAGCCTGGGTTGAGCGCGCGCTACGCGCGTGTGGCCGGCGGGTTAGGAGCACCTCATGGCCATGACACGAGTCCGCCCCGGACGAGCGCTGTTCAAGACTCGCCGCCCCGCCGGCGTCCAGGCCCCGAACCGCGATACCGCCGTGATCGACTGGGCCGCCTACATCGACGGCCACCGGGCCTGCACCGACACCGTCGCCGACGCCGTCCGCCTCATCCGCGACGGCCGCCTCACTCCCGACGGTGACAGCGCGGGCTTCGTCTGGGTCGGGCTGCACGAGCCGTCCGCGACCGAACTGGCCGACCTCGCGGAGGTCTTCGGCCTGCACCCGCTCGCCGTCGAGGACGCGATCCACGCCCACCAGCGGCCGAAGCTCGAACGCTACGACGACGTCCACTTCGTCGTGATGAAGACGGTCGGCTACGTCTCCAGCGGCCCCGGCGGCGCCGAGGTCGTGGAGACCGGCGAGATCATGATCTTCTGCGGGCCGGACTTCGTGGTGACCGTCCGGCACGGCGCGCACGGGGAGCTGGGCTCCGTCCGGCGCGACCTGGAGAAGGACCCGGCCCGCCTCGCGCTCGGCCCGGCCGCCGTCCTGCACGCCGTCGCCGACCGCGTCGTCGACGGCTACGTGGGCGTAGCCGACGCCGTCATGGAGGACATCGACGAGGTCGAAGAGGCCGTCTTCTCCCCCGAGCGGACCGACGAGTCCCGCCGCATCTACCGCCTCAAGCGCGAGGTCATCCAGCTCAAGCGCGCCGTGGGGCCACTCGCCGGCCCCCTGCGCAACCTGTCCGGGCGCCGGTTCGTCCCCGCCGAGATCAAGGAGTACCTCCGCGACGTCGAGGACCACCTCACCCGCGTCCGCGAACAGGTCGAGTCCTACGACGAACTGCTCAACCCCATCCTCCAGGCGCACATGACCCAGGTGACCGTCGCCGACAACCGCGACATGCGCAAGATCTCCGCCTGGGGCGCCATCTTCATGGTCCCCACCGCCATAGCGGGCATCTACGGCATGAACTTCGACTTCATGCCCGAAACCAAATGGCGCTACGGCTACCCGATGATCCTGACAGTCATAGCGATGGCCTGCATGTCCCTATACCGAGGCTTCCGCCGCAACGGCTGGCTGTGAGGGCCTAGCCCGCCAGGACGTGGTTCAGGCGGTCGGGGTAGTCGGTGACTATTGCGTCTACGCCGTATTTGATGAAGCGGGTCATGTCTTCGGGGGTGTTGACCGTCCAGACGATGACCTGGAGGGCGGCGGCGTGGGACTGGTCTACCAGGGCCGGGGTCGTCAGGGCGTGTTCGGGGGAGAGGGCGTGTGCGCCTATCGCCTTGGCGGCGGAGACCGGGTCGGTTGGGGAGTGGCCTGCCAGCCAGGTTGTGTCGGGGGCGAGTGTTTTGCGTTCCAGGAGGGCTACTCGGCCGAACTCGGGATGGTTGCGGCTTGCCGTTGTCAGGACGCGCCAGTCGAAGGCCAAGAGGCGGGATCGGGCGGCGAGGCCGTGGGACGTCAGGACTTCGGTTACGGCGGACGTTAGGTTCTCGATCTCGGGCTCGGGCCAGGTTGGGTCGGTTTTCAGCTCGACGGAGAGGCGCACTTCGGTTGGGGCTAGCAGGGCGCACGCCTCGGCCAGGGTGGGGATTTGTGTGCCTGGGACGGGGACCTGGGTGAAGCGGGGATTCGAGCGGATGCCCGCGTCTACCGTGCGGAGTTGCGGCAGGGTCAGGTCGCGGATTCGCTTGCCGACGTAGGGGAAGGCGGGATCGTCCGGGTGCGCGGGCTCTGTGTCGGTCAGGTTCACCGAGGAGAGTGCCTGGTCGTGGTTCAGGACTACCACGCCGTCTGAGGAGAGGCCGACGTCCAGTTCGATGACGTCGACGCCCAGTTCCAGCGCGTGGACGAAACCGGGGAGCGTGTTCTCCGGGCGCAGCCCGCGCGCTCCCCGGTGGCCGTGGACCTCGACCCGCACGACGGCTAGACGAGCGGCCGCAGCGACAGCGTCTGGTCGCGGCCCGGCCCTACGCCGATCGCCGAGATGCGGCAGCCGGACATCTCCTCCAGCGCGCGGACGTACGCCTGCGCGTTGTCGGGAAGGTCCTCGAACTTCTTGGCGCCGGTGATGTCCTCGCTCCAGCCGTCCAGGTATTCGAGGATCGGCTTGGCGTGGTGGAACTCGGTCTGCGTGGTGGGCAGCTCGTCGACGCGGACGCCGTCCACCTCGTAGGCGACGCACACCGGGACCTGCTCAAGCCCGGACAGGACGTCCAGCTTCGTCAGGAAGTAGTCGGTGATGCCGTTGACGCGGGTGGCGTAGCGGGCGATGACGGCGTCGAACCAGCCGCAGCGGCGGTCGCGCCCCGTGGTGACGCCGTACTCGCCGCCGGTCGTGCGCAGGTACTCGCCCTGCTCGTCCAGCAGCTCGGTCGGGAACGGACCCGAGCCGACCCGGGTCGTGTACGCCTTGATGATGCCGATCACGCGGTTGATCTTGGTGGGGCCGATGCCGGAGCCCGCGCACGCGCCGCCCGCCGTCGGGCTGGACGACGTCACGAACGGGTAGGTGCCGTGGTCGAGGTCGAGGAGCGTGCCCTGCGCGCCCTCCAGCAGGACCACCTTGCCGTCGTCCAGCGCCTTGTTCAGGACGAGGGTCGTGTCGGCGACGAACGGCCTGAGGCGCTCGCCGTACTTCAGGTACTCCTGGACGATCGGCCCGGTGTCGATCCGGCGCCGGTTGTAGACCTTGGTGAGCACCTGGTTCTTCTCGCGCAGCGCCAGGTCGAGCTTCTGGGTGAGGATGTTCGGGTCGAACAGGTCCTGCACGCGGACGCCCATCCGGTTGATCTTGTCGGCGTAGGTGGGGCCGATGCCGCGTCCGGTGGTGCCGATCCTGGCCTTGCCGAGGTAGCGCTCGGTGACCTTGTCGAGGGCCCGGTGGTGCGGCATGATCAAATGCGCGTTCGCCGAGATCAGCAGGCGTTCGCAGGAGACGCCGCGGTCCCGCAGGCCGTCGATCTCCTGGAGCAGCACGGCCGGGTCGATCACCACCCCGTTGCCGATCACCGGGACGACCTCCGGCGACAGCACCCCGGACGGCAGCAGGTGCAGCGCGTAGCTCTTGTCGCCGATGACCACGGTGTGGCCCGCGTTGTTGCCACCCTGGTAGCGGACGACGTAGTCGACGTCCCCGCCGAGCAGGTCTGTGGCCTTGCCCTTGCCCTCATCTCCCCATTGGGCTCCGACAAGAACGATGGCCGGCATGCCGCTTTCCTTCCCACGACGAAGGCCCCGGTCGCAGCAAGCGCGCGAAGGGGCCTCTTGCGATCAAAGCGTACCCGCACCTGAGCGGCAAGGAAACCGGAGGCGAACGTCGGTGCCGGTCAGGGGCCGGTCAGGGGGCGTCCGCCCCGGCGGCGCGGCGGCGCGGCCAGTACTCGTCGGCGAACAGCCGGGCGACGAGTTCGCCGCGGCTGGACACGCCCGCCTTCCCGAACACGGCCTTCACGTGGTCGCGGACGGTGTGCGGGGAGATGACGAGCGCGGCGGCGATGTCGCCGGTGGACAGCCCGCGCGCGATCAGCTGGGTGATCTCCAGCTCGCGGGCGGACAGCCCGTACGCCTCCGCGATCACCGGTGCCATGTCGGACCCGGCGGCGGGACGGATCACCACGGCGGTCGGGCCCGGGAGGCCGCCGGGGCCGTCCGTGCAGGACGCGTGGCAGACGAGCCACTGCCCGTCGCGGGTGCGGATCCGCATCCGCGCGGCGCCCCGGTCGTGCCGGGCGGCGACGGCCCTGGCCTGGGCGGCCGTCCCGACGAGCCAGACCGGCAGGGGCGGGCCGAGCGGGGAGGGCGCGGACGGGCCGTCCGGCAGCCGGTCGAGGTGGTGGCGCGCCTCGTCGTTGATCGAGATCGGCGTGCCGGACGGGTCGAACAGGATCAGCCCCGGGTTCGGTTCCGACGCCGGTCCAGGCGCGCGGGGGCCGGGCCGTGACCCGGGCCGGGCGAGTTCGCGCAGGCGGCCGGCCAGCGGCGCGGACAGGCCCGCGACCAGCGCGACGTCCGCCGGACCGAACGGCTCGCGGCCCTTGTCGCGGAACAGGCTGACGACGCCCCACGGCCGTCCGCCGATCCGCAGGACGGCCCGCAGCTCGTCGCCCACGCCCTGGCGGCCGAGCAGCTTGCGGTACTGGGCGCTGCGCGCGGGCAGCCCGCCGGTGCTCGCCGCGAGCCCGGCGGCCGGGACGGCGGCCCGCGCCAGCTCGCGGAACGGGATCACGGTCTCCTCCAGCAGCGCGCACTCCCAGTACGCGAAGCACTGCTCGCCGCCGCCGAGGTTCTCCACCCGCATCGGCGCGGTGATCAGACCGGTCTCCGGGTCGGTCGCCGACCACGCCGCCGCCTGGTGGCCGACGAGTCGGCGCAGCCGGGACGACACGCCGCCGAAGAGGTCGGACGCGTCCCGCGCCCGCGCGACCCGGTCGAGGAGCGCGTGCCGTTCCCGCTGGTCGATCATGGATTCAGTCTGCCTGGCGGGCGGCGGCGTCCGAACCCCTCAGATGGGGGATTCCGGCCCGCCGCGGTCCCCGCGCCGGGGGGATGGGGCGGGCGCGGCGGGACGGCGAGGCTCGGCGGCATGGATATAGCGATCGTCGGAGCGGGCGCCGCCGCCGTCGGGCTGCTCGACGCCCTCGACCCCTCCGTGGTGACGTCCGTGACCGTGTTCGAGCCCGCGTCCACGCTGTGGCGCGGCCGCCCCTACCAGCCCGATCTGGATTCCGTGCTGGTCAACGCCCCGCCCGAGATCATGTCGATCCGGTCGGGGGATCGGGAGCATTACGCGCGCTGGCTCGGCGGACGGTGCGCGGGCTTCGCCGACGAGAGGCTCGGGCGTCCGATCCCGCCGCGCGCCGTGTACGGCCGGTACCTCGCGGAGACGGCGGAGGCCGCGCTCGCCCGCTTCGCGCGGACGAAACTGGTGCGGGTGGCCGTGACCGGGGTGTCGCTGGGCGAACGCCTCTCCGTCCGGACCTCGGACGGCCGTGTCCACGAGGCTGACCAGGTCGTGCTGTGCGTTGGCGGCGGCACGCCTCTCGACCATTACGGGCTGGCGGGCGAACCCGGGTTCGTCGCCGACCCGTATCCGCTCGAACGGACGCTCGCCGACGTCCCGCCCGGACGGGACGTCGCCGTGATCGGCGCGGGCCTGACCGCCGTCGACGTCGTGGCGTCGCTGGCCGCGCGTGGGCACACCGGACGCATCAGCCTGGTGTCGCGGAGCGGGACGCTGCCGTTCGTGTGGCAGCGTCCGGTCGAGACGGGCATCAGGCGGCTGACGCCCGAGCGGCTGCTCGCCCTGCCCCGGCCTGTCACGCTGGAGCACGTCATCGAACTTGTGCGCGCCGAGCTCGCGGACCACGGCGAGAGCTGGGACGACCTCGCCGCCTGGACCACCGCGTCCGCGCGCCGCGACCCGGTCGAGAGCCTGCGCGAACAGCTCGCCATGGTGGACGCCCCGCTCCTCGCCCGCCGCATCGTCCAGGAGGCCGCGCACACGGCGGGGCCGGTCGCGTGGCGGCTGCTGCCCGTCCGCGACCGGGAGCTGCTCCGCGCCCGCCACTTCCGGACGATCACGACCCTCGCCTCGCCGATGGTCCCGCGCAACGCCGCCGTCCTGCTCGACCTGCTCGACGCCGGGACGCTTGAGACGCTCTCCGGGATCGAGAGGATCGAGGCGGGGGACGGGTTCCGGATCGTCCACGCGGCGGGCGAACGCACGGCGGCCGTGGTGGTCAACGCGGTGAACCCGCCGCCGCACGCGATCCCGCGCGCCGCGCGGCCGCTCGTGTCGTCCCTGCTCAGGCAGGGCGCGGAGCTGGACCCGGACGGTGGCCTCGCCGCCGACCCGGACACCGGACGGATCATGGTCGGCGGACGTCCCGACCCGCGCCTGCACGTCGTCGGGGACCTCGCGGGCGGCGGGCCGTTCCTCGTGTCCGGCATCCCCGGTGTCGCCGTCCAGGCGGCGCGGGCGGCGCGGTCGCTCGGCTCCGTTGATCAGCCGGTCGATCAGCTCGTGAAGTAGTGGCCCTCGTCCAGGTCGGGGACGAGTCCGGGCTCGGTCGGACGCCAGCCGAGCAGCTTGCGGGTGTGTTCGCTGGACGCCGGGCCGTCGAGGGAGACGAACCTGGACATGATGCCGAAGTGGGCCTCCGCCTCGGCCCCGGGGACGCCGACGACCGGGACGCCCAGGTGGCGGCCGATGACTCCGGCGATGTCGCGGAGCGGCACGCCCTCGTCGGCCACCGCGTGCAGCCGGGCGCCCGCCGGGGCGTCCTCCAGCGCGAGCCGGACCAGCCGCGCCGCGTCCAGCAGGTGCACGGCGGGCCAGCGGTTCGCGCCGTCGCCCGCGTATCCGGCGACGCCCCGGTCGCGGGCGACGCCGATCAGCGCGGGGACGAAGCCGCGGTCGCCCCGCCCGTGCACGGTCGGCGGCAGCCGGACGACCGACGAGCGCACCCCGCGCCCGGCCAGCGCGGTCGCCGCGTCCTCCGCCGGACGGCGGTGCGAGCCGGGGTCGAGCAGGTCGTCCTCGGTGGCGGGCTTGCCCGGCGGCACCGCCAGCGTCCCGGACGGGACGACGACCGGCTTGCCCGTCCCGTCCAGCGCGGCGCCGATCGCCTCGATGGCGCGCAGGTCGACTGCGCCCGCGCCGGTGAGGTCGCCGCTGGCGAAGAGGTCGTGCCGGTACGCCATGTGGACGACGCCGTCCGCCCCGGCCGCGCCGTCGCGCAGGCTCTCCAGATCGTCGAGGTCGCCGCGGTGGACGTCCACTCCGCCGTTGGCGAGGGTCGCGGCGGCCTCGTCCGAGCGGGCCAGCCCGACGACCTCGTGCCCGGCGCCGACCAGTTCGCGGACGACGGCGGAGCCTATGAACCCGGTCGCGCCGGTGACGAAGACACGCATAGGGAAACTCCTTCGCGGAGGGGAATGGCGGTGTCCTCATCATGCGAAGGGGAGGAGATGCGAGTCCAAAGCTTGTTTCGCATCAGACAATACGATCTGGGCATCACCGCAGGTAAGAAGGCATGAAGTACGCTTCGGGCGTGGCCGACGCACCTGATCTCGATCTGCGGCTCGTCCGCTATTTCGCCGCCGTCGCCGAGCACCGCCATTTCGGACGCGCCGCCGAGGCGCTGCACATCACGCAGCCGTCGCTGAGCCGCCAGATCCGCAGCCTCGAACGGGAAATCGGCGCCCGCCTGTTCGACCGGACCCCGCACGGCGTCCGGCTCACCGACGCCGGGGAGGTGTTCCTGCCGCGCGCGAAGGCGCTGCTGCGCTCCGCCGCGCAGGCCGCCGCCCTCACCCGCGCAGCCGCCGAGCCCGGTCGGATCACGATCGGGTTCACGACGGGCCTGATCGTCACCCCGGCGGTGCGCGAGCTGCGCCGCCGCCACCCGGACGCCGACGTCCGCACCCTCCACCTGGACTGGGGCGAGATCCGCGCCGCCCTCCTCGACCACCGCGTGGACGCGTTGGTCACCCGGCTGCCGTTCCCGACGGACGGGCTGCGCGTGACCGTCCTCTACGACGAGCCGCGCGCGCTGCTGGTCCCGCTCGACCACCGGCTCGCCGGAAAGGAGTCGGTCGGCCTCGACGACATCGCGGACGAGCCGCTCCCCCGCCTCCCCGCCGACGCCGCCTGGAACGCGTACTGGCGCATCGACCCGCGCCCCGACGGCCGCCCCGCCCCGGACGGACCGGTCGTGAACGCCGTCGAGGACAAGAACGAGCTGGTCGCGTCCGGGCAGGCGGTGGCGATCGTCCCGGCGAGCATCAGGCACCGGCCGGACCTCACGACCGTCCCGCTGCACGGGGTCGAGCCGTGCCACGTCGTCCTCGCGACCCGTCCCGGGGGACGGAGCCGCCTGCTCGCCGACTTCTGCAAGTCCGCCGAAGCGAACCTCACCGGCGCCTAGCCGCTAGGACGCGGTGAGTGCGTCCGCGGCGGTCGGGCTGCTGTCGCGCAGGAACGTGCGGCAGCGCTCGGCCTCGTCGTCCTCGCCGATCGCGGCGGCGGCGCGGCCGAGGGCGTGCAGCGCGCGCAGGAACCCGCGGTTGGCCTCGTGCTCCCACGGGATCGGGCCCTGGCCGCGCCAGCCGGCCCGGCGGAGCTGGTCGAGGCCCCGGTGGTAGCCGGTGCGGGCGAACGCGTACGAGTCGATGACGCTGCCGTTCGCGAAGGCGCGGTCGGCGAGTTCGGCCCATGCGCCCGGGTGGTCGGGGTGCCGCGCGGCGACCTCGAACGGGTCGACGCCGTTCGCCAGGGCCGTGCGGGCCTCGGCGTTGTCCGGCAGTTCGGTCGGAGGCGGGCCGCCGAGCAGGTTCTGGGTCATGCGGGTCATCGTAGGTCGGCCCGGCCCGGCCGCACCAACCGGGGCGTCACCGCAGGTCGGACGCCACTCCGGTGGGCGCCCCGGCAAGCGCGGCGGCGGGCATAGCGGCGGGCATGGCGGCGGGCATGGGAAGCGGCAGGTGGTAGCGCGCGGAGTCGCCGTCCCTGGTCGCGCGGGCCGCCGGCCAGCCGCGCCGCAGGAACAGCATCGCGCCCCGGTTGGTGAGGACGACGTCCGCGTCGAACTCGGTGACGCCGCGCCGCTCGGCGAGCTTCGACAGGAACGCGACGAGCGCGCTGCCGAGCCCGTGGCGCTGCCAGGGGTCGCAGACGAGGACGGCGACGTCCGCGCGGCAGGGCCGTCCCGCGTCGCGGACGTACTCGGCGACGCCGACGATCTCGTCCCCGTCCAGGGCGACCAGGGCGTCCCGGTCCCAGTGGTCGACGCCGTCGAGGAGCCGGAGGTAGTGGTCGGGGATGTACGGCGTCCCGGAGAAGAAGCGCGTGTACAGGCTGGCCGTGGACAGCCGCTCCGACATCCGGCGGACCCGCTCCCGGTCGCCGTGCCCGTACGGGCGGATCCGGACGTCGTCGGCGCGTCCCCCGCGCCCGCCGAGTTGCGTCATGAAACTCATTGGACCGCAGAAAGTAGCGTGAAGCAACCGTGAATCGCTCAGGCGGCCGGACCGGGCTGCGGCGCCACGTCCGACGGGCCGAGCTGCGCGCCGCAGGAGTCGCAGGTGAACTGGGGGGTGAGCCGTCCGCCGCAGCCCCGGTGGCCGACGATCAGCGGCGGGCCCTCCGGCGCGTAGTGCCGGTCGCCCCACATCAGCAGGGTCATGATCACGGGCCACAGCTCGACGCCCTTGCGGGTCAGCCGGTACTCGAACCGCTCCGGCCGCTCCTGGTACGGGACGCGCCGCATGATCCCCTCGGCGCACAGCCGGTTCAGCCGGTCGGTGAGGACGTTGCGGGCCACGCCCAGCACGTCCTGGAAGTCGTCGAAACGCCGCACGCCCTGGAAGGCGGTGCGGATCAGCAGCATCGTCCAGCGGTCGCCGACGACCTCAAGGGACCGGGCGACCGAGCAGTTCTGTGACTCGTACGTGCGGGGCAGTGCCACATTTCGGAGCCTACCCGGAGTCTCATGAGACAACGCTCCGCCGAAACAACGGCATGCCCGCCCGGGGAACCATCCCCGGACGGGCATCGGACGGGCACCGGACGGCACGTCCCCTTACTGCGTCAGCGGCCGACCTCGGCGGCCGGTCACTTCAGCCGCTGGCCCGCGGACTGGAGGTTCTCGGCGGCCTCCACGACGCGGGCGGCCATGGCCGTCTCCGCGGCCTTGCCCCACGAGCGCGGGTCGTACTGCTTCTTGTTGCCGACCTCGCCGTCGACCTTCAGCACGCCGTCGTAGTTGCGGAGCATGTGGTCGGCGACCGGGCGCGTGAACGCGTACTGCGTGTCGGTGTCGATGTTCATCTTGACGACGCCGTACGACACGGCCTCGCGGATCTCGTCCAGCGTGGAGCCGGAGCCGCCGTGGAACACCAGGTCGAACGGCTTCTCCTTACCGTACTTCGCGGCGACCGCGTCCTGGATCTCCTTGAGGACCTCGGGACGCAGCTTCACCGAGCCCGGCTTGTACACGCCGTGCACGTTGCCGAACGTCGCGGCGAGGATGTAGCGGCCCTTCTCGCCCACGCCGACGGCCTCGGCGGTCGCGAGCGCGTCGCCGGGCGTCGTGTAGAGCTTCTCGTTGATCTCGTTGGCGACGCCGTCCTCCTCGCCGCCGACGACGCCGATCTCCATCTCCATGATGATCCGCGCCTTGGCGCACTCGTCGAGCAGCTCGGCGGCGATCTCCAGGTTCTCGTGCAGCTCGACGGCGGAGCCGTCCCACATGTGCGACTGGAACAGCGGCTCCTCGCCGCGGGCCACCCGCTCCTGCGAGATCTTGACGAGCGGGCGCATGAAGCCGTCCAGCTTGTCCTTCGGGCAGTGGTCGGTGTGCAGCGCGATGTTCACCGGGTACTTGGCCGCCACGACGCGGGCGTACTCCGCCAGCGCGCTGGCGCCGACGACCATGTCCTTCACCGTGGAGCCGGACAGGTAGTCGGCCCCGCCGGTGGACACCTGCACGATCCCGTCGCTCTCGGCCTCCGCGAACCCGCGCAGCGCGGCGTTCAGCGTCTGGCTGGACGTCACGTTGATCGCGGGGAAGGCGAAGCGGTCCCGCTTGGCGCGGTCGAGCATCTCCGCGTAGACCTCGGGCGTTGCGATGGGCATTGGTCAGCGTCCTTTCGTGTGCGCGGTGCCGCCGGGCGTCCCCGCCGGGCGGTAGGACCCGGTCGTCCGCGTACCCGGGCGAGCGCCCAGGTCACGTGAATTCGGGTCCGGCATGCCGTCCACGCTCAGTATCCCGCCTAATCGGAGGGCTGGGAAAGGTACGCTCGCCGTGTGGATCTCACGACCCTTCCTCTCGACATCACCGAGTACCTGCACCCGGAGGCGTGGCTGCAGCTGTTCGGGACGTTCGCGACGATCGGCGTCCTCGCCATCATCTTCGCGGAGACCGGACTGCTCTTCGGCTGCATCCTGCCGGGCGACTCGCTGCTGTTCACGGCGGGGATCCTGACGGCGGTCTCGACCGTCAACGGGCAGGAGTTCCAGCCGCTGTCGCTGCCCTGGCTGCTGATCGGCGGCCCGATCGCGGCGATCGCGGGCGCCCAGCTCGGGCACTTCCTCGGCGCCCGCTACGGGCGCAAGCTCTTCGACCGCCCCGACTCGCGCATCTTCAAGCAGGAGTGGGTGGAGAAGGCCGAGCACTACTTCAACCGGTTCGGCCCGGCGAAGGCCGTGGTGCTGGCCCGGTTCATCCCCATCGTGCGGACGTTCCTCAACCCGCTCGCCGGGATGCTCGGCATGCCGCCCCGCAAGTTCTTCATCTGGAACTGCGTCGGCGGAATCCTCTGGACGGACGCCCTTTTCATCCTCGGACACTTCCTCGGTTCCGAGGTTCCGGACGTCGAGCGCTACATCCTGCCGGGCGTGGCCGTCATCCTGGTTCTTTCCGTGATCCCGATCATCCGGGAGATCATGAAGGGCCGTAAAGCGGACCAGGGTCCAGATAAGAATGGCCCCGAAGAGTCACGTCCGTCGCTCAGCGGTGACAGTTATCGCTAACCTCCCCATGTGGGACGTCATCGGTCGGACCCTAGGGGTCTCGCGCGCATCCTGATCGCGGCCGTGGCCGTGATCGCGGCTCTGGCCCTTCTCGTGGTGGGCGCCATGGCTCTCGTCAACGCGGTCACCGGCGAACCCGACCCCAAGGGGCCCTCCGCGGCGGTCTCACCGTCCGACGCGGGCGCCGGGTCGCGGTCGTCGGACGCCACCGCGTCGCCGACGGCCGTGCTGCCCCTGGTGATCCGGGTGATCGGCCCGGCGACCGCGGTCGTCGTCCGCATCGCCGACACCAGCGGCAGGGTGCTCACCAACGGCACGCTCAAGACCGGCGAGACGCTCCAGTACCGGGAGGCGCCCCTCCAGGTCGTCGCCACCAACGGCGGGTCGCTGCAGGTCGTCATCTACGGCAAGCTGCAGCCGCGCGAGCCCGCCGGCGAGCGCGCGGTGTGGTTGGTGAAGTCCCGCTAGCCCTAAGAAAGACCCCGTAGCTAGGAAAGACCGAGGTCGGCGACGTCGTACGGGTGCCGGTAGGGCAGCCCCTCCGCGGCGATGCGCTCGGCCGCCCCCCGCTCCAGGATCGTCGCGACTCCCACGACCTCCGCCCCCGCCTCCCGCAGCGCCTCCACGGCGGTCAGCACAGACCCGCCCGTGGTCGAGGTGTCCTCCACGGCGAGGACCCGCCGTCCCGCCACGTCAGGGCCCTCGATGCGGCGTTGCAGCCCGTGCGCCTTGCCCTCCTTGCGGACGACGAACGCGTCCAGCACACGTCCCTGCGCGGCCGCCGCGTGCAGCATCGCCGTCGCGACCGGGTCGGCGCCGAGCGTCAGGCCGCCCACCGCGTCGTAACCGAGGTCGGCGGTGTGGTCGAGCATGACACGTCCGACCAGCGGGGCCGTGGCCCCGTCGAGGGTCACCCGGCGCAGGTCCACGTACCAGGAGGCCCGCTTGCCCGAGGACAGCGTGAAGTCCCCGTGCACGACGGCCTTCTCCTTGATCATCCGCAGCAGCTCATCGCGATCGCTCACGCTCAGACCCTAGCCACCCGTCCGGCGCCGCCGCGCGCCGCCCGTGTACGGTGCCCGGCATGACGCCGGGAACGCTCGTCCTGCTGCACGCCCCGAAGGAGACCTCGGCCGCCTGGGGCGACCTGCCCGCGGCGCTCCGCACGTCCGGGCTGGACGTCCGCGCGCCCGACGTCCCGGACGAGACCGGCCCCCGCTACATCGCCCGCGCCTCGCTGCTCGTCGGCGCGTCCGGCCCGGTGCCGCCGCTCGTCCTCGTCGCGCACGGCGCGGCGGGCCCGCTGCTGCCCGGCATCGCCCTCGCCCAGCGCGCCGCGCACCGCCCCATCGGCGGCTACGTCTTCGTGGACGCCGACCTCCCGCACCCGCTCCGCCACGACCACGCCGCGCCGGAGAATGACGTCCCAATGCCCCCAGATTGGCCGGAGGCGCCCTGCGGCTACCTCCGCACCCATCCGGACAGGAAAGCCTCTCCAGCCCACGACCAGGCAGTCAGAGAGGCACAACTAAGAGGCTGGCCCACCACAGAACACGAGCCCCCCACCCCGGTGGCCCAAGCCTTGAACGCCCTAATCGCCTCGCTCTGACCAACAACCCCTGGGAATTACGAGTTCTTGAGGAGGTCGTCGAGGAGGGCGTCGTAGTCGTCTTCGCTGCGGCCCAGGTCTATGCGGGCCCGGTAGCGGAGGCGGAGGAGGGCTTCGAGGCTGTCCTCGGCGAGGGCGACGTCGTCGGGGCCCGGGGTGAGCGTGTCGGCCTCGGGGACGGGCGGCGCATCGGGTCCGCCGCCGATGCCGGTGCCGACGGCGCGGTCGCGGAGGGCGAGGATCACGTCGGCGCCGCTGGTGGCCCACTCGTGG
Source organism: Actinomadura syzygii (assembly GCF_008085905.1). Classification (GTDB taxonomy): domain Bacteria; phylum Actinomycetota; class Actinomycetes; order Streptosporangiales; family Streptosporangiaceae; genus Spirillospora; species Spirillospora syzygii. The sequence goes on along the minus strand of NZ_VSFF01000001.1, from coordinate 691,632 downwards.
GCGCCGGTCGCGTCGCCCTGCGCGTACAGCACCTCGGCGACGGCGCGGTACACCTCGGGGTCGCGCGGACGGTCGGCGCGGATCTGCTCGACCAGGGCGCGGGCCTCGTCGGCGCGGTTCAGCTCGAAGAGCGCGTCGGCGAGGTAGGCGCGCGGGTCGCCGTAGGTCTCGCCGCCGTCGTCCAGGGCCTTGCGGTACAGCTCGGCGGCCTTGCCGTGGTCGCCGGCGTGCTGCCACTGCTCGCCCGCGCGCAGCAGGACGTTGGCGCGCGTCACCCCGCCCGACACCGATTCGGCCAGCTCGGACAGCCTGCGGGCCGCCGAGATGTGATCGCCGGTGCGCAGGGTGTCGAACTCCAGATCGTCGAGATCGTCTTCCGTCACATGCGTCACGCTTCAACGCTACCCGGCGCCGCGCGACCGAAGCGGGCGAATCGACGATGATCGTGGAATACCGGTGCTTACCTGTCAGCTCACCTGCGGGAACGTTCGAGCGCGTCCCAGAATCCGCGGCGCAGCGCGTGCCGTACCTCGTCGTGCAGGAGGAAGTCGATCGGCAGGGACGAACCCTGCAGAAGCCGGGCCTCAAGGTCGGACGGCATCCGCGGTTTGCGGGCGAGGACGGCCTCCAGCCACAGCGCGGGCGCGTCCCGCGCGACGGACTCGCCGAAGTCCTGGCCCTCCTGGTGGGCGGCCTTGACCGCGTCCGCCAGGGTCGGGGTGGTCTGCTGCACCGGGACGGGCGAGATCTGCTGCGGGCCGGTGTAGGGGCCGTGCCGCGCGTCCTGCTGCATGGTCTGCGGCGGCGGGGGCGGGGACGGCGAGGGGATCGGCGACGGCGCGTACTGCGGACCGGGCGGCGGAGGCTGCACGGGCGCGGCGGGCGGCGCCGGGACGGGCGACGTCGAGGACGGCCCGGGCGCGGGCTGCACCGGGAGCTGCTGCCCGCCCGTCGTGTACGACGGCGCGCCGGACCTGTCGGGAAGCGGCATCGGCCCGGTGCCGACGCCGAGCCCGGCGATGCTGTTCGGGCCGGTCAGACCGCTGCCGCCGCCCATGGCGGGGCCGAGGTCGCGGACGGACGGCGCCGCCGCGGGCAGCGGCGGCCCGCCGATCGGCGTCGCGGGCGGCGGCCCGTTCTGCACGGCGGGCTGGAGCGGGCCGAGCGTGCCGCCGTGCCCGTTCGAGCTGTGCGCGCCGTGCGTGCTGTGCGCGCTGTGCGTGCTGTGCGCGCCGTGCCCGTTGGACAGCGGGGCCGCGCCGAGCGTCGAGCCCGAGTCGACGCCCGCGAGCAGGTTGACGTAGGGCCGCAGGTGCCCGGACCCGATCTCGATCAGGTCGTCGCACTCCTGCCGCAGGACGCGGGAGATCGTCCAGTTGCCGTCGACGGCGACGTGCACGACGGTGACGCGGATGCCGAGGTCCTGCGCGTCGGCGACGATCTGGGCGAGGTCCTCGTCGCCGCTGACGAGGACGGCGTCGGCGAGCGCGGAGTTGCGGGCGAGCGTCATCAGGTCGCGGTGGATCTCGGTGTCGACGCCCTCGCGGCGGCCGGGCCGGATGCGGCCGAGCCGGAGTTTCAGGCCGGGCAGGTCGGCGAGCGCGTCGTGCTCGGGGGAGCGGCGCCCCTCGACGGTCGCCTCGTACCAGTAGCAGCGCAGCAGCGGCATCCCGGTGCGTTCCCGGGCGAGGTTGCCGAGGAGTTGCAGGAGGCCGCCGAAGTCCCACGAGACGGTCTCGCGGTGGCGTGTGCCGTGCACCGCCATCGCGCCGTCTGCCAGCAGGTAGCCGGCGTCTACGAACAGCGCGCAGCGATCCATGCGACACCGCCCTTCCTCAACACGGGAGTTCACGGCATGCCCATCCGGCGTATGTGTCCCCGAGCCGCCTATAGCGTAGTGAAGCGTGGCAACCCGGTAGGCCAATACGGCGATTCGCCACTCTTTCACGGCAGGCCGTCGGTTGGCGACTCCCCGGTAACAACGATTCGGGAGCCGCGGCGGACGCTACCAGCCCTTTCGGCCCGGCCCCGTCCTTCCTCCTGATCTTTACGGGAAGCAGCCGGTGCCGGGTCAGCCCCGGTGTGCCCGAGACCCTGCCTTCAACCGCCCATGGCGCCCGGAATGGAGGCTCGGGCGGCGGGGGGCGTGCCGGGGCGCGGCGTCCGCGCGCCGATACGGGACGGCACGCGGAAAGGAACGCGGTAGATCGGCCTTTATGCGGATGTGAATTTCGGGGCCGCCCGGGACCGTCCGCAGGTCGAGGCGGATCAGGATCGCGCCCGGACGTTCGGGCCGTTTCGGCCGGTCGGGCCGTTCCGGCGGTTTCCGCACGGGAGGTTTTCGCAGTACCGGTTTCCGTACGAAGGGTTTCCGCGGCTGGACGCGTCTCGGCGCCTCGGCCATCGGACGCGCCCGCCGGGTCGCGTGCGGCGGCGGGGGCGGCGGCTCGGCGGCGGGCGGCTCGGCGGGCGGCGCGGCGGGCGGCGCGGCGGTGGGCTCGGCGGCGGCGGGCGGGACCGGCGCGGGGCCCGTCGGCTCCTCGCCGGACACCAGCATCATCGCCATCGCGGCCGCCGCTGCCGCCGCGACCACGCCGCCGCTCATCGCCTGCCGCCGCTTCGGCAGCCGCCGGAACCACAGGAACACGCCGCCCTTGGACGCGAGGTACCCGGACGTCGCCGTCCCCAGGACGAGCGGCCCCAGTACACCCCGGAGCGCGCCGTTCACGTGCACCAGCTCCGCGCGGACGGCCGCGCAGCGCGCGCAGCCGTCCAGGTGCCGCCGCACCCGGCGGGCGTCGCGCTTGGCGAGCGCCCCGCGCACGTACGGGCCGAGCCGTTCCAGCGCGGGACGGCACGCGCCGTCCGCGGCGGCGGCGTCGACGTGCATCTGGAGGTACGCCTGGCGCAGCCCCTCCCGGGCCCGGTAGGCGAGCGCGGCGGCGGCGTTCGCGCTGAGCCCGAGCAGCGGGGCGACCGCGGCGGGCTTCGCGCGCTCGACCTCGGTGTGCCAGAGCACCGTCTGCCAGCGGGCGGGCAGCGAGCGGAACGCCGCCGCGACCATCGAGCGCTCCAGCTCGTCGACCGCCGGGTCGGCGAACGGCGCGCCGGGGTCGAAGTCCTCGATCTCGCCGGTGGACCGGACGCGCCGCTCCGCGCGGGCCCGGTCGTAGACCGCCCTGCGGACGGCGGTGAGCAGGTAGGGGCGGAAGCTCCCGGCGGGCCCGCCGCCGCGTTCGAGGGCGTCGAGCACCTTGGCGAAGGCGTCCTGGACGGCGTCCTCGGCGTCGTCCGCGCCGTCCCGTCCGGCGAGGTGGCGGGCGAGGCCGCGGGCGGCGGCCGCGTGCCGTTCGTAGAGCGTCCCGTAGGCGGCGACGTCGCCGGCGCGGACCCGCGCGATCAGCTCGTCGTCGCCGGGCTCCGCCGCTGCGCGCCCGTCCCCCTGGTCTTTACGCCGAGCACGTCGTCCCATGCTTGCTCATTGTGACGGCATGACCACGATTTGTCTTCCAATTCGGCAACGACGCAATCTTCGATCAGCTGCCTTCGATCATTCGCGTCATGGTCGGCGCGGGCCGCCGTAGGAGGGGCGTGGGCGGCACCGGGGCGGGGCCGCCCGGGCGGGGCGCGCTTCGTTCCGGCGAGGGGGTGGAGCGGGCGCGCCCCGCCGTACCGTTCAGCCAGTGATCTTGGCGCGGCCCATCTCGGTGAGGCCGCCGCCGTCCCGCGGGGTGTCCCAGCGGACGTCGCACTCGCGTCCCGACAGGTGGACGGTGGCGATCGCGTTGTCGAACCAGGGGCCGTCCGTCATCCGCCACCGGATCGGCGGGGCGGGCACCTTCGACAGCTTCGCCAGCGCCCGGAACGGAGCGCCCGCCGCGCGCGAGCACGCGATGCGGTTCGCCATGCGGAACTTGCCGATCAGCGGGTTCCGCAGCGGCGAGCAGACGATCTGCGTCACCTTCGACTGGACGCCGGGCTCGATGACCCGCGCCAGGTACGAGTAGTGGATGTCGCCCGACAGGAACGAGATGCTCGCCGGGGCCGGGCCGCGCTCCCCGCGCGCCACGGAGACCACGTCGGCGGCCACGGCCCGGAACGACTTCTCGAAGGCCGCCCAGTGCTCCAGGTCGGCGGCCTGCCGGATCTTCTCGCCGAGCCGTCCCGCCGCCTTGCCCCACGCGCCGCCCGCCATGGCCTCGTTCCACGACTCGGCGTGGTGGATCGCCTTGGGCAGGAGGTAGGGCAGGGAACTGGCGATGAGGAGGTGGTCCATGCCGCCCTGGCACTGGTCGTCCAGCCATTGGAACTCCTCGTCGTCGAGCATTCCGCGGCGGTCGGCGGTGAGGAGGCGGGAGCAGCGGCTGTCCACGACGATGAGGCGGGTGCCGCCCCAGTCGTGCGCGTAGCTCCAGCGGGTGCCGGCCGGTTCCTTGTCGGCCTTCTCGGCGAACTCGTCCAGGACGGCGCCCGCGTCGCCGCTCTCGTCCGACGCGGTCCGCAGCGCCTTGAAGACGGGGTCGGACGCGCGGTCCCCCGGCGACATGTTCCCGAGGTGCTGGTAGATCCAGTACGAGCCGATGCCGCCGGTGATGCGGGCCTTCCACCACGGCTGCGACCACATCTCCTCGCGCCACGCGAGGGAGGTGTTCCAGTCGTCCCGGATGTCGTGGTCGTCGAAGATCGTGAACGTCGGGACGGTGGACAGCAGCCACCGCACCGCCGGGTCGTCGTGCCAGGCCAGCTTGTAGAGGTGGGTGTAGTCCTCGAAGTCGGCGGCCTCGTCGTCGGGCGGGTCGCCGGGGGCGCGGCGGCCGCGGATGAACTCGCGCATCTCGTCGCTGAGCTCGTCCGCGTAGACCTGGTCGCCGACCATCAGCAGGAGGTCGGGCCAGTCGGCGTCGTCGGCGCCGCGCAGCCGCTGCGCGAGCGCGGTCAGCGCGTCGTGGCCGAACTCCTCGACGGTGCCGGGCGAGCGGCGGCAGGAGCCGAACGAGATGCGCAGGCCGCCGTCCGGGTCGAGCGTCCTGAGCCGGGGCGGCGGGTACCCGTCGCCCTCCTCCGGCCAGACGGTCTCGCCGTCCACCAGCACCTCGTACGGGACGCGCGCCCCCGGCGCGAGCCCGTCGATCTCGACGAGCGCGTAGTGGTGGCCGTGCGCGGTGAACGTGGGGGCGCCCGCGTCCACGCCGTGCTCCCGGTTGACGACCCGGACCTCGCACGGACGTTCGGTCTCCACCCAGATCGTCGCGGTGCGTTCGCTCACGTGCCGGAGGTGGGGGCCGAGTAGCAAAGCGGTCATAACACGTCTCTCTAGCGGACCGGACCCCGCCGCGTCCACCGAAGCGGGGTCATGGCCGGTCTGACGGGTGGAGGGCCTTCGCCTCGTCCTCCGGGCTCAGCCCGAGGACGGGACGGTCAGGACGCTGCGGAGCCTGTCCCCCGATGGACTGGAGCCATTCCCACGTATCGGCCACCGTTTCCTGGACGGGTCTGCACCGCAGCCCAGCCGACAGGGCCTTGGACACGTTCCCCCTGTGGATCGTGTCGTACGCCTCCCCCGGCGGGATCCAGACCGGAAGGTCCATCCAGGGTTCGATGCCCGCGTCGAGGATGGTCTCCGGAGGCGTCCAAACGAGGTCTGCGTCGGAACCCGTCGTGTGGACGCACGCTTCGAGCAACTCGGCCATCGTCGTGTGGGTGGACGGGCAGACCAGGTCGAACGGTCCGCCCAGGTTGTTCTCGACGGCGTCCAGCGTCCAGGCGGCGAGGTCCCTGACGTCGATGTACTGGATGCCCGCGTCCTGCGGGCCGGGCGCGAGGACGTCGCCGCCTCGGGCGATCCGCGTCAGCCACCAGGGGAGGCGTCCGATGTTCTCGTAGGGGCCGAGGATGAGACCCGCGCGCACGAGGAGCGCCCGGTCGCCGAACGCGCCGAGCGCGGCGAGTTCGCCGCCCCGCTTGGCCGCCGCGTAGTCGTCGTGGCCGTCGTCGTCGGGCGAGCCGTCCACGAGGGGCGCGCCTTCGCCGAGGCCCAGCGGCTCGGGGAACCGGTAGACGGAGCGGCTGGAGATGTAGGCGTAGGAGCCCGCTCGTCCGTGCAGGAGGTGCGCGGCGTCGCGGACGGCCGACGGTGCGCGCGACCAGGTGTCGACGACCACGTCCCACGTCCCGGTTTCGAGGGCCGCGAGACCGCCGTCGGCGGTGCGGTCGCCGTGCAGGGACGCGACGCCTGCGGGCGGGTCGTGGCGGCCGCGATGGAAGACGGTCACGTCCCAGCCTCGGGCGAGGGCGTCGTCGGTGATGGCGCGTCCGACGAACTCGGTTCCGCCCAGCATCAGAATCCTCATGGGGAGACTGTGCCGTCCGTACGTTCTGTACGGAACGGTTGCACGCTCAGAGCGGAACCGCATCCCGCGAATTTCTTCCCGGACGGATGTCGAAATCGGGCGGTCCCGATTGTCGACAGGGGAGAGACGGTTCGCGGGAGGAGCGAGAGATGGACGTGGGAGGCCACCGCCGCGCGGCGGAGGACCCGGCGCCGCGCCGCCGGGCGGCGCTGGGGCTGCTGTGCGCGGCGAACTTCATGGTGATCCTGGATTCGCAGATCATCCTGCTGGCGCTGCCGTCGATCGACCGGGACCTCGGGTTCGCGGGCGGCGGCGCGCAGTGGGTGCTGAGCGCCTACCTGCTCGGCTTCGGCGGCCTGCTGCTGCTCGGCGGCCGGATCGCCGACCTCGCCGGGCGGCGCCGCGCGTTCCTCGGCGGGACCGTCCTGTTCCTCGCGTCGTCGCTGCTCTGCGGCCTCGCCTGGACGGGCGGCGCGCTCGTCGCCGCCCGGGTCGCGCAGGGCGTGTCGGCCGCGCTGATGGCGCCGAGCGCGCTCGCGATCGTCACCGCGACGTTCCCCGCGGGGCCCGCGCGGAACCGGGCGATCGCGGTGTGGGGCAGCGTCGGCGGGTTCGGCGCGACGGCGGCGCTGCTGGTCGGCGGGCCGCTGACGGACGTCCTCGGCTGGCGGTCGATCTTCTTCCTGAACATCCCGGTGGCGCTGGCGCTGCTCGCGCTCGGGCCGGTGGCGCTGCGGGAGAGCCGGGGCGCCGCGCGGGCCTACGACCCGGTCGGCGCGCTGACCGTCACGCTCGCGGTGTCGGCGGCGGTGTACGGGGTCGTCCGCGCGCCCGAGGAGGGCTGGACGAGCGTCCGCACCGCCGCCGCGTTCGCGGTCGCGTCCGTCGCGGGCGCCGTGTTCATGTGGGTGGAGTCGCGGTCGGCGGAGCCGCTCGTCCCGCTCCGGACGTTCCGGTCCCGCGGCCTGACCGGCGGGAACCTCGTGACGGCCGCGGCGGCGGCGACCGTGTTCGGCACCTCGCTCGGCGTCTCGGAGTACGCGCAGGGCGTCCTCGGGTACTCGCCGCTGGAGTTCGGGTTCGCGTCGGCGGTGCTGCCGGTGATGGCGGTCGCAGGGTCGTTCGCGGCGCAGGCGGCGCTGCGGCCGGTGTCCGTCCGGCCGGTGGCGGTCGTCGGGCTCGCGGTGATGGCGGCGGGCTGCCTGCTGCTCGGCCGCGTCACGGCGGACGGCGGCTACGCGACCGGACTGCTGCCCGGCCTCGCCCTGCTCGGGTTCGGGCTCGGCGCGAGCGCGGTCGCGGGGTCGGTGGCGGCGCTGTCCGGCGCGACGGACGGCGACGCGGGCCTCGCGTCCGGGATCAACACCGCGGCGTTCCAGCTCGGCGGCGCGCTCGGGGTGGCGGTCGCGTCGACCGTCGTCCTCTCCCGGACGCACGGGACGACTCCCGAGGCCCTCACCGCCGGATTCCGCGCGTCCTTCCACACGACGGCCGGGATCGCCCTGGTAGGCGCGATCGTCGTGGCCGTCCTGCTGACCGCACCGTCCAGGCGACGAATTCCGGAGCCTGGGAAAGTCAAAGTCCACTAGGAGGAAACGATGCAGTACATGATGCTGATCTGCGGCAAGGAGACGGACGTTCTCCCGCCCGACGAGCAGGCGGCCCTCATCGCCGACACCGAGGAATGGGTCAAGGAGATGGACGGGCGCGGCGTCCGCCGGATCGGGAACCGGCTGCGCCTCACCGAGGCGGCCACCACGGTCCGCGTCCGCGAGGGCGAGACGCTCCTCTCGGACGGCCCGTTCGCCGAGACGAAGGAGCAGATCCTCGGCTTCGACCTGATCGAGTGCGCGGACCTGGAGGAGGCGCTGGAGGTCGCGTCCCGGCACCCGTCCGCGCGGCACGGCTCGATCGAGGTGCGCCCGCTCTGGCCGTTCGACGAGGAGGACTGACGGACGACAGCCAACTGACGGACGAGGTGGCGGCGGCCTTCCGCGCCGAATGGGGCCGGGTCGTCGCGACCCTCATCCGCGTGACCGGCGACTGGGACCTCGCCGAGGAGTGCGCCCAGGAGGCGTTCGCGCGCGCCCTGGAAACCTGGCCGGTCGACGGCGTCCCGCGCGGTCCGGGGGCCTGGCTGACGACGACGGCCCGCAACCACGCGCTGAACCGGCTCCGGCGCGGCGCCACCGAGACCGCCAAGCTGAGGGAGCTGACCGCCATGTCCGGCCCGCCGGAGACGCCGGATCCGCCGGACGTGAGCGGCGTCCCCGACGACCGGCTCCGGCTGATCTTCACCTGCTGCCATCCGGCGCTGCCGCTGGACGCCCGCGTCGCGCTGACCCTGCGCACGCTCCTCGGCCTGTCCACGGCCGAGATCGCGCGGGCGTTCCTGGTCTCCGAGCCCGCGATGGGGCAGCGGATCGTCCGGGCGAAGCGGAAGATCCGGCAGGCGGGCATCCCGTACCGGGTGCCGCCCGCGCACCTGCTGCCGGAGCGGACCGCGTCCGTCCTCGGCGTCGTCTACCTGCTGTTCAACGAGGGCTACGCGGCGTCCGGCGGCGCGGACCCGATCAGGGGCGGCCTGTGCGCGGAGGCGATCCGGCTCGCCCGCGTCCTGCGCGACCTGATGCCGGACGAGCCGGAGGCCGCCGGCCTGCTCGCCCTCCTCCTGCTCCAGGACTCGCGCCGCGACGCCCGGCAGGACGCGGCGGGCGACCTCGTCCCGCTCGAAGAGCAGGACCGCGACCGCTGGGACCGCGCCGCGGTCGCCGAGGGCGCCGCCCTCCTGGACGCCGCCCTCCGCCGCGCCGCGCCCGGCCCGTACCAGGTCCAGGCGGCGATCGCCGCGTGCCATGCCACCGCCCGCCGCGCCGAGGACACCGACTGGCCGCAGATCGCCGCGCTCTACGACCGCCTGCTCGTCCTGACCCCGAGCCCGGTCGTCCGCCTCAACCGCGCCGTCGCGATAGCCATGGCCGAAGGCCCCGAAGCGGCCCTCCCCCTCCTGGACGACCTGGAAGCAGACCTTCCCGGCTACCACCTGCTCCCAGCGACCCGTGCCGACCTCCTCCGCCGCCTGAACCGTCCCGACGAGGCCGCCGCCTTCTACCGCCAGGCCCTGGCCCTGGCCCGCGCCGAACCCGACCGCCGCTTCCTCGCCCGCCGCCTCGCCGATCTCGGGCCCGTGGACTGACGTTTCTTGACATGGCCGATTCCGGACCGGCCCCCGCGCGACCGGCCTGACCGGTCGCCATACCAAAGGGTATTTATCTCCCTCCGCGGAAATGTTCCTGGATGTTTACATCGGGTGTCGCGGGCGGCAAAGTTCTGGTTATCGTCTAGTTTCTGCAACTCTCATTCGGTGGGGGAATGGGCTTGCGCATTGACGACTGCCTCGCGTCCATGATGGCCATTCCGGGAGCGCGGCGGGTGACGCTGGTCGACTGCGCCAGCGGGCTCGCCGTCGCCGCGGCGGGCCGGGAGGACCTCGTCGACCAGCACGAGGACGCCGCCGGAGCGACCGACGTGGTGCGCGCGGTGCTGGCCTCGCCCGCGCTCAGCGCCACCGCGGCGGGCGACGACGTGGAGGAGATCATCGTTTGCGGCACCGACGGATATCACCTCCTGGTCCTCACCGGAGCGAATATCGACGGGCATCTGTTCGTCCATTTGCTGCTGGGCCGGGAAAGGGGAAACCTCGCGCTCGCGCGGCTGCGCATGCGCGACATCGTCGGCGAAATGACGGGCGGCCGAGATGGCGGCTGAGATCGCGGACGAGAGGATCGCTCACGTCCTCGGCGCGCTGGAGCGGGAAAGGAGCACCGGCCTGCTGCGGGTTGGCGACGACGGCGCGTTCCAGATCGTCCGCGGGGCCGTCGCCCACGCCGAGAGCCGGCACGCGCCGGACCCGGGCGAGCCGCCGGACGGCCCCGGCCGGGAACTGCCGGAACTGCTCGCGGTGTTCGACGCCGCCTACTTCCTCCTCGGCTCCGCCGCCGAGCCGGACTTCACCGAGGGGCCGCCGAGCGCCCGCCCGCGGCGGATCACCGCGGCGACGCTCGTGCACGAGCGGCGGCGCCGCCGCGGCCTGCTCGACGCCGCCTGGCCCGACGCGGGCGTGGACGTCGCGCCCGTCGTGCCGGTCCGGCGCGTCCGGCGGCAGCGCGTCATCCTGACCGGCGTCCAGGCGGAGATCCTGCTCAACGCCGACGGCCGCCGGACCCCGGCGGAGCTGGCCGCGCACCTCGGCCGGACGGCGTTCGGCTGCCTCCTCGCCGTCCGGGGCCTGGCCGCCGCGTCCCTGCTGCGGACGGAACGGCAGGCCACGGCCGCCGTCCCGGCCGCCCCGTCCGGGATCCCGACCGGTTGGGCGCCCGCCGACAGGGACCTGCTCGTCCGGCTCCACACCGCGCTGACGGAGCTCGGCTGACCGTGCTGAACCGGGCCCGCTTGATCGAAAGGCTGACGAAGGTGGCGAAACGTACCGGGACGGCGGCGGCGCGACCGGGGGCGGCGGGACCGCCCGAACCGGCGCCCGAGGCCGCGCTCGCGGCCGAGCTGAAGGAGCTGCGGGCCCGCGTCCCGCTGCTCACCGGGAGCCTCGTCGCGTCGGCGGACGGCCTGCTCATCGCGCAGGACCTGCCCGACCCCGTCGAGCCGACCGGCATGGCGGCCGTGACGGCGACCGGCCTGTCGCTCGCCCACCGCATCGCGCGGACCGCGCACGGCGGCGCCTTCCACGAGGTCGTGATCCGCGGCGTGGACGGCTACGTGGTCATCTACGCCGCCGGCCCGCACGCGTCCCTCACCGTCCTCGCGGGACCGGACGTCAACGTCGGACGCCTCCACCTGGAGTCGCGCCCCGCCGCCCGCGCCATCGCCGCGCACATCACCGGCACACGCCGTCCACCAGGTTCATGACAACGATCGGAAGGGAGCACGCATGTCCAGTCTCGACCTCGCTCTGAAGGACATGATGTCGATAGACGGGGCCATCGGCGTCGCCGTCGTCGACTACGACAGCGGGATGGCCTTAGGCCAGCTCGGCAGTTCCAAGACCCTCGACCTCCAGGTCGCCGCCGCCGGGAACACCGAGGTCGTGCGCGCCAAGCTCCGCACCATGGAGCAGCTCGGCCTCAAGGAGGACATCGAGGACATCCTCATCAGCCTCTCCGCCCAGTACCACGTGATCCGCCCGGTGACGGGCCGCAAGGGCAAGGGCCTGTTCCTCTACATGGCCCTGGACCGCACCCGAGGCAACCTGGCCCTGACCCGCCACCGCCTCCGCGAAATCGAAGAAAACCTCGAAGTCTGAGACGACGAAGCCCGCCGCCCACGATCGGGCGGCGGGCTTCGCTTTCGTTTACTTGGTGAGGGTTAGGCCGCGGGTTGGGTGGACGGTCAGCTTGTCGGCCTGTTCGTCCAGGTCGACGGTTACCTCGTCGCCGTCGCGGACTTCGCCGGAGAGGAGTTCGCGGGCCAACTGGTCGCCGATCGCGGTTTGGACTAGGCGGCGTAGCGGGCGGGCCCCGTACAGCGGGTCGTAGCCGGTCAGGGCCAGCCATTCGCGGGCCGCGGGGGTTACGTCCAGGGTCAGTTGGCGGTCGGCGAGGCGTTCGGCGAGCTTGTCGACCTGGAGGTCGACGATGCGGGTCAGCTCGTCGGTGGAGAGGGCGTCGAAGAGGATGACGTCGTCCAGGCGGTTCAGGAACTCCGGCTTGAAGGAGTTGCGGACGGCGTTCCAGACGGCCTCGCGCTTCGCGCCGTTCTCCAGCGTCGGGTCGACCAGGAACTGCGACCCGATGTTGGACGTGAGGATCAGGATCGCGTTGCGGAAGTCGACCGTGCGGCCCTGGCCGTCGGTGAGGCGTCCGTCGTCCAGGACCTGGAGCAGGATGTCGAAGACCTCGGGGTGCGCCTTCTCGACCTCGTCCAGCAGGACGACCGAGTACGGGCGGCGGCGGACGGCCTCGGTGAGCTGCCCGCCCTCCTCGTAGCCGACGTATCCGGGCGGCGCGCCGACGAGCCGGGCGACGCTGTGCTTCTCGGAGTACTCGCTCATGTCGATGCGGGTCATCGCCCGCTCGTCGTCGAACAGGAACTCCGCGAGGGCCTTCGCCAGCTCGGTCTTGCCGACGCCGGTCGGGCCGAGGAACAGGAACGAGCCGGTCGGACGGTCCGGGTCGGAGATGCCCGCGCGGGCGCGGCGGACCGCGTCCGACACCGTGCGGACGGCGGTCCCCTGGCCGATCAGGCGCTTGCCGAGTTCGTCCTCCATGCGGAGGAGCTTCGCGGTCTCGCCTTCGAGGAGGCGTCCGGCGGGGATGCCCGTCCAGGACGCGACCACGTCGGCGACGTCGTCCGGGCCGACCTCCTCCTTGACCATCGGGGTCGTGTTCTCGGCGGCCTCGGAGGCTTCTTCGAGCTGCTTCTCCAGCGCCGGGATCTCGCCGTAGGTGAGGCGCGCGGACGTCTCCAGGTCGCCGTCGCGCTGGGCGCGCTCGGCCTCGCCGTGGAGCTGGTCGATGCGCTCCTTGATCTCGCCGACGCGGTTCAGCCCGGCCTTCTCCTTGTCCCAGCGGGCGACGAGACCGGTCAGGTGCTCCTGCTTGTCGGCGAGGTCGGCGCGGAGCCTTTCGAGCCGCTGGCGAGAGGCTTCGTCCGTCTCCTTGGAGAGGTTCATCTCCTCCATCTTGAGGCGGTCGACCGTGCGCTGGAGCTCGTCGATCTCCACGGGACGGGAGTCGATCTCCATGCGGAGGCGGGACGCGGCCTCGTCCACCAGGTCGATCGCCTTGTCCGGCAGGTAGCGGGACGTGATGTACCGGTCGGAGAGCGTCGCCGCCGCGACCAGCGACGAGTCGTTGATCTGCACCTTGTGGTGCGCCTCGTAGCGGCCCTTGAGCCCGCGCAGGATGGCGATCGTGTCCTCGACGGACGGCTCGCCCACGAACACCTGCTGGAACCGGCGCTCCAGCGCGGCGTCCTTCTCGATGCGCTCGCGGTACTCGTCCAGGGTCGTCGCGCCGATCATGCGCAGCTCGCCGCGCGCCAGCATGGGCTTGAGCATGTTGCCCGCGTCCATCGCGCCCTCGGCCGCGCCCGCCCCGACGACGGTGTGCAGCTCGTCGATGAACGTGACGACCTGCCCCTCGCTCTCCTTGATCTCGTTCAGGACGGCCTTCAGCCGCTCCTCGAACTCGCCCCGGTACTTCGCGCCCGCGACCATCGCGCCGAGGTCGAGCGAGACGAGCCGCTTGCCGCGCAGCGACTCGGGGACGTCGCCCGCGACGATCCGCTGCGCCAGCCCCTCGACGACGGCCGTCTTGCCGACGCCGGGCTCGCCGATCAGCACCGGGTTGTTCTTCGTCCGGCGCGACAGCACCTGGACGACCCGGCGGATCTCCGAGTCGCGGCCGATCACCGGGTCGAGCCGCCCGTCGCGGGCCGCCGCCGTCAGGTCGACGCCGTAGCGCTCCAGCGACTGGTAGGTGCCCTCCGGGTTCTCGCTGGTCACGCGGGCGTGGCCGCGCACCTTCGCGAACGCGTCCAGGAGCGCCTGCGGCGTCGCGCCGAACTCCTTGAGCAGGCCCGCGGCCGGACCGCCGTCGGCGGCGAGGCCGACGAGCAGGTGCTCGGTCGAGACGTAGTCGTCCTCCAACTGCTGCGCGCGGTTCGCCGCCGTGTTGACCGACCGCTGGAGCTGCCCGGACAGCCGCGGCGTCGCGACCGTCGAGCCCTGCGCCTTCGGCTTCGCGGCGAGCTGCTCCTCGGCGCGCCGCCGGATCGCCTGCCAGTCGGCGCCGACCGCCTCCAGCAGCGGCACGGCCGTGCCGTCCGCCAGCCCGATCAGCGACACCAGCAGGTGCTCGGGCTCCACCTCGGGGTGCCCCTCGGCCGCCGCCCGGCGGACCGCGACCGACACCGCCTCCTGGCTCTTCTGCGTCAGCTTGTAGTCCATTGCCCCACCCCGTAATTCAATCTCGACCGCGTTCGTGCCACACGACGACGCTGGTATGCCTGATCGGGACCAGGTCGGCGCCGGGTGTGGCGGGCGGCTCCCCGCGCCGCCGCTGCTGCGCCAGCCGCGCCGCGACCGCGCGGGTCGATTCGAGTTCGTTGGCGAGCTCGTCCAGCGCGGCGTGCGCCTTCGCGAGCTCCTCGTGGAGCCGCGCGTTGTCGCGCTGCAGCTCCAGGATGTGCTTGATGCCGGACAGGTTGATGCCCTCCTCCTGCGAGAGCCGCTGGATCTCGCGGAGCATCACGATGTCGCGCATCGAGTAGCGGCGGCCGCGGCCCGCCGTCCGGCCGGGGGACACGAGGCCCATCCGGTCGTAGGTCCGCAACGTCTGCGGGTGCAGCCCGGACAGCTGCGCCGCCACCGAGATCACGTAGACGGGCGTGTCGTCGCCGAAGGGATTCATGACGGGGTCACTCCTGCCGTGCCTGCTGGACGAGGTCGGCGCGCAGGTCGTCCCCCGAACCGGACTCGCGCAGCTTGACCAGGGCCTCCCGGGCCTGGTCGTCGAGCTTCTGCGGGACCTGCACGTCCACGGTGACGAGCAGGTCGCCCTTCGTGCCGTCCCGCCGGGTCGCGCCGCGGCCCTTCACCCGGAACTTGCGGCCGTTCGGCGTCCCCTCCGGCAGCTTCAGCGTCACCGGCTGCCCCTGGAACGTCGGCACCCGGATCTCAGCGCCGAGCGCCGCCTCCGGGAACGTCACCGGGACGGTCAGCGTCAGGTTGTCGCCGGTCCGGCCGAACACCGGGTGCGGACGGACCTTGATGTTCACGTACAGGTCGCCGTGCGGGCCGCCGTTCTCGCCGGGCGCGCCCTTGCCCTTCAACCGGATCTTCTGCCCGTCCGCGACGCCCGCCGGGATGCGGGCCTGGATCGTCCGGGTGCCGGTCGCCCGGCCGCTGCCGTTGCAGATGGGGCACGGGTCGTCGACGACGAGCCCCCGGCCGTGGCACTCCTTGCACGGCTCCTGGAAGCCGAAGTTGCCGAGGTTGCGCGTCTCGTGCCCGGTGCCCTCGCAGTTCGGGCACACCCGCGGGACGGTCCCCGCCTTCGCGCCCGTCCCCCGGCACGAGTTGCACGCCGCCTCGCTGGTCAGCTTGATCGGGACGGTCACGCCGTTCATCGCGCGGCCGAACGGCAGCGTCACGTCGGTCTCGACGTCCGCGCCGCGCCGCGCCCGGCGCGCCCCCGTCGTGGTGGTGCGGGTGCCGCCGCCCCGGCCGAACAGGCCGCCGAACAGGTCGCCGATCCGCTCGCCCGCGCCGCCGGTCTGCGTCCCGCCGCCGGGACCGCCCTGCCCGAACAGGTCGCCGAGGTCGAACGGGAACCCGCCGCCCTGCTGGCCGCGGAAACCGCCCGGCATCGACCGGACCGCGTCGTACTCCTTGCGGCGCTTCTCGTCGGACAGGACGTCGTACGCCTCGGAGACCTCCTTGAAGCGGTCCTCGGCGTCGGTGTCGCCCTTGTTGGCGTCCGGGTGGTACTTGCGGGCCAGCTTCCGGTAGGACTTCTTGATCTCTTCCTGCGAGGCGGTCTTCGCGACACCGAGGACCTTGTAGTAGTCCTTCTCCAGGTAGTCCTTGGTGCTCACGGCGCCCCGCTCTCTGCTCTCGCCACTTGCCTCATGTCGTCACGCGTCCCCGCTGGGCCCGCCCCGGCCGGGGCGGGCCCGCGAGGGTCCTTCATGGGGGTCGGTGCCCCCGGGTCCCCCGGCGTGCGCCGGAGGGTCATTCGCCTTCGTCGCCCTGCGCGTCGTCCGGCGCGTCGCCGGACTCCGCCGCGTCGGCGTCCGGGCCCGGCTCGGCCACCGCGACGCGCGCGGCCCGCAGGACCCGCTCGCCGATCCGGTAGCCGGGCTGCAGGACGTCCATCACGCTCGTCTCCGTCACGTCGGACGAATAGGCGTGCATGAGCGCCTCGTGCACGGTCGGGTCGAAGGGCTCGCCCTTCTCGCCGTACCGCACCAGGCCGAGCTTGCCGGTGACCGCCTCCAGGCTCTCCGCGACGGACTTGAACCCGCCGGTGAGCTCGTCGTGGTCACGGGCTCGGCCGATGTCGTCCAGCACCGGGAGCAGCTCGGTCAGCACCTGGCCGAGGGCCTGCTCGCGGACCGCGACCCGGTCGCGCTCGACGCGCTTTCGGTAGTTGTCGTACTCCGCCTTCAGCCGCTGGAGGTCGGCGAGACGCTCGTTGAGCTGGGTCTTGAGCGAGGCGACCTCCTCGTCCGCGGCGGTGGCGCCCCCGTTCGCCGGGGCCTCCGGGGCGGACGGCGCGGACGCCGCCTGCTCCCGGACTTTCCCCGTCTCGGGATCGATGCGCCGCTTGTCGCGGATCACCGGACCCTCCTTCTTCTCCTCGCCCTCGTTGGGAGAGGACGTCACGATGCACCGCCCTTCTGGGGGGCGACCCCCAGACCCCCGAGGTGGAGGGCCGAAGATCCTCGCTCCGCTCCGGTCATCGGCCCTCCTCCTTCGGCTTGTCCTCGTCCACGATCTCCGCGTCGACGACCTCGTCGTCCTGCGGCTCGCCGCCCTGGGCGTCGGCCGTGGGGCCGTGGTCCTCGGCGCCCGGCTGCGCGGCCTCGGGGTTCTGCGCGTACATGGCCGCGCCCATCTTCTGGCTGATCTGCGCGAGCTTCTCGGCGCTGCCCTTGATGGCGTCGACGTCGGTGCCCTCCAGGGCCTTCTTGACCTCGGCGACGGCGTCGCTCACCTCGGTCTTGAGCTCCTCGGGGACCTTCTCGTCGTTCTCGCGCAGGAACTTCTCGGTGGAGTAGGCCAGGGTGTCGGCCTGGTTGCGGACCTCGGCCTCTTCCTTGCGCTGCCGGTCCTCCTCGGCGTACTGCTCGGCGTCGCGCATCATCTTCTCGATGTCGTCCTTGGGCAGCGCGCTGCCGCCGGTGATGACCATCGACTGCTCGCGGCCGGTGCCCTGGTCCTTGGCGCTGACGTTGACGATGCCGTTGGCGTCGATGTCGAAGGTGACCTCGATCTGCGGGACGCCGCGCGGCGCCGGCGGCAGGCCGGTGAGCTGGAAGGTGCCGAGCTTCTTGTTGTAGGCGGCGATCTCGCGCTCGCCCTGGTAGACCTGGATCTCCACGGACGGCTGGTTGTCGTCGGCGGTGGTGAACGTCTCCGACCGCTTGGTCGGGATCGTCGTGTTCCGCTCGATGATCTTGGTGAAGATGCCGCCCTTGGTCTCGATGCCGAGGCTCAGCGGGGTCACGTCCAGCAGCAGGACGTCCTTGACCTCGCCCTTGAGCACGCCCGCCTGGAGGCTGGCGCCGATCGCGACGACCTCGTCGGGG
Organism: Actinomadura syzygii; assembly: GCF_008085905.1. GTDB lineage: Bacteria > Actinomycetota > Actinomycetes > Streptosporangiales > Streptosporangiaceae > Spirillospora > Spirillospora syzygii. The sequence goes on along the minus strand of NZ_VSFF01000001.1, from coordinate 673,954 downwards.
TTGACGCCCTTGTTGGGCTCCTTGCCGCCGGTCAGCTCCTTGACCAGCTCCGACACCGCGGGCATCCGGGTCGAGCCGCCGACCAGGACGACCTGGTTGATCCCGTCCACGGAGATCTTCGCGTCCTTGAGCACCTGCTGGAACGGCGCCTTGGTGCGCTCCAGGAGGTCGGAGGTCAACCGCTGGAACTCGGCGCGGGTGATCTTCTCGTCCAGGTGCAGCGGGCCCTCGCTGGACGCGGTGATGTAGGGCAGGTTGATCTGCGTCTCGGTCGAGCTGGACAGCTCGATCTTGGCCTTCTCCGCGGCCTCGCGGAGCCGCTGGAGGGCCATCTTGTCCTTGGACAGGTCGACCCCGTTGGCGTTCTTGAAGCGCTCGACCAGCCAGTCGACGACCTTCTGGTCCCAGTCGTCGCCGCCCAGGTGGTTGTCGCCGGACGTGGCCTTCACCTCGACGACCCCGTCGCCGACCTCCAGCAGGGACACGTCGAACGTGCCGCCACCGAGGTCGAACACCAGGATCGTGGCCTCGTTCTCCTTCTCCAGGTGGTACGCCAGCGCGGCGGAGGTCGGCTCGTTGATGATGCGCAGGACGTTCAGCCCCGCGATCTGCCCGGCCTCCTTGGTGGCCTGCCGCTGGTGGTCGGAGAAGTACGCGGGCACGGTGATGACCGCGTCGGTGACCGTCTCGCCCAGGTAGGACTCGGCGTCCCTCTTCAGCTTCTGCAGCACGAACGCGCTGATCTGCTGCGGGGTGAAGTCCTTGCCGTCGATCTGGGTCTTCCAGTCGGTGCCCATCTCGCGCTTGACCGAGCGGATCGTCCGGTCAACGTTCGTCACGGCCTGGCGCTTGGCGACCTCGCCCACCAGGACTTCACCGTTCTTGGCGAAGGCGACGACGGACGGCGTGGTCCGCGACCCCTCCGCGTTCGCGATGACCGTGGGCTCTCCGCCCTCCAGGATCGCGACGACCGAGTTGGTCGTCCCGAGGTCGATGCCGACCGCACGTGCCATGTTCTCGTCCTCCGTCGTTTCTCCGGTGTATCGCTCCCCGGTCGCGCCAGGGTGCGGCCGGTTCGTCTGCTGTCCGCAAGAGTGCCCGGACGTTCCCCGCTCTGTCAAATGACTTGAGCCGACCGGACTCAACTTTGCTGACGACCTCTTCAACAGGACGAGTGAGCGGGGTATTCCGGTTCCCCGCGGCGTCCCGCGAGCCAAGAGTTCGGCCTCGTGGACGAGGCCACCACGCGCCGCGTCCATCCCCAGGAGGACGCCGTGAAAGGGATGCCCGTGAAAGCGATGTCGGGCTCCGGGTGATACGAGTACGTCCGCCGTCCGCCATGGAAAGGCAGCACATGACAGGGGAGCCCCTCACCGCGGATCCGCCCCCGGAAACACGTCCCGGCCGAGTGGACGACAGCGCCGTCCTGCGGATGTCCCTGAACGAGCCCGAGCGGTTCGGCGCCATCTTCGACGCCTATTTCGCCGAGATCCACGGGTACGCGGCCCGGCGGCTCGGCCAGGACGCCGCGTCCGACATCGCGTCGCAGACGTTCCTGGAGGCGTTCCGCCAGCGGGCCCGCTACGACGACTCGCGGGCCGCCGTCCGGACCTGGCTGTACGGCATCGCGACCAACGTCATCGGCAGGCACCGGCGCGCCGAGGTGCGCGGGCTGCGCGCCCGCGAGCGGCTCGGGCCCGGCGAGCGCTCCGGCGACGACGCGGGCGGCGGGCACGCCGACCGGGTGGACGCCCGCGTCAGCGCCGAAGGGCTGCGCGGACGCCTGGCCGGGGCGATCGCGGCGCTGCCCGCGCGCGACCGGGACGTGCTGCTGCTCGTCGCGCTGGCCGACATGAGCCACCAGGAGGTGGCCGCCGCGCTGGACATCCCGTACGGGACGGTCGGCTCGCGGCTCAACCGGGCGCGCCGGAAGGTGCGCGCGGCGCTCGGCGGGACCAATCCGATGCACGACCTGGAGGACGACCATGGATGACCTGCGGACGGTCCGCGAAGCGTACGGCGAGCCCGTGCCCCCGACGATGGCCGAGACGACCGAGGCCCGCGTCCGGATGTTCGAGGCGCCGCGCCTCCGGTCCGGATGGCGGCCTACCGGGTGGAGGCTGAAGGTTGGGGCGGGCGTGGTCGCGGTCGGCGCGGCCGCCGCGGTCGCGATCGCGGCCACGGGTTCGTCGTCGCCCGCTCCGCACACGACCGTCGAACTGGGCAAGGGAGCGGTGCTCGCGGCGGCGGAGAAGGCCGAACTCCAGCCGATGGGCAAGTACTGGCACGACGACAGGATCAGCGGCCAGGCGTACGTGGTGCGCGCGAAGACCGGGACCTACGCGATCTTCGGCGCGCACAGCGAGACGTTCAACTGGTCGGGCGTGAAGTCGGGCATGGGCGAGGCGTACTACGGCCGCGACCTCCCGGCCCACCCGCAGACCGCGCGGGACGCGGCGCTGTGGCGCGCGGCCGGGTCGCCGGCGCGGATCCGCGTCTGGTCCGGCGATCACTTCGCCACGTACACGACCAAGGCGACCGCGTGGACCTCGGACGGCCCCAACGTGGGCGTCGATCCTCGCGGCGGCGGGAAGTTCATCATCGGCAAGTCGGTCGAGGACCTGCAGAACCTCCCGACCGACCCGAACGAACTCGCCCGGCTGTTCCTGAGCGGGAAGGCGATGGAGCAGGAGGGCAAGGCGGCCCGGGGGGCCGACCCGAGCGGGTCGAACTCCGGGCGCGGCGCCCTCGCGGCAATGAAGATCATGCGGGTGTCGGGCCTGCTGGCCACGCCCGTCCAGCCGAAGGTGCGGGCCGGTCTGATCAAGGCGCTGGCGGCCCAGCCGGGCGTGCACGAGATCGGCCGCGTCACCGATCCGCTGGGCCGCCGGGGCGTCGCGCTCGGCGCCGACGACCGCGCCATGACGGAGACCGGCGAGTTCGGCACGCCGAAGGCCCAGCAGGGGACCTACCGCTTCCGCCGAGTGATCGTCTTCGACGAGCGGACCGGCGCGCTGCTGTCCACGCAGACCGTGCTCACCGCCCCGGGCGGGCCGTACGCGGAGATGAAGCCCGGCTTCGTCATCGAGTACATGGCCTGCCGTTCGGCGGGATGGACGGACGCCAAGCCGAACCCGCCCGCGAAACTCCCGTTCTGACCCGTCCAGCCCGCGGGCCCCGCTCTGGCGGCCCGCGGGCTTTTCAGGACGTGAGGTCGGACGGCGCGGTCCCGGCCTCGGTCAGGGGCAGGCCGAGCGCCGCCCGTTCGGTGAGCCAGCCGCTCGGCCGGTAGCGGGGGTCGCCGGTCGCCGCGTGCAGGCCGCGCAGGATCGCGAGGACGTGCTCCGTCCCGGCCTGCTCGCCCCACTCCAGCGGGCCGCGCGGGTAGCCGAGGCCGAGCCGCACCGCCGTGTCGACGTCCTCGGGACGGGCGAGCCGCTGCTCCGCGATCCCGCAGCCCACGTTCACGATGGCGGCGAGCAGGCGTTGCGCGACGGGCGCGGGCGCGTCCCGGACGACGCTGACGGACCGTCCCGTGGAGACGAGCGCTGCAAGAGCCGCGCGCCCAACCGTTTTGTCAACGCCCGGATGCACCGACAGAGTGAGCCGAGTGAAGAACCCACCGAACGGGTCAAGGCCCAAGGTGTGCTCCACGGGAAGGCCCTCGGCTTGCGCCGCGCCAAGCGTGCTCTGTCCGAACGGCGCGACGAGGGCGATCGCCTGACCGGACGGCTCGTCCCCTTGCTCGACCTCCACCCCGGACGTCGAAAGCAGCGCACCCAGTTCTTCGCGCACATCCCCGTGCACCCACACAGGGCGCGGCTCCACGACCGGTGCCGTCACCTCCGGCGGCTCCTGCTTGGCGCCGTCTACGTACTCGTAGAAGCCTTCGCCCGTCTTCCGCCCGAACATCCCCGCATCGACCCGAGCCCGCCCGATCCTGGACGGACGGAACCGAGGCTCCCCATAGAACCCCTCCCAGATGGACTCCATGACAGAGTGCGACACGTCCATCCCCGTGAGGTCGAGCAGTTCGCAGGGACCCATTTTCAGGCCGAGCACGTCGCGCGCTATCCGGTCGATGTCCACGGGCTCGGCGGCGCCCTCGGACAGGATCTGCAAAGCCTCTGTCACCAGCCCCCGCCCAGCGTGGTTGACGAGAAAGCCAGGCGCGTCTGGGGCGACCACAGGTTCATGACCGAGACGCCTCACCAGGTCGGCCAGCGCGTCCGGGACCCAGTCGGCCGTCCGCGCGCCCGGAATCACCTCGACCAGGCGCATCAACGGCACCGGGTTGAAGAAATGGAGTCCCGCCAGCCTGGACGGGTCCTTCAACGCCGCGCCGATGGCCGTCACCGACAGCGAACTGGTGTTTGTCGCCAGAATCGTGTGCTCAGGACACGTGCCCTCCAGCGCCGCGAACAGCTTCCGCTTCGTGTCCAGGTCCTCCCGGACGGCCTCGATCACGAGATCGCATTCCTGGAACGGCGTGAGCGGCTCGCCCACCGGACGCAGCCTCTCCTTGGCCCGCGCCGCGTCGCCCGCGTCCATCCGCCCCTTGCTCACGAGCCGGTCGAACATGCCGCCGATGTACTCGACCGCGCTGGTCACCGCCTCTATCCGGACGTCCGCCAGCTCGACCGTCAGCCCTCCGGCCGCGGCGAGCTGCGCGATGCCGCGTCCCATCGCCCCCGTCCCGACCACCCGGACCGTCGTCGCCCGCCGCGCCCACTCCGCCACCGCCGCCTCCTAGATCGCCCACTCCTGGCTTCCCCGGCATTTCCCAAGATTCCCTGGCATTCAACCCCCCGCTGGTCGGAAGGGTGAGCGCCGCCCTTCGCGTCCCGGGCCGTAGCCTGCCTAATGTCCGACATCGACGTCCAAGGAGCCACCATGCGCGACGCGGTGATCTGCGAGCCGCTCCGTACTCCCATCGGCCGGTTCGGCGGGGTGCTGAAGACCGTCCAGGCCGCCGAGCTCGCCGCCACCGTCATCCGGACGCTCGTCGAACGCACCGGCCTGCCCGGCGACGCGATCGACGAGGTGATCCTCGGGCACTGCTACCCGACGTCGGACGCCCCCGCCATCGGCCGCGTCGCCGCGCTCGACGCCGGGCTGCCGGTCGAGGTCGGCGGCGTCCAGCTCGACCGGCGCTGCGGGTCCGGGCTCCAGGCCGTCGTGAACGCGGCCATGCAGATCCAGACCGGCGTCAGCGACGTGATCATCGCGGGCGGCGTGGAGAGCATGAGCAACGCGCCCTTCTACACGACGGCCGCGCGCTGGGGCATCCGCGGGCCGTCCCTCGAACTGCACGACGCGCTCGCGCAGGGACGGGTCACCGCGGGCGGCGCCAACCACCCGGTGCCCGGCGGAATGCTGGAGACCGCCGAGAACCTGCGCCGCGAGTACGGCATCGGACGCGGGGAGCAGGACGAGCTCGCCGTCCGCTCCCACCAGCGCGCCGTCGCGGCGCAGGAGTCGGGCGCGTTCGCGGAGGAGATCGTCCCGGTGACCGTCCGGTCGCGCAAGGGGGACACGGTCGTCGACACCGACGAGCACCCGCGTCCCGACACGACCGTGGAGACGCTGGCGAAGCTGCGTCCCGCCGTCCTCGGCAAGACCGACGACGAGGCCACGGTCACCGCCGGGAACGCCAGCGGGCAGAACGACGCGGCCGCCGCCTGCGTCGTCACGACCCCGGAGCGGGCCGCCGAGCTGGGACTCCGGCCGCTCGTCCGGCTCGTGTCCTGGGCCCGCGCCGGGGTGCCGCCCCGCACGATGGGCATCGGCCCCGTCCCCGCGACGGCGCGGGCCCTCGACCGGGCCGGGCTCACCCTCGCCGACATCGACCTCATCGAGCTGAACGAGGCGTTCGCCGCGCAGGTCCTCGCCGTCACCCGCGAATGGGACCTCAAGGAAGCCGACTGGGACCGCGTCAACGTCAACGGCTCCGGCATCTCCCTAGGCCACCCCGTAGGCGCCACCGGCGCCCGCATCCTCGCCACCCTCGCCCGCGAAATGCACCGCCGCGACTCCCACTTCGGCCTGGAAACAATGTGCATAGGCGGCGGCCAGGGCTTGGCCGCCGTATTCGAGAAGTGTTAGCCCAGGGGGGCGACCCCCTGGAACCCCCGTCACGAGCAAGGGGCCGTTTCCCGAGTCCGCGTTCGCGGCTCGGGAAACGGCCCCTTGCTCGGCGGTTCGTGCGGCCGGAGGGCGGCCACGCCCGGAGGCCGCACGAACCGTGGCCTCGGCTTAGGTCTTGTCCAGGTGAGTGGCCTTACGCCGTCCAGGACGGGGCACGGCCCGTCATACCGATCAGGCGGTCCAGCGGAGGGGCGTCGCAGGGGATTTCCACCGCCGGGCCGAAGAGGCCCTCGATGCCGGCGCCGCCGCTCTGTTCGACGGTGGGGGCCACGAAGGCCAGGCAGGCGGAGACCTCGTCCTCGCCCACCTCGTAGGGCTGGTCGCTGGCGCGGGCGATGTCCCAGCCGTGGACGACCAGCTCGTTCATCGCGACGTGTCCGGCCGCCTCGCCGGGCAGGTCGACGCCGTCGGCCCGGGTCATGCCCTGCCAGGCGTCGGGCGAGCGCCAGGCGGCGGCGAGGGCGTCGAGCTGCGCGGGGATGCGGGTCCGCCAGTCGGGCGGGAGCCGGGTCGCGTCCGCGGACGGCGGCTGCGACGGCCCGTCCGGGAACTCCTTCTCGGCGGCCCAGGTGAACGCGAGGGTCAGGCCGTTCAGGTGGTCGAGCAGGGCGCTGAGCGGCATGTCGCAGGGCGTCGGCGCGTCGAGCTGCGCGTCGCGGACGCCGGCGAGCAGGCCCGCCATCCGGCGGGCGGCGGGCGCGAGATCGGGCATCGCGGTCATACTGGTTCCTCCGTTGGACGATCGTCCGGTGACGTTCCGCTGGACGGGACCGCCGCTGGACGGGGCCCGTCTACGGATATGGACTCGGGAACCACGCGATATTCATCGGTGTCGTGAATCCCTAAAGTAGGGGGAATGAGAGGAACGCCAGGTCGGAGTACGGATGCGCGGATGGACGTTCCGTGGGCGCGGCCCCGGCCGGGCGCGGGTGACGCATAAGCTACTACCGAGTAGTATTCGGGCCCCGGGTGAGAAGCGGTCTGCCGCGAGTCTTACGCTGACTGCCATCGCCCGTACCCCAGGAGGACGGAACAGTGTTCTGGATCACGTTGGTCATTGGGCTCGCAGGAGCGGCGGTCGCGATGGCGCTCGCCGGCCGGCGGGTGCTGTTCCTGTACACCGTCGCGAAGAGCGGGCAGCCCGACCCCGATCGGGTGCTGCAGGTCAAGCGTGACCCGAAGGCCGACCTGGAGGGGCAGGTCACCGAGGTGTTCGGGCAGCGCAAGCTGCTCAAGTGGACGGTGGCGGGCGCCGCGCACGCCGCGGTGATGTGGGCGTTCATCCTGCTGATCACGGTCTACCTGGAGGCCGCGGTCGCGTTGCTGGCCGGGCTCGACAAGCACATTCCGGGGCTCCAGACGTGGGCGCCGATCGGGTTCGTCCAGGACACCATCGCCCTCGCCTGTACCGCGGGCCTGCTGGTGTTCACCGCGATCCGGATCAAGAACTCGCCGAAGCGGATCGGCCGCGCGTCCCGGTTCAAGGGCTCGCACCTGTCCGGCGCGTGGATCACGCTGATCATGATCTTCAACGTGATCTGGACGATGTTCTTCTTCCGCGGCGCCGAGTACGCCAGCGGGAACCTCGCCTACGGAAAGGGCGCCTACTTCTCCTGGACGGTCGGCCACCTTTTCGACGGCCTCAGCCACGACACCCTCGAAGTGGTCGAGTCGGTCGGGCTGCTGCTGCACATCGGCGTCGCGCTGGTGTTCCTCGTGTTCGTCGTGCATTCCAAGCACCTGCACATCTTCCTGGCCCCGCTGAACGTCATGTTCAAGCGCCGTCCGGACGGCCTCGGCGCCGCGCAGCCGATGATGTCGGGCGGCAAGCCGCTCGACTTCGAGGAGGCCGACCCGGACGAGGACGTCTTCGGCCGCGGCAAGATCGAGGACTTCACCTGGAAGGGCCTCCTCGACATGGCGACCTGCACCGAGTGCGGTCGCTGCCAGTCCCAGTGCCCGGCCTGGAACACCGGCAAGCCGCTGTCGCCGAAGATGCTCATCCTGGAACTGCGTGACCACGCGCTCGCGAAGGCGCCGTATTTCACGGCGTCCGAGGAGAAGCAGGCGTCGTTCACCCCCGAGCAGAAGCTCGCCATGCAGGTGGACAAGGAACTGGTCGGCGAGGACGGCGTCATTCACCCGGACGTCCTCTGGTCGTGCACGAACTGCGGCGCGTGCGTCGAGCAGTGCCCGGTCGACATCGAGCACATCGACCACATCCTGGACATGCGCCGTTTCCAGGTCATGATCGAGTCGAGCTTCCCGTCCGAAGCGGGCGTCATGCTCAAGAACCTGGAGAACAAGGGCAACCCGTGGGGGATGTCCGAGATGAAGCGCCTCGAATGGATCGAGGAACTCGACTTCGAGGTGGACGTCGTCGACGAGAAGGTGTCCGAGGACACCGAGTACCTGTTCTGGGTCGGCTGCGCGGGCGCGCTGGAAGACCGCGCCAAGAAGACCACCAAGGCGGTCGCGGAACTGCTGCACATCGCGGGCGTGAAGTTCGCGGTGCTCGGCCCGATGGAGGCCTGCACCGGCGACCCGGCCCGCCGCCTCGGCATGGAATTCGTGTTCCAGATGCTCGCCCAGCAGAACGTCGAGACGCTGAACGACGCGGGCGCGAAGAAGATCGTCGCGACCTGCCCGCACTGCTTCAACACATTGGCCAACGAGTACCCGCAGATCGGCGGGAACTACGAGGTCGTCCACCACACGCAGTTGCTGGCGCACCTGGTGGAGTCCGGGAAGCTCACCCCGGTCTCGCCGATCGAGGAGAACATCACCTACCACGACCCGTGCTTCCTCGGACGGCACAACAAGGTCTACAAGCAGCCGCGCGACATCATGGCGACCGTCCCCGGCGTCAAGACGCAGGAAATGCACCGGCACAAGGACCGCGGATTCTGCTGCGGCGCGGGCGGCGCCCGGATGTGGATGGAAGAGCGCATCGGCAAGCGCATCAACACCGAGCGCGTGGACGAGGCGCTCGCCACCAATCCGGACACCGTGTCCACGGCCTGCCCGTTCTGCCTCGTCATGCTCGGTGACGCGATCAACGAGAAGAAGAACTCCGGCGACGCGAAGGAATCCCTCGAAGTCGTCGACGTCTCGCAGTTGCTGATCCGCTCCATCAAGGGCGAGGGCAAGGCCCCGGAGAAGGAGCCCGTCGCCGCCGAATAGCGCGCGAAAAGACCCCCGGCCATGACGTGGCCGGGGGTCTTTCTATGTCAGGCGTCCGGCGGTACGGCGATCAGTGTTTCGCGCAGTGCGTGCACCGTGTGGAACGGCAGGATCTCCCGGACGGCGAGGTCGTCGACGGACGCGAGCGGGCCGTGCGCCGTCCGGGCCAGCACGATCAGTTTCGCGTGGTACGGGTCCAGTCCCGGCAGCGCGGCGAGCACGTGCTCGGGCGCCGCGTTGACGTCGACCAGGCCGCCGTCGTCGAACGTCCGGGTCAGGTCGGGACGTCCGATCCGCAGTTCCCGCGCCACCGCCGGATGGTGCGCCACCAGCGACCGCGCTTGGTCGCGCCGGACCCGCCGCTCGATCAGCGGAACGTCCAACGCCGATCCGGGCTCGTCCCGGCCGTCCGGCGACGACGGCTCGGAGGTGATCAGAGCGACGTGGACGCTCCCGCCGAGCGTCGTCACGAACACCGAGAACAGCATCGGGACGTCCCACCAGCCGGTCGCCTCGGGGTCCGTGGCCGCGGTGCCGTAGAAGAAGACGACCGTCATCACCAGGTAGCCGACGGACATGATCCCGAGCGTCCTGCTCCGGCGCCGCGCCGCGAAGTAGGCGACCTCGGCCCAGGTCAGGGTGCCGAAACTGAGCAGCGGGGCCAGCATCAGACCGCACCGCACGGCCCACGGATACCGCCGACGGCCGGGCGCCGGGGGCGGCGGAGGCCATCCGAGGGCGGGCGCAGCGCCGACCACCGGGACGCCGGACCACGGCTGGACGGCCGCCGCCGAATGAGCGGCGACCGTCGTCGGGACGTGCCCCGCCCGCACCTGCACCGCCGCGAGCGGATCAGGCGGCGCGAACCCCGCCGCGGCCGCGCCCGCCGCGGCTGGCACCGGAAGATCGTCCGCGGGTGCGAGCGGCGTGACCGCGGGCACGGCCGGTGTGTCCGCGGGCACCGGCGGCGTGTCCGCGAGCGCGGGTGGCGTGTCGTGTGCGGGTGGAGGGGCCAGGGCGGGGTCGGCGCGGAGGATGCCGACGTGCAGGCTCTGGAGCTGCTCGCCCGGCTCGACGCCGAACTCGTCGGCGAAGAAGTCGCGGGCGTCCCGGTAGGCGGCGAGGGCCTCGGCCTGGCGTCCGCACCGGTAGAGGGCCAGCATCAGCAGGTACCGGAAGCCCTCCCGCAGCGGGTACTCGGCGACGAGCCGGATCAGCTCGGGCACCAGCCGCGCGTGCTCGCCCAGCTCCAGCCCGGTCTCGGCGCACGCCTCCAGCGCGGCGGCGCGCTCCTCGTCCAGGCGGCCGCGGGCGGCGTCGAAGAACGAGCCGTTCAGCCCGGCGAGCGCCGTCCCGCGCCAGCCGGACAGCGCGTCCCGCAGCAGTGACTCGGCCCGCGCGGGGTCGCCCGCCGCGCGGACGGCGAGGGCCTCCCTCACCCGGTCCTGGAAGAGCTCGGCGTCCAGGCCCTCGGGCGGGACGCGCAGCGCGTACCCCGCGCCGGTCAGCGTCAGCAGGCGTCCGGGAGAGCGCGGCGAACGCTCCGGCTCCAGCACGCGGCGCAGCCCGGCGACGTATTTCTGGACGACGTTCACCCCGTTGTCCGGCGGCTCGTCGCCCCACACGGCCTCCACGATCGAGGACGTCGGCACCGGACGGTTGGGCGACAGCAGGAGCACGGCCAGCACCGCCCGCTGCTTGCCGGGACCGAGGTCGAGCTCCCGTCCGTCCCGCCAGGCGGCCGGACGGCCGAGGATCTCGAAACGCAGCGGGGACCCGTCGCCCGCCAGCGTGACCACCCCCAAACGCCTCCGCCTCCGGCGCCACCGCCGTCGTTCCGCAGCCGGGCCGCAGTGACCGCAGCATACCGACAGTGATTCCGCACCGCCGCACAGCAGGATTTTCCGGGACATCGGGGGCTTGCTCCGATACGCAACGAAAGGGGACCTCGGTGCATCACCATCTACGGGCGGGGATTCCGGCGGCGCTCGTCCTGACGCTCGCGTTCGCCACCGGATGCGGACCGGCCGGGGAGTCGGACGGCGCGAAGAAGGAGGCGGCCACCGCGGGGGCGTCCGCCTCGCCTTCCGCGTCGGCGTCGCCGTCGCCGACCGCGACGGACAACGGGATCGCGACCCTGAAACCGGCCCAGATCTTCGCCCGCGCCCGCGCGGCGACGGCGTCCGCGCGGTACGTGCGGCTGCGCGGCCAGGTCGAGGACGGCGAGAAGTACAAGATCGACTTCCGTTTCGAGGGGAAGACGAAGGTGACCGGCTCGATGCGGCAGGGCTCCGAGCGCGTCGGACTCACCGTGATCGGCAAGGTCGTCTACCTGTCCGGCAACGACAGGTTCTGGAAGTCGGTCGGCGGCAAGGGGGCCGCCCAGCTCTTCTCCGGCAAGTACGTCAAGACGACGACCGGCGACGCCGACTTCCGCGATCTCGCGGCCTTCGCGAACAAGACGACCCTCCTCAACGAGGCGGTGAAGAGCGGCAGGGGATGGCGGAAGGAGGGCGCGGGCAAGGTCGGCGACGTTCCCACCGTGGTGCTCAGCGACTCGGCGGGGGACAAGATCCAGATCGCGACGCAGGGTCCTCCGTACGTGCTGCTCATGGAGGGCGGACGGGAGGACCGGCTCGAGTACGTCGAGTACGGGCAGCCGGTGACCGTCAAGGCGCCGCCCGCCGGATCCGTGATCGACTCCGCCTTGCTGGACTGAGCGCGGGCGCGGCGCGCCGAAGGTTGCGGCGGGGGATGTCCTGGTAAGACCCAGGAATGGCCGTGCTGGTGTCCGTCCTCGCGTTCCTGATGACGCTCGCCGGGGGGCTGACGGCGATGCGGGTCCGCGACCACCGGCACCTCGTCCTCGGGCTGGCGGGCGGCCTGATGCTCGGCGTCGTCGCGTTCGACCTCGTCCCCCAGTCGCTGGAGATGGCGCGGCACGACCTGCTCGGCGTCCCCACGCCCATGATCGGCTTCGCCGTCGGGTTCCTGCTGCTGCACGTCGTCGAGCAGGCGGTGGCCGTCCACCGGGCGCACGAGGACGAGTACGCCCCGCACGTCCACGCCCATTCCCCCGCCGTCCCGTCCGGGACCGGCCGCACGGCCGGGCTGCTCGCCGCGTCCGCACTGGTCGTGCACAGCCTCGTGGACGGCCTCAGCATCGGGCTCGGCTTCCAGTCCGGGACGGAGGTCGGCGCGTTCGTCGCGCTCGCCGTCGTCACGCACGACTTCGCGGACGGCTTCAACACGTTCACGGCCGCGTCGCTGAACCGCCGCGACCGGCGGCCCGCCGTCCTGCTGCTGGTCGCGGACGCCGCCGCCCCCATCGCGGGAGCCGCGATCGGGACGCTCGCCCGCGTGCCAGAGGCCGTCCTAGCCCCCTACCTGGGGTTCTTCGCCGGGGTGCTCCTGTACCTGTCCGCCGCCGAGATCCTCCCGGAGGCGCACAGCGTCCACCCGCGCGTACTGACCCTGTGCGCAACGGGCCTCGGCCTAGCGGCCGTCCTGTTCAGCGTGGGCCTGGCGCACTGACTACACCTTGGTGCGATGAAAGTTCAGATAGGACCGCGACGGCGTCGGCCCCCGCTGGTCCTGATACCGCGACCCGTACCGCTCAGACCCATAGGGGAACTCGGTCGGCGAACTCGTCCTGAACAGGCACATCTGCCCGATCTTCATCCCCGGCCACAGCTTGATCGGCAGCGTCGCGACGTTTGACAGCTCCAACGTCACGTGCCCGGAGAACCCGGGGTCGATCCACCCGGCGGTCGAGTGCGTGAGCAGCCCGAGCCGTCCCAGGCTTGACTTCCCCTCCAGCCTCGCCGCGAGATCGTCCGGCAGCCCGAACACCTCGTACGTCGAGGCGAGCACGAACTCCCCCGGATGCAGGACGAACGCCTCATCGGCGTCCACCTCCACCAGCCGCGTCAGATCCCGCTGCTCCACGGCAGGGTCGATGTGCGGATACTTGTGGTTTTCGAACACCCGGAAGTACCGGTCGAGCCTCACGTCCACACTGGACGGCTGGACCATCTCCGGCTCACACGGGTCGATCTTCACCCGCCCTGATTCGAGCTCGGCCCTGATGTCACGATCGGAGAGCAGCACCCCGAAACGCTATCCCACGACCACGCCCGCACCGACTTCCGGTACAGTACTCACAACATGGGAGGCCCCAAGCCTCCCCACGCGGGTGTAGTTCAATGGTAGAACTTCAGCTTCCCAAGCTGACAGCGCGGGTTCGATTCCCGTCACCCGCTCCCACCACAAAGGCCCAGGCCAGGGGATAGATCCCCGAAACCTGGGCCTTGATCGTTTCCCCCGTTGGCGGGTGCCGTGCAATTAGCGTGCAATTAGGCCACCGGCACCAGCGCCGCTGGGATCGCATGGAACGAAGAGCCGCGCTCGCGAGCAGCATCGAGCGCTCTCGAACCGTCAGCGCCTCCACCAGCCGCCACCCGTGACTACCGAGCACCAGCGCCCAATAGCTACCGGTGTGACGCCCGATCCAACACGGGACCCCGAACCGCTGGCTGATCTCCTCCACAGCGGCGGCCCGGGCGTCCATCAGAGGTCATTCGTCCAGTGGGACGGTTCCGCCGCCGAGCCCCGCGGCGGCCAGCAGCGCCGTGACCTGCCACACCGCCAGGTTCATCTGTGAGCAGGGCGCGAGCAGGGTCCCGGTGCTGAACCGGAACCACCAGCCGCCGTCCCCGCCGACCACGCAGACGCTTTCGCCGACGAAGGGCATGTCCGGGGAGTGGACGCGCAGCAGCGGTACCGCTTCGGCGTACCGGCGTTCAGTAACCCAGCCCTGCCGTCGCAGCGCCCGGTCGAGGCGGTTGAGGTGTCGGCGTGCGGTGAGGGGCCGAGGCAGCGCAGCGGGTGCAGCCGGGGGGACAAGCACCCACCACGCCGCCTCAGCCTCCCCTTGGACCGCCCCATCCTCTGGGGCGGCCCTATGAGGTGACAGTGGGGGAGTCCACACCACCATCACCAAGCCCTCTTCACGACCGGACGCCCCGCCGCGCGCTGCCGCTCGTGCACCAGCGCCACACGCAACTCCTCCGAGTCACGACAGATCACCGTCGCATCAACCCCGGCAGCCGGGTCATGCAGCGTCGCCACCCATTCGCCAGGACTGCCGTCCGACCGCTGAGCCCGCCAGATCCGGTGACCGGTGAACTCCTCCCGGAGCCGACGCAGTGCCCGGTCCTCAGCCTGGGCGCGCATCTCCATCGCCGGAGTCTTCATTCGAACTTGCTCCTCTCAGGCCGCGCCGGCCATCACTCGCTGTCCCCCAGCAGGTGCAGGCCCTGGACGTGGGTGGCGATGCGGCGCGCGGCACCAGGCATGTCGTTCACCGGGTGCTGGTGGTTGCCTCGGGCCCAGGAGAAGAATCGGCCGGTGAAGCTGACGAAGATCCAGAGGTAGACGCCGGGTGCGTCGGTGTGCACAGCGAGCCCTGCAACGTCCTCCTTCACCTCGGATTGGATCTCGTGCTCAGTGAGTGCGCCTCGCAGCTCAGAGAGCAACTCCAGCTCTAGCGACATCGTCGTTTCCATCGGTTCGCCCTTTGGTGGGAACGGGGCCGGTGATCCGGAGCGACGGAACTGGTCCGCCCTCGCCGTTTCGCCGGTCCCGCTGTCGATCACACCTACGACTTTCGCGGGGAGACATGTCGCGTCGCGATACCGAGCGTGACGCTTCTCGTGCGCCTTGTACTCGTCTCGTCTCGTCTGTGTCGCGTCTCGTGCTAACTTCGGCCTGTCGGAAGGGCGAAGATGACCACTTCATCAGTGCGGCTAAAGGCCCTGATCCAGGAACGTCATTGGCAGACGCACCGGACATTCGTGGCCGAATATGACAAGGCGGCCCGCAAGGTTGATCCCGTGTTGGTCGGCCAAGCCCCGAGTCGCGCCCAGCTCCACCGATGGATGTCGGGCGAGCTGAAGGGTCTTCCCTACGCCGACCATTGCCGCGTTCTGGAGAAGATGTTCCCTGGTTGGACGGCGGAGCAACTGTTCGAGCGCGTCACCGACGAGCAGCCGCCGCCCCAGGGTCCCGCGGCCATCCCCGTGGACGCTCCGGCGCAGGCCAAGGACCTTCTCGCCGCCATTGATGAGAGGCTTCAGACACCGGCCGGGGAAGTGGAATGGGGGATGGCGAGGACGCCGCCCGCCACCGTCGCGCCCGCGCTGGTCGACACGGTCGAGGGCGTCAGCGATGAGGCGCGGAAGCTTGGCCGACGCCTGTTGGAGTTGCAGCAGGTGCTACGCCTCGACGAGGAGGAGACGACCCAGCTGGCGGCGCTCTCCGGCAACATCGTTGAGCTGTCGATGACGGCAGACCTCGACATCGGCCAAGACGGATGGTCGCAACTGATCTACCGGCATCAGTTGCTCAACCTCAGCGACAAGCCGATGACCAGGCTTGCTCGGGAAGTCTGGTTCGAGAACACCGAGAAGCGCCTCACGATTGTCCCGAACGCCGACTCCGAACGGCGCATCATGATCCAACGCATTCACGACACCGCGAACCTGTCGAAGTTCGCATGTCAGATCTCCCCGCCGATCCAACCCGGAGAATCGACCACGATCGCATTCACGGTCAGCGGCGGACAATTCGTCGAAGACCACTACTGGCGCCAAGCCATCCCGCGATACCTGCGCCACTACACGCTGCGTGTCCGCCACCGTGGCGCCGGGCAGCTCTTGCGCTGTACCGCGTCCGAAGAGCACCCGGACGGCTCGGAGAACTCCGCCGAGGATGACCTCGTATGGGACTACGAAGGCGACGACATCGTAATGACCTTGACCCGCAACTACCTTCGCCCGAACCAGGCCATCACTCTGCGATGGGACGTCCCACATGAGTCTGCGTGACGAGATAGAAACGGTTCTCCGAGCGTGGGACGCCCACGAGGTCAACCGCGGTGAAGCACCGATCATCGACTTCGACTGTCACCCTGGCGGCCCGGCCCCGGCGCCGGCCCCCGACCGGCTCACGGTCTACCGCAAGCTTGCCGAACTCCGTCCCGCCGCAACCGGCCCACTGGCGACCCGCCTTGACGCAGATCTGGCCTACCTCGGAGCCCTCCTCGGCGAACACCGCCCGCTCAGCGACTACGTCACCGCAACCCAGGGATGCGGCACCGCCGGATGGCCCGAGCAGTACCTAGCCGACCGCGCCGAGCAGGCCCGCACCGCCCTTGCCGACCTCGGCATCACCTGGGGCACCCGCACCAACTCCGACCTTCGCCAAGCCGAAGGCGTCCTGGACGTCAGCGAAGCCCCGGACGCCATCCGTCAGGCCGCCGAAGAACTAGAGTCCGCCGTCCGCCAGGCCACCGGCAGCACCGCGCCCTACACGCTGACCATCGAGACCACAGAAGTAGACGCCTACTGGGCGTACTGGCTGGACGGAGCCGGGCAGAACGTCCGCCTGCGCCTCAACCTTCCCAACGTTGAGTTCACCCAAGCGGGCGCCCGCCAATTCGCCCTACACGAGGTACTCGGCCACGGCCTCCAAAGCGCGAGCCTCACCGCGGCAGCCGCCGCCCAAGACGTTCCGTGGATACGCCTACTCAGCGTCCACGCCCCCCAGCAAGTCATGCTCGAAGGTCTCGCCCAGGCATGGCCGCTCTTCCTACTCCCCGATGACAAGGTGCTCATCGCCCGCGTCCGACTCGCCCACTACACCCAACTCGTCCTCGCCCAGATCCACCGAGCGCTCAACGACGGCACACCGGCCATCGACTGCGCCGACTACGTCAAAACCGCCGTGCCCTGGTGGACCGACAAGACCATTGCCGGATACCTCGCCGACCGTGGCACCAACCCCCAACACCGCAGCTACATGTGGTCCTATCCGGCAGGGCTCGACTGGTTCGCGGCCCTCGCCGAGGCGGACGTTAAGGTGTCCCGGGAGGTTCTCCATGCCGCATACCGAGCCCCGATCACCCCAACTGAACTCGCGGCCCTCTGGCCAGCAGGACCGCCTATCGGTGGACCCGGAGGCCCTGTTCGTCTACGGAAGCCTCCAGTTCCCTGAGGTCTTGTTCGCCCTCATCGACCGCGTCCCCGATCACGAACCCGCCGCCGCCAAAGGCTGGCGCGTCGCCACCCTCCCCGAACGCGTCTACCCCGGCCTCATCCCCGCAGACGACACCGCACTGGGCCACCTCCTGACCGGGTTGACCCCAGACGAATGGCGCGTCCTGGACGCCTTCGAAGACCCGGTGTACGAGCTGGTTCGAATCGACTTGGTCGACGGCCGCCACGGCTGGACGTACGCCTGCGCCACCGCCACCGACGTCGGCCCCGACGACTGGTCAGCCGAAGCCTTCGAGGCAGAGCACCTTCCGGCCTACGTAGAACGCTGCGCAGCCTGGCGCCGTCGGCACGAAGCCAACCAACAAGCCAGCTAAACCCAGCTCATCGCCTCAGCCCCGCGCCGGATGAGAACTTTCCTTACGTCTTCAAGGGCGCCCGCTCCGCGGCCGCCGCCGGTCGGTCCGGGCCGGGCATGCGGCCTCTCCGGGCCGACCCGTCCCGGCCGACCGACGCGGACGTACTGAGAGATTGCCGTGCGAGGGCCAGCCATCTTTCATGCCCGCGGGAATGTACAGGTCCCATCCTCTAATACCAGTCGTCTGAGCGATCTGATCGCGTTACAGTATGTGTGGGAACTGAGCACCGAGTGCAGGGAGGACATTGTGACAGCCATCCGGTCATCGACACCGCGGCCTAAAGATGTCGCGATCTCCAAGCTCTTGCTGGACCAGAGCAACGCCCGTCTTGGTGCGCTTCAGCCCGACCAGAGATCTACCGAAATCGAGCTCGCGAAACTCCTCGGAAATCAGCTGTTCGAGTTGGCAAACGATATCGTCGATTTCGGCATGGACCCTAGTTTCTTGCTGATCATCGTTCCCGATGAACTCGTTCCTGGAAAGTTTCGAATGCTCGAAGGGAACCGTCGCTTGTTGGTCGTTAGGGCCTTGACGAGGCCCAAGATCCTCGCGGACGTGTTGACCCCTGCTCGATATAAGCGCCTGCTTAAACTCTCCGAGCGCTTCAAGGAGAACCCCGTCAGGAGTTTTCGGTGCATCGCCTTTGAGGCAGAAGAGGATGCTGATCACTGGATCGAACTTCGCCACACCGGTGAAAACGGCGGTGCCGGTCTAGTTGGTTGGGACTCAAATGAACAGGCTAGATGGAGGAGTCGGCGCGGTGGTCTGGCTAAAAGGACACCTGCCGGGCAGGTAATCGACTTCGTCGACAAGTTCTATCCGCCAGAGCCAGGAGATATTAAGAGGATCATCTCGACCCTGCAGAGGGTTGTGGTGGCGGGCCCCGTGAAGAGCCGCCTGGGAATCGAGATTATAAAAGGGATCGTGTACACACACTATCCTGCAGAAGAGGCCCTGAAAGGGCTTTCAAAAGTTGTACTAGACTTGCGCAGCGGTAGAATCAAGGTCACGGACGTGTACCACGCTCCGCAGCGTGGAGACTACATCAATCGCTTCGCTTCGAGGGACCTTCCAGATCCTGCGAAGCGATTCGATAAGCCAGTGATACTGGCGGACCTCGTGGTCGGTGAGGTAGGGAGCCAAGATGCATCCGAGAACGAAGACGACTCGGCGGCGCCTGGCGTAGGCGACGCCTCAGGTGGCGCTGCCTCCAACAAGTCGACCGAGGTAACGAGCGACGCAGGAAAAAACGCTACCGCCGCCGGACCTGCAGATCCGCCTGGCGGGACAGACCCAGCCACTTCCAAAGGAGCTTCCAAGAGTCGCGTAAAGCTGAAGCGGGATCGGCCTTCCGTTATTCCTGCTAGCTGTGCGCTCTGGATACCTCAGGCGCGGATCAACATCCTATATCACGAACTCAGTCGGCTGAACGTAGACGACTTTGCCAACGCCTGTGCAGTCAGCTTGAGGGTGTTCGTGGAACTCAGCGTTGATTATTACATCGCAATAAATCAGCTTATGTCGGAGGTGCAGCAGAATAACACACCTTTGGCCAAGAAGCTGAAGGAGCTAGCCAAATATCTGCGAGCCAATGGCGCAATCGGCCTGCAGGTGGAGAGGGCAGTCACAAAAATTGCCGACGGTGTCGGCATGTTCAGCGCGTCAACGATTACCTTCAACCAGTATGTTCACAACGAGTATGTCTTCCCTCTTCCGAGTGAACTTAGGCTCGCCTGGGACGAACTCGAACCATTTATGTCCGCTCTCTGGAAGAAGTGATCATTACACCGTGCAATCCAATGGCTCTAGCCGCCGCTACGCCTCTCCACTTCGTTACCCAGGAGGAAAGGGAAAGATTGCCAACTTTCTCAAGATACTCATAATTCAAAATGATCTATCGGGAGTGCGATACGTGGAGCCTTATGCGGGAGGTGCAAGTATCGCACTCTCGCTTCTGTTTGAGGGGTATGTGAGCCAGGTTCACATCAACGATCTCAATCGCGGCCTCCATGCTTTTTGGAACTCGGTCTTGACTTGCCCAGATCGACTGTGTGCCAAAATCACGAGTGCCCCCTTGTCCATGGAAGAATGGGAGAAGCAGCGCAACATCTACTTGGATCCAGACACCGAGGGAATTGATCTTGCCTTCTCTACCTTCTATCTAAATCGCACGAACAGGTCTGGGATAATCTCTGGGGGAGTTATCGGGGGAAATGAGCAAACTGGTCAATGGAAGATCGATGCGCGGTTTAATCGAGAAAGCCTTGTCGCGCGTGTGAATAAGATCGCCGAGCGCGCTCCTGACATCACGCTCTCCATGCTTGATGCTATTGACTTGATTAAAAAGGAAAAGCAGACGCGACAAGGTGGATTGCTGTATCTGGATCCACCTTACTATTTCAAGGGTGCGCGACTTTATGACAATTTTTACACCCATGAAGACCATGTAAAAGTTTCGCATGAAATTCAGATTCACCCGGGCCCTTGGGTTGTTTCTTATGATGCAGTCCCGGAAATCATGCAATTGTATGAGCAGTGCAATTCGACTCAGTATTTCCTAAATTATAGCGCCGCCAAGGCAGATAAAGGCATGGAAGTTATGTTCTTCTCTAAGGATCTCTCTCGGCCTGATGTACCTTCTCCTGCGGGAATCACGCTAGAGGATGTTCGCAGAATGAGACGAAGGCTGATGAGCGAGAGTGGCTAGCGAGTTCCGACCAGGGAGCTGTGCCGTCCTGGACCCGCGGACCTGAGGGCACACCCCCCCGCGAAGCGGTCTGTCATGCGATATGGCTCGCCGCTTACCGGTCAGCGTCGGCGCTTGCCGAGCCCTGGCGCGCCACCGGACACGGTACGTGGCCCGGCCTCAGACCAGTCGGGGGTGCGCTGCTTGGGTTGCGCGGTCCACTGGGTTGGCCCGCCAGTCCACCAGTTGGGGCGCGCTGGGCCGATGAGCGGCACATCGCGGGGCGTCTGTGCGCGCGCTTGGGCGTTGAGGTCTTTCCGCGCTTCGAACTCATCATCGTGACCGGTGAGCAGGTACGCTGCGTCTTTCACTGCCAGGTCTAGAGCGCGGACGACTTCCAGGTTGCTGGGAAAGGGCACCACGCTGGCGCCTGGAATCTTGGCGCGGATGACCTTGCCACGGACCCGGCTGCCGTTTTCAGCGTACTTGGGTGCGCCCAGGGTTAGCCGTTCGACTTGGCCGTCGCTATCGCGTTCCGCAATGTAGGGCAGTTTCGGCCAGGACGTGCCACGCGGAACCTGAGGCGGGTTGTCGCCGTAAAGCACCGGGACTGCATCTTCGTAGCGGTGGACGCCGGTGAGTTCGCATACGGCGGCTCGGGTCGCGGACCCGAGCCGGGCGAGAGCTGCGGGCCAGTCCGATAGCGGCGCGGCTAGTTCGAAGGGCGGCGTTGAAGGATCGGGGAGTGCCAGCGGGGCCAGCGGTGTGAACGATAGTTCCACGCTGGCCCGTTCGTTGATCACCCAGACTTGGATTGTGGGCCAGGTGTCACCCCACTCATCGATCACGGTCACATCATGCCCGTCGGGTAGACAGAACACCATGGATCGGCCGAAACGGGCCTTAGGGGCCAGGGGTCTGCATCGAAGTGGTAGCGCTCGATGGGGTCAATGGCTCGACGAGCGTGAAGCGGGGGCCTCGCGACCCCCAGCCCCCCGCGGGCCGGAGGGTACGCCCGCGCGAATCGGTCTGTCACGCCGTCTCGCCGTTCGCGCGGGCGCACCCTCCGGGTCGGGCGTGCGTGCTAACGGTGGTGCTAACAGCAGGCTTGGATAATCTTGGACGGGTGTGGATGCGTGAGAGGGCGCGGGGCTGGTCATGGGACTTGTGGAGACGGCGTTGGACAGTTCTGATCTTGCTACGGATCAGACGGCCAAACCAGCCTACTCCGAAATACTCGGCATCAAGTCACCGACTCTTGTTGCGGTGGACGCAGTCAATGGGCTCGCTATTAGTAACAACTCAGATGAGTTTTTGTCGAACTGCCCATGTGACCGCCTCAATAGGAGTGTTCACTTCTAGCTGGTCGCAGATATTGCGCAGGCGTCGGCGAAGCGTCCGCGCACTCAAATCAAGGCGATGTGCAGCCTGATCTGCGGTGCGCCCCGAGGCGATCTCGCGCAATAGGGTCACATCCCCTTCGCTAAGGCGAGGCTCCTGATGACTCCGACTTTCAGGTAGGGGCGATGCATTGGCATCCTCGTTGCGAACACTATTCTTGGCTTGGTTGATAATCTGTTCGGCTCGTAGTTCTGCTTCCCAGATGATTTCACTGGCACGCCGTTCGGCGATGCTTATGATTTCTCGATCTGGAGTTGCGGGTGTTCGCGTGCTCTCGAAGTGCGCGGTCAACTGACCATTCATCTCCGACTCGGCTGCTCTTTCCCAGGCGCGGCGCCAAGGCGGTATGCGGTCAACGCGGACGCCACAGGCTTGCACAAAGGCGAGAAATACGGCTCTACGAGGAAACCGTTTACCGGCAAGCATGTCAGACACTGTTGAACGGTAGAGCACTTGCTTGCTGTGCTTTGATGCTAGTTCAAGTTCACGCAGAGAAGGGCGATCCGCTCGCGCGTACAAGCGTCGCAGGTAGCTGGCCAACTCCAATCGCGTGGTCACTGTCTCCAGTTCGAAGTCGTCTGTGGTGGGTTCCTCATCCATGTGCGCCTCTCAGAGTGTCCGAGCATGTCCGAACCTGTCCGCGAGTGTACGCGAATCGGCCGCTGGCTGGGGCGATTTTGGCCGCGATCGAACGGATTTGCTTTCCAAAGGTGGCCGGATACGGTCTCCTGGGGCTTGTCCGTATCCGGCCATCACCTCAAAGGAAGCCACCATGTGGGAACAGGCGATCCCGATGCTCGCGAACCTCCTGGAGGCGATCGCCTCCGGAGTGGTGCTTGCAGGAGCGGTCACGGAGGTGGCGCGTCACCGGCGTCGGCGCCGACGCCGGTCGGAATCGACCTCGGACAACGCGGATGCATGACTAGGGGAGCCAATATCGAGTGGGGCCGGGCCCAGGCGGGAGCACGGGGGGGCTGCTGTACAGCACGGAAGTACAGCAACGGCCCCTCACAACTGCTTACGTGAGCTTACGGCGGGCACCCGTCACGACCTGGGCGACGCGGTGACGGGCCAGGGGTGCCGGTGGTTCGCATCGAAGGTCTCACGTGCGTTGGCTAACGCGGGTGCTAACAGCGGGTCTGGACGAGCCTGGACGATGGCGGAATCCGGGAGGAGCTGTCTAGCAGGTCAGCGGATGGATCTGGACGGGTGTGGATCTCGCTCGTGAGACTCGGAATGAATAGGTCATGTGGGAGCGGCAGAGACCGGGCGATCGTGAAGCGGGAACGTCGGTTCGGCGCAGGTCAGCCGGTTGGCTGCGGGCCATTAGCGGGCCATTAGCCACGGTGATCAAGGGGTAATCGCGGTCACTTGCGGTAGGTCGCAACGCCAGGTCAGCTAGGCCAGCAGGCGCGATCGAAACTATTCCCAAGCTGACAGCGCGGGTTCGATTCCCGTCACCCGCTCCCACCACGAAGGCCCAGGCTAGGGGATAGATCCCTGAAACCTGGGCCTTGATCGTTTTCCCGTTGGCAGGTGCCGTGCAATTAGCGTGCAATTAGGCCACCGGCACCAGCGCTCCGGCCGCCCCGTCCTCCCCTCGTCGTCCTGATCTTGCTCTGCCTGGACGACCTCGTTAAGCCCGTCCGCGATGGCGCGGTCACCCTTGACCGACCGGTGCTGATAGCGCACGGCGGCCCGCTCGTTGTCGTGCCCCATGCGCGCCATAAGGTTGCGCAGCGAGACGCCCATGTCGGCGGCGAGGGTGTTGCCCGCGTGCCGAAGGTCATGGAAGTACAGGTTCGGGACGCCGAGCGCCTCCACCACGTGCCTCCAGTTCGTGAGCTCGTTGAAGCCGCTACGGCGGAGCGGCCCGCCTTTGCCCCCCGTGAAGATCAGGGCATCGGGCTCCCTCCCGGTGTACTTGTCCATGTGGGCGTCCAAGTAGAAGATGATGAGGGCCGGGATCGTGACCGTCCGGATGCCAGCGCGGGACTTGGGCGGACCGAGGATCATCTCCCCGTTGGATCGCTCAACGAAGGCGCGCTGAACGCTCACGGTCTGGTTGACCAAGTCGAGGTCGCAGCGGCGAAGCGCCGTGATTTCGCTCCATCGCAGGCTTGCGAACGTGGCCAGCAGGATGAACGCGAACAGCCGATCATCTCGGATTACGTCCGCATGTGCGTCGTCCGCTAGCTTCCACAGCGTCCGTTCCGCCTCCATGCGAGTGGCGAAGATTTGAGGGAAGCGCCGCATGACTCCGCCCTTGACGTGTAACGGAGCCGGCGCTCACCGGAGTCCAGCTTGCGGAAGTTACCGACCGGCCGGAGCCGCGACCATGCGAGCCCTCTTCAACGTGAGGGCCGCTCAGTAGGGGAGCCCATGGCAGAAGTCAAAGTCACCTACGACCAGCAGGCCAACGCCGCTTACGTCTACCTCGTCGACCCCACCCAGGCCGGTACGAAGTCGGCGCGCATGTACGCCTGCGACCCCGTCGACGTCGACGGGATGGTCAATCTCGACTTCGACGCCGAGGGGCGCGTCATCGGCATCGAGATCCTTGACGCCCGCTCCAAACTGCCCCAATACCTGCTCGACGCCGCCGAACGCCTAGACGTCTAAACAGCCAGAAAGACAGGAGAAAGCCGGGCGGCCAGACAACCGAAGCGCCAGCCACGGCGCGCCGGGCGTGCGGCCTGTTCCGTCCGGTCCCGCCGCGCTGCGTCGCCCGTCCGCCTGCCAGTGGCGAAGAAGCGAAAGGTCGGCCACCAGGACGCGATGGCCGACCCTTCCGTCAGTTGATCAGGCGTAGCTCTGGAGCTTCCAGGTCACCGGAAGTTGCCCCGTCGCAGGGCACCACCCTTCGCCCCAGTGAAGACCGTGGCCGCCGGGTCGGAGGCGGTGTGCCGCTCCAGGTGTTCCCTGATTGCCGGAGTGATCGCCGCCGGAAGGGCCACCGTCCGGACGCCCGCCCGTGATTTCGTGGGCCCGACGATCATGTCTCCGCTGTCCATTTCGAGGTACTGTCGCCGCACGCTGCTTCGTCCGTTCGCACACGGGACTTGCGACTCAGGCCGCCGTGTCGGCGTTCGCGCAGACCACATAGACGGTGAAGTCGAAAGGGAAGCCGTAGTTGCCGGGCGGAGTCACCTCCCAGCCGTCGGTGCCGGACGGCCGGGAACCGGTGGGGCCCGTGATCCTCGGGTCTATGAGGTATCCGCCGCTCAGCGCCACCTTGCCTGGGGGGCACGTGACGGTCTGCGGGGTGGACGAGGTCGGCGGGTTCGTGAACTGCGCCTGAACGACCTGCCGGCCGATGACTCCGTCCTGGCCGGGCTCGCCCGAAGGGCCCTGGGGGCCTGTTTCCCCTCTCGGACCCTGGGGGCCTCGCGGTCCGCGGGGCCCCCGCGGACCGCACTCTCCGCAGCCGCGGACACAGCATGCCGCCGAGTCGGTGGCCTGGGCCGTCTTCGCGGTCTCCCGAGCGGGCGGGGGAGACTGGGCTGCCATGGCCATGCCCCCGCCTAGCGGCAAAACGCCCGCCACCACCGCACATGTGTAGAGAGACCGAAGGTGAAAGTTCATGGGACTCCTCAGGTGTGTGGAGTCCCGATACCCATGCCCCTCTCCGCCTTAGACGCCCACATGATCAAAGTTCCGGGTGGTGATCCGTAAACCTGTCTCAGCCCGGCTGGGCAGCGCCCCTTGATGCGGACCCGCAGCAGGGTTCGTGCGGCAGCGACGTGGACGACGTCTCGTCCAGAACTTCATGCATGTCCTGATGGGTGGACGATGCTGGACAGCCCCGCCCTTGCCATGGGTCAGACGGCTTGCCGAATTCGGCAGCTTGAGATCAAGGGGCGGCGGCGCGGCCGGGCCTGCCCGTCGGCTAACCGTCTGCCCGGGGTCGCGCCACCGCCCGACGTCATAGGCGTCCGTTACCGTGCGCGCAGGCGCGGCCGGTTCCGGAGCATCCAGCTCCGTAGAGAATGACGGTCCCCCCGGTCTGCACGAGGGCGGCACTCGTGCCCAATCTGCGTCCGGGCGTAGCTGGGAGTCAGAGGGAGGCTCGGCAGAACCGGCCGCGCCCATGGCGGGGACATCGCACCCGTCATAGTCGGCTCGGGGGAACGGTTGCGCGTGCGCTACTGGGGAACCCCTTGTTCCCCAGACCCCTCCTGGAGCCGGAGGGCGCTCCCGCGCGAATCGGTCTGTCACGGGGTGCGCGCGTTCGCGCGGAAGCATTCTCCGGACAGGTTGGCGCGTCGGTAGCGGCGCGTGCCCAGGCCGGTCGCGGGTTGAGCGCGCTGCCATACGTGCAGGTCGCGAGGTGGCGCGGCGGGCCATTAGCGGGCCATTAGCCAGGGTGATCAAGGGGCATTCGCGGTCACTTGCGGTACGACGCTAGGCCAGCTCAGTGGGCCCTGCAGGCGGGATCGGGACTATTCCCGAGCTGACAGCGCGGGTTCGATTCCCGTCACCCGCTCGCACCTAAAGGTCCAGGCCAGTGGCTCATCACTGACTCTGGGCCGCTTCTGTTCATCAGCCACGGTGCCGCATGGGTGTTGCCCGTGTGGCGGAGGTCATGGACGTGGGTCGCACCGACCACCAATTCTGCCTTCTCCAGAGCTCGAGCACAGACCTTGGAAAAGTCACTCCGCCGGAGACCGGAATCGTCCTAAGCAGTGAAAATCCACGTCCGGCTACTTACGGTGCTCATCGGATGCCGGGTGACCGTGGGTCTTGGATCGTGCCGGTGGGGTGTTCAGGGGGTGGCTGGTTTGCGGGCGGTGAGGAGGCGGGTCGGGACCCACGGGCTGCCCCACCAGGCGCGCCAGCCGAGGCCGCGTACGCGGATGTCCTGGGCGTTCAGGCGGGCCAGCACCGTGGCGTACTCGCGGGGGGTCCGCGCCAGGTCGGCGATGAGCAGGCGGCCGCCCGGCCGTAACACCCGGTACGCCTCGGCGATCGCTTGGGCGCGGGCTTCCGCGCCGCGGATGGTGTGCACCGTCAGGCTGGACACGACCAGGTCGAAACTCGCCTCCGCGTACGGGAGTCTGCGCAGGTCACCCCCTTGCACGTGAACGCGATCGGCGACGCCTTCGGCGCGGGCGTTGCGCAGGGTTGCCGCCGGGGTGTTGCCGGACTGGTCCCGTCCGCGCCACAAGTCCACGCCGACCGCCCGGCCCTCCGGGAGGTGTCGGACGGCGGCTAACAGGACGGCGCCGCGTCCGCAGCCGAGGTCGAGCAGCCGTTCGTCGCCCCGCAGGTCTAACTCGTCCAGCACGTCCCGCCAGACCAGGAACTTGCCGCGCAGCGTGGCGTGCAGGCTTAAGGCCAGGCATCCCGCCAGCAGGGTGCCGGAGACCAGCGCGGGCAGCGCGGCGGCCAGATCGGCGGTGACCGCCATCACCAGCCCGGTCACCCAGAACCCTAAGACGACCAGGCCCACGAAGCTGAACCCGTAGGGCGCATCCATCCCGTACCGCGCGCCAGGCATCCCGCCACTCTGCCACGAACCGGCCGCCCGGGGACTGGCTCTGAGGCCACTGGTCTACCGCCGACCAGTTCGCCGCCGAGAACCCGAAATCGCGGTGACGCCGACCTGGTTTCAGCCGCGACGGCGACGCCGTCCCACTCACCCAGGGATGGCTGGCAGCACGCAAGGAGCGTAGGGCGGACGGCTCGGTCGCGGTCAGGGTTGATGCAGGTCAGGGCCGTCCATGGCGGTGGCGGGCTGGTCAGCGATCACAACCGGTTAACGGGGATGCTATTGCTCATAGGCTTCAGATTGCGAACCTATTACTATTAAGTCATGGACCCCGACCGCCCGGCCCAAGACCTCCGGGCTGGCGATCGCCGCTCTGGTCACCGGGCTGCTCGGCTGCCTCTCGGTGGTCGGGCTGGTGCTCGGCATAGTCGCACTCTTCCGGATCCGGCGTACGGGTGAGAACGGCCGGAACCTGGCCATCGGCGGCATCGTGGCTTTCGCCGCCTGGACCGCGCTCTTCGTAGCCTTGCTCGCCCTTGGACGGCTGAGTTTTTCGGCGTCTATGGGAGCCGATCGGCAGTCTGGGGCGCCATTGTCGATTCCAGGTGCCGCGCCTCCCTCCGTCCATGTGGGCCAATGCCTTGACCTCCAGGGGGACGAGCTGAGCGCCAGAAGCGTGGTCCTGCCCTGCGACTCGCCACACGACGGCCAGATCCTGCACATCTACAACGCGCCCCCAGGTCCCTATCCTGGGGACCGGGCATTCATTGCGCAGGCCGAGGACGTGTGCCGACGCGCGAAGGCCAAGTTGCGCACGCCTCTGCCGCCACCTCCTCCCCGTCTTACGCTTGGGTTCAACCGCTCGACGAAGGTTGCGTGGGCTGCCGGGTACCGCCAGGTGCTCTGCTATGTACAGGCCAGAGAGGGCAAGGTCAACGGCTCCCTTTTGAAGGATTGAGCGTCAGCGGCCCCTCAGGTAACCACGCCGCCGGGACGGACGACCGCTTCCCGGGGTCGGTGGCAGCCACTATGCCGTTTTCAAGGTCTTGTGTTGGGCGTGCCCGAAGCGGTTGCTCCACCACCAACCCTCCGGACCGTGGGCGAAGGTCTGCTGAGGGAGTGCGAACGCGGGGTGCTGACAGTGGCGCTGGACGAGGCTGGCGTCGAGCAGGTGCGTGGGTGACTGTACGGTCGGTCGCCGCGGAGCAGGAGCAGGAGCAGGAGCAGATGAGCGTCCACCGCTCGCTAGTTGAGCGGCTTGCCCCCGTTCTGGGCGTTCTGGGGGCCGGAGATCAGGGACGCGTAGACGATGATGTTGTCCTCATAGTGGCCACGCTTGCGGTCGAAGCGGCCGCCGCAGGTGACGAGGCGCAGTTCCGGCCCGCCTCCCTTCCCGTAGACGCTTTTGCTCGGGAACCTGTCCTTGGAGACGAGTTTGACGCCGTCAACGCGGAAGGCCGCTGCCGTGCCGTCCTTGCGGACGACCTCGATCCGGCGTCCCTGGCGCAGCGCGCCCAGTTTGTAGAAGACACCCGGCTGCTTCTTGGAGTCGACATGGCCGACCAGGACGCCGCGGCCGTTCTCGCCCGGCGTCGGCCCGGCCCTGTACCAGCCGACCTCGTCGACGCGGCTCAGGGGTGGTACGCCGAGCGCCCCGTCCGGCTGGACGTCGACCGGGACGACCGGTGCGTCGACCTTGATGGACGGAATCCTGATCCGTTTCGGGACGGATGCGGGAAGCGCCTGCTCCGGGTTCGGGGCCGCGTCCATGGGCATGTCCGCGACCGATGCGGGCGGTCGCGGTGGTGTGTCGGGGCCGGTCAGCCGGAACCCGACGACGCACAGGGCGACGCCCGTCGAGATGATCACAGCGGCCAGCCAGTACCGCAGATGGACCGATCGGCCGCTTCGCTTTGCTTCGCTCATGGACTCACCCGAGACCCTTCGTATTGCAGCGGACTCGCCGCCAAGCGCGACGCGGCGGCAGAGCGCTCTCGGCCTCCGCAACCGTGAGCATTGTGCCGGTGCACGTTCTCATCTTCACTTTCTCCCCCTAACTGATGGCCTATCAGAGCCCGCCAGCACCATGGAATTCTCGCGTTCAGCGCAAACCATGCTCCTTGCCAATGGGCCGACAATTCGAATGCGGCGGAATGCCGGTAGGCGGTAGGAGACGACGGCCGGTCGCCACACTGCGTGGCCGGCCGACCGCCGAATGGTGCGCTCCGTCCCTCAGGCGACGTTCCTCACCTGGCGGCGCCGCGCGGAGAAAGCGACGCCCGCGCCAAGGACGAGTGCGCCGATGCCGGCACCGGCCAGCATCGGGTTCGCCGACGCGGAGGTGCCGCCGCCACCGGCGGAGACGCCGCCGACGGGCTTGATCAGCTTCAGGTACTTCGCGAAGACCCAGCCATGGCGCTGGCTCACCGGCACGCCCCCGTGCAGCTCGACCCAGCCGTCGTGGCTCGTCTTGCAGTCCGCGTCGACGCGCGTGCCGAACTTCAGCGCCGGCGGAATCACCTTGCCCCGCGGCGTCTCGTGGACCCTGAGCCCGTCCCGCGCGATGACCTCGTAACGGCAGATGTCGCCGGCAGTGGGCCCTCCCTCCGGCGATGCGGCGGTGGTCGCCGCCAGGGCGGTGGCGCCGCCGCTCAGCATGATCAGGCCGCTCGCCGCCCCGGCCACCGCGACCGCCATGCCGGTACGCGCACTACTCCTCATTCTTTCTCCCTCGAACAAGTGATTTTGGCGTTTTGCCGGAGGTGTCCGGCATCGCTTTTCTTGATCACGTTGCCCGGCGGGGATGCGGTACATGCGACTCTGGTTGCAAACACTGGGAATAGTGATCGACAGGGCAATATGATGGCCCGGCCAATCGAATCTAGAACTGGT
The DNA here is from genome assembly GCF_008085905.1 of Actinomadura syzygii. Lineage (GTDB taxonomy): Bacteria > Actinomycetota > Actinomycetes > Streptosporangiales > Streptosporangiaceae > Spirillospora > Spirillospora syzygii. Next base: position 643,681 of record NZ_VSFF01000001.1, on the reverse strand, counting down.
AAAGCTGATCATTTACGGCAATGGCGACATCTTTCAAACCGATTGTGGCCGCCTGCCGGTGATGGCAGGCGGCCACGGTCGCGGCTCAGTGGGTCAGTTCTTGACCGTTACCCACTGGTGCCGGTAGTTCTGTCGGTCGCCGTCCGGGTTGTAGTGATTCTCGACATTGCCGGCTATGTCGACCGCGAACCACTTGACCTCGGTGTTCTTGTCCACCTTGAGCTTCTCCGGCCCCTCGCGCGTGCCCGCCGCCGTGAGCTTCGGCGACTTCAGCGTCGGACGGCTGCCGTCGAGCGTGTAGTAGACCGTGGCGGGCTCGCTCGTCGTGAACGTGAACGTCGTGGACCCCGGCTGGCGGCCGTCGACCACCAGCTTCGACTTCGGCGGGGCCTTGTCGGACGCATAGGCCCGCGCGACCTCCAGGATCCCGATCTGCCCACTGGCGAACTCCATCGCCTCCTCGTGGCCCTCCGCGAACGGCGGCTGGAAGCCCACCGGGTCGAACCGCTTGGTCGCCGGGTTCCAGATGTCCGCGCCGACCTCGAAGTCCCAGCCGATGATGCCGCGGTTGTACCAGTGCTCGTCCGCGCTGTTACCCGCCGCGGAGTACAGCACGTCCGGCACCGGGCCGGTGCGTCCCGGCCAGATGGCCGTGCCGCGCCAACTCTGCACCGAGTTCAGAATGTGGTCGGACGACGCCCAGAAGAAGCTCTCGGTCCCGAGGTCCGCCCGGGGCAGCAGTTCGCGGCCCGGGACCTTGTACGCCCCCGGAGGCCACATGAAGTACCCGCCGTAGGAATGCGTGTTCATCGCGAACTTGATGTTCGGGAACCGGTGCGTCAGCCACACCTCGTTCTTGGCCTCGGGCTCGGACAGTTCGGCGGGTCCGGCGAAGACGTCACTGCGGCAGGACGCCGATGCGCCGCTGTACCCGTCGAACAAGGAACCGACCGAGAAATTGCGGTTGAGGTCGACGCCCCACGAATTGCGGTTCCCCGGGTCGGACTCAGCCGGGCCGCAGTGGTTCGTCATGTTCCTGCGCTGCATGTTGAAGTCGTACATGCTGTAGTGCGCGCCGTCGGGGTTCACCGACGGGAGGACGAAGATGTCGAGGTCATTGACGATCTTGCGCGTCGCCGGGTCGAGCCGGTAGTTGCGCAGCAGCCGCTCGGCGGTTTCCACGCAGGTCAGCGGGGTCACCCATTCGCGAGCGTGCTCCTGGCAGTACAGGAAAACGCCCGGCTTCGAACCGTCCCGCTTGCCTCCGATGCGCAACGCCTGCATTTGGAAGGGCTTGCGCGACACTGACGCCGGGGCTTTCAGGCCGTCCGTGAGTTTCGTCGCGGCGCTTTCGGCCACCACACCGGAACCGGCGTCGCCGCGATAGGTGTCCGCGCTCAGCAGCGTGCCGGCGTGGGCGTTCAGCGCGTCCACGACCTGCTTGGCGGTGCTGGTCGCCGCACCGTCGGCGTCCGTTGCCAGGGTGACGGTGACGTTCTTGCCGTCGACCGACACCGACAGTGGGGCGGACGGTTGGTCGGCCTTTTGTAGCGTTAGCTCGATGTCATTGCCGCCGTCGGAACCGTACGCCTTCGAGGTCACATAGAAGGTGCTCGCCGCGGCGGTCCCGAACTGAGCCTGAGCGTTTCGGCGGTACCCGTTCGTCTTGTTCGGCAGGTCGACGATCTCGGCGAGCTTGGGGAACTGCTTGGCGAGCCCGTTGATCCTGCCGTAGACCTCGGTCGGATCCATGTAGTGGTCGACGAAGTCGCTGACGTAGTGCTTGCCCGGAGCCTTTCGCGGCTTGCCCAGCCATTCCTTGACCGGGACGGTGACGCTGCCGCCCGAACTGCTGGTGATGGTGGCCTTCGTCGGCGCGGAGTCGATTGCCAGCGGGGAGGTGAACCGGTGGTACATGTACTGGCCTGCGTCGGTGAAGCGCGACATCGTTGCGGTGCCACCGGAGCCCGGCTCGGTGTCCTTGCCGTTGTTCCACGTCGCAGTGAGGATGTTCGTGGCGTCCGGGGTGCTCGTCTTCACCTCGATCGACAGGAACCGCTGCCCCTCCAGGCTGGTGAACCATTCGGCGCGCAGCGGGGTCAGGGTGTCGGCCGTCTGCCCGTCCTGCGCGAGCGAGCGGAGCGTCTTTTCGCGCTCCTGCCGTAGCTTGGTCACGTCCTGCTGGTCGGAAATGGCGTCGCGAACGTCGTAGCCCTTGCTCCTCAGCTCCTTGGTCTCCGCCGGGCTGAGGACGGCGTGCACCTCGATTCCGCCGTCCACGGGACGGGTGTATTCGGCGAGGTCCACGCCGAGGTCGTTCAGCTGGTCGACGGCCTTTTGATCCGGAACGATGACGCGCATGAGCGCCACGCCGTTCTGCTCACTACTGGATTGACGGTCGGGGGAGACACCGCCGTTCGGTGTCGCGCCCTGAGCCAGTGCGGGTAGCGGGCTCAGGACGAGCGCGGCGGACAGAACGAGCCACGGTGCTCGCCGCCCCACCTTCCCCGGCTTGCGAGAACTCCTCATGAGAGGTCCCTTCGGTCGGAGCGTGATGCGCCAGACCAGCGGCCGGACGCCCCCCGGGGATCACGCAAGAGGCATGATCGTTCTAAGCGCTGCCGATAAGGAAAACAAGACTTGACAGCACCGCCGACGCGCGAAGGCTCGCGGGACCGCAGGTCAGCGGCCGACGAACTCGAATTGGTGGCGTCCTGCGCGCAGATGGGGCGGCCGAAAACACCAGACCATTCATGCGACAGCCGCAGGGGGTCTTCGCGCGTCCAGCGAATGGAAAGCTCTGAGCCATCCAGTCCGTGGCGTGTTCTTCGGATGGCGTTCAGTGCAGCCTGGGCTTAGATGGCACGGGGGTGCTGGGCGTGGACGATCAGCGTTGGCGGGGCTGTGGTGGTGGGCACTGGGCGGGGAGCGTGACTCTTCCCGGGGTGTGCTTGAAGGTGTTCATCTTGAGCCACTCGTCCAACTCGGGGTCGAAAAGGTTTTGGACGCCGAATTGAAGGACCTGCCAGAAGGTTGTCGGATCCTTCTGGTCCACGTAGATGTCGCCGAGCGCTAGTGGGAACCGGAGGAACTTCCCTGGAGGCAGTTGCGGGACGACGACGCCGACCCTCCAGTGATTAACATGGCGTTGCGAATTTAGGTGCAAGGTCTCCCGTCCGACGAAACGCGACGTTCTAAGCTTCTGATTTAGAGCGCCCAGGTTGAACCCTGGGATTTGCGAGCATTCGTGGTCGTTAAGGCCGGGCCACTTATAGGTCAGCGTGTAGAGCGAGTTCCGGTAGATGAGGTTCGTGAACCAGATCGGGTAGCGCGGACCTCCCGCGACCATCTGGCTGTCGCCGTCTCTTCCCGTCCAGGTGAACGGCACCGTTATGCCCAGATCCCGGACGATATATTTACCGGTCCCATGAAAGTTGCGCGGGAGTTGGGGCGGTCGGGGAGTGGGTTTGCTGGACGCTTTCGCAGCGGCGGCGCTGCTTGGCGGCGTTGGGTCGGCCTGATCTGAGGCGACCGCAGGAGGCATGGCCATGGTGGCGGCCGTTGCGGCGAGCGCTCCCGACATGGCCACCCGGCGTGTGCGTGTCCGACTCATGTTCCTCCTCGGCTGCCGCGCCACGCGCCGGCATGGCGCAGCATCCGAACGCAGCGATGCTCCTGGACCGTCCCCGCGCCGATGAGAGAAAAAGCCACAGGCAGGTCACGGTTCGCTCTTGTCCCAGCGAGGGCGCGAAAGGCGACGTTTCTCCAACGTTCCGCAATGAAGGGCCGCACGCAGATGGCGAGCTTGGCGGCGACGCGGGTGGCCGGTCGGCACCACAGGCGTATGCCGGGAAGCGACCTCGATGGACGCCACAGGGGTCGCGGTAGATGCTACGAAATCGTATTGTACGGAATCGTGAAGTCCGAAAGCGTGTCGTCTGAGTGGTCGGCGTTGCTCGCCTTGCAGCGGGCCACCCATGCCACTCTGCAAGTGCTCTCTGCTGAGCTCGTCGATCTGGACCTGACCAGCTCCGAGATCAACGCGTTGGCGAATCTGGGTGACGGGCGGGGCCGGACGGTGTCCGAGCTCGGCGCGGCCGTGGGTACCCGTCCCACCACACTCACCAGCGTGCTGGACCGCCTGGAACGACGCGGCCACATCACCCGCGGCGTTCGCCCCGGAGACCGGCGGGCGGTGCTCATCGAGCTCACCCCGTCCGGACGAGTGGCCGCCGCCACGATCCGGCGGGCCATCGCCGACGTGGAGCACCGCGCGCTCGACGGTCTGCCGAGCGGCGCGATCGCCCACCTGCGTACCGCGCTGCAAGCCTTGACGGAGGTTCGGTCATGACCGCGCGTCCCGCCGACGAGCACTCCGTCGGTGCGCCGGACTTCGATGGGTTGATGGCCGAGGTGATGGCGACCGCTGAGCGGTTCGGCCACCGCGAGCATGTCCATCTGACGTGGCTGGCCGTGCGACGGGTTGGAGTGCCCGCGGCGGTCGCGCTGGTCAGCGACGGCATCCAGCGCACCGCCCGCTACGCGAAAGTGCCCCAGAAATACCATGCGACCGTGAGCCGGGCCTGGGTCGAACTCGTCGGGCATCACGCAGCCGAAGACGACGAAGCCGCTTTCGCTGCATTTGTCGACCGGAATCCCGCCCTGCTCGACAAACGCCTCCTGGTCCGCTTCTACCGTTCGGCGACCTTGGCCTCCTCACCGGCCAGAACCGGCTGGATCGAACCCGATCTCGCCCCCTTTCCGTGGCAACGCACAGACCACCACTAACGACGTCCCCCTGCCGCATCTGAGAGGTCGGTGGGCCGGTTTCGGTCGTGGAGGGGGTGATTGCTGGCGGAAGGTGGGGTTCGTGCGTCTAACGTCCTAGATGACGGTCAGTGGTGGCCGTTTTATGAAGGGCGTGGGGATGTCCGGGGATCTGGTGCGGTTAGCGGGGGACGTGTCCCAGTACGTGACCACGGCGGCGGGCGCGTACGGGGGTGCGGTGCTGGCACGTACGCAGGAGCAGGCGGCCGACGCGACGGTGGGGTTCGGGCGGCGGCTGGCGCAGAGGATATTCGGGGTCCGCGCGGAGGGTGAGGAGGTGCCCGAGGCGCTGGCCGATGTGATCGATGATCCTGACGATGGTGACAATCAGGCGGCGTTGCGCAAGGCCATTCGTAAGACCCTGGTTGCGGATGCGGAATTGGCGGCGCAGGTACGGGGGTGGATGTCGGACGCCCCCGGCGACGGGACGCGGGTGGTGACGACTGGGGCGCGATCTCCTGCGGTGCATACCAATTACGGCGTTATCGCCACCGGTGATGGCAACACTTTCCTGCAGTGACCGGGCATGACCGACGGCGATGCGAGAGTTGAGCGGCGGGCCGGTTACATGCCTGCGGGACACGTGCGGACCTCCGGGGATCGGTCACCGGGGATCGGCGTCAATTTCGGCAGCGTCAGGACCGGGGATGAGATCACGCGGGCCGCGGTGTCGCTTCCGGCGCCGGAGTCGGTGCGGCCTGTCGCGCGGGTGGTGGGGTTGCCGCGTCCGGCCACGCGGGTGTTCGTCGGACGGCACGACGATTACCGGCGATTAGAGCAGGTATTGGCCGCTGCCGCGGGGACGGTGGTGGTGACGCAGGCCGTCTATGGGATGGGCGGGGTGGGCAAGTCAGAGTTGGCGTTGCAGTACGCCGACCGGGCGCGGGAGAGGTACAGGGCGGTCTGGTGGGTGACCGCCGAGAATCCGCAGCAGGTCGAGGCGGGGTTGGCCGGATTGACCCGTCATCTGGTTCAGGATGCGGCGCGGGCGGCGACGACCGAGGATGCGGCGGCGTGGGCGGTCGGCTGGTTACGGGCGCATCCGGAATGGCTGCTGGTGTTGGACAACGTCACCGACCCGGCCCATGTCGCCGGGTTGTTGGGGTGTCTGGAGGGCGGGCACGCGCTGATCACCAGCCGCCGGGACGTGCGCTGGCCAGGCACTACGCGAACGTTGCAGTTGGGGTTGCTCGACCCGGAGGCGGCCGCTGAACTGATCACCACCATCAGCGGGCAAACCGCCGCGGGCGACCGGGAGACGGCTTCGGCGATCGCCGAAGAACTCGGCTATTTGCCGCTGGCGTTAGATCAGGCCGCTGCCTACATTCGTCAGACGCGCATCACGTTGGGCCGCTACTTGGGATTGCTACAACGGTATCCGGGCCGCTATTACGCCAAGTCCGCCGATGGCGACAAGGCCCAGGCCACCATCGCTCGCCTTTGGGACATCACCCTCGAAGCCCTCAACCGGCAGGCGCCCGTAGCGGCCGAACTCGCTTTGGTGTTGGCGCAGTACGCCCCTGCCGACATTCCCCGGTTGATGCTGGGCGGCGGCGACGAGGAGACCACCGAGGCCGTGGACGAAGCGCTGGGAGTCCTGGCCTCTCACAGCATGATCGACCTGACCGACGAGGCGGTGGCGATGCACCGCCTTACCCGAGCCGCCGTCCTGTCCCGTAGCGAGGACACAGGCGAAGAGCACGCACTCGGTGCGGCCCGTGACCTTGCCCTCGACTGGCTCCACTCGGCCATCCCCGACAATGCCGAGTCTGATGTGACCGGATGGCCGACCTGGCGTTCTCTTATCGTCCATGTCGAAGCGGTCGCCGCATTACCGGCCTCACCGTCCCGCTCGTCCGAGCGACTCGGTTCGGTGCTGCACGAGGCGGGCCTGTTCCTGAATGTGCAGGGCGAGTACCAACGCGCCAATTCCATGTTCGCCACCGCGACCGCCATTGCTGAAAGCACGCTCGGCCCTGGCCATCCCGAAGTCGCCATCCGTCTGGGCGGCCTGGCCATGACGCTCCGCCGTCTGGGACGGGCGGCTGAGGCACTCCCACTGTTCGAACGGGCGCTGGCCATCTTCGAGGGCCCGCTGGGCTCCGCCCATCCCAACGTCGCCGTCGGACTGGGCAATCTGGCCTCCACGTACAGCGATCTGGGGCGGACGGCCGAGGCGCTCCCCCTGTTGGAACGGGCGGTGGTCATCACCGAGGCCGCGCTGGGGCCCGCCCATCCCAACGTCGCCACCCTGTTGAGCAATCTGGCCGGCATGTACCGCGAGCTGGGACGGGCGGCCGAAGCACTCCCGCTGTTGGAGCGGGCGCTGGCCGTCTCCGAGGCCGCGTTCGGCCCTGCCCATCCCATGGTCGCCACCCTGTTGAGGAATCTGGCCGCCACGCACCGCGCGTTGGGGCGGACGGCTGAGACGCTGCCGTTGCAGCGGCGGGCGCTGGCCATCGTGGAGGCCGCGTTCGGCCCTGATCGCCCCGCCGTCGCCGACCACCTGGCCGATCTGGCCGTCACGCACCTTGATCTGGGGCAGGCCGCGGCCGCGTTGCCGCTGTTGGATCGGGCACTGGACATCGCCGAGGCCGCGCTGGGCTCCGACCACCCGACCGTCGCCGACCAACTGGCCAGCCTGGCCGCCACGCATCTAAGTCTGGGGCAGGCCACTGCTGCGCTGCCGCTGTTGAAGCGGGCGTTGACCATTATCGAGGCCGTGTTGGGTCCCGACGATCTCGCGGTCGCCATCGGGTTGGGCAACCTGGCTGCCGCTCATCGCTATTTGGGACAGACCGCCGACGAGTTGCCGCTGTTGGAGCGGGCGCTGTGCATATTCGAGGCCGTGTTGGGTCCCGACCATCCCGACATCGCCAGAGGCCTGGGCAACCTGGCAGCCGCGCACCGCGTACTGGGGCATGTGAGTGAGGCGCAGTCGCTGTTGGAGCGGGCTTTGGCCATTGCCGAGGGCGCGTTGGGGCCCGATGATCCCGACGTCGCCACCCTGCTGAGCAACCTGGCCACCACCTACAAGGATTTGGGACGGGCGGTCGAAGCGCTCTCGCTGTTGGAGCGGGCGTTGGCCATCGCCGAGGCCGCGCTGGGCCCCGATCACCCCACCGTTGTCATGAGACTGGGCAACCTGGCCGACACGCATCTGGATCTGGGGCAGGCCGCTGCCGCGCTGCCGCTGTTGGAGCGGGCTTTGGCCATCGCTGAAGCCGCGCCGAGACCCGACCACCTCACCGTCGTCCGACTTCTGAGCGACCTGGCCACCGCGCACCGCGATCTGAGACGGGCCGCCGAAGCTCTCGCGGCGATCGCGCGAGCCGAAGAACGCGCATCAGCTGCGTTCGGCGCGCAGCACCCCACAACGCGTTCAGTGCGGGAGTACGCCGACGACCTGAAAGACCTTTTCGGAGTCCCGGACTGAACCGGCGCACTGCGAGGTGATTCGCGTCTGATCTCGCTTGGGGATCGAGCGCTGATCGGCGGACGAGTGTTCAGTGCCCAGGTCAGAGGGCTGGTCTCTGACCTGGGCCTGATCGTGCCTGAACGCCGGTGGGGCGGGCGGTCAGGTGGTGACTTCTTGGTGTTTCTTGGTGCGGTCGAACAGGAGGCCGTCGAGTGAGAAGCGGCCTGCGCCGACGAGGGCCAGTAGGACTGCGGCTGCGCCGAGGACGAGGACCAGTTCGTAGCCGTTCCCGGTGACGAAGACGCCGTTGCCCTTGTGGACGAACCAGAAGGCGCCCGCCATGTCGGCGACTAGCAGCAGGCCCGCCAGCGGGACGGCGACGCCGACGATGAGGGCGAGGCCGCCGATGAGCTCGACCCAGGTGGAGTAGTAGGCGGCGACGGACGGGGCCGGAATGTCCATGCCCTCGAACATCTTGGTGACGCCGCCGTGGCCCATGTCGTCGAACTTCTGCCAGCCGTGCGCGACGAACACCACGCCGACTGCGACGCGGCCGATGAGCAGGGCGATGTCGGAGAGGTAGGGGATCCGGTTCGCGGGGGTCATGCTCCCTCCCAGGGGGTTGTTCAAATCTGAACTATCGGGGGAGGCTAACACGTTCCAAGTTGCGTGAGAGGTCCAAGTAACTCACGTTCTGATACCGGTACCGGGCCTCTCGCAGGCTGAGACGGAACGGGTCGGATGCCCACCTCGGAGCGTCGGGCTGCTCGGGCGCCTCTGGGAGCGGGCCGCGACCCGGAGGCGGCTCTCGGGGCATGGACGTGTCGTGGGTTCGGGATGAGTAGGGTCGGGCACGTGGCAGCTGGCAATGTTCGGGCTCGTCCGAAGCGTCTCAAAGAACCTGTGGCGCCTAAGATCCCCAGTTCATTGGAGGAGGTCGGCACTTCGGGTGCCGAGTTGGCGCATGACGGCGTCTATCTGTCCACGCGGTTCTGCGACGTAGATCTGTCCGCGCAGGATGTCGAGGACGTGGAGTTCGAGCGCTGCCGGTTTCAGGACACGCGGTTCTCCGGGACGGCGATGCGGCGCGCTAGTTTCGCCGATGTCGAGTTCACGTCGTGCGACCTGGCGAATCTCAGGCTCGTCGACTCTCGGATCTTCAACGCGGTCGTCCAGGGGAGCCGCCTGACCGGGACCTCGATGAGTGAGTGCGGGCTCCGGGACGTCCTGTTCGTCAACTGCCGCGCAGACCTGTCGTCCTTCCGGTTCGGTCGGTTCAAGAGCGTTGTCTTTCGTGACTGCAACCTGGCCGACGCGAACTTCCAGGGTGCGGAACTCGGCGGTGTCCGGTTCGAGCGTTGCAAGCTGACCGGCGCGCAGTTCAGTGGTGCCAATATGAAGGGCGCCCGGCTCTCTGAGTGCGACCTCTACGGAGTCAATGGAATTCAGAGTTTCGCGGGTGCGACAGTGCCTGCCGCTGACGCTCAGGCGCTGCTGTTCGCGCTCGCGGCGGCCATGGGGATCACTATCGAGGATTAGCCGGCGGAGATTGGTTCGAGCCGACTCGGTGGAGCGTCCCGTCGGGGTCGACGTAGGCGAATTCTCGCAGGCCATATGGGGTGTTGGCCGGTTTGCCCAGGCGACCCGGGACGTGGGCGTTCGTCCATTGGGCGTGTAGGGCGTCGGCGTCTGAGGTGTAGAGGTAGATGGCCGCGCCGGTTCGGGCGGGATCGTGCTCGTCCCACTGGGTGAGGTGCAAGGAGACCTGGCCCCAGTCGGCGAATCCGTAGTGGTGGTCTCCGTCGTCCTGGCGCACGGAGAAGCCGAGGGCGCGGTAGCGGTCTAGGGCGGCCTTCAGGTCGCGGACCGGGATTACCGGTGCCACGTCCAGCATGCGTACTTCGGTGTCCATCGTCTGCTCCTGCGGCCTCGTCCAGTGGTTATAGGTGAGGCTATGACGGGGGCATCGAAGTCGGCATCGGAAAAGGGAACGACCCAGGCCAGAGAACGGAATCTCTGGCCTGGGCGTGAGTCGCTCCGGGGCGTCCCGACCGGCACGCTCGGTCAGGTCGTCGTCCGCCAGGACTGGCCCCTGCCGCCGTTGCAGCCGAAGTTCACCACGGCCGCCCCGGCGGCGAAATTGTTCGCCAGGACGCTGAGGCACTTGCCGTTGAGGCTGCTGATCAGCGTGTCCCCGCTGAAGCGCCACAACTGCGGGTCTCCGGGATGGCAGTCGTAGGTGTTGACGGCGGCGCCGTCGCCGGTGTTTCCGGAGCGAATGTCGAGGCACTTGTTGCCGGGCAGGGCGCTCCGGAGCCTGTTCTGCTCGAAGACCCACTTCTGGTTGGGGTTGCCGGTGCAGGGCCACAGGGTGACCAGGGCGCCGTTTCCGGTGTTGGCGTCGGCCACTTCGAGGCACAGGTTGGCGTTGCCGTTCGGCCTGAGCGAGAAACCCTCGTCGAGGCGGGGCGACGGGGCCGCCGAGGCGGACGTCACGGCGCCGGTCCCGCCGAGCATGGTGATTGTCGGCAGCAGCACCAGCATCACGAATTTGCGCATCTTGCACTCCGATCCGTTCTGGGCTCGTCCGCGGGGTGGTGAGCCGTCCTGCCACAAACGGTCGCCGGACGGCGGGCGCGGAAGTATCCCCAGGTCTTGGGGGTTGCCGGTGCCTGTCCGAATGGGTCGCGACCCACAAAGGCGACAATCTGTACTCGTCTAAATGCGTTGCGTGGCGAATACTGGGAGGATGAGCAGGGGTGAGTGCTCGTCCATCAGGGCTGCCTCGGACGTCGGGACTGCCGTCGAACTGGGCGCGGTGGTCTCGCAGTGGGTCGGACGGGTGGTCCCCCACGAGGGGTACATGCTCGCCGCGGTGGACCCGGTCACCGGCGTGGGATGTTTCCTCGCGAGGGAGCACGGCTACAGTCAGGCGGCCGCGCGGCGGCTGATCGTGGGGGACCGCAGCGACGGCGATCACCCCTATCCCTTCGACCGGAGGGCCCGGCAATCCCGGGTGGGCGTCTTCAACACGGACGCTCCGGGGCTGCGCCGCAACGAGGCGATGCGCGACGTCATGCTCGATCAGGGTGTCGGCAGCGAGCTGCGCATCGCGTTGGCCCACGCGGGGACGATGTGGGGCGGCCTGGTGCTGCTCCGTCCGAGGGGAGCCCGGCCGTTCTCAGCGGACGAGTCCGTCCAGGCCCAGCGGCTCGCGCGGGACATCGTCGCCGCGATGAGACGCTACGCGGCGGCCGCGCCGCCGGAGCCCAGTGGCCTCGCCCTCCCGCCGGGCGTGCTGGTCATCGGAACCGGAGGCGGAGCGATAGCCGCCGAGAGGGTCGTGGCGGCGACGCCGTCCGCGCGCGAATGGCTGGACGAGTTGGGAACCCGGCCCGCCGACGCGCTCACGACATCGGATCCGCCGGTGGAGAGCATCGTCTGGATTCTCACTCAGACGGTGCGCACCACGGACAAGCCCGCGATGACCCGCGTTCCCACCAAGCGCGGATGGATCGTCCTGAACGCTCAGCCCCTGACCGGCGGGACGGACGTGGCGGTGACGGTCCAGCCCGCCGTCGGCACCGACCTGCTCCCGGCGATGGCCTTCTGGCACGGCCTCACGCCCAAGGAGCGCGCGGTCGTCGAGCAGGTCCTCGAAGGGCTGGCCGCCAAGCAGATCGCGCGCCGTCTGGAGATGTCGCCGCACACCCTCAACGACCATTTCAAATCGATTTACCGCAAGCTCGGTGTGTCCGCGCGCGAGGAGCTCATCGCCAGACTTCTCAGATGATGGCGCGCACACCTCCGCGTCCGCCCCGCGGGTCTTCGGCGTCCGAAATAATGGTGGTTCGGATGACTCAGGGTGGTGAGCGGTGAGCTGGCCGAGCGTGCCCGGTGACGCGCCTCCATGGAGTGTCCGCGTGCTCGACCAGCAGGGGCTCGTCGCCGGGACCGGGTTCCTGATCGACCACCACCTGGTGCTGACCTGCGCGCACGTCGTGGCGGGCGGCGGAGGCGCGGCGGGACGTCCGGCCGACGGCGTCCGGGTCGAGCTGCCCGCGTTCGGGCAGGACCGGTCGGCCAAGGTGCTGCCGGGCGGCTGGTTCCCCGCGTCGTCCGGCCACGGGGACCTCGCGGTGCTGAACCTCATCGGACCGTCCGTCCGGTGCGATCCGCTTCCCCTCGTCCGGCCGGATGAGGACATCCCGCCCGGCATGGAGGTTCGATACTTCGGCTATCCCGGCGACGCCGACCAGGGGATGTGGATGTCCGCGCGCGTCTCGGCGCGCGGCGGCAGCGCGGCGGGACGGCGGTCGCTCGACGTCGACTCCCCGGGGCTGCTCGGGCCGGGGTTCAGCGGCGCGGCCGTCCTGTCCGGCGAGACGGGGAACGTCGTCGGCGTCCTCACGGCGGCGGCGCCGGAGCGCACGGCGCTCATGCTGCCCGCGCGGGCCGTCGCGGACCTCTGGCCGCCGCTCGCCGGGCTCGCCGCGCCGCAGGCCGGCGCCGCGCGCCTGTCGGCGGCGGAGGCAGGGACGATCCTCGACGCGCTCATGAACATGCCCGACCTCGCCGACCGGCGGCTCCGCGCCACCTACGCCGAACTCCTCGGGGACATGCTGGGCGAACGCCCCGGCATCGGGGTCGGCGACGAGACACGCCGCGAACTGTGGACCCTCGTGAACTGGTGCGCCGAGCGGCCGGGCGCCTTCCACACGCTGCTGGACACGGCCAGGATGTTCCACCCGGCGAGCGTCGAGGTCGAGCAGCTCGCGGAGCGGATCGAGCGCGTGGTGCCGCCGCCGCTGCTCACCGAGAACGAGCGGGCGGACCTGCTCCGCCTGGTCGAAGCCGTCCGCGGCGCATCGGCGACGCCGTCCGGCGGCGCCGCGATCGGAACGTTGATCAGCCCTGGGGTCGGCACAGTGATCGGCGGCGCGGTCGGCGGGCTGCTCGGCGAGGGCGGCGATCTCCGGTCCACCATCCGGAGGCTGGAGGACGCCGTCGTCTCCCCCGCCGGCGTCCCGCCCCTGCTGGAGTTCGTGGAGCGGCTCGCCGCGGACGCGGAACCCTTCGCCCGCCCGCTGCTGCGCGGCTGGCTCGCCGGGGTCGGTGAACGGCTCGGCCTGCCGCCGGAGGCGTGGTCTACGGAGCGGCCCGAGACGGCGCCCCCGGCGCCGGACGCCCGGTCCTACCTGATCTTCCAGCTGGAGGAGGACGGTCTCGACGCCGACCACTTCCTGCTGACAGTGTCGTCGCAGCGGGCGGACGGGCCGCCGACCGTGCTGCTCAGCCCGGACGAGGCGGTGACCCTGCCGGAGGTGCAGCGCCTCCTCCAGGAGCTGCTCGGGCCGGTGGAGACCGGGACGCCGCCGGGGGACGCCGACGACCTGGTGATCGAGTTCGTCCTGCCGCGAACGCTGCTCAACATCGCGGTGGAGGAGTGGCCGCTCGGGCGCTCCACGCAGCCGGAGGCCGAGATCGGGACGGTGTATCCGGTCGTCGTCCGCAGCCTGGAACGGGTCCACGTGTCCCGGGACCGGCGATCGCGGGAGGACCGTCCGGACGACCGCCCGGGAGCCCCGGTGCCCGTCTACCTCGTCGCGGACCGCAGCCCCGACGAGGTGCTCGACGCGCTCCGGGACGGCTTCTCGATCGCGGTCTGGCACCGCCGCGACCCGGGCCCGGCGGCGGCCGCCGAGCTCCGGTCCCGGCTCGCCGAGACGCCCGCCGCCGACCTTCCCCGCATGGTGCGCGACCTGCGCCGGGAGGCCGCCGCCGTGCCCGCCGACGCCGACCATCCAGGAAAGGGCCTCCAAGTGATCTTCGACGATCCGAGCCGCGTCCCGGACCGGCCGGGCGGCCTGCACAGTCCCGAACGTTCCGAGGGAGACACGAGCCGATGACCGCGGAGACGGCAGGGACCGGACTCCAGACCCACCACGTCTACCGGGGCACGGGGGTGCCGCACGACGGCATCGAGCGCCTTCCGCCCCCGCCGCCGTGGCGCGACTTCGGGAACGCGGGGACGCTCGGCGACGGCCCGCGCCCCCCGCTGCATCCGCCGCCCGAGCCGGTCGACGTCGGCACGTCCCTGCAACGGGCGCGCTCCTACAAGCCGGACGCGAGCGTGGTGGACGTGGTGAACGCCGCGCTCATCCTGCGGCGCCCGCTGCTGGTCACCGGCCTGCCCGGCACCGGGAAGTCGACCCTCGCCTACAGCATCGCCTACGAGCTGCGGCTCGGGCCCGTCCTGTACTGGCCCATCACGCGCTCGTCGGTGCTGCGCAACGGCCTCTACGAGTACGACGCCATCGGACGGCTGCAGGAGACGAACATCGCCGCGAGCGGCGGGACGCGCCCGGCCGACATCGGGTCGTTCATCCGGCTGGGCCCGCTCGGCACGGCGCTGCTGCCCGCGCGGTTCCCCCGCGTCCTGCTGATCGACCAGCTCGACCAGAGCGACTTCGACCTGCCGAACGAGCTGCTGTCGGTGATGGAGGAGGGCGAGTTCCAGATCCCGGAGCTGATGCGGATCGCCGGCGCGGAGCCCGCGGCCACGGTGCTGACCTCGGACGGGCGGCGGGTCGTCGTCCCGGACGGGCGGGTCCGCTGCCACGCCTTCCCGATGATCGTGATCACCAGCAACGGGGAGCGGGAGTTCCCGCCCGGCTTCCTGCGCCGCTGCCTGCGGCTCGGCATCGCGCCGCCCGGCCTGGCGCAGCTCGTGGACATCGTCGCCGCGCACCTCGGGCCCGACATGACCGCGCGCAGCGGTGAGCTGATCGAGAACTTCCTGCGGAACCGGACGCGCGGCGACGTCGGCGTCGACCAGCTGCTCAACGCCATCTACCTCGCCACCTCGTGGGACGGACCGGACGCGCGGCGGCTGGCCGACGCCCTGCTCATGACGACGGAGGCGGACGGCGACGAATGATCGACCGGCTGCTCAGAGCACTCGGCGACCTCGGCCTGCGACCGACGGGCGAGGAGATCGCCGACGCCATCTGGCTGGCCTCCCACACGGGCGCCGAACCGCCGCCCGCCGAAACGTCTGACACGTCGTCTGACACGCCGCCTGGGACGGCGGCGCCCGCGCGTG
This sequence comes from Actinomadura syzygii, assembly GCF_008085905.1. Classification (GTDB taxonomy): domain Bacteria; phylum Actinomycetota; class Actinomycetes; order Streptosporangiales; family Streptosporangiaceae; genus Spirillospora; species Spirillospora syzygii. Next base: position 628,331 of record NZ_VSFF01000001.1, on the reverse strand, counting down.
CGGCGCTGCCGCTCCGGGTGCCGGATCCCGGCTTGTTCGCCACGGCGGGGATGCCGAGCGCCCGCGCCCTCGCCCAGGCGTTTCGCCCGTTGCGCGACGCTGGGACGGGCACCCGGCGGACCCTGCTCGACGAGCGGGCGCTCACCTCGGCCGCGCCCCACCTGTTCCTTCCGGAGACGCCGACGGTCCGGGAGCGTGCCTTCGACCTCGCGCTCGTGGTCGACACGGGGACGTCCATGGACCTGTGGCGTCCGGCGATGCGGTGGCTGCGCTCGGTGATCGAGCACCTCGGGGTGTTCCGCGACATCCGGACCTGGACGGTCGACACCGACCGCGCGACCGGCGGCGGGCCGCCGACGCTGGGCACGGGCGGGGGCGCGTCCGGCCGCCGTCCCGGCGAGGTCGTGATGCCCACGGGGCGGCAGTGCGTGCTCGTGCTGAGCGACTGCGTGGGCGCCGCCTGGCGGACCGGCGCGATGCAGCGGATGCTCGGCGAGTGGGGGCGCAGGCAGACCGTCGCGATCGTGCAGGTGCTCCCGCAGCGGCTCTGGCGGCGGACGACGCTGGAGCTCACGCCCGTCCGCTGGCAGCGCGTGTCGCCCGCCGGACGGGCCAACGACCGGCTGCTCTGCCGCGACCGCGCCGACGGGACGGCGCCCGGGGGCGTGCCGATCCCCGTCCTGGAACTCCAGCCGCGGTGGCTGAACTCGTGGGCGACGGTGATCTCCGGGACGGGCACGGGCTGGGTCAACGGCCTCGCCCACGTCGTCGGCGAGCGCGCCGATCCCGTCGCGGAGGACGCCGACGAGGCGGGGCCCTCGCCGGAGTTGTCGCCGTCCGAGCGGGTCGCGCGTTTCCTCGCGGTGTCGTCGCCGGAGGCCGGAAGCCTCGCCCGGTACTTCGCCGCCGCCGTGCTGACCCTGCCGGTGATGCGACTCGTGCAGAGCGAGATGGCGCCGCATTCGACGAACGGGCACCTCGCGGAGGTCTTCCTCGGCGGGCTCCTGCTCCGCCAGGACGACGTGGTCGGCCCGCGCTCGCCGGACAGCGTCCGGTACGACTTCCGGCCCGGCGTCCGCGAGGTGCTGGTCGGACACCTGACGCGGACCGAGGCGACGCGCGTACTGGGCCTGCTCGCGGACGCGTCCAGTTCCCAGCGCTCCCCCCTGGACGATTCCTCGGACCTGGGGTTCGCCGTCGTCACCCGGATGGTGCTCCAGTCGGTGCGCGGCGCGGGCGCGCCCGTCCGGCGACGCCGCCCGGCCCGCGTCCCGGACGCCGTCCCAGAGGCTGCTCCGCGCGCCGTTCCGGACGACGCCCCCGGCGACGCCCCGGGCGACGCCTCGCAGCAGGCTCCGGCGCGGCCGCCGCGTGCGACGCGGGTGCCGCCGATCTGGGGGTCGGTGCCGAGCGCCAACCCGCGTTTCACGGGACGCGAGCCGATGCTCGCGAAGCTGCGCGCCAAGCTGGAGGCGGGCGGGTCGGCCCTGCTGACCTGCACCCTTCACGGGATGGGAGGCGTCGGCAAGACCCAACTCGCCATCGAGTACGCGCACCGGTACGCGGACGAATACGACCTGGTCTGGTGGGTTCCGGCGCAGCAGCGGGCCGGGGTCAGGGCGTCGCTGACCGAGCTGGCCCACCGCCTCGGACCGGACGGCGGCGCCCCGCCCGGTGCGGACACCGCGGGCGGCGAACCGTGGTCGCGGGCGCTCGCGGCGCTGCGCAGCGGCGAGCCGTGCGGCCACTGGCTCATGGTCTACGACAACGCCGACCGTCCCGAGGAACTCGGCGAACTCCTCCCCGAGGGACCCGGCCACCTGCTCGTCACGTCGCGCAACCCCGTCTGGTCGCTGCGGACGGACGCGATCGACGTCGGCGTCCTGTCACCGGAGGAGAGCGTTCGCCTGTTGCGCCGCCACCTGCCCGCCGGACGCGGCCTCTCCGACGCCGACGCCGCCCGCATGGCGCAGGCCGCGGGCGGGCTGCCGATCGCGCTCGTCCAGGCCGCCGAATGGCAGGCGTCGACCAGCATGCCGATCGACGAGCACCTGCGGCGGTTCGAGGACGTCCTCCCGTCGATGCTGTCGGACGACCTCCCGCCCGGCTACCCGGTGTCGCTGTACGCGACGTGGCAGATGGCCATCGAACGGCTCCGCACCGACAACCCGGCGGCCGTCGAGTTGCTGGAGCTGTGCGCGCTCTTCGCGCCGGAGCCCATCCCGCTCGCCATGCTGACGACCGACGCGGACACCGTCCTCCCCTCGGCGCTCGGCGGGACGCTCGGCGACTCGGTCGCCTTCGGCCTCGCGCTCCGCGACCTGCGCCGCTTCGCGCTCGCCCGCGTCGACGCCGCCCGCCGGACGGTCGAGGTGCACCGGCTGATCCAGGCGGTCGTCCGCCGCAAGGAGTCGATGTCGCCGCTCCGCCGGGTGGGTCTCGCGCACGCCGTCCACCTCCTGCTGCTGCGGCACGCGCCCGCCGACCCGGCCGATCCGGACAACTGGCCCCGGTTCAAGGAGATCCAGCCGCACCTGCTGCCGTCCGAGGCGTACGACTGCGATCTGCCGGAGGTGCGGGGGCTCGTCCTGTCCCAGGTGCGCTACCTCCAGGCGAGCGGCGACCGGCGCAGCGCCCGCGAACTCGGCGAACCGGCCCGGCTCCGCTGGACGGGGATGTACGGCAAGGACCACCCCGACGTCCAGGCGATGACACGGCAGTTGTCCGCCTGACCCCGGTGACTCCGGTGATGAGGAAGGGAGCGCCGTGACCGGCGACAGCTCGGAGAACCCCCGCGCCGAGGCGCTCCACGAGTTCGGCGAGGAACTGCGGGCCGTGCTGGACGCGGCCGGTGGCCCGCCGCTGCGGCGGCTGGAGCAGGTCAGCGAACGCGCGGGCGGGCTCCGGCTCAGCGCGAGCACCGTCCGCGACAAGCTCGCCGGACGGTCGGCGCCCGCCTGGGAGTTCGTCGTCACCTTCGTGAGCGTCTGCAGCGTCCTCGCCGAGGAGCTGCAGCTCCCGACCGAGGTTCCGGCCTTCGACCTGGATCGCTGGCGCTCCCGGCACACCCAGCTGATGCGGACGCTGGCGACGGAAACCGCCACAACGCCCTCCGAAGAGGTCCAGCGACAGCTCGCGGCATTCGCGCTCCCGCCGCTACAGTCACCGCTGCCTCCGTCCGTGGCGGACTTCGACGGGCACTGGATCCATCCGTTGTGGCTCAGGCAGTCCCGCCGTGATCAGGCAGTGCCCCAGTACCTTGTGATCAGCGGCCCTCCGGGGATCGGCAAGACCTCCTTGGCGGTCGCCTACGCCCGCCATGTCGCGGACGAGTTTCCTGACGGGGTCCTCTTCGCGAACTTCGCGCATTTGGATTTGCGGTCGGAGCGGGTGAGGACCGTCCTGGGTGGTCTACTCCAAGCGCTCGGCGTCGCGTCCGACGCGGTGCCGGAGACGTTCGCCGAGCGCACCGCCGCGCTGCGCGACCTGCTGGCCTCGCGACGGCTGCTGATCGTCCTCGACGACGTCTCCAAGTCGGACGGCCCCGACCTGATCAATGCGCTGCTTCCCGAGGACGACGGAGGATCGCGGCTACTGGTCACGTGGACAGGGACCTTCGCCGCACCGCATCGCCAATTCGTGGAACTTGAGGGGGTCTCGGAAGAGGACGGGCTCGCGATCCTCTCAGCGGCGGCGGGCCCGCAAAGGTTCAATCCGGACGCGGCGGTCGTATTCATCGGACTGTGCCGCAGGTCGCCGTTGATGTTGCACCTCGCCGGGGCGGTGCTCGCCGCGAACCCGTCCATGCCGGTGGGGGCGCTCGTCTTCGCGACGGACTGGGGCAGAGAGGGCCACCCAGAGCGATGGCTGCTGACGCGGGTCTACGAGAGCCTGGGCGACGCGGAGAGGCTGGTGCTGCGGAGGCTGGCGCTCGTGGACGAGCACGAGGAGATCCGGCGACGCTCCCTCCCGTTCCTCGTCGGCGACGAGTTCACCCCGGACGAGGTCGACAAGGCGATCGACCGGCTGGTGGAGGTCCACCTCCTCTACACCTGGCAGGACGGCCAGGTCATCCGCACGCACGACCCCGTCCGGGAGTTCGCACGCGAACGCGCCGAGGATGCGGAGGAGGAGATCGAGCTTGCCGCCGTCCGCGACCGGGCGCGGCGGTTCTTCCTGATGGAGCGGGGGCACCGCCCGCAGCCGGAGCCGACGATTACGCGGGACTACTGGACGCTCCGCGACCGCCTCTCCTACTCCCACTACGCCGACGCGATCGCGGAGTTCATCAGGCACCGGCAGACGCGTCCGCCGCTCACCATCGGGTTGAAGGCACCGTGGGGCGCGGGCAAGACCTCGCTGATGCGGATGATCCAGAACAACCTCGATCCGCGCGACGGCGAACGTCCCTGCACCATCCGCCTGGACCGCCGAAGCGGCCGTAACAAGCCGTCCCGCCGCCGATGGCGCAAGCTATTCCGGCGTGGGAGTGCCACTCCCGAATCCGGGGTCACCAATCTGGAAATCCTGCTCCACGCCGACGAGCCCGGCCCGGACGATTCCACGGGCGAGCCGACGTCCGGCCTGCGCGCCCATGTGGCCAAAGGCGTGCCGGTGCGGGCGGGCGACTGGCGGCCGACCGTCTGGTTCAACCCGTGGATGTACCAGAACGGCGAGCAGATCTGGGCCGGGCTGGCGCACGAGATCATCACGCAGGTCACCGAGCGGCTCCCCGTCGCCGACCGGGAGCGGTTCTGGCTCAGGCTCAACCTCGCGCGCATCGACCGCAGCGTCATCCGGCGCCGCTGGTACCGGCTGCTGGCCGAGCGGCTCCTGCCGTTCCTGGCGGTATGGGTCGTCGCGTTCCTCGTCACCCTGGCCTGGCTCGCCGTCGGACAACTCTTCGAACCGCTGCGCGGCGTGTTGCGCGGGCTGTCCGCCGGGGTGCTCGGCACCGGGACGATCGTGCTCCTCGTCGGCGGAGCGGGGAAAACGCTGTCGTTCCTCGGCAAGGCCGCGTCGGGTCCGCTGTCCGCGCTCGTCCGCAAGCCGGACATCCTCGGCGGAAGCCAGCGCATCCTGGCTGACCAGGCCAAGACCGGCTTCGACAAGATCGTGCCAGACCCCGGCTACGCCGGACGACTGGGCTTCCTGCATCTCGTCCACAGCGACATGAAACGGGTGCTGGACCTCATCGCCACCCCGGAACGTCCCCTGGTCGTCTTCGTGGACGACCTCGACCGCTGCTCGCCCAGCGCGGTCACCCAGGTCATCGAAGCCGTCAACCTGTTCCTCGCGGGCGAGTTCCCCAACTGCGTGTTCGTGCTGGGCATGGAGCCGGGCGCGGTCGCCGCGCACGTCGAGGTCGCCTACCAGGACCTCGTCAAGGCCCAGCGCGACGGACGGCTGGCCGGGGACTGGTCGACGCTCGGCTGGCGGTTCCTGGAGAAGATCGTGCAGTTGCCGCTGAGCGTCCCGACACCCGGCGGGGACGGCGAGATCGACGACTACCTGCGCTCCCTCGTCGAGGGTTACATCCCGAAACCCCGCCCCGGAGGAAACGCACCCTCCAGAGAACGCCGCACCTCGCCCCCCGTGCCGGAAACCCGCCGGGTCCGGCTCCGACGGCAGTCCCCTTCACCGGCCGCCCCACGCCGCGAAGAAACACCAGAACGCATCATCGAAGCCCCGGACACCTCATCGATCGAGCAGATAGCCGAGATAGAGCGCCTCATCCGCGCCCGCCAACCAACCCCCGACACGCTCCGCGAAACGGCACTCGCCGTCCAACAGGAACTGCTCGGCCTGCCCGAACCACTCAACCCCACCACCCTGGCTGCCGCCGACCGCGTCGTGTCCGACCTGTACAGCGACCTGGACGCGCACGCCGTGCTGGCCCGATCCCTCCCCGTGCTCGGATCCCGCAATCCACGCGAGATCAAGCGATTCGTCAACCTGTTCCGTTTCTACAGTTTCGTCGCCGAAAGGCAGCGGCTCCTGGGCGCGCCCGCCCCCGACCAGGAGCAGATCGCCAAACTCGCGGCCTTCGCGATCCGGTGGCCCCACGTCATCAGCATGCTGGGCGCGTCCACCGCGACCGCCGCGTCCGAGCACCCCCTCGACCGCCTGGAACGCACGGCCCGCGAGGGCGACCCGTCCGGCTGGACGACCGAACTCCGCACGATCTTCCCCGTCTTCGACGTCCCGTCCGACCAGTCCCCTGACCCCGCCGCGTCCCCCGCCCTGCCCCCGGGCTGGGGCGACGACCTCCGCACCTTCCTCCGCGAAGGCCCCGAAATAGCCCCCATCGCCGCCCGCTTCATCTGACGTCGGCCATTCCTTCGCTTAGGGGATCCACATCCATGCCGTGGTGTGGGTCTCTTTCACGTCGACCCGGACCTTCTGAGTTTTCCGGTCATCGAGGATGTGGAATCCCTGGATCGCCTCATACAGTTGGCCAGAGATGATGACGCCGCATCCCGCCCCTTGCGACTTCATTTCCGCCTTCAGTTCCGGGGCGTCGAGGAGTCGCGTGGCCCGGTTGATGGCGTCCCCCGAATAGCCCTTCTCGTCCCTGTGAAGGAAACCGGCGCCCACCGCCACGCGGAGCTGTATCTGCGTGTCGGGTGACGCCGTCATGTTGTGCCGCCGCACAGCGTCGTTCAGCCGTCGGGGAAGGTCGGTGAGCAGGACGTCGATCCTGCCGCGCTTCTCGGCGACGATCAGCAGCCCGTCGCCCCGGTCGCTGTGCAGTTCGGACCGCCAGCGGATCCCGAGACCGGCCGCGACCTGCTCGACCATGTCGATCATCGTGCCGCGCACGTGGGTCTGGGACGCGTCGTCGCGGACGGAGTAGTCCGAGATGTCGACGATGAAGAAGTTCCGGTGGCGGGGCTTGAGGGGCTGGGCCCAGCGGCTGGGGTGGGGCATCGGTCACCTCGGTTTCGGACTGAGGACGTACGGGCGGCCGGGGTTTTCGGCCGCGCGACGGTGACGGCTCGGAAGCCGATGACGCCGCGGCAGCCGACAAGTGAAAGCCCGACCATTCCGCATGCCGACCGGCGGTGCGCGCGGTCGGCCCCACCGGCGGCAGCGTGAACAGAACCACCTTTGCACAGCCAGACCCCGCAATATCGGTCTTTCCCTCGACATTCGGTGTGAAATCGCAAGAAGAATGGTGAGCGCCGAAGAAAAAATCTGAAATATGCGGCGGAGCGAGTGGAATGAACCCGCCCCGCGTGACCTGCCGACCGGTCAGTAATGGAATTACGGCGCCCAGGCGCGCTGGCCGGGATTGTCGACGCGGTCGGCGCAACGGTCGAAGACGCGCGCGGCGTCGTGGTCGCCGTGGGCTTCCACCGCGTGGGCCAGGATGCGGGCGTGCCAGGCCGCCTGCCGGACGTCGAACTCGGCGTCCGGGGTGAGGAGGCCGGAGGCGACCGAGGCGCCCGGGGCGGCGGCCGCGGCGGCCATGGCGAACACCGCCGCCCGCTGGTTGCCGGGGGGATCGGCGGTGCCGAGGACGAGGGCGACCTCGTAGAGCGCGCGGCGGTCTCCCTCCGCGACCCGCACCGCCAGCATCCGGGTGTAGTCGCCGAGGGCGACCAGCTCGTGCAGTTCGACCGGGTTCAGCCTGATCGATCCCGCCGCGATCAGTTCGGCGGACGCCGCGGTCGCCGTCGGGACCGGCGCGGGCGGCCGGAGCGGCTGTTCGGCGTCCCCCGAGGCTTCGGGGAGGAACCGGCCTTCGGCCTGCTGGTACCGGTCCAGCGCGTCGGCCCTGCTCAGCAGAGCCTGCCATCCCGGCAGCGCGGCGCAGCCCGGATCGTGGTTCCGGATGTGCGCCTCATACGCGAAATGCTGCATGCAGAGGACGAGCACGTTGAGCTGACGGCTTCCCGGCAGCGTCATGAGACGGCCGTGCAGGATCTTGTAGATGTTGTTCGCGGACATTCCGGTGGCGTCCCCGCCCCGGTAGTCGGGATGGAGGGCACGGATTCGCGACGCGAGTTCGGCGAGCTCTTCGCACCTGGCCTTCCCGTTCTGGACGTGGAAGCCGTAGAGCAGGTCGATGAAGAGCTGGTGTGCGGGGGTCCGCCGCGGCGTCGTTGCCATGGATTCTGCGCTCCCGGTTGCCGTGGGGCTGCGCTCCTGCGGAGCGGAGGCGGAGGAGTGGGACGTTCGGGGGAGGGCGCCGCGCGGGTGCCCGCCGGATGGTTCAAGACTGACGGACCTGGAACAGACGCAGGCTCTCAGACGCGGGTGCCCGGCTCTGCGTCATCGGCCACACTTCCGCCGTCACCCGTGAACCCGGGGGTCACCGGACGGTCGTCGTCGGCGGACGGCGCCGCTCCGCCGGTCAGGTACCGCATCGCCTCGCGCAGCCGGCCCGGGGTCTCGTCGGGCCGTGCCGCCTGGATCGCCAGCACGTTCATCCAGTGCCGCGCCTGGACGGCGTCGCGCGGGTACATGTCGGCGTTGAGCCGCTGCAGGTAGGCCACCTGGGACACGGCCCGGTCCTGGAGCACGCGCACCAGCGTGATCGAGTTCGGCAGCATCGCCGGGCCCACGCTCAGCGGCATGATCTGGACGGTGACATGCGGCAGCTCGCACAGGTCCAGCAGATGGTCGAGTTGGCGGTACATCGCCTCGGGCGGGGCGACCCCGCGGAGCAGGGCCGCCTCGTCGATGATCGTCCACACGCGGGGCGGGTCGGCCGCGTACAGGATGCGCTGGCGGCGCAGCCGGAGCTCCAGCCGTCGCCGCCGCTCCTCCTCGCCCGCGCGCGGATGCGTCCGGAGGATCATCCACTCGGCGTAGTCGGGGTGCTGGAGGAGATCGGGGACCGCCTCGACGGCGTAGCAGCGGATCATCTGCGCCGCCTGCTCCGCGCCCAGGTAGGGCAGGAACCCCGGACGGAGCAGGCTGCGATAGGGCTCCCACCATCCCTCCTGCCGGGAATGTAGCGCGAGTTGCAGCAGCAGGGCCCGGACGGCGTGGTCGGTGACCCCGTACAGGGTGGCCAGCGTCATGACGTGGTGCGGGGAGGACGCCGTCACGCCCCGTTCCATCGCCCGCAGCAGGACGGGGGAACCGATCGCCGCCGCCGCGTCCTCCACCGGCACCCGCCGGTGTTCGCGCAACCCGCGGAGCCGGGCGGCGAGCAGCAGCCGCGGCCGGGTCAGCGCGTCGGGCTCGTACCGCGAACCCCACATCTCCGTCGTGTACGCCCAGTCGTCCACGCCGGCGAGGTCCTCGTCGCCGGGGGCGTTGACGGAGCTCCGTCCGCTCGTCAGCCCGTGCAACCGGCCGTCCCCTCGCCCCTCATCCCCGCGTCCGCCTCATCTCCGGTCCGCCGACTCCCCGGTTCGCCGATCGGTCCGGCGTGCGGACGCTCAGGGTTTGCGGCCCACGCCACCGAACTGGTCGACTTCGCCGGACGGCACGTCGGCGGCCTCGGGCCGCCACCGGTTACACGACACCACACCCGGCTCCAGCAAGATAAGACCCGCCGCGGTGAACAACTCTTCCAGTTGCCGTTTGGATCGGCATACCCCTTTGGGTTCGGCGTCCCTGTTCCACATGTCCACCGCGTCGCGCGCCCGGCGTCCGGTGATCTCGTCGGTCTGGTGGCTGATCGCCAGGTGGCTTCCCGGCGCGACCCGCTCCACGAGGCGCCCGAGGACCCGCACGGCCTCGTCGTCGTCGACGATGTGCCAGGTCACCCCGAGCATGGTGATCGCCACGGGGCGGGCAAGGTCCAGCGTCTCCCCGGCGAGGTCGAGGACGTGGTCGGGATCGTGCATGTCGGCGTCCAGGTAGGCGGTCACGCCTTCCGGGGTGCTCGTGAGCAGCGCGCGGGCGTGCGCCAGGACGAGGGGGTCGTTGTCGACGTAGACGACGCGGGCGTCCGGCCGCAGCCGCTGGGCGACCTCGTGGGTGTTGTTGGACGTCGGCAGCCCCGTCCCGATGTCCAGGAACTGGTCCATGCCCGCCTCGCCCGCGAAGAACTCCACCACCCGCCGCAGGAAGAGCCGGTCGGCGCGCGCCTGGTCCACGATGTCGGGCAGCACCTGCTCGATCTCGTCCGCTATCGCCTTGTCCGCCGGATAGAACTCATCGCCGCCGAGCCAGTAATCCCACACCCGCGCTGAATTGGGGACGCCCGGATCGACGCCGGGAATCGGCGGCAGATCCCGTCCGCGCTGCTCATCCACGACGACCTCGATCTAATCCGACATTAGGCATGATTTCAGGGTAAACGGCACATCTTCGCCATTGGATGGCCTCAACAGGTCAACACCCCGCATTGACATGATCGCTGCCGCGTCCCATGCGCAACAGGCGTCTTGCGTCGGCGCAAGCGTCCCACGCGCGTTACTCCAACCAATCCGAATAGCCCCATCGCCGCGCGGTTCATTTGAGCGGTGAGGTGGGCTAGAAGGGGTCGGCGTAGGGGCGTTCGGTCACTTGGTCGTAGATGCGGCGTAGCCAGGGCCGGCGCACTTCGGGTAGGCGCGCCAGCGTGCGGACGAAGATGTCCCAGTCCGGGCGGAACCGCACCGGTGGGAGCAGCGGCAGTGGATCATCGCGCCGGACGCCGTCGGGCACCCGGATCGGCATCGGGGCGGGCGTCCGGTTCTGATCGGACGCCAGCCACGTCCAGACCTCCGCGGCCAGCGGTACCGGGTGCGGGCCCGGCGGTGCCGCCCACACCCGGCCCGTCTGCGGATGGCGAGGCACCAGGACGATGTCTGCATCGGCGGCGTGGAGGCCCGGCCCGGCGAGCGCCAGGCTCTTCGGCGGCGGGCCGGACGGGAGCAGCGTGTCGAGCGCGGTGCGGAACGCGTCGGTGAGCAGGCCCTCGGGTACGGTCAACCGCCCGCCGGACGCGCCGACCAGCAGGTGGGGCAGCGCCGCCCCGGCCGCCGCCTCCCACACCGGGTTCCAGCCGCCGGGCGGATCGATCGGCGGTGTTCGCGCGCACTCGTCCTGCTCCGCCAACTCGTCCCAGCCGATCACCGGCGGCGAGGGTTCGTCGTCGGGGACGCTTCGCACGGAGCGCGGGTCCAGCCAGGTCGTCTGCCATAACCCGCAGTCGTCTACGCGGGTCGCCACTGGCTCCCCGCATTGCGCGCATGCGAGGTTCGGGCCGTTGCGGCCGTCCAGGCCCATGCAGTAGCCGTCGCACCGCTCGGGGATCAGGACGGTGCCGCGGACGTCCCCCGGCGCGACCGCCACCGCGTCCGGCGGGCCGTAGGACAGGCTGCGCACCGGCGCGTACACGCCGCGCGCCAGGGCCTCGTCCTCCCCGATCTCGCTCCACTCCCGCCACGGCGGCCCGGTCGGCTCCGGCTCCACCGCGAACGTCCCGGACCCCATGAGCGCGGGAAGGAGTTGATGGCCATAATGCTGATAGGCGTGAACGGGCAGCGCAACGCGCGAAACCGGGACGGTGAGAACGGCCTCACAGCGTGCACACACGAATACGGTCACACGTCCTCCCCGGCCATTGTCTCAGCAACCGGGGAATGGCGCCCGCCCGGTGCTATTCGGCCTGGAGTTTGCGGATGGCGGAAAGGCGTTCGTAGTGGTCGTCCAGCCAGTTCTCGGGGACGGCGACGAGGAGCTCGGCGGTGCTGGACGACCCCTGGCGGTCGATGACGGAGACGAGGAGGCGGTCCTCGTCGTCGAGTTCGAGCCAGATCTCGGTGGCGCGCTTGTCCTCGCGCCAGGCCGTGTTGTCGCCTTCGTGCAGGTCGTCGAGGACCGTTTCCCATTCGTCGATGTCCTCGGCGAACACCGTCGTGGCCACGTCGCCGTTGACGAAGGAGCTGCGGACCTCGATCCGCCCGGTCAGCCGTTCCGCGTCCAGTTCGGTCACCCGGAGGACGACGCTGTTCCCGTGCTCGTCGGCGAAGTGGATGAGGTCCGGAATGTCATTGCTCGTCACCGGGCTCATCGTAGTTAGTGCGCCGCGCGCCGCGGGACGGTTTCAGAGGGCGGTCTCGCGGCGCCAGGTCACCCATCGGGCCGGCGGCGGGGAGTGGCAGGCGGCGGCGGCTTTCTGGAGTTCGTCCCAGACCGCCGGGTCGTCCGGCTCCCGGAGGCCGAGGGACTCCAGCGCCCGCATCGCCACGTCCTCGTCGGGGTCGGCGGTGAGGCGCAGGAGGGCGGCGGTGTCGAGCGGGCCGGTCACGTCGAGGAAGTTCAGGGCGGCGTAGCGGATCGGCGCGACCGGGTCGGCCAGGGCCTCGCGGGCCAGGTCGCGGACGGTCTCGTCCGGCCGCGTGTAGAGCGCCACCAGCGCGGCGCCGCGGACGCGGGGGCAGTCGTGGCGCGTCGCGGCCAGCAGTGTTTCCCGGGTCTCCGGGTCGTCCGGCCACCAGGTGGCGAGCGCGGCGAGGGCCGGGCCGTGGACGGTGTGGTCGCCGCCCAGCGCCGCCGGGACGAGCTCCGGCCGCAGGTCCGGGTCGTCGCCGCGCAGGTGGGCGGTGATGAGCGCGGCCCGGCGCGGGTCGCCGTCCCAGAGGGGGAGGAGGCCGGTGGGCGTGAGCGGCAGCGGGCGGTCCCCGGCGACGAGGACGTGCCGCAGCGCCCCCTCGGTGGCGAGGTTCGGGTCGCAGGCGCCCGGCCACGGGTCCTCGGGCCGGGTCCGCGCCGCCTGGTGGAGGAGGTCGAGCGCCACCCGGCGGATGTACCAGTCCCGGTCGGCCGTCATCTCCCGCAGAGTTTCCACGGTTTCCGGATCGAACGGCTGCCGGATCACCAGGTGGCGCATCGCCAGCGCTCGCAGCGCCCAATAGGGGTCGGTCCGCGCGGCGGGGACGAGCGCGTCGAGGCCGTCCGGGTGGTAGCCGTCCGAGAGGACCGCGTGGGCCTTGTAGCGGACGCCGCCGTCCTCGTCCTCCACGGCGCGGCGGACGGCCGCGAGGGAACCGGGGTCGCGGAGCCACAGCGCGCCGATCTCGCGGAGCGCGGTGTACCTGAGCAGGACGGGCCCGGCGGTCGCGGCGTCGTGCACGGCGCGCAGGGTCTCGGGCTCGTCCGGCCAGCGGAGGAACAGCTCGTGGAGGGCGTCGGCCCGCCGGGTCGGGTGCCCGCGCTCGGCGGCGCGGACCGTCCCGGCCAGGTCGCGGGGACGGCGCCGGTCCCGCCGGTCGAGCGTCTCGCGGGCCGTCTCGCGGTCGTCGACGACGGGGCTGCGGCTCAGGAGATGCAGGGCGTCCCTGGTCTCGGGCGCGTCCGGCCACTGGACGAGCAGCGCCTCCAGCGCCGCCGCGCGGACGTCGTCGTCCGGGTCCCCGGCGCACCGCGCCAGCGCCCGCACGGTCGCGGGCGACGAGGGGCGCAGCGCCGCGAGCCAGCTCAGGGCCCGGACCCGCACCCGCGCGGAAGGGTCGCCGGTCTTGCGGCGGAGCCACTCGTCGTGGCCGGTGTAGAGGCGCGCGACGAGGTCGACCGCCGTGTCCCGGACGTTCGGCTCCGGGTCGTCGAGCGCCCGCTCGATCCAGCGACGGCACCGGGGGTCGCCGGGCCGCGCGGTGGCGAGGCCCCACAGCGCCAGCTCGCGGACGGCCTCGGACGGCGACCGCAGCCCGGCTTCGAGTACCGCCGCCGTGCCGGGGTCCGGCATCCGGCGGACGAGGTCGGCGAAGGCGAGGCCGCGGACGGGCCACTCCTCGTCCTGGAAGGCGATCCGGACGGCGCGCCGCGTCTCCGGCGCGTCCGGCCAGGCGAGCAGGAGCCGCGACAGCCCGGTCACCCGGACGCGGGAGTCGGGGTGCGACACCGCCGCCGCCGCGGCCGGGCGGTCCAGCGGCAGCGGCCGCGCCTCCGCCGCGCCGAGGAACGCGAGGCACGCCTCGGCCGCGCCGCGGACGCGGGTCGTCTCGTCCCAGAGCAGGCGTCCGACCAGGGCGGGCGTCTCGGGATGCGCGGGCCAGCGGGTCGCGAGGGCGGCGAGCGCGGCGAGCCGGACGTCCTCGGCCGGGTCGCACACGGCGCGGGCGACCCGCTCGAACACGCCGTCGGCGTCCCGCCAGCGCAGGCTCAGCGCCCTGACGCTCCCCCGGCGGATCTCGGCGGCGGTGTCGTCGGAGGCGGCCAGCATCGCCGCCGCGGCCCCCGGGAAACCGGGACGGTGCGCCGCGAGCGCCTCCACGGCCCGTTTGCGGGTCTCGCCGTCGTCGTCCTGGCAGGCCACGGTCAGCCGGTCGAAGGTCTCGGGGGAGTCCGGGTCGGACAGGACGAGCGCCTCCACCGCCGTCCGGCGGACGTCGCCGGACAGGTCGTCGAGCATCCGCCGCGCGGCGGCGCCGGTGGCGGGGTCGGCGCGCCACCGCACCAGCAGGACGCGCAGCGCCAGCCCCCTGACCTCGCTCTCGGGGTCGCGGGTGGCGGCGAGGACGGCCGTCCGGACGTGGTCGCGTTCCTGGTCGCGGGTGGCGGCGAGCAGCGCGCCGAGGGCGAGGAGCCGCACGTCCACGTCGTTGTCCGCGAGGGCGCGCTCGACCGTTTCCCATGTTTCGGGCTCCGCGCCGAACCGTTCGACCAGGGACGCGAGCGCGGTCCGCCGGACGGCCCCGAGCGGCGAGGTCAGGGCGGCGGTGACGTGCGTCCGTTGCGTCCAGCCCGCCTGCCAGCGTCCGGCGAGGAGGCGGCGGGCGCTGCGCCTGGCGCCCCGGTGCGGGTCGTCGAGCGCGTCGGCGGCGCGCCGCTGGTCGGCGCCGAGCGCGACGAGCGCCTCCAGCGCGGCGTCGCGGATCAGCCCGGCCGGGTCGCGGGTGAGCCGCTCGATGGCGGCGACGGCGTCCGGGTGCTCGCTCCAGCGCGCGGCGAGCGTTTCGAGGGCGACCTTGCGGACCATCCAGGCGGCGTCCCGCGCGCCCGCGAGGAACACGGGAAGCAGGGCCGGGTCGCCGCCCCAGTGCGCGGCGAGCGTCTCCATCCCGGCCTTGCGGACGTCCGCCTCGAACTCGCACACCGAGGACAGGCAGGCGTCCCGCAGCTTCGGATGGGCGGGCCAGTACCGCGACAGCACGCGCATCGCGACCACCCGGTTCGCCGCCACCGGGTCGGCCGTCGCGCGCAGGACGGCCCGCAGCACCTCGGGACGCCCGGCCCGGTGCTCACCGACGAGTCCGAGCGCGGCCTGCCGGACGTCCTCGTTGCGCGGGTCGCCGAGCCGTTCGAGGAGCGCCGCCGCGGGGTCGGCGTGGCCGTCCGCGCGGCGCGCGACCGCGACGGCCGCCGCGCACTGGACGTCGCCGTGCGGGCTGCGGCAGGCGCGGCGCAGCGCGTCCAGGGTCTGCGGACGGTCCGGCCACCGGCTCGCGAGCTGCTCGACCGCGACCGCGCCGACCTGCGGGTCCGGGTCGGCGACGGCGTCCAGGACGGCCGGGTACGTGCCGGGGTCGTCGGCGAAGCGGTCCGCGAGCGCGCGGATCGCGGCCTGCCGGACGTCCTCGTCGACGTCCACGGCGGCGTGCCGCAGCACGGCGAGGGTCCCGGTGACGCGGGCCCACGACGAGTCCAGCGCGCGGACGGCGGCGCGGCGCACCGACCAGTGCGGGTCCCGCGCGGCGCGGTGCACGGCGTCGAGGGTGCCGTGGCGCGTCGCCCAGTTCGCCGTGAGCTGTTCCAAGGCGGCTTCGCGGACGTCCGGGTCGGGATCGTCGAGCCGCCCCTGAACGGCCGCCGGCGTCGCGGGCTCGCGCGGCCAGCGCGCGGCGACCTGCTCGACCGCCGCCTGCCGGACGTCGGCGGCCGCGTCGTAGAGGGCCTCGTGGACGGCCTCGCGCGTGCCGGGTTCGTCCGGCCAGTGCGCGGCGAGCTGCTCGACGGCCGTCTGCCGGAGCGCGTCGGCGTGGTCGTGCAGGAGGTCGGCGACCAGTTCGCGTGTTTCGGGCAGGTCGGGCCAGCGTTCCACGACGGCGAGCAGGCACGTCCGCCGCTGCCCCGCGACGCCGTCGTGCCGCGCCATGTCGGCGAGCATGGCCCGGACGGACGGGGTGTCGGAGTACAGCGCGGCCAGGATGCGCGGCGCGAGACGGCAGGCGCGCCAGCTCACGAACGCCGACGCGTGCTGCCGGAACCAGTGCAGGAAGTGGTCGCGTGCGGGCCAGGCGGGGCCGATGGCGGCGATGGCGGGCAGCGCCGCCGTCTCCAGGCGTTCCTGCCGGTCGTCGGCGAAGGACCGGTCGGGCGCCCGCAGCAGCTCGATGATCGCGTCCAGCAGCGCGCGGGCCGACTGCTCGGCCGACCCGAGGCTGCGCACCTCGGCGAGGCACTGCACGGCGAGCGTCACCGCGCCGAGCGGCGGCTTGTCCAGGACGGTCGTCCGCACCGGCTCGACCTGCCGCAGCAAGTGCTCCAGCAGGCGGCCGGTGACGGTGGCGTCCACCATCCCGGCGACGAGGCGGAGGACCTCCGTCCAGGCAGGGTCCTCCCAGTGGGCCTCGTAGACCTCCTCGCGGAGCTGCTCCTCGGTCAGGGCGCGGGTCTTCTCGAACCGGGCGACGATCTCGCTCGCGCAGAAGAACTCCAGCAGGGCCCGGTGCACGAACCCGTAAATGCGCGGCCCGTACCGTGCGAGGACGAAATTGCGCTCGTGGAACTGCTCGACGATCGCGTTCGCGATGGCGGTGGCGCGGGCCAGGTCGTACTGGAAGCGGCCTTGCAGGTAGCCGACGATCTCGTCGACGAGGTCGTCCTTCCAGATGTGGTTCCCGGCGAGGCCGTCGGTGCCGAGCTGCATGCGGTAGGCGAGCCTGCGCAGCAGGTCCTTCTTGTCGTCCTCGCGGATCACGTCGGCGTCGATGCGGGCGTCGGAGAGGTGCTTGTTCACGTCCCAGTGCTCGACCAGGACGCCGGCCGCGTGGTCGTACACCTTCCAGCGCTCGCGCGGCAGCTCCCGGTGCTTGCCGATGATGGCGAGGATCGTCAGCAGCAGCGGGTTCCCGGCCAGCTCGCGGATCGGCGGGGAGTCGTCGATCGCGCCGGTCAGCCGCAGCCGCCGCTGCTCCGCCAGCGCCGGACGGTCGTGCAGCGCCAGCCCGTACCAGGACGTCAGGAACTCCTCGATCTGGTCGCCCCCGAGATCCTGGACGGTGTAGTGCGTGAACCCGGCCTCCTCCAGGATCCGCCGCCGGTACCCCACGATCCGGGACGTCACCAGCACCCGCGCGGTCGGCCGCGACGACGCGAACCAGGCGATCTCCCGGGCCACCGCCTCCCGCTCGCGCGGGTCGAACAGCTCGTCCAGCCCGTCGAAGATCACCAGCGCCGGGCCGCCGCCGGACAGCCGCGCCTCCAGCGCCTCGGCCGGGACGCCGAGCCCGTCGGTGCGCGCGCGGTGCGCGAGGTAGTCGCCGAACCCGGCGCACCGGTTGCGGGCGCGCTCGGCCGCGTAGTCGCGCAGCTCGATCAGCACCGGCTCGTGGCCGTCGAGGTCGGCGAGCCGCGGAGGCAGCCGGTCCTGCGCGAGGGCGAGCGCCAGGTAGCGGGCGACGGTCGACTTGCCGGCGCCCGGGTCGCCGAGCAGCACGCACAGCCGCTCGGCCGGACGCGCCGCGACGTCGAACAGCGCGCGGGTCGGGCGCGTCCGGTACACCTGGCGGACCTTCTCCAGGTCGTCGCGGTTCAGCCCCAGGCCGCGCGGGACGTCCGACGGCGACAGCTCCTTGGCGTCCTGGAGCTTGCGCCACAGCTCCTTCGGCAGCTCGACGGGCGGCGCGTCCTGCCGGACGTCCGGCTCGACGAACACGTCGCGCAGCCAGAGCTGGAGGTACTCCTCCCGTTCGGGCGGGGTCAGCGCCTCCAGGTCGAGCCGCCCGTACTCCTCGATCAGCCGCCGCCGGTACGCGCGCCAGTGCGCGGCCGTCGCCGCGTCCGCGCGCGAGCCGGGCTCCTCGCCGAGGCTGCGCGGCGTCACCAGCTCCTCGACGCGGGCGCCGAGGTCGGCGGGAGTGGTGAACTGCTCGCAGCCCTGGCCGGACGCCAGCTCGGCGCGGAGCGCGTCGACGCGGCCCGCGGCCTCGCCGCGGTCCATCGCGCCGGGCGGCCACGGCTCCCGGTCGCTCAGCAGGAACACGAGCGACTCGACCCCGGCGTCCCGCGCGGCGCGCAGCTCCAGCTCGGGCAGCGAGTGCTCGCGGCCCTCGGGCACCGGCCCGTACCGCCACGCGAGGACGCAGACGAACAGGTCGCAGCGGCGCACCTCGTCCAGGTGGTCGGCGAGCGGGCGCGTCGCCGCGTCGGACTCGACCTCGTCCACCCCGACCCGGCGCAGCGCGCGGCGCACCTGCTCGCGGTGGTCGCGCAGGTCGTCCGACGTCCAGGAGACGAGCACGCGCAGCGGCTTCGGCCGGGCGCGCGGCTCGCCGTAGTAGGTGGTGTTGTGGACGGTCAGGTGCTGGTCGCGCCCGGCGGCGTAGGCGTCACGCCCCGCTGCGACGTCCTGGCGCGGGGGTTCGTCGTCGTTGTCGGGGGCGGTCACCTGCGGCGCCCGTCAGTCGTCGTCGGACGTGCCGTGCTGGCTGGTGGCGCCGTGGTGATGGGTCACGTGCTGGTCGCGTGCGGCGGTGTAGGCGTCGCGCCCGGCGATGACGTTCTGCGTCACCTCGACGTGCCCGCCCGCCCAGCGCTCCAGGTCGGCGGCGAACCCCTCGTCGCGCCGCGCGTACCAGCGCAGCGACTCGGCGAGTTCCTGGACGGCGGTCTCGTCGCCGGTGGACGCGGCCTCGTCCAGGCTCTCCGTCGCGCGGGCGTCGCCGTGGAACACCGACCGGATCCGCGCCAGCATCCCCGCCGTGGCCTGCTCGCCCGCGCTCTGGGCCGCGCCCGTCGCGCCCGCGGCCACCAGCGCGGCCGCCGCCTCGGACAGCGCCACAAGATCCATATTCCGCCACCTCCGCCTTCGACCCTAGTGCGGTACGACGGCGGTGAACCGGTAATTGTTCGCCATTCACGGCGGCCGGGAATGGTCGTCCGTCAAGCCGGGCGCGCGGCGAATGGGTTGGGCAGGCCGAAATCCTCGGAGATCAGGTCCTGGTCGGCGACGGCCCCGGCGAGCGTCCCGGACGCGGCCGCGCCGACCACCGCCGCCATCGGCATCGGGAACGTCGCGCGCCGCGCCATGTCGCCCGCCGCGTAGACGCCGGGGACGCTCGTCCGGGCGAACTCCTCTATTTCCACGCTGCCGTCTGGAAGCAGCGCGCAGCCGAGTCGGGCGGCGAGGTCGGAGCGCTGTCGCGGGACGTTCTCGACGAACACCGCGTCGCGGTCGAGGGGCGGGCCGTCCGCGAAGACGATTCGTTCGAGCCGGTCGCCGTCCGCGTCCAGACGGACGACGGGCTCGCACCGCACGCCGATTCCCTTTGCTTGGAATGGGACGCCGTTGGTACACAGCACCACATCGGCCGCGAACCGGCTCAATTGCAGCGCCAGTCGCACCCGTGCGGGTTCTGATCCCATGACGGCGACCGTTTTGCCGGTGCATTCGTATCCGTGGCAATAAGGGCAGTGGAAGGCGGAACGGCCCCACAATCGTGCGACTCCGGGCAGGTCGGGGAGGTCGTCCGCCAGCCCGGTCGCGAGGACGAGCCGCCGCGCCCGCACCTTTTTCCCGTCACCAGCCAGCGTGACCTCGAAAGGCGGCCCGGCGGCGACGTCGGTTATGGCATCGTCCTGAATGCGGACGGTCGGATAGGCCGACAGTTCCTTGCGGCCGATCTCCCGGAGTCGCGCGGGCGGCGTCCCGTCCCGGGTGAGGAAATTGTGGACGGCGTCGGCGGGCGCGTTGCGTCCCTCCCCGGCGTCGAGCAGCAGCACGCGGCGGTGCGTCCGGCCGAGGGTGAGGGCGGCGGACATCCCGGCGGGCCCGCCGCCCGCGATCAGCACGTCGAACGCGTCCGGTCCATCGAAGGTTGACATGGCGACGAGTCTGCAAGTTAATGTCAACATGAAGTCAAGCGCGGCGCTGCGGATCGGCGAGCTGGCCGGACGGTTCGGCCTCGCCCCGCACGTGCTGCGCCACTGGGAGGCGATGGGGCTGCTCACCCCGGCCGCGCGGGTGAACGGGCGGCGCGTGTACACCGACGAGCACGTCGTCCGGGTCATGACGATCGTCCGGGCGAAGGAGGGCGGCCTGTCGCTGGAGCAGATCCGCGCCATGCTCGACGCCCCCGGACGGGACGAGCGCCAGGCCCTCCTCCGCCGCCAGCACGCCGAGCTGGAACGGCGCATCGCGGCCCTGAACGCGTCCAAGGCGCTGATCGAGCACGTCATGGAATGCACCGCCGACGACATTCTCGAATGTCCCGGCTACCGGTGGCTGGCCGAGAATCCGCAGGCCATTGGCGATGCGCGGGGAAATTCCTGCGCCGTCGCCCCGTCCACGCACGACTGACCGCACGGGCTCGCCTCCCCTGCTGCCCTTCGCGGGATCGGCGAACTTGTTTCATAATTCGTGCATCACAAGTTGCCGCAACGGAGGCCCGACCGGTGAGCGACACAGATCAGGTTCCCCCCGGGGTCGACCCCGATATCCCCAGCCCGGCCCGAATGTACGACTTCTATCTCGGTGGCACGGAGAACTTCGAGGTAGACCGTATCGCCGCTGCCAAGGTCAAGATGGCGATGCCGGAAGCCGAAGACGCTGCGTGGGCGAATCGTGGCTTTCTGCAACGCGCGGTTCGCTGGCTCGCGCTTCATGACATCCGCCAGTTCATCGACGTCGGCGCGGGACTTCCGACCCGAAACAACACGCACGACGCGGCGCAGGTCGTCGCGCCGGAAGCGCGCGTTCTGTATGCCGACAACGACCCGATGGTGCGCGCCCACGCGCAGAAACTGCTGACCGGCGTGAACGGGACGGCCTTCATCCAGGCCGACTTCCGCGACCCGGAGGGGCTGCTCGCGCATCCCGTCACGCAGGAGACCATCGATTTCACGCAGCCGGTGGCTTTGCTGGTGGTCGCGTTGACGCATTTCGTCCCGGACGCGGACGACCCGTGGGGCGTCATCCGCCGGTACATGGACCGGTTGGCTCCGGGCAGCTATCTGGCGCTGTCCGCCGGGACGCACGACCGGCAGGCGGAGCGGGCCGTCAGCGGGCTCAAGGACGCCTACTCCAAGTCGTCGGCCAACGTCCACACCAGGTCGCGGGAGGAGATCGCGCGCTACTTCGACGGGCTGGAGATCGTCCCGCCTTACAAGGGCGCCGCGCCGGACCTCGTCTACGCGGGCGAGTGGGGCGCCGAGGACCCCGAGGCCGCCGACAGCGACGGCTCCCGCTGGTCCTACTGCGCGGTCGCGAGAAAGCCCGCCTGACCTGGGAAACGCACGTAACGAGGGGACTCGCATGACCACGAAGAAACCCACACTGGACGACCTGGGGCTCGATCCCGACACCCTGGACTGGAAGCGCTCAGGCACCGCCGAGGGCGCGATCGAGGTCGCCTTCTCCGGAGAGTGGACGTTCCTGCGCACCGCCGACGGCCCCGTCTCCGTCTTCGACGAGCACGAGTGGACCTGCTTCCTGGACGGAGTGAGGAAAGGAGAGTTCGATCACGCTGCTGCGCCCTTTCGGGGGGCGACCCCCGAACCCCCGCGGGGAACGCCGTGATCCTCGCTTCGCTGCGGTCACGGCGTCTCCGAAATCCTCCCTGTCAGCATCTGTGATTCACAAATTGGGAAGGCGTATGCTGATGGCGGGCGGAGATCAGGGGAGGTGGTTCCGGTGAGCGAGGCGTACGGGGCCACCGTCGCGAAGCGGGGCCTGGCGCGGCGTCTGCGCGAGCTGCGCGACGACGCCGGATACACCGCCAACCAGGTGTGCGACCGGCTGAACTGGGGACGCGGCAAGGTCGGCCGGTTCGAGGCGAACAACTGGGTCCGTCCCGAGCTGAGCGACATCCGCGACCTCGCGCGCATCTACGAGGGCAGCGACCTCGGCGAGCTGGAGCGCCTCGCCGGGCTGGCGCGGGAACGCGCCTGGTGGCGGGAGTATCCCGACGTCTTCGACAACGAGTTCCCGGGTTTCGAGGGCGACGCGTCCCGCATCCACGTGATCATGCCGCTGGTGCTGCCGGGCCTGCTGCAGACGCTGCCGTACATGCAGGCCCTGCTGGCGTCGGGGTTCCAGTCGCCTGAGTGGCGCGAGCGGGCGCTGCGGGCGCGGCTGCGCCGCCAGCAGATCCTCGACCGGGACGAGGGCAAGGCCCCCGAGCTGGTCGCGCTGATCACCGAGGCGGCGCTGATGTACGAGTGGGGCGACGCGGGCGACCGCCGCGCCCAGCTCCGCCACCTGCTGACCATGTCGCGGCGGCCGAACGTCGAGCTGCGGCTGCTCCGCCTGTCGGACGGCCTGCACCCCGGCATGTCGACGCTGGTCAACATCTTCCGCTTCCCCGGCGGCGAGCCGCCGCTGGTCTTCCTGGAGAACGACGCGGACATCCAGGAGATCGACACCCCCGAGAAAGTGGAGGCGTATGACCGGATCTTCGAGCAGATCCGCGCGGCGGCCCTGAGCACCGCCGACACCGCGGCACACCTGGAGAAGTCGATCGCCGCGCTGGAGTGAGTCCGGCGCGAGAGAGCGAGCGGAGCACACATGGATCTCTCTCAGGCACGATGGTTCAAGGCCACCGCGAGCGCGAGCAGCAACGGCGGCTGCGTCGAGGTCGCCGACCTCGGGACGGCCACCGGGCTGCGCGACAGCAGGACCCCGGAGGCCGGAGCGCACGTCGTCCCCCGGTCCGTCTTCGCCGCGTTCCTCGGCGACCTGCGCGCGGGCAGGTACGACCGCTGACCGGCATGCCGCGCGGCGTGGCCGACCGGAGGGCGCACGGCGCGGGCGTCCTCCGGCATCGGACCGCCGACCGGGCCGACCCCGCGGGAGCGGCTCTCCACCAGCGGGCGCGCCCGCGGTCCCGGTAGGGCGAGCGGCTCCGCGCGATCGCCGGGCCGCACACCGGATCCCCCAGGGGCTGCATCCCCTGGGGGATCTTCGCGTGTGCGGCCCTCTCTCAGGCCTCGTCAACGCTACAGCGCGGGCGGCGGGACGTCTCCGGCGCCGCCGGTACGTGTTTGGTGGGCCGTTCCGGGGCGTGGTCTGTGCGGTTTCAGGCCAGTTCGGTGAACGTCTCAGTCGTGCCCGAACAAGCTTGCTCGTGTGACGCCCCATTCTGGCCGGGATGTGCGAAGCTTTGATCTGTGAATCACACATAGCGACTCGCGGGCCTATGAGGCTCATGTCGCGATTGTCTGAAACGCGAACACAGCTCCGCGAAACCCCGAGGGTGAGCGTCATGACGAAGGCCGCAACGGAGTGCGGGATTCCCTGGAGTCTGGAGCCCGGCGGCTGCGCGGCGATCCCGCTGCCGGCGGACGAGTCGATCGCCTCCGTCGCCCGTGCCCAGGTCAGGACGCTGCTCCCGGTGCTCGGCCTCGCCGTCCAGGACGCCGACGACGTCGCCATCATGGTCAGCGAGCTGGCCACCAACGTCCTCCAGCACGCGACCCCTCGCTCCGGACGCTCCCGCGCCGAGCTGTGGGTCTACCAGCGCGCCTCCGTCCTCGGCGGGGACGAACTGGTCGTCAAGGCGTTCGACTCGCTCCGGCACTGGCGGCGTCCGCCGGAGCGAGTCGGCGGCATGCACGAGCACGGCCGCGGGCTGGAGATCATCGAGCTGCTCACGGCCGGCCGGTGGGGGCACCATCCGACGCGGTCCCGGCTCAGCACGCCGGTGGTGCGCGGCAAGGCCACCTGGTTCGCGGTGCCGGCCACCCGCACCGGCCATCCGCGTCCGCTCGCCCCCAGGACGGCCGGGACGAGCTCGATGCGCGACTTGCAGGCGATGCTCGTCCAGCGCGGCCTGCACCGGCTCGCGCCGCGGAACGAGCTGGGCGTCGCGATGCTGTCCGCGCCCGGGGAGCTGACGGTGTGGTGCGAGACGGCGACGTTCCGCTGGTGCGCCCGCTCCGGCGAGACCGGGAAACTGCCGGTCACCGACATCACCGAGGTGTGCGAGCAGCTCGTCCGGGTGTACGAAGGGCTTTCTGAAGGAGGGGACGACCGGCAGTAGAGGGGGCCGCATGGCCCGACCGCGCCGGGGGGCAGCGGACGGGCCATGCGGTGCCGGGCTCAGCCGGTCAGCTCCGCGCGGACGCGCCGCGCCGCCGCGACCAGGTTCCGCAGCGACGCCTCCGTCTCCGGGTAGGCGCGGGTCTTCAACCCGCAGTCGGGGTTGACCCACAGCCGATTCGGCTCGACGGCGAGGAGCGCGCGGCGCAGGTTCTCCTCGATCTCCTCGGCGGCGGGGACGCGCGGCGAGTGGATGTCGTACACGCCGGGCCCGATGCCGTTCGCATACCCGGCTGCGCGCAGGTCGGCGACCAGCTCCATCCGCGACCGGGCCGCCTCGACGCTGGTGACGTCGGCGTCCAGCGCACCGATCGCGCCGATGATCTCGCCGAACTCCGAGTAGCACATGTGCGTGTGGACCTGCGTCGTGTCGGCGGCGCCCGAGGTGGCGAGACGGAACGCGCCGACCGCCCAGTCCAGGTAGGCGGGACGGTCGGCGTCCCGGAGCGGGAGCAGTTCGCGGAGCGCGGGCTCGTCCACCTGGACGACGCGGATCCCGGCCGCCTCCAGGTCGGCGATCTCGTCCCGTAGCGCCAGCGCGACCTGCCGGGCGGTGTCTTCAAGGGGTTGGTCGTCCCGGACGAACGACCAGGCCAGCATGGTGACGGGCCCGGTCAGCATCCCCTTGACGGGCTTGTTCGTCAGGGACTGCGCGTAGGTAGCCCAGTCGACGGTCATCGGCCGAGGCCGCGCGACGTCCCCATGCAGAATCGGCGGCCGGACGTAACGCGACCCGTACGACTGCACCCATCCGTGCTGGGTCGCCGCGTATCCGTCGAGCTGCTCGGCGAAGTACTGCACCATGTCGTTGCGCTCAGGCTCGCCGTGCACGAGGACGTCCAGCCCGAGGTCTTCTTGCAGCGCGATGACGCGGGCTATCTCGTCCTTCATGACCTGGGTGTAGGCGTCCTCGCTGATGCGCCCGGCGCGGCGGTCGGCACGGGCCCGCCGGATCTCGGACGTCTGCGGAAACGACCCGATCGTGGTGGTCGCCAGCACGGGCAGTCCCAGCGCCTCCTGCTGCGCCTCGAACCGCACGCCCCTTTCCCCGCGCTCGCTACCGTCCAACGTTTCCAGCCGTTCGCGCACTTCTTGGTTGACCGCCGCAGGCGGCGCAATCGCATCATCAGGAAGTGGGACGTCCTCACGCAACGCCCGTCCGAGCGCGACGACCTCCCCGACCTTCTGCCGCGCGAACGCGAGCCGCTCCTTTACACCGGCGCCGAGCGCGGTCTCCGCGTCCAGGTCGATGGGGACGTGCATAAGCGAGCACGACGTGCTCACCACCAGCTGGTCGACGAGCCCGAGCAGGGACGCGCAGGTGGCCTTGGCCCGGCGCCGATCGGTGCGCCAGACGTTGCGCCCGTCCACGACACCCGCAACAAGCGTCTTGCGCGGCAGCCCACCCACCGACGCCAGTACGTCGACATTCTCGGGCCCCGCGACAAAGTCCAGCCCAACGGCCTCAACCCGGCTAGCGGCCAGAACACGCAACGCGTCCGCGTCGATCGTGCCGAAGTAAGTAGCGACCATGAGCCGGGGCCTACTCGTAAGCCGTCCGAGCCGCGCATAGGCGCTTCTCAGCGCCGCGATCTCCTCCTCCGACCGATCGGCGACAAGCGCGGGCTCATCCAGTTGCACCCACTTCGCTCCCGCCCCGGCCAAGCGCTCCAGCAGTTCGGAGTAGACGTCGACGAGCCCGTCCAGCAGATCCAGCGGACGGAACTCCTTCGGCGCGCCCTCCTCGGCCTTGGCCAGCAGAAGATAGGTGAGCGGCCCGACGAGCACAGGCCGCGTCTCGATCCCGAGCGCCCGCGCCTCCCGGAACTCGGCGAGCGGTTTGGCGGCCGACCCGTCCGCCAGCCGAAACCGCGTTCCCGGCCCAGCCTCCGGCACGATGTAGTGATAATTCGTGTCCAGCCACTTGGTCATCTCCAGCGGCGGGACGTCCTGCACGCCCCGCGCCATGGCGAAGTACCGGTCGAGCCCGCTCAGCTTCCGATACCGCTCCGGGACGGCGTCGACCAAGACACTCGTGTCGAGCATGTGGTCGTAGAACGAGAAGGTGTTGGACGGAATGGCGTCCAGGCCCGCGTCGCGCAGGGACGTCCAGACGTCGGCGCGCAGTTCCGCGCCCGTCCTGTGGAGGGCGTCGGCGTCGGCGCGTCCGGCCCAGTAGTCCTCGGTGGCGAATTTCAGTTCCCGGCGCGCCCCGATTCGGGGGTATCCGAGGATCGTGGTGTTCATGGCGGCTTCCCTCGCTGTGCCACGGGCGGACCCCGAGGAGCGCACGGCGGAGCGGACGCCGCCGACCGTCCCACGAGGCCGCAGACCACCGCGCACCAGTTGGCGCACGGGCGGAGGCAGGTCTTCGGACTCGCGGGCGCCGTGCTCGTTCCTACTGGCCGTCGCTTCCCAGGCCGTGAGGCCCAGTGCGTATGACGGCGGTCGTTCCCACTAACCGCTGCGGGGCAGTCCCGGACTCACACCGGGTTCCCTCTTACGACACTCGTCCCCGAGTGAACCATCCGCATCCCAAAGTCTACCGACCCCCAAGACCCCCACCCAAAAGGCACACGTCCGCCGAACAAGCCCCACACCCCACCAGCCTCGCCCGCTAGGGCGATAAGAACACGAATCCCGCGTGCCACTGACCGCGCCGCGTTACGGGTGGCGAACCCTCGCAGGGGCGATGAGGACTCACGGTCGTGACCGTGCTCCCCGTCCTGATCTAGTTGCGAACCCTCGTAGAGGCGATGAGGACCAGGCCGTACCGTCCGCCGTCCAGCGAGTGGTCATGTTGCGAACCCTCGTAGGGGCGATGAGGACCGCATCCGGGATAAGGACGACCCGAAAGAGTCCCCCGGTTGCGAACCCTCGTAGGGGCGATGAGGACCCCATGGTAAAGCCGCTGGCTGGACGGTGCCTAGGTGGCCGTCCATGGGGTGTGATTGCAGCGAACCTCCGGTTTTGCACGAGACCTCGGCGTGCCGCTGAAACGATCAAGGTTGATCTCGACGGCCGGCACGTCTGTAGCGTCTCAGACCGGTCCGGCCGCTCGCACTGTCTTGGGTCAGGCTTCCGTCTCCCAGGGGCGGCCAGAAGTGTGATGACGGTCTTCGCGGTGTCGGCATTTGGTCGGGAAGGTACGAGAAGGTGCCCTGGCGCTTCGCGGCGCGGTACACCGGTGTGGGCGGCGGTTGGCTCGTTCATCATGAGATTAGTGGCGATCATGGGGAGGTTGCCGAATCGGAGGTGGGTGCTGTGGGGCGGTCGTATGTCGTTACCGGTGGGGGACGTGGAGTCGGGCGGGCCATTGTCGAGCGGCTTCGGGGGGACGGTGGGAAAGTCGTCGTGATCGAGGTCGATCCGGCTGCCGTGGAATGGGCCGGGGAGTCTGCTGAAGTCATTCCGGTCGTGGGGAGTGCGGCCGATGAGAATGTTGCTGGGCGGGCCGCTGACCTGGCTCAGGAGGCGGGGACGTTTTCTGGGTGGGTTAACAACGCGGCTGTGTTTCGGGACGTTCCGTCGCCGTCCGCGCGTGAGGTGTTGGAGCTCGTTGGGTTGAACTTTGAGCCTGCGGTCGTGGGGAGCTTCACTGCCGTGCGTCGGTTTTTGGACGCTGGGACGGGTGGGGCCGTCGTGAATGTTTCGTCCCACCAGGCGCAGCGGCCGGTGCGGGGCTCGCTGCCGTATGCGACGGCCAAGGCTGCTACCGAGGGGATGAGTCGGGCGCTGGCCGTTGACTACGGCCCGTACGGTATTCGGACGAATGTCGTCGCGCTTGGCTCCATCACCACTGAGCGGTACGAGACGTTCCTCGGAAGCCAGGCGTCCGCCGAGGTGGCGCGTATTGAGAATGAGATGCGCTTGCTTCACCCGGTCGGCCGTGTCGGACGTCCAGAGGAAGTGGCCGCGACGGTTGCCTTTTTGCTTTCGGACGAGGCTAGTTTCATCAATGGCGCCGTCGTTCCGGTGGACGGCGGGCGCCATGCCGTGGGCCGCGACCCGGAAGAAGCCCCGCCACGGCCCTAGCCCACGGCATACACGCTTCCTACAAGCCAAGCCCCTTGAGCGACTCGGCGAAATGTCGGAAGTCGTTGCGGCTCACGATGAGCTTGGGACCCTCGGGATTCTTGCTGTCGCGAATGGCGACCGAATCGTTCATGGCCCCGAGCTCAACGCAGTCGCCGCCGTTCTCGGTGCTCCGGCTCGCCTTGCGCCACATCACGTTACTCAGGTCCATTTTTCCTCCATGACCTTTCGGATCAGGCTCCGGGACATGCCGACCGGCAATGCGTTGCGTCTCAACTTATCAAGGGTGTGCGCGATCTCTGCAAGGTCTTGAGGATCGTCAGTGGTGAGACCACGCACGGCCGTTTCCAGGTACGCCACCTCGCTGCGGTCCTTCATTGACGCCAGGACGAACGATCCGCCGTTGCCTGCTGGCATCCCGTCTTCGTTCACAACGACCTGGACAGTCACGTGGGGGACCTCACTCATCGCCAGCACATGTTCGAGTTGCTCGCGCATGATCTTTTGGGATCCCACGAAGTGGTGGAGCACGTGTTCGCTGAGCAGCGCGATCAGCGATGTCGGGGCGGGAACATCTCGGTTGAGGATCTCCTGCCGCGCCAAGCGCGCGAGGACCGCTTCGTCAGTGCTCAGGAATGTGCGGGCATAGCCATCGATCTGGAGGAGACCTGGGACGACGGTGTGTTGCCACGTCACGAGTAGGTCGGCTTCGATCTCTATTTCGGGCCAGTCGAACCAGGTGGGGAAGCCCATCTGGCCGTCGCCGTTGAGGTCGTCGTACAGGCCGAGGAGGACGCCGCCGGCCCTGAGTTCCGGGTCCATGATCTCGACGAACTCGCGGCGGCAGCGCTTCTTGCCGCTTTCAATTTGCGACACGAAGGACGCGGTCTTGCCGGTGCGTTGCGCGACGCGGGTCTGGCTTAACCCTGCGCGCTCCCGGTATCGCCTGAACTGCCGTCCGAATGCGGCGAGGGCAGGCGATGCCGCCGCCCTGCGTCGGGGGGATGCCATGGGCCGTCGCTCCTTAACCGGCTGGAACCGCCGATAACTGGGGCTTCAAGATCATGATCGGGATGTTGCGTCTTTCGAGATGTTAACCCTAACTCTGTGTTGATGGGTGACTTACTGACAGATACATGAGCCGGACACGCGATCGGAGGTCATGCGATGTCAGTGGTAGCTCTCGCGCCGGAGCGGCCGGCGCTCGTCCTCGACGCTACGGACCGTGCGCCCGCCTTGGCGCGCCGGTATCTCGCCGTGCGGTTCGCCGAGCTGGGGTGCGCCGACGCCTATGTCGGACAAGTGGTGGTTACGGAGTTGGTTACGAATTCCTATAAACACGTCGGATTCGGGCGCATCGTTGTGCGGGTGCTGCCCGAGGCGGACGAAGGGCTCGTGCTCATCGAGGTCGCGGACGACGGGGGCGGGCTGCCCATCGTTCGGGAGGCGGCCGACGACGCGCTGTGTGGGCGCGGGCTACTGCTGATGGTCCGGCTCGTCAGTGACTGGGGCGTCCGGCCGCTGGACGGGGGAGGGAAGGTCGTATGGGCTCGCTGCGCCCGATGAAGGACCGGGCCCAGCGCCGGTTACTGCGGTGGCGCACCCGGTGGGGGCGGGCCACGGCGGTCCGCCACCTCGACCTGCTCGCGACCGCGGCCCAGGCCAAGGGGTACCGGTGCGTCAAGCTCTACCGGACGGAGGAGTACCCGCACTGGCTGCCCATGCTGTGGGTGTTCGCGTTCGGTCCGGAGCACCACGTCAGGGTCGCGGTGCGGGTCCGGGCGGTGCCCGGCGGGACGTGGGCCTACTACGACGCCGCTCGCGGACGGTTCGGCTACCTCGCTCCCTGCGGCGACGTGAAGCACGCGATCGGGCAGGTGGACGCTCTCCTCAAGCACCGCATGTTCCCGTCCACCTGGTAGTCCCTTCCTGTCCATCTGGCGGTCACTGACGCGGGATCATGGGTGCTGGTTGCCAGTGCGCCCAGAGATGGCCAGTGCCTCTCGTGAGTCGGGGAATACAGGTACATCTAGGGATTCGTCCGAACAGGGAGGATCACTGGGGATGAAGAAGCTTCTCGTCGCGGGGGCCGCTGCCGTGCTGGTGGCGGGCGGGGCCGGGGTGGCCATGGCGGTTCCGGCCGAGGCCGCCAGTCCGGTGCAGATCTACCGGGTGTACTACGACTCGCCGGGGAAGGACACGCGGTCGAACGCGTCGCTGAACGGTGAGTGGGTGCAGCTGTTCAACACGTCCACGTCGTCCAAGAACCTCAAGGGCGTGAAGCTCCGCGACAAGACCGGGTACACGTACACCTTCGGCACGTTCACGATTAAGGGCCGCAAGTCCGTGTACGTGCACACGGGGAAGGGCTCCAACAGCGCGACGCAGCGTTACTGGGGACGGTCGCAGTACGTGTGGAACAACACCGGCGACACCGCCTACCTGCTCTACCCGAGCGGTAGCGTCGCGGACAAGTGCTCCTGGGGAAGCTCGGGCTCCTCGAAATACTGCTGAACGGAAGCGCCCGGCTCCGGATGATGCCGGAGCCGGGCGCCGCCCCGCGTCAGGCCGGGGCAGGAGCCGGACGTTCGGTCCACCACGACAGGTTCGCGGTGGCATGGGATGTCGGCTCGATGATTTCCCACGCCTCAGCGATCAGGCCGTCGTCGAGTCGCAGGATGTCGATGACCGCGACTTCCGCCCCCGACTCGGGAAGCCACCGGCGCGTGTGCATCACCACGTGGTCGTCATCGGCCAGCACGTGCCGTATCTCGATGCGCATGTCGGCGAGTGGAACTAGGGCCGCGCCGACCGCGGCCAGCCATTCCGTCTTCGTGGACGACGTCGCGTCCGGCCTGTGGTGGAGGAAGTCGTCGCGAATCAATGGTGCGAGGGCGTCGACGCCGCCCGGCCCCAGCAGTTCGGACAGGGCCTGTTGGACGATGCTCTTGTTATCGCTGCTCATGGACGCAAGGCTTCCCCGGTCCCGGCGGCTTGTCGATGAAATGGCATTTCATGGCGTCCGGCCGTGAGCTGAGTACGCTCGGTGGGCGTGGACACGGTCGGTGAACTCCTGCGGCGGTGGCGGACGCATCGGCGGCTCAGCCAGCTCGATCTCGCGCTCGCCGCCGACGTCTCCGCCCGCCACGTCAGCCTGGTCGAGACCGGGAAGTCGAACCCGAGCGCCGCCATGGTCCTGCGCCTCGCGGACCAGCTCGACGTGCCGCTGCGCGACCGCAACCGGCTGCTGCTCGCGGCTGGATTCGCGCCCCGCTACCCCGAGCGGACCCTCGACGACGACGCGCTCTCGGCGGCCCGGGACGCGGTGGCCAGGGTCCTCCAGGCGCACGAGCCGTATCCGGCGCTCGCGTTCGACCGCCGGTGGAACATCGTGATGACCAACCGCGCCCTCGACCCGTTCCTCGCCCGCGTCCATCCCGACCTCCGGCGGCCGCCGATGAACCTGCTGCGGCTGGGCCTGGATCCGCGCGGGCTCGGTCACATGGTCGCCAACCTGGCGGACGTCCGCGCCGTGTTCCGCTCCCGGATCACACGGCAGCTCGCCTCCGCGCCCGACGCCGAGCTCGCCGCGCTCTACGAGGAACTGCTGGCGACAGTCCCCGAGGAGGACGCGGCGAGCCGGTCGGTCGAGTCCGACGTCCTGATCCCGATGGTCCTGCGCGTCGACGGCCGGGAACTGCGGCTGTTCTCAACGATCACCACGTTCGGCACGCCGATGGACATCACGCTGGACGAGATCGCGATCGAGTCCTACTACCCGGCGGACGCCGAGAGCGCCGCCTACTTCACCGGCCCGCGAGCCGAGTCCGCGAGCACGAACGAGGCTCCTACCGCAGATCGAACTTGACCTTCTCCCCGTCGATGGACGTGACCGTGATCTGGACGCCGCCGATCCGCGCGGTGTCGCCGACCGCGATCGTCGCCGGGCCCGAGCCGTCCGCGGACACCGTGACGCCCCGGTCGCTGATCTCCGAGACGGTGACCTTCGAGTCGTTCAGGTCGACGGTCTGCCCGGCGCCCGAGACGGTCACGTGGCATACGCCGTTCTTGCAGCTGTAGCTGTTGCTCTGGCAGCCGCTGACCAGCAGCGCGCCGCCGAGCGCGAGAACGGCGATGAACGATGCGGGACGAACCACGGAACCCTCCCCGTGCCAACAACCATGTCGCACGGATAGATGCACCGGTCCGCGAACAGGTTCCGGTTCCAGCCGGTAGTGAGGGGGATGTCACGGATTGGACGCCCTCGCCGCGCGAGCATGCGGTCTACCTGCTAGATCACGCCCCCGTCTTGGTGTGCTCGTTGCGCCCGGCCGGGCGGGAGCGCTCCACCGTACGGGTAGACGGGCGTTTCGTGGGAAAGGCGTCCAGTGGCAGGCCGAGACGGTTTTCCGGTGACTGGAGTTTCCGTTGGAGAACAACGGGAAATCTGGCTGCTAGAGGGAACGGAGGCGAATGGCATGGAGGTCGTTCTCGAAATGACCCTGCCGAGGAACGCCGAGAGCGCTCCGCTGGTGCGACACACGCTCGACGCCTCGCTCCGCGGGCTCGGGGTCGCTTCCGAGATCCGTGCCGACATCGCGCTGGCTCTGGGTGAGGCGTGCGCGAACGTCATACAGCACGCGGCGAACGGGCAGGAGTACGAGGTCAGGGCACGGATGGACGGAACGAGGTGCGTCGTCGAGGTCATCGACGGCGGCGTCGCCGAGGAGTTCGACACCATGGAGCCGAGACTCGACACGGGCTGGGAGGTCGCGCAGAGCGCGCCGCTGGCCGAGCACGGACGGGGGCTGCAACTCATGCGCGCGTTCACGGAGGAACTGCGCTTCGCCGATCGCGTCAACCGAGATGGCGCGATCGTCCATTTCGAGAAGTCGCTGGCGAGCTGACGCTATATCGGCCTCTTCGGAGTCGTTAGCGCGGCAGTTTGACCACCGTCACGAAGAAGTCGTCGATGCGGCGGACGACGGAGATGAACTGGTCGAAGTCGACCGGCTTCGTCACATAGGCGTTGGCGTGGGATTGGTAGCTGCGCAGGATGTCCTCGTCGGCCTCGGACGTGGTGAGGATGACGACGGGGATGCTTCGCAGCTCGTCGTCCGCCTTGACCTCGGCCAGCACCTCGAGGCCGCTCTTGAGCGGCAGGTTCAGGTCGAGCAACACGAGGTCGGGACGGGGAACGTCCGCGAACTCGCCCTCCCGGCGCAGGAACGCCATCGCCTGCTCACCGTCGTTGACCACGTGCAGCTTGTTGTTGACCTTGTTGTGCTCGAACGCTTCGACGGTCAGGAGCACGTCGCCGGGGTCGTCCTCGACGAGCAGCACTTCGATGGGGTGCGGCGCTTCACGCATGCTTCCCTCCGTCATCGGATTCGGGTTCGGGTCGGGTTTGGGTCTCGGGTTCGGGTTCGGGCGCAGGTTCGGGTTCGGGTTCGAGGTCGGGCTGGACGGGGAGCGTCCAGCGGAACGTGGTGCCCGCGGCGTCGGCGCCGTCCGTGCGGTCCGGGTCGTCGGTGTCGAGCCAGATCCGGCCGCCGTGGTACTCGACGATCTTCTTGCAGAGGGCGAGGCCGATGCCCGTGCCGGTGTACTCGTCGCGCGGGTGCAGCCGCTGGAAGATCAGGAAGATGCGGTCGGCGTGCCGGGGCTCGATGCCGATCCCGTTGTCGGCGCAGCGGAACTCCCATTCGTCCCCGGCGCGCCGGGCGTCGACGACGACGCGGGGCGGCTCGTCCGGGCGGCGGAACTTGATGGCGTTGCCGACGAGGTTCTGGAACAGCCGGACGAACTGCGCGCGGTCGCCGGACACGCGCGGCAGGTCGCCGACGTCCACCTCGGCGCCCGTCTCCTCGCGCAGCGCGGCGAGGTTGCCGAGCGCCTGCCGCGCGACCTCGTTGAGGTCGACGGCGTCGTCCACGCTCGACACTCGTCCGACCCTGGAGAAGGCCAGCAGGTCGTTGATGAGGGCCTGCATGCGCTTGGCGCCGTCCACGGCGAACTCGATGTACTGGAGGCCGCGGTCGTCGAGCCGGTCGCCGTACCGGCGCTCGATCATCTGGCAGAAGCTCGCGACCTTCCGCAGCGGCTCCTGGAGGTCGTGGGACGCCACGTACGCGAACTGCTCGAGCTCGGCGTTGGACCGGCGCAGCTCCTCGGTCTGCGCGTCGAGCCGGTTCGTCTGCGCGACGCTGGCGCGCCACTCCTCGATGATGCGGTCGCGCATCGCGTCGATGATGACCGCCAGCTCGTTGATCTCGGACGGTCCCGGGACGTCCAGCGGATGCGCGAAGTCCCCCTGCGCCACGGCGCGGACCCGTTCGGTCAGCGTCGACACGGGGGTCAGCACCGTCCGGCGGATCAGCATCGCCAGCGCCAGCGACACCAGCACCACCAGCGCGAGCGCGCCGCCCGTCGACCACAGGGTCGTGCGGGCGCGGGAGCGGAGCGTCGCCACGGTCCGGTCGTGCAGCTCGGCGATGCCGGACTGCAACGGTTCCATGTCGTCGCGCGCCCGGTTCAGGAGCCGCCGCGCCTCCCTGCTCTGGTCGGGCAGGAGGCTCCGCCCGCCCGGCCCCGCCGCGACCTGGTCGGCGAACGCGGCGCGCCACGTCTGCGTGTCGCCCGCGGTGCTGTCCAGGTGGCGGACGACGCTCCCGCTCCCGGCGACCCCGTCGAGCACCTGCCGTATCCGCGCGACGGACGCCGTCTCCTGCTGGACGGCCGCGTGGTACTCGGCGAGACGGTCCTGCCCGCCGTCCAGCGCGTACTCGCGGATCGCGCTGTCCTGGGCGGCGATCGCCGCGGACAGCTTGGACTGCTCCAGCGCCGCCTGGTCGACCTGGTCGATGAGGACGCTCCGCGCGCGCTCGTTCTCGTAGAGGGCCATCCCCGTCTGCGCGAACGCGGCGAGCAGCAGCACTCCGATGACGAGCGAGCCGATCCGGTAGAGCTGGACGAGCCGGATCCGGCCCAGCCCGCTCGGCTCCGGGACGTTCGCCGCCGACAGCACCACGGCGGGCCCCGAATCCCACACCCGCCGCCGCTCGGCCCGCTCGTCCCGCGCCTGCCGCCGCTCCTCCCGGGCCTGCTCCCCCGGAGCCTGCCCGTCCCGCGCCTGCTCGCCCGGCCCCGGGGCCCGCGCGTCCCGCGCCTGCTCGGCCGGGGACCGGTCGTCGGGCGGCTGCTCGTTCCGCCCCTGCTCGTTGGGGGGCGTCTCGTTCGGGGGCATCAGGGCTCGTCCCGGCTGAGCATGAGGATCGCCATGTCGTCGGACAGGACGCCGCCGTTCAGACGTTCCGCCTCCGCGATGAGGCCGTCCAGGAGGATGTCGCCCTGCTGCCCGTCGCCGTGCGCGGCCCGCGCCAGCTCCGTCAACCCGGACAGGTCGAGGTATTCGTCCCCGGCGCGGCCCTCGATCAGGCCGTCGGTGTAGAGCAGCAGGCCCCACGAGTCGCCGAGTTCGAGTTCGAGGCCGGGCCAGTCGGCGCCGGGGAACAGGCCGAGGGCCGGGCCGCGCGGCGCGTCCGGGACGGGCTCCACCCCGTCCGGCCCGAAGAGCAGCGGGCGCGGATGACCGGCCCGGTGCAGCCGCGCCGACCGCCGGTCGGGAGCGATGGTCAGCATGCACACCGTCGTGAAGATCTCGTCGCCCCACCGCTCGTGCTGCAGGACGGCGTCCAGCGTGTCGAGGAGCCGTTCGCCGGTGTGCCCGGCGAGGACGAGCGTCCGCCACGCCATGCGCAGCCGCACCCCGAGCGACGCCTCGTCCGCGCCGTGCCCGCTGACGTCGCCGATCACGGCGTGGACGGCGCCGTCCGCGGTCTGCACGGTGTCGTGGAAGTCGCCGCCGAGCAGCGCGCGGTAGCGGCCCGGCCGGTAGCGGGCGTGGTGGCGCAGGGTGTCGTCCGGCAGGATCGGGACCGGCAGCAGGCCCCGCTCAAGTCGGGCGTTCTCCCTGCTCAGCGCACGTGCCTCGACGAGCTGCCGCTCGGACTCGTCGGCCCGCTTGCGCTCGATCGCGTAGCTGATCGCGCGGGTGAGCAGCGCGCTGTCGATGTCCTGCTTGACGAGGTAGTCCTGCGCGCCGGCGGCGACGGCCTCCACCCCGACGTGCGCGTCGGCGAGGCCGGTCAGCACGAGGACGGCGGTGCCCGGCGCGTGCGCGAGGACCTGGCGGAGCGCGTCGAGGCCGTGCGCGTCCGGCAGCGACAGGTCGACGATCACGCACTGGATCTCCGGGCGGAGCGCGCCGAGCGCCTCGCGTAGCGTGGTCGCGACCGTGATCCGGACGTCGGGCTGCGCCTCGGTCAGCAGGTCCTCGAACAGGATGGCGTCGGCGGGGTCGTCCTCGACGAGGAGTAGGTGCGGGGAAGCGGCGACGCCGAGAAGGCGTTCGGCGCCGCGGCCGTGCATGGCGGTCATGTGTCCGCTCCTTGGGCCCGGCGCGAGACGCGCGGAAATGGGGGGAGGCTGCTCGCCGTCGCGCACAAATATTAAGGGCACACGATCGACGGAATGCACCGGACGCACTGGAAACGGTGGCGCCGCCACACACCTCTTCCGGAAAGACGACGCCCGTCGTGTAACGGCGGCCCGTCCCGCGCCACTACCCCGTGTCAGTCAGAACCCGGAGGGACGGAGGAGCAGGCGGTGGCAGATGAAGCCCCCGACGAGAGACGCTTCACCGCGATCTACGGCGAATGCCGGCAGCGCGTGTGGGCGTACGCCGCCAGCCGCGTCGGACGCCAGGACGCGGACGAGGTGGTGGCCGAGACGTTCACGATCGCGTGGCGGCGGCTCCCCGACGTCCCGGAGCCGCCGCTGCCGTGGCTGCTCGGCGTCGCGCGGAACGTGCTGCGCGCCGGACACCGAGCCGAGGCGCGGCGCGCGGCGTTCGCGGCCGAGCTGGGCAGATGGACGGCGGCGGCCGACCCCGGCGGGGACATCGCCGAGGACGTGACCGACCGGCTCGCCGTCCTGCGCGCGATGGCGGCCCTGCCGGAAGGCGACCAGGAGATCCTCGTCCTGATCGCGTGGCAGGGGTTGTCGCCGCGCGACGCGGCCCGCGTGGTCGGCTGCTCACCGGCCGCGCTGCGCGTCCGGCTGCACCGCGCCCGGCGCCGCCTGGTCCGCGCCGCGGAAGAAACACACGACACACCGCAGGAACGCCCCAGAAGGGCCACGGGACGACGGCCGCAAGGGCACCGCACGATGCCCGCCGGGACACCGGCGAGCGCCCACGAGGGGCCGCACGGACAGCACACGGTGGCTGCCGGGGCGCCAGCGGACGCCTACGACGCGCCGTCGGGGCAGCGCACGGTGCCCGCGGGGGCGGCGGAAGGTGCGCGGGAGGTACCGCGGGGGCGGCGTGCGAGGGCCGCCGGGGCGGCGCCTGCGGTGGTCAATGGGACGCCCGCCGGGACGCGGGTCGGGATCGTCGGTAAGGAGATGTCATGAAGGACGCGATGCGGACGCTGCGGGACGCGCGTCCCGCCGAACTGGACCCGGCCGCGCCGCTCGACGAGCGGGTGCGGCATGCCGAACTGGCACAGGCGATGGCGACGGTCTCGCGGGGCGAGGCCCCTGTGCGGGCGGTGGTCCCGGACCGGCGGAGGCGGGTGCGCCCGGTGTGGGGGCTCGGGCTCGCCGGGGCGGTCGCGGCGGGGGCCGTGGCGGCGGTGACGCTCGTCCCGACGGGCGGGGACGGCCCGGCGCGGCACGCCCCCGGCGCGGGCGCCGAGCAGGTGATCGACGTGAAGACCGTCCTGCTGACGGCGGCGGACAAGGCGGCCGGGCAGCCCGACAAGGTGCGGACCTACTGGCACGACCGGACGATCGCGTCCCACTACTACCGGGTGGGCAAGGGCGACGCGGCCTACACCGTCGTCATGCGGCAGATGGAGGAGGGCTGGGTGCCGAGCAGCCCGACCGGCCGGATGTGGGGCGCCGTCCACCAGCTCGACGTGAAGCCCGCGACGATGCGGGACGCGCAGGCGTGGCAGCGCGCCGGTTCGCCGACCACCTTCAACGTGCAGGTCTCGATCACCCCCGGGAACAAGTTCCGCAAGCCGCTCGTGCTCCGCGCGGCGCCCAGCGAGCGCAGGCTCAGCAGCAGCCCGCTGAAGGACGGCACGATCTTCTGGCTCGGCCGGAACGTGACCATGAAGGACCTGCGGTCGCTGCCGTCCGACCCGGCGAAGCTCAAGGCCGAACTGCTGCGCGGGTACAAGGGCCACAGCACCGAGGGCGACGTCCCGATGGGGGCGGACGCGTGGCTGTTCGAGGTGGCGCGCGGCGTGGTGGGCATGCCGGTGAAGCCCGCGGTGCGGTCGGCCGCCTTCCGGGTGCTGGCCGGGCTGCCGCAGGTGAAGTCGATCGGGAAGGTCACCGACTCGGAGGGGCGCAAGGGCGACGCCGTCGCCGTGGACGAGCGGACGGACGCCGGAGTGATCCGCCATCGGGTGGTGCTCGACCTGTCCACGGGAACCGCGCTGGCCTTCGACAGCATCCTGTTGAAGCCCTCGGCCGGAGCCGAGTTCAAGGCCGGTCAGGTCCTTAACTCGATGGTCGGGGTCACCGCGGAATGGACTGACGCGCAGCCCAAGTGACCGTGTTACGGAAGGGGACGGCGCCCACCCGGTGCCGTCCCTTTCGCGTCGCCCTTGGAGGAGCGTTCGGGGCGCGTGCGGGTCGTGTTCGAGTCGTCGCGGGGACGTGTCGTGTCATTGGGGCGAGTCATTGGGGCGAGGGGTCGTTAGTGTTCGGGATGTGATCAGGCGCTTTTGGGTGTGCGGCGGGCCGTTTTCTGGGCGGCCCGCCGCTGCGTGCCGGCGGACCGCGCGCGGTTGAGGCTTTCCCTGACCTTCGCGGCGCCGCGGGACGCGGTGGCGGAGTCCTTCACGCGCCCCGCGTAAACCGCGAGCACTTCGGCGACGGGCGGCGGCTGCCATTCCTCCTTCGGCGTGATCGGCACGACGGGGATCGGTGGGACGGCGGAGTTTCCGGACGCGGGGTTTCCGGGCACGGGGACGAGCGCGAGATGCGATTGGCAGTGCGGGCACTGCACCCCCGGATGGGTGTCTCTGCTCATAACAAGAATGATTACCCATGGGTCTGACAAAACAAGGCCGCGCCTCATTTCGCCGAACCCGGAGGGGCCCGCACCGGCGAGTTATGTTCGGGGAACGCTCAAGTAGGGGACGATCTCCTGCTCATTGTCGTGACCCAGCAGCGTCGCCCCGCAGCAGACGAGCGCCACGATGAAGGCGAGCCAGGCGACGGCCCGTCCGGCCCGCAGCCCGTAACCGCAGGTGACCCACATGAGGTGCAGCCCCCAGCGCCGCCACGGGACGGGCTCGCTGTGTCGCCGCAGCTCAAGCGCGTTGTACCGGAAGTCGCGGGAGAGCCGGCCGTGCCCGGAGTCGGCGGCGGCCCGCGCGAGGTCCCAGTACAGCGCGGCGAGCCGCGCGCCGGACGCCGGCGGCCGGAGGTGGGCGAGGTCGTCGGCGAGGACGGCGCGGCCCGGCGAGCGGCGCGGCCAGGTCCGGCCGGGCGTCCGCGCGAACGCGCAGCCGCCGGTGAGGTGCAGCGCGTCCGGCCGCCGCAGGCCGAGGAAGGCGCAGTCGCTCAGGTCGACGCCGTCGAGACGCACCCGCTTCGCGTCGACCCGCCGCAGCGACGTCACCCGGACCGTTCCGAAAGCCCGCCCCGCCCCGGCGCCCTCGCCGAACGGCCCGTCACCGGCGCCCGTCCGAACGTCCGCCCCGGCACCCGTCCCAACGCCCGTCCCAACGCCCGTCCCAACGCTCGTCCGGGCGCCCGTCCCAACGCTCAGGCCGACCGGGCGGCGGGGGGAGGCGGTGGCCCAGGCGGGTTCGGGGAGGCCCTGGATGGGGTGGGCGAGGGCGCGGACGGACGCCGTCCCGTCGAAGACGGCGTCCTCCAGGTCGAGTTCGGCGTGCCGGAGCCGGAAGTCGGCCTCCCCGTGGACGGCCGCGCCGTGCGCCGTGACCTGCCGCGCCGACGCGTGGACGCGGAGCCCGCCGTGCGCGGTGACGTCGGCGAGCCCGATCCGGCCGCCCGCGACGAGGGGGCCGAGCCAGAGCCCCTGGCGGAACTTCGTCCGCTCGAAGCGGGCGTGCCGGGCGACCTGGACGCGCCGGAACGACACGGCCCCGCCGAAGCACGCGGCCTGCATGGCGGCGTCCCGGCCGAACTTGGCACGGTCGAAACAGGCGGCGCCCATGAACACGGCCCGCCGGAAGGAGGCGTCGGCGTTCCAGGCGGCCTCGCCGAACAGGACGTCCCCGGCGAACACGGCCTCCTCGAACGAGGTGTGCTGGTGGAACCGCACGCCGTGGAAGGAGACGTTGCGGCCGAACCGCGCGCCCCGGAACGAGACGTGCCCGAAGAACCGCGCGTCGAAGAAGGACGCGGCGCCGAGGAAGCAGGCGCCGTCGAACGAGCTGTCGCCCTCGACGCAGAAGCCGCGCAGCCCGGCGTCGGTCGGCAGGACCGCGCCGTCGAACCGCGTCCGGCCGAGGTGGGGGCGGCCGTCGGGCCCGGTGACGGCGTCGAGGACGGCGTCCAGCAGCCAGGCGGGGATCGTGACCCCGCGCAGGTCGAGGTCGCCCCCGGGACGCAGCGACGCCACGAACCGCTCGAAGTCGCGGGGACGCAGATGGGCGGGGCAGCGCCCGGAGGATCCGGAGGTGCGTCCGGTGCATCCGTCGACGGCAGAGCAGCGCGGCCAGAAGACGGCGGTCGTGTACGGCGACGAGGGCTCGTGAGAGGTCACGGTTTCGTTCTACCCACGGGGCCTTACCGAGTGAAGCCCTCCAGGTGGCCAGG
Source organism: Actinomadura syzygii (assembly GCF_008085905.1). Taxonomy (GTDB): domain Bacteria; phylum Actinomycetota; class Actinomycetes; order Streptosporangiales; family Streptosporangiaceae; genus Spirillospora; species Spirillospora syzygii. The sequence continues at coordinate 587,281 of NZ_VSFF01000001.1, read as the reverse complement.
TCGGTACTCCCCCACGGTGACCTCGCGCGGCGTAATGTGTGGATTTGTGGGGGAGCGCAGCCGGTGGGTCGCGGACGTCGACGCCCATCCCGGGGAAGCGCCCGATCTCGCCCGCGCCCTTCTCGACCGTCTCGTGGGCGCCGGGATCGTGGTCGCGGACCGGACCGACTGCGTGCTCGGCGACGTCCCCGGCGGCCACGCGCCCGGCCCCGCCGCCACCACGGTCCTCGCGGGTGACCTGGGCGGATTCCCCGACGTGTGGCCGAACGGCCTGGAGGTGGACGTCGGCCGCAGCGCCTTCTACGGAACGGTCCGGGAGGACGACCGGGTCGCCTGCCCGAACTGCGACGCCTGGCTGCCGTTCGAGGTCGTCCTCGCGGAGGTGGAGGAGTGGCTGGAGGGCGGCCCGGGGTCGCTCGTCTGCGCCCGCTGCGGCGCCCGGACTGCCCTGAATGGCTGGATCTGGCCGACCTCGTGCGCGTTCGCGGAGCTGGGCCTGCGCTTCTGGAACTGGCCGCGGCTCTCCGACGCCTTCGTGGCGGAGCTGGCCGGACGGCTCGGCCACCGCCTGATCACGGGCGAGTCCGCACCGTAGTGGGTCGCGATCGCCGCCGGGTACGCCGAGTGAACTGCGGGAACTCCGGGAACGATCGGAGAGTCGGATACGTGGGCGTAACAACCGAGTTCGACTGCCGTTCACTTTCCTTGGAGAAAATTCCGGCATGACCGTCAATCCAGGACATCTCCCTCGCGCTGCCGAGGCGCTGCCCGACGACCGCTTCCTCGACCGGGAGGAGAGCTGGCTCAGATTCAACCAGCGTGTTCTGGAGCTGGCCGAGGATCCGACGCTGCCGCTGCTGGAGCGCGTCCGGTTCCTGTCGATCTTCGCCAGCAACCTGGACGAGTTCTTCATGGTCCGCGTCGCCGGGCTCGCCCGCCGGATGGCGACCGGGCTCGCCGTCCAGTCCGCGAGCGGGCGGCAGCCGCGCGAGGTGCTCCAGCGCACCGGCGAGGTCGCGCACGAGCTGATGCTGCGGCACGCCGCCGTCTTCCGCGACGAGGTCCAGCCCGCGCTCGGCGACGAGGGCATCGACATCCTGCGCTGGGACGAGCTGGCCGAGACCGAGCAGGAGCGGCTGCGCCGCCTGTTCCGCGACCGGATATACCCCGTCCTCACGCCGCTCGTCGTCGACTCCGCGCACCCGTTCCCGTACATCTCGGGGCTGTCGCTGAACCTCGCGGTGATCGTCCGGGACCCGGAGACGGACGCGACGATGTTCGCCCGCGTCAAGGTGCCGCCGCTCCTGCCGCGCTTCATCGAGGCGTCCCCGGACCGGTTCACCCCGCTGGAGGACGTGATCGCGGCCCATCTCGGCCAGCTGTTCGTCGGGATGGAGGTCGTCGAGCACCACGCCTTCCGCGTCACCCGCAACCAGGACCTGGAGATCGACGACGACATCAGCGAGGGCCTCCTCCAGGCGCTGGAGCGGGAGCTGCTGCGCCGCCGGTTCGGCCCGGTCGTCCGCCTTGAGGTGGAGGAGTCGATCTCCGCCGGGGTGCTGGAGCTGCTCACGTCCGAGCTGGCGGTGGACGAGGGCCAGATCTACCGCGTCGGCGGCCCGCTCGACCTCGGCGGGCTCGCCGCCATCGCCGACCTCGACCGGCCGGAGCTCAAATATCCCCCTTTCGTCCCGTCGAAGGAGGCGCTGCCGGAGGATGCGAGCATCTTCAGCGCGATCCGTGAGCGGGACGTGCTCGTCCACCACCCCTACGACTCGTTCACGACGACCGTCCAGCGGCTGATCGAGGACGCGGCCACCGACCCGCGCGTCCTCGCGATCAAGCAGACGCTGTACCGGACGTCCGGCGACTCCCCGATCGTGGACGCGCTGATGGCCGCCGCCGAGGCGGGCAAGCAGGTCGTGGTCGTCGTCGAGCTGAAGGCCCGGTTCGACGAGCGCGCCAACATCGCCTGGGCGCGGAAGCTGGAGACGGCGGGCTGCCACGTCGTCTACGGGTTCGTCGGGTTGAAGACGCACTGCAAGCTGGCGCTGATCGTCCGGCAGGACGCGGAGGGGCAGCTCCGCCGGTACTGCCACATCGGCACCGGCAACTACCACCCGAAGACCGCCCGCCTCTACGAGGACTTCGGGCTCCTCACCGCTGACCCCGAGGTCGGCGAGGACGTCAGCGCCCTGTTCAACCACCTCACCGGCTACTCGCGGCAGAGCTCCTACCACCGGCTGCTCGTCGCGCCGAACAGCCTGCGGTCGGGGCTCGTCCAGCGGATCGAGCACGAGATCGACAACCACCGGGCTGGGCATTCCGCGCGGATCAGGATCAAGTGCAACTCGCTGGTGGACGAGGTGATCACCGACGCGCTGTACCGGGCGTCGCGGGCCGGGGTGCCGGTGGACGTCTGGGTCCGCGGGATCTGCGCGCTGCGTCCCGGCGTGCCCGGGTTGTCGGAGACCGTCCGGGTGCGGAGCGTCCTCGGCCGGTTCCTGGAGCACTCCCGCGTGTTCGCGTTCGAGAACGGCGGCGAGCCGGAGGTGTGGATCGGCAGCGCCGACCTCATGCACCGCAACCTGGACCGCCGCGTCGAGGCGCTCGTCACCGTCACCGACCGGGCGCAGCGCGACGACCTGCTCGCCCTGCTCGACCGGGCCATGGACGCGAGCACCCACGCGTGGGCGCTCGACGCCGACGGCGCCTGGACGCGGCTCACCCCGCGGCCCGGCGAGGTCATGCTCGACATCCAGACCCACCTGGTGAAGAGCCGCCGGTGGAGGACCGTCGATGGCTGACGTCATCCGGGCGGCGGGCGCGCTGCTCTGGCGGGACGGCCCGCTGGGCGAGGCCGAGTTCGCGGTGGTCCACCGGCCGCGCTACGACGACTGGTCGTTCCCCAAGGGGAAGGTCGACAGGGGCGAGCACGTGCTGGCGGCGGCCGTCCGGGAGATCGAGGAGGAGACCGGGATCGTGCCCCGGCTCGGCCGCAGGCTCCCGACCAGCACGTATCCCGTCCGGGACCGGACGAAGCAGGTCGACTACTGGGCGGCGCGCCCGCTCGCCGGGGGCGCGTTCACGCCGAACGACGAGGTGGACGAGCTGGCCTGGCTCCCGGCCGCCGAGGCGGAGGAGAGGCTCAGCTACGGGCACGACGTCGACCTGCTGCGCGAGTTCCTGAACGGGCCGCTGCACACCACGCCGTTCGTGATCCTGCGGCACGCGTCGGCGGGGGAGAAGCTCCACTGGCGTGAGGCGGACGAACTGCGGCCCCTGGACGCGGCGGGCCGCGCGGAGGCCGTCCAACTGGCCGGGCTGCTGCACGTCTTCGGGCCGTCCCGGCTGGTCAGCTCGGCGACGGCGCGGTGCGCGGAGACCGTCCTGCCCTACGCGCGGCGGCTGCGGGAGCCGGTCGTCACGGACACGGCGTTCACGGTCGGGGACACCGGCCCGGACCGGGCCGTCGGGACGCTGCTCGGCCTGGTCGCGGACGGCGTCCCCGCCGTCGTCTGCACGCACGGCGAGATCGTCTCCACGCTCGTCACCGGCCTGTGCAAGGCGCTCGGCCAGAAGGTCCCGGACGACCCGGGTCTGGGAAAGGCGGAATTCTGGGTGGCGCACGTGAGCGACGGTTCAATGGCCGCCCTCGAACGCCACCGCCCTAGAACGACGGACCCAAAGTCTGCGACCACGTAGTGGACAGGCGGCCCTTCGCCGCCTCCGCCTCGCATTCCTCTTTCCCGTAGAGGACGCCCAGCGTGAACGCCTCGGCCGGGATGTTCGTGCGCTTGGCGGCGGCCTCCAGGTGCTCCATGGCGATCACGCCGTCCTGGTGGTCGCCGAGCACCTCCTGGATGCGCTTGGCGTCCTTGACCACCCGTCTCGCCGCCACGCCCAGCACCGGCACGGCCAGCTCGGCGGCGTAGCGCGCCCGCTTGGCGGCCTTCCTGGTCTCGTGCCGCGCGAGGTCGGGATCGTTGGACGTCCTGATCGAGTGGTAGTCCTTGGCCATCCGCGTCCACGCCCGCGTGACGAGACCCGGCAGCTCCTTGCGGGCCTTTCTGTCCGCCATCCCCGCGAGGGGCGGATCGAGGACGAGCTGGTCGAGCTCGTCGAGGAGCGCGAAGTACCTTGCGCTCTTCAAATGCGCGTTGAGGCGGCGGTAGGCGGCCTGCTCCTGCTGGTTCAGATCGTCCAGCAGAAAGGCCGGCGCGCCCGCGAAACGCATTCTCAGCACTTCCCGGTCGCGGACTTCGCCGAGCACTTCGGCGAGCCACCGCAGTTCGGGGTTGAGGGGCGCCGTCCGCTCCGCGTCCAGGACGGGCCGGTAGCTGCGCAGCGCGCTCCGCAGCCGCCGCACCGCCACCCGCATCCGGTGGACGGCGTCGTCCTCGGCGAGCCGTGCCTTCGGGTCGAACGCCAGCACCGCGTCGACCTGCTCGGCGAGGTAGGCGAGGACGACCTCGCCGGTCGTCACCGCGGGGCCCTTGCCGTTCGAGGTGGCCGCCGCGACCCGCGACCGCGCCGCCGCCCGCGCCGCGGCCGCCGCCGACGGCGTCACCGCGCCGCCGAGCAGCCGCCCGAGCTTCGACGACGACGCGGCTCGTCGCGCGCCGCACTTGCGCAGCCGCTTCCCGGTCGCCTTCATGAGCTCCGGCGTCCCGCCGCCGCCGAGCTCGACCTCGACCTCGCGCCACCGGTCGGGTTCGGCGCCCGCCCCGGCCCGCCCGGTGACCAGGTCGTCGGCGATCTCCGCCAGCTCGCGGCCGTCCGCGTCGTACAGCCGGACGACCGTCCGGCCGGTGTCGAGCGTCGCGACCGGCCCCAGCTCCGCGCCCCGCGTATAGGCCGCGACCAGCGCGGACAGCCGCGTCGGCACCACGCTCGGACGCCCCAGCGGCGCCCGCAGCTCCTGCTTGCTGTCCGGACCGGCGGGCATCTTGAGATGCCAGCCCGCGTCCGTCCCGCCGCGGCGGCGGCGCAACGTGATCCCGTGCGCGGCGAGCCGGAAATCGGCGGTGTCGTAGTAGGTCGCGTACAGTTCGTGCGCCTCGGGCGTCCCCGTGGAGGCCACGTCCGGCAGCCCGTCCAGATCCGGCAGGACGAAGTCGGACGCGGCGTCGTACTTCTGCTCAATCTCCAGATGCCTTTCGGCCACGCTTCAGCTCCTCCAGGAAGGGGTCCGGCATCGCTCCACACCCAAGTGACAAGGATTCCACGGCAAGGTGAACAGCAACAGAAAAGTGAGGGTCGAGGCCGCCCGCCTAGCATGCACAGGTGCGAACACTGGTGCTCTGGGACATCGACCACACCCTCGTTAACGCCGGCGGCCTCAGCGGCGAGATCTACGCGTCCGTCTTCCACCGCCTGATCGGCCGCGTCCCCGCCAAGATCGCGCCCATGGCCGGACGCACCGACCGGGCCATCACCGCCGAGACCCTGGACCACCACGGCGTGACCCCGACACCGTCCCTGACCTCGTCCTTCCTGGACGCCCTGGCCTCGACGTTCGAGGCCCGCCGCGCCGAACTGCCCGCCCGGGGCCACGTCCTCCCCGGCGCCCGCGCCGCCCTGAAGACCCTCGCCGCCCGTCCCGACGTGATCCAGTCAGCGCTGACGGGCAACGCGCGCCGGATCGCCGAATGCAAACTGACCGCCTTCGGCCTCACCGACTTCTTCGACCTCGACGCCGGCGCCTACGGCGAGGACGCTCTCGAACGCCCGCCGTTGGTGAAACTCGCCCAGCACCGCGCGTCCCGCCAATACGGAGAGCAATTCACGGCGTCCAACACCGTCCTGATAGGCGACACTCCCCACGACGTCCGCGCGGCCCACGAAGGTGGCGCCCACGTAGTAGCCGTGGCAACCGGCACAACCCCAGCCGCCGCCCTACGCCTCTCAGGCGCCGAATCAGTCCTCCCCGACCTCTCCGACACCCCGGGAGTAATAGCCGCCATCCTCCGCACCTGACCTGTCGTCCAGCCGGTTGCCCGCCACCGGAAGCGGGGGCCGATGGATCCAGGCGGCAAGGTCCGCGGGCACGCATTCGGCGACCCGGGCGGCGTACCGGGGAAGCTCCTCCTCGCTGAGGACCTGCCGCCACTGGCCCGTTGATCCGCTGTGGAAGAACTGGCTGTGGTCGTGGTAGAAGCCGTCGTGGCTGGCTTCGGGCGCGAGTTCACCGGCCCGGCCCTTCATGGCCGCGAACGTCGCGGCTTGGACCAGGTCCGGCCAGGCTGTCTCGGTGATGGCGATCCCGAGTCGGGCCGCTATGTAGCGCATCTGCCCTTCGAGGTCGTCAAGGAGGTCCTCGTAGCGCAGCAGCACGATGTTCGGCTGGTCGCGGACCTGCCAGAACGTGTCCAGATGGTGAAGCATGATCTCCAGGTCGGACACGGCCTTCCCGGGCGCGGCCGGATTGACCCAGGACCAGAAGCGCTCGCGCGCGGTCCCGCTCGGCTGGGTCGGAGCGGAGGCCAGCAACTCGTCAAGGACCGCGGCGCCCACGGCATCCTCCCGCAATGCGAGGGACACGGCCCGGTCGGTGTTGCCGGCATGGCTGTCCAGGGACACGGCCACATCCCGGGGGTCCCGGCTTGCGCAGAGGTAGGTGACTCGTTCGTCGAAGGGCAATCCGTCCAGGGGCGCATGGGTCTTGATGAACCGCCGGTGCGCCTGTGCCTCGAGGTCCGCCAGCACTTCGGTGAGCGGGCGCAGCAGGACGTCCAGCCACGGTGAGATCTGGTCGAGCGGCCGGTCGAATGTCGCGCTCTTGAAGATCTCCAGGGCGCAGATCATCTGCAGCCAGGTCGTGCCGCACTTCGCCGGAGTGCTGATCACGATGTCGCCGGGACGGAACACGAACCCGTCCCAGCGGCCCGAGTCCGTATAGGAGGTCTGGTAGCGAACGCGTTCCCCCAAGCCCATGCGCGGAGAATGGCGGCAACCAGATCGGCCCGTCAACCATGCCGTGAGCAGGAACGCTTCAAAGGTGGGTTGGGCCCGTTGCCTACTCGCGGGATCAGGCCGCTGCGCGGGGTGTTGGCGAGGCGTGAGGTCAGGTGCCGAGGATGGCTCGGCAGGTATTGGTGATCAAGGCGTCCACCTGCGGGGGCGGGGGGTGGCGCTCCTGGAGGTGGCGGCGGACGGCGCCGTATGGGACGTCGACCGTGGCGAATAGGAGATCGTCGCGGTCGGTGGTGGGGTGGCGGGTTGTGTAGGCGTCCAGGGCTTGCGTTGGGCGGGTGTTCAGGGTGGCTAGGGCGTCGGTCAGGTCGGTGGGCCAGGTGGGGGCCAGGTCTTGGCGGCGGTAGAGGAGTAGGACGGCGGCCTCGTCCATGTGGGTGCGGCACCAGCGCGGGGTGTGCAGGGCGGCGGATTCGGGGTCGTCCGCGTTCAGGGCCTCGATGAAGCCTTCCTGGAAGCGGCGGACGGTGCGCGTCCACAACGTCGCCAGGAGCAGGTCGCGGGAGCCGAAGCGGTGGTAGAGGGAGCCGGACGGGGCGCCGAGCCGTCCCGCGATGGCGGCGATCGTCGCGGCGGCCGGGCCGTCCTCGGCGGTGACGGCGAGGGCCGCGTCGAGGATCTGGTCCTGGCCGAACTTCGCCGGTCTTCCCAAGGGGCGCCTCCCGATGCTAGTAGTGGAGCATTCTAGAACATCTTCTCTAAAACGAGGTGCCCATGTCAGCGGAGACGGATCTCGTCGCACGGTTCTACGGCGCCGCGCAGGCGGGGGACGGGGCGGCGATCCTGGCCATCCTGCATCCGGGGTTCGAGGCGCACACCGCGCCGGGGCTCCCGTGCGGGGCGGGCGGGACCTTCCACGGGCCGCACGAGACGCTCGCCAAAGTGTGGGGCGCGGTGTTCGCCGAGTTCGACACGGCTCCGTACGCCGAGTCCTGGCACGAGACGACGGACGGAATGGTCGTGGTCACCGGCCACTATCGGGGTGCTTCGCGGGCGACGGGACGCGAGTACGAGGCCGAGTTCGTCCACCTGTGGCGGGTCACGGGCGGGCTGATCTCTTGGCTGCACCAGTACACCGACACCGTGCGATGGCACGAGGCCGTTAGCCCGGTGTAGCTCAGGAGTAGAAGGTGACCAGGTCGCAGTAGGGGATGTCTTCGTCTTCCATTCCGTCGGCGAAACGGTTGAAGTGCACTACCTCTTCGGCGGCCGTGATGACGGTGTGGGTCAGGGCCTTGTGGTCGGGGTCCGCGAGGCGGTCTTCGGCTGCTTGGTAGGCCGTTAGGAGGGCGGCTACCTCGGGTGCTGGGAGGTGTCCGATGGACGGGAGGTCGGACGGGTAGGGCGTGCCCGTGAACGGGGAGTTGCACATGAAACCCAAGGGGGCCAGCTCGGCCGGGACGCCCAGGCTTTTCAGCTCGCGGCTCGCCTCGTCCAAGAACTGGGCGCCCAGTCTCATCGGGCCGAAGTCGAAGCGTTTCGATTCGAGTTGCTCGATGACGATTTCCCAGGCGTGGCCGTAGGCGTTTCCGGCGTCCGGGTCCTTCGGACGGTCGTGCAGGATGTCCTCCAGCGCCTCGGTGACCGTGCGCGAGCCCTTGACGTAGCCTTCCGCGTCGACGGCGGCGGCCTGCGTCCGGGACTCCTCGGCCAGCCAGACATTCGTCGGCCGGACCAATATGTCGAGCGTCGCGAGGCTGACGCTGTACAACCTGAGCTGCGTGCTCACGCTCCCGAACCTCCTCGTGCGGCAGTGATCATTCCTAGCAGCTCGACGCCCGGCGGGTTCGGGGAATGAGGCCATTCAGCCGAGCGTGGCTAGGGCCTCGTCCAGGGCTTCGGGGAGGTCCAGGGACGGGTCGTCCGACCAGCGGAGCATCAGGTCGAGCATGATGCCGAAGGCGGCGCCGGTCAGCGTGCGGATCTCGGGCAGGGGGCGGCCGGTGCGTTCGGCGAGAATGGCGGTCACCGTGCGCATGGTGTCGATGAAGCTGCCGAACGCGACGCCGCGCAACGCGGGAACGGACAGGATCAGCACGGTCCGGTCGTGCCCCGCGGCGAGGTCGTCGGCGGAGAAGCCACCGAGCACCTCCCGCATCGCGGCGCGCAGTGCCTGGATGGGAGGCAGGTCCGGGGGCTGGGCGCGGAGCGACTCGAAGAACACCGGGTCGGTCTCGTCGGTGATGACGAGGTCTTCCTTGGTGGGGAAATAGCGGAAGACGGTGGTGTGCGCGACCTCCGCCGCCTGCGCCACCTGCTCGACGGTGGTCGACTCGTAGCCCTGCTCGCGAAACAGGCGAAGCGCCTCCCGCTGGATCGCGGCCCGCGTCCTCGCCTTCTTCAGTTCCCGAAGGCCCTGCTTGGCCGCCATGCCCCGCCTTCCCCGCTTTTCCGCTAGCCCGTTTCCGCCGCCGAGCCTACCGGCGCGCCCTCCACGTCCACCTGCGGCAGGACGCGGTCGAGCCGCGCGGGCAGCCACCATCCGGCGCTTCCGAGCAGGGACATCACGGCGGGCACGATCGTCAGCCGGACGACGAACGCGTCGAACAGCACGGCGGCGGCGAGCGCGAAGCCGAACGACTGCACCATCGGGGTGTCGGACAGGACGAAACCCCCGAACACACTGATCATGATGATCGCGGCGGCGGTGACGACGCGGGCGCCGTGCGCGAGGCCGGTGGCGGCGGCCTCGGCGGGCGCGGCGCCGCGCACGTGCGCCTCCCGCATCCGGGTGACGAGGAAGACCTGGTAGTCCATGGCCAGGCCGAACACGAGGCCGATCAGCATGACGGGCAGCAGGTTCACGATGATGCCGGACGAGTGGACGACGCCGAGCGCGTCCAGCCACCCCCACTGGAACACCGAGACGACCGCGCCGAACGTCGCGGCGACGCTCAGCAGGAAGCCGAGCGTGGCCTTCAGCGGCACCGCGATCGACCGGAACACGAGCGTGAGCAGGATGAACGCCAGTCCGATCACGACCGCGAGGTAGGGGACGAGGGCGTCGGCGAGCTTGGCCGACGTGTCGATGTCGATCGCCGTCCGGCCGGTGACCGCGACGCCGTCGCCGTGGAAGCGGTCGCGGATGTCGTTGATCAGCTTCTCGGTGTCCGCGCTGGTCGGGCCGCTCGCGGGGACGACGTTCAGCAGCGCCGTGTCGCCGGTCCGGTTGAGCAGCGGTTCGCCGACCGACGCCACGCCGGGGAGCGACGCGGCCTCCCGCGCGACCTGGCCCGCGGTGGTTCTCGTGTTTCGCGGGGGCTGGACCACGAGCGTCAGCGGTCCGTTGATCCCCGGGCCGAAGTCCGCGGCGAGCAGGTCGTAGGCCGCACGTTGCGTGGTTCCGGACGGGGCGGTCCCGTCGTCCGGCAGGCCGAGGCGCAGGCCGAGCGCGGGCGCCGCCGCGACGGCCAGCCCGGCGACCGCCACGGCCAGGACGGGGACCGGCCGCGCGGTGACGAACCGGGCCCAGCGCCGTCCGGCCGGGTCCGCGGCGGGAGGACGACCGCCCAGCGCGCGACGTCCTGCGAACCCGAGCAACGCGGGCAACAGCGTCAGCGCGACCGCCACGGCGACGGCGACCGTGAACGCGGCGGCCAGGCCGAGCTTCGTCAGCACGGGGATGTCCACGACGGCGAGGCCCGCGAGCGCGATGATGACGGTGAGCCCGGCGAACACGACGGCGGACCCGGCGGTGGCGGCGGCGCGTCCGGCCGCGTCGGCGGGGGCGTGGCCGTCCTGGACCTCCTCGCGGTAGCGGGAGATGATGAACAGCGCGTAGTCGATCGCGACGGCGAGGCCGAGCATGAGCGCGAGCGCCGAGGCGTCGGAGCTCAACTCGACCACGGCGGTCGCGGCGCTGATCGCGGACAGCCCGATCGCGATCCCGGCGGCGGCCGTGAGCAGCGGCAGACCGGCCGCGACGAACGAACCCAGCGTGACGAACAGGACGACCGCCGCCACCGCGACGCCGAGCAGCTCCCCGGCGCCCTCCTCCGGCGGCGCGACCGCGTCGCCGCTCATCTCCACCCGCAGGCCGGGCACGGTCGCGGCGGCGCGCAGCGCGGCGCGGTCGGCGCCGGTCAGCTCGTACTCGGGGACGCGGTAGGCGACCTCGGCGAAGGCGGTTCGTCCGTTGCGCGAGACGGTTGCCGGGGAGACCTCCGCGACTCTCGGCGCCGACCTGATGCGGTTGATCGCCTGGTCGACGGACGCCTTCGGGAGTGCGGCTCCGGCACGCTCGCCGGTGAACACGACCTTCGCCGCCGCGTTCCGGGCCTCGGCCTGTGGGAACCGGTCGGCGAGCAGGTCGTTCGCGCGTTGCGACTCGGTTCCCGGGACGGAGAACGTGTCGGGGGCCGGTTCGGCCAGCGTCGCGCCGCCCAGCAGGGCGGCGGTGAGCAGCCCGGTCCAGGCCAGCACCACCGCCAGCCGCCGCCGGAAGCAGAACCGGCCGAGCCGTCCCAGGAACGCAGACATGACACACACTCCCTTTCGCTATCACGATAGGAAGTGTTAGTCAGCTAGCGTTTTTTGTCAACCGGTGTACGGCGGGGCGACGCCCCAGCTCCAGTGCGGCATGGGCGCCTCCAGCGGCGGTTTCGCGTCCGGCTGGGAGTTGGCGAGGGCGATGCGCGTCCCCCACTCGATGTAGGACGCGAACGCGGCGCGGAACTCGGGGTCGTCCGGGAGCCCGACCTCGTCCGCGGCGTCCATGAGCAGCGACACCCAGCGGCGCCGCCGCGCCTCGGTGATCGCCTTGCCGAGGTGCTGCCGGACCATGTGGTGGTAGCCGCCGCGCTCCCCGCTGTAGCGCTCGGGCCCGCCGAACACCTCACCAAGCCAGATCGCGACCCACTTCGGATGGTCCGGCGACATGTGTTCGAACAGGGGCCTGAGCAGGTCGTCCTTCAAAACGTTCGTGTAGAAGACCTCGGTGAGCCGCTCCAGCGCGTCGCCGCCGCCCGCCCAGTCGTACATCGTCGGGACGGACCCGCCCGCGCCCCGCACCGGCGTCCGCTCGTAGTGCCGCATCTCTTCGATCTGCTGTACGTACGGCTTGATCTCGGCGAAGAAGGCGGGGAAGTGCTCGCCGCCGCGGAAGCCCTTCATGTGGTCGTCGGCGGACGTCCAGCCGATGCGCAGGACGTAGCACTCGGGCTCGTCCACGCACCGGGACAGCTCGTAGTCCACGCACTGCGGCGCGGCGGCGAGGGAGGCGGCGGCCCGCGCGTACGCCTCCTCGAAGGCCCCGGACTCGGCCGGGTCGATGCGGTAGCGGATGTACTCGACGATCATGTGTCCCCCATGAATGCGACCGGTCGGGTAATCACAGTAATCCTGTAATCACCCGACCGGAAGCGGGGATGATCAATGCCCGAACGATCAGTCCCCGAAGGATCAGTCCTTGGCGGCCGACGATCGCCGGAACAGCGCGACCGCCCCGGCCGCCGCCGCGACGACGACCGCGATCAGCCCGATCCACAGCCAGCCGGACGAGCCGCCGCCCGAGTCGTCGGACGACGACACCGCCCCGGCCTGCGACGGCGCGGCCTGCGACGGCGTGGGCTGTGCCTGCGGCGGCGCCGGCTGCGCGGCGCCCCCCGGCGATCCCTTCACGGTGAACGTGTAGGTGCCCGAGACCGGGTGCCCGTCGGCCGACACGACCCGCCAGGCGACCGTGTACTTGCCGTTCGGCAATGTCCCGGGGACCGCCTGCGTGACCTTGTTGTCGACGGCGCGCGCCGATTCCCCCTGGTACTGCCTGCCGGACGCGTCCGAAAGGATCACCTTCGGCAGCCGGACCGACTCGGAGTATTCCAGGACGACCTGCGTCGGCGACGCGACCGACGCGTTCTTCGCGGGCGTCGCACCGGTCAGCGCGGTATGCGCCGAAGCCGAAACCGCGGACAGCGCGAGAACCGTCCCGACCGCGAGAACACCCGCTCCCGCTCGCGCGGCCGCCCGGGTCATGACCGGGTCCTGGCGCGGGTGAGGGCGAAGGCGGCGGCGAGGAGGCCGAGGGCGCCGACGCCGATGCCGACGCCGCCGAGCAGGCGGGCCGTCCCGTCGTCGGACGAGGCCGTGGCCTGCGGCTTCACCTGCGCGGTCAGCCCCGCCTGCGCGGTGCCGCCCGCCTCCTGCTTCGGGACGAGTTTCAGCGCGGGCGCCGGATGCTCGGGCTCGTTCGGCCCGTCGACCGGGTTCTCCTCCCACTTGACGACCTCGCCGTTGGAGTACGTCTGGTCGGTCTTGAACACGAGCTGGTCGGTGTCGGTGGGCAGCGGGCCCATCGAGACGTCGAACTCCTGGAACTGCCCGGCCTCGATCTTCCCGCCCGTCCAGGTGATCTTGCTGACGGCCTCGGTCAGCTCGCCGCCCTCGGTCTTGATCGGCTGTGCCAGCTTCGCCTTCTCGACCTTCGCCGTCCAGCCGGGCAGCGGACGGACCGACACCGACGACAGCGGATGGTCGGCGGGCAGGTTCACCACGAGCTTCGTCGTCGAGGCGTCGTCGCGCTCGTTCGGCACCCGGAACGAGATCTTGGCGTACGAGCCCTTCTCGGCGGTCTTCGGATTGGCGGTGACGTGCGCGGACGCGGCGGACGCGAGGCCGAGTACGGACGCGGCGCTCAACGCGGCGACCGCGCCGACCCGGCGGGCGACCGGGCGGGAGGCATGCGAAAGGAAAGCCATGACGGAACTCCGTTCGAGTCGTACGGAAAATCCGGAAACGCCGATCGGTCGGCGTCCGGTGACGTACGGCGCTCGATTCGTCCGCCTAGCGGACGGCGAGCGCCCTCGAACGCGGCGGGGGACCCCGCCGGACGACCTGGTGCCGCAGCACACGTCCGACCGCCGGGACCGCGTCCGCCGCCGGGACGGCGAACACCGCGCGCGGCGGGCCGCCCACCGGACGGGCGGCGAGGGCGAGGAGCGCGAGCAGCAGCCGGATCGGACGGTCCGCCGCCCCGGCGGCCCGCCGTGCCAGCGCCCACGCCGTCCGCTCGCCGCGCCGCAGCCACCACGCGGCGACCAGCGCGGCGACCGTGTGCGCGAGCGTCATCGTGATCCCGCCGGAGCCGTGCGCGACCGGCGTGAGGACCTCCGCGCTCGCCCCGTGCACGGCGGCACCGTGCATGGCTGGGTCATATGCGGCGGGGTCGTGCGTGAGGGGCGCGGCCCGCTGGACCGAGCCCGCGGTCGTCGCGGCCGTGAACAGCGTGTGCAGCGCGAACTGCCCGCCGAGGAGCCCGCCCAGGATCGTCGGCAGCGAGCGCTCGTGGCCCGCGAGCATGAGCGTCACGCCGAGTACCGCGCAGAATCCGGCGCCCGCCGTCCACACGGGGACGGGCGCACCCGAGGCGAGGACGTGCCCGCTGGTCGCCAGCACGACGCACACGGTGGCGAACACCACCGCGCGCGCGGTTCGGAAGCCCGGGAGCGGGGGACGCGGGGACATGGCGTTGACCATCGTCCCACCGCCTCCCCGGGCTGGGTACCCCACCCCTGTGATCAATCTCGCCACGCCCAACATATTGGGGTTGCGCAAAGATCGTCGACTAGATGTAGGGTTCAGTCCCGTGCTGGTTCGCCCCCGCCGCCCAGGCGGGGGCGTCGCAAGAGGGAACCCGGTGTGAGTCCGGGACTGCCCCGCAGCGGTGAGTGGGAACGACCGCCGTCATACGCACTGGGCCGCACGGCCCGGGAAGCGACGGCCAGTAGGACGCGCCCTCCTCCGGGTCTCCGGAGAGGCGCCGTGCCCGCGAGTCCGAAGACCTGCCAGCGCGCGAGGAGGCCGGGCGGCCGCGCCGCGGCGAGGTTCGCCTGACCGACCTCTTCACGGGTCTGGGGGACGTCCCCCAGGCCGGACACGTCCAGGTCTCGCGGGTGGGCCGAGGGGCGGAGCGCGGCGTGCCGTCGCGTGCCGTTCGCATGCCCTCCGCGAGGCGGCTCGCGAGGGGAGACGCACGTGACACAGGCTCTGGCCGCGCCGCCGGCGGCGGAGATCGCCGCCGAGGTCGAGGCGGCCTGCGACGGGATATCGGGGGTGGACGCGGGACGGCTGCTCGTCCGCTCGGGGGACGCGCTCGACGCCGCCGCGCTGCGGGATCTCGCGATCGGCGAGGCGAGCGCGCTCGTCCCGGCCGAACCGGGATACTCCCGGGTCGCCGCGCGGCTGCTCGGCAACCGGATCCGGGACGAGGCCGCGGCCGCCGGGGTCGGCGCGTTCGCCGAGTCGGTGGCCGCCGCGCACCGGGAGGGCCTGCTGGCCGACGCCCCGGCCGCGTTCGTCGCGGCGAACGCGGCGGCGCTGGACGCGCTGATCGACGAGTCCGCCGACGAGCGCTTCGAGTACTTCGGGCTGCGCACCCTCTATGACCGTTACCTGCTTCGGCATCCGCGGTCGCGGCTCGTCCTGGAACGTCCGCAGCATTTCCTCCTGCGCGTGGCGTGCGGCCTGGCCTACCCCGACGAAACCGGGGCCGATGGTGTGGCCGAGGCGGGCGAGCTGTACGGGCTGCTCAGCACGTTGTCGTATCTGCCCAGCTCACCGACGTTGTTCAACTCGGCGGCGCGGCGTCCGCAGCTCTCGTCCTGCTTCCTGCTCGACTCGCCGCGCGACGAGCTGGAGTCGATCTACGAGCGGTACGGGCAGGTCGCGCGGCTCAGCAAGTACGCGGGCGGCATCGGGATCTCGTGGACGCGGATCCGGTCGCGGGGCTCGCTGATCCGCGGGACGAACGGGCACTCGAACGGGATCGTCCCGTGGCTGCGGACGCTTGACTCGTCCGTCGCCGCCGTCAACCAGGGCGGCCGCCGCAAGGGCGCGGCCTGCGTCTACCTGGAGCCGTGGCACGCCGACGTCGAAGAGTTCCTGGAGCTGCGCGACAACACGGGCGAGGACGCGCGCCGCGCCCACAACCTCAACCTCGCCAATTGGATCCCGGACGAGTTCATGCGCCGCGTCGAGTCCGACGGGACGTGGTCGCTGTTCGATCCGAAGGAGGTCCCCGAGCTGACCGACCTGTGGGGCGAGGAGTTCGACGAGGCGTACCGGGCGGCGGAGCGGGCGGGGCGGTTCGTCCGCCAGGTCCCGGCCCGCAAGCTGTACGGGCGCATGATGCGGACGCTCGCCGAGACCGGCAACGGCTGGATGACCTTCAAGGACGCCGCCAACCGCGCCTGCAACCAGACCGCCGGGGGCGGGGTCGTCCACCTGTCGAACCTGTGCACGGAGATCCTGGAGGTGACGGGCGACAGCGAGGCGGCCGTCTGCAACCTCGGCTCGGTGAACCTCGCCGCGCACGTCGGCCCGTCGGGGGTCGACTGGGAGCGGCTGCGCGCGACCGTCCGCACCGCCGTCCGTTTTCTGGACCGGACGATCGACCGCGGCTTCTACCCGACGCCCGAGGCGGAGGCGGCGAACCGCAAATGGCGTCCGGTCGGGCTCGGCGTGATGGGCCTAGCGGACGTCTTCTTCACGCTCCGCCTCCCCTTCGACTCCGATGAGGCGCGGGCTTTGTCGACGCGCATCGCGGAGGAGATCGCGCTCGCCGCTTATGGCGCGTCCGCCGAACTGGCCGCGTCGGACGGCCCGCTGCCCGCTTATGAGCAGACGCGCACCGCTCGCGGGTTCCTCCATCTCGACCATTTCCCGGACGCGACGCCGGAACGTTCTGATGAATGGGAGCGGCTGCGCGCGAAGGTCGCCGAGGTCGGGCTGCGCAATTCGCTGCTGATCGCCATCGCGCCGACCGCGACGATCGCGTCCATCGCGGGATGCTACGAATGCATCGAACCGCCGGTGTCCAACCTGTTCAAGCGGGAGACGCTGTCCGGCGAGTTCCTGCAGATCAACGCCTATCTGGTGGACGACCTCAAATCGCTCGGGCTGTGGACGCCGGACGTCCGCGAGGCGATCAAGAAGGCGAACGGCTCCGTCCAGGGGCTGGTCGGCCTTCCCGAGGAAATGCGCACCCTGTACCGGACGGCCTGGGAACTGCCGCAGAAGGCGCTGATCGACCTCGCCGCCGCGCGCACGCCGTACATCGACCAGTCGCAGTCGCTGAACCTCTTCATGGAGACGCCGACGATCGGGAAGCTCTCCTCGATGTACGCCTACGCCTGGCGCAGCGGCCTCAAGACGACCTACTACCTGCGCTCGCGCCCCGCCACTCGAATCACCCAGACGACCGTGCTCCAAACGGCCGCCGAGGTGTGCTCCTTGGAGAACCCCGAGACCTGCGAGGCGTGCCAGTGAGCGACCGAAACGGAAAGCGCGGCATGCTGCTCGACCCCGGCATGGACCTGACGCTGCGTCCCATGCGCTATCCCGATTTCTACGAGCGCTACCGTGCCGCCATTCGCAACACGTGGACGGTGGAGGAGGTGGACCTCGCCTCCGACCTGGCCGACCTCGCACGGCTGACGCCCGCCGAACTGCACCTGGTCAACCGGCTCGTGGCGTTCTTCGCCACCGGCGACTCGATCGTCGCGAACAACCTCGTGCTGAACCTCTACAAGCATGTCAACGCGCCCGAGGCGCGCCTCTACCTCTCCCGGCAGCTTTTCGAGGAGGCCGTTCACGTCCAGTTCTATCTGACCCTGCTCGACACCTACCTGCCCGACCAGGACGAGCGGGTCAAGGCGTTCGCCGCCATTGAGCACATCCCGTCGATCCGAGCCAAGGCGGAGTTCTGTTTCCGCTGGATCGACTCGCTCGCTTCCCTGGACGAGTTGCGCACGGCCGCCGACCGCCGCGCGTTCCTGCTGAACCTCATCTGTTTCGCTGCGTGCATCGAGGGACTGTTCTTCTACGGTGCGTTCGCCTATGTGTACTGGCTGCGGTCGCGCGGGTTGCTGAACGGCCTCGCGTCCGGAACCAACTGGGTTTTTCGGGATGAGTCGATGCACATGGAGTTCGCCTTCTCCGTGGTCGACACCGTCCGGGCGGAAGAACCCGAGCTGTTCGACGCCGCCATGACCGAGCAGGTGACGACGATGCTCGAAGAGGCCGTCCAGGCGGAACTCGACTTCGCCCGCGACCTGTGCGGAGACGGGGGAGGGCTCCCGGGCATGAACGCGGACGACATGCGCGACTACCTGGAATACGTTGCGGACCAGCGGCTCGCGCGGCTCGGCCTGCCCGTCCGGTACGGGACGCCGAACCCGTTCGCGTTCATGGAGTTGCAGGACGTCCAGGAGCTGTCCAACTTCTTCGAGCGCCGCGTCTCCGCCTACCAGATCGGCGTGGAGGGCGCCGTCACCTTGGACGAGGCGTTCTGACCCTCGCCGCCGCCCTGGTTCTCCGGACGTGAGGGATATCTCAACGTTCATCTACTTGACGATGAGGCTCGCGTGACACAATCTCTTAACGTTGAGATTATCAATGATGATCCGTGGAGCTGAGTCCGGTGAACCGCATCGAATCACCCGCGTCCGCCGCGCCCGCCGCCGCCGACCAGGTGCCGCTCCGGCGGTGGCTGGCCGTGGTGGCGGTCGCGGTCGGGACGTTCCTCGTCGTCACGGCCGAGCAACTGCCCGTGGGCCTGCTGACCTCCGTCGGCGGCGACCTCGGGGTGTCCGAGGGCACCGCCGGCCTGATGATCACCGTGCCGGGGCTGGTGGCGTCCGCCGGGGCGCTGCTGGTCCCGGTCGTGATCGGACGGGCGGACCGCCGCACCGTCCTGCTCGCGCTGATCAGCCTGATGGTGGTGGCGAACGCGCTGTCGTTCCTGGCGCCCGACTTCCCGGTTCTGCTGGCGTCGCGCTTCCTGGTCGGGGTCAGCATCGGCGGGTTCTGGGCGCTGGCGGCGGGGATCGCCGTCCGGCTCGTCCCGGAGAGCCACGTTCCGCGCGCCACGTCGATCGCCTTCGGCGGGGCGACCGCCGCGAACGTCCTCGGCGTCCCCGCCGGGACGCTGATCGGCGGGCTCACCGACTGGCGCATCGCGTTCCTCACCCTGGCCGGGCTGGGGCTGCTGGCCGTCGCCGCGCTGTTCGTGCTGCTGCCCGGCATCCCCGCCACCGGCTCCATCCGGCTCGGCGCGCTGCTCTCGCTGTTCGGCGACCGGTTCGTCCGGGCCGCCACGATGTCGACGTTCCTGCTGGTCAGCGGGCATATGGCGGCGTACACGTTCGTCAGCCCCATCCTCCGGGACATCTCCGGCGTCGACGAGGACCTGATCGGCCCGCTGCTGCTCGTGTTCGGCGCCGCCGGGATCGTCGGGACGTTCGTCGCCGGAGCCGCCGCCGGACGCAACGTGCGGGCCACCGTCGCCGTGGTCGCCGCGCTGCTCACCGCCGTCCTGGCGCTGTTCCCACTGCTCGGCGGGACCGCCGTCACCGGGACCGCCCTCCTGGTCCTGTGGGGGCTGTCGTTCGGGAGCGTCCCGGTCGGCGTCCAGATGTGGATCTTCAAGGCCGCGCCCGACCACGCCGAACCCGCGACGGCCCTCAACACGGTCGTGTTCAACCTGGCCATCGCGCTCGGCGCGCTGTTCGGCGGTTTCGTGGTGAACGGCGCGTCCACCAAGGCCGTCCTGTGGTTCGCCGCCGTCCTGACCGTGCTGACCTTGGCCGCCGTCCAAAGCACGCGGAGGGCCGGAGCGCGCTGAGGGCCTCCGGGCGCGGCGGGCGGGACGGGGCGGATGTTCCGAACTTTCCTGAGTGGGCAGACGTTGAACCGTCAAGCCAAGGCCGAGGAGGAAGAAATGGCTTCCGTCATCGACCGGATCAAGCGATTCATGCGCAGCCCGCAAGGACAGAAGGCGCGGGCCAGGGCGGAACGTCTCGCCCGGGACCCGCGCAACCAGGCCAAGGCCCGCCGCCTCCTGGCCCGCTTCCGCGGCGGCCGCCACTGACCCAGTCCAGCGGCTGCTGTGTTCAGCAACTAGCCGAACTCAGCAGCTGCCGTGCTCGCCGCGGAGGCTGGCGTTGAGGGCCTCGGCGAGCTTTTCCGGTGAGGGCTCGGGGGCGTCGGGACCGCTGTCGAGAACGGCGTCGGCGCATCCGCGGAAGGTCTCGCTGAACTGGCTGTAGTGCGGCGTGATCGGCCGGGGATGCGCCTTTTCCATCGCCGCCTTCAACTCGACGATGAACTTGTTCCGCCGCTCGGGCGTCGGTTGCTCCTCCGGTTCGAGCCGGGCGCCCTGCTCCTGGCACGGGTTGTCGTTCAGGGCCGACTTCCGCGTCGGCGGATATCCGCCGCAGACGAAGAGCCGGTTCTCCGACGTCTTGCCGGTGAGGAAATAGACGAGTTCCCCGGCCTCCTCCTTGTGCCGTGAGTAGGCGGAGACGGCGAGGTTCTGCCCGCCGAGCACGCTCAGGCCCGGCGCCGGGAGCCGACTGACCTCGAACCTGTCGCGGACCCGGGGATCGGCGAAGAGGGAGCGGAAGACGAAGGGCCAGTTGCGCATGACGGTCCCGTCCGGAGCCTGCGCGAACATCTCGATGCTGTCCAGCTCGTCCGAGGTCCGGGGGTCCTTGGCCATTCCCCCGGCGCCGGCCCGGGCCCGCTGGTGCTCCAGCCCGGCCTTGAGGTCGCGCAGGCCGGGGAGGATGCTCTCGCGGGCGTCATCGACGGTGACCTTCGTGTCGGTGCCCATCAGCACCGGGGGACGCCGTTGCTGCTCGTTCCTGTTCCATACCGCGTCCAGGGCATTGACGGTCAGGCCCTCGTAATCGACGAGCTGTGTGGCATAGCCCGCGTTAACCAGCGCCTCCCAACTGCCGGGAACGGCCTTTCCTTTCCCCTTGACGTAGAGCAATCCCGCATCGGTCGTCCAGGGAACCGCGTACTGCTTGCCCTGCCATTTGCCCGACTCTCGGGGAGGATCGAAGAAGTCGTCCGGGTCTTCCATCCACGTCGATTTGATCGGTTCGAGGTGGCCGCCCTCGGCGAACTCCGCCGTTCCGGGGGTGTCGAGGATCAGGACGTCGTAGAGGCAGCTCCGCGCTTGCGCCGCGGCCGCGAGCTGGCTCCGCTGCTGGTCGACCTTCAGCCCGACCTCCATCAGCGTGACCTTGGAGCCGTGCCACTGGTTCCAGAGCTTCAGCAGGCCCCGCCGCTGGAAGCCGAGGCTGACGTCGCTGTCCACACCGATGACGAGGCCGTTGTGCTCACCGCAGCCGAGACCGGGCTCGGCGGAGCGCACGCCCGCCACCCGGTCCATGACGAGCCACGTCGGCGCGACCGCCACCAGGGACGCGACGGCGACGGCGAGCGTGCGCCTGCTGATCGTCATGACGGCGTGCTCTCGATGACGCTGGAGATGATCTTGCCTGCCGCGTCGGCCGCGGTGCCCGCCGATCCGTCGATGCACGGCTCGCCGACCGCGTCGCCGATCGCCTTGGCGGGCCCGGCCGAGCATCCGTCCGGCCCCACGGAAACGACGAGGACCCGCAGGTCGGACTGTGCCTTGTCGCCGCGGAGCCGCTCCGCGAGCTTGCCCGGCGAGTACCGCGCACCCGCGTTGGTGCGCGCCGTCTGCCCGTCCGTCAGCACCACCAGATGCTGGACGCCGGGTCGCAGCGTGCCCCGCATCGAGTCGACGGCGTCGGCGAGCGCCCGGTCCCCGCCGCGGAGTGTGATCTTCCGGATGCCCGCCTGCAGAGCGTTCTTCTGCTCCTGCTGCTTCGGACCGGTGGCGATGGTCACGGGCTGCTCGAACGCCACCGGCGCCGGGCTGGAGAACGTCGCCCATCTGATCTGGTCGCGCGTCCGGGCGGCGGCGACGATGCGCTGCGCGATGTCCTGCGCGCGTGGAAGCGCGGGCTTCGCCGTCTGCCCCATCGAACCCGAGATGTCGAACGCCAATGTCAGAACGGCGTTGGGACGGGCCGCCTCATAACATGCACGGGCCGCTTTCAGCGACTCGACGCATCCTTTGGCGCCTTTCAGCCCTTCGTGCGGCGGCATTCTCGGCGGAACCGCGTTGTTGCGCGTGGGATCCGTCAGCACCCCGAGCGCCGTCTTGGGCCCGGTCGGCGCCGACCCGTTCGCGTCGCGGAAGCCCTCCTCGGTCGGCGGATGCGACGCGAGCCAGTCACGGAATTCGCTGATCGCCGCCCGCCGTTTCTCGCTGTCCTCGCCCGGCCAGCGCACTTGGACGATGGGGTGGTCCAAGACGGGTAACTCCTCGGTGTAATACGGGACGAGCCGCTTCGCCGCGGCCGCGTTAGCGAGAGGCGGGCAGGCCGTTCCCAGTTCCTTGTTCCGCGCGTAGTCGGCCAGCGTGTTCTCGGGCACGACCACGGCGATCCCGCCGGGAGGCGCGCTCGACTGCTCCCGGAACCGGCACAGCAGCGCGGTCGCGTCGCCGGGGACCAGGCGGTCCTTGTTGAGGAACCGTTCCGCCGCCCCGTCGCCGGACGCCAATGCCTGATAAAGGGCGGGCGTGGCCGCCAACGCGGATTCGGAGGTGTCGGGCAGTGCCCGCGCGAGCGGATCCAGAACGCCCTGCTGGCGGAGCCGGTTGAGGACGGACTGAAGACCCTCCGGACCGGTCGAACCGCTGCCCCGATAAGCGTCACTGAGAGAGGCCACGACCATGGGAGAAGTCCCGGCGGTCTTCTTCTCGTCCAAGTCGAGAAGTGCCTTTTCACGGAGCCCGTCACCCTGCCCATCGCCCTGCGCCTCGTCCAGGTGAGCGATGACGTCCTTCGCGGCGAGCGTCGTCTGCGGGATCCAAAGGTCGGGACGCGGGCCGAGCATCGGCACACGCTCGGACGTGTCCCCCTCCACGCCCGGCTCCAGCCAGCCGTTGGCGAATCCCTCGCGCAGATCGGAGATCGAGGAATTGGCCGTCATCGTGATCGTGGCCTTGCGGCACCCGTCCCCGGACTTGTCCTCCACGTACCGATGCGCCGCCGCCTTCAACGCGGTCAGGCTTTCCGGCGAGACGGTGACTCGCACATCGGCGGGTTCGCAGGACTTCCCGGAGGCCCCATTCGTGACGAAAGACCAGTGCACCGCCGTCCAGACGAGCACCGTGGCCAGGATCGCCGGAATCGCGCGGGCCGACTGGTGCAGCAGCAGCGCGCAGATGCGGCCTAATCGCCTGAGGAACGCCCTCGGGAGATCGCGCTTCGGCACCCGGTCGCGCAAGGTGAGGCCGAGCGTCATGACGAGCGGGACGGCGACCAGAACGCCGATGAAGAGAAGCAGCCGGTTCCGGAAGGAAAGGTCGGCTCCAAGGGCGGCGGCGATGCCGCCCGTCCCGCCGACCCACCCGAGCCAGCCGAACAGCCGCTCACGGCGCGCTTTGCCGCCGTCGGGGCCTCCCGGGGCGTCCACGGCCATGCCCACTCCCATCACGCGGATGCGGCGCTGCGCGGATTCCCCGATCGGCGTGTTCCCCAATCGGCGTGCCGCCCGTTACTTCGGCACAAAAGAGTCGTGCGGCACAGCTCGCGAACGTCGGAGGCCGCACCCCTTCGCGCATCTGTGGGAGCCGATTGTGCAGGACGTTCGCACTATCTGGCAACGGAACCGACCGACCCGGTCGCCGTCCCTCGCCACCGATAGTTCCGATATTCACGCGCCTTAACCCGTGACGCCAAGGATTCGCTCAACCATATAAGCGAAAGCGCCGATTCCCCCGTCCCCGTCCAACCCCGGACCGCAACCGGCCGCGCCACTCGCCCCGACCTGCGGTGATCATTGAGCCGTCGGCGGAGAGACAGGACCGTGGAACGTCCAAATTCGCCGCCTGCGGCGCGGACCAAGGAGAACCGAAGAGAACGCCCCCGCGCGAAGCCCCGGCGCTCGCCCACGACATCGAGCGGCGGCTTGGTAGAATGACGGGAAACAAGGAGCCTTCCGCGTCTGTGCGGAAGGCTTTTTTGCGTTCTCGTACCTCACTCCGAATGCACGAGGGGAACCGCTATGCCTGCGATGTCCGTGCGCCGCGCGAACGCGGCAGACCGCCTTGTCATGGAGCGGCTTTGGTTGATGTTCCGGCATGACCTGTCCGAGTTCCGTTCCGTGCTGCCCGACTCCGGCGGCGGGTTCCGCGACGACCGGCTCCGCGCGTCCTTCCGTGATCCCGACTGGTCGCCCTATCTCGTGACGGGCGGGGAAAGCCCGGTCGGAATGGCGCTGGTTCGCGGGCTGAGCGGCAGCGTCCGCGTGCTGAGCGAATTCTTCATCGTGCGCGGCGCGCGGCGGGCCGGGGTCGGGTTGAGCGCCGCCCGCGAGGTGCTCGCCCGGCATCCCGGCCCCTGGGAGATCGCCTTCCAGGACGACAACGTGCCCGCCGCCCGTTTCTGGCGCCGTCTCGCCGCCGACGTCTCCGGGGACGCCTGGACAGAGGAAAAGCGCCCCGTACCCGGCCGCGACGACCTGCCGCCCGACGTCTGGATCCGGTTCGAATGCTGAGAAAACCCTGGTCCGAGCCGCACCATGCGGCTCGGACCTCTAGAAGACGGACGGTTCACCGCGTCCGGGCGCTCCGGAGCAGCACGATGCTCACCGCCAGCAGCCAGTAGCTGAGGATCGCGCCCATCATGGCCGTGGTCCCCCAGCCGTTGGCGGCGTAGAAATGCGCGGGCGTGTTACCGAAGAACAGGGACGGGACGAACGCGAGATTGATGCCCGCGAGCGCATAGGTCCCCTTGACCGTCCAGGACGGGAGAAGCCGCGTCCGTGCGATCGCGTACGCCGTCGCGCCGAGGAATATCGCCAGCAGCATGCGTCCGATCGTGCCGTAGAGGATGTAGGTGCCGGTGACCGTGATGGTCGGGTCGATCGGCTTGTCGGACGCGATGACGGCCCCCGCCTCAAGCCCGCTCGACACGAGCGTGACGACCACATAGGCCAACCCAGCGGACGAAAGAAGATTGGCGACCCATTCGCACTCCGGGTTCACCTTCTTGATGAGGTCCCGGAGGCCGGAGACGAACACGAGCAGGAACCCGAGGCCGAGGATCCCGAACAGGAGGCGGGTCAGCACATTGGACTGCGGCGGCTCGTCCGAGTACACGAAATAGAGCGGGACCTCGACGATCAGGGCGGCGGAGAAGGCGATTCCCGCGATCGCGGTGAAACGCCGGGCGACGATTTCGTTCATGCCATTGATGGTGGTGCGTCCCGGTCCTCCGGTCGGTGGGCGTGGGGAGCGTCTCGCGGTAGACCTACCCCCACCGTCCGCCACGCCTGCTGCTAGCTGGACGCACCTGCAACTCATTTGCAATAGTGGCCGTATGGCTGACTACACGCTTCCCGACCTGCCGTACGACTACGCCGCCCTGGAGCCCGCCATCACGGGCGAGATCCTTGAGCTGCACCACTCCAAGCACCACGCCGCCTACGTCAAGGGCGCGAACGACACGCTGGAGCGGCTGGCCGAGGCGCGCGACAAGGAGCAGTACGGCGGGCTGGTCGGTCTGGAGAAGACGTTCGCGTTCAACCTGTCCGGGCACGTCCTGCACTCGATCTTCTGGGACAACCTCTCGCCGGACGGCGGGGACCGTCCCGACGGCGAGTTGTCCGCAGCCATCGACGAGCATTTCGGGTCGTTCGACGCCTTCCGCAAGCAGCTCACGACGGCGACGTCCACCGTGCAAGGGTCGGGCTGGGGAGTGCTGGCCTGGGAGCCCTTGAGCAAGCGCCTTGTCGTGGAACAGGTCTACGACCACCACGGCAACGTCGGCATGAACACCACACCGCTGCTCGTCTTCGACGCCTGGGAGCACGCCTACTACTTGCAGTACCGCAACGTCCGTCCGGACTATGTCGAGAAGCTCTGGTCGCTCGTCAACTGGACGGACGTCAAGACCCGCTTCGACTCCGCCCGAAGCTGACCGTCCATCAAGGGCGGTCGATAGACCACGGCGCCCTCTAGGCCGGGATCGTGCTCAGAACCCTTTCCTTGCGGCCTGGAGGGCGTCGTGCCGTACCCGCGCCCAAGTCGCCCGTCGGATGACGGATTCGCCGCGCCCCTCCCCGCGTCTAGCCTCACCAGCCGGAGGACGACGCCGAAGGAGGAACGCATGGCTCACGCCACCGTGTCGCCACCACCGGACGCGAAGGCCCTGCATGATGCGAGAGCACGGCAGGACGCGAACGCACCGCAGGACGCGGCCCTGTCTGGTGGGTTGGCACAGTCCGATGATGGGGCGCAGTCCAAGGTCGCAGCGTTGCGCGAGGCGCTCGCCGCGCTGCCCGGGGCCGTCGTCGCCTACTCGGGCGGCGTGGACAGCTCCCTGCTCGCCTACCTCGCGCACCAGGAGCTCGGCGACCGGGCCCTCGCGGTGACGGCCGACTCCCCGTCCCTCGCGCGGTCCGAGCTGGCCGACGCCCGCGCGCAGGCCGAACGGCTCGGGCTGCGGTACCGCGTCGTCCAGACCCAGGAGTTGGACGACGAGCGCTACACGGTGAACCGCGGCGACCGCTGCCGGTTCTGCAAGGAGGAGCTGGTCTCGGTGCTGTCGGCGGTCGCGGCGGAGGCGGGGGACTGGCCCGTCCTGCTCGGCGTCAACACCGACGACCTCGGCGACCACCGTCCGGGGCAGGCCGCCGCCCGCCGCATGGGCGCGAAGTTCCCCATGGTGGACGCCGGGCTCAGCAAGGCCGACGTGCGCGGCGCCGCCCACGAACTCGGGCTGCCGACGTCCGACAAGCCCGCGTCGGCGTGCCTGTCGTCCCGCCTCGCCTACGGGGTGACGGTCACCCGGGAGGCGCTGCGCCGCGTCGAGGACGCCGAGGACGCCCTCCGCCACGCCGGTTTCGGCGGCCGCTTCCGCGTCCGCGACCAGGGCGGCGACCTCGCCCGCATCGAACTGGAGGCCGCCGACATCCCCCGCGCCGCGACCCACGCGAGCGAGATCGTCGCCCTCCTCAAGGACGCCGGTTTCCGCTACGTCACCCTGGACCTGGAGCCCTACCGCCAGGGCAGCCACAACGCCGTCCTCGGCCTCCCCCGCCTCCGAACGGCCACCCCATGACCAGCCCCACCCCCACCAATCCCACCCCCACCAACCCAATCCCAACCTCTGGGGTGGCGGCTGATGCGGTCGAGGAGTTGGGGTTCGCGCGGGTCGATATCGGACGGGGGCGGCGGCGGGGACATCCCGAGGCCGTCTACTGCGAGGGGAAGACCGTCGCGGAGGTCGTCGCGATCGCGCGGAGCCTCGTCGGGTCGGGGGCGGAGAACGTGCTCGCGACGCGGGCGTCCGACGAGACGCTCGGCGCGCTGCGCGCCGCGTTCCCCGGGACGGTCGTGCACGAGCGCGCCCGGCTGGCCGTCCTCGCCCCGGCGGCCCGGTCGGGTACCGGACGGGTGGACGTCGTGTGCGGGCGTCCCGAGGACGAGCCCGCCGCCGAGGAGGCCGCCCTCGTCGCGGAGGCGATGGGGAGCCGGGTCGTGCGTCGCTACGACGCGCCCGTCCACGACCCCGCCGCCCTGCCCGGCTGGCTCGGGCTCGGACTCGGGCTCGGACTCGGCGAGCAGGACGCGCCCGCCGTCTTCGTCGTCGCGGACGGCACCGGCGGCGCCCTTCCCACCCTCGTGTCCGGCCTGGTGGACCGCATGGTCATCGCGCTTCCGACATCGGCGGGCGGCGCCCTGCCGGGCCGGGCGGCCCTGCTGTCCGCGCTGAACTCCTGCTCGCCGGGCGTGGTCGCCGTCAACATCGACAACGGCTACGGCGCCGGCTACTCCGCCCACATGATCAACACCCCCCGCGCCGCCGATGCGGTGATGGCATGAGTCGTCCGATCGTCGCCGTCGCCGAGGCGGGCGGGTTGGGGCCTGATCAGGTGCGTGACCGGGTCAAGGAGTTGCTGGCCCGGGACGCTGAGGTCGCGTTCCTGCGGCGGGCTTCGGCGGGGCGGTTCGAGGCGGCTCGGGAGGCGGCGCCGGACGCCGTGTTCCACGCGCGGTCCGGGCTCGTGGTGCTGACGCGGCCGCGTCCGCCCGTGCCCTTCCCGGTCGCCGTGGTCTCGGCGGGGACGGCCGACCTGCCCGTCGCGGAGGAGGCGCTCCAGGCGGCGGCGGCGTTCGGGCTGTCGGTGACGCTGACCGCGGACGTCGGCGTGGCGGGGCTGCACCGGCTGCTCGCCGTCCGGGAGCGGCTCGACCAGGCGCGGGTCCTGATCGTCGCGGCGGGCATGGACGGCGCGCTGCCGTCGGTGACGGCGCGGCTCACGTCCCGTCCGGTGATCGCGGTGCCGACCAGCGTCGGCTACGGCAGTTCGGACGGCGGCCTCGCCGCGCTCGCGGCGCTGCTCGCGTCCGGCGCGCCGGGCCTCGCCGTGACCGGCATCGACGACGGCCTCGGAGCCGCGGTACTAGCCCGGAGGATGCTCACATGACCGCTCAGCCCGACCAGATCGCCCAGCACCAGCAGATCGCCCAGCACCAGCAGATCGCCCAGCCCGACCAGATCGCCCAGCCCAAGCGGATCGCCTATTTCCACTGTTTCGCCGGGATCGCGGGCGACATGGCGCTCGGCTCGCTGCTCGACGCGGGCGCCGACCTCGGCGAGGTTCGCGCCATGTTGAAGGGGCTGGACGTTCCCGGCTGGTCCCTCGACACCGAGCGGGTGTCGCGGCGCGGCATCGCGGCCACCCGCGCGATCGTCGGAGTCGAGGACGACGCCGTCGCACGGAACCATTCCGTCATCGCGGACCTCATCGGGTCCGCGCCGCTGCCCGGCCGGGTCCGTGATCGCGCGCTCGCCGTGTTCCGGACGCTCGCCGAGGCCGAGGGCGCGGTGCACGGGACGTCCCCGGACGACGTCCACTTCCACGAGGTCGGCGGGCATGACGCCATCGTCGACATCGTCGGAACCTGCGCCGCCCTCGAAACCCTCGGCGTGGACGAGGTGCAGGCCGCGCCGATCCCCGTCGGACGCGGCTTCATCCGCTGCCGCCATGGCCTGATCCCCAACCCGGGACCCGCCGTCGTCGAACTGGTCGCCCGCGCCCGCGCGCCCATCCAGGGACACGACGTCGAAGCCGAGATGGCCACTCCGACCGGCGCCGCGCTGCTCGTCACCCTCGCCGCGCGGTTCGGGGCGATGCCGTCGATGACCGTCACCGGCAACGGCTTCGGCGCGGGGACCAAGGTCTTCGGCGAATTCCCGAACGTGACCCAGGTCGTCCTCGGCGAAACCACCTGACCACCGCCCAGGACCGGCACCAGCCGCCAAAGTCCGTGGCTGGACTGCCAAGTCCGGGACTAGACGCTCAAGACCGCGACCAGTCGCCCAGGTCTGGGGACTGGGCGGGGCGCCGCCGAGCTTCGTTGGTCGGCGGCGCGCCCACGTTTCGCGGGGTGGGACGGGGGCGGCGCTGAGCCCCCGGTGAGCGGGTCCCGCCTACTTGCGGCGCCAGATGCGGTTGTGGCGGGTGGACGGGGCCTGCGGGCGCGTGGCCTCCCACTTGCGGCGCCATTCGGAGGCGTCGGGGCCGCGCGGCGCGCGGCGGCGTTCGGTGGCGTGCAGGGACGCCCACCAGCCCTCGTCGTGCTCGACCCACAGGCGGCCGACCGCGTCCTCAAGGCGGGCGTTGAACGCGCTGGTCGACTCGTCCTCGCCGGGGACGAGCGGACGCCCGTAGCGCACCGACACCACCGGGCGGCCCTTCTTCGGCCAGAACCCGCCGCGCGGCATCGCCTGGTACGTGCCGCGCAGCACCAGCGGGACGGCCGGGACGTCCAGCTCGCGGCACAGCAGCGACGCGCCCATCCGGAACCGGCGCGCGAAGCCGTCCGTCGAGCGGGTGCCCTCCGGGTAGATGAGCAGGCTCCAGCCGTCCTTGATCAGCTCCGTCGCCAGGTCGAGCGAGTTGCCCGCGCCGCGCCGTTCGATCGGGAACGCGTTGAACGTCAGCGCGGTCGCGACGGCGCGCCAGCGGGCGTCGAAGAAGTAGTCCGCCGCCGCGGCGACCGCGACGCGCCGCCGCAGCCGGACGGGCAGCGACCCGAGGATCAGCGGCGTGTCCAGGTGGCTCGCGTGGTTCGCGACGAACACGACCGGGCCGCGGAGCTCGTCGAGGATGTCGGCGCCGTGGATCTCGGGGCGCGTCTGGCTCCACGTGAGGGTCCGCAGGACGCCGTCGAACACGACCTTGCGGGCCGCGATGGCGGCCGGCGTCCGCGCCCAGTCGGTCGGGAACGCGCGCGGCGGCGGGCTCACCGACCACGGCTGCGCCGAGCGCGGCGCGGGCGCGCGGCCGCGCCAGTCGCGGCCGCGGCGCAGCAGCCGGACCTCCTCGATGAGCTTCATCCGGCCGCCTTTCCCACCGCCGCTCATCGGACGTCCGCCAGTGTCATCGGCGGTGTGTGCAGGTAGGTGAGGGACGGGCTGCGGCCGACCGTCTCGCCCGCCATCTCCAGCGCGTCCGCAAGCGTGGACGCCGCGCGGAACCCGAACCGCGACGCGACCCGGCGGTCCGCGCCCACGCAGATGACGTCACCCAGGTGCGACAGCGCGTGCGCACCCCAGTACCACATGTAGAACGGGTGGACGCCGTGGTAGGCGTACGAGTTCCGGTACAGGTGGATGTACCAGGGGTCGGTCGCGTACTGCTCCTCGAACTTCGTCTCGATGGTCGCCGGGTCGATCGTCTGCGTCAGCACCTCCTCGTAGAAGTCGATGTACGAGGGGTGGTGCAGCGGATGGAACTCGGCCTTCATCGGGTGGTACATGATGAGCGCGCCGCCCTCCCGGACGAGCGGCTTGTTCTTGTACATGTTGAAGTAGTAGCCGAGCCCCAGGCTGTACACGAGGATCGGGTTCATCACCGAGTTGACGTTGTAGGGGCACAGGTACGGCAGCCCCAGCATGAGGACGTCCGACTGGCCCTGCACCTCGGTGAGCTGCTGCCGGTGGACGTTCCCGAGCGTCTTCTCATGGACGAGGTCCGTGGCCCCAGCGTGCACGCCCGTCACGCCGTAGGGGGCGCGCATGTTCTGCCACACGCGGTGCCGCGCCCCGGCGGGCGCGAGGTCGTTGGCGCGCTTCCCGGCCAGGAACTTCGCCTGGTCCTTGAGCGTCCACTCCCATTCGCGCTTGTTCAGGAACTGGAACGGCGACGGGAACACGTCGTTGTTGACCGTGCACTCGATGTGGAACACCCGCACCGACTCCGACAGCAGCGAGTGCATCCGCTCGTAGGAGTGGTGCATCGCCGAGTTCGGCGGATCGTTGAACGACCGCGAATGCCGCAGCGTGTGGACGTTGTGGTGATGCCGCAGGCTCTTGTACGACGCGAGCCCCACCGACACGGACTTCGCGCCGCCGCTCATCGCGACCAGCGTGATGTTCACGTACACGATCAGGTCGCTCTGCGCGGCCCGCGAGTTGATCTCGACGTCCTCGCCGTGCCGGGTCTGGCCGAGCGAGGTGAGGTTGTCGCGGTCCTCGGCGTCGTGGTTGCGGAGCCGGTCCGGCCAGAAGGAGTTGAACACCCGCTCGCCGACGATGTGCTTGATCTCCGCCGGGGTCATCCGGCGGTGCAGCGCGTTCCCGGCGAGCAGCTCGACGTCGTCCACCCCGGCGTTGGCGGCCATCTCCAGGACCTGCTCGATGACCCGCTGCCGGACGTCCGGCGCCTGCATCGGCGGGAGCGGCAGCGACAGGTCGTCGAACACGATCGTCAGCCGCATGCCCGAGTGCAGCAGCTCCGGCAGCGGCTCGCTGCCGAGGGGGTTGAGCAGCGCGTCCTCGATCCGCCGGTTCACGTCGCGGATGCCCGGTAGCGAATCCGGGGGATAGATCACCCGAGTGCCGAGCGGGAACCGTTCCAGCCGGAACCCCTCCCCCTCGTGCACCAGCAGCGGGGGCGTCCGCTCGTCCACCTCCAGCACGAGTCCCGGTCTGCTCATCCATCGGCTCCTTCGCGGTCGAGATGGTCGGTGTCACCGGTCGAGGCGGTGTCGCTGGTTGAGGTGGTGGTGCTGGCTGAGGTGGTGGTAGAGCGGGTGTGGGCGGGGAGGGCAGCGGGTTCGGCGGAGTCGCCGTTCTGCGCGTACCGGTCGCCGTTCCGCGGGTCGAAGGCGATCTTGACGCTGCCGGAGCGCCCGGCGGACAGGGCGTGCGACAGCGCGTCCCGCCAGCGGGTGAGGGGGTAGACGCTGTCGACGAAGCCCGCGAGGGCGTCGTGCGAGGCGAGGTCGAGCGCGGCGCCGAAGTCGTCCGCGCCGCGGCTCGCGTAGGAGCCGACGATGTTCAGCTCGCGGAACCAGGCGGGCGTCAGGTCGGCGGGCTTTCCCGGCATGCCGGACAGCAGCACCGTCCCGCCGCCGCGGACGAGCCGCAGCGCCGTGTCGAGCCCCTCGCCGCCGGTGCACTCGACGACGATGTCCGCGCCGCCGAGCAGGTAGCCGGGGCCGAGCTCCGGCCGGACGAGCGACCCGCCGGTGATCCGGCGCAGCCCGCGCAGCGCGGCCTGCGGCGCGATCGTCTCCGTCGCGCCGAGCGCGATCGCGCGCCGCCGCTGCCCCGGATGCCTCGCGATCACGGTGATCGGCCCGGCCGGGGTCAGCTCGCGCAGCGCGAGCACGGTCAGCAGCCCGACCGTCCCGGCGCCGACCACGACGATCGACGTGCCGCGCGGCACGTCGATGCGGCGCACCGACCGGACCGCGCAGGCCAGCGGCTCCGCCAGCACGGCCCGCTCGGACGGCAGCGCGTCCGGCACCCGGTGCAGCTGGCTGCGGTGCGCGACGAGCCGCTCCGACCAGCCGCCGCCCGTGTCGGCGCAGAACCCCGTCTGGAGTCCGGCGGAGATCCGCCCGGCGTTGACGTGGTCGCACCGGTTCTCGTGCCCGCTCGCGCAGGACGGGCAGGGGCCCGTGCCCCGCGCCCGGCACGGCAGCACCGGGTCGATCACGACGCGCGTCCCGGCGCGGAGGTCGGTCCCGTCGTCCATCCGGACGTCGTCCATCAGCTCGGCGAGGACCTCGTGGCCCGGCACGAACGGCATCGACGTCAGCGGCCCCAGGTAGGGGGACACCTTGCCCGCCGCCATCGCCAGGTCCGACCCGCAGATCCCGGACAGGATCGTCCGCAGCCGCACCCAGCCGGGCCCCGGCATGCTCGGCACGGGCCGGTTCGTCAGCCGCAGCGGCGCCAGCGACGGCACCGCCGCGGACCGCAACCGCCCCGGCAACCGCGCCGCCGCCAGATACCGCGCAGGCGACCGGTGATACTCCAACGCCAGGATCATCGGGCTCCGCCCTTCTGGGAGGCCCCCGCGAGGGCCGCGTCGAGGAGGGTCGTGACGGCGCCGGAGTCGCCGTCCCAGTCGGCGATCGACCAGCGTTGCCGTTTGGCGTGCCGGTACAGGCGGGCGTCCGGGTTCACGGCGACGGGATGCCCGACCTGCTCCAGCACGGGACGGTCGGAGTAGTGGTCACCGTACGCCCAGCTCCCGGCGAGGTCGATGCCCTCCTTCTGCGCCCAGGCGCGCACCCACGCGGCGCGGGCCTCGCCGATCAGCGGCGGCTGCTCGAAGGTGCCGGTGCAGCGTCCGTCGACGACCCGGAGCCGGGCGGCGAGGACGTCGTCGAACAGCGTGCGGAGCGGCTCGACGAACACGTCCACGGCGCCGGTGAGCAGGACGGTCCGGTGCCCGGCCGCGCGGTGCCGCCGGATCCGCCGGATCGCCTGCGGCCACGCCCGGCGGAGCAGCACGTCCGACAGCCGCTCCTGCGCGAGCCTGCGCAGCTCCGCCTCGTTCGCGCCCTCGTACCGCTGGACGAACTCGCGCAGGAACTCGCCCCGGTCGCGGTGCTCGGTGCGCAGGTAGCGGGGCACGCTCCGCAGGACGGGCAGCATCGTCTGCGGCCACGCCTTCAGCGGGGCGTCGAGCAGCCGCGCCCACAGGTGCGCCTCGACGACGTCGGACGCGACGATCGTCCCGTCCAGGTCGAAGACGGCCGCGACGTCGGCGCGCTCCTCGAACACGATCGGCGGCGGCGCCGGACGTCCCGCCGTCAGGATGGGCTTCGGCTCCCGGACGGGCGGCGGCACCCCCCGGAACGCGGCCGTGACCGCGGCGCAGTGCACGTCGCGGAGGTAGTACGCCCAGTCGATGACGGCGGAGTCGCAGCCCGCGTCGTCCGGCAGCGAGGCGTCGAGCGCGAGGGTGGCGGAGTCGGCGTAGACGACCTCGGCGGCGCCGTACGCGCCGTACAGGTCGCGGTAGCGGCGCAGCATCCGCACCTCGCGGCCCTGCTTGTAGAGGTTGCGCTGCCAGCCGCGGGTGCGGTCCCCGCTCGGCAGCATCAGCAGGGCCTTCTCGGCGAAGTCCATGGCGCGCTCGGCGGTGCCGAGCATCTTGTCGGCGCGGCCCTCGCTGAGCAGCGTCACATCGCGCGGGCGGATCGCGCCGCGGCCGTCCGTGCCGGGCAGCGGGTGCTCGTCGAAGTACTCCTGCACCAGCTCGATGAGCCGCTGCAGCGTCAGCGGGTTCCGCGCCCCGGACCCCACGTGGTAGTAGGCGGGGCTGCCCGGCTCGGGCGGCGTGGCCGCGGCGGCGAGCAGCGCGTTCACGACCAGGTCGACGGGGATGATGTCGACGATGCCGTCCGGGATCCCGGCGAGCGCCCGGAGCATGCCCTGCCCGTAGGCGAGGATCAGCGGGTCCGCCATCTTGAACCCGTCGATCCAGCCCGGGTACGGGTGCCGCAGGCTGCTCTCCACGATCGCCGGGCGGACGATCGACAGCGGCACGTCGTGCGCCGTCTGCTCCGCCGCGCGCTCGCCGAGCGCCTTGGTGAGCGTGTAGACGTCCGGCCAGCCGAGGCTGCGGGCGCGCTCCCGGCCGTAGGCGATGAGGCGCTCGTCGACCTCCTTGCGGCGGCGCTGCTCGGTGTCGGCGGCGACGGCGGTCGGGCCCGCCTTGCCCTGCTCCTTCAGCGCGGCGGCGCGCAGCCGTCCGAGGACCTCGGGACGCCGCGAGTCGCGCTCCACGGCGCGCCGCGCCTCGACCGCGCACTCCAGCTCCGTCGTCCAGTCGATGTCGTGCTGGAGGGACGTCTCCGCGACGATCCCCTTCTTGGAGCCCGCGACGTACGCGGTGGACACGTGCACGATGTGCGGCTTCTTGCCGCCCCGCTCCCCGGCCCGCCGGACGGCGTCGTACAGGTCGACCGTCCCGACGACGTTGGTGCGGAACGCGTCGTCGATCGGCGGGTCGAACGACACGATCGACGCGCCGTGGATGACGACGTCGATGTCGTCCGGCAGTTCGGGGACGGAGTCGGTGAGGTCGGCGGTGACGACCCGCACCCGCTCGCGGACGGTCGCCCGCGCCGCGTCGTCCCCGACCCGCTCCCGCCAGGACCAGAACACCGGCTTGTCGATCAGCTCGTCCAAACGCTGCTCGGCGGTCATGCCGGGACGTTCGCGCAGCACCGCGACGACGCGGGTGTCCGGATGCCCGGACAGGACGCGTTCCAGCAGAGCCTGCCCGATGAACCCCGTGACCCCGGTGAGCAGAACGGTTCGTCCAGCGAGGCCGTCAGTCATGCGGCACGCTCCCTGTGTACGCCGGCGTGGGCCGACGCCCAGTCGGAGGCCATCTGCGGTATGCGGTGGCGCGGCACGCGCTCCGGCGACCGGCGCCGCGCGTCGCTGAGGATGCGACGCAGGGTGTCGCACGGCATCGGGTCGTCGCCCATCACGGTTGGTCGACCGTCCCGGAGGAGGGCGTCGACCGTCCGGAGGAGGGCGTCGACCGTCCGGGAGAGGGCGTCGACCGTCCGGAGGAGGGCACGGGGCGGTCAAGGTCGAAGTCCTGCGTCATGCCCGGAACGCTAGGCACGGAAGGGGAGCGGCGAATCCGTCATGTGACGGGCCTCTTCCGTCGTGCTCCCCGCGGCGCTGAACGGCACTTCCGCGACGAGGGTGAAACCGCCCTTGCCGTCCGTCCCGGCGGACAGCGAGCCGCCGAGCGCGCCGGTCCGCGCGGTGAGGTTCGACAGGCCCTTCCCGGTGCCCGGGTCGGAGCCGGTGTAGGACGGCGGGATGACGCCGTCGTTGCGGACCGTGAGCCGCACCACGCCCGCGTCGACGGCGACCGTCACGCCGCAGTGCTCGGGGTGCGCGTGCCGCAGGACGTTCGTGACGGATTCGCGCAGTACCGCGGCGAGCACCCCGTCCACCGGGGACGACGGCGGCAGGTCGGCCGCGTCCGGCAGGTGGACGTGGACCTCCGCACCCGCGGCGGAGAGCGCGGCCCGCGCGGAGACGGCCTCGTCCCGCAGGGAGAGCGACCGATCCTGCTCGGCGACGGCGCGGGCGTCCGCGCGGGACCGCTCGGCAAGGTCCGCCAGCTCGCCGATCTCGTTCGCGGCGCGGGACGGGTCGGCCGTCACCAGCCGCCGCGCCAGCTCCGCCTTCACCGTGATGGTCGACAGCCCGAGGCCCAGCAGATCGTGGACGTCGCGGGAGATGCGGAGCCGCTCGTGCAGCGCCGCCATCCGGGCGAGCCGCTCGCGGGCGACGTCGACCTCGCGGGCGAGCATCGGCAGCCGGTACAGCGCGTACACGACCACGCCGATCTGCACGGAGATCGCGCACGTGTAGAGGTAGGAGAGCGTCCCGTAGGAGGCCCACAGGGCGGGCAGGCACCACCCGAGGATCGTCAGCGAGAACAGGATCCACGCGCGCCGCCCGCGCGACACGAGCAGCACCGACCCGGACGCCAGGCACGCCATCGTCGCCCATTCCTTGCCGAACGCCGCGTACGGGACGAACACCAGGAGCGCCTGCGCGAGGAGCGTCCACGCCCCGCCGCGCGGCCGGTGCCCGCGCAGCACGGTCGAGGAGTGCCGGAGCTGGAGCACGGTGATCACCGCCGCGACCGCGACGGCCGCGCCGGTCGCGGGCCACGACCCGCCGGTCTCCGCGTACACGTTGACGACCTGCTGCCAGGCGAGGCCGAGGGTGAGGAACATGAGGATCGTCCAGGCGAGGCGCGACTGCGTCACTCGTCCCGGACGCTGCCGCCGCGCGGACGGCCCCTGCAGCGCCCCGACGATCGACCGGACGTCCGTCGCCGCCCGCCGCGCGGTGCGCGCCACCTCGTCAAGGTCGGAGCGGGCTCCGGCCGCGTCGGTCTGGAGCCGGTCGCGGGCGCGGCGGCTCACCTCCTCGATCTTGACGAGCGCGGCGCCGAGCACGGCCCGCAGGCTGCCCGCCGCCTCCAGCCGCTCGCGCGCCGCCGCGGCCGCCGCGAAGCGCTCCCGCGTCGCGTGCAGCTCCCGGACGAACCCCGACAGCCGCGTGATCGCGTACATCGAGACGCCGACGTTCACGGTCGTCACCATGCAGAACGACACGTCGCGGGCCGTCCAGCCCTGGTAGTAGCGGAGCAGGCCCTCGGCGGCGGCGACCAGCCCCACCATGAACCACGACAGCGGTGGCCGCAGCAGAAGCAGCATCGATCCGGCGAGGAACCCGCCCGCGACCGGATACCAGTCGTTGCCGAACACCAGCAGCGGCAGCAGCGCCAGCGCCGTCTGCACCGAGAGGTGCGTCCAGATGACCCACCGGCGCGGCTGCTGCGACCGGGGCCCGTACAGGACGAGCAGCCACTGCACGCCGAAGATCCCCGTGATCACGAGGGTCGCGGACAGCAGCATGTGCGTCGGCCCGGTCTCCGCCTGCTTCACGACCCGCGTCTGCAACATCAGGACGAGGTACATCCCGGTGATGGTGCGCGCGAACAGGGGAGTCCTGCCCGCGTGGCCCCCTGGCCCCGCCGGCTCGTCCCGTCCCGACTTCGTCACGCTCCGCTCACCGGCCCCCCAACGCCGTCCCATCGGATGATTAAACGACGGGACCGCTCGATCAAGGGAAATAAGCGGGCGAATATTTTTTTGTGGCGGGGACGTCAGGCGGTCCGGTCCGCTCCGGCGGCCCTCCCCCCTGACGCGGCTCCGACCGGGACTTCGGCCGGGACGTGCCGGTGCAGCTCGGCGCGGGACGCCACGCCGAGCTTCGGGAACGCCTTGTAGAGGTGGTAGGCGACGGTCCGGTGGCTGAGCCGCAGCCGCGCCGCGATCTGCCGGTTCGTCGCGCCGGTCATCGCCAGCCGGACGACCTGCATCTCCTGCGCGGTGAGGCGTCCGGGAACGTCGTCGGGCCCGGACGTCCGCACGCCCTGCCCGGCGGCGCGCAGCTCGCCGCGGGCCCGCTCCGCCCACGGGACGGCGCCCAGCCGCTCGAAGACGTCCAGCGCCGCCTTCAGCCGCGCCCTGGCCTGCGCGCGGCGCCGCGACCTGCGCAGCCACTCCCCGTAGAGCAGCTCGGTGCGGGCCCGCTCGAACGGGCGTCCGCCCTCCCGGTGGGCGGCGAGCGCCAGGTCGAAGTGCCGCTCCGCCTCGGCGGGGTCGGCGGTGAGCAGCGCCCGGCAGCGGGACGCGACGCCGTCCGCCCAGGGGTGTCCCGCGTCGCGTGCGAACGCCTCCAGGCGGGCCATCGCGTCCGCGCCCGCCGTGGGGCGTCCCGCCGCGACCGCCGCCTCCACGGTGTCGGCCAGCGCGAGCACCCCGGGGGGACCGGGCGTGTCCGGACGGGCGTCGCGGAGGTGCTCCAGGGCGTCCTCGGGACGGCCCAGGCCGAGCGCGAGCAGCCCCAGCGCATCGCCGACGCCTCCCTCGGCGGACAGCGCGTGGCAGCGCACCTCGTCCCCCTCCATCGCCGCCTGCCGCGCCTGAACGGCCCGCGCCTGGGCGGCCCGCGCTCGCCCAATCCGCGCCGCCGCCTGCCGCCGCCGTCCCGCCGCCTGCTGCCCCTGTCCCGCCGCCTGCTGCCCCTGTCCCGCCGCCTGCTGTTCCTGCCCCGCCGTCTGCTGTCCCTGTCCCGCCGCCTCGGCGGCCTCCAGTGCGTCCCGGGCGAGGGCCCGCGCCTCGTCGTGCGCACCGTCGAACAGGCGCGCCCACGCCTGGACGGCCAGCCCGCGCGGGACGGGCCCCGGCGTCCCCCGCTCCCGGCACCGCGCGACGAGCCGCGCGGACGCCTCGGCGGCCGCGTCGTCGTCCCCCGCGAGCAGCGCGACCTCGGCGGCGAGCAGCCGCAGCCGCTCGTCGCCCGCCGTCCCGTCCTGGGGCAGCCCGGCGAGGACCCGACGGGCTTCCGCCACGTCATCGTCGAGCAGCGCACCCAACGCCTCCGCCAGCCCACTCGTGGGGCGTGCGGTGTTGGCGGTGATGTTGGTGGTGTTGGCGGCGGTCTCCGTGAGGCGTTCGCGCGCCCGCACGGCCGTGTCCCGATCACCGCACGACCACGCATGCAGGACGGCCTCTTCCAGCAACCGCGCCCTGATCTCCGGCTCGCTGTGATCGCGGGTCTTCTCCATCAGCAGCCGAGCGGCCGCCTCCGGGACGCCGTGCTCCGCCTCGACGCCCGCCCGCACCAGCTCCGCCCGTGCCCTCGTCTCCGCGTCGCCGCCCCGGGCGGCCTCGTCGGCGAGCGTCCGCGCCTTCTCCGGGTTCCCGGCGGCGAGTTCGGCCTCGGCCGCCGCGGCCAGTCGGCGGGCCCGCACCCCCGGTTCCCCGGCGAGCCGCGCGGCCCGCTCGTACGCGAACGCCGCGACGGCCGGGCCAGCGTGGTGCCCGGCACCGTCGTGCCCGATGTCGTCCGCCGCCGACTCCAACTCGGCGGCGACGGTCTCGTCCGTGCCGAGCGCGGCGGCGGCCAGGTGCCGGACGTGCAGATCCGCGTTTCCCGCCCGCGCGTGCACGGCGGCGAGCGCCCGATGCACCGCGATCCGCCGCGTGACCGGAACACCCTGGTACGCGGCGGCGCGAGCCAGCGGATGCCGGAAGCCGATCGACGTCCGGGTGACGGACACGATCCCCGACTCCTCCGCCGCCTCCAGCGCGTCCAACGGCACGCCGAGGCCCCGCGCCGCACGCACCACCACGCCCGGCTCACCCGTCTCGTCGGCCGCGACGGCGGCGAGCAGCAGCCGCACGGGCTCGTCCAGCTCGCGAACGGCACGCCCGAACTCCGCCGGAACGCGCGCCAGCCGTCCCGACCCGGCCGCGGCGAACGCGGCGAGCGCCAGCGGATTCCCACGCGCCTCCCGGACGAGCTCGTCACTGTGCTCGCAGTCGGCCCTGTATGCGCAGTCGGCCCCGTGTTCGCAGTCGGCCCCGTGTTCGCAGTCGGCCCTGTGCTTGCAGTCGGTCCTGTGCTCGCGGTCGTCACTGTGTTCGCGGTCGGCCCGGTGTTCGTAGTTGGCGCTGTGTTCGTAGTTGGCACTGTGCTCGCGGTCGGTGCTGTGCTCACAGCCGACGCCGAGGTCGTTCAGGAGAAGGCGAGCGTCGTCATCGTCGAGACCGTCCAGGCGCAGCTCCGGCAGGCCGGTGCGCAACCGGTCGTCCCGCGTCGCGATGAGGAACACGATCGGATGCGACGCCGTCCGGCGCGCGGCGAAGAGCAGCGCGTCCGCCGACTCCCGGTCGAGCCACTGCGCGTCGTCGATCAGGCAGACGAGCGGCGTCTCGTCCGGCCGGGCGAGAAGCGACAACACTGCGAGCCCGACGAGCAGCCGATCCTCGGGACACGGCCGAGCCAGCCCCAGCGCCGCCCGCAACGCCGCCGCCTGCGCGGCGGGCAGCTCATCGACACCGCCGGGA
Source organism: Actinomadura syzygii (assembly GCF_008085905.1). GTDB lineage: Bacteria > Actinomycetota > Actinomycetes > Streptosporangiales > Streptosporangiaceae > Spirillospora > Spirillospora syzygii. The sequence goes on along the minus strand of NZ_VSFF01000001.1, from coordinate 546,702 downwards.
ACGCCGCCGAGCAGCAAATGCAGAGCCGCGAACGGAACCCCGGCCTCCGCCTCAACCCCGCCGCCCCGCAGCACGCGCAATCCGGCCGCCTGTGCCTCAGCGTGGTTGAGCAGCGCGGTCTTCCCAATCCCCGCCTCCCCGCGCAGGATCAGAACACCACCACCCGCCCCGGCCCGCACCCGGTCAAGAACCCGGTCGATCGCGGCGACTTCTTGAGCCCGCCCATAGAGCAGGCCGCCCGCCGCCCCACCGCCGCTGACACAGCCGTCACCCACCATGCCCCGGAGCGTGTCACCCCCCGTTCCCCCTGCCCAGTGCGGCGCACACCGATCCACATATGAATCGCCCGCAGCTCAACCCATGCATTCCTCACACCCCCTCCAAACAAAGATCTTCCTCACACCCACCCCACGCGCCCGGCTCCACACCCACGCGCCCGGCTCCACACCCACCTGCCGTCCACACCAGCCCACCGCCCGCACGCGTCCAGTGACCGCCCAACCTCGCGTGGCCGCCCAACCCCGCCTACTGCTCACACCCGCTCGGCCATCCACGCCCGGCTATCCGGTCGCCGTTCACTCCGCAACGCCTACTGGTAGGCCGCTCACGCCCGCCCGTTGTCCGCGCCCGCCCGTTGTCCGCGCCCGCCCGTTGTCCGCGCCCGCCCGTTGTCCATGCCCGCATCTTTGGGGGCCGCTCACGTCCGTCTGCCGCCCATGTCCGCTCCTCTCCCTGGAAATCCGGCCGCTGCTCACTCCGCCGCGCCCACCTGTAGGCCGCACTCCTGCCGTTCACGTCCGCCCGGTGCGCATGTCCGGCTGCCGCTCGCTCCCGCCGCGGGCATAGAGCGTCACCACGGCGATCACGACACAACTGAGAGTCATGGTGCGACTACATCACGCGCCTCCGACAGAACTCGGCTAGCGGCGTGTGTGGGCCGGGCGGCGGGCGGTCGCCGTTCGGTAGACGACCGCGCCCGCTGCGCATGCGGCGATCACGGCGAGGAGGGTGAGTCCGGCGCTGCCGTCCGAGGGCTGCCGGATCGCCGCCGCTGCCGCCGCCGCATCTGGTGGGCACCTACGCCCGTCTGCTGCTCCGAACACGCCCGTTGTTAACACCTGCTCGCCGCTCATGCTCGGCGGGTCGCTCACACCGACCCGCTGCAGGCCGGGGCCCGCCGCATCTCAGGCCGGGACGTTGTTCAGGCTGGCTGAAGGGTGGAGTTGGCGGCGGGGCAGGCCGGGGCAGGAGTGGGGTGGGTTGGTGGGGTTAGACCCAGCCGAAGTCGCCCGCTATGCGTACGGCGTCGATTCGGTTGCGGGCGTTCAGTTTGGTGATGCAGCTCGCCAGGTAGTTGCGGACGGTTCCCACCGTCAGTCCGAGGACGAGTGCGATGTCGTCCACGTCGGCGCCCTCCGCCGCGAGCCGCAGGACCTGCGCCTCCCGGGGGGTGAGCGGGCTCTCCGGCTGGCGCAGCGCCACCAGCGCGAGCTGCGGGTCGACCACCTGTTCGCCCGCCGCGACCCGGCGGATCGCGGCGGCCAGCTCGGCGGGCGGCACGTCCTTCAGGACGAACCCGTGCGCGTGCGCGTCCAGCGCTCGCCGCAGGTCGCCTGGACGGCCGAGGCCCGTCAGGATCAACACCCGGCACTCCGGCAGCCGCTGGTGCAGTTCGGCGGCGGCCGTGACGCCGTCCATGCCGGGGAGGTCGACGTCGAGAACGGCGACGTCCGGTTGGAGCCGCAGTGCCGCCCGGACGATCGCGTCGCCGCTGCCGAGCTCCGCCACGACTTCCAGGTCGGGTTCGAGGTCGAGCAGTCCGGCGAGGGCGCCGCGCAGGAGCGCGACGTCCTCGGCAAGCAGGATCCGGATCGTCCCGGACGCTGAACGTTTCTCATCGGGACCGTCCGCGGAGGCATCGGCCATACGCACCTCCCGAGGATGAAAAGCGTTCACCGATTCCGCCGGTGCCCGGGAGGAGTCGCGGTCCAGGCCCGCCATCGTCACGTCCTCCAGGATCAGGCGTCCGGGGACTTCCGCTGGTCGCGGAAGACCGCCCTGATGAACAGTTCGGTGTGTCGCAGCGCCCGCTCCCGGGCCTCCTGCCGTTCTCCAGGCGCGGCATCGGCGTGCAACCACAGTAGCCGCGCTTGGCCGATCGGCCCGAACAGAGCCCAGGCCAGGTCGGCTGGACGGCCGAGATCGGACGGTATCCGCCCCGTCTCGATCCATCGCTCGAACAGCGAACCCGTCTCCTCCATGGACGCGGCGATGGTGGCGCCCATGGCCGCGCTGTGCACCAGGCCGTCCCGGACCATCAGGCTGATGAAAAGCCGTCCGCTCGGCGAGTCCCAGGCGTCGAGGACGTGCTCGACCAGCGCGCGGATGTAGCCCGCCGGGTCGCGGTCGGCGAGTTCCGGGTCGAGGCTCTCCTGCCCGGCGACCAGGCCCTGCGGCCCGAGCTTCGCGACGGCGGCCTCGAAGATGTCCTGCTTGCTTTCGAAATGGGCGTAGAGCACGCTCTCGCTCAATCCGACCTCGCGGGCGATCGCGCGGATCGACGTGCCCGTGTACCCCTTCTGCGCGAAGAGCCGCAGCGCCGCCTCGACGAGCGCCGCCTTGGTGTCCCCCGCCTCCGTCTTCGGGGGACGTCCCGGACGCCGGTGTGCCCGGCCCCCCGACTTCATCGCCACGTCCTGCTACCTCCTCGGTCCATGAGACCAGCGTGCCGGACACCCCAACGAAAGTCCCACCAGATCCCCCGGCAAACGCCCGACCGAAGCCCCCACTACTTGGTGGGCCTGTTGTGCGCGTTGGTCACGTGCTGGTGGCGGGTTCGGGGGCGGTGGGCGTCATTGTTTCGCGTTGTTTCTGTGTCCTCTTTGGCGCGAGGAGCAGGGCGATCCCCGCTGCGGCCCAGAGTCCGAGGACGAGTAGGGGACGTCCGAGTGCGTTTCCGTGGAAGTAGACGACGTTCCGCACCGCGCTGATGGCGGCCGAGGGCGGGAGCCATTCGCCGCACGCCGCGTACCACTGGGGGATGAAGTGGGGCCCCATGGGTCCGCCGCTCGCGGGGAGTCCGATCGGGACGAGCAGGAGGGCGGTCAGTCCGGCTCCGGGTGGTCCGGCGGCGCGCAGGGTGCCCGCGGTGAACGAGGCGACCGCGAACACCAGCAGGGAAGTGACGCCCCACAGCGCCCACGGAGCCCCGGCCAGCGCGCCGAGCATCGCGTCCGCGACCAGGACGTTCGCTCCACCGAGCACGACCGACCCGGCGAGGAGCAGCGCGAGCCGCCGTCCGACCCCGGCGGTGGGAACGGCGAACGCGAACAGCACCGCCATGATCACGGCTGGGATCGCCGTGGTGACGACGAAGAAGATCGACGAGATGCCGTTGTTGTCGTCGGACGGGAGCGGCACGACGTCCTCGACCGCCACCTGTATCCCGGCGGCCTGTCCGAAGCCCTGGAAGACCTCGGTCAGTACGCCGTTCTCGATTCTGCCGTTGGCTCCCGCGACGATCAGCCGTGCTCCCTGGCCCTGTCCTACGACGCTGCCGTCGCCCAGGACGAAGACGGCGTCCACGTCGCGGTTCAGCAGCGCGGCGCGTGCCTTGTCCTGGCTGGCGTAGGCGGTGAGGTCGAACGCGCCCTTTTCTTTCCGGTCCAGCATGACGCCGAGCCGGTGGACGTCGGTTTCGGGCGCGACCACGGCGACGGGGACGTCGTGCGGCCGGGTGTGGTGCAGCGCGCCGAGGAACGACCCTGCGAAGACCATCCCGATCAGCGACGCGACCACCATCACGATGACGGGCTTGCGCCTCTCATGCATCACTGCCACCTCTCCTGAAGGTTGTCTCGGTTCTCCCGACTCCTCCTGAGCTAGAAAATAATCGCTCGTTCGATTAATTTCCAGCGGCGGAGCGGGCCGTGATGCGGGCGGTGGGCATGAAGCTGGTCACATGGCGGATTCGCGCGGCCCCGAGGCTTTCTAGATTCGGCTTCGTGCACCCCGTCCCCGGTGCCGAGTCACAGGAGGCTGCGTGTTCTACGGTGTCGTTTCGCACACGGTCGGGCCCCTGCTCCGCGTGCTGCTGCGTCCGAAGGTCGAGGGCAGGGAGAACATCCCGGCCGAGGGCCCGTTCATCCTGGCGAGCAACCACCTGTCGTTCGTGGACAGCTTCGTGCTGTCGCCCGTCATCCCCCGCCGGCTGTGGTGGCTGGCGAGGGCCGAGTACTTCGAACTGCCCGGCGTGGGCGGACGGCTGATCAGGTGGGGCATGCTCGCGCTGGGGAACGTCCCGATCAGGCGCGGACCCACCCGCGCCGCCGTCCGCGCCCTCGAACGGATGGCCGCCTTCCTCGACGCGGGCGGCGGCGTCGCCATCTACCCCGAGGGCAGCCGCTCCCCGGACGGACGCCTCTACCTCGGCCGCAGGGGCGTCGCCTGGCTGGCCCTCAGGTCGGGTGCGAAGGTGGTCCCCGTCGCGCTCGGCAGCACCGACCAGATCATCCCGCTCGGCACTTGGAAGCCGCAGCTCAACGTGCGTCCGACCGTCCGGTTCGGTGAGCCCATGGACTTCTCCCGCTACCGCGACCTGCCGCCCGGCCGGGCCCGTCGCGTCATCACCGACGAGGTCATGCAGGCCATCCGGAAGCTCTCAGACCAGGAATGGGCAGGCACGCTCAACCCCCGCGCGGACGACGAGTAACCCCCCGCGGATTCGGCGGTGCGGCCCCACCGTCCCGTCCGCGAACACGCTGTGCGGCACAGGCTCCGTAGAACACGCCGTGTCCGACCGCGAACCCGTGCTCTCCTGGACCCTACGCTCGAACTCTGGCGGCCTATGTGTCGTGGCTCCGAACGTTGTGTGACCCGTGCGGATTGGGATGGACCGTGCGGATTGGGGTGGCGAGGAGGAGGTTTCGGTGGTGGTGCGGATCGAGCGGGACGGGCCCGTCACCACGGTCGTGATGGCGCGGCCCGAGACCCGGAACGCCGTGGACGGCGCGACCGCCCGTGATCTCGCCGCCGCATTTCGGGCATTCGACGCCGACGAAAGCGCGAGCGTCGCCGTCCTCTGGGGAGAAGGCGGGACGTTCTGCTCCGGCGCCGACCTCAAGTCGATCGGCACCGCGGACGGTCCGCGTCTCGACCCGCCGCCCGCCGACGCCCCGCTCGGCTGCACCCGGCTGCGCCTGTCCAAGCCGGTGATCGCGGCGGTCGCCGGTTACGCGGTCGCGGGCGGTCTGGAGTTGGCGCTCTGGTGCGACCTCCGGGTCGTGGAGGAGGACGCGACGTTCGGGGTCTTCTGCCGCCGCTGGGGCGTCCCGCTCGTGGACGGCGGGACGTTCCGCCTTCCCCGCCTGATCGGCGCGAGCCGCGCCATGGACCTGATCCTCACCGGACGTCCCGTCGCCGCTCGCGAGGCGTTCGACATCGGCCTCGCGAACCGGCTCGTTCCGCCCGGAAAGGCGCGGGAAGCGGCCGAGGATTTGGCCGCGGAATTGGCGCGGCTCCCGCAGGCGTGCCTGCGCAACGACCGCCTTTCCCTGCTCGAAGCGGAGGGCCTGCCGGAGGGCGAGGCGATCGCCGTCGAACACCGACACGGCGAACGCTCCCTGCATGACGCCGCCGAAGGCGTGGCCCGTTTCGCCGCGGGTCTCGGACGGCACGGGACGGCGGCTGAGTAAGTTGTCACTTGCGGAAATTCGAAGAGGAGCCAGCGCATGACGCTGACCTTGGCCGAGGCGGGACTCGCGATCGCCGACCCGAAGACCTACGCCGACGACCAGGCCCTGCACGACGCGCTCGCCTTACTCCGCCGCGAATCCCCGGTGCATCTCGTGGAGGCCCCCGACTACAACCCGTTCTGGGTGGTCAGCAAACACGAGGACGTCATGGAGATCGAGCGCAACCACCAGATCTTCCTGAACGCGCCGCGCCCGATCCTCGCCACCGCCGAATTCGACATAATGAACCGGCAGCGGGCCGAGCAGGGAATCGCGCTCCGAACGCTCGTCCACATGGACGACCCCGATCACCGCGTCATCCGCGCGATCGGCGCGGACTGGTTCCGTCCGCGTGCGATGCGGGCGCTCGAACCCCGCATCAAGGAACTGGCGAAACGGTACGTCGACCGGATGGTCGACCTCGACGGCGAATGCGACTTCGCGCAGGACGTCGCCATCTATTTCCCGCTCTATGTGATCCTGTCGCTGCTCGGCCTTCCCGAGGACGACTTCGACCGCATGCTGACACTCACCCAGCAACTGTTCGGCGGGGACGACGACGACTTCCAGCGCGGGACGACCAATGAGGAGAAGATCCAGGTCCTGCTGGACTTCTTCGCCTACTTCCAAGGGCTGACGGAGGCACGGCGCGCGAACCCGACCGACGACCTCGCGTCCGCCATCGCCAACGCGCGCGTGGACGGCGAGCCGCTCAACGACTTCGACACGGCTTCCTATTACGTGATAATCGCCTCGGCCGGTCACGACACCACCAGCGCGACGATCGCGGGCGGTCTGCACGCGCTGATCGAGCACCCTGACCAGCTCACCCGCCTCCGTGCCCATCCCGAACTGATGCCGTTCGCCGTGGACGAGATGATCCGCTGGGTCACCCCCGTCAAAGAATTCATGCGCACCGCGAACCGGGATTACGAACTGCGCGGCGTGACGATTCGGGAGGGTGAGTCGGTGCTGCTCTCCTATCCGTCCGCGAACCGGGATGAGGATGTCTTCGACAACCCGTTCCAGTTCGACGTCGGACGCGACCCCAACAAGCATCTGGCGTTCGGGTTCGGCGTCCACTACTGCTTGGGTGCGGCATTGGCGCGCATGGAGGTCCGCGCGTTCTTCGACGAACTGCTGCCCCGCCTAGACTCGATCGAACTGGCCGGGCCGCCGGAGAGCATCGCCACCACATTCGTGGGCGGCCTAAAGCGACTCCCGATCCGCTACACCCTGTCCTAACGAACATCTACTTTTACCGGACGTGCGGTTCGCGGTCGCGCCTTCTCGGAGGAGGCACGTTCTTGTTGGAGGTGTCTTCTTAACACGCGCGTTCTAACGGACGCGGTGGAGAAGTTCCTCGCCTCGTGCGAGGCGGCGGCAGTTCTCCGCCGCGACCGCGAAATACCGGTCCCATGTCTCGTGGGTCAGCCATGCCACATGCGGCATGACGACGACATTGTCGAGCTTCAACAGCGGATTCCCCGCGTCCACCGGCTCGGTCTCGAAAACGTCGAGTCCGGCGCCGCCGAGCCGTCCCGTCGTCAATGCCGCCACCAGCGCGGCCTCGTCGATCACCGCGCCGCGAGCGGTGTTCACCACGATCGCGTCGCGTGGCAGCAGCGCCAGCCTTCGCGCGTCGAGCAGGTGATGCGTCTCATCGGTCAGCGGGACATGTACGGAAACGATGTCGCTGGCCCGCAGCAGATCGTCCAGCTCCATCCAGGACGGGTCGCCGGGACGCGGGCGCCGCGAGGTGTAGGCGACCTTCGCGCCGATCGCCTCCAGCATCCCGCGCAGCAGCGTGGCGATCTCGCCGCCGCCGAGGAGCCCGACCGTCCGTCCGGCGAGTTCCCCGCCGACCAGTGCCCGGTCGGCGGGCCAGCCCTCGCCGCGCCGCGTCCGCGCGTCGAACGCGACGACCTTCCGCAGCGCCGCGAGCATCAGCAGCAGGCTCGTCTCCGCGACCGCCTGCGCGTTCCGCCCCGGCATGTTCGCGACGGCGATTCCGCGCTCGGCCGCCGCGTCCAGGTCGATGGTGTTCACCCCGGTGCCGAGCTTCTGGATCAGCCGCAGCTTCGGCGCGCGGTCCATGTCGGCCGCGGTCAGCGGGCGCAGCACATGCCAGATGACCTCGGTCTCCGGTAGGAGCTCGGCGAAGCGGGCGTCGTCCTGCTCGGAGCAGCTCACGATGTCGAGGTCCGGCTCCTCGCGGTCCGTGTCCTCGCGGTCCGTGTCCTCGTAGTCCGTGTCCTCGTAGTCCGTGTCCTCGTAGTCCGTGGCCTTGTGGTCCGTGTCGTAGTGCAGCAGTACCCGCATCGCGGCCCCTTCCCGTCTATCGTCCTGATCATGACGCATGCGCCGTGGCCCGAACGTCCGATTGTGCAGGCGCCGATGGCGGGCGGGCCGTCCACCCCCCGGCTGGCCGCCGCCGTGTCGGACGCGGGCGGCCTCGGCTTCCTCGCCGCCGGGTACAAGACACCGGACGCGATGCTCGCGGACATCGCCGCCACTCGCGCACGCACCTCCCGGCCTTTCGGGATGAACCTGTTCATGCCGTCCCTGGACGAACCCGACCCGGCCGCCGTCGCCGCCTACCGCGACCGCCTCGCGCCCGAAGCGGAACGGCTCGGCGTCGCACTGGGCACGCCCTCGTCCGGCGCGCGCGACGACGCTTACGAGGCCAAGGTCGCGGCCCTGCTGGACGACCCGCCCGCGTTCGTGAGCTTCACGTTCGGCTGCCCATCGCCGCAGGTCATCCGGGCTTTCCGGAACCGTGGCGCCGTCGTGATCGTCACCGTGACGTCCGTGGACGAGGCCCTCCGGTCGTCCGGCGCCGACGCGCTGTGCCTCCAGGGCGCCGAGGCCGGGGGACACCGGGGCACCTTCACCAACAGCAGCTCCGACACGCCGCTGCCGCTCCGCGATCTGCTGGCCGCCGTCCGCGCGATGACGGCTCAGCCTCTGCTCGCCGCCGGCGGGCTCGCCACTGCCGCCGATGTCGCGGATGTCCTGGCGTTGGGAGCGTTCGCGGCCCAGCTCGGGACGGCGTTCGTCCGCTGCCCGGAGAGCGGGGCCAGCGAAGTCCACAAGGCGGCGCTGGCGGATCCTCGCTTCACGTCCACCGCGATGACCCGCGCCTTCAGCGGACGTCCCGCCCGTGGTCTGGTCAATCGCTTCCTGACCGAGCACACGGCACACGCACCGGCCGCTTACCCCGATGTCCACTACATGACCGCGCCCCTACGCAAAGCGTCCGCCACCCAAGGTGACCCGGACGGAATCAACCTGTGGGCAGGAGAGTCCTACCAGTCCACTACCGAAACCCCTGCGGCCCGCCTGGTAACCACTCTGACCTCCACTCTGTAGAGCTCCGCCTAAGCAGAGCGGACATTTTTCGCCTCTCATGGGGTCTGTCGGATGGTTGACTATCCGGAGGGTGACAAAAATGGAACCTTAATTTGGCGTGCTGTGGAACGGGTGTTCGATAAGTTGGGAGTGTGAGTTCGATAAGTGTTGATCTCGATGCGGCGTCCACCATGGAATTGGTCGACGCCTTGCTCGCGATCGCCGGCGAACTCGCCGACCGGGACGCTCCCGACTCGCCAGCGGCATGCATGCAACTCGCCGAGAGCCTGGCGAAGGCCGTCGACCAGCAGGAAAGTGCGCTGGCCGACCTCATCGGACGGGTGGACGTCTCGGGCGAGACGCGCCGCTGGGGCCTACCGTCCACCCAGGCATGGTTGCGGTCGCGACTGGGCATGCGCGAATCACGTGCCAGAGAGCGGGTCACCCTGGCCCGGCAGCGACACCGCCTGCCCCAGGTGACGAAGCTCCTTGCGGCCGGAGAACTGACCTACGGCTACGCATCGACCGTGGCTGAGTCCGTGGCACGGCTGGACGACGTCGATTGCGCGAAGGCCGAAACCCTCCTACTGGAAATGGTCGACCAGGGCTTCTCCGCTGGAAAAGTCGCTTCCTTCGGCCGCCGCATCCGCGACGTCATCGCCGAACGCGAAGGCACCGAGACGCCGGACGACGATGCACAGCGCGGATATGAGCAGTCCTGGATCACGACCACGCGCTCGCTGGACGGCGGCCGGTACGTCAAAGGCTGGCTGAATGCCGAAGACGCCGCCATCTGGGACGGCACGCTCGCCCCGCTCGCCAAACCCGCGGGCCCCGACGACCAGCGCGACCTCCCCGAACGTACCGCCGCCGCGTTGACGTCCGTCCTCTCCGGTGGGCAGAAGGCCACCAAAGTCACCGTGATCTGCGATCTCGACACCCTGACCGGTGGAGACACGCCGGGCCGCCTGACCGACGGCACGCCGATCCCCGCCGAGCAGGCCCGCCGCATCGCGCTCAGCGCCGGAGTCTCACCGCTCATCCTGGGCCGCGGCCACGTCCCGCTCTACCTGGGGCATCGGCAACGCTTCGCCACCGCCGGACAACGCCAAACCTTGGAAACCCTGTACCCGACATGCGCGGTCCAGGGTTGCGAGGTCCCCGGCATTCTCTGCGAAGTCGATCACGTGAACGGCTGGACCCTCGGCCGCAGCCCCACTGATATCGACCAACTCGCCCTCTGCTGCGGATGGCACAACCGCTTCAAACACGCCAACGCCGAACAGATGCGCATAACCCGAGACTCCACCGGACGCTACGTCTACCGAATCCTCCCTCCACCGACCCGCACTGCCCCACCGACCGACTACCCCCAAGCCGCCTAGGACGCGCGTTTCGTCCGATCAAGGAGCTCGCGGACGCCATCCTGTTTCCCCGCGAGGTCGGGGAGGATGCGCTGGCCTTGTTGCGGGCCGTCCAGGTAGAGGAAGGTTCGGTGGAGGCTGGGGATGAGGACGGGCTGTCTATCTGGGCTGGTATCGCGTGGGCGACCGTCCTGATCAGGTGGCCGGTAGTGGGTGCTCCACCTGCTCGTCCAGTGGCCGACGTGATCTCTACGCGGTGAAATGCGAAAGGTCTTCCCGGCGTCGCGCGGCACGGTTACTCTGCTACTGGCGTCCATGCCGGTTATGCGCCTTGCGCCTGGGAGGGTCCCGTTCGCGGGACTTGTTTGGCTCTGCGCCGGCTCCTCTGTCCCGCTTCGCTGAGGAGTCCCGTGAAACTCAAGCACAAGCGCGTCAACGTCAGACGCGGCCGACGGTCCGCGGCCGCCGCGGCGTTGGCGTCGGCCGGTGCGGCGCTGGTGCTGTCGGCCGGCGCCGTGGTCGCGCTCTCCGCCCCGTCGTCCGCCCAGTCCCCGTCCCTGGTCGCGTGTACCTTCCCGGCCTGGGCCGAGGGCACCAGCTACACGGCCGGCTCGAAGGTCGTCTACACCGGCCACGGCTACCAGGCCACCGTCGCCCACACCGCCTACGCGGGCGCCAACTGGAACCCCGCGTCCACCCCCACGCTCTGGCGCGACCTCGGTACCTGCGACGGAACCACGCCGCCGACCGACCCGCCCACGGACCCCCCGACGGACCCGCCGACCAACCCGCCGAAGGGGAGCGAGACCTGCGCGACGAAGGGCAAGCCCGCGGGCAAGGTGCTGCAGGGCTACTGGGAGAACTGGGACGGCGCGTCCAACGGCGTCCACCCGCCGTTCGGCTGGAGTCCGATCGAAAACCCCGTGTTCAAGCAGCACGGCTACAACGTGTACAACGCGGCGTTCCCCGTCATCAACTCTGACGGCACCGTCCTCTGGGAGGACGGCATGGACAACACCGTGAAGGTCGCCACGCCCGAGCAGATGTGCGCCGCCAAGGAGGCGGGCGCCACCATCCTGATGTCGATCGGCGGCGCGACCGCGGGCATCGACCTCAACTCCTCCAGCGTCGCGGACAAGTTCGTCTCGACGATCGTGCCGATCCTGAAGAAGTACAACTTCGACGGCATCGACATCGACATCGAGACGGGACTGACGGCGAGCAGCAGCATCACGCAGCTGTCCGCGTCGCAGTCCAACCTGATCCGCATCATCGACGGCGTACTCGGCCAGATGCCCGCGAACTTCGGGCTCACGATGGCTCCCGAGACCGCGTACGTGACTGGCGGCAGCGTGACGTACGGCTCCATCTGGGGCGCGTACCTGCCGATCGTCAAGAAGTACGCGGACAACGGCCGCCTGTGGTGGCTGAACATGCAGTACTACAACGGCAGCATGTACGGCTGCCACGGTGACTCCTACTCCGCCGCGACCGTCGAGGGCTTCGTCAAGCAGACCCAGTGCCTCAACGACGGCCTCGTCATCCAGGGCACCACGATCAAGGTCCCGTACGACAAGCAGGCGCCGGGCCTGCCCGCGCAGCCGGGTGCCGGTGGCGGCTACATGTCACCCGGCCTCGTCGGCCAGGCCTGGAACTCGTTCAACGGCCAACTGAAGGGCCTCATGACCTGGTCCATGAACTGGGACGGGTCAAGGAGCTGGACGTTCGGCGACAACGTCCGCAGCCTTCAGGGCCGCTGACGGTTCCCGGCCACATCGACGGGCCCGGCGGGATTACCCGCCGGGCCCGTCCCTGTCTTGCCCTGTCTTGCTCGGCTCGCCTATTGGTCGGCTCTTCCTCGGCCCCGGCTCGTTTCCAACTCGGCTCGTCTCCCGATGCCCCTTCCCTGCACGGCTCGTTCACGTCCTGAACCGGCTGGCTCTCTGGTGAGCCTTTTCGCTATCTGGCTCTTGCTGTGCTCGGCTTGTCCTGGGCTCGGTCTGTCCTCTTTGCTGCTTGGTCTCTGATCTCTGATCGGCATGGGCGCTGCCCTGCTCGATCCGTTTCCTGGACGGTGTGCTCTCTGGGGTTCGTCCTGTGTCTGGTTCGGCTCTTTGGTGGGGAGCGGGCTTGACCTTGACGCCGGTGTGAAGGGATAGCTTCGGAGGCGGCCACGGAAGGAGGGGCGATGCGGATCGGGGAACTGGCCGCACGGGCCGGGGTGAGCACCCGCACCCTGCGCTACTACGAGGAGCAGGGCCTGCTCCCGGCGCGCCGCGCGGCCAACGGGTACCGGCTGTACGAGGAGTCCGACGTCCGGCTCGTCGCGGAGATCCGCGCGCTGCTGGCGAACGGGTTCACGCTGGACGACGCCCGGCCGTTCGTCGACTGCCTGCGCGCCGGGCACGACGACGGCGCGTCCTGTCCCGAGTCGGTGGCGGTGTACCTGCGCAGGCTCGCCGAACTCGACGCCGAGATCCGCGCCCTGACGAGGCGGCGCGCCGAGATGGCGGGTCGGCTGACGCAGGCCTGCCCGGGGTGCGTCCTGTCCCCGGGCTTCGCGAACGACCGGGAGACCACCGATGCTCACGCTCACGACGGCGAACTTCGACGACCGCGTACTCCGCGCAGACAAGCCGGTACTGGTCGAATTCTGGGCGGACTGGTGTCCTCCCTGCAAGATGATCGCGCCGATCCTTGAGCAGATCGAGGCGGAGCACGGTGACCGGCTGACGGTCGCGAAGCTGAACGGCGACGAGCATCCAGAGATCGTGTCGCGATACGGCGTGCTCGGCTTCCCGACGCTCAACCTGTTCCAGGACGGGAAGGTCGTCCGGCAGATCGTCGGCGCGAAGCCCAAGCGGCGACTGCTCGCCGACCTCGACGGCCTGTTCTGACCTGGTCAGCGACTCTTCCGGACGGACGTTCCCGACGATTGGACGACCTCTGACGAACCGCCGACTCATGATGCGCCGCCGACTCATGATGCGCCGACGACCCGTGATGCGCCGACGACCCGTGATGCGCCGACGACTCGTGATGCGCCGACGACTCGTGATGCGTCGCCGACCCGTAGCGCGGTGATGACTCGTGATGTGGCGACGGGTTCTGACGCGGCGGACGCATTCTCGTCGGGACTGGACTCGCCACGGGCAGGACTTTGCCTTCACCCCAGACGGCGCGGAGGTCGCGGGGCCTCAGCAACCCCGAGTCGCAGACGACTTCGGCCGGGGCAGGCGGTCTGGGATTGGTGCGTCAGGATTCCCAGCGGTTGCCGGTGAGGCGTTCGTAGACCTCGATGTAGCGGGCGCGGGTGGCGTCCACGACGTCCTGCGGGATGGGTGGGCCGGGCGGGGTGCGGTCCCAGTCGAGGCCGCCGCTCCAGTCGCGGACATATTGCTTGTCCAGCGAGTGCTGCGGGCCTCCCGGCTTCCACTGGTCGGCGGGCCAGAAGCGCGATGAGTCGGGGGTCAGGACCTCGTCGCCGAGCACGAGCGTCCCATCAGCCGCACGGCCGAATTCGAGCTTCGTGTCGGCGATGACGATGCCGCGTTCGGCGGCGAGGGCCGCGCCGCGCCGGTAGACGTCGAGGGTGACGTCCTTGAGGCGGGCGGCGGCGTCCGCGCCGATCTCCTGGACGACGTCGTCGTAGGTGATGAACTCGTCATGCCCCACGGTCGCCTTGGTGGTCGGCGTGAAGATCGGCTCCGGGAGCCGGGACGCCTCGACCAGCGCGTCCGGTAGCGGGACGCCGGAGACCGCGCCGCCCTTCTCGTACTCCTTGAGGCCGAGCCCGGCGAGGTAGCCGCGTGCGATCCATTCGACGGGGAGCATGGTGAGGCGCTGGCAGCGGATCGCGCGTCCGCGCCATTCGTCCGGGACGTCCGTCGCGGACACGACATGGTTCGGAACGATGTCCGCGAGCTGCTCGAACCACCACAGGGAGAGCTGGGTGAGGATCTTCCCCTTGTCGGGGATCGGCGTCGGCAGGACGACGTCGTACACGCTCACCCGGTCGGTCGCGACGAGGATCAGCTCGTCGCCGTCCGCGTAGACGTCCCTGACCTTGCCCGAGTGGACCAGCTCCATGGCGCTCCTCACCTCTACATGCCGGAATGGAGTCTCGCACAGCTCCCATCCATCATTGCGATCAGGCTTCCCCGCGCACAGCCCAACCTCCCCAACGCACGGCCTTGCTTCCCAGACGATTGTGCTTCCCATCGCGCGGTCTGGCCTTTCCACCGCACCATCTGGACGACACCTGACCTGCCTGTGCGCGGATGGAGTCCGTGTGTGCGGGCTGCTTGGCCCGTGCATGGCTGTCCGTGCACGGCACGGCTTGCCGGTGCTGGGTCAGGCTTCTATGTGTACGCGGACGGTCTTGACCGTCGGGTCGGCTGCGTCTGGGATCACCATTCCGGCGTCGACGCCTGTCCGTAGGTACTCGATAACGGAGGCGTTGATCCGTTCGCCGGGCAGGACGGCGGGGATGCCGGGCGGGTACGGGGTGAGCATCTCGGCGCAGATCCGTCCGACAGCCTCGGCGGCGGGGACCTGCTCGGCGTCTCCGAAGAATGCCTCGCGCGGCGGCCGGACGAGTTCGAGACGCAGTTCGTCCGGAGACGGAACGGCGACCCCGGCAGGCGCCCCGCCTCCAACTCCGCCCGTGCTCTCCACGTGCTCGCGAAGGTCGCGGAGGGCGGTGAGCAGCGGCTCGACGGTGTCCTCGTCGTCGGCGAAGGTGAGCTGGGCGCTGATCCTGCGATGGTCGGCCAGATGCAGGTTGATCCGGTGGTGCTCGCGCAGCCAGTCGGCGGCCCAGTAGCCGGTGGTTCCGAGGTCAGCGATGTCGATGACGACAGGCAGCGGATCGAGGTCGTGAGCGCGGCCTGGCCCGGTGAACTCGTCCCGCCCCTGGACGGCGAAGCCGAGAATGCCCGAGATCTCCTCGCGGACTTGCTCGGCCAGGTCCAGCGCGTTCTGAAGCAACTCGTGGCCGTGCTCGACCATCTGCCTGCGCCATCCGTCCAACCCCGCGTAGAGCAGCACGGACGGGCTGGTGGTTCCGAGCAGGTCCTCGCGGGCCTTCAGTTCGGTCGGGTGGACCAGGTCGCCCTGCTGGTGGAATACCGAGCCCTGCTCCAGCCCGGCGCCCATCTTGTGGACGCTCGTCACGCACACGTCGGCGCCCGCGTCCATCGCCCAGATCGGCAGGCCGGGATGGAACGGCAGGTGCGCGCCCCACGCCTCGTCCACGATCAGCGGGCGGCCGCGCTCGTGGCAGACCGCGGCGATCGCGGCGAGGTCGGCGGTCCCTCCGTACGGGGTAGGGCTGGTGACGAGGGCGCCGCGCGCCTCCGGGTGCTCGTCCAGCCGGGCGGCGAACGCCTCGGCGGACGGCGGGTGCGCGAGATGCCGGTCGGGATCCCAGCGCGGTTCCACCCAAATCGGCCGGACGCCCGAAAGGATCAGCCCCGACACCACGGACTTGTGCGCGTCCCTGGCGATCACCAGCTCCTCCCCGGGTCCGGCGACGGCCAGCATCGCGCTCTTCACGGACAGGCTGCTGCCGCAGGTGGAGAAGAACGTCTGCTCGGCGTGGACGGCGTCCGCCATCAGCTCCTGCGCGTGTTCCAGGACGCCGTGGCCGGACGCACGGTCGTCCAACCCGGAGATCGCGAGGACGTCGGAGTGGAACACGGCGTTGCCCAGCACCTCCCGGACGCGCGGGTCCGCGCCGCGGCCCTGCTTGTGGCCGGGCGGGGTGAACGAGAGTTGTCCCTCCCGGTGGTAGGCGGCGAGGGCTTCGAGGACGGGGGCACGCGAATGGTCCATGTCCCGGCGTGTTCCCGAGCCGCCCGGGATGTAACGGACGCGGAACGGGCAGGGAATGAGTGAGGAACGGAGGCGGAACGCCCAGCAAGGCGCAGGGAAAGACGCACGGAACAGGAGGGGGAGTGGGAGCGGGGGGTTGCGGGTAGAGCGGGTTGATATGGGCGACAGGGAGTTTGTCCAATGAACGATCGCATACCGGTCGACACGGAGCTGGCCTGGGAGGACTTCCACCGGCTCGTCAATATGACGTCCGACGAACTGCGGAACTGGCTGCTCACGGACGCCTCCGGCGAGGAGGCGTTCCCGGAGCCGGGCCCCGGGCCGGGCGTGTCCGAGATGGGCGCTCGCGTGGTGGACATCCTGCGCAAACGCAAGGTCGACCTGACCGACAGCGACACAGACGTGATGCGCCGCGTCGTCGACTATGTGGAGGACAGGCTGGACGACCCGCCCCGCGAGGGGCTGCGGGACGATGCCTGGAGGCACGCGCTGATGACGGTGGGCCACGACCCGCTGCGTCCTGAGCCGTCCAGCGCGTAGCGACATGACGGTCATGCCCGACCCGCGGCCGAGCGGGTGATCGAGCTCTCCCCTGGACAGGGGATCGAGCAGGTCGGTGAGCTGCTCCTCGCGATGGTCCTGTCCGCGGCCATCGGCTTGGAACGGGGACTGCGCAACAAGAGCGCCGGGCTCCGCACGCATACCCTCGTCGGTGTCGGCGCGGCGCTGTTCATGCTGGTCAGCAAGTACGGGTTCGAGGGCGCACCGGGTCCGGTGTCGTTCGACCCGTCCCGGGTGGCGGCGCAGATCGTGTCCGGGATCGGGTTCATCGGCGGCGGGCTGATCTTCGTCCGGCGGGACGCGGTGCGCGGCCTGACCACGGCGGCGGTCGTGTGGGTGACGGCGGCGGTCGGGATGGCGGCGGGCGGCGGGCTCCCCGTCCTCGCGGTGACGGTCACGGGCCTGCATTTCCTCGTCGTGTACGGGCTGAGCGCGGCGACCCGGAGGCTGCCGCTCGACCGGTTCCGTCCGGTCGGACGGGCGCGGATACGGCTCGTCTACCGGGACGGCAAGGGTGCCCTGCGCCGGGCCCTCATGGAGTGCACGCAGCGGGAGTTCGTCGTGATCGAGCTGAACGTGGAGCGCGAATACCTGCCGGACGACTCCGACCGAGGCCGAGACGAGCGCCGGGACAGACGCGAGGAGGACCGGCGACGTCCCGGCACCGCGGTGGTGACCCTCGTCGTGGAGGGCACCGGATCCGTCCCGGAACTGACCGCGAGCCTCGGTGAACTGCCGGACATCCTCGGCGTCACGATCGGCTCCGACCAGGACGACGACAACGAGTGAAGCCGACAGTGCCCAGTCATTGAGTGCCTCAGCCAACGAACGACCGGACGAAGAACGATCCGGCCGAACGAGTGAAACGACCAACCAACGCCCAGACGACGAGTGGCCTGACAACAACCAGCCCCTCACCTAAGCGCTCCGGACGGCGAGCCCCTTGGACGACGAGGGCCCGCCGTCCCGGCGGGCCCTGTGCGAGGTGAGGTTCTGGTGTGCTGCGTGAAGGCTTGGCCTAGGACTCCTTCTGGTGGGTGCGCATGAAGTCGGCGAGGCGCAGGACATCGGCGTCGTCCAGGACGATCCCGAAGTCCTTCGCCAAGACTTCGGGCAGGTCGTCGACGCTGTGTGAATACTGCTTCACGGAGCCGTCCGGGTAGGTGACCGACTCGTTCGTCCCGTCCAAGACGTAGAGGGCGTCGCGCGTGAACTTCTGCACGAACGGACGGGTCGTGAACGGCGAGTTCGGGCTCGTCGAGATGAAGTAGTTGTACAGCTCGAAGTCGACCCGGAAGGTCTCGTTCATCGCGAACGTGTGGCGCTGAACCCAGCCGTCCGGGCCGCGCTGGTGTAGTTCCCAGCCGACGGTGTTCGGACTCCATGCGTTGACCGTCCGGCCCTGCTGGAGACGGAAACCCCAGCCGTCCTGGTCGACCTCCTCGCCGTCGCGGAACCGCAGCGGCTCCAGCGGCCCGGAGCCGAAGCCGACGTCACAGAGCCAGGCGGGCTCGTCCAGCGGCTGCCCCGGCGGCCGGACGTGCAGCAGCGCGTGCGTCGACGGCAGGATCTTGCGCGCCCCGAGCGTGACCCGTCCGGCGAGCGCGATCACCTCATAGCCGAGCCGCTCCAGCACGGCCGCGAACAGCCGGGTGTGCTCGAAGCAGTAGCCGCCGCGCGGCCGCCCGACAAGCTTCGCCTGGATGGCGTCGAGCGCCAGGTCCACCGGCCGTCCGAGCATGATCTCCAGGTTCTCGAACGGGATAGACGTGGTGTGCGCACGATGCAGGGCGCACAACGTCGCGACGGTCGGGGCGACGTCCCCGTCATGGCCGACCCGCTCCAGGTAAGCAGGCAGATCGACGAGGTCGCCCTGCCATCCGTAACCGAGATCCTCGCTCATACCCGTCCCCTCGCCCTCATGCCAGTCCTGTCCCACATGCCCGCCCACCCGCCGCCCTCCGTGCCCCGGCATTGCGCGCCGTGCCCCTGCATCGCGCGCTGGTCCCGTGCATTGTGCGCCGTGCTCGTGCGCCGCGCGTGTACGCCATGCATCGCCCGCTGTGCCCGCGCCGCACTCGTGCGCTGCGCGCCGTGACCGTGCATCGCACGCTGCTCGTGCGCCCATTGCACGCTGCTCGTGCGCCGCACGTCGTACGGCATGCACTGCGCGTCGCACGGCGTGCATTGCATGCGGGCCATGCATGGCGTGCGCCGTGTGGTCATGTTTGCGACAACGTTTGACTTGCCCTGGATCGTCCCAGATCAGGATGCGGGAAGGCGGAGGACGAAGCGGGCCCCGCGTGGGCTGTCGAGGATTTGTAGCGTGCCGCCGTAGGTCTCGGCGATCTCGCGGGCGATGGGCAGGCCGAGTCCGGTGCCCTGCGGGTCACGGTCCCGTGACTCGGGGAGGCGGGCGAACCGCTCGAACACGCGCTCCCGCGACTCGTCGGGAATGCCGTCGCCGTCGTCGAGCACTTCAAGAACGGCATCCGCGCCGTCCCGCGCGACGGTCACGTCGACGCGCCCGACCGCGTGCCGTTCGGCGTTGCTGAGCAGGTTGCCGAGCACCCGGGCCAGCCGCACCGGACTCGCCAGGACGACGACGTCCGGCTCCAACCGAGTCGTGACCGGCACGCGCGGTGTCCGCCGCTCGACCTCCCGGCGGACGAGCCCGGCGAGGTCGACCGGTTCCACCGGTACGGGCGAGCGCGCATCGAGCCGAGATAGTTCCAGCAGGTCGGAGACGATGTCGTTGAGCCGCCCCGTGTCGCGCAGCGCCGCGCGGACGGCGGGTTTCCAGTCGTGGTCGGCGGGCTCGTCCAGCAGGAACTCCAGCCGCGTCTGCAATCCGGCGATGGGGTTGCGCAGGTCGTGCGAGGCGTCCGAGACGAACCGGCGCTCCCGGTCCGTGGCCTCCTGCAACCGGGCGAGCGTCGAGTTGACGGTCTCGGCGAGCGACCGGACCGGGCCGCCGGACTCCGGGACGGGCACCCGGTGGTCGAGGCCCCGCGCGCTGAAATCGGCCATTCCCGCGCGGATCCCGTCGACCGGGACGAACACCCGCCCGATCGTGTGCCACGTCCACCATGTGATCAGGACGAGCAGCCCCGCCATGACCAGCGCGATCGCGGTCGGCAGCACCCATACGCTCAGCGTGTCGGGCAGTGGCGCCGCGGCGATGACCAGTACGCCATCACCCCACGGCGACGTCCGCAGCCGGATGCCGAAGGCCCACACGCACCCGTCGAGGAACGCGGGACAGTCGCGGCGGTTGACGAGCATTCTGCCGCTCCGCGCGTCCGCGGCGGCGAGCGCCGGACGCCCGCGCAGCGCCTCGCTCGACGCGCGGACCCGCCCGTCCGGCCCGACGACCTGGATCATCCGCGTCTCGTCCGGCTGGGGGACGAGGGCGCTCGCGCTCTGACCTCGGGCGATGTCCGTCACGACCCGTTCGACGGTCTCCTCGGACTCCCGCAGGACCCGGTTCAGCACGTAGTCCCGCCCGAGCAGCATCAGCAGGACGAACACCAGCGCGAGGATCAGCGCCGACACCGCGGCGGTGATGACCGTCGCGCGTCCGCGCGCCGAGTGGAGCAGGCGCGCCCGCCACCCGCGGTCGCCTTCCCGCCCCGCCGTCCGCACAGCCGACTCCCCGGATCCGAAACGATTGAATACTCAGCGTGACTATCCGTCACTCAGGGTAGGTTATGGTCGCGTGTCCGCGTGCGGAACGTGCGGTGCGATCAGGCGGAACGGTCGATTGGAACGTGAACGGAACGCGGGCCTCCGGCCGTACTGCGAGGGTGACGGGCGACTTTCCGGACGCGAAGGGAGCCGTCGCGGTGGGTGCCGAGGACGTGGTGCGGATGGCCGGCCGGGTGGCCGAGGCCGCCCGGGCGGGCGAAGCGGCCCGGGCGGTTGAGGCGGTCCGGGTGGGCGAGGCGGGCCGGGCTCCCCGGCACGCCCGGCGTCGGGGAGGCGGTGCGGTGGGCGAGTCGCGGGACCCCACGGTGATCGGCGAGGTCACCCTGCCCGGGACGCGACGGGCGGTCGGCCACGCGCGGAACTTCGTCCGGGACCTGGTCCTGGGCAAGAACGTCGGCAGCCAAGACAGCGTCGACCAGGCCGACGTCGCCCAAGACGCTGCCGACCAACGCGAGGTCGACCCCGGCGACGTTGACGAGACCGTGCTGGACGAGACCGTGCTGGACGACATCGTCATGGTGGTCAGCGAGACGGTCGCGAACGCGATCACGCATACGGCGTCCGGGTTGGACGGAGGCAGGGTGACGGTCGTGCTCGCCGCCGGAGACGGCCGGTACCGGCTGGAGGTCGGCGACGACGGCGCGGCCGACGGAAAACCGCACGTGAAGGAAGAGATCGGCGCCGAAACGGGCCGCGGCATGCGAATCGTGGACGCACTCGCGTCCCGCTGGGGCGTCCGAACCGAGGGCCCACGAAACGTCGTATGGGCAGAGTTCCCGGCCCCGCCCACGAAGCCCCCGCCCGCCCTCCCCACCCCAGACTGAAACCCACTCAGCCACCACGCTGCACGTCGCGTTAGGACGCGCGCTGGACGTGGTACTGAACGCTGCGCCGAACGTCACGGTGGACGCCGCAACCCGCGGTGGACCTGGCGGTGGACCTGGCGGTGGACGCCGGGACAGGTGCGCACGGTGACGAACGGGGCGGTGAGGGCAATGGCGTGATGTGTGGGGTGCCCGGCATTGACGCCATCTTTGGTGAAGAGCCAGCCTGGGAGGCATGCGCGTCGCGTTCGTGATCTATGACGGGTTCCAGGTGCTGGACCTGGCCGGGCCGCACGAGGTGTTCAACGCCGCCGGACGGTACGAATGCCTGGTCGCCGCGCCGGAGGCGGGGCCGGTGCGGTCGTCCGGAGGGCTGCCCGTGCACGCCGGTCACGCCCTCCGCGACCTCGACCCGGCCCTCGACCTCGGTGATATTGACACGCTGGTCGTCGCGGGCGGCCCCGGCGTGGACGCGGCACGCGCGGACCCAGCGCTCGTCGGCTGGCTCACAGCGGCGGCCGGACGAGCGCGGCGAGTCGCCTCAGTGTGCAGCGGCGCGCTGCTGCTAGCCGAGACCGGGCTGCTGGACGGCCGCCGCGTCACCACCCACTGGGCACGCGAACGTCAGCTCAGGCGCGAGTACCCGGCGCTGGACGTCGACTGCGACCCGATCTTCGTCCGGGACGGGCGGTTCTGGACGTCCGCCGGAGTCACAGCCGGGATGGACCTGGCGCTCGCCCTCGTCGAGGACGACCACGGCCGCGACGCGGCGCACGCCGTGGCCCGCGAGCTGGTGCTGTTCCTGCGCAGGCCAGGCAGCCAGTCGCAGTTCAGCGTCCCGCTGTGGTCGGCGCAGCCCGCGACGGACCCGGTGCGGGCGGCGGTGTCGTCCGTGCAGGCCGATCCGGGGGCTCGGCACACCATCGGTGACCTGGCCGGACGGTCCGGGCTGAGCGCGCGGCACCTGCAGCGCCGGTTCACGGCGGAGATGGGCGTCCCGCCCGCGGCCTACGTCGAGCGGGTGCGGGTCGAGGCGGCGCGCCGGGCCCTCGCGGAGGGCGACGAACCGGTCGAGACACTGGCCCGACGGCTCGGCTTCGGTACGGCCGAGACGTTGCGCCGGGCGTTCCACCGGCATGTGGGAGTCGCGCCGTCTGACTTCCGGGCACGCTTCCGAGGCACCCACCTCCCCACCGACCGCCTCCCAGAGGACTCTCCCCTCGAAGGCCCTCTCGCCCAGGACCGTCTTCCCAGCGACCGTCCCGCGGGGGACCGCCATCTCCGCGACCGTCTCGCTGGGGACAGCCTCGCCGACATCTCCGGATGAAGGCAGCATTCCGCCATATCAGGTGATGATCTTCGCTTATCGGCATAATCACCCGGATGGCGATGTCGCTTCCGGTGCGGTTCCGCAGTGACGGGGTGCGGGTGGCCGTGGAGACCGATCCGCTGCACGCCCCGCTGCGCGACTTCCTTATCAACGACCTGGGCGAAGACGTCGCC
Source organism: Actinomadura syzygii (assembly GCF_008085905.1). GTDB lineage: Bacteria > Actinomycetota > Actinomycetes > Streptosporangiales > Streptosporangiaceae > Spirillospora > Spirillospora syzygii. The sequence continues at coordinate 523,824 of NZ_VSFF01000001.1, read as the reverse complement.
GCGATCGTCCGCGCCCAGGGACGGCTGCGCGGCGCCCCCGCCGAGCCCTGGCAGGAGCACTACCGCTACCACCGCCTCGACTTCGACGGGACGATCGTCCACGTGCGGGACATCGGCGGGTGGGCGTCCTGCGACCTCGACCCGACCATCCTGCGCCAATGCCTGGACGAGTACCTCCAGGAGGTCGGCACCCTGCAAAACCGCCGCAGCCTCGAACGCGCCGTCACCGAGCCGCCGCCAAACAACCCTTCCCTGACCAGGCCGACCCCCAACGAGCCGCCGACGCAGGGACCGCCACCGAACAGGACACCCCTGGACGGTGCCGCGACACACCGGCCGCCGCCCCACGAGCCGCCCCTGAACAGGTCGACGTTGGATGAATCATCGCTCCATGGGGCGGCGGTGAACGAGTCCGCGCTGAACAGGGCATCGCTGAACGAGCCAATCGGTGGGGCGGCATACAGCGGGACTGTGTCCGGTGGAGCTGTGTTCGGTGGGACGGCGCCTGGTGAGTCTGTTGCGGCGACGTTGGCGCTTGGGTCAGTGTCGTGGCGGACGCAAGGGTGGGGTCTCGTCCGGACGCAGCGTTCCGTCCTGGAGGACCTGGCGGGCCTTACCCCGCACCCGGACGCATGCCTTCCCCACGGCGTCCTTGAGACCGGGACCGGCCCCTGTTGGGCGGACCTCGCCGTCCTCGACGAAACCGGGAAGCGCCTACGCAGCGGCACCAAGACATTCATGCCGCGTGGCATTGACCCTGAGCGCCTCATGGCCGAGCTAGGGACAGCCCTCCCGCGAGCCCGTTTCGTGAGTGGCATCCCAGGAGCGTGGTCCGGGGTCGTGGCAGGCGTTCCGGTACACGGCTACGTCGATCCAGAGTCAGTGCTGCGCCTCCCCTGCGAACCGATCGAGGTTGGAGGCGTGCTCAAGCACGTGCGGGTGTTCTTCCCGGAGCTGGCCGACTCCGGCGTCGACCTGGTGTCGGCGGCGTCCAGCGCGAGCGTGTTCCCGTCAACCGTGAACGGCCCGCGCCATGTCCTCGCCGCGTTCCTGCTCCACGACGTGCAGTGCCATCGCCACCACCTGGAGGTCGTCCGGGGTGCGCGTCCGGGGTGGGAGTACACCGGAAACGCCTGCCACCTGCGGGTGGACGCGCAGGCCGTCCGGCTGGAGCATCTGTGGCTTCCCGGACACGCGTGCGAGGTGCCGATCAGGGAGTTCGGCGGTGCACTCTACGAATACGAACGGCTACTGGCCGCCTGACGCGAGCGACTCCTCGGCCTCCGCCCGCGCCGCCTCGTACTCCTTCAGCACCTTCTTACGGGCACGGGCGGAGAGACGGTCGATGTAGAGCCTGCCCTCCAGGTGGTCGGTCTCGTGCTGGAGGCAGCGGGCGAGCAGGCCCGTCCCCTCGACCCTGACCGGTTTTCCGCCGACGTCGAAGCCCTGCACGGCCGCGTGGTCCGGACGTGCCAGCCGCGCGTGCGGACCGGGCACGGACAGGCAGCCCTCGTCGCCGTCGTCCAGCCGCCTGTCCTCCAGCGCGGGCAGTTCCAGGACGGGGTTGACGACGGCGCCCCGGTGCCGCGTGCCGTCCGCGTCCGGGCAGTCAAAGACGAAGACGCGCAGGTCGACGCTGATCTGGTTGGCGGCGAGGCCGACGCCGTCCGCCTCGTACATGCTGGCGAACATGTCGTCGACCAGCTCCGCCAGCGCGGCGTCGAAGTCCTCGACATGCCGGCACGGCGCGTGCAGGACCGGAGTCCCCACGAGCGTGATCGGTCGCACCTGTCCCGCCATCGGCCGCGTCCCTCCCGACAAGCGCTCCGCCCACGTGGCGACCGCCCCCACAAGCGTAACGACCACATATTGCCCCGGTACCACGTCACTGCTCCGCCACCGAGGCTCAGCCTCGCCAACCGCCGCCTGGGCTTCGTCGCGGGGGAGTTCCGTCGTCACGCCGCCGATGCCGCGCCGATGCTGGCGCCGGTGTCGGGTCGGGTGTCGCGCTGGGGCCGCACAGCGGGGGCTGGGCGAACGCGGAGCGTGGTCCGTTCGTCGCATACTGTGGCCCGCTCATCGACGCGCAGGGGTAAAGCCACCGCCACGGTGGGTCCAGGTCGCTACTTTCTACACATCCGCCGGGCGGGCCGGGACGAGCCGCTTCGGGGGGAGCGGCCGGTCCTGTGTGCGCGTCCCGGCTCGGCTCGGCGGAACGGGGAGAGAGGGGTCACTTCGGGGGAAGTGGCCCCTCCGTCCGTTAACGGCAAGCTCTCCGTTCACAGCCCTTCCCGCACCCGGACGACCCCGAAATTCCCACCCGGCGACTCCCGCCCCTTCAGCTCCTTCCGCCGCACTGGAATCTTTCGCAAAGAAATGTCCTGGCCCGTTCCAACGAAAATGCGCACCGGCCCAAGGGCAAGAAGATTCCCGCACCTCTCCACGACATTCCAGGGCGTACCTCGCGAGGTATCGGTGAACGCATCCACGAACCCGCCGACCGGAAAAATCGGCGCGGCGGAGTTCGACTTCCTCGCCCCGCTGCGGAATGGTCTCCCCCATGGATTCACGCATTAGAAGCGCCGGACCCACCGGATGGCTCCTGGCCTTTCTCGGCGCGCGCGAACGGGCGCTGCGCCCCCACACCGGACTCGCCGCCGGCCCCGCGGAGTGGCTGCTCGTCTTCCTGGAGGTCGAGCGGGCCGGGCTCGCGTCCCGGCCGCGTCCCGCCGCGGTGCCGCCGAACCGCGAGAACGCCGACGGCCAGCGGTGGGAGTCCCCGTTCGGCCGACTGACCGCCCGCAGCGCGTAAAGGAAGGTCCATGACCGTCGAGATGATCCTCGCCGCCGTGATCGGCGGCGCGATCGGCCTCGCCGAACTGGTCGCGCGATACCGCGACAAGCCGTTCGCCGCGCTGCTGTCCCCGGGCGGGCTGCTGTTCGTCTTCATCAACGCGAGCGCGTCGATCGTCGCGCTGATCGCGGTGACCGCGTCCGGCTGGACGTTCGGGCTGCCCCTGACGACCCCGCCCGCGAACCTCATGGCCGTCCGGGTGATCGTCGCCGCGATCGTGTCCGCGGCCGCCCTGCGCATGTCGTTCGGACCCGCCTCGCCTGGGACGATCGGCACCGGCCCCGTCGCGCTGCTCGGCGGCGTGCTGCGGCTCGCGGACGGCGAACTGGCCCGCAAACGCGCGCTGAGCAGGCTGTCCCGCGACGACCTCGCCGGGCTGTCGTACGTCCGCGACCACGCGGCCCTCGCCGAACTGTGCTGCCACCTCATGCGCGAGTTCGACCTGGCCGAGGCGCAGCGGCTCGGCGGACTCGCCGCCGAGCTCAGCCACCGCGACGACCTCACCGATGCCGACAAGCTGGACTGCTGGGGGCTTGAACTGACCCGGCTGGTCGGCGAGCGCGCCCTCCGACAGGCCGCCCGGCGGCTCCGGGACCGGCCCCGCGAGGAGCCGCGCGAGCCGGAACCCGCGGACAAGCCCGCCGACCCGAAGCCGGACACCGACCACACCGCAGAGATCCCGCCGCCCCGCCCACCCGTCGCCAAGACCTCCCGCCTCGCCGCGAGCTCCAACGGCCGGACGGAGCGCAGGTCGTTCAGCGATGCCTGACCACCACCCGAACACCGACCCGCGCAACAGCAGCCTGCGCAACAGCGGCCCTCGAAACACCGGTCCGAGCAGCATCGGTCCGTACAACATCGGTCCATGCAACTGCGACTCGCGAAACAGCGGTGCCTGAATCGCGGGTACCCGGAAAGCCGGTATGCGAAATGCCGGTGTGTGAAACGTTGGACGAATACCGGTGCGCCCTCCGCGGGCGCACCGGTACTTCACTTTTTCGGACGCGCGGGCACCGCCGGGACGATCTCGGGACCGTCCTCCTCCTCCAGCGCCGCCGCGACACGATGCAATGCCTCCGCGATCGAAACGAGCGCGTGCACCTGGGCGGCCGCCATTTGATTTCCCGGGGACGGATCCGCGGCCTGCGACTCAGCCGCCGCGTCGAAGGCGAGTTGGCTCCACCAATGCACGCGCCAATCCTATTCGACCGGGTTACGGCGGACGGGCCGCCGCGCCGCCGCCATCCGAGAGCGAAAAGGAAAGGATGCGACCCGTGAACTCGGAACCGCGCGCCGCGCCGTACGGCGGCCGTCCCGGCCCGGCGCCGCCACGCTGGGCCGCGAAGCCGGTAGGACGCCTTACCGCCGGCGAACTGGCCGACGCACTCGCCTTCCTGGAACGTCACAGACCGGACGACGACGTACTCAGCCGCGCAGTGGCAGGCGAGTTCGCCCGCCGCACCGCCGCCGCCGAGTTCGCCCGCCGCACGGCCGCCGACCGCCCACCACCCCCACCCCGCAACCCGTAACAATCCGTCACACCCACCGCCGCCACCACCCACCCCCACCCCCGCGCCGTGTCCCTGCGCCGTGTCCCCGCGCGTCCCCGCGCGTCCCCGCGCGTCCCCGCGCGTCCCCGCGCGTCCCCGCGCGTCCCCGCGCGTCCCCGCGCGTCCCCGCGCGTCCCCGCGCGTCCCCGCGCGTCCCCGCGCGTCCCCGCGCGTTCCCGCGTATCCCCGAATATCCTCGCGCGCCTGTCTCCGCGTCCCCCCGCGTATCCGCGCATCCTTCTGCGTTCCTCGGGTCCGTGGGGGCTTCGACCCACGGACCCGCATCTCCGCGCGTACCTGCGTGGGTCCGCGTGTGGTTACGCGCCTGCGTGTGGTCGTGGGGGCTTGCTCGGGGGGCTTCAGGGTGTGGCCTTGGTGGATAGCTCTCGGGGTGTCTTCGGCGGTGCATCTGCGGCGTGGGCCGACAGCCGTCTGTCTCCGGCGAGGGGCTGTTGGAATGCCTGGTCAGCGGGTGGCTCGGGGGTGTGTTTTCCGTGGGTGCGGCACGGGTCGTGTGTCGTCGGGGACGGTGCGGGGAGCGTAGAGGGGACCCCGGCGTCCGGCGTCCGGGCCGGTCGGGGTAGACAGGCAGCGGAGGGGGATCATGGACGTGAGGCTGCGCAGGGTGTACGAGCCCGCCTCGGACGACGACGGCAGGCGGCGGGTGCTGGTCGATCGCGTGTGGCCGCGTGGTCTGTCCAAGGAGAAGGCCCACCTGGACGAGTGGGAGAAGGACGTCGCCCCGTCCACCGATCTGCGCAAGTGGTACGGGCACCGGGTGGACAGGTTCGAGGAGTTCACCCGCCGATATGAAGGCGAACTGAACGAGCCTGAACGAGCTGCGGCCTACGACCGTCTACGAGGGCTTGCGGGACGGGGTCCCCTCACTCTCCTGACCGCGACCAGGGACGTCGAGCACAGTCAGGCGGCCGTTCTCGCGGCCCGGCTGCGCGCCGAGGGCTGACGCGGCCTTCTGGTCACCGAGTGTGACAAGGCCCTGGGCTCGCGCTTTCCGCGCGAGGTACCCCGGGGCCGTTTTCTATGGGTTCTGGATGAGCGGTTGAAACGTTCAAACGAGCTTGATGGAACGGTCCCATTCGAAACTCGGCCGTTGGACCTTCCATTTCTCCTGATCACGCCCGTCAACCGCGACGGCTTCGATCGTTTTCTATTGTTAAAAAGTGGTGATTGACCAAGTTGATCAGCCGAGTTTACGCTCCGTTTGCGCAGGGCCAAGAAGGAGGAATCGCATGCGAAAAGGGATCGCCAGCTGCGCCGCGGGCGCAATGGCCGTGGCCGCGGTGACGGCCCTGACGGCCGCGCCGGCCTCGGCCGGTTCTTACGGCTCGTACTTCGTTCCCGGGCCTAAGGGAGTCACCATCGAGATCGCGACAGTGAACGGCTCCGGCTGCCCCGCCGGTACCGCCGCCGTCGCGGTGTCGGAAGACAAAGAGGCATTCACTGTCACGTACAGCGACTACCTCGCGCAGATCGGCGGCGACGCGAAGCCGACCGATTTCCGCAAGAACTGCCAGATCAGCATGAAGGTGCACGTCCCGCAGGGATTCACCTACGCGATCTCCTCTACCGACTACCGGGGGTTCGCCAGCCTGGCCCACGGCGCCACTGCCGTGGAAAAGGCGAGCTACTACTTCCAGGGGCAGGCGCAGACCGCCACCAGAACGCACAACATTAGTGGCGAGTACGCGGACAACTGGCAGTTCACGGACACGAACGACGTGGCCCAGTTGGTGTGGAAGCCGTGCGGCGAAGAGCGCAACTTCAACATCAACACCGAACTGCGAGTGGCGAAGGGTACTTCCGCCGCCGACGACGTGAGTTTCATTTCCATGGACTCCACCGACGGCAGCATCAAGACCACGTACCACTTCGCGTGGATGACCTGCCCCCCGGCCTGGTAAAGGAGTAGAAAAAATGCGCAAGGGTCTGACCGTCTCGGCGGCCTGCGCGGCCGCCCTGGCGCTACCGGCGTCCATCGCCTCCGCAGCACACGCAGACACCACCCCTCCCCCGGACAGGATCGTCATCGACGTCCTGACCGTGAACGGCTCCGGCTGCCCCGCCGGTACCGCCGCGGTCGCGCCGGCGAGCGACAACACCGGGTTCACCGTCACCTACAGTGACTACCTCGCACAGGCGGGCGGCGGCTCCAAGCCGACCGACTTCCGCAAGAACTGCCAGCTGAACCTCCGCGTCCACGTGCCGCAGGGATTCACCTACGCGATCGCCGGGGCGGACTACCGCGGCTTCGCGAGCCTGGCGGACGGCGCCTCCGGTCTGGAGCGCGCCAGCTACTACCACCAGGGTCAGTCGCAGACCACGCCCGTGAGCCACGCGATCAAGGGCGAGTACTCCGACAACTGGCAGTTCTCCGACCGGACCGACGTCGCCGAGCTTGTCTGGAAGCCGTGCGGCGAAGACCGTAACTTCAACATCAACACCGAGCTCCGCGTTTACGCGGGCGGATCGTCGGAGACCAGCTTCCTGGCCTTCGACTCCACAGACGGAAGCGTCAAGACCACGTATCACTTCGCGTGGAAGCAATGCCCTGCCGCCTGACCTTCCGTCTTTCGCCGGGCCGCGCCCTCACCCAGGGAGGACGCGGCCCGGCGTTCCATGTTTCGCCCAGGTCATGGCGTGCCTGTCAAAGCCGGTGAGGACAGGTTTTACAGTGGAGGGGTTGTCTGAGGAAGGACCTTCACCATGCCCCTGGCCCCCCGTCTGCCGGCCCCGCCCGAGATCCTGGCCGTCCTGGAGGAGACCTACGAGCGGGTCCTGCGACGCGATCCCGGTGAGGGGGAGTTCCACCAGGCCGTCCACGAGGTGCTTGAGTCCCTCGGCCCGGTCCTGGCCGCGCGGGCCGGTCTCGGTGAGGCCCGGCTGCTGGAGCGGCTGCTCGAGCCCGAGCGGCAGATCATGTTCCGCGTCCCCTGGCAGGACGACGAGGGCCGCGTCCACGTCAACCGCGGGTTCCGCGTCGAGTTCAACGGCGCGCTCGGCCCGTACAAGGGCGGGCTGCGGTTCCATCCGACCGTGAACCTCGGCATCGTGAAGTTCCTCGGCTTCGAGCAGATCTTCAAGAACGCGCTGACCGGGCTCGGCATCGGCGGCGGCAAGGGCGGCAGCGACTTCGACCCGCACGGCCGCTCCGACGAGGAGGTCATGCGGTTCTGCCAGTCGTTCATGACGGAGCTGTACCGCCACGTCGGCGAGCACACCGACGTCCCGGCGGGCGACATCGGCGTCGGCGGCCGCGAGATCGGCTACCTGTTCGGGCAGTACCGCCGGGTCACGAACCGGTGGGAGGCGGGCGTCCTCACCGGCAAGGGCATGCTGTGGGGCGGCTCCGCGGGCCGGACCGAGGCCACCGGCTATGGGAACGTTCTCTTCACCGCCGAGATGCTCCGGCACCGCGGTGAGGACCTCGACGGCCAGCAGATCGTCGTTTCCGGGTCCGGCAACGTCGCGATCTACACGATCGAGAAGGCGCAGCAGCTCGGCGCGAACGTGATCACCGTGTCCGACTCCGGCGGCTACGTGGTGGACGACAAGGGCATCGATCTCGACCTGCTCAAGCACGTCAAGGAGGTCGACCGGGGCCGCGTCTCCGACTACGCCGACCTGCGCGGATCGTCGGCCCGCTACATCGCGGGCGGCCGGGTCTGGGACGTCCCCGCCGACATCGCGCTGCCGTCCGCGACGCAGAACGAGCTGGACGCCGACGCCGCCGCGCTCCTCGTCCGCAACGGCGTGAAGGCCGTCTCGGAGGGCGCGAACATGCCCACCACGCCCGAGGCCGTCCACATCTTCCAGGAGGCGGACGTCGCCTTCGGCCCCGGCAAGGCCGCGAACGCGGGCGGCGTCGCGGTGAGCGCCCTGGAGATGCGCCAGAACGCGGCCCGCGCCGCCTGGTCGTTCGCCCAGGTCGAGGACGAGCTGGCCGGGATCATGAGCGACATCCACGCGACCTGCTACGAAACGGCCGAACGCTACGGCGCCCCCGGCGACTACGTGGTCGGCGCCAACATCGCGGGCTTCGAACGAGTAGCCGCCGCAATGCTCGCCCAGGGCCTCATCTGACTGGATCTCTGCTGGGCAAGATGCCTGCTGAGCAGGGTGTCTGCTGGGCAGGGCGCGTCTGCTCAGGCCGTTCCCGAGCAGGTTTGTTTCCCGGGCAGGACGTCTCCCGCTCAAGGGCGTGGTCTGGTGCGGGGTTCATCTCAACAGGCGTGTTTGATCGGGCGTGGTTGGGCAGCGCCGTGCCTTGCTCTGGGCACCGCCGTGCCCTGCTCTGGGCACGGTGCTGGGCGGGCACGCCTCAGCATGGAGCGTTCTGACCAGGGTGTGGTCTGTTCTTCTGGACGGGACGGGGCGTCACCCTCTGGCAACGCGTTCTAGGCAGTAGGCGTTCTGAGCAGGGTTTTTTCTACCTGGGGCTCGTCTTGCGAGTCCCCATCTGGAATACGTCCAAAAGCGAACGATCCATACAGTCGGGCCATCAATGGCGCTGAACGACCCTCCGGAGCAGGTTGTTCGCGCGAATTGAACGACTTCAGAAGGGCTTCTGAAGCCGAACGATCCTCGCGTGTCGATGGCGGCACGTACGGTCCGTCAGCGGGCATGAACACTGCGTGGACATTCGCCCGGCCCGCCACGGGCCCCTGCTCCGGACCGTCCTGCGCGTCGCGCTGACGACGGCGGTCCTGCTCGGCGCGTTCTTCGCGGCACCGCTGACCAGGTCGTTCACCACGGCGTCGGCGGTGGCGCTCGGCGCCCTGCTGGTCGCGCTCGCGGGGCTCATGGGCTGGCAGGCGCGGGCGATCGTGCGGGCGCCGTCGCCGCGGCTGCGGACGGCGGAGGCGCTGGCGACGTCCGTCCCGCTGTTCGTGCTGGCGTTCGCGACCGGCTACTGCCTGCTCGCCAACAACGATCCGCCCGGATTCAACGAGCGGCTGACGCACGTCGACTCGCTGTACTTCACGATCACGGTGTTCGCGTCGGTCGGATTCGGCGACATCGTCCCCGTGTCCCAGGTGGCACGCGGGCTGACGACCGTGCAGATGCTCGGCGACCTGGTCTTCCTGGGCTTCGCCGCAAAGGTGTTCCTGGAGGCCATGCGCCGCGGCATTGAACGCCAGGCCCACGACGCAGACCACCCCTCAGACACCCCCCGCTAACCCCGGCCGCCTCGCATCGAACCTCGGAACGCCCCGCCGCCGACCGAGGGCCCGCCGGAACAGGGAACGCACACCACTCACCGAACAGCGCGTTGGGGTGGCGGGCGGGGTGGGTTGGTTTCGGGAGGTGGGGGCTCTTGACTGGTGGCTTTCTTTTATAAGATAGTCCCTCTCAGTGCGGCGGGTTGGGCGGCCGCGTTGGGAGGCGCTGATGCGGGTGGCCGAGGTGGTGGCGAGCACGCTCGCCGCGCATGGGGTCTCGTGCGTGTTCGGGGTGCTGGGCGACGGGAATCTGCCGATCCTGGACGTTCTCGTCCGGGTGCATGGGGCTGACTACGTCGCGGCGGCTCGGGAGGACGGGGCCGTCCTCATGGCCGACGGGTATGCGCGTGCGGGTGGGCGGCTCGGTGTTGCGACAGTTACGCACGGGCCGGCGCTCACCAATGCGGTGACCGCGCTCACCGAGGCCGCGCGGGCGCGGACGCCGATGCTGGTCGTCGCCGCCGACACGCCGCCGGGCGACCGGCGCAACCCGCAGGCCATCGACCAGGAGGACGTGGTCCGTCCGACGGGTGCGGGCGTCCAGCACGTCCACTCGGCAGAGTCGGCGGGCGCGGACACGGTGCGCGCCGTGCGAAGGGCGTTCGTCGAGCGGCGGCCGATCGTGCTGAACGTCCCGACGACGCTGCTCGGCCTGGACGCCGGGACCGGCGAGGCTGGAACGTTCCGCGAAGATCGGGCGCCCGTGCCCCCGCCGAGCGTCGAGGAGGTCGCGCGCGTTGCGGAGGCGCTCGCGCGGGCCGAACGTCCGGTGATCGTGGCGGGACGGGGGGCCGCGCACGCGCGTGACGACCTGGCCGTCCTCGGCGAGCGTGCCGGGGCGCTGCTCGCCACCACGTTGAAGGCCAAGGGGTTCTTCGGCGGAGATCCGTTCGATGTCGGCGTGTGCGGAGGGTTCGCCACCGCGCTCGGACGGGAGCTGATCCGAAGCTCCGACCTCATCCTCGCGGTCGGCGCCGGGCTGAACTCCTTCACCGTGGACGGCGGCCGGATGCTGGCGGGCGACCCGGTGATCGTCCACAACGACGTCCGGGCGGAGGCGTTCGGCGAGTGGGTGTCCGCCGACCTGCGGATTCTCGGGGACGCGGGCGCGCTCGCCCGGATGCTCACCGAGACCGTCGAGCCGAAGACCGGCTGGCGGACGCCCGAGATCGAGAGGCGCATCGCCGAATACGCCTACGAGAACGAGTTCCCGGACGCCAGTGACGAGACCGGTCTCGACCCGCACACGGTGGTGGCGGCGCTGGAGCGGATGGTCCCGAGGGAGCGGACGCTCGTCGTCGAGGGCGGGCACGCCGCGCTGTCCGAGCCGTGCCGCGGGTTGTCGGTGCCGGATCCGTCCGGGTTCGTGTTCCCGGTCAACTTCGGGTCGATCGGGCTCGGGCTGGCGTCCGCGATCGGCGCGGCGACGGCGCGTCCCGACCGGGTGACGCTCGCCGTGACCGGGGACGGCGCGCTGATGATGAACCTCGCCGAACTGGACACGGCCGTCCGCCGCAGGCTGCGGCTCGTGGTCGTCGTCATGAACGACGCCGCGTTCGGCTACGAGTACCACAACATGCTGCACCGCGGCATGGACGTCGGGCTGTCGCTGATCCCGCGTCCCGACTTCGCGGCCGTCGCCCGCGCGTTCGGCGCGCAGGCCGTGACCGTCTTGACGCCCGGTGAGCTGGACGACCTCAAGACGCTGATCGCCGATCCGTCCGGCCCGGTGCTGGTGGACGCGCGGCTGACCCGCAACGTGCGGACGCGCTGGTTCGCCGAGCACGAGAACGGGCTCGACCCCGCGGACCCGGACTTCCGGCCGCGCTACCGGTAAGGAGGCACATGTTCACCCGAATGGACGAGGGAACCCGCGAGGAGTGGCTGCACATCCGCCGCGAGACCCTGAAGACGCAGGACGACGCGCCCGACCGGGTCATGCCGATGCTGGCGAGCCTGTCGGCGTTCAGCGACGGGTTCGCCGTCGACCAGCTCCAGCACAGCCTCCAGACCGCCGCGCACGCGGAGGCGGCGGGCGCCGACGACGAGATGGTCGTCGCCGCGCTGTGCCACGACATGGGCAAGGTGATCTCCACGGCGAACCACGCGGCGGTCGCCGCCGAGATCCTCCGGCCCTACGTCCGGGACGAGGTGTACCGAATCATCTACGCGCACCAGACATTCGAGGCCAAGCACTACGGCCACCACTTCGGCTGGGACCCGGCGGAGCGCGACTCGTTCGCCGACCGTCCCTGGTACGCCCAGGCCGTCCAGTTCGCGGACGAGTGGGACCAGCTCGCCTTCGACCCCGGCTTCGACACGCCTCCGCTGGAGCATTTCGCCCCGCGCGTCCGCCGCGTCTTCGGCGGCATCCGAACCATCACCAAATGACGAGTTCCTGTGGCGGGACGCGTCTCCAGCGTCCTCGGAACAGGTCGGGGGCGGCGCGTGTCGTTTTGCAGCGCGGTCCCGGGAACCTCGACCTGGTCGAGTTGCCGTTGCCCGACATCGGTCCGGACGAGGCGCTCCTCCGCGTCGAGGCGTGCGGCATCTGCGGCACGGACGTCGAGGAGTACAGCGGCGCGCTGTTCGACACGATCGGACCGACGTCGCCGTTCGTCCCAGGACACGAGCCGGTCGGACGGATCGCGGCGATCGGGGCGCGGGCGGCGCGGCGCTGGGGGATCGTCGAGGGCGACCGGGTCGTGGTCGAGCCCGCGCTGCCGTGCGGCGCGTGCCGCGACTGCCGGACGGGCCGCTACGTCCTGTGCGCGGGCTGGGACCACTTTCCGATGAGCTACGGCTTCATCCCCGCGAAGATCCCGCCCGCGCTGTGGGGCGGGTTCGCCGACCACATGTACCTGCACGCGAACAGCGTCGTCCACAAGGTCTCGGACGCCGTCGCCCCGACGACCGCCGCGACGTTCAACGCGGTCGCCGCCGGGGTCGAGTGGGCGGTGGAGGTGCCGGGCACCCGCGCGGGCGACTGCGTGGTCGTGCTCGGCGCCGGGCAGCGCGGACTCGCCTGCGTGCTGGCGGCGCGGGCGGCGGGCGCCGACCCGGTGATCGTCACCGGACTCGCGTCCGACCGGCACAAGCTCGACCTGGCGCTGGAACTCGGCGCGACCGCCGCCGTGGAAGTGGACGGCGGGGAGGCGGACGGTGTGAACGCGGACGGGGGCGGCGTCCCGGCGAAGGTGCTGGAGTCGACCGGTGGCGTCCAGCCGGACGTCGTGATCGACGTCGCCGCCTACGACCCGCAGACCGTCCTGGACGCGATGACGCTCGCCCGGCCCGGCGGGACGGTCATCCTCGCCGGGCTGAAGGGCGGGCGGCCCGTGCCCGGCTGGATCAGCGACGACGTCGTCACGAAGGGCCTGCGAGTCCAGGGCGTCCGGGCGGTGGGGCACACGTCGTTCCGCCGGGCGGTCGCGCTGATCAACTCGGGCGAGCATCCGCTGCACCGGCTCGTCACCCACACCTTCGGCCTCCAGGACGCCGCCGAGGCCATCGAGACCCTCGCCGGAAACCGTCCGGGATCCAGGCCGATCAGCGTCGTGATCACCCCCGACCACACCACCCCTGACCGCCCCACTCCAGACCAGACCAATCCAGACCAGGCCGTTCAGGAATAGATCAGCACAGGTCAGACCGTCCCCCCGCCTCCAACCCACCCCCAGGAGGACAACCCCCATGGCTTTCAAGAGCAAGGCGTTCACGAGTTCTGGTTCCGCGAGTAGGCCATTCGCGAGTACGGCGTTCGCGAGACGCGGGCGGGCGGGGAAGGCGCTGGTCGTGGTCGCGGCGGCGGTGCCCGTGCTGGTGGCGAGCGCGTGCGCGTCCGGGTCCGGGTCGGTGAAGACCGATGACGACACGATCGTCATCGGGATGGACCAGGACCTGTCCGGCGGCGCCGCCGCGTACGCCTCCATCGTCGGGAAGACGATCAAGGACGCGGTCGCGCAGGTCAACGACGGCGGCGGGGTCGGCGGCAAGAAGCTGAAGCTGGTCGTGAAGAGCGACGACAACGACGCGACGAAGGCGCCGACGGTCGTCCGGCAGCTGCTCAGCCAGGGCGCGCAGGCCGTGATCATGAACTCCGGCGGGCAGTCGGTGCTCCAGGTCCAGGCGCTGCTGAAGCAGCAGAAGGTGCCCGCGATCGCGCCGGTGAACATCACGCCCGGCATCGGGGACGGTCCGAACTCCGCCTACACGTACTCGCTCGCGAACCCGACGTCCGACTTCGGCAAGGTCTACGCGGAGGCGTTCAAGAAGGCCGGGTTCAAGCGGCTCGCCCTGTTCAAGGACGACAGCGCGTCCATCGCCGGGATGGAGAAGGCGCTGATGACGCCGATCAAGGACGCGGGCATCGAGGTCGTCGCGACCGAGACGGCCCCGGTGGACGCGAACGACGTCACCGCGCAGGTCACCCGCATCAAGCGGGCGAAGCCGGACGCGATGCTCGTCGCCGCGCTCGGCGGGCAGATGGAGGTGCTCGTCCACAACACGGCGCACCAGCTCATCCCGGACGCCGACCGGTTCTCGCTCGCGTCCATCGGCAACCAGCCCGACCTGTGGGGGCAGGCGAAGCCGGGCGCGCTCGACAAGCTCGTGTTCGTCGGGTCGATCACCGACGAGAACGACAAGACCGCCGAGTTGCAGAAGTTCCTGTCCGGCAAGCGCGGCGGGACGGTGGGCGTGACGGCGTACGACGCGCAGGCGTACGACGCGATCGGGATGCTCGTGAAGGCCATCGAGAAGGCCGGGTCGAAGCTGGACGGCGAGTCCATCAACAAGGGCCTGGAGCAGGTGGCGGCCTACCCGTCGTCGTTCGGCCAGAAGGGCTACACCCTGTCCTTCAAGCCCGGCAAGCACAGCGGGACGGACGGGCTGTGCGGCCTGATCCTCATGCAGTTCGAGAACAGCAAGCCGGGCCGCCAGTGGCCCACCTACCAGCCCGCCTGTGGCTGACGGAAGGGAGGTCACCGTGACAACGGACACTGACACGCACACTGACATAAACCGGGAGCGCCAGGCACCGGCCCCGGTCGCGGGAGGCGCGGCCGAGTGGACGCCGAAGGTGATGCCGCCGATCGGCCTGGAGCTGACCGACCGGCAGAAGCTGGCCTGCGCGTTCCGGATCCTCGGGACGTCGGGCTTCAGCGAGAACATCGCGGGCCACATCACACTTCGCGCGGGCGACACGCACGACCTGCTGGTCAACCCGTGGGGCCTGTGGTGGGAGGAGATCACCGCGTCCGACATCTGCAAGGTGTCGCCCGACGCGGAGGTCCTGGACGGCAAGTGGGACGTCACCCCCGCCATCCATATCCACACCGAACTGCACCGCCGCCGCCCGGACGTGCGAGTCGTCGTGCACAACCACCCGTATTACTCGACGGTGCTGGCGGCGCTCGGCGTCCTGCCGGAGTTCCTGCACCAGACCGGGTCGATGTTCGACGGCGACCTCGCCTTCGTCGACGAGTACACCGGCGAGATCGCGAACGCCGACCTCGGCGCCGACCTCGCCGACCGGATCGGCGACAAGTCGGTGGTGCTGCTCGCCAACCACGGCGTGATCGTGACCGGTCCCACGGTGGAGGAGACCACCTACCGGGCCGCGACCATCGACCGGCAGTGCCGACTCATGTATGACGTGCTGGTGTCAGCTCGCGACCACACGCTCGTGCCGCCCGGCCTGCGGCGCAGCATGAAGGCGTCGCTGCTCGAACGCGGAACCGACTTCTTCTGGAACGGCGCCGTCCGCGCGCTGCTCCGCAACGACCCGGAGGTGGTGCAGTAATGAGCATCAACATCGACGACCTCGCGTCGGACCTGGGCTTCACCACCGGCGGCAAGGGCGCCGAGGGCCCCACCTGGCTGCCGGAGCCGGACCGGCAGGACCGCAAGTACACCGTCATCTCCGTGGACGACCACATCGTCGAGCCGCCCGACACGTTCGAGGGACGCCTCCCCGCGAAGCTCGCCGACCGCGCGCCGAAGATCGTGGAGCGGGACGACGGCGCCGAGGTGTGGGTGTACGACGGGCAGGAGTTCCCGAACGTCGGCTTCAACGCGGTCGTCGGACGCCCGGTCTCGGAGTACAGCTTCGAGCCGTCCCGGTTCGACGAGATGCGGCGCGGCGCGTGGGACATCCACCACCGCATCAAGGACATGGACCTCGCCGGCATCTACGCCTCGCTCAACTTCCCGTCGTTCCTGCCCGGGTTCGCGGGGCAGCGGTTGCAGCTCACGACGTCCGACCAGGAGTTGGCGCTCGCGTCCGTCCGGGCGTGGAACGACTGGCACCTGGAGGACTGGGCCGGGTCGTACCCGGACCGGATCATCCCGTGCCAGATCCCGTGGCTGCTCGACCCGGAGCTGGGCGCGGAGGAGATCCGCCGCAACGCCGAGCGCGGGTTCAAGGCCGTGACGTTCTCGGAGGCGCCGCAGAAGCTCGGGCTGCCGTCCCTGCACACCGGGCACTGGGACCCGATCATGCGCGCCTGCGCCGAGACCGGGACGGTCGTGAACCTGCACATCGGGTCGTCCGGGACGTCCCCGGCGACGGCCGACGACGCCCCGCCGGACACGGTCGGCGTGCTGTTCTTCGGGTACGCGATGTTCGCCGCGGTCGACTGGCTGTACTCGATGCTGCCCGTCCGCTACCCGGACCTGAAGATCTGCCTGAGCGAGGGCGGCATCGGCTGGGTCGCCGGGCTGATGGACCGGCTCGACCACATGCTCAGCTACCACGACATGTACGGGACGTGGACGAAGGACATCGGCCTCACCCCGGCCGAGGTCCTCAAGCGCAACTTCTGGTTCTGCGCCGTCGAGGACCAGTCGTCGTTCGTCCTCCGCGACCGGATCGGGGTGGAGAACATCCTGCTGGAGAGCGACTACCCGCACTGCGACTCGACCTGGCCGAACACCCAGTCGGTCATCGAGTCGGAGATCGGCGGGCTGCCCGACGCGGACGTGCGCCGCTTCACCTGGCAGAACGCGTCCGAGCTGTACCGGTTCCCCGTCCCGGCCGAAGTCCAGGCCGACCCGAACGCCTTCTGATGACGGTCATGCGCCCCGCCGGGAGTGAGCCCGGCGGGAAGTCCGGCGGGGAGTCGGGCGGGAATTCCGGCGGGAAGTACGACCCGTTCGCGGCGGAGGTGCTGGAGGATCCGGCCGCCGCGCACCGCGCCCTGCGGGAGAGGTGCCCCGTGCACCATCACGCCGGGTTCGGCGAGAACGGCTTCTACACGCTGTCGCGCCACGCCGACGTCGCCGGGCTGTTCGGCGACGTCGGCCTGTGGTCGTCGGAGTGGGGCCAGGGGCCGATCTTCACGAAGGAGGGCGGGCTGCGGTCCGACCCGCCGGAGCACACCGTCTACCGGCGGCTCGTGACGGCGGCGTTCACGGCCCGCCGCACCGCCGCGCTGGAGGACTGGATCACCGCGACGGCGGGCGACCTGATCGACGGCTTCGCCGCCGACGGCCGCGCCGACCTGTGCGCGGCGTACGCGGTGCCGCTGCCGGTGCTGGTCATCGCGAAGATCCTGGGCGTGCCCGCGTCCGGGGTGGACGAGTTCAAGGAGTGGTCGGACCAGTTCATGGCCGGGCAGAACGCGGCCGACCCGGCCGTGCAGGGCGCGGCCCGCGCGAAGATCGACGGCTACTTCGGCGAGGTGCTGGAGGAGCGGCGCGCGGTGCTCGCGTCTTCCGGCCCGGACGCTCTCCCGGACGACCTGCTGACCGCGCTGCTCACCGCCGAGCACGACGGCCGCCCGTTCACGACCGAGGAACTGCTGCCGCTGATCCTGCTGCTGCTGGTCGGCGGTAACGAGACCACCACCTCGCTGATCGCGAACGCGGTGTGGCGGCTGCTCGACCTCGGTCTGTGGGAGGACGTCCGGGCGCGTCCCGAACTGGTGGACGCGGCGGTGGAGGAGAGCCTCCGCTACGACCCGCCCGTCCTCGGACTGTTCCGGACCAACACCCGCCCGGTCGTCATGCACGGCGTCGAGATCCCGGAGGGGTCGAAGGCGCACGGCCTGTACGCGTCCGCGAACCGGGACCCGGAGGCATGGGACGACCCCGACACGTTCAGGCTCGACCGCGACCTCGCCGACCTGCGCCGCCGCCACCTGTCGTTCGGCGTCGGCCAGTACCTGTGCCCGGGCGCGGCCCTCGCCCGGCTGGAGGCGCGGATCTCGTTGAAGCTGCTCGGCGAGCGCCTGCCCGGCCTGCGCCTGGACGGCGACCCGACCCGCGTCGACTCCTTCATGATGTGGGGCCCGTCCAACCTGCCCATCACCTGGTCGGGCTAGCCCCGCGAGGTCAGTCCAGGACGTGGCACTGGGCGGCGGTCAGGTGGCGTCGTGCGGCGCGTTCCGCGCCCGCGGCGTCGCCTGCCGCGATCAGTTTGATCAGCCGGTGGTGGGCGCGGACGCCGTCCGAGCGCTGGTCGAGGCCGGGGAAGTCGCCGCGGGCGGCGGTGTCGCGGGCCCACTGCTCCTCGGCGGCGGTCCAGAGCCGTTCGAGCGCGCCGACCGCGACCGACATCGCGGCGTTTCCGCAGCCGAACACGAGCTGCGCGTGGAAGTCGCGCGCGGCCCGGACGAAGCCGAGCAGGTCGTCGAGGTTCTCCTCCACGTCGCGCTGCGCCGCCTCCAGCGCCGGGACGACGCTCGTCGCCCGGTCCGGGCGTTCCGCGCAGAGCCCCGCGCACACCGGTTCGAGCCGCACCAGCGCGACGGCGATGTCACCGGGCGCGGACTGCCGCGTCCGCAGGACCAGGTCGATCGCCTGCGCCGCCGTCTCGGTGCGCGGGACGTGCACGACCGCGCCGCCCTTGTTGCCGCGCAGCACGGTGATGAGCCCCTCGGACTCCAGGATCCGCAGCGCCTCGCGCATGGACGGCTTGCTGACGCCGAACTCGGTGAGCAGGTCGTCCTGCGGGCCGATCAGCGCGCCGTCGGCCAGTTCGCCGCTCACGATCCGCTCGCGCAGGACGGAGGCGACCATGTCGGCGAGGCGCGGCTGGCGAATGCGCGACTGGCGCGTTCCCTCCACCGGACCTCCGCCCTGGACGAGATGGCGTGCTCTGTGAGATGTCGTGCTCGTGAGACGCCGTGCCGTGTGAGATGCCGTGCTGTACGGGACGCCGTGCGGTACGGACGCCGTCATGAGTCAGATGGGCTTACGCCCCTTAACATCTAAATCTTAGCATCTGCAAAGGGAGTGAATGTGCCGGACGAGCCGCTGCACCGCGTGACCTTCCGCCTGTCCTACGGCGACTGCGACCCCGCCGGGATCGTCTACTACGCCAACTACCAGCGCTGGATGGAGCGCACCCACACCGAGTGGTGGTTCCTGCGCGGCCTGCGGTTCGACCGGCTCCCGGAGCGGCTCGGCGTCGCGGTGGTGACGCGGGCCGCGGCCGCCGAGTACGAGAAGACGATCACACTGTTCGACCAGGTCGAATGCCGGTTGTACGCGGACCGGGTCGGCCGCACCTCGTTCACCATGCGCGGCGACTTCATCACCGAGGACGGCGACCGCGCGTCGACCGCCGTCCTCACCCTCGTCTGCGTCGACCCGGACGCGCCGGACAAGGCCGTCCGCGTCCCCGACGAGATCCGCCGCCTCCTCCTGGACGGCGGCGCCGCCGCCTTCACCCCGTGACGCGCCCGCTCGCCCTCGGGCGCCGGGCCTTACCCCGTGACGTGCTCTTCCGCGTCGTGTCCTTCGGTGACTCGGCGGCGGATGTCGGCGCGTAGGTCGCCCTTGGCGACCTTGCCGCCGGACGAGCGGGGCAGCGCGTCCAGCACGATCAGGCGTTCGGGGTGCCATTCGCGGGACACGCCGCGCTCGGTCAGGTGCGCGGTGAGGTCTTCGAGGGTGAGCTTCGTCCCGGGACGCAGTTCGGCGTAGACGCAGACGCGCTCGCCGAAAACCTCGTCCGGCATGGCGACGGCGGCGGCGAGCGCGACCGCCGGGTGCGTCGCGACCTCCTCCTCGACGGCGGCGGCGCTGATGTTCTTGCCGCCGCGGATGATGAGGTCGCTGAGGCGTCCGACGACGCGGAGGTAGCCGTCGTCGTCGATCTCGACGATGTCGGCCATGAGCATCCAGCCGTCCGGGGTGAACAGCTCGCGGTTCGCGGCCGGGTCGTCGTAGTAGCCGGGGCAGGTCGCGGGGCCCTTGCAGCCCGGCTGGCCCGGCCGCCCCGATCCTGTGATGTCGGTGCCGTCGGACGGGTCGAACAGCCGCACCTCCATTTCGGGGATGAGCCGTCCGGCGGTGCGGAGGCGGTGCTCGCGGGTGTCGTGCAGTCCGGTGTAGCTGAGCGCGCCCGTCTCGTTCGAGCCGTAGAACTGGAGCACCTTCGCGCCGGTCGCGTCCTCGAACGCCGCCGCCCGCTCGTACGGGACGGCCTCCCCGCCCGTGAACATGCAGCGCAGCGACGACAGGTCGCGCGGACGCTCGGCCTGCGCGTTCAGCAGCATGATGAACTGCGTGCTCACGCAGTGCAGGACGGTCACCCGGTGCCGTTCGATGAGGTCGAGCGCGGTGTGCGCGTCGAACCGCTCCATGACGACGGTCGGGACGCCGAGCGCCGCGGGAGAGAAGTGCGCCGTCCACAGCCCGAACCCGAACGGCGACGGCACCGCCCCCATGAACACGTCCGACGAGTTCAACTCGCCGGAGCGGCAGGCCAGCTCGTGGAAGTAGAACCAGCGGTTCTGCGTGTGGGACACGCATTTCGGCAGCCCGGTCGTCCCGGACGTCGAGTTCAGCATGGAGAGGTCGTCCGGGCCGAGGGCGCGCCCCGCGATGTCGGCTTCGCGCGGGTAGGCGGGGACGCCGAGCCGGTCGACGATCACGTGGTGGGCGAGGTCGAGGCCGTCCGCGCGCAGCTCGTCCACCAGGGCGGCGGACGGCGCGCCGCGGTGCTCGGCGAGGGTGATCAGGGCGCGTGAGCCGGTGCGTCCGAGCAGGTGGCGCAGCTCGCGCCGGCCCGCCCGCGCGCCGACGCCGACCAGTACCAGGCCCGCCTTCTCCGCCGCGACGGCGGCGACGTGCCAGGCCGGGCCGTCCGGGAGCTGGGTCGCCACGCGCTCGCCCGGCGCGAGGCCGAGCGCGGCGAGGTGCCGGGCGAGCCGTGTCGAGTGGTCGTCGTACTGCGTCCAGGTGAGGGTCTCGCCGGGCGTCACGTAGGCGGCGGCGCCGGGGCGCCGCGCCGCGTGCCGCCGGACGTGGTCGGCCACGGTCTCCGACCCCCACCAGCCGGCCGTCCGGTACTCCGCCACGGTCGCCTCGTCGAACGGACTGGTCAAAGCTGCCTCCCGCGGTTTCGCAAGCTGCCCCGAAGTTAGCATTGTCATGGCTTTCTTTTAAACATAAGATCCCACAGACGCAGGCAGGAGGAGCGTGATGTCAGCGCAACTGTGGGTCTCGGTCGTCCAGATCGGGTGCTTCTTCGGACTGGTGGCCCTCGGGTACTACCTCGTCCTCGAAGGAGCGGATTTCTTCAACTTCGCCCTCGGCCCGTTCGCGATGTTCTCCGGACTCACCGCGTCGTGGCTGATGGCGAAACAGGGCTGGCCGCTCGGCCTCGCCGCCGTCCTCGGCATCGCGATCGCGGCGGTGCTCGCGGTCGTCACCGAGGTCGCGCTGGTCCGGCCGATCGACGCGCGGACGGGCGGCGGCGAACTGCCGTCCCTCATCGCGGTCGTCGCGGTCCTGTTCGCGGTCGAGCAACTCGCCGGGACGCTGTTCGGACGGCAGCTCATGCCGGGCCGGTCATGGCTGCCCGGCACGTCCCTCGACCTCGGCTTCGTCACCGTGGACGGCCAGACGATCGTGCTCGTCGCCGCGACTATCGTGTCCTTCACCGGCGTGTGGCTGTGGATGCGGAAGTCCAAGTACGGGCGGATCCTGCGCGCGGTCGGGTCCAACCGGGAGGCGGCCCGCACGCTCGGCATGCCGGTCGGACGGGTGCGCCTGGTCGCGTTCGCGCTGGCCGGGCTGGTCGTCGGGCTCGCCGGGCAGCTCTTCTCCGCCAAGGCCGGGGTGAGTTTCCAGTCCGGGTTCGGGTGGGCGCTGTCGGGGTTCCTCGCGCTCGTCATCGGCGGGACGGGCTCGGTGTGGGCACCGCTCGCGGGCGGGCTGCTGCTCGCGCTGGCGCAGACGCTCGTCCCGTACTACCTGGGCAGCGCGTCGCTCGACTACGCCGTCCTCGCCGTCGCGATCCTGTTCTTCGCGCTGCGTCCGAGCGGCCTGTTCGTCAGGAGAGTCCGGGTATGAGTGCTTTGCCTTTGCAGAAGGCCGTGGGGTCGGTCCGGTCGGCGGAGTCGGCGCGGATCCTCGGGACGCTCGTCCTCACCGTCGCCGTCATCGGCTGGGCGGGCGCGGACCTGTTCCGGCAGGACCTGGCGCTGCTCGGCGCGACCTACGCGCTGCTCGCGCTCGGCATGTACATGCCGTTCAACCTGGCGGGTGCGCTGTCCCTCGCCTACAGCGCCTACGTCGCGATCGGCGGGTACTCGGTCGGGCTCGTCGCGACCAAGACCGGCTGGCCGCTGCCCGTCGCGTACCTGCTCGGCGCGCTCGCGTCCGCCGCGCTGGCGGTGGTGCTCGGGTTCGCGACGCGACGGCTGTCCGGGTTCTACCTGGCGGCGGTGACGCTGCTGTTCGGCATGGCTTTCCAGAGTTTCCTGCTGGACGCCAAGGACGTCACCGGCGGCGCGGTCGGCATCGGCTCGATCCGTCCGCTCACGTTCTTCGGCAGCGAGCTGGACCGGCAGACGTTCATCGCGCTGACCCTGCTCATCGTGTGGATCGTGGGCGTCGCGGTCGACCGGGTCCGCCGGTCGCCGTTCGGCGTCGCATTGCAGAGTTCGCGGGACGTCCCCGCCGCCGTGGAGGCGGCCGGGGTCGGCGTCCCGGCGCTGCGGCTGACGGTGCTCGGCGCGGGCGCGGCGATCGCGTCCCTCGGCGGCGGCCTGTTCACCACCGCGAACCAGACCATCGGCCCGGACACCTTCACCCTCCACCTCGTCATGCTGGCGATCTTCATGCCGCTGCTCGGCGGGCAGGGGTCGGCGTGGGGCGCGGTGCTCGGCGCCGTCCTGGTCGTCGAGCTGACCTTCAACCTGCAGATCTTCGAACGCTCCGGGTCGCTGATCTTCGGCGTCGCGGTGCTGGCCGTCCTGCTGATCGCGCCCGGCGGCATCATCGGCTACGCCGGGCAGGGCGCGCGGTGGCTGCGCGGCGCGGCGACCCGCACGAGAGGAGCACGGCGATGACCGTCCTGCTGGAGGGCGAGGGCCTCGGCAAGAGCTACGGCGGCGTCCGCGCGCTGGACGGCGTGTCGCTGCGCCTGTCCGCGGGCGAGGTGCTCGGCCTGATCGGCCCGAACGGCGCCGGGAAGACGACGCTGGTCGACCTGCTCGACGGCGCGCAGCCCGCCGACCGGGGCTCGCTGTCCATCCGGGGCCGGAAATTGACCGGTCCGCCGTCCCGCCGGGCCCGCGCCGGGCTCGCCCGGACGTTCCAGCACCCGCACCTCGCGCTCGACCTGACCGTGCGGGAGAACGTCCTGCTCGGGGCCGCCGCGCCGAAGCTTGCCGGTATCGGCGGACTGGTCGCGGGCCTGGTCGCGGGCGCGTTCCGGCCGTCCGGGGCCCGCTTCGACGCGACCCTGCACCGCGTCGCGGACGCCCTCGAACTCGGCGACCTCCGCCGTCGCTGCGGCGACCTGACGCTCGGCGAGCAGCGGCTCGTCGAGGTCGCGCGGGCGCTCGCGCAGGAACCGTCCGTCCTCCTGCTGGACGAGCCTTTCGCGGGCGCCGATTCGGGCGGCATCGCGGCGATCTCGGCGGCGATCCGCGCCGTCCGCGCGCAGGGCTGCGGGATCATCCTGGTCGACCACAACGTGGACATCGTCGCGTCCCTCGTCGACCGGATCATGCTGCTGCGCTCCGGCACGGTCGTCTTCGACGGCGACCCCGCCGAATGCCTGGCCAGCCCCGAAATGCAGGACGTCTACTTCGGCACGGGTGGTGAGAACGTTGTCGCGTGAGCGGAGCGAGTCGGGGGGTGTGGGGGGTCGTCCCCCCACAAAGAACACGCATGAATTGGTCCTTAGCGGGGTCTGTGTCCGCTATGGCGAGTCGACGGCGGTGTCGGACGCTTCGCTCACGTTCAGTGGGGGAGCGGTCAGCGCCGTCGTCGGGCCGAACGGGGCCGGGAAGTCGAGCCTGATGCTCGCCGCCTACGGGTCGGTCGCCGCGACCGGCCGGATCACGCTCGACGGCGAGGACATCTCCGGGCTCAGCGCCGCCCGCCGCGCGGGACGCGGCCTCGCGCTCGTCCCGCAGGGCAGGCAGATCTTCCCGCGCCTGACCGTCCGGGAGAACCTCCAGGTCATGGCCGACACGCTCGGCCTCCGGGCCGCCGAGGTGGAGACGGGGCTCGACCGGTTCCCCGTCCTGCGGGAACGCGCCCGCGCGCTCGCCGGGGTGCTGAGCGGCGGCGAGCAGCAGATGCTCGCCGTGTCGCGCGCGCTGATGGGGTCGCCGAAGGCGCTGCTGCTGGACGAGATGTCCACCGGCCTCGCCCCGCTGATCGTCGCCGAGCTGATGGACACCGCCCGCCGCCTCGCCGACGAGGGCACCGTCGTGGTCGTCGTCGAACCGTCCATCGGCGCGATCAGGGACCGGCTCGACCGCGGGTACGTCCTGCTGCGCGGCCAGGCGTCCGAACCGGTGGACGGCGGACGCGACCTGGACGCCGCGTACCAGCGCGCGATGGGCGTCACCGCGTCCGGCCGACCCGAGGACGCGGTGCCGACCCAAGGTGGAAGATGAGACATCACAAGATCGAGAGGACAGGCACACGGTGGAGGACACGGGGGCCCCGGAGCCGCGCGCGCAGATGCGCCAGCCGCGGGTGGCGGACCTGCTCGCCGACACCCTGCGGGCGCGGATCCTGCGCGGCGAGCTGCCCGACGGGAGCCTGCTGCCCAAGCAGTCCGACCTGCTGGAGGAGTTCGGCGTCAGCAAGCTCGCCGCCCGTGAGGCGCTGCGCATCCTGGAGACCGAGGGGCTGATCACCGTCCGGCGCGGGAACACCGGCGGGTCGGTGGTGCACGCGCCGAAACGGGACAGCGTCGCCTACATGCTCGCGCTCGTCCTGGAGTCGCGGCAGGCCGCGCTGCCGGACGTCGGATACGCGCTCCAGCAGATAGAGCCGTTCTGCGCCGCGCTCTGCGCGCAGCGTCCCGACCGGCACACCGCCGTCGTGCCCGCGCTGCGCCGCGCGCACGAAAGCCTCGTCGAGGCCGTCGAATCCGGCGACGAGAAGCGCGCGACGCCCGCCTCCCGCGAATTCCACGAGGCGATCGTCCGCCTGTGCGGCAACGAAACCCTCTTCGTCGTCGCCGGTGCGCTAGAAACCCTATGGACGGCGCAGGAGCGGAGCTGGTCCGAAGAGGCGACCCGCGCCGGTTTCTTCCCCGAGCCCGCCCTCCGCCGCCAGGCGTTGGACGAACACGCCGAGGCCCTCGCCCGCATCGAGGAAGGCGACGCCGAAGGCGCGGCCCGCCTCCTCCGCGGCCACCTCCAAACAGCCCAGAAATACCCGATGACCGGCGTAAGCGAAGACCAACGCGTCCAAGCAGCCCTCCTCCGCCCCCTGGTCCAGCCCCCCGAACACCCCTGAACCACCGCGCCTCAGCTGAACCACCGCGCCTCAGCCAACGCGAATTGGTCGGGGACGGCTCAGCCGCCCACGCCGCCGTTCGGGCCTCGGGTCATCTTGGGCGGTGCCGGGACCAGTACGCAGGGACCGACGGAGCCTGTGGCGGTGCCGACGAACATCCAGGCGACCGATGCGCCCCCGCTGAAACTGGTGAAACTGACCTCCAGCACCAGCGTCTTCCCGGGCCCGATCCGGTCGGGGTGAAGACGGTTGTAGGGGCCCTGGCCGTCGTCTTGCTGAGGCTCCCCGGTCACGAGCCAGCGGTCGTTGTTCGGGGTGACGGTCCCACGGGGCGTCCGGCAGCGCTTGTCGTTGGGCACGAAGTCGACGACCGCAGGCACGCCCAGCCCGCGCAGCCGGGAGGCGATGACCTCCGGATGGCGGTAGTCGCGGATGTAGATCCGGATCGAGCCGTCCGGGTCCCGCACGACCGCATTGGCCTGGGGCGCCCGGTCCCCGGTCAGCACCGGGATGCCGATCGCCAACCCCGCGGCGGTCGCCGCGGCGGCGGTCGCCAGTCCCACCCACCGCCACCGGGCACGCCGGGTGCGCGAGTCCACCGGCGCCGATGCGGTCTGGGCGGCGACGACGTCCTTGAGCTCCGCCAGGAGTCGTTCTTCGAACTTCTGCATGATCACTCCTTCGAGTAGGCCAGGGCGGCGGAGTGGGTGGACAGCGCGGCGCGCACCGCCTTGCGGGCCCGATGAAGCCGGACGCGCGCGGTGACAGGCTGGATCCCTAGGGCGGCGGCCGCCTCGGTGACCGTGAGCCCGTCCACCGTGATCAGTTCGAGCAGGGCGCGGATGCCTTCCGGAAACTCGGCGAGCGCCTCGTAGGTATGTCGCCCGGCGCTCTCGGCGTCGATCCGCTCCTCCAGCCGGGCGATGTCCTCGGCGTCCAGCAGCCGCCGCCCGGCGATCCGCCCCACGGCCCGGGACTCTCTCGCCGCCCTACGGCGCTCCGTGGCGACGACGTTGCGCGCGACCCCGTACAGCCAACCCAACTCGCTGCCCGCGGAGGGACGGTAGGTGTGCGCCGAGTCGATGGCCGCCAGGAACACCTCCGCGGTCAGGTCGGCCGCGGTGTGCGGATCGCGGACGCGGCGGGCGACGAACCGGCTGACCGCCTCGATATGCCGCCGGTAGAACTCTTCCAAGGCGGCGGTATCCGAACTTATGCACGCGAGGCCGCTCTCAAGCTTGGCCATGCTGTCTCCTCTCGCGGTTACACCCCTACTTGGCGCGGCACCGGAAAGGCGTTACCGAGTCGGGCCGCAGGGAGCCGTAGGCCGTCACGGGGAACCAAATGTGAACCCTGGCCGGGACCGTGGCCGTTGCGTACGCTGACGGCAAGGCCGTCCAGCAGAAGAGGTCGTCATGACCGAGACCGACCTGTCCGCCGCCCGCTGGCGCAAGAGCAGCCGCAGCCACAACAACTCCCAGCAGCAGTGCGTCGAGGTCGCTGCGATTGCCCACACGATCGGCATCCGGGACAGCACGGACCCTGCTGGGCCGCGCCTCGCCGTAAGCCGGGCCGCCTTTGGTGGCCTTGTCGAGCAGGCGAAGGCCGGAGCCCTGGACCATCCCGACACCCCCTGATCCGGGTGCCCTGGGCATCCGGCCCGTCCGCGAGGTCGCCAAGCGCACTCGGACGTATTCAGTGGAGCGCCTGTGCATATGCACGCCGCGTTGTTGCCGAGGATTCCCACTAGCCCATTAGGGTCCGTCGACTCGACGTCAACCTTCTCGCCTGGATGGGGAAGTCAGGGTAGGCGAAGAGGCCCCCGGAAGAATGTCGTCGTCCGTCCGGGGGCCTCTTGCTGCACGGGTCACGCCACTAGGGCTTGAGCCATGAATCACCTTCCTTCTTTACCGCCAGGTCTTGGCCCGCCCGTACTGGACGTACAGGCGGGGAGTCATGGAATCGAGAGCGAGGACGAACGCCGCGTGGTGGACGCGCGTGGGGTCGCGCCGCGGCGGTGTGCGCCTCTGCGGTGAATCCATGGCCAAAGCAGCCATGTGAGGCCGAATCCGATCAGGAAACAGGTCACTCCGTAGAGGAGGAGGCAGAGCAGAATGGGCCCGGTGTCGACGGACACGGTCATTTCTCCCGCGCCCAGGTCGGGGCGGCGTACGGGCGCGTGGCGAGCCTTTCCGCTATGTCGTCCTGGCGTGTGGTGGCGGTCCGCAAGGCGTCCAGGGTCGAGGCGCTGAGCGTGTCGACGAGCCCGGCGTCGAGTTGCCTGCGCGTGAGCGGGCGGCGCACGTGCACCGTCCACAGACCGCTTTTCTGGGCCAGATAAGGAACCGCCCAACGGCTGTCCGGCGGCTCCCCCACCGCGGGCAGCGGCTCGAATGGGTCGATCTTGTTTCGGTGCGGGGACGGGCTCATTCGGATTCTCTCCGGTACGTCGCGTGGATTCTTGCCGACCAGCTTGACCCACTTGACTAATCGTGGCTACATATCCGAGTGATACTTCCCGTGATATCACTCGCGGAGGAATAGAAATGCCCCCATCTGTCCCGATTGACCCCCGGCACAGCATGAGGGCGCAGCTCGCCTACACGCTGCGCCTCATGCGGGAGCTCCGAGGTCTGAGCCAGAGCACACTGGCGAAGGAGCTCTACGCGACCCGAGAGACGGTCGCGGCCTACGAAAGCCAGCGAAACCGCCCTGACAAGGACTTCTGCAAGAAGCTGGACGAGTTCTTCCAAACTGGCGAGATGTTCCAGGGCCTCTGGCACCACGCCCAGCGAGAACACCTCAACGAGTGGCTGGAGGCATACGTCGCCCATGAGAACGAGGCGACCGAAATTCGCAACTTCCAAACGCTCTACATCCCTGGCCTGCTCCAGACCGAGGGCTACATGCGAGCCACCGCTTACAAGGGACAGGTGAATGAGGAGCTGATCGCCAAGCGACTGGCTCGGCGGGACATTCTCAAGCGGGAGGTAAGCCGACCCCACCTCTTCGTGGTCCTCGACCACGCCGCGCTCCTTCGACGCTGGCGGGACCCGAACATCATGGAGGAGCAGCTCCGGTATCTCCTTGAGCTTGGTGAACTACCGCACATACATCTCCAGGCCGTCAAGATCACCGATGGATGGCACCCCGGACTCGACGGAGCGCTGGTCGTCCTGACCAAAGCTGACCGAAACCGCGTCGGGTATGTGGAAGCCCAATTCGGTGGGAGACTGATCGAGGACTCGGCGGAGATCGTTCGGCTGGGAATTCGGTTCGACGAGATCAGGTGTCATGCGTTGTCCGAAGAGGCCACTCGGGACCTGATCCGGAAGACGATGGAGACGATGCAGGATGATCCACTGGCGTAAGAGCAGCCACAGCCAAGGCGGCGGCCAGGGAGAGTGCGTCGAGGTCTCGACCAACACCCGAACGCTTTTCGTGCGTGACTCCAAGGATCCTGAGGGGCCGCGGCTTGCGCTGGGGGCGGACGCCTGGGTGGATCTTGTTCAGCGGGTCAAGAGCGGGGCTCTCGATCTGTAGTTCGCTGGCGGGTTTTGATCCAGATCATTCGGCGGCCGGTTTCGGCGGGGGCCTCCGGCTTCTCTGAGTCGGTGCGGGCCAGGTGGTAGCCGAGGCGTTGGGGGATGGCGGCGCTGGCGGTGTTGGCCTCGTCGCAGTGGATCTCGACCCGCTCGATTCCGGGTAGGGCGAACGCGGCCTCGGTGAGGGCTTCGGCCGCCCTGGTAGCGAGGCCCTTGCCGGTGTGGTCGGCGTGCAGCCAGTAGCCGATCTCCAAGCCGCCCGGCTCGACTCGGTCGTGGAGGCCGATGGTGCCGAGCAACTGGCCGTCATCGGTGGCGAAGATGCCGTAGATGTACGCCTCGTCGGCGTCCCACTGGCTGATGGTCGTGCCCACGTAGGTCCGCTGTTCGACGGGGTCCGGACGCTGGGCGGCCCAGGGCATCCAGGGGCGCAGGATCTCGAACGATTCGATGACCGCCGTGTGCAGGGGCGTGACGTCCGCCCTCGTCCAGCGGCGAAGCAGGATGTCGCCGAGTGCGATGCGCTCCGGTGGCCTCATGTCCTGAGCATGGGAGCTGTGGTCGAACGTGCGCAAACGATTTTGATCTCTTGGACCGAGTCACCTGCCCGTCCACGGCTGTCTACCTTCAGGGATAGATCTCCCGACGATCTACAAACAGTGCGTAGTTTTCTGATTACCCAGGGTAACATTGGCGATGTCGATGCAGCATCGACACACTCCCTGGAGGGATTCAGATGAATCGCACAATCCTGGCCAAGTCCTTGGCGCACGTCATCGCCATGACGGCGGCCGTCCTCGCCGCCGGATGGCTGACCGCCGGGGTGGCCGCGCCCGCGAGCGCCGCCACCAGCACCGACACCATCGCGCACGCCAACGCCCACGCCAAGCCGGACATCTGCCCCGACCTCCTCGACGAGCTGTGCAGGAACTCCCACGCCTGACCCGCGAGAAGCGCGGCGGCGCGGCCCCACCGCGCCGCCGTGGCATCACCCGGGCTTCGATCACTCCCATTGCTTTCGCCATTTCCGGTGTTCTATTACCGGGTACATCGTCGGCGAATGGGCTGTTACCGTCTGGCGCGTGCAGGCGGTGCGGGGCAAGCGGCGGGAAGTGCTGGAGATGTACCGGCGGACTCGTCCGTCAGACGTCCCGGCGAAGATGATCGAGGCCGCGACCGCGCGGCGGCTGGCCGGTGACCCTGCGGGGGCCTGCGCCGCCGCCCGCGTCGATCTGGACGTCGACATCCCCATGATCACGCGGGTGTACGGCCGCGAGCTGGCCGAGCGGATCGTCGACGACCTCCACCACGTCGCGCCGGACCTGCTGCGCTGGAACATCCCCCGCGGCCTGGACGGGCCCGGCGCGCCCATCGGTTTCGGGTTGTTACGCCGGTATCCGGAAGGCGGCGGCGCGAACCTCCTGGTCAGGACCGGCAACGACCGGCGGGGGCGGTTGGAGCTGTGGGTGAGATGCCGATCGGAAGGGGAGGCGGAGCTGCCGGACCGCGTCCGCAGGCTGTACCACCTGCCGCGCGCGTACTGGGATGCCCGGTACACCGGCGAGTTGCGCGCCCTCTGCGGCGGCGGGCCCGATCGGATCCCGTTCCACGGCGGAGACGGCCGCCTCCTGGACGTCCTTCCCACCGGGCCGCGCCCGGACGATCCGGTCGCGATGACCGAGTGGCTGACCCTGCTCTGGGACGAGGGCCGGACCGGCGAGGCCCTCGAAGCGTGCGGGATCAAGCTCGCCGCCGGGCAGCGGCGCACCTGGCCGGAGCGCCCGTGGATCGCGGTCGAGCGGCTGGTGGACGACGCCCGGACGATGCTCGCCGAGGGCGTCTTCGATCCCGGCCTGTCGGAGCGGCCGCCGCGTCCCGCCCGGACGGTCTGGGTCGAGTGCCGCGACGAGGGCCAGGCGGGCACGGACATCGAGCTGACGTTCGGCGACGGCGACGGCGGCCGCGTCACGGCGCGCCGCCGCGGTGCCGGGCTCGGCGAGTCCCGCCTGCTCACCGCACCCGAATACCGCCACCCGATCGACCTCGATCTCTTACGTTTCGGCCTCGCGAGACCGGACGACCTGCATCCGGCGGTCACCCGGGCGCTGTTCCACCCGCACGGCGCCACCGGACCGCCGGAGTTCCGAAGGCCGTCCGTGACCGGGGCGGAGCTGATGGAGCGGGCGTTCCATCGCGACACCGCGGGCGTGCGCGCGCTCCTCGACGCCGGTGCCGACCCGCTGGTGCGCGACCGGTCCGGCCTGACACTGCTGCATCTGCTGCCCTACCTCGATCACGAGTTGCTCTTGGCCCGGCTGCTCGCCGCCGGTGTGGACGTCAACGCCGTCGACGTCCAGGGACACACGGCGTTGCACGCGGCCGCCGTTCGCAGGCGTGAGCTGGAGCACGCCGGATCGATCGCCCGCGAACCGGTCGAGGACCTCATCGGACGGCTGCTCAACGCGGGAGCCGTCGACGTGTGCCGCGAACGGGGCGCGCCATGCCGGGCGGGCGCACCGTCCGAGCGCCGTGCCCGGCCCGGCGGCGAGGACGTCGAGCGGCTGCGGAGCCGGGCGTCCCGCACGGACTACCGGTCGATGGCGCGACTGGCGTCGGCGCTGTACTCGACCGGGAAGGACCGGCGCGAAGTGCTCGCCGAATGCTACGGCGCCCCTCTCCCGGACGAGTTCTTCGCGCTCGCCGACCGGCTGCCGCTGCCCGGACACCCTCCCGAGGATCTGCGGTGCCACGTGTGGCGGCTCGTCCTGCCGCCCGACCGTGGCGGCCCGGTTCCGGCGGGCCAGTCCAGCCTTGACGACTACACCGACCGCGCCGTGCTCGAACGCGACCGGCGGCTCGTCCCGGTGCTGTGGTTACGTGATCACCTCACCGAGTACGGCGGCCTCGTGCTGTGCTACCGGCTCACCGAACTCGCCCGCAGTGAGCCGACGGTGTTCGGCACCGATCCCCTGGACGACGACGGACGGATCGAACGGCTAGGGCCCTCGCTGGCGGCGGTGCTGCGCGACTACCACGCGATCGTCGTCGACCGGCTGGAAATGCTGCGGCGACTCAAGCCGGACCATCCCGACGTCGGCGCGCTCCCGACGCATCGTGCCGCGTTGCGGCTGGCCGGGACGCTGCTACCGGCCGGAGCGCCGGGCGTTGACCGCGCCGAGCCGTCCGCGCCGTTCACCGCGCCGGTGCCCGAAGGGACGCTGGCCCGGCTGCGGGCCCAGGCGTCCCGCGACGACTACCGGTCGATGGCCCGGCTGGCATGGGCGCTTTACTCGACCGGGACGAACGTCCGCGACGTGCTGGACGAGTGCTACGGGGTGGCGTTCCCGGAGGAGTTCTTCGTCCTCGCGGAGGCGCTGTCGCGCGGCTCGGTGTCCGGGCAGGAGACCTCGCTGCCGTGGGGGTTGGCCGTCCCGCTCGAACGGGGCGGTCCACCGCTGCGGCACTCGCCGACGCTGTGGCCGGCCGAGCGGCGGATCTTCGAGTGGGACTCCGACCTCGTCCCGCTCCTCGCCCTGTACGGCGACGAGCGGTGGGACCGCGTTGAGCACGAGTGGCGCGCGACGCCCCACGGCCACCTGATCCACTGCTACCGCCTGAGCGAGCTCGCCGCCGGGCGGAGCGGCGTGGTCGGCGTCCCGTGGCGGCGGGCGGAGGAGGGCGGAGAACTGTCCGCCGACCCGTCCGGCGACTCCCTCCTCGCCGTCCTGCACGAGCACGCCGCCGCCCTGCGCGACCTGGACGAATGGGAGAGCCGGCAACCGTGGAGCTGGGGCGCCGACACCATCGACGACCGGCAGATCGAGGCGTCCCGCGAGCGCGTCGCGGAGATCGAGGCACTCCAGCGCCTCGTGGACGACCGTCCGAGTTGACCCCCCGACGCGGTCGGGTCAGCGGCGACCGCGGCGCCGGAGGCGGAGCCGCCAACGGCTCGACCTGCCTTCGCTCGGCGGCGGCGTCGGATGGACCATCGCCGTCAGGCCCTCGGCGGCGAGCTTCTGCTTGATCCACCAGTTCTCGTCCAGCGGCTGGTGCGCGTCGGGCAGCGGCTTTCCCGAGCCCGGCAGGTCGGCGAACTCGCCCCGCTCCTCCGCCTCGCGGACCTGCCGGTCGATCCACGACTCGAAGCTGAGCCCAGGAGGCTTCCGCTCAGTCATACCCCCATTCTCCCACCCCGATTCGCGCCGCCCAGGTGAGGAGCCAGAGCCGGGTGTGGGCGGCGGTCAGTCAGGCCCGCCGTCTTCCGCTCGGTGACCTCGCGCTGTCGCAGGAGTCCGCGCGGGACGGGGTGCGCGGCCTCCCCGACCTGTTCGGCCGACTGCCGGAGCTTGAGGCGCTGCTCCTGTGACGGGTGACCTCGGGCGGTGGGTGGGACGGGGGAGGCCCCGGTGGCGTGGCGTGTGGGAGTGCGCCGCCGGGGCCTGGTCCGAGGGTCAGCAGGCGGCGGCGGTCAGGCGGATTCGCCAGATCGGGTTCCAGTCGATCCCGTTGCGGGCTATCCCGGCCGGGACGCAGCCGACCTGGTGGCCGTTGGCGTCGTCGTAGCGGGCCGCGGCGCCGTCCGTCTGGTTGTTGACGAAGGCGCCGTTGCCGTGCCAGTAGCTCAGCGAGTATCCGCCGTAGCGGTAGAAGTTGAAGACGTAGGCGCCGTTGGAATAGGGAACGACGGCGCATGCGTAGCTTCGGGCGCAGGTGAAGGAGCCGCCGTCGGGGACGAAGCGGTGGTCGACGGACGGCGACGTGGACGGCGCGGCCAGCGCCGCGGCGCCGGACGCCCGGGTGACGTGCACGGTGTACGCGCCGTGCGCGCCGGGCCTGACGGTCACCGCGCCGGGGCCGGCGGCCGCGTTCGCGGGCGTCATGGCGACGGCGGAGGTGATCCCGATCGCGGCCAGGCCGAGGGTCGCGGCGGTCTTGCGGGAGCTTTTCATGAACGCTGTTCCTCCTCCGCGGGGTGTGTTCTCCGGAATTCCGGATCGGATACTTCCATCATTGACCATTCCTGTAAATGTAAGTGAAGGCGATGCGTATGGTAGTCGGGCGGCTGCGTATGGTGGGCCGTCACGGTGCGTCCGCTGGAATGGCCTGCACGGAGTTGTCGGCCACTGTGCGTGATCGGAGCGGTAGGGGGTTTCCCTGAATTGTTCGGGGCGGGCTATCCGGGGAATCCGCGCATCGGCGTCCGGCGACGTCCGCTACAGGACAGCGGGACGGGACGTTCCTTCGCGTCTTGGCCTCGCGGCGGCCCCGGTTCTGGTGGAGTGGCGGGGACCGGACCCCTGGTTTTCGGGGGCCGGGCACGGGCACGTGACTGAGCGTTGCTATGACCTGTCCTTCCACGTGCAGGGGGTTTAGGACGATGACGTCGGGATGGCATGGATCCGGTGGCATGGACCCGTTCGAGGAGATGCTCGCCCGGTTCTTCGGGTCGCGGGCGCAGCGGCGTCCGGTGGAGCGGATGAGCCTCGCGCGGCTGATGAGCGAGCCCGCGCGGGAGATGGTCCGGGACGCGGCCGCGCAGGCGGCGCAGTGGGGCAGCCTCGACCTCGACACCGACCACCTGCTGTGGGCGGCGACCCGCCAGCAGGGCACCCGGCACTGGATGGAACGTGCCGGGGCCGACCCCGACCGGATCCAGAGCGAGATCGAGGAGCACGCGCGGCGCGGCACGCCACGGGACGTCCCACCGGAGCTGACCCCGTCGGCGAAGCGCGCCCTGCTCGACTCGCACCAGGTCTCGCGGGCGCTCGGATCGTCCTACATAGGCCCTGAGCACCTGCTTTTCGCGCTGGCGCTGGACCGGGGGTCGAGCGCCGGACGCATCCTGGACGCCGCGCACGTCACGCCCGACACGTTGCAGTCGGCGGCGGCCGGGGGCGGCGGGCAGCCGCCCGGCGGCTCGGGGCAGCAGCAGTCCGGGACGCCGACGCTGGACGAGTTCGGCCGCGACCTCACCGCGCTCGCCCGGGAGGGCCGGATCGACCCGGTGATCGGCCGCGAGAGCGAGATCGAGGAGACCGTCGAGGTCCTGTCCCGGCGCACCAAGAACAACCCGGTGCTGATCGGCGACCCGGG
The DNA here is from genome assembly GCF_008085905.1 of Actinomadura syzygii. Lineage (GTDB taxonomy): Bacteria > Actinomycetota > Actinomycetes > Streptosporangiales > Streptosporangiaceae > Spirillospora > Spirillospora syzygii. The sequence goes on along the minus strand of NZ_VSFF01000001.1, from coordinate 488,819 downwards.
CGTCGGGAAGACCGCGATCGCGGAGGGGCTCGCGCAGCGGATCGTGGACGACGACGTCCCGGAGACGCTGCGCGGGAAGCGGATCGTCCAGGTCGACCTGGGCGGCGTCGTCGCGGGCACGCGGTACCGGGGCGACTTCGAGGAGCGGCTGAAGAAGCTCGTGGACGAGATCCGCGACCACGGCGACGAGCTGGTCGTGTTCATCGACGAGATCCACACGATCGTGGGCGCGGGCGGCGCGGAGGGCGCCATGTCGGCGGGCAACATGCTGAAACCGCCGCTGGCGCGCGGCGAGCTGCACGTCGTCGGCGCGACGACGATCGACGAGTACCGCCGCAACATCGAGAAGGACGCCGCGCTGGAGCGCCGGTTCCAGCCCATCCTGATCTCGGAGCCGACGCCCGAGGACAGCATCGAGATCCTGCGCGGGCTCCGCGACCGGTACGAGGCGCACCATTCGGTGCGGTTCACCGACGAGGCGCTCGTCGCGGCCGTCGACCTGTCCAGCCGGTACCTGACCGACCGGTTCCTGCCGGACAAGGCGATCGACCTGATCGACCAGGCGGGCGCGCGGGTGCGGCTGCGCTCCGGGACGCGCGACGGCGGCCGCCGCGAGCTGGAGCAGCGCCTGGAGCGGCGGCGGCGGGAGAAGGACCAGGCCGTCGCGGACGAGGACTACGAGAAGGCGTCCGAGCTGCGCGACGAGGTCGGGCGGCTGGAGCGGCAGCTGGAGGACGCCCGCGAGGAGGGCAGCGGCGCGACGATCGTCCCCGAGGTGACGACGGAGGACGTCGCGGAGGTCGTCTCGCGGATCTCCGGCGTCCCGGTCACGCAGCTCACCCAGGCCGAGCGGGAGCGGCTGACCCAGCTTGAGGAGCACCTCCACCAGCGGGTGATCGGGCAGGAGGACGCGGTCGCGGCGGTGGCGCGGGCCGTCCGGCGGTCCCGCGCGGGGATGGGCGACCCGGACCGTCCGACCGGCTCGTTCCTGTTCCTCGGCCCGACCGGGGTCGGCAAGACGGAGCTGGCGAAGGCGCTGGCCGAGGCGCTGTTCGGCAGCCGCGACCGGCTGATCCGGTTCGACATGAGCGAGTTCCAGGAGCGGCACACGGTGAGCCGCCTGATGGGCGCGCCGCCCGGATACGTCGGATACGAGGAGGCGGGGCAGCTCACCGACGCGGTGCGGCGCCAGCCGTACTCGGTGATCCTGCTGGACGAGATCGAGAAGGCGCACCAGGACGTGTTCAACGTCCTGCTCCAACTCCTGGACGACGGCCGCCTCACCGACGCGCAGGGCCGCACCGTCGACTTCCGCAACACCGTCGTGATCATGACGAGCAACCTCGGCTCGGAGCTGATCACCGGGCGCGGCGAGATCGGCTTCGGCGGGACCGGCGACGGGCCGGACGCCGCGCTCAGCGACCGGATCATGCGGCGGCTGCGCGAGTCGTTCCGGCCCGAGTTCCTCAACCGGATCGACGAGATCATCGTGTTCCAGCGGCTGGAGGAGGGTCAGCTCCGGCAGATCACCGACCTGCTGCTGGACGAGACGCGCCGCCGCCTCCGCGCGCAGGACGTCGACGTCTCGTTCAGCACGCAGGCCGTCGACTGGATCGCCGAGCGCGGCTACCAGCCGGAGTTCGGGGCGCGTCCGCTGCGCCGCACGATCCAGCGCGAGGTGGACGACCAGCTCTCCGACCTGCTGCTCGCGGGCGACCTCCGGCACGGCAGCCATGTGGACGTGTCCGCGGCGAACGGCGGCCTGCAGTTCCGGGTCAGCACGGAGGAGAAGGTGTAATGAATATAATCTTTCTGTGACCATTACAGGAGGATGCTCGTGGACATAGCGCTCGCCGACTACACGGCGGCGGCCGAACTCGCGAACGACCTGGTCAGGACGTCGCCGACCGTCCACGGGACGGAGGACCTCCCCGACCGCGACGCCCTCGGCGCCTTCCTCGACGAGTACGGGTACGACCTGCGGACGCCCGCTGACGACGACGTCCGCGAGGTCCATTTCCTGCGCCGGGAGGTGCGGGGGATCATTGAGACGGAGACCGCCGAGCAGGCCGTCGCGGGTGCGGCTGTGCTGCTCGGACGGGCCGGGCGCGCACCCGTCCTCCGCCCAGTCGACGGGGGCGGGCGCTGGCGGTGGCATGTTCCGACCGCGCCGGACGCGCCGCTCGCCGCCGAGCTGGCCGCCGTCGCCGCGGTCGGGATCGCCGGGACCGTCCGGGCGCTCGGCCACGACCGGTTCCGCGCCTGCGCCGCGCCCGCCTGCCGGGGCGTGTTCGCCGACGTGAGCCGGGCCGGACGCCGCCGCTACTGCACGCCCGCACTGTGCGGCAACCGCCTCAACGTCGCCAACCACCGCGCCCGCACCCGGACGGCCACGCCATGACCGCCGCTCCGCCGCCCCCGCTGACCGGTGCCATCGAGTTGCCGGACGGGACGCGGGTCCGGGGACGCGGCCTCCGCAACCCGCTGCCGGACGGGCCCGTCCCCGACTTCGGCCTCTACCTCGGGTCCGGACGGCTGCGCCGCCGCCACGAGTCCGCGCCGACCTGGCCCTCCGCGTGGATCGACTGGCCCGACTTCCTGCTGCCGCGCGACCGCGACGCCGCCGTCCGGGAGATCCGCGGGCTGCACGAGCGGGCGAGGGCCGGGGAGTCCGTCGAGGTCGCGTGCGGCGGCGGCGTCGGACGCACCGGCACGGTGATCGCCTGCCTCGCCGTCCTGTCCGGCGTCGCCCCGGCCGACGCCGTCGCCTGGACCCGCGAGCACCACCACCCCCGCGCCGTGGAGACCCCCTGGCAACGCCGCTGGGTGATCAAGTTTCCGGGTTAGGCGTCGAGGATGAGGGCGGCGGCGTGTTCGCCGATCATCATGCTGGCGGCGTTGGTGTTGCCGCCGACGATGGTCGGCATGATCGAGGCGTCGGCGACGCGGAGGCCCTCGATGCCGCGGACGCGCAGCGCCGGGTCGACGACGGCGCGCTCGTCCGCGCCCATCCGGCAGGTGCCGACCGGGTGGTAGACGGTCGTCGCCCGGTTCGGCAGCTCCTTCGCGAGCGCCGCGCGGTCGGGGAAGCCGGAACCCGGCGACAGCTCGGCCCGCACGTCGCCCGCGATGACCTTGTTGGCCATGACCGAGCGGACGAGTTCGACGCCGTCGAGCAGCAGCCGCGAGTCGTCCGGGTCGGTGAGGTAGCCGGGGTCGATCAGCGGCGCGGCGGACGGGTCCGCCGACGCGAGCCGCAGCGTCCCCCGGCTCTTCGGGTAGATCAGCGTCGGCATGATGGTGAGCGCCGAGCGCTTGTCGACCTTGTGCCGGACGGGCGCGTCCTGGTTCGGGAACGGATACGACCACGGCAGCGCGTGGAGTTGCAGGTCGGGCACGTCGCCCGCCTGCCCGGTGCGGACGAACCCGACCGCCTCGAACACGCTGCGCGCGACCCACGTCCCGCCCCTCGTCCACTCCCGGGCGACGCCCGACGCGAAGTAGGGCGCGGTGCCGCGGTGCCGGGCCGAGTCCATGACGTAGGTCATCGGGACGAACATGTGGTCGTGCAGGTTGTCCCCGACCGGCAGGTCGGCGTGCGCGTCGATGCCGTGTTCGCGCAGGTGGGCGGCCGGTCCGACGCCGGACAGCAGGAGCAGGTGCGGCGACCCGAACGCGCCCGCCGCGAGGACGACCTCCCGCGTCGCCCGCACCGTCGAGCGGCGCCCCTTCTTCGTGACGACCTCGACGCCCGTGGCGCGTCCCTTCTCCACGACCACCCGTTCGACCAGCGCGTTCGTCAGGACGGTCAGGTTCGGCAGGCCGTGGTCGTCCAGGTATCCGACGGACGAGCTGTACCGGAGGCCCTTGTCGACGCTCTGCTGGAAGATGCCCGCGCCGTCCTGCGTCTCGCCGTTGTAGTCGTCGTTGCGCTTCACCCCGGCCGTGTCGGAGAGCGCCTCGATGAACGCCTCCGACGCGGGGGTGAGGTCGCGCTGCCGCGTCACCTGGATCGGACCGCCCGCGCCGCGCAGCTCGGTCGCGCCGTCCTCCCAGTTCTCCATGCGCTTGAAGCTGTCCAGGACGTCGGCGTACGACCATCCGTCGCAGCCGTCCGCGGCCCAGTCGTCGTAGTTCTTCCGGTTGCCGCGCACGAACAGCATCCCGTTGATGGACCCGGATCCGCCGAGCACGCGCCCGCGCGTCTGCGGGATCCTCCGGTCGAGCGCGCTCTTCTGCGGGACGCTGTAGAACCCCCAGTCCAGCCGCTTCTTCAACTGCGGGACGTTGTGGAACACGGCGATCAGCCCCGGCTTGCGGACGAGCGGCGTCCGGTCCGGCCCGCCCGCCTCCACGAGGACGACGTCCGCCCCCGACTCGGCGAGGCGCCTCGCCAGCACGCATCCCGCGCTGCCCGCCCCCACGACGACATAGTCGGCCGTCACGTCCATGAGTTCCTCCAGCGGACGCCGGGCCGGGACACCGGCCGGGCGGCCGCGCTCAGCGGGCCCGCGCCTGGCCCGTCGGGGCGCCGCCGGTTCGAGGGGCGACGTGAATGGGTGCCGCGATCGTAGGAGGGGCCGGGTCGTCAGGCCAAGACGGGTCCCGATGACCGGAACCCGGAACGCGGAATTCGAGGAGCGGCCCGCCGCCGCGGTGTGCGGTACCGCGCCGGCGCGAGGGCCAGGTCACGGCCGGCGCGGTACCGGCGAGCGTCCGGCCGGTCTCTCCCCGCCGAGAGACCGGCCGGACGCGGGGCCCGCCCAGGACCCGAGGGGAGATTCGTCCTGGACGGGAAGTCGAGCGGGAGCTTCGGGGCGCGGGCTGGGCGGGGAACGTCAGCCCGGAGGTCTGGGAGAGAGAGGGCGTGCCCGGCCCGGCCCCGGCGTCCACCCCCCGGAAGGGGAGGGAGGCCGGGCCGGACACGTCCGGTGTGGCTAGCGGGTCACCCTCGTCAGAGGGTCACGCTCCAGCCGTTGAGCGTTCCGGTGTCACCTGGGCCGTAGTCGTAGAAGTACAACTGCCAGGTGCCGGACGCCTGGGAACTGACGCCCGGGACGTAGAACGTCTTCGGGCCGTTCCACGCCGTGCACTCGTACTGACCGGAGCCCTGCCGCTTGACCTGGTAGGTCTGACCGGCCGGGGAGACCAGCCAGACGCCGAGGTCCTCCATGCAGGTGTGGTCGACGTCGATCGACAGCGTCACCTGGTAGGCCGCCTGACCCGACACGTTCGCCTGGAGCGGGCTGACCGTCCAGGTGTAGTCGTCGAGCGGGTACTGGGTGTCGCTGCTGGCGGTCCGGCCGTTGGTCGGCTTCGTCACCGAGAGGGTGAACGTCGCCGTCCGCGTGACCGAGCCCTTGCCCGTGACCGTCACCGTGTAGCTGCCCTCAGGCGTGCTGCTGGTGGTGGCCACGTTCAGCGTCGCCGAGCCGCCGGTCTGCACCGAGCCCGGGTCGACGGTCGCCGTCGGCCCGCTGGGGGACACGGTCGCCGACAGCGCGACCTGCTGCGCCGACCCACCGGTCAGGGTGGTGCGGACTGTCGCCGTCACCGGCTTCCCGGCCTCCACGGTGCTGGTGGACGGGTCCACCGAAACCGAGAAGTCGTCGGTCCCCGCGCCCTTCACCGACAGGGTGAAGGAGACGGTGTGCGAAGCGGACTTCCCGGTGCCCGTGACCGTCACGTTGTAGTCGCCCGCCGGGGTGTCCGACGTGGTGGCGACCGTCATCGTGGACCTGCCGCCGGCCTGGATCGAGGCCGGGTTGAAGGTCACCTTCGGCCCGCCCGGCGACACCGTCGCCGTCAGGTCGACCGGCTGGGCGGCGCCCGCGGTCACCGCCGTGCTGACGGTGGCCGTGGCCGACTGCCCCGGTTGGACGCTCGCGGACGACGGATCAGCGGTGAGCGAGAAGTCGTCCGTGGGCGTGCTGTTCACCGACGTCTTCCACAGCGCCCACGCGATGGCGTCGGCGCTCCGGTCGAGCCCGGTGGTGTTGATGTTGCTCGGGTAGGAGTCGCAGGACTGGTGGTAGCACCGGTCGAACGACTGCCCGGCGGTGCCGCCCCACTTCTGCGCCTGCGTGGTGGTCTTCACCGCGTCGGCGCCGGTGGACAGGAACGACGTCTGGATTCCGGCGTTGCGGAACGGCCCGTCGTCGCTGCAGCACTCGGACATCTCGTCCGGCACGATGTTGATCGAGTCGAAGTAGCCCTTCAGGTTGGCCGACAGCGCCGAGTTGACGCCGGCGATGAAGTAGCCCGGGTTCGGGCTGCCGACCATGTCGAAGTTGAAGTAGCCCTTGATCTTCGACCGCTCGGTGCTCGGAAGCTGGTTGACGTAGTAGGTCGAGCCCTTGAGGCCCTGCTCCTCGTCCGTCCACCAGCCGAACCGGACGTGGTTCAGCATCGACGGCTTCGACTGCGCCAGGGTCAGCGCGGTCTCCAGCAGCGCGGCCGAGCCGCTGCCGTTGTCGTTGACGCCGGGTCCGGCCCGGACGCTGTCCAGGTGGGCGCCGAACATGTAGACGTTGTTGGCGTTGCCGCCCGGCCAGTCGGCGATCAGGTTCGGGCCCGCGCCCGCCGTGCAGCCGGACGCGCAGGTCTGCCGCGACACGGTGAACCCGGCCGCCTGCAGCTTCTGCTCGATGTAGGACACCGACGCCGTGTAACCGCCGCTGGTGGCGTAACGGGTGCCGCCGTTCTGCGTGGCGATGTTCTGCAACTGCTGCAGGTGCGCCTTCACGTTCTCCACGTTGACGTCCGGCGGGTTGCCCGTGCCCGGGTTCCCGCCGCCCTCGACGGTGAGGTTGTACGTCGCGGTGTGCGTGTTGGTGCGTCCCTTACCGGTCACGGTGACCGTGAACGGTCCGGTCTTGGCCGCGTCGCTCGCCGCGATGGTGAGCGCGGACGTGCTGCCCGAGTTCACCGTCGACGGGCTGAACGTCGCGGTCAGGCCGCTGTTCGCGGGGGACACGGTGGCGGTCAGGTCGACCGCCTCCGAGGTGCCGCTCGCGACGGTCGTGTTGACCGTGGCCTGCACCGACGCGCCCGGCTTCACCGAACCGGAGTTCGGCGACACCGAGAGGGAGAAGTCGCTCCCGGACGGCGTGCAGGTCGGCTCGCCGGACTGCGCGCCGAGGGTGACGGCGTTCCAGGCGTCCTTGACCTTGTTGTACCAGTTGCAGGACGGGTCGAGGTTCTTCGCCGCGGACAGCGTCAGGACCCGGTACCGGCCGTAGTTGGTGCCGGAGGTCTTCATCGCCATCGCGTTGTAGAAGATCTTCGCGGCGTTCATGATGCCGATGCCGGTCACCGAGGAGGGACCGCCCGAGCAGATCGGGCTGGTCGGCTTCCCGCCGCCCGGGTTGTTGCCCTCGGCGAGCAGGTAGAACCAGTGGTTGCCCGGTCCCGCCGCCTTGTGCACCTCCATGTTCGGGACGGAGCTGGAGTAGCAGTTCGGGTCGTTGTTGACCAGCGACGGCTGGTACATGTTCCGGATCGGTCCCGACCCGGTCAGGTTGATCATCTCGCCGACGGTGTAGTCGGGCTTGTCCGTCGGGTTGTTGAGGAACGCCTCGGTGGCCGCGCCCCAGACGTCGCCGACGAACTCCTGGGTCCCGCCGCCGGAGATGCCGCCGGGGGTGAAGTTGTCCAGGCCGTGGCCGAACTCGTGCGCCACCACGTCCGTCGCGGTGATCCACTGGCCGGAGTTGTTGTGGCCGAAGCGGGCGTTGGAGCCGTTCCAGTAGGCGTTGACCTCGTCGAGCCCGACGAGCGCCGGGTACCACTGGCCGCTGCCGTTCAGGCCGTTGCGCCCGAAGCTCTTCAGCAGGTCCCATTCACCGGCCGAGGCGTACATGACGTCGACGCAGCCGGCTTCCTTGCTCGTCTTGGACGTGCTGCCCCAGACGTCGTCCGGGCCGGAGAAGACCTGGTTGGTGCTGAGGTCGGCGCAGGTGATGCCGGACCGCTGCGGGTCCCGCATCGTGTACTGGCTGCCGGATTGGGTCGTTCCGATGTTGAGGTTGGACCCTTCCCAGATGCCGGTGCCGGTGCCCGCGTAGATGAGCTCCTGCTCGGCGAACCGCTTGCCGGTCAGCGCGTCGACGTACACCTTCTTCAGGCTGGGCTGCTTGCCGTCCCGGCCGGAGACCGTGGTCTCCCAGGCGAGGCGCGGCTTGGCCAGCGCGTGCACGACGAGGCGCGGCTGGAGCGCCTTCTTGTCGGGCTTGGTCAGCGCCGCGCGCGAGGTGCGCAGGGCGGCCGCCTTGCCGACCTTGGGGGTGACGCCGCGAAGGTCGAGCGCGCGCTTCTGCGCGACCGACAGGTTCCGCACCTGGCCCTTGTCGTCGGTGGCGACCACGAAGTCGCCGCCGACCACGGGGAGCCCGCGGTACGTCCGCTCGTACGCGACGTAGTTCAGGCCCCAGGGGGTTCCGGTGACCTGCGTGCGGACGTAGCCGTCGAACTTGCTCGGGTGAAGTTCGGCGACCCGTCCCGCGACGACGCGCTCGGCGGACGCCACGGCGGCCGTCTTCGGATCGGGCGTCGCGCCCTTCGCGTTCGGGAGCGCTCTCAGGGCCACCGGCACCAGGCCGGCCACCACGAGAGCGGCGGCCACAAGGACCGCCAGAATTGGTTTGCGTTTCACTGCCGCATGCCTCCATCGACACGGGGGAGGCCGCTCCGCGGGGGGACGGGGCGGCCGCAGGCACGACGACCGCCACCGGCGGACGGGAACCCGCGGTCACACGGGCCGGACGAGAGCGAGCCGGCTCCCGAATTGGGAGGTGAAATGCGGATAAACGGGGGGCGGGCACCGGGGCGGGCGGACGGTTTGTCGCGCCTTGCGAAGATGAGAGTGACATCTGCGAATCGGTTGCGGCCCCTTCCACTTCGGCATAGCTTCACCGCTATGCAGGTTGAACTGCGGCATTTACGAGTTCTCACCCAGTTGGCCGAGATGGGCAGCATCACCCGCGCGGCGGCCAGTCTGGGCGTGTCACAGCCGACGCTGAGCAACCAGTTGCGGCGGATCGAGAAGGCGTTCGGCGGGCCCTTGTTCGTGCGCGGAGCTGGCGGAATCACGCCAACTCCGCTGGGTCGGCATGTTCTCGCAAGGGCGCGCGGACTCCTCGCCGATATGGACGATCTGCTGGCGACGCTGCCGGGCGGCGGGTCCCGGTCGGGCATCCGCCTCGGCACCCATCCGCACATTCTTCTCGGGGAATGGCTGCGCAGCCTGGAGACCGGACTGCCGCACCGCGAGGTGACGACGAGCCTCGACTATTCGGGCGCCGTGCTGACGCAGTTGCTGGCCAATGACCTGGTCGACGTCGTGTTCATGGGACGCGTCGCCGACCACCACGCGCCGCCGTGCCCGCCGGGCACGACGGAGCGGGTGATCACGGTCGAGCCGTGCGGGATAGCGCTAGCGTCGTCGCACCGGCTGGCCCGCCGCGGCCGGGTGTCGATGACCGACCTCGCCGAGGAGACCTGGATCCCGCCGCAGGGCGGCGACGACGGCGGCACCGCGATGCTCCGCGCCGCCTGCGAGGCCGCCGGTTTCACGCCGCGCTTCCGGTACGCCGACACCGACTTCACCAGCATGGTCGGGTTCGTCGCGGCCGGGTTCGCGATCACGCTCGCGTCCCCGACCTGGCTGCCCGGCGACGGGATCACGATCGTCGCGCTGGAGGGGCATGCCACCGACGCGTACCGGGTGCTGCGCTGGCGGACGTCCAACGTCCCGACCAGCGAGATCGACATCCTGCACCGGACCTACCACGAGCTGTACCGGCCGGTGGTGCAGCGCAACGGCATGACGCTGCCCTGGCTCGCCGACAACCCGGACTCCCGGCCGCGGCTGCTCGAGGTCCCCTGCGACTGATCTCCCGCGCGCTGTTCCTGCGCGGTGTTCCCGCGCGGGTTCAGATGCCCAGGTCGGCCAGGTGGCGTTCGGCGTCCAGGGCGGCCACGCAGCCCGTTCCGGCGGCGGTGACGGCCTGGCGGTAGGTGTGGTCGACCAGGTCGCCGCAGGCGAAGACGCCGGGGAGGTTCGTCCGGCTGCTCGGGGACTGCGTGCGGACGTAGCCCTGCGCGTCGACGTCCACCTGGCCCGCGAACAGCTCGCTGCGCGGGTCGTGGCCGATGGCGACGAACAGGCCGGTGACGTCCAGGGTGCCGGTCGCCTCGGTGCGCGCGTCCCGGACGGACACAGCGGTGACGTGGTCGGCGCCCTCCACGCCCGTCACGACCGTGTTCCAGCGCACCGCGATCTTCGGGTCGGCGAGCGCCCGCTCCGCCATGATCCGGCTCGCGCGGAACTCGTCCCGCCGGTGCACGATCGTGACGCTCTCCGCGTACCGGGTCAGGAACGTCGCCTCCTCCATCGCGGAGTCGCCGCCGCCGACCACCGCGACGTGCCGCCCCTTGAAGAAGAAGCCGTCGCAGGTCGCGCAGGACGAGACGCCGCGGCCGAGGAGCCGCTGCTCGCCGGGGACGCCGAGCGGCCGCCACGCCGAGCCGGTCGCGAGGATCACCGCGCGGGCCCGGTACTCGACGTCGCCCGCGCACACCCGCTTGACGTCGCCGCCCAGCTCGGCGTGGACGGCGTCGTCGCACACCAGGTCCGCGCCGAACCGCGCGGCCTGCTTGCGCATGGCGTCCATGAGGTCGGGGCCGAGGACGCCGACCGGGAAGCCGGGGAAGTTCTCCACCTCGGTCGTGGTCATCAGCGCACCGCCGAACGCGGCGCCCTCGATCACCAGCGGGGCCAGGTCCGCGCGGGCGGCGTAGACCGCCGCCGTGTACCCGGCCGGGCCGGACCCGATGATGATCAGATTTCGCACATCGCGATCTGTTCGCACGCTGTACCTCGTTTCGGGAGCGGTGGGGAGAAGCGTCAAGCAGGGTTTATTTAGTGAAGCTATTGGCGGGGGCTATTACGTGGCGCGGCCGCCGTTCCGGGGCCCGGCCGCCGCCAGCGTACGGATCGGCTCCCGTTCTTCCCGGGGTTATGCAGGCGCGGTATACCCCGATGGCATTAGCGGCCGGATGTGCCGCCGCCCACACTCCTTCCGAACCGCGATAACGAACGGAGGGTGTCATGGCGGCGTATGAGATCGAACCGCTGTCCGGCGAATGCGCGAACGTGCTGCGGCATAACGATCACGTGTGCATCGGGGTCAGCCCCTTTAACAGCTATTTCAGCGCGGAACGGCTGGCGAGCCTCGCCCGGTGGGCGGCGGCCGAGTTCGCCGATTTCCACTTCTTCGTCCCGGACGAGATCACCGCGTACACGTTCGAGGCGCTCGGGTACCCGCCGGCGCGGGCCCGGCAGAAGGCGCACCGGCAGGCCCGGTACACGCACAACAAGATCCGGTCGGCGCTGGTGGCGCTGTCGGTCCCGGATCCGGACGACCACGTGCTGAGCATGGTGCGGCTCAACGCGAACCCCCGCTACCAGGTGCTTCTGGACAAGGCGAACATTCTCTTCCTGGGCAACCGGGAGTTCCGGGACGCATGCCTGGAGGCGACCCGCTGGGTTCTGGACGGCAAGCTCCCGGACGGCCGTCCCGCGACGGCGGAGGAACTCCGGCTCGGCGTCCGCTATTTCCTGGCCGAGCTACCGCTGTTCGCCGGATCGGGGTACATCGTCGGCGCGGCCAACTCGCTGTTCGCCTACCACCAGCGGGTGCGGTTTCTCGAAAGGTTCTTCAACCGCGAGCTGGAGTGGACGCCCCGGGACGGGCAGGGATTCCTCGTCGTCCGCGACGCGCGTCCCGGGGCGGCGCCTGAGTCGGGGGCTGAGTCGGGGGCTGAGCGCCAGGACGATAGAGCACTTTCCCGGCTCGGAAAAGTCGGCTAGGGGCCGGAGGAAAGATCGTGAACTCCCACCCCGCGCTTGATCCCACGTCGCATGCCCGGACGGTCGGGCACGACGACTACTCCCTCGTCCGTGTTCCGGAATCCGCGCGCCGTTCGTGGATTTCCGTCGCGGTGCAGCGATTCGGCCAGGTCTCGTCATTCCAGCAGTTCATGGTCGGCGCGATTCTCGGCTACGGCATGACGTTCCGGGACGCCGTCCTCGCCATCACCGTCGGCTCCGTCCTGCTGGAGACGATCACGATCCTGCTCGGTATAGCGGGCGTGCGGGAGGGGCTGTCGACGTCCGTCCTCGCGCGCTGGGCCGGGTTCGGACGGCGCGGCTCCGCGCTCGTCGGGATGCTCGTCGCGATCAGCCTGGCGGGCTGGTTCGGCGTCCAGAACGGCGTGTTCGCGCAGGGCATGCACGACCTCGCCCCGTGGTCGTCCGAATGGCAGTGGGCCCTGCTCGGCGGCGCCGCCATCACCGCCGTCACCACCTACGGGTTCCGCACGATGGCGTGGGTCGGGTACCTGACCGTCCCGGCGTTCCTGGCGCTCGCGCTCGTCTCCATCGTGGACGCGCTGCGCAGCCACCCGCTGTCCGAACTGGTCGCGGCGGAGCCGCCGGGGCCGCCGCTGTCGCTCGGCGCGGGCGTCACGCTCGTCTCCGGCGCGTTCGTGCTCGGCGCGATCATGACGCCGGACATGACCCGGTTCAACCGGCGGCCCTCCGACGTCGTGAAGCAGACGCTGCTGTCGGTGACGCTCGGCGAGTACGCGATCGGGCTGATCGGCGTGCTGCTCGCGCACGCCGCCCGCACCGACGACGTCGTCGGCATCGTCACCTCGTCGTCCGGGGTGCTCGGGACGCTGGTCCTCGCCACCGCGATCTTGAAGATCAACGACTGGAACCTGTACTCGTCCTCGCTCGGCCTGGTCAACGCGGTCCACGTGCTCACCGGGCGGCGGGTCGGCCGCGTCCCGGTGACGGTCGCGCTCGGCGCGCTCGGGACGCTGCTGTCCGCGGCCGGGATCGTGCACGCCTTCGCCGGGTTCCTCACCGCGGTCGGGATGCTCGCCCCGCCCGTCGCCGGGATCGTCATCGCCGAATACCACCTCGTACGCGCGTGCCGGCCGGTGCTCCAGGACGCCCGCCGCGCCGGCACGCCGCCGCCCGACCCGCCCGACTGGGCGCCGCGCGCCCTGGTCAGCTGGGCGGCGGGCACGGCCGCCGCCGTCGCCGGACTCGGCAGCGCCGCCCTCACCTCGGTCGCCGTCGCCTTCACCGTGCAGACCGTCCTCGGCTGCGTCCCCGTCGCGCGGTTCCGTGCCGGGCGGTTCGGGCGGCGCCGTCTCGGGCGGTTCGGGCGTGGCGGCGGCGAGGCGTCCGCCCATGTCACCGCCGCGACACCGAAGGGAACCTGACGTGCTGCCCCTGATCACCCGAGAGCGCCTCGCCGCCGAGATGGACGCCGGGACGGTCGTCGTCGTCGACACGATGCCGCCCGCCTACTACGAGAAGGAGCACCTTCCCGGCGCCCGCAACATCCCCGGCTTCCCCTACGGGCGGGCCGCCGAGTCCACCGACGAGCACGCGCCCCGCGTCCTGCCCGACAAGTCCGTGCCGGTCGTCGTGTACTGCGCGAACGTCCCGTGCCGCAACAGCGGGCTGGTCGGCGCGCGGCTGCTCGAACTCGGCTACCGGGACGTCCGCAAGTACCGCGAGGGGATCGAGGACTGGGTCGCCGCCGGGCTGCCCACCGAATCGTCCGGCACCTGATCGTCCGGGCCGCCGGGCCCGGATCGCCCGCACCCCATGGAAGGAAGTACCACCGTGAAACGCACGATCGCCCTCCTCACCGGGACGCTGTCCCTGGCCGGTGCGCTCGCCACCGGCCTCGCCGCGCCCGCCGTCGCCGCTCCCGTCCCCGGTCCCGCGTCGGCCTCGTCCGTCTCGTTCGCGGACGAGACGATCGTCGACGTCACGTCGGCGAACTACCAGCAGGTCATGGAGATGTCCAACACGAAGCCCGTCGTGCTGGACTTCACCGCCACCTGGTGCCACTGGTGCCAGGTGCAGAAGCCGTACCTGCAGAAGTACCACGACGCGGACAACGGGTCCTGGGTCTGGGCCCGCGTGGACGTCGACCAGAACAAGAACCTGACCAGCAAGTACGGCGTGCGGGGGATTCCGGCGCTCGTCAGCGTCCGGAAGAGCGCCGAGTACGGCAGCCGGTTCGTCGGCTTCGACCCGTCGTCGCCGGAGGCGCTGCGCGCCTGGCTGACGAACGTCGTCCGCACGTACTGATCCGGGACTCCCGGCGGGCCCCGCCTGCGCCGGGCACCCGATCGGACCCACCCCCACCCCCGTGCCGGGGCTCGGCGCCCCCCGAGCCCCGGCACGCTCCCGAAGGAGAACGAAAGGCCATGAACGGAAAGCACTGGAGGACGGCCGCGCTCCTCGCCGCCGCGCTCGCCCTCCCGCTCGTCCAGGCAGGTGAAGCGGCGGCGTCCCCGCCCGCCGTCCGGCAGGACGACACCAAGGTCTACATCGTCTGGCTGCGCGGCGTCCCCGCCGATCCGGCGCAGGTGACCGCTACCGCGAAGGAGATGACCGGGAAGTACGGCGGACGGCTGCGACGCACGTACTACTCCGCCATCCAGGGGTTCTCCGCCGACCTCACCATGGACGAGTACATGGCGTACCTGTCCGACAATCGCATCGAGTCCATCACCGCCGACAAGACGTTTCGCGTGGCGGGGACGCAGACCAACCCGCCGTCGTGGGGTCTCGATCGCATCGACCAGCCCGATCCGCCGCTCGACCGCGTCTACCGGTATCCGGGCGACGCCGCGAACGTGCGGGTGTACGTCCTGGACACGGGGGTCAGGACGAGCCACCGCGAGTTCGGCGGACGCGCCCGCGCCGCCTTCGACGCCATCGACCCCGCCAACCGAAGCGGCGCGGACTGCAACGGGCACGGCACGCAGGTCGCCGCGACCATCGGCGGACGGCTCACCGGCGTGGCCAAGGGCGTCCGGATCGAGTCGGTGCGGGCGCTCGGCTGCGACGGCGCCGGGACGGGCGAGCAGATCATGACGGCCGTCGACTGGGTGGACGCGCACGCGCAGCGTCCCGCGCTGCTCAACCTCAGCTTCTCCGGACCGTCCGAATCGGTGCTCGACCTGGCCCTCTACGGCATGACGGAGAAGGGCCTCGCGTACACGGCGGCGGCCGGGAACGACGGCACGGACGGCTGCATGACCACTCCAGGACGCCAGACGACCGCGATCACCGCGTCCGCCACCGACCGGTCCGACCGGCGGCTCCCGACGGCGAACCACGGCACGTGCGTCCACCTGTTCGCGCCCGGCGACGGGATCGTCACCGCGAGCGCGACCTGCGACGTCTCCTACACCAAGGCGAGCGGCACGTCGATGGCGGCGGCGCACGCCGCGGGGGTCGCCGCGATGTACCTCTCCGCGCACCCGGACACGAAGCCCGAGGAACTCGACAAGGCGCTCAGGGAGAAGGCGGCGAAGGAGAAGGTCCAGGACCCGGGCGAGGGCACGCCGAACCTGCTCCTCCAGGCCGGTTGAGGCCGCATCGTCCTGTCACCGCACCGTTCCGTTACCGCGCCGGGGATATGTGCCAAAATGCTCGCGACCAAGCGACCGGTGGGGCCGGAGAGCGAGCCCGGCCGGATCCGCGCCGTGCTCCCCTGCGCCCGTCCCGATCCCCCCTTGGGAGCGGACATGCAGTTGGAACTGCATCACCTCAGAACCCTGCGGGCCGTGTCCGCGGCGGGCAGCCTGAACCGGGCGGCCGAACAGCTCCAGCTGCCGCAACCCGCGCTGAGCCGCCAGTTGCGGCGGCTGGAGGACCTGTTCGGCGGCTCGCTGTTCGACCGGCACCCGGGCGGCGTCCGCCCGACCGCGCTCGGCCGGGTCGTCCTGCACCACGCCGCCGCGATCCTCGACGACTGCGCCGCCATCCACGACGACCTCGCCCGGCACCGGGACCGGCAGACCGGCACGATCCGGCTCGGCTGGACGGCGAGCTGCCTCGCCGACCTGCTCCTGGACGAGCTGCGCCGCCGCTTCCCCGGCACCGCGATCGAGGTCACCGTCGGCGACTCGATCCGCCAGGTGACGGACTGGCTGCTCACCGGCGAGATCGACGTGGCGCTGGTGAACGAGCAGACCGTCATGCCGGGCTGCCGTCCGGGCGGGCTCGCCGTCCAGCACATCGTCGACGAGCGGCCGCACATCCTGCTGCGCGGCGACCATCCGCTGGCCAGGCGGCCCGCCGTCACCGTCCCCGAGTTGCGGGACGAGCGGTGGATCGCGATCTCCGGGTCGGACGGGTGCATCGCCTTCCTGCACCGCGTGTGCCGCCCGTTCGGGTTCACCCCGGAGATCGTCCATCATCTGCCGCTGCACGGGCCGCACGAGGACGTCGTCCGGCATGACGGGAGCGTGCTGCTGACGCAGGGGTGGCGGCCGTCCGCGCCGGGCACGGTCCGCCGTCCGATCGCGGGACTGCCGTGGGTGTCGCGGCACTGCCTCATGTACCGGCCGGACGGACTCTGGGCGCGGCAGGTCCCGCATTTCGCCCGCGCGCTGCGGGAGGCGCACAAGGCGAGGATCGACGCGGGTCCGCGCACGGCGGGCGGGTGACGATGGACATCGAACTCCAGCAGTTGCGCATCCTGCACAGGGTCGCCGAGACGGGCAGCATCAACCGCGCGGCCGAGGAACTCGGCATGAGCCAGAGCGGGGTCAGCCGCGCCCTGCAACGGATGGAGCGCGCGGTCGGGTTGCCGGTGCTGCACCGGCGGCCGTCCGGGATCACGCTCACCACGGCCGGGTCGATCCTGCTCGAACACGCCGACACCGTCCTGCCCGCCGTGAGCCGCATGTTCACCGACGTCCGCCGCTGCCTCGCCGCGGACGGCGGGAGGTCGCCGGTGCGGCTCGGCGCCGTGCCCGCGCCGACGCTGACGTCGTTCGTCCGCTGCGTGGAGGACCTCGGCATCGCGCCCATGTCGCTGCTCGTGGACGAGTCCGGGCAGCGGCTCGTCCAGCTCATCGGCAACGGCGAGATCGACGTCGCGCTGTTCCGGCACTTCCCCGAACTGGACCCGGAGCCGCCGGAGCCGGTGCGGCACGAGGAGATCGCCGCGCAGCACCCGTACCTGTGCGTGCCGGACACGCACCCGCTCGCGGGCCGTCCGGCGGCCGGGCTCGCGGACCTCGGGGACGAGCACGTCGTCCTCGCCTACCCGGAGTGCCAGCCGCTGACCGGGCACTTCCACACCGCGTGCGCGGCGGCGGGGATCCGGCCGCGGGTGAGCTACGCCAACAGCGCGTCCGCGGCGGTCGCGCTCGGGCACGCGCTCGGCGCGGTCACGTTCACCTACTGGCCGGAGGTGAAGGAGGCCCGGATGGCGCACGTCCCGCTCCGGGACACGCCGCTGAACGCCGTCCTGCTGCTGGCCTGGCTGCCAGACGGTCCGCTCGGCGACGAGCCGGGGGCGCGGCTGGTGTCGTCCGTCCGGACGCTGCACGCCGCCTCGGTCGAGACCGGCGCCTAGACGTCAGCCCGTCTGGACGGGCTCGGGCCGTTCGTCGAGTCCGCCCCGGTCGCGGGGCGGGGCGCACGAGGCGCGCTGGAGGAGCTGCGCGCCGACGCGGTAGGTGCGGCCCGTCCGCGCGCCCGGCACGCCGCCCCGACCCCGTTCGAGCTGCTGGAGCAGCAGATCCATGGCGAGTTCGCCCAGCTCGCGGGCCCCGTTGTCGACGACGGTGACGGGCGGGTGCCACCAGCGGAGCCAGCTGATGTCCTCGTAGCAGACGAGCGAGATGTCGTCCGGGACGCGGACGCCCGCCGCGACGAGCGCGGGCAGCACCCCGAACACGGCCTCGTGGTTGGCGGCGAACAGCGCGGTGATCTCCGGCGCGCGGCGCAGCAGCCGCTCGGCCGCCTCGGACCCGAAGGACGGCTCGAACGGGCCGCGCTCGACGAGCCGCTCGTCCACCGGCAGGCCGCGCTCGCGCAGCGCCAGCTCGTAGCCCGCGAAGCGCTCCTGCCCGGAGTTCGTGTCGGCGGGGCCGCCGATGTAGCCGATGTGCCGGTGCCCGAGGCCGAGCAGGTACCGGGTGGCCTCCTGCGCGCCGTCCCGGTCGGAGGCGAGGACGGTCGGCGCCGCGCTCTCCGCCGCGCCCCGGATGAGGTTGACGACCGCCGTCCCGGAGCCGAGCAGCGCGTTGGACGCGGCGGCGTTCGAGCCGGTGCCGATGAGGATGACGCCGTCCACGCCGTGCTCGCCGAGCGTGCGGAGGATGTTCTCCTCGCGGCGCGGGTCGGCGTCGGTGATGGACAGCATCATCTGGTAGTCCTCGGCGGCGGCGCGGCGCTGCACGACCTCGGCGATCGTGTGGAACGACGCGTTCACGAGGTTGCCGACGACGAGCCCGATCAGGTGCGACTGCCGGGAGCGGAGCGCGCTCGCGGCGCGGTTCGGCTGGTAGCCGAGCCGGCGCGCGGCGTCCTCGACGAGGGCGCGGGTCTCGGGCGCGATCAGGGACGACCCGCTCAGCGCCCGGGAGGCGGTGCTGCGGGACACGCCGGCCGCGGCCGCCACGTCCTTCAGGGTGACGCTCATCGTGCTCCGATTCTGCAATCGATCCCAATGTCGGGGCAATCATGCCATACCCAATCGGCGCGCGGTGAGTGCACAGCGCAACGAGTTCCCACGTCGTCGCACGTGGAAATGGCGAAGTGACCCTTGACACTCGCCTAGGCTGTGCCGCAACCTTGTGCAACCGATCCCAGCGGGATGAGCACTACGAACTCGGGGAATGATCTTGGATCGCGACGACGTCCCATGGCGCGGCTACTGGCCCGCGGCCCCCACGCCGTTCACCGCGGACGGCGCCCTCGACGAGGACGCCTGGCGTGAACTGCTCCGGCTGTACCTGCGGCAGGGCGTGCACGGCGTGCTGGTCAACGGCAGCACCGGCGAGTGGTTCAGCCAGTCCCCGGCCGAGCGCCGCCGCGTCGCCGAGATCGCCGTCGAGGTCGCCGGGCGGATCCCCGTCGTCGTCGGCGTCACCGCCTACACCGAGGACGAGGCGATCGGGCTGGCGGAGCACGCGGCCGCCACGGGGGCCGGCGGCGTGCTCGCCACCCCGCCGCCCTACGTCCACCCCGGGCCGGACGAGATCCTCGCGTTCTACGAGCGGGTCAGCTCCGCCACCGACCTGCCGTTCATGGTCTACAACTGGCCGCGCGGCGTCGCCGTCGACATCGGCGACCACCCCGGCCTGTTCGAGCGGCTCGCCGACCTGCCGAACGTCGCCGCGATCAAGGACAGCACCGGCGACTGGCTGAAGATGCTCGCCACCGTCGAGGCGGTCTCGGACCGCGTCCGCGTGTTCGGCAGCTTCCTGCACCGCCGCGGGCTCGCCGTGCTGCTCGGGCTCGGCGGCGACGGCAACATCGACGGCGGCGGGCTCGGCGCGCCGTTCGCCGTCCCCTTCTACGAGGCCGTGGCCCGGCGCGACGAGGAGGCCGCCCGCTCGTTCGTCGACCGGTACGCCGCGCTGTCGTCCCGGCTCATCAGGCCGGACTACAGCGGCGTGTTCGCGTCGCCGATCCCGCAGCTCAAGGCCGCGATGGCGGAGCTCGGGCAGCCGGGCGGGCACGTCCGCCCGCCGCTGCTGCCGGCGACCGGCGCGGCGCTCGACGGCATCCGCGCCGTGCTGGCGGAGTCCGGCCTGCGCGCCGCGCTGGAACCCGCCGGGGCGTCGTCGTGAGCGTCACCCGGATCACCGTCGACGGGGAGCCGGTGGACGCGACCGCCGGTTCCTCGCTCACCGCCGCGTTCGTCGCCGCCCGCCGCTGGCGGCTGCGCGACAACCCGGTGAGCGGCGAGCCGCGCGGCCCGTTCTGCGGCATGGGCGTGTGCTTCGAATGCGAGGTCACGGTCGACGGACGGCCGGGCGTGCGGGCGTGCCTGACCCGCGTCGTCCCCGGCATGACGGTCGAGACCGGCGCGCCGGTGGAGACCGGTCCTCCTTCCGTGGGGACGCGGCCATGACCGTGTCCCATGACGTGCTGTCCCATGGCGTGCTGTCCCGCGACGTGCTGGTCGTCGGCGGCGGTCCGGCCGGGCTGTCGGCCGCGGCCCGGCTGGCCGCCGCCGGGCTCACCGTGGCGATCGCCGACGAGCAGCCCGAGCTCGGCGGGCAGTACTTCCGCCGCCCGTCGCCCGCGGTGCTGCGCGCCCACGGCGACCACCGCCCGGAGGGCGGACGGCTCATCGCCCGCGTCCGGGAACTCGGCGTCGACTGCCTGACCGGGCACCTCGTCTGGGGCGTCGCCGACGACGGCCGCACCCTGTTCGCCACCGCGCCGGACGGCGCCGCGGTCCGGCTCCGCGCCCGCCACGTCATCGTGGCGACCGGCGCGTACGAGCGGACGCACCCGTTCCCCGGCTGGCAGCTCCCCGGCGTCACGACGCCCGGATTCGCCCAGCACCTCGCCGCCGCCGACGGAACACCGGTCGGACGGCGCGTGCTGGTCGCCGGGTCGGGCCCGTTCCTGCTGCCCGTCGCCTGCTCCCTGCTGGACGCGGGCGCCGAGGTCATCGGCGTCGCCGAGGCGGGGCACCCCTATACGCCCTCGCTCCGCGCGACCGCCGCGCTCCGGCACCCGGCGCGGCTCCGCGAGCTGGCCGGATACATGGCGCGGCTCGCGCGGGCGCGCGTCCCGATCTGGCAGGGACGGGTGGTCACCGGCGCGTCCGGCGACGACAGCGTCTCGGCCGTCACGCTCGCCGCGACCGCCGACCCGTCGCGCCCGGTCGGCACGTTCGCCGTGGACGCGGTGTGCGTCGGCTACGGGTTCCGTCCGCAGACGGAGCTGGCCCGGCTGCTCGGCTGCGAGATCCGCGCGGACGCCGCGACCGGCGACGCCGCGCCCGTCACCGACGCCTTCGGCCGGACGAGCCGTCCCGGCGTGTACGTCGTGGGCGAGGCCGCCGGGATCGGCGGCGTCCACCTGGCGCGGGCGCGCGGGCGGCTGACCGCCGCGCACATCCTCGCCGCGCGGGGCGGCGGCGACCGGCGGGAGATCGTCCGGCTCGCCGCGCGGACCCGCGCGCTCGGCCGCTTCACCGCGCTCGGCGAGGCGCTCTACCCGAGCCCCGCCGCGCTCCAGGACGCGCTGGTCAGCGCCCTTCCGGACGAGACCGTCGTGTGCCGCTGCGAGGCCGTGACCGCGTCCGACGTGCGCGCCGCCGCGACGGATCGGGCGGGCGGCGACCTGAACGCCGCCAAGTCCTGGTCGCGCGCCGGGATGGGGCCCTGCCAGGGACGTTTCTGCGGTTTCGCCGTCGCCGGGCTCGTCCGCGCGGCGCGCGGCGGGGAGCGGGGCGAGCCGGTGTTCCCGGCGCGGCAGCCCGTCCGTCCCGTGCCGGTGGAGACGCTGCTCGCGCTCGGCGAGCAGGAGCCCGAGGGGGACGCCGCGTGAGCGCGCGCACCGCGGACGCCGTGGTGATCGGCGCGGGCGTGCTCGGCGCGGCGGCGGCGTTCCACCTCGCCAGGGCCGGACACCGGGTGATCGTGGTCGACCGGGGCGCGCCGGGCCGCGAGGGGTCCGGGACGACGGCGGGCAACCTGCACGTCCAGGCCGTCCACACGCGGCGGCCCGGCCAGGAGGTCCCGCTGGACAGCGCCCGCTTCCTGCCGTTGCAGCGCGCCGCGAGCGACCGCTGGGAGAAGGTCGAGGCGGAACTGGACGCCTCGGTCGAGCTGCGCCGCAGCGGCGGCTTCACCATCGCCGAGACACCCGAACAGCGCGCCGAGCTGATCGCCAAGCACGCCTGGGAGGAGCGGGCCGGGATCGCCACCGAGGTGCTCGACGGCGACGGCGCCCGCGCGGCGCTGCCGCTGCTCGGCCCGACCGTCACGGCCGCGACCTGGTGCCCGCTCGACGGGTACGCGAACCCGCTGCTGACCACGCCCGCCTACCTCGCCGCGGCCGTCCGGCACGGCGCGCAGGTGCGGCCGTTCTCCCCGGTGCGCGCGGTGGAACGTTCCGGTTCCGGCTGGCGCGTCACCGCCGGGACCGACGCGCCGATCGAGACGCCGCGCGTGCTGGACGTCGCCGGTCCGTGGCTCGGCGAGATCGCCGCGCTGGCCGGGATCCGGCTGGCGATGACGCCCGTCGCGATCCAGATGCACGTGACCGTCCGGCTGCCGGAGACGCTGCGGCACCTCGTCCAGCACATCGGCGAGGGCCTGTCGGTCAAGCAGGTCACGGCCGGGAACCTCCTGGTCGGCGGCGGCTGGCCCGCGCGGCGCTTCGACCCGGACGGGCGCAGCCCGATCAGCGCGGCGAGCGTCCTCGGCAACATGGCGCAGGCCGCGCGGGTGCTGCCGTTCGTCCGCGAGTTGCGGCTGCTGCGCGCCTGGGCGGGCCCGCTCGCCGCCACCCCCGACGAGATGCCGGTGATCGGGGAGGTGCCGGGCGCGCCCGGCTTCCTCGTCGCGGGCGGAACCTACGCCTTCACGTTCGCCCCGCTGTGGGGCGAGACCCTGCGCTGCCTCGCCGAGGGGACGGCGCCCCCGGTGGACGTCCACGACCTCGGCCCCGACCGGCTGATCACACCGGTCTCTTTTGAGGAGGCTCGATGAGAGAGGAGAGTTCGGTGTCGACATCGACGAGCGGGCGGCGGCCCGTGGCGGAGGACGGGACGGTCTGGCTGACCGGCGGGCACGTCGTGGACGTCCTGCGCGGCACGGTCCGCCGGAACGCGAACGTCGCGGTGTCCGGCGGCCGGATCGAGGAGATCACGACGGCCGCGCCGGAGCCCGGCGCCCGCCGGATCGACCTCGGCGGCCGGTACCTGCTGCCCGGCCTGATCTCGGTGCACACGCACCTGTCGGTGACGTACCCGTTCTCCGCGACCGACGAGGCCGAGAACCCGGGCCTGACCGCGCTGCGGGCGCTGTCGCGGGCGCAGGACGCGCTGCACGCGGGCGTCACGACGATCCGCTGCGTCCACGAGCAGAACCGCGCGGACCTCCTCATCAAGGAGAGCGTCGCGCAGGGCTGGGTGGACGCGCCGCGCATCATCGGCGCGGGCCGCGCGGTGTCCACGACCGGCGGCCACGGCCACGGCTCCGCCTGCTCGTACGCCGACGGCCACGACGGGTTCCTGCGCGCGGCGCGCGAGGAGCTGGCCGCCGGAGCCGACCTGATCAAGGTGTTCATCACGGGCGGCATCGCGCACGAGGGCGAGTCGTTCACCGGCTCGCAGATGACCCTGGACGAGATGCGCGCCGTCGTCCGCGCCGCGCAGGAGCACGGCACGTACGTGACGGCGCACGCCGGGTCCGGGTCGGCGATCCGGGAGGCGCTCGCCGCCGGGGTCCGCGGCTACGAGCACGCCTACGAGCTGGACGAGGCGACCGCGAAGGAGATGGCGGACCGCCGCGTCTTCCTCACCCCGACGCTGTGCGTCACCCGCTGCCCCGACTGGATGGCCGGGCACTCGTTCAGCGAGTGGCAGATCGAGCGCGCGACGCAGGTCGGGCCCGGCCACCTCGCGAGCATCCGCCGCGCGGTCGCCGCCGGGATCGCCGACCCGCTCGACCCGGAGCGGCCCGGCATCACGATGCTCGCCGGGACCGACTACCCGCCGGGCGAGCCCATCGAGGACACCGTCGTCGCCGTCCGCGAGATGGAGTTCCTCACCGACGCGGGGCTCGACCCCGCGCAGGCGCTGCGCGCGGGCACCAGCGACGCGGCCCGGCTCGTCGGCCTCGGCGGCGAGGCGGGCGCGGTCGAGGAGGGCCTGCTCGCGGACCTGGTCGTGACCGACCGGGACCCGCTGTCGGACCTGTCCGCGCTGCGCCGCATCCCGTTCGTCATGCAGGCCGGCCGGGTCGTCCGGAACGACCTGCCCGTCCCCGGCACCTTGGGAGGAACCCAGTGAGCCCCTCGTCCCGCACCCGGCTGGCGGTCGACATCGGCGGCACGTTCGTCGACGCGATCGCCTACGACGAGGCCACCGGCGAGCTTCGCCTGCACAAGGCCCCGACCACCCCGGACGCCCCGGCGCGCGGCGTGCTCGACGCCGTCGGCGGCCTCGCGGACCGGCTGGACGACGTCGAGGCGTTCGTCCACGGCACCACGCTCGGCCTGAACGCGATCCTGCAGCGGCGCGGCGCGGACGTCGGGATCATCACCAACGCCGGTTTCCGCGACCTGCTGGAGATCGCCCGCGCGAACGTCCCCGGCCAGTACATGTACGACTTCGCGTACGCGCCGCCGCCGCCGCTCGTCCCGCGCCGGCACCGGACCGGCGTGCCCGGCCGGATCGACGCGCAGGGCTACGAGGTCGAGCCGCTCGACGAGGACGCCGTCCGCGAGGCGGGCCGCCTCCTCGTCGAGGAGCAGGGCCTGCGCTCGCTCGCCATCTGCTTCCTGCACTCCTACGCCGAGCCCGCGCACGAGCGGCGCGCCGCGCGGATCCTGCGGGACGCCTACCCGGACGTGTCGATCTCCACGTCCACCGACATCAGCCGCGAGTACCGCGAGTTCGAGCGCACCAGCACCGTCACGCTGGACGCCTACATCCGGCCGGTGCTCAGCGACTACATCGGCGCGCTGGAGGGACGCCTGTCCGCCGCCGGGCTGACCCGCCCGCTGCACATCATGCGGTCGGGCGGCGGCGCGATGACCGCCGACCTGGCCCGCCGCGCCCCGCTGATGACCGTGCTGTCCGGTCCGGCGGGCGGCGTGGTCGGCGCCTCGTTCCTGGCCCGCGAGCTGGGCCGGGACAAGCTGATCTCGTTCGACGTCGGCGGCACCAGCGTGGACTGCTGCGTGATCGAGGACGGCTCGCCCGGCGAGGTCCACGAGGCCGGGATCGACGGCTTCCCGCTGCTCATCCCGATCTTCGACATCCGGACGGTCGGCGCGGGCGGCGGCTCCATCGCCTGGGTGGACGAGGGCCTGCTCAAGGTCGGTCCGCGCAGCGCGGGCGCCGTCCCGGGCCCGGTCGCCTACGGCGCGGGCGGCACCGAGCCGACCGTGACGGACGTGGCGCTCGTCCTCGGCTACCTCGACCCGGCCGCGTTCCTCGGCGGCGACATGACCATCGACGCGGACGCGGCCCGCGCCGCCGTCGAGGAGAAGCTCGCCGGTCCGCTCGGCGTCGACGCGACGCACGCGGCGGCGAGCGTGTTCCGCGTCCTGCTGGCCCGCACGGTCGGCGCGCTCCGCGAGATCACCGTCGAGCGGGCGCTCGACCCGCGCGAGTTCGCGCTGCTCGCGTTCGGCGGGGCCGGGCCGCTGCTCGGCCCGATGCTGGCCCGCGAGATGGGCGTGACGGAGACGGTCGTCCCGCAGGTCCCGGCCGCGTTCTCCGCGTTCGGCATGCTCATGTCGGACCTGGAGTACGAGTTCGCGACGACCGTCCTCAAGGCGCTCAGCGACGCGACGCTCGCCGAGCTTGAGCCGTCGTTCGCGGACCTGGAGTCGCAGGGCGAGGAGGTGCTGTCCGTCCAGGGCGTGAAGCCCGAGGACCGGACGCTCATCCGCCGCCTCGACGTCCGCTACCACGGCCAGGAGCACACGCTCGGCATAGACCTCCGGGACGGCGACGACGCGGCCGCGATCCTGGAGCGCTTCCACGAGCAGCACCGCGCCCGGTACGGGCACGCGATGCCGGACGGCGGCCAGATCCTCACCCTGCGGGTGCGGGCGGTCGGCGTCCTGCCGAAGCCCGGCCTGCGCCGCCTCGACGGAACGGGCGAGGGCACGCCGGAGCCGGTCGGGTCGCGTCCCGCGTTCGACTTCGCCGCCGGGGAGACCGTGCCGTTCCCGGTGTACGAGCGGACGGCGCTCGCGCCCGGCCACACGCTGCCGGGCCCCGCGATCGTCGAGGAGGGCACCTCCACGACGGTGATCTTCAGTGACCAGCGCCTCGCCGTGGACGTCCACGGCCACCTGCTGGTGAGCAGCCCGGAGGCGGACCAGTGACAGGAACCCCAATGCCAAGCGAGCTGGACGGCGCGACCGTCGAGGTGATCCGCAACTACCTGGTGTCGGTCGGGGAGCAGATGCGCCGGACGCTCGTCCGCGCCGCGTTCAACCCGGTGATCTACGAGGTGCTGGACTTCGGCATCTCGATCTACGACGGCGACCTCGAACTGATGGCGGAGGCCGCCGGGATCACCTCGTTCCTCGGCGCGAACGACCACGCGATCGTCAAGGGCGTCGAGTACGTGGGCAAGGAGAACCTCGCGCCGGGCGACGTGTACCTGCTCAACTACCCGTACTGGTCCGGCGCGCACTCCTACGACGCGATGCTGTTCGCCCCGGTGTTCCGGGACGGCGGCGAAGCCCCGTCGGCGTACCTGGCCGTCCGGGCGCACTGGATGGACCTCGGCGCGAAGGCGCCCGGATACGTCCTCGACTCGACCGACATGCACCAGGAAGGGCTGATCTTCCCGGGCACGCGGATCGTCCACAAGGGCGAGGTCGTCCGGGACATCGTCGAGCTGATCCGCTTCAACTCGCGCCTCCCCGACCTCACGATCGGCGACTTCCATGCGCAGCTCGCCTCGCTCCGCACCGGGGAGAACCGGCTCGCGCAGGTGTGGGAGAAGTTCGGCGGCGAGACCGTCGACCAGGCCGTCAAGCAGATCATCGAGCACGGCGAGCGCGTCGCGCGCAAGGCCGTCGCCGCCCTCCCGGACGGCACCTGGACGGCCGCCGACTACTGCGACGACGACGGCATCACCGACGACCTCATCCGCATGGAGGTCAAGGTCACGATCGACGGCGACCGGATGGAGGTCGACTTCAACGGCTCCGACGGCGCCGTCCTCGGCCCGGTGAACCTGCCGATCGGCGCGACGGAGAGCCTCGCCAAGTCGACGTTCAAGGAGCTGACGACCCCGGACGAGCCGTCCAACGCGGGCCACTACCGGGCCCTCGCCATCACGGCCGACCCGGGCAACTTCTTCCACGCCCAGTACCCGGTCGCGACGTTCACGCAGTGGAGCGGCATCGTCGCGTTCGAGCTGATCCACAAGGCGCTCGCCGGGGTGCTCGACTCGATCCCGGCGTCCTCCGGCGGGGACGAGCCCGGCTTCATGGCGCTCGGCCACGACCCGCGCACCGACGAGGACTTCGTCATCAGCAACAACGAGGGCATCGGCTGGGGCGCGCGGCGCGACCGGGACGGCGCGAACGCGCAGCAGCACCCGTCGCAGAGCGTCGTCCGGAACACGCCGATCGAGGTGCTGGAGCACAAGTCGACCGTGTTCCACGAGCGCCTCGAACTGATCCCGGACTCCGGCGGGGCCGGGACGTTCCGCGGCGGCGTCGGCGTCCTGCGCGAGGTCCGCTACCTCGCGGACGGCGAGGTCCTGTCGATGAAGAAGAAGAGCAAGACCAGGCCGTGGGCGCTGGAGGGCGGCCACGAGCCCGAGCCGAGCGGCATGACGCTGTGGCCCGGCACCGACCGCGAGAAGCGCGTCGGCATGTACCGGGCCGCGATGCGGGCGGGCGACCGGTTCGTCAACCGCACCGCGGGCGGCGGCGGCTTCGGCGACCCGCTGGACCGCGACCCGGCCGCCGTCGTCGCCGACGTCCTCGACGGCTACGTCACCGCCGCGGCCGCCGAACGCGACTACGGCCTGGTCGTCGCCCCCGACGGCTCCCACACCGAGACCCCCGCCAGGGCCGAGCGCCGCCGCGTCCGCGACGGCGCCGAACGGCACGACACCTGACCCGTCCGCCCCCGGACACGTCCACGATTAGGAGACGACCGTGCTCCACGACACATCGGCCAAGAGGACCAGGTGGTTCCCCGGCCCACGGCCGGCCCGGCTGACCGCGGTGCTCGTCGCGGCGGCGCTCGCCGCCGCGGCCTGCGGCGGATCGAGCGGCGGAGGCTCAGGCGAGCGGGCGCAGACGCTCATCGTCGCCGAGAACGAGCCGCCCGCGACGTTCGACCCGGCGCAGGCCGACAACTCCACGGTGGACGAGGTCGTCCGCCCCGCCTACGACACGCTCGTCAAGTACGGCGCGGACAACAAGATCGAGCCCAGCCTCGCGACCGAGTGGAAGGTGGCCGCCGACGGCAAGTCCATCGACCTGACGCTGCGCGGCGACGTCACCTTCCACGACGGCGCGAAGCTCACCGCGGCGGACGTCCAGTACAGCCTGGACCGCATCAAGAAGCTGAAGGTGGGCGTCGCGTCCCTCATCAGCACCTACGACTCGTCGAAGGTGCTCGACGACACGCACCTCACCATCACGATGAGCCGGGCCTACGCGCCGATGGTCGCCGCGCTGACCCGCGTCTACATCCTGAACTCCAAGCTGGTCGAGACGAACAAGGGCAGCGACGACGGGCAGAAGTGGCTCGCCACGGCGGACGCGGGCTCCGGCCCGTACAAGCTGACCGGGTACACGGCCAACCAGGAGGCGAAGTACGCGCAGTACGGCAAGTACTGGGGCGGCTTCAACGGGCAGGCGAAGAACGTCGTCTTCCGGTACCTGCCGCAGGCCGCGACGCAGAAGAGCGCCCTGCTCGCCGGTGACGTCGACATCGCGATGGACATCGACCCCAACGACTGGGCGTCCTTCGAGGGCAACGGCGGCTACAAGGTCGACAAGGCGGACACGAACGTCCAGCTCTACGTGTTCTTCAAGATGAAGGGCTCGCAGGTCGAGAACAAGGCGCTGCGCGAGGCGATCGGGTCGGCGTACCAGTACGACCAGCACATCTCGTCCATCCTCAAGGGGGCCGGGAAGAAGGCGGTCGGCGTGGTGCCGTCCACCATGCAGTGCTTCGACGCCGCGACGCCGCAGCCCGGCTACGACGTGGCGAAGGCGAAGAGCGCCCTCCAGGCGGCGGGCCTGTCGAACGTCTCGCTGACGATGACGTACCTGAAGGCGACGGCCGAGATGGAGCAGGCGGCGACGCTGTTCCAGTCCGACCTGTCGAAGATCGGCGTGAAGCTGAAGCTGGAGGCCATCACCTACCCCGAGTACGTGCAGCGGCTGAAGACGAACAAGACCACGCCGGACCTCGGCATGATCTACGCCTTCCCGCCGAACCCCGACCCGGACTCGGTGCTGTACCAGCTGTTCGACTCCCGGTTCATCAACAACGGGCAGAACAACGGCGGCTACGACAACCCGAAGGTCGACGAGCTGGTCGAGAAGGCCCAGACGGTCACCGACGAGAACGAGCGGTGCGGCCTGTACAAGCAGGCGCAGACGCTCATCGCCGGTGACGTCGCGTCGGTCAACATGTCCAACCCGCAGTACGTGACCGTCCTGCGCAAGGGCGTGGAGGGCTACGCCTACCAGCCGTCCCACCACCAGACCGTCGACGTCTACGGCGTCAAGGTCGGCTGACGAGGGGAGGCACGGCAATGGCGCGTTTCCTGCTCAGACGGCTCGTCACCAGCGTCGTCGTGCTGTTCGGCCTGGGCGTCGTCACGTTCCTGATGTCCCAGGTGCTGCCCGGGGACCCGGCGCGGGCCGCGGCGGGACGCAACGCGACCGCCGAGCAGGTCGCCGCGGTCTCCGCGCGGCTCGGGCTCGACAAGCCCGTGTGGGAGCAGTTCCCGGCCTACCTCGGGAACCTCCTGCACGGCGACCTCGGCACGTCGGTGTTCACCCAGCGTCCGGTGCTGAGCGACATCGGCGACGCGCTGCCGTCGTCGCTGGAGCTGGTCCTCGCCGCGATGCTGATCAACGTGGCGATCGCGGTGCCGCTCGGCGTGTACGCCGCCTACCGGCGGGGCCGCGCCGCCGACGTCGCGGCCCGGCTGATCGTGCTGTTCGGCGCGGGCGTCCCGGTGTTCTGGCTGGGGCTGATGCTCCAGCTCGTGTTCGCCGACCGGCTCGGCGCGCTGCCGCTCACCGGGCAGCTCGGGTTCGGCCGGGAGGTGCCGTCCATCACCGGCATGACCTCGGTGGACGCCCTGCTCAGCGGCGACCCGGCGGCGTTCTCGGACGCCGTGTCGCACCTGGTCCTGCCCGCGGTGACGCTCGCGGCGGCGTTCGTCGCGGTCGTCGCCCGGACGGTCCGGTCGTCGATGATCAGCGTGCTGGACTCGGACTACATCACGCTCGCCCGCGCGACCGGGGCGTCGGAGTGGCGGGTGGTGATCAGGCACGGGCTGCGGAACGCGCTCGTCCCGGTCAGCACCATCCTCGGCATGCAGCTCGGCTGGATGCTCGGCTCCACCGTCCTGGTCGAGTCGGTGTTCGGACGGCGGGGGATCGGGGCGTACGCGGTCAACGCGGTCCTGCAGAACGACCTGTACGCGGTGATCGGCACCGTCCTCGTGATCGGAGTGGTGTTCGTGCTGGCCAACATCGTCGTGGACGTCGTCCAGCTCTGGCTCAACCCGAGGCTCCGGCAGCCCGGCGGGTCGCGCGCATCGGCCGCCCCGGCGGCGGAGCCCGTCGAGCCGGGCGTCGTGGAAGGGGCGGCGACGTGAAGACCGCTGTCGCGGACACGGTGGAGCGCGGCCCGGCCGTGCCTCGGCGGCGGCGGTTCGCGCCCGCCGGGCGCGCCTCGATCGTCGACCGGGTAGCTTTGGCGATCGCGGGCCTGATGGTGCTGATCGCGCTGGTCGGACCGCTGCTTGCGCCGCACGACCCGTACTCGGTGAACCTCGGTCAGGCGCTGCACGCGCCGTCCGCCGACCACTGGTTCGGGACGGACGCGAACGGCCGCGACATCTTCAGCCGCGTCCTGTACGGGGCGCGGGTGTCGCTGCTCGCGACCGTGATCGTGATCGCCGTCGCGACCCTGATCGGCACGATCGTCGGGACGCTCGCCGCGCTCGGCGGCCGCGTCGCCGACGAGGTCCTGATGCGGATCTGCGACATCGGCCTGTCGCTGCCCGCGATCATCCTGGCGCTCGGCCTCGCCGCCGCGCTCGGCCCCGGCCTGCGCTCGGCGGTGATCGCGCTGTGCCTCACCTGGTGGCCGGGGTACGCGCGGCTCGTCCGGACGCTCGTCCGCGACGTCCGGGACGCCGAGTACGTCGAGGCCGCCCGCACGCTCGGGGTGTCGACGCCGCGCCTGGTGTTCCGGCACGTGCTGCCGAACTCGCTCGACACCCTCTACGTGCAGACGACGCTGGACGTGTCGGCGGTCATGCTCGTGATCTCCGGGCTGTCGTTCGTCGGGGTCGGCGCGCAGGTGCCGTCCGCCGAATGGGGCGCGATGATCGCGGGCGCGGCCGGGAACCTGACGAACGGCTGGTGGGCGGTCGTCTTCCCGGGCCTGGCGATCATGCTCACCGCGGTCTCGTTCAACCTCGTGGGGGACTGGCTGCGCGTCCGCAACGACCCGACGCTGCGAGGGAGGCGGTCATGACCCCGCTGCTGGAGCTGGACGACCTGCGCGCCTCCTTCCCCGGACCGGACGGCCCGGTCGAGGTGCTGCGCGGGGTGACGATGTCGGTCGCGGCCGGGGAGAAGGTCGCGCTGGTCGGGGAGTCGGGATCGGGCAAGTCGGTGACGGCGCGGGCCGTGCTGCGGCTCGACCGCGACGCCTCGTTGTCGGGGCGCGTCCTTCTCGACGGCAAGGACGTCCTCGGGCTTTCCGAGCGGGCGATGCGGGATGTTCGCGGCGCCCGGATCGGGCTCGTCTTCCAGGACCCGCTCGCGTCCCTCAACCCGGTGATGACGATCGGCTGGCAGATCATGCAGCCGCTCCTCATCCGCGGCGTGAAGAAGAAGGAGGCGCGGCGGCGCGGCGTCGAACTGCTCGGCCGCCTCGGCGTCCGCGACGCTGACCGGCGCTTCGACGACTACCCGCACCAGTTCTCCGGCGGGATGCGTCAGCGTGTGGTCATCGCCATCGCGGTGATCGCCGAGCCCGCGCTGCTGATCGCGGACGAGCCGACGACCGCGCTGGACGTCCGCGTCCAGGCGCAGGTGCTCACGCTGCTGCGCGAACTGGCGGCGGAACGGTCGATGTCGGTGCTGCTCATCACCCACGACCTGGGGATCGTGGCGGGCTTCGCCGACCGCGTCGTCGTCATGCGCCACGGCGCGCCCGTCGAACAGGGCGTGGTGGACGACATCTACGCCCGTCCGCAACACCCGTACACACGCGGCCTCCTCGCCTCGGTGCCCCGAATAGACGACGACCCGTCCCGCCGCCTGAGCACCGTCGACGAGGCTGCGTTGGAGGGGGAGGTCCGATGACCGCAGCGAAGCGAGGATCATCGGCCCTCCGGCCGGGGGGTCTGGGGGTCCGCCCCCAGGAAGGGAACGCCCTATGACTGCTGTTACCGGGGTCAGTGCGCTGAGCGTGCGGAACCTTGTGAAGAGTTTCGGGGGACGTCCCGTCGTGAAGGGGGTCTCGTTCGACCTGGCGCCGGGCGAGGTGCTCGGGCTGGTCGGCGAGTCGGGCTCCGGCAAGTCGACCGTCGCGCGCTGCGTCGCGCGGCTGACCAAGCCCGACTCCGGCGAGATCCGGCTCGGCGGACGGGACGTTCTCGGCGCGTCCCGGCGCGAGCTGCGCACCCTCCGCCGCGACATGCAGATGGTCTTCCAGGACCCGTACTCGTCCCTCAACCCGCGCATGACGGCGGGCGCGCTGATCGAGGAGGGCCTGCTCGTCCACGGCATCGAGCCGGACCGCCGCAAGCGGCGCGACCGGGCCACCGCCCTGCTGGAGACGGTCGGGTTGTCCGCCGCCGACGCGGACCGGCACCCGCGCTCGTTCTCCGGCGGCCAGCGGCAGCGCATCGCCATCGCCCGCGCTCTCGCCGTCGAGCCGAAGGTGCTGATCTGCGACGAGGTCGTGTCGTCCCTGGACGTGTCCGTCCAGGCGCAGGTGCTGAACCTCTTCCGCGACCTGCGCGAACGGCTCGACCTGTCCATCCTGTTCATCGCGCACGACCTCGCCGTCGTGCACTACCTGTGCGACCGGGTCGCGGTGCTCGACCAGGGCTCGCTGGTCGAGATCGGTCCCTGCGGAGAGATCTACCGGCGGCCCGCCCACCCCTACACGCGCTCGCTGCTGGACGCCGTCCCGGTCCCCGACCCGGCGGCCGAACGAGCCCGGCAAGCGGTCTGACGAGTCGTCTGAATAGGAAAGGCACCATGGAGAACCTGCGGATGTTCGTGAACGGGCAGGCCATGTCCGGCGGCTCGCTGAACGGGGCGCTGAGCGGCGCCGAGTTCCTCGGCCCGGCGGAGACGGCGCCCCGGTACCGGTTCTACTCCGTCCGGGACGAGTTCCCGGGGCTGCACCCGGTGCCGTCCGGCGGACGGTCCGTGCCCGGCGAGCTGTACGCCGTCACCTACGAGATCCTGCGCGACCACCTGCTGCCCGGCGAGCCGCCCGAGCTGGAGTTGGGCGTGATCGAACTCGCGGACGGCTCCGGCACGCTCTGCATGCGGATGCGCGCCGAGTCGCTCACCCTGCCCGGCGTGACGGACATCAGCGACGCGGGCGGCTGGCGCGCCCACCTGGCGGCGCGGTGACCGCCGACGTCGTCGTCCGAGGCGGGACGGTCGTCGAGGCGCACTGGTCGGGCCCCGCCGACGTCGTGATCACGGACGGCCGCGTCACCGCGCTGGCCGCGCCCGGCACCGCCCCGCCCGCCGAGACCGTCATCGACGCGACCGGCCGCCTGGTCATGCCCGGCGGAGTCGACCCGCACTGCCACGTCGGCTTCACGTCCGGCGAGTTCACCTCCCTGGACGACTACCTCCAGTGCACGACCGCGGCCGTCTTCGGCGGCACGACCACCATCGTCGACTTCGCGATCCCCCGCCCCGGCGAGAACCCGGCCGACGTCGCCTACGCGCAACGCGCGAAAGCCACCCAGGGCCTCTGCGACAGCGCCCTGCACGCCTGCGTGGTCGAGTGGGACGAAACCGTCCCCGACCAACTCGCCGCCCTGGTCAACGACGGAATCTCCACCGTCAAGATGTTCACCACCTACCGCGGCGAGACGATGGCCGACGAGGACACCGTCCTCCGCACCATGACGACCCTCGCCGGACTCGGCGGAATGGTCGTCATCCACTGCGAGGCCGACCACATAGTCGGCGACGCCCAATGCCGCTGCGCCAACACCAACCGAATCGACGCGGCGAACATGGCCGCAACCCGCCCCGACCTAGCCGAAACAGCCTCGGTAGCCGAAATCCTGGCCATCGCCGAAGCGGTAGACGCCCCGGTGTATTTCGTCCACCAATCAACAGCCGAGGCCGTAGAACTGGTAGCCGCCGCCCGCCGCCGAGGCGTACGCGCCTACAGCGAAACAGTGGCGCACCACCTGATCCTGGACGACTCCGCCTACAACGGCACCCACCCCGAACGCTACGTCTGCTGCCCGCCCCTACGCTCGTCCGCCCAGGTCAAGGCGCTAGGCCGTCACCTGTTCACCGGCGAGGTGACAACAATCGGCAGCGACCACTGCTGCTACGACACGGCCCAGAAGGAATCCCGCGCCACCGACGTCCGCGCCATGCCGAACGGCCTCCCCGGCGTAGAAACCCGCCTCCCAGTCATCTTCTCCGAATACGTAGTAGGCCAGGGTCTCCCCGCAACCCGCTTCGTGGAACTGACGTCCACAAACCCAGCTCGCACAAACGGCCTCTATCCCCGCAAGGGTACCCTCCTCCCCGGCGCCGACGCGGACATAGCCATCTGGAACCCGACAACAGAATGGCAAATAACGTCCGCCGACCTACACATGGCCACCGACTACACCCCCTACGAGGGAATGCAAATAACAGGCCGCCCAGAAACCGTCCTAGTACACGGCCGAGTAGTAGTCAAAAACAACACCCTCCAAGACCCAACCCCCCAAGGTCGCCACCTCAAAGCCGGACCCGTCGTCTAGGGACGCGCTCAGTCGCGCGCTATTCGGCGGGCGCGACCCGAGGGCCGTCCGGGCCGCTGGAACGATGAGGCCACTTCGCGGAGTCGTCCCGACGCAGCCGCGAGACCTCTTCCATGCGGTCACCAGGGATGATGACCTGCGTGACGTCCACGGCCTTCTCGTCCTTGGCGCTATAGCTGATGCGGACGACCTCCCAAACGGGCAGTTCGGCCGGGATGAGCAACAGCTTGGCCTCATCAACGGTCGGCATCCGCACACGCCGACGCTCAAGCCATTCCAATGGACCATGACCCCTGGATTCAATGGCGTCGATCCAAGCTCCCGGCCCCGTGCCATAAGGCTCTTTGACTTCTGGAACCTCATCGGAGATGCGCGGATGTATCCAGGAGGTCGAGATCTGAAAGGCCGGCTCGCCCTCTGGCCCCGTCACACGCAAGCGCCTCACGACCATCTCCCCGACCGGCACGTTCAGCAGATGGGCAAGCCGAGCGTCTTCGATGGGGGCTTTGCGGGCATCGGGCTTGACGTGATGAGTCCAGATCTCGTTGCCCATGGCGGCTGGAAAGCTGTAGCCGCCCGCGAACTCGTCTCCGTCCCGCCGATGCCTGGTGTTCCGCTTGACGAGATCGGTGCGCATGACGGTCTTGCGGTGCTTGGGACGGACGACCGTCCCGCGACGGGGCACTGAGACCAGACGACCCTGCTTCGCGAGCTTCCCGACCGCGCGAGCCACCGCGTTGCGGCTGGCGGCGTAGTGCTCGGCAAGCTTCTCCATCGGCGGCAGAGTGTCGCCCGACTGCCACTCACCTGCGTCAATGCGCCGCAGCAGGTCGTCAGCGATCTCGTTGTACCGCGCTGACCCCACGCGCTCATCTCCTCTTGTCGGGCCGATTTGTTGAAACTTATTGACGGGCACCGCAGTCTATCGGCACCATGAAGCCGGGCTGATTTGTTGAAACAAATCAGCCCGGAAGCTCCCGCTTGCCGACCTTGGAGACGTACCCGCAATGTCAGATATGACCCGTAAGACCGGCCGTCTGGAGACGGCAGCTCGGATGCTTCCGGGTGCTGATCCGACGGCGCGGGGCGGCCCCATGCCAGATGTTAGAGCTGACGCGCTGAGCGAGTTGGCGGTGCAGCTCGGACGGCGTGGATGCCGGGCACAGGTGCACGAGAACACACTCCGAGTGGCGCTGGGGACGCGGGGCGAGCGAGTCGTCATCTGTGCTGGACGCCGGTTCCGGTGGGGCGGCGAGCGCGGCCACGTCCTGGGCGAGGTGGGAGCCGAGTCGGTGGCCGCGGAGCGGACGCTGATCGTCTTGAAGCAGATCGCGCGGTGACCGGGATGAGCGGCCGCATGGTGAGCACGTCCAGGGGATTCGCCGGAGCGCTGGACACCACGTTCCTCGCCGCGCCAACGGCTCCGGCGCAGGTTCGGATGCTGGTGGAACTGCGGCTCGCGGACTGGGGACTGTCGCGGCTCAGGGACGACCTGACGCTCATCGCCAGCGAGTTGGTGACCAACGCGCTGCGCTGGGGAGGCGACCAGGAGATTCGGGTGAGGCTGGCGCTGGAGCCCCGGCGGGTGCTGCTGGCGGTGTGGGACTCCTCCGATGACAGGCCGGTCGCCAAGCGGGCGCTGGCAACGAGTGCCGACGACGTGACCCCGGACGCCGAGGCGCTGGACCCGGGGGCCACGACGAATGCGTCGGCGGACGCGGGCTGCCGATGGTGGAGGCGCTCGCCTCTTCATGCGGGGTGACCGAAAGCGAACCGTCCGGGAAATGGGTATGGGCGTACGTCGCATTCTGACCTGCGCCGACGAGCCGAAACGACAAGGATCAGCGGAAGGTGTTCGGAATGCTTGACGGCGTGCGCCGGGCGGTCGGCCGATGGCAGGCGGTTCTGCGGTGGCGGACGTTTCTGAGTGACGACACGGCGGTGCAGAACCTGGAGACCCTCGCGGAGGTTCTCAGGCCGAAGGGCTGGAGGTGCGTCGGCTTGTACGAGGAGCACGAGTTCCGCTACCCAGCACCGCTGCTGTGGGTTTACGCCAGTGGTGCGGCCGACGACGTCGGGGCCATGGTGACTGTGCGCGCGACGCCGGGCGGGACGTGGAGCTACTTCGAGGCGGGAGCGGGACGCGGCTGGTTCCTGTCGTCCTGCCGCGACGCCGAGGCGGCGGCCGACCGACTGGACCAACTGCTCAAGTACCGCATGTACCCCAACACCGAATGGACCTGACCATGCGGGCCCTGGGTTGCGCTCGTAAATGGCGCTGCGGGTGTCAGTTTGGGGTGGGGAAGGGGCCGGCGCGGCCTAGGAGGGCCTGTACTGGGGAGTTCAGGCGGTCGGCTAGCCAGGTTGCTGTTTCTGTGAGGGTGGCCATTTCGATGCCTGTTTTTATGCCGGTGCGGTCTAGGGCGTAGACGAGGTCTTCGGTGGCTATGTTGCCGGTGGCGGCGGGGGCGAAGGGGCAGCCGCCGAAGCCGCCGGTGCTGGCGTCCAGGGCGGAGACGCCGTGGTCCAGGGCGGTCAGGGCGTTGGCGTAGCCCGTGTTGCGGGTGTTGTGGAAGTGGCAGCGGAGAGGGATGCCGGGGGCTATTTCGGCGGCGCCGTCTAGGAGTGTCTTGACCTGGGCGGGGACGCCTACGCCGATTGTGTCGGCTATGGCTATTTCATCTGGGGCGCTTTCCGCTACCCGGCGGATCAGGTCTAGGACCTTGGCGGTGGGGACCTCGCCCTCGAAGGGGCAGCCGAAGGCGGCGGCTATGGTGACCGTTCGGTAGAGGCCGGCGGCGCGGGCGTCTTCTGCTATTTGGGCCCAGTTGCGGAGGCCCTCTTCTACTGAGCAGCCCTGGTTGCGCTGGCTGAATTCGTCTGTTGCGACGACGACTACGTTGACCTCGTCTACGGCGGTGGCCAGGGCGCGGTCCAGGCCGCGTTGGTTCAGGACCAGGCCCGCGTACTTCACGCCGTCCGGGCGGGGGACGCGTTCCATCACCGCTTCGGCGTCCGCCATCTGCGGGACGCGTTTCGGGTGGACGAAGCTGACCGCCTCGATCCGCCGCAGCCCGGCCTCGATGCTCCGCTCGATCAGCCGCACCTTGTCGGCGGTCGGGAGGATCGCGGACTCGTTCTGCAGCCCGTCCCGGGGCCCGACCTCGATGACTTCGACCTTCGCCATGAACGTCCTCTTGTATGCAAGCGGGGCTACCGTCCGAAGCTTCTTCCAGGTGAAGCCTTGTGTCAACCGTGAACATTGCCTATGTTGCATGCAATCAGTGAGCCGGGAGGTTCGGATGGTCCTTGCCGTCGACCGCGTCTACGAGCGGTTGCGCGCCGACATCCTGGGCGGCGTCCACCAGCCGGGGGCGCGGCTCGGGGAGGCTGAGCTGGCCGAGGCGACCGGGTCGTCCCGGACGCCCGTCCGGGAGGCGCTGCGCAGGCTGGAGGTCGAGGGCCTGGTCGAGGTGCTGCCGCACCGCGGCGCCCGCGTCCCGGACTGGACGCCCGAGGACCTCGAAGAGATCTACGACCTGCGGATGCTGCTGGAGGGCGCCGCCGCGCGCCGCGCCGCCGCCCGGATCGAGGCGAAGGACGCCGACCGCATGGACGAGTTGTGCGGCCTCATCGAGTGGGCCGCCGCGCCCGGCGACCAACAGGACCTTGACCGGGTTGCTGAGTTGAACGCCGAGTTCCACGGCATCGCCCGTGCGGCCGCCGCGAGCAACCGGCTCGTCACCATGCTCAACGCCGTGGTGCAGCTCCCGCTGGTGATGCGCACCTTCCACCGCTACTCGCCGGACGACCTCACCCGGAGCTGCGCCCACCACCGCGAGCTGGTCGCCGCGCTGCGCGCCCGGGACGGGACGTGGGCCGAGTCCGTGATGCGAGCCCATGTGCTGTCCGCGAAGGCCGTCCTGCTTCGCGACCCCCCGTCCTGACCCCCCACCGGAAACGAGGATCGATGTCCGAAGAAGCCCGCGGCCCGCTCTCCGACCTGCGCGTCGTGGAGATGGGACAACTGCTCGCCGGTCCGTTCTGCGGGCAGCTCCTCGGCGACTTCGGCGCCGAGGTCGTCAAGCTCGAGTCGCCGGGCGCCGGGGACCCGATGCGGCAGTGGGGACGGGAGAAGCCGCACGGCAAGTCGCTGTGGTGGCCGGTGGTCGCGCGCAACAAGAAGTCGGTCACCTGCAACCTGCGAACGGACGAGGGCCAGGATCTCGCGCGGCGGATCATTGAAAAGGCCGACATCGTTGTCGAGAACTTCCGCCCGGGGACGCTGGAGCGCTGGGGCCTCGACTTCGACCGGCTCCGTGAAGCGAACCCCGGGCTTGTGCTGGTGCGCGTGTCCGGCTTCGGGCAGAGCGGGCCGTACGCGCCGCGCGCCGGATACGGGTCGATCGGTGAGGCGATGGGCGGAATCCGATACGTGACCGGGGACCCGGGGAACGCGCCGTCGCGCGCCGGAATCTCGCTCGGTGACTCGCTCGCCGCCGTGTTCGCCACGATCGGCGCGCTCGTCGCCGTCCACCACCGGGAGCGCACGGGACGCGGCCAGGTCGTCGACTCGGCCATCTACGAGGCCGTGCTCGCGATGATGGAGTCGCTGCTCCCCGAGTGGGCCGTGGCCGGTTACCAGCGGGAACGCACCGGGTCCGTGCTGCCGAACGTGTCGCCCAGCAACGTCTACCCGACCAAGTCCGGCGAGATGATCCTCATCGCCGCGAACCAGGACACGGTGTTCGCGCGGCTCGCGAAGACGATGGGACGTCCCGAGCTGAGCGCCGACCCGCGCTTCGCCGGGCACGCCGAGCGCGGGCGGAACATGGCCGAGCTGGACGAGCTGATCGCGGCATGGTCGGCCACCCTCGACACCGGGGCACTGCTGGACGAGCTGCACGCGGGCGGCGTCCCGGCGGGCCGCATCTACACCGCCAAGGACATGTTCGACGACCCGCACTTCGCCGCCCGCGAGGCGATCGTACGGCTCGTCCACCCCGACTTCGGCGAACTGCCGATGCACAACGCGTTCCCCAGGCTCAGCGAGACGCCCGGGTCGGTGCGGCACCCCGGCCCGGCGCTCGGCGAGCACAACCGGGAGGTGTACGGCGGCCTCCTGGACCTTTCCGACGACGAGATCGACGCGCTGACGGAGCGCGGAATCGTCTGACCCACCGGGAGACGGCATGGGATATCGGCTAGGCGTCGACGTGGGCGGCACGTTCACTGACGTGCTGCTCGTGGACGAGGAGACCGGCGTCAGCCACCGGGCGAAGACGGCGTCGACCCCGGCGGACCAGTCCGAAGGCGTCCTCAACGGCATCCGCAAGGTGTGCCGGGACGCCGGGATCGGCCTGCCCGAGGTGGCGCACGTCCTGCACGGCACGACGGTCGCGACGAACGCGATCCTCCAGGGCAGGGGCGCGCGGGTCGGGCTGGTCACGACCGAGGGGTTCCGCCAGGTGCTCCAGATCGCGCGGTCGTTCGTGCCGGGCGGGCTCGCCGGATGGATCATCTGGCCGAAGCCGGAGCCGCTCGCGAAACTGGAGCACACCGTCGAGGTCCCCGGCCGGATCGGGGCGGACGGCGCGGAGGTCGCCCCGCTGGACGAGGACCGCGTCCGGGACGCCCTGCGCCGCCTCGCCGGGCAGGGCATCGAGGCCCTCACCATCTCGCTGATCAACTCGTACGCGAACGACGCGCACGAAAGACGGGTCGCGGAGCTGGCGGCCGACGAGCTGCCGGGGATCCCGGTGTCGCTGTCGAGCCGCGTCCTGCCGGAGATGCGGGAGTACGAGCGGACCGTCACGACCGTGGCGAACGGCTACGTGCAGCCCGAGGTATCCCGGTATGTACGCAACCTGGACCGTTCCCTCGTCGGCAGCGGGATCGAGGCGCCGCTGTCCGTGCTGCGCAGCGACGGCGGGCTGAGCCGCGCCGCGAAGGCGGCCGAGGACCCGGTGGCGCTGCTGCTCTCCGGTCCGGCGGGCGGCGTGACCGGCGCGGTGTGGTTCGCCGAGCAGGCCGGTTTCCGCGACTTCCTCACCTTCGACATGGGCGGGACGTCCACCGATGTCGCGCTCGTCCTCGGCGGGCGTCCGCGCATCGGCCGGGAGACGACGGTCGGCGACCTGACCGTGCGGGCGACGAGCGTGGACGTCCGCACGGTCGGCGCGGGCGGCGGGTCGATCGCGCACGTCCCGGAGCTGACGAAGGCGCTGCGCGTCGGACCGCAGTCGGCGGGCGCCGACCCGGGCCCCGCCGCGTACGGGACGGGCGGCACCGACCCGACCGTGACGGACGCGAACGTCGTCCTCGGCTACCTGCCGCGGGAGCTGGCGGGCGGCGAGATCGAACTCGACGTGGAGAGCGCCCGCAAGGCCGTCCGGACCGTCGCCGACGCGATGGGACTCCCCAGTGTCGAGGCGGCGGCGGCCGGGATCGTCGACATCGTCAACGAGAACATGCTCGGCGCGCTGCGGCTGATCAGCGTCCAGCAGGGCTTCGACCCGCGCGAGTTCGCGCTCGTGTCGTTCGGCGGCGCCGGGCCGCTGCACGCGAACGCGCTCGGCAGGCTGACCGGGTCGTGGCCGGTGATCGTGCCGCCGTCGCCCGGCGTCCTCTGCGCCTACGGCGACGCGACGACCTGCGCCCGCGACGAGAGCGCCCGCACGATGGTCCGCCGCTTCTCCACCCTGGACGACGCCGAACTGCGCACCGCGCTCCTCGAACTCGCCGACTCCGCCGCGCAGCGGCTGGAGGACGAGGGCGTCCCGCGCGCCGACCAGACCGAGACGTACCAGATCGACCTGCGCTATCACGGGCAGGGCTTCGAGATCCCCGTCGAGGTCGACCGCGAGGCCGTGGACGGCGACCTGCTCGCCGAGCTGGGCGCCGCGTTCGACGCCGAGCACGAGCGGCTGTTCTCGTTCCTGCTCGGCAACGAGCGGGAGGTCATCAACCTGCGGGTGACGGTGAGCGGGCCGCGTCCCGAGGTGGCGTGGCGGACGCTCCCCGAGGGAACGGGCGACCCGTCCGGCGCGCTTGTCCGCGAGACCGAGCTGTGGATGGACGGCGCCACCGCGCCCGCCCGCATCTACGACCGTTCCAAGCTGCTCGCCGGGGACGTCGTGACCGGCCCCGCCGTCGTGACCGAGATGGACTCCACGACGCTCGTGCTGCCGGGGCACGCCGCGACCGTCCACCCGAGCGGCAGCCTGCTGATCCGTCCGCTGACCGAGGAGGGCTGATGGCCGAGATCCTGCAGAGCGACGCCGAGCCGATCGGCCGGGTCGACATCGACCCGGTCACGCTCGACATCATCGAGAACGCGCTGCGCAACGCGCGCCACGAGATGGACGAGGTGCTGTTCCGCACCGCGCTGTCGCCGGGCATCCGCGAGCAGCACGACGAGTTCCCGCTGATCGCGGACCCGTCCGGGAAGATGGTCGTCGGGCAGTTCGGGCTGTCCGTCCCCGACTTCCTGGAGAACTTCGACGGGACGATCGGCGAGGGCGACATCCTCATGACGTCCGACCCGTACGCGTGCGGCGCGGCGATCAGCCACGCGAACGACTGGCTGCTCGTCGTCCCGATCTACCACGAGGGGCGGCTCGTCGGCTGGTCGTCGATGTTCGGGCACATGTCGGACGTCGGCGGCAAGACGCCGTGCTCGATGCCCGCCGACGCCCGCACCATCTACGAGGAGGGCGTGGTCGTCCCGCCGTTCAAGCTCTACGAGGGCGGCGAGCTGAACGAGGACGCGCTGCGCATCATCCTCAACCAGGTCCGCATGCCCGACTGGAACCGCGCCGACCTGAACGGCCTGGTCGCGGCGTGCACGACGGCGGCGCGGCGCGTCCGGGAGCTGTGCGACCGGTTCGGCGTGGAGACGTACCTGTCCGCGCTGGACGCCCTGCTCGACCGCAACTACCAGGCGATGAAGATCCTGCTCGCCGCCCTCTTCGAGGACGGGAGGACGCTGGAGTTCGCCGACTACATCTGCGACGACGGCTGCGGCTACGGCCCCTACGAGCTGAAGATCTCCCTCACCCGGCACGGCGAGAAGATCCACCTGGACTTCTCGCACGCCGCGCCGCAGGCCG
This sequence comes from Actinomadura syzygii, assembly GCF_008085905.1. Classification (GTDB taxonomy): domain Bacteria; phylum Actinomycetota; class Actinomycetes; order Streptosporangiales; family Streptosporangiaceae; genus Spirillospora; species Spirillospora syzygii. The sequence goes on along the minus strand of NZ_VSFF01000001.1, from coordinate 445,908 downwards.
TGGGCCCGGTCAACTACTTCATCAACGAGAACCTCGTCCGGATGTTCTTCGGGATCTACGTGATCACCGTGGCGGACCCGCAGATCCTGTGGAACGACGGCTTCTATCCGCTGATCGACGTCACGATCCCCGAGGACTCGTTCTGGAAGCCGCGCAAGCCCGCCGCGCTCAACGCCCGCAACCACGGCATCGGCCGCGTGTTCGACCTGTTCGGCGGGCTGCTCGGGCAGACCAACCCCGACATCCTGAACGCGGCCGGGTTCTCGTCGTCGCCGCACTTCATGTACTCGGGGCACTACACGTCCGGGGAACGGGCGGGCGAGTGGTTCCAGCTCTACTCGATCGGGTTCGGCGGCGTGCCGGGACGCCCGGTCGGCGACGGCCCGGACGGGCACTCGCTCTGGCCGTCGTTCGTCAACATCCCCTGCGAGTACCTGGAGTCGTACTACCCGCTGCGCGTCGAGCGGTGGGAGACGATCGCCGACTCCGGCGGCGCGGGACTGCACCGGGGCGGCAACGGCGTCGACGTCGCCTACCACTTCGAGGAGCCCGGCACGATCGCGATCCACGACGACCGCTGGCTCACCTACCCGTGGGGCGTGAACGGCGGGCGTCCCGGCGAGCGCGGGCGTAAGTGGATCGACCGCGCGGACGGGACGCGCGAGGTGCTGCCCAGCAAGATCCACGACGTCGCGGTCGCGCCGGGCGACGTGCTCCACTTCGTGACGTGGGGCGGCGGTGGATGGGGCGACCCGCTGGCCCGTCCGGCCGATCTGGTCGCGGTCGAGGTGCTGCGCGGGCTCGTCACCCCGGACGGCGCCCGCGACGGCTACGGCGTCGTCTGCTCCGAGGGCGGCGTGCTCGACGTGGCCGCGACCGAGGCGCTGCGCGCTCAGCGGGCGGCGGAGCGTACGGAGATTCCGGTGTTCGACATGGGCCCGCCGCTCCCGGAGATCCTCGCCAACTGCGAGGCCGAGACGGGCCTTCCCGCGCCGCGCCCGCCGGTCGACGTCCGGTCGGCGGAGGCGCTGCGGAGATGACCGATCTCGCGGCTGATTACCGGGAGTCCGGGTTCGCCGGGCGGCTCGGGTGCGGGCGGTTCCCGGCGGTGCTGGTGGTCGACCTCGTCCGCGCCTACCTGGTGGACGGCTCGCCGCTGCGCGCCCCCGTCGAGGACGCGGCCGCCGCGTCCGCGACGCTGATCGGCGCGGCGCGGGCGGCGGGCCTGCCGGTCCTGTTCACCCGCGTCGCGTACCAGCCGGGAGGCGCGGACGGCGGCCTGTTCCGCCGCAAGATCCCCGCGCTGCGCGTGTTCGAGGAGGGGAGCCCTCTCGGCGAGTTCGCCGAGGGGGCCGCCCCCGCCCCGGGCGACACCGTCGTCACCAAGCAGTACGCGAGCGCGTTCCACGGGACGTCCCTGTCGGCGACGCTGACCTCGTCCGGGATCGACACGCTGCTGATCTGCGGGCTGACGACGAGCGGATGCATCCGCGCGACGGCGACCGACGCGCTCCAGCACGGGTTCCGCCCGCTGGTCGTGGACGAAGCCTGCGGCGACCGCGACCGGCGCCTGCACGAGGCGAACCTCCTCGACCTGGAGGCCAAGTACGCCGACGTCCTGTCCCTGGACGAGGCGCTCACCACGATCAAGGAGGCGCCCGGCCGATAGGCTCCCTCGGATGGGGGACGAGGATGGGACGCTTCCGGCCGCGGGCGACATGGAGCCCCGGCGGGTCCACGCCGCGCTGACCCTCCTCGCGGACGGGAGCTGGTGGACGCTCGCGGACCTCGTCCGGGAGACCGCCGCGCCCCGCCGTTCCGTGGAGGCCCTGCTCGCCGCCCTGGAGCTGGAGCGTGCCGGTGACCGGTTCCGGCTGACGGGCGACGTCGGGGATCTGCTGCGGTACCGGCCGTTCACGCCCGCCGATCCGGTGGAGCACCTGCTGCCCGACCACGCCGCTGTGGTCAAGCGGATGGCCGAGCTGATCGCCGGTGCGCCGCGCGGGCGGCACGTCCTCGACCATGTCGCCGCGACGCCCGACACGGTGGTGCGGCGGGCGCTGCTGCTCGGTGCGCGGTTCTGGCTGCCCGGGACGCGCCTGCTCTGCGTCGGCGACCACGACCTGACCTCGCTCGCCGTCGGGCTCGTCCACCCGGAGGTCGAGACCTTGGTCGTGGACGTCGACGAGCGCATCCTCGCCTATATCGACGCCCGTGCTTCCGATCTGGGGTTGCGGGTGTCGACGCGCTGGGCCGATCTGCGGCTGGGGCTTCCGCCGTCGGCTTCCGAGTACGCGGACCTGGCGATCACCGACCCGCCCTACACGCCGGACGGTGTCGGGCTGTTCGTGGCGCGTGCCGTCCAAGGGCTGCGCGAGCAGGCGCGCGGGCGCGTCCTCCTCGCGTACGGGGCGAGCGACCGGACCCCGGCGCTGGCGCTGAAGGTGCAGAACGCGCTGAGCGACCTGAACCTGGTGTCCGAGGCCATCTACCCGGACTTCAACCGGTACCACGGCGCGGAGGCCATCGGTTCGGCCGCGGACCTGTACGTGCTGCGTCCCACGGCGAAGAGCCTGCCCGCCGCGTCCGCCCGCGCCGACCGGTTCGGTGCCGCCATCTACACGCAGGGCCCGCAGTCGGTCGAGTCGCGGGACCGGTTCGCGCCCTCGGTGGACGACCTGGCCGATCTCCGTCCGGACGTGCTGGTCGGCGACTGGCCGAAGCCGGTCCTGCCGGGCGTGCCGCGCGCCCGGCTGAGCACCTGGCTCGCCAAGCCCTACGCGGCGCGGACGCGCGGGGTCGCCGCCGCGCTGCCCGCCGGGATGGAGCGGGCGCTCGTCCGCGTCCTGCTGGCGGCGCGGGCCGAGCGGGTGCGGGTGGTGCTGGCCGAGCCGCCGGACATGACGGCGGTCGCCGCCGTGCTGGAGCCGGTGTTCGAGGTGACGGCGGACGGTTCCGTGGTGGAGGCCGTCCGCAGGTCGCCGGGCGACGACCCTGCGCGGCGCGTCGTGCGGGCGGTGCTGGAGCGGGCGCACGGCAAGGTCGCCAACACCTGGCGGGACGCGCTGATCGACGTCCGGCCGGGGCTGACCAAGCGTCAGGCCCGCGCCCTCGTCGCCGACGCCGCGCCCTGGGCGCACGACGTGACGCCGCTGGAACTGCCGCTGCACCGGCTGCGCGAACTGCCGGACGCCGTCCGCGCCTCGCTGGCCTAAAGCGCGGCCAGGGCGCGCAGGGTGCGTTCGCCGCACGGGTCGTCGTCCGTGCTGCACGGCAGGACGGTGATCTCGTCCACCGCGTAGGAGGCGAGCCGTTCGGCGACCTCGTCCGCCGGGCCGATCGCCGCGACGGCGTGCACCAGCTCGTCCGGGACGGCCGCGAGCAGCTCCGACGGGTGCGGGCGGGTCCGCGCGAGCGCGACCACGTCCCCGAACCCGGCCTCCTCGAACATCTCCGCGTAACCGGGCGCGCCGAGGTAGCCGACGACCGCGCGGCGGGCCTGTTCACGGGCCTGTTCACGGGCCCGCGCGCCGCCGTCCACGGCCACCGGCACCCAGGCCGCGACCGGTGGGGCCGCCGTGCCGAGCGCGGCGGACTCGTCCCGGAGCCGCGCGGTGAGCCGTCCCGCCGACACCGCCGTGACGAGGCTGACCACCATCCGGTCGGCGTGCCGGGCGGCGACCCGGATCGCGGCCGGGCCGAACGCGGCGATCGTGATCGGCGCGCGGGTCGCGGGCAGCCGCAACCGGTAGTCGTGGACGCGGACGACCTTCCCGTCGAGGTCGGCCCGGCCCCCGGCGAGCAGCGTCCGCACCGCGGCGGCGGACTCGGCCAGCGCGGCGGGCGGGTCGCGCCGCTCGCGGCCGTGCCAGCGCTCCACGACGTGCGGGCTGGAACTGCCGAGCGCCACGCCGACCGCGCGGCCGGTCAGGTCGGCGAGCGACGCCGTGCCCATCGCGATCATCACCGGGTCGCGGACGGCGACCGGCAGCGGCCCCGGCGTCAGCGCGATCGCGGACGTCCGCGCGGCGACGGCGGTCGCGAGCGCGAACGCGTCGTAGGTCGCCATCTCGCCGATCCACAGTTCCGGAAAGCCGAGCGCGTCGGCGTGGACGGCGGTACCGAGCGCCTCGCCCGGCGGCCGGTCCTGCCAGAACCCCAGCGACACCGACAGCTTCATTGCGTCCTGCCTTTCTCTGGACGGGGACGGGTGCCGCGGATTTCCAGGCCGCCGTCGCTCGGGAGGACGGCGCCCGTCATGAAGCGGGAGTCGCGCGGGTCGGCGAGGAGGGTGTAGAGCCCGGCGTGGTCGGCCGGGTCGCTGACGAAGCCGAGCGGGATGTGCCGGGCCAGGCCGTCCGGTTCGAGGCGGCGCGCGGCCGTGCCGAGGGCGGACAGGCCGCCGAGCGCCGTGCGGGTCGCGCCCGGCGCGACGCCGTTCACCCGGACGTCCGGCGCCAGCTCGTGCGCGAGCTGCCGGACCAGCCCGACGACCGCGTGCTTGGACGCCACGTAGAGCGCCCCGCCGCCGCCCGCGTAAAGGCCGCTGGACGACACCGTGAGAATGACCGTCCCGCCGCTGTGCCGCAATGCCGGAAGGGCGGCCCGCACGCCGAGCAGATAGCCGAGCACGTTCGTCTCGAACAGTTCCGTGAACCCGGACGCGATGCGTTCGGCGTCGAGATCCTCGAAACGGGCCGAGTAGTCGTAGACGCCCGCGTTGCCGACGTAGACGTCGAGCCGTCCGTGGACGTCGAGCGTGCGGGCCACCGACGCGGTGTGCGCGGCGGGCGTCCGGACGTCCCCGACCTCGACCGCCACCCGGTCGCCGTGGTCGCGGACGAGCGCGGCGGCCCGTTCCGCGTCGCGTTCCAGGACGCCGACCCGCGCCTCCTCCGCGACATAGCGGTCGACGACCGCGCGGCCGATGCCGCTTCCGCCGCCGGTCACCAGTGCGACCCGTCCGGCGAGCCGTCCTTCCGTCATCGCTTTTCCCTTAGAAGAAGGTGTTGATGTTCTTGGCGGGGAGCACGGCGTGCCGCAGGACGACGAGCCGCCGCGCGATGCGCAGCCCGCCGTCCGGGACGCGGCGCAGGACGTCCTCGCGCCGCCCGTACAGCGTCGCCGCGTCGACGTCCCCCTGGCCCCGGTAGTTCACGAAGACCGAGCGTACGAGCAGCTCACCGGCCGTTTCGCCGTCCTCGACCTCGATGTTCGACACGACGTGGAGGTGGCGGGTCGCCGGGTCCTCGGCCCAGGCGGTCGGCGCGGTGAAGCGGGTGACGCGGCGGCGAAGGTCGTCCAGGGTGTCGTCGAAATAGGCCATCCGGGACGGCGCGTACGTCCCCTCCTTGTCCGACCTTCCGCGGTTCTCGACGCCCGGCGCCCAGTAGTGCGCGTCCTCGGTGAAAAGGCCGAGCCATTCCGGATAGCGCTCCTCGTCGAGCAGCCGCGCCTCGTACGCGAGGAACGCCTGCACCTCGAAATGCGTTTCCAGCGACGTCATGACGGGACCTCGTCCCACGTTCCGGCGCGTAGCAGTTCCGACCAGCGCCGGTAGAACGCCCGCTGATTGGCGTCGTTCACCTGCCCGCGATGCACGTTGCCGGGCAGTTCCGGGTGCTCGATCGCCGTGTCGGAGCCGAGCCCGTAGTAGAGCCGCTGCCGCCGCGTCACCACGCCCTGGTTCGCGCGGGTCGCCAGTTCCCAGTTCTCGCCGTCGTCCATCTCGAAGACGCCGGACGGGGAGAACGTCATCATCGCGCCCTTCCGCCAGGCGTCCTTCACCTCCTCGGGCGCGTCGCGGTTCACCAGCACCCACGTGTGCAGTTCCGTCCGGTGCGGGCCTTTCGGCTGCCACGTCCGGAACGTGTTCTGGCCGGGCAGGAAGGAGAAGTTCGGGAACACGTTCACCGAGCTGATCGAGCCGACCATCTTCGCCCGCAGCGGCCCGAGCCGCTCGGTGAACCGCGCCTCGTTCGCGCGCAGGTAGTCGATGATCCGCCGGTCCCCGAGCGTCGCGGCGTTGCCGACGCCGTCGAGGTTGAACTCCCAGCAGTGGCCGTTGACGTTGACGTGGTAGCTCTCGGTGTCGTCCCCGCTGAGGCCGGCGACGCCGCGGCCGAGCATCGCCTCCGCGCCGGACGCGTGCGTCCACCCGGCGTGCAGCGCGTCCCCGGCGAAGTTCTCCGCCGCGATCTTCCAGTTGCAGTCCAGGACGGACGTGATCGAGCCTCCTGCGAACTCCGTCCCGCCCTCGTCGTTGTCCAGCATGACGTCGAGGTAGAAGGCGAAGTCACCGAGAAAGTCGCGCAGCGGTGGCGCGTCCGGGTCGAACGTCGCGAACACCAGACCCTTGTACGTGTCGAGCTGCGCAACGGGTGTGAGGCCCAGTTTCGAGCGGTCGAAGGTGGGTTCCCGTCCGAACGCGGCGGACTCGTGCACCCCGGCGAGCCGTCCGTCCAGGTCGAAGGACCAGCCGTGGTAGTTGCAGACGAACCCGCGCGCGGTGCCCGCCTCCGCCGTGCAGACGCGGTTGCCTCGGTGCGGGCAACTGTTCAGGTAGGCGCCGATGGAGCCGTCCCGCCGCCGGACGACGAGCACGTGGTCCTCGCCCATCCAGGTGGTGAGGAACGACCCGGGCTTCGGCAACTGCGACTCGTGCGCGACGAACAGCCAGCAGCGGGCGAAGATCCGCTCCAGCTCCAGTTCGTAGACGTCCCGGTCCCAGAAGACGCGGCGGTCGAGCCAGCCGTCGTCCAGGTCGCGGAGCGCCAGCAGGTCATCCTTCACGGGAACCCCTGATGTAGGCGACGACCTGGCCGTCCTCCACGGCCGCCGGGTGGACGGCGAGCGCCCTGGTCGCCGGGAAGCACAGCGCCGCGCCCGTCGCGAGGTCGAACTCCGCCCAGTGGACGGGGCACACCACCGTCCGTCCCTCCAGGTCGCCCTCGCTGAGCGACGCCTCGGCGTGGGTGCAGGTGTCGGCCGTGACGTGGAACGTTCCGTCGACGTTGGCGACGAGCAGCGGGCCCGCCTCCGGGACGACCACGCGCAGCATCCGGCCCGCCGGGACGTCGTCCGCCGCGCACAGGACGACGCGGCACCCCTTCAATTCAGCGGCGCTCGTCACGTCAGCGGACATCGGCGGCCTCCAGCGGGAGCAGCTCCGCGAACCCGAGGCCCGTGATCCACTCCGGGACGGCCTCGTATCCGATCACGTCGCCCCGGCACGGGCCGACCGCCGACATCGCGGCGACGAACGTCCGGACTTCGAGGGCGCCGTTCCCCGCCTCGGCGAGGATCTCCGCGTCGTCCAGCGCGGCCAGCGCCTCGGTGTCGCCCGCCGCGACGAGGTCGAGCACCTTCCGGTCGAAGCCCGTGTTGAGGCGGCCCATCTCGGCCGTCCCCACCCAGTGGCCGATGCCGCCGCTGCCGATCACCGCGACGCGCTCGTCCGGCCCGGCCGCTTCGACCGCATCCCGGACCGCCTCCCCGGCGCGGGCGGCGCGCGGCAGCGGCAGCAGCGGCTCCACCCCGCACGCCAGGTAGACGGGGATCAGCGGCAGCTCCAGCGGCGCCGCGACGAGCTGGTACGGCAGGACGACGGAATGGTCGGCGGTGAACGTCGGCGCCACCGCCCAGTCGACGCCGTTGCGGTGCCCGTGCGCGGCGATGTGCCGGGCGAGCGGCGCGTTGTCCGGCAGCGGGCCGCGGCGCAGGCCGGGCAGCCGCTCGACCGGGCCGTCCAGGTCGCCGGTCGCGATCAGCAGCTGCGGCAGGCAGCCCGGACCGAACAGGATGTAGTGGTCCGTCCCGAAGATCACGACGGTGGTCGGGTCGAGCGCCGCGAGCCGCCGCGCCACCTCCGCGTACGCCGCGTGGACGCGGTCGCGCACGTCGGCGGGCGGCGCGTCCGGATGCGTGAGCATCATCGGGTCGTGGGGCAGCACGAAGCCGCCGACGACGGTGCCCATGGTCAGTCCTCTCCCTTCGTGTCGTGCATCCGGGGCGTGTCGCTACGCATCCGGGCCAGGTAGGCCGGGGTGCCGCGCTCGCCCTCGGGCGGCAGCATCAGCCAGAACCCCCACACGAGCATCGGGTTCGCGCCTCGCGCGGCGAGGCCGCGTACGTCTCGCTCGGTCAGCAGGGCCAGTTCGTCCCCGGTCAGCCGGTAGCGCGCGGCGAACCGGTCGGGCTCTGCGGTGAACGCCTCCCGAGCCCGCCGATCGACGTTCAGGTCGTAAAGCGCCTTCTCAACGCCTTCCTTGCTCACGGCAGGCGCCTTGCGAAGTCGCTTACGAGAGATATGAAGGCGTCCGGGCGTTCTAGTTGGACCCAGTGGCCGCAGTTGCCGAAGACGTGGAGTTCGGCGTTCGGGATGGTGCGGGCGAGACGCCAGCCCAGGTCGACCGGGATGACCCTGTCCTCGCGTCCGTGGACGACGAGGGCGGGCTTCTCGATCGTGCGGAGCCGGTCCTCGGGGACGCCCTTGATCTGCGTGTCCGCCGGGCCGGGCTCGGGGATCAGCTTGCGGAAGGCGTCCTGCGCGCCGAGACGGGCGCTCGCCTCGTACCGCGCCTTCACCATCTCGTCCGTGACGAGGCTCTCGTCGTACGGGAACAGGCGCAGGATGCGGCGCATCTCGTCGAGGTCGGGCTCGTAGTGCCAGCCCGCGCGCAGGCCCTCCGTCATCGTGAACGTCCCGGCGGGCGTGCCGAGCAGGACGAGCCCGTCCACCCGGGACGGGTCGCGCAGCGTGGCCGCGAGCGCGAGCCCGCCGCCGAAGCTGTTGCCGACGAGCAGCGCGGACGGGACGTCCACGGCGTCCAGGAACTCGAACAGGTGCCGCACCCAGAGCTTGATCCCGTAGGTCGCGCCGTCGTGGGCGCGCGTCCCGCCGAACCCGGCGATGTCGGGGGCGAGGACCCGGTGCCCGGACGCGGCCAGCGCGGGCAGCGCGCCCGACCAGTTCGACCACGCCGACACGCCGGGGCCCGAACCGTGCAGCAGCACGACGGGCCGCCGGGAGCCGGCCTCGTGGTACGCGGTCTCGTGCCCGGCCGCGACGACCGTCCGGACCCGGGCGGCCTCGTCGAGGAGCCGACCGTCCACTGCGTCCCTCCTTATTCGTTCGATCGATCAATTGAATAATTGAGACGGACGCTAGCAGCCGGTCCGGCGCGCTGTAAAGCCGATCGATCGGCCGATCGGCCGGTCGGCTAGCATCGGGCCGTGACGCAGGAGAACACGGCGCCGCCCGCGGACAACCGCCGGCGGCCAGGACGCAGGCCCGGCAGCCGCAGCGGAGACTGGGAGGCGAAGCGCCGCCGGATCCTCGACGTCGCCGCCGACGTCTTCTTCGTCCGCGGCTACGAGCGGGGCACCACCAAGGAGATCGCCGAGCGGGCCGGGATGAGCCAGCCGACGATCTACCACTACGTGGGCTCCAAGGAAGTCCTCATGTCGGAGATCGCGCGCCAGGTCGACCGCGACTTCACCGCGGCCCTGGACGAGGCGCTCGGCGTCCCCGCCGACCCGGCGACGCAGCTCCGCCGGGTCATCGACGCGTTCGTCCGCTCCCTCGCGATCAACCAGCGCACGTTCGCCGTGTACTGGAAGGAGTTCCGCTCGCTGCCGAAGGACGTCGGACGCGAGGTCAGCGGGCACGAGCGCGACTTCGTCGTCCGGGTCGAGGAGGTCGTGCGGCGGGCGCAGGACGAGGGCGTGCTGCCCGCCGGGCACCCGACCCGCGTCGTCAGCGAGGGCATCCTCGGGATGATGAGCTGGATGCACTGGTGGTACAAGCCGGACGAGTTCGACGCCGACCAGGTGTCCAGCGCCTTCTGCGATCTGATCGGGCTGCCCGCCGCGTCCGAGTGACGCCGCGTGGCGGTTATGTGTGCGTGACGAGGATCTCCGGGCGCTCGACGCAGTCGGCGACGAAGCGCAGGAAGCCGCCCGCGACCGCCCCGTCGCACACGCGGTGGTCGAACGCGCAGGTGAGCTGCACGACCCGGCGGAGCCGGACCTCGCCCTCGAACGCCCACGGCCGCTCGACGATCCGGCCGACGCCGAGCATCCCGGCCTCGGGATGGTTGATGATCGGGTCGGCGCCGTCCACGCCGAAGACGCCGTAGTTGTTGAGGGTGAACGTCCCGCCGGTGAGGTCGGCGGGGGTGAGGCGGCCGTCGCGGGCCGCGTCCGTCCGCTCGCGCAGCTTCCCGGAGAGTTCGGCGAGGGTGAGGCGGTCCGCGTCCCGGACGACCGGCACGACGAGCCCGCGCTCGGTCTGCGCTGCGAACCCGAGGTGCACGTGCGGAAGCCGGACGATCTCCTCTCGTTCGACGTCCACGTAGGAGTTGAGCTCGGGGAACCGGCGCAGCCCGGCGACGCAGATCCGGGCGAGGAGGGCGAGCAGGCCGACCCGCGCGTCCGGGTCCGCCTCGTTGATGGACTCCTTGAGCTCGACCAGCCGAGTGGCGTCGGCGTCCACCCAGGTGCTCGCGTCGGGGATCTCGCGGCGGCTGCGGGACAGCTTCTCCGCCGCCGCGCGCAGCGGCCCCTTGAGCGGGACGCGCACCGCGCCGTCCTGCGGCACGGGTGGCGGCGCGGCAGGCGGTGTGGACGGCTGGGCGGCGGTGATGGCGGCTTCGACGTCGCGGCGGAGCACGACGCCGCCCGGTCCGGACGGCGGCACCGCGGCGATCTCGACGCCGTGTTCGCGTGCCAGGCGGCGGACCATCGGCGAGATGACCCGGGGGGCGTCCGGCCGCCCGCGCGGTACGGGGGTCCCCGCGGACGGCCGGACGTCGGTTCGGTGGGCCTCGTTCCGGCGGGAGTCGTTCCGGCGGGCGGCGGCGCGGCGGCGGCGTCCGGCCGGGCGGGACGGGCCCGTCCCGTAGCCGACCAGCACGTTCCCCGAGCCGCCCTCGTCGGAGCCCGCGTCCTCGGAACCCTCGACGGCGACCGCGATGAGCGGTTCGCCGACGGTGACGACCGTCCCGGCCTCGCCGTACAGGCGGGTGACCGTCCCCGCGATCGGGACGGGCACCTCGACGGCGGCCTTCGCGGTCTCCACCTCGACCACCGCCTGGTCGACGGTGACGACGTCGCCGACCGCGACCTTCCACTCGACGACCTCGGCCTCCGTCAGGCCCTCGCCGAGGTCGGGCAGCCGGAAGACCCGCTCCGCCAGGGTCGCGGTCACGCGGCACCGTCCAGGTCGAGGTAGCGGGTGTCGGGCTCGTCGTCGCGCTGGAGCCGGTCGAGCGCGTCCAGGATCCGGTCGACGCCGGGCAGGTGGTGGCGCTCCAGCATCGGCGGGGGATAGGGGATGTCGAAGCCGGTCACGCGCAGCACGGGCGCGGCCAGGCTGTGGAAGCAGCGCTCCTGGACGCGCGCCGCGACCTCCGCGCCGACGCCCGCGAACCCGGCCGCCTCGCTGATCACGACGCACCGCCCGGTCTTCCGGACGGACGCCGCGACGCCGCCGTCGTCGAACGGGACGACCGTCCGCAGGTCGACGACCTCCAGGTCCCAGCCCTCGGCGGCCGCGGCCTCCGCCGCCTCCAGCGCGACCGGCACGGACGGGCCGTAGGCGACGAGCGTCGCGTCCGCGCCGGGACGCCGCACCTCCGAGCGCCCGAACGGCGCCGTCCGCGCGGGGAGCGCGACGTCCTTCTTCGACCAGTACAGCTTCTTCGGCTCCATGAAGATGACGGGGTCGGGGTCGTCGATCGCCTCCCGCAGAAGGGAATAGGCGTCGTCGACGGTGGCGGGCGTGACGACCTTCAGACCCGGGGTGTGCGCGTAGTAGCCCTCGCTGGAGTCGCAGTGGTGCTCGACGCTGCCGATTCCGCCGCCGTAGGGGATGCGGATGACGATCGGCAGTTCGACCCGTCCGCGCGTCCGGTTGCGCATCTTCGCGACGTGCGACGCGATCTGCTCGAACGCCGGATAGGCGAAGGCGTCGAACTGCATCTCGATGACGGGACGGAACCCGCCCATCGCCATTCCGACCGCGAACCCGGTGATGCCCGCCTCGGCGAGCGGGGTGTCGAAGCACCGGTCGTCGCCGAACTTCGCGGCGAGCCCGTCGGTCACCCGGAACACGCCGCCGAGCGCGCCGACGTCCTCCCCGAAGACGAGGACGCGCTCGTCCGCCGAGATCGCGTCCCCGAGCGCCGCGTTGATCGCCTGCGCCATGGTGACCGACACAGGCTCGGGTCCCGTCATGACTGGACCTCCTCGGCTTCGAGTTCGTCCCGCAGGAAGGCGCGCTGCTCGTCCAACTGCGGGGTCGGCGTGCCGTAGACGTGCTCGAACAGGTCCAGCGGCGCGGGGTGGGGGTCGGCGTTCAGCGCCGCGCGCGTGCGGGCGGCGAGGTCCTCGGCCTCGGCGGCGGCCGCCGCGACGTCCTCGTCCGTGAGGTGGCCGCGCCGCCGCAGGTACGCCTCCAGCCGGGCGATCGGGTCGCGGCGCCGCCATTCCTCCGGCTCGGAATCGGCGCGGTACCGGGTCGCGTCGTCGGCGTTCGTGTGCGATTCGAGCCGGTACGTGTGCGCCTCGACGAGGAACGGCCCATTGCCGGAGCGCGCGTGCTCGACGGCGGCGGCCAGCACCGCGAGAACGGCGACCGGGTCGTTCCCGTCCACCCTTTCGGAACGGATTCCGTACCCGACGCCTTTGTACGCCAGCGAAGGGGCCGCGGTCTGCCGCTCCAGCGGGACGGAAATGGCGTACTCGTTGTTCTGCACGAAGAAGACGGCGGGAGCCTTGAACACCGCCGCGAAATTCAGGGCCTCGTGGAAGTCGCCCTCGCTCGTCCCGCCGTCGCCGACGCAGGCGAGGGCGACGCGCCCCGTCCCCTTGCGCTGCTCGGCGTAGGCGAGCCCGGCGGCGTGGACGGTCTGCGTCGCGAGCGGCGTGCACTGCGGCGCCACCCGGTAGCGGTGCGGGTCGTAGCCGCAGTGGGCGTCCCCGCGCAGCAGGGACAGGGCCTCGGCCGGGTCGATGCCGCGCGTCACCAGCGCCACCGACTCGCGGTAGGTGGGGAACAGCCAGTCGCCGTCGTCGAGGGCGAGCACCGCGCCGACCTGGCACGCCTCCTGCCCGTGGCTGGACGGGTACACCGCGAGCCTGCCCTGCTTGGTCAGCGCCGTGGCCTGCGCGTCGAACCGGCGTCCGACGACCATCGCGCGGTAGGCGCGGCGCAGCAGGTCGGGGCCGGGCGCCGGGTAGCGGGGCCGCGGCCGGGCCGCCGCCCCCGCGTCGGTGAGGAACCGGACGGGCCGCGCCGACGGGAGCAGCGCCCCGGGACCGCCATCGGACGCCCTGCCGTCGAGCCGGACGTCCGTCATCGCCGTACCTCCCTCATCAGCCCTGCCCTCCTCAACCAGACGGTGGTAGGAATATGAATCAGGATTGCCATAAGTCTCAATAGCTACACTGATTTGCGGACATCTGGTCGAAACAAGGGGTCAGGATGGACCAACTGTCGTTCGAGCCGCCGTCCGGCCTCGCTCCGGTCGGACGTTCGGCCGCGCCGCTGGACGACGTCGACCGCGCGATCCTGCGGGAGCTGGAGGCAGACGGGCGGCTCTCCATGCGGGGCCTCGCCGAGCGGGTCAGCGTCTCCCGCTCCAGCGTCTACGCGCGGGTGGAGCGGATGGTCGCGGACGGCGTGATCACCGGGTTCACCGCCCGCGTCGACCCCGTCCGGGCCGGGCTCGGCACGTCCGCGTACGTCCTGATCAGCATCGAGCAGCACTCCTGGCGCGAGGTGACCGAGCGGCTGCGCAAGGTCCCCTACATCCAGCATCTGGCGTTCGTCGGGGGCGACGTCGATGTGATCGTACTGGTCCGTACGCCCGACAACGGCACGCTGCGGGACGTCGTCCTCGCGCGGATCCACGCGGTGGAGGGCGTCCGCTCGACGCGCACCTGGCTCATCTTCGACGAGGCGGCGGGCGGCGGCGGGCTGCACTGATCCGGCCCCGGGGTGACGGTCGTCCGACCGTTCCGACCAGCGCTTCCTAACGTGTCAACGGGTTTCGGGTGAACAGATGTTGCCCACCGTTCCGCCATTCTCCAGAAGATGTTGACGATTTCCTTGGACGTTTTGGACCGGTTCGGCTTCCGGCCTGCGGTGGTCATATGCCATGGCGGCCGCCATTCGGAGGTGGAACGGCGCGCAAGCCTTGCCCGCGCCGCGGACTAAGGGTTAACGTTCGACTACCAGATAGGAAAGTTTCCTATCAGATGGAGTACGCATGCCCCGCTCCCCTCCATCGCCCGTGCCACGGCCGTGCCGTCCCCTGGAGCCGCGGCGCTCCCCGGCCCCGGCAGCAGCCGGGCCGTACCCGCCGCGGGCCGACCGGCCCGAACCACCCCGACCGCCCACGCACGGCCGAGCACCGCGAGAACGCGAGGAAATCGACCACCCCAGAACGCAAGGACCCCCCGCATGAAGAAATCAACGCGCAAACTCGCCGCCGTCACGGCCGGCGTCGGAATCGCACCGCTGGTCGCCGTCGTCCTCCCCGCCACGGCGGCCCTCGCGCACGGCTACGTCTCGGCGCCGCTGAGCCGCCAGGCGCAGTGCGCGCAGAAGATCGTCCAGTGCGGAGCGATCCAGTACGAGCCGCAGAGCGTCGAGGGCCCGAAGGGCCAGCGGACGTGCAGCGGCGGCAGCCGGTTCACCGAGCTGAACGACGACAGCAAGCCGTGGAAGGTCACCACCGTCGGCCGGTCCGTCAGCTTCACCTGGACGTTCACCGCCCGGCACCGCACCACCAACTACGAGTACTTCGTCGGCGGCCAGAAGGTCGCCACCGTCGACGGCGGGAACACCCAGCCCCCGTCCACCGTGACCCACTCGGTCAACCTCGGCAGCTTCAGCGGTCGGCAGAAGATCCTGGCGGTCTGGAACATCGCGGACACCGGGAACGCCTTCTACGCCTGCGTCGACGTCAACATCCAGTAATGCGCCGATTCCTGCCCCTGATCGGGGCCGTGCTGCTCACGGCGGGCACCGCGTCCGCCGTCCTGCCGATGACGTCCGCCTCCGCCGCGGACTGCTCCGCCGCATGGAACGCGTCCAGCGTCTATAACGGCGGCGCCAAGGTGTCCTATGGCGGGCACAACTGGTCGGCGAAATGGTGGACGCTGAACGAGAAGCCGGGAAGTGGCACGATCGTCTGGGCCGACCAGGGAACCTGCGGCCCCGTCGATCCCCCCGACGACCCCGGAGATCCCGGTGACCCCGGCAACTCCGCGGATTTCGTGGTGAGCGAAGCCCAGTTCAACCAGATGTTCCCGAGCCGGAATTCGTTCTACACCTACCAGGGGCTCACCGCGGCGATGGCCGCGTACCCCGCGTTCGCCAACACCGGAAGCGACACCGTCAAGAAACAGGAGGCGGCCGCTTTCCTGGCGAACGTGAACCACGAGACCGGCGGGCTGGTCTACATCGTGGAGCAGAACACGGGCAACTACCCGCATTACTGCGACGCGAGCCAGCCCTACGGCTGCCCCGCCGGGCAGGCGGCCTACTACGGCCGCGGGCCCATCCAGCTCAGCTGGAACTTCAACTACAAGGCCGCGGGCGACGCGCTCGGAATCGACCTGCTGCACAACCCGTGGCTGGTCGAACGGGACGCGGCCGTGTCGTGGAAGACCGCGCTGTGGTACTGGATGACCCAGAACGGGCCCGGCACCATGACCCCGCACAACGCGATGGTCAACCAGCGCGGTTTCGGTGAGACGATCCGCAGCATCAACGGCAGCCTGGAATGCAACGGCGGAAACCCGTCCCAGGTGCAGAGCAGGGTGAACGCCTACAAGAGGTTCACGGAACTTCTCGGCGTCCAACCTGGCGGCAACCTGACCTGCTGACCGGACGTCGCGGACGCGCCATCCGGACGCATCGCCGAAAAGGACCCGCGCACGGCCACCGCCGTGCGCGGGTCTTTCGCTTTTCGCGGCGATTCAGCCGCCGTCTGCGGGGACGTAGAGGCGGATGTCGTCGACGTAAGCCTCGCCCTCGTAGTAGTTGAGATGAGGGTCGCCGATGATGAACGAGTCCGGATAGGCCGAGCCCTTCGGCCATGCGTGCTCGGTGGTGTACGTCCCGGCAGGACCCTTGTGGACGAGCCGCCGGTCGAACCGCCCGTCGTACTCCTCCGGCGTCTGGTTGTAATGCCAGATCGGACGCCCGTTCTCGATGAAGTCGTGGTGGACGCGCAGCGTCGCCTGCCCGATGTTCCGGAACGGACCGCTCATTTCGAGCGTGTACCCGGTGCGGTCGCGTTCCACGGCGAACCGGTAGGCGGCCTCCGGCAGCAGTTCCGGCCGGATCTCGGCGCTGGTGAGGTGTCCCTCGAACCGGTTGCCCGGCCCGTACGGCTTGTCCATCGAGACGTTTCCGCACCTGGTCTTGATGTAGTACTCGTTGCTGATGTTGTTGTTCGCCGTCTCGCGGAACAGGTCGCCGCGCGGGAACAGCGCGTTCACGCCGTTGAACGTCCCGTCGAAGGTGCGGTAGATCCGGCCGGTCCTCGGGTCGCAGGTGCCCGCGTTCTTCCAGCGCGCGTCGTCGCTGTAGTAGCCGTCCATGATCACCTTGCGGCGGAAGTGGATGCCCGGGTTGCCGTGCGGCGCGGGGGTCGCGTAGTCGAGGATCGTCATGTAGTAGAAGCCGTTCTCGCGCGTCACGTCCGGGTAGTCGCAGCGCTTCCTGCCGGGCAGCGCGCCCTGGAACGTCCAGGGATAGCGGGTCTTGCACGGCTCCTTCGTGTAGCCGTTGTGGCGGCCTTTGTAGTCGAACGTGCCGTTCCGTTTCCCGCCGAAGTCGATGCCGCGCAGCGTCATCTCCACGCGGTAATGGCGGGGGAGCGGGCGGGTGGGGCGGATGAGGACGCCCGCGTCCCAGCTCGGCTCCGAGATCCGCCCGACCTTGCGTCCGTCCGGCAGGGTCTTGGCCGACAGCCCGGGACGCGAGTCGGGACGGCCGTCGCGGTCCTTGTCGACGGCGGCGACCTCGGCGGTCAGCCACCCGTTCCGGCCGAACGCGACGCGCTTGCGGAACACGTTCAGCGTCGCGAGCCGCCGCGCGAACAGCGGCCCGCTGATCTTCTTCCAGGCTTCGCCGTCGTCGTCGAACGCGTCCACGTTCCACGGGCTGCGCGGCCCCTGCGGGTCGAGGCGCCACGGCGCCCCGTCGACGCGCGGCGGACGGTCGAAGCCCTCCTCATCGACCAGCCTCCAGCCGTTCCGGGCGGGCCCGGACGGCGCCGTCCCGGTGGCGGTCCCGGTGGCCGCCGCGGGCCAGGCGGCGACGGCCGCCACGGCTGCCGTGCCCGCGACCACGGCGGTGATCTTCCAGCATCTCCCCATGTCAGCGGACTTTAGGAGGGCCGTGCCGGGGCGCGAGGCGACCGCTGGCACCCGGGCGGGAACTTGCCCGTCCCTTGGCCGACTCGGGGTGGGCGGGGCATGGAAAGGGCCCGGCCGGGGATCCTCCCGGGCCGGGCCCTCGTCATGGGGGCGCTGTCGCGTCAGAGGTTCTTCGGACGGTACGCCTTGTACTCGCTGCCCGCGTTCAGGCCGTAGTCGCGCGTCCGGTAGTCGGTGCCGTACCGGCCGCGCTGCTCGTACGCCCAGTAGGACGTGTGGTCGCCGTCCGCCCACTTCTCGAAGATGACGACGTGCCGGGTGGTGTTGGTGCCCTGGGCGTCCATCACGAGGTCGCCCTTCTTCAGCTCGGACATCGTGATGCGCTCGGTGTAGCGCGACGACGTCAGGCCGACGGTGTTCGGGCCGGGCTTCGCGAGCCCGAGCGTCATGGCGACGAATCCCGAGCAGTCGGTGCGGTAGCCCTGGTAGCTGTTGGTCTGGCTGTAGCGGACGCGCTCATCGGTGCCGGGGCGCCACGTCTTCGCCAGCTCGATGACCCTGTCCCGCTTGGACTTGGAGTCGGTGGCCCGGGTTTCGGACGTCCTGCTCTCGGACGCCCTGCTCTCGGACGTCTTGGAGTCGGACTTCTTCCGGTCCGCCTTCCCGCTGTGGGAGGACGTGCGGCCCGGCTCGTCGCCGTCGCCGCCGTTCGCCTTGCCGGGGACGGTCGCCACCGCGGCGGCCGACTGCGCGGACTCGGAGTCGAAGACCCCCGCCTGGGCGGTTCCCGCGATCACGCCGAAGGCGGCGAGACCGGCCACCGCGCCCACGACGCGGGGCGTCGTGTTCAGAGTGTCACGGACTTTGTGCAGGGGGTTACGGTACTTGCCGTGCTTGCCGTTCAAGGGGGCTCCTTCTTCCAATTCGCCTGCCGGGTTAGCTGACGGGTTCGGGCTTGGAAGTCGCCCTACGGCCTGCGGACAGGCCGACTCACCCCAGTGCGAGGATGTGGGTCCCCGGCTCCGCGCGAAGGCGGACTCGGCGAAGCCGCTGCGATCCACCGGGGCGCGATGGGGCCCCTACGCGGGACCCGGTGTCCCGCGTGCGAAAGAGCGGCGTTTGAGTTGTGGCCCGATGCGACCGGCCCGCCTCGGGGCCGTGCCGGATGGGGCCCGCGTGTCCGGTGGGACACGAGGGACAAGAGCGCCTGGGGGGCGCCTTGAGAGCGACAAGCTAACGCAAAGCCCCAAAAGAAGGCAAATTACGACAAAATCATTATCGACCCAGTTCAGAAGGGTCACGTCCCGGAACGCCGGTCGGGCCGGGCGTCAGCGGGCGGACGGCGCGTCCGGCAGGCCGGGCACCGGACGTGCCTCGCGCTCCTGCGTGCGCGGCGCGCTGACCGCGAGATGGAGCAGCAGGATCCCGGCGATCTGGGCGAGGTGGTAGGCCGACGTCGGGTCCAGGCCGACGCGGCCGGTGACGCCCGGGTCGATCGCCTTCGCCGCCGCCGCGGCGCCGCTCGCGGCCAGCGCGGCGATCATCGGACCGGCCATCGGATGGCGCCGGACGGCGGCCCGCCCCCACAGCGCGAGGATGCAGACCATCGTCAGGCTCTCGCAGGCCAGCAGCGCGGTGACGCCCGCGTGCCCGGTGACCGCGAGGACGGCGTAGGCGCCGATCCCGATCGAGCGCAGCAGCCAGAACGTCCGGCCGTGCCGGGGGCCGAGCACCTCGGCGACCGTCCCGGCCAGCAGGTAGGACACCGCGACGACGACCATCGCGCTGATCACGGCCCAGCTCGGCCCGTCCAGCGCGGCCGAGTGCTTCACGAACCCGTGGTGGACGAACCCGGCGAGCGCCGCCGCCCCCGCCCACCAGAACGACGTGCGCCAGTGCCGGTGCGCGCCGGTGCGCCCGAGCCGCGCCGCCAGCGCGACGGTGACCAGGCCGAGCGCGAGATCGGTGAGGGCCGGCGCCGGTTCGGCAAGCATGCCTGCACGGTACCCGGCGATCCGCGAGAGGTCCGCGCCAAATCTTGACTGATTCAAGAAAATGGTCCAGCCTGTCTGCGTGACCACGATCTCGGAGTACGAGCGGCTCCTGCGCGGGGCGGCTCTGCGGGTGACCCGTCCGCGGGTGGCGGTACTGAGAGCGGTCCACGCCCACCCGCACGCGGACACGGACTCGATCATCGGCGCCGTCCGGCACGACCTGCCGAAGGTGTCCCACCAGGCCGTCTACGACTCGCTGCACGCGCTCACGGCGGCGGGGCTGGTACGGCGGATCCAGCCGTCCGGCCATGTGGCCCGGTACGAGTCGCGGGTCGGGGACAACCACCACCACGTCGTCTGCCGGTCCTGCGGCGCCATCGCCGACGCCGACTGCGCGGTCGGCGAGGCGCCGTGCCTGACCGCGTCCGACGACAGCGGCTACGCGATCGACGAGGCCGAGGTCATCTACTGGGGCGTGTGCCCCATGTGCTCCGCAACCTAGAGAGTTCCTGCATCCACCCCCGCAGTGTCCTGGGAGGGAACCACACATGTCAGAGAACAAGGAAACGACCGCCTACGACACGAACGCGGCAGGCGAGGGCGGCTGCCCGGTCGTGCACACGCGGGCCCCGCATCCGACCCAGGGCGGCGGCAACCGCGGCTGGTGGCCGGACCGGCTCAACCTGAAGATCCTCGCGAAGGACCCCGCCGTGACGAACCCGCTCGGCGCGGACTTCGACTACCGGGCGGCGTTCCAGACGCTGGACCTGCCCGCCGTGAAGCGCGACATCGCCGAAGCGCTCACCACCTCGCAGGACTGGTGGCCCGCCGACTTCGGCAACTACGGCCCGTTCATCATCCGGATGGCGTGGCACAGCGCGGGCACCTACCGGGTCAGCGACGGGCGCGGCGGCGCCGGGTCCGGGCAGCAGCGCTTCGCGCCGCTGAACAGCTGGCCGGACAACGCGAGCCTCGACAAGGCCCGCCGCGTCCTGTGGCCGGTCAAGCAGAAGTACGGCCAGAAGATCTCCTGGGCCGACCTCCTCATCCTCGCCGGAAACGTCGCCCTGGAGTCGATGGGCTTCACGACCTTCGGCTACGCGGGCGGACGCGAGGACGCCTGGGAGGCCGACGAGGACGTGTTCTGGGGCCCCGAGTCGACCTGGCTCGGCGACGAGCGCTACACCGGCGACCGCAACCTGGAGAGCCCGCTCGGCGCGGTCCAGATGGGCCTGATCTACGTCAACCCGGAGGGCCCGAACGGCAACCCGGACCCGATCGCGGCGGCCCGCGACATCCGCGAGACGTTCGGCCGGATGGCGATGAACGACGAGGAGACCGTCGCGCTCATCGCGGGCGGCCACACGTTCGGCAAGACGCACGGCGCGGGCCCGGCCGACAACGTCGGCCCCGAGCCGGAGGGCGCCCCGCTCGAACAGCAGGGCCTCGGCTGGAAGAGCAGCTACGGCACCGGCAAGGGCGCCGACACGATCACCAGCGGCCTTGAGGGCATCTGGACGAACACTCCCACGACCTGGGACAACACCTTCTGGGACATCCTGTTCGGGTACGAGTGGGAGCTGTTCAAGAGCCCGGCGGGCGCGAACCAGTGGCGGCCGAAGGACGGCGCCGCCGCCGACCTCGTGCCGGACGCGCACGACCCGTCCAAGCGCACCCATCCGACGATGCTCACGACCGACCTGTCGCTGCGGTTCGACCCGATCTACGAGCCGATCTCGCGCCGGTTCTACGAGAACCCGGACCAGTTCGCGGACGCCTTCGCCCGCGCGTGGTTCAAGCTGACCCACCGCGACATGGGGCCGATCGTCCGCTACCTCGGCCCGGAGGTCCCGTCCGAGGTGCTGGTGTGGCAGGACCCCGTCCCGGCCGTCGACCACGAACTGGTCGACGCCGCGGACGTCGCCGACCTCAAGCGGCGGATCCTGGCGTCGGGGCCGACGATCGCGCAGCTCGTGTCGGTGGCGTGGTCGGCGGCGGCGACGTTCCGCGGCACCGACAAGCGCGGCGGCGCGAACGGCGCGCGGATCCGGCTGGAGCCGCAGAGCAGCTGGGAGATCCACGAGCCGGACGAGCTGGCGATCGTGCTGCGGGCGCTGGAGGGCGTCCAGGAGTCGTTCAACGCGGCGCAGACCGGCGGCAAGCGGGTGTCGCTCGCCGACCTGATCGTCCTCGGCGGGGTCGCCGCGGTCGAGCAGGCCGCGAAGGCGGCGGGCCACGACGTCGAGGTCCCGTTCACGCCGGGGCGCACCGACGCCTCGCAGGAGAACACCGACGTCGAGTCGTTCGCGCACATGGAGCCGGGCTCGGACGGGTTCCGCAACCACCTGGGCAAGGGCGAGCGGCTGCCCGCCGAGAACCTGCTCGTCGACCGGGCCAACCTGCTCACGCTGAGCGCGCCCGAGATGACGGTGCTGGTCGGCGGCCTCCGCGCGCTCGGCGCGAACCACGGCGGGTCGTCGCTCGGCGTCCTCACCGACCGTCCGGGAACGCTCACGAACGACTTCTTCGTCAACCTGCTCGACATGGGCACCACGTGGGCCCCGGCCGAGGACGGGACGTACGAGGGACGCGACGCGAGCGGCCAGGTCCGCTGGACGGGCAGCCGCGTCGACCTCCTCTTCGGCTCGAACTCGGAGCTGCGCGCCGTCGCCGAGGTCTACGGCAGCGACGACGCGAAGGAGAAGTTCGTGCGCGACTTCGTCGCGGCCTGGGACAAGGTCATGAACCTGGACCGCTTCGAACTGCGCTGATCCTGGCGTCCCGCCCGGGACGACGTGAACGTCCAGGCCGATCCGCGAGGGTCGGCCTGGACTTTCGTCTTTTCGGGAAAGCCCGTCCCGCGGGGCCCCGGCCCCCCGGGCGGCCCCGCCCTCTCGCCTGGGGACGGTCCGCGCGGGCGGGCGGGGCCGGTCACCCGCGGCACCGCTCCCAAGGCGCGGGGTGACCCCTCGGCGACGGCTGGGGAAGTCACCGCCGGTATCTACCTCAGCGCCGCCGCCCGCGAACGTGTCACAGGCGGGGCGTCCTGACTCGGCCAAATGTCGTGGTCATTCGGGTTCCTGGGGATATGACGGGTATCAGGGTGGATGGACCACTGGCAGCTGGGGGCGATCATGACCGTGGTCGGCACGTGGAACGTGGAGAACCTGTTCAAGCCGGGCGGCGAGTTCGGACCGAAGGACCAGGCCGCCTACGACGCCAAGCTCGCGGGCCTCGCCGCGACGATCCGCACGTCCGGGGCGGACGTCCTCGCCGTCGAGGAGGTCGGGGACCCGGACGCGCTCGCCGAGCTGGCGGGCCGCCTCGACGGGGAGTGGTCGCACACCACGTCCGCGATCTTCGACGAGAAGCATCCGATCCGCGTCGGGTTCCTGTCCCGGCTCCCGTTGGAGGTGATCGCGGACCGGGCCGCGTTCGCCCGTCCGCTGGCCCCGATCCAGGCGGGCGACGACGGCGGGACGGCCGACCGGATGGGACGCGGCGCGCTCGCCGTCCGCGTCACCGAAGCCGACGGCCGGGAGCTCGTCCTCGTCGCCGTCCACCTGAAGAGCAAGCTGCTGTCGTTCCCGCCGGGACCGGGCGGGCACTCCCGCTTCCAGCCGCGCGACGAGGGCGAGCGCGCCCGCGTCGCCGCCTACGCCCTCTACCGGCGGGCGGCCGAGGCCGTCACCGCGCGGGCCCTCGCCGACGAGTTGCTCGCGGGCGAGGGCCGGGCCCGGCAGGTGATCGTGATGGGCGACCTCAACGACGAGCCGGAGTCGGCGACGACGCAGATCCTGCTCGGCCCGCCCGGCTCCGAGCTCGGCACGCCGGGGGCGGACCGTCCCGACAAGGGCGACGGGAGCCGGCTCTGGAACCTCGCGCCGCGCATCCCCGAGGGCGAGCGGTTCTCCCGCGTGTTCCACCAGCGGCACGAGCTGATCGACCACCTGCTGGTGTCGCACGCGCTGCTCGGACGCACGCTCGACGTCCACACCCTGCGGGCGCAGGACGGCGGCCTCCCGTCGGTGACCGAGAATCCGGCGGCCCGCCGCGACGACCCGGCGTCCGACCACGCGATGGTCTTCACCCGCCTCACCGCCTGACCAGCCCAGTCCGCCCGACCCGCCGCCCTAGGCGAGCGAGTCGAGGTGGGCGGCGACGGCGGCGCGCATGGCGGCGGGCGTGGCGACGTCCGGACGCGTCGCCGCGTGCACGGCGAGCCCGTCGACCAGGGCGTGCAGCCGATCGGTCTCGGACTCCGCGTTCCGGGCGCCGAGCGCTTCGACGAGCCCGCGGCAGCCCGCCCGCAGGACGTCGTAGCCCTCGTTCCGCAGCGCGCGCAGCTCGGGATCGACCATCGACCTGGACGTGAACGCGAGCCACACCTCGTTCTCGGCGGCGCGCTCGGCGTCCATCGGCAGCAGTTCGGCGAGGACCAGCTCGGCCCGCCGCCGCGGGTCGGGCTCGGCGGGCAGCGCCGCGATCCGCCGCTCGATCCGCTCCATGATCATCCGTAGCGTGAAGACGAACAGCTCGGACTGGGTGGCGAAGTAGTGCCGGAGCGACCCGGCCGACAGCCCGGCCTCCCGGGCGACGTTGCGGACCGACGCCCGCTCCAGGCCGTCCCGCCGGACGACCCGCCAGACGGCCGCCGCCACCTCCAACCGGCGCTCCACCGGGTCCACGACTTTGGGCATGGACTTTTTATAGCACACTCGTGTTACCATCGGCGTGATAACACAGGTGTACTAAAAAGGGGGCGACCATGACGGCGCGACGACGACACGAGACCCGGACTCCGGCCTGGCGGCGGCCGCTCGCCGCGGCCGCCGCCTCGTCCGTCCTGCTGCTCGCGGGCGCGGGACTCGGCGCGGCCGGGGCGCTGCAGGCGTCCGAGGGCGGCTACTTCTCGACCTCGCCGCACCGGTTCGGGACGCCGACGGCGGCGCTCAAGTCCGACGAGATCGACGTGGGAACGGACCGGGCGCACGCGGCGGACCCGAACCCCGACATCGGCGAGGCGGCGCGCGTGCGGATCGTCGTCCGGCCGTCCGACCCGTCCGTGCCGGTGTTCGTGGGGATCGGGCCGAAGGCGCGGGTCGAGGCGTACCTGCGCGGGACGGCCTACGACGACTTCAGATCGGCCGACCTGAAACCGTTCCGCGCGACGTTCGCGCGCGTGCCGGGCGCCGCGCGGGCCCCGGCCCCGGCGGGGCGGCGGCTGTGGGTCGCCACCGCCCAGGGCGCCGGGACGCGCACCCTGACCTGGGACAAGACCGGCGGCGCCTGGTCCGTGGTGGTCATGAGGCTGGACGGCCGTCCCGGCGTGGACGTCACCGCCTCGATCGGGCTGCGCTTCGGCTTCCTGGTCCCGGCGGCCGCCGGCGCCCTGCTGACCGGGACCCTCCTTCTCGGCTACGCCCTGCGGGCCCGCCGCCGCCCCTAGCGACTCCGATTCCGACCGCCCCCGCCGCGCGGGCGATTCGGTTTTCAATATCTGCTCCCTACACACACGATGAAGCGCCGCCCGCGTATGGCGACCGCGTGCCGCGGAATTACCCGGCGCGATATGGCGGCGAATTATCGCCGCCAATCCCGGCCACGCCCGCGGCCGGGCCGAAGAAAGACGGCGGCGTTTTCGTCGCCGTCCCCTTCCCGGCGCCGAATGGTTCGGCCGGTGCCGTGACCCGGCCCGATTCGCCGGGCCGGTGACCTGCCGCCCGCCCGGCCGGGGGCCCCGACGCGGCGAGGGGCGGCGGCTCGCCGCGATCGGCGGCGTCTGGCGGGAGGTCGCCGCGCGCCGGGCCCATGCCCGTGGCCTGGCCGTCCTCGCCGAGGTGCTGCTCGCACACATCGCGTCAACTGATCTTTAGGCCGGAACGGGACACGTTCGACGCCCCCGTGCACATGCCTCGTCGAGGCCCTTTCCGGCTGCACACAACACCATTTACGGACGGCCCGCCGGGTCGTTTCAGAATGCCCCGGCATGTGATGGAACGGTCCTTGTCAAAAACGCCAGCATTGACGTTCGATAATCGATGATCATGTCGAACAGCCCGCCCCCTTTCGTCGATCGGTGGCGGCCGGGGAAAGTTAAAAGCTGCTGATTGACAACACTTGGGGGCAAAGTTACTCTCCGTTGAGATCCTGGATCTACGTCCATTGACGGGCGCCTGTTTAAATCCGGATTTCCGGCGCCCGCCTCTTCGATATTCGAAGAAAAAAATAGTTCCAGTCCCAGCGAAGAGGAATCGCATGCGTAAAGGGATCGCACTTATCGCCGCAGGCGCCTCGGCGCTCGCGTTGACCGCGGCGTCCGTCGCGCCGGCCGCCGCGGCCATGCCGCGCCTCGTCCGCGGCCCCGACGGGGTAACGATCGAGATCGCGACCGTCAACGGCTCCGGCTGTCCGATCGGGACCGCGGCGGTCGCCATCTCGGACGACAAGGAAGCCTTCACGGTCACCTACAGCGACTACATGGCGCAGATCGGCGGCTCGACCAAGCCGACCGACGCCCGCAAGAACTGCCAGATCGCGATGAAGGTGCACGTCCCGCAGGGCTTTACCTACGCCATCGCCCAGACGGACTACCGCGGCTACGCCTTCCTGAACCAAGGCGTCAAGGGCATTCAGCGGGTCACCTATTACTTCCAGGGCAACACGCAGACCGAATACCTCACGCACAACCTGACCGGCACCTACGACAACAACTTCCAGTTCACCGACAAGGTGCCGGTGTCCCAGCTCGTCTGGCGGACGTGCGGCGAAGAGCGCAACTTCAACATCAACACCGAACTGCGCCTCGACAAGGGCACCTCGGACGGGTCGAAGGTCAGCTTCATGGCCATGGACTCCACCGACGGCAGCATCAAGACGACCTACCACTTCGCCTGGAAGAAGTGCTAGTAGCCCCGCAACCCCCACCCTGAAGGAGAAACGACCAATGCGCAAAGCAGTGACCGCGTCGGCGGCATGCCTTTCGGCTCTCGCGCTGACCACGGGCATGGCCCAGGCCGCCGTGAACGACCCGCCGCCCCCCGGCAAGATCACGCTCGAAGTCCTCACGGTCAACGGCTCGGGCTGCCGCGCCGGGACGGCCGCGGTGGCGCCGGCGGCCGACAACACGGCCTTCACCGTCACCTACAGTGACTACCTGGCTCAGGCCGGCGGCAAGTCCAAGCCGACCGACATGCGGAAGAACTGCCAGCTCAGCCTCGGCGTGCACATCCCGCAGGGCTTCACCTACGCGATCGCCAGCGCCGACTACCGCGGCTACGCGAACCTGGCCGACGGCGCCTCCGGTCTGGAGCGCGCTAGCTACTACCACCAGGGCCAGTCCCAGACCGCCGCCGTCAGCCACACCATCAAGGGCAAGTACGAGGACAACTGGCAGTTCACCGACAGCACACCGGTGGGCGCCCTCGTGTGGAAGCCCTGTGGCGAGGACCGCAACTTCAACATCAACACTGAGCTGCGCGTCGACAAGGGAACCTCCGACCCCGACGAGACCAGCTTCCTCTCGTTCGACTCCGCCGACGGCGGCGTCAAGACGATCTACCACTTCGCTTGGAAGAAGTGCCCGGCACGACACTGATCCGAACAGGCCGGGCCGCGACCTCCCTGGGAAGGACGCGGCCCGGTCACCCCCGGCTCCCGCGCCGCCTTCCCAGGACGCGCCCTCCCCGGGGAGGGCGCGGCGGGCGGCGCGGACCACGCCCCACAGACGCCCTGCCGGCCGGCGCCACGCCCCACCGGCGCCGCGCCCGGCCGGGCGGACCGTCTGGCCCCGTCCCGCGCGAGCGAGCCCCCTAAGCGCCATCGCCGCTCGCGCGGTATGGCTCGCCCGGCGGAGACGGATCCAAGGTTTTCGCGTTGTTCGTCTTCTCGGACGATATGTGCGGTTAGAAGGTCGTACGGGACGGTCACCCTGTGTGCCGTGAAAGTCGCCATTGTGACCGAGTCGTTCCTCCCGCAGGTCAACGGTGTCACCGGCTCCGTCTGCCGCGTCCTCGAACAGCTCGCCGCGCGCGGGCACCAGGCGCTGGTCGTCGCGCCCCGTCCCGGCCCGGAGTCGTACGCGGGGGCGCGGGTGGAGCTCGTCCCCGGCGTCCGGCTGCCGTTCTACTCCTCGGTCGTCGTCGGGTTGCCGACGAGGCGCGTCACCTCGGTGCTGCGGGACTTCGCGCCCGACGTCGTCCATCTCGCCGCGCCGATGATGCTCGGCGTGTCCGGGCTGGCGGCGGCCGAGCGGCTGGACGTCCCGGCCGTGGCCGTCTTCCAGACCGACATCGCCGGGTTCGCCCGCCGCTACGGCCTGCGCGGCACCGACCCGACCGTGTGGTGGTGGCTGCGCCGCGTGCACGGGCGCGCCGACCGGACGCTGGCGCCGTCCACCCCCGTGCTCGCGGAGCTCGACCGGCGCGGCGTTCCGCGCCTGTCGCTGTGGGGACGCGGCGTGGACCGCCGCCGGTTCAACCCCGCGCACCGGTCTCCCGAGACACGGGCCGCGCTCGCGCCTGACGGCGAGGTCCTGGTCGGCTACGTCGGACGCCTCGCCGCCGAGAAGCGCCCGAAGATGCTCGCGACGCTCGCCGATCTGCCCGGCACGCGGCTCGTGATCGTCGGCGACGGTCCCGAGGAACGCCGCCTGCGCCGCCTCATGCCGGACGCCGTCTTCACCGGGTTCCAGACGGGGACCGAGTTGTCGCGGCTCATGGCGTCCCTGGACGTGTTCGTCCACACCGGCGCGGACGAGACGTTCTGCCAGGCGGTCCAGGAGGCGCTCGCCTGCGGGGTGCCGGTCGTGGCGGCCGCCGCGGGCGGGCCGCTCGACCTCGTCCGGCCCGGCGTGAACGGCCTGCTGTACGCGCCCGACGACGGCGACGGGCTCCGCGCGGCCGTCGCGGCGCTGGCCGCCGACCCCGACCTGCGGCGGCGGCTCGGCGCCGGGTCCCTCGCCTCCGTCGAGGGACGCGGCTGGGACGTCGTGTGCGAGCAGCTCATCGACCACTACCTCCAGGCGGCGGGCGGCGAGTGCGCGCGGGAGGCGGCCGTCCAGCGCGCGGACGACGCGGCATGAGCGGGTTCCCGTTCGTCGTGTCCGTGCACGACGTCGCGCCGGACACCGCGTCCGCCGCCCGGCGCTGGCTCACCGACCTCGACGAGCGCCGGGTGCCCGCCACGCTCCTTCTCATTCCCGGCCCCTTCGGCGACGGCCCGGCGCTGCCCGACGACGCCGACCTCGTCGAGTACCTGCACGCGGCGGCCGGACGCGGGCACGAGCTCGCCCTGCACGGATACCGGCACGAGGGCGTCCCCGGCGGCCCGCCCTGGCGGCGCGGCGTCAACCGCGTGCTGGTCAGAGGCGCAGGGGAGTTCTGGACGCTGACCGAGGAGCAGGCCGGGCAGCGGCTGCGCGCGGGCTTGGAGGCGCTCGCGGACGCGGGCATCGACGTCGTCGGGTTCACGCCGCCGGGCTGGCTCGCGTCCCCCGGCACCCGGCGCGCGCTGGCCGCGCTCGGCTTCGCCTACTGGACGAGCCACCTCGCCGTCCACCGCCTGCCCGGCGGGCCGATCCGCCGGATGCCCGCGCTGTCGCACCGGCCGGGCGGGACGGGGGAGCGGGCCGGGGCCCGCCTGATGGTCGACGCGGCCCGCACGTTCGCCCGGCTGCGCATGCCGTTCCGCATCGCGCTGCACCCCGCCGACCTGACCCGTCCCGGCCTGCGCCGCGCGGCACTCTCCGCCATCGACCTGACCGTCGCCGCGGGCGGCCGTCCGACCACCTACCAGGCGCTGGTCGAGGCATGAGGATCGTCCAGCTCGCGAACCTGTACAGCCCGGTGTCCGGCGGGCTGCGCACGGCCGTGGACATGCTCGGCGCGGGCTACGCCGCCGCCGGGCACCAGCGAGCCCTGGTCGTCCCCGGCCGCTCCCACACCCGGACGGAAAGCGAGAAAGGGCTGCTCATCACGGTTCCCGGCGCGTCGGTCGCGCCCGGATACCGGCTCGTCCTGGACCCGCGTCCGGTGCTGCGCGTCCTCGCCCGCCTGGAACCGGACGTGGTCGAGGTCTCCGACAAGGCCAGCCTCACCGTGGCGGCGCGCTGGGCCCGCCGCCACGGCGTGCGCGCCGTGCTGTTCTCCCACGAGCGGCTGGACGCGATCCTCGCGCCGCGCATGCCCGGCGGCCTGTCCGTCGCCCCGCTCACCGACCGCTGGAACCGGCGCCTCGCGACGATGTTCGACGCGGTCGTGGCGACCTCGGCGTTCGCCGCCGCCGAGTTCGCCCGCGTCGGGACGCCGCGGCTGCACCGCGTCCCGCTCGGCGTGGACCTGACCACCTTCCGCCCGTCCGAGCACGCGCCCGCCTCTGGAGCGTTCCGCCTGGTCCACCTGGGACGCCTCTCCCGCGAAAAGCGCCCCGACCTGGCCTTGAAGACGCTCCGGGAACTCCGCCGCCGGGGCGTCCCCGCCCACCTGGACGTCATCGGCAGCGGCCCGCTCCAAGCCCCGCTCCGCTCCTACGCCGCCCGCGAGTCGCTCCCGGTTCGCTTCCACGGCCACGTCCACCGCCGCGCCGACGTGGTCCGCCTTCTGGCGGCCGCCGACGTCGCCCTCTCGACCTGCCCCGTCGAATCGTTCGGCCTGGCGGTCCTGGAGGCCCTGGCATGCGGCGTGCCGGTGGTCACGGCCGACCGGGGCGCAGCCCAGGAACTCCTGACTCCCCACGCCGGAATCGCCGCCCCGCCGACCCCGGCCCACTTCGCGACCGCCGCCGAACACCTCTTGTCCCTCCCACGGGAAACCCGCCGCACCACCGCCCGAACCCACGCCGAGCACTACCCCTGGACCACCCCCACCGCCCAAATGCTGCAAATCCTGGGCGGGCGTGTTTGACAAAGTTCGCCGAGTGGGCGGTGCTTTGGCTGGAAGTTGTGACGAATATTCGGGTTCCGGGCGGCGGTCCGGTCTTTTACCTGGGGGGACATATTGGGGGTTGAGCGGACGGCGTGGAGCGGTCTTGCCGGGGAGGGGACACAGGGTTAACGTTCAACTACCTGATAGGAGAATTCCTATCGCTTGAGCGCTCATGTCCCGCCACCCCGCCACCGTCCCAGCGCAAGGACGCGCCGATCAAGCCGCACGGGCCCCTTTCGAGCGCCCGGCTCCCATGCCGCGAATGGCGTCCGTCCATGCGCGGCGGCGGTGGCCATGACGAAAGCCCGACGAAAGCCCCCTGCCCACCCCCGAAAACAGGGAAGTCCCGCATGAAGTCATCCAGGCGTAAGCTCGCCGCAGTCGCGGCGGGTGTGGGGATCGCACCGCTGGTCACCGTCGTCCTGCCCGCCACGGCGGCCCTCGCGCACGGGTACGTGTCCGCGCCGTCGAGCCGGCAGGCCCAGTGCGCGCAGCACGTCGTCCAGTGCGGAGAGATCCAGTGGGAGCCGCAGAGCGTCGAAGGGCCGAAGGGCCTGCAGAGCTGCAGCGGCGGAAACTCGCGGTTCGCCGATCTCGACGATGACAGCAAGGCATGGAAGCCCACCACGGTCGGCAATTCCGTGACGTTCAGCTGGACGTTCACCGCCAAGCACAGCACAAAGAGCTACGAGTACTTCCTCAACGGACGGCGCCTCGCGTCGTTCAACGGGCAAAGCTCGTCCCACACCGTCAACCTCGGCGGAGTGACCGGACGGCAGAAGGTCCTGGCGGTCTGGAACATCGCCGACACCGCGAACGCCTTCTACGCCTGCATTGACTTGCAGGTGCAGTAATACGCGGTAGGGGAATGGCGGTCGGGCGAAAGCCCGGCCGCCATTTTCAGTCGGTCACCCGGAGGACGCGGAGCTGGGTGGCGACCAGGCGGTAATAGCCGACGAGTGTGACGAGTTCGTACAGGCAGGTCAGGCCGAGGGCGTCGGTCGCCGAGGTGAAGGCGTCGTCGGTGAGGTCGCCGGTGGCGGCCAGTTCGCGGGCGGCGGCGAGGACGGCCGCCTCCGCCGGGTCGTCGAGGGGGCAGGCCGCGCCGGCGTGGACGGCGGCCAGCTCGTCCTCGGTGAAACCGGCCTGGAGCGCGGCGTGGCCGTGGACGGCCCACTCGTACTCCGACCGCTCGTGCGCCGCGACCGCCAGGATCGCCAGCTCCTTCTGGCGCGCGGTGAACCCCGTCCCGTAGCGGACGGCGGTGCCGAGCTCCTGCAGCGCGTCGCCGAGTCCCGGGCTGAGCAGCATGCCGTTGAACGGGCCGCGCAGGCGTCCCTCCTCGTCGGCGAGCGGGAACGGGCGGCTGCCGGTGGCGCGGGCGCTGGCGAGCAGGCGGTCGTAGAGCTCCCGCTGCTCGGCGGTCAGGTCGGCGGGCCGGAACGCGTCGACGCGAGCAGGCATGGAATCCCCCGGAGAGATGCGTTGGGTCAGCGTGCGGGCGCGCCGCTGGTCTGGAAGCTGTTGTGGTAGGCGAAGATGCGGCGCTCTTCGGCGGTGACGGTGCGCATGACCTCGGCGCGCCACGGCGTGTCCGTCGCGGCGCGGTAGGCGTCGGTGGCGAAGACGGCGGGATCGTCGATCTCGTGGAGGGCGAGGAAGCGGGGCGCGTCGCCGTCCCGGAGGACGTAGCGGCGGGTCCGGCGCCAGCCGGGCAGCGCGTGCAGGGCGGGGACGTGCTCCTCGGCGTACCAGGAGTGGAACGCGGGCTCGTGGCGAGGCGGGACGGTGATCGCGCGGGCGAGGAGGATCGGCGGGGCCGCGGCGGCGGGCGCGCCGTGGTCGTCCGGCAGGTGGTCGTCCGGCAGGTGGTCGTCCGGCAGGTGGTCGTCCGGCAGGTGGTCCTCCAGCAGCTCGTAGACGCGGCGGTCGAGGGACGCCAGGGCCGACATGACGGCGCTCTCCCGCGCGCTGCGCCGGTCGCGCAGCGCGCGGTACTCCGAAGTCTGGAGGACGCGCAGGTCAAGGTCGTACCATGCGAGCCAGGACGGCGCCGCGCCGTCGGCGGCCCGGTACCGGTGGCCCTGGCGGACGCCCGGCAGCGCGAGCCGCGCGGGGCCGTGCTCGGTGTCGTACCAGTCGTGGAACCCGTCCTCGTCGCCGTCGCGCGGTTGCGACAGGACGTAGAGCAGACCTTCCGTCACGATGGCCCTTCCGTCATGCCGCAGACTGGGAGCTGTCCGCGGAGTTCGTTCTACTGACGAACGTCCGTGCGTCGGTAGTTTACTTTGGAGTCGGGAGTCAAGGAATGTCAAGGCAGGACCCGGATGTGATCGACTCCGTCGAGAAGGCGTTCCGCGTGCTGGAGGCGTTCTCGGCGGACCACCCGACGCTGACCGTGAGCGAGGCCGCCGAGCTCACCGGCCTGTCCCGGGCGACCGCCCGGCGCATCCTGCTGACCTGCGTCCGGCTCGGGTTCGCGGAGGTCGACGACCGCCGGTTCCGGCTCCTGCCGCGCGTCCTGCGGCTCGGCTACGGATACCTCGCCTCGCTGCCGATCTGGGAGCGCGCCCAGCCGCACATGCGGCGGCTGGCCGAGGAGGTGCGCGAGTCGTGCTCGGCGGCCACGCTGGACGGCGAGGAGATCGTCTACGTCGCCCGCGTCCCCGCCAAGCGCAGCATGTCGATCGTGCTGAACGTGGGCTCGCGGCTGCCCGCCCACCCGACGTCCATGGGACGGGTCCTGCTGGCCGCCCTGCCGCCGGACGGCCTCCGCGAGAGGCTCGGCGCGATGCGGCTCGACCGGCTCACCCCGAACACCATCACCGACCCGGACGCGCTGGCGGCCGAGCTCGGACGTGTCCGCGACCAGGGCTACGCGGTCGTGGACGGCGAGCGCGAGGAGGGCGTCCGGTCGGCGGCCGCGCCGGTGCGCGACCGGTCGGGGGCCGTGATCGCGGCCATCAACGTGTCGGCCAACGCGGGACGCGTCTCGGTCGCCGAACTGCACGAGCGGTTCGTCCCGCTGGTCGTGCAGGCGGCCGACGCCATCTCCCGCGACATCGACTTCGTCCCTTCCGCCTAGGCCGCTCCGTCTAGGCCCCTCCGCCCAGGTCCCGTTCCGGCCCCGAGGGCCGCAAGCGTGGCGTGCCGGACTCTTGACCCGCGTCGGTACGTCGGTCACACTCGCTCTCTAACCGGCGTACAACTGTGCGTCCGACGAACAGAGGTGAGCGATGTCCGGTGCCACGTCCGTCCTGCGGACCGCCTTCACCACGAAGCTCTGGCTGACGGTCCTCGTCGCCCTGGCGCTCGGCGCCCTGCTCGGCCTCCTCGCGCCGGACGCGGGCGCCGCCATGCAGCCCCTCGGGGACGGCTTCATTTCCCTCATCCGGATGCTCGTCGGCCCGGTGATCTTCTGCACGATCGTGACCGGGATCGTCTCCGCCGGGGCGCTCGCGGGCATGGGCCGCGTCGGCGTCAAGGCCCTCGTCTACTTCGAGGCCATCACCACGATCGCGCTGATCATGGGCCTGGTGGTGATGGACGTCCTGCGCCCCGGCGACGGCGTCCACGCCGACCCGGCCGCGATCAAGCTCACCGGCAAGGCGTCCGAGTACGCCGCCGCGGGAGAGCACCAGCACTGGTACGACTTCCTCGTCAACATCATCCCGGAGAGCGTGGTCAGCGCCTTCGTGGACGGGAACGTCCTGCAGATCCTGCTCGTGTCGGTGCTGTTCGCCATCGCGCTGAAGATGATGGGCGAGCGGGCCGCCCCCATCGCGCGCGGCATCGAGCGGGTGGGCGAGGCGGTCTTCGGGATCGTCCGGCTGGTCATGTACCTGGCGCCGGTCGGCGCGTTCGGCGCGATGGCCTACACCACCGGCAAGTTCGGGCCCAAGACGCTGACCAGCCTCGGCGCGTTCGTCGGCCTGTTCTGGGCCACCGGCATCGTCTTCTGCCTGGTCGTGCTCGGCGTGGTCGCGCGGCTGTGCGGGATCCGCGTCGTCCCGCTGTACCGCTACTTCAAGGACGAACTGCTCATCACCCTCGGCACCGCCAACTACGAGGCCGTCATGCCGCAGCTCATCGAGAAGCTGGAGCGGCTCGGCTGCCCGCGTCCGATCGTGGGGCTCGTCGTCCCGTCCGGGTACGCGTTCAACTCCGACGGCGTCTGCCTCTACATGGGGTTCGCGGGCCTCTACATCGCGCAGGCGTTCGACATCCAGATGTCGCTGTGGCAGCAGCTCGGGTTGCTCGCCGTCTTCCTCATCACGTCCAAGGGCGGCGCGGGGATCGCGGGGGCGGGGTTCGTCCTGCTGGCCGCGAGCCTGTCCACGACGGGCGTCGTCCCGGTCGCCGGAATCATGCTGATCTTCGGCGTCGACCGGTTCCTGTCCATGATGCGCGGAATCGTGAGCCTGTGCGGGCAGATGCTCGCCAGCATCGTCGTCAGCACCTGGGAGGGCGTCTTCGACCGTGACCGCGCCCGCGAGGTCCTCGCCGGGCGCGTCCCCGCCGACGCGCCCGCGCCCGCCGAGCCCGTCCCGGCTCCCGCCGGAGGCCCCGCCTGACGCGCGGGTCAGGCGGGGAGGCGGAGGGCGAGGACGGCGACGTCGTCCTCGCCGCTCGGCTCGACGCGCTCCAGGAGCTTGTCGCACAGGTCGGGCAGCGGGAGCTGCGCCAGGTGCGAGGCGTGCCTGCGCAGGCTGGTGAGCCGGTCGGTGAGGTCGGTGCCGCGCCGCTCGATCAGGCCGTCGGTGTAGAGCAGCAGCGTGGACAGCGGCGGGAGGTCCCGCTCGCCGTCCGGCCGGGGCCCGCTGAGGTCGGGCTCGCCGAGGAGCAGGCCGTGCTCGTCCAGGAAATGGGTGCCGCCGTCACTCGTGATCAGCAGCGGCGGCGGGTGCCCGGCGTTGCACCAGCGCAGCCGCCACGGCCCGCCGGGACGCCGCTCGACCCGGCCGAACACGGCGGTGGCGAGGTCGGCGTCGCTGACGGCGGCCATCACGCCGTCCAGCCGGGCGAGGACGGCGCTCGGCGGCTGGGCCATGTCCCAGGCGAGCGCCCGCAGCATGTTGCGGACCTGGGCCATGTGGGCCGCCGCGGGGAGGTCGTGGCCGACGATGTCGCCGATGACGAGACCGGTGGCGCCGTCCGGGAGGGCGAAGGCGTCGTACCAGTCGCCGCCCACCCAGCTCACCTGCGTCGCGGGCACGTACCGGGCCTCAAGCCGCAGGTCGCCCGGCTGCGTCAGGGGCGCGAGCAGGTTGCGCTGCATCGCCTCGGACGTGTTGCGCTGCTCCGCGTACAGCCGGGCGTTCGCGAGGACGAGCCCGGTGCGGCGCGCGACGTCCTCCACGACGAGCCTGTCGTCCGGCCCGTACCCCTGGCCGGGACGGGAGTAGCCGAGCGTCAGCGCGCCGTAGGTCTCCCCGCGCGCGGCGAGCGGAGCGATGATCGCGCTCTGCGCGTCCATGACCTGGAACAGCTCGTACTGCGCGGCGCCGAGGGGCTCGTCGGAGCGCACGTCGGCGCCGCCGCCGACCACCACCGCCGTCCCGCCCCGCAGGACCTGCGCGAGCGGCCCGCGCGGCGCCCGGGGCAGCGGCGGCAGCGGCCCCTCCAGCGCGGCGATGTCGGCGGCGGACAGCTCGCGGTGCGTCGCGGCGACCCGCTCGACCCGGCCGTCCGGGACGAGGAGGTCGACCTCCGCCCAGTCGCCGAGCGCGGGCACCACCAGCCGGACGAGCCTGCGCAGCAGCTCCTCCTCGTTCAGCGTGGACGACAGCACCGTCGTGATCTCCGCGACGAGCCGCAGCCGCGCGTTCGCCCGCCGCTCCCGGACGAGCCGGTCGCGCCGCTCCCGCTCCACGGCGTCGCGCTCGGCGGCGTCCTGGAAGACGATCACCAGCCCGGCGACCGTCCCGCCGTCCTCCGCGGGGGAGCCGTAGATCGGCGCGGACGACCAGGAGCACGTGATCAGGCGCCCGTCCCGGTGGGCGAACCGCTGGCCGTCCCCGTGGTCGGGGACGCCCGTGTCGAGCACCCGCAGCAGGCGGCACTGCCGCTCCGGCGGGACGCGCCCCTCGGCGTCGCGGTGGAGGAACCGGTGCATGCCCTGGCCGAGCACCTCCTCGCGCGGGTAGCCGAGGAGCTGCTGCGCCCGCGGGTTCCACGCCGTGACGCGGCCCGCCTCGTCCGTCGCGAGGACGCCGGAGTTCATCGCCTCCACGAGACGGTCGTGGGACATGCCCGACGCCGTGCCCGACGGCGAATCCGGCGCCGTGCCCGACCGATCGTCCACCTGCCCGGTCATCCTCACCCCCTCTGGAGCGGACACCAGGCCCATTCCCGCCGTTTCACCCGGGACACTCCAGGTCAGGGGCGGGGCGGCGGCTACTGGTCGGCGGGGGCCGCCTCCGGTTGCCACCAGGTGAAGGAGTGGATGTACCAGCGGCCGTCGCGGGCGGGACGCCGGCCGTAGGTGAGGGCGACGATGCCGCGGCCCGGCCCCCGGTCCAGCGCGCGGTGCGCCGACTCCAGCGGGGTGGGGAACGCGTTGTAGATCTCACCGAGCAGCAGCCGCGCCGACGCCCGCAGCTCCAGTCTCAGGTGGATCGGCTCGCGGGCGCGGGTGGCGGTGCGGGCCAGGAACTCCTGGACGACCGCCGTCATGTGGTCGGTGAGGTCGCCCGCCGCCGGTCCGAGGCCCCACCTGCGCAGGGCGCCGTGGACCGTCCGGCGGGCCTGCGCGGTCGCGTCCCGCCCGGCCGGCAACTGCCATCGGCCGATGCGCAGCACCGGCCCCGGGTCGTCTTCGGCGGCAAGCTGTGCGGACGCGCTCACTGGGCTCTCCGATCAAGAAACAGTCCTGGACCGGGGAAGGGCCACACTGCCGATCTCACGGGACCAGGCGCGGTTCTGCCGTTGCTGCCGCGTTGGTTCCCACTGCGCGCCGGGGCATGCGAGGCCCGTTCCCGGTCGTCGCGGACCGGTTCCGATGTCGCCGGGGACGGCCGGCAGAGCGGCCCGCGCGGGGAACGGCCTCGGCATCGCGAGTGTACGTCACCGGACGCGGCGCGACCCTCCCCCCGGGGGTTCCGGGCGTACACTCGGGGCCGACGAGGGTTTCTCGATGCGGGCGGCCAAGCACGCGTCCCCTGGTTTCTCGACGCTCGGTCCTCCTCGGGCCGGTCGGGTCCGGCGCCCCGTCGCCGTCACGCCGTCCCGTCCCGGGTGCTGAGGTCACGAGGGGGAATGCGGGATGACGACATGACCGGCGACGATCTTGCGGTGACCCTGTGGGGTCCGCCGAACACGACCGGGAGCGCCGCCGACGGGCGGCGGCTCGCCGCGTCGTTCGACCTGATGAGGGCCGTCCTGGACGGGACCTCGCTGACCGGCCTGCTGACCCTCGTGGCCGAGCGCGCCCGCGCCATGGCCGACGTCCCGCTGGCGTTCGTCGCGCTGCCCGCCGAGGACGCCAACACCCTGCGGATCGCCGTCGCGGTCGGCGAGGGCGCGGGCCGGCTCCGCGGGCTGACGGTGCGGCGCGGCCGGTCGATGCTCGGCCGGGCGTTCAGCTCCCGCCGGGCGCTGTCCGCGCGGATCGCCGCCGACCAGACGCTCACCGAGCTCCCGCCTGGACCGATCCTGATCCTGCCGCTGGACACCGGGGAGGCGACGCGCGGGGTGCTCGCCGTCCTCGGCCGGCCCGGCGCGGGGCCGTTCAGCCCGGCCGCCGCGCGCCATCTGCTGCTGTTCGCCGACACCGCGGCCCGTCTCGTCCAGCTCGCGGAGGACAGGCGGGCGGCCGCTCGGCCGGACGAGCCCGCGCAGACGGGGATCGTCCCGCCGCCCGCCACCGTCCACGCGAACGTGACGCCGCCGGGCGGGGATCACGGCGGGTGATGTCACGGCTGCGGAACGACATTCCAGGAGCTGTCGGCCGTTGAAGTGACGGCCGTCGAGTCGGCCGCCGGTGAACCGGCGGTTACGAGACCCTCGGTCGGTGAACAGTGCCCGGCCGGTTGGGAAACATCAGGCCATTTCTCCGGGACGGACGCCGGTCCCGGAGTTTCCCGGACGTTCCGCGCGTGCCGGGCATCGACTCAGAGCTTGAAGAGCTTCGCGTACGGGGCCGGAATCCGGACCTTGCTGGAGCCGAAATCGACGACGACGGCGCCGCCGGCCTCGACCTCGACGACGCGTCCGAGGCCGTACTTGTCGTGGGTGACCTGGTCGCTCGGCTCGAACTGCTGGACCGGCGGAGCGGCTGACGGAGGCGGGAAAGGGCTGGTCGGCAGGTGCCGCCGCCGGGTGGGACGGGAGGAGTTCATAACCGCAGTATGCGCTGTGGACGGGAGCCGCGTAGGGTCACCCCGGCAGTTGACGCCGAATCGATCCCGCGTCGCGACCCGGCCGCCGTCCAGATCCCCCTGCCTGTGGTACCGTGCGGGAGTTGCGGTTCCCATAGACATGTTCATGCGCCTGTCGGATCTGACCTCAGGCGCATTTTTTGTTGTTCTGGATCTTCCGGATGGGCCATCGCGGCGTTTTCGCCCGCGCACGGTGTGCGGGCGAGACCGACCAGAAGGAGACGACATGGCCACCGGTACGGTCAAGTGGTTCAATTCCGAAAAGGGCTTCGGCTTCATCGAGCAGGACGGCGGCGGCGCCGACGTCTTCGCTCACTACTCGAACATCGCGACGCAGGGCTTCCGCGAGCTGCAGGAGGGCCAGAAGGTGACGTTCGACATCACCCAGGGCCAGAAGGGCCCGCAGGCGGAGAACATCGTCCCGTCTTGATCGTGTAGGCCGCGCGGCGGCCGGCTCCTCGGGGCCGTCCGCCGCGCGTGCCGTCCGTCCAGATTCGCCGCACGGCCCGCGGCTCGCATTCCGCCCGGCCGGCATCCGGTTCGTTCTTGAGAACCCTCCGCGCCCCGTGTGGCGCAGCGGAGCACTTCCTCGACACGCGCCGCTTCGAGGAAGGCTCGACCACCATGCCTGACGACTCCCGGCAGACTCCGCGAAAACGTTCGTCCGCGCCGCGCCAGCGTCCCGGACGCCGCCGCGCGGCGCGTCCCCGCGCCGACGCCGCCGCCCGCCCACGTGCCGAGGCGGCCCGTCCCGCCCCGTCCGTCGCCTCGCTGCCGCCCGTCGAGTCGTTCGCCGACCTGCGGATGCCCGCGCCGCTCCACACCGAGCTGGCCAGGCAGGGCGTGACGTCCCCGTTCCCGATCCAGGCGGCGGCGCTGCCGAACGCGCTCGCCGGACGGGACGTCCTCGGCCGCGGCCGCACCGGCTCCGGCAAGACCCTCGCCTTCGGCCTCGCCCTGCTCGCCCGCACCGCCGGGCACCGCGCCGAGTCCCGCGCGCCGCTCGCGCTCGTCCTCGTCCCCACCCGTGAACTCGCGCAGCAGGTCGCGGGCGCGCTGGAGCCGTACGCCGACGCCGTCGGCCTGCGGGTCGCGACGGTCGTCGGCGGCATGTCGCTCGTCCGGCAGGCGAACGCCCTCGCGCGCGGCGCGGACGTCCTGATCGCCACTCCCGGACGCCTCGCCGACCTCATCGAGCGCGGCGACTGCCGCCTCGACCGGGTCCGGACGACCGTCCTGGACGAGGCCGACCAGATGACCGACATGGGCTTCCTGCCGCAGGTCACCCGGCTTCTCGAGCAGACGCCCGGCGGCGGGCAGCGGATGCTGTTCTCCGCGACGCTGGACAAGAACGTCGACCAGCTCGTCCGCCGGTTCCTCAGCGACCCGGTCACCCACTCGGTCGACCCGCCC
Source organism: Actinomadura syzygii (assembly GCF_008085905.1). Classification (GTDB taxonomy): domain Bacteria; phylum Actinomycetota; class Actinomycetes; order Streptosporangiales; family Streptosporangiaceae; genus Spirillospora; species Spirillospora syzygii. Next base: position 405,804 of record NZ_VSFF01000001.1, on the reverse strand, counting down.
GCCGGGGCCGTCGGCACGATGGAGCACCACCTGCTGCACGTCACGGACGCCGACAAGCACGAGACCACCGTGCACATCGCCGCCCGCGACGAGCGCGTGATCATGTTCGTCGGCAAGAAGTACGCGGCGGACCGGCTCGTCCGCAAGCTCACGACCCGCGGCGTCCGCGCCGCGGCGCTGCACGGCGGCAAGACCCAGTCGCAGCGCAACCGCGCGCTGGACGGCTTCCACGCCGGGGACGTCACCGTGCTGGTCGCCACCAACGTCGCCGCCCGCGGCATCCACATCGACGACCTCGACCTCGTCGTCAACATCGACCCGCCGGACGACCACAAGGACTACCTCCACCGCGGCGGCCGCACCGCCCGCGCGGGCCGGACGGGAACCGTGGTCACGCTCGTCCTCCCCGACCAGCGGCGCGACGTGAACGACCTGATGGCGCAGGCCGGGATCCGGCCGAGCTCGACGGACGTCCACCCGGGCGCCCCGGAGCTGTCCCGCATCACCGGCGCCCGCGAGCCGTCCCGCCCCGCCCCCGCCGCCCGGGAGACCACCCGCAAGCCCGCCTCGGACGCCGGTCGCAAGGCCGCTCCGGGCACCAAGCGCAACGCCGCTTCGGACGCCGGGCGTAGGGCCGCTCCGGGCACTGGGCGCAAGGCCGCTTCGGACGCCGGACGCAAGCCCGCCTCGGACGCCAGGCGGAACGCCGCTTCGGACGCTGGGCGTAAAACTGCTCCGAACGCCGGTCGCAAGGCCGCTCCGGATGCCGGGCGCGACGCCGGGCAGGGCGGCACCGGGCGCGACAGCGGACGTCCGCGGAAGCGGCGTTCGGCCGCCGTGCAGGGCGGTCGTCCGCAGAACGCGCACGACGCGCCCAAGCGCAACCCTCGCCGCGCCCGCCGCCCGTCCTCCTACAACACCTGACCGACCCCGGAACCGCGTCATGGCAGGGTGTTCTTGTAGATCCGGCCGTCCTTGACGATGACCTTCAGGTTGGCGGCGGGATCGGCCAGGACGTTCAAGTCCTTGGTGGGATCGCCGTCGACCAGGAGGAGGTCGGCCCAGGCGCCCTCCGCGACGACGCCCAGCCGGGCCAGGTGCGGCGTGTCCCCGTACGCGGCGACGTCGGCGGCGGTCGGGACCTGATACGGGTCCCGGGCGCCGGACTCGCGGAACAGCTCGGCGTTCCCGGACGTCGCCATCCTCAGCCCCGCCACCGGACCGCCCGCAAGCCCGGCCAGCCGCGCGACCATCTCGCTCTGCGCGGTGCTCTTGGCCGGGTCCAGCATCAGGTCGGTGCCGAAGGCGAGCCGCACGCCGTGCCGCAGCGCCCATCCGAAGACGCGCTCCACGCCCTGGCACACCCGCCGGTTCTTCGCCGCCGAGGCCGGGTCGGCGTAGTGGTGGTCGCTCTCGGCGAACGGCTGGGTGCACAGCCAGACGCCGTGGTCGGCCATGAACCTGAGGTCGTCCTCCTCGGCGAGATGGCCGTGCTCGATCACCCGGACGCCCGCGTCGACCGCCCGCCGGATCCCGGCGCCGGTGTAGACGTGGACCGCGACGTAGGTGCCCCAGTCGGACGCGGCCCGCACCCCGGCGCGCAACTCGTCCGGGGTGTACTGGAGGACGTCCAGGTGGTCGTAGGCGGACGCGACCCCGCCGCCCGCCATCATCTTGACCTGCGAGGCGCCCTTCCTGAGCTGCTCGCGCACGCCCGCCAGCACCTGCGCCGTCCCGTCCGCGATCCGCATCAGCCCGAGCTGCTCCGCCCGCGCCGGAGTCCCGCCGAGGACGGTCGGGACGTCGTAGACCATGCCGAAGTCGCCGTGCCCGCCGGTCTGCGACAGCCCCGCCTGGCTGGAATAGATCCGCGGCCCCGGCAGGAGGCCCGCGTCGATCATCCGCTTGAGGTCCCCGGTGTCGCCCGCCATGTCCCGGACGGTGGTGAACCCGCGCATCAGCATCGCCTCGGCCTCGGCGGCGCCCTTCAGGTACCCGACGCCCGCGCCGCCGAGCATCAGCTCGCTCCGCGTCGCACCGGCCAGCAGGACGTGCGCGTGCGCGTCGCTGAGCCCGGGGACGAGCGTCCGCCCGCCTCCCTCGATGACCGTCGCCCCGGCCGGGACCTCCGTCGGCGGCCGGTCGCCCACGTGCTTGATCTTGGCGCCCTCGACGACCACGTGCCCGGGGCCGACGCGGTCGCGCACGCCGTCGAAGATCCGCACGTCGCGGATCACGATCCCGCCGTCCGGACGCCGCTCGCTCATCACCGAACGGTGCCCGCGCGGCGTCCCCCGGACCGGTGGTCACCGAACGCTTGCCCACCCGCGCCGAAACCTTTGCGCGGACACCGCCGCGAAGCCTCCGCGCGTCCGATCCCCTCGCCCTGCTGCGCCGGGTGACCGGCGGGACCCGCGCCGTCGGTCCCCGGCCGGTAGACCCGGACGGGGACCGCGTGCTCATGCCGAGGCGGGGTCGGTCGCGGGCTCGGCTGCCGGTTCCGCGTTCGTCCGCCGCAGGAAGGCGGCGACGAGGGCGGCGGCGGCGAGGCAGGCCAGGGCGTTGACGAGGATCGCCAGGCGGACGCCGCTCAGGACGGTGTCCGCCGTCTCGACGCCGCCGAGGGCGTGGACGCGGGCCGCGACGATCGTGCTCATGACGGGGATGCCCATCGTGATGCCGATCTGCTGGCTCATCGTCGCGAGGCCGCCCGCGAGGCCCTGCTCCTCGTCCGGCAGGCCGGACGTCGCGGTGACCATGAAGCCGACGATCGCCACCAGGTTCGCGACGCCGCCCGCGAACGTCGCGACCAGCAGCAGCGCCATCCACTTGGTGTCGGGGCCGAGCAGCGCCAGCGGCAGGGTCGCGGCCGTCTGCACAGCGAAGCCGAGCATGAGGGTCCGCTTCGTGCCGACCCGTCCGATGACCTTCGGCGCGAGCATGCCGCCGAGGACCGTCCCGAGGCCGAGGAGCGCGAACGACAGCCCGGCCGACAGCGGCGAGAACCCGAGCACCTTCTGCGTGTAGAGGGTCAGCAGGAAGACGAGCGAGGTCTCGGTCGCGAAGGCGAGCAGTCCGGCGACGTTGCCCCAGGCGATGCCGCGCCGCCGCAGCAGCGGCATCGGCACGAGCGGGGCGGCGACGCGGGTCTCGACCAGCCAGAACGCCGCCAGCAGCACGACCCCGCCAAGCAGCGCGGCGAGCACCAGCGAGTCGCCCCACGACTCCTCGCTCGCCCTGGTCAGCCCGTACACGATGGCGAGCAGCGCGAGCGTGACGGTGAGCGCGCCGAGGACGTCCAGCCGCGGCCGCCGGGACGGCCTGCTCTCCGCCAGCACCAGCGGCGTCACGACGAGCACCGCGACGGCGACCGGCACGTTGATGAAGAACGCCCAGCGCCAGCTCAGCTGGTCGGTCAGCACGCCGCCGAGGATCGCGCCCGTCGTGAACCCGGCCGCCATCAGCGCGCCGTTCAGCCCGAGCGCGCGGTCCCGCAGCGGACCGGACGGGAACGACGTCGTCAGCAGCGAGATGGCGGTCGGCGTCACGGCGGCGGTGGCGAGGCCCTGCGCCGCCCGCGCGGGCAGCAGCCATTCCGGGGATTCGGCGAGCCCGCCCACCAGCGAGGCGACGCCGAGGAGCGCCATCCCCGCCATGAAGACGCGGCGGCGGCCGAACAGGTCGCCGATCCGGCCGAAGAGGAGGGTGAATCCGGCGGCGCACAGGGCGAACACGGTCGCGACCCATTGCAGGTTCGCGAGGCCGAGACCGACGCCCGCGCCGATGTCGGGAAGGGCGACGTTGAGGATGGAGAAGTCCACGGCGAGCGTGAAGCTCGCGCTGAGTAGGACGAGCAGGACGATCCGCTGCGCGCGGCTCATCCCGGCGGCCTCCCGCTCGGTGCCCGTCCGTTGATCGATGCTGGTCATGCGCCCTTTCCTTCAGTCCAGGAGCGTTTCCCGGAGCACGCTAGGCATGATCGCGGGCGCCAACCAGAAACTGGACTTCCTGGCACTGACAGGGATAGGTAGGGCCGCCGCGCCCGTGCATAGGCTGGGCGCATGGCCGAGAGTGAAAAGCAGACCCCGCTGGGCGAGTTCCTGCGCAGCCGCAGGGCAGCCCTGAAACCGGACGACGCGGGCGTCGTCTCGTACGGGGCCCGCCGGGTCCCGGGCCTGCGCCGGGAGGAGCTCGCCCAGCTCGCGGGCGTCAGCGCCACCTACTACACGCGGCTGGAGCAGGGGCACAGCGTCAACGCCTCGCCGGCGGTGATCGACGCCCTCGCCCGGGCGCTGAACCTGGACGCCGACGAGCGGGCGCACCTGCACGAGCTGGCCAGGCCCACGCCGGGGAAGCGGCGGCGGCCGTCCCGTCCCGCGACGGCCCGGCCGGGGGCGCGGCAGCTCATCGACGCCATGGGCGGCGACGTCCCGGCGGTCGTCCTCGGCCGCCGCACCGAGGTGCTCGCCTGGAACGATCTCGGGCACCTGCTCCTGGCCGGGCACTGCGCCGCCGACGCGCCGGACCGTCCGGCCGACCGTCCGAACCTCACCCGGATGCTGTTCCTGGACGCCCACCACCGCGACCTCTACACCCGCTGGCAGGAGGAGGCCACGCGCGCGGTCGCGTCCCTGCGGGTGGTGGCCGGACGCTTCCAGGACGACCGCGACCTCGCCGAGCTGATCGGGGAGCTGTCGATGCGCAGCCCGGAGTTCGCGTCGCTGTGGTCGAAGCACCCGGTCGCGACCTGCGCGTCGGGCACCAAGTACTTCCGCCATCCCGAGGTCGGCGAGCTGGCGCTCCAGTTCGAGGCGCTGCACCTGCCGGACGACTCGGGCCACCGGATCCTCATGTACAGTGCCGCGCCCGGCTCACCGTCCGAGGCCGCCCTCCACCTCCTCCGCGCGAAGGTCACCGAGACCTCCGTGCCCGTCCGGACCAGGTGAGACGAGATGGATCTGCTGCTGTCGGGAAAGGTCTTCATCGTCACCGGCGCCTCGGCGGGGATCGGCGAGGCCACCGTGCGCGTGCTGGCCGAGGAGGGCGCGAGCGTGCTCGGCGTCGCGCGCAAACCGCCGGAGGAGTGGGGCGACCGCGTCTCCGGCCTCGCCGCCGACGTCACCGACCCGGAGGCCGCGCGGACGATCGTCCGTACCGCGGTCGAGCGCTACGGACGGCTCGACGGGCTGGTCAACAACGCCGGAGGCGTGACGACGCGGTCGAGTTTCCTGGACGTCTCCGACGATGACTGGCGCGACACGTTCGACCTCAACCTGTTCTCCGCCGTCCGGTTGAGCCGCGCCGCGATCCCCGAGCTGCTCGCGCACGGCGGCGCGTTGGTGCACGTCGCCAGCGAGGCGGCCCGCTTCCCGGACGCCTCGCTCGTCGACTACGCGGCGGCCAAGACGGCGTTGCTCTCGATCTCCAAGTCCCTCGCGGGGGAGTACGGCGGGCGCGGCATTCGCTCCATGATCGTCACGCCCGGCCCGACCCGCACGCGGCTCTGGGACGAGCCGGGCGGGTTCGCCGACCAGTTGGCCGAGCGGTACGGCAAACCGGTGGAGCAGGCCATCGAGCATTTCATCGGCACCGTGCGAGACCTGCCGACCGGCCGCCTCGGCACGGCCGACGACGTCGCCCGGGTCATCGCCTACCTGCTGTCGCCGCTGGCCGTCCAGGTGACGGGCGCCGAGTGGGCGATCGACGGAGGCGCTCTCCGCCAGCTCTGATCGGGGGACGGGTCGGACGGGTTAGCTGGGGCGGACGGGTCAGACGCCGAAGGCGGCCGGGTAGCGGATGGTGCCGGACGGGACGGGCTCGGAGGCGTCCAGGACGAGGGCCATCAGGTTCTCGTCCGGCACCTCGAAGGACGTGCGGATGCCGAACTCCGAGGCGCGGCGGAAGCCGAACCTCGGGTAGTACTCGGCGTGGCCGAGCACGACTACCAGGTTCTCGCCCATCCGGCGGGCGGCCTCCAGCGCGGCGCGGATCGCCGCCGACCCGGCGCCCGTCCGCTGGTGGGACGGGGTGACCGCGCAGGGCCCGAGGGCGAGCGCCGGGGCGTCCCCGACCCGGCAGCGGGTCAGCAGGGCGTAGCCCGCGGGCGTGCCGTCGTCGGCCTTCTCGGTGATCAGCGAGAGGCCGTCGATCCAGGCGTCCGGGTCGGCGCGCAGCGCCTCGACCAGGTCGGCCTCCTCGGCGGTGGGGAACGCGGCGAGGTTGATGTCCCGGATCGCGGCGACGTCGTCCGGCCCCTCGGCGTGCGTGCGCCAGCCGGGTGCGTGGGCGAGCCAGTGGCGGCGGAGGTGGGGGACGAGGTCGTCCGGACGCTCGTCCGGGAAGAACAGCTGCGCGCCCGGAACCTCGACGACGCCGGTCGCGCCGGGGATCGCGTCCTTGAGCCAGTGGGCCCAGCGGACGTCGAAGAACGGGTCGCCCGTCCCCCAGACGACGAGCGTGGGCGCCTGGAGGGACCGCAGTGCCGGTTCGGCGGCGAGCAGGTCGTCCGGCGTCAGGGCGAGGAGGAACCGCTCGAACTCGCGGGCGTTCTCCGGGGTGCCGAGGACGGGTTCGAGGTAGGCGCGGAAATCGGCCTCGGCGACGTCCTCGGGCCGCTCGAACCCGGTGCCGAGCGCCCCGCGCAACAGCGCGGGATCGGCGAGCACGGCCGCCGCCGACCGCGACAGCGCGCCGGACGCGGCCAGCTCCACGGTCGGCTTGAACGCCTCGGGCGGGACGTTGTCGTGGACGTCGCAATTGGTGAGCGTCAGCGTCCTGACCTGCTCGGGGTTGCGGGCCGCGAAGATCTGCGCGACGGCGCCGCCGGTGTCGTTGGCGACGAGGTCGACCGCGTCCAGCCCGAGCGCTTCGCAGAAGTCCTCGACAACTTGGGCCAGCGCGCCGAGCGAGAAGTCCTGCCCGGGACGCGCTGGGCTGCCCCCATGCAACGGGAGATCCAACGCAACACACCGCCGCAGATCAGCAACCTGCGGAACGACCTTGCGCCACAGATGGCTGTTGGTGCCGACTCCATGCACGAACAGGGCCACCGGCCCGGACCCGGTGTCGGTGTAGGCGATCGTCCCGGAAGGGGTGGTGACGGTCTGGTGCTCGGTCACGGACGCCTCCTGGCCTTCGTACGCGAAACCGACCGATGGTCGGTTTCGATACACTAACCGACCGACGGTCGGTTCGGCAATCCGGGAGGCTGACGATGGACGGACACCAGTCCCCGCGCGGACGGGCGACCCGCGACCAGCTCATCGCGATCGCCACCCGCCTGTTCGCCGAGCGCGGCTACGAGGGCGCCTCGATCGGGGCCGTCCTGGACGAGTCCGGCATGAGCAAGGGCGCGCTCTACCACCACTTCGACGGCAAGGACGCGCTGTTCGCCGCCGTCCTGGAGTCGGTGGAGGCCGACATCTCCCGCAAACTGGCCCGCGCGGCGGCTGGTGCCCCCGACCCTCGGGCCGCTCTGCACGCCGGCTGCCTGGCCTGGGTACGGCTGGCCGGAGACCCGGTGGTGCGGCGGATCGTCCTGATCGACGCCCCGTCCGTCCTGGGCTGGCAACGCTGGCGCGAGATCGAGGAGCGCTACGGCTTCGGCATGGTCAAGACGGCACTCCGCGCGGTGGCCGACCAGGGCGCCCTGCCCGCTGACCTGGTGGACCCGTTCGCCCACATGCTCCTGGCGGCCTTGAACGAAACCGCCCTGACCGTAGCCCGCTCCACCGACCGTCCGGCCACCACCAAGACCGCCGAGTCCGCCCTGACCGAATTCCTGACCCGCCTCCTCCCACCCCCTTGATCGCTCGCCCCGAGCACCCGCAAGGGGCCGCCTTTGGGGTGGCCCCTTGCGGTGTCGGTTCGGATCAGGTCAGTGGTTCGTTGTCCGGGTCGTCAGGCGAGCGCGCGTGGGAGGAAATCGCGGATGAGGTCGGCGATCTCGCGTCCGTGGGTGTCCAGGGCGAAGTGACCGGCGTCCAGGAGGTGGATCTCAGCGTCGGGCAGGTCACGGGCGTACGCCTTGGCGCCCTCGGGTCCGAAGATCTCGTCGTTGCGCCCCCAGGCGATCAGGGTGGGCGGCCGGTGGGTGCGGAAGTATTCCTGGAAGGCCGGATAGCCGTCGAGGTTGAACTGGTAGTCCCAGAACAACTGAAGCTGGATCTCCTTGTTGCCGGGCCGGTCGAGGTATGCCTGGTCGAGCGTCCAGGTGTCAGGTGACACCAGCTCCAGGCGGTCGATGGGCACACCGTGGGTGTACTGCCATTTCGTGGCCTCGGGCTCCAGCAGCTTGCGGACGTCGGCCTCGTTCGCCTGCCGGTCCTTCGCATGGGCGAACAGCACGTCCCAGAAGGGCGTGAAGCCCTCCATGTAGGCGTTGCCGCTCTGGCTGATGATGGCGGTGACCCGATCGGGGGCGCGGCTGGCGATGCGCAACCCGATCGGTGCGCCGTAGTCCTGGATGTAGAGCGCGAACCGGTCCAGCCCCAGCGTGTCGAGCAGGGCGAGCGTGATCTCCGTAAGTTTCTCGAAGCTGTAGTCGAACTCGTCGACGGCGGGCATCGCCGACTGGCCGAAGCCGATGTGGTCAGGGGCGATGAGGTGGTAGTCGTCGGACAGATCGCGCAGCAGCTCCCGGAACATGGCCGAACTGGTGGGGAAGCCGTGCAACAGAACCAGGGTCGGCTTGGCCGGATCGCCCGCCTCCCGGTAGAAGACGTCGAGCCCCTGGATCTGGACGGTGTGGTGACGGACGTTCATCGTGCGTGTTCCTTTCGATGGTTCCGAAGATGACCGCGGCGGCGATCAGGGAGGCGGAACGGGAGCGAGGAAGATCCCGGCCGAGAAGTTGAGCCCGAACGACACCACCTGCACCCCGACCGCCACCCCGACAGCCCGTCTCCGCTTCATCAGGGATCCTTCTAACTGATCAAACGACTTACAACGGTTAGAGTTATGCCAGCAGAGACCTAACTTGTCAACCACACTTAGTCAGTTAGGGCGAACCTGCGTGGCGCAGACACCGACGGATGAACCCCTGCCGCGCCCCCGGGGCATGGCGGCGCACCCATCCAAACGATCTCTGGTACGACTGGGCGGATGTCCGCGAATGCCCCGCAAGGGCCCACCGAATCCGAGCTCCGCGCCGCCGCTGAGACGGGAGACCCGCAGGCCGGTGTGGAATACGCCAGGTTCCTGATGGCCGGTCCGGCCAAGGACGTGGACGGGGCCATGCCGTGGCTGGAGCCCGCCGCACTCGCGGGCGACGCGTTCGCCGCCCGAACTCTCGCCATCATGATGCGCGACAGGGGCGAGTACGAACGGGCGGAGCGCTGGTATCGCGCCGCCGCAGACCATGACGGCGGCTGCGCGTTCGGCCTGGCGACCTTGCTGGAAAAATCCGGAGATCTTGCCGGAGCGGCCGAGTGGTACGACCGGGGCGCCGCCCTGGGCAGCCTGGAGTGCGAGACCAACGGCGCGGTCCTGCTGGCTGGTCAGCACCGGAAGGACGAAGCCGTGGCACGGCTGGAGGAGGCGGAGCGGAAGGGCGATCACGTCGCCGGGGACGCGCTGAGCCAGATGCACGGCCTCTTCGCCGACATCCAGGAGTGCGACGACCTCCTCGACCAAGCCGAACAGGACGAGGACGATCTGGACTGGGCGTTGGACTCTGTTCGCGATCTGCGTGACCGGGCCAAGGACTTCAGGAGGTATCCCTGGTACCTCGATGACGCGCTGTCGGTGTACGACAAGGCCGCCGAAGTGGCGCAGGACGACGCTCCTCTGGTCTGGAAGGCGCTGCTGTTGGTCAAGCTCGACCGTTGGAACGATGCACAGAGCGCTCTGGAGAAGGCGGCGGAGCGTTTCCCGGAGTCGGGCTTCGCGCCGTACGTCCACGGACTCATGCAGCGTGAGCACGGTGACCTGGACAAGGCCGAGAACTGGCTGCGGCGCGCGGTGGATCTCGGCCAGCCCGAGGCGATGTGGAACCTGGCCGTCCTCTGCCTGAATCAGCGGCGACTCGACGAGGCAGAGCGCTGGTACACGGCCTACGGCGAACGAGCGGACGATGAGAACGACAAGGACTACGAGGCCGGGCTGGAGCGCGTCGAGGAGTATCGCCGCCAGCCCGACAACCTGCTCGACGAGGCGGACGAGGCGCGGCTTCCGGACCTGCGCACCGCCGCGGAGACCGGCGACCTCTCGGCGGCCGCCGAACTGGCCCGGCTGCTCCGGCACAAGCGGGCGCTGCCAGAGGCCGTGAAATGGTTCCGCGTGGCGGCCGAGGACCTCGACCCGCAGACGAAGCTGGAACTGGGCGAGCTCCTGTACGACGTCTGCGGCGCCGACGCGGAGCAAGTGATCGAGTGGTTCCTGCCCGCCGCCGAGGTTGCCCATGAACGTGCTGGTGCCGCTCCGGTAGCCGATCCCGCGGATGTGGACCTGATCGAACAGGTCGGACGGTTCTACCTGGACGCCGCGGATCAGTTCAAGGCCGAGAAGTGGCTGCGGCGCGCCGCCCGGCTCGGTCACGGCAAGGCCGCCTGGTGGGCCGGGTCGCGTTCGGACGAGTACGGCGACCGGCAGGAGGCCGAGCGCATGTGGGCGCTCGCGGCCCAGGGAGGTGTCGCCTGGTGCGGCTGGCTCGCCGGGCGAAGCATGGTCCGGCGCGGGGCGTACGCCGAAGCCGAGCCGCTGCTGCGGATCGCGTGGGACGGCCGCGAGGAGCAGGAGCCGCTACACGAGGCGGCGTACTGGTTGGGCCTGTCTCTGCGCGGCCAGGAACGGTTGGACGAAGCCTCCGACTGGCTGCGCACGGCGGTCGAGGTGCATCCGTCGGTGCGGAGGGGCTACAGCGGTTTCATGGCGACTTCGCTGTTCGACCCGCGCTCGGACCTGGCCGAACTTCTCTGCGACCTGGAACTCGACGACGAGGCGACCGCTCTGGCGGACGCCCTCCTCCAGCAGCATCCCAAACACCGCGTCGCGCACCGCGTCGCCGCGCGGATCGCCGCACGACGCGGCGACCCGGAGGCGGCCCGCGCCCACCTGGAACATGTCGTGGACGCCCCGTCCGAACTCCGAGAGGGCGTCACCGCCGAAGAACTCAAAAGACTCTTCAACGCCGTCCACCCTCGGTAACGACTACCCGCCCGCCCCGCGAGGGCCGGAAGCCGTCATTGGCGTCAGTGCGCCGTCCCGCACTCTGCGTTTCCCAATGCGACTTCACCGCAGGTCGGGCAGGAAAGGTAGAGCTAGGTCTACCGGAGATCTAGAGGAAAGGCTCCTGTGCCCGTGTGCCGGTCCCGGCGACTGTAGAGGCAGTCGATTCAACGAGACGGGAGCCGTCATGGACACAGATCGGAAGCGGCACACGCGGAAAAGGTCGCTGGCCGTTATTGGCGGTCTCGCCCTGATAGGGCTCGGGGTGGCAGGCCCCGGCGAGACCGGGCTCGGCGGGATCGCGCTGGCGGCCAGTCCGGTGCCCGGTGGTGACGGTTCGCTGGTGGTCACCGACAAAGGCCCGGTGCGGGGCAACGTCAGCGCGGACCACCGGGAATTCCTCGGCGTCCCGTACGCGGCACCGCCCGTCCGGTGGGGCTCGCCGCGTCCGGCGAAGCCCTGGAAATCACCGCGGGACGCGACGAAGCCCGGCAACGCGTGCGCCCAGAACGAGGGGTTTTTCGGCGAGAAGGCGAGCGACAGCGAGGACTGCCTCTACCTGAACGTGACCACGCCACGCCGACCCGCTGCCAACGGCAAGCGGCTGCCGGTAATGGTATGGATCCACGGCAGCGGATTCCGGAATGGTTCCGGCGCCCTGTACCGCCCCAAGGAAATGGCCGTGCGCGGCGACGTAATCGTCGTGACCGTGAACTACAGGCTCGGGATCTTCGGCTTCCTCGACCACCCGTCGCTGGACGGCGGCCCGGCCAGGAACCGTTCTGGGAACTTCGGCCTGGAGGACCAGCAGGCCGCCCTCCGTTGGGTGCGCGACAACGCGGCGGCGTTCGGAGGCGACGCCCGCAACGTCACTGTGTTCGGCGAGTCGGCGGGCGGGGTGAGCACGTGTTCGCAGCTCACAGCCCCGGGTGCTGCGGGCCTCTTCCAGCGGGCGATCGTCCAGAGCGGCCCGTGCACGGTCGAGAACTGGCCCGACTGGGACGGGACGCTCGAACCGTCCGGCGCTTGGCTGCCGCGTGCGCGGAGCAAGGCCGAGCGCCAGGGCCAGACGGTGGCCGCCAGACTCGGCTGCCCCACTCCCGCCACGGCCGCCGCATGCCTACGCGCGCTACCGACGTCGAAACTGCTGAAAGAGTCGGAGTACGGCTTCGCGCCGGTGTACGGCGGCGGAGGCGTGCTCCCGTACTCGCCGAAGGAAGCGCTGCGCGAAGGGAATTTCGCGAAGGTCCCGGTCATGTACGGCATGACGCGCGATGAATACCGGACGTTCGAGGCCGCGCAGCAGCTAATGGGCGTCCCCCCGCTGGCGGACCAGGCGGATTACGCCGCCCGCGTACGCGCCTACGTCGGCGCGGAGAAAGCACCGAAGGTGCTGGCCCAGTATCCGCTCCGGAACTACGGTTCGCCGAGCGAGGCATGGTCCGCTCTCGTCACGGACGCCACGTTCGCCCGCTCGGTGACGGACCTCGGCCAATCCATCGCAAGGCGCGTGCCCGCATACGCCTACGAATTCGCCGACAGCAAGGCACCGTGGGTCACGGACGTGGGAACCCCCGGCTTCCCAACCGGCGCCTTCCACGCCGCCGAACTGCAATACCAGTTCGACACCGACTATTTCAACGAAGGCCAACTGAGCCCCGCCCAGCGGCGCCTGGCCGCCCAGATGACGGATTACTGGACGAGGTTCGCCCGCACAGGCGACCCCAACGGCAAGGGCGCGCCAACCTGGCAGGAGGGAAACATCACCCAGGTCCTCGCGCCCGGCAAGGGAGGCATCCAGCGAATCGATTTCGCAAAAGAGCACAAGTACGCCTTCTGGAAGGCCCTTTGACCAGGGGAGCGGCGTAAACGGTCGATGCTTCACCCCGCGGCCGACGGCAGACCGACTGCCGTCGGCCGTACCGAACGAACCCGTCCGAGAACAGGTGCACATCGTGGGTGATTTCAGTCTGCGGCAGGGTGACCGGGGTGGCCGGGGTGATCGTCCGGGTGGAATGGGCGGAGCCTGGGCAGCCAGCCTGGTACGGCTTGGGCGTACTGCTCGTATTGGGTGCCAAAACGGGCCCGGAGCGCGCGCTGCTCGTACAAATGCACGAAGGCGACCATGACGGCGGTCGCGGTGGCGAGATACCACAGGAGTATGCCGCGCTGGAGGATGAGCGTCTGTCCGGCGATCGTGGTGATGACCGCCAGGTACATGGGGTTGCGTACATGCCGATAGAGCCCGCCGACGACCAAATGTCGGGTCGGGGCGATAGGGGCGGGCGTGCCGAGTCCTTCGGTCACGAACCGGACGAAGGCGTGGACGAGTACGAGACTGCCCGCCGTGACCAGGACGATCCCGATGATGCCCAGCGGCACCGGCCACAGGAGATGGTGTCGCGGTCGCCAGCCGGTCAGCCACAAGGGCGTCAGGCCGGCCACGACACCCGGGGCGGCGGCGAAGAACAGGGCGCTGCCCAGCGTTGCGGACGGTGTGCGCATGCGGTCACCGTCCCTGAATCGGGGAGGGTGCCGTGGCGAGTTGCAAAATGGCTTCGGCGGCGCGTGCGGGGCCGTCGACGTCATCGTAGAGCCGCTGGATTCGCTGCGCCGCTTGCCGGTAGCGGTCGTCGGCGAGCATCAGCCGTGCCAGTGTGGCCAGCTTGGCGGTTCCGGCGTGACGTGGCGGGATCCGGTGGGCGGCGCCGTGGCGTTCCAACAATGCGACGTTGAGGTCCTGCTCGGAATGGAGTGGGATGCCCAGGGCAGGCGTCCCGGAGGCCATCGCGGTCTGCATGCTGCCCTGCCCGCCGGTCACGACCGCGAGGTCCACATGGGGCATGACCAGGTGGCTGGGCAGGACGGACTCGACCATCACCCGGTCGGAGGCGAGGTCTGCCAGGTCGTGGACGGTCGCCGCGACCAGGATGCGCGCGTCCACCCCGGCCAGAGCACCGATGACATCGCGGATCAGCTCAGGTCCGGTCGAAGTGAGCGCGACGTAGATGACCGGACCGGGCAGGTGGAGGGACGAGGCGACCCGCTCTGGTACCGGGATATCAAGATGGGCGTACAGCGGGCCGGTGTAGCGCAGCGTGGTGCCTTGCCGATAACGGGACCTGCCGCGCGGGCGCCAGGCCGCCATATCCGGCGCGGAAATCCCCACGACTTGCGGGATCTCCGGAACCAGCGTCAGGTCACCCAACAACAGCGCGAGCAGGCTGGGCACACCCTCGACGCCCAACTCGGCGGCGATCCGGTTGAAGCCCGCGCAGTGGTACCGCAGTCGCGGGATCGCGCAGTTAATGGCCCAGCGTGGCAGCGTCCCACCGAGCAGCCGCGGCAAACTACCCGGGGCGGGCACCAGGCCGCGCTCGAATACCGGGGGCACGAAACTGCCCGCGTGCTCGGTGACGAGCGGTATGCCGGCCAGCCGCGTTGAAAGCAACGCGGTCAACGTGAAGCCGGTCACCGCTACGGTGACGCGGTTAGCGCTGAAGTAGTCCGCCTCGGCGAGCACGTAAGACCGCAGCTCATCGTCGGTGTACATGCTCTGGTCGACGGGTCCGAGCCCTACGGCGGAACGGACGAACGCGGCGCTGCGCTCGGCGTTCATCGGCTGCCCGACCAAGTCGTACTCGACGCCCGCCGCCCGCAGCGCGCTCTCGTGCACGCCGCCGTGCGTGGCGATCCGGACCGCCGCACCGCGCTCGCGCAGCGCCCGGTGGATCTCCAGCATCCGCGTGGTCTCTGACAGGTACGCGCAGTTGGGAAGCAGACAGATCACGGCTCTCCGACCTCCGCAATATATTGGATGACGCAATCAGGTAATATATTGCACATGGACGTGCCAGGGAAGTCCGTGTTCGACATCGGGCCCGACTCGGACCTTGAGCCGTCGGTGCGCGCCTTCCGGATACTGCTGCTGGCGGGACAGCGGCTGCACCGTCTGATGGACCAGCGGCTACGCGCCGACGGGCTCACCACTCAGCAGGCCGCGCTGCTCACCGTGGTGACCGCGCTCGGGCAACCGTCTCTCAGCGAGGCCGCCGACGCCATGGGCACCACCCACCAGAACGCCGCCCAACTGGTAGCGGCCCTGACCCGCAAAGAGTTCCTGCGCGTCGAACCCGACCCGTCCGACCGCCGCCGCCGTCGCCTCATCGCCACCGAGACCAACGACCAGTACTGGCGCGGCCGCGACGCCGCAGACCACAACGCGGTCGCCGACTGGTTCTCCACCCTGACCGACACCGAACTCCAGACCCTCAACACCCTGGTCGAACGCCTACTCAAGTCCCTACCGGCCAACTGAAGACAACACCCCACGCGGTCGCACACCGCGCATTCCCATGCCGCGGACCGGCCACCCGATGACAGCTTGAGAGACCAGTGCCGTTGGAGACCGACGTCGCCGTCACTGATCCCCCCGTCGTCCCGACCTTCGGACCGCTGGACGGGCCGCTCGAAAGTGGGGACGGACCAGCGGCCGGTTCGGCCGCTGGTCGCGCCCGTGTTCAGTGCAGGCGGGCCTTGCGCAGCAGGCCGACGAGGCCGTGCGTCTCGTCGTTCGGGCCGGACGAGAACCAGACGGCGTCGGTGCCACCGGTCGTCTGCGTCCCGCGCAGAAGCGCCCACAGGCCGTCGATCTCGATCGGGCGGCCGCTCGGCCCGCGCAGCGCGCCCCGCCAACGGCCATGCGGGGTGAAGGCGTTGATCCGGCCGTCACCGAAGTTGCCGACGAGGACTTCCCCGGCGAAGTCCCCGAACGATCGGGGCGCGATCACCAGCCCCCACGGCGCGTTCAGCGGACCGCGCGAGGCGAAGCGGTGATGGGAGCGGCCGAACTGCCGGTACTTCACGACGAAGCCGAGCCCGGGGCCGGGGACGTCGTCCTCGGCGTCCGCGTCCTGCTTGGCGTAGGTGACGAACACGGAGTCGCCGAGGACGGCGACGTTGAACGGTGCGAAGCCCCGTGGGATCGACGGGTCGTCGAAGCTCCCACTGGGCAGCCTGAGGCGCCGGAACTTACCGTCGAAGACATCGATACGTCTGTTGTGGAAGTCGGTCGCCAGCAGGAACGCTCCATGGCGGGTGCGCAGCAGCGCCAGTCCCTTGTAGATGGCGCCGGGCGCCCCCGCCACGCGGACCGCGGTGGTCCCCGTGTTGCGGTTCCATGCGGTGATCGCGCCGCTCTCACTGCTGAAGATGAAGATGGCCGGCGCGCCGTTCACCGCGAAGTCGGCGGTGTCGTTGAAGACCTCTCCGGTGGGCGCGCCGCCCTCGACGGTGACCTCCAGCGCCTGCTTCGTCACGCCACCCGCGCCGCCGGCGTACACGGTGGCGACACCGGTGCCGTTGTTGGCGGCCCACAACGGCCCGGTCGGGCTAAGCGCCAGACCCCACGGGTTGACGAGCTTGGGATCCTGAAGACGCGCCCGCCCCGGAATGTCGGAGACCAGATCGGTCTGTGTGAACCGGGTGCGCCAGCCCGATCCGTCGGCGCGGTCCGGGGTCCCGGCGGACGCGGGACCGGTCGGGGCCATTCCTGCCAGCAGGGCAAGAGCGGCCATGAGAATACCTATGGTTTTTCGCATTCAGATCTCCACTGAATCGATCAGCCGGTCTGGACGGACCGCGGCGATCATTACCCCGGCCATGTTCGGCGAACCCGCCTGCCACCCCACGCGACGAAACCCTGACCAACAACAACGGCCGCTTTACGTTCGGACCGATCGGCACACCCGGGCCCGGACACCCAACCTCATGAGGCGGAACAACCACCTCGGCCCACCCAGACACCCAACCCGCGAGCTGGCTGCAGGAAGTCAGGGCAAGAAACCCGGAGCACAGGCCCGTCCAAGGTCAGAGCACCGGAAGCCCCGCGGTAGCGATCGCACCGCTTTCGCCCGCCCAACCACGTACGGCGACCGTCCCGGGCCCTAGTAATCGTGTCGGCATATGGGATCGGCCGCGAGCCAGGAGATTGATGACCGCCCCTCAACGGCGGCGTCAGACCCCTACACCTTTACATCAAACCGCCCCAAATTAGATTGGCTGGACACCGCGACCCGCTCTCGGCCATGAATCTCATGAGCTAGATCAGCCTCATGCAAAAGGTGCATGCCTCGGCAGCATTCCATCCTCGGCATCCACTAATGCGACCTTGTCAAGGAATGCCCAGCCTGAATATCGCCGATAAAGCGTGTGAGGGTCAGCACGCCTCCACCGTCCCCGATGCCGGACAACGCAGCCTGTGTGATGCCTGCGAGCTCGACCACCTCTGCATGGGTGGTTCCCGGCGGCGCCCGCAGACCATGTCGCCGAGCGGATGCCGTCGCGCAATGCTTTGGTGTGATCTTCATCGAGCATGGGGCCCTGGTCGGGGGCGAGCCAGCTTCGGTGGGCTCCCGAGCGTCCGCTGCGGTCCAACGTCCGTCGCAGTCAAGATGAAAGCCCCGGGCCACATGGCTCCGGGGCTTTTGCGCTGTTCAGGAGGTGGGTAGGGGCGGGGTCGAACCGCCGACCTTCGTTTTCAGAAGTGGCAACCGCCCTGCGGGTACCCCGTCAACCGAGGTCAAACGGTGCCCGATGTGCGCCCGTGGTGCTGCTTGGTTGGTGTCGGTGCCGTCAGCGGGCGGTGCTGTCAGGCGACCTTGATGGAGTGGGGGCCGACGCTGATGGTGATGTCCACGTGTCCGCCGAGGGCGGTGGCGTAGGCGCGAAGAGTCTCCAGCTCCATGGCTTCGAGGTTGCCGTTCTCGATCTGTGAGACGCGAGATTGGCTGACGCCGAGAATCTGGGCGACTTCGGCTTGTGTCTTGCCGATGGCTTTGCGGAGTTCCTTGAGGTGGTGGCCTGCGACGTAGGCGTCCAGCTCGGCGCGTGCCTGGGCCTGACGTTCGGGAGCGGCCAGTTCGGGGTTGCGACGGTGTGCTTCGGCCTTGATGTCCTGCCAGCGGCGTCCGGTGCTCATCGCCCCGCCTCCTTGTCCTTCGCTGCCCGGTACTCGGTGTAACGGGCTTCGGCCAGCGGGATCGCGTCGTCGTACCAGCGGGACCACTGCCCAGCCTTGTCTCCGGCTACCAGGAAGATCGCGGCGCGGTCCGGATCGAAGACGAACAGCATGCGGATCTCCGATCTCCCTCGGCTGCCAGGGCGCAGTTCCTTGAGGTTGCGCAGCCCGCTGTGTCCCAGAGTGTCGACGAGCGGCCGTCCCAGTGTCGGCCCAACCTCAGCCAGCCTGTCGATGGCTTGCTCGATCAACGCTTCGGTGTCCACTTCGGACTCACACAACGTTGAGGAACCAGCTCTCGACCGGTTCGAGAAGGACGGCGTCCCAGGACACCTCATCAATATAACCTTTAACTCATACTGAGGGTCGACTGTCCGCTTCTTGACGATGGATGTTGCCGTCGAACACAACGGCCCCGGGCCATGTGGCTCCGGGGTGTTTCGACTGGTCAGATGGTGTGGGCAGGGGCGGGGTCGAACCGCCGACCGTCCGCTTTTCAGAAGTAACAACCACACTGCCGTCGTTTCGTCCGCCGAGGTGGGACGGTGCCTGACAAGCACCCGTTATGCCGATGATGGCCGGCATTGCCGTCAACGTTGCCGTCATCCTCAGCACCCTCTACCAGGTAAAAGGTGCTCTGGACATGCGGAATCTCAGGGCAGAGCCAAAATGAATTATGGCCGTCTCCGCTGAGATGCCGATGGGGTGTGCCGCGTCCTAGCCCTCCGTTTGTCTACGAGCCTGGCGTCTTCGTGAGCGGAGCTCTTCGCCGGGTCGCGTCTTAGGTGACCCTTAGCAATGGCTGGCAACTCAGGCAAGCCTCGATGTTCCCGTCGATCGTGGCCCCCTGGTTCGAAGGCGCTTGGCTATCTGAGGATGCTGACTCGGTGACCGGTTCTTTGGCCAGGCAAACCAACTGATGCCCTGGACTCTCCAGGCTCAGCTTCTGCTGTGCGATGCTGCGATTCCCGATTCCAAGGACTGCTAGATCTGGCTGGCCGGATGCCGCTTCAGTTCGCCCGCATCGCATTCACTTTCTATTTCGTGCATCATGGTCCCGCGGTGAATTTTCTACCAAACGGATCTACTCTTGTTCAGCCTTTTTTTGCCAATATGCAAGGGCGTTGCGAATAGAGGCGACGTCGCGCTTGGGACCGGGGAGCTTCATCACCTCGGTCAGCAACTCTTCGAAAGCGGCGGCCGCCCCTATCGCATCTCCTGCTTCACCCCGCCAGCCTGCCAGACAATATCGAGTGGTTATGGTTTTGATATGTGCGGGGCCCAGGACTCGCATCTCGTCAGCTAACAAGCTTGCGAAAGTGGCGGCAGCTCCGGTCGCATCCCGTGACACTCCCCGCCAATGTGCCAGGTTGTGGCGAGTATCAAAGGTGTCGGGATGGTCGGGCCCCAAAACCCGCAGTCGATCGGCTAACAAATCCTTAAATGAGGCAACGGCCCTCGCCGTGTCACCTGTCTGGCCGATCAAAACCGCCATGCTGTGGCGGACCGCCAGGGTATTGGGATCATTGGGGCCCAGCACCCGGTCTATTTCGATCAGTAAATCTTCAGTAGCAGCTAGCCCACCCACCGCATCACCCGCCAGCCCACGCCACTGTGCCAGGACCCCACGGCTCGTAAGAGTGTCGCGATGGTCGGGACCTAACAGGCGCTCCATATCAACCAGTATCTCCTCCAATGCAGCAACAGCGCTCGCCACATCGCCACTTCTCCCCATCAAATCCGCCAGGTTGTGGCGAACGGACAGGAAATGGTGGTCGTCAGGATCCAACACTCGCCGCATATCGACTAGCAGCTCCTCGAATGCAACTGTAGCGCTCGCCATATCACCCGCTTTCCCCTGCCAATATGCCAACGCGTGGCGAAGAGACAAGGTGCCTATGTCGTTGGCGCCTAGGTGCCGGGTAGCAGAAAGGAGGAGGTCGGTGTGAGCGGTAACGGCGGCGGCGACCTGACCTCTCTTACCCAAACTGCTAGCAGCGTACCCAAGTACGTTGTAGGCGCCGATGGTGGAACTCCAGAGAACGCTGTCGGTATTCTGATGGAGAGCAGCTGTGTTTGCGCGCAGGACCTGGCCAAGTTGGTCACGCTCCACAGAGGGCCACACCGACAACAAGGAATAGGCGGCGACGTCGACTATGTTGGCGAATAGTTTGGAGCCGAAGCCGACCTGCGCAGCTATATTGTCGCGAGTGGCGCGCTGTACCAATTGGTGAACGCGGACCTCGCGATAGGTCGATGTGCGATCGTGATCGATCAGGCAGTGGCGGTGCAGCACCCGCAGCGCCTCATCAACTAATTCGCCGCTCATGCTATTTGTCTGCGGAATGTGGGGCATGTAGTCGGCCAGGTACTCCAGGGCAGGAGGGCTTGCCAAGACAAACTGAGGAATGGCGCCAGAATCCAGGACGCTGAGAAGATAGAGAACTGGCCGGGCCAGCCCGGCTGGTTCAGCCCTATTGGCTTGATCAATGGACAATTCCCAGGTGGCCGCAACGATTCGCTCGTGATCATCAGGCAGGAACATTTCGCTCGGCAACGCACCGGACAGCAGTCGAGTCGCTAGCAGTCGACGGTATGTTGCAAAGTCGATGTCAGCGTTGCAGATATACGTGGCGGCTTGTGCCAACGCTAGCGGCAGATAGCCCAAATCTCGTGCGAGAGCGCTGACCTGAACAGTGTCGATAGCTTGCTCTTCGAGCTTCGCCGACAGATACGAGCAGGCCTCCTTCTCAGTAAAGGTGCCGATCTCGACCATGCTCCGCTCAACGGCCGCAAGAGCGGAGTCGCGGAGCCGGGTGGTGACCACTACCTGCCCAACGGCCAGTGAGGTGGCGGCCGCTGGCCACAAGCCCCGCAGGGCACCTGGGCTGCGCACATCGTCCAGCACCACCAGCCATCGTTGTGTCGTGGTCTCCGTCCACGTCATGAACTCCCGCGCCGCCCGTTCAGGATCGTCGCGGTCCGCCAACGGCAGGCGAAGGCGCAGTGCAGCATCCGCATAGGTAGATATCACGTCGTCGCGGGTTGCGGCATTTACCCATAACAGAACTTCTACCCCCCGTTGCAAGGCGCTGCGGGCGTGGGCAGCAGCCAGCTGAGTCTTCCCGACCCCGCCCATCCCCACCAGCACGTAGGTCGCGGCTTGTGTCAGGGCCACCGGGCCGTTCTCATCCGGCGTTGCGTTCAGCCGGATGGCCGCTTGCCGATCCTGATAACAATCCGCTGGTCGCGGAACAACTCCGACCCGGACTTGCTCCACGACCGCCTGCGACCGTGCAGGATGAGCCGCGGTCGATCGGCCACCCCTTCGCCTCTGCCGTTCGGCCCTAGCTCGCCGCCACGCCATATCCCACCAACCATCAGGCTCCGTCACATACTCCGGTGTCTCATGGTTCGCTCGGTCGCGCAGAAACCTCACCAGCCACCGCGCGGTCCTGACCTCCGAGGGAACGTTCTTGCCGTTTAGCCAGTCACTCCACGACGAAGACGTCACCTTAATCAGCGGAACCTGGGCAGCGCCCAGCCGCCCTATTGTCGCGCTGGTCGGTTTGCCCGCTGCCGTATACAGCGCTCGCAAAGCCCGCGCCCACGTGTCGGTCGCGTCCAGCGGCTCACCCACGGATCTGTACCTCCTGCATCTGCGGTGATCCGGACCAGAGTTGTCGGGAAAGGCCTGATTCGTGCCTCCGCCCGAACTCATCAGCCTGCCTTGCTTCACCACCAGCATGGGATGA
Organism: Actinomadura syzygii; assembly: GCF_008085905.1. GTDB lineage: Bacteria > Actinomycetota > Actinomycetes > Streptosporangiales > Streptosporangiaceae > Spirillospora > Spirillospora syzygii. The sequence goes on along the minus strand of NZ_VSFF01000001.1, from coordinate 383,865 downwards.
AATCGGAAACCTTCCAGCCCGGCCCCATCAACGGCGAACGGACGTGTCACCGAATCTTGGCCTCGCTTTCGGCAACCGCGGGGCCGACCGTAGGCCGCTGGCGACAGCTGGGGCATGCCTGGGACAGACAAGAACGGCCTCTGACCATGAACAGGCCAGTCAGGGGCCGTTCTGCTGTTTGGTGAGGTGGGCGGGGGGTAAAACCGCCGACCTTCTGCTCTACAACTATGGCAACGCTCCCGCTGGGGGAGCGTTGGTCAAGGTTGGACGGTTGGCGACGTGCGCTGATGACGGGCTGGTTCCCGCTGCTGCAGGCAGCTGACCTGGCCTGCGACACCGGGTCGACTCGGAGCCGCCCGAGGTTCTTGGGGTCAGGCTGCTACGTGTTCTCCAACGGTGATGGTGAATGTGGTGTGCATGGCCTTGGCGATTCGGTCCAGCATCGCCAGGGTCGGCACGCCTCCACCGCCCTCGATACGGGACAACGCAGGCTGTGTGATGCCTGCGAGTTCGGCTACCTCTGCTTGGGTGAGTCCCAGTTCCCGGCGGCGCTCGCGGACCATGTCGCCGAGCCGGAGGTCAAGGCCAGCCAGGTCGTACTCGGGGTGGATGGGTGCTCCTTCGCGCAGTCGCCGCTCACGGTCGAGCTTCCACTTGCTGTGCCCGGCCATCACTCGCTCCTCTCATAGACATGGTCTGGCGGTCCTGCGTGGGACGTCTCGCAGACCCGTCGTGCGTTCACCGCTCGCTCCACGTCCCGTGGTTGCGCGTCGTTGCGGACCTTTTGGAAAACCGTTAGTAACACGATCAAGCGGTCGGGGCCGGTCGGTAGCCAGTAGGTGATCCGCCAGGCGGTGTCCTCCAGATGGAAGCGCAGTTCGCGGACGCCGTCGCGTAGTGCTTTGGTGTGGTCTCCATCGAGCATGTCACCTCGGTCGACCAGGTAGTCGTCCACGTTGCGCATGACGCGCTGATACTGAGCGAACGTCAAGGTGTCCAGCCACGTGGCGACCTCAGGCTCCATCTCGATCTCGAACATATGGTTGATGATATATGCCATCGACGGTAAGTCTTGAAACTGAGTCTGTCCAGTCTTGAATCCTTGGGGACCTGGTCGAGGGCGAGCTAGATCCTGTGAGCTTCCGACCGTCCGCCGTGGTCCATCGTCTGTTGCCGTCAAGACGAAAACCCCGGACCGTGTGGCTCCGGGGTCTTTGTGGTGGTCAGTGAGGTGGGCAGGGGCGGGGTCGAACCGCCGACCTTCCGCTTTTCAGGCGGACGCTCGTACCGACTGAGCTACCTGCCCAGGACGTGCGAACGCACGTCTGGCGGTCCTGACGGGATTTGAACCCGCGGCCTCCACCTTGACAGGGTGGCGAGCACTCCTAGCTGCTCCACAGGACCTTGCGTTTCCGAGCCTGGCTGGCCTCGAAGGGGTGTCTTGACGACGTCCGAGAGCATACGCGATGGCCCAACGGTGCGCCAACTCGTTATCGCCGGAGAGGCGTAACGGTGAGATACCGGGCAGATACCGGTTGGCGGGGTGTGTTTCGTGTTGTGGCGTGGACTCCTAGTCTGTCCGGGTTGCGCGCAGCGGCGCGTGACCGGAGGGTTGCGCCGCTCCCGAGGGGCGGCCGGAGATGTGAGGGAGGCCGCGTGGTCGCAAAGCTCCCAGACCAGAGCGCGGAAGGCTACCAGCGAGGGCTCGGGACCCGGCAGATCCAGATGCTCGCGATCGGCGGGACGATCGGGACCGGGTTGTTCCTCGGGGCCGGGGAGAACATCGCCAAGGCCGGGCCCAGCCTGATCCTGACGTACGCGGTGGCCGGGCTCGCGCTGTTCTTCGTCATGCGGGCGCTCGGCGAGTTGCTGACGTACCGGCGGGCGGAAGGGGGGTTCGCGGGTTACGCCCGGGAGTTCCTCGGTCCGTTCTGGGGTTATGCCACGACCTGGACTTACTGGATCATCTGGGTGACGACCGGGATGGCGGAGCTGACGGCGGCCGGCACCTACATCCAGAAGTGGTGGCCGGGCGTCGAGCAGTGGCAGACGGCGCTGGTAGCGCTGCTGGTCCTGTTCGTGGTGAACCTGATCTCGGTGAAGCTGTTCGGCGAGCTGGAGTTCTGGTTCGCCATGATCAAGGTCGCCGCGATCGTGATGATGATCCTGGTCGGGCTCGGGGTGCTGGTCTTCGGGTTCAGCGACGCCGGGGACACGGCCGCGGTGAGCAACCTGTGGTCGCACGGCGGCGTGTTCCCCGAGGGCGGCAGCGCGACGATCATGACGTTGCAGATGGTGATGTTCGCCTATCTGGGTGTCGAGCTGGTCGGGGTGACGGCGAGCGAGGCGAAGGACCCGGAGAAGAACATCCCGCGGGCGATCAACGCGCTGCCGCTCCGGTTCGCGCTGTTCTACCTCGGGTCGCTGCTGGTCATCCTGGCCGTCGTGCCGTGGACGGCGTTCAAGGGCGGCGCGAGCCCGTTCGTCCTGGCGTTCGACAAGATCGGCATTCCGGGCGGCGGGGACATCGTCAACTTCGTGGTGCTGACGGCGGCGCTGTCGTCCTGCAACGCGGGCGGGCTGTACTCGACGTCCCGGATGCTGCGGACGGCGGGCGTGAACGGCGACGGTCCGAAGGCGCTCGGACGCCTGAACGGGCGGGGCGTCCCGGTGCTGACGGTGGTGATCTCGACGCTGGTCATGGGCATCGGCGTCGTGGTCAACGCGGTGGTGCCGGAGAAGGCGTTCGAGTACATCACCTCGGTGTCGACCGGCGGCGCGATCGCGGTGTGGACGGTCATCCTGGTCGCGCACATGGTCTACCGGCGGCGGGCGGCGTCCGGGGCGCTGCCGAAGGCGCCGTACCGGATGCCGTGGGCGCCGTACACCAACTGGGCCGTGCTGGCGTTCTTCGTGTTCGTCACCGTGACGATCGCGTGGGAGCACGACACGCGGATCGCACTGTACGTGATGGCCGCGTGGGTGGCGCTCATCCTGGCCGCGTGGCCGTTCGTCCGGCGGGCCTCGCAGGCGGCCCCGGAGGTCGAGGTCGCCGTGGCAGAGGAGGGCTCGCACGCCTGAGCGCGTGGCGAAATGCCCCGACGGTGATCACCGCCGGGGCATTTCGCGTCGTGGGATGATCCGTGCTGAGCGGTTCCATCCCCCCGGAGGCGCGCAGGTGACCAGCCGAAGCATGCTCGAGATCCGCGTGCGGTGGGTGCTGCTCGTGGTCGTGGGCGTGGCCAACGCGGTCGGGTCGCTGGTCGTGCTGCTGTTCGCGACGTTCGTCGTCCCGGACCCGCCGCTGGACGACCGCGACCACGCGCATCTCGTGAACGCGGCGGCGTTCTTCGGATATCCGGTGGTGGCGGTGCCGGTGGCGCTGTTGCTCGGGTTGCGGCTGTGGCGGCCGGTGGTCCGGCTCGTCCGGGACGGCGGGACGCCCGACCGGCGGCAGCGGCGCGCCGTCCTGCTGGGGCCGCTGCGGCTGACCCAGCTCATCGGCGCGCTGTGGACGGTCGGCGCCCTCGGCTGGGCGGTGCTCGACCTCCTCCTGTTCACCGGACGGCTGGCGATCAAGACCGGCCTGACCTGCCTGCTCGGCGCGGCGACCACCTGCACGATCGTCTACCTGCTGTCGGAGCGGCTGCTGCGTCCGGCGGCGGCGCTGGTGCTCGCCGCGGAGCGGCCGCGGGCGGTCCGGCTGCCGGGGGTGACGACGCGGGTGATGCTGGCCTGGACGCTCGGGACGGCGATCCCGGTGTCCGGGCTGATCTGCGTCGCCGTCGCCGCGCTCGCCGCGCCGGACATCAACGTCACCCAGCTCGCGATCACGATCCTCGGCGTGGGCGGCGCGGCGCTGGCCGCGGGCGGCTGCGTCACCTACATGGCGACGCGGGCGATCGCCGATCCGATCAGGGCCGTCCGGACGGGGATGGCGCGGGTCGAGCGGGGCGACCTCGACACCGAGGTCGACGTGTACGACGCGAGCGAGGTCGGGCAGTTGCAGGCCGGGTTCAACCACATGGTCGCCGGGCTCCGCGACCACGAGCGGCTCCGCGACCTGTTCGGACGCCACGTCGGCGAGGAGGTCGCCGACCTGGCGCTGGAGCACGGCGACATCACGCTCGGCGGCGAGACCCGCGAGGTCGCCGTCCTGTTCGTCGACCTGACCGGGTCCACGCGGCTCGCCGACACGCGGAGCCCGAACGAGGTCGTCGGCCTGCTCAACCGGTTCTTCGGCGTCGTGGTGAGCGTGGTCGCGCGGCACGGCGGCTGGATCAACAAGTTCGAGGGGGACGCGGCGCTCGCCATCTTCGGCGCGCCCACCCGGCTGGAGGACTCGGCGGGCGCGGCGCTCGGCGCGGCCCGCGAGCTGGCGCTGCGGCTGCGCGCCGAGGTCCCGACGCTGGACGCGGGGATCGGCGTGTCCGCCGGACCGGTCGTCGCCGGGTACATCGGCGCGGAGGAGCGGTTCGAGTACACGGTGATCGGCGACCCGGTGAACGAGGCGGCCCGGCTGTGCGACCTCGCGAAGGGCGAGGACGCGCGGGTGCTGGCCTCGGCGGCCGTCCTGGAGCTGGCGCATCTTTGCGAGTCGGGCAGGTGGGAGCTCGGCCGGTCGGAGACCTTGCGCGGACGGAGCCGTCCGACGCGGCTGGGGACGCCCCTGATGTCCCGGTCGTCACGGATGCCTCGGTCGGCTGGTACGCCTCGGTCGTCGTGGGCGCCTCGCCCGCGCCGGATGTCCCGGTCGAGGCGGGCCGTCCCGGCTCCGGCCTCGTCCCCGGAATCGGCTACCGACGCGGCTACCGAGGCGAAACGTGCGGAACGCCGGGTCAGCGTGCCGCGGGCGCTGCGGCGAAGCCGGAAGGTGCTCTTCGGAGTCCTTCTTCTGGCGAGGTCGGCGAAGGAGAGCCGTCCCGAGGACGACGCCGCCGACGGCGGGGCGTAGCGCGAACCCGGGACGGCGGCGGGGCCGTACATGGCCATGGCGGGTTCCTGATCCGGCCAAGACGCCGTGTCCGGGCGGAGTCGCGCGGACACGTTGCGTATCGTCGCCGGTAGTACACGGTCCGCTACCGGCCCGTAACTCCGGCGTCACTGGACGCCCGGATGGTGGGGGCGTCAAGCCCCGGCTCCCGAGAGGTGAAGATGCACCGTCGGAATCGTCTCGCGCTGTTCGCCGTGACCGCCTCGGCGGCGGTCGTCGTCCCGGCGACGCCCGCCACCGCCGGTCCCGTCTCCGTTTCCGCCCCGCTCCGGTCCTCGCCCCAGGGGGCGCCTGAGCCGCCCCCGCCCGGCGCTCCCGAACTGACCCTGCCCGGCGCGCCGGAACCGCGTCCGCGCACGGTGGCCGCGCTCACCGCGCTGTCCGCCGGTGTTACGGACGTTGCGCACCGCGGTGCGTCCGCCTACGCGCCGGAGAACACGCTCGCCGCGTTCCGCCTCGCCAAGGACAAGAAGGCGGACGTGTTCGAGTTCGACGTCCAGGAGTCCAAAGACCACAAGCTCGTCATCATGCACGACACGACCCTGACCCGGACGACCAACGTGGAGCAGGTGTTCCCCGGCCGGAAGTCCTGGAAGGTCTCGGCGTTCACGCTCGCCGAGATCAGGAAGCTGGACGCCGGCTCCTGGTTCGGGAAGAAGTTCAAGGGCGAGCGCGTCCCCACGCTCGACCAGGTGCTGAGCGAGATGGACGGCGGCGGCCTCGGCCTGCTGCTGGAGATCAAGAGCCCGGAGCTGTACCCGGGCATCGAGAAGCGGATCGCCGCGTCGCTGCGGGGCGCGCCGTCCTGGCTGCGGACGGACCCGGCCGAGCGGCGCCTCGTCGTCCAGTCGTTCGACTGGGAGTCGGTGCGCCGGTTCCACGCCGAGCTGCCCAAGGTCCCGACCGGGCTGATCGGCACGCCCAAGACCGCCGACCTGCCGAAACTCGCCGCCTACGCCGACCAGATCAACCCGCCGTACGGCGACCTGACTGCGTCCTACGTGAAGAAGGTCCACGCGGCCAAGATGGACCTCCAGACCTGGACCGTCGACGACCCCGCCGCGATGCGCAAGGCGATCGGGCTCGGCGTCGACGGCGTCATCTCCAACAAGCCGGACGTGCTCCGCCGCGTCCTCCAGGAGTCCGCCCGCAAGACGGCCCGCAAGGCCGCCTGACCCGCGCGACCTGCCAAGCCCGGCGTCAGGGCGTCAGGGCGCCGGGTGGGGGAGCAGGTCGCGGGCGCGTGCGAGGAGGGCCCGCGCGGCAGGTCCGCGCGGGCCTTCGGCGCGCCAGGCGAGCGCGATCCGCCCGGTCAGCCGCGGCCGGACGATCGGCAGCGCGTGCAGCTCGCCCGCCCCGCCCGTCCCGCCCACGGCGGCGGACTCGGGCAGCACGGCGACGCCGAGCCCGTGTGCGGCGAGCTGCGCCAGCACCGGCGGCTCGCCCGCCTCGAACGCGACGCGCGGACGGAGCCCGGCGTCGGCGCACGCCTCGTCCAGGACGGCCCGCACCCCCGTCCCCTGCGGCAGGCAGATGAGGTCGTGCTCGGCGAGCGTCCGCAACGCGACCGTGGACCGCCGCGCCAGCGGATGATCGGACCGGACGGCGGCGTACAGGTCCTGCTCGATGACGGCCCGGATCGCGATGCCGTCCGGCGGGGTCGCGCCGAGGCTGAGGAAGGCGAGGTCGATCCGGCCGTCGCGCAGCCCGGCGGTCAGCGCGGCCGCCTGCTCCTGGACGACGGTGATCTCCACGCCGGGATGGTCGCGGTGGAAGCCGGCGAGGAGTCCGGGCAGGTCAAGGGACCTGATCCAGTCGATGGTGCCGATCGTGACGTGTCCGCGGAGCAGGCCCGTCAGCTCGTCCACCGCCAGCCGCGCGCCCGCGACCGCGGCGAGCGCCGCCCGCGCGTACGGGAGGACGGCCTCCCCGGCCTCGGTCAGCCGGACGGTCCGTCCCGACCGGTCGAACAGCGGCTGCCCGAGCTCCCGTTCGAGCTGCCGGATCTGCGCGCTCACCCCGGGCTGTGCGACGTGCAGCCGGGCCGCGGCCCGGGTGAAGCCCGCCTCTTCCGTCACCGCCACGAAATACTCAAGCTGGCGCAGCTCCATAACCAGAAATGCTAACAGCGGTGTAGTTCAGCGCTGGAGCTTCTGGGACGGCCGCAACCCCGCGCACCATTTCTTTGATCTTTCTTGGGTGCTGCGCTGCTGTTCGGAGGACTGTTTTCGATCTGGGCGGTGATTACCTCACCAGCGGGAGGTCGGGTGTACGGACGGCGCATATGGTCCATACGGGTGCGGATGACCGTGATGGCCGGGACGGTCGCCGCCCTGATCTGCGCCATCCTCAGCACCCTGGTCATCGTCGGGTTGCACGGCCGGGCGGGCGACTACAGGCGCAACCAGGCGATCACCGCGGCGGTCCGGATCGCCTACGAGGTGCGGCGCGAGCCGCTGACGGGGCCGCTCAAGGTGCCGGACGGGGTCATCGTGCAGCTCCTCGACGGCGACCGCCGGGTGATCGCCGGGACGCGCCGGGATCTGGGCGGCTCGCCCATCGCCGGGTTCCGTCCGGCGGAGGCGAACATCTACAGCACCCGCGTCCTCTGCCCGCCGCGCGGGCTGAGGGGCTGCATGTGGGTGTTCGCGTACCGCGTCTACCAGCCGGGCGGGGACTGGTTCATCTACGCGGCCATCCCCAACACCCCCTGGTATGTCAGCGGGGCGCTCCTGCTCGTCGTGATCTGCGTCTCGCTGCTGGTCGTCCTGCTGGTGAGCCTGCGCGCCTGGGGGACGGTCGACCAGACCCTGGCCCCGGTGGACGCGATCCGCCGCGAGCTGGCGGAGATCACCGCGAGCGAGTCGGGCCGCCGTGTGACCGTGCCGGAGAACCGGGACGAGATCAGGCGCCTCGCCGAGGCCGCGAACGCGACCCTCGACCGGCTCGACAGCGCCCTGGAGCGGCAGCGGAGCTTCACCTCGGACGCCTCCCACGACCTGCGCAGCCCGATCGCCGCCGCGCGCGCCCAGCTCGAGGAGGCGCTGCTCGCCCCGGACGACGTCGAATGGCCGACGGTGGCGCGGGCCGTCCTGCAGAGCCTGGAACGGCTCCAGGCGATCGTGACGGACCTGCTGCAGCTCGCCCGCCTCGACGCCGCCGCCTGGCACGGGACGGAGACGATCGACCTCGCCGCGCTCGTCACGATCGAGGTGGCACGGTCCGACCGGACGAAGCGGATCGTCCCGCACCTGCAGGACGGCGTGACGGTGCACGGCGACCGGCTCCGGCTCGTCCGGCTGCTGACGAACCTGCTGGACAACGCCGAGCGGCACGCCGAGTCCCGGATCGACATCACGGTGTGGCGGGAGGACTCGGTGGCCGTCCTGGAGGTCCTCGACGACGGGACGGGCATCCAGGAGAAGAACCGCGACCTCGTCTTCCAGCGGTTCGCGCGGCTCGCGGACAGCAAGGAGCGCGACCCGGCGGGCACCGGGCTCGGCCTGCCCATCGCCCGCGAGATCGCGAAGATGCACGGCGGGACGCTCACCATCGAGGACAGCGACTCGGGCGCCCGGTTCGTCCTCCGCATCCCACGCGGCCAGGACGACGGCCCGGGCGCCGTGGGCCCTTGAGAAGCGGAAAACCCCGCGTCGCGGGGGCACGCGGGGCATCTGGTCGGGGCCGAGGGCGGCCCGTGCGGGGGGACGGGCCGACGTCAGGCCGGGGACGGGTTCACACGGCGGACTGCGCGCGCACTCCGCACAGATGGATCCACCCTTCGGTCTTGAGCTTCTTCACCCTGCAGCTGATGGGCTCGTACTCGGCGCGGTTCACGTAGCCGGGGCCGTGGGCGATGACGGACTCGTAGACGAAGGTGGAGGCGATGAAGCCGAGGTCGGCTCCGGACGCGGCGAGGCGGTCCTTGAGCGGACGCGCGTCGAGCAGCCGGGCGGTGCGGATCAGCGCCCAGCCCGACACGCCGGGCGGATCGGGCATGACGGGCCCGACGTGCACCGCGACCCGCAACTGGAACCGGACCGGCGCGCTCGCCTTCTCGTTGTGCCGGCGCAGCCGCCGCGCCAGCGACGCGATCACGGCGTCGACGACGGCGGCGGTCGGAACCTCGGGCGGGACGACGATCAGCGCGCCGTCGCCGCGGTCCTCCAGGTGGCAGACGCCCCAGGGCACCCCGGCCTCCTCGAACGCCTCGCGCAGCAGCGTATACATGGCACGCCGCATGTCGAGACGGTCGCGGTCGTTGCGGTGGGACTCGCTGAAGCCCGCGATGTCGGTGTAGGCGATGGTGCAGTTCCGGCCCGTCCAGGAGGGTCCGGCTTGGGGGGACGGGGTGAGGACCATGGGCTGGGTCGCCTTGTCCTCGTCGTCATCCTCGTCTTCGTACGGGATGCTCGAAGCCGGGACGAGGTGCGCTCCCTGACCATTCTGGTGCGCTGGGGGTAGGGCCATGGGCACGGTCGCATAGGAATGCTGCTGCCCGTACAGGCTCGGCGGGCCGTCGTTCTCGGCCTCGGGCTGCGCCGCGTAACTGCTCTGTTCTCCTTGGCTGTTCTGGCCTGCGTAACCGTTCTGTCCCGCGTATCCGGGTTGGACGGTGTATCCGGCCGCCGTTTCGTAGCCGTGCAGTGTGCCGGGCGCGTACTGCATCCCGGACCCGTTCTGGGGACCGCCGTACCCGTACTGGGCGGCGGGCCCGTACGGCGGCGGCGCCGTCCGCCTCCGGCCGGACTGCTCGGTCAGCCGGTCGTACAGCTCCCTTTCGAGGACGTCGACCACCCGCGGATGGTCGCTCAGGTACGCGGCGAAGGGCAGCGTCGTCATCCGCAGGCCGCGGACGGTCCCCATGGCGACGATCGTGGCCGACCGGCGCCGCATCAGCAGCGCGGCGCGCTCGCCGATGATGTCGCCCGGACGGCGGAACGCGATGATGCGCTCGTGGCCGTCCCGGTTCACCGAGACCCTGACCGACCCGGCCTGGATCACGACGGCCTGGTCGGCGGCCTGGCCCTCCGCCCACAGGATCGTGCCGACCGGGTAGACGACCTCTTGGGCGATGGCGAGCAGCGCGTCCTGCTCGGTCTCGGTCAGAGCGCCCCAGAAACCCTGGAGCGGAGGCATCAGGCCCGGCCGGACGGCCGACGCGCCGCCCGCCGGAACCGGCGGCCCGGCCCGGCGTGCGACAACCTGACTCCCGGTCCCAGGCCAGACATGCGCCTGCTCCCGGCCGGGCTGCCCTCCTTCGAGATGACTCGTGCTCGGCTGGCCAGGGCCCGGACGTGCGGTCCGGGGGTGTGCGGCTCCGGTGCGGGTGCCGCCTGGGGTGGGGGTCTGGTGGTCGGTGGCGTCCGCCTGGTGCTCGGCGGGGCTCGCCGGTCGGACGGAGTGCCGGTCGGCGGCGGCGTCGAGTTCGGACGGGACGATCTGGTCCGGGTCGTGATGGCGGGTGTGCTCGTCCATCACCGCACCCGACTGGCGTCCGGCCGGGGGGCGGACGCCGGGTTCGCGGGGCGGCCGGCGCCCGCAGGGCGGATGGAGCTCGAAGGGCCGATGTTCCTAGTGGGGTGGATGCCAAAGATAGGGGGATGAAACAGTTGTCCTGACATAACGAGAACCCCATGCTTCGAATTGCGCCTCGCACGCCCTCGGATCGGTCGGCCGAATTGTCGGCCGGGGATCGTCCGGAGTGCCGAAGTCGCCTTCACCTACTAGCCCGAAGCGCGTGATCGCGGCTAGACTGGTGAGGTCCGCAGAGAACGTTTTGGCAGGTCAAGCCCAGGTCCTTCTGCGTTTTCACAGGGTGCCGGTAAAGGCCCGCCGCCACGGTCTACGCGGTCCCGAGGAGTCGCTCTCCGCTTTCCCTCCGATCGGCCTGGCTCGCGACCGGTGATCGTCGGAAGGCGGTGGGCGACTCTATTCTCTGTTTCCGGTGATGCCGAAAAGTCGCTGTCGCGTCGCGTGCCTCCCCGTCCGGGCGTCACCCTGAGTGAGAGCCGCCCCGCCCTCTGGTAGCAGCGCGCCCGCTGTCATACCGGAGTCTGGTAGTTTGCTACCTAGCACATTACAACATGGCCTACGGGCATGCAGCAGTCTGGAAGCTTCAGACCGGAGTTATGGGCGATATGACGGGGTCTGTTTCTTGAGTAGGGGCTCGCGGGGGCGACGTCAGGTGGCCTTATGGCGTGACGTACCATGCGAGGTAGCGAGCTGCCAGATTGCACGCGGCCTGGTGGCATCGACTACATAGAGTGAGCGATTGAGATGACCAGTGACCAGGGGCCGATCGTCCAGAGCGCACTTCTGCGGGCCGAACTCGTCCGACTGCGGAAAGAGAAGGGCCTGACGCAGGAGTACGTCGCCGGTGAACTCGAATGGTCCCCGTCGAAGCTCATTCGGGTCGAGGGAGGTAAGAACTCCATCACCCGCACCGATCTGCAGGCATTGCTGAGGGTGTACGGCGTCACCTCGGAGGAACGGCAGGAACGGCTGCAGGCCCTCGCCCGCGGCGCGCGTGAGCCCGCCTGGTGGAACGAGTACAAGGGCGAGCTCAATCCCAGCTTCCTCAACTACGTGGGCTATTCGGCCGGCGCGGCCTACATCCGGCAATTCCACGGCACGGTGGTCCCCGGGCTCATGCAGACACCCGAATACGCGGAGGTGCTGGCCACCGGCAGGGCGTCCGAGCGGGCCCGGGTCCTCGCGGTGAGGCTCCGTATCCAGCGGCAGAAGGAGCTCGCCGAGCGCCGGAACCCGCCGCGGCAGCACTACATCATCGACGAGGCGGTCATCCGCCGCCACGTGGGCATCGGCACCGATCCGGCGATCATGCCCAACCAGCTGAACCGCATCGCCGACGTCGCCGAACGAGACGATCTGGTGACCGTGAGGGTCCTTCCGTTCGCCGTCGGTGCGCATCCCGGGCTCGACGGGCCGTTCAGCCTGCTCGAGTTCGACGGCGACCTCGATGACGTCCTCTACCTGGAGGGTCGGCCCGGCGCCAGCGTGATGCTCTCAGGTGACGACGAGGCGATTCCCGAGTATCGCGATGCCTTCGAAGAACTTCGCGAAACGGCGCTGTCGGCCGACGAGTCGATCACGCTCCTCCGGCAGGCCGCCGAAGACCTGATGGGCTGACCGACCCGAAGCCCGACGGCCCCGCAAGACCGATGGCCCTCCTCGAAACCGAGGCCCTCCTCGAAGACCTGACGGTCCGACTCATCGAGCCGATGGCCTGACTCGACCGCCGTAACTCCGTTTCACCGCGAAATCGTCGTATCACTCCTCCCCGACGCCACCGGAGGTGACAGCCGCGCAAGGCACCTACAAGGCGAGTGGCCCGCATAGCACGCAGCGTGATCTTGTGGTCCCGTGTAGGCGGAATAACAGGAACCGTTTACACTCGTGATCGGGAAATTATCCACAAGGTCGTGGTTTGTTGTGCCCTGCTTGGTGCTCGCCCGGCGGGTGTTCTTGCCCGATCGGATGGCGAGACGGCACCCGCCGACATCGGATGGAGGGTTGCTGGATCGTGAACCTGTCGAAACAAGTGGCGTCGCTGACCTGGCGCAAGGGCAGCCAGAGCGGTGGGGCGAACGAATGCGTCGAGGTGGCGGCCCTCGGCCGAGTGGCCCTGGTCCGTGATTCGCGCGATACCGCGGCGGGCGTCCTGACGCTCGATTCTGCACAGTGGAATGCGCTGGTGTCGGCGATCCGGAGCGGCGAACTGGACGCCCGTTGAGTCCCGCGACGCATTTACGGGACCGTCTTGGAAAACTGTGGACATAAACCGTCGCGCGACGGCTTGACTGTGCACTCCTGACAATCGGCGCCGAAAACGCGCGAATGAGCAGGGGCGCGGCGGAGGCGGCGGAAGGCGGGCCGCCGCCTCAGTAGAGGAACGGGACCGAGATCCCCTCGACGCCAGTGAGGTCGTCGCCGGAGGAGCGTCCCATCAGCCAGGCGAGCAGGGACGCCTCAGTGCCCGCGACGACGCGGGCACCGTCGCCGAGGTCGCATCCCGTGTCGGTGGCGCGTAGCCGCAGGTCGGGCGCGTCGTCCCGGCGGGCGAACGCGGCGACCACGGTGCCGAGCATCCGGGCCGTGAAGTCGGCGGGCCAGTCGCGGGGCGTGAACCCGGCGTCCAGGTCGACGTGGTGGACGAGCACCTCGGTCAGCCGAGCGTCCGACGCCCGCGCGGCGGGATGCCGGATGCCCGACGTCCACTGGACGACCCGATCCCAAGCCTCCTCGGACATCAGCGTGTAGGCGTCGGCGAACCGGCGGGCGCTCTCCCGCACGTCCGCGACGAGGGTGGCGGCGGGACGTCCCGCACCGTCCTCGATCTCGGCGGCGCGGGCCTCCACGCTCGGGTACTCGTAGGACTCGACGCCCGTCCGCGCCCAGGTCAGCAGGCGCGTGCCGCCGTCGGCGTTGCGCGCGACGTGGGTGAGGACGTGCCCGCGCGTCCAGCCGGGCAGCGGGGACGGCGCGCGGCACGCCGCGTCGTCGAGCCGCCCCGCCGTGACGAGCAGGGCCCGCGTCGCGGCCGTGATCGTGGCGAGCGGCTCGACTCTGCTCACGGCGCGATGTCTGCGGGGAGGAGGGTGGAGAGTTGTTCGGTCGTCAGTTCGGTGCCGCCGCCCGCGAGTTGCTCGGTGCGGCGGGCGTGCGCGGTGACCGCCGTCCGGAACAGCTTGTCGACCTCGCGGCCGTTGCCCTCCAGGTACCGCTCGCGATGCGCTTCGAGGTGCGCGACGAGGGCCTCCCGCGTCGGCTCCGGGACGAGGTAGTCCGCCGCCTCCGCCTTGCCGAGGAAGATCGACACGAGCCCGTCGACGTCGTAGGGGCGGAAGGTCAGCGTCCGCGCGAACCGGGAGGCGAGGCCCGGGTTCGCGGCGAGGAAGCCGTCCATCTCCGACGAGTACCCGGCGGCGATCACGATCACCTCGTCGCGGTGGTCCTCCATCAGCTTGACCAGGGTGTCGATCGCCTCCAGCCCGAAGTCGTGCCCGCTGTCGACGGGCCGCGACAGCGAGTACGCCTCGTCCACGAACAGGACGCCGCCGCGCGCCCGCTCGAACACCTCCGCCGTCTTCTGCGCGGTGTGCCCGACGTACTGCCCGACGAGGTCGACCCGCGCCGCCTCGACGACCTGCCCCTGCGCGAGGACGCCGAGCGCCGCCAGCAGCTCCCCGTACAGCCGCGCGACCGTCGTCTTGCCCGTTCCCGGCGGACCGGCGAAGACCAGGTGCCCGGTGAACGGCTCGGCTTCGAGACCGGCCTCGCGGCGGCGGCGGGACGAGGCGAGCAGGTCCAGCAGGTCGCTGATCTCCTGCTTGACCTCGGTGAGCCCGGTCATCCCGATCAGCCGGCCGAGGACGTGCGCGACCTGGTCGGAGTCGCGGGCCTCGCCGAACCGGGCGGCGAGGCCCGTCTCGACGTCGAGGTCCTCGGCGAGGAGCAGGCTCAGCTCGTCGCCGGACGGCAGTTCGGCGAGATCGGCGAGGCGCTGCGCCTGCCGTTCCACCGCCGCCTCGAACACCCGGCGCGCGGCCCGCCCGTTGCCGAACGTCGCGTCCCGCCGGACGGACTTGAAATGGTCGAGGATCGCGTCGCGCGCGTCGTCGGACAGCCGGTAGCCGTCCTTCTCCGCCTGCGTCGCCGTGATCTGGAGGAGCTCGGCGGGGCTGTAGTTCTCGAACTCCACCGTCCGGGAGATCCGCGATTTCAGGCCCGGGTTCGCGCTGAGGAACTCGCGCATCTCCGCCGAGTATCCGGCGGCGATGACGACGACCTCGTCGCGGTGGTCCTCCATGAGCTTGACGAGGGTGTCGATGGCCTCCTGCCCGAAGTCGGTGCCCGACGTCTTGCGGGACAGCGCGTACGCCTCGTCCAGGAACAGCACCCCGCCGCGCGCCCGGTCGAACGCGGCGGACGTCTTCAACGCCGTGCCGCCCACGTTCTCCGACACGAGGTCGGCCCGGCTCACCTCCACGACCTCGCCGTTCTCGACGACGCCTAGCGCCGCGAGGATGCGCCCGTACAGGCGCGCGACGGTCGTCTTGCCCGTGCCCGGCGGTCCGGCGAACACCATGTGGCGGCCGATCGCCGGGCCCGGCGGCAGCCCGGCGAGGCGCCGCTGCTCGGCCACCTTCTGCAGGTTCGTCAGCTTCCTGATCTCGCGTTTCACCCCGGCGAGGCCGACCATCGCGTCCAGTTCGGCGAGCAGCGCGTCGGCCGTGCCTCCTCCGCCGCCGCCGTCCGGGCCCGCGCCCGGCGTGCGGCGCGCGCCCTTCGGCGGGACGGGGCCCGCGCCGGGCGCCGCCTCCGGTTCCCGCACCTGCGCGGTGGGCGGCTCCTCCGGCTCGAAGTCGAAGGCGTCCGGGACGGCGTTCCCCTCGCTCGTCACCCGCTCCATCTGCACGCGCGCCGACGGGGCCGCGAGGACGCCCGACCCGCCGCTGTTCAGGATCGAGCAGTCGCGGAGGAGCACGTCCGAGCCGGGGTCGGCGTTCACCCCGCACGTCGTGCTGCCCGTGACGGTGGTGCGGTCGAACGTCCCGTCGCCGTCCGTGCCCACCAGGACGCCGGTCGTCGCGCGCTCCACCCGGCCGCGCAGGAACGTGGCGCGGGCACGCGCGCCGACGTACACGCCGTTCAGCGCCGCTTCGACGACCTCGCAGTCCTCGAAGGTGGCGGTGGCCTCCTCGACGGCGATGCCGGTGCGGAGCGGCGACTCAGCCCGGACGCGCTTCGCGGTCAGCGTCGCGCCCGCCGTCACCCACACGGCCTCCAGCGCCGCGTCCGCGATCAGGCAGTCCTCGGCGAGCGCGTTCGCGTTGTCGCGGACGACGAGCGAGCACTGCCCGGACCCGTGCAGCGCCGAGTTGCGGACGGCCGCGTCCGCGCGATCGTCCACCAGGACGGCCGCCGCCCCGGCGCCCGTCACCGTGCACTGCTCGATCAGCGGCCTGGAGCCCTCCGTGACCCAGATCCCGCTGCCGCCCGGGTCCTCGATCCGGCAGGACCGGACCGTGACCGCGCTGCCCATCCGGATCGCGACCGCGTTGCCGTCCGGCCCGGAGACGTCGGTGGACTCCATGATCCCGGACGCGGCCGAGTACACGACGGCGCCGTCCTGCACCCGGCAGTTCTTCAGCGCGAGCCGTCCGCCGTTCCACGCCCGCACGGCCACCGCCTCGGACCGGCTCACGAACTGGCACTGCTCGGCGAGGACGCTGCCCTCGGAGACGTCCAGCGCGGCGCCCTCCGCGCTCCAGTTCCGGATGACGAGGCCCTGCAGCGTCACGTTGCCGGTCAGCTCGATCGTGGCGTCCGTGGCGCCGTCCAGCGTGACCGACCCTGGACCGCCGACGGCCGTCAGCACGAAGTCGCCCGAACTGCGGAACCCGGTGTTCGGATACTGGCCGGGCTCGATCAGGATGTGCCGCCCGGCGGGCGTGAACGGCGGGACCGGCGCCTGCAGCGCGTCCAGTACCGTCCGATACGCCCCCGGAGAGGTCTGAGACACGACCAGACGAAGCAACGGGCCTCCTCCCGAATCACCGTTATGGTGCCATGAGGTGACCTGTTCCTGCGGCCCGATGGCGCTCGCTCAACCCCCTTCCGTGTGCCTGCCTGAACTCCTGGCCGGTGGCTTGGTGGTGATGGTCAGCGGACTCCGCGGGGCCTGAACTGCACGCTGATCCGCGGGCCGGTCACGCGAGCGCTCTTCGGGATGGCGTGTTCCCACGTGCGCTGGCAGCTTCCGCCCATCACGATCAGGTCGCCGTGCCCCAGCTCGTGGCGGACGGTCGCGCCGCCGCCGCGAGGCCGGAGGAGCAGGCTCCGGGGAGTTCCCACTGACAGGATCGCGACCATGGTGTCTTCAGTTGCGCCCCTCCCTATCCGGTCGCCGTGCCAGGCGACGCTGTCGCGTCCGTCCCGGTAGAGGCAGAGCCCCGCCGTACGGAACGGTTCGTTCAGTTCGCTTGCGTAGTGGTCGTCCAGCGCGGACTTCGCCTCGTCCAGGACGGGGTCGGGCAGGGGAGCGCCCTCGTCGTAGAAGGCGAGCAGGCGCGGGACGTCCACGACCCGGTCGTACATGTGCCGCCGCTCCGCCCGCCACGGCACGGTCTCCAGCAGCCGCTCGAACAGCGCGTCCGCCCCGGGGATCCAGCCGGGCAGGACGTCGACCCAGGCGCCCCCGGACAGCCGCGTCCGCCGCGCGTCGCTCAGGGGACGTGGACCGCGCTCGTCCGTGTCGTCCAGCAGTGAAGCCTGGAACATGCCACCACTGTACCCGCTGAATCAAACATGTGTTCGATCGGCGGCGCCGGACTCAGAATTCCTTCACCAGCTCCTTGAGGAGCGTGACGCTGCGCGCGGGCGGCGCGGCCCGGATCGCGAGCAGGTCCATGATGTGCTGGTAGCGCTCGGCCTCGCGGCCCTCCGGGTAGCGGGCGCTGGTGAGCTGTTCGAGGTAGACGACGTCGTCCAGCTCGTCCTCCCCGAACCGGATGATCGTGACCGGCCCGCCGAGCGCGAGGTGCCCGCCCGCCGCGAACGGCAGGATCTGGATGTTCACGTTCGGCAGCGCCTCCGCGACGGCGATCAGGTGCTCGACCTGGGCGCGCATCGTCGCCGTCCCGCCGATCGGCCTGCGCAGCGCCGCCTCGTCGATGACCGCCCACAGCCGGACAGGCGTGACCGAGCGAAACAGGATCTTCTGCCGCGTCAACCGCACCGTGAGCCGCCGGTCGAGCCCGTCGTAGCCCGCGTCGAAATGCTCAAGCCCGATGACGGCCCGCGCGTACTCCTGCGTCTGGAGCAGCCCCGGGACGTACTGCACCTCGTAGGAGCGGATCGTCGTCGCCGACTGCTCAAGGCCGACATACTGCTCGAACCAGCTCGGCACGACGTCGCCGTAGCTCTGCCACCAGCCCGGCTTCTTCGCCTCCTGGACGAGTTCGACGAAGCTCTCCCGCTCGTCCTCGTCCTCGATGCCGTAGAGGTCCAGCAGGTCCAGGACGTCGCGGACCTTGAAGCCGTGCCGGCCCAGTTCGAGGCGGCACATCTTGGACTCCGAGCCGCGGATCGCCGCACCGGCCTCGGCCCGCCCGATGCCCCTGTCCTCCCGCATCCGACGCAGCCGCGCGCCGATCTGCATGCGCAGCGCGGTCGGACCGGCCTCCCGATTGTCCAGCACTCTTTCTCCAGTGCTCGTAGGCCACGACGACCCTCGGAGGGTCTCACAGGCATTGCCGGACGCGCAGGAGACCTCGCGTCAGAGATATGTCACTCTCGTCCCGGCTTTACAAATCTCATCATCAGCATGATTGGCAAGAACCCCCATTGCCTGCCCGCCGCCGACCCGCCCCGCACCCTTTCCTGCGTCCGTGTCCTGGCTGACCTCCGTCCCGCTGCGGGCGGACTGGGGTGTCCTTCCCCTTTCCCGTATTTGTGGCCGGGCGCTCCGGGTTGGGCTGGCCTCGTTCGGGGTGGCGGGGGTTCGGTCGGCTGTGTCAGCTGTGGCCGGGGCGCTCCGGGGTGGCGGGCTTGTTCTGGCGCCGTGGGACTCGGGTCCGGCGTGTCAGCTGCGGACGGGACGCTCCGGGTTGGCTGCCGGGCTCGTTCTGGCGCCGTGGGGTTCGGTCGGGGTGCCGTGGGGTTCGGTCGAGGGTCCCGTGGGGTTCGGTCGGCCGTGTCAGTTGTCGTTGGGGACGGTGGTGTGGCGGCGGTGGGGGACGAGTAGGTCCAGGTCGGCTCTGGTCACGTGGGCAAGGGCGGCGACTCGGTCGCGGTCGGTGCCCGCCGTGGCGACGATCTCCAGGGCTCGGGTCAGCATCGTCGGCTGTTCGAGCGGGCGCGCCGGGCCCGGCTCCTGGCGCCGCCAGCCCCGCGAACTCAGCGCGGACATCGCCGTCCGGTACGCGGTCTCCGTCATCACGCCGAGCGTGCGCGCCCGGTAGAGGAGCGCCGCCATGCTGACGCCCCACGCCGCTTTCAACTCGGCGAGCCGTTCCCAGTCGGCCTGAGCCGGCAGTTCATCGCCGATCTCGTCGGCGGGCATGAGGAATTCCGCCGCGAACCGGTGCGCCTGATCTTCGACGATCTTCTCGCCGGGTTCGGCGTCGGCGTGCATCACCAAATGGCCCAGCTCGTGCGCGCCGTCGAAACGGTTACGCCAGTAATCGCCTTTGGCCGGATTGAAGAAGACCATCGGGCGCGGATGGACGCCGACGCTGAACGCGTCCACCCGTTCCGCCGCGTCCGGCAGCACGAGCACGACCACGCCGTGGGCCTCCAGCAGGCGCACCACGTGCGGCACCGGTCCGGGCTCGGCGACCAGCGCCTTGCGCGTCAGCCTGGCCGCCTCGACGGGACCGCTCCCGGCGATCTCGTCCGGCGGGACGACGTACTCCGGCAGCTCCACCTCGGGAAGGTCGACGAGCTCCTCAAGGGCGGCGACGACGTCCGTGGCGATGCGCCCGTAGGCGAGCGCCTGGTCGCGCTCGATCTGGCTGGTCGAGCGCAGCGAGCGGAAATGCGCGCCGTCCAGCGACACCGGGCTCCGTCCGGCGCCGAAGAACGTCACGGGCACGCCCAGCGTGATCGCCAGGCGTCTGACGGTCGGCTCGTCGGGCCGCTGCACCCCGGCCTCGTACCGCCCGATCGCCTTCGGCGTCGTCCCGACGGCCTCCGCGAGCTGGTTCTTGCGCAGTCCCCTGAGCCGCCTGGCGAGCGTCAGCCGCTCGCAGTCGAACAGCACCCGCGCCACCCTTTGCTAACCCGATCTCCGTTGCCGACCCGATCCTGCCGCCAAGCCGACCTGATCGCCAGGCCAACCTCTGCTCCAGGCTGGTCTCATCGCCGGGTCAACCTCATCGCCAGGCTGACGCCGTCGCCAGGCCGACCCCGCCGGTAAGCCCGATCCGGTTCGTCAGGCCGATGCCGTCATCAGGCCGATCTCGTCTCCCTGCGGAGCCGCATGGGGACGTCGTCGGTGTCGTCCTTGCCGTCGGCGTCGTCCCAGAGCGGCATGGTCCGCTCGACGAGCTTACGACGTGGATCAGGTCCGATGGCGTCGTCGATCTCCCGTATCCAGTGCCAGGCCGTACCTCCATCCGCGTTCCACCTGGGACGTCCCAGGAAAAGCTCCATTTCCAGCGGTTCCTCGCTGGCGCTGTGCGCGAGGACCAGCGTGATCACCCCGGGCGTGTCGCGCTGGATCCCGAGCGGCAGCTCCAACTGCGGATCGTCGACGTACCCCTGCCGCGCCACGGCCTGCTTGGTGGGACTGGCCCGGTCCCAGCGGATCGCCCGGACGTTGCCGAACTCATGCCGTTTCAGCAGCACCCGGTAGGGCCCGTACCGCCACCCGGGGGACCCGTTCAGGTCGTCCCGGACGACCGTCTCCGCCAGGTCGCGCTTGAAGACGCGGTCGAGATGGCTCTCCAACAACTCGAACGCGCCGACCCCGTACGTCCGCTCCTTGAACCCCGCCGCCCGGCTCAGCCCCCCGAACAGGACCAGCGTGGCCTCCCGGTGCGCGTCCCGCAGGGCATGCAGGAAGCCCGCCGTGCGGAGTTCGTCCCAAACGACCCTGTCCTCAGCCACGCCGCCACCCTAGGCGGCGCCTCCGACATTCCGAGCCGCCTCCCCCGAGCCCCTACGAGCAGCCCTCGAACTGCGGGACCTCCTCGACGAGCGGGATGCGGCTCTTCCCGAACCACTTGCGCAGGAGCTTGGCGGCCGTCCCGTCCTGGTACATGGTGGTGATGGCCCGGTTGACCTTCTCGCACCTGTCGATCTCGCCCTTGCGCATCCCGACGCCGTAACTTTCGTCGGTGAACGGCTGGTTGAGGATGTGCAGGTCGTTCGCCGCGAATCCGGCCAGCACCAGATCACCGGTGGAAACGGCGTCGACCGCCCCGGCGCGCAACTTCGCCACACAGTCGCTATAGGACGACCCCGGGACGAGCTTCGCCGGAATGCTCAGCCCCGTGACGACCCGAGCCGTCGAAACCGAACCGCTCGCCTGGCACATCCGCCGTCCCGTCAGGTCGCGCACACTGCGAATCGTGGTCTCACCGCTACGCACCATCACGTCCTGATGCGCCACGTAATAGGCGCCACCGAACGTCACCAGCTTCGCCCGATCGGGCGTGATCGAGTACGACGCCAGCACGAGGTCGACGGAATGGTCGTTCAGCTTCTGTTCCCGGTTGTCCGACCGCACTTCCCGGAACCGCACCCGCGACGCCCCGAGTCGACGCGCGATATAGGTCCCGACATCGACCTCGAACCCGCGGAACACCCCTTGCTCCCGGTAACCGAGACCAGGTTGATCGGCCTTGACGCCGACGACGATGACCTCGTCCCCCGAAACCGAAGCCTGCGCCACGGTGCACCCGACCAGCGCGACGCTCAAAACCATGACCCCGAATACGGAACGCACCCGCCATGGCTACAACCACGACGCGATCAACAGATGAACGCCACATGTTCTGCCCGCGACCGCAACATGTCACCTACCAAAAGGCCACACTTCACAGGGCCGAACCCGGCACCGCCATCAGCCCTTACGCCGCTTCTGCTTCTGCCGCTGCTTCCGCTTCTGCTCCCGCTCCCGACTGCTCCGCACAGGCGCGGCCTTCCCCTCCGCCACGTAACTCTCGTGCTGCTGCCACCCCTGTAGCCATTTCCACCCGGCCCCCAACGCGGCCGTAGTCCCCGCAATCATGAACGCGGTCACCTGCCCCTCGTCCAGATGAGCCTCAGGCACAGCCTGCGCCACAACCCCCGCCAACCACCCAGCAGCCACAGCGAACACAGGAGTCAACAAAGCAACCCCCCGCCCCAACCACGACCCTTCCCCATCCGGCCCCTGCTCCTCCGGATTCCCCTCATCCGCCACTACCTACCACCAACTCCCTTGCAGAGCGACGTGTCTACCTCGGCGCGCTAAGCGTGATGGACCAACTACAGACCGGGCATCCGACCTGGCGCAAGTGTCAGCCGGTATTCACTTTGGCGTAGTGAAAGACATCTGCCGGAAGCGGATAGGACAGCTCCCAGACGATGCGCATCGGCCGCTCACTTTCGTGTGAGAGGTACGTCATGGGCCCGGCGTAGTCGTAGGCGTCTTCCTTCTCTTCACGCAGGAACAGGTGGACCGTCGAGCCACGGGCAGCATGGTTGATGTAGCGCCGCCCGGTCTCCGAGTGCTCCCGCGTCCGGCCCTGGGATTCCCACTGGAAGAGCGTCTGGCTGATCGCCCTGTCGTTGTACATCGTGGACGGAGTGAACTGTGCCTCGGTCTTGTTGATCGTGACCAGGAAGACGTCCGCATGCAGGTCAGGGAACCACTGGACGCCAGCGACCATGTAGCCCGAGATCTCCAACCCGAACGCGGCCAGGGCCTCGCCTCGGGTATAGCGACCGTGAAGCCGTAGCGGCATGTCAGAGAGCTCGGGTACGACCGGCGTGAGGCGGTCGATTCTCGCATAGAGCACGTCGATCACTTCGAGAAGCTCTTCGCGGCGCGCGGAGTTGATCCACAACCGAGCCAGATGCTGCTCCACTGCGCTGAGCCCCTTACGGGCATCGAAAGCCGTGTTCAGCATTGACAGCAACAGCTGTTCCCGAAGGCTCGCCTCAGCAAGGCTCGGTGGAGTTGGTCGGCTGAGAAGATCGCGAAGAAAGTTGAGGCGTTCTGGGTCGTTGATGTGGAGCAACCGGCCGATCATTTTGCGTTGGCTCGTGTCGTCCTCCGCAGACAGAATCGGGCGCGGATCGAGATTCGCATCTCGGCGCAGCGCCGCCCATCCGCCTCTGGTGCCGCGGTAGAGATCCTCAACTTCCCGTCCGCTGTGGTCGAGGAAGTCGCCCAGCGACACATCGCCTTGTTCTTTCAGCTCGGAAGTAAGGTCCTTCCAGCGAAGGCTTAGGGTCTGCTTAATGTTGGCCAAAACGATCTTGCTGACTTCGCGATCCAGATCGATGGAGCAGCCAGCGGGCAGGGTGGGGAAACCAGCCTCTATCTCATGCCCTAGCTGCCCACGACGCTTCCCGGTCAGCGCGGTGAACCGTCTATCGAACCGGAACTCCTTGCGCTGCAGACCAACGAAATCTAGAACAGTGAGGACGGGCTTGTTGCTGGTCAGCCTGAGACCCCGACCCAGTTGTTGAAGGAAGACGGTAGCGCTCTCAGTTGGCCTGAGGAACAAGACGGTATTGATGTCAGGAACGTCCACGCCCTCGTTGAACAGGTCGACGGTGAAGACTATCTTGCTCTCGCCGCTGCGGAGTTTCTGTAGGGCGGTGGCGCGCTCCTGAGCCGTCATCTTTGACGTGACGGCCAGGGCGGGGATCCCTCGCTGAGTGAACCGGGAAGCCATGAATTCCGCATGGGCGATGCTCACGCAGAAGCCGACGGCCTTCATCGCTACCAGGTCATCGAGCTTTCTCTCCAAAGCTTCGACGACCATGGAGACGCGGGCATCATGGCGGGTGTAGAGCTCAGTCAGCTCATGAGCGTCGTAGTGACCGCTTCGCCAGGAGACGTGTGAGAGATCTACGTCGTCGTGGATGCCGAAGTAGTGGAATGGCACGAGCATGCCGCGTTCCAGCGCTTCCCACAGGCGAAGCTCGGCAGTGGGACGCCCCCCGTCGAACCAATGCAAAATGTCTTCGCCATCGGCGCGCTCGGGTGTTGCGGTGAGGCCGAGCAAAGCAACAGGGGTGATGTCGTCGAGAAGCTCACCGTAGGAGCGTGCCGCTGCATGGTGGAATTCGTCAACGATCACCATATCGAAACGATCAGGCGCGAGATGAGGAAGCGACCTGAGTGATTGAATGGACGCGAACACATGTCGCCACTGCGAAGGACGGTCCCCGTCCACCAGTAGTTCGCCGAAGGTCGCGTCCTTCAGCACGGTACGGAACATGGCGAGGCTCTGCGCCAAGATCTCCTTGCGATGGGCAACAAAGAGAAGTGACTCCACCTTCCCGGTTTCGCGAAGACGCTTATAGTCAAGAGCGGCCACTATGGTCTTGCCAGTGCCCGTTGCCATGACGACAAGGTTGCGCCAGTGGCCACGGTTCTCCCGTGCCGCCTGGAGCACGTCGAGAACTTCTTGCTGGTAGGGCCGCGGCACAACATCGATGTTGGCTACTTGGAGCGGAAGGTTCCGCTGGTCGCCCCGCTCGCTGGCGAGTGCGGTCGCGAGCCGCTGGTGGTCGCGGTCGGGGTCGTAGAGTTCGAAGGCGGGGTCGTTCCAGTAATCTTCGAAGGTCGCCGCGAACGTATCGACAAGGTGTGGCTGCTCGGCCCGGGCGAGCCGCACATTCCATTCCACCCCGTCCAGCATCGCCGTCCGCGACAGATTGGACGAGCCGACATAGGCGGTATCCAACCCGGAGTTCCGGTGGAACAGCCAAGCCTTGGCGTGTAGTCGGGTGCGGTGCGTCTCGTATGAGACAGCCACGTCGGCACCCATGGAGACGAGCCTTTCGACCGCGCGGAGTTCCGTTGCGCCCATGTAGGTCGTTGTGATGACCCGCAATTTTCCGCCGCGGGAGAGGAAGTCCCGCAGGGCGTCCTCGATGAGTCGAAGGCCGTGCCACTTGACGAAAGCGATGAGGAGATCGACCCGATCGGCGGACGCCAACTCCTTGACGACCTCACGCCCGATCTGCGGCTGCTCGCGCCCGTTGACAAGCAGGGCGCTGGAGGTCAGAGGGACGTCCGGCCGTTCCGGGAAGGCGACGGCACCGTCCGGCAAGCGACCTTCGGCAATGGCGAGCAACACGTCCTGGCTCGAAGCGAGGAGGTCGTCGCCGCTCGCCGCCTCTGGGACCACGGACGCGATCGCATGGCTGATGCGGTTGGCGGCGCCTACCTGGTCGGCGATGTCCGCCTGCTGCCCTCCGGCGATCCTGAGCGCGCGACGGATTTGGGTCGCCAGATGTCGGACGAGCAACTCCTCGGCGTCGACTCTTTTCAAGTCATCGCGATGGACGAGGTCGCTGTCGACTGCCTCCAGACGCCGCTGTAGCTCGGCGGTGACGACCTGCTCATAGATGCCGGGGGCAAGCTCAGCCATGGGCTAACGGTAGAGGAGGCCCCGGACAGAAACGCCGATAACTGGAGAGTCGGCTAGGGGCGGCTAGGGGCGGCTAGGGGCGGTTAGGCGGTGGTGGATTGGATTAGGTCTAGGAGGCCCTCTTCTCGGTTTTGGGCGGTGGGGCCGTAGTCGTGGCTGTAGGTGAAGTCGGCGTTGGGGAAGAGGTTCAGCCACATGGCGCAGTAGTTGCCGGGCATGAAGCAGGGTTCTAGTTCGGTGTAGACGCGGGTCACCTGGTCGGGGTGGACGCCCTGGGCGGAGAGGCGTGCCCAGAGGGTGTGTTCGGGGTGTTCTACGCCGACGCGGGTTTCTTCGGTCTCTATGTGTTTGGTGCCGTCGGGTTCTTCTATTTCGAAGGCGACGGAGGCGGGGAAGCTCAGGGCGTGGCGGATGAGTTCCAGGACGCGGGGCCACCATGATTCGTCGTCGTCCAGGGCTGGGGCGTCTGTTTGCAGGAGGCGGGTGCGGAGGGTGCGGAAGACTTCGACGGGGTCCTTGGAGCCGGGGGAGCGGAGGGTGGGGAGCGCCTCGTCCAGGGCTAGGAGCGATTCTAGGAAGGCTGCTGCGTCGGCGTTTACGTGCATTGGGGCTACGTCGGCTACTACGAAGACTGCTTCGATCGCGCCGGTGGGAGTTATGCAGAATTCGGCGCCCTGGTCTGTGCCCAGGCGGCACCATGTGGCCTTTTCGGGCGGGAGGTGCGGGGCGTCTATTGAGGCCGCGTATTCGCCGAGCGTGAGGGGTTCGTCGTCCGTGGCGTAGAAGTACGGCGGGACTTGGACGGGTAGTCCGGCGGCGAGGGCGGGGCGGGCCGCCTCGGGGACGGATGCCGGGTCGATGGGGCGCAGGGCGCCGAAGTGCTCGGTTAGGCGGGTGGCCAGGTCTTCCCTCATCGGTCCAGTCTGGCAGTCGGACGTGGGCGTTAGGCTCCTGTGGGGCGATCGTGAAAGGCGGGCGTGGTGGAGCCGGACGAGTTCGAGCGCGTGCTGGCGCAGGCGCGCAAGACGCTGGAGTCGATGCGGCGTGGCGGGCCGGCGGACGAGGGCGAACCCGTCGAAGGGGTCGGTGAGGCGGCCGAGGGGCGGGTCAAGGTGACCGCGGTGTCGGGCGGACGGCTCAAGAACGTCGAGATCAACCCGCGTGCCATGCGGCTGTCGCCGGAGGAGCTCGGCGGGCATCTGACGGCGGCGGCGAACGCGGCGCTCAAGGATCTGCGCGGCAAGCTGGCGGACGCGGCGGGCGACACCGTGGACGCCGGGGCGCTCGCCCGGCAGGTCGACGAGATCCAGACGGAGGGGCTGCGTCAGCTCGGCGAGTTCAACACGGCGATCAATGACGTGCTGGGGAAGATCCGGGGCGGCTGATCCGCAGGGTCGCGGTTCCGTGCGGGCCCGCGACGGCGAGGAGGCCCTCAGGGGTCAGGGCCAGCGCGTTGACGGTGAGGCCGGGGTTCATGATCTGCTCTTCGCCGTCGAGGAGGTCCCAGATGCGCAGGTGGCCGTCCGTCCAGGCGACGGCGGCGACCGGGCCGGACGGGAGCACCGCGAAGGCCGCCGCGGTGACGCCGGTGTTGCGGCGGATCATCGGCTCGTCGATCGGGGCCTCGGCGACCGGCCAGAGGCGGACGGTCCCGTCGGCGCCGCCGCTGATCACGCTGAGCCGTCCGCTGCGGCCGTGCACGCCCGCGACGGCGGTCACCGGGCCCTGGTGCAGGCGGTGGGACCGGACCTGTTGCGGAGCGTTCGCGGGCCACACGTGCACCTGGCCGGAGGTGTCCCCGGCGACGAAATGGCTCAGGTCGGCGGAGGCGCCCAGCGCGGTCAGGCCCGTCCAGCCTTTGAGGGTGTCGCGGACGGTGCCCGCCGTCACGGGGCCCGCGTCGTTGAGCAGGCCGCTGATGCGGTCGGCGCGGCTCTCCGACTTCGTGACGGCGGACGCGCGGACGGCGCGGTGCGCGTCCAGGTGCAGGACGCTGCCGTCCGAGAGCCAGAGGAGGCCCCATATGTCCGGTGTGCCGCCGGTGATGCGTCCAACGGGGGCGCCGGTGGCCGCGTCGAGGATGTGCAGGGCGCCGTCGGCGGTGGCGACGAGCAGGGCGCCGTCGCGGTGGACGAGGGCGGAGACCGGGCCCGTCCAGGTGTCGCCGCCGACGTCGCACCAGCCGGGGTGCCAGGAGGCATGGGGAGCGAACCGTCCGGCCAGAGAATCGTCACCTCTGAGGCGGGCGGAGAGGGTCAGGAGCGACGCGCGTTCGGAAGGGGCGGACGACGCCATGAGCCCGCGTCCGACCGCGCGCCACATCGGCCACAGGGGTGTTTCGAGTGTTTCGAGGACGGCCGTCGCCGCCCGCGGATCGGCGTGCACGAGCTGCCCCGCGTCCTCGACCAGGCGGTCCGCGACGCCGGTCGCGGCGGCGTGCCGGAGCAGGTGCGTGGTCGTGTACGGGTCGCTCCGCGCCCACTGCGGGACGCCGCCGGAGTCCTTCGGGACCTGCTCGTAGAGGGCGCGGCCGAGCGCGTGCTCGATCTGCGCGGCGAGCTGCGGCGTCCGGGTGCGCAGGATCGCCTCGCGCAACGGGCGCAACGCGATCTGGAAGCCGTCGTCGACGCGGGTGACGAGCGGCGCGGCCTGCGCGACGGACGCCTGGGCGCGTTGGACGTCGCCGGTCAGCGCAGCGGTCAGCGCCGTCCAACGGGTGCCCTCGACCAGCCCGTATGCGGAGGCCAGCACTTGAATCGCCGGGACGGCGTCCGGCGGGACCTGGGCCAGCCACCGTTCCGGGACGTTCTCCGACGCGCCCGCCGCGAGTGCCAGTTCGGCGAGGCCCACGTTCGGGAACAGCGCCTCGGCGGGCGCTGTTTCGCGGCCGTTCGCGCGTAGCCACGCCGTGAACGCCGCCCGATCGGTCATCGCGGGATCGTCGAGGTGGACGACCTCCGCGGGCACCGTGAACGCGGCGAGCGACTCGGCGCGTCCCTCGGTGAGGAGCCTGACGTGCTGGGTGTCCAGCAGCGGGTTGAGAAGTTCGGTGATGATCGCGGCGGCGGAGGCGCCGTCGCAGGCGGGGCCGGACTCGTCCAGCTCACTGATCACGATCGTGGCGGGACGGCGGTCCGCCGCGATGTTCGCGACGATCGTCTCCGGCGACCGGCCGGGCACCGACAACTGCTCCGCCAGCGCCCACGCCAGCCCGTGCGGGGTCATCCCGCGCGCGCTCAGCATGGCGTGAACTACCCGCACCGGACCCGTGTCGGTGAGCGCGACCCATGCCGTGAGGTGGCTCTTTCCGCTGCCGGGCGCGCCGGTGGCGACGCAGAGCTTTGGCCGAAGGATGTCCGTGAGCCAGGCGCGGACGGCCCGTGTCGCCGGGTCTCGGCCCGCGCCGATCGACGGCGCCTGGCTCATCTCGACCGGTGTGTTCATCACGATTCCTGGACCGCCTGCTGCATGAGTTCGAGGAAACCGCGCTCGCGTTCGTCCGCCGTCGCGCCGTAGTCGAAGCTGTAGGTGAATTCGGCGTTCGCGTAGCGGGCGAGCCGCAACTGGCAGTAGTTACCGGGTAGGAAGCACGGTTCCAGTTCCGTGTAAACGCGGGTGACCTGCTTTGGGGCGATTCCCTTGGCGTCGAGCCGTTCCCAGAGCAGACGCTCGGGATGGGGCAGGCCCACGCGCGCCTCTTCCGTCTCGACGTATTTGCCGCCGGAAGCGTCCTGATATTCGATGGCGGCGGCGAACGGGTAGCTCAGCGCATGCCGGATCTGTTCGAGGACGCGCGGCCACCACGCTTCGTCGTCCTCCAACGCGGGTTCGTCAATGCGCAGCAGGGCGGCGCGTAGTTCGCGGAAGAACTCGACGGGGTCTTTGTCGCCGGGCGATCCGAGCAGCGGGAGGTACCGGTCGAGGGCCAGCAGGGACGCGGCGAAGCGGGGCGCGTCGCCGTTGACGGTCATCGGCGGTGCGTCGACGGCCACGAACACGGCCTGGACGTCCCCGGCCTCGGTCACGCAGATCTCCGCGCCCTGATCGGTGCCGAGGCGGCACAATTCCGCGAGATCGGGCGGCGGGTCGGGATGGCCGACGGACGCGGCGTATTCGCCGAGCGCCAGCGGCTCGCCCGTGGAGGCGGTGAAATACGGGCCGACTTGGAGCGGCAGGCCCGGATCGGCGAGTGCGTCCGCCGCGCCGGGCGGCAACGGGCCCGGCAGTTCTTCGCCGGGAAAGCGCCGCAGCCCACGCGGGCCGAAATGCGCGACCAATTCATCGCTCATCGGCGGCCTTTCCGGTGATGCGAGCGAGGGCGTCGGCGGCAATGACCTGGTAGGCGCGGTCGGTGGCGACGACCTCGGTGCTCGGACCGTCCGCCAGAACGTGTGGGCTTTCGGCGATTTCCTGGATGTCGGGGGCGGCGGCCGCCGCGTCCGCGCCGATGTCGCCGAGGCAGCGGACGGCGAGCATCCCGGTCGGGGTCGCGGCGACCGCGTCGACCAGATGGGGGAGCGTCCGGGCTGTGTCGCCTGTTGCGTGCTGGACGATGGCGGCACCCGCGGGCGTGGTCTCGTCCAGCAGGGGCAGGGCGGGCTCGGCGGCGGGGCCGAGGGCGAAGAGGCGCTCGGCGTCCTCGTCGTCGGGGCCGTCGCGGAGCGTCCCGGACAGGAAGCGCAGCGGCTCCTCGCCGTCGCCCGTGATTCGCCAGATCGCCCAGGCGGCGTTCTCGCTGTTCTGCGGGCCGTGCTTGCGTCCGAGATAACGGCGCAGGACGGGCACCGCGTCCGCGGCGGACGGGCCGAGCGCGGCCAGCGCGCGCGCGGCGAACGGAACGCCCTTGCGACGCTCCAGCAAGGAAATCAGATCGGGCAACAGCGGCAACGCGCGGTCGCCCCACGCGGCGAGCCCCGCCAGGACGCTGTTCAGATAATTGCCCCCGAACCCGGTGCCCTTCTTAGGGTCGCTCAGGAATTCGCGGACGGAATCGAGCAGCACGTCGGCGTGCGCGCTCATCCCGCCGAGCGCGGCGGACGGGTGGAACGACAGGCGCGGTTCGGCGAGATCGGCGGCGAGGGCGGCGACGCAGCGCGGGTCGCCGACGCGCCCGAGCGCCTCCAGGGCACTGCCCGCGATCAGGTCGTGCGTGTGGCCGAGCAGCGGGACGAGCGCGTCGGCGACGAGCGCGATGTCCGGTCCGCCCTGTTTGATCTCCCAGACGGCGTCCTTGACGACCTCGGTCTCGCCGTTCCCGAGCAGCCCGGCGAGGGCGGGGAGCAGCTCCGCCGGACCGGCCCGCCACGCCCGCATGACCTGGCCCGCGCGGTGGACGGCCGCCGTGTCGGGGACGGCGAGCGCGTCGCGCGCCAGGCCGATCTGCGCGCCGGGGTGCAGGTCGAGCGCCGAGGTGAAGAAGCCGACGCGGCCGCCGTCGAGCACCCAGAGCTGGTCGTCGAGCGCCGAGTCGGGGGCCTGGATCTCGTCGGAGACGGCGCGGAGCAGGTCGTCGTCGAGGTCGTCCACCTCGCACCAGAGCAGGGCGACGGCGGCGGCGGCGCGCACCTCGCGCCGCCGGTCGGCGCCGCGCTCGCGCAGCCAGCCGAGCGGGCGTTCGTCGCGTTCGCAGCACATGTCGCCGACGGCGAGGACCATGCTGGCGGCGGCGCCCGCGTCGTCCTCCGCGACGGCGGCCGACTGGAGGCGCGGGACGAGGTCCGGATCGTGGTCCGGGAAGTCGGCGACGACGACCGGCGCGGCGGCGCGGACGGCAGGATCGCCGTCGTCGAGCAGGCTCGACAGCGTCGGGACGCCCTCCTCGACGGCGGCCCGCGCCTCCCGCGCCCAGGTCAGGACGGTCGCGAGGTCGGGTTCGTCGTACTCGTCCTCGTCATGCTCCTCGAGCTCCCAGACGGCGCCCGCGATGTCGGAAAGCAGCCGGAGGATCCCGGGGCGGTGGTGCGTGCCCGGGTCGGAGACCAGCTCGTAGAGGACGCCGACCGCCGGCACCGTCGCCGGATACACCCATCCCTGGTGGTAAATGCTCCCGGACAGGTCGTAGAGGGCGCGTTCGACGACCGCCGCGTCGTCGGACGCGACGCGCTCCAGCGTGTCGGGCAGGTCGGCGGCGGGACCGTAGGCGTGGACGAGCCCGGCCCAGTCGGCGACGTCGCTGAACCGTCCGCTCATCGCGGCTCAGCCTTGGCCGTGGGGCGGTCAGAGTTTTCCGGCATGTCTCTTGACGGCCGAGTTCGCGGTGGACTTGGAACCAGGTATGTCATTGTCATAAGGATAGCTGTAGGTCACGTCGACCTTGTTCTTGAAGTATCTGGGTATCCATTCCTCGCACCACGCGCCCGGGACGTCGCACGGCTGCCGCTCGGTATAGACCTCTTTGAGCTTTCCGCCGCGTTCGAGGATCTCCATCCCGGCGCGCTTCTCCGAGTGGCGGCCGTCGCTGCGCGCGACCATGATGCGCTCTTCGCCGTTCTTGTCGATGTAGCGGAAGGCGGCGAAGTTGCGTCCCGACTTGTCGCCGGTGGCTTTGCGGGCGTCGTCGACGGCGCGGGCGAGGTCGTTGCTGTCGCGGCCGACCTTGCGGGTTCGCACATTTGGACCGGTATTGCCCTGCTCGCCGGGCTTCCGGTCTTTCATGTGGTATTTCTTGGAGAGTTCGCCCTCCCGCGCCTTGTTCGGGTGGATCAGCTCGTATTCGCGGGTCTTTCCGCTGCGGCTGTGGAAGGTGCGGGTCTCCGAGAGGACCTTGGAGATGACCTTCGCCCCGGCCGCGCCCGGCTTGCCTCCCGGTTTGCCGCCGGGCTTGCCGCCCGCCTTGTGCCCGCCGCCCTTGTGCTTAGCCATTGAGCAGCGCCTCCACCGCCATGTTGAGGAGCTGGTCGATGATCGCCTGGCTGATGATCTTGAAGATCGGGATCTCCGCGAGGGACGCGCCGAAGGTGGCGACGGCGGTCGCGATGGCCTGCGCGATCTGAATGGCGAGAATGATGAGCTGGACGATCACGTTGATCTTCAAGGCGAGCACCACGACGCCCGCGATGAGGAGTCCGGCGCCGACGAGCATGCAGTCGGTTCCGGCGCCGCGGATGTTCGCGGACGCGGCCTCCTCACCCGTCCAGTCCTTCTGGAAGGCCTCGAAGTCTTCGCCTTTGTTGGACGTCCAGACGCCCTGCGCCACCTGGTCGGCATTGGCGGAGGTGGATTGGAGCGTCCCGCCGAAGGAGATCCACTTGCCGCCCATCTCCATCAGCTTCGTCTCGTCGGCCTCCGGCCAGGAGAAGCCGAGCATTCCGAGCAGACTGATGAGCTCACCGGGCAGTTGCAGGCCCATCGATCACCCCAATGCCTTGGCGACGGAATTGACGCTCTGCACGTTCGACTCTTCCATCTTGGTGTAGTTCTTCGCGACCGCTTTCAGCGCCTCGGCGCGCTCCCCGAGTTCCTCGGAGTTCTCCTCGAAGCATTTCATTGCGGCCTCGAAGCACGCGGCGTGCGCGATCCCGATGAGCATTCCCATGTCGTCGCCGCCCCACGGCTCGCCGAATCCGGTGATCTCCGACTGGAACTGCGACACCTGCTGGGAGAACTCGTCCGCCACCTGCTTGAGCCGTTCGGCGGACGCGGTGATCTGGTCGGGTGAAACCTGGAAACTCTCGGTCATCGCCGCCCTCCGTGCAACTGAGCCATCAGATCCGAGATCGACTGCGCCATCTGCCGCATCTGACGCATGCTCATGTCCTGGAGTTCGCGGGCCTGGGCGGCGAGTCGCTCGGTCGCGGCGGCGTCGAGCGGCGCGGCGGGGCCCGCCCGCAGGTCGCCGAAGGCCGCGTTGACCGCGGTGGCGACGTGCTCGCCGATCTCCTCGGACGACATCCGCATCGCGCGCGGGGCGAGGTCGATGGACTTGATCTCCCCGTCCGCCGAGACCGTCGCGCGGATCAGGCCGTCGGCCGCCTCGCCGCGTCCCTCGGCCTTCGGCCCGCCCGGCTGGTCGGGTTTCGCGGCGCCCTGCGGCTCGGTTCCCAGTGCGGCCCGCGTCAGGTTGAGCAGATGTTCGAGCTCGCTCCCCGCCATCCCCGTCATCGAGAGCCTCCCGGTTTAGGTCATCTGGGAGATCATAATCAATCGGACCGAATGTGGCGAGCGTTGGGAAAGGCGTCTGAACTGCGGGAATGGCGAAGTTTGCCGTATCGGCCCGGTGATAATGATCACTCGTGCGAGAACGCCCAGAACGGCGGGCCGCGGCGGGCGCGGCGGGGGCCGTCCCGGCATCGAAGTAGAACCTGTTCTTGTCTCGGCGGGCCCGACACGTCAGGGTGGGCGCATGGACCTGATCGCCCTGGAAGAGATCCGCCGCCTGAAACACCGCTACCTGCGCTGCGTCGACCTGAAGCTGTGGGACGAGTTCGCCGAGCTCTTCACGGGCGACGCCGTCGCCGAGTACGACACCCCGGTGCTCGGCCGGACCCTCACGCTGGAGGGACGGGACGCCATCATCGGCTACATGCGCGCCAACCTCGGCCCCGGGATGATCTCCGCGCACACCGCCGGCTGCCCGGAGATCGACGTGGAGGGCGACCGGGCGACCGGCGTCTGGTCCCTGGACGACACGATCATCATCCCGGAGAGTCGCCTGCTCATCCGGGGCGCCGCGTTCTATCGCGACGTGTACCGGCGCGGCGCGGACGGCCGCTGGCGTGTCGCGCGGACCGGACACCGCCGCACCTATGAGTACACGGTGTCGCTGGACGACGTCCCGAGCCTGAAGTTCACGACGACCGGCGACCACGCGCCCGGCGGTCGGGAAGACGGCGGGGGCGGCTCCCGGTGACCGGGATGGCGCCTTGACTACGCCCTAGAACGAGTTCTAGCGTCCCGCGCAGTGACTCGGCCGCGACCGGCGCACCGTGCGGTCCGGCGCCGCGATTCCAGGGGAGCCCGGTGGCCAACGACCCAGCACCAAGCCCTGCGGGTGACGGCGATGTCACCCGGACGTTCGCCGAAGCCATCGTGGAGGCGGAGCGGATCATCCGCGGCGCGCCGTACGTCAAGACCGACCAGGATCTCGCCGAAGGGCTGGACTACCTGGCCGGAAGCATCAAGGCGTGCCTGCACATGGTGGGCGCCTACCAGCGCGACCACCCCTATTTCGCGTCGTCGACCGGCCCGTACACCAAACTGGGGCTCGATAATCCGGACACGCTCTATTTCCACGCCTACATCCGGGACGACGCCGAGTACGTCGTCACGGGCCGCCGCGGCACCACCGCCGACCTGAGCTTCCAGGTGATGAACGGCGACTACTCGCCCGCCCGGTCGCCGGACAGCCTCGCCGCGTTCGACGACCGCGAGTTGGACATCGCCGCGGACGGGACGTTCCAGCTCCGTTTCGGCCCGCCGAAACCGGACGCGGGACCGGGGTACGTCACGCTCGCCCCCGGGTCGGCGATGCTGATCGTCCGGGAGGTGTTCAGCGACTGGACGGGCGAGCGACCCGGCGAGATCCGCATACATCGCGCCGACACGCTCGGGACGCCGCCGCCGCCCGTCCCGGCCGACCGGATGGCGGGACGCTACGCGGTGGCCGGGAAGATGCTTCTCGCCAGGCTGCGCACTTTCCTTGCCTTTCCCGAATGGCATTACCTGCAATTGCCGGTGAACACGCTGACGGAGCCACGGCCGACTCCCGGCGGCCTTTCGACGCAGTTCTCGTCCGTCGGCCACTACGACCTGGACGACGACGAGGTTATGGTGATCACCGTCCCGGCCGCCGACCGCGCGGTCGCGCCCTACCAGGGCTTCCAGCTCGGCAGCATGTGGTACGTCTCGCTCGACTACATCAACCACCAGACGAGCCTGACCGCCGACCAGGCCCGCGTGGACGAGGACGGCATGATCCGCTACATC
This sequence comes from Actinomadura syzygii, assembly GCF_008085905.1. Taxonomy (GTDB): domain Bacteria; phylum Actinomycetota; class Actinomycetes; order Streptosporangiales; family Streptosporangiaceae; genus Spirillospora; species Spirillospora syzygii. The sequence continues at coordinate 348,822 of NZ_VSFF01000001.1, read as the reverse complement.
GTCGGCGAGCGCGACCCTGGCCTCGCCAACTGGGTCGAGCGCACTGGGCACCACCGCGGCTACCTGCAGTTTCGGTGGCAGCGACTCGCCCGCGACCTCACCCCGGAGGACGGTCCGACCGCCGAGGTGATGCCGTTCGACGACCTGCCGCGCCGCCTGCCGTTCCACGATCGGCAACGAGTCACGCGCGCGGAATGGGCGGACCGGATCGCCGCCCGGCAGGTCGCCGTCGCGCGCAGGATGCTCGGCTGATGGGCGCCGCCGGGTTGCTGGCCGGAAAGGTCATCGTCATCTCCGGAGTCGGGCCCGGCCTCGGGCGCGGGCTCGCCGTGCAGTGCGCGAAGGCCGGGGCGGACGTGGTGCTCGCCGCGCGAAATGAAAAGCGGCTCGCTGAGGTGGCGGCGGAGGTCGAGAAACTGGGGCAACACGCGGTGACCGTCCCGACCGACATCACGGACGCGGCGGCCTGCGAACGGCTGGCGGACACCGCGACGGAGTCGTGCGGGCGCGTGGACGGCCTCGTCAACAATGCCTTCGCGACGCCTCCCCTGAAGGACCTCACAAAGGTCGACCTCGACGCGGTGCGAGCGGGCTTCGAGACGAACGTGCTGGCGGCGTTGCGGCTCACGAGGCTTTTCGTACCCGCGCTCGAAACGCGCGGCGGCTCGGTCGTCATGGTGAACTCGGCGGTGCTGCGCCATTCCCGGCGGACGTTCGGCGCGTACAAGATGGCCAAGGCGGCGCTGCTGGCGATGGCGCAGAACCTGTCGACGGAACTGGGGCCGCGCGGCGTCCGCGTGAACACGATCGCGCCGGGCTACATCTGGGCCGACAACCTCAAGTGGTACTTCGAGCATCTGGCGAAGAAGCGCGGGATCACAGCCCAGCAGGTGTACGACGAGAACGCCGCGACCACCGACCTGCGCAGGCTGCCCGAACCGGACGAGGTCGCCGACGCCGTGGTGTTCATGCTGTCCCCGCTGGCCCGCGCGATCACCGGGCAATGCCTGGACGTCAATTCCGGTGAATGGCACCACTAGAAGGGCGCACCGATGAGCGCGGGACGCGAGAACGTCGGGACGGTCGAGGATCTGCACGCCTCGGCCCGCAAGATCACCGGACTGGACGACTTCGGCGACGACGCCTATCTCGACGGGCTGGAAGTCCTGCTGGAATCGTATGAGAGGGACGCTGGGCTCACGCCGTTCGGGAACAAGGCACAGCGGGCGATGCTGCGCGGGGGACTCACGGCCCGGCAGTTCTCGGAGGCGGCGTGGCGGCGGTTCCCCGAGCACTCCGGCGTCCCGGTCGAGCGTCCGATCTTCGTGACCGGGCTGCCGCGCACCGGGACGACCGCGCTGCACCGGCTGCTCACCGCCGACCCCGCCCACCAGGGTCTCGACCTGTGGCTGGCGGAGGTCCCGCAACCGCGCCCGCCGCGCGGCACGTGGGCGGAGAACCCGGTCTTCCAGGCGATCGACGCCGGTTATCGGCGGCACCACGTCGAGAACCCGGAGTTCATGGGCGTCCATTACATCTCGGCGGACACGGTCGAGGAATGCTGGCAACTGCTGCGGCAGAGCATGCTGTCGATCTCCTTCGAATGCCTGGCGCATCTGCCGACCTATTCGTCCTGGCTCGCCGGGCAGGACTGGACGCCCGCCTACCGCAGGCACCGCGGCAATCTGCAACTGATCGGGCTGAACGACGCCGGGCAACGCTGGGTGTTGAAAAATCCCAGCCATTTGTTCGCCCTGGACGCGCTGCTTGTGGTGTATCCGGACGCGCTGATCGTCCAGACGCACCGGGCGCCGCGCACGGCGATGGCGTCGATGTGCAGCCTCGCCGCGCACGCCACCGCTGGATGGTCGGACGTGTTCACCGGCGCGACGATCGGACGCGACCAACTCGAATTGTGGGCTCGGGGGCTTGAGTTGTTCCGGGCCGAGCGGGAGAAGCACGATCCGGCGCGGTTCGCGGATGTCGACTACGACGACTTCGTCCGCGACCCGATCGGGTCGGTGGAAGGCGTCTACAGCCGCTTCGGGCTGCCGTTCACAGAGGAGGCGAGAACGGCGATGGCGGACCTGCACCGCGAAAGCGCGTCCGGCGCCGCCAAACCGACACACCGGTACTCGCTCTCGGATTTCGGCCTGACGCCCGAACAGATCGACGAACGCTTCCCCGGATACTGACGCCTTCCCGCGTTCTACCGCTGGGTGTTCAGTTGGTTCCAGCGCCGAAGGCCGCGCTGTGTCCAGGATGTGTGAAGGGTGCGCAGGGCCTGCGGGGTGAGATCGGTGCGGCCGAGGTCGTGGTAGTTCGGCCACCAGGTCTCAACCGCCCAGTCGATCACACCGGTGAGCGCGTCGCCGTCCCACAGGACGTTGCCCGACCAGAAGTCGAAATGGGTCAGCACGCGCTTCGCCGTCGAGCACGGCGAAATGCGCGTCGACGATGGCGGAGGCGGGGCCCGGCTCGCCGCGCCGGGCGGCCGTCGCATCCGCCTGCGCGACGCCGTCGCGGAAGCCCGCCGGGGCGTCGACGGAGTGCAGGCGGGCGAGGGCGCGTCCCAGACTCACGGCGGCGCGGTTCGGATCGTCCGGGCGGATATCGCCGCGGCCGGGCAGCACCGTGATGAGCGTGGACGGACGTCCGGCCGAAGCGCCATGGGGATCGGCGGCGAGCAGGCGCGGCGCGAACCCGGAAAGGCCGTCGAGCGCGGTCAGCACTTTGGCCTCGTTGGCCGCCGCGTCGTCCCCTTCGGGAAAACACCGCAACACCATTCGGCGCGAGGCGTCGCGCAGCAGGAACGTGCCCGCGTGGGTGCCTCCGGCCAGCGCGGCGACCACCTCGACGTCCTGCCCCATCGCACGTGATGCCCACGCGATCGCCTCAGCCGGTGGGACCTTCACGTGGGCGATTCTAGTGATCGCCAGAGGGGTTACATGACGGCTGAGCCGGCGGCGTAGTGGTGTTCGGTTTCGGTTGTTTCGTGGTGGCGGCCGTGCGTGGTCGTGTCGCGCATCTCCTCCAATTGCAGGGCGATGCCCATGGCGAAGAACGTCGGGGCCCATTCGCCGATGAAGATGCCCCAGCGGTCGGCGCGGTCGAGTCCGGCGGTCTCGAACAGGCCGGACGCCGCCCAGGACGCGAACGCGAGCCCGATCGAGGCGATCCCCGCCTTGTACATGAGACCGGAGCTCACCCCCCGCCGATGCAATGTCTTGATCACGTTTCCCCCTTTGATCGGTCGGCTGCCTACCCGCCGTCCAGGGACGCAAGCCGTCCTTGCGGGAATTTTGCGTCCGGCGGACCGATATGCGGTCGAAACGAGTGGACGGCCGGGTGATGGTGGTGCTGACGGTGCTGATCATGGCCACCTGACGGCCACCCGCGTGTTGGACGCCGTTTCGGTGTTCAACCGACTTCATGGACAGGCTCGCGGCAACCGCGGCACGTCCAAGAAATTCCGACCACCCCCGTGGAGGCGCTTTGTGTCCTCTCCGGACCAGCCGGATCATGCGTCCGGCCCGCTTATGCTGGCCATTACCGTCCGAAAGGACGGTTCCACGACAGAACTTCTCCTGAACGGTGAGCTCGACATCGCCACCGCCGAGGAGTTGCGTCGGCACATCGCCGAGGTGATCGCCGCGCACGATCCGGATCGGATCCTGCTGGACCTTTCCGAACTCAGTTTCGCGGACTCCACCGGACTGGCGGTGATGGTGTGGGCGCATCAGCTCATGTCGGGCCGGGGACGCCAATTGCGGCTGTGGCGCCCGCAGTCGCGGGTGCTGCGCATCCTGAACATCTCCGGCCTGCACCGGCGCCTGCACATCATCCCGTCGGGCCCGGCCGGGCGTCCGGCCCGGCGCCGTCCGGGACGCCGCCGCTGACCTCGCCGAGTATCCGTCCGGACGCCGGGTACCGGGCCTGATCGGCTGGCTCTACTCGCCTACGTGGATGTGGGACGCCCAGATCGACGGGTGGTCGGGCCAGCGGTCGCGCATTTCGCGGGTCGCGTCGTGCACGGCGGCGGCGACATGGGAACCGGCGCTGACGAACGAATAGATCAGGTCAGCCAGGTCTGCGGAATGCCGGTCGTCGACCGGCCAGAGAGTGCCGATGACGTGCCGGTACCCGGCGAGTTGGAATGCAGATGCGAGATGAATGGCTTCGTCCGCCGGTCGAGCTCCCGGACGTGCCGTCGAACAGGCCGACAGGAATGCCAGTTCGGCGCTGTCCAGGCGGAGGCGGGCCAGATCGGCCACGGTCATCGTGTGGTCGGACAGCAGCAGGTGGCTTGACGACGGGTCCGCCAGATCGGTGTGGCCGTGGCAGGCGAAATGCGCCCATCGTGCCTCGGGGAGCGCGGCGAGCACCGCCTCTCGGGTGGCGGCCGTTCCGGTAAGGGTGCTGGCCTCTCCGGGGAAATGGCGCTGGAGCCGGGACGCCTCCGCCTCCGCGCCTGGCAGTTCGGGACGGTTTCCCGGCGTTCGCGGCATCGCGACCGCCAACGCCCGGTGGGCGTCCCCGGCCGTCCGTCCGGCGAGCGCTCGGATGGTCGGGATGGTGGAGCACACGACCCGGTCGATCATCGTCGCGCCGGACGTCCCGCCGTGGTAGCCCGCCGCGTGCAGCGGAAGGATCGACATGAACCCGGACGGACACCACCACAGCCTGGGCCAGAGGTCGTCCTCCCCGGGCGGGCCGATGATCCCGAGGTGGTGGAGCACCGGGCCGGCCACCGCGTCCCACAGCCATTCGAGCGTCCGCGTCATGCGGCGCTGGCCGTCCGCCCAGGTGCGCGTCGCGGAGAGCGCGCCGACCGCGTCCAGGAACGCGCCCGCCTCCGCCCGCACGACGCCGGGGGTGAGCTCGGGCAGCGGCACCGTCGACGCCTCCCCGCCCGCGGAGAGGATCAGCGCGTCCGACCGGAACTCCGACACGTTGACGATCACGACATGGCCCTCCGCGGGCGCGAGGTCGCGCACCCGGAGTGAGCGGAGGAAACACTCGAATCCCGGCAGTTCCCGGATCGCGTGGACGATCCCGTCGAGTTCGGCGACGGCGGCTCGGCATTCTTCAGGCGTGGCCGCCGAAACAGGCGAATCAGCGGGGTCCGGGTCGAGTCCTATGCAGAGGACGCGGAAGCGTTCCGCCAGTTTCGGGTGCCGTGCCGTCAACGCGCTGAGGTCGTTGCGGGTGTTGAGCGCCCGGCCGAGCAGCAGCCCGCGACCGCGCTCGAACAACTCGACGGCGTCTCCGGCCCGGCCCGCGCGGACACAGCACGCGGCGGCGTCCGATCCGACATTGAGCCTCCCGTCGAGCGGGAAGTCCTGGTCACGGCGTTCGGGGCTGTGCGGAACGGTCCGTCCGAGCAGGTCGACCGTCGCGGTGAAGCCCGACACGGCGTCCTCCCAACGGCCGCCCTTCGCGGCGAGCCGTCCCCACAGCGCGGCCGCCGCCGCGCGGATCCGGGTCGGCGCGAGATCATCCGCCGCCCCCGCCTGGCAGGCCGCGAGTGCCTCGTCCAGGTCGGTCTTCTCGCCGAGCCGTGCGTACCGGGCGCCGAGGCCCCGCGCCAGGTTCGCCAGGTATCCGGCGTGGTCGGGATGGTCGGGGGCGAGGGCCTCCACCGCCGTCCGGGCGGAGTCGACCGCTTCGTCGAGGTCTGCGAGGTGGCCGGTGTGGTCGTACCGGGTCTGGAGCGCGAGCGCGCGGTCGTTCAGGACCGGTGCCCGGCGCGGGTGGCCGGGCGGGACGGCCTCGGCCGCGTCCCGCGCGACCTCGACCGCCTCGTCGACGTCGGCCTGGTCGTCGCTGATCGCGAACCGCGTTCGGAGAGCCGCGCCCAGGTCGGACAGGCGGGCCACGCGGTTCGCGTGGCCGGACGGAGTGGCGAACACCGCCTTCCGGCAGGCGTCGACCGAGGCGTCGATGTCCTCGCGGCGGCGCGCCGCGTCGTAACGAAACCGGAGGGCGGTGCCGAGTTTCGCTAGTTTCGCGCCATGGTCGGGGCTCGTCTCCGGCGTCGCGTCGACCGCCCGCTGGAAGGCGTCGACCGAGGCGTCAAGGTCCGGCCGTCCGCCCGTGGAGCGGAACCGGCACAGCAGGGCCGCGCCGAGATCGCCCAGGTGGGAGGGGAGATTCGGGTGACGGGCGGCGGCCACGGCCTCGCGTCCGGCGTCGATGGCGGCTTCGAGGTCGGCCGCGTCTCCGCCGCGCTCGAACGACCGGCGCAGGACGCAACACAGGTTCGACAGGTAGGAGGCACGGCCGGGATCGTCGGACGGGCAGTCGGCGACGGCGTCCCGGGCCAGCGCGACCGCTTCGTCTATCTGGCCGCCGTCGCGCAGCGCGGACAGTGTTCTGGCCAGGATGGACCGCTGTTCACACAGGTCAGGGTGGTTGTCCGGGGTCGCCGCCAACCCGGCCCGGCCGGTCTCGACCGCCTCCAGCAGGTCCTGTTCTCCTCCTGTCCGGACGAACCGGAGCCGCAGGGCGTCGCTCAGTTTCGCCAGATGCTCGGCGGCGCACGCAGGATCGACCGAGGCGACCGTGTTGCGGAGGGCTTGGACGGCGTTGTCCAGGTCGGTTGGGTCTCCGGAGTGCTGGAACCGGGCCATCAGCAACTCGCCGAATTCGGAAAGGCGTGCGGCGTCTCCGGGGGACGCGGCGACTGAGTCGCGGCGCGCGGCGATCCGTTTGTCCAGGTCGGAGGCGCGGTCGGTGTACGCGGCCTTCGCCCGGAGCGCGCGGTCGAGGTCGGATGCCATCGCCGCGTGGTCCGGATGGTCGGGCCAGTCGGTCACCGCCGCGAGCCCGGCCTCCACCGCGGCGTCGAGGTCCGCCGGGTCGCCGCCGAAACGCTCGAATCGGGTCAGCAGCGCATTCCCGAGATTGGACAGGTAAGTCGCCCGGTCGGGGTCGTCGGACGCGGTCGAGTCCACCGCCGCGCGGCCGAATTCGGCCGCCTCCCGCAGATCCGCCGGGGATTCCGTCCACTCGAAACGGGTCAGCAGGGAACTGCTCAAACCGGCCAGGCACCGACCGTATTCGGGATGACCTGTTTCGGTAATCACGACGCCTCGCCGAAAAAGGACGATGGCCTGATCGAGGGCGGAGGCGTCGTCCGAGCGCGAAGCCTCCCGGCGGAGTGAGCGGCCGAGGCGCGTGAGCAGTCCTGGGCCGTCCGGCACGTGCCGCGGCTCGTCCTCGAACAGGTCGCGGATCAGCGTCGGGATCCCCTCCGGGCTCAGCCGGTGGACGGGCGTGAGCAGCGCCAACGCGATGTCGAGATCCGCTTCGCCGTCGATCGGCCCGCGTGCCGCGAAGCGCAGCCAGAACAGCCAGCCGGTGGCGTGCGCGACCTCGATGTCGGCCGTCGCGTCCGGGACCGCGCAGATCAGGGCCACCGCGTCCGTCACGGCCTCCGGGGCGAGGACGGCGCCCGCGTCCCGCGCGGAGTTGTACCGGTCCACCCGGTCCCGGACCCGCGCCAACCGATCCGTCCGCCCCACCCAAGCTCCAACCCCGTCACCGACATGGCAGCAGTCACGCACGATATCGGCAGTACTGCCGCGATCACCGGATGAACGGTATTCGGGTCGGCGTCGATTTCCCCGGGTGCCGTCCGGAATACCGAACGGAATCGCCATTAATGAAAAAGGCTCACTTCTCGGCGGCGAGGGTGATCGTGACGGGGATTCCCCGCCGGGCCATCCTGGAATACGGGCACAGCTCGGCCGCTTTTGCGACCAACACGGCGGCCGTTTCCCGCGCCACGCCCGGCCAGCGCACCACGAGGTCGGCGCGCAGCTCGTAGCCGTCGCCGGCGGGGGCGCGGCCGAGCGCGACGGCCGCGTCCACGGTGATCGGCGCGGGGTCGAGCGCGTGCTGCCGCGCGAGCAGGGCGAGCACGCCGTGCAGGGACGCGGCGAACCCGGCCGCGAAGAGTTGCTCGGGGTTCGGGCCCGATGCGTCGCCGCCCAGTTCTTTGGGCGTGCGCAGAGCCAGGTCGAGTGCGCCGTCCGAGGAGAGGGCTCGCCCGGTCGCGCGGCCGTGCGCGGAATCGCCGCCGGTCACCGTGACCCGCGCTGTGTAGATCGGTGCGACAGCGGCGCCGCCGTTGTCGTGCGACGTGGTCGGCGGCGGGTCGTCCACCGGTCCGTCCTCCCTGGTCATTGACGGTGCCAGCGCCGCAGCTTGTCGGGGTTCAGCACGATCCACACGGCGGTGACGCGGGCGTCGGCGACGCTGACGCCGACCACCGCGATCGCCTGCCCGGCCCGGCGCAGCACCAGCCCGGCGCGCCCGTTCACCGACTCGACCGTGACGTCGGTGCCGGACTCACCTGGGTCGGGCTGTCCGGTCCTGGGCTGACAGGCCAGCAGGTTCGTGACGAAACGGGCGACCGCGTCCGCGCCGTGCGTCGGGTGGACGGGGGCGCGCACCTTCCCGCCGCCGTCGCTGACCACCATCGCGTCGGCGGCGAGAAGCGCGCGCAACGCCGCCGCGTCCCCACCGCGGCAGGCCGCCGCGAAACGCCGCGCAACATGGTCGTGCCGCGCGAGCAGCGCCGGATCGGACGGATCCTGCCGGGGGAACCGGCTCATCCAGTCGCGCGTGCCGTCCTCGGGCCTCGGCCGGGGGACCGGGCCTTCGGGGACGAGCGGCTCGCCGGTGCCGGAGGCGAGCAGGTCCAGGCAGATGCCGCCCGCGACGCGCGTCAGCCAGGCGCGGGGGACGGTGATCCGCGCGCGTTCGGCGTCGTCCAGGGCGTACCAGCGCCGGTAGGTCTGCTGGACGACCCGGTCCGCGGCGTCCGGCCCGAACATCCAGACGGCGATGTCGAGGAGGTGGCGCCGCTCGTCCAGCATCTCCGCCAGCGAGCCCGGCACGGGCGACGGGCTCGTCATGGCCGCCCCTCCCCGCCCGACGAGGCCCCGCCGGACGCGGCGGCGAGCTTGCCGGGGTTCATCATCCACAGCACCTTGTCGATGCCCTGATCGGAAGCGTCGACGGTGAGCACGGCGAACACCTCCCCGTCGCGGCGCAACAAGGCGGCGGTCTGGCCGTTGACGTCGGCCCAGGCCACGTCCACCCCCAGCCAGAACCGCGCCGCGAAAGCTCGGTGGTACTTGGCGACGCGGTCCGCGCCGACCACCGGGAAACGGGACGCCCGCACACCGCCGCCGCCGTCCGAGTAGCTGACGACGTCGGCGGCGAGGATCTCCTCCAGCGCGGCGAGGTCTCCGGCGCGGGCGGCCGCGACGAACGCGGTCAGCAAGCGGCGCTGCTCGGCGCCGGTCACCGGAGTCCGGCGCTCGGAGCGCAGGTGCTTGCGCGCCCGGCTGACGAGCTGCCGCGCCGCCGCCTCGTTCACCTGGACGATCTCGGCGATCTGCGGATACGGGTAGTCGAACGCCTCCCGCAGCACGTACGCGGCGCGCTCGTTCGGCGTGAGCTTCTCCAGCAGGAACAGCACGGCGAGTTCGAGCGCCTCGCCGCGCTCGGCCCCGAGGTGCGGGTCCGCGCCGGTGTCGACGGGCTCGGGCAGCCACGGGCCGACATATGTTTCGCGGCGGACCCGCGCCGACTGCAGGACGTTGATCGCGAGCCGGGTCGTCGCCGTCGCGAGGAACGCGGCCGGTCGGGTCACGGCGGCGCGGTCGGCGGTCTGCCAGCGGAGCCACACGTCCTGCACCAGGTCCTCGGCCTCGGTGGCGCTGCCGAGCATCCGGTAGGCGATGCCGAAGAGGCGCGGCCGCGCCTCGGCGAAGACGGCCGACGCGCGGTCGAGGTCGGTCGGCCTTTCATCGTCCAAGTTCCGCCCCCAGAAAGGCTTCGAGTTTGACGGGAGTGACGATCCACATGAGGTGGTGGATGCCCTTCGGCGAGCCGTCGATGGCGAGCAGCGTGACCTTGTTTCCCGGACGGGGAACGAGCACCGCCGCGCGCCCGTTCGCCTCGACCCACGCGAGGTCGGCGCCCGGCCAGAAACGCGGCGCGTACGCGGCGACGAACTTCGCCACCCGCGCGATCCCCAGCAGCGGAAAGCGCGCCGATCCGCGCATGCCGTTCCCGTCGGACGAGCTCACGACGTCTTCGGCGAAAAGCTCCTCCAGCGCGTTGACATTTCCTGTCTGGGCGGCGGCGATGAAGACCGTGAGCAGGCGCCGGTGCTCGACCTTGTCGATGGACTCGTGCCGTTCGGCGGTCAGATGCTTGCGCGACCGGCTCACCAGTTGCCGGACGTTCGCCGGGCTGAGCCGCAGAATCTCCGCGATCTCCGGATACGAATAGAGGAATGCCTCGCGGAGGATATAGGCGGCCCGCTGGGTCGGAGTGAGCCGTTCCAGCAGCAGGAGGACGGCGAGTTCCAGCGCCTCTTCCCGCTCCGCGCCCACGGTCGGGTCATTGCTGGTGTCGATCGGCTCGGGCAGCCACGGGCCGATATAGGTCTCGCGCCGCGACCGCGCGGATTCGGCGACGTTGATGGCCAGCCTGGTGGTGATCAGGGCCAGGAAAGCCGCCGGGTTCACGACGGCCGAATGGTCTGCCTTCTGCCAGCGCAGCCAGGTCTCCTGGACGACGTCCTCCGCCTCCGCCGCGCTGCTCAGCATCCGGTACGCGATGCCGAACAGGCGGGGACGCGCCGCGACGAAGGCGGAGGTCGCCTGCTCAAGCGATGTCACCTGAACTATCGGTCGTCGTTGGCGGCATCGACGATTAGAGCGGCGACCGCGTCCGGCTGGGAAACGGCGACCGCGTGCGAGGCACCGGCAATCTCCCGGGTGTCCACGGAGGAAGCCCTCTCGGCCATGAAACGCTGTGCCGCCACTGGAATGTTGCGGTCGAGTTCGGCGAGGACGAACCGGGACGGCTTCTCGCGCCAGGCAGGCTCGCGCACGGTCAGGTTGTCGGTGAGCGCGCGTTCCGTCACCGGACGCTGGGTCGCCGCCATAAGCGCGGCCGTGTCCGCGTCGACGTCCGCGCAGAACTGCTGGTGAAACTTCTCGTTGGCGATACGAAACTCGTTGCCGCCGGACGACACCGGATAGGGCACCAGCGCGTCACCCAGCGTGCTGCCCTCGAACTTGCTGGACAGCAGCAAGGCGCTTTCTTCGAGGTCGGGCGCGAACGCGGCGACATAGACCAGGGAGCGGACGGCCTCATTCCCCGCCGCCGCCTGCGTGATCACCATTCCGGCGTAGGAGTGGCCGACCAGCACGACGGGCCGTCCGATCCCCGCGATGACGTCGCGCACATAGGCGGCGTCGTCCGCGAGACCGCGCAGCGGATTCCCCACGGCGATGGCGGGCAGACCATTCCCGTCCAGGCGCTCGATGACGCCGTTCCAACTCGCCGATTCGGCGAACGCGCCGTGGACGAGGATGGCGACGGACTTCTCTGGCGTATTCATGATCCTGCTCCTTCGGTTGTCGGTTCCTCGCGGAAGCCGATCTCACGGTGGGTTCCGTCGCACAGCGGTTTGCCGGACGAATGGCCGCAGCGGCACAGCGTCATGCGATTCCGGGTCTCCAAGGGCTCGCCGTCCGCGCGCAGCACGGGCACGCCGCCCGTGACCCACAGCGCGCTGGCCAGCCCGCCCTCCTCCTCCAGGACGGAAACGGCCTGGGGAAGGTCGGGCTCGATGGTCTCCCCGCCCCGTTCCAGCGCGTAGCTGTACGACCCGGACGGGCAGTGGTCGATGCGGCCCATGATGTTCGAGCGGACGTCGCTGTCCGCCGTATCGTCGAGCATTTTCGCGATGGGCCGGGTGCGTCCGATACAGAACGCGGCGTGGATGCACAGTTCGCCGACGCGCTGCGCCGAAATACCCACCCCGTCGTGCACGTGCTGCAATTCCGAGTACGGTCGGACGTCGGCGGACTCGGTGCCGTCGAACCCGTTCACGGCGTGTGTCCCGTCGCAGAACGGTTTGCTGCCCGAGCCTCCGCAGCGGCACAACGCGTAAGTGCCCTCGGTCGGGATGTCCTCATCCGTCTTCCAGGTCAGCGCGTCGTTCTCAGCGGACACGATCTTGCGTTTCCGCCTCAGCGGAACCCCGCCGTACACGAGATACGGGCCGTTCCGCAGCACGACGATCCGCTTCCGGTCGCCGACGCTCCATCGGCGGAGTTCGGGGTCGACGTATTCAAAGGTGGGGCCCGCCGTGGTGCCTTCTCCGTCCGGCATCCGCATGAGGGCCTGGGCCTGCGCCTTCAGCCCGTACATGGTTCCGGTGGCGACGGCGAGCATTCGCGGGCTGCCGTTGAACGCCTGCTCCAGCAGATGAAGCACCGCGCAATAGGTGTGGTTGAACTCGTCCTGCGCCGTCCGGATCGCGCTGCCCTTCGGATGGTCGGCAAGGCGCGGGTTGCGCCTCATCGGAAGGGCGCCCTCGAAGTCCACCCCGATCGCCCCGCCCGTGGGCCCGGATTCCGGGGTGTCGCCGCGCTGGTAACGGCGGCCGATCCGCAGTTCCTGGAAGCGGTAGTAGTGCGCGACTTCGTCCCGCTCGGGATGGTGGACGTCGCGGTCGCCGTCCCAGACCTCGCCCCGGGACGTCCCTTCGCCCTCCTCGACGATCTCCTCAAGCGCCGCCAACGCCGACGCCAGATCGGTGACGGCGATGAGCCGTCCACCCGTGTGCCGGAAATGGCCGCCGTGCACCTGGCGGGCCGGGTCGCCGCCGAACACCGCCCGTTCGCCGAGCGTGTCGCAAAGGCGGCGCAGGCCGACCTCTATCGCGTCGTAGAACTGCCCGATCGTCTCGTAGTCCTCCGCCTCCGGCGGAGCGCCGGGCGGGGCCGGACGTTCGAGGCGCAGGAACATGTCGAGCGCCTCTTCCCCGAACGGCAGCAGCGACAGTTCCAATGAACGGTCGCCGTGCGGCAGCGGCCGGGGATGCGCGGGCAGCATTCGCGGAATGTCGAGCCGCGGCCGCCCGCCGACCGCGTTCAGCAGGTTCGCGGCCAGCGCCAGATGGAGCATCTCCTCGATGAAGACGCCCGCGACCAGCTCCACGGCTTCGGGATTCCGTTCGGGGTCGAGCGAATAGAGCGCGCAGAGATACGGCGGCAGCGTAGCGTGCTCCAGCTCGATCGCCCATTGCAGGTGCTCGCGCAGATCGTCCAACGTCGCGATCCCCGAAGCGGCCTGCCGTTCCGCTGAGAGGGTCACGGGAGTTCCGTTTCGCCGCGCCGGAGCCCGCCGAGTTCCTCGATCGCGCCGAGGAGGTTGCGCAGCTCGATCTCCTCCGCCTGCACGTCCGTCGGGTCGAACAGCCATTCCGAGGCGGGCAGCGCCGCCGCCTCCTCCGGACGGCTGGACTCGACCAGCGTCAGTTCGGCCCGCACTTCCACTTCCAACTCGATCTCGAACTCTTCGTCGCCGTTCGAGGGGTTCACGTTTCCTCCGCGCGTGTGAGCGCCGCCGGGACGCCGGACGGCATGGATCAACTGCATCGAGATCTGTCCGGAATCGAACAGGCGGGTGAAGCTCTCGCTCTGCCGGGCGGCGAGCGCGTAGGCGCGGTCGGCCCGGTGCCGGGTGGCGACGACCTCCGCCACCCGCGCGGCGCGCCGCGACCACGACAGCGGCGCGTCGCCCGGCCGGTCGATCTGCTCGACCAGGTCGAACCCGGCCTCGTCCAGCAGGTCGGCGAGCTCGGCCTGGGTCGGGAACAGGTTGCCGTCCGGGACGGCAGGGACGGCCAGCGCCCGTGGGGTGCGCACGACGACCACCAGCAGCCCCAGCGAGGCGCCCGGCCGCAGCACCCGGTGCATCTCGCGGAGCAGCGCGGCCTTGTCCGCGACCGTGCACAGCACCCCGAGGCACCACGCCGCGTCCATCGACCCGGCCCGGAGCGGGATCCGGTCGCCGGACGCGAGAACGACCGGCAGCCCGAACATGCGGGCGGCGGCCCGGCACGCGGCGGGCATCGGGTCCAGCAGGACCGGCCGGACGCCGAACCGCCGCGCCGCCCACGCGGCCGGGCCGCCCGCGCCAGCGCCGACGTCCAGCAGCCGCGTGCCGGGCGCCAGCTCGCACGCCTCGGCCAGCCAGGCCAGCGCGGCCGGACTGGCGCTGCCCCGGCACGCGGCCGGGATGGCGTGCTCCGCGCCGAGCTGGGCGACGGCCTCGGCGGTCCACCCGGCCACGTCGTCGAACTCGGCGACCATCGCGGGCGCGGTCATCGCAGTCGTCCTACTTGTTGGCGGCGAGCCAGTCGGCGTACTTGACCTCGGCGAGCGTCGCGCCCTCCACCGGCACGAGGTCGGGCTCGTTCAGCTCGGCGCCGAAGTAGCGCGCGTGCGGGTCGGTGACGACGTGCCGCTCGTCGCCCCAGGCGGTCAGCGCGGAGCGGAAGAAGTCGTCCATCTGGAACCGCTCCGGCCCGCCGATCTCGGCGTCCCCGTTCAGCGGCTCGCCCAGCGCGGCGCGTCCGACCGCCTTCGCGACCTCGTCGCCCGCGATCGGCTGGAACGCCACGGGCGGCATCCGCACCGCGTCGCCGTCGGTGGCGCCGTCCGCGATGGCGTGCGCGAACTCGAAGAACTGCGTCGCGTGGACGATCGAGTACGGGATCCCCGACTGCTTGATCAGCTCCTCCTGCGCGTTCTTCGCCGCGAAGTAGCCGATGTCGGGACGCCGTCCGGTGCCCACCACCGACAGCGCCACATGGTGGCCGACCCCGGCCTTCGCCTCCGCGGCGAGCAGGTTGCCGGTCGACCTCCGGAAGAAGTCCAGCACCGCCGCGTCCTCGAACGACGGCGAGTTCGACACGTCGATCACCACGTCCGCGCCCGCCACCGCGTCGGCCAGCCCCTCGCCGGTCAGGGTGTTCACCCCGGTGTTCGGCGAGGCGGCGACCGCCTCGTGGCCGCGCTCGCCGAGCCCCGCCACGAGCTTCGACCCGATGAGGCCGGTTCCGCCGATGACCACGATCTTCATTGGGAGCCCTCCGTTTCCGTTGAGGCGTTGGTTGCCCACTCGGTCGCCAGCTAAGACCGGGTAGAGAACCGCGCTGTGACAGGTTCGCCGAAAGTCTTTTGAAGTAATTGGCCCGGCATTGGCTGTCACAGATCGGGGGGCTGTCCGGTCTAGTCGACGGGACGGAGCGACGGGAGCGGGCCTTGCCACCGACGAGTACCCTGTGCCGGATCCGGGTCCGGATGAGCGCGCGTGCGATCGACGAGCCGCACCGCGCGTCGAGCCAGCTTGAGCTGCTGTTCGACCTCACCTTCGTGGTTGCGGTCGCGGCCGTCACGGCCCGGCTCGCCCACGACGTCGCCACCGGGAACGGGCTCTCTGGGCTCCTCCCCTTCCTCCAGGTGTTCTTCGCCGTGTGGTGGGCGTGGATGAACTTCACGTGGTTCGCGTCCGCGTACGACACCGACGACGTCGCCTACCGGCTGCTGACCATGGTGCAAATGGCCGGGGTATTGGTCATCGCCGCCGGTGTGCCCGCCGCGTTCGACCATTCCGACTTCCGCGCCGTCACGGCGGGCTATTTCGTCATGCGGGCCGCGCTCTTCGCCCAATGGGTGCGCGCCGGAATCGAGGACGCGGCGGGCCGCCCCACCGCGTTCCGCTACGCCGCCGGGATCGCCGTCCTGGAAGTCGGCTGGATCTCCAACCTCGTCGTCAACGAGACGGGCGCGCTGCCGTCGTCCGGACGGGTGCCGCTCTTCGCCGCGCTGGCCGTTCTCGAACTGGCGGTGCCGTGGTGGGCGGAGCGGGCCGCGCCCACCGCCTGGCACCCGCACCACATCGCCGAGCGCTACGGTCTTTTCACGATCATCCTGTTCGGGGAGAGCGTGCTCGCCGCGTCCCGGGGCGTCGCGGGGTCGCTGGAGGCGGCCGAGATCGGCGTGCCGCTCGTTGTCGTCGCGCTGTCCGGCCTCGTGCTGCTGTTCGCGCTCTGGTGGCTGTACTTCCTGGCCCCGGCCGGGCAGGGCCTCAGCGACCGGCGTGAACGCTCCTACGCCTGGGGATACGGCCATTACGGGATCTTCGCGGCGCTCGCCGCACTGGGCGCGGGGCTGGAGGCGGCGGTCGAGGCGGCCGGGCATGAGGTGCGCGCCTCGTCCCTCGCGATCTGCTACGCCGTCGCGGTCCCGGTGAGCGTGTTCGTCGTCCTGCTGTGGACGATCCACGCCCCCGTCGTCGCGGGCCGCGTCTACCGTCCGGCGGCGGTGCTCGGCTGCGTGGCCGCCGTCCTGCTGCTGCCGCTCGCCGCGCCGCGCGCCGGGACGGCCGCCGTCGTCGCCGGGATCGCCGCCGCCTGCGTTCTGACGGTCGTCGGCACCCTGGCCCAACGGAGAATTGACGAAGTCCGGTGGGAGACATGACGAAGACGGAGGTAAGTAACGCACGTGCACATTTCCTGCACACACCGGCAAAGCAGCTCACAGGGGGAACCATGAGCGATCTGATCGCCGTCGCCTACGACGACCTGCCCGCCGCCGAACGGGCCAGGGACAAGCTCGTCCAGTTGCAGAAGGAGCACGTCATCGAGCTGGCCGACCTCGTCATCGTCGAGCACCGCGAGGGCGGCAAGATCAAGCTCCACCAGGCCCGCAACCTCGCCGCGGGCGGCGCGCTCGGCGGCGCCGCGTGGGGCGGGCTGATCGGGCTCATCTTCTTCATGCCGCTGCTCGGCATGGCGATCGGCGGCGCGGCGGGCGCGGCCATGGGCGCCTCGTCCGACCTCGGGATCGACGACAGCTTCATGCGCAACCTGGGCGACCACCTGCCGCCCGGCGGCGCGGCGGTGTTCGTCCTCGCCGACAAGCGCAACCCGGACAAGGTCATCCCGGAGATGGCCCCGCTCGGCGGCCACATCATCCAGACGTCCCTGTCCGACGAGGAGGAGCAGCACCTCCGCGAGGCGGTCAAGACCGCCCGCGCCCCCCAGTACGCCTGATCAGCTCAGAGAGGGCAGGACGTCGCCGCCCACGGCCTCGATGAGGTCGTGCGGCGGGTCGTAGGAGCCGACGTGCTGGAGGAAGACGCCTGACGCGCCCGCCGCGAACGTCTCGCGGAGCCGCGCCGCGATCTCGTCGGCGGTGCCGATGAGGCAGAAGGCGTCGGCGAAGGCGAGGGCGTCGTCGTCGGAGATCCAGCGGCCCGCGACCTCGACGGCCCGGTCCCAGTCCTCCGCGTGGACGAGGTCGGGGTAGACCTCGTCCACGCGGGCGGGCACCGACACGTCGATCCCGGCGAGCGCGAGGAAGGGCGCCCCGCCGTTCTGCGCGATCGACGCGCAGATGGGCTTCAGTTTCCGGGCGGACGCGGCCACGTCGTCGGTGACCTCGCAGAACGCCGACACCGTCAGCGGGACGTCCGCCGTCCGCCCGGCCTCGCGCGCCCCCTCCCCGACCTGCTTCGCGGCGGCGGCGAGGGTGTCGGGGGAGACGCCGCTGAGCAGCACGACCCCGTCCGCCACCGCACCCGCCAGCCGCAGGTTGCGCGGCCCGCTCGCGGCCACCTGGATCGGGACGGACGGCGCCGGGTCCCGCAGCCGCGACCGCACCGGCCCGTAGTCCCACTCGTCGCCCGCGAGCAGCGCCCGCACCTGCGCGACGCCCGCCGCGAACTCCGCGCCGGTGCTCGCCCGCATCCCGACCGGCAGGACGGAGCTGTTCCCGACGCCGAGCCCGAGGGTGAAGCGGCCGGGCGCCAGCTCCGCGACCGTCCGCGCCGCCGACGCGACGACCGACGGGTGCCGGGTCGCGACGTTCGTCACGGCGGTCCCGAGCCCGATCCGCTCGGTGCGCAGGGCCGTCACCGACAGGACGGAGAAGACGTCCCGCCACAGCAGTTGCGAGTCGGGGAACCAGACCTCGTCGAAGCCGAGCCGCTCCGCCCGCGCCGCGACGGACGCGAGCCGGTCCGGACGGTCGCACGCGGGGATCCGGATGCCGACCTTCATGCCGTCTCCTTAAAGATCGAGGACGAGGCGTCCCGACAGGCAGCGGGAGACGCACGGCATCATCGTGCGCCCGGCCTCCCGCTCCGCGTCGGTCAGCAGTTCGTCGCGGTGGTCCGGGACCCCGGCGAGGACGGACGTCTCGCACGTCCCGCAGATGCCCTCGCCGCAGGCGGTCGGGACGGAGATCCCGGAGCGGTCCAGCGCGTCGACGACCGACTCGTCGGCGGCGACGTCCACGGTCAGGCCGGACCGCGCGCACTCCACCTGGAAGGCGGTGTCGTCGCCGTCCAGGGACGGGTCGCGGGGCGCGGCGGCGAAGCGCTCGACGTGCAGGCTGCCGTCCGGCCACGCGGCGCACCGCTGCTCGACCGCGGCGAGCAGGCCCTCGGGGCCGCAGCAGTAGACCGCCGTGTCCGGTTCGGGCGTGCCGAGCAGGGCGTCGAGGTCGGGACGTCCGCCGCCGTCCTCCGGGACGACGGTCACCGCGTCCCCGTACGGGACGAGTTCCCGCAGGAACGCCATCGACGTCCGGCTCCGCCCGCCGTACACGAGCCGCCAGGGGACGCCGTCCGCCGACGCCCGCGCCATCATCGGCAGCAGCGGCGTGATGCCGATGCCGCCCGCGAGGAACAGGTAGCGCGGCGCGTCCACCAGCGGGAACCGGTTGCGCGGCCCGCGCACCCGCACCACCTGGCCGGGCCGCAGCTCCTCGTGCACGTACGCGGATCCGCCCCGGCCGTCGGGCTGGTAGAGGATGCCGATCCGGTAGGTCGCGGTGTCGGCGGGCGTCCCCCACAGCGAGTACTGGCGGATCCATTTCCCGAGGTCGAGCTCCAGATGGGCGCCCGGCTCCCAGGGCGGCAGCGCCGCGCCGTCCGGCCGGGCCAGCACGACGGACAGGACCCCGTCCGCCTCCCAGGTCATCGACCGGACGAGCAGGTCGTGTTCGTTCTCTTCCATTGTGCGCGTCCTATTCCAGGACGCCGGCTGTGCGCAGGGCGTCCTGTTCGGCGGTGCTCAGGCCGAGCAGGTCCGTCAGCACCCCGGCGGTGTGTTCGCCGAGGCGCGGGGCGGGCGCGGTGACGCCGCCCGGGGCGCGGGCCATCCGGACGGGGAGGCCCTCGTGCAGGAACGTCCCGCTCGCGGGGTGGTCGAGCGGGCGGTAGAAGTCCCACGCGCGCAGGGCCTCGTCGTGTTCGACGAGCGTGCGGCCGTCGCGCACCGCGTACGCGGGGATCCCGTGGCGCTGGAGGGTCTCGGCCACCGACTCGGCGGGCCGGGACTTCGTCCAGGCGGAGAGGCGGCGCTCGATCTCGTCCTCGTGCTCCCGGCGTCCGGGCAGGGTCGTCCAGGACGGGTCGCCGGGCAGGCCGGTCGCGGCGAGGAGGCGGGCGAAGTCGTCGTCGTCGCGCGCCGCGATCGCCACCCACGTGTCGTCGCCGAGGCAGGGGAACACGCCGTGCGGGGACATGCGCGGGTGCCGGTTGCCGATCGGCTCGACGCGCTCGCCGAACCCGACGCGGGCGATCGCGTCCCCGAGGTGCGCGGCGGCGGTCTCCAGTTGCGCGAGGTCGACGTGCTGGCCCTCGCCGGTGCGGTCGCGGACGTCCAGCGCGGCGATCGCGGCGAGGGCGGCGTGGTGCCCGGCGATGATGTCGGCGAGGCCGTAGACGACGCCGACCGGCGGTTCGCCCGGCTCGCCGGTGAGGCCCGTCCAGCCGGACAGGGCGGACACAGCGTCGGCGTAGGAGACGTAGTCGCGCCACGGCCCGGTGTGCCCCATGCCGGACATGCTCACCACCACGATGTCCGGCCGCGCCGCGCGCAGCCGCTCGTAGCCGAGGCCGAGCCGGTCGAGGACGCCCGCCGCGAAGTTCTCCACGACCAGGTCGCAGTGCGCGGCGAGGCGCAGCGCGAGGTCGCGGCCCTCCTCGGTGCGGAGGTTGAGCGTGATGCTCTTCTTGTTGCGGTTGACGTTGTTGAAGTAGCCGCTGGTGTCCGGGTCGGCGTCCGCCGAGCGGGACAGGTGGAAGCCGGTCGAGAACCGGGTCGGGTCGGGCCGGTGCCGCGACTCGATCTTGATGACCTCGGCGCCGTGGTCGGCGAGGGTCTTCGTCGCGTACGGGCCCGCGAGGACCCAGGTCAGGTCGAGGACGCGCAGCCCGTCCAGCGCCCCGCGCGTGTTGCCGGACGCCGCGCGCCGCCGCCGCGCCGTGCCCTCGCGCGTCGGACGCGAGTCCGGCTCCGGCACCCGCAGCGGTTCCGGCGGTTCCGCGCCGCGCACCCGGGCGGCGAAGCCCACGTCCACGACGGGACCGGAGCCGGTGACGAGTTCGGCGAAGAACCCGCGGTCCTGGAGCTGCGCGTTCCCGGTCAGCTCGTCCGGACGCAGCACCGCGGCCCACGGGAGCCGGCGCGCCTGGCCCTCGTGGAAGAGCCGGTCGCGGTCCCGGTCCCGGACGATCTTCGCGAGCCGCTGGAAGATCTCCTCCCGGTGCACCACGCGGTAGTGGGCGTCCTGCCAGCGCTCGTCGGCGAGGTCGCCCGCGTCGCCGGTCTCGACGAGCCAGCCGAGCAGCGCGTCGAACATCCGGGGGCTGCCGCCGAGACCGCCCGCGATGACGCCGTCCGCCGTGGCGAACAGCGTGTGCGGGGCGAGCGGGTGCGTGCTCCCGGTGCGCGGCGGGACGCGGCCCGTGTGGATGTAGGTGATCGCGCCGAACTCCAGGCTCGCGGCGACCGACGCCTGCGCCGACACGACCACCCGCTGCCCACCGCCCGCGCGGACCGCGAGCAGCGCCGCGATCGCCGCGTTCACGCCCGCGAGCTGGACGGCCTGGTCGCCGTAGGGCCGCAGCGGCGGCCGGTCGGGGCGGCCGACCAGCGCGAGCATGCCGCCCGCCGCCGCGACGGTGAGGTCGGTCGCCTGCCAGCCGGACGCCGGACCGGCGTCGCCGTAGGGCGTCAGCACGATGTGCACGACGCCGGGACCGGCGGCCCGCACCAGGTCGGCGGCGATGTCGGCGGTGGACGGGTCGCCGAGGGTGCCGTCCAGGATCACGTCGCAGGACGGCGCGAGGGCCGCCGCGTCCGCCGCCGTCGCCGCCGACTTCCCGCCCGCGCGGTGGGCGAACCCGACCGGGTCGGCGCGGCGCTCCGGCGCGCCCCCGGCGGGCTCGACGATCGTGACGTCCGCGCCGAGGCCGACGAGCGTGCGCCCGGCGTCCGGGGCGGCGAAGTCGCCGATTTCCAGCACACGGATCACGGGGGGACCTCCTGCGGATGCTCGGTGGGCGGGTGCTGACGACGGTAAGGACCGGACGCCCGGCCACCAACCGGTGCGGTCCGGTGAGCAGGACGATCGCCTTACCGCCTCGTGCACGCCGTGGAAACGTCGGCCCCGTGACGAAGGACGACGAGCGCAACGCCGACACGCTCGACGAGGTGTGCGCGCGGGCCGAGAGCCTGGTGGGCGCGGTCGAGCGGGAGCGGCTGGGCGAGGTCACGGTCAGGGACGTCTGCCGGTACGCCGTCGCGGTCGGCGACGACGAGTACGCGGCCTCCGCCCGCGCCGACGAGGCCGCCGGACGCCCGGTCGTCGCGCCGCCGATGTTCCTGACCGGCATCCTGAGCTGGGCGGACGGCCCGCCGGAGGGCGAGCTGCGGCCGGACGGGCTCGCCGCGCGGGAGTCGCCGTGCACGGCGGGCCTGCCGGTCCGGCAGGTGCACGGCGGCCAGGCCGTCCGGCTGCTCGCGCCCGTCACGGCCGGGACGGTCGTGCACGCCGAGCGGCGGCTCACGAGTGCGTCGCGCAAACACGGCAAGGCCGGGGACTTCGTCGTCCTCGCCCTGCGCACGGACTACACGGACGCCGCTGGGACGCCCCTCGTGGTCATGGACGAATCGGTGATCGTGCTGGGAGACGACAGTGGAGACGGGCATGGCGGCTGAACCGGGCACGGTATGCCCGCCGATCGAGTACACCCCGACCCACCTGGCGCTCTTCCGGTTCAGCGCGGTGACCTGGAACTCGCACCGCATCCACTTCGACCAGGCGCACGCTCGCGCCGAGGGATTCCCCGACGTGGTCGTGCAGTCGACCCTGCACGGCGAGATGTTCGCGCGGACCGTGCTGAGCTTCGCCGGGCCAGGTGCCGTCCTGCGCCGGGTCGAGTGGCGCAACCGCGCGACCGCGTTCGCGGGCGTCCCGCTGACGTTCTCCGGACGGGTCACCGCCGTGACGGACGACGGCGACGGACACCTCGTCGAGTTCGACCTGACCGGGACGGCCGCCGACGGGACGGTGTGCGCGACCGGCACCGCTGAGGTGCGCGTCCCATCGCGCTGACCGTCCCGCCGGCGGCCTAGGAAGCGGACTGGAGCGAGCGGGAGATCCCGTTCGCCGCCGTCCGCAGGCCACCCGCGAACCGGCCGAGGTTCATCCGGAAGGTCGGCGCCGTGATCGACAGCGCGCCGACCAGCGCGTCCTCCTCGCCGAAGACCGGGACGGCCACGCTCATGTAGCCGAGCCGGGTCTCCTCGACCTCGACCGCGAGGCGTCCCGCGCGGGCCCGCTCGACCTGCTGGCGAAGCCGCCCCGGCTGCGTGACGGTCTTGCGGGTCAGCACGGTGAGCCCGTTGCGGAGCACTTCCTGAAGCAGTTCCGGAGGCGAGAAAGCGAGAATCACCTTTCCCGTCGCCGTGCAGTGCAGCGGCAGCCGTCCAGCGATGCGCGACTGCTTGTTCAGCCCGCGATGGACGACGAGCTTCTCCACATAAAGCACTTCCAGCCCGTCGTGAATCGCGAAATGGACGGTCTCCTGAGTGGCGAGCAGCAGGTCCTCCATGTACGGGTGGGCGGCCTCGCGCAGATTGCGCTGCCGCGGCACCCGCTGGCCGATCTCGAACAGCCGCAGGCCGAGCCGGTACCGGTTCCCGGCCCGTTCGAGCACGCCCCAGTCGAGCAGTTCCTGGGCGAGCCGGTGCACGCTGGCCTTCGTCACCCCGGACCGCCGGACCAGCTCGGCGAGCGAGAGCGCGTCGTCGTCGGCGGTGAACGCCTCGACGATGAGCCGCGTCTTGCCGATGACGGAGTTCATCGAGTCGACGTCCGCGGACTGCTCCGCGGCGGCGACGGCTGTCGATCCGGGACGGGCGAACGGAACCACTGCCATGACTCAGACCTCGCAGGGATTTCGGCGGCCATGGGAGCCTGGATGATGTAACAAATCACATTCTGCTTACTTTGGCAATGCTCTGACCTGGGCCTCCGCCAGGAACGCCAGGCTCAGCGGGTTGTAGCGGTCCGCCTGCTCGTGCTGCGGCCAGTGCCCGCAGCCGTTGAAGATCTCCAGCCGCGCGCCGGGGATCGCGTCGGTGATCGCCTGCGCCTCGGGCACGTCGCCGAACGGGTTCTTGTTGCCCCAGACGACCAGCGTCGGCGCCGTGATCCGGCCCATCCGCTCGGGCAGCAGCAGGTTCCGCTCGCGGACCTCGGTCTCCTGCAAGGCGAGCAGGTTCGGCAGGTTCTTCTGGAAGTCCGGACGGTGGTAGATCGCGTAGCGGACCTCGGTCAGCTCGTCGCCGAACTCCTCGTCCCAGTCGGCCCACAGGAGGCGCAGCCGGTCGCGGGTCAGCTCCACGTCCTCGTTCAGGGACGCGGCCGTCGTGGTCTTCTTGATGCGCTCCATCACGGGCGGGTTGACCTTGGTGCCGCCCATGCACAGCAGTTGCAGCGACGCGACCCGCTCCGGGTGCTCGCTCGCCAGCCACGCCGACACCCATCCGCCTAGCGACTCCCCGACCAGGTGGGCGCGCTCCGCGCCGACCGCGTCGAGGTAGGCGATCAGGTGCTCGACGTAGCGCGGGATCTCCTGCGGGACGTCCGGCTTCCCGGTGTACCCGTGGCCGAGCATGTCGATGGCGTGGCAGCGGTACTTGTCCGCGTGCGCCGGGAGGTTCCGGACGAACGCCTCAAGGTGCCCGCTGGTGCCGTGCAGGAAGACGACGTGCTCGCCGTCCTCGGGCCCGGCCTGCACGGCCCTCGTCCGCACGCCGCCCGCGTCGACGTAGGTGTGCCGGTAGTCGAGGTCCGACAGTGCGGTCCAGATGCTCATCGCTAAGCCTTTCCTTGTTCGCCTCGGGGGGCGGGGTCGATGACGGCGACGGCCATTCCGGTGAGCCAGTCGGGGATCGCCTCGTAGGCGAGGCGGCGGCCGGGCGCGTGCCCGAGCGCGGCGGCCATGACGAGCCAGGTGCGCAGTTCCTGGGCGCCGTTCCCGGCCGCCTTTTCGAGTTCCTCTGTCGTCTGGGCGGTGAGGCGGTGCGTCTCGCCCTTCTCGACCAGGTCGAGGAACTCCTCGTCGAATTCCGGGGTGATCGCGCTTTCGGCGGCCCGGACGATCTGGCGCCGCCGCGCGTCGTAGTCGCGCCAGTTGTTGCGGCCGTCGAGCCAGGCGCGGACCATGAACTCCTCGTCGTCGCCGTCCGGGCTCCGCCAGTCGGGCCAGGGCAGCCGGTGCGACAGGCCGCCGGAGGCGACGACGGCGACGCGCCTTCCGGCGGGGAACGCGGTGACGGCCTCCCGGATCGCGTGTCCGAGCGCCTCGCAGCGGGCGAGGGTCGGCAGCGGCGGTGCGAACACGTTCACCACGAGCGGGACGATCTCCACGTCCAGCCCGTCGAGCAGGTACTGGATCGCGTGCGACTGCCCGTGGTCGATCTGGAGCCGGGCCGAGAAGGCGACGTCGAAACGGCCGCCGCCGACGAGCTCGTCGGCGATGTGCCGGGCCAGTTCCACGTCCACCGGCTGCGGGCCCTCCGGCGTTCCGGACTCGCCGCTCGCGACGCATTCGCCGACGCCGATCGTGAAGCTCGGAATGAGGTCCAGCCAGAACCCGCGGAAATGGTTCGAGCCGACCAGGACGACGGTGTCCGGGCGCGCCGCCGCCAATTCGTCGCGGGCCGCGCGCAGGCCGTCGCGGAAACGCTCCGCCTCGTCCTTGTGGGTCGTCTCTTCCCAATGGGTGTTCATCAGCGTGCTGTGCGACGCTCCGACACCGAGCACGATCTCCGTCACAGTCCCACCTCGGCTCGGGTTCGGGTCAGGGTGTCGACGGCCGTGCGGATCAGATGGCGCGTGAGCCGTTCCATCCCCCGGACGTCGACCGTGTTCATCCCCATGGAGAAGTCGATGTCGAAAGGCGCGTCGGTCACCTTGGGCATGCCGATCCGCACGGTCGGGACGCCCCGCCCGCGCAGGATGTTGGCGTCCGTCGCGCCGCTGTTGCCGCGGATGACCTCGTGCGGGCGTCCCGCCATGGCCTCCCACGCGGCGATGGCGCTGCGACACACCCACGTGTCCGGGTCGGACGCGGTGCCCGGAATGGCGAGCACCATTTCAAAGGTGACCTCGGTTCCGGGAAGGTCGGCGCGGATCTTCTCGATCGCGGCGGCGAACTCGCGCTTGGCCTGCATCGGCGTGGTGCGCGGGCCGATCCGCAGGTCGACCAGCATCCGGCAGGCGGCGGGCGTGACCGCCGCCATCCGCGGCCAGCCGCCCTCCACCGAGGCGACGACGCCCTGCGGCGCGACCGTGCCCTCGGTGTGCCGCTCGGCGTACTCGGGGAACCAGGCTTCGAGCCGCTTCGCGACCTCGCCCGCGGCGGCGATCGCGTTGCGGTAGGGCAGGCGGTGCCGCGACCCGACGTAGGTGTGGACGCCGTGCACCGTCACCTCGAACCAGGCGAGGCCGACCTCCTCCCAGGAGACCGTCCAGCCGGGCTTGGCGATGACCGCGAAGTCGGTCCAGTGGCCCTGTTCGAGCAGGAACGAGCAGCCCGCGCCCTGACCGGTGTTGCGCCGGGCGTCCCCGGGCAGCGCGTTCGTCGGCATCCCGCCGGCGCCGAACGCGACGAGCAGGTCGCCGGTCAGCGGCACCCCGGCGCGGTGGATCGCCTCGGCGGCCATCAGCACGCAGGCCGCGTGGCCCTTCGGGTTGGACGCGCCGAGGCCCGTCACGAGGTCGCCGACGTCTCGCGCCTCGGCGCGCATGTCGGGACGCAGCTCCGGCCCGATCCACGGGACGTCCTCGTCCGCGTCGCCGGTGGTCAGGGTGTCGATCGGCGCGTACAGCATGAGGTCGGGGCCGGTGCCGTCGCCGGGCAGCCGGCCCCACGCGTTCGCCTGCCGGTCGTCGATCGGCTGCGCCGCCGCCGGGATCCCGGCGGCGGCGAGCGTGTCCGCGATGTGCCGGGCGAGCGGGCCCTCGCGGCCGGTGGGGCTCGGCACGTCCACCAGGCCCCGCACCAGCTCGCGGAGCCGGTCGGCGGTGACGTGCCGCCACGCCGCCGCGACCTGTTCGCGGCGGCCTCCGTCCAGCCCGTCCAGCCCGTCCGGCCCGGCGCGGCCGTCCGGAGCGGTCACGGGTCGATCCGGTGGACCTGGGTGTTGACGGTGCGGGCGAGCCGCCGCCAGAGCAGCGGCGCGGCCACCGCGAGGGCCGCTCCCGTGATCAGGGTGAGCAGGGGACGTCGCACGGGTCTCTCCTTGGATCTCATTTCGCGCCCGCCGCCGCCTTCTTCTTGGCGAACTCGTCCTGCGCGAGGCCGCGCCAGGCGGTGAGGGACACGTCGGGGCGGTAGAGCTTCTCCGGCGGGGCGTCGGTGACGTCGACCATCCAGGCGTCCTGGCCGGTGAACTGGCCGTGGAACAGCCAGCGGATCGCGCCCAGGTACTTGACGTAGAACCCGGCGGCCTTCCAGCCCTCGGTGAAGTTGATCATCACGCCGACGTACCGGTGGTTGTCGGCGTCCACCGGGACGTAGAACTCGTAGTGGATGAAGTTCGGGTAGACGATGCGCAGCACGCCCGGCATGGACAGCGACGCGAAACCCGGGAAGTCGCACTTCGCGATGACCGGGTTGATCTTCTTCGGCTTGCCGGTGTTGCCGATGTTGAAGGTCTCCTTCGGCGGCTGGAGCTTCCACCACCGCTTGTTCGACCAGCGTCCGACGCCGGGGAAGTCCGCGTCCCAGTGCACCTCCTCCTGGACGCGGTAGATCCACCGCCCGCCAGGCACGATCTTGGTGATGTTCCAGGTGGGCATCGGCTTGAACATCCGCCACATCGAGGTGCGGTGCAGGTATTTCGCGTGCCCCTCGTCGAAGCCGTTCTCGGCGGCGAAGCGCCAGTTCCCGGAACGCTCCTGCATACGGCCGCCCATGACGAACTGGTTCTCGACCAGTTCCTCGGGAAGCTGCGAGTCGATCGGGTGCGGCTCCTCGTTCGCGATGGGCACGAACACCCACACCATTCCGAGCCGTTCCTCGACCGGATAGGTCCGCACGGTGACCTTGCCGCAGATGCGCGATTCCGGCCCGTCGGTGATGACGGCGCACAACTGGCCGTCGTTCAGCCGGTACGTCCAGCCGTGGTACGGGCAGCTCAGCGTGCCCGGGAACTGCTGGTCGCCGAGCGACAGCGGGACGCCCCGGTGCGGACAGCGGTCGTGCAGCGCGTACGCCCGGCCGCCGTCCCTGACCAGCGCGATCTTCTCCCCGCAGACCTTGACGGCGAGCGGCTTCCCGGTCACGTGACTGGACCAGGTGACCGGGTACCAGTAGCCGCGGAAGCCCTCGGCGGCGGCGTCGTACTCGGGCCAGGCGGACCAGTCCTGCCGGCCCGGCCGCGCGAGCCCGCGCGCCCTGGGGCGGGCGCCGTCCCCGTCCTTCGGATCGGGCGAGTCTGAGCCGGTCATGTGCATCGTCCTTCCGGATGTCACGTTGAGCGATGCCGAGATGATTGGCCGCCGAAAACGGCTTGCCTATGGAAACGGACCGCTCAGCAAGACGCCGGAGGCCGGGCGGCGCGGACGGGCAGGCGGCGGGGCCGGACCGGCGGCCCGGCGGTCCGGTCAGCGGACCGCGCGCCATGCGGGCGCGCGGCGGCCGGACCTACGGTGAGGGCGTGATGACCACGGTGAACGCGTCCAGGGCGCTCGTGCTGACCGAGTTCGGATCGACGCCGCGCGTCGAGACCCGGCCGGTCCCGCCGCCCCGGGACGGGGAGACGCTCGTCCGGATCGGCGCCGCGCAGGTCGGGCACCTCGACCTCAACATCGTGGACGGCCGGTTCGGCATCCTGCCGACGCTGCCGTTCGTGCCCGGCACCGAGGCGTGCGGGACGGTCGTCGCGTCCGGCGTCCACCCGGTGGGCGCGCTCGTCCGGGTGCGCGGCGCCGGGCTCGGGATGCGCCGGGACGGCGGCTGGGCCGAGCACGCCGTCGTGCCGGACAAGGCGGTCGTCGCCGTCCCGGACGGCGTCGACCCGGCGCTGGCCTGCTGCTTCTTCTCGCCCGCCGCCACGGCGTGGGCCGCGCTGCACGACGTCGCCGCCGTCGAGGCGGGGGAGCGCGTCCTCGTGACCGGCGCGGCCGGTGCGGTCGGGTCGCTGGCCGTGCAGCTCGCGGTGCGGGCCGGGGCCGAGGTGATCGGCGTCGTCGGACGGCCCGGCAAGCTGGCGCACGTCCCGTCCGGGGCGCGGGCCGTCCTCGCCGCCGACCTGGCGGACCGCGACGCGCTCGGCGGCCCCGTCGACGCGCTGGTCGACACCGTGGGCGGGCCGGTGCTGGCGAACGGGCTCGGGCACGTCCGGCCGGGCGGCCGGGCCGCGCTTGTCGGGTACACCGCCGGTCGCGAGTTCACCGTCGACCTGGCCGACTTCCTGCTCGCGAACGTCTCGCTGCTGCCGGTCAACCTGATGGTGCGCGGCGGCGCGCTCGGCGAGGTCGGCGACCGGCTGCTGAAGGAGATCGCCGCCGGGGAGCTGAGCCTGCACGTCGAGCGGTACGAGATCGACCGGCTCGGGGAGGCCGTCGAGCGGCTGCGCACCGGCGCGGCCATCGGCAAGGTCGCCCTGACCATGCCCTGACCTCAGGGCCGTCGGGCGACGACGGCGTGGCCGCGGCAGCACACGGTGCCGTCGCCGCGCCGTTCCTCCAGGTCGAGGACGATCTCGTCCGGGCCGACCTCGCGGACGGTCCCGGTGACGGTCAGCCGGTCCCCGGCGCACGCGGGCGCGCGGTTCAGCCAGCCGACCGCGCGCACCGCGGCCGGGTCGCCGCCCGCGAACTCCGCCGCCGCGCGGTGGAACAGGCAGCCGTGCAACTGGGCCATCACGACCGGTCCGTCCAGCCCCTCGGAGCGGGCGAACTCGGCGTCGTAGTGGATCCGGTGCGCGTTCCGCGTCACCGCGCCGAACCGCAGCAACCGGATCGCGTCAGGCGCGGACCGCACGGGCGTCACGTCCTGCCCCGGGACGGGTGCGTGCTCGCTCAACGGACGATGAACCTTTCCGTGACCTCGACGAGCACGCCGCGTTCCGGCGTCCCGTACGTCTTCTCGACGGTCAGCAGGATGAAGCCCGCGCCCCGTCCCTTTCGCTCGACGGAGACGAGCGTCCGCCGGACCTCGATGTCGTCGCCTACGCGAACCGCGCACGACCAGCGAACGTCTTGGCCGCCGGCCATCAGGGAGACGTCCAGGCCGTCCGTGCCGGGCACCTCGTCGCGGTACATGCCGTCCGGGCGGAACTCCGCGTCGTCCGCGCCGGGCGCGCCGCGCAGCAGGCTGACGACGTACATCGGATGGACGACGAACTCCGGATGGTCCGGGTCGACGAGGCGCGGCGCGTCCTCCCCGGCGGCCCGCGCGAACTCGGCGGCGGCGCCCGCGCGCACGACGCCGAGCGACCGGCGCTCCACCCGTCCGACCAGGGCGCGGGCGCGCTTCTCGGCGAGGTCCACGCCCGTGTCCGCGCCCGTGTCCACGCCCGTGTCCAGGTCCGCGCGGGACGCCTCCGGTTCCACCTGCCACCTCCATTGGCTCGTCCGGAAACGCACCATACGCACGGGCCCGATCCGCGGTAAGGAGCGGGGACCGCTCAGCGGACCGCCGCACTTCCGGCGCCCGCGCCCGCCGGTGATGATCCGTGGATGGACACCAAGCCGGGCCCCGAGGGCCTTTACGCCGAAGCGGACGGCGTGAAATACCACTACACGAGAATGGGTTCGGGCGCCCCGACGATTTTCCTGCACGGCGGCGGTCCGGGCTGCACGGCCTGGACGGACTTCGGCGCCGTCGCGCCAATGTTCGCCCGCGACCGGGACTGCTTCCTGGTCGACATCCTCCAGTACGGCCGGTCGGAGAAATGCACCATCACCGGGCCGATGTGGGACTTCCACGCCGCGAAGACCATCGCGCTCATGGACACCCTGGAAATCGGCCGCGCCGACTTCGTGTGCAATTCCTGGGGCGGCACGATCGCGCTGAACCTTGCCGCGAAGTACCCGGAGCGGGTGCGGTCCCTGGTCGTCACGGGCAGCATGCCGGTGTTCTACGGGCCGCTCGCCCCGCTGCCGGAGGGCGGCCGCCGCGGCCGCAACGCCCGCGACGCCTACTACGGCGGAACGGGCCCGTCCTGGGAGAAGATGCGCGACCTGATCGCGCGGCTGGAGTGGTACGACGCCGAGGCACTCCCGGACGAGACCGTCACGCTGCGCTACGAGCAGAGCCTCGACCCCGAGGAGATGGCGCTCGCCGCGTCCTCGGACAACCCGCGCGGCGACTGGCAGGACCTCACCGAGGAACTCGGCCGCGTCATCGCGCCCGTCCTGTTCGCGTGGGGCATGTACGACGCGTTCCTCACGCCCGACTATCCGCTGATGCTGGCCCGCATGGTGCCGCGCGGACACCTCTACGTCATGGACTACTCCTCGCACCACTTGCAGGAGGAGCGTCCGCACGACTTCTACTCGGTCGTGACCGGCTTCCTGAACCAGCGCCACGACGACTGACCGAGCGGAACGCGGCGGGGACGGGCCGAGCCCGTCCCCGCCGCGTTCTGTTTTCGGGCCGTTCTCAGGAAAGGGCGGGACGGTCGACGATCTGGAAGCCGCCCGTCTCGCGCTCGATCGCGGCGCACGCGGCGAGCACCAGGTCCTCCCGCCAGCACTGCGCGATGACCTGCACCCCGACTGGCAGGCCGTCCTCGACCCCGGCCGGGACGGACGCCGACGGCAGCCCGGCGACGCTGTAGGTGTGGGTGTAGTTGAACCCCTCGTACCGGCCGTAGTCGGCGGGCGCGACGCCCTGCGGCGGCTCGCCGTGCCGGGGCGCGGGCCCCGCGGCGACCGGGGCGAGCACGACGTCGTAGCCGTCGATCCACCGCCGCACCCGTGACCGCAGGCCGAACATCCGGTCGAGGAGCGCGAAGTAGTCCCCGGCGGACGTCGAACTGCCGTGCCGGGGGTTGTCCAGCAGGTCGAGGAACTGCTCGGTGTGGTCGTCCGGCGCGTCCCCGACCAGGCCGCGGACGCCGTCGCCGCCGTCCGCTGCGAGCGCGGCGAAGAACAGCTCGGTCGCCTCGGTGACGGCGGGCGGCTCGACCTGGACGACCGCGGCCCCGGCCTTCTCCAGGATCCCGGCGGCGCGGCGGACGGCCGCGACGGTCGCGTCCGACGGGTGCGCGAGGCCGTCCTCGACGTACCAGCCGACGCGCAGGCCCGCGACGTCGACCGCCGACCAGTCGCGCAGCGGCACCGGATGCGCGAACGGGTCCCCGAGGTCGGGCCCGTGGATCACGTCGAGGAGCAGCGCGATGTCCGCCGTGGAGCGTCCCATCGGCCCGATGCAGGTGATGTCGAGGGTCGGGCCGGAGCGCTTGTCGGGCCAGCTCCCCGTCGCGGGGACGCGCCCCGTCGTGGGCCGCAGGCCGACGAGCCCGCAGTAGTGGCTCGGCACCCGGACGGAGCCGCCGCCGTCCGTGCCGACGCCGAGCGGGGACGCGTCCGCGCCGATGACCGACGCCTCCCCGCCGCTGGACCCGCCCGGCGTCCGCGCGGCGTCGAGGGGATGGTTCGTCCGCCCGTACACCTTGTTGTCGGTCTCGTAGGACGAGCCGAGCTCCGGCATGTTCGTCTTGCCGAGGATCACGCCCCCGGCCCGCTTGATCCGCTCGACGACCACCGCGTCCGTCGTCGGGACGTCCTTGCGGGCACGCGACCCGGCCCGGCAGGGCAGGGCCGCGACGTCCAGGCAGTCCTTGATCGTGACGGGCAGGCCGAGCAGCGGGCCGTCGTCGCCGCGGCTGCGGCGCTCGTCGGCGTCCCGCGCCGCCGTCCGGACGGCGTCCGCGTCGACCGCGACCACGGCGTTGAGGCGGGGGTTCGCGGCGCCGACGCGGGCGAGGTAGTGCTCGGCCAGCTCGGCCGCCGAGATCTCCCCCCGCCCCATGCGGGCCAGCCATTCCGTGGCCGTGGGCTGCATGCGTGAACTCCTTCCGCCGGTTCGGAGCATGGTCGCGCACGCGGCGGCGCCGGGGGAGCGCGGCGGTCCGCTGTCCGAACCGGCGCCGGCGCCCGGACCAGGACCGGCCCGTGATCAGCGGGTTCGCGGCGGCGAACCCGGTTCGGCCCGCGGTCCGCTCAGCGAGACGTGCGGGTGGCATCCGGAGTGTGACCTGAACAACCTTGCTGCCACTCGCAGGGGCAGGCGGCAGGAGGTTCGGATGAGCTCAGCGACACAGGTGCCTTCTCCGAAGGTGAGGCCACCGGAGGAGCGCGCCGCGCGTCGCTTCGCGCCGCCCCCGCTCGTCCTCTTCCTCGGGACGCGGCTGCTGCGCGGCGTCCTCGTGATGTTCCTGCTGTCGATCATCGCGTTCGGGCTCGTCCACATGCTGCCGGGCAACTCGGTGGACCTGCTCGCGGGCCCCTACAGCACCCCGGAGGTCCGCGCCCAGCTGACCCGCGACCTCGGCCTGGACGGCCCGCTCATCGAGCAGTACACGCACTGGCTCGGAAACGTCCTGCGCGGCGACTTCGGCATCTCCGTCTTCAACGGCCAGCCGGTCCGCACCCTGATCGCGGACCGGCTGCCGAACACGCTCGAACTCGCCATCGCCGCCACGATCGTCTCCATCGCGTGGGGCGTTCCGTTCGGGGCGATCGCGGCGATGAAGCGCGGCCGGTTCTTCGACCGGGTCGCGCGGAGCGCCACGTTCCTCGGGCTCGCGACGCCGGTCTTCGCGTTCGGCGTCGCGCTGGTGCTGTTCGCCTCGATGGTCATGCCGTCCTGGCCGACGCTCGGCTGGGTCCCGTTCACGGCGGACCCGGTGCGGAACGTCCAGGCGCTGGTCCTTCCGGCGCTGGCGCTCGGCCTGCCGCTCGGCTCGACGATCTGCCGGTACATGCGGGCGTCGATGCTGGAGGTCTACGAGCAGGACTACATGCGGACCGCGCTCGCGACCGGCTCCACCCGGCTCCAGGCGACCGTCCGGCACGGGCTGCGGAACGCGTCCGGGCCGGTCGTCACCATCGCGGGACTCCAGCTCGCGGGCATGGTCGGGCAGTCGATCCTGATCGAGAACGTCTTCGCGATCCCCGGCATCGGGCAGCTCACCGTCACCTCGATCCTGCAGAAGGACTACGCCGCCGCGCAGGCGTGCATCCTCCTGCTCGGCGGCGTCTTCGTCGTGATGAACCTCGTGGTCGACCTCTTCTATCCGCTGATCAACCCCAAGGTAGGTGGGCTGCGATGAGTGACATCGTCACGGTGGAGGACGTCCCGGCCTCCAAGGACGGACCCGCGAAGCGGTCGCTGCGGCCCGTGCTGCGCTCGCGTACCGGGATCATCGTCGGGGTGCTGATCCTGCTGGCCCTGGTCGGCATGTCCTACCTGGTCGGCGTGCTGCGCCCGTACTCGCCGACCGAGGTCGCGGGCGACCCGTTCACGGGGCTCGACGGCACGCACTGGATGGGCACCGACGACCTCGGCCGCGACTACTTCGTCCGGCTGTGCATCGCCGGGCGGACGTCCCTGTCGATCGCGGTGTTCGCCGCCCTGCTCTCCCTGGTCGTCGGGTCCATGATCGGGCTCGCCGCCGGACTCCAGGGCGGACGCCTGGACGCGCTGCTGATGGCCGGGGTCGACCTGCTGCTGTCGTTCCCGTCGATCCTGCTCGCGCTGGCCGCGATCACGGTCTTCTCGCCCACCCGCAAGACGCTGGTCATCGTCCTCGCGGTGGTGTCGATCCCGCAGTTCGCACGGGTGGTTCGGGCGCGCTGCCTGGAATTGCGGGAACGCGAGTTCATCCTTTCGGCCCGCATTTCCGGGGTGCGCGCCCCGGTCATCGCGGTCAAGCATCTCCTGCCCAATGTCTTTCCCCTGATGATGGTGCAGCTCGCCAATACGGCGGCGATCGTCATCCTGCTGGAATCGTCGCTGAGCTACCTCGGCCTCGGTGTGCAGCCGCCGACCCCGAGCTGGGGTCGGATGATCTTCGAATCGCAGAACTACATGGCCGACTCGCCCTGGCTTCCGCTGGGTCCGGCGGGTGCGCTGCTGCTCTCGTCCATCGGCTGGAGCCTGATCGGCGAGGGGTTCTCCGTCTCCCGCCGCTCGGTCGTCTGACCATTCTCACGAGGAAAAGGAAGGCATCACTATGGCGGGCAAACGCATGGGAAGAGGCATGCTCGGCGCCCTGGCGCTCACCACCGCGGCGACGCTGGCCGTCGCCGGGTGCAGCGGCTCCGGGTCGTCGTCGTCCGGATCGTCCGGGACGGCGGCGCGCGGCGGCGCCCTGGTCGTCGCCGACGACAGCCAGCCGCTCAGCGGCCTCGACCCGATCATGGCCCAGGCGTTCAACGCCAAGCGCATGGTCGCGCAGTTCTACGAGGGCCTCCTCGCCCTCGACACCGACACGACGACGCTGAAGCCGGCGGTCGCGGAGTCGTGGAAGCAGGTGTCCCCGACCGAGTACGAGTTCACGCTGCGCAAGGGCGTCACGTTCCACGACGGGACGCCGGTGAAGGCCACCGACGTCGTGTTCAGCCTCAAGCGGATCGTCGACCCGAAGACGCACTCGCCGTACGTGTCGCTCTACACCTTCAAGGACGTCAAGGCGGTCGGCGAGGACAAGGTCACCATCACGCTCAAGGAGCCGCAGGCGTCGCTGCTCCACCTGCTCGCCCAGCCGTGGAGCGCCGGGATCGTCAGCGAGCAGTGGACGAAGTCCAAGTCGGAGAACGAGCGCAAGACCCAGGAGAACGGCACCGGCCCGTACAAGCTGGCCGCGTACCAGGAGGGCTCGCTCATCAAGACGGTGAAGTTCGCCGGGTACTGGGACAAGCCCAAGCCCGGGTTCGACGCCATCGACTACCGGCTCATCCCGGACGAGTCCACCCGCGTCCAGGCCCTCCAGTCCGGCTCGGTCGACATGACGCAGGTCAAGCTGCCGAAGAACGTTGAGGCGCTGAAGCGGCGCGGCATCAACGTGGGCCCGACGCACAACGTCGGGTCGTACTGGCTCGGCATGAACGCCGCGCAGGGCCCGCTCGCGAACGAGAAGGTCCGCAAGGCGATCAGCGTCGGCATCGACCGCCAGCAGCTCATCAAGATCGGCTCGCAGGGCGTCGGGGAGCTGGCGGGGATCGTCCCGCCCGCCGACCCGCTGGGCGCGGCCGCCACGGCCGACTTCCCGAACTACACCTACAACCAGGCCGAGGCGAAGAAGCTGCTCGCCGAGTCGGGCGCGAAGGACGTCAAGCTGACCGTCGCCCTCCAGTCGGAGATCCCGGAGATCCTGCCGACGGCCCAGCTCATGAAGCAGCAGCTCTCCGAGATCGGCATCGAGCTGGAGATCAAGCAGCTCCCCTTCGGGCAGCTCGTCGGCAACCTGCTGTCCGGCAAGTGGAACGCGGACATGATCCAGCTCACCGCCGCGCTCAACGCCGACGCCAGCCAGTACCTCGCGCTGTGGTTCGCCAAGGGCATCCCGTCCACGAAGATCGACGACCCGAAGCTGTGGCAGATGATGTCGGACGCCGTCACCAAGGCGAAGGACGACGCCGAGCGCAAGCGGATGTACGCGGAGATCAACCGGTACGTCGCGGAGCGCGTGTACATGGTCGTCCCGTACGCGGCCCCGATCGCCTACGACGTGTGGGGGCCGAAGCTCAAGAAGTTCGAGGCGGACCCGTCCGGCACGCGCATCTTCCTGAAGAACTCCTGACCGGCCGAGGAGAGGCATGAAGGGCAGACCTGTGGCGGACACAGCGGACCCGGCGGCCCCGGACGGCGCGGACGGCGACCCGTCCGGCCCGGTCCTCGCGATCCGCAACCTGACCATCGGGTACGGGACCGGGGCGCCGAGCGTCCGGGGCGTGGACCTCAGCGTGCGGAGCGGCGAGATCGTCGGGCTGATCGGGGAGAGCGGCAGCGGCAAGAGCTCGGTCGCGCTCGGCTGCCTCGGGCTGCTGCCGAAGGCCGCCGAGGTGACCGCGGACGAGCTGACGATCTGCGGCACCGACGTCCTCGCGGCGGACGAGCGGACGCTGACGCGGATGCGCGGCGACTCCGTCGCGATGGTCTTCCAGGACGCCATGGGCGCGCTCGACCCGAGCATGCGGATCGGGAACCAGATCGCGGAGGTCGTCACCCGGCACCGCGGGGTGAAGCGGGCGGAGGCGCGGGCCGTCGTCCGGGAGCTGCTGGACAAGGTCGGCGTCCCCGAGCCGGACCGGCGGGCCCGGCAGTACCCGCACCAGCTGTCCGGCGGTCTCCGGCAGCGCGCGGCGGTCGCGCTCGCGCTGGCCGGGGACCCGGCGCTGCTGCTCGCGGACGAGCCGACGACGGCGCTCGACGTCACCGTCCAGGCCGGGATCCTGGAGCTGTTCCGGACGGTCCGCGACGAGTTCGGCGTCGGCATCGTGCTCATCTCGCACGACATCGGCGTCATCGCCCAGACGGCGGACCGGGTCGCGGTCATGCTCGACGGGGAGATCGTCGAGCACGGCGGCGTCGAGGAGGTGCTGCTGGAGCCGAAGACGGAGTACACGCGGATGCTGCTGCGCTCCGTCCCGCACCTGGACCGGCCGCGCGACGAGCCGGAGTCGCGGCCGGTCGCCGGGAAGCCGCTCTACGTCGTGGACGACGTCAGCCGCACCTACCGGTCGCGCGGACGCCTCATCCACGCGGTTCAGGGGGTGTCCCTCGACGTCCGGGAGGGTGAGGTGCTCGGGGTCGTCGGCGAGTCCGGCTCTGGGAAGAGCACGCTGGCGAAGATGCTCGTCCACCTCGAACGGCCGGACTCCGGACGGCTGACGATGAGCGAGCCCGGCCACCGGGCCGGGGGCAGTGGCGGCGGGCGGGCCGGCAGGCTCCGCCGGCGGGTGCAGATGGTCTTCCAGCATCCGGCGGGCTCGCTGAACCCGAGGTTGCGCGTCGGGACGTCCGTGCGGGAGCCCCTCGCGGCGTCCGACACGGGCGCGAAGGCCGCCGCCGAGCGGGTGCGGGAGGTGCTCCGCGAGGTCGGCCTGCCCGAGGACAGCGCCGCCCGGCTGCCGGACGAGTTCTCCGGCGGCCAGAAGCAGCGCATCGCCATCGCCCGCGCCATCGTCGGGGACCCGAGGGTCGTCGTGCTGGACGAGCCGACGTCCGCGCTCGACGTGTCCGTCCAGGCGCAGGTGCTCGACCTGCTCTCGAAGATCCAGCGCGCCGAGAACCTGACGTACGTCTTCATCTCACACGACCTGGCCGTGGTGCGGGCGATCAGCGACCGTGTCGCGGTGATGTACGCGGGACGCCTCGTCGAGCTGGCGGACGCGGCGAGCCTGTTCGAGGCGCCCGCGCACTGGTACACGCGGGAGCTGCTGGCGGCGATGCCGTCGCCGGACCCGCGGGACCGTCCGGAGCGGCCCGAGCGGCGGCCGCGAGCCGGTCAGGCGGAGTCCGGTCAAGCGGAGTCCGGTCAAGGGGAGGAGGCGGCGGCCCCGGCCGGGTGCGCGTTCGCGTCGCGCTGCCCGGCCGCCGAGGACAACTGCCGGACGGTCCGTCCCGAACCCGTCGAACTGGAGCCCGGCCGCGTGGTCGCCTGCCACCACCCCGCTGGGATGGAGGGACGATGACCGATCTCGTGGACGTCGACGCCGTGGGCCAGGCCGAACTGGTGCGCCGGGGCGAGGCGACCCCGGAGGAGCTCGTCCAGGCGGCCGTCGAGCGGATCGAGGCGACCGACGCGCAGGTCAACGCGGTCGTCCACCGCCGCTACGAGCGGGCGCTCGACGCCGCCCGGGAGGCCGCGCCCGGCGCGCCGTTCGCCGGTGTCCCGATGCTGGTCAAGGCGCTGAACGACAGCGCGGGCGACCCGGCGAACCTCGGCTCGGCGTGGGTCGCGAAGACGGGTCGGACGGCGCGCGCGGACTCGGCGATCAACCGCCGTCTCACCGGCGCGGGCTTCATCGTGGTCGGGCAGACGTCCACGCCGGAGTTCGGGCTCGTGTCCGTCAGCGAGAGCAAGGTGCACGGGATCACGCGCAACCCGTGGCGGCTCGACCTGACGTCCGGCGGCTCGTCGGGCGGGGCGTCCGCGGCCGTCGCGGCGGGCATGGTCCCCGCCGCGCAGGGCGGCGACGGCGGCGGCTCGATCCGGATGCCCGCCGCGTTCTGCCACCTCGTCGGGCTCAAGCCGAGTGACGGGCGGATCAGCGCGGGGCCGGGCGTCCCGAGCCGGTGGGGGCACAGCGTCCCGGCGGTGGTGACGCGGACCGTCCGGGACACGGCGAGCATCCTCGACGCGCTCAGCGGCGGCGCGCCCGGCGACACGGGGCGGCCACCGGCCCTCCCGGACGGCGGCCTCGCCGGGCTCGTCGGACGCGATCCCGGCCCCCTCCGCATCGGGGTCCTGTCGCACGCTCCTGAGCATGCGCCGCAGGTCGTGCCGGTGGTGCGCGACGCCGTCCTGGACATGGCGAACCTGCTCGACGGCCTCGGACACCGGGTCGAGGAGTCACACCCCGACGCGCTCATGGACCCGCTGTGCCTGCCGATGTTCTTCGACGCGCTGAGCGTGACGGCCGCGCAGGACGCCGACGCCCTCGCCGCCGAACTCGGCGCCGAACCCGGCCCGTCCGACCTCGACGAGATCACCTGGTTCTGGGTGAAGCGGGGACGCGAGATCACCGGACTCGAACTGGCCGACGCGCTGACCTGGCAGGGACGGCTCCGCGCCCGCATGGCCCGGTGGTGGACGGGCGGCTTCGACCTGCTGCTGAGCCCGGTCTTCGCCACCCCGCCGAAGCCGGTGAGCTGGCCGTGGACCGAGCCGGACGGGATCCAGGCGTCGGTCGACGTCCTGACCTTCACCGCGCCGTTCAACACGACCGGGCAGCCCGCGATCTCCGTCCCGGCGACGGTCACGGACGCGGGGGAACCGATCGGCGTCCAGCTCGTCGCCGCGTACGGGCGGGAGGACCTCCTCGTCTCGGTCGCGGCGCAGATCGAGTCCGCACGTCCGTGGGCGCACCTCCGGCCGCCCGTCTTCGCCGGTTGACCTGGCCGGTTACTTAGGAGTCCGCATGCAAGTCCGACGCTCGTACGCCGACACCCCGTTCGGCCAGATCCATTTCGCCGAGTGCGGGGCCGGGACGCCGGTGCTCTTCCTGCACCAGACGCCGCGCTCCTGGACGGAGTACATCGACGTCCTCCCGCTCGCCGGACGCCACGTCCGGGCCATCGCGATGGACACGCTCGGGTTCGGGCAGTCCGCCCGCACGTCCCGGACGTTCTCCATCGAGCTGTTCGCCGACGGGGTCGCCGCCCTGCTCGACGCACTCTCCCTGGAGCGCGTCGCGGTCGTCGGTCACCACACCGGGGCCGTCATCGCGCTGGAGGCCGCCGCGCGGCATCCGGAGCGGGTGGACGCGCTGGTCCTGTCGGCGATGCCGCTCGTCACGCCGGAGCGGCGGCTGCTGGTGCGGGACCGTCCGCCGATCGACCACGTCGATCCCGAGCCGGACGGCAGCCACCTCACCGAGCTGTGGCGCCGCCGCGGAGCCTTCTACGAGAAGGGCGAGGAGGCCCACCTGACCCGGTGCGTGATCGACGCGCTCGGCGTGGTCGACCGCGTCGAGGAAGGGCACGTCGCCGTCAACGAGTACCCGATGGAGAAGCGGATTCCCCTGGTCACCGCCCCTGTGCACCTGATCTGCGGCGCGGGTGACGGCTACTCGATGCCGGACCAGGAGCGGCTCGCGGAACTGCTCAGCGCCACCTTCCAGCCCATCGAGGGCGCCGGGGTGTCGCTCCCAGAGCAGCGGCCGGAAGCCTTCGCCGACGAGGTCGTGAAGTTCGTGACCGCGAGGTGAGTCCCGAGGGCGCGGCGTCCATGGGGCGGCACGAATGGTCGATCGTCGCGGCGTCGGTGTTCTGCACGATCTCCGCCGCGGCGCCGCCGTTCCTGGTCGGCGTGCTCGCCATCCACATCCGGGACGACTTCCCCTTCACGTCCGTGCACCTCGCTGTCGTCGTCGCCGTGTACTTCGCGGTGTCGGCGGCCATGTCGATGGCGGCGGGACGGATCATCCACCGGTTCGGCGCCCGGCGCTGCATGCGGACCGCGATGGTCCTCGCCGTCGTGTCGCTGGCGCTGGTGGCGTCCGCGCGGAACTGGCAGACGCTGCTGCTCGCGCAGATCGCCGGGGGCGCGGGCAACTCGATGGTGCAGCCGACCGTCAGCCAGGCGCTCGGCACGGTGATCCCGCGGCGGTTCCGCGGGCTCGCGTTCGGGCTCAACCAGTCGGCGGTGCCGCTCGCCACGCTGATCGTCGCGCTGCTGATCCCGCTCCTGACGCTCACGCTCGGCTGGCGCTGGTGCGCGGCCGTCCTCGCGGTCGAGGCGGCGGTGGTCGCGTTCGGCGTCCCGGACGTCCGGGGCCGGGACGCGGCTCGCCCTGGAACGATCCAGCCACACCGGCGCCGTCGCCGGATCGGGGGTTCGCTGCCGCTGCTGATGTGCGGGGCGTCCTTCGCGTCGATGGCCGGGACGAACATCCCGGCGTTCCTCACCAGCTCGGCCGCCGACATGGGGATGACGGCCCGCTCGGCGGCGGCGCTCCAGATGGCGGGCAGCGCCGTCTGCGTCGCGGTCCGCGTCGCCGCCGGATGGTCCGGGAACGGGCGCAAACCCGACTACCTGCGTCCGGCCGCCGCGATGCTGGTCGGCGGCGGCGTCGGCTACGCGTTCCTCGCGAGCGGCTCGATCGGCCTCTTCACGGCCGGGGCGCTCCTCGCGTTCGGCCTCGGCTGGGGCTGGTCGGGCCTGTTCCACCTGTCGGTCACGCAGCGCTTCGGCGACGACGTCGCCGGGGCCACCGGGTTCGTCCAGGCGGGCGTGTACGTCGGCGCGATGACCGGGCCGCTCGTGTTCGGGGTGGTGTTCGAGCGGCTCGGCGGCGGCGCCGCCTGGACGATCACCTGCGGCATGTCTCTCGTCGCCGCCGCCCTGCTGCTCCTCGCGCAACTCCACCTGGCGCGCGCCGTCCCCGCCACCCCGCACCCACCCGAGAAGGAAGGCAGCACCCAATGGGCATGAGCGAAGAACTCGCAGGCACGGACGCGATCGGCCAGGCCGCGCTGGTCCGTGCCGGGGAGGTCACGGCGGCCGAGCTGACCGAGGCCGCGATCGCCCGGATCGAGGCCGTCGACGGACGCCTCAACGCCGTCATCCACCGCCGTTTCGACAAGGCGCGCCAGGAGGTCGCCGACGGCCTCCCGGACGGCCCTTTCCACGGCGTCCCGATCCTCCTGAAGGACCTCGGGTGCGAGATGGCGGGGGAGCCGTCCCACTCCGGCAACCGGCTCCTCCGCGACCTCGGTCACCGCGCCACCGAGGACGCGGAGCTGACGAAGTCGGTCCGGCGGGCCGGGTTCGCGATCCTCGGGCGGACGAACGTCCCCGAGTTCGGCCTGGTCAACACCACCGAGCCGGTCGCCTACGGCCCGGCGCGCAACCCGTGGGACACCGGCCGGTCGACCGGCGGCTCGTCCGGCGGGTCGGCGGCGGCGGTCGCGGCGGGCCTCGTCCCGATCGCGCAGGCCAGCGACGGCGGCGGATCCATCCGCATGCCCGCCTCGAACTGCGGGCTCTTCGGCCTGAAGCCGAGCCGGGGCCGGATCAGCCCGGCGCCGGGCGGCGACAACATGGAGGGTCACACCACCCTCGGGTTCGTGTCGCGGACGGTGCGCGACACCGCCGCCGCGCTCGACCTCGCCGCCGGTTACCGCACCGGGGACTCGATGGTCGCGCCGCACCGTCCGGAGAGCTACCTCGCGCTCACCGCCGCCGACCCGGAGCCGCTGCGCATCGGGCTGATGGACGTCCCGGACGTCAACGGCTTCCCCGTGGACGCCGACGTCAACGCGGTCGTCCGTGAGGCGGCCGGGTTCCTCTCCGGGCTCGGCCACCGGGTGGAGGTGTCGCACCCCGAGGCGATGACCGACCCCGAGTTCCTCGACCGGTGGCTGCAACTGCTCAGCCCGACCGTCACGGCGCTGTTCGAGGACCTGGAGGCGCTCGCGGGCCGTCCGCTGGAACGCGGCGACGCCGAGGAGATGGCCTGGTGGTGGCGGGAGCGCGGCACGGAGATCGGCGCGGCCCGGCACATCGCGAACCAGGACTGGCGCGACCGCTACCGCCGCCGGATGGCCTCCTGGTGGGCGGACGGCGGGTTCGACGTGCTGCTCTCGCCCGTCCTGCCGACGTCCGCGACACCGCTCGGCTACTTCGACGGCGAGGAGGGCCTGCGCAGGTCGATCCGGATCCTCTGCTTCACGCCGCAGTTCAACATGGTGGGGCAGCCCGCCGCGTCCGTCCCGTTCGGATTCAGCCGCGACGGCCTCCCGGTCGGCATCCACCTGGCCGCCGCCTACGGGCGCGAGGACGTCCTCATCCGCCTGGCGGCCCAGATCGAGCGCACCCGCCCCTGGGCACAGCACCGCCCCGCGATATTCGCGGACTGAGGCCCCCGCGCCTCGATCAGTCGGTCGGCTGGGTTTCGTCGGGCCGGGTTTCGTCGGGCTGGGTGTTGTCGGGCTGGGTGGTTCCGAAGTCTTCGGCGGTCATCGGGTCGGTCTCCTGCGCCCAGCGTGCCCAGTCGACCAGCGCCTGGTTGACGCGGACGCCCGCCTCCAGTGCGATCCGCATCGCGCGCGCCTGGCGGCCGGTGCCCCATTCGCCGCGGTCCTTGCTTTCGGCGTAGCCGCGCAGTCGTTGGGCCATCTCGTCGTAGAACCGCCCCTCGCGGGCCAGGTGCGCCTTGAGGTCGTCCGGGTCCATGAGCCAGAAGAAGTACGAGCGGAACAGGGTCTCCATCCGGAAGGTGTGGTCGACCTCCACCTCGGACAGCCAGCGCCGCACCTCTGCCAGGCCCGCGTCCGTGAGCCGGTACGCCTTGCGGCCGCGCGGGCCGTGGCTGTCGACCTCGATGAGACCCGCGGTCTCCAACCGGGACAGCTCCATGTAGATCTGCGGATGCCGGGCGGGCCACACCAGGCCCAGTGCCTCGGAGAAGCGGCGTGCCAGGTCGTATCCGCTCGCCGGGCCTTCGGCCAGCAACCCGAGGAGGCCATGGCGCAGCGACATCCGCACACTCCGGCGACGAGATCCGATCCATCCCTTCGCGCCATCTTGACACATCGGAACACACAGGTAAACGATGACATGTACAGATGAACATGTCCGTTCAATCAGCTGAGGTGATCACATGTCTGGAACGGGTGCGTCGCGGGCGGTCCTGCTGACCGGGGCCAACGGCGGGATCGGCCACGCCACGGCGCGGGCGCTGGCCGAGGAGGGCTTCCAGGTCTTAGCGGGAGTGCGGAGCAGTGTCGGGCGGCTCTCCGAGATCCCGGGGGTGCGAATCCTCCCGCTGGACGTCACCGACCCCGAGAGCATCGAGGAGGCCGTCCGCCAGGCGCGGACCAGCGTGGGCGACGACCTCCACGCGGTGGTCAACAACGCGGGGATCATCGTCCAGGGGCCGTTCGAGCTCGTTCCGGCGGACGAGCTGCGGCGCCAGTTCGAGGTCAACGTGTTCGGCCCGGCCGCCGTCACGCGGGCGTTCCTGCCGAT
Organism: Actinomadura syzygii; assembly: GCF_008085905.1. Lineage (GTDB taxonomy): Bacteria > Actinomycetota > Actinomycetes > Streptosporangiales > Streptosporangiaceae > Spirillospora > Spirillospora syzygii. The sequence goes on along the minus strand of NZ_VSFF01000001.1, from coordinate 304,910 downwards.
GCTGAGGTCCGGCCGGGGACGGGTCGTCAACCTCACCGCCGCCACCGCGCGGGTCGCGGGCCCGTTCTTCGGCCCGGTCTCGGCGAGCAAGGCCGCGCTCGCCTCGATGTCGGACGCCCTGCGCCTGGAGTTGGCGCACTGGGGCATCCGCGTCGTGGTGGTCGAACCGGGGCTGACGGACACCGCGATCTTCGCCAAGGCCGCCGCCGCCACCGAGGCGGCGGCCGCCGAGCTGCCGCCCGACCGGGTCGCGATGTACCGGGGGCAGCTCGACGCGGTCAACGCCTCGATGTCGAAGGCGAAGGCCGCGCCGCCGTCGGTCGTCGCGGCGGCCGTCGTCCGCGCGCTGACCGCGGGCAGGCCGAGGCCCCGCTACACCGTCGGACCGGACACGCGGCTGCTCGGCCTGCTCGCCCGCCTGCCGCTGCGGACGCGCGACCGGCTGCTGTCCCGGGCCATCGGCCTGCACAAGGTCACTCTGGCGAAGGGCGAGCGACCGAGTTAGGCCACCCGGACGCCGCCCGCGAACGGCCGACCGGCGATCGGGGCGATCTTCACGACGTCGCCGGTCTGCGGCGCGTGCACCATGTTCCCGTTGCCGATGTAGAGGCCCATGTGGTGCAGGTCGCTGTAGAAGAACACCAGGTCGCCGGGCTTGAGCTGGCTCTGCGAGACGCGGGTTCCGGCGGTGAACTGGGCGCCGGTGTAGTGGGGGAGGCTGATGCCGACCTGGGCGTAGGCGTAGAGCGTCAGCCCGGAGCAGTCGAAGCCCTTGATGTTGGCGCCCTGCGCGGTGCCGTAGGTCGGCCCGGACGCGCTGCCCCCGCCCCACGAGTACGGGACGCCGCGCTGCGCCAGCGCCGCCGAGACCGCGGCCATGGCCTTCGCCGAGGCGCCCCCGGGATCGACGTTCACGGCCGGGCCCGCGCCCGTGCGCGCCCCAGGGCCGACCCCCAGTTTGGCTTCGACCTTCTTCAACCTGGCTTGCAGGTCCTTGCGCTTCTTCTTCGCTTCCTCGGTGAGTTCGCGGACCTGCTTGGCCCGCGCCTCGGCGGACTTCCGGGCGCGTTCCGCCGCCTGCATCATCTGGAGGAGCTGGGCGATGCGGGCGCCGTCCTGGCGGGCGAAGTAGTTGAGGGTGGCCGACTGGTCCAGCACGGCCTGCGGGTCGCCGGAGGAGGCGAACGCGACCGCCGGGTCCGCCGGACCGTTCTTGTAGCTGTCGGCGGCGAGCTGGACGATCCGCGCACGGGCCTCGTCCAGCGCCTTCTTCTGCCGCGCCGCGTTGCCCTCGGCGACCCTGGCGGCGCGCTGCGCCTGCTGGAGCCGGACCCGCAGCCCGTTGTACTGCTCGCTGAGCTTCTCCGCGTCGTCGGCGAGCTTCTTCTGCTGGGCGGTCAGCTCCTTGCGGGTCGGCTTCGGCTCGGCGATCGCCGCCGGGGGAGCCGCGAGGCTCGCGACGAGGGCGATGGACGCCGTCCAGGCCGTGCCCGCCACGATCCTGCGGCGGGCGGACGTTCCGGAATCGGCAGCGCGACGCTGCATGCGGTGGGTCCTCTCCTGTACCGCCTACCGGGTGAGCTGCCGGGTTCGGGCCGGAGTCGCCCTACCGCTCGCGGGAGCGGATTCACCCCAGGTGGAGAAACGGTTCCCCGGTTCCGCGGGCCGCGTAGGGCCCGCGAGATTCGGCGCGGCCGCCACCGTCCCCGGCGGGGACGCGCCGCGACGACCTCCGACGCAGCGTAGGAGATAACGGCCTCATCTCGCCACCCAAGCGGCGGATTACGACAAACCGCCGCAAGGATCTCAGCAGAGGTGGGTCAGCTCGGTGATGGTCGCGGCCGCGACGACCAGCGGGGCGGCGACGGCGAGCGCGGCGAAGGTGGACGCGGCGAAGGCGGACGCGGCCGCCCGCGCGGCCCGGCGCGGCCCGCCCGTCCCCGCGCTCTCCAGCCGCAGCACCCGCTCCGCCAGCGCCCCGGCGTCCGGGCTCGCGGCGCCGAGCGCGCCGGCCACCCCGGGCGCCGCCGCGAGCCGCCGCAGCGCGCCGACGAGCGTCCGTCCGCCGCAGGCCCGCGCCGCAGCGTCGTCGGCGGCCATCTCCAGCAGCAGCGGAAGCGTCCGCTTCGCCCGCCGGATGGTGGGCGGCCACGGCAGGACGGCGTGCGCCAGGTCGAGCATGAGCAGCAGCGCGTGGTGCCGCTGCCGCAGATGGGCCCGCTCGTGCACGAGGACCGCGTCGAACTCCGCCGGCGTGAGGGCGTCCCGCGTGCCGGTGCTGACCACGATCGCGCGCCGCCGGGCGGGCAGCGAGTAGGCCACCGGGACCGGATGGTCGAGCACGAGGACGTCCCCGTGCCGCTCGTCCTCGCTCGCGACGAGCCGGAGCATCTCGCGGTGCCGCCTCCGGTGCCGCACCGTGCGCCGCAGCCGGGGCAGCCCGCGCGCGACCCGGAACCCGCACGCCGCCAGCAGGACCAGGCTCGCGGCCGCCGCCGTGACGATCGCCTTGCCGCCGTGGTGCGGCAGGCAGTCGCGCAGCCATTCCAGCAGGCCGTGGCCGGGCGCGGGCGGCGACAGCAGCGCCGCCGCGACGACCCCGGCGCAGGCGATGAAGGTGCCGGTCACGGCCCCGACCCAGCAGGCGATGGCGGTCCCCGGACGCGCGGCGGACCGTCCGAGCCGGTCGAGCACCGGCCCCGCCGAGCAGCCCAGCAGCACGGCGGTGGCGATCAGCCCGAGCACGAGGTAGACCACGCCGTCATTCCCCCTCGGCGCCGGAGGCACGGCGGCGCAGGGCGTCCAGCAGGTGGCGCGCGTCCTCCGGCGGGACGCTCTCCGCGAACCGGGTGAGGATGCTCCCGTGGTCGGCGGACTCGGTGAGCGCGTCGAGCATCAGCTCGACCGCGTACTCCTCCCGGGCGCGGGTCGGCGAGTAGCGGAAGGCCAGCCCGTCCCGCGTGCGCCGCAGCAGCCCTTTCTGCGCCAGCCGCTCGGCCACGGTCTGGACGGTGTTGTAAGCGAGCGTCTTGTCGGCGTTCTCGTTCAGTTCCGCCAGCAGCTCGCGGACCCGCAGTGGGCCGGGTGCCTCCCACAGCACGTCCATGATGGAGCGCTCAAGCGATCCACCCAGTCCGGCCATGCGAGACACCTCCGTTCCCCCACATTGTGCCGGAGAACCCGGCGCCGCCCGTTGAGCCGTCAGTGGTGGTACTGGTGGACGACGGCGTGCCCCTTGCCCTTGCCGATCATCCAGCGGTTCACCGGGGTCGTGAGGGCGAACGCGACGACGAACGCGATGGCCAGCGCGCCCCAGAACTTCGCGTCCGCCAGACCCGCGTGCATGGCGCCGGGGATCAGCACCATGGTCGCGTTGTCCAGCACCTCCATGATCGCGATCGAGACCGTGTCGGCGGCCAGGGCGACCTTGAACGCCGCCTGCATCGACAGCCCGGCCTTCAACACTCCGCGCATGGTCAGCGCGTAGCCGAACACGAACGCCAGGACCACGGCGAGGACGATCGTGGCCGTGTTCGACCAGCCGAACGCCGTCCCGATGACCATCCCGAGCACCTCGCCGATGGCGCATCCGGTGAGGCAGTGCAGCGTCGCCTGCGCGGCCATCGTCCAGGAGACCGCCCCTGCGTGATGATGATCGTCGTGCCCGTGCGTGCCGCTCTGGTGCGACTCGTGCCCGTCGTGCGTGGTCATCCATACTCTCCAGCCGCTTGTCCGACTTGCGGAAGTATGCCCTACACGTTGTAGGAGGCCGGACGTCCGGGGGTGAGTGCGGCCGCGGCGGCGGCCGTGACGGCGGCGGCGACCGCGGCGAGGACGAACCCATGGGTGAAGCCGTCGAGCGTGTCGCCGACGAGGCTGGCGGCGGCGACGCTGGAGATGACGGCGGCCCCGATGGACGCGCCGAACTCGTGGAACGTGCTGACGATGCCGGAGGCGATCCCGGCCTCGTGCGGGGCGACCTGCCCCAGCGCGGTCGCGGACGCGACGACGAACATCGCCCCGGTCCCCGCGCCCGCGATCGCCGTCCCTGCCACGACGGTCGCCGGGTGCATCGACAGGGCGGGGAGCGCCATCCCGGCGGCGGCGACGAGCGGCCCGACGACGGCGAGCGGCCGCGCGCCCGTCCGGGCGATGGCGCGGCCGGTGAGGTCGGCGCCGAGCATCGTCGCCGCCGCGACCGGCAGGAACAGCAGGCCGGTACGCAGGGCGCCGTAGCCGCGCGCGTGCTGGAAGTAGAACGTGCCGAGGAAGAACACCGCGATCATCAGCGCGGTGGCGACGAGGATCAGGAACGTGCCGGTGGCCACCGTCCGCCGGACGAGCAGCGCGACGTCCATCATCGGGGACGCGGCCGTCCGCTGCCGGATCACGAAGGCCAGGTAGCCGACCGCGGCGAGCAGGACGAGCAGCCCGGTCGCGACCGTGAGCCAGCCATGGTCCCCGGCGCGGATCAAGGCGTAGATCAGGCTGCCGGACGAGGCGGTGACCAGCAGCGCGCCGAGCAGGTCGAGCCCGCCGCGCGCCCGGGGCACTTCCCGCCGGGGCAGCGTCCGGGCGAGCGCGGCGGCGACGGCGAGGCCGATCGGCACGTTGACGTAGAACACCCACGGCCAGCCCGGACCGGCGGTGAGCGCCCCGCCGAGCAGGACGCCGAGGGCCGCGCCGCCGCCCCCGAGCGCCGACCAGACGCCGAGCGCCTTGTTCCGCTCCTCGCCGTCGAACAGGCTCACCACGAACGACAGCGCGGACGGGGACAGCAGCGCCGCGCCGAGCCCCTGGGCGATCCGTCCGGCGAGCAGCAGACCGCCCGCGCCCGCGAGCCCCGTCACCAGCGACGCGGCAGTGAAGACCAGCAGCCCGGCGAGGACGACGCGCCGCGCGCCGAACAGGTCGGCGGCCCGTCCGCCGAGCAGCATGAGTCCGCCGAAGGTCAGGGTGTAGGCGCTGACCGTCCAGGTCACGGCCTGGCGGCTCAGGCCGAGGTCGGCCTCGATGTGGGGCAGCGCGATGGCGACGACGGTGACGTCCAGGATCAGCATGAGCTGGGCCAGCCCGAGGAGGCCGAGGATGCGCCAGCGCAGCGGATTTCGCGCGTCTTGCCGGGTGGACGGGTCGTGGGCCTGGTGTGTCATCGGGGGGTCTCCACCCTTAACTCGTACTGCGGTATACGACTTCAATGCCCGGAGGCTAACACGTATTCCGCAGTACGAGTTAGAGTGTGCGCATGCCCACCGCCTCACCAGGACGGCGCCGCCGCGCGGACGCCGAGCGCAGCATCGCCCGCATCGTCGGCGCGGCCCGCGAATGCCTCAGCGGGAACTCGAACGCGAGCATCGACGACATCGCCCGGCACGCCGGGGTCGGCCGGATGACGCTCTACGGCCACTTCCCCAACCGGGCCGCGCTGGTGGAGGCCGCCCTGTCGGACGCGCTGCGCGCGGGCGACGAGGTGCTGTCGGCCATCGACCTCACCGGCGACGCCCGGGACGCGCTGGCCCGGTTGCTCGAACCCAGCTGGTCCCTGGTGGCCGAGTCGATGGCGCTGCTGGCGGCGGCTGAGGGCACCCTTCCCGCCGGACGCATCCGCGAGATGCACTCGGCCCCGGCCCAACGCCTCGAAGAACTCATCCGCCGAGGCCAGGACGAAGGCGTCTTCCGCACCGACATGCCGATCGCGTGGCTGGTCGGCGTGATCCAGTACGTCCTGCACGGCGCGGCCGAGGAGATCCGCGCCGACCGCCTGGCCCAGGAGGACGCGCCCAAGGTCGTCACCGAGACGGTGCGGTCGATCCTGACCCGCTGACGGCGCGCGGCGGGGCCTGGACGATCATGACTTCGCAGGTCGGAGCGATAATCAGTGGCCGTGCTGTCTAGCACGAACGTATGTCGGCGGCGCATACTCGCTGGATGGGCGACGACATCGATGTCGGCGACGCGATGGTCGCCGACGAGGAGCGTTTGAGTTCCGGGCTGGCCGTGCTCGTCACCGCCCGGGGGCTGGACGAGCTGCAGGACCGCTACTTCGAGTGGGTCGCGCGCCATGTGCCGTCCTTCGCCTTCGGCGTGTACCTGTTCGACCCCCGGACGGGCGAGACGCGCGCGTCGGCGGTGCGGGGGCTCAGCCGGTTCTACGTCCACCGCTACGAGCGCTTCGGCCGGGCGGTCGACCCGGTGCTGCGCGGCGCGGTCGAGGCGCGGCGGGCCTTCGACGACTCCCTGGTCGCGCCCGCCGACCAGTGGCGGCGGGCGCCCATCGTCCGGGAGCTGTTCCGGCACTACGACATGGCGCACGTGATGTGCGCGCCGCTGGTCAGCGGCGGCGAGATCGTCGGGACCGTCAACTTCGCCCGCAACGGCGGCGAGCCCGCCTTCGACCAGGGCGACCGGCGGCGGGCGACCGTCGCGGCGATGATGTTCCAGGCGGCGGTCGCCGCGACCGACCTGGTCACGGCCATCGACGCCGAGCGGGCGGCGTGGTGGGGCGCCCTCGAGGCGAGCGGCCAGGCGATCGTCGTCACCGACCTGGAGCGGGCCGAGCGGCACGCGAACCGTCCCGCGCGGGCGCTGCTCGACGCGGCGGACGACGCGTGGTCCGTCCTCGACGCGGCGATCGACGGCGGCGAGGCGACCCGGCGGCTGACCGTGCGGTCCGCCGGGAGTGGCGCGCCGACCGAGGTCAGCGTGACGTCCGCGCCGCTGCCCGAGCGGCCCTCGGTGATCGTGTCGATCCTGTCGGCGGAGTCGTCCGCGCCGGGGCTGCCGCCCGCGCTGCGCCGCCTGCTCACCGGCCGGGAGGCGGCCATCGCCGAACTCGTCGCCGCCGGGCGGCGCGACCAGGAGATAGCCGCGCGCCTGCACATCAGCCCGAACACCGTGAAACACCATCTGAAGTCGATTTACGCGAAGCTCGATGTGCATTCGCGGGTCGAGCTGGCCGGTCTGTTTATGCGCTGATCCCGCCTTCGCGGCGAGGTCCCACCTTCGGGTGACCTCAGCGTCCCCATAAACGGGTGATGTGCTGGGAATGGACGATTTGTAGCGTCTCGGACATGGGATCACACAACAGTGTCACGGAGCTCAACGATCTGTTCGTCGAGACGATGAATGCCGGTGATCTGGAGGGCGCGCTCTCCTGCTGGGACGAGAACACGGTGTTCCAGACCGGCCCCGGGACGCCCCCGGCGCGCGGCATGGACCAGCTCCGCGCGGCGCTGGCGGAGTTCCTCGAACTCAAGCCGCACCTGTCGATCAAGGAGCTGCACCGCGTCGAGGCCGACGACATCGTCCTCGTCGCGCTGCGCTGGGAGCTGACCGGGACGGGCCCGGACGGCACCCCGGTCGAGATGAGCGCGGTCGACTCCAACGTCTTCCGCCGCCGCGCGGACGGCACGTGGCGCATCGTGATCGACAACCCGTTCCACTCCGCCCACATCGGGCTCGACTCGTGACCACGGTCGCCACCGGCCGCCTGACGATCGACCGGCCGCTGCCGGCGATCGTCGGCGGTGAGCGGCGGCCGGTCGCCGAACTGCTCCCGGCGGTCGAGCCGGCGACCGGCCGGACGTGGGCGCACATCGCCGACTGCGACGCCGAGGTCGTGGGCGAGGCGGTCGCGGCGGCGGCCGCCGCGTTCGAGACCTGGCGGACGACCTCCCTCGCGGAGCGGCAGGCCGTCCTGTGGGCGATCGCCGACCGGCTCACCGCGACGGCGGCGGAGTGGCCCGCGCTGCTCGCCACCGAGAACGGGCGGGCGATCCGCGAGGCGCAGCTGATCGACGTTCCGACCGCCGCCGAGATCTTCCGCTATTTCGCCGGAATGACGCGGGGCATCCACGGCGAGACGATCCAGGGCGCGCCCGAGTCGTCGCACGTCTACACCACCCGGCGGCCCCTCGGCGTGATCGCCGCGATCGTGCCGTGGAACTCGCCGCTCATCTCCGTCGCGCACAAGCTGGCCCCGGCGCTCGCGGCGGGCAACACGGTGGTGGTGAAGCCGTCCGAGCTGGCGTCGGTGAGCACCGTCCGCTTCGTCGAGGCGATCGCCGACCTGCTGCCGCCCGGCGTCGTCAACGTGGTCACCGGCCTCGGCGCGAGCGCGGGCGACGCGCTCGTCACCGACCCGCGCGTCGCCAAGATCAGTTTCACCGGCGGGACGGCGTCCGCGCGGACGATCCTCAGCCGGGCGGGCGGCGCGCTGACCCCCGCGCTGATGGAGCTAGGCGGGAAGGGCTCGCTCGTCGTCGGCCCGGACGCCGACCTCGACACCCTCACCGACGACGTCCTCACCGGGATCTTCGCCGCCAACGGCGAGGTGTGCTTCGCCTCGTCCCGCGTCCTCGCGCACGCCGACGTGCACGACGAGCTGCTGGAGCGCGTCGCGGCCCGCGCCGACCGGATCCGCGTCGGCGACCCGCTCGACCCGTCCACGCAGCTCGGACCGCTGATCAGCGTCGCCCACCGGGACCGCGTCGCGGGGGCGGTCGACAGGGCCGTCGCCGAGGGCGTCACCGTCGCCGCGGGGCACGTCGTCCCCGAACTGGGCGGCGACCTCGACGGCGGCGCGTTCTACCGGCCGACCGTTCTCGCCGACCCGGACGGCCGGACGAGCGCCTCGTGCGACGAGTTCTTCGGCCCCGTCCTCACCGTCGAGCGCTGGACGGACGAGGACGACGCCGTCGCCCGCGCGAACGCCGTCGCCTACGGCCTCGCCAGCGGCGTCTGGACGACCGACCTCGCCCGCGCGCACCGCATCGCCGGTCGCCTTGAGGCGGGCATGGTCTGGGTGAACACCTGGTTCGCCACCCCCCTCGGCCAGCCCCAGGGCGGCGTGAAGGCCAGCGGCTTCGGGCGCGAGGGCGCCGCCGAGACGATCGCCGAATACCAGGCCACGAAGGTCGTCAACGTCAGTCTCGATACCGCGCGCCCCCCGATGTGGGACTGAACACTCTTCATCCGGCCCGTGCGCAGCGGCCTGGCCCGGCGCGGCTGAAGCGCCACCCGAACCTCGTGGAGGAACAATGGATTTCCGGCTGGACGAACAAAGCCTGAGAATGGCGGAGATCGGGAAACGGCTCGCGGCCGAGATCGCGCCGCGCGCCGCCGCCGCCGACGAGCAGCGCGCCATTCCCGCGGAGAGTTTCGCCGCGTTGCGCGAGGCGGGACTGTACGGGGCGGGGCTGTCGACCGACCTGGGCGGGCTCGGCGTGCGGTCCACGGCGTGGCTCGCGACCGTCGAGCAGCTCGCGCAGGGCGACGCCTCGACGGCCCTCGGCTTCAACATGCACTACGTGGCGACCCGCATCGCCGCGGAACTGCCGTCGTTCGACCCCGAGGTCAAGAAGCACGTCGCCGCGCTGGTGATCGACGACGGCGCGCTGATCTCGGCGCCGCTGTCCGAGCCGTCCTCGTCGAGCCTGCTGCCCGGTACGTTTCTCCCGTCGGTGACGGCCACCCGCGCCGCCGACGGCGGGCTGCGCGTCAGCGGGACGAAGATGTTCGCGTCGATCTGGGAGGCGAGCGACTACGCCTTCATGTTCGCCCGTCCCGACTGGAGCGACGACCCGACGTCCGTCATCGCGTTCCTCCTCCCGGTCGACCAGCCGGACCACATCGTGGTCGAGGACGTCTGGGAGACGCTCGGCATGCGGGCGACGCGCAGCAACAAGGTCAACATCACCGACGCGCACGTCCCGGCGGAACTCGTCCTCGGACCGATCGACGACTTCGTCACCAACTGGATCGTCGCGCAGGCGGCCGTGAGCTGGGGCGGCTACACCGGCTGCTACCTCGGCCTCGCCGAAGGGATGGTGGCCTGGCTGACCGAGAACCTCGGCAACCGGACCGCCAAGGGCTACGCCCAGCCGATGGGCTACCACCCGACGATCAGCTCCGCGATCGGACGTGTCGCGACGCACGTCGAAGCGGCCCGGCTGATGATGTACCAGGCCGCGTGGAACGCCGACACGACCGGCCCGGGGCTGCCCACCTGCCACGCCTACCTGAAGGCGAAGCTGATGCTGGCGGACGCGATCGGGCGCCTCGTCGAACTCGGCACCGCCGCGGGCGGCCTCAACGCGCTGATGCGTCCGAGGGGCTACGAGCGCATGCTGCGCGACGTGACCACGGCGGCGATCATGCCGCCGAACGCGTACGCCTGCGCCGAGATGGCCGGACTGATCACGATGGGGCTGGACCCGGCGCAGGCCCCCTCGCTCGCCACGGCCTGACGGACAGGTGATCGAAATGCAGGAGGTCACCGAGGACGTCGCGGAGCTCAGGCGGACCTTCGGGTGCTTCCCGTCCGGCGTCGCCGCGGTGTGCGCGCTCGTCGACGGGACGCCGACCGGCATGGCGGCGAGCACGTTCACCTCGGTGTCCCTCGCCCCGCCGCTCGTGTCGATCTGCGTGCAGAACACCTCGGAGACCTGGCCGAAACTGCGGCACGCGCCGCGGCTCGGGCTGAGCGTGCTCGCCGAGAACCACAACGAAGCCTGCCTGCGCCTGTCCCGCAAGGAGGGCGACCGGTTCAACGGGGTCGACTGGGAGGCCCGTCCGGGTGGCGGGGTGTTCGTCCTGGACGCCACCGCCTGGCTGGACTGCCGCCTCCACGACGAGATCCCGGCCGGCGACCACGTGATCGTCCTGCTGGAGGTGCTGAGCCTGGCGGCCAGGCCGGAGACCCCTCCGCTGGTCTTCCACACCAGCCGCTTCCGCCGCCTCGCCCCGGTGTGAGCGGCCCCGCCCGGCACGGGCTCTGGCGTCCCCCCGCCAGTGCCCGTGCCCGGCTCCGTCGTCCGGGCTACGGGTCGTCGAGCGGGATCCAGGTCCATCCGTTGGTGTGCGTCTCTTTGACGTCCACCTGAGTGCAGATGAAGGACTTGGTGTCGATGAGCTGGTAGTCCACGGCGATCTGGTAAACCTGGTCGGACAGGATGAGGCCGAATTCGGCGTTCCTCTCCTTTAGCTGCTGCTTGAAGGTCTCCGCCTCAAGGAGGCGGAAGAGAAAATTGACGGGCATTCCGATGACACCGTGCGGTTCCCGGTGTACGTAGCCGTCGGCGAGGGCCATTCGCAGCCGGAGCGCGTGCCGCTCGTCTGAGACGGTCCTGTTGTGGGCTCTGATGCCGCTGCGGATCTCGTCCAGGAAAACCGTGAGAAGCACTTCCAGGCCCGCGGACTTGGGAATCATCAGGATTCCGTCGCCGCGATCCTCGGGGCGGGCAGAACGCCACGGGACGCCAGCCGTGTCGCATGCCTGCCGCGTGATCCGGTAAAGGGCCTTGTGCATGCTGATCTTCGTAGCCTCGTCGTACTGCGAGAACCCGCGAATGTCGTTCGCGGCCAGCAGTTGGTGGCGCGGCTTGGCGCCGGAAGGGTTCGGCTGGCCGATGACGGTCCGCAGGAAGAAGTCGATCAAGACGGAAACACCCTGGCTTTCGTGACGGTTTCGCGGAGCGGGTCGTCCCAGAACTCGACGAGCTCGTCGGCGCTGAGTTCGTGCATGATCGGCTTGCGGTCGAGGAGCCGGCCCGTCCTGACCATCCAGACGGTCGTCAAAGTCATGGCTAAGGCGGCCTCGTCCGCGCATTGCGGGCCGGTACGGCGACCGCGTTCGCGGGCGCGGCGCGCGGTGGACATGGGGGGCGTCAACGGTTTTCTCCAGCATGGTCTCGCAGGTCAGGCGACCGGAATGGATGCTCGGAACTATTCCGTCTCGCCCGAAGCGCGCTCGCTGGTTCGCCACTAAAGAAATATTCGTGAAGCAGAAAAGTCGCCCAGCGACTGGTTGTGAACGTCTGTGAACGGTCGTGAACGACAGTGCAGGCGCGTGAATGGCGGTAAACGTGGTCGACTCGCGCCGGTTCGCCCGGCAATGCGGGTGATTGTCAAAGACCCGCTAGAACGAGGAACCTCAGTGGGCCTCGTCGCCTTCGACCGTGACGGGACGGTCGGCGAGGTCCAGGCGGGAGAGCCAGGACCGGAAGAAGTGCATGGCCGCCTCGTACCCGTACGCCTTGGCCATTTCGGCCAGCGATTCGGCGCGCGTGCGCGCGTGCCGAGGGTCGATGCTCTGCTCGGATTCCTGGAGTAGACCCAAAGCCGCGGGATGGCTGGGGCCGGCGTTGAGGAGATAGGCCACTGCTTTGCTGCGGTACTCGGGGGAGAAGGCCAGCGCGACGGCGAGCTGGTAGATGGCTTCGGGGTCTCCGAGCTTGGCCTGCTCGGCTAGGACTCCGCCGTAGGCGCCATGGGCACCGAGGACGGCCAGTTCGCCCGGCTCCAGGTGGACCGGATCAGCGCTACGGCGCTTAGTGCCGGGATCGGCCAGTGCCATCGACGGCATGACCGACGATTGGTCGTCCGACGAGGCAGACGGGTTCGGCGCCGGGCTCGCGGCACGGACATCGTCCTGCTGTCTGGCCCGGCGGAGCCGTTTCTGCCACGCCCTGAGTATCGCTTCCCATTTGAGTGGGGCGCCGGTGGCCGGGTCGGTTCGAATGCTGCCGTTCTCCGCCGCGCAGCGAAGGAAGCAGAGTACGAGGACGGCGAGCGGTGCGGCCGATGCCTGGCGGGCGCCGTTGAGCAACTGACTAATGTTCGAGCGGGACAAACTCGTCGGAAGGCTCAAGCGGCCGTGCTTGAGAGGAAAGAGCTCATCGAGCTGCGGAATGATGCGGATGACGCTTGAGTAGGTCGGCTCGCCGCAGTCGGAGTGTAACCGCCGAAGATCGGCGGCGAACTCCTCATTTCCCGCTGGATAAAAGGGTCGGTGGCTCATGGTGGTCCGATCGACGTGTCTGGGGCATGCCGCGCGGCGGGCATATCACGCGCTGACACCGACCCGGTCTCCTCAGCCTGGCATGGCGGACAGCGCCTTGTCTGTGCCGGATGACACGGTACGACACGACTTGATCACATAGAGTTGATCAGCTGGTCCAGTATCGCGGGTGTTCGCTCGGGCGGCGGCGCCTGTGTCCCCAGAAGGTTCATGGCGTGCCGGTAGTAGTCCCTGTCGCCGGGCCGGAGGGGATACACCGCGCTGTCCAACTGCTCCAGGAAGACCAGGTCGCGCAACTCGTGGGTGCGCCATCGCAGCATCGTGATCGGGCCGCCCAGCGCCGGATGGCCGCCCAGCTCGAACGGCAGCACCTGGACGGCGATGTTCGAACGCGTGCACAGCCCGCGCAGGTGCTCCAGTTGACGGCGCATCGTGACCGGCCCCCCCAAGGGTCGGCGGAGCGCCGCCTCGTCGATGATCGTCCAGATCCGCGTGGGCTGGTCGGAGTGCAGGATGCGCTGGCGTCGCATCCGCAACTGGACTCGTAGGTCCATCTGCTCATCGGTGATCTTGTCGGGCAGCGAACTCAACTGGGCGCGGGCATAGTCCGGTGTCTGTAGCAGGTCGGGGATCGACTGGACGGCGTAGGACCGAATGACCCCGGCGGTTTGCTCGGACCCCAGGTATGGCAGGAACCAGGCGGGAATCAATTGCCGGAAGGGCTGCCACCAGCCGGGGCGGCGCGACTGGCGTGCCATCTCCACCAGCACCACACGCGTGCCATGCTCCTCGACTTCATAAAGGTCGCAAAGCGCGACCACGTCGTCGAGCAGAGAGCCGATCAGACCCAGTTCCATGCTCACCAACCGGGCTTCGGAGCCGACCACCCGCGCCGCGTCCTGCCTGTGCAGTCCGCGCTGCTTGCGGAGTCGGCGTAGCCGGGCGCCGAGCAGCAGCCGTGGCATCGTCGGGCCCAGGGCCTCATCGGCACTCATCTGCCCGTACAACTGGGCGATGAGCTGGCCTCCCAGCGCCACCGTCACACTGCCCCCTCTTGGCGCGTTCCAGCGAGGCTGTTTCGGGCGACGCGCGGCACCCATTCCCCGGAATCGCACAACGAGCTGAGATACCGGGTTCTCATTTCTAGCCGTACCAGTTCACGGCCGATGCCGCCACCCCGGCGGGCGTGCGGAACAGAGATTAGGGGTGACCTGTTTCGCGGTACGGGCGGGAGCATGAATACCATCGGGCATCCTTCTCCTGCCTGGATGTTCGCGCGATTTCGGCTTGTGGTCAGACCCGCTTCCCCAACCCGACAAAGCATGCATGGTGCAGCCAGTACGTGAGTCAGGACAAGGCGCCTGCCGGGCAGCCATGCTCCCAGAGACAGGAGTCCGAGGAAAGGACCGGTCAGCGGCCGGTCCGTAACAACTCGCACCGCGTACCGGTGAGATCCTCAACCCGCTGATTGGGGCTTGCGGGCCACTCCGCAGTACTGGTCGGACTCGGCGGGTTCCCCGAATGGCGGCGGCTCGGGACGCCAGCGCGTACAGGTCACGACTCCGGGATCGACCAGCTCCAGGCCCGTGAACAGCGACGCGATCTGTGCCGGGCTGCGGTGGATACCCGGCGGCTTGCCGAACTGGTTCCATTGACGGATCGCCTCAGCCATCTTCTCGCCGGTGGCCTCGATCGTGGGATGGGCGATGGCGAGATAGCTGCCCGGCGCCGTTTCCTCCATCAATCGTCCGACGATGCTGAGGGCCTCCTGGTCGTCGGTGATATGCCACACCACGCCCAGCATCGTGATCGCCACCGGTGAGGAGAAGTCAAGGGTCTCCCGCGCGCCCCGCACGATCGCTTCCGGATCGTGCATGTCAGCGTCCAGATACGAGGTGGCGCCCTGCTGAGAGCTGGTCAACAAAGCACGCGCATGCGCAAGCACCAGCGGGTCGTTGTCGACGTAAACAATGCGCGATTCAGGGGCGATGCGCTGGGCCACCTCATGGGTGTTGTCTGCGGTCGGCAGCCCCGTCCCGATGTCGAGGAACTGCCGAATCCCCTGCCCGACGAAGTAGCTAACGACACGCTTCAAAAACGCCCGATCGGCACGGGCCTGCTCGACGATATCGGGCAACACCTCGGCGATCTGGTCACCCAGTCGCCGATCGACCAGATAGTTCTCCTTCCCGCCCAACCAATAGTCCCAGATCCTGGCCGAATGCGACACCGCGGTGTCAATGGCAGAAGTCGACTGCAAATCAGGCGCCCGCGAATCGTCCACCATGGGAGTTCCCTCCGATCAGGAGAAACCATTCCGACAATATAACAATACACACGCGAACTGAACCCCCTCGCGGCGGTCTGCAAAGCCATATCCGTGTACCCGCGCATCAGGCCCCGCCAGCCGATCGCACAACTATAGCCGCGTGCGTTACCGCCTCTCCAGAGAATCGTTTGCCCCTGCGCTCCACCTGTTGTCCCGCGTTCCGCAAGTCTTGACTAAACACACATTTATCTGGAGACACCAAACCATCATCAGACTCATCGGATATACAGCCGCGAGACCGGAGCGCTTTCCGGTTGAAATTGGTCATCGCCCTACGCCATAAGCCGAGCAGCCGAGCGCGGTGGCCGGATAGTGCCACAGGCCCCGCCCGGCATGAACGAACCCGCAGGTCCCCGTCCCAGGTACGCCCCCTCGCCACCGGAGCCCCCTGCGCATGGAGGGTGGCGGCGGCGCGCGGTGTTGCTAGCGGGGGGCGGTGAGGCTCAGCAACTGGTGTTGTTCGGCTTTCAGCCGGGCGAAAGAGGTCCTCACGTAGTCGAGGTACGCGGTGCCTGGATGGGGGATCAGAGCCTTGTTCGAAGCGTCCTTGGACTCGCTGGTCAGCAGGACTTCAAAGGAGGTCACGTGGGAGCAGAAGTCCTGGACGGGCGCGGGGACTTCGGGTTCGATCAGCAGGTCCGCGTGGCTGATGATGAGATCCCGCATTCTGGTGTTGGCGGGCATCAGCGCTCCGTCACGCCACAGGGGCCAGTCTTCCCACTGGGGCTGACCGGGCTGCCGTTCCTGTTTCGTAGGTAGACCAGCGTCGCGGAGGGATTCCCAGATCCGTTCGTTGACCTCGACCAGGGCGTGCAGCGGGCCATAGAGGTCGCGAAGTTGGCTGTTCACTCGTGCCAGGCGCGCCTGGCGAAGCTCTCGGCGTGCTTGTCCGCGCTCGTTGAGTACATAGATGAGAACGGCCACGAGGACGCTCGCGGCGGCGGTGAAGGCCGCAGTCTCCATGCGTGAACATTAGCCTGCCCACCGAGCGCCGTTCCTGTCCCGGAAATCTCCCACGGCGCGGAGTTGTGGGCGATCCTGTGCTCGGGCGTCATGGACGGGAGACGACGTGCACGTTCTGGAGTTGAGCAACGAGGACGCGGGGGCGTTCCGTGTGCGGTTACTGCGCCGGGGCGAGCCGTATGGCCTGTTTCATCGGCTCACCTATGACAAAGACGAGGCGCTGCTCGAGTTCTATCCTCCGGCCGTCGACGGGCAGCCGCTCAGCGAGGCCGGGCTTACCTCGACCAGTCGCGCTTCGAGCTTTCGACAGGCGCGAGATGAATGGTTCAAGGTGCCGGGCGGGCCTCGGATCAGCCCGGAGAACTCCCGCGAACTCGCAGCGTGGCTCGAAGGCGAACTGAGCAAGCCGTGGACGCCTCCGCCTCCACCGGACCGGCCGCCGTTGCCCTCGCAGGCGCGGTCACGAGCAGGTGCTGAGCTGCATCAGACCGGTGACCGGCGGGTGACGTTCTATGTGGGAGGGGTACTGGGGTACGTCCGGAAGGAGGCGCAGTGGTTGGAGGTCAATCGCCTCTCCGATGGGCGGCACGTCATCGACTGCCTGCTCAGAGGCCGCCGCCGAATTCGTCGGCTGGTCCTCGAGCCCGGCTCCCCGCTGGTGGTCGTCCTCGGCTGGGACCATTCCGACCTGCAACCGGGGAGACAGCCGGTGGAGTACTCCTTCCCGTGGGGCCAGCAGACCTTGAAGGCCACTCTCACCGGTCCGAAGTACGTCGCCGGTGATCCGCGGTTCGAGCAGGACTTCGAAAGCGAGCTGGACGCGTATCTGACAAGCCTTCCGCTTGCCCAGGTCCTACTGGACCTGCGAGGCGAGCGCGCTTCGGCGCCATCGGAACAGTTGATCCTGAACCGCCACGGTATTCGAGGGCCTGCCGATTCGTCCGGCCAGAGCCCCACCGCAGTCTTCGTCAGCTATTACCACGGCGGTAACGCGGCAGCCCGAGAAAGGTTCGAGCGCGAGTACGGGACCGTCATCCGCAGCTCGTCCATCTATCCAGGAGAGATCAATACCGGCCCGGAGGTACGCCGCGAGATCCGCAAACGGATCGCCGGGTGCGACTTCCTCGTGGTACTCGTCGGACGCGAGACCTACACCCGGCGCTGGGTCGACTGGGAGATGCACGCCGCCTTGACCCGGACACGCGGCACCGCCAAGCCGGTCGTGGGAATCCTGCTCCCGGAAATGGCGGACACTGGCGCCTTCCTCGTTCCCCGCCTGGAGCCGGTGCTGTCGCGCCGATCGGTCACCGAGGTGCTACGCCGATCCGACGAACTCTCACAAGAATTGCTGGCTGAGACGGGCACCACACTGCCCGCAAGACTGCTGGACAACCTCCTCACCGGCTATGCCACGCTCATCGCCTGGCCGGCCTCTTCGGAAGCGCTGATCGAAGCCCTGGCCACGTCGACCGGTCGCACTCGCCCGGTGACCAAACGCCCCTTGTTCACCCGAAATCTGGGTCCGGCGATGGATAAGGACCCGCAAAAGGAACCTGCGCCCCAGGACGCGCCCACGGTAGTCGAGGACGCAACGGCCGACGACGCGACGGCCGACGACGCGACGCCACGGCGGCCCAGCGCCGAGCCCCCCTCGCTGGAGCGACTGCTGGCCCGGTTGGGCCGGGTTCGACACTTCGGCGCGCCGAAGGTGGTCGCCGGACCGGACGGCACCTGGCTGGCGACGGCCTCCGAGGGACTCGTCGAACTGTGGGATCAGGCCACTCGCACCCGGCTCCATGTGTTCGACGGCATGTGGGGCGACATCGAGGGCTTGGCGGTGAGCCCCAGGGGCGACTGGATCGCCGCGGTCGATGGAATTCACATGGTCCGGTTGTGGTCCGTCCCGTCTTACGAACTGCTCCTTGAAAGGTGGGCCGGACAATGGGGAGCGGGTGCCGTGGCGACTGACCCGGAGGGTCGCCGACTGGTCGTCGGTGGAAGCGACGTACAGATCTGGGACATCCCGAGCGGCGAGCGGCTCCAGGTTCTGAAGCCGCCCGGCCGCGGCACGGAGGCGCTCTTCTACGGCCCCAACGGTCAATGGCTCGGCTGCGTCGGAGGATCTCATGCCACCGTACGCATCTGGCCGATCCCAGGCGCGGAAACAAAACTCGACCTCACCAATCGGGTCAAGAACGCTTGGATCGGCTATCTCGTCGTGGACCCAGCCGGTCGCTGGCTGGCCACCGCAGGCGGAAGCGCGGTGCAGGTCTGGGACCTCGTCACCGGCAAACGACTGCAGTCGCTCACACCTCCCGGCGGGTCGTTGAAGGACCTGATCGTCGGCCCAGAGGCCCAGTGGCTCGCCTGCACCGGCGGCGACGAAACGGCGGTCCGCATATGGCCCGGCCAAACCACGCGCCCGGCCGAACACATCGATCGACCACCGCAGCAAACAGGTCACTGGACCACAACAGGCACCCGCGGCACCGTCCAAATCTGGTCCCCTGGCCCAGGTTCGCCCGGCGGGCTCGATTGAACGCACGACCAATTTGGCGTTTTCCAACGCGAACCTATTGCGGCATGGCCAACACCTATCCGCGAAGCAATCACGGCCGTAATGAGCCCGTAAGGGCGACCCGGCGTCTCGAACTTGAATGAGGTGAAACGATCGGTGAACCGCGGCAAATGAAATGCCGCGTTTCCGCAATCACAGGGGGACGGACATGCGCAGTTACGTCACGGAGTTCATCGGAACATTCTTCCTGGTCTTCACCGTGGGCTGCACGGTCCTGGCGAAGGCCCCGCTCGCCCCGCTGGCCATCGGCGCGGTGCTGATGGTGATGGTGTACGCGGGCGGGCACGTGTCCGGGGCGCACTACAACCCGGCGGTGACGCTGGCGGTGTTCTTACGGGGACGGATCAGCCTGGTCGACGCCTTCGCCTACTGGACGACCCAGATCGTCGCGGGCGTGGTCGCCGCGTTGGCCGCCAAATACGTGGTGAACCCGGGTCGAATCACAGAGTTGTCGCCGTCTGGACGCGCGCTCGGGACGGCACTCCTGGCCGAGGTCGTGTTCACGTTCGCGCTCGCCTACGTCGTCCTGAACGTGGCGACCAGTAAGGACCACCCGAACAACAGTTTCTATGGGCTCGCCATCGGATTCACCGTGCTGGCCGGCGCGCTGGCGGTCGGGGGCGCCTCAGGAGGAGCGTTCAATCCCGCGGTCGCCCTGGGCGCCGCGACGATGGGCCTGTTCGCCTGGACGAAGATATGGATCTGGCTACTGGCCGATCTACTCGGAGGCGCCCTGGCCGGCGCGGTGTTCCTGGTCCTCAACCCCGAAGATCGCACTCTCATGAACACCTCGGCGGAAACCCCGGCGGAGACGTCGCCGGTCTGACCGGCCCGTCGCCTCGCGAAGGGGAGACCACTCATGAGCAGCATCGCGCGCGAACTCGCCGAGCGCGCCGGTGTCGACGTGGACGCCCTCGTCCAGGAGTTGACGTCGGCCGCCCGAGCGAAACTGTCCGCGCATTACCGTTACACGGTTCTGAACGCGAGCCTGACCGCCGTAATGGGCCAGGATCTGCAAGAGGTGCTCACGGACGTGCGCGCCGAGCACCATCATCATTTCGACGCCCTGGTGACCAGGATCTATGAACTGGACGGACGCCTGCCGGACGACCTCAGCCAGTTCGCAACCGCCGATCCCGCAGACGAGACTCCGCTGGGCACCATCAGCGACAGTCCACACGCCTTAGTGACCGCACTCATCGAATCCGCTCAGAAATCCGCGCGCCACTACACCCATCTGTGTGAACTCACCCAAGACAAGGACCACCGGACCTACGACATCGCCCAGGCGATCCTCTTCGAGCAGAGCGAACACGAGTCCTGGTTCCGCGAGTTCCTCGCCACAGGGCCACCGGCCCGATTCCAACGCGGTTTCCGCGGCAGATCCCCCTACCTCTCCCGCCTCCCACCCAACGCCCCCGGATAAACGCCCCCTCCCGCGCACGGCCGGATATGGTGCAAGCGATCGATGGCGTGTGCGATCAGCGCGATTCCGAGGATCGGCACCGCGAGGAGAATCGGCCCTCGGAGAAGAATCTGATCCGCGCTGTCACGAAGGGTTTCCGGCATGAGGTGAACGGCCAAATTCGCTGTTTGGACGATCGTCATGTTCGGTGCGGCGCCGTGCCGGAGGACGACGCCCTCGGCGGCGACTCGGAAGAGGCATAACGCCGTATAAATGCCCAGCGCGCAACAGCGGGAAAAGAACACCAGCATGGTGTCGGTTCCGGCTTTGCTCAGGAGACGCCGTTCGGACGCCATGCCGGCGGCCAGAAAGGTGGCGCCCATCGCCACGTACGTCCATCCATGCCGTCCCTCAGGAGGCCAGGCGAGCAGGCCGAAGAGGACGCTCGACGGGGTGGGCGATCCGGCGTCCTCGAACTGCTCGCTGGTGGGCGAATGCCAGGTGAACAGTTTGACCCAGGCCGTGTACTTGGCCGTGCCGAACACGAAAGCCCACATCGCTCCCACCACCGGTGTGACCCACCATTGTGGGCTGGCAGCGAGGGAGATTGAGGGAATGACGGCGGCAGCCGGGCGACGTGCGGTGACGACCACCGTCAGGGCCGATGCGACCAGCCCTACCACCAGTCCTTGGAAAGCCGCCGCGCTGCAAGTTTGGAGAGCCTCTCCCACTGCGATGACCGCCAGCGTCCGAGAAACGTCCCCGAACCATTCCCCCAGGGACCACACGATGGCGGAGACGACGCCCGCGACGCATCCCCACACCGACGCGGTCGCGACGAAGAGGATTCGCGATCCGCTCCACGGCCTGCCCGCGGAGTGATGCGTCAGCCAGCCGAGCACCACCGCGAAGACCACGATCCTCACCATCTGGCGTACCGGGCCGGACTCCGGAGCGACATCCGGATCGGCGAAGGCGACCAATTCCTGGTAATGGACGTGCGTGTTCGACCCGCGGACCAGAACGGGCAGCGCCAGGACGGACTGGAGCGCCGCGGCTAGGGCGACGAGCGCGGCGACCCGGCCGCGACCGCCGAGAGCTCGAAGGTCTTCCCAGGCCGGTGAATTCCCCGCCGCTCGCCGTTCAGCCATTCCACCTCCACTTTCCAGGTGCAGTCGCATTCATCGGCCACGGCGACGAGGTTGACATAGGAGTAGTCGGTTTCCGTCACCGCGAAGGGGAACTTCACCACGGGCACGGTGCCCAGCACCCGCGTGGTCGCCTTCCCGTAGGACGACGAGCCGATCTTCTGTCGCAGTGAAGCCGGCTGACCGACCGGGAACTCGTCCAGGGCGACCGGCGCGTAGTGCTTTTCAGGCGGCAGCGAGCCACCGCATTTCGGCACCATGTGCCGACCGGTCCGCGGCGGTGCTCGCCGGATCACGGTGATCTTGATGTCCTCGATGACCACGGCCGCGGATCCCGACCCGTTCACTGTGACGATCGTCTCCGACCGCTCGGCGGGCACCGCCCCGTGTTCGTCGAGCCATCTCCGGTACTTCCGGGCGTCGCGCATGGCCAGGGCGCCGTCCGGCGGCGGCGCGGACGTGTCGCCGACGATCCAGCCGGAACGCTGATCACACACGGCGGGGGCCGCCGTCACGGTGACGTTCGGTCCGTCGCGTCCCGAGAGCATGCGCCTTCCACGTTCTGTGAACGCGAACCCTCCCGCCGCGACAATGGCGAGCACGATGACCGGTACGGCCCACCGCCTTCCGAACGTGCCGCCGATTATGACCCGCGAGACCCCCTGGAAAAGGTAGGCGTCCCTGCCGACGGTGGAATCCGAGATCGTTTGCGACCTGTCGTCGGGGCCGCCCCCGTCTTCTCGCTCGGCCATCAGTCGCCGCGGTCCACATTGACGTCGCCGTCCACCTGGTCCACCTGGATGCCGTCTCCCCCGACAGCGGACCTCGAAATGGTCTGACCGTCCTCCGCCTCCTGATCATCCTCGCCTTCGGGGGGCGGGGCGGGCGGATCGCCCGGCCTGCGGGCGGCCGATCCCCGGACGGTCACGTCTCCGGACACTCCGCGCAGCTGGACGGCGTTCCCGCCGATCCTCGATCCGCTGATGCGCTGGGAGCCCCTGCCACCGTGCGGCGCACCGCCCGCGTTTCGCGAACGGAGCCCGGCCAGCGAAAGAGCGACTCCGAGCACGGCGGCGATCGCACCGATGACACTCGCGTACTTGTCGGCATCGTCAAGTCCGACAGCGAAAAAGAACAAGCCGAGAACACCCAGCACGGTGCCGCCCGCGACAACAGCGGCACGCCGGAATCCGTTGCGAAAGGACAGCATGCCGACAATCATCGCGTGATGCGTGGAATACGGACAAGCCGATCGCTTCTTTTTGACGATTCTCGGTCGAGTCCGCGTGAAGTGTCGGCGGCAAAACGAACCGGCGGCCTTGCCGGAATCGGTGTCGGCGAAGACCCGGCGGCATCCGGCGGCAGTGAGCGCGTCGAGTTGGCGTTCGAGGTTCTGCCCGCTGGTCGAGACGCGACTCCAGCGCACGGATGCCGCCCGTCGCGCCCAGGTGACGGGTGCCGTTCCGGCGAGCGCTAGGGGTGGCTGAGGAGTTCCGGGTGGCCGTCGTTGGTGGCCCAGATGACGTGGCCGCCGAGGGTGGTGGAGAGCCCCGTGATGGTGTTGCTGGAGCCTGTGGTCGGCGCGGTGGTGTCCTGGGTCCAGCGGACGCCGTTCCAGTGCAGCAGCAGCACGTCGTAGCTCTTCTCGGGATGGTCGTCGTCGACCGTGTAGGTGGCGCCGCCCGCCCAGACGTCGTTCGGCGCGCGCGCCGTGACCTTGATCAGCGAGCCGGTGGTGGTCGGCGAGGGGTGGTCGAACGGGCTGGGGACGAACCGCCACCGCCTGCCGTCCCAGTGCTCGGTCAGCGTGCCTCCCCGCTGTCCGGTGCCGGTCGTGTAGCCGACCGTCCAGGCATCGTTCGCGCCGATGGCGACCACTGACCAGGGCACCGCATAGGTGCCGTCGGTGTGGCCCGCGATCTGTTCCATGGGTACGGCGCGCCACGCCGCCCCGTCGTAGTGCAGGGCGAACAGTGTGTTCGGGGCCGACTCGGGGTTGTCATAGGTGCCGATCGCCCAGATGTCATGCGAGGACCGCCCGCTGATCGCGGTCAGGCTGGAGTGGAGCCCGGGGCCGGGGACGGGCACGGTGACGCGGCTCCAACTTCCGCCGTCCCAGTGCTCGACCAGGGCGGCGGTTCCGTCGCAGCCGACCGCCCAGGCGTCGTCCGGAGCGAGCGCCGCCACGCCCCAGAGGGCCGCGTACCGGCCCCGAAACTCCGGACTGGGGATGATGCTCCAGCTCGCGCCGTCCCAGTGCTGGATCTGCGTGATGAAGTTCTTCCCAGCGGGAGGGGCGCCCCGCCGACCGACCGCCCATGCGTCGGACGGCCCGGCGACGGCGATCGCCTCCATCCTGCCGCCGCCGTCCGGCCCCGGGACGTTGCGCCAGTCCCGGCCGTTCCAGTGCGCGAAGCCGCGGTCGCCGCCGAGGGCCCAGGCGTCGGTGTCGCTGAAGCTGCTCACCGGACCGGTCACGCCGGTCGCCGGCGAGGCGGTCCAGCCTCCCGCGGCCCGCGCCGGACCTATGGGAAGCGATAACGCCGCGAGAGCTGCGAAAGCCGCGGCGAGGAAGGGGTCAAGACGGCGCATCGGAGGTTCCTTCTCCTAGATGACAACGCCTTTACTTAACCATTACTTCACCTGTGTATCAACGGTGTCCAGGGCGATTTCCGGGGCTGTAGGGAACGGGAAGCAATGCGCGCGGGACGGGATCTGGTGGGCGTTCGGCCGGGAGAATGGCCTTTCCGCCTTCACGGGGCCCGGATCGGAATCCTGGAGCGGCGAAGCTGATCACCCATCAAGGAGCAAGCTGGGCAGCGCGGTTCGCGACCTGGTAGCTAGTCGAACAGGTGGCGGTTGGTTTGGCTCCAGGCCAGTCGCTGGGTCAGTTCGTTCAGGTAGCCGGTGGCGACCCAGCGGGCTTGGGGTTGGCGTCCGGCTTCCGCCAGTCTGCGGACTTGGTCGATGGCGTCCTGCTGGACGTCGATGACCGCGTCGATCAGCCCTGTGGTGGAGGTCAGGCCGTAGGCGGCGGCGAACGTCTCCAGGCGGTGGCGGCGGTCGGGGGGCTCGGGGTAGCGCAACGAGCGCAGGCATTCGGCGTCATCGCGGAACGGAGCGGCGTACTCCAGGGCGTAGGCGACGTCGTGCATGCGGTCGGCCGGGCGGGCGTAGTCCCAGTCAAGAACCCCGACCGGGCGTTCGTCGTGCCACACGATGTTCCAGGGGCCGAAGTCTCCATGGCAGACCACCTCGTCACGACCCACTCCGCGCCGACCGGTGAACCAGCTGAGCTCTTCGGGCGGACGGAAACCGGCGACGGTGTCGTGATAATCGCGTAGCAGGCGGGCAAAGGCAATCAGTCCTGCGTCGTTGACTACGTTGGCCCAGCCACACGGCCCGGACTCCCCGTCCAGGTAGGTCAGGACCTCACGGCCCTGCTGATCCATTCCCAGGACTCGCGGTGAGTAGGGGAAACCCGCCTGCTCCAGATAGCGGAGCAAGGCATGGACGGCCGGTGTCCACGGATGGGGCGGCCTGCGGACGGTGTCGCCCAAGCGCACCACTTTGCGGTGTGGGGCGTCCTGGAGCACCTCCTCGTCTGCCACGCATGCAAAGCTACCTACGGCGCTCAGACGTGGCAGAGTCCAGACGGACGGAGTGCGAAGCCACGATCACACGGCATCGGCCTCCGGGCGCGCTTACCCGACTAACCAACCGGCAGCCCTGACTTGCCATGATCGCCTGAAACTTGGCTCACCCAGCCTTAAGGTGCTGACCAGACCGGCAATTGCGGGGAGATATGGCGGGCTCGCCGATAGCGCGCTTTCGTGGCCGACACCGATGCTGGAGCGGCGCGCGAGAAATGAGTGTGGAAGACGGTTCCCCAAGGCGAGGCGACGGACCTGGCGGATGCGGTCCGTTCTGTATCTGCCGATGCACGGGCTTGACTACACTCGTCAGGATTCAAGTGCTTTCGTCGTGCTGGATACCGCGAAGTTAGGGGATCGGTGTCCGTTCGAGACTGGCAGCACGATGTGCTGCAGGAACTCGGTGTTCTGGAAGCCGGTCTTGTTCCTCCGGGGCCGCGCGCCGACCAGCGGCATGAAGCCCCGTCGGGCGCCGCTCCGTCAGGTGAAGGGCAGGACGGTGCCCCTCCAGCGGCCTTTCGCCACGTCGACGTCGAACCGGAGACCGCGCCGCCCCACGATGAACGGGAGCCGCCCGTCCCGATTGCGTCTGATGAGGCTGACTGGCAAGCGGAGCTTGAGGCGCCGCGAACACGTCCGGAAAGGCAGCGGCCAGAGCCGGACCCGGCCGTGCCCCTTCCCCTGACGGACGGACCGACCGAGGATGCCGGCCGACCGGAGTCGCCGCCGCCCAGCCTGCCGCCCAGCCCGCCGTCCGGGACGGTCCTGCCCGCGCCGACGAGCGGCTCGCAGCCCGTGACGGCTCCGGAAGCTCCGCTTGGCGCTGTCCCCGCGCCGTCCGCGCCCGCTCCGGCGTCCGCGTTCTCTCGGCCGTCCTCCCCAGCGCATGGGACGTCCCCGGCAGTTCCCCCCAATCGCGCGGATCAGCCGTCGCCTGGCGACCTGGTCCGGGGCAATCCGCACGGTGATCCGGGCGTTCGACGGTTGCGCCGGGGCGTGTGGAGGGCCGTGGGTTCGTCGGTGGCCAACCAGGCGCAGCACTCCGCCGATCTCGCGGCGGCGCTCGGCAGGCCCGTGCCGTCGTGCCGAAGGATCGCCGTCACGAGCATCCGCGGGGGCGCCGGGAAGTCGACGGTGACCGCCCTCGTGGCCGACGCCATCCGGGCGTATCGCCAAGATCGGACCATTGCCATCGACGCCGATCCGGGACTGGGATCGTTGCCGATGCGGCTGGGCGTCACCTCGACCCGCTCCGTGCGGGATCTCGCTGCCGCGCGGTCGCGGTCCTGGGAGGAGATGTCGGCCTTTCTGGCCAGGACCCCCCAGGGGTTGTGGGCGCTGTCGGGCACCTCCGGCGGCCAGGTCGGTGAGGAACTCGACTACACCGTCTTCGACCGGGGGGTCGGACGGCTGAGCCGCTACTTCGCCGCCTCGGTGGTCGACTGCGGCGCGGGGCTGGTCTCCGGCCTGCAACGCAGCATCCTGCGCTCCGCGCACGCGCAGGTGTTCGTCGCCCCCGGGACCAGCGACGGCGCGTTGAGTGCGCGGTCGGCGCTTGACTGGTTCGTGGAGAACGGTCTCGAATCGCTGCTGATGCGCACCGTCATCGTCTTGGTCGCCCACACTCCGCACCCCGATACGGATCTGGAACGCGCCCGCCAGTGGCTCGCCGCCGGCGGCCTCCGGGTCGAGATCATGCCGTACGACCGGCACCTGGCCACCGGCGCCGTCATCGACGCCGACCGGATCGGCGGGGCCAGCCGGACGGTGGCGCTCCAGGTCGCCGCGCAGGTGTTCGCGCATTCGCTCACCTGGACCAGGACGTGAGCCGGGAGATCATCGTGCTGTGCCCCCGGCGGCCCGGGATCGGCGCGTTGCTTGAGCGGGTCGGTATTCGGGTCGGGGTCCGCGGGGACGACGGCCTCAAGGCGCTTTCGCAGGCCGCCGCGACGCAGGTCTTCGATGCCGCGGACCGGATGCTCCTGGTCATCAGGGATCCCGTCCTGGTGGAAGTGCCGGGGGAGGCAGAGCGGCTCCTCGGCATCGAGGTGCCGTCGCCGGTGTGGTGGGTCGAGATTCGTGCGGCGGCGGGCGTCGCCGAAGGCGAAGAACTCGCCGCGCGATGTGCCGGGGAAATGATCGTCCTGGACGGTGGAATCATTTGTGATGGGACGAGGCGGTGAGCGACCAGGCGGCCTCGCCCTCGGCCGGAGGAGCCGACGCCCGCACGGATGAGGCCGAGGTCTTCCTCGTCGACCGGCAGCCGGTGGCGCTCAGCCCGAGCCTGTCGGAGGCGGCACGGGAATGCGCGGCGTCTGGTCGCAAGCCGCAGATCGTGACGTGCTACGAGACACGGCTGACCGTGCCGATGCGGGAGTTGACGGGCGGCGGCGCGGAATGGATCGTCAGGGCGGACGGCGGCTATTACGACGGCAACACGGGTCGTCCGCTGCACTGGAATGGATCGGCTTTCGTGCCCGTCCCCGACGCCCAGGACTACGCCCCCGGTTACAAACGGCGCCCGGACGAGCCACTGGGCACTCACCTGACCCTTGTTCTCCGGGCGCCGCACCCCGCCAACGGACCACTCGGCGGGATCGTCGAAGACCTCATGCACATGCTCACCGGGGAGGCCCCGGCCGGGTGGGGGCCCGCCGAGCCGGCCCAGCACCTCTGGAGCTGCGTCGACCTCGGTGCCTTCGTCCGCGGTCAGCGCGGCCTCACGCCGCCGGTCGTGAGCGTCGGGGCCGGCATGTTCCCCGCGATCGCCTTCACGGAGTACGCCCAGAGCCGGGACGGCGGCCACAACGAGCTGACCACCCTCGTCCTCGGCTGCCCACCGGGTGAACCGCCCCCGGTGAAGGAACTGCCGGCGTTGATCGGTGAGATCGCGAGCAGACATCCCCTGGTCTCGCTCCTCGCGCATGTCCGTCCGGGACGAGCCGATCTGACCGTGGGCCCTCAATGGGCGGGCCCGTCCATGCCGGTGGCGTTGGCTGTCCGCGGAGACCCTCCCGGCCTGAACGGCGTCCCCGCGGCCAGGATCGGTCCGCCCCAGGCGCCGGTCACCTGGTTCAGCCTGAGCAGTGGCAATCCTCGCGACGATTGGCGGAACTACCACCGGCTCCTCCAACAGCTCGGCCAGCGGCGATGAGCCTGGCATTCCGTCCGCTGCCGTCGCGGATCCGCGGTCACGGGGCCGATCGTTGCGGGATCGTCTAATGTCGTGCGACGAGATCACTGTTCTGGAATGAGGGCAGGATGCGTGGAGCCGGGATGGGAACGGCGGGCATATGCCTGGTGTTGAGCGCGGTCGTCGGATTCGTGCCGGCCGCCGCGAGTACGCAATTACCCGGCCGGGCCCACCCGGCCATGAGAAAACCGAGCCCGCCGGCCGTGAAGAAGCCGAAAGGGCCGAATGCGCCGGCGTCCTCAGAATGCAATCCGAGCAAGGGCTACCGAGGAACCATCGGTGAGTCGTGGGCGCAGAAACGTCTGGGCCTCGAGCGTGTCTGGCCTTTGACCCGGGGGCAGGGCGTCACGGTCGGGCTGATCGACAGTGGCGTCGAGCCGGACCATCCGATGCTCACCGGTCAGGTGTCGCGGCTGGTCGACCTGTCCGGTGCGAACACGGGCGGACGCGACTGCAACGGGCACGGGACCGGGGTGGCGGCCCTGATCGCCGGCCGTGACATGAGCGACCGGAAGATCCCGTTGAGCGGTGTGGCGCCGCAGTCCAGGCTCTACGTCATCAAGCACCAGAACGGCGACAGCGACCAGGAGGGCGGCGCGCGGCTGCCCAACGCCATCAGGGAAGCGGTGGCCGGCAACGCCAAGGTCATCAACATCTCGATCAGTACCGGTGATTCGCCCGCGCTGGCGGAGGCCGTCACGTTCGCGCAGCGCCGCGACGTGGTGATCGTCGCCGCCGCGGGCAACGTGCGCAAGACGGACGGTGCCGACGGTCCCGCCTTTCCGGCCGGCTACCCGGGCGTGATATCCGTGGCGTCACTCGGGCCCGAAGGCGACCGGGCCGAGACCTCCGGGCCCCGCTCGAAGGTCGATGTCGCCGCCCCCGGCAAGGACGTGGTCACCGCGTGGACCCGTGGCGGCTACAACCTCCAGGCCCAGGGCACCAGCTTCGCGACCGCCTACGTTTCGGGCGTCGCCGCGCTGGTCCGGTCTCGCCGCCCGGACCTCGACCAGCGGCAGGTCGTGCACAGGATCCTCAGCACCGCGGACGGGAACGTCGGTGAGGGAACCGGCCAGGGCATGGTGAACCCGTTACAAGCCGTGACCGCCGTCCTCCCGGGGGAAGGCGCCACCGCCTCGCCCGCACAAGCGGGCCCCGCGCGGTTCGCCGGCAGTCCCGAGACCGACCACCGAACGCGCACCGTCGCCGTCTCCGTCGCCGGAGGGGCGCTCAGCGCGGCGATCCTGGCGGCCCTCGCCGGCGTCGTGGTCCCCTTGGGACGGCGCCGCGCATGGCGGCCGGGCCGCGCGTCCCATCAGATCGGCACGGGCGAGGACGACGCGACCGTGAGCACCAGAAGCGGCCCCATCGGCCTTCGCCCGCACCGCGGCGGCACGGAGTAGCCCAGCCGCGGCGCAGCTCCGGCGAGCAGGTCAGACGGGCCGCTCGCCGGCGTCCCGGTGGACGGTCTGGATCAGGCGGGCGCCGCTGCGCCGCTTCGTGAACGTGCCGCGACCCGGGGGCAGCGGAGCGGGCCGGACCTCCCCGAACAGCTGCCCCTCCTCCCGGCTGCCGGACATGATCAGCGCGGGGGCGGCCATGTCCTTGAGTTGCTGGAGCACCGGCTCGAACAGCGCCCGGCTCACCCCGCCCATCGCGCGCGACAGGATCAGGTGAACTCCGACGTCGCGGGCTTGGGGGAGGAACTCGACCAGCGGCAGCAGGGGATTCGACGCCGTGGCCACGAGGTCGTAGTCGTCCACGAAGAGGAAGACGTCGCTGCCCTTCCACCAGGACCGGTCGCGCAACTGCTGGGCGGTGAGATCGGCGGGCGGCAACCGGTCCTTCAGGGCGTCGACGAGGTCGTCCACCAGTTCGGCCGCCGCGGTGGGCGAGGCGGCGTAGCCCACCCGGTGCTCGGTGTCGGCCGTGTCGAGCAGCGACCGCCGGTAGTCGATGAAGATCATCTTTGCTTCGGCGGGGCTGTGCCGCGCGACGATGCCGTCGGCGATCTGGCGCAGCAGGTTCGACTTCCCGCACTCGGTGTCCCCGACGACGACGAAATGCGGGTCGGTCTGGAAGTCGAGCGAGACCGGCGCGAGGGCGTCCTCGTCGATTCCGATCGGCACCCGCCAGCGCTCCCGCGGCACCTCCGCCAGCGCCGAGGCGGGCAACAGTTCGGGAAGCAGCCGCACCGGCGGGGCCGTGGGGCCCTGCCAGGCCGCTCCGATCGCCTCCACCAGTTCGGCGACGCCGTCGGCCAGGTCGCCGGCGGCGCCGCGTCCGTCGATGCGGGGGAGCGCGGCGAGGAAGTGCAGGCCCTCCCGGGTGAGGCCGCGGCCGGGCCGGCCCTCGGGCACGTTCTCGGCCAGCCGGCGGTCGATCTCCGACTCGTAGCTGTCGCCGAGCCGCAGTTCGAGGCGTGTGCCGAACATGTCGCGGATGCCCATCCGGAACTCGGACCACTTGCCGGTCGTGGCGACGATGTGCACGCCGTATCCCAGCCCGCGGGCCGCGAGGTCGGTGATGGTCTCCTCGAGTTGCTCGTACTCCTGCCGAAGCGTTCCCCAGCCGTCGACCACGAGGAAGACGTCCCCGAACCCGTCGCCGGGGATCGTGCCCGCCGCGCGAAGCCTCCGGTAGGTGGCGATCGAGTCGACGCCGCGTTCGGTGAACTCGCGTTCGCGCTGGTCCAGCAGGGTGTGGATCTCGGCGACCGTGCGACGCGCACGGTTGGCGTCGAGCCGGCTCGCGACCCCGCCGACATGCGGGAGATCGGCGAGCGCCCGCAGCGTTCCGCCACCGAAGTCCAGGCAGTAGAACTGCACCTCCTCCGGCGTGTGCAGCAGCGCCAGCGAGGTGATCATCGAGCGCAGCATGGTCGACTTGCCGGTCTGCGGCGCGCCCGCGATGCCCACATGCCCGGCCGCCGCGGAGAGGTCGACCCAGAACGGGTCGCGGCGCTGGTCGAACGGCCGGTCGATGACCCCGACCACGGCCGCCAGCGTTCCGCGTCCCTCCCATTCGGCGCTGGTCAGCCCGTACTGCTGCGTCACTGACAACGGCGGGACCAACTGGTCGACCGTGGGCGGCTCGTCCAGCGGCGGCAGCCAGATCTGGTGAGCGGGCGGACCGTGCCCGGCGAGCCGGTCGATGACGGTGTCGAACAGGCTCTCCGCGGCCTCCGGCTCAGACCGGGCCTGCGGGGCCGGCTGTTCGACCTCCTGCGGCTGGATGTAGCCGACGCCGTACGGGAGGATCATCCGTCGCGCGCTCGGCCCGTGCTCGACCCGGGCCGCCTGCTCCTCGGCGACCGGTCCCGACACGTAGGCCGCCTTGAACCGCACCATGTCGGTGACGTCGACCTTCAGGTAGCCGTTGCCCGGCGCCGAGGGAAGCTCGTAGGCGTCCGGCACGCCGAGCACCACGCGCGACTCCATCGCCGAGAACGTGCGCAGGCCGATCCGGTAGGAGAGGTGCGTGTCCAGGCCGCGCATCCTGCCCTCTTCGAGACGTTGCGAGGCGAGCAGCAGGTGCACGCCGAGCGAACGGCCCAGCCGTCCGATCATGACGAACAGCTCGGCGAACTCCGGCTTGGCGGCGAGCAGCTCGGAGAACTCGTCCAGCACGACGAAGAGCGTGGGCACCGGCGTCAGGTCGGCGCCCTGCTCGCGCGCCTTCTCGTAGTCGCGGAGCGAGACGTAGTTGCCCGCGGCGCGCAGCAGTTCCTGGCGGCGAATCATCTCTCCGTGCAGCGCGTCGTACATCCGGTCGACGAGCGGGAGCTCGTCCGCCAGGTTGGTGATGACGGCCGAGACGTGCCGCAGCCGTTCCAGCCCTAGGAACGTCGCGCCGCCCTTGAAATCGACCAGGACGAAGTTGAGCGTCTCGGACGAGTGCGTCATCGCCAGACCGAGCACGAGCGTGCGCAGCAGTTCGGACTTGCCGGAACCGGTCGCGCCGATGAGCAGGCCATGGGGGCCCATGCCGCCCTGGGCGGACTCCTTGATGTCCAGCTCGACCGGTCGTCCATCGGTGTCTACTCCGATGGGCACGCGCAACCGGTTGCGCGGTGCGCGCGGTTGCCAGGTTGACCGCAGGTCGATCGCGTCCGGGCCGCTCAGCCCGAACAGCGAGGTCAGCGTGAGGTTGCCGGCGAGCGCGTTCTGCTCGGGCTCCGGTGGCGCGTCCGCGCGCAGCGGCGCCAGCCGCAACGCCAGCCCCTCCGCCTGGGGGTAGGAGAGGGCGTCCGCACGGCCCAGCGGAGTGGTGACGTCCTTGCCGGTGCGATCGCGTTCCAGCATTTCCAGGCCGTCGGACGTCACCCGCAGCCGGAGCATCGTCGCGTCGGAGGTCGGGGCGACCGACTCGCCGAGGTCGATCACGCACACGTTCTTGATGCCGTCCGCCCCGATCTGCGAGTCGGCCGTCACGGCGCCGCCGTCCACGATCACCACGTGGAAGGGAAGGTCCTGGCCGTCGGCGCCGACACCGGCACGGAACCGCGGCCGATCCTTGATCTCGTCGCCGATCAGCTTCTCCAGCGCGGACAGCGAGTGGGCGAACATGCGCACCGGCCCGGCCGCGTCCTGCATGGTCGGGTGCAGGCAGTGCGGCAGCCACTTGGTCCACTGCCACTGGGGCATCCGCTCCGCCGACACGCAGAGCGAGATACGCAGGTCGTCGGGAGTGTGGAAGGACGCCATCTGCGCGACCATCGCGCGCGTCATCGCCCGTGCCGCCGCCGCGTCCCCGTCGACCTTGATCCGGGCGAACGCGGAAAGGGACACCGACACCGGCAGATCCGGGACGGTCGAGTGCGCGCGCAGGAATCTGCGGAGCGCGCCCGCGCACATGGGCTCCAGGTCCTCGATCGGCCTGGTCTCCGGGACGATCAGTTCCAGCGCCAATTGTTGCTTGCCGAGACCGATCCGGACGTTCCCGAAGTCCTCGTCCGCGGGACGCCGTTCCCACAACCGATGACTCAGCACCAGCGACCACAACGTCCGCGGGCTAGGGCCGGTCCACTCGAGAGCCTCGCGTTGCTGCTTCGCGACCTTTCGCACGCGTGACCGGATCTGGTCGAGATATCGGTAGTAATCGCGGCGGGCGGCGTTGAGTTGTTGCTTGCGTTCCCCGGCGCCCTGCCCCATGTGCCCGAAGCCCATGCCGACCATCGACAACATGAACAGGCCGCCGGCCACCCACATGATCGGATTGCCCTTTCCGGCGCCGCCCGAACCGCCCATGAACATCAGCCCCATGGCGGCGCCGCTCGCCGCCATCGGCAGGTACATCAGCGCGTTCGTGAAGCTCTGCCGGACCGCCTCGGGGATCTCGGGCGGCGGCTCCAGCATCAGCTCGCCCTCGGGCAGCCGCGGCGGCGGCCGGCGCTCCGGACGACGTACGAGAACGATGCTCACCGTTCGGACCCTTCCGCGTCACCGGCGCGAACACCCGGACCGGCAATCGATAGGTCAGGCGGGTGACCGCATGTGGCATTCGGTACTTGTACGAGGTCGCACGAATGACCCCGATAGGTGGATCGGGTAGATCGAGGCCATCCGCGCCAGACATCGGCTCTGCGTAACGTACCCCCGTTCATGACCGATGGCGTAAGTTCTGTCGCACTGATAGTCAAAGTGCGGTCCTCGTGAAGAACCCCAGCCGAACCAGGTGGAAAAGACCGGAGGTCCGAGCTGAATCCGACGACTGGTGCCGACCTGTGCCGTATCGCCCTGGTAGCTCCGGGGCGCCGCATCGATCTGTCGCTCCCCGCCGACGTCCCCCTCGCGCACATGCTCCCGACGCTGCTCCAGGCCGCGGGCGGTGACCTGGCCAACGCCGGTCTCGCGCACTCGGGCTGGGTGCTGCAGCGCCTCGACCAGACTCCGTTCGACGAGTCGAAGACGCTCGCCGGCCTCGGCGTGCGCGACGGTGAGGTGCTCTACTTCCGCCCCGAGATGGTGCAGCTCCCCGAGCCGGCCTTCGACGACGTCGCCGACGTCGTCGCCACCGGGATCAATGAGCACTCCGACCGCTGGAAAGCTCGCGACACCCGCCGCTTCGGCCTGCTGGCGAGCGCCGCGCTGCTCGTCGCGGGCGCCGTGGGACTGCTGCTGTCCGGTCCCGCCTGGGGCATCATCGCGATCGCCGCCGCGGTCATGGCCGTGGTGCTGCTGCTCGCCGGATTCGTCCTCTCCCGGGCCCTCGGCGACTCCGGCGGCGGGGTGGTCATGGGCTTCGGCGCGCTGCCCTACGCCTTCCTGAGCGGGCTGGTGGCTCCCGCCCGTCCGGTCGGGCTTCTGGATCTGGGCGCGCCCCACGTCCTGGCCGCCACCGCGGCGACGGCCCTGGCCGCCGTGGTCGCGGCCTTCGCCGTCGTCGACGGCGTCCCGACCTTCCTCGGCATCGCCTTCGCCGCCCTCTTCGGAACCCTGGGAGCCGGGCTCGTCCAAGCCTTCGATCTGAAGCCGAGCGGGACGGCGGCCGTAGCCGCCGCGCTCTGCCTCGTCCTGACGGCCCTCATCCCGTCCCTGGCCTTCCGGCTCGCCCGGCTCCCGCTGCCGCCCGTTCCCGAGAACGCGGAGGAACTCCGCAGCGCGCAGATCTTCGACGGGCCCTCCCTGCTCCGTCGCACCCGGGAGGCGGACCGCTACAGCACGGGCCTCGTCGCCGGCGTGGCCGTCGTCTGCCTGGGCGCACAGCTCATCCTGGTGACGGCCCAGGGGTGGAAAGGCACGACGATGAGCGTGTGCGTTTCCCTTGTTCTCCTCTTACGCGCCCGCGTCTTCCACAGCCGTGTCCAGCGCCTGTGGCTTCTCGGCAGCGGCCTGGCAGGGGCGGCGCTCCTCGGCTGGTCCTGGGGTACGACGTCCTCACCCGCCACGTTCGTCGCCGCGGTCGTCCTGCCGATGGTCCTGGCCGTGACGGTGATGCTCGTCATGGCGATGCGCCTGCCGGACCACAAACCCTCGCCGTTCTGGGGCCGAGCCGGTGACATCCTCGACCTGATACTGATCGTCAGCCTGTTCCCGCTCGCGATGGCCCTGCTCGATCTCTATTCCTGGCTACGCGGCTTGGCCGGCTGAGATGCAGACACGTAAGGACCTCTACCAGGCGCACAAGCTGATGACCCAGCGCGTCGCGCTCGCCCTTCTGCAAGGCAAGCCCGGTGCCGCCGAGTCACCGCTCCGCCGCACCGGGGTGGGCGCGCTGTCCGGCCTCATGGTCGTCGTTCTGATGGCCGCGGGCTTCGGCGTCACCGGCATGCTCTTCCCGGGTGGTACCCGCAATCTGGAACAACCTGGTCTCGTCCTCATCGAGAAGGAGACCGGCGCCGCGTACTCCTACAGTGCCCAAGAGCGCCGCCTCATCCCGTTCCTCAACTACGCCTCCGCCCGCCTGGCGATGACCAACAACGACGTCCAGCGCAAGCTCGTTTCCAGTCGCTCTCTGGCCAAGTACCCTCGCGGTCCCATGACCGGAATCCCGGGTGCCCCCGAGTCCCTTCCCGATCCTGGCAAACTCGTCCGCGCCCCCTGGTCGCTCTGCGTGCGGAACACGGCCGCGTCCGCCCAACTCCCCGAGTCCCTGGTCTCCCTGGTCGGCGGCCGGGACGTGGGCGGCCACGTCCTCACGGATCGGGAGGCCGTCCTTGTCCGCGGCGGCGATCAGACCTGGCTGGTCTGGCGCAACTCCCGGCTGCGCATCTCGCCCGACGCCGCCCGCACGCTCACCCAGGCCCCCGTATCCGCGATCGACGAACGCTGGCTGAACGGCCTCCAGCAGGGCCCCGACTACGCCGCCCCGGACGTCCCCGGCAAGGGCGAGAAACGCGCCGGCCCCGATGGCCAGCCCTCAGCCGCAGGTCAGGTCTACAAGGTGCGGGCGATCGCGGGCTCCGCGGAACGCTGGTACGTCCAACTTCCCGACGGCCTTTCCGGCATCTCGGAAACCCAGGCGGGTCTGCTCATCTCCGCCGGCTCCTCCGGCCCGGAACGGCTCATTCCGCCGACCACGGCCAATGCGAACATCGCCCCGACGAGCCTGTTCAGCCGGGACCTTCCGGAGCATCCGCCCGCCCTCGCCGCTCATGACCCGTCAGCTCCGCTCTGCGTCGTCTATCGGGACACCGAGAAACTTTCCACCAATGCGCGCTTCACCGTCGGAGGCATTCTCCCGTCAGGTCACACGGCCAATCCTTCTGGCCCAGATCAGATAATCCTCCCTGGTGGAGGTGCGTTCGCCGGGACGCTCACCGGCCCCGGCCAGGGACCCCAATCTTTCTCGCTCATTACCGAGCAGGGCGTACGCCATCCGATCCCCACATCTGACGACGCCGCCAAGCTGGGTTACTCCACCGGCTCCGCCGCTCCCGTCCCGGCCAACCTGCTCCAGCTCTTCCATCTGGGCCCCGCGCTCACGTCAAGTGCCGCGCGACGGTCGGTTCCGGCCGGCTAGCTTTGAGTTTCGGGAACTTGATCACGTAAATACAGATAGCGCCACGACAATCCGGACAGACCTCAACCCTCCTTTCATAACAAATCCCTTGACTTCTGGACAGTCGATCTGTGACGTTTGTATCGTCGTGTTTGATTGGGTCACGGGGTGACGTCGCGTAACCAACGGGGCAGTGATGGCGATTGGTTCGCGCCGGGCGTTGTGATCAACCCGCCTACCAACGTGCAGGAGCGCGCAGATGACTGACCGGTCGACACATAGCCGGGATGGAATGCGTCGTGGTGCCGACGCCATCGAAGAAGCCGAGAACAAGCTGCGGAAGACGCGGTCCCGCCTCGCCTCTGAGCAACAGGCACTGGCCGCCACCTGGAAGGGCGACGGCGCGACGGCGTTCGTCAACGTCTTCCAGCGTTTCGACCAGCAGTTCGTCAAGGTCCTGACCGACCTGAACACGATCCAGCAGAAGTTGGGCGACGCCCGCGTGACCTATGCGGCCAACGAGGCCGAGACGGTCGCCCGGGTGAACGCACTCAAGGGCCTCATCAACGACTGAGCCGACTCAACGCACCGACACCGGAGGAACGAGATCATGACCGATCTGACGCGAGTGCATTTCGGCTCCATGAAGCAGGCCCAGGCCAGTTTCCAGAACGCCCTGAACGAGTACAAGGCCGCCCTCGACGAGCTGGAGGGCAAGATCAAGTCCACCCTCGCGGAGTGGGAGGGCGACGCTCAGCTGGCCTACCGCAGGGCACAGACGCAGTGGAACCAGGCCGGCGTCGAGCTCGGCAACGTCGTGCACCGCATGGGATCCGCCATCGGCGAATCCCACGACGGCTACCGGACCACCGAGAACCGCAACGCCGCCAGCTTCGGCGGCTGACCAGGGGCGTTGTCGATCCCATGCCATCAAAGCCAGGTGCGACCCCGTCCGGACCTCGTCCGGACAGCGAGCACAGCCCGGAGAAGATGCGCCAGGTCGCCCGGGCGATGCGCGCGGAGTTGGCGAAACTTCAGGCCGGCACCAGCGGCCCGCCGACCTCGGTCGGCGCCATCGGCGACTGGGACGTGCCCGAGGACCTCGCCAAGAACGTAGGGACCGCCCACGAGTCGATGCTGGGGTATGTGGCTCAGTTCGCGGCGGTGTACGAGGGCCTGATCGCACGTATCGAGTCTTCCGCGAAGAACTTCGACCTGAGTGAACTGGCCTCGCAGAACTCCAGTAAGAAGGCGGGCCAGGGGTTGGAGCCACAGCCGAAGCACGAGAGCCAGAACTAGCACACCGAGGTCCGGGGGAGGCCAAAGGCATGGGCGAGTCCTATCCGATCAGGCATGGGGCGATCGGTAAGGGAAGTCCCGAGCAGTTCGACTACCACCAGATCTACCAGAAGATCCGGGCCGCCGACTCCGCCGGGCTGCACAATCTCTCGCGCACCTACGAGGCGTTGAGGAAACTGCTAGACCAGGCTGAGTCGGACCTCGCCTTCCACCATGGCCGGTTGAAGGCCGCGTGGCCGGAGGGGCCATCGTCAGAAGCGGCGCTGGGACAGATCAAACGGCTGGAAAACGCCGCGGGCGAGCTTGCCAACGCCAGCAATGCGTTCGGGTTCGCCCTTCAGCAGGCAGGCAGTCAGGTCGATACGTATAAGCAGAACGCCCCGGCTGAGCCCAAGGGCCCCTTCGGGGTCGGCCCTCTCCCGGACCCCAAGCATGAGTTGATGATGGAGAAGTACGGGAAGGATCGCGAAGCTCGGCAGTACATGGCCAGGATGAACCAGAGCCTCGCCGACGCCTACTCGATCGTCCCAACCTCGATCAACATGGACCTCCCCGGCAAGGACCGTGAGCGGGGCTACGGGGCGCCGGGAGCCGGCGGGGGAAGTTCATCAAGTGTGGGAAGTCCCGGTGGTGCCCCTGGAAGTACCGGGGGCGGCAACGGCGGTGCCTCCGGCGGAGGGGCGGCGCCGACCCCCGGCCGACTTCCGGACGTTTCCTCGCCGCCAAGCCATCCTGACCCGGGACATCTGCCGCCGGGAGGTGGCGGTGGCTCGGACCTTGAAGGAGTCGCGCCGGGGACTCTCCCTCCAGCGCAGGGTGGACCTGGACTCAGTACCCCACCGCCTGGACCCTTGGCGCCCGGTCCTGGGGGTGGTCAAATCGGGCCCGGCATGCCTCCGGGCATGGGGCTTGGCCCAACGCCTCTCAGCCCCGGACTCTCCGGGCCGGCGAGGCTGGAGCCCGTCGTACCGGCCGGCACCGGAGGGAACCTACGCCCGTTCCTTCCAACATCAGGCGCTCCAGGTGTTCCTGGCCCTGGTCCGATCGGTCAAGGCCCCAGGGGCTCTGGGCCTGTGTCTGGCGGATCGCCGCCGCGAGGTCTGCGGCCGGGGCCGCTCGGCTCCGCCCCGATCGGGGGCGGCTCGTCCACGACTCCTGGCACTCAGCGTCCGGGGAGCACGCCGGGGCTACGCGCGCGGACTCCCGGGGCCTCGGGATCTGGTGCTGGTGGAGTGATCGGCCGAGAGCCAGGGACCGGTGCGGGACGAACCGGCACAGGCTCCCGGTCTGCATCCCGCAGCACCGCTCCTGGAGGAACCTCGGCGTCCTCTGGAGGGAGCGCCCGCAGACGCAATCGATCGGATGAACGGGAGACGTGGCTTTCTGAGGACGAAGATGTCTGGAGTGACGATGAGGGTACGGCACCTCCCGTGATTCAGTAGCTGAGCGACATGCTCAGTCGACCCGTTGCCGACCGAGGAAGGAGCCCTGTGCGGGCGAGAGCGCGGTGGTTAGGAGTGCTCGGCGCGGTTGTGGCGCTGCTCCTCCTCTCGCCGACGCCTGCGTTGGCCGTCCCTGAGCCGCGCAAGGAGCTCTACTGGTTCGATTGGTGGGAGCTGCAAAAGAAGGTCTGGCCGATCACCACGGGTAAGGGAATCACTGTCGCTGTCGTCGACAGAGAGGTCGATATTGACCTGCCGGATCTTAAAGGCGCCGTCCTGCCGAACGTGAACATGAACGATGTCCGCATGAAGCCGGACCCTGAGAATGGCGGGCATGGGGCCGCGATGAGTGCACTCATCGTAGGCCAGGGACGCGGAACCGGAATGGTCGGTGTAGCGCCGGATGCCAAGGTCCTTCCGCTGTCAGCCCAGAGCGCGGGTGCGTGGGCGAAGGCACTGCGTTACGCCACCGACCACGGAGCGAAGGTCGTCAACATCTCCCAGGGCGACGTGACCTTTCAACCGTGTGACCCCCTTCTGCAGGCCGCCGTCTCGTACGCAGTTCAACGAGACGTCGTCGTAGTGGTTTCCGCCGGCAACGAGGGACGCCACGGTGACTGGAGAAGTTCGCCGGCCAACTGCGCCGGCGTCTTAGCCGTCGGCGGCCTTGACGGGCAGGTCGAGCCGTGGTCCGGGTCGACCCCCGGTGAGTACGTTATGGGGGCGGCCCCCGCGGTGGAGGTGGGCAGCATTGATGGCTTCGGCCATTTCGTTGGGCGAGGGCACGCGGGAACTAGTCCAGCCGCGGCCCTAACCTCCGGTGTGGTTGCGTTGGTCCGGGCCAGGTTCCCGAACATGCCCGCTCGCGAGGTGGTTCGCCGAATTCTGGCAACGGCCAAGGACGTGGGCAAACCCGGCTGGGACGACGTAACGGGCTACGGCTTGGTCCGTCCGTACCGAGCGCTGGTCGACAACGTTCCCGCCACCGCGCCGAATCCGGTGTACGACCGCTGGCAGGCGACACAGGCAGGTTCTCGGCCCTCCGTCCGGCCATCGACGGCCTCTCCGGCTGCGAAGTCGGCGAAGAAAACATCGGGAAATACTTGGTGGGTATGGCCTTCTCTGTTCGGCGCGGTGGTCGCGATCGTTGCGGGATCCCTCTTCATATACCGCAAGCGGTTACGACTATCTCGTTGACATGAGGGTGGTGACGGACGTGCCGCATTCGGTACCCTACGCCGATATCTCTGCCGGGGAGCGCATCGGGCAATGACGACCAGAAGGAACAGCCTCAAAAAGCAGCTCAATGAAGAGGCTCCATTAGCCCCCAAGGACCAGTACGAGGCGAGGGAAAGACTGCGCGCCGGAACGATCCGGGCTGAGCCGGAAGAGCAGGATGCCGCATCGCAGGATGCACCGACATCCCAAGACCTTGACACATCCGGCTTGGCGCTTCCAGGTATTTCGCCGATCCCGATCCCGATCCCGGCGTCGCCGAGCCCTTCGGTCGACAAACCAGTGGATGCGGAATGGCTCGATATGGGCATGGGGTCGAATCCACCTGCCCCGATGCCGCAGCCGGACGACTCTGCGGAGACCGGTGACGATGCGGCGAACGCAGCGGACGTCGAGGAATTCGAGACCCATATGGAAGATCTGCGGTCTAGGGCTGATTCCATGTACGGTGAACTTGTGGAGAAGCGGATCAGCTACACGGATCCGACGGACACGATCACGGTCACCGCGGATGGTTTCGGGGAGATCATTGACATCCAGTTCGCTGTCGATCGAGCACTCGACGCCAGGCAGATCAATCTGGCCCTGACCCGTTCACTCTCCGAAATGAAGGCCCTCGCCGAGGCGGCCCTTCCAGATATGGCGGGCGCCTTCAACCTTCCGACCGAGGCGAGTGTTCTCCAGCGGCTCGACGATATCTCGGTGGACGCCTACGTCGATCTGGATGACGCGAGGTCACAGTTGATCGAGCAGCATGCCATGGAAACCCTGGTGAAGATACGGGATCTGAAGCCTGCCCAGGAGAACCGGACCATCGAGGAGCGAATCGGCCGCGGCCTGGGCAATCTCAAGATGACCGTTGCGGGTGATCCCGTGCAAGTGGAAATCAAAAAGGAAGCCATCCGTGACGTCACCCTTGAGCGCCTCGCCGAGGCGATCCTCGCTGCTCTTGGATCGGCCGGCGAGCGAACCGCTGAAATCCGGGAGGCCGAAGTGCGCGAGATCCAGCGTCGTTATGGCAGGCTGATGTATTGAATGGGCCCCACCGTTGATTGGACTTTGGTAGCGCCGAGGATGCTCGACTAATAGTGGGAGGGAAACTTGACCGGGTTTCAGGTCTACCGTAGGACGCTTTACCGGCACGCCAAGGACTTGGACGCTCATCGGAAATCAATGGCCACGGAACTCAAGCGCGCCACCGCCAACCCTGATCTCAATCTTACCGGTGATGACGTGGGCTGGTTCGCCAAAGACGTACTGGGCGCGTACCAACTTGAGAAGCAGTACTTCCTGTGGTCCTTGCAGCAGAACATCAATGCGGTTCACGATGTTCGCATCGGCGTGCTGACCGCGGCGCGGCTGTATGGTCAGAAGGAGAGCGAGGTGGCCGCCTCGCTCAGGGCCTTGCGGAAGTCAATGAAAATCTATGGTCCCGGCAAAACTCCCGATGACATGCACTTCTGATGCAGAAATCATTGCTGCCGCGGAGGAAGAGACATGACTGAGATCAACCTTGAGCCGGGCTTCTATCAAGGTAATGCCTATCCTGAATCCGTCAAGTTCGCGATCGATTTCACTGGCCAGCTCGGGATCAAGCAGGTCGGCGACCTCGTCCACAAGATGTGGGGGAACCCCGCCAAGCTCGACCATGCGGCGGAGAGCTGGAGCTATCTCGCGCAACACGTCCTCGCCAGCACGCAGGGCGAGTTGGAGAAGAAGGCGGCGATCTTCGACGGCGGCGGCTGGGAAGGTCCCGCGAGGTCCTCCTACGACAAGTGGATCAACAGATTCGGCTTGCGGGTCGGCGTGCCGATGTCCGGCAGAGCCAGCGAAATGAGCGGCGTGATGTCCGACCTCGCGAAGCATCTTCGTTCGGTCCGAAGCCAGATCATCTGGCTCTGTGGCGAGTTCGTAGCCGCCGTGGGCGGCGGCGCGTATCTCAACAAGAAGGGCGGCGGTCTGCACGCGAAGTCGCCTAGTGCGCCTTATGAGGGCAAGCATGCCGGGGGCAAGGCCGGTAAGGGAGGGGCCCTCATTTTGCTGGCCATACTCTACATAGTCTGGGACTTCGTGAAGAAGCTCCAGTCCCTGTTCGACAAGCTCACCGGCGACATGGCCGCCTTCAAAGCTCGGATATACAAGGCGAGAGAGAAGGTGCTCGTTTATCCCGCATCGCCGGTGACCTTGATGGCGAACCCGAACAGGTGGTCTAAGTAGCTTGCTTCGACGCGCGTTCCTTTTTCTGGTTGTAGCGCTGGTCGTGGTGGGCGTGGTCTGGGGCAGTGCGCCGTGGCGCAAGCCTTGGTGGCCGGGCCGAGACGAAGCGTCAACAGCGCCTGCGCCGTGTACGGTCGTCGACCTGCCTTCCGTCCGCGCGGCCGTGGGTCTCCAACCGAAGCCGGGCCAGGACAGTGAGAAGAAGTTCGAGTTTCACACTGTCGTGTCTTGTTCCTGGTCCTTCGTGGACGACAAGCAGGACCCAATGGATCCGGCCGAAGCGGGACTGCGGCTCGAATACGACGTTTATCACGGCGACGGCGGACGCGGCGGCGGCATTGAAGGCGCTCAGCGGCGGTTTGCCTCTGCCAAGCGGGTCGCTTCTCACCTGCCGGATTCGGGTTCCGATCAGGTAAGCGATGCGGAGTTGGGGGACGAGGCGTTCGCCAGGTCCGTTTACAGGCGGGCCGAGGTCGTTGTCCGTCGCTCCAACGCCGTCATCACGGTGACCTTGACGACACCGAAATCCACGCAGGCTGATTCATTGGCTGCCGCACAACGAATCGCGCAAACGGCAGTCGCAGAGCTGTCCCTCGACGCATGACGCCGCACACCGCGCGGCCGGTCGGCCTGGTTCATCCAGTTTGGCAGGTGGGAATCGACTGATTCCTGGGTCCTTCGCGAGCTGGACGCTTGACTTGTCGTCCTGATGCGCCAGCTCGACGGCGCGACAGCGGAACTCGGGCGGCGTGGTGAGGGCATGACGGGCATCATCTCCTGATGATCAAGGGTGACCTCAGGCCAGCCGTCCGTGCTTGGGGAAGCTGACCCTGACGCCGCACGGCTCGCCCTCCGAATGGACGCCCGCCAGGTCATGCCCATCAGCGCTTCTTCGGGCGGCCTACCGTGGTGAGATACCGGGCAACCCACTCCATACCGATCACCGCCAGGACAAGCGTGATCCAGGAGAACATTCCGCTTGTCAGGTCGCCGAGTGCGACGACCGCCACGACCCCGCCCAGCGCACCGCATGGCAGTGCCACACCCCAGCGGACGGTCGGCGACGTCCGGCGGGCGATCACAACGGCGACGAACCCGGCTGATAACGTCACCAGTGCCGTGATCAGCGCGGCGATCGAGCCACTCCGCCCGAAGAGCTGCTTTTCGGTGGCGTCCGGAACAATGAGCCAGGCGAAAAGTGTCCCACCGAGACTGACCTCCGCTATGCCCGCCCACATCAGCGCCTCGGTACGCCCAGGGATAAGGTCGATTCGCTTCATACCAGCAGAGGCTATCCGCACCGGCGTGCACGAGACCGGATCATTGAGTCGAATGGCAGTGATCCGTTAGATCGAGGATGTTCGCGGATAAGCGCTGGTGATGGTGGTCATCTCCCACCCCGACACGCCGCTCGATCATGGCCCGGCAGGCCGGGGCTCACCGCCGACGGCGACAGCCCGTGCTCCGCCGCCAACGTGCCTGAACCCGTCCGCATCTACGGGCTGCACAACTGGGTCGAACAGTCCTACAAGCAGATCAAGGATGAACTCGGCTGGACCGACTTCCGGGTCCGCTGCCCGATCGCGAATCCGCCGCCAAAAGACCCTGATGCATTGCGCCTTCACCTCCTTTGCATGCCACCTTGATCCAACGGACCATCGATGGTGTCCATCAACCAAGGAATCGACATTAAACCTCCGGTCGACCGTGATTTCGTTACCCTCTTCTAATGAATCAGTAGGTCAGCAGGCCCGGGGTGTGCCACGGGAGACGGGCTCGCAGGTGGGAAAGGGACCCGATGGACGATCTCAATCGCGAGTTAGCGCGCTTCCATCGTTACGCGGAGCACATGCGGACGCTGGTCGGCGAGGCGCAGTCCAAGGCGCCGCCGCGCAGTGAAGGGACCGACTCCGCCGAGGTAGTGCACGTGGTGCTCGGGCCGGACGGGATCCCGGCCTCCATCCGGGTCGCGATGGACTGGCGGCAGAGGACGAGTCCGCAAAACCTCCGATCCGCGGTGATCGAGGCCTGCGAGGCTGCGATGGCCGAACGGCTCGGCGCATGGACAAGGTCGCTGCAGCAGGACGGGTGGCAGGACCGGATGGACAGAGTTCAGGCGGGCTTGGACGGCAAATCCG
Source organism: Actinomadura syzygii (assembly GCF_008085905.1). Lineage (GTDB taxonomy): Bacteria > Actinomycetota > Actinomycetes > Streptosporangiales > Streptosporangiaceae > Spirillospora > Spirillospora syzygii. Next base: position 260,068 of record NZ_VSFF01000001.1, on the reverse strand, counting down.
CTCCCGAGCCGGAGACGGGTGGTCTACCCCCGGCTTTCCGCCGCGACCCGAACAGGCCGCCTCCCCGCCCCGTGGACCAGATTGCCGAGGACATGATCAGGGCGTTCGACACCCTCGACGACCGGGAGGCGCGGTCCGCGGATATGGCCACCGGAATTGTCACCGGCTCGGGCACCTCCGGTCGGCTGACCGTCACAGTCAATCCCACCGGCCTGGAGTCCGTCACCGCCGAGGAGTCCTGGCTGGCCGGCCGGTCGGGTGACACGCTCACCGCCGCGTTCGAGAACGCGCTCGCCGCGGCCAAGGCCGATCTCAAACGCGCCGCTCAGGATCCGGCCCCCGGGTCCCGAACCGCGATGAAGGACCTGTTCGACGAGACGCTGGCCCTGCTGAACGATGCATCTCGTCTGTCGGAATGACTCGAAGGGAAGCGACCGTTGAGCCCGATTCTCAAGGTTCTGACCCAAACCCTGCGGAGTGAGGCCGGCGTCTGGGACGCCCAGGCCGAAGCCATCGCCGACGCCGGGAACAAGGCGGATGGGCTGCATCTCAACCGCATTGAGGCTGGCGTCTTCCAGGCTTTCGTGACCGCCTACGGGACTACCACCGGCGAAGTGGTCGCCCGGTGTCGCGAAGGCGAAGCGCGTATGAAGGAGATCGCCAACGCGCTGCGCAAAGTGGCCGGCAACTACGACAAAACCGAGGCTGAGGGCGCGGCCTTATTCAAGCAGATCTTCTAGTCCAAGCAGGAGTCTGGAATGGGATTCTCGATTGCGCAGTACCAGGCGGCGACTGACAAGATCAATGTCGGGATGACGACCATCACCAACAAGATGGGAGAGATTCCCGGCGCGGTCGAGAAGGCGCAGAGTCATTGGTATGTTCCTGGCTGGCTAAAGGATTCACTCGCCTGGATAGGTGAAAAGTTGTGGGATCTGTGTGTCTGGTTCAAGGACCGGGTCCTCGACCTGCTCAAGGGCGTGTTGGCTCCGATAATGTTCTTCAAGTACGCCTGGGACTGGACTGGCGTTCGCGGCGGTGCCACCGGCGTTCAGGGCGCGACCGATCCCGCGGTCCTGGATATCAGTCGAAGATGGGAGGGCGACGCGAACGCCGACTACCTCAAGGTGATCCCTTTGCAGGGGAAAGCCGCCGGGCGCGTCGGCAGCATTTCCATGCAGATGTCATTGGCGCTGACGACCTGCGCCACCGCCGGATTGGCGTTCTACGTCGCGCTGGCCATCATCGTTTATCAGTTCATCAGCTGCGAGACGGCGGCCATAGCCGCCCTGTGCTCCGGGATTTTGTCGTGGGCGGGCGTTGTGGGGGCGTTCACGGATGCGGGCGTGACGGCCGCCATGATCTGGGGCGCAGTCGGGACGTTGACCGCCGCGCTTGGCGCCCAGGGTGCCTGGATGGTCTCTCTCAAGGGCGAGGCATCCGATTCCAGTACCTTCCCCAAGGGGCACTGGCCCGATGCTACCTACGACTAGGCGTATGTGCAGGAGACCAGACCCGGGCTAATGGCGAACAGCCCAGCTGATAGGTGAATCACGCAACCCGATCCCACTCGACGTGTTCACCAGAGGGACCAAGTCAGCCGATCGGCAGGACTGGATCGGTCCCGGCGGAGGATGTGCTCCGAACTGCTGGATCAGCTTCCATTCGGAGCGATCGATAATGCAGCGGGACGCGGTGCGTGCGGCGACCGGGGCCGGGGCAGCAAAGCCACGCGCCGGACTGGGTGGTACCCCCTACCGGATTCGAACCGGCGCTACCGCCTTGAAAGGGCGGCGTCCTAGGCCGCTAGACGAAGGGGGCCCGGTGGTGGCGGGGACGGCCGCCACTCGACCTGGCCAAGTGTAGAGGACGGGGCGGGGCGGCGTGCAAACGGTTACCCGGGTTGGGTGGTGCGGGGGGACGACGTGGGGGACGTGCGGGGCGACGACGTGGGTGTCGAGGGGGTCCGCGACGGCCAGTCGGACGGGAACTGGGACGGGAACGGCGAGGTCGGCGACGCGGGCGGGGACGGGGCCGGCGGGGACGGCTTGATGGCGCGGTCCGGGTTCGGTTCGAGGTGGCGTTCGATCTGGGCGGAGGTGAGGCCGAGGCCGCCGAGGCGGAGGTCGTCCCAGCCCTGGAGGCGGTGGGTGGCGCGGCTGAAGTAGAGGACGGAGAGCTCGATCGGGGTCGGTTCCTCGTGTTCGAGGCCGCGGAGGCCGGCGCCGCCGGTGGAGCCCTGGACGAAGAGGCGGGTGCCGGTGGGGAGCAGCTTGGTGGAGCGGGCGTGGGCGTGGCCGGAGACGATCAGGGGCGTCATGCCGGAGAAGGACTCGCCCTCGGACGGGTCGTGGACGACGACCAGGTCCGGGGTGGTGCCGGAGGCGCGGAGGCGGTCGGCGACGACGAGGCCCTGGGCGCGCATCTGGTCGGCGCCGACGAAGTCGTCGCGGGTGCTCTTGTCGGGGGTGAAGCGGGGGTCGCCGATGCCGAAGACGCGGAGGCCCTTGACGTCGCGGGTGGCGTCGTCCAGGACGACGGCGTTCTTGTTCTTGGCGACGGCCCGCTGGGAGGACTTGGAGTCGTGGTTCCCGCGGACGTAGACGTAGGGGACCTTCAGGTTGGAGATTTCGCTCGCGAAGCGGTCTTCGGCCTTGCTGCCGTGGTCCATGAGGTCGCCGCTGTCGACGATGAGGTCGATTTTGAACTGGGTGGTGACCGACTTCATGACGTTCCACGCGGCCGGGTTGAGGTGGATGTCGGAGACGGACAGCACGCGGATGGTCGACGGGTCCGGCTCGTAGGTCGGGAGGGTGGACGCGGCCGCGTACAGCTGGGAGACGTTCCCCACGAGGTGGGCGAGCTGGGCGCGGTAGGCGGAGAAGCGCTCGTAGACGTTGCGGGTGTCTCCGAAGATCTGCGGGGCGTTGCCGAGCAGGCCGGTGTAGCGGGGCTCGGCGACGGACTGCGGGTTGAAGGTCGTCCAGGTCAGGAGGGTGACGGCGACGAGCCCGAGGGCGGCGGAGCCGAGGCCGACCAGGGCGCGCCGCCAGGAGCGGAACAGCAGGAGGGCGGCGACGAACCCGGAGAGCAGCGCGAACAGCGCGGCACGGATCAGCAGGTCGGTCAGGCCCTCCCGGAGCTGGACCGCGATCTCGTCGGTGAGCCGGTCGACCTCGGAGCCGTTCTCGATCAGTTTCTGCGCCTGGTCGGGACGGACGTCGGTCAGGCTCGCCTCCAGCGACACGGGGCCCCAGTGGGTGTCGAGGCGGAGGGAGCCGAGCGGGGGCAGGTCGAGGGTCGTCCCGCCGTGCAGGGACGGGTGGAGGCTGAGCTGGACGTCGGTGGGCCCGACCGGGGTGACGGAGCGTCCGCCGAGGAGGAGGCCGACGTAGCCGCCCGCCAGCCCGACGGCGACGACCAGGAGGAGGCGGGCCCAGCGGCCCGTGACGACGGGCCGGACGCGCCGTGCCACCGGGGCGCCGACGGCGCGGACGCGGGCCGCTCCGGGGGCGGTGAGCCCGCGCAGGCGGCGCCAGGCTCGGGCGGCGCCGCGACGGGGGGTCGCGAGGGCGGTGGTCAGCGCGGCGGGGGCCTTCGGCACGTCTGTCCCTTCTGTCGAGCAGAATTGGCGGTGTGATGGAGTTGTCGCGCGACGAGTTCGAGGACCTGGTCTCGGAGGCCCTCGACAGCATCCCGTCCGAGCTGACCGCGCACATGCGCAACGTCGTCATCGTCGTCGAGGACGACGCGCCCGAGCGGGGGCTGCTCGGCCTGTACCAAGGGGTACCCCTTACCGAACGCGGAGACTGGTACGGCGGCGTCCTGCCCGATCACATTTCCATCTACCGCAATGAGATTCTCCGAATTTGCGACACCCCGGACGACGTGGTGGAAGAGGTCCGCATCACGGTCGTCCACGAGATCGCCCATCATTTCGGCATCGACGATCGGCGGCTCCATGACCTCGGATATTGATCCCTTTCGTCCGGCCTGGGCTGCCCCGGCGGATGAAAACAGGTCATGCCAGGCCATGATTTGCGCACTGTAGGTCACATAACTGCCACGCAGCGTGAGTTAATAGGGACGTCGCCCGAAGGCGGGGCGGCGGAACTGGAGCATGCGTGGCGGAAAGGCAGACCGGTCGGCATCGTCGTCCGCCGGAGGAGCAGGCGACCTACCGCGAGGTCTTCGCGGTGGGCGAGTTCCGTGCCCTCTGGCTGGCGCAGGCGCTGTCGTTCGTCGGCGACCAGCTCGCGCAGGTCGCGCTGGCCGTTCTGGTGTACGACCACACGAAGTCCGCGCTGCTCACGGCCGTAGTGTACGCGCTCACCTACCTGCCCCCGATCGTCGGCGGACCGGTGCTGTCCGGGCTCGCCGACCTGTTCCCGCGGCGCACCGTGATGATCGTGTGCGACGTGCTGCGGGCCGGGCTGGTCGCCTTCATGGCGCTCGTGGCGATGCCGGTGGGCGTGCTGTCCGCCCTCGTGTTCGTGACGGTCCTGCTGGGCACGCCGTTCACCGCCGCCCGCGCCGCCGTCCTGCCGGACGTCCTGGAGGGCGACCGGTACGTCGCGGGCACGGCGATCAACAACATCACCCACCAGGGCACGCAGATGCTCGGCTTCCTCGCGGGCGGCGCGGTCGTGGCCGCCGTCGGCACCCACGGCGCCCTCGGCCTGGACGCGCTGACCTTCGGCGCGTCCGCGCTCATCCTGGTCGGCGGGCTGCGGCGGCGGGCCCCGTCCGTCCGGCGGGAGCGGGAGGCGCTCCGGCTGTGGCGCGGGACGCGCGACGGCGTCCGCCTGGTCTTCGGCGACCCCGTGCTGCGGTCGCTGGTGCTGTTCGCGTGGCTGTGCGCGTTCTACGTCGTCCCTGAGGGGCTCGCCGCGCCGTACGCGGCGACGTTCGAGGACAGCGACGACCGCGCGGTCACGGTGGGCCTGCTGCTGTCGGCGATGCCGACGGGGATGGTCATCGGGGCGTTCCTGTTCAGCCGGTTCGTCCGTCCGGCGAACCGGCTGCACGCGATGGGGTGGATGTCGATGCTCGCCTGCCTGCCGCTGGTCGGCGCGGGCGCGCACCCGCCGCTGTGGGGCGTGGTGGTGCTGTGGGCGCTGTCCGGCGTCGGCAGCGCCTACCAGCTCGCGGCGAACGCCGCGTTCGTGGCCGCGGTGCCGGCGTCCGGACGGGGCCGCGCGTTCGGCCTCGCCCAGTCCGGCATCCTCGCGGGCCAGGGCCTCGGCATCCTCGTCGGCGGCGCCGCGGCCCAACTGCTCGGCCCGGAGACGGTGGTGGCCCTCGCGGGCGTCCTCGGCCTCTCGGCCGCCGCCATGCTGACCCTGGTCTGGAACCAGCACCGCGGCGCCGTCGCGGCCGGGGCCCGCGACCGCACCGACCCCCTCGTCGTCGCCGCGCCCCCATCGGGCGGCGACGAGCTGTCGGGCGTCAGCGGGTCGGCGCCGGCTCCCTGAGCCATCCGCCGGTCAGACGTGCGTGCGGTTCTTGTTCACGGCGTCCTTGGTCTTCTGCATGGCGTCCTGGACCTTCGGGGAGTCGCCGGCCTTCTTGAAGAGGTCCTCGGCGATCGACGTCGGCTTGCCCTCCTCGGGGATCAGGATCCAGGCGATCGCGTAGAGGGCGACGCCGGCGCCGCCGAAGAGGGTGAAGACGCCGAGGCCGAGCCGGATGATGTTGGCGTCCACGCCGAGGAACTCGGCGGCGCCGGAGCAGACGCCCGCGATCATGCGGCCCTCGCGGGTGCGGCGGAGCTTCCTGTCCGAAGTGGTGTCCTTGTTCATGTCCATGCCTCGATGATGCCCAGCCTCGGGGGAGTGTGACATCCGGATTCGCCCTGATTCGTCCCTGAGAGGGTCTCTGCCGGGTCAGGGACGGCCCCGACGTACGCTCGGGGGAGCCCACCGGAGGAGGCCCCCATGGACGTGCTGCGCGTCGACGACCGGCTCACGGACGAGGAGCGGCTCGTCCGCGACACGGTCCGGGCGTTCGCGGCGGAGGCGGTCGCGCCGCGGGTGGCCGGGTGGTTCGAGGAGGGCACGTTCCCCGTCCGGGAACTGGCCCCTGAGCTGGGGAAACTCGGGCTGCTCGGGATGTGTCTGACCGGCTACGGCTGCGCCGGGACGGGCGCGGTCGCCTACGGGGTCGCGTGCCGGGAGTTGGAGGCGGCTGACTCGGGGCTGCGCAGCTTCGTGTCCGTGCAGGGGTCGCTGGCGATGACGGCCGTCCACAAGTACGGGTCCGAGGAGCAGAAGGGCGAGTGGCTGCCGAGAATGGCGGCGGGGGAGGCGCTCGGCTGCTTCGGGCTGACCGAGCCCGACCGCGGCTCCGACCCCGGTGACATGCGCACGCGGGCGCGCCGGGACGGCTCCGACTGGGTCCTGGACGGCGCCAAGATGTGGATCACGAACGGGTCGCTCGCGGACGTCGCGGTCGTGTGGGCGCGGACCGACGACGGGATCCGCGGGTTCCTCGTCCCCAAGGGGACGCCGGGGTTCAGCGCCGGGGACGTCCATCGGAAGATGTCGCTGCGGGCGTCGATCACGTCGGAGCTCGTCCTGGACGGCGTGCGCGTCCCCGCCGACGCGATGCTGCCCGGCGTGAAGGGTCTGAAAGGGCCGCTCGGCTGCCTGACCGAGGCGCGGTACGGGATCGTCTGGGGCGCCATCGGGGCGGGACGCTCCTGCTATGAGGCGGCCGTCGACTACGCCAAGACCCGCGAGCAGTTCGGGAAGCCCATCGGCGCGTTCCAGCTCACTCAGGAGAAGCTCGCGTGGATGGAGGTGGCCCTGGGGCAGGCCGGGCTCGTCGCGCTCCACATCGGGCGGCTCAAGGACGAGGGCGGCGCCACCCCGCAGCAGGTGTCGTTCGGCAAGCTCGCGAACGTCCGCGCGGCGCTGGACGTCGCCCGCGAGGCCCGGACGGTCCTCGGCGCCAACGGGATCACGCTCGAATACCCGGTGATCAGGCACATGAACAACCTGGAGAGCGTCCTCACCTACGAGGGGACGCAGGAGATCCACCTGCTCACCCTGGGCAAGGCCGTCACCGGGCTGGACGCGTTCCGTTAAGGGAAGCTTGAACCGTCTGCGTAGGGTTATTGACTGGACGACCCTTCCGACCTGGGCAACACTCCAGGTCGAACCACCAGTGCAGGTCAGAGCGAGCAAACCAGAGGGAGCGGCATGAGAATCGGGATCGTCGGCGCCACCGGCCAGGTAGGGGCCAAGATGATCGAGATCCTGGCCGAACGCGGATTCCCGGTCGACGAGCTGCGGCTGTTCGCGTCCGCCCGGTCGGCGGGGCGCAGGCTGCCCTGGGACGGCGCGGAGGTCACCGTGGAGGACGCGGCGACCGCCGACTACTCCGGGCTCGACATCGTGCTGTTCTCGGCGGGCAAGACGACCTCCAAGGAGCTGGCGCCGAAGGTCGCCGCCGCGGGCGCGGTCGTGATCGACAACTCCTCCGGCTGGCGGATGGACCCGGACGTCCCGCTCGTCGTCGCCGAGGTCAACCCGCACGCCGTCGCGGACCGGCCCAAGGGGATCATCGCGAACCCGAACTGCACGACGATGGCCGCGATGCCGGTGCTGCGCCCGCTGCACGCCGAGGCCGGGCTGACCGCGCTCGTCGTCTCGACCTACCAGGCGGTGTCGGGCAGCGGCCTCGCCGGTGTCGCGGAGCTGCACGACCAGGCGGCGAAGACCGTCCAGGGCGCCGACCGGCTCACCCACGCCGGGACGGCCGTCGAGTTCCCCGAGCCGTCGGTCTACGTGCGGCCGATCGCGTTCAACGTCCTGCCGATGGCCGGGTCGATCGTGGACGACGGCCTCGCCGAGACCGACGAGGAGCAGAAGCTCCGCAACGAGAGCCGCAAGATCCTCGGCATCCCGGACCTGAAGGTGTCCGGGACGTGCGTGCGCGTCCCGGTGTTCACCGGGCACTCGCTGCAGGTGAACGCGCGGTTCGAGCGTCCGATCGGGCCGGAGCGAGCGAGCGAGCTGCTCGCCGGGGCGCCGGGGGTCGTGCTCTCGGACGTCCCGACGCCGCTCCAGGCCGCCGGGCAGGACCCGACGTACGTGGGCCGCATCCGCCGCGACGAGACCGTGGAGAACGGGCTCGCGCTGTTCTGCGCGGGCGACAACCTGCGCAAGGGGGCGGCGCTCAACACCGTCCAGATCGCCGAGCTGATCGCCGCCGAGTAGCCGCTGAGGCCCTAGGCGGAGCGGCGGGCGCCGCGGATCTCCAGGGCGTCGAGGAGGGCGGCGGTGCTGCGCGCGACCTCCTCGACCGCCCGGTCGAACGCCTCGGCGTTGTGGGCGGCGGGCGCGCGGAATCCGGAGATCTTGCGGACGTACTGGAGCGCGGCGGCCCGGACGTCCTCGTCGGTCACGTCCTCGCTGAACGGCGGGCGGAGCGTCTTGATACTTCGGCACATGCTCCCATTGTGACCCGCGCCTCGGACGTTTCACGCCGGTCCGCAACCCGCCGACCGCGACCCGCCGGTCCGGGTCACGCCGGGCGCCGGACCGGGCGCCCGGCGTGGTTACCGGAAAGTCAGGGCCACGGCGCCGGCGGAGCGGCCGGCACCGTGGCCCGGCGGGGGGCGGGGCCCCGATGGGGCGGCGGGGGCACGGGCCGGGCCGAGATTCGTCCCGTGCGGCCGCCGGTTGTCAGCCCGGGGATGAGGGGGATGGGCTGTCCCAAAAAGAACACCGTGGCGGCCGGTACTCTGTCAACGAATCCATTCGCCACTGTATTTTCAAGGTTGTGAACGGGGCCTGTTGAAATTCTGAAAAAGGCTCCTGAGCTGTGCCGTTACCGGCCCTACTTGGTGATCTTGAAGTTGTCGAGCCCGGCCTCGACGAGGCTCGCGCCGCCCGCGTCGGCGGCCTCGGCGACGATTCGGACGCTCTGCCCGGCGTAACCGGAGACATCCGCCGTCTGGGTCTGCCAGGCCCCCGCGCGGTTGGCCGCGGCGCCCGACTGGTCGAGCACGGTCGTGGATCCGTTCGGCCCGATGACCCGCACGCGGAGGTGGTCGTCCGTCCCGCTGTTGTTCAGGTGGGCGAAGAGCCAGGAGAACGAGAGCGTCTTCGCGTCGGCGGGCAGCGTGAGCGCCGCCGACTGGACGGTGGTGACGCCGCCGTCGAGGTCGTTCGCCCCGGCGTCGGCCCCGGCGGCCGCGCCGGTCACGAGCGCGCCGCTGCCGCCCGCCGCGGCGAGTTGCAGGCCGGTGCCCGAGTACGTCGTCGGCTGCGGCGTGCCGCGCTCCCAGGCCCCAGCGGTGGCCGTGTCGGTGCCGGACGGGTTGACCGTCCAGCCGGTCGGGGCCTCCAGGTCGTCGGAGTAGACGACCTCGCCGGGCTGCTGCGTGCCGCCCGCGCCCGCGAGCGTCCAGACGGCGTAGGCGATGGCGTCGGAGTTGCGGTCCAGCGCGGTGTCGTTGATGTTGGACGTCGTGTCGCACGACGAGTGGTAGCAGCGGTCGAACGGCGCGTTGGCCTGGCCGCCCCACTTCTGCGCCTCGGCGGCGGTCTTGTAGTCCTCGGCGCCGGTGAACAGGCCGCCCGCCGCGATGCCGACGTTGATGAACGGGCCGTAGTCGGAGCGTCCGTCGAACGCCGTGTCCTCGACCGGCACGTTGATCTTGGCGAAGTAGTCGCGCAGCACCTTCTCGATCTCGGCGGACCCGGCCGGGCCGCCGCTGCCGCTCGTCCCGTCGCCGTCGTAGGCGAAGTAGCCGGGGTTCGGGGAGCCGACCATGTCGAAGTTCAGGTAGCCCTTGATCTTCGACCGCTCGGCCGCGGGCAGGCTGCTGACGTAGCGGCTCGACCCGATCAGGCCGAGCTCCTCGGCGCCCCACCAGCCGAAGCGGAGGTGCTTCTGCGGCTGGAGCTTCTCCCGCGCGACGGCGAGCGCGACCTCAAGGTTCGCGGCCGAGCCGGACCCGTTGTCGTTGATGCCGGGCCCCGCGTTGACGCTGTCCAGGTGCGCGCCGGTCATCAGGACGTTGCCGGCGTCCCCGCCCGGCCAGTCGGCGATCAGGTTGTAGCCGGTGGCCCCGTTGTAGCTGAACGACTGGACGGACGTCTGGTAGCCGGCGGCGTCCAGCTTGCCCTTCACGTAGTCGATCGACGCCTTGAAGCCCGCGCGCCCGTGGGCGCGGTTGCCGCCGTTGGCGCTCGCGATGCTCTGCAGCTGCGACAGGTGCGCCTTGACGTTCGCGAGCGGGATGTCCGGCGCGGCCGCCGTGGCGGTGGCGGTGGCGGGGGCGGGGGAGGCCGCCGCGGCGGCCCCGGACAGCAGGGCGGTCGCCGCCAGGGCGGCTGCCCCGATGGTCGCCGTCATGCGCGATCTCATGTGTTCTCCTGGGAGGGATGCGGCCCGCGACGAGGGAGCGGGCCCCGTCGCGGGCCGCGGGCAGGGGGCGGTCAGGAACTGGTGACGGTGATGTCGTCGAGCCCGGCCTCGACGAGCCTCGCGGCGCGGACCGTCAGGGTGTAGGTGGCCGTTCGGTCGACGGACGCGCCGTCGGCGAGGACGGTCAGCGTGTACGTGCCGTCAGCGGTCCCGGCCGGAACGTTCACGGTCATCGTGGACGACTGCCCCGCCGTGACGGTGCTCGGCGCGAACGTCGCGGTCGGTCCCGCCGGGCTGCTCGTCGCCGACAGCGCGACCTGCTGCGCGCTGCCGCCGGTGACCTGAGTGGCGACGGTGGCGGTCGCCGTCCCGCCCGCGGTGGCCCGGCCGGAGCCGGCGCTCAGCGCGAGGGAGAAGTCGTTCTGCTGGGTTCCGCAGGACGCCTCGCCGGTCTGTGCAGGGACGCTCACCGCGTCCCACGCGGCCTTGACGGCGTTGCACTCGGTCGCCGAGCCGGGGAACGCCTGCACCGCGGCGTTGATCGTCTGGACGCGCGCCGTGGCGTGGCTCCAGTTCGTCACCTTGCGGTTCAGGCCGCCCATGAAGACCTGTCCGGCCTTCTGGATGCCGATGCCGGTGACGGCCTTGCCGTTGCAGGTCGGGCTCTTCGGGTTCCCGTTGGTCGGGTTCGAGCCCTCGGCCAGCAGGTAGAACCAGTGGTTCTGCGGACCGGCCGCCGAGTGCACCTCGGTGCGCGGGATCTGCGTCGAGTAGCAGTTCGGGTCGTTCAGCGCGCCCGGGTGGTACATGTTACGGATCGGGCCCTGGCCGACGAGGTCGACCTCCTCGCCCACCAGGTAGTCCGGCGGGTCGAGGTTCGCGGGCTCGTTCATGTAGTGCTCGGTCAGCGCGCCGAAGATGTCGCCGGCCGACTCGTTCAGGCCGCCCTTCTCGTTGCCGTTCCCGCCGCTGTCGCCGCCGGGCGTGGTGGTGAAGACGGCGTGGCCGTTCTCGTGGGCGACGATGTCCGTGGACGTCGCCTGCCTGTTGCCGGCCGAGTTGTGGCCGAAGCTGGTGTAGCGGCCGTTCCAGAACGCGTTGGCGTCGTTCAGGCCGACGCGGAGCGGGAACCCCCTGCCGCCGCCGTCGATGCCTCTCCGGCCGAGCCACTGGCCCAGCATGTCCCATTCGTTCTGGACGGCGTACATGGAGTCGACGCAGGCGGTCTCCAGGTCGGTGCCGCTGCCGTTGCCCCAGGCGCTGTCGGGGCCCGTGAAGGGAGCGCCGTCCTGGCCGCCGCACTGGACGCCGGGCCGCAGCGGGTCCGTCATCGTCGTCGGGGCGGTGCTGAGGTCGACGGTGGCGTGGTAGAAGCTGCGGTCGTCGGCGACGTCCTTGACGTCGTCCCACTTCTGGACGACCTTGCCGCTCTTCGCGTCGACGAGGACGTGGAGCTTCGTCGGGGCGCCGTTCTTCCTGGCTCCGGTGACGACGGTCTCGTAGACGAGGCGTCCGTTCCCGTCCGCGAGGACGCTCAGCTGCGGCGCGCCTGTGCTCTCGACCTTGGCGACCTCGGCCTTGGACGTCTTCGCCGCCGTGGCGGCGGAGACCGTGGCCTTGGTCCCGAGGTTCAGCTTCGCGGGCTGCGCGACGGACGTGCTCAGCACGCCGCCGCTCGCGTCGGTGGTGACGACGAAGTCGCCGCCGATGACGGGCAGGCCGCTGTACGTGCGCGTGTACGCGACGTGCTGGAGGCCCTGCCGCTCGGACGTGACGCCGAGCCTGACGGCCTGCTCCCTGGCCGTCTTCTTGAACACCGCGGGCCTCGCCGCCACCAGCCGGTCGGCGGCCGCGGCGGCGACGGCGCGGGGGTCGGGCTTTGCGGGGGACGCGGGGGCGGTGCGGGGCGAGGCACCTGAGGCGGGTGCGGACATCGCCACGGCGAGGCCGACGGACATCGCCGCCGCCCCGATCGCGGTCTGGTGTCTCACGGGGGTGCTCCTTCAGCGGGTGCCGGGCATGGCGCGGCGCCCGGAGGTCCGCGTGGGAGCGCTCCGCGTGGGGCCGCCGCCCGTCCGGCGGGGGATGGGGGTACTCATCCGGATGAGCTGACCCGAAGTGCACCTCTAATTGTTAAAAGTGTCAATGAATCCATTTGGTCCTGGATTTTCAATTCCCTGGGAACCGTCAAATGGAATTTCGGAAAGAAGGGCGCTGAGCAGCGCGAACGGGCCGGGCCGATCGTTGGTCGGCCCGGCCCGTTCGGTGTCCGCCCGTTCGGTGCCGCCGCCCGGGAACCATCGCGGGGCGGCGCGCGTTTGTGTGCCCTCCTCGGCAGGGGGTCAGGGGCCGGGGGCGTCAGGGGGCGATGGCGCGGCAGAGCCAGGCGAGGGCGAGGGGGTAGCGGTAGTCGATGCCGCCGTGGCCCGCGTCGAACAGCTCGAAGCGGATCACGTCCTCCTTGACGCCCGCGTCCAGGAGGGCCTGGCGGAACGCGTCCGCGCCGACGTCGAGGAACCATTCGTCGCGGGTGCCGCCGTCGATCCAGATCGCGCGCTGCCCGCGCATCGCGTCGGCGTGGGCGGGCACCATGCGGACCGGGTCCCAGGCGAGCCAGCGGTCCCAGACGTCCTGCCGCAGGACGCCGGTGACCGGGTCGAACGGCAGCTCCGGCGTGCCGTCCTCGCGCGCGGAGTAGCAGACGGCCATGCCGAGGACGTTGAGCAGCTCCATGTCCTCGGGCTTCGTGAACGAGGCGCGCGAGTTGAAGTCGGCCCACCAGCGCCAGATGTCGCCGTCGTACTTGCGCAGGTGCCGGACGCATTTCGGGAACTCGGGCAGGTAGCAGTACTCGAACAGCGCGTCGCCCGCGTGCGTCGCGAGCGCGCCGAACAGGTCGGGCCGCAGCATCGGGGTGATCATCGCGCCGTAGCCGCCGCTGGACTTGCCGCTGATCGCGCGGTGCGCGGGGGCGTCGAGCGTGCGGTAGCGGGCGTCCACCCAGGGGACGACCTCGTCGCAGATGTAGGAGTGGTAGCGGCCGGTGCCCGGCGAGTCGACGAACTGGCTGCCGCCGTGCGCCGTCCAGGCGTCGACGAACACGACGATCGCGGGCGGGGCCTCGCCGGAGGCGAACACCGCGTCCGCCGTCTCCGGGAACGGCTGCCGGTACGGCATCCGGTTGCGCCAGATGCCGACGTGCCCGGTGAACCCGGTGATCACGTACACGGTGGGGTAGCGGCGGTCCGGCTCGTCGTCGTAGCCCGGCGGGACGTACACGAGGACGGGCCGGTCGTGCGGGTCGTTCAGCGGGTTTCCGCGCAGCAGCTCACTGCTGACGACGTGCTCTTCCAGGCGTCCGGCGAACTCGATCGACCACGGCAGCATCGGGGTACCCCCTCGTCGGTGGTGATCATTCGACGGTACCCCGACATGGACCGCGCCACTGTCGGAGGCGGATGTCACAATCGTGCCGTCGAGCCGGTCCCCTGGGGGAGGGAAAGGAACCAGCCATGACCGACAACGCCGCCGTATTGCGCGCTCTGCACGTACCCGGCGATCCGCTGCTGCTGCCGAACGTCTGGGATGCAGCGAGCGCCGCCGCCGTCCAGGAGCTCGGGTTCCCGGCGCTCGCCACGGCGAGCGCGGCGGTCTCCGCGATGCTCGGCTATCCCGACCACGAGGGCGCGCCGGTCGAGGAGATGCTCGCCGCCGCGGGCCGCGTCGTCCGCGCCGCGTCGGTGCCCGTGACGGTGGACGCCGAGGCCGGGTACGGGCTGCCGCCGGCCGAGCTGGTCGAGCGCCTGCTCGTGATCGGCGCCGCGGGCTGCAACCTGGAGGACTCCCGCGCCGGTGCGCTGGTCGAGCCCGAGACGCAGGCCGAGTACCTCGCCGCCGTCCGGGCCGCCGCCGGGGACGCCCTGGTGATCAACGCCCGGATCGACACGTTCGTCGTCAAACTGCCGGACGCCCTGGACGCCGCGATCGCGCGCGGGCGGATGTACTTCGAGGCCGGAGCCGACTGCGCCTACCCGATCACCGCGCCGTTCGAGGCCCTCCCCGACCTGGTCAAGGCCCTGCCGGGCCCGGTCAACGCGAACAACAGGCCGGGTGTGACACCGTCCGACCTGGCCGCCGCGGGCGCCGCCCGGATCTCCTACGGCCCGCTCCCGTACCTCCGCGCCCTGGACGCCCTCAAGCAGTTCGCGACCCGCGTCAAGGCGGGCGAAGACCCGCACGCCTAACGCGGGCCGGGCGGGTCAGCGGCGTGCGGTGATCCGGGTGGGCAGCGAGGCGAAGCCGCGGTCGTTGGACGAGCGGACCCGCACCGCGTCGTCGACGTCGATCTCGTAGTCGGCGACGATGCTCGTGATCTCGTTCAGCGCGAGCCGCGCCTCCAGCCGTCCGAGGTTCGCGCCGAGGCAGTGGTGGCGGCCGTTGCCGAACGCGAGCGACGCGCCGGTGTCGCGGTCGAGGTCGAAGCTCTCCGGCTCGGGGAAGACGTCGGGGTCGCGGTTGGCGGCGCCGACGAGCAGGAGGACGCGGGCGTCCGCCGGGATCGTCGTGCCGTGCAGCTCGACGTCCTCGGTGCTGGTGCGGGCGAGCGCCTGGGACGGCGGGTCCCAGCGGAGGGTCTCCTCGATCCAGTCGGCGGTCCGCCCGCCGAGCGCCTCCTCGCGCTGCTCGGGGTGCCGCCAGGCGGCGTGCCAGGCGTTGCCGAGCGTCAGCATCGTCGTCTCGATCCCGGCTCCGACCAGCAGGATCAGGACGCCGACGATCTCCTCGGGGGTGAGCCGGTCGTCGCCTTCGGCGGCGTCGAGGAGGCCGGAGAGCAGGTCGTCCGCGCGGCGCTTGGATCGTTCTATCGTCAGCTCCGTGTAGTAGCCGACGAGCGCGCCGATGGCCTGCCGCGCCTCCGGCGGCAGGTCGCCGCCCGCGTCGTCCTCGTCCCGGTACATGATCGCCATGCCCAGC
This sequence comes from Actinomadura syzygii, assembly GCF_008085905.1. GTDB lineage: Bacteria > Actinomycetota > Actinomycetes > Streptosporangiales > Streptosporangiaceae > Spirillospora > Spirillospora syzygii. The sequence continues at coordinate 244,714 of NZ_VSFF01000001.1, read as the reverse complement.
TCGCGGACCTTGTCGCGGTCGGCCTCGGGCACGCCGACCAGCTCGGAGATCACGTCCGTGGGGAAGCGCCCGGCGACGTCCCTCATCAGGTCGAACGTGCCGCCCTCCAGGTGCGGCCGGACGCACTCGCGGGCGATCTCCCGGATCCGCGGCTCCAGCTCCTGGACGCGCTTCTGCGTGAACGCCCGCGACACGAGCCCGCGCATGCGGGTGTGCTTCGGCGGGTCCATCGCGACGAACGAGAAGAACCGCTCCGCGTCCGGGCCCCAGAACGCCGGTTCGATCCGCAGGCCGTTCCGGCTGGAGAAACGCGCCGAATCCTTCAACGCGGCGACCACGTCCGCGTGCCGCGACAACGCCCAGAAGTCGTCATTGTCGTTGCGGTACACCGGTGACTTCTCGCGCAGCCGCGAATACACCGGGTAAGGGTCGTCCTGAATCGCGAAGTCGAACGGACTGTAGAAGAGGTCCACTGCTGCCTTCCGGGTCGGCGCCGTCTTGTGGAACGATCCTTTACCGTCGAGCAACGGTTCGCCCACCATTTCACAGCACCGGCCCCGATGATCCACCCCGGACGTGCGGAACGGCCGTCCCCCCTGCACAATGGGCTGTTGTGATCTCCATTTCCGGCGCGGGGGCGCGGCGGACGACGAATCGAGGTGGGGTGTGGAGGTTCCGCCGGGGATAGACCCGACGAAGGCGCATCCGTCCCGCCGGTACAACTACTGGCTCGGCGGCAAGGACAATTTCGCGGTGGACCGCGAGTCCGCGGAGACCGTCGCCTCCGCCTTCCCGACCGTCCGCCTGTCGGCCTGCGAGAACCGCGCGTTCCTGAAGCGCGTCGTCACCTATCTGGCGGGCGAGGCGGGCATTCACCAGTTCCTCGACATCGGCACCGGGCTGCCGTCCGCCGGGAACGTGCACGAGGTCGCGCAGGCCATCGAGCCGACGTCCCGCATCGTGTACGTCGACAATGACCCCGTGGTCCTCGTCCACGCCCGCGCGCTGCTGACCAGCGCTCCCGCGGGCCGGACCGCCTACATCGAGGCCGACCTCCGCGACCCGGAGAAGATCCTCGCCGACACCGACCTCGCGCACACCCTCGACCTGTCGCGCCCGGTCGCGCTGATGCTGGTCGCGACCATGCACTTCATCACCGACGAGCACGACCCGTACGGGATCGTCCGGCGGCTGCTGTCGGCGCTGCCGTCCGGCAGTTACCTGGTCATGACGCACGCGACGAACGACTTCCTGACGCCCGAGCAGTACGCGGAGAGCGTGGAGGCGAACGAGCGCAGCGGCGTCCCGTTCCGGCTGCGCAGCACGGACGAGTTCACGCGGTTCTTCGAGGGCCTCGAACTGCTGCCACCCGGGGTCACGTCGGTGGTCGACTGGCGTCCGGAGATCCCCGCGGAGCAGCGGCCGTCCGTCGCGGACGTCTCCATGCTCTGCGCCGTCGCCCGCGTCCCCTGACTCACCCGCGCGCGTCGTTCACCGCCCGGACGAGTTCCTCCACGTCGGCGGACGTGGTCCGGTGGCTGATCACGCAGGCGCGGAGCGCGGGACGCCCGGCCAGCTCGACCGGGCTGATCCAGGCACGTCCGCCCTCGACGACCGTCCGCGCGAGCGCGTCGTGGTGCGCCCGCGTGCCGTCGCCGGGGTCGGCGAAGCAGACGACGGGGAACGGGGTGTCGTTGACGATCTCCCAGCCAGTCTCGGCGAGCCGCGCGCGGAGGAGGTCGGCCAGCTCGGCGTCGTGGTCGAGTTGCTCGGCGTATCCAGTGCGGCCCGCGACGGCCAGGCTGAGGAACAGCTTCAAGCCGATGAACCGCCGCGACCACTGCATGCCGGACGTGTACGGGTCGACGGTGTCGGGGACGTCCGCGGGCATGTAGGACGTCGTCACCCGGAACGTCTCCGCGAGGCCCGCCGCGTCCGTGCACAGGAAGGCGCCCGCGCCCATCGGGACGCTCAGCCACTTGTGCGCGTCCACCGTGATCGAGTCGGCTCGCTCGATCCCGGCGAGGGCGGGGCGCAGCCGGTCCGACAGCGCGGCCGCACCGCCGTAGGCGGCGTCCACGTGCAGGCGTAGGCCCTGGTCACGGCACAGGTCGGCGAGGTCGTGCAGCGGGTCGACGGCTCCGGCGGCGGTCGTCCCGGCGGTCGCGACGGCGAGGAACGGCAGGTCGCCGCCCGCCCGGTCGGCGGCCACCATCGCGGCGAGCCGGGACACGTCGAGCCGCAGGTCGGGCCCGGTCGGGACGAGCCGCACGGCGTCCCGTCCGAGCCCGGTCGCGTGCGCGATCTTCAGCCAGGCGAGGTGGCTCTCCGCCGACGCGTACATGACCGGACGTCCGGGCAGCGCGCGCAGGCCGCCGGTGCCGTAGCGCGGCCAGGCCCGGGTCAGCGCGAGCAGCACGGCGGTGTGGTTCGCCTCCGTGCCGCCGCTGGTGAACGACCCGGCGACCGCCTCCGCCGGGTAGCCGAGCCGGCCGCCGAGGAAGCGCAGCAGGTGCGCCTCGAACTCGGCGGCGGCGGGCGCGTGCGACCACGCGGCGAGCTGCGGGTTGAACGCCGCCGCGAGGGTCTCGCCGACGACGCCGAGCGGTGTCGGCGTCGGGTTGAACAGGCCGAAGTAGCGCGGGTGCGTGGTGTGGACGGTCGCCGTCCGCAGCAGCTCCGCGACCGCGCCGAGCACGTCCTCGGCGGGCGCCGGGCGAGCGAAGTCGTAACCGCCGATCACGGTTCGCAGGTGTTCGACGTCGACCGGCGGGCTCACCGCGCGTCCGGCGACGTCCGCGCGCTCGTCCTCGATCAGCTCGACGGCGCGCCGCCACAGCTCGTCCGCCGCGGGGCGGGACGGGCCGAACGACGCCCGTCCGACGGGAAAGGGCTCCATGGTCCGACTCTCGCGTCCGCGCCCGGCCGTCCCCAAGTGGCAGTAGTGACCATTGGCGCTAAATTAGTGACATGCCGCACCGCCTGGCCGTCGCCGTCACCGACGGGGTGCCGATCTTCGAGTTGGCGATCCCGTGCGAGGTGTTCGGTTACGAGCGGCCGGGGCTCACGGACTCCTGGTACGACTTCCGGCTGTGCGCGCCCGCCGGGACGCGCACCGCCGCCGGGTTCGCCCCGCGCGCCGACGCCGGGCTCGACGCGCTCGCCGCGGCCGACACCGTCGTGATCCCCGCGTGCGCCAACCTGCTGGACGACCAGCCGCCCGACCTGGTCGAGGCCGTCCGCGCGGCGCACCGCAGCGGCGCCCGGATGGTGTCGCTGTGCACGGGCGCGTTCGTCCTCGCCGCCGCCGGGATCCTGGACGGACGTCCCGCCACCACCCACTGGATGCACGCCGGGCAGCTCGCCGCGCGGTATCCGAAGGTCCAGGTCGACCCGAGCGTGCTGTACATCGACGACGGCGACGTCCTGACCAGCGCGGGCACGGCGGCCGGGCTCGACCTGTGCCTGCACATCGTCCGCGCCGACCACGGCGCGGCGGTCGCGAGCGCGCTGGCCAAGCGGCTCGTCATGCCCGCGCACCGGCCGGGCGGGCAGGCGCAGTACATCGAGGCGGCGACCGCCGTCCAGAACACCGACGACCTCGGCCCGCTCCTCGACTGGGCGCGGGAGCGCCTGCACGAGCCGCTCACCATCGCCGCGCTCGCGCGCCGCGCCGGGATGACGCCCCGCACGCTGATCCGCCGCTTCCGCGCCGCGACCGGCACGACCCCGATGGCCTGGCTGCGCGGCATCCGCGTCGACTACGCGCGGGAGTTGCTGGAGACGACGGCGCTGCCCGTCGACCGGATCGCCGAGCGCTCGGGCCTCGGCAGCCCCGCGAACCTCCGCCATCACTTCACGCGTGCCGTCGGAGTGCCCCCGACGGCCTACCGGCGGGCGTTCGCGGCGGACCCCGGTCGCTGATTTTTCACTGGTCCAGTCGCCATGCTGGACCGGTTCAGACTGTATGACACCGTTGAAATTCAACTCTTGCACACCGCCTGAGGTGCGGTTATTGTCACGGCAATTTGTATAGTTTCCTAACTATTTGAAGGGACAGGATTGCCGTGGCCGCAAGCCGCTCCCCACTCCGGGCGATCCTCACCGGGTGTAGCGCCATCCTCCTGATGCTCGGCATAACGGCGGTGCTGACAGCACCCGCCAATGCCGCCGGGCCGACCGCCGCCTGCCATACCGTCCAAGAATGGGGCGGTGGGGCACAGTACGGCTGCACCATCAGCAACGGTGGCAGCGCCTCCATGTCGAACTGGAAGCTGGAGTTCGACCTCGCCTCCAACGTCAAGATGGGCTCCTACTGGGACGCCTCGCTCGCCAGCTCGGGCAGCCACCACACGTTCACCAGCAGGGAGTACAACGGCACGGTCGCGCCCGGCGCGACCGCGACGTTCGGCTTCCTCGTGTCCTACACTGGCGCGCTGACCGAGCCGCAGAACTGCCTGCTCGACGGTCAGCCGTGCGGTGGCGGCACCGTGGACGCCCCGCCGAGCGCACCCGCCAACCTCCGCACGACCGAGATCACGTCGACGTCCGTCACCCTCGCCTGGGACGGCGCGGCCGACGACAAGGGCATCAAGAACTACGACGTGCTGAACGGGACCGCCGTCGCCGCGACCGTCACCGGCACCACCGCCAAGGTCACCGGGCTCACGGCCGGGACACGCTACACGTTCCGGGTCGTCGCCCGCGACACCGCCGACCAGGTGTCCGACGCCGCCGAGGGCGTCACCGTCACGACCCCCGGCAGCGGTGAGGACGCCCCGCCGTCCAAGCCCGCCGACCTGAAGGTCACCGAGACGACCAACGACTCGGTGTCCCTCTCCTGGGGCGCCGCGACCGACGACCACGGCGTGACCGGGTACGACGTGCTGCAGAACGGCTCGGTCGTCCAGTCCGTGACCGGCACCACCACCAAGGTCGCCGGCCTGACCGCGGGCAGCTACAAGTTCGCGGTCCGCGCCAAGGACTCCACCGGCCAGGTCTCCGAGCTGAGCAACGAGGTCACCGCCAAGATCGGGTCCGGCAGCGCTGGCTGCCGTCCGGACGGCCTCTACCAGACGCCCGGCGTCTCGCCGGCGTACTGCGACGCCTACGACAACGACGGCCGCGAGAAGATGGGCGACGGCCACCCGCGCCGCGCCATCGGCTACTTCACCAGCTGGCGGACCGGCAAGAACGGCGCGCCGCGCTACCTCGCGAGCGACATCCCGTGGGACAAGGTCACCCACATCAACTACGCGTTCGCGCACATCGACGGCCAGAACAAGGTCTCGGTCGGCAACGACTCGCCGAACAACCCGGCGACCGGGATGGAGTGGCCGGACGTCAAGGGCGCGGAGATGGACCCCTCGCTCCCGTACAAGGGCCACTTCAACCTGCTCAACAAGTTCAAGAAGCAGCACCCGAACGTCAAGACGCTGATCTCGATCGGCGGCTGGGCGGAGACCGGCGGCTACCTCGACGACAACGGCAAGCGCGTCGCGTCCGGCGGTTTCTACACGATGACCGACAGCCAGGACAAGATCAACACGTTCGCCGACTCGGTCGTCGCGTTCCTGCGCAAGTACGGCTTCAACGGCGCGGACATCGACTACGAGTACGCGACGTCGATGAAGTACGCCGGGCACCCGGACGACTTCACGTTCTCCAACGCGCGGCGCTCGACGCTGATGGCCAACTACGTCTCCCTCATGAAGACGCTGCGCGAGAAGCTCGACGCGGCGAGCGCGGCCGACGGCAAGTACTACATGCTGACCGCCGCCACCTCGGCGTCCGGCTGGATCCTGCGCGGTCATGACACCTACCAGGTGAACCCGTACCTGGACTACGCCAACCTCATGACCTACGACCTGCACGGTTCCTGGAACCACTTCGTCGGTCCGAACGCCGCGCTCTACGACGACGGCAAGGACAACGAGCAGGCCGACGGCGGCGTCTACACCGCCTACGGAATGGGTTACCTGAACACCGACTGGGCGTATCACTACTTCCGCGGTTCGATGCCCGCCGGACGCATCAATATCGGCGTGCCGTTCTACACCCGCGGATGGCGCGATGTCTCCGGCGGCACGAACGGGCTGTGGGGCAAGGCGGCGCTGCCGGACCAGACGAAGTGCCCGCCCGGCACCGGTAAGAACGTCGGCTCCACGACGCCTTGTGGAAACGGCGCCGTCGGGCTCGACAACCTGTGGCACGACGACGACGCCGCCGGCGTGGAACAGGCGTCGGGCAGCAACCCGATGTGGCACGCCAAGAACCTCGAAAAGGGAATCCAGGGCGACGACTACATCGGCGCCTACGGCCTCGACCCGGCGAAGGACCCGGACGACCGCCTCACCGGCACCTACACCCGCCAGTACGACAACACGATGAAGTCGCCGTGGCTGTGGAACAGCACCAAGAAGGTGTTCCTCTCCACCGAGGACGACCAGTCCATTGCCGCCAAGGCGCAGTACGTGGCGGACAAGGGCATCGGCGGCATCATGATCTGGGAGCTCGCCGGAGACTACGCCTGGGACGCCGCCCGCAACGGCGGCAAGGGCGAGTACTTCATGGGGCAGACGCTGATCACGGCCATCAACGACAAGTTGAAGACCGCGACTCCGTACCAGAACCGCAAGTCGGATCACACCATGCCCACCGAGGTGCTCGACGTGAAGGTGGCCCTGACCAACTTCCCGGTCGGCGACGCCAACTACCCCATCACGCCGAAGATGACCATCACCAACAACTCGGGCCAGACCATCCCGGGCGGCGCCACGTTCAAGTTCGACTACGGCACTTCCGCGCCGTCGACGATGACGCAGCAGACCGGGTGGACGCTCTCCGTTCAGGCTGGTCACACCGGAAACAACACCGGCGGCCTGAAGGGCGACTTCCATAGGGCGACGCTCACCGTTCCCAGCTACACGAGCATTCCGAACGGTGGCAGCGCGACGGTCGCGCTGAGTTACCAGCTACCGATATCGTCCCCGTCGAACTTCCAGCTCACGTTCGGCGGCAAGTCCTACGCGCTCGCGCAGGACTACCCAGTAACCGCGTCAGTAGGCGGCACACACCGCTGACCTGAGCGGCTTCACATAGAAGGCAGGGCGTATGCCACCACCCGGCATACGCCCTGCCCAGCCGTTTCCGGTACCGAAATTCCCGTTCCCGAGAGCTGGAGAGTGTGCGGTGAATCGTGCGAGAGGCCGCTTAGCGGCGGTTCTGCTGGCGGTCGTGCTGGGCGCGGCGGTCGGCGGATGCGACGGTTCCGGGTCGGACCGGACGTCGGCGCGCCCCGTGCCCTCCTATGCCGCCATCACGGACGTGCCGGAAAGCCTTTCCCTGGACGGTACGACAGTCACGGTCGGGAATCCCGCCGCGCTCGTCCTCGTCCATTTGTACGAGGACCCGCGCTGCCCGACCTGCAAGGCGTTCGAAACGATCGGCGGTGGCCCTGTGCTGCGCGACTGGGTCGTCCAGGGCAAGGCGAGGGCCGACTACACGATGGCCTCGTTCCTGGACGGACGGCTCGGCGGCCACGGCTCCGAGAAGGCCGTCAACGCCCTGCGCGCGGCATTCGAGCAAAAGAAGTTCGCCGAATACCACGAGGTCCTCTACCAGAATCAGCCCGAGGAGACCGTGGACGGCTTCACCACCGCGCGCCTCCTGGAACTGGCGGGCAAGGTAGAGGGGCTGCGCGGACCGGCCTTCGACTCCGCCGTGAAGACGATGAAGTACCGGAATTTCGTCGACACTGCGCAGGTGGCGTACGTGCGGGCCGGACGCAGGGGCGGAAACGGCCCCGGCACCCCCACCCTGGAGATCGACGGAATCAGGGTCCCGGACGAAACCTACAACTCCCTCTTCGACAAGACGGCGTTCACCCAGATACTCACTAGGGTGTACGCGGTGATAGCGAGGGAGACTCCTAAGCCAGCGCGTGCCTGATCGCCGCACCTACCGGTTCTGACGGGTCAACGGGACCGGCTGAGTGGAGCGGTGGTTGTCCCAGGAAACGCGGGACCGTGCCGTGATGAGGCTGGCCCGCGTGGACCACGAACGGGTGGCAGAGATAGACGGTGCCCGCCGGGCCCGCGGCGTAGGCGATGGGGCGGTCGGCGCTCGCGGCTTCCGCGCGGCTCGCCAGTTCCACGGCGTCTAGGCCGTCTTCGCCTTCCGGTTCGAGGAGGCGGGCCACGTCCAGGTGGGAGCCGATCCGGAGGCGGGTGGGCGCGTCCTTCTCGGTCACGTCCGAGAAGAGGAAGAGCATCAGCAGCGCGCGGTCCTTGGAATGGACGTTCGCGCGCCAGGAAAGGTAGTCGGTCGGTGACGAATCGGGACCGGCGAAACTGACGTCCACGTGCCAGTTGTCCACGGCGGCCGATTCTCCGCCCGGGAACCGGATGACGAACCCGCCGAGGCTGGTGGGCGGCGTCCAGCGTCCCTCGCCGACGAGCGTGTCGAACGCGGCGCGCAGCTTCGGCGTGTTGGCGGCGGCTCTGAACGGCGCCTGCCCGTAGCCCGGACGAGTCGCGATCGGCCCCGGCCAACTCGACGGATCGTCAGGGTCGGCGCCGAGGTCGTTCCAGATGATGGCGCGGCATTCGTCGGCCAGGTCGCGGGGGAAGGCGCCCTCCACCCGGACGAAGCCGTGCTCGATGAAGGCGTCGACGTCGATCACGGACCCACTCTGGCCGAGCCACGTTCAGCGGTCCAACGATTATTCGCGCTCAGAACACGGGCTCAGAACACGGGCGTGCCGTCGCGGACGAGCTTCCAGTTGACCACGTGAAAGGCCGCCGGGTCGATGGTGCCCGCCTTGGCGGCGTACTCGACGATCGCCTCGCGAATGGCGACCTGCGCGTTGTAGACGACGGGCGCGGCCGTGACGTTCGGGAATCCGCCGCCGCCCGACTGGCGGTAGTTGTTCACCGCCACCACGAATCGCTGGTCGTCCGCGACGGGCTTCCCGTCGTAGGCGAGATTGGCGATGCGCGAGCCTTCGGTCTTCGCGATGTCCACGTCGTACGTGACGCCGGAGAGTTGGTCGTAGTTGTAGTCGGGACGGTTGTGCGCGTTCGTCCACGACGCGGGATCGACGGGCGCGCTCGCCGCGACCTGCTTGAAGTACTGCGCGGAGTATTCGAGGTACGCCTTGATCTGCGAGCCGGTCAGCACGCTGGCCAGAAGCGTGTTGTCGTAGATGTAGAGCCCGGCGATGTCCTTGATGGTGACCTTTCCGGCGGGGAACGTCGCGGAACGGCTGAACGGCGCGGCTATCGACAGCACTGGGAGGGCGGCGTTCTCCGTCCCGGCGATGGCGTCCTTCACCTTCGCCGTCTGGACGAGGTGGATGTAGTCCAGGATCGCCGTGTCCTTCCAGCAGGACTCGGCCGCCGACATCTCCTCCGTGGAAGTGGCGACCTCCTTGTTCACATAGGCGACCACCGCGTCGTGCTGCTTCTTGACGAGCGTGACGAGTTCCGGGTCCTCTTGGACAGTGTTCGTGTTCACCGACGTCGCGGATTTCCCCGTGACCTTCCAGCGTCCCCGCTCGTGGGTGAGCGTGAGGTCGAAGACGGACAGCCGCTGCCCCCAGCATTTCGGCTCGCTCATCACGACCGTCCGGCCGGTGGCCTTGTTCGTGACGAAACGCTCCGGGATGTCGAGGTGCGCGTGCCCGAACAGGATGGCGTCGATGCCGGGCACCTGCTCGGCGACCAGCGCGGCGGCGTTCTCCACGGGCAGGTCGCCGGTGTAGGACGAGGTGCCGCTGTCCCCGGAGTGCGCGCTGACGATCACGACGTCCGCGCCCTGGTGGCGGATCACCGGCACCCACCGGCGCGCGGTCGCGACCAGGTCGAGGAAGTCGAGCTTGCCGGAGACGTTGCCGCGGTCCCAGATCGCGACGCCCGGGTTCGTCAGCCCCAGCAGGCCGACCGTGATCGGCGGGAACCCGTGGACGCGCATCCGCTTGAGCATGTACGGCCGGAAGGCGGGACGGCGCGTCCCCGCGTGTACGGCGTTCGCGGCCAGCACCGGCGCGCGCATCTGCCGGATCCACGTGTTGAGGAACGGCAGGCCGTAGTTGAACTCGTGGTTGCCGAGGGCCACCGCGTCGTACCCGATGGCGTTCATCTGCCGCGCCATCGGGTGGACGGCGCCGGTGTCGGTGATCGGTTCGACCGACGCGTAGTAGAAGCCGAGCGGCGTGCCCTGGATCGTGTCCCCGGCGTCGAACAGGAGGGTGCGCTCGCGCCCCCGCGCGGCGCGGATCTGGTTGACCAGGCTCGACACGCGCGCGAGGCCGACGACGTTCCCGTCGCGGTCGCCGTACTCGGCGTCGGTGTAGTAGTCCCAGTCGAGGGCGTGGCTGTGGAGGTCGGACGTGCCCATGACGGTGATCGTCACCGTCCGGCCGCGCGGCGCGGCGTCCGCCCGGCCGGGCCAGCCCGCGACGGCGAGGGCGCCCGCGGCGGTCAGCCCGCCGAGGACCTGCCTGCGGCTGACGTCGGGAACGTGACAGGAACACCAGCGCGGCTGCATATCGGACCGTTCCTTCCGCAGGGGACGGGAGAACGATAAGGCCGCCGCCGATGGCCGGGACTGGTGAAATCTTCCGATTCCCAGGGGAGATCATTGGCAGTCCACGCCAAACCGGACATCCCCTCCGCCCGGCGATCGCCAGACCGGGACCGAGGTGTGGGCTACATCACAAAGCGCGCTGAACCGCCCTGGAGATCACTCTTGAAGCGGCTTCTCCCTTTTCGGGGCTGTTGCCGGGTATAGCGATTCGTGCTCATCTATTTACAGCGATGTCCGGTTGTGGACGCTCCCAGCCGGTCCCCACCACCCGACCGACCCGCCACCGAAGCCACCCGCCACCGAAGCCACCCCGCCACCGAGTCATCCCGCCACCAGTCACCAGCCACCGACGACGCACGCAGCGACAGCGGAGGTCCGGATGCGCAAGGAGACGCTGGAGAGCTTCGTCCTCGGGGACGTCCTCCGGTCACAGGCGCAGGTTCACCGACGGCAGACGTTCCTCAAGTTCCGCGACGGCGAGATCACCTACGGCGAGGTGGACGACGCCGCCGACCGCATGGCCCGCGCGCTGTCGGCCGCCGGGATCGGGCGCGGCGACCATGTCGGCCTGATGCTGCCGAACTGCGCCGACTTCGTCCATCTGGTGTTCGCGCTGGCACGGATCGGCGCGGTCGCCGTGCCGATCAACATCGCCTACCGGGGGGAGCTGCTGCGGCACGTCCTGGACAGCTCCGACTCGTCCTGGCTGATCGTCGACGGGCCGTACGCGGAGCGGCTCACCGGGATCGCGGAGCGGCTGCCGAAGCTCGGCGGCGTGTTCGTCCGGGACGCGGCCGGCGGCGGCGTGCTGCTCGACCGGCTCGGCAAGCCCGCCCGCGAGCTGACCGCGCTGCCGGACGACGGCGACGGCGACCGCCGCGTCGACCTCGACATCCGCTTCGGCGACCTCCAGGCGATCATGTACACGTCCGGCACGACGGGCCCGTCCAAGGGCGCGATGGTGCCGCACGCGCTTGCGCTGACCTGCGCCTACGACTCGCTCGACTTCCTCGACCGGTGGGGCAAGACGATCTACTGCCCGCTGCCGCTGTTCCACGCCGCCGCGCTCTGGGACGGCATGCTGTCCGCCCTCCTCGGCGGCGGCTCGATCGCGCTCGTGGAGCGGTTCAGCGCGTCGAGGTTCTGGGACGACGTCCGCCGCTTCGACGCCCAGGTCTGCATGAGCGTGTTCTCGATGATCCCGATCCTGCTGAACCGCCCGCCCACGTCACGCGACCGCGACCACCGGTTGGAGACGTTCTACATGGGCAAGTCCAACCTGGACGAGCCCATGCGGGAGCGGTTCGGCGTCCGGTCGGTGGAGACGTACACGAGCACCGAGGCGGGCATCGCGACCGGCAGCCCGTACGGCGAGTGGCGCGTCGGGTCCTGCGGGCAGGCCCACGACGAGCGGTTCCACGTCGCGGTCGTGGACGAGCACGACCGCGAACTCGGCTCCGGGGAACCGGGCGAGCTGGTGCTGCGGCCGAAGCAGCCGTTCGTCCTGACGACCGGTTACTACGGGAACTGGGAGGCCACGACCCACTGCTTCCGGAACATGTGGTTCCACACCGGAGATCGGGTATGGCGCGATGACGACGGTTACTTCTACTTCCTTGACCGGATGAAGGACGCCATCCGCCGGCGCGGCGAGAACATCTCCGCCTTCGACCTGGAGACGGAGATCAACCAGCACCCGGCGGTCCTGGAGTGCGCCGCGATCGGCGTGCCCTCGGAACTGGAGGACGAGGACATCAAGGTGTCGATCGTGGTGCAACCGGACACCGGCATGGACCCGGCCGAGCTGATCGCCTACTGCGAGGAGCGGCTGCCGCGGTCGATGGTGCCGCGCTACGTCGAGTTCGTGGAGGCGCTGCCCCGCACGCCCACCGACAAGGTCGCCAAGTACAAGCTTCGGGCGCAGGGCGAGCACGGCGTCACCGACACGACCTGGGACCGGGAGGCGGGCGGCCGGTGAACTGGGACGACACGCCGGAGCAGGCCGCCTTCCGCGAGGAGGTCCGCGCCTTCATCCAGGACAACTTCCCCGCTGAATACCGTCCGGCGGACGACGAGGAGCAGAGCCTCGAACCGGAGGACGTCGCGGGCTACAACTGGCCCGTCGACCGCGTCGCCGACGACCCGGAACGCCGCGAGGGCGCCCGCGCGTGGGCGGCGGCGCTCGCCGAACGCGGCTGGATCGCGCCGCACTGGCCGGAGGAGTTCGGCGGGGCGGGGCTGTCGGCGCTGGAGGAGTTCGTCCTGCACGAGGAGATGATGCGCGCGCGGGTGCCGACCGTGAACGGCATCGGCGCGTTCCTCCTCGGCCCGACCCTGCTCGTCCACGGGACGGACGAGCAGAAGGCCGCGCACCTGCCGCCGATCGCGAAGGGCGAGGCGACGTGGGCGCAGGGCTTCTCCGAGCCCGGCTCCGGCTCCGACCTGGCGTCGCTGCGGACGCGGGCCGTCCGCGACGGCGACGAGTACGTGGTCGACGGTCAGAAGGTGTGGACGTCCCTCGGCCAGTACGCCGACTGGCTTTTCGTGCTCGTCCGCACCGACCCCGACGCCGAGAAGCCCCATCGCGGCATCACGTTCCTGCTCATCGAGGCGGACGCGCCCGGCGTGACGATCCGTCCGATCGAGGACCTGCGCGGCTCGGCGCCGTTCTGCGAGATCTTCTTCGAGGGCGTCCGGGTGCCGGTGGCGAACCGGGTCGGGGACGAGAACCGCGGCTGGTACGTGGCGATGTCCGCGCTCGGCTTCGAGCGGGCCGGGATCGGCGCGACGATCAAGTACGAGCAGGCCCTCGCCGAGCTGGTGACGTACCTGCGCTCCCCGGACGGCCGCCGCCACGCCCGCGTCACGCCCGCCCTCCGGCGGGAGATCGCGCGCCGCAGGACGGAGATCCGCGTCCTGTACAACCTGGCCCGCTACACCGTGTCGCGGCAGGCGGAGGGCGCGGAGCCCGACTTCGAGGCGTCCATCAACCAGCTCTTCGGCGCGGAGCTGCACCAGCGCCTCGCCCGGACGGGCGCCCGCGCGTTCGGCCGGTCCGCCGCGCTCTGGCAGCGCGACGGCGCGCCGCTCGACGCCGTGTTCACCCACATGCGCCGCGACTCGGTGGCGTCGACCTTCCTCGGCGGCACCACCGAGATCCAGCGAAACGTCATCGCCACCCGGGGCCTGAGCCTGCCCCGCTGACCGACCCACCGGAGGAGCGAACCGCATGCCCGCCGAGAACCCGTATGAGACTGTCGACCTGCGGATCGAGGAACGCGTCGCCTGGCTGACCCTGAACCGCCCGGAGAAGCTCAACGCGCTGACCCCGACGACGATGACGGAGCTGCGCGACATCTTCACCCGCGTCGACGACGACGAGGACGTGTGCGTCGTGGTGCTGCGCGGCGCGGGCGAGCGCGCGTTCTGCGCCGGGATGGACCTCGGCTGGTCGGAGAAGCTGACCCCGCGCGAGCGGATCGAGCAGGGGCGGCTCGGCGAGAAGACGTTCGCGATGATGGAGCGCCTGTCGGTCCCGGTGGTCGCGGCCGTGCACGGCTACGCGGTCGGCGGCGGGCTGGAGCTGGCGCTCGCGGCCGACTTCATCATCGCGTCGGACAACGCGAAGATGGGCCTGGTCGAGATCACGCTGTCGGCGCGTCCGCCGTACCGGCCGAAGATGACCGAGGACGGCGACCCCGACCAGCCCGAGTTCGGCGGCTCCGCGCCCGGCTGGGGCGGCGTGAAACGGCTCCCGGAACGCATCGGAAAGGCCCGCGCGAAGGAACTCCTCTTCACCGGAGCGCGCATCGACGCGGAGCGGGCGCTGCGACTCGGCCTGGTCAACGACGTCTACCCGGCCGAAGAATTCGACAAGCGCATTGGCGAACTGGCCGAGCGCATCGCCGCGATGAACCGCTACAACCTGCGTCTCGTCAAGGAACTGGTCACGTACGGCTACGACTGGATCGAGCCCCACCCGAGCTAGGAGGACCCGTGCAGATCTACCGCATCGATCACGTCGCGCAGGTGACTCCCGACCTGGACGCCCAGGTCGAGTTGCTGGAGCGGCTGTTCGGGTTCCGGCGCGTCCGGGCCTGGGACAACCCCGCCGAGGGCGTGCGCGGCGCCCGCCTCGAAATCCCCGGCAGCCGCGGGCAGGCGTGGGAAGTGCTCGCGCCCGCCGGTGACGGCTCGGCGTTGCAGACGTTCCTGGACGAGCACGGCGGACGTCCCGGCCTCCATCACGTCGGCGCGGAGGTGCCCGACCTGGAGGCCGTCCGCGCCGAGTTGGAGTCGCGCGACGTCAAGCCGACCGACGGGGTGCGCGGACGCTGGCTGGAGGCGTCGCTGAGCCCGCCCGAGCACGGCCCCGGCGTCCTGTGGCGGCTCCGCGGCCCCGGCAGCCTCGACATGTGCGGCGACACCTCCGGATCGGCGGCCGAGCCGGGCACTCCGGACGGCCCGTCGCTGGGTGTCGTCGCGCTCGACCACATCTGCCAGGCGTTCCACGACCGCGACGCGCTCGCCGACTGGTACCGCGACCTCGCCGGGTTCGTGCAGGTCTGGCGGACGCCCGAGGACGAGCACCCCGACATGGCGGACCTCGTCCTCAACATCCCCGGCTCCGCGATCTGCTGGGAGGTGATCACGTCGCGCGGCGAGGACTCGTTCATCGACCGGTTCCTGGAGCGCAGCGGCCCCGCCGCCCACCACGTCACCTTCGAGGTCGACGACTGGGACAAGGCGCTCGCGGCCTGCGACCACCACGGCACGCCCACCTTCGACGACGAGGAGGGCGTCACGGACGGCGCGGCCTGGAAGCACACGTTCATCCATCCGAAGCACACCGGCGGAATCCTCGTCCAGTTGTTCTGGGAGGAACGGCCGGGCGTGTGGGTCCGCTCCGACAAGATCCCGCCGTCATGAACCTGGGTCTCAGCGAGGACCAGGAACTCATCGCGTCCACGGCCCGCGAGCTTCTGGAGTCGCGGACGGCGACGGCGGGCGCGCGGGCGGTGGACGCCGATCCCGCCGGGTACTCGGTCGCGCTGTGGAAGGAAATGGTCGACCTCGGCTGGCCGGGCCTCGCGTTCCCCGAGGATTTCGGCGGCGTCGGCGGCGACTTCCTGGACGTGTGCCTGCTGTTCGAGCAGCTCGGATACGCGCTGGTCCCGAGCCCGCTGCTGACATCGGTGGCGTGCGCCGGGATGCCGGTCGCGCGGTTCGGGACGGACGCGCAGAAGGAGCGGTGGCTCGGCGCCATCGCCGAAGGGCACGTCGTGACGGCGGCGCCGCCGCCGTGGGACCGTCCCGGCGACGGACCGGTCGCCGCGCCCGACGGCGACGGGTTCACGCTGAACGGGACGGCGACGTTCGTGCCGTTCGCCGCGTCCGCCGAGAGCCTGCTCGTGGCGGCGCGGCTCGACGGCGAACCGCGCGCGTTCTGGGTGGACGCCTCGGCCGTGACGATCCGTCCGCTGGACACGGTCGGGCTCGACCGTCCGTGCCACGTCGAGTTGGCGGACGTCCGCGCCGACGACGCGCTCGGGCCAGAGGCGGTGCAGGCCATGGCGCGGTTCGGCGCGGCGGCCGTGTGCGCGGAGATGGTCGGCGGGGCGCAGCGCGTCCTCGACCTGACGGTCGCGTACGCGACGGAGCGGGAGCAGTTCGGCAAGCCGATCGGGTCGTTCCAGGCCGTCCAGCACCACTGCGCGGACATGGCCATCGACGTGCTGGGCTCCAGGTTCATCGCCTACGAGGCCATCTGGCTGCTGGCGTCCGGACGCGACGCCGCCGACGAGGTGTCCATGGCGAAGGCGTGGGTGAGCGAGGCGTACGAGCGGGTGTGCGCCCTCGGCCACCAGGTGCACGGCGCGATCGGCTTCACCGCCGAGCACGACCTGCACCTGTTCTCGCGGCACGCCACGTCCGCGGCGCTGGCCTTCGGCGACGGCGACCAGCACTACGACGCCCTCGCCGCCGCCCTCGACGTCCAGGACACCTGACGCCGAATCACCGGACGCCCGGCCGGGGTCAGTCCCGGCCGGGCGCCTTTCAGAGCGTCGCTACGGATAGACGGAATAGACCATCCGCTTTCCCGGGTGCTCGCCCAGCGTCCAGATGGTGCCGAGCGTCGGGCTGTTGGGGTCGGAGCCGCCCTGCCAGTGCGACAGGTCCTCCGGGCCGATGGCGAGGTCCTGTTCCTTCGCCGTCGACAGGGTCGTGGTGGACGACGTCGCCGGATCGGTCGTGTAGAGCGTCCCGGCGCCGGTCTCGCCGTGGCTGCGGCTGAGGTACCAGCGGCCGTTGAACCTCAGCGCGCCCTGGACGTTGCTGACCGGCAGCTTGTGCGCCACGTCGGCGTTCCACGAGTACTCGGGGTCGAGGATCAGTTCGCCGCTGGTGGTGAAGGCGTTCGAGACGGGCCACGCGGCGACCCGTCCCTTGGCCGTCTGGTCGCCGTCGCAGTACTCGCCCGAGATCACGTGGTCGGCGCCGCTGCGGTCGAGGGAGACGTAGGAGAAGTTGGGCGACCCGTCCTTGTCGGTGCACGTGGTGCCGGTCGGGGCCGTCCGGGTCCAGGAGCCGACCTGCGGCATGATGTAGCGGTAGCCGTACCCGTAGTAGGTGTCGCCGACCTTGCCGACCCAGTCCGGGTTGGACGTCGTCCCGTTCTCCGACGCGCCCAGGTCGTAGATGCGGCGCATGTCGAACATCCGGTAACCGCGCTCGGTGTCCGCGACGAACAGGTGGTTGCCGTACCAGAGGATGCCGCCCGCGTGCAGCGGCTTGCTGTAGTCGGTGCTGGACGGGTCCTCCGACACGCGGATGGTGTCGTAGTCGCCGTTGGCCCGCGGATACACCAGCAGGACGTGCCGGTAAGCGCCGGTGTACGGGTTGATGAAGCTGATCCGGACGCCCTTGACGGGGTTCTTGGGGCCGCCGACGTGGTCGTACCAGCTCACCAGGACGGGCTGGTACCCGTCGCCCCACACGCGGTCGCCCTGCATGTCGGCGACCGTGGTGATGCCCTGCGGGTACCACTCGGTGGTGTTGTTGTCGCCGCTGTTCCAGCAGATGCTGCGCTGGATGGCGACGGAGCTCCCGGACGCCACGGCGGCGGGCTGGCAGGCGGACCCGACCGAGACCGGCCGCGTCGTGTCCTTCCGGTTGAGGTCGTTCATGATGGTGGTGACGGTGCCCTTCACCAGCGGAAGGGCGTCGGCGCGGTCCCGGAGGTCGGACCCGTAGGCGTTGGGGCGGAGCGCGAAGTTCGCGAGCGACAGCTCGTCCGCGGAGGCGGGGGCCTCCAGCGCGGCGACGAGCGGGGCGGCCAGGGCGAGGGCGGCGATTAAGGCGAGACTGCGACGACGGCGCATGCGCACTCCTCACGGCCGGACCCGCGCCGGTGCGTCCCGGGGGCGCGGGCCCCGACCAAGATCGTTTCTTTGGCGAGTGCAACATGACACGGATATCCCGATTAGGCCATACCGAGTATGCGCCAAAGTGATCAACTTCACATGTGGCCCACCTGGTGACAAGTAGGTTTGCGGGATGGACGTGGTAGTCGCCGTCGCCGCGACGTTGCTGCTCACCTGGGTTCCGGCGCTGGCGTGGCGGTGGTGGCGGCGCGGGCGCGGCGGCGATCTCGGCGGGCCCGCGCGGCGCGCCACGTTCGAGACGCTGCACACCGCGTCCCGGGCGACGCCCGCCTTCCGCGCCGGGCTGACCAGGCAGGGCGCGCAGAAGGCGGCCCGGCACCTGCGGGCGCTGCTCGGCTGCGAGGCCCTCGCGATCACCGACGGGGAGCGGCTGCTCGCCTGGGACGGCGAGCACGACCACCATTCCGCGCAGAGCCCCCGGCACGCGGAGGCGACGCTCGCGACCGGACGCACGCAGGTGCACGACGTGCCCTGCGACCGGCTCGACTGCCCGATCCGCCGCGTCGTGGTCGTGCCGCTCGCCACCGACGACCGCGTCGTCGGGACGCTCGCCGCCTACGGCGAGGACGTCCCCGCGGGCCTCATCCGCGCCGCCGAAGAGGTCGCCCAATGGGTGGACGCGCAACTCGAACTCGCCGAACTCGACCATTCCCGGACGAGGTTGATGGAGGCGGAGATGCGGGCGCTCCGCGCGCAGATCTCGCCCCATTTCATCTACAACTCGCTGACGACGATCGCGTCCTTCGTCAGGTCCGATCCGGAGCGGGCGCGGGAGCTTCTGCTCGAATTCGCGGGGTTCACGCGGTACTCGTTCCGGCGGCACGGGGACTTCACGACGCTCGCCGAAGAACTGCGCTCGATCGACCGTTATCTGCTGCTCCAGCGCGCCCGTTTCGGTGAGCAGTTGCGGGTCACGTTGCGGATAGCGCCCGAGGTGCTGCCGGTCGCCGTCCCGTTCCTGTCGCTCCAGCCGCTGGTGGAGAACGCCGTCCGGCACGGGCTCCAGGACAGGTCCGAGCCCGGCCTCATCACGATCGTCGCCGAGGACGCCGGGTCCGACTGCGTGATCAGCGTGGAGGACGACGGCATCGGCATGGAGCCCGACGACGTCCGGCGGCTGCTCGCCGGGGAGGAGCGCGCCGCGAACGACGACGGCGAGACCGCCGGGATAGGGCTCGCCAACGTCGACGGGCGACTCCGACAGGTGTACGGCGACGAGTACGGCCTCGCCGTCGAGACCGGACCGGGGGCCGGGACGAAGGTCACCGTCCGGGTTCCTAAGTATCGTCCTGGTGTCACCGCGTCCTGACCTATTGACTCGGCGGTCGTCCGTTGACTGGAATGTGGCGAGCGCTTTGGGAAGGACGGTGCGGTGGGCCTGCGTGTCCTCGCTGTCGATGACGAGGCTCCCGCGCTGGACGACCTCGTCCACCTCCTGCGTGCCGACCCCAGGATCGGTGAGATCCACACCGCCCGGGACGGCGCCGACGCCCTCCGCAAACTCGACCGGGCCCTCGCGGACGGACGTCCCATCGCCGCCGTCTTCCTCGACATCCGCATGCCGGGCCTGGACGGCACCGTGCTCGGCCGCGTCCTCGCCCAGTTCGCCCGCGCGCCGCAGATCGTGTTCGTCACCGCGTACGAGGGGCACGCCGTCGACGCCTTCGAGATCAAGGCGACCGACTACATCCTGAAGCCGGTGCGGCCGGAGCGGCTCCGCGAGGCGATCCGGCGCGTGTCGGAGTCCGCCGAGCTGGACGACGACGAGGCACCGCCCGCCGTCCCGGCCGAGCCGGAGCCGATGCCCGTCGAGCTGGGCGGCGTCATCCGGTTCGTCACGCCGTCCGAGGTGCTGTACGTCGAGGCGCAGGGCGACTACGCGCGGCTGCACACGTCCGGCGGCAGCCACCTGGTGCGGATCCCGCTGGCCGCGCTGAGCGAGCGGTGGACGGGCGCCGGGTTCGTCCGGGTGCACCGCAGCCATCTGGTCGCGCTGTCGGCGATCAAGGAGCTGCGGCTCGACTCGGGCCGCTGCACCGTCCTCGTCGGGGACGTGGAGCTGCCGGTGAGCAGGCGGCACGTCCGGGAACTGCGCGACCTCCTGGTCCGCAGAGCGAGGCGATCCCCCTGACCGCGGGCGGCGGCACCGACCGGCCGCAGGGGATCGCGCCGGGGCGGGTGCTGGTCACCGGGCCGCGGACGCGGGCCGTCCGGCGTCCGCGCTACCCGGTCACGCGGGAGATCGACGAGCAGACCGGGCTCGGCGAGGCGTACATGCGGTCGCTGATCCGCACGCAGCTCCGCCTCGCGGCCGGGCTGTGCCTGGTGCTCGGCGCCGTGGCGTTCGGGCTGCCGCTGCTGTTCGAGGTGTTCCCGGCCGTCCGCGAGCAGGAGGTGCTCGGCGCGCCGCTGCCGTGGGTGCTGCTCGGCGGGCTGATCTACCCGTGGTTCGTCGGGGTCGGCTGGTGGTACGTCCGGCAAGCGGAACGCAACGAGGACGACTTCGCCGAGCTCGTCGACCGCTCGGAACGCTCCGCCGCGGAGGAGCGGTGAGCGCGGCCTACGGGCTGGCGGGCGTCGTGCTGGTCGTCGTCGCGACCGTGCTGATCGGCGTGCTCGGGGTGCGCATCTCGCGGACGACGTCCGACTTCTACGTCGCGTCCCGGACGGTGACGCCGCTGCGCAACGCCTCCGCGATCGGCGGCGAGTACCTGTCGGCCGCGTCGTTCCTCGGCATCGCGGGCCTCATCCTCGCCTACGGCGCGGACATGCTGTGGCTCCCCGTCGGCTGGACGGGCGGCTACCTCGTCCTGCTGGTGCTCGTGTCGGCGCCGCTGCGCCGCTCCGGCGCGTACACGCTGCCCGACTTCGCGGAGGCGCGGCTGGAGTCGATGGCGGTGCGGCGGGTCGCGAGCGTGCTCGTCGTGCTGATCAGCTGGCTCTACCTGCTGCCGCAGTTCCAGTCCGCCGGGCTCGTCCTGCGGACGGTGACCGGCGCGCCGGTGTGGGCGGGCGGCGTCCTGATCGCGGTCGTCGTCGCGGTGAACGTGCTGGTCGGCGGGATGCGCAGCGTGACGCTCGTCCAGGCGTTCCAGTACTGGATGAAGCTGACGGCGCTCGCCGTCCCGCTGGTGTTCCTGCTGCTGGCGTGGCGGTACGACGGCGCGCCCGGCCTGTCGTCGGACGTCCCGCCGCGGTTCGACGACCGCACCACCGTCAGCGTCGGGCTGGCCGTCACCGTCAACGTGACCGCGCCCGTCCAGGTCGTCGTGGACGGGCGGGTCGACGGCCGCGACCACCGCTCCGACCCGATGGTGCTGGCCGCCGGGGAGCACCGCATCGAGGCGGACACGGACGTCACGTTCCCGGCGGGCGCCGACGTCCCGCACGTCCGCGGAAGCCCCGTCAGCACCGACCGCCAATGGATGCTGCCCCTGGACGGCCGCGACCATTCCCTCTACGGCACGTACTCGCTGATCCTCGCCACGTTCCTCGGGACGATGGGCCTGCCGCACGTCCTCGTCCGCTTCTACACGAACCCGGACGGACGCGCCGCCCGCCGCACCACCGTGATGGTCCTGTCGCTGCTCGGCGCGTTCTACCTGCTCCCCGCGCTGTACGGGATGCTCGGCCGCCTCTACACGCCCGAGCTGCTGATGACGGGCCGCGCGGACGCCGTCGTCCTCACCCTGCCCGGACGGCTCATCGGCGGACTCGGCGGCGACCTGCTCGGCGCGCTCGTCACGGGCGGCGCGGTCGCCGCGTTCCTGTCGACGTCGTCGGGGATCACGGTCTCC
The DNA here is from genome assembly GCF_008085905.1 of Actinomadura syzygii. GTDB lineage: Bacteria > Actinomycetota > Actinomycetes > Streptosporangiales > Streptosporangiaceae > Spirillospora > Spirillospora syzygii. The sequence continues at coordinate 222,885 of NZ_VSFF01000001.1, read as the reverse complement.
GTCGCGGGCGTGCTGGCGCAGGACATCCTGCGCGGCGGCGTCCGCTCGTTCCGGGCCGGGACGCTGCTCGCGCTCGTCGTCCCGCTGGCCCTCGCGATCACGGCCCGCTCGCTCGCCGTCGCCGACGTCGTCGGGCTGGCGTTCGCGGTGGCCGCGTCGACGTTCTGCCCGCTGCTCGTCCTCGGCGTGTGGTGGCGGCGGCTGACCGTGCCGGGCGCGTTCGCCGGGCTCGTCGCGGGCGGCCTGCTCGCCGGGACCGCCGTGATCGTGACGATCGCCGCCGGACCGCCGGGCGGCCTCGCGGGCGCGCTGCTCGCCGAACCCGCCGCCTGGACGGTCCCGATCGCGTTCACCGTCATGATCGTCGTGTCCTGGTGCACGCCGGGCCGGGTGCCGCCGGGGGTCGCGCGCATGATGGTGCGGCTGCACACGCCCGAGTCCCTCGACGTCGACCGGGGCACCTGGCGTCCGCGAAGGGTCTGAACAGGGCCTCAGAGGGCCCGTTCGGCCCGACCGTTCATCGTGCCAGAGGGACCGTTCGCCGACGCGGCGCGCAGGCCGCCGACGATGAATGGCTGCTGACCGCAGCCCCGGGGCGGAACCCTCGCCCGACCCTTGGAGCGTCCTTACGGTGGCGCGTGACCGGGGTCACAACACAGGAGGGTGGTCGTGTCCTTCGAAAAGAACGCCGCCGGTACCGTTTACGAACGGTTCCAGAGCAGCGCGGAGTTCCAGGATCTTCGCCGCAAGTTCCGCCGTTTCGTATTCCCGATGACCGCCGCCTTCCTCGCCTGGTACCTGCTCTACGTCGTCATGTCCGGATGGGCGCGCGGCTTCATGGGCAAGGAGCTGTTCGGCTCCATCAACGTCGCGCTGGTGTTCGGCCTGCTCCAGTTCGTGTCCACGTTCCTCATCGCGTGGCTGTACGCGCGGCACGCCGGCCGCAGCCTCGACCCGGCCGCCGACCGGATCCGCGCCGCCGTGGAAGCGTCCGGCTCCGGCGACGCCGACGCGCCTGAAACGGAGGTGGCTCGATGAGCGACGAGAACCTGTCGATCACCCTGTTCCTGGTCTTCATCGGCATCACGCTGGTCATCACCGTGTGGGCGAGCAGGAACACCAAGGACGCCACCGACTTCTACGCGGGCGGACGCTCGTTCTCCGGCGCGCAGAACGGTCTCGCGATCGGCGGCGACTACATGTCCGCCGCGTCGTTCCTCGGCATCGCCGGGCTCATCGCCCTGAACGGCTACGACGGCTTCCTGTACTCGATCGGGTTCCTGGTCGCGTGGCTCGTCGCACTGCTGCTCGTCGCCGAACTGCTCCGCAACTCGGGCCGGTTCACGATGGCGGACGTGCTGGCGTTCCGGATGAGCCCGCGTCCCGTCCGCACCGCCGCCGGCGTCTCCACCATCGTCGTGTCGATCTTCTACCTGCTGGCGCAGATGGTCGGCGCGGGCGCGCTCGTCTCGCTGCTGTTCGGGTTCAGCAGCGACTTCGCGAAGGGCGCCACGATCGCGCTCGTCGGCGTCCTGATGATCGTGTACGTGGTGTTCGGCGGGATGAAGGGCACCACCTGGGTCCAGATCGTCAAGGCCGTCCTGCTGATGACCGGCGCCATCCTCATCACGCTGCTCGTCCTCGGCCACTTCAACTTCAACCTGTCGTCCCTGCTGGACGACGCCGCCGGGCAGAGCGGCAAGGGCAGCGCGTTCCTGGAGCCGGGCCTGCGCTACGGCACCGAGGCCCAGGGCCTCGAGGGCAAGCTCGACCTGATCAGCCTCGGGCTCGCCCTCGTCCTCGGGACGGCCGGACTGCCGCACATCCTGATCCGCTTCTACACCGTCCCGACGTCCCGCGACGCCCGCAAGTCGGTGCTCTGGGGCATCGGCATCATCGGCGTGTTCTACCTGCTGACCCTCGTCCTCGGCTTCGGCGCCGCCGCGCTCGTCGGCAGCAAGGCGATCGCCAAGGAGAACCCGGCGGGCAACACGGCCGCACCACAGCTCGCCGAGAAGATCGGCGACATCGTGTTCGGCAGCGCGGGCGGCACCATCCTGCTAGCGGTCATCGCGGCGGTCGCGTTCGCGACGATCCTCGCCGTCGTGTCCGGGCTGACGCTCGCGTCCTCGTCGTCCTTCTCGCACGACCTGTACGCGCACGTGTTCCGCAGGGGCAAGGCCACCGAGCGGGACGAGGTCCGCGTCGCGCGCATCTCCGCGTTCGTCATCGGCGCGGTCGCGATCGTCCTCGGCATCTACGCGCAGCGCCTGAACGTCGCGTTCCTCGTCGCCCTGGCCTTCGCGGTCGCCGCGTCCGGGAACCTGCCCGCGATCCTCTACAGCCTGTTCTGGAGACGCTTCAACACCACGGGCGCCGTCGCCGCGATCTACGGCGGCCTCGGCTCCGCGATCTTCCTGGTCGCGTTCTCCCCGGTCGTCTCCGGCACGCCGAAGGCCCTGTTCACCGACGTGGACTTCCACTGGTTCCCGCTGGAGAACCCGGGCATCGTCTCCATCCCGTTCGGCTTCCTCTGCGGCTTCCTCGGCACCCTCCTCAGCAAGGAGCACAACGCCGAGAAGTACGCGGAGATCGAGGTCCGCTCCCTCACCGGAGCGGGCGCGGAGGCTGCCACCGATCATTGAGCCCTTCCGTCCACCGTGTGCCCGGAGCCTGCCCCGCACAGGCTCCGGAGACGCGAAGACTCAATGACCTGCCGCGCGGGCATCCCCCCGCCCACCGCGGCCGCGGCCCCGTCCCCACCCCTAGGGACGGGGCCGCCCCCTTCCCGGCGTCTTCCCAGCCGCCCGCGCCACGGTCAGATACCCAGTTCCCGGCCGAGTTCAGCGAGCTCGTCGGCAGCGGCGCGATTCTTCGCCTCGGACTCCCGCTTGTAGGCCATGAGGTTGTCGTACCTGATGCGCCGGTGCCGATACGGGATCGTCCCCTCCTCCAGCAGCCCGATCAAGTAAGCCTGGGAGACGTTCAGCAGGTCCGCGGCTTGCTGGGTCGTCAGCTCGGCGTGCGATGGCATCACCGACACATCCATTCGCAGTATGCGAAGCAAACGCAAGTTCTTAGTGGTGGGGACGGCGCGGCGTGTGGGGGGTACCGCCGTGCCGTCCCCGGTCTAAGGGTTGGCCGCGCCGAGGGTTGTGGCGACGAGGGCGGCCGCTCGTTCGGGGTCGGGGCCGAGGCGGGTGTCTTTGTGGGGGCCGTTGTGCCAGGTGTAGGACGTGCCGTCCCAGCGGATGAGCCAGGGCCCCGCGTCGCGGTAGGTGACGGTGACGCGGGTCAGGCCCGCCTCCTCGTCCAGGACGGGGGCCGCCGCGATCTGCGGGGCACACCTGCGGACGGCCGCGTGGAGCCGCTCAGCGGGGCCGAAGTCCTCGAACATGTCTCTCCGGTGGTCAGGTGGCGATGAGGCCGTGGACGGCAGCGCGTAGCCGCCCGCCCTGCCCCTTCCGACGATGCCGGGGGAGCGTCGCGCCAGTTCGGCGTCGATGCGCTCGACGTCCGTCACTGCTCGTCCCGGTGCAGGTAGCCGAGGATGAAGACGGCGGCGTCGGTGACACGTCCGGCCTCGGCGATCGGCTCGTTCCAGGACGTGAAGAACCACGGCCGCCCGCCGTCCTCGACACGGGTGCGGCAGTTGATGACGTCGGACGGGATGGGGACGTCCTCGCAGCAGCCGGGAGTGCCGGCGTTCTCGACGCGCAGCCCGCGGGAGGTCAGCTCAACGTCCAGCCTTCGCGCTGAAAGATGCGCTCCCAACGCCGCGAGCCGGTCATCAGAAACCGTACGATCTGCCATAGCCAGGACCTCTTTTCCTGGTCAGGCCCCGGGCTAGCGGCGCTGCAACGCCGTCCGGGGCCGTTTATTTCAGGTGACGGGCGCTCACCGGCCGGTTCGGAGTCGGCTGTGCGGTAAGTGGCTTGGTGAGTCCTTCGACGTGATCGAGTGAACTGGGCTTGTCGCCGAGAGGCGAGATGACATCTGGTGACACGAGGACGGGGAATGCCGCAGGCTGTGACGATCACCGGTACGCGCTCAACCGGTCATCGCGTGTTGCGCGAGTATCGGGCTGTTTTCGATGAGTATGTCCGGCCGTTCGCGCGGCCTGGCGTTCGCTTTCATCTCGGGGGCGCGTCCGGCATCGACTCGCTCGCGCTGCGTTGGCTTGCGGACGAGACGGAGGCCGAACTCGTGGTCATCGCTCCGGGCAGGCTCACTGAACAGCCGAAGGACGCTCAGGACGCGGTCGCGGGCGTCCGCGCCGGCGGTCGTCTCGCTGAGTTGGTCGAGCTCGGTGGCTCACTGAACACTGAGGGCTATTTCACGCGCAATCGCTGGATGGTCGACCGCAGCGGGTTCGTCATCGGCTTCCCGTTGAAAGGCACGACGTCCAGCGGCACCTGGTACACCATTGATTACGCGGCAAACCAGCACAAACCGCGATTGATAATGCCGGTTTAGGATTCCGGTGATGTACTGCCAGGGTGGACGGACAACGCAAGGCCGGAGCCCGCATCCTTCGGCGTTTACGGATCACCCGTGGCTGGTCGTGGACGGAGTTGGCCGAGCAATTGCGTTCGCAGGCCCGCGTGTTGCGCATCACGCGCATCGACAGCGCGCAGACGGCCAGCATCCGCCGGACGATCGCGCGCTGGGAGTCGGCGGCCAGCGTCCCCGATGAGCAGTACCAGATCCTTCTCGCTCACACCTATGCGCGAACGCCCGCCGGATTGACGGCGCTCGGCGGCGGCTCGGACTTTCGTGAGCTACTGGAAGCGCTGGCCCTCCTCGGCATGCCGTCCCAGCGGATTGACGAGTTGACCGCATCGGTTGCGATCGCCGTCACCGACATGGGCACGAATTTGTTGGCCTTCTTAGGGCCGACGATGCGGGCCGACATGGCGGGCGTCCTCGCTGGAAAGGCGTCATTGAGCCTCTCGGTTCTCGAAGCGCTTGCCGAGACGAGTGAGGCGGTGGACGCGCAGATCGGCGCGATACCGTTCGTGCGGCTCCATCTCGCCCAAGCGGCCCTGGTGGACGTGTGCCGCCTTCTGCTGATGAGCGATCCGCCTGCCGCGTTGCGCTCGCGGCTCCGGGCGGTCGCCGCACGCGCGTTCGCCCTGGCTGCCCGTCTGGCATTCGAGACGGGCGATGATGCTGCCGCATTGAACTTGTACGAGGAGGCCGTGGCCGCAGTCGAGGAGACCGACCTCGCGCGGCGGGCTCTGATCCGTTCAAGCCAGACCATGGTCGTGTATTACTCCACCGGCGATATCGGCCGCGCCCGTCGAATCGCCGCCGCCGCTGTTCAGGACGCCCGCCGTGGTGACAGCGTCCTCATGCGAGCGCGGGCGCACGCCCTGCAAGCGGAGATGGCGGCCCGTGGGGAATTCCCTCAGGCGCGTCGTGCCCGTACGGCGCTGTACGAGGCATGGCACGATTTGGAGGTCGATACGGTCGGCGACCCGATGGCGGCGTCGTTCAGCAAGGTCCGGCTACGCGGCTTCGAGGGCGTGTGCGAAATCTTCCTCGGAGAGGCGGAGGCCGCCGAACGCCGGTTGGCGAAGTCCGCCGAGGAATTGGCGAGCCCGCGAGAGCGGGTTCAGCGCGCGATCGTCCTGACAGATCGCGCGGTCGCGCGGCTGCGCACGTCCGGCCCCGGCGCTCCGGAGGCCGCGGCCGAGCAACTGCACGAGTGCGTGGACCTCGTCGCGGCCACGAAGGGCCGGGTGGCGGCTCAGCGGTTGCGGCACGCACGTCTGGAACTGCGGCCATGGCGACGCGAGTCCTTCGTGGCCGACTTGGACGACCATATCCACGCAACAATGATCGGCATCTGAACGAGGCTTCCGGCAGTGTGGGGTGGGTGCCAGTTGCGGTGGTTCCGAAGCTACTGGGATGAAGACGACATCTGGTTCTACTTCGAGGTCGGCGCCGACGACTGGGTGACCCGGCAGGTCGAATTGCAAGGCATCGACCGCACGCCGATCGCCGCCGCCTCGCTGGCCGAAGCGCTGCAAGCCCGTGAAGGCGGCACCTACGCCGCCTACGCCGCAACCTACGGAGAGACGGCAGGACTGCCCGTCAGCCAATGGGAGGGCCACAACCCAATGCCGCTCACCAAGGCCGAGTTCGAGGACATCTGGACGACTGCCCGTCAAATCCTTGAGGCTCCGCACCTGCCCGAACTCTGACCTGTGCTGCCGGACACCTGGCGGCTACGTTTCGGGTTGGTTTTGTTCGGCTTCTAGGTGGTCGGCTAGGGCGGCGCGTTCGGATTGGTGGCGGTGGAGGAGGGTGGCGCTGTAGGTCGTCCAGGCTTCTTCTTGGGGCTCGGTCATTTGACCATTGTGGAGTTCGGATTCTACGTCTGGGTGGGTTCCTAGGAATTCCGTGAAGAGTTGGCCCATTTCTATGCTGTGGCGTCGGTTGAGGGCTATGCGGCGGGGGTCCATTCCTTTCGGGGGCGGGGTTTCGGCTAGTGCTAGTTGGTCGTATACGACTAGGGCTGTGTGGGCGGGGTCGTTTGGTGGGTGGACTCTTAGGGTGTGGTGGGGGTTTGGCTCGTCGTCGAGGATGATTACGGTTTTGGTTCCGGGTGGGAGGTCGGCGGGCCAGTCGGTTTCGTCGGTGGGTTCGTCTACGAGGACGTGGGCGAGCTTCCCGCGCAGGCCCTTCGCGTTGTAGGGGAGCGGCTTTCGGTTCTGGTCGTTGCTCATGTGGGCTCTCCCTCGTGGGTTCGGGAATTCTATTCGCGTTGTGGGGACGGGGTTCCCGCGGGTGTGGTTTCATGATCAAATATGGGGATGCGAGTCGGTGGCGGCGTTGTCCTGCTGGTCGTCGGGGGCTTTCTGGCCGGGTGCGGCGGTGGGGGCGAGGAGCCCGCCTCTGGGGCCGTGCCACCTGCTGCGCCTTCGCCTGCGCAGGCGGCTGAGGTCGGGTTCCGAGGGTGCTTGCAGGGCAAGGGGATCCGGTTGCCCGAGGACGAGCGGGACGGCGACAAGGACGAGCAGATGCGGACGGCGATCGAGGGATGTGCCTCGCTTCTGGGTGCGGGGGAGGCCGCTCGGATTCCCGTGGTGGCGGGGAGCGCGTTTCAGAAATGCCTCGGGCGGCATGGCGTGAAGGTTCCTTCGGCGGGTGAATGGCTGCGGCTCAATCCGGGTGAGGATCCTGTGTTGGCGGCGGCGCTAAGGCGGTGCTGAGGGCTGGGAAATCGGCCGTGCGGAATGGGGGCGGGGGATGCATGATGGGGGCATGAGCGATGATCGGCATGAAGGCGACCGGTGGCGGACGCTGCCGCCGCGGACCCCATTGGACGAGTTGGTGGCCGGGCAGGAGGTTCCGCCCAAGCCGCAGGTGATCGCAGATCCGAGCAGTACGGAGGTCGACGAGGCCCTGCGGTATCCGGTCTGACCCATGGCCTTCGGGGACGGACGCCGGATGAGGGCACCGGTCGTCGAACTGGGTGATCGGCGGGCGCTGGAGGCGTGGCGGCCCGCCGATGACGGTGTGGTCGAGGCGGCGCGGCGGCTGAAAGAGCGGGCGCTGCTGGAAATGGGGATGAGCCACAGCGCCATCGCGTCATGGCTTTACAGCAAATGCCATCACCAGATTCCTACGACGGCCCTGGAGACCGCGGCCGTGGTCGCGTCTGGGGACGGGGCATGCCTGCTTCTCTACAACCCCGAGTTCTTCGTGGCCATTGGGGCCGAGGGTGTCAGGTTCGTGCTGTTCCATGAGGCGCGGCATCTCGTTCAGCGGCATCTGTTCGCCGATGCCGACCTGCGGAGCGATCCGGTTTTCACGGTGGCGTGCGAGGTCACCGTGAACCATGTCGCGCTGATGCGGCTGGGCGGCGGGCTGCCCGAGGTGGACGGGAGACCGGTCGGGATCTCGCCGTCGAAGGTCTACGGCGGCTATGTCGAGGATCTGCGTGGTCAAGGGCTCGATCCGGTTCGGTTCGAGGAATGGATCGAGACCGACATGAGCGTCTACCGGGAATTGCGGAGGATGCGTCGGCCGCCGAGGGCTGGGGACGCGGTGTGTGTCCATGTTCTCGTTGACGTTCTCGACCAGGAGACTGTGGAGAGGATCGGGAACGACGTCCTGCGGAGCGTGCTCATCGCGGCGCGGCGGGGCGACCGGGCGGCTAAAGAGGAGCTGCTCGAACTGCTGCGGAGAACGGAAGGCGGGGGCGAGGGCGTCGACCGGATCTGGGGTGACCTCGGGGCGCACGCGCTGCGCGGGGTCACGCAGTCGACGCGGCGGGTGGAATGGTGGCAGCGCTGGCTCGTGGACGTTCTCGCGTCGAAACTCCGGGAGGGCGAGCGGCTCGTCTATCCGAAGAAGCGCGGGGCGGTGCTCGCCGCGCTCGGGCATGAGCCGATGCTCGCGCGGCGCGGCCCGGAGCGGGTGAAGACGCTGGTCATCGCGCTGGACACGTCCGGTTCTATTCCGGCGGGCGTCGTCGACTGGCTGAGCGGGCTCGTCGGACGCATCGACGGGGTCGAGACGGAATGGCTTTCCTTCGACGCGGCGGTGAACCCGTTCCGGCCCGGGGAGCCCATGTACGGCGGCGGCGGGACGGACTTCGGCGCCATCCAGCGGCATGTCGAAACGAAGGACCAATCCCCGGACGCTGTCATCGTGGTCACCGACGGATATGCCGACCCGATCCGCCCGGCGGAGCCGGAGAAATGGATCTGGCTGATCACACCCGGTGGGGACGAATGGCCGGAGCGGCGGGATCCGCCGATGGCGTGTCATCGCGTCCGGCCCGCGTGAGTCGCTACGGTCATGGCTCATGGCCCCCCAACGCAGGTCCTGGAAGACCGTTCGCGCCCGCAATATCGCCCGCTGCACGGCGGGACTGCTGCGGTTCGCGACGCCCGGCGAGGTCGATGAACTGCTCGGGCACCTCTCGGACAGCCGGGTCAGGCATGCGACGGCAAGTCACGGGATGCCCAACCGGGTCGTGATCGAGGCGCTGCTGAGGCGCGGCCGGACGGCCGACCTCGACCTGCTGATCCAGCACGCCCTGCTGGTCGGGGACCCGCCGTCCCTGCTCGGACGCCTCCTCGACCTGGACGATCCCGAGGTCAACGCGACCCTGCTGACCGCGGAGAGCGCCCTCGCCGGGATCCCGCGCAACCTGCGCCGCCAGCTCGCGCGGCAGACCTCGCGCCGGGACGGCGTCACGCCCGTCCCGCTGCCGGCGTCGTTCCGGGACGACCTGTTCCCTCTGCACGGCGGAGCTCTCGATCACGCGCTGCTTTACGCGGCCGATCCTGAGCTGGCGGGAAGTGCACTGCGATTTCTCGGAGCGGGCGCCGATCCGCATGGCGCAGTCTGGGCCTGCCTGACACTTCTCGATTCCGGCCGCGCGCATGAAGTGCGGCAGCTCGTCGACGATGCGCGCCTTCCCGCGTTCCGATGGGGGCCCGGCGAATCGGAACCGAGTGTGCTCGCCTATGCGCAGGCCGCATTGCAAAGCGGGGAGGGGCGGGAACGGCTGCGGGAACTGTCGGGACGGGTGCGGCGTCCTGAATTCCTGCAGTCGGTGGCCGAGATCGCGGACGCGGGCGGTTGCGAGCCTTGGCAGGACGCGCAGCCGCTCGTTCGCACGGTGGTGAATCGGCGTCATCCGTGCATTCCGCGCGTCGACTGGGACGCGGTGTGCGCCGACCAAAGCCCCATCCCGGCAAGGGCGGCGCGGTTCATCGTGAAGCGGACCGACGTGCCGCTCGCGCTGATCCGGAGGGTCGTCGCCGAATATCCCGAGCTGGCCGTCTTCATCAGCGACCCCGCGCCCGAAGTGCTCCGGGATCTCTGCGGGCAGGGCGCGCGTCCAGGCGCGGACGTCCTCCTCAAGGTCGTCGGAAACGGTTTCGTCGCCGGGACGATCGACGCCGCCTTCGTGGTCGAGACCGTCCCGGAAGAGGTGCTGCGGACGGTCGCCGACTCGCTCTGGCTCCCCGGAATCCGCGGAACCGCCCAGGTCAGGGCGCTACTCCACAGGGACGGCGATATCGAACTGTCCCCGCCGTTCCTGGAGGAGACCGGCCACGGCCGTACCCGCCGCCTGCGCGAGCCGGGCGTCCCGAACCATTGGAATCCCGAACTCGCCTACGGCCCAGAAGCCCTGAAACTGTTCCGCGACCGCCCGCGCGTCACAGCCGACGAAGTGCTCGCCGTGGCTCAACCAGACGAACTGCTGGCCCCGAACAAGGGCCTTCCCGACCCGCGGGTGCTGCGCCGTCTCGCCGAGCACATCGATAGGCACATCGGCGGACGTCCCGAAGCCTGGCTGGTGGCGCTCAAACTGCTGGAGGACGGTTTCGTCGGCACCCTCCCCGAACTGTTCGCGACCGCCGGAGCCGTCACCAGTTGACGACCTCGAAATCCTTCAACAGGCAGCCGTGCGGCGGATTCCCGTCGCTTTCTCCACGCACGATCGGGTCGTAGACCCGAGCGGCGGCGTCGACGGCGTCCAGCGGCGGACGGAAACCGGCGGCGGCACGCCGTGCCTTGTCCGGTTCCGGCTGCTGGTCGGTGAACCAGCCCGGATCGACGCTCGTCATGTAAACGCCGTGCGACGCGAGTTCGGACGCCGCCGTCCGCGTCAACATGTTCAGCGCCGCCTTCGCCATATTCGTGTGCGGGTGCTCGGCGCCCTTGTAGACGCGGTCGAACTGCCCTTCAACGGCCGACACGTTCACCACGTACCGACGCGGATGCTGCGAAAGTTCCAGCAACGGGCGCAGTCGTCCCACCAGCAGGAAAGGCGCCGTCACATTGATGAGCTGCGCCTCCAGCAATTCCACCGGATCGACCTCGTGCACCAGGCGCGTCCAGGAATTGACCGGGGACGGGTCGGGCAGCAGGCCCGCGACGTCCACCGCGCCCACGGCCACCGGCAGCGCGGGTGCGGGAAGCGCGGCCAGGCCCTCGCCCGCCAGCAGCGGCGCGTACGACTCGGGCGGATGGCGGAGCGTCTGCGCCGCGAGGTTCACCAGAATGTCCAACGGCCCGCCCTCCGCCACCAGCGAATCGCACCACCGGACGACCGCCGGGACGTCCCGCAGATCCATCCCGGTAATGGTGAGCTGATCATGCCACTCGTCGCGGTCGGGCACTTCCGCGAACCGCCGCTGCGCGTCTGCCGGGAAGCGCGTCAACGCGGTCACGGCCGCGCCGTCCCGCAGCATTTTCAGCACCAGCTCGAAACCGGCGCGGATTCGGCCACCGGTGACGATGGCGCGGCGTCCCGTCAGATCGGTGCGCGCGTTCCGGTGACGGCGATGTTCCGCCGCGCACGGCGGGCACAGCCGGTGGTAAAAGGCGTCCACCTCACCGAAATGCGCCTTGCACACGTAGCAGGAGCGGAGCCCACCAGACGGCGTCCTCGACGGCACGACCTCGACCAACGAAACGGAATCAACCCGGTCCACCGGCTGACCCGCCAGAATCGTCGCGTCCTCGGCGGCGCGCCGCCGCCGGGCAGCCGCCCGGTCGCGCTCCCGGACCCGCTTTCCGAACGCGCTGACCGCCATCCGCACCCGCTCCAGGTCGGGATCACCCTCGGGCGCGTCCGCCATTTCCTTCAGGACGCGCAAGCAGATCCCCACCTCGTCGTCGCGCATGGGGGCCATTAAATCGGGTGATCCCCGACGTCCCGTACCGGTGTACTTGATCGCATGAGCATGCCGGACGGGCCGCGCCTCGCCCGCTTCATCGACACCATGATCGACCTGGGCATCACCGGGCAGGTCTTCGGCGAGCACGGAATCGGGAAGACGTCCACGTTCTTCAGCCATGTCCGGCGCCGCCGCGAGGACACGGCGCTCGTCTACGTCCCCGCCGCGAACCTCACCCCGGACGACCTGCTCGTCAACGCGCCCGTCCGCCAGAACAACGGCGAGCTGGTCCTGAAACAGCTCATCATGCGGCAACTCAAGCCCGGAAAGCCATTCGTCCTGCTGATCGACGACTCGCTCCAGGCCGGGACGACGCTCCAGTCGCAGCTCATGCAGATCGCCTGCGACTGGACACTCGGCGAACACGACCTGCGCGAACTCGGCTGCATCGGCGTTTTCCTCACCGACAACGAGTCGCTGACCGAGACCGCCGCCCGCCGCACCGACCTCGCCATTCTGGACAGAATGGCGACGCTCCGGGTCACGGCGGCCGACACCGCGTGGCGGGCCGCACTGTCCCGCAAATTCCGGGGCGTGGACCTGACCGGCGTGTTCCGAATATGGGCGTCGCTACCCGCCGAGTTGCGCCGAGCGCTGTCGCCGCGCACGCTGGAGCACGTCATCGACTGCGGCCTCGCCGGATTCCCGCTGGCTTGGGGCCTGCCGCTGGTGGACGGCCACCGGCTGCCCCTCGCCGTCCCGACCCCGGACGGCAAACCCGGCGAAGACCAGGCCCCCGACATCCTCGGACGCGTAGCCGCCGAACTGCGCCGCGCGGGCGCCGACGTGCCGAACCCGCCGCACATTCCAGACGCCGTCCGCCGGCTGGTAAGGACGGCCATCGAACGCCGCTGGGCGGTGCTCGTCCAAGGCCCGCCCGGATGCGGCAAGACGGAGGTGGTCAAGGAGGTCGTCCGCGACGAACTGGGCATCGACCCGCTCTATTTCTCGCTCCCCGTAACCAATGTCGAAGACCTGTGCGCGCCCGTCCCGACCCTGGACGGCGCCCTCGACAACCTCCTCTCCGCGCCATTCCTGGAGCCCGGAGACAAGGCCATCGTCTGGGACGAGTACAACCGTCCCAAGGACAAGTCCACCTTCGCGCGCCTCATGGAGGTGACGCAGGAATGGTCCCTGGCGGGACGCCGCATCAAGGGCCTGCGCGCCCAGATCGCCTTGCAGAACCCGCCCTACCACCTCGGCCGCAAGCTCCTCGTCTCACGCAACACCATCGCGCAGGCGTCGCGCTTCACCGCGTCCCTGGAAATAGAGCCGGACGACATCCCCGCCAACGAATGGCTCATCTCCCAGTACGGGCCGGTGGCGGAGACCGTCCTCGAATGGTGGAAGAACGACATCGACGACGAGGGCCGCCAATGGATGACCAAGCGCACCCTTGAGCGCCTGATCCGCCTCCACGGCAGCGGCCTTCCCCTGGACATCGCGAAGGTCTACCTGGGCGACGGCGAGTACGCGCCCGTTCCGCTCGCCGATCTGGAGTCGCGGCTCGCCCTCCGCCAGGTCACCGGCCTGCGCGAGCTGGCCGCCGATCTCGACGGCTGGACGGCCCGGCTCCGCGCCGCCGGGCCGGAGGGCTCGGACGCGACCGACGTCGTGCACCGCGTCCTCGCCAACGCCGAGTTGTCGCAGCTCCGCGCACACGCGGAGACCGCCGCGCGGCTGGCCCCGCTGCTGCCGCCCAAGCTCAAGGCCACCTACCTGTTCGGCGCCGACCCCGAGCGCCAGCGCTTCTGGACGAACCTCTTCACCAGCTGACCTCCGTGTTGCAACTAACTTGCATTTGCGTATTAGATGCGACAAGCGACTCATACGGGGAGGGTGGTGCACGGCGTGCGGGGCGAGAGCACTCGGCGTGGGTTCCTCGGGCTGGCGGGCGGTGCGGCAGGCGCGGTGCTGCTCGGCTCCTGCGCGAAAGGCGGCGAAACAAAGCGTCCGCGCAAGGGCGGGACGGTCCGCGCCGTGTTCCCGGGCGCGGGCGCCAAGGAGACGCTCGACCCGCACGCGCAGCGCCAGTTCGTCGACATCGCCCGGCACAAGGCCGTGTTCGACAAGCTCGTCGAGCTGAACGGGACGCTCCACCCCGTCCCGCGCCTGGCGACGCGCTGGGAGACGAACGCCGAGGCCACGGTCTGGCGCTTCGAGCTGCGCGACGCCGCGTTCCACGACGGCCACCGCCTGGACGCGGACGACGTCCTCTACAGCCTGGCCCGCATCCTCGACCCGGACGCGGCCGACCACAAGGCGAAGTCGTCCCTGTCGATCATCGATCTGCGCAGGTCGCGCGCCATCTCGGGCGGACGCGGCGTCGAACTGGTCCTCAAGCGGCCGAATGCCGAGCTGCCGTCGCTGCTCGCCATGACCGGGACGGCGGTCGTGCGGCGCGGCTACCGCGACCCGTCCCGTCCGGTCGGCACTGGACCGTTCCAGTTTCGCTCCTTCACCGCCGGACGCACGTTCATCGCCCGCCGGTTCGACGACCACTGGGCCGGGCCGCCGCACGTGGACGAACTGCGCATCCTGTCCGCCGAGACCGAAGCGCGGGGGAACGCCGTCCAGGCGGGCGAGGTCGAGTACGCGCACGAGATGTCGCCGACGTTCGCCCGCGTCGTCCGAGGCAATTCCAAGGTGCGGATCGTCGCGACGCCGGGCAGCGGCGCCGAGGGATTCGCGTTGAAGACCGACCGCCCGCCGTTCGACGACCCGGACGCGGCGATGGCGATGAAACTGCTCGCCGACCGCGAGAAACTCGTGAACACCGTCCTCGGCGGAAAGGGCGAACTCGGGAACGACATCTTCGGCAGAGGGTTCGAGTACTACCCGGAGAACGTCCCGCAGCGCGGACGGGACGTCGAGGAGGCCCGCCGCCTGCTCCGCAAGTCCGGAGCGCTGAACAAGGAAATCACCTTCTACACCGCCACCATCGCGGACACGTTCGTCGACTCGGCCCACATGTTCGCCGAGCAGGCCGCGGAGGCGGGCCTGCGCATCAAGGTGACGACCGGGCCGCCCGAGAGCTATTTCACCGACATGCTGAAGACGGGCACGATCGGCAGCCACCGCAGCGGCGCGATGCCCATTCCCACCTATCTCAGCGAACGGTTCCTCTCCGACTCCCCGCAGAACGCCACCGCCTGGCACCGTCCCGACTTCGACGAGCAGTTCGTCAAGGCGCAGTCGGAGACCGACGAGAAGAAGCGCACCGAGCTTTACCGCGACGTCCAGCTCCACCTCCGCGACACCGGCGGACTCGTCCTCTGGGGCCACCCCGACTGGCTGAACGCAGTTTCGACAAAACTGCACGGCGTCAAGCCCGCACCGCCGAACACGCTCGAATGGGCGCGGTTCGACACCGTATGGCTCGGGTGACCGGTGGCGCGGCACGCCCTGCGGCGGGTGTCGCTCGCGGTCGTCCAGCTCGCGGCGCTGGCCATCCTGATCTTCCTGCTGACCGCGCTGCTGCCGGGCGACGCGGCCGAGGTCGCGTTCAACGAGCAGGCGAGCCTGGAGCAGGTCGCGCAGCTCAGGACGCAGCTTGGGCTGGACCGTCCGCTCGCCGACCGGTTCGCCGACTGGGCGGGGGCGCTGCTGTCCGGCGACCTCGGGACGTCGCTGATCGGCGGCGAGCCGGTCGGCGGCATCGTCGCCCGCTCGCTCGCGACGACCGCGCTGCTCGCCTGCGTCACCGCCGTGCTCCTCGTGCCGCTCTCGCTCGTCCTCGGCCTGGTCATGGGCCTGCGGGAGGGCGGCCGCCTGGACCGCGCGCTGTCCGCCGTCATGCTCGCGCTGAACTCCGTGCCCGACTTCGTGCTGGCGCTCGTCGCGGTCGCGGTGTTCGCGCTGCGGCTCGGCTGGTTCCCGTCCACCTGGCTGGACGCGGGCGCGGCCGACCTGCTGACCCGGCCCGGCCTGCTCGTCCTGCCGGTCGCCGTGCTCCTCGCCCGGACGGTCTGCCTGCTCGCCCGCCAGTTCCGCGCCGGAACGATCGCCGCGCTGCACGCCGACTACGTCGTCCAGGCGCGGCGGCTCGGCGTGCCGCGCGGACGGCTGGTGCTGCGGCACGTCCTGCCGAACGCGGCGGTGCCGGGCGTCCAGGAACTCGCGCGGACGGGCGACCAGCTCCTCGGCGGCGTGCTGATCGTCGAGGCGGTCTTCGCGATCCCCGGCAGCGCGACCGCGCTGGTGGACGCGGTGCAGGGCCGCGACGTGCCGGTCGTCCAGGCGCTGACGCTGCTGCTCGCGGCGGTCGCGCTCGCGTTCAACGTCGCGGCCGACCTGGTCAGCCACCGGCTCGCGCCGCGTACGGAGGTGCTCCGGTGACGGGCCTGGCGCGCCGCCCCTCGTTCGGGACGGCGACGGCCGCGCTGCTGGTCGCCGTCCCGCTGGCGATCGCCGTGCTGGGGCCGCTCCTCGCGGACGCGGTCACCCCGCCGGACGGCGCGCCCTACACCGTCGGCGACGGGCATCCGCTCGGCACCGACCGGCTCGGCCGCGACGTCCTCGGCCTGCTCCTGCGCGGCGGTCCGAGCGCGCTCGGCGTCGCGTGCTGCGCCGTCGCGCTCGGCTACCTCGCGGGCGCCCCGCTCGGCCTCGCCGCCGCCTCGACCCGGCACCGCTGGCTGGACGAGCTGCTCATGCGCCCGGTCGAGATCCTGCTCCCGATTCCGTCACTGCTCGTCATTAGTGTCGTCGGCGTCGGCTGGCGCGGGCATCCGGAGGCGATCGCGCTGGCGGTCGGGGCGCTGAACGTCCCGGCGGTAGCGCGGCTCGTCCGGGCGGCGGCGCTCGACGCGGCGAGCGGTCCGGTGGCGGAGGCGATGCGGATGCAGGGCGAGTCGCGGGCCCGCGTCCTGTTCGGCTATGTGGGACGCGCCGTCCTGCCGGTCGCCGCCGCCGACGCGGGCACCCGCGTCGGCATGGCCGTGTTCACCGTCGCCGCCGCGAACTTCCTCGGCCTCGGCCTCGAACCGACCTCGCCCGACTGGGGCGTGACGATCGCGGGGAGCCGGGAGGCGCTGCTCGTCCAGCCGTGGGCGGTGGGCGCGCCCGCCGCGCTGCTCGTCATGTTCACGGTCGGGCTCAACCTGCTGTCCGACCGGCTGCTGCGGAGCCGACGATGATCGAGGTCCGGGGGCTCACGGCGCGGACCGGCGGCTCCACGCTGCTGGACGGCGTCGACCTCACCGTCCCGGCGGGCGGCGTGACGGCGCTGGTCGGGCCGTCCGGCAGCGGCAAGACGACCACGGCGCTGGCACTGCTGGGTGAGGCGGCGCCGGGCGTCCGGCTGCGCGGCTCGGTCCGGGTCGGCGGCGTCGCGGTGGTGGACGAAACGGGCGTCACCCGCGAGGCCGCGACGCTGCGCGGACGGACGGTCGCGTACATGCCGCAGCATCCCGGCAGCGCGCTGAACCCGGCCCGCCGGACGGGCGCCGTCCTGCGCGAGCTGGCCGCGCTGCACCGTCCCGGAACGGCGAGGGGAGAGGCCGCGGCGGCGGCGCTCGACCAGGCGCGGCTGCCGTCCGGGCGGGACGTGCCGCGCCGCTTCCCGCACCAGTTCTCCGGCGGGCAGCGGCAGCGCGTCGCGCTCGCGCAGGCGCTGGTCTGCGGGCCGCGCGCCCTCGTCCTGGACGAGCCCGGGACCGGCCTCGACGCCGTCACCCGGATGGGCGTCGCCGACCAGATCGCCGCGCTCGCCCGCGACGGCATGGCCGTCCTCCTGCTCAGCCACGACCACGACCTGGTTCGGACGCTGGCCGAGGACGTCGTCCTCCTCGCGGACGGACGGGTCGCCGGGCAGGGCGCGCCCGCTGAGCTGCTGCCCGTCCGGCCGGCGCCGCCGTGGGAGGGGAGTGCCGCCGGGGAACACCGGCTGACCGTCGACGGGCTCACCGCGTGGCTTCGTCCCGGACGGCGCGGCGAAGTGCTCCATGACGTCGGCCTTTCCCTGGCGGAAGGGGAGTGCGTCGCGGTCGTCGGGACGTCCGGGAGCGGCAAGACGACGCTGGCCCGCTGCGTGGCCGGCCTGCACGAACGCCGCGTCGGACGCATCGCGCTCGACGGCGCCGACCTGCCCCCGCACCGCCGCCGCGACGCGACGCAGAAGCGCCGCGTGCAGTACGTGTGGCAGGAGGTCCGCGGCTCGTTCGACGACCGGCGGACCGTGCTCGACCAGGTCGCCCGGACGGCCGTCCGGCTGCGCGGCCTGTCCCGCGCCGACGCGGCGGAGGAGGCGGTGGAACTTCTCTCCCGGCTCGGCGTCCCGGCGGAGACGGCGCGCCGGACGCCCGCCGCGCTGTCCGGCGGCGAGCTGCAGCGCGCCGCCTTCGCCCGCGCCGCGCTGGCCGGGCCCGACGTGCTGGTCTGCGACGAGATCACCTCCGCGCTGGACGACGACGCCACCCGGCTCGTCCTCGCGGAGATCGGGCGGATGCGCCGGGAGCGGGCCGTGTCCGTGCTGTGGATCGGGCACGACCTGCGCCTCCTGCCCGCCGTCGCGGAGCGGGTCGTCGTCCTCGACGGCGGCCGGATCGCGGCGGCGGGCGACCGGCGGAAGGTGGTCGACCTCGGCGGGAAGGCGTCCCGCCACGAGCTGGAACGACTGAAGGGAACGGACACGTGACCGACACGATCGCGGAGACCGGCTGGCAGTCCTGGCAGAACCGCTGGGACGCCATGCAGGAGTGGTACATGCCCGACCGCGAGGAGCGGTTCCGGGTGATGCTGGAGACGGTGGAGGCGGTCGCGGGGCCGGAGCCGACCGTCCTCGACCTGGCGTGCGGGACGGGCACGATCACCGACCGGCTGCTGCGGCGGCTCCCCGGCGCGCGCAGCACGGGCGTCGACCTCGACCCGGCGCTGCTCGCCATCGCCGAGGGCCATTTCGCGGGCGACGAGCGCGTCGCGTTCGTCACCGCCGACCTCACCGACCCCGGCTGGACGGACGCGCTCCCGCACTTTTCGTACGACGCCGTCGTGACGGCAACCGCGCTGCACTGGTTCGACGCCGAACCGCTGCGGACGCTGTACGGGCAGGTCGCGGGCGTGCTGCGGGACGGCGGCGTCTTCCTCAACGCCGACCACATGACCGACGAGTCCGCGCCCCGGCTGAACGCCGCCGCGACCGCGTTCCACGAGGCCCGCATGAACCGCGAGCAGGCGGCCGGGGCGCTCGACTGGGCGGGCTGGTGGGACGCGGTGGCCGGCGACCCCGTCCTGTCCGGGCCCGCGCGCCACCGCTTCGAGATCTTCGGCGACCCGCGCGCCCCCGGCCACGCCGCCGCGAACCGCGACCGTCCGACCTCGACGCGGTGGCACGCGGACGCCCTCCGCGACCAGGGGTTCAGCGAGGCGCGCCAGGTCTGGTGCTCGCCGAGCGACGCCCTGATGGCGGCGTTGCGCTGACCCGCGAACAGGCCGACTCTTTTCCCGCGACCGGGGGAGGTACGAGGAGCATCCCGCTGGACGATCTAGCGTGGCTACTGCACGGGCGCTGGACGAGCACGCGCGGGGACGCGCCGGACGGAGGCGGAGCATGGGATACGTCAGGCATGCCAGACGCGGCGTGGTGATCGTCGTCGGCGGCTTGGTCCTGCTCGGCGGCGTCGCGCTGCTCGTCCTTCCCGGACCGGGACTGCTGCTGGTGCTCGCGGGCCTGCTCATCCTCGCCCGCGAGTTCCCGGCCGTGGACAAGTACGTCGAACCCGTCCGGGATCGCGCGATCCAGGCGGCGGAGGAGAGCGTCACGTCCTGGTGGAAGCTCACCGGCTCGATCCTGACGGGCCTCGCGCTGCTGGGCGCGGGCGTCGCCTGGGGGCTGGTGGACGAGCTGCCGTTCTCGGGGTGGAGCGCGGGATCGGGCCTCATCCTGTCCGGCATCATCCTCTTCGCGCTGCTGATCTGGAGCCACCGCCGAGTCCGCGCCGCCCGCGCAGCCCGCCGCGCCTGACCTGCCGCGCTTGACCGTCGCGCCTGATCCGGCCATTTCTTGGGCGGAGTTGATCCGTGGGACGGGTATGCCCGTGCAATGGGCATGGGCATTCTTCTCAGACTTCTCGTGGCCGGTGGCCTGGCGGCGGACGCCGTCGTCCACTGGCGGTTCGCGCCGGACATGGCGCCGGGCCCGCACACTCCGAGCGACACCATCCCCGGCGACGACCTGTTCTACGGCCAGGCGATCGCCGCAGCCGTCGCGGCCGTGCTCGTCCTGGTCTGGGCGCGGAAATGGACGTTCGCGATCGCGTTCGTCGTCGCGGCGAGCGCGGCCGGGGCCGTCCTGCTGTACTACTCCGTCGACTTCGGACGGATCGGCCCGATCCCGCGCATGTACGACCCGTCCTGGTACAGCGACAAGACGATCAGCCTGGCGGGTGAGCTGGTCGCGGCGCTCGCCGCGCTGGCCGGGTTCTTCACCGTGCGGCGGCCGGAACGCAGCGAGGAGCCCGCGCCCGCGTCGGTCCAGCGTTGACGTCCGTCCAGCGTTGACGTCCGTCCGGCGTTGACGTCCGGCATGGGCGGGCGGGGGAGGGGTAGCCCGGCCCTATGGACACCGCGGACGTGACGCTCGACCTGGCGGACGCGACGCTGCCGGGCGACCTCGCCCTGCCCGGCGGCGAGCCCGGCGGCGTGGTGCTGTTCGCGCACGGCAGCGGCAGCTCGCGGCACAGCCCGCGCAACCGCGCCGTCGCCGCCGGGCTCAACGAGGCGGGGATCGGCACGCTGCTCATCGACCTCCTCACCGCCGAGGAGGACGAGCGCGACGCCGTCACCGCCGAGCTGCGCTTCGACATCGGGCTGCTGACCAGGCGGCTCGCCGGGGCGATCGACTGGCTCTCCGCCGCGCCCGCGACGGCGGGCCGCCCGGTCGGGCTGTTCGGCGCGAGCACCGGCGCGGCGGCGGCGCTCGCGGCGGCGGCGGAACGTCCCGGACGGGTCGCGGCGGTTGTGTCCCGGGGCGGCCGCCCGGACCTCGCCGGGGGCGCGCTCGGCCGGGTCGCCGCGCCCGTCCTGCTGATCGTCGGCGCCCGCGACCCAGTGGTGCTCCGGCTGAACGACGAGGCGGCGGGACGGCTCCGGGGCGCCGTCCACCGGTTGGAGGTCGTACCGCGCGCGTCCCACCTGTTCGAGGAGCCCGGCACGCTGGAGCGGGTCACCGACCTGGCCGCGCAGTGGTTCGCCCGGTACCTGACGCAGCAGTCCGCCGTGCCGTAACCGGGCGGCGTACCCCGCGCGGCGTAGGCGCTTCGCCGTGTTGTGCGCCGTTCGCCGTACCCCCGGTGTCGCCGCGCACGGGACGTCTTTCCGTCCGCGAACCGGGATCGTCTTTCCGGGACGCACCGGAAAGGACGTGACGACATGGCGGCACAGGAAGCCCAGACCGTACGCGCGCCGAGCCCGACCGCTCGGCTCCCGCTCGGACGAGGCTGGCGGCGGGCGACGCTCATCGTGCACATCGTGTCCGCCGGGGCGTGGATCGGGATCGACGTGATCGTGGCCGTGCTCGTCCTGACCGGACGTTACGGCGGGAGCGGCGACGTCCGCGGGCTCGCCTACCGGGCGCTGGCGACGTTCGTGGTCTGGCCGATGCTGACCAGCGGGCTCGTCTGCTTGGCCAGCGGAGTCGTGCTCGGGCTGGGCACGAAATGGGGCCTGCTCCGCTACTGGTGGGTGGCGATCAAGCTGACGCTGAACCTCATCCTCTGCTCCCTGATCCTGGTGGCGCTGCAACCGGGAATGGGCGAGGTCGACGACTACGGCCGGACGCTGGCGGCAGGTGGTGCGCCCGATCCGGGCCGCGTTTCCGACCTGTTCTACCCGCCCGCCGTGTCGCTGACGGCGCTGACGCTGGCGACCGTCCTCGCGGTGACGAAGCCGTGGGGCCGCGTCCGCCGCCGTGGTTGAAGCCCGCGGCTGAGCGGCGCGCCGCCCGGCGTGCCGGATCGCCGGACGACGCGCCGCGGTATCAGCGTACGAGCGGCGCCGGGTCCGGTCGCTCGGCCCCCTGGGTCGCGGCCACCGCGGGGGCGGCGGCGACCCAGACCGGGTCCGGATCCGGCAGCTTGTCGCAGGTGCGGTCGACGAGGCCGCGGTTCGCGGGCAGCGTGCCGTCCCGCAGGTAGGCGACGAGGGTGTCGTCCAGGCACCGGTTGCCCGCGAACGTGATCGCGTGGCTGCCGCCGCCGCGCTCCACGACGAGCCGGGCGCCCGGCAGCGCCCGCGCCATGTCGACGCCGCCCTCGTATGGCGTCGCCGGGTCGTCCGTCGCTTGGAAGAGCAGCATCGGCGGCAGGCCGCGTCCGTCGATGCGGGTCCGGTTCCCCGCCTTGACCGGCCACGTCAGGCAGGCGGCGTTGAACCACATGTTGTTGTAGGTGTAGAAGGGTGCCTTCTCGTTGACCTTCGCCTGGTCCTTCTTCCAGAAGCGGAAGTCGCGGGGCCACTTGCTGTCCGAGCATTGGACGGCGTTGTACAGGTCGAACGAGTCGTCCGTCGGATCGGGCGCCGCGTACCGCTCATAGGCGGTGACGAGCGGAGCAGTGTCCTTCGAGTTCGTGTACGCGGACAGGACCGTCGCGAGCCGAGGCCAGCGCAGGATGTTGTAGCCGCCCGCGACCTGGGTGTCGTCGAACTCGTCCGGGCCGATGCGTCCGACCGGGTGCGCGCGGAGCGAGGTGCGCATGGCGTACCACTTGTCCTCGACGTCGTCCGGGTCGGTGCCGAGGTGGTAGACGCCGTCCGCCCTGGCGACCCAGGCGGCGAACGCCTTGAACCGCTTCTCGTGCTGGAGGTCCTGCAGCACGTTGTGGTCGTACCAGGGGATGGACGGCCCGACGATGCTGTCCAGGACGAACCGGCGGACGCGCGACGGGTAGAGCTGCGCGTACGTGGAGCCGAGCGTCGTCCCGTACGACCAGCCGAAGAAGTTGATCTTCTCGGCGCCGAGCGCGCGGCGGATCGCGTCCATGTCCCGGACGTGGTCGACCGTCGACAGGTGCGGCAGCAGTTCCGCGTGTTTCTCCGTGCAGTTCCGGACGTATCCCGCCGCCTTCGCGAGCCAGGTCTCCGTGGTGCCCTGGCTGACCTGGAAGTCGGGACGAGGCCCGTCGAAATAGTGCGGGTCGCAGGACATGCGCGGCTCGCTGTGCTGCGACCCGCGCAGGTCGAAGCCGATCCAGTCATAGGCGGCGGCGACGTCCGGCGGCAGTTGCGACGGGATGTACGACGCCATCCACAGCCCACTGATGCCGGGCCCGCCCGGATTCAGCAGTACAGGCCCCTGCCGCTGATCTTCGGGCGCGGTGGCGGGCAGCCGGTTGATCGCGATCTTCACCGTCCGCCCGTCCGGCCGGGCGTGATCGAGCGGGACCTCCAGCATCGCGCACTGCAAGGTCGGAGCCTCCGGCTCCGCGCAGTCCTGCCATTGGACTCCCTGCGCGACGGCGGCCTGCGGAACGCCGCCGACCACCGCTCCCACGGCGACCCCGGCCGCGGCGATGACCGCGCCCGCGCGTCTCCTTCTCCGGGCTTTCACCGGCTGCCTCCCTGATCTCAGTGTGAAATTGCAGTGTACAATTGCATACCTCTCCGAAAGCTGTCCAGGGAGCCGCCGGAGGCTTCGAAATTCCCTGTCAGGACGCGGTTCCCGGCACCTCCCGGCCTGCGGGAGGTGCCGGTTCAACGAGCCTCGGATTGACCGCCGATCAGTTCGCAGGCGGGGTGGCGGTCGGATCGACGCCCAGCGTGATGGTCGCGAGGAGCCCGCGCTCGAACCGGCCCTTGTGGAGCGGCCGGATCGTCAGCAGGCCCGAGTTGGCCTGCTGGTAGATGAAGTCGTCCTCCAACTTCACGCGTTCCAGAGTGTTGTCCTTGTACGGGGACAGTTTGGCGACCTTCTCCGCCAGGTCTTCCGCGAAGTAAAGCTGACCGGTGTGGCTCACATGGCCACCCGTGTAGGTCTGCTTCTTAGGGTCGACCTTGCCTCCGATGTGGACTTTCACGTGGATGTGGAGTGCGCGGCCCTGGTACCAGCCGGGGTAGACGGTCGCGAACTCGGCGTCACCGTGCCCATTGGCGAGTTGGACGCCGCGCAGGAACGTCAGGTCGTTCACCGGCTCCTGGTGCATGCCACCGCCACCACCGGGCGGCGGCCCGGTCGGAGCGCCGGTGGGCGGCGTTCCGGTGGGCGGCGTCCCTCCTCCGCCGGGCAGGGTGTTGCCGTCGTAGCCGGAGTAGACGCCGCCCGCGTCGCAGTGCCAGATGTCCACGGCCGCCTTGGGGATGGGACGGCACGTGCGGGAGTCGACGACGGTCGTCCGCAGGATGAGCGGAACTCCTGGCCGGTCCTCGGTGACGTTGCGCCGGACCATCTCGTAGTCCAGGTAGTACGGGCCTTCGATCGACTCGGGCGACAGCACGCACGACGGCTGCTTCGTGCCGGACGCGGCGGACGCGGGCGTCGCGGTTCCGCTATCGGCGCCACCGACGAGCACGACGCCGCCCGCAGCGGCACCGACCGTCAGGCCGACGCCGCCCATCGCGGTCAACGCGGCCCGGCGACTCAGCCCTGGGCGCTCCACTGCCTTCTCGTCTTCGTGCATGGGAGCCTCCTCGTGGGGGACGGGGCCGCGGTCAGCCAAACGAGATCACCTTAGATCTCAATAGGGCGAGGATGAGATTCGAGTGAGCTTTTCTCAGAAGGTGGACGGGAAAAGCCGGTGCTTGAGAACGCGGTCGATCTGGACGGCGGCGGTCTCGGGGTCCCCGCAGGGGCACAGGTAGCCGTGGCGTCCCCAGGTGGCTTCGTGGTACGCCCAGCCGCCGCCGGGGACGGCGAGGACGTTGACGACCATTCCGATGTCCTTCGTCGCCCTCGCGTAGACCCAGAGTAGGGGGACGGGCACCGGGAATTCGTCCCGCCGGTAGAAGCGCATGAACCGCCAGCCGCGCGGCGCGAGTTCGTCGGCGAGGTCCTCCAGGTATTGCGTCGCCGTCTCGTGGCCGCCGAGGGTCCGCCAGCGCAGCAGAATGCGCTGGGTTTGGACGACTAGAGCCCGCATTTCGCCCACGTGACCTTTCCTCCGTCCGGCAGCGGCCGGATACCCCAGTCGCACGCGAGGCAGGCCACCAGCGTCAGCCCGCGCCCGCTGGTCGCGGCGCGGTTCTCCGGCTGGACGACCGGCCACCCGAGGCCGCCGTCCCTGACCTCGATGACCGGCAGGCCGTCGCGCTCGTCCTTGAACACGTGCACGGCAACGGGCCCGTCCCCATGCTGCACAGCATTCGTGACCAGCTCAGACACGATGAGGCGCCCGTCGTCGTCCAGGAGCCCCCACTCGGCGAACCGCGCGGAGAGGAATCGTCGCGCCCTTCCCGGAGCCTCCGCATTGGGTTGGAGGACGCATTCGCCTTCCCCGCCCATCAGGACCGCCCCCTTTGTGAATGCGCTCATCGCCCCGCCCGATTTGCCGGACGAGTGGCGAAAATGCATTCCGTTATGACCGGTTCGGGGGGAACTGTCAAAACGATCGTCTCGAACATTCCGGCCTCCATTTCCATCGACCTCTAGCCGAGCATCGCGCAAAGTGCCATGCTGTTTAACGTGTTCGGCACGCCATGAGCCGGACCCGGGGCTTAGCCGGGTCTCATTGGTCGTCATGGGTCATCGACTGGTCATCGGGAGACACAAATGCCGCAGCCGCCAAAGCTCCTCACGCCCTCGAACAGCCCGCTCGACCTGTTCGGCTCAGAGGTCCGCAGATACCGCGTCCTGGCGAATTACAGCATCAAGCAACTCGCCGCCAAGATCCCCTACAGCCCCTCATTCATCGGCGTGGTGGAACGCGCGGAATCCCACTGCGAACGCGCCTTCGCGGAGCACTGCGACGCCGTCCTCGACACCAAGCAGGCCCTGTCCCACCTCCACGACGGCCTCTTCGGCAACAAGAAGGACGCCTTCCCGGAGTGGTTCCGCAAGTGGCCCACCGTCGAGGAGGAGGCGGGAACTCTCAAGGTCTACAGCCCGATCGTTGTACACGGCCTGCTCCAGATGGAGGCGTACGCAAGTGCGCTTCTCTTCGGAGACAGCCAAGCGATCGACGCGCGCATGGCACGTCAGGCCATCCTTACGCGGGCGGACCCCGTGCCTCCGCGCCTGATCTACGTTCTCCCAGAGACCGTCCTCTGGTACGACGTCGGCGGACGTGATGTGATGCGATCACAGCTCGACTGCCTCGCTGGGGCCAGCAACGATCGCCTTAGCATTCAGGTCGTACCCAACGGGGCACGTCATCCCGGCAATCAGGGGGAGTTCATGATTGCGACCCTGCCCGGCGGCGAGGAGATCGCTTTTGCTGACTCGGCGGGCCGTGGGATCATGATGGACACGCGCGAGGACATCTACAGACTTAAAGAGCGATTCGACGCGATCGCCACGCAGGCCCTCCCGACGAGCCTCAGCGCCGATCTGATCGCCCACACGATTGAAGAGAAGTGGACAACATGAAGCGACCCCTCACATGGCGTAAGTCGACCCGTAGTGGAAGTGACGGCGGTAGTTGCGTTGAGCTGGCCGGGTTGAACGACGATGTGGCGATCCGAGACTCGAAGGACCCGCGCGGCCCGATCCTTGTCGTGTCGCGTGTGGCCTTGCGCGATGCCATCCGATCTGCTGAGAGGTAAGGTCGTCGTAGCGAGGAAAGGGCTGCCTTCGGGCGGCCCTTTTTAGTTGGCCCCTCTCCGAGAGTGCCGACGCCTTATCGTTGTTCTGTGGTTCGGCGTCGAGGTTCGGCGGGAGAAGGACAAAAGAGATGGGCAAGCACAAGAGGGAAGTAGCGTGCGGTATGTGCAACGGCACGGGGAGAGTGAAGACGGGAGGGGGTGACGGCAAGTCCGGAGGAATGCCTCAGGAGGTCACGTGCACCGGCTGCAATGGAACTGGTAAGCAGTGAACTCACGAGAGGCGCTCAGAGGCGTTCCCCGGGAGATCTTCGTTCCGGACGAGATCTGGGTACGTGGCGACGATTGGCTGTTGACGCCCCTTCGTCGTCAGGACGAACCGGATGAGTGGGCTCGGCTGGTCGCTTCGGAGGATGAGGCGATCATCACGCGGGTGAGCGACGCTCCGTGGCCGGTCCCCACCAGTTCCAGCAGCGCGCCCGCCGTAATGGCAGAGATGATCGATGCCCTCGCGCTGGCCGAGAGCATGGGGGTTTTGGAGATCGGCACCGGCACCGGTTACAACGCGGCCGTGATGTGCGCGATCACGGGAACTCGTGTCGTCTCCATAGAAGTCGCCCCTGATGTAGCTGCTCAGGCCCGCGCGGCGCTGATCGGGGCCGGGTATCCGGTTGAGGTGGTCACGGGTGACGGAGCCCAGGGAGTTCCTGCCTTCGCACCGTTCGACCGCGTCATCGCCACGGCCGCCGTCCGAGACGTCCCTTATGCGTGGGTGGAGCAGACCAGGCCGGGCGGCCGGGTGGTCATGCCGTGGCGCAACGACCTGGTTGAGGGTGGTCGGCTGCTGGTGCTCGACGTCTCCGCGGACGGGTCCGCCGCGGGCCGGTTCGGCGGCGGCCTCTCCTTCATGCCCCTGCGCCAGCAACCCCTACCCAAGTTCGTCCCCTGGGTGAGCGACAACGAAGAAGGCGACTACGAGGAGACCACCACGCGGGTGGATCCTCGCGAGGTGCTCGACGGCCGGAACCGGGGCGCAAAATTCGCCATCGGCCTTCGGCTCCCAGGCTGCACCGATGGACGCACCATCAACGAGGACGGAACCGAGACGTTCCGACTGTCCCACTTTGAATCCGGTTCCTGGGCCGGATTCACTCCCGGTAATGGCGAGCACGTCGTGAAGCAGCACGGCACGCGCCGACTCTGGGACGAACTCGAAGCCGCCTACTCATGGTGGCTGGAGGCCGACCGGCCAGGTCCCGACCGCTTCGGAATCACCGTAACCCCGCAGGGCCAAACAATCTGGCTCGACTCACCAACAGGGATGAACTGGTCCGTGTGACCGTGAACGCGGCACCGCCGTCCGCGACTCGAAGGACTTACGCGGCCCGATCCTTTTCGTATCGCGTGCGGCCCTTCGTGATGCCATCCGATCTGTGGATGAGTGCGGTTGCCGGGTTCTTTGCGGTGTGGTGGCGAAAGGCTCAGTGAGCCGGTGCAGTGCGCATCGGCCGTCCGGCATGCCCGACGTCCCGCGCCGCAAGGGCGCGGGCGAGAACCCGCAACAGGAGATCCACCACCGTGAGCTACGACGAGCAGCGCGACGACCAGGACGAACAGCGGGTCGAGGTCACCGAATCCGAAGAGGATAAGATCGCCGACGCGGTCGAGGGCCCCTGCTGAAGAAGAAGCGCGCCCGTCCTCGCCTAATGGGGCGGGCGTCAGTCCCGCCTTATGGGGAAGACTTCCGGTTCCTGAGGCCCTCCTCGCACGCCTTCACAAATTCGGCTTGGCCGGCGGGGAACTCCGCACCCTCTATAGAAGCGCCGTATCCGGCAGCTCCGGCGCAATTTTCGTTGCCCACGCCGCCTTCCCCTTGGGACGCGTACTCTCTGACCTCCTTGTAGGTCAAAGTCTCCCCTGTCGACGAGTCTCTCATTACGATCGTGTCGTCTTTGGACGACCCACAAGCCGTGAGGGCAAGCAGAAGGCACAGGGTGCACAGCAGGAGGATGCCGAGTGCCGATGACCGGGGCAGAGGTCTGGCAGGTGGGTTCATGATGATCCTGTCGTCCGAAGCCTTGGCGGGGCGCGACGTGTGTGGGACGCCCGAGGGGTGCGGGCTGTTCACCGGCGACACGATCCGGCCCGCCCGCGCTGTGCGGCGTCCAGCAGTGTCGGCGACGAGGCGAAGATCATGAGGTCGGACAGGACTGGGATGAGGTAGGCCACGAGCCCACCGGTGCCCGTCGCGCGCACCACGTCCAGCCCGTGCTGGGAGGAGATGACGGCGGTGATTGCGGCGGATGTGCCGAACGTCAGTGCGGCCGCCACGACGTCGCGCTCGGCGTCACTGATCCGGCGGCCGGGAGGCTCAGGGGTAAGTCCACGGCTTTCCGGTGTTGCGATACTCCTCCACGGGGATGGGGGTTGTGCCGTCGAGCATGCGGTCGGTGTAGAGGCGTCCGTACAGATGGTCGATCTCATGTGCGGCCAGGCGGGCGAGGCCGGTGTCGAGGGCGATGATTACTTGCCGGCCGTCCAGGCGGGTGTGTTCGATCTCCAGGCGCAGCGGGCGTGGGACCAGGCCGCGTACCTCGAAGAAGCTCAGGCAGCCCTCGTACTGCACGTCGGTCTCGGACGACGAGCTGACGACGCGGGGGTTGAGCAGCACGAGCGGTTCGTCGTCGGGGTCGGGAGGCTGGACGAGGGCGGCGGCGCGGCCGATCCCTATCTGCGGAGCGGCCAGGCCCATGCCCTTGCCGAACACGTGGTGCTCGCGGACCCGTTGCATCGCCGCGAACAGCCTGTCCACGACGTCGTTGGCCACCTCGGCCTCGGTCGGCAGGTCGAACGGCCGCGCCGTCGCCGACAGGACCGGGTCGCCGCGCTGAACGATTCCTGCGGCCTTCATCCGGTCGCTGGCGGTGCGCAACTCGGGACGCGGTTGGTCGTCGTCGCGGGCGCGGAAACGCCATTCCAGCCGGTAACGGGCACCCATGGGCGGATCCTGGGTGGCCCAGGAGAAAAATACCCGCTCGCCGTCGACCGCGCGGGCGATCGGGGTTCGCAGCGGGACCGCCTCGGCGGTGGTGGACGTTTCAGTGCCCCACACCACCGGATTCAGTTCGGCGGGGAAGACCAGGTCGACCGATAACCGCCGAGTGGGCAGCCGCACGGCCCGCTGAAACCAGGGGCCCCAGCGGTCGTGATCGACCTGGTAGCCGTACTCCAGAACCGTGTGCTGTCCGGGATAGAGCGGGAAGCGGCCGCGATCGTTCTCCAGGCGGAGCCACGCTTCCTTGAACGAGTCCCGGTCATGCTTGGACGTCCAGTTCATGGGCTCGCCATCGCAGGTTGCGTCAAGTGCGAGCTCGCCCCAGGTCAGAGGTCGCGCCCGGTAGAGAGCGTTGGACCGCTCGGGCTGGCCCGGATAGCGGTCGACGCTGATGCGCATCAGGTAGCGGGTGACCGGTTCGGCGCCGCCGTTGAACAGCTTGCGGCGCTGGACGGGCCGGTACATCCGCCCGTCGTAGTGCAACCGCGCGTGATCCTCCTCCACGATCAGTCCATCGGCCTGGCCGGTGTCGGGACCACGGGCGGCGGTTCCCTCGGCCCGCCACGCCTGCCACAGCGCGCCGCCCGCGCTCAGGACGCTCTCGGCTTTGCGGGCGAAATCCTCACTGGCCTGGTGCCGTCCGGCCTCGACATGGCTGACGTAGGACGGGTCGTAACCCATCGCGGCGGCCAGCTTCTTCTTGGACATCCCGCGATGTTCGCGCCACCGGGTCAGCGCCAAGCCGAAGGAGGGCACCTCGCCCGCGGGCTTGCCCTCCGCAGGAGGGACGGGACGACTCGGTGGCATGCCTCAATCCTCTCCCGAATAAGGAGTGAGGGCGTGAATGAACCGTGAATGAAGCCGGTTCAGCCTGGTTTCAGCGCCTCCACGGGAGGTCCCCTGGATCTGACCGCAGACATCTCGTCCCGCTCCTCGCGGGGCACGCCGCTGGAGGTACTGATGACAGTCACCACCGAACGGGCGACCGGAATCGCCCTCGAACCACGCGAACTGGTGGACCGCGCCCTGTTCGACAAGCTGTCGGCGTACGTCGCCAAGCACCAGGAGGTCACGCGCTCCTACGCCGAGGGCGTGGTCGGACAGACGCTGGTCTGGTTGCGGGCCGTCGCCGACAATCCCGGTGTCCGGCTGGCCATGTCCGAGACGGTCGACCCTGGATGGCACGCCTTCCTGCTCCACTCCCAGGACTACGCCCGGTACTGCGCGGACAACCTCGGCTACTACCTGCACCACGTCCCGCCCACCCCGGGTGTGGCCGCGTGCGAGGAAGAGATCGCTCGGACGCTCCCGGCGCTGCGCGCCACCGGATACCGGGTCGACGACGAGCATTGGGCGGGTACCGCGTACCCGTGCTGCCCGCCCGACCCCTGCGTGGTGAAGGCACCTCGCGCCTGATCGCGTGGCAGGCTCTCCTTTCGTGGATCGTGTCGAGTGGGAGAGTCTGCCGTCCGATCTGCGGGACGCCGTCCAAGAGGCGGTGGGGCCGCTGGTGAAGGTCGAGCCGGTCGGTGAAGGGCGGCGTTCGGCGCTTGCCGTCGTCGCGTACACCGGTGGCGGACGGCTGTTCCTCAAGGGGGCACCCGTCGCGGACGGGCGGGCGGGGGCTCAGCTTGCCCGCGAGGCCGTCGTCAATCCCTGGGTGCGCACCGTTGCCCCGGCGCTGGCATGTGACGTTGAAGCCGGAGGGTGGCGGCTGCTCGGGTTTGAGCATGTGGAAGGGCGGCGCGCCGATTACACGCCCGGCTCACGGGACCTGGACGCCGTCCTCGAAACGCTTGCGGCGGTGGACGCCCTGCGGGTTCCCGCCGAGGTGGACGTGCTGTGTTTCGAGAGGCGGTGGTCCAACTACGCCGTCGTGCCGAGGGACCTGAGCCGTATCGCGGGGACGGTGCTTCTGCACACCGACCTCAATCCCGGGAACGTGCTCTTGACCGGCGTGAATGCGCGACTGGTGGATTGGGGCATGGCTTCAAGGGGCGCGCGACTGGTGAACCCTTCCGACTTGGTGGTCAACCTTGTCGCGTGTGGTCACGCGCCCCGCGAAGCCGAGGCAGTCGTGCGCGAACTGGACGCGTGGGCGGATGCCGACCCGGTGACGGTCGACTACTACGCCAGGCTGCTAGCCACCACATGGCTGGAGGCGTTCTGGACGCCCACGCATCCCTGGACGCGGACCGTGGTGGACGCGGCCGTTCGCTGGGCGATGCATCGACGAGCCCGGCGCTGACGACCAGCCGCCGGGGCGGGTCCTTAGGCCGTGGTGCCTGGGCCCGCCCCGGCGGCAGGGGTGGCGTCTAGTCCATTTCGAATTGTTCGACTACGTAGTCGACTACGTCCTTGCCGTACTTGGTGTTCAGTGTGGCGAGGTGGGGGTCGTAGAGCTTCTTGATGGGGGCGAGTTTCTCGCTGTCTTCGCCAAGCACGTCCTCGCGCGTGCGGATCAGGACGTTGTACTCGAGGCTGGTGGTCTCCATGTCGGGGACGGGCGTCTTGCGCTTGCTCGTTGAGGGGCTCGCACTGCTCGGGGTCATTCGGGCGGCCACCAGGCTGGAGACCAGGCTGAGCATGGCCAGCACCTGGTTGGCCCGCAACGCGGGCGACTGGTGCTGCGTCGTCGCGGAGAAGTCTCCGTCTTTGACCTGCTTGGTAAGCGTGGCGAGCTTCTCGGACTCTCCGCCGATCCCCTTGAGGGCGGTGTGGAGTCGGTAGAAGGGCAGGACGTGCAGTTCGAATTCGTGGAGCCCGGTGGTGATGAGCCTCGCGCTTGACGTTCCGATTTCCGCCGAGTTGAGCCAGACCTCGACCCGCGTCGATTCGAGGGCGCCCGCCCATTCGGAGAGGCTGCCGACGTCGGGCGTCTGGGCGATTAAGGCGAACGGGTCCGTGGTCGACTTCTTTCCGTAGAGCCCGGCGAAGGTCCAGCCCAGCACGTTGGTGAGCGTGGTCGAGGGCGGCATCGCGGAATAGGTGAAGGTGACGGTGAAGTCCTTGGCTTCATTGATGGCGCGCACCGTGTCGGGCGCGGTGCTGTGGGCCTTGATCGCGTCGAGGACGGGCTGGGTGGTGGTGTTGGCCTGGAACACCATGGCGGAGTCTCCCCGTGTGCGTGGCGAACGTGCGGCACGCCCATCGTCTGCTCTGCCGGTACCGCTGGCATCCCCCATATGCCGTAGCCGGGGAGGCTAGTTCTGGGGGCCGGGGTCGCATTCGTACTTGTTCAGTGCGTCGAATGCCGGTCTGTTCTGTTTGCCGTAGAGAGGGGTGACGACGTCGCGGATCAGGGCGCCCTTTTTGAGGTGGGTTGAGGACTCCTTGATCGCCTTTAGGACGGTGCGGAAGTGGGCGGCGATGTCCGGTGGGGCGGTTGACTCCATTTCTTCGCCCCAGGTGAGGATTAGGGCGGCCTTTCGGCGGAGTTCTTTGAAGTCCAGCGGTTGGCCTTCCATTGCCCGGCCCGCGTCGGCGGTGTAAGCGATCAGGCCGACCTGGAACGTCGAAAGGTCGAGGCAGAACGCTGATGCGGGTGAGGTCGATGGCGCCGGTTTTGGTGCGGTGGTTTGCGGGACGGCCGGGGAGCCGTCCGAGTTTGAGCAGCCCGCGATCAGCGGCGTTGCCAGCAGGAGCGCGGCCAGGGTGCGGGGAACGGTCATGGGCGGAGGGTAGGGAGCGGGGCGAGGGAGGGGTCCCGAAGGTGGTCTGAAACCGGGATGAAAGTCGGGTGAAGCCGCGTCCCGGCAGGGTTCAGGGCATGGACACGGAACCACGGCAGACGGCCATTTTCGCGAAAGGGCTGCGGAAGGCGTTCAAGGACAAGGTCGTCCTTGATGGGATCGATCTCGACGTTCCGCGCGGGACGATTTTCGCGCTCCTCGGCCCTAATGGTGCTGGGAAGACCACGGCGGTGCGGATTCTGTCGACGTTGCTCCGGGCGGACGGTGGAGAAGCGCGGATCGCCGGGTGCGATCTCGTGAAGGACGCCGACGGGGTGCGGCGGGCGATCGGGGTCACCGGGCAGTACTCGGCGGTCGACGGGCTGCTCACCGGGCGGGAGAACCTGATCATGGTGGCCGACCTGCACCATCTCGGGAAGGAGACCGCCCGGCGGGTGGCGGACGCCCTGCTTGAGCGGTTCGACCTCCTGGACGCCGCCCGCAAGCAGGTCAGCACCTACTCCGGCGGCATGCGGCGGCGGCTCGACCTCGCGATGACGCTGGTCGGCGACCCGCGGATCGTCTTCCTCGACGAACCCACCACCGGGCTCGACCCGCGCAGCCGCAGGACCATGTGGGAGATCATCCAGGGCCTCGCCCGGGGCGGCGTGACGATCTTCCTGACCACGCAGTACCTGGAGGAGGCGGACCGGCTCGCCGACCGGATCGCCGTCCTGGACGGCGGGCGCCTCGTCGCCGAGGGCACGTCGGAGGAGCTGAAGCGGCTCGTCCCGGGCGGGCACGTCCGGCTGCGGTTCGCGGACCTCGCGGCGCTCGACGCGGCGGCCCGGACGCTCGGCGTCGTCACCCGGCACGACGACGCGCTCGCCTTGCAGGTGCCGAGCGACGGCGGCGTCCGGTCGCTGCGGGCCCTGCTCGGACGGCTGGAGGACGCGGCCGTCGAGGTCGAGGAGATGTCCGTCCACACACCCGACCTGGACGACGTGTTCCTGGCGCTGACCGGACGTCCCGAAAAGAACGAGAAGGTGGCCTCGAAATGACCGCGTTCACCCAGGCGACCGCCGACTCCGCCACGATGCTGCGCCGCAACCTGCGGCACGCGCTGCGCTATCCGTCCCTGACGATCGCGGGGATGATGATGCCGATCCTGATCCTGCTGCTGTTCGTCGGCGTGTTCGGCAACGCGCTCGGGGACGGCGTCGGCGGCGGCGCGAAGGGCGACTACATCTCCTACGTCGCGCCGGGGATCATCCTGATGGCGATCGCGTCCGGGTGCCTGTCGACGTCCATCGCCATCTGCACGGACATGACCGAGGGGATCGTCGACCGGTTCCGCACCATGGCGATCGCGCGGTCGTCGCTGCTCACCGGGCACGTCGTCGGCAGCATGATCCAGACGGTGGTGAGCACGGCGGGCGTCGTCGCGGTCGCCGTCGCGATGGGCTACCGGACGCACGCCGCCCTGCTCGACTGGCTCGCCGCGACCGGCCTGCTGGTGCTGCTCATGTTCGCGCTGACCTGGGTGGCCGTCACGCTCGGGCTCATCGCGAAGAACCCGGAGGGCGCGAGCAACTCGCCGCTGATCATCCAGTTCCTGCCGTTCGTGGGGAGCGCGATCGTCCCGCCGGAGTCGATGCCCGCCGGGGTGCGGTGGTTCGCCGAGTACCAGCCGTTCACGCCGGTCAACGAGGCGCTTCGCGGGTTCCTCGCGGGGACGCCGAACGGGCACGACACGGTGGTCTCGCTCATCTGGTGCGTCGGTCTCGCGGTGGCCGGCTACACCTGCTCGAAGGTCCTGTTCGACCGGAAGGCGCCGCGCTAGACGCGCCGCGCTAGGCGATCAGCGCCCGGACGGCGGCACGCAGTTCCGCGCGGCCCAGCCCCGCGTACTCCGACACCGCGTCGGCGTACGCGGGGCCGTCGGCGTCCTCGGCGACGGCGCGGGCCGCCGCCGGGGACATCGTCGGCTGGAACACCCGGACGAAGTGCAGCCGCTCCGCCAGCGCCACGGCCCGCGCGGTGCGGGTCCGGACGCGCGGCGGGGCCTCGGACGTCCAGCCCGCGCGGGCGAGGTCGGCGAGGGCCAGCGCCAGCAGCAGTCCGCCGCAGATCGGCAGGTCCATGAACGACACCGGCATCGGGGGCTGCGGCTCGGCGAGCAGCCCGGCGAGCATCGCGGGCAGCCCGGCCGCGACGTCCTCGACGAGGTCGAGCCGACCGTGCCGGGCGTGGGCGACGACGGTGACGCTGTGCGCCTCCAGCGTCCACGGGTCGGCGACGGGCGGCGCGACCGGGTTCTCCTCCTCGGCCAGCCGCTCGACGGCCTCCCGCCACAGCCGCAGCCCGGTCTCGGCGTCGCCGCGCGCGAACGCGATCTCGGCGCGGGCGCCGAGGTTGAACGTGGCGGTGCCGAACGTCTCGTCCGGGCCGGACACGAGCGACCGGTCGAGCCAGTGCTCCGCCTCGTCCACCTCGCCCAGGTGCAGGTGGACGGCCCCGAGCGCCCAGAGCAGCCCGAACATGTCCCGCCAGCCGTACTGCTTCAGCAGGTCGAGGGAGACGCGCAGGTAGTGCGCCGCCCGCTCGCCCTGGTCGAGCTGCATGAGCAGTTCGCCGAGCCGCGAGTTGGCGACCAGCTTGAGGCACGGGTTCCGGGACACGTCGAGCATCGCCTCGGTGGCGGCCAGCGCGCCCGCCACGTCGCCGTTCCGCTCCCGGACGTACCCGGCGACGCAGTTCGCCAGCCCGGCGAGGATCGGGTCGTCGCTCGCGCGCAGGCCGTCCAGGACGGACGTCTCACCGTCCGCGAGGATCTCCGGCGTGGCCGCCGCGAGGACCGCGGCCGCGCCCGGCAGCCCGCCGGACGCGGGGGCCGGGAGCCTGCGCAGCGCGACCAGCGCCCGCGTCACCGACGGGCCCTTCAGCAGGAACGTGGTCAGGACGTTCAGCGCCAGCGCCGCGCGGGTGATCTCGACGTCGGCCGGGCCGGGGCGGAAGCGGCTCAGCGTCCCGGCCGTGTCGTACGCCAGGACGATCATCCGGCCGTAGGCGGACTCCAGCGTCCACATCCCGGCGAGCGTCGCCGTCACCGCCGCGACGGAGGCGGCGTCGTCGCGGTCGAGGCCCTCGCGGAGCGCCTGGTGGAGGTTGTCCTGCTCGGCCCGGACGCGCCGCATCGGGCCGACCGGCTCCGCCCCGAACAGCGACTCGTGGTGCTCCGCGCCGAATTCGCGGGCCCAGGCGAGCAGGCCGTCGACGGCCCGCTCCGTCTCGTCCGCCGCCTCGCGGTGCGCCGCGCCGAACTCCCGGACGGTCTCCAGCATGCGGAACCGCGTCCCCGCCTCGCCCTCGACCGTCTCCAGCAGCGACTGGCCGACGAGATCGTCCAGGATCTCCAGGGCGTCGCCGCCGAGGAGATGGCGGGCGGCGTCCGCCGTGAAACCGCCCGGGAAGACCGACAGCGCGCGCATGGCGGCGCGTCCGGACGGGCCGAGCAGGTTCCAGCTCCACTCGACGACGGCGTGCATGGTGCGGTGCCTGGACGGCGCGTCCCGCGCGTTCCCACGCAGGAGGGCGAACCGGTCGTCCAGCCCGCCCGCGATCTCCGCCACCGACATGACCCGGACGCGCGCCGCCGCCAGCTCGATCGCGAGCGGCAGCCCGTCCAGGCGGCGGCAGAGCCCGGCCACCGCGTCCGCCGGGACGTCGGCCGCCGGACGCGCCGCGTGCGCGCGCTGCCGGAACAGCTCGGCGGACGTCGCGAGGTCCAGCGCGGGCAGCGGGTACACCGACTCCGACGACAGGCCGAGCGGGGCGCGGCTCGTCGTCAGCACCCGCAGGTCGCGGGTCATCGACACGAGCGCGCCGACCAGGTCGGCGGCGCCTTCGACGACGTGCTCGCAGTTGTCCAGGACGAGCAGCACCGGCCCCGGACCGAGCGCCTCCACGATCCCGCCCGCGCGGTCGGCGGGACCGGTGAGCCGTCCGCGCGCGGCCTGGTGCGGGCCGCCGACGCCGAGCGCGGACGCGACCTCCGCCGACACGTCCCCGTCCCGCGACACCCCGGCCAGCGGCACGACGTGCACGGCGCGGTGCGGGGCGTCCCGCGCGACGGCGTTCGCCAGCCGCGTCTTGCCGAGCCCGCCGGGGCCCACGACCGACGTCACACGGGACGTCCGCAGCAGGGCGAGCACGGCGGCGACGTCGCCGTCCCGGCCGAGCAGCGGGTTCGGCTCGTGCGCCACGCCCCGCCGGACCGCCGGGGCCTCCGCGCGCAGCAACTCCTGTTGGACGCCCCGCAGCGCGGCCCCCGGGTCCGTGCCCAGCTCGTCGCGGAGGGCGCGCCGGTAGTCCTCGAAGCGGGCCAGCGCGGCGGACGGTCCCGCCGTCGCCGCCTCGCAGCGCAGCAGTTCGGCGAGGACCTCCTCGTCCCTCGGGTACTCGCGGGCCGCGGCGGCGAGCGCCTCGAAGCCCTCCGCGCGCCGATCGAGTCGGGCCAGGGCGAGCGCGCGGGAACGGGTCAGCGTCCAGTAGGTGGAGGCCCGGTCGGCGCGCAGCGCGGACAGCGGGTCGTCCCCGTCGCCCGGTTCGGGCGGGCCGTCCCAGAGCGCGAGGCCGTCCTCGGCGTGCGCGAGCGCCGCCTTGTGGTCGCCGTCGCGGGACGCGCGGGCGCTCGCGGACGCGGCGAGCAGCACCGCCGACACGTCCACCGCCGCCTCGGGAAGGCCCAGCCGGTAGCCCGCCGGGGTGCTCGCGACGACGTCCGCGCCGAGCCCCGAACGGGCCCGCGACACGACGACCTGGAGCGCCTTCGCCGGGTTCTCCGGACGCTCGTCCGGCCACAGGCCCGCGACCAGCCGCGGCACGGACACGCCCGCGCGCGGCTCGGCGGCGAGCAGGGCGAGCAGCGCGCGCAGCCGGGGGCTCGTGACGTCCCGGCCGCGGCAGGCGACCTTGGACAAAAGCGTCAGCTCGACGGTCACGGGCCCCAGGCTAGACGGCCCGCCCGCGCCGAACGGTCATGCGCGGCAGCCCGGCCCTCAGGCGCGGTAGTGGCGGCGCAGCGCGATGCCTGCGGCGACGCCGCCCGCGAGCGCGCCCGCCCCGGCCGCGGCGGGCAGCGCGATCATCGTGACCCGGCGCCCGGTGCGGAAGTCGTGGATCGGCCAGCCGTTCTCCTTCGCGTGCTCGCGCAGCCCGGCGTCCGGGTTCACGGCGTGCGGATGGCCGACGGCCGTGAGCATCGGCAGGTCGTTGATCGAGTCGCTGTAGGCCGCGCAGCGCGCGAGGTCGAGGCCCTCCCGCTGCGCCAGCGCGCGGACGGCCTCCGCCTTCGCGGGACCGTGCAGCAGGTTGCCGACGAGCCGCCCGGTGTAGAGGCCGTCGTGGGTCTCGGCGACGGTGCCGAGCGCGCCGGTGAGGCCGAGGCGGTGCGCGATCGTCCGGGCGACCTCGACGGGCGTCGCGGTGACGAGCCAGACCTGCTGGCCCGCGTCCAGGTGCTGGAGGGCGAGGGTGCGGGTGCCGTGCCAGATCCGGTCCGCCATCACCTCGTCGTAGATCTCCTCGCTGAGCTTGACGATCCCGGCGACCTTCTGCCCGGCGACGAACGCGAGCGCCGCCTCCTTCGCGCTGCCGATGTGCTCGGAGTTCTCGGTGCCGCGCATCCGGAACGCGGCCTGCCCCCACGCGAACATGGCGAGGTCGCGCATGGTGAACAGCTTCCGGGAGGCGAGCCCGCGCGCGAAGTAGTAGATCGACGCCCCGCGCATCATCGTGTTGTCGACGTCGAAGAACGCCGCCGCCGCCGGGTCGGGCTTCGGCAGCGGGACCGGCTCGGCCGCCGCCGCGGCGGCGGCCTTCCCGGCGCTCACGTGGTCCTGGTGCCTGCCGCGCCACTGCAGGAGGCTCAGGGGCCGGGACACGCGCTGCCAGATCTCCCGCTGCCGGTTTCGCCGCATGGGCCGAGCCTAGTTGACCGCTTTTCGCCTTTCCGCTCGCCATCCCGGCGAAGGTGATCAGTCGACCGTCTCCCGCGCGACCTCCCCTCGTCCGTGGTCGTGGAAGTCCTCGCCCCGGCCGTTCGCCGCCGCGACGAGCCGCTCGCGCAGCACGGCGCGGAAGCGCGGGTCGGGACCCGCCTCGCTCATCCTCAGCCGGGCGAGCGAACTTCCCTGCTCATCGGTCTTGCCCCGCCTGGTTCTCACCGGCCGCTCCCTTGCGGAGTCCAGGCGCCATCGCGCTCTCCTGCCCGGGAAACGACCGAACTGCACGGAGGGTTACGGCCGGTGCTCGGAGGAGTGGTGCGGATAACGGCCCAGCCGTGCGCCGAGCGGTACCACCGGTCCGATGAGCGGCGAAGGCTCAGCGCCGAAGGTCAGCGGCGAAGGCTCAGCGCCGAAGGTCGTCGGGGAGCATGCGGCCCAGCGACCGGACGGCGCGGTACTGCAACGCCTTGATCGCACCCGGCTTCTTGCCCATGACGAGCGCCGTCTCCGCGACCGACAGCCCGTGCAGGAACCGCAGGACGACGCACTCCTGCTGCTCGGACCCGAGCAGCCGGACGGCCTCCAGCAGCGTCCGGTTCGTCATCGCGTCGAGGACGGCCCGCTCCGGCCCCTCCTGGTGCCGGTCCGGCTCGACCAGCTCGCCGGTGCAGACCTCCAGCCGGTACCGGCTGGACTTGAAGTGGTCGGCGACGAGGTTCCGCGCGATCGTGACGAGCCAGGCCCCGAAGTCCTTGCCCTGCCAGTGGAAATCGCAGATGCGGCGGAGCGCCCGGAGGAACGTCTCGCTCGTCAGGTCCTCGGTGATGGAGTGCGTCCCGACCCGGTAGTAGACGTAGCGGTAGACGAGTTCGACGTAGTGGTCGTAGAGGCAGCCGAAGGCTTCGGGGTCGCCGTCCCGCGCGCGGAGCACCAGCGCCTTGAGCACTTCGGCGCGGTCGGCGGCACGGTCGGCGTCGCGCCGCGCGGCGCCCGGCCGCGCCAGCGGACGGGGCAGCGCGCGGGGTTGCTGGCTGGGCCGGGGAAGCGGGAGGACCCCGGCGTCGAGGGACAAGCTGCTCATGCAGTTCTCCTCGGGGCGTACGCGACCTCCGGCGTGAATTGCCACTCTAGATACCGATAGGTACGCCGGGCAATGGTGTAGGTGGACGGGCGGTTACCCGTCGGGCCCCGGCATCGGGCACCATGGGGCGCGATGGTCGATGCTCTTCTCGCGCTCCTTGCGACCCTCGGCGCTTTAGTGGCCACCGGGTTGCTGGTTCAGCGCGCCTACAAGGACCGGCTGCTCTACCTGATCGCCTGGTCGTTCACCCAGGTGGGGCTGTCGCTCGCGCTGCTGTGCATGGGCGTCGGCTTCCTCGCCGGCTTCAACGGGCCGCTGTTCCGCGTCGTGGAGCTCGGGGCCGCGCTGCTCGGGCCGGTCTGGCTCGCGCTCGGCATGGTCGAGCTGATCGCGCGGTACGTCCAGGTGCGGTTCGCGGCGTGGCTGTTCGCCATCTCCTACACGTTCGTCGCGCTCGTCATCCTCATCCTCGACCCGCTCAAGGGCACGCTGACGAAGAGCCTGCCGAAGCCGGGCTCGACCTACGACGCGCTGCCGCTGCTGCTGATCGACGGCGCGCACGTCGTCGCGGTGATCGCGCTCGTCGCGTGCACCGGCCTCACCGCCTGGCTCGCCAGCAAGC
Organism: Actinomadura syzygii; assembly: GCF_008085905.1. GTDB lineage: Bacteria > Actinomycetota > Actinomycetes > Streptosporangiales > Streptosporangiaceae > Spirillospora > Spirillospora syzygii. The sequence continues at coordinate 182,046 of NZ_VSFF01000001.1, read as the reverse complement.
AGGACCAGGAGGCCGCCGAGCTGCTCATCCCGGTCGCGCTGGTCGCGCTCGCGGGCGTGCTCGTGGTGAGCGGCACCCGCGGGTTCCTGCCCGCGCCGCTCGCGGTGATCGCGCTCGGCGGCGCGGCCGGGCTCGTCTGGTACGGCGCGATGCGCACGATCCCCGTCTACGACGACGAGGACTACGACGAGTACGGCGACGAGGCCGCCACCGGATACGAGGAGCAGGGCTACCAAGGGCCGTCCCGTCCGGAGCACCCGGCGGCGCGCGCCGAGCGGGCGGAGCCCGTCGCGGCGCCGACCCCGCCGCCGCCCGACCCGCGGCGCGGGGAGCTGCGGTTCCCCGACCCGCCGACCGAGGAGCCGCGCTTCCCGGACGACCCCGCGGGCCCCACGGCCGTGGACGGGGTCGGCGTCGGCATCGGGATCGGCAACGCGCTCGTCCCGGAGCAGGCGTCCCCGGCGCTCGCGCCGCGCGGCGGTCGCGGTCCCGGCGGGGAACTGGCGGGGGCGTGCGGCCAGATCACCGTCTACACCCTGCTCGACGGGCGCGAGGCCGCGTTCGACCGGCTCGCCGGCGACCTGGTGAAGGCCGCCCGCGCGACCGAGCCGGAGACGGTGATCTTCGCGTCCCACGAGGTCGTCGGCGCGCCCACGCAGCGGATCTTCTACCAGCTCTTCCGGGACGAGGCCGCCTTCGCCGCGCACCGCAAGACGTCCCACCTCCAGCGGTTCCTGGCCGAGTCCCGCACGCACATCATCGCCACCAACGTGATCGAGCTGCGGCTCGGCGCGGCGAAGGTGCCGCTGCCCGCGCCCGAGTTCCCGGGGCGGTGACGCGGGTGTCCGAAGGGGTGCTGATCACGCTGCTCGGCAAGCCGGGCTGCCACCTGTGCGACGACGCCCGCGCGGTGATCGAGCGCGTCGCCCGCGACCTCGACGTCCCGTGGGAGGAGCGCGACATCACGCTCTCCGAGCGGGACACCGAGCAGTACTGGGAGCAGATCCCGGTCACGCTGATCAACGGCGTCCAGCACGACTTCTGGCGGGTGGACGAGTCCCGCCTCCGCACCGCGATCGGAAAGCTGCGCGAGACGTCCTAGCCGGGTCCTGAGCCGTCTCGGTGGCGGCTCCGGTGTCTCGTCCGTCACATCGGACGGCGGCCCCGGGCGCGGGTGTCCCAGGGCGGAAAGCCCTGATGGGCGGGGCCGCGGAGGCGCGTTCCTGGACCGGTTCAGGGGCGTACCCGCGGGCCCGCCCACCGCGTCGCCGGGGGGTGACTTTGTGCGCGTATTCACAAAGGCTTAACCTGGTGGACAGCCCTGGAGCGGTCGAGCCGCGGTCGGACGGCCGGCGCCGCGCCCGCCCGGGCGAGGGGCCCGCCGCCCCGTCCCCAGCGCCGACTTCCGAAGAGCAGGCCGTGACGACACCTCGACAGAACCGCCGGCGCGAACGCGCGGCCCGCGGCATCCCCGAAGCCACCGTGGCGCGGCTGCCGGTGTACCTGCGGGCCCTCACCGGGCTCCAGGAGCGCGGCGTCGCGACCGTGTCGTCGGAGGAGCTCGCCGCGGCGGCCGGGGTGAACTCGGCGAAGCTCCGCAAGGACCTCTCCCACCTCGGCTCCTACGGGACGCGCGGGGTCGGCTACGAGGTCGAGTACCTCGTCTACCAGATCTCCCGCGAACTCGGCCTCACCCAGGACTGGGTCGTCGCGATCATCGGTGTCGGTAACCTGGGCCGTGCACTGGCCGGCTACGGCGGATTCGCGTCCCGCGGCTTCCGCGTGGCGGGCCTGCTCGACGCGGACGACTCCATCGTCGGCCAGGAGATATCCGGCATGACGGTGGAGCACATCGACCGGCTGGAGGACATGATCGCCCGGCACGGCGTCTCCATCGCCGTGATCGCCACCCCGGCGGGCGCCGCCCAGGGGGTGTGCGATCGCGTGGTCGCGGCGGGCGTGACGAGCGTCCTGAACTTCGCGCCGACCGTCCTCACCGTGCCGGACGGCGTGGACGTGCGCAAGGTCGACCTGTCCATCGAGCTGCAGATCCTGGCGTTCCACGAGCAGCGCAAGGCGGGCGGGCCGGACGGCCCCGCCCCGCTCGTCGCCGGGGACGCGCCGCCCGGCACGAAGCAGTACGTGGAGCCGGTCGAGGCGTAGACCGGGCCGAGGGGCGGGGCACAGGGCGGGGCGCGGAACGTGAACGGCGGGCGGTGGACGAGAGTGGACGGGGAAGCCTGGGAGGGCGGGACGTGAGCATTCTGGTCGTGGGGCTCAGTCACCGGAGCGCGCCCGTCGCGGTCCTGGAGCGGGCGGCCGTGGCCGGGGACGACCTGGCCAAGCTCCTGCACGCGGTGCACGAGTCCGCGAACGTCGCCGAGGCGGCGATCGTGTCGACCTGCAACCGGGTCGAGATCTACACCGTCGTGGACAAGTTCCACGGCGGCGTCACGGCGGTCTCCGAGCTGCTGGCGCTGCACTCCGGCGTCCCGCTGGACGAGCTGTCCCGCCACCTGTACGTGCACTACGAGGAGCGGGCCGTCCAGCACGTGTTCGCCGTGGCGTGCGGGCTGGAGTCGATGGTCGTCGGGGAGGGGCAGATCCTCGGCCAGCTCCGGCAGGCGTTCCGGCTCGCGCAGGACGAGGGCACCCTCGGCCGCGAGCTGCACGACGTCCTGCAGCAGTCGCTGCGGGTCGGCAAGCGCGCCCACCACGAGACCGGCATCGACAAGGCGGGCGCGTCGCTCGTCAGCGTCGGGCTGGACGTCGCCGCCCGGCACCTCGGGCCGCTGGAGGGCGTCCGGGCGCTGGTCGTCGGCGCCGGGTCGATGAGCTCGCTGGCCGCCGCGACGCTGAGCCGGGCCGGAGCCCGCGAGGTCGTCGTCGCGAACCGGACGCACGAGCGCGCGGTGCGGCTGGCCGAGTCGCTGGACGTCCCGTCCCGCGCCGTCGAGCTGTCGGTGCTGGACGCCGCGATCGCCGAGGCCGACCTCGTCGTGTCCTGCACGGGCGCGACCGGCCTCGTCGTGACGGCCGCGCGGCTGGCGGCGCGCGGCGTCGGCGCGGACGGGCGGCGCCGCTTCTTCCTCGACCTCGCCCTCCCGCACGACGTCGAGCGTTCCGTCGGCGACCTGCCGGGCGTCGCCCTCGCCGGGCTGGACGACCTGCGCACCGCCGAGGAGGCCGCGCACGCCATCGGCCCGGAGGCGGTCGAGGCCGTCCGGCGGATCGTGGGCGCGGAGGTCGAGGCGTTCCTCGGCGCGGCCCGCGCCGCCGCCGTCGCCCCGACCGTCGTCGCGCTGCGCAGCAAGGCCGCCGAGGTCGTCGAGGGCGAGCTGGCCCGGCTCGGCGGGCGGCTCCCCGAACTGGACGGACGGGCCCGCCGCGAGATCGAGCAGACCGTCCGGCGCGTGGTCGACAAGTTGCTGCACGCGCCGACCGTCCGGGTCAAGGAGCTGGCGGCGGCGCCGGGCGGCGACTCCTACGCCGACGCCCTGCGCGAGTTGTTCGACCTGGACCCGATGAAACCCGAGGTCGTGGCGCGGGCCGACCTGCGCGACGAGGAGCCCGCCACGGCCCGTGCCGCGTCCGTGTCGTCCGGGCCGTCCGTGCTCGACGCGGAGTGCGCCGAGGCCGACTGCCTGAGCCTGCCGCCCGGTGTTCCCGGCGTGCCGGGCGTGCCCGAACCGGCCGGTCCGGCGATGACCGTGCGGGACGTGGCCGCGCAGGCCGCGAACGTCCGCGCGGTCAGCACGCCGGACGCGGCCGCCCCTGAAGGAGACGAGAGATGAGCACCGCGAGCACGGGGCCGCTGCGGCTCGGCACCCGCAAGAGCCTGATGGCGACGACCCAGTCGGGGCTGGTGGCCGACGAGGTCACCCGGCTGACCGGGCATGCCGTCGAGCTGGTCGGGGTAACGACGCAGGGTGATGTCTCCAAGGCCCTGCTCGCCCAGATCGGCGGGACGGGGGTCTTCGTCAACGCCCTGCGCGACAAGATCCTGTCGGGCGAGGTGGACTTCGCCGTGCACTCGCTGAAGGACCTGCCGACGTCCGAGACGCCGGGGATCGCGCTCGCCGCGACCCCCGTCCGCGACGACCCGAGGGACGCCCTGTGCGGTCCGGCGAAGCTCGCCGACCTGCCGCGCGGCGCCCGCGTCGGGACGGGCTCGCCGCGCCGCGTCGCGCAGCTCCGCGCGCTGCGCCCGGACCTGGAGATCGTCCCGATCCGCGGCAACGCCGACACGCGGCTCCGCAAGGTCGCCGACGGCGAGCTGGACGCCATCGTCCTCGCCCACGCGGGCCTGCGCCGGATCGGCCGCCTGGACGCGGTCGCCGAGGTCTTCGAGCCCGACCAGATGCTGCCCGCCCCGGGCCAGGGCTCGCTCGCGCTGGAGTGCCACGCCGACCGCGATGACCTCCGCGCCCTGCTTGGAACGGTCGACGACGCCGCGACCAGGAGGACCGTCACCGCCGAGCGAACGGTCCTCGCGGTCCTGGAGGCGGGTTGCTCTGCTCCCGTGGGGACGTACGCTGCCGAAGTAGATGAAAGGCTGCACCTGACGGCGGCCGTCGTGGCGTACGACGGGAGCCGGCAGGTGCGGCTGTCCGCAAGCGGCCACCCGGACGCCGCCGAGCAGATCGGGCGCGACCTCGCGCACCGGCTGCTCGCGCAGGGGGCCGACCAGTTGATGGGGGAGCGAGATTGAGCCCCGCCGCGAAGACCACGACCGGCACCGAGAGCACCGAGAGCATGGAGAGCACGGCGATGACCGTCCTGGAGGGCGCCGACGGCGCGCCGCCCGGGGCGGGCCGCGTCGTGCTCGTCGGCATGGGTCCGGGCGACCCCGGCCTGCTGACCCTGCGCGCCGCCGCCGAGCTGGCGCGCGCCGACACCGTGATCGTCAGCCGCGAGCACTGTCCGCCGGAGATTCTGTCCCACTGCCGTCCCGACGTGGAGATCGTCGACTCGGCGGCGGGCGACCCGGCGCTGCTCGCCGAGCGGGCCGCCGAGGCCGGGCGGCGTGTCGTCCGGCTGCTGCAGGGTGATCCCGGGCTCGGCTGCGGGCTCGCCGCCGAGGGCGGCGCGCTGGCGAAGGCCGGGGTGCCGTTCGAGATCGTCCCGGGAGTGTCGGCGGTGACGGGCGTGCCCGGCTACGCGGGCATCCCGCTGACCGACGCCGCGCACCGCGAGGTCCGGGTCGTGGACGCGTCGCAGGGCGGCGTCGACTGGGAGCGCTTCGCCTCCCCGGACGCCACCCTCGTGGTCATCGGCGCGGAGGGCGCGGTCGCGGAGGTCTGCAAGGGCCTCGTCGCGGCCGGACGCCCCGACTCCACGCCCGCCGCGATGACGAGCCTCGGCACCACCACCGAGCAGGAGACCGTCGTCTCGACGCTGCACAAGCTCGCGTCCGACACCAAGGGCATGGAGGCGCCCGCGCTGATCATCGTCGGGGACGTGGTCAACCGGCGCGACGAGCTGTCCTGGTTCGAGACGAAGCCGCTGTTCGGCTGGCGGGTGCTGGTGCCGCGGACCAAGGAGCAGGCCGCCTCGCTGTCGGACCAGCTCCGCGGGTACGGGGCCGTCCCGGACGAGGTCCCGACGATCTCGGTCGAGCCGCCGCGCACCCCGCAGCAGATGGAGCGGGCCGTCAAGGGCCTCGTCACCGGGCGGTACGAGTGGGTCGTGTTCACGTCCACGAACGCGGTGAAGGCCGTCCGGGAGAAGTTCGTCGACTACGGCCTTGACGCCCGCGCGTTCGCCGGGCTGAAGGTCGCCGCCGTCGGCGAGCAGACCGCCGCCGCGCTCGTCGAGTTCGGCATCCAGCCCGACCTGACGCCGTCCGGCGAGCAGTCGGGCGAGGGCCTCGCCCGCGAGTGGCCGCCCTACGACGCCGACCTCGACCCCATCAACCGGGTCCTGCTGCCGCGCGCCGACATCGCCACCGACGTCCTCATCGCCCGGCTGACCGAGCTGGGTTGGGAGTGCGAGGACGTCACCGCCTACCGGACGGTGCGCGCCGCGCCGCCGCCGGAGCCGATCCGCAACGCGATCAAGGGCGGCGGGTTCGACGCGGTGCTGTTCACGTCGTCGTCCACGGTGAAGAACCTGATCGGGATCGCCGGGAAGCCGCACAAGGTCACCGTCATCGCCGTGATCGGCCCGCAGACCGCGAAGACGGCCGAGGAGTACGGGCTGCGCGTGGACGTCATGGCCGACAAACCGTCCGTATCGGCACTCGCGGCGGCGCTCGCCGAGTACGGTGCGAAGCGGAGGGCGGCTCAGATCGAGGCGGGGGACCCGCTCCGCAAGCCGAGCCAGATGCGCCGGGGAGCCCGGCGCCGCAGGTAGCGCGGGGGTCCCGCGCGTCCCCGGATTCCGGAAGAAGGAAGATGTCTGCTCAGTTTCCCGTGGTCCGTCCGCGGCGGCTGCGGCGCGCGCCCGCGCTGCGCCGGATGGTCGCCGAGACGCGGCTCGCCCCGGCCGACCTGGTGCTGCCGATGTTCGTCAAGGAGGACGCCGGCGAACCGCAGCCGGTGCAGTCCATGCCGGGCGTCTTCCAGCACACCCGCGACAGCCTGCGCAAGGCCGCGCACGAGGCGGCCGAGGCCGGGGTCGGCGGGATCATCCTGTTCGGCATCCCCGCGGTGAAGGACGGCGCCGGCTCCGGCGCCGACGACCCGGACGGGATCGTCCAGCTCGCGCTCCGCGACCTGGCGTCCGACCTCGGCTCGGGACCGGACGCGGCGACCGTCCTCATGACGGACCTGTGCCTGGACGAGTACACCGACCACGGGCACTGCGGCGTCCTCACCCCGGCCGGGGAGATCGACAACGACGCGACGCTGGAGCGGTACGCCTCGATCGCGCTCGCGCAGGCCGAGGCGGGCGCGGCGGTCGTCGGCCCGTCAGGGATGATGGACGGCCAGGTCGGCGCGATCCGCACGGCCCTCGACGGCGCCGGGCACACCGACGTCGCGATCCTCGCCTACTCGGTGAAGTACGCCTCGGCGTACTACGGCCCGTTCCGCGAGGCCGCCGAGTGCGCCCCTCAGTTCGGCGACAGGTCCACCCACCAGCAGGACCCGGCCAACGCCGAGGAGTCGCTCCGCGAGGTCCTCCTCGACATCGACGAGGGCGCCGACATGGTCATGGTGAAGCCCGCCGGGGCCTACCTCGACATCGTCCGCCGCGTCCGCGACACGGTCCGCGTGCCGGTCGCCGCCTACCAGGTGAGCGGCGAGTACGCCATGGTCGAGGCCGCCGCCGAGCGCGGCTGGATCGACCGCGACCGCACGATCATGGAGTCGCTCACGTCGATCCGCCGGGCGGGGGCCGACATGGTCCTGACCTACTGGGCCACGGAGGCGGCGCGCCGACTGTCCTAGATCACCTAGTCCTTCTGGGCGGTTTCCGGGGGTTGCCGTGTCTCGGCGACGGGCCGCCGGGCATCATCGTTGACCAGTGACCCACGTCGGGCTTTGGGTATTGGGGGCGGAGATGCTGGCGGTCTCGGGGAACAGCAGGCGGCAACGGGCGGCGCGCGACCGGATGGCGGCGGCGGCCCGCGAATACGCCGGGTTCGGCTGGCCGTCGTTCCCCGGCGCGCATCCCCCGGTCGGCGGCGACCGGGCCTGTTCGTGCGACCGGATCGGGTGTCCCGACCCGGCGGCGCACCCGGTGTCGGCGGCGTGGGCGCACCAGGCGAGCGTCGACTCCGCCGTGATCGGACGCTGGTGGTCCGAGCGCCCGCTCGCCAACATCATCCTGCCGACCGGGCGCGTCTTCGACGTGTTCGACGTCCCGGCGGCGGCGGGCGCGGCCGCGCTCGACCGGATCGAACGGGACGGCCTGCCGGTCGGGCCCGTCGCGTCGTTCGGCGGCGACCGGCACCTGTTCTTCGTCGCGACCAGGGGCGCCCCGGTCGACGAGGACGAGTGGTGGTCCTGCCACCTCGACTGCTCGCCGGAGGACGTCGCGGAGACGCCCGGCATGCGGTGGCACTGCCGTGACAGCTACGTCGTGGCGCCGCCGTCGGTGCTCCCGTCCGGGCGTGAGGTGACGTGGCTGCGGCCGCCGTCCGCGGGCCCGCTGCCCGACCCGCTGCGCCTCCTCGAAGTCCTCGCGGACTCCTGCGACGCAGCGGGCTGACTCTCCACAGGGGCTAGTGCGGCGCCTGGCTAGTGCGGAGCCTGGATGGCGGGCTTGCGGCCCCAGTTCGAGTACGAGCCGCGCAGCACCTCGTTGCGGCCCTGCTCCGGCCCGGCCCGCACCCAGAACTTGACCGGACGGCTCCCCGCGTCCAGCTTCACGGCGAACGCGATCTGCTGCGCGCCCGTCGCCTGCGCCATCCGCGCGTACATCGTCCCCATGCCGGGTTCCCGCGTGAGCGTCGCGACCGGCGCCTCGCCCTCGTAGATCTGCCCCGACCGGGAGAGCTTCGTCGCCGACTTCAGCAGCGTCGTCAGGTTCGCCACGGACGAGCCCTGGCTGATCTGCTCGGCGGTCGCCGGGTAGCCGCGCCCGCCGAGCGGCGACGACCGCCACCGCTTCCCGACGCGCACGTACAGCCGGTCCTGGACGATCACCCCGTGCACCGCCTTGCGGGCGGGGCCCGACCCGGACAGCGTCAGCGTGTACGACGACCGTCCGCCGGGCGCGACGCCGAGCGTCCCCTTGCCGGTGGCGGCGAAGCCGCAGCACCCCGACTGCTGGTAGCTGAACAGGGCGCCCGGGGCCTGCGCGACGGCCTGGTCGATCTCGGCGACGAGCGGCCGCGGGTCGACGCCCCCGGCCGGGACGGTCGGCTGCGGCGTGCTGCTCTGCGCGGGCGTCGTCGGCGGCGGCTTCTTGTCGCCGCCCGTCAGCACGGCCGCGGCGGTCGCGCCCGCGGCGGCGACGACGGCGATGGCGACGGCGGCGAGCACCCAGCGCGTCCGGGAACCGCCGCCCTTCCCGCGGCCGCCCGCCGGGACGGTCGGGTTCCGCCCGCTGCTCCGGGACGGCTTCGGCTTCGGCGGCTCCGGCAGCAGCGCCGCCTGCGCCGCCAGCTCGGTGAGCCGGCCGCGCCCCTGCGCCTCCCAGGACGGCCCGTACGCGGAGACGGCGGCGTCCTCCAGGGCGGCGAGGAAGTCGGCGGCGGACTTCGGACGGCTGTCCGGGTCCTTCGCGAGGCCGTGGTGGATCAGCTCGCGCAGCGGCCCCGGCGCGTCGTCGGCCGGGATCGGCGCCTCCCGGTGTAGCCGCGCCATGTTGCGCCCGGCGAACGGCGGCCGTCCGGTGAGGCACTCGTAGAAGACCGCCGTGGCGCCGTAGATGTCGGTGGCGACCGTCGCGGGGACGCCGTCCCACAGCTCGGGCGCCGCGTACTGCGGGCCGTACTGCGCCTCGGTGCCCGCCGGGGACGTCGCGAAGTCGCTGAGCCGCGCGTTGCCGTCCGGGTCCACGTAGACGTTCGACGGGCGCATCGCGCCGTGCACGATGTCGTGCTCGTGCGCCGCCGCGAGGCCGAGGAGCGTCCCGCCGAGCAGCGACAGCGCCGCGAGCGGACCGGTCGGCCCCTGCGCGGCGAGGACGCGCCGCAGGCTGACGCCCTCGACGTACTGCGACACGATCGCGGCGCCGTCCACGGTCTCCACGAAGTCGTAGAGGTCGACCACGTTCGGATCTTCGAGCTGGGACAGGTTCCGCGCGACCGCGCGGAACCGCTCCAGGAACGCCTCGTCGCCGCGCAGCGCGCCGTCGAGGTACTTGATGGCGACCTTCGTGCTGGTCAGGTCGTCGACCGCCAGCACCACCCGGCCCGCGGCGCCGGCACCGAGCTCCCGCTCGTGGGTGAAGCCCTGGACCGTCCAGCCGTCAACCACGTTGAAAGCCATCCCTCCGATACGCCTGTCCCGGCGGACCGCGCCAGTCGAGCCGGGCGCCGCCGGTGAGTCGGGGAGGCGCCGTGAAGACCGCTTGCCGTGAAGACCGCTTGGTGAGACAGGGCGCCGATGTCGTACTTGGTGGAATATCGGCCCGTACCCGGCGAGGTCAAGGCAAGTCGCCGAACTGCAACGGAGACTGAATCAATCCGGTCCCCGGCGCGCTCACCCGGTAGGGGCGCACGGGGTCGCGGACGGGAATGGTTCACTGAATCGGTGACTGGTATCAAGCGTTCGCAGGAGTTGTTCGACAGGGCCGCCGGGGTCGTGCCGGGCGGGGTCAACTCGCCGGTCCGCGCGTTCGGGGCCGTGGGCGGGACGCCCCGGTTCATGGCGTCCGGGCGGGGGCCCTACCTGACCGACGCGGACGGGAACGAGTACGTCGACCTGGTGTGCTCGTGGGGCCCGCTGATCCTCGGGCACGCGCACCCGGCCGTGGTGGACGCGGTGCGGGACGCGGCGGGCCGCGGCACGTCCTACGGCGCGCCGACGCCCGGCGAGGTCGAGCTGGCCGAGGAGATCGTCGCGCGGACCCCGGCGGAGCGGGTCCGGCTGGTCAACTCGGGCACCGAGGCGACGATGTCGGCGATCCGGCTGGCGCGCGGCTTCACCGGCCGCACCAAGATCGTGAAGTTCGCGGGCTGCTACCACGGGCACGTCGACTCGCTGCTCGCGGCGGCCGGGTCGGGCGTCGCCACGTTCGGGCTCCCGGACACGCCAGGCGTCACCGGCGCGACGACCGCCGACACGCTGATCCTGCCGTACAACGACGTCCCGGCGCTGGAGACGGCGTTCGACGAGCACGGCCGCGACATCGCCTGCGTCATCACCGAGGCGGTGCCGTGCAACATGGGCGTGGTGCCGCCGCTGCCCGACTTCAACGCGCTGGTGAAGCGGCTGTGCGAGCGGTACGGGGCGCTGCTGGTGATGGACGAGGTGCTCACCGGGTTCCGCGCGTCCAGGTCAGGCTGGTTCGGGGTCGAGGGCGTCGCGGGCGACCTGACGACGTTCGGCAAGGTGATGGGCGGCGGGCTGCCCGCCGCCGCGTTCGGCGGACGCGCCGACGTCATGGACCAGCTCGCGCCGTCCGGACCCGTCTACCAGGCGGGGACGCTGTCGGGGAACCCGCTCGCCACCGCCGCCGGGCTCGCCACGCTGCGGAACGCGACGGACGAGGTCTACGCCGCCCTCGACCGCTCGGCCGGGATCGTGGCGAAGGCGGCGTCGGAGGCGCTGGAGCGCGAGGGCGTCCCGCATTCGACGCAGCGGGCCGGGAACCTCTTCTCGGTGTTCTTCACGGCCGGGAAGGTCGGCGACTTCGTCGCCGCGCAGCGCCAGGACGTGAAGGCGTACGCGGCGTTCTTCCACGCGGCGCTGGAGCGCGGGGTGTACCTGCCGCCGTCCGCGTACGAGGTGTGGTTCCTGTCGGCCGCGCACGACGACGAGGCGCTCGGTCGCGTCCTGGAGGCCCTCCCGCACGCCGCCCGTGCCGCTGCCAGGGCGGCGTCCTAGGCGGCCGTCCGGAACGCTCTCAGCGCCGCGGCGACCGGTTCGGGACGCGGCGCGTGGAGCGGGGCGCGCACGGCGGGGTCGTCGATCAGCCCCTCCGCCGCGAGGCACGCCTTGAGCACCGCCGGGGACGGCTCGGCGAACAGCGCCTCCACCATCGGGAACAGCGCGTTGTGCAGGGCGAGTCCGCGGGCGGCGTCGCCGTCCCGCACCGCCGTGGCCAGCGCGGCGTAGGCGGCGGGCGCGAGGCACGCTGCCGCCGCGACCCCGCCGGACGCGCCGAGCTGGAGCATGGGATAGATGTACATGTCGTCGCCGCACAGGATTCCCTTGCCCGTGCGGGCGGCCAGCACGGCGAGGGTGTCGTGGTCGACGGCGCCCGCGCAGTGCTTCATCCCGGCGACGCAGTCGAGGGACAGCAGCCGGACGAGCGTCTCGGCGGACAGGTGCTTCCCCGTCCGGTACGGGATGTTGTAGGGGAGCAGCGGGACGTCCACCGCCGCGCCCACGGCGGCGAAGTGGTCGATGACGCCCTCGTCCGACGGGCGCAGGTAGTACGGGACGACGACGAGCAGCGCGTCCGCCAGCGGGGCGCGCTCCCTCGCCTCGCGGATCGTGTCGGCGGTGCCCATCGTCCCGGCGCCGACGATCAGCGGGGTGCCGTGCTGGATGGACACGGCGCGGCAGACCTCCAGGACGGTCCGCCGCTCGGCGTCGCTGAGCAGGGCCGCCTCACCGGTCGTGCCGAGGGCGACGAGCCCGTCCGCGCCGTTCTCCAGGCAGTGGACGGCGAGCCGTTCGAGCGACTTCGCGTCCACCTCGCCCGAGCTGGTGAACGGCGTGACGAGCGACGCGTGGATTCCGCGCATGGTGATCACCTCGTTGTCTCCGCGGGCTGTGGTTCGGGCGCCGGGACCCGTGGACGGGACCGCGGGCGGACGCTCCCGGCGGCGACCCCGGCGATGATCAGTCCGGCCCCGGCGAGCCGGGCCGGGGTCACGTGCTCGTCCAGGATCAGGGCGGCCGACAGCAGCCCGAAGGGCGGGACGAGCAGCGAGTACATCGCGACCGTGCTGGCCTCGTAGCGGCGCATCAGCCACCCCCAGACGCCGAAGCCGAACAGCGTGGACACGTACGCGATGAACGCCATCGACGCTGCCCCGGTAAGCGACAAGTCATGCACCGCGTCCGGGATCGCCCCCGGCCCCTCGAAGATCAGCGACAGCGCGAGCAGCGGCAGCGGCGGCACGAGCGACATCCACACCATGAAGCCCAGCGCGTCGACCCGCCCTGTGGCGTGCTGGTTCATCCGCCGCATGGCGACGTTGGCGAGCCCCCAGCTCGCCGCGCCGACCAGGCAGACCACGAACGCGCCGACCGGGCTGCCGCCCTCGGCCTGCGCCACGCCGAGCAGCGCGACGCCGCCGAAGGCGACCGCCATCCCCGCGACCTGCCGCCCGCTCAGCCGCTCGCGCAGCAGCAGCCCCGCGAACAGCGCCGTGAAGACCGCCTGCACCTGGAGGACGACCGAGGCGAGCCCGGCGGGCATCCCCATCCGCATGCCGATGAACAGCAGGCCGAACTGCCCGACCCCGAGCGGCAGCCCGACCAGCGCCAGCCAGCGCGCCGGGACCGGCGGCCGCCGCACGAAGAACACCGCCGGGACCGCGGCGAGGACGAACCGCAGCGCGGCCATCAGCAGCGGCGGGAGGTCCTCCAGCGCCCAGTGGATGGGGACGAAGTTGAACCCCCAGCACGCGGCGACCAGGGTGGCCAGCAGGACGTGGCGCGAATTCATGCCTCGATCGTCGGGCCGCGAGTCGTTTTAGGACAAGCGAGACCTTCTTGACACCTCGTTTTAGTATTGCTACATGCTGGATCTGGAGCGCCTGCGCGCCCTGCACTCCGTCGCGACCTACGGCTCGGTGAGCGCCGCCGCCGACGTCCTGCACGTGACCACGTCCGCCGTGTCCCAGCAGCTCGCGAAGCTGGAGCGGGAGACCGGGCAGAAGCTGCTCGAACGCAACGGGCGCGGCGTCCGGCTCACCGACGCCGCCGAACTGCTCGTCGCGCACGCCGAGCGGATCCTGTCGCTCGTCGAGCAGGCCCAGGCCGACCTGGAGGCGCACCGCGGCTCGGTCGTCGGGCAGCTCGCCGTCGCGGCGTTCCCGACGGCGATCCGCGGGCTGATGCCCGCCGCGCTGCGCGCCCTGCGCGCCGACCACCCCGAGCTGCGCGTCCTGCTCCGCGAGGAGGACCCGATGCGCAGCATGCCGCTCGTCTCGCGCGGCGACTACGACATGGCCGTCGTCCAGGACTGGAACAACGAGCCGCTCCCCATGCCCGAGGGCCTGCACAAGGGCGTCATCTGCGACGACGTCGCCGACGTGGCGCTGCCGGCCACGCACCCGCTCGCCGGGCGCGGCACCATCCACCTCAAGGAGCTGGCCGGCGACCCGTGGATCAGCTCGTCGTCCGACAGCATCTGCTGCGACTGGCTCATCCGGACGCTCCGCGCCGTCGACAGCGAGCCCAACATCGACCACATGGCCTACGAGTTCGCCACCCAGCTCTCGCTCGTCGCCGCCGGTCTCGGCAACGCGATCCTGCCCCGGCTCGGCCGCTGCGACGTGCCGCCGGGCGTGGCGATCGTGCCGCTGTCGGCGCCGCTCTCGCGCCGCGTGTACGCGGTGTGGCGGGAGGAGGCGGCCCGGCGCCCGGCCATCCGCGCGACCCTCACGGCGCTGCGCGCCGCCGTCCCCGGCGGCGTTCCGGACGGCGTCCCCGATGGACGGAGGCGCGAGGCCGCGCGGGTAACCTGACCGGCGATGACTGAGACAACGACGGTCCACCTGCTGCGGCACGGTGAGGTGCACAATCCCGAGGGCATCCTGTACGGGCGGCTGCCCGGCTACCGCCTCAGCGAGGACGGCGTCCTCATGGCGAAGGCCGCCGCCAAGTGGTTCGCCGACCGGGACGTCACCGCCGTGTTCGCCTCCCCGATGCAGCGGGCGCTGGAGACGGCCGCGCCGCTCGCCGACGCCTTCGACCTGCCCGTGACCGTGGACGACCGGCTCATCGAGGCCGACAACCACTTCGAGGGCCACACGTTCGGCGCGGGCTCGGGGTCGCTGCGGCGTCCGGAGCACTGGCGGTACCTGGTCAACCCGTTCCGGCCGTCCTGGGGCGAGCCGTACAAGGAGCTCGCCGCCCGGATGCGGGCCGCCGTGATCAGGGCGCGGGAGGCGGCGCGCGGCCACGAGGCCGTGTGCGTCAGCCACCAGCTGCCGATCTGGATCCTGCGGCTGCACGCCGAGCACCGCCGCCTCTGGCACCACCCGAAGCGGCGCGAATGCGGGCTGGCCAGCCTGACGAGCCTGACGTTCACCGGCAGCAGGCTGGTCGAGGTCGCCTACTGCGAGCCCGCGGCGGGCATCGCGAAGGCCCCCGGTGTCGCGGGCGCCTGACCCCACCGCTAAGTTTATCTACTACGCCCTGTAGTAACACCCCGACCGAGGAGGGTCCGTTGAGCCCCCGAGTCTCCCCGGCGCGCGCCGCCGCGGCCGCCGCCGCGCTCTGCGGGCTGCTGGCCGGGTGCGCCGGGACGAGCGCCTCAGGCGACGGGCAGGGCAGCGACACCCGCTTCGTGTCCGGCGACGGGAACGTGACGGAGTACAAGGCGGCGGGCCGCAAGGGCGTCCAGGACGTCGGCGGCGACGCCCTCGACGGCAAGCCGGTCAAGCTCGCCGACCTCAAGGGCAAGGTCGTCGTCGTGAACTTCTGGGCGTCCTGGTGCGCGCCGTGCCGCGGCGAGGCGCCGTCCCTCGAGCAGGTGTACACCGAGAACAAGGCGAAGGGCGTCGAGTTCCTCGGCGTCAACTTCAAGGACTCCAAGGCCAACGCGCAGGCGTTCGAGCGGAAGCTCAAGGTCACCTACCCGAGCCTGTTCGACGCGGACGGGCAGGTCACGCTGGCTTTCCGGGCGGTGCCGCCGAACGCGATCCCGAGCACGCTCGTCCTCGACCGGCAGGGCCGGGTCGCCGCCCGGATCATCGGCTCGACGACGTACTCCAAGCTGAACCCGCTGGTCGCCAAGGCCGTGGCCGAGAAATGAGCGGCCGAGCAGTGAGCGCCAGTCCGACGTGAGCACGGTCAGCGAGACGGTCGTCAGCGGGTCGCTGGTCGCGGCGGCGCCGCTGGCGGCGCTCGCCGGGCTCGTCTCGTTCGCGTCGCCGTGCGTGCTGCCGCTCGTCCCCGGCTACCTGTCCTACGTCACGGGCATGACCGGCGCCGAACTCGCCGAGCAGCGGCGCGGCCGCGTCCTCGCCGGGGTCCTGCTGTTCGTCGCCGGGTTCAGCGTCGTGTTCGTCAGCTACGGCGTGATCTTCGGCGGGCTCGGCCGCTGGCTGCTCGAATACCAGGACACGATCACCCGCGTCCTCGGCGCCGTCACCATCGTGTTCGGGCTGGCGTTCATGGGCCTCATCCCGGGGCTCCAGCGGACGTTCAAGTCCGGCCGCCTCCCGGCCGCCGGGCTCGCGGGCGCGCCGCTGCTCGGCGTCCTGTTCGGGCTCGGCTGGACGCCCTGCATCGGCCCGACGCTCGGCGCCGTGCAGAGCCTCGCCGTCACCGAGGCGAGCGCCGAGCGGGGCGCGCTGCTGTCGCTGGCGTACTGCCTCGGCCTCGGCCTGCCGTTCGTCGCCGCCGCGCTCGCCTACCGCTGGGCGCTCGGCGCGTTCGGCGCGGTGAAGCGCCACTACCCGCTGGTCATGCGGACCGGCGGGGGCATGCTCGTCCTCATCGGGGTGCTGCTGGTCAGCGGCCTGTGGGGAGACCTGACCATCGAGCTGAGGTCGTGGATCAGCGGCTTCGAACCGGTGATTTGAGATGACAGAGACCAGGCACGAGACCGGCCGCGAGAGCGGCCCCGCCGACACCGACGCCCCGGAGGCGGGCACCGAGGCCCCGGCCGCGCGCCGCGCGCCGGGCGAGGCGGGCGGACGGCCGCTCGGCCTCGGCCCGCTCGGCTGGCTGCGCTGGGGCTGGCGGCAGCTCACCACGATGCGGACCGCGCTGATCCTGCTGTTCCTGGTGGCGCTCGGCGCGGTGCCCGGATCGGTCCTGCCGCAGCGCGGCCAGGCGCCGGAGAAGGTCGTCCGCTACCTGGACGAGCACAGGACGCTCGGGCCGTGGCTCGACAAGTCCTCCATGTTCGACGTGTTCGCCGCCCCCTGGTTCGCGGCGATCTACATCCTGCTGTTCGTCTCGCTCGCCGGGTGCGTCATCCCGCGCGCGGGGAAGCACTACCGGTCGATGCGGGCCCGGCCGCCCGCCGCGCCGCGCAACCTCGGGCGGCTGCCGCAGTCCGCGACGTTCGAGACGGACGCGGCCCCGGAGGACGTCCTCGCCGACGCCCGCAAGGCGCTGCGCGGACGCCGGTTCCGGGTGGACGTGTCCGGCGGCGCCGCGGCCGCCGAGAAGGGCTACCTGGGCGAGACCGGCAACCTGCTCTTCCACCTGGCGCTGCTCGCGCTGCTGTTCGCGCTCGGCCTCGGCAACCTGTTCGGCTACCGGGGCAACGTGCTGCTGACCGAGGGCAAGACGTTCGCCAACTCGCTGAGCCAGTACGACCAGTTCACCCCGGGACGCGCGTTCAGCGACGGCGAGCTGGCCCCGTTCACCGTCACGCTGGACGACTTCAAGGCCGAGTACGAGCCGAACGGCGAGAAGCGCGGCCAGGCCACCGAGTTCAACGCCAAGATCCATTACCGGAAGTCGCCGGACGGCAGGGACCAGGCGTACGACCTCCAGATCAACCACCCGCTGAAGGTGGGCGGGGCGAAGGTGTACCTGCTCGGGCACGGGTACGCGCCGGTGTTCACCGTCAAGGACGCCAAGGGCGACGTCGCCTTCCAGGACTCCGTCCCGTTCCTCGCGATGGAGCCGCGGAACCTGACGTCCGAGGGCGTCATCAAGGCCCCGGACGCCGAGCCCGACCAGCTCGCCTTCTACGCCATCCTGTGGCCCACCGCCATGGCCAGCGAGGACCAGAAGCAGATCGTCTCGGCGTTCCCCGCGCCGCTCCGCCCGGTCGTCACGATCACGGCCTTCAAGGGCGACATCGGCCTCGACTCGGGGACGCCGCAGTCGGTCTACCGGCTGGAGGGCATCGGCAAGACGCTCCAGCCGGTCAAGGGCGGGCAGAAGCTGCTGGAGCCGGGGGAGACGTTCACGCTGCCCGGCGGGGCCGGGTCCGTGACGTTCGACGGGCTGCGCGAGTACGCGACGCTGTCGGTGAACCACGACCCCGGACGCATCCCCGCGCTGATCGCCGCCATCCTCGCGGTGCTCGGCGTGGCGACGTCGTTCATGGTCCGTCGGCGCAGGGTGTGGGTCCGTGCGAGCGCCGGGAAGGGCGGGCGTACGGTGGTCGAGGTCGGCGGACTCACGCTGGGCAGCCCGACCTCGGAGTTCGACGACATCGTGACCGCCCTCCGCGGTCCGTCCCCCCACTCCGACGAGCCCGGCGAGACCAGCGGGACCGGCGAGACCGGCGAGACCAGCGAGTCCGGTGAAACGGAACAGGGCGTCGAAACCGACGCGCCCGACGAGACGGAGCCGGGCGCCGCGTCCGGTGCGAGCGAGCCCGACGCCGACCGGGACCCCGGCCCGGCGACCGAACCGAAGGAGTGAGCCGGTGAGCAACGCCGACCTCGCGAACCTGAGCGACAAGCTCATGCTGACCACGGTGCTGATGTACGTCGTCGCCCTGGTCGCCTACGCCGTGGACCTCGGCTTCGGGCGCCGGGGCGCCGCCTCGTCCGCCGAGGCGAAGGCCGAGAAGACCGCCGAGGCGAAGGTCGAGGCAAAGGCCGAGGCGAAGGCGGAGGCGAAGGTGCTCGTCGGCTCGGCGGGCGCCGCCACCGTCGACGCCGCGCCCGCGGCCGAGAAGGACGACGACGGCGGCGGCGGTGAGCGTCGGCAGGTCGACGCCATCCGGCTCGCCGTGCTGCTGAGCGTGCTCGGCTGGGCCACGCACCTCGGCGTCCTCGTGACCCGCGCCGCCGCCGCGCACCGGTGGCCGTGGGGCAACATGTACGAGTTCCTCACCGCGATCTCGTTCGCCGCGGTCACCGCCTTCCTCGTGGTGATGTTCCGCTACCGGGCGCGGTTCCTCGGCGCGCCGATGATGGCCGCCGCCGTCGTCGCGCTCGGCGTCGCGAACATCTGGCTGTACGACTCGGTCGGCCCGGTCAGCCCGGCGCTGAACTCGTACTGGATCGCCATCCACGTGACCGCCGCGATCATCGCGACCGGGTCGTTCTCCGTGGCGGGCGCCGCCACGATCCTCTACCTGCTGAAGATCCGCGGCGAGGCGCGCGGGGCCGCCGCGGCCGGGTTCCTCGCCCGCGTCCCGTCCGCCGAGACGCTCGACCGGCTGTCGATGCGGGTCACGATGTTCGCGTTCCCGATCTGGACGGCCGCGATCATCATGGGCGCGATCTGGGCCGACCAGGCGTGGGGCCGCTACTGGGGCTGGGACCCGAAGGAGGTCTGGTCCTTCGTCACCTGGATCATCTACGCCGCCTACCTGCACGCCCGCGCGACCGCCGGGTGGCGGGGCCGCAAGGCCGCGATCCTGTCGCTGATCGCGTTCGCCGCGCTGCTGTTCAACTTCTTCGGCGTGAACTACATGTTCTCGGGGCTCCACTCCTACGCCTGACCCGGAGCCCGCTCCCGCCGGGCGCCTGATCCGGGTGTAACGGTCCGTCCCGTCCGGGGAATCCGTGACTCCTGGGGATGACGGAATGTCGGCTCCCGGCTTACCCTTCCTCGGGTGGGATCCGGTCGGGCGGCGAGCGCCGCCCGCTCCCCGCGGGTCCCGTAACAGAGGAGCCTGATGCGCTTCAAAGGCGTCCATCGAAAGCCCCGGGAGCTGTGGGGCCGGGAGTCGTCGCGCGGCGGGCGGTTCCGCGGGGCCGAGGTCCGCGAGCAGGCCCGCCAGGAGATCCGCGACGACGCGGCGTACTCGCCGTCCCCGCCCGACTCGGGGCAGGTGCGGCCGCGCAGCAACCAGCCGCGCGACAGGTTCGGACGGTTCCGCAAGGCCGGACGCGACGACGAGTTCGCCACCGGCGCGGACGGCCCGGCCGCCGGGCAGTTGGACGCCGCGCCCGGCCCCACCGGCCGGTTCGGCCGCCGCCAGGTCCGCCCCCGGTCCGGCGACTACGCGTGGAGCGACTTCGAGCTGGACGACGACCGGCTGCGCGTCGAGCCGTACCCGCCGGGCATGCCGCACGCCGCGGACGGGCGGCGCAACTGCGGCGTCCTGGAGAGCGTGCTGTACCGGCAGTGGGACGACCGGCAGGGCCCGCCGCCGCCCGAGGTGATCGGCGCCGTCGACAGCCTGGCGTCGCTGCCGGACCGGCTGAAGGAGAAGCTCGCCGCCGGGCTGGACGGCATCTACGTGGGGCCGGGCGGCGTCCCGCAGCTCGACGACATGGGCCACCTGCGCGACCGTCCGCTGCCCTCCGGCCGCGCCACCTGGGACATCTGCGCGGGCGCGTACGGCGACCGCAAGATCGTGGTCGGCGACCGGCCGTCCCCGACCCCGGACGTGATGCTCCACGAGGTCGGGCACGCGCTCGACGACATCGACGGCGACGACGGCGAGTGGACGTCCGACAGCCCCGCCTTCACCCGGCTCTACGAGGAGTGCCTGCCGCATCTCGCGAGCGACTTCCACCGCCAGCCGAACGCGCTCGGCCGCCGCGAGTTCTTCGCGGACGCGTTCGCCGCGATCTCCTCCCGGCAGCGGCCCGCGCTCGTCGATATGCTCCACGGCAACATTCGGATGGCCCTAGAGGTCATGCTCTTCTTCAACCGCAGGTACGGAATCTAGGACCCTTGGACACCGTGATGTCAGGCCGCGCAACGCCGAACCGCGAGGATGGTCGACGATGTACGTGATCCGACTCCCCGACGGCACGCTGCGGGTGCCGCACAGCGTCCTGTCCGACGCGGACGAGGCCGGCCCGTCCGGCGGCGTGCCCGGCGGCGCGGCGGCCGAGCCCGGGACGACGCGGCGCGAGGAGCGGATCATCGCCGACGCCTACGTCGAGATCGGCCCGGACGACCCCGACTACGACCGCCTGCTCCGCGACTCGCTCACCGAGGAGGAGTTCGCGGACCGGCGCCGCCAATGGCGGGAGGGGGACGCCGACCTGCTCCGCCAGTTCGAGGAGTGGAAGGCGAGCGACTCCGACGAGCGGCCCTAGGGGGAGCGGGCGGCCGTTGGAGCGTTGCAATCGCAAGCCGGGCGAAACGGGAGGTGCGGGGTGGAGGAGACCCTGGCCGCCCGGGCGTGGGGACCGGCCGCGATGGGGCGGTCCGGGCGGCAGGGCCGACAAGCGGGGTGCGGTCGGCCGTTCCGGCCTGGCGGCGGCCAGGATCAGATCGGCCGGTGCCGGGTCAGCGGGCCGAATGCTCGGCGACGGGCTCCTCGCCGCGCAGCAGCGCGTGCACCTCGGACTCCCGGAAGCGGCGGTGCCCCCCAGGAGTGCGGATGCTGCTGATCCGGCCCGCGGCGGCCCACCGGGTGACCGTCTTCGGGTCGACCCGGAAGAGGGCGGCGACCTCTCCTGGGGTCAGCAGGCGCTCGCTCGTGCTCTCCACGTTTTCTCTCCCCCTTTGTCCCGCTCTCGGCGCGGGTGGACTGTTTAACAGTGTGGCGGGTCAAGACCGATTTCTCCCTTGTTTTCGGAAAAGATCACGGACCGTAGTTCGCCGAGCAGCGCCGATGACACTCGGTGCCCGCGTCATCGGCCACAGCGACCCCGCTGACCCCGTTTGACCTGCCAGGTCACGCTCAGAACCGGCGTGCGCGCCCCCGCCGGCCGTCCCGTCCGCCGCACCGCCCGCTTTCCGGGGACGCCTTCCGGAACGTCTTCCCCAGAGGGCGCGGGACGGTTCCCGGACGGCGTGGAGCGTTTGCCGGACGGCGTGGAGCGGCCCGCGCGAAGTAGTCTCCGAGCCATGTCCGATCTTGTCACGCTCCCGGAGATCGAGCGGGCCGCCGAGCGGATCGCCGGCGTCGCCGTCCGGACGCCCCTCGTCCCCTTCCCCCGCGACCCGGCCCCGGCCGCGGCCGGGGAGCCGGTCCTGCTGGTGAAGCCCGAGTCGCTCCAGCCGATCGGCGCGTTCAAACTGCGCGGCGCCTACTCGGCGATCTCGTCGCTGCCCGCGGCCGAGCGCGAGCGCGGCGTCGTGACCCACTCCAGCGGCAACCACGCCCAGGCCGTCGCCTACGCGGCCCGCGCGATCGGGATCCGGGCCGTGCTCGTCATGCCGCACACCACGCCCGGCGTGAAGGTGGACGCCTGCATCGCGCTCGGCGCGGAGGTCGTGTACGTGGAGCCGACGTCGCGGGCGAGGTCGGAGACCGCCGCGAAGCTGGCCGAGGCGCACGGTTTCACGATGATCCCGCCCTACGACGACGCGCGGATCATCGCCGGGCAGGGGACGGCGGGGCTGGAGATCGTCCAGGACCGCCCGGACGTGGACGTGGTGCTCGTCCCGATCAGCGGCGGCGGGCTGATCGCCGGGATCGCCGCCGCGGTGAAGGCGCTGCGCCCGCAGGCGCACGTGATCGGCGTCGAGCCCGAGTTCGCCGCCGACGCCCGCGACTCGATGGCGGCGGGACGCCCGGTCGCGTGGACGGCCGAGGACACCGGCCGCACCATCGCGGACGCGCTCCGCGTCCAGCAGGTCGGCGACCTGCCGTTCGCGCACATGCGCGCCCACGTGGACGGCGTCGTCACCGTCGCCGAGCACGAGATCCGCGGGGCGATGCGCCGCCTCGCCCGCGAGGCCCGGCTGATCGCCGAGCCGGGCGGCGCCGTCGCGACCGCCGCGTACCTCTACCACCGCGACGAGCTCCCCGACGGCCGCGTGCACGTCTCGGTCCTGTCGGGCGGCAACGTCGACCCGGACCTCTTCCAGGACGTCCTGCGCGGACCCCGGACGGAGGCGGCGGAAACCCGGGGATAGGCTCGAGGCGTCATGCGTTCCGTACTCCTCTACACCGCCGCGCGGCTCGTGATCTTCATCGCGACCGCGGGCGTGCTGGCGCTGTTCGGGGCCCGCGGGTTCCTGCTCCTGCTGCTTGCGCTGCTGATCAGCGGCGTCGTCAGCTACGTCCTGCTGTCCGCGCAGCGCGACCGGATGTCGGCCGTCGTCGCCCGGGGCGTCCGCGGCGGGCGGGAGCGGGTCGAGAAGGCGGTCGCCAAGGAGGACGGCGTCCGTCCCGGCGCCGACCGGCGCTGACCCGCCGATGAGCCCTCGCTGACCCGCGAGTGACCCCGGGTGAGCCCGTGCGTCGAGCGGTCGTCCGGGGCTTCTAGGCTGGTGGCATGAGCCGCGCCTCCCTGGAGAAGAAGCCCGCCGACGTCGCGGCGATGTTCGACGGCACCGCCGAGCGCTACGACCTGCTCAACACGCTGATGACCGGCGGCCGCGACCGGCGCTGGCGGCGCGAGGTCGTGCGGTCGCTGGCGGCGCGGCCGGGCGAGCGCGTCCTCGACCTCGCGGCCGGGACGGGCACGTCCTCGGTCCCGTTCGCGGACGCCGGGGCCGAGACCGTCGCCTGCGACTTCTCGCTCGGCATGCTCCGCGTCGGCACGCGCCGCCAGGCGGGCGTGAAGCGGTTGAGCTTCGTCGCGGGCGACGCGCTCCACCTCCCGTTCGCGGACGGCTCGTTCGACGCGGTGACGATCTCGTTCGGGCTGCGCAACGTCGCCGACACCGGCCGCGCGCTCCGCGAGCTGCGGCGCGTCGCGAAGCCGGGCGGGCGCCTGCTGATCTGCGAGGTGAGCCACCCGCCGAACCCGCTGCTCGCGTTCGGGCACAGGGCGCACCTGCGGTACGGGCTGCCGCTGCTGGCGCGGGTCAGTTCCAACCCCGACTCCTACCACTACCTCGCCGACTCGACGCTGGCGTGGCCCGACCAGGCGGCGCTGGCGCGGCTCGTCCAGGACGCGGGGTGGGAGCGGGTCCGATGGCGCGACCTCACCTTCGGGGTGGCCGCGCTGCACCACGCGGTCAACCCGAGCTAGCCGAGGGGGCGGTTTCCAGGACCGATCCATTCGTGGACCCGCCCAGAAGTACGCACCAGTCGTGATAAAGGAATAGACTCCCCACCGGATCCTTGTGAAGTACTTCACAAGCGAACGAGCGCAAAGAGGACCACCGTGACCGACTCCACCCGACACGCGGACGTGATCGTCGTCGGGGCAGGCCCCGCCGGATCGTCGACCGCCTACTGGCTGGCGCAGGCCGGCCTTGACGTGTTCCTGCTGGAGAAGGCCACGTTCCCGCGCGACAAGATCTGCGGCGACGGCCTCACCCCGCGGGCCGTCCGGGCCCTCATCGGCATGGGCGTCGACGTCAACGACCCCGGCTGGGGGCGCAACCGCGGCCTCCGCATCTACGGCGGCGGCGTCAAGGTCGAGCTGCCGTGGCCGGAGCTCGCCTCGTTCCCCGACTTCGGGCTCGTCCGCAAGCGCACCGACTTCGACCAGCTCCTCGCCGAGCACGCGGCCAAGGCGGGCGCGCGGCTGCTCCAGGGCTGCACGGTCACCGGCCCCATCCTGGACGAGCGCACCGACCGTATCGTCGGCGTCACCGCCGAGCACGAGGGCGAGGAACTGGAGTTCCGCGCGCCGCTGGTCGTGGCGGCCGACGGCAACTCGTCCCGGCTGTCGCTCGCCATGGGGCTGCGGCGGCGCGAGGACCGTCCGATGGGCGTCGCCGTCCGCCGCTACTTCGAGTCCCCGCGGCACGACGACGACTTCATGGAGGCGTGGCTCGAACTCTGGGACGGCCAGCGCCTCCTGCCCGGCTACGGCTGGGTGTTCGGCGTCGGCGACGGGACGTCCAACGTCGGCCTCGGCCTGCTCAACACGAGCAAGGCGTTCCAGAACGTCGACTACCGGGGCATGCTCAAGCGCTGGTGCGCGCAGATGCCCGCCGACTGGCGCTTCGACGAGGACCACGCCACCTCCAAGATCCGCGGCGCGGCGCTGCCGATGGGCTTCAACCGGCAGCCGCACTACACCCGCGGCATGCTGCTCGTCGGCGACGCGGGCGGCATGATCAACCCGTTCAACGGGGAGGGCATCGACTACGCGCTGGAGTCCGGGCGGCTCGCCGCCGACATCATGGTGCAGGCCCTCGGCCGCCGCACCCCCGCCCAGCGGGAGCGGACGCTCTACGAGTACCCGCGCATCCTGAAGGACGAGCACGGCGGCTACTTCACGCTGGCCCGGGTGTTCGTCCAGGCGATCGGCGACCCGCGCGTCATGAAGTTCCTCACCGCGCACGGGCTGCCCCACCCCACGCTGATGCGATTCACGCTCAAGCTGCTCGCGAACCTCACCGACCCCAAGGGCGGCGACGCGATGGACCGGGTCATCAACGCGATGCAGAAGGTGGCTCCGGCGGCATGAACGAGCGCATGGCGAGCGTGATTCCGCAGGTGAGCGGACTACAGTGCATTACCCGACCCCCTGAGGGGAGCGCATTTTGATCACCTTGGCTAGGGTGGCGGCGGCTCGCGGAGGACCCGAGTCCTTCCGGGGGGCGCGGGGGGCCGCCCCCCCGCACGAGAACGTCCCGGACAACGCCGTACGTCGCGAGGAGAGGCTGTAGAGAGATGGATCTCTATATTCCGGTCATCGCGCTCGGGGTGCTCGCCTTCGGCTTCGCCGGATTCTCGGTGGCGATGGCGTCGCTCACCGGGCCGAAGCGGTGGAACCGCGCGCGGTTGGACGCCTACGAGTGCGGCATCGAGCCGACCCCGCAGCCGGTGGGCGGCGGCCGCTTCCCGATCAAGTACTACCTGACGGCGATGCTCTTCATCGTCTTCGACATTGAGATCATCTTCCTTTACCCCTGGGCGGTCGCGTTCGACCGGATGGGGCTCTTCGGCCTTGTCGAGATGGTTCTTTTCATCGTCACCGTGCTCGTCGCGTACGCCTACATCTGGCGGCGCGGCGGTCTGGAGTGGGACTGAGATGGGTCTAGAGGAGAAACTTCCCAGCGGGTTCCTGCTGACCACGGTCGAGCAGGTCGCGGGATGGGCGCGCAAGAGCTCGGTGTGGCCGGCGACGTTCGGCCTGGCGTGCTGCGCGATCGAGATGATGGCGACGGGCGACCCCCGGCACGACTTCTCCCGGTGGGGGATGGAGCGCGCCTCGGCGACGCCGCGGCAGGCCGACCTGATGATCGTCGCGGGCCGGGTGAGCCAGAAGATGGCGCCGGTGCTGCGGCAGATCTACGACCAGATGACCGAGCCGAAGTGGGTCATCGCGATGGGCGTGTGCGCGTCGTCCGGCGGGATGTTCAACAACTACGCGATCGTGCAGGGCGTCGACCACATCGTCCCGGTGGACATCTACCTCCCCGGCTGCCCGCCGCGGCCCGAGATGCTGCTGGACGCGATCCTGAAGCTGCACGACAAGATCCAGAACACCAAGCTGGGCCCGCAGCGCGCGAAGCAGATCGAGGAGCTGGAAGTGGCCAAGCGCCGCCAGCTTCCGCTGCTCGGACAGGGGGCGTGAGTTGAGTTCGCAGCACCCTGAGCAGCAGGCCGAGCAGGGCGCCGACAAGCTGCCCGCGCACACCGAGGAGGAGCGGCGCGAGCAGCCGGTCGTCCGCAAGGGCATGTTCGGCGCGCGGACGACCGGCGACACGTCCGGCTACGGCGGGCTCGTCGTCCGGCAGAGCCCGAAGGTGTCGGCGGCCCGCCCGTACGGCGGCCCCGGCGGCGCGGCCGAGCCCGGCGAGTTCGACGCGGTCGCGGACGAACTCGAACGCGCCTACCCCGACTTCGGGGACGCGATAGACCGCGTCGTCGTCGACCGCGGCGAGCTGACGTTCTTCGTCAAGCGCGAGCACCTGCGCGAGGTCGCGAAGACGATGCGGGACGAGCCGTCCCTGCGCTTCGAGCTGTGCTCCGGCGTGTCCGGCGTGCACTACCCGCAGGACGAGGGCGCCGAGCTGCACTCCGTCGTCCACCTGCTGTCGATCACGCACAACCGCCGGGTCCGCCTTGAGGCGACCTGCCCGGACGCCGACCCGCACATGCCGTCGCTGGTGCCCGTCTACCCGACGAGCGACTGGCACGAGCGGGAGACCTACGACTTCTTCGGGATCGTCTACGACGGGCATCCCGCGCTCACGCGCATCGAGATGCCGGACGACTGGGTCGGCCATCCGCAGCGCAAGGACTACCCTCTCGGCGGCATCCCCGTCGAGTACCGCGGAGCGGAGATCCCGCCGCCCGACGAGCGGAGGTCGTACACATGAGCAGTACGAAGTACACCGAGTACGACGCCTACGCCGCGGAAGAGGCGGCCGAGGGCAAGGTCTTCGACATCGGCGGGCAGGACTGGGACCAGGTCGTCGCGGGCGCCGAGGACCTCGGCGACGAGCGGCTCGTCGTCAACATGGGGCCGCAGCACCCGTCCACGCACGGCGTGCTCCGCCTCATCCTCACCCTCGACGGCGAGACGGTGAACGAGTGCCGGGTGGGCATCGGCTACCTGCACACCGGCATCGAGAAGAACATGGAGTTCCGCACCTGGACGCAGGGCACCACGTTCTGCACCCGGATGGACTACCTCGCCCCGATCTTCAACGAGACGGCGTACTGCCTGAGCGTCGAGAAGCTGCTCGGCATCACCGACCGGATCCCGGAGCGCGCCGAGATCATCCGCGTGATGATGATGGAGCTGAACCGGATCTCCTCGCACCTGGTCGCGATCGCCACGTTCGGCCTGGAGATCGGCGCGACGACGGTGATGCTGAACGGGTTCATCGAGCGCGAGTACACGCTCGACCTGTTCGAGGAGATCACCGGCCTGCGGATGAACATGGCCTACGTCCGTCCGGGCGGGGTCGCGCAGGACCTGCCGTCCGGCGCCACCAGCAAGATCCGCGACTACCTCGACCGGATGCCGAAGCGGATCCAGGCGCTGCGCAAGCTGAACGACGAGAACCCCGTCTTCAAGGCGCGCACGAAGGACATCGCCTACCTCGACCTCACCGGCTGCATGGCGCTCGGCGTGACCGGGCCCGTGCTGCGCGCCACCGGCCTCCCGTGGGACCTGCGCAAGTCGCAGCCGTACTGCGGCTACGAGACCTACGACTTCGAGGTCGCGACGCAGGACACCAACGACGTGTACGGCCGCTACCTCGTCCGGATGGACGAGATGGAGGAGTCGCTCAAGATCGTCGAGCAGTGCCTGGACCGGCTCCAGACGGCCAAGGGCCCGGTGATGATCGAGGACAAGAAGATCGGCTGGCCGGCGCAGCTCGCGATCGGCGCGGACGGCATGGGCAACTCGCCCCGGCACATCGCGCACATCATGGGCACCTCCATGGAGGCGCTGATCCACCACTTCAAGCTGGTGACCGAGGGCTTCCGGGTGCCGGCGGGCCAGGCGTACGCGCCGATCGAGTCGCCGCGCGGCGAACTCGGCGCGCACGTCGTGAGCGACGGCGGGACGCGCCCCTACCGGGTGCACTTCCGCGAGCCGTCCTTCGTCAACCTGCAGGCCGCGCCCGTGATGTCGGAGGGCGGCATGATCGCCGACGTCATCGCGGCCGTGGCCAGCATCGACCCGGTCATGGGGGGAGTGGACCGTTGAGTTTCGAACCGGAGGTGCGCGAGCGCCTGGAGCGGGACGCCAAGGAGATCATCGGCCGCTATCCGCGGCCGCGGTCGGCGCTGCTCCCGCTGCTGCACCTCGTCCAGTCCGCCGAGGGGCACGTCTCGCAGGACGGCATCGAGTTCTGCGCCGAGCAGCTCGGCATCACGCCGGCGCAGGTGACGGGCGTCGCGACGTTCTACACGCAGTACAAGCACGCGCCGGTCGGCGAGTACCACGTCGGCGTCTGCATCAACACGCTGTGCGCGATCATGGGCGGCGACCAGATCTGGAACGAGCTGTCCGAGCACGCGGGCGTCGGTCACGACGAGGCCACCGCCGACGGCAAGGTCAGCCTTGAGCGGATCGAGTGCAACGCGGCCTGCGACTTCGCCCCGGTGATGATGGTCAACTGGGAGTTCTTCGACAACATGACTCCCGAGAAGGCCAAGCAGCTCGTCGACGACCTGCGCGCGGGCCGGAAGGTGCTGCCGACGCGCGGCCCCGAGAACCTGGCCACGTGGAAGGAGGCGTCGCGGGTGCTCGCCGGATTCCCGGACGGGCGCGCGAACGAGGGCGTCCAGGCCGGGCCGGAGTCGCTGCGCGGCCTCAAGCTCGCGCAGGAGCGCGGCTGGACGGCGCCCCGCACCGACGTCGACCGCGAGCGTCCCGACGAGCCGGTCAAGCCGGAGCACATCGCCGAGCCGCCGCACGAGCCGGGCAAGCCCATCCCGGGCGAAGCCAAGCCCGGCAGCCAGGAGGGACGGAACAAGTGACCACGCTCACCCCGGTCCTCACCGGCAACTGGGACCAGGCCGACTCGTTCACCCGCGCGGGCTACGAGCGCGGCGGCGGGTACGCGGCGCTGCGCAAGGCGCTCGGGACGGCGCCGGACGAGATCGTCCAGGCGGTCAAGGACTCCGGGCTCCGCGGCCGCGGCGGCGCGGGCTTCCCCACCGGCATGAAGTGGGGCTTCCTCCCGCCGAGCAGCCCGAACCCGCGCTACCTCGTCGTCAACGCGGACGAGTCCGAGCCGGGCACGTGCAAGGACATCCCGCTCATGATGGCGAACCCGCACGTGCTGGTCGAGGGCGTCATCATCAGCTCGTACGCGATCAAGTCGAACCTCGCGTTCATCTACGTGCGCGGCGAGGTGCTGCACGTGATCCGCCGGCTGCACCAGGCCGTCGCGGAGGCGTACGAGGCCGGCTACCTCGGCAAGGACATCCTCGGCTCCGGCTACGACCTGGACGTGGTCGTGCACAGCGGCGCCGGCGCCTACATCTGCGGCGAGGAGACGGCGCTGCTCGACTCGCTCGAAGGGTTCCGCGGCCAACCCCGGCTCAAGCCCCCCTTCCCGGCCGTCGCGGGCCTGTACGGCGGGCCCACTGTCATCAACAACGTCGAGTCGATCGCCTCGGTTCCCTCGATCGTCGCGAACGGCCCCGACTGGTTCGCCTCGATGGGCACCGAGAAGTCGCAGGGCTTCGGGATCTTCTCGCTGTCCGGGCACGTGACGCGGCCCGGCCAGTACGAGGCGCCGCTCGGCATCACGCTGCGCGAGCTGCTCGACATGGCGGGCGGGATCCGCGAGGGGCACCGGCTGAAGTTCTGGACGCCCGGCGGGTCGTCCACCCCGATCTTCACCGACGAGCACCTCGACGTCGCGCTCGACTTCGAGTCGGTCGGCGCGGCCGGGTCCATGCTCGGCACCCGCGCGCTGCAGATCTTCGACGAGACGACGTGCGTCGTCCGGGCCGTGCTGCGCTGGTCGGAGTTCTACGCGCACGAGTCGTGCGGCAAGTGCACGCCGTGCCGCGAGGGCACCTACTGGTACAAGCTCATGCTGAAGCGGCTGGAGGCCGGGCAGGGCACCGAGGAGGACCTGGAGACCCTGCTCGACATCTCCGAGAACATCCTCGGCCGCGCGTTCTGCGCCCTCGGCGACGGCGCGACCAGCCCGGTCGTGTCGTCCATCAAGCTGTTCCGGGACGAGTACCTCCAGCACTTCGAGCACGGCGGCTGCCCGTTCGACCCGGCGAAGTCCACCCTCTGGGCTAACGGAGGTGCCCGATGAGTGCTACTGTGAGTGGCGGCTCGGCGACTCAGAGTGCTCCCCGCGCACGCGGGGGTGATCCGGTGGAGATGGTGTCCTGCACCATCGACGGCTTCGAGATCGAGGTGCCTAAGGGCACGCTGATCATCCGGGCCGCCGAGCTGCTCGGCATCCAGATCCCCCGGTTCTGCGACCATCCGCTGCTCGACCCGATCGGCGCCTGCCGCCAGTGCCTGGTCGAGATCCCGGACGCCGGGAACGGCCGCGGGATGCCGAAGCCGCAGGCGTCCTGCACCACCACCGTGATGCCGGGCATGGTCGTCAAGACCCAGCTCACCTCGCCGGTGGCCGACAAGGCCCAGCACGGCATCATGGAGTTCCTGCTCATCAACCACCCGCTGGACTGCCCGATCTGCGACAAGGGCGGCGAGTGCCCGCTGCAGAACCAGGCGATGTCCAACGGCCGCGGCGAGACGCGGTTCGTGGAGGCGAAGCGGACGTTCCCGAAGCCGATCCCGCTGTCCAGCCAGGTGCTGCTCGACCGCGAGCGCTGCATCCAGTGCGCCCGCTGCACCCGGTTCTCCGACCAGATCGCGGGCGACGCCTTCATCGACCTGTTCGAGCGCGGCGCGAAGGAGCAGGTCGGCGCGGCGGACGGGCAGCCGTTCCAGTCCTACTTCTCCGGCAACACCGTGCAGATCTGCCCGGTGGGCGCGCTGACCGGCGCGGCCTACCGGTTCCGGTCGCGGCCGTTCGACCTCGTGTCGTCGCCGAGCGTGTGCGAGCACTGCGCGTCCGGCTGCGCGATCCGGACCGACCACCGGCGCGGCAAGGTGACGCGGCGGCTGGCCGGCGACGACCCGCAGGTCAACGAGGAGTGGAACTGCGACAAGGGCCGCTGGGCGTTCACCTACGCTTCCCAGCCGGACCGGTTGACGCACCCGCTCGTCCGGAACGAGGACGGCGTGCTGGAGCCCGCGTCCTGGCCGGAGGCGCTGACCATCGCGGCCGAGGGCCTCGCGCGGGCGCGCGGGTCGGCGGGCGTGCTGACCGGCGGGCGCATCACGCTTGAGGACGCCTACGCCTACGCCAAGTTCGCGCGGATCGCGCTCGGCACGAACGACATCGACTTCCGGGCCCGCCCGCTGTCGGACGAGGAGACGCGGTTCCTCGCCGCGTCCGTCGCCGGACGCTCCATCGAGGTCTCCTACAGCGACCTGGAGAAGGCGCCCGCCGTCCTCCTCGCCGGGTTCGAGCCGGAGGAGGAGTCGCCGATCGTCTTCCTGCGGCTCCGCAAGGCGTTCCGCAAGAACCGGCTGAAGGTCCTCGCGGCGGCGCCGTTCGCGACGCGCGGACTGGCGAAGGTCGGCGGCACGCTGCTGCCGACCGCGCCCGGCGCGGAGGCCGACACCCTCGCCTCGATCATCGGGGACGCGGAGCACTCCGACGTGCGCACCCTGCTGGAGGCCCCAGGCGCGGTGATCCTCGTCGGGGAGCGGCTCGCGACCAGCCCCGGCGCGCTGACCTCGGCGCTCCGGCTGGCCCGGGTGACCGGCGCGAAGCTCGCGTGGGTGCCGCGCCGGGCCGGGGAACGCGGCGCGGTGGAGGCCGGGGCGCTGCCCGGCCTGCTGCCGATCGGCCGTCCGGTGACCGACCCGGAGGCACGGGCCGAGGTGGCCCGCGCCTGGGGCGTCGCCGAACTGCCCGCCGCCCCGGGCGAGGACGCGGACGGCATCATCGCCGCGGCCGCGGCCGGACGGCGCGGCGCGCTGCTCGTCGGCGGCGTCGACCCCTACGACCTCGCCGACCCGGACGCGATGCTCCGCGCCCTGGACGCCACCCCGTTCGTGGTGAGCCTGGAGCAGCGGCCGAGCGCGGTCACCGACCGCGCCGACGTCGTGTTCCCGGTCGCGGCGGTCGCGGAGAAGTCCGGGACGTTCGTCGACTGGGAGGGCCGCGGCCGCCAGTTCGACATCGTGCTGAAGTCCGCCGGGAAGATGTCCGACCTGCGGGTGCTGGACGCGCTCGCCGACGAACTGGACGTCCACCTCGGCCTGCCCGGCCCGGACGCCGCCCGCGGCGAGCTGACCCGGCTCGGCGGGTACCGGGGCGAGCGGCCGGCCGCGCCGGACGTCCCGCAACAGCTCCCGCCGCGCGTCGAGCGGGGCGAGGCCCTGCTGTCCACGTGGCGGCTGCTGCTCGACAAGGGCCGCATGCAGGACGGCGAGCCGTTCCTCGCGGGCACCGCGAAGGGCGCGCTCGCCCGGCTGTCGCCCGCGACGGCCGCGGAGCTCGGCGCGACCGACGCGGTGACGGTGACCGGCCCGCGCGGCGCGGTCACGCTCCCGCTGCTCGTCACCGGCGACCTGCCCGACCGGGTGGTGTGGCTGCCGGCGAACTCGGCGGGCCTCGCCGTCCACCGGGACCTCGGCGCGGCGGCCGGAAGCGTCGTGAAGGTCGCGGCCGGGACGCTCGCGACCGCCACCGAGAACGCTGGAGGCACGGAATGAGCGCGCTCGCGCCCTACGCGACGGCCCAGGCGGCTCCCGCCGAGGGCGGGCAGCTCGCGGGCTTCGGCGAGGACCCGTGGTGGCTGATCGGCGGCAAGGTCGTCGTCGTCTTCGCGTTCCTGGTCGTGACCGTGCTGCTGACGATGTGGATCGAGCGGCGCGTCATCGGCCGGATGCAGCTGCGCGTCGGCCCGAACCGCGCCGGGCCGCAGGGCCTGCTGCAGGGCCTCGCCGACGGCGTGAAGCTGGCGCTCAAGGAGGACATCGTCCCCCGGCACGTCGACAAGGTCGTGTTCGTCCTCGCGCCGGTCATGTCGGCGGTGCCCGCGTTCATCTCGTTCGCGATCATCCCGTTCGGGCCCGAGGTGTCGATCTTCGGGCACACGACGGCGCTCCAGCTCACCGACCTTCCGGTGGCGGTGCTGCTCGTCCTCGCGATGTCGTCCATGGGCATCTACGGGATCGTGCTCGCGGGCTGGTCGTCGATGTCGCCGTACTCGCTGCTCGGCGGGCTCCGCTCGTCCGCGCAGATGATCTCCTACGAGATCGCGATGGGCCTGTCGTTCGTGGCGGTGTTCATGTTCGCGGGCTCGATGTCCACCTCGGAGATCGTCGCGGCGCAGGACAAGACCTGGTTCGTGATCCTGCTCGCGCCGTCCTTCGTCGTGTACGTGATCACGATGATGGGCGAGTCGAACCGCATCCCGTTCGACCTGCCCGAGGGCGAGGGCGAACTGGTCGGCGGCTTCCACACCGAGTACTCGTCGCTGAAGTTCGCGATGTTCTTCCTCGCCGAGTACATCAACCTGACGACGCTGTCGGCGCTCGCGACGACGCTGTTCCTCGGCGGCTGGCGCGCCCCCTTCCCGATCTCCACCGTGTGGGCGGGCGCGAACTCCGGCTGGTGGCCGATCCTGTGGTTCCTGGCGAAGGTGTTCCTGTTCATCTTCTTCTTCATCTGGCTGCGCGGCACGCTGCCCCGCGTCCGCTACGACCAGCTGATGAAGCTCGGGTGGAAGGTGCTGATGCCCTTCTCCCTCGGCTGGATCCTGCTCGTGGCGACGATCCGGGCGCTGAAGAACGACGGCCACGACATGCGGACGATCGTCATCGGCACCGCGGTGGCCGCCGCGGTCGTGCTGGTCGCCACGGTGGTCTGGGAGCTGATGCGCGGCGGCGAGGACGACAAGGAGATCGTCCCCGGCGCGGCCGGGCACGGCGGCCCGGCCGCGGCCGCCGGCGGGTTCCCGGTGCCGCCCCTGGACGCGCCGCACTACCACGGGCGGGCCCGCGAGCCGGGCGGGGCGTCCACGATCGAAACCCCTCCTGAGGAGGTCACCAGTGGGACTCACTGATTTCCTGAACCCGGTAAAGGGGTTCGGGGTCTCGTTCCACCAGATGTTCATGAAGAGCGAGACCGTTCAGTACCCCGAGGTGAAGAAGCCGACCGCCCCGCGCTTCCACGGGCGGCACCAGCTCAACCGGTGGCCGGACGGCCTGGAGAAGTGCGTCGGGTGCGAGCTGTGCGCCTGGGCCTGTCCGGCCGACGCGATCTTCGTCGAGGGCGCCGACAACACGGCGGACGAGCGGTACTCGCCCGGCGAGCGGTACGGCCGCACCTACCAGATCAACTATCTGCGGTGCATCCTCTGCGGGCTGTGCATCGAGGCGTGCCCGACGCGGGCGCTCACGATGACGAACGAGTACGAGCTCGCCGACGACAGCCGCGAGAGCCTCATCTACACCAAGGAGATGCTGCTCGCGCCGCTGCGGGAGGGCATGGAGGCGCCGCCGCACGAGATGCGGCTCGGCGACACCGAGGAGGAGTACTACCGCCTCGGCCTCCAGCCCGAAGAGGGCGGTGACGGGAAATGACGCACCTCCTCGCCGCGGAGGTCGCGGACAAGCAGGCGGGCGAGCCGTTCTTCTTCTGGCTGCTCGCCGCCGTCTCCGTCTGCGCCGCGCTCGGCATGATCCTGGTGCGCAAGGCGGTGCACTCGGCGCTGCTGCTCGCGACCGTGATGCTCTCGCTCGCCGCGCTGTACGCGATCCAGAACGCGCCGTTCCTGGCGTTCGTCCAGGTGATCGTCTACACCGGCGCCGTGCTGATGCTGTTCCTGTTCGTGCTGATGCTCGTCGGCGTCAGCTCGACGGACTCGCTGGTCGAGACGATCCGCGGCCAGCGGTTCTGGGCGGTGATCGCCGCACTCGGGTTCGTCGTCCTGCTGACGGTCGGGCTCGGGAACGCCGCGCTCGGCAGCTCGAAGGGCCTCGACCAGGCCAACGCGGAGGGCAACGTCGTCGGCCTGGCCCGGCTGCTGTTCTCCAAGTACGTGTTCGCGTTCGAGGCGACGAGCGCGCTGCTGATCACGGCGGCGCTCGGCGCGATGGTGCTGGCGCACCGGGAGCGCACCGAGCCGAAGGCGACGCAGAAGGACATGTCGAAGGCGCGGTTCCTGTCCGGCGACCACCCGGGCCCGCTGCCGGGCCCCGGCACCTACGCCCGGCACAACGCCGTCGACATGCCGGCGCTGCTGCCCGACGGGACGCCGTCCGAACTGTCGGTCAACCCGGTCATCGCGGCCCGGACCGACACCGCGGAGCGGCACGTCGACCTGTTCGGCGGCACCGAGGAAGAGGCGGTCGAGCGGGACGTCCGCGCCGTGAAGGCCGCGACCGAGGAGGCCGCGGACGCGGACGCCGAGTCCCGCTCCGTGAAGTCCGGGTCGCCGGCCTCCGGACGTGAAGGGGAGGCGGGCGAATGAGCCCCGGGCACTACCTGGCGCTCTCGGCGGTCCTGTTCACCATCGGAGCGTTCGGCGTCCTCGTGCGCCGCAACGCGATCGTGGTGTTCATGTGCGTCGAGCTCATGCTGAACGCGACGAACCTTGCGTTCGTGTCGTTCTCCCGCATGCACGGCAACCTGGACGGCCAGATCATCGCGTTCTTCGTGATGGTGGTGGCCGCGGCGGAGGTCGTGGTCGGCCTGGCGATCATCATGACCGTCTTCCGGACCCGCAGGTCCTCGTCGGTGGACGACGTGAACCTGCTGAAGTACTGAGAGGCTCGGGATGAAAGCGGAAGGCATCCAGGCCGCGTCCTGGCTCCTCATCGCGCTGCCGCTCGCCGGCGCCGCGATCCTCCTGCTCGGGGGGAGACGCACCGACAAGTGGGGGCACCTGCTCGGCGTCGCCATGTCGGTCGCGTCCTTCGCGGTGGGCGCGGCGATGTTCGTCCAGATGCTCGGATACGGCTCCGCCGAGCGGCGCCGCACCGTGCACCTGTGGGACTTCATCGACGTCGGCTCGTTCAAGGTCGGCATGGACCTGCTGGTCGACCCGCTGTCGATCAGCTTCGTCCTGCTGATCACCGGGGTCGGCTCGCTGATCCACATCTACTCGATCGGCTACATGGCCGAGGACCCCGAGCGGCGCAAGTTCTTCGCGTACCTGAACCTGTTCGTCGCGGCGATGCTGCTGCTGGTGCTCGGCGACAACTACCTGGTCATGTTCCTCGGCTGGGAGGGCGTCGGCCTCGCCTCGTACCTGCTGATCGGCTTCTGGCAGTACAAGCCGACGGCGGCGACCGCGGCGAAGAAGGCGTTCGTCGTCAACCGCGTCGGCGACATGGGGCTGATCATCGCGATCGCGCTGATGTTCGCCACGTTCGGGACGGTCGGCTTCGGCCCGATCCTCGGCACCGGCGCCGAGCACGTGGGGCTCGCGTCCCAGCTCGGCACCGGCACGGCGACCGCGATCGGGCTGCTGCTCCTGCTCGGCGCGTGCGGCAAGTCGGCGCAGCTCCCGCTCCAGTCCTGGCTGCTGGACGCGATGGAGGGCCCGACCCCGGTGTCGGCGCTGATCCACGCGGCGACGATGGTGACCGCGGGCGTGTACCTGATCGTCCGGTCCGGGCCGATCTTCGAGATGTCCGACACCGCGCAGCTCGTGGTGACGATCGTCGGCGCGGCCACGCTGCTCGCCGGTGCGATCATCGGGTGCGGCAAGGACGACATCAAGAAGGCCCTCGCCGGGTCGACGATGTCGCAGATCGGCTACATGCACCTCGCCGCGGGGCTCGGCAAGCCCGGCTACGTCTTCGCCATCGCGCACCTCATCGCGCACGGCTTCTTCAAGGCGGGCCTGTTCCTCGGCGCCGGGTCGGTCATGCACGGCATGAAGGACGACGTGAACATGCGCCACTACGGCGCGCTCCGCGCCGTCATGGTGACCACCTACGTCACGTTCGGGCTCGGTTATCTCGCGATCATCGGCTTCCCGGGCCTGTCCGGCTGGTTCACCAAGGACGGCATCATCGAGGCCGCGTTCGAGAAGGGCGGCACGTCCGGGGCGATCCTCGGCTCGTGCGCGCTGATCGGCGCGGGCATCACCGCGTACTACATGTCGCGCGTGATGTTCATGACGTTCTTCGGCGAGAAGCGCTGGGAGGACGACGTCCACCCGCACGAGTCCCCGGCCGTCATGACGTGGCCGCTGATGCTGCTCGCGGTCGGCTCCGTGGGCGCGGGCGGGTTCCTGATCCTCGGCGGCTTCTCCGACTTCCTGGAACCGGTCGTCGGGGCGCCCGAGCACGAGGCCGGCTTCAAGCCGCTGTCCCCGTCGAGCATCGCGACCTTCGTGCTGATGGTCGTCGGCGCGGCGATCGCGTGGCGGCAGTACGGCAGCCGGAAGGTGCCGCGCGAGGCGCCGAAGGGCTCGTTCGTCACCGTCGCGGCCCGCCGGGACCTGTACGGCGACGCGATCAACGAGTCGCTGCTGATGCGTCCCGGCCAGTGGCTGACCAGGCTCGCGGTCTGGTTCGACGGACGCGGCGTCGACGGCGCCGTGAACGGCACGGCCGCCGGGATCGGCGGGACGTCCGGCCGGTTCCGCCGCATCCAGACCGGCTTCGCCCGTTCCTACGCACTATCGATGTTCTTCGGCGCCGCCCTGGTGGTCGCCGCACTGCTGGCGGTGAATGTCTCGTGAACGACTTTCCCTGGCTGAGCGTCCTCATCGCGCTGCCCCTCGTGGGCGCGGTGCTGCTCAGCGTCATACCGCGGGAGCGGGAGGCGCTGGTCAAGCAGTTCGCGATCGGCGTCTCGCTCGTCGTCGCGGTGCTCGCCGGCGTGATGGCGGCCGGTTTCGACGCGGGCGGCGACCGCTTCCAGTACACCGAGAAGTACTGGTGGATCAAGGAGTTCGGGGTCCACTGGGCGGTCGGCGTCGACGGCGTCGCGCTCGTGCTGATCCTGCTGTCGGTGATCCTCGTCCCGCTGGTGATGCTCGCGTCCTGGACGGAGGCCGACCGCTCCGGCGGCGTCGACGTCCCCGCGAAGCGCTCGGTGAAGACGTACTTCGCGCTGCTGCTCGCCCTCGAAGCGGCCATGATCGGCGTCTTCGCGGCGACCGACGTGTTCCTGTTCTACGTCTTCTTCGAGGCGATGCTCATCCCGGTGTACTTCATCATCGGGTACTACGGCGGCGCGCAGCGCTCCTACGCCGCGGTGAAGTTCCTGCTGTACTCGCTGTTCGGCGGGCTGCTCATGCTGGTCGCGGTCATCTGGCTGTACCCGCTGTCGAGCAAGCCGGTGTCGGAGGGCGGGCTCGGCCGCGGCACGTTCATGTTCGACGAGCTCGCGAAGATGAACATCGACCCGACCACCGCCAAGTGGCTGTTCCTCGGGTTCTTCGTCGCGTTCGCGATCAAGGCGCCGATGGTGCCGGTGCACACCTGGCTCCCGGACGCGGCGCAGCAGTCGCCGCCCGGCGCGCTGGTGCTGATCGTCGGCGTCCTCGACAAGGTCGGCACGTACGGGATGCTGCGGTTCTGCCTGGAGCTGTTCCCGGGCGCGTCCAAGTGGGCGACGCCCGTGGTGCTCGCGTTCGCGGTGCTCAGCATCATCTACGGCGCGATCCTCGCGATCGGGCAGGTCGACCTCAAGCGGCTCATCGCCTACACGTCGGTGTCGCACTTCGGGTTCATCGTGCTCGGCATCTTCGCGATGACGTCGCAGGGGCAGTCCGGCGCGACGCTCTACATGGTCAACCACGGGTTCTCCACCGGCGCGCTGTTCCTGGTCATCGGGTTCATGATCGTCCGGCGGCGGTCGGCGAGGATCTCCGACTACGGCGGCGTGCAGAAGGTCGCGCCGATCCTCGCCGGGACGTTCCTCATCGCGGGCCTGTCCGGGCTGTCGCTGCCCGGCCTGTCCACGTTCGTCTCGGAGTTCCTCGTCATCGTCGGCACGTTCTCCCGCTACAAGTGGGCGGGCGCGCTCGCGGTCACCGGCGTCGTCCTCGCCGCGATCTACATCCTGTGGATGTACCAGCGGACCATGGGCGGCCCGAAGGTCCCCGCCGTCGAGGGCATGAAGGACCTGAACGCCCGGGAGAAGTGGGCCGTCGCCCCGATCATCGCGATCATCGTGGCGATGGGCTTCTTCCCGCAGCCGGTGCTGCACCTGATCAACCCGTCGGTGAAGGAGACGCTGGTCCGGGTCGACAGGCAGGACCCGCGGCCGGACATCACCGGTAACGTCGCCGAGAACGGAGCCCGTCCATGAACACCGGCACGCAGGTGAGCGCGGTCCTCGCGCAGGGGGGTGACATCCCCGCGCCGCACATCGAGTACGGGCAGCTCGCCCCGATGCTGCTGGTCTTCGGCGCCGCCATCCTCGGCGTGCTCGTCGAGGCGTTCGTCGGCCGGACCGCGCGCTACTGGGCGCAGGTGCCGATCGCGTTCCTCGCGCTCGCCGGGGCCTTCGCCTGGACGATCGTCCTCGCGTGGCGCGACAATCCGCACGAGGTGGCCGCGGAGGGCGCGCTCGGCGTGGACGGCCCGACCCTGTTCCTCCAGGGCACCATCCTCGTCCTCGCGCTGGTCAGCCTGCTGCTGATCGCCGAGCGGGGCGGCCGGGCCGGCGGGCACTTCGCCGCGCAGGCGTCCGCGCTGCCGGGCAGCGAGGCCGAGCAGCGCACCGCGCAGGCCGGGATCACCCAGACCGAGGTGTTCCCGCTGATGATGTTCGCCGTCGGCGGCATGCTGATGTTCCCGGCCGCGAACGACCTGCTGACGATGTTCGTCGCGCTGGAAGTGCTGTCGCTGCCGCTGTACCTGCTGTGCGGGCTCGCCCGCCGGCGGCGGCTCCTCTCGCAGGAGGCGGCGGTCAAGTACTTCCTGCTCGGCGCGTTCTCGTCGGCGTTCTTCCTGTACGGGACGGCGCTGCTCTACGGCTACGCCGGGTCGGTGCGGCTGTCGGACATCTCCGCGCAGATCAGCAAGGACGCGGGCAGCGAGACGCTGCTGCTCGCGGGCGCCGCGCTGCTGTCGGTCGGGCTGCTGTTCAAGCTCGGCGGCGTTCCGTTCCACATGTGGAAGCCGGACGTCTACCAGGGCGCCCCGACCCCGATCACGGCGCTGATGGCGTCCTGCACGGTCGTGTCCGCTTTCGGGGCGATCCTGCGCGTCTACTACGTCGTGTTCGAGACGCTCGAGTGGGACTGGCGCCCCTTCATGTGGGGTGTGGCGATTCTCACGATGGCGATCGGGTCGATCATCGCGATCACCCAGACCGACATCAAGCGGATGCTGGCCTACTCGTCCATCGCGCACGCGGGCTTCCTGCTCATGGGCGTGATCGCGGCGTCCCCGCACGGCCTGTCCAGCACGCTGTTCTACCTGCTCGCCTACGGCTTCACCTCGGTCGGCGCGTTCGCCGTCGTCACGATGGTGCGGGACGCGGGCGGCGAGGCGGGGCACCTGTCCCGCTGGGCGGGGCTCGGCAAGCGCTCCCCGGTCGTCGCGGGCGTGTTCGCCTTCTTCCTGCTGGCGTTCGCGGGCATCCCGCTGACGAGCGGCTTCACCGGGAAGTTCGCGGTGTTCAAGGCGGCCGTGGAGGCCGGCGCGACCCCGCTGGTGATCGTCGCGGTCGTGTCGTCGGCGGTGGCCGCGTTCTTCTACGTGCGCGTGATCGTGGTCATGTTCTTCAGCGAGCCGGACGCGGACGGACCGGTCGTCGTGGCGGGCCCGGCGACCGCGGTCGCGGTCGCGGTCGGCGTGACGGCTACTGTGGTACTCGGCGTGCTCCCACAGCCCGTTCTGGACCTTGCGGGACAAGCCACGACCCACATGTTCGTCCGGTAGGGAGTCCTGGGTGAGCAACCCACCATCCGCTGAGAAGACGAACGGGCCGGCTCGGGAAGAGACCGGCCCGTTCGGGCTTTCCATTGACGCCGCGCTCGCGGCGGACGCGCGGGAGCGCCTCGCCGACGTCGAGGCCCTCCTGCTGGACTGCGTGCGCGGCGAGGACCCGCTGCTCAGCGACGCCTCCAGGCACCTGGTGGAGGCGGGCGGCAAGCGCTTCCGGCCGATGCTGGTGCTGCTCGCGTCCCACTTCGGCGATCCCGCCGCGCCGGGCGTCGTGCCCGCCGCGGTCGTCGTCGAGCTGACCCATCTCGGCACGCTCTACCACGACGACGTGATGGACGAGGCGACCGTCCGGCGCGGGCAGCAGTCCGCGAACTCCCGCTGGACGAACACCGTCGCGATCCTCACCGGCGACTACCTGTTCGCCCGCGCGTCCGACCTGCTCGCCGACCTCGGGCCGGACGCCGTCCGGATCCAGGCGCGGGCGTTCGCGCGGCTCGTCCGCGGCCAGATCCAGGAGACCGTCGGGCCCGGCGCCGAAGCCGACCCGCTCAAGCACTACCTCCAGGTCCTGGCCGACAAGACCGGGTCGCTGATCGCCGTGTCCGGGCATTTCGGCGCGCTGCTCGCGGGCGCGCCCACGCACGTCGTCGACACAGTCACGTCGGCGTGCGAGAAGATCGGCGTCGCGTTCCAGCTGTCGGACGACATCCTCGACATCGCGTCCGAGACGGAGGAGTCGGGCAAGACGCCCGGCACAGACCTGCGCGAGGGCATCCTCACGCTGCCGATGCACCACGTGCTCGCCGGGATCGGCTCGGGCGCGGACGACGCGCGGCTGCGGGAGCTGCTCGTCCAGGACCTGTCCAAGGACGACGCGCCGCACGCCGAGGCCCTCGCGCTGCTGCGCGCCCACCCGGCCATGGACCGCGCCCGTGCCGACCTGCGCCGCTGGGCCGAGGACGCCCGCGCCGAGCTCCTCACCCTCCCGGCCATCCCGGCGCGCGACGCCTTCACGCACCTCTGCGACT
This sequence comes from Actinomadura syzygii, assembly GCF_008085905.1. Classification (GTDB taxonomy): domain Bacteria; phylum Actinomycetota; class Actinomycetes; order Streptosporangiales; family Streptosporangiaceae; genus Spirillospora; species Spirillospora syzygii. The sequence goes on along the minus strand of NZ_VSFF01000001.1, from coordinate 140,154 downwards.
ACGTCGTCTCCCGGACGGGCTGACGAGGGCCTGCACGCGACAAGCGGCGGCGGGCACCGGGATTCCCTCCGGTGCCCGCCGCCGCTTCGCGTCAGACCTGCTGGGGCGCGGGCGCGTCGACCAGCCCGCGGACCTTCATCGCGTGCAGGACGAGGTCGATCAGCACCTGCTTGCACGAGTCGATCTTGCGGGCGTCGCAGAGCATCACCGGGACCTTCGGGCCCAGGTTCAGCGCCATCTGGATCTCCCCGAGGTCGTAGCGCTTGGCGCCCTCGAAGCAGTTCACCGCGACGACGAACGGCGTCTGGCGGCGCTCGAAGTAGTCCACGGACGGGAAGCAGTCGGACAGCCGCCGCGTGTCGGCGAGGACGACCGCGCCGAGCGCGCCGAGGGCCACCTCGTCCCACATGAACCAGAAGCGCTTCTGGCCGGGCGTCCCGAACAAGTACAGGACGTACTCGTTCCGCATGGTGATGCGGCCGAAGTCCATCGCGACGGTGGTGGAGTCCTTGCGCTCCACCCCGGAGATGTCGTCCACGCCGACGCCGACGTCGGTGAGGAGCTCCTCGGTCCGCAGCGGCTGGGTCTCGGAGACCGTGCCCACCATGGTGGTCTTGCCGACTCCGAAGCCGCCCGCGATCACGATCTTGACCGCGGTGGGGAGCCGGCGGGCGCGCACTTCTCGTCTAGAGGGCCCGGAGACCATCGATCACCGCCTTGTAGAGCCTGATGTCGTGCATGTCCGCCTCCGGTTCGGGTTCCTGCATGGAGACGAACCCCTTGTCGAGCAGGTCGCCGAGCATCACCCGAATGGTCGCGACGGGAAGGTCGAGGTGGCCGGTGAGTTCGGCGACCGACATCACGTTCTGGCAGAGCCGGATGATGGCGAGGTGCTCGGGGCCGAGGCCGATCGTGCCCTCGGGTTCGGGACCGACCGCCACCACCAGGGTGATGAGGTCGAACTTGCCGCGGGTGGGCTCGATCCGCCCGCTGGTCATCACGTACGGCCGCACCATCGGACCGGCGTGCTCGTCGAGGAAGCGGTCCTCGGCGGGCGGCGCCGGGGGCGTCGGGTCCTCCGGCCAGGGGTCCTGGGCCGGGTCGTCCGGCGGGATCATGTCGATCGTCCCTCCGCGGCGGGCTCGGTGCGCGTCGGTGTGCTGAGGTGGTGGCCCATGCTCGTGACCAGCATGGCCATCTCGTAGGCGATCAGGCCGACGTCGGCGTCCTCGCCCGCGAGCACCGCGATGCAGGCGCCCTTCCCGGCGACCGTGACCAGCAGGAACGCCGACTGCATCTCGACGATCGTCTGCCGGACGGGCCCGCCGCCGAACCGCGTCCCGGCCCCCTTGGCGAGGCTCTGGATCCCGGCGGCGACCGCGGCGAGGTGCTCGCCGTCGTCCTGCGGGAAGCCCTCCGACGAGGCCATGAGCAGGCCGTCCGCGGACAGCACCACGGCGCTGCGCGCGTGCGGGAGCCGGTGGACCAGGTCGTCCAGCAGCCAGCCCAGATCGGAGGAGGAACCGGTCTTCTGCGTCACTGATCTGCCTCGCCTTCCGCTGTTTCGGTGCCGGTGTCCCCTGCTTCGACGCCGTCCGCGCCGACCCGCGCGGCGATCTTCGGCCGCAGACGTGGGTTGCGGAAGGGCATCAACAAGTCCTCAACGATTTCCCGAGCGGCCTACGGACCGCCGCGATGGGGGTTCGGGGGCCGTGGTGTCCAGGCTCGCGGCGCGATAGGTAAGCCATCGCCTCCGCATCGCCAGTACCTTAGCAACGTTGCGGGCTCAGAAGATGTACTTTGTTCCCCTCATTTGAGGGTTTTTGCTATTACCGCCCTACCCTGTGGTGCAAAAGACATGAACGATGTGTTGATGTCAGCTCTGTTCGATGGTATGGACGTACTTCCCGACGAGATGCCGAGCAGCCAGGACGGACGCGCGCACCACGGCGACCGGTAGGTACAGATCCTTGTCGTGCCAGAGCGCGGGGCCGAGAAGACGTCCATTGTCGGAGGGCGCCGGGAGAAATTCGTCCCCCCGAGTTATAGATTCCTTGTATTTCCCTGCCGGGTCCTTCGCGTTGAGCGCGGCGGCGGCGTCGGCGGACGGCAGCAGAATCTGAAGCGCGTACGCCGTTTCCTCCACCGTCCCTTCCCAGAGGCCCCATGAGCCGTCCGGGCGTTGGGTGTCCAGGACCCACGCGCGGGCGCGGGCGAGGGTTCCGGCCGCCTTCCCGCCGCCGAAACGGCTCAGCGCCGCGACGCAGCACAGCGTCGCGTAATAGGGAGAGGCGTGCCACCGGTCGGTCCAGCTTCCGTCCTCGCGCTGCTGGTCGCAGAGGAGCGTCACGAGGTCGCCGACCGTCTTCGTGTATCTCGGAATGGACACCGAAGGCGTCTCTCCCGTTCTGAGGATGGCGCGCAGGTACTGGCCGAACGCCTCAAGCACATGGGCGTTGACCGTGACTGAGAAACCTTCCTCGCCGGGCCAGGTGCAGAAATGCGTCGGCGTCTCGTAGGCCCAGAGCGCCTCCGGGGGTCTCGGCTTTCCGAGCAGGCCGAGCGCGTAAAGGACGGCCGACGTGGTGTCCGCGTCCGCCGGGAGTCCCTCCGCCGCCGGGGTGCCGGCCGGTCCGAGCGCGGCGGCGAGGCCGTCCAGCAGCGCGGGCGGCGCGTTGGACACGATCCCCGTCCGGGCGAGGGTGCTGAGGACCCACGCGCGCTCGAAGACGGTGATCGGCGAGCCGCAGGGCACCGCTCCCGCGTGCTCGTCGGAGACGGCCTCCAGGAACAGCCGGGCCGGGTTGCGCGGCTCCCGCGCGCCGCGTTCGCCGAGCCACGCCGCCGTGGCCGCCGGGGACGCGCCGACCGCCCCGACCGGGCCAGGACGGATCGTCCGCGCCTCGCGCGCGAGGTCGCCCGTCACCTCCAGGGCGTGCGTCATCTTGTCCGGGAGGGCGGCGCCCGCGGTGAGGGCGGCGCGCATCTTGGCCAGGCGCGTCCGGTCCAGGCCCTTCGGGTTTCCGAGCCGGCCCTCGGGCACGGGCCCGACGACCGGGCAGTCGCCGCCCAGTTCGTCCAGATGCCGGTTGATCGAGCCGACGAGTGAGTCGACGATCAGGTCGTTGGCGGGCATGTCCGGGAACCTGGTGAAGTCCAGGGCGGGCAGCCGCCGGAGGAGCCGGGGGAGCGACCGGCCGAGCGCGTCCGCCGCCTCCCTCGGGTCAACGCCGTCCGCCTGCCGGAAGCCGTTCGAGTCGCCGTCGTCGAGGCTCCGGACGACCGTGAGCAGCGCCTCCACCGCGCTCAGCGTCGGGACGACCGCGTACGCGCCCGGCGCGCCCCACAGGCCGTCCGGCCGCTGCGCGTCCAGGATGTGCCTTACCCGCCGCGCGTGCCCCGCCAGCCACGGCGTCAGCGAGACCACGCGCCCGGTCTCGTAGATCGACGGCGAAACGTGCCCCCAGGGGCGGCTGAGGAGTCCGCGCAGGAGTTCGCGGGCCGCGCCCGCCACGTCGTCGGAGTCCTCCTCCCGTCTGGCCCCCGACGGCGTCGCGCATTTGCGGCTCACAATTCCTCCTAGGGGTCGGTCCGCCGTGACACTCGGTGCAGAATTCGAACTGCCATTCGAGATACGGCCGGGCACAGATGACCGGCTCAAAGTGTCGCGGGCGTCCTCGCCAAGTGAGTGACCATGGGCGCCTCGGCCGCGTGGACGGGCCGGGGACCGGCATCGGCGGACATTCTCGATCCCTTTGTACGGCTGGCTCCGAGGAAGCCCTGGTGGGGGGAACTGAGAGTTATCGAGCATGCAGAAGCTGGGGGTGCCCTTTGGTGCAAGATGGGCATTCTGACCGAGTTACTGGAAGTATCACATGATCATTTGACGAAAACAAGCGTTCCGCCGGCAGTAATTGCGCGTATCCGTGGGTGACGTGCCTCACCTTGCAAGTGATATGTCGCCCCAGTCAATGGCTCTTGACAATGCGGGCGCAGTTGTCCGCACTTCATGATCAATTGATGATCGAGGTCGGCAGAATTCGCGCGGCGGCCTAGCGGGCGGTGCTCAGCAGGGTCGGCCAGACGAGCCGTCCGGCCACTCTGAGCTGGCCTTTCACCGATAGTCGGCCGCACCGCGCGGTGACCGTGTAGGCACCGGGCTCGGTGTTCTCGCGGATGGTCGCCGTCCCCCGCACGACCGGGTGGTCGAACGCCTCGGACGTCACCTCGTGCCTGCCGACCGTGCACTGCGGGGAGGAGACCTCGACCCGCTCGCCGGGGCGCGCCACGTCCGGACTCACCCGGACCTCGTCGTGGTGGGTCGCGGTCGCCTCACCCGTCCCGGGCGCCAGCATCCCCGCCGCGACGAGTGCCGATCCCAAGACGGTGACGCTGACCAGACGCACCGAGAGCTCCCTTGTATCCGGGCCGTGTGACGTCCGGAACTTTAGCCCCTTCAGACCGTTTCGGGCACCGCTTCGCGACGTGCGGCGGCGACCCCGTCCCACGTCAAGATCACCAGCGCGAGCCATACCAGCAGGAAGCCGGCCCAACGGCTCGCCGGCATCTCCTCATGTTGGACAAAAAGCCCGATACCGAACTGAAGCACCGGCGCTAGGTACTGCAGCATCCCGATCACCGACAGCGGGAGCCTGATCGCCGCCGCGTTGAACAGCATCAGCGGGACGGCGGTCACCACGCCCGCGAGCGCCAGCAGCACCGCGTTCCCCACCCCGTGGTGCCCGAACGCCGCCTCGCCCCGTCCCTCCAGGACGAGCACGAACCCGAGCGCGGGCAGGAACATCATCGCCGTCTCGACCGCCAGGCCCTCCGCCGACGGCATGTCGACGAACTTCTTGAGCATCCCGTAGACCCCGAAGGCGAGGCCCAGGACCAGCGCGATCCACGGCGGACGCCCGTAGTCGGCGGTCAGCACGACCACGGCGGCCGTCCCCATCCCGACCGCCCACCACTGCCGCGGCCGGAGCCGCTCCCGGAACACCGCCACGCCGAACATCACGCTGATCAGCGGGTTGATGAAGTAACCGAGCGCGGCCTCGATCGTCCGGCCGTCGTTGACGGCGTAGATATAGGTGCCCCAGTTGACGCTGACCACCGCGGCCGCCAGCGCCAGCAGCAGGCCGCGGCGCCAGGTCAGCATCCGGAGCCAGCCCCGGTTCCGCGACACCGCGAGGACGACGGCGACCGCCACGAGCGACCACATGATCCGGTGCGCGAGGATCTCGACCGCGCCCGCGGGCTCCAGCAGCGGCCAGTACAGCGGAAACAGGCCCCACAGCGCATACGCCGCGATCCCGTACAACATCCCCCGCTTCACCACGAGGGGCAACCTACCAGGGACGTAATCAGCCACTATCACGCACACTCATGTCTGCGGCGGCGAGCTAGGCTGAAAGCATGTTCGGCTTCGCGAAGACCCAGATGGTCAGCCCTGACAAGGCCCTCCCGGGACGGGACGAGCCCATCCCGGTCCCGCCCCGCCACGAGGTCCTCGACGCCCCCCTCGCCCCGCCCTACCCGGACGGCGCCGAGATCGCCGAGTTCGCCCTCGGCTGCTTCTGGGGCGCCGAGCGCATGTTCTGGCAGACCCCCGGCGTCCTCTCCACCGCCGTCGGCTACGAGGGCGGCCACACCCCGAACCCCACCTACGAAGAGGTCTGCAGCGGCCTCACCGGCCACGCCGAAGCCGTCCGCGTCGTGTACGACCCGTCGAAGATCAGCTACGAGGAGCTGCTCCGCGTCTTCTGGGAGTCCCACGACCCCACCCAGGGCATGCGCCAGGGCAACGACATCGGCACCCAGTACCGCTCGGCCGTCTTCACCCGCACCGAGTCCCAACAAGAGGCCGCCGAAGCCTCCCGCGACGCCTACCAACCCGTCCTGACGAAGTCCGGCTACGGCCCCATAACCACCGAGATAACCCCGGCCACCGACTTCTACTTCGCCGAGGACTACCACCAGCAGTACCTCTCAGACGCCAAAAACCCAAACGGCTACTGCGGCATAACCGGCACCGGCCTATCCTGCCCCGTAGGCGTAGCCCCCACCGAATAGTCGGTGACCTTCGGAAACGGTCGTCAGGCCGCGTGTGTGTCGAGCACTTCCCGCACTTCGGGGACTTGCCGGTACGGCTCTAGCTTCGTGAGGACGATGCGTCCGCGCTGAGCCGTGCGCTCGCTGGCGGAGTCGGCCGAGAGGTCGAGCATCCGGCGCGCGGTTTTGGCGGCTTCCTCTGGTTCGTTGGCGTCGACCAAGGCGACGGCGAGCCATGAGAGGTAGAGGGCGAGTTCGCGGGTGTGCGTCGAGTCGTACCGGCTGAGCACTTCTCGCAGGAGCGGGACGGCACGCAACGGCTTGCGAAGCTCTGTGTAGACGCGGGCGTCCATCACGTCGAGTTCCTCGGGCGAGACCCAGTAAGCCCAGTCTGGAGACGCGTGCGAGTCTTCGACGGCCATGGCTTCGTGGGCTTCGATGAGAGCCCGCAATGCCGCTTGGGCTTCGCCCGCCTTGGTGTGCGCCCATGCGACCCGATCGAGGTAGAGCGCGCGGGCCTTGGCGGGTGCGTCGGGGCCTGCCTCGTCCAGCGCGGCACGGGCGAGACTCACACCGTCGTCTTCGTGACCGGTGTTGGAGAGCTGATAGGCCAGGCTTCCGGCAAGGTTGCCCACGAGAGCGTGGTCTCCGGCCTCCCTAGCGGCCGAGACTCCGAGCCGATAGGTGCGCTCCGCCTGGTCGTGTTCGCCCGCGTCACTCGCGATCCACCCCGCGATCTGGGCTATTTCCCCGATGCTGCTGAGAAGTGAGCGGCCGGTCTCCTCGGAATGCCTCGTTTCTCGGTAGAGCCGGACGGCTCCGTCCAACTCCCTAAGCGCCGGGGCAAGCAGATCGCCTCCGGCGATGACGTCATCAGCGAGCCGTAGGCCATGCGCCCGGTCAGCCAGAGCGGCCGCTGTAGAGGCTCCGACCCGGCGTCCCGATTCACTCGCCAGTGGCCCAAGGTCCACATCGTGATCTGGAAGGAAGTAGGCAAGTGCCTCGGCCGGACCGCGCGGCCCAGTTCCAACATCTTCACCTCGCGCATGGGCGGCTCCGCGCTCCAGGGCGTCGAGGGGAACACTCAGGGCCGTCGCGAGAGCAGGAAGCCAGACATCCGGGACGCGTTCGCCTCGCTCCCAACGGCTGACCTCGTGCCGCGTCACAGAAGGGACACCGGATATCCGGCACAACGTCTCGGCCACTTGCCGCTGACTCTTGCGCGCGTCCCTCCGCAACTGCGCCAGGTACGCGCCAAACCGCTTCCGCTTCGCGTCGCCCACGGTCGCCCCTCCCCCCTCAAGTCTGGCCCCTCCCTGGCTCCCTAGCCGGTGCCTCCGAGAGATCCGGCGAGAAAGACAGGCTCAGAGCCCATGGAACGGGCGGCATCCCTCGCCGGTCAACCAGGTCGGCAACGGTCGGCGGCGTCGCTTCCGGCTCAACCCCCGTGTTCGACGGAAGGAACAGCTATGGCAGACGGCATGGACAGGCCGCTGGACGAGTTGGCGGTGCAGCTCCTACAGCGGGGATGCCGCGTGGAGGTGCGCGGGACCACGCTCACGGTGTCGTTGAGCGTGCGTTGGTGACGGCTCCGGCTCAGGCGCGGATGCTGGTGGTTCGCGCGAACGGCGCGCAAGGTGCGACAGACCGTTTCGCGCGAACGAGTGCCCCGGCTCGCGGGGGTCCCGGGGGCGGCGCAGCTCCCTGGTTCGAGCCCGCTCAACTGACTTCTCTATAACCCTCGTAGGGGCGATGAGGACCCCATGGTAAAGCCGCTGGCTGGGTGTCGCCTCGGCGCGCGCGCACGGGGTGCGATTGCAGCAAACCTCCGGTTGTGCGCGAGCCCCCGGCGTGTCGCTGAAATGATCAAGTCGAACTTGATGGCGGACACGTATGCAGCGTCTCAGACGTTCCCGTCGCTCGTACTCTCTTGGGGCGGGTTCCCGGCGGTGGCCTTTTCGTCGTCGGTGGACTCCGCTACCTCCAGTCGGCCGGGGCGCTCGGCGGGCTGTCGGTTGATCTTGTGCTGGTAATGGATGCGGTGTCCGTCTCGTTCCTGGCCAGCACGTAGGGGGATGGATCGTGTCACGTTCGGTAACGCTTGTCGGTGGTTCTGTTCTCTGGCCTGACGCGATGCCCTGCCCCAGGGAGGCCCTGCAAATGGGCCCCTCGGGTGGCCTAGGAGGCGCTTGTCTTTCGTGTTCGGCCAGTGTCGCTTCGTCCGCGTGAGTCGGGTGGGGGACGGGGAGCTCTCGCGCCTCTGGGCGGAGCACTCGGGTCTCGCATTCCCGGAAGTTCTGCGCTGGTTGGACGCGCCAAGTGGTGAGTCGGTGGCGACACTCGATGCCCACATTGCCGGATGCGTCTCCGCCTACCTACGAAACGGGGCTTTCGGAGTCGAGCGCCAGCAGGTTTCGCTGGGGTGGCGGAAGGATCTTCGAAGCGTCATGTCGTACCTGGATGGCGAAGAAGCCGAGTACGTGGCCCGACTACTCCGAATGGCGGAACTGATCTCCGCTAACTGAGTGTGGAGGCATGATGTTCGAGGCTCCGCCATTGTTGCAATCTGCCGCCGAAGCCTCTCAGTAAATAGAAGCCGCGTGTCTTGGCGTCTGGAATAATGGTCAAGGGTGTTAGGCGCGGTAAGGGTCGATCAGTGATGTTGGAGTCCTTGCTGCGGTAAGGGGCGGCTCGGGGAAGCGAGGACCTTCGATATACGAGCGGGCCCGTGTGCGACCAACGGATACGAGGATGCCTGCGCTTGTCAGTTCACGTAGGTCGCGCTGGGCTTGCTGAACACTCAATCCCTCAGCGTGTTCGTAACGCAGGCGCCGGACTTTTCCGGTCATTGCGACCTCGTGTAGAGCGGCGACCAGGCGCTCGTCCAGACCCTCGTCCGTCACGAAGTCTGTGAGGAGTCCCAGAACGCTCCTTGTTCTGTCCAGTCTGTTTCTGACGGTCTGCGCCTGCTGGTGGTAAGCGGTCAGATTGAACTTGATCCAGTTGGAAACATCCTGGTCGGGTTGATAGCGCGAACCTCGGTCATTGAGCTGGCGGTAATACTCCCAGGTGTTCCCCGGACGTCCCAACCACGCTTCGATCGACGAAAACTCCGGGGCGAGCACGCCCTCGCGGGCGATCAGGAGGGTCTGGACTGACCGTGACATCCGACCGTTTCCATCGCTCCACGGATGGATGGAGACGAGGTGGAGATGAGCCATTGCGGCTTTGATCAGAGGGTGGGTGCCGTTGTCTTCCGCCAACCAGTTCACCAGTTCGTCCATCAGACCTGGGACGTCTTCGGCGTCAGGGCCCGTGTACGCCGCAATACTGGGGTCTCTGGGATCGGTGACATACACCGGGCCTCGACGCCATTGACCGGCCGGCCTGGAAGCCGTGTGGCGGTGTCCCTGGAGCATCCAGTGAAGCGCGTTCAGCAGCCCCTTGCTGAAGGAAAAGTCTTCCGCGTCATGAAGCGTCTGGATGTAGGTCATCATGTGTTGGTAGGCGAGAGTCTCGTCGCGGTTATCCTCTGACAACTCGACGTCGCGCTCGCCCTCCATCAGGTCCACCACGTCGACCGTGGACACCCGAAAACCTTCGATGGAGTTCGAGGCCGCTACCGCGTCCGCCGTGAGGTACTTCCGAAGACCTTCCGTCCACTTCACGGCTACCTGACGTACCTGGTAGCGCAGGTCGGCTCGCATCTGCTCGATTTCGTCCAAGACCTTGCGATCGAGGTCGTCCAGCGCGGGTGTGGGGAAGAGCATGTAGACCATGATAGGTTGACGCAATCATTGCGTCAACACGTAGAGTGATGGTACTTGGGGCGGTGTCACCAGCGGTCGGCTTCGGCAGCGTTGCCTAACCTCAGCGTCGTGTTCGACGGAAGGAACAGCTAGGGCTGACGGGACGGGCAGGTCGCTGGACGAGTTAGCGGTGCAGTTCTCATAGCGTGGATTGCGCGCGGAGGTGGACGCAGGCAGTTGTTGGTCTCGCTGGGCGGGTGTGGTGAACCGGGGATCGCCTGCGATGTGCGCGTTTCTGGTGAGGCGGTGAGCGCGGGCACGTCGTCGGCACGGTGGGCGCGGAGTCGGCGGTGTCGGACCGCGCAGTGTTGGTGCTGCGGCAGACCCGGCGGTGGTCGTGATCGTCTGGCATGCATGGAGTGTGGTTGCGGCGAACCTCCGGTTGTGTGTGAGGGTCTGGCGTGTCGCTGAAATGATCAAGGTCGATTTCGTCGGCGAGTGCGTTTGTGGCGTCTCAGGTGGGCCTGGTCGCTTGCCCTTCTTGGGTGGGTTTCTGGTGCCGGACCTGTCGTTGTTGGTGAACTGAGGGATCGGCGTTCGTGGGCGTAGGCGACGCCGTCGGGCGTGTCGCCGTAGCCGCGCGCGGGGCTGGCCGTTCCAACTGGCCAGAGCTCGTCGGCGCGGTGGATTGCGGAGACGCTGGCCGCCGCACGGACTCGGCGTAGTCCAGGCGGTGGACGCTGCGGGTGCCTGAGATCAGACGGTCGCACTCGGGTGCGTCTCGACGGGGAACGCGTCGCGGTATTGCTGTGTGGGTGTGAGGGCCTCAATGCTGCGGCCATGGTCCAGAACTGCGCTTTCACTTGTGAGGTTCACACGTGTGTCGGCTGCTGCGGCAGCCTTCTTCGGAAAAGAAGGAGGGGGGTGGGGGCGCTGGGCTTCTTTTCGATCTCCGAGACAAGTCCGGGAGTCTACTTTCACCCACCCCCCTTAAGCCGCGGACCCGCGAGGGGTGCTCAGACCGACTTCAATGCGTCGCACGATAGCGACTGCCTCCGACACCATGCCAGGGCTGCCGAGCCCGTGGGCGGCCGGGGACGTTGGCTGTTGTGGTGAGTTAGGAGGATGTGGTGATCACGATGAGTGCTACTGCCACGGTTGCGGCTAGTGCGGTGCCGAGGATCGCGAGCGGGATTCGGTAGGGGTGACGTTCTGCCCACGACAGCAGGCCCGGATGCGTCTTGTCGAACTCTTTGCCGCTGGCGAAGTAGGTGGGACCGCTGCTCGGCACGTCGAGTGTCTCGACCAGTCGGTCTACGTTCTCGCGCTTGTAGTAGGCGACGTTCACTCTGGTGAGCAACTTGCCGTGTGCGTCGAGTAGGAAGAGGCTTTCGCCTGCCCCTCCGTTCGGCATGTGGATCGTCGCGCGCATCGCCCTGGTGATGTGTGAGCGTGGCCGGCGCTGGCGGACGAACAGCCCCCGAACGACGATCTCGTGCGAAGTCAGGGTGATGCGGGACGTGAGGAGGACTGCCGTCCCCAATATGATCAACACGGCCCAGGTGGTGCCCACGATTGGAGCGAACACCGTCGGGGCGTTGCCGATCAGGATCGCGGCGACGATGCCCACGCCGCTCAATCCCATGGCGACCAACACCGTCAGTCCCATCCCGCGACCTGGCCGCAATTCGAGGGTCGCCTGAACATCGCGCACGTCAACGTCCCCCTTCTGCCAGTCCGTCAGAGGTTGCCACATCGGTGGCGGGCTTCGACACGCGGGGCTGGACGGGGGGTCAAGGCTCCATGTTGGGTGATGCCGTGCGGTTGCGGGAGGCGGGCCAGTCATGGGCTGGGGGAAGTGGCGAGGGCGGGACGTGGTGGTGGGGCGAGGGGATCGGATGACGTGGGTCAAGCCGTACTTCTTGTGGATGATGTATCGGTGCGGCTGGGGCATGAAAGCGGGGCAGGAGACCGTTCTCGCCGTGGAGATCACACGTGAGGGCTTTGAGTGGGCGCTGCGGAACTCATGTCTTTCGCACTACGAGCGCGGGCTGTACCCGGATCGGGATGCCTGGCGTCGCCAGCTCAAGCGTGCGCCTGCTCGGGTGCAGTGGGATCCTGAGCGTGACCTGCGGGGGAGGGCCTTGCCGTATCGATCGCTTCAGCTTGGACTGTGTGGTGAGGCCGTACGGCGATACGCGGATGAGTGGATCGTCTCCATCGGTGATGTGACGCCGCTGGCTCGGGAGATTCATGGGCTGGTCAGGGGTGGTGAGCTGGAGGCGGCGGCTCGACTTCTGCCTCGGGAGCGTCCTTATGAGTAGGGCTGGCTGGTATGGGGTTCGTTGCGTTTTTCGATGGGTGCATGAGGGACGGCAAGTTTATGAGGAGAACGTTACTGTTTGGCGTGCCGGGGATTTTGGGGAGGCTATTGAGAAGGCCGAGGCTGGGGCGTTTGAGTATGCGGCCGGGTGTGATGGGCAGTATCTAGAGTTCGCCCAGGCGTATTTCATTGGCGAGGACAAGGTGATTGGCGAGGGTGCTGAAGTCTTCTCGCTGATGCGGGAGAGTGAGCTTGGGGAGCGTGACTACGTCACCAGGTACTTTGACACGGGGGACGAGCGTCAGGGGAATGTGTTCCTTAGTTAGGGATCGTCGGGTTGGCGGGTGGCTTTGGTGAAGGTCTTGTACGTGTTCGCGTGTGGGGCCCCGGCTGCGTCTGAGCTCCCGGACTTTGTGGGACGGGCGCAGCATGCGGGATGGGATGTGCGGGTGATCGCTACCCCCATGGGGGTCAATTTCCTGGACGTTGAACGGCTCGCCGCCCTTACCGGTGCGCCCGTGCGGACTGACTTTCGGTTGCCGCATGAGACGTCCAATGGGTTGCCTCCCGCTGATGCCGCCGTGGTCGCGCCTGCCACCTTCAATACGATCAACAAATGGGCGCTGGGGATTACCGACACCGTTGCGGTTGGCATGCTTTGTGAGCTCGTCGGCATGGGTGTTCCTGTGCTGGCGGTTCCGCAGCTCAAGGCTGAGCTGGCCAGTCATCCCGCCTTCAAAACCCATCTGGACGTTCTCCGCTCCATGGGCGTCCGCGTCCTGTTCGAGGCGGGCGCGCCCATGGCGAGTTGGGGAGACGTCCTGGCAGCGCTGGACGGGTGAGGCGGCTGGTCGCGAGGTTGCCGTCCCGTCCCGGCGGGTGCCATCATCCGCCAGGTGAAGCCCCTGAAGCTCTTTGAGACCACGCCCGGCAATTTCTCGTTGCTGTTGGACGCGGGAACCACCCAAGTAGACGAAACCGTCCAGGAGCTCGGCCATGAGCCGAACGGCTACTTCTGGGAAGGCGTGGCGCAATTCCTCGTCAGCACCGAGGCGAAAACGCTCGACGGACGGTTCTCGTACGACCCCGAAGCGGGAATGTTCTGCGCCTACGGCACCGACCGTGACGCGCTCCAGGAACTGGGCGATCTGATGAGCGCCATCGCTGCCGACGCGGATCGGATGCGCGCTCTCGTCGCCGCCGCCACGGCCGCCGGGTTCGAGTTCGACGACTGACCGAACGCCTCCCATCGAGGTCTGGACTGTTGGACTGGGTTCCATTAAGGTCCGTCTGCGCCTGGCCCGCGGCCTTTTCCGGGGCGGGTGGCCTCGGCGGGAGGATCCTCGATGGTGGATTCATTCGATGGCGCGTTGCGCGCGGCGATCCAGGCGCGAGGTCTGAGCCTTGAGCGGCTCCATGTGCGGCTCGCCGAGCGCGGAATCCACGTCAGCGTGGCGAGCCTCAGCAACTGGCAGCGCGGCAGCAGCCGTCCGGAAAGGTCGCGGTCGCTGTCGGCCGTCCGGGCGCTCGAGGGGATCCTGGAGGTGCCGCCGGAATCGCTGTCCGCGCTGCTCGGGCCGCGCCGGCCGCGCGGGCGGTGGGTGCACCAGGCGCCCGGCGCGCTGTCGTACCGGGACGTCAGCCAGGTGCACGCCAGCGTCGACACCCTCCTCGGGCAGATCCGCAACCCGGTGGACGGGCAGCTCCGCTGGCTGAGCTGCGACGAGAGCTTCCGCGTCGGAGCCGACCGCGACGAGCGGTCCGTTCGGACGCGGGCGGTCTTCCAAGCGCGGGTGGACGGTGTCGACAGGCACGTGGCCGTCCACCACTGCGAGAAGGGGATTCTGCCCGACATTCGGAGGGCGTCCCACTGCCGCCTGGGTCAGGTCCGCACCGATCCTGGGACGGGTGTCACCGCAATGGAGTTGCTGTTCGAAAAGCCTCTGCGGCGCGGCGACACGTACATGATCGAGTACGAGTTCGGCTATGGCGGCGGCGGGCCCGAGGCGACCTTCTATCACCGCTGGTTCCGCCATCCGACGCACATGTACCTGCTGCACGTCCAGTTCGATCCGGACGCGCTGCCCGTCCGCTGCCACCGGGTCTGGCAGCCGAACGCGGCGACGCCGAGCGCCGACGTCGGAGAGCTGCAACTGTCCGGCTGGTGCGCCGTGCATATGGCCGATATGGAGGTCCGGCCCGGCGTCCACGGCATCCGCTGGGAGTGGGACTGACCCCGGGCGGCGCCTTTCTCATTTATTGGCCGCCTACACCTTGAAATTCCGCCACGGCGCAGGGGCTTGTCTGGGATTCGCGGCGGGGGGACCATTCCTTTCGACGTTCCGCGGACGTCGAGGGCGCCCGACACCCCCATCCTTCGACCGTCCCCCAGGAGTGCATTCTCCATGCTTACCCGCACAGCCTGGCGCGCCGCCGTGGGCGCGCTCGCACTCTCGGCCGTGGCCGTGCCCGGCACCGCCGACGCCGCCGCCCTGAAACTCGGCATCACCATGCAGGCCCAGGAAAGGACCAACTGGTGCTGGGCCGCGTCCGGCAACACAGTGGCCGCCTATATGGGCAGGTCCTACAGCCAGAACCAGTTCTGCAACCTCGCCTTCAACCGCGCGATGAACTCGTCCTGCCCCAACGAGCAGGCCACGCTGGCCAACGACCAGAACGCCTTCCGCCAAATCGGAATCAATCCCGGGAGCTACGTCTACACCTATCTCACCTACGCCGCGATCGTCCGGGAGGTGGACGCGCGCCGTCCCATCATCGCCCGCATCCAATGGACGAGCGGCGGCGGGCACATGCAGGTCCTGTACGGCTACGACACCGGTTCGAGCATGGTCTATTGGGGAGATCCCTGGCCCTCGAACTACCGCTACAACTGGGCGTCGTACAACTACTACGTCAGCAACAACTCGTTCCTCTGGACCCATTCCCTCGACTACATCGGCGCCTGAGGAGACGTGAGATGAAACTGTTCGCAGGTCTCGCGCTCAGCGGCGCGATCGTGATCGTGACGGCGGCGCCGGCGGCCGCCGCGTCCCCCGCCCCGACCCGGCCCCCGGCCGCCGACGTGGCCGCCGCCCGGCAGGTCGCCGAAGCGGCGTCCCCGACCGTCGCCCGCTTCTTCGCCGCCCGCGGCGGCACCGCGAAGATCACCGCCAGCGCGGCGGCGCAGATGGCGCCCAGGCTGACCGGCCCGACCGTGCCCGTCTACGAACTCGACCCCGGCTTCGTCACGGGACGTTCGGACACGGTCGCGCGGCTGTCCTTCCTCGCCACCGAGGCGGTCTCGGCAGACGGGCAGCGCGCCTCGGTCTGGGCCGTGCGCAGGGACGGGGCCTGGCGGCTCGCCAATATCGCGTCCGGCGCGGACGAGCAGAACTACGCGCGCAACACAGGAACGGTCTTCCGCGAGCCGCAGATCAACGGCTGGTACCGGCTGGACGGCGGCCGGGTCTACCCGCTCAATGCGGAGGCTCGGCAGGTGACGGGCGCGCCTTCCGTCCCGCTGGCGGCCTACCAGCGGGCGGTTCGCGGTCGCTACGGGGACCGCCTGCCCGGTTCGGCCTATGACCGGCAGGGCATGGCTGGAGGCTACGGCCCGAAGCCCAGCGAAACCGGAGACAACAACGAAGCCCCGGTCGTGTTCGCCGGGCTCGGGCTCCTCCTCGCCGCCGGCGGCGGCGGTCTGTTCCTCCGCCGCCGGGCCGTCCGGCGCTGATCTCAGGTGGCGGCGCGGGCGACCGCGCCGCCATCGGCCGTCGGCCTGTACGGGACCGAACGCTTATGTCACGATGGGCAAGAGTCCGGAGACGCCGTAAAGGGCGCTTCGAGACAGTCGAACGGGAGTCGCCATGGCGCGTATTTCGCATGCCCAGGAAATGCAGGACGCATCCGTTTATGGGTCGTCCGGCCGGGTCACGGTCCGGGACATCGCAAAGGCGAAGGAACGCGGCCACCGATGGGCGATGCTCACCGCCTATGACGCGATGACCGCCGCCGCGTTCGACGAGGCCGGAATCCCGGTCATCCTCGTCGGGGACACGATGGGCAACAACCATCTCGGATACGACTCGACCGTCCCGGTGAGCCTGGACGAGATCGCACTCCTCGCGGCGGCCGTCGTCCGGGGAACCGAGCGCGCCCTCGTCATCGGCGACCTCCCCTTCGGCAGTTATCAGCAGGGGTCCGAGCAGGCCCTGCAAAGCGCCTTGCGGCTGGTCAAAGAGGCCGGGGTGGGCGCGGTCAAACTGGAGGGCGGGGAGCGTAGCGCGCCCCAGATCAGCGCGATCGTGTCCGCGGGAATTCCGGTCATGGGGCACGTGGGATTGACGCCCCAGTCGGTGAACGCCTTCGGCGGCTATCGGGTGCAGGGGCGCGGCGACACGGCGGCGCGGCAACTCCTCCAGGACGCGCGGGCCGTCCAGGACGCGGGCGCGTTCGGAGTCGTCCTGGAGGCGGTGCCTGGAGAACTCGCCTCGCAGGTCACCGACTCGTTGGACATCCCCACCATCGGCATCGGCGCCGGGCCGGAATGCGACGCTCAGGTCCTCGTCTGGACCGACGCGCTCGGCGTGACACCCGGGCGGCTTCCCCGCTTCGTCAAGCAGTACGCGGAAGTGCGGCAGACCATGGTCGAAGCCGCCCGCGCCTACGCCGAAGAGGTCGCGGACGGCGCCTTTCCCGCGCCCGAGCACGTCTACCGCTAGAAAAGGAACTCAGGCGAACTTGTAGCTGGTGTGCGTGAAGGTGCCCTTGCCGAAGGCCAGCACCTTCGCCGGACGAACCGCATACACGTAGGCGTCGCCCCCGACGTCGTTAGAGAAGCCGTCGTCGGTCACCCCGAACTGCCATTCCCCGTTCCATTTGGACGTCCAGGCGGCGGCGAGCCGTTCGAGCGCGGGACGGTCGGTGACCCGCTCGGCCTCGCCCTCGACCATGACGTCGAGGCCCCCGTCCCACCGGCCGTCGCCCGTGGTCAGGACGACCTGCGGGTTGCCCGCGAGGTTCCGCGTCTTCTGCTCGGACGGCCCGGTGCAGAAATGGAACGCGCCGTCCAGCCACACGGCCACCAGCGGCGTGACGTGCGGACGGCCGTCGCCCCGAACGGTGGCGATCCACGACAACTGCGCGTTTTCCAGAACTTCGCGAGCGTTCTCCCATGGCGTGGCCTGTGTGCCGGGATCGCTGAACCGTTCGTCCAGCCGGGAAACGGGTTCGCTCATAGTCGCTCCTCAATGGGACGGCCTGAATGACGGACGCCCCGACCGTACTGGTCGGCACTGACATTCGAGCGGACCCGGACGGTAGGGTCGGGGGATGGCGTTCGAGATTGTGTGCGAGGTCGAACCGCCCATGAAGCCGGATCTCACCAGAGTCCGGCATCAGATCGGCGTGTTGAGCCCAGTCGCTGATTCTTTCCTCATCCCTGACAACCACATTGGGCGGGCGACCGTGTCCAGCGTGGCGGTCGCCCACGAAGTGCAGGCGATGGGCGCGCGCGGCATCGCGTGCCTCAACTCCCGCGACCGCAATCTGCTGGGATTCCGCCGCGACCTGCTGACCGCCGCCGCGTACGGCGTCGACCGTTTCCTGTTCGTTTACGGGGACAAGCCGTCCATCGGCGGCCGGACGAGCGAACTGACCGTCCGCGCGATGATGGACGAGACCCGCGCCGCCGCCGAGGACGCCGTTTTCGCGGGCTGCGCTCCGTTCCAGATCGGTGTGACGACGGGCCTCCGCAAAACGCCCGAGTGGAAGCGGTCCGCCGACTTCACGTTCGTCCAGGTGAGCTATTCAGTAGATGATCTGCTCCGCTGGCGCGACGACGCCCGGCTGAACGGCCCCGTCTACGCCGGAGTGATGGTGCTCGCGAGCGCCGGGATGGCGCGTAATCTGGCCGCCGCCATTCCCGACATCGCCATTCCCGCCGAACTCGTCGACGCGGTCGAACGGGACAGGGCGGCGGGCGTCGCGGTGGCCTGCGAGCAGGTCCTCGCGATCCGGGACAGCGGCGCGTTCGACGGCGTCCACCTGGTGCCGGTCAGCCGGTACCGGGAGGTCGCGGCCCGGCTCGAACGCGAGCTGTGAGGCGTGGAGCCGGGTGTGCGAGCGGAGACGTCCCTGCTGGTCGAGGAGGAGGACACGGCCGTCAGCGCGGGCAGTGGCGACGTTCCCGTGCTCGCCACGCCGCGCCTTCTCGCGCTCGCCGAGGAGGCGACGGTGAAGACCGTCCGGCCGTTCCTGGGCGAGGACAAGACGTCGGTCGGGACGCGCGTCGAACTGGAGCACCGTGCGGCCAGTCCGGTCGGCGCCCACGTGACCGTCGAGGCCGAACTCCGTGAGGTGGACGGGCCCCGGCTCGTCTTCGGGTTCACCGCCACGGACGAGCGCGGAACGGTCGTGGGCACCGGGGTGATCGAGCGGGTGGTGGTCGACCGGGAACGGTTCCTGGCGCGCGCCGCCCGCTGAAAGCGGTCAGTACGGCAAGAGGCGGCCCGAAGGGGTCCGCAGGTCGGGCGGGCTCGGTTGACGTGGGGGCCGCGGGCGTTTGATGAGCTGCTGCCGTGCCATGGTGATCATCTCCCCCCGAGGGGCGGGATTCAATCGTCGAGCGCGCCTGGTGCGCGCTTCTGTTCGTAGGACGCGCTCGCCGTGTGTGAGGTTCGCAGAGCTTATGCGACTTCGTCTGCCGGTTCGACCGATTTTCGCGGACGGTCCGTGACCGGAAACATCCGGAATTCGCTCTCAGGAAACGATGTCGCGCGTCCGGAACCGGCGGAACGCCAGGGCGAAAAGCACCGCGGCATAGGAGATCGAGACGGCCGCGCCCTTCGCCATGCCCGTCCATTGGACCTCGGGCTGGAGGACGTCCATCCACGCGTACATCCAGTGGGTGGGGAGGAAGTCGCGCGCCGAGCCGAGCGCGGTGACCGCGTCCAGGATGTTGCTGACGATGACGAGCCCGACCGCGCCGCCGACCGCGCCGAGCGGCGAGTCGGTGGTGACCGACAGCAGGAACGCGAGCGCCGCGACGACGAGCTGGGAGACGAGCGCGTAGCCGACGACGATCGCCATCCGGCCGAGCGCGGTGTCCACCGGGACCGTCCCGCCGGTGGGCAGGTGGACCTCGTCCCAGCCGAACCCCGCCGTGCCCGCGACCAGCGACATCAGCGGCAGGCTGACCACGGCGAGCACCGCGTAGGACAGCGCGACGATCAGCTTCTGGCGGAGCAGCCGGGCGCGCGGCACGGGCGCGGCGAGCAGGTACCGCAGCGACGACCAGCCCGCCTCGCTCGCCACGGTGTCGCCGCAGAACAGCGCGACGGCGACGACGAGCAGGAACCCGGTCGAGACGAACAGGGCGAACAGCGCGAAGTTCAGCGCCCCGGCCGTCGCGACGTCCACCAGCCCGGGGACGCCGTCGCGGCTCGGGTCGCCGCCGAGCTTGAACGCGGCGACCAGGACCCACGGCAGGACGAGCAGGATCCCGAACGCGACGAGCGTCCGCCGCCGCCGGAACTGCCGCACCGCCTCCACCCGCAACGGCAACGTCCGCCGCACGTCATAGACGCTCATGAGCTCTCTCCGATGATTTCCAAGAAAGCGTCCTCAAGCCTTCGTCCGGCGCCGGTGATCTCGGCGACCGGGCCCGCGGCGACGCGGCGGCCGCGGGCCATCACGACCGCGTGGGTGCAGGTCTGCTCGACCTCGGCGAGGAGGTGGCTGGAGACGATGACCGTTCGTCCGGCCGCGGCGTAGCGGACGAGCACCTCCCGCATCTCGCGGATCTGCGGCGGGTCGAGTCCGTTGGTGGGTTCGTCCAGGACGAGGAGGTCCGGCAGTCCGAGCATGGCCTGCGCGATGGCGAGACGCTGCCGCATCCCCTGCGAGTACGTCCGGACAGGACGATCCAGGGCCGATCCCAGGTCGGCTATCTGCAACGCCTCGTCCAGGTGGGCTTCGTCCGAGGGACGGCCGGTGGCGCGCCAGTAGAGGTCCAGGTTGTCGCGACCGGTGAGGTGGGGCAGGAATCCAGGCCCCTCGACGAACGAACCCAGCCGCGCCAGGACGGCCGCTCCCGGATACACGCGATGACCGAAGATGCGGATCTCACCCGAGTCGGGGTGGATGAGCCCCATGAGCATCCTCAGCGTCGTCGTCTTCCCAGCACCATTCGGCCCAAGGAGACCGAGCACCTGCCCCTTCTCGACGCGGAAAGACAGGTCGGCCACGGCAAGGTGACCGTTCTTGTACGCCTTCGTAAGCCCGACTATCTCCAGCGGGACGTCGCTGTCCTCTTCGGGCCCGCGCCGGAGCCGTCCCGGCAGGACGATGGCAAGCGCCAACGCAACAGCGACCAACGGAAGCCCCCACACCCAACCAGGTATAGGAGTCGGTGCCGCCTTCAACGACGGAACAGTCGGAACGCTCAACGGCGACACCACCCGCACGTTGTACGACGCGGGCTTCGCCGGAGTGGCGAAACCCATGTCGGTCGTGGCGATGACCAGCCGCACCCGGTGCCCCTGGTCGAAGTGGTAGTCCATCGCGGGCAGTTCCACCGTGACCTGCCCGCCGGACGCCCGGAACGGCGCGGCCAGCCGCCGCGCCAGCGTCGTGCCGCCGCCCGGCGCGACGTCGTAGAGCTTGGCGAACAGGGGGCCGTCGCCGTCCGTCCGCAGCGTGACGCTGGCCGCGCCCGTCAACTGGAGCGGACGCGCCAGCGGCGCCGTGTCGAACGCCGCGAACTGTCCGGGCTGCTCGGCCGCCAGCCGTCCCCCTCCGAGCCCGCCGCCGAGCGAACTCAAAGCGCCGAGCCCCGGCAGCGCGGAGATCGCGGTGGGCGACCCGCCCGGCGGGTTGTAGATCGTCTGCGGGCCGCCGCTCAGCGCCAGCGGCTGCCGGTCGTTGGACAGGCCCGGATACGTCCGGGACGTCGCCTCGTCCACCACGACCCGCTGGGTGGACGAGTCGAGCCCGCCCGCCCGAGTCACCATGAAGCGCGGCGCCGCCCCGTCCGCCCCCTTCAGCCGCGCGTCGAAGAAGCCGAGAACCAGGTCGTCGATCCGGTCGGACTCGGGGTCGCCGCCGTCGTGCCCGCCCTGGTACCAGACCACCGACACCGGCGCGCCGTTCCGGGCGATCGCGCGGGCGGTGGCGTCGGCGTGGTCGAGCGGGAACAGCGAGTCGGCCTGCCCTTGGACGAGCAGCGTCGGCACCTTGATCCGGTCGGCGACGGTCGAGGGGCTCGACCGGCGCAGCGTCGCGATCGCCGCGTCGGTGGGCCGTCCCTTCTCCGCGATCTCCTGGTACATCGCGCAGAGGGACGGCAGGAAGCGTCCGCAGGCCGTCCGCCCGGCGCCGCTGGTGAAGAACAGGCCCGCCCACAGCTTCTTGAACACGCCGTTCGAGGGGTTCGCGGCGGCGGCGTCCGGGAACAGCGCGTCCGCGAGATCGTTCCAGGTGATCATCGGGGCGATGGCGTCGACGCGTCGGTCGTAGGCGGCGGTGAGCAGCGCGATCGCGCCGCCGTAGGACGCGCCCGCGATGCCGAGCCGGGGGTCGCCGGGCGCGTCCAGCCGGACCTCGGGACGCCGCGCGAGCCAGTCGACGAGCTGCCGGGTGTCCTTGACCTCGTAGTCGGGGGAGTCGAGCGCGATCTCGCCGGTGGAGCGTCCGAAACCGCGCGCCGACCAGGCGAGGACGGCGTAGCCCGCGCGGGCGAGGTCGCGGGCCTGGCGGTCGACGTCGGCCTTGCTGCCGCCGAAGCCGTGCCCGAGCAGGACCGCCGGGGCCCGGCGGCCGCCGACCGGCTTGTAGAACGTCGTGTCGAGCGAGACCCGCTGGTCGTCGTGCGGGCCGTCCACGACCGCGATGCGCTGGTCGAGGGTGCGGACGCGCGGCGCGCCGCCCGCGGCGACGCCCCACGCGACGGCTCCGGCGGCGAGCGCGACCGCCGTCCCGGCGGCGGCCCAGCGCGCGGACCGTCCCGTCCTGCCCCATCGCGCGCGGAGCGCGCCCCCCGGCCTCATGAAGATCAGCCTATGCGGGGCGCCCGGCGGGCCGTCCGGCCGCTGAGCCGGTCCTCACCGCGACCCGGAGCGCGGGGCGAGCGCGGCGGTGAACATCGCGGTCACCCGGTCGATGAGCTCGCCCGGGTCGACGTCGTGGAGGTCGTCGGTGCCGAGCAGCCGCCGGATCGGCCCGCCGCCCATGATGATCGTGGACGCGAGCAGCGCGCGGGCGCGGGCGTCGGGGCCGTCCAACTGGGCGACGATCGGCTGGACGACCACGTCCTCCAGGTACCGGAGCAGGATCTTCTTCACCTCGGGATGCCCGGCCGACCGGTCCAGCATCCGGGACACGGCGGTGACCTGGCGCTGGTCGATGTGCCGGACGAAGTGCTCGGCGAGCCGCCGCGGCAGCCCCGCCGCGTCGCCCGCGATCACTCCGCGCAGCGCCGACTCCCCGGCGAGGACCTCGCCGAACAGCGCCGGCTTCGAGCCGAAGTAGCGGTGCACGAGCGCCGTGTTCGCCTCCGCGCGGGCCGCGATCATCCGGACGGTGACGCCGTCGTACCCGTGCTCGCCGAACAGGTCGCGGGCGGCGTCGAGGATCCGGCGGCGGGTGGCCTCGCGGTCGCGTTTCGGCCGCTGGTCTGCCTCGTCGGCGGTCTGGTTCTCGACCCGCATCACGATCCCCGGGTAGTCGGTCACATCGGGTGACCATTATCCAACGAGTTGCAAGTAAACATGCGTCTACATAAGATACATGCAGAGCACAGGTAATCAACTGGGTAATCGCAGCATGGGGGCAGGGTGGCTCAAGCGAGCGTGGCCTCGGACGGGCCGCTGACGGCTGAACCGGCGAGACCGCAGTACACGCACCGTCAGATCCTGGAGATCCTCTCCGGGCTGATGATGGCGATGCTGACCGCGATGATCTCGACGTCGGTCATCGCGACGGCGCTGCCGACGATCGTCGGCGACCTCGGCGGCCAGGACAAGCTGTCCTGGGTGGCGAGCGCGTCCCTGCTGACCATGACGGCGTCCACGCCGCTCTGGGGCAAGCTCTCCGACATCGCGGGCCGCAAGCTGATGTTCCAGACGGCGCTGCTGACCTTCGTGGTCGCGTCGGTCGCCGCCGGACTGTCGCAGAACATCGGGCAGCTCATCGGGGCCCGCGCGTTCCAGGGCCTCGGCGTCGGCGGGCTGTCCGCGCTGGCGCAGGTCATCCTCGGGGACGTGGTCGAGCCCCGGCAGCGCGGCCGCTACGCCGGGTACATGGGCGCCGTGTTCGGCGTCGCGACCGTCGCCGGGCCGCTGCTCGGCGGGTTCATCGTGGACGCCGACGGCCTCGGCTGGCGCTGGTGCTTCTACGTGTGCGTGCCGCTCGCCGTGGTCGCGTTCCTCGTCATCCAGCGGGTGCTGAAGCTGCCGAAGGTGCGCCGCGACACCCGCGTGGACGTGTTCGGCGCGTTCACGATCACCGGCAGCGCCGCCACGCTGATGCTCGTCCTGTCGATGGGCGGCACGGAGTTCGCGTGGAGCTCCAAGTGGACGTACATCCTGCTCGGGCTCGCCGCCGTGCTGCTCGTCCTCGCGGTCGTCGCCGAGCGCGTCGCCCGCGACCCGATCCTGCCGCCGCGGCTGTTCCGCAACCCGACGTTCCTGCTCACCTCGTTCGTCTCGATCTGCGTCGGCATGGCGATGTTCGGCGCGATGATCTACATGCCGCAGTACCTCCAGATCGCCAAGGGGATGAGCCCGACCGCGTCCGGGCTGATGACGCTGCCGCTGGTCATCGGCATGCTGGTCACCTCCACCGGGTCCGGGCAGATCGTCACCCGGACCGGCCGCTACAAGATCTTCCCGGTGCTCGGGCTGGCGAGCGTCGCGGCCGGGCTGTTCCTGCTGTCCCGGCTGCACACCGACTCGTCGAAGCTCGTCATCGGGGCCGACCTCGCCGTCCTCGGCATCGGCATGGGCCTGACGCTCCAGATCCTCATCCTCGCCGCGCAGAACGCCGCCTCGCCCTCCGACCTGGCGTCGACGACGTCCGGCATCTCCTTCTTCCGCAACCTCGGCGGCGCGATGGGCGTCGCCGCGTTCGGGGCGATCCTGACGAACCGGATCGCGGACGAGATCGCGTCCGGGTTCCGGAAGGCGGGGCTGCCGCAGGCGTCCGGAGGCGGCGGGGGCGAACTCGGCTCGCCGGACGACATCCAGAAGCTGCCCCAGCCGATCAAGGGCATCGTGCAGGACGCGTTCACCACGTCGTTGGAGACGGTGTTCCTGGTCGGCGTGCCGGTCGCGATCGTCGGGTTTCTCGCCGTGCTGGCGTTGAAGGAGCTGCCGCTGCGCGGCTCCGCCGGGCGCGGCAAGCCCGACCCGGTGCAGAACGGCGCGCCGGTCGCACCCGAGGGGCTCGCCGCGCCGTCCGCGGACGCCGGTCCGGGCACCCTCGCCACGGTCGGCGCGACCCCGCTGGCCACGACGGTGTCGCCGAACGGGACGTCCCCGGCGGAGGCGCAGCTCCTCGTCCAGGAGAACCCCATCAAGCTGGACGTCAGCGACTCGAACGGCTCCAACGGCTCGAACGGGAGCGGCGGCGCCCCGGTGCACGGCGTGGTGCGGACCGCCGACGGCGCGGCCGTCCCGTCCGCCGCGCTGACCCTCATCGGCGTGGACGGCCACCAGCTCGCCCGCGCCGTCACGCAGGACGACGGCCGCTACGCGCTGCCCACCCCCGGCCCCGGCAGCTACGTGCTGATCGCCGCCGCGGGCGAGCACGAGCCGCAGGCCGCGACGCTCGTCGTCGGCGACCGTCCGGTGGCCTTCGACGTCCTGCTCGCCGGGAACGGCGGCCTCATCGGGACGGTCCGCAGCGGCGACGGCGAACCCATCGCCAACGCCATGGTCGTCGTCACCGACGTGCGCGGCGAGGTCGTCGGCACCGAGCGCACCGACGCGGGCGGACGGTACGCCTTCAAGGACGTCGTGTCCGGCGCCTACACGCTCGCGGTCAGCGCGGCCGCGCACCGCCCGGTCGCGCTGCCGGTCGAGGTCGCGGGCAGCGGCCGGACCAGGCAGGACGTCGAGCTGCCGCCCGGCGCCCGGATCCGCGGCGTCGTCCGCGACGGCTCCGGGCGCCCGGTCGCGGACGCCCGCGTCACGCTCGTCGACGCGGCCGGGAACGTCCTCGCCCTGGTGATCACCGGCCCGGACGGCGAGTACGCCTTCGCCGACCTGTCCGGCGGCCGGTACACGGTGATCGCGTCCGGCTACCCGCCGGTCGCCACCGGCCTCTCGCTGTCCGGCGCCGGGCTCGACGACCACGACCTGACACTCGGCTACCCCGACGAGTGACGGAACACCACCCCTCCCCGGACCGCCCGGCGACGGCGGCCCGGCCACACGAGATGCGGATCGGCGATGAGCGCTGAACGAGGTCTGCGCGGCACGGTGCGGACGAAGGACGGCTGGGCGGTGCGGCACGCCGTCGTCACGGTGACCGACCTGGCCGGGAACCAGGTCGCGCGGGAGCGGACCGGGGAGGACGGCGTGCTCGCCGCCGGTCCGCTCCCCGCGGGCACCTACACGGCGATCGTCACGGCGCAGGGCTTCCAGCCCGCCGCCGCGACGCTGATCGCGTCCAGCTCCGGGACCGCCGACATCGGCCGGGTCACGCTGGCCCGCGCGGGCGGCGCCGACCTGCCGCCGCCCGGCCCGTGGACGATCGACCCGGCGCACTCCAGCGTCGGCGCGGTCGCCCGGCACCTCGGGCTGTCGAGCGTGCGCGGCCGGTTCGGCGTGTTCGAGGGCCGCCTCGACATCGCCGACCCGGTCGAGGAGTCGCGGGTCACGGCCCGCATCGAGGCGTCGTCCATCGACACCGGGAACAAGATCCGCGACGACCACCTGCGCTCGGCGGACTTCCTGAACGCCGACGTCCACCCGTACATCGAGTACGCGGGCACCGGCCTGACCGCGGCGGGCCCCGACCGCTGGACGGTGCACGGCGAGCTGACCCTCAACGGCGTCACCCGTCCGGTCGACCTCGACCTCACCTACCTGGGCTCGGGCGCCGACCCGTGGGGCGGGACGCGCGCCGCGTTCCGCGCGACCGCCGAGCTGCGCCGCGCCGACTTCGACATCCGCTTCAACGAGGTGCTGGAGGCCGGGATCGCGATGGTGGGGGAGAGCCTGCGGTCGGAGCTGGAGATCCAGGCAGCCCAGGGCACCGAACTCCCACAGATGTGACCACCCTCGGACATGTAGTGATTTAGGTCGTAACCGCGTGATCTTTATGGCCGCGTGCCATACTCCCGTCGCTGGTCGGGCGGGTGGGAGGGGCGGCGGGGATGACGCGTGCGAAGAAGTCGGGGCGGTCGGTCACGGCGAGAAGGGTGGCCATCGGGCTGGTCGCGGCGGCGGCGTGCGGCCTGCTGGCGACCCTCCTGATCAGGAACTTCGGCGCGCTGGGCAGCGAGGCGGGCGGCTCCTGCGGGACGCGGCGCGGTCCGTGCCCGAACCACTGGGGCCTGATCTTCGCCCTGTCGTTCTTCCCGCTGATGATCCTGGTACCGGCGGCCTGCTACGGGCTGTACAAGCTGGGGCGGCTGGGCTGGGTGGCCGGGCCGGTCGCGGCGGCCGTGTGCGTCTACCCCGGCTGGCTGCTCTTCGACGTCCTGCACGGGCCGACGCTGCGCTTCGCGTGGTCCGCGCCGTCCGACCGGGCCTCCGACACCGACACCGAGGGCGTCTGGATCACCGGTGACGCCGTCGTGCGGGGCAAGTTCGACGGCCTGACCGCCTACGCGGCCGGGACCGGCGAGCAGTCCTGGAACTCGGTCCTGCCCGGCCGCGACACCCTCTGCGCGATGAGCCGGACGGCCGAGGGCGGCATCGGCCTGATCGCCCACGAGCCCGGCTCCGGCCAGTGCGGCTCCCTCGCCGCGATCGACACCGCCACCGGAAAGACGCTCTGGAACCGGACGCTCCCCATCGGCCGCCCGGCGCTCACGGACAAGGCCGACTCGCTCGCCATCGCCGGAACCACCGGCGCCTACCGGACGAACGACACCGTCGAAGGCTTCGCCGTCCGGGACGGCAAGACCCTCTGGAAGCAGGAGCACAAGCTCAACGGCTGCTCCTTCGAGTGGGTGGCGGGGACGTCCGCCCAGGTCCTGCTCGGGGAGCGCTGCACCCGGACCACCGGCACCGGTGTCACGGCGACCACCACCAGCCAGCTCGTCCGGGCGGTCGACCCGGCGACCGGCCGCGAGCTGTGGAAGACCGACCTCCGCGTGGTCGGCAACGCCAACGTCGACCTGGTCAACGCCGCGCCGCTCGTGGTCGCCGTCCGCGAGTCCGACGCCCGGGGCAAGAAGACGCTGACGGTGCTGGACGCCCAGGGCCGCGTCACCGCGACCATCCCCACCGACGACCCCGGCCGGAGCATCGACACCTTCGACCAGTCGGGCTCGGCGGCCGTCCCGACCCGGAAGATCGCGGTCTCGGCCGACACGCTCGTCGCCGTCGCCCGCGCCGACCGCGGCGAGAACTCGCTCGTCGGCTACCGCGTCAGCGACGGCCGCCGACTCTGGACGACCGGGACCAGCCGCAACACGATCGACGCCATCGCCTTCGACGGCAAGGACGTGCTCACCCTCACGACCCGCTTCACGACGCTGCAACTACGGTCGTACGACTCGTCCATGGGCAAGGAAATGACGTCGGCGGTCGTCCCGTCCCGCTGGAACGACTCCCGCCCCCGCCTCCTCGCATCCCCCGCGGGCCTGATCATCGCCAGCTCCTCAGGCCGCACCCCCTACGCCCCCCTAAAAATGCTCCCCCGCCCCTAGCCACACCGACCCACATACGAACGGCCCCGCCGGGAGGACGAGGCCGCTTGTTCGGGAGGCTGGATCAGAAGTCGAACTCGTCCGCCTTCACGGCAGCGACGAGCTGAGCAAAGCTCTCGGCCGAAAGCACGAGGTGCCCGCCTTCCGGAGCCTTGCTGTCCCTGATAGCGCGCCCCTTCGGGAGGGCCGCGACCTCAACGCACTCATTGCCGGACGCGTTGCTACGACTGGCCTTACGCCACTTGATCACTTCATGGCCTCCATGATCCGACCGATATGACTGCGGGATGCGGAAGCAGATAGTGCTTCCGACCGTATTAAGTCAAGGCGTTTGCCGAAGTCCTCAACGCTCGCGGGCTCATGCGTCAGTCTGCCACCTGTGTTGGCTTCCATGTAGGCCGCCGACCACCTTGCTCCGGTGAGGAGGGTGAACGACCCGTCGAGGCCGATGTGCGCGCCCACATCCCGGGGGACCACTTGCAGGATGACGTTGCGAGCGTGGCTGATAGCGATCAAATGCGTGAGTTGCCCACGCATGACCTCAACACCGCCTACCGGTTGATCTAGTGCACCTTCGTTGATGAGTACGCGCAGCTCCGGAGGCTTCTCCCGAGTGAGGATCCCTTGTCGCGCCATGCGCGCGGACACGGCGTCCTCGACATTCTCAATAATCTGCCCGTCCTCCATGAGGGCCCGCGCGTAGTCCTCGGTCTGCAGCAGGCCAGGAATGATCGCTAGAGCCCAGTACGAAACTCGGGAGGCCCGGGCTTCCAGTGGCGTGTACTGGCTCCACCAGCCGGGATCGTGCGCTCGCTCCGCCAGACGACGAAGCCGGGTGAAGTGCCCCGCAGTACGCCATACCAGGTCAAGAGTTTCGGCGTGCTTCATGGGCAGGTTCTCGCGGGCCGATTCCCAGTTCGAAACCTGAGTTTTTGTCACCCCAAGAATCTCGCCGAGAGCGGGCTGTGTCATGTTGCGCTCAAGCCGCCATACCCGCAGGTCAGCGGCTAGCCAGTGCCAATGATCGTTATCTGGATCAAGATCGTTCCGAGGGGGCATTCGAGATCCTGGAAATACAGATTGTTTGGTTGAACGCTAGAACTGTACCCGCAGACGGCAGCCTTTGTCGCGAGAAACAGAGACCCGAAAGGGCTGCCCATGGACGCCGCCACGCGCAAAACAGACCAGACCAACCAATTTGCGGTGAGAGTTACCGCATGTCGCGAAACCGTGTATTTGACGCGCGATCTCGTGCGAAGCAGCCTCAATGTGTGGGGGCTCAACGCCTACCGCAGTGACGCCTGTCAGATCATGTCGGAGCTGGCGTCCAACGCGGCACGCCATTGCGTGAGCGAGAAAATGCGCGCGTGGGTCAGCCGCCTCGACATCGGCATCGAGATGTGCGTCTGGGACGACCACCCCGGCCGCCCGCTGTTGCAGACTCCCGGCTACTTCGGCGGCCACGGCCGGGGCCTGATCATCGTCCAGGCGTTCGCGACCGGCGGCTGCGGCTGGACGGAACTCGCGGCGGGAAAGGTCGTCTGGGCCCGCATCGCGATCGACGAGCGCTTCATCCGAGCCGCCGCCCTCTCCGCCGGATGCCCCATAGTCGGCGCCCTCCCGCACCTGGACAGAGCACACCGCATGACGGTCTCCCCCTAGACAGGCCCTCGCCCCTGCGGCAGCACCCCCCACGCACGTTCGCGCCCCCCACCGAACGCGCACCCGCCGCCAAAGGGGCGAGGGCCGCCGTCCCCGGGCGGCCGCGGTGGGTGCGCGGCCGCCCGGGGTTCGGTTTTCGTTCCGCTACGCCGTGAATTCGATGACGGCGTCCGGAAGGTCGATCCCGAACAGGTTGCCAAGGCCGACGACCCTCCACCGCTGCTTACCGGCGGGGTTGTTGACGTACTGGGAGGCGTAGCAGGACTTGACCGGGGCGTTCCCCTGGCCGCAACCGCGGACGATCACCCGGAAGGGATGCGTGTTCCACTTTCCGGCGAGCGTCGTCTCCATGGAGTAGTGCTTTTTGCCGCATTCCACCTGGGAGCTCACGAGGAGCCGCTTCCCGGACGGCGTGGCGTCCACATAGGTGCGGCATTTGTCGCCATTGAACTTCTTCCACTTGCCCCACTTCTGCCATCCGCGCTTGGCCGCGGACGCCGGCACGGGCGAATCGGCGGAGCGGACCGCGGAGACGGTCTGCGCGTGGGACGGTGCGGATCCGTCCGACGTGGCGATCGCCACAGTGCCCGCGGTGCCGGTTAAGGCGGCCGCCGCGACTCCGCCTGCCATCACCAGTCGCATTCTCTTGGCCATCCGAGAATTCCCTTCTGCTCTTTCTTCCTGACAAGAGCGAGATTAGGAAAATGGACGATCGCGCCCTAGGGCCTCTGGGCCCCAAAGAACACTCCGGAGGACCCCTCCGCACCCTCGGGGACCTTTTTACACGGCATCCCCGAACTGCTGCTGACCCTGGGCGATGCGCCGCCGCAGGAACGGGCCCCTGGGGCCTCTCAGGTGCCCTTTAGTTCGTGGACTAGGCGGTTGGCGGAGGCGCGGTCGGGTGGGCCTGTCACGATTACCTTGCCGTTTGTGATGGCCATGTCGACGCGGGGAAGGGTGACGAGGCGGTCGCGGACGACGAAGGCCAGGTCGCGGCCTACCGTTGCGCGGGTTAGTTGGGCGAAGGCGTGGCGGTCGACCGGGCGCAGGGTGACCGCTACGTCGTAGCCGCCAGAGCGTGCACGGGACTTCTGCACCCGGAGGTCGGCGACCTTGCGGATGGCGATGCCCTGCGACAGGCCGTAGCAGGTGGGGCCCGCGCCGGACTGTGCGGTGATGCCGCGCGTGCCCGCCGGGCACTGGCCCGGGGTCGCCCCGGAGACCGGGTAGATCTGGAGGGGCGAGGCCAGCGTCACCGGTCGCGTGCGGCGGGACGAGACGACCATGGTGCCGGTCACCGCCACCGCCGCGATCAGCAGGCCCAGGGTCAGGACCATGACCACGAGGGCGGAGCGGTGCTGCGCCGCGGCGCGTGTCGAGGGCGTCGGGGCCGTGCGGCCTGCCGGTCGTCGTCCTGCTCGGCTGCGCTTCGTCTCCGCTGCCGCGCGCTGCCGTTCGGCTGAGCGCGCTCGCCGCCGCGCGGCCGCGTCCGCGGGCACGGTGATGGGCGGGAGGACGGCGGTCGTCGATTCGGGCCCGCGCTTCGTCACGCTAACGGGGCCGCCCGCCGGGCTCGTCGGCCCGCCTGCCGTCGGCTGAGGTCCACGATGTCGCCCGCTGCCGGACGTCCGTCCCGTGGACGGTGCGGGCGGTTGTGGCGCGGTCGGGGTTTGCGTGCTCGGCGTCCGACTGGTGGGAGGTTGGATGCCTGGCGGCTGCGTTCCGGGTGGGGCTTGCGGGCTGAGCGGCTGCGTGTTCAGTGGTCGCGTGCCGGGTGCGCCCGCGTCCGGTGGCCGTGCGCCGGATCCCTGCGCGCCCGGTGGTCGTGTGTCCGGTCGTTGCGCGCCCTGGGGCGGCCTGCCTGGCGGTTTCGCGCCGGGTTGTGAAGGGCGCGGCTGGGTGGAGCCCGGGTAGAAAGGCTGGGCCGGGTCTATTACCTCTGTGGACGGGCGGCCGGGAGAGGACGGGGTGTTGCCCGCGGGTTTCTCGTCCCGCCGACGACCCTTGTTGCGGCGCGGAATGACCCGCATCGTCACCTCCCCGACGTTTCACATGATCTAGTCAGTCTTGCAGGACGGGGTACCGTCCCGCGAACGTGGCATGTCCGGAACGTCCCCGGTCGGTCACCGATGTGTTCAACCGTGCCCCGTTCGCGGCGTCTCAATACACGAAACGGCCCGGCCCCGGGCGAACCGGGGCCGGGCCTGCGCGAATGGCGACGCGATCAGTCGATGCGCCAGGTGTCCCCACTGCCGAGCAGGGAGGCGAGATCGCCCTCGCCCTGCCGCTCGACGGCCTCGCTGAGCTGGGCACGCATCAGCTCGTCGTAGGACGGACGGTCCACATCGCGGAAGATCCCGATCGGGGTGTGCTCGAACGCCGGCTGGTCGAGCCGGGACAGCGCGAACGCCATCGACGGGTCCGGGTTGTGGGCATCGTGGACGGCGATTTCCGTCGCGTCCACATCGGCGACGTTCACGACCTCGAACGATCCGGACGCGGACCGCCGCAACGCCTTGGACCGGTCCGCGCCGAAAATGATCGGCTCGCCGTGCTCCAGCCGGACCGTGACATCGTCGCGGACGGCGGCGTCCTTCAACGGCTCGAAGGCGTTGTCGTTGAAGATGTTGCAGTTCTGGTAGATCTCGACCAGGGCGGTGCCGCGGTGCTGGGCCGCCGCCCGCAGCACCGACTGGAGGTGCTTGCGGTCGGAGTCGATCGTCCGGGCGACGAACGTGCCCTCCGCGCCGATCGCCAGCGACAGCGGGTTGAACGGGGCGTCCAGCGAGCCCATCGGGGTCGACTTGGTGATCTTGCCGATCTCGGACGTGGGCGAGTACTGGCCCTTCGTCAGCCCGTAGATCCGGTTGTTGAACAGCAGGATCTTCAGGTTGACGTTGCGGCGCAGCGCGTGGATCAGGTGGTTGCCGCCGATGGAGAGGGCGTCGCCGTCCCCGGTCACGACCCACACCGACAGGTCCGGACGCGACGTCGCGAGGCCCGTCGCGATCGCGGGCGCGCGGCCGTGGATCGAGTGGAACCCGTAGGTGTTCATGTAGTACGGGAACCGCGACGAGCAGCCGATCCCCGACACGAACGTGATGTTCTCGCGGCGCAGCCCCAGCTCGGGCAGGAAGGACTGGACCGCCGCGAGGATCGCGTAGTCACCGCACCCGGGGCACCAGCGCACCTCCTGGTCGGTCTTGAAGTCCTTCATGGTCTGCTTCACGTCGGTCTTCGGGACCAGCGAAAGCAGGCTGCGCCCGTTCCCGGACCCGTTCCCGGACCCGTCCGCGGAGCCGTTTCCGTTCGAGGCGCCGTTTCCGTTCGGCGCTCCGCTGTCACTCACTGTCGATCACATCCTGGATGACGCCCTGCAGCTCTTCGGCCTTGAAGGGCAGGCCGCGGACCTGGTTGTAGCCGATCACGTCGACGAGGAACCGGCCGCGCAGCAGCATCGCGAGCTGGCCGAGGTTGATCTCCGGCACGACGACCCTGTCGTAGGACCGCAGCACCTCGGGCAGGTTCGCGGGGAACGGGTTGAGGTGGCGCAGGTGGGCCTGCGCGACGTTCCGCCCGGACGTCCGGACGCGCCGCACTCCCGCCGAGATCGCGCCGTACGTCCCGCCCCACCCGAGGACGAGGACGCGCGCCGCGCCGGACGGGTCGTCCACCGCGAGCGGCTCGATGTCGTTCGCGATGCCCTCGACCTTGGCCTGCCGGAGCCTGGTCATGCGGTCGTGGTTGGCGGGGTCGTAGGAGATGTTACCGGTGATGTCGGCCTTCTCCAGGCCGCCGATCCGGTGCTCCAGGCCCGCCGTCCCCGGCACCGCCCACGGGCGGGCGAGGGTGTCGGGGTCGCGGGCGAACGGCTGGAACTCCGCGCCGTCCGCCGCGGGCTCGGCGAAGCCGGGCTCGATCGTCGGCAGGGCCGCGACGTCCGGCAGCTTCCACGGCTCGGAGCCGTTGGCGAGGTAGCCGTCCGACAGGATGATCACCGGCGTGCGGTACTTCACGGCGATCCGGGCGGCCTCGATCGCGGCGTCGAAGCAGTCCGACGGCGACTGCGGCGCGATCACCGGGACGGGCGCCTCGCCGTTGCGGCCGTACATGGCCTGCATCAGGTCGGCCTGCTCGGTCTTGGTCGGCAACCCGGTGGAGGGACCGGCCCGCTGCACGTCGATGACCAGCAGCGGGAGCTCGGTCGCGACGCCGAGGCCGATCGTCTCGCTCTTCAGCGCGATGCCCGGACCGGACGTCGTGGTGACGCCGAGCGACCCGCCGAACGAGGCGCCGAGCGCCGCGCCGACCGCGGCGATCTCGTCCTCGGCCTGGAACGTCCGGACGCCGAACCGCTTGTGCTTCGACATCTCGTGCAGGATGTCGGACGCCGGGGTGATCGGGTACGAGCCGAGGAAGATCGGCAGCCCGCTCTGCACGCCCGCGGCGACGAGGCCGTAGGCGATGGCGAGGTTCCCGGTGATGTTGCGGTACAGGCCGGGCTCGTGCTCGGCGGGCTTGATCTCATACTGCACCGAGAACGCCTCGGTGGTCTCGCCGTAGGACCAGCCCGCCTGGAAGGCCGCGATGTTGGCCTTCATGATCTCGGGCTTGTTGCCGAACTTCTTCTCCAGGAAGGAGATCGTTCCTTCGGTGGGACGGTGGTAGAGCCAGGACAGCAGCCCGAGCGCGAACATGTTCTTCGCGCGCTCGGCGTCCTTCTTGGAGATGTCGTAGTCGGTGAGCGCGGTGACGGTCATCGAGGTGAGCGGCAGCGCGTGCACCCGGTACTCGGCGAGCGAGTCGTCCTCGACGGGGTTCGTCTCGTAGCCCACCTTGGCGAGGTTCCGCTTGGTGAACTCGTCGGTGTTGACTATGAGGTCGGCCCCGCGGGGAAGATCGCCGAGGTTGGCCTTCAAGGCGGCCGGGTTCATCGCGACCAGGACGTTGGGCGCGTCGCCCGGCGTGAGGATGTCGTGGTCGGCGAAGTGCAACTGGAAGCTGGAAACGCCGGGGAGGGTCCCGGCGGGGGCGCGGATTTCGGCCGGGAAGTTCGGCAAGGTAGACAAGTCGTTGCCGAACGCCGCGGTCTCCTGGGTGAAGCGGTCGCCGGTCAACTGCATACCGTCGCCGGAGTCCCCGGCGAAGCGGATGATGACGCGGTCGAGCTGCTGGACCTGTTTGGTCACAGAGGAAGACCTCCTCGACGCGCAGCATCCGTCCCAGGGGAGGCGCCTGGGAACGTGATGCTACTTAGGATTACCTTCATGGTATGTCCGGGCTTCGATGATGGTGTCGGGGAGCGGACCGCTCACCGGGATGACGGCACGCGGTGACAAACCGCGTTTCGGTCACTGGTCGCCGCCGGTCCTCCGAGACAGGGACCGGGGCCGCCGCTCCGCCCGTCGCGTGACGTCCCGCTGGGGTGCCACTTCGGTGCGGGTTCACTCGGCCCTCCCTGATCAGGCAGGTCCTATCGCGTGGTACGACCCTGGCGGGTCCCCGAGTTCATCGTCGACACAGGCTGCTGCGCTGCCGGCACAGGTCGACGTGCAGCCGCCTGACCAGGCGCCGCGCGAGGTTCGTCGAGGAGCCGCGGCTCCCCGCGGGCGTGGCGTTCACGTCCCGAAGTGTAGACAGGCCAAATAAAGTTCACCTGCACCGGGCCTTGCGTGGCGCTGGGGAAGCATCCGGCGCGGCCCGCTTCGCCACGTCTGAGCGTTCTGTCCCGCCGCTTGATCTCCAGGTCAGGCGGGGCCCGATCGGGGCGAGCCGGAACCCGCCGTTCCCGGTGTGGCCGGTTCCGGCTGGGCGACCGAGGCTCGCTCGCGGTCGACGGCGGCGACCAGTTTCGGGACGTCCGTGATGGCCACCGCCTCCCCGATGACCTGCGCCGTCGCCGTGTACGGGTACGAGCCGGGGTTGTCGAGCGCCGTCCGCATCCAGCGCCGCCACAGCTTGCTCTTCACCGTGCAGGTCAGCACCAGCGCCCGGTTCGCCGGGACGGGCTTGGACTCGGCGCACGCGCCGAGCGGCTGCCCGCGCGACGTGATCGCCGCCCGCAGCGCCGCCCGCGCCCCGGACGGAACCGTTCCCGCCGGAGAGTCCAATGTGGCGGGAACGGTCACCGTGCAGCCGTTCGTGTTCTGGTCGCAGTTGCTGAAGGTGAGCGTCCCGGGACGGAAGCGCAGCCCCGGGTCGGAGGCTCCGCCCAGCCTGGCCACCCGGGAGCGCAACTCGGCGAACATCGACGCGGGCGCCGCCACCGGCGAGGCCGTGAACCACGGCGCGTTCGGCCCGGTCGCGCGCACCGCCAGCAGCCGGTACGGCGCCGCCGACGCGACCAGGTACTCGGCGGACGGCGTCTTGACCTTGTAGGCGGGACGTCCGCCGACGTCCTCCGTGGACGGGCGCCGGGGCGCCTTCGCGAGCGTCCGGGCGATCGCCTCGGGGCCGAGGACGCCGGGGACGTCGAAGCCGGGCAGCGCGGCGGGCGCCTTGGACCAGCGTCCGGCGTAGTACTCGGGGTGGGTGAGTTCGCCCGCGTAGTCGCGCCAGAACGCGAGGCCCGCCCTGAGGTAGGTCGCGCCGTCGACGGCGACGACGTCCGCCGTCAGCGCACCGGCCGTCAGCGTGCCGGTCGCCGAGCCCGCCTGGGTGATCCGCAGCCGGGCGAGCACGGGTCTGCCGCCGACCGTCAGCGCCCCGTCGTAGCGGACGCCCGGACCGGACGCGAGCAGCCGTCCGGCCTTGACCGTCCACTCCGGGGGCGGCGCGGACACGGTCGGCTTCACCGGCTTGCCGGACGGCTCGCCGTCCCCGGACAGCGCGACCGCGAGGCCCCCGCCGACCGTCAGCACGACCGCCGCGGCCCCGGCCGCGACGATCAGCCGCCGCCTCATGAACACCGCCCGCGGGGGCGGCGGCGGGGAGGGCAGCGGCGGCCGCGGGGCGGCGGGCGCGGATGACGGGTCGTCCTGTTCAACGCTCACTGGGGGCTCACTCTGCTCACTTCCGGGGCCGGGTCGCGGCCCGACCGTCAGGCACAAAGCAAGGGATTCCGGACGGCGCCCGGGATGCGGTCGGCGGTGTCCGGACGGTGTTCGGTCACGGATGTCGGGGGCCGCCGGCCCCGGGGGCGTCCCCAACGAGCATAAGGGTGCCCGGCGGCGCTGTTCCCGATCTTGGGAAAGCGCCGCCGGGCACCCGGGGTCGTGCGGGGTGGATCCGCTACTCGCTGTCGAGGCCGCTCTGCATCGAGGAGACCTCTTCGGAGGTGGCGCCGATCACCTTGTAGGAGGCGTGCTTGTAGAACGTCCCGCCGGTGGCCTTGGCCCAGCTCGTCCACGCGCCGCCCGAGACGCGGCAGCTCGTCCACTGCGGGGTGGAGCTGGTCATCGTGATGCGGGTCGTGCAGTTGCCGAGGTCGCGGCCGGTCAGCGTCCCGGCGGTGAGCCGGAACCGGACGTCGATCGTGACGGGCGTCTCCACGTCGTACGGCGGGCGGATCTTCGCCTCGACCGTGCAGCCGGAGTCGCCGTTGCAGCCGCCGCGCTTCCACTCCGCGACGCGCGGCTGGGCGGAGCCGTTGAAGGAGTCCTTCAGCTCGCCGATGCTCGTCCGCATGTTGGACAGGACGGACGAGGCGTCACCCGAGCTCTTCGGCGTGACGTCGACGCGCACCCGCGGCGTCGTCGCCTCGTAGCGCAGCAGCTCGGCGTCGTCCTCGTCGGTGATGTAGAGGGTGGACGAGAACGTGCTGAACTTCAGCACCTTCTTGCCCTGCCAGGTCGTCTTGATGGGCTTGACGCTCGACGTCCGCGCGGAGCGCAGCTTGCCCGCCAGCGCCGCCGGGGAGAGCTGGGCCTTGAAGTCGAGGTTCAGCTCGTCGGGGCTGAGCCGCCCCCACTGCTGGCCGGACGTCAGGAAGAACGGGTCGTCGTTGGACGACAGCTCCTTCTTCCAGTACGCGGAGTCGGCCTTCACGAACAGCTTGCCGTCGGCCGAGAGCACCGTCACGCTGTCGCCGTTCCAGGTGACGTCGCCGGCGGCGCGCCCGCCCTTGGTGACGTTCACCTCGCCGTTCAGCGTCCCCGTGCCGCCCATGGTGCCCTTCAGCGTGACCGCGCGGGCGGCGTCCATGCTGACGGCCGCGGCGGTCAGCTTCTCCTCCGGCGACTTGCCGCCGGCCGCGGTGAGCACGTACACCACGACGCCGATGAGGACCAGGACGACGACCGCGCCGCCCAGGATCGCCGCGATCACCGCGCCGCCTCCGCCGCGCTTCGGCGGCGGCATGCCCGGGCCGAGCGGGCCGCCGGGCGGCGGCGGAAAGAAGGGCGGCGGCGTGCCTGGGCCGCCGTATCCGCCGGGTGGCGGCGGTGGGCCGCCGGGGCCAACTCCACCGGGAACCCCAGGTCCGCCGGGGTTTCCGGGCCCGCCCGGTCCCGGTCCGCCCGGTCCGGCGGGCGGCGGCGGAGGCGGCCAGGAGGCACCGCCCGGGGGGTCCCAGCCCGGGGGCGGCGGAGGGTTGCTCATCCGGTCACGTCCTTCCAGGTCAACTGACCCCAATGCAAATCTAGTGTGCAGTAAAACCATGACATCCTGCTGCCCCTGATGTGGAGGTACAAGGTCACAGTGCCCCCGCGGCCCGCTGCGGGGATACTGGATCAGACGCAGCCGGGGAGGATTTGGTGCATAACTATTTCGACACATATGTCGTCGTGGTCGTTCTGCTCCTCGTCGGCGCGGGGATCGTCGGCGGGGCGCTCGCCGCCAACCGGATGCTTCGTCCGCACCGTCCCACGGCGGAGAAACTGACGACGTACGAGTGCGGCGTCGATCCCGTGGGCGAGGGGTGGGCGCATTCGTACGTCCGCTACTACGTCTTCGCCTATCTGTACGTCGTGTTCGCCGTCGACGCGGTGTTCCTGTTCCCGTGGGCGACGGTCTTCTCCGATCCGGGATACGGCGCGACCACGCTCGGCGAGATGTTCGTGTTCCTCGCCTTCCTCGCGGTCGGGCTCGCGTACGCGGGCAAGAAGGGCGTGCTGTCCTGGGTGTAACAATGCTCCAGTGGGCACCGTCGATCTACCCCCGCCGAGCGTCGGACCGCTGTCGCGGCTCGCGCCGAAGCCGGTCAAGTTCGTGCTCAACTGGGGCCGCCGCTACTCGCTGTGGGTCTTCAACTTCGGGCTGGCCTGCTGCGCCATCGAGTTCATCGCGACGTCCATGGCGCGGCACGACTTCATCCGGCTCGGGGTGATCCCGTTCGCACCGGGTCCGCGGCAGGCCGACCTCATGGTCGTGTCCGGCACCGTCAGCGACAAGATGGCGCCCGCGGTGCGCCGCCTGTACGAGCAGATGCCCGAGCCCAAGTACGTGATCTCGTTCGGCGCGTGCTCCAACTGCGGCGGGCCCTACTGGGACTCCTACTGCGTGACCAAGGGCGTCGACCAGATCATCCCGGTGGACGTGTACGTGCCGGGCTGCCCGCCCCGTCCGGAGGCGCTGCTGCAGGGGATCGTCCATCTGCAGGAGAAGATCGCGGCCGAGTCGCTCGGGGACCGGTACGGGGGTGGCGGCGGCGAGCCGCCGTCTCCGCCGCCGGGGCCGCGGCCGTTCGCGGCGACGGTGCTGCGCCGCCCGCTCCAGCCGCCGCCCCCGGAGGCGGACGAGACGTTCGAGCACTGGGACGTCATGGGCGAGGCGGCGAACGGCGACGCGGCGGAGGAGCCCCACCCGGACGGCGCCGACGACGCGACCGTGCCCGTCCAGCACCTGGGGGACCACCCGGTGCTTCCGGACGACGTGACCATTCCCGTGGCCCCGATCGAGGACGACGAGGTGACCCGTCCCAACGCGACCATCGCGGACGACGAGGTGACGCGACCCGTGGCGCCCATCGTGGACGACACCGACCGGCACGACCCGTCGATCATCCCCGGCCTGGTCGACGACGACGATGACTACGGGCACGACTACGGGCACGACGGGCACGACGACCAGATCGGGCGCGACCGGTGAGCCCCGAGGCCGAGGCCCTCCACGACGCCTGGACGTCCCGCTACGGCGAGGAGATCAGCGCCGAGGAGACCACCGGCGGGCTCGCGGTCGGCGTCGCGCCCGAGCTCTGGCTGGACGCGCTGACCTTCGCCCGCGACGAGCTGTCCTGCGGCTTCTTCGACTGGCTGACCGGCGTGGACGAGCTCGACGACGGCTTCGCCGTGGTCGTCCACGTGTACTCGCTCGAACGCCGCCACCACCTGCTGATCCGGACGCGGGTGCCGAAGCGGAAACCCGTCCTGCCGACCGCGACGGGCGTCTACCGGGGCGCGGCGTGGCACGAGCGGGAGACGGCGGAGATGTTCGGCGTGCTGTTCGAGGGGCACCCGAACCTCGTCCCGCTGCTGCTCCCGGACGGCTTCGAGGGCCACCCCCTCCGCAAGGACTTCGTCCTCGCCGCCCGCGTCGCCAAGCCCTGGCCCGGCGCCAAGGAACCCGGCGAGTCGGGCCACGGCGCCCCGAGCCGGCGTCGTATGCGGCCGCCCGGTGTGCCGGATGAGGGCGCTTGGGCGACCGCAGCGGAGCGCCAGCGGAGTGAGGATCGTCCAAGCGCCCCGTCTCGGGGGTCTGGGGGTCGCCCCCCAGAAGGGCAGGGGCCCGATGCTTGAGGTCGTGGTCAAGCTCGTGCTGGTGGCGGGCGCGTTCGCGGTGCTGCCGCTGCTCGTCGGGCAGGCCGAGCACAAGGTGATGGCGCACATGCAGGGCCGTCTCGGACCCATGTACGCGGGCGCCTTCCACGGCTGGGCGCAGCTCGTCGCCGACGGCGTGAAGTTCGCGCAGAAGGAGGACGTGGTCCCGCGCGACGCCGACCGGTGGGTGTTCAAGCTGGCCCCGGGCGTGGCGCTCGTCCCGTACCTGCTGGTGCTGCTCGTGATCCCGGTCGGGCCCGGCGGGCAGGTGGCGCTCGACCTCGGGCCGGGCGTCTTCTTCGCGCTGGCCGTGATGGGCGTCGGCGTGATCGGCGCGATCATGGCGGGCTGGGCGAGCGCGAACAAGTACTCGCTGCTCGGCGGGATGCGGGTCGCCGCGCAGCTCATGTCGTACGAGCTGCCGATGGTGTTCGCCGCGTCGTCGGTCGCGATGGCAGCCGGGACGCTCTCCCTCCAG
Organism: Actinomadura syzygii; assembly: GCF_008085905.1. GTDB lineage: Bacteria > Actinomycetota > Actinomycetes > Streptosporangiales > Streptosporangiaceae > Spirillospora > Spirillospora syzygii. The sequence continues at coordinate 99,314 of NZ_VSFF01000001.1, read as the reverse complement.
GGCATCGTCGGCGAATGGCGCTGGTACTGGCTGCCCTGGCAGGCGATCGGCGCCGTCGTGTTCTTCGTCGCGGGGCTCGCGGAGCTGCGCCGCCCGCCGTTCGACATGCCGGTCGCCGACTCGGAGATCATCTTCGGCCCGTACACCGAGTACGGCGGGCTGCGGTTCGCGTTCTTCCTGCTGGCCGAGTACGCGGGGATCGTCGTCCTGTGCGGGCTGACGGCTGTGCTGTTCCTCGGCGGCTGGAAGGGCCCGTTCCTGAACACCGAGCTGGGCTGGCTCTGGACGCTGCTCAAGGCCGCCGTCCTGGCGTTCTGCGTGATCTGGTTCCGGGTCAGCTATCCGCGCATGCGCGAGGACCAGTTGCAGAAGCTCGCCTGGGCCTGGCTCGTCCCGCTGTCGCTGGCGCAGCTCGCGCTGACCGGCGTCCTCAAGGTCGCGCTCTGACCTGGACGCGCGGTCAGCGCAGGAAGATCGTGAAGTCGGCCATCTCGGGGAGGACGTCCGGCGGGATGTCGGCGTCCACGGCCATCTCCTCGACGGAGACGAAGCCGCCGTGCTCCTCGCGGCGGCGCACCACCCGCTCGACCATCTCCGGCGTCATGCCGGGCAGCGCGGCGAGGATCTCGGGCGGGGCGTGGTTGACGTCCACGAGTCCGCCGTCGTCGTAGGTGCGGGGCACGTCCGGACGGCCGATCCGCAGCTCGCGGGCCAGCGCCGGGTCCTCGGCGGCGAGGGCGCGGGCGTCCTCGCGCAGCCCCCGGCGGTACTTGGCGACCTCGATGGCGTGCTCGTTGAGCCTGTTGCGCGGAGCCTCGGGCGGGAAGACGGACGTCCGCACGGCGAACGCGTGCCCGGTGCCCGCCAGCCACAGCATGATCGCCAGGAAGGAGCCGAGGACGATGGAGGCCGCGCTGCCGAACTGGAGCAGCAGGAGGACGCCCGCCGTCCCGGCCCCGTACCCGGCCGCGGTCGCGCCGAGCCGCCACGACCCGCGCTTCACGGCCGCGTAGAGGAAGGTCACGGGCGTCCCGTAGCCGAGGGTGAGGAACGGGATCGCCGCCCACAGCACACCGCGCGCACTCTCCGGCCCCCGCGCCGGGACGGGCGGCGGCCCGACCGGCCGGAGCTGAGCGGGCGGAACGGGAGGCCGCGCGAAGGGCGGACGCCACCCCGGCGGAGCCCCGTACGGCCGCGGACGATGCCCCGGCGGACCCGGGTGCGCGTGCGGCCGCGGACGATGCCCGGGGCCCGTGTCGTCAGGGCGCTCCGTGTGATCGCTCACCAGACCTCCCGCGCAACGTTCCCGCTCAAAGCCGCACACCCCTCACAGAAGAGACGAAGCCGGACCCGGTCGCGTTCCCCGGAAGCCGATCGTGCGCAATCATGGGGCGGGTGGGACGGCTACCAGGAGGCGGGCTGGCCAAGGGGCTGGCGGTCACGTTGCGAACGATGACGCGGCGTTCCATAACGCGTCAATACCCCGAAGTGCAGCCGGACCTGCCTCCGCGGAGCCGCGGTGTCATCGCGCTGTTCGAAGAGAACTGCACCGTCTGCATGCTCTGCGCCCGCGAGTGTCCCGACTGGTGCATCTACATCGACTCGCACAAGGAGACCCTGCCCGCCGAAGGCGGTGGTCGCGCTCGCACCCGCAACGTCCTCGACCGGTTCGCCATCGACTTCGCGCTGTGCATGTACTGCGGCATCTGCATCGAGGTGTGCCCGTTCGACGCCCTGTTCTGGTCGCCGGAGTTCGAGTACGCCGAGTACGACATCGCCGAACTGACGCACGAGAAGGACCGGCTGCGGGAATGGATGTGGACCGTCCCGCCGCCGCAGGCGCACGACCCGGCCGCCGAGCCGCCGAAGGAGATCGCCGCCGCCGCGAAGGCCGCCGCGCGCAGGCGCCCCGGGACGACGCCGTGAGCGGCCAGGAGGTCGTGTTCACGCTGCTCGGCGTCGTCGCGGTCGGGTCCGCCGTGCTGGTGGTGACGACGCGGCGGCTCGTCCACGCGGCGCTGTGGCTGGTGGTGTCGTTCGGCGCGCTCGCCGGCGGCTACCTCGTCCTCACGGCGGAGTTCGTCGCGTGGGTGCAGGTGCTGATCTACGTCGGCGCGGTCGTCGTCCTGCTGCTGTTCGGGATCATGCTGACCCGCGCGCCGATCGGCGAGTCCGCCGACCTCGACTCCGGCAACCGGTGGGCGGCGCTGGGCGTGGCCGTCGCGACGGCGGCCGTCCTCGTGACCGTGGTCGTCATGGGCTTCGGGGACGCGCGGACCCCGCTCCGCGCAGGCGGCGGATCGGCGGAGGAACTGGGCGCCGGAGTGTTCCGGACGTGGGTCCTGCCGTTCGAGGTGTTGTCGGTGTTGCTTCTGGCGTCGCTCGTCGGCGCGATCGTCCTGTCCCGGTCGGACATTGGCGGGGATAAGGGAGGCGACGTCTGATGCACCTCGCGTACCCGACGGTCGTCGCCGCGCTGCTGTTCTCCGTCGGTGTGTACGGGGTGCTGGCGCGCCGCAACGCGATCCTGGTGCTGATGTCGGTCGAGTTGATGCTGAACGCGGTGAACCTCAACCTCGTCACGTTCGACGTCTTCTACCGCGACCGGCTGCACGGCGGGCAGGTCCTCACGCTGTTCACGATCGTGATCGCGGCGGCGGAGATCGGGCTGGGGCTCGCGCTCGTGCTGCTGGTGTTCCGGAACCGGCGGATGGTGGACGTCGACCGCCTCCGCACCCTCGCCGAGGAGCCGTCCCGTCCGGCCGCCGCCGTCGAGCCCGAGCGGGTCGAGGAGGCCGCGCCGTGATCTGGCTCGCCTCGCTGGTGGCGCTGCTGCCGTTCCTCGCCGCGTTCGCCGGGCTGCTGTTCGGCCCGTCGCTGACCCGGGTGCTCAGGGTCGGGCCCGTGCGCAACGGGCCCGCGCTGATCGCGTGCGCGCCGGTCGGGGTGTCGCTCGTCCTGTCCGCGATCGTCGCGTTCACGGTGTGGCGCGACCCCGGCCCGCGGACGGGCCTGCTCACCGTCATCGACACCGGCTCCGTGCCGATCCGCGTCGGCCTCCAGGTGGACGGCCTCGCCGCCGTCGTCGGGCTGATGGTCTGCTGCGTCGCCCTCGCCGTCCAGGTGTACTCGGTCGCGTATCTGAGGGACGACCGGCGCTACTCGTCGTACGCCGCGTTCGTGTCGATGTTCACGTCCGCGATGCTGCTCGTCGTCTACTCCGGCGACCTCCTCGTCCTGTACGTGGGCTGGGAGGTCATGGGCATCTGCTCGTACTTCCTGATCGGACACCACTGGGAGGAGCGGGCGAACTCGCGGGCGGCGGTCAAGGCGTTCCTCGTCACGCGGCTCGGCGACGCCGGGTTCCTGATCGGCGTGCTCGTCCTCGGCGTCGGCGCCGGGACGTTCGAGATCGGCGCCATCGTGCAGAAGGCGTCGACGCTGCCGGACGCGACCGTCACGGCGGGCGCGCTGCTGCTGCTCGCCGGGGTCGCGGGCAAGAGCGCGCAGTTCCCGCTGCACACCTGGCTGCCGGACGCGATGGCGGGTCCGACCCCGGTCAGCGCCCTGATCCACGCGGCCACGATGGTCGCGGCGGGCGTCTACGTCGTCGCCCGCGTATACGAGGTGTTCGCGGCGGCGTCGGCGGCGCTCGCCGTGCTCGGCGTCCTCGCGGTGATCTCCATGGTCGGCTCGGCGCTCGCGGCGCTGGCGCAGGACGACGTGAAACGCGTCCTCGCCTATTCGACGATCAGCCAGCTCGCCGTGATGGCGGCCGGGCTCGCGGTCGGCGCGAAGTCCGCCGCGATCTTCCACCTGCTGACGCACGGCGCGTTCAAGGCGCTGCTGTTCCTCGCCGCCGGATGCGTGATCGTCGTCGCCGGATCGAACATGCTCGCCCACTACGGCGGGCTGCGGCGCGGCATGCCGGTCACGTTCTGGTCGATGACGGTCGGGCTGGCGGCGCTCGCGGGCGTCCCGCCGTTCAGCGGCTGGTTCAGCAAGGACTCGATCATCGAGGCCGCCCAGCACACCGCCCTGCACGGCGGCCCTTCCGAGACCGTGTCCGGCGGGGTGGCGTGGGTCGTCTATGTCGGGCTGCTGCTCACCGCCGTGTTGACGGCGGCGTATGCGATGCGGGCGTGGCTGATGACGTTCTTCGGGGAGCCGCGCGGGACCTACGAAACGCGCGAACCGTCCAGGCTCATGTCGTGGACGGTCGCCGCGCTGGCCGTCCCAGCCGCGATCCTCGGATTCTTCGGGCTCGGGGCCGAGGAACTGCGTCCCCATGTCGGGTCCACGTTGCTCGCGTTGCTGCTCGTCGTCCTGGGCGGGGGCGCCGCGTTCCTCGTCTGGAACCGCGACCCGGCGCTGGACCCGGCGCGCCTGCTCGGACGGGCCCGCCCGGTGTTCGCGCGGGCCTTCTACGTGGACGAGTTGTACGCATGGGCGGTCGTCCGTCCAGTGCGGGCGCTGGCGCGGCAGGTCGTCCGGTTCGACGGACGCCGCGTGGACGCCGCCGTCGTCGGCTCCGGACGCGCCGCGACCTGGCTCGGCGGGGTGCTGCGCGTCCCGCAGAACGGCAACGCGCAGACCTATCTCACCGGCCTGCTCGCCGGGGTCGTCGTCATCGTGGCCGGAGTGGTGATCCTGCTGTGATCTTCGTGCTGATGATGGCGATCCCGCTGGCCGGGGCGCTCGCGATGCTCGTCCCGGCGAACCGGTTCCTGCGGACCGACTTCGCCGTCCGCGCGTTCGGGACGGCCGTGTCCGGCGCGACGCTGCTCGTCGCCGTGTCCGCGCTGACGGCGTTCGACTTCGGCGCGACGTCCCGCATGCAACTCGAAGTCGACCGGGAATGGGCGTCCGCGATCGGGCTGCGCTTCCACCTCGGCGTCGACGGGATCTCGCTGCCGCTGGTCGTGCTGACCGCGTTGCTGACGTTCCTCTGCTTCCTCTACACGTTGCGCCACCCTCCGGCGGGCGGCCGGACCAGGCTGCTGACCGCGCTGCTGCTCGTCCTGGAGATCGGGCTGCTCGGCACGTTCGTCGCGCTCGACCTCGTGCTGTTCTTCGTGTTCTTCGAGACCGTCCTCGTCCCCATGTACGTGGTGATCATGCTGTGGGGCGGGACGGACCGCCGCGCCGCCGCCACCAAGTTCATCCTCTACACCCTCCTCGGCTCCGGTCTCCTCCTCGCCGGGATGCTGCTCGTCGGCGCGACGGCGGGCACGCTCGACATGACCGAGCTGGCCGCCCGGCACGGCTCCGGCCTGTCGCACGGCGTGCAGGTCGCCGCGTTCGCGCTGATGGGCGTCGGGTTCGCGGTGAAGGCGCCGATGTGGCCGCTGCACACCTGGCTGCCGGACGCGCACACCGAGGCCCCGACCGTCGGGTCCGTGCTGCTCGCCGGGGTGCTGCTGAAAATGGGGACGTACGGGCTCGTCCGGGTGGCGCTGCCGCTCGCCCCGGACGGCGCCCGGTTCTGGGCGCCCTGGCTCGGCCTCCTCGCCGTGATCGGGATCGTCTACAGCGCGCTCGCCTGCCTCGCCCAGCGCGACCTGAAACGGATGATCGCCTACTCGTCCGTGGGGCACATGGGCTTCGTCCTGCTCGGCATCGCGACGCTCACCCCGGTCGGGATCAACGCGGCGCTGTTCGGCAACGTCGCGCACGGACTCGTCACCAGCCTGCTGTTCTTCCTCGCCGGGTCGGTCAAGGAGCGCTGGGGCACCGCCGACATGGACGCGCTCGGCGGCGGGATGCTCGGCACGTCGCCGCGGCTGGCGTCCGTCCTCACGTTCGCGTCGGTCGCGTCGCTCGGGCTGCCGGGGCTCGCCGGGTTCTGGGGCGAGATGCTCGCGCTGCTCGGCGCGTACCGCCCGCACGCCGACCTGCCGCGCGAGACGTTCGTGATGTTCATGGCCGTCGCGGCGCTCGGCGCGGTCCTCACCGCGGCCTACTTCCTGCGCATGCTGTCCAAGCTCACCCACGGACCGTCGGACGGCGTGTCCCGGGGCCCGGCCCCCGCCGTGTCCGCGCAGGAGTACGCCGCCTGGGTCCCGCTGATCGGGCTGACGCTGCTGGTCGGCCTGTGGCCGAAGACCCTGCTGGACGTGACGGCCGACCCCGTCCGCGCGCTGTTCGGAGGCGGCTGATGATCCAGGGCATCGACTACGCGGCGATCGCGCCGCCGCTGATCCTCGCCGTCGCCGCGCTCGGGCTGCTGCTCGCCGACGCCTTCGACGCGCCCCGCCGCCTGATCTCGCTGCTCTCCGGCGGCGCGCTGGTGGCCGCGCTCGTCGCCGTGGCCGCGTTGGCCTTCGGGGACAGGCGCGCCACGTTCTGCCTGCCCGGCGACCTGCGCGGCTCCGGCCCCCGCTCCTGCTCCTACGTCGCGGACGACTTCACGCTCCTCTTCCAGGGGATCGTCCTCGCCGCGGCCGTCGTCGTCGTGCTGCTCTCCCTCCAGGAGATCACCGACTCGAAGATGCCGGTGGGGGAGTACCACTTCCTGCTGCTCGCCGCCGTCGTCGGCGCGCTGACCCTCGTCGCCGCCCGCGACCTCGTCCTGCTGGTCGTCGCGCTGGAGACGCTGTCGCTGCCGGTGTTCGCGCTCGCCGCGCTCCGCCGCTACGACGGGACGGCGTCCGAGGCCGCGCTGAAACTGTTCCTGGTCTCCGTGGTGTCCACGGCGATCATGCTGTTCGGGATCAGCCTCGTCTACGGCGCGACCGGCGCCATGCACCTCGACCGGATCGCGCCCGCTTTGGCGCGGCTGCCCGCCGACCTCGACCCGGTCGCCGCCGCCGGGTCGGTGCTCGTCCTCGCCGGGTTCGCGTTCAAGGTCGCCGCCGTCCCCTTCCACTTCTGGGCCCCGGACGTCTACCAGGGCTCGCCGCCGCCCGTCGCCGCGTTCCTGTCCGTCGTGTCGAAGGCCGCCGGGTTCGCGGGGCTGACGATCGTCCTCGCGCTCGGCCTGCCGTCCTACGGCCACGTGTGGGGGCCGGTGATCGCCGTCCTCGCCGCCGTGACGATGACGGTCGGGAACCTCGTCGCGCTCCGGCAGCGCACCGCGATCCGGCTGCTCGCCTGGTCGTCGGTCGCGCAGTCCGGGTACATGCTGGCGCCGCTCGCCGTCGGCGAGGACCGGCTCCCCGAGGCCGTCGCCGCCACCACCGCCTACGTCGCCCTCTACGCCGTGATGAACCTCGGCGCGTTCGCCGTGGTGATCGGCTTCCGCCGCCGTGCCGTTCCGCTCTCGCCGTCGTGGGACACGCTGGACGACTACCGCGGCCTCGCCCGCCGCAGCCCCCACGTCGCCGCCGCGCTCGCGTTCTTCCTGATCTGCCTCGCCGGGCTCCCGCCCGGCGTCATGGGACTGTTCGCCAAGGTCGTCGTGTTCCGCGCGACGGTTGCGGGCGGCGTCACCTGGCTCGCCGTCGTCATGGCGATCAACACGGTGATCGGGCTGTACTACTACCTGGCCTGGGCCGTCCGGCTGTTCACCCCGGCGGACGGGCCGTCCTACGACCCCGCGCCGGGCCTCCCCGTCCGCACCGCGATCGCCGCCGCCGCGGCGGGTGCGGTCGTCCTGTCGGTGGCGCCGCAGATCGTCCTGCAGACGGTCACCCAGGCCACCTGAGCGCGGCTCGCCCCAGCAACCCCCTCGGGTAGCGTGAATGGGCCTGGACGGGGAACGTTCACGCAGGTCAAACCGTTGATGTTCATGGGGAGTCGACGGGGAGGCGGGCGGAAGTGCGGTTCAACGGCGTCAAGACGGCTGCCCTGATCGCGGCGCTGTCGGCGTTGGTGCTCGTCGCCGGATGGACGTTCGGCGGCCGGGCCGGGCTGGCGATCGCGCTGGTCATCGCGCTGGCGACCAACGGCGTCGCGTACTTCTTCAGCGACCGGATCGCGCTGCGCTCCATGCGCGCCCACCCGGTCGGCGAGGTCGAGGCCCCGATCCTGTACCGGCTCGTCCGCGAACTGGCGAACTCGGCGCACCAGCCGATGCCGCGCCTCTACGTCTCCGAGACCCGCCAGCCCAACGCCTTCGCCACCGGCCGCAACCCGCGCAACGCCGCCGTCTGCTGCACCCGCGGCATCCTCCAGATGCTGGACGAGCGCGAACTGCGCGCCGTCCTCGGACACGAGCTGTCCCACGTCTACAACCGCGACATCCTGATCTCGTCCGTCGCCGCCGCCATCGCCACCGTGATCACCTACCTGTCCCACCTGGCGATCTTCATCCCGATCGGACGCTCGGACGACGACGACGGCCCCGGCCTCCTCGGCGCGCTGCTGATGATCGTCCTCGGCCCGGTCGCCGCCGCCGTCGTACAGATGGCGATCAGCCGCACCCGCGAGTACGCCGCGGACGCCGCCGGGGCCCGGCTCACCGGCGACCCGCTCGCCCTCGCCGCCGCCCTCCGCAAGATCGACGCGGGCACCCGCGCGATGCCGCTGCCGCAGGACCCGGAGCTCGCCACCACCAGCTCCCTGATGATCGCCAACCCGTTCGCCGGCGCCGGCATCGGCCGCCTGTTCTCCACCCACCCGCCCACGGCCGACCGCATCGCCCGCCTGGAGCGCATGGCCGGCCACCGCCGCTGACGGTCCCCTCCGACCCGTCCCAGAACTCGGGCCAATTCCCCCGAACCAATCCGGACGCGGCGGCGTCATAACCCAACGAGAGCGCGCCGGCCACTTCTGCGGGGGATGGGGCCGGCGCGCTCCCTCATGTCACCGGTAGTTGACGAACTGAAGCGCCACGTCCAGGTCCTTGCCCTTCAGCAGGTTGATGACCTGCTGCAGGTCGTCCTTCTTCTTCGAGGTGACGCGCAGTTCCTCACCCTGGATCTGGGCCTTGATCCCCTTCGGCCCCTCGTCCCGGATGATCTTGCCGATCTTCTTCGCGTCCTCCTGGGCGATGCCCTCCTTGAGGCTCACGCTCAGCTTGTGCACCTTCCCGGACAGCTTCGGCTCACCGGCGTCGATCGCCTTCAACGAGATCCCACGCTTGACGAGCTTGTCCTTCAACACGTCGAGCACGGCGTTCGCCCGCTCGCCCGTGTTCGCCTGGATCTCGATCGTCTCGCCGGACCATCTGATCCCCGCGTCCACGTTCCGGAAGTCGAACCGGTTGGCCACCTCCTTGGCGGCCTGGTTCAGCGCGTTGTCGACCTCCTGCCGGTCCAGCTTGCTGACGATGTCGAAAGAGCTGTCGGCCATCGCACACACACATCCCCTCAGCAGCATCTTCGCGGTCCGTAGAGCCTAGCGACTCCCCCGATCAAGACCGTCCCGCCTCGATGTCACACCAGCCCCTGCCGTCCGCTATCCTTTCCAGTGCCGTCGCGACAGCGACGCCACGGCGGGTTGCCCGAGTGGCCAATGGGAGCGGACTGTAAATCCGTCGGCTTAGCCTACGCAGGTTCGAACCCTGCACCCGCCACACAGCAAGAACCAGCCCTTGACCAGGCCCAGCCCGGTCAAGGGCTGTTCTCATTGCGCCCTGATCGGTCTCGATAGGCCCTGGCCATTGCCGGGCGTCCACGGGACAGGCAGCGGAGGGGACCTCAACGCTGCGCCCGGCGCGGTGCGCGAGCTCGGGCGCCCTGCCGACCCGAGCCGCGGCTCAGCGTGCGTGCCCGCTCCGCTGGTCGTAGAGCGCCTTTGGAGGGATGGCTTGAGGTGGGGACCAGGTCGCGGCTCGTGCCGGTAGGGCGCTATTGGGGAATTGAATCTGATTCAATCGGGCAAGCATGCGCGCTGGCATAGCGTGAAGAGGCGAAATAGACCATCCCTCCGAGAAGTTCCATGGAGATGGCGATGGCGAACAATATTAGAACTACCCGGCTCGCCAACGCCTCAATGAGCCCGCCTCTTCGCAGGTAGAAAAACAAGAATACCAAAATCAGCAGCACGCCGATCGTCAGGCAACCTGCCTTTGCTAATGTGTTCACTCCCAAGATTAGCTTGCACATGAGCCTGCTCCGACTTGATTGATCGTTTGCGTTCGCGCCGAGGGCGGGTCACATCCTTCTCCTCGTAATACGTGAGCGCATCCATCGATAGACGTAGTGGGCTTACGTTAGTAGGGGCAGAGAATTCACACTGGACTACCAGGGGAAGAGGAACCGGAACCTTCATAACTGCCGAGGCTGACCAGCTAGGGCACTATGGGACCGTAGGGCGGTGGGCCCGATGGACGATCTTGCACTTGGCATACATGCGGACGGTTCCGGGTCTGGAGGTCCGGAGTGGTCGACGAGCGCCGTGCAGGGGCTTGACTGGCTCCGAGTAGTTCCGGTCCTGGATGATCGCCGTCGCCTCAGCCGAGTCACCAAACGGCGAGAAACCGACCTGGCAAGCGGTTGTGATTTTGAGCTCTACGACAGCTTCGAGGCACCGGAAAAGACTGCATGGTGGTTTCGGCTGTGGACCGGCAACGAGACGGTCGATGGCAGTGAGTTCCGCTTTTTCGGTACCACCGGAACAGGCGACTATGTTGGCTTCTGGCTCGCCCGGTCCGGCGAGCCGGTCACCAGGCAGCCGATTGTCTACCTGGGGTCCGAGGGTGAGCGCGGCGTGATAGCTCGCGATCTCGACGACCTGTTGTGGTTGTTCGCCGACGGATTCGGGCCGCAGGAAGCGTTCACCGACCCGAGTCGTACGACGGAGCCGAGCACGGCGTTCCAGGCGATCGCGGAACGGTACGCACCCGCGAAGCGCAGCCCTGCGACGGAGATCGTGGCGGAAGCGCAGAAGGAGTTCCCGGGCTTCTCGGAACTCATTGACGCGATGTGTCGCTAGGACTGGGCAGGCGTCGTGCGGCGTCTAGGCAATCACGCGGCTGCCCGCCACCGCGCTGTACGTGGTGGTCTTGACTTCGGCCGCGGGGCGGGGGTGGGTAGGACGCGGGCATCCTTGGCCACGCAGGGCTGAGGGCGGATCAGGTCTGGTCATGGGGCTGGGGCTGCTGTTGGATTCTTGAGCGTGGATGGTGCGGTAGTCGCTACGGCGGTTGGGGCGCTCTCTTCGCTTGTGGGGGTCACGCTCGGGGCGCTGGTTGAGCCGTTGAAGCTTGGCGCGGGTGAGCGGGCGCGGACCAGGCGAGATCGGACGGAGCGGTGTGCCGCTTACATCGAGGCGGCGACGACGGCTCGGGAGCGGCTGGTCGAGTTCAATGTGCTTCATCGTTTGAGGCAACGCTCACCTGACGATGCGCGGGCCGATCCGGAGAAGTATCTGGCGAGCACGGACGCGTTCTACCAGGCCCGTGCCTCGATGCGTCAGATTTTTGGGCTCCTGGTGATGAGTGGCCCGGAAGAGTTGGTTGAACGCGCCAAGCAGGTGCACAAGGCGGAGATGCAGCTCCATGCCCACCGTCGGGCAGTCAACGCGGACGACGCTTCTGGCGGTGGACTCCCGCCAGATGTGCTGGCGGCCGTGCGCGCCTTCGATGAGGCGATCGAGGAATTCGCGCGGGCTGCTCGCAAGCATGCCAAATGATGTGGCTCTGTGCGCAGGGGGAGATTCGATGATGAATGTTTTTAAAGATGATCGGTCGAATGGCCCTGGGCCGGAGTTGTTGTACATGGATGGGGCTTGGCGAGACCATGAGCGCTGGGCGATCACTAATACGATGATCGATATCGCTCCTACGCCTCCGCATCCGACTCTGCCGGAGCTGTAGAGCCGCCTGCCGGTGGCTGGTGGGTGAGCGGTTGGGGAGGAGTTGTTCGTCGCGATCGCGGCCGTTGTCGTTTAGGACGGGGGGAAGGCCGGGGCGGTCACGGGCCCCGGCCTTTGGCGTGTCAGCCCTTGCGGGCGGGGAGGATGCGCTTCACCGCGACGGCTGCGGAGATCAGCGTGAAAATGGCCAGGCCGAGCCAGACCGCCTGGAGTCCCAGCCACGGGGACGCTGCGGCGGCGCCGCCGAAGCCGGCGGCCACTCCGCCTACGGGAGGAGTGTTGTACATGGTTACCATTTCCTTTCTTTGCGCCAGGCTGCTTGCCAGAATGCACGTGCCTGGACGAACTGGAGGAAGACGTCGAAGACCATTTCGACGACGATCGTGGCGGCCAGCGCCATTTGGATGGGGCCGCGCAGGCGCACGGTCACCACTCGCTCGACCATGAAGATGACGGTGACGGCGGCCCAGATCGGGCTGAGTTTGATGCCGCCCAGCCAGATCGCCGAAAAGGCGATCGAGGAGAGGTAGGCGGTGATGACGATGATGCCGATCAGGGAGAGGAGTTGCCGGCCCCAGTACGGGCGGGTGATCGGCGTCCAGCCGTAGTCGACGAGGTTCTCTAGGGCGCCGCGTTTCCAGCGGAGTCGCTGTCTGGCCAGGTCTCGCCAGGTCGGCATCACCTCGGTCGTCAGCGTGCATTCCTTGGGGCACAGAATGCGGAAACCGAGATGCAGGATCGCCAGGGTGAGTTCGTTGTCCTCGGTCAGGACGCGGACGTCGTATACGTGCGGCAACCCGGGTAGGCGGCCTTCCTGGCGGGCCGCGACCACCTCCTGGAGGGTGGAGACGCGGAAGATCGTCGCGGTGCCGGTCAGGACCAGCGCCTTGCCCTGTAGTCGCCGGACATCCCGCGCGTACCGGGCGTACTCGTTGCGCTGGAACATGCCGACCGCGCCGCCGCCGGGCTTGCCGGTGAACGTCCCGCCGATGGCGGCGTAGCGGCCCGTGGCCAGGTACTCGACGCCGTTGCGGATGAAGCCGGGGTCGAGCGCCGAGTCGGCGTCCATCACCATGATCGCGTCGTCGGGGCCGAAGGCCGGGAGCAGCCGGTCGAGGACCTGGTTCAGCGCGCCCGCCTTCTTGTGCCGGTTCCCGTGCGTGCCGACGATCTCGACGCCGCAGCGCTGGGCGATTTCGGCGGTGGCGTCGGTGCAGTTGTCCGCGATCACGATGATGTGGTCGGGCGGACGCTCCTGCCCGCGCAGCGACTCGATCGTCTCGGTGATCTGCTCCGCCTCGTTGTGCGCCGGGATCAGGACGAGCACGCGCATCGCGTTCGCGTCGACGGGTGGCAGGCTGCGCTTTCCGTCGCGCTTTTCCCGGCGAAGTCGAGGGGCCCGTTGGACGAGTGGTGGCGCGCCTTCGTGTCGCTCGGTGAGGGGTGGAAATTCGTCCGGAACGGTTGTGGTGAGGGAAGGGAGCCGGTCGGGGGCGGTCACCGTGGGGGAGGAGACGGAGCCCTGGGCAGTTTCGGACGACAGATGTCCCGAGGCGGGAGCGTTCGGCTGTGCGGGACGTTCGCCGTTGACCGAATGAGCAAGCCGGTAGCGCCCGAAACGGTGTTCGATTGGCGGTCGCGGCATGGAGGCGTCGTGCTCGAAGTGGGGGGACACGTCAGCGGGCCCCCGCGCCGGCGCCGTTCGTCCGCACCAAATGGCCGTAGGCGATGACGTTGTCGGTGTAATGGCCGGTCCCGCGGTCGAATCGTCCGCCGCAGGTGATCAGGCGGATCGCCGCGTAGCCGGGATCGCCGTAGACCCGTCCCGTGGGGAACCGGTTCTTGTCGATGCGCTCGATTGAGTCGAACTCGAACATGACGGTCCGACCGTCGGAGCGGAGGACGGTCGCCTGGTCGCCGGGGCGCAGCTCGCCGAGCCGGTGGAAGACCGCCGGGCCGCGGGTGGTGTCCACATGCCCGATGATCACGGCGGCCCCGCGGCTGCCGGGTGCGGCGCCGAGCCGGTACCAACCCGCGTCCTGAGCCCGGCTGAGGGGCGGAGTCTCGACGGTTCGGTCGGCGTTCTGCGCGAGTGTCATCAGCGGCGTCCGGACACCGATCCGCGGCACGTCGAGACGCACCGGAACAGAAGGCGGCAGCGCGTCCGACCTCGGCGTCGGTGCCGCGGAAGGCTGCTGCGATGAACCCGGCGTCGGCGCGGCGGAAGGCTGCTGCGGGGAACCCGGGGTGGGCGCCGCGGGAGGTCGCCATGGGGTCGACGCCGACGAGACCGGGGCCGGAGGGGCGGCGGCAGGGCGGTCGCGGACCGCCTGTGCGATCAGGAATCCCGCGACGACCAGGCCGGTCAGCCCAACGGCCACGGCCGCGAGGACGCGCGCACGCAGACGACGATGCTCCACGAACGCTCCTCCGCGGCTCGGCCGATGCAGGTCAGTCGCGCCACGGAAGGTGGCGTTGATTTGACCGTAATGCCTGAAAGTGAAGGTTTAACCCCTCTGGTGGGTAAAGTCCCAGGTGAGCGGTATGTGACGGGTGTGGGAGCTGTCAGTCCGCGTGAGTCAACGCCATCTCCGACACCTCTGTGACCAGAGCCGCATAAGCGTGCTGACCTGCGCAGATGCCCTCCTGGTCGAAGAGGACGGCCGATGGAGTGCGGCAGCCGACGACGCAGTGCTTGACCTTGACGTTGCGTCAACGTCTGTAATGAGGGCATGCGGATCGGCGAACTGGCCGCGCTGGTCGGGTGTCCACCCGGACCGTCCGGCACTACCACCACCTTGGACTGCTGCCCGAGCCGGAGCGCCTGGCGAACGGCTACCGGGAGTACCGGCTGCGGGACGCCGTCCTGCTCGCGCGGGTGCGGCGGCTGGCGGAGCTGGGCCTCGCGCTGGACGAGATCCGGGACGTCCTCGCCGACGAGCGCGGCCGGGAACTGCGCGAAGTCCTGGCCGAGCTGGACGCCGACCTCGCACGCCAGCAGCAGGCGATCACGGCCCGCCGCGCCCGCCTCGCGACGCTCCTGGCCGATCCCGAGCTGAGCCCCGATTCGGCCGTGTCGCCCGAGATGGCGGACGTCCTCCGCGGGCTCCCGGGCGGCAGCGGGTCGCGGTTCGCCGAGCACGACCGGGAGATGCTCGCGTTCGTCGACACGGTCGCGGGCCCCGCCTCCGGTTTCGCGGACATGCTGCGTCCCCTCGTCGCACATGGTGCCGAGATCTACGCGCGGCTGGACGAGATCGCGGACGCCGCCCCCGACGATCCGAGGGTCGCCGAAATCGCGGAGACCTTCGCGGCGCTGCTGCCCGAGGAATTGGCGGCCGCGATGTCCGCGCAAAGCCCGGACGCCGCCTGGCTGGACGAGATGTCCGCCGCCCAGGCCGAGGTCTTCCGCCTCACCATCGCGATGTTGAAGGACCGGAGATGTTGAAGGACGGGAATTGCTGACGCGCGGCCACGCATTCCGGAGCGTCGTGGAACTGGTGCCCTACCCGGTGCGCAGGATCGTGGGATTCGACGCGAAGGGGCTGGTCAGTATCGTCCTGCTCGTCGCACGCCGCCGCCACGGAGTTCCGAAAGGCGCCTTCTTCGACCTCCGCGTGCCCCGCGGTTCGATTCTGGCGGTGCGGGTCGCGCGCAACTACGACGAGCGCGGAATGGTCAGGATCCGGGACGGGAAACTGTCGGTTGCGGTTGCCGCGCAGACGAACGTGATCGTGGAACTGGACGCGCCGATCTCGGTCGTCCGGCCGCTCGGCGGACGGGACACCGCGCGCACCATCCGCTTCTACGCCGACGATCCGGCCGCGTTGGCGACCGCCTTCTCGGAGGCGGCGAGCGCGCCGAAAATACAGGAGAGGGCAGGTCGGCGGGACGCGGGGTGAAGGTTTGATCTACCTCTGTCATATTGACAGGGCCACGAGGTAGACCTGCATATGTGCAGGTTAGTTATGTGAGTGAGGCGACCCCGGGACAGGAGAACGAGGACTTCGTCGCGGCGGGCCCCGGCTGGGTCGTGCTGCTGGACGGGGCCACGGCCCCGGCTGGGGTGGACAGCGGGTGCCGGCACAACCCGGCATGGCTGGTGCGCAGGCTCGGCGGGCAGATCGCGGCGCTGCTCGCGCTGGAGGACGGCAAGCCCCTCCCCGACATGGTGGCCGAAGCGATCAAGGTGACGGGGGAGGCGCACACGGCGACGTGCGACCTGCGGAACCCGGACAGCCCGTCCGCGACGGTGTCGCTGCTGCGCCGGCGCGACGACGTGGTGGAGTGGTTCGTGCTGGCCGACTCGCCGATCGTGGTGGACGTCGGCGAGGTTCGCGTGTTCCGCGACGACCGCCTCGACCATCTGCCCAGCTACACGCTCGAAGGCGTCCGCAAGGCACGCAACAGCCCCGGCGGGTTCTGGGTGGCGAGCACCCGGCCGGAGGCCGCGTACGAGGGGCTGACCGGAGAGGTGCCGGTCGCGGGCCTGCGCCGGGTGGCGGTGCTCAGCGACGGGGCGTCCCGGCTGGTGGAGCGGTTCGGCGAGCTGGACTGGGACGGCCTGCTCCGCGTCCTGGACGAGGAGGGCCCGCGCGAACTCGTCCGGCGGACGAGGCGGACCGAGGCGTCCGCGACCAGCCTGCGCGGAAAGCGCCACGACGACGCCACCGCCGTCCTCGTCCGCTTCTGACCGCCCACCCGCGCCCCTCTGGCGGGACGACCCGCCCGTTCCGCCTTTGGCCGGGCGGTCTGTGCCGGGCCTCAAGGGGATCGGGGACGCTCGTGAGCTGGGATCTGGACCGGCTCCAAGGCACCGCTTCGAAGCCCGTCCGGAGAGGGCGCAAAGGAGTTCGCGCCATGCGCTGGGGCCGTGTATGGTTTCACTGCGCGAACGTCGCAAGCCCCTTTAGCTCAGTCGGCAGAGCGTCTCCATGGTAAGGAGAAGGTCTACGGTTCGATTCCGTAAAGGGGCTCAACGGCACACTGCCCGTCAACGGCACACCGGCCGCCATCCGACAAGGACGGCGGCCTTCGTCGTCCCAGCGGGCCCGCGCTCGACCCCGCGCCGCGCGGCAGACCGATTCGCTCCATACCGGGGGCTGTGGTACCGTCCCACCGGTTCCGGCAGGACGTTTCGCAGGTCACCGGCGCACCCGGTATCCTGGACGGCGGTCCGCGGAGCACGCGAAACCGATTCCCGATCATCTTCCGGGTTTTCGTGTTTCCGGGGCGCGGTGCGCATCCGGTATCCTTGCAAACCGGTCCACACCGACCAGCACGGCGGGGTAGCTCAGTCAGGCAGAGCAAGCGGCTCATAATCGCTGTGTCGCCGGTTCAAGTCCGGCCCTCGCTACTACCCAAGGCTCTCCACCTCCTCCGGGAGGCGGGCGGCCGTGGGTCGAAAGACCGGCCGCCCACCCGGGCGGCCGCGGTCAGAAGTTCCTGTCCCCAGCTCAGAAAGGCACTCCATCGTGGCTGCCACCGACGTCCGGCCGAAGATCACGCTGGCCTGCCAGGAGTGCAAGCACCGCAACTACATCACGCGGAAGAACCGGCGCAACGACCCGGACCGCCTGGAGATCAAGAAGTACTGCCCCAACTGCAGGACGCACCGTCCGCACCGGGAGACCCGCTAGCCGCGGCACGCGGCCGCCGGTCATCCGGTCGGCCCGACCGCCCGCGAACGCCGAGCGGTACTTCTTCGCACGCTTGCCGTACCTGATCAGCCCGTCCCCGTGGGTGAGACCCGCCGGGGGCGGGCTGAACGTCATTCTGTTAGCGTCCGTCCGAGATGCGGCGGCGCGGCGAGACGCGACACGACGACGCACCGAGATGAACGCGACACGCGCGGCCAGGGCGGGCCTCGGCGGCCGACCGCCCCGGCCGGGCCGGAGGGACGGGACTGCATGGCACTCAACCGGGACTTCATCGGGCGGACGTTCCCGCCCAGCCAGCCGTACGAGGTGAGCCGGGTGAAGATCCGCGAGTTCGCGGACGCCATCGGCGACCAGAACCCGGTCTACCGCGACCAGGAGGCGGCCAAGGCCGCCGGGCACCCCGACGTGATCGCGCCGCCGACCTTCCCGATCGTCGTGTCCCTCGTCGACAACGGCCTCGCCGACCCCGGGCTCGGCCTCGACTACGCGATGGTCGTGCACGGCGAGCAGCGGTTCGAGTACACGCGCCCGCTCCGCGCGGGCGACGTCATCGTCTCCACCGGGACGATCACCGAGATCAGGTCGATCGGCAAGAACGAGAAGCTCGTCCTGGAAACGGAGATCAGGACGGTCGA
The DNA here is from genome assembly GCF_008085905.1 of Actinomadura syzygii. Lineage (GTDB taxonomy): Bacteria > Actinomycetota > Actinomycetes > Streptosporangiales > Streptosporangiaceae > Spirillospora > Spirillospora syzygii. The sequence goes on along the minus strand of NZ_VSFF01000001.1, from coordinate 81,319 downwards.
GGGCGAACTCGTCTGCAAGTCCTACAACACCATCGTGGAACGGGGAGTCTGATGGCCGCGACCGTCAAGTACGCCGACGTCGAGGTCGGCACCGAGCTTCCGCTCCGCTCCTTCCCGGTCGACCGGGCGAACCTCGTCCAGTACGCGGGCGCGTCGGGCGACTTCAACCCGATCCACTGGCGCGAGTCCGTCGCGAAGGCCGTCGGGCTCCCGGACGTGATCGCGCACGGCATGTACACGATGGCGCAGGGCGGCCGGTTCGTCACCGACTGGGTCGGCGACCCGGGCGCGGTCGTCGACTACGGGGTACGGTTCTCCTCGCCGGTCGTCGTCCCCGACGAGGGCGGCGCGACGCTGGAGATCAGCGGACGGGTGGAGGAGAAGCTCGACGACAACAAGGTCGTCGTGGCGCTCACCGCCCGCTCGGCCGACCAGAAGGTCCTCACGCGCGCCAAGGCGGTCGTCAGGCTCGCCTGACCGGCACTGCGGACGCGACGCGCCGGGCCTGTCCGGGCCCGGCGCGCGGCCCGCGACCGGACGAGGCACGCAGGGGGAGGAAGACGACGTGGCGGTGTTCGCCGAAGACGTGAACCTGGCCGGGTACACCACGCTGCGCCTCGGCGGTCCCGCCCGGCGCTTCGTCGAGGCCACGACCGAGGCGGAGGTCGTCGCGGCGGTCCGCGACGCCGACGACGCGGGCGAACCGGTGCTCGTCCTCGGCGGCGGCTCCAACCTCGTGGTCTCCGACGACGGGTTCCCCGGGACGGTCGTGCACATCGGCACGCGCGGCGCCGAGCGCGTCGCCGCGGAGGGCGGACGGGTACTCGTCCGCGTCCAGGCGGGCGAGGACTGGGACCCCTTCGTCGCCCGCTGCGTCTCCGACGGCCTCGCCGGGGTGGAGTGCCTTTCCGGCATTCCGGGACGTGTCGGCGCGACGCCCATCCAGAACGTCGGCGCCTACGGGCAGGACGTCAGCGAGACGATCGTCGAGGTCCGCGCCTACGACCGGCACGCCCGCGCCTGCGTCACCCTCGACCACGACGCCTGCCGCTTCACCTACCGGCACAGCGTGTTCAAGGGCAACGACCGGTACGTCGTCCTGGACGTGACGTACGCGCTGCACGAGTCGGAGGAATCGCAGCCCGTCGCCTACGCGGAACTCGCGAAACGGCTCGGCGTCGCCACGGGGGACAGGGTGACGCTCAAGGAGGCGCGCGACGCCGTCCTCGAACTGCGGCGCGGCAAGGGCATGGTCCTGGACGCCGCCGACCCCGACACCCGCAGCGCCGGATCGTTCTTCACCAACCCGATCCTGGAGCCCGGCCAGCTCGCCGACCTGGAGCGCCGCGTCGCCGACCGGCTCGGACCGGACGCCGCGTTCCCCCGCTACCCGGAGATCGGCGACCGGGTGAAGACGTCCGCCGCCTGGCTGATCGACCGCGCCGGATTCGCCAAGGGCCACGCCCTCGGCCCCGCGCGGATCTCCACCAAGCACACCCTCGCGCTCACCAACCCGGGCGGCGCCACCACCGCGGACCTGCTCGCGCTGGCCCGCGAGGTCCGGCGCGGCGTCCGGGACGCGTTCGGCGTCGAACTGGTCAACGAGCCCGTCCTCATCGGCGTGACCCTCTGACCGCCGGACGCTCGACCGTCCGAGAAGGACGCCTGAGCTGTGACGATCCGCACAGCGCGGCGACCGGCCGGGGCTTGGTACGGTGGTCGGCGTCGAGGGGGAGTAGTCCTGATCGCGTGATCGACATGCTGGCGCCGCCGATGGCGCCCGGTCACGCGGGCCCCGATCTCTGATCGCGCGGACGAGACCCTCGGCCCAGCAGTGATGCTGGGCCGAGGTCGCATGCGCCAGCGCACTCCCGCCCTCCGCTCGGCATCCGAGCGAGAGGGAACCGGTGTCCGCCTTCCTCATCAGTCTGGCCGTGATCTTCGTCGCCGAGCTGGGCGACAAGAGCCAGCTCATGGCTATGACCTTCGCCACCCGCTTCCGCGCCCTCCCGGTGCTGATCGGCATCACGGCGGCGACCGCGATCGTCCACCTGGCGAGCGTCGCGCTCGGCGCGGCGGTCGGCGCCGCGCTCCCGACCGGACCGATCTCCATCCTCGCCGGGATCGCGTTCCTCGGCTTCGCGGCGTGGACGCTCCGCGGCGACGAGCTGGACGACACCGAACGCGACAAGGCCGGCCGCGCGACCGGATCGGCGATCCTCGCCGTCGGCGGGGCGTTCTTCCTCGCCGAGCTGGGCGACAAGACGATGCTCGCCACCGTCACCCTCGCCGCCGACCACGGCGGGTTCCTCGCCCTGACCGGCGTGTGGGCCGGGTCGACGGTCGGGATGGTCGCCGCCGACGCGCTCGCCATCGTCGTCGGGCAGATGCTCGGCCGCAAGCTTCCCGAGCGCGTCATCAAGTACGGCGCGGCGGCCGGGTTCGCGGTGTTCGGCGTCCTCCTCCTCGTCGAGGGCATCGTCGGCTGACGCGCCCCCGACCGCCGCGCCCCCGACCGCCGCGCCCGTGCCTGGCTAGGGGGTGGTCAGCCAGGCGTCGACGCCGGACAACAGGCGGCGGCGTATGCCGTCCGGGGCCGCCGACGCCCTGATCGACTGGCGGGCCAGCTCGGCCAGTTCGGCGTCCGAGAAGCCGTGCTCGCCGCGGACCAGCTCGTACTGCCGGGCGAGCCGGGCGCCGAACAGGAGCGGGTCGTCCGCGCCCAGCGCGATCGTCGCGCCCGCCTCGAACAGCCGCCGGACCGGGACGTCCGCCGCCGTCTCCGCCACCCCGAGCCCGACGTTCGAGGCCGGGCACACCTCCAGCGCGACGTCCCGGTCGACGATCCGGTCGAGCAGGCTCGGGTCCTCGACGGCGCGGACGCCGTGCCCGATCCGGTCGGCGCGCAGCGTCTCCACGCACTCCCGGACGCTGCCCGGCCCGAGCAGCTCCCCGCCGTGCGGGACGGACAGCAGCCCGCCCCGCGCCGCGATCCGGAACGCGCCCTCGAAGTCGTAGGCGCGTCCCCGCCGCTCGTCGTTGGACAGGCCGAACCCGACGACCCCGTCGCCCGCGTACCGGACGGCGAGCCGCGCCAGCGTCTTCGCGTCCAGCGGGTGCCGGGTCCGGTTCGCGGCGATCACCACGCCGATGCCGACGCCGGTGGCCTCGGTCGCGTCCCGGGCCGCGTCGAGGACCAGCTCGACGGTCGGGGTCAGGCCGCCGAACTTCGCCGCGTACCCGCTCGGGTCGACCTGGATCTCCAGCCAGCCGGACCCCTCCGCGGCCTCGTCCTCGGCGGTCTCGCGCAGCAGGCGGCGCAGGTCGTCCGGGGACTGGAGCACCGAGCGCGCGATGTCGTACAGGCGCTGGAACCGGAACCAGCCGCGCTCGTCGGTGGCGTGCAGGCGGGGCGGCCAGTCCTCGACGAGGGCGTCCGGCAGGTGGACGCCGTGCGTCGCGGCCAGCTCGACGAGCGTGGCGTGCCGCATCGAACCGGTGAAGTGCAGGTGCAGGTGTGCTTTGGGGAGCAGGGCCACGTCCTGGCGAGCCGAAGCGCGCGCGGCGCGCTCCCCGCGGTCCGGCGGTCGGCTGTCCTCCACCGGACGGGCTGAAACGGTACGGGCCTCCATGAGCCAATGCTGCCGGATCTTCGTCCCGCTCGAACCCCCGGCCCCTCAGGACCACCTGACCGGACTACCTCGCATGACACGCTCCGGCCATCCGGCCCATGGGCATCTTCAAAAAAACTTCGGAATCGCGTGCAACCCCCGCCGGGCACCGTGCGTATACGAGGGGCGCCAGAGAGAAACAAGCACACCCCCGCAGAGAGCACGGGCAGAAGGGATACACGATGATCACGCTGAAGGCAGCCTTGGTCGCGGCGTCCGCCATCGGGGCCGTCGCGGCGGGCGGCGGCGCGACGTGGGCGATGACCGGGTCCCACCACGACGCGGGCCTGCAGTCGCAGACCGCGAAGGCCCCCGCGCAGCAGCGCCAGGTCCAGGACGTCCCGCCCGCCGCCCCGCCGACCTGCCTGCCGGCGAAGCCCGGCCTGCCCGGCGCGAAGGTCCCGGACGCCGGCGCGGCGAAGAAGCAGGTCGAGCAGCAGCTCAAGCAGAACCCGGTCACCAGGGACCTGCCGAAGGGGCAGCTCCCGAAGACCGACAACCTGCCCGGCGTCCCGCAGGGCGCGCCGAAGCCGAACGTGCCCGGGGTGCCGAACGCGGGCGTGCCGGAGGCCGGCCTGCCGAAGGCGGAGCTGCCGAAGCCGGGCGTCCCCGGCGTCAAGGCCCCGGACGGCAAGCTCCCCGCGAACATCCCGACCTGCGTCCCGAACCCGAAGGACCTCGGCAAGAACGTCCCGGCCGCGCCGAAGCCCGACGCCCGCGTGCCCGGCAAGCCGGCCCTGCCGAACGCGCCGAAGCTCGACTGCGACGCGCTCAAGCCCGCCGTGCCGGTCGGTAGCGCGGTCGAGAAGACCGTCATGCTGGCGAAGGGCCTGCACTACACGTCGGCCGTCCCGGGCGGCGCCGACCTCGCCAAGCTGAACGTCTGCGGGGTCACCCAGAAGTGGGTAGGCGCGGCCGGGCAGTGGATCAGCGTCGAAACGCTGAAGACCCCCTCCGGGATGACGCAGAATCAGCTCCGCCAGGCGCTGAAGCTTCCCCAGGGCGGCACCCCCGTCAACCTGTTCGGCTCGGCCGGCTGGGTGGGCCCCGGCGGCAACGGCCTGCTCCTGTTCGACCCGAACGGCTACTCCCTGTTCGTCAACGGCAGCCCGGTCTTCGCGGGCAGCCTCCAGGACGTCACCGGCGCCCTGCGGCAGGCGGGCTGACGGGACGGACCCGGCACGCGCGCGGCCGCGCCGCGCACGTGCCACACGCAAGACGCGGGGCGGGCGGCCCTGGCGCGGAGGCCGCCCGCCCTCGGTACACGAGCCGGATCTGCTCTAGCCGGGACGGAGCACAGTGGGGCGTCGAGACGAGATGTCGTTCGTGGAGTTCGTGACGGAACGCGGCGATGCCCTGCTGCGCACCGCGGCGCTCATGTGCGGGGCCCGGCAGGACGCCGAGGACATCCTGCAGACCGCGCTGGAGAAGGCCTACCGCCACTGGGGGCGGCTGGAGGCCGGCAGCGATCCCGAACCCTACGTCCGCCGGATCCTGGTCAATCTCGTGATCAGCCGGGCCCGGCGGTGGAAGGTGCTCCGGGAGATCCACATGGCGAGGCTCCCGGAGACGCCGACGAACTCGCCGAACCACTCCGTCGAGCTGAGGGGGACGCTCATGGACGAACTGCGCAAGCTCGGCCCGCGCCAGCGGGCGGTGCTGGTCCTGCGCTTCTGGGAGGACCTGTCGGAGGCGGAGACGGCGGAGGCGCTCGGCTGTTCGGTCGGAACGGTCAAGAGCCAGGCGTCCCGGGGGCTCGCCAGGCTCCGGGAACGCCTCGACAAGAACCTGGCTCCACTGGGGAGATGAGCGATGGAACTGGAGAGCGAACTGCGGAAGGCCATGGCCGAGCAGGTGGCCGGGACGACCGCGACGCCGTCGCTCGTCACCGACGTGAAGCGCCGGCACCGCAGGCGGCGGGCGCGCGTCCAGGCGGCGGCCGGGGCCGTCGCCGCGTCGGTCGCCGCGCTCGCCCTGGTGCCCACCTACCAGTCGTTCCGGGCCGCACCTGCCGGGAACTCCGAGACGGTTCGTCCCAGCAACACCGTCTCGGCGCTCCGGATGCCGGAACGACCGCCTGCCCCGGGCCTTCCCCAGACACCGTCCGAACGGGGAAGGCCCGGGGCGGGAGCCCCGCCGAAGTCGGAGGGGCGGCCGCCGCAGGGCGGCGGGGGCGGGGGCCCGCGACGTCCCGGCGGCGGGGTCGTGGACGGCCTGCCGCGCTGGATCACCTACCTGCCGTCCGGGCTGGCCGCCGCCGCGCCCTGCGCCGCGACCGAGGCCGCCGGACGGAAGACCACGACGTGCCGCTGGGTCGGGGACGGCGGCTGGGTGGAGATCGTCCTCGTGAAGGGCGGCGGGTTCACGGGCCCGCAGGACCTCATGAAGTCGACCGGCATCCCCGGCCACGCGACCGTGCGGGGGATGCCCGCGCTGACCGGCGACCATGTCGGCTCCGGACGGCAGGTGTGCTGGCTCGCCCGGCGCGGCGTCGGCGTCACGGTCGCCGCGGGCGGGCAGGCCGCGGGCGACCTGATGCGCATCGCCGAAGGCGTCCGGCCGTGAGCCGGCATCGATAGAGCCCCGCTCCGGCGGGGCGTCCCGCGACGGAGAGGGGCCGCGCGCGGGACGTCCCGCCGGACATCCGGGAACGGGTCGTTCGAGGCAGCCCCGTTCCGCGAAAAGACCGGCCCCGGACGGCGATTCCGTCCGGGGCCGGTCTCTCGTATAAGGGGTCAGTTGGCCTCGGCGAGCAGCTTCGCGACGCGCGAGACGCCCTCGACGAGGTCGTCGTCGCCGAGCGCGTAGGACAGGCGGAAGTACCCCGGCGTGCCGAACGCCTCGCCCGGCACCAGCGCGACCTCCGCCTCCTCCAGGATCAGCGACGCCAGCTCCACCGACGTCTGCGGGCGCTTGCCGCGGATCTCGCGTCCGAGCAGCTCCTTGACCGACGGGTAGACGTAGAACGCGCCCTCCGGCTCGGGGCAGACGACGCCCGAGATCTCGTTCAGCATCCGCACGATCGTCTTGCGGCGCCGGTCGAACGCCTTGCGCATCTCCGCCACCGCCGACAGGTCGCCGGTCACCGCGGCGAGCGCGGCGGCCTGCGACACGTTCGCCACGTTGGACGTCGCGTGCGACTGGAGGTTCTGCGCGGCCTTCACCACGTCCGCGGGGCCGATCAGCCAGCCGACGCGCCAGCCCGTCATCGCGTACGTCTTCGCGACGCCGTTCAGGACGAGCGTCCGGTCGGCCAGTTCCGGCACGACGACGGGCATCGAGTGGAACTCGGCGTCCCCGTAGACGAGGTGCTCGTAGATCTCGTCGGTGACGACCCAGAGGCCGTGCTCGTCGGCCCAGCGGCCGATCGCCTCGACCTCGCCGCGGGAGTACACGGCCCCGGTCGGGTTGGACGGCGACACGAACAGCAGCACCTTCGTCCGGTCGGTGCGGGCCGCCTCCAGCTGCTCGACGCTCACCTTGTAGCCGGTGGTCTCGTCGGAGACGACGTCCACCGGGACGCCGCCCGCGAGCTTGATCGACTCGGGGTAGGTCGTCCAGTAGGGCGTCGGGAGGAGCACCTCGTCGCCCGGGTCGAGCAGCGCCGCGAACGCCTCGTACACCGCCTGCTTGCCGCCGTTGGTGATCAGGACCTGGGACGCCTCGACGCGGTACCCGGAGTCGCGCTCGGTCTTCTCGGCGACGGCGGAGCGCAGCTCGGGCAGCCCGCCCGCGGGCGTGTACTTGTGGAAGCGCGGCACCCTGCACGCGGTCACCGCCGCCTCGACGATGTAGTCGGGCGTCGGGAAGTCGGGCTCGCCCGCGCCGAACCCGATGACCGGGCGGCCCGCCGCCTTCAGCGCCTTGGCCTTGGCGTCGACGGCCAGAGTGGCGGATTCGGATATCGCGGCGATTCGCTTGGAGATGCGAGGACGGTCGATGCTCATGCCCCTATCGTTACAGACGCCGTTCACCGACCCGAGCGATATATCCGCGCCGGTGGGACGCCGTGCCCCCGGAGCGCCGCGCGGGCGCGGGCGGATCGTCCGCCCGGCTGGTTCGACGCGGGGGCCTCCGGCACGTAGACTCACCGTCCTAGTGAAGCGTCACCGGTATACGCGCCTGTCCGCACGCGGACGTTTGTGCAGGCCGTAAGCTGGGACGCGACACGCCCCGGTCCCGTGGCCGGGGGTTCTCCGCAGCCGGAGAATGAAGGGCAGTGGCTCAATTGGTAGAGCTCCGGTCTCCAAAACCGGCGGTTGGGGGTTCGAGTCCCTCCTGCCCTGCGAGGTGCGGTGCGCGCACCCGTACCGGCCGCGTCATGGCGGGTCCGTGGCGCTCCGCGGCACGGGACCGCGCGGCGACCACCCCGGTGGTTGGATCACGACCGATGAGGTGAACGGCGGCAATGGCGACAGAGACTCGCGACGAGCCCGAGGCCAAGGACGAAGGCAAGGGTAAGAAGGAGAAGTCCCCGTCCAGGCGGACGTCTCCCGCCCTTTTCGTGCGCCAGGTCCTCGCCGAGCTGCGCAAGGTCATCTGGCCGACCCGGCGGGAGCTCGTCACCTACACGAGCGTGTCCCTCATGTTCGTGCTGATCATGGTGGCGATCGTGTCCGGCGTCGACTACGGGCTGCAGAAGGGCGTCTACGCCCTCTTCGGCTGACCGGCCGACCCGGGCGACACCGACGACCGCGGCCGCCGAAGACCGGCCCGCCGCCGCACCAACGCAAGTCCATCACCGCAGAGCCGAGAGAAAGAGTCACTGTGTCCGAGTCCTCACAGCCCTACGACGAGGCCGTTGCCGAGGCCCAGTCCGCTGCGGCTGCTGCGGCGGACCAGGCGGCCGAGCCCGTCGACGAGACGGCCGAGGCCGTCGTCGCCGCCGGCGACGCCGAACCCGCGGACACCAAGCTCGAGGGCGAGGGCCCCGAGCCCGACGCCGCCGCGGACGCCGGCGACCTGGCCGACGTCGTCTCCGCCGAGGACGAGTCCGGCGAGGGCGCCGAGGAGGCGGACGAGGCGGACGAGGCCGAGGAGGGCCCCGCCGAGCCGCCCGTCGACCCGCACGCCGAGTTCAAGATGCAGCTCCGGATGCAGCCGGGCGACTGGTACGTCGTGCACTCCTACGCGGGGTACGAGAACCGGGTCAAGACCAACATCGAGACCCGTACCCAGACCCTCAACATGGAGGACTACATCTTCCAGATCGAGGTGCCTCAGCACGAGGTCACCGAGATCAAGGGCGGCAAGCGGCAGAAGGTCAACGAGAAGGTCCTGCCGGGGTACATCCTCGTCCGGATGGAGCTGACCGACGAGTCGTGGGCCGCCGTCCGCAACACCCCGGGCGTGACCGGGTTCGTGGGGCTGCTGAACAAGCCGTCCCCGCTGAGCCTGGACGAGGTCGCCAACCTGCTGGCCCCCGAGCCGGAGGAGGGCACCGCCCCGGCCAAGGAGGCGGCGAAGGTCGCGGCCACGGTCGACTACGAGGTCGGCGAGTCCGTCACCGTCATGGACGGCCCGTTCGCCACCCTGCCCGCCACGGTCAACGAGATCAACGCCGAGCAGCAGAAGCTCAAGGTGCTGGTGTCGATCTTCGGCCGCGAGACCCCGGTCGAGCTGAGCTTCAACCAGGTCTCCAAGATCTGACAGAGCCACTCCGCGCAGGTCGTATCCTGCACGCGAGTCGATGGTTTCAGGTGGTCCCCACACGGCGGGTCGTCCCGCCGCCGTGTTGCCCGCGAAGCGGGAGTCGGGATCAACATCAAATGGGACAAAGGGGTTCGTATGCCTCCGAAGAAGAAGATCGCCGCACTGGTGAAGGTCCAGCTTCAGGCCGGCCAGGCGACTCCGGCGCCGCCCGTCGGTACCGCGCTCGGTCCGCACGGCGTCAACATCATGGACTTCTGCAAGCAGTACAACGCCGCCACGGACTCCCAGCGCGGCAACGTCGTCCCCGTCGAGATCACCATCTACGAGGACCGGTCGTTCACCTTCGTCACGAAGACGCCGCCGGCCGCGCAGCTCATCCTGAAGGCCGCGGGCGTGGAGAAGGGCAGCGGCGAGCCGCACAAGACCAAGGTCGGCTCGGTCACCCGCGACCAGATCCGCGAGATCGCGACCACCAAGATGCCCGACCTCAACGCCAACGACCTGGACGCCGCCGAGAAGATCGTCGCGGGCACCGCGCGGTCGATGGGCATCGAGGTCAAGTGACCGCACGTCACGGCGCCCGGCGCCGTGACGGCGAAACGTCCCGCGGAACCGTCCGCGGGGCTGTGGGAGGGCCATCGCGCGGCCCGGACCACGACTCTCACCGAACGGGCCCCGACCACGGGCCCACACCAAAGGAGAGACGATGAAGCGCAGCAAGGGCTACCGCTCCGCGTCCGACAAGATCGACCGGGACCGCCTGTACAGCCCGATCGAGGCCGTGAAGCTGGCCAAGGAGACCAAGGTCGTCAAGTTCGACCCGACCGTCGAGGTCGCCATGCGGCTGGGCGTCGACCCCCGCAAGGCCGACCAGATGGTGCGCGGCACCGTCAACCTGCCGCACGGCACCGGTAAGACGGCCCGCGTCCTCGTGTTCGCGGTCGGCGCGAAGGCGCAGGAGGCGGAGGCGGCGGGCGCCGACCTCGTCGGCTCCGACGACCTGATCGAGCGGATCCAGGGCGGCTTCCTGGACTTCGACGCCGTCGTCGCGACGCCGGACCAGATGGGCAAGGTCGGACGGCTCGGCCGGGTGCTCGGTCCGCGCGGCCTGATGCCGAACCCGAAGACCGGCACGGTCACGATGGACGTGGCGAAGGCCGTCACCGAGATCAAGGGCGGCAAGATCGAGTTCCGGGTCGACCGGCACGCGAACCTGCACTTCATCATCGGCCGCGCGTCGTTCGACGAGCGCCAGCTGGTGGAGAACTACGCGGCCGCCGTGGACGAGATCCAGCGGTTGAAGCCGTCCGCCGCGAAGGGCCGGTACGTGAAGAAGGCGGTGCTGACGACCTCCATGGGGCCGAGCATCCCCGTCGACCCGAACGCCGTCCGCAACCTGACCGCGGAGCTGGACGAAGCCTGATCCGGCACGAGCGACTCATCGAACAGGGCGTCCCCGGCGGGGGCGCCCTGTCCGCTTTCCGGCCGCCGTCCCGATGCGCGGGACCGCGCGCCGCCCGCCAACCGGACGACTGGTAGATTCAGGAGTCCGGGAGGGGGAGTGGTGGACGGTTCACGGCATCGGCTCTACGACGTCCTCGACGGTGCGGCGGAGGACGTCCCTGACGCTCCGGCGCTGTCGGTCGGGGCCACGACCTGGACGTTCCGCGAGTTGCGCGCCCGGACGGACGCGCTGAGCGCCCACCTCGCCGCGAGCCTCCCGGCCGGGACGCGGGTGGCGCTGCTGTCGCACAACCGGCCCGAATACGTGGCCGCCTACTACGGGGTTCCGCGGGACGGCCGCGTCCTGGTGCCGCTGAACCAGCGGCTGCATCCGCGCGAGTGGGCGGACCAGATCGTCCGCAGCCGCGCGGGCGTCGTCCTCGGCGAGGCCGATCTGCTCGACCGGCTGGCCGCCGACGGCGATCTGCCCGCCGATCACCTTCCGCTCATCGACCTGGACGACATCCCCTGGGACGCTCCGCCCGTCGAGCCGTCCCGCGCGGACGACGGCGAGGTCGCGTGGCTGATGTTCACCAGCGGGACGACCGGCCGTCCGAAAGGGGTGCGGCTCACGCACCGGAGCCTGCTCGCGGGCATCGACGTGTCGGCGGCCGGACGTCCGGTGCGGCCGGGCGACGTGTTCTGCACGCCGTTCCCGCTCTGCCACGTGGCGGGCTACCAGGTCATGCTGCACCACCTGTTCGGACGGCACGCCGTGGTGTTGCGCCGGTTCCGCGCGGACGCCCTGGTCGGGGCGGCGCGGCGGCACGGCCTCACCAGCCTGTCGCTGGCCCCGACGATGCTGGAGGACCTGCTCGCGCACGTCGCGGCCGACCCGGCGGCGGCCGCCGCGCTGCGCGGGACGCTCCGGGTGATCTCCTACGGGTCGGCGCCGATGCCCGTCCCGCTGCTGCGCCGCGCCGCCGACCTGCTCGGCTGCGACTTCAACCAGGGCTTCGGGATGACGGAGCTGTCCGGCAACGCGACGTTCCTTTCCCCCGCCGACCACCACGCGGCGATCACGACCCGGCCCGAGCTGGCGGAGTCGGCGGGACGTCCGACCGGCGGCGTCGAGATCGCGGTGCTCGGGCGCGGCGGCGAGCACCTCCCACCCGGTGCGCTCGGCGAGGTCGCGGTGAAGGGCGCGCAGGTCACGACCGGCTACTGGGACGATCCCGAGGCCACCGCCGAGGCGTTCGCGGACGGCTGGTTCCGCACCGGCGACGCCGGGCGCGTCGACGAGGACGGCTACCTCTACCTGGTCGACCGCCTCAAGGACGTGATCATCACGGGCGGCGAGAACGTCTCCTCGCGCGAGGTCGAGGACGTGCTGCGGACCGTCCCGGGCGTCGCGCAGGTCGCGGTCGTCGGCCTGCCGGACCCGCGCTGGGGGCAGACGGTGTGCGCGGTGGTCGTCCCGGACGGCGGCGCCGCCGTCCCGCCCACTGCGGACGACCTGATCGCCGCTTGCCGGGCCCGGCTCGCGGGCTTCAAGGCGCCGCGCCGCGTCGAGTTCGCCGACGACCTCCCGCGCACCGGCACCGGAAAGATCCGCAAATCCGTGCTGCGAGCGCGCCTCGGGTAGTGCCGGGCGGCGGGTGCGGTGCTACGCCGATGGTCGTACCGCGCGGACGCCCATTCGTACCAACGGGTGATGTAGCCGCCGCCGGGATCCCGCGACACTGGGAACACCAGCAGGCGATCAAGGAGGCTCTACCCTCATGAGCTCGACCCGCATGAACCGACGACTCGTGGTGGCGGCCGGAGGCGCGGCGGTGGGCACCGCGCTCCTCCTGTCCGGATGCAACGGGGACGGCACGGCGAACACCGAGAACATGAAGCTCAGTGCCGCTGACGCACTGGCGAAGACGTCCCAGAAGGCGGGGCGCGCGGACAGCTTCAAGGCCGACCTCACGGTGACGGGCACCGGCCAGAACAAGGGCGAGGTCCACGCCGACGGACGGTTCCAGCTCCGCCCGACGCTGAAGTTCAGCGCGAAGCTGGACCAGTTCAGCAGCAACGGGCAGACCGTCCCGGGCGCGAAGGGCCAGGCGCTCCTCACCGACAACGTCCTGTACGCGAAGGTGCCGCAGCTCGCCCGGTTCGTCAGCGACGGCAAGCCGTGGGTGAAGGTCGACCTGAACCAGATGGCGCAGCGGACCGGGTTCGACCTGAAGAGCGTGGTCGACCAGATCCAGCAGGTCGACCCGGCCGAGCAGACGAAGATGTTCACCGGCTCGAAGGACGCCCGCCGCGTCGGCACCGAGACGATCGACGGCGTGAAGACGACGCACTACAGCGGCACGGTGACCGTCCAGGACGCGCTGAACCGCCTCGACGCGGACGCCCGCCAGAAGGTCGAGAAGTGGCTGCCCAAGGATCGGGCCAACGGTAAGATCAACTTCGATCTGTGGACGGACGGCGACAACCTCCCGCGCAAGCTCGTCTCGAAGGCGTCCGACAAGCAGGGCGACTCGGGCACCGTGACGGTTCTCTACAGCGACTACGGAACGTCGTTCAAGGTGAACCCGCCGCCGGCCGACCAGGTGGGGCAGCTCTCGCTCGACGGGATCCTCGGCGGCAACTGAAACCGGGACACACCAGGACGGAGTGAACCACAGCGGTCTACCTGGCGTCTGATCTAGCATCGGCCCGGACCCCCGGGCGTCATTTCGGAGCGGACCGGGGGCGACCAGACCAAGGAGACCTTCCACGATGATCCGTCGTTTCGCCGTAGGAACGGCGCTGGCGACCGGCCTCGCCCTCTCGTTGACCGGCTGTCTCGGTGACACCGGCAACAAGGTGGACGAGGCCGGCAAGAACCTGAAGCTGACCGCCGCCCAGGTGCTCGGCAAGGCCGCGGAGCGGACCGGCACCGCCGACTCCTTCAAGGCCGAGCTGTCGATGCAGGTGAGCGGTTCGGGCGCCGGCGACGTCTCGGCGACCGGAAGCATGCAGTACCGGACGAAGCCCGACCTCGCCTACAGCATGAACTTCGACACGATGACGGTCGGCGGCAAGTCGACGGGCGGCATGCAGCAGATCCTCGTCGGCCGCACCATGTACATGAAGATGCCGATGCTGTCGCAGCTCGGCGGCGCGACCGGCGCCAAACCCTGGTTCAAGATCTCGCTCGACGACCTCGGCAAGAAGTCCGGCATGAACCTCGACCAACTGCTCAGGCAGTCGCAGCAGATGGACCCCGTCCAGAACACGAAGATGCTGACGGCGTCCAAGGACGTCCGCGAGGTCGGCAAGGAGACGGTCGACGGCGTCCAGACGACGCACTACACCGGCACCTACCGCATCGAGGACGCGATCGCGAAGCTCCCGGCGGAGGACCAGGAGACGGTCCGCAAGAACGCCGGCACCGCGGGCCTCGACGGCATGAACTTCGACCTCTGGGTGGACGGCCGGCAGCTCCCCCGGAAGATGGCGCTGAAGTCGAAGCAGACGGCCCAGGCCGGCGCCACGAACCTGACCATGACCTACCGCGACTTCGGCAAGCCGGTGCAGATCAGCGCGCCGCCGGAGAGCGAGGTCACCGACTTCGGCCAGCTCCTCAACGGGCTCGGCGGCGGCGGTGGGATCCCGGGCACCTGATCCCGGCGGGACGAGACGTCCGAGGGCCGCGCCGCGATGACCGGCGCGGCCCTCGCCGTATCCGATTTGGCGTTGCCCGCGCGCGTTACGTATCCTGTTCGATGCCGAAGACCGCCGGTCGTCGCCCCATCCGGGGCGGCCGAAGGACCCGACTAGTTTCGGGCGGCCTGCGCAGGTGAGACGAGAGCTTCCCGCATGGCCTCCGCGCCCTGCCTGTGGACGCCCCGCGCTTATCTGCGCCGGGGCGTTTTTTGGTCGATCCGGGTCCGTCCCCCAGGGGACGGGCGAGGGTCGTGACCAACCCAGGTAATCGGAAGGAGGCCACATGGCAAAGGCCGACAAGGCCGCGGCGGTCGCCGAGCTCAAGAACGAGTTCGAGAGTTCGAACGGCGCCGTGCTGACCGAGTACCGCGGGCTCACGGTGGCGCAGCTCAAGGAGCTGCGCACCAACCTCGGCGAGACCGCGCGGTTCGCCGTGGTGAAGAACACGCTGACCAAGCGCGCGGCGAACGAGGCCGGCGTCGACGAGAAGTTCGCTGAACTGCTCGAAGGCCCGTCGGCGATCGCGTTCGTCCGCGGCGACGTGGTCGAGGCCGCTAAGGGCCTGCGTGACTTCGCCAAGGCGAACCCGCTCCTGGTGATCAAGGGCGGCTTCATCGACGGTCAGTCGATGGACGCCTCCGAGATCTCCAAGCTCGCGGACCTCGAGTCGCGCGAGGTGCTCCTCGCGAAGCTCGCGGGCGCGATGAAGGCGTCGATGTCGAACGCGGCGGCGCTGTTCAACGCCCTGCCGACGCAGGCGGCCCAGCTCGTCGAGGCGCTGCGCGTCAAGCGCGAGGCCGCCGGCGAGACCGCCGAGGCCCCGGCCGACGCGGCTCCGGCCGACGCGGCCCCGGCCGCCGACGAGGCACCCGCAGAGGCGTCCGCCGAGTAGGCACCCGCGGTACCCACACCCCATCCACGTAGCCACAGCGGAGGAAAGATCATGGCGAAGCTCAGCAATGACGACCTGCTCGACGCGTTCAAGGAGATGACCCTCCTGGAGCTGTCGGCGTTCCTGAAGGAGTTCGAGGAGGTCTTCGACGTCAAGGCCGCCGCCCCCGTCGCGGCCGTCGCCGCGGCCCCGGGCGCCCCGGTCGGCGGCGCCGAGGAGGCCGCGGTCCAGGACGAGTTCGACGTCATCCTGGAGGGCGCGGGCGACAAGAAGATCCAGGTCATCAAGGAGGTCCGCGCGCTGACGAGCCTCGGCCTCAAGGAGGCCAAGGACCTGGTCGACGGCGCGCCGAAGCCGCTCCTGGAGAAGGTCAACAAGGAGACCGCCGAGAAGGCGAAGGAGGCCCTGGAGAAGGCGGGCGCCTCCGTCACGGTCAAGTAGGACCGTCCAGGACCGTCGTCCTTCGAACGACGCTTCTCACGAGGCGGTCGTCCCACCGGAAGGTGGGGCGGCCGCCTCGTTCGCGTTCGCGGGACCTCCGAGTCGGGAGCGCCGAGTCGGGAGCGCCGGGATTCCGTCCGCGAGTGACAAACCGGCGTGGAAAACCGTGTGCCGCGGCGGGTTGTGCCGGTCCGGGGACGCGGCGTAGCGTCCCGTCTGGCGCTGCGGCCGCACCAGGCCGTCCGGTCCCGCGACCCGGCCGCGGCGTCCCCGGGGTGTTGCGCCGGTTCTCACACCATTAGCCTCATTGCCGCCATAAGTAACGATTGTCTTACGACGTCGCATTTAGCCGTTGATCTGGGCCGGAACCCCTTCCATTTGGACGGGAGGCCGCTACGGTAGTTGAACCCCGCGCCGCTACCGAACGGTAGTAAGAGGGCAGGCACACGGCGTGACAGCAACCGACCCCCGGAGCGGACAGCCGCAGACAGACCGCCGCAGAGACAGAGCCGGAGAGCTACTCGCTCATTGGTTCGGGATTCCCCCCGGCCTGGACGAAAGGTGACGAGTGGGCGTCGAGATCAGAGTCGAGGGCCTGACCAAGTCCTTCGGCCGCCAGGTGATCTGGCAGGACGTGTCGCTGACCATCCCCGCCGGGGAGATCTCCGTGCTGCTGGGCCCGTCCGGTACCGGCAAGTCGGTCTTCCTGAAATCGCTGGTCGGGCTGCTCAAGCCGGACCGCGGCCACATCTGGATCGGCGAGCGCGACCTGCCCCACCTCCCCGAGGCGCAGCTCTACGAGACGCGGAAGCTGTTCGGCGTGCTGTTCCAGGACGGCGCCCTCTTCGGCTCGATGAGCCTGTTCGACAACATCGCCTTCCCGCTGCGCGAGCACACCAGGAAGTCCGAGTCCGAGGTCAAGCGGATCGTCCTGGAGAAGATGGACATGGTCGGCCTGCTCGGCGCCGAGCACAAGCTGCCCGGCGAGATCTCCGGCGGCATGCGCAAGCGCGCCGGGCTCGCCCGCGCGCTCGTCCTCGACCCGGAGATCCTGCTCGTGGACGAGCCCGACTCCGGCCTCGACCCCGTCCGCACGGCGTTCCTGAACCAGGTGTTCATCGACCTCAACGCGCAGATCGGCGCGACGTTCCTCATCGTCACCCACGACATCAACACGGCGCGGACCGTCCCGGACAACATCGGCCTGCTCTACCAGCGGCACCTCGCGATGTTCGGGCCGCGGGAGATGCTGCTGTCCAGCGAGGAGCCGGTCGTCCGGCAGTTCCTCAACGCCAGCAAGATCGGCCCGATCGGGATGTCGGAGGAGAAGGACGAGTCCGAGCTGGAGGCCGAGGCGAAGATGGGCCACGACCCGGGCAAGCTGCCGCCGATCCCGCCGCAGCAGATGCCGAGCAACGGGCTGCTCCGCTCCGGGATGCACGCGCCCGGCGCGTGGTGCGCGGCGCACGGCGTCACCCCGCCGCCCGGCTCGTTCATCGACGACCTCGGCCGCGACTGGGTGGCCGAGTGGCCGCGGTACGTGTCGTCCATGACGCCGGTCGGCGCCGCCGGACCGGGCGGGCCGGGCGGCCAGTTCCCCGGCAGTCCGCCGCCGGGGCCGGCCGGAGGTGCGGGCCGCTGATGTCCTCTCCTGACACCGGCATCGGCGCGGGCCGGCAGGGGGGCGACGAGGGCGGCGGCTCCTCCGCGGCGTTCCGCAAGGTCGGGGACGGCGCGGTCAACATCCTGGTGAAGGAGCCGGGCCGGTTCTTCGCCCTCTGCCTGGACACGGGCCGCGCGCTGTTCAAGTGGCCGTTCCAGTGGCGCGAGTTCGTCCAGCAGGCGTGGTTCATCGTCAGCGTCACCGTCGTCCCGACGATGCTCGTCGCGATCCCGTTCGGCGGCGTGCTGTCGTTGCAGGTCGGCGGGCTGATCCGGCAGCTCGGCGCGCAGTCCTACACGGGCGCGACGGCGGTGGTCGCGATCGTCCGGGAGGCGAGCCCGCTCGTCACCTCGCTGCTGGTGGCGGGCGCCGCCGGGTCGGCGATGTGCGCCGACATCGGCTCGCGGAAGATCCGCGAGGAGATCGACGCCATGGAGGTGCTCGGCATCAACCCGCTGCACCGCCTGGTGGTGCCGCGGATGCTCGCCTGCGCGTTCGTCGCGCTCTTCCTGAACGGGCTCGTGTCGGTGGTCGGCCTGATGGGCGGCTACTTCTTCAACGTCATGCTGCAGGGCGGGACGCCCGGCGCCTATCTGGCGTCGTTCAACGCGATCGCGCAGCTCCCCGACCTTCTGCAGGCCGAGTTCAAGGCGTTCGTGTTCGGCATCACCGCCGGGCTCGTCGCCGCCTACAAGGGGCTGAACGCCAAGGGCGGACCGAAGGGCGTCGGCGACGCCGTCAACCAGACCGTCGTCATCACGTTCATGCTGCTCTTCCTGGAGAACTTCCTGATCTCCACGCTGTACTTCCAGTTCGTCCCGTCGAAGGGCATGTGATGGCGGCCTCGGGCAGCGGGCGGTCGCCGTTCTCCAGGTGGCTGAACACCCCCCTCGACCGGCTGGACGACTTCGGCCACCAGATGTCGTTCTACGCCCGCGCCTTCGCGTGGACGTTCCGGGTGTTGCGCCGCTACCGGACCGAGGTTCTCCGGCTGCTCGCCGAGGTCAGCCTCGGCACCGGCGGGCTCGCGGTGATCGGCGGCTCGGTGGCGATCGTCGGCTTCATGACGTTCTTCACCGGCAGCCAGGTCGGCCTCCAGGGCTACGAGTCGCTGAACCAGATCGGCACGGCCGCGTTCACCGGGTTCGTCGCGTCCTACTTCAACACGCGCGAGATCGCCCCGCTCGTGTCGGCGCTCGCGCTGTCGGCGACGGTCGGCTGCGGGTTCACCGCGCAACTCGGCGCGATGCGGATCTCGGACGAGATCGACGCGCTGGAGGTCATGGCCGTCCCGTCGATGCCTTTCCTCGTCACGACCCGGATGCTCGCCGGGATGATCGCGGTCATTCCGCTCTACATCGTCGGGCTGCTCGCGTCCTATGGTGCGACGCGCGTGATCGTGACGCTGTTCTACGGGCAGTCGACCGGCACCTACGACCACTATTTCCATCTGTTCCTACCGCCGAACGACATCCTGTGGTCCTTCGGCAAGGTGATCATCTTCTCGGTCCTGGTGATGCTGATCCACTGCTATTACGGCTACCACGCGAGCGGCGGCCCTGCGGGCGTCGGCGTCGCGGTGGGCCGCGCGGTCCGCACCAGCATCGTCGTGATCAACGTGGCGGACCTGCTGCTCGGCATGGCCATCTGGGGCACCGGCACCGGCGTTCGGATCGCGGGATGAGCGGGGTGGGCGGGGTGACGGTCTGATGAGCCAACGCATTCGGTACCGGCTGCTCGGCACGGGAATGCTTCTCGTGATCGTGCTGCTGCTGGCGCTGACCGTCGCGCTGTACAACAAGTCGTTCACGTCGGTGACCGAGGTGAAGGTGTCCGCGCGGCGCGCCGGGCTGCAATTGCTGCCGCATTCGGACGTCAAAGTGCGCGGTCTGATCGTCGGCGAGGTGCGCGGCACGGACGCGACGGAGAATGGCGCGACATTGCGGCTGGCGCTCGATCCGGGCAAGGCGAAGATGATCCCGGAGAACGTCCAGGCGCGGCTGCTGCCGAAGACGCTGTTCGGTGAGAAGTACGTCGATCTGCAGATTCCGGAGCGGCCCGGCCCGCTCGGGCTGCGCGCGGGCGCCGTCATCCCGGAGGACCGCTCGCAGGCCGCCGTCGAGATCGACAAGCTGCTGAACGACCTGCTGCCGCTGCTCCAGGCGGTGAAGCCAGCGGAGCTGAACGCGACGCTGAACGCCCTCGCCACGGCGCTGCAGGGCCGCGGCGACCAGATCGGCCGGAACCTGGAGCAGGCCGACGAGCTGCTCCGCAAGATCAACCCGCAGCTCGGCACGCTGGTGCACGACCTGAACGGGCTCGCGGACGTGTCCGACATCTACCACGCGGCCGCCCCCGACCTGGTGCAGACGCTTCGCAACCTCAACGTCACCAGCCGGACGATCACCGACAAGCGGGACGCGATCGAGCGGCTGATCCCGGCGACCACCGCGCTGGCGCGGGACGGCGACACGTTCATGCGGCAGAACGGCCCGAAGATCATCGGGGTGAACATCGCGAACCGGGACGGGCTGAGCGTCGTCGCGAAGTACTCGCCGTCGCTGCCCTGCGTCCTCGCCGGGATGATGAAGCTGAAGCCCGAGGCCGAGCGGGTGGCGGGCGCGAACGGCTCGAAGACCTTCAACCTGACGATCGAGATCGTCAAGCCGCGGCCGGGCTACAAGTACCCGCTGGACGCTCCCGAGGCGAAGGACCAGCGCAACCCGCGCTGCTACAACCTGCCGAACCCGAAGGTCCCCTTCCCCGACTACCTGGCGCTGGACGGCACCCAGGACGACCTGTGGTGGAAGAACCCCAGCGACCCGAACGGCGGCGGCAGCCGGGGCCGGGCCGTGTCGAACGTGTTCGTCGACCCGGGCTCGATGAGCGAGAAGGACAAGATCAAGAACATCGTCGGCCCGATGACGCGGACGCCCGCCGACGAGCTCTCCGACCTGTCCGTGCTGATGTTCGGCCCGCTGTTCGGCGACGGATCGGTGGTGACGATCAATTGAGGACGACGAGCGCCGCCATCAAACTGGGCATCTTCGTGGTCGTCACGTCGGTGGCCACCGGCATCCTCGCGATGACGATCTCCAACACGCGGTTCCGGGACACCGTCCGCTACAAGGCGATCTTCACGGACGTGACCGGGCTGCTGAAGAACGACGACGTCCGCGTCGCGGGCGTCCGGGTCGGCCAGATCGAGGGCATCAAGCTCTACAAGGGAACGCAGGCCGAGGTCACGTTCAGCGTCGAGGACGACGACGCGTTCAAGGCGGGCCTGCCGTCGTCCACGCGGGCGCAGATCCGGTACCGCAACCTGATGGGGCAGCGGTACCTCTCGCTCACCGACGGCGCCGGGAAGGTCAACGGCTACCTGCACGAGGGCGGCACGATCCCGGTGGCGCAGACCGAGCCCGCGCTCGACCTGACGACGCTGTTCAACGGGTTCCGGCCGCTGTTCAGCGCGCTGGAGCCGAAGGACGTGAACACGCTCGCGACGCAGATCGTCCAGGTGCTCCAGGGCGAGGGCGGGACGATCAACAGCCTGCTCGCGCACGTCGCGTCGCTGACCAACACGCTCGCCGACCGCGACCGCGTCATCGGCCAGGTGATCGACAACCTGAACACCGTGCTCGGCACCATCGACGAGCGGCACACCGAGGTCAACCGGCTGATCACCGACCTGCGCGGGTTCGTCGGCGGGGTGTCCGGCGACCGGCAGGCGATCTTCGACTCGGTCGCGGCGATCAACGACCTGGAGGGCACGACGCGGAGCCTGCTCGCGGACGCCCGTCCCGGCATCGCCGACGACATCGCCGGGCTCCGCAAGCTCACGGCGACGCTGGACGCCAACAAGCGCGACCTCGACCAGGGCCTCCAACGCACCCCGAAGCGGCTGGAGGGGCTCGTCAACATCTCGTCCTACGGCTCCTGGTTCAACATGTACATCTGCGGTCTCGACGCGCGGGTGCGGCTGCCGGGCGGTCCCGTCTACCAGACGCCGGCGATCGTGAACGAGAGCGCGAGGTGCAAGTAGATGAGGGTGACGTTCCGGGAGCGCAACCCGCTCCCCATCGGCCTCGCGGGCTTCGCGGTCATCGCCGTCCTGCTGGCGCTGGCGCTGAACCTCGACAACATCCCGTTCGTGTCGGGCGGGAAGACGCACACGGCGTCGTTCCGGGAGGCGGCCGGGCTGAAGGCGGGCGAGGAGGTCCGCATCGCGGGCGTCAAGGTCGGCGAGGTCAAGAAGCTGGAGCTGGACGGCGACCACGTCAGGGTCACCTTCCGCGTGGACGACGGTGTGCGGCTCGGCGCGGGGACCAAGGCGTCCATCAAGATCAAGACGGTGCTCGGCGCCCACTACGTGGAGCTCACCCCGCGCGGGAAGGGGCGGCTCGGCCGCAACATCCCGGTCGCGCGGACGAGCGTCCCGTTCGAGATCGTCCCGGCGATCAGCGAGCTGAGCAAGACCATCGGCGACATCGACGTTCAGCAGGTCGCGAAGTCGTTCGACGTGCTGTCGGACACCTTCAAGAACTCGCCGGAGGAGGTCCGGGCGTCGTTGCAGGGGTTGCGGCGGCTGTCGAACACGGTCGCGTCCCGCGACGACCAGTTGCACGAACTCGCGGGCAAGGCCAAGGACGTCTCCAAGCTCCTGGCCGACCGCAACCAGGACTTCGCGAAACTCGTCCAGGACGGCGACAAGGTGCTCCAGGCCGTGCAGGCGCGGCGGGCCGTCATCCACCAGCTCCTGATCAACACGGTGACGCTGTCGCAGCAGGTCAACGCGCTGATCAACGAGAACGAGAAGCAGCTCGGCCCGATGCTCGACAACCTCTCGGAGGTCAACCGGGTCCTGCTCAAGAACCAGGACAACCTCGACCGGGTCATCAAGTTGTTCGCGCCGTTCGCCCGCCAGTTCTCGGACGTGACCGGCACCGGGCGCTGGTTCGACTCCTGGATCCAGAACCTCATCCCGATCCCCGCCTCGATCCAGGACCCCAAGCAGCAGGGCGGCGGGACGACCCAGACCCAGAAGCCGAATCAGAAGCCGACTCAGAAGCAGGGGCAGACCGGCAACCGGCCGGACAACCCGCTGCCCTTCCTCCCGTGAGCTAGCAGGCAGGTTCCATGCGCAACTCCGCGACCATCCTTCGCCTCGGCGGCGCGATCCTCGCCGTCGCAGTGCTGGCTGCCGCGCTCCTGCTGGTGTTCCAGGGGACGGAGCAGCGGCACATGACCGCGTACTTCACGAAGACGGTCGGCCTCTACAAGGGCGCGGACGTCCGCATCCTCGGCATCCCGGTCGGCGAGGTCACGAGCGTCGAGCCGGTCGGCGACGCGGTCAAGGTCGAGTTGAGGTACGACGCCAAGTACAAGGTGCCCGCGAACGCGAAGGCCGTCGTCGTCAACCAGACGCTCGTCGCCGACCGCTACATCCAGCTCGCCCCCGTCTACAAGGGCGGGCCGGTGCTGGCGGACGGCGCGACGCTCACCACGAGCAGGACGGCCGTCCCGGTCGAGGTGGACGAGGTCGGCTCCAGCCTGAACAAGCTCTCCAAGGCGCTCGGCCCGCAGGGCGCGAACGCGCCGGACGCGCCGGACGGCACCGGCCCCCTGTCGCGGCTGCTCAAGGTCGGCGCCGCGAACCTGGAGGGGCAGGGCGAGGACATCCGGCAGACGATCGCGGACACCTCCAGGGCCCTCGGCACCCTCAGCGCCGACCGCGGCGACATCGCCCAGACGATCCGGAACCTGCGGATCATCACCGACGCGATGAAGGCGAACGACCAGCAGATCAAGTCGTTCACCGGGCACCTGAACGGCGTGTCCGGGCAGCTCGCGGGGGAGAAGGAGGAGCTGAGCGCGGCCCTCAACACGCTCGCCCCGACGCTGCGGAACGTGCAGCGGTTCGTCAAGGACAACCGGACGGAGCTGGCGTCGAACGTCCGGCAGCTCGCGCAGATCACCGGCGTGCTGGTGAAGGAGAAGGACTCGCTGGCCGAGATCCTCACCGCGGGCCCGCTCGCGATCAACAACCTGGCCCGCGCGTACGACCCGATCAGCGGCACGATCCACACCCGCGACAACTTCCGCCAGTTCCACGACCTGGCCGACTGGATCTGCTCGCTGGCCTACTCGGCCGGGACGCCCGCCAAGCAGTGCCTCGACTTCGTCCGCCCGTACAACGGGATCGGGAAGGCGCTGACCGGGTTCAGCCTCGACCTGTCCTGGATCACCGCGCTGACCACGCACTACGAGCCGGTGCCGATCCCGCCGGACGCCTACGGCCCGCAGGGCCCGCCGAAGTCGGGGAAGACGCAGAGCAAGCCGGGCGACCTCTCCGCGCTGCTGCCGGGAGCCACCCGATGAGCGGCGCGGCACGGCTGAGGCGTCTCGCGGCCACCGCCATCGTGGGCGCGGTGGCGCTGTCGGGCTGCTCGTTCGACGGGGTGCAGTCGCTTCCGCTGCCGGGCGGCCCCGACCTCGGCTCGCACCCGAAGACCGTGCGGATCGAGTTCGCGAACGTGCTGGACCTCGTCCCGCAGTCGGCGGTCAAGGTCAACGACGTGTCGGTCGGCAAGGTCGAGAAGATCAAGCTGGCCGGGCGGCCGGGGCAGGACGGCTGGCACGCCGTCGTCACGGTCAAGGTGCGCGGCGACACGAAGCTCCCCGACAACGCCTACGCGACCATCGGGCAGACGAGCCTGCTGGGCGAGAAGTTCGTCGAGCTGAAACCGCCGGAGAAGGAGACGCCGGTCGGGGACCTCGGGAACGGCGACCTCATCCCGCTGAACCGGACGTCCCACGGCACCGAGATCGAAGAGGTCCTGTCGGCGATGTCGCTGCTGCTGAACGGCGGCGGCCTCGAACAGGTCTCCACGATCAGCCACGAGTTGCAGGCCGCGATGCGCGGCCGGGAGCCGACGATCAGGTCCGTGCTGTCCCGCGTGAACACCTTCGCCGGGACGCTCGACCGCAACCGCGCCGCGATCACCCGCGCGCTGGACAGCATCGACCGGCTCACCGGCAAGCTCTCGGACGAGCGGAAGACGATCCAGGACACCATCGACAAGACGGGCCCCGCGATCTCCGTCCTCAACCAGAACCGCGCCGACCTGACCAAGATGCTCGTCGCGCTGAACAAGCTCAGCCGCACCACGACCTACGTGATCGACAAGTCCAAGGCCGACCTGCTCGCGAACCTCCAGGACCTCGACAAGATCCTGCGGAACCTCAACAAGGCGGGCTCCGACCTGCCGAAGTCGTTGGAAAGCCTGATCACGTTCCCGTTCCCGGCGACGTTCGAGAACGTCATCGAGGGCGACTACGGCAACGTCCGGCTGACCCTCGACCTCGATCTTGAGTCCATCGCCCGCAACCTCCTCGGCGGCACCGACCTGGAGGGGCTGCTCGGCAGCGGACGCCAGATGCGCAACATGCTCCAGGTGCCGAACGTGACGCTGCCGGACACGCCGCTCGGCGTCCTGCCGCAGATGCCGGGCGACACCGGCGGCTCCGGTTCCGGCTCCGGCTCAGGCGGGCTTCCCGGACTTCCCGGGCTCCCGAGCGGCGGCTCCACTCCGGGGCGTCCGGGCGCGCTCGCGCCCGGGTCCGACGACGGCGGTCTGCGGACCCTGATGACGGGGGGCCTCTCGTGATCCTGAAACGCGGCGTCATCATCCAGTTGATCGCGTTCGCCGTCATCACCGTCGTCGGCGTGGCGATCGTGTCGGTGAACTACATCGGGATCGGACGCGACCTGCTCGGCAAGCAGTACGTCGCCTACGTCGACCTCACCGACTCCGGCGGCGTGTTCACCAACGCGGAGGTCACCTACCGGGGCGTCCCGGTCGGACGGGTCGGCCCCATCGAGCTGACCAAGGACGGCATCCGGGTCAAGCTGCTCCTCGAACGCGGCAAGCGCATCCCGAGGGACGGCACCAGGGCGATCATCGCCAACCGGTCGGCGGTCGGCGAGCAGTACATCGACCTGGAGCCCGCGAAGAAGACCGGCCCGTACCTGGACGAGGGCGACGCCTACACGATCCCGCGCCAGCGCACGGCGCTCCCCATCTCGACCGCCGAGCTACTGCGCAACGTCGACTCGCTGGTCGGCTCGGTCGACACCCGTGACCTCGGCATCATCGTGGACGAACTCAACAAGGCGTTCTCCGGATCGGCCGACGACCTCCAGTCGCTCCTGGACGACACCGACCGCCTCCTGAAGACCGCCGAGCAGGCTTACCCCGACACCAAGCGGCTCCTGGACAACAGCGTGACCGTCCTGGACACGCAGCGCGGGCAGGCCGCCAACATCCGCGGTTTCGCCGCCAACCTGAACGAGCTCACCACGTCCCTGCGCAACGACGACCCCGCCTTGCGCAAGACGATCGACGCGGTCCCCGGCGCGGTGGACGAATCCCACAAGGCCATCAACCAACTCGCCCCGACACTGCCCGTCTTCCTGGCCAACCTCACCACCACGGGCCAGATCATCGCGACGCGCAAGGCGGGCCTCCGGTCCCTGTTCATCCTCTACCCGGTGACCATGGCGGGCGCGTTCACCGTCACGCCCGGCGACGGCACCCAGCACCTCGGCCTCGCGCTGAACATCGACGCGCCGCCCGCCTGCACCAAGGGCTACGAGAAGGTGAAGCACCGCTGGCCGCAGGACACGTCGAAGAAGAAGCCGCGCCTGGACGCGGGCTGCAAGGCCCCGCACGACGCGCAGACGGCCGTCCGGGGCGGGCGCAACTTCCCCCGGGAGGACCTCGCCCCCGTCCCGCAGGTGCCGCCCGGCGCGACTGCGGGCGCCGGGTTCCCGGAGGGTGGCGCCGGGCCGCAGGGCGGCGCGAAGTCGCAGGCCAAGGGCACTCCGAAGAACTCGGACGGCTCCGGCGGCACGCCCGCCGCGGCGGCCCCGACCGGTCAGTTGTCAGATGACCGGCTATACCTCTCGTATCCGGCCGACACAGTCGAATTCGCTGGATACGATCCAACGACCGGCGCCGTCTACGGGCCCGACGGCAAGCGATACGCCATGCCGCGCAGCGCCGGTTCCCGCCAGCTCGGAGAGGATTCCTCGTGGAAGTGGCTCCTGCTCGGACCCCTGAGCCAATGAGGCCGGGTGAGTCGATGAAGCCGGGTGAGCCGATGAGGCCGGGACGGGTCCGATGAGCCGGCGCGCGTCCCTGGTGACCGTGTTCGCGCTCGGCGCGGTCGTGCTCGCGCTCGCAGTCGCGTCCGGCTGGCTCGGCGTGGTCACGCTCCACAACAAGGACGAGGCCGACCAGAAGGCCAAGGCGATCCAGTCGGCGCGGCAGATGGGCGTGAACCTGATGACGCTCGACGCGTCCACCGCCCAGCGCGACATGGACCGCATCGTCGCGGGCACCACGGGCGAGCTGAAGAACAAGCTGGCGTCCCAGTCGAACGCGTTCATGCAGCAGGTCAGCAAGTACAAGGCCAAGTCGACGGTCAGCGACGTCGACGCGGCCCTGGTCTCCATCGACGGAGACTCCGCCGAAGTGATGGTCTCCCTGAACGGGACCGTGACCAACGACAAGGTCAAGAACGGCACACCCAAGGGCTACCGGTACCAGATGGACCTCACGCGGGTCGATGACCGCTGGCTCATTTCCGGACTGGAGGTCGTCCCGTGAAGTCGGACATGGCTGCGCGGGCCGAGGAGGCGGCGGAGGCCGCCCGGCTCGCCGAGGAGGCAGCCGCGAAGGCCCGCGAGGCCGCACGGCTCGCCCGACTCGCCGCCGAGGAGGCCGAGGCCGAGGGGGAGGCCGCAGAGGAGACCGACGGCGAGGACGCCGCCAAATCCCTCCAGAAGCCCGACGAGCCCCAGGATGGCCCCGAAGTCACGTCCGACGGCGACAGCTCGCCAGAGGGCGACTCAGACGCTCCGGAGCCCGCCTCCGCCACCACGGAACAAGCGGACGACGATGACGACGAGGAAGACGAGCCGGAGAAGCCCCGCAAGCGGTCGTCCAAGGTCAAGCTCGCCAAGACCAGGGGCGCGTCCCGTTCCTCCCGTTCGGCCGGAAGCCTGACGCTCGTCATCGCCGTCCTGGCCGTCCTGACGGTCGCGCTGGGCGCGGGGACGACGGCGCTCGCCCTGAAGGTCCGCGAGCAGCACGCGACGGAGACGGCGGCCAAGGAGGCTTCGTTCGCGGCGTCCCGCGCCGCGCAGAAGCTCTCGTCGTACGACTACCAGACGCTCGACGCCGACCTGAAGGAGGCGTCCGCCACGACGACGGGCAAGCTGCACACGCAGTACGACAAGCTCGCCGCCGAACTCAGGGCGACCGCCATCCAGCGGCAGGCCGTCTCCAACACGACCGTCCTGAAGGTCGGAGTGGAGAGCGCCACCCCGGAGAAGGTCGTCGCCCTCGTCTACGCGAACCGCTCGTCCGCGACGAAGGACGACAAGCAGCAGAGCCTTCCCGAGTCGCTCCGCATCCGGTTGACGATGGTCGAGAAGGACGGGAAGTGGCTCGCGTCAGAGCTCGTCGTCATCTCCTGACCGGGCCCGTCAGGGGTCTCGCGACGTTCGGCCACGTCCGGCCGCCGGCGACCCCTAAACTATGGCGTTCCTCACTGCAGGTCAGAGCCCGAAAAGTCCAAGTCCGCTCTTGACTGGGAGGCGTTCAGGGGCGATGCTCCATGGCAACGTGATGCATACTGCGGCGCTAGAGTTGCGAGCGGTGTACCGGTCGGCTACACTGCCCCTTTGCGCTGCCCTCTGACTATCCACGTGTGAGAGCACCCCTGCTTCGGTCCGTTTTGGACCTCTCTGTGCAGGTCTCGGACGTGGATCGTCTGGCGTGCGTGTCACCAGTTACGCCGCGAGCCCTCGGAAGGACCACTCTTGGCAGCCTCGCGCAACGCCTCGAATACCGCAACCGGTCCGAACCGCGTCTCCTTCGCGCGCATCAAGGAGCCGCTCGAAGTCCCGGACCTCCTTGCACTGCAGACCAACTCCGTCGACTGGCTGCTGGGCAACGAGAGGTGGAAGGCCCGGGTCGAGGCGGCCCAGAAGGCCGGAAGTAAGAGCGTCCCGACCCAGTCGGGGCTTGAAGAGATCTTCGAGGAGATCAGTCCCATCGAGGACTTCTCCGGAACCATGTCCCTCTCGTTCCGCGACCACCGGTTCGAGCCGCCCAAGTACTCCGTCGAGGAGTGCAAGGACAAGGACATGACGTACTCCGCCCCGCTGTTCGTCACGGCGGAGTTCATCAACAACACCACCGGCGAGATCAAGAGCCAGACGGTGTTCATGGGCGACTTCCCGCTCATGACCCCGAAGGGCACCTTCATCATCAACGGCACCGAGCGCGTGGTCGTCTCGCAGCTCACCCGGTCGCCCGGCGTGTACTTCGACCGCGCCCTCGACAAGGCGTCCGACAAGGACATCTACGGCTGCCGGGTCATCCCGAGCCGCGGCGCCTGGCTCGAATTCGAGATCGACAAGCGCGACAACGTCGGCGTGCGCATCGACCGCAAGCGCAAGCAGCCCGTCACGGTGCTGCTCAAGGCGCTCGGCTGGGACGAGGCGCGCATCCGTGAGCGCTTCGGCTCCTACGAGTCGATCAACGTGACCCTGGAGAAGGACCACACCTCCGGCCAGGACGACGCGCTGCTCGACATCTACCGCAAGCTGCGCCCGGGCGAGCCGCCGACGCGCGAGTCCGCGCAGACGCTGTTGGAGAACCTGTACTTCAACCCGAAGCGCTACGACGTCGCCAAGGTCGGTCGCTACAAGATCAACAAGAAGCTCGGCCTCGACCTGGACATGCGCCAGGGCACCCTCACCGAGGACGACGTCGTCGCGACGATCGAGTACCTCGTCCGGCTGCACGCC
The DNA here is from genome assembly GCF_008085905.1 of Actinomadura syzygii. Taxonomy (GTDB): domain Bacteria; phylum Actinomycetota; class Actinomycetes; order Streptosporangiales; family Streptosporangiaceae; genus Spirillospora; species Spirillospora syzygii. The sequence goes on along the minus strand of NZ_VSFF01000001.1, from coordinate 51,971 downwards.
GGTGAGGAGGAGGCCACGATCGGCGACGTCGCCGTGCCGATCGAGGTCGACGACATCGACCACTTCGGCAACCGGCGGCTGCGCACGGTCGGCGAGCTGATCCAGAACCAGGTCAGGCTCGGCCTCGCCCGGATGGAGCGCGTCGTCCGCGAGCGGATGACCACCCAGGACGTCGAGGCCATCACGCCGCAGACCCTGATCAACATCCGGCCGGTCGTCGCCTCCATCAAGGAGTTCTTCGGCACCAGCCAGCTCTCCCAGTTCATGGACCAGACCAACCCGCTGGCCGGGCTGACGCACAAGCGCCGCCTGAACGCGCTCGGCCCCGGTGGTCTGTCCCGTGAGCGGGCGGGCATGGAGGTCCGCGACGTCCACCCGTCGCACTACGGCCGCATGTGCCCGATCGAGACGCCGGAAGGCCCGAACATCGGCCTGATCGGCTCGCTCGCCGCGTTCGGCCGGGTCAACCCGTTCGGGTTCGTCGAGACCCCGTACCGCAGGGTCACCGAGGGCGTCGTCCAGGAGGACATCGACTACCTCACCGCCGACGAGGAGGACCGCTACGTCATCGCGCAGGCCAACTCCCTGCTGAACGACGACGGCACCTTCGTCGACGACCGGATCCTCGTCCGCCGTAAGGGCGGCGAGGTCGAGCTCGTCCCGGCCCGCGAGGTCCAGTACATGGACGTCTCGGCCCGGCAGATGACCTCGGTCGCCACCGCGATGATCCCGTTCCTGGAGCACGACGACGCGAACCGCGCGCTGATGGGCTCCAACATGCAGCGCCAGTCCGTCCCGCTGCTGCGCAGCGAGGCGCCGCTGGTCGGCACCGGCATGGAGTACCGCGCCGCGACCGACGCGGGCGACGTCATCACGGCCGAGAAGGCCGGCGTCGTCGAGGAGGTGTCCGCCGACTACGTGACCGTCATGAACGACGACGGCACGAGGACGACCTACCGCGTCTCCAAGTTCAAGCGGTCGAACCAGGGCACCTGCTTCAACCAGAAGCCGATCGTCGACGAGGGCCAGCGGGTCGAGCTCGGTCAGGTCATCGCCGACGGCCCGTGCACCGACGACGGCGAGATGGCGCTCGGCAAGAACCTCCTCGTGGCGTTCATGCCGTGGGAGGGCCACAACTACGAGGACGCCATCATCCTCAGCCAGCGCCTGGTGCAGGACGACGTCCTCTCCTCGATCCACATCGAGGAGCACGAGGTCGACGCCCGCGACACCAAGCTCGGCCCCGAGGAGATCACCCGCGACATCCCGAACGTCTCCGAGGAGGTCCTCGCCGACCTCGACGAGCGCGGGATCATCCGGATCGGCGCGGACGTCGTCCCCGGCGACATCCTCGTCGGCAAGGTCACGCCCAAGGGCGAGACCGAGCTCACCCCGGAGGAGCGGCTGCTCCGCGCGATCTTCGGTGAGAAGGCGCGCGAGGTCCGCGACACGTCGCTGAAGGTGCCGCACGGCGAGCAGGGCAAGGTCATCGGCGTCCGGGTGTTCTCCCGCGACGAGGGCGACGAGCTCCCGCCCGGCGTGAACGAGCTGGTCCGGGTGTACGTCGCCCAGAAGCGCAAGATCACCGACGGCGACAAGCTGGCCGGCCGGCACGGCAACAAGGGCGTCATCTCCAAGGTCCTCCCCGTCGAGGACATGCCGTTCCTTGAGGACGGCACCCCGGTCGACATCGTCCTCAACCCGCTCGGCGTGCCGGGCCGGATGAACGTCGGCCAGGTCCTGGAGACGCACCTCGGCTGGGTCGCGTCCCGCGGCTGGAAGGTCGAGGGCGACGACGCGGAGTGGAAGCGCGCCCTGCACGAGATCGGCGCGTCCGAGGCCCCGCCGTGGACCAACACCGCCACGCCGGTGTTCGACGGCGCCCGCGAGGACGACGTCACCGGCCTGATCGAGAGCACGCTCCCGAACCGCGACGGCAACCGCATGGTCGGTCCGGGCGGCAAGGCGCGCATGTTCGACGGCCGCACCGGCGAGCCCTACCGCGACCCGATCTCGGTCGGCTACATCTACATCCTCAAGCTGCTGCACCTGGTCGACGACAAGATCCACGCCCGTTCGACCGGTCCGTACTCCATGATCACCCAGCAGCCGCTCGGCGGTAAGGCGCAGTTCGGCGGCCAGCGGTTCGGTGAGATGGAGGTGTGGGCGCTGGAGGCGTACGGCGCCGCCTATGCCCTGCAGGAGCTCCTGACCATCAAGTCCGACGACGTCCTCGGCCGCGTGAAGGTGTACGAGGCCATCGTCAAGGGCGAGAACATCCCCGAGCCCGGCATTCCCGAGTCCTTCAAGGTGCTCATCAAGGAGATGCAGTCGCTCTGCCTCAACGTCGAGGTCCTGTCGAGCGACGGCATGTCCATCGAGATGCGCGACACCGACGAGGACGTCTTCCGCGCGGCGGAGGAGCTCGGCATCGACCTGTCCCGGCGCGAGCCGAGCAGTGTCGAAGAGGTCTGATCAACTCAAGGGGAAATCTGTTGCTTGACGTCAACTTCTTCGACGAGCTACGCATCGGCCTGGCGACCGCTGACGACATCCGCCAGTGGTCCCATGGCGAGGTCAAGAAGCCGGAGACGATCAACTACCGCACCCTGAAGCCGGAGAAGGACGGGCTCTTCTGCGAGAAGATCTTCGGTCCGACCCGCGACTGGGAGTGCTACTGCGGCAAGTACAAGCGCGTCCGGTTCAAGGGCATCATCTGTGAGCGCTGCGGCGTCGAGGTGACCCGCGCCAAGGTGCGCCGTGAGCGGATGGGCCACATCGAGCTGGCCGCGCCGGTCACGCACATCTGGTACTTCAAGGGCGTCCCGTCCCGGCTCGGCTACCTGCTGGACCTGGCCCCGAAGGATCTCGAAAAGATCATCTACTTCGCGGCCTACATGATCACCAGCGTGGACGCCGAGCGGCGCGACCGCGACCTGCCGACGCTGGAGGCCCACATCTCCGTGGAGCGCCAGCAGATCGAGCAGGCCCGCGACGCGCAGGTCGAGGCCCGCCAGCAGAAGCTCGAGGGCGACCTCGGCGAGCTGGAGGAGGCCGGCGCGAAGGCCGACCAGAAGCGCAAGGTGCGCGACGGCGCGGAGCGCGAGATGAAGCAGCTCCGCGACCGCGCGCAGCGCGAGCTCGACCGGCTGGACGAGGTGTGGAGCCGCTTCAAGAACCTCAAGGTCCAGGACCTTGAGGGCGACGAGCTGCTCTACCGCGAGATGCGCGACCGCTTCGGCAAGTACTTCGAGGGCGGCATGGGCGCCGCGGCCATCCAGGCCCGGCTCCAGAACTTCGACCTCGAAGCCGAGGCCGAGAAGCTGCGCGACATCATCCGCACGGGCAAGGGCCAGAAGAAGGCCCGCGCGCTCAAGCGGCTGAAGGTCGTGTCCGCGTTCCTCAACACCCGCAACAGCCCGCTCGGCATGGTGCTGGACTGCATCCCGGTCATCCCGCCGGACCTGCGCCCCATGGTGCAGCTCGACGGCGGCCGGTTCGCCACGTCCGACCTGAACGACCTGTACCGGCGCGTCATCAACCGGAACAACCGCCTCAAGCGGCTGCTCGACCTCGGCGCGCCCGAGATCATCGTCAACAACGAGAAGCGGATGCTGCAGGAGGCCGTCGACGCGCTGTTCGACAACGGCCGCCGCGGCCGCCCGGTCACCGGGCCGGGCAACCGTCCGCTGAAGTCGCTGTCCGACATGCTCAAGGGCAAGCAGGGCCGGTTCCGGCAGAACCTGCTCGGCAAGCGCGTCGACTACTCGGGCCGTTCGGTCATCGTCGTCGGCCCGCAGCTCAAGCTGCACCAGTGCGGCCTGCCGAAGCAGATGGCGCTGGAGCTGTTCAAGCCGTTCGTGATGAAGCGGCTGGTCGACCTCAACCACGCGCAGAACATCAAGTCCGCGAAGCGGATGGTCGAGCGGGCCCGCCCGGTCGTCTGGGACGTGCTGGAAGAGGTCATCACCGAGCACCCCGTCCTGCTGAACCGGGCGCCGACCCTGCACCGGCTCGGCATCCAGGCGTTCGAGCCGCAGCTGGTCGAGGGCAAGGCCATCCAGATCCACCCGCTCGTCTGCACGGCGTTCAACGCCGACTTCGACGGCGACCAGATGGCCGTGCACCTGCCGCTGTCCGCCGAGGCGCAGGCCGAGGCGCGCATCCTGATGCTGTCGACGAACAACATCCTGAAGCCGTCGGACGGCAAGCCCGTCACCATGCCCACCCAGGACATGGTGATCGGCCTCTACTGGCTGACCACGCAGAAGGACGGCGCCGAGGGCGAGGGCCGCGCGTTCGGCTCGATCGGCGAGGCCATCATGGCCTACGACCGGAACGAGCTGGACCTCCAGGCGAAGATCCAGATCCGGCTCAAGGACGTCCCGCCGCCGCGCGAGTGGATCGCGCCGGAGGGCTACGAGCCCGGTCAGGCGTACCGGCTGGAGACGACGCTCGGCCGCGCCATCTTCAACGAGACGCTGCCGGACGACTTCCCGTTCGTGGACGACGAGATCGGCAAGAAGCGCCTCTCGGCGATCGTCAACGAGCTGGCGGAGACGTACCCGAAGGTCGCCGTCGCCAACGCGCTCGACGCGCTGAAGAGCACCGGCTTCCACTGGGCGACCAGGTCCGGTGTGACGATCGCGATCGCCGACGTTATCACGCCGCCCAACAAGCAGACCATCCTGGGCGGTTACGAGCAGCGCGCGGAGAAGGTGCAGCGGGAGTTCAACCGCGGCCTGATCACCGACGACGAGCGCAAGCAGGAGCTCATCGAGATCTGGAACCAGGCGACCGCGGACGTCGCGGTCGACATGGAGAAGGCGTTCCCGAAGGCCAACCCGATCTGGATGATGATCCAGTCGGGCGCCCGCGGCAACCCGCTCCAGCTCCGCCAGATCGCCGGCATGCGCGGCCTCGTCTCCAACCCGAAGGGCGAGACGATCCCGCGTCCGATCAAGTCGTCGTTCCGCGAGGGGCTGTCGGTCGTCGAGTACTTCATCTCGACGCACGGCGCCCGCAAGGGCCTCGCCGACACCGCGCTGCGCACCGCCGACTCGGGTTACCTGACCCGGCGCCTGGTGGACGTCGCGCAGGACGTCATCGTCCGCGAGGAGGACTGCGGCACCGACCGCACGATTCCGTTCGAGGTCGGCGAGCACCTGGCCGACGGCACCCTGGTCAAGCTGGCCACCTCGGAGACGAGCCTGATCGGCCGCACGATCGCCGAGGAGGTCGTCGTCGACGGGACGGTCATCTTCCCGGCCGACACCGACCTGTCCGACTCGGTCGTGACCCGCCTGGTCGAGGCGGGCGTGGAGAAGGTCCGCACCCGCAGCGCCCTGGTCTGCGAGGCCAAGATCGGCGTCTGCGCCGCCTGCTACGGCCGTTCGCTGGCCACCGGCAAGCGGGTGGACGTCGGCGAGGCCGTCGGCATCATCGCCGCGCAGTCCATCGGCGAGCCGGGCACGCAGCTCACGATGCGCACCTTCCACACCGGCGGTGTGGCGGGCGGCGACATCACGCACGGTCTGCCGCGTGTCCAGGAGCTGTTCGAGGCCCGCATCCCGAAGGGTGTGGCCCCGATCAGCGAGGTCGCCGGCCGCGTCAAGATCGACGAGACGGAGAAGGCCCGCAAGGTCGTCATCGTCCCGGACGACGGCTCCGACGAGATCGCCTACCCGATTCCGATGCGGTCCCGCCTCCTGGTCAAGGAGGGCGAGTCCGTGGGCGTCGGCCAGCAGCTCATCGCGGGTGCGATCAACCCGCACGAGGTGCTGCGCATCCTCGGCCCCCGCGCGGTGCAGCTGCACCTCGTCCAGGAGGTCCAGGAGGTGTACCGGTCGCAGGGTGTGTCGATCCACGACAAGCACATCGAGATCATCGTCCGCCAGATGCTCAAGCGGGTGAACATCCTCGAGTCGGGTGACACCGAGCTGCTGCCGGGCGACCTGGTCGAGCGTCCGATCTTCGAGGAGACGAACCGGAACGTCGTCGCCGAGGGCGGGGTGCCCGCCGCGGGCCGCCCGGTCCTGATGGGCATCACTAAGGCGTCGCTCGCGACGGAGTCGTGGCTGTCGGCGGCGTCCTTCCAGGAGACGACCCGGGTTCTCACCGAGGCCGCGATGCACGCCAAGAGCGACCCGCTGCTCGGCCTCAAGGAGAACGTCATCATCGGCAAGCTCATCCCGGCCGGTACCGGCATGCCGCAGTACCGCAACGTCCGGGTCGAGCCGACCGAGGAGGCGAAGGCGGCGGTGTACTCCGTCGGCTCCTACGACGACGGCGCCGAGTACGCCTTCGGGCAGGGCTCCGGCGAGGCCGTCCCGCTGGAGGAGTACGACTTCGGCCAGTACAACCGGTAACGCACGACACGCAAAAGGGCCGCCGCCCCGCATCCGCGGGGCGGCGGCCCTTCGCATGTCCGGGTGGGGCCGAATGGAAAAGTGGCCGTTGACACCTTTTCAGGACGGCTTTACTCTCGCGGTGAACCGAACAAGATCATGGCCAACGTCCTGACCGTAACTGTCGGCCCGCTCTGGCTGAAATGGCCGCTGGGTGTGCGAGGGATGTCGGTGCGACTTTCCTTGCCACCTCTTTAGCGGAGACCTCCATGGCCCATGCCAAACGCAGGGTGATTTCGTTGTTCGGCGCCGTTGTCGCCGCGTCCGCACTCACGGCTCCGGCGGCTTTCGCGGCCCCGGCGGGCCCGCCGCCGCCAGGCGGGGTGACCTTCGAGCTGGCGAGCTTGATCGGCCCGATGGGCTGCCAGCTTTCCGGGTACGCGTTGAGCGCCGACGTTACCGCTTTCACTGTCAGCTACTCGCGCTACCAGGGCCGCGCCGGTGGCAATTCAACTCCCGCCGAACGCTGGATGAGATGCGTGCTCGCGCTGCGGATAAACGCTCCGAGCGGCTACACCTACGGGCTGGAGAGGACCGACTACCGCGGTTTCGCCGATCTGGCCGACGGAGCCACCGGCACGTTGAAAGCGCGGAGCTTCTTCCCGGACAGGGCCGACACGCCGGTGAGGCAGATCCTCTCGCTCAGCGGCCCCTACTCCGACAACTGGACGGCGGCCGACGAGACCCTGCCCGGACAGGTGGTCTACAAGCCCTGTGGCCAGAGCCTCAGTCTCTTCCTGCACAGCGAACTCGCGGTGGACTTGGGCAGTTCGGACCCGTCCAAGACCAGCGTGATGAGCATGTCCACCACCGACGGCTCACTCAAAGCGACCTACCACTTCGCATGGAAGACCTGCCCGAAATGAGCACGCCATGAAACGTAAGGCGATCGCGTTGTTCGGCGCCGCTGCCGTCTTGTCCGCCCTCGCGGCTCCGGTGGCTTACGCGGCCCCGCCACCGCCGCGTGGAGTGACCATCGAGACGGCGGAGGTATCCGGCCCGGAATCCTGCGAAAAGCATGAGCTGGCTTTGAGTGACGATCTCAATGCCTTCACCATCACCTATAGGGACTATTATGTCGCTGCCGGTGGCGATTTGCCCTCGACCGACCGGAAAAGATGCATGATCCTGCTGCGGATACACGTTCCGAGCGACTACACCTTCGGAATCAACAGGGTCGACTACCGCGGCTTCGCCGAGCTGGCGGCCGGAGCCAGAGGCTTGTTTAGAGCACGCACCTACTTCAAGGGCGTGATCGACACCCCGGAACCGAAGATTCTCGACTTGATAGGCCCCTATTCCAACAACTGGACGGTGGCCGATGAGATTCCGCCCGACTGGGTGGTCTACCGGCCCTGCGGCGACAGCCGCGGTCTTTACCTCGACACCGAACTCAGGGTGGAGAAGGGCGGCTCGGGCAGCTCCAAGGTCAACGTCGTGGCCCTGGACAGCACCGACGGCTCGATCAAGTCGACCTATCACATCGCGTGGAAGACCTGCCCGAAGTGAGCATGCAGTGACACCCGCCAAACGTAGGACGATCGCGTTGTCCGGCATCGTTCTCGCCTCCTGCGCCCTTTCGGGACGACCGGCTTCCGCCGATCCGCCACCGTCCGGCGTGACCGTCGAGGTGGCGACCTATCCCGGACAGGGGTGCGGCGCCAGTTCGGCGGCGATCCCGGAGGTCCTTTCGCAGATAGCCGTCGAGTACGGAAATTACCGGGCCCGCGTCGGCGGTGATTCCACTCCGGCCGACCGGCGGAAGAAGTGTCAACTCGGCTTGCGGATACACGCGCGGGGTTTCAGTTACGCGATCAGCCGGGTCACCTACCGCGGCTACGCCGAGTTGGAGCCCGGAGCGACTGGCACGGTCACAGGACTGCACCAACTCCAGGGCGCGTCGCCACGGTCGGTGACCCGTGCTTTCACTGGTCCCTACTCCGGCGCCTGGACGGTGGACGACCCGGTCCCGACCGACCAACTGGTCTACAGCCCCTGCGGGGAGGAACGCTTCCTCGGCCTCCGCAGCGAACTAAGCGCGGACGCGGGCACTTCGAACCCGTCCAAGACCAGCGTCATGGGCATGGACCCAGAGGCTCCCCCAACTTCGACGACCTACTACTTCACCTGGAAAAAGTGCGGACGGTAATTCTCCATGTTGCATATCAGACGCAAGGCCATTGCGGTCTTCGGTGTCGTTGTGGCGTCGTCAGCCTTAATGGCGCCACCCGTTTCGGCGGATCCGCCGCCGCCTGGCGTGACGTTCACCGTGGCGGGCGTGAACGGGCAGGGCTGTGATCTGCAGTCGTTGACGGTGCCGGAGTCCGCGTCCGAGTTCACCGTCAGGTACGGGACCTACCAGGCGTGGGGCGGCGGGGGCTCCACCTCGGCCGACTGGGTGAAGAAATGCCAGGTCGTCCTGCAAGCGCACATTCCGCAGGGTTTCACGTATGCGGTCGCCGGGGTCACCTATCGCGGCTACGCGGAACAGGCGACCGGAGCCAGAGGCTTGCTCAGAGCGTGGCATTCCATCGAGGGCATGACGCCGAGTGAGCCGTTGAACCACCTGGAGACCGGCCCCAACGTCAAGCACTGGAGCGTGAACACCGAGGTTGCAGCGGCTGACCTGGTCTTCAAGCCGTGCGGTGAGGATCGCCTGCTTTACCTCGACAGCGAGCTGAGGGTCGACGCGGGTCAACCCACCTTCATGGCGATGGGCACCACCGCAGACCCGGCGGCCTTGAACACCGTCCGCCTCGCGTGGAAGAGCTGCTGAGCTACCAGGCCGTGGACGGGTACATGCTGCTTTTGAGTAGCCGTCCGATCGCGTGGGCCGCCGCGTCGGCGTCCCCGCACGGGTGCAAGTAGCCGCTTCGTCCGAGTGGCGCTTCGTGGTATCCCCACAATCCGTGGGGGACGGCGAGGGCGCTCACCATCAGGGCGATTTCCGCGGGTCCTCGCGCGTAGATCCGCAGGATCGGTATCGGAGTGGGCCAGTACAGCTTGACGAATCGCCAGCCCTCGGGCTTGAGCGAGGCGGAGAGGTCGTCGAGGTATCGGATGGACGTGGACCGTCCGAGCCGCGTCCGCCAGTCGAGGACGGAACGCTCCAGCCGTATGTTCAGCATTTCGCCCACGTGACCTTTCCTCCGTCGGGCAGGGGACGGGTTCCCCAGTCGAGTGCGAGCAGCGACACCATGAGCAGCCCGCGCCCGGCCGTCGCGGCGTAATTCTCCGGCTGGATCTCGGGCCGCCCCGCGCCGTCGTCCTGCACCTCGATGACGGGCCGACCGTCGCGCCCATCCCGCACGACCCGGACGACGATCGTCCCGTCCCCGTGCAGCAGCGAGTTCGTGACCAGCTCGGACACGACGACAAGAGCGTCCGTGAAGTCGGAGATCTCCCACTCCCGGAACCACACCTCCACGAACCGCCGCGCCAACGACGGCGCCAGGTCAAACGGTTCGAGGAAGAGCGTCGGCGCCCCGGGCGCCACAACTGTCGGAGGCATCAGACACCACCGCCTTTGGAAGGTCTTGGAATCGGCTGACATCAGCGAAGACCATGAGCGACACTCTCTGTGACAAGGAGGGTTCAGCTGCGTAATCACGCCAGGGCAGGTTAGGACTGACTTGCGACCACTTGCCACGGCGCCGACATCGGTTGCGAGAGGACGAGCCATGGCCCGCAAACCCCAACGAGACCCGGCCACGAGCCCGAGCCTCATCGCATTCGGGAATCAGGTCCGCTTCTACCGAGAACGCATGGGGCTGAGCCAGGACCGTCTAGGGGAGCGCTTCCCGGTCAGCGGCTCGTACATCGGCCAGATCGAGGGCGGAAAGACCCGCTGCACCCTTGATTTCGCCAAGCAGCTCGACGGCATCGTCAGCGCCGATGGCTGCCTCGTCCGACTCTGGAAGGACCTTGTCCAGGACGCCGCCTACCCGGTGTGGTTCGACTGGCCACCCATAGAACGTGACGTCAGCATGCTTCAAGCCTTCCACCTCTCCGTCGTCTACGGCCTTCTGCAGACGCCTGCATACGCGATGGCACTGTTGAAGGACGAGGCGGCGACGCAGGCCAGAATCGGGCGACAGAGCATCCTGACCCGTGACGACCCGCCGCCGCCGACCATCTCCGTCCTTCTTGACGAGAGCGTCCTACGCCGCGAGATCGGCTGCCCCCAGGTCATGAGGGAGCAGTTAGAGCATCTGATTGCGTCCCAGAGCAAGCGCCTCTCGATTCAACTCGTTTCCGAGAAAGTCCACGACGGCTTGTCCGGCTCGTTCGTGCTGGCGACAATGCCAGACCGGAGTGAGGTAGCTTACGTAGAAACCGCCCTGCGCGGCATGACCATGGCTGGTGTCCGCGACGTTGCCAAGCTCTCTGACGCGCTCGTTTCCCTCCGAGCAAGCGCATATTCGGTGAGAGAGTCCACAGATCTGATTCGTAAGGTGGTAGAGGAGAGATGGACCTGAGGGGCCTTCAGTGGCGTAAGAGCAGCCGCAGCACCAACAACGGTGGCGACTGCGTGGAATTGGTGGCCGCTGCCGAAGTGGTGGCCGTGCGTGACAGTAAGGATCCCGATGGGCCCAAGCTGGTCGTGACACGACGTGCGTTCGCCGGTCTGCTCTCGGACCTCAAGCGGTAGCCCTCCACCACTTGAGACCTGAAAGGGGTGGAAAAGCATGGCAGCAATAGCCTGGCGAAAGAGTAGCCGAAGCACCAATAACGGTGGCGCTTGTGTGGAATTAGGCTCAGCGTGGGGAGCCGTAGTCGTACGTGATAGCAAGGACCCGGACGGGCCTAAGCTCCTCGTGGCCCGACGCGCTTTTGCTGCCCTCCTGTCCGACCTCAAGCGATAATTTTCCCCGCTGACGAGCACACCGATCGTGTTGCCCCATCCCCGCATCGGAACGGGGAGGGTGCTCACCATCAGGGCGATCCCTGCGAGCGCTCAGCGTGGATCCGCAGGGCGGGTGTCGGGGAGGACGGGCGTCAAGCCCATCGGGCGCGATGACTATCGAAGCCACTGGACGCCTACTTTCCGGCGGAGTCATCAAGGGCCAGCGACAGTCAGCCACAGAATAAGCACTCTGCGCACCAAAGCGCGGACAATGCTCGGCAAGTCGGCTGCCGTGCGTCTGCATCGCTTTGGTCGCGGTTGGCTCTGCGAAGGCGACATGATCAATGACCTGCTCGTCCACTGATCGAGGCCCCCGGTAGCTTCGCGCCCGTGCGGCGGTTGGGTGGACGCGGAATGCCGTTTGCAGGCGCGGCTGGTTCCGATGTTCAGGCGGGCTGGGACCAGTCGCACAAGCAGAAGGGATGGCCTGCCGGGTCCAGCAGCACGCGCCACCGGTGCGGTCCGGGTTGGGTGTCGGCGCGTCGGGCCCCGAGTCGTATCGCCTCGGCCTCGGCGGCGTCGAGGTCATCGACTGCCAAGTCCAGATGTATTTGCTTGGGGCGTGGGCCGTCGGGCCAGGTCGGCGGCTGATAATCGGCGACCCGGGTCATCGCCAGTGAACCGCCCTCCGCCTTCACGAGCACCACGTCATCGGTGGAGTGCGCTATTTCGCCGTTGAGAAGGGCGACCCAGAAGGCCGCCAGTGAAGCCGGGTCGTCGCAGTCGAGGACGGTCAGTGCCAGCCGGGCGAATGCCATGGCCCGAGGCTAGCCAGGCCCGCTCTTGAAGATCAATCGACGCCCACGTTGAGGGAGCGCGGCGCCCGTGGAACAACCCGCCTCCTAAGCTGTTGATCCAGCAGCCTAGGAGGAGCAATGACAACGCCAAGCGGCCCCGAGGTCTTCGACAGCCCCACCGGCTGGGTCGCCGACCACATCCGGAAATACGTCGAGAGCGGCGGAAGGGAAGGACACTTCTACCAGGGCCACCGTTCGCTGTTGCTCACCACCCGCGGCCGTAAGTCGGGTCTGCTGCGCCGCACCGCCCTGTTCTACGGGGAGGACGACGGCCGCTACCTGCTGGTCGCGTCCAACGGCGGAGCGCACCAGCACCCCGCCTGGTACCTCAACCTCACCGCCGACCCGGACGTGACCGTCCAGGTCGGACCGGACGAGTTCGCCGTGCGCGCCCGGACCGCGGCCCCAGAGGAAAAGCCGCCGCTCTGGCGGATAATGGCGTCGAATTTTTCGCTGTACGACACCTACCAGGAGAAGTCCGACCGCGACATTCCCCTGGTGATCCTGGAGCCGCGAGAAGGAGAGTAGCCCTGGCAGCCGCTGAAGTTGCGGCGGCGGGTATGCGGTCAGAGCCGATCCGCGGGACGCCATTTAGTCTGGAAGCGGTACCTGATGATCTGCGCGACGTCGGGCCTTCAGGGCGTCGACGTCTGCCCCCGGGGAGAGGGAGTGCGCGGCATGAGTGAGAACGAGACTTCGCCAAAGGGGTATGGGCCGGACTACCAGTCGCCTTTCGGGTTAAGCGTCCACCACGTGCAGATCGCGATCCCGCCGGGCAGTGAGGACGAATGCCGCGCCTTCTACGTGGACGCCCTGGGCATGCTTGAAATCCAGAAGCCGCCGATGCTGGCGGCGCGGGGCGGGCTGTGGGTGCGTGCCGACGCGCTGGAGATCCACCTAGGCGTCGAGCGGGACTTCCGTCCGGCCGCCAAGGCGCATCCCGGCATCCACGTCGAAGACCTGGACGGACTGGCCGCACGCCTCACCAAGCACAACATCGATGTGACCTGGGACGACAACTTCCCCGGCCACCGTCGCTTCTACGTCCACGACAACTTGGGCAACCGCCTGGAATTCCTGCGGCGCGACGACTCCCAACCCGGCCGGTAATCCTCACCACCTCGCGTAACCCCCGTGCATATCTCCCTGTGGACGGAATGCCGACAGGCGCGCTGGCCCGGACGGCCAGGGCGGCCCCGGCCGGTTGCCAACTGTGGAGGAGTCTCATGCGACGCGAAGTACGGTTCCTTGCCCCAGCCGCCCTGCTGACCGCACTCCTCGCTTCGGCCCTGGCCACGGCCCTGACCGGAGCTCCGGCGAACGCCGCCGTCGGCACCGCGCGCGTGTCGAGGGCGTCCGGGACGGCCTCGCCGGCCGACGTCCCCCTCACCGGCCGCAGGTGGGGCAACGTCAACAGCGGACTGTGCCTGGCCTACGACGTGGAATCGCGGGGCGCGGCACGCCAGGAGAGTTGCTTCAACGGTGCCGGCGCCGACTACACCATCTTCTGGGAGGACGTGAACGTCGGCGGCGACAACTACGAGATCAAAAACAAGCACAACGGCCAGTGCCTCAGCATCGCGGGCGGCTCCAGCAACGACGGGGCCGCGGCCTTCGTGTTCACCTGCAACGGCACCGCCGACCAGCTCTTCAAGCTGGTGCCGGTGCCCCAGCCGATCCCGGGTCTTGTCTACTTCGAGATCGTGAACGTCAACAGCGGCAAGTGCGTCTCGGTCGGCGGCGGTCGGACGAACTTGGGCGCCTGGGTCATCCAGTGGACCTGCGCTGGGACCGGTGCGCAACTGTGGCGCGCGGCCTAGGAATGCACTGAAGACTCTGGAGTGAGGTCATCCGACCATGGGCTGGGTGACCTCACTGTGTGACCACGAACGTTTACTAGGTCTACCCGGCCGAAGCGCTGTCGTAGTCGCGGCGGGCCTGGTCGACGCGGTCGAGGTTGGTGGCGGCCCATTCGGTGAGGTGGGCGAACAGCGGGGCGAGGCTGCGGCCGAGTTCGCTGATCTCGTACTCGACGCGAGGCGGGACCTCGGGGTGGTACATCCGCACGACCAGGCCGTCGCGTTCGAGCTGTCGAAGACGCTGGGTCAGCACTTTCGGGGTGATCGTGGAGATGCGCCGCTGCAACTCGACGAAGCGCTGCCGACCGTACTGGTTGAGGGACCAGAGGATCGGGGTGGTCCACCGGCTGAACACGATGTCGACCACCGGGGCGATCGGGCAGACCTGTTCCGGGTCGACCGATGCGGCGTCGGCCTTCCCTGTGGTGTCACCCATGTGAGGTTCCTCTGAGGTAGTCACTTTCCTATAGGTACCTACTATACCCAGGATGTTAACGTCGCCTGCGTCGCGGACGGGCCGCTCGTGCGAGCGGATGAACGGCAGGAGACAGAGCATGATCGTTGTTACGGGAGCCACCGGGAACGTCGGGCGCTCGCTGGTACGGGCGTTGGCGGCCGCGGGTGAGAAGGTGACCGCCACGTCCCGGAACATCACGGACGCGGACGCCTCCGAAGGCGTCGAACCGCGGAAAGCGGACCTGGCCGACGTTGAGAGCCTGCGCCCGGTGTTCGACGGCGCCGACGCGCTGTTCCTGCAGAACGGCGGCGCCAGCGCGCACACCCTGAACGTCGGCGAGATCCTCGATGCGGCCAGGGCGGGCGGGATCGAGCGGGTGGTGCTGCTGTCCTCGCTCGGAGTGGCGACCCGCCCGGAGTCGGCCTCGCACGGAGCGCTGGGACTGTCCATCGAGGAGGCCGTGCGAGCGTCGGGCCTGGACTGGACGATCCTGCGGCCCGGCAACTTCAACTCCAACACCTACGCCTGGGCCGCGTCGGTGCGTACCGAGCGGACCGTCGCCGCGCCGTTCGCCGACGTCGCGCTCCCCGCCATCGACCCGGGCGACATCGCCGGGGTGGCGGCCGGGGCGCTGCGGGAGGACGGCCACGCCGGGCAGATCTACGAGTTGACCGGGCCCGCCCCGGTGACGCCTCGCGAGCAGGCGGAGGCGATCGCAGCCGCGCTGGGCGAGCCGATCAGGTTCGTGGAGCAGACCCGCGACCAGGCGCAGGCGGTGATGCTGAACTTCATGCCAGCGGACGTGGCAGAGACGACCCTCGCCATTCTGGGCACGCCCACTCCGGCTGAGCAGCGGGTCAGCCCAGATGTGGAAAAGGTCCTGGGCCGAGCGCCCCGTACGTATGCCGACTGGGCCCTCGCCAACGTCGCCGTCTTCCGTTGATCGCACTTCGTGGCGAAGGGGCCATCTCCGGTCTTTGCAAAGTCATGGGCGGCGGGCGGCAAACGATGGCGCAGCGGGCGGGCGTTCGTGCTGGTGGAGAAACAATGGTGGGGTGGCTCGGTGGGTCCTGCACGTTGATCTGGACCAGTTCATCGCCGCTGTGGAAGTGCTGCGCCGTCCGGAACTGAGCGGGCGGCCGGTCGTCGTCGGTGGCGATGGTGATCCGACGAAGCGCGGCGTGGTGAGCACGGCCTCTTATGAGGCGCGTGCCCACGGCGTGCATTCCGGGCTGCCGCTTCGGACGGCGGCCAGGCGGTGTCCGGAGGCCGTCTTCCTCCCCGTCGACCGGGACCTCTATGAGGATGTGTCGTCCCAGGTCATGGCCGCGTTGCGGAGCCTCGGCGCGGTGGTCGAGGTGATGGGCTGGGACGAGGCTTTCCTCGCCGTGGACGGCGACCCGGAGGAAATGGCGCGGGAGATCCGGGAACGGGTGCGCGCGGCGACGGGGCTCGAATGCACGGTCGGCATCGGGCAGAACAAACTCCAGGCGAAACTGGCCACCGGCTTCGGCAAACCGGCCGGGATATTCCGGCTCACGGGAGAGACGTGGTTCGAGGTGCTCGGCGACCGTCCGGCGGACGCGCTCTGGGGGATCGGGGCCAAGACCGCCAAACGGTTGAAAGGGCTCGGCATCGGGACGGTCCGCGACCTCGCGGCGGCCGATCCGGCTGCGTTGGCGGACGCGATCGGCCCCACCATCGGGCCCTGGCTGGTGCGGCTCGCGCAGGGGCGGGACGACTCCCCGGTCAGCGACGCGCCCTACGTCCCGCGCTCGCGTGGACGGGAGACCACCTTCCAGCGGGATCTCGACGACTGGGACGACGTCCGCCGCGAGGTCGCCAGGCTGGCGCGCCGGGTCGCCAGGGACGTCACCGCCGACGGGAGGCAGATCGCGCGCGTCGTCGTCAAGGTCCGGTACGCCCCGTTCATCACCCAAACCCACGGGCGGACGCTGGACGCCCCGACCGTCGACCCGGAACGCATCGAGGAGGCCGCGCTCGACGTCCTCGACGCGTTCGCCGGACGGCGGCCGGTGCGGCTGCTGGGCGTCCGCGCCGAGTTCGCCCGCTGACCCCGAAACCCCGAACCCCACCAGCTTGACCTGGAGATATATGGGATTTCTTGACTCTTTGCCGTGTTTTGCGGTGGCGTGGCCGGGGAGGACCACGTGCGTTGACCGATGAACGCGACGGGGGAGAAGCAGGATGAAGAGGGTCATGACCGGTGCGTTGATCGTCGCCGTCCTCGGGATCGGCGGAACGACGAGCGCCATGGCGGCTTCGCCGTCCCAGGACGGGCAGCAGCCGCGCCAGGACTGCCGCACCTATTCGAGCGTCACCCAGTGTGGCGAGCCGCAGCTCAACCAGAAGCAGCAGGCGTGCGTGAACTCGGCGGTCCAGCAGGGCATGACCGAACGGCGTGCGGTGGTGGAATGCCACACCTTCGCCTAAGACTTCGCGTAAGACCACGCATAGCGGAAGGGCCCGTCCTGGAGGACGGGCCCTTCCGCGTCCGTCCGCCGTCGCCTATCCCACGCTGCGGTCGCCCACAGGAAGCGGACGTCTTGGGACGGGGGCCGATTGGAGGATCGACGTCGTTGTCCGTGCGTAGGGAGTGAAGCGGTCGAGGATCGGTTCGAGTTCCTCGACGCTTCGCAGGTGCGCGATGAAGAAGAAGCAGTCGTCGCCGGTGATGCGGTGGCATTCCACGATCTGCGGGATCTCGTCGGCGATCTTCGGGATGCGGCTCAGCTCGCGCGGGCTCGGGTTCACCCGGACGAGGATCGTGATCGGAAAGCCGAGCGCGACCGGGTCGACGGTGGCGTGGTAGCCGGTGATCACGCCCGTCTCCTCCAGCCGCTGGACGCGCTCGGCGACGGCCGGGGCGGAGAGGGCGACCCGCCGTCCCAGTTCCGCCAGGGACGCGCGCCCGTCCTTTTGCAGCTCGGTAAGGATCCTTAGGTCGATCGCGTCGAGAGGCTTCGGTTCGTAGGCGCGGCCTGGCCGACCCCTTCTGTTCGCCATTCCACCAACTTACGAAGCGTCCGACGATACGGCCATGTCGTTTCCGCCCTGGACGTACTTCGTCGGCAGTGCGGTCTTCCACTATCTGGGTCCGTCGTTCGCCGTTCTGCTGTTCTCCCGGGTCGCACCCTTGGGCGTCGCCGGGATACGCATCTGGAGTGCCGCGCTGGTGTTCGTCCTGTGGCGTCGCCCCTGGCGCGTGCTCCATCGCGGTACGTGGCGGACGGTCGTGCTCTGGGGTGCCGTCCTCGCCGCCATGAATTCGGCCTTCTATATGGCGATCGCCCGTCTGCCCCTGGCGACGGTCGCCGCGATCGAGTTCCTCCCCGTCATCGGCATCGCCGCCCTGGGAATGCGGACGCGGCGCAACATCGCCGCCCTGGCGGCAGCGGTGGCCGGTGTCTACGTGCTGACGGACGTACGCCTGGAGGGGGAGCCGCTCGGTTTCCTCTTCGCATTCGCCAACGCGGGACTGTTCGCGCTCTACGTGGTGATAGCGCACCATGCCGCACAGTCGGACGCAGGAGGAATTGACGGGTTGGCCCTAGCGATGGTGGCCGCGACAGTGTTCGTCCTAGCTATAGGCGGAGTACAGGCTGTACCAGTGCTAACGGACGGGGTCGCGTTGGCAGCGGGCCTTGGGGTCGGTGTCTCGTCGTCGGTCATTCCCTATGTATGCGACCAGTTGGCCATGGCCCGGCTCAGCCGCGCGACCTATGCGCTGATGGTCGCGCTGCTGCCCGCGACGGCGACCGTGGTCGGGCTCGTCGTCCTGCGGCAGGTCCCGACGACGGCGGAACTGGCCGGGGTCGGTTTGGTGATCGCCGGTGTGGCGTTGCACCGTGGAGAACGGTGAGAGGAGTTGGACATGGAACAGGTACGTCTCGGCACGACGGGGACTAGGGTCTCGCGCGTCTGCCTGGGGATGATGAGCTACGGCGACCCGGCCGTGCGGGCGTGGACGCTCGACGAGGACGGGGCGGAGCCGCTCGTCCGGCGGGCCGTCGAAGGGGGCGTCACCTTCTTCGACACCGCCGACGTCTACTCGAACGGCGCCAGTGAGGAGATCACCGGGCGTCTGCTCCCGAAATTCTTCCCCCGGCGTGACGACTATGTCCTGGCGACGAAGGTCTGCCTCCCCATGGGGGAGGGTCCGAACGACCGGGGCCTTTCGCGCAAGCACATCCTGGCGAGCATCGACGACTCGCTGCGGCGCCTTGGCACCGACCACGTCGACCTCTACCAGATCCACCGCTGGGACTACGGGACGCCCATCGAAGAGACCATGGAGGCCCTGCACGATGTCGTGAAGTCGGGCAAGGCGCGGTACATCGGGGCGTCCAGCATGTATGCGTGGCAGTTCGCCAAGGCGCAGCACGCCGCCGACTCCCACGGCTGGACGAAGTTCGCCACGATGCAGGGTCATTACAACCTCATCTACAGGGAGGAGGAACGCGAGATGGTTCCGCTCTGCATCGACCAAGGAGTGGGGCTCATTCCGTGGAGTCCGCTCGCTCGGGGAATGCTGGCCGGGAACAGGGAGCGGGGCGGGGAGCGCAAGACCATCCGGTCCCAGAGCGACGCCTACGGGGAGACTCTCTATACCGATGACGACTTCGACGTCGTCGACGCCGTCCGCGAGGTCGCGTCCGAGCGGGACGTTCCGCCCGCGCAGGTCGCGCTCGCGTGGCTGCTCGGCCGTCCCGGCGTGACCGCCCCGATCGTCGGCGCGACGAAGCTCACCCACGTGGACGACGCGGTAGCCGCCGAGGCCCTGGAACTGGACGAGAAGGAGGTCGCGCGGCTGGAGGCGCCGTACCGTCCGCACCCGGTGCGCGGCCACTCCTGAGCGCCCGCTCCAGGGACCGTTCCTGAGCCGACGACCAGCACGGACGCCCCCGAGGCCGGAACGACCCGGGGGCGTCCCGCGTCTATCAGAGTGGTGATTTGCGATAGCACGGGCGATCGGGGCAGGCTGGTGCCGAGAACGCCCACGCCCGGCAAGATCGCCACGTGGGGGACGAGAGCAGAGGTCCGGAGGCCGCGTTACGCGCCGCGCGCTTCCGGACGTCCGGGATCCGAGGAACCCCGGGACGACGGCGCTGAAGGAGCCCGACGATGACCGAGAACGACGGCACGCAGGGACCGCAGCGGCCGGTGCCGGAGGACGAGGGTCAGTCCAGGACGCCGGAGCCGCCGCAGGAGCCGCCCGCGCGCCCGCTGGGCGACCGCACCGTGGTGTTCGGCGCGCCCCAGCTGGGCGGCGCGACGCCCCCGCCGGAGCCGCCGCGGGAGGACGAGCGCCCCGCGCCGCCCCCGCCGCCCCCGACGATGGTCGAGCAGCCGCTGCAGCAGTTCGGCGAGCAGCAGCCGCCGCCCCCGCCCCAGTTCGGCGGCCAAGACCAGGCCCCGTACGGGCAGCCGCCCGCCGGGCAACTGCCCTACGGCGCGCCTCCCGGACCGGGCGGCTTCCCGCCCCCGCAGGAGCAGCAGCAGTGGGGCCAGCCGGGCGAGCAGCAGCAGTGGGGCCAGCCGCAGTACGGCCAGCAGCCCGAGCAGTCGCCGTACGGCCAGCCCGAGCAGTCCCCTTACGGGCAGCAGCCCGAGCAGTCTCCGTACGGGCAGCAGGAGCAGGCGCCCTACGGGCAGCAGCCTCCGGCGTACCCGCAGCAGCCCATGCACGGCGCGCCGCAGGAGCAGCACCCGCCGCAGTACGGGCAGCCCCAGTTCGGCGGCCAGGGCGGCGCGTTCCCGCCGCCCGAGCCCGCGGCGACCGCCGAGCAGGCGCCGCCCGAGCCGCCGGAGGCGGCGACCGAGCGGACGATGATCGTCCCCGGTCCGTCCACCGGCGCGCCGGAGGGCGAGCCGCAGCGTCCCGTGGTGGACGACCAGGCGACCCTGCACTGGTCGCCCGGCACCGACATCCCGGTCGCGACCGGGCCCGAGCGCAGGCAGGACCCCCCGGCCGCCGGACCCGGCCAGGGCGAGCCGTGGCAGACGCCGACGCCGCCGTCCACGCCGGAGCCGTGGTCGCCGGAGTCGTCCCAGCCCGGCGGTGGCCAGCAAGGCGGCGGTGGGCAGGTCGACACCGAGCGGACGATGATGGTGCCCCCGCCCGAGCCCGGCTACGGCGCGGGCGCGGGAGCGCAGGCGCCCGACGACCCGTACCGTCCGCACGCCGAGGGCGGTGTCGAGGACGCGCGTCCGACCGAGGCGTTCGACCCGTCCGCCCACGTCCGTCCGGCGGCCGAGCCGCAGGGCCTGGCCGAGCACACCCGGCTCGACATCGGCCAGCAGCAGTGGGGCCAGCCCCAACAGCAGCAGGGCGGCCAGCAGTTCGGCGGCCAGCAGGGCTACGGCCAGGCCGAACAGCAGGGCTACGGCCAGGCCGAGCAGCAGCAGGGCTACGGCCAGCAGGACCAGCAGGGCTACGGCCAAGCCGAACAGCAGCAGCAGGGCTACGGGCAGGGCGGCGAGCAACAGCAGCAGGGCTACGGTCAGCAGGGTTACGGCCAGCAGCAGCCCTACGGCCAGCAGGGGTACGGGCAGCAGCAGACGCCCCAGCAGCAGGCGCCGCCCCAGCAGGGCTACGGCCAGCAGCAGCAGTACGGCCAACAGCCCGGTCAGGGTCAATATGGTCAGCAGGCCCAGTACGGCCAGCCGCAGACCTACGGGCCCGGGTCCGGCGCCGACGAGGGCAAGGGCGGCAAGAACACGCTCATGCTCGTCGTCGGCGGCGTCATCGCCCTCATCGTCGTCATCGTGGTGGTCTACATCGCCTTCCTCCGGTAAGAGGGTGCGGTGACGCACACCACGGCCGGGACGGCGTAAAACCTGCTCCATCTCTTCCCCAAACGCGGGGACCTGGGACACAATGCCGACGGGTCGTTCCCTCGGGAACATCCGTCGGCACCAGGCCGTTCACCGTCAAGGGAGCAAGGGTCTCCCGCGACCCCTCGACCGACCCACCGGAACCGCGGGCTTGCGCCGGAAGGCCCCCGCGCGGTAGTGCGCTCTGGATTTTGCACTTTGGCCCAGGGCTCGGTAACCTTCTCACTTGTGCCCGCTCTGTGCGGGCCGCTGTGCGTGCGCGTCGGCGAGGCCGTCAGGTCCGGCTCCAGCGCCGCATCGGATGAGTCCGTTCCGCCTTCGGCGGGCACGGTGGCCGCGAGTTTCTCGGGCCGCCGGCCGCGCGGGGTGAAAGGGGCTCGACTCCCCGGCTTGATTCGGCCCTGCTATGGGCCGGGCGGTCTGTGTCGGAATCTCGCGGGTGTATTTCCGTGGGGTGGCGACACGCCCGACCGCGGGGGTCGGAGAGGTCGGGAAACCGGCAGGTCACAGCCTCGCCTGAGGTGGTGATTGCAGCAATAAGACTTACCGGCTCGGTACGAGGAAGACGGAGACGCGGTGCCCACGATCCAGCAGCTGGTCCGCAAGGGCCGCCAGGACAAGGTGACCAAGAACAAGACGCCCGCGCTCAAGGGCAGCCCCCAGCGCCGGGGTGTCTGCACGCGCGTCTACACGACGACGCCCAAGAAGCCGAACTCGGCGCTTCGCAAGGTCGCCCGTGTCCGCCTGTCGAGCGGGATCGAGGTCACGGCCTACATCCCCGGCGTCGGCCACAACCTGCAGGAGCACTCGATCGTGCTCGTTCGCGGCGGCCGTGTGAAGGACCTCCCGGGCGTTCGGTACAAGATCATTCGCGGCACGCTGGACACCCAGGGCGTCCGGAACCGCAAGCAAGGCCGCAGCCACTACGGCGCGAAGAAGGAGAAGAGCTGATGCCGCGCAAGGGCCCCGCTGGCAAGCGCCAGCTGATCGCTGACCCGGTGTACAACTCGCCGCTGGTCACCGCGCTCATCAACAAGATTCTCCTGGACGGCAAGCGCTCCATCGCGCAGACCATCGTCTACGAAGCCCTGGAGGGCGCTCGCGAGAAGACCGGCAACGACCCGGTCGTCACGCTGAAGCGCGCGCTCGACAACGTCAAGCCCACCCTGGAGGTCCGCAGCCGCCGCGTCGGCGGCGCGACCTACCAGGTCCCCGTGGAGGTGCGGCCGGCCCGCAGCACCACGCTCGCCCTGCGCTGGCTGGTGGTGTACGCCCGGCAGCGCCGCGAGAAGACCATGACCGAGCGGCTGATGAACGAGCTGCTCGACGCGAGCAACGGCCTCGGCGCGTCGGTGAAGAAGCGCGAGGACACCCACAAGATGGCGGAGTCCAACAAGGCATTCGCCCACTACCGCTGGTAACCCCGGCGAACTGCAACGACGAGACGACGCGAGGACGAAAGTGGCTACCAAAACCGGTGTAGACCTGGCCAAGGTCCGCAACATCGGGATCATGGCCCATATCGACGCGGGCAAGACCACGACGACCGAGCGCATCCTGTACTACACCGGGATGAGCTACAAGATCGGCGAGGTCCACGACGGCGCCGCCACCATGGACTGGATGGAGCAGGAGCAGGAGCGGGGGATCACCATCACCTCCGCCGCCACCACCTGCGAGTGGCCCGTCGATGAGGTCAAGCACACGATCAACATCATCGACACCCCGGGCCACGTCGACTTCACCGTCGAGGTGGAGCGCAACCTGCGGGTCCTCGACGGCGCAGTCGCCGTGTTCGACGGCGTCGCCGGTGTGGAGCCCCAGTCCGAGACGGTGTGGCGGCAGGCCGACCGCTACGGCGTGCCCCGCATGTGCTTCGTCAACAAGCTCGACCGCGTCGGCGCGGAGTTCCACCGCTGCGTCGACATGATCGAGAACCGTCTCAACGCGACGCCGCTCGTGTTGCAGCTTCCGATCGGCGCCGAGTCGGACTTCAAGGGCGTGATCGACCTCGTCACGATGAAGGCCCTCGTGTGGAACGAGGAGGCCAAGCTCGGCGAGATGTACGACACGCTCGACATCCCCGAGACGCACGTCGAGGCCGCTCGCGAGTGGCACGACAAGCTGGTCGAGACCCTCGCCGAGAACGACGACGAGATCATGGAGCTGTACCTGGAGGGCGACGAGCCCACCGCGGAGCAGCTGCACGCCGGCATCCGCCGGGCGACGATCTCCGCGAAGCTCACTCCGGTGCTGTGCGGCACCGCCTTCAAGAACAAGGGCGTGCAGCCGCTGCTGGACGCGATCGTCCGCTACCTGCCGTCGCCGCTGGACGTCGAGGCCATCGAGGGCCACGCCGTCCGCGACGAGGAGAAGGTGCTCTCCCGCAAGCCGAGCGAGGAGGAGCCGTTCTCCGCGCTGGCGTTCAAGATCATGAGCGACCCGCACCTCGGCAAGCTGACCTTCGTGCGCGTCTACTCGGGCGTCATGGAGTCGGGCGCGAACGTGATGAACTCCGTCAAGGAGCGCAAGGAGCGCATCGGGAAGATCTACCGGATGCACGCCAACAAGCGCACCGAGATCGAGCGCGCGGGCGCGGGCGACATCGTCGCGGTGATGGGGCTCAAGCAGACCACCACCGGTGAGACGCTCTGCGACGACAAGGACCCGATCGTCCTGGAGTCGATGAACTTCCCGGCGCCGGTCATCCACGTCGCGATCGAGCCGAAGACCAAGGCCGACCAGCAGAAGCTCGGCACCGCCATCCAGCGGCTCGCCGAGGAGGACCCGTCCTTCCAGGTCCGCACGGACGAGGAGACCGGGCAGACCGTGATCTCCGGCATGGGCGAGCTCCACCTGGAGATCCTCGTCGACCGGATGAAGCGCGAGTTCAAGGTCGACGCCAACGTCGGCCGGCCGCAGGTCGCCTACCGCGAGACGATCACCAAGAAGGTCGAGAAGGTCGAGTACACCCACAAGAAGCAGACGGGTGGCTCCGGCCAGTTCGGCCGCGTGATCATCGACCTGGAGCCGCTCGGCGGCGGGTCGGACGGCTACGAGTTCGTCAACAAGGTCACCGGCGGCCGCATCCCGCGGGAGTACATCCCGTCGGTCGACGCGGGCTGCCAGGAGGCCGCCGAGTTCGGTGTCCTCGCCGGCTACCCGATGGTCGGCGTCAAGGTCACTCTGCAGGACGGCGCCTACCACGAGGTCGACTCGTCGGAAATGGCGTTCAAGGTCGCCGGTTCCATGGCGTTCAAGGAGGCCGCCCGCCGGGCGACCCCCACGCTGCTGGAGCCGATGATGTCCGTCGAGGTCACCACGCCCGAGGACAACATGGGCGATGTGATCGGCGACCTCAACAGCCGCCGCGGTCAGGTCCAGTCAATGGACGAGCGGCACGGCATGCGCGTCATCAAGGCGCTCGTGCCCCTGTCCGAGATGTTCGGCTACGTGGGTGATCTGCGCAGCAAGACCCAGGGCCGGGCTGTCTTCACGATGCAGTTCGACTCCTACGCCGAGGTTCCGGGGAACGTCGCGCAGGAGATCATCGCCAAGGCACGGGGCGAATAGCCAATAACCCCAGCTAGGCCGTAGTCAGATCACAGACGTACATCGAAGCGGTCGTCAAGGCGGCCGAGGATCGCAACAAGGAGCAACCAGTGGCGAAGGCCAAGTTCGAGCGGACCAAGCCGCACGTGAACATCGGCACCATTGGACACATCGACCATGGTAAGACCACGCTTACCGCGGCGATCACCAAGGTGCTTCACGACAAGTACCCGGACCTCAACCCCTTCACGCCGTTCGACGAGATCGACAAGGCGCCGGAGGAGCGCGAGCGCGGCATCACCATCTCGATCGCGCACGTCGAGTACCAGACCGAGGCCCGGCACTACGCGCACGTCGACTGCCCGGGGCACGCCGACTACATCAAGAACATGATCACCGGCGCCGCGCAGATGGACGGCGCGATCCTGGTGGTCGCCGCCACCGACGGCCCGATGCCGCAGACCAAGGAGCACGTGCTCCTGGCCCGCCAGGTCGGCGTCCCCTACATCGTCGTCGCGCTGAACAAGTGCGACATGGTGGACGACGAGGAGATCCTCGAGCTCGTCGAGCTTGAGGTCCGCGAGCTGCTCACCGAGTACGAGTTCCCGGGCGACGACGTGCCGGTCGTGCGCGTCTCCGCGTTCCAGGCCCTCCAGGGCGACGAGAAGTGGGCCGCCTCCATCGGCGAGCTCATGGACGCCGTCGACGAGAACGTGCCGGAGCCGGTCCGCGACATCGACAAGCCGTTCCTGATGCCGATCGAGGACGTCTTCTCGATCACCGGCCGCGGCACCGTCGTGACCGGCCGCATCGAGCGCGGTGTCGTGAACGTCAACGAGACCGTCGACATCATCGGCATCAAGAACGAGAAGACCACGACGACCGTCACCGGCGTCGAGATGTTCCGCAAGCTGCTCGACCAGGGCCAGGCGGGCGACAACGTCGGCCTGCTGCTGCGCGGTGTCAAGCGCGAGGACGTCGAGCGCGGCCAGTGTGTCATCAAGCCGGGCACCACGACCCCGCACACCGAGTTCGAGGCGCAGGTCTACATCCTGTCCAAGGACGAGGGCGGCCGCCACACGCCGTTCTTCAACAACTACCGTCCGCAGTTCTACTTCCGGACCACGGACGTCACCGGCGTGGTGAACCTCCCCGAGGGCACCGAGATGGTCATGCCGAGCGACAACACCGAGATGCGCGTCGAGCTGATCCAGCCCGTCGCCATGGAGGAGGGCCTGAAGTTCGCCATCCGCGAGGGCGGCCGGACGGTCGGCTCGGGTCGCGTCACCAAGGTCATCAAGTAGCACCCCTCATGGCAGCGGCGGCCCGGCCGCCCAAGGCAGGGCCGCCGCCGCCGTGAACCGAAGTAAACAGCGGCACTACAGCAAAGGACACCGAGGCCACCATGGCGGGACAGAAGATCCGCATCCGGCTCAAGGCCTACGACCACGAGGTCATCGACACCTCCGCGAAGAAGATCGTTGAGACGGTGACGCGGACGGGCGCCAAGGTCGCGGGCCCGGTGCCGCTGCCGACCGAGAAGAACGTGTACTGCGTCATCCGCTCGCCGCACAAGTACAAGGACAGCCGCGAGCACTTCGAGATGCGCACGCACAAGCGGTTGATCGACATCATCGACCCGACGCCCAAGACGGTCGACTCGCTGATGCGACTCGACCTTCCGGCCGGCGTTGACATCGAGATCAAGCTCTGAGGGACGCACCGAAATGAGTACGCAAAGGAAGGGCGTCCTGGGCGAGAAGCTCGGCATGACCCAGGTCTTCGACGATGAGGGCCGGATCGTCCCGGTGACCGTCGTCCAGGCCGGGCCGTGTGTCGTCACCCAGCTCAAGAACCAGGAGAAGGACGGCTACAGCGCCGTCCAGATCGGGTTCGGGCAGATCGACCCGCGCAAGGTGAACAAGCCGCGCTCGGGTCACTTCGAGAAGGCCGGCGTCACGCCGCGCCGCTACCTCGTCGAACTGCGGGCGGACGACACCACCGAGTACGAACTCGGCCAGGAGATCACCGCCAGCGTCTTCGAGGCCGGCCAGAAGATCGACGTGACCGGCACGAGCAAGGGCAAGGGCACCGCGGGTGTCATGAAGCGCCACGGGTTCAAGGGCCTCGGCGCCTCGCACGGCACCCAGCGCAAGCACCGCTCCCCGGGTTCGATCGGCGGCTGCGCGACCCCCGGTCGCGTCTTCAAGGGCCTCCGCATGGCGGGGCGGCACGGCAACGCCCGCACCACCGTGCAGAACCTGACCGTCCACGCCGTCGACGCGGAGAAGAACCTGCTGCTGATCAAGGGCGCGGTTCCCGGTCCCAACGGCGGCGTGGTGCTGGTCCGCGACGCAGTGAAGGGGACGGGCAAGTGACGACCAAGCTCGACATCGACCTGCCCGCGGAGGTCTTCGACGCGAAGACCAGCGTGCCGCTGATCCACCAGGTCGTGGTGGCCCAGCTGGCCGCGGCCCGGCAGGGGACGCACGCCACGAAGACGCGCGGCGACGTGCGCGGCGGCGGCAAGAAGCCGTACCGGCAGAAGGGCACCGGACGCGCCCGCCAGGGCTCGACCCGCGCGCCCCAGTTCGCCGGCGGCGGCGCCGTCCACGGCCCGCAGCCGCGCGACTACTCGCAGCGGACGCCCAAGAAGATGAAGGCCGCCGCGCTCCGCGGCGCGCTGTCCGACCGCGCCCGGTACGGCCGGGTCCACGTGGTCGACCAGCTCATCGAGGGCGACACCCCGAAGACGAAGACGGCGCTGACCGCGCTGCGCGAGGTCACCGGGGCCAAGCGCGTCCTCCTGGTCCTGCACCGCGACGACGAGCTGACCTGGAAGAGCCTGCGCAACGAGCCGAGCGTGCACGTGCTCGTCTCCGACCAGCTCAACACCTACGACGTGCTGGTGAACGACGACGTCGTCTTCACGAAGACGGCGTACGACGAGTTCATCTCGCGCGCGGCGAAGAAGTAAGGAGGGTCGAATGAACAAGATCGCCGACCCCCGCGACATCATCATCGCGCCGGTCGTCTCGGAGAAGAGCTACGGGCTGCTGGACGAGAACAAGTACACGTTCATCGTGCGCCCGGACGCCAACAAGACCCAGATCAAGCAGGCGGTCGAGAAGGTGTTCGGCGTCAAGGTGACGAGCGTGAACACCCTCAACCGGCAGGGCAAGCGCAAGCGCACCCGGTTCGGCTACGGCAAGCGCAAGGACACCAAGCGCGCCATCGTCAGCCTGGCCGAGGGCGAGCGGATCGACATCTTCGGCGGCACGGCCTGACGGCCGCACCCCGAAGCAGACAAGGGATGAACGAATAAGATGGGCATCCGTAACTACAAGCCGACGACTCCCGGGCGTCGCGGCTCCAGCGTGGCCGACTTCGTCGAGATCACGCGCAGCGAGCCGGAGAAGTCGCTGCTGCGTCCGCTCCCCAAGAAGGGCGGCCGCAACAACCACGGCCGCATCACGACCCGGCACCAGGGCGGTGGGCACAAGCGCGCCTACCGCGTGATCGACTTCCGCCGGCACGACAAGGACGGCGTCCCGGCGAAGGTCGCGCACATCGAGTACGACCCGAACCGCACCGCGCGGATCGCGCTGCTGCACTACGTGGACGGCGAGAAGCGCTACATCCTCGCCCCCCGCGGCCTCAAGCAGGGCGACCGGGTGGAGAACGGGCCGAGCGCGGACATCAAGCCGGGCAACTGCCTGCCGCTGCGCAACATCCCGACCGGTACGGTCATCCACGCCATCGAGCTGCGGCCCGGCGGCGGCGCCAAGATCGCCCGCAGTGCGGGCGCGGGCGTCCAGCTGCTGGCCAAGGAGGGCAAGTACGCCACGCTCCGCATGCCGTCCGGCGAGATGCGGATGGTGGACGTGCGCTGCCGCGCGACGGTCGGCGAGGTCGGCAACGCCGAGCAGTCCAACATCAACTGGGGCAAGGCCGGCCGCATGCGGTGGAAGGGCAAGCGCCCGACCGTCCGCGGCGTGGCCATGAACCCGATCGACCACCCGCACGGTGGTGGTGAGGGCAAGACCTCCGGTGGTCGGCACCCGGTGAACCCGGCCGGCAAGAAGGAAGGCCGCACCCGCAAGGCGAACAAGCCGAGCGACCGGCTCATCGTCCGTCGTCGCAGCAAGAAGAAGCGGTAGGAGACGCTCGTCATGCCACGTAGCCTCAAGAAGGGCCCCTTCGTGGACGACCACCTCATGAAGAAGGTGGACGTCCAGAACGAGAAGGGGACCAAGAACGTCATCAAGACGTGGTCGCGGCGCTCCATGATCGTGCCGGACATGATCGGTCACACGATCGCCGTGCACGACGGCCGCAAGCACGTCCCGGTGTTCGTCACCGACGCCATGGTGGGGCACAAGCTCGGCGAGTTCGCGCCGACGCGGACGTTCCGCAGCCACGTCAAGGAAGACCGCCGCAGCCGTCGCGGCTGACCAGGCAGAGCAGAGAGGGAACAGCGATGGAAGCCAGGGCCCAGGCGCGGTTCATCCGCGTCACGCCCAGGAAGGCCCGCCGCGTGGTGGACCTCATCCGCGGCCTTTCCGCCGCGGAGGCTCAGGCGGTGCTGCGGTTCGCCCCCCAGGCTGCGAGTGAGCCGGTGGGCAAGGTGCTGGCGAGCGCCATCGCCAACGCCGAGCACAACTTCAAGCTCGACTCGGACACGCTCGTCGTGAGCCGTGCGTGGGTGGACGAGGGACCGACGCTCAAGCGGTTCCGTCCCCGCGCCCAGGGCCGGGCTTACCGCATCAACAAGCGCACGAGCCACATCACCGTTGTCGTGGAGTCGCGGGACGAAGCCGCCTCCGCGTCCGGTGGCGGTCGGAAGACGAGGAGGGCCCGCTAGTGGGTCAGAAGATCAACCCGCACGGGTTCCGGCTCGGCATCACCACCGACCACAAGAGCGTGTGGTTCGCCGACAAGCTCTACAAGGACTACGTCAAGGAAGACGTCCAGATCCGGCGCATGCTGCAGAAGGGCATGGACCGGGCGGGCATCTCCAAGGTGGAGATCGAGCGCACCCGGGACCGTGTCGAGGTCAACATCCACACGGCCCGGCCGGGCATCGTCATCGGCCGCCGCGGCGCGGAGGCCGAGCGCCTGCGCGGCGACCTGGAGAAGCTGACCGGCAAGCAGGTCCGGCTGAACATCCTCGAGGTCAAGAACCCCGAGATCGACGCGCAGCTCGTCGCGCAGGGCGTGGCCGAGCAGCTGTCCAGCCGCGTCGCGTTCCGCCGCGCCATGCGCAAGGCGATCCAGTCCGCGATGAAGTCCGGCGCCAAGGGCATCAAGGTGCAGTGCGGCGGCCGTCTCGGCGGCGCCGAGATGTCGCGGTCGGAGTTCTACCGCGAGGGCCAGGTCCCGCTGCACACGCTGCGCGCCGAGATCGACTACGGCTTCTACGAGGCCCGGACGACGTTCGGCCGCATCGGCGTCAAGGTGTGGATCTACAAGGGCGAGGCCGCGGCGACGCGCGCCGAGCGCGAGCAGAAGGCCGCGCAGCAGCGCGCCGCAGGCGGCGGCGGTGGCCGTGAGCGCCGCGGCGGCGGCGGCGAGCGCCGTGGCGGCGGCGGCCGTGGCGGTCGCGGTGGACGCGGCGGCGCCGGTGGCGGCGGCGAGCGCGGCGGCCGCGGCGGCGGCGGCGAGCAGAAGCAGCAGCAGGTTTCCGAGCAGCAGGCCCCGGCGGCCGAGGCTGCTCCGCAGGGTGAGGGGAGCTGAGTAACCGATGCTGATCCCTCGCAAGGTCAAGCACCGCAAGCAGCACCACCCGAGGCGCCGTGGCATGGCCAAGGGCGGCACGCGGGTGGCTTTCGGCGAGTACGGCATCCAGGCCATCGAGAGCGCGTACGTGACCAACCGGCAGATCGAGGCCGCGCGTATCGCGATGACCCGCCACATCAAGCGCGGCGGCAAGGTGTGGATCAACATCTTCCCGGACCGCCCGCTGACCAAGAAGCCCGCCGAGACCCGCATGGGCTCCGGCAAGGGCTCGGTCGAGTGGTGGGTGGCCAACATCAAGCCGGGCCGCGTGCTCTTCGAGATCTCCTACCCGAACGAGCAGGTCGCTCGGGAGGCGCTCACACGCGCGATCCACAAGCTGCCCATGAAGTGCAAGATCGTGAAGCGAGAGGTTGGTGAGTCCTGATGGCCAAGGGTCTTACCGCCGACGACCTTCGGACCGAGCCCGAGGACGTCCTGTACACCAAGCTGAAGGAGGCGAAGGAGGAGCTGTTCAACCTGCGCTTCCAGGCCGCCACCGGTCAGCTTGAGAGCCACGGGCGGCTGCGGGCCGTGAAGAAGGAGATCGCCCGCATCTACACGGTGCTGCAGGAGCGCGAGCTCGGCATCGTCACGGTCAAGGACGCCGAGGAGAGCGAATGACCGAGCAGCAGACCGCGGCGCGCAGCAGCCGCAAGATCCTTGAGGGCCTCGTGGTCAGCGACAAGATGGACAAGACCGTCGTCGTGTCCGTCGAGGACCGCGTGAAGCACGCGAAGTACCACAAGGTGATCCGCCGCACGAAGAACTACAAGGCGCACGACGAGGCCAACGAGTGTGGCGTCGGCGACCGCGTCCGTCTCATGGAGACCCGGCCGCTGTCGGCCACCAAGCGGTGGCGCGTGGTCGAGATCCTCGAGAAGGCCAAGTAATTACCGGTTCCACCAGGCTGATCGCCCCCGGCCGTGAGCCAACGCGATCAGAACCGGTGTGACGAACAGGAGTCAACGTGATCCAGCAGGAGTCGCGACTCAAAGTCGCCGACAACACGGGTGCGAAGGAGATCCTTTGCATCCGCGTTCTCGGCGGCTCGGGTCGGCGCTACGCGGGAGTCGGCGACATCATCGTCGCGACGGTGAAGGACGCCCTTCCCGGCGCGGGCGTGAAGAAGGGTGACGTCGTCAAGGCGGTCGTCGTGCGCACCCGCAAGGAGCGCCGGCGTCCGGACGGCTCCTACATCCGCTTCGACGAGAACGCCGCCGTCCTGATCAAGGACGGTGGAGACCCCCGGGGCACCCGAATCTTCGGCCCGGTGGGCCGCGAACTGCGCGAGAAGAAGTTCATGCGCATCATCTCGCTCGCGCCGGAGGTGCTCTGATGAAGATCCGCAAGGGCGACGAGGTCATCGTCCTCGCCGGCAAGGACCGGGGCGCGACCGGCAAGGTCCTGCGCGTCATCCCGCGCGAGGACCGGGTCGTCGTCGAGGGCGTCAACCTCATCACCAAGAACATCAAGGCCGACCAGCAGCGGGCGGGCAAGGAGAGCGGCCGCGTCACGGTCGAGGCTCCGCTGCACGTCAGCAACGTCTCGCTGGCCGAGAACGGCGCGCCGGTCCGGATCGGCTACGAGATCGACGAGGACGGCAACAAGGTCCGGGTCACGCGCCCGCACAAGAGCCGCGCCAAGTCGTCGGGCAAGGCGAGCAAGGCCAAGTCCTCCGCCAAGTCCTCCGCCAAGTCCGCGAAGGCGGCCAAGCCCGCCGAGGCGGCCGAGAGCGACGAGGCGGCCGAGGCCGCGAAGGAGCCCGCTTCCGATGACTGAGACCGTGACCGAGCGTCCCGTCCCGACGCCGAGGCTCAAGGTCCGCTACCGCGAGGAGATCGCGGGCGCGATGCGCGAGCAGTTCGGCTACGCCAACGTGATGCAGATCCCCACGCTGACCAAGATCGTGGTCAACATGGGCGTCGGCGACGCGGCGAAGGACGCCAAGCTCATCGAGGGCGCGATCCGCGACCTGTCGCTGATCACCGGCCAGAAGCCGGCCGTGAACCGGGCCCGCAAGTCCATCGCGCAGTTCAAGCTGCGCGAGGGCATGCCGATCGGCGCGCACACGACGCTGCGCGGCGACCGCATGTGGGAGTTCCTCGACCGGCTGCTCGCCACGGCGCTGCCCCGCATCCGTGACTTCCGCGGCCTGTCGCCGAAGCAGTTCGACGGCAACGGCAACTACACGTTCGGGCTGACCGAGCAGGTCATGTTCCACGAGGTCGACCCGGACAAGGTCGACCGGCAGCGGGGCATGGACATCACGGTCGTCACGACCGCGAAGACCGACGAGGAGGGCCGGGCGCTGCTCAAGCACCTGGGCTTCCCCTTCAAGGAGAACTGAGCATGGCGAAGAAGTCGCTGATCGCCAAGGCCGCGCGGAAGCCGAAGTTCGCGGTCCGCGCGTACACTCGGTGCTCGCGCTGCGGCCGTCCGCGTTCCGTCTACCGCAAGTTCGGCCTGTGCCGGATCTGCTTCCGGGAGATGGCGCACCGCGGCGAGCTGCCCGGCATCACGAAGTCGAGCTGGTGAACCGCCGTCCCGGGTCCGCGCCGTCCGCGCCGCCCCCGGGACGCGGGCACCGGCCAGTAATGACCGACCGGGCATCCGACCGGATGCCCATGACCGCGCCAAAGGTCCACGGGCCGAGCGGACCGAGGAAACCGTGGCGAGGGAGGGCCAGTAGGCCATGACGATGACCGACCCGATCGCAGACATGCTGACACGTCTGCGGAACGCGAATTCGGCGTACCACGACTCCGTGGCGATGCCGTACTCGAAGATCAAGGCGCACATCGCCGAGATCCTCCAGCAGGAGGGCTACATCTCGGGCTGGAGCGTGCAGGACGCCAAGGTCGGCAAGGAGCTCATGATCGAGCTCAAGTTCGGGCCGACCCGGGAGCGTTCGATCGCCGGCATCAAGCGCGTCTCGAAGCCGGGTCTGCGCGTGTACGCGAAGAAGGACAACCTGCCGAGGGTCCTCGGCGGCCTGGGCGTCGCGATCATCTCGACGTCCTCCGGGCTGATGACGGACCGGCAGGCGGGCAAGCGCGGCGTGGGCGGCGAAGTCCTCGCCTACGTGTGGTGAGGGGGTTCTGACCAATGTCTCGAATCGGACGCAGCCCCATCACCGTGCCCGGCGGTGTCGAGGTCACCCTCGACGGCCGTGAGGTCGTCGTCAAGGGGCCGAAGGGCACGCTGTCGCACACCGTCGCCGACCCCATCGAGGTCAAGCAGGAGGACGGCTCGATCGTCGTCTCCCGGCCGAACGACCTCAACAAGGTCCGCGGACTGCACGGGCTCACTCGGACGCTGATCAACAACATGGTCGTCGGCGTGACCGAGGGCTACAAGAAGACCCTGGTGATCCAGGGCGTCGGTTACCGCGTGGTGGCCAAGGGCAAGAACCTCGAGTTCTCGCTCGGGTACAGCCACCCGATCGTCGTCGAGCCGCCCGAGGGCATCAACTTCACGGTGGAGCGGCCGACCCAGCTGATCGTCGAGGGCATCGACAAGCAGAAGGTCGGCGAGGTCGCCGCGAACATCCGCAAGCTGCGCAAGCCCGACCCGTACAAGGGCAAGGGCGTGCGGTACGAGGGCGAGCAGATCCGCCGCAAGGTCGGAAAGGCTGGTAAGTAGTCATGGCAGGCACGAAGACCCTGGCCGGCAAGGCCACGTCGGCGCGGGCCAAGTCCCGCAAGCGCCGGCACCTGCGGGTCCGCAAGAGGGTCCTCGGCACCGCCGAGCGTCCCCGCCTGGTCGTGACGCGGTCCACCCGGCACGTGTTCGTCCAGGTCATCGACGACGACAAGGGCCACACGCTGGCCAGCGCGTCCACGATGGAGGCCGACCTGCGCGCCGACTCCGGCGACAAGACGGCCAAGTCCCGCAAGGTCGGCGAGATCGTCGCCGAGCGCGCGAAGCAGGCCGGCGTGTCCGCGGTCGTGTTCGACCGCGGCGGCAACAAGTACCACGGGCGCATCGCCGCCGTCGCGGACGGCGCCCGCGAGGGGGGCCTCGAGCTCTGATGGCCCTTACCAAGGTGAACGAGAGGAACCACTGATGGCAGCGCAGAGGCGTGGAGGCGGTCAGGGTGGCGACCGTCGCGACCGCCGCGACGACCGCCGCGGTGGCGCCGACAAGGGCCAGTCGTACATCGAGAAGGTCGTGGCGATCAACCGTGTCGCCAAGGTCGTCAAGGGCGGGCGTCGCTTCAGCTTCACCGCCCTGGTGATCGTCGGTGACGGCAACGGCACCGTCGGCGTCGGCTACGGCAAGGCCAAGGAGGTGCCCGCGGCGATCGCCAAGGGCGTCGAGGAGGCCAAGAAGCACTTCTTCAAGGTGCCGCGGATCCAGGGCACCATCCCGCACCTGGTGCAGGCGCGGGACGCGGCGGGCGAGGTCCTGCTGCGTCCGGCGAGCCCCGGCACCGGCGTGATCGCGGGTGGCCCGGTGCGCGCCGTGCTGGAGTGCGCGGGCATCCACGACGTGCTGAGCAAGTCGCTGGGCAGCGACAACGCGATCAACATCGTGCACGCGACGATCGCGGGGCTGAAGGCGCTGAAGCGTCCGGAGGAGATCGCGGCCAAGCGCGGCCTGCCGATCGAGGACGTCGCCCCGGCCGCGATGCTGCGCGCCCGCGCCGCGGGCAGCGAGCCCAGGGCGGAGGCGGCCGCGTCATGAGCCAGCTCAGGATCACGCAGAAGAAGTCCGTGATCAGCGAGAAGCAGAACCAGCGTGACACGCTGCGCACCCTCGGCCTGAAGAAGATCGGGCAGAGCGTCGTCCGCGAGGACCGCCCCGAGGTGCTCGGCATGATCCGGACGGTGGCGCACCTCGTCACCGTCGAGGAGGTCGACTGAGATGGCTGATCTCTCCAAGCAGGACGCCCCGGAGGCGGAGGGCACTCCGCTGAAGGTGCACGACCTGCGTCCGGCCCCCGGCGCCAACCGCAAGAAGACCCGCAAGGGCCGCGGCGAGGCGTCCAAGGGCAAGACGGCGGGACGCGGCACCAAGGGCACGAAGGCCCGCGGCACCGTGCCCGTCGGCTTCGAGGGCGGCCAGATGCCGTTGATCCGCCGGGTTCCGAAGCTCAAGGGCTTCAAGAACCCGAACCGGGTCGAGTTCCAGGTCGTGAACCTGGACAAGCTCGCCGCGCTCTACCCCGAGGGCGGCGAGGTCACGGCGGACGATCTGGCGGCCCGTGGCGCGGTGCGCCGCGGCCGTCCGGTCAAGGTTCTCGGCACCGGCGAGATCTCTGTCGCGGTTCGGGTGAAGGCTCACGCTTTTTCCGGATCCGCGAAGGAGAAGATCGCCGCGGCCGGTGGAACCGCCGACGAGCTGTAAAAAGGATCACTTCCGATGCCGGGGCCGCGCTCGCGAGACCCCCGGGGCCGAGAGGCCGCGGGGTCGCGTGGGGCGGCCCCGGTCGCATCTGCTGTTAGAGTCACTGCGGCGAAGGTGTTCGCGTGAGATTGCACACTCCCACCTCTCACCCGGTATCCTCCGCCCGAACTCATGGAGTTTGTTAACCGGCCCTCGGCGGCCATGAACTCGCCAGTCACGCAGGAGGAATGGTGCTGACCGCGTTCGCACGGGCTTTTCGTACGCCTGACCTGCGTAAGAAACTGTTCTTCACGCTGTTCATGATCTTGGTGTTCCGGCTCGGTTCCATCATGCCGACGCCGAACGTCAACGTGGAGGTGTTGAAACAGACCGCGGACGCGGCCAAGAAGAGCAACCAGCTCTACGGGCTCGTCGACCTGTTCAGCGGCGGAGCGCTCCTGAAGCTCTCGATCTTCGCGCTGGGCATCATGCCGTACATCACGGCGAGCATCATCCTTCAGTTGCTCACGGTGGTGATCCCGCGCCTTGAGGCCCTCAAGAAGGAGGGCCAGGCCGGCACCACGAAGATCACCCAGTACACCCGGTACCTGACCGTCGGGTTGGCGATCCTCCAGGCGACCGGCATCGTCGCGATGGCGAGCACCGGGCAGCTCTTCCAGAGCGTGTCCGGCAAGGGCGAGATCCTCTACGACACCGGCATCTTCCCCATCATCACCATGGTGATCTGCATGGTGGCGGGCACGACGGTCATCATGTGGCTGGGCGAGCTGGTCACCGACCGCGGCGTCGGCAACGGGATGTCGATCCTGATCTTCACCCAGGTCGTCGCGGTGTTCCCCGCCCAGTTCTGGAGCATCTACAAGTCCAAGAACGGCTTCGTCTTCGCGCTGGTGCTCATCGTCGGCCTCGCCATCATGGCGGGCGTCGTGTTCGTCGAGCAGGCGCAGCGCCGGATCCCCGTCCAGTACGCCAAGCGGATGGTCGGACGGCGCATGTACGGCGGCACGTCGACCTACATTCCGCTGAAGGTCAACCAGGCCGGCATCATCCCGATCATCTTCGCGTCGTCGCTGCTCTACCTGCCGGTGCTCGCGACGCAGCTGTGGCCGAACACGAAGTGGCTGCAGAAGATCCAGCCGTACCTCCAGCAGGACAACGCCTGGCACATGGCGATCTTCTTCGTCTTCATCATCTTCTTCACCTACTTCTACGTGGCGATCACGTTCAACCCCACTGAAGTAGCCGACAACATGAAGAAGTATGGTGGATTCATCCCAGGTATCCGTCCTGGTCGGCCGACCGCCGAATACCTCGACTTCGTGCTGACTCGGATCACCACACCCGGTGCGCTGTACCTGGGGCTGGTGTCGCTGATCCCGATGGTCGCGTTCGCACTCCTGAACGCGAGCCAGGACTTCCCCTTCGGCGGCACGAGCATCCTCATCATCGTCGGCGTCGGACTGGATACCGTGAAGCAGATCGAGAGTCAGCTCCAGCAGCG
This sequence comes from Actinomadura syzygii, assembly GCF_008085905.1. Taxonomy (GTDB): domain Bacteria; phylum Actinomycetota; class Actinomycetes; order Streptosporangiales; family Streptosporangiaceae; genus Spirillospora; species Spirillospora syzygii. The sequence continues at coordinate 14,507 of NZ_VSFF01000001.1, read as the reverse complement.
CAACTACGAGGGCTTCCTCCGGTAGTGCGTATCGTCCTGGTGGGCCCCCCGGGTGCGGGCAAGGGGACACAGGCCCAGTTCATCGCGTCTCATCTGTCCGTCCCGAAGATCTCGACAGGTGACATCTTCCGCGCCAACGTGAGCGGGGGCACGGAGCTCGGCCGGCAGGCGAAGCAGTTCATGGACCGCGGCGACCTCGTCCCGGACGAGGTCACGATCGCCATGGTCCGCGACCGGCTCGGCGAGGAAGACGCCCGCGACGGTTTCCTGCTGGACGGCTTCCCCCGCAACGTCCCGCAGGCGGAGACGCTGAAGAAGATCCTGGCCGAGTGGAGCAACCGCCTCGACCTCGTCCTCGAACTGGTCGTGGACGAGGACGAGGTCGTCCGCCGGCTGTCCGGCCGCCGCACCTGCGACCGCTGCGGCCGGATCTGGCACGTCGACTTCGACGACAAGCAGGACGACATCTGCGACGACTGCGGCGGGCACCTGTTCCAGCGCGACGACGACAAGGAAGAGGTCGTCATGCATCGCCTGGAGGTGTACCAGCACGACACGGCTCCGCTGGTGCAGTTCTACGCGGACGAGGGCATCCTCGTCGGCATCGACGCCACCGGGCCCGTCGAAGAGGTCACGAAGCGCGCGCTGTCGGCCCTCCGCCCGCTCGAAGACTGACGGGACATGTTCAGAGGACGTAAACCCGCGATCCAGATGAAGACCGCGGAACAGATCGAGCTGATGCGTGCGGCGGGCCTGCTGGTCGGCCGCACGCTCGAGCTCCTACGCGACGCCGTGAAGCCCGGGATCAGCACCCTCGACCTCGACACGTTGGCCGAGCGGCACATCCGCGACAACGGCGGCGTCCCGTCGTTCAAGGGCTACTACGGCTTCACCGGGACGATCTGCGCCTCGATCAACGAGGAGATCGTGCACGGCATCCCGCGGCCCGACAAGACGCTGCGGGACGGCGACATCATCTCCATCGACTGCGGGGCGATCGTCGAGGGCTGGCACGGCGACGCGGCCATTACCGTCCCGGTGGGGGAGATCAGCGCGGAGCGGCGGCGGCTCCTGGAGGTCACCGAGGCGTCCCTGTGGCACGGCCTCGCGGCCGGAGTCGCGGGAGCCAGGCTCTCGGACATGTCGCACGCGATCGAGGCTTACATCCGCTCTCAGGGCCCCTACGGCATCGTTGAGGGGTACGGCGGGCACGGCATCGGCACCGAGATGCACATGGACCCGCTGATCCCGAACCACGGCCCCGCGGGGCACGGCCCCGTGCTGCGTCCGGGGATGTGCTTCGCCGTCGAGCCGATGGTCAACCTCGCCGGCAAGGACACCGCCGAACTGGACGACGGCTGGACGGTCGTCAGCGTCGACGGCAGCGTCTCGGCGCATTTCGAGCACACCTTCGCCGTGACGGAGGACGGTCCGCGCGTCCTCACTGCCCTTGACGAGGGCCGGGAGTGGCTGGAAAGGCTCCGCGTGGCGGAGAATGAAGGAAACGTCACGTCCTGAGGAGCGGAGGTAGCGATGGCGCCGAACCCTGACATCCGGGCGTCGGACGCCGACCGCGACCGGGTGGCGGAGAGCCTGCGGGAGCACTGCGCCGAGGGCCGCATCAGCATGGACGAGCTGCAGGAGCGGCTCGAGGCCGTGTACGGCGCGAAGACCCTCGGGGACCTTCAGGAGGTCACCTCCGACCTGCCGGAGGAGGATCTGTACCAGCTTCCGGTCCCGGCGTCGCAGCCGAAGAGCACCGCGTCGGTGGCGCGGCCGCCGTCCGGCGGCCTCGAACCGCGCCGGGCGCCGCAGATGTGGGCGGCGTGGGCCGCGATCAGCGGGCTGAACCTGGCGATCTGGCTGATCATCGTGGTGTCGTCCGGGATGGTGTACCCGTGGTGGGTGTGGGTGGCGGGCCCGTGGGGCGCGCTCCTGCTCGTCCGGACGATCCTCGGCGGACGCCGGGACTACTGATCCCGGCGCCCGGGGCCCTTCACTCGACGTCGACGTCCATCAGCGGGCGGTAGTTGCCGGTCGGCGCGAAGTGCGTGGTGGCGGTGCCGTCCGTGCCGATGAGGTGGATGGCGAACCCGGCCGGCTCCCCGGTGACGGCGGCGCGCCCCTGCTTGGTGAGGTCGAGGAAGAGCTGCCGGTAGGTGCTCGGGCAGGTGGTGCTGACCGTCCCGGCGACCGACCCGACCGAGGCGCGGTGGACGTGCCCGGAGATCACCCGCACCACCTGCGGATGCCGGGAGATCACGGACGCGAACCCGGCCGGGTCGACGAACCGCAGGTCGTCGATGAACCGCATGCCGATGGGGAACGGCGGGTGGTGCGTGGCGACCACGGTCGGCGTGTCGGGCGCGTCGCGCAGGACGGCGTCCAGCCAGGCGAGCCGCTCCTCGCTGAGGTGCCCGTGGGCGTGGCCGTCCACGGTGGTGTCGCAGCAGACGAGTCGGACGCCCGCGACGTCGACGGCGTACTGGACGGGCGCCCGCGCCGACGTCCCGGTCGCGGCGATCACCGGGTGGTCCTTGAACGCCCGGCGCATCTCGTCGCGGTCGTCGTGGTTGCCGCACATCGGGTAGACGGCCATGGGGAGCGGGGACAGCAGCGCGTGCAGCCGGGCGTACTCGGCGGGCTTGCCGGCGTCGGCGAGGTCGCCGGTGAGGACGACGGCGTCCGGCCGCGCGGGCAGCGACAGCAGGCTGGACACCGCGGCCCGCAACGCGCGCACCGGGCCCGAGCCGTCGTCCACCTCGCCGTCCCGTCCGGCCGCCAGGTGGATGTCGCTCAGTTGCGCGATGATCGCCATCGATCCCTCTCCCCTAGCCCAAGCACACCACGGCGTCCCAGGTCCGGGACACCCCGCGGCCCGGGCGCCGGGACGATCTTCGCGCCCGCGCGCCCGCACTGTCGACCCGGCCCCCGGCCGGTCCGCTCGGGCGGGTCGGCTACGGGGAGTCCGCTCAGGCGACGTGCGGGATTACCAGCGAGAGCGCCGAGGTGATCTCCTCGGGCGCGGGGGCGACGTCCGGGACGACGTCGCGCAGCGCGAGCCACCCGTTGATCGCCTGGACGGTCGGCTTGGCCTCGACGAGCTGCGGGTCGTCCAGGCCGTAGTACGCGGCGACCTTGGACCAGCGCCACAGCCGGTGCCCGGCGGTCGACATCTCCGACGACGGGAAGCCCGCCGCGCCGCGGGCCCCGGTGATCGCGTGCCGGACGGAGTCGAGCGAGCGGCCGACCCGTTCGGCGATGTCGCGGATGGTGAGCAGCGGGTCGGCCTCGACCTGGAGGACGTGCAGGCCGGGCGCGCTGGCCTCGACGTGCTCCACCACTTCCATGATCGCGACGGCGAGGGTGCGGCCCGTCCAGGAGCAGGACGCGTTGCCCGGCCGCTCGGCGTGCTGCGGCTCGCTGATGATCGAGACGGTGACGGCGCCGTTGGTGCGGTCGAAGAGCGGATCGAGCTCGTCCTCGTAGAGGGGACGGCTGAGGATCAGCGCGAAGTCATAGCTCGGCATGCTGACCCTCCTCCGACGTATCTCTCCCCGAAGGTACAACGCGCTGGCGATGTATGCTTGGCTCGGGAGCGGTCTCCGGTGCCGTGTCATGCGCTGATTTCGCATTGGACGCCCGGTTGACGTAGACTCCCTTGTCGGTCCGTCGTCGACCGCTCGATTCCCCTTCCTGACGCCTTCCGCGTCGCGGTGTGGACTGCGGTCGATTCTCCTCCGGAGAGCCGGACCGAGTCCAATGAGCCGATCAGCGAAGCGCGGAGGACATGCCCAAGAAAGAAGGGGCCATCGAGATCGAGGGCACCGTCATCGAGTCCCTCCCGAACGCCATGTTCCGGGTGGAGCTCGACAACGGGCACAAGGTGCTCGCCCACATCAGCGGCAAGATGCGGATGCACTACATCCGGATCCTGCCGGACGACCGCGTCGTTGTGGAGTTGAGCCCCTACGACCTCACGCGCGGTCGGATCGTCTACCGCTACAAGTAGCACCCACTGGGGTTGCCTTCCCCGTGCGTGGCGGCGCGGGGGTGACCCTGAGCATTAGGAGACCCAGTGAAGGTCAAGCCGAGCGTCAAGAAGATCTGCAAGAACTGCCGGATCATCCGGCGGCACGGCCGGGTCATGGTCATCTGCACCGACCCGCGCCACAAGCAGCGCCAGGGCTGAGCCCGGGCGCGGCGACAAAGTCAAGCGCATCGCAGACTTCACGCGGACAGCCGTACGAGCCTGAGACGGTTCGTACGGCACAGCCGTGTGAGGGCCCACCCCCGGACCGCGCGAGGCCGGGGCCGCCACCCGGGCAGGGTGTGTGCGGACGCGATGTGTCCATACCTCCGCAGAATGAAGGGAACTGCCCACATGGCACGCCTCCTCGGCGTCGACCTCCCGCGCGAAAAGCGCCTGGAGGTCGCTCTCACCTACATCTTCGGCATCGGCCGGACGCGGGCGCTGGAGACCCTGGCGGGCACCAGCATCAGCGGCGACCTGCGGGTCCACCAGCTCGGCGACGACGAGCTCGTGAAGCTCCGCGACTGGATCGAGGCGAACTACAAGATCGAGGGTGATCTTCGCCGCGAGGTCCAGGCGGACATCCGCCGCAAGATCGAGATCGGGTGCTACCAGGGCATCCGGCACCGGCGCGGGCTGCCCGTGCACGGCCAGCGCACGCAGACCAACGCGCGCACCCGCAAGGGCAAGAAGAAGACCGTCGCCGGCAAGAAGAAGGCCGGCAAGAAGTAGTCCGCCGGACCCCCGGCACCAAGCCGAGTTCGGTCCTCCGGATCGATGACCTCGAAAGTGAGAGCAGATGCCTCCTAAGAGCCGTGTAGGCGCGAAGAAGGTGCGCCGCAAGGAAAAGAAGAACGTCGCTCACGGGCACGCCCACATCAAGAGCACGTTCAACAACACGATCGTCTCGATCACCGACCCCAACGGCAACGTGATCTCCTGGGCCTCGTCCGGCCACGTCGGCTTCAAGGGCTCGCGCAAGTCCACCCCGTTCGCCGCGCAGCAGGCCGCCGAGGCCGCCGCCCGGCGCGCGATGGAGCACGGCATGCGCAAGGTCGACGTCTTCGTGAAGGGCCCGGGCTCGGGCCGCGAGACCGCCATCCGCTCGCTGCAGGCGACCGGACTTGAGGTGGGCTCGATCCAGGACGTCACGCCCGTTCCGCACAACGGCTGCCGCCCGCCCAAGCGTCGCCGGGTCTGAGGCAGGGGAGATCTAGACAAATGGCTCGTTACACCGGTGCGGACTGCAAGCTCTGCCGCCGCGAGAAGATGAAGCTGTTCCTCAAGGGCAGCAAGTGCGAGGGCCCGAAGTGCCCGATCGAGATCCGTCCCTACCCGCCGGGTGAGCACGGACGCGGTCGGCCGAAGGAGACCGAGTACCTGCTGCAGCTTCGCGAGAAGCAGAAGGCGCGGCGCATCTACGGCGTGCTGGAGCGGCAGTTCCACAACTACTACGTCGAGGCGAACCGCCAGCAGGGCAAGACGGGCGACAACCTGCTCGCCCTCCTGGAGCGGCGGCTCGACAACGTCGTCTACCGGGGCGGCTTCGCCAAGTCCCGCGACATGGCCCGCCAGCTCATCCGGCACGGCCACATCCGGGTCAACGGCAAGAAGATCAACATCCCGTCGGCGCTCGTCGGCGAGGCCGACATCGTCGACGTCAAGCCGAAGTCGCTGGAGATGACGCCGTTCCAGGTCGCCAAGGCCGAGGTCGGCGACCGTCCGGTCCCAGCATGGCTCGGCGTGGACGGCGACAAGATGCGCATCTTCGTGCACTCGCTGCCCGTCCGGCAGCAGATCGACGCTCCCGTCCAGGAGCAGCTGATCGTCGAGCTCTACTCCAAGTAGGGCTCAACGCGCCCCGCCGGGGTCCCCGCGTGGGATTCCGGCGGGACGGGGAACACTCACGAACGCGGTAGTCAAATAGCGGGCACCGCGGGAAGTAGGTACCACAATGCTCATCGCTCAGCGTCCGACTCTCACCGAAGAGCAGGTCGACGAGTACCGGTCGCGGTTCACCATCGAGCCGCTGGAGCCGGGCTTCGGCTACACGATCGGCAACTCGCTGCGTCGCACCCTGCTCTCCTCGATTCCCGGTGCGGCCGTCACCAGCATCCGGATCGAGGGCGTCCTCCACGAGTTCTCCACCGTTCCGGGGGTGAAGGAGGACGTCACCGACATCATCCTGAACCTCAAGGAGCTCGTCGTCTCGTCCGAGCACGACGAGCCGGTCGTCATGTACCTGCGCAAGCAGGGGCCGGGCGAGGTGACCGCGGCCGACATCGCGCCGCCCGCGGGCGTCGAGGTCCACAACCCCGACCTGCACATCGCCACCCTGAACAACAAGGCCAAGCTGGAGATGGAGCTGACGGTCGAGCGCGGCCGCGGCTACGTCTCGGCCGCGCAGAACAAGCAGCCGGGCCAGGAGATCGGCCGGATCCCGATCGACTCCATCTACTCGCCCGTGCTCAAGGTGACCTACAAGGTCGAGGCGACCCGAGTCGAGCAGCGCACCGACTTCGACCGCCTGATCCTGGACGTGGAGACCAAGCAGGCGATGCTGCCGCGCGACGCGGTCGCCTCCGCCGGCAAGACCCTCGTCGAGCTGTTCGGGCTGGCCCGGGAGCTGAACGTCGAGGCCGAGGGCATCGACATGGGCCCGTCCCCGACGGACGCCGCGCTCGCCGCGGACCTGGCCCTGCCGATCGAGGAGCTGAACCTCACGGTCCGCTCCTACAACTGCCTGAAGCGCGAGGGCATCCACTCGGTGGGCGAGCTCGTCGCCCGCTCCGAGCAGGACCTTCTCGATATAAGGAATTTCGGCGCCAAGTCGATCGAAGAGGTCAAGCAGAAGCTCAACGACATGGGCCTGTCGCTGAAGGACTCCCCGCCCGGGTTCGACCCGAGCGCGGCGGCCGACAACTACAGCGACGACGACCAGAGCTACGCCGAGACCGAGCAGTACTAGAAACCCGATCCGCGGTGGCGGCCGGGGGACAGTTCCCCGGCCGTCCGCGGACCAGCTGACACCGGTACCTGGTACGGCCGGTGCAGGAAGGAACCGCAATGCCCAAGCCCACCAAGGGCCCCCGCCTCGGCGGCAGCCCCGCCCACCAGCGCCTCATCCTGGCGAACCTGGCGACGGCGCTGTTCGAGCACGGCCGCATCACCACCACCGAGGCCAAGGCCCGGCGGGTGCGTCCGCTGGCGGAGAAGCTGATCACCAAGGCCAAGAAGGGCGACCTGCACAACCGTCGCCTGGTCGCTCGGACGATCCGCGACAAGTCCGTCGTGCACGGGCTCTTCACCGAGATCGCGCCGCGCTTCGAGAACCGTCCGGGCGGCTACACCCGGATCACGAAGCTCGGGCCGCGCAAGGGCGACAACGCCCCGATGGCGGTCATCGAGCTGGTCCAGGAGGAGATGCCGGCCGTCTCGACCGCCAAGGCCGCCCCGGCCAAGGCGACCGAGGACGAGGCTCCCGCCAAGGCGGAGACCGAGACCGAGGTCGAGGAGACCAAGGCCGACGACACCGCGACCGACACGGCCGCCGAGTCCGAGGACGGCGACGCCAAGTAGGACTTGGCAATCGCATTTACGGTTTCGGCCGACATGATGAACGGGCCCGCCGCTCCCCTCCGGGACGGCGGGCCCGCATCTTTGCCACACTTGATCGCATGGTCATGCCAGTAGCGGAGCGAGCGCTCAGAGGAGAATGGAACGGCCACCGTGCAGAAGGACAGCTCGGCTGACATGACCGCACTGGTAAGACTGCGGCTCGACATCTCCTATGACGGGTCCGACTTCGCGGGCTGGGCGAGACAGCCGAACCAGCGGACCGTCCAAGGTGTCATCGAGGACGCCCTGGCCCGGATGCTCCGCCTGGACCCGCCGCCCATGCTCACCGTCGCCGGCCGGACGGACGCGGGCGTCCACGCGCAGGGCCAGGTCGCGCACCTGGTGGTGCCCGTCGCGGCCTACTCGGCGATCAACGGGACGATGCCGCGCCGCCTCGCCGGGCTGCTGCCGCCGGACGTCCGGGTGTGGCGGGTGTCGGTCGCGCCGGAGGGGTTCGACGCGCGGTTCTCCGCGCTGTCCCGCCGCTACGTGTACCGGGTGTGCGACAACCCGTTCGGCGTGGAGCCGCTGCGGCGGCACGACGTGCTGTGGCACCCGCGCCCGCTGAACCTGGACCGGATGAACGCCGCCGCGCGCCTCCTGGTCGGGGAGAACGACTTCGCCGCGTACTGCCGGAAGCGGGAGGGCGCGACGACCATCCGGGAGCTGCTGCGCTACGAGTGGACCCGCGACGACCGCGACCCGCACCTGGCCCTCGCGACCGTGCAGGCGGACGCCTTCTGCCATTCGATGGTGCGCGCGCTGGTCGGCGCGCTGCTGATGGTCGGGGACGGCCGCCGCGAGATCGAGTGGCCCGCCGAGGTGCTGGCCGCGCGCGTCCGCGACTCGGGGGTGAACGTCGCGCCCGCGCACGGCCTGTCGCTGGAGGAGATCCGCTACCCGGACGACGACAGCCTCGCCAAGCGCGCGCAGGAGACCCGCCGCGTCCGGACGCTGAACGCCGCCGCCGCTGCCCAGACCGCCGACGCCGCCGAACGAGCGAGACCCGAGACGATGGGCGAGCCCCCGGAGAACGCCGCCTGGCGCGGCGCCTCCTGACCGCCCGCGGCCCCCGGACGTGCCAGGGGCCGCGCGTGGGGTCAGCCGCCCGCGCGGGCGAGGATGGGGCGCAGGTCGTAGTCCAGGAACTGCTGGGCCGCTTCCTTGATCACCGGGTCGCCGGGCTTGGCCTGCTTGCCGTTCGCCCACTGCACGTAGGCATAGGCGACGTAGCGTCCGCGTACCGTGGCGGCGGCGTAGCCGCCCGCGCGGTCGAGGTCGGGGGCGTGCTTGCCGCCCATGCCGCGGAACCACTCGTACTTCGCGGGGCTTCCGGCCTTGCTGATGCGGAGCGCGGCGTCCTTCGTCGGCAGCACCGCGATCCCGGACGTGACGGCGAGCGCCCTGCCCTTGTCGATGTACGTCGCGCGGACGATCTTGCGGCACTTCTCCTGGAGCAGGGCCTGCAGCATCGAGCCGCGCGCCGCGTACGACACGTCCCGGTTGAGGGACCAGCGCTCGCGGGAGTAGGTGCGCCCGCCGAGCTGGATCACCTGCGTGGGGAACACGTCGCGGAAGGTGAGGTCCTGGGGGTCGGTCTTCTCGTCGCCGATGTCCACGGGCGCCCGTGTCGCCGTCGACGGCGTCACCGCCGGGGCCGCCTGCGTGGCGGGCGACCCGGAGGTCTTGCCGTTCTTTCCGCCGCCGGAGTCGGCGCCGATCGCGAACAGCCCGAGGGCCGCGGCGAGGATGAGCGCCGCGCCGCCGCCGATCAGCACGATGCGGCTCTTGTTGCCGCCGTCGCCGCCGCGCGGCGCCCGGCGCGGCGGGGCGCCCGGGGGCGGCGGCGTGTCGATCGGGACGCCGCCCTCGGCGTGGTAGACCGGCGTGATCACGGTGTGCTGCTCGGCGGTGACCGCCGCGGGCTCGCCCGTCCCGGTGGGGAACGGGCCGCTGCCGGTGGGCGGGACGACGCCGGGCGGCAGGATCGCGTCCGGCACCAGGACGGGCGCGAGCGACGCGGACGACTCGTCCTCCGCGCGCCGGGCCTTCTCGAAGGCGGACGTGTCCGCGGACTCGGTTACGGCGGTGTCGTCGACGGCTGTCTCCTCGACGCCGGGAGCCTCCACCGGGGAGGGCTCGGCCTGGGCCACCCGGGTGTCCGAACTTTCCGGGGCCGCTGGGGCGGGCTCGTCCGCGAGGACGTCGTCCGTGGAGTCGTCCCGCGGGCGGACGGGCGGGAAGCCGTCCGGGTCGGTCTCGCCGAACGCGGGCGGCGGCTTCACGAGCGGCAGCGCGGGCACGGCGCGGCGCGAGTCGACGCTGGGCACGCCTCGCCCGGCGACGAGCGTCCCGGGCGGCGGTCCGCCGGTTCCGGGCGCGCTCGGCGCCTCTGCGGCGGCCTGGACGACGTCGCGGCCCGCGTCTGTGCCGGTCGCGTCCGTGCCGGTCGCGTCGTTGGAAGGCGCGTCGTCAGCAGGCGCGTCTTCGGTGGTCGCGTCGTCGGGGGCGGGACGCGGAGCGGGCGGGACCGCCGGGGCGCCGGTGAGCGGGACGGTGTCCGCCGCGGACTCGGCGGCCCACCACGGAGCCTCCAGGCCGAACGCGGGCGGCCTGAGGGAGGCGGGCGCCGCGGACTCCGCCGGAGCGGCGGGGACGGTGGGCGTCCCCGCGGGCTCGGCGGTGTCCCGTGTGTCTCTAGGTGCAGACATAGGCAGAGAGAGTATTCAAGCCGGTTACTTTTGGAGGGGTTTGCCTTCGGTTTCCCTGTAGTGCAGGGCGAGCGCGAGGTTGCTGCCCTTCACCATCTGGGCGCCGAAGACGCGGACGGCGGCATGGTACTTGGCGGCGATGCGCTTGCCGTCGGGCCGCTGTACCCAGGTCATGATCAGGTAGTGGCCGCGGGCCTCGGAGGTGCCGAGCGCCTCGCCCTTGCCGTTGGTCTTGGAGACGCCCTTGCCGGGCAGCGCCAGGAGGAAGGCGTCCTTGGCGGCGGCCGCCTTGACGGCCTTCTTGGCCGCGGCCTCGGTCTCCAGGTTGAACACGCCGACGGTGCCGATCAGCGAGCCGTTGCTCAGCGCGTAGGTCGCCCGGAGCACCTGCGTGCAGGAGCCGCCCTTGAGGGCCTTGTCGAGCGCCGTGCCGCCCGCGATCGCGGTGCAGCCCTTCTCGGCGTTCGCGGCCGTCCGCACGTACTGGTACTTGCCGACCTTGAACTTGCCGTTGCCGAAGACCTCCTTGAGGGTCAGCGGCTTCGGGTCGGTGGTGCGGCTCTGCAGCTTCACCGGCGCGAGCACGGGCTGCGTCGGGCTCGGCGTGGCCTGCGGCTGCGCCGCCGCCGTGGACGGCGTCGGCTTCTTCGGCTCGGGGTCGTCCTTGAGGACGGACGACAGCGCGACGCCGCCGCCGATGAGGAGCAGCCCGGCGACCGCCGCGCCGCCGATGATCAGGGGCATGTTGCGGCGGCCCGTCCCGCCGGACCCCGGTCCGGACGACTCCGGGGCCGGGCCGGGCGGCGTGGGCTCGAAGCCGCCGTAGGGGCCGGGAGAACCGAAGGGGTCGTCTCCCTGGGCGTGCGCGCCCCCCGCCACCGGCTGGTCGGACCAACCGCTGCCGGGCTGCTGGTTGGACCAGCCGGAGTCGCCTTCCTGACCAGACCAACCAGAGTCGGTCTTCTGATCAGACCAGCCGGAGTCGGTCTTCTGGTCGGACCAACCAGAGTCCGTTTTCTGGTCGGACCAGGCGGAGCCCGCCTGCTGCTCCGACCAGGGCGAGGCGGACGGCTGCTCGGACCAGGAGGGGGTGTCGTCCGACCACGAGGAGGACTGGCCGGGCGGACCGGCGAACGGCTCACCGCCGTACTGCTGCTGCCCGCCGGGCCCCTCGTCGCGGGGCGCGAAGGAGGACTCGTCGCGGTAGCCGAAGGCGGCCTCGCCGCGGGGCGGGAAGGGGTCGTCGTTGTCGGTGCCGTACGGCGGCGCTTCGGCTCCGGGTCCGTACGGCTCGTGCGGCGGCCGTCCCGGGGGCCGGTCGCCGGGCTTGCCTTGATCGCCCGGATAACCCATGGCTTGGACCTTACCGTTCCTCGTTCAGGGCTCTGGACCTTCGAGACACCAACCATGACATGGGGGCGAACCGGGCGCGCGTGGTTCGCCGAAGGTCACCGCCCGGAGCGCGACGATCACTTCCAGCCGAAGTCCTGCGTCCACACGAGGCCGCCGGAGCCGGACGCCCGCCCGACGCCGATGGCGCGCAGATCGCAGTTCAGGATGTTGGCGCGGTGGCCCGGGCTGTTCATCCAGCCTTCCATGACGGCCTGGGCCGTCGGGTAGCCCTTGGCGATGTTCTCCGCGCCGGGGCTCGGGTACCCGGCGTCCTCCATCCGCTGCCACGGGCTGTCGCCGTTGCGGGACGTGTGGTCGAAGTAGTCGTCGGCCGCCATGTCGGCGGAGTGCTTGCGGGCGGCGGCGGCGAGCCGCTCGTCCACGCGCAGCGGCCTGCAACCGGCCTTGGCGCGCTCGGCGTTGGTGAGCGCGACCACGGCGGTCTCCGGGCCGGAAGGGCCCGTCGTCCCGCCGCCGGGGGCGCCGGTGTCGGCGGGCGGCTTGTCCGGGGTGGACGGCGCGTCCGACTTGGACGGCCGCACGGCCGACCCGGGCGCGCGCATCGGCTTCAGCGGGGGCGTCCGCTCCTGCGCGGTGGGGGCGGGGGTGCCGCCGGGCTTCGCTCCGCCGCCCGGCGTGCCCGTGCCCGGGTCCGCGCCCGCGGTGGTGGTCTCGTCGCTCTGCGGGCCTGGCGAGACCAGCGCGGACGGTCCCGAATCGGCCCCGGACGCGCTCGTCTGCTCCGACCTCAGCCCTGGCAGGACGACCCGGTCGAGCACGACGCCGGTGCTCACCGCGAGCCCGGACGCCGCGACGGCCACCACGATCGCGGTGACGCGCCTGCTGCGTGGCCGCTCGCGTCCGCGCTTGCCGGGCCGGGGGCCGCCGCCCGGCGGCGGGGCGGAACGGCCCGGACGGGACGCGCCGTGCTGGGATTCGCCGTGCTGGGACGCGCTGCGGCGCGGGCCCCTGGCGACGAGCGTGTCCTCGGGGAGTGAGGCGCGGCGGGGCCGGGACGCGGCGTCGCGGGGCCCGGAGTAGGCGGGCGGGCGGCGTCCGGCGGGGTCACCTGGTCTGCGGGGAGTGGACAGCGGGGGCTCCCGGGTGCGGGCCGGCCTGAGCCGGCGTGGACCGGTCGCCCGGCACCATATCCCGGCATACACCCCCTGTTATGAAAGATCGTCTGAAAAGGCCAGAACAACTACGACGGGTAGTCTGGAAGGCGCTGACCGTTCCCTTTCCGGGACGGGGCCGCCGCGCGGGAGGCGCGTGCGGGACGACTCGCCGTCCCGTTTTGACCCTCGGGCGCGCGGGCGAGTATCCTGCGTGTTTGTTGTGTGCGTTGACGCGCGCCGTTCGGCGGGCGGGAGACGACGCGACGACGTGCCGGTGTTTCCCCGTGGTGTCCGCGTCTGCCGGCGTGGCCGCCGGTCCGGGCCCCGGCTCCCGGAGCGCCGGATCGGACGATCCTCTGGTCGGCGCGAGCAGGAATTCCGCTGATGGCGCCCGTCCGCTGGGCCGGGCGAGGATCGAAACCGCTGAAAGTCGACGAGAAACGAAGGCTGACGACCGTGCGCACGTACACCCCTAAGCCCGCTGACGTCCAGCGTCAGTGGTACGTCATCGACGCGACCGATGTCGTGCTGGGCCGTCTCGCCAGTCAGGTCGCGCAGCTGCTCCGGGGCAAGCACAAGCCGATCTACGCTCCGCACCTCGACACCGGTGACTTCGTCGTCATCGTGAACGCCGACAAGGTGTCGCTGTCCGGCAACAAGTTGGAGCAGAAGAAGGCGTACCGGCACTCCGGCTACCCGGGCGGCCTCCGGTCGGTCAAGTACGCCGACCTCATGGCGAAGCACCCCGAGCGGGCCGTCGAGAAGGCGATCAAGGGCATGCTGCCCAAGAACTCCCTCGGCCGGAAGATGTTCGGCAAGGTGAAGGTCTACGCCGGGCCCGACCACCCGCACCAGGCGCAGAAGCCGGTCCCGTTCGAGATCACCCAGATCAGCCAGATCCAGAAGTGAGCCCCGCGCCTCCGGGCGCACCCTTGAAAAAGTGGCCGCCGGGGCGCCCGTTCGCACGGGTCCGCCGCCCTGGCTAGAAAACCGAGGAGAACCGTGGACGACACCACCGAGACGAGCGCCGAGCTCGACTCCTACGAGGACGCTCCGTCCGAGTACAGCACCGAGACCCCCGAGGCCGCCGGCGAGAGCTTCCTCGGCCAGCCGGTCGCCACCGGCCCGGCCGCCGGCACCGGCCGCCGCAAGCAGGCCATCGCGCGGGTCCGCATCGTCCCCGGCAGCGGCAAGTGGAAGATCAACGGCCGCACCCTGGACCAGTACTTCCCGAACAAGGTCCACCAGCAGATCGTGAACGAGCCGTTCGTGCTGCTCGGGCTCGAGGGCCAGTTCGACGTCCTCGCCCGCGTCGGCGGCGGCGGCACCACCGGGCAGGCGGGCGCGCTGCGCCTCGGCATCTCCCGGGCCCTCCAGTTCGCGAACATCGAGCACCGCCCGGCCCTGAAGAAGGCCGGATTCCTGACGCGCGACGCCCGCGTCCCCGAGCGCAAGAAGGCCGGCCTCAAGAAGGCCCGCAAGGCTCCGCAGTACAGCAAGCGTTAACTCCCCGCGGAAAATACGTCCCGCAGTAGAACGGATGCCCCTCCGGCGTCATGAACACCGTCATCGGCCACCCGCCCTGACCCGTCATGGCCTGGGTGGCCTCCATATAAACGGCATCGATATCCGGCCGCT
>NZ_VSFF01000019.1 GCF_008085905.1 Actinomadura syzygii | reverse complement strand
GAAGGGGCCTTTCCGCTCGACTTGCATGTGTTAAGCACGCCGCCAGCGTTCGTCCTGAGCCAGGATCAAACTCTCCATTAAGGTCAACACGACCATGCGAAGGGCGAACTCCACACGGCCAAACCTTCGGAAAACAATCCCGGCAAGAACACGACCCCTCGTAGAGGGGCGTGCATTGCCTCAAAGAAATCCCCGCCACCCCAACTAGGAGTGGCTACGGGGTGGCCAAACCAGGAGAACAAGTCCCCTGCCTGGCCGTATAAAGGCACTGGCTTTTAACACGCTGTTGAGTTCTCAAGAAACGGACACCCACCGTGTCGGATCGGCTTTCGCTTTTCCGGCTTCCGGGGCGACTCGTGTTACTTTACCGGATCCGGGCGGACTGTCAATTCCGCCCTTTTCTGGCACGCCGATCCGAACCCGCTTGCGCGGTTTCGTTCCGGCGGTGGAACCATTTCATCAGATCCGGCCCGATTGTCAAAACCGAACCTTTCCGATCCACCACGACGCACAAGACACGACGAAGCCGTGTCGGCTGAGACGAGGGTGGTGGGTTTCCCCGCAGGCCGGCCACCTTTCGGCGTCCTGCATCCCTGTGGGGCGAAGAGAACTGTATGCCGCCGAGATGCGCGCGTCAAACCGGCTCGCCCGTCTTCGGCATGCGCGGACGCCCCGGCCGCCAGGCCCGGTGCCGCTTCTGCGATCGCCCTACCTCGGCTTTTGTCCGGGTTTGCCCCTGCCTGCCCGCCGCCGAACGGCTCGCGAGCCCCTCAATATCTCATTTTGACAACGGCGCGCGGCCGCTACGGTTTGGCCAGATATCCGCCGATGAACAGCACGCCTTCGGCCAGGACCCAACCGAAGGCCGCGGCGGTGAGAACGGCGTCCAACCGGTCTGGACGGCGCCGGACTCCCGGGATCCCCCAAGCGGCCACGGCGACGATCGCGGCGAGCGCCGCGATCGGTGCGGAGACGAGTACCGCGTCGGCGAAGCCTTCGCCGCATCCCGCGTCGCGCTTCTCGTTCTCGCCGCAGAAGGCGGCGTCGCCCCAGCCTCCGAGGGCGGAAAAGGTCCAGAGGACGGCCAGCGCGCAGTTCGCGATCGTCGGAACGGCCGGCGAGATCCACCAGCCGTTCGACCGCCCGGGCATGGCCTGCACGACCGGAACGTACCTCGCGGCACGCGGACCGTGAAGACCCATGCGCGGGCCACCTCCCCGATCAGGTGATCTCCTTGGACTCGTGGAGGTTCATGTCCATCACGATGGCGGTCATTACAGCCATCGTCCGCAATGGTTCCCGGACGGGATCGAAGATCTCCACCGCGTACTTGTCCGCCGTCGTCAGCAGGTGGGTGGCGAGGCCCGCCCACTTCTTGCGGACGTGCGCGACCTTGTTCCCGGCGGTGTCGGTCACCTCGAAGTTGGTCCTCGGAACGTCCACCCCGACGTTGCCGATCAGAGCTCCCTCGCCGTCGTAGACGACGTAGCGGCGGCCGACCCTTTCGGTGACGAAGGAGCCGTAGGAACCACCGTCCGGTGTGAGGATCTCCGTGTATTCGCGTCCGGCCTGTTTGTCCACGATGTAGAGCGGTTCGCCGTCCGGTGTGGTCAGCAGGACGGCGCGGGGGTCGAGGTTCGATTTGCCGGGGACCACGCTGCGCATCTCGACGTGCCCCTCGCTGTCCGCGGGCGCCGCGATGGCGAGGACGGTTCCGGCATCGTCGAGAACCTTGTACCGCGATTTGGCGAACGGCCCCCTGCGGGGCTGTTCCACTCTGAGCACCGGGGAGCCGAACACTTCCGTCACGTGTTCTCCTGCCTCATCGGCCGCGACTGCGGGCCGCCTCGTCGTCACCTTGCCAGCGTGATCCACGCGATTCGCTACGTTACGCCGCCAAACGGCGATCCTGCCAAGCCCCGCACCGGAGGGGAAGGACCCGACGGCCGAGAACGGCGGCCGTTCACGCTCGCGGTCGCGTTGACCTGCGCATGCACCATTCTGGAATGGCATGGGGGAAAGTGACGTGTGTCCATCAGGTGGGATCGCCCGGCCCGGATCCGGTCGCGGTCGATCTCTCGGTGGCCGGACGAATTCGTAAGCACGGGCCAGCGCGCGTCCATTCGCGCCGACTTGCGGCAACGCTGAGCGCCCGTCCGATACGGCGACAGCGGGCGCCCGTCCGATACTGCTGCGGCGAACGGTCGGCCGATACGGCGAGGGTGATCGGCCATGCGATACCGCGACGGCGGGCGGTCGTCCGATACGCGAGGCCGGGCGGCCGTGCGGGGGCGACGTCACCGGGCTGCCCAGGGCGGCGTCCAAGTATCGGCGAGACGGGATCGGCCAGGGCGCGTCAGGTGGGCGCGCAAGGTGGTCAAAGCCGGATGGGGGTTGTCGCCCCGCCAGATCAGGGAGTGCGGATAGGCCGGGGTCGGCGACTGGACGGGAATGCGCCGCAGCCCGTAGGCGTCCGGCCAGAGGAGGCGGGTCTGGTCGCCGACGAACGTCGCTAGGGACGGCGACCCGGCGACCACGTCCAGCAGCGGCTCGGTGCCGAACTCGGGGCCGACGCGGTCGATGGCCAGGCCGAACGCGGCGGCGAGGTCGTCGTAGTAGGCGGCCCATTCCGTGCCGGTGATGATGCCGGGCATCCAGATGCGGTGTCCGGCGAGGTCGGCGGGCGCGACCGTGCGGGCGGCGGCGAGCGGGTGGCGCGGGCCGGTGAGGAGCTGGATGGGCTCGTCCAGGACGCGGACGGCCTCGACACCGGCGGGGAGTTCCCTGGTGAGGGCGCGGAAGGATGCGTCGATCGTCCCGGAATGGACGGCGGTGATCGCCGTGTCGGCGTCGAAGAGCGTCACCACGTCGAGCGCGATGTCGGGGTGGGTTCGGTGGAAGTCGCGCAGGAGGGCGGCCGGGGCGAGGCCGCGTCCGATCACGTCGACGCGGAGTGCGCGGCGGCCGGGCCGGACGGACGCGGCCGCCCTCTCCGCCGCGCCGAGAAGTTCTCGCGCGTGGGGCAGGAAAGCCTGGCCGTCGATGGTGAGCCGGGCGCCGCGCGGGGTGCGGGTGAACAGGTGAACGCCGAGGTCGCGCTCGAGGGCGGCGATGCGCTTGGACACCGCCTGCTGGCTGATCGACAGTTCGGCGGCGGCCTGCTGGAACTGGCCCGCGTCCGCGGCGGCGACGAAGGTGCGCACGGCGTTGAGGTCCACGCCGACCGACTCTAGGACGGCGCCATGACAGACAACCGCCCGTTGTACCTGGACATTCGGACGGTTGTTTGATCCCGGTGTTCGCCGCTCGCTACGGTCTCGCCGGTCCACCCGAGGTTGTTCCGGTGGACGAGCGAGACGGCGGGCGGGACGGCGGGCGGGGGGCGCGCGGCATGGCGAGACGATCGCTGGGACGGCCGTTCGAGTGGCTGTGGGTCTCGTTCGCGGTGAGCGCGACCGGCACGCGGCTCGCGCACGACGCGTTCCCGCTGATCGCGGTCCTGGTGCTGCACGTCGGGCCCGCACAGGTGTCGGCGCTGGCGGCGGCGGGGCTCGCGGTGGGCGCGCTGGTCGCGGTGCCGCTCGGCCCGTGGGTGGAGTTCCGCCGCAAGCGTCCCGTGATGATCGCGATGGACCTGGTCCGGTTCGCGGCGATGCTGAGTGTGCCCGTCGCGTACGCGTTCGGACGGCTCGGGTTCGTCCAGCTCCTGGTCGTGTCGATCATCGTCGCGGCGGCGGGGATCGCGTTCCGGTCGGCGAGCGGAGCGGCGCTGAAGTCGCTCGTCGCGCCCGGCGACCTGCTCGTCGCGAACGGGCGGTTCGAGTCGACGACCTGGACGACGACCGTCCTCGGACCACCGCTCGGCGGGGCCGCGATCGGACTGTTCGGCCCGGTCACGACCGTCGTGGCCGACGCGGCCAGCTACCTGCTGTCGGCGGGCGCGATACGCGCGATCGGCGGGAACGAGCCGCGCCCCGTCCGGACGGAGCGGGCGCGGGCGGGCGGCCTGCTCGAAGGGTGGCGGCACATCCTGGCCCATCCGGTGCTGCGCCCGCTGTTCCTCAACACGGTCCTCGTCAACGGCCTGATCATGGCGACGGCGCCGGTGCTGGCGGTGCTGATGCTCGGCGACCTCGGGTTCGCGCCGTGGCAGTACGGGCTGGCGCTCGGCGTCCCGTGCCTCGGCGGCCTCGTCGGCGCCCGGCTGTCGCCGCGGCTCGTCGCGCGGTTCGGGGAGCACCGGGTCATGCTCGCCGCGGGGACGCTCCGCGTGTGCTGGCCGATCGGGCTGGTCTTCGTCCGGCCGGGGGTGGCGGGGCTCGTGCTGGTGGTCGCCGTCGAGTTCGCGCTGATCCTCTGCATCGGGGTGTTCAACCCCGTCTCGGTGACGTACCGGCTCACCCAGACCGCGGACGACCGGGTCGCCCGGACGCTCTCCGCGTGGACGATCACCGGCAACGCCGCCACCGCCGTACTGACCGGGCTTTGGGGCGTCCTGGCCGGGGTGACGAGCCCGCGCGCCGCGCTCGGAATCGCCGGGGCGCTCATGCTCGCGACCCCGCTGCTCCTCCCCCGCCACGACCGGACGCCGCCCGACGCGGGAACGCAAAAGGGGCGGCCCGAAGGCCGCCCCTCTCAGGTCAAGCAGTGATCGTTCGCCGTTCGATCAGAAGTCCATGCCGCCGGCGTCGGGCATGCCGCCCGCCGGAGCCGGGTTCTTCTCGGGCTTCTCGGCGATGACCGCCTCGGTGGTCAGGAACAGCGCGGCGATCGACGAAGCGTTCTGCAGCGCGGACCGGGTCACCTTGGCCGGGTCGAGAATCCCCGCCTCGAACATGTTGGTGTACTCGCCCGTGGCGGCGTTCAGGCCCTCACCCGGAGTCAGGTTGCGGACCTTCTCCACCACGACGCCGCCCTCAAGACCGGCGTTGACGGCGATCTGCTTCAGCGGCTCCTCAAGAGCGCGCTTCACGATGTTCGCGCCGGTGGCCTCGTCGCCCGACAGCTCCAGCTTGTCGAACGCCTTGGCGCCGGCCTGCAGCAGCGCCACGCCACCGCCGGGGACGATGCCCTCCTCGACCGCGGCCTTGGCGTTGCGGACGGCGTCCTCGATGCGGTGCTTGCGCTCCTTGAGCTCCACCTCGGTCGCGGCGCCGGCCTTGATCACCGCGACGCCGCCCGCGAGCTTGGCCAGGCGCTCCTGGAGCTTCTCGCGGTCGTAGTCGGAGTCGGTGTTGTCGATCTCGGTGCGGATCTGGTTGACCCGGCCCGCGATCTCGTTGGCGTCGCCGGCGCCGTCCACGATCGTGGTCTCGTCCTTGGCGATGACGATCTTGCGCGCCCGGCCGAGCATGTCGACCGAGGTGTTCTCCAGCTTGAGGCCGACGTCCTCGCTGATGACCTGGCCGCCGGTCAGGACGGCGATGTCGTTCAGCATGGCCTTGCGGCGGTCGCCGAAGCCCGGGGCCTTCACGGCCACGGACTTGAAGATCCCGCGGATCTTGTTGACGACCAGCGTGGCCAGGGCCTCGCCCTCGACGTCCTCCGCGATGATCAGCAGCGGCTTGCCGGACTGCATGACGCCCTCGAGCACGGGCAGCAGGTCCTTGTTGGCCGACACCTTGCCCTGGACGATCAGGATGTACGGGTCCTCCAGGACCGCTTCCATCCGCTCCGGGTCGGTCACGAAGTAGTGCGAGATGTAGCCCTTGTCGAAGCGCATCCCCTCGGTGAGCTCAAGCTCCAGACCGAAGGTCTGGCTCTCCTCGACCGTGATGACGCCTTCCTTGCCGACCTTGTCCATCGCCTCGGCGATCATCTCGCCGATCTGCGGGTCGCCGGCGGAGATGGAGGCCGTGGAGGCGATCTGCTCCTTGGTCTCCACGTCCTTCGCGAGCTTGGACAGCTCCTCGCTGACCCGCTCGACCGCGGACTCGATGCCGCGCTTCAGCGACATCGGGTTCGCCCCGGCCGCCACGTTCCGCAGCCCCTCGCGCACCAGCGCCTGGGCAAGCACGGTCGCCGTCGTCGTGCCGTCACCGGCGACGTCGTCGGTCTTCTTGGCGACCTCCTTGACGAGCTCCGCGCCGATCTTCTCCCACGCGTCCTCGAGCTCGATCTCCTTGGCGATCGACACACCGTCGTTCGTGATAGTGGGGGCGCCCCACTTCTTCTCCAGCACGACGTTGCGGCCCTTGGGACCAAGGGTCACCTTGACGGCGTCGGCGAGCTGGTTCATGCCGCGCTCAAGACCGCGACGGGCCTCTTCGTCGAACGCGATCATCTTTGCAGCCATAGGCTCCAGTCCTCCCGGAACAAGGTGGCTTAGACGGATCGAGCCGACGCCCGCGACGGACGGCCCCCGCCGACGACTGCCATTCCGCCGCCGAACTGGAGCCTCATCGCCCCGACCCAGACTGTGAAGTTGTCACTCTCCACAGCAGAGTGCCAACCGTTTGTTTAGCACTCTACCCTGCCGAGTGCAAGCGCCGCGCATCCTCACCCCCGGAAGGTTCACCTGCCGTCCAGGACCCGTCCCCACCTGCGCCGGAACCTGACTCTGGCGGCACGGGCGCGCCGGGTTGAGATCAACCGGGGGTGAGTTACGGCCTCGCCGTCTGGGAGGGCCAGCGGCCGGCCGGTGATCAGGCTCGTTGGGGCGGTCGAGCGGCTGTCCGGGTCGAAGATCACGGCACTGCTCGGGCACTCTCGAGCCCGGAAGCGGTAAATCACGCGTTCCGGGCTAAAGCCTGGTCCTGTCATCTGGCTGCTGGCAGTAGGAAGCCTTGGGGTGGAATGATTCCGAGGGTGTTCTTCAATGTGCAGCGGGAGCCGCAGGGGGAGCCTTACGCGTGTCCTTGCTGCGGTTATCTGACGCTTGAGCAGCGCGGCTATTGCGAGATCTGCCCGGTGTGCTTTTGGGAGGACGACGGACAGGACGAGCATGACGTCGACGAGGTGCGGGGTGGGCCGAACCGGCGCTTGAGTCTGGGGCAGGCGCGGCGGAACTTCGGCCGGTTCGGGGCGTGCGAGGAGAAGGTGCTTCCGCACGTCCGCGAAGCGTTTCCCTGGGAGCATCCGCTCAGTTGACAGGGGTTACCAGTCTCGGTTGGCGACTAGTTCTTCCAGGTCCGCGTCGGGGAAGTTGTAGGCGGTCGCTATGAACCAGAAGTCTTCGGCCAGGAAGTCGCGGGCCACTGTTTCTATTTCGCTGTCCGCCTCGTAGAACTCGTCGGTGAGGTCGTTGATCTCTTCTGTGGCGGCCTGGGTGAGGGTGTAGAGGGCTGGTAGGTCGGCGGGGTTTTCGGCCTCTATTCGTTCGCAGAGGCGTTGCAGGATCGACCTTGCCTTGGCTACCAGGTGGTCGGGGTAGTAGTCGTCCTCGAACATCTTGTGCAGGAAGGCGTGGTCGGCGATCTGCTGGTTTTTGAACGGCACCCTGGCTCCTCAGTGGACTGGCGCCGATACTGCACCACGCCTCTGACAAAGATGAACCCGATCCCGGCGCGCGGTGGGGGCGCGCCGGGATCGGGTTCGGCTCTCAGCCGCCCGCGACGGCGGGGATGATGGAGATCTGGACGCCCTCGGGCGTCGCGGTGTCGAGGCCGTCGGCGAAGCGGACGTCCTCGTCGCCGACGTAGACGTTCACGAAGCGGCGGATCTTGCCGGCGTCGTCCAGGATGCGGGCGGAGATGCCGGAGTAGCTGGCCTCCAGGTCGGCGACGACCGCGCGCAGGGTCGCGCCCTCGGCCTTCACCTCCGCCTCGCCGCCGGTGTAGGTCCGCAGGATCGTCGGGATACGGACGGACACGGTGCTCATGCTGCTCCTTTTCTCAGGCGAGGCCCGCGGCGCGGAACGCTTCCAGGGACGGGGCGATGTTGGCGGACGGGGCGACGACCGGCGCGACGGCGTCCAGGGTCTTCAGCCCGTCCCCCGAGTTGATGATCACGGTCTCGGCGGACGGGTCGAGCGCCCCGGTGCCGATGAGCTTGCGGAGCGTCGCGACGGTCACGCCGCCCGCCGTCTCGCCGAAGATGCCCTCGGTGCGGGCGAGCAGCCGGATGCCCTCGACGACCTCGTCGTCGGTGACGTCCTCGACGGCGCCGTTGGTGCGGCGGGCGACGTCCAGGACGTAGGGGCCGTCGGCCGGGTTGCCGATGGCGAGGGACTTCGCGATCGTGTCCGGCTTCACCGGGCGGATCACGTCCAGGCCGGCCTTGAACGCGGCGGCGACCGGGCCGCAGCCCGCGGCCTGCGCGCCGAAGACGCGGTACGGCCGGTCTTCGACGAGGCCCAGCTTGATCAGCTCCTGGAACGCCTTGTCGATCTTGGTGAGCTGGGAGCCGGACGCGACCGGCACGACGATCTGGTCCGGCAGCCGCCAGCCGAGCTGCTCGGCGATCTCGTAGCCGAGGGTCTTGGAGCCCTCCGCGTAGTACGGCCGGACGTTGACGTTGACGAACGCCCAGTCGTCCTGCTCCCCGGCGATCTCGGACGCGAGCCGGTTCACGTCGTCGTAGTTGCCGTCGACCGTCACGAACGTCCCGCCGTAGACGGCCGTCGTGATGATCTTCTGCGACTCCAGGTTCGACGGGACGAACACGGCGCTGCGGATGCCGGCGCGGGCGGCGGCCGCGGCGACGGCGTTGGCGAGGTTGCCCGTGGACGGGCAGGCCAGCACCTTGAAGCCGAGTTCGCGGGCGGCGGCGAGCGCCACGGCGACGACGCGGTCCTTGAACGAGTGGGTCGGGTTGCCGCTGTCGTCCTTGACCCAGAGGCTCTGCAGCCCGAGGCTCTCGGCGAGGTTGTCGGCGCGGACGAGCCGGGTCAGCCCGGGCTCGGTGTTAGGCGTGTCCGCAATGTTGGACGGGACGGGCAGCAAGCCCCGGTACCGCCAGATATTGCGCGGACCGGACTCGATGCTCTCGCGGGTGACGCCCCTGAAGTCGTACGCGATCTCCAGGGGGCCGAAACACTCCTCGCAGGCGTAATGCGGCCCGAGATCGCGAGACGAGCCGCATTCACGGCAAACGAGGGCGGTAGCCGGTCCAAGGTCGGTGGCAGGCGTAAGTGCCATGCTGGCGAGGCCTTTCTCCCCATCTTTCCTGCGCCACCTTGGTCGCAGGCCGGAGTTGGCACCATCTCCCGGCCGGCCTCGCAGGATCGCGAGTACGCCTTAGCCGGGTGGTTGCCGGGGCTTCGCAGGGCCGGTCCCTCCACCCCTCTGGATGAGCTGTATTCAGTTGTCGAGCGCCAAGCCGCTTTGGGCTTGTATGCGTGACTTTACATGAACTGACCGGATGCGAGACAGGTGGGTCCGGCCCTTGAGACGTTACCCGGACGAGTTCTTGATCACCCCTGGGACCCGTCCGGCGGGACGGCGCGCGGCACGCGGGGTGCTTTGAAGCGCCCCGGTCCCAACTGAGACCCTGCCGGTATGAGCCAAGTGCTGGTGGCGTCGAACCGGGGCCCGGTGTCGTTCTCCCTATCGGACGACGGCGCGCTCACCATGCGGCGCGGCGGCGGCGGACTGGTGTCCGGCCTCGCCGGGATAGCGGCCGCCCCCGGCGATGCGTCCCCTGACGTGCTGTGGGTGTGTTCGAGCCTGGGCGAGGCCGACCGGACGGCCGCCCGCGGCTCCCCCGACGGCCGTCTCGACCTCGCCGGGTACGAGACGGGCGGCGCGGCCGTGCGGATGCTCGACATCCCGGCCGGGACGTTCCACCGCGCCTACAACGCCGTGGCGAACTCGACGCTGTGGTTCGTCCATCACCTCCTGTACGACACCCCGCGCAGCCCGCATTTCGACGCGCGCACCCGGCGCGACTGGCAGTCCTACGAGGCGTACAACGCGGCGTTCGCGGACGCTCTGGCCCGGGACGCCGCACCCGGCGCGAAGACCGCGATCCAGGACTACCACCTGTCCCTCGCACCCCGGATGCTCCGCGAGAGACGTCCCGACCTGAGGATCGTGCATTTCTCGCACACGCCGTGGGCTCCACCCGACTATTTCCGCCTTCTCCCAGACGACATCGGTACGCAGATCCTGCTGGGCATCCTCGGGGCAGACCACGCTGGGTTCCTGACGGAGCGGTGGGCTTCTGCGTTCCTCGACTGCTGCGAATCGCTGCCGGGCACTCGGGTCGACCGTGCCTCCCGTACTGTCTCGTGCGGCGGGCACGTCACGCGCGTAGGCGTCCATGGTCTCGGCGTCGACGGGACGGCCCTGCGCCAACGCGCCGCCGAACAGGACGTCGTCGAACGGGCGCGCGCGCTGCGCGAACAGGTGGGCGACCGTCAGCTCATCGTCCGCGTCGACCGGACGGAACTGTCCAAGAACATCGTGCGCGGGCTCGCCGCCTACCGCGAGTTGCTCGTCAACCATCCCGAATGGCGCGGACGGGTCGTGCACCTCGCGTTCGCCTACCCGTCCCGCTACGACCTGCGCGAGTACCGGGAGTACACCGAGGCCGTCGAGCGGACGGCCAAGCAGATCACCGACGAGTTCGGCACCGCCGACTGGGACCCGCTGATCGTCCAGGTGAACGACGACTACCCGCGCTCCCTCGCCGCCTACGGACTCGCGGACGTCCTGCTGGTCAACCCGATCCGGGACGGGATGAACCTCGTCGCGAAGGAGGGGCCCGTCCTGTCGCAGCGGGGCTGCGCGCTGGTGCTGTCCAGGGAGGCGGGCGCGGCGGCCGAACTGTCCGAGGGCGCGCTGACGATCAATCCGTACGACGTGTCGCAGACCGCGGAGGCCCTGCACCGGGCTTTGCTGATGCCGCGTGCCGAGCGCGCGGAGCGCTGCGGCCGCCTCGCCGCCGCCGCGACCGCGCTCCCGCCGCACCGCTGGTTCGCCGACCAGCTCGCGGCGCTCGACTGACCCCTCGGGGTCAGCTCGCGAGGGGGCTTCCGGAGTCGGCCCGCGGTGTCACGGCGGGCTCCGCCGTCAGGAGGCATTCGACGGGGTTGGGCTCGTGGTGGCGGCGCCAGCGCTCGCGCAGGGCCTCCTTGCGCTGCGCCATCCGGCGGTGCGTGCTGATCTTGGCGAACCGGGCGAGCTGCGACGCGGGCGGCTTCGGCAGGCCGCTCGGCTCGTAGCCGAACTCGGCGAGCCGCTGGCCGAAGGCGGCCTCCGCCAGGCTGATCTCCCAGGAGTGCAGGCGCTGCGCCCACGACCCGACGCGGCTGGTGGTGACGGCGCTCCTCGTCCGGCCGTGCCAGGCGCCGCGTTCCGGGCCGGGCCGCCTCGCCGTGCGGTCCGGCTGCGCGATGGCGGTCATGGCGGGGTCGAAGTCCTCGCCGAGGAAGGCGCAGAGCCTCGCCAGCTCGTCGGCGGGGTCGGCGACGAGGCGCTCGTACTGCATCTCGTAGTAGCCGTCCGGGCCGAGGCGGGCGCCGAGGCGGCGGCCCCGGTCGACGGCCTCCCGCCACGCGGAGATGGCGTGGTGGACGTCCTGGTCGTACCACGGCCTCTCCAGCAGGGAGGCGACGCAGTCGCGGCCGTCCCGGACCAGGTGGACGAACTGGGCGTCCGGGAACATCCGCAGCAGCGAACCCGCGTACCGGACGTAGCTCGGCCGCCGGTCGCCCCAGCGCGGCTTGTCGAACCGGCGCGCGTAGGCGCCGAAGACCGTGCCGACCGCGGAGCCCAGCGTGGGCGGCCCGGCGACGATCTCGTCGGTGGTTTCGGCCGCGTCCAAACCGAGCGCGCGGAACTTCGTGGACCGGTCGCGGGTGATCCAGTCCGCCAGCTCGCGCCTGTTCTCCCTGACCGTGAGGTCACCGAACTCGCACCGCGCCGTATAGGCCGGGACGACGAACCTCGTCTCGGCGGGGACGGCGATGCGCGGATGCGAGTGCAGCATCAGTTGCAGCAGGGACGTCCCCGACCGGGCGCAGCCGAGGATGAAGATCGGACGGTGGTCGCGCTGGGCCGGGCCTGAGGACATGCACGGCATGGTTTCGGCGCGGCCGGGCGGGTCGCCGGGGCATGGGCGCACCGTTGCGCCCCGATGACCGAGCCTTGACGCCCGTCCGCGCTCCGAAACCTCGTGCGGGGATCAGGTGTAGGACTCGCCCAGGGTCTGCCTGACCTGCTTGCGCGCCTCGTGGATGCGTGACTTGACCGTGCCGAGGGGCAGGCCGAGCTGCTCCGCGATCTCCGCGTACTCCAGTTGGGACACGTCCCGCAGGACGAGGGCCTGGATGAGGTCCGGCTTGCGGGCCTCCAGGTCTTCCATCGCGTCCAGGATGTCGACCCGGGAACCGGCGATGACGCTGGTCCGGCGCGGGTCGGGACGCTGCTGCGGAAGCTCGCCCGCCTGCTCCACCGACCGCCGCTTCAACGACCGGTAGGTGGACCGGGCGGAGTTGGCGACGACGACGTGCAGCCAGGTGCTGAACCGCGACCGGCCCTCGAACCGGTGGATGTTCCGCGCGACCTGGAGCAGGGCGTCCTGGCAGGCCTCCTCGGCGTCCTGCCGGCAGGGCAGGAAGCGGGAGCTGTGCCGCAGGACGTCAGGCTCGATCCTGCGAAGGAGCTCGTTGAGGGCGCTCTGATCGCCCTGCGCGGCCTTGACCGCGAGCTCCTCGGTCCTCTCGTCGAATGCCATGCCGCCTCAATGCTTGTTCGCGCACTCACCCCGTTGTTGGGATGATACGGGAGTGTCTTTCCCACCATCAGTAGGCCGTTACCGGATCGATCGCGTCCTGGGTTCGGGGGCGTTCGCCTCTGTGTGGCTGGGTCACGATGACGCTCTGGAGTCCCAGGTCGCGATAAAGGTCCTGTCCGGAAGCCTGATCGACGATCTGGACGTACGCAACCGGTTCTTGGAGGAGGCCCGGATTCTGCGGCGTGCCGACTCCGAGCGGCTGGTGCGCGTCCACGACATCGGAGAGCTTCCAGATGGGCGTCCCTACTTCGTGATGTCCTACGCAGACCGGGGCACTCTGGGCGACCGGATGCGCGAACGGCCACTTCCGGTCAGCGAGGCGATCGTGCTCGCCGAGGAGATCGCGTACGGCGTCGAGGTGATCAACACGCTCGGCGTCATCCACCGCGATCTGAAGCCGTCCAACGTGCTGTTCCAGTCGACGGCGGACGGCGGCGAGAAGCTGCTGATCGCCGACCTCGGACTGGCCAAGGCGCTCGCGCACGCGTCCGGGGCGTTCACGCTGCCGGTCGGGACGCCCGGGTACATGTCGCCCGAGCAGGCGCGTTTCGGCGGCGGGCTGGACGTCCGCGCCGACGTGTACGGGCTCGGCGCGCTGACGTACCACATGGTCGCCGGACGCGCGCCCGGCCCGGCGCCGGTGAAGAAGGCGCCCAGCGAGTTGCGCGAAGGGGTGCCGCCCGCGGTCGACCAGGTGATCCTGCGGGCGCTCGAGGTCGAGCGGGAGAAGCGGTGGCCGACCGCGGAGGCGTTCGCCGAGGCCCTGTCGACGCTGCGCCCGACGACCGCGCCGGGTCCGGCCGGGGCGGGGGCGGGTTCACCGTCGTATGCGCGGCCGGGGCCGTCCGCGCCCCCGCCCGCTCCCGTCATCGACGCGGACGCGACCGTCCAGGACTTCTACCGCGACGGGACGCACCTCCGCCCCGCCGCGCCCACGCCCGTCCAGGGGCAGGCCCCCGCGCAGGGACAGGCGCCCGCCCAGGGGCAGGCGCAGGGGCAGGCGCCCGCGCAGAGCCCGCCGCAGAGCCCGCCGCAGGGGCCCCAAGGCCCGCCGCAGCAGGGCGGGCGGCAGGATCTCAGGACGCGGCTCGACCAGCCGGTGGAGGACGACGACCGCACGTCCGAGATGCGCCTTCCGCCGCGTCCGGCGGGCCCGGCGGCGGGCGAGCAGACGATCGTGGACGACCCCGGCGGGCGCGGCGGCGTGCGCTTCGGGCAGGGCGAACCGTCCACGGCGCCTGACCTCGACAACGACCGGACGATCCAGTACCAGGGTCCCCCGCAGCCGCCCCCCGGACAGGGCGGGCCGGGCGGCGGGGAGGGCAAGACCGCCGTGTTCCCGATGCCGAGCCCGCAGAACAGCGCGCCGCCGCAAGGCATACCGCAGATGGGCCCAGGCGGTCCCGGTCCGGGTCCGGGTCCGGGTCCGGGTGGTCCGCAGGGGTTCGGCGGGCAGCAGGCTCCGCCGCCACCCACCGGTTTCCAGGCGCCGCCGGGGCCGGTTCAGGGCCAGGGGCAGGGGCCCGGCGGCAAGCAGGGCGGTCTCCTCGGCAAACTCCGCGGCGGAGGCGGCGGACCCGCCGGGCCCGGTGGCAGGCCGGGTCAGCCGGGCGGCGGCAGCCCGAAGAAGTTCGTCACCCCGCTGGTCATCACCGTGGTCGTGCTCGCCGTCGCGCTGATCGGCGGCCTGACGCTCGGCGTGCTCTTCTCCGGCGGCGGCGACGACAAGAAGGACGACGGCAAGTCGGGCGGCGTCCCGAAGGACTTCACGGCGATCGCCGACGCGTCCGGCAAGATCAAGGCGGCGGTGCCGAAGGCGTGGCCGAAGCAGCAGGAGCCGACGTGGACGCCGTCCACGGTCGGCCTCAACGACGCGCAGGCGCGTCCGGTGCTGCGCGCGACCCCGGACAAGGCGGCGTTCCTGGGCGACGGGAAGGGGCCGGGCGTCTTCATCGGCGTGACGACCGACGTCCGCCCGAACCAGCTCCCGCCGCCGGCCGCGGCCGTCCACGGGCAGTGCACGAAGGCCGCGCCGGAGAACTACACGTCCCCCGACAAGTCGCTCAGCGGGACGATCACCCGCTTCACCGCCTGCAAGTCCGGCACGCCGTCGGTCACCGAGGTCGGGCTGCGCGACAAGTCCGGCAAGTTCGGCCTGTGGGTCCGCGTGAAGGAGACGGACGACCGGAAGGCCACCACGGACATCCTCGACAACCTCAAGGTCACCGGCCCCTGAGCCCCGATAGGCGACCGACGCCCCCGGCACGCGGCTGAGGCCGCGGGGGCGTCGTCCCGGCATCTCCTCCAGCGACCCGTCCGGGCCGCCGTCTCGGCGTGCCCGGAAACTTGCTGTTGCATCGCGACCGGTTTCCGATATATCGTTAATGCATCGCAACCGATCTAGACTGAAGGAGACTGCGATGCGAGACCACACGATGCGAAGGCGCGGCGGACGGCGCGGACCCGAGGAGCGCGAACGGCGCGGTGATCCGTTCGGCCCGTGGGGGCCCGGCGGCCCGGGGTTCGGCCCCGGTCCGGGCCACCGGGGGCGCGGCGGACGCGGTCGGCGCACCCGGCGCGGCAACGTCCGGGCGGCGCTGCTCGCCCTGCTCGCCGAGCGGGCGATGCACGGCTACGAGATGATCCAGGAACTGGACGCCCGCACCGGCGGCGTCTGGCGGCCGAGCCCCGGCTCGGTCTACCCGACCCTCCAGATGCTGGAGGACGAGGGCCTGGTCACCAGCCGGGAGGACGCCGGAAAGCGGCTGTTCTCCCTCACCGACGCGGGCCGCGAGGCGGCGTCGGCGCAGACCACGGCCCCCTGGGACGAGGTCACCGAGGCCGCGGGCGAGAACGTCCTGCGCGGCCGCGAGGCGGTCGGCCAGCTGATGGGCGCCCTCCAGCAGGTGCTGGCGGTCGGCAGCGAGGCGCAGAAGGCACGCGCGCTGGACGTCGTCAACGACGCCCGCCGCCGCCTCTACGGCATCCTCGCCGACGACCCCGAAGCCGAGTGAACGCCACCGGACGGAACCGCCGCGGCCCTACGGCCGCGGCGGTTTCGCATTTCCGGGGCGCGGCGGCACGGGGTCAGCGCGGGAACGGAGCCGGTTCGGCGAGCCGGTCGGCCATGTAGAGCTGCTTCCACACGTAGAGGCCCATGTCCTTGCGGGTGGTGCTCCGCTGGACGGGGACGTCGACCGTGGCGCGCACCAGGTACGTCCCGCCCGGCGGCATGAACTTGTCGCCGCCGTCGCCGGGGATCAGCGCGCCGCCCCGGACGCGGCGCACGACCTGGCTGTGCGTCGGCGGCGTGCACATCTCCGCTGGGACACCAGCCTGCGGCATGCAGCGTCCGCGCGCGTCCGGTGTGACGAGGTCGCGCCTGACGAACACGTCGCCCGGATAGTCGAGCAGGACCTTCTGCCGGGTCGGGTTGGTCAGCAGGTACTCGATGTAGGCGAACGCCGTCCCGGACGGCGGCGACGACTGGAACGTGGACACCACTCCGTCGCTCACCCCGCCGGTCACCGCGGCGAGCTTGTACTTGGAACCGTCGGCCGTGCCGACCTCGATGGGCGTCCCGGCGCGGGGCAGCGGCGCGCCCGTGCCGCCCGGCCGCGTTCCGGCGGCGGACGGCTCGGCGCCCGTCCCGCCGTCCCCGCCGCCGCGCGTCAGCACGATCCCGATCGTGACCAGCCCGGCGAGGACGAGCACGCCCGCCGCGACCAGGCCGCCGCGCCGACTCGCCGGGGCGCGCTCCTGGCGGCGGCGACGTCCGCCCTCCCGCCCGCGCTCCCCG
This sequence comes from Actinomadura syzygii, assembly GCF_008085905.1. Classification (GTDB taxonomy): domain Bacteria; phylum Actinomycetota; class Actinomycetes; order Streptosporangiales; family Streptosporangiaceae; genus Spirillospora; species Spirillospora syzygii. Next base: position 130,807 of record NZ_VSFF01000019.1, on the reverse strand, counting down.
AGCCGCACCTGCACGCCGCTCGTCGCCCTGACCCGCATCGAGCCGGGCCTGACCGACGCCTCGTCCTGCACGATGTACGGATCACCCGCCTCCGGCCCCTCGACGGGCGGACGCCCCCGGCCCCCCGACTCCTCCCGCCCGACCCGCGCCCCGGTCGGCCGCGCCCCCACACTCGCCTGCGGGCCGGTGGGCGGGGGTGGGGCGTGGATTATGGGGCGGGTTGGGGCGTCCGGTGGGATCGGGGCGCGGCCGGATCTGGGGCGGGGTGGGCGGATCGGGGTTCCGTCCACGGGTGTGGCCTTGGCCAGGATGCCGGGAGGGGGCGTGTTTCGGACGTCGCCTGGGCGGCGCGGGACTCCCCGTTCCGTGTTCACCGTCGAGCCTCCCGGTCCGTGGCGCGGCTCCCCCTGAGCCACACATAACGCAATCCACCATATTTTGGTGCAATTGGACCAGAGGTCGATCAGCATCACCAGAGTCGCGCGGGATCCGACAAGAGCGATGAGCACTCTTGTCACTCGTCCGACTATCGGTTCGGCGAGTCCGAGCCGCGGCGAAGCGTCAGAGGCGGGAGGCGAGGGCCTCCAGGAGGGCCACGACGCCGGGCGGGCCGTCCACGACCAGGTCGGCGCGGTCGGCGAGTGCCGTGACCTCGGTCGATCCGCTGCACACCAGGACGCCGGGCACGCCGTCCGCGCGCAGCTCGTCAATGGCGTCGAACGCCGCCAGGTCGCCGAGGTCGTCCCCTGCGAACAGCACCGCGGACGGGCGCTCCCCGCGTTCGTCGAGGAACGAGCGCAGCGCACGCCCCTTGTCCATGCCGGGCGGGCGCAGTTCGAGGACGAACCGTCCCGGCTCCACGACCAGCCCGGTCCGCTCGGCGAGCGCGGCGACGAGGCTCCGCAGCCGTTCGAGCGCGACCTCCGGCTCGGCGCACCGCCGGGTGTGGACGGCGAGCGCGTGCCGCTTGTCCTCGACGAAGACGCCGGGCGCCGCGCCCGCCGCCGCGAGCACGCCGGGCAGCTTGGCGCGGGCCTCGGCGACGCCGGGCGGCGGCTCCGGCTCGGTCAGCGCGCCGGACTCCCAGCGCTCCAGCCCGTACTGCCCGAGGACGACGAGCCCGTCGATCCCCTCGAAGCCGCCGTACTCGACGGCCACCGCGGCGGGACGTCCGGTGACGATCACCAGCGCGCCCACCAGCGGGGCCAGCCGGGCGAGCGCCGGGGCCGCGCCCGGATGCGCCCGGGCGGCGGCCGGATCGTCGACGATCGGGGCGAGGGTGCCGTCGAAGTCGAAGCCGAGCACGGCCGCCGCGGGGGCCTTGCGGATAGCGTCGAGGCCGTCCGTTCCGGCGGCCGTCGCAGAGCGGGGAGAGTTCACGAGGACCAGTGAACCGTCTTCGCCGGGCGGGCCGCCAGGCTCACGCCCCGCGCGCCGGGATACGGGTTCGCCGGGCTCTCGCCGGGAGGAGGGTCAGGGGCGGATGCCGAGCCGGCGGGCCGCGCGGCTGCGCTGCCGCTGCGTCCGCACCCGGCGGAGGCGCTTGACGAGCATGGGGTCGCACTCGAGCGCTTCGGGACGGTCGATCAGAATGTTCAGGAGCTGGTAGTACCGCGTCGCCGACATGTCGAACGTCTCGCGGATGGCCTGTTCCTTGGCTCCGGCGTACTTCCACCACTGCCGCTCGAAGGCGAGGATCTGGCGGTCGCGCTCGGAGAGCCGGTCTGCGGGGAACGCGGCGTCGTGCGCCCCGCCTTCGTCGTCGGTCACGGGTCGTGCGGCAGGGCCGTCGTCCATGCTTCCGTCCTGTGGGGGGACGTCACCGCGAGGGTCACCGGGGGCGTTCGCCGCTCGCATCAGGTCCCCTCTGTGGTTACTGATCCCGGGTCGTCCGGGTTCGGGCGGGAGTCATGTTACGCGCCCGCGCCGACAAGTTCCGGCGGTTCCCGGGGAACGAGACCCGGTGGTTCAGTGCATCACATCCCGCTTCACCTGCGGATCTACAACGCCGTGTGTCCCACTGCGACCATCCGCCCCAACCGTATCCAAAATGTGCATTCTACATGCGTTAGAGTGGAGGCCCAGCGTCCGGCGTCCGGCATGAGAGGCACGAAACGGAGACCATCGCATGGCGACGGAGACCCCCGCCAAGGGACGCCCGGCGCGGCCGGACGCGCCCCCGGCGCACGACGAACCGCGCCCGGACCCGGTCCAACATCCGGACCCCGTCCTGGCGGACATCTCGGCGGCCCTGTTCCACCTGCGCCGCGTCTGGGCCAAACCCGACCTGATGAAGCGCATCCGGGCGATGACGTCCGCGGGGACGGGCGGCCGCCCGCTCCAGATCTCGAACCTGATGGTGGTGAACGCGGTCGCCGCCCTCGGCGAGGCCGCCGCCGACCCGAACCGCGCGGACGGTCCGGCCGTCTGCGACGAGGTCACGGTCGGCGCCGTCGCCGAGCGGCTGGAGATCGACCCGTCCACCGCCAGCCGGCTGGTCGGGCACGCCATCGACGCGGGGCTGCTGTCCCGGCGGCCGTCCCCGGTCGACGCGCGCCGCGCGAACCTCGACCTGACCGACGCGGGCCGCCGCGTCAAGCAGGTGGCCGACCGGTTCCGCCGCGCCTACCTGGACGAGCTGATGTCCGGCTGGACGGCGGACGAGCGGACCGAGTTCGCCGTCCTGCTCACCCGGTTCGCGGACGCGGCCGCCCGCGCGCCGAAGTACGCGGACGGCATCGAGCGCATCTTCGAGGAGGCCGGCGCCGACCCGGGAGGCGGCTGACGGCGCCCGCGACACCGGCCCCCTTCCCCGCTTCGGCAGGATTCGCTTCGGCAGAATCCGCTTCGCCAGGATCCGCTGCGTCAGGTTCCGTTGCGGAGGGTGGAGGAGCGCATCAGGTACTCGTCCTCGTCGATCTCGCCGCGGGCGAACCGCTCCGCGAGGAGCGACTGCGCCTTGGCCAGCGGGTCGGCCGTGGCGGCGTCCGTCCTGGCGTGGTCGTTGGTCCGGCGGCGGATGAGGTAGAAAACCGTCCCCAGCACGGCCAGCCAGAACAGGCCGAACCCGATGGGGAAGACGGGCCAGAAGGCGGGAGCGTCCCCGCCGTCGTCCCAGGGCCCGGGGTGCATTGCCGCGGCCTGTGTCGCGATCGTCGTCAACATCGTTCATCGACCCTTCCCGTGTTTCTTCCGATGGGTCGATGCTCGGCGACGGGTCCGGGGTGCGGCATCGTCCGGCCGGAGACTCCCGCGCTACGCCCGGTGGAGTACCGCGCTCACCACCAGGGCGGACGGTAGTCCTCGTCGTCGGACGGCTGTGAACGGCGCGAATGCCGTCCCCGGGGCTCGTCGCCGGGCTGCTCGGGCGGCTCGGCGGCCTGCGGGCCGTCGTCCGCGGGAGGCGGCGGCGGGTCGGTCGGCGGCTCCGGGGACACCGTCGGAAGCGGAGCCGTGCCGCCGCCCTTCGGCCGGTCGGGCTCGTCGAGCGAACTCCGGCGGAACGACTCCCAGTCGTCGTCATCGAGGATGGGCTCGTCCGCCGCCGGGGCCTTGCCGTGCCCGTTCCCGTTGCCGTTCCCGTTGCCTTGCCCGTTTCCGTTCGTGGACGAGCCGCCGCCGTTCAGGTGCTCGCCGTTGTGGCCGTTCCCGTTCCCGTTCGCCGCGTGCCCGTTCAGACCGTTCAAGCTGTTGAGGCCGTTCTGCCCGGCGTCGAGGAACTCGCCGGGGTCGAACGGCCGCAGCTCGCTCGTCATCATCGGCGGCCGCTTCGGCGGCTGCGGCGGCGGCTCGGGCTCGTCGCGGCCGGGGAACGGCTCGTGGTCCCAGGACAGGCCGTCCCAGGAACCGTCCAGGGGCGACGGGTCGAAGGGCGAACCCCCGGCGCGCCCGGGAGGCGGACCGAGCGGCGGGCCGAGCGGCGGCGCCTCCGGCGGGTCGTCGGGCGGCAGAGGCTCCGGGAACGCCTCGGCGCTCTGCCAGAGCACGTTGACCGGCGCGACGTCCGAAGGCGCGTCCGGAACCGCGGCGTCGGGCGGCGCGGTGGCCGGACCGGCGGCGTGCACGGGAGCGTCCCAGCCCGGGACGGGCGGCGCCCCGGCGGGCTCGCGCGGCACGGGCGGCGCGGACGGCAGCCCGTAGTCGGGGACGGCGTCGGACTCGGCGGGCGCGTCGTCCGGACGGCGCCGCTGCCGCCAGCCGAGCAGCAGCCCGACGACGATCAGCAGCCCGCCGCCGCCGAGCACGAGCGGGAGGAGCAGGTCACGGCCGTCGTCGGCGGTCGTCGCCGCCGGTCGCGCGGTCGCGGACGGCGGCGGTTCCGCCACCGCCCCCCGGGACGTCTTGTTGATCTGGTGCGCGGCGAACAGGACGCGCGGCGCGTCGACCGTCCCGGGGCAGGTGGTCGAGCCGGTCGGATGCCCGGCCCGCGCGGGCGAGCCCTCGATCAGCGCCTGCCGCACCTCGGCGGGCGTCAGCTTCGGATACCGCGACCGGACGAGCGCCGCCACCCCCGCGACCATCGCCGACGAGGCGCTGGTGCCGGTCCCGACGACGTAGCCGTTGCTGGCGTCGGCGCTGACGATGTCCACGCCGGGGGCGCAGACGGCGGCGTGCGAGCGGCGGTTGCTGTCCTTCCAGAGGCGCAGCCGCCGGTCGAGCGCGCCGACCGCGATCACCCCGGGGTAGGCGGCGGGGAAGTTCTTCCGGTTCGCCCCGGACCCGTCGTTGCCCGCCGACGCGATCAGCACGACACCCTTGCCCAGCGCGTACTTGATCGCGCTCTCCTGGGACGCGGTGCCGTTGTAGAACTGGCGTCCGCCGCCGAGCGACATGTTGATGATGTCGGCACCGTGGTCGACCGCGTAGCGGATGCCCTGCGCGACGGCGTCGTGCTCGCTGCCGCCCGCCTGCTGCCCGTCGTCGCGGCGCAGCGGGTCGTCGTTCTCCAGCGTCACCCGCACGGACAGGACGCGGCTCATCGGCGCGACGCCCATCATCCCCTGCGCCAAGCCGGGGCCGTGGCCGTGGCCTGCGATGATGCTGGCCATGGACGTCCCGTGAAGGCCCCAGTAGCGGGAGCCGGGACGCCGCACCCCGCCGGTCAGGTCGGGCCCGTTGACGACGCGCCCGGTGAGGTCGGGGTGGCGCGCGTCGACGCCGGTGTCCAGGACGGCCACAGTCACACCGCGCCCGCGCGAGTATTTCCACGCCTTCGTAGCGCGCAGGACGTTCAGGTGCCATTCGCGGGTGCGGATCTGGTCGGCCGGGGCGCCCGGGAACGTTCCCGACGAAGCCCCGCGTACCGTCCGCTCCCGCGCCCCGGCGAGCCCGCCCGGGACGATCGCCACGGGCACGGCCACCGCGCCCGCGAGCGCGACCAGCGCGAGGACCGCGGTCGTCCGGGCCCCGGCGGCGCGGTGGGCGGTGGAACGCGCTCCACGCGAGGACGGCCCGTACGAGGACGACTCGCGCGAGGACGGCCCGTGCGACGCCGCCTGCCGGCCGCGCGCTGAACGGCGTCGACCGGCTTCGGACACGCCGCCGCACCTCCCCTCCCGGCAGACCGCCGCGCTCCGCGGCGGTCTGACATTCTGCCACGCGAACCGGCCGTCGCCCGGGCGCTCAGGCACATTCCGTGACAGCGCGGGTGTTCCGCCGTGACGACGCCCCTCGGCCGACGCCGGGTCAGTGCGCGCCCGCACCCGTGAGCGCGCGGACGGACAGGTCGTCGTACCGCTCCGGGTCGGCCTTCTCGCGGCCGAGGAGCGTTCCGGCGACAGCGCACAGGAACCCGATCGGAATGGAGACCAGCCCCGGATTTTCCAGCGGGAACAAGTGGAAATCGACGCTCGCCGGAAACAACGACAAACTCTCCCCCGTCACCGGGTCGGTCTTGCCCGACACGACCGGCGAGAAGACGACCAGCACGAGCGAGCTGACCAGACCCCCGTAGATCCCGGCCACCACGCCCGCCGAGTTGAACCGCCGCCAGAACAGCGTCAGCACGATCGCCGGGAGGTTGGCCGCCGCCGCCATCGCGAACGCCAGCGCCACCAGGAACGCCACGTTCAGGTTCCGGGCCGCGACGGCGAGGACGATCGCCAGCGCGCCGACGAGGAACGCCGCGAACCGCGCGACCGCCACCTCCTGCGACTCGCGCGGGCGCCCGAACATCAGCACCTGCCCGAAGTAGTCGTGCGCCAGCGACGTCGACGACGCGAGGACCAGCCCGGACACGACGGCGAGGATCGTCGCGAACGCCACCGCGCCGATGCAGGCCAGCAGGACGTCCCCGCCGACGCGGCCGCCGTAGTGCTCCCCGACCGCCTGCGCGAGCTGCGGCGCCGCGGTGTTGCCGGACGGGTCCTGCGCGACGATCTTCGACCGTCCGACGAGGGCGGCGGCGCCGAAGCCGAGCGCGGGCGTCATCAGGTAGAACGCCCCGACGAGCCCGATCGCCCAGGCCACCGACCGGCGCGCGGCGCGGCCGTCCGGGACGGTGAAGAACCGGTTGACGATGTGCGGCAGCCCCGCGGTGCCGAGCACCAGCGCGAGGGCGAGGCTGATGAAGTCGAGCTTGTTGACGATCGTCTGGTAGGCGTCGCCGGGGACGTCCTGCCCGTAGCGGAGCCCGGGGCGCAGGAACGCGTCGCCCTTGCCGCTCGCGTCCGCCGCCGAGCCGAGCATCGCGCCGACGTCGAACCCGAACCGGCCGAGCACCAGCGCCGTCAGCGCCGCCGCGCCCGCCATGAGCAGCGCGGACTTGACGATCTGCACCCAGGTCGTGCCCTTCATCCCGCCGAACGCCACGTAGAGGATCATGAGCGCGCCGACCGCGACGATCGTGACCGTCCGCGCGGCGGAGGCGGACATCCCCAGGAACTTCTCACCCCGGTGGATGCCGAGCAGCAGCGAGACCAGCGCCCCGGCCCCCACCATCTGCGCCAGCAGGTAGAACACCGACACCGTCACGGTGGAGACGACGGCGGCGCGGCGCACGGGCGGCTGCCGCCGGACGCGCTGCGACAGGACGTCCCCGAGCGTGAACCGCCCGGTGTTGCGCATCAGCTCGACCAGCAGCAGCGCCACGAGCCACGCCACCAGGAAGCCGATCGAGTACAGGAACCCGTCGTATCCGGACAGCGCGATCAGCCCGGCGATGCCGAGGAAAGACGCGGCGGACATGTAGTCGCCCGCGAGCGCGATCCCGTTCTGCGGGCCGGAGAAGGTGCGCCCGCCCGCGTAGAAGTCGTCGGCGCCGCGGGTGGTCGCCCGCGCCCAGACCGTGATCCCGAGCGTGCCCAGGACCAGGACGCTGAACAGCCCGAACGTGAGCGCGTGGCCCGTGACCTGGCCGATCACCGTAGCTCACCGGCCAGCGGGTCCAGCCGCCGCCGCGCGTACGCCAGGTACGCCCCGGCCATCACGAACGTCGAGACGATCTGCACCAGCCCGAGCAGCAGCGCGACGTTGACGTCGCCCGCGACCGGCCGCGCCATGAACCCGCGGGCGAACGCCGACAGACCGACATACGCGAAATACCACCCGAGAAAGAGCGTCGCGGCGACCAGCGCGGACCGCCGGTACCGCCTCCTGAGCAGCCGGAACCCCTCGTACCCGGCCACGGGCGCGTAGCGGGCCGCAACGTCGCCCCGCTCGCGTCGTCCCCCGACCTTCGAGTCCCCCACCATCTGGCCCCCCTGACCGGACGTGACTCTCCGCACCAGCGCGGTCGCACTATGAGATCAAACATTCACGTCCGGCGAGCCCGGTTTGCCAAGATGGGCATCGCCGCAGGTCACCTCTGCTCAGTCCGGACGGCCCGCAGCACCAGCCGGTGGAAACGGTCGACCGCGACGTCCACGCTGCGGACGAAGCCCGTCTCGTCCGTGCCGCGCTTCGCGCCCATGCCGGTCGGCAGCGTGAGGCGGAACGACGCGATCTCCCCGCCGTCGCCGGGGACGAGCAGGCCCGGCTCGCTCCGCAGGTTCTTGAGCAGGTCGCACGGGCCCTCGGCACGCCCGCCGGCGAGCGCCTCGATCCGCAGTTCGGGGGGCGCGTCGTCCAACTGGCGGAGCAGCCACTGGACGCGGGTGAGCGGCCGGGCCCGGACGGCCGACGGGACCTCCACCGCGGTCTCGATCTGGCCCGTCCGCAGGTCGGCCTCGACGCGCACGGGACCGGCCGCGTCGGGCATCCGCAGCTCGGCGTCCATCCGGCCGGACTCGACCAGGGAGCGCACGAGGTCCGCGCGCCGTCCGGCGGCCCCGCCGCGCCTGCGCCGCGCGACCGGCGCGACGTTCAGCCCCGTCTCCCCGCTCAGCCGCAGGCAGAGCTGCCGGACGAGTTTTTCCCAGCTTTCCGCGACGCGCTCCGCATGCTTGTCACCGGGGCGCAGCGTGCCCGCGCCGATGGCGTTGCGCAGCGGCACCCACGACGGGCCCATGTCCTGGAACCCGTGGCATCCCGCGCCGTCGTGCCGCAGGTAGTGCAGCAACTCCCCGAGCATCCACGTATGGACGGGGTTCGCGAGGCCGTGGTGGTGGCACAGCATGTGCGCCTCGTGCGCGACCTCCGCCCAGGACAGGTGCCGCAGCGCGACTTTCCGCAGCCGCCGCTTGTCGACGGTGAGGGGATGCTCGTCGCCGAGGGCCAGGTCGTTGGACAGCGTGATGACGGTTTCGTAGCCGTTGCGCGCGGCGACGTCCAGGTACGCCTGGACCTGGTCGGCCTTGAGCGGGCTGCCGCCGGTCTTCGTCTCGACCAGCGCCGTCCAGATCCGGCCCGCCCGCGCGACGCGGATCACCCCGTCCGGGCGGACCTTGCCGTCGCCGACCTTGAACGACGTCTCGACGAACGTCCCGACGGTCCCGGCGGGCGCGTTGAACCGGGCGGTCAGGCGGCGTCCGAACTCCGGGACCTGCGTCATCACGGCCAGCAGCGTCGAGGTCGCCCGCGCCTCCCGCTCGTGGTCGTTGCGCAGCCCGGCGACCGAGAACAGCCGCGCCGCCTGCCAGGACGGGTGGTCGGCCAGGTCGGCCCCGGCCGCCTTCGGGAGGGTGGTCCGCTTCTTCGCCGTCCGGACGCGGCGGGACGGACCTCCGCCGTCGGTGTCCCGGCGCGGGGCCGGGTCGTCGGCGGGGGCGGCGTCCTGGACGGTCGTCTCGGGCCGTTCGGGGACGGCGGGCGGCTCCGGGTCTTCGTGCGGCTCGACGTCAACCTGGGTTTCCAGGGTGTCCGGCGCCTCAGGGGTGTCGTCGACGGAGATGCCGAAGTCGCCCGCCAGCCCGCCGAGGCCCGACGCGTACCCCTGGCCGACCGCCCGGAACTTCCAGCCGCCGCCCCGGCGGTACAGCTCGCCGAAGACGAACGCGGTCTCGGACGCGGCGTCGGCGATGTCGAACTCGATCAACGCGGCGCCGGAGCTGTCGAAGAGGGCCAGGCCGAGGTCGTCCAGGTCGCCGAACGTCGCCCCCGCGTAGCGGCTGGCCGTCACGACGACGCGCTCGACGTCGGGCGGGAGGGCGTCGAGGTCGAGCAGGATGCGGTCCTCGCTGCCGCCTCCGGTCGGCGACTTGCCCAATAACTGGACGGACCCGTCGGGGGTGGACGGCTGGTTGTAGAAGACGAAGTCGGCGTCGTCCCGGACCTTGCCGGACGGGCCGAGCAGCAGCGCCGCTACGTCCGCCTCCCCGCTCCCGGACGGATCGGACCACCGCAGCGCGACAGTGACCGGACCCGCGGCGTCCGTCAGCGTCGCCAGCTCGACATTGGCTCCCTTGAGCATCCGCTGCACCCTGTGACTCCCCTCTCGACCTGCATGGGAACGCCATGCGTCGGCGGCCACTGTGACAGACGCCACAGTCGGGAGCGGGCCTGATCCGAGGATGCCACCGGGGTGCGCGGAACGTGACCGGTCGCCACGGAAATGGCGGACTCCGGCCACGGAAAGTGAGCCCGGCGCTGCCTGGGGCCGGTCAGCGGGGCATTCGGCGCTGCCTGCGGCGGGCCTGGAGGCTCGCGACGACCGCGACGCCGAGGACCGCCAGGCCGATCTGGAACACCAGCTCGATCCAGTCGATCCCCTTGGTCGTGGCGACGCCGACCGACTGGGCTATCGCCGTCCCGATGATCGCGGCGACGATGCCGACGACGATGGTCATGAGGACGCCGATGGGCTGCCGTCCCGGCAGGGCCAGCCGGCCGAGCGCGCCGATGATCCCGCCGATGATGATCGCGCTGATGATGCCAGAAATGTTCATGGCGTCCCTTGTGCCCATTTGGGGGACACCGTCACATCAGCGGTCGGCGGCCCCGCGCTCCGGCGGCTCGTCTCCCATGGAGCGCAGGTCGCCGAAGGTCAGGGCCGGGCCGCCGAGCATTCCGGGGCGCTGCGACGAGGCGCGCAGCCCGTCCACGAGCAGGTCGAGATGCCGGTGCGCGACCTGGAGGGCGATGTGGCGGGGCATCGGGCCGGGCATCGGACGCGACAGCCGCACCAGCATCATGCCGACGTCGCCGTGCGTGACGTCCGGACGCAGGTCGCCGTCCTTCTGCGCGGTGGCGACGAGCGCGTCCATGATGGCGACGCCGTCGTCCCGGGCGGTGGCGATCTCCGCGTCCTCGAACGGGATCTCCGCGAGGAGGACGGGGAAGACGGCGCCGATCCCGATGTCCAGGACGCGATGCATGTAGCGGACGAGCGCGGTGAACGCGGTCGGCTCCTCGTCCCGCGCGCGCTTGGCCTCGGCGGTGGTGCGCTGTAGGGCGTCGAGCGCGACGGCCGTGGTCAGGCTCCGCCGGTCGGGGAACCGCCGGTACAGCGTCGCGATGCCGGTCCCGGCGCGGCGGGAGATCTCCTCCAGCGGCGCGCCCGGCCCCTGTTCGACGAACACCTCGGCGGCGGCGGCGAGGATCCGGTTGCGGTTGTCGCGCGCGTCCGCCCTCAGCGGTCGGCCCGCGCCGTTCGGCTGCTGACCCATGAGGCCAGCGTAGCAAGCATGTGGAGGCTTCCCCTCCAAATAGTCGCGCACAAGTGGAGACAATCCCTCCGGTCGGTGTTACGGTGCGAGGTAAGTGGAGAAAAAACCTCCGGAAGGATTGGATATGAACGCCACGATCGCCACCCGGGACGACGTCCAGACCGTCCAGGCCACCGGCCCCGCGGACGTCCGTGCCGCGATCCTCACCGCCCGCGACCAGGGGTTGCCGCTGACCGTCGAGGCCACGGGGCACGGCACGGTCGTTCCGCCGCACGAGGGGCTGCTGCTCAGGACGTCCCGCATGTCCCGCGTGCTGATCGACCCGGAGCGCCGCACCGCCCGCGTCGGGCCGGGGGCGAGATGGGGCGACGTCATCGCGGCGGCCGCGCCGCTCGGGCTGGCGCCGCTGTCCGGGTCGCACGCGTCGGTCGGCGTGACCGGCTACACGCTCGGCGGCGGGGTCGGCTGGCTCGCGCGGCGCTTCGGCTTCGCCGCCGACCACCTGCTGCGCGCCGACGTGATCACCGCGGACGGCCGCGCGCTGACCGCCGACGCCGACCGCGACGCCGATCTCTTCTGGGCGCTGCGCGGAGGCGGCGGGAACTTCGGCGTCGTCACCTCGCTGGAGTTCCGGCTCCACCCGGTTTCCACGGTTTACGCGGGCACAGCGCTTTTTCCGGCGGACCGGGCGGGTGAGGTGCTCAGCCGGTTCCGGGACGAGTCCGCCGACCGTCCCGACGAGCTGAGCGTGACGGTCGCCGTGACGGACCACTTCGTGCACGGGCGTGTGGTCGCCGTCCGCGGCGTCCACTCCGGCGAACCGGCGGACGCCGTCCGGGCGCTCCGGTCACTGCGGAACGCCGCCGGGCGTCCGCTGTACGACGACTTCCGCCCGATGCCGTTCGCGGACACCGAGTCCCTCGGCGGGACCCCGCCGATCCACTTCCATCTGTGCGCCGACCTGCCGGATTCGCTGATCGCCGCCATCGCGGGCAGCTCCGCGTCCGCGATCGAGGTGCGGCACTGGGGCGGCGCGATGGCCCGTCCCGGTGCGGACGCGGGGCCGGTCGGGCACCGGCACGTCCCCTTCTCGCTCGCCGTCGACGGCGCCGCCGCCGACGCCGCACCCCTCGCCGCGTACGCGACCGGCGGTTCTTTCCTGAATTTCCTGAGCGACCCGTCCAGGACGGCCACGGCCTACACCCCGGAGAACCACCGGCGGCTGCGCGAGATCAAGCGGGCCTACGACCCGCGGAACGTGTTCCACCGCAACCACAACATCGAGCCCGCCTGAACGCCCGCCCGACCATTGCGAGGTAACCGAAATGACCGCAACCGTCACGTCCAAGCAACCCCCGCAGGGCCTCGACCGCGGGCTCGTCGCCATCGGCGCCGTCGTGGTGCTCGGCGCCATCATGTCGATCATCGACGCGACCGCCGTGAACGTCGCCACCCGCTCCCTCGCCGAGGAGTTCGGGTCGTCCATCACCACCGTCCAATGGGTCCTGACCGGGTACATGCTCGGGCTCGCGGGCGTCATCCCGGTCACCGGCTGGGCCACCGAGCGGTTCGGCGCCCGGCGCGTGTGGATCAGCGCGCTCGTGCTGTTCCTCGCGGGCTCCGCGCTCGCGGGCGCCGCCTGGTCGATGCCCACCCTGATCGCGTTCCGCGTCGTGCAGGGCCTCGGCGGCGGCATGATCATTCCGGTGGCGCAGACGATCCTCGCGCAGGCCGCCGGGCCCGCGCGGATGGGGCGCGTGATGGGCTTCATCGGCCTGCCGATGCTGCTCGGCTCCGTCGTCGGGCCCGTCGTCGGCGGGCTGATCATCACCACCGCCGGGTGGCGCTGGATCTTCTTCGCGAACCTGCCGCTCGGGATCGCCGCCGTGGTCGCCGCCGTCCGGCTGCTGCCGCGCTCCGCTCCGCGTCCGGCGCGGCTGGACGTCCGCGGGCTGGTCCTGCTGTGCGCCGGAGTGGTCGCGTTCGTCTACGGCACCAGCGAGGCGGGACGTCCCGGCGCGCTCGACGCGGCCCGCACCTGGGCGATCCTCGCCGCGTCCGCCCTGCTCATCGGCGTCTACGTGCTGCACGCGCGCGGCCGGGACGCGCTGATCGACATCTCGCTGTTCCGGCGCCGGGGGTTCGCGGCCGCCGCCGTCACCAACCTGGTCGTCGCGGTCGCGCTGTTCGGGGTGCTGGTGCTGCTGCCGCTGTACTGGCAGGTCGTGCGGGGTCACGGGCCGCTCGCGACGGGGCTGCTGCTCGTCCCGCAGGCGCTCGGCGCAGCGGTCGCGATGCCGCTGGCCGGGCGCGTCACCGACCGGGTCGGCGCCGGCGTCGTCGTCCCGGCCGGGGTCGTGCTCGGGCTCGCCGGCACCGCCGCCTACACGCAGATCCACGCGGACACCTCGCCGATCCTGCTGGCCGCCGCGCTGTTCGTGATCGGGCTCGGGCTCGGCGCGACGATCATGCCGTCGATGGCGGCGGCCTACCAGGCGCTGCCGCCCGCGCTGATCCCGCGCGCGACGAGCGCGCTGAACACGCTCCAGCGGATGGGCGCGTCGGTCGGCACCGCGGCGCTCGCGGTGATCCTCCAGCACGAGATCACCGCCCGATCGCCCGGCCTCGCCGGATCGGCGCTCGCCCCGCTGCCCGACCCGGCGCGCGTCGCGGTCGCGCCGCTGCTGGCGCAGGCGTTCGGCCACGCCTTCTGGGTCGCGCTGATCATCGGCGCCGTGGCGCTCGTCCCCGCGCTGCTGCTCCCCCGGCGGACCGGTGCCGGATGACCTTCGTCGGCACGGGCCCGGCCGGACGGAACGCGATCTCCGCCCGGCCGGGCAATTCCGCTTTGACGCCGTCCGGCCGCCATTGGACCGGGTTCGGCGAAACCCTCGACAAGCGGGACCTCGACTGCGATAACTGAGCCAGGCGCCTACAAGAAGGTAATGATGTAATCATGGAATCGCTGTACGAGCACGCCGGCGGTCATGAGGGGCTCCACCGGTTCATCGACATCTTCTATTCGAGCATGCTCGCCGACCCGCTGCTCCAGCCGTTGTTCGGCGAAGGCAGCCCCACTCACGTCGACCACCTCACGGCCTTCACCGCCGAGACGTTCGGCGGCCCCGACACCTTCTCCCGCGAGATGGGCGGCTTCTCCCACCTCATCGACGTCCACCGCCATCTCAAGATCACCGAGGCGCAGCGGCTCCGTTTCGTCGAGCTCTACCTGGCCGCCGCCGACACCGCCGGACTCCCCGACGACGCTCCTTTCCGCCAGGCGCTCCGCGAACACGTCGAGTTCGGTACCGAGGTCGCCAAGCAGAACTCCCTCGCCGAAACCGACGATGAACTGCACCCGCTCCGCGAGGTCCCGCAATGGACCTGGCCGTCCGGGAACGGCTAAAGGACGGGAGCCTTCGGCAGCCGGACGGGCCCGCCCGGACCGCCGACGGGCGGACCGGACGGCCAGAGTTCCGCCAGATCGGACGGCGTGAGCGGAGCCTGATAGGTCGCGCGGAGCACCCTCCGGGAAAGCTCGGCGTCGTCGGCCTCGGCGAGCGCCATGAACCAGTCGAAGCCCGCCGGATAGGCCCACATGTAAGTGCGGTGCTGCTGGTTGAGGCCCCGGTCTGCGAGGTAACGGGCGATGGTCTCCTCGGTCCACCACGGGACGGCGGCCTTCAGATAGTCGGCGCATTCCACCGCGGACGCACCGTGATTGATCGATACATGCACCTGGGCGAGGACGAGCTGGCAGTAATGGGCGACCCGGAGTCGCGCGATGAGCACCTTGTCCTCGGGGAGCAGGAACAGCGGCCACGCTTGCGCGAGCCCTTCCTGCATGACCTGGTGCGGCGCGTGAATGCTGAGCAGCCGCACCCAAGGAACCTCCTCGGCGGCGGCCACGGCCGTGTATCCGGCGCATTGCAGACCGTGCCCGAGCACCTCGTGCAGGGCGAACTGCCGGGCGCCCGCCTGCGTGAACTCGACATTGCGGAGGTTGAGCTGGAGACGCACGTCCTGCCCGGCGCCGTCGAGCCAGAACGCCCAATAGGCGTCCACTTCCGCGGTCTCGATCGTCAACCGGTACGGCGCCGTGCTGCCGGTCGCCTCCCGGACGACGGGCTCCAATTCGCTGACGGCCTCCCGAATCGCGTCGGGAGCGTCGCTGACGTCGAGTAGTCCTTCCGCTTCGCGCAGTTCCGCATTGGCAGCCGCGCCCCACCGGATACCGAGTTCGCCCAGCGCACTCCGCATCTGTTCGGCCCGCTCAGCCACATACTCCTCTGGCCAGCCGCCCGCGCCGCACCCCTGGGTTTCACGAATGTACTCATCGAGCGGACGCCGTTCCCCGAGCAGCGCCCCGAGATAGGCGAGATCGGCGTCGATACGCGCTGCGAGCACGCCACTCGCCTTGGGACGAAGCCCGGTGAGCCGCCGAAGAACGGTCAGCCGATCGGCGGGCGCGGCGGTCCCGCCCGGATCGCAGTCGAAATCGATGACCGGCGCCTCGCCGTGTTCGACCTCGTAGGCGTCCCAGGCCCGGATAACGGCCTCGACCTCGTCCCGCAGACTCATCAGCGCACGTCCCTTCACAAGATCTTCGCGGGACATTCTCAGCACGCTTGCCGCCGTTCGGACAGGCCCAACGGGAGTCGTTGTCACCGCTGCCCTGGATCTTGATCAAGATGTGACATGGACACCGGTCCACCCGGCTACGATCCTGCCGAGCAGCCGTCTGTTCGCTGTTCGGAAAGGCGTGGGCCATGATTCGCTCAGCCAGTTGGAAGACGACCCTGGGCGGCCTCGCCGGGGCCGTCCTCCTGGTCTCTGGTCTCACCGCTCCGGCCGCCGCCGAAACGTCTCCGGCGTCCTGCGGCTCGCGGCTCGACGCTCTCGTCCTGCCCACCGAAAAGGTCCCCTCGGGCGGCAGGGCCCAAGGCTTAGTGAAGCTCAACTGCAAGTCATCGGTCGCGCTCACCGTCGCGCTGACGTCGGCGGATTCGACGTGGGTGAGCGTTCCGGCAAAGGTGGTGGTCCCTTCCGGAGCGACGGAGGCGACCTTTCCCATCCGCACGTTTCAGCCGGACTACGTCTACGGCGACTTCGGCGTCCCGCTCACGGCCAAGCTGCGCAGCCGAACGCTCAGCCAGCGGCTGGCGCTCCGCCCCGGACTGCGCTTCGTCGACTTCGGCGGCCATTCGACGATCGTCAGCGGTGACCGCCCGTCGATCACCGTCGGCCTGAACGGTCCCGCCCCCGAGGGCGGGGCGACCATCGCGTTGGAGAGCGACAACCCGGCCGTGAAGGTCCCGCCGACCGTGACCATTCCGCGCGGCGCCCTGGGAATAGGCGTCCCGCCGCCGCTCCTGAAGAGCACACGCATTCCCGTGGACGCGAAGGCCACCATTACGGCCAAGCTCCCAGGGCAGCGCATCGGCAACGTCCTCAAACTCCTGGCCTGGAACTACGACCCCGGCGACTGGACGTTCACCGGACCAGCCGAGGCCTACGGCGGCTTCTACTACAACATGGCGCTGAACCTGCCGAAACCCGTCCCGCACGGCGGCATCAAGGTCACCTTCAGCTCCAACAACCCGAAACTGAAGTACCCGCCCGGCCCAATGGAATTCCTCGAAGGAACCAGCGGAACGTATCAAGTCGAGGTGGCGCTGCCCCCCGACATCGACGGCCCCCTGACCCTGACGGCGAACATAGAGGGCGTGGGAACCCGCAGCCACACCATGACCGCCTACCCCGGCCTCACCGGATTCGAGATCGAACCCTGGCTGATCACCGGCGGCCAACCCTTCGACGCCACCATCCAACTCGGCGCGGCCACGAGCAGCCCGATGACGATCCAGCTCGAAAGCAGCGACCCGAACGTCGCCCGCCTCCCAACCCACGTGACAATCCCAGCGGGCCAGTCCTCAGTCTCGCTCCAGGGCACCACGTCCCCGGTAGACGACTTCTCCTCCGTCACCCTGACGGCCCAACTCCCGAACAACTCCCGCTGGCAAACCGACCTCCTAATAGAGCGAACCCCCTAACCCCACCGGCAAGCAGCATCCGCTTCCGAGGCTGAACAGCCCGCACGCTACTGACCGCGTGCGGGCGGGACGATCTCGCCTACGGCACCCGAGGCGTCCAGCCGGACGACGGTCGGGCCGCGCTCGCATTCCCATGTGGTGACATTGGCGAAGGTCGTCTGCCCATGGCGCCAGAGCCCGCCGTCCTGGTGAATGTGACCGAACAAGTGCAGCCTCGGACGGACCTGCCGCACCCGTTCCAGCAGATCCTCACAACCATGACGCCCGGGATAGGCGTTCGCGTCACCGATACCCTGCGGAGGCCCGTGCGTAATCAACACATCAACATGCTCCGGAATGAGCGCCCATTTCTCCGCGAGGGCAGGCCCTCGCGGAAGGTTGAACGCCCATCCGTTGAACTCCGGCTGCCACGGACTGCCCCAGAACGCGAGACCGTCGATCTCCGTCCCGCTGTCCTCCAGGTAGCGGATGCCACGATCGGCAAGAACGGCCCGAGCACGCACGGGCTCGTCCAGGAACACCCAGTCGTGGTTGCCCGCGACGACCACCTTCGTCGGATGCGGAAGCCCGTGAATCCAGTCAGCGGCCTCCTCAAGCTCCCTCAGCTCTTTACCGCGCCGACAAAGATCACCCGCGTGGACGAAGACGTCTCCGTCAGGCACGACGAGCTCGCGATGATAGGTGTGAGTATCCGCAACCGCGACAATCCGCACACACCCACGGTACTGACCTAACGACTCGACTCAGGCCGCCGAATCACTTCTTCCAGCGAACCGCGACACTCTGACCGGCCGCGGTGGACGCCTCACCGACCACGTCGCCGCCATCACTGACCGCCGTCGCCTCGCTGGAGTTGCCACCGCCCAACTGCGGCAGCGGCACAACACGCCACCCGTTCTTCCCCTGCCGCCACAGAACCGCGTCGCCCTCATCGGGAGTGCTGGTCGCCGAAGCGCCGACGACAACACCAGCAGCGTTGACGCCATTCGCAACACTGCTGTCGCCGCCGGGCAGCGTCCCGAGATCGGTGGGCGCCGAGGCACCGGGCCTCCACAGAGTCGCGTGGAAGGGATAGTTGGTGGGAGCACCGGACCCAGACTGCGAATAGCCGACGATCTCACCCCGGTCATTGATGCCGTTGGCGCTACTGCGCAGATCAGCACCGCCCAGCGCCGGAAGCACAACCGCCGTGGTTCCTGCCGCAGCCCAGGTAACGGCCTCAACGTAATGTCCTGGCGACACCTCGTAGGTATAGCCAGCCACGACACCGTGATTGTTGATCGCGACGGCGGAGGTCGCCGGCAGCGGGGAGTCCGTCCCAATGTCGGAAACAGTGCCGCCAGTCTGCCATTTCGCCGCATGGTAAATCTTGGACCGAATCGGCACGCTGCCGACCACGTCCCTCTTGTCGTTGATTCCGTAAGCGTAGCTACTGGCGTGGCCCGGGAGGCCACCGAGATCGGTGATACTTCCATCCGCCGCCCAACGCACAGCCCGATTGTCGCCACCGGCAGTGTTCGCGTAGCCGACGATGTCACCACGGTCATTGATTCCGTAGGCGTAACTGTAAGTGCCGCCGGGAAGCGTACCGAGGTCAACGATGCGCCCGTCCCTGTTCCACCGGATGGCATGGGACAGTCCATTGGCCACGTCACCGTAACCAGCGACAACACCTTGATCGTTCACAGCGGTGGCCCGACTGGTCGTTCCCCCCGGCAACACCCCGAGGCTGACGACACTCCACCCGGACAAGCTGGCCGCGCCCGCACTCACTGGCATCCCAACCAGCGCTAACGCCACAGACGAAAGCCCCGCGAGTAACCCAATTCCCGACTTCCAAGGTCTTTTCACGCGATCATTACATCAATGACCACCCCACTTGACAACCAGTTGATCTAGACCGAACCCGACACCTCTCGCCGCACCCCTCGCAGACCCGATGAGGACCGCCGCACGTCTGACGGACACCGCTCCGATCACGTTGAGAACCCTCGTAGGGCGATGAGGACCCAATGGTAAAGCCGCTGGCCGGATGCGTCCCAGGCCAACCGAGGTAGTTACTCGCCGAGTTCTCGCGCTGCGGGATCTCTCCTCAACGGCTCGTTTGTCGTCCCGAGTTCTCGGCGGGCGGCCTCCAGGAAGGCGAAGCGGAGGTCACGCTTGGGCGGTGTGCCCTCTCCTGGGGTCTGTCCCCGGAGCAGTGCATGGAGCGCCGACGTGTAGTCGTGCGCTGCCTGCGCGACGGGAGGGGAACACACGAGTTCGGGGACCTTCTTGGCAAGCCAGAGCGCGTGCAGGTGTTGCCACATCTCGGAGTCGTCAAGTCGCTCTCCCATGGAGAGCCGGTCCAGGCACAGTTCTACCTGTTGGGCGGCGGACAGGAACTCGATCAGGGCTGCTTTGCGCTCGGAACGTTCCGCGCTGGCCTGCTCGAACCGCGCTCGTCGCGAGTCCACCCGCGTCGCCAGGTACTGACCGATCAGAGTCCCGGCGGAACCCAGGACCACCCCTGCCAGCGGCAAAACCGTCGTGGACACGCTCACGCCCCTGAGACGATCAATACCGATCAACGGTTCCGAAGCCCGGCTGGAGCACGCTGAGGTGGGAGCCGGCGAGGGGACTTGAACCCCTAACCTTCTGTTTACAAGACAGATGCTCTGCCGATTGAGCTACGCCGGCCTGGTCGTCCACGCATCGTAGTCGAACTGGTGGAGGGTCGGGGGACGGTTTTTCCGGGGTGGTGTCGATCTGGGTGGACGGCGTTCGTGTAGGGGGTGAAGGCCGTCGTCTGGAGGAGGAGCCGTGGGGAAGATCGTCGTGGTGGAGCATCTGTCGCTGGACGGGGTCATGCAGGCGCCCGCCCTGCCCGATGAGGACGTCCGGGGCGGGTTCGCGCACGGTGGGTGGGCCGTTCCGGGGAACGACGAGGTCATGGGCTCGGAGATGGGGAAGGGCATGGGGCGGGACGGGGGCATCCTGCTCGGGCGGCGGACGTACCTGAGCCTCCACGCCTACTGGCCCCACCAGAAGGACAACCCGTACACGGACGTGCTGAACCGGGCGCGGAAGTACGTGGTGACGACGACGATGCGGGAACTGCCCTGGGAGAACTCGGTGCTCGTCGAGGATGTCGGCGACGTGCCGGGCATCGCGGAGGACCTGACGGTGATCGGGAGCGGTGCCCTGGTGCGGGAGCTGATGCGGCGGGGGCTCGTCGACGAGTGGCTGCTGATGACGCATCCGCGGGTGCTCGGGACGGGGCAGCGCCTGTTCGACGGGGTCTCCGTGGACATGCGGCTCGTCGGGTCGGTGGTCACGACGACGGGGGTCGTGATCGCGACGTACCGGAAGAGGGAGGAAGCATGAAGCTGTACGCGCTCAACATGATCCAGCCCGTGGGCGAGCGTCCGCCGCCCGAGGTGCTGGACAAGGTGATGGCGGACCTCGCGGTGATCCGGCGCGACCTGGAGGCGCAGGAGGCGTGGGTGTTCGGGCGGGGCCTGCACGATCCCGACGCGAGCACGGTGGTGCGGTTGCGGGGCGACGAGGTGGTCGCGACCGACGGGCCCTGGACGGAGGGCAAGGAGCACATCGGCGGGATCACCATCATCCGGGCCCCCGACCTGGACGCGGCGCTGAAGATCGCGGCCAGATACGTCGAGAAGACGGGGCTGCCGATGGAGGTGCGGCCGTTCCAGGGCGAAGCCTGATCGACCGGGTCTTCCGGGAGGAGCACGGGCGCGCGGTGGCCGTGCTGGTCCGGGTGTTCGGCGACGTCGACGTGGCCGAGGAGGCGGTGCAGGACGCCTTCGCGGAGGCGGTCAGGCGGTGGCCGGTGGACGGCCCGCCCCCGGCGCCCGCGGGATGGATCATCACGACGGCGCGGAACAAGGCGATCGACCGGCTGCGCCGGGAGGCCGCACGGGACGGCAAGCACGCCCAGGCCGCGCTGGTCAACGTGGCCGAACCGGTGGAGGAGGGCCCCGTGCGGGACGACCGGCTGCGGCTGATCTTCACCTGCTGCCATCCGGCGCTGGCGCTCCAGGCGCGGGTGGCGCTGACGCTGCGGCTGCTCGGCGGGCTGACGACGGCGGAGATCGCGCGGGCGTTCCTGGTGCCGGAGCCGACGATGGCGCAGCGGCTGGTGCGCGCGAAGGGCAAGATCCGGGACGCGCGCATCCCCTACCGGGTGCCGGACGATGCCGACCTGCCGGAGCGCCTGTCCGGGGTCTTGGCCGTCATCTACCTGGTGTTCAACCAGGGATACGGCGGGCGCGACGACCTCGCCGCGGAGGCGATCAGGCTGGGCCGCGTCCTGGTGGAGCTCATGCCGGACGAGCCCGAGGCCCTCGGCCTGCTGGCCCTGATGCTGCTGATCGAGTCCCGCAAGCCCGCGAGGATGCGGGACGGGCGGCTCGTCCTCCTCCCCGACCAGGACCGCCGCCGCTGGGACGACGACCTGGTGCGCGAGGGGCAGGCACTCGTCCGGCAGTGCCTGAGACGGAACCGGCCGGGGCCGTACCAGATCCAGGCGGCCATCAATGCCGTGCACAGCGACGCCACGCGGCCGGAGGATACGCGGTGGGATCAGATCGTCCAGCTCTATGACCAGCTCATGGCCATCGCACCGACGCCGGTCGCGGCGCTGAACAGGGCCGTCGCGGTGGCCGAGGTCGAGGGGCCCGAGCCCGCGCTCGCCCTCGTGGACGGGCTCGACCTCAACGCCTACTACCTGTTCCACGCCGTCCGCGCGGATCTGCTGCGCAGGCTGGGCCGGGACGCGGAGGCCGCCGCGTCCTACGACGCGGCCATCGAGCGCACGGACAACGAGGCCGAGCTGGCGTTCCTGCGGGAGCGGCGGCGGGGCGTCACGTCCGGCGGTTGAGGGTCTGCCCGGCGACGAGGGCGCCGAGCGCGATGGTGAACCCGACGATCTGGAGCGGCGTGAGCGTCTGCCCGAGGATGACGAGCCCGGCGACGGTGGCGACCATCGGGTTGGTGAGGCCGAGCAGGGAGACGGACGTGGGCGGCAGCCGGTCGATCCCGCGGAACCACAGCGCGTACGCGACGGCGGTGCCGACGATCCCGAGGTAGCCGAAGCCGAGGACGTTCTCCCCGGTCACCGACGACGGCACGCCCTCGAAGGCGAGCGTCAGCGGCGCGAGGACGAGGCCGCCGACGGTGAGCTGCCAGCCGGTCATGACGAGCGGCGACTCGGGACGTCCGTCCGCCGACTCGGGGCGGCCCCACTTCTTGGCCAGCACGATCGCGGTGGCCATCAGGGACGTCGCGGTCAGCATGGCGCCGATGCCGAGCGGGTCGAGCCGGGCGTCCGCGCTGAGCGTCAGCAGGGCGACGCCGCCGGTCCCGGCGATCGCGGAGTACAGCACGGCGCGGGCGGGGCTCACCCGCAGCACGCCGATCGACAGCAGCGCGACGACCAGGGGCTGGACGGAGCCGATCGTCGAGGCGACCCCGCCGGGCAGCCGGTACGCGGCGAAGAAGATCAGCGGGAAGAAGGCCCCGAAGTTCAGCATGCCGAGGACGACCGACTTCCACCACCAGTCGCCGCGCGGCAGGCGGCGGGTCGCGGCGAGCAGGACGAGCCCGGCGGGCAGGGCGCGGAGCGTCGCGGCGAGCAGCGGACGGCCGTCCGGGAGCAGCGTCGTCGTGACGACGTAGGTGGTGCCCCAGCTCGCGGGCGCGAAGGCGGCCAGGGCGATGTCGGTCGCGTAGCGGGACCGGACCCCCGGCGGCGCCGCGATGGCGGTCATCTGGCTCACCCCTCATGTTGTTATCTCAACGTTGAGATAACAACATGAGGGGTAAAGCCGCGTCAACTATCTGAACGTTAAGATTGTCGGTAGTGAGCAACGTCACCGCGCTCACCTACCGCGCTCAGCGCTTACCGCGAGCGCAGGCGGCTGACCTCGTAGAGCGCGATCCCGGCGGCGACGCCCGCGTTCAGCGACTCGGCGCGGCCCGGCATCGGGATCGTGACGAGCAGGTCGCAGGTCTCGCCGACGAGCCGTCCGAGGCCCTTGCCCTCCGAGCCGACGACCAGCACGAACGGCCCGGACGCGACCTCCAGGTCGGCGACGGCGACGCCGCCGCCCGCGTCCAGTCCGGCGACGAAGCAGCCCGCCTTCTGGTACGCCTTGAGCTGCCGCGTGAGGTTCGTGGCCTGCGCGACGGGCACGGACGCGAGCGTCCCCGCCGACGACTTCCACGTCCCGGCCGTGACCCCGGCGGCGCGCCGCTCGGGCACGACCACGCCCGCCGCGCCGAACGCGGCCGCGGACCGGACGATCGCGCCGAGGTTGCGCGTGTCGGTGATCCCGTCGACGGCGACGATCAGCGGCGCCGACCCGGTGAGCAGGTCGTCGGGGTGCGCGTACCGGTACGGCTTGACCTGCAGCGCGATGCCCTGGTGGACGGCGCCGTCCGTCATCCGGTCGAGTTCGTTCTTGCCGGTCTCCAGGAGCGCGACGCCCCGGTCGGCGGCGAGCTGGATCGACTCGCGGACCCGCTCGTCCGAGCTGGCCGAGGCGTAGAACAGCGTGCTCCCCGGCACTCCGGCGCGCAGCGCCTCGACGACCGGGTTGCGCCCGGTGACCAGCTCGGGGACCTCGCCGTTCGCGCGCCGCGCCCCGGCCGGGCGGCGGGCGCGCTCGGGGGCCTCGGCGGGCTGGTCGCGCCCGCCGGGGCCGAGCGTCGGGGTGCCGGTGCGGCGGGAGCTCTTCACGGCGCGGGCCTTCTGGCGCTTGGCGTGCCAGTGCCGGTCCTCGGCCTTCGGAGTGGGTCCCTTGCCCTTGCTCTTGCCCTTGGCCATGGTCGATTCGCCCCTAGCGACGGTGGTGGTTCGCCCGTCGACGTGGCTGCCCGGGCGGCTGGGATCTCGGCGGGACGGCTGCGCACCCCCGCGAACACCCGATTTTATCCGCCGCGCGGGCCGCGCCGTCCCGCGGAGAGCCTCAGTCGCGCTTGAGCTCCCAGCGGGGGCCCTGCGGGGTGTCCTCGACGACGATCCCCGCCTCGGACAGGCCGTCGCGGATCGCGTCGGCGGCGGCGTAGTCCTTCCGGACGCGGGCCGCCTGCCGCTGCTCCAGCGCGACGGCGACGAGCGCGTCCACGACGGGACGCAGGTCGTCCTCGCCGGACCGGGCCCACTGCGGCGACAGCGGGTCGAGCCCGAGGACGCCGGCCATCGCCCGGACGGCGCCGAGCCGCTCCCGCACCGCGTCGCGGTCGCCGGACGCGAGGGCGCTGTTCCCCTCCCGGACGGCCTCGTGCAGCACCGCCAGCGCGTGCGGCACGCCGAGGTCGTCGTCGAGCGCGGCGGCGAATTCGGCCGGAACCGGCGACACCGGCTCGACCGCGCCGACGACCTCCGTCGCGCGCGTGACGAACCCCTCGATCCGCTGGTAGGCGGAGACGGCCTCGGCGAGCGCGGAGTCGGTGTAGTCCATCAGCGAGCGGTAGTGCGCCGACACCAGGTAGTACCGGACCTCGACCGGACGCGCCTTGTCGAGCAGGTCGGGCAGCAGCACGACGTTGCCGACGGACTTGCTCATCTTCTCGCCGTCGACGGTGAGGAGCCCGTTGTGCAGCCAGTAGCGGGCGAACCCGTCGCCCGCCGCCCGGGACTGGGCGATCTCGTTCTCGTGGTGCGGGAAGATCAGGTCGACGCCGCCGCCGTGGATGTCGAACACGGGACCGAGGTACTTGGTCGCCATCGCCGAGCACTCCAGGTGCCAGCCGGGGCGGCCGTCCCCCCACGGCGTCTCCCAGGACGGCTCGCCGGGCTTCGCGCCCTTCCACAGCGCGAAGTCGCGGACGTCGCGCTTGCAGTCCTCGTTGACGGTGTCGCCCGTCGACCGCATGTTCTCCAGCCGCTGGTTCGACAGCTCGCCGTAGTGGTCGGCCCACGACTTCACGTCGAAGTACACGTCGCCGCCCGCCGGGTAGGCGTGCCCCTTGTCGATCAGCCGCCGGATCAGCGCGATCATCTCCGGGACGTGCCCGGTGGCGCGCGGCTCGATCGTCGGCGGCAGGCAGCCGAGCAGGTCGTAGCCCTGCGTGAAGACCCGCTGGTTGCCCTCGGCGACCGCGAACCAGGGCACGCCCCGCTCCGCCGCCACCGCGAGGATCTTGTCGTCGATGTCGGTGACGTTGCGCGCGAACGTCACCTCGTAGCCGGACGCGCGCAGCCAGCGCAGCAGCACGTCGTAGATCACGCCGGAGCGCAGGTGGCCGATGTGCGGGGACGCCTGCGGAGTAGCGCCACACACGTACATCCCCACGCGGCCCTCTTCCAGGGGCTCGAACGCACGGACGCTACGGGTGCCGGTGTCGTAAAGGCGCAGACTCACGAAACCAGGTTATTGGATCGGTGGACGGCCGCGCGTCGTATCGCGTGCCATCCCATATGCCAAATGGTCATAAGGTTCTACGCGCCCTCCAGGTCAGGAGGCCCTTCCCGCGCGGGCCTTTATGTCAGTCAGGACCCGGAGAACGCGGCGTCCAACCTGGTGGCGAACTCGTCCGCGGAGAGGCCGAAGCCGCCGTGGCCGCCGGGGTAGGTCTCGACGGGCGTCCCCAGCCGTTCGGCCAGCGCGTACGCGGACCGGTGCGGCGGCTCGCCCTCCGACTCCTCCCCCGCGACCAGCACGATCGGGACGGACGACCCGCGCAGCGCGTCGACGTCCGGCGTCCAGTGCCCGAACGGCGGGACCTCGTAGCCGATGAAGAAGTCGGTGTTCTTCTCCAGGCGCGCGAACATCTCCTGCATCTCGGGCGACGGCGGCTCGGCCCCGCCTCCGGAATCGCCTCCGGAACCGCCTCCAGAGTCGCCTCCGGAATCGTCGGAGTCCTCGCCGCCGCCCATGCCCATCGCCGCGCCGAAGACGCCCATCGCGGCGCCTGCGCCGCCGTCCGCGTACGCGCGTTCCACGTCCGCGATGACCGACTCCCAGTGCGCGGCGTCCGGCAGCATGGAGAGCAGCGGCGGCTCGTGCGCGACGAGCACGCGGACCTGCTCCGGGTGCCGCTCGGCCAGCGCGAGCCCGATCTGCGCGCCGGAGCTGTTGCCGAACACGAACGCGGGCGCGTCCGGCGAGACCTCGGCGAGGAGCCGGGACGCGTCGTCCGCGTGTTCCTCGATGCGCTGCGGCACCGGCGGCCCGGTGAGCGGGCTGCGCGAGTTGCCGCGGCGGTCGTAGGTCACCACCGTGTACCGCTCGGCGAGTTGCGCGGCGAGCCCGGCGTAGGCGGCCGCGTCGTAGATTCCGCCGCAGATCAGCAGCGCGACGGGCCGGGAGCCGGACCCTCGGACCTCGTAATGCAGGCTCGCGCCCGGAACATCGAGAGTGCGCACTTCCATCGGAGTTCCTTTCGGGTTCCCGTCGGTTGGGGTTTCCGTCGGTCACGAAGGGATCGGAGCCGCGGCCGGGTTCTTGACATACCCCTCGGAAAAATCTTCAAGAAGGTCTGGCGAGGTCTCTGACCTGGTGACACAGGGCGGTGAACGCGAGCGCGTCCGGCATCTGCGCGGCCATCGTCATCAGGTCGGGGCCCTTGCGGGCGTGCACGGTGACCAGGCCGTTGTCGACCGCGACGTCGTCGACGGCGTCCCAGGGGAGGCGGTCGCCCTCCTTCTCGACGCCGTCCAGGTCGAGGTCGAACGGGCCCAGCCGGACGGTCTCCCCCTCCTTCACCGCCGCCAGCAGTCGCGGGACGATCCGCGCCGTCACCTCGGCGGCGACCGCCGCGCCGAGCGTCCGCACCTCGGGGAGGTCGTCGCCGAGCCGCAGGACGCGGCCGTCGTCCGCGACGAGCGTGAACGTCCAGCTGGTCGGCGAGCCCGGCTCGGGTTTCACCCCGGACACGGTGACGGACACCAGTTCGTCCCATGTGTAGCGGGCCTCGTCGCGTCGCCGGACGATGGAGAGGCCGCCGGTGTGGAGGACCACGGCCCGTCCGCCGACGCGGGGACGGTCGCGTCCCACGACCCAGCCGACCGCGGCCGCGTAGCCCATGGACAGGAGCAGCGCCGGGACGCCGACCCACCACACCTTGTCGCGCAGGTAGACGATCGCCGCCGGGACCAGGGCCAGGGACGCCGCGCAGAGCAGCCCGAGCCATGCCCATCTGCGGCGCGCCGCGGCCCGGCCGTCGAACGTCCGGACCGGCTCGCCCAGCCGATCCCCCGGAATCGCTGCCTCCTCGCATGGTCGCCGTCGTGCGTACGGGCGGTCGTCCATACGTTACGTCTCAGTGCATATCGCGCGCACGGCAAAGTGATCGTCCGGAATGGGCGGGTCTCGCGGTGCGGGCTGGCTAATCTCGGCTGAGGACCCCTCATCAGGCGACCCATCCCGGAACGAGAGACATGCCAACAGATCCCACCCGGCCGTCCTTCACCCCCGCGCAGCGCCGGGTGCTCACCGCCGTCGCGGGCCTGGTCGTCGCCGCGCTGGCGGGCGCCGCGTTCGCGCTGACCTACGACGTGCTCCGCGACCTCGCCCGGCTCGGCGGCGTCGGCCGCCGCTGGGCGCCGCTCTACCCGGCGATCGCGGACACCCTCACCGCGCTGACGATCCTGTCCCTCGTGATCACCCGGAACGCCCGCTGGTGGACGCGGCTGCCCCGGTGGGCGCTGCTCCTCGTCCTGCTCGGCGGGGGCGCGGCGATCTCCGTCCAGGACTCGCTGCGCGGCCTCGACGAACTGTCCCGCGACCCCGTCCGCGCGGGCGTCGCGGTCGCGCCGCACGTCATGCTGGTGATCGCGGTGTGGTTGTGGCTGACGATGTTCAAGCAGATCCGGGTGGGACGACCGGCCGTGGACGAGACACCGCCGGTCGAGCCGCAGCGCGGACACGTCAAGGTCCTGGAACCGGCTTCGCCTGAGCCCCTGGCCCTGGAAGCCGGATCCGGCTCTGCCGACTCTGCCGGGTCTGCGGGCCAGGAGGGGCAGGCGGAGCGTGCGCCGGAGCTTTTCCTGGACGAGCGCGACCCGCTCATCCCGTTCGCCCCTGAGGAACCTGTTTCGCGGGCGGAGGTCGAGAGGGACAACGCCTTCGAGCGCGAGATCTTCGAGAACGTGGAGGACGACGCCGAGGAGGAGGGGTCGGAACCCGTCTTCAAGCCGCACTTCGCACCCGGTCGGGAGGCGTCGTCCGGGCAGAGTCTGTCGTCCGGGAGCTTGTCGTCCGAGCCGGGCCTTACGTTCGAGCGGGGACTGCCGTTCGAGCGGGGTCTTTCACTTGAGCCCGGGCCGTCGCTCGAGTCCGGCGTTCCGTCCGAGGAGGGGCCGCCGCCGCTGGACTCGCTGCCGGAGCCGCGGTCGCCGATCGACGCGCCCGACGCAGCCGAGGCGCCCGCCGCGCCCGCGCTGCTGCCGACGGACGTCGAACTGGTCCGCGGCCGGGACCGCGTCGAGCGGGAGGAGCGTCCGGCCGCGGCGACGACACGTCCCGACATCCCGATGCCCGGACGGCGCCCGGCCGAGGAGGACGAGCACGACGATCCCCCGGCCGATCGCGCTGAGGACCCGGACGCCGACACCGCGGAACCCGCCGACGACGATGACTGGAACCCGCCTCCGTCGAGCAACTTCCGCAGCGGCCCCGTCCCGCCCGCAGGCTGAACGGCACGACCTTGGCCGCGCGCGGTGAGGTCTCCCGCGGCCGGGTAGTCATGGGTCATGAGCGCCCTACTCGCTCGGCTGATCGACGACGCCGCGCTCTTCCCACCGAAGCCCGTTCCGCCCGGGTCCGTGCCGCGGGGGCGTGTTCGGCAGGAGCGCGTCCCACTCGACGAGGCGCTCCCGACCTACCGCCGCGCGGCCCGGCATCCGGCCGCCGGGCGGTTCCTGTGCCCGGCGTCGCGGTTCGCGGAGTTGCGGGCGCGGCTCGTCCCGGAAGACCTGCTCGACCTCGGCCTGGTCGCCGACAGCGGGATCGAGGACCTGTCCGCGACGCTGGACGCCGCCCGGGGCGAGCCGCGCGTCCGCGTCTCGGCGCTGCGGGTCCCGCTCCCCGGCGACGCGGACCAGGCGCGGGCCGCCGCCGTGACGATCGCCCGGCTTCCGCCCGACGCGCCCGCGCACATCGAGGTGCGGCCGTCGCCCGGCTGGCGGGACGCGCTCGACCGTGTCGCCGCCGCCCGTGACCGGGGAGCGCCGCTGGGCGCCGCTTTCCACACGTCCGGCGCGGTGGAGGGGCTGGCCGCGTTCATCTCGGCCTGCGCGGAGCGCGACCTGCCGTTCGTCCTGGCGGGCGGCCAGGACGGCCCAGGCCCAGGACCCCTGAACGCCCTGCTGGCCGCCGCCGTGGCCGGAACGGGGGCAGGGGACGTCCGCGACGCGCTCTCCCGCACCGACCCCGGAGACGTGATCACCGACCTTCTGACGCTGGGCGAGGACGAGGCGGATGGGGCGCGGCGCTTGCTGTCCGCCTACGGGACGCCCGAGATCGAGGCCGCGCTGTCGGCTCTTCGCCCGATGTCCATCACCGGATGAAAGGGGAACGGTGGGGGAAGAAATAGCGGCATGACGACCGATTCGTGGGTTCCGGGTAGCGCGGACGGCGGGTTCGGCATCGAGAATCTGCCGTACGGGGTGTTCTCCCGACCGGGTGAGCTGCCCCGCGTGGGGGTGGCCATCGGCGGGTTCGTCCTGGACCTGGCCTCGCTGTCCGCCGCCGGGCTAGTGGACGACCGCCGGTGCTTCGCGTCCGGCTCGCTGAACGCCTTCATGGTGGCGGGACGTCCCGTCTGGGAGGCCAACCGGGCGCGGCTGGTCGAACTGCTCACCGACGAGGGTTTCCGCGAGCGGGTGGAGCCGCACCTGATTCCCGTCACGGACGTGGCGCTGCTCCGGCCCTTCGAGGTCGCGGACTATGTCGACTTCTTCTCGTCCGAGCACCACGCCAGGAACACGGGACGGATCCTGCGCCCGAGGAGCGAGCCGCTGCCGTCCAACTGGAAGCGGCTGCCAGTCGCCTACCACGGACGGGCCGGGACCGTGTATCCGTCCGGGACGCCGATCATCCGGCCGTCCGGGCAGCGCCGGACGCCGGGCGAGCCGGAGCCGACGTACGGCCCGTCGACGCGGCTCGACTTCGAGGCGGAGGTCGGGTTCGTGGCGGGCGTGCCGTCCATTCCGGGGCGGGGTGTCCCGGCTGGCGCGTTCCGCGACCACGTGTTCGGGTTCGTCCTGGTGAACGACTGGAGCGCGCGCGACGTGCAGATGTGGGAGTCGCAGCCGCTGGGCCCGTTCCTCGGCAAGTCGTTCGCGACGTCGATCTCCTCGTGGGTGGTGCCGGTCGCGGCACTGGAGCCCGCGCGGGTGACGCCGCCCGTCCAGGACCCGGAGCCCCTGCCGTACCTGCGCTGCGCCGAGCCGTGGGGCCTTGACCTGCACCTGGAGGTCCTGATCAACGGCCAGGTGGTGGCGCGTCCCCGGTTCGCGGACATGTACTGGACGTCGCCGCAGCAACTCGCCCACGCGACGGTCAACGGCGCCCCCCTGCGCACCGGGGACCTGTTCGCGTCCGGGACGGTCTCCGGCCCGGACCGCGACCAGCGCGGCTGCCTGCTGGAACTGACCTCGAACGGCGACGAGCCCCTGGAACTCCCGGACGGCACGAAACGCACGTACCTGGAGGACGGCGACACAGTGACCCTCCGCGCCCAGGCACCGGGCGCGTCAGGCTCCCGAATAACCCTGGGTGAAGTGACAGGCACGGTGTACCCAGCACAGCCCCCCGAGGCCCCCTGACAACTACGGCCGCAAGCCCCAGCAAGCACCGCCGCACAACCGAACCACCCGGCCTCGCCACACCGCACCCGCGTCACACCACGCCAACGTCACTCCACGCCACGCCTGCGCCCACCACCCGCCCCACCGCAGAGCACTGCGCTGAAAGACATGCCCCTCCCAACGCTGAAAAGCATGCCCCTCCCGCCCGGGGGCGGACCGGCTACCACCATCGTCAAACGCCCAGGCACCGGACGGCAATGAGTTGCGAGATTGTGGATAACCAGCTACCGACCGCAGACCAATAGGCCGCGAAATGCCTGTCAGGAGTAGTAGTGCGTCGGCTCAGGCAGAGGCGGACCCGGCCACATGGGGCCCGGCCACGCGGCACCAGGCACGCAGGCACCAGGCACGCAGGTACGGGGAGCTCAGGCGGGTAGACCGCAGCCGTGCAGACCCCAGGTAGGCGGGTCAGGTAGACGGCCCCCAGGCGCGCAGGACTCAGGCGCGCAGGGCCGAGGCAGGCGGGCTCAGGAGGGTGGGGGGAGGACGAGGGCGGTGGCTATTGCGGCTACGCCCTCGCCTCGGCCTGTCAGGCCCAGGCCGTCCGTAGTAGTGGCGGTGACGGTTACCAGTGCCCCGCCGAGCGCCTCGGACAGCGTCTTCTCCGCCTCGCCGCGCCGCTTGGAGATCTTGGGACGGTTCCCGACCACCTGAACGGCGACGTTCCCAATGGTGAACCCGGCCTCATGCACGAGCCGCGCCACCTCCCGCAGCAACGCGACGCCCGCCGCGCCCGACCAGCGCGGGTCGGTCGTCCCGAAGACGGCGCCGAGGTCGCCTAGCCCGCAGGCCGACAGCAGCGCGTCGCAGGCGGCGTGCGCGGCGACGTCGCCGTCGGAGTGCCCGGCGAGGCCGTAGCCCTCACCGGGCCATTCGAGCCCGCCCACCCATAGCGGACGCGGCTCGGACGAGAACGGGTGGACGTCGGTACCGACGCCCACCCGTGGAAGCCGTACGCTCAACCCATCCGGCCGATCAGCTGGCCAGGACCTCGTCGAGCAGGGCCTCTGCCTTGTCCTCGTTGGTCTTCTCCGCGAGCGCGAGCTCGCTGACCAGGATCTGCCGCGCCTTGGCGAGCATGCGCTTCTCACCGGCGGACAGTCCGCGTTCCTTGTCGCGCCGCCACAGGTCGCGGACGACCTCGGCGACCTTGTTCACATCACCGGAGGCGAGCTTCTCCAGATTCGCCTTGTACCGGCGGGACCAGTTGGTGGGTTCCTCGGTGTAGGGTGCGCGAAGCACCTCGAACACCTTCTCCAGACCCTCCTGGCCGACGACGTCACGGACACCCACGTCCTCGACGTTCTCGACCGGGACCTGCACTGTCAGGTCGCCCTTGTCGACCTTCAAGACCAGATAGGTCTTTTCCTCACCTTTGATGGTGCGAGTCTCGATGGCCTCGATCCGAGCAGCCCCATGGTGGGGGTAGACGACGGTGTCGCCGACCTGGAAAGTCATGTGACAAGTACCCCTTCCGCTAGAACCAGGGTACCACGGAAACCTGCGTGGCTGAACCGGCCTTCCAGACAAATGCCCAGGTCAAGCCGCATATTGGGGTATTGACAAAGCCCTTTAATGGTGCATCCTCGTCCAGTTCACCGTACTCAGGGTAGCCGAAAAACCACGTGGATCGCGCCGGATCGTCATTACCGGTAACCGGCCCTGGTTACAAGCATCCCCCACCGGCCGATGCGGATGCATCCCATACTGGAGGTGAACAGGCCGGGTACTGCGGGTACGAAGCGCCCGGAAGGGGCCGAATGGGACGGCTCAGCCGACGAGTGGCCAGGACGGAGGTGCGGAGTGAGGCCGGACGGCGACGACCCGGAGCCCGATGACTACGGGCTGCCCCGCGTTGACGTCGTGGTGCCCGATGACGCCCGCGAGCTCGACCGCGACGTGGTCGCCTACCACCGCGAGGAGCGCCGGCGCCGCCGCCGGGCCCGGATCCGCCGGTTCGGCGGCCCGCTGACGAGGTTCGGCGTCGCCGTCCCGATCATCGCGGGCGCGCTGCTGGTGGCACTGCTCAGCGGCGTCCTGATGACCGCGTTCGGGCCCCGTCCCGCACCCCGTCCGACCGGCGCGCAGCTCGCGCCGCGCCCGTCCGCGAGCCCCGGCCGGATCGGCGGCCTGCTGCCCGCCGGCTCCGCCGACCTCGTGGCCGGCGAGCACTCCCCCATCTCCCTGCGCAACCTCCGTCCCGGTGTGATCGGCATCGTCCCGCCGGGATACGAGTGCGAGAACGTCGTGGCCGAACTCGCCGCCCGGACGCAGGAGAGCGTGCTGAACTTCTGGCTCGTCGCCGATCCGCGTCCCGTCGCCGGGAAGAAGGGGACGCCGCTGAAGGAGTTGAAGGCGTGCGCGGGCACCGCCCACAACGGGACGCCGCTGGTCCTCGAAGACCGCTCGGGCGTGCTCGCGGGCGCCTACGCCCCGCCGCGCGGCATGCCGGGGCTGCCCGGGACCGGGATGACCGCCGTCTTCGTCCAGCCGGACGGGGTGGTCAACGAGGTCCTCCAAGCCCCGCGGCCCGGCCCTGAGCTCAGCCAGAAGGTCCAGTCGCTGAAAACGGGCTGACGACCCCCGCGCGGGCGGCGACCGGGGGAGGGAAAAATGGCGTGTCGGGTACCCCAAAGCGGTGCTTCCCGTCGGGTCTCGCTACGCTTCCTCTGGCGTCCCTGACGCCGCTCTCACAACTTTCGTGCCATTCTCGATGCCACGCCTTGGCAGAACATTCGCGAGGAGACCGACGCCGTGATCCGTAACAGCCGTCGAATGGTCACGCTGGCCGTCGCTGGCGCCGTCGCCATCGCGCCGGTGATCACCGGTTGCGGCGCCGGCGAGGAGCCCCAGTCGGCGTCCCCGACGCAGCTCACGGACGGCGTGAACGTCTCCGTCCCGAAGGACAAGCCGGCGGCGGCGCAGATCGCCCTGCGCAACATGTTCGTGCTGGGCCCGCGTCCCGACCAGCCGGTCGCCCCGGGGCTGTCGCTGCCGCTCTACGGCGTGATGATCAACCAGGTCAAGGGCCGGCCGGACCGCCTCATCTCGGTCAGCTCCCCGCAGTTCGCCGGGCCGGCGCAGATCGGCGGCGGCATCGAGCTGCCGGGCGCCGCCGCGGACGGGACGGGCGCGCTCGTCAAGCTGCTCGGCAAGCCGACGGCGACCCCCAGCCCGACGCCGACGTCCCGGAAGAAGCAGAACGGGCAGCCGGGCGGCGCCGCGACGGGCCAGCCGACCGGCACGCCCACCGCGTCCGCCACGCCGGGCACGCCCGGCGCGACGCCTGAACCCACGGGTCCGGGCGCCACGCCCGAGCCGACGACCAGCCCGGCGTCGGGCAACACGGCCGCGCCGCAGCAGACCGCGCCGGGCGCGCCGAGCGGCGACCAGCCGCTCGTGGTGTTGCCGAGCCTGCGGCAGGAACTGCTCGCCGGGTCGACCGTCCTCGTGCGGATGCAGTTCGAGAAGGCGGGCGGCATCGACTTCCAGGTGCCGATCATCCCGCAGCAGGACGACTTCGCGACCTTCCCGCTGCCCAGCCAGCCCGCCCAGGGCCCGGGATCGGCCACGCCCGGCGCCCCGCAGACGCCTGGCGGCGGCAGCCCGTCGCCGACCGCGAGCACCGAGCCTGGCACGTCCGCGTCCCCGACGACGTCGGAGTCGCCCGGCGCCGGTCACTGACCCGCCGCCCCGCCAGGGGCTCATGAACCTATGACAGAACGGCCCGTCCAGCCGCTGGACGGGCCGTTCCGCCTATCCGTCAGGGCTCGAACTTGTAACCCAGGCCGCGGACGGTGACGATGTACCGCGGCGTCGACGGCACTTCCTCGATCTTGGCGCGGAGCCGCTTGATGTGCACGTCCAGCGTCTTCGTGTCGCCCACGTAGTCGGCGCCCCAGACGCGGTCGATCAGCTGCATGCGGGTCAGGACGCGCCCCGCGTTGCGGAGCAGCACCTCCAGCAGCTCGAACTCCTTGAGCGGAAGCTGGACGGGGTCGCCGCCGACGCTGACGACGTGCCGCTCGACGTCCATCCGGACCGGTCCAGCCTCGAGC
This sequence comes from Actinomadura syzygii, assembly GCF_008085905.1. GTDB lineage: Bacteria > Actinomycetota > Actinomycetes > Streptosporangiales > Streptosporangiaceae > Spirillospora > Spirillospora syzygii. The sequence goes on along the minus strand of NZ_VSFF01000019.1, from coordinate 95,892 downwards.
GTCGCGGGGGCCAGCTCCTCGACCTCGCCCTGGCGCCGCAGGACGGCCCGCATCCGCGCGATCAGCTCGCGGGTGGAGAACGGCTTGGTGACGTAGTCGTCCGCGCCGAGCTCAAGGCCGACGACCTTGTCGACCTCGCTGTCCTTGGCGGTCAGCATGATGACGGGGACGCTGGACTTGGCGCGCAGCTCCCGGCACACCTCGGTGCCGGGCAGGCCGGGGAGCATCAGATCGAGCAGCACGAGGTCGGCACCGTTGCGCTCGAAGATGTCCAGCGCGTCGGGACCGGTGGCCGCGACGGCCACCTCGAAGCCCTCTTTGCGCAGGTTGTACGAAAGTGCGTCGCTGAACGACTCTTCGTCTTCCACGACGAGCACGCGGGTCACGGTGTTCCCTCCCGGGCGGTGTTCTCGATGTTCTTACCCGCGTCCGCGTCAACTTGTGCGTCCGCGTTGTTCTTGGCCGTGTCCTTGTTCGCCGAGGTGATGCCGGCGGGGGGACGATGCGGGGCGTCGAGCAGCGGCAGCCGGATCGTGAACGTCGACCCGTGCCCCTCCTTGCTCCACACGGTCACGTCGCCGCCGTGCTTGCTGGTGACGTGCTTGACGATGGCGAGGCCGAGGCCGGTGCCGCCGGTCTGGCGGGAGCGGGCCGGGTCGACGCGGTAGAAGCGTTCGAAGATCCGCTCCACCTCGCCGTCCGGGATGCCGATCCCCTGGTCGGTCACGTTGACCTCCACGTGGCCGTCATCGCGCCGCTTGGTCGCGACGACGACGCGGGTGTGCTCGGGGCTGTAGGCGACGGCGTTGTCGACCAGGTTGCGCAGCGCGGTGACCAGCAGCTCCTGGTCGCCGCGGACGCGCAGGCCGTCCTCGCCGCCGACGGTGAGCTCGATGTCCTTCGCGGACGCCTTGGTCTGGCAGCGTTCCATCGCCTCGGCCATCACCTCGTCCAAGGTGACGGGACGCAGCGCCGGCAGGGGCTCGTCGCCCTGCACGCGCGACAGCGTCATCAGGTCCTGGACGAGGTTGGTCAGCCGCACCGACTCGTACTGCATCCGTCCCGCGAACCGGCGGACGGCCTCGGGATCGTCGGCCGCGCCCTCGACCGTCTCGGCCAGCAGTGACAGCGCGCCGACCGGGGTCTTCAGCTCGTGGCTGACGTTCGCGACGAAGTCACGGCGGATCGCCTCGGTGCGGTGCATGTCCGTCAGGTCCTCGGCGAGGACGAGGACGAGCCCGTGCGAACCGAGCGGCGCGACCCGGACGGCGAACCAGCGGCCGTCCGCGCGGCTGCGCGACCCGCTCGGCGCGACCTGGATCTCGGTCTCCCGGATCTCGCCGTCCCGGCGGACGAGCCGGGCCATCGCGAGCACCTCGTCCACGACCAGGCGATCACCGCTGACCAGACCGAACGCACGCGCGGCCGAGCTGGCGCGGAGCACGCGGTCCTCGCCGTCCACGACCACGGCCGACGACCGGAGCACGCTGAGGACGGACGCCACGCCCGGCGGCAGTCCGCCGGACGGCGTCGAGGGCACCGGCGCCTGCTGGGCTCGTTCGCTCACTCTCACCGCCAATCCGCTGGCGAGCCCGATCGCGAGCCCGGCAAGCCCGGTGAGGCTTGCGACAATCTCGACCTCCACACCACGGATCGTAAGCGGCGTCCGGACCCATCCCACCCGGAGGCCCTGGTCACAGCGATCCCGTTCGCCGAAAGTTCACCTCCATATCCGGTCTGGTTCACGGCGGCACGGCAGGGTGTGGCGTGGGCGAGTACGCCCGGACCACCGAAAACTCGTCCGGTTCGCCCCGATTTGCCACGTACCATGCCCCGCCCGCCCCCGCGGCCCCCCCGGCCGCACACCGAAGGACTGCTGACTTGCGCGACGCCTACCACGAGGAACTCGACTCCCTCAGCGACCGCCTGGTCGAGATGACCCGGCTCGTCCGCTCCGCGATGTCCCGCGCCGTGACCGCCCTCCTGGACGCCGACCTCCGGCTGTCCGAGGAGGTCATCAGCGGCGACGAGCACGTCAACAAGATCGACGCGGACATCGAGGCGACGGTCTTCGACCTCATGGCCCGCCAGCAGCCCGTCGCGGGCGACCTGCGCACGCTGATCACCGCGCTGCGGATGAGCGGCGACCTGGAGCGCATGGGCGACCTCGCCGTGCACATCGCGAAGACCGCCCGCCGCCGGCACCCGGAGTCGGCCGTCCCGCCCGAGCTGCAGGCGACCGTCCTGGAGATGGGCCAGATCGCCGAGCGCATGATCGCCAAGACGGGCAGCGTGATCGCGTCCCAGGACGTCGAGATGGGCCTGGAACTCGACGCCGACGACGACCAGATGGACCGGCTGCACCGCCGCCTCTTCGACATCCTGCTGTCCCCCAAGTGGAAGCACGGCGTCGAGCCCGCCGTCGACATCACCCTGGCCGGCCGCTACTTCGAACGCTTCGCCGACCACGCCGTCCACGTCGCGGAAAACGTCGTCTACCTGGTAACCGGCCAACGCCCCGAAGAAATCACCGACGCCTGACCCCCAGCCCTCCGGCCCATCCCTCGTCGGCGGGGCCTACGTGAACGCGCCCATACGCCCTCACGTCCCCGCCTCGCGCGCGCCGGAACGAGCCAGGGCAGCGATCGCTGCGGCCAGAACGGGCGGCAACCACGCCTTCCGCACACGCCCACCGGGCGAGCCAGGCTCGCCCAATCCCAGCCCGCACGCCCTCGCCCGGGCGCTCAGGGGCTTATCCAGGACCCTTGCGGCCTCTAGCCGGTGCAGCTGGAGCCCGCACGCCCTCACCAGGGCGCTCAGGAGCCTATCCAGGACCCTTGCGGCCTCTAGCCGGTGCGGCTGCGGGCTCTGCCCCGTGCGCTATGGAAGTTGCTCGGGTGCGTTAGGGGATCTGCTCGACGCGGACACCGGGGACGGCCGCGTACTGTCCGGGTACCGCGGTGACCAGCGGCCAGCGTCGCCACCGCGCGGACCAGGCGGCCTGCGCCGCGTCCATGCCGAGGTTCGGGATCGTGGTGACGAGGAGTCCGGTCTGCTGGGCGATGACGTCGTCCAGGTCGTCCACGTGCACGACCTGCATGCCGGGGAGGCGCTCCAGCACCGCACGCCCATGATCGGGGACGAGCTGCCAGGCACGCGCCAGCGACGTGGCGGGGATGACGATCGTGGCATGCTGCGCGATCGAGGCACGCAGCCTGGCCCGGACGTAGACGGTCTTGCCGGTGGCGAGGTCGAGGAGTGCGGTCGCGTCGAAGACGTGACCGGTGATCACGCGACGTCCCGGCGGTTCGGCGTGCCGCCTTCAACCAGCCGGTCGACCATCGCCTGCTCGTCGGGACTCGGCGGGCCGAACAGGTCGTCGATCGTCGACTCGTCCCGCAGGTACGCCAGCTTGAGGCGTGCCCCGTCCGCGAGGAAGCCGGACACGGAGGCGATCTTCTTGTCCTCCGCGAGCCCCTGCAACGTGGCGGCAAGCTCGTCCGGCAGCGTGATGTTGAGTCTCGCCATGGGCGCCACAATACACACTGAAGGCCGTCCCAGTGTGTATAGCCTTCCCTTCCGCATCTCCGTCTCGGACACCCTCGTCATCCGCGCGAGGACGCTCCCAACGCCGCCATCGCCGTCTACTGACACGGCTCTCGTCTGGAGGACTTCGCGCCCGGCACGCTCGGCCGATCCCCAGATCAGAGGCGGACACGGCCCTCGCAAAGCTCATCAGAAACCCCCTAGCAGTCGTCATCCAGCCACCCCCGCCTCGGAGCCTCAGCGCCCAGACCGACCTCCATGCCAAGCCCACGGCCAGGCTCCGGGCGGGGTGAGACCTTGGCCGGGCTCACGGCCGGGTCCCAGGGCTAGCCGGGCTTCGGGCGGGGGCCCGGGCGAGTGCATGGTCAGGCTGCGGGCCGGGCTCGCGGTCGGGCTTCGAGTCGAGGTCGCGGGTGGGCTCGCGGGCCGGGGCTTGGGTGGGGTCGTTGGGTGGTGTCCGGCGTAGGCGGACGGCCGTGTAGGTGAGGAAGAACAGGCCAGCGATCAGATAGCAGTTGGCGACCGGTGTCAGCAGGTTGATTCCGTACTCGCGCGGGTCGCCGTTGTGGGGCGTCCACCACATGGGAGCGAGCGCGAACAGGACGTACCCGAACGCCGCTATGACGCGATCACCGTTCCGGATCAGCACCGCCAGGGCTGGGAGAATCCACACCCAGTGATGCGCCCAGGAAATGGGGGAGACCAGCAAGCCGGTCACACCCGTGACGGCCGTAGCGGTCAGCCAGTCGCCCCGCCTTACCCAGATGGCAGCGAGCGCGAGCCCGATAATGCCGATCGTCAGTGGAATCACGGCATACCAATCCCCCACTTCGGCGGTACCTCGCAGAATGCGGTTGAGCGTTCCGTTCGGCGACTGGTTACTGATGTATGTGACGCCCACCCGGGACGTGTCATAAAAGGTGTGCAACCAGTAGAGCCGGGACGCGCCCGGGGCTATGGCGTAGGCGAGCAAGGTGCAGACGGCGAATGTTCCGGCAGCGGTGATCGCGTCCCTGGTGCGTCGCGTGACCAGGAGGAGGACGACGAAGATGGCCGGCGTCAGCTTGATCGCGGTCGCGATGCCGATGCCGATTCCGGCCGGACGTCCCTGCGCGACACGGTGCATGTCGGCGAGAACGAGCGCGAGTAGCAGCAGGTTGACCTGACCCTGGAAGAACGAATGCCAGACCGGCGCGAGGAGTAGGCCCGCAGCCACGACGGCTTTCAGAGGCGCGCTCCTGCCAGACAGTCTCAACGTCAACGCGCACGCCCAGACGAACGCCGCCAGTGAGCCGAGCTGCCACAGCAGTCTGGCGACTGTGAGCGGGATGGCGGCCATCGGCGTGAACAGCGCGGCCATGAAAGGCGTGTTGGTGTACCAATGTGCGGCGATCTGCTCCTCGTACAAGCGCGCGTCGTCCATTACCACGTGCCCGCCGAGCCAATAGATGCGGAAGTCCAAGGAATCGTAGGCGAGGGAGAATACGACGACTCCCAAAACCTCGATCGCCAGGAACAACGTCAGCCAGCGCTTCATGCCGAACAACGCTGGCCGCGGTCGATGCCTCGCCGCATTGGGCTACGGGCTACATCTCCGAACGGCGGACGGTTGTAGCCTCCAGGATTAAGCCTGCAGGCTAATGTGCGGGCCGCAGCCCGGCGGTTACGATCGCCGCATGTCCGCCCTGCCGCTGAGCCGCACAGCCCGAGCGCGCCATGCCGCGTGGACGGCGCTGGCGTGGTCCGGGGCCGTCCTCTACCCGTTCTTCGTCTTCCTGGCGCTGCTCAGCCGCCGTAATGGTTACGTGACGGCGGAGATGGTCTTCGCGGCCACGCTCACGGTCCTGCTCGCGGTACTGATGATCCGCCACCCGCTCAAGGTGCAGGCAATTGTGCTCTTCGCCTGGACCTGGGGCCTCCTCCAGATGCATAACGGGACCGTCGCCGCCCTGCTGATCATGCTTACCGATCTCGGCGTCGGCTACATCGCGGCCGCCCGCCCACACAGAGTCTCGGTCACCGTCTTCGGGGTCACGCTCGGAGTCCAGTTCCTGGCGGTCATGTCGTTCCTGCACATCAACGACTTCTTGATCACAACGATGCTCCTGGCGGCCAGCGTGACCTGGCTGCTGGGGAACTCGATCCAGGTCCGGCGCACACACGCGGTGGCGATGCGCGAGCAGGCGCTGGCGCAGGCCGTCGCCGCCGAACGGCTCCGGATCGCGCGCGAGCTGCACGACATGGTCGCGCACAGCATCGGCATCATCGCCATCCAGGCGGGGGTCGGTGGACGGGTCATCGACACGCAGCCGGCGGCGGCGCGCAACGCGCTGGACGCCATCGAGGTCACCAGCCGCGACACCCTCGCGGGGCTGCGCCGCATGGTCACCGCCCTCCGCAAGGACGCCCCCGAGGCGGCGCCGCTCGGCCCGACACCCGGCCTCGGCGACCTGGACTCCCTCGTCCGCGCTACGGAGGACGCGGGCGTCCGCGTCGAACTCCGCTGGTTCGGCGAACGAAGACCCTTGCCGCCGGACGTCGACCTGTCCGCGTACCGGATCGTCCAGGAGGCGGTCACGAACGTCGTCCGGCACGCGGACACCGACCAGTGCCGCGTGACCATCACTTACCGAGACAAGGATCTGGCCATCGAGATAGACGACGAGGGGCGGGGCGGCGTGGTCGGCGCCGGTTACGGCATCGCGGGCATGCGAGAACGCGTCAGCCTGCTCCACGGCGGGTTCACGGCCGGACCACGTCGTGGCGGCGGTTTCCGGGTGGCGGCGGCCATCCCCGTCCCCGCCACGGTCCAGTGACGGCGTCGGCGGGGGCCTCGGCGGCCGTCCCGATCCGAATCGTGCTGGCGGACGACCAGCCGCTGATCCGCGCCGGGCTGCGGGTGCTGGTGGCGGATACGCCCGACCTGGAGATAGCCGGGGAGGCGGGGACGGGGGCCGAGGCCGTCCGGCTGGTGGAGGAGGCCCGTCCCGACGTGGTCGTGATGGACATCCGCATGCCCGACATGGACGGCATCGAGGCCACTCGGCGGATCACCGAACGGGCCAGGGAGGTGCACGTCCTCATGCTGACCACGTTCGACGACGACGAGTACGTGTACGGCTCGCTGCGGGCGGGGGCCAGCGGGTTCCTGGTCAAAGACATGGCGCTGGAGGAGATCCTTTCCGCGATCCGCGTGGTCGCGAAGGGGGACGCCTTGATCGCGCCGAGCGTCACCCGCCGACTGATCGCAGAGTTCGCCGCACGTCCCACCCAACCCGGTCCGCAACCGCCTACATCTTCAGAGCCGCCAGCAAGAAACCCCGCGCAATCCCCAACGGTCGGCCGCCAGACGGCACCCGCAAGGCCGACGCCCCCGCAAACCTCTGGGCAGACCCCGTCTGCCCGCACTTCTGGGCAGACGGGGTCCACGCGAACATCGGGGCAAGCACCGCCCACACAGCCGTCCGGACAGACGCCGTCCGCGCGAACGTCAGAGCGGACACCGCCCGCACAGTCGGCTGGGCAAGTGCCGCCCGCGCGGGCATCCGGGCAGGCGCCGTCCGCGCGGTCGTCTGGGCAGGTGTCGGAGGTTGGGCGGGTGCCTGGGGACGGGGGTGGACGGGCGTCCGCGGAGGTGTCGCCGTCTTCGCAGGGGGGTGGGGGCGCGGAGATGTCGGCACAGGGTTCCGCGCCTGCGGAGAGGTCTGGACAGGGGCGTCTGGAGGGGAGTGACGTCGAGCGGGGAGGTGCTTCTGCGCAGAGGGGCGTGCGGGTGTCGGTGGCGGGGGCTTCGGTGGGGCGGGTCGAAGGGATCACGGAGCGGGAGAGGGAGGTGTTGATTCTGGTCGGGCGTGGGAGGTCCAACCAGGAGATTGCCAAGGAGCTGTTCATCAGCCCGGCTACCTCGAAGGCGCATGTGGCGCGGTTGCTCACCAAGCTGGACGCACGCGACCGCGTCCAGCTCGTGATCATCGCCTACGAGCTGGGGCTTGTGGGGCCCTCTACCGGCGGTAGTACTACCTGACGTGGTCACTGTCCGGACCCTCGGATAATCTGGGTGCCGTGAAAGGTCTGGGAGAGCTCGAACGCACGGTCATGGAGGTCCTCTGGGCGCGGGAGGACGCCGGTCACCCCGCGGCGACCGCGCGTGATGTCAGCCGTGCGCTCGCGGGCGACCGCGACCTGGCGCACACTACTGTCATGACGGTGCTGGACAGGCTCGCCAAGAAGGGCTTCTTGGAGCGTGAACGGGACGGTCGCGCCTGGCGCTACCATCCGGTCGCGAGCCGGGAAGGCTATGTCACGGAGCTGATGCTGGGCGCTCTGGCCGAGACCGGCGACCGAGACGCCGCGCTGGCCCATTTCGTGCGCTCCGTCTCGGAGGACGAGATCGACGTGATCCGTCAGGCGCTGGCCGGCATCACAAGTAAGGAACCTCCGGCATGACGGGCACCGCCCTGCTCGCATTGATCTCCCTGGGGACCGTCGGCGGGGCGCACCTGCTGTCCCAAGCCAGCTGGACGTGGCGGACCCCGCGGCTCGGGATCGCGCTCTGGCAGGCCCTCGGGCTGTGCTGGGGCGTCGCCACGATCGGCGCGCTGCTCGGCCTCGCGCTACTCCCGTACGGGAAGGGCGTCCTCGGCGGACTGCCCGGCCTGTACGACGACCAGGCCGCCCGGCTCAACGCGGTGCAGGTGGCCGCGCTGCTCGCCGCGATCAGCCTGACCGCCGTGCTGCTGGTGATGCTGATGTACGCGGTGGTCCGCGTCGTGCGGGCGAGGCGACGACACCGGGCGCTGCTCGCACTGGTGTCGCGCCGCGACTCGGCCGTGCCGGGGACGCTCGTCCTCGACCACCCTGGCGCGGCGGCGTACTGCGTGCCGGGCGTCCGCTCGTCCAAGGTGGTCGTCAGCGCCGGGACGCTGGAGCTGCTCGACCGCGGTGAGCTGGCCGCCGTGCTCGCGCACGAGCGCGCCCACGCCCGCGAGCGGCATGACCTGGTGCTGCTGCCGTTCACGTCCCTGCGCCAGGTGTTCCCCCAGTTCCGCCTGGTCGGACGCTGCCTGGACGCGGTGGAGCTGCTGATCGAGATGGCGGCCGACGATCGGGCCCGGCACGGACGTCCGGCGCGCGAGCTGGCGACGGCGCTGCTCCGGTTCGCCGCCGCCCGCCCGGCCGCCGCACCGTCCGGCACGCTCGGCGTCGCGTCCCACGGCAACATTCCGGTGATGGCGCGGGTGAACCGGCTGCTGGAGCCCGAACCGCTCCCCCGCACTACTCGCCTCGCCGCCACGGTCGCCGTCCCCGTCATCGCCGCCGTCCCCTTGATCCTTCTCGTCCTCCCCCACTGACCACCACCTCGCGCCGGGACCACCACCCCTAGCCAGCGCCCCCCCCAATCCCAATAAACCCCCGTCCCACACGCGGCCCCCACTCCGTAACGCACGTCCCCCGGCCACGTGCGCCCCGCACGCCCTAGACGCACCGCCCTCAGGTCCACGCTCCGACCGCGCCACTACTCAGGCCCCAAACCCGCGCGTGGGCCCTGGGGTCACGCCCTGCCCCGTGCTCAGGCCCCAGGCTGCCCCTTGCGCTCAGGCCCTGCACCCCAACCCCGCGTCCCGCGCTTAGGTCTCGTGCTCTGGCCCCTGCCTCCTGCTCAGGTCCCGTGCTCAAGCCCTGCGCTCAGGCCCCAGGCTGCCTTCTGCCCTCAGGCCCGCACCCCGACCCGTCTCGCGGTTAGGCCTCGTGTTCTGAGCCTGCCTCGTGTTCTGAGCCTGCCTCCTGCCCAAGCCTGCGCTCGGCCTCAGGCTCAGGACTCCTGCGCAGCCTTGGGTGCCTTCTGCACGTCGGTGTACGTACTCGCTTGGGGTCGCTTGTCTCGCCGCATGTCTTGTGGTGCCCCGGCGGGCGACACTTTCCCTCCGCGCGGCTCGGTTGGGCGGCGCGATCGGGATGAGCGGTGTCGAGGGCCTCGACTGGCCCCTACCGGCGCGCGTCTGCCGTCGAGCCCTTGCGCCTCTCTGTTCTGTTGTTTGAGCGGCCCTTATTGATTAGGTGGATAGAGATATTCCGTAGAGGCGGGTTGTGTGTAGACGGATTACTAGGCGATTGTCTTTTGTCATTTGTTCCAGGAAGGCTTGTTCGTCGGCTGGGGACTTGAAGCCTGGGGTCATTGAGAGGAGTTCTTGGCCGGTTGCGTCGCCTGGGGTTTGGCTTACCGGGGACAACTCTGCGGTGGCCTCGGCTACTGCGAAGGAGAGGTGGTCGGGGGTGGTCGCGTGGAGGGCCGCGCGTGGGTTGTTGCGGATGTGGTTCACCTTGGCGCGTCCCGCCGTTGTGGAGATGCGGGCGATGCGCTCGATCGGGTCCCAGGTGTAAACGACGGTTGAAAGGTGCGGGTGGCCGTTTGGTTTGTTCAGCGCCAGGACGGCGAATTGCTGTTCGCCCAGGAGGCGGCTGAGGTCGTCGTCGTTGATCGGTTTGGGGCCGGGGCCCTGTCCGGGGCCGTATTCGGTCGACATTGCGGTTCCCTTCAGACGTTGGTGGGGACGGTCTCCGTCGGCGCGGTGGCGGGCGACGTGGGCTTCGGACGGCGCAGGACGAGCAGTGACACCAGCAGCGCCGCCACCAGCAGGGATGCGGATACCGCGAACGCCAGGTGGTAGCCACCGGTTAGCGCGGTGGGCTCGTCTTGGCCGGTGGCGCGGAGGTCGGCGGTGCGGGAGGCGGCAAGCGTCGTCAGGACGGCCACGCCCAGCGCCATTCCGACCTGCTGGACGGTGTTGAACAGCCCGGACGCGAGCCCGGCGTCGTCCGGACGGGCGCTGGACATGCCGAGCCCGGTCAGCGACGGCAGGACGAGCCCCGCCCCGGCGATCAGGACGAACACGGGGAGAAGGTCGGTGGCATAGTCGGCGTTGACGGGTACGGTCGTAAGCCAGGCCATCGCGCCGACCAGAAGGACGAGCCCGGCCATCAGAACGAGGCGTTCACCGAATCGGTTCGACAGCCGCGCCGAGACGAACAACGACACGACGCCGATGGCAACGGCGGCCGGGAGCATCGCAAGGCCCGTCTTCAGCGCGTCGTAGCCGAGGACTATCTGCATGTAGAGCGCGACTATGACCTGGAACGAGAACATCGCCGAGAACGCGAGCAACTGGACGACGTACGCCCCGGACACGTTGCGGGAACGCAGAATTCGCAAGGGCATCAAAGGTGTCGCCGCGTGCGCCTGGCGGACGACGAATCCGGCCAGCAGGACGACAGAAACCGCGCCCAACCCGAGGGTGTGCGTGGAGAGCCAGCCGTACCGTTCGACCTTGACGATCGTGTAGATACCGAGCATCAGCCCGGACGTGACGAGCAGCGCCCCCGCGATGTCCGCGCCCCCACGCCGGCCGATGCCGCGGTCGCGCGGCAGTGCGGGCAGCGCCAGCAGGATCGTGACGATCCCGATCGGCAGGTTGATCAGGAAGATCCAATGCCAGCTCAGCACGTCGGTGAGGACGCCGCCGAGCACCTGTCCGATGGACGCACCGGTGGCCCCGGTGAAGCTGAATATGCCGATCGCCTTGATCCGTTCGCGGGGTTCGGTGAACAGCGTGACGAGGATGCCGAGCACGACCGCGGAGGCCAGGGCGCTGCCGACGCCCTGTAAGAGGCGGGCGGCGATCAGCAGGCCAGACGTCGTGGCGGCCCCGGCGAGCACGGACGCGACCGTGAAGACGGCGTTCCCGGCGAGGAAGAGCGTCCGGCGGCCGACGAGGTCGCCGAGGCGTCCGGCGAGGAGGAGCAGGCCGCCGAGCGGGATCAGGTAAGCGTTCATGATCCAGCTCAGCCCGGCGGGCGAGAAGCCCAGGTCGTCCTGGATGGCGGGGGTCGCGACGGTGACGATGCTGCCGTCCAGGATGGTCATCAGCATCGTGGCGGACAGCACGCCGAGCGCCGCCCAGCGGGATCGAAGCACGGAGGACATGGTCATCTCCTGAGGTCAGAGCCAACAGGAGAGACCGTAGCAGATAGTTTTGTTACAGACGATCCTTGACGGATCTATTTCGCGCGCTCGCGGGCCCGGCGGGCCGGGGTCGCGGTCTCGGACGGCGTGGCCAGATGCCCGCTGACGAGCGCGTTCAATGCCTTGACCAGAGCAGTGCGGTCGGCGGGAGGAAGAGAGCCGAGGGCCGCCTCGTGGACGCCGTCCACGAGGCGCTGGCTGCGCGCGGCCACGCGGGCGCCCTCCTCGGTGACCGCGATGATCCTGGCCCTCCGGTCCCGGGACGAAGGCCGCCGCTCCGCCAGACCGGCCTTCTCCAGGGCGTCCACCGTCACGACCATCGTCGTCTTGTCCATGTCGCCGATCTCGGCGAGCTGGATCTGGGTGCGCTCCTCCTCCAGCGCGTGCACCAGGACGCAGTGCATGCGCGGCGTGAGCCCGATCTCGGCGAGCGCGGCCGTCATGCGGCTGCGCAGAACGTGTCCGGTGTGGTCGAGCAGGAAGGACAGGTCGGTCTCGGTGCGGGCGGGGGCCATCGAGGTCATACCCCCAGGTTACCAATTTGGTTCCGTTCCAGATTATCTAGGAGCAGCCGCTTCTCGTGGTCTATCCTGGACGGCATGCAGCGAACCGCGTGCCTTGGTTGGCGGCCGTTCTAGGACGGCCGAAACCGCGCACGCGCAGGGCCGTCCACCGGACGGCCCTTTCCCTTTCCTCGACGACCCGGGGCCGGTCCGGCCGGACGGACGGACGCGGCTCGCATCGGACACCACCGAAGATCGAGGAGAGACACCCATGGGCACGACCAACCCCGAAACCCCCGAAACAATCGAGGCGGCCGCACGGCGCAGCGCGATCCTCGAAGACCGCATCGCCGCCGACCCCGGAGCCTTCCGGATCCTGACCGGGGACCGTCCGACCGGGCCGCTGCACCTCGGCCACTACTTCGGCACCCTCGCCAACCGCGTCCGCCTCCAGCGGGCGGGCGTCGACCTGTTCGTGCTGGTCGCGGACTACCAGGTGCTGACCGACCGGGACGTCGCGGACAACCTGTCCGAGTACGTCGAAGGGCTGGTCGCCGACTATCTCGCGGTGGGGGTCGAGCCGTCCACGGCGACGATCTTCCGGCACAGCGCCGTCCCGGCGTTGAACCAGCTCATGCTGCCGTTCCTGTCGCTCGTGTCGGTCGCGGAACTGCGCCGGAACCCGACCGTGAAGGACGAGATCGCGGTGTCCAGGCAGGCGTCGGTCAGCGGGCTGATGTTCACCTACCCCGTCCACCAGGCCGCGGACATCCTGTTCTGCAAGGCGAACCTCGTGCCCGTCGGTAAGGACCAGCTCCCGCATCAGGAGATCACCCGGACGATCGCGCGCCGTTTCAACGAGCGGTACGGGCCGGTGTTCCCCGTCCCGGACGCGCTGCTGTCCCCCGCGCCGAGCCTGCTCGGGACGGACGGCCAGAAGATGAGCAAGAGCCGCGGCAACGCCATCGCCCTGTCCGCGGACCCGGACGAGACCGCCCGGCTGATCAAGCGCGCCGTGACCGACACCGAGCGGCGGATCACGTACGCGCCGGAGACCCGTCCGCAGGTGTCCAACCTGGTGCTGCTCGCCGCGCTCTGCCAGGACCGCGACCCGCACGCCGTCGCCGCCGAGATCGGGGACGGCGGCTCCGCCGCGCTGAAGAAGACCGTCACCGACTCGGTGAACGAGTTCCTGCGCCCGATCCGCGCCCGCCGCGCCGAACTCGTCGCGGACAGGGCCTACCTGCGCGAAGTCCTGGCCGAGGGCAACGAATGCGCCAACGCGATCGCCGACCGGACGCTCAAGGAGGTACGCACCGCGATGGCCTCCTAGCGCGCAGCGATGTCGGCGACGGCCTCTGTCCTGCCGGGACGGTCTCCTAGCGAGCCGTGAGGCCGTCGAGGACGACAGTGACCAGGTCGTCCACGGCGTCCGGCGGGAGCGGCTGCGCGACGCCGCCGCCCTGGAACAGCGCCGACAGCACCGGCTCGTGACACGCGCCGACGATCATCGAGGTGGCGGCCTCGACCCGGGCCCCCGGGGCGAGGCGGCCGAGGTTGCGCTCGGCGCGCAGGTAGGCGGCGAGCCGCTGCCGCCAGCCGCCGCCCCCGCCGCTGAGCGCCGCGAACTGGACGAGGACGTCCGGCTGCGCGATCAGCCCCGCCAGCGCGGGCAGCAGCCCGTTGTGCAGGGTCAGCCCGTGCCGGACGTAGACGCGCAGGTTGTCCCCGACCGTGCCCGTGCCCGCGGCCGGGAGCGGGCCGAGGCCGCGCATGATCGTGTCCGCGCGGGCGCGCAGCGCGTGGCCGAGGAGTTCCTCCTTGTTCGCGAAGTGGTTGTAGAGGACGCCGTCGGCGACGCCCGCCTCCCGCGCGATCGCCCGGACGGTGAGGCCCGCCGTCCCGCGCTCGGCGATCATCCGCTCGGCGGTGGCGACGAGGTGCTCGCGCAGGGTCCGGTCCCCCGCGCCGACGGCTCTTCTCGGTGACATCATCCGGCATCGTAATGACCTGGACCGCCGTCCGCCCGGGCCTGGCAGCGCGCCCTCACGCCCGCGCCTTGACCAGCCAGGACGTCCCGCGCAGCCGGACGGCGCCGCCCCGCTCGAACGGCTTCACGGCGACGCGGAGCGTCTGGAAGACCTCGTCGCCGTCGCCGTGGTTGTAGCGGATCGGTCCCCAGTCGGCGAGGAAGCGGGCGGCGTCGTCGGCGTCACGTCCGAAGATCTGGCCGGCCTCCACCCGGCGGGCGGCGACGTCGCGGAACCCGGCGCCCTCCAGGATCTCGCGGACGCGGTCGGGATCGGACAGCGACAGCGGCCCGTGCTCCCCGATGGCGGGCTCGGGCAGCGGCGGGAGGGCGGCGAGGACCGTCCCGAGGTCGGTGCCGCCGAGCGGCGCCATCGCCAGGAACGCGAGCCGTCCGTCCGCGCGCAGCGCCCGCCGGACGTTCCCGAACGCCGCCACCGGGTCGGCGAAGAACATGACCCCGACCCGGCTGATCGCAACATCGAAGGCGTCGTCGCCGAACGGATAGACTTGGACGTCGCCCTGTTCGAACGTTACGTTCGCGACGCCCTCCTCGGCGGCGAGGGAGCGGGCGCGGGCGAGCATCGGCCCGGACAGGTCCACGCCCGTCGCCGCGCCGAGCCCGGCCCGGCGCGCCGCGAGCCGGGTGACCTGCCCGTTCCCGCAGCCGATGTCGAGGACGCGGTCGCGCGGTCCGATGGCGGCGCCGTCCAGCAGGAACTCGTTGAACCCGCCGTTCATGGCGTCGTAGCGCGCGTGGTGGTCGGCCCAGTGCCGTCCCTCGTAGCCGTTCCACGCCTCGGCCTGGTGCGTGTTGACGATCTCCATGATGATGCCCCCGCTCTCGTCGTTATGAACACTCGTTCATGAACATGTGTTCACCCTGCCTCGTCGCCGCGCATGAAGTCAACCCCGCGCCCTTGTAGAACGGAATTGTTCGTTCCCTTTAGTATGGACGCATGGACACGACGGCAGCGGCGCCCATGAGCGGGCGCAAGGCCCAGGCGGCGCGCAACGACGAGCTGATCAGGGAGGCGGCGCGGGCGGTGTTCACCGCCGACCCCGGCGCGCCGATCTCGGCGGTCGCCGAGCACGCCGGGGTCGGGATCAGCGCGCTGTACCGCCGCTACAAGAGCAAGGAGGACCTCCTCCAGAAGCTCGCCGACGACGGCATGGACCGCTATCTCGCCGAGGTCCGCACCGCGCTGGACGACGACGGCGACCCCTGGCGGGCGTTCGCCGGTTTCATGCGCCGCTGCCTCGACATCGGCGCCGGTTCCCTCACCATGCGGCTGGCGGGCAGCTTCGAGGTCAGCGAGGAGATGAGCCGCAAGGGCCAGGAGATCCACCTCGCGACGAAGCGGCTGCTGGAGCGCACCCGGGAGGCGGGCGCGCTGCGTCCAGAGATCGAGGTCGGCGACATCTCGGTGATCCTGGAGTACCTGCACGGCATCCGGATCGGCGACGACGCCCGCATGAACCGCCTGCAACACCGCTACCTGGCCCTCATGCTGGACGCGCTGCACCTCACCGGCGAAGCGGAACTGCCGGGCCCTCCGCCCACCTGGCCCGAACTCAGGGACCGCTATGACGCCTGACCCCGCGAAGCCCGCCCCCGCGAGGCCCGCGCTCGCCGAGGCCGACACCGCGAACGCCGAGACCACGCGACCCGGCCCCGCGAAAGCCGAGACCGCGATACCCGACGACCGAAAGCCGAGATCTTGAAGGCAACCCCCGTGAACGCCGAACCCGAGACGCTCGACCGGCGGGCGCTGAACCGGGCGCTGCTGGCGCGGCAGATGCTGCTGGAGCGCCGCGCGATCCCGGTGATGGACGCGATCGAGCACCTCGTCGGCATGCAGTCGCAGGCGCCGAACCCGCCCTACATCGGCCTGTGGAGCCGTCTCAAGGACTTCGACTTCGCCGAGGTCGGCGAGCTGATGACCAGCCGCCGCGCGCTCCGGATCGTGCTCATGCGCGGGACGCTCCACCTGGTCAGCGCCCGGGACGCGGTGTCCCTGCGCCCGCTGACCCAGGCCGTCCTGGACGGCCACCTGAAGTCCCGCGCCGCCGACCTGGACGGCGTCGACCTCGACACGATCACCGCCGAGGCGCGCAAGCTCCTGGAGGACGACCCGCGCTCCGACAAGGAACTGCGCACCCTGCTGGCCGAGCGGTTCCCCGACCACGACGCGGCGCTGCTCGGATGGGCCGTCCGGCTGCAGATCCCGCTGGTGCAGGTCCCGCCGCGCGGGGTCTGGGGCGCGTCGGGCGTCGCCCGGCACACCACGCTCGACGCCTGGCTGGACGATGACCCGTCAGCGCGCCGCGCGATGTCCCTGGACGACCTGGTCCTGCGCTACCTCGCCGCGTTCGGGCCGGCGAGCGTCCGGGACGTCCAGCACTGGTCGGGCCTCGCGCGGCTCGGCGAGGTGGTCGAGCGCCTCGCGCCCCGCCTGCTCGCCTTCCGGGACGAGAACGGCCGCACGCTCTACGACCTGCCGGACGCGCCGCGTCCCGATCCGGGGACGCCCGCGCCGGTCAGGTTCGTCCCCGACTTCGACAACCTGGTGCTCTCCCACGCCGACCGGGCGCGGATCATCACCGAGGAGCACCGCGCGCGGATCTTCACGATCAACGGCATCATCCGCGCGACGTACCTGGTGGACGGGTTCGTCCACGGCATGTGGAAGGTCGAGAAGAAGCGCGGCGAGGCGGTGCTGCGCATCACCCCGTTCGCCCCGGTCCCGACGCCCGAGCGGACCGCCCTGGAGGAGGAGGGCCTGCGCCTGCTCTCCGCCGCCCACCCCGGCGCGAAGACCCACGCGATCGAGTTCGCCGACGCCTGACCGACCCTCCTAGCCGAGTTCGCGGGCGCAGGGGGCCTCGCGGTCCGGGTCGAGGACCGCGAGGAGCGCGTGCAGCGTCTCGCGGAACTCCAGCATGCGGTCCCGCGTCAGCGGGTCGAACAGGTGCCGCCTTACCTCGGCGACATGTCCTGGTGCGGCCTCGGCCAGAGCGGCATACCCCGCGTCCGTCAGCTCGGCGATCGTGGTTCGGCGGTCGGCGCCGTGCTTGGTGCGCCGCACCCAGCCCGCCTCCTCCAGCCGGTTGACGGCGTGCGACAGGCGGCTCGGCGACGAGTACACGATCTCCGCCAGCTCGGTCATGGTGCGGGCGCGACCAGGCGATTCCGACAGCATCGCCAGGATCATGTAGTAGGCGTGCGGCATGCCGGAGTCGCGCTGGAGCTGCCGGTCGAGGGCCTCGTTCAGCAGGCGCGACGTCCACAGGAAGGCGCGCCAGGTCTCCTGCTCATCGGCGTCGAGCCATCGCGTGTCCGTCGTTTCGGTCATATCACTTACTCTACCCAAAGTTTGAACTTTCAAGACTTGAACGTTCAACCAGCGCGGCCAGATATAGTTGAAATCTGAAGTAAAAGAGGGGGGACCCACATGACGACCCGGATGCCCGTGCTCTACCTCAGCCACGGCGCCCCGCCCCTGGCCGACGACCCCGTCTGGACGGACGAACTGGCCCGCTGGGCGGCGGAACTGCCCAAGCCGAAGGCGATCCTGATGGTGTCCGCGCACTGGGAGGAGGCGCCGCTGACCGTCGGCGCCACCCGCCGGACGCCGCTCGTGTACGACTTCTGGGGGTTCCCGGAGCACTACTACCGCGTCCGGTACGACGCGCCCGGCGCGCCCGAACTGGCCGATGACGTGAGCAAACTCATCCCCGACGTGCACCGGGACGAGGCGCGCGGCCTCGACCACGGCGCCTACGTGCCGCTCGTGGAGATGTATCCGGACGCCGACGTCCCCGTGCTCCAGATGTCCATGCCGTCACTCGAACCGGCGCGCCTCTACGACGTCGGCCGCACGCTCGCATCGCTGCGCGACCAGGGCGTCCTCATCGTCGGGAGCGGTTTCACGACGCACAACCTGCGCGAGATGCCGCCCGGCGCGAACGAGCCGCCGCCCGCCTGGTCGGCCGAGTTCGACGCCTGGACGGACGAGGCCGTGCGGAACGGCGACATCGACGCCCTTCTCGACTTCCGCGCCAAGGCCCCGGCGGCGCGGATCGCGCATCCACGCACCGAACACTTCGCGCCACTCTTCGTGGCCCTGGGCGCCGCGACGACCGCCGCGACCGGCGCCGAAGATCAAAAGCGGCGGGCCGTCATCGACGGGTACTGGTTCGGCCTGGCGAAGCGCTCGTTCCAGTTCGGCTGAGCCCCCGACTCGGTTGTGTTTTGTCACGTTCCGCCGGGAGCGTCCGTTTTGTTCGATCAGTAGGTGCGGGCGGTGCCGTCCACGCGGCCGTTCACCCGGGCGTCCGCGCGGGCCGCGCCCTCCGCGCCGGAGGCGCCGTCCATCTGGGCGAAACCGATGCGCCAGGACGCGACCGACGGCTTCCAGCCGAGGCTGAGCGCCTTCTCGTTCGACACCGGGCGTCCCGTCGTGGCGGCGTGCTTCCCGGCGTTGCCCGGCGTCGGCGCGCCGAGCGCCGCGCTGTAGACGGGCAGCCAGTCGGCCGTGGTGGCGGGCTCGTCGTCGACGATGTTGACCGGGCCCGCGGGCCAGTCGAGCGCCGCCAGCGCGGCGGAGGCCGCGTCGTCGGCGTGCACGAACGACGTCCAGGACGGGGCGAGGCGCAGGGTGTTCGCGCGGACCCGCTCGGCGATCGCGCCGTCCGGCGCGTACCAGGTCCCGGGCCCGTAGAGGGCGCCGTAGCGGAGCACGACGCCGCGCGGCATCTCCGCGACCGCCGCCTCCAGCGCCGCGACGCCCGCGTACGGCGGGAGCGCGGCGTCCAGCGGGTCGGTCTCGACGGCGGCCGGGGCGCCGCCGCCCACGTACAGCCAGGCGATGCTCTGCGCGATCATGGTCTCGACGCCCGCGTCCCGCGCGGCGTCGACCAGGTTGCGCGTGCCCTCGATGCGCAGCTGGGAGTTGGCGGCGAAGTCCTCGGTGCTGAGATCGGTGAGCTGGTGGATCACCGCGTCCGGACGTACGTCCGCCAGCACCGCGCGGACCGCGGCGGCGTCGAGGACGTCCACGACCACCGGCGTGGCGCCGAGGCCGCGGAGCAGGTCGGCGCGCTCGGTCCGGCGTGTCGTCCCTGCGACCTCGTGGCCCGCCTGGACGAGCAGCGGGATCAGCCGGCGACCGACGACTCCGGTCGCTCCGGCGAGGAGAATCTTCAAGGGGGTAACCTCCACGACTTGCACGCCTTTGTGGTCGTCTCGACGGCAGGATAGGCAGTCAATGTTCCACTGTTCACGTCCGGCCCTCCGCATGGAGCCCCCCACGGCGTCGGCCGGACGAAGTCGGACGAGCCGAACCGCCCCCGGTGCCTCGTCCGCCATGAGCGTACCGCCGGGAGCCGCCGAACGCGTTTCACGCCCGGCCCGCGGGAGAATTCTTCTCTTCTGACGGGTTCCGCGGCAACGTGAGAAGGGGCGCACGTGAAGATCTCTCTGATCCGGGGCGACATCACCGAGCAGGACGTGGACGCCGTGGTCAACGCGGCGAACTCCTCCCTCCTCGGTGGCGGCGGCGTGGACGGGGCGATCCACCGCAGGGGCGGCCCGGAGATCCTCGACGACTGCCGCAAGCTGCGCGCGTCCCACTACGGCGGGGGCCTGCCGGCCGGCCAGGCGGTCGCGACGACGGCGGGACGGCTCCCCGCCACCTGGGTGATCCACACGGTGGGGCCGGTGTACTCGCCGTCCGACGACCGGTCCGGCCAGCTCGTCTCCTGCTACCGGGAGTCGCTGCGCGTCGCGGACGAGCTCGGCGTCGAGTCGATCGCGTTCCCGGCCGTGTCGGCGGGCATCTACGGCTGGCCGATGGACGACGCGGCCCGGATCGCGGTCGGCACGGTCCGGTCCACGCCGTCGAAGGTGCGTGACGCGCGTTTCGTCCTGTTCACGGCGGACGCCTACGAGGCGTTCGAGCGCGCCGTCGGCGCCTTCTGACCGTCAGTCCTTCTGACCGTCAGTCCTTCTCCTTGTCCTGCCGTTTCGGCGGGACGACCAGCACCGGCCGCCGCGCGTGGTGCAGGACGCGCGTCGAGACGCTCCCGATGATCAGCGACCGGGCGCCCGCGAGGCCGCGGGAGCCGGTGACGACGAGGGAGGCGTCCAGTTCGTCCGCGACGTCGACGATGGCGCTCCAGACCGGGCCGCCGCCGCGCTCGGCGAGCGTGCGCACGTCGGTGAGCCCGGCCTTCCGGAGGATGTCGGCGCCCTCCTGCGCGAGGTGTTCCGCCTGTTTCTCCTCCTCGAACTGGTCGTTCGGCTCGGAATCGGGGCCGGCCGGCGTCTCCGCGACGAGCGGCGCCCAGGCGAACTGCAGCAGCAGCGGCTCCCACACACTGATCACTACGGTGGGCTCGGGACGGAGGTGCCGCGCCGCGAAGTCGAGCGCGGCGCGCGCGTCGTCCGACCCGTCGTAGGCGATGAGGATCGTCATACGCAGGAGATTTCCACTAGAGCGCGGTTCGAACTTGTGAGCCCGCCCACTCACCCCGGCGCGCGGCCGGGACCGGGCGGACCGGCGAACGCCTGGGCGACGTCCAGCCAGCGGTCGGCGTCCGGGCCGGTGGCGACGAGGGCCAGGTCGGCGCGGTTCCGCCGTTGCGTGACGGCGAGGCAGAAGTCGAGCGCCGGGCCGGTGACCGACTGGCGCGCGTCGGCGGGGCCCCACGTCCAAGCGTCGCCGTCCGGGCCTTCGAGAACGACGCGGAACTCGCCGTCCGGCGGTTCCAGGCCGCGGTTGCGGAACGCGAAGTCGCGGGTCCGGACGCTGATGTGCGCGACGTGCCGGAGCCGTCCGGTCGGCGCGCGGCGGACGCCGAGCGCGCCCGCGACGTCCTCGCCGTGCGCCCACGTCTCCATCAGCCGCGCGGTCGCCATGGACGCGGCGCTCATCGGCGGCCCGAACCACGGGAGCCGCTCCCCCGCCGGGACGGCGGCGAGCGCGTCGACGACGCGGCGGCGGCCGTCGCGCCAGCGGGCGAGGAGCCGGGCCGGGTCGTCCGCGGCGCCCTCCCGCGCGCCCGCCTCGACGTAGTCGCCGGGGTCGGCGAGGGCCGCCTCCAGGAGTTTCGCGAACCCGGGGGCGTCGGTGGCGGCGACGGCGGCCTGGTCGTCCGTCCAGGCCAGATGGGCGATCTGGTGCGCGATCGTCCAGCCCTCGGCGGGGGTCGGGGCCGCCCATCTCGCGGCGGGCAGCGGCGCGACCAGCGCGTCGAGGGAGTCGCCTTCGGCGGCCAGGTCGGCGAGCAGGCCGGACAGGTCGGGCATCCGCCTATGATCGCCCGCCCGGCGGCCCGCCGTACAGCCGTTCATATCGCGGCGTACGGAGCATTGAGGACGACACGGAACAATGACCCGGTGCCCCCCATCCCGAAGCCGCGGGGGGAGGTGACCCGCGGCACCACCGCCCCCAACCGGCTGCGCCGCGCGGACCGCTGGATCGCCGCCACCCAGGCCGGACCGCTGCGCGCGGGCGCGCGTCCGCTGGCCGTCGACCTCGGGTACGGGGCGTCGCCGGTGACGACCGTCGAGCTGCTCACCCGGCTCCGCGCCGTGTCGCCGCGGCTGGAGGTCGTCGGCGTCGAGATCGACGCGGAGCGCGTGGCGGCCGGGGTCGCCCTGCTCGCCGCCCGTCGCCTGGACGGCCTGTCGTTTCGGCGCGGCGGGTTCGAGCTGCCCGTCCCGCGCCCTCCCGTGCTGGTCAGGGCGTTCAACGTGCTGCGCCAGTACGGCGAGGACGCGGCCTGGCGGGCCTGGGAGGAGCTGACCGCGCGGCTCGACCCGGCAGGCGTCCTCGTCGAGGGGACGTGCGACGAGATCGGCCGCCGCGCGGTCTGGGCGGCGCTCACCCCGGACGGCCCGCAGACGATCACGTTCGCCGCGCATCTGCCCACGCTGGAGCGCCCGTCGGCGCTGGCGGAGCGGCTGCCGAAGACGCTGATCCACCGGAACGTGCCGGGCGAGCCCGTCCACGACCTGCTGGCGGCGTTCGACCGCTGCTGGGCGACGGCCGCGCCGCACTCGGCGTTCGGCCCGCGCGCCCGCTGGGTGGAGGCGGTCGCGCTGCTCGCCCGGACGCATCCCGTCGTCACCCGTCCGCCCTATGGAGGCAGAAACCGGTGGCGGCTCGGTGAGGTGACCCTTACCTGGACGGCGGTCGCGCCCTACTCCCGGTGAAGCCGGTGCGGGGCCGCCTGCACGCGCGGCTGGACGTCGATCCGGTCGATGTTCACGTGCGGCGGACGGGTCACGGCCCAGGCCACGCAGTCGGCGACGTCGTCCGCGACCAGCGGCTCGGGGACGCCCTCGTAGGGCTTTGCGGCCCGCTCCGCGTCCCCGTGGAACCTGACCAGCGAGAACTCGTCCGTCTTCACGAGGCCCGGCGCGATCTCCGTGACCCGCACCGGCTCGGCGACCAGTTCGAGGCGCAGTACCTCGTTCGCCGCGTAGGCCGCGTACTTGGCCGCGTTGTACCCGCCGCCGCCCTCGTAGGCGACGTGCGCGGCCAGCGAGGTGATGTTGACGATGTGGCCCGCGCCGCTCGCGATCAACTCCGGCAGCAGCGCCTGCGTGACGCGCACCAGCCCGAGGACGTTCGTGTCGTACATGGCGCGCCATTCGTCCAGGTCGGCGGTGGCGACCGAGTCCAGGCCGAGCGCGCCGCCCGCGTTGTTGACGAGGACGTGGCAGCCGCCGACCGCCGCCGCGAAGGCGTCCACGGACTCCTGGGACGTCACGTCCAGGGTCACGGCCGCGACCCGTCCCGCCCCCGGCGTGTCCTCGGCGATCTCCTTGGCGAGGGCGTCCAGCCGGTCGCGGCGCCGCGCCGCGAGGACGACGTGGAACCCCTCCGCCGCGAGGCGCCGCGCCGTGGCCGCCCCGATCCCGCTGCTTGCTCCGGTCACTACCGCCGTCTTACGCATGCGCCCAGCCTCCCAGGCAGGCGCGCACGGGTCGCACGCGCGTCCCGGAGAACCTGGCGGCCGGATCCGGCGGACCCCTCGGCGGGGGAACAGGCGACACGGTCGATAGGTTGCACCATCGGAGGTGATGTCCGGTGTCGCGTCGTATCAACCGGGTTGCGACCGTCAGTGTTCATACTTCCCCTCTCGACCAGCCGGGCACCGGTGACGCGGGCGGCCTGAACGTCTACGTCGTCGAGGTGGCGAAGCGGCTGGCCGAGCGCGGTGTCGAGGTCGACGTCTTCACCCGCGCCACCTGCCGCGCGATGCCGCCCGTCGTCGAGCTCGCGCCGGGCGTGCTCGTCCGCAACGTCGTCGCCGGGCCGTTCGAGGAGCTGGACAAGACCGAGCTGCCCCGGCAGCTCTGCGGCTTCACGTCCGGGATCCTGCGCGTCGAGGCGATGCACGAACCCGGGCACTACGACCTCCTCCACACGCACTACTGGCTGTCCGGGCAGGCCGGATGGGCGGCGAAGCGGCGCTGGGGCGTCCCGCTCGTCCACTCCATGCACACGATGGCGAAGGTCAAGAACGCGGCGCTCGCGGACGGCGACCGGCCGGAACCGGACGAGCGCGTCCTCGGCGAGGAGCAGGTCGTCGCGTCGTCGGACCAGCTCGTCGCCAACACCGCGAAGGAGGCCGGGGAGCTCGTCGACCTCTACGGCGCCGACCCGGCGCGGGTCGCGACCGTCAGCCCCGGCGTCGACCTGTCGGTGTTCCGTCCCGAGCCGTCGCTCGTCCCCCGCGGACCGGGCCCCGCCCGCCGCCGCCTCGGCCTGCCCCCGGACGCCTACGTGCTGCTGTTCGTCGGCCGCATCCAGCCGCTGAAGGCGCCGGACGTCCTGCTCCGCGCGGTCGCCCGGATGCTCGCCGACGACCCTGCGCTGCGCCGCCGCCTCGTCGTCGCGGTCGTCGGCGGCCCGAGCGGCTCCGGGCGGCAGCGCCCGGAGGGCCTCCAGAACCTGGCCGCCGACCTCGGCATCTCCGACGTGATGCGGTTCGAGCCGCCGTCCCCGCAGGCCGAGCTGGCCGACTGGTACCGGGCCGCAGACGTCACCGTCGTCCCGTCCCACACCGAGTCGTTCGGGCTGGTCGCGGTCGAGTCGCAGGCGTGCGGGACGCCGGTCGTCGCGTCCCGCGTCGGCGGGCTCTGCACGGCGGTCGCGGACGGCGAGTCCGGCGTCCTGATCTCCGGCCACGACCCGGCGGACTACGCGGCCGTCCTGCGCCGCCTCGACGCCGAGCCCGGCCTGCGCGCCCGCCTCGCCCACGGCGCCGTCCGGCACGCGCACGGCTTCGGGTGGGACGCGACCGTCGACGAACTGCTCGACGTGTATACCGGTGCTGTGGAAATGGGACCGATGCCGATGGGGCAGGTGGAGGTGACCGCTTGAGCGTCGTCGAGACGATCAGGGAGAGCCTGCGGGCGGCCGGGCTGGAGTTCGACGAACCGCGCGAGGACGCCTTCTTCGTCAAGCTTCCGGGGCAGCACAAGCTCGCCACCATGACGTGGCTGATCGTCGGCGATCACAGCCTGCACGTGGAGGCGTTCTTCTGCCGCCGTCCCGACGAGAACCACGCCGAGTTCTACCGTTTCCTGCTGGAGAAGAACGGCCGGATGTACGGGGTGGCGTTCGCGCTGGACGACGTCGGCGACGTCCATCTCGTCGGACGGGTGGCGCTCGAGTCCGTGTCGCCGGACGAGATCGACCGGCTGCTCGGCTGCGTCCTCACCTACTCCGACGAGAACTTCGACAAGGCGCTGGAACGCGGGTTCAAGACGTCCATCCAGCGCGAATGGGACTGGCGCGTCAAACGCGGCGAGAGCCTCGCCAACCTGCGCGCCTTCGCCTCGTTCGCGGACCCGGCCAACCGCGGCTGAGGGACGGTGCCGATAGGCTTTCGCCCATGGCGACCCTGGTATTGCTGAGGCACGGCGAAAGCGTCTGGAACGCGGAAGGACTGTTCACCGGCTGGGTGGACGTCGACCTGTCCGCGAAGGGCGAGAGCGAGGCGACCAGGGGCGGCGACCTGCTGCTCGACGCCGACATCACCCCGGACGTGGTCCACACCTCCCTGCTGAAGCGGGCCATCCGCACCGCCAACATCGCGCTGGACGTCGCCGACCTCCTCTGGATCCCGGTGAAGCGGTCCTGGCGGCTCAACGAACGCCATTACGGCGCCCTCCAGGGAAAGAACAAGGCGCAGACGCGCGAGGAGTTCGGCGAGCAGCAGTTCATGACCTGGCGCCGTTCCTACGACGTCCCGCCGCCGCCCATCAAGGACGACGACCCCCTTTCCCAGGTGAACGACCTCCGCTACGCGGAACTGCCGTCCGAGCTGATCCCCCGCTCGGAATGCCTCGCCGACGTCGTCGACCGGATGCTGCCCTACTGGTACGACGCGATCGTCCCCGACCTCGCCGCCGGGAAGACCGTCCTCGTCGCCGCGCACGGCAACTCCCTGCGCGGTCTCGTCAAGCACCTGGACGACGTCTCCGACGAGCAGATCGTCAGCCTCAACATCCCCACCGGCATCCCGCTCGTCTACGAACTGGACGACGACTTCGCGCCTTTGAAGCGCGGCGGCGAATACCTCGACCCGTCCGCCGCCAAGGCCGCCATAGAAGCCGTCAAAAACCAGGGCGCCTCCGCCACCCCGCCCCTCCCCAAGGCCCCCGAACCCAAGAAGTCCCGCAAGAAGAAGTAGCCCGCTAGCTCGTCAACTTCAGTTCGAGTTGTTCGGGCTTTGGGGTTGGAGGGGTTGGTTTCGGGCGGGGGCGGCGTGGCCACCACCAGTTGGCGTGGCCCAGGAGGCTCATCAGGGCTGGGACGAGTACCAGGCGGACGATCGTGGCGTCCATGGCGACCGCTACCGCCAGGCCGAGGGCCATCATTTTGACGGTCGGATCCGGTTGTGGGACGAAACCCGCGAACACGAAGATCATGATCAGGGCGGCCGAGGTTATGAGGCGGGCCGTGGCGCCGATTCCGGTCACGACCGACTCGTGCGGGTCGCCCGTTCGCTCGTATTCCTCCTTGATGCGCGACAGGAGGAACACCTCGTAGTCCATGGACAGGCCGAATATCAGCGCGAACATGAACAGCGGCACGAACGACATGATGGGAATGGCCTGGTCGAGTCCCAGCAGGCCGACGCCCCAGCCCCATTGGAAGACCGCCGTGACGACGCCGAACGACGCGCCGATCGACAGCAGGTTCATCAGCGCCGCCTTCACCGGGACGACGATCGACCGGAACGCGATGACCAGGAGCAGCAGCGCGACGCCCACGACCGCGATGACGACGTTCCGCATGCGGTTTCCCACGGTCGTCGCGATATCGATGATGGCCGGGTTCTCGCCGCCCAGGGAGATCCGCGTCCCGGGGTGCGCGTCCCGGACGGCGGGGATCTCCACCTCGCGTAGGTGCCGGACCAGCGCGGTGGTCGAGTCGGCGTGCGGCGCGTCCCGTGGGATGACCTGAACCATCGCGGTCGTGCCGATCACGACGGGGTCGCCGACGAAGACGACGCCCGACGCTTCGGACAGGCGTTGTTGCAGTTCCTGGCCTATGAGGATTGCGAGTTTGTCGGGCTTCTTGGTCAGGTCCGGGGCGCCTTTTGGTTGTGTCGGGGCCGGTGGGGTGGTGGCGGGCGGGCCCGTCAAGCCGCTGAGGCCCTCCGGGCCTTTGATGGTGGGCACCGGTCTTTTGGGCTTTGTTTCCTTGCCTGGGACCGTCGCGACCACGACGAACGGGCTGTAATGGCCGGGGCCGAATTCCTCCGCGACGATGTCGTACGCCTGCCGCGCCTCCATCCGCGGGGACGACATGCTGTCCGCCATCACGCCGAACTTCAGGCTCAGCGTCGGGATGGACAGGGTCAGGAGTATCAGCGTCGCGCCGATCGCGTACGGCCAGGCGTGCCGGTCTACGTGCCGTCCCCACGCCTCCCACCTGCGCGAACTCCGGTCCGGGCGGACGCGCGGCAACTGGTACCGGTCGATGCGGTCGCCGAGCGCGCCGAGGATCGCGGGCAGCAGGGTCAGCGCGGCGACGACCATGACGGCGACGGCGAGCGCGGCGGACAAGCCGATCCGTCCGATGAACGCGATGCCCGACAGGAAAAGGCCGCAGATCGCGAAGACCACGGTTCCCCCGGCGAACAGCACGGCGTGCCCGGAATGGGCCATGGCGCGTCCGACCGCGGTCTCGACGTCGTCGCCTTCGGCGAGCTGTTGCCGATAGCGGGTGACGATGAACAGCGCGTAGTCGATTCCCGCGCCGATGCCGAGCATCGCCGCGACCATCGGCGCGGTCGGCGCG
Organism: Actinomadura syzygii; assembly: GCF_008085905.1. Classification (GTDB taxonomy): domain Bacteria; phylum Actinomycetota; class Actinomycetes; order Streptosporangiales; family Streptosporangiaceae; genus Spirillospora; species Spirillospora syzygii. The sequence goes on along the minus strand of NZ_VSFF01000019.1, from coordinate 68,464 downwards.
ATCTGGAACAGCGACGCCGAGAAGTGCACCAGCGAATACGCGACGACCAAGCCGCACAGCGACACCAGGATCGGAATGCCCGCCGCGAGGAACGAGCCGAACGCCAGCAGCAGCACCACGAGGGCCAGCAGAATGCCCGCCCCCTCCTGCGGCCCGCCCTTCGGCTGGTTGAGGATCATCGCGACGATGCCGCCGAACTTCACGTCCAGCCCGGCCATTCGCGCGGGCTCGACGGCACGGTTCAGCGCGTCGAGGTCGGCGGCGCTGACATCGCTCATCGTCCCCGCGAAATTGAGCCGGACGACGACCGCGTCGCCGTTCTTCAACCCGCCCATCCCCTGGGCGTAGGGGTTCTCGCAGAAGGCGACCCGGTCGAGTTTCGTGAGGTTCTCGATCGACCGGCCGACGGTCAGCGCGACCCGCCAGTCCGCCGGGCTCGCGGCGCGCGTCTCGTGGAAGACGACGGTCGCGGTCGGTCCCGTCATCGCCGGGAGATCGCGGGAGAGGGCGTCGATGGCGCGCTGCGTCTCGGTCCCGGGCAGCGTGCTCTGCTGGACGAACATGCCGCCGTGCAGCAGCCCGAGGACGGCCGCGCCGAGCATCGCGGCGATCCACGACTCGAAGACCGCGCGCCGGCGCCGCACACAGAGACGTCCGAGGGCGTCCAGAAAACGCGCCATGTCCGCAGAAAACCGGACAGCGTGCAGTTTTGCAACAGCTGCAACTTTGCAGCCGTGGTAATGTCCGTCACATGGACGGCGGACAGGGGCGGGCCGGCCTGCGGGAGCGCAAGAAACAGCGCACCCGGCGGGCCATCGCGACCGCCGCGCTGCGCCTGTTCGCCGAGCGCGGCTACGAGGAGACGACGATCGCCGACATCGCCGCGGCGGCCGACGTGTCCCCGCGGACGTTCTTCGGCTACTTCCCGTCCAAGGAGGACGTGGTCTTCGCCGAGGTCGACGACCGGCTCGCCGAGGTGTCCGAGCGGCTGCGCCGCACCCCCGGCGAGTCGCCGATGGACACGATCCGGCGCAGCGTCGTGGACGTCCTGGAGGCGATCGTGACCGAGCACGGCGAGTACGGGGCCGTGCAGATCGCGCTGATCCTGGAGCGTCCCGGCCTGCAGGCCCGCGCGCTGCAGCGGATGACGCACACCCAGGAGGCGATCGAGGCGCTGTTGCGCGAGTTGTGTCCGGGCATCGCGGAGATCGACGCGGTCGCCGCGTCCGGCATCGCGGTCGGCGGCATGCAGGCGGTCATCGCGCACTGCCGCCGCGCGGCCTACGACCCGGACGCGATGCGCGCCGCCCTCGACCGCGCCGTGGACATCGTCGAACACGGCCTGACCTCGGTGGACGCCCTGTCGCGCCCGTCCCCCTGAACCCCGGGCACCGGCCGGCGGAGGCGCCCGCCCCCGGTGCCCGGCCCCGCACCGCGATGGTCGCGGGTGGTCAGTCTTCGATCTTGATGCGGAGGCGGCGGAAGCCTCGGCCCTTGTTCTCCACCTTCGCGACCCTGATTCGGCCTATTTGCTTCGTGGACGCTACGTGGGTGCCGCCGTCGGCCTGGGTGTCCAGACCCACGATGTCGACGATGCGGACGTCCTGCACCTCGGGTGGGACGAGGTTGGTCGCCGTTCGGATGATGTCCGGGATCTCGAACGCCTCGACCCTCGGCAGCGTCCGGACGTCGATGCGCCGGTCGGCCTCGACCTCGGCGTTGCAGGCGTCCTCCACGGTCTCCTTGAACCCGGGCGGGACCTCGCGGAGGTCGAAGTCCATGCGTGCGCTCAGCGGTTCCATGTTCCCGCCGGTCACGAGGCAGCCGTAGTCGCGGAAGACCACCCCGCACAGCAGGTGCAGGCCCGAGTGGGTGCGCATCAGCGCGCTGCGGCGGTCGTCCTCCACCGCGCAGCGCACGGCGGCGCCGGTCGGCGGGACGGGGTCGCCCTCCACCGGGATCAGGACCAGGTCGTCGCCCTTGCGGACCCCCGCGATCCGCGTCTGGACGCCCTGCCACAGCAGCACCCCGTGGTCCGGCGGCTGCCCGCCGCCGCCCGGGTAGAACGCCGAGCGGTCGAGGACGATCCCGTCCGGCCCGGCGTCGAGGACGACCGCTTCCCATTCCCGCAGCCCCTGGTCGTCCAGTTCCAGGCGGGCCGTGCGTCCCGAGCTCTCCATGCCCTCACACTAGTGACGGGCCACGACACCCGTTACCAGGGGCCGTAGGGGCCGGAGCGGGACGAGCCGCCGCGCCCCTTCTTCTTGTAGGGCGCGACGGCCGGGCGGACGTCCGCCAGGTAGACGGCCCCGGCGATGAACGCGGCGACCGGGAGGATGCCGAGCAGCAGCGCGATCGGGCTGGCGCCGAGCGCGACCGGCGCGACGGCGTAGGCGGCGCCGACCACCGTCGCGACGATCAGGATGATCGTCCACAGCTTCTTGCTCTGCTTGCTCGCGGCGGAGAACGCCCCCTCCGGCACCGTCAGCGAGTCGATCAGCGCCCACGCCTCCATCGCGAACGCGATGATCAGCAGTAGCCAGAAGAAGTAGTCCAGCACGTTGAAGTCCGACATCGGCGATCAGCGCTCCTGCTCGTCTCGGACGGCGACTCATGCGTCGCGCACACGGGGCCTCGGTTACCCCAACCCTATGCGCGTCGTCCAGCGGAAAACCGCGACCGTCCCGCCTGTGGACGACGAAGGAGCCCGGCCGGATGTTCCCGGCCGGGCCCCGACTGGCGTGCTCAGGCGCCGTTCTTCTTCGCGGTGGACCGCGTCTGCGTGCTCTTCCTCGGCTGCGCGGCACGGGCCTTCGGCGCCGACTTGGCGGCGGTGGGCCTCGCGGTGGGCCTCGTGGTGGGCTTCGCGGCCGGACGCGCCGGCGCGTCGGTGATCTCGGCGACGTCGGCCGCCTCGCGGTGCACGACGCGCTTGCCGCGCTCGGCGAGCTCGTCGAAGAACCCGACGGCCCGGGTGCCGAACTCCGTCGCGTACGCGACGGCGGCGCCGGGCAGGTCCTTCGCGTCGACGCGCCCCTGGTACCGGGTGACCTCGCCGCGGTAGCGGCGGGCGGCCTGGCGGACCTGGCCGCGGTAGCGGTCCACGGTCTCCCGGACCTCGCCCTGGTACCGCTCCGAGATCTCGCGGGCGCGGCCCTGGTACCGGGTCATCTGCTCCGGCATCTCGCGGAGCTTCTCCACCGCGAAGTCGCCGGCGCCGGCCACGGCGTAGACGGCCTTGTTCTCTCGCAGGTTGTTGGCCAGCGTCATCCGACCTCTTCCCTTCCGTCTTGTGCTGGTTCGGTTCGCTCTCCCATGGCTGGTTCGTCCGCGGCCGGCTCCCCTTCGGCGGCCTCCGCCGCCGGGCCCTCCGCCGCCGCGTGCTCTGCCGGGAACACTCCGGCGGCCTCGTTCTCCTTGAGGAACGAGCCGTAGATGTCGATCAGGACCTGCTTCTGCCGTTCGGTGAGCAGAAGGTCCGCGCGGACGGCGGCCTGCACGTCCGTCTCCGCCTCGCGCGCCTCCAGGATCCCGGCCTGCACGTAGAGCGCCTCGGCGGAGATCCGCAGCCCCTTCGCGATCTGCTGGAGTATCTCGGCGCTCGGCTTGCGCAGGCCGCGCTCGATCTGGCTCAGATACGGGTTGGAGATCCCGGAGACGTCCGCGAGCTGACGCAGCGAGATCTTCGCGCGCGTCCGCTGCTCCCGGATGTACTCGCCGATCGAGCCGACCTTCGAACCTGCCATGTCTCCACCCTGCGTCATGGTGCTTGCTATTGCAAGCGGCCTTGCTAGCACTTTGCCCGTGAGACCGCTCACGTTTGCCTGCGGACGGGCAGGGGTCAGCTGACCTTGGACGCCGGGGCCGTCCAGGTGTTGCAGATGGTGAGTCTGCCCTCGTTGAAGCCGGCGACGACCCAGCCCTCGTAGTGGCGGCCGGTGCCGTGGTCGCGTTCGTCCGGGGGGAGCCGGTCCTCGCCGCGGCCGCGCAGGTCGAGGAGGAGCGCGGTGTACTGCTCGCGCGTCATCGGCAGCGTCGTCCGCTCCGAGCCGAGGAACGCGCCCGCGAAGCACTGCGCCTGCAACTCGATGCGGCGGCTCGCCTCGTTCCCGGACGCCTTGTTCCCGCTCTCCATCTGCTGGTCGCCGTAGAGGAGGATGCCCGCCCGATCCTGGACGTGGTGCCCGTACTCGTGCGCGATGACCCGCGCGAACACCGCGTAGTGCGTCAGCGGCTCGCCGCCGGACGTCTCCACCACGTGCCGCAGGCCCACGTACATCGTGTTGTTGGCCGGGCAGTAGAACGCGGACGCGCCGGGCGCCGGATACGTCCCGCACGGGCTGCGTCCCGGCTCCAGCCAGAACACGCGGTCGGGCTTGTCGAACGCCATGCCCGCCTTCGCGAACTGCCGCGCCCAGGCGGCGTCCAGGCAGTCGCTCAGCACGTCCATGAACTGGCGCATGGACTCGGCGCTCGGCAGGATCCGCGGGAGCCGGCAGTTCACGGGTGTCAGCGTGCCCGTCTTGTAGAGCTTGCTGTTGGTCGCCTTCTCGCGGACGGACGTCCCGTTGCCGGACGACGTCGGCGTCCGGGTCCCGGCGACGCCGTCCTGCCCGCCGACGATCGCGAACGCGACGATCGCGATGACGACCAGCGAGGTCAGCCCGCCGAAGATGCCCGCGATCGTCCCGCCCGCGCTGCGGCGAGGCGGCGGACGCAACGGCACATACCGGTAGGGCTGGCCGGGCGGCGGCCCGTACCCGCCGGGCGGACGCGGCGGTCCGGGCGGCGGCCCGTAAGCAGGAGGACCATAGCCCGGATGCCCGTACGGCGAAGCCGGAGGCCGCGGCGGAGGCGGCGGCGGGGGGTACTGACCTGCCATAGCACGGCATCATCGCACGCTTTGGCGATACCATTTGCGGCCATGTCTGCTCTTGCGGCGATGTTCCGGTCGCGGCCGGTCTTTGCGACATCCGCGGCCGCCGTGTCGGCCACCGTTTCGGGCGTTTTCCTGCTGTCCGGGCTGGTCGGCGCGCCCGCGTCGGCGGCCGAGCCGGGGCGGGACGCGGCGTCCGCGACCGCGGCGGCGGCGGAGCGGGTGGTGAAGGACGAGGCCGTCCTCACCGCGGGCCAGGGCGGTGTGACCCGGGTGAAGGAGACGATCGTCTACCGGTTCGCCGGGCATTCGGGGTTCACCCGGACGTATCCGACACGGACTCACGAGAGCCTCTCCGAGGACCGCGTCTACAGGATCGGGAACCTGCGGGCGAGCAGCCCGGACGGCGGGCCGACGAAGGTCGCCGCGTCTGAGAAGGGCACCAAGACGACGATCAAGGTGTCCGGCGGCGGGAACCTGACCGGCGACAGGACGGTCGTCCTTGAGTACGACCTGCGCGGCGCGATCACGCCGATGGGCGCGGCGGAGGAGCTGCGCTGGCCGGTGATCGGCGGCTGGAAGGTTCCGCTGGACGAGGCGCACGCGACCGTCGACGCGGGCGCCGCGATCCGCAGCGTCAACTGCTTCACCGGTCCGATCGGCAGCACGATCGGCTGCACGCAGTACTACACGAACCACACGCACACCCAGGGCGTGTACGCGCAGCAGGGGATGCTGCCCGGCGAGTACCTGACGGTCGTCGCGGGCCTTCCGGCCGGGACGACCGGCGGCCGCGCCCTCTACGAGCGCCGCCACACGCTGGCGACGGCGTTCTCGGTCAACGCGGTCACGAGCGCCTCGCTCGGCGGGCTGCTCGTCCTGCTCGGCGGCGGCGTCGCGGTCCTCTACCTGCTGCGCGGGCGCGACGCCCGGGTCGTCGTGAAGAAGGCGGCCGAGGGCGATCAGCCGCCGGTCGCGGGCGACGAGTTCGAGCCGCCGGACGGCGTGCGCCCCGGCCAGATCGGCACGCTGATCGACGAGCAGGCCGACGTGATCGACGTGACGGCGACGATCGTGGACCTCGCCGTCCGCGGCTACCTGCTGATCGAAGAAGAGGACAGGGCCCGCACCGGGCGCACCGACTGGACGCTGCGGCGCCTCGACCGTCCGCAGGCCGACCTGCTCCCCTACGAGCGGATCCTGCTGGACGCGCTGCTCACCGCCCCGGACGGGACCGCGCGGGAGGCGGTGAAGCTGTCCCAGCTCGGCGGGACGTTCGCGACGAAGCTCGCGCAGGTCAGGTCCGCGATGTACGAGGACGTGGTGAAGCAGGGCTGGTTCGCGCGGCGGCCCGACACCGTCCGGTCCCGGTGGACGATCATCGGCATCCTGATCACCGTGCTCGGCGTCGGCGCGACCGTCGCGCTGGCGCTCACCACCGAGTGGGCGCTCGCCGGGCTCGCGCTGATCATCGCGGGCGCGGCGCTCGCGTACGGCGGCCAGTACATGCCCGCGAAGACGGCCCGGGGCGCGACCGTCCTCGCGCACACGATCGGGTTCCGCGCGTTCCTGGAGCGCGGCGCGATCCCGGAGGGGGACGCCGTCGCGTCCCGGCAGCGAATCGCATTGTTCTCGCGTCTCTTGCCGTACGCGGTGGTGTTCGACGCCGTTCCGAAGTGGGCGGAGACGGTCAAGGACGCGGGCGAGCGGGCCGAGGGCGCCGACAACCTCTACTGGTACGAGGGCCCCGCCGAATGGGACCTGTCGAAGTTCGCCGAGTCGATGCGCGTGTTCACGCTCGCCACCTCGGGTTCCATCTCCCAGTCGCGCGGCATGTGACCGCGCCGCGGTGCATTTGTCTGTCGTCGGACGGTTAAGGATCTGACGGCGGGTAGGGATCCCGGGCGAGGAGGTGTCGCCTCATGCCCGCCAGCGCCGTCCTCGCCAACTCGACCCGGGTCGGGGACGCCTACTTCATGGCCATCGGACCGGCCGTCATCTTCCTCGCGGTGCTGACCTGGGTGCTGGTGACCCTGCTCGCGTCGCGCAAGCCGCCGCGTCCCCGCAAGGGCTCGGGAGGGCTGCCGAACCGCGGGCCCGTGCAGGGCGGGATCATCATGGGCAGTCCGTCGCAGCGCTCGCGCCGCGACCCGGCGCCGTCCGTCACGTATCGCGAGGTCATCGCGCACGTCGAACGGGCCCGCGCCGAAGAGGGGGCCCACGCCGAGGAGGCGTCGGCCAGGCGCGGGCCGAGAGGCCGCAGGAAACCCGGGAAACGCCGATTCGGCCTCCCGAAGCCGCATTGAAACGGAGCACGGAGCGCGGTGCCCGTCGGGGCCGAATCGCACGCCCCACACCCTGTTCCGGCGGGCGCCGTTCGAGCCCGCGGTGACCGCTGAGGCCCCTCCTGGCGGTCACCGCGGGTGCGTCTCGCCCGAACCGCCACATTAAGATGTCTGACGTCTTACTTGTGGGGGTTCAGTTGACTTTGAGCCGAGTGCCCGGCGGGTCGACCGTCGATGCCGTCCTGGAGCAGCTCCAAGCGCAGGTCAGCGGCGGTTCCTGGACGGTCGGCACGCGCATACCGGCGGAGACGGAGCTGGCCGCGCTGCTCGGCGTGAGCCGTCCGTGCGTCCGGGAGGCGATCCGGGCGCTGACGCACGTCGGGGTGCTGGAGGTGCGGCGCGGGGACGGGACGTACGTGCGCAGCGCCGCCGACCCGCGTCCGCTGCTGAACCGGATGGCCCGCGCGTCCGCCCGGGACTTCTTCGAGGTGCAGCTCGGCTACGACGTCCAGGCGGCCCGGCTCGCCGCGCGCCGCCGCACGGACGCCGACCTCGCGCGGCTGGCGGAGCTGCTGCGCGCCCGCGACGCGGCCGTCGAGCCGGACGAGTTCGGCGCCGCCGACGCGGCCTTCCACCTCGGCGTCGCGGAGGCGTCCGGCAACCCCGTGCTGATCGAGGCGATGCGCTTCTCCATCGGGCGCCTCCGCGAGTCGATGCGCGACATCAGGCTCGACCGGGACGTGCCGGAGGCGGGCCCGGCCGCGCACCGCGCCGTGCTGGACGCGATCGCCGCCCGCGACCCGGAGGCCGCCGCTGCCGCTGCCGCCGCCGTGGTCGAGCCGACGCTGGCCGTCCTGGAGTCGTTGACCACGGGAGCGCCCAGGTGACGGGGCGGCGGGCCGGCGCGGCCGGGTCGCTGCTGATGATCGTCCTGGTGGCGGTGAACCTGCGTCCGGCGGTCGCGGCGGTCGGGCCGGTGCTGACCGAGATCAGGGACGCGTTCGGCCTCTCCGGGACGGCCGCGGGCGCGCTCACCACGCTGCCCGTGGTGTTCTTCGGGTCGTACGGGCTCGTCGCGCCGTTCCTGCGCCGGGCGCCGCGCGGCGAGACGCTGCTGGTCAGCGCCATGGCCCTGCTCGTCGCCGGGCTGCTGCTCCGGCTGCTGGACGCCCCGTTCCCGCTGTTCGCCGGGTCGCTGGCCGCCGGTATCGCGATCAGCATCGGCAACATCGCGATCCCCGCGATCATCAAGCGCGACCATCCGGACCGCATCACCACCGTGACCGCCCTCTACACGGTCGCGATCACGGTCGGCGCGTCCGCCGCGTCCGGGGCCGCCGTCCCGGTCGAGGACGCGTTCGACGCGACGTGGCGGCTGCCGCTCGGGCTGCTCGCGGTCCCGGCCGCGCTCGCCGGGCTGCTCTGGCTGCCGAGGGCGCGCCGGGCCGCGCACGCCGCGCGGTCGGCGGCGCCCGCGCCGGTCTCGCGCGGGACGGCGGCGCGGGTGTGGCGATCGCCGCTGGCCTGGCACGTCACGGTGTTCATGGGCCTGCAGTCGCTGCTCGCGTACGTGTCGCTCGGCTGGATCCCGACGATCTGCCAGGACCGCGGGATGGACGAGACCTCCGCCGGGTACGTCCTCGCCCTGGTCTCGGCGGTGCAGGCGGCGGGGTCGCTGGCCGTCCCGGTGCTCGTCCGGCGGACCCGCGACCAGCGTCCGCTCGTCCCGGCCATCGCGGCGGTGTCCCTGATCGGGTTCGCCGGGATCACCTGGGCGCCGATCGGGTCGGTGTGGGTGTGGACGGTCGTCCTCGGCTTCGGCCAGGGCCTCGGGTTCGCGACCGCGCTGTCGTTCATCGGGCTCCGCGCGCACGACGCGCCGGCCGCCGCGCAGCTCTCCGGGATGGCGCAGGGCGTCGGCTACGTGATCGCGGCGCTCGGCCCGCTCGGCATCGGCGCGCTGCACGACGCCACCGGCGGTTGGACCGTTCCGATGTCCGGCGTGCTGCTGGTCTGCGTCGCCATGACGCTGCCCGGACTCGCCGCCGGACACCTCCGCACGGTCGGCGGAACCTCCGCCCCGGCGGACGGGGCCTCCGAAGGGGTTAACACCTCCATGAGCGGACACATCCCTACATAACCCCCAGCGAGCCCGAAAACCCACCGGGAGGTGGACCCAAATGATCGCCACGTTCCTGGCAGACCCGGCGCTGGCCAACACCGCGCCCATCGGCGCGCCCGACTGGGTGTGGGTCATCCCGGTGGTGGCCGTCCTGGCGCTGGTGGCACGGCTGACGATGACGGTCCTCGCGTCTTCGCGGCGGATCCACCCCGAGCGCCGCAACGACCAGTACAACCAGCGCGGGATGGAGCAGGGCGGGCTCTACACCTACCGCCCCGGCATGTTCTCGCACAGCTACCCGCCGAGCCGGGAGTCGCAGTACGCGGAGTTCCGGCGGGACAACCCGCAGCCCGGCCGGGAGCCGAAGCACCCGTGGCCGGAGGGCGTCCACTACGAGCAGACGATCTTCAAGGAAGAGTTCGAGCAGCTCAAGGCGAAGAAGACGGGCACCGGCGACGCGAAGACCTAGGCGCGCTCCAGCGGGGGTGCCGCACCCGCGGCGCGGCTCGCTCGTCCGACGGGGTGCGGCGGGCGCCCACCGTCCGGTCGAACCGGTGGCGCGCCCGCCGCGGGTCGTGTTCAGGGGGCTGAACCCGACCGGTGATTGCGGTTAGATCAGCACTCCGCGAGGGTGGTCAGCTCGGCCCAGTCGCCCGAGTTGACCTGGACGCGCTCCGGTGCGTCCGTGCCGCACGGCCAGATGCGCGACGGGCTGAAGTACTGGGTCGAGGAACCGGCCCCGATCAGCTTCCCGCCGCTGGAGTCGGTCTCCCAGGCATTCGTCGAGTAGTTCCAGAGCTGGTGGGTGACGGTCACATTGGCCGACACGATGCCGTGGTTGGTGATGGCCGCGAACGGCTCGGTGCCGTACTCGGTGGACCCGATGTAGATGGTGTTGCTACAGAGCTTGTAGGAGATGGCGCCGTTGTAGATCTCGGCGCTGCAGACGCTCTCCGGAGTCCGAGCGGAGGCGGTGACCGCTCCGCCCATGGCGGTGGCGAGCACCGCCGCACCCGTGATGACCGCTGCCCGACGCGCTGCTCCCAATTTCATGCTTTTCTCCACTTCCGGCTGGACGCCTTGTGTTCGAATTGATCTTGCGAAGACTTTCGATGCCGGATCAAGAGGCCGCCCGTGGCCGCGACCGGCCATCCATCATTCGGAATACATAACCGCAGGTAAACGGCAGTGCTGACCGCATGCGGCCACAACGCATACCAAGTATGCAATACCCCCTAATAGATGACCTTATGAGGACGGAGTTCGCATGCAACTTCCCCTCGGACACGCGCTGCGGCCAGCGCGAATGCCCGGCCGAAGCCATCACCGCAGAAATAGGGGGTGAGATTTATCTATCCCGTTGGACCGGTATAGCCGAGTACCTCAGATGGTAAAAGCGGTCCCGATCCGCCGTCGGATTAAGCGACACACGATCGGCGGTACCGGCTCGTACCAGATCATGCATTGGATATTCAACTCGCATACGGCTGATCTTCATCGACCACCCACACCGGCGACACACGCGTCCAAGGCGGCGCCGAGAGGGCGCCGCCTTGACGGTGAACTGTTATCCGGGTGGGTCAGCGGGGCTTCGTACCGAGGAGTGCGCGGGCGTCGGCGGAGGACATGGCGGGACGTTGCGCCAGGGCGGCCGCCTGGGCGGCGCGCTCCACCAGCTGGACATTCGCCGTCACCGGCTTGCCCTTCGCCAAGGTGACCGTGTCCTCCATGCCCACCCGGAGATGTCCGCCCGCTGAGAGGGCCGCGAACATGACGGGCAAGGACGTCCGCCCAATGCCCGTCGCCGACCACGTGGAGCCGGACGGGAGCGCCTCCACCGCGGCCACCAATGTTCTGGCGTCGCCTGGCATGCCCCCAGGGACACCCATCACCAGGTCGCAGTGGACGTGGCCGCCGTAAGGAAGACCGTGCTTGTCCAAGAGGCGGTGCAGCGCGGCGACGTGTCCCAGGTCGAACAACTCGAACTCTGGGACGACCTCCAGTTCCTGTGTCCGCTCGTACAGCTCCACCATGAACGGCCAGGGGTTCATGAAGACGTCGCTGCCGAAGTTGACCGTCCCGCAGGTGAGGGAGCACATGTCGGGGGCCGCGTCCAGGACGCGGAGGCGGTCCTCGTACGGGTCGGTGACCGCGCCCCCGGTGGAGAGCTGGACGATCAGGCCCGTGCTCTCCCGCAGCGCCGTCACCGTGTCCCGCAGCCGGGACGGGTCGAGCGTCGGCCGCGCGTCGTCGTCGCGGATGTGCACGTGGATCACGGCCGCGCCGGCCGCCTCGCACTCCTTGGCCGTCTGGACGAGTTCCTCAAGGGTGACGGGCAGGGCCGGGACGTCCGCCTTCGCGGACTCCGCGCCCGTGGGCGCCACCGTGATGAGCGTCGTTGCTCCCATGGCGGCAGAATGCATGGTCATGCGTGCTGTAGTCCAGAGGGTGAGCCAGGCCAGCGTGTCCGTGGACGGGCGCGTCGTCGGCGCGGTCGAGGGCCCGGGGCTGATGGTCCTCGTCGGCGTGACGCACGACGACGACCCCGCCAAGGCCCGGAAACTCGCCGCGAAGCTGTGGGGCCTGCGCATTCTGGAGGACGAGAAATCGTGCTCCGACCTGAACGCGCCCCTCCTCGTCGTGAGCCAGTTCACCCTTTACGGGGACACGCGGAAAGGCCGCCGCCCGACGTGGACGGCCGCCGCGCCCGGCCCGGTCGCCGAGCCGCTGGTGGACGCGGTCGTCCACGAACTGCGGAACCTCGGAGCCAAGGTGGAGACGGGCCGGTTCGGCGCGGACATGAAGGTCGCCCTCGTCAACGACGGCCCGATCACCCTCATCCTGGAATTCTGAGGACGGCGGTCAGCGGAAGCCGTACACCATTCCGACCAGGGTCCCGATCGTCCCGAGGAGGGCGAGGACGATGAGGGTCTTGTCGACCGAGGTCAGGCGTCCGCGCACGTCCGACGAGTAGACGACCCCGCCCGGCTCGTGTTCCACGTCGCCTTTCTGGAACGGGTTGCGCAGCCAGACCAGCCGCCACAGCGCATCGGACTTCAACTGCTGGTGCGCGGGCCCGCAGGCGAACAACCGTCCGCGAACCCGTTTCGTGCACGGATGCCCCTGCACCTTCAGCACCCGGCACAGCGTGGGGACGAGCAGGAACTCGTAAAGGCACCACGTGAGCAGCCCGAGCAGCGCAATGCGCCACGAATGCAGCCACAGGGCGACGCCCGCGAACGCCGCGAACAGGGCCCACCACACGAGCGCGGACTCCCTACGCGGAAGCCGCCGGGCCCCCTTGCGGGACGCCGACGGCTCATCCTCCCCCAGGTTCGCGACCATCGGTAGGAACCCCACCTCCCCGAGCGGTGGCCGGTTGAAAATCGTCTATACCCGACGATATTGCCCAGGGGATGCGGGTGCTACCCGTGCTCCTCGCGCTACCCGTGCCGCGCGGGCCGCCGGCGCAGTTCGATCTTGGCGTTCGCGCCGGTGTCCGGCGAGACGACGATCTCCTGCGCCGCCGCCACGCCGCCCGCCAGGAGTTCGGCGTCGACCGGGACGTTGCGTTTGACCAGCGCCAACGCGACCGGCCCCAGCTCGTGGTGGCGGGCCGCCGTCCCGACGAACCCGACCGTCCGCCCGCCGGGGACCTCGACCGGGTCGCCGTGCGCGGGCAGCCGGTCGACGCTGCCGTCCAGGTGCAGGAACACGAGGCGGCGCGGCGGACGCCCCAGGTTGTGGACGCGGGCGACCGTCTCCTGCCCCCGGTAGCAGCCCTTGTTCAGATGGACGGCCGTCTCCACGAACCCCGCCTCGTGCGGGATGGTCCTGTGGTCGGTGTCGAGCCCGAAGCGCGGCCGGTGCCCGGCGATCCGCAGCGCCTCGTACGCCCAGAGGCCCGCCGGGCGGAGCCCTTCGGGGAACTCGCCGCGCGGGACGATCCGGGTGACCGTCCCGGCGACGTCCGGCCAGGCCAGGCCGCCCTCCGGGGACTCGGGGCCGGTGATCACCATGAACTCGTCGGACACGTCGGCGACCTCGACGCGGAGCATGAACCGCATCCGGTCGAGGAACTCGACGAGCGGCGCCGCCGACCCCGGCTCGACGTGCGCCCACGCGGCCTCGCCGTCGTCGATCAGGAAGAGGTGGTTCTCGATGTGCCCGTTGGGGCCGAGCAGCAGCGCCTCGGTCGGCTCGAACGGCTTCAGGCCGTCCAGGTGCTGGCTCAGCAGGCTGTGCAGCCAGCTCAGCCGGTCGGGCCCGGAGACCCGCACCACGCCCCGGTTGCTCCGGTCGACGAAGGCGGCGCCCTCCGCCAGGGCGCGTTGCTCCTGGGACGGCTCCCCGTAGTGGGCGGCGACCTCCTGGTCGGGCGCGTCCGCGGGGACGGCTCCTGGCGACTTCAGCAACGGGCTCTCCATGCGTCCAGGTTATGTCGCGCGGCAGTCCTTGCACCGTCCGTAGACGGTGAGGTGGTGCACGTCCGTCTCGAAGCCGTAGTCGCGGGCGAGGACGTCCGCGAGACCGGCCGCGGCGCGGGGGTCGACGTCCTCGACGGTCTCGCAGCCCCGGCACACCAGGTGGATGTGCTCGGCCTCGGCGGCGAGGTGGTAGTTCGGCGGTCCGTGCCCGAGATGGGCGTGCTTGACCAACCCGAGCTCTTCGAGGAGTTCGAGCGTCCGGTACACGGTGGAGATGTTCACGCCGCGGGCGGTGCGCTGCACCTCCGTGCAGATCTCCTCGGGGGTCGCGTGCTCCAGGTTGGTGACAGCTTCGAGGACCAACTGGCGCTGGGGGGTGACCCGGTACCCCTTCGCCCGCAGCTCCTCCTGCCACGACTCGACCATGCTCCGAGTCTAGATCCCGGCCCGGGGTGCCCATCCGGTTCTTGTTCGCTCGCCGGAAACTCACTTGCCTCTCCGCGCGGGGCTCGCATACGTTCGAGTCACGCGCGAAAGGAGGTGGTCCAAGCAATGGTTGATTGTAGGACTCGCGAGGTGGCTGTCAGCTAGTCGCCGTTCCGCCTCGGCGCCGCCGCTCGTAGCGGTGGCAACCGGTCGCGACGGTGACCGGCGAATACCAGGCAGTTACCCGGTCCCCGGACCGATGGACCCGTCCTGTCCATCGTCTCGCCCCATGGCGGGAAGGTCCGGGGATCGCTCATTTCCAGGGCGCCTCGACCGCTCTCACGCGACGCGCTTGAGCTGCGCGGACAGGTGCGACTGGAGCTTCTGCCCCACCGCCCCCATGTCGTACGCCCAACCGAGGTCCTCGCCGATCATCCCGTAGAGGCGGTGGCCGGACGTCACCTCCTTGGCCGACTGGGTGCGCGCGACGACGTCCGTCTGCAGCTCGACGCGGCTGAACGCGACCGTCCCGACGTAGATCTCCACGATCCCGGTCGGATGGGCGAGGGTCACCTCGACCTCGTTGTTCGGACGCGCCCGCCAGTACCCCGTCTCCGTGGCGAGCGGACGTCCGAGGGTGCCGTCCGGCTCGATCAGCCACGTCCGGCTGGAGTAGATCAGAAACGGCTTCCCGTTGTGGGTGAAGGACAGTTCCTGGCCGAAGTTGAACGACTCGATCGTGGGATAGCCGCCGACACCGGCGCCCTCCCACGTGCCGAGCAGGAACTCCAGGGGCTCAAGGTCCGGGTGCAGCTCAGGATCCATGGGCATCGAGCGTAGCGGCGGCGGGCGCCGTTGCCGTAGTTCCCGTTGTGATGGTCCGCGTTGCCGTGGTCCGGGGCGTCCCTCCTAGCGGAGGCGGCCGAGCCGGACCACGAGGAGGACGGCGGCGACCGCCGTGACGCCCAGGAAGAGGACGAGAATCCCCGCGTTCACCATCCCGCTCATGCCCGTCCCCTCCGCTGATCCATAGCGGGATGCTACGCGGGACGGCCCCACTAGAGTGCGAGGCATGGCGAGACCACTGGTGATCAAGGTGACGGCGGGCGCGGACGCGCCCGAGCGCTGCAACCAGGCGTTCACGGTCGCGGCGGCGGCCGCGGCGAGCGGCGTCCCGGTGTCGCTGTGGCTGACCGGCGAGTCCGCGTGGTTCGCGCTGCCGGGGCGCGCCGCCGGGTTCTCACTGCCGCACGCCACCCCCCTCGACGACCTGCTGTCCGTCATCCTCGCGACCGGGCGCGTCACCCTCTGCACGCAGTGCGCCGCCCGCCGCGGGATCGGGCCGGACGACGTCCTGCCCGGCGTCCGCATCGCCGGGGCGCCGACCTTCGTCGAGGAGATCACGATGGACGGCGTCCAGGCGCTCGTCTACTGACCGGGCGTCCGCCGCGCGGCGGGTGCGGACGGCGAGGGCGAGGCCCGCGACGACCGCGCCGGTGAGCCCGAGCATCAGGTCCCCGATGGTGTCGCGGTAGGCGGTGACCGATTCGGGGGTGTCGAGGATGAACAGCTCGTACTCGACGAATTCCCAGACGATCGCGGTGATGGCGCCGATTCCGGCGCAGCAGAGGCCGAGCGTCCAGGACGAGAGGCCGCCCCATCTCCGCAGCGCGATCCCGGCGGCCGCGCACAGCAGGGCCCAGTTGCCGAAATGGCAGGCGTCGTCGAACCAGCCGATCGAGTCGTAGAGGTCGGCGGCGTTTCCGCCGACGTCGATGACGAACGGCGCGGTGACGAGAAGGTCGATGTCCCAGGGGAACGGCCGGGCGCGCCCCCGCAGCGCCCAGCCGAGGGCGACCACCATGACGGCGGCCGGATAGGCGACCGCGCGGGCGCCCATGGCCTTGTCCGCGAACCGGTCCCATTCGGGGAACGCGACGGCGAGCGCGAGGAGCGCGGCCAGGGCCGCCTTGGCGGCGAGCGCCGGCGCCCGCCAGCGAGAACTGTGCATGAGTCGAGGATGACCGCCCGCGCGGTGTCGCGACATCTGCGCGGATACTCATGTTCGTCTGAGTGCGTGCGCCGTCCCGCGCGCGGTAGAAGCGCCGTAGATCGGAAATAGGACTGCCGACGCCCCGAACCGAGTGGAGCAGCCGGATGGTCGACGTACCCGCCTGGGCCTGGGCCGCGACGATCGGCCTGATCATCGCGCTCTTCGTGTTCGACCTGCTGGTGGCCGTCCGCCGCCCGCACCGGGTCGAGATCCGCGAGGCGGCGTTCTGGTCGGTGTTCTACATCGCGGTCGCCCTCCTCTTCGGCCTCGCCGTGTGGGCGGTCGGCGGCGGGACGGCGGGCACCGAGTACTTCTCCGGATGGATCGTGGAGAAGAGCCTGTCCGTCGACAACCTGTTCGTCTTCGTGATCATCATGGCGCGGTTCGCCGTGCCCGCCGAGTTCCAGCAGCGGACCCTGCTGTTCGGCATCGCGGCCGCGCTGGCGCTGCGGGCGGTGCTGATCGCGATCGGCGCGGCGGCGATCAACCTTTTCTCGTTCACGTTCCTGCTGTTCGGGCTGATCCTGATCTGGACGGCGGTGCAACTCGTCCGGCACCGCAACGAGCAGCCCGACGTGGAGGACACCTTCCTCGTCCGCCGCGCCCGCAAGATCCTGCCGGTGAGCGACGATTTCCACGGCGGGCGAATGCTCGCCCACGAGGACGGGCGGCGCGTCATGACGCCGCTCCTCCTCGTCTTCGTCGCGATCGGCAGCACGGACGTCCTGTTCGCGCTCGACTCGATCCCGGCCGTTTTCGGCGTGACGAAGGACCCGTTCCTCGTGTTCACCGCCAACGCGTTCGCGCTCCTCGGCCTGCGCGCCCTCTACTTCCTCATCGAGGGGCTGCTGGAACGGCTCGTCTATCTGTCGATCGGTCTGTCCACGATTCTCGGGTTCATCGGCGTGAAGCTGATCCTGCAGTTCCTGCATGAGGACGTCTCCCATTCGGTGCCCGAGATCCCGACGCCCTTCTCGCTGGGCGTGATCCTGCTGATCCTGCTGATCACGACGGGGGCGAGCCTGGTGCGCGTCCACCACCATCCGGAGGAGAAGGCGCAGGCGGGCTCTCTGCGGAAGCGCCGCGAGAAGAAGCCGCGCGAAGAGGAACCGGTCCACCACTAGAGGAGGAGGCCGCCGGTCGCGCGGATGTTCTGGCCGGTGATCCAGCGCGCGTCGGGACCGGCGAGGAAGGCGACCACGTCCGCGATGTCCGCGGGCTGGCCGATCCGTCCGAGCGCGGTGAACACCGAGGTCTGCTCCAGGCTCTCCGGCGAGTTCCCCACGCGCAGCGCGGCGGTGTCCGTGGCGCCCGGCGAAACGGTGTTGACCGTGATGTCCCGCGCACCGAATTCGCGTGCCGCGACCGCCGTGAACTGCTCCAGCGCCGCCTTGCTCCCCGAATAGAGCGCCAGCTCCGCCATCGGCAGGACGGTGTTGAGCGTGGAGATGTTGACGATCCGGCCGCCGTCCGGCATGAGCGGCTCCGCGCGGCGCATCGCCATCAGCGGGTATTTCGCGTTCACCAGCATCACCCGGTCGAACAGCTCCGGGGTGACGTCGTGGATCGGCGTCTTCGGGACGAGCGCGGCATTGTTGACGAGGATGTCCAGGCCGTCCGCGACGGGCTCGAAAAGGGCGTCGAGGCTCGCCGGATCCTCCTGGTCGGCGCGGACGGCGACCGTTCCCGGAATCTCCTCGACGAGCGCGTCGGCGGCGGGCTTCGCGTCCCGGTAACTGAAGACGACGCGGGCGCCGTCCCGGGCGAGCCGCCGGACGATCGCCGCGCCGATCCCCCGCGAGCCGCCCGTCACGAGCGCCCGCCTGCCATTGAGCGTCATGCTGAGCGTCATGCCCCCGGACGCTAACCGTCGAGCGGCCCGGTGTATTGAAGAATCGCGCGGAGTTCGGTGGGGGTGACGCCCGCCATCGTCCGGACTTCGCGGGTGAAATGCGGCTGGTCGGCGAATCCGCAGGCGGCGGCCGTCCCGAAGTCGCCGGACGGCGCGCCCAGCACCGACGCCGCCCGCTGGAACCGCGCGACGCGCGCCACCGTCTTCGGGCTCAAACCGAATTCCCGCTGGAAACCGGTCTCCAGACGGCGCCTGCCGATGCCGAGTTCCGCCGCCAATGGACCGACCTTCATGCGTCCCGCCACCTCGTGAATTCGCCACCAGGCTCGGGCCGCCGGAGCGTCGGGGCTTTCGCCGTCCGGGCTCAGCCATTCGGCGAGCAGGCCGTCGAGGACGGAGAGCCGGGCCGACCAGCCCGGCTCGGCGAACAACCGGTCCTCCAGTTCGGCGGTGCGGCCGCGGCCGAGGAGGTCGTCGAGCGGCACGACCGCGCCGGTCAGCGCGCTCATCGGCGTCCCGAACAGGGCGCGGACTCCGGCGGGCGTCAACCCGACCGTGACGCCCCGCTCCCACGCCGCCCCCGCGTGCACCAGCGGCGCGCCGCGCGCCCCGAAGGCCAGCGCGCCCCGCCCGGCGAGGTCGACGATCACCGTGACCAGGTTGAGCGGCAGCACCCGGCGCGGCGCGGGACCCGCCGTCCCGATGCGGAAGGCCCCGTACCCGGCGACGAACGGACGCAGCCGGGGCGCGGCCGGGCGGGCGCGCGTCGCGCACGGCTCCGCCCCGGCCCGCACCAGCACCGAATGCACCTGTCCCACGCGCCCATTCTCGCGGGGCGGCGCCGGTCCGGTCAGCCCATGCTCTTCGCGCCGTCCAGGGACTCCCGGATGATGTCGGCGTGCCCGGAGTGCTGGGCCGTCTCCGCGACGATGTGGATCAGGACGCGGCGGACCGACCAGTGCGTCTCGGTGTTCCAGGGGGCCTTGGGCAGTTCCTTGAGCTCGTCCAGGTCGGGGAGGGCGGCGACCAGTTCGTCCGTCCGGCGGGCGACCTCGGCGTAGGCGTCGAGGACCTCGGCCAGGGTCTCGCCGGGCAGCATGCGGAACTCGTCCGCGCGGCGCTGGAAGTCCTCCTCGGTCATCTGCGTGAAGTCGGGCATCGCGGACGCGCCCTCCTGGATGAACTCCACCCATCCGCGCTCGCACGACGTGACGTGCTTGATGAGCCCGCCGAGGCACAGTTCGCTCGCCGTCGTCCGCAGGCCCGCCTGCTCGTCGGTGAGGTCGCGGGTCGTGAACCGCAGGAAGTGCCGGTGCTTGGCCAGCATCGCCAGCAGGTCGGCGTGCTCTCCGGCCGGGGCCGCCTGCTGCTCGTCGGTCGTCATCGTCACGTCTCCACCTTCGGTCGCTTGGTCGCTTGGTCGCTTCTCGCTGACGGACACCACGCTAGGAGCGATAGCGGCCACTTCCTGACCTGAATAGCGGGAAGAATCGGACACATGGCGAACACCAGCTCACGGACCCTGCGCCTGCTCTCCCTGCTCCAGACCCACCGGTACTGGCCGGGCGCCGAGCTGGCGGACCGGCTCGGCGTGTCCGTCCGCACCCTGCGGCGGGACGTCGACCGGCTCCGCGACCTGGGCTATCCGGTCGAGGCGCAGCGCGGCGTGGACGGCGGCTACCAGCTCGCCGCGGGCGCCGCGCTGCCGCCGCTGGTGATCGACGACGAGGAGGCGGTCGCGCTGGCCGTGGGCCTCCAGGCGGCGGCGCAGGGGTCGGTCGAGGGCATCGCCGAGTCGTCGGTGCGGGTGCTCGCGAAGGTCGTGCAGGTGATGCCCGCCCGGCTGCGGCGGCAGGTGGAGGCGCTGCGCGCGATGACCGTGCCGACCGGGTTCGGCGGCGTGTCCGGGACGGAGGTCGACGCCTCCGTCCTCACCGTCATCGCGCTGGCCTGCCGGGACGCCGAGCGGCTCCGCTTCGGCTACACCTCCGCGGGCGGCGAGCGGACGGAGCGCGAGGCCGAGCCGTACCGGCTCGTCCGGCTCGGCCGCCGCTGGTACCTGGTGGCGTACGACCTCACCCGGCACGACTGGCGCAATTTCCGGGTCGACCGGCTTTCCGGGCTGGACGTGACCGGGGCGCGGTTCCGTCCGCGCGAGCTGCCCGCGGCGGACGCGGCGGAATTCGTCCGCGCCGCCGTCGACGAACGGGCCCGCTCCTACCAGGTTGAAGCGCTGGTGAGCGCCCCTGCCGAAACCGTGCGCAGGCGTATCGGACGATGGTGCACGATCGAGGAGATCGACGCCGGGCACTGCCGGGTGCGGATGACGTCCGACTCCCTGGATTGGCCGAGCATGGCGCTGGGCGCCGCCCGGGAGGACTTCCAGGTGGTGGAGCCCCCAGAACTCCGGACCTTCATGCGGGAATGGGCGTCCCGCTTCTCCCGTGCCTAACGCGGCCCGCAAGGTCGGCGGCGGCCTCAGACCATTCGGAGTACTCGAAGGAGAAACCCGCCTGGGTGAGCCGTCCCGGCACGACGCGGCGGCTCTTGAGCAGGAGTTCGGTGTCCGACCGGATGGCAAGCGCACCAAGCTCCGCCATCCATTTCGTCGCAGGCAGGCCCACCGGAACGCCCCAGGCGGCACGCAACGCACGCATGAACGCCCGCTGTGGCAACGGCCCCGGCGCGGCCAGGTTCACCGGCCCTTCGAGATCGTCCCGCTCAGCAAGAAACTCCACCGCCCGAACGAAGTCGCGGTCGTGAATCCAGGACACATACTGCCCACCGCCCGCGACCGGCCCGCCAAGCCCGAGCCGCGCGAGCCACAGCAGTACATCGAAGACCCCACCGCGATCAGGACTCATCACCATCGCGGAGCGCAAGGCGACCTTCCGCGTGGACGGCGTCTCGGCCTTCTCCTGCGCCCGCTCCCACGCCTTGGCGATTTCGACGCTGTAGGCCCAGTAGCGCGGCACGCCTTCCTCGTCCCCGCCGATCACGCCGGTCACCTCGTCGTTCGGCGCGTCGTAACGATGCGCGTAAATGGTCGCGGTACTCATCTGCAACCACACGCGGGGCGGCCGCTTCGCCCCCGCGATCGCCTCCCCCACGACCTCCGCGGAGCGCACCCGCGAATCCATCATCTCTTGCAGATTGGCCGGGGTATAACGGCAGCTGACACTGCGCCCGGCCAGGTTGACGACCACGTCACTGCCGTCGATCACCTCGTCCGCCCAGGGCCCTAAGGTCTCACCGTCCCAGCGAACCTCACGATCGCCCCGCGGGTTCCTGGTCAACACCACGACCTCATGCCCCGCACCGCCAAGCGCCCGCCTGAGAACCGTCCCGACCTGCCCGGTCCCGCCCGGAATCACAACCTTCACCAAGCCACCTCCCACCTTCCAGGACCGACCCTAACCCTCGAACTTGAACACGTTCAAACACTGAGACAAGTCTCACCCGGGGAGCGACGTGCGTAGATTGTTGGTTTTGCCCAAGAGTGGGTGGGTTTGTCCAGGTCAGTGGGTGAGTATCACACGGGGAGCACCGGGATTCGGCGAGTGCGGGCCCGGCCGCACCGGTCCCGGTGCGGTGGGGGGCGTCGCGATGAGAGTCATGCTCAGAGCGGAGATGGACACCAGGATCGCCAACGACGCGATCAAGACCGGCAGGCTTCCCGAGGTCATGGGGTCGCTGATGGAGAAGCTCGATCCGGAGGCCGCCTATTTCGGGCCGAGCGACGGCGGGCGCTCCTGCACGCTCGTGTTCGACATGCAGGACTCCTCGGCGCTGCCGAGCATCGCCGAGCCGCTCTTCCAGGAATTCGGCGCGAAGATCGAGATCCAGCCGGTGATGAACAGGGAGGACCTGGAAAAGGGGCTCGCCGCCCTGGGGTGACCGGCTAGACGTGGTCCCAGGGAACGGACGAGTACGCCTCGTGGACGGGGACCATCCAATCGTCGCGCGCCGGGTATTTCACGTCGCCTATCCGGCTCACGGGCGCGATGCCGAGCGAGTTGGTGACGAACGCGCCGTCGAATGAAGGCAGGTCGTCGACTCGGATCACGGCGCGGTAGGGGCGGAGTATCTCGTCCAGAAGTCGCATGGTGATGCCGCGCAGCATGGGGGCGTCCGGCCAGATGATGCGGCCGTCGCGGAAGAAGCCGATGTTGGTGATGCCGCCTTCGGCGACGCGGCCGTCCGACAGGACGAGCAGCGCCTCGTCGAAACCGGCCTGTTCCGCCTGGAGCCCGAAATGGATCTGGCCGAACGTGCCGACGTGCTTGATATGCGGGACGGGCCGCTCGTAGACGACCGGCAGCAGGCTCTGCGGTTTCGACGGCGCCTCGCCCGGCGGCCGCACGACCACCTGGACCACGGGTTCCGAGTCCGGCCGGTGGACGCTCACCCGGACGGAGGCGTCCGCGTCGCCCACGGCGTGCCGGATCAGTTCCCGGACGCGGGCGGGGTCGAGGGACGTCCCGAACAGTTCGCGGGTCGCGGCGTCGAGCCGTTCCAGATGGGCGAGCAGGCCCCGGACGCGGCCGGACCGCACCTGCATGGCGGTGAAATGGCCGTAGTTGACGAGCGCCGGGTGCGCGAGCGTCTCCGCCGTCGCCGGACGTCCGTCCACCTCGATGCGCATCTTCGTCCTCGGGCTCGGGGGAAGGGTGCTGAATTCTATGAGGAACCGCGGTTCCAGGAAGGGCCGCGGCCGGGCAGGGGAAGCGGCGTCGCGCGCAGGTCGGCCCAGTCGCGAAGCTCGCTCGCGAGGTCGGGGGCGATGGTGCGGGGCAGATGCGGGAGGGCCGCGTCGACCATGTTCTTCATTTCCCGCCAGCGCCGGACATAGGACGGGTCGGGCGACGCGAACCGCGGCGGGACCGCGTCGGCGCGGCTCATCGGCATCGCGGCCAGGCAGTCGCGGACGACGTCCTCCGCGGGCGGCAGCTCACCGGACAGCGCGTCCCGGAGGCCGAGTTCGTGCAGCGTCTCAACGAGCCCGGCCTTCGTTAAGGCGGCCCGCGCGGGCGGGAACGGCTGCGCGGACTCGGCCTGCCGCAGCAGCCAGAGGCCGAACCGCCCCCATTCGGCGCGCTGCGCGGGCGGGCCGTGCAGGCGGGCGAGCACGGCGCCGAACAGGTCCGCCCACCAGTCGGCGCGGTCGGGTCCGGCGGCGGGCTGCCGTTTCGCGAGCCAGCGCACGCGGTCCTCCGGGGACATGCGGCTCACCGCTGCGGTGGCGTCCTGCAGCGCGCCGCTCCGCGGCTTCACCGGCAGGGCCGCGGGCATGCGGATGCCGTGCACGTCGCCGGGCTGCGTGGGCATCCGGGGATCGGGCTCGCCGTCGTCCACCCAGATCGCGGTCTGCGAGTCGGGCTGGACGAACCAGCGCCAGCCCGGCTGGGTGGGAAGCTCCTCCAGGACGAGGCCGCGACTTTCCAGCTCATCGCGGAACTCCGGGAATCGGACCGCGCTTCGGAACGGTCCGTACGCCTCGCGGACGGTGGGCGGGACGACGTCGCCGTAATGCAGGGTGAACACGCGGACGGCGAGGCTGACGCCGTGCCACCGGCCGCTGCCGAGGCCCGTCCAGCACGACTCCACGAGCCCCAGATGGCGAACGGGATACGCCTTCTGGGCCTCGCCCTCGTCGCGGTCATAACCAAGACGAACTGCGAGGTCGCCCGTGTCCCAGGTCTCGTCCAGGCCGAGGACGGTTCCGGTCGCGACGACCGAGGCGTAGAAGTCGAAATCGTTCACCCGTACATTTTCGCAGGAAGAGCGAGATCCGTGCCCAATGACTTCTGAATTCCGGCAGCCGAATTTGGAGGTCGGGGCCGCTGGGCCGCGACGGTTTCAGCGCCGGGCGCGCGGTCCGGGTTTCCGGATGATCGCCAATGGCCCGTACCAGGCCCTGTGGCGGGCCGGACCGGAATGGCCGAGCGCGGCACGCGCTGCACAATGCACGCCCGCGCCGTCGGCCGCCCGCCGGGACGCGCGGGCCCCGGCGGCCGGCCTGCGGGTCAGCCGGCGGGTCAGCCGACGACGGCCTTGAGGCGCTCGTCGCGCAGGCGGCCCGCCCAGGAGTCGTCCAGCGGCTGGAGCTCGGCGCCGACCGCCCAGCGGAGCAGCAGGTCGGCGAGGCCGGGGTTGCGGACCAGCGCCGGGCCGTGCATGTACGTGCCGAGCACGCGCCCGTTGTAGGCGCCCTCGAACCCGTCGCCGTTGCCGATGCCGTGCACGACCTTCGCGAACGGACGCGCGTTCTGCCCCAGGTGGGTGACGCCCTGGTGGTTCTCGAAGCCGGTGATGCGCGGCACGTTCAGCTCGCCCGCGACGTCCCCGACGATCTCGCCGACCGCGCGCTGCTCGCCGCGCGTGGACCGGATGTCGAGCAGCCCGAGGCCCGCGACCGGCTGGCCCTCCTCGCCGCCGAACTCGTGGCCGAGGAGCTGGTACCCGGCGCACACCGCGAACACGACCGCGCCCGACTGGACGGCCCGCGCCAGCCCGCCGTCGCCGCGCAGCCGCTGCGCCGCGAGGATCTGCGGCCGGTCCTCGCCGCCGCCGAGCAGGTAGATGTCGCCGTCGGCGGGGACGGGCTCGTCCGACCGCAGGTGCACGGTCTCGGTCGGGATGCCGCGCAGCGCCGCCCGCCGCTCCAGGACGATCGTGTTGCCCTGGTCGCCGTAGGTGCTGAGCAGGTCCGGGTAGATCCAGACGATTTTGATGCGGTCAGACGACACGGCCGTACCTCGTTCGGATGGACTGGAAGGCGGTGTAGTTGGCGATCACGTCCAGGTGGCCCGGCGGGACGGCCATGACCGCCTGGTCGATGTCGTCCACGACGGTGAAGGAGACCTCGGCGGCCTCCAGCCGGGCGGCGAGGTCGATGCGGCGCTCGCCGCTGACCCAGACGGGACGGCCGCGCAGGATGCGGTAGTCGACGTCCCACAGCCAGGACGTGTCGCGGCCGTCCGGACCCTGCGCGTTGATCGACAGCGCGACCGGGCCGGGCGCGGGCTGCAGGACGTCGAACGCCTCCAGCCAGCCCGCCGGGTTCTTCGACAGCAGCAGCCGGATCGACCGGCCCTCGTGCTCGACCGTCGTGTACCGCCCGGCGACGGAGGTGACCTGCGACAGCAGCGGCAGCGCCTGCTCGGGCGGAACGCCGAACTGCGCGACGACCGCGAGCGCGATCAGCGCGTTCGACCGGTTCGCCCGGCCCGGCAGGGACAGCCCGGTCAGCGGGAACGTCCGGCCGTCCGGCGCGGTGATCTGGTCGCCGCGCAGCGCCCAGTCGGGACGGGGCCGGGAGAAGTGGCACTGGCGGCAGCGCCAGTCGCTGTCCTCGTCGGTGTCCTGCCGGTCGAGGGGACCGCCGCACTCGGGGCAGCACCAGGAGTCCTCGCGCCAGTGCTGGCCCGCCGCGACCCACGTGACGCTCTTCGCCGTGGCCGCGCCCCACGTGACGAGCGGGTCGTCGCAGTTCGCGATGACGTGGCTCTGCGGCGACGCCTCGAGCGCGCGCCGCCACTTGCCGGCGAGCAGCCAGATCTCGGCGGCACGGTCCATCTGGTCGCGGCTCAGGTTCATCAGCGCGACGACGTTCGCCCCGGTCTCCCGCAGGACCATCGGGACGTACTTCTCGTCGCACTCCAGAACCCCGTACCGGGCCGTCGGCGCGGACGCGAGCGCGGACACGTGGCCGGTCGGCATGTTCGCGCCGAACGCGTTGGTGGCGACCTCCCCGAGCGGCGTCATCGCCGAGGTGATCAGCCGGGTCGTCGTCGTCTTGCCGTTGGTGGCGCTGACGAGGACGAGCTTGCGGTCCTTCGCGAGCCTGGTCAGCAGCTCGGGGTCGAGGCGGAGGCCGACCTTTCCGCCGATCACCGAGCCGTCCCCGCGGCCCGCCATGCGGGACATCTTGGCGGCCGTACGACCGAGCGCGACGGCCAGCTGCGAACGCAGCGGAAGATCGCTCATGGACTCCGTCTTCTCTGGATGCGTCTGGTATGCGCCGGTAAACCGCTCCGAGCCTAGCCGCTGACGGCCCCGGTCCGGGCTCGTCCCCGGCGCTCCGCGGCGGGTTGCGGGACGGCCGGGACGGACGGGGGGCAAGATGTGAGCAGCATCACGGGACGTCAGGTAAACCAGCGCGGCCGGTCTTGACCCGTACCGAGATGTCGTGATTCGGTGCGACCTCCGACTGCGGTGTGCCAGATTCCCATCCACACGTCCGAGAACGGCGGCACCGACTACTTTTGTCGGGGGCCCTGCTGGTCGCGGGGGACGCGACGGCCGCCCGCGGCGGCGGGCCGGATCGCAAGGCGTGGACAGAGCGGCGATAAGGCGAGGTCTCAGCGATGCAGTGTCCGACGTGCGGGAACGACACGCCCGGGACGCTCGGCAAGTGTTCACACTGTGCGGCCCCGATCGACGTGTACTCGGCCGGGCCCGTCCTTCCCCTGTCGGCGCCCCTGCCGGCGCCGCCGGCGATGGGGACCGCCGACGCGCTCGGCGACCGGACGGTGATGGTGCCGCCGCCAACGCCGTCCTGGGCGGGCAGCGCGCAGCCGCCCGTCACGCCCGACCTCGACCTGCCGGGACACAACGGGCACTCGGAGAGCACGCGGTCTGCCACGCAGCGGACGGCGCCCGAGCCGCCGGGGACGGGCGGTCAGCCGCCGCTGCGGTTGACGGTCGAGCCGTCCACGCCTCCCGTGCCGCCTGTTTCGCCCGTGTCGTCCACGCCGCCGGTGTCGTCTGCGCCGCCGGTGTCGCCCGGGTCGTCCACGCCGCCCGCTTCGCCGCTGCCGTCCTTCGACCCCGAGGACACCGCCGCCTGGACGTTCGTCCCGGAGGACGACGACCCGTCCGGCGGCTTCGCTGCGCCGCCGCCTCCCGCGCCGCCCGCGGCCTCCGCCGCCGCGCCGGGCGCGTTCGGGCTGGAGCCCGCGCCGGAGCGGTCGGAGTCGATCGTCCCCGACTCGTGGTTCGCGCGGCCGCGCAAGCCCGAGGCGGAGGCCGACGCGACGCAGGTGTACCAGTCCCCCGTGCCGCCGCGGCCGCCCGCGCAACTGCCCGCCGTGCGGGACGCCGACGCGACCCAGATCGCCCCGGGCCCCGGCTACGGCAACACCCAGAACTTCGGCAACGCCCCCGGCTACGGCAACGGCTTCGGCAATGGCCAAGGCTTCGGCGGCGGGCCGGGCGGCTTCGGCGGCGACGACTTCGATCAGACCCGGATGGACCCCGGCACGCCCATGGGCGCCCCGCCGATGGGGCAGGGGCCGATGGGGCCGGGCCCCATGGGTCCAGGTCCCATGGGCGGTCCGATGGGTCCCGGCATGCAGCCGGGCCCAGGCATGCAGATGGGGCCGGGCGACCCCGCGTTCGGCGGGTACCCGCCGGGGCAGGGCGGCGGGCGTCCGGGCGGCGGCGGGCCGAGCAAGCCGCTGATCGCCGCCGTCGCCGCGCTGGTGACGGTCGCGGCCGGGGCGGTCCTGTACGTCGCGTGGCCGTCCGGGGACGACTCGTCCGGCAAGACCGGCGCGCATCCGTCGCCGTCCAACACGCAGGTCGCGCAGAAGAACCCGATCGCGCCCGCGACGAAGGAGCAGGCCGCCGCGCTGAACGCGATCCTGGACGCGAGCGTCGACACCCGCCGGATCCTCGCCGGGGCGCTCGGCCGGGCCGGGAAGTGCAAGACGCTGCCGCAGGCGATCCAGGGTTTCCAGGTCGTCGCGCAGCGGCGCCAGAACCAGCTCGTCCGGACGCGGAACCTCCAGGTCGACAAGCTCGCGAACGGCGA
The DNA here is from genome assembly GCF_008085905.1 of Actinomadura syzygii. GTDB lineage: Bacteria > Actinomycetota > Actinomycetes > Streptosporangiales > Streptosporangiaceae > Spirillospora > Spirillospora syzygii. Next base: position 40,606 of record NZ_VSFF01000019.1, on the reverse strand, counting down.
GCGGCTCCGCGCGTCGCTGACCGAGGCGCTGACGGCGTCCCTCCAGGTCGACCAGGTCCTGCTCCAGTGGGCGCAGCAGAACCAGCCGCGCTGCCACGGCCGGCCGAAGCCGGGCGCGGCGCAGGTCCCGGGACGCGCGCCCATCGAGCAGCGGGCGACGGCGGCGAAGAAGAAGTTCGTCGTCCTGTGGAACCCGGTGGCGAAGAGGACCGGCCAGCCGCTGCGGAACTGGCAGCGGGTGTGACGGCCGGTCACGACCCGGTTTCGACCTTGGGCGGACGGGTTCCCGTCCGACGGCGGCGCAGTATCTTGTCACCGTCGTGTCTCACGGGGTAGGGGGCCTCATGCGGTGTCCGGTCTGCGGAGGCGAGACGCCGGCGGCGTTGCCCAGGTGCACGCGCTGCGACGCGCCGCTGAACGGTCCGCCGGGCGTCGAGTCGACGACCCGCGACGAACCTCCGGCGCCTCCGTGGGGAGCGCCGCCTTCCCAATCGCCTCAGCCGCAGATCCCCGTCCCGTGGGAGACCCCTCCCCCGCCGGGGCAACCGCCGCCGGGGCAGCCGCCGTCCGACTACACGACGCCGATGCCGCCGTCGGACGAGACGATCACGCGGCTGTCCGCCGAGCCGTGGTCGGAGCCCGCGATCTGGCAGCCGCCCGCGCCGCCGAAGAAGAGCCGGGCCCCGTACTTCCTCGCGGCGGCGGGGGTCGTCCTGCTGCTCGGGGTGGCGCTCGGCATCGTGCTCTGGCCGAGCGGGTCGGGGCCGTCCGCCGGGCCGACGCAGGGCGGGGCGGCGTCGACGCCGCAGAGCCGGGGCGCCGTCCCCGAGACGGAGGAGTCGGCGAGCGGCGGCGACCTCGACGCGCAGGCCAAGGCGGTCGACGGCCTGCTTGAGGAGATGGGCTCGACCCGTTCCGACCTCGGTTCCGTCGTGGTCGCCGGATGCGGGACGAGCGGCATCCAGCGCGTCCTCGACGCGCGCAAGGCGCAACTGGAGAAGGCCCGCGCGCTGGACGTGAGCGCGCTCGACAACGGCGACCAGATGAAGGACGCGCTGGTCCGCGCCCTTGAGGCGTCGTCGGAGTCGAACCAGCGCTACCTGGACGTCGCGCCCGGCTGCCCGTCCGACTCCGAGGTCGCGGACGTCAACCAGCGGGCGAGCGACGCCAAGAACGAGTTCATCGGCTACTGGACGCCGGTCGCGGAGAAGGCCGGGCTGCCCTCCCGCAGCGCCGACGACATCTAGCGCGCGTCACTCGCCGCCGGGCTGGCCGAGGACGGGCGGCCCGGCGGACGGGTCCTCGAACGGCGCGACGAAGCGCTCGACCCAGCTCAGCACGGGTTCCAGCCAGTCGGTGACGCGCATCGTCTCGGCGACGTCGTCGATCTGGTTCTCCTCCTCGACGCCGATCGCGACGACGGAGAGGTCGCGGTAGAAGCCGTCCTGGCCGTCGTCGCCGTAGAGGGCGGTGAGCGCCAGCGGACGGTTGCGCTCCAGCTCCATCGACAGCGGGTGGCGGCGCAGCGCGCGGAGCCGGTGGCCGAGCTTCGGCGCGGGCGGCTGCTTCAGCCCGGGGAGCTGGTAGTCGAGCGGCGGGGCGGCGGCGTGCTTGTCCGGGGTGTCGCCGCCGTAGGGGAAGATCCGGTCCAGCTCGTGCAGCCAGCGGACCTGCGGGATGACCCAGGCCGGGCCGGGCGCGGCGCCGGCCGCCGCGCCGCCGAGGAGGCGTCCGGCGACCTCGGCGACGGCGGCGGTCAGCTCGGCGGGCGGGTACGCGCTGCGCAGCGACCGCGACCGCCTGGTCACGGCACGTTCCAGCACGGTCGCGAGCGCGCACTCGCGCAGCCGGGGCGCGAGCCGCGACCAGGCGCGGCCGAGCTCCGGCGGGACGGCGGGCAGCGGCCGGTTCACGACGTGCGCCAGGACCAGCGTGTCCGCCCACACCCGCAGCCACGCCCAGTCGGGGTTCCCGGCGACGAGGTCGGCCTCGCGCAGCTCGTACAGGGTGCAGGCCCGTCCGGACCGGCACTCGCAGCCGCACGCGGCGGACCGGCGGCCGTCCACGGGCGGCGGCGGTCCGGGCAGCTCCGCCTCGCGGCCCTCGCCGAGCGGGACGCGGACGCGCAGCGGGCGGTCCATGCCGTCCGCGAACACGGCCGCGACGCCGGGCCGCAGCGACACCACGGCGCGGGACTGGTCGGCGTCCAGGTTCATCGCCGCGCCGACCTGGTGCCGGTCGTCGAACGCGGGCAGCCGGTGCACGACCTTCAGCGCCGTGTTCTTGATCACGTCCGGGACGAGCTTGGTCGGGATCTGCTCGGCGACGATGATGCCCTCGCCGTACGCGCGGATCTCGGCGAGCATCCCCGCGAACAGCTCGACGGCGTGCGAGCTGCCGCGCTCGGGGCCGCGGTTGCGGAGCAGCCGGTGCGCCTCCTCGATGACGATGACGTGCCGCAGCGCGGGTTCGTCGCTCCGGTCGCGGCGGCGTTCGCGCATGCGGAGGTGCTCGACGATGCGGATGATGAGCGTCCCCATGAGGAACGCCTTGTCCTCGTCGTTGGCGACGTCCTCGATGGCGAGGACGATGTTGTCGCGCAGCATGCCGCCGATGTCGGCCGGGTGGCCGCCCTCGAAGAACCGTCCGGCGGAGCCGATGCGCAGCGACCTCAGCCGGACGTCCACGAAGCCCTGCACGTCGGCCATCAGCTCGCGCCCGTATCCGACATCCGAGATGACCTGGAGCGCGGCGTTCTGCAACTGCTCCAGCGTCGGGACGGCGGGCTCGATCAGCGAGCCGGGCACGCCCGCGCCGGTCACGACGTCCCACCCGTTGTTCTCGTACACCCGCTGGAGCGCCTGCGCCATGATCTGCGGGAACGGCTCCTCGGCGTCGAACGCGGCCTGGAACAGCGCACGAACCATGTCGATGTGGGCCTGCACCGGATAGCCGGGCTCCGGCGCGAGCGGGTTCACCGACAGCGGCACCGACTCCGGGTCGGACGGGTTCACGACCGTCACCGGCCCGCCGAGGTCGCGGATGCGCCCGGCCATCGCCGCGTACTCCGACTTCGCGGGCTCGATCGCCAGCCACGGGATGCCCGCGCGGGTGAGCTGCTCCAGCAGGTGCCGGACGGTCTGCGACTTGCCCGCGCCCGTCGCCCCGGTGACGAACACGTGCCGGTTGATCGTCGAGCGCGGCACGGTGAACCGTCCGACCTGCCGGTCCTGCCCGTCGAGGATGGCGCCGAGCTCGATCTGCGCGGACGCCTCCGCCGGGCTCTCGGACGCGACGGTCTCGGAGGTGACGTCGAAGTACCCGGCCTCCAGGACGCGCAGCCCCGGCACCTCGCGGCGCGGCAGCCCGGCCAGCGCGGCGAGCGCCCCGGCCGTCGCGACGAACGGGAACCGCTGCTCCGGCTCCGCGACCGCGCGCACCGGGGCGGGCTCCGCGCCGGGCCGCAGCATCCCGCTGAACGACCCGCTGCCGTGCCCCGACCGCAGCCGGTACGGGTGGTGGCCGAGCTCCATCGACCCGACGAGCACCGGCGCGATCTGCCCGAGCTCCGCCTGCGTGGCGGCCCCGGCGACGACCCGGACCTGCCACAGCCCCGCCTCCCGGAAGGCGTCCAGCTCGGCGAGCCGCTGGTCGGCCCGCGCCACCGCGAGCCGGGCCTGCTCGTCCTCGCCGCGGCGCAACATCCGCAACTCGTGGTGCAGCTCGCGCATCTCCGTGTCGATGAGCCGCTCGTCGCACGGGTCGGCGACCACGAACCAGCCGAACGGCCGCTCCATCAATGTGACGAGCGTCGCCTCGAACAGCCCGGGTCCCGCCTCGGCCCGGCCGACCTGCGGGGCGAGGCGTCCGGGACACCGCGTCCACGCCATCCGCTCGGCCCGCCGCAGCCACTCGTCCCCGACCGGCACGCCCCGCGCTCCGCTGGGGAACAGCAGCCCGTCTCCAGCTCCACCCACCGGCCCCGCGTTGGTGATCAGCTCAAGCGGCGACCCGCCGCCCGCCGACAACCACCCCACGACGAACGGCCTGCGCAACCGCGCCGCGGACAACGCCGCGGGCAGCACGCTGACGAAGTCCCACTCCGCCGACGCCTCCCGCTGCGGCGCCGGGATGGCCTGGATCCGATACCAGGGCCCCGGCAGCGCGAACTCGTCCGGAGGCGGCACGGCGGCGGCCGGAACCGTCCCCCGCGTCATCCCCCGCATCCCCACCGGCGGCGACCCCGGCGGCACCCCGGGCCCCCTCCCGTAGGGCGGCTGTCCCGGCGGCAACGATCCAGACGACGTCACCCCAGCATCCTTACGCGTCGCCCGCTCCCCCGACAACGCACGATCAGGAAGTGGACGGCGGGTCGGCCTTGTGGCGGCCGGTTGGTTTGAGGGGCGGGACTATTCGGGGTGGGCGGGGATTCGCGCCTCTGGGGAGGGCGTGGCGGGGATGTTGCAGGCGCGGGGACGGGGCGTCCGGCTGCTTCGGGTCGGCTGGTGGCGGTGGAGGGTCGGAGGGCGTGTCCTGCGCCGCCTCACGTGTCTGCTCCTGGCGGAGGTATTCCTCGAACTCCATGGAGTGCGCGGTCGGCAGGGTGATGATGCCGGGGTTGGCGTCCACGAGGAGGGTGCGGCGGCCTGTTGCGCCGGAGTGGGTGAAGACCATTGCGGTCGGTGGGAGTTCCTGGAGTTGCGGCGGCTCGACCAGCAGTTCGCGGAACCGTTGTTTGCGGTCGGGGGCCGGGGCGCGGGCGGCGACGGTGCGGCCCCAGGCGGTGGCCGAGCTGATGCCCTCGACCAGGGCGGAGTCGTCGGCGGCGGGGGCGGGGAGCGGCGACCAGACCGGGTCGGTGAGGCCGTCGCCGCGCGGGCGCGCGTAGGCGACCGTGCTGGCGTAGCTCTCGCCGGCGATGTCGAACAGCGTCTCGCCCGCCGCGTCGGTGATCTCCGCGACGAGCAGCGGCTGCCCGGCGCCGATGTGCTCGGCGGCGACGCGGGCGTCCTCGGGGTTGCCGAGGCGCATGAAGCCGACGGCGGCGTGGCCGCGGCGGCCTAGCCGCTCGCGGACGTGGCCGGGAATGGAGCGGTACATCAGCACGAGCCCGGTACCGGTGGCCTCGCACGCGTCGATGAGCCGGTCCAGGACGTCGCCGCGCAGCTTCTCGGCGCCGCAGAGGAAGAGCGTGTGGTCCCAGCGTCCGCCGGGCGGGGATTCGCGGATCCGGTGCGTCAGCGCCGTCGTCACGTACGTGCCGAGGATGCGGTTGGTGAGGACGCCCGCGCGCCGGTCCATCGACACGACGTGCAGCCGGGACGGTGGCAGCCGCACCTGTTCGGTGGCGAGCTTCTCCAGCTTGCGGAGCTGTGCTTCCAGGGCCCACGCGCGGCGGACGACGATCCGGTCGGTGGCGTCGCGGCCGAACAGCGTCGCGATCCGTTCCAGCTGGTCGTCGGTGAGCAGGCCCTTGCGCAGGTCGTCGCGCGGGTCGCCGACCTGGGCGAGGACGCGCAGCGCCGCCGTGATGCGCGGGATCGTCGCGTCCGCGCCGAGCACCTCGATGAGACGTTCCAGTATCGAGTTGTCGAAGGACAGGTCGCGGGTGCCGCCGTCCTCCTCGCCCGCGCTGACGACCAGGGACAGCACGTCGGCGAGCGCCTCGCGGTTCAGGCCGCGGGTGACGTCGAGGCGCGGCAGGTCGGCGGGCAGCACCCAGACGAGCGGGTCGTCGCCGCGGTCGGCGGCCAGGCGCAGCAGGTCGTGCGCGACCGCGCCCTCCGACAGGTCGATGACGGTGAGCCGCGCGCCCACCGCGAGCCGCGCCGCGCCCATCGTCGTGACGGCGGCGGACCAGCCCGCGAGGGTGCCGCCGACGACGTCCACCCGGTCGACGCCGGGCGGGACGGCGACCGGGTACCACTCGCGCTGCCCCTCGTAGGCCGTCCGGCGGCGCTCCCAGTCGGCCCTGGCCTTCGCGTACGCCTGCTCGGCCGCATCCGACTCGCGTTCGCGCGCGGCGCGCTCGCGCTCCTCGGCGTCCCGCTCGGACGCGATCCGCTCCCGGACGCCGCGCTCGTCGCGCCACAGGGCGCCGCCCGTGATGGCGAGGACCACCGCGCAGGCGAGCAGCGCCACCGCCGCGAACGCCCACGGCAGGACGCCCGCGACCGCGCACAGCAGGAACAGCACGACGCCGGCGACTCCGCCGCCGAACGCCGTGCGCAGCGGGCGCGCCGCCATGTGCTCGCCCGGCCGCCGCGCGGGCGCCGCCGCCGGGACCCGTTCGGGCCGCTCGGGGCGCCCCGGGGGCGGCCCCGGATCGGGGTGCACCTGCGCGTAGCGCCAGCCCACGTAGACGCGGTCGGGCTGTGTGAGCCGCGCCATCGCGGACCCGCTCGCCATGTCCGTCACGTCGAGAGACCCCTGGGAGTCGCGGGAATGATGGGAACGCCTGGGGGTGGCCGGGTTGGTTGGTTTTCTACGTACTTCTACACCGCACAGAGTAAAGAGCTTCCCGCGTCCTCGCGTCTTCTTCAATGGAACAGGACTACCGATGCCCGACTCCCCGCGCTAATTCGGTCACCAAGCCAACCTGCGGGAAAGATCGGACACGCCATGCCATACTCCTGGCCGCATCCGGCCACGGCGGCGCTCCGGGCGGTAATGTCCCGTGTCGGGCGGACGACGACCGACGTGTGAGGAGCCCGTGTGTCGCTGACCGGCTGGCCGCTGGCGGGCCTGCTGATCGTCGCCGTGGCCGCCGCGCTCGCGGCCGTGGCGTGGGGCTGGGGACGGTTCGCGGGCCCCGGCGTCCGGCGTCTGGCCGCCCGGCTCGGCGTCCTCGTGCTCTGCCAGGCGTTGGTCATCCTGATGGCGTTGACACTGGTGAACCGCCATTTCGGTTTCTACGCGACGTGGGGCGAACTGGTCGGCGCGGCCGGAATAGGGGCGGGCCGAATCGTCCCCGAGCAAGGTCGGGGTGAAACCGGGACCGCGCTGGTCCACCGCGCGCCCGAGGTGTCGGTCGGCGGCAGCCCGGAGCGCGACGGGCGGCTCGACACCGTCGACATCCACGGCGTCCGGTCGGGGCTGGACGCGCACGCCTACGTCTACCTGCCGCCGCAGTACTTCGACCGCGCCGCGAAGGACCGCCGGTTCCCCGTCGCGCTGGCGTTCAGCGGCTATCCGGGAGTGCTGAGCAACCTCGTCACGCAGGTCAGGTTGCCGCAGACGGCGCGCGACGAGGGCCGGGCCGGGCGGGCGCGGCCGACGGTGTACGTCATGCTCCGCCCGTCGACGGCGCCGGGACGCGACACCGAGTGCCTCGACGTCCCCGGCGGCCCGCAGTCCGCGACGTTCTTCACGCAGGACGTGCCGGACGCCGTCCGCTCCGCCTACCGGGTGTCCGGCGAGGCGAGGGGGTGGGGCGCGCTCGGGCTGTCGACGGGCGGCTACTGCTCGCTCAAGCTCGCCATGCGCCATTCGGACGTGTTCTCCAGGGCGGCGTCCCTGTCCGGCTACTACGGCGCGATCAAGGACCTCACGACCGGCGACCTGTACGGCGGGAGCCAGGCCGTCCGGAACGAGAACGACCTGTTCTGGCGGCTCCGGCACCGTCCGCAGCCGCCGATCTCCGTGCTCCTCACGACCAGCCGGGTCGGGGAGGGGAACAAGAACGGGACGCAGCGGTTCCTGTCGCTGGTCAGGCCGCCGATGCGGGCGTCGTCCCTCGTCCTGGACAGCGGCGGCCACAACTTCGGGACGTGGCGGCGCGTCCTGCCGCAGGTGCTGCGCTGGATGAGCCAGGGCCTGACCCCGTGAGGGCGACCCCGTGAGGGCGCCAGCGGCGGCGCTGGCGGCGGTCGTCGCGCTCGCCGGGTGCACGGCGACCGAGGCGGGCACCCGGCCGCACGAGCCCGCGCGCCGCCCCGCGGCCTTCGTCCCGTTCCCGGAGCACCTCGTGGACGACCGGCAGGCGATGTACCCGCGGCTCGTCCGGCTGCGCGACGGGCGGATCGTGCTCGGCGTCGCGACGGCCGCCGGAGACGGCCTCACCGACACGGCGCGGTTCTACGAGAGCGCGGACGGCGGCCGCACGTTCCGGACGCTGTCGGAGATCCGCGACCCGGCCGCCGCCGGCGGACGCGGCGCCTGCTGCGGCAGCCTGCTCGAACTGCCGCGCGCGGTCGGCGCGCAGCCCGCCGGGACGCTCCTGTGGGCGGGCACGGTCGGGATGAAGAACGACGCTCCCGAACGCCTGCCCGAGCTGCGCGTGTGGCGCAGCGGGGACGGCGGGCGCACCTGGTCCTACCTGTCGAGCTGCGCGACCGCCGACGCCGGGACGCCCTGGGACCGGGGGCTCTGGGAGCCGGAGCTGTCCCTCGACGCGCAGGGACGGCTGGTCTGCTACTACTCCGACGAGACCCGCCCCGGACACGACCAGGTCGTCATGGAGGCGCTGTCGCTGGACGGCGGCGCGACGTGGGGTTCGAGGACGCCGGTCGTCGCCCTGCGCGGACGCGGCGACCGGCCGGGCATGCCCGTCGTCCGGCGTCTTCCCGACGGCTCCTATTTCATGGCCTACGAGATATGCGGGCCTTCCGCGAAGTGCGGGGTCCACTACCGGCGTTCGCCGGACGGCTGGTCCTGGGGCGACCCGGCCGCGCCCGGCGCCGCCGTGCGCACCGGCGATGGCCGCGCCCTCTTCCACGCGCCCACGGTCGCCTGGGTCCCCGGCGGCGGTCCGGGCGGGACGGTCCTGCTCGTCGGCGGCATCGTCCGGGACGCGGACGGGCGGCTGTCACGGGACGCGAGCGGCGCCACCGTCTTCGCCGCCGCCGCGAACGGGCAAGGCGGCTGGCGCACGGAACCGGCGCCCGTCCGGGTGTCGTTCCCGGCCGAGCCCGAGCAGTCCGACGTCGTCTGCGCCAACTACAGTTCGGCGCTGCTCCCGACGAACGACGGAAAGGGCCTGCTGGAGGTCGCCACCAAGCGCGACAAGGACGGCGTCTGCCGCGCCTACGCGAGCGCTTCCCTCCGCCCTAAGCCTGGGCCGTAAGAAGAGCTCACAGGTCGCGGCATTCGGCGCCCACGCAATGGCGGTACGAGGCGACCAGCGATTTGAGTTCGGCCTTGCGCGGTTCGGGCGCCTGCGTCCACAGATTGCCCAGCTCCCACGGATCGCGGGCGAGGTCGTAATACTCGCGGTCGCCGTTGTCGTACTCGACGTACAGCTCGTTGGCCGTGCGGACCGCGTAATACGTCGGCGGGTTCCCGCCGTACCGTTTCGGCAGGTCCGGGTCGTCGTGCCGGTAATTGGGGCCGAGATGCTCGATGAACGCGCTCGTCCGCCAGCCGGAGACGGGTTGTCCGCGCAGCAGCGGGACGAGGGAACGGCCGTCCGCCGAGTCGGCGGGCCGCAGCCCCGCCATTTCCTCGATGGTCGGGCAGATGTCGGTGTTCTGCGCGAACCGCTGCTCGGTCTTCCCGGCCGGGACGCCGGGCCCCGCCACGATCAGCGGCACCCGGATATCGGTGTCGTAGGCGGTCAGCTTCCCCTCGACGAGCCGGTGCTGCCCGAGGTGGTAGCCGTTGTCGGAATTGAAGACGAAATAGGTGTCGTCGGCGAGGCCCTTGGCCTTCACCGCCGCCTCCAGCGCGCCGATCATCCGGTCCACCGACTGGACGGCCCGCACCCGCTGCCTGAACGCCTGGTCGACGCCGTGGAGTTGCCGGACGCGCAGCCTCGGGTATTTCCGCAGCCAGCCGGGCTTGTCGCCGATGTCGGGCTCGTTGAACCCGGGCGTGCGGGGCGCCCTGACGTTGGCGAACCTGCGGGCGTCCGCGGGCGCGGGCGTCGCGGGAGCGTGCGGCGAGAACGTCGACATCTCCAGCAGGAACGGCTGCCGGACGTCCGCCGCCCGGTTGATGAAGTCGACGCCTTTGCCGCTCAGCACGGTGTTCAGGTAATGCTGCGGGGAGCGTCCGTAGTGGGTGAGCGTCCCGTTTCCGTTCAACCAGTAGTTGTAGTTCGCGTATCCGAGACCGGTGACCTGCCATTCCGTCCAGCCGGGCGGAACGTAGGTCCGGGACGATCCCTGCTGCTTCGTCGTCTCGTACCCGTTCAGGTACTTGCCCATGAGCGCGGTGCGGTAGCCCGCCTTCTGCAACGCCACGGCGAACGTGTCCTGCTCGTTGCCGCGGTCGCGGAACACCGGGAAACCGCCCGTGGGCGGGTCATTGCTGCGGACCCCGGTGTTGTGCGGGTATTTCCCGGTCAGGATCGTCGCCCGGGACGGGCAGCACAGCGTGTCCGCGACGAAGTAGTTCGAGAACGTCAGGCCGCGCTGCTGCAACCGCTTGACGTTCGGCATGTAGTCGACCAGGTCCCACGAAAGGTCGTCGGTCAGGATGTAGACGATGTTGGGCCGCCCCTTTTCGGGTGCGCGCGTCGCCTCCACCTTTCCGTCCTTGCGGTCGCCGGATTCCTGGGAGCGCAGGCATCCGGCCAATGGCAGGGCCGCGACCAGCAGCGCCGCCACCGGCACGACCCATCGTCGCGGCTTCGCGGCGAGCATCACACACCCTTCGGACCGGCGGGGGGACTGACCGGGCGGCTGGCCGCGCCGGGATCGGGATCGATTTGATCAGGTTAGGGCACCGAGGCGGGCGGGACCGCCGGAGCGTCCTGCCGCGCGGCCTCCCCGCTCTCCGGCGGGCCGCCGTCCGGCGGCGGCCCGGCGGGGCGCGCGCCGCCGGCGCGGATCTGCGCCATCGCCGCCGCGAGCCGCGGCCGCATCAGCGCCTGCGCCGGACGCTCCACCAGCCAGTGCACGGCCGCCGCCGACGCCACCGCCGCCGCGACGATGACGGGCAGGATCGTCCACCGGTCGAGGAACGGGTGCGGGAAGAACACCTTCACGATCGCCCGCGCCACCGTCTCGTGCAGCAGGTAGAGCGGGTACGCGAGCCCGCCGAGGACGGTGAAGAGGCGCCACCGCAACCACGACAGGCGTCCGAACGCCGCGAGCGCCATGACCACGTAGAACACCGTCACCACGACGGGAATGACGATCTCGTGGACGCCCTTCCACGCGTTCAGCGGGCTGACGCCCTCGACGAGGTAATGCACCGACAGCGCCCACGACGCGGCGAGGACCAGCCAGAGCGCGATGTTCGACCCGAACCGGTGCAGCAGGAAGAACGCCATTCCGGCGATGAAGAAGGGCGCGGTCTCCGGCAGGACGACGGTCTGCAGCATCGCGCTGCCGCCCTCCTTGGCGAACGCGCCGATGATCAGCCAGGAGACCATGAACGTCACGCAGCGCGCGTACGTGATGCCGACGCGGGCGAAGATCGCGATGAGCACGTAGAAGTGCAGCTCCACCCACAGCGCCCAGTAGACGACTTCGAGCGGGGCGATGTGCATGCCGTCCTGGAGCATGGTGAGGTTCGGCAGGACGCGCCGGACCGGGTCGGCGCCGTTCCCGTACGGCACCGCCGACCCGCAGACCAGGTACAGCGTCAGGCTGAGCAGGACGCTGACCCAGTACGCCGGGTACAGCCGGACGACGCGCGCGACGGCGAAGTCGCCCGCGCCCCGTCCCCAGGCGGACATCAGGATGACGAAACCGCTGACCATGAACACGAGCTGCACGCCGAGGTACCCGAAGTGGGCGACGTCGGCCAGCTCGGGATAGATCTTCTGCGCGTCCCGTCCGGCCCAGACGGTGCTGCGCACGCCCGCGAAATGGTGCAGGACGACGAAGCCGACCGCGACGAAGCGCAGCAGGTCCAGCTCGCGCAGCCGGGTCGGCGAGGCGGGGGCGGCGAGGGCGGGGGGACGGGTCATCGGGATGCCTCCGCGGGACTGCGGGACGGGGTCTGGCGGCGGACGGCCGGGAGCCCCTCCCGGCGCAGCCGGGCGAGGGCGGCCTTCAGCCTCCTGCGCGCCCAGCGCTGGGCGGGCGCCTCCACGAACCGCTGGACCAGGTATGCCGACGCGAGGGCGGCGGCGCAGGACACTCCGAGGAGCGTCCACCGGCCGAGGTGGGCGCCGAGCAGATCGTCCAGGACGCGGCCGACCGTCTCGTGCACGAGGTACAGCGGGTACGTCAGCGCGCCGAGGACGGTGAAGCCGCGCCACCGCACGATATCGAACATGCCGACGGACACCATCGCCATGACGAGGAACGCGAACGTGACGCCGCCGGTGATGACCGCGTCCCACACCTTCGGCCACTCCAGTTCCGGGTTGACGGACGCGATCCGGTAAGGGACGGCGAGCCCCCAGCACCCGAACACGATCAGCCACAGGAGCAGGTTCGGCCCGAAGCGGTGAATCAGATAGAACGCCATCCCCGCCACGAAGTACGGAGCCCACGGCGGCATCAGGATCGCGGCCAGCGGCAGGAAGTTCGCCTCCATCGAGAAGGTGCCGAGAACGATCCAAAGGACCATGAACGCAAGGCACCGCTCATAGGTGAGGCCGCGCCACACGAGCAGGGAGATCAGGACGTAGAAATGGAGTTCGACCCAGAGCGTCCAGTAGACGACCTCCATGTGGTTCACCCCGATGCCCATCTGGAACATCGTCATGTTCGGCAGGTACACGGCGATCGGGTTGTGGCCCGCCCACGGCGTCTGTCCGATGGCGAGGAACGCGACGGCGGCGAGCGTGACGCCGAACCAGTAGCCGGGGAAGATGCGGGCGACCCGGGACACCGCGAAGTCGCCGACGCCGCGTCCCCACGCGCTCATCAGGATCACGAACCCGCTGATGAGGAAGAACAGGTCGACGCCGAGGTTCCCGAAGTGCGCGATCTGCGCGATGCCCGGCATGTTGTGGTGGTTCTGGACGCCCCAGCCGCCGAGCCGTCCCACGTAGTGGTGGATCATCACGAGCATCGCCGCCACGAACCGCAGCAGGTCGATCTCCCGAAGACGCGCAGGCGGCGGATTCACCGGGGACATCGGGGACATCGGGGTCATCGGCCCGCCTCGGACGCCTCCGCCCGCCGCAGGCTCGCGCGGCGGCGCTCCTCCCGCTTCTGGAGGAGCATGTCGGCGGCGGTGTCGATGTCGCCGTCCCAGATCACGCGGCCGTCCTCCAGGAACACGCCGCGGGTGCAGAGCTGGCGCAGCAGCGTGGCGTCGTGCGCGACGATCACCATCGTGCGGCCGCTGTCGCGGTACTCGTGGAGCCGGTCGATGCATTTGCGGCGGAAGAGCGGGTCGCCGACCGCGAGCACCTCGTCGATGAGGAACACGTCCGGGTCGGTGTGGACGGCGATGGAGAACGCCAGCCGCATGAACATGCCGGACGAGTAGAACCGCACCGGCTGGTCGAGGAACTGCCCGATGTCGGCGAACGCCACGATCGAGTCGAACTTGCTCAGCGTCTCGTCGCGGTCCATGCCGAGGATGGCGCCGTTGAGGAAGACGTTCTCGCGTCCGGTGAGGTCGGGGTGCAGGCCCGCGCCGACCTCGATCAGCCCGGCGACGCGGCCGCGGACGCGGACCGAGCCCTCGTCCGGCGGCATCACCCCCGAGATGATCTTCAAGAGGGTGCTCTTGCCGGACCCGTTCACGCCGACCAGCGCGACGGCCTCGCCGACGCCGACCGTCAGCGTGACGCCGTCCAGCGCGGTGAACCGGTCGCGCAGCTTCTCGCGGCGCAGCGCTCGGACGGTCATGTTCTTGATCGAGCGCGCGTGCCGCAGCGTGAACCGCTTGGACACGCCGTCGATGACCAGGGCGCGGGGCATCACAGCTCCTCCGCGAAGCGGCGCTGCAACCGGGCGAACACGAACTGCCCCGCCCCGAGCAGCAGGACGCCCAGCACCAGCAGGACGAGGGCGTCCCGGGTGAGCCCGGCGGGGAACACGAACGTCCGGTCGGTCGTCGGCCACCAGAACGCGCGCTCGAACAGCAGCACCCCGACCGCCATCGGGTTCGACAGGTAGAGGTCGAGCCCCCAGCCGGGCGCGGTGTCGCGGACCATCGTCCACGGGTAGATCATCGGCACGGACCAGGTGACGAACAGGGTCGCGATGTCCACGACCTTGTCGGTGTCGCGGTAGAAGACGTGCAGCGCGGAGCAGATCAGCCCGAGCCCGATGCCGAGCACGGCGACGAGCGCGAACCCGAGCAGCGCCGACCCGATCGCGAGCGCGGACGGCGTCCAGCCCCAGGCGATCGCGACGCCCAGCGCGATCGCCACCCCCGGCAGCAGGTGCACGCACGACACCAGCAGCGAGGCGACCGGGAACAGCTCGCGCGGCAGGTACACCTTCCGGATCAGCGGCGCGTTCCCGAGCACCGAGTGCGTGGTGTTGATCAGCGTCTCGTTGAAGAACGAGACCAGCACGAGCCCGGAGAACATGAAGATCGGGAAGTGCTGGACGTTCTTGCTCATCCCGAGGAACACGCCCGCCACGAAGTAGAACACCGCGAAGTGCGCGGCCGGGCGGACGTAGGACCAGCCGAGGCCGAGCAGCGACCCCTGGTAGCGGGCGCGCAGCTCGCGCCGCACGATCAGCCGCAGCAGGTAGCGGCGGCGCAGGACGTCGGCGAGCCCGCCGCCCCGGCCCGGCTCGACCAGCTCGGGATCGTCCGGCCCGGCCGGGGCTCGCGGAGCGGTCGTCACCGGCGCCGCGCACGGTCGAAGGTCTCGCGCCATTCCTCCGGCGAGGTGAGGCCGGGCAGGGCGTCCCGGTACCGGCGGCTGAGCGGCGCCCAGTCCTTGCCGAGCCGGGCGTGCAGCGCCGACGCGCGCCGGATCAGCGACCAGAACCGCTGCGGGTCGCGCTGGTACCAGGAGACCTTCGTCCCGTCGGCGGACGACACGAGCGCGCTGTTGAACTTCGTCAGCAGCCACCAGGTCTGGTCGACATGCGGGACGAGCGCCTCCGGGTGCGTCTTCGGGAACGGCCCGACCGGCTTCACCTGCCGGGCCGCGCCGAGCAGCGCCGTCTGGAACATGGCCCGCCGGTTCTTCGGCGCGACGACGTCGCGGCCCTTGCGCGGCGGCTTGCTCCGCCGGACGGCGGGGAACTCGTCCAGGTCGGACCTGGCCTGCGCGTCCACGAACCCGGCGCGCAGCTCCCGCAGCTCGCCCATCTTCGTGACGATCGAGGGGTGCAGGTCTTCGGGGCCCTTGAGCGCGTCCTCGATCGCCATCAGCATCAGCTCGGCCGTGGAGTACTGCATGGCGAGCGCGTGCTTGATGGTGATGAAGAGGCTCTCCTTGAGCATGTTTCCGCCGCGCTCGTACGGCGAGTACATGAGCGCGGTGACGATCCTGTTCCGCTCGGTGAAGTACGCCTGCCAGTCGGTCATGACGTCCTTGGAGTGCCACGGGACGTGCCACACCGCCGCGCCCGGCAGCGAGACGGTCGGGAACCCGGCGGCCTTGGCGCGGAGCCCGTACTCGATGTCGTCCCACTTGATGAAGAACGGCAGCGAGAGCCCGATCTTGCGGATGACCTCCACCGGGATGAGGCACATCCACCACGCGTTGTACTCGACGTCCGCGCGGCGGTGCAGCCACGGGGTGTCGCGGAGCGGGTGGGCGGCGAGGTCGTGCGACAGCTCGGTGTGCGCGGCGGGCACCATCCACCAGCGGTAGCGGGCGATGCTCTCGCCGAACACGTGCAGCACCGACCGGTTGTAGAGGTCGAGCATGTGCCCGCCGACGAGCATCGGGCCGCGCGCCAGGTCGGCGAACGTCACCGAGCGGAGGATGCCCTCGGGTTCGAGGATGACGTCGTCGTCCAGGAGGAGCGCGTACGTGCTGCGCCCCGACTCGACGGTCTCGTGCATGACGCGGGCGAAGCCGCCGGACCCGCCGAGGTTGGCCTGGTCGATGACGCGGAGCCGGCCGCCGAGCGCTTCGGCGGCGGCGGCGAAGTCGGGGTGGTCCTCGACGCGGTCGGTGCCCTGGTCGACGACGAGGATCTCGTCCACGACGTCGAGGACGTCGCCGGACGCGGCGAGCGCCGTCAACTGCTCGACGCAGAACCTCGGACGGTTGAAGGTGGTGATGCCGATCGTCGCCGTGCCGGGCGCCGTCCGGTCGGTGGGCGCGCACCAGTCCGCGCTGTCGAGCACGGCGGTGCGGCCGTCGGCGACGATGTCGAACCAGTACCAGCCGCCGTCGATGAACGGCGCGAGCGGCAGGTCGACGACCCGCTCGACCGACGAGTCGGAGTCGACGTGCAGGGACTTGACTCGCTCCTGGTGCCCCTTGCCCGTCGACCGGTAGATGAGGATCGTCGCCTCGCCGCGGACCCGGACCCGCAGCCGGACGTCCTCGACCGTGCTCCACCTGCGCCAGTACCCGGCGGGGAACGCGTTGAAGTAGCTGCAGAACGACACCCGCGTCCCGGACGGGACGACGATGCTGCGCCGTCCGACGATCTCGGCGCTGTCGTCCTGGGACGAGGGGCGGTACGCCGCCGCCGGTCCCGCGTCGTCGTCCTGCTCGGCGAGGACCCGCTCGGCCGCGCTCTGCAGGTCGGCGGTGCGGCGTCCGAAGACCGCGTTCCCGTCCACGTACAGCTTGAGGACGTCGAAGTCGCGCTCGCCGGGCATCACGACCCGGTGCAGCACGCGCAGGCCCTCGCCGCTCGACTGTTCGTCGGTCACCTGTTCGTCGGTCATCGGTCAACTCCTCCGCTGGTCAGCCGCTCGCCCTGGGTGAAGTGGGGCCGCAGCCGGTTGTCGACCATGCCGAGCGCGCTGGCGATCGCCATGTGCATGTCGAGGTACTGGTAGGTGCCGAGCCGCCCACCGAACAGGACGCCGTCCTCCCGCCGGGCCAGCTCGCGGTAGCGCAGCAGGCGGGCGCGGTCGTCGGCGGTGTTGACGGGGTAGTACGGCTCGTCGCCGCGCTCGGCGGACCGCGAGAACTCCCGCATGATCACGGTCCGGTCGTCCGGGTAGTACCGCCGCTCCGGGTGGAAGTGCCGGAACTCGTGGATTCGCGTGTACGGGACGTCCTCGTCGGCGTAGTTCATCACGGCGGTGCCCTGGAAGTCGCCCGTCTCCCGGACCTCCGTCTCGAAGTCGAGCGTCCGCCAGCCGAGGTCGCCCTCCGCATAGTCGAAGTAGCGGTCGAGCGGGCCGGTGTAAACGACGGGGACGCGCCCGGCGAGGTCGTCGCGCAGGTCGAAGTAGTCGGCGCCGAGCCGCACCTCGATGTTCGGATGGTCGGCCATCCGCTCCAGCCACGCCGTGTACCCGTCGACCGGGAGGCCCTCGTGGGCGTCGCTGAAGTACCGGTTGTCGAACGTGTACCGGACCGGGAGCCGCGTGATGACCTCCGCCGGGAGGTCGAGCGGATCGGTCTGCCACTGCTTCGCCGTGTACCCGCGGATGAACGCCTCGTAGAGCGGGCGTCCGATGAGCGAGACGGCCTTCTCCTCAAGGTTGCGCGGCTCGCGTCCGGGCGCGATCTCGGCGGCCTGCTCGGCGATGAGGGCGCGGGCCTCGTCCGGGGTGAACGACCGGCCGAAGTACGCGCAGATCGTGCCGAGGTTGATGGGCAGCGGGTACACGCGGTCCTTGAACGTCGTGTACACGCGGTGCTGGTAGCCGGTGAAGCGGGTGAACCTGTTCGCGTACTCCCACACGCGCTCGTTCGACGTGTGGAACAGGTGCGCCCCGTACCGGTGGATCTCGATGCCCGTCTCGGGCTCGTCCTCGCTGTAGGCGTTGCCGCCGATGTGGTCGCGGCGCTCCAGGACCAGCACCCGCAGCCCCAGCTCGGCCGCGCAGCGCTCGGCCACGGTGAGCCCGAAGAAGCCGGAGCCCACCACTACAAGATCAACGTTCACGGTCCATCTTTCCTGCGACGCCCCCGCCGCGTCGGAGCGCGATCCGTCCCCGCGTCCTGGCCCGTGGCCCGCGGAGGGTCGGGGAGGGAGCGACGTCGAGGATCGGCACTGAGAACTGACACGAGTTGATCGACGATGCCGCCCGCTAAGATACCGACACCCTCATCCCCGTTGTGCTGAATGACCCCGGTTGGCCGGTTGTACCCTGCCTTGTGATCCGGACCGGCGTCCCGCGCGTCGCACCCGTCCAGCCAGAGGAGTCCACTGGTGGCTGAGGTCTCCGGCGGCTCCCCGCCGGTCGTCTACCTCCACGTCGGCGCCCCGAAAAGCGGCACGACATTTCTCCAGGGCCTGCTCTGGAAGAACGCCGACGCCCTTTCCGAGGCGGGTGTTCTCCTGCCGGGCGGCTCGTTCGACGCGCACGTCCGCGCGGCGCGCGACCTTCGCGGGATGAAGCCCGAGCCCGACGATCCCGGTCCCGGCTGGGACGGCGCCTGGGACGAGCTCGCCGAGGTGGTGAAAGCGTCGTCCGGGCACCGCGCCGCCGTCATCTCCAACGAGGTCATCTGCGCGGTGGACGAGGAGGTCGCCGGACGGGTCGTCCGGTCGCTCGCGCCCTGCGAGGTCCACGTCGTCTACTCGGCGCGCGACCTGGCGGGGCTGCTGCCGTCCGAATGGCAGGAGTACGTGAAGCACCGGTTCCACTACGGCTTCGACCACTGGCTGGACGAGGTGGTCGACGGCCCGCGCGACGCCGGCGCGGCCGGGTGGTTCTGGCGGGTGCACGACGTGTCCGACGTGCTCGGACGGTGGGCCCGGCACGTCCCGCCGGAACGGGTGCACGTGCTGACCGTCCCCGGCCCGGACGCGCCCCGCGAGCTGCTCTGGGAGCGGTTCGCCGGGCTGGTGGGCTTCGACCCGTCCGTGGCCGACCCGTCGGAGGCCCGCGCGAACGCCTCGCTGAGCTGGACGGAGACCGAGCTGCTCCGGCGGGTGAACGCGGCCGTCGACGAGGACGTCCCGATGTGGCTGTACCACCGCCTCGTCACCGACGTATTGGCGCTGACCGTCCTCCCCGGGCGGGGCGAGCCGGGACGGGTGCCGCTGCCCGCCGAGCGCCGCGCGTGGGCGGAGGCCGAGTCGCACGAGCGGGTGGACGCGATCCGCGCCGGAGGCTACGACGTGGTCGGCGATCTGGAGGAGCTGCGGCCGCGCGGGCCCGCGCGGCCACCCGCGTCCGGCGCGCCCGGCGACCCCGACCTTCTCGACGCCGCCGCCCACACCATCCTCGGCCTCCTCGACCGGGTCTCGGTGCTCACCGAAGAACTCACGGAGCTTCAGCGCGAACGCCGCGAACAGCACGAGACGGCGCTGCCCAAGCTGATGGCGCGCCACCTCAGCGAGCGCAGCGGGGCCGTGTGGAAGATGCGGGTCGGCTACTGGCATCTCGTCGAGCGGCTCAAGGGGATCGAGCCGCCGCCCGAGCCCGAGCCCGCCGCCGACGACGATGACGACGAGGCGGACGCGCCGGGCGCCGTCCTGTCGAGCAGGGCTTCGCAGCGATGAGGCCGACGGTGTACGCCGTCGTGGTCACCTACAACCGGCGCGACCTGCTGGCCGAGGCGCTGGACGCGCTGGGCCGCCAGACCCGGCCGCCGGACGGCGTCGTGGTGGTGGACAACGCGTCCGGCGACGGCACGGCGGCGCTCGTCCGCGACCGGTTCCCGGACGTCGACCTGGTCGAGCTGACCGAGAACACCGGCGGCGCGGGAGGCTTCGCGGCCGGGATCGCCCGCGTGCTGGACACCGCCCGCGTGCTGGCCACCGACCGCGCCGGGCTCCTCTGGCTGATGGACGACGACACGATTCCCGAGCCGGGCGCGCTCGCCGCCCTGCTGGACGCGCGGGAGCGCGCGGCGGCGGAACCCGTCCTCGTCGCGAGCCGCGTCGTGTGGACCGACGGCCGCGACCACCCGATGAACACCCCGCGCGTCAAGCCGGGCGCGTCGCGCGCCGAGCGGGCCGCCGCGTCCGCGGTGGGCTGCCGCCCGATCCGGTCGGCGTCGTTCGTGTCCGTCCTCGTGGACGCGGCGGCGGTGCGGGAACGCGGGCTGCCGGTGGCCGACTACTTCCTGTGGAACGACGACTTCGAGTTCACGACGCGGTTGCTGCGCGGACGGTCCGGGCTGTACTGCCCGGCGAGCGTCGTCGTCCACAAGACGCGGACGTTCGGCGGAACCGACGCCGACCCCGGCGACCGCTTCTACTACGAGGTGCGGAACAAGGTGTGGCTGTTCACGCGCAGCCGCGGCCTCGCGCCCGGGGAGCGCGTCCTGTACGCGGGGTCGTCCGTGCGGCGGTGGGTGCGCACGTACGTGCGGTCGGCGGACCGGGCCGTCCTGCGCAGGGGCCTGCGGACCGGACTCGCGGACGGGCTGCGGCGCCGTCCCCGCCCGACGACGGAGGTCATTTCGGCGGCCATGCGTCGATATGATCCCTGACGACCACGACCGCGGAGGGCCTACGGGGAGGCGGGTGTGACTCCGAAGGAGACGCCGGACGGCGAGCACGGAGGCGACCTGCCCGAGGCGGACGCCCCGGCTCCGCACCTGCCCGGCCCGCCGCCGCGCCCGCAGTGGCTGGACGACGAGGACGAGCCCGCCGCCGCCGACCCGGCGCCGGTTGAGGAACCGGCCGACGAACCGGCCGAGGACGACGGCAGGACGCAGGTCGTGCGGCAGGCCGCGCGACCGCCGCAGCCGCCGCGGCCGTCCGGTGGGATGGCCGACTTCACCATGACCGACTTCTCCCGGGGCACGGGCACGCCGTCCGGCGAGCAGGCCGAGGACGAGGAGGAGGGCGCCGACCGCACCCGCGCGGAGCGTCCGGCCGCCCGTCAGGCGCAGCCTGAGCAGCAACTCCCGCCGCTCCCCCCGTTCCCCTGGGCACAGGAGACCCCGCCCGCCGCCTCGCCGCAGCCCCCGGCTCCACAACCCCCCGCCCCGCAGCCGCCCGTTCCCCGGCCACCGGCCCCGGAGCCGTTCCCGTACGCGCAGGAAATTCCGGAAACACCGAAGCCTCCAGCGGCCGAGCCGTTCCCGTACGCGCAGGAGATCCCCGAAACACCCAAGCCCACAGCGGCCGAGCCGTTCCCCTGGGCGCAGGAGATCCCGGACACCCCGCGCGCTCCGGCCCCCGAGCCGTTCCCTTGGGCGCAGGAGATCCCCGGCCAGACATCTGGCCCGGCGGCATCACAGCCCTTCCCGTACGCCCAGGAAGTCCCCGGCCAGACATCTGACCCGAGGGCGTCACAGCCGTTCCCGTACGCGCAGGAAGTCCCCGGCCCGGGACCGACCGCGTCGCCGAGCCCGGTGGCGCCGCATCCGGTCGCTCCCCCGCCGCAGGTCGACGAGCCCTGGCGGCAACAGCCGCAGCCCAAGCGCAAGGGCGGTGGCGTCGCCAAGAAGGTGCTCCTCGGGGTGGCCGGGGTCGTGGTCGTCGGCGGTCTGGTCGCGGGCGGCTTCGTCATCCTGAACAGCCGCGGCGGTGATTCGGACGGCGGCGGCGAGGACGGCGCGCGGCTCGCCGGGAAGCTGTTCGCCGCCGACCCGGCGGCCCGCGTCGACGGACGCGACCAGGAGCTCACCGGCGTCGCGGCGTCCGGCGCCACGGTGGTCGCGGTGGGCGGCGAGGCCGACCCGGGCAACTACCGGGGCGTGTTCGTCGTGTCCACGGACGGCGGCCGGACGTTCAAGACGGCCGAGGTGCAGGGCGCGGACGGCGGCGAGCCCGGTCCCGGCGAGGTGCCGCGCGTGGTCGCGGGCGGCCAGGGCGGCTGGGTCGCGATCGGCAACCGCCCCGGCGGCGGCGCCGTGTGGACGAGCCCGGACGGCCGCGCCTGGCGCCGCCAGCCCGACGCGGCGGGCGACGTGTTCGGCCCCGGCAACCGCCTCACCCAGGTCATCGGCACCGACAAGGGCTTCCTCGCGCTCGGCGAGAACTCCCGCAAGGGCGACTTCAGCGACGCGACCCCGGCCGTGTGGCTGTCCGCGGACGGCCGCAACTGGGACGCGCTGACCGGCTCCCGGATCGGCGTCCCGCTGCGCGGGCGGGTCGTGCTGGAGGAGGCGGCGGCGAGCGGCGGCACGGTCCTGATGGAGAGCGCGCACACGCCCTCGCCGGGCAAGGCGTCGTTCCGCCGCGCGTGGCGGTCCACGGACGGCGGCCGCACGTGGTCGCCCGCCAAGATCCCCGCGCCGAAGGGCACCCGCGGCCTCCGCGTCGGCGGCGGCCGGGCGGGTCTCGTCGCCGTCCGCGAGGTCCAGTCGGGCAAGTCGGTGTTCGGGCAGGTGTACACGTCCCCGGACGCGGCCCGGTGGAAGGCGGCCGGGAAGCTGGCGCCGTCCGGATACCGGCAGGTCAGGCAGTTGCTGTCGACGGACGCCGGATACGCGGCCATCGTGGAGCGGGCGCGCGACATCGCGGTGAGCCGGTCCGCGGACGGCGCGTCCTGGCAGGACGCCGGGACGCTCTCCGCCTCGTCCGGCCGCAGCCTGCTCGGCGCGTCCGCGACCGCCGAGCAGACGGTGCTGGTCGGCCGCGACCCGGGCGAGGGCGACCTGAACCCGCTGCTCGCGGTGCGGGACGCGCGCGGCGCCGAACTCCCGGTCGACCCGCTGAAGATCCCCGGCGCGTTCCGTCCCGACCAGGCGGTCGCCGCCGTCGCCGCCGCGGACGGCGCACCGGCGGTCGCGGTCGGCAGCACCGGCGGCGACGCCGCGATCTGGTCGTCGGCGGACGGCGCGTCCTGGACGCGCGCCCGCTTCTCCGGCGGGGTGTCCCGTCCTGCGCTGCAACGCCTGACGTCGGTGGCGCACGGCGCCGCGGGCTGGCTCGCGGTCGGCGACGGCGGC
Organism: Actinomadura syzygii; assembly: GCF_008085905.1. Lineage (GTDB taxonomy): Bacteria > Actinomycetota > Actinomycetes > Streptosporangiales > Streptosporangiaceae > Spirillospora > Spirillospora syzygii. Next base: position 17,850 of record NZ_VSFF01000019.1, on the reverse strand, counting down.
GGCGCCCCGCGCGGCCCGCTGGTGATGACGTCGTCGGACGGCGCGCTCTGGCGCCCCGCCGACACCGACCCCGTGTTCGAGCGGAAGGGCTCGCTGCCGCTCGCCACGCAGGGCGCGGCCGCCGCGCAGGCGGGGTACGTCGTCGTCGGGGACGACGGGCCGTCCGGCGCGATCTGGTTCTCCCCCGACCTGAAGTCCTGGCAGCGGGGCCGCGGCGTGGGCCGCAACGACCTCACCGCCGACAAGGGCGGGGGCCGCTGGGTCCGCGACGCCGCGGGCGGGGCGTTCGGCTTCGCCGCGGTCGGCGGCATGCAGTGGCCCGGCAGGCCCGGCGGACGCCCGGCGGTGTGGAGCTCACCGGACGGCAGGAAGTGGCGGCTGCAGGAGTTGAAGCTGCCCGCCGGGCTGTCGCAGGGCTGGCTCACGCATGTCGCGGCGAAGGGGAACGCGCTGTTCGCGGCGGGCGAGGCGGTCGGCTCGTCCGGGACGGCGATGCTCGGCTACGTCTCCGCCGACGGCGGGCGGACGTGGCGTCCGGCGACGCTGCCGGCGTCCGGCTCGAACGACCCGGTCAGGGTGACGGCCGTGACGGCGACGCCGAGCGGCTTCGTCGTCGCCGGGACCGCCGGGCCCGCGGGCGCGGCCGACGTCGTCGCGTGGACCTCGGCGGACGGCGCGTCCTGGAAGGCGCAGGCGCCGGGCGACGACGTGCTCGGCGCGACCGGACGGCAGGAGATCACCGGCCTGACCCCGTTCAAGGGCGCCCTGCTCGGCGTCGGCCGCACGGTCGCCGGATCCGGCGAGCAGCCCGTCCTCTGGAAGCGTCCCGCGCCCTGACCGGGCCGCGCGGCTCAGTGCTCGGGTTGCGGCGGCGCCGGATCCAACCCGGCGGCGGGATCGTAGCCGTCCGCCGTGTGGGCGCGCTGGCGCGGCACGAACCGGACGGGCGGCTCCGCCGCGCCGCCGCGCGCGTCCTCCCGGTGGCGGGACCGGTTGCGCCGGGCGCCGTAGGAGGCGACCACCCGCCGGTAGAACGGCCTGCGGATCGCGGTCGGGACGAGCCGGTACCCGCCCCGCACCATGACGTTCCGCCAGTACTGCGGCTGGGAGATGAAGCCCTCCCGGAGCATCTGGCGTTGCAGCCGCAGCTCCGAGCGGAGCAGGTCGCGGCCGCCGCGCCGCTCGTACGCGCCGTCGCCGACCCGGTAGAAGACGAGCGGCTGGGGGACGTTCACCGTCCGCGCGCCGTTGGCGATCATCCGGGCGAAGAGCCAGTAGTCCTCCATCAGCGGGAGGTCGCCGTAGCCGCCCGCCGCGACGACGGCGCTGCGCCGGTACACGACCGTCGGATGGTTGAACGGGTCGTGCAGCCGCGAGTAGCGGGCGATGTCGGCCGGGTCGCTCGGCGGGATGCGCTGCCCGACGACGTCGGAGATGTCCTCGCCGAACTCCAGCAGCCCCGCGCCCACCAGGTCGGCGCCCTCGCGCACCAGCGGGACCTGGATCTGGAAGCGGTGCGGCATGGCGACGTCGTCGGCGTCCATCCGGGCGACGATGTCGTGGCGGGCGGCGTGCAGGCCCGCGTCCAGCGCCGGGCCGAGGCCGCGGTTCTGGTCGAGTTCGACGAACGTCACCTCGACCGGGCTGCCCTCGACCAGCGCGCGCAGACGGCCGGCGAGTTCGGCGGAGACCGGACCGTCCCGGACGAGGACGACATGGTCGGGACGGAGGGTCTGGTCGTGCACCGCACTGTGGAAGGCGTCCCGCACGTGTTCCTCGTGATCGCCGCCGTAGACGGTCATCAGGAGGCTGAAGGGTTCGGGCGTCATGCTTCCGTTCCGGGGGGAGCGTGGCCCTGAGAGCCCGGTGCGGGGGGCGGCTCCTCGGGGCGGAGGTCGGGAGGATTCAGTTGTCGCGTCCTAGGTGGGACGCCTTGGCGGCTTTGATGGTTGGCCCGGGTCAAGATACCGGTGTGCCACGACAAAAGGGCCGTGACCGAAGTGCCCGGTCGGCACCGGTCCGCCCCTGGTCAGGAATGCGCGCATACGTCGCGGTCTGCCCGGACCTCGCCCGCGACCTTCGGGACGGCGGCGTTCTGCCCGCTCAGCATCGCCCCGTCCTTGCCGATGACCAGGTACACGTAGCCGGGCTTGGCGGACGCCCACGGACGCGGCGGATGTCCCGGAACCGCGAGCGCCATCCGGGCGGCCTGCCGTTCGGCGCCCACCCCGTACAGGATCTGCGTGCGCGGATACCGCTTCTTCGTGCTGCCGACCTTGACGATCTGGAAGCCGCGCTCGGCGAGCTGGTCGGCGGTCCGCTGCGCGAGGCCCGGCATCGCGGTGGCGTTGAAGACCCCGGCCTTCACCTGGTTCGGCGGGACGGGCCGCACCCCGTTCTGCGCCACCACCGGCGCCGGCGCGGCGGGTTCGGGGAGCTTGTTGTCCTCCCGGACGGCCCGGAACAGCGGCTCCGCCTGCGCCTGGTCGAACTGGACGCGGTTCTTGTCCTGCGGGAACGCCTGCACCGGGACGGTGACGAACCGCACCTTCCCCGCGCTCATCCCGCGCAGGCTGCCCGCGAGCTTCTGCATGACCGAGAGCGTGAGCCGGTCGTCCGCCTTGATCGACTTGGTGGCGGCGGACAGGAACCCGTAGGTGCGCCCCGGGTCGGTGAGCATGCCCTTGTCCGTGGCCTTCTTGACGACGGACGCCATGAACGCCTGCTGCCGCTTGATCCGGTCGAGGTCGGAGCCGTCGCCGAGCACGTACCGGGTGCGGACGTACCCGAGCGCCTGCTCGCCCCGGACGACCTGCCGTCCCGCCTTGAGGTGCAGCTCGGCCTTCGGGTCGTCGATGGGCTTCGGCACGCAGATCTCGACGCCGTCGAGCGCGTCCACGACGCGTTTGAACCCGGCGAAGTCCACCTCGACGTAGTGGTCGACGTGGATCTTGGTGAGGGACTCGATCGTCCGCCAGGTGCAGGCCGGGCCGCCGTTGGCGAACGCCGCGTTGATCAACCCGAACTGGGCCGGGATCTTCGCGCCGTTCTTCTTCTCGCACTGCGGCATCTGCACCATCGAGTCGCGCGGGAAGCTGATCCCGATCGCGCTCTCGCCGCCGGGCGAGATGTGCAGCAGGACCGTCGTGTCCGAGCGCTGCCCGGCCTCGACGCCGTACCGGGCGTTCTCCCCCTCCCGGCTGTCGGACCCCATCATCAGGATGTTCAGCGAGTTGTTGAGCTTCGCCGGACGGTTCTCGCCGAGCCGGTCGTCGACGTGCTCGCGGTCGATCTGGCCGTCCAGCCTGCGCCAGAACCCGTAGGCGGTGAGGCTCGCGCCGACCAGCACCACCGACATCGCGACCGACAGCCAGCCGAGCACGCGCCACAGCCGCCCCCGCGCCGGCGGCCCCGGCTGCGGCGGGGCGGCGTCCGCGTAGTACACGCGGGAGGGCACGGCAGCTCGCGGCATCCGTCACATTTCAGCACAGTTTGGACAACGGTCACCCGCGTCACGGGAAAGTCGTCCGGCCCCGGGCGGGCGTGCCGGCGGCGTGCCGGAGGGTGTGCCGGGAGGGGCGCGGGAGGCCCACGGTGCGCCCTTCCCCGCGATGCCGCGGTCGCTAGACTCCTCCGAAGATGAGCACCGTAGACGCGCTGACCGACCAGGCCATGGTCGTCCTCCAGGACCGGCCCCTCGTGCCGCTGAGCGCCTGGCTGAGCAGGGCACTCGCCGAATGCGCCGGCAGCGGGCGCACCCTGCAGCTCGTCACGCCCCTCGACTCGCGGCTGTCGCTCCCGCTGCGGACGGCCGCGACCGGGCAGGACGTGCAGTGGGTGGTCCGCAACGGCGACGGCTACTACGAGGGCCTCACCGGGCGTCCGCTCAAATGGAACGGCGGGACGTTCGTCCCCGTCCCGGAGGCGCGCGACTACGCGCCCGGGTTCACCACCCGTCCGACCGCGCCGATCGGCGCGCAGCTCACCCTCGTCTACCGCACCCGGCACGGCGCCGACGGCGACATCGGCGGGCCCGTCGAGCGCCTCCTCCAGCTCCTCACCGGCAAGCAGCCGGGCGCGCTCGGCCCGACCGAGCCGCTGGAGCACCCGTGGCGCCGCGACCGGTTCACCGAGTACGCGCGCGGACGCTCCACCGCGCGGCTCCTCGTCGGCGGCGACGGGCCGCGTCCCGCGCAGGCCGTCTGCGACTTCACCGCGGTCGACGGCGGCGGCGTCGCCGAGGTCAGCACCGTCACCGTCGGCTACATGCCGGAGGACCCGCCGCCGCTCCAGCACCTCCCGACGCTCGTCGGCGCGCTCGCCGCCGACCAGGCCGTCGCGTCGCTGTTCGTCCAGGTCACCCCCGGCCGCGCCGACCTCACCACCGAAGCGCGCTGGACGGGCGCGCCCGCCCCCGTCGCGCTCGCCGTCGCGGGCGCCGTCGCCGGGCCGACCGGCATCCCCGGCCAGCAGGTCGGGCCGCCGCGCGCGCCGCTGACGTTCTTCCCGCTCGGCGACGGCCGCTCCCAGGACGGCTGGCAGCGGCACAGCCTCCTCATGCAGCACCTCCAGTCGGGCTGAGCCCCCGGCGCGCGCCCGGCGCGCGCCCGGGTGAGACGTGCGGTGAAGCGGGCATCGCGGCGACCGTCCCGACAAACGCCTGCACAGTGCGGATGATCTACCCGTAAGGGATGATGTACGGTCCTGCCCATGGGGCAGCTCGACGCACTTGAGCGGGCCGTCGAGGGGACACTCGCCGAGGGGTCGTTCGAGTTCGACGGCGAGGAGGCGGTGCTCCGCATCGATGGGTCGTTCGTCGTCACGACGGGCTGGTTCCTCTCCCTCGGGGTGGGCGGCGTCGCGTCGCTGATCGGCGGGGCCGTCATGTCCCTGACCGGGCTGCAGGACGAGGCGCGCTGGGTGTTCGGCCCCGGCACGGGCCTGATCGTCGTCTCCCTCGGCTACCTCATGCTCCTGCGCTTCACACCGCTGAACGGCCTGTGGCCCGACCTCGAACTGCGGTTCGCCGAACGGACGCTCGTGCACCGGCGGACCCGCATCCCGTTCCGCGACCTGCGCCCCGAACACCTCGTGTGGAAGAACGGACGCTTCTTCCGGCGGCTGTACGTCCGGCACCCGTCGCTGCGCAAGCAGCTCGCCGGGTTCTTCGACAGCGAGCGGCGGCAGGCGGCCGAGTTCCAGCGGCGGCTGTGGGAGCTGATCTCCGCGCCGGACGTGCCCGGCGCCCTCGCCCACGACGGCGGCCTCACCCCCGTGCAGCGCTGGATCGTCGCGGCGGGCGCGCCCTACTCGGCGATCAACGGGTTCCGGCTCGACCGGCTCGGCGCCGCGCCCGGCGCGGACGCCGCCACCGCCGACCGCCGCGCCGCGCAGGAGCTCCTGCACGACCCGTGGGGCGCCTACGACCTCGAACAGCTCCTCGGCGCCGTCAACTGGCTCGTCCAGGACGGGCACCGCGCCGACTTCGCCCACGACGCGCACCTCGCCGCCCGTCCGCCCGCCGCGCAGGAGGAGTACGGGACGCTGCTCCGCGAGGTCGACGCCCTCATCGCGGGCGACCGGCTCGAACCGCCGTTCGTGGAGCGGCTCATCGAACTGGTCCGCGTCCGGTACGGGGACGAGGGCGGCTCGTACGCGCGGCTCGTCCCGAAGCTGCTGCGCGACGAGCCCGGCGCCGACGCCAGCGAGGAGGGCGCGGAGCTCGCGCAGTTCCTGCACCAGCTCTTCAACGACCGCAACCACGCGGCCGAGGAGCTGCACCGCCTGAAGGCCCTCGCCGACCCGGAGCTGCGCGCCAACGTCGGACGGTTCCTCATCTGGGACTACGGCCGCGCGCTGATGCTCTACCGCTGGGGCTACATGGTCGGCTGGCTGACGGAGGAGTACTGCTGGGAACGGATGCTGCCGCTGGCCCTCGACATCCAGCGGCGCTACAAGTCCTGGCAGGACATGGCGACCTGCTACCTCCAGGGACGCCGGCTCTGGTCGGGCGGCGGCGGGAAGACGCAGGGCGAGTACGAACACCTCATCCACGAACTGTCGACCGAGGCGCACAGCCCGTGGACCGTCGTCCCGTGGGACCTCGACCTCACCCGCGACTGGACGTGATCTCGGGGCTTCCGGCTAGCCGCCGATGACCCCGCCCTGGTAGGCGGCGCCGTCCTGGCCGGGCGCCTGCGCGGCGGACCCGCCGCCCCCCTGCCCGGAGGCCTTCCAGCTCCGCGCCGGGGCCTCGCTCGCGCCGTCCGGGTAGACCGTTCCCCCGGCCCAGTGGACGAGGGAGTCGGCGAACCGGCGCGCCACCCGCGTCGCGTCGGGGATGTCGCCGACGGCGCGGACGTCCACCCACCAGACGGGGACCGCCACCCGGTCGGCGAAGTCGGCGCCGAGCAGCCGCCGGATCTCGCTCCGCGCGGACACCTGCACCGGGTCCTCGATGGCGACGAGCAACCGGCCCTCGGCGTCGTAGAGCAGGGTCGGGTCCGGCTCCCCGCCGCGCAGCTCCAGCGGCTCGCCCATGGCGATCATGCCGTCCGCCACGGCGTGCACGTCCGGGCGGCGGCGCACCAGCGCCACCAGGTCACTGCTCATCGGGTCACCCCATCGGGCGGACTGAGCGGGCCGTCGCCGCGCGCCGCGGCCGGCCGCCGGCTTGAGTCGGACACCTGCCCCCCTCTCCAGCGCAACCCTATGAGACATCCGGACGCCCCGCCGCCGTCCGCGGGGAGGTACATCCGGAGTCATACCTACCATCCCTCGTGAAATTGGGAACTTCCGCCCGCTAATCTGGTCCGATCCGCGAACCGTCCCCCGCATGGACACAAGCACGGAGCGCTCATGAGTTCCCCCCAATGGCCCGGCCAGCCCCCGGGCGGCCCGTTTCCGCCGCCCCCGCCGCCGGGCCCGCCGTTGCCGCCCGGCGGCCCCGGCTTCCCGCCGCCGCACCGAGGAGGCGGCGGCGGCGCGCTCGTCCCGCTGCTGATCATCGGTGTGGTGGTGGTGCTCGCGTTCATCGGCATCGGCGCGTTCGTCATCCTGAACACCGGGGACGACGACCCGCACCGGACGTCCGCGTTCCCCAGCTACACGCCGTACAGCCCGTCCTACACTCCCTACTCACCCGAGTCGACGCCGTCGTCCACGCCTTCCAGCGGGACGTCGTCCGACCCGGCCTCCATCCTGGGTCCGACCATCCGGACGGCGAAGGGCAACACCTTCACCCGTGCGGGCACGCGCACCGCGTCCTGCACCAGCCGCGCCAACGCCAAACTGCAGACCGCCCTGCGCGTGAACCCGTGCGTCGGCGAGATGTACTCGGCGGTGTACGCGAGCCCGTCCAAGAACATCATCACGTCGGTGTCGATCGCGAAGTTCGCCAGTTCGTCGGCGGCGAGCAGCGTCAGCAACGTCACCAACACCGAGGGGTGGCCGCTGCTGCTGACCCCGTCCGACGCGAGCGGGCTGCCGCAGCCGCGCGCCGATCCCGCATACTGGACGCGGTCCTGGTCGCAGGGCTCGTCCGTCATCTACGCCCAGTCGTACTGGTCGAACGGCGGCCCGACCGGCGGCCGCACCGGCAGCGTCTTCGCCACGGCGGGCGAACTCGGCGTCGAGATCACCAACACCCTGGTCTGGTCGAACTGACCCCTCACCCTCTACCGGCCGGAGCGCGCATCGTTCAACGATGCGCGCTCCGGCCGCTCCCTTTATTCCTTCCGCGCAGCGAGCGCCCGAGGTATGTCAGCGGGTGCGGCGCGGGTCAGCGGGTGCCGGGGGCGAAGTCGCCGAGCGAACGCGCGAACGCCTCGTAGGCGACGCGGCTGACGGCCGCGTGGGTGGCCTCGCCCAGCCGGGAGAAGTCGACCGCCGCGCCCATCGCGATCTGCCGGTCGTACGGGACGTGCACGACCGGCGTCCCCCACGCGGTCAGCATCTGCGCGGCCCGCGCGAGGTCGGCGCCGACCTGGGGGGCGTGCGAGACCATCGCGATGACGGTCCGCGCCAGGAGGCCGCGCTGCGCGCCCTGGGAGAACCACTCCAGCGCCCCGCGCGCGCTCAGCGCGCCGTCGACCGTCCCCGGGGTGACCAGCACGACGCTGTGCGACTGGCCGAGCAGCGAGCGGTGCAGGTCTGTGAGGATGCCCGCGCTGCAGTCCGTGACGGCGGCGGCGATGTAGCGGCTCACCGTGCTGAACGCCGCCTGGTACGTGTCGAAGGTGAACTCACCGGTGATCCGGCCGCCGCGGGTCGCGGCGAGGACCCACAGCCCCTCCCTGGTCTGCTTCAGGTACTGCGCGGCCTCCTCGAACGTCCGCGGCTGCTGCGCGGCGAGGTCGAACAGCGACAGCTCCGACCGGACGCCGAGCCGCAGCGGCAGCGACCCGAGCTCCGCGTCGGCGTCGATCGCGAGGACCCGGTCGGGACGGTGCCGCGCCAGCTCCGTCGCCAGCAGCGCGGCCATGGTCGTCTTACCCGCGCCGCCGCGGACGCTGACCACCGTGATCTGCCGGTACCCGCCGACCGGACGGCGCAGGTACTCCGCGATCTCGGCCTGCGTCCTGATCTGCCCGGACGCGCCGACCGCCTTGCGGACACCGCGTCCCATCCGGCGCACGAGCGCGTCGCCGTGCTGGTTCTTGCGGACGAACTCGTCCGCCATGGGCACCGCGCCATGCTGGTGTTCCTGCTGCGGCGGCGCCGGCGGCGGGGTCGGTTGGCCCGGCGTCTGGACGGGCGGCGCGGGATGTCCGCCGGACCCGTCGCGCGCCTGCTCCTGGTCCTCGGCGCCGGGAGCCTGCGGGAGCCCGGGGGCCTGCGGCGCGCCGCCCCCGACCGGGGTGATCGCCGCCTCCCAGCTGAACTCCTCGTTGACCAGCGGCACCTCGGCCTCAACGGCCTGCTGCTGCGGCTGCTGCGCTACGGGCTCGGCCTGCGCCGCGGGCTGCTGCTCCAACGGCGGCGGCTCCGGCGCCGCGGGCGGGGCCGGAGGCGTGGGCTCAGGCACGCTCGGCTGCGGCGCGTCCGGGAAGGGATCGTACGACGCGGGCTGGACGGGCTCGGCGGGCGCCTGCTCCTGCTGCGGCGGATCGGGAAACGGGTCATACGGCTGCGGCGGCCCCGGTTGCTCGACCTGCTCGACCTGCGCCGCCTCGGCGGCCGGTTGCGGCGCCACGGGCGCGGCCGGAGGCGCCGCGAGAGGCTCCGGATCCGGCGCACCGGCGGCAGCGGTCGGGGGCTCCTGGTGGGCGCTCTGCCGAGCCGCCTCAGCACCCCATCCGGCGTCCGCGGGACGGGCCGCCGCCGACCCGAACGTCGCGAAGCCGCGCTGGGACGCGCCGAGTTCGCGCAACACGCCAAGCTGCCAACCCGAGTCCGGCACCCGCCCTCCTCTCGTCCCGGTGCCAGCCTAGGGGCTCCGAGGCCCCAGCCGAACGCCCGCTCCACCCTCTAAGATCCCCACCCAAGCGGCGACGGAGACCTCACCCTCCTAGTTCGGAGGCCGAGTGCCCCCGGGACCGTTCGGCGGCACATACGGCCGCCCGCCCTGCTGCCCAGGCGGCGTCGGCGGAAGAGGCGGCGGCGCTCCAGCAGCCCCACCCCACCCCGGCGGCGGCCCGTACTGCTGAGCCCCACCGACAGGCGCCACCCCACCGGCCCGCCTCTTGGCCCTCACCACGAGAAACACGACGAACACCACACCAAGCAACCCAGCCGCAACAAGCCCGACAACGAGCAACTGCGTATTCCGCGCGGCCTGATCACCACTCTTCTCAGCCGCCGTCTTGGGCTGCTTAACCGACGGCACGGCACTCGGCTGGACGGGATGGGAGCTCATCCACCTGTCATACGCAGCGAACACCGGATTCGGCGCGGACTTAGGAACGTTGGCCGTCAACGCAGCATGCGGGACGACCACCCCGTAACCGGTCATGTTGTCCCTACCCGGAGGCCCCACGTCCACGGTCGTGTTGGTGATCCTCCGAACAACCTCACGGGCGGACATATGCGGGTACTTCGCCCGAACAAGGGCCACCACGGCAGCGGTCAATGCCGTCGCCTGACTCGTCCCAGCAAGATCTGTGGCTACTCGACCGTCGGCTTGAAGCGCGTTGACGTCGTCACCGGGCGCCGCAGCCACGACATAGGACTGGCGCTCAGTGCCCACCCAAGGTCTCTTCTGATTATCCACCGCACCGACCACAAGCGCACCGGCACAGTTCGCGGGCTCCATTGACCTATTTTTTTGGTCACCCTCGTTCCCAGCACCCACAACGACGACGACATCTCGTTGAAGCGCGTAGGCGACCGCTTCTTGATTTTGCGGACGACACCCGTTCAGCGCGGCAAACGCCTGCGAAATACTGATCACCTTGGCGCCATGATCGGCCGCAAATCGGATTGCTTTGTCCCATACCGAGAAGTCCGACTTCACTGACATGATCTTTGCCTCGGGTGCAACGCCCACGTACCCGGTGCTGGTTCCTTGCGAGGCGATCAGCCCGGCCATCCCGGTGCCGTGCGAGTCGTCCAAATCTGAGGTGGCACCGATCTGACCGTCCCCACCAGCGGGTGTCACATCAGTACCGGGCACCAGGACTCCCTCTAAGTCGGGAATCCTCCCGTTGACCCCATTGTCGACCACAGCGACAGTGACGCCTGCTCCCTTGCTGATCGGCCAGACTTTCTTCTCGATCGCCCAAGCCGAGAACCACCACTCGTCCTCCCGCCCTCGGGGAGCGGCGGTGGCAGGCATCGCCGTGGTCAGAACCAGGGCCGAACTGGCCGTCATCGCGGCGAGCAGTCGTGTCATTCGTAGCACAGCGAAACCTCTTTACAAGGAGCACGGCATGAGCGGTTCATAGAAATCGATCCGCCCACGCCGCCTCCTCAATCGTCTCGTGACCGAACTCGGGGTCAGCCAATCACGGGAGGAGAGGCGTCATCATCGTTTCCGCCCCACACGTCTTCGTCCTCAGTGAGCCAGGTGGTGCGTTCGTGATCCTCTTCGCCCTTGCCGCCGCCACGACCTCCCATGGGCGCGCCGCCCATGCCGCCGCGGGCACCGCCACCGGCTTTACCGAGGCCCTTCGCTCCGCCGCCGCCACTGCCCTTGCCCGCGCCGGTACTGGGCATGCCGCCTGGAATGCCACCGGCAACCCCACCGGGGAGGCCACCACCGCCACCTCCCGGCATGCCGCCACCGCCACCACCGGGAAGACCACCGCCACCGCCGCGGGCGAACGGGTCGACACCCGCGCCGCCGCCACCGCCGGAAAGGCCGGCGAGGTCGCTCCCAGGGGAGCCACCACCCGGGACGCCACCCCCATAGCCACCGCCGTGCAGGGTGCCGTCACCAACGTTTCCGGCACCGTCGAACCCGCTCGGCAGGCTGCCGCCACCTCCCGGCATGCCCCCACCGCCGGGTAGACCACCGCCACCACCGGGAAGACCACCGCCACCGGAAGGGCCACCACCAGGGATCGTCTTCGTGCGCCTTCGGTAGATACCCGTCTTCGGGATGTCGGTTGAGATCTCCGGGGGCATTGCCGTGTTGGCCTCACGGGCACGGCCGCTCAGACGTTGCATGTGCTCCACGGCGGCCTTCGCCTCGGTGTTCTTGATTATCCCGAGGGCTTCGGCCTTCTTCATTCCGACCAAGCTCGCGGCCGGTCCGACCAGGAGAGAGCTTCCGGTCATGAAGCCAGCCTGATCCCAGGTGAGCCCCTTGAAGAGTCCTTCTCTCGGCTGGTGCGTCCTGTACCAATCCAGATGCTCGCCATGCTTCGAAAGAGCTTTGCCCGTACTGTCGGCGGCGAGCCGGATGTTCTCGGCGCTCTCCCCCAGCCGCTGCAACTGCTTGATGGCCGCGTCCGCGTCGTCGCCCTTCCAGACAGCGGCTAACGCGTGGCTCTGGTTCCGCAGAGTTCCCGCCGCGGCCTCGAACTTCTCGGCAACGCCCAGGTATACCGGTCCGGCTTCGATCACCCTGCGCGGGTTGGTGGCGTCGAAGAACTGGTGCATGGCGTCCATGTCGCCGGACCACTGCTGACCGTTGTCGGTGTTGGAGCGAATCGGCGCCCGGTATCTTTTGTCACCCATGGCTAACTCCCACCCCATTCTTCGGTGGTCCGCCGAGTTGAACTGGACCTGCCGCCCGATGTCACCCGCTTGGCGGCGAAAACGTTGGTCTGCTCCTTCTCATCATGGTTGGCCACCATGCGCTGCAGAGCGTCGATCATCTCGTCGTAGCTATTGATGAATTCCTGGTACTGCCCCGAGATCTGGTTGTACGCCGCGACGGTCGATGCTCCCAGGGCCAGGCCTGCGGGATACACACCCAAATCTTGCGTGGTGATATTTCCCTTTTGCCCGAGTTCGGCGGAGGTTCCCTTGCCCTCTTCGAACTTCGCGCGGTTCTTCTTCAAGGCGTTGATGACCTTCTTGACTTCTTCGGTGTCGATCTCGCTCTTCTTACCACCCATACATGAGCCTCCCGGAGGCTGGAAGACCCGCTACCTACCTCACGTTGAGTTCCGTTGGAGGATTCGGGTCTGGCGGTTACCGCAACCGGCCTGGGAACACGGGGTGGGCCGGGGAGCGTGGGGGAGCGTGTGGTCTGTGGTCAGCCGCTGATGATGCCGACGTTGGTCTTGACCGTGCCCTGCCCCGTGGTGCTGGACGACTGGATCACCTGACCCAACTGCTGCACGATCCGCGAGATGTCCGCAGCCGAGGCCTCCCACTGACCCAGCTTGGACTCCACACTGCTGGCCAGATCGTCCAGCTCCGAGTTCATCTGGTTGAACTTCTGCTGGAACTGCGCGTACGCCTGCTCCATCGCCCCGAAGTCCATCGAGCTGTAGCCCATTGTTCCTCCGTGTGCTCGTGAGTACCGAGAAGACCGATCAGCCGTTCAACAACCCGGCGACCCGATTGACCGCCTCGGTCTGCTGCTGCTCACTACCCTCGTAATTGATCTTGACCTGCACCAACTTCTCGTGCAGCTGGTTCAGCACATCCAGGACCTTGCCCAGCTCACCATTGAACTCGTTGTACACCTTGGTGAACGCACTCCCCGCCTCACCGATCCACCGGCCAGACAGAGCCGCCTGCTCATGACCGAGATCGGCCTGAATCTTACGCAGGTCCTGCGCAGCCTCCTCGACCCGCTGGGCCGCCTGGGCCATTTCCCCTCTGTCGACCGCAGACTTCTGGCTCATCCGTCACCCATCCCCTTTCGTCCCTCGACGCGGCGATCCTGGACCTGTCGCCGACATGGTCGACTTGATCACCGCTGTCAAGATCAGCACACATCCTCGTAAAGCGAGGCTACATGCCAGGATTGCCCCACGCTGGAGATCGGGACTTACGGAAGTCCACATTGAACAAATGGTGACCACCGAAGCCCAGAAGCCTCCGACAGGAGAGCTATCACCCTCTTCCGCGCATCACCCTCCGGGCAGTTGGACAGTTCACTCGAATATGCCCCCCACCTGCTAGAACTTCGCAGATGCACGCCTCCATGACCAGGTCGCACGCGGTTCCAGGGACGGGTCAATCAGACATCCAACACCCATGGCCATAATGCGGGTGATCACGGAATGATCCCCAGATCCCTCAGAAAGTCTTCTTTTCTTCCATATTGCTGGCCATCGATAGTTGATCACCGTTATGGACCGTTGCGTGTGAGGCGCCCTCGATGGCGGAGCAATGCCAATTTTCGGAGATAGCGCTCCGAGCAGGAAGGATGGGCTCGGCGTATCCCAGGGGCGCGTCATCGCTGGACCGTCCTCGACGGGGCCTGTGGGCGGCACCCGGAGCAGCCAGCGGGATATGGCGGGGAGCGTCTTGGATGGGGGCCGGGGTGACTCGGTTTCGCTGGGGAGTTCGCGCGCCTTGCCGAGCTTCTACGTCTTCGCTCGGCGTGCGAGTTTCGGAGTCACCCCGGGCCCACGTCTTCTGGGCGGGGTTCGTGCGTCAGCCGCCGGACGGCTGCGACTGCGCGGCGCACTCCGCGGAGTCTTTGTTGACCTGCGCGTCGCTCTTCCCGTTCTTGTCGGTCGGGACGACGACCAGCGACGTCGGCTCGGGCATGCCGTAGCCCTTCTTCCGCATGCAGGCCACCACCTTGCCGAGCGCCTCGCGCTGCGCGGGGGTGAGCTCCGAGCCGCCGCCCCCACCGTTCGTGCCGCCGCCGCCCTTGGTGCTGCCGCCGGTGCTTCCGCCACCGCCGTTGCCCGTGATGGTGCCGCCACCGTTGCCGGTGATGGTGCCGCCGGCCGAGGGCGACACCTTCCCGCCGGCGTCGTCCTTCGAGTCGCCTCCGCAGGCGCTCATGCTCAGCGTCAGCGCGGCCGCGACGACCGGGACCACCAGCAGTCTCTTCATGATCACTCTTCCGTTCGGGTTGATTGCACACCAATGAGGACGGCCGTCCGCGCACACGGAGGTGAGCGCGCGGGCGGCCGCTTGGGGAAGAAAGTCAGTTCGGAGGCCGGGAGCCTCCCGGGCCCTGCGGTGGCGGGTAAGGACCTCCTCCTTGAGGCCCGCCCTGACCACCCGCCGGCGGATTAGGCGGACCGCCCCAACCGGACGGCCCACCCCTAGGAGGCACCGGCTGCCCGCCCTGCTGCGGCGGCGCGGCCTGGCCACCCCAGCCCGGCGGCGGACCGGACTGTCCCCCGCCCGGCCCCATCGGCGGCGGCGGCTTCTTCCTGCCGCGCCGCACGAGGAGGAGCAGCACCCCTCCACCGATGACGACTACCACGGCGACGATCCCCAGCAGGATGTAAAGGTTGCGATCCGCCTGGTCGGCCTTCTTCGTCGCCTCGGACTTCGGCACCTTGGTCTTGGACGGCTTCGCGCTGGCCTGCGGATTCTGCGCCAACCAGCGGTCGTACGCGGCGAACACGGGGTTCGGCGCGTTCTTCGGCACGTTCGCGGTCAGCGCCGCGGCCGGGATGATGACGCCGTTCCCGGTCATGTTGTCCCTGCCGGGAGGACCGGCGTCCTTGGTCGTGTTGATGATCCGCTGGACGACCTCGCGCGCCGGCATCTGCGGGGCCTTCGACCGGATCAGCGCCACGACGGCCGACGTCAACGCCGTCGCCTGGCTCGTCCCCGCCACACCATCGGTGACCTGACCGTTGGCGAGCAGGGTGTTCACCGGGTACCCGGGGGCCGCGACGGCCACGTACGGCTGCCGCTGGGTTTGGTTCCATGCTCGTTTGGTGCTGTCGACGGCGCCCACGGCCAGGACGCCGCTGCAGTTCGCCGGCTCCTGCGGACTGTTGGCCCCGTTCCCGTCATTGCCCGCGGCGGCGACGACGACCACGTCCTTCTGCAGTGCGTAGGCGACCGCCTTCTGCACCTCTGGGCGGCATCCGTTGCTCGCGGCGAATCCCTGGGAGATGCTGATCACTTTCGCCCCGTGATCAGCCGCGAACCTGATCCCCTTGTCCCAGGCGCTGAGGTTGGCGTTCACCGACATGATCTTGGCATCGGGCGCCACGCCGAGGTAGCCCGTACCGCCGCCCCGGCTGGCGATGAGTGCGGCCATGGCGGTGCCGTGCGAATCCTCAAGATCCGAGGATGCGCCGACCTGGCCGTCTCCGCTGCCGGAGTTCGCGTCCGTGCCGGGCACCAGCGCGCCTTGTAGATCGGGAAGCCGTCCGTTGACGCCCGTGTCGACGACCGCGACGGTGACACCGGCGCCCTTCGAGACCGGCCAGACCTTCTGCTGGACCTCCCACGCCGAGAACCACCACTCGTCTTCCCGCGGGCCGGCGGCGTCCGCGGGTATCGCGGTGGTGAGGACCAGAGCGGACGTCGCTCCGATCGCGGCGAGCCATCGTGTCATCCGTCGCACAACGAAACCTCACTACACGGAACACGGCGTGAGCGGCCCGACTTCGCCGATCCGCTCACGCCGTCTCCTGCTGCGTCCTCTGGTGACTGAGCCTCGCTCAGCCAATCACGGGAGGAGCGGTGTCACCATCGTTTCCGCCCCACACGTCCTCGTCCTCCATGAGCCAGGTGGTGCGCTCGTGCTCGTCCTCGCCCTTGCCGCCGCCGCGGCCACCGCCCATCGGGCCGCCCATGCCGCCGCGACCGGCGGCTCCGGCCTTGCCGAGGCCGCGGCCCGCGCCGAGAGCGCCCTTGCCCGCGCCCATTCCGGCGCCGGGCATGCCGCCAGCCAGACCGCCGGCGCCGGCGCCGCCGCCGGGGATGCCGCCGCCACCGCCGCCGCCGGGAAGCCCGCCGCCGGGCAGGCCGCCCTTGCCGAACGGGTCGACGCCACCGCCGCCACCGCCGGGCGGGAGACCGGCGAGGTCGCTGCCTCCGCCGGGACCGCCACCGGGGATGCTGCCGCCGCCACCGCCGCCGGGAAGGCTGCCGCCACCGCCGCCGGGGATGTTGCCCCCGCCGGGGATGTTGCCGCCGTGGCCGCCGCCGGGAAGGCTGCCGCCTCCACCGCCGGGAAGGCTGCCGCCACCGCCGGGAATGCTCCCGCCGCCACCGCCGCCGCCCGGGTTGCTGATCTTGCCGCCGCCGGGGAGGTTGTTCTTGGGCACCCTCTCGGTGAGGGTGGTCTGCGGCATGTCGGTGGAGATGCGTTCTGGCATGTTGCCGTTGGCCTGGACGGTTCGCTCGCCGAGGCGCTTCATGTGCTCCTTGGCGGCCTTGTCCTCGGCGTTGTCGATGATGCCGAGGGCCTCGCCGATCTTCTTGCCGCCGAGGGCGAGCATGCCGCCGCCCGGGCCGCCGACCATGGTGCCCGCCGCGACGACGCCCGCGTCGTCCCAGGAGAGGTTGCCGACGAATCCCTTGCCGGGACGGTGCGTCTTGTACCAGTCGAGCTTCGTCCCGTGGTCGGTCAGGGCCGCGCCGGTGGTGCTGGAGACCTGCTGCATGCCCGTCGCGCTGTCCACCAGGCGCTGCATCTGCTTGACGGTCTCGTCGGCGTCGTCGCCCTTCCAGACGCCGGCGAGCGCGCTCTTCTGCGCGCGGATGATGCCTGCCGCCTCTTGGAACTTCTGTGCGGCGGCCGTGTAGTATCCGCCCGCGTCGCTGACCCGCTGCGGATTGGTGGCATCAAGGATCTTGTTCATGTCGTCGATGCCGCCGTCCCAGTCGGTGGGACTGTTCTGGTGTGAGCGAATCGGCTCGTCGTGCTTGCCCATGAGGTATCGATCCCGCCTAGTCGCGCCTAGTACGCGCTCGTGTTCTTGGTGGTGGGGGTGGCAGCACCACCGCTCGTCATCGCCCGGTTGGCGGCGGCGGTGTTCTGCTGTTCCTTCTCGTCGTGGTTGCCCACCATGCGATCAAGAGCGTCGATCACACCCTTGTAGCTCTGGAGGAACTGGTCGTACTGGGTCTTGATCTGCGTGTAGGCGGTCGTGGTGGAGGCTGCCAGGCCCTGCACCGCGGGATACTGCCCCAGTTCGGCGTTCGTGATGTTGCCGTGCACCGAGATGTCGTTGCGCGTGCCCTTGCCCTTTTCGAAGTCCTCGTAGTTCGCTCTGAGCTTTTTGAGGATCTTCTTGACCTCTTCGGTGTCGATCTCGCTCTTCTGATCACCCATGTGAGCCTCCGGCGGGCCGGGAGTCGCCCGCTACCCCGTGTTGACTTCTCTCGTAGAAGTTCTCGCGCCTGACCGCCGCCACGGCCGGCCGCCTCGGTGTCGGGCGGCCGGCCGGGGGAGCGTGTGGTCTGTGGTCAGCCGCTGATGATGCCGACGTTGGTCTTGACCGTGCCCTGCCCCGTGGTGCTGGACGACTGGATCACCTGACCCAACTGCTGCACGATCCGCGAGATGTCCGCAGCCGA
>NZ_VSFF01000018.1 GCF_008085905.1 Actinomadura syzygii | reverse complement strand
CAGCGCCCAGACGTAGCGAGCGGCGGGCGACTCGGTCAGCGGCCGGGGCCGCACGACCCGGATCAGGGTGTCCCGTCCCACGTGGGTCTTGTGCTCGGAGAGCGCCATCGCCTCTCACCTTCCATCATGTCGTTGAGCCTTCACCTATGACTCAACTCCACCGCTGACCTGCGCTGCAGGTCCGTTCGGTGCAACGTCCCCGGGACCAAGGTCCCGGGGACGGCGACGCGACAGGCTTTATGACGCCGTGTTAGGGGCGCTTCAGTGGTTAGGGGAGGTCGCTCTGGACGATGTGGGATCGCCCCCGGTCACGCCTCCTTGAGCGGGACGCACCAAGACAGCACCGTCCCGCCGCCGGGCCGTGGTTTGGCGGTGCATGAACCGCCCAATGCTCTGGCCCGCTCGTCGATGTTGCGAAGCCCGCTGCGACGGCCGCCCTCAGGGATGCCGACGCCGTCATCCTCGACCAGAACCGTGACATCGTCACCGACGTCGATCTTCACAGCCGCCTCGGTCGCCCGCGCATGCCGGGCGACGTTGGACAGCGCCTCCCGCACCACGGCCAGCAGGTGCTCGCCGGTCTCGTCATCGACCACCGTGTCGAGCAACCCGTCCAACCGGACCGAGGGGGCGAACCCGAGCTGCTCGGACGCGGCGTCCACCAGCACGTGCACGCGACTGCGCAGCGACTCCTCCACCTCGGGCCCCTGCAACGCAAAGATCGTCGAACGGATCTGCCGGATGGTGTCGTCCAGATCGTCCACAGCCCGCTGCACCCGGACCGCCACATCCCGCCTCTGTGTGATCTTGATGGCCGCCATCAACCCCATCGCGGTCGCGAACAACCGCTGGATCACCGTGTCATGCAAATCCCGGGCAATCCGGTCACGATCCTCCAGCAACGTCAACCGCTCGGCGTCCCGCCGCCGCCCGGCCAACTCCAACGCGACCGCCGCCTGCCCGGCGAACGCCTCCAGCAACCGCTGCGTCCCCGCCGAGAACACCGCACCGCCCGGCGCGTT
The DNA here is from genome assembly GCF_008085905.1 of Actinomadura syzygii. GTDB lineage: Bacteria > Actinomycetota > Actinomycetes > Streptosporangiales > Streptosporangiaceae > Spirillospora > Spirillospora syzygii. The sequence continues at coordinate 191,449 of NZ_VSFF01000018.1, read as the reverse complement.
GACCACCGACAGCACCCCGCGCGCCGAAGCACCCAACCCAAGCGGCACCACCAGCAGCGGGCCGATCGGCACCTGCACCGGAACACCCGCCTCCTGCGCCGCCTTGCTCCCATCCGCCAACCGCAACGCGGCGCCCTCGGCGAACACCGGCCCGGCGACGGAATGGTCCAGCGGCACCCGCAGTCCCTCAAGCCCCTCGGCGCCCGAGCCGTGCGCGGCCGCCACCGTGAAATGTCCGGCGCCCTCCTCGACCAGCGCCACCGCCGCCAAATCGGCGTCGGCGATCTCCCGGGCGCGCTGCGCGACCAGCGCGGTCACCTCATACGGATCAGTCCCCGACAACAACGCAGTCGAGACCTCCCCCGACGCCTCAAGCCACCGCTCCCGACGCCGCGTCTCCTCATACAACCGCGCGTTCTCGATCGCCACCCCCGCCGCCGTCGCCAGCGCCGTCACCACGACCTCGTCCTCCTGATCGAACTCCCCACCACCCGCCTTCTCCGTCAAGTACAGATTGCCGAACACCTCATCCCGCACCCGAATCGGAACACCCAGAAACGACCGCATCGGCGGATGATTCGCCGGGAAACCACTGGACGCCGGATGACCCCCCAGATCAGGCAACCGCAACGGATGCGGCTCACGAATCAGCAACCCCAAAATGCCGTGGCCCTCCGGCCAGTGCCCGATCGCCTCGATCTCGGCCTCACCGACACCGACCGTGACGAACCGGACCAGCCGCTCCCCCTCCTCCCCGATCACCCCCAGCGCGCCGTAACGAGCATCGACCAACGTGATCGCGGCCTCGGTGATCCGCCGCAGCACCGACTCCAGATCAAGCTCACTGCCCACCGAGACCACGGCCTCCAGCAGCGCGTGCACACGGTCTCGCGTCGACCGCGCCGCCTCCAACCGCGCCTGCAACTCCATCAGCAGGTCGTCCAACTGCAACTGCGGCAGGATCAGCCGCGCCCGATCCGGGCTGGTGTCAGGTCCCTCGGCCACGCCGCCAGTATCGCCGACCAAATGTTGATGGGTAAGGCCCCAGAACGCAGGCCCGCTTTACGCCATGGGCACCATTCCCGGAGGCCCCAACAGTCGGGGTAGCGTCGGTTACGTCACCACTGAGCCGAGGGAAACGAACGCCATGACGGGCCAGACACAGAACACCCAGCCGATCCGAGTGTTCCTGTTCGCCAAGCTCGGCATGAGCCGCCGCGCTCGCCGCCCAACTCAAAGCCGACTCGAACCGGCGCAACTGACCGCGATGACCACGGACGAGCCGACGGCGGCGGGCGGCCTCGTCGGCGGCCCAGTCGATCACGAGCAGACTGGGCCCCGACCCGTCGTTCCCGACGATCATCGTGCTCATACCTCGGCTCCGCGCAGCTGCCGGACGATGCCGCCCGCCCACTCGGTGACCTGGTCGCGGTCACGGAAGTCGCCGCTCGACCTCTTGGCGATCTTGGACGCCAGGAATCCCCGGGCATCCGGGGAGAGGCGTCCGCCGAAGGTGGCGTGGCCGCGGGCGTTCAGCCGCCGGGCGAACTTGGCGACACTCACCGTCGGATCGATCCGCTTCTCCTCGGCGCTGTGGTCCAGCGGCCCGCTGCTGAACAGCCACACCGGGCGATGCGCGAGCGCGTCCCCATGGTGGCGGACGAAATGCCGTGCCTCCCGATGCCACCGCCCCGCGTACAGGGCGCCGCCGACGACGGCGGCGTCGTAGCCGTCCAGCTTCGCGACCTCTCCGGCCGGGCGGACGTCGGCGTCCAAGCCCGCCTCGCGCAGCGCGGCGCCGATCCAGTCGGCGATCTCGGCGGTCCCGCCGCGTTCGGACGCGTACGCCACCAGCACTCGCATCATGACTCCTCCGATTCCGGGTCGTCCTCGTGGACGACCGCGACCGGGCTCGGCAGCTCGTGCAGCACCGTCCTGGTGACGGCGCCGAGCAGGGTCGTGGGGGACGACCCGATCCCCCGGTCGCCGACCACCAGCAGTGTCGCGTCCCGGGCGTTGTCGGCCAGGACGCGCCCGGCGTGCTCCATCACGAACCGTTCCTCGATCGCGACGTCGGGATAGTCGACCAGGCACGGACCGACGGAGCTGGTGAAGCGCGCCTTGGCCTGTTCCTTGACGGCCTGCGGATCGGTGAACGGGAGCCTGTCGGGTCCCGGGAGGGCGCCGGGGTCCCACCACGCGCACACCAGCGTCACCACGGCGTCCCGCAGGCGCGCCTCCCGCAGGGCGAAGCGCAGCGCGGCCTCGCTGGCCGGGGAGCCGTCGATCCCGACGACGATCCGCTTCGCGCGCTCGGGCTCCTCCCAGGCGGGTACGACGACCACCGGGCGCTCGGCGTGCGCCGGGACGTGCACGGCCGCCGACCCCAGCGGGAGCTTGTCGAAGCCGCCCGTCCCCCGGGCGCCGACCACGATCAGCGCCGCGTCCGCCGACGCGGCCAGCAGCGCACCGGACGGCGTGCCGCGAAGCAGCACGGGCCGCACGTCCAGGCCCGGCGCGGTCTCCCGGGCTAGCCGGACGCCGTCGTCCAGCGTCAGGGCGCCCATGCGCCGGACGATGTCCAGCGCGTCACCGTCCTGGGAACGCTGCGGATACGGCCAGTGCCACGCATGGCACACCCGCAGGGGCGACCCTCGCAGGGCCGCCTCGGCGGCCGCCCAGCGGACCGCGCTCGCGGCGGCGGGTGAAGCGTCGAAACCGACCAGGACCTCTCGTCCGTCCATTCTCGTCCACCTCCTTCCTCTGAGCCTCACCGTCCGCGGACACGTCGGTCAGAGGCGTGAGTCCGGCGATCTGCGGGACCTTCGGCCCTGGGAGCAGGCGCACGCGGGACGCAGGCTGGAGACGTCAGGAGGTTCCGCCATGAACATCGGATACGCGCTGGCCATCGCCGGACACGGCGACCGCTGGGGGCATATGGGAAACGACGGCTGGTCCGGCTGGATGTGGCTGTGGGGAACGCTGATGATGCTGTTCTGGATCGCCGTGATCGGTGCGGCCGTATGGCTGGTCGTCCGGGCCGCGACGCAGCGCCGTGCCGAGCCGCCGACGGGGCGGGAACGCGCCCGGGAGATCCTCGCCGAGCGGTACGCGCGCGGCGAGATCAGCACCGAGGAGTACGACGAGCGGCTCGCCAAGCTGCGTTGAGGACGGCCTCCCGCAGCGATTGGGGAACATGAACGGTGCACCACCTGCCGGTCGCCGACGTCCAGGGCGGCTTCCTGGGCGGCTTCCTGGGCGTCATCGACGCCCAGACCCTCACCGCCGCCTGGAACGCCACCACCCCACGCGACGCCCGGGGCCCCCGTGACCACCCTCCTGCCCCACCGCCGCCCCGTCCGCCCGCAGTCCGCCCTGGCCGAGGCCGTCGCTCCGCCCCAGGCGCGTCCCTGTCGATCAGGTGGCGTGCTCGGCGGAGTACCGGAGCGGCGGAACGATCGCGACCGTGCACGGAGCGTGGTGCAGCATCGCTGAGCTGGTCGCGCCCAGAAGCAACGGGTCCACGCCGCCGGTCCCACGGTCTCCCACCACCAGCAGGTCCGCGCCGCTCGCCGCCCCCAGAAGCGCTTGCCTGGGACGTTCCAGCAACAGCGAGAGCTCCACATGGACCTTCGGGTAGCGCTGACACCAGGGATGGACGACCTCTTCGAGCTGGGCGGACCGGGCCCGCACCAGTTCGTCCTTGTCGGTGAAGAGCGGCAGTTCCCAGTCCGGCACGGCGCCGGGTTCCCAGGCTCCGTAGACCACGCGCAGATCGCGTTCGCGCAGCGCGGCCTCTTCGATCGCGAAGCCGAGCGCCGCGTCCGCGCCCTCGGACCCGTCGACCCCGACCACGACGAGCCCGCGCGGCCCGTCCGACCGCCGGACGGCGATCACCGGACGGTGCGTCAGCGCGGGCAACTGCACCGCCGTCGATCCGGCGGGCAGCCGGTGCCGCTCGTGCGAACCGATCACGATCAGCTCCGCGTCGTCGGACTCGCACACCAGGGTCTCGCACACCGGCTCTCGTCTCAGCAGCGTGTGAACCTCCTTGGGCGCACCCAGGTCGACGGCCCGCCGCGCGCCCTTGCGCAGCAGGTTCTCTCCCGCGCGCTGGACGATCGCCTGGACGGCCGGGTCCACGTGCCCCTCCGGGTAGGGCCAGTGCCAGCAATGACAGATCGTCAGATCGAGCCCGCGCAGCCGGGCCTCCTCGACCGCCCAGCCCAGCGCTACGTCGTTCTCCTCGGTTCCGTCGTAGCCGAGGAGAACGTTGGTCCGTTGAGCCCTTGGGAGTGCAACCATCGACGGGCCTCCTTCCCTGAAATAGCGCTCTGATTACAAGTGTCAGGAGGTCAGAGTCTCGTTTGGAGGGGCGAAGGTCCCGTACATCCCAGGGCGTCCGCTACTGACGGGCGCGGCTGTTCAGTGAGAACTTGGCCCCACAGGGCAGGCCCCTGAGGAGAGGCCTGGTAGGACGACGGCCTGAGGAGACGTGATGAGCCGGTGGGTGCTGGCCTACGACGGCTACGCCCCCGAGGCGGAGGGGCTGCGTGAGGCCCTGTGCACGCTCGGCAACGGCTGTTTCGCCACCCGCGGCGCGGCTCCCGAGTCGTCGGCCGACGGCGTCCACTATCCCGGAACGTACATCGCGGGCTGCTACGACCGGCTCCCGGCCGAGATCGGCGGGCGCCGCACCGACAACGCCGACCTCGTGAACATGCCGAACTGGCTTCCGTTGACCTTCCGCGCCGCCGACGGCGAATGGCTCGACGCCGACGCCGCCCACCGGGAGGGCAGGATTCTCTCCTACCGGCAGGAACTCGACCTCCGGCGCGGCGTCCTGACCCGCCTCGCGCGGGTGCGCGACCGGGCCGGGCGGACGTTCCGCCTCGCCCAGCGCCGGATCGTCTCCATGGACGATCCGCACCTCGCCGCGCTGGAGACCACGATCGTCGCCGAGGACTGGTCCGGTCCGCTGCTGATCCGCACCGCGCTTGACGGACGGGTCGTCAACGCGGGGGTCGAGCGGTACCGGAACCTGCCGGGTGTCCATCTGACACGTGAAGAGCCACCGCCGCAAGGCGATCCGGAACTGCTGCTCCTGCGCGCGTCGACGCTCTCGTCGCGGATCCGGATCGCGATGGCGGCCCGCACCCGGACGACCGTCCCGACCGAGCGCACCGACCTGTCCGACAGCGGATGGGCCGCGCAGGATCTGGCCGTCGACGTCCAGGAGAACACGCCGGTCACGGTCGAGAAGGTCGTGGCCGTGTTCACCTCGCGCGACCGCGCGGTCGAGGAATGCGGGGAGGCCGCGCTCGCGGCCGTCGCCGGGGCGGGCTGCTTCGACGCCCTGCTGGGCAGGCACACGCTGGCGTGGACGCGGCTGTGGCGGCGGTGCCAGCTCAGCGTCGACCAGGTGGAGGTGCAGCGCGTCCTGAACCTGCACATCTTCCACCTGCTGCAGACCGTGTCGGAGCACAGCGTCGACCTGGACGTCGGCGTTCCCGCCCGCGGCCTGCACGGCGAGGCGTACCGCGGCCACGTCTTCTGGGACGAGCTGTTCATCCTGCCGTTCCTGACCATGCGGTTCCCCGAGATCGCCCGCGCGCTGCTGATGTACCGGTGGCGGCGGCTGCCCGCGGCACGGCGCGCCGCCACCGCCGCCGGGCGCCGCGGGGCGATGTACCCGTGGCAGAGCGCGGCGGACGGACGCGAGGAGACCCAGCGCGTCCACCTCAACCCGCGGTCGGGACGCTGGCTGCCCGACCACACGCACCTGCAGCGGCATGTCGGGCTCGCGATAGCCCACAACGTTTGGCGCTACTACGAAGCGACCGGCGACGCCGAGTTCCTCGCCGAGTACGGCGCCGAGACCATGCTGGAGGTCGCCCGGTTCTTCGCCGACCTGTCCGACTACGACCGATCCACCGACCGGTACCGGATCCGCGGCGTCATGGGCCCCGACGAGTATCACGACGCCCTCCCCGGACGCGACGCCCCGGGCCTGGACGACAACGCCTACACCAACGTCCTCGCGGTCTGGGTGATCCGCCGGACGCTGGACGCGCTCGCCCTGATGCCCGAGGACCGCGGCGCCGAGTTGCGCGAGCGGCTCGCGCTGACCCGCGAGGAGATCACCCGGTTCGAAGACGTCGCCGCCAAGATGTACATCCCGTTCCACGACGGCGTGATCAGCCAGTTCGACGCCTACGCCGACCTGGAGGAACTGGACTGGGACGGCTACCGCGAACGCTACGGCGACATCCGCAGGCTGGACCGGATCCTCGAAGCCGAAGGCGACTCTCCCAACCGCTACAAGGCGTCCAAGCAGGCCGACGTGCTCATGCTCTTCTACGTGCTGTCGCCGGGCGAGCTGGACGACGTCCTGCGGCGCCTCGGCTACGCGCACGGCCCCGCCCTCGCCGAGCGGACGATCGCCTACTACCTGCCGCGCACCTGCGACGGATCGACGCTCAGCTCGCTGGTGCACGCCTGGATCCTCGCCCACACCGACGGCGACGAAGCCTGGAAGATCTTTCTGGAGACGCTGCGCGGCGACCTGACCGACGCCCAGCACGGCACCACTCCCGAGGGCGTCCACCTGGGCGCGATGGCCGGCACCGTCGACCTCGTCCAGCGCTGCTACGCCGGGATCAGCACCGACGGAGGGACCCTGCGTCTCGCGCCGCGCCTGCCTCCCGCAGTCGGCGAGCTACGCCTCGGCCTGCGCTACCGGGGCCACTGGGGCATCGACCTGACCTGCCGCCAGGACCTGATCCGCGTCGCCCTCCGCCCCAGCGCCGCCTCCCCCATCCACATCTCCTACGGCGCGGAGGACACCGAGATCCAACCCGGCACGTCGTGGCAGAGTCCATTGCGGGACGACCACGGCTGACCGAACAGGGACTGACTTTGGTCCCGGACGCAGGGGACCGCCAGAAGGACGGACGGCGTCCGTGACGGTGACGATGGCCCCTGCCCCACACAACGGCGAGAGCGGACGATGGAGTCATGAAGGACCTGACGGACGGGCCGCGGAGCCTGACGCGAGGCGAGTGCCTCGACCTGATGGGCACGGTGAAGGTGGGCAGGGTCGTCTTCACTGAGCATGCGTTGCCCGCGGTGATGCCGGTCGGTTTCGTCCTGGAAGGCGGCGACGTGGTCGTGTGCGTTCCGCCCGCCTCGGGTCTGGCCGCTGCCACCGGCGGCGCGATCGTGGCCTTCGAGGCTGACGACCTGGGCACCACCGGCCCGGCAGGCTGGACGGTCACCGTCGTCGGACGGGCCCGGGTCGTCCGGGATCCGGGCGACCCCGCCCGCAGGGCGCTGGCCGCCTGGACCAGCGGACCACGCCCCGAGTTCATGCGCATCTCGTGCCAGCGCGTTACGGGCAGGCGGGTAGGGCCGTCTTCGACCGGTGAGGGGTACGAGGCGGCTGCCTGAACCGCACCCGCACGGCGCGGACGACGAAGGCCCGGCCTGAGCCGGGCCTTCCGGCATCGCGCTCACGGCGCGGTTTCGCCCGTCGCGGGGACGATGACGAGCGGGCGGTGCGCGTTTGGCCGCCTCGTCCGCGCCCTCCGACGCCTCCACCAGCGCTCGTGCCGGGGTCCGGTCGGACACCAACTGGTCGACGGGGACGTCCGGATACCGCTCCCGCATCCCGGCCAGAGACTCCGCCAACTCCGTGTCCTCGATCACCCGCCGACGCGGGGAGCCGAACTCGCCGCCCGTCGCATGCAGCGCGAGAATCCTGGAGCCCCTGGAGTCGGCCTCGGCGAAGGCCCAGTCGACCAGAGGCCCCTCGTCCCGCCGTCCCTCGATCCCGATCACGATCTCCGTCGGCGCGTTGGCGGGATAGGGAGCCGAACGGGAGACCACCATTACGGGGCACGCGGCATGCGCGGCCGTGTAAAGGCCGACAGAACCGAACAGCAAGCCCTCGAATCCGCCCAGCCCGCGCGAACCCACGACCACCAGTGCCGCCTGCCCGCTTTCCTCGACCAGCGCGTGCCCCGGATCCGTTCGGATGACCCGCGTCGTGACATCGAGGCCGGAATGCAGCCTGAGCGCGTACTCCCGGGCCTCGGCGAGCAGCTCCTCCCGCTCGGCGGTCAACCGGCGCAGGGTGCCATCTGGGATCGTCCCGTCCGGCAGTAGCGCGCGGGACCCGAACACGAGGCGCACCGGCAGGCGATGCCGGACGGCATGGTCGGCCGCCCAGTCCAAAGCCCGCCACGCATGCGCCGAACCGTCGATGCCCACGATGATCGGAGTCGGCATCGCACTCCCCTCCCATGCCTTTCGGTGTCCAATTCGACGCTAGGCCGCGGCTCCGCTCAGGTCCCGGGCCGAAGGTCCCGACCGTCGCTGGCAAGAGGCCCACGGCCGCAAATACGGGGTACGGGCGCGAAAGAGCCGCAGCCATCGATCGACGGCAGCGGCTCCTCTTTCGGCGGTGTCAGCGAGGATCCGCCCGTCCGTCACGGCCGGGACATCGCCCTTAAAGTTTCTCCTCGATCACCGCGAAACCGGGTGCTCGCGCACTGGCTCCGCGCCGCCCATATCTAGTCGGAATGGCGGATAGCGGTCAGTCATCAGAAATATGTAGCCGACGACCCGCAGGACCCAGCGGTTCATCCCCATGACGAAGTCGAAGATTCCGCGCGGATAGCGGCTCGTGAACAGCAGCGCGACCGCAGCGGCCAGTACCAATACGCCGACGAGACCGGGCGTATTCGACGCCCATCCGGCGTCCCCGCCGAGCCCGCCACCGGTGAACAGCACGATCACCAGGTAGTGCGGGATTGCCAGCAGCCACCACTTCACCAGCACTAGACCCCGCGACAGCCGCTCCGGGTAGTCGACATGAATTCGCGCCGGATAATCCGGGACGTCCTCGAGCGTGAACGGCGGATACCGATCGGTGCCCAGCGCGCCGTACCCGTAGAAGACGACACGCCATCCCCAGCGCAGCACTCCGACGTTGAACTCGAAGACCGACCGCGGGTAGCGACCCGTGAACAGGATCGCGAAGAACGCGACCACGGTGAGCACCGAGAACGCGATGCCCAGGAAGAACAGCACGATGTAGTGCGGAATCAGCAGCAGCCACTTCACCAGCCACAACCAGCGCGACAGCGGCTCCTCCAGCCGGCCGTCCACCTGGACGGGTGTCTCCGAACCGTTCATCTGGCCCTCCCGATCGGGACCGAACCTCTACGACTTGCCGCCAGCGAGAATCCGGCCAGGGGATTCCGGTGTCCCGCATAGGCCGTGATGCCCTTCCGCCATCGGCGTCCGGCGGAGTGGAGGAAGTCCTGCGCCGCTCAAGCGGCGTCACATGATGCACGGGGCGCGGTCACCCGTTTCTCCGTGCCGTTCGACCGGGCTTCCCCCACTCACTGACAGTGCACATCCACGGTCCGCATGCCTCCAGGGACGAACGTCCCTCGTCGTCCAGCACACAGAACGGTTCGCCGCGACGAAGGTCCCTGGCGCCATTCCAACGGCCGACAGAGCCTGGAAGCGAAGCCGAACAGCGCCAACGGGAGACGAGATGACCACTCCGATAGGGATCAATGGATTCGGCCGTATCGGCCGCAACTACCTGCGTCTGGCCCTGGAACGCGGCCAGGAGGTCGCCGCGATCAACGACATCACTGACACCGCCACCCTCGCGCACCTGCTGATGTACGACTCCACCTACGGCCGCCTCGGCCACACGGTCGACCACGACGACACCGCCCTGATCGTCGACGGGCACCGCATTCCCGTGACCGCCCACCGTGACCCCGCCGACCTGGACTGGGGCGCGCTCGGAGCCGAGATCGTGATCGAGTCGACCGGCCGGTTCCGGCGGCGCGAGGACGCCGCCGCGCACCTGAAGTCCGGCGCCCGCAAGGTCATCGTCTCCGCTCCCGGCAAGGACGTTGACGCCACCATCGTCATGGGCGTCAACGAGCATGTGTACGACCCCGACCACCACACGGTCGTGTCCAACGCGTCCTGCACGACCAACTGCGTCGCGCCCATGGCCAAGGTCCTGCACGACGCGTTCGGCGTGGTCAAGGGCTACATGACGACCGTCCACGGGTACACCAACGACCAGAACCTGCTGGACTCCCCGCACAAGGACCTGCACCGCGCCCGCGCCGCCGCCGTGAACCTCATCCCCACCAGCACCGGCGCCGCCCGCTCCGTCGGCATGGTGATCCCCGAACTGGCCGGACGCTTCGACGGCATGGCCCTGCGCGTCCCCATCGAGGACGGCTCCCTTGTCGACCTGGCCTGCCTGCTGGAACGTCCGGCAACGGCGCAGGAGATCAACGACGCCTTCGCCGCAGCAGCCGCCGGACCGCTCGACGGGATCGTCCGATACAACACCCACCCCATCGTGTCCCGCGACGTGATAGGCGACCCGGCCTCCTGCGTCTTCGACGCCCCTCTCACCCAGTCCAGCGGCGAGTTGGTGAAGGTCTTCGGCTGGTACGACAACGAATGGGGCTACACCTGCCGCCTCGCCGACCTCACCGACCACGTCGCCGCCCGCCTGTGACGCCACGGCCGTAAGGGAACCGCAGCGGCACGCCGACCCGGGTCGTGGCCTCCGCTGACCAGCTGTCTCCAGGTGCCTCTGTGTCCAGCGGAAGTCGGTGATGTATCGAGTGACTGGGCCGCCTATGCGCGAAAGAGTGGATCTCGACGTCCCCGCCGAAGACACGGAAGCAGTTCTCCTCGGTGATCACGGTGACGGTCGAGCCCTGCGTGGGCGACCCCTGGCCCGGGTTTCCAGCGGGCGATGGCGAAGGGGCTGTCGGCTCCGATGCGTCGGACGGCCTGTCGGGGCCGGGCCGAGGTAACGGCAACCGCGTGGTGACGGTCCGCCCTCGAATGATCTCGGCACGTAGCTCATGCGGGTCGCCGCGCAGGGGTTTGACCAGGAGCCCGGCGTCGATGACACCCATGATGCTGCCGTCCATGCGCAGGGTGAAGCCCACCGGATCCGGCGAAACCCGGTCTACCTGGCGCCGGTCGGCACCGAGAGCCACCCTGGCCGCAGGCAGTCACCGGCATGGCCCCGGCCCGGCGCCCGCGGCCCGGCCGAGCAGGCGGCGCCGCGGTCCACCCCGTCCTTGTCGACATTTCCACCGGATGGCCCGGTACCCCCTGAGTCCGGCATGGCCCGCCGCCTCCGGTGCGACGCCCGCGTCGGCGAGCCCTACGCGTCACCAGGCGGAGGCCGTCCCCCCACCGGCCGCGCATCGCAGCCGGGCACATTCGTGAGCTTGAGCTCGCGTCGTGGCTCGCGATTTCGGCCACTCGATGCCGGGGATAGGCGGGACCTCCGCACATGTCTCCGCGTTCATGCGCGAGGAACTTCGGGCGCAGCTCCAGGAAAGCTGGGAGACAACCCTCAACGAACGGCTCGCCATCGCGCCGACATCGCCGGTGTCGATCCTCAACGAGCTGCTCGCCGCCCGCCTGAAGAAGCCCGGCCGTGCGCGTCTCCCAAACGTCTCCCGACTCCGCGCATCGACGCCGCGAGCCTCATGATCGGTGACCTCCGCAAGCACCGACCTGAGGAGGAAAGAGCGAGATCTATGCAGGTCGCCTGCTACCGGACGGGGAGGCCGGTCAGGGTTCGGGCGATGACCAGGCGTTGGATTTCTGAGGTGCCCTCGAAGATGGTGAAGGTCTTCGAGGGCGAAGTCCTGACCAGCGTTTTCGCTGCTTCAGAGCTATAGTGGTCCATTTCGGCCCGCTTCTTCCCGTGCCGAAAACGCCCTATCCCGCATGATCGACTCCCAGATGGCTCCCACTCGTTCCCGTGACAGAACAGGGGCATCCGCGAAGTCCAGACCACAGTCACCCAGCCGCGAGCCCTGGAATGGCCGACTCTTTCGCCTGCTGCTCTAGGAGGTTCGCACACGCGAGGGCGGGCTCGTCGGATCACCGGCCCACCTCTCTGAGGCCCGCCGCGCGTTCGAGACGTGGGGCTCACATCTCCAACTCGAACCTGAATCGTCATGGTGCCGCAGTGGTCTCACTCGGGTCCGCACGCAGGGACAGCAAGCGGGATCCTCGTGCCCCTGCACGCCGAGATGGACCGTTGAGCGTGGCGTCCGAGGCCGCTCTGCCGCCCCTGCCCATAGGAGCCTCGGAGACGAGCGGTGCGGATTCGCGGAGATGCTCGTGGGCTGGTCGGGCGGCCTGGGGCGAGCGAGCGCGTCTTGGGCACAGCTCAACCGTCCTAGTTGTGCAACGGAAACGGGCTGACCTGCTTAGAGCGTCGGAGCCTGCGCGTACGATCTCGCCGTGGATATCGACTGGGGTGATGCCCCTGCCTGGGTAGCGATCGCGGTTTCCTTGATGTTTTCCATCGCCGCTTTCGTCGTGTCCATCAAGGGCCTGACATGGCAGCGGATGGCCGCAGAAGCTGCGGTTACATCAGCGAACGCCGACGAGCAGGCGCTCGCGCTGGCTCAGTTGCAACACGAGCTTGAGCAGGCTAGATCCGAGCGTAGTGAGCGCTTGTCTGAGCCACCGAAGGTCGAATGGCGACTGGAGCGGCGCGGCAAGCAGAAATTCGTTCTGCGTAATGTCGGCACTGAAATGGCCACCGGAGTGACCATGGACAGGTCGAACCTTCCTTACATAGCCCACGAGGCGCCCAGCGGCGTGGCGGTGCGTGTCGGGGGCTCCCACGAGTTCCTCTTGGCTGGCACCATGGGGCATCCGATGCCCAACGAAGTGTGGTTGTCATGGGATGGCCAGGAGGAACCCGTAGCGCTACCGATCCCGGGGTACTAGCTCGCCGAGAGAAGTTCGGCGAGGAGGATACGCCCATAGGGTTCCGCCAGCTGGTGGTTGATCCGGATGCGGGCGAGGTCGGCGAAGGCGATGTCGCCATTCTGGAGCCTGACGAGGCGGGCCAAGCCCATGATCTGGAGTTCGTCGCCCGTCGGAGGGCGTGGAACACGGCCCGGCCGTGGGAATGATACTCGGCGGCTCCGGCGCCTGAATGCCAATTTCGCTCACGTTCCACGACCGCAGGACGGGCGCGGCGGACGGGGCAAGCGATTTCGGTTGACCCCTCCGCGTGGAAGGCACGAACCTGATCGCGATTGCGATCGGTGGGGACGCGGTCAGAGGCTACGACATCACCGCCCTCGATCTTGGCCAGGTACGGCCACCGATCGTCGCTGTATAGAGCACCGAATGTGACCTGACTTAGGAGGTTCCCGCAGGTCAGAGCGCACATACTTAGCAAGCCCTCTGGCGGGAACGATGCCCCAAACTCCACCGGGCGACCGTGCAGAAGGCGGGAACCAATCACTGCCGTATCCGGCCACAGGCGTTATCCGCGGCCGTATCTAGCCCACAAGTGTCAGCGGCCAGACCGTGCAGACTAGTGGCGGCTCAGCGGGCCCCGCCCATCACAAGGGTGACGGCCCCGTGCAGCAACACGGAGCCGTCGTTTCCTGAACCCGCTCCTGATGGAGGTCGAACTCGCTATGAGCCTACGTCCCCTCGATGGTGGCCCGCAGCCTCCCGACAAGGTGACCATCAGCGTCGGCGCGCTGCTGGTCACGATCATCATGATCATGGTTGCCTACATGGTCCACCGGGACCCCAGCCTCGCCGCCCCGATCACGACAGCGTGCGCGGTCGGCGCGCTGCTCGTTATCGTTCTGGCCGTCTCGCCCTAGGAATCCGGCTCGGGTCCGCACCGGCGCGAGGAGCAGTACCTGCGCACCGACAACGTATAAGTCAGGCAGCGGCCAGTCGGCGAACTAGCTGGCACTCGGCGTTCCGGGCCGCGTCGTCGACGGGACATCGGTCGCTCCTCCATGCGTGGCAGCCCGCGCGGGCACACATGAGCCAGTAACGGCGTGTCCCTTCAGCAGGAGAGCTGAATCAGCTGCGCTGCTCTTGAAGGGAACCAGAAGCTTAGAGCATGCGATAAGTAGGAGGCCCTCCCCGTGCGGGCTCTCTGTCGTGCATGGGGAGGGCCTGGTCACGTGGTGGCTGCGGTCGGGCGGGTGAGCCCCTTGACGCCGAGCGCGTGCGCGCCGAGCGGCGCGTCGGTCCCGATGAAGGCGCTGAGCACCGTTTGCGCTTGTTCGCCCAGCTCCGCAATGGCGTCGCGATTGTTGGTGCCGATGCAATTGTTGAGTGCCGACCCCCAGTAGGCCAGTGTGTCGGCGTTCCGGGCGACGACGTCAGGTCGCGGACTGCCAAGCCGTCGAGGTGTTCAGCGATCACGGCGGCCCGTACGGCGCGCTCTCTCCCGCGCGAGCGGCGTGTGAGCCGTGCAGGCCTTCCTTCCGCACGCGGACTTCGCTGCCACGGCCCGGGTCCTCGACCAGCGCAGGCTCGGCAAGCAGCGCGTCGAGGCGCTGCAGATACTGCGCGGGCTGACGGTCCCCGGCTACGGCTGGCGGAACCATCCGGCCGTGAAGATGTGGACCGGGTACGAGGAGGCGCTCGTCCGCTACGGGTTGGAGATCTGCAGCCATTGGTCCGGCCTCGGGCACCGCGACACCTGCGCCGCCACGCTGACGTCCGAGCTGGCCGGAGCGGTCGGCGTCGAGCGGTCGCGCGTCCAGGACGGGCTGGCGGACGCCGGTGAGCTGCCGCCCTGGCTGGGCGACCCGGCGCTGCACCGCAGCCACCGCTCCGCGCTGGTCCGGAAGGACGCCGCCACCGCCCCGAGCGCAGTGCCTACCGATCCGTCAGCTCGAAGATCGTGGCGTTCGCCTGACCGCCGCCTTCGCACATCGTCTGGAGGCCGTAGCGGATCCCGTTCTCGGCCATGTGGTGGAGCAGCGTCGTGGCGATGCGCGCGCCCGAGCCGCCGAGCGGGTGGCCGAGCGCGATCGCGCCGCCGAGCGGATTGAGCGCCCGCTCCGGCACGCGGTACTCGGCCTGCCACGCGAGCGGCACCGGGGCGAACGCCTCGTTCACCTCGAAGGCGCCGATGTCGTCGAGGCCGAGGCCGGACTTGGTGAGCGCCTTCGCGGTCGCGGGGATCGGCCCGGTCAGCATGATGTTGGGCTCGCTGCCCACCACGACCGCCGTGTGGATCCGCGCGATGGGCCTCCACCCGTGGGCCTTGGCGGTGTCCGAGGTGGTGATCAGCAGGGCGGCGGCGCCGTCGCTGATCTGGGAGCTGTTCCCTGCGCTGATGACGCCGCCCTCAAGGAAGGGCGTGCGCAGCTTGGCCAGGGCCTCGACCGAGCAGTCCGGGCGCACCCCCTCGTCTGATGTCACGACTCCGTCGGGCGTCTCGATTCCCACGATCTGCGCGTCGAAGGCGCCGCGCGCAATGGCCTCCGCGGCGCGGTGGTGGGAGCGCTCGGCGTAGGCGTCGAGTTCACCGCGGTCCAGCGACCATTCACGGGCGATCTGCTCGGCGCCGAGGCCCTGGTTCGGCTGCACGTCCCCGTACCGCTTGGCGTACAGCTCGCCGAGCGGGGACCGCTCGCCGGACGCCGAGCCCATCGGCACCCGTGACATCGACTCGACGCCGCCCGCCACGACGACGTCGTAGTGCCCGGCGATGACGCCCGCCGCGGCGAAGTGGACGGCCTGCTGGGACGAGCCGCACTGCCGGTCGACCGTCGTCCCGGGGACGCTCTCCGGCCACCCCGCCGACAGCGCCGCCGTCCGCGCGATGTCGAAGGTCTGCTCGCCGACCTGGCTCACGCAGCCCCAGATCACGTCGTCCACGATCGACGGGTCCAGGGACGCGCGGTCGGCGAGCGCCGACAGCACGCGCGCGGACAGGTCCGCGGGATGGACGCCCGAGAGCGCCCCCGCCCGTTTGCCGACGGGGGATCTGACGGCCGCCACGACGACAGCGTCTCGCATGGGTTCTCCTTGAACTCGCTGGCTTGCTCGAACTCCCGATCCGGCGGCGCGGGGCACGGCCGGCGCCGCCGGATCGGGACCGGTCACTCGCTCCGCAACGGGAAGGCCCACGGGCGCAGCGGCGACCCGGTGGCGCCGCGCAGCCGCAGGCACGCCGCGAAGAAGCCGAACTCGTACACCTCGGCCGCGGCGAGCTCCTCCAGGTCGAGCACCTCGATCAGGGGCGCGCCCGCCTCGGCGAGCAGGTAGGTGTGCACCGGCGTGTAGTTGTCGGGGTCGGTCGAGGGGCCCTGCTCGACGCACACCGTGTCGGAGCCGACGATCATCGCGCCCCGCTCGACCATGTGCACCGCCGCCGCGCGGGTCAGTCCGGGCGGGTTCTCGCCCCACGCGGCGGCGTCCGGCCACGCCCGCATGCGGCCCGTCCGGACGAGCGCGACGTCCCCGAGCCGCAGCTCGACGCCCTGCTTGGCGAGGCACTCGTCGACGTCCTCGGGAGTGATCCCGTACTGGTCGGGGAGCATGTCGACGCCGCGCAGCGCGGCGAAGTCGAGGAGGACGCCGCGGGCCACGATCGGCGGCATCTTGTCGGCGCCCGCGACGCGCCAGTGCCGCGTCCCGAGGTGCTCCCGCTCGGTGAAGTTGTTGTAGATGCGGCCGTTGTAGCCGTAGTGGTTGAGCGTGTCGATATGGGTGCCGGTGTGGGTGTACATCATCATCGCGTCGCCGGAGTAGCCGATGTACTCGGTCATCTCCCGCGAGATGCCGGGCAGTTCGTCCACGACCGTGCCGTGCGGGGTGTGCGTCATCCAGATCTGGTAGGCCGGGTCGCCGAGCAGTTGCCAGGACGGCATCCCGATGAAGTAGTCCACGGACAGGTCGAACATCCGGGTCGCGTCGATCCGGCTGACGACGGCGGCGCGGGACTCGGGCGTCATCAGGTTGAGGCGGCCGATCTCGTCCTCGGGCCCGTACGGGCTGGTCGCCACCTCGCGGTCGGCGCCGGACGCCGGGTTGTCGGACATGGGATCTCCTTCTGCGGCGGTGCGGACGGGCGGCGGACGCCCCGCCCGCGTCGGGGTGGGTTGCGGTGTCGTAGAACGGGCTAGCCCTCGGGAAAGACCGGGGCCGCGAGGTGGACGTCGGTCACCCGCTGGTAGGCGTCCGCGACGCGCAGGACGGCGGCCTCGTCGAACGGCCTCCCGACGATCTGCATGGAGACGGGCATGCCGACCCTGTCGAACCCGACGGGGACGGCGCACGCGGGATGCCCGGTCAGGTTCCACTGGGAGGTGAACGACGCGCTGGACCAGCGGTCCATCATCGCCGGGTCGGTCTCCTTGAGCAGCCGCGCGCCGGTCGGCATCGTCGGCGTGACCAGCATGTCGCAGTCGCGCATCGCCGCGGACGCCTCGCGGTGGAACGCGGCGGCGACCTTCTTCGCCTGGACGTAGTCGGCGGCGCCGTACAGCGCCCCCTTGGCGAGCAGGCCGCGGACGTAGCGTCCGTACTCGGCCCAGTGGGCGGCCAGGTCGTCCCGGTGGTAGGCGAACGCCTCGGTGAGCAGGACGATGTGGCTGGCGACCCGCGCCATGTCGGCGTTGGGCAGGTTCACCTCCACCACCTCGGCGCCCGCGCCGCGCAGCGCGGCGAGGGCCGCGTCCACGCCCGTCCGCACGGGGTCGGCGACGTTGCCGTCCGCGAAGAAGTAGCGCTTCGGCCAGCCGATCCGCAGGCCGCGGACGGAGCCGTCCAGCGCGTCGAGGTAGCGCGGGACGGGCCGCGTGCTCGCCCCCGCGTCGTCCGGATCGTGCCCGGCGATCACCTGGAGGATCAGCGCGCAGTCCCACGCGGACCGGGCGACGGGCCCGACGGTGTCCAGGCTCGGCGACAGCGGCACCGTCCCGGCGGCCGGGACGCGCCCGTGCGTCGTCTTGAGCCCGGTCACGCCGTTGAGCGCGGACGGATGCCGGATCGAGCCCGCGGTGTCGGTGCCGAGCCCGCCGAGCGCGAGCCCGGCCGCGACCGCGACGGCCGCGCCGGAGCTCGACCCGCCCGCGTACCGGTCGGCGTCCCATGCGTTCCGCGGCATCGGGAAGCCGGTGGCCGGGTCGTTCAGGCCGAGCGCGAACTCGTTCGTCGTCGTCTTGCCGACGACGACCGCGCCCGCCTCCCGCAGCCGCGCGACGGCGGCGGCGTCCCCGTCGCACCGCCAGTGCCGGGGCCTGACCAGGCTGTTCGCCCGGGTGGGGCCCTCGGCCGCGGCGATGACGTCCTTGACCGCGAGCGGGATCCCGTGCAGCGGCCCGCGGTCCCGTCCGGCGGCGAGGTCGCGGTCGGCGCGCTCGGCCGCCTCCAGCGCGGCGTCGCGGAACACGCTCACGTACGCGCCGAGCCCCGCGTCGAGCCGGGCGACGCGCGCGAGGACGTCGCCGGTGAGCGCGACCGAGGAGGTCGTCCCGTCGCGGAGGGCGGCCGCGGCGTCCTGGATCGTCCGGCCGGTGGCCCGAGGACGCTCATGGTCGGCCGCGACCGCCTTGAACGCGGACGGCGTGGAGCCGTCGCGGGCGACGCCGTCGGCGCCGGTCCGCCGGACCTGCTCGGCCTGCTCCCGCATCGTGCGGTAGTCGCGCGCGAAGGAGGACAGCTCGTCGGCGCCGACCTTCAGTCCGGCGATGTCCAGCAGGGTGCGCACCCGCTGCTCGTCCGGCGTCATCGCGCACCGGTCCGAGCGCGGCGGGACGAGCCGGTTCCCGAGGTCACCGGTCGATCCAGCTCGTGTAGCGGCCCTTGAGCATGTCCCGGCTGACGATCATCTTCTGCGTCTCGGTGGAGCCCTCGCCGATCCGGCGGATCCGCAGCTCGCGGTAGAAGCGCTCCAGCGGGAGGTCCTTGGTGACGCCGTACCCGCCGTGGATCTGGATGGCACGGTCCACCACCCGGCCCGCCGTCTCGGTGGCGACGATCTTGGCGATGGCCACCTCGGTGCGGAACGGGCGGCCGCTGTCGGCGCGCTCGGCGGCGTCCAGCGTCAGGGCCGCCGCGCTCCGCAGCTCCATCTCGCTGTCGACGAGCATCCACTGGATGCCCTCGTGGTCCGCGAGCTTCGCGCCGAAGACCGAGCGGGTCCCCGCGTACTCGACGGCCATGCGGTGCGCCATCATCGCCACGCCGAGGCAGCCCGCCGCGTACGGGATGCGGTTCTTGGTCAGCCGCTCGGTCGCCATCGCGAAGCCCTGGCCGACCTCGCCGAGCACCGCGGTCGCAGGCACCCGGACGTCCTCGAACGCCAACTCGGTCGGGTAGTGGCCCGAGCGGAGGGTGTGGATCACGCGCCGCACGGTGAGGCCGGGGGTGTCGGCGTCCACGATGAAGCAGGTGATGCCGTCGCGTCCCGAGCCCTGGTCGCCGGTGCGCGCGAAGACCAGCCCGAAGTCGGCCGTGTCGGCGCCGCTGATGAACGTCTTGTTGCCGTTGATGATCCAGTCCGAGCCGTCCCGCTTCGCCCGGGTCTGGATCGACCGGGCCGGGTCGCTCCCGCCGGACGGCTCGGTGAGCGCGAAGAACGACCGCTTCTCACCACGCAGGATCGGCTGGAGGTAGCGCTCCTTCTGCTCGTCGGTCGCCTCGTAGAGCTGCGCCATGTCGGGCTGGCCGAAGGCGCCGTAGCACGGCGAGTACAGGCCGGCGCGGTGCTGCGACATCTCCATGGCGAGCAGCGTCCGCGTCACGGTGTCCGCGCCGACCCCGCCGAACTCCTCCGGGACGTCGAGGTTGTACAGGCCCATCTGCTTCGTCTTGGCCACGAGCCCCGCCAGGACGGACGGGCTCAGCTCGCTCTCGTCCGGGTCGAGGTCGTACTCCAGCGGAACGATTTCGGTGCGGACGAAGCGCCGGACGTTCTCGATCAGCGTCCGCTGCGTCTCGGTGACGGCGAATCCCATGTCTGCTCCCTCGGTCTCAGTTCGGCCGGATGCGTCCGGTCGGCGCCTCGGCGCCCGCGAGGTTCCGGGGAACCGCACCGAATTCGTTGGTGAACACCTGCACGAGCTCCCGGTAACGCGAGAGGTAGGCGTTGGTCCGCTCGTACCGGAAGGACAGTCCCTTGTCTTCGCGGAGCCATTCTTCGAGCGCTCCGCGGAGGCCGAAGAGGCTGTTCCCGCCCGCGTAGTCGATGGCGATGACGCCGCCGCCGTCCGCGATCTCCAAGACGCCGACCGAGCCGGGCACGAGGGCCAGGTTCTCGGCCGTGAGCGGCGTCCAGGGCTTGGTCATGGACACGCTCATCCCGTCGCCACCGCCTCTTTCAGAAGTGCTCGCGGAATGTCCGCGAATCGTGAGCGCACGTATTCACCCAGTCCTTTCGCCTGCGGATCGGGACGGGCCGTCGCGGCGACGCCGTCGTCCAGCAGGCCGCGCACGACGAAGTTGACGGCCCGGAGGTTGGGCAGTTCGTACCGCTCGACGTCCAGCCCGGCGGCCTCGGCGAGCAGCTCGCGGAAAAGGTCGACGTCGAGGTGGTCGCGAAGCCATTCGAACGCCCCGTCGGTGCGGGCCCAGAGGCCGACGTTGGCGTCGCCGCCCTTGTCGCCGGACCGCGCCCCGATGATCAGCCCGAGCGGCGCGCGCACGGTGTCGCCGCCCGCCGCCCGCTTCGCGCGCGACGCCTCGGCGGGCGGCGCGCCGTAGCGCTCGGTCGGCGGGTGCGGCACCGGCAGGCGCCGCCCGTCCTGGAAGACGACCTCGGGACGGAGCACGCCGACCGGCACCAGCGCGGGCCAGTAGACGCCGTAGGCGCTCGCCGCCCGGTCGGCCCGTTCCAGGTACATGCCGGGATAGCTGGACAGGCCGAACTCCGCGACGGCGTTGAAGAAGCGGCGCCCGACCTTGCGCTCGTCGGCGTCCTTCACCGTGATCCGGAGCCTGGCCTCGGCCTGGGTGCTCTCCGGCGCGTCCGGGACGTCGGTGCGCAGCAGCCGCACGTCAGTCTCGGCGAACGCGTCCGCTCCGCCCAGGCCGTCGTCCAGGAGGGAGCCGACGGCGTGGTCGGCCTTGGCCTCGATGTCCAGCCCGGTGAGGATGAACGTGGCGCTGTTGCGGTAGCCGCCCTGGTAGTTGAGGCAGACCTTGGCGGTGTCGGGCGCGGGACGGCCGCGCACGCCGCTGATCCGCACGCGGTCGGGGCCGTCGCCGGACAGCGCGACGGTGTCGAACCGCGTGACGACGTCCGGGTTGAGGTAGTCGGGCGCGCCGATCTCGTAGAGGATCTGCGCGGTGACCGTCTCGACCGTGACCGCGCCGCCCGTCCCCGCGTGCTTGGTGATCACGGACGAGCCGTCCGCGGCGATCTCGGCGATCGGGTAGCCGGGCCGCCCGCCCTTCGGCAGCTCGGTGAAGAACGCGAAGTTGCCGCCGGTGGCCTGCGGGCCGCATTCGAGGACGTGCCCGGCGACGACGGCCCCGGCGAGCCGGTCCCAGTCGTCCGGCCGCCAGTCGAACGCCCAGGCGGCCGGGCCGACGACGAGCGAGGCGTCGGTCACCCGCGGGCACACCACGATGTCGGCGCCGGAGCGCAGCGCCTCGGCGATGCCCCAGCCGCCCAGGTAGGCGTTCGCGGTCACGGGCTCGACACCGGCCTCGGCCAGGCTCCTTCCCGAACCGAGGTGCGCCAGGGAATGGCCGTCGCGCTGAAGCTCGGGAATGCGGTCGAGAAGGTCGTCGCCTTCGATATGGGCGATGCCGGGCCGCAGCCCGAGCCGTTCCGCCAGGCGCCCGAGTTCTGCCGCGAGACCGCCCGGGTTGAGCCCGCCCGCGTTGGTGACGACCTTGATGCCGCGATCGAGGCAGGTGCCGAGCACCTGCTCCATCTGCGCGAGGAACGTCGTCGCGTAGCCGCCGGACGGGTCGCGCCGCCGCGCCTTCCAGAGGATCAGCATGGTCAGCTCGGCGAGGTAGTCGCCGGTCAGGACGTCGAGCGGGCCTCCCTCGACCATTTCCCGGGCCGCGGCGAAACGGTCTCCGTAGTATCCCGAGCAGTTTCCGATCCGGAGGACGTCGCGTGTCGCCGGCATTTTCCCCGTTTCCCGTTCCCCGCTCACAGCGGCAGCACGATCGTCGCGGTCGCGGTGGCGCATACCGCGCCGTCGGACTCGCGGGTCTCGGTGACGTCGAGATGGACCAGCCCGTGGCCCTCGTCCACCTGCTCGACGCCCGTGACCACGCCCGCGCAGACGAGGACGTCGCCGGGCACCGCGTAGCGGCGGACCGAGACCCCGAGCCTGGTCAGCCGCCCGGACGCGCCCATCCACTCCGTGCACAGCGTCACCAGGAAGGCGCCGTGCAGATGGGACTGGACGAGGACGTCCGGATAGCCCTCCTGCGCGGCGTAGTCGGGGTCGAAGTGGATGCGGTGGGTGTTCCACGTCACCGCGCTGTATCTGAAGAGTTGCAGCCTGGTCGGAACGTGGCGCATCTCCGGCAGCCGGTCGCCGGCGCGGACGTCGCCGAACCTCGGTTCGCGCCCGGTGGCAGTGCCGGTACTGGTGGTCGAACCGCTCATCATCGGACCAGCACCTTCCGTGTCGAGGTCACCAAGAGGACTCCGTCGCCGTCGACGAACTCGTGCCGGTAGCGGACGACGATGAACGGCCCCGTCCGTCCCTGCCGCAGTTCGGCGTCGAGCATCGTGGAGCGCTCCACCACGGTCGTCCCGGCGGTGATGGGCGCGTGGAACTCCATGTCCTCGCCGCCGCCCATCACCCGGACGCCGCTGGTCGGCAGGCCCTCCAGTTGCATCACCAGCGGGGTGCCGTCCTCGCGGAGGCCCTCGGCCGCCGGGCCCTCGTCCCAGCAGGTGATCGCGGTGACCAGGTTGGGCGGCGCGACGATCTCCGCGTACCCGCGGGCGCGGGCGAATTCCGTGTCGAGGTAAAGGGGGTTCGATTCTCCGATCGCGCGGGCGTAGCGCCGGATCGTCAATGCGGTGACCGGTCCGAGCGAATGGACGGTCTCCGAGCCGGCATTGGTCCGGATCGAGTCGAGCAGCGTCTCGTCAACGGGCATGAATTTCTCCTAGACGACGTTCTCGTCGCGCAGTTCCCGGATCGCGGCGGCGTCCAGGCCGAGCCGCTCCGCCAGGACGTCCTCGGTGTGCTCGCCGAGCGCGGCCGCTCCCTCGGCGGGCGGCGGCGCCGAGTCCGCGAGGCGCAGCGGGCTGCCGAAGGCGTACGACGGACGGCCGTCCGCGCCGCGCACCGGCCGGATCATGCGGTCGGCGCCGACGAGCGGACCGGACATGACGTCGGCCAGGCCGCGCACGGCCGCGCAGGGCACCCCGGCGCCCTGCAGCCGGTCGACCACGTCGTCGCGGGTGCGGCCCGCCGTCCACGCCGCGACGATCTCGTCGAGCTTGTCCATCTGCGCGACGCGGGCGGGCGGCGACGCGAACGCGGGATCGTCCGCGAGGTCCGCGCGCTCCATCAGGTGGCACAGCGTCCGCCAGTGCCCGTCTGTCATGCACAGGACGGCGACCCAGCCGTCCGCCGCCGGGTACACGTTGTAGGGGCACACGGCGAGGCCGCCGTGCCGGTTGCCGGTCCGCTCCGGGAGCGTCCCGCCGCTGTCGAGGTAACCGGCGATGCTGGAGGCGAGCGACGGGACGACGGCGTCCTGCATCGCGACCTCGACGTGCTGGCCCCGCCCGGTGACCGTGCGCTGGTAGAGCGCCGCGGCGACCGCGCCCATCAGGTGGGTGCCGCCGAAGAAGTCGGCGACCGCCGGGCCCGCCTTGGTCGGCGGCTGGTCGGGCTGCCCGGTCGTCGCCATCACGCCGGTCACGGCCTGGATGGTCAGATCCATGGCGCGCTGCCCGGCCTGCGGCGTGGTGGCGGCGTAGCCCCGTCCGGACGCGAGGATGATCCGCTCGTTGGCCTCCGCGAGGACCGCGTAGCCGAGGGCCAGCCGGTCCAGGGTGCCGGGGGCGAAGTTCTCCACGACCACGTCCGCCCGCGCGACCAGCCGCAGGAACAGGTCCCGTCCGCGCGGCTCCTTCAGGTTCAGCCGCAGGCTCTTCTTCCCGCCGTTGAGCAGGTCGAACGCGGTCGTCTGCTGCTCGCCCACGACGCGCCAGCGGACGGGCTCGCCGCCGAACGGCTCGATCTTGATGACCTCCGCGCCGAGCTGCGCCAGCAGCAGGGTGCAGTACGGGCCGTTGTACACCTGGCTGAGGTCGAGCACGACGACGCCATCGAGAGCCCTCCGTTCTGTCAAGGCGGATCCTTTCTCCGGATGGACCGCGGATCGTCGATGCGGCACGGTCCGGTTAAGCTGTACCGGCTCCCACCTGCGGGCTTGAGGAAAAAACATACTACTGCGTAGCTCATTTTGGAAGAGTGGAGCGGAGCCGGACCGCGCTACGGGCGGCTCGCGGCGAGTTCGCGGAAGGCCGCGGCGGCCGGGTCGCGGTCGTCGCGGCGGCCGTGGCCGAAGGTGTCCGCGCGCGGGGCGGGCGGCGCCTCGTCCGACCTGCGGCTCCAGTCCAGCACACAGATTCTGTGCAGGATCCGCCAGCCGCCGTCGCGCCTCTCCAGCCTGTCGACGTACCGGCCCGCGAACAGGCCGGCGGGCGCGACCGTCCCGGCGCCGTCGAGGTCCTCCATGTAGCAGAGGAAGTACGACTCGCAGACGGCGGCCGCGTCCCGCACCTCGATGAGCACGTTCCCGATGAGGTGGTGCCGGACGCCCGGCCCGGACGGCCCCCGGCGCATCCGCGCCGTGAACTCCTCGACCGTCCCGCTGGCGAAGCCGTGGTCGTCGTAGGCGCCCGGGTGGTAGCAGGACTCGACCATGTCGACGTCTCCGCGGTCGGCGCCGTGGGCGTACCGCAAGACGAGCCGGGTGATCTCCCGCTCGTCCAGCAGGAGCCGCAGGTCTTCCGCTGCCGTCACCGTCAGTCCGTCCACCGGTTCCAGCGGGTGATGGTCTCGACCGGCGGACGGTCGGCTGGCTTGAACTCGTCGCCGATCGTGTAGGCGACGGGAAGCAGCGCGATGGGCGTCATCGTGTCGGGCAGCCGCAGCGCCTCGGTGTAGAGGCGCTCGTCCTCCTCCACGAACGGCGTCGTCAGAACCGAGCCCATCCGGCGGGACCGCAGCGCGAGCTGGAGACTCCAGACCGCCGGGAAGATCGAGCCGTAGAACGCGCTGGGATGCGCCGCGCCCGGCGCGTCGGGACGTCCCTCCACGCACGGCACGATCAGCACCGGGACCTGCGCCAGCACCGTCGCGAGATACCGGGCGCCGTCGTAGACGCGCCTGGTCTGCGCGTCCTGGATGTGCGGGTACCGCCGGTCGATGATCGCGAGGGTGCGGCGCGCGTAGACGCCGGCGACGGCCGCGCGCACCTCCGGGTCGTCCACGACGAGCCAGCGCCACGCCTGCTTGTTGCCGCCCGTGGGCGCCTGCACCGCGAGGCGGAGGCAGTCGAGGATCACCTCGCGCTCGACCGGCCGCCCGAGGTCGAGCCGGCGGCGGACGGCGCGGGTCGTGGAGAGCAGCCGGTCCGTGACCGCGGTGTCCATCAGCTTCCAGACCTCTCTGACTTGGCGGCCTTGTCCTTGGCTCCGTCCTTGTCCTTGGCGAGGAACTGCGCGACGCGCGTCTTGATGTCCTCCGTGCCGAACGACTCGAACTCGGCGGCGAGGGCGAAGTTCAGGACGCTGTTCGCCGAGTCGAGCAGGTGCATGTTGAGGGCCCGCTTGGTGTCGCGCACCGACTGGGCCGGAAGCGCGGCGAACCGGTGCGCGAACTCCTTCGCGGTCCGGAGCACCTCGCCGGCGGGCACCACCCGGTTGCACAGCCCGGCCCGCATGGCCTCGGCGGCCGGGATCCGGTCGCCGAGCAGCAGGAACTCCTTGGCGGTGAGCATGCTGGTCAGCCACGGCCAGGTGACCGCGCCGCCGTCGCCCGCGACGAGCCCGATGGCGACGTGCGGGTCGCTCATGAAGGCGTCCTCCGACATGACCACGAAGTCGGACATGGTGGCGAGGCTGCATCCGAGCCCGACCGCCGGGCCGTTCACCGCCGCGACCACCGGCAGCTCGCACGCCAGCATCGCGCGGGCGAGCCGCTCGCCCTCCCGGATGTCGCGCCGCCGCGCCGCCTGGTCGTGGTGGTTGCGGACGAAGTTCGGCACGTGCCCGCCCGCGCTGAACACCCTGCCCGCGCCGGTGAGCACCACGGCGCGGGCGTCCTCGTCGTCGACCAGCAGGTCCCACACCCGCCGCATGCCCACGTGCAGGGCGTCGTCGAACGAGTTGAGCTCGTCCGGACGGTTCATCGTGACGATCCGCAGCGGCCCGTCCGCCTCGACCAGCAGGCCGGGCGCCAGCCCCGAGTAGTCCATCCGCGACCTCCTCCGTGCTCGACGTCCGCCGCACGGCGCGACGGGATCGTCCCAGAGAAAATAACCTACGTGGTAGTATGTATTCAATGCGGGCCCCCGCCGAACCCGCCCGCCCGGCCGCCGCCGCGGTCCAGCGCTTGAGGAGATCCACTGATGGCAGACCTGGAGTACACGGTGCGGGACGGGATCGGCACGATCCTGCTGAACCGCCCGCACCTGAAGAACGCGTTCACGCTCGGGATGATCGACCGGTGGGCCGAGGCGCTCACCTCCGCGCGGACGGACCCGGACGTGCGGGTCGTCGTCGTCACCGGCGCCGGGGACGCGTTCTGCTCCGGCATCGACCTCGACACGTTCGACGCGGAGGCGACCGGGCCGCTCGCCGTCAAGTCGCTGCTCACCGACCGCATCCACCGGGTCGCGCACGCGGTCGAGGAGCTGGACAAGCCGCTGATCGCGGCCGTGAACGGGATCGCCGTCGGCGCGGGGATGGACATGGCGCTGATGTGCGACGTCCGGCTGCTCGCGCGGTCTGCGCGGCTGTCGGAGGGCTACATCAGGATCGGGCTCGTGCCCGGTGACGGCGGCTGCTACTACCTGCCGCGGCTGGTCGGGATGGCGAAGGCGCTCGAACTCCTCTGGACCGGCGACTTCGTGGACGCCGACGAGGCCCGCCGCATCGGCATCGCCGACCACGTCCACCCCGACGAGGAGTTCCCGGACGCGTGGCGCCGGTACGCCCGCAGGCTCGCGGAGCAGCCGCCGGTCAACGTGCGGATGATCAAAAGGGCGGCGCACCAGTCGGCGCGCGCCGACGTCCGGACCGCGCTCGACCTGATCTCCTCGCACATGGCCGTCGTGCACGGCACCCGGGACTCCGCCGAGGCGATGGCCGCGTTCCGCGACCGCCGCGCACCCGTGTTCGAGGGACGCTGACCAAAGGAGAGCACGACATGACCACGGAGATGACCGCATCCGAATCGGTGCTCGTCACCCGGGACGGCGCAACGGCCACGCTCACGCTGAACCGGCCGTCCCGCAAGAACGCCCTCGACGAGCGGGGCTGGCGGCTGCTCCGCGCCGCGCTGGACGACCTCGCCGCCGACGACACGGTCCGGGCCGTCGTCGTGACCGGGGCGGGCGGCGACTTCTGCGCGGGCGCCGACCTCGGCGGCGCGTCCCGCACGGAGCATCCGGTCGCGCGGATGCGCCGGGTCGGCGCCATCGCCGCCGTCCTCGCCGAACTGCCGAAGCCGGTGATCGCCAAGGTCGAGGGCATCGCCGCCGGAGCGGGCTGGAACCTCGCGCTGGCCTGCGATCTCGTCGTCGCGGCGGAGTCCGCCCGGTTCTCCCAGATCTTCGCCCGGCGCGGGCTGTCGCTCGACTTCGGCGGGTCCTGGTTCCTGCCGCGGCTCGTCGGCCTCCAGCAGGCCAAGCGACTGGCGCTGCTCGCCGAGACGATCGGCGCCGCGGAGGCCCGCGACCTAGGGCTCGTGACCTGGATCAAACCGGCGGACGAGCTGGCGGGTTTCACCGCCGAGCTGGCCCGGCGCCTCGCGGCGCTCCCGCCGGTCGCGCTCGCCCAGACGAAGGCCCTGCTCCACCAGGGCGCGGGCGGGACGCTGCGCGAGGCCATCGGCAACGAGGCGAACGCGCAGGCGGTGAACCTCGCCACCGAGGACGCGCCCGCCGCGTTCCGCGCCTTCCTCGGCAAGACGGCTCCCCCGGCCTACACCGGCCGCTGGGCGCTCCGCTGATCACCGGCCGAGGAGAGAGGACGGCAGCACATGGACTTCTGGAACCTCGAACCCGTCGCGCTTCCGGCCGAGCTCGACGTCCTGCGCGCGGACGTGCGCGCGTTCCTGCGCGACGAACTGTCCGCGGGACGGATCGAGTCGCGCTGCGACCAGTGGCTCGGCGGCTGGGACGGCGGGTTCAGCGGGCGGCTGGGCGAGCGCGGCTGGCTCGGCATGGCCTTCCCCGAGCGGTACGGCGGAACGGCCGCGGGGGCGCTGGCCCGGTTCGTCGTCACCGAGGAGCTGCTCGCGGCGGGGGCGCCGGTCGCGGCGCACTGGATCGCCGACCGGCAGTCCGGGCCGAGCCTGCTCAGGTTCGGGACGGAGGAGCAGAAACACGCGTTCCTCCCGCGGATCGCCCGGGGCGAGTGCTTCTTCGCGGCGGGGATGAGCGAGCCCGACACCGGCTCCGACCTCGCGTCCGTGCGCGCCCGCGGCACGCGGGTCGACGGCGGCTGGCGGCTCGCCGGGACGAAGGTCTGGACGAGCGGCGCGCACCGCGCGCACGCCATGATCGTCCTTGTCCGGACCGAGCCGCGGACCGCC
The DNA here is from genome assembly GCF_008085905.1 of Actinomadura syzygii. Classification (GTDB taxonomy): domain Bacteria; phylum Actinomycetota; class Actinomycetes; order Streptosporangiales; family Streptosporangiaceae; genus Spirillospora; species Spirillospora syzygii. Next base: position 162,824 of record NZ_VSFF01000018.1, on the reverse strand, counting down.
GACCGGCACGCCGGGCTGTCCCAGTTCATCGTCGAGCTTCCTCATCCGGACGTGCACGTCAGGCCGATCCGGCTGCTCACCGGCGAGCACCATTTCAACGAGGTGGTGCTGGACGAGGTGTTCGTCCCGGACGCCCGGGTGCTCGGCGAGCCCGGATCGGGCTGGCATCAGGTGACCGGCGAGCTGGCGATGGAACGCAGCGGCCCGGAGCGGTTCCTGTCGACGTTCCCGCTGCTGTCCCTCGCCGTGGAACGACTCCGGGACCACGAGGCATCGCGGGTGGGCGCGGTGGTCGCGCGGATGTGGGCGCTCCGGCAGGCGTCCCTCGCCGTCGCCGGACGGCTGGAGGCGGGCGCCGCGCCCGCCGTGCAGGCCGCGGCGATCAAGGATCTCGGCACCCGTTTCGAGAGCGTGGTCACCGACACCGTCCGGTTGCTGACCCGGGCCGTCCCCGACCCCGGATCCGACCGGCCACTGCCCCGGCTGCTGGCCGAGGCGATCCTGCACAGCCCCGGATTCACCCTCCGCGGCGGCACCAACGAGATCTTGCGCGGGGTCGTCGCGAAGGAATTGGGAACCCGATGACCGGAGCGGAGCGAGGATCACCGGGGCCCCTCCGGTGGTCTGGGGGTCGTCCCCAGAAAGGCAGGGCTCGATGAACGAGATGACGGCGACGCTTGTGGCCACGGTGCGGGAGGCGTGCTCGGAGCTGAGCGATGCCGGTGCCGTGGCGGCCTGCGCGGACGGCGGCTGGAACGCCGGGCTGTGGACGGCGCTGGAGCAGATCGGCGTCACCGCCGTGGGGGTGCCGGAGGAGTACGGCGGCTCCGGCGGCGACGTCGCCCACGCCGTGGCCGTGCTGGAAGTGCTGGGCGAGTTCGCGGCGAGCGTCCCGCTCGCGGAGGCGGCGCTGCTCGCGGGGTGGCTCATCGCCGGCTGCGGTGGCGCGGTGCCGTCCGGTCCGATGACGGCGGCGGTCGCGGGGCCGGGGTTGCGGACGCGTCCGGTGGGCGGCGGGCTCTCCGTACAGGGGAGGATCGCCCGCGTGCCCTGGGCGCGGCACGCGCACCAGATCGCCCTCCTCGACGGCGCCCGCGTGATCGTGCTGGAGCGCGCCGACGTCCGCCCGGCACACGGGACGAACCTGGCGGGCGAGCCGCGCGACGACCTGGACGTCGACGCCGTCGTCCCCGCCTCCCGGGTCCACGCCGCGAGCGCGGTCACGGCGGACGCGTTCCACGCGCGGGCGGCGCTCGGCCGCGCCGCGCTGATGACCGGCGCCGCTCGCCGGGCGCTGGCGCTGGCCGTCGCCTACGCGGGCGAGCGCGAGCAGTTCGGCAGGCCGATCGCGCGGTTCCAGGCCGTCCAGCAGCATCTGGCCGCGATGGCCGGTGAGGTGCTGCTCGCGAAGACGGCCGTCGAGGCCGCGGCGCTCGCCTACGACACCGGCGGCGACACGGAGCTCGCGGTCGCGGCGGCCAAGGTCGTCGCCGGGGAGGCGGTCGGCGTGGTCGCCTCGCTGGCGCACCAGGTCCACGGCGCGATCGGGTTCACCGAGGAGCACGCGTTGCGGCACAGCACCACCCGGATGTGGGCCTGGCGGGACGAGTCCGGCAACGAGGACGCGTGGTCCGCAGCGCTCGGACGGCGGGTCGCGGCGGCGGGCGCGGGCGGGCTGTGGCCGCTGCTCACCGGCCCGGCCCGGTCCGGCGGGTGACCGGTCCGGGCCGGGCGGCCGGTCAGCGCGCCGTCGCGGCCTCGGCCCGGACCGCCCGCCGCCGCGGCCTGAGCTTCGGCCGGATCCTGCCGCTGAGCAGCGCGGCGCTCACCGCGGCGAGCAGCGCGACGCCGTTGAACAGGTCCGTCACCCAGAGCTGGTTGCCGTTGAGCTGGAGGCCCTTGACGCCGACGGCGAGCAGCAGCAGCGCGATGACGGTGCCGCCGACGTTGAACCGCCCCGGCTTGAGCTGGGTGGTGCCGAGGAAGCACGCGGCGAAGCTCGGCAGCAGGTAGGCGGGGCCGAGCGTGGGCGCCACGTTGCCGATCTTCGCGGTGACGAGCACCCCGGCGGCCGCGGCGAACAGCGACGTCACCACGAACGAGCCCGCGACGTACCGGACGGTCCGGACGCCCGCCAGCCGGGACGCGTCCGGGTTCGCCCCGACCGCGAACGCGCGGCGTCCGACGGGCGTGTGCTCCAGGACGTACCACGCGACGACGCTCAGCACGACCGCGTACAGCGCGACGCTCGGCACCCCGAGGACCTCGTGGTTCGCGACCTCCTGGAACCCGGCGGGCACCGGGCCGACGAACTGGTAGTCCGACACCTGCCCGGTGACCGCGAGCAGCACCGAGCTCATGCCGAGCGTGGCGATCAGGCTGTCGATGCCGATCACCGCCACGAAGACCGCGTTGACCAGGCCGACGAGGAGTCCGATCAGCAGCGTCACCAGCACGGCGACGGCGGGGCTCACGTGGTGGTGCACCATCAGGACGCTGCAGACCATGGCGCTCATGCCGAGGTTCTGCGCCGCCGACAGGTCGAACTGGCCGACGGCCAGGGTCACCAGCAGGCCCAGCGCGAGGATCATCGTGACCGACTGGTCGCCCGCGATGCCGGTGAACGTCGCCCGCGTCGGGAACGTCTCCGGCAACTGGAGGGTGAAGAAGACGACCAGCGCCGCGCACAGCAGCAGCCCGCTGTACCTGGCCGCCTGGATCCGCGCCGCGACCTGCCGCAGGAGGCGGATGCCGCGCGGCGCCCCGGCGCCGCCCTCCGGCGCGGGTCCGGGCTCGGTGGCGACGGACTGGGATGGAAGGGTCATGAGTGCTCCTCGGTATCGTCGGCGGAGTCGCGGATCGTCTCGCTCACGATTCGCGCGACCGACAGCTCGCCCTTCGACAGCTCGGCGCGGACCGCGCCGTGCCGCATGACGAGCACCCGGTCGCACACGGCGCACAGCTCCTCGGCGTCGGAGGACGACAGCACCACCGCGCGCCCCCGCGCGGCGACGCCGGCCAGCACGTCGTAGATGGACGCCTTCGCGCCCGCGTCGACGCCGCTGGTGGGCTCGTCCAGGAGCAGCACCCGGGCGTCGAGACGCAGCCAGCGCGCCAGCACCAGCTTCTGCTGGTTGCCGCCGCTCAGCAGGGCCAGCGGACGGTCGGGATCGGCGGGCACCACGTCCAGCCGCTCGATCCACGGGCGGACCTCGCGCCGTTCCAGCCGCCCGCCGAGCCAGCGCGCGGGCCCGGCGGTCGGCAGCCGCGGCAGGGTGACGTTCTCCCGCGCGGTCCACGCGGGAATGGTGGAGAGCCGCTTCCGGTCGGCCGACGCGTAGGCCAGCCCGGCGGCGATCGCCCGGTCGGGACGGCCCGCCGGGACGGCCCGCCCGCCGATCCGCACCTCGCCGCCCTCGCGGCGGCGGGCGCCGAACGCCAGCCCGAGCGCCTGGTCGTACCCGGAGCCGATCAGCCCGGTGACGCCGACGATCTCACCGGCCCTGACGTCCAGCGAGAAGTCGGCCACCTGCTCGCCGGCCACGCCGGACGCGCTGAGCAGCACCTCCGAGTCCGGCGGCGGGAGCGGCGGCGCGAACTCCGCCGGGGCCCGGCCGATGATCAGCCGGACGAGCTCGTCCGCGCCGTCGACGGAGCCGACCGGCCGGGTGGTGACGCGGCGCCCGTCCCGCAGGACGGTGACCCGGTCGCCGACCTGGAACACCTCGCGCAGGCGGTGCGTCACGTAGAGGATCGCGGCACCGCGCTCGCGGAGCTTGCGCAGCAGGTCGAACAGCTGCTCCACCTGGTGCTGCGGAAGGGACGCGGTCGGCTCGTCCAGGACGAGCAGGGCGGGCGCCCCGCCGGTCGCCGCGACCGCCCGCACGATCGCGACCATCGTCCGCTGTCCGGGCGTGGCCGCGGCCAGCGGACGGCCCGGTTCGAGGTCCACCTCGAACTCCGCCAGCAGCCGGGCCGCCGCGCTGCGCTCGCGGCGGCCCGACAGCCACCACCGCCCGGCGTACCGGTTGCCGAGCGCCAGGTTGTCCACGGCGTCCAGCTCGGCGACGAGCCCGAGGTCCTGGTGGATGAAGGCCACCGACCGCTCCCGCGCGGCGGACCTGCCGAGCGCCAGCGGAGCGCCGTTCAGGACGGCCGTCGCGCCGGGGTCCGGCGCGTGGTAGCCCGCGAGGATCTTGATCAGCGTCGACTTGCCCGAGCCGTTCTGGCCGAGCAGGCAGTGCACCTCGCCCGCCCGCATCTCCAGGTCGACGCCGTCCAGCGCCTTCTGGGCCGGGAACGTCTTGGAGAGCGAGCCGAGGCTCAGCACGACGCGCGCCGCATCGGCCCCGACCGCGCTCATCCCACCCGCCAGGCCGTGAGGTACGTCCGCGCGTAGTCCGGCGGCTCGGGCTTGTCGCTGGTCTGGGTCACGTTGCCCTTGACGTAGATCTGCTGCCACCCGGCGGCGTCGGCCCGGTCGCCGAGCGGCACGCCCGTCATCAGCCGGATGAGCTGGTCGATCGCGCGGTAGCCGGCGGCGCCGAGCTCCAGCCCGATCGAGGCCCACTGCGTCCCGGCCCGGATCGCCTTGAGGGACGCCGCGTCGGCCGCCCGGCTGAGGACCTTGACCTTCCCGGCCAGCCCGGCGGCGCGCAGCGCGGCGTCGAGCCCGGCGTTGTAGTCGACGACCGCGAGCGCGACGTACCTGGTGTCGGGATGGGCCTGGAGGTAGCTGACGATCTGGCTCGGGACGGTCTTGCCGATGTTGGCGTTCGAGACCTCCAGGACGCCCGCCGGACGCCCGGCGCCCTTCAGCACCTTCTGGTAGGCGTCCTTGATCGGACCCCAGGAGCCGGTGAAGGACGGGTCCCAGACGAACACCGACTTCGCGGGGCCGTCGGCGTCGGCCACCACCGCCTGGCCCATCAGCGTCCCGGTCAGCGCTGCGTCGTTCTGCCCGAACACGACGGCCTGGACCGGCCCGTCCGGCGTCAGGGCAGCGGTCAGCGGCGAGATCTCGGTGATCTTCGTACCGGCGGCCTGGAGCTTCGCGAGCTGCGGGCGGATCGAGGAGTCCGGCACGGCCGGGATGTAGGCGACGGCGTCGGGCGGGTTCGCGGCGACCTGGTCCATCACCGAGACGAAGCCCTGCGGCGTGCTGTTGGACTGGAGGGTCGTGACCGTCCAGCCCAGCTTGCGGGCCGCCTCCTCGGCGCCGTCGGACAGGGTGACGCACACCGGGATCGAGCACGTGACGACCGCGAGCCGCTTGCCGCGCGGCGCGGGCGCGGGCAGCGCCGGGACCGGGGCCGCGGGCTGCGGGCGGGTGTACTTCGCGTACGCCGCCTCGGCGTCGGCGATCACGGCCTTCGCGGCGGCGGAGGTGCCGCCGCCGTCCGCCTCGGCGCTCTTGTCGCCGCCGCAGGCGGCCAGCGTCAGGCAGAGCGCGCCGGCGGCGAGCGCCGCGACTGGGGTACTGAGCCTTGTCTGCATGTCTTCTCTCTTCGGCTCGTCGAGCGGTGTCCGCCCGGAACGTGCGATGGAGGTGGGGTGGGGACGCTCCGCTCGGGCGGCTGGTCCGGACGGGGATGCGGGCCCTGGCCTCGGCGCGACTCTGCACTTCGGCGGAGTGGTGTGCGTCACCCCGGCAAAAAACATGCTACTCAGTAGGTTGTTTGCGCGTCAACGGCCGATCCCGGCCGGATGCCTCGAAGCGCCGCAGGTCGGGGCGGGTCCGGCCCCTCTTCGGCCGGCCTAGCTCAGCCGGGCTCGGCGACGCGGAGGACGGCCTCCTGGGTCGTGCTGCCGCACAGCCGTCCGGTCCGGTCGAACAGCCGGCCGCGGGTCAGGCAGCGCCCGGCTCCCGCCCAGTCGCTCTCGATCTCGTACAGCAGCCAGTCGTCGGCGCGGGCCGGCGCGTGCAGGACGACCGAGTGGCCGATCGTGGCGAACCACACGGTCCCGTCGGTGATGCGGTGCGGGTGCGGCTGGACGCTCGCCGCGAGCATGAGCAGGTCGGAGAGGTAGACGACGCCCGCGGCCTGGGTCTCGGGCGCGTCCGGGAGCCGATGCCCGGCCCGCATCCAGAACCGCAGCGCGGCGATGTGCCCGCTCCGGCTCGGCACGTCCAGCGACCCGTCCGGGAAGCGGATCTCGACCGGGAGCCAGGCGGTCACTTCGGAGAGGAAGGCGAGCGTCCGCGGATCGTCCGCGAAGGCCCGCTCCACCGGAGGCGACTCCTCCGGCGGCGGCACCGGGGCGGGACGCACCTGATGGCTCAGCCCGCGCTCCGGACGCTGGAACGAGGCCGTCGCCAGCAGGATCGCACCGCCCGGCTGGCGCGCCTCGACCGTCCTGGTGCTGAAGGCGCCGCCGTCGCGCGCGGTCCCGACCGTGTAGACGACGGGGACGGTGGAGTCGCCGGGGAGGAGGAAGTACGCGCCGAGCGAGTTGGGCGGACGGCCCGGCGGCACCGTCCGGGCGGCGGCCGCCACGGCCTGCGCCGCGACCTCGCCGCCGTACAGCCTGACCCGCTCACCCTCGTGAGCCCTGCCGCGGAAGGTCAGCGGTCCGAGCCGGTCGAGTTCGAGCAGCGCGCCGACCCCGCCCGGACGGTCGATCCGACTGGCCGCGGTCACGGGCTGCTCACTTTGGACACACTCGACATACTACCACGTAGGTTTTTTCTGTCCGGTGGCGGAGCCGGGCGGCTCCGCCACCGCGGGTGGAAGATGGAGGCCCCGCCTCGGATCCGGGCGGGCGATACATCCGGCCGAGTAGTATGTCGACATGCGACAAGCCTTCGCCAACGGACGTACGGAGAAGCTGACCTCGAAGCGCCAGGCGAGCGCGCGGGAGATCCTCGACGCGGCGGCGACGGCGTTCTCCGAGCGAGGGTACGCGGCCACCTCCATCGACGACGTCGCCGACGTGCTCGGCTGCACCAAGGGCCGGATCTACCACTACTTCCGGACCAAGGGCGACCTGTTCATCGGGATCCACCAGCAGGCCCTGGAGTGGGCGCTGGAGGCCGTCGGGCCGACCGCGGAGCGGGACGACCTCGGCCCGGAGGAGAAGCTGCGCGAGATGGTGCACCACCACGCGATGCACCTCATGAACAGGGCCGACTACATGGGCCCCGCGCAGTACCAGATCGAGATGAACCTCGCGGGCGAGGGCCGCAACAAGGAAGAGCAGATGGCCCGCATCATGAAGATGCGCCGCCAGTTCGAGGCGTACTTCACGGCCGTCGTCAAGGAGGGGATCGAGGCCGGCGTCTTCCGCGACACCGACGTGAACACCCTCGTCAAGGCCGTGCTCGGCACCGTGAACTGGATGCACGCCTGGTTCCGTCCGGGCGGTCCGCGCGACTCGGCGGCCGAGCGCGAGCGGACCGCGGCGAGGCTCGCCGAGTACGCCGTCCGCGGCGTCCTCGCCTGAACCCGGCCCCGCCGCGCAGCCCGGACTACCCGGCGCTTCGCGGCAGCCCCAGCAGCCGCTCGGCGAGGATGTTGCGCTGGATCTGCGCCGACCCACCGTAGATGCTCCCGGCCCGGCCGTACAGGTACCGGTCGAACCACTCGGCCCGGCCGGACGCGGCGTTTCCCGGCGCATCCGTGTCGGTCAGCAGGCTCAGGCTGAGGGCCGTCAGCCTCTGCTCCACCGCGGTCATGAGCAGCTTGTCGATCGAGCTCTCCGGACCGGGAGGCGCGCCCGAGACGCGATCGCTCAGCGTGCGCAGGCAGTGCATCCGCAGCACTTCCAGCGCGGCCGCCGCCTCACCGAGCGCGCGGAGCGTCGCCCGGTCCGGCGCCGCCGGCTGCGCCTTGACGAACGCGGCGATCTCGGAAAGGTAGCGTTCGAACTTCGGCAGGTACCCGGTCTCGACGGCGCCCCTTTCGTAGTTGACCACGTCCATGGCGATCCGCCAGCCGTCGTTCGGCCGGCCGAGGATGTTCGCCGCCGGGATCCGCACGTCGTCCAAGAAGATCTCGGCGAACTCCTCGTCCCCGTTGGCGAGCACGATCGGCCGGACGGTCACCCCCGGCGCGTCCAGCGGGACGATGAACGCCGAGATCCCGCGGTGCCGGACGGCATCCGGGTCCGTGCGGGCGAGCAGCAGGCAGAAGTCGGCGAACGCGCCGTAGCTCGTCCAGGTCTTGTGGCCGTCGAGCACCCATACGCCGTCCGCGCGGACGGCGCGCGTGCGCAGCGCGGCGAGGTCGGAGCCGGCCTGCGGCTCCGAGAACCCCTGGCACCAGATCTCCTCGGACGCGAGCAGCGGCGGCAGGTAGCGGCGCCGCTGCTCGTCGGTGCCGTGGCTGAGCAGCGGCCGTCCGAGGTGGCCGAGCGGAAGCAGGGTCGGAGCGCCGGCCCGGCCGAGCTCCTCGCTGAGGATCGCCTCCTCCATCGGCCCGAGGCCCTGGCCGCCGACCTGCTCCGGATACGACAGCGCGACCCAGCCGCCGCGGTACAGGTGCTGCTGGAACGCGCGCATGTACGGCCAGCGCTCGGCGAGCACCGCCGGCTCCGGATCGGCCGGCACGTTCTCCTTGAGCCAGGCGCACAGCCGTCCTCGGAAACCGGCTTCTTCCGGGGAATCACGAAGGTCCACGTGTGTCCGCCTCAAACCTTTTCGAGGACGCGCCCGGCGAGAAGCATCAGCGGCGCGTCCGAGTTGCCGAACGCCGCGTGGTGCAGGTGCGCACCGCGCAGGCGGAGGTGGGCGTCGTGCTCCTGCGTCACGCCGATCCCACCGAGAACCTGGATTCCGGTCTCGCAGACCCTGACCGCCGCCGCCCCGGCGTGGGCCTTCGCGCCCGCCGCCACCCGTTCCGCCTCGTCGATCGGGGCGTGCTCCGCCGCCCAGGAGGCGCCGTAGGTGATGGAGCGGGACGTCTCGACGTCGACGAGCATGTCCGCGCAGAGGTGCTGCACGGCCTGGAACGAGCCGATCGGACGGTCATACTGCTCGCGCTGCCGCGCGTAGTCGACGGCCTGGCGCAGTGCCCCGTCGGCGAGCCCGGTCAGCAGCGCCGCAGCCCCGGTCCACGCGACCGCCCGCGCCCTGCGCGCCCCCTCGCCGAAGGCCGCGCCGGACGGGACGGCCCGGACCCGGCACAGCCGGTGCAGCGGATCGACGTCGATGATCGGGTCGGCGTCGGCGAGTTCGTGCACCGTGGCGCGCCCGTCCGGGGAGAGCGCGACGCCCCGGGCACCGTCGACCCAGTCGAACGCGACCGTCGCCGTGTCGACCGGATGGCCGAGCCGTTCGTCGAGCAGGACCGAGTATGCGTCGCCGCCGCAGAGCCGGGCGAGCGGCTCCTCCGGGCCGTCGGCGTAGCGGAGCAGGGCCGCCGCCGCGATGGCGGTTCCGACGTAGGGCACCGGCGCGATGTGGCGGCCGAGCGCCTCGGCCACGACGCAGGCGTCGGTCAGCGACCCGCCCGCGCCGCCCTGGTGCTCGGGGACCAGCAGCCCGACGAGGTCGAGCTCGACCAGCTTCGACCACAGCCGGGCGCGCAGCGCGCCGCCGTCCGCCCGCGCGTCGGCCGCCGGCGACTCCGCGAGGAGTTCCGCGCAGACCTCGTCGGTCGTCCGCTGGAGGATGCGCTGGTCCTCAGAAAGAGCGAAATGCATTCCGGCCTCCCTGGACCGCTTCATGGATATGACGTGACCGGGGGCCGCTCACAGCCTCGCCCCGCCGTCGACGTACAGCGTCTGCCCGGTGATGTACGACGCCTCGTCGCTGCACAGAAACGCCGCCGCCGCCGCGACGTCCGCCGGGGACCCGACCCGCCTGACCGGTGTCACCTCGGCCCTGGCCCGGCGGAACTCCTCGACGTCCCGGCCGAGACGGCGCGCGGCGCCGTCGGTCATCTCGGTGGTGATGAAGCCGGGCGCGATCGCGTTGACGTTCACGCCGAACGGTCCGAGCTCGACGCCGAGCGTGCGGGTGAAGCCCTGCACGCCCATCTTCGCGGTCGAGTAGTTGACCTGGCCGCGACTGCTGAGCGCGGCGGTGCTCGACAGTGTCAGGATCTTCCCGTACCGCTGCTTAACGAAATGCCGCTGCGCCTCCCTGGCCATCAGGAACGCCCCTTTCAGATGGACGCCCATCACCAGATCCCAGTCGTCCTCGGACATCTTGTGCAGCAGGTTGTCGCGGGTGATCCCGGCGTTGTTCACCAGCACGTGGACGCCGCCGAGTTCCTCGACGACCCGGCCGACCGCCCGCTCGACCGCCTCGGCCGCGCTGATGTCGGCGGCGATCCCGACGGCCTTCGCACCGTCCCGCACCGGCACCCTCCCGGCCGCCTCGGTGACCGCGGCCTCGTCGAGGTCGACCAGGGCGACCGACGCGCCCTCCTCTGCGAGGCGGGCTGCGATCCCGAACCCGATGCCGCGTCCGCCTCCGGTGATGACGGCGACCCGCCCGTCGTAGCGACCCAACTGGACCTCCTGGTCGTTGTCTGCGTTGTTCACGTCCGCGCTGTTCACGTCTGCGCTGTTCACGGCATGTCCTTCACGGCACCAAGAGCCGGACGGTCTCGGCGACGCAGGCGGGCCTGTCCTGCCCCTCGATCTCGATCGTGTGGCGGACGACGGCCCGGACGCCCGAGTCGGCGTCGTCGGCGCTGACGAGGGTCGCGCGGGACCGGATCCGAGAGCCGACCGGCACCGCCCGCGGAAAGCGCACCCTGTCGAGCCCGTAGTTGATCGTCATCCGGACGCCGTCGACGGTGTAGATCCCGCGGCCCAGCACGGGAATCAGCGACAGCGTCAGGTAGCCGTGCGCGATCGTCGCGCCGTAGGGGCCCGACGCCGCTCGCACGGGATCGACGTGGATCCACTGCCGATCCCCCGTGATCTCCGCGAACGCGTCGATGCGCTCCTGGTCGATCTCGAACCATTCGCCGACGCCGATCTCCTCGCCGACGCAGGCGCGGAATGCGTCGATACCGCTGAAACGGCGGGGGACGCCTTTCGCGGACGCGGTCATGCCAAAGCCCTTCCGATCGAAGCCGGTGTCGTCGTCCTGTACCCGGGGCCCCTCCCGCCGGGTCAGAGGGAACGGGCGATCAGTTCTTTCTGGATCTCGTCGGCGCCGCCGTAGATGCGCTGAGCGCGGGCGTCGGCGTAGAGCCGGGCGATCGTGTACTCGGTCATGTAGCCGTACCCGCCGTGCAGTTGCAGGCATTTGTCGATCACCTGGCACTGGACGTTGGTGAGCCACCATTTGCACATGGCCGACGTGGGCAGGTCCAGTCCGGTCGCAAGATGGGTGGCCATGCACTCGTTGAGGAAAGTGCGGGCGACTTTGGCGAGGGTGGCGCATTCGGCCAGCTCGAAACGGACGTGCTGCTTCTCCATCAGCGGGCCGCCGAAGGCTTCGCGCTGCTTCACGTGGTCGGTGGTGACCGAGAGCGCCAGTTCGGTCGCGGTGACCGCCGTGATGCCGATTATCAGACGCTCCTGCGGCAGGTTGCGCATCATCATCGCGAAGCCGTCGCCCTCCTCGCCGAGGAGGTTCTCCACCGGGACGAGGACGTCGTCGAAGAAGAGCTCGTTCGTGTCCGCGCCGTGCTGGCCGAGCTTGTCGAGGGGCCGTCCGCGGCTGAACCCTTCGGCGTCCGCGGTCTCGACGGCGATCAGCGAGATGCCCTTCGCGCCCTTCGCCGGGTCGGTGGAGCACGCGACGACGACGAGGTCGGCGCTGCCGCCGTTGGTAATGAAGATCTTGGACCCGTTGATGAGCCACCCGCGGTCTGTGCGCACTGCCCTGGTGCGGATCGCCTTGAGGTCCGAACCGGCGGACGGCTCGGTCATGGCGAGCGCCCCGATGAGCTCGCCGGTGGCCATCCTCGGAAGCCAGCGCCGCCGCCGCTCCTCCGTCGCGTACCGATGGACGTAGTCGGCGACGACTCCGCTGTGCATCGAGTTGCCCCAGGACCGGTCGCCGTGCCGCGCGTACGCCTCCTGGATCGTTGCCTGGTGCAGGAAGGTGCCGCCGCCCCCGCCGTACTCGGCGGGGATGCTCGCGCAGAGCAGCCCGAGTTCGCCGCACTTGAGCCAGAAGTCGCGGTCGACCTGGCGTTGCGCCTCCCACCGCTCCCTGTTCGCCGGGATCTCGCGGTCGAAGAAGTCGGCGGCCATCGCGAAGAGGTCGGCGGCGTCGCCGGTCATCCAGGGCCGGGACGTGGTGCCGCTCACGGGCGCTCCTCGGGAAGCCGTTCGAGGATCGTCCCCGTGCCGAGCCCGCCGCCGCAGCACATCGTGACCAGCGCGTACCGGCCGCCGGAGCGTTCCAGTTCATAGAGCGCCTTGGCGATCAGGACGGCCCCGGTCGCGCCGAGCGGATGGCCGAGGGCGATCGCGCCGCCGTTGACGTTCACCCGGTCCGGGTCCGCGTCGTACTCCTTCGCCCACGCGCAGGCGACCGACGCGAACGCCTCGTTGATCTCGACGACGTCGATGTCGGAGAGCGCCAGGCCGGTCCGGGCCAGGATCTTCGCGGTCGCCGGGATCGGTCCGGTGAGCATGAGGACGGGGTCGGACCCGACCAGCACCGAGTCGACGACGCGGGCCCGCGACCTCAGCCCGAGCCGGTCGGCCCGCTCCCGGCTCATCAGGAGCACCGCGCCGGCCCCGTCGGAGATCTGGGACGAGTTCCCGGCGGTGTGGAAGCTCGGCGGCACCCGGTCCGGCTGGTTGGGCCGCAGCCCGGCGAGGCCGTCGAGCGTCGTCGGCCGGACGCCCTCGTCGCGCGTGATCGTCTTCGTCCCGACGATCTCACCGTTCCCGTCCGCGACCGGCGCCTCGATCGGGACGATCTGGCCGCCGAACCGATCGAGCTCCCAGGCGCGCGCGGCCCGGTCCTGCGAGGTCTTCGCGAACGCGTCGAGCTCCTCGCGGCTCAGCGCCCAGCGCTCGGCGATCCGGTCGGCCGCCTCGAACTGGACCGTGGGCTCGTGGACGTCGGCGTACCTGCCGCCGCGCGGGTCGCCGTACGGCCCGCCCGGCGGCATGTTGCTTCCGAGCGGGATCCGGCTCATGGCCTCGACCCCGCAGGCGATCGCGACGTCGGCGAGACCGCCCGCGATCATCGCCTGCGCCACCAGGTGGGCCTCCTGCGAGGAGCCGCACTGCGCGTTCACCGTCACCGCGGGCACCTCCGGCGGGAGGCCGGCGGCGAGCCACGCGTTGCGCGTGACGTTCGCCGCCTGCATGCCGAGTTGCAGGACGCATCCCCCGACGACGTGGTCTACCTCGGCCCCGGTGAGGCCGCATCGTCCGAGGAGCCCGGTGAGGACGTCGCCGAGCAGTTCGTTCGAGTGCTTCCGGGCCAGCCCGCCGTTGCGCTTGCCGACCGGGGACCGGACCGCATCGACGATGACGACTTCGCGCATGTGAACTCATTTCTGCATGGTGGCAACATACTACCACGTAGGTTTATTTTTCCGCAGTCCAGCACGAGGACTCCCCCGCCGTCCAGGGCGTTCACGGGCCTTCCGCAGCCCCGTCCGGATGGTTCAGCGGCGGTATCGGCGCCAGGCCTTCTCGATGCTGGAGGACAGGAACAGCGGGAGCAGCGTCCAGTGGTTCAGGCTGGGGATGGTCAGCGCGAGGATCAGCGCGACGGCGAGCAGCCCGGCGACGGTGACCGAAACGAGGAGGTAGTCCGCCGGCGGCGGAGCCGTCTTCGACGCCAACTCCGGATTCGCCCGGACGATGAGTTCCAGCCCGGCCTTGGAACACGACGGCGAGCAGGACCATGGCGAGACCAGCACGTCCGGGGCTTCTCTGCACTCAGCAAGCCGACCTGCCACCATCAGAGGCCGACACTCGGCACCCGGGCTACCGGGTCCGCTGATGAACGTCCGCTCATGCCGGAGAAGAGCGCGCGTACCGGCTCCCCGGAATGATGAGCACGCCTCCGAGGCCCGGCCGCAACCTAGCGCGGTTGACCACCACAGCGAGATGGTGCTAATAATGCTAGTACTATGAGATGGGCGATTGATCATTCATCGCGGGAGGCGCTGCCACTCCAGATCGTGGCGTGTGTACGCCGAGGCGTGGCTTCGGGCGAGCTTGCCGTCGGCGAGCAGCTGCCGCCGGCCGCCCAGCTGGCGGAGGCGTTGTCAGTCGACCGCAACACGGTGTTGGCCGCCTATCGGCGGCTGCGCGACGAGGGCGTGCTGGAGTTCCGTCGGGGCCGTGGGGCACGGGTCGCGTCAGCCGTCACGGAGCCGGCTCCGGTCGTTGAGGCGGCCCAGGCGCTCGTAGCCGTTGCCCGTCGGCACGGCGTGGGGAGCCATGACCTGCTTCGCCTCATCGAGAGGTTGACATGACACATCGAGAGGATGATGCCCGGTGACGGCATCCGCACTACCCGATCCAGGCCGGTACTCGATCTATACCGGCCGAGTGACGAACTGGCCGCTGGCGGTGGCTGTTCACGCCGCTCTGCTGGCGCCGCTGCTGCTCCTGGGAAGCCTGTCGCACGGCAGTTGGCTCGACCCGGCCGGGCCGGCCATCCCACTGCTGGTAGGCGCCATGGTCGCGCTCATCACCATGCTGACCGGGCTGAGCGTCAAGACGGCGGCGGGACCCAACGGGGTCTCGGTCCAATGCGGGGCGGTCGGATGGCCCCGCCGCACCTACCGCCTGGAGGAGATCGAGCGCGCCGAGGTGATCGACCTGGCGCCGTCGCCGTGGCGAATGTCCCTCGGCTTCTGGTGGACCCCTCGCCACACCTACTTCACGGTCCGAACCGGACCCGCCCTGCGGTTGACCATGCGTACCGGCCGAAGCGTGACGATCACCGTGCCGGACCCCCATGCCGCGATCACGATCCTCCGCGAGGCGAATTCCGCCTGACAACGCGACTCGACGTCGAGCACGCCTTGCCCCACTTGGCCTCCGAAAGCTCACTTCTGATCTGATGGTCGCGGGTTCGCACCCTGCCAGCGACGATGTCTGCGGGCCGAGACAAGGCAGCCTTCGACCGCTTCGTGAGGAAGCGAATCGCCATGTGCGGTTACTCGGGGGGCAGTGTGCGGGTGAAGTGAGCTGCGGCGGCGTTCACCGCTGTCGTGACCTGGGGGTCCTGGTCGTAGAAGGCGAACTGGTCGCCTTCGATCCAGAGGAACTCTTTGGGGCCGGGCAGTGCGGCGTAAAAGCGGCGGGCGCCGTCCGGAATGGCGGCGTCTTCGCTGTGGACGAGCAGGACCGGCTGGGTGAGGCGGGGAGCCAGGGAGATCGAGTCATATTCGAGCCACTCCCGCCATTCCATCACCGCGAAGCGGTTGGGCCATTGGGCCAGGCCGCCGCGTCCAGGGTTGAGGTAGAAGTCGATGTCGAACGGCATGGCGGCGCGAAGGTGGGAACCGCTGACGACCGGCACGTACTCGACCACACCGGTCGCCTCGTACTCCGTGCGCGCTCGTGCGGCTTCGGCGAGCTTGCCCGCGACGCCTTCTTCGCCGCCGTACACCTCCCGGCAGATCTCGGGGTCGTGCAGCCAGGGCGCGACGAGCGCCAGCGACCGCACGCGCGGATCGTCGACGGCGTTCCCGCTCATGTACATCGCGGCCGCGCAGACGCCGAGGGCGCCGAGGCGGGTGGCGTCCACCGCCGAGTGTCCGGCGAGGAAGGTCACCGCGTGGTGGATGTCGCGGACTTTCAGTTCCGGCGCCTCGTAGTCGCGAGGCTCGCCCTCGGATTCGCCGTAGCCGGTGAAGTCGAACGACAGGGCGGCGAAACCTCGATCGGCGAGCCGCTCGGCGTACCGGTCGGCCATCTGCTCCTTGACGCTCGTCCAGGTGCCCGCCACCACGATGCCCGGCGCCGGGCCGGTGCCGCCGGGCAGGAACAGGTTCCCCGTCAGCGCCGAATCGCCGCCGGAGAACTCCACCTTCTCTTGAGAGGCCATGATGTTGGCTCCTTCAATCAGTTCGCGTAGGTCAGTACGGCTCTGGTGATGGACGGCCCGTCCACGGTGAAGGCGTAGTAGGCATCGAAGCCTCCCTGGCCGCCGGCGGCGAAGCGCACCAGGAGGCGCTGGTGGCCGGGCCGGTTCTCGGCGACCCTGATGACGGTCAGGCGGCCGCCGATGACCTCGGCCTGGGCCCAGTCGCGGATCGCGGGGCGGCGCAGGCGGCGGGCGTCTTGGCGGGATCCTCGGCGGACAGTTCCCGCGCGACGGCCTTGATGTTCTCCTGCACGATGGTCGGCAGGTCCGCGACCGGGGGCCGGCCGGGGTAGGCGCGGTCCAGCTCCGCGGTGATCGATTTCTGCTCGCCGGGGGCGACCGTCCTGCCGCCAGGCGAGTCCGGGGCGACGGCCGGGCGGACCAGGCCGCGGAACGTCCGCAGATAGCGTCGCTGCTCGTCGATCAGTGCGCGCGCCGGGCCCGCGGCGCCGTGTCCCGGGTACATCGTCCTGGCGTTCGGGAAGCGCTCGCCGAGCCGGTCGAGGTCCTGGAGCCAGCCGCAGCTGGTCCCCTCGATCAGCGCGGGCGTGACCTTCCCGGTCGCCAGGTCGCCGGAGAAGAGGTCGCCGGTGTCGGAACGGCGATAGACGGTCGCGGTGTCGGACTCGCCGTGGGCGAATCCGGCGGTCTCCAAACGGAGACCGGCGACCCGCAACGGCACGCCGTCCTCGAAAGCACGGTCGGCGTAGGTGAGTTCGGCGGGGAAGTTCGGGTTCGCTGAGCGGGCGAGCCGATAGAGGCCCAGTTTGTCCTCCCGCATTGTGGTGTCGGTCGCCTTGGACGCGTAGACCGGGGCCTTGGGAAAAGCTTGGTGTAAGGCGCCCGCACCGCCGACATGGTCTGGATGGGAATGGGTGAGCAGGATTGCGGCGACCGGCTCGCCGGTCTTCTTGATCTGCGCTAACGCTGTGCGGGCGTCGGCCGGCGTGCGCAGGGTATCGACGAGGATCAGACCCTCCGGCGCCCGAATCCAGTAGGTGTTGACCGACCCTGGGTTGGACGATGCGAAGCGTCCCGGCTCTGCCTTCTTAGCAGGCGGCGCCGTGCGTTCACCGTCGCTGGAACAGCCCGCCACCGGCACGATCGCGCATGCGGCGGCGGAGCTCGCGGCGAGAAAGCGCCGCAGTCTCTGGTTCATCGGAAGCCTTTGTGGAATTAGGAGGCGAGGGGGTTCAGCGGAATTCGTCCGCGTGGACCCGTGCCCATTGCTCGAAGGTGCGGGGCTCGCGCCCGGTGACCTCGCGGACGGTCGGGCGGACGATCGACTCGTCGAGCGAGCCGTTCACGTAGAAGTCGAAGAACGCGTCCACGTACTTGGCGGGCATGTCGGCGAGCATTTCGGCACGGGCCTCTTCGTTGGTCAGGCCCACGAACTCCAGATCGCGGCCGAGGACCTCGGCGAGCACGGCGACCTGCTCGGCGGGCGGCATCGCGACCGGGCCGGTCGGCCAGAGGATCTCGCTGCGGTACTCGTCGGTCAGCAGCGCTCGGGCGGCGACGGCGCCGAGGTCGTACGGGTCGACGCTCGCCGTGCGAGCGTCCGGGAACGGGACCCGGACCTGGTCGCCGGCCCTGAGCTGCGGCAGCCAGCGCAGCGCGTTGGACATGAACGCGCTCGGCCGCAGGAACGTCCACGGCAGCCCGGACTCCCGCACGGCGGACTCGGACGCGGTCATGTAACGGGTCACCGCGTTGGTCATGTCGTTGTTCCCTGCCGAGCCGCCCGACAGCAGCACGACGTGTTCCACTCCCGCCCGTCGCGCCTCGGCGAGCAAACCCGGCATGTTCTCGTACCCGGGGATCAGGAACACCGCGCGGGCCCCGTCGAGCGCCCCGGTCATGCTCTCCGGCCGGTTGAGGTCGCCCGTCACGGGGTGGACGCCGTCCGGCAGCGGCGTCGCGTCCGGCTTCCGCACCAGCGCCCGGACGGGTTCACCGGCCGCGGCCAGGGCCCGGACCACTTCGGAGCCGACGTTGCCCGTCGCACCCGTCACTAAAATCATTTCATTGGTCCTTATGGGGAGGTCACCAGGGAAGCGGACGGCTGTCGCGGAAGAACCCGCCGGTCGGGCCGTCGTCGGGCAGCGTGGCCGCCCAGACGATGCCGGCCGCGCCTTCGGAGACGGGACGCCCGCCCGGGCCTCCCATGTCCGTCGCGACCCAGCCCGGGCAGATCGCGTTCACCAGGACGCCGTCGCCGCGGAGCTCGGCCGCCAGCATGCGGGTCAGGGCGTTGAGGGCCACTTTGGTGGTGTTGTACGCCGGGGTACCGCCGCCCATATTGGTCAGCGACGCCGCCTCGCTCGACACGTTCACGATCCGGGGATGCGCGCTCTCGCGCAGCAGCGGCAGCAGCGCCTGGACCAGCCGCCAGGGACCGTACAGGTTGGTCTCCGCGGCCTCGCGGACGACGTCCAGGTCGGCGGTCGCGGCGCGCTGCCAGGTGTCGTAGGCGATGGCGGCATTGTTGACCAGGACGTCCAGCCGTCCGTACCGCTCGGCGACGGCGGCGGCCGCGCCCGCGACGTCCTCCTCGGAGGTCACGTCGAGGCGGAGCGGGACGACGTCGCCGCCGATCTCCTTGGCCGCGCTCCCTGCCGCCTCCGGCGATCGGGCGGTGAGCAGGACGGTGTGGCCGAGCCCCGCCAGCGCGCGGCAGACCTCCCGGCCGATCCCCCGGTTGCCGCCGGTCACGAGCGCGATCATCGCTGTCCCGCCGCCAGGGACATCAGGTTCCTGTTGCCGTCGCCCCAGGTGGCGGTCATCACCACGGCGGCGATCTTCCATGCCCCGCCCGTCCGAACGAGTACGAAGCGGTAGTTGCCGCCGAGCGTCCACAGCGACGAGCCGAACGGGTCGGTGAGGCGGTGCGTGGCCTGGAACGCGGCCGTGCAGACCGCGGTGTCCCCGTCGACGGTGACCAGGTGGTTCGTGATCAGGTGCTGCGTGGCGTCGAACGCGCCGAGCAGGCCCGACCACGCCTCGACGATCTGTTCCGGCGTCAGCACGGCCGGTTCGCCGCCGTTCAGGCTGGTGTAGTCCAGGGTCACCGAGTCTGCGAACACCTCGGCGAGACGGTCCCATTCGCGCTGGTCGGCGTGCCATGCCATGCGCGTGCAGGCCTCGATGATCGCGAGACGATCCTCCATGTCGGTCATGCCCCCATCGTGGCGGTGATCTTCCGGGGGCGTCCAATACCTGCTGTAATAGCCAACGGTTATGGACGCTCATCTACGTGACCTGAGATATTTCGTGGCCGTGGCGGAGGATCTCGGCTTCACCCGCGCGGCCGAACGCCTGTTCATCTCGCAGCCCGCGCTCAGCAAGCAGATACGCCAACTCGAAGAGCTGATGCGGGTGAGGCTGTTCGACCGCGACCGACGCGCGGTGCGCCTCACCGCGCCGGGCGAGGCTCTGCTGCCGGTCGCCCGCGAACTGCTCCAGCGGTGGGACGAGGCCCAACGCGCCGTCGCCGACGCGGCGGCCGCCGAGTCCTCACTGCTGACCGTGGGAATGTCGACCAGCGTCGGACGCGGCCTCCTCGGCACGCTGCGGGACCGGTTCGCCGAGCGCCGCCCGGGCTGCGACCTGCGGCTGCGCCAGGTCAACTGGACCGACCCCACGGCGGGCCTGGCCGACGGCGAGGTCGACGTGGCGTTCGTCTGGCTGCCGTTCCCCGGCCAGGACGACCTCAACGTCCGGGTCGTGGCACGGGAGCCCCGCTGGGTCGCGTTCCGGCACGACCACTGGCTGGCCGGACGCGACGAGGTCCGCTTCGCCGAACTCCTGGACGAGTCGTTCCTGGCGCTCCCCGAAAGCGCGGGCCCGCTCCGCGACCACTGGCTCGCGATCGACGAGCGCGGCGGCCGTCCGCCGGTGGTCTGCGCGACCGTGACCAATTCCGAAGAGACCTTCGCGGCGCTTGAGAGCGGCGACGCCATCGTCCTGCTCGCCGCCGGAAACGCCGAGATCTACCGCCGCCCGGGCATCATGACCATCCCGGTCACGGACCTCTCCCCGACCGAACTCGCCCTCGCCTGGCGCCCCGGCGACCATCGCGGCATCATCCGCGACATGATCGAGGCCCTGGCTCCGCAAGCGCGTAGCTGAAACGGTGAACGCACTGTCTTCTCCGTGGCGTCGGCGGTCAGGCCGTAGCGGTATTTCACGTCGATCCACGGCCTTGCGTACATGCAGCGGGACGGTTGGCGAACTGGCTGCGGCGCGCGGTCGTCCAGGTGTCGGCCCCCGACCGCCACGCCTGCGCCAGCGGGACCATGTGGTCGATGTCCAGGTCGGGCGCTTGCGTCCAGCGGCTCCGCTCGGGCGCAGCCTTGGTCTACATTCCGGCCATGTGGATCGTCGCGGCTCTGGTGATCGCCCTCTACCGGCTCGCCCAGGGCCATCTCGCTCGCCTGGGCGGTGCTCGTGTACGTCCTCGCCGTCGGCATGCTGGGCGGACTGCTCCAATAGCCGGGCAGGACGGCCGACCTCTCCCTTCGGCCGCCTACCCCAACTCCTGGCTGGTGAACTCCACGTGCTACCGATCGCGATCGGGCTGGTCGGCTTCCGACGCCGCGACATCGCTATCCCTTAGCGGGGGACGAGGGAATTCCCCCACCGACGCCCAATGACGAACGTTACCGCTCGCCGGTGCGCCGGATCTCTCGGGCCGTGTCCTTGGCCTTCTCGCCGACCTGCTTGACCCCGCCCGCGACACGATCCTTGCGGCCCTCGGCCTCCAAATACGGATCGCGTGACTCGCGGCCCGCCCTCTCCTTGGCGCGCCCCTTGGCACGTTGCGTACTGTTCTTCAGCTTCTTCAACAGACCCATGCGCTCTCCTCCTTCTGCCTGGCATCCGCGGCTTCGTAGCCGACAAGCCCGAAACGCTGGCCCGCTCTTGTTCGCCTTGGGCGCGTCCCTCATTGGATATGGCGACCGCCGCGTCGGTGCTGCTCCGCCTCATGATGGATCTTCGCCTCGGTCGCCATGAGCCTGGCTTCGGCGCGCTCGGTCCGCATCTTCGCCTGCATCTCACGGAAGGTCGGCACACGGCGCCGCGCTCGTACTGGCCGCGTCGCGGCCCGCTGTCCCGTTCGCCGTCGCCGGAAACGCTGCAGCAGCCCCATGTTCCGCTCCTTTTCCACTGCGCACGGGCGACCATGTGCCCCATTCGATGCGTTCCATGCGCACACGCCCGCTGACCTGGGGTTTTGCAAACAATGTCCAGACAAGGAGGAAAGGCACGAAAGGTCGTGCCGTCGAAGCCCGTCATCCGAGGCAGGCAGCCGATGATCTTGGAATCGGAGCAGCTCGGGCGACTCTGCCTGCATGGGCGATGCCTCTTCAATTCTGACCGCACATGTGCTTGTACCCGTCCATGGCTTCCTTCTCGTCCATTGCGGGGTACTGCTTGCCGTCGATGTCGATGGTGTCGCCGCTCTCGCTGACGGTGATCGTCTCGGTGCCGCCTCCGCCCGACCAGATGACCTGGTCGCCTGCGTCATCAAGCTCGCCGGTCCTCTTCGCCTTAGCGTTGATGACGACGGCGCTCTTCCCGGTGCTTTGGCACCGTGTCGATGCCAGAGCGGTCGCTGCGGCGGTGACAGGTTCGTGTTCCTCAACGAACGCGGCGCCTACCATCTGCATGCCACCTACGCCGAGGGACACCCCTGGCCGCAGGCCGTCACCGCGCTGGTCCCGGCTGGGCAACCGCGGCCGGGCCGCTCCAACGGCGCCCCCGACCGTGCGCGGCCAGTTGGCGTCGTGGCTGCTGATCCGAAACGGCCTCACCCCGCACGAGCTCCGCCACTCCGACCGGGTGTGGCTGGACGATCTCGGCACCCCAGCCGTGCTGACCCATGACCGGCTCGGCCACTCCATGCCCGGCATCGGCGGCACCTACGCCCACGGCTCCCCGCTGATGCGCCAGCGGCTCGCCCTCTCGCCGCGGTCTCCGGTGCGGATTCTGGGCGAGTTGCTCACCGCGCGAGCAGCCTGAGAACCGTCCATGATCGGCTCCCAATCGGCTCCCAATAGGCGAGGAATCGGCGCCCGGATGCCCGGGAGGGAGGCTCCTGCGCCCGTGACGCCGCCGGATGCTCGACCGACCGATCCGGTATTCGCCCTGGTCGCCTGCTATCGGACGGGGAGGCCGGTCAGGGTTCGGGCGATGACCAGGCGTTGGATTTCTGAGGTGCCCTCGAAGATGGTGAAGATCTTGGCGTCGCGGTGCATGCGTTCCACCGGGTAGTCGCGGGTGTAGCCGTTGCCGCCGAGGATCTGGATGGCCTCTTCGGTGACGTTGACGGCCATCTCGCTCGCCATGAGCTTGGCCATGGAGCCTTCGGCGTTGGCGAAGTCCTTGCCGGTGCGGGCCATCCAGGCGGCGCGCCAGACCATGAGGCGGGCGGCGTCCAGGCGGCACTTCATGTCCGCGAGCTTGAACGCGACGGCCTGGAAGTCGCCGATCTTGCGGCCGAACTGCTCGCGCTCGCGGGCGTACCGGAGGGCGTAGTCGTAGGCGGCGCGGCCGATGCCGAGGGCCATCGCGCCGACGGACGGGCGGGTCGCCTCGAACGTCTTCAGGGCGGCCTGGCCCTTGGAGCTCTTGCCCTCCCGGGCCCGCGCGATCCGCTCGTCGAACCTGTCCTTGCCGCCGATGATGTTGCCGCCGGGGACGCGCACGTCGTCCAGGACGACCTCGGCCGTGTGGGACGCGCGGATCCCGTGCTTCTTGAACTTCTGCCCCTGCCGCAGGCCCGGGGTGTTCGGCGGGACGATGAAGCTCCCCTGCCCGCGGCTCCCGAGGTCAGGGTGGACGGACGCTACGACGATGTGAACGGACGCGATCCCGCCGTTCGTCGCCCACGTCTTGGTGCCGTTCAGGACCCACTCGTCCTTGGCCTCGTCGTAGACGGCGCGGGTGCGGATCGCGCCGACGTCGCTGCCCGCGTCGGGTTCGGAGGCGCAGAACGCGCCGAGGCGGACGTCGTCGGGGGTGCCGAACATCTGCGGCACCCACTCGGCGATCTGCTCGTCGGTCCCGACGGCGGCGACGGACGCGGCGGCGAGACCGGTCCCGACGATGGACAGCCCGATCCCGGCGTCGCCCCAGAACAGCTCCTCGAACGCGACGGGGATGCCGAGCCCGGTCGGCTCCAGCCACTGGGTGGCGAAGAAGTCGAGGGAGTAGATGCCGACCTTGGACGCCTCCTGGATCAGCGGCCAGGGGGTCTCCTCGCGTTCGTCCCACTCCTGCGCGGCGGGGCGGATGACGTCCCTGGCGAACTCGTGGACCCAGTCCCTGACCTCGCGGACGTCCTCGCTCGGCTCAAGCGAGAACGGCGTCGGTTCGGCGCTCGTCATGGCTATTCGACCCTTCCTCCAATATCCGTGTTACCAACGGTAGCACCGATCGCGGTCACGAGTGGTGACACAGTGGGCGCACGGCGGCGTCAGCGGCGGCCGGGCGAGATCGAGCGCGCGGCGGCGTACTCCGGGACCTCGATCATCGGCGGGCGCTCCCCCACGGCGACGTCGGTCGTCGCGGCGTCATACCCGTCCGGGCCGCGGCGGAAGCGGGTGAGCGCCGTGGCGGGGGCTTCGAGCGGCATCATCCGGCCGTGCCGCTCCAGCCGCGACCAGGCGGTCAGCATGATCTGCCCGGACATCGCGCCGAGCGCCTCCGTCGACTGGTGCGCGTGGACGCGGCGGCCGAGGTCGACCTGCGCGATCGCGTCGAGGCCGGAGTCCTGGTAGACGTCCAGCAGCAGGCCGAGCTCGACGCCGTAGCCGGTGACGAACGGGAGCCGCTCCAGCAGGGCGCGGCGCCCGGCGTACTCGCCGCCGAGCGGCTGCATCACCCCGGCGAGCCGCGGCCAGTGCAGGTTGATCAGGGGGCGGGCGACGAGCTCGGTGACGCGCCCGCCGCCGCCCTCGACGCGCCGTTCGCCGTCCACCAGCGGACGGTCGTAGCAGCCCTTGACGTACCCGACGGACGGGTCGGTCAGCAGCGGCCCGAGCAGCCCCGTCACGTAGGACGAGCTGAACTCGCGCAGGTCGGCGTCGATGAAGACGATCAGGTCGCCGGACGTCGCGGCGAGCGACTTCCACAGCGCCTCGCCCTTGCCGGACATGCGGCCCCGGCCGGGCAGGACGGAGTCCTGCGCGACCACGTCGGCGCCCGCGGCGGCGGCCACGGCGGCGGTCCGGTCGGCGGAGCGGGAGTCGACCACGACGATCTCGTCGACCAGCGGGATCCGCTCGACCAGGTCGGTCCGGATCGCGGCGACGATCGCGCCGACCGTGGCCTCCTCGTCCCGCGCGGGCAGGACGACGCTGATCCGGGCGTCGCCCTTGGCGGCGAGCAGCGGCCGCGGCGGCCAGTCCTCCGCCGTGCTGGTGCGGCGGGCCGACCATGCGGCGACCTCAGGCAGCACGCGCTCTCCCTCCGTGCGAGCTTCCCTGCGAGCTTCCGGGCGGGCGTCCGGGCCGGATGTCCCGGCGGGCCCTTTGTACTGGAACGCCGGACACTCCCAGATCATTCACCCACGGCCGGGCGTCCCGCGCGGCGGCCCGGCGGGTCCGGTCACTCGGCGGCGTGCCGGTCGAGGAACTCGTAGACGTCCGACTCGTCCACGCCCGGGAACGCCCCCGGCGGCAGGACGGACAGCACGTGCGAGTGCGCGCGGGCGGACGGCCAGGCCATGCCCTCCCAGCGGTCCGACAGCTCCTTCGGCGGGCGCTGGCAGCAGTCGCCGTCCGGGCAGGACGACCGGCGCCGCCGGGTCGTCTCCCGGCCGCGGAACCAGCGCGAGTCCTCGAACCGGACGCCCAGCGTGATCGCAAAGTCGCGCTCGTGGCTGGGGTCGATGTGGGAGAGGCACCAGTACGTCCCCTTCGGGGTGTCGGTGTACTGGTAGTAGACGGAGAAGCGGTCGGCGGCGCCGAAGACGTGGCGCCCGGCCCACTCGCGGCACATCCGCTGGCCCTCGATCGCGCCGTCCTCGTCCTGCGGGAAGTTCAGGCCGTCGTTGGCGTACGCCTTGTAGATGGTGCCGTTCTCGTCGTTCTTGGTGAAGTGGAGCTGCAGGCCGAGGTGGTGCGTCGCCATGTTGGTGAAGCGGTGCCCGGCCATCTCGTAGGAGACGGAGAAGACGTCCGCGAGGTCCTCGACGGACAGCTCGCGCGCGGCCTTGGCCTCCTCCAGGTACGGGACGACGCTCCGCTCCGGCATCAGGATCGCGGCGCCGAAGTAGTTCGCCTCGACGCGCTGCCGCAGGAAGTCGGCGAAGTCGCGGGGCTGGTCGTGGTCGAGCGCGATGTGCCCGAGGGTCTGCAGCAGGATCGTCCGCGGGGTGTGCATGCCGAGCTGCTCGCGCTCCAGGTAGATCCGCCGGTTGCGCAGGTCCGTCACGGACCGGACGGAGCGCGGCAGGTCCTGCACGTACTGGAGGCTGAACCCGAAGTGCCCGACGAGCGTCATCAGCAGGCCCTGCGAGACGGCGCCGCGCCGGTACCCGACCGAGTCGAGGGTCTGGGACGCGATCCGCTCGATCTCCGGGAAGTGGTTGCCGCGCTCGTGCATCTGGCGGCGCAGCTCCGCGTTCGCCTTGCGGGCCTCCTCGGGGCTCGCGGTCGGCTTCGTGCGGCTGCGTTTCAGCTCGCCGTAGAGGGCGAGGATGTGCTCGATGACCTCGTTCGGCATCCGCTTGCCGACCTTGAGATGGGAGAGACCGAGCGTCCGGTAGAGCGGGTCGCGCTGCGCCTCCTCCAACTGGATCTCCAGCTGGGCGCGGCGGCTCGGCGGCTGCCGGCGCAGCAGCTCCTCGATCGGGCACTCCAGCGCGGTGGCGAGGGCCTGCAGCAGCGACAGCTTCGGCTCGCGGCGCCCGTTCTCCAGCAGGGAGAGCTGGGACGGCGCCCGCCCGACCCGCTCGCCGAGCTCCGACAGCGTCAGCCCGCGGCCGCGCCGGAGGTGGCGAAGCCGCTGCCCGAAGGTGACGAGATCTACGTCACTCGTCAAGTTGAGGGGTTCTTCTGTCCGCAAGGTCGTCACGGCTTCATAGTAGCGGAAATTTCGCAGTTCTTCTGTTACTCACTGGTTCATCAGGGGGTCGCGTCCGGGGCATAGTCGAGGCCAAGCACCCAGGGGACGACACGGAAGGGCAACACGATGACTGACAGTCGCCTCAAGGGCGCAGCCGACGAGCTGCGGCGGCAATGGGAGGCCGACTCCCGCTGGAACGGCATCGAGCGGACCTACACGGCGGAGGACGTCGTGCGGATCCGCGGGTCCGTCCAGGAGGAGCACACGCTCGCGCGCCTCGGCGCCGAGCGGCTCTGGACGCTGCTGCACGAGGAGGACTACGTCCACGCGCTCGGCGCGCTCACCGGACTCCAGGCCGTCCAGCAGGTGAAGGCCGGGCTCAAGGCCATCTACCTCTCCGGCTGGCAGGTCGCGGCGGACGCCAACCTCGCGGGCCAGACCTATCCCGACCAGAGCATCTACCCGGCGAACTCGGTCCCGGCCGTGGTCCGCCGCATCAACAACGCGCTGCTGCGCGCCGACCAGGTGCAGTGGGCCGAGTCCGGCGGGCGGGGAGACGAGGGCGACACGCACTTCCTCGCCCCCATCGTGGCCGACGCCGAGGCCGGGTTCGGCGGCGTGCTGAACGCCTTCGAGCTGATGAAGGGCATGATCGCCGCGGGCGCCGCGGGCGTGCACTGGGAGGACCAGCTCGCCTCCGAGAAGAAGTGCGGCCACCTCGGCGGCAAGGTCCTCATCCCGACCTCGCAGCACGTCAAGACGCTGAACACCGCGCGCCTCGCCGCCGACGTCGCCGGCGTGCCGTCCCTGATCATCGCGCGGACCGACGCCGAGGCCGCGACCCTGATCACGACGGACGTCGACGAGCGCGACCGCGAGTTCACCACCGGCGAGCGCACCGCGGAGGGGTTCTACCACGTGCGGAACGGCATCGAGCCCTGCATCGCCCGCGCCAAGGCGTACGCGCCCTACTCCGACCTCATCTGGATGGAGACCGGCACCCCGGACCTGGAGCAGGCCCGCAAGTTCGCCGAGGCGGTCAAGGCCGAGTACCCGGACCAGATGCTCGCCTACAACTGCTCGCCGTCCTTCAACTGGAAGGCGCACCTGGACGACGCGACCATCGCGAAGTTCCAGCGCGAGCTCGGCCACATGGGCTACAAGTTCCAGTTCATCACGCTGGCCGGGTTCCACGCGCTCAACTACGGCATGTTCGACCTGGCCCACGGCTACGCCCGCGAGGGCATGACCGCCTACGTCGACCTCCAGGAGCGCGAGTTCGCGGCGGCCGAGAAGGGCTTCACCGCGGTCAAGCACCAGCGCGAGGCCGGCACCGGCTACTTCGACCTGGTCAGCACCGCGATCAGCCCGGACTCGTCCACCACGGCGCTGAAGGGCTCCACCGAGGAGGGCCAGTTCCACTAACCCGCAGGCTACGACTGATCCACGAGTTCCCTGAGCCGTCAGGGCCGGTCCCGCTCCGCTGAGCGACCTCCCCCGGCTCGTCCCGACGCAGAGGGCCCCCGCGTTCCTACACCCGCGGGGGCCTTCTGGCGTCGCCGTAGGGCCGCCCGGGTACGTCCGGATCCCGGGTTTCGGCCACATCCGGCCGTGATCTCGACAGCATGAGACGCGCGGGCGCATCGTGAGCGCGCTAGTGATCTTTCAAGGGAGAGGATCTCCGATGGCGCGTCACCCTCGGTTCATTCGGTCCCGGGCGACCCCCGGCCGGATGCTGCCACTCGCCGTCGCCGCCGTGAGCGTCGTCGCGCTCGCGGTCCCCGCGTCCGCCGCAGGGCACGGGGACAACGGGCGCTTCACCCCTGGCGCCGCCGGTGTCGGCGACCCCTATTTCCCCCTGGAGGGCAACGGCGGCTACGACGCCCGGCACTACTCGCTCGACCTCCAGTACGACCCGGACTACGACCAGCTCGACGGCACGGTGACCCTCACCGCGCGGGCGACGCAGAACCTGTCGCGGTTCGACCTGGACCTCTCCGGAATGGACGTCGAGCGCGTCTCGGTCGACCACCGCCGCGCCGACTACACGCGCCGCGGCCAGGAACTGATCATCACGCCGCGCAAGGGCCTGAAGAAGGGCTCGACCTTCACGACGGTCGTGAAGTACGGCGGCGTGCCGCAGACCATCGTCGGCTCCCCCATCGTGTTCGGCTCCCCGTACGGGTTCCTGCACACGCCGGACGGCGCG
Source organism: Actinomadura syzygii (assembly GCF_008085905.1). GTDB lineage: Bacteria > Actinomycetota > Actinomycetes > Streptosporangiales > Streptosporangiaceae > Spirillospora > Spirillospora syzygii. Next base: position 134,565 of record NZ_VSFF01000018.1, on the reverse strand, counting down.
TTCGTCGGCGGCGAGCCGAACGGCGCCAGCACGTGGTTCCCGGTCAACGACCACCCGAGCGACAAGGCGACCTACGACTACACGCTGACGGTCCCGAAGGGCCTGACGGCGGTGGCCAACGGACGGCTCTCCGAGCACCGCGGCGCGACCGCGTCGTTCAGCCGCCGCTCCGCGAAGATCGGCGCCGAGGTCTTCCGGTGGCACGAGGACAGCCCGATGGCCAGCTACCTCACCACCATCGACATCGGCAAGTGGGACGTGAAGAGCGGCCGCACGCCGGGCGGCGTGCCCAACTACACCGCCGTCGACCCCGTCCTGCTCGCCAACCAGCCGGACGCGGTGGACTTCTTCTACAACACCACCAGCGACGTCACCGACACCTGGTCGAAGACGTTCGGCAAGTACGCGTTCGCGAGCACCGGGGCGATCGCCGACGACGCCCGCTTCAACGGGCAGCCGCTCGGCTTCTCCCTGGAGACGCAGAGCAAGCCGGTGTACTCCGCGGTGCGCAGCACCGGGACGATCGTCCACGAGCTGGCGCACCAGTGGTTCGGCGACGCCGTCTCGCCGCAGCAGTGGAAGGACGTCTGGCTGAACGAGAGCTTCGCGAGCTGGGCCGCCTGGTACTGGACCGAGACCCACGGCGGCCGCTCCGCCGCCGACTCGGCCCGCGCCACCTACGCCGCCCGGCCCTTCCCGGACGCGGCCGGACGCCCGTACTGGTCCGTGCTGACCGCCGACCCGCAGCGCGACACCATGTTCAACGACCGCGTCTACAGCGGCGGCGCCATGGCGCTCCAGTTCCTGCGCGAGCGGATCGGGGACGAGAAGTTCCTCACCCTCCTGCGCACCTGGTACGCGCAGCACAAGTACGGCAACGCCGAGACGGCGCAGTTCACGGCGCTGGCCCAGAAGGTCTCCGGGCAGGACCTCAGCGGGTTCTTCAAGGACTGGCTGTACTCCCCCATCAAGCCCGCGATCTCCTAGCGGCAGCCACCTGGCCACAACAGTGAATCGGGTCCCGGACACACCGTCCGGGGCCCGTTTCCGTGTCGGGGAAATGCGCGCCGCGCCGGGACGGTGTCGCGTATGTGTGAAATTACCTGGTGGATCACGGCTCCGTTCTTTAGGGTCCCGGCAAGTGGGCGTCCTTCCCTGGGTGTGGTGGTACGGCTTACGCCGTCACTCCTCGTATCCCCTGGGCTCCCTCACCGAGGCGGGCACCAACACCGTCTTCGGGTTCATGCGCGCGTACGTGTTGATCGCGCTGTGGGAGGTGCGCCCGTCGCTCGGCGGGTACGCGGTCGCCGACGCGATCACCTTCTGCTTCATCACCCAGGCGCTGATCGGCCCCGTGCAGATCTTCGGCGGCCTCGACCTCGCCGAGCGCATCCGCAACGGCGACGTGGCGATCGACCTGTACCGCCCCGTCGGGATGCAGGGCTGGTGGCTCGCCGAGGACCTCGGCCGCGCGTCCGCGTCGCTGCTGCTGCGCGCGGGCCCGCCGCTGATCGCCGGGTCCCTGTTCTTCCCGTTCCGCTGGCCGGGGGCGCTGAACCTCGCCGCGTTCGCGGTCGCCGTGCCGCTTGCCGTCGCGGTCGGCTTCGGGATGCGCTACCTCGTGGCGATGGGCATGTTCTGGCTGCACGACGACCGGGGCCTGAACGCCGTCACGCTGGTCATGTCGCTGTTCTTCTCCGGGATGATCCTGCCGCTGGTCGTGTTCCCCGGCGCGCTCGGCACGGTCGCGCGGTCGCTGCCGTGGGCGGCGCAGATCCAGGTCCCAGCGGACGTGTTCCTCGGCCGCCACACCGGCCTCGGCCTCGCCGGGGCGCTCGGCTTCCAGGCCGGGTGGGCGGCGGTGCTGCTCGGCGCGGGCGCGCTCGCGACGCGGGCGGCGCGCCGGAAGCTGGTGGTGCACGGTGGCTGAGCCGGTACACGCGCAGGGCGCCGCCTCGGTGCCCCGCGCCCTCGTCGACGCCCTGCGGATGTACGGGCTGCTCGTCTGGACGTGGGTCCGCGCCGCCGCCCAGTACCCGGTGTCGATGGTGCTGCTCAGCCTCGCCACCGCCATCGTCACCGGGCTCGACGCCGCCGCGATCGCGCTGCTGTTCTCCCGCGCGCCGCGGATCGGCGGGTTCGACGCATCGGAGGTGCTGTTCCTGTACGGGACGTCCGCGCTGTCGTTCGGGATCTCCGACGTCGCCCTCGGCACGACGGAGCGGCTCGGGTTCCACGTCCGGGAGGGGTCCCTCGACGCGATCCTGGTGCGACCGGTGAGCCCGCTCGTCCAGCTCGCGACGGAGGAGTTCTCGCCGCGCCGGTTCGGCAAGCTCGTCCCGGCGGTGCTGGTGCTGGCGTTCGCGCTGACGCGGGTGGACGCGCCGTGGACGCCGGGCCGCGTCGCGATGATCCCCGTCATGGTGCTGTCCGGAACGGCGATCTTCGGAGGGCTCTGGGTGCTGACGGCGGCGGTGCAGTTCGTCCTGCTGGAGTTCCACGGGGCCGCGAAGTCGCTGACCTACGGCGGGGCGTTCCTCAGCCAGTACCCGATGACGGTGTTCGGGCGCGACCTCGTCCGCGGCGTCACGTTCGTCGTGCCGCTCGCGTTCGTGAACTGGCAGCCCGCGCTGTACGTCCTGGACCGGCCCGACCCGCTCGGGCTGCCGGACGCGGCGCGGTTCGCGTCCCCGCTGGTCGCCGCCGTGCTGTGCGCGGCGGCGGCGCTGGCGTGGCGGGCGGGGCTGCGGCACTACCGATCGACGGGGAGCTGATGCCGGTGGCGATGATCGAGGCCGTGGACGTCGTCAAGGCGTTCACCGTCCGGACGCGGTCCGGCCTCCTGCGGCGGGCGCGCACGCCGCTCCGCGCGGTGGACGGCGTGTCGTTCGCCGTCGAGCCGGGCGAGTTCGTCGGCTACCTCGGCCCGAACGGCGCTGGGAAGTCGACCACGATCAAGATGCTGACCGGGATCCTCACCGCGACGGCCGGGACGCTGCGGGTGTGCGGGCTCGACCCGTCCCGGCGGCGGACGTCCCTCGCCCGCCGGATCGGCGTGGTGTTCGGGCAGCGCACCACGCTGTGGTGGGACCTGCCGCTGCGCGACAGCCTGACGCTCGTCCGGCGGCTGTACCGGGTCGAGTCGGGCGCGCACCGGGCCCGGCTCGCCGAGCTGACCGCGCTGCTGGAGCTGGAGCCGTTCCTCGACACGCCGGTCCGGCAGCTCAGCCTCGGCCAGCGGATGCGCGGCGACCTCGCCGCCGCGCTGCTGCACGACCCGGAGCTGCTCGTCCTGGACGAGCCGACGATCGGCCTCGACGTGGTCAGCAAGGCGACCGTCCGGGACTTCCTGGCCCGCGTCAACGCCGAGCGCGGCACCACGATCCTGCTGACCACGCACGACCTCGGCGACATCGAGCGGCTCTGCCGCCGCGTCATGATCATCGATCGCGGCCGGCTCGCCTACGACGGCGGCCTGGACGAGCTGCGCCGCACCGTCCCCGCCGACCGGGTCCTGGTCGTCGAGTTGGCCAGCCCCGCCGCGCCGATCACCCTGGATGGCATCGAGAACGTCCGGGTGGAGGGCCCCCGGCAGTGGCTGCGGCTGCCGCGCTCGGCGAACGCGGCGGCGGTCGTCGCGGAGCTGGCGCGCGGCCACGACGTCCGCGACTTCTCGCTGCGCGAGCCCGGCATCGAGGACGTGCTCGCCGGGCTCTACCGGGGCGACCACGAGTACTGGTGCTCGGGGCGTCCCGTCGCGCCGTAGCGGAGCGTGACGACGACGCGCCCGGCCTGGGCGAGCGCGGCGAGGTAGCGCTGCGCGGTGGCGCGGGACACGCCGACCTGGTCGGCGATCTCGGCGGCGGAGCGGGGCGCGTCCGCGCGCCGCAGCGCGTCGCCGACGAGCCGGGCGGTCACCGGCGACTGGCCCTTCGGCGGGGGCGGCTGGCCGCGCAGCGGCGCGTACAGGGCGCGGACGGCGCCGTCCAGCGCGGCCTGGGACACCTCGGCCTCGCCGCCCAGCGCGTCCCGGTAGCGGGCGTAGGCGGCGAGCCGCTCGCCCAGCGCGGCGGCGGTGAACGGCTTGATCAGGTAGTGCAGGGCGCCGCCCCGCAGCGCGGCCCGGACGGCGCCGGGGTCGGCCGCCGCCGTCGCCATGATCACGTCCGCGTCGAGGTCGGGCAGCAGGGTGAGGCCGGACTCGTCCGGCAGGTAGACGTCCAGCAGGACGAGCGCGGGCCGCAGCCCGGCGGCCATCGCCCTGGCCTGCGCGGCGGTGTGCGCGAGCCCCGCGACGGCGAATCCGCGCAGCCCCGCGACGAACCCGGCGTGCACCTGCGCCGCGCGGAAGTCGTCGTCCACCACGAGCACGCTGATCACAGGGCCCTGCCTTTCCGGGGGACGTCCCCCGGACCCCCGGGTCGGGGGCCCGAAGATCCACGCTTCGCCGCGGTCATCGCGCCGCCTCCGCGCCGAGGACATCGGGGAGCCGGGCCACGGCGACCGCGCCGCAGCCGCCTGCTGCGGGGCGGTCCGCGTCGACGAAGGCGACGTCGCCGCCGCGGGCGCGGGCGGTGCGGCGGGCGATGCCGAGCCCGAGGCCGCGGGGCCGTCCGGGCGCGGCGTCGCGGGTGGAGACGCCGTCGTCGAAGGCGGCGTCGCGCAGGTCCTCGGGGAGGCCGTCGCCGGAGTCCGCGACGGTGACGTGCAGGTCGCGGCCGTCGCCGAGCAGCTCGACCTCGACGCGGGCGGGCCTGCGGCGGCCGAGCCGCGCGGCCTCCACCGCGTTGTCGACGAGGTTGCCGACGACGGTCGTCACGTCCAGCGGGTCGGCGACGCGGCCGGGGACGTAGCTGCCCGCCCCGACGTCCAGCCGGACGCCCTTCTCCGCCGCGACCGCCGCCTTCGCGGACAGGAACGCCCGCAGGTACGGGTCCGACACCGGGTCGGGGAGGTTCTCCGGCGCGGGCGCGCGGCGCGAGGCGTCCTCCATCAGGGCGCCGATGTACTCGGCGGCCTCCTCGCCGTGCCCGAGCTGGAGGAGCCCGGACAGGGTGTGCAGCCGGTTGGCGTACTCGTGGCGCTGCGCGCGGAGCGCGTCGAACAGGATCCTGACCGAGTCCAGCTCGCGGGCGAGCGTCTCCAGGTCGGTGCGGTCGCGCAGGGTGACGACCGCGCCGAGGTCGCGGCGGTCCCGGCGGACCTCGCGCCGGTTCACCACGAGGACCCGCTCGCCCGCCGTGACGAACAGGTTGGACGCCTCCCGCGCGCCGGTCAGGACGTCCCGGAGCGTCCCCGCCGGGGCGAGGTCGCCCGCCGGCGCGCCGCGCTCCGGCGCGACGCCGAGCAGCCGGGACGCCTCGTCGTTGCACACCGCGGTCCGGCCCCGCGTGTCGACGGCGACGACGCCCTCCCCGACGCCGTGCAGCACCGCCTCCCGCTCGTGGACCAGCTCGACCAGCTCGTACGGTTCGAGGCCGAGCGTCTGCCGCTTCAGCCGGCGTCCGATCGCGACCGACGCCAGCACGCCGAGCAGCACGGCCCCGGCGACGAACACCGTCATCTCGCGCAGCACGCGGCCGAGTTCGGCGTCGATCGCGCGGGCGTCGAACCCGACGCTGACCTCGCCGAGGATCCGGCCGTCCCGCCCGTACAGCGGGACCTTGCCGCGCGCGGACAGCCCGAGGGTGCCGCGCTCCACCCGGACGACCTCCCGCCCCGCGAGCGCGTCGGACGGGTCGGTGCTCACCCGCCGTCCGAGCCGGTCGGGGTTCGGGTGCGAGAGCCGGATGCCCCGGTCGTCGGTCACCACGACGAACAGCGCCCCGGTGCGGGCGCGGACCCGTTCGGCGCGCGGCTGGACGGCGCCCTCCGGATCGCCCGCCGCGACCGCGTCGGCGACGGCGGGGTCGGCGGCCACCGAGCGCGCGACCGTCAGCGCCCGCTGGCCGTACTGGTCGCGGAGCCGTCCGTCGAGCATCCACGCGACCAGCCCGTAGCCGAGGCAGGCCACCACGACGACCACGCCCACCTGCATGATCAGGACTTGCCGGGCGAACGGGATGCGGGTCCGGACCGCCATGACGAGCCACCGTAAACCATGGCGACCCGGTCGCCCAGCCCCCGGCGAGCAGAACGCGCAGAAGTCCGGAGAACGCGCGCAACGTGGGGATTCGCGGCTTGCGAGCACATCGCGGGCAAGGGTTCCGGCCGTCCGGGCCGCGTTCGTACGGTGCCGCCGTGACCAAGCCACCCCCATCCCAATCACCCCCATCCCAGCCGCCGCCCTCCGAACCGGGCGCCGGGCCCGTCATCGAGCTGGACGGCGCCACCAAGCGCTTCCGGTCGGCGGGCGGCGTCCACACCGCCGTCCGGGACCTGCACCTGAGCGTCGGGCCCGGCGAGTTCGTCGCCCTGGTCGGGCCCACCGGCTGCGGCAAGTCGACGACGCTGTCCCTCGTCTCCGGCCTGGAGCCCGCGTCCGAGGGGCGGGTCCTCGTCCACGGCCGCGAGGTGGACGGCATCCCCGACGGCGTCGGCTACATGTTCCAGAACGACGCCGTGATGCCGTGGCGGACCGTCCTGGACAACGTGGCCGCCGGTCCCCGCTACCGGGGCGCGTCCCGGCGGGACGCCCGCGAGCGCGCCCGCGGCTGGGTCGCGCGGGTCGGCCTCACCGGGTTCGAGAGTTACTACCCGCACCAGCTGTCGGGCGGCATGCGCAAGCGCGCGGCGCTCGCGCAGACGCTCGTCAACGAGCCGTCCGTGATGCTCATGGACGAGCCGTTCTCCGCGCTCGACGTCCAGACCCGCGGCCTCATGCAGGACGAGCTGCTCCGCCTGTGGTCCGGATCCGGCGCGGCCGTCGTGTTCGTGACGCACGACCTGGAGGAGGCGCTCGTCCTCGCCGACCGGGTCGTGGTGATGACGGCCGGGCCCGCGACGGTCAAGAGCGTGTTCGCGGTGCCGCTCGACCGGCCGCGGGACGCCGAGGAGATCCGGCTGACCGGCGAGTTCCTCGACGTCTACCGCGAGGTGTGGGACTCGCTGCGCGACGAGGTCCAGATCACCCGCGAGAGGGGGGCCGGAGATGCGGCGTGACATCGCGCTGCGCCGGACGCTCGGCGTGCACGGGGTGCGGGCCGCGCTGGTCGCGGCGTGGCTCGTGTCGTGGGAGGTGTCGGCCCGGCACTGGATCGACCCGTTCTACTACTCGATGCCGTCCAAGATCTGGGACCGGCTGGCCGGGTGGTTCACCGACGGCACCTCGCAGGGCTCGATCTGGGAGCAGATCTCCTACACCCTCCAGGAGGCGGTCGCCGGGTTCGCGCTCGGCGCGGCGGGCGGCGTGGTGCTCGGGGTCCTGCTCGGCCGCGGCCGCTTCCTGTCGGACGTGTGCGCCCCGTTCATCAAGGCCGTCAACGCGATCCCGCGCATCATCCTGGCGTCGCTGTTCATCATCTGGTTCGGGCTCGGCATGCAGTCCAAGATCGCGACGGCGTTCGTGCTGGTGTTCTTCGCGGTGTTCTTCAACGCCTTCCAGGGCGCCCGCGAGGTGGACCGGAACCTCGTGAACAACGCGCGGATCCTCGGCGCGGGACGGCTCCAGGTCCTCTGGACGATCGTCGTGCCGTCCGCCACGTCCTGGATCCTCGCCTCGCTGCACTCGGCGTTCGGGTTCGCGATCATCGGCGCGATCGTCGGCGAGTACACCGGCGCCGACAAGGGCCTCGGCCTGCTCATCAACCACTCCCAGGGCACCTTCGACGCGGCCGGGATCTACGCCGGGATGATCATCATCACGGTGCTGGCGCTGCTCGCCGAATGGCTGCTCACGCTGCTGGAGGGGCGGCTGCTGCGCTGGCGCCCCGCGGCGGCCGGCCACGACGTCCAGATCTGACGCCCGACACCCGAGGAGCACCTCCAATGCGGAACACAGCCATGCCGAGAACCTCCGTCCGGGCGGGCGCCGCCGCGCTCGCCGCCGTCACCGTCCTGGCGCTGCCGCTCGCGTCCTGCCGGGACTCCCGGTCCGGCGGCGGGGGCGACGGGACGTCCGGCCGCGTCAAGATCATGGTCGGCGGCATCGACAAGGTCATCTACCTGCCCGCCAAGCTCACCGAGCGGCTCGGGTACTTCGAGGAGCAGGGGCTCGACGTCCAGTTGCTCACCGAGCCCGCCGGGGCGCAGGCGGAGAACGTCCTCATCTCCGGGGACGTGCAGGGCGTCGTCGGGTTCTACGACCACGCCATCCACCTGCAGACCAAGGGCAAGTGCGTGCAGAGCGTCGTGCAGATGGCGGACGTCCCCGGCGAGGCCGAGATGGTCGCCGAGAAGAAGGCGGGTTCGCTGACGTCGCCCGCCGGGTTCAAGGGGAAGAAGCTCGGCGTCACGAGCCCGGGATCGTCCACCGACTTCCTGACGCGGGCGCTCGCCGTGCGGAACGGGGTGAAGACGTCCGACTACACGACGGTCAAGGCGGGCGCGGGCCAGACGTTCATCTCCACCATGGACAACGGCGGCATCGACGCCGGGATGACGACCGACCCGACGATCGCGAAGCTGGTCGGCACCGGCAAGGCCAAGGTCCTGGTCGAGATGCGCACCGAGGAGGGGACGCGGAAGGCGCTCGGCGGGCTGTACCCGTCCAGCTCCCTCTACATGGACTGCGCCTACGTGGAGTCGCACGGCGCGGCGGTGCAGAAGCTCGCCAACGCCTTCGTGAAGACGCTGCGCTGGATCAAGCAGCACAAGCCCGCGGAGATCGCGGCGAAGATGCCCGCGGACTACGCGGGCGGCGACCCGAAGCTGTACGAGAAGGCGGTCGGCGACTCGATCAGCATGTTCAACGGGGACGGCGTGATGAAGCCGGAGGCGGCGGAGAACGTCCTGAAGGTGCTGGCGCAGTTCTCCCCCGAGGTGGGCGAGAAGAAGGACGAGATCGACCTGTCCCGGACCTACACGACGCGGTTCGCGGCCGGGGCGAAGTAGCCGGACGGTCGGCGGCCCGCCGTCAGCGGCCGGCCGCCGAGTAGAAGTTCATGTCGGCGGCGTCCTCGCCGTGTCCCGAAATCCAGCGGCGGGGCGCCCACGCCGGCATGAGCAGCGCGAGCCCCATCATCCCGAACACGCCGGAGCCGAGCAGCATGCGGAGCCCGAAGTCCATGTCGCCGGACGGCGGGACCCGGCCCGGCAGGTCGAGGGCGTTGCCCGGGTCGATCAGGAACCAGGCGGTGAGGCCGAGCAGGGCCAGCGCCGGGACGAGCGACACCAGCGGCGACGCCCAGCGCGCCACGATGATCACGCCCATCACCAGGCCGACCGCCGCGAGCAGGGCGAACGCCCCGTAGATCCGGGTGCGGTCGGTGATCTCCTGCCCGGTGCCGTCGAAGGACTGCCCCGCCTGGACATAGCCCCAGGCCGCGCCGTACAGGATCCCGGGTGTCAGCAGGACGCCGAGGACGAAGCCGATCGCATGGCGCACCGCGCATCACATCCCATCGAGCACGCCCGCCGCGCGGGGGGCGCGCGGTTCCGTGGCGCCTCAATCAGAACATGCACATCGGGCAAACCGCAGCAAATCCGTCGCGATCGCGGACGATCGGCGATCTTCCGGTAACGGGGGCCCGTGCCACGCCACTCCATAGGTGGCGGGAAGATGTCAACTCGGGACGAGGTCCCGGCGTCGTACAGATAACAAGATCAATAAGGGCAAATCGCCGTCCGAGCACTCTCGGTCTCCCCCGCCGGGCAGAGTTGTCGGCAGCGCGCACACGAATGCGGTGCTCGTTCACCGCGGGGCACAGTCACGCGCAGGGGGACCAGGTGATCCAGTTGCTGGAGCGCACCACGGGCAGGAGCGGGCCCGGCCGGGCCGGGGACACGCGGACCACACGGTTCGTGGACGGCGCCGTCGACGCCGCGGTGCTCCTGTTCGCGGCGTGGACCGTCGTTTACCACCTCGGACTGCTGTTCAAGCCGTCCACGTCGGTGCTGCTCCTGGTATGGGCGGTGGCCGCGGCCGCCGTCGCGGCGGTGTACGGGACGCGGCGCGGCTGGTGGGCCGCCGTCCTGTGGCCGGACCGCCCCCGCGCGTGGCGCTCCCGGTTCGTCCCTCCCCCGCGCGTGCTGGCCGCGGTCGCCGTGGTGGCGGGGATCGCGGCGGGGACGTGCGCGGGCCTGCACCCGTCCGGCGTCCCGTGGTGGTGCGCGTGGATACCCGGGCTCGTCAGCGCCGCCGCGTCCGCCGCCTACCTGCTCCTCCGCCGCCCCGGGCAGCCGAACCCGGGCGACGCGGGCGGCCGCGACGAGCCGGAGGCCGACGAGCCGGAGGCCGACGAGACCCGGTGGGGGACGCCGCTCGCGCTGCTCACCGGCGCCGGGTTCGCCATCGCGTCCCTGTTCATCGTGAACACCGACGGCGACGACGCCTACTTCGTCTCCCGCTCGGTGGCCGCCGCCGCGACCGGCGAGATCCCGCTCCGGGACGTCATCTTCACCCCCGGCACGGCGGACGAGATCGCGGGCGAGCCGCCGGTCGCGTCGATCGAGGTCCTCGCCGGGGCGCTCGCGCGGCTGCTCGGCGTCCCCGCCTCGTCGTTCGTGTGGTACGTGCTGCTGCCCGTCGTGACGTTCGGCGCGGTGTGGGCGCTGTGGCGGCTCGTCCGGACGTGGGCGCCGCGCCGCGCCACCCTCTGCTTCGCGATCGGCGCCGTCTACCTGCTCTGGAGCGGGACGAGCGCCGCGTCGCTCGGGTCGTTCCACCTGCTGCGCATGTGGCAGGGCAAGGCCGTGCTGGTGTCGGCGCTGATCCCGCTGACGTTCTGCTACCTGACCCGGTGGGCCGAGCGGCGGTCCCGCGGCGACCTCGCGCTCCTCGCCGCCGCCGGGATCTCGGCGGTCGGGCTCACCTCGTCGGCCGCGTTCATCACGCCGCTGGTGGTGCTCGCGGCGGCCGTCCCGCTCGTCGCCTCCGGGCGCGTCCGGACCGGTCTCGCCGCCTGCGTCGCGCTGGCGTACCCGATCGGGTCCGGGCTGGCGGTGAAGTTCCTGCACGGCGAGACGACCGTCGTCGGGGCGGTCCACGACGCCCCCGAGAGCTTCCGCTGGGTCCTGCTGGAGGCGACGCTCGGCGTGCTCGGCGGGTGCGCGCTGTGGCTGTCGCCCTGGACGGCCCGGCGCGGCGTCCCCGCGCTGGTCTGCGCCGGGACGGCGGCGGGCCTGTCGGTGCTGATCGTCCCCGGACTGCTGGAGGCGGCGGCGGACGCGTCCGGCGCCGGGCAGGTGCTGTGGCGGACGATGTGGCTCGTCCCCGCGCCCGCGCTGGTCGGGCTGCTCGCGTCGGTGCGCCTGCCCGGGACGGCCGTGCCCGCCGGGCTGCCGGGGTCCGCGCGCGTCCTCGCGGCGGGCGTCCCGGCGGCGGCGCTCGCGACCGCGCTGATCGTCGGCGGCGCCCCGCTGTGGTCGGAGGAGAGCCATTCCGTCGTGGAGTCGCGCCCGTCCTGGAAGGTGCCGGAAGGGACGCTCGGCCCCGCCCGGCGTGCGATCGCGCTCGCGGGCGACGGCGGGCTCGTGCTGATGCCGTCCACGTACATGCGGGTGGTGCCGCTGCTCACCACCCGCACGCACGCGGTCGACCCGAACGACCACTACCTCGGCATGCTGCCGGTCCCGCCGCGGTTCATCGAGGACCGGCGGCTGCTGACCGAGGCCGTCCGCCGCCGGTGGGGGCCGAAGCCGGACGCGGCCGAGGTCCGCGCGGCGCTCGACCGCACCGGCGTGGACGTGGCGTGCGCGTACCGCCGCGACCACCGGGGCCGCGCGCTGCTGCGCGAGGCCGGGTTCCAGGACGAGCGCCGCTTCGACAAGCTGGTCTGCCTGGTGAAGCCGAAGAGCTGAGGAGGCACGGAGCCGTCACCCGAGGAGGAACTCGGTGACGGCCGCGCGTCCCGCCGTGCCGCGTTCGCGGTTCTGGATCGAGTGCGCGGCGCCCTTCACGACGACGAGTTCGCCGAGCGGCGCGCGGCCGAGTTCCTCCCGCGCCCATTCCAGCGGCGTCGAGAGGTCGCGGTCGCCGTTCAGCAGCAGCACCGGGACGGACAGCTTCGCGTGCCGCGGCTCGGCGGTGTGCCGCGCCCACGGCCAGTACAGGCACCCCTGGACGAACCCGCCGCCGACCGCCGTGTCCGCGGTGAACGGCCAGGTGGCGCGCGCGGGCAGATGCCGCCGGACGCGCTCCAGCGCCGCCGCGCGGACGGACGGCCGCGTCTCGGACGTCCCCCACGGGAAGTACCCGTCGCCGCAGATCGTGGCGAGGTGCAGGCCCGAGCTGTACTCGGCGGCGTCGCCGCCGGAGGAGTCGAGGAGCCGCAGCTGCCGGTCGAGCCGCGCCGGGTCCCCGTGCCGCGCCTGGTGGATGGCCGAGACGATGTCGCCCGCGCCGTCCGGGAGCGCGTTCGGGTCTCGGTAGGTCGGGTCGAAGAACTCGTAGGTGACCAGCGCGTCCCAGACGAGGACGGCGTCCGTGCGGTGGCGGGCGAGCCAGGCGAGGTCGTCCGCCGGGTCGAAGCCGCACGCGGGCGCGGTGGCGCAGGCGCCCCGCAGGACCCGCGCGGTGGCGCGCAGCCCGGTCAGGTAAAGCATGTCGTCGCGCTGCGGGTCGACGTGCGGCAGCACCGAGTCGAGGACGAGCCTGCTCACGTTCCGCGGATACCGGGCGGCGTACGAGGCGCCGGTCATGGTGCCGTAGGAGACGCCGTCGACGGCCATCGTCCGGACGCCGAGCGCCTTTCGCAGCAGGTCGAGGTCGCCGACGGTCTGCTCGGTCGTGAAGTAGTGCCGCCGGTTCCCGAGGACCCCGGCGCACTCGGAGACGGCGTCCGGCGCGGGCGGCTTGATGTCGCTGCCGTCCACCTGGGCCTGGAGCTTCGGGCAGTCGATGGCGCCGGACGCGCCCGTCCCCCGCTGGTCGATCATGACGATCCGGTACTGCTTCGCCACCTCGGGCATCCGCCCGGAGATGCGGCCGATGAACGGGACGCCCGGCTGCCCCGGCCCGCCGGTCAGGAACAGCAGGACGCCCTTCGGCGCGTCCGCGTTGTCGGCCGTCGCCACCTGGAGGCGCAGGGTGTCCGCGCCGCCGGGACGGCGGTGGTCGAGCGGGACGGTCAGGAACGAGCAGGTGAACCCGGGCTGCCCCGGGCAGGCGCGCGGGTCGGCTAACCCCGCGGCGGACGGGCCTTGCGGGGACGTCCGGGCCGGGAGCCGGGGCGCGGCGGCGGCCGTGGCCCCGCCGGACGCGGCGAGCGCGAGGGTGAGCGCCAGCGCCGCAGGGATACGTGATCGCATGAGGCGATCATCTCCCCGCGCGGGCTCGCGTCAAGGCGGCGGGCGGGAGATGATCATAAAGGCCCTGTACAGAGGGTCACGAGTTCGAGGCCGGAAAGTGACATGGCCACTACTGGTGGTCGGCCGTTGGAATGGGACACTTTCTGGGCGGGGGGCCGTGGACCGCACTGCCGACCGTGGAGGAGCCGGATGCAGACCTGGGACGTCATTCGCCAGGACGACAACGGCAACAAGTTCCACATGTCCACGCACGATTCACGGATCTCCGCGCTCGCCCAGGTCCTGGTCATCGAGAGCGGCCCCCGGCACGAGCAGACGTACTGGGTGGAGGGGCCGCCCGGGCCCGCCGTCCGCACCAACCGCGACCTGTACCTCGTGTTCCTGCAGCTCGGGCAGGAGGCGCGGGCCGCGTCCTGGTCGCTGTCGGCGTTCCTGCGGTCGCTGTGGAAGGTCAGCGCCCCGCTGAGCGACCAGCCGAAGCTGGAGCCGGACGACGTCGCGGCCATGTTCGCCGCCGCGTCCACGACCCCGCCCGCCGACTTCGACCCGGCGTGGAGCGGCAAGGACCTCGCCCTCCCCGGCGCCGAGCCGGACGGCTACGCCGACTGGGAGCGCGTCCTGCTCTCCCAGGTCGCCGACCTGGAGGACTTCATCGCCGCCCCGCCGGGCCCGCAGGCCCGGTTCGGCGTGGACGCCCCGCGCCCGCCCGGCTCCGGCGCCCGCGCCACCCCGGCCCGCTGGTACAACTTCGACCCGGCGACGTACCTGGAGTGCGCGGTCGCGGGCAGCCTCGGCGGCTGGGACGCGGCGGACGGCGCCCGCGTCCCGCTGCCGACCGGCCCCGGCGAGCCGCCCGCCCGCTCCTACGTCCGCACGATCACCAGCATGACCTGGGACGACCTGTCCCGCATCGCCGTGTGCGGCCAGGTGTACGAGTAATCCCCGCGCGCTGCGGCGCTGTCCTGCCCGCGTGGTAGGACTGGGCGTATGAGCGACCGGAACGTCGAGGTCAGCGACCGGGGAGGGTGGCTGCGCGCGCGGAGCCGCCCGCATCCGGCGCTGCGCCCGTTGCTGCGCTCCTACGACGGCTACTGGGAGACCGACGTCGTCCCGACGCGGATGCGGACCCTGCCCACCCGCACCACCGTGATGATCATCAATCTGGGGCCGCCGCTGTACCTGGCGGTGCCCGACCCGGGCGTCCCCGGCCGCGCGTACACGTCGTTCGTCGCCGGGATGCACGACGGGCACGGCATGTACCTCAGTCCCGGCGGGCAGCGCGGCATCCAGCTCGACGTGACCCCGCTCGGCGCGTACACCCTGCTCGGCCTGCCGATGGCCCGGCTGACGAACGCCGCGGTCGAACTGCCCGACCTGCTCGGACGCGCCGCGGGCACGCTGGTGGAGCGGCTCGGCGACACGCCGTCCTGGGGCGCGCGGTTCGATGTCCTCGACGAGTTCCTGCTCCGCCGCCTGGAGGTCGGCCCCGCCCCCGACCCGGAGGTCGGCCGCGCGTGGCGGATGCTGGACGCCGACCCCGCCGTGCCGGTCGCCCGCATCGCCGCCGACGTCGGCTGGAGCCGGAGGCACCTGACCGACCGGTTCCGGGAGCAGGCCGGGCTGCCGCCGAAGGTTATGGCGCGGGTCCTGCGGTTCCAGCGCGCGGTCGGACGGCTCGCCGGCGGCGCCGGGTTCGCCGAGGCCGCGGCCGCCTGCGGCTACTACGACCAGGCGCACCTCAACCGCGAGTTCCGCGCGCTGTCGGGGTGCACGCCGTCCGAGCTGATCGGCGGGCAGCTCGAGCAGCAGCGCACCACCAGCCTCGCCGAGCCGCTCGGCTGAACCCGGGGCGGTCAGCCCTGGTGGACGCCGCCGCCGAGGTTCATCACGATCACGCCCAGCACGATGATCGCCGCGCCGATGATCGTCAGCGGCTTCACCTGCTCGTCGTACAGCAGGACGCCGCCGACGAAGGCGCCGATCGTCCCGAGCGCGGACCAGATCGCGTACACCGGGCCGACGTTCAGCGACGTCAGCGCCTTCGCCATGAACACGAACGAGGTCAGGTACCCCACCACGACGATCAGCGAAGGCCCGAGCTTGGTGAACCCCTCCGAGCCGCGCATCGCGAGCGTGGCCGTGACCTCGAACGCGATCGCGAACGCGAGCAGCACGAACGGCATCAGCGGCCCCCGGTGCGCCTGGTGTGCTCGCCGTGCTCGGCGGCGACCGCCTCGAACACCTTCATGTCGGCGTCGAACGCGGACCCGGGACGCGGCCAGTGCAGCACGATCTCGGTGACGCCGAGTTCCGCGTAGCGTCCCGCGAGGTCGTCGAACGCGGCGGTCGAGTCGAGCCACGGCTCCTCGCTGAACCCGGTCAGCAGGACGCGCTCGGCCACCTCGCGGCCCTCCTCGGCGCAGGCGGCGTCGAAGGCGTCCATCCGGGCGCGGACGGTGTCCCACGCCTCCCGGCCGTCGCCGTGCGGGCTGGTCACCCAGCCCGCACCGTGCCGGGCGGCGAGCCGCATGCCGCGCGGGCCGTCCCCGGCGATCACGAACGGGACGCGGGGCCGCTGCACGCATCCCGGCTCCTGGACGACCTCCCGCGCCGTGTAGTGCGTCCCCTCGAACGTCGTCTCCGGCTGCCGCAGCAGCCGGTCGAGCAGCCCGACCCAGTCGGCGAAGCGGTCGGCGCGCTCGCGCGGGGTCCAGTCGTCCCCGCCGAGTATCCCGGCGTCGGACGCGCGCCGCGTCCCGCCCGCCCCGATCCCGAGGTCCAGCCGCCCGCCGCAGACGTGGTCGATCGTCTTCACCGCGTGCGCGGTCGGGACGGGATGCCGGAAGTTCGGCGAGGTCACCAGCGTGCCGAGGCGGATCCGGGAGGTGGCCGCCGCCGCCGCGGCCAGCGTCGTGTAGGCGTCGTACCAGGGCGTCGTGCCCCGCCAGGCGATGTGGTCGTAGACCCAGGCGTGCCGGAAACCGAGCTCCTCGGCTCGCCGCCACGTCTCCCCCGCCTCCGGCCAGGACTGCATGGGCCAGATCACGGCGCCGATGCGCGGTGCGGTCACCGGTCCCCCTTCCCTTCGTTCTCGGACGCCCCCGGACGGGACGCCCCCGTTGGATCACGGCCGTTCGATCACGGCCGACAGATCATGGCGCGGCCCCGGCCAGCCACCGGCGCAGGGCCCACCACAGGGTCGCGGCCTCCGCCACCGCCGCCCCGCCCGCGGGGCCCGGCAGGGGGCGGCCGGTCAGCTCCCGCAGCCGCCCGATCCGGTACTTGACCGTGTTGCCGTGGACGTGCAGCGCGGCCGCCGTCGGCTCGACCCGGCCGCCGTGGTCGAGGTAGGCGAGCCCGGTCGCGGCCAGCTCGACGTGGAACGGGTCGTCCGGGTCGAGGCCCGCGAGCAGCGCGTCCGCGAGCAGGCGGCCGAGTTCCGGCTCCGCCTCGGTGACGGTGAGGAGCGCGAGGCCGGTGAGGTCGCGCGGGCCGGTGAGCCCGGCTGCGGCGCCCGCCCGGAGCGAGCGCCGCGCCAGCTCGTACAGCGGCGCGACCTCGGCGGGACGGGCGGGCGGCGCGGCCACCAGCAGCGCCTCGCCTTCGCCGCCGAGCGCGTCGGGGACGCGGGCGGCCAGGGCCGCGAACCGCCCGTCGACCAGCCCGCCCAGCGCGGGACCCGCCGCGGTGAGCTCGGCCTCCAGCCGCGCCGCCACCGCCGGGTCGCTGACGTCGGACACCACGCACCGGTACGCCGCCGCCGCCTCCAGCGGCGCGCGCACCGGGACGGCCTCGCCGTGCAGGAGCTGCCGCAGCATCTGCACGCGCCCCTCCCGGACCGTCCGGGCCATCTCCAGCTCCGCGACCCGGTGCGCGTGCACCATCCGGTGGACGAGCGCCGTGGTGATCTCGTCGATGCGGGTGACGCCGTCGAGGAGGACGCCGTCCGGGACGCCCGCGCGGCGGCCCTCGGCGACGATCGTCCGGACGAGGTGGGCGCGGCCCGCCTGGAAGCCGTCCAGGAACGCGGCGACCGGGACGCCCTGCCGGGCCCGGTCCGAGCCGAGCCGCTCCGCCGCCGCGAGGACGTCCGGGCCCGGCCCGCCGTCCGCCAGCGCGCCGAGCACGCCCTGGACCAGCGCGCGGGTGTGCCGCCTGGTCTCCTCCTCGGGCAGCGCGGCGACCAGGTCCGACCGGCCGCGGGCGGCGCGGACGGCCGACTCCAGCAGCGCCGCGTCGGCGCCGTTCTCGATCAGCAACCGCAGGAACCGGTCGCCGGTCACCTGCTCCATCACCCCATTGTGCGCCCGGATTTGTCCGTCTTGGACAACCGGGTACGGGACACTTGGATCGCCCCGGTCTAGCCGCGGCGCGCCGGCATGGTGTTCCGTGGGCGGTAGACGAGCCGAGGAGTACGCCATGTCCGATGACGACGAGTTCCTGGAGAAGCTGCCGACCGACCTGATCTTCCGGCTGCCGCCGTCGTTCGACGACGTCGCGGACGAGCGCAGGCACCGCAAGGAGCGCCTCACCGCCGCGCTGCGCCTGTTCGGCAGGTTCGGGTTCGAGGAGGGCGTCGCCGGGCACATCACGGCCCGCGACCCCGAGCGCACGGACCACTTCTGGGTCAACCCGTTCGGCATGTCGTTCAAGCACATCAGGGTCAGCGACCTGATCCTGGTGAACCACGAGGGCAAGGTCGTCGAGGGGCGCTACCCGGTCAACGAGGCCGCGTTCGCGATCCATTCGCAGATCCACCAGGCGCGGCCGGGCGTCGTCGCCGCCGCGCACAGCCACTCCACGTACGGGCGGGCGATGTCCGCGCTCGGCCGGAGGCTGGAGCCGATCACGCAGGACGTCTGCGCGTTCTACCAGGACCACGGCCTCTTCGACGACTACACGGGCGTCGTCACCGACCTGGAGGAGGGCAAGCGCATCGCCGCCGCGCTCGGCGGCCACAAGGCGGTCATCCTGCGCAACCACGGCCTGCTCACCGTCGGCGACACGGTCGACGCGGCCGCCTGGTGGTTCATCACGATGGAGCGGTCGTGCCAGGTGCAGCTCCTCGCCCAGGCCGCGGGGCCGGTCGTCCCGATCGAGCACGACAACGCCGTCCTGACGCACGAGCAGATCGGCAACGACCTGGTCGGCTGGATCAACTACCAGCCCCTCTACGACCAGATCACCCGCGAGCAGCCCGACCTGTTCGAGTAGCCCGCGTCCCGTCCGGCTCCGGCGCGTCCTCGGGGCGCGCCCGCGGGTCGTGGTGGACGAGCAGCACGCGGACGATCCGCTCGAACGCCGCCCGGTCGTCCGCGCCCAGGGGTTCGAGGAGGCGGTCGTCGAGCGCGGCGGCGCGGCGGGTCACCTCGTCCAGTTCGGCGCGGCCGTCCGCGGTCAGCTCCACGACGTAGCGGCGGCGGTCGGACGGGTCGCGCTCGCGCCGGACGAGCCCCGCGTCCGCCAGCCTCCCGACGACCTCGACCAGGTCGCTCGGGTCGATGCGCAGCCGCCTGCCGAGCTCGCGCTGCGAGGCGGGGGCCGCGTCGTCCAGCGAGGCGAGGACGGCGAAGTGCCAGAGGCCGAGCCCGTGCTCGTCCATCATGCGGCCCATCGCCGTCCGGCCCGCGCGCGCGACCTGGGCCAGCGCGAACGTGGTGACGCCGAGCAGCCGTGGCGGCAGCGGTCCCGCGGTCTCGTCCATGCGGTTATTGTAGGGTTCCACCCATCATTGGTGGACACCCACGATTTGGGGGACGCATGGACGCGCTGTACCCGCGCCTGCTGGTGGACGACTTCGAGCCCGCCGCCCGCTTCTACGCGGCGGCGCTGCGCGAACTGCTCGGGATCGAGCCGGTCAAGCTGCTGCCCGCCGCCGAGTACGCGAACTGGGACCTCGGCGGCGAGGGCGTCCTCGTCGTGATGGGCCGCGCGCGCATCGCGGAGGCGATCGGCTCGACGGGCCCGGCCGGCCAGGACGCGGCCATGCTCGTGTTCCGCGTGGACGACGTCGACGCCGCAGCGAAGACCCTCGGCGGGCTCGGCGCCACGCTGGTCGCCGGGGCGCGGGACCGTCCCGACTGGGGGCCGGGGCTGCGCACCGCGCACCTGCGCGACCCGGCCGGGAACCTGCTGGAGCTCCAGTCCTACTGATCGTCCGCCGAGTCCGCCCGCTCGGGGGCGGCGGACTCGGTGAGCGGCAGCAGGACCTTGAAGCGGGTGTCGCCCGGCAGCGACTCGACGCGGATGTCGCCGCCGTGCCGGTCGGCGACGATGCGCCAGGAGATGTCGAGGCCGAGGCCCGTCCCCTGCCCGACCGGCTTCGTGGTGAAGAACGGCGTGAAGATCCGGTCGATGTCGTCCTCGGGGATGCCCACGCCGGTGTCGGCGATCTCCACGAGCGCGTGGTCGTTCTCGCGGCCGGTGCGGATCGTGAGCGTGCCGGAGCCCTGCATCGCGTACAGGGCGTTGACGATCAGGTTCGTCCAGACCTGGTTCAGCTCGGCCGCGTAGACCGGGACCTCCGGCAGCGCCGGGTCGTAGTCGGTCTTCACCGTCACGTCCGCGCCGATCTTGCGCTTCAGCATGGTGAGCGTGCTGTCGAGCAGTTCGCGCAGGTCGGCCCGCACGTAGGGGGCGCGGTCGAGCTGGGAGTACTGGCGGGCCGAGTCGAGCAGGGCGGTGATGCGGCCCGTCGCCTTGGAGATCTCCGCCTGCAACTGGGCGACCTCCATGACCTCCGCCAGCCAGCGGATCGCGGCGGACAGGTGGTCGTCCGCGATCCGCGCGACCTCCGCCGCCTGCTCGGGTCCGATGCCCGCCGCGACGAGGCCGGGCGCAACGTCCCAGGCGTCCGGGACGCCGTGCTCCTCCAGCCAGTCGCCCAGCTCGTCCTCGGCGTCGCTGACCTCCAGCGGGCTCCGCCGCACCCCCGGCGGAGCGGGCTGCGGCCGCATCGAGACGAGCGCGCTCAGCCGCGTGCAGTCGACGCCCTGCGCGGCGAGGTCCGCGAGGCTGCGCTGCGCGCCGGTGAGGCGCTCCCCCAGCTCGGCGCTCGCCCGCGCCGCGGCCGCCGCCGGGTTGTTCAGCTCGTGCGTCAGCCCGGCGGTGATCGTGCCGAGCGCGGTGAGCCGCTCCCGCTGGTCGACGGCGCGGCGCAGGTTCGTCATGCCGAAGAAGATCCCGGCGAGCAGGTGCGTCGCCATCGGGAACCACTGGCGGACGGCCTTGCCGAACTTGCGGGCGGGCAGCACGAACATCCGGCACTCGCGCACCGCGCGCAGCGTGTGCTGGTACCGCTGCTCGATCTGGTCGCCGAGATACGCCTGGACCGCCCCGCCGTAGGTGCCGGGACGCGCCGTCCGCGTCACCTCGACGATGTGGCCGCGGACGTTCTGCGACATCGCCATCTCGCCGTCCAGCAGCACGTACAGGAACTCGGCGTCGTCGCCCTGCCCGCAGATCACGCCGTCCACGGGGAAGGTCTCGACCGTCCCGTACGCCGACAGCCAGCCGAGCTTCTCGTCGTCGAGATCCTCGAACAGGAAGAGCCCACGCAGCTCCTCGGGTGTCGCCGTGCTCATACCCGCCCCCTCATGCCTGCTTCCTGTGGGAGGTCGACCCCCCACACCCCCCGGTTCGCTCGCGCTCATGCCTGCTCCAGATAGCGGTGAACCAGGGCCACCGCCATCGCGCCGTCGCCCACCGCGGACGCGACGCGCTTCATCGACTGCGCCCGGACGTCGCCCGCCGCGAACACGCCCGGGACGCTCGTCTCCAGGTGGTACGGCTGGCGGGCGAGCGGCCAGCCCGCCGGGCGGCGGCCCCCGGCGACGAGGTCCGGGCCCGTCACCACGTAGCCGAGCGGGTCGCGCTCGACAAGGCCGTCGAGCCAGCCGGTGCCCGGCTCCGCTCCGATGAACACGAACAGCCAGTGCGCGTCGATCGTCTTCTTGCCGCCCGCCCACGCGAACGTGAGCCGCTCCAGCCGGTCGGCGCCCTCCGCCGCGCACACCGTCTTGCCGGTGTGGACCTCGATGTTCGGCGTCGCGGCGATCTGCTCGATCAGGTAGTGCGACATCGACCGCTCCAGGCCGTCCGCCCGGACGATCAGGTGCACCGTCTTCGCGTACCTGGCGAGGTGGACGGCGGCCTGCCCGGCGGAGTTCGCGCCGCCGACGACCGCGACCTCCTCGTCCGCGCAGGACGGGGCCTCGGTGAGCGCCGCGCCGTAGAAGACGCCCCGTCCGACGAAGTCGTCCACGCCCTCGGCGTTGAGCCGCCGGTAGGACACGCCGGTCGCGAGGATGACGGCGTGCGCGGCGATCTCCGTGCCGTCCGACAGCCGGGCGACGCGGGCCGTGCCGCGCGCCTCCAGCGCCGTGACCTCCCCGGCCTGGAGCAGCTCGGCGCCGAACCGGTCGGCCTGGCGGCGGGCCCGGTCGGCGAGCTGCGCGCCGGACACCCCGTCCGGGAAGCCGAGGTAGTTCTCGATGCGGGAGCTCTGCCCGGCCTGCCCGCCGAGGGCGCGCCGCTCCACGACGACCGTCCGCAGCCCCTCGGACGCCCCGTACACGGCCGCGCCCAGCCCGGACGGCCCGCCGCCCACGACGATCAGGTCGTAGAACCCGGTGGACGGCGTGCTCGGCAGCCCGATCGCGGACGCCAGCGCCGCGTCGGACGGCGCGGACAGCGTCGTCCCGTCGGACCGGACGATCAGCGGCAGCTCCGGACGGTCGGCCGCCTCGACCAGCTCCGCGCCCTCGGGGTCGTCGTCCATCAGCCACGTGTAGGGGACCTGGTGGCGGGCGAGGAAGTCGCGGACCTCGTAGCAGCGCGCCGACCAGCGGTGCCCGACGACCCGCAGCGCCTCACCCCGCTGGTGCCGCTCGGTGCGCGCCCACGCGTCGAGCTGCTCGTCGATCACCGGGTAGAACTTCTCCTCCGGCGGGTCCCACGGCTTCAGCAGGTAGTGGTCGAGGTCGACGTCGTTGATCGCGCGGATCGCGGCGTCGGTGTCGGCGTAGGCGGTGAGCAGGACGCGCCGCGCGTACGGGAACAGGTCCATCGCCCGTTCGAGGAACTCCACGCCGGTCATCTCGGGCATCCGGTGGTCGGCGACCATGACGGCGGTGTCCTCGCCGCGCAGCCGCAGCTCGCGCAGCGCGTCCAGGGCCTGGGGGCCGGACTCGGCGCGCACCACCCGGTACGACTCGGCGTACCGGCGGCGCAGGTCCCGCGCCACGGCCCGGGACACGCCCGGGTCGTCGTCGACGGTCAGCAGCACTGGCTTCGGCACCGGCTCCCCCTCTTTCCGCGATCTCCCTCCGAAGAATATGCCGCCCCGGCGACGGTGCCCGCGGCCCGGCCGGTCGCGGACGGGACCCCGCCTCCCGGCCGCCGTCCCGCCATCGGACATGATCGTCACATGGACCTGCGTGTCGCACTGATCGGCTACGGCACCGGCGGCTCGCTGTTCCACGCGCCGCTGATCTCGTCCGTGGCCGGGATGCGGCTCGCGGCGGTCGTCACCGGCGCGCCGGAGCGGCGGCGCGCGGTGCGGGAGCGGTACCCGGACGCGGAGGTCGTGGAGAGCGCCGACCGGCTGTGGAGCGCTCCCGGCGGCTACGACCTGGTGGTGGTCAGCGCGCCGAACCGGCAGCACGTGCCGCTCGCGCGGGCGGCGCTGACGTCCGGCGTCCCGGTCGTCGTGGACAAGCCGGTCGCGGCCTCGGTCGCGGACGCCCGCTCGCTCGCCGCGCTGAGCGCCGTCCGAGGGCTGCCGGTGTTCCCGTTCCACAACCGGCGCTTCGACGGCGACTTCCAGACGGCGCGGCGGCTGATCGACGATGGCGCGCTCGGGGACGTCCTTCGGTTCGAGTCGCGGTTCGAGCGGTGGCGGCCGGAGGTGCGGCCCGGCTGGAAGGAGAGCACCGACCCGCGCGAGGCGGGCGGCATCCTGTTCGACCTCGGCTCCCATCTGATCGACCAGGCGGTCGCGCTGTTCGGACGTCCGGCGGAGGTCTACGCGGAGATCGACGCGCGGCGTCCGGGCGCGGCGACCCCCGACGACGTCTTCCTCTCCCTGACGCACCCGGGCGGCGTCCGCTCGCACCTGTGGATGAGCGCGACCGCCGCGCGCCTCGGCCCGAGGTTCCGGGTGCTCGGGAGCCGCGCGGCGTACACGGTGTCCGGCATGGACGTGCAGGAAGAGCAACTCCGCGCGGGCCTAACCCCAAAGGAACCGGGCTACGGAATCGCACCCCCGGACGCCTCCGGCGTAGTCGGGACGCCCGGCGACGAACGTCCCGAGCCCACCTTGCCAGGCGCCTACCAGGAGTTCTACGCGGCCGTCGCCCGCACCCTCACCGAGGCCGCTCCCCCACCGGTCACCCTCGCCGACGCGATCATCGGCCTGGAGGTCATCGACGCCGCCGCCCGCTCCGCCGAGGAACACACCGTGATCCCCCTCGACACCCCGTAAGGCACGCTCACGGTCTCGGCCGGGTGGGTTAGAGCACGGAGACGTGGACGTGGTCGAAGTGGTTCTGGGTGACGCTGCCCCGGTCCTCCATGGCGCGCCAGCCGCCGCTGCCGCGCATGTCGTAGATGCGCTGCTTCCAGATGACGTACTTGATGCCGAGCCGGGACGCGTTGTCGATCACGAACTGGGCGACGCGGTCGCCGTGGGCCTGGGCGGAGGCGCTCGGCATCTTGCCGCCGGTGCTCTCCATGAAGTCGCAGGCCGTGCCGGAGCCGTGGTCCTGCGGGTCGCCGGGACGCGAGCAGCCGATGGTAGGGAACGGCCCGAACTTGCCGTCGATCTCCAGCAGGGCGGTCCGCATCCGCGCGGTCATCGAGTTGCCGACGATGGGCGACTTCGTGCCGCTGACGCCGTCCGGGCGTCCGCCTCCGGCGGGGCCCTGCGTCGCTTCGGGCTTGTACTTGGCGAGGAGCTTCTTGACCCGGGCGCGCTGGCCCTCCAGGTCGTCGATCTCCTTCTTCACCGCGTCGATCTTCTTGCGGGCCGTGTCCTGGGACTGCGTCGCCTTCGTCTGCATGGCCCGCAGGTTCTGGACGCGCCGCCCGTTGTTGAGGCTGATGTGCTCGATGACGGCGGCGTCGTGGACGGCGGCGCCCGGCTCGGCGGCGGAGATCATCGGGACGACGTCGAGCCGCCCGTTCATGTACGTGCCGGCCGCGAGCCGGGCCACGTCGGCGCGGGCGGCGTCGTAGTCGCGCCCGGCGCGGGCGGCGTCGAGGCCCGCGCGCTCGGCGGCCTTCTTCGCCTCGTCGAGCGAGATCAGCTCGCCCCGGTACTCCTTCGACAGCTTGTCCGCGCGCTTCTGGAGTTCGGCGTACTCCTTCTTGAGGTCCTTCGGTTTCTGCGGGAGGCCCGCGGCGCTGCCGGCCGCCGGCGGCAGCGCCGCCGAGACGCCCGCCACGAGGACGAGCGCCGCGAGCCGCCGCGCCGTCCTGCGCCCGCCGGAGCGGGTCGGCCTGCCGAGGGGATCGAGCGCCGCCACAGATCTCTCCTAGATAACAAAGCTCAAGATTGGCGGCACGCTACCACAATCGCCCATTTCGCCTCAGATGCTTCGAAAAACACATAGAGTTACCGCAAGGTCACCGGACGCCGAGGGGGCCGCGCCGCATGTCGCGGCACGGCCCCCGGGCTCCGAGCGCCGGTGTTCCCGCGTCAGCCGACGAGTTCGTCCCAGCGCGGGACGCGCGGCCCCGACAGGAGCCTCAGACCGGCCTCGGCGATCGTCCGGTCGCCCTTGCGGTTGTTGCACTTCCCACACGCCAGGACGGTGTTCTCCCAGGTGTCGAGGCCGCCGCGGGACTGCGGGTGGACGTGGTCGATCGTGTTGCCGCGCCGTCCGCAGTAGCAGCACAGGCCCCGGTCGCGCAGGTACACGCCGCGCTTGCTCCAGGGCGGACGCCGCCCGTGCCGCCAGCGCATCGCGACATAGCGGACGAGGCGCAGGACACGCGGCACCGGGAAGCGGCCGAAGGTACGGCCCTCCTCCGCCTCCTCGACGACCGCGACCTCGCGGACCAGCATGCGGATGGCGTGCTGCAGGTCGACCCGCTGCAAGGGCTCGTACGACGCGTTCAGGACGAGCACGTTCACCGCTCCACCTCCGTCCCGCGGCTCCCCCGCCAGGATTCGAACCTGGATATCCGCAATAACGATGCGGCGCTCAACCGTTGAACGACAGGGAAATGCTTCGGCAATTATCCGGCCTCCGGGCATTTCCCGGAAGCCTCCATAAGAGTGCCGACGCGGCGGTACGGCGGGCAACCACATTTTCGCGCGGACGCAATCGGCGGAGCGGCCGCCGGAGGGTCAGCGGAGGGCGAGGAGATCGGTGACGGCCGCCTGGTATTCGACGGACTCGCGCTCCACCCGGAAGCCGAGTTCGGCGTTGACGGCGAGCATGTGGACGTTGTCGCTGACGTTGTCGGTCTCGATCTCGCGGACCTCGGGACGCGCCTCCGCCAGCCAGCTCAGCATCGCGGCCTTCACCCAGATGCCGATGCGGCGCCCCCGGTGCTCGGGGACGACGGCGGTGTCGTACTGCGCGGCCCGTCCCGTCGCGTCGTGCGGGACGACGACCTCCGTGAACCCGGCGATCACCGGGCCGTCGAGCGCCGCGACCGTGTAGAGGTCGTCGCCGCGCTTGGCGACGATCTCCGCCGTCTCCCGGACGCGGTGCGCGTCCCACGGCGTGCCCTCGTACTCGGCGAAGTCGGCCATGGCGTGCTTGGCGCGGGCGAGGGCGGCGGCGTGCTCGTCCGGGACGACGCCGTGCCAGCGGACGAGCCGGTACCCGGCGGGCCCGGCCGCGAGGAGCCGCGCGACGCGCCCGGCGGGCAGGTCGTCCAGCCGCAGCAGCATGCCGCGCAGCGTGAGGACGCACTCGAAGCCGTGCGACTCCAGGAACGGGACGGCCGGGGTGCCCGCGAGGACCTGCGTGATAACGCTGGTGCGGCCGTCGGCGCGCAGCCCCTCGGCGGCGGCGGCGAGCAGCCGCCCGCCGAGCCCCCGGCGGCGAAGCTCGGGACGGACCTGGACGTCGATCTCGCCGGGCCGTTCCGGGCCGGGCTCGCCGGGCAGCCGCAGCAGGGCCACGGCGGCCAGCCCGGCCCCGTCGGCCACCCCCCACAACCGCTGCCGCGACCCCGGCTCCGCGCCGAGCAGGAGCCGGGTCGTGAGGTCCGGGTCGGGCGTGGGCTGCGCGCCCGGGTCGGCGGCGTGGACGGCCGCGAGCACGCCGTGCCACTCCCGGATCTGCGCGTCCGTTGGATCATCGAGTGCGATGACGTCCATCCGACTGTTGTACCTGATCCCGGCGCGGCGCCGCCGGGACCCCGGACAACCCCACTTAGCGGCCAGCCCGCCGGGCCGGTTTCGGACGCCGTTTCGGGCGCCGGGACCCGGCTCAGCGGCGCCGCGCGAACGCCGCCAGGATGCGCTCGGCGGCGAGCGCGGGGGTGAGCGTCCCGTCCGCGACCGCCGACTCCAGTTCGGGGGCGAGCTCCCGGACGCCGGGGTCGGCGCGCAGGTCGGCGAGCAGCCGCTCGCGGACCATCGCCCACGTCCAGCCGACCTGCTGGCGGCGGCGCCGGGCGTCCAGCTCGCCGGAGCCGCGGAGCCGGTCGTGGTGCGCGGCGATCCGGCGCCACACCTCCTCCAGCCCGCCGCCCTCCAGGGCGCTGCAGGTGAGGACGGGCACCTCCCGGCCGCGCGCGTCGCCGCGCAGCAGCCGCAGCGCCCCGGACAGCTCGCGCGCCGCCCGCTTGGCCTCCAGCTTGTGCTCGCCGTCCGCCTTGTTCACGGCGATGACGTCGGCCAGCTCCAGCACGCCCTTCTTGATGCCCTGGAGCTGGTCGCCGGTGCGGGCGAGGGTGAGGAAAAGGAACGTGTCGACCATCTCGGCGACCGCCGTCTCGGACTGGCCGACGCCGACCGTCTCGACGAGGACGACGTCGTACCCGGCCGCCTCCATGACGACCATCGCCTCGCGGGTGGCCTTCGCGACGCCGCCGAGCGTCCCGGCCGTGGGCGAGGGGCGGATGAACGCGTCCGGGTCGGCGGCGAGGCGGTGCATCCGGGTCTTGTCGCCGAGGATGCTGCCGCCCGTCCGGGTCGAGGACGGGTCGACGGCGAGCACCGCGACCTTGTGCCCGTTCCCGGCGAGGCGGGTGCCGAGCGCGTCGATGAACGTCGACTTGCCGACGCCGGGGACGCCGGTGACGCCGACGCGTCGCGCGTCCCCGGCGTGCGGGGTCAGCTCGACGAGCAGCTTCTGCGCCAGCTCCCGGTGGTCGGCCCTGGTCGACTCGACGAGCGTGATCGCGCGCGCGATCCAGGCCCGGGACCCGTCCAGGACCCCGGCCGCGTACTCGTCCAGGCCGGGGTTCACCGCTCTGCGTGGCCCAGCCGCGCGGCCAGCTCGGCGAGCAGGCCGAGCGCGGCGTCCGCGAGGACGGTGCCGGGCCCGAAGATCGCGGCGGCGCCGGCGGCGCGCAGCTCGGCGAAGTCCCCGGGCGGGATGACCCCGCCGACGACGATCATGATGTCCTCCCGGCCCAGCGCGGCGAGCTCGGCGCGCAGCGCGGGCACCAGCGTGAGGTGCCCGGCGGCGAGCGAGTTGACGCCGACGACGTGCACGTCGGCCTCGACGGCCTGGCGGGCGACCTCGGCGGGGGTCTGGAACAGCGGGCCCACGTCGACGTCGAAGCCGAGGTCGGCGAACCCGGTCGCGATCACCTTCTGGCCCCGGTCGTGGCCGTCCTGCCCCATCTTCGCGACGAGGATGCGCGGGCGCCGCCCCTCCGCCTCCTCGAACGCGGCGGTCGCGGCGCGGGCCCTCTCGATGTCGGTCACCTGACCGGCTTCCTCCCGGTACACACCGGAGATCGTACGGATCTGCGCGGCGTGCCGCCCGTACGCCTTCTCCAGCGCGCCGGAGATCTCGCCGACGGTGGCCATGGCGCGGGCGGCGTCGATGGCGAGGGCGAGGAGGTTCTGCTCCAGGCCGGGGGCGCGGTCACCGCTCTCGGCGGCCTCGGCGGCGCGGGTGAGGGCGTCCAGCGCGGCCTGCGTCACGGGCTCGTCGCGCTCGTCCCGCAGGCGGCGCAGCTTGTCGATCTGCTGCGCGCGGACGGACGCGTTGTCCACCTTCAGGACGTCGATCTCCTGCTCGGCGTCCGGACGGTACTTGTTGACGCCGATGACCGGCTGCCGTCCGGAGTCGATGCGGGCCTGGGTGCGGGCCGCCGCCTCCTCGATGCGCAGCTTCGGCAGCCCCTCGTCGATCGCCTTCGCCATCCCGCCCGCGCGCTCGACCTCGGTGATGTGGCCCCAGGCGCGGCGGGCGAGGTCGTAGGTGAGCCGCTCGACGTAGGCGCTGCCGCCCCACGGGTCGATGGCGCGGGTCGTCCCGGACTCCTGCTGCAGGAGCAGCTGGGTGTTGCGGGCGATGCGGGCGGAGAAGTCGGTCGGGAGGGCGAGGGCCTCGTCCAGCGCGTTGGTGTGCAGGGACTGCGTGTGCCCCTGCGTGGCGGCCATGGCCTCGACGCAGGTGCGGGCGACGTTGTTGTAGACGTCCTGCGCCGTGAGGGACCAGCCGGACGTCTGCGAGTGCGTCCGCAGCGACAGCGACTTCGGGTTCCGCGGGTCGAACGTCTTCACGAGCTTCGCCCAGAGCAGGCGGGCCGCACGGAGCTTCGCGACCTCCATGAAGAAGTTCATGCCGATGGCCCAGAAGAACGACAGGCGGGGGGCGAACGCGTCGACGTCCAGGCCCGCGTCGCGCCCGGCGCGGATGTACTCGACGCCGTCGGCGAGCGTGTAGGCCAGCTCCAGGTCTGCGGTCGCCCCCGCCTCCTGGATGTGGTAGCCGGAGATCGAGATGGAGTTGTACTTCGGCATCCGCCGCGAGGTGAACGCGAAGATGTCGGAGATGATCCGCATGGACGGCTGCGGCGGGTAGATGTAGGTGTTGCGGACCATGAACTCCTTGAGGATGTCGTTCTGGATCGTCCCCGCGAGGGCCTCCGGCTTCACCCCCTGCTCCTCGGCCGCCGCGATGTAGAGCGCGAGGACGGGCAACACCGCGCCGTTCATGGTCATCGACACGCTCATCCGGTCCAGCGGGATGCCGTCGAAGAGCTGCCGCATGTCGTAGATGGAGTCGATCGCGACGCCCGCCATGCCGACGTCCCCGGACACGCGCGGGTGGTCGGAGTCGTAGCCGCGGTGGGTCGCGAGGTCGAACGCGACGGACAGGCCCTTCTGCCCGGCCGCGAGGTTGCGCCGGTAGAAGGCGTTGGACTCCTCGGCGGTGGAGAACCCGGCGTACTGCCGGATCGTCCACGGCTGGGTCGCGTACATCGCCGGGTAGGGGCCGCGCAGGAACGGCGCGATGCCCGGGTAGGTGCCGAGGAAGTCGAGCCCGGCCAGGTCGTCGCCGGTGTAGAGGGGCTTGACGCCGATGCCCTCCGGGGTGTCCCAGACCTGGGCCTCGGGCTCGGCGCCGGTGGCGTCGGCGACGGCGGCGCGCCAGCGCTTGGCGGCCTCGTCGGCGGGGGGCGCCGTCCCGAGGTCGATCTCGCTGAAGTCGGGGATCATTCGCTCACTCCCAGATCACGGAGGGTGGCCGCCAGCGCCTCGACCGCGTCGCAGCCCGCGTGGACGTGCCCGTCGACCCCCTCGTAGGTTCCCTTACCCGCGAGCCAGATCTTCACGGCGCCCGCGTCGCGCAGGATCCGGGCGGCGTCGGCGGCCCGCTCGGCGTACACGTCGTCGCCGGAGCAGAGGCAGGCGACGGACGCCCCGGACGCGGCGAACTCCTCCGGCGCCCCGCTGACGGTCTCGATCCCGCCCGCCTGGAACAGGTTGGCGGCGAACGACGCCCGCGCCGTGTGGACGGCGACCGGCCCGAGCGTCGCGAGGAACACCCGCGGCCGCGCGCCGGACGCGGCGGCGTGGGCGTCGGAGCGGTCGCGCAGGGCCTCGAAGTCCTGCGCGTAGGCGACGACGGGCAGCCCGCCGCCGGGCTCGGCCGGGGCCGGTTCGCGTTCGGGGAGGGTCTCGGCCAGGTTCGGGAACTCGCTGACGCCGGTGAGCGGGGCCCTGCGCCGGGCGATGTCCTTGCGGCGGCGCGCCCAGGTCGCGGCGATCCGGTCCGCGACCAGGCCCGATTCGAGCGCTGCGGCGAGTCCCCCGGCCTTCTCGATCTCGGTGAACCACGTCCAGGCGGCCTGCGCGACGCCCTCGGTGAGGCTCTCGGCGTACCAGGAGCCGCCCGCCGGGTCGACGACGCGGGCGAGGCTCGACTCCTCCAGCAGGAGGGTCTGGGTGTTGCGGGCGATGCGGCGGGTGAAGCCGTCCGGGAGGCCGAGGCGGACGTCGTACGGCAGGACGGTCACCGCGTCGGCGCCGCCGACCCCGGCCGCGAACGCGGCGACGGTGGTGCGGAGCATGTTCACCCAGGGGTCGCGGCGCGTCATCATCGCGGCCGAGGTGACCGCGTGGATCCGCGCGTCCGCCCCCTCGGTCGCGCCGCTGACCTCGGTCACCCGCGCCCACAACCGCCGCAGGGCGCGGAGCTTGGCGATCGAGGAGAACTGGTCGGCGTCGACGGCGACGCGGAACTCGATCTGGCCGAACGCCTCGTCCACGGTCAGGCCCGCTTCGGTGAGGGCGCGCAGGTAGGCGACCCCGGCGGCGACGACCGCGCCCAGTTCCTCGGAGTCGGAGCCGCCCGCGTCGTGGTACGGGGTCCCGTCGGCGACGATCGCGCGCAGCTTCGGGAACTCGCGGGCGCAGCGGACGCCCAGCGCCGCCGCCTCGTCGAGGGAGCCGGGGGTCCCGGTGCGGGCGGCCAGGCCGAGCGGGTCGGCGCCCAGCGCGCCGGACACGTCGGCCGCGTTCCCGCGCCCGGTGACCAGGTCGAGGAAGGCCTCCGCCGCCCCGCCCGTCTCGGCTCCCGCGTCCAGCGCGACGGGCGCGAGGTCGAGCAGGACGCCGCGCAGCGCCTCGGGCAGCGCCGCCACCGGCAGCCCGCCCGCGCCCAGCCGCAGCCAGAGGGACGTGGCGCCGTTCTCCAGGTCGGCAAGGATCGCCTCGCGGGTCACGGCCGGGTCGGGGTGCGCGTGGCGCTGCCGGACGTCCCAGCCCGCGAGGCCCTCGCCGTCCGGCCGCACCGCGCGGACGTAGGGGGCGAGCCCGGGGCGTCCCGGCGGCGCGTCCTCGCGCGCGTAGAGCGGGGCGATCGGCACCCCGTCGTAGGACTCGCGGGTCAGCAGGCCCTCGACCGCGTCGAGCGGGGTGTCGTCCGTCGCCGCGCCCGATTTGCGCAGCACCCCCTTCACCATCTCCCGCCACCGGTCGCGCTCGGCCGGGGGGAAGGCGGCGGCCAGTTCGAGTTCCTCAGGCGGCACCGTCATGCTCTGGATCGTAGGCAACCGCCTGAATCCGGCCTGAAGCCGGGGTGGCGCGGAACCGAACGGCCTTCGGTCCGGCGCGTCCGGCGGGACCCTCCGGCGGGGCGCTCACGGTACCCCGGAACGCCCGGTGGCGTGGGGCGTTGCTAGAGTTCGGCGCGTAGCCCCCAGCGCCCCCAGCGCCTGGCGGGCCCGCCCCTCCACCCGATCCTCGCAAAGGGAAGACGCACGCATGTCGACTGGCAGCCACGCCGGGCGCCCGAAGTCCTGGGTAGCCGTGGCCATCATCTTCGTCGGTTTCGTCGTCGGCGGCGTCGGCGTCGTCCTCGGCCCCGACTGGGTCGTGTTCGGTGTGGGCGCGGCGATCGCCGCGGTCGGCGCGATCATCGCCCTGGCCGTCGACATCATGACGGACGTCGTCGTCGACGAGCCGCGGCACTGACGGCGGACCGCGGCATGTTCGGGCGGCCTCCGATCGAGGAGCGGATCGCGGCGCGGCAGCGCGAGCGCGGCCCGCTCAAGCCGGGGAAGGTGTTCCCGCACGCCCCCGCCAAGATGCTGTTCTTCTTCGGCATCGGCGTGGTCGTGATCACACACCTGATCGCGCTGTCGATGTACTTCTTCGACCCCGGTCCCTGAGCAACCCCTGATCAAGCCTTGAACCGGACGGCAGGGTAGGAACCGGGCGGCGCGTCAAGGATGGATCAAGGCGCTCCCCGGTGACCGTTTCGGGCCGTCCGGCAGGTGCGAACGCGGCGGCGGCCACGTACGGTCGAAGGGAGTCGCCCCCTGCGTCGCTCCCGGCCCCGAGGTGGTGGGATGGCCCCGCGTTTCGGAATCGAGGAAGAGTACTTCGTCGTCGATCCCGGCACCCGGGAGGTCGTTCCGCGCGCCCCCGCCGTGGTGCGGCGGGCGTCCGCCGCTCTCGGCGATCGAGCCTCCACCGAGCTCGTCGCGTTCCTGGCCGAGGCGAAGACGGCGCCCTGCGACGACATCGACAAGCTCGGCGAGCAGGTCCGGTCCATGCGGGCGGCGATGGCGGCAGCGGCGGCGGCCGAGGGCGTCCGGCTGGCCGCCTCCGGGACCCCGATCCTCGGCGACCTGTTCCCCGCCCCGATCGGCGCGGGCGCGCGCTACGCCGAGAGCCGCGCCATCTACCGGGCGCTGGACGACGAGCAGAGCATCTGCTCGTGCCACGTCCACGTCGAGATGCCGGACCGGGAGCGCGCCGTCCAGGTCAGCAACCATCTGCGGCCCTGGCTGCCGACGCTGCTGGCGCTCGCCGCGAACTCGCCGTACTGGGCCGGGCGCGACACCGGGCACGCCTGCTGGCGGGTGATGACGTGGGCGCGCTGGCCGGTGGCGGGGCCGCCGCCGTTCTTCGAGTCGTCCGCCCACTACGAGGACCTCGTCGGCACGCTGCTCGGCTGCGGCGCGCTGATGGACGCCGGCACGATCTTCTGGGACGTGCGGCCGTCCGCCCGGCTGCCCACCGTGGAGGTGCGGCTCGCGGACGTCGCCCCGTCCGCCGCCGACGCCGTCGTGTTCGCCGCGCTGATCCGCGCGCTGGTGGAGGTGTCGTCGGCGGCCGTGGACGCGGGCGAGCCGCCGCCCGACCCGTCCCCGGAGATGCTGCGCGCCGCGTACTGGCTCGCCGCGCGCGACGGCCTCGGCGGGACCGGCGTGGACGTGCGGACCGGCCGCCCCGCCGGGTTCCGCGAGCAGACCGGCGCCCTGATGGCCCA
Source organism: Actinomadura syzygii (assembly GCF_008085905.1). Taxonomy (GTDB): domain Bacteria; phylum Actinomycetota; class Actinomycetes; order Streptosporangiales; family Streptosporangiaceae; genus Spirillospora; species Spirillospora syzygii. The sequence goes on along the minus strand of NZ_VSFF01000018.1, from coordinate 101,014 downwards.
TGTGCGGCCCGCGCTGGAGGCGAGCGGCGACCTCCGCACGGTCGCGGACGGCGTCCGGCGGCTGCTCGCGGGCGGTACGGGCGCCGAGCGGCAGCGCGCCGCGTACCGTCGGCGCGGCACGCTGACCGACGTGGTGGACGCCCTCCTGCTGGCCGACCGCTGACGCTGCTACGAGATTTTTACCGGCATCCCTTGTTTTTTAGCGGCCCGTAAGGGGTATCCGTAAGTCCGGTTACCATTCGAGGACGCCCTTCCGACCTCGGGGGACGCGCACGCGACCGGTTCGCGGGCACGCCGCCCCCCGCCTACCCCTCCACTTGCGATGCACGTGCACGTGATGCCATATCCGAACGAGGGAGACCGCGCGGCGAGCCCGCGGCCCCGGCCCCGGCCACGGGGGCCGGGCGCGCCGCCACGCGACCCGTTCGTCCATCCGGCGCTCTTCTACCGCGACGACGCCGAGTACCTCGCGGGGACCGTGCCGTTCGTCCGCGCGGGCCGATGCGCCGGCGAGCCCGTCGCGGTCGCCGTCCCGGGCGCCCGGCTCGACGTCCTGCGCGACGCGCTCGGCGCCGTCGCCGACGGGGTGACCTGGCTGGACATGACCGAGGCGGGGCGCAACCCGGGCCGCATCATCCCCGGCGTGCTCCGCGACTTCGCCGACCGGCACCCGGCGGGCCGGGTGCGGATCATCGGCGAGCCGGTCTGGCCCGGCCGGTCCGCCACCGAGTACCCGGCCTGCGCGCAGCACGAGGCGCTGATCAACCTGGCGTTCGCGGGGCGCGGCGTGTCGATCCTGTGCCCCTACGACACGGCCGGCCTCGACCCCGCCGTGATCGACGACGCCCGCGCCACCCATCCCGTCGTGATCGACCGGCACGGCGAGCGGGTGAGCGACGACTACGCGCCGGACCGCGTGATCAGCGACTACAACCTGCCGCTGCCGGAGCCGCCGCCGGGCGCGGTCGCGATGGGCTTCGACCTCGACACGCTGCCGCTCGTCCGGGAGTTCGTCACCCGGTGGGGGCCGCGGCTCGGCCTCGGCGAGGCGGCGACGGGCGACCTGGAGCTGGCGGTGAACGAGCTGGCCGCGAACTCGTGCCTGCACGGCGGCGGCGTGGGCACGGCGCGGCTGTGGGCGGAGGACGGCCAGGTCGTCTGCGAGGTGCGGGACGCCGGGACGATCACCGACCCGCTGGTCGGGCGGCGCCCGGCGAACATGAGCCCGAACGGCGGACGCGGCGTCCTGATGGTCAACCACCTCGCCGACCTCGTCCGGATGCACACCGGGCCGGACGGCACCGCCGTCCGCGTCTACCTGGCCGCCGCCCGCTAGGGGCGGGCGACGGCGCGGGCGATCCCGGCGAGCGACTCGGCCAGCAGCGCGTCCCGTCCGGTGGACGCGGCGTACTCGGCGAGCGTCGCGCTCAGGTTGAGCGCCAGCGTCCGCGCGGCGGCCTCCTGGTCCGGCGACACCGGCCCGTACGCGGCGAGGAACGCGGCCCGCGCGTCGCCGCCGAACCCGGCGTAGGCGAGGGACAGGTCGACGGCCGGGTCGGCCAGGCACACGTCGCCCCAGTCGATGATCCCGGCGGCGCGGCCGTCCGGCCCGAGGAGCAGGTGCCGGACGTGCAGGTCCCCGTGGACGATCACCGGCTCGCCGTCCGGCGGGCGCCGGTCGCGCGCGGCGGCGAGGAACGCCTCCACGGCCGGGTCGCGGTCCCAGGCGCCGAGCGCGGCGAGGGCGTCCAGGCGGGGGAGCGTCCGTTCCGCGCGCAGCGCCGGGTCGGCGCGGCGCATCGGGTCGAGCGGCAGCCCCTCCCCCGCCTCGCGGACGAGCGCCGGGTCGTGCAGCGCGCGCAGGAAGCCCCCGATCCCGGCGGCGAGCGCGCCGCGCTCCGCGTCCGGCGGGCGGACGTCGGCGAACTCCCGGCCCTCGATCAGCCGTCCGCCCCAGAACGGCCAGGGGAAGCCGGCGGACGGCCCGGCGGCGTAGCGCGGCACGGGCACCGGCAGCGGCAGCCGCGGCGCGAGGACGGGCAGCGCCGCGATCTCGCGCTCCACCCCCGGCACAGCGATCCGGCGGCGCGGGAACCGGAACGCCCACTCGCCGCCGACCCGGAAGACCGTGTTGTCCCAGCCGGTCGCGAGCCGCTCGACCGCCGCGCCGCGCAGTCCGGGGAACCGGTCCGCGATCAGCGCGGCGGCCGTCGCGGCGGTGACCTCGCGTTCCGGCGCCCACTCGGGCGACGGCGGCGGGCCGTCCGCTGGCGTCGTCACGAGGGGGAACGCTATCTCGCCGGACGGCCCGGATGCCGAGTCTTGACCCTCTGGCCAGGTGTAACGGCCGGGCGGCGGGAATGAAACCGAGCGCCCTGTCCCACCGACGGTTGGGGGAACCATGCGGCTCCTCGCTCGCGCTCACCAGATGCCCGTCCGCCTGATCGTCGGGGCGTTCGTCCTGAACTCGGGCATCTCGAAGCTCAAGCACACGGACGAGACGGCCGACCAGTATCACGGCATGGCGAAGACCGCCTACCCGTTCCTGGAGTCGCAGGACGCGCGGACCTTCACCCGCAGGCTCGGCGCCGCCGAGGTCGCGCTCGGCGCCGCGCTGGCCGTGCCCCTGGTGCCGTCGCTGGTCGCGGGCGCCGCGCTCACCGCGTTCGCGGGCGGGCTGACCGGCCTGTACTGGCGGCTGCCCGGCATGCGGGAGCCCGGCGGGATACGCCCCACCCCGGAGGGCATCCCGCTCGCCAAGGACACCTGGCTCGTCGGGATCGGCTCCGCGCTCGTCCTGGAGGAGATCCTCCGGGCCGGGGAGGACTGCGGATAGCGCCCTCCAGCGCGCGTATCGCGGGCCCTTTCTGTGGCACACTCCCGTCTGACAGGCTCCCGTCCGCGACGCGCTCTCGCACGCGATTCCGCATGCGCCGCTCGCGCCCGCGCTCCTTGACGCGCGGACGCGGCGGCGGTGACGATCGGCGCGTCCCCCGAGGAGGCCGCGCCATGACCACCAACCCCGTTCCGTCCCCGGTCGTCCGCGCGGCCACGGCCCCGGACGTCGACGAGCTCGCCGCCCTCCTCGCCCGCGCCTTCGACGACGACCCGGTCTGGAGCTGGCTGGTGCCGGATGAGGCGTCCCGGATCCGCCGCCTGACCGGCCTCTACGCGCTCACGCTGCGCCGGGTGCACCTCCGGCACGGCGGCAGCGAGTCGACCGGGCGGGGCGCGCGGCCGGAGGCGGCGGCGCTGTGGGACCCGCCCGGGCGGTGGCGCGTCCCGCTGCGCGTGCAGGTGACGCAGACGCTGCCGCTGCTGCGCGCTTTCGGCGCGCGGGTTCCGGTCACGCTGCGGACGCTGAGCGAGATCGAGCGCCACCACCCGCGCGAGCCGCACTGGTACCTGGCGATGCTCGGCACCGATCCCCCGGCGCAGGGCAACGGGCTCGGGAGCGCGCTGCTGCGGTCGCGGCTGGACCGGTGCGACGCGGAGGGCGTCCCCGCCTACCTGGAAAGCTCGAAGGAGCGCAACATCGCCTACTACGAGCGGTTCGGCTTCCGTGTGACGAAGGAGCTGCCGCTGTCGGGCCGTGGCGCGCCGTCCGTCTGGCTGATGTGGCGCGACCCCGGAGGCGGCTCCTGAGCTTTCCGACAGGGGTACCGGTCCGGCGGTTAAGCCGGAGTCATGACCAGAAATGGCCATTTGTCCAATAGTGCCCGTGGGCGGGCCGGCGGTCTGGCACCGCCGCGTCCGCGCGCCGCGCTCCTGCTGCCCGTCCCGCTTGCCTCCGGAGCGCGCCGGAGGCCGCCAAACGCGCCTGTCCCCATGCGGCCACCGCGGGCGCGGCCGCCGGGCCGCCGGGCGGTCTCGCCGCCCGCGCGCCCGGCTCGGCGGCCTACCGTCGAGGGTGAGCCGAGCACGCTCCCTCTTGGCGAAGGCGACAGGTGACGCAATGACGACGGCCGGCGCGCGGACGCCCGCGACACGGGCGCCGGGGACGCGGCTCGCCCTGGACAGGCCGGGGACCGCCCGCGTCCACGACTACCTCCTCGGCGGCAAGGACAACTACGCCGCCGACCGCGAGCTCGCGCACGAGGTCCTCGCCGTCCTGCCGCAGGCGGGGGACGCGGTCCGCGCCGCCCGCGAGTTCCTCGCCCGCGCCGTCCGGGTGCTCGCCGCGCGCGGCGTCCGGCAGTACCTCGACCTCGGCTGCGGGCTGCCCACCTCGGAGGCCCTGCACCGGATCGCCGCGCGGCACGCCACCGGCGCCCGCGTCGTCTACGTGGACGACGACCCGCTCGTCATCGCGCACGCCCGCGCGCTGCTGATCGACGGCGGCAACGTCGCGGCGCTGCGGGCGGACGTCCGCGACCCCGGCTCGATCCTCGGCAGCCCGGAGGTGCGCCGCCTCATCGACCCGGCGGAGCCGGTGGCGCTGGTGTTCTCGTCCGTCCTGCACTTCCTGCCGGACGCGGCCGGCCTCGTCGCCGCGCTCGCCGCGCCCGCCGCGCCGGGCAGCGGGCTGGTCGTCTCGCACGCCACCGCCGACTTCGCGCCCGGCGCGTTCGCCGAGGCCGCGTGGCGGTACGCGGACGCGAGCGGCGTCCCGCTGATCCCGCGCGACGCCGCCGGGATGGCGGAGATCCTCGGACCGTTCCGGGCGGTGTCGCCGGGGCTCGTGCCGCTCGGCGGCGCGCCGTTCGGCGGGACGTCCCGGCCCGGTCGCGAGCCGATCATGTACGGGGCGGTCGGGGTGCGCTGACCCGTCCCCCGGCGCGCCCGTCCGCATTGTGGGGTTGATCACAGTCGCGGGCCTCACCGCGCGCCGCGCGCGAGGCCGCCGGAACGCCGTTCCCGCCGGTCCTGACGCACCCGGGACGATCACACTGCGTCAGTCGCCGGAGCGTTCCGTTAAGGCAATTCTCATCTTCCGGCTGGAGAACGCCGAGACACCGCCCCTATGGTGGCCCGAATGCCGACGAACACCCTGACCCCACCTGAAACGCAGATCGGCTCCCGTCCGGCGGCGGCCGCCCGGATGGGCTGGCTGGACGCGCTGCGCGGCCTCGCGGCGCTGGTGGTGGTGTTCGAGCACTCCCTGGACGTGCTGCTCCCCGAGGTCCGCAGCGGCGCGAGCCCGTGGTTCGACTTCGGCCGGTACGGGGTGTTCGTCTTCTTCCTCGTCAGCGGGTACGTCGTCCCGTTCTCGCTGGAACGGCGCGGGAGCGTCCGGGAGTTCTGGGTGGGGCGGTTCTTCCGCCTCTACCCCGCCTGGTTCGTGTCGGTGATACTCGCGCTCGTGCTCGGCTCGGTCGGGCTGTCGTACGGACTGCCCGCCGCTCTCGCCGACCGGCCGTGGGCGTCCGCGCTGGCCCACGCGACCATGCTGCAGGACCTGCTGGGCGTGCCGAACGCCGTCAACGTGTTCTGGACGCTCTCCTACGAGATGGTCTTCTACCTGCTGGTGACGGCGATGTTCGTCGCCGGGATCCACCGCTCCAGCGCGCGGGTGGCGCTCGGGTTCGGGGTGGGCGCGGCGATCCTCGGCGTCGCGCTGCCGTCGGTGCTGCTCGCGTCCCGGTGGCCGGGCGCGACGATCCTCGCCGCCGCGCTGCTCCTCGCGGTCGGGCTCGCCGCCATGGTCAGCGGGTGGCGCCGGGTCCGCCGCACCGGGGTCGCGGTCGTGGTGACCCTGGCGCTGGGGCTGCTCGTCCTGGACAGCCGCATCGGCGCCATCGAGAGCCTCTGCGTCATCGCCACGATGTTCGCCGGGACGGCCGTCCGCGGCATCCAGGACGGCCGCCTGCGCCCCTGGCCCGCCGCCGCGATGGTCGCGGTCGTCCCCGCGTTCTCGCTGGTCGCGGGCCTGCGGACGCCGACCGCGTGGGCCCTCAACGCCAATCCGAACCCGCTCGGCCTGGACTGGTCCGCCGCCGTCGCCGCCGCCTGGCTGACCTTCCTCGCGGGGCTCGCGCTGCGGAACCGCCCGATGCCGCGCGTGCTGGTGTGGTCGGGGCTCGTCAGCTACTCGGTGTACCTGCTGCACCCGCTGGTCATCCAGGCGATCTGGGCCGTCGGCGGGCGCGACACGGGCAACCTTCCCGGGTCCGTCCGGCTGCTGTGGGGCGTGGTGCTGTGGACGACGGTGCTCGCGTCGGCCGCCTTGGCGCACCGGTACGTCGAGCGTCCGGCGCAGCGGTTCGGACGGCGGCTGACCGCGCGGCGCCGCACGGGCGACGACGGCGTCCGCGTTCCCGCCTAGAGCGGGACCCTTTCCGGGGGGTCAGGTCGCCGCCTCGCGCTCGACGGCCGCGGACCGGGACAGCATCGCCACCCCGGCGGTGAGGAGGGCCGCGCTGACCGACACGGCGACGAACGCGGACGCCGTCCGGGGCGGCAGCGTCCGGAAGGCGAGGGCCGCCACCAGGTAGGACGCGATCGGGTTCGTCATCGTCATCGCGGTCATCGCGGCGGGCAGCGAACCGGCGGCGAACGCCCGCTGCTCCAGGATCAGCCCGAGCAGCGTGCTGCCCGCGAGGGCGTAGCCGGGCCAGTCGGCGGCGGTCGCGGCGACGCCCCGCTCCACGAGGTCGGCGGTGGTCAGCTTGATCAGCACGGCGGTCGCGGCGAAGAACAGGCCCGCGCAGACGCCGAGCAGCGCGGCCCGCACCGGCCCCCGGCGCAGCCACGCCGCCCGGGACAGCACGATGATCACCGGCGCGGCGATCAGCCCGGCGAGGAACAGCCGGGGCCGGGACGGCTCGCCCTCCGGCGGGATCGCGCCCGGCACCGTGAACAGGACGGCGAGCCCCGCCGACACGGCGACGCCGCCGAGCAGGTCCGTCCGGGCGGGGCGGCGGCCGGTGCCGACCGTCCCGAGCACGATCGTGAAGACGAGCTGGGTGACCAGCAGCGGCTGGACGATCGCCGTCGAGCCGAAGTGCAGCGCGACGGCCTGCGCGCAGAACCCGGCGAGGTTCACGCCCCAGCCCGTCAGCCACACCGGGTCGCGGACCAGCCGCCGGATCAGCCCGTGCGCGGCCGAGGCGTCCGACCCGCCGCGCACCGCGCGCCGCGCCGCCCGGTACTGCAGGGCGGCGGCGCCCGCGAACAGGAACGCGGCGAGCAGGCTGAACCCGACCGACAGCGCCATCAGATCGTTCCAGCCCGCGCGGCGGCGACCTGCTTCGCCGCCGCGGCTCGTCCCCCGCCGGAACGGATCACCGCGCCCTCCCGCCTCGTCCCCCGCACGCCGCCCACGGATCATCCTCCCCGTGATCCATAGCAAGACCACCCCCGGCTTTATTGCGTTGCCGTCACGCCGCCCGTCCCCCAGGCTCGAAACGGACATGGGGAGAACCGCATGGGCGGCGGAGCGCCCGCGCCGGGCCGGGCCCCGGTCGAGGCGCGGATGCCCGGAGCCCCGGCCCGGTAGGCTGTTCCGCGTTCCGCGGGCGGCCGCGCCGGGACGGTGCGACGCCCGGGGGCTCCCCGGACGGAGGTGGGAACGATGACTCAGGCGCCCGTGAGCCGGCTGCCCGACAACCTGCCCCTCCCCGACCGGCTGCTGGCCGTCGCGACCCGCATGTTCGCCGAGAAGGGCTTCGAGAACACCTCCGTGCAGGAGATCGTCGACGCGGCGGGCGTCACCAAGGGCGCGATGTACCACTACTTCGGCTCAAAGGACGATCTTCTCTACGAGATCTACCACCGGCTGCTCGCCCTGCAGATGGCCCGGCTGGAGCAGATCGCCGACGGCCCCGGCACCGCCGAGGAGCGGCTGCGCGCCGCCGCCGTCGACGTCCTGAACACCTCGTTCCTCCACCTGGACGACTTCACGGTCTTCTTCCGCTCGACGCACCTGCTCGCCCGCGACCGGCGCGCCGCCGTCCGCGCCGAGCGGCGCCGCTACCACGAGCGGTTCCGCGCCCTGGTCGAGGAGGGCCAGCGCGAGGGGACGTTCCGCACCGCGACGCCCGCCGACATCGCCGTCCACTTCTTCTTCGGGACCGTCCACCAGATCGGCGTCTGGTACCGGCCGGGCGGCGGCCTGAAGACGGCCGCGATCAGCGAGCACTACGTCGACCTGTTCCTGAACGGCCTGCGCAGCCCCGGCGGGCCGGAGAGCGGCCCGGAGGACTGAGCCGGGGAGCGGGACGGCTCCGCGGCGTCCGCCCCGGCGCCTGCGTGACCCGTCCCGCCCTCCGGCGGGGGCCGGAGCGGTCGCGAGCGGCGCGGGTTCCCCTCCCACCGGTGCGCCGTCGCAACGATCCGGCTCTCACCCCTGACAGCGTCGGCGCGCCGCGACATGTCACACTTCGGCGCGACCCCGTGGTCCACCTGCGGAGACGTCCCGGGGCCGGTTCCGCCGGACCAGCGCCGCCGCCCGCCTCAGGCGGTCAGGCTCCGGGGACGGAGGTCGCTCCAGTTCGCGGTGACGTGGTCGAGGCACTCGGAGCGCGGCGCGGGCCCGAACGAGACCGTCCACCCGGCGGGGACGTCCGCGAACGACGGCCACAGCGAGTGCTGCCCCTCGTCGTTGACGAGCACGAGAAAGATCCCGTCCGCGTCGTCGAACGGATTGGTCATCACGCCTCCTGGGCGACTCGGGCCGCGCGGTGGGTGATCGAGCGGACGATCTCGCCCGTGCGCACGGCGGTCATGGACAGCAGCGACGACGCGATGCCGTGGCTGTGCTCGGTGGCGCCTTGCAGGTAGACGCCCCAGCGGGGGCCGGGCTCGGTCGCGATGCGGTAGTCCCGCTCGACGACAGGGTGCCCGTCCTCGCCCGCGCGGCAATGCGCGCCCGCCTCGCCGAGCAGGTCGAACGGGTCGCGCTCGCGGTAGCCGGTGGCGTACACGAGGACGTCGGCGTCCAGCTCGGTGACCTCGCCGGTCGGCAGGAACACGACCCGCGCGCGGACGCCGTCCGGTCGCTCCTGGACGTCCGTCACGCGCGAGGCGTTGAGGATGCGGAGCCGTTCCGCGCCCGCGACCTTCTCGGCGTACGAGCGCCGGTACAGCTCGTCGATGAGGTCGAGGTCGACCACCGAGTAGTTGGTGTTGCGCGAGTAGTCGAACAGCATCCGTTTCACGTCGCCGGGGGCGTCGTAGTAGTGGTCGACGGCGTCGGGGTCGAAGATGCGGTTGGCGAACGAGCTGTCGTCGGCGGGCGAGTACCCGTAGCGGGCGAAGACGGCGCACACCTCGGCGTCGGCGAACGTCCGGTGCAGGTACTCGACGGCCTCGGCGGCGCTCTGCCCCGCGCCGACCACGACGAACCGGCGGGGGCGCCCGCCCGGCCGCTCGCCGAGCCGGGTGAGCAGGTCCTCGGTGTGCCAGATCCGCTCGCCCGGCCGGATCCCCTCCGGCAGGACGGGCTCCAGGCCCGCGCCGATGACGGCGTTGCGGCTCAGGTGCGTCTCCAGCTCGTCGTCGCGCCGGACGACGACTTCGAGGAGGTCGTCGTCGTACGGGCGCAGCGCGACCACCTCGGAGCGGTAGCGGACCCTGTCCTCGAACGCGGCGGCCGTCCATTCGAGGTAGTCGTGGAACTCGATCCGGGTGGGGAACATCGTCTTGTGGTTGACGAAGTCGACGAGGCGTCCGCGTGCGTGCAGGTAGGCGAGGAACGAGTACGGGCTGGCCGGGTTCCGCATCGTCACGAGGTCCTTGAGGAAGTGGACCTGCATGGTGGCGCCGTCGATGAGCATGCCCCGGTGCCAGCCGAACGCGGGCTGCTTCTCGAAGAACACCGCGTCCGTGCCGCCTCCGCCGCCGCCGCGCGCTTCGTCGAGCGCTACGGCGAGGGCCAGGTTGGACGGGCCGAACCCGATGCCGACCACGTCGTGGACGGGGGTCTGCATGCGTTCCTCCGGCATCAGGCGGGCTTGGCCGCGTCCGCGGCCTTGGCGATCTTCGGGACGACCTGGTCGATCACGTACGGCACGGCGAGCGGCGTCGGGGTGCGCAGCGGCCAGAACGACTTGAGGTCGAGCGCCACGTAGGAGCCGCGCTTCACGGCGCCGAGGTCGGCGAACAGCTTGTTCCCCTCGATCTTCTTCTGCGTGGCGGGGTCGTCGTTGTAGTGGCTGATCAGGACGTCCTCGTCCAGGACGGACACCTTCTCCATGCTCAGCTCGGCGGCGAACCCGTCGCCGGGCAGCTTCTTGAGCGGCTCGGGGAGCTTCATGCCGAACTGGGTCAGCATCTTGACGCTGGTGTCCTGCTCGGACTTCATGACGCCGATGTTCCCGTTCGGCATGACGCTGGTGAACGCGAACGTCCTGCCGTCCAGCTGGGGGTTGTCGGTCTTCACGGCGGCGATCCTGCGGTCGACGTCGCCGACGACCTTCGCCCCTTCCTCGGACTTGCCGACCGCCTTGGCGACCTGGAGGGTGATCGCCTGCCAGGCGTCCTCGGCGGGCCCCGTCTGGTAGGCGACGGTCGGGGCGAGCTTGGAGAGCTTGCCGTACTCCTTGTCGATGTAGAAGTCCCCGGCGGCGAGGATCAGGTCGGGACGCAGCGCGGCGATCTCCTCCAGGTTGAACCCGGCCTCCCCCGCCTTGAGCAGCTTGGGCTTCTCGCCGGTCAGCTTCGGCGCGGTCCACGGGGCGAGGCCGTCGGGCTGGACGCCGGTCAGCTCGGCCATCCCGACCGGGGTGACGCCGAGGGCGAGCAGCGCGTCCTGGTCGACCTCGCCGAGCGCGACGATCCGCTTCGGTTCGGACTCGACCTTCGCGGTGCCGAGCTTGTGGGCGATCGTGACGGGGTACGCCCCGCCGGCCGAGCCGCCGGAGGCGTCGTCCGCCGGCTCGTCGCCGCCGCACGCGGCGGCCGTGCCGAGGCTGAGGACGAGCGCGGCGGTGACGGCCGCGCGCCGCATCATGGTGCGCATAGGGGACCGGTGTCCTTCCAGGTGTTCCAGGGGGGTGGACGGTCGTGATCTTAGGTTAGGCTCACCTAACCTTGCAATGGGCGCGGGGGTATGAGGCGGCTCACCGGAGCCTCGCCAGCAGGCCCGCGACGGTGGGCGCGGTCATCAGGGTCGCGATCTTCAGGGACTCGCAGCCGGGCTCCCTCCTGATCCGGCGGACCAGCTTCATGGCGAGCAGCGAGTGGCCGCCGAGGTCGAAGAAGTCGTCGTCCGGGCCTACCTCGGCGACGCCGAGCTCTGCGGCGAAGATCCGGCACAGGGCCGCCTCCCGGTCGTCGCCTTCGCGGCGCGCGGCGGGACGGCCCGCGTCCGGCTCGGCGTCCGGCTCGGCGGTAACGGCGCGGGCGGCCGGGCCCGCGGGCAGCGCGCCCACCCGGACGGACGGGTCGGCGGCGACGACCTCCAGGAGCGCGATCAGGCCGTCCGCGAGGGCGGCGACCGTGTCCCGGTCGAACAGGTCGGCGGAGTAGTCGACGATCAACCGGAGGTCGTCGGCGTCCGGGACCTCGCGGAAGATGAAGTCGAGGTCGAACTTCGCCGCGCCCGGCCCGAACAGCGCCTCCCGCTGCTCCAGGCCGGGGAACCGGACGTCGCCGGTGCCCTGGTTCTCATAGCCGACCATCACCTGGAACAGCGGGTTGCGGCCGGGCACGCGGCGCGGGCGCAGCGCCTCGACGACGGCCTCGAACGGCAGGTCCTGGTTGGCGAGCCCGGCGAGGTCGGCCTCCCGAACGCGCCCGAGCAGGTCCGCGAACGACGGGTCGCCGGACACGTCGGCGCGCAGCACCAGCGTGTTCACGAAGAACCCGACGAGGTCGCGGGCCGCCTCCTCGGTGCGTCCGGCGACCGGGCTGCCGATCGGGACGTCGTCGCCCGCGCCCGTCCGGTGCAGCAGCGCGGCGACGGCGGCCTGGCAGACCATGAACGTGCTGGCGCCGGCGTCGCGGGCCACCTGGCGGACCCGCCGGGCCAGGCCGGGCGGCAGGTCGGCGGTGAGCGTGCCGCCGCGCTGCCCGACCGTGCCGGGACGCGGCCGGTCCACCGGCAGCGGGATCTCCTCCGGAAGCCCGGCGAGGGTCCGCGCCCAGTGGTCGAGCTGGCGGGCGTGGACGCTGCCCGGGTCGAGCGGGTCGCCGAGCAGCTCCCGCTGCCACAGGGCGTGGTCGGCGTACTGGACGGGCGGCGGCTCCCACGCCGGGGCGCGGCCGGCGAGGCGGGCCGTGTACGCCTCGGCGACGTCCCGCGCGAACGGGCCGAACGACCATTCGTCGAACGCGATGTGGTGGAAGACGGCGAGCAGCAGGTGCTCCCGCTCGCCCTCCGGGAACACGGCGACGCGCAACGGGAGGTCCTTGGCAAGGTCGAACGGGCGGGCGATGACGTCCTCCGGCGGGCACGTCGCGACCTCCAGGACGGGGCGCGCCTCGTCCGGCGGCAGGATCCGCTGGTAGGGGACGCCGTCGTGCTCGGCGAACACCGTCCGCAGGCTCTCGTGCCGGGCGGTGACGTCGGCGACCGCGGCTTCGAGCGCGGCGAGGGCGAGGTCGCCGCGCAGCCGGACGGCGAGCGGCAGGTGGTAGGCGCCGCGCGGGCCGTCGTCCTCGCGGAGGAGCTGGTCGAGCATCCAGAGCCGCCGCTGCGCCGACGACGGCGGAATGCGCTCGGGCCGCTCCCTCGGCCCCAGTGCGGGCCGCGCCCCGGCGGTCGCGGAACGGTGGACGCGCCCGGCCAGCTCGGCGACGGTCGGCGCCTCGAACAGGTCGCGGATCGCGAGGTCGGCGCCGAGCGCGGCGCGGGCCCGGCCGACGAGGCGGGTGGCGAGCAGGGAGTGCCCGCCGAGGTCGAAGAACCCGTCGTCGATGCCTGCGCCGGGGGCGTCCAGGATCTCGGCGAACAGCGTGCACAGGACGCGTTCGACGGGCGTGCGCGGGGCGCGTCCACGGCGGCGCGGGCCGTCCTGCCCCGGGTCGGGGAGGGCGCGGCGGTCGAGCTTGCCGTTGACGGTCAGCGGCAGCGCGTCAAGGGTCATGATCGCGCTCGGCACCATGTAGCCGGGGAGCCGCCCCTTGAGGCTCTCCCGGACGCGGGCCGCCAGCACGCCGTGGTCGCGGGCGGCGACCGGGTTGTTCGCGTAGGAGGCGGGCGGGCGTCCCGGCTCGGCGGGGAGCGCGGCCGCTCCCCCGCCGAACACGGCGTCGTAGTGCCCGATCCGGTCGGACGGCGTAAGGACGACGTCCGGGTACAGGGCGTGGAGGGTCTCGGGTTCGACGCCGTCCGGGGGCGCGGTGAGCAGGGCGCGGGCGTCGTCGGGTGGCGCGCCGTCGCGGAGGGCGTCCAGGGCGGCGACCTCGCCGGACAGCCTCGGGTCCGGGATCCGGCGGACGCGCAACGGGCCCTCGGGCTTGGCGCGCAGGTCGTCGAGCCCGGTCCAGTCGACGACCGAGGTGTCCGGGGCGGGCGGGACGTCCTTCCAGAGGACGACGTCGTACCGGTGCCTGGTCAGCTCGTTGTGGTGCGTGCCGCGCTTGGTCAGGACGTCCACGCGGGCGGGGCCGTCCAGGGCGGTGAAGAACGCCGGGTCGAGCAGGAGTTCCTTCTCCATCCGGACGGCCCGCTCCACCGCGTCCAGGTCTCCCCCGCCGCGGCCGAGCTGGATCGCGGCGTGCAGGCAGCGGACCGTCCGCAGGTCGCGGACGTCCCCGAGGAACAGAGCCCCGCCGGGCGCGAGCAACCGCATCGCCTTGGCGATGACGTCCTGGAGGTAGGCGGCGCCGGGGAAGTACTGCGCGACCGAGTTGACGACGATCGTGTCGAAATGGCCTTCGGGGAGGCCGCTGATGTCGTGCGCGGGCTGACAGCTCAGCCGCACCTGCGACTCCGGGCCGAGGTCGTGCTCCAGTTTCGCGATGACCGGCTCGGAGAAGTCGGTGCCCCAGTACTCGTAGGTCTCCGGTGCCAGGCGGGTGAGGATCAGCCCCACACCGACACCGATCTCCAGGACACGGCGCGGGCGCAGCGCCCGGACGCGGTCGACGGTCGCCGTCCGCCATTCGCGCATGTCGTCCAGGGGGATGGGGGCGCCGTCGTAACTGCTGTCCCAGCCCGCGAACTCCTCCGCGTGGACGACGGTGCCGACCTCGGTGTACTCGGCGTCGTAGAGCTGCCGCCATTCGGCGAGCTGCTCGTCGGCGGCGCCCGCGCGCGTCCCGTCCGGGACGACGTACCCGACGAGGCGTTTCACGCCGGGAACTCCGGTGTCGGCGGCGACCACGGCGGCCTGCCCGACGCCGGGCTCGGCGGCGAGCGCCGTCTCGATCTCCTCCAGCTCGACCCGGTAGCCGCGGATCTTCACCTGGTCGTCGGTGCGGCCGAGGAAGTCGATGTTGCCGTCGTCCCGGACGCGGACGAGGTCGCCCGTCCGGTACATGCGCGAACCGGGCGGGCCGGACGGGTCGGCGACGAACCGCTCGGCCGTCAGGTCGGGCCGCCCCAGGTAGCCGCGGGCCAGCCCGGCGCCCGCGATGTACAGCTCGCCGGGCGCGCCCGGCGGGACGGGGCGCAGCCAGCCGTCCAGCACGTAGCCGCGCGTGTTCCAGATCGGCTTGCCGACGGTCGGGGTGGCGCTGTCCTCGGTGCCGCCGCCGAGAGTGTTGATCGTGTACTCGGTCGGCCCGTACAGGTTGTAGCCGAGGACGCCGTCGGCCTGCGCGAGACGGTCCCACACCGAGGTCGGGACGGCCTCCCCGCCCAGCAGGACGAGCGGCGGCCGGTGCTCCCCGTCGAGGAGCCCTTCGTCGAGGAGCTGCTGCGCGTAGGTGGGCGTGACGTTGATGACGTCGACGCGGTGTTCGCGCAGGTAGGCGGTCAGGGCCTCGGCGTCGCGGCGCAGGTCCTCGTCGCAGACGTGCACCTCGTGGCCCTCGACGAGCCAGAGCAGCTCCTCCCACGACATGTCGAAGGAGAACGAGACGGTGTGCGCGATGCGCAGCCGCCGCCCGGCCGACGCGACGACCGGGTCGAAGATGTTGGCCCGGTGGTTGTACTGCATGTTCGTAAGACCCCGGTAGGGGGTGACCACGCCCTTGGGACGTCCCGTGGAGCCGGATGTGTAGATGACGTAGGCCGGGTGGTCGAGACGGCCGGGGGTACCTGGGGCGAAGCCGGGCGTCTCATCGGGGGTCGGGGCGGTGCCGGGGAGGTCGGCGAGGGCGCTCGCCGTGCCGGGGTCGTCCAGGGCGAGGGTCGTGCTGGGGTTGGCGAGGCGTGCGGCGATGTCGCGGTGCGAGACGAGGCAGACGGGGGCCGCGTCCTGGAGCATGTAGTCGAGCCGGTCCGCCGGATAGTCGAGTTCGAGCGGCAGGTAGGCGGCGCCCGTGCGGAGCACGGCAAACAGCGCGACGACCATCTCCGCCGAGCGCGGCAGCGCCAGCGCGACGACCCGCTCCGGGCCCGCGCCGTGCGCGATCAGCAGCCGGGCGAGCCGGTTGACCTCGGCGTTCAGCTCCCCGTAGGTGAGCCGGACGTCGGGCAGGGAGACCAGCGCGAGGTCGTCCGGCTGCCGGGCGGCGCGGTCGGCGAGGAGTTCGGCGACCGTCAGCTCGGGGACGGGGCGGACCGCCTCGTCCCAGTCGCGGCGGAGGCGCTCGCGCTCGTCCCCGGTGAGCAGGTCGAGGCGGTGGCACGGCGCGTCCGGCGATTCGGCGAGCGTCTCCAGGACGCGCACGTACCGGTCGGTGACACGCTCCGCCTCGTCCCGCGTGAACGCGTCCCCCCGGTACATGACGCGGAGCGCCTTGCCCGGCTCGACGACCATGGTGATCGGGTAGTGGGTGGCGTCGCGGACCTCGCGTCCCCGGACGCGGAGCGCGCCGTCCGGGCCGAAGCCCCGGTCGGTCGGCATGCCGGGGAAGTTCTGGAAGACGAACAGCGTGTCGAAGAGCGTGCCGAGCCCGGTGGCGCGCTGGACGTCCGCGAGCGCGACGAACCCGTGGTCGAACAGCTCGGACCGGGCGGACTGGACACGGTCGAGCACGGTCGCGAGCGGCTCCGCGGGCCCGGCCTGCACGCGGACGGGGATCGTGTTGAACAGCAGGCCGACCATCGACTCGACGCCGTCCACGTCCGGGTGGCGTCCGGACACCGACGCGCCGAACACCACGTCGTCGCGTCCGGTGAGGCCCATCAGGACCATGCCCCACGCGGTCTCGAACAGCGTGCCGGGGGTGACGCCCCGGTCGCGGGCGACGGCCTCCAGGCGGGCGGCGAGGCCAGGCGGCAGCGGGCGGTGCAGCTCCCCCGCCGCGGCGAGGTCGGCGGGCCGGTCCACCAGGCCGGGACGGACGAGCGCGGGCTCGTCGAACCCGTCGAGCGCGCGGCGCCAGGCGTCCACGGCGGCGTCCCGGTCGCGGCCGTTCACCCAGTCGAGGAACGCGCGGAACGGCCGGACGGGACGCGCCGCCTCCGCCTCCGCGTCGGTGTAGGAGTCGAGCAGCGAGGTGACAAGGAGGCCGCCCGACCAGCCGTCGAGCAGGATCAGCTCGGACGTCAGGATCAGGCGGTGGTCGTCCGGCGCGAGGCTCGCGAGGGCGAAGCGGATCAGCGGCGGCTCGGCCGGGTCGAAGGGCGCGGCGCGCTGCGCGTCGGCGAAGGCGTCGAGATCGTCCGGGGCGACGTCGGCGTGCGTCCACGGGGTCTCGAACTCCTCGGGGACGAACTGGACGGCGCGGTCGCCGTCCGTCCGGAAGCCCGCGCGCAGGTTGGGGAACTTCTCCAGGACGGCGCGGGCCGCGTCCGCCATCCGCCCGGGGTCGACCGGCCCGGACAGCGTCACCACGGCCTGCTGCACGTAGATGTCGCGGCCCTCACCGGCCATCATCAGGTGGAACAGGAGCCCTTCCTGGAGCGGCGACAGCGGCAGCTCCCCGCTCTGTTCCGCCTCCTGGACCGGCCCGGCGACGGCGGGCGCGGCGGCGCGGGCGAGGGCCTCGACGGTGCGCAGCCGGAACACGTCCCGGACGGTGAACGACAGCCCGGCCCGGCGGGCGCGGGCGACGAACAGCGCCGCGCCGATGCTGTCGCCGCCCGCGCGGAAGAAGTCGTCGTCGGCGCCGACGCCGTCGCGTCCGAGGACGGCCGCGGCCAGCGCGGCGAGGACGCGTTCCGGCTCGGTCGCGGGCGCCCGTCCGGCAGCGGGCCGTCCCGGCTCCGGCAGGGCACGCCGGTCGACCTTGCCGTTGGGGGTGAGGGGCAGCTCGTCCAGCACGACCAGGTCGTCCGGGACGAGGTACCCGGGCAGCAGCGCGGCGAGCCGTTCGCGCAGGTCGTCGGCGTCGGCGTCACCGACGACATAGCCGACGAGCCGGGACCCGTGGGCGGTCACGGCGGCCCGCCGCACTCCCGGCCGCGCGGCGAGCGCGGCCTCGACCTCGCCCGGCTCGATCCGGAAGCCGCGGAGCGCGAGCTGCGCGTCGGCGCGGCCGAGGAAGTCGAGCCCGCCGTCCGCGCGGCGGCGGACGCGGTCGCCGGTCCGGTAGAGGCGCGATCCCGGCGGGCCGAACGGGTTCGCGACGAACCGCTCGGCGGTGCGGGCCGGGTCGCCGAGGTAGCCGCGGGCGAGGCCGTCGCCCGCGAGGTACAGCTCTCCGACGGGGACTTCGCGGAGTGCGCCGTCCAGGACGTGGGCGCGCGTGTTCGCGATCGGCCGCAGCCCCCCGCCTTCGGCGATCAGGCTGTCGCCCGCCGCCTCCGAGCACCCGTAGAGGTCGATCAGGCGCGCCGGGACCTTCGCGGCGAGCGCGGGCGGCAGCGCCTCCCCGCTGCTGATCCACGTCGTGACGGACGTCGGAAGCCCGTTCTCCGCGAGCGCGGCGAGGAGGCTCGGGACGAGCGTGACCAGCCCGGCCCCGTGCCCCTCGGCGAATGCGGCCAGCGCGACCGCGTCGGTGGCGGTCGCGTCGTCGGCGATGGCGACGGCGTCCCCGGCGACGAGGCCGCCGAGCAGCTCGGTCGTCCCGTCGATGAAGGCGGGCGAGCTCTTCGCGACGCGGACGCCCGGCGCGGCGAGGTCCGCGCCCCACGCGAGCCGGTTGGCCAGGCCGCGCTGCGTGCCGACGACGGCCTTCGGCGTCCCGGTCGACCCGGACGTGAACACGACGTACGACGCATGCTCGGGCCGCACGTCGGGCCGGGATCGGCGGGGCGCGTCCAGCGGCAGTTCGTCGCGCCCGACCACGAGCACTGGGCTCACCGCGTCGAGCATCATCCGCACGCGGGCGGGCGGATATGACAGGTCGACCGGCAGGTAGGCCGCGCCCGTCTTCAGCACGGCGAGCAGCGCGACGGCGAACTCGTCCGAGCGTGGGAGCGCGATCGCGACGACCTTCTCCGGACCGGCGCCCGCGGCGGCGAGCTGGTCGGCGAGCGCCTCGGCGCGTGCGTCCAGCTCCGCGTAGGTGAGGACGGTGTCGCCGAACACGACGGCGGTCGAGCCGGGCGTGCGGGCGGCCTGCTCCTCGATGAGCGCGGCGACTGTCCGCACCGGCCACGCGCGGGACGTGTCGGGATGCTCGACACGCGCTCCCAGCGCCGAGAGCCGCCGCCCCGGATCGGCCGTGACCTGCAGAAGGAGGTCGTCGAGGGCGTCGAGCAGCCGCTCGACGGTCGGCGCGTCGAACAGGTCGGCGTCGAACGCGGCGAACCCCTCGACGTCCGCGTCGCCTTCGGCGAAGTACAGGTCCAGGTCGAACTTGACGCCGCCGGTCTCCGGCAGGAACGGCTCCGCGCGCACGCCGGGCAGCGCGAGCCGCACGTCGTCCAGCCGCTGATGGACGATCATCACCTGGAACAGCGGGCTCCGGGCGAGCGACCGCTCCGGCGCGAGCCGGTCCACGACCCGCTCGAACGGGACGTCGGCGTGCGAGAACGCGGCGAGGTCGGCGGCGCGCACCCGGTCGAGCAGCTCCGCGAACGTCGGGTCGCCGGACAGGTCGGTCCGCAGCACGAGCGGGTTCACGAACACGCCGACGAGCCCGGCGAGGTCCTCGTCGGGACGTCCCGCGATGGGCGAGCCGAGCGCCACGTCGTCGCCCGCGCCGAACCGCTGGAGCAGCGCGGCGACCGCGGCGTGCAGGACCATGAACACGCTGGTCCCGGTCTCGCGGGCGAGCCTCCGCGCCCCGGCGGCCGGGAGCCGGAACGGGACGAGCCCGCCCCGGTGCCCCGCCTCCGCCGGACGCGGCCGGTCGAACGGCAGGACGGTCTCCTCCGGCAGCCCGGCGAGCGCGTCCGCCCAGAAGTCGAGCCCCTCGGACGCGTCGGGGGCGGCCTGCGCCTGCCAGGCCGCGTAGTCGGCGTACTGGACGGGCGGCGGCTCCCAGCCGGGCGCGCGGCCGTCCCGCCGGGCCGCGTAGGCGCGGGCCAGGTCGGCGAGCAGCGGCGTGAACGACCACTCGTCGGCGGCGGCGTGGTGCAGCAGCAGGATCAGCGACCACTCGTCGTCGCCGGTCCGGACGAGGGTGCCTCGGACGGGCAGGTCGCGGCCGATGTCGAAGACGTGCGCGGCGGCCTCGCGCTCCAGGGCCGCCCGCCGCTCCGGCGTCTCCGCGCGAGCGTCGATGACCGCGAGACGCACGGGGACGTCCGCGTCCAGGACGCGTTGCACCGGCAGCCCGTCCGGCCCCTCGATGAGCAGCGTCCGGAGTGCCTCGTGGCGGGCGACGACGTCGGCGAAAGCGGCGTCCAGAGCGGCCTCGTCGACCGGGCCGCGCAGCCGCAGGCCGAGCGGCAGCGAGTACGACGCGGACGGTCCGCGCAGCCGCTCCTCCAGCCACAGCCCCCGCTGCGCCGCCGACGCCGGGACGACGTCCGGCCGCGCGACGTCGCGGACGCGCGCGACCTCCGACGCGACCAGCCGGGGCGCGAGCGCGGCGACGGTCGGCGCCTCGAAGACGTCCGCGATGGACAGCGTCCCGCCGAGCACCGCCCGCGCCTTGGCGGCCACGCGGGTGGCGAGCAGCGAGTGCCCGCCGAGCGCGAAGAAGTCGTCGTCGATCCCGAGGCCCTCCACGCCGAGCAGCTCGGCGAAGATCGCGCAGAGCGCGGCCTCGCGTGCGTCGCGCGGGGCGCGTCCGGACACCCCGGCCTCGGGGGCGGGCAGCGCGGCGCGGTCGAGCTTGCCGTTGACCGTCCGGGGCAGCGCGTCAAGCACGACCAGGGCGGACGGCGCCATGTACTCGGGCAGCGCCCGGCCGAGCGCGTCGCGCAGCGCGGCCTCGTCGGGGGCGGCGCCGTCCGGCACGTAGTAGCCGACGAGCCTCGGCTCTCCGGGGCGGTCCTCGCGGACGACGACGGCCGCCCGCGCGACGCTCGGCTGCGCGGCGAGAACCTCCTCCGCCTCGGCGGGCTCGATCCGGAACCCGCGGATCTTCACCTGGTCGTCGGTGCGGCCGAGGTACTCGATCGACCCGTCGCGGGCGCGCCGCGCCAGGTCGCCCGTCCGGTACATGCGCGACCCGGGCGGCCCGTACGGGTCGGCCGTGAACCGCTCCGCCGTCAGGTCGGGGCGACCGACGTACCCCCGCGCGAGCTGCGCGCCCGCGAGGTACAGCTCGCCCGGCACGCCCGGCGGAACGGGACGCAGCGCCGCGTCGAGCACATGGGCGCGGGTGTTCCAGAACGGCGTGCCGATGCCGGAAGAGGGCAGGTCAGCCGCCGTCGCCCAGATCGTCGCCTCGGTGGGCCCGTACAGGTTGGTCGCGAGCGACGCGGCCCCGGCGAGGGTCTCGGCGAGCGCGGCGGGCAGCGCCTCGCCGCCGACCAGGACCCGCTTGCCCTTGAGCGCGTCCGGGTCGAGCGTGCCGAGCAGGGACGGCGTGCCCTGCACGACGGTCGCGTCCGCCAGCAGCGCGCCGAGCGCGGCAGGGTCGCGGACGGTCGCGCGGTCGGCCAGCACGACCGTCGCGCCGCTGGTCAGCGGGACGAACAGCTCCAGCGCGGCGATGTCGAACGCGATCGTCGTCACCGCGACGAGCCGGTCGCCCGTCCCGAGCCCGAGCCGCGACCGCGTCGTGAGCAGGAAGTTCGCCAGCGCGCCGTGCGGGACGGCGACGCCCTTCGGACGTCCCGTCGAACCGGAGGTGTAGATGACGTAGGCGAGGTCGTCGGCGCGCGCCCGATGGGACGGCCCGGCCAGGACCTCGCGCCGGGGGCCGTCGATGACGAGCAGGCCGGTCGTGTCCGGTAGGAGGCGCGCGGTGTCACGGGTGACGATGGCGCAGAGCGGCGCGGCGTCGTCCAGCATGTAAGCGAGCCGGTCGGCGGGATGGTCCAGGTCGAGTGGGAGGTATGCGGCGCCCGTCTTCAGGACGCCGAGCAGCGCGACGACGAGGTCCGGCGTGCGCGGCAGCGCGAGCGCCACGGTCCGCTCGGGCGCGGCGCCGCGGGCGCGGAGTTCGGCGGCGAGGGCGGACGAGCGTTCGTCCAGCTCGGCGTAGGTGAGGGACAGGGGCCCGGCTTCGATCGCCGTCGCGTCCGGGGTACGGGCGGCCTGCTCCTCGAACAGGGCGACCACGTCCGCCTGGCGGAGGTCGCGGCCGGTGTCGTTGGCGGCGTCGATGAGGGCGCGTTCGGCGTCGTCCATGACCTGGAGCGCGCCGATCGGACGGTCGGGGTCGGCCAGCGCGTCCCGGAGCAGGGTCTCCAGGTGGCCGAGCAGCGCGTCGACGCGCTCGTCGTCGAACAGCTCGCGGCGGAACGTCGCCTCGACCGTCATCCCGCCCGGACGGACGAACGCCTCCAGCGACAGGTCGAAGTGCGTGGTGCCGTTGTGGACGTGCGTCCACGTCGACGTGACGCCGGGCAGGTCCAGCTCGCCGATCTCCTGGGCGAGGAACAGCAGCATCGTGTCGAAGAACGCCGACCGCCCCCGCCCCCGCGCCGGACGCAGTTCACGGACGAGCCGGTCGTACGGCGCGGCCTGGTGCGCGAAGCCTTCGGCGACCGTCCGGCCGGCGCGGCGCACCGCCTCGCGGAACGTCGGCGCGCCCACCAGCCCGACCCGCATCACCAGCGTGTTCCCGAAGTTCCCGACGAGCCGCTCGACGTCGACATGCTCGCGGTTCATGACCGCCGAGCCGACCGCGACGTCGTCCGCCCCGGTGTAGCGGTGCAGCAGGACGGCGTACGCGGCAAGCATCACCGTGTACGGGGTGGCGTCCTCCTCGGCGGCGAGCCGCCGCATCCCGCCGGTGACGTCGTCGCCGAAGCGCCGCGCCCGGCGTCCGCCGCGCTCGGACGGCGCCGCGCCGCGCGGCCGGTCGGCGGGCAGGTCGAGCGGCGGGGGCGGCGGGTCGAGGCGCTCCCGCCAGTACGCGAGGTCCGCCTCCGGGATAGGCCGCCGCTGCTCCCAGTCGGCGAAGTCGGCGTACTGGACGGCGAGGGCGGGCAGCCCGTCCGGCTCGCCGGTGACGGCGGCCCGGTACAGCGCGGACAGGTCGCGCGACAGCGAGCCCCACGTCATGCCGTCCCATGCGATGTGGTGGACGACCAGGACGAGGCCGTGCTCGTCGTCGCCCGTCCGCAGCAGTTCGAGGCGGATCGGCCGCTCGTTCCGCAGGTCGAAGGGCCGCGCCGCGAGTTCGGCGGCCCGCGCGTCCGCGTCGGCGCAGCCGACCGGGGCGAGGTCGAGGGAGTCGTCGCCCGTGACGGTCTGGACGGCGCGCCCGTCGCCGTCCTCCGCGTAGGTGGTGCGGAGGATCGCGTGCCGCCGGACGAGGGCGCGCAGCGCGTCCCGGAGTGCGCCGGTGTCGAGCGGCCCCGTCATGCGGACGAGCAGGCAGACGTTGTAGGCGGGGCTGTCCGGGAAGGCGCGGTGGTGGAGCCACATGCTCTGCTGCGCGTACGACAGCGGGGCGGGCCCGGCGCCGTCGCGCGGGGCGAGCCGGGCGGCGTCGGGGCCGAGGCCCGCCTCCGCCACCATCCGGCGCATCAGTTCGCGCCGCCGTGTCCGGACCTCACTTACCGCCGTCTGCTCCTGCACGCTCAACTCTTTCGTCGTCGGCTGAACCAACGCGAGTTAGGTTAGCCTTGCCTACGAAAATCGCACAAGGTTAGCCTTACCTAAGTTCGGGATCCCCCGGCCCGCGAAAGGAAGTCGAAGCCTTGTCCTTCGGTCTGAGTACTGATGCGAAACCCGCCGTCCTGCACGTCGAACACGAATCGGAACCCCTCGCGCTGACGGCCCGCCTCGCCGGATCGGGGATGTTCGACGACTACGTCGTCTACGAGCGCCCCGGCTCGTGGACGTTCGCGGGCGGCCTGCTCGGCGAGGTCGTCCTCGACGCCGAGCGCGTCCACGCCCACTGGCCGGACCGCGCGCCCACCGCCCGCGCCTGGACCGGACGCCCCGCCGACGCGCTCCGCGACACGTTCGCCGACGCCCCGCTCCCCGCCTGGAACGCCTACGGCTGGATCGCGTTCGAGTTCGCCTCGCCGGAGCCGCGCGGACGGCTCGCGCACCTGGTCGTCCCGCGCACCGAGGTCACGGTCGAGGCCGGGCGCGCCCGCGTCACCGGCGTCGACGCCGCCGAGGTCGAGCAGGTCGCCAAGCTGCTCCGCGAGCCCGCCGCGCCGGTCGTCGGCGCACCATCGCCGGTCGGCATCCGGACCGGCGGCGACGCCTACCGCGGCCTCGTCGCCGACGCCGTCGCCGAGATCGGTGCGGGCCGCTACCAGAAGGTCATCGTGTCGCGGCGGGTCGACGTCCCCCACCCCGTGGACGTCGTGTCGACGTTCGTCCGGGGCCGCCGCGCGAACACCCCGGCGCGCTCGTTCCTGCTCGACCTCGGCGGGTTCCAGGCGACCGGGTTCAGCCCCGAGGTGCTCGTCAGCGTCGACGCCGCCGGCCGCGTCATGACCCAGCCGCTCGCCGGGACCCGCGCGTTCGGCGCGGGCGCCGCCGCCGACGCCCGCACCCGGCGGGACCTGGAGACCGACCCGAAGGAGATCTACGAGCACGCGGTGTCGGTCCGCACCTCGCAGGACGAGCTGAGCCGGGTGTGCGAGCCGGGATCCGTCCAGGTCACCGGGTTCATGACGGTGAAGGAGCGGGGCAGCGTCCAGCACCTCGGCTCCAGCGTCAGCGGCGTCCTCGCGCCCGGCCGCACGTCCTGGGACGCCCTGGACGCGCTGTTCCCCGGCGTCACCGCGTCCGGCATCCCGAAGCCCGAGGCGATCGAGGCCATCACCCGCCTGGAGGAGCGCCGGGGCCTCTACTCGGGCGCGGTCGTCACCGTCTCGCACGACGGGTCCCTCGACTCGGCGCTCGTCCTGCGCGCCCTCTACAACGAGGACGGCCGCGCCTGGCTGCGCGCCGGGGCGGGGATCGTCGGCGCGTCCACACCCGACCGGGAGTTCGAGGAGACGTGCGAGAAGCTCTCCAGCATCGCGCCGCACGTCGTCCCGCTCCCCTGACCTCGCACGGCGTCCTCGCGGGCAGGCGGGGCGCATGCCCGGTGAGCCTGCCGGGCTAGGCGGCGGGGCGGTAGACGTCCGCGGCGATCCGCGCGAACGAGCGGACGAGGGGGCTCGCGGCGGCGGTGGGCCAGGCGACGACGAGGCGGCTCGGCGGCATGTCCGCCAGGGCGACCGAGACGAGGCCGTCGGGGAGGTCGAGGCCGAGCGGGGGCCAGGCCGACGCTTCCGTTCCACAGGACGGCCTGGAGGCATTCGTGGACCGTCCGGACGACGGGCCCGTCGCTTCCGGCGGGCCCGCTCCAGCACGCCCGCCAGAGCGGGTCGACGCCGTCCGGCAGCCGGAACCAGCGGCGGTCGGCGAGCTCGCCGGAGCGCAGGCGGGGGCGTCCGGCCAGCGGGTCGTCGGCGCGGAGCACCACGCCGACCGGGTCGGTGCGCAGCACGCGGACGACGAGGCCCGCGTCGTCGAACGGCAGGCGTGTGAGGGCGACGTCCACGAGGCCCGCCTGCAGTCCCGCGGACGGGTCGGTGAAGTCGGCCTCCCGGACCCGGACGCGCACCTCCGGGTGCCGCTTGCGGTAGGCGGCGGGGCTGGGCTCGCGGAGCGCGGAGACGGTTCTGGAATTCGCCGCCGAATACGCGCGCTGACGCAGGCTCTACTTGACCACGACCCATTTCCATCCGGAGCACGCCCTCGGCGCCCAGACGTTCTCCGGCGAGGCGACGTATCTGGTGAACCGCGCCCAAGCCGACGACCTCAAGGCGAAGGGCCCCGGATACATCGAGATGTTCAAGGGCCTCAGCGAGGCCGTCGCCCGCCGTTTGGAGGGCGTCGAACTCCCCCGCCCAGACGTCGTCTACGGCGACTCCCACGACCTGGACCTCGGCGGCCGGATCGTGGAACTGCGGGCGACCGGACGGGCGCACAGCCGGGGCGACCAGGTGGTCCGGGTGCCGGACGCGGACGTCCTGTTCACCGGCGACCTCGTCGAGACCGGGCAGTTCGCGATCTTCCCGTGGTTCCCGCCGCACGACACCGACGTGTCCGGTCTGCGGTGGCTCGCGGTGATGGAGCGCCTCGCCGCCGATCCGCCGGAGACCGTCGTCCCCGGCCACGGCGACATCGGCGGCGCGGACCTGCTGGGCGACGTCCGCGACTATCTCCGCCTGCTACGCGACGAGACCTGGAAAAGGCGCGACTCGGCGGTGAGCGAGGAGACGACCGCGGCGGAGATCAAGGCCCTCATGCTCGAACTGCATCCCGAATGGACCGGCCGGGAATGGATCGAGAACGCTGTCGCCTGCCTCTGCGCCGAACACTCGCATCCCCATCAGGATGAATGAATTCGGGCGGTCAGGGCCTTCTTGCTTACCTTGCCCACGGGGGTGCGCGGGAACGTATCGGTGGTTTCGAGGCGGTCGGGGAATTTGTAGGCTGCCACGCCTCGCGTCCGTAGGAAGTCCTTGATGTCGCGGAGGTCGGGGGCCTTCTCGCCATCCCGGAGGATGAGGAACGCGCAGGTGCGCTCGCCCATCATCGGGTCGGGGACGCCGACCACGGCCGCGTCGTGGATCGCGGGGTGCGCGAGCAGATGGCCTTCGAGCTCCTCCGCCGAGATCTTGTCGCCGCCCCGGTTGATCTGGTCCTTCTCGCGGCCTTCGACGATCAGGTGGCCGGACGGCAGCCGCCGGACGAGGTCGCCCGTCCGGTAGAAGCCGTCCGGGGTGAACGAGCGGGCGTTGTGCTCGGGCGCGCGGTAGTAGCCGCGGAGCGTGTACGGGCCGCGCGTGAGCAGCTCGCCGGTCTCGCCGGGCGCGACCTGCGCGCCGTCGGCGTCCACGACGCGGATCTCGTCGGCCGGTGAGAGGGGACGGCCCTGGGTCCGTTCGACCAGGTCTCGGGGGTCGTCCAGGCGGGTGTAGTTGAGCAGGCCCTCCGCCATGCCGAAGACCTGCTGGACCTGGCAGCCGAGGACGTCCGGGACCTCGGCGGCGCGCTCGGCGGCGAACTTGGCGCCGCCGACCTGGAGGAGTTGGAGGGACGAGAGGTCCTCGTCCTGCCAGGTCACCGCGTCCAGCCAGAGGAGGGCGATCGGCGGGACGACCGCGCAGACCGTGGCGCGCTCGCGCTCAATGAGGGGGAACGCCTCGTCGGGCGACCCGGACGGGGCGAGGACGACGGTCCCGCCGGTGGCGAACACGCCGAGGATGCCGGGGCAGGCGAGCGCGAAGTTGTGCGCGGCCGGGAGCACGACCAGGTAGACGGTCGACGAGGTGAAGCCGCACACCTCGGCGCTGGCCTCCAGGTTGTAGACGTAGTCGCGGTGCGTGCGCGGGATGAGCTTCGGCAGGCCCGTCGTCCCGCCGGACAGCAGGAACACGCCGACGTCGGACGGCGCGGGCGGCTCCGGCTCGGCCACCGGTTCGGCGTCGACCTTGGCGAGCGGGGTGAACTCCGCCGCGTCGCCGTCCACGACCACGTGTTCGACGGGGAGGGTGCGGGCCATGGCGCGGTAGTCGAAGTCGCCGTCGCGGTCCGCGCAGACGTAGGCGCTGGCCTCCGCCAGCTCGCACAGGTAGCGGATCTCGCTCTCGCGGTGCGCGGGCAGCGCGAGGATGGGCGCGGCGCCGACGCGGACGAGCGCGAGGAACGTCACCACGAACGCAGCGGTGTTGGGGAGCTGGACGACGACGCGGTCGCCCTTGCGGACGCCGAGGTCGAGGAACCCGGCGGCCGTGCGGGCGGCGCGGAGGTACAGCTCGGCGTAGGTGAGGCGGTCGTCGCCCGTGACCAGTGCGGTCTTGCCGGGCGCGCCGCGCAGGACGCCGCCGAGGACGCGGTCGCTCCAGTACCCCTCCGCCTCGTAGCGGGCGGCGAGGTCGGCCGGCCAGGCGGTGACGCCGTCCATGCCGGTCACCGTCCCGCGAGCTGGCCGGGGGCGCCGGGGACCGGCGCGGCCGGGTCGGAGCCGAGCGCGACGATCCGGTTCGCCCCGTCCACGTGGACGACGCGGGGCTCGTGCCGGGGACGCTCGGACTCGTCCAACGAGGCGTAGCTGATGATGATGACGAGATCGCCCGGCTGGACCTGGCGGGCCGCCGCGCCGTTGATCCCGATGACGCCGCTGCCCGCGGCCCCGGTGATGGCGTAGGTGACGAGCCGGGCCCCGTTCGTGATGTCGACGACGTGGACCTGTTCGCCCTCCACGATGTCGGCCGCCTCCATGAGGTCGGCGTCGATCGTCAGGGAGCCCACGTAGTGCAAATCCGCCTGCGTGACGGTGGCACGGTGGATCTTTCCGTTCATCAGCGAGCGCAGCACCGGTGCGTCCTCTTCCTCAAGACCAACTAAGGCTAGGCTTACCTTAGCTACTCCCCCGGCTGAGGAGAACCCCGCGATGCCCCGACCGCCCAGACGGCTGCTTCGGCGGCTCACGATGGACGTCACACCGCTGCGCGACAGCGGCCCTTTCCGCGACGTGTTCGTCGCCCGCACCGTCTCGGTGTTCGGGATCGGCATGCTCGCGGTCGCCGTCCCCGTCCAGGTGTACGCGCTGACCGGGTCGACGGCGCACGTCGGCGCGGTGTCCGCCGCCGAGGGGTTCGCGCTCCTCGCCGGGTTCCTGTGGGGCGGCGTCCTCGCCGACCGGAGCGACCGGCGGCGGCTGATGCTGCGCGCCCGGACGGCCGCCGGGGTCGGCTTCGTCCTGCTGGCGCTGAACGCGTTCCTGCCGTCCCCGTCGGTCGCGGCGATCTACGTCCTCGCCGCGTGGGACGGCCTCGCGACCGGCGTCAGCGTCACCGCGCTGCTGGCCGCGACGCCCGCCCTCGTCGCGCCGGACAAGCTGGTCGCGGCCGGGGCGCTGAACGCGCTGACCGTCCGGCTCGGGTCGATGGCGTCGCCCGCGCTCGGCGGCGTCGTGTCCGCGTTCGGCGTCGGCTGGAACTACGCGGCCGCGGCGGCCGGGACGCTCGGCACGATCGGACTGCTGACCCGCCTCCCCGTCCTCAGACCGGACGCCGCCACACAGGAACCCGGCGAGGAGCCCGCGCACCCGCTGCGGGCCGTCGGGGACGGGTTCCGGTTCGTCGCGTCCCACCGGGTCGTCGGCTCGCTCATGCTGCTCGGCCTGCTGTTCATGGTGGCGGGCGGCATCCCGGTGCTGATGCCCGCCTTCGCGGCCCGCGCCCTGGACGGCGGCCCCACCACGGTCGGGCTCCTGTTCGCCGCCCCGGCGTGCGGGGCGGTGCTCGCGTCCCTGACGAGCGGCTGGGCCGGGACGTTCCGCGCCCCCGGCCTCGCGCTGCTCGCCGCGTCCGTCACCGGCTTCGCCCTGCTCGCCTGCCTCGGCCTCGCCCGCCACGCGGCGCTCGCCGTCGCGATCCTGTTCGCCTACGGGTTCGCGCAGTCGGTCGAGGAGATCCTGCGGTACGGGCTGATCCAGTCGCACACGCCCGACTCCCACCTCGGCCGCGTCAACGCCCTGTGGGCCGCGCAGGAGACCGGCGGCGGCGCCGTCGGATCGCTCGGCGCGGGCGCGCTCGGCCGCTACCTCGCGCCGGGCGCGGTGATCGTCCTGTTCGGGACGGTCAGCGCCGCCCTCGCCCTCGCCCTGGCGCTGACGCTCACCGGGCTCCGCACGGCGACACTGCGCCCGGAACCCGAACCCGGCTGATCAGCTCGGTCGAGTGGTCAGCTCAGGCGGGCGGTCAGCTCGTCCTCGGTCATGGCCTCGACCTCCAGCCAGATCGCGGCGACGGCCTCCAGCCGTCCGGGCGCGTCCTCCAACTCGGCGAGGCGGCGGCACACGCGCGCCACGGTCCGCTCCGCGAACAGCACACGGACGGGCAGCGCCGTCGTGTCGAGCGCCTCCCGCAGCCGCGCGACGACGGTCGTCGCGAGGACGGAGTCGCCGCCGAGCGCGAAGAAGTCGGCGTCCGCGCCGACGCGCTCCACGCCCAGCACCTCCGCGACGATCCGCGCGAGCACCTTCTCCAGCGGCGTCGCCGGCTCGACGTAGACGTCCGGGGCCTCTCCCGCCTCGGCGGCGGCGAGGGCGGTGAGCGCCTTGCGGTCGACCTTCCCGTTCGCGGTGAGCGGCAGCCCGGCCACGCGGACGAGCAGCTCGGGCACCATGTGCGGGGGCAGCAGCTCCCGGGCGCGGGCGAGCACGGCGTCCCGGTCGAGCCCGTCCGGGCCCTCGACGGCGGCGGCGAGGCGTCCGTCCGCGAGGAGCGCGACGGCGCGTCCCACCGCCGGGTGTTCGCGCAGCGCCGCCTCGACCTCGCCCAGCTCGATCCGGAAGCCGCGCACCTTCACCTGGTGGTCGCGGCGGCCGAGGAATTCGAGGGTGCCGTCGGGGCGGTAGCGGGCGAGGTCGCCCGTCCGGTACCAGCGGGTGCCCTCGTGGACGACGAACCGGTCGGCGGTGCGCTCCGGGTCCCCGGCGTAGCCGTCGGCGACGCCGGAGCCGCCGATCCACAGCTCGCCCGCCGCCCAGTCGGGACGGTCGCGGCCCAGGTCGTCCACGACCCGGCAGGCGACGCCGCGCAGCGGCGCCCCGTACGGAACGGCGTGCCAGTCGTCCGGGACGCGGCCCGCGACCTCCTGCACGGTGGAGTGGATCGCGGTCTCCGTCGTCCCGCCGAGGGCGACGAACCGGCAGCCCGGGGCGCGCCCGGCCAGCAGCGCGGGCAGGTGGACGCCGACCCAGTCGCCGCCGAGCAGGACGAGCCGCAGGGTGTCCGCGCGCCCGGCGCGCAGCAGCATCTCCAGCACGGAGGGAACGCAGTTCAGCACCGTCACCGACCAGCGGCTGACCAGCTCGGCCCAGCGCGCGGCGTCGCGGCGCTCGTCCTCGCCGGGCAGGACGACCGCGCCGCCCGCGTGCCAGGCCGCGAACAGGTCGAACACCGACAGGTCGAAGTCGAGCGCGGAGACGCCGAACGTGACGTCGTCCGGGCCGATCGCGAACCGCTCGACCAGGTCGCCGATCGTGTTCATCGCCGCGCCGTGCGGCACCTCGACGCCCTTCGGCTCGCCCGTCGAACCGGACGTGAACAGCACGTACGCCGCCTGGTCCGGACGCGCCGCCACCGGTTCGCGCAGCGGCTCGACGTGCGCGGCGGCGTCCAGGGTGAGCGACGCGGCGACGCGGGCGGCCGCGCGGATCCGGGCGCGGCGGGCGTCCGGCTGCTCCGGCCCGATCGGCACGTAGGCGGCCCCGGCGGCGAGGACGCCGAGCACGGCGGCGGCCTGCTCCGGCCCCTTCGGCAGCTCGACCGAGACCCGGTCGCCGGGGCGCACGCCGTCCGCGACCAGGCCGGACGCGACGCGCAGCGCCCGCTCGGCCAGCTCGCCGTAGGTGAGCGTCCCGGTGCCGCCCCAGTGCAGCGCGGGCGCGTCCGGACGGCGGCGCGCGTGCTCGAAGAAGCCCTCGGTCAGCGTGCGCGGCGGCGGCGCCGGGGTCGAGTTGAGCCGGTGCCGGACGCGCAGCTGCGCCGGCGGGGCGGCGACGCCGAGCGGCGCGTCCCAGTCGGCGCCGGGCGCGCCGAGCCGGGCGATCGCGGCCGTGTAGGCGGCGAACATCGCCTCGGCGACCCCGTCCCGGAACGCGGGACGGCGCACGTCCCAGTTCAGCAGCAGCCCGCCGGAGACCTCGGTGACCTGCGCGTCCAGCAGCACCTGCGGGCCCTGCGAGACGATCCAGCCGGGGTCGCCGAAGCGCTCCCGGACGGCGTCCCCGAACAGCTCGCCGAGGTTGAGCGCGCTCGTGTAGACGATCGGCGCGAGGACCTGCTCGCCGCGCAGCCGGGACAGGTCGCGCAGCACCTCCAGGCCCGAGTAGTCGCTGTGCGCGCCCGCCGTGTGCAGGTTCGCCTGGACGGCCCGCGCCCGCTCCACGAACGGGAGTTCCGCGGTGAGGTCGGCCTCCAGCAGGACGGAGCCGGTGAAGTCGCCGACGACCTTGTCCACGTCCGGGTGGACGGGCTCGCGGTGGAACAGCGGCAGGTTGAGCAGGAAGCGGGGCGCCGCCGACCACGCGCCGATCACCTCGGCGAACACCGCCGCGAGCGCCATGGCGGGGGTGACGCCCTCGGCGTGCGCTCGGGCGACGAGGCGCTGCCGCTCGTCGGGCGCGAGCCAGTGGTGCATGCGCTCGACCCGGTCGCCGGGCTCGGGGACGACCGGCAGCTCGGGCGGGCCGGGCAGGTCGGCGAGGCGTCCGGCCCACCACTCGCGATCCCGCGCGCGGGCCTCGGCGCGCGGGTCGTCAGCGAGGTAGCGGGCGTAGCCGTAGCGGATCGGCGCGAGCGTGTCGCCCTCGTACAGCGCGGCGAGGTCGGCGAGCATGACGCGGTAGCTCATCGCGTCGGCGGCGACCATGTCGACGTCCAGGTGGAGGCGGGACTCGCCGGACGGCAGGAGGCTGAGGCGGGCGTCGAAGACGCGGCCGTCCTCGATCGGGAGCCGCTGCTCCGACATCTCCGCCCGGATCGCGGCCAGCTCGCCGTCCGTGTCTGCGGAGCCGCGCAGGTCATGGACGGTCACCGCGGGCCCGGGACGCTCCGGCAGGATCCGCTGCGTCCCGTCGTCGGACACGGCGGCGCGCAGCATCGGGTGCCGCTCCGCCAGGGCGCGCACGGCCGCCTCGAACCGGACGGGATCGACGGCGCGGCCGTCCAGCTCGACGTACAGGTGCGCGGCGACGGAGCCGAGCGACTGGCCGGAGTCGCGGCCGATCCAGTACGCGTGCTGCATGAGCGCGAGCGGGAACGGGTCGGCGGGCTCGATCTCCTCGCGCGACACGGCGGCGTCCGCCGGGGCGGGGCCCCCGGCCTGGCCCTTCTCCGCCAGCAGCGCCCACCATTCGGCGAGCGTCGGACGCTCGGCCAGCTCGGCGAACCGGACCTCGACGCCGCGGCGGCGCAGCCGTCCGGTGAGCTGCATCAGCCGGATCGAGTCCATCCCCAGGCCGATGAGGTTGTCGTCGGCCCGCGCGGGCTCGCCCAGCACCTCGGCCAGGGCGTCGTGCAGCTCGTCCCAGGTCAGCACGGTGGACACCGGCACTCCCCTCAAGTTAGGTAAGGCTAACCTAATTTAGAGGGTGTCGGCCGTCAACGCCCGCGCCCGCCGCCGGTCGGCCGGGACGACCATCGGCGTCGCCGTCTCCGGGCACGGGACGACCCGGCACGGCAGCCCGAAGACCCGCTCCACCAGGTCGGCGGTGACGATCTCCGCGGGCGGTCCCGCGGCCAGCACCTCGCCGCCGCGCATCGCGATCAGGTGCGTCGCGTACCGGCAGGCGTGGTTGAGGTCGTGCAGGACGGCGACGAGCGTCCGCCCCTCCTCGTGGAGCCGCGCGCACAGGTCGAGCACCTCGATCTGGTGCGCGATGTCGAGGTAGGTGGTCGGCTCGTCCAGCAGCATGACGCCCGTCTCCTGGGCGAGGACGAGCGCCAGCCACACCCGCTGCCGCTGGCCGCCGGACAGCTCGTCCACGACCCGGTCGGCGAGGTCGGCGACGCCGACGGCGGCGAGCGCGTCCGCGACGGCGGTCTCGTCCTCGCGCGACCACTGGCGCAGCAGGCCCTGGTGCGGGTAGCGGCCGCGCGCGACGAGGTCGGCGACCGTGATGCCCTCCGGGGTGAGCGGCGACTGCGGCAGCAGGCCGAGCCGCCGCGCGAGCCGCTTCGGCGGGAGCGCGGAGATGGGGGCGCCGTCCAGGTAGACGGTCCCGTCGCGCGGGCGGAGCAGGCGGGCGAGGGCGCGCAGCAGCGTCGACTTCCCGCACGCGTTCGGGCCGACGATGACGGTGAACGACTCGTCCGGGATCTCCACGGACAGGTCCTCGGCGACGACGCGCCGCTCGTAGGCGAGCGTGAGGTCGTCGGCGTGGAGCTGGGTCATGCCGTCCCCTTTCGTCCAGTGGTCGACAGCAGCCACGCCAGGTAGACGCCGCCGAGGACGCCGGTGACGACGCCCACCGGCATCGCGACCGGCAGGTGCAGCGAAATGAGATCTGCCGGCACGAGCAGCGCGGCGCCGGTCAGCGCGGCGGGCAGGAGCTGCGCGCCGGGACGCCGGGTCAGCCGCCGGGCGAGCTGCGGCGCGGCGAGCGCGACGAACGGGACGGGTCCGGCCGCCGCCGTCGCCGCCGCGACGAGCCCGACCCCGGCGACGGTGAGCAGCGCGCGGGTCCGCTGGACGGGCACGCCGAGCGCCCGCGCCGCGTCGTCGCCGAGCTCGCCCATGCCGAGCGGCCGGGCGAGCGCGAGCGCCGCCGGGACGAGCACCGCGAGCGCGATCGCGAGCGGGACGGCCTGGCTCCAGTCCCGCCCGTTCAGGCTGCCGGTCAGCCAGAACGCCGCCTCGTACGCCTCGCGCAGCTCGGCCCGCGTGATCAGGTAGGAGTTCAGCGCCTCCAGCATGGCCGCCGCCGCGACGCCGATCAGCACCAGCCGGACGCCCTGCACGCCGCTCCCCCGCCGGTAGGCGACGGCGTAGACGGCGAGGGCGGTGAGCACCGCGCCCGCGACCGAGCTGACCGTGATCGCGACCGCGCCGCCGCCGAACACGAGGATCTGCAGCAGCGCCCCGGTCGCCGAGCCGGTGGTGAAGCCGATCAGGTCCGGGCTGCCGAGCGGGTTCCGGGAGACGCTCTGGAAGATCGCGCCGCTCAGCCCGAGCGCGAGTCCGGCGAGCAGGCCGGTCAGGGCGCGCGGCAGCCGCAGCGTCGTGACGATGAACTCGGTGGCCCGGTCGCCCTGCCCGACGACGGCGCGGACGACGTCCGGCGGCGAGATCGGGAACTCCCCGGAGCCGACGACTAGGACGGCCGCGCCCGCCGCGACCAGCGCCAGCGTCCCGCAGACCGCCGCCGTCCGCGGCTCCCAGCGCAGCGACACCGCGCCCGCGCGCATGACCCTCATGCCGTCGTCACGCTCATAGATCGCGGGTCCTTCCCCGCCGCACCATCACGGCGAACAGCGGCGCCCCGAGGAACGCGGTGACGATCCCGGTCTCCAGCTCGCCGGGGGTGACGACGCGGCCGACGATGTCCGCGCCGAGCAGCAGGACGGGCGCGAGCAGCAGCGAGTACGGCAGGACGAGGCGCTGGTCGGGCCCGGCGAGCGTCCGGACGATGAACGGCACCGCCAGCCCGAGGAACGCGATCGGCCCGGCCGCCGCCGTCGCGGACCCGCACAGCACGACGACCGCGACCGCGCCGAGCGCCCGCGTCCGGCCGGGGCGCGAGCCGAGCGCGCGGCCCGCCTCGTCGCCCATCGCGAGGGCGTTCAGCGGGCGGGCGAGCAGCAGCGCGAGGACCGTCCCGGCGAGGACGAACGGCAGGACGCGCGGCAGGATCGACATCTCGCGGCCGCCGAGGCTGCCGACCTGCCAGAACCGGAAGCCGTTGAAGCTGCGCGGGCTGAGCAGCATCAGCCCGGCGGTCAGCGCGCTGAACACGGCGTTGACCGCGGCCCCGGCGAGCACCAGCCGGGCCGGCGACGCGCCGCCGCGCCCGCGCGCGCCGATCGCGTAGACGAGCGCGGCCGCGCCCGCCGCGCCGACGAACGCGGCCCAGACGTAGACGAGCGCGTCGTCGGCGCGGACCGTCCCGATGACGACGACCACGGCGAGCGCCGCGCCGCCGTTCACGCCGAGCAGGCCGGGCTCGGCGAGCGGGTTGCGGGTGAGCGCCTGCATGACCGCGCCCGCGAGGCCGAGCGCCGCCCCGACGGCGACGCCGAGCAGCGTGCGCGGCAGCCGCAGCTCGTGGACGATCAGTTCGTCCCGGGACCCGGGGTCCGGGGAGAACACGCCGGGCAGGACCCGTCCGAACGCGACGTGCTCCGCGCCGATCGCGAGGCTCGCGACCACGGTGAGCAGGAGCAGGACGGTGAGGAGCGCGATCCAGCCGAGCCGCGCCCGCCGCCCGGACCGCAGGGCCCCGGCGCCGCGCGCGCCGTCCGCCCCGGCGGGGGGCTCCGGACGTCGGCTCGCGAGGGGAAGCACGCGCTAAGGCTAGCCTAAGCTAACTCGCCCAGTGAAGGGCAATCCGCGCCAAACCTCCTCAATCCACGCTCCCTACCCACTCGCGCCCCACTGACAATATGTGCGTATGGTATACATGAATATTGGAAGTTGAACGCTTGTATTGGGGGGCGGGACATGCCGACGGCCGACCGGGACGAGCGACCGCCACCGGAGGACCTGACCGCCCGCGCCCGCATCCGCGAGGCGGCGCTGCTCCAGCTCGCCGAGCACGGCGTTAAGGGCGCGACGTTCCGCGGCATCGCGGAGGCGGCCGGGGTGTCGGTCGGGCTCGTCCAGCACCACTTCGGCTCCAAGGAGGAGCTGCGCGCGGCGTGCGACGCCTACGCGCTCGACACGGTCCGGCAGCTCAGCGCCGCGTCGGCCGCCGGGGGCATCTCCGATCCCGGCTTCCTCGCCGCGACGATGCGCGCCGACCTGCCGGTCCGCCGCTACCTCGCGCGCGCGCTGGTGGACGGCTCGCAGGCCGCGGCCCGGCTGTTCGACGACCTGGTCGAGACGACGGAGCACTACTTCGACGACCCCCCGGCCGGGATCAACCGGCCCACCACCCGCGACCCGCTGGCCTACGCGGCGGCGACGGTCGCGATGACCATCGGCATCGAGGTGCTGCACGAGCACCTGTCGCGGGTGCTCGGCGCCGACACGTTCACCCCGGAGGGCTCGCTGCGGCTGCGGCGCGCCGTCTTCGAGGTCTTCGACGACCGGCTGCTCAGCCGGGAGCTCGTCGAGCGCGTCCGCGCCGTGATGGACGACTTCGAGGCGAACGACAGCAAGCCGAGAGACACCGAGCCGAGAGACACCGAGGGAGACGACGATGACCGACCCGGTCCAGGATGACCCGGTCCAAGCGGAGGGCCTGGTCAAGACGTTCGGGCGCACGCGCGCCCTCGACGGGCTCGACCTGCGGGTCGCCCCCGGGGAGGTGCACGGCTTCCTCGGCCCGAACGGCGCCGGGAAGTCGACCACGATCAGGATCCTGCTCGGCCTGATGCGCGCCGGCTCCGGAAGCGCCCGGCTGCTCGGCGGCGACCCGTGGCGGGACGCGACCGCGCTGCACCGCAGGCTCGCCTACGTGCCCGGCGACGTCACGCTGTGGCCGAACCTGTCCGGCGGGGAGGTGATCGACCTGCTCGGGCGGCTGCGCGGCGGCCTCGACCAGGCCCGCCGCGCCGAGCTGCTCGACCGCTTCGAACTCGACCCGAGGAAGAAGGGCCGCGCCTACTCAAAGGGCAACCGGCAGAAGGTCGCGCTGGTCGCGGCGTTCGCGTCGGACGCGGAGCTGCTCGTCCTGGACGAGCCGACGTCCGGGCTCGACCCGCTCATGGAGGAGGTCTTCCAGGAGTGCGTCCGCGAGGAGCGGCGGCGCGGTCGGACGGTCCTGCTGTCCAGCCACATCCTGTCCGAGGTCGAGGCGCTCTGCGACCGCGTCACCATCATCCGCAAGGGCCGGACGGTCGAGACCGGCACCCTGGACGGGCTGCGGCACCTGACCCGCACGTCCATCAAGGCGGAGCTGGCCGCCCCGCCGGACGGCCTGCCGCTCCCCGGCGCGCACGACGTCCGGATCGAGGGCAACACGATCCGCTTCGAGGTCGAGACGTCCGAGCTGGACGCCGCTCTGAAGCAGCTCACGACGGCGGGCGTGCGAAGCCTGACCAGCCGCCCGCCCACCCTCGAAGAACTGTTCCTCCGGCACTACGAGGACGACCTCGTTCAGGAGGCGTCATGACCGCGGCGGAGCGAGGATCATGGCGCCGCCACCGCGGGGGCCTAGGGGTCGCCCCCCAGAAAGGCAGGGCGTCATGACGACGGCGGCTTTGCGGCCGACCGCGCGGGCCGCTCGGCGGGAGGGCGGGCTCACCGGTACCGGGCGGCTGCTCAAGCTGTGGCTGCGCCGAGACCGCGTCATGGCGCCGTGCTGGATGTACGGGCTGACCGCGCTCGTGGCCGGCACCGTCTACAGCTTCAAGAACGAGTACGACACGCCGGAGGCGCTCGCGAACTTCGCGCGCGGGATCAACGGGAACCCGTCGACGCGGGCGATGTACGGGCCCGTGCTGGACTCCGGGACGGTCGGCGGGCTGAGCGCCTGGCGGGTCGGCGCGGTCGGCGCCGCGTTCACGGCCGTGATGTGCGTGCTGCTCGTCGTCCGGCACACCCGGGCCGAGGAGGAGACCGGGCGGCTCGAACTGGTCGGCGCCGCCGCCGTCGGGCGCCGTGCCCCGCTGACCGCCGCGCTGCTCACCGCCGGGACGGCCGCCGGCGTCCTCGCGGCGGTCGTCGCCGCAGTCATGATCCTGTTCGGGATGCCCGTGGCGGGGTCGGTCGCGCTCGGCCTGTCGTGGTTCGGGGCGGGCGCCGTGTTCGCCGGGGTCGCGGCCGTCACCGCGCAGCTCGCCGAGACGTCCCGGCTGGCGAACGGGCTGGCGTTCGGCGCGCTCGGCACGGCTTACCTGGTCAGGGGCATCGCGGACGCCGGGTCGGCGCACTGGGTCTCGTGGCTGTCGCCGATCGGCTGGGCGCAGCGGGTGCGTCCCTGCGCCGACGAGCAGTGGGCCGTCCTGCTGCTGCCGCTCGCCGCGACCGCCGCGCTCGTCGCCGTCGCCTACGCGCTGACCGAGCGGCGCGACCTCGGCGCGGGCGTCCTCGCGCCGTCGCTCGGCCCGGCCTCGGCCGCGCCGTCGCTGCGGAGCCCGCTCGCGCTGGCGTGGCGGCTGCAGCGCGGCGCGCTGGCCGGCTGGGCCGCCGCGTTCGGGATCTACGGGTTCGCCATCGGCGGCGTCGCGGACGGCGTCGGCGACCTGGTCAACGGCAGCGAGGCCGTGCTGGACGACATCCGCAAGCTCGGCGGCGGCGGGGACCTCGCGGACGCGTTCCTCGCCACCGCGATGAGCCTCATGGCCCTCTTCACCGCCGCGTACGCGGTGCAGACCGTCATGCGGATGCGGGCGGAGGAGAGCGCCGGACGGCTCGAACCGCTCCTCGCCACCGCCGTCGGCCGGGCACGGTGGGCGGTCGCGAACCTCGCGGTCACCGCGGCGGGGACGGCCGTCCTGCTCCTGCTGACAGGGTTCAGCGCCGGGCTGGTCCACGGCGCGCGGACCGGCGACGTGGACGGGCGGCTCGTCCGCCAGCTCGGCGCCGCGCTGGCCCAGCTGCCGTCCGTGTGGGTGATCGCCGCGGTCGCGTTCCTGCTGTTCGCCGCGCTGCCCCGGGCGACGTCCGCCGGGTGGGGCGTGCTTGCGGCCTGCCTGTTCCTCGGGCAGGTGGGGCCGCTGCTGGACCTGCCGCAGGCCGTCCTGGACGTCTCGCCGTTCACCCACACGCCGAAACTGCCCGGCGGCGACTTCTCCGCGACGCCGCTGATCGCCCTGACGGCGGTCGCGGTGGCCGTGACGGCGGCCGGGCTGCTGGCCCTGCGCCGCCGCGACATCGCCTGACCCGCCCCGTTCCGCCGGGAGGCGGCCGCATGACCTGGCCGTACGCGGGTACCGAGAGGGCCGCGACCACGGAAGGTGACCGGCATGTCTCTCGGCGCGGACGGGCCGCGGCCCGTCGACCAGCTGCGGGTCCGCACCATGACCCGCGGCCCCTGCCTGCTCGTCGAGGCGGAGGGCGAGCTGACGATTCTCACGGCCGACCGGCTCCGCGAGCACGTCCTCGGGGACATGCGGGAGCTGGACGGCCCCCCGCGCGTCGTCCTCGACATCGGCGAGGTCGGGTTCTGCGACTCCTCGGGGCTGAACGCCCTGATCGTCCTGTGGAAGGCGGCGCGCAGGGCGGGCGGGGAGCTGGTCCTCGCCCGGCCGCGGCAGCGGCTGCGGACGATCATCGAGCGCAGCGGCCTGGACCGCCATCTCATCTCGCACCCGACGCAGGAGGAGGCGCTCGCGGCCCTGACGGGGACCTGACCGCGGCGCCTCCCCTTCGATCAGCGGACGGCCGTCACGGGCCTTCCGGGTCGACGATGTCGCGGTCGACCCAGAACGGGTCCATCAGCGTCCTGAGCTCGGACGCGCCGACGCGCTCCAGGACGTCCAGCGCCGCGATGTTGTCCGTCAGCTGCTGCATGCTCGTCGAGCCGAACAGCACCGTGCTCGTGGACGGGTGCGTCAGCGTGAACGCGATGCAGAGCTGCGCGGCCGTCGCGTCGAGGCTGGCCGCGAGGTCGGCGATCCCGCGCGCGGCCTCGTGGATCCTCGGCCGGATGTCGCCGGGGTCGCGGCCGACCTGCCGGGACTCCCCCGACTTGCCGGCGAGGATGCCGCCTTCGAGGACGTCCGACGCCTGCAGCGACACGCCCTCGGCGAAGACGGCCGCGAACGGCTCGCCGTCCGGGATGGCGCGGCGGCACGGGCTGTACTTCAGCTGGGCGAGCTGCGGGCCCGGCGACCCGGCGGCGAGGGCGTGCTCGCGGATCGTCCGGACGGCGGTGGCCGACCAGTTGTTCACGCCCCAGCAGCCGAGCAGGCCCTCCTTCTCCAGCGCGGCGAGATCCTCGGCGAGCGCCTTCAGGTCGAGGTCGTCGCTGCGGATGTCGCCGAGGACGGCCACGTCCGCGTGGTCGGCGCCGACCCGGAACAGGGCGTTCGCGAGCTGGTCGCGCAGCGAGTGCTCGGGGTACCCCTCCAGCCAGAGCTTGGTGGACAGGAGGTAGTCGTCCCGCGCGATCCCGGCGGCCCGGACGATCGCGGAGAACAGCACGTCGGTGAACACCGGCGGGTGGATGCCGGGGATCCCGTAGACGGCGACGTCGAACATGTTGAGCCCGGAGTCGACGGCGTGCCGGATCATCTTCACGGCGTCGCCGAAGTCCATCCGGTCGTAGGTGTGCCAGGAGCCGAGCGACAGGACGGACGCCTCGGGCCCGGCGGAGCCGAGCCGGCGGTGGGGGATCTTCCGATCGTTGGACACGGTGCGTGCTGTTCCTTACCGGTTGGGGTGGATGACGGCCTTGACCTGCTCAAGCCGCGACATGGAGCCGAGCGCCCCGGACGCCGCGCCGAGGCCGTCCGGGGCGCCGAACAGGTCGTCCCAGGCGAAGCGGTCCTGGAACGTCCGCAGGAACTCGACGGCGCGGTGGAGGTCGCCGACGTCGCCGTTGAGGGAGCCGCGCACGTTCAGCTCCTTGCCCATGATCGCGCCGAGCGCGAGCTGCTCCGGCTGCGGCCCGGTGCTGCCCACGATCACGAACGACGCGCCGAACGCGGCCATGCCGATCGCCTCGGCGCCGACGCCCGGCGCGCCCGCGACGTCGAGGACGAGGTCGGCCCCGCGGCCCTGCGTCGCGTCCATGACGGCGGCGACCCGGGAGTCGGCGTCGCCGTCCAGCCCGATCGTCACGTCCGCGCCATACTGGCGGGCCAGCTCAAGCCGGTCGTCCGGGGCGCCGATGGTGATCACCGTGCCGGCGCCGGCCACGCTCGCCACGGCCGTCGCGACGAGGCCGAGCGCGCCCGCGCCCTGGACCGCGACCGCCGACCCCGGCCGGACTCCCCCGGCCCGGTCGAAGGCGTGCAGGACGGTCTTGACCGCGCACCCGGCGGACGCCGCCCACGTGTCCTTCACGTCGTCCGGCAGGACGAGCTTCAGTGCGCCCGGCGTCACGTAGTTGTACTCGGCGAGCCCGCCCGTGGCGTAGGGGAACCGGTCGGCGCGCAGCAGGAAGCCGTAGCCCCGCTCGGCGCACGCGACCGGGTTGCGCAGCACGGTGCACCCGTAGCAGTGCCCGCACACCGACTCCGACCAGCCGATGCGGTCGCCCACCTTGACCTCGCGGCCGAGGGCGTCGCGCGTCCCCGGGCCGACGGCCTGGACGGTGCCCATCGTCTCGTGCCCGAGGACGATCGGCAGCATCTCCGGGAACGCCATCGCGCCGGACCAGAGGTGGACGTCCGTCGCGCAGAGCGTCGCGCAGTCGACCCGGACGAGCGCCGCGCCCGGCTCGCACTCGGGAGGCAGCGGAAGCTCCTCCAGGCTGAGCTCGGCGCCGTGCTCGCGGAGCACCGCGGCCCTGGTAGCGGTCGGGTGACCCATCTTGCCTCGTTTCTCTCTCTTCTCCGCACGCCTACCGGCTGTGCGCGGTGTCCCAGACCTCGCGGCGGCTCCGCCACCACAGCAGGACGAGGATCACCAGGAAGGGCACGACGCCCTGGTACTTCTGGATCGAGTCCATGGAGGACGACAGGCCCTCCAGGCAGCCCAGGATCAGCCCGCCGAGCAGGGTCAGCGGGAGGCTGCGGAACGCGCCGACCATCGCGACCGCCAGCGCGGTGCTGATCAGGCCGGACAGCGTCCCGAAGTCGCCGCCGAGGCGCGGCGCGACCAGCACGACCACCAGCATCGTGATCGCGCCGACGCCCGCCCAGACGCCGACCGCGAGCCGCGGCGCGGGGATGCCGACGACCTCGGCGGTGCCCGGCCGCTCCGACAGCGCCTGCAGCTTCAGCCCGAGCCGGGTGCGGGTCAGCAGCAGCCCGACGGCGACGGTGATGAGCAGCGCGAACCCGATCGCCACCGGCACCGACTGCGGGACGACGACGCTGCCCACCGTGACGACGGGGTCGCCGAACGGGTTCGGGAAGCGGTGCGCGCCGGTCGAGTTGCCGCCGAACAGCCGCACCCCGATCGCGGTCAGCGCCACGTACAGCGCGACGGTGACGGCCGCCTTCGTCCGCTCCCGGTGCCCGGCGAACCAGCGGACGAGCGCCGCGCCGAACACACCGGACAGCAGCGCCGCCGTGGCCGCGCCGATCAGCAGCGCGAGCCAGACGTTCACTCCCCTGTCGGTGAGCGACACCATCACGAACGCGCCCATGGCGCCGACCGCCGTCATCGCGAAGTTGACCACGGCGACGAGCCGGTAGGTCAGCACCACGCACAGGCCGAGCAGCGCGTACGCGCCGCCGCTGGACAGCCCGGCGATCACAGAGTTCACCATCGGATACCTCCGGGTGGGGCCGGGTGCGCGGGAGGGGTCCCGCGCACCCGGCGACATGCCGCTACTTCGTGGGGGCCGGGACGGTGAAGCCGCCGGGCAGCACCTTCCAGCCGCCCTTGTCGGCCTTGACGAACTGGCTGCCCTTGATCGGGTTGTGGTCGTTGCCGGGCCCGAAGACGTACGGGGTGCCCGCCATCGGGTAGCTGATCGGCTTCATCTCCTTGAAGGCCTTCGTCACCGACTCGCGGGTGATGTCGCCCTTGATGGTCTTGAGGACCTGCACGAAGATGTCCGCCGACATGACCGCGCCCTGGCTGAACGCCGTCTTCTGGATGCCGTTCTTCTCGACGAGCTTCGCCCACCGGTCGTTGCCCGGCAGGGTCGGGTCGGTGTACGGCTGCCACTCGGTGGCGGCGTAGGCGTTCATGTCCGCCGGGATGACCTTGGCGTTGGCGTCGGTGTAGCTGTTCGCCGCGACGATGAAGTCGACCTTCTGCATGCCCTGCGTCTTGGCCTGCTGGAACCACGGCCCGACGGTCGCGTTGTAGAGGACGGCCTCGCAGCCCGCGTTCTTGTCGGCGACGAGGTAGCGGGTCGGGTCGCCCTGGCCGACGGCGAGGTTCTTGTGCGTCAGCGTCTTGCCGGTCAGGTCCGTCCAGTCCTTGATGGCCTTCTCGATGCCGCCGCCGCTGCCGGGCAGGATGGTGTAGTCGATACAGACCTTGCTGTGCTTGAGCGTCTCCGAGGCGTAGTACAGCATCGCCGTCGTCAGCGTGAACGGACCCGGGTTCACGGGCGCGATGTTCGGGCTCGTGAAGCAGGTCGGGTCGACGCCGACCGCCGGGACGGAGACGATCTTCTCCTTGGTGTAGGTGGCGCGGTTGAGCCCGCAGTCCACCGCGCTGGACGAGCCCGCGAACGCGACCACGTTCGAGGACTTGATCAGCTCTCGGGCGGCCTGGCTGGACCGCGCCGGGTCCATCGCGTCGTCCTTGCTGATCAGCTCCAGCTTCCGGCCGTTGATCCCGCCCGCGGCGTTGACCTCGTCGAAGACCGCCTTGACGGCCTTCGGGACCTCGGGGGTCTGGAACAGCCCGGTGACGCCGTTGATCGCGCCGACCTTGATCGGCCCGTCCGAGCCGCCGGAGGACTGGCAGCC
Source organism: Actinomadura syzygii (assembly GCF_008085905.1). Taxonomy (GTDB): domain Bacteria; phylum Actinomycetota; class Actinomycetes; order Streptosporangiales; family Streptosporangiaceae; genus Spirillospora; species Spirillospora syzygii. The sequence goes on along the minus strand of NZ_VSFF01000018.1, from coordinate 57,444 downwards.
GGCGCCGGCGAACGAGATGGCGAGCGCGGCCGCGGCCGCCAGAGAGTATGTGCGCGCGTGTGTGCGTTTCATCGCAGAGGCCCTTGCTTCACGAAGAGATGGGGTTGGGGGTATGGAACAGGACTTGTCACGACGGGGCGTGGTACGACGGGATTTCTTACGACATTTGTTACGGCGACACCGGACGCCGCGGTCACGACGCCGGGACGTCCGCGGCGCCGAGGTAGGCGGCCCGGACGGCGGGGTCCTCCAGGACCTCGCCGGTGGGCCCGGACGCGATGACATGGCCGAAGTCCAGGACGGTGACCTCCTCGCAGGTCGCCTGGACGAGCTCCATGTCGTGCTCGACGAGCAGGATCGACACCCCGAACGTCGCGGGCACGGCCCGCAGCCGCGCGCCGAGCGCGATCGACTCGGCGGCGGACTGGCCGGCGGCGGGCTCGTCGAGCAGCGCCACCTTGGGCCGCGCCGCGATGGCCGCGGCGACGTCGAGCTGGCGGCGGGTGCCGGCGTCCACGATGGACACCGGGACCTCGCCGGGCGGGCAGGCGAAGAACTCCAGCAGCTCGTCCGCCTCGGACTTGGCGAGCTTGCGGCCCGCGCCGATCGTCAGGTACTCGTAGAGGCTGAGCTCGGGCGCGATGGCGGTGGTCTGGAACGTCCGGCGCAGGCCGAGCGTCGCCCGCTTGTTCGGGACGACCCGGTCGAGCGAGCGCCCGTCCAGCGTGACCGCGCCCTGGTAGCCGACGAAGCCGCTGACGGCCGCGATGAAGGTCGACTTCCCGGCGCCGTTCGGGCCGATGAGCCCGACGACCCCGCCCTCTGGGACGGTCAGGTCCACGGCGTCGAGCGCGACGACCTCGCCGAACTTGACGGTCAGGCCCTCGACGGACAGCACCGGTTTCCGGTCGGCCGCCGCTCGCGGCGCGGGCACCTCCGGCGGGTCGGCGTGGGCCTGCGCGGCGGCGCTCTCCGCGGCCGCCTCGGCGGCGTCGCCGCTCTCCTTCAGCAGCTTGCGGGCGTCGCGCTCCCGCTTGCGCATCCGCGTGAGGTCGGTCTGGCTGAGCCCGCTGCGCAGCGCGAGCAGGGCGCCCGCGCCGAACAGCACGCCGCCGAAGTCCTGCGGCAGCGAGATCTTCTCCATGATCGTCCCCATGATCGCGCCGAACACGCCGCCGAGGACGGCGCCCTCCGGGTGGTGCGGACCGATCATGATGGCGACGGCGAACAGCGCGAGGGACTGGCCCATCGCGAAGTTCTGCGGCACCACCAGGCTGAGCTGGCCGACCAGCAGCCCGCCGCCGATCCCGGCGACGAACGCGCTGATCGCGAACGCGGCGAGCTTGCTGCGCGCGACGGAGATGCCGTGCGCGGCGGCGGACCGCTCGGAGTGCCGCAGCTCGTACCAGGACAGCCCGAGCCGCGTCTTGCCGATCGCGCCGAGCGCGACGGCGAGGATCGTGAACACGATGACGCAGAGGATGAAGTACCCGCTGTCGGTGTCGAACGGCGCGGGCCGGTCGAGCATCTTCAGGTCCTTGGCGCCCGGGAACGGGTTGCTGTTCAGCACGATGTCGGCGGACACCGCGAAGCCGAACGTCACCACGGCGAGGTTCACGCCGCGGATCCGCAGCGCGGGCAGCCCGATCGCGACGCCGACCGGCACCGCGGCGAGCCCGCCGAGCAGCAGCCACACGAAGAAGCCGCCGGGGGCGTCCGCCACGTTCAGCCGCAGCATGACCCACGCGCCGATCGCCGCGAACGACATCTGGCAGAGCGACATGACGCCGGCCCGGCCGACGATCACGCCGAAGCTCTGCATGATCACCGCGCTGATCGCCGCGCTGATCGCCAGGTAGATCCAGTACGGGGGCAGCACCACCGGCAGCACGGCGCAGGCGAGCGCCGCGGCGCCGAGCCCCACGCCGAGCCCCCGCTTGTCCAGCACGTTCATTCGAGCTCGCTCTCTGCCGCACCGGCGTCGGTCTTGGCGGCGCTGAGGGGCGGACCGCCGAAGTAGAGCCGGTGCAGGCGCTGTTCGTCGCCGCGGAGTTCCTCGCACGGGCCGGAGAAGACGACGCGGCCCTTGCGCAGCACGTGGGCGTGGGTGCCGATGTCCAGGGCCAGGTTCGCGAACTGCTCGATCAGCACGACCGCGATGCCCATCCCGGCCAGCTCGCCGACGGTGCCCATCAGCCGCCGCACCACGAGGGGCGCGAGGCCGAGCGACATCTCGTCGATCAGGACGACCTTCGGCGCCGAGACGAGCGCCCGGCCGAGCACGAGCATCTGCTGCTCGCCGCCCGACAGGTGCCCGGCCTGGAGGCCGCGCCGCTTCTCCAGCTCGGGGAAGAGCCGGTAGACGGTACCGAGGTCGCCGTCCCCGGACTGGGACACGAGGAGGTTCTGCTCCACGGTCAGCGTCCGGAAGGTGGTGCGGGCCTGCTCGACGTAGCCGAGCCCGGCCCACGCCCGCTTGTAGGGGGCGAGCTTCTCGATGGGCTTGCCGTCCAGCCGGATCGTGCCGGACCGGAGCGGGGCGAGGCCGGCGATGCCGTCCATGAGCGTCGTCTTCCCCGCGCCGTTCGCGCCGAGGATGACGGTGACCGCTCCCGGGGCGGCGTCGAGGCTGACGTCGTGGATGATCTGGACCTCGGCGCGGTCGACGCCGACGCCCGCGAGGGCCAGTGCGGGGGCGGTCATCAGGCGCCGTCCGTCCCGAAGGCGGCGCGGAGCGCGGCGGCGACCCGCCGCTGCGCCGCGCGACCCGCCGACAGCTCGGTCGCGAGCGGCCCGAAGAAGGCGTGGATCATGCCCTCGTACCGGACGAGCTCCGTCGGCACTCCCGCCTCCTCCAGCCGCGCCGCGTACTCCTCGCCCTCGTCCCGCAGCACGTCGTACTCGGCCTCCAGGACCAGCGCCGGGCACAGCCCGGCGAGGTTCTTCGACCGCAGCGGCAGCAGGTAGGGGTCGTCGAGGTCGCGCGGATCCGTCGGATATGTCGTAAAGAACCAGTCCATACTGGACTTGGAGAGGAAGTATCCTTCCGAATACTCCTCGTAGGAGGCCCGCCCGTCGTCGGGGTGGCCGAGCACGGGCGAGATGAGCACCTGCAGGGCCAGCCGGGGACCGCCGAGGTCGCGGGCCTTGAGCGCGGTGACGGCGGCGAGGTTGCCGCCCGCGCTCTCCCCGCCCACGGCGATCCGGGCTGGGTCGGCGCCGATCTCCGCGCCGTGCGCGGAGATCCAGGCGACGGCGGCGTAGGCGTCCTCGGCCGCGGCCGGGAACGGGTTCTCGGGCGCGAGCCGGTAGTCGACGGAGACCACCACGGTCTCCGCCGCGGCGCAGACGGCGCGGCACGAGTACTCGTTCTCGTCGAGGCCGCCGATCGTCCAGCCGCCGCCGTGGTACCAGACGAACGCGGGGAAGGGCCCCTCCCCGGCGGGCGTGTAGACGCGGACGGGGAGGTCGCCCGCGGGGCCCGGGATCACGGTGTCGGCGACGGAGCCGACGGCGGGCAGGTCGTCGGGCATCCGCCACATCTGCTTGAAGCCCTCGCGCATCGCGACGGGGTCGGGCGGGGCCGACCCGTTCGGGTCCTCGGCAGGAGTGCGGTCGACGATCCGCTGCGCCTCGGGATCCAGGGGCATCGTTTACCTCCGAAGGCCCGGCGTGTCCGCTCCCCAGTGGAGCGGACACTCAAAATCGTATCTGATTCCGTGTACGTTAATTGCATCCCATCGACGCTGTCCAGATGTTGGAGCACGATATGCCGGATGTTTCCGCTGCTGATCTTGTCTTGACCGGTGGACGGGTCCACACGGTCGACGCACAGGACCGCATCGCCGAGGCCGTCGCCGTACGCGCCGGACGGATCGCGCGGGTGGGCGCCGCGGAGACGGTCGCGCCCCTCATCGGACCGCGCACGCGCGTGGTCCATCTCCACGGGCGGTCGGTCCTGCCGGGGATCAACGACTCTCATCTGCACGGAGTGTGGCTCGGTTCGATGTGGCCGGCACTGTTGATGGATCAACTGGCCGGTTCCGGCGGGCATTCGCACGAGCCCCCGCCGGACGGCGCGCCGGGGGGCCCGTCCCGGCTGGAGACCGAGGCGGACCGGCGGCGCGCCATCCTGCGCACCGCCGACCTGCTCGCCTCGTTCGGGATCACCAGCTACACCGAGCCGGGCCTCGGCCCGGGCGAGGACGCGGGCGCGACCGGCTGCTTCGGCTCCGCCGCCCTGCACGACTACGCCGAGCTGGCGGCCGAGGGCAGGCTGAAGGCGCGGGTGACCGCGCTGACGCTGTTCGGGGAGCTGGACGGCCGCAGCTCGGCCGCCGAGCTGCTGGCCGGGCTGCGCGACTTCAAGCCGCCCGCCGACGTGCCGGGACGGTTCCGGGTCGCGGGCGTGAAGATCTTCGCGGACGGCATCCCGCCCATGCGCACCGCCTGGACGGACCGTTCCTATTCCGACGGCACGCACGGCGCGCTGCTGGTCGACGGGAACTCCGAGGCCGAGCGCGAGGCCGCGCTGCGCACGATGATCGATGCGGCGCACGACGCGGGCCACCAGATCGGCGTGCACGCGACCGGCGACCGCACCACCCGGGTCGTGGCGGACGCGCTCGCCACCGCGCTCGCCCGGGACGGCCGCGACGCGCGGCACTATCTCATCCACGGCGACCTGCTCGCGCCGCGGACGCTGACCGTCCTCGCCGCCGCCCGGATCGGGCTGAACACGCAGGCCGGGATCCCGGTGGCGACCGAGCCGATGATCGTGGACGCGCTCGGCGCCGACGCGCTGCGGGACGCCTGGCCCACCCGGGACGCGCTCGACGCGGGCGTCCGGCTGTCGCTCAGCTCGGACGCCCCGGTGCTCACCCCCGACTGGCGGGCCGGGCTGGCGGCAGCGGTGACGCGCCGCGGCCTGGACGGCTCGGTCCGGGGCGAGGCGCAGCGGCTCGCGGTGGCGGAGGCGCTGCGCGCCTACACCGTCACCCCCGCCTGGCAGGACGGCATGGAGGACGTGAAGGGCTCGGTCGAGGACGGCAAGGTCGCCGACCTGTGCGTTCTCGACGGCGACGTCTTCGCCGTCGAGCCGCGGCATCTTCCGTCGGTGCCGGTGCGGATGACGATCCTCGGCGGCGAGGTCGTCTACGAGGGGTGAGAGGGGCGGACGGCCCGGCGGCTCATGTGCACGGGACGGCGTCGCGGCCCTGCGCCGACGGCGCGTCGGTCCCCCAGGACGCCGCCGGGTCGACCACGCCCTTGTCCAGCCAGAGGCCGGCCGCGGCCGCGCGCAGCTCGTCGCCGTGCCGGGCGGCGAGCCCGAGCGCGGCGAGGCCGTCCTCGAGCTGCTGCGCGCGGGAGACGCCGACCAGGACGTTCGCGACCGCCGGATGAGCCAGGGTGTAGGCGACGGCGAACTGCGCGGGCGGCACGCCGAACTCCGCGGCGATCCGCTTGACCTCGGGGAACGCGGCGCGGATCCGGTCCCGGATGCCGCCCGGGTCGGCGCCGATCTTGCGCTCGGGGTCGAGCTTGCCGGCGAGGATGCCGCCCTCCAGGACGTCCGACGCCTGGAGCGCGAGGCCCTCCTCGGCGTAGAGCTTGGCGAACAGCGCGCCCTCCGGCACCGACCGGCGGGCCAGGTTGTACTTGAGCTGCGCGAACGAGGGCGGGACGAGGCCCTCGGCGGCGGCGAACCGGCAGGCGAACAGCACGTCGCAGGCCGACCAGTTGTTCACGCCCCACGAGGCGAACCGCCCGGCGCGGACGAGTTCGGACACGTCCCGCACCACGGCGTGCAGATCGGGACGTTCCATGAAGTCGCCGACGACGACCATGTCGGCGCGGTCGGTGCCGACCCGGTCGAGCGAGACCTCGATCTGCTCGGCGAACGAGGAGCGCGGGTACTCCCACAGCCAGAGCTTGCCGCACAGGAGGTAGTCTTCGCGCGCCAGCCCGGCGTCCCGGACGGCCTGCCCGAACAGCACGTCCGTGACGGCGTTCTCCGCGTGCGGGCCGAAGTTGTAGTGCGCGACGTCGAACATGTTCGCGCCGCGGTCGACCGCGAGCCGGACCAGCTCGGCGGCGTCGTCACGGTCCATCCGGTCCCAGGTGTTCCAGGACCCGAGGGCCAGCAGCGGGACCTCGGGGCCGTGCACGCCGAGACGCCGTCTCGGGACCCGTTCTGCGAACTCCATCGCCGTCCTCCGGTGCGGTGAGCAGGGCCGAGGGGCGGAACCCCTGGCCGACGTTCACGCTGATCGTATAGCATCTGGCATATCTTTTACCCCGAAGGAGACATCTTCATGTCGCATCCCTCCCCGGGCGCCGACCCTTCCTCGATCCTCGGCGTCGCCACCGGCTACATGGCCGCCAAGCAACTGTTCGCGGCCAGCGAGGCGGGCGTCTTCGCGGCCCTCGCGGACGGTCCGGCGACGGCGGCCGAGCTGGCCGGACGGGCCGGGCTGCCCGAGCGCACCGCGCGCATCCTCGGCGACGCCATGGCGGGCCTCGGCCTGCTCACCCGCGCGGACGGCCGTTACGCCAACTCCCCGGCGACCGCCGCCTATCTGGCCGGAACCGGCGGCGACGTCGACCTGCGTCCGTTCCTGGCGTTCCTCGACGCGATCAGCTACCCGCACTGGACGGAGTTCGCCGCGACGACCCGGAGCGCCGAGCCGCAGCAGCTCGACCTCGGCGGCGAGCGGATGCAGACGTTCATGACCGGCGTGATGACCTACAACGCGCTGCACGCGAAGATGCTCGCGGAGACGTTCGACTTCACTCCCTTCTCCCGCATCCTCGACTTCGGCGGACTGTCCGGCTCCTTCCTCATCGAGGCGCTGCGCTCGGCCGAGAAGGCGCAGGGGACGTTCCTCGGCCCCGGCGACTTCGTCCAGTTCGCCCGCACCGCGCTCGACGAGGCCGGGGTGGGCGACCGCGCCGACGTCGTCCAGTCCGACCCGCTGACCGGCGAGCTGCCGGACGGGTTCGACCTCGTCCTGCTGGAGCACGTCGTCCACCGGTTCGACGCCGAGCAGAACAAGGCCATGATCGAGCGGGCCCGGCAGGCGGCGGCGCCCGGCGCCACGCTCGTCCTGCTCGACTTCTTCCTCGACGACGACCCCGAGCAGCGCGTGATCGACGCCCTGCACGCCGGTGAGTACCTCGTCATCGACGGCACCGTCGTCTACCCCGAGGCCGAGGTCCGCGGCTGGCTGTCCGCCGCGGGCTGGGAGCCGGTCGAGACCCGCGCGCTGCCCGGCAGCCCGCGCATCATCATCGCGGAGGCACGATGACCGAGGGACGGGTCGTCCTCGTCACCGGGGCCGCCAGCGGCATCGGGCGCGCCGTCGCCGCGGGGTTCGCGGCGGCGGGCGACCGCGTGGCGATCGCCGACAAGGACGCCGACGCGGCGGCGGGGGCGGCCAAGGAGCTGAACGCCCACGCCGTCGCCATGGACATCACGGACGCCGCCTCGGTCGCCGCCGGGGTGGCGCACGTCGCCGAGGCGCTCGGCCCGATCGAGGTGCTGGTCAACAACGCGGGCGTGGTCGCGGGCGGCGGGCCGCTGACGGCCCTGCCGCTCGAGGTGTTCGACACGGTCGTCGCCGTGAACCTGCGCGGGACGTTCACGGTCACCCAGGCGGTCGCGAGCCAGATGTTGGAACGCGACACCAAGGGACGCATCGTCAACATCAGCTCGATCGGCGCCCGCCAGCCCACGGCCGGGCTCGGCCACTACGAGGCGACGAAGGCGGCCGTGGACGCCCTCACCCGCACCGCCGCGCTGGAGCTCGCCGGGCACGGCATCCGGGTCAACGGCGTCGCGCCGGGGCCCGTCCACACGCCGATGACGGCGGGCCTGATGGAGAACCCCGAGGCGCGCGCGGCCTGGGAGTCCCGCATCCCGCTGGCCAAGATCGCGACGACGGACGACATCGTCCCGCTGGTGCTGTTCCTGGCGTCCGACCAGGCGGGCCACATCACCGGCACGGTGATCCAGGTGGACGGCGGGCAGTTGCTCGTCTAGCCCCGCGAAAAACCCGAACGCGCCGTTCCCCACCCATCGCCCGGCGGGAACGGCGCGTTCGTCGTCTCTTCGGCTTCTCTGCGGAGCTACTGCTGGGGGACGACCGGGTGGGAGGCCGTGTGGAGGGCGTCCGCCGTGGCGTTCTTGTGGGCGCAGGCGACGCGCTCGATCTCACCGGCGTCGGCGTTCTCGGAGATCAGCTTGAGGATCTGCTCGTGCTCCACCACCGAGCGGCGGGCGCGGCCGGGGACGTAGCTGAACGTGGACCGGCGCATGTGGTCCAGGCGCGTCCACTCGGCCTCCAGGAGCGCCTGGAGGTGCGAGTCGGGGCAGTGCTCGTAGATCGAGAAGTGGAACTCGCGGTTCAGCGCGGTGAACGCCGTGGGGTCGAACGCCTGGAGCGCCTCGACCATCCGGTCGTTGATCTTGCGGGAGCCGGCGACGTGCGCGGCCGACATCTGCGGCGCGGAGATCGCGGTGGCGTAGCCCTCGAGGCGGGCCAGGATCTGCAGCGTGTGCTCCACCTGCTCCGCGTCGAAGACCGCGACGCGGGCGCCGACGTTCCGCACGACCTCGACGAGGCCGTCGGACTGGAGGCGGCGCAGCGCCTCGCGCAGCGGGATCGTGCTGACCCCCGTCTCCTGGGCGAGCTGGTTGATGACCAGCCGGTACCCGGGGACGTACGTGCCGTCCAGGATGCGCGACCGCAGCAGTTCGTAGCAGAACTCGGCCTTGCTCTCTTTGGTCTGGTCCTGCTTCTTCGCGGCACTCACCCGGTTCTCCTCATCCTCGGCCCGCGCCCCCGGTTCGTGGTCGGGGTGGTGGTCACCGCGTCAGCGATTCCACGACGACGTCGCGGAATCGCCCTCCGCCCAGCACCTCGAAGTGGTCGCCGGGCACCGTGACCAGTTTCGCTCCGATCTCCTCGGCGAGGCCCCCGATCCCTCGTGTCAGCTCATCATTCTCGCCGACGACGAAGACGGGAAGGGCTTTAGCGTTCCAAGCGCCGCCCGCGAACGGGGTCGCGCGCAGTCCCTCCACGCACAGCGCGAGGCCGGGCGCGCGGTCGCCGTGCGACTTGACCATCCCGGCGATCATGCCGGTGAAGGGGTCCGCGCACTCCGTCCCGTCCTGGACGGCGCGGTGCAGGGCGTCGACGTCGACGGCCGTGAACGGCTCGCCGGGGGCCAGCCCGCCGAGGACCGTCCGCGCCACCCGGTCGGGGGCGGCGGACGGCAGCTCCCATATGATCCTCGCGCCGAGGGAGTACCCGGCGGCGTCGAAGGCGGTGATCCCGGCGGCGTCGAGGGCGGTCACCAGGGCGGCCGCGATCGCGGGCGCGGTGACCTCCGCGGCGGTGGCGGGCGCGGGGCTCTCCCCGTGGCCGGGCAGATCCGGGACGACGACGGTCCGCCCCGCCGAGGCGAGCGCCTCGGCGACGCCGGTGTCGACCCAGTCGGCCTTCCCGTCCGAGCCGAAGCCGTGCACGAGGAGCACGGGCGGCGCGTCGACGGGACGGGTGGGCGTGAACGTCCGAACGGCGAGGTCGCGCATCCGTCAGGCACCTCCTAGAGGATTTCGCATACGATTTGCGATGATACTGCACAGGCACATCGTGTCCGGCCGTTGCGGGCCCCGCTGAGTTGGAACGGTCGAAGTCACATTGGATGCACTCTCGTCATCGTGCATGACTTCATATACGATTTGCAGCGACCCTCGGCGCGGGGGTTCCCGTCCCGACCCGTCAGCAGGAGAGCCCGCAGTGCCGCACCCCCTGGGCGACCGGCCCTCGAAGATCATCGCCGTCCATCTCAACTTCCCCTCGCGGGCGAAGGAGCGCGGGCGGACGCCGCCCGAGCCCTCGTACTTCGTCAAGCCGCCGTCGTCCCTCGCCGGGACCGGCGACCCGCTCGGCCGCCCGGCCGGCTGCGAGCTGATGACCTTCGAGGGCGAGATCGCCCTGGTCATCGGGCGGCGGGCGCACCGCGTCACGCCCGACGAGGCGTGGGAGCACGTCGGCTGGGTCACCGCCGCCAACGACGCGGGCGTGCACGACATGAAGTACGTCGACCGGGGCTCGAACCTGCGCTCCAAGGGCGCGGACGGCTTCACCCCGATCGGCCCGCGGCTGCTCGACGCCCGCGCCGTCGACCCGCACGGGCTGCGGGTCCGCACGTGGGTGAACGGGGAGCCGGTCCAGGACGACACGACCGACACATTGCTGTTCCCGTTCGCCACGCTCGTCGCCGACCTGTCCCGGCTCGTGACCCTGGAAGCCGGGGACGTGATCCTCACCGGCACGCCCGCGGGCGCGTCCGTGGTCTCCCCCGGCGACACCGTCGAGGTCGAGGTCACCGCCGGGGACGCGTCCACCGGACGGCTCTCCAACACCGTCGTCGAGACCGAGGCGCTGCCCGGCTGGGGCGCGATGCCGAAGGTCACCGAGGCGGACCGCGCCGACGCCTGGGGCTCGGCCTACCGGGCGGCGCCCGCGCTGGACGAGGACCTCGCGGCGGCGCTGCGCGAGCTGTCCACCGCGACGCTCAGCTCCCAGATGCGCAAGCGCGGCCTCCAGCACATGAGCGTCGACGGCGTCCACCCGGCGGGCGGCGCCGGCGTGAAGATGGTCGGCACCGCGCACACGCTCCGCTACCTGCCGCTCCGCGAGGACCTGTTCGAGCGGTACGGCGGCGGCATGAACGCGCAGAAGCGGGCCGTGGAGGAGCTGCGTCCCGGGCAGGTACTCGTCATGGACGCGCGCCGGGACACGAGCGCCGGGACGATCGGCGACATCCTCGCGCTGCGCGCCCAGCAGCGCGGCGCGGCCGGGGTCGTCACCGACGGCGGGCTCCGCGACAGCGCGACCGTGGCGGGCATGAGCCTGCCGGTCTTCCACGGGGGCGCGCACCCCGCCGTGCTCGGACGCCGGCACGTCCCGTGGGACACCGGGCTGCCGATCTCCTGCGGCGGCGCCCTCGTCCAGCCCGGGGACGTCCTCGTCGGCGACGCCGACGGGGTCGTCGTCATCCCCCCGGGCCTCGCCGCCGAACTCGTCCGGGACTCGGCCGAGCAGGAGGCGCAGGAGCGCTTCATCACCGAGCGCGTCGCGGCCGGGGAGCCCATCGAGGGCCTCTACCCGCTCGGGCCGCGCTGGCGCGCGGCCTACGAGACCTGGCGCCGCGACCACGACCTGTGAGCGCGCCCCGCCGCGCGCGACAACGACCACCGAGGAGAAGACGTTGAAGTTCCGCACCGACCCGGCCACGATCCGCGGCTCCATCGCGCCCGTCGTCACCCCGTTCACGGCCGAGGGCGCCGTCGACCACGACGCGCTGCGCGGGCTGATCCGCTGGCAGCTCGAATCCGGCTCGCACGGGATCTCGCTCGGCGGCTCGACGGGCGAGCCGAGCGCGCAGACCGCGGCCGAGCGCATCACCGCGATCCGGACGGCGGCCGACGAGGTCGCCGACCGCGTCCCGTTCCTGCCCGGCACCGGGTCCGCCAAGCTGGACGAGACCCTGGAGATCACCGCCGCCGCCCGGGACGCGGGCGCCGACGCCGCGCTGATCATCACCCCGTACTACGCGCGGCCCACCCAGGACGCCCTCTACGCCTGGTACGCGGCCGTCGCGCGCGAGTTCCCCGACCTGCCGCTGGTGATCTACAACGTGCCGTCCAGGACGGCCGTCGACATCGCGCCCGAGACGGTCCGGCGGCTGTTCGCCGACTTCGACAACGTGGTCGGGATCAAGGAGACCACCAAGGACTTCGAGCACTTCTCCCGCGTGCTGCACGCCTGCGGTCCCGAGCTGCTCGTCTGGTCGGGGATCGAGCTGCTGTGCCTGCCGCTGCTCGCGCTCGGCGGCGCCGGGTTCGTCAGCGCCGTCGCCAACCTCGCTCCCGCCGCGGTCGCCCGGATGTACGAGCTGTGGACGTCCGGCGACCAGGCCGGCGCCCGCGACCTGCACTACCGCCTCCACCCGCTGGTGGACCTGCTGTTCGTCGAGACCAACCCCGCGCCCGCCAAGTGGGTGCTGGAGCGGCAGGGCCGGATCCCGTCCGGGTACGTCCGGCCGCCGCTCGCGACGCCGTCCGACGCGGCCGTCGCGCGCATCCGCGACCTGCTCGACCAGGGCGGCGACCTCACCGCCGGGCTCTGACCCGCGCAGGCGCCCTCCCACAACGACCGGAAGAGAGCACGATGTCCCTCCCCTCCTCCCCCACCCGGCCCGACGGCCTGCCGGACCGCATCCGGCACTGGATCGGCGGCGAGTTCGCCGACAGTGCCGACGGCGCGGTCTTCGACGTCGCCGACCCCGTCTCCAACACCCCCTACGCCACCGCCGCCGCGGGCGGGCCCGCCGACATCGACCGGGCCGTCGCCGCCGCGCGCGAGGCGTTCCCCGGCTGGGCGGCGCTCGGCAACCGGGAGCGCGCCACGATCCTGACCCGCATCGCGGACGCCGTGGAGGCCCGCGAGGACCGGCTCGCGGAGTTCGAGTCGTTCGACTCCGGGCTGCCGATCACCCAGGCGCGCGGCCAGGCCCGCCGCGCCGCCGAGAACTTCCGCTACTTCGCCGACGTGATCGTCGCGCTGGGCGAGGAGTCCTACCGGGTCGGCGCCCAGCAGCTCAACTACGTGGTGCGGACGCCCGCGGGCGTCGCCGGGCTGATCACCCCGTGGAACACCCCGTTCATGCTGGAGAGCTGGAAGCTCGCCCCGGCGATCGCGTCCGGCTGCACGCTCGTGCTGAAGCCCGCCGAGTGGACGCCGCTGTCGGCGGGCCTGTGGCCGGAGATCTTCGCCGAGGCGGGCGTCCCCGCCGGGGTGGTCAACATCGTCCACGGCATCGGCGAGGTCGCGGGCCAGGCGCTGGTCGACCACCCGGACGTCCCGCTGCTGTCGTTCACCGGCTCCACCGAGACCGGCCGGCACATCATGCGCTGCTCCGCGGACGGCCTGAAGGCCCTGTCGATGGAGCTCGGCGGCAAGTCGCCCGTCGTCGTGTTCGCCGACGCCGACCTCGACGCGGCCCTCGACTCCGTCGTGTTCGGCGTGTTCTCGCTGAACGGGGAGCGGTGCACGGCGGGCTCCCGCGTGCTGGTGGAGCGGCCGATCTACGAGGAGTTCACCCGGCGGCTCGCGGCCCGCGCCGAGAAGGTCAGGGTCGGCCCGCCGTCCGACCCGGCGACCGAGGTCGGCGCGCTCGTGCACCCGGAGCACTACGCGCGCGTCCTTGAGTACGTGGAGATCGGGCAGCGGGAGGCGAAGCTCGTCGCGGGCGGCGTCCGTCCGGCGCACCTGCCGGAGGGCAACTACCTGCAGCCGGCCGTGTTCACCGACGTCCCCCGGGACGCCCGGATCTTCCAGGAGGAGATCTTCGGCCCGGTCGTCGCGGTCGCCCCGTTCGACGACGAGGCCGAGGCGGTCGAGCTCGCCAACGCCACCCGCTACGGCCTCGCCGCCTACGTCTGGACGGACGACCTGCGGCGCGGCCACCGGATCGCGCACGACGTGGCCTCGGGTATGGTCTGGATCAACTCCCACAACGTTCGCGACCTGCGCACTCCGTTCGGCGGCGTGAAGGACTCGGGGCTCGGCCGGGAGGGCGGCGCGCACAGCATCGACTTCTTCTCCGAGTCCAAGATCGTCCACGTCATGCTGGGCGAGGTGCACACGCCGCGCTTCGGCGCCCAGGAGCAGCCATGAGCACAGCCCCCGACGTCGTCCGCTCCGCCTACGTCCAGCTCGCCGTCACCGATCTCGCGGCGGCGCGCTGGTTCTGGGTCGACATGCTGGGGATGCACGTCCAGCACGAGGACGCCGGCGCCCTCCACCTGCGCGGCACCGACGAGCTGACCCACCATTCGGTGGTGCTGCGCGCCGGACCCGTCGCGGCCCTGGACCACCTCGCCTACCGGGTCCGCACCCCCGACGACGTCGACAAGGCGGAGCGGTTCTTCAAGGACCTCGGCCGCCCCGTCCGGCGCCTCCCCGCCGGGACGGGCACCCACGGGGTCGGCGACGCGGTCCGGGTGGTCGACCCGCTGGGGTTCACGGTCGAGTTCTTCCACGACATCGCCCGGGGCGAGCGCCTCATCCAGCGCTACGACCTGCACCGGGGCGCCCAGATCGCGCGGCTCGACCACTTCAACATCTGCACCCCCGACATACCCGCCGCCTACGAGCACTACAAGTCGCTCGGGTTCGGCTGCTCGGAGACCATCGAGGGCGACGAGCACGAGCTGTACGCGGCGTGGATGTTCCGGAAGCAGACCGTCCACGACGTCGCGTTCACCGGCGGCGCGGGCCCCCGCCTGCACCACATCGGGATGGCGACGCACGAGTCGCACCAGGTGCTGCACATGGCCGACATCCTCGGCTCGCTGCGCAAGGAGCACCACATCGAGCGCGGGCCGGGACGGCACGGCGTGTCCAACGCCTTCTACGTCTACCTGCGCGACCCCGACGGGCACCGGGTGGAGATCTACACCTCCGACTACTACACCGGCGACCCCGACCACGAGACGTTCCGCTGGAACGTGCACGACGACCGCCGCCGCGACTTCTGGGGCAACGCGGTGATCGAGTCCTGGTACAAGGAGGCGAGCCCCGCGCTCGACCTGGACGGGAACGTCCAGCCGATCTCCGAGGCGGCGCTGGACGAGTCCGCCGTCCAGGTCGGCGCCGACGGGCTCGGCATCATCGACCCGTCCGAGTAGCGCGGGTCGGTCGCGGGATCAGTCGGGCAGCAGCGGGACCTGCACGCCCGGGTCGCGGCCGAGCAGGACGGCGCGGGTGATCGCGGCCTGGCCGAACCGGCCGCGGACGCCGTCGACCGCGTCGTCCACGGCCATGGCCCGGTCGAACGGGAGCGCCAGCTGGACGGCCCGCGCGTCGTGCAGGTTGCCGAGCGACAGCCCGATCAGGGTGAGGCCGCGCTCCTCGATCAGCGGCGCGGCGGCGGCGAGCAGCCCGCGCGCCGCGTGCAGGAGGAGCGGGGTGTCCGCGGTGGCCTGGGCGAGGGTGAGCGAGCGGGTGGCGCGGGCGAAGTCGTCGAAGCGGAGGCGGAGGGTGACCGTCCGGCAGACGCGGCGGGCCTTCCGCAGCCGCCCGCCGAGCCGGTCGGCGAGGCCGACGAGCATGGCGTCCAGCTCCTCCGGTGACCGGCGGCGGCGGCCGAGCGCCCGCTGCGCGCCCATCGAGCGGCGCCGGACGCCGGTGCGCACCGGGCGCGGGTCGCGGTTGCGGGCCAGCGCGTGCAGGTGCCGCCCGGCGCCCGGGCCGAGCAGCGCCGCGAGCGCCGCCTCCGGCATGTCGGCGACGTCGCCGACGGTCGCGACGCCGTAGCGGGCGAGCTTGGCGGCGGTGGCCTCGCCGACGCCCCACAGCCGCCGGACGGGCAGCGGGCGCAGGAAGTCGAGCTCGGCGTCCGGCGGCACGACGAGGAGGCCGTCGGGCTTCGCGACGCCGCTCGCGACCTTGGCGAGGAACTTGGTGCGCGCGACGCCGACCGTGATCGGCAGCCCGACCTCCTCGGCGACCTCCCGGCGCAGCCGCGCGGCGATCGCGGCGGGCGGCCGGCGCAGGCCGTCCACGTCGAGGAACGCCTCGTCGATCGACAGTCCCTCCACCAGCGGCGTCGTCGCGCGGAAGACGGCGAACACCGCCTTGCTCGCCGCCGCGTACGCGTCCATCCGCGGCCGGACGACGACCGCCCGCGGGCACAGCCGGCGCGCCTGCCCGCCGCTCATCGCCGTCCGCACCCCGTGCGCCTTGGCCTCGTAGCTCGCCGCGAGCACCACCCCGCCACCCACGATCACGGGCCTCCCCCGCAACGCGGGGTCGTCGCGCTGCTCGACGGCCGCGTAGAACGCGTCGAGGTCGGCGTGCAGAATGGAGGCGGACACGAACATATGTTCGCATGCCCGGCGGGCGCGAGTCCGGCCGGGGCCGGGGGCGGAGCCCTCGCCGACGCCCGTCCCCCGGCCGGCCGTGAGGGGGCGCTAGGGCGCGGCCAGCGCCTCGGTCGGGGGGAGGCGGGCGGCGCGCAGGGCCGGGTAGAGGCCCGCGATGCCGCCGATCAGCAGCGTCGCGAGGATGCCGCCCGCCATGGCCCAGACCGGGACGACCGTCGGCCAGCCCTGCGTCACCGCGAACACGGCGGTGACCACGATGCCGAGGGCGACGCCGCCCGCCCCGCCGAGCGCGGCGAGGAGCTGCGACTCGGTGAGGAACTGGAGCCTGATCTGCCCACGCGTCGCGCCGAGCGAGCGGCGCAGCCCGATCTCCGCGCGGCGCTCCAGCACCGAGATCACCATCGTGTTCGCGACGCCGACGCCGCCGACCAGCAGCGCGACCCCGCCGAGTCCGAGGAGGAGGCCGGTGAACGCGCGGTCGGTGGCGTTCTCGGCGGCGAGGGCGTCCGAGGGGCGGCTCACCTCGACCTCGTTCGGCGCCTGCGGGTTGGCGGTGGCGGCGAGCAGGTCCCGCACCTTCGGC
The DNA here is from genome assembly GCF_008085905.1 of Actinomadura syzygii. Lineage (GTDB taxonomy): Bacteria > Actinomycetota > Actinomycetes > Streptosporangiales > Streptosporangiaceae > Spirillospora > Spirillospora syzygii. The sequence goes on along the minus strand of NZ_VSFF01000018.1, from coordinate 40,900 downwards.
ACGGCGTCCTTGCGGGCGCGCGTGTAGACGGTGGTCGGATGCCCGTCGAAGCCGAGCTTGGCGGTGGCGGCCTCCCAGCCGACGAGGGCGGCGGCGTCGAGCTCGGGCGCGAGCCGGTTCGGTTCGAGGACGCCGACGACCTTGAACCACTGCGAGCCGAGCCAGATCTGGACGCCGGGCGCGCCGACGCCGAGCCGGTCCGCGCTCGCCGCCCCGAGCACGACCGCCGGGTACCGGGCGGTGCCCGCGTTCAGCCAGCTCCCCGACGCCATGGTGAGGCCGACGGTGCGCGGCAGGTCGAGCCGGGCGGCGAGGACGGCGATCCCGCCGCTCTCCCCCTCGGGGATGCGGTCGTTGCGGTAGACGCGGGCGTCCCGCAGCGCCGCCGTCGCGGACGCGGACTCGACGTCCGGCATCCGCCGCACCATGCCGACCGACTCCTCGGGCAGCTTGGACGCGTCCCCGAACAGGTCCTTGCCGGGACCGACCGTGAGGAGGTTCGTGCCGAGCCGGTCCAGGGTCGCCTGGAGCTGCGCCCGGCTGGACGTCGAGATGCCCACCACGCCGATCATCGCGGCGATCCCGATCGCGATGCCCAGCGCGGACAGGAACACCCGCAGCGGGCGCGACCGCAGCCCCGCCGCCCCGACCCGCAGCACGTCCCCCGGCCCGAGCCGGGCAGGCGACTCCATCGGGCCCTGCCCTTCCGGTGGACGCCTCCCAGCCCCCCGCACGGGATCCGATGTCACGGGATCCGATGATCCCCGCTTCGCTCCGGTCATCGGGTCGTCTCCAAGTAGGCGTCGTCGTGGACGATGCGGCCGTCGCGCATGCGGACCTGGCGGGGCAGCATGGCGGCGATGTCGCGGTCGTGGGTGATGAGGACGACGGTCGTCCCGCCGCCGGACAGCTCGCGCAGCAGGTCGAGGACGCCCGCGCCGGACGCCGAGTCCAGCGCCCCGGTCGGCTCGTCCGCGAGCAGCAGCGCGGGCTCCCCCACCACCGCGCGGGCGATCGCGACCCGCTGCCGCTCCCCGCCGGACAGCTGGTGCGGGCGGTGCCCGAGCCGGTGCCCGAGCCCGACCCGCTCCAGCGCGGCGCGGGCGCGGCGGCGGCGCTCGGCCTGCGGGACGCCCGCGTACAGCAGGCCGTCCGCGACGTTGTCCAGCGCGACCACCCCGGCGGCGAGGTGGAACTGCTGGAACACGAACCCGATCCGGCGGGCGCGCAGCGCCGACAGCCGCCGGTCCGCCAGCCGGGACACCTCGACGCCCTCCACGAGCACCGCGCCCGCGCTCGGCCGGTCCAGGGTGCCGAGCAGGTGCAGCATCGTCGACTTCCCCGATCCGGACGGCCCGACGATCGCGACCAGCTCCCGCGCCCGTACGGTCAGCGACACCCCGTCCAGCGCGGTGACCCCGCCCGGATAGGTCTTGGTGACGTCCCGCAGTTCCACCACCCCGGTCATGAGGGGACCCCGACCTTCATGCCCTCGGCCAGGCCGGCCCCCGAGACCTCGACCCGGCCGCCGGCGTAGACGCCGGTCTCGACGGGCACCGTCCGCACGCGCCCGCCTTGGACGACCTGCACCTCGTAGCCGCCGTCGCCCCGCGCGAGCAGCGCCTCGACCGGCACCGCGAGGACGCCGTCGTGCCGGTTCGCGGTGAGCCGCACCGTGACCGGCGCCTTGTCGTAGGAGCCGAGCCCCTTCCGCGCGCCGACCGCGACCGTCACCTCGACGGTCGTCGGGTTGTCGCCCTGCCCCTGCTTCGCGACCTTCCCCACCGAGGCGATCGTGCCCTTGGTGGTGTCGCCGGACGGCAACTCGACCTCCACCCGGGCGCCCTTCTTCGCGAGCCGCTGGTACTCGACGTCCAGGTCCACGCTGACGACGCGGGTGGTGCCGGTGTAGGTGAGCACGGCGCCGCCGACCCGGTCGCCGACGTGCGCCCGGCGCTCGGCGACCCGGATCCGGCCGGACGCGACGACCGCCGAGCCGGGGCGCACCGTCCCGGTCTCGGGCACGCCGAGGTCGTCCTGCCAGCGCTTCACGGCCGCGGCGGTGGCGGAGCCGTAGGTCTCGTCGACGGTGAAGCCGGTGTAGCCGAGGGCGCGCAGGTTCCGCTCGAACTGCTCGACGTCGTCGCCCTCCGTCCCGGGGGCGAGCGTCCGGTAGAGGGGCAGCGAGCCGTACAGCAGCGGGACGGGACGGTCGTCGGCCCGGTACACCGGGCCTCCCCGCGCGACGACGGACCCGGCGGACGGCAGCCACGTGACGGTCCCCCTCCCGGCGCCCGCGACGGTGCGGGTGTCGCCGTAGCCGAGCGTGCCGTCGACCTCCTGGGTCTCGACGAGGGTCGTCCGCTCGACCGGGGCGGTCGCCGGGGGCAGCGCGCCGCGCGCGGCGGCCGGACCGTCGCCGCCGCCCAGCCCGGCGGCCGCGAGGCCCGCGCCGCCGAGCACCGCCATGCCCGCCGCGCCGAGGACGGCGGTACGACGCCGCGACACTAGTCCCGCCCCTTGCCGGACATCATCGGGCCCTTGCCGTCGGGCGCGAGTTTCGCGCACGCCCGCTGGGCGTCCTTGAACTGCCGGCTGTCCGGGTCGATCCCGGTTCCGGGCCCGGCCTTGAGCATCATGCCGCCGTCCGGCTGCGGGTCGGGGAACTTCGCGACGCCGTGGTCGCGCATGCACTTGGCGTAGTCGCGCATCTTGGCGAGGACCTCGGGCTTCGGCTTCTGCGGCTTGCCGCCGTTCGGCATCAGGTGGCGGCACTTGCGCTGCGCGACCTCGATCTTGCCGTTCTGCCCCGCCTGGTCCGGTTTGCCGGACACGCGGATCTCGACCTTGCCGTCCTTCGGGTCGGGCATGTCCACGCCGTTCTCGCGCATGCACGCGGCGAACTCGCGCATCTTCTTCCCGTCGTCGGCCGCCGGCTTCGCGGTGCCGCCGGACCCGCCGCCGTCGCCGCTCCCGCACCCGGCCGCCCCGAGGGCCAGCGCCGGGACGAGGGCGAGCGCCGCGAGCGTCTGTCGTCGCATCGTCGGTCTCCCTGTCGTGTCCGCGTGCCCGCCGGGCGGGCCGCCCGGCGGGACCGCAAGTCCAGCGGCGCGCCGGTAACCCGGGCGTAACCGGATCGCGTTACGCCCGCGTTACGCCTTCTGCCCGAAGCTGGGTCGTCAGGCCGCGCCGCGGGCGTGACCGGGGACGGGCAGTGCGAAGGACGGCGAATGTGCGGGTGCTGATCGCGGAGGACGAGCGGATGCTCGCCGACTCCATCGCCGAGGGGCTGCGGGCCGAGGCCCTCGCCGTGGACGTGGTCTACGACGGGGACGCGGCGCTGGAGCGGCTCGGCGTCAACGACTACGACGTGCTCGTCCTCGACCGGGACCTGCCCGTCGTGCACGGCGACGACGTGTGCCGCGCGGTGGCCGAGTCGGACGCGCTGGTCCGGGTGCTGATGCTGACGGCGGCGGTGACCGTCCCGGCCCGGGTCGACGGGCTGCGGCTCGGCGCGGACGACTACCTGACCAAGCCGTTCGCGTTCGAGGAGCTGGTCGCGCGGATCCAGGCGCTCGGCCGCCGCGCCCGCCCGGCCGCGCCGCCGACGCTGGAGCGCGGCGGGATCCGGCTCGACCCGTCCCGCCGGGAGGTGTACCGGGACGGCCGGTACGTGCGGCTCGCGCGCAAGGAGTTCGGGCTGCTCGCCGAGCTGATGCGCGCGGACGGCGCGATCGTGTCGGCGGAGCGGCTGCTGGAGAAGGTGTGGGACGAGCACGCCGACCCGTTCACCAACACCGTCCGGGTGACGCTGATGAAGCTGCGCCGCAAACTCGGCGACCCATCGGTGATCGAGACCGTCCCGGGAGCGGGGTACCGGATCCCATGACCAACCCCATGACGGCGCACGCCGCGACCGGGCGGCTGACCGGACGGCTCCGCCTGACGATCCGGATGCGGCTCACCCTCCTCTACGCGGGCCTGTTCCTGTTCGCGGGGGTCGTCCTGCTGGGACTGACGTACGTGCTGGTGCAGACGACCCTCCAGCGGCAGGGCGGCAGCGCCGGTGTCAACAAGGTGTTCCAGGCGGTCCAGGGGGCCCCGGGCGAGGCCGGGAACGGAAGGGGCGCGCCGCTTCCGGACGGCCCGTCCGCGCAGCCGCCGACGATCGTGTCCAAACAGGTCGAGGGCGTGCTCGTGAAGGGACGCGAGGATTATCAGAAGAAGACGCTGTCGGCGCTGCTGACGCAGGGCTCCATCGCGCTCGGGCTGGTCGGCGCGGCGGGGCTCGGGTTCGGCTGGCTGCTCGCGGACCGGGCGCTGCGTCCCGTCCACAAGATCACCGAGACGGCGCGGCGGGTGGCGCGCAGCCACGACCTCACCGAGCGGATCGCCTACGAGGGGCCGCGCGACGACGTCAAGGAGCTGGCCGACACGTTCGACACCATGCTCGGGCGGCTCGCGCGGGCGTTCGACGGGCAGCGCCGGTTCGTCGCGAACGCCTCGCACGAGCTGCGCACGCCGCTCGCCATCAACCGGACGCTCGTCGACGTCGCCGTCCGCCGCGCGGACGCCACCGACGACGTCAAGCGGCTCGGCGAGTCGCTGCTGGTCGTCAACGGGCGGCACGAGCGGCTCATCGACGGGCTGCTCACCCTCGCGGGCACCGAGAACGTGGTCGTGGACGCCGGTCCGCTCGACCTCGCGGACGTCGCGGGGCACGTCCTCGACCAGGCGTCCCGGGAGGCGGAGGCGCGCGGGCTGACGGTGCGGCGCGATCTCGGCGCGGCGCCGACGTCCGGGGATCCCGTGCTCGTCGAGCGGCTGGTGCAGAACCTGGTGGAGAACGCGATCCGGCACAACCGGGACGGCGGCGAGCTGTCCGTCGCCACCCGCGTCCGGGAGGGGCAGGCGGAAGTCGCGGTCGCCAACACCGGCCCGGTCGTGCCCCGCTACGACGTCGAGACGATCTTCGAGCCGTTCCGGCGGCTCGGCAACGACCGGGTCCGCTCGGACCGGGGCGCGGGGCTCGGGCTGTCGATCGTCCGGGCGACGGCGACCGCGCACGGCGGGACGGTGACCGCCGTGCCGCGCCCCGGCGGCGGCCTGGACGTCACCGTCCGGCTGCCCGCGCGGGCGGCGGACGCGCGGGCGGAATCGCCGGGGACGGCCCCTGAAATCGTCGGCGGCGGCGGGTAGCGTCGGGTCAATGACCAGCGCGCACCTGCTCATCGACGCCTTCGACCGGATCCGCGGGATCGTCCACGAGGCGGTCGAGGGGCTCACCCCGCCGCAGCTCGCGTACCGGGCCGACGCGTCCGCCAACTCGATCGCCTGGCTCGTCTGGCACCTCACCCGCGTCCAGGACGACCACATCGCCGGCGTCGCCGGAACCGCCCAGGCGTGGACGGAGGATGGCTGGGCCGACCGGTTCGACCTGCCGCTCGACCCGTCCGAGACCGGGTACGGGCACTCCCCCGACCAGGTCGAGGCCGTCCAGGTCGAGTCGGCGGAGCTGCTGACCGGCTACCACGACGCCGTGCACGCCCGGACCGTCGCCTACGTCGGCTCCCTCACCGACGACGACCTGCCCCGCGTCGTCGACCGCGCGTGGAACCCGCCGGTCACGCTGGGCGTGCGGCTGGTCAGCGTGATATCCGACGACCTGCAGCACGCGGGCCAGGCGGCGTTCGTCCGCGGTCTCGTCCTGCGCGTCTGACGGATCGGCCGGAGGCGGCCTCCGGCGCGCGGAGCCCGGCGATCAGGCGCGTCCAGCGCGGTCCGATGCGCTCCAGGTCGTGGGCCCGCGCCGACCGGACCGCCGCCTCGCCCAGCCGGTCGCGCAGTTCCCGGTCCTCGACCAGGGCGCGGAGCGCGGCGGAGAGCGCGGCCTCGTCCCCGGGCGGGACGAGCAGCCCGTCGCGGCCGTGCGCGATCAGCTCGGCGGGGCCGTGCGGGCAGTCGAACGACACGACCGGCAGCCCCATCCCCATCGCCTCGATGATCACCATCGGCATGCCCTCGCGGCGCGACGACAGCGCGTAGACAGAGGCGCGCGCCATCTCGGCGTGCAGGTCGCGGGTCGCCGGGCGCAGCTCGACCTGGCCGCCGAGCCCGAGCTCGGCGACCAGCGCGCGGAGCGCGGCGCGGTTCGGGCCGTTGCCGAACACGCGCAGCGTCCAGCCGGGATGGTCGGCGGCGACCGGCGCGAACGCGCGGACCAGCGTGTCGAAGCCCTTCGTGGCGATGAGCCGCCCGGCGGCCAGCACGACGTCGTCCTCGCGGCGGGACGGGCGGCCCGGCAGCGGCGGGGCGGCGTTCGGGATCCGCACGACCCGCGTCCCGGACCCGGCGAGCGCCGCCGCGTACCCGGCGCGGGCCGCCTCGGTGAGGACGGCCACCGCGTCCAGCCGCCGGTACGCGCGGACGATCTGCCGGCGCAGGGCGGGCGCGTAGGAGTCCAGGCTCATGTGGTCCTGCCCGACCGTCGCGACGCCGCGCGGCGCCAGCTCGGCGGCGAGCAGCACCAGCGACGGCCGCGTCCCGATCAGCACGTCGCAGGACGGGCGGCGCACGGCCCGCAGCAGGCACACGTCCGACCAGAGGCTCATCTGCCGGAACGACGCCTCGCCTGCCGGGACCAGCAGGCTCGGCAACCGGGCGAGCAGCCGCGCACCCCGCCCGCGCGGGGCGAAGGCGTCGTCGGCGTAGGTCACCGCGACGCCGAGCGGCAGGGGGAAGAACGGCTCCCGCTTCCGCCGCAGCACGCTGACGATCTCGACGTCGTGGTCGCGGGCCAGGTGACCGCACAGGTTCAGGACGGTGCGGACCGTCCCGCCCGTCCCGTGGGCGTTCTGCAGCAGGACGCGGACGCGCGGCCGCTCAACAGGCGGCGGAACCGGCCGCCATGTGATCGGGCGCAGGGACCACAGCGCCGCGCGGCGCAGCGCGCGATGCGCCCCGCGCCGGACGCGGCGCCCCACGACACGCGGCGTCGGCTCGTTCACCGGCTCCCCCCATGGCGGACGGCGTCCGTCCCCGGCCTGTTCCCGCCGGGGGGCCGGTCAACGTCAGCCGGTGGTCACGGTCCGGTCGAGGGCGCTTCCCTTGACCCAGCGGCTCCACGACATCTGGCGGTAGCCCCAGCCGTTGAGCGGCTCGAGCTTGCGGGAGGTGCCCGTGATGTTCACGACGTCGCCGCGGTAGGACCAGTTGTAGAACCACTGGGCGTCCCCGGGCGGGGAGTTGACGCAGCCGTGGCTGACGTTCTGCCGCCCCTGCGCCCACGTGGTGGCCGCCATCGAGTGGATGTACTCGCCGCTGTTGGAGATCCGCACCGCGAAGGGGATGACCTCGCGGTAGCCGCCGTTCTTCTTGTCCTTCGGGTCGACGCCCATCCACTCCGACGTCATGATCGCCGGATTCTCCTTGCCCATGGTCAGGTGGATGCCGCTGGTGGTGAGGTAGGTGTCGATCCCGTTGACGACGCGGCCGCCGCGGCCCGCGCTGATCGGCCAGCTCCGGACCTTCTTGCCGTTCTTCCTGACCACGGCCCGCTTGGTCTTGGTGCTGATGTCGATGATGTGGGAGTCGCCGACGCGGAACGCGCGGCCGACGTCCGACACGCCGTAGGTCCCGGCGCCCGCCTTCACGCCCGCGAGCCTCGCCCGGAACTCGACCCGCTGGTTCGGCTGCCAGTACTCGCCGTTCTTCGTCCGGAAGATCACCGTGGTGTCGTTCACCCAGTACCACGCGCCGGTCGCGGGCTTGGTGGACTTGACCTCCAGGGCCCGCTCCACGGCCTTCTTGTCGCCCACCGCCCGGTTGAACGTGACCTGGATCGGCATGCCGACGCCGACCTTCTCGTTCTTGCTCGGCGTGATGTCGGCGATGCCGAGCGTCTTCGCCGCCTTGAGCGTGGCGAACTGCGCGTTGACCGTGGCCGACTTGCCCTGCGGGCTCTTCGCCACGGCCGTCACCTGGTACCTGGCGCCGGGACGCAGCGTCCGCGACCGCCAGGTCTTCTTGTCGGCGGCCATCTCGCCCGTCACCGGCTTGCCCTTGAGCAAGACCGTGACCTGCTCGAGTGTGCCGCCCGCGGCCGTCACCACGACGCCCGCCTCCGGCTTCGCCTTGGTGTTGCCGTTGCCCGGGTCGATCGTCACCTGGGGGGCGTTCGCGTCGGCCTTCTCGCCGACCGTGACGCCGCCCTCCTTCTCCCCGCCGCTGCACGCCGTCGTGAGGAGCAGCACGGCCCCCGCCATCCCCGCGCCCGCCAGAACCCCTGCGGAAACCCTCCGCTGCACCACGACCTCCAGAAACCCCGCCGTCTATCAGGGAGACATTAGCGACTAATTCGGTGGATCACGCCAGAGCCCGTGTTTTGGCCGACGTCCGAGATCAAAGCGTTGTCTGGCCGCACGCTCCGCGATCGTCCCAGGCAGGAACGGGAGGCGGCGTCCGCGTTCAGCCGGGTGGCGCGCGTCACTTGAGCGCGCTGCCCTGCCGCCATTCGTCGAACGGCATCTGGAACACGCTCCAGCCGTTGTCCCACTCGACCTCGCGGGTACTGCCGGTCAGCTTCAGGACGTCGCCGCGCTGCGCGATGTCGTAGAACCACTTGGCGTTCTCCGGGCTGACGTTCAGGCAGCCGTGGCTGACGTTCGCCGAGCCCTGCGAGCCGACCGACCAAGGCGCCGAGTGCACGTACTCGCCGCTGTTGGAGAACCGGACCGCGTAGTTGACGACCGTCTTGTAGTAGCCGGGGTCGCCCTCCTGGCGGCCGGGGGAGGTCATGGTGACCGGGTTCCCCTTCTCCATCAGCAGGTGGACGCCGCTGGTCGTGGTGAACTCGCGCGTCTCGCCGTTCCCGGCGCTGAACGGGACGGTGCGCAGCTTCTTGCCGTCCCGGGTCACGGTCATGTGGTGGCCGCCGATGTCGCCGGTCGTGACCTGCGCGGCGCCGATGGACAGGGTGGCGTCCGCGTCGGCCGCGCCGTAGACGCCGCCGCCCGCGTTCACCCCGGCGAGGCTCGCGTGGAACCGGACGGTCTGGTGCGGCTGCCAGTAGGTCTTCGTCCGGTAGACGACCTGGTCGGAGCCGATCCAGCGCCAGGCGCCCTCGACGGGCTTGCCGGGCGTGACGCGCAGCGTCCGCTCGACGGCCGCCTTGTCGGTGACCGGGCGGTCGAACCGGACGAAGATCGGCATCCCGATCCCGACCTTCTCCCCCTTGAGGTTCGGGGTGACGTCCGCGATGGACAGCGTCGCGGACGGCTTGAGCGTGGTGAACGTGCTGGTCTCGGTGCGGACCTTGCCGTCGTCCTTCGCCTGCGCCGTGACGGTGTAGGACGCGCCCGGCGTCATCGTCCGGTCGGAGCGCCAGACCTTGTGGCCGTCCGCGAACCGGCCGGTGACCGTCGCGGCGGCGCCCTGGCCCTGCACGGTGACCTTCTCCAGCTTGCCGCCGGACGCCTTGACCTCGATCGTCCCGTCCGGCTTGACCTGCGCGGTCCCGTTGGCGGGGGTGATCGTCACGGCGGTGGGCGAGTCGCCCGAGGCCAGCGAGCCCTTCCCGCCGATCGAGCAGCCCGCGGCGAGCACCGCCATCGCGCCGACACCACCGGTCAGCGCCAGCCGCAAACGCCCCTTATTCACCACAAACTCCCCCAGATCCCACTTTTTCACCCCGTCTGGTGAATCTATCTGAGAGTGGAGACGCCGCGAACGGGCCGGAGGTTCGGTCCGGAGACCGGGAAATCACTGCTCAGACGGCCCTTGCCGGGACGGGCGCCGGGGGCGGCGCGGGGTCGGGGCGAAGGGGCGGGTCGGGATCGGGCAGCCATCACGCGACGATCAGAAGGCGCCGCTCAAAGAGGGCGCTCGGAAGGAGTCGCTCAGGACGCGGTCGAGGGCTCGCGGTTGACGTGCCGCACCACCCGCCGGAAGCCCCAGACGGAGATGGCGACGCCGAGCGCGCCCAGCCCGGCGACGATGCCGGTCCGGATCCACAGGTACATGCCGATCGACTCGTTGAAGAGCATCCAGAGGCTCACGGCCACGTTGGTGAAGAGCACCATTGACCAGAGCAAGGAGATGCGCAGGAAGAACTGGTGCACCCGGGCGTGCTTGAGGAACGCCTCGGGGATGGGCGCCATGTCCCTCGCCAGCTTCATGGCGAGCGGCCGTCCGAGCGGGACGGACGCGAGGAACGCCAGGCTGACCATCAGCGTGCCGAGCGTCGGCTGCAGGAAGTAGACGACGGCGCTGTGCGTCGCGGCCGCGAGCCCGGCCCGGACGGTCACGCCGACGGCGGCCAGCACCAGCATCCCCGACACGGGGTGGCCGCGCAGGTAGCGGTAGAAGATCCCGCCGTACACCCAGGCGACGGCGGCGATCAGCGCCCCGTTCAGCCCGAGCAGCATGAGCGCCGCGTAGAACACCGCGACCGGCGCGATCACGCCCTCCACGAAGCGCGGGAGCGCGTGCATCAGCAGCGCCGTCACCCGCGGCAGTTCGAAGCCGTGGGGGCCGCCGTCCCGGGCGTCCGCCGGCGCGTCGCCGGACCGCGCCCCGGAGGGCTCTTCGAGCGTGGTCGCCGGTGTCTCCATCGAGCGCTGCGCTCCCCGATCGGTGTGCATGGACTCGGATTGGCTCACGATTCGCCCCACCGTACGTGATGATCCGCGCGCGTCCGTCCGCTTTCGGCGATCCGGGCACGCGCCCTTGTTCCCCCCTTAGTTCGGCTCCACACTCCGTCCGGTGCGGCTGACGACCGGAAACGGCCACAATCGAACCCCTGCGGCGCGGAACTCTTTTTCTTTCGGCGGGTCGTCCGGCGGTATTTCCGGCGGTCACTTCTCCGGCGGCACCGGCTGGACGTCCCGCGCCGCCGCGTAGATCGCCCGCAGCGTCACCGCGACCGACGGCCTGCGCACGCTCGCCGACCTGGTCACGGCGTAGACCTCGCGGGCCAGCGCGCAGTCCGGGATGGGCCGGACGGCCACTCCCCGGTCGCCCGCGGCGAGCGCCAGCGCGGGCACCGCGGTGATCCCGATTCCCCGCGCGACGAGGCTGAGGATCGTGTGCAGCCCCTCGAACTCCCACGGGACGGGACGCGCCCCCCCGACGGTATCGAGCAGGCGTTCGACGGCCTGCCGGGACGGCTCGCCGGGCGGCGCGGCCATCCACGGCTCCTCGCGCAGCTGCTGGAGGTCGACCGCCCGATCGGGCTCCGACATCGGGTGCGCGGCCGGGACGACCAGCACCAGCGGGTCGCGGCGCAGGTGGAAGAACTCCAGCGCGGCGGGCGCCTGCTCGGGGACCTTGCCCGTCCAGTCGTCGATGAGCGCGATGTCGACCTCGCCGTTCTGCACCTGCCGGATGCCGTCGCCGGGGCGCGTCTGCCGCAGCACGAAGGTCAGCTCGGGATGCTCGCCGAGGCTGCGCGCCAGCGCGGGCGCGAACGCGACGGCGGCGGTGGGGAACGCGGTGACGACGACCCGTCCCATCGGCGTGTCGGAGTGCGCGGACAGCTCCGCCTCCGCCGTCTCCACCAGGCCGAGGATCTCCTCGGCGCGCTCGGCGAGGCGGCGCCCGGCGTCGGTCAGCTCCGCGCTGCGGGCCGTCCGGTCGAGCAGCGGGACGCGGGCCTCCCGCTCCAGCGTGGCGAGCTGCTGCGACACGGCGGACGGCGTGTAGCCGAGGGCGGCGGCGGTCGCGGCGATGCTGCCGCGGCGGGCGAACTCGGCGAGCAGGCGCAGGCGGCGCAGTTCCAGCATCAGTCCACCTTACGGTCACCATCGATGAGACTCGCTTGTGATGATGCTGGAAGCGGGCAAGCATGAGGACGAACCCGGCCGGGTCGCACAGGGGGAATCCGCGGTCACCCTCCGTTGTCCTCGCATGCCCTTTTGGAGTCGTCCATGCCTGCCCAGACACAGCCCGCCCATGTGAACTCCGCGTCTGCGAACTCCGTCCGGCCGCTGCCCTTCGAGCCGCGGCGCGTCCCGCTGTCGGCCACGCTCGCCGTGAACGAGGCGATCGCGCGCAAGCGCCGGGAGGGGGTGCGCGTCCTCCCGCTCGGCTTCGGAGAGGCCGGCATACCGATACATCCCGCCCTGGCCCGCGAGCTTGGCGCGGCCGCGGGCCGGGGCGGGTACGGGCCGGTGGCCGGGTCGGCGGCGCTGCGCGGCGCCGCCGCCGGGTACTGGTCCAGGCGCGGCCTGCCGACCGACCCGTCCGCCGTGGTGGCGGGGCCGGGCAGCAAGCCGCTGCTGTACGCGCTGCTGGCGGCGCTCGGCGGGGACGTCGTCGTCCCGTCGCCGAGCTGGGTGTCCTACGCGGCGCAGGCGTCGCTCGCGGGGGCCGAGCCGATCCGGGTCGCGACGCCGCCGGGCGAGGGCGGCGTGCCGAGCCCGGCGCTGCTCGCCGACGCCGTGGTGCGGGCCCGCGCGCGCGGCCGGGACGTGCGGGCCGTGGTGGTGACGCTGCCGGACAACCCGACCGGGACGATCGCGTCCGAGGACGCCGTCCGGCGGCTCTGCGCGGTGGCCCGCGAGCAGGACCTCGTGATCATCTCGGACGAGATCTACCGCGACCTCGTCCACGACCCGGCGCGGACCGCGCCGAGCCCCGCCCGGCACGCGCCGGAGCGCACCGTCGTCACGACCGCGCTGAGCAAGAGCCTCGCGGCGGGCGGCTGGCGGCTCGGCGTCGCCCGGCTGCCGGACGGCCCGTTCGGCCGGGCGCTGCGCGACAGCGTGCTCGGGGTGGCGAGCGAGATCTGGTCCAGCGCCCCCGCGCCGATGCAGCACGCCGCCGCCTACGCGTTCGCCGAGCCGCCCGAACTGGTCGAGCGGGTGGACCGCAGCAGGCGGCTGCACGCGGCGGTCGCGGCGGCGGTCGCGGACCGGTTCACGGCCGCGGGCGCGCGGGTGCCGCGGCCGGAGGGGGCCTTCTACGTCTACCCCGACTTCGGCCCCCTGCGGGACGCGCTGGCGGACAACCACGGCGTCCGGACGGCGGACGATCTCACGGGCCTGCTGTTGGAACGTTACGGAGTGGGCGTCCTGCCGGGCAGCTCGTTCGGGGACGCCCCGTCCGCGCTGCGGATGCGGGTGGCGCCGAGCCTGCTCTACGGGGAGACCGACGAGCAGCGCCTCACGGCGCTCGCGTCCCCGGCCCCGGAGGCGCTGCCGTGGATCGCGGACGCCCTGGACCGGCTGAGCGAGGTGCTCGCCGACCTGGTCGAGACCGCGACCGCCGGGCAGCCCGTCCCGGCGTGACGCCGAGGCCGGTCCGAAAAGGCGGGTGATGGGAATCGAATTGCGGAGGGTAAGGGAGTCGAACCCCTTCGAGTGTCACCTCGACGTCGGTTTTCGAAACCGCTGCCTTACCGTTCGGCCAACCCTCCGGGGGATGCGCGGGCCGTCCCTTCGCGGACGGCCCGCGTCCCGTGAACCGCCCAGTGGACCAGCAGGGAGTCGAACCCTGATCGCCTCCTTGCAAGGGAGGTGTGCTTCCGTTGCACCACAAGCCCGCCGATGGCGCTCAGCAGGGGCGGTAGGAGTCGAACCCACTTTCCGCCGGTTTTGGAGACCGGCCGCCTAACCGGTGGCTCGCCCCTTCGCTCATTTGCGTCCGTTCGACGGGTCCAATGATGCGAGGCGGTTTCGTTCGGGCACAAATCGTTTTTCTCGGTGAGGGCTCGGACGCGCACCGTCATCACGCCGTGATCGGTCCCGTGATCTGCGGGACGGAAGCGCAGGCCCCGGCCCCTCCAGGGCACATAAACGTGGTGTAAGGTCCAACGACGCACGGGGCGAACGTCACGAATCGACCAACGGCAGGCCAACGCACATCCTGTCCGCGCTGCCCGTGGTAAACCCGACACAGGCACGAAGTCACGCGAGTGATGGAAGAAGGCGAGGGGGCCCGCCATGAGGCACGCACGGGACGGGGCTGCCGCCGCGATGAGCGCCGCCTCCAGGATCCTCGTCGCCCGGGGCAAGAACGAGCCCCAGGAGATGGAGAACCCGGACGTGGCCTGGGGCCAGCGCGCCCGTGACGGGGTGTGGGTCCCGACCAGGGACGGGCAGCGCATCCACGTCGGGATCGACGTCGCCGCCGCCGACACCGTCGCGCAGGTGCTGCGCCCGAGCCTGCGGGTGTTCGTGGGCGTGGACGTCGACACCGACATCGTCGCGCAGACGACGGCGGGCGGGGTGCGGCTGCTGACCGTGATCCACGGACCCGACGCCCCGACCGAGTTCCGGTTCGGCGTGTCCCTCGCCGACGGGCTGGCGCTGGAGTCGATGCCGTCCGGCGGGTACGACGTCGTCCACCTGCGGTACGGCGCGACGGTCGGGCGGCTCTACAACCCGTGGGCCAGCGACTCGATGTTCCGCCAGGTGAAGGCCGACTACACCCTTGAGGGGGCGGCCGTCACGATGCGCGTCCAGCACACCGACGCCTACTACCCCGTGGTCGCCGACCCCCACTACGAGCGCTGACCCCACCGGCACTTGACCCGGCAGGGTTCAGCGCGGCCCCTTGATCGCCAACGGGTCCTCGAAGTCGAGCTCGCGGACGATCTCCCGGTACGTCTCCGCGCCGATCCTGCCCTTGCGGTAGAGGGTCCGCAGCTTCGCGCGCTGCGCCCTGACCAGCTCGGTGCGGACGCGGCGGCTGTTCGGCGCGGGCCGGTCGCGGTCGGCGTCCTTCCGGTCCAGGAGGTACCGGACGCGTTCCAGCCGCAGTTCCAGCATCTGCCGGAACGCCTCGGCGGTCTGCTCGTCGACGTCCTCGTCCTCGGCCAGCTCGTCCAGCCGGGCCAGGGCGGCCTGCAGCCCGGCCTTGCGGGCGAGCATCGCCTCGGCGCGGCGGCGGGCGGGCTCGGCGAGGCCGAGGCGGCGCAGCAGGACGGGCAGCACCGGCGCCTGCCCGAGCAGCGTCACGAGCACGACGAGCGCCGCGAGGACGACCAGCGTGCCGCGCTCGTCCCCGACCGCGTCGGGCAGCGACAGGGCGATGGCGAGCGTGATCGCGCCGCGCATGCCGCCGAGCCCGATGACGAGCCGCTGCCGCCGGCCGAGCCCGGTCTGGCTGCGCCGCCCGCCGGGCAGCCAGCGGGCGAGCGGGCCGTTGCCGAGCTCCCACAGCAGCCGGACGCCGATCACGACGGCCGACACCGCGACCGCGACGACGGCGACCTTGGCCCACGTCTCCCCGCCCGGCTGCCGGACGATCTGCCGGATCTCCAGCCCGAGCAGGACGAACAGCGCCGACTCCAGCAGGAACGTCAGGATGCGCCAGAACGTCGCGCCGACCAGCCGGGACGCGGGCTGCAGGAACCCCTCGCCGTGCGTCCCGATCGAGAACCCGGCGACGACGGTGGCGAGCACCCCGGACGCGCCGAACCGGTCCGCCGGGACGAACGCGAGGTACGGCGTCACGAGCGACACGATGATCTGGCTGACCGGGTCGGTGATCCAGCGCCGGACCCGGCGGACGACGATCCCGAGGACGAGCCCGTACGCCACCCCGCCGAGGACGATCTGCGCGACCCGTCCCGCTCCGTGCGCGACGGTGAAGTCGGTGCCGATCGCCTCCACCGCCAGCCCGAAGATCGTCAGCGCCGCGCCGTCGTTGATCAGGCTCTCCCCCTCCAGGATCGTGACCATCCGGGGCGGGGCGCCGAGCCGCTGCAGCACGGCGGTCGCGGCGACCGGGTCCGTCGGCGACACGGCCGCCCCGAACGCGAGCGCCACGGGCCAGGCGACGGCCGGGAGCAGGGCGTGCACGGTCGCGGCCACCGCGACGGTCGTGACGGTGGTGAGCCCGAAGGCCAGCGCGACGATGGGCACCGCGTCGGCGCGGGTCTCGCGCGGGGCGCTGAAGAACGCGGCGTGGTAGAGCAGCGGCGGCAGGAACCCGAGCAGCACCACCTCGGGCGGGACGACGACCGCGGGCAGCGCGGGCACGAACCCGGCGGCGATGCCGAGCACGACGAGCAGGATCGCGTCGGGCGTCCGCAGCCGCCCGGCCAGTGCGCGGGCGAGCAGGACCACGACCGCGACGGCCAGGAGGACGGTGAAGATCCGGTCGTCCGGCACGGAGGTGTACCTGTCCGGAAAGGGGCGCGGTACGCGCCGCCGCACCCGCGGCCGCACGCCGCGTGGAACGTTCCCGCAGGTACCCGCGGCGGCGCCGGGCGTGCGATTCCTGGCGGGTGGGCGTGGCCGCGCCGCGTTCTCGTCATATGCTCGTGGCCACGGGCCGCGTTCCGGCCCCGGCGACGGCGCCGGGCACACGACCGCCCCGGGTCCCCCGCGGGGCTGCCCGCATCCCGGAACCGCCCGGGTTCCCGCGCGGGAAGCGACCCCGCGCGTCCGGAACCGCGCCGGCCCCGAGACTGGAGACGTCATGACCGCAGCGGAGCGAGGATCATGGCGCCGGCCTTCCGGGGGGCGGGGGGTCGCCCCCCAGAAAGGTAGGGCGTCGTGATCTTCACTCATGACACCGAGCACGCGCTCGCCGTGGTCGTCGATCTGATCAACACCGGCGCGGCGGCGTCCGGCGCCGAGGAGCTCGGCGGGCTGCGCGGGCTGCGCGCGTTCGTCGAGCGCCACGACTTCAGCGACGTCGGCGAGCTGACCGAGGCCGACCTCGCGCGGGTGCTCGACCTGCGCGAACGGTTCCACGCGGTGTTCCGCGCGGGCGACCTGCCCGCCGCCGTCGCGCGGATCAACGAGATCGTCGGCGAGGTCCGCGCCACCCCGCACCTGACCGACCACGACGACTACGACTGGCACGTCCACTTCTTCGCGCCGGGCGCGCCGGTCGGCGAGCACCTCGCCGCCGACTGCGGGATGGCGCTCGCCTACGTCGTCGCGGCGGGCGAGCTCGACCGGCTGCGCACCTGCGAGGCGCCGGACTGCGCGCGGGTCCTGGTCGACCTGTCCCGCAACCGCTGCCGCCGCTACTGCGACAGCCGCACCTGCGGCAACCGCATGCACGTCGCCGCGTACCGCGCCCGCCAGCGTGCGCTCTAGGCCGGCCCCGGCAGGGCCCGTCCTAGCCCGCGGTGAGCGCCGCCACGGCGTCCAGGGCGCGGCGGGCGGCGGGGACGTCGTGGACGCGGAACACCCGCGCCCCGAGCAGCGCCGAGACGCCGAGGACGGCCATCGTCCCGACGCCGCGCCTGTCGACCGGGCGGCCGAGCGTCTCCCCGATGAAATCCTTGTTGGACACCGCGACCAGTACCGGCCATCCGGTGGCGGTCAGCTCGCCGAGCCGGCGGCTGATCTCCAGGGACTGGCGGGTGTTCTTGCCGAAGTCGTGCGCGGGGTCGATGAGGATCGCGTCGCGCCGCACGCCGAGCGCCGCCGCGCGCTCCGCCTCCGCCGTGACGTGCGCGACGACGTGCGCGACGACGTCGTCGTAGCCGATCCGGTGCGGGCGGGTGCGGGGCGCGAGCGCGCCCGCGTGCGCGCAGACGAGGCCGACGCCGCGCGCCGCGGCGACCTCGGCGAGCCGCGGGTCGGGGCCGCCCCAGGTGTCGTTCAGCAGGTCGGCGCCCGCGTCCGCGACGGCCTCGCCGACCTCGGCGCGCCAGGTGTCCACGCTGATCACGACGCCGGGGTGCCGGTCGCGGACGGCCGCGACGAGCCCGACGACGCGGCGCAGCTCCTCGTCGACGCCGACGTCCTCGCCGGGCCCGGCCTTCACGCCGCCGATGTCGACGATGTCGGCGCCGTCCGCCACCGCGCGGTCGACGGCGTCGAGCGCGGCGCCGAAGGCGTAGGTGGCGCCCTTGTCGAAGAAGGAGTCGGGCGTGCGGTTCACCACGGCCATGATCGCGCGCGGGCCGACGGCGCGGCCGTTCAGCCGCAGCGGCGGCGTCCCCGGAGAGCTCATGATGCCCTCACCGTGGCACATCGCGGAGCCTCCGGGCGAACAGAAGCGCATTCGGTTCAAACCCGGCCCTCCCTCGTCAGCCTCCCGCCGAGGTCGCTAACCTCATATGTCACGCTCGGCGCGGGCCCCTCCCCGCGCCGGACCCAGCCCAAGTCAGTCCAGTCGGCCCAAGTCAGCCATGGAGGATCCGCTGTCCAGGCGAGCACTCATCACCGGCATCACCGGACAGGACGGCTCGTATCTGGCCGAGCATCTGCTTGCGCTGGGGTACGAGGTCTGGGGCCTGGTGCGGGGGCAGGCGAACCCCCACGTGTCGCGGTTGCGCAAGCACATCGGCGACGTCCACATCACCACCGGTGACCTCCTCGACCAGGGCAGCCTGATCTCGGCGGTGGAGCGCGTCCAGCCCGACGAGGTCTACAATCTCGGCGCCATCTCCTACGTGCCGATGTCGTGGCAGCAGGCCGAGCTGACCGCGGAGGTCACCGGCATGGGCGTGCTGCGGACGCTGGAGGCCATCCGGGTCGTGTCGGGCATCAGCCCGTCCCGGACGCCGGGCGGCGAGCAGATCCGCTTCTACCAGGCGTCGTCCTCGGAGATGTTCGGGATGGTCCGGGAGACGCCGCAGAACGAGCGGACTCCGTTCCACCCGCGCAGCCCGTACGGGGTGGCGAAGAGCTACGGGCACTACATCACGCAGAACTACCGCGAGTCGTACGGCATGTTCGCGGTCAGCGGGATCCTGTTCAACCACGAGTCGCCGCGCCGGGGCGCGGAGTTCGTGACCCGCAAGGTGTCGCTCGGCGCGGCCCGCATCAAGCTGGGCCTCGCGTCCGAGCTGCGGCTCGGCAACCTCGACGCCCGCCGCGACTGGGGCTACGCGGGCGACTACGCCCGCGCGATGCGGCTGATGCTCGCGCAGGACTCCCCCGAGGACTTCGTCATCGGCACGGGCCAGACCCAGTCCGTGCGCGAACTGGTCGAGTTCGCGTTCCGCACCGCCGGGCTCGACTGGGAGGACCACGTCGTCCTGGACGCCAAGTACACCCGTCCCGCCGAGGTCGACCTGCTGTGCGCCGACCCGAAGAAGGCCCGCGAGCAGCTCGGCTGGGAGCCCGCGGTCACCTTCGAGGAACTGGTCACGATGATGGTCGAGTCGGACCTGCGGCTCCTGTCGGAGTCGGCCCGCCCCGAGGACGAGCCCTTCAGTCCCGATCATTGGTGATCCGGTGACCGGGGGCGTGTCACGATGGAAACATGGCCACTTGCGAGCACGTGCTGACCCTTCCGGTGGACGATCCGTCCCCGAACACCCCGCAGGGCTGCGAGGAGTGCCTGGCTGAGGGCACACGGTGGGTCCACCTGCGGCTCTGCCTCGGATGCGGGCACGTCGGCTGCTGCGACTCCTCCCCGATGAAGCACGCGTCCGCGCACTTCGCGAAGGAGGGGCACCCGATCGTCCGGTCGTTCGAGCCGGGCGAGGACTGGCGCTGGTGTTTCGTCGATGAACTGATCGTCTGATGCCGGACGTCCGGCTGGGCACCGGGCCGGGCCGCTGGGTCCTGCTGGCGACGGTGCTCGGGTCGAGCGTGGCGATGCTCGACGCGACGGTCGTGAACGTGGCGCTGCCGAGGCTGGCGCGCGACCTGGACGCCGACATGGCGGGCCTGCAGTGGACGGTCAACGCCTACACGCTGACGCTCGCCGGGTTCATCCTGCTCGGCGGCTCCCTCGGGGACCGGTTCGGCCGCCGCCGGATCTTCCTCGTCGGCGTGGTGTGGTTCGCGGTCGCGTCCGTGCTGTGCGGGATGGCGCAGAACATCGAGATGCTCGTCGCGTCGCGGGCGCTGCAGGGCGCGGGCGGGGCGCTGCTCACCCCGGGCTCGCTGGCGATCATCCAGTCGTCGTTCGCGGCGCAGGACCGGCCGCGCGCGGTCGGCGCCTGGTCGGGGTTCGGCGGCGTCGCCGGTGCAATCGGGCCGTTCGCGGGCGGCTGGCTCGTGGAGGCGGCGGGCTGGCGGTGGGTGTTCCTGCTGAACGTGCCGCTCGCCGCCGTGGTGGTGCTGGTCGCTGCGCGGCACGTCCCGGAGAGCGTCGACCCGGACGCGCACGGCCGCTTCGACGTGCTCGGCGCCGCGCTCGCGGCGCTGGCCCTCGCCGGGACGACGTACGCGCTCACCGAGGCGCCGGGCGACCAGACGGCGACCGGGGTGATCGCCGCCGCCGCGGTGGCGGGGATCGCGGCGGCCGTCGCGTTCGTCGTGGTCGAGCGGGTCCGGGGCCGGAGCCGTCCGGTGGCGGGGGCGCGCAAGGGGCGGGCGGCGCCGCAGCCGATGCTGCCGCTGGACGTGTTCGCCTCCCGCCAGTTCTCCGCCGTCAACGTCGTCACGTTCGTCATGTACGGCGGGATGGGCGTCATGTTCTTCCTGCTGGTGCTGCACCTCCAGGTCGTCGCCGGCTTCTCGCCGATCGCCGCCGGGACGGCGCTGCTGCCCGTCACCGTGCTGATGCTGCTGCTGTCCGCGCGGGCGGGCGCGCTCGCGCAGAAGATCGGGCCGCGGCTGCCCATGACGGTCGGCCTGGTCGTCGCGGCGATCGGGACGCTGCTGGTCGCGCGGATCGGCGAGGGCGCGTCCTACCTGCGGGACGTGGTGCCCGCCGTCGTCGTGTTCGGCCTCGGCCTGTCCGCGACGGTCGCGCCGCTCACCGCGACAGTGCTCGGCACCGCCGACGTCCGGCACGCGGGCGTCGCGAGCGGCGTCAACAACGCGGTCGCGCGGGCCGCCGGGCTGCTGACCGTGGCGGCGATCCCGCCGCTCGCCGGGCTGACCGGCGACGCCTACGACGACCCCGGGAAGTTCTCCCACGGGTTCACGATCGCGATGTCGGTGTGCGCGGCGATGCTCGCGGCCGGTGCGGTGCTCAGCTTCTTCACGGTGGCGGACGACGCGCTGCGCACCCCGTCCGGCGCGACCGTCGAGCCGGCGGGCAGGAGCCACTGCGCCGTCGGCGCCCCGCAACTCCAGCCGGAGCCCGAGCCCGCCCCCGTGCACGGGACCCCGGACGCGGCCCCGGACGGGCCGGCGGCGCGCCCGCTGGCTTGATCACCAGCCGGAACGGCGGCCGGACCCGGTCCGTTTCCGGCTATGTCCAGGACCGGATCGGTTCGTTGCCATACGGTCGGTGCATGAATCTGCGGCAGCTGCGCTACGTCGTGGCGACCGCCGACCACGGCACGATGACGTCGGCGGCCCAGGCCCTCTACGTGGCGCAGCCCGCGCTCTCGCGGGCCGTCCGGGAGTTGGAGCGCGAACTCGGCGTCGAGCTGTTCCAGCGGTCCGGGCGGGGCGTGGCGCTGACCGACGTCGGCGAGCAGGTGGTCCGGCAGGCGCGGGTCGCGCTGGACGCCGTCGACGCGATCGAGGGCCTGTCGGTCGGCCGGTCCAACGGGCGGGGCGCCGAGCTGCGCATCGCCGTCACCGCGTCGCTGGAGCCGGAGCTGACCGGGCGGCTCATCCCCCGGTTCGCGCATGACCAGCCCGCCGTCCGGATCCGGGTGGTCCGCTGCGCCGACCGCGACCGGGTCGCCGCGGCGCTCCGCGCGGGCCGCGCCGACCTTGCGCTCGCCGACCTCCCGGTGCCGGGCGACATGACGGCGCACCCGTTCGAGCAGCGGGAGGTCGTGCTGATCTCGCCGCCCGCGCTGAAGGTCCGCGAGCCGGTGCCGCCCGCCGCGCTGGACGGGATGCGCCTCGTCCTGCCCGCGCGCGGCAGCCCCCGCCGCGCCGAGGTCGACGCGATGCTGCGGCGGATCGGCGCGACCCCGGTCGCCGCGGTGGAGTCCGACGAGCGCGGCGCGTGGCTCGGCTGGGTCCGGGCCGGGATGGGCTCGCTGCTCTGGTACCGCAACCAGATCGACGACACCGAGGGCGTGACCGTCCGGTCGTTCATGCCGCCGATCACCCGCATGATCGGCATCGTGCACGCGCACCGCAGGCTGCCGCCCGCCGCCCGCGACTTCCTCGCGTTCGCCAAGGAGACCGCCCGCGACGCGCACTGAGGGCGCGGCGCCGTGCGATCATCTGGCCGTGGGGACCACTAACGCGCTCTGGCTGCTGGCCGTCCCGATCTTCGCGCTGGCGGTCGCCGGCGGCGCGCGGCGGACCGGCCTGTCGGCGCCGCTCGTCCTGGTGATCGCCGGGCTGGCCGTCTCGTACGTGCCGGGGGTCCCGGCGTTCGAGCTGCATCCCGAGTTCGTGCTGTACGTGTTCCTGCCGCCGCTGCTGTTCTTCGCGGCCTGGCAGAGCTCCCTGCCGAACCTGCGGCAGAACGGCTGGACGATCGGGATGATGTCGATCGGGCTCGTCCTGTTCAGCACGTTCGCGGTGGGGTTCGCGGCGCACTGGCTCGTCCCCGGGCTGCCGCTCGCGGCGGCGTGCGTGCTCGGCGCGGTGGTGGCGCCGCCGGACGCGGTCGCCGCGGTGAGCGTCGCGCAGCGGCTCGGCCTCCCCCGCCGGGTGACGACCGTCCTG
This sequence comes from Actinomadura syzygii, assembly GCF_008085905.1. Taxonomy (GTDB): domain Bacteria; phylum Actinomycetota; class Actinomycetes; order Streptosporangiales; family Streptosporangiaceae; genus Spirillospora; species Spirillospora syzygii. The sequence goes on along the minus strand of NZ_VSFF01000018.1, from coordinate 18,449 downwards.
GTCGGCGAGAGCCTGTTCAACGACGCGACGGCGCTGACGGCGTTCCGGGTCGCGCTGACGGCGGCGACCGGCGCGGGCTTCACCCTCCTCGACGGCGTCGGGGAGTTCCTGTACGCGGCCGCGGGCGGCATCGCGGTCGGGCTGCTGCTCGGCCCGCCGCTGCACTGGCTGCGCACCCGGCTGGACGACCCGCTGATGGAGAACGGCGTCGCGCTCGCCGCGCCGTTCGCGGGCTACCTGGTCGCCGAGAGCGTGCACGCGTCCGGGGTGATGGCGGTGGTCGTCAGCGGCCTGTACCTGGGGCACCGGGCGGGCGAGTCGGGCGCGGTGACGCGGCTGGTGGGGCACTCGTTCTGGAAGGTGATGGTCTTCGTCCTGGAGTCGGTGGTCTTCCTGCTGATCGGGCTGCAGCTCCGGCCCGTCCTGGACGGGGTGTCCGGGCACGGCGCCCTGGAGCTGACCGGCTGGGCCGCCGCGATCTTCGCGGTGACGGTCGCGGCCAGGTTCGTGTGGGTGTTCCCCGCCGCGCAGGTCCCCCGCCTGCCGCCGCGCGGGGAGCACGTCGGGTGGCGGAGCCGGACCGTCCTGTCGTGGGCCGGGATGCGCGGGGTGGTGTCGCTGGCGGCGGCGTTCGCGGTGCCGTTCACGACCTCGGACGGCCTGCCGTTCCCGGGCCGCGACCTGATCCTGTTCTTCACCCTGACGACCGTCCTCGGGACGCTGCTGATCCAGGGCATGACGTTCCCCGCGCTGATCCGCAGGCTCGGCATCGGCGGGGAGCGCGAGCGCTACACCGACTCGGTCGCGGAGGCGGGCGCGCAGCACGCGGCGGCGCGGGCCGCGCTGGACCGCCTCGACGAGCTCACCAAGGACCAGGACGACCTCGACCCGGAGGTCGTGGAGCGGCTCCGCTGGCTGGCCGAGCACCGGCAGCTCAAGGCGTGGGAGCGGCTCGGCGGCGGGACGGGCCCGGAGGGCGCGGAGGTGCCGACCGCGACGTACCGGCGGCTGCGCCGCGAGATGCTGGCCGCCGAGCGGCGGGTGTTCCTGCGGGCGCGGGACGAGCGCCGCATCGACGAGGAGGTGCTGACCCGCGTCCTGCACGAGCTGGACCTGGAGGAGGCCGCCCTCAACCGCGACTAGGCCCCGCGGGCCGTGCGGCGCGCAGGCGACGGTGCCCCGGCCACGGTTGACGCCGCGGCCGGGGCGGGGGGGAGCCGCCGTGGCGGCGCGTTCAGGCCGACCCGTTGAGGGGCTGCTCGGGCAGCTCGACCGCGTAGGACTCCTTGACCACGTCGAGGTGGTGCCAGGACTCCCGTACGGTCACGCCGGGCACGCCGCGGATGGCGTCGAGCACCGCGACGAGCCCGGTGCGCGAGGCCGCCTCGGCCTGCCCGACGATGTCGTAGCGGCCGAAGCCGGTCGCCAGGTAGCGGACGCCGTCCTGGGCGGCGACCGCCTCGGCGACCTTCCGCAGCCCGCCGGTCACCACCAGGCCGAACCCGCCGAGCTCGGCCGCGCCGAGGGCGAGCGGGTCGGCGAGGCCGGTGACCTGGATGACGCCCGAGCGCATCAGCCGCACGACCCGGGCCCGGGTGGCGGCCTGCGACAGCCCGATGATGTGCGCGAGCCGGGTGTAGGGGGCGCGCCCGTCGCGCTGCAGCTCCTGCAGGAGCCGCCAGTCGATGTCGTCGAGGGAGACCTCGCCGAGCTCGCGCACCACCGCGTGCGTGTCGCGCACGGTGGCCACCGACCGGAACACCTCCGCCGAGCGCACGCCGGAGACGGACCTGATGTGGTCCACCTCCGCCGCGAGCGCGGCGTCGTCGCGGGTGCGGACCTGGGCGACCAGGTCGTAGGGGCCGGCGGTCAGCGCCGCGAAGCTGACCGCGGGACGTCCGGCGACGGCCGCCGCCACGTCCCGGGCCGAGCCCTCGACGGTGACCGAGACGTGCCCGATCGCCTCCGCGCCGACGACGGCGGCGTGCACGATGCCGACGACGCGGACGACCCGCGTTTCGAGAAGGTGCTGCACCCGGGCCCGCACGGCCGTGCGGGAGAGCCCGACGCGGTCGGCGAGCGCCTGGAACGTCGCCCTGCCATCCCGCTGGAGCTCGCGGACGAGCACGGCGTCGACCGCATCCAGCACGGCTGTCCTCCTCGACGTGTAAAGAATCGGTTTTCCTGCGACTGCAAGATCATTCCATTTCAGGACGGTATGACGTCAAATATTGATCTTGCTCGTGTTCGCCGTACCCGGCGGCCGTCGATGCGTCGGCGGCGAGTTCGGCGGGGCGACGTTTCGGACGCCTCGTGAACCCGCGTGGAAGCGCAACGCGGCCGGACACGGCGCGCGCCGGAGCGCGGGAAGACGCGGGCGGGGGGCGTGCCCGGCGACTCCACCGGTCGGCACATGCCCGGGACGGCCCGCGGCGCGGACGAGCGCGGCTGACCGGGCCCAAGTGCGTGACCTGCATGCGCTTCTCCCGGTGTTCTGCTGTCACGCCCCTACGGCGGTTCCGCCGTCCGCATGAGGCACATGTAAGAAAAGTGCATCGAGGGCGCAGTTACGTCAAGAGGTAACTTTACAGAGAGCCAAGCCTCACGTTGCACCGTTTTCGACCACGCCATGAGGATTTCCATGCGCGGCGCCCGCCGGGGCCCCGGCCAGGAACGGAAGCACAATGGCGCTTCGCGGGTAGGCCGCGGCGAACGACGGCGCCGGTATGGCGGCGGCATCCCCGGGCATGGCCGAGAATGGACGGTGGCCCAGCCACTCCGACCGCGATTGGTGTAGTACAGCCGTGCGCCTGCTGAACGGTGAGCGTTCCGCTCACGACCTCACCTACAACGACGTCTTCATGGTCCCGCGCCGCTCGTCGGTCGGGTCCCGTTTGGAGGTCGATCTCGCCACCTCCGACGGCAGCGGGACGACGATCCCGCTCGTGGTCGCGAACATGACCGCCGTGTCCGGCCGCCGGATGGCCGAGACCGTCGCCCGCCGGGGCGGGATCGCGGTGCTGCCGCAGGACATCCCGGCCGACGTCGTCGCCGAGGTGGTCGGCTGGGTCAAGGGGCGCGACCTGGTCGTCGACACCCCGATCCGGCTGGGGCCGTCCAGCACGGCCGGGGACGCGCTCGCGCTGCTGCCGAAGCGCGCCCACAACGCCGTGATCGTCGTCGAGGACGACCGTCCCGTCGGGGTGGTGACCGAGGCCGACTGCCAGGGCGTCGACCGGTTCGCCCAGCTCCGCGACATCATGTCCCGCGACCTGGTCACGGTGCCGGCGGGCGTCGACCCGCGCGAGGCGTTCGACCGGCTGCACGAGCGCGGCCACCGGCTCGCCCCGGTCGTGGACGCGTCCGGACGCCTCGCGGGCATCCTGACCCGCACCGGCGCGCTGCGCGCCACGCTGTACAAGCCCGCCGTCGACGGCGCCGGGCGGCTGCGCATCGCCGCCGCCGTCGGGGTGAACGGCGACGTCGCGGGCAAGGCCAAGGCGCTGCTCGAAGCGGGCGCCGACCTGCTCGTGGTCGACACCGCGCACGGCCACCAGGACAAGATGATCAGCGCGCTGGAGGCGGTGCGCGGGCTCGACCCGGCCGTCCCGGTGGTGGCGGGGAACGTGGTGACCGCGGAGGGCGTCCGCGACCTCGTCGAGGCGGGCGCGGACATCGTCAAGGTCGGCGTCGGCCCCGGCGCCATGTGCACGACCCGGATGATGACCGGGGTCGGCCGCCCGCAGTTCTCCGCCGTGCTGGAGTGCGCCGCCGAGGCGCGGCGGCTCGGCCGGCACGTGTGGGCGGACGGCGGCGTCCGGCACCCGCGCGACGTGGCGCTGGCGCTCGCCGCCGGGGCCGCCAACGTGATGGTCGGGTCCTGGTTCGCGGGCACCTACGAGTCGCCGGGCGACCTGCAGCGCGCCGCCGACGGGCGGCTGTACAAGGAGAGCTTCGGGATGGCGTCGGCGCGGGCGGTGCGGCTGCGCACCGCCGACGACTCCCCGTTCGACCGGGCCCGCAAGGCGCTGTTCGAGGAGGGGATCTCCACGTCCCGGATGTACCTCGACCCGCGCCGCCCCGGCGTGGAGGACCTGATCGACTCGATCGTCGCGGGGCTGCGCAGCTCGTGCACCTACGCGGGCGCGCGGACGCTGGAGGAGTTCCACGAGCGGGCCACGGTCGGGATCCAGGGCTCGTCCGGGTTCGCCGAGGGCATGCCGCTGTCCAGCAGTTGGTAAACCGGCGCCCTCCGCGCCCGGCTTTACCCGACACGCCGCCCCGGGTCGCCCTCCTCCCGACGCCCTGACCTGCACTCTCTGGGGTCAGGAGGCGCGGGGCGGAGGGGGCGGGGCATGGTCGACGGCGGGCCGGGCGGCGGCCGGACGCGGGTGCCGCCGCGACCGGCGGGCGGTGCCGCGGGGCCGGACGCGACGCCGCGCGACCTGGCGCGGGCGCTGCTGATCGCCGCCGTGTCGCCCGCGCTGCCGGGCGTCGCGCAGCTGCGGGCGGGGCGCGTCCGGCTGGGCTCGGCGCTGGTCTGCGGGCAGGCGCTGCTGCTCACCTCCGCCGCGCTCGCCGCGGGCCGGGGCCGCCCGCTGTTCGCGGAGCTGGCCGCGCGGCCGGGCTGGCTGCTCGGGCTGGCGGCCGGGTCGCTCGCCGTCGCCGCGCTGTGGGCGGCGCTGATCATGCACTCCTACGCGGTGCTCGCGCCTGCTGGACTGTCGCCACTGTGGCGGCTCGCGGGCGGGACGACGGTCTCGGTGCTGTGCCTGCTGGTGATCGTCCCGCCGGTGACGCTCGCCCAGTACGGCTACCTCCAGCGCGACCTGGTGAAGAGCCTCTTCACCGAAGGCGCCACCGCCGGGGCGCGGGCGGACGCGACGCGCCTGGACGTCCTGCTGATCGCCGACGCCGACGCGGACCGGCATGAAGTCAGCCCCGGCGGCATGACTCTCGCCAGCGTCGACACGAGAACGGGCGACACGGTCCTGCTGGGCCTCCCCCACGACCTGCGGCACGTGCCGGTGTGGTCGGGCGCCGGACGCGTCCCGTTCCCGCCGGACGGGCCCCTCGACGCCGTCTACCGGTACGGAGCCGGGCACCCGGAGGCGCTCGCGGGCGGCGGCCGCGTCCGCGACTCGGGCGCGGAACTCCTGAAACGAACGGTCGGCCACATCCTCGGCCGTCCCGTGCCCTACTACGCCATGGTCGACATGAACGGCTTCCGGCAGCTCGTGGACGCGCTCGGCCCCTCCGGGGCGGCCGGCGGCCCCCACGCGCGGCTGGCCCGGCAGAGATGCCTCCTGCGGGCGCTCGCCCGGCAGGCGGGGCCGCGCGCCGTGCTCGGCGCCTTCCAGCGGCTCGCCCGGATCTTGACGGACTCGGTCCGCACCGATCTGCCGCGCCGGCTGCTGCCGCCGCTCGTCGCCCTAGCCGCCAAGATCAAGGACGCGCAGATCAGCGGGTTGCGGATCGCCGCGCCGCTCGTGTCGCCCCGGCGGCCGGACTACCGGAAGATCAGGCGGATCGCCGCCGAGGCCGCCCGCAAGCCCGCCCCCGACTCCCGCGACACGCCCGGAATGCATATCCTGAGCAACGCCTGCACCTGAGGCACCACGACTCACAGGTGGCCGACACCTACGCAACCTTTGCCCGGTTCCGCGCGTCCATATTGTGAGCCGGGGCTTAATTCACCGTGGGTGGGAATCGGAGCTTACATGGGTCGCGCGAGCCGGCATGCCCGGGCCAGAGACGTCGACGGCCCCTCCGGGAACGGGGGGCTCGCTCGCGCGCTCGCGCTCACGCTCGCCTCCGCCCTGGTGTGGGGCGTCGCCCACTTCGCCGCCGGGCGCCGGGTCGCCGGGGCGGTGCTGCTCGGCCTGTACCTGCTGATCGTCGCCGCGGTCGGCGCCGCCGCCACCGTGTACCGCCCCGACCTGCTGCACCTCGCCGTCCAGCCGGACGTGCTGCAGCGGCTGTCCGCCGCGCTGGTGACGGTCGGCGTCGTGTGGGTGCTGGTGGTCGTGCACTCCTACTTCGTGCTGCGGCCCGCGAACCTCACGCTCGGCGGCCGGACGCTCGGCGCCGCCTCCGTCGCGGTGATGTGCTTCGCCGTCGCGGTCCCGGCGGCCTGGTCGGCGCACAGCACCTACGTCTACCGCGACGCGCTGACCAGCATCTTCCGCACGGGCAGCGAGAACGGCCGGCACGTCAACGTCGACGACCCGTTCAACGGGCAGTCCCGCGTGAACATCCTGCTGCTCGGCGGCGACGCCGCCGCGGACCGCACCGGCGTCCGCACCGACAGCATGACGGTCGCGAGCGTCGACACCGAGACCGGCGACACCGTCCTGCTGAGCCTGCCCCGCAACCTGGAGCACTTCCAGCTGCCGCCGGGCCCGGCCCGCGACCGCTTCCCCTACGGCTTCACCGGCGACGGCCCGCAGACGCCCGGCCTGCTGAACGAGGTGTACCAGTACGCCGAGGAGCACCCGGACGTGGTGCCCGGCGTCGCGAAGAACCACCGCGGCCCCGAGCTGCTGAAGGCCACGATCGCCGGAGTCCTCGGCCTGCGCGTCGACTACTACATCCTGGTCGACATGTTCGGCTTCGCCGACATCGTCGACGCGATGGGCGGCGTCAAGCTGAAGATCGACGAGCCGATCCCGTACGGGCTGCAGGGCGGCGTGCTCCAGCCCGGCTACCGGAAGCTCGGCGGCAAGGAGGCCCTCTGGTACGGGCGGTCCCGCACCGGCAGCAGCGACTACGTGCGGATGAGCCGGCAGAAGTGCCTGATGCGCGCGATCGCCGAGCAGGCCGACCCGCAGACCGTCCTCACGAGCTTCGACAAGCTCGCCGCCGCGGCCAAGCGGACGCTGTCCACCGACATCCCGCAGGAGCTGCTGCCCGCCCTCATGAAGCTGTCCAACAAGGTGAAGGACGGCGCGCAGATCAACAGTCTGCAGTTCGTGCCGCCGCTGGTCTACTCGGGCAACCCCGACTTCCACCTCATCCGCAAGCTGGCGTCCGACGCGGTGAACGCCGACCCGCGGCAGGTGAGCACCCATCCGAGCACGTCGCCGCCCGGGACCCCGTCCGGGTCCCCGTCGGCGACGCCGTCCGGTTCCCCGGACGGGGGGACGCCGACGAAGCCCCCGAACAAGCCGGTCTCGCTGGAGACGAGCTGCCCCAAGTGACCTCCCCGGCCGGGAAACGCCCCTAGGGCGGGCGGCGGCGCGTCCCGACCCTGCCCCGGAGGGGGGACAATCGAGGGGGACCACTTCGGAAAGGCGGGTGCGGGTTGCCACGGATCGAGGGCTGCGACGCGTTCCGCGTGGCGATGCCGCGGGGGCGCCGGCCGGTGAGCGTCCTCGTCCGGCTGGCCGGGGACGACGCGGTCGGCTGGGGCGAGATGGCGGCGCCCGGCGGCCCGGACGGCGCGGCCGACGCCTGGGCCGACATCGAGGAGCGGATGGGGCCCGCCCTGATCGGGCTCGACTGGGACCGTCCCGAGGACGTGTCCGCCGCCGCCGACCTCGGCGCCCGCGAGGCCGCCGCCGCGATCGACACCGCCTGCTGGGACCTGTGGTGCCGGACGCGGGGCCTGCCGCTCGCGCACGCGCTCGGCGGCACCCGCACGTCCATCGTGACCGGCGCGCGGATCTCGCCGGAGCCCGCGCTGGACACGGTCACGGCCCGGGTGAACCGGGCGGTCGGCGCGGGCCACACCCGCGTCACGCTGGACGTCCGCCCCGGCTGGGACATCGAGCCGGTGCGCGCGATCCGGCAGGCGTACCCGGCGCTCGCGCTCGTCGCGGACGCGGGCCACGCCTACACCGAGTCGGCGGAGCACCTCGCCGTCCTCGAGGGCCTGGACGCCTACGAGCTCGCCGCGATCGAGCGCCCGTTCCCGCCCGGGGACCTCGCCGCGCACGCCCGGCTGCAACTGCGGGTCGGCATGGCGGTCGCGCCCGCCGTCGGCGACCTGGAGGCGCTCGACGCGGCGCTGTCGCTGGACGCGGGCCGCGCCCTGCACCTGCGGCTCGACCGGCTCGGCGGGCTGACGGCGGCGCGCAGCGCGCACGACCTCGCCTACGCGGCCGGATGGGACGTGTGGTGCAGCGGCTCCGGCGCGTTCGGGATCGGGCAGGCGGCGGCGGTCGCGCTGGCCGCGCTGCCGGGCTGCACGCTGCCGAGCGACGTGACGGACCCGGCGGGCGGCCCGGTGTTCGTGACGCCGCCGGTCCGCTCGTCCGGCGGGGTCGTCGGGGTGCCGCTCACCCAGCCGGGCCTCGGGCACGAGATCGACGAGACGCGCATCGAGCGGCTGGCGACCCGGCGGATGCGGCTGTGACCACCGCGTGGGTCGTGGCGGGGCCGCCCGGCTGCGGCAAGACCACGGTCGCGGAGCTGCTGCTGGCGCGGCTGCGGCCCGTCCCGGCGCTGCTGGACAAGGACACGCTGTACGGGGCGTTCGTCGCGGCGACGCTCGCGGCGGCGGGCCGCGACCCGGGCGAGCGCGAGGGCCCCTGGTACGACGAGCACGTCAAGCCGCACGAGTACGCGGGGATGGCGGCGACGGCGAGGGAGATCCGCGGCCACGGCTGCCCGGTGCTGCTGAGCGGCCCGTTCACCGGCCAGATCCGCTCGGCGGCGCGCTGGGCGGAGTGGTCGGAGGCCCTCGGCGGCCCGCCGGTGCGCCTCGTCTGGGTCCGGTCGGACGCCGCGACGCTGCGCCACCGGCTGGAGCGGCGCGGGTCGCCCCGCGACACGGGCAAGCTGGCCGCGTTCGAGGCGTTCACCGGGCGGATGCGGCCGGACGAGCCGCCGCCCGTCCCGCACGCCGTCGTCGACAACCGGCTCGCCGCGTCGGAGCCGCTGTCCGCGCAGGTAGATGCCCTGCTCCCCTGACGTGTCGCACGGCCCGCTCAGCAGGCCCGCTCAGTACGCCCGGTCAGTAGGACTTGGGGAGCCCGAGGGTGTGCTGCGCGACGAAGTTGAGGATCATCTCGCGGCTGACCGGCGCGATGCGCATCAGCCGGACGACCCCGGCGAGCATCCCGACGCCGTACTCGGTGGTGAGGCCGTTGCCGCCGTGGGTCTGGATGGCCTGGTCGACGCAGTGGACCGCGGCCTCGGCGGTGGCGTACTTGGCCATGTTCGCGGCCTCGCCCGCACCGTCGTCGTCGCCCGCGTCGTACAGCCACGCTGCCTTCTGCGCCATCAGCCGCGCCAGCTCCAGCTCGATCTTCGCGGCGGCGAGCGGGTGCGCGAGGCCCTGGTGCGCGCCGATCGGCGTCCTGAACACCTGCCGCTCGTTCGCGTAGGAGACGGCCTTGCCGAGGGCGAGGCGGCCGATCCCGGCGCCCATGGCGGCGGCCATGATCCGCTCGGGGTTGAGCCCGGCGAACAGCTGGAGCAGGCCGCCGTCCTCGTCGCCGACGAGCGCGTCGGCGGGCAGCCGGACGTCGTCGAGGTGGAGGACGAACTGCTTCTCCGGCGACACGATCTCCATGTCGATGGGCGTGAACGCGAACCCGGCGGCGCCGGTCGGGACGATGAACAGCGACGGCCGCAGGTTGCCCCGCTGGTCGTGGCTGCGGGCGACGACCAGGACGGCGTCCGCCTCGTCCACGCCGGAGATGAACGTCTTCTGCCCGGACAGCACCCAGCCGTCGCCGTCGCGCCGCGCGGTGGTGGTGATGCGGTGCGAGTTGGACCCGGCGTCGGGCTCGGTGATCGCGAACGCCATCGTGACGGAGCCGTCGGCGAACCGGGGCAGCCAGTGCTCGCGCTGCCCCTCGGTCCCGGACCGGGCGATGATCGTCGCGCAGATCGCCGGGGACACGACCATGAGGAGCAGCGGGCAGCCCGCGGCGGCGAGCTCCTCGCACACGGCGGCGAGGTCGCCGATGCCGCCGCCTCCGCCGCCGTACTCGGCGGGGACGTTGACGCCGAGGTAGCCGAGCCGTCCGGCCTCGGCCCACAGCTCGTCGGTCTTCCGCCCGGCCTTGGCCCGCTCGACGTAGTAGGACGCGCCGTACTTCGCGCCCAGGTCGGCGACGGCGGCGCGCAGGGCCCGCCGCTCCTCGGTCTCGACGAAGCTCATCCGGGGTTCCCTTCGGTGTCCGCCGGGCCGGTGAGGACGGCGAGCACCGCACCCGACTCGACCTGCTGACCTGCGGTGACGTTCAGTTCGGCGACCGTTCCGGCGGCGGGGGCGGTGACGCGGTGCTCCATCTTCATGGCCTCCAGGACGACGAGCGTCCGCCCTTCGGCGACGTCCGCGCCCGGCTCGGTCTCGACGCGGACGACCGTCCCCGGCATGGGGGCGAGGAGGGCGCCGGGGGCGATGCGGGCGCTCGGGTCGGTGAAGCGCGGGACGGCCGTGAGCGCCACCGGACCGAGCCGCGAGTCGACGTACACCTCGTCGCCGCCCGCCGTGGTGATCGTGAACGTCTCGCGCAGGCCGTCGCGCTCCAGGACGACGCGCTCCGGCGTCGCGGAGACCAACTCCGTGCCGGGGCAGAAGTCGGAGACCAACCTGCCCCGGTGCAGGTGGTAGTCGACATCGACCGTCCCGGCTGGGGTGTGGAACGTCCTGCGCTGGGGTTGCGAGCGGACGTTGCGCCAGCCGGACGGCAGCCCGCCGAGCACCGCCGCGGACGCCCGGTCCGCCGCGGCCTGGGCGAGCGCGGCGGCGAGGGCGGACAGCTCGACCGCCGCGCCGTCCGCGAGCGGCGCGGCGAGGACGTCCAGCCCGACGCGGTCGAGGTAGCCGGTGTCGGTGTCTCCGTCCAGGAAGCCGGGCTCCTCCAGGACGCGGACGAGCAGGTCCCGGTTCGTCGTCACGCCGTGCACGCGGGCGCCGCGCAGCCCGGCGGCGAGCCGGCGCGCGGCTGCGGCGCGGGTCGGCGCCCACGCGATCACCTTGGCGAGCATCGGGTCGTAGTGGACGCCGACCTCCGAGCCGCTCTCCACCCCGCTGTCGAGCCGCAGCCCGTAGGAGGCGGGGACGGCGAACTCCGCGTCCACGTCCGGGACTTCGAAGGTGTGCAGGACGCCGCTGTCGGGACGCCAGTCGTGCGCCGGGTCCTCCGCGTAGAGGCGCACCTCGACGGCGTGGCCGCGCGGCTCCGGCGGCTCCGCGGGCAGCCGGGCGCCTTCGGCGATCTCGATCTGGAGGCGGACGAGGTCCACCCCGTACACGCACTCGGTCACCGGATGCTCGACCTGGAGGCGCGTGTTGACCTCCAGGAAGTGGAAGCGGCCGTCGCGGGACAGCAGGAACTCGACCGTCCCGGCGCCGGTGTAGCCGATGGCGCGGGCCGCGTCCGCCGCCGCCGCGCACAGCTCGGCGCGCAGCGCGGGCCCGACCGCGGGCGACGGCGCCTCCTCGACGATCTTCTGGTGGCGGCGCTGGATCGAGCACTCGCGCTCGCCGAGCGTCCAGACGGTGCCGTGCGCGTCGGCGAGGACCTGCACCTCGACGTGCCGGGCGCCGTCCAGCAGCGGCTCGCAGAACACGGTCGGGTCGCCGAACGCCGACTCCGCCTCGCGGCGCGCCGCCGCCACGGCCTCGTCCAGCCCGGCGGGGTCGCGGACGACGCGCATGCCGCGTCCGCCGCCGCCCGCGGACGCCTTGACCAGCAGCGGGAAGTCCGCGCCGGTGACCCGGGCGGGGTCGATCTCGGGCAGCACCGGGACGTCCGCGGCGGCCATCAGCTTCTTCGCCTCGATCTTGGAGCCCATCGCGGCGATCGCGGCGGGCGGCGGCCCGATCCAGGTGAGGCCCGCGTCGGCGACGGCCTGCGCGAACGCGGCGTTCTCCGACAGGAACCCGTACCCGGGGTGGACGGCGTCGGCCCCGGCGCTCTTCGCGACCGCGAGGATCCGGTCGGCGGACAGGTACGTCTCGGCCGGGGACGCGCCGGGAAGGCGTCCGGCGACGTCCGCCTCGCGCGCGTGCGGGGCGTCCGCGTCGGGGTCGGAGCAGACGGCGACCGTCGCGATCCCGAGGCCGCGGCAGGCCCGCAGGACGCGGCGGGCGATCTCGCCGCGGTTGGCGACGAGGACTCTTCTGATCATGGGTGGCTCACATCCGGAAGACGCCGAAGCCGTCGGCGCCGCGCACGGGCGCGTTGTGGACGGCGGACAGGCACAGGCCGAGGACGGTGCGCGTGTCGCGCGGGTCGATCACGCCGTCGTCGTAGAGGCGTCCCGACAGGAAGAACGGCAGGGACTCGGCCTCGATCTGCGCCTCGACCATCTCCCGCATGGCGCGGTCCTGCTCGTCGTCGTAGACCTGCCCGCGCGCTTCGGCGGCCTGCCGCGCCACGATCGACAGGACGCCCGCGAGCTGCTGCGGCCCCATCACCGCCGACTTCGCGGACGGCCAGGCGAACAGGAACCGGGGGTCGTACGCGCGGCCGCACATGCCGTAGTTGCCCGCCCCGTACGACGCGCCCATCACGATCGAGATGTGCGGCACCGCGCTGTTCGCCACCGCGTTGATCATCAGCGCGCCGTGCTTGATGATCCCGGCCTGCTCGTACTCCCTGCCGACCATGTATCCGGTGGTGTTGTGCAGGAACAGCAGCGGAGTGTCGCTCTGGTTGGCGAGCTGGATGAACTGGGCGGCCTTCTGCGCCTCCTGGCTGAACAGGACTCCGCGCGCGTTGGCGAGGACGCCGATCGGGTAGCCGTGGACGCGCGTCCAGCCGGTGACGAGGCTCGTCCCGTAGAGGGGCTTGAACTCGTCGAAGCGGGAGCCGTCCGCGACGCGGGCGATGACCTCGCGCGGGTCGAACGGGACCTTGAGGTCCTCCGGGACGATCCCGGCCAGCTCCTCCGCGTCGTACAGCGGCTCCTCGGCGGGCACGGGCGGCGGGCCGAGCTTGCGATGGTCGAGGTTCTTGACGATCCGGCGGCCGATGCGGAGGGCGTCGCGCTCGTCGACGGCCATGTGGTCGGCGAGGCCGGACGTCCGCGCGTGCATCTCCGCGCCGCCGAGCTCCTCGTCGTCCGCCTCCTCGCCAGTCGCCATCTTCACCAGCGGCGGGCCGCCGAGGAACACCTTCGCGCGTTCTTTCACCATGACGACGTGGTCGCACATGCCGGGGATGTACGCGCCGCCCGCCGTGGAGTTGCCGAACACCAGCGCGATCGTCGGGATCCCGGCGGCGGACAGCCGGGTCAGGTCGCGGAACATCCGCCCGCCCGGGATGAAGATCTCCTTCTGCGTCGGCAGGTCCGCGCCGCCCGACTCGACCAGGTTGATCACGGGCAGCCGGTTCTCCAGCGCGATGTCGGACGCGCGGAAGCTCTTCTTCACCGTCCACGGGTTGCTGGACCCGCCCCGCACCGTCGGGTCGTTGGCCACGATCACGCACTCGACGCCCTCGACGACGCCGATCCCGGTGACGACGCTCGCGCCGACCGGGAAGTCGCTGCCCCACGCGGCGAGCGGGCTCAGCTCCAGGAACGGCGAGTCGGGGTCGAGCAGGAGCTCGATGCGTTCCCTGGCCAGGAGTTTCCCGCGTTTCCGGTGCCGGGTGACGTACTTCTCGCCGCCGCCGTCGAGGGCCTTGGCGTGCTCGGCGTCCAGGGCGGCCAGCTTTTCGAGCATGGCCCGGCGCCGTTCCCGGTACTCGGCGGAACCGGTGTCGAGGGTGCTCTTCAGGGTCAAAGGACGGCCTCCGGGATGTCGACGAGACGGGACCGCAGCCACTCCCCCAGGGCCTTGCCCTGCGGGTCGAACCGGGTCGAGGCCGAGACGCCGTCCTGCAGCAGCCCCTCGACGACGAAGTTGACCGCGCGGAGGTTGGGCAGCGCGTACCGGCGGACGGTGTGCTCGCGGGTCTCGGGGAGCAGTTCCCGGAACCGGTCGGCGGTGAGGAACGGCTCCAGCCATTCCCATTGCGCGTCGGTACGGGCCCAGACTCCGATATTGGCGTCGCCGCCCTTGTCCCCGCTGCGCGCCCCGACAACCCTGCCCAACGGCAGCCTCCTCGTCGTCCCGGAGAAGGCTTCGCCGACCGCCTGAGGCAGCCGGGCGTCCACCTGAGGCGGCCGACCGTCCGGACGTCCGAACGGCTGACCGGGAGGCGAGTTATCCACAAGGGGCAGTTTTGCCTCCGCCGTATGACCTGCGCGTTCGACACTAGGAATGGGATGGCCCCCCTGGGCGGGCGGGGCTTCTCGAGCGAGCGGGGCTTCTCGAGCGAGCCGAGTTTCTTGGGCGGGCGGAATCGGGATGCGCTTTCCCGCCGCCGTCACCGCGACATGTTCGACCACCTCGTTCGGAACGAACCCCGGCGAATAGAGCCCGTAAGGGCTCCCCTTGCCCGGTGGCGACGTCAACGTGAACCCCGGGTACCCGGCGAGCGCCAACTCCACCGCGGCGCCGCTGAACGCCCGCCCGACCCTCTCCGCGTCAGGGTCGAGGACGGCGCAGCGCAGCAACGCGGTCGCCTCCCCCTGCGTCGCCGGATCGTCCTTGGCCGAGCCGATGAGCGTCCATTCCACACGCGCGGGCGGATCATCGCCGAAGGCGGCCTCAAGCTGCCGTTTAGCGAACTCCGCCTTCGCCTCGATCCCAAGCCCCGTGAGGACGAACGTCATCTCGTTCCGATGCCCGCCCAGATGGTTCAGGCACACCTTCGTCGTCGGAGGCGGCGGACCGCCCCGGACACCGCCGATGCGCACCCGGTCGGCCCCGTCCTCCGCGAGCTCGATCGTGTCGAAGCGCGTCGTCACGTCCGGCCCCGCATAGGACGGCCCACCGATCTCGTACAGCAACTGAGCCGTCACGGTCTCCACGGTCACGGCGCCGCCCGACCCAGGGTGCTTCGTGATGACACTTGAGCCATCGGAACGGATCTCAGCGACCGGAAAGCCCGTCCTGACGTCCGCAGAACCCGACGCCTTTACATTGTAGATTTCTTCGAAGAAGGCGAAGTTGCCGCCGACCGCCTGCGCCCCGCACTCCAGGACGTGTCCCGCGACCGTCGCCCCGGCCAGCGCGTCCCAGTCGTCCCGGGCCCATCCGAAGCGCGCCGCGGCCGGTCCGACGACCAGCGAGGCGTCGGTGACGCGGCCGGTCACCACCACGTCCGCGCCCGCCCGCAGGCATTCTGCGATCCCCCACGCACCGAGATAGGCGTTGGCGGTGAGCGGACGCCCATATCGCGAGCCGCCGAGACCCAGTTCGTCAACGCGCTCGACCAGATCATCGCCTTCGACGTGGGCGATCCGCACGTCCAGGCCGAGCCGCGCGGCCAGCTCGCGCAGCCGGTCCGCGAGCCCGCGCGGATTGAGCCCGCCCGCGTTGGCGACGATCGCCGTGCCGCGCTCAACGGCGAGGCCGAGACACTCCTCCACCTGCCGCAGAAACGTCGTCGCATACCCGGCAGACGGGTCCCTCAGCTTCCCGCGCCCCAGGATCAGCATCGTCAGTTCGGCGAGATAGTCGCCGGTCAGGACGTCCAGCGGCCCGCCCTCCAGCATCTCCCGCATGGCGGAGAAGCGGTCGCCGTAGAAGCCCGAGGCGTTCCCGACCCGCAGCACCTCGCCGACAGGACGCGACTCCCCTTCACCCACGTCGCCCACCCATGCCTGAACCCTGCCAGCCCCGCCCTAAAAAATCAATCGCGCATGATTGTTTCCATCGGTCCCATCCCGGATCATTTGGTTGACTGGAGGACCACCGAGCCGAGGACCCCATGACCGCCCAGGCACTCCCCCGCGAACCGCAGCAGGACCGCAGCCGCGCCACCCGACGCCGCCTGCTGGAGGCGGCCATCGACTGCCTCGCCTCCGTCGGCTGGGCCGGGACGACCGTGACCGTCGTCGCCGAGCGGGCCGGGGTGTCCAGAGGCGCCGCGCAGCACCATTTCAGGACGCGCGAGGAGTTGGTCACCGCGGCGGTCGAGTACGGCTCCGAGGTCCGGATGGCGCGGATGCGCGAGCACCTCGACGCGCTCGCCGGACGCCGTCCGTCCACCCTCGACGTCGTCACCCGCCTCGGCGAGATGTACACGAGTCCGCTGTTCCGCGCCGCGCTGCAACTCTGGGTCGCCGCCGCCTCGGACGAGCAGCTCCGCGCGCAGGTCGTCCCCTTGGAGGCCAGGGTCGGACGCGAGGCGCACCGCCTCACCGTCGAGGCGCTCGGCGCGGACGAGAGCGTCCCCGGCATCCGTGAGACGGTCCAGGCCACGCTCGACCTGGTCCGCGGCCTCGGCCTCGCCGACCTGCTCACGGACGACTCGTCCCGCCGCACCCGCCTGCTGAACCAGTGGGCCGCCACCCTCGACACGGTCCTCACCCGCTGACCGTCCCCACGTCGGCCCGCCGCACGCTCATCCGCCCGGACGCGAACTCGTCCGCGCCGGCGTCCCACGCCCACGCGACCGCCCTACCCAACCTTGACATGTGACCTTTTGGTCACCTATTTTGGAGTGGTGAGCGACGACGATCTCGCCTTCAAGGCGCTGGCGGACCCGACCCGCCGGTTCCTGCTCGACCTGCTGTTCGCCCGCGAGGGCCGGACGCTCGGCGAGCTGGAGTCGGAGGTGGAGATGACACGGTTCGGCGTCGCCAAGCATCTTCGGGTTCTGGAGGACGCCGGACTGGTGGTCTCCCGCCGCTCGGGCAGGGAGAAGCTCCACTTCCTCAACCCCGTGCCGATCAAGCTGATCCACGACCGCTGGATCGGCAAGTTCACCGAGCGGCCCGCCGGGGCCCTCGCCGACCTCAAAAGGGAACTGGAGTCTGACATGACGACGACTGAGACCGCCGAGAGCAAAACCGTTCAGGTGTACCGGGTCTACATCAAGGCGGCCCCGGAGGCCATCTGGGAGGCCATCACCAAGCCCGAGTGGACGGTGAAGTTCGGCTACCAGGCCCCCGTCGAGTACGACCTGCGTCCCGGCGGTGCCTTCCGCGGCCTCGCCAGCGACGTGATGAAGGAGCACGGCGCCCCGGACGTGCTGATCGACGGCGAGGTCATCGAGTCCGACCCGCCGCGCCGCCTCGTCCAGACCTGGCGGGCGCTGTTCCTCGACGAGCCGTTCACCCGCCTCACCTACGAGATCGAGGACGACGGCGCCGGGGTGTCGCGGCTGACCGTCACGCACGACGTCACCGACGCACCGAAGACGGCCCTACAGACCGCGGGCGACGCGCCCGGCGCGGGAGGCGGCTGGAGCCAGACGCTCAGCGACCTGAAGACCCTCCTGGAAACCGGCGAGGCCCTCTACACCTGACGACCACCCCAAGGCGGCGAGGTCAGGGCCCAGCCCTTGACCTCGCCGTCGCCGTCGCCGTGGCCCCAGTCGACCGAAGGTCGCCACCGGCGGCCAAGTGGTCGACCTGCAAGCGGACCACGGCGACAACGCTGACGGACAACCCGCCACCGAAGCCTTTCCAGGCGTCGCGGCCGGTTAGGCCGGGATGCAGCCGGTCCCAGGCAGCGACGCTACCCTTCGCGGCCCTCGGCTTTGGAGTCGCCAGTTCGCGGGGACGTGCTCATGCACGCGGAGGCGCGCTTTGCTCGGACGCACGTCGTATCGGCGCTGTTCCTAGAGTTGCCGTACCACTTGGAGCATCATCTGAAGCCGCAGGTGTCGAGCCACCGTCTCGCGGGCGGCCCGCCCTGCGGCTCGACCCGTCCTCGCCGAGGCCGGAGCGGAATCCTGGAAAGTGATCTGAGCGAATGGCGTCAAGCGCGGAGGCTCGGCAGCGCCTCCTGGAAGCGGCCATCACGACGCTCGCCGTCGAAGGCCATGGCGGAACGACCGAGCGGTCCATCGCCCGCACCGGCGGGTTCGCACCCGAGGTCATCTACATGCATTTCGACGATCTCGAAGCTCTGTTCGTCGCAGCGGTCCGCCACATCAGCCAAGCCCAGAAAGCACGCTACGAAGAAGCTCTCGGCTCCTGCGTGGACGCTACCCAACTGCTCTCCCGCCTCCGCGAACTGTACGCGGAGGACATGCGGGACCAGGGGTACATCGACGCCATCCAGGAATTGTTCACCGCGTCGTCGTCCTCTCCGCGGCTGCGCGAGGAACTGCTCACGCATGTCGAATCCTGGTCCGAATTCGCCACCACCGCCATCGGACGCCTCGTGCAAGGGACGACGTTCGACGGCCTGGTACCGGCGCGCGATCTCGGGATGCTCGCGGTGGCGATGTTCCTCGGCGTGCAAACCCTCATCCGCCTGGACGGCGACCGCTCCCGCATCGAGTCGCTCTTCACCACCGCCGAACCCGCCGCCGTCCTCTGGGACGCATTCTCCGGAGTCCGCAGAACAGACCCTTAGAAATGAGGAAGGCCCCGCCGGTGTCGGCGGGGCCTTCCTGCAATAAATGTCCGGCGGTGTCCTACTCTCCCACACAGTCTCCCATGCAGTACCATCGGCGCTGAAGGGCTTAACTTCCGGGTTC
>NZ_VSFF01000017.1 GCF_008085905.1 Actinomadura syzygii | reverse complement strand
CGAACCCGGAAGTTAAGCCCTTCAGCGCCGATGGTACTGCATGGGAGACTGTGTGGGAGAGTAGGACACCGCCGGACATTTATTGCAGGAAGGCCCCGCCGACACCGGCGGGGCCTTCCTCATTTCTAGAGTTGTATTGCTCGTGGACGCTGGATGGAGACGGCCCGCCATCCTCGACCGCTGGAACACCGCAGCCGCAGTTCAGCCGTTCTGTGTGAATGCGTTGAAGACAGCCTCTGGAGCTTCTCGTTTTGCGTAGAGGGTCCAGGCGGCGTCGGCGAGGGTGTCCGGGTTGAGTGTTCCGACGGCCATTCCGTCCAGGCGGTCGAGTTGTGAGGCGACCATGCGGTGGATGTCGCCGCGTTCGATCAGACCGCCGATGGTCAGTGTCCCCGCGTAGACGCCCTGGTCGGCGAGGGCCGCGTTGAGGGTCAGTGCATAGTTCCGCAGTGCGGCGGATGAAAGTGCCAGGTTCCCGATCGTCGGCATCGGTACGACTGAGCTCAGCCCGCCGGCGAACAGCAGCCCACCGTTGCCTCGCTCCACCATCTCGGGCAGGACCGCGCCGACCGTATCGATCGCTGGATACACCCAACTCATCGCGTCCTTGGCGGCGGCGACGTCGGTGGAAGTGATGGGTGCCGGGCGTGCGGCTGGGTCCGCGGCGCCGGGGCCGTAGTAGACGACATCGATGCCACCGTGGCTTTCGGCGATCGTGCTCAGTGCGGTGAGCAGGGCGTCTCGGTCGCGGACGTCGGCTGGATGGGACGTCGCCTCGATGCCCGCGTCCGCCAGCGCGGAGACGTAGCCGGGGTGACGGTCGCCGTTCCGCGATATGAGGGCGATCCGGTGACCCTCACGGCCGAATCGGTGTGCGATCGACATGCCGAGACCAGGCCCGACACCGATGACGACGGTCGTTGAGGACATAACGCGAGACCTCCAGAGGCAAGTCAACTTGAGGGGGGCCTCAAGTTAGCACAAATCTTGAGGATGCCCTCAAGTTCGTAGGATGGTGGAATGTCCGAGACGACGAGACCCCGCAGGGCCGATGCCGCGCGCAACCGGGAGAAGCTCCTCATCGCGGCGTCCGCCGTCTTCGGGGAGCGTGGGCTCGACGCGCCGTTGGAGGAGGTCGCGCGCCGTGCCGGAGTCAGCATCGGCACGCTCTACAACCATTTCCCGGCCCGCGAGGACTTCTTCGACGCGATCTTCCCTGAGCGGCTCGCCAGACTGGACCGGATCGCTGAGGCCGCGCTCTCCGATCCCGACCCGTGGAACGGATTCGTCGCCTTCATCGAGGGTCTCTTCGCCTTGCAGGCCGAGGACCGCGGGCTCAACGACGCGCTGGTCCGGCGCTTCCCGCTCGCGGCCGAGGTGACCGCGGCGTGCCATCGCGGCTTCGTGAACCTGGTCGAGATCATGGCGCGGGCCAAGGCGTCCGGGCAGCTCCGCGACGACTTCGAGGCGTCCGACGTCGCGACGCTGATGTGGGCGATGTCGCAGGTCATCCGCGAGTCGATCGACGTCGCGCCGGACGCCTGGCGGCGCTGCCTCGCGTTCTACCTCGACGGCCTGCGCGCGTCCGCCGCCCACCCGATCGACGTCCGCCCGCTGACCGAGGAACAGATCGGTCGCAGGCACGACGGACCCC
Organism: Actinomadura syzygii; assembly: GCF_008085905.1. GTDB lineage: Bacteria > Actinomycetota > Actinomycetes > Streptosporangiales > Streptosporangiaceae > Spirillospora > Spirillospora syzygii. Next base: position 263,780 of record NZ_VSFF01000017.1, on the reverse strand, counting down.
GATGACCTCCGAGGTCCGGCTGCTTAACTGGATTCCAATGTCTCCAGCAGGGACGCTACGGCGTTCAGGTCGTCCTCGCTGAAGACGCGGATGCCCTCGCGTTCGAGCAGTGCCGTCGTCACGCCTTCGCCCGGGATCGACGCGCCGGTGAAGGTGCCGTCGTAGACGCGGTGGCTGCCGCAGGACGGGCTGCCCTCCTTGAGCAGGGCGATGCGCGTGCCGGTCCGCCGGGCCGCGTCGAGCGCCTGGCGGGCGCCGTGCAGGAACTCGGCGGTCACGTCGTCGCCGCGGTCGGTGCGGACGCGGGCCGTCCCGTCCAGGACGGCGTGCCCGTCGCCGCCGACGATCTCCGCCGGTGGGCGCGGCACGGCCAGGCCGCCCGACACCTCGGGGCAGAACGGGACGAGCCGCCCCTCGGCCCGCCACCGTTCGAAGAGCCCTCCGCCGACCGGCTTCGCCGCGCCGTCGTAGCGGACGGGCCGTCCGACCAGGCAGGAGCTCACCAGAATGCGTTCCACAACCGCCAGCCTATGCAGGTCAGGCGAATGTCCGCCTCGACCCGGGTCGGGCTGTCCGAAGACCGCGTAGCTCAAACAGAGTTGGTCACTTGCGGACGCGGTTCACCGCTAGCTGCGCGACGCGGACGGCTCCGCCCGGGCTGAGCCGGACGCCGCGCCATGCCAGCCGTCCGTGCGCGGGCGCGACGATGAGCGCCTGGTTGCGGGCGACGCCGCGCATGATGTCGCGGGCCAGTTTCTCCGCCGTGTAGAGGCGCGGGGACGCCTTCGCGATGTCGCCGGTCGCGTCGCCGCTCATCGGCGTCTCGGGCAGGTCCGGGTTGACGTTGTGCAGCAGCGGGGTGTCGACGAAGCTCGGGCAGACGACGCTGACCTTCACGCCGCGTCCGGCCGCCTCGGCGCGCAGTCCGAGGGACAGGCCGACGACGGCGTGCTTGGTCGCCGTGTACGGGATCCCGATCGGCATCGGGACGAGCCCGGCCAGCGACGCGGTGTTGACGATGTGTCCGTGTCCCTGCTCCAGCATGATCGGGTAGGCGGCGTGGACGCCGTGCACGACACCCTTGAGGTTGATGTCGATCGCGCGGTTCCAGTGGTCGAGCGTGAGTTCCTCGGCGAGGCCGCCGATGGCGATCCCGGCGTTGTTGAAGACCAGGTCGAGGCGTCCGTGGTCGTCCTTGACGGACCGATAGACGTCGGCGACGGCGGCGGCGTCGGTGACGTCGAGGGCGGTGGCGGACGCCTTGCCCTTGCCGAGGCCGTTCAGCCGGTCCGCGACCTGGGCCGCGCCGTCAGCGTTGACGTCGGTGACCACGACGGTGTCGCCGCGCGCCACGAGGGACGTGGCGATCGCGCGGCCGATGCCGGACGCGCCTCCGGTGATGATCGCGACGCTCATCGCGCGCTCCGCTCGGGTGAGGTCGCGATGGCGCGGCGCTGTTTCGGCTCGTCCCAGATGCCGAACGCCCGCCACACCTGCCTGCCGACCGGGCCGACGACGCCGAGCTCGGCCATCAGGTCGCGGATCTTGCCGACCGAGTTGGAGATCTCGGCCTGCGACGCCTCGCTCCGGTACGCCCGGCGGACGACGTCCTTCGGGATGCCGAAGTGCCGCACCATCGGGCCGGGCGGGGCCAGCATGATCCGGGCCATCACGCCGAGCACGACGGGCGTCGCGACGCCGAGGACGCGGCGGCGCAGCGGGTGCATCTTCGGCACGCGGTGCTTGAGGTAGTGCCGGGCGAACGAGATGTGCCGGGCCTCCTCCGCGATGTGGATCTTCATGATGGTCTCTTCGAGCGGGTGCTTGATGTGCCCGCCCTTCAGGGACTTGCGCTGGACGTAGTCGATCGGGTCCTCGCCGCCGAGCACGAACACGAAGAACATCTCGGTGCTGACCAGCGGGATCCAGGGCGCGACCTGCGCGATGAGGCTGAGCGAGCGCGGCATTCCACGGATCGGCATCTTCGTCCGGTTCACGAACTCCTGGAACATCATCCCGTGGTGACATTCCTCGGTCGTCTCGTGGTAGACGTACCGGAATTCCGGGCGCCCGTTCGGCAGCCGGTAGGCGTAGTTGAGCAGCCCGCGTTTCAGCAGGTTCTCGAACTGGAGCCCGATCTTCATGGCGGTGGCGACGCGCCACAGCCCGATCTGCGCCTGGACCTCCGGCGGCTGCGACCGGTACCACTCGGTCTCGCCGAGCCGGTCGAACGGCGGCAGCACCCAGCGCGGGTCGTTCTTGTCGACGGTGAACTCGGGGTCGTCCCACGGGATGTCGGCGTACGCCTCCCAGTGCTTGTCGACCGACGCCTTGTTCAGGCGGTCGATGACGCCCAGGTAGGACTTCCTGTCCTTGATCTGCTCGCGGACCTCTTCGGCGAGTTCGGTGGGGGCTTCGGGCATTTCGGTGCGCTCCCTAGGGGCGGTCGGCCGGGGCCGACGGACGTTCAGGGGGTGGTGTCAGGGATGGCCGCGGGGACGCCGGGGCCCGGGACGATCAGCCGCGCCACGTCCTTGACCTGGCGCAGCACGGCGGCCTGGTGGCCGTCGGCGTCGTCGTCCAGCGCGTTCTGGATGGACAGCCCGACGAACATCGCGAACACGCCGCGCAGCATCGTCGGGACGAAGTCGGCGGGCAGCGTGTTCGCCGGGAACAGCCGCTCGAAGGTCTCCAGGATGACCTGGAGGATCCGCTCGTTCAGGTCGCGGCACAGCGGCCGCAGTTCGTCGTCGGTGCGGGCCGCGACCGCGAGCTCCATGAGGGCCTTCGCGGGATGTCCGCGGAACACCTCCCAGAGCAGGTCGAGCGCGCCGGAGACGTCGCGCCGCTCGGCAGGCAGCACCGCGAACGCGGTCTCGTACGCGAGCCGCTGCGCTTCGAGGAGGTGCTCCAGCGCCGCCGCGACCAGCACCATCTTGGTCGGGTAGTGGTGCTGCTGCGCGCCGCGCGACACCCCGGCGCGCCGCGCGACCTCCGTGGTGGACGTCCCGGACCAGCCGAGGTCGACGAGGCACTCCATGGTCGCCTCCAGGAGCCGCGCCTGCGTCTGCGACCGGCGTTCCTCCTGGGTGCGGCGGCGCGGCGGACGGTGCCGGTGCCGCCGGCGACTGCTCACTGCCATGCCCCAGACGGTACGAGCCGACATACAAGCAAGCAAGCCTGCATGTATGTTGCCCGCGTCACAATTGGACGTCGAGTCTTATTGATCGCCGGGCGTACCGCGCGGGACGTAGCCGGGGCGTCCGCCCTGCGTCCGGGGGAGCAGGCGCGGTGCATCTCCTGACCCGACGACGGGCGGCATGCCGCGCCGCCACGATCCCGGGCATGGGAAACGCAGCAGAGGCAAGGCGATCCATCAACGACGACACGGGCCCGGCGCGGCGCGGCGGCGGCGCCCGGACGGAAGGGCTCACCAAGGTCTACGGCTCCGGCGACATGGCGGTGCGGGCGCTCGCCGACGTCAGCGTGGAGCTCCCGGCGGGCCGGTTCACCGCGATCATGGGGCCGTCCGGCGCCGGGAAGTCCACGCTGATGCACTGCGTGGCGGGGCTTGAGGACGCGACGTCCGGCAAGGTCTACGTCGGCGACCAGGAGCTCGGCGCGCTGTCGGACCGCGGGCTGACCAAGCTCAGGCGCGAGCGGATCGGGTTCGTGTTCCAGGCGTTCAACCTGCTCCCGACGCTGACCGCGCGCGACAACATCCTCCTGCCGATGACGCTGGCGGGCACGACGCCCGACCAGGAATGGCTGGCGACGGTGGTGCGCGTGCTGCGGCTGGGGGACCGGCTGTCGCATCGTCCGTCCGAGATGTCGGGCGGGCAGCAGCAGCGGGTCGCGCTCGCACGCGCGCTGGTCACCCGTCCGCAGATCGTGTTCGCGGACGAGCCGACCGGCAACCTCGACTCCCGCACCGGCGGCGAGGTGCTGAACCTGCTCCGCAACGCGGTCGACGACCTGGGCCAGACCGTCGCGATGGTCACCCACGACCCGGTCGCGGCAGGGCACGCCGACGCGGTGGTGTTCCTCGCGGACGGACGGATCGTCGACGTCATGGAGGTGCCCACACCCGACCGGGTGCTGGACAGGATGCGCGGTCTGGGGGACGTCCGATGACCGGGCTCGTTTTCAAGGAACTGTGGGGACGCAAGCGCCGCATGGTCGGCTCCCTGGTGGCGGTCTTCCTCGGCGTCGCCTTCCTGACCGGAACGCTCGTGCTCGGCGACACCCTCGCGGGGAGCATCGACGGGTACTACTCCAAGGCGTTCGGCAAGACGGACGTGACCGTACGCAACGCGGTGAGCGTCAGCGACGAGCCGTGGGGGTCGCGTGGGCAGATCGACGCGTCCGTCCTGGACAAGGTCCGCCGAGTGGATGGAGTCGCCAACACCGAACCGGTCATCCGGGGTTCCGGACAGCTCCTCGCCAAGGACGGCACCGTCATCGCGTCGCGCGGCCCGCGCACCGCCGGGAACTGGATGACCGACCCCAAGCTCAACCCGTACCGGCTGGCCGAGGGACGCGCGCCCCGCGCGCCGAACGAGGTCGTCATCAACAAGATGTTCGCGGACGAGGGCAAGCTCAAGGTCGGCGACCGGACGGCTGTGCTCACCCCGGAGAGGGTCCCGGTGACCGTCGTCGGGATCAGCAAGTTCGGCGACGAGGGCGCCTTCGGGGAGACGTCGTTCACCGCGTTCACCCTGGACGACGCCCGCCGCTACGTCGCGAAGTCGCCCGGCCGGATCAGCGAGGTCTCGCTCCGCGCCGCGGACGGCGTGAGCCAGGACGAACTGGCCTCGCGCGTCCGTCCCGTCCTGCCCGGCGGGACCGAGGCGATCACGAACAAGGCGCAGGTGGACGAGGGCATGTCCAAGGTCGAGTCCGGCTTCCTGCAGATCTTCCGGACCGTGCTCGGCGCGTTCGGCGGGGTGGCGCTGCTCGTCGCCGCGTTCAGCATCCACAACACGTTCGCGATCACGATCGCGCAGCGCACCCGCGAGTCGGCGCTGCTGCGCGCGCTCGGCGCCGGCCGCCGCCAGGTCCTGACGATCGTCGGGTTCGAGGCCCTCGTCATCGGCGCCGCCGCGACGCTCGCCGGGCTCGCCGGCGGGATCGGGTTCGCGCTGTTCCTGCGCTGGCTGTTCGGCGCGTTCCGGATCGGGATCGCGATGGAGGGGCTGAGCGTGTCCGCCACCTCCCTCATGATCGCCGTGCCGGTGGGGCTGGTGGTGACGCTGGTGGCGGCGCTCGGGCCCGCGCTCCGGGCGTCCCGGGTCGCGCCGCTCGCGGCGCTGCGGGAGACGACGGCGGAGTCGTCCCGGCCGACCGACACGCGGGTCATCGTCGGCGGCGTGCTGGCCGCCGTCGCCGCCGGGACGGTCGTGTTCGGCGCGGTCGCCGAGCAGATGGCGATGGCGGGCGCGGGCGCGATCCTGTGCGTGGTCGCGGCGGTCGTGCTCGGGCCGGTCGCCGCGCGTCCGGCTGCCGCGCTCATCGGCGCGCCCGCGGCCCGGACGCGCGGCGTCGCCGGGAGGCTGGCCAGGGACAACGCGTCCCGCAGCCCGAAGCGCACGGCGGGCGCCGCGACCGCGCTGATGATCGGCGTCGGCGTCGTGACGCTGCTGACGGTGTTCATCGGATCGCTCGGCGCGTCTCTGGAGGACAGCGTCGCCGGGTCGTTCAAGGGCCCGCTCGTCGTCAACTCCGGCAACAACGAGACCGGCGGGTTCAGCACCGGTCTGGCGCGGGACGCGGCGCGGCTGCCGCAGGTCGAACGGGTCGCGGGCGTCGGCGGCGGCGCCATGCGGGTGGACGGCGACGCCTCCACCGTGAGCGTGGCCGACCCGTCCGCGCTGGGGCGCGTCCTCGACCTGGACGTCCGGCGGGGCGCGCTGTCGGACGCGGGCACGTTCGCCGTCGCGAAGGGCGTCGCCGACGACAAGGGCTGGCGCGTCGGCTCGACGGTGCCCGTCACGTTCGCGGACGGCGCGTCGCAGCGGCTCACCGTGGGCGCGATCTACGAGAACACCGACCTGACCGGCGACTACGTCGTCCCGCGGACGGTGTTCGACGCGCACACCGGGCAGCCGCTCGACACGCACGTGTTCGTCGATCTGACGCCGGGCGCGTCGGTCGCGGAGGCGCGGGCGGCGCTGACCGCGCTCGCCAAACCCTACGGCGGTCCGGACGTGCAGACGCGCGACGGGTTCGTGTCGTCCCTGACCGAGGAGCAGCGGGGTTTCATCGCCGTCGTGTACGGGATGCTCGTCCTCGCCATCGTGATCGCCCTGCTCGGCATCGCGAACACGCTGTCGCTCGCCGTCCACGAGCGGACGCGGGAACTCGGCCTGCTGCGCGCGGTCGGCGCGACACGTCCGCAGATCCGGTCCATGATCCGCTGGGAATCGGTGACCGTCGCGCTGTTCGGCACGGCGGGCGGGATCGCGCTCGGGCTCTTCCTCGGCTGGGGGCTCGGCGCCGCCCTCGGCAACCCGTTCGCGCCGCCGGTCGTGACGTTGGCCGTGGTCGGGGTGGTCGGCGCGGTGGCGGGGGCGCTCGCCGCGGTCCGCCCGGCGCGGCGCGCGGCCCGGCTGGCGATCCTGTCGGCGATCTCCGCGCCGTGATCCGCCGTCCCCCCCCCGGCCGTTTCGCCGGCAGCGTCGGCGGCAGCGTCGGCGGCCGTGCTGGCGGCCGGGGGGACGGGGCGTCGCGGACCGGCGCTGGCTATGGTGAGTCCATGCAGGTCAACCAGTCGGGCAAGCTGACCAACGTCTGTTACGACATCCGGGGGCCGGTGCTCAAGCGGGCCAAGCAGCTGGAGGCGCAGGGGAACAACATCCTCAAGCTGCACATCGGCAACCCGGCCCCGTTCGGCTTCGAGGCGCCGCCGGAGCTGCTCCAGGACATGATCCGCAACCTGCCGGAGGCGCACGGCTACAGCGACTCCAAGGGCATCCTGCCCGCCCGCCGCGCCATCGTGCAGCGGCTGGAGGACGACGGCGTCACCGGCGTCGACGTCGAGGACGTCTACCTCGGCAACGGCGTCTCCGAGCTGATCGTGATGACCCTGCAGGCGCTGCTCAACGACGGTGACGAGGTGCTGATCCCCACCCCGGACTACCCGCTGTGGACGGCGTCGGTGTCGCTGTGCGGCGGGCTGCCCGTCCACTACCTGTGCGACGAGGCCGCCGACTGGGCGCCCGACCTGGACGACATCGAGTCCAAGATCACCGGCCGGACGCGGGCGCTGGTGCTGATCAACCCGAACAACCCGACCGGCGCCGTCTACCCGCGTCCGGTGCTGGCCGGGCTCGTCGAGCTGGCCCGCCGGCACAACCTGATCGTCTTCGCGGACGAGATCTACGACCGGATCCTGTACGACGACGCCGAGCACGTGCCGATCGCTTCGCTGGCCCCCGACCTGCTGTGCCTCACGTTCGGGGGGCTGTCGAAGAACTACCGCGTGGCGGGGTTCCGGGCGGGCTGGGTGGCGCTGTCCGGGCCGAAGGAGCACGCCGAGTCGTACATAGAGGGCCTGGACATACTCGCCAATATGCGGCTTTGTCCGAACGTCCCCGGGCAGCACGCCATTCAGGCCGCGCTCGGCGGATACCAGAGCATCGACGACCTGGTGCTGCCGACCGGACGGCTGGGCGAGCAACGCGACCGTGCGTGGAAACTGCTGAACGACCTGCCGGGCGTGAGTTGCGTACGGCCCATGGGCGCGCTCTACGTCTTCCCACGGCTCGACCCCGAGATGTACCCCATCGAGGACGACATGCGGTTCGCACTCGACCTGCTCGAACAGCAGAAGCTGCTCATCGTGCAGGGGACGGGGTTCAACTGGCCGTCCACGGACCATTTCCGCATCGTCACCCTGCAATACGCGGACGACCTGGAGGACGCCATAGGCCGCATCGGCGAGTTCCTCAGTACCTATCGCCGGTGATCGAGGCGGTCTAGTCCGGGTTGGACGCGGCGGCGTCGAGGCGGCGGAGCGCTCCGCGGACGACGTCCGGGTCGGTCGTGGCCCAGAACGGGGGCAGTGAGTTCTTCAGGAAGCCCCCGTAGCGCGCCGTGGCGAGCCGCGGATCGAGGACGGCGACGACGCCGCGGTCTTCCATCGAGCGGAGCAGGCGTCCCGCGCCCTGGGCGAGGAGCAGCGCGGCGTGCGTCGCGGCGACGGCCATGAAGCCGTTGCCGCCGCGCGCCGCGACCGCCCGCGACCGCGCCGACGAGACGGGGTCGTCCGGGCGCGGGAACGGGATCCGGTCCATGATGACGAGTTGCAGCGACGGGCCGGGCACGTCCACGCCCTGCCAGAGCGAAAGGGTGCCGAACAGGCACGTCCTCTCGTCGTCGGCGAACTGCTTGACCAGGAGGGACGTGGAGTCGTCGCCCTGGCAGAGGAGCGGATGGGTCAGGTGGTCCTTCAGCTCGTCGGCCGCCCGGCGCGCCGCCCGCATCGAGGAGAACAGGCCGAGCGTGCGGCCGCCCGCCGCCTCGATCAGCTCGGTGATCTCGGTCAGGTAGGCGTCGGCGAGGCCGTCCCGTCCGGGTTGGGGGAGATGGCGCGCGACGTACAGGATGCCCGCCTTGGGATGGTCGAACGGGGAGCCGACGTCGAGCCCCGACCAGGCGATCTCCTCGGTCTTCTCCGTGGCGGTCTTTTCCGTGGCGGTCTGGGCGAGGCCCTCGGCGGCGGTCTTCGCGTCCCTTGGGCCGCTCTCGTTCAGCGGCGGCAGGCCCCATTGGCGCGCCAGCGGCTCGAACGAACCGCCCAGCGTGAGCGTCGCGGACGTGAGGATCGCGGTGCGCTGCTCGAACAGAGTCGTCCTGAGCAGGGCGCCGACGCCGATCGGCGCGACGTGCAGTGTGGGCGGACGTTTGGGACGACCGTCCGGGACGAACGGCTTCTCCAACCAGACCACGTCGAAGCGCTGCGCCATTTCCGGCTTGAAAGCGTCGAGCATCCTTACGGCGGTGTCGTGGAGGTCTTCCAGCGAGGACCGTGCCGCTTTGCGCGCGGCGGCGTCGCCTGGGTCGGCGTCCTTCTTCTCTGGGCCTAGCGAGGTGAGGCATGTGTGCGCGGCGTCGCGTATGGAGGCCAGAGTGTTTCCCAGAGCGGAGGACAGGACGTCCATACGCTCGGCGGGCATTTCCTCTAGAAGGAGGCCGAGCCCTTCCGCGGACTCCTTCAACCGGTCTGCGGTTGTCTCGTCTATGAGACGTCCGCACCGGCGCGCCGCGGTCTCGACCCCGGCGGCGCTCAGATCGCCGGTGGCGACGGACGTGACCCGGTCGACCAGCTCGTGCGCCTCGTCCACGATGACGACATCGTGCTCGGGCAGGACCTGGAATTCCTCCAGCGCGTCGATGGCGAGCAAGGCGTGGTTGGTGACGACGATGTGCGAATCACCTGCCTCCGCGCGTGCCAGCTCGGCGAAGCATTCCGTTCCGTGCGGGCATCGTTGCGCTCCCAGACATTCCTGCGCGGTGACCGCGACCTGACGCCATGCCTGTTCGCTGACCCCCGGGACCAGTTCGTCACGGTCGCCGGTCTTGGTCTCGTCCGCCCATTCGTTGAGGCGTTTCACCTGGCGTCCGAGCGTGGACAGTTGCTGCGGGTCGAACAGGCTCGGGCCCTCGTCCTCTTCCGGAACACCCGTCTGCACGCGGTGCAGGCAGAGGTAGTTGCGGCGGCCCTTGAGGATCGCGAACTTCAGCTCCGTGCCGAGGAGCGGGCCGAGCGCCTCCGCCAGGCGCGGCAGGTCGCGGTCGACGAGCTGCCGCTGCAACGCGATCGTCGCCGTCGACACGACCACCGTCGTCTGCTTCTCCACCGCGTACCGGACCGCCGGGACGAGGTAGGCCAGCGACTTGCCCGTCCCCGTTCCGGCCTGCGCGGCGACGTGCTCACCGGAGTCGATGGCCTTCTCCACCGCCTTGGCCATCTCCATCTGGCCTGGTCTCTCGGCGCCCCCGATGGACGCGACGGCGGCGGCGAGCAGGGTCGCCATGTCGGGAATCCGGGTATCGCTGCCGGTCAGCAGATCAGGGGCGGGCACGTCGGCCAACGCTACCGTCCGGGGCGGACAGCCGCGTCCGCTACCCGGCGGCCCGAAGTTATCCACAGTTCGCGGAGGGGGTTCGCCCGGCGACGACCGGCTGCGAGTGTCGACGGCATGACATCACTGGTGATCCGCACCCTGCTCGACGCCATCGCGGCCGTGCCGTACCTGCTCGGGTTCCACCCGTCGCGCAGCCTGGTCGTGATCGGCTTCGACGGCTCCATGCCCGGCTCCTGCGCGGCCCGTCTCGACTTACCGGCGTGCGAGGCCGCCGAGCGGACGGCCGCCGTCCTCGCGGGTCACGGCTTCCGCCGCGCTCTGCTGCTCGGCTACGGCCCGGCGGACGAGGTCGGGGAGTCCGCCGCCGCCATGCACGCCGCGCTCGGCTCGGCGGGCGTGACCGTCGCCGAGGCCGCCCGTGTCGCGGACGGCCGCTACTGGCCGCTCACTCCCGACTGTCCGGAGGAGGGCGTCCCGTACGACGTCTCCGCGAGCACCATCGCTGCCGAGGCGACCTTCGCGGGACGTGTCGTCCTCGCTGACCGGGACGAGCTCGTCCGCTCCGTCCAGCCGCTCGACGGCCCCGCCCGCGCCGCCATGCGCCGCGCCACTCAGCGCGCCGAACTCTCCGAGCCCGGCGATGACCCGGTGGCCCTCCTCGACCGCGTCCTGGCCCGCGCGCACGTCGGCGTCCTCGCGACCGACGAGGAGGTGGCGCGGCTCGGCGTCCACCTCGCCGACCTGCGCGTCCGCGACGAGGCGTGGCTGCGTCTCGACGAGGACGACCCCGCCGCCGACATCGTCTTCTGGCGGGACGTCCTGCGCCGCGTCGAGGAGCGCTACGCCCCGGCCCCGGCGTCCCTGCTGGCCTACGCCGCCTACAGCGGGGGCGACGGCGGCCTGGCCAACGTCGCCCTCGAACGCGCCCTGAACGCCGACCCGTCCTACACGATGGCCGTCCTGCTCCACGAGGTCATGGATGCGGGCGTCCCCCCGTCCAAACTCAACAAATGCAGAACCCGCGACCGACAACACCACCAAGAAGCAAGCTGACAGCCCCACGCAGAACCCGCGACCGACCCCAAGAAGCAAGCTGATCGCCCCGCACAAATCCCCGCATTGCAAGAGACCCCGCAGGTGTTCGTGCGCCCCCGCCGCCGCAGCGGTCATTCGCGGCGGCCGGGTGGCTCAGCGGCGCCCCCCGGGCTTGCCGGTGGCCGCAGGAGTAAGGAGGGATCGGTCGAGCTCGTCAGGGGCCTGGCCTGCGTCTTGCCCCCGACCACATCCCCTAGGGTGCTGATCATGGCATGTCGCATTTCCGAGCTGGTGATCGATTGCCGGGATCCGCGGACGCTGGCGGCGTTCTGGTGCGAGGTCCTGGGGTTCAGCGTGCTCGACACGGAGGACGGCGCGATCGAGATCGGCCCGCCCGAAGGGTTCGGCGGCTTGCAGCCGACGTTGATCTTCAGCCCCAGCACCGACCCCAGAGCGGGCAAGCTTCCGCTGCACATCGACGTCAACCCCACCGACCGCGACCAGGACGCCGAACTCCAGCGCCTCCTGGCCATCGGCGCACGCCCGGCCGACGTCGGTCAAACCGGCCAAGAGAACTGGCATGTCCTGGCCGACCCCGAAGGCAACGAGTTCTGCCTCCTGCGAGCCCGCCTGACCTGACCCACGACCACTCCAGCACGCGCGCACCAGTCTCCGTCCGTGCGCCTGCCGTCCGCCGTCGCACCCGCGCTACTGCTTCATGGCAGGCCGTTCGGTTCGAGCACCGTGGCTTTGGGGTGGTGTCGGGGAGTGTGTACTTAGATCAATTGAGGTCGATGTGGTCAATTTTGGTCGCTTGGGGAAGTGGATCATGGTTGACTCCGGTAGCGGAGGTAGCAGCCATGTATGCATCTGACCAGGTATGGCGTGAGGTTGACGCCTACTTCACGGGGTCCCTCGTCGCCGAGGACGACGCGCTCAGCGAAGCCCGCGCGTCCGGCGTGGACACCACCATGCCCCAAGCGGAGGTGTCGCCCAACCAGGGCAAACTCCTTGCGATGCTCTGCCAGGTCGCCGGGGCGAGTCGTGTGCTGGAGTTCGGCACCCTCGCCGGGTACAGCACGGTCTGGATGGCGCGTGCCGTCGGGGACGGCGGTCATGTGACCACTCTGGAGCTGGAGGAGCAGAACGCGGCGGTCGCCCGGAAGAACCTCGAACGCGCGGGCGTCGCCGATCGCGTCGAGGTCCTGGTGGGTCCGGCGGCCGAGTCCGCGCAGCGGCTCATCGACGACGGCGTCGCGCCCTATGACTTCGTGTTCATCGACGCGGACAAGCCGAGCAACCCGGCCTACCTGCGGGCGTCGCTGGCGCTGACCCGTCCGGGCGCCGTGATCGTGATCGACAACGTCGTCCGCAACGGTGCGGTCACCGACCCGGACAGCTCCGACGAGCGGGTCCAGGGCGTGCGCGCGGTCGTGGCCGACATCGCGAGTGATCCGCGCCTGGACGCCACCACGCTCCAGACGGTGGGCGTCAAGGGGTGGGACGGCTTCACCCTCATCCGCCGGACCGGCTGACCGGCCCCACGGATCGCGTCGGGGAACTCTGACCGCCACAGCTGCGCCGACCGCGCCCGCTGCAGTTGTCGCCCCGAGCCATGCGATCGGTCCTCTGACTGGCCCTGGGGCGGGTGGTCAGGGGGCTACGGCCTGGCCGGGAAAGCCGGGGTCTATGCGGCGGTCCGGGTTGCGGGCGTTCCAGGCGCGCATACGCGGCGGGTAGCCGACGATCTGGACGTCGTAGACCGGCAGGCCGAGGTCGTGGGCGACCTTGCCGATGACCTTGGGGGAGCCGACGCGGCGACGCGTCCATTCGCCGTCGTGGGCGACGGCCACGGCGGTGGTGTCGGTGGCGAAGGTCTCCGGCTCGACGAAGAATTCGACGCCGCGCCGTGAGCGGGCGAATGCGATCAATGCCTCGATGTCGGCGTCGGTCGCCTCGCGGTCGAGCTTCGTCACCGTTGACCCGCGGTTCTTGCGGATCCCGAATCGATCCCGGAACCTCATTGCCTGCCCCGTTGTCCGAAGGGCTCCGGAGCCATTCCGAAGCCGGTTGCGATGTATGACAATAACGAGCTTTCGGCGTCCGGAGGTTCCCGACACAGCGCCGACATACCCGGCGGGGCGGGGCCCGCGTCCTAGACTGGCGAGTCAAGGGGGACCACCAGCGGGGGTGTTGATGGACGGGCCGGTCCTGGTCCGGCGGGCGGCCGCTGCCGTGCTCGCGGCCGCGATCTGCGGATGGCTGAGCACATTCGCCCCTGGTGCGGGACGTGTCGAACTCACCGCCGCGCACGGCCGCGGGGACGTCCACGAAGCGCCGAAACGTCCGCCGGCGCCGCCGAAGCCGCCGCCTCCCGATTGCGCGCGTGCGAAATGTGTGGCGCTGACGTTCGACGACGGTCCGAGCGAGAGCACCGCCGAATTGCTGGACATCCTCGCCGCCCGCAAGGTCAGGGCGACCTTCTTTCTGATCGGGGAGAACGTCGTGAAGCGCCCCGATCTGGTGCGGCGCGAGCGCGATGCCGGACATGAGATCGCCGACCACAGCTACACGCACGTCGACCTTGGGGCGGCGTCCAAGAAGAAGGCCCTTTCGGAGCTGACGAGGACGCAGGACGCGATCCGGCAGGCGTCCGGATACACGCCCGTGCTCCTCCGGCCGCCTTATGGGGCGACGTCCGAACGCCTGACGGAACTCACCCGCGAACTGGGTCTCGCGCAGGTGCTGTGGACGGTCGACCCGGTCGACTGGGAGCACCGCGACACCGGATACGTCGAGCGCCGGGTACTGAAGGAGGTGAGGCCAGGCGACATCGTCCTGATGCACGACATCCACCCGACCACCGTGAAGGCGGTCCCGGAAATCATCGACCGGCTGGCGGGCGAGGGGTATGCGTTCGTCACCGTGCCGGAGCTCTTCGGCGGGAGACTGACCCCGGGGGAGGAGTACGACCGGCGGAACTCAGGGGAGGGTCAGGGACTTCCCTGATGGCCCGCCGCGCGTTCGGCACCGACCATGAAGATATGGACAGCAGCTACGCGGTGGGGGATCTGAGGGTCTCGGACGCCGAACGGGAACCGGTCATCGAGCGCCTTCAGGAAGCGTACGCCGAGGGCCGCATCGACCACGACGAGTTCGACCTGCGCGTGCATCTGGCGATGACCGCCAAGACCCGCAACGACCTGGGCGCGGTGACCCGTGACCTGGTGCCCGTCCCTTCGGCGCCCGTCCACTGGGACGGGGAGGCGCCAACGGGAGAGGACCGCATGCTCGCCGCGGTGTCACACGCCGTCGCCATTCCGACGTTGTTCGTGGGGCCGCTGGTGTTGATGCTGGTGAGCGGAAAGCGGTCGGGTTACGTCCGGCGGCAGGCGGCCGAGGCCGTGAACTTCCACGTGACGCTGCTGCTCGTCACGATCGTCACCTTCGGCATCGGCGGCGCGCTGTATGCCGTCGCGTGGATCCTTTCCATCATCGCGGCCATCTTCGCCCTGAGCGGACAGACCTTCCGCTACCCCTGGATCCTCCGCCTGATCAAGTAGGACGGCCCCCGAGCGGCCCATCTCCAGAACTTTCCCGCGCGTCCACCCGCCGTGAAATCGCGCGGCGCGACCAACCGCACCTGCGCGGTATGTGCCTTTCTGTCCATCGCCGGGTGATTTTGCGCACCCGGAGCGGCCCGCTTCGCCAGGTGTCGATCGACGGCCCGGTCTGACGGCGGCCCGCGATCCGTGCCGGGCCACGCTGCGGCCCCGTGCCGTCGTGCGCGCGGAATGTCGGTGGGGTGTGGTTCGGTGTGTCGTGGCGGCGTTCCCGGCGCGGGTGGGGGAACTGCGAGGCCACGTGTCCAAGGGACGGGACGTGGGGTTTGTCGGGGTGGGGCTTTGGGGAAAGGTTGACGTGGCTGGGCTGTGGCGGTTGTGTCGCCTGCAGGAGATGAAAAGACGTCGATGGTGTGCGCGTGCGGGCTTATTCCCCTCCGTGCCTGTGACTCCCCTAACGTCCGGGTTGTGTGGACCGTGCATGGGATGATCGATTAACTGTGTTCGGGAGGGGTAGATGACGGAACTTGCGGTCAGGGGCGACCACCAGCGGGCGGTGGAGTCGCTCAGGAAGTCGTACGAGGCGATCCCCGAGGGGACGCCGATACGGCTCGCGAAGCGGACCTCGAACCTGTTCCGGTGGCGCGACCCCTCGGATGCGCCCGGACTGGACGTCTCCGGCTTCGACAAGGTGCTGAGCGTCGACCCCGAGGAGCGGACGGCGCAGGTCCAGGGCATGACGACCTACGAGGACCTCGTCGACGCGACGCTGCCGCACGGGCTGATGCCGACGGTCGTCCCGCAGCTCAAGACGATCACCCTGGGCGGCGCGGTGACGGGCCTCGGCATCGAGTCGACGTCGTTCCGCGACGGCCTGCCCCACGAAGGCGTCCTGGAATTGGAGGTCCTCACCGGGGACGGGCGCATCGTCACCGCGACGAGGGACAACGAGCACGCCGACCTGTTCTACGGCTTCCCGAACTCCTACGGGACGCTCGGCTACTCCCTCCGCCTGAAGATCGAGCTGCGGAAGGTGGGCCCGTACGTCCGGCTGCGCCACCTGCGCTTCGGCGACACGGCGGCACTGGCCAAGGCGATGGGCGAGATCACCGAGGCGGGGACGTTCGAGGGCGAGACCGTCGACTTCATGGACGGCACGTTCTTCAGCCCCGGCGAGCAGTACATCACCCTGGGCTTCTTCGCCGACTCGGCCCCGTACACGTCCGATTACAAGGGCCAGGGCATCTACTACAAGTCGATCCGCGAGCGGTCGGTCGACTTCCTGACGATCCGCGACTACATCTGGCGCTGGGACACCGACTGGTTCTGGTGTTCGCGCGCGTTCGGCGTGCAGAACCCGACGGTCCGGAGGCTCTGGCCCGACAAGTACAAGCGCTCCGACGTGTACCGCAAGCTCGTCGCCTACGACCGCCGGTACCACTTCGTCGCGCACGTGGAGCGGTGGCGGGGGCTCCGGCCCCGCGAGGACGTCATCCAGGACATCGAGGTCCCGGTCGAGCGCCTCCCCGGGTTCCTGGAGTTCTTCCACAAAGAGGTCGGCATGAGCCCGGTGTGGCTGTGCCCGCTGCAGGCGAAGGAGCGGTGGCCGCTGTACCCGCTCGAAGTGGGCCGCGCCTACGTGAACGTGGGTTTCTGGGGAACGGTCAGGCTTCCCCCGGGTCGCATCCCCGAACACCACAACCGGCTGATCGAACGCAAGGTCGCGGACCTTGAGGGTCACAAGTCCCTCTACTCGACCGCTTTTTACAGCAGGGACGAGTTCTGGCGTTACTACGACGGGGAGACCTACCGGCGGCTCAAGGGCGGTTACGATCCGGCCGGGCGACTGCTGGACCTCTACGACAAGTGCGTACGCGGACGCTGACCAGGCGCCCGCTTCGGGGGAGTGTCCCGGTCGGCCGCGTCCATCGGCGCCGGGGCGGAGAGACAGGAGGGAACACATGACGCTGGCGAGGGTCTTCGAGCAGCTCGCCGGGGCTGAGGCGCCAGTGGAGTTCACGGCGTACGACGGGTCGCGCGCGGGGGTGCCCGGCGCCGACATCCGGCTGGACGTCCGTTCGCCGTACGCGGTGTCGTACCTGCTGCACTCGCCGGGCGCGCTGGGTCTCGCCCGCGCCTATGTCACCGGGATGCTCGACGTCCACGGCGACATGATCAGGGCGCTGACGACGATGCAGCAGGTGCTCAGCGACGTGACGCGGGTGGACAAGGCGCGGATCATCGGCGCGGTGGCGGGCGATCCCCTGCTGCGCGCCGCATCGACCCGCCGGCTGGACCCGCCGCCCCAGGAGGCGCCGTTCAGCCGCATCCCGTCGTGGCTGCGGCACTCCAAGAGGCGGGACGCGCGAGCGATCTCGCACCACTACGACGTCTCGAACACCTTCTACGAGTGGGTTCTCGGCCCGTCCATGGCCTACACGTGCGCGTGTTACCCGCGGGCGGACGCGACGCTGGAAGAGGCCCAGTTCAACAAGCACGACCTGGTGGCGCGGAAGATCGCGCTGAAGCCGGGGATGCGGCTGCTGGACGTGGGCTGCGGCTGGGGCGGCATGGTGATGCACGCCGCGAAGGAGTACGGGGTCAAGGCCCTCGGGGTCACGCTGTCCAAGCAGCAGGCCGAGTGGGCGCAGAAGGCCATCGCCGACCGCGGCCTGTCCGACCTGGCCGAGGTGCGGCACCTCGACTACCGGGACGTCGCCGAGACGGGCTTCGACGCCATCAGCTCCATCGGGCTGACCGAGCACATCGGCAAGAAGAACCTGCCGGCCTATTTCTCGTTCCTGCACGGCAAGCTGCGGAAGGGCGGGCGGATGCTGAACCACACCATCACCCGTCCCGACAACACGCTGCCGTCCCGCAAAGAGAACGGGTTCATCAACCGGTACGTGTTCCCGGACGGTGAGCTCGAAGGCCCCGGCTATGTCCAGATGCAGATGAACGACGCGGGCTTCGAGATCCGGCACCAGGAGAACCTGCGCGAGCACTACGCCCGCACGCTGACCGGCTGGTGCGACAACCTCGAAGACCACTGGGACGAGGCCGTCGCCGAGGTCGGCGAGGGCACCGCACGCGTGTGGCGCGTCTACATGGCGGGCTGCGTGCTCGGCTTCAACCAGAACTGGATCCAGCTGCACCAGACCCTCGGCGTCAAGCTGGACGACGACGGTGTGAGCCACATGCCGCTGCGCCCCGACTGGGGCTCGTGACGGCGGAACCGCTCCCGACACCGAGGACGGCGGGCCGACCGGGAACACCCCGGACGGCCCGCCGTTCCGGTGTTCGGGGTCAGGGCCTGGCGGCGTCCCAGGCCGCGCTGGTGAGGAAGTAGGTGTCGTACAGCTCCTGGACGTCGAGCAGGCTCTCCGGCGGGACCTTGCCGTAGGCGATGCGCTCCAGGTGCCGGAAGTACTCGAACCGCTCGACGCCCGGCGTGATGACGATGAGGATGTCGGCGTCCTCGCCGGGCGCGGCGGCGAAGGCGTGCGGCAGGCCGGGCGGGACGACGACGAGGTCGCCGCGTTCCGCCGTCACGACCTGCTCGCCGGACAGCAGTTGGGCCGCGCCGTCCAGCAGGTAGAACAGCTCGGCGGAGCCGTCGTGGCGGTGCGGCTTGGCGCCGTCGGCGCCGTCCGCCAGCGTGACGCGCTGGGTGGACAGCGCCCCGCCGGTCGCGCTGCTGTCGGCGAGCAGCCGGATCGTGGTCGGCGACCGCCCGATCACCTCGGCCTCGGCGGAACGCACGATGACGGACTCGTCGAAGTCCGGCGCGATCAATGACATGTCGGTCACTCCTCAATGCGGGATGAACAGGGTGCGGGCGGACAGGGCGGGGGGACAGGGCGGGCGTGAACGATCAGTCCGGAGGCTAGACGGCGAAGAGTAGGGCGGCGCTGGCCAGCACGACGACGGCGGTGGCGGCGTGGATGCCGAGGGCGGCGGCCCAGGTCCCGCCGTGCCGCCGGACGATCAGCGCGTCCCCGGCCGGCACGAGCGCGACGACCAGCATGTACCACCCGAGGGCGTGGGCACTCGCGAAGGCGGCGAGCGCGAGGCCGAGGAGGCCGAAGACGAGGTCGCGCAGCCCCTTGATCTCCAGGTAGGCGGCGTCGCCGTCCTCCTTGGCGGGCACGCCGTACCCGGCGGCGGCCGCACGGGGCGAGACGAGGAACCGCGCGCCGATGAAGGCGACGAACAAGGTCAGCGCGACGGCAAGTCCATAGGCGAGGGGAGTCAGCATCGGTATCTCCATTTGCTAGCACTGCTAGGAACAAGAACGACGCTAACATAGCGACGGCAGAAGTGCTAGCAGTGCTAGAATCCAGGTCATGTCGATCCAGACGCGCCGGGAGCGCGAGCGGGCCGAGCGGGAGCGGCTGATCGTCACGGCCGCCCGCGAGCTGGCCGAGAGCGAGGGCTGGGACGCGGTGACCACGCGGCGGCTCGCCGCCGAGATCGAGTACAGCCAGCCCGTCCTGTACAGCCACTTCAAGGGCAAGGACGCGATCATGGCGGCCGTCGCGGTCGAGGGCTTCGCCGACCTCGCCGCGGAGCTGCGAGAGGCGAGGGACGCCGCCGGCCCCGCGCAAGAGCTCAGCGCTGTGGCCGCCGCCTACACGGGCTTCGCCGAACGCCGTCCCGCCCTCTACGACGCGATGTTCACCCGCTCGGTGGACCTGCCGTTCGCGAGCCCGGAGGCGCCCCGAGCACTGCACGCCGGTTTCGGGGAACTGCGCGAGGCGCTGCGTCCGATCGCGGGCGACGACGACTTGGGCCTCCTGACCGAGACCTTCTGGAGCGGCCTGCACGGCCTCGTCACCCTCACCCGCGCCGGACGCCTGCCTCCCGAGCACCGGGACGGCCGTCTCGCCGTGCTGGTCCGCCGGTTCTTGGGCTGACCTCGGGCCGTCCAACGCCGGGTCAACATTCCGCCCGCCCGGATATCGTCGCAGGTGGACGGGGGTAGGCGGGGGACGACGACGCCGACCCGGGGGGGGACGCCATGCACATCACGTCCCCGGTGAAGCCGATGCTGGCGGCGACGGTCGACCGGATCCCCCCGCCGCAGTCGTGCCCCGGCGGCTGCGTGTACGAGCCGAAGTTCGACGGCTTCCGGACGGTCGCGATCGTCACCGACTCGGGCGCGGTGAACCTGTGGTCGCGCCGCCGCACCAGGCTCGACGAGGCGTTCCCGGAGATCGTCACGGCGGTCGGCGAGCAGCTCCGGCCGGGGACGGTCGTCGACGGCGAGATCATCCGCTGGGGGGAGGACGGCCGCCTCGACTTCACCGCGCTCCAGCGCCGCCACGTCGCGGGACGCCGCCGCCGCGACCTCGCCCGCACCGAGCCCTGCCACTACGTCGTGTTCGACGTCCTCGAGTCGGACGGCGCCGACCTGCGCCCGCGCCCGCTGCGGGAGCGGCGCGCCGTCCTGGCGGAGCTGCTCGGCGCCGCCCCGGCGGACGCGCGGGTCGTCGCGACGCCGCAGACCACCGACGTCGAGGAGGCCCGGATCTGGTTCGACGCGCTGGCCGGGCAGGGCGTCGAGGGCCTCGTCGTCAAGGACGCGGGCGGCGCCTACCGGGAGGGGCGCCGCGCCTGGCGGAAGGTGAAGCGGCGGACCACCACCGAGGCGATCGTCGGCGGCGTGACCGGGACCAGGCAGGCGCCCGAGTCGCTGATCCTCGGCCGGTACGACGCCGACGGCAGGCTCCGCGTCGTCGCGCGGACGACGCCGCTCTCGCCCGCCGCCCGCGTGGAGCTGGCGGAGGTCCTGCGGCACGCCGACCAGGACCATCCGTGGCCCGCCGAGCTGCCCGCCGGGTTCGCGGGCGGCCCGTACGGGGCGCACCCGCCGATCCGCTACGTCCGGACGGAGCCGGAGATCGTCGTCGAGTTCAGCGCGGACGCCGCCGTGGAGCGCGGCCGCTGGCGGCACGGGGTCAGGTTCGTCCGCGTAAGGCCGGACCTCGCCCCCGGCGAGGCTCCTTTCTTCGGCGCATGACGCATGGACGCGGCGGCCCGCCGATGGTAAGCCCGTCCTGAACGGGCCGCCGGCACGGCCCGCGGAGCGCGGGAGCCCCCATGGAACACGACTACGTCATCGTCGGCGCCGGGTCCGCGGGGTGCGCCCTGGCCGCGCGGCTGTCCGAGGACGCGTCCGTCACGGTCGCCCTGCTGGAGGCGGGCGGCCCGGACGACAAGAGCGAGATCCACGTCCCGGCCGCGTTCCCGAGGCTGTTCAAGACCGAGTACGACTGGGACTTCACCACCGTCAGGCAGGCCGAGCTGGACGGGCGCGGGCTGTACTGGCCGCGCGGCAAGATGCTCGGCGGCTCGTCGTCGATGAACGCGATGATGTGGGTGCGCGGCCACGCCGCCGACTACGACGGCTGGGACGTCCCCGGCTGGGCCTACGACGACGTCGAGCCGTACTTCCGCCGCGCCGAGGGACGGGTCGGCAGCAACGACGGCGGCGTGTACGGGACGTCCGGCCCCGTGACGATCTCCGAGCAGCGCAGCCCGAACGAGGCGACCCGCGCGTTCCTCGCCGCGTGCGCGGCGTCCGGGCTGGCGCGGCTGCCGGAGCTCAACGGGCCGTCCAACGAGGGGTACGCGCTGACGCCGGTCAGCCAGCGGCGCGGCCGGCGGTGCAGCGCGGCGGACGCCTACCTGCGCCCGGCCCGCAGACGCTCGAACCTGACCGTGGTCACGGGCGCGCAGGTGACGCGGATCCTGATTGAGGACGGCCGCGCGACCGGCGTCGAATACGGCGGGGAGCGCGTCACGGCCCGGCGCGAGGTCGTGCTGTCGGCGGGAGCGGTCGGGTCGCCGCAACTGCTGATGCTGTCCGGCGTCGGCGACCCCGACCACCTGCGCGAGGTGGGCGTCGAGCCGGTCGTGGAGCGTCCGGCGGTCGGACGGCACCTCCAGGACCATCTCGCGGTCGGCGTCATCCGGCGCTGCCCGCGGGCGGTCACCCTCGCGGGCGCGGAGTCGCTGCCGAACGTGGCCCGCTACCTGCTGCTGCGGCGCGGGCCGTTCACGTCCAACGTGGGCGAGGCGGTCGTGTTCACCAAGAGCGATCCGGCGCTGCCCGCGCCCGACCTGGAGCTCGTGTTCGCGCCCGCGCCGTTCGTCGGGCACGGGCTGACGCCGCCGACCGAGCACGGCGTGACGGTCGGCGTGGTGCTGCTGCAGCCCGAGTCGTCGGGGCGCGTCGCGCTCGCGTCCGCCACCCCGGCCGCCGCGCCGTCCATCGACCCGGCCTACCTGACGTCCGACCGCGACCTCCGCGTGCTGATGCACGGCGTCCGGCGGGCGGAGGAACTGCTCGCGGCCGAGCCGCTGAAGCCGTACATCGGCCCGCCGATGGACCCTTACACCGGCGCGGACGGCGACGCGTCCCTCGCCGGATACATCCGGCGGACCAGCGAGACGCTCTACCACCCCGCCGGGACCTGCCGGATGGGGACGGACGGCGACGCCGTCGTCGACCCCGGCCTCCGCGTCCGCGGCGTGGCGGGGCTGCGCGTCGCGGACGCCTCCGTCCTGCCGCGGATCACCCGGGGGCACACCAACGCGCCCGCCATCATGATCGGCGAGAAGGCCGCCGACCTGATCAGGCAGGACGGGGCCGCGGGCTAGCGCAACCAGGCGAGGACGCGCCCGTTCACCTGGTCGGGCTGGTCGAGCTGGACGAAGTGCCCCGCGCCGGGGACGAGTTCGGCGTACGACCCGTCCGGCAGCGCCGCGAGGACGGGCCCGAGGTCTCCGCCGGGCGCGATGACGTCCGCGCTGAGGCAGCCGTCCTCGGTGCCGTGCAGGTAGAGGAAGGGGACCTCGCCCCTGGCCGACACCGCCTCCTGCTCGGCGGCGTACCGCTCGGAATGCCGCGAGTGGTCGAACATCGCGCGGTAGTAGCCGATCGCGGCGGAGACGTTGTCCGGTGCGGCGAGGCAGGCCATGGCGTGGTCGACGTCCGCCGCGTGCCCGCCCGCGCCGGGCGGCGACCAGTCACGCCACAGGTTCTCGATGAACCTCCGGTCGACGGCGGCCTCGGCGAACCGCGTCTGGAAGACGAAGATGTAGAACGACCGCTTGAGCTGCTCGTAGTCGAAGAACACCCCGGCCATCACCGGGATCGGCGGGACGGACAGCGCGACGGCCCGCCGCCAGCGTTCGGGGGCGATGTTCGCGGCGCCGTAGGCGGCGAAGGCGCCCCAGTCGTGCCCGACGAGCACGGCGTCCGGGCCGCCGCCGAGCGCCTCGTGCAGGGCGACGGCGTCGGCGGCGAGGGCCCCGGCCTGGTAGGCGCCGTCCGCCGGGATGGACGTCGGCGCGTAGCCGCGCGCGAACGGGGCGACCGCGCGGTATCCGGCGGCGGCCAGCTCCGGCATGAGGTGCCGCCAGGTGTGCGCCGAGTCGGGGAAGCCGTGCAGGAGCAGCGCGAGCGGCCCGTCCTCGGGACCCGCCGTGAGAATGCCGAAGTCGAGCCCGCCCGCGCCGACGGATCCGGCGGCGATGGCGCCGATGTCGTCCAATTCGTCCATGTCGTCCATGTGGCCTCCCTCGGTTCGCCGCGCACGCTACCCGGACCGCCCGCGGCGCCGAAGGCGTTCGGACCGACCCCTCCCGGAGACCGGCGTAGACGAAGTGTGACGCGCGTCACCGCGCCGATAAGCGTGCGCTTGCGCTTTACTCTGAGAGAGTTCCTGTAAACCGAATCGGGTTCGGAAGCGACGAGGTGGTGGCGGGTGCCCAAGGTCGAGGACATCAACCTGACGGACTGGGAGTTCTGGCGGCGGCCGCACCAGGACCGCCACGACGCCTTCAAGACCCTCCGGTGGCACCCCGAACTGGTGCTCTTCGAGGAACCCGACATCGTCATCATGCCGCAGGGCCCCGGCTACTACGCGCTGACCAGGTACGACGACGTGGTCGAGGCGTCCCGCCGGCCGCAGGACTTCTGCTCCGGCAAGGGCGCGATCAGCATCCCGGACATGCCCGGCGACATGCACGAGTACTTCGGCTCCATGATCAGCATGGACGACCCGCGGCACGCCAAGATCCGCCGGATCGTGTCCCGGGCCTTCTCCCCGCGCATGATCCAGCGGTTCGAGGACCGGGTGGAGGCGGTCGCCGGGCAGATCGTCGAGGGCGTCGCGGCGGGCGGCGGCACCGGCGACTTCGTCGCGGACGTCGCCGCCCGGCTCCCGCTGAAGATCATCTGCGACATGATGGGCATCGCCGAGGAGCACTACCGGACGGTCCTCGACGCCACCAACGTGATCCTCGCGGGGAACGACGCGGAGTTCGTCCCGTCCGACAACGCCGAGGAGTTCGCGATGGCGCTGCTCGGCGCGGGCGAGACCCTCAAGGGCCTGGTCGAGGAGCTCGGCCGCAAGCGCCGTGACGACCCGACCGACGACCTCACGTCCGCGCTGGTGAACGCCAACATCGACGGCGAGTCGCTGACCGACCAGGAGCTCGGCTCGTTCTTCATCCTGCTCGTCGTCGCCGGGAACGAGACGACCCGCAACGCCATCGCGCACGGCCTCGACCTCTTCACCCGCAACCCCGACCAGCGGGCGCTGCTCGCCGAGGACTTCGACGCCCGGATGCCCGGCGCCGTCGAGGAGATCGTCCGGTACGTGTCGCCGGTGGTCTGGATGCGGCGGACCGCCACCCGCGACACCACGCTCAACGGGCACGAGGTCAAGGAGGGCGACAAGCTCGTCCTCTACTACTGGTCGGCCAACCGCGACGAGACGGTGTTCACCGACCCGGAGAGGTTCGACATCCTGCGCGACCCGAACCCGCACGTCGGGTTCGGCGGGCCCGGGCCGCACTTCTGCCTCGGCGCGCACCTCGCCAGGCGCGAGATCACCGTGATGTTCCGGGAGTTGCTGCGCCGGACGCCCGGCGTCCGCGCGTCCGGCGAGCCGGAGCGGCTGGAGTCCAACTTCATCAACGGGATCAAGCGCCTGCCCTACGCGCTCTGACTCACCCGGCCCTGACTCACCCGGTTCCGATTCACCCGGTTCTGATTCACCAGGGCAGCGGGCCGTCCTCGGCCAGGTACGCGCCGGACGGGCCGTCCGGCCCCTGTGCCGCGACGCCCGCGATCACCGCCGCGCCCTGCGCGGCCGTCCGGGGCCCGGCGTGCCCGTTCATGTCGGTGGCGCAGTACCCGGGGGCCACCGCGTTCACCTTGACCGGCGTGCCCGCCAGCTCCCTGGCGTAGGCGACGGTCACCGCGTTCAGCGCCGTCTTGGACGTGTTGTACGGCAGCAGGTTCGGCCCGTTGAGCGGGTCGTGCGGGTCGGTCAGCCAGCCCAGCGAGGCGAGGCCGCTGGACACGTTGACGATCCGCCCGGCGGGGGAGCGGCGCAGCAGCGGGAGCATGGCGTTGGTCACCGCGACGACGCCGAGCACGTTCGTCTCGAACGCGGCCCGGACGAGCTCCGGCGCGACCGCGCTGGGCGGCGGCGAGCCCGCCGCGTCCGTCGTCGTGATCCCCGCGTTGTTGACGAGGACGTCGAGCCGTCCGTGCTCGTCGCCGATCCGCTTGGCGGCGGCCTCGACGGACGCGGCGTCGGTGACGTCCACCTGGACGAACCGGGCGTCGATCCCCTCGGCGGCGAGCGCGGCCGCGGCCCGCTCGCCGCGGTCCGCGGACCGGGCCCCGACGAGGACGGTCATGCCCCGGCCGCCGAGCGCGCGGGCCGTCTCGAACCCGATCCCCTTGTTCGCTCCGGTGATGAGTGCGATCTGTGTTGTCATGCCGCCCAGGCTCGTCGGCGGCGGCCCGGCTGAGGAGAGACCGCCCGAGGCTGGGACCGGCGGTACCACCGTCCGCGTGGCGTCCGCGCCGCCGCGTCGGACATCCTGGAGGCATGGACAGGCAGGAGTTGGCCGCGTTCCTGCGCTCGCGCCGCGCCCGCATCCGCCCGGCCGACGTCGGGCTCCGGACCGGGACGCGGCGCCGCACCCCCGGCCTGCGCCGCGAGGAGATCGCGCACCTCGCGGGCATGTCGGTGGACTACTACATCCGGCTTGAGCAGGGGCGGGGGCCGCATCCGTCCAGGCAGATCCTGGCCGCGCTGGCCCGCGCGCTGCGCCTGACCGACGACGAGCGCGGCCACCTGCACCACCTCGCCGGGGAGCCGCCGGACCCTCCTGGCGGGCCGTCGCGGGACGTCCCGCCCGGCATCCTGCACCTGCTCGACCGGCTGGACGACACGCCCGCCTACGTGCTGAACCCCCGCCACGACATCCTCGCCTGGAACCCCCTCGCCGCCGCGCTCATGACCGACTTCGCCGCCATGGAGCCCCGCGACCGCAACGTCATCCGGTGGCTGTTCACCGGCTCGACGATCGAGCGGTACGACTCCGACGCCTACGTGGCACAGCTCGCCCGCGAGTCGGTCGCGGACCTGCGCGCCGCGTCCGGCCGCCACCCGGACGACCCCGGCATCGCCGAGCTGGTCGCGGAGGTCTCGGCGCGCAGCCCGCTGTTCGCCCGGCTGTGGGCCGAGGGCGAGGTGGGGATCAGGCGCAGCAGCCGCAAGTCGATGAACCATCCGCTGGTCGGGGTGCTTGAGCTGCACTGCGACATCCTTTACGTGCCGGAACGCGACCAGCGCGTGGTGCTGTACACGGTCGCGCCGGGGACGCCGTCCCACCAGGGGCTCAAGAGGCTCCGCGAGATCGCCGCCGGAAGAACCGGCGATCTGGAGACGTTCGCCGCCCGGCTCCGCTGGTGACGCGGGCTCATGGACAGGCGGGAGATGGCGGGATTCCTGCGTTCGCGGCGGGCGCGCGTCCAGCCCGGGGACGTGGGGCTTGAGCCGGGTGTCCGGCGCCGCACGCCCGGCCTGCGCCGGGAGGAGGTGGCGCGGCTCGCGGGGATGTCGGTGGACTACTACATCCGGCTTGAGCAGGGGCGTGGGCCGCGTCCGTCCAGGCAGATCCTGGCCGCGCTGGCCCGTGCGCTGCGGCTGACCGACGACGAGCGCGCCCATCTGTTCAATCTCGCCGGGGAAAGGCCCGCGCCATTGCCGGGCCCGCCGCAGGAAGTGCCCGCCGGAATCCTGCACCTGCTGGAACGGCTGGACGACACGCCCGCCTATGTCCTGGACGCGAAATACGACGTGCTGGCGTGGAACGACATGGCCGCCGCCCTCATCATCGATTTCTCCGCCCTTGAACCGCGCGACCGCAACCCGCTGCGATGGCTTTTCCTCAACCCCGATTCACGCCTCACCGAGGAGGACGGCGAATACGGGACGTTCGCGCGGCTGAGCGTCGCCGATCTGCGCACCGCGCTCGGCCGATATCCGGACGACCCCGGCGTGACGTCCCTGGTGGCGGAGCTGAGCGCGGGCAGCGAGCAGTTCCGGCGGCTGTGGGAGAGGCACCATGTCGAAGTGCGGCGAGGGTCCAGCAAGTGGATGCGGCATCCCGTCGTCGGGGCCATCGAAGTGCACTGCGATGTGCTGCACGTCCCGGAAAGGGACCAGAAAGTCGTCCTCTATACGGTCGAGCCGGGGACGCCGTCGCACGAGGCGTTCCAACTACTGCGCGTGATCGGGACCCAGGACCTCAGCCCGCGCTGAGGCCCCGGGCCGGACGCCCGGACGGGCGCGGCGCGTCAGCGCAGCTCGCGCTTGAGGATCTTGCCGGTGGCGGTCATCGGCAGCTCCTCGCGGAACTCGACGAGCCGCGGGTACTTGTAGCTCGCGAACTGCTCCTTGCCCCACGCGACCAGCTCGTCCTCGGTCACCGAGGCGCCCGGCTTGAGGATCGCGTACGCCTTGATCTCCTCGCCGTGCGTCGGGTGCGCGACGCCCACGACGGCGGCGAGCGAGACGTCCGGGTGGGTGAGCAGGACCTCCTCCAGCTCCCGCGGGTACACGTTGTAGCCGCCGCGGATGATCATGTCCTTGGAGCGGTCGATGATGTAGTAGTAGCCGTCCTCGTCGCGGCGGGCCACGTCGCCGGTGCGGAACCAGCCGTCCATGATCGCGTCCTCGGTCGCCTCGGGACGGCCGTAGTAGCCCTTCATGATGTTGTGGCCGCGGATGGCGATCTCCCCGGGCCCCTCGCCCTCGATCTCCTTCCACTCCTCGTCGATCAGCTTCATCTGCACGCCCCACACGGGCAGGCCGATCGAGCCCGGCCGCGTCGGGCGGTCCGGCCGGTTGAACGACGCCACCGGCGACGTCTCCGAGAGCCCGTAGCCCTCCAGGATGTCGACGCCGAACTTCTCCCTGATCCCCTTCAGGACCTCCATCGGCAGCGCGGCGCCGCCCGACACCGCGACCCGCAGGTTCTCCCGGATCGACGCGACGTCCTCGGCGGACGTCTCGTCCGTCAGCAGCCCCCAGTACATGGTCGGGACGCCCGCGAAGATGTTCACCTTCTCCTTCACCATCAGCTCGACGGCCTGCTTGGCGTCGAACCTCGCCTGCATGACCAGCGTGGCGCGGCGGTAGATGCCGACGTTCATCACGCACGTCTGCCCGAAGATGTGGAACAGCGGCAGGGTCACCAGCGACGTGTCGTGCAGCGTCCGGTAGAAGAGCGTGTCGTCCACCATGGCGTTGGTGAGCAGGTTGTGGTGCGTCAGCTCTGCGCCCTTGGGCTGGCCGGTCGTCCCGCTGGTGTAGATGATGACGGCGGTGTCGTTCGGCTCCGTCAGCTCCGCGTCGAACGTGTTCGGCTGCCCGCCGAGCGCCGCCCAGAACAGCTCAGCGCCCTCGATCGGGGACTCGGTCGCCGCCAGGCTCGCCGGGAGCAGGAAGAGGTGCTCGCACGCCTCGGCCTGGTCGAACCCGGCCTTGCCCATCTCGCCGAGCGGCAGCTCCGGCGTCCCCTCGAAGCAGAACAGCGCCTTGGCGTCGGAGTCGGCGAGGTGGTAGGCGATCTCGCGCGGCTTCAGCAGGACGTTCAGCGGGACGACCACCGCGCCCGCCTTGAGCGCCCCGAAGTACACCATCGGGAAGTAGGGGAGGTTCGGACAGGAGAGGGCCACCTTGTCGCCCGGCCCGATGCCCCGCGACCGCAGCAGGTTCGCGACCTGGTTCGCCACCCCGTCGACGAACGAGTAGGAGAGCCGGATGTCTCCGAACACGACCGCGTCCCGGTCGGGCGTCTCCCGGGCGGCGTCCTCCAGCAGCACGGACAGGTTGAGCATGACACTCCTTGGGCGGAATGGTGACCGGCCGGTTTGTTACCGGCGAGTGTATGAACCGTTCCACACATCCTGCTGCATGGGGATACGCGTGCGCCATCCCCGGACGCGGCTTTGACGTGCCGTTTCCGTCCTTGCGTGGATTAGGAGAGCCAGGACCGGACGGGACGGGCCCGGAGATGGGAGCGGGGACCGGGCGGGAGCGCGGTCCCGCCCGGTCCCCTTTGGGGTGCGGGCGACGGAGAGCGACGCTGCCCGCTGAGGAGTGGTCTGTGTGTCAGCCGACCTTCACCAGTCCCTGTTCGCGGAACGGGACGCGGCTGATGGGGGATGTGGTGTATCCGTGTGCCAGGGCGGTCGCGGCGGTCGCGGCGGCCGGCCCGGCGGACGCCGTGGCGGCGAGGGCCAGCGTCCGCTTTCGCGGCGGACGGATTCTGGCTGGCATACGCGCTCCTCCTGGCGGGGAGTGGAAGCGACCGTGATCGGAGTCGTAGCCACGGGCGGACGGATGGACGGGGGGTCGAACCGGGTGGTCGAGCGGGATGTTCAGTTGGGAGCCGGCAAGATTTCTTATAGGAAACCTTCCTATTAGTAGAGCATGGATGATGGCCGCCCGCCCCGTCAACCCCCAGGTTTTCTGACCGCATCCGGCCGTCCCCGCACGGCCCCGGCCGCGCCCCGCGCGGTGTCCGAGGTCCCCGTTACGATGAGGCGCTCCACCGACAAAGGGGCGCGCTATCTTGATCATCTTCGGCTGGCGGGTGGTCTTCTTCACCCTGACCAGGGGAACCTTCCACTGTCCCGACTGCGGCGGCGACCGCGAGTACCGGCGCCGCCAGGGCCGCAACTTCTTCACGCTGTTCTTCATCCCGGTCATCCCGCTGACGAAGACCGGCGGCGAGTTCATCGAGTGCGACACCTGCCGGGGCCGCTGGAACCCGGGCGTGCTCAACGTGCCGACCACCGCGCAGCTCGCCCACATGCCCGCGATGCTCCTGCGCCTCGCCATCGCGCAGGTGCTGCGCTCCGGCGACTACACCAACGCGGCCGCCCGCGCCCGCGCGGTCGGCGTCGTCCAGCAGGCGGGCGACGCCGGCTACGACGACGCCGGGCTGACCGCCGACCTCGGACGCCCGTTCGAGGAGGTCAGGGTCGAGATGGGGAACGCCGCCTCCGCGCTCGCGCCCGAGGCCCGCGAGAGCATCCTGCGCGCCGCCGCCGAGATCGCCCTCATCGACGGGCAGCTCAGCGTGTCCGAGGAGGAGACGCTGTCCGCCGTCGGCGCCGACCTGCAGCTGACCCGCGTCCAGGTGACCGGCGTCATCTCCATGGCCCGCCAGGAGTCCGGCCACTGAGCCCGGAAGCCCGGCGTGCAAGCCGGAATCCGGCATTCTGAGCACCGGCGCGAGGGCTTGCGGTTGCGCTACTCTTGCTGTATGTCCGCACGGCTGCTCCTCGAACGACCACGTTGACGCACTGACCGTCAACGTGGTGGCCCCTCCTGCGCGAGGGGCCCTTTCATGTCGGAGGACGGCCACGACCTGTGGCGGCATCCAGCGAACGAGCAAGAAACCGGAGTCGGAAGCGTGAGCAGCGACGAGCACTACGATCCACGGGCGGTTCAGGACAAGTGGCAGGCTCGCTGGGCTGCGCTCGAACCCTTCGCGGCCGACGAGAAGGACGAGACCCGCGAGCGTCGCTACGCGCTGGACATGTTCCCCTACCCCAGCGGTGACCTGCACATGGGCCACGCCGAGGCGTTCGCGATCGGCGACGTCCCCGCCCGCTACTGGCTCCAGCGCGGGTACAACGTCCTGCACCCCATCGGCTGGGACTCCTTCGGCCTGCCCGCGGAGAACGCCGCCATCAAGCGCGACTCGCACCCCGCCGAATGGACGTACGCCAACATCGACACCCAGGCGGCGTCCTTCCAGCGGTACGCGCCGTCCTTCGACTGGACGCGGCGGCTGCACACGTCCGACCCCGAGTACTACAAGTGGACGCAGTGGCTGTTCCTGCGCTTCTACGAGCGGGGTCTGGCCTACCGCAAGGGCGGCCACGTCAACTGGTGCCCGAAGGACCAGACCGTCCTGGCCAACGAGCAGGTCGTCGGCGGGCACTGCGAGCGCTGCGGCGCGCTGGTCGAGAAGCGCGTGCTGACCCAGTGGTACTTCAAGATCACCGACTACGCGGACCGGCTGCTGGACGACATGGCGCAGCTGGAGGGCAAGTGGCCCGACCGCGTCCTGCTGATGCAGCGCAACTGGATCGGCCGCTCCACCGGCGCCGACGTCGACTTCGTCATCGAGGGCCGGGACGAGCCCGTCACCGTCTACACGACGCGGCCCGACACCCTGTACGGCGCGACGTTCATGGTCGTCGCCGCCGACGCCGCCCTGGCCGATGAGGTCTGCGCCCCCGACCAGCGCGCCGCGTTCGAGGCGTACCGCGACGAGGTGTCCCGCGAGAGCGAGATCGAGCGGCTGTCCACCGAGCGCGAGAAGACCGGCGTGTTCCTGGGCCGGTACGCGATCAACCCGGTGAACGGGGAGCGGCTGCCGATCTGGGCGTCCGACTACGTGCTGGCCGAGTACGGGCACGGCGCGATCATGGCCGTCCCGGCGCACGACCAGCGCGACCTGGACTTCGCGCTGAAGTTCGGGCTGCCGGTCCGCGTCGTCGTGGAGACCGGGCTGGCCGACCCCGCCGAGACCGGCGTCGCGACGCCCGGCGACGGCGCGGTCGTCAACTCCGGGCCGATCGACGGGCTGACCAAGCCCGACGCCATCGCCCGCATCATCGAGATCCTGGACCGGCGGGGCACCGGCCGCGCCGCGGTGAACTTCCGGCTGCGCGACTGGCTGGTCTCGCGGCAGCGGTTCTGGGGCTGCCCGATCCCGATCATCCACTGCGAGGCGTGCGGCGAGGTCCCCGTCCCGGACGACCAGCTGCCGGTCACGCTGCCCGAGGGGCTGCGCGGCGCCGACCTGGCGCCGAAGGGCACGTCGCCGCTGGCCGCCGCGTCCGACTGGGTCAACGTCGAGTGCCCCAAGTGCGGCGGCCCGGCCAGGCGCGACACCGACACCATGGACACCTTCGTCGACTCGTCCTGGTACTTCTTCCGCTACTGCTCGCCGGGCTACGACGGCGGCCCGTTCGACGTCGAGCGGGTCCGCCGGTGGATGCCGGTCGACCAGTACACGGGCGGCGTCGAGCACGCCATCCTGCACCTGCTGTACAGCCGGTTCTTCACCAAGGTCCTGTACGACATGGGCATGGTCGAGTTCACCGAGCCGTTCCGACGGCTGCTGAACCAGGGCCAGGTGATCAACGAGGGCAAGGCGATGTCCAAGACGCTGGGCAACGGCGTCGACCTGGGCGAGCAGATCGCCGAGTTCGGGGTGGACGTCATCCGGCTGGCGATCCTGTTCTCCGGCCCGCCGGAGGACGACATCGACTGGGCGGACGTGTCCCCGCACGGCATGTCGAAGTTCCTGTCCCGGGTGCACCGGATCGCGTCCGAGGTGGCGTCCGCGCCGGGCGTCGACTTCGCGTCCGGCGACGTCGGGCTGCGTCGCGCCGTGGCCCGCACCGTCGACGAGGCCACCACGCAGGTCGAGAACGAGCGGTTCAATGTCGCGATCGCGCGGATCATGGAGCTGGTCAGCACGACCCGCAAGGCGATCGACTCCGGGCCGGGCGCCGCCGACCCGGCCGTCCGCGAGGCGGCCGAGGCGATCGCGGTGATGCTGTCGCTGATCGCGCCCTACACCGCCGAGGAGATCTGGGAGGTGCTGGGACGCACCGCCCCGGTGATCCGCGCGGGCTGGCCGGCCGCCGACCCGGCGCTGCTGGTGGAGGAGTCGGTCACGTGCGTCGTCCAGGTCGCGGGGAAGGTGCGCGACCGGCTGGACGTCCCGCCCGGCATCGCGGGCGACGAACTGGAGCGGCTGGCGCTGGCCTCCGCCCGGGTCCAGGACGCGCTGGGCGGCGCGGAGATCGCCAAGGTCGTCGTCCGGGCCCCGAAGATCGTCAACATCGTGCCGAAGCGCTGAGCGGACGCTGAGCCGCCCGGACATCGGGACGGACATCGGAACGGCCGCCGGAGAGTCCTCCGGCGGCCGGTTCCGTCGTCTTGCGTGGTCTTGCGTGGTCTCGCGCGGTCGCCCCCGTGCCGGGGCGGGTGATCACATCTTGCGCAGGACCGCCACGACCCGGCCGAGCACCGTCGCCTCGTCGCCGGGGATCGGCTCGTAGGCGGAGTTCTGCGGCATCAGGAAGATGTGGCCGTCGTCGCGGCGCTTGAACGTCTTCACCGTCGCCTCGCCGTCGATCATGGCGGCCACGATGTCGCCCTGCTCGGCGACCGGCTGCTGCCGGACGACCACCCAGTCACCGTCCGCGATCGCCGCGTCGATCATCGAGTCGCCGGTGACCTTCAGCAGGAAGTGCGTGCCCTCGCCGACGAGCTGCTTGGGCAGGGTGAACACGTCCTCCACGGCCTCCTCGGCGAGGATCGGGCCACCGGCGGCGATCCGGCCGACCAGCGGCACGTACGCGGGCGCGGGCTGCGTCGAGCCCGGCTGGCCGCCCGCCGCCTCGTAGGGCTCCTCGTCGGTGCGCACCGGCGTGGCGCCGGGCACCCGAACCTCGACCGCGCGCGGCCGGTTCGGGTCGCGGCGCAGGAAGCCCTTGCGCTGCAGCGCCCGGAGCTGGTGCGACACGCTGGAGGTACTGGTCAGCCCCACGGCCTCGCCGATCTCGCGCATGGACGGCGGGTACCCGCGACGCTGCACCGAGTCGCGGATCACCTCCAGCACCATGCGCTGCCGCTGGGTCAGCCCCGTCTCGTCCATGGGGCCGTCGGGCAGCTCCCGGACCTTGCTCATCGCTCGTCGCCTCCCGGGCGCCTCGATCCGTCACTCCTTGCAACGAACGCTATCGCGTCAGGGGCCAATGATCAAACAATTGTTCGAAGATGTGCTCGCTTTTTGTTGCGGGCTCCTGGTAGAACATCGTACAGGCGTTCGATCGAAAATGCATTCGACCGCGAGGAGGGGAGAGATGCCGGATTCACCCCACGGTGACCGCTACGGCGACCGGGTTCCGGTCCGGCTAACCCGGCGGGGGCGCGCCGTCCTGATCGGATTCGCGGCGACGGTCACGCTCGTGGGCCTCTGGCTCAACGTCGGGCAGGGCGCGTTCGCGGGCGACGGCGGCGGGGGCGGGGGCGGGTCCGGCGCGCCCCGTCCGGCCCGGACGGTCGTCGTCGGGCCGGGCGACACGCTCTGGGGCATCGCCTCCGCCGCCGACCCCGGCGCCGATCCGCGCCGCGTGGTCCAGCGGATCATCGACCTCAACGGGCTCGGCGGCGATCCGATCGTCCTGCCGGGTCAGGAGCTGCGCCTCCCGTCCGGGTGACATGCCGGGACGGGCCGGGCGAACCGCACGATCCGTGGTCGCCGGCGACCCGCTGTGACGACACGCCCGGAGGGAATTTCGGGACGCCCGAGATGACCTGCGCCGACGCGCCGGATGTGACGTGTGAGGCATCCGATCAGGTTGCGTACGCCTGCGCCGCGCCGTACCGTTGACCACAACATCTAGTAGTCACACCGCTGTACTTCTCCCATATATGGAAGTGTTCGGCGGTGTGAAGCGTTATCGTCAGGGGAGGGGTCGAGCGTGCATTGCCCGTTCTGCCGCAACCCTGACACCAAAGTGATCGACAGCCGTTCGACCGACGACGGGGGCGCCATTCGCCGCCGCCGCTCGTGCGCCGAATGCGGGCGTCGCTTCACCACGCAGGAGAACGTCCTCGTGATGGTGGCCAAGCGCAGCGGGGTCACCGAGCCGTTCTCCCGAGAAAAGATCATCGCCGGGGTGCGCAGGGCCTGCCAGGGCCGTCCGGTCGACGAGGATGCGCTCGCGAAACTGGGGCAGCGGGTCGAAGAGGAGATCAGATCCGCCGGATCCGCGGAGATCCCCTCGCATGAGGTGGGGCTCGCGATCCTGGGTCCGCTTCGCGAACTCGACGAGGTCGCCTATCTGCGATTCGCTTCGGTCTACCGGAGCTTCGAGTCGCTGGACGACTTCGCCAAGGAGATCGAAGCATTGCGTAAGGCCGGTGCCTCGGGGGAGCCCGGCCCGTCCCGGTAGGGGCGGTTCCGAAAAACACAAGCAGCAGAAATGAGAGCGCTTCCGCGCGGGCATGGCCCGTGCGGCGGCGGAGTTGTTCCTGGACAGGGCCCGGCGGGTGGGCCCGAGAGGGGGAGATGGTCATGACGGAGACGGTGAGCGGCTCGGCGGCACGGCGCGGCAAGGGGAGCCGAAAGGGGCTCAAGATCGAGCGGATCTTCACCACGCCCGGCGTGCATCCGTACGACGAGCTGCGCTGGGAACGTCGTGACGTCGTCATGACCAACTGGCGCGACGGATCGGTGAACTTCGAGCAGCGCGGCGTCGAGTTCCCCGACTTCTGGTCGCTGAACGCCGTCAACATCGTCACGTCCAAGTACTTCCGCGGGGCGGTCGGCACGCCGCAGCGCGAATGGAGCCTGAAGCAGCTCGTCGACCGCGTCGTCCGCGGATATGTCGAGACGGCGCTCGCCGAGGGCTACTTCGCGTCCGAGCAGGACGCCGAGATCTTCGACCACGAGCTGAAGTACGCGCTGGTCCACCAGATGTTCAGCTTCAACTCGCCGGTCTGGTTCAACGTCGGCACCAAGTCCCCGCAGCAGGTCTCGGCGTGTTTCATCCTGTCGGTCGACGACACGATGGAGTCGATCCTCGACTGGTACAAGGAAGAGGGCGTCATCTTCAAGGGCGGCTCCGGCGCCGGCCTCAACCTCTCCCGCATCCGCTCCAGCAAGGAACTGCTGTCGTCCGGCGGGACGGCGAGCGGGCCCGTGTCGTTCATGCGCGGCGCCGACGCCTCCGCCGGGACGATCAAGTCCGGCGGCGCGACCCGGCGGGCCGCGAAGATGGTCGTGCTGGACGTCGACCACCCCGACGTCGGGGAGTTCATCGAGACCAAGGCGCGCGAGGAGGACAAGATCCGCGCGCTCCGGGACGCCGGGTTCGACATGGACCTCGGCGGCAAGGACATCGGCAGCGTCCAGTACCAGAACGCCAACAACTCCGTCCGCGTGTCGGACGAGTTCATGCGGGCCGTCGAGGCGGACGGCGACTTCGCGCTGCGCGCCCGGATGACCGGCGACGTCGTCGAGACCGTCCAGGCCAAGGACCTGTTCCGGCTGATGGCGAAGGCCGCGTGGGAGTGCGCCGACCCCGGCATCCAGTACGACGACACGATCAACGACTGGCACACCAACCCCGAGACCGGGCGGATCACCGCGTCCAACCCGTGCTCGGAGTACATGAGCCTCGACAACTCGTCCTGCAACCTGGCCAGCATCAACCTGCTGAAGTTCCTCACCGACGACGGCACGTTCGACGTCGCGCGGTTCGTCAAGCTCACCGAGCTGATCATCACGGCGATGGACGTCTCCATCACCTTCGCCGACTTCCCGACCGAGAAGATCGCGGAGACGACCCGCGACTACCGGCAGCTCGGCATCGGCTACGCCAACCTCGGCGCGCTGCTGATGGCGACCGGGCACGCCTACGACTCCGAGGGCGGACGCTCCCTCGCCGCGGCGATCACGTCGCTGATGACGGGCGTCGCCTACCGCCGGTCCGCCGAGATCGCGGGCGTCGTCGGCCCGTACGCGGGCTACGCCCGCAACGCCGAGGGCCACAAGCGGGTCATGCGCAAGCACGCCGCCGCGAACGAGGGCGTCCGCACGCTCGGCGAGATGGACCGCAAGATCCACGCCGCCGCCGCCAAGCAGTGGCAGGAGTGCCTGAAGGCGGGCGAGAAGCACGGCTACCGCAACGCGCAGGCGTCCCTGCTCGCCCCGACCGGGACGATCGGCCTGATGATGGACTGCGACACCACCGGCATCGAGCCCGACCTCGCGCTGATGAAGTTCAAGAAGCTCGTCGGCGGCGGGTCCATGCAGATCGTCAACAACACGGTGCCGCGCGCCCTGGAGAAGCTCGGCTACCAGCAGGAGCAGATCGAGGCGATCGTCGAGTACATCGCCGAGCACGGCCACGTGGTGGACGCGCCCGGCCTGCGTCCCGAGCACTACGAGGTGTTCGACTGCGCGATGGGCGAGCGCGCGATCAGCCCGATGGGGCACGTCCGGATGATGGCGGCGGTGCAGCCGTTCCTGTCCGGCGCGATCTCCAAGACGGTCAACATGCCGGAGAAGGCCACCATCGAGGACATCGAGAAGGTGTACTTCGAGGGCTGGCGGCTCGGCCTGAAGGCCCTCGCGATCTACCGCGACAACTGCAAGGTCGGCCAGCCGCTGTCCGTCGCGGGCAAGAAGGAGGAGGTCAAGGAGGCTCCGGCGGAGACCCGTCCGGTGCGCCGGCGGCTGCCGAAGCAGCGTCCCGCGACCGTGACCCGCTTCTCCGTCGCGGGCGCCGAGGGCTACATGACCGCCTCGTCCTACCCGGACGACGGCGTCGGCGAGGTCTTCCTCAAGCTCGGCAAGCAGGGCTCCACGCTCGCCGGTGTGATGGACGCCTTCTCCATGGCGATCTCCATCAGCCTCCAGTACGGCGTCCCGCTGGAGACCTGGGTGGAGAAGTTCACCAACATGCGGTTCGAGCCCGCCGGGATGACCGACGACCCCGACATCCGCATGGCGACCTCGGTGATGGACTACATCTTCCGCCGCCTGGCGCTCGACCACCTGCCCTACGAGGAGCGCGCGGGCCTCGGCATCCTGACGGCTGGGGAGCGCGCCATGCAGGCCAACGGCGAGGACCCGGCCGCCCTGCACGCCGAGGACGAGGTCGACCACGTGTCCCTGGCCCAGACCGCGGAGATCACCAGGCCCGCGCCCGCGTCGCCCGCCCCGGCGGCCGAGGCCCACTCGTCCATGGAGGTCATCGAGAGCCGCCAGGGCCGCACCGCGGACGCGCCGCTCTGCCTCACCTGCGGCACCAAGATGCGCCCCGCGGGCAGTTGCTACGTCTGCGAAGGCTGCGGCTCCACCAGCGGCTGCAGCTGAGCGAAGCGTGAGAAGGGGGACCGGCCGTGGGCCGGTCCCCCTTCTTCGCGTCTGGCGCTGGGGTCGGTCAGAGTTCCTTGGTGACGTCGGGGGTGCGTTGTTTGCGGGCCGCTTTGCGGGCTCCGGCCACCATGACGTCCTCTTCGGAGCCGTCGGGGTCGGGGGTTTCGGCGGGCTCCGGGGGCGTCTTCGTCGCGCGGCGCCGCTTCTTCGGCGGTTGTTCTACGGGTTGGGTTTCGGTTCCGCGGAGTGCGTCGACGAAGCTTGCCGCGTCGTCCTCCTCTTCCTCCGCGTCCGGGTGGTGCAGGCGGCGGGCGACGATCCAGCGGTCGACGGTGAGGCGGCCGCCGCCGCCCGCGGCGAAGAGCAGGCTCGCGAGTCCCAGGGCGAGGACGAGTTCGTAGCCGTCCCGGACCTTTCCGTCGTCCACCAGGAAGACGCCGTTCTCCGCGTGGACGATAAGGAACGCGCCCGCCATGTCGATGAACAGCAGGACGCCGGTGATCGGCAGGCCCAGCCCGGCGATGAGCGCGGCGCCGCCGAGGACCTCGACGAACGCGGAGTAGATGGCGGAGGCGGTCGGCAGCGGCACGCCGAGGGAGTCGAACGAGCGGCCCGTCGCGGTGATGCCCGCTTCGATCTTCTGCCAGCCGTGCGCCATGAAGATGATCCCGACGCCGGCCCGGGCGAGTGCTGCCACGACGTCGTAGAGCGGCCGAGTGCGCATACCGTCGGCTCCTTTGGACGGAGATGGCCGATTCGACGGAGAGTATGACGTCCTGGCCGGTATCCCGCGAGTCGCCCAGTTGAGAGGGCGTTAGCGTGGTGCCGACGCGGCGCCGCCGCTGCCTGCGCCGGGATCGGACGAAAGCGAGCCGTATGAAGAAGCACCAGTACGAGGTGTCGGTCACCTGGACGGGCAACACCGGTTCGGGGACGAGTTCCTACCGCGACTACGAGCGGGCCCACGAGATCCGAGTGGACGGAAAGCCACCGATCGTGGGCAGTTCCGATCCTTCGTTCCGCGGCGACGTCGCGCGCTGGAATCCGGAGGAACTGCTCGTGGCGTCTCTGTCGCAATGCCACATGCTGTGGTTCCTGCACCTGTGCGCAGTGGAGAAGGTCGTCGTCACCGCGTACGAGGACAGTCCGCGCGGGACCATGGTCGAGACTCCGGACGGGGGCGGGCGGTTCGAGGAGGTCGTCCTACGTCCCCGGGTGGCTTTGGCCGATGCCGAGCAGGCTGGCCGGGCCGCCGAGCTGCATGACCGGGCCCACGAACTGTGCTTCATCGCCAACTCGATGAATTTCCCGGTCCGGCACGAGCCGGAGTTCTGACGCGGGCTCTTCGTGAGATGCTGGTGAGATGACGTGCTGGGTTGGTGAGATGCTGGACGCATGATGGGATCTCGCCAGCTCGAATACTTCCGGGCCGTCGCGCGTGAGCTGCATTTCACGCGGGCGGCGGAGGCGCTGCGGATCGCGCAGCCCGCGCTGTCCCAGCAGATCCGCAAACTGGAGCGGCAGCTCGGCGTCGCGCTGTTCGAGCGGAACAACCACCGGGTGGAGCTGACCCCGGCCGGGACGGCGCTTCTGGAGCACGCCGAACGCATCCTGGCCGACATGGCCGCGGTCGAAGACGAGATGCGCGGATGGGCGGAAGGCACCCGCGGGCGGATCCGTCTCGGGGGCGCGCGTGGGCTGACGGCTCGGCTCGCGCGTCTGTTGGCGGAGTTCTCTCGTCAGTACCCGGCGATCGTCGTGGAACTGCTGGAGATGAACACCGAGGAGATGGTCGCGGGCCTGTACGGCGGACGGCTCGACGCCGCGACCGTCGTACGACTGCCTCCGCAGGAAGAGGGACGACGGCTCGAATCGCTACCGCTCGGTGAAGAGCCACTGGTCCTTGTTACGACGCCCTCTGGGCCGCTTGCGGGAAAGTACCGGGTTCCTGTCGCGTCCTTGGACGGGGTCGATCTGGTGTGCTACCCGCCGGGGTCGGTCATACGGGAGATCGTCCTGTCAGCGCTGGCGGACGCCGGAGCCACGCCGCACATCCGTTTCGAGACGCGCGAATACAGCACGGCCAGGGCCATGGTCTCCGTCGGGCTCGCGGCGGCCGTCATGCCGCGTTCGGTGGCGGAGGAGCCGGGGCAGCCGGTCGGCGTCGTCCGGCTCGACCCGGAGCCGACCTGGGCGCCATCGCTGGCCTGGCCCGCCGGGCGCCGTCCTGGCCCGGCGCTGGCCGCGTTCATCGACTTCATGGCCCGACACCCCGGCCTCGCTTCATAAGCCTTGGATATCACCAACAGATCGATCATGTCTTGGACGTCTGGCCTGGCGGCGTCGATGATTGGCGAGTCCGCAGAGAGCGGGAAATTCCTGGAATGGAGCACGGCATGAAGCGCGGTAGGCGCGAATACCAAGGTCTGATGGGCGGCGATCCCGAGGAGGCTCTCGCCGAAGTGCTGCGGACGTCCCCGCAGATGTTCGAGACGGTCGTGGACGGGGCGTTCGGCGGCCCGCTGTCCCGTCCGGAGTTGAGCCGTCGTGCGCGCGAACTGGTGACGGTCGCCGTCATCGCCGCTGGCGGCGGGGCCGACCGCCGTCTGGCCAGCCATGTGCGGGGAGCGTTGCGGCAGGGTGTCGCTCCGTCCGAGCTGCTGGCGCTCTGCGAGCACCTCTCGGTCTATGCGGGTTTCCCGCGCGCGCTTGACGCACTCGCCGTGGTGAACGACGTCCTTGCGCAGCAGGAGATACCGGACCCTCCGCGTCTGCATCGAGTCGCGCTCGCCGACCACGAGACGGTTGTGGCCCAGCGAGGGGACCACGGACCCGCAGTGATTTTGTCGCATTCCTTGGGTGTGGACTGGCGCATGTGGGAGCCGGTCATGGACCGTCTGGCCAACGGCCGCCGCGTCTTCGCGTACGACTTCCGCGGCCATGGCGTTGCAAGGGGGATGTCCCGTCCGTTCACGATGAACGACCTCGCGGCAGACATGCTCGGTGTTATGGACGCTTTCAGCGTTGACCGTGCGCACGTTGTCGGGTTGTCCATGGGCGGAGGCATCGCGCAGACCGTCGCCGTCAACGCGCCGGAGCGGCTGGCGTCGCTGGCGCTGCTCGCCACGACCGACCACCCGTTCGCTGCGTTCGAGGACCGCGCGCGCTCTGGCGAGGTAGACGGGATGGAGGCGCAGATCGTCCCGACACTGACGCGGTGGTTCACGCCTGCCGCTCTCGCCACGAATCCCTGGGGTGTGCGGTACGCGCGTGAGCACATTCGCCGGTTCGACCCGTCCGACTGGGCCGCCGCTTGGCGCGCCTTCAAGGACGTGGACGTTCAGGGACGGCTCGCCAGGGCCGACTTCCCCGTCCTGGTCCTCGCGGGTGAGCACGATGCCTCGACCACACCGGAGGTCATGTCGGGCATTGCGGAGCGCATTCCCAGCTCGACCTACCGGGAGCTTCCCGGGACGCCGCATATGCAGACGCTCGAACAGCCCGAACTGGTCGCAGAGGCACTCGACGAATTCCTCCCCGCCGACCGTTAGGACTCGCGGGTTCTTAGCGCGTGCGCCCCCGTGCTTTCAGAGGAGTGGCAGGCATCGCGGGCGCGGGAATGGGCGGACCGTCGTAGCCGCGCACCTCGCCGAAGCGGTCACCGGTGGTCCAGTCCTCGCGCGCCCGCGCGATCTCCTCGCCCGTCCGGGCGACGAAGTTCCA
Organism: Actinomadura syzygii; assembly: GCF_008085905.1. Lineage (GTDB taxonomy): Bacteria > Actinomycetota > Actinomycetes > Streptosporangiales > Streptosporangiaceae > Spirillospora > Spirillospora syzygii. Next base: position 222,064 of record NZ_VSFF01000017.1, on the reverse strand, counting down.
CCACATGACGAGCTTCTCCTCGAACGGTTCCCCGCCCAGCAGGACGAGACCGCTGTCGCCGTCGGCCCGCAAGGGGAGTTCTCGTCGTCCGCACCCGAGGTAGAGCATGGAACCGGGCTCCACACGCATCCCGTCGACCTCGGTGACGCCCGACATGGTGAGCACGGCGTACTCGAAGTCTGGCTCGACCGGTAGGCGCACATCGGCTCCGTCGTCCAAGGCAAGGTCCGCACCGACGATCGGCGTGAATGTCGTGCCGGGTGAGGAGGCACCGTCGAGGTCGCCCAAAATGACCGTCGCGTTGAAGCCGGGACCGTCCACGACGGGGAGGTCACCATGATGCTCGAACGCGGGGTCGGTGTGCCGGTTCTCGTCGGGCAGCGCCACCCACAATTGCGCCCCGTGCAGGATCGACGGGTGGTCGCGTGGGGATTCCTCCGAATGCGCGATGGCGCGTCCGGCCGTCATGAGCCCGAGTTCCTTCGGACGGACGGTCTGCAAGCTGCCGAGACTGTCGCGGTGCAGAACCTCGCCGTCGTGCAGCCAGCTCACCGTCTGCAGCCCGATGTGCGGATGAGGCGGCACCTGCATGCCTGGCTCGTCCGCGATGTCGTCGGGCCCGTAGTGGTCGACGAAGCACCAGGCGCCGACCATGCGCCGTCCCAGGCTGGGCAGAAGTCTGCGGACGACCGTGCTCTCGCCCAACGGCACCCGGCGCGGAGGTAGGAGCTCGTGGACGGGACCGCCCGGCACGTCGTCCCGTCCGCCGCATTGGACCGGCTTCGGTCGTACATCGAGATTGCTCACCAGCGTCGCCTCCCCCAACTGAACCCTGGAATCAAGGCTAGGACGGTGGGGTTTGAATCTACGTGATGCACGGTGAGTACAAGGTTCCCGGGGGCAAACTCGTCGTCGCGGACGTCGATGTCGTGGACGGCCTCCTGCGCAACCCCAGGATCAGCGGCGATTTCTTCCTCGAACCAGACGAGGCCCTAGAGCGGATAGACCGCATCCTGGACGGCCTTCCGGCCGGGCTGGACGCGAAGGCGATCGGCGCCCGCGTGGAGGCGGGCCTGCCGCGCGACACGGTCATGCTGGGAATCACCTCCGAGGCCGTGGGGATCGCCGTCCGGCGGGCCGTCACGCGCGCCTCGGACTGGCGGGACCACGACTGGCGGCTGATTCACGAGCCTCCGCAGGAGCCCGCCCTCCACATGGCGCTGGACCAGGTCCTCGCCGAGGAAGTGGGCTCGGGACGCCGACCGCCGACGCTGCGGGTGTGGGAGTGGGCTTCCCCCGCTGTCGTCATAGGCAGTTTCCAATCCCTCCGGAACGAGGTGGACGCTGAGGCGGCCGAACGCCACGGGGTGAACGTGGTGCGCCGCATCAGCGGCGGTGGCGCGATGTTCATCGAGCCTGGCAACACCATCACGTACTCGCTGTACGCGCCGGAAACGCTTGTAGCCGGGATGTCGTTCGCGGAGAGCTACGCCTTCCTGGACGACTGGGTCCTGGGCGCGCTCGGCGAACTCGGCATCAGGGCCTGGTACCAGCCGTTGAACGACATCACGTCCGACCAAGGCAAGATTGCCGGGGCCGCGCAGAAACGACTCGCCGCCGGAGCGGTACTGCACCACGTCACCATGGCCTACGACATCGACGCAGAGAAGATGCTGCAAGTGCTCCGGATCGGCAGGGAGAAGATCTCCGACAAGGGCATCGCGAGCGCCGTGAAACGGGTCGACCCACTGCGCCGCCAGACCGGACTCGCCCGCGAGGACATCATCGACCGCATGATTCAGCACTTCCGGACCCGCTACGGCCTGGCCGACGGGCACGTGACCGAGGACGAACTCCGCCTCGCCCGCAAATACGCGGGCGACAAGTTCGACACCCCGGAGTGGACCGCGCGCGTCCCCTGACGCTGGAGCGCGCGCACAGGGCCGGGCGGAACTCATGGTCGTTTCCGTGCGTCCTCTCCTCATGCAGGTCGCGGGGCCGAGCGGCCACCCCGTAGGTTGGGCAGATCGGCCGATGATGAGGAGCGTTCATGTCGATGCAGAAGGGCGCCAACACCGCGGTGCCGGTTCCCTCCGTCCGGGTCGAACTCGGCTGGCAGAGCGGGCCGGGCGTGCCCGACGCGGACGCGTCGGCTCTCCTGCTGGCGGACACGGGACGGGTGCGTTCGGACGAGGACTTCGTCTTCTACAACCAGCCAGCCCACAAGTCGGGCGCGGTCCGGCACGAGGGCAAGCAGCAGGGGCCGACCGTCCTGGACGTCCTCGCCGTCGACCTGAACCGCGTCGAGCCCGGCATCGACAAGATCGTCATCGCGGCGTCCTCGGACGGCGGGACGTTCGGCCAGTTGCAGGGGCTGTACGTGCGGGTCGTCGACGCGGCCGCCGGAACGGAGGTCGCCCGGTTCGACAGCCAGGGCGCCACCAGCGAGACCGCGTTCGTGCTGGGCGAGCTGTACCGGCGGCAGGGCGGATGGAAGTTCCGCGCGGTCGGCCAGGGCTACGACTCGGGCCTCGGCGGCCTGGCCACCGACTTCGGGATCTCGGTCGACGACCCGGGCCAGGCGGCCCCTCCGCCGCCCCCGCCCGCCCCTCAGCAGCCCCAGACGCCGCCCCCGCCGCCCGGCGGCCAGTACGCCCCGCCCCCGCCTCCGCCCGGCGGCCAGTACGCGCCTCCGCCGCCCCCGCCGGGCGGCGGGTACGCGCCGCCTCCGCCGCCGGGCCAGTACGCCCCGCCGCCTCCAGGCGGGCAGTACACGCCGCCTCCGCCGCCCGGCCAGTACGCACCGCCTCCGCCGCCCGGCCAGTACGCACCGCCTCCGCCGCCCGGCCAGTACGCGCCGCCTCCGCCCGGTCAGTACGCGCCCCCGCCTCCTCCGCAGCAGCAGCCGCAACAGCCGCCGCAGCAGCCGGGCGGGGCGGTGTCGCTGACGAAGAACGCGCCGTCGGTGTCGCTCACCAAGCACGGCGCGACGTCCGGCCACATGCGCGTCAACCTGAACTGGACCGCGCGTGAGGGCGCCGCCAAGGGACTGCTCGGCAAGCGCCGCCGCGGGGTAGACCTTGACCTCGACCTCTGCTGCCTGTGGGAACTGCAAGACGGGCGCAAGGGCATCATCCACGCGCTCGGTGACATGGGCGCGCTCGACCGTCCGCCCTACATCAAGCTCGACAAGGACGACCGCACCGGAGCGATCGAGGCGGGAGAGAACCTCCACATCAACCTCGACCACACCCGCGACTTCAAGCGGATCCTGGTGTTCGCCGAGATCTACGAGGGCGCCGACGACTTCCGCGGCCTGGGCGCGGTCGCCACGCTGTTCCCGGTGGGCGCGCCGCCCATCGACATGCGCATGGACGACTGCGTCGACGCGTCCCGCGACGCCGTCCTCGCGCTCATCGAGAACATCAACGGCGAACTGGTCGTCCGCCGGGAGGGCCGGTTCATCCTCCCGCCGCCCGGACGTCCGCGCTGGGGGAAGATGACGGTCGACCAGGCGTACAGCTGGAACCTGGAGTGGGTCGCGTCCCGCGGTAAGGACTGACCCTCGGGTTCGTGCATGTGCTAGGCCGGGCCCGGAACATTGGCTGATCCTGCCGATTGTCCCGGGCCCGGCGCCGACGGTAGGAACGTCGCATGACTACTCAGCGGCAGTATCCCGTCGTCCCCGCACCCCGTTTCGACGTTCCGGCGACGGAGGCCGCGGAGCGCGCGCGGGCGTTCGCCGACACGATGACGCTGCGCCGCACCGTGCGCGACTTCTCGCCCCACCCGGTGCCGCCGGACGTCATCGACAATGCGATCCGTGCCGCCGCGACCGCTCCGAGCGGGGCCAACCTCCAGCCGTGGCGTTTCGTGGTCATCACCGACCCCGAGCGCAAGCGGATGCTCAGGGAGGCCGCGGAACAGGAGGAGCGCGAGTTCTACGAGCGGCGCGCTTCGGACGAATGGCTTGAGGCGCTGGCCCCGCTGGGCACCGATTGGCGCAAGCCGTTCCTGGAGGACGCCCCCGCGGTCATCATCGTTTTCGAGGTGCACAAGGGGCCGGAGACACCGCGCCCCTACTACGTGAAGGAGTCGGTGGGCATCGCGGTCGGGTTCCTGTTGGCCGGGCTGCACCAGGCCGGTCTGGCGACCCTCACGCACACCCCGAGCCCCATGAGGTTCCTGAACGAGGTGTGCGAGCGTCCGCAGGAGGAACGCGCCTACGTCGTGATCCCGGTCGGCTACCCGGCCGACGACGCGATGGTCCCCGACATCACCCGCAAGCCGGTGGACGAGGTCATCGTCCGCCTCTGATCTCGGCAGGGGCGCCTCAGGCGGCCTTCACGGCGTCGGCCAGCTTCTTGTCGCGCGCCACCCGCACCAGGGCGGCGCTCAGCCGCGCGAGGTCCTTGTCGGGCACCTGGGACGCGAGCCGGTCGGCGTCTGACGGGAGGCCGATCCGCTCCGCGCCCTTCCTCACCTGGCCGTCCACGTAGGGGCGCAGCCAGGGCCAGATGGCCTGGGCCTCGCGGCAGAAGATGTCCACGCCGGTGGGTCCGATGCCGGGGAACTCCTGGAGCAGTTCGGCCGCCTTCTCGGGGTCGCGCCCAGCCTCGACGGCGAGCCGTCTGAGGTCGCCCTTGTACTTGTCCTGGACGAGGTCGGCGACGTCGCCCAGCCGGGACGCGGTGCTCTCGTCGTATCGGACGTAGTGGCCGCGTCCCAGGGCGTCGACCCGTTCCTGCCAGGTCAGTTTCCTCATGCCGCGTGGTGTGCCGCCTCCGGCGTCGAACAGTTCGCGCGCCGCCGCCATGGCGATGTCCGACGAAATGCGGGCACTGAGCAGGTTGGCCAGGACGAGCAGTTTGAACAACGCGGCCGGCTGGTCCTTCAGCGTGATGCCCGCCTCCGAGGCGAACGTCTCGCCCGACTCGTTCAGCAGTTTCTTCACAACGGCGTCCATGGCGTGCACCTCCCGTTGGGGCCGCCCTACCCGGGTCGGCGGAGATGACTCATGCGCGGACGGCCCGCCCGGTCACAGGAGGCTGAGCTGCCCTTCGCCCGCGAGCGGGTCGCGGTGCTTCTTCAGGTGCTTCCAGCGCGGGAGGTCGTCCAGGTAGGACCACGACATCCGGTGATGCGGCGTCGGCCCGAACTCCTCAAGCGCCTTCTGGTGGACGGGCGACGGATATCCCGCGCTGTCCGCGAACCCGTATCCGGGGAATTCGCCGTCGAGCGCTGCCATGAGCCCGTCGCGGTGCACTTTCGCCATGACGGAGGCGGCGGCGACGCTGACCGAACGCTGGTCGGCCTTGATCTCGCACCGCACCCGCCAGGGGCGGCTCAGGAAATCGTGCTTTCCGTCCAGGATGACGACGTCCGGGGTGACGGGCAGCGCCTCCAGCGCGCGAACGGCCGCGCGACGCAGCGCCTCCGTCATTCCCAAGGCGTCGATCTCCTCGGGACTGGACGCGCCGATGGCGTAACCGGAAAGCCACCCCGACAGGACTTCGGCGAACGACTCGCGATGGGTTTCGGTGAGCAGTTTCGAGTCGGTCAGGCCGATGGTCTTCTTGCCACGCCCCTGGAGGACGGGCGGCGGCGTCATGTCGGTGACCGCCGCGCACACCACGACGGGACCGGCCCAGGCGCCGCGTCCAACTTCGTCCACTCCGGCGATGCGGACCTCGCGCCCGGCCGGTGACATGGCCCGGAGCTCGTCCTCGATCTCGTAGCCCGCTACGCGCGACACCGTGGCGGCCTTATCGGCAGGGCCGGGAACCAGTCCGGGCAGGGCACGGGTGGGATCGGTCAAGGGATCTCCTCGGGAACCGTTCAGGGGACGCGCCTCGGGGGACGCGCCCCAAATCGTAGGGTCCCCGGCGCCGTGCGCGCCGAAGGCGGGGCGGGGACACGGCGAATTCGGCCGGAGTCGGCTGCGAGTCCTGAACGGGCACTTCTGGACAGTCCAAATGTCCTGGTCTCGGGATCGGCGTTTCCCCGTACCGCAGCAGTTCGGCGGGCGTGACACCAAGGAACCGGGCGCGGGGAGTCCCGTTCCGGGCGGTCCTGCGCTTTACTCGCTTCTGATGGCTCTGTTCGGCAGGTCCCGCTCCCGCCCGGCGAAGGACGCCGCGGCACGGGATCTTTTCGAGCGCCTTCGTTGGCGCTATTTCCAGATCACCCCGGGCGTCCGTTTCCTGGCCGGGGTGCTGCTCGTCGCGCTCACGGTGTCGGGCGCGATCCTGCTCGACGGCCCGATCCTCGCCACGCCGGCGTTCGCGGTGGTCCTGCTCGTCGTCGTCCACCTGACCCTGCGCTCGCCCACGGGAATGGCACTCGTCACCGTGGTCGTCGCCTGGCTCGCGGTGTCGATCCCTCTGGGCGGGCTCTACTCGGGTGAAGACCACCCGGCGTATCTGCGTCCCGATCTGCTCCTGGCCTTGCTCGCCCTACCGGTGGCGTTCATCGCGTTCCGACTGCGGGGGTACACGCCATGGCGCACCGCACTCGTCGCGCTGGGCGCGGCAGGGGCGGCCACGGCCGCACTGGCGCATCTGCTGCCGCGGGCGAGCGCGGCACCGGCATGGGCGGCGGCCCTCGCCGTCCTCGTCTACCGGTGGGACCGGGCGCGCCGCACGGTGCCCGCTGAGGCGTACGAGACCGGCTGGGTGCAGGAACAGGCCGGACCCAAGGGGGACGCGAGCGTGGGACCGCGAAAGCACCCGTCAGGCAACGACAAACGGGATCGGTCTGAGAAGACCGACCGGCCGGGGCGTTCCGGCAAGCCCGACCGGCGGAACTCCGACGAGGACGACGCAGGCGTCGCCGCGGCCGTGCCCGCGGGCCATGGACAGCGCGCCGCCGCGCAGGCGGCCGAGGCCGCCGCTCCGGAGCGCACCGCCACAGGGGAGACCCGCAAAGAGAAGACTCCGGAGATCTCCGTGGCGGAGGCGCTCGCCGAACTCGAGGCGATGATCGGGCTCGAACCGGTCAAGCGCCAGGTCCGCTCGATCGCCGCGTCCATCGAGGCGGCGCATATGCGGGCCGCCGCCGGGGTGCCCACGGAGAAGCCGATGCGGCACTTCGTGTTCGTTGGGCCGTCCGGCACGGGCAAGACCACCGTGGCCCGCGTACTCGCCAAAATCTTCTACGCCTTCGGGCTGCTGCCTGAGCCGGCGTTGGTCGAGGCCCACCGCGCGGACCTCGTCGGTGAGTTCCTTGGGGCCACGGCCCTGAAGACCAACCGGCTCGTCGACTCCGCTCTGGGCGGGGTGCTGTTCATCGACGAGGCGTACAGCCTCGCCAACTCCGCCGAAGGGCAGCCCGACCGGTTCGGTGACGAGGCCGTGCAGACCCTGCTCAAACGCGCCGAGGACGACCGCGACAACCTCGTCATCATCCTGGCGGGATACGACGCGCAGATGGCCGAGTTCCTCGACTCCAATCCCGGTCTGGCGTCGCGGTTCGGCACGCGCGTGCATTTCCCGTCGTACCGCCCGTCCGAACTGCTGCAGATCGCCGACTACCACACCGGGCTGCGGGAGGACCGGCTCGACGCGGAGGCCCGGCAGAGGCTCGCGGAACGCTTCGAGGAGGTCGAACGACGCGGCATCGTCGACGAGTTGGGCAACGGACGGTTCGTCCGGTCGCTGACCGAGGCGGCGGCGCGCGCGCGGGACGTGCGGGTGGTCGACGCCGTGTCCGCGTCCGGCGAGCCCGCGCGGCCCAGCGCCGACGACCTGGTCACCCTGCGCGCCGCCGACGTCGAGGCCGCGTTCGCCGAGGTCACCGAGCGGTACCGGGGCTACGCCGAGACCCCGACGCTGGACGAGGCGCTCGGCTCGCTCACCGCGATGATCGGGCTCGAACCGGTGAAACGGCAGGTCAGGGAGATCGCCGCGCAGCTCCAGGTCGCCCGGATGCGGCAGGAGCAGGGCCTCGTGACCCGCCCGCCGACCCGGCACTTCGTGTTCACCGGACCGCCCGGCACCGGGAAGACGACCGTCGCCCGCGTGCTCGGACGCATCTTCGCCGCGTCCGGGCTGCTCGCCCGCCCCGAGGTGGTCGAGGCACAGCGCGCCGACCTCGTCGGTGAGCATCTGGGTGCGACAGCCCTCAAGACGAACAAAATCATCGACTCCGCCCTAGGCGGTGTCCTTTTCGTGGACGAGGCGTACTCGCTGAGCAATCCGGGCTACTCCGGTGGGGACGCCTTCGGCGCCGAAGCGGTGCAGACCCTCCTCAAGCGAGCCGAGGACGACCGCGACCGGCTCGTCGTCGTCCTCGCCGGTTACGAGGACGACATGCACCGGTTCCTGTCGTCCAACCCTGGGCTTGCGTCACGGTTCGACGTCCGTGTCGACTTCCCCTCCTACGGGCCTGACGAACTGCTCCGCATCGCACAGCTCATCGCCGAAGAGGGTGGCGACCACTGGGAAGAGCGTGCCTTGGACGACCTCGCTCTCGTGTTCCAGCGCGTCTGCGGTGCGGGACGCATCGACGAGTTGGGCAACGGACGCTTCGCTCGCTCCCTGTACGAGAAGGCGTGTGCGTGCAGGGCGCTGCGTGCCGCCGGTCTGGGCGACGCCGCCACGACCGATGACCTGACCGTCCTCACCGCCGACGACGTACGCGACGCCTTCGCCGACCTCGCCCACCGCCTGGCGTGACCTCCGGCGCGTTCTGTCCGGGGCGTGCGCTGTAATCGAGGGCATGACCTCGGTGACATGGGCGCAGGTGCTGGCCTGGCGGATGCGGCGGCAGTTCATTGAATGCCCCGAGGACGCGACGGCGGTGCGGATGGCGCGGCGCTTGGCCGGAGTCCAGGCGCAGGTCGCGTCCGCCGCGGAGTTCGCCGTGGCGGTACGGCGAACGACCCGCGAGCCGGGGGCCGTGGCACGGGCGCTGACCGGCGAACGCACCCTCGTCAAGACGTGGGCGATGCGCGGAACCCTGCACGTGCTCCCAGTCGAAGAGGCCGCCGCCTACCTCGCCCTGTGCGCCACCGCCCGCCCCTGGGAGAAGGCGAGCTGGCAGAGGACCTTCGGGGCGACCCCGGCCGATCTGGAGGAGATCGCGGCGGCCGCCACCGGCGCGCTGTCGGGCGGAGCGGCACTCACCCGCGAGGAACTCACCAAGGCGGTGGTCGACGAAACCGGGTCGCAGCATCTCGCCGATGTACTCGGGTCGGGCTGGGGAACGCTGCTCAAGCCGCTCGCCTGGTGGGGTGTGCTCTGTTACGGGCCTCCGCAGGGCACGCGCGTGACGTTCACCTCGCCGCGACACTTTCTGCCCGGCTGGACGGACCTCCCCTCGGTGGAGGACGCCGCCCGCACGGTCGTCCATGCGTTCGTCGGCGCGCACGGGCCCGCCACCCCTGACATGTTCGACAACTGGCTGATGCGCAAGACGAGCCGCAAGAAGGACGTCAAGGAATGGTTCGCCGCAGCCCAGGACGGCCTCAGCACTGTCGATGTGGACGGCGTGCAGATGAACGTCCTGGAAGAACACCGTGACGAACTCTTGGCGACCGAGCCGAGCACGTCTGTGCGGCTGCTCGGCGCGTTCGACCAGTACGTCCTCGGGGCCGGGACAGGGGCGACCTATCTGGTGCCCGCCGAACGTCGCAAGGAGGTCAGCCGGGCCGCGGGGTGGATCTCACCCGTCGTCCTGTACGAGGGGCGGGTGGCTGGCGTCTGGGAGGCCAAGGACGGTGACATCGCCGTGACCACGTTCGAGGACGTCCCCGCCGCACCGCTCAAGGAGGAGGTCGCCCGAATGAGTTCTCTGCTGGCCTGATCGGGTTCGCGCCAGGGCGCGCGAAGCGAACCGAAAACGCTCGTCTAGCGTGACCGACCATGGATGAGCGGGAGACGCGGGATGATCCGGTCGAGTACCGGCAGGAGCGCTACAAGCCACCGGACGGCGCGGCCGAGATCCTGCTGGTCCGGCATGGCGCGTCCGAGCCCGCCCGCCCGGACCGCCCGTTCCCGCTCGTGGACGGCCAGGGCGATCCCGCGCTTGCACCGGAAGGACGTAACCAGGCCGAACGTGTCGGCGACCGGCTGGCAGAGGAGCACCTCGACGCCGTCTACGTGACGCCCCTGCGCCGCACCGCGCAGACCGCCGCGCCCTTGGCACGCCGACTCGGGTTGGAGCCGCGCGTCGAACGCGGGCTGCGCGAGGTGTATCTCGGGGAATGGGAGGGCGGCCTGTTCCGCAAGAAGGTCGCCGAGAACGATCCGGTGGCACAGCGGATGTTCGCCGAAGAGCGCTGGGACGTCATTCCCGGCGCCGAATCCAACGAGGCGTTCGTCGCGCGGATAGACGAAGCCCTCACTCGCTTGGCAGAGGCTCACGCGGGTGGACGCATTGCCGTGTTCACCCACGGCGGAGTGATCGGGCAGGCGCTCGCGTCCGCGACCGGGGCGAGGCCGTTCGCCTTCATGACGCCCGACAACGGTTCCGTTTCGCGGCTGGTGAGGCTCGGTGGCCTGTCATCGATTCGGGGCTTCAACGACGTGTCGCATCTGGAGAGGTCCGCACCGGCCCCCTTGACCTAAGTACGGAAACGGAGGTGCTGGCCGGGACGCAACTGCGCGGCGTCGTTGACGGCTGACGACTCCAGTACGGCCACCACGGGGTAGCCACCGGTCGTCGGATGGTCGGCCAAGAAGATGATGGGCAGCCCGTTGGGCGGCACCTGGAGCGACCCGGTGACCATGCCCTCGCTGCCGAGTTCCCCGTCACGGGCACGGGTGAGCGCTGGACCGTTCAAACGGACGCCTACGCGGTTGCTGTCCGGCGACACCTCATATGACGCGGACGTGAGCGTGGCCATCGCGTCCTCGGTGAACCAGTCGTCGCGCGGTCCGGGCAGGATGCGCAGTACCGGTGTCTCGGCCAGAGGCGGTGTGGGGGCGAAGTCCACGGCGATGTCCACGAGCCCAGCAGAAGAACCCAGCGCGAGGCGGTCGCCTGAGGAGAGTGGTGCGGGCCCAAGGCCGGACAGCAGGTCGGTCGAACGGCTCCCAAGTACCTGCTCTGCCTCGACCCCACCGCGCACAGCGAGATAACTGCGCAGCCCAGACGAAGGCGTACCGAACTCGACCAGTGCACCCTCCGGAACATGGCAGGGCGCGTTCGTCCCGCATTCCCGTCCGTTGACGCACAGTGGCACAGGAGCGCCCGTGACCGCGATCCAAGCGTGCTCGTGGAAACGCAACGCGGCCCCACCGAAAGTGAACTCCACGCCTGCCGCGCCCTCGGGATTGCCGACCAGCCGGTTGGCCAAACGGAGCCCGCGCTCGTCCGCGGCCCCCGAGCGCGGGACGCCGAGATGAGCGTGCCCCGGCCTGCCCAGATCCTGGACGGTCGCCAGCGGCCCGGGTCGTACGACCTCGATCACGAGCGCTCCTCGGGAACGAACCGCACGCGCGTCCCTGGACGCAGCAGCGAGGGCGGGTCGCGCGTCTCGTCCCACAGCCGCAGGCCCGTCCGGCCGAGCAGCCTCCAGCCGCCCGGCGACCGGGACGGATAAACGGCCGCGTACGGACCGGCGATCGCCACCGAGCCGACCGGGACCGACGTCCGCGGCGACGCACGCCGCGCCACATGCAACACGGGGTCGAGCCCGGTCAGGTAGGCGAAACCGGGAGAGAAACCCAGGTAGGCCACCGTGTAGAAGGCGGCGGAGTGCCGCCGGACGACCTCGTCGCTGGACAACCCGGTCAGCCGGGCGACCTCGTCCAGGTCCTCCCCGTCGTAGACGACCGGCACCTCCACCGGGTCAGCGTCGTCCGCCGCGTCCGCAGGCAAACGCAGTTGCGGAAGCCGCGCGGCGAGCCGGTCCAGATCGGCGGACGTGTCCGCCATGACCAGGACCGTCCGCTCACCGGGGACGACGTCCACCACGCCAGGGAGACCTTCGTCGCGGAGGGCCGCGTTGAGGCGGAGCGCGGTAGCGAGGTCCTCGGTCTCCACGAGCAGGGCCGCGTCACCGGCACGGAGCACTCTCACGCGAACGACTCCAGCGTGACGCCCGCCCCGGACAGGGCCGACCGCACCGACCGCGCCAACTCCACCGCGCCTGGAGTGTCGCCGTGCACGCACATGGAGCGCGCCTTCAGCGCGACCTCACCGCCGTCTACCGCGACGACCGTTCCGTCCAAGGCCATCCTGACCGCACGCTGGACGACGGCGTCCGGGTCGTGGATGACCGCTCCCGGTTCACGGCGGGACACCAGCGCACCGGACGGCGTGTAAGCCCGGTCGGCGAAACACTCGGCGACCACGGTGAGCTCGTCGACCACGTCATGCACCGCCGAGCCGGGAAGCGTCAGCAGAGGCAGCGAGGGGTCGTACGCACGCACGGCGTCTGCCACCGCCTTGGCTTGCACCGCGTCACGGACCACCCGGTTGTAGAGCGCCCCATGCGGCTTGACGTAGGCGACCCGTCCGCCCTCTGTTCGGGCGATGCCGTCCAGGGCGGCGATCTGGTACAGGATCTCGGCGGTCAGCTCGGCTGGGGCGACGTCCATCTCCCGCCGTCCGAACCCCGCCAGATCCCGGTACGACACCTGGGCGCCGATCGTCACGCCGCGTTCCACGGACGCCGCGCACACCCGCCGCATGATGAGCGGATCGCCCGCGTGGAACCCGCACGCCACGTTCGCGCTCGTGACGACGTCGAGCAGCGCGAGGTCGTCGCCCAGTTCCCAGACGCCGAACCCCTCACCGAGGTCGGCGTTGATGTCCATGATCGCCATGCCCAAGACCTACCACCGAATCCCGGGACTCAGACGGACTCCTCGCGCACGTCCTCGACCTCGTGCCTGGACGCCCACGCCTGGTACACGCCCCGGTCGAACAGTTCCAGGCCGAGCCCCTCGGCCACCGGCGCCTCGCCGCCGCTGTACTCCACGCGCAACCAGCCCTCGTGTTCGCCGAGCACCACGAACGGCTCGCCCCGCCAGGTGCAGTGCGTCAGGACGTACCGGAAGTGCCCCACCTCCGACCGCGGCACCACCTGGACCCACCTGTCCGGCGCTGCCTGACGGAAGCCGTCGACCGGCTGGGAGGTGTAGAGCCGCACGCAGTCGCCGTCCGGGCTGGCTTCGTACTCGGCTCCGTGCCAGGCCGCGTAGAAACCGTGCCGGACGCTCATCCCCGTCCTCCGGGAAGCCGCACGAGCCACCGGCGGAAGTCGGCGTCGTAGGACGCCACCAGGGCCTCGGGACCGTTCGCGACGATCCGGTACAGCTCGGCCCCGTGCGGCAGGCGCTGACTCTCGATTCTGAACTCGGGAATGGCGGGACCGTCCCCAGGCGCACGTTCCGACTCACCCGACGGACGCCGGAACAACGGCGGCTTCACCGCGGGCCAGCGGATCGCGAAGACCTCTTCGTCCGTGGGCGCGAACGGCGACCCCTCGTACAGCAGTCCGAGGCCGTGGATCATCGAGGCCGGGGTCGTCATCTCAGCGACGTCCTGGAGCCGGTGCACATAACCGGCGACGAGGTCGTAGCCGCCCTCCAGGTAGTGCTGCACATGCTCTGGTCGCACCACCTTCTGCATGACCACGACCCGAGCCGTGCCTTCCACAGACATTTGCTCCCTAGGGAACGGGACTGTCTGCTGTCTCGTAACAGAGGCTTTCTCCTGGCCCCCTCCAGGCGCGGGTGCGACCGGTGTCCGCTGCGGACCGGCCGGCCTGTCCGCGACGACGTCGTGAGCGGTGACACTCGGCCCGTGCTCAAGCGTCGGGGTCACCGGCAACCCCTGCGGGTCGCTCGGCGTCTCGCGCGGCGAGGGCGGCGGGACCAGCGGGGCGGGCGGACGTGTGGGCGTCTGTGAGGCGGCCGGGACGGCGGAGGGTGGGCGAGGTTCGGCCCGCGCGGGAGCAGGGCTCTCCGGCTGACTGGGGGCCTTCCGCGCGGCGGCGCGGCGCTCGCGGGCCGGCTCGGCGCCGCCGGTTCGGCCGCGCGAAGGGGACCGGACCGATGCGCCCGCGACATGGACGTCCGTCGGGATGGGCGGCGTCGGCGCGGCCGCCGTGCGCGGCTCCTCGGGCTCGAAGAGCGCCTTGGCGTCCAGGAAGGACGCGCTGGGAAGGCCCGGGTTGATCGCGAGCTGCCACTCCGGGCGCGGCCACCGCCGGGCCAGCTCCGACAGCGACGCCTCCCGGTGGTGCACCGCCTGGCCCTGCAAGGAGCGGTCCATCGCCTCGGGTGAGGTGAACGCCAGCACGAACGTCCCGTCGCCGAACTGGGCCGTGGCGAACTGGTGCCCGCCCGCGCCGGGGTCGCCGGGTGCGGGCAGGTACAGGACGGCCCGCGCCAGCAGTTCGAGGTAGCCGCTCTGGTCACCGCGTTCCCGGGCCTCGGTGAGCGCGCTCTCCAACGCGGACCCGGACGGACGCGCGGGCCGTGCGGGGGGACGTCCGCCCCCCTCCGGAACGGCGGGCCGGATCCCCAGCCCGGGGAGCGGCAGAGGGCCGCCTTCCGGTCCCGACCGGCTGGCCTGGTAGACGAGACCGAGCGGCGACTCGATCCCGTAGGCGTCGCGGAACGCGCCCACCATCTGCCCGGCGAGCAGCGCGCACGTCTCGAGATGTTCGGCGGCGGCACGGCCGCTGCGCTCGCGCAGGGGAAACTGGCGCCACCAGTTCCTGCGTTCCTCGTCGTCCGGGGGTTCCCAGCCGAGCGCCCTGAGCCGCCGTTCCTGGCCCGGGGCCAGCGGCCTGGGCAGGAAAGCACTGCTGACGGCCTCCGCGTCGAACAACCCCTCGGCCCGCATCGCCTGGACGTACGGCAGCCCACTCGTCCCCTGGACGATGACGAACGAAGTGACCGGCAGGCGTGAGAGCTCCAATGTCAGCCGCTGGGCGAAGTCGTTCCAGTCCACTCGGATCCACTCTCACGTATGTGGGGGCGGGAATGCCTTACTCGACGGTAGCCCAATCGGCGACGCGCGAGCGGCGCCTCACTCGGATCGCGGAGCGGGAACCGCGTCGGCCCTCACCGGAGTCCACGCGCCACCGATGGCGTCGTACACCGCCAGCGGGGTCTCGTCGCCCTCACCGGCCGAGTGCCAGAGGCGCGTGCCATGCGGCGGCCGCAGTGGAACACCGGTCGGCTCCTGGGCGACCCTCGGCCTGTTCGTGGGCGCACCCAGAGGAGCGGGCTCCGGTTCGGAGGACACCTGCTCTACGGGTACGGGCTCGGGCGCCACGCGCTCAACGGGCCGGGTCTCAGGTATCGAAGGCATGGCAGGCACATTCGGCACGGACGCGCCAGACCCACCCGATGCGCCAGACCCACCCGACGTGCCAGGGCCAGACGCATCCGGCTCCGACGTCCCGGAATCCAGCGCGGCGTGTAGGTCGGCCGCAGAGTACGGATCGATCGCCGTATGGGAATCGTCGTGCGTCTCAGGACCGTGTCCAGCGTGACTCGCCGCGGAACCGTTCAGGGCGCTGCTGGGACGCTTGGGCTCACCGGCGACGGGGTTCGGCCCGGCGAGCGCGGTCGGATCGACCGTCCCGTACGGATTCGCGCCGCCTTGCACAGGCGGAGGCGTCGCACGCGGGTCTCCGTGCAGTTCTCCGTGCAACCGGTCGATGACGGACGAGTCCAGAAGGACCTCGCTGGGCAGCCCCCAGTTGATGGCCAGCCGCCAGGTGGGGTCGGGCCACCCGGACGCGAGTTGGGCGAACGACGTCCGCCGGTAGAGGCCGGGACGCCGCTCGCCCGTGCGCGCCAAGGCGCCAGGTGAGGTGAACACCGTGACGTAGGTACTGCTGCCGATGCTGATGGTGGGGAACTCGGCACGGTCGGGGTCTTCCACCGCGCTCGCGCTTGCGGGGAGCACCAGATCGGCGTTGGCCAGCAACCTGAAGTACGTGGTGTTGTCACCGTTCGCCTTGGCCTCGGCCAGACGAGGCTCTAGCAATTCGGCGTTCACACGGGAGGTGCCCTCAAGCGGCATGGACGTCCCTGTGGGCGGCGTGCCGACGGGTGGGGGAGTCGGTCCCGCGAGTGCGTCGGCCGCGGCCGGAGGGCCCGACGACGACGCGCGGCGCTTGTTCACGCGCGACGGGTCGGCCACGTCGATACCGAAATCGGTCAGCTCGATGAGCCCCGTGCCGTGCCGGTGGAACGACTCGTACACGAGGTCGGACGGCCGCCGGACGCCCTGGACGTCCCGCAGGGCGGTGACCATCACGCCGGCCAGCCGCGAGAAGTCGCCCTCGGTCACGGACCGCATCCCGCCGGGCGTGCCGAAATCGGGCAGCTCCGTCCACCAGTTGCGCGGGGTGGGGTCGGACGGCGGACGCCAGCCCGCCTCGCTCATGACCTCCTCGTCGGCGAGGGTGAGCAGGAGCGGGCCTTCGAGGAAGTTGTTGCTGACGGCCTCGGCGTAGAGCCGGTCCGGTTCCCGCATGGCCTGCACGTAGTGTCGGCTCTCGTCGCGCTCCCGCACGATGAGGATCGTGTCCCGTTCGAGCCCCGCCAGCTCGCGTCCCAGCCGCCAGGCGAACTCGGACCACTCCAACAAGATCACTCCCTACGGCCAGGGGGCGGGGCCCCCGGGCCCCGCGAGACCATGCCCGAGACCCGATGATTACCGCCGGGGACGCCGCGCGCAAACCGGGAGTTCACTCCGGCGGGGGTTCGTGACGAAGCACACGCAGCGCCTGTCTGAGGGCCTCCGGCTCGTCCCCGTTACGGTCGAGCACATCGATGAGTTTGTGCAGGATCTCGTGTCGTTCGTAGCCGACGTCGAGGAGTGAGCGGGCGGTCTCCCATAGCTGCGGGGGCTCGCCGTCCCAGAGCCGCTCGGTCAGGCGTTCGTGCGCGACGATGTGCTCCTCGTCCGCGCCCGGATGCTCGAACTCCAGGATGGCGCGCCGGTCATCGGGGTCGGCCGGGTCCAGGGTGGACAGGTTGATGAATCCGTGCCGTCCCGACCGCCTGTGGGTGCCGGACAGGAAGGGCAGCGCGAACGCCCTGCGCGGAAGCGCCTCCAGATCACCGTCCGGCAGCAGCCGGTCGACCAGCTCACGGTCGAGACCGAAAGCGGCCGGGTCGCGGTAGGCCTCGGCGAACTTCGCGGTGGCGTCCCACAGGGCGTCCAAGGTCGCCCTGATCCCCTCCTCGGGCAATCCGGTGCGCTTGCCCGCCCACCTCACCCAGGCGGCGAGGACGTGGGGCACGGCCTCCTGTTCGGACGGGGACAGCAGAACCTTCCGCGGCAGCCAGTCGAGCAGGAACATCTCGCACTTGATGGGACTGACCCGAAGCGGCCTTCCGAAATCGTGCGCGCAGCCGTAGTCGATGATGCGGTCGACGCACCGGCTGGCCGCCGAGAGGTCGGAGAGGCCGTCCGCCTCGTCCGAGGCGAGGAACCGGGCCGCGATCGTGGCCCGCCTGTCACGCCCGTGCACCGGTGCCTGGGGGAGACGTCCACCCGGGGGCAGGATGTCCACGCGCGCGCGAACGAAGGCGTGGTACGAGCCGAAGTTCTCGTTCACGGGCGGGTCGTCGGTGTCGTCGGTGAGGTCCAGCGCGCTCTGCAACAGCGCCTTCGCATCGCGCGGGTCGTACTCCTCGAACCGCATCAGCGGGTTCTCGCGTCCCTCGCGGCGGCAGTGGTCGAGAAGGGTGTCGACCCTGGACGAGACCCACGCGTCCCTGACCATCCCGACCGACGGCGTCCTTCCGGGACGCGCGGCGGGCACGAACGGAAAGCCCGCCGGCTGAATGGGCCCGCCCTTGTTGCGGTCGACGAGGATGACCAAGGCGTGCCTTTCCGCGCCCCCATAGGTGTAGGTGCAGACGATGGAGTCCTGGTCGCCGTAGACGTCCCTGGACACGTAGCACTCCTCGGGGGCGACCATTCCCACGCGGTCGGCCCATCCCGGTCTGGCGACGCCGTTCTCCATCAGTTCGAGTGCCGCGCCCTCCGCCTTCGCGGCCTGCCGCGGGGTGCCCATGTAGGCCATCCCTATGAGCAGTGCCAGCGCGGCGGGGGTGCCCGCGGTCCGTGCGTAGTCGACCAGGGGTTCGCCGATGACCTCTTCGACGTCGCCGTCCGGTACGCGTCGCCCCCACCAGGAACCGAGGATCTCGCTGATGACGAGCTCGGCGTCCAGGGGGCTGCGCAGGGCGAGCAGTTCGCGGGCATGCAGCAGCATTCCGTCGAATATCGCCGAGACCTCGTCGGGGGGTGGGGGACGGTCCCGGCCCGGTTCCCCGGAGGGGCGGTGGCGGTGGCGGGGACTCACCCTTCTAGCCTCTCAGATCGGCCGTGCGCGATGTCCAGGACACGTCCGAAGACAGGGGGCACCGGGCGGTAGGGGGCCGCCGGGCGGCCGCTCCGTCCGCTCAGCCGTCCACGCCGGTCGCGGGGCTCCGGCCGGACGGCGGCTCGGACTTCAGTATCCCGGTGAGGTGCTCCCGGGCCATCCGCTCCACCCTCGCGGGAGTGGCCTCGAGACCCAGATGGGTCATGCACGCCTGCACGTCGGCCACGCATCGATGCACCGTGCCCGACGGAAAGGACGTGAACTCGTCGCAGAGCCGTCGCGCGAGCGCCTCACGGGTCACGCTGCGGTGATCGGCCAGTGCATGCATGAGCGCACACCTCCGCGCACGGGGTTCCGATGTCCCATTCCAGCGCGTTTGCGGGGAGAGTCAAGACGTTCCGGGCCGACGTTTCGCAAATTCTGAGTCATCTTCGGCGGAGGACTTGTCCATCTCCGCGTCCACATCATTGACCTGGGAGTTATCCCCATCCGGTGATGTGGGGACAGTGTCGTGCGACCGCTGCGAGGCGTCCGCCCAGCCCGCGTGGTGCCGTGCGGCCCAGTCGGGGTCGACGCGCCCGGTGAGCATTCCCTGGAGCGCACCCCGGTCCCGGAGCGCCTCCCAAAGGTGCCCTGCGGTCACCGCCACGATGACGAGGAAGAGCCAGTCGTGGACGAACGTCGAACCCGTCCGCCACCGGTCGCTCCAAGGATCGGGGAACGTCATGATCTCGCCGGTGCCGAGCATCAGCAGGATCGCGCCCGCGACGAAGGCCGCGTTCAGTTTCTGACCCGCGTTGAACTTGCCCACGGGCAGCACTCCGCGTCCACCGCGGACGGCCCGGCGGTCGCGGCGCCTGAGCCACTCCCAGTCGTGCGGAGCGAATCTGTTCAACCGGCGGAGGTCGGCCCTGAACGCCCGAGAAATCAGACCAAGGATGATCGGAACGGGCAACGCGAACCCACACCAGACATGAACGGTCTTGAGCGTCTCCCGATGACCCACCAGCGTCGACAACGCCGGGAGGTACAGGCACGCGGCGGTCGCAATGCAGATCAGCATCAGCGACCCGGTCACGTGGTGGATCGCACGTTCGGCGCGGGTGAACCGCAGCAACCATGTCCGCGCGGGCGGCGCAGCGTCATGTTGGTGCATCATCGCGCCCGTTCGACCGTCCCACCCAGGCGTCCACGTCGTATCCGAGGTTCTCCCAGTAGCCAGGCTTGACCCGATCTGTCAGCTCGATGCCGCCGAGCCATTTCAGCGACTTGTAGCCGTACATGGGCGCCACGTAGAGGCGGGTCGGCCCGCCGTGATCGTGCGTGACCGGCTTGCCGTCCATCTGCGTCGCCACAAGGACATCGCGCCTGCGTGCTTGGCTCAACGTCAGCGACTCGGTGTAGACGCCGTCGAACGACGTGAACCGCACCGCCTGGGCCTGGGGCGACACTCCGACCGCGTCCAGGAGGTCGGGCAGGGCGACACCCACCCAGCGGACGTCCGGGACACGCCATCCCGTCACGCACTGGAAATCCTTGTCGAGCACCGTCTGGGGGAACCCCGCCAGATCGGCCATTCCGAAAGACCGAGGCTTGTCGACGAGGCCACTAACGGTCACGCGGTGGGTGGCGACACTGTGCCGCTTCACACTCCCCGTGACCGAGTAGTAGCGGAAACCACCCGCCGCCGGGAGGACGTCCCCGATCGACCCCGCCGGCGCCAGGGCGCGGCTCACTTTGTCTTGGAGCGATGCCCCCACGGCGACCCCCGCGACGCCGAGGCCGAGCATCCCGAGCACGACCCGCCGTCCGACGGGGCTGCCTTCCGCCCGTTCGTCCTCGTTCACGTCCCCATTCGAGCACCGCGGCGCTGGTCGCGCCAGGTTCCGAGGGTTCCCGTAAGACTTCTGACAGATCCGGGGCCGGCTCTAAGCTGGGCGCATGGCCACGAAGGTACAACTCGCCCAGCGTCCCGAGGCCGATGAGCTGCTCGGACGCAGCCCGCTGGCCGCGCTGGTGGGCATGCTGCTCGACCAGCAGGTCCCGATGGAGTGGGCGTTCACCGGGCCCTACACCATCGCCCAGCGGCTCGGTTCCGACGACCTGGACGCGCACGAGATCGCCGCCTACGACCCCGAGCGGTTCGCGGCGCTCCTGTCGGAGAAGCCCGCCGTCCACCGGTACCCCGGTTCCATGGCCAAACGGGTGCAGCAACTGTGCCAGTACCTTGTGGAGAACTACGACGGGGACGCCGAGCGGGTGTGGAAGGGCGCCGACAGCGGCAAAGAGCTGTTCAAGCGCCTCAACGGCCTCCCCGGGTACGGCAAGCAGAAGGCGCAGATCTTCGTCGCCCTCCTGGGCAAGCAGTTCGGCGTCCAGCCCGACGGCTGGCGTGAGGCCGCGGGCGCCTACGGGGAGCAAGGCTCTCACCGTTCGGTCGCAGACATCACCGGGCCCGAGTCGCTCGCGAAGGTCCGCGCCTTCAAGCAGGAGATGAAGTCCGCGGCCAAGAACGCCCGCTAGCCGTCCTCGTCGACTCGTCCCGCGATCGTGCCCGCACATGCGCCCTCGCGTGCGCGGACGCGCCGAACCCGCCGAGTTGACGCCCTGTGACGCCCGATCGCCGTAACATCTCCTACTCGCCGTCCTCGCGGACCGCCTCCCCATGTCCACGGCGACGGTGCCCGAATCCGACCGTGTTCGCTTGGTGTCGAAGTGACGATGATGTTCATCAGGGCTTCCGTCCACGGCGAACCATCGGGATGATGAATACCTGACTCCGACCGGTGTTGTGATGGAGGCGGGAGCGCTAGCCTGCTCCCATTCACTCATAGTGATGAAAACTTGCCGCGCGGTACGGGACCCTCTGGGGCGGAGGTGTTGTCCATGAGCACCGAGACGTCCGTTCCGCATCCCCGCGTCTCAGGGGTGGAGGGCCAGCCCATGGATGCGTCCGACGCCGCGCTGTACGCGACCCTGCTGACCGAGGCGCCCGCCGGGCTCGCCTTCTTCGACCGCGAACTGCGCTGCCGCAGGGCGAACGACGCCCTCGCGGCGCTACTGCGCGTGTCCGTCCGGGACCTGCAGAAGCGCAGACCCGGCGAGGTGCTGCCGGAGGCGCTCGCGACGGCCTTCGAGTCGGCCCTGCGCAAGGTCATCGCCGAGAACCGCCCGCTCAGCGACCTCGACCTCGTCGTCCCGTCCGGCGGGCCCGTCGCGCCGGCCGCCGCGCCCGCGCCGCCGGTCCCCACGGCGTCGCCCGACGCGCCGGGCGTGTCCACGGCGACCGAGGAGCGGATCCTCGCCTGCACCTGGCTGCCCGCCAAGGGCGGCGACGGCGAGCACGTCGGCGTCGTCCTGACCGCGCTGGACGTGACCGAGCGGCGCAGGGCCGAGGAGGTCATCCGCCGCAAGGAGCAGCGCTACCGCTCGCTCGTCGAGGCCAGCGCCCAGGTGGTCTGGGTCGCGGCGCCCGGCGGCGGCGTGATCGACGACGCGCCGGAGTGGCGGGCGATCACCGGCCAGACGCCGGACGACTACGCGGTCGGCGGCTGGCTCTCGGTGGTGCACCCCGAGGACCGTCCCCGCATCGAGGCCGTCTGGACCGAGTGCGTCGACGAGAACCGGGTCTTCGAGACCAACTACCGGGTCCGCACCAAGAGCGGCACCTACCGGCACTTCGACGTCCGGGCCGTGCCCATCTGGGAGGGCGACGCCGTCATCGAGTGGGTCGGCGCCAACACCGACGTCACCGGGCAGCGCGAGGCCGAGGAGATGCGCGGTCGGCTGACGGAGCAGCTCTCCGCGGCGGCGCTGCGGACGGCGCGCCTCCAGCAGGCCACCTCGATGCTCGCCGAGGCGCTGACCGTGTCCCAGGTCGTCCAGGTCATCACCGAGGTCGGACGGTCCGCCATCGGCGCCGACTACTCCGCCGTGGCGCTCCTGGACGACGACAAGCTCCGCCTCAGCATCGTCGGCCAGCCCGGCGCCGAGGGCGAGGCTGGGCTCGCCTCCCGCGACGAGATCAAGGTCAGCGACCAGACCGTGATGTCGGTGGCGGTGCGCGAGAGCCGTCCGTTCCTGGCCGAGCACCCTGACAGCCTGCGCCTGCAACTCGGTCACGGCGAGCGGGACTTGTTCGCCCAGCACACGGAGGAACGTGCCTGGGTGGGTCTTCCGCTCCTCGCGGCCGGTGCGCCCATAGGCGCGCTTCGTTTCTCGTTCACCCGCCCTAGGGAGATCACCGAGGAGGAGCGGGTCTTCCTTGAGGCGCTCGCCGGGCAGTGCGCCCTGGCCGTCGAACGAGCCCTCCTGTTCGAACGCGAGCACAAGACCGCGGAAGAGCTCCAGCGCAGCCTCCTGCCCAGCGACCTCCCTCAGCTGCCCGGAATGGTGCTCGCCGCCCGGTACAACCCC
Organism: Actinomadura syzygii; assembly: GCF_008085905.1. Classification (GTDB taxonomy): domain Bacteria; phylum Actinomycetota; class Actinomycetes; order Streptosporangiales; family Streptosporangiaceae; genus Spirillospora; species Spirillospora syzygii. The sequence continues at coordinate 199,335 of NZ_VSFF01000017.1, read as the reverse complement.
GCCACCCGCCACGTCCAGGTGGGCGGCGACTGGTACGACGTGTTCCGGCTTCCCGACGACCGGCTCGCCGTGGCCGTCGGCGACGTCATGGGCAAGGGCGTCCTGGCGGCGGCCGGAATGGGACGTGTCCGCAACGCCCTGCGCGCCCTCGCCCTGAACGATCCGCGTCCCGCCGCCGTCCTCGCGGGCCTCGACCGCCTGTTCAGCGCGACCGAGGACGAAGAGCAGTTCACCACCGTCGCCTACGTGGTCATCGACCCCGAGACCGGCCACGGTGAGTTCAGCAACGCGGGCCATCCGCCGCCCCTCCTGATCTCTCCGGACTCGCCCGCGCGGGTCAGCACACGTGAGCCCGGGACTCCCCTCGGCTGGCCGAGCCAGCGACAGCAGACAAGTTTTTCCATCGAGACCGGCAACACTGTGGTGTTCTATTCCGATGGACTTGTGGAGAACCGTAGGCGTGGGGTGGACGCCGGGCTGGAGGAGCTTGTCGCCGTGGCCGCGGACGCCCCACCTGAAGTGGTAGGAGATCCCGAAAGACTCGTCGACTTCCTGGTCGATCGGATGCTTGCCGGGTATGAGCAGGTAGACGATGTGACCGTGCTTGCCCTGCACGTCCCGCCCAAGTCCGGGTGACGCCCGCCGGCAACGGCCGAAGAACGGCGTCGCACGTACGAAGGACCGTCCCGCGCCCTCTAAGGTGGAGAGTTACCGGGTAGGACCTCCAAGGCGGAATGCGCAGCAGTGCCAGAATGCTTGACCCAGAGAGAGCGGGTACGCTGCGGTCCCGCACCGGGAGGTTCGTTCCGTGTGTGGTCCCACCCAGTGTGAGGCCGGGCCCGTCAGGGCACTTGGGTCAGCCAAGCCACACGTTCGTTCGAGAGGTATTTGTGTCGCCTGCTAGCTCGACCTCGAAAGCGTCAGATCTGCACGATCACGTCATCGCGCAACTGATCGAGCGTGGACGGTCCCAGGGCAATCGCCTCGAAGCCGACGACGTACGACGTACGTTCGAGGAGGCCGACATCCCCGTGTCTGCGGCCTCCAGCATTCTGCGGAGCCTCAGCAAGGAGGGTGTGACCGTCATGGTGAGCGCTGCCGACTCCGCGGCGCCTAAGCGTTCGCGCAAACGCGCGACGCCGCCGGCGCGCAGGCCCAGGACTGCCGCCGCGGCCAAGGAGCAGCCCGACACGGTGACCGCGGTCGTCGGTGACGACGCGGCCGCCGAGGATGTCGTGGCCGAGCCGCGTCCCGCCGCCGTCAAGCCCGCCGCGCCGAAGAAGGCCGCGCCCGCCAAGGGCGCCGCCAAGTCCAAGAAGGCCGCCGCGAAGAAGCGCGCGGCCACCGCCGCCAAGCCGGCCCCGACCAAGCCCGCCGCCGACTCCAAGTCGGCCGACGACCCCGAGGTCGAGGACGACGTCGAGGTCGATCTCGACGCCGACCTCGCCGATCTCGACGACGTCGAGCTCGTCGAGGACGACGCCGCCGAGACCGACGACGCCGCCGAGACCGAGGAGGAGGAGCCCGCGCCCGCCCCCGCGGCGAAGGAGGCCGCGCCGGGCAAGCCGACCGGCGGTTCGCCGTCCGAGGAGGAGGGCTTCACCCTCGGCGACGACGACGAGGACGCGCCCGCGCAGCAGATCGCCGCCGCCGGCGCGACCGCCGACCCGGTCAAGGACTACCTGAAGCAGATCGGCAAGGTCCCCCTGCTCAACGCCGAGCAGGAGGTGGAGCTCGCCAAGCGGATCGAGGCCGGGCTGTTCGCCGAGGAGCGCCTCGCCGTCGCCGCGGCCGCCATGTCCGAGGAGGACCTCGAAGACTTCGAGTGGATCGCCGAGGACGGCCGCCGCGCCAAGAACCACCTGCTGGAGGCCAACCTCCGGCTGGTGGTGTCGCTGGCCAAGCGCTACACGGGGCGCGGCATGCTGTTCCTGGACCTGATCCAGGAGGGCAACCTCGGTCTGATCCGCGCCGTCGAGAAGTTCGACTACACCAAGGGCTACAAGTTCTCCACGTACGCCACCTGGTGGATCCGGCAGGCGATCACCCGCGCGATGGCCGACCAGGCCCGCACCATCCGCATCCCGGTGCACATGGTCGAGGTCATCAACAAGCTGGCCCGCGTGCAGCGCCAGATGCTCCAGGACCTGGGCCGCGAGCCCACCCCGGAGGAGCTGGCCAAGGAACTCGACATGACCCCTGAGAAGGTCGTCGAGGTCCAGAAGTACGGCCGTGAGCCCATCTCGCTCCACACCCCGCTGGGCGAGGACGGCGACAGCGAGTTCGGCGACCTCATCGAGGACTCCGAGGCCATCGTCCCGGCGGACGCGGTCAGCTTCACCCTGCTGCAGGAGCAGTTGCACTCCGTCCTGGACACGCTCAGCGAGCGCGAGGCGGGCGTGGTGTCGATGCGGTTCGGCCTCACCGACGGCCAGCCGAAGACCCTGGACGAGATCGGCAAGGTGTACGGGGTGACCCGGGAGCGCATCCGGCAGATCGAGTCCAAGACGATGTCGAAGCTGCGTCACCCGTCGCGGTCCCAGGTGCTGCGCGACTACCTCGACTGATCAGAACGCGAACGCAGGGCCCCTTCTACGGAAAGGGGCCCTGTTTCGTTTCAGGAGCTGTGGTTCGTCAGTCGTGCAGGACGATGTCCAGGTTCGCGCCGTTGAGCTCCGCGGTGTGCCCCAGCCCGGCGACGGTCTTGAGGAGCTCCTCCGGGGTCCGGGGCGAGGCGCCCGCCTTCAGCAGGTCGTGCGCGATCCGCCCGCGGGTCGCCTTGGCCATGTGGCTGACCACGGTCCGCTTGGGCACGCCGCCGACGAGCCGCTCCCGGAACACGCGCACCGCCACGGCCGGGCCGGGCGCCTTCCACGCGGCCGCGTACGGCCCGGAGCGCATGTCGACGACCAGGTCGTCGTCCAGGCGCAGGGCCTTGCTTATGGGCGGGCGCCAGAGCGTCCCCAGACGGCCGGCAGGGGGCAGCGAGACCGCCATGGCGAGCCGGTAGGGCGGGACGCGGTCCGTGAGCCGCAGAGCGCCCCACAGCCCCGAGAAGACGATGATCTGCCCGGCGGCGTCGGCGTCCAGGTCGGCGAGCCTCAGGTTGTCGTAGAGGACGCCCGTGTAGAGCCGCGCGGCGGGCAGGGTCGGCGCCTCCCGCAGGGCGAGGTTGCGGGCCAGGGCCTCGTCCGCCTGGCCGGGCGGGAGGGCGAGCACCTCAGCCGCGTTCTTCCGCCTGCTCGCCCGCACCAGGGCCTTCAGGACGCGCTCGCGCACCGGATTGAGGCCGGGGAAGCTGAGCGAGCCCAGGTCGAGGGGCGGACCGTCCCCGTCGCTAGCCTTCTTCTCCGACGGCGGCAGCAGGATGTGCACGATCCCCCCGAAAGCGGTGGTTGATGGAGCGGTTCCCAGAGGTCGGACGGCTGGTCGCCGAGGCGTGGCCCGCGCCGTCGACCAAGGATATGGGCGGCTGGCTGCTCCGGCATGCGGCAGGTGTCACCAAGCGGGCCAACTCCGTCCTGCCTCTAAGCGACCCAGGGGACGTGGGGCACGCCGTAGATCAGGCGGAGCGCTTCTACAAGAAGCTGGGCCTGCCGACCGTGTTCTCGATCGACGCCCAGGCGAAGCCCGCGGAACTCGACGGGTTCCTGGAGGCGCGCGGTTACGATCTGGTGGATCCGACGCTCGCCATGGTGGCCGCTCTGCCGGACGTTCCCGAAGGGGACGGTGTACGGATCGCCGACATACCGTCCAGGGAATGGCTGGACCTCTGGTGGTCCGTGGACGGCCGCTACGGTCACGAGCTCCCGATGGCGGAACGAATCCTCACCGGCGTGCGGGCGGGCTATGCGTCCCTGGGCGGCCTCGCCGTCGGACGTGGCGTCCCCCAGGGAGAGTGGCTCGGCGTGTACGCGATGGCCGTCTCACCAGAAGCGCGCAGGCGCGGCCTGGGACGGCGCGTACTGCGGGCCCTCCTCGCCTGGGGACGGGAGCAGGGATGCGAACGCGCGTACCTGGTCGTCGTCGAACGGAACGCTCCGGCGGTCGCCATGTACGAGGCGGAGGGCTTCGAGCGGGCCGGGATCTACCACTATCGCGTGAAGAATGACACCGTCGAGTCACGATAGGTGATTGACTAATTACTCTTTGAAGTCGTGCGTTCCGGCTCAGGGAATGCGAACGGCGGCCATCGTTTCCGGTGGCCGCCGTTCATCAGGCCCTGTCTATGGGGAACTACCGCTCCTCGACCGGGGCGGAGGCCGGGGTTTCGATGAGTCGGTCGGTCTCGTCCTGGATGTCGGCCCCGTTGGCGCGGAGAGCCTCTGCGTACTTGCGCCCGTGGTGGGCACAGAACAGAAGGTCGCCGCCGCCTACAAGGACTGCACGGACGTAGGCCTGGGCACCGCAGCGGTCGCAGCGGTCTGCGACAGACAACGGCTTGGTTGGGGCAAGGGCTCCAGTCACGGCACCTTCCTCATGCTCGGGGTCGGTACTTAGGACAACATCTAACCCGACGCTGACGTTCCCAACCTGGTTCTTCGTACGCCCACAGCAGAATGGCCCAATTAGTGACTGACGTCACAGCGGGCGACATCGCCTCAAGCGGCGTCCCATCGGAACAAACGCATGGCTATCAGGGTGCCTACCACCGCGACACCCAGCAGAACGCCGATTTGCGGCAGCGCGGACATCGGCCCTAGGCCGCGTCCCATCACGTTCAGCATCCCGTCGTTCAGGTAGCGCAGGGGGAAGATGTACGACAGACCCTTCAGCCAGGTTGGTGCATCGTCCAGTGGGAAGAACGAACCGCCCAGGAACGCCATCGGCAGGACGACCAACTGCGTCACCGCCTGAGCCGTCTCCTGCGTCTTGGCCCACGCGCCGATCAGCATGCCGATCGCCAGGAAGGCCAGCACCCCGGACAGGACCATCGGGATCGCCATCCACCACGACCCGCCGAGCTGCAACCCGAACATGGGCAACTGGGCCACGAGCACGAACAACGCGAACTGCACGAGCGCCACGGCCAGGCTGACCGCGACACGCGCCGCGAACACGGTCGGTATCGGGGCGGGGGAGAGCTGGAGTCGGCGCAGGATGCCCTTCGTCCGCCAGGTCACCAGCGTCTGGGAGGCGCCGAAGACTCCCGCCGACGCCAGGGCCCACCCCAGCAGGCTGGGCGTGAAGAACTGGATGGCCTTGAGCGAGTCGTCCTCGACCTGCTGGTTGGTCACCTTGTACGCGGGCGGCTTGCCGGTGGCGGCGAGGTTGGCCGACTGGACGAGCGAGTCCATCAGACCGCGCACGGTCCCCGACTTGACCTGGTCGGCGGCCGAGTAGTGGACGACGAGCTCCGGTCCGTGCTGCTCGATGACGGCGTCCGCGTCGCCCTTCTCCACCTTGCGCAGGGCGTCGGCACGGTCGGACGTCTTGGTCACCTTCATGACCTTGGCCAGGTCGCCGTGGGCGACGGCCTGGTCCAGGACGACCGACGGGCCGACCTCCAGCACCTTGACCTTCGACGTGGTCTGGTGGCCGAAGATGCCTCCGAACACGACCAGGAACATGAGCGGGAACAGCACCGTGAAGAACAGCGCCGTCCGGTCCCTGCGGAAGCCCAGGAACATGGCCCGGGAAAGGCTCTTGAAACTCTCGAACGTGCTCACGCCCTGTACTCCCGTCCGGTGAGCTCCAGGAAGACGTCCTCCAGAGTCGCCCCGTGGATCTGGACGCCGTCCAGGGCGTCCTTCGCGGCCATCGCGGCGATGACCGCCGAGGGGTCGCGGGTGGTGATGATGAGCGAGACGCCGTCGTCGGCGACGTCGTCCGCGCCGGGCAGGAGCCGCGCGTCCTCCACCGCGAGGACGCCGGTGGCCACGCTGATCCGCGCGGGCGCGTCCAGGCCGCGTACCAGCGTCGCGGGCGGGCCCAGTTGGAGGATCTGGCCCGCGTCCATGATGGCGACGCGGTCGCAGAGGCTCTCCGCCTCGTCCATGTAGTGCGTGGTGAGGACGATCGTGCGTCCCTCTGTGTTGATCTCCCGGAGGACGTCCCACAGGTTGCGTCGTGCCTGCGGGTCCAGTGCGGCGGTCGGCTCGTCCAGGAACAGGAGCTCCGGATCGTGCACGAGCGCGCACGCTATGGACAGGCGCTGCGCCTGCCCGCCCGACAGCTTCTCCACCCGGACGTCGGCCTTGTCGCCGAGCCCCACCAGGTCGAGCATCGCGTCCGCCTTCTTGGAGGCGACGCCGTAAAGGGAGCCGAACGTCCGCAGTTGTTCGCGCGCGGTGAGCCGCTCGAAGAAGGACGACGCCTGCAACTGGACGCCGATCCGGGGGAGCAGCTTGGAGTTCCGCGGCCATGGGGACAGGCCCAGCACGGACACGTCCCCCTCGTCGGCCTCCCGCAACCCCTCGATGATCTCCAGGGTCGTGGTCTTGCCCGCGCCGTTCGGGCCGAGGATGCCGAAGAACTCGCCCTCCTCGACCCCGAACGTCACCCCGTCCACGGCCCGGACGTCCCCGTAACGCTTGCGGAGGCCCGTGACCTCGATCGTTTGAGCCATGCGGAGGACGATAGGGAAGCCGCGTCTCACCGCACACCCACCTAAAGGTGGACGTTCGGGTCTAGATGCTGGAGCGCGGTAGCCTGGCGAGTCGACCGGGACCGCCGCGCCGGACGTGCCGGAACGTCCGCGGCGGCGAGCCTTTCGGAGGATTGTCGGTGGCCGGGGGTACCCTTCTGCCGACCGTCCCACCCCCGAGGAGCGCACGCACGTTGACCGCCGCGACCGCCGAAGCGACCACCGATGACCCGCACGGCTACTCCGCCCGGCACCTCTCGGTGCTGGAGGGGCTGGAGGCCGTGCGCAAGCGACCCGGGATGTACGTCGGGTCGACCGACAGCCGGGGCCTCGCCCACTGCCTGTGGGAGATCGTCGACAACTGCGTCGACGAGGCCCTCGCCGGATACTGCACCCACATCGGCGTGACGCTGCACGCCGACGGGTCCTTCGAGGTGTCCGACAACGGCCGCGGCATCCCGGTCGACCTGGAGCCCAAGACCGGCCTCCCGGGCGTCGAGCTGGTCATGACCCGGCTGCACGCGGGCGGCAAGTTCGGCGGGGTGTCCTACACCGCGTCCGGCGGGCTGCACGGGGTCGGCGCGTCCGTGGTGAACGCGCTGTCCGCGCGGCTGGACGTCGAGGTCGACCGCGACGGGTTCACCCACGCGATCAGCTTCCGGCGCGGCCTGCCCGGCGAGTTCGCCGACGAGGGGCGGCCGAACGCCAGGTTCAAGAAGAAGTCGGGGCTGCGGCAGACCCGCAAGGTCGCCAAGAAGGTCACCGGCACCCGCGTCCGGTTCTGGCCCGACCTGCAGATCTTCCTCAAGGACGCCACGATCGAGCAGTCGCTCGTGCTGGACCGGATGCGGCAGACCGCGTTCCTCATCCCCGGCCTCACGATCGACGTCCGCGACGAGCGCGGCGACGAGGTCCTCGACGAGACGTTCCGGTTCGACGGCGGCATCAGCGAGTTCTGCGCCTACCTCGCCAAGGACGTGCCCATCGTCGACGTCCTGCGGTTCCAGGGGCGGGGTCACTTCACCGAGACAGTCCCGGTACTCGACGACCAGGGCCACCTGACCCCCACCGACGTCGAGCGCGACCTTGAGGTCGACATCGCGATGCGCTGGGGCACCGGCTACGACACCATCACCAAGTCGTTCGTCAACGTGATCGCCACCCCCAAGGGCGGCACGCACGTGCGCGGCTTCGACCGCGCCGTGCTCAAGATCCTGAACGAGCAGTTGCGCTCCACCAGGCTGCTCAAGAACGGCGACGAGGACGTCATCAAGGAGGACGTCCTCGAAGGGCTCACCGCGGTCGTCACGGTCCGGCTGCCCGAGCCGCAGTTCGAGGGCCAGACCAAGGAGGTCCTCGGCACGTCCGCGGCGACCCGCATCGTGTCCCAGGTCGTCACCCGCGAGCTGCGCGAGATCTTCGAGAACCCGGCGCGCGGGCAGAAGCAGCAGCTCCGCGCTGTGCTGGAGAAGGTCGTCGGCGCGGCCAAGACCCGCATCGCGGCCCGCACCCAGCGCGACAACCAGCGCCGCAAGAACGCCCTGGAGAACTCCGCCCTGCCGGCCAAGCTCGTCGACTGCCGCACCGCCGACGACCGCAGCGAGATCTTCATCGTCGAGGGCGACTCGGCGCTCGGCACCGCGAAGCTCGCCCGCAACTCCGAGTTCCAGGCGCTGCTGCCGATCCGCGGCAAGATCCTCAACGTGCAGAAGGCGTCCGTCGCCGACATGCTGAAGAACGCCGAGTGCGCCGCGATCATCCAGGTGATCGGGGCCGGCTCGGGCCGCACCTTCGACCTCGACTCCGCCCGCTACGGCCGGATCATCCTGATGGCCGACGCCGACGTCGACGGCTCGCACATCCGCACCCTGCTGCTGACCCTGCTGTACCGCTACATGCGGCCCATGCTGGAGGCCGGGCGCGTGTACACCGCCGTCCCGCCGCTGCACCGCATCGAGCTGATCAAGCCCAGGAAGGGGCAGGACAAGTACGTCTACTGCTACAGCGACGGCGAGCTGACCCGCAAGCTGGTGGAGTTCGAGCGCAAGGGCCAGCGCTGGAAGGAGCCCGTCCAGCGGTACAAGGGCCTCGGCGAGATGGACGCCGACCAGCTCGCGGAGACCACCATGGACCCGCGGCACCGCATCCTGCGCCGGATCCGCATCGAGGACGCCGACGAGGCCGCCAAGATCTTCGACCTGCTGATGGGCAGCGACGTCGGGCCCCGGCGGGCGTTCATCACGGCGGGCGCGTCCGAGCTGGACGCCGAGCGCATCGACGTGTGAGCGGCGGCGACGGCCCGGCGTCCGTCCGGGCGTGTCCACCCGGCGGTGGAGAAGGCGAACTCCAGCCGAGCGCCGATCCGCACGCCGCCCGCGTTCTCTAGCGTCGGACGCATGAACGCGCTGGGCAACACGCGCCCCGCCCGCACCGTGTCGCGGTGCGTGGACGGGCGCACCGGGCAGGCAGGGCACGCAGGGCACGCAGGGCACACGGTGATCGTCCGTCTCCGCCGGGACGGCCCCGCCGGGCGGCCTCCCGTCGGGGAACGGACGGCGCACCGCCCCGCAGCGGTTAGCGTCATAGCGTGAACTGCGGCATCCCGAGGCCCAAGGAGCGGGCCATCTCGCGGGTCCTCGTGGTGATCCTGCTGACCTGGGGCGCGTTCGCGTACCTGCGCGGGCTGGCCCGCTCCGACCAGCCGCCGGCGCTGCACGGGTTCGGCCTCGGCGTCGTCGCCATCAACGTCGTCATGATCGCCCTGCTCGCCGCCGGAGCGCGCGCGGACCACCGGCGGGACGGCCGGTGGCGCACGGCGTCGATCGTCCTGCTGGTCGCGGCCCTGGCGACCTCGCTGGCGTTCTACGGGCTCGACCCCGAGTTCGGCGGCTCCTTCATCGTCCCGATGATCGCGCTCTGGGCGCTGTTCACCCGGCTTCCGCTGCCGTGGGGCATCGCGACGAGCGCCCTGACCATCGCGGGGCTCGGCATCCTCGGCGAGGTGTACCGCGACCACGGCGCCGACTTCGGGCTGCTGGTCGCGTTCCTGGGCGTGACCCTGGGCGCGGTGGCGAGCAGCCAGGGCGCCGCCGCGCGGGAGGCGACGAGGCGCGCGGAGGCCGCGAACGCCGTGCTCGCCGAGCGGTCGCACATCGCCCGGGAGATCCACGACATCCTCGCGCATTCGCTGTCGGCGCAGATCGTCCACCTGGAGGGGGCGCGGCTGCTGCTGGCCCGGGACGGCGACCGCGTCCAGGCCCTGGACCGGGTCGAGAGGGCGGGCAACCTCGCCCGCTCCGGCCTGGAGGAGACCAAGCGCGCGCTGGCCACCCTGCGCGGCGAGATACCGGAGCCCAAGGACGCGATCGCCGAACTCGCGGAGGAGTTCTACGCCAGCACGGGCCGCCCGTGCGACGTGGAGGTGACGGGCGTCCCGCGCGAGCTGCCCGCGCAGGCCGGGCTCACGGTCGTGCGGACCGCGCAGGAGGCGCTGACGAACGTCCGCAAACACGCTCCGGGCGCGCGCGCACATGTCGCCCTGCGCTACCTCGGCGACAGGGTCGAACTCGAAGTGACGGACAGCGGCGCCACGGAGTCCGTCATCGAACTGGACGGCGGCGGCTACGGCCTGGTCGGCATGCGCGAACGCGCCGAGCTGATCGACGGGACGCTGATCACGGGCCCCGACGGCAAGGGGTTCCGGGTGTCCCTCAAGGTGCCGGTGTGACGGGAGACTGGACGCGGTGAGCGAGAAGACGAGAATCCTGGTCGTCGACGACCAGACCGTGGTGCGCGAGGGCCTGGTCCTCCTGCTGGAACTGCTGCCCGGCCTCGACGTCGCCGGGTCGTGCGGGGACGGCGAGCAGGCCGTCGCGCTGGTCGCCGAACTGGAGCCCGACGTCGTCCTGATGGACCTGCGGATGCCCCGGGTGGACGGCGTGGAGGCCACCCGCCGGATCAAGCAGAACCATCCCGACGTGGAGGTCGTCGTCCTCACCACCTACGCCGACGACGAGTCGATCTTCGCCGCGCTGCGCGCCGGTGCTCGCGGCTACCTCACCAAGGACGCGGGCGCCGACGAGATCGCCCGCGCGATCGCCGCCGTGCGCGGGGGAGCGGCGCAGCTCGACCCGGCTGTGCAGCGTCGGCTGGTCGAGGCGGTCGCGACCGAGGAGCGTCCGCGCCGTCCCGCCCCGGGCGGGCTGCCGGACGGGCTCACCCGCCGCGAGGCCGAGGTGCTCGCGCTGATCGCCCGGGGACGCTCCAACGCCGAGATCGCCGGTGACCTGTTCATCTCCGAGGCGACGGTGAAGACGCACATCAACAACCTGTTCGCCAAGGCGAACCTCCGCGACCGGGCGCAGGCCGTCACCTACGCGTTCAAGCACGGCCTCGCCGGATGATCATCGGTCAGCGGGCGGCAAGAGCTCGGTCAAAGCGCGTTCCCGCCCGTCCGGACGCGCCCAGCATGGGACCGTGCTCAGAACCTGCATGATCGCGGACTACCTGCGCCCGTACGCGCAGTGGCGGATCAACCGTCCCGACTCCCACCGCGACGACCGCAACGCCCGCGCCGCCATCGGCCTGATCGACGCGGCGTCCTACGTGGCGCAGCTGGACGACGCCGAGCGCGTCATCGTCCGCCTGATCGTCGCGGGCTGTTTCCGCGACGGCCGGTTCGACCCGGGTGCGGAGGGGGAGCGGATCATCCGCTTCTGGCATTACGACGACCCGTCCGGGGGCCCGCCCGACCTGCTCGAAGCGCTGGCTGCCTGCGCCGAGCGCGGGCTGCGCTCCGGGCGGACGGAGATCGGAACGTTCCCGCGTCCGCGCAGGGGCGAGACGACCCCGGCGTAATTCAGCCGGTGTGGTTCGCCCGGTGTGGTGCAAACGGCGTAATTACACCGGGTCGTTTCCGGGTTTCCATTTGATGCCGCAGCCGAGGCTCGGCGTGTGCGGCTCGGGGACGCCCTTTCCGGCCAGCACGAGGTCGAGCGCGGCCCGCAGCGATGCCCCGTCGGCCGGGACGTCGTTGCTCGGCCGCGCGCCGTCGAACTCGCCCCGGTAGGCGAGGCGGCGCTCCCGGTCGTAGAGGAAGAAGTCTGGGGTGCAGGCGGCCTTGAACGCCTTCGCCGCGTCCTGCGACTCGTCCACCAGGTACGGGAAGTCGAACCCGGCGCGCTCGGCCTGCTCGCGCAGATGCTCGGGGCCGTCGTCGGGGTGGTTCACCACGTCGTTGCTGCACACGGCGACGGTGGCGAGGCCCTCGGCGGCGTACTCCGCGGCGAGGGCGCCGATCCCCGCCTCGACCCGCCGCACGTAGGGGCAGTGGTTGGACATGAAGATGACCAGCAGAGCGGCCGCCTGCGGAAAGTCCTCGTCCGACACGGTCCCGCCCTCAACGGACGGAAGCCTGAACGCCGGAACCGGAGACCCGAGCGGCACCATGAACGATGCGATCGCCATCCCCCCATCATCACCCACCGGCACCCCTCCGACCCGAAGATCGGATCCGCGTCTGTCATCCGAGCCGGCGGCTGCTAGGCTCCATACCAAAAGGTTTGGTATGGAGGTCTGGGTGAGTAGCGAGGATTGGCTGGACGAGGGGCTGGTGCTGCTGGCGGAGCAGGGGGCGCCGGCGGTGACCTTGGATCGGATGTGCGAGCGGATGGGGATGTCCAAGGGGGCCTTCTACCATCACTTCGGGTCGATGCCGAAGTTCCGGACGAGACTGCTCGCGCACTACGAGGAGCGGCACACCGCGGCGATCATCGAGCGGGTGGAGGGCGCCGGCGACCTCTCGGCGCGGGCGAAGCTGGGGCGGCTCGCGGGGGTGGCCGTCGACGGCGCCGGGGCCGATCTCGGGGTCGCCATGCGGGCCTGGGCGAAGCAGGACTCCGAGGCGGCGGCCATGCAGGAGCGGGTGGACGCGGCGCGGATCGCGTACCTGCGGGAACTGTGCGAGGGGCTCGGGCACGCCGCCCCGGAGCGCATGGCCACGCTCATCTATCTCGTGGTGATCGGCGGCGCGCATGTGATGCCTCCGCTGCAAGGCGAGGAAATGCGCGGCCTCTACCAGTTGCTCTTCCCGCTCCTGGACGGCAGGGAGGCCGCATCGTGAGGATCATCGACCGCGTCCCCGAACTGCGGGAGCTGCTGGCGGACGCCGACCACGTCGACGTCCGCGAAGCCGAGTCGGAGGTGAGCCTGCGGGAGTTCGTCGCCGGGGCGATGGGACGGAATCCGACCTGGATGCGCGGGCTTTTTCGCGCCAGGGGAGTGCTGGCCAGGATTCTGCGTTTGCGTGAACCTGATATTCCGATTCGGGCGGTGCAGCGTCCGGAGGAACTGTCGTTCGCGCCCGGTGGCCGCGTCTCGTTCTTCACGGTCAAAGAGGCCGCCGAGAACCGGTTCGTCGTCCTCGAAGCGAAGGACAATCACCTGTCGGGCTGGCTGGTGGTGGCCACCGAGCCCGCGGCGGACGGCCGTGCGCGGTTCGAGTTGGCGACCGTCGTCAAATACCACCGCTGGACGGGACCCGTCTATTTCGGCATCATCCGTCCGTTCCATCATTTGATCGTCGCGGGGATGGCGAGGGCGGGGGCACGCGGTTCGTCCGTCGCGAAACAGAGGGGAGTCGATCGGTGGGTTCCGCGGTCGCTGTTCACGATCGCCGCCGGTCACGTCGCGATCGGGCTGGTCAGCGACCGGACGCGGTGGGGCGGCATCGTGTCAGAGGGGTTGTGGAACACGGTCGCGAGCGATGACGACGCCCGACGGTCGAGCCTGTGGTTCATGCTCGGCGGAATCGCCCTCGGCGGGCTCGCGGTCCTCATCCGCCGGTCCGTGATCGCCACAGGAAAGATGCCGCCCGAGACCGGTTGGATTCTGTTGTCGTCCGCCATTCCGGTCTGCGTCTTGGAACCCGTCTCCGGCGCTTGGGCCCTTCTGCCCCTCGGCGGGCTCGCGCTGTGGGCGGCGCGCCGTGACCATTCCGCAGTCGAACCGTCCAGAACTTTGGAGCACGGCAAGCCCGCTCCGACCCAATGAGGAAAGTCCCGGCGCCGCAGGGCGCCGGGACTTTCGTGTTACTCCGCGGGTTCGGGCTCGTCCGGAGGCGGCGGGCCCAGAGGGCCGCTGATGGAGGTCAGCGGGCTGTCGAGCGGTTCGCCGGAGCCGTCCCGGCGGCCCATGGTGACGTTCAGCATCGCGGGCCTGCCACCGGCCGCGGCGGCACGCAGCGGCGTGGGGGCCGCCCACGCTTGGAGCAGGACGTCCTCGCCCTTGAGGAAGCGGTGCGCGCGGACGCCGCCGGTCGCGCGTCCCTTGGACGGGAAGTCGGCGAAGTCGGCGAGCTTGATCGCCCCGGTCTGGGTGCCGGGCAGCGCCGACGACGAACCGGAGATCGTGATCACGCGCGCCTCCCGGGACGGGTCGATCGCCCCGAACCACAGGACCCGCGCGCCCGCGCCCAGCTTGATGCCCGCCATCCCCCCGGCCGCCCGCCCCTGCGGACGGACGAGCGACGCCGCGAAGTGCAGCAGTTGCGCGTCAGAGGTGATGAACACGAGGTGCTGCTCCTCGGAGAGCAACTGGACGGCGCCGATCACCCGGTCGCCCTCCTTGAGCCCGATCACCTCGAACTCGTCGCGGTTGGCCGGGAAGTCCGGGACGACCCGTTTGACCACGCCCTGCGCGGTGCCGAGGGCGAGCCCGCCGCCCTCCTCGCCCGCGGCGGCGAGGCCCACGATCGTCTCGTCCGGCTCCAGGTCGACGTACTCGGTGACCGGGGCGCCGCCCGCGAGGGACGGCGGCGTCGCCGACGGCGGCAGCGTCGGCAGGTCGAGGACGTCGATGCGGATCATCCGGCCGAGCGAGGTGACGGCGCCGACCTGGCCGCGCGCCGTCGCCGGGACGACCGAGGTCAGCACGTCGTGCGCGGAGCGGGGGCCGCTGTCGGGCAGCGGGCCCGGACCGTGCGTGCGGGCCATGAGCCCGGTCGAGGAGAGCAGGACGGTGCAGGGGTCGTCGGCCACCTCCAGCGGGACGGCCTCCGCCGCCGTGTGCCCGGACGACTCGAGGAGGATCGTCCGGCGCGGGGTGGCGAACTCCTTGGCGACGTCCCCGAGCTCCTTCGACACGACGCCGCGGAGCTTGCGCTCCGACTCCAGGATCGCGGTCAGCTGCGCGATCTCCTTGGCGAGCTGCTCCTTCTCCTTCTCCAGTTCGAGCCGGTCGTAGCGGGTGAGGCGGCGCAGCGGCGTGTCGAGGATGTACTGGGCCTGGATGTCGGAGAGGTCGAAGATCTCCATCAGCCGCGCCTTGGCCTGCGCGGCGTCGTCGCTCTGCCGGATGACCTGGATGACCTCGTCGATGTTCAGCAGCGCGACGAGCAGGCCGTCCACGAGGTGGAGGCGGTCCTCGCGCTTCTTGCGCCGGAACATCGAGCGGCGCCGGACGACCTCGATGCGGTGGTCGACGTAGACCTGCAGCATCTCGCGCAGCCCGAGCGTGCGGGGCTGGCCGTCGACGAGCGCTACGTTGTTGATGCCGAACGTCTCCTCCATCGGCGTCAGCCGGTAGAGGTCGGCGAGGACGGCCTCCGGGTTGAAGCCGTTCTTGATCTCGATGACCAGGCGGAGGCCGACGGTGCGGTCGGTGAGGTCCTTCAGGTCGGCGATGCCCTGGATCTTCTTGGCGTTGACCAGTTCCTTGATCTTGCCCTTGACGCGCTCCGGGCCGACCGCGTACGGCAGCTCGCTGACGATGATGCCCTTGCGGCGGGGCGTGACGTTCTCGATGGACGTGGTGGCGCGGGTGCGGAAGGTGCCGCGTCCGGAGGCGTAGGCGTCGCGGATGCCGTCCAGCCCGACGATCTTGCCGCCGGTGGGCAGGTCGGGGCCGGGGACGAAGCGCATCAGGTCTTCGAGCGTGGCGTCCGGGTGGTCGATCAGGTGCCGGGCCGCGGCGACGACCTCGCCGAGGTTGTGCGGCGCCATGTTCGTGGCCATCCCGACCGCGATCCCGGACGCGCCGTTGACCAGCAGGTTCGGGAACGCGGCGGGGAGCACCTCGGGCTCGGTCTCCTGGCCGTCGTAGTTCGGCCGGAAGTCGACGGTGTCCTCGTCGATGGAGTCGACCATGAGCATCGCGGCGCGGGTCATCCGGGCCTCGGTGTAGCGCATGGCGGCGGGCATGTCGTCGCCGCCGAGCGAGCCGAAGTTGCCGTGCCCGTCGACGAGCGGCATCCGCATCGCCCACGGCTGCGCCATCCGGACCAGCGCGTCGTAGATGGCGCTGTCGCCGTGCGGATGCAGCTTGCCCATCACCTCGCCGACCACGCGGGCGCACTTGACGTGCCCGCGGTCGGGGCGCAGCCCCATCTCGTTCATCGAGTAGAGGATCCGCCGCTGGACGGGCTTCAGCCCGTCGCGGGCGTTGGGGAGCGCCCGCTGGTAGATCACCGAGTAGGCGTATTCGAGGTAGCTGCCGCGCATCTCCTCGGAGACGTCGACGTCGACGATGTTCTCCTCGAAGTCCGGCGGGGGAGGGGCCTGGGATCCGCGTCGTGCCATGCCCCACATTGTGGCCGGTCCCACGGACATCTTCGGCCCGCCCCACCGGTTCGGGCATCCTCCCGCGAAGATCGGTGTCGATCCGTCACCTTCGCGGAAGTGTTCAATGAGGCAGGACGGTTTCGTTCCCGCAGGCGGAGGTTCCCTTGAGCGCGCTGGCCGACTTCCAGAACTCGATCTATCTGCAGGGGCTCGGCGACGTCGTCCCGCCGCTTCCGACGGACCTGACGAAGCTGGAGGGCCTTGCCGAGCGGGCGCTGTCGGCGCGGGCGTTCGGGTACGTCGCGGGGTCGGCGGGCAGCGAGGCGACGGCGCGGGCCAACCGGGCGGCGTTCGACCGGTGGCGGATCGTGCCGAGGATGCTGAGGGACGTGTCCCACCGCGACCTGTCCGTGGAGGTGCTGGGCACTGAGATGCCGTCTCCGGTGGTGCTCGGGCCTATTGGAGTGTTGTCGATCGTCCATCCCGATGGGGAGTTGGCCGTCGCGCGGGCTGCGGCTGAGGCGGGCGTGCCGGTGGTGCTGAGCACGGCGTCGTCCTACAGCATCGAGGACGTGGCCCAGGCGAACGGCGACGGGCCGCGCTGGTTCCAGCTGTACTGGCCGAAGAACCAGGATCTGGCCGTGAGCCTTCTGGAACGGGCTAAAGCGGCTGGGTACACGGCTCTTGTCGTCACGCTCGACACGTTCACGCTTGCGTGGCGTCCGCGCGACCTCGACCAGGCGTACCTGCCGTTCCTGCGCGGCGTGGGCGTCGCGAACTATTTCAGCGACCCGGTGTTCCAGGGGATGGTCGGCGGGCCTATCACCGACGCCAACCGCGACCAGGCGATCCTGCACTGGGTCGCCACGTTCGGGAACCCGAGCCTGACTTGGGACGACCTCATCTTCCTGCGCGAGCACTGGGACGGCCCCATCGCGCTCAAAGGCGTCCAGCACCCGGACGACGCCCGCCAGGCCGTCGACGCGGGCATGGACGGCGTCATCGTCTCCAACCACGGCGGACGCCAGGTGGACGGTGCCGTCGCCTCCCTGGACGCCCTGCCCGGCGTGGTCGACGCCGTCCGCGACCAGGCGACGGTCCTCTTCGACAGTGGCGTCCGCACGGGATCGGACGTCGCGAAGGCGCTCGCGCTCGGAGCCAAGGCCGTGTTGGTCGCGCGTCCGTACGCCTATGGGCTGGCCCTCGCGGGACAGGCGGGAGTGCAGCACGTCCTACGCTGCATCCAAGCCGAACTGGAACTGACGTTGGCGCTCTCAGGAAATTCGCGTCCGGACGAGCTGGCCCCAGAGCTTCTCGTGCGCGGGTGACCCGTGCCGGGTCTCAGAAGGCGCGGCGGGCGACGACCAGGCTGCCGCGCTTCGTGACCGGCAGCGGGGTGCGCAGGCGCCGCGCCGCCTCCGCGGCCTCCGGCCGGGGGACGCGCCGGGCCACCAGGTAGTCGCGGACGGCGTCGTGGTCGGGCAGCGTGAGCAGCGGCGCGTCCCACCGCTCCACCTCGACCTCGTCGAAGACCTCGCAGACGCGGGCCGGGGCCTCCTCGGCGTCGAACCCGGACGGCTCGGGCCGCCACACCGGCGCCAGCTCCGGGCTGTCGGTCCGGCAGACGGCGGTGACGAGCAGGACGCCGCCCGGCGCGAGGACGCGGCGCGCCTCCCGCAGGGCGCGGCCGGGATCGTCCAGGTGGTGGAGCAGGTTCACGGCGACGGCGGCGCCGAACGCCCCGTCGCGGAAGGGGAGCCGCAGCGCGTCGGCCCGGACGCGCGGACGCCGGTGGGCGCGCAGCAGGTCGGCGGACGAGTCCAGCCCCACGAGCCGGAACGGCGGCGGGTCGGGGAGGGCGTCGCTGAGCGCGCCCTCCCCGCAGCCGATGTCGAGCACCCGGGACGGCCCGTCGTTCAGCAGCTTCGCGGCGATGTGGTCGTGCAGGCTCCGCGCCCCGATCAGGTACTTCCTGACGACGCTGGCGGCGAGGCGGAAGGACTCGGTGGCGGAGTCGTGCTCGGGTGCGCGGGCCATGCCCTGAGTCTGCCCGGCGCGGCCGCCGCGAAAAGCCGCGCGCGCCCGGGACGCGGCGCGTCAGGCGGTGACGCCGCCGTCGATGACCAGGTCGTGCCCGACGACGTTGCGGGACGCGTCCGAGGCGAGCCAGAGGACCGCGTCGGCGACCTCGGCGGTGTCCGACACCCGGCCGGACGGGGTGGCCGTCAGCATCCGCTCTTCCCGTTCGGCCGGAGTCTCGCCGGGCAGCAGCGACATCGGCGTGTCGGTCGGGCCGGGGCTGACCGCGTTGATCCGGACGCCGTCGGCGATGTGGTCGAGCGCGGCCGTCCGGGTGAGGACGCTGACCGCCGCCTTCGACGCGGCGTACGCGGCGAGCCCCGGACGCCGCCCGTGCGCGCCGATGTTGGACGAGACGTTCACGATCGTCCCGCCGCCGTGCCCGCGCATGTGGGCGATCTCGTGCTTCATCGACAGGAACACGCCGGTCAGGTTGACGGCGAGGACGGTGTCCCAGGCCGCCTCGTCGACGTCGGCGACGGGCCCGGCCGCGCCGAATACACCGGCGTTGTTGACCGCGACGTGCAGGCCGCCGTGCCGGGCGACGACGGTTTCGACCATGCGGGCGGCGGCGGCCGGGTCGGTCACGTCGGCGACGACGTGGTCGGCCCCGCCGATCTCCTTGACCGCGGCGGCGAGCGCGTCGGCGTCGCGTCCGGCGAGGACGACGGTGGCGCCCGCGCGGGCGAGCGCGTGCGCGATGGCGCGGCCGATGCCGCCCGCGCCGCCGGTGATCAGGGCGACGCGGCCGTCGAGGCTCGTCATTGGTCGACTCCTAAATTAGATCGATCATTCTCGAATAAGGGCAGGAGGAACCCCCGTCCGGGCGGGGGAAGGGGTCAGTCGAGGAGGGCGGCGGCCTGGCGCGTGGCGTCCCGGAGGCGGCCGTCGTCGGCGGGGACGCGCCCCAGCACGCGGACGCCCTGGAAGAAGACGACCAGGAACCGGGCCAGCGCGCGCGGATCGCGGTCGGGCGGCAGCTCGCCCTGGGCCCTGGCGCGGGTCAGCGCCGAGGTGAGGGACGCCTCAAGGAAGTTCCAGCTCGCCTCGACGAGGCGCGCGGCGTCCGGGTCGCGGGCGGCCAGCTCCACGGCCGAGTTGACCACGAAGCAGCCGTGCCTTGGCCGGTCGCGGGCCGACTCTTCGCCGTACCGCTCGATCAGCCGCCTGATCGCGGGCAGGACGGGCCCCGGCTGCGACAACGCCTCCGCGATCGCCGGGTCGGTCGTCTCCAGGTAGCGCTCCAGCGCCTTCAGATACAGCTCGTGCTTGCCGCCGAAGGTCGCGTAGACGCTGGCGCGGGCGACTCCGAGGTGCTCGACGAGGTCGGCCATGGACGTCGCCTCGTAGCCGCGCTCCCAGAACAGCTCCAGGGCGCGGTGGAGCGCCGCGTCCGGGTCGAACTCCTTCGTCCGTGCCATGGGCAGGACGATCGCATATCAAGAACGATCGGTCAAATATCAGCCGGACATGCGCGCCGGGACGGCCTGCCGCCCGAGGTCCAGCGTGTCCAGCACCGAGCCGTCGGCGGCGAGCGCCTCGACGACCGGGCCCTGCCGCGAGCCCCACACGACGGCGACGTGGCCGTGCTCGGGGACGTCCATCAGCCGCGTGCCGACCCGGATCCGGGCGACCTCGGCCGACGCGCGCAGCCGCGCCTCGTTCACCCATTTCGCGCCCC
Source organism: Actinomadura syzygii (assembly GCF_008085905.1). Taxonomy (GTDB): domain Bacteria; phylum Actinomycetota; class Actinomycetes; order Streptosporangiales; family Streptosporangiaceae; genus Spirillospora; species Spirillospora syzygii. Next base: position 179,432 of record NZ_VSFF01000017.1, on the reverse strand, counting down.
ACGGCAGGAGGCGTCCGGCGTTGCGGACCGTCCGACCGGACCCGTACTTCAGCAGGTGCCGCCCCATCTCGCCGGACGAGCGGCGCGCGAGCGCGTCGTCGGGGGCCGAGCCGCCCCCGCCGCCGAGCTCCATCCACTCGCCGTCGCGGCGGTGGAACGTGAAGCCCTCGATGAACGCGCCCGGTCCGGACGCGGGGTCGCCCAGGTTGTGGAGGAGCGTGACGACGGCGACGTCGCCGTCCATGTCGAGCCCCAGCGGAAGGAAGCCCCGGCCGTCGTCGAAGGCGGCGGGCGCCGGGTCGGGCAGGCCGTCCCGGAGGAGGCGCAGGCACTCCTCGCGCACCTCGTGATGGTTCATGTCGGGGACCTCTGGATCGTGCGGGCCGGGTGGACGCCGTGGCAGGCGGGGTGGACGCCGTGGATCGACCTGGGGTGGGAAGGCGGGTGGGAAGGCGGGTCGAAAGGCGAAAGGCCCTCCCGCGGAAGGGCCCGGCGTCGCACACACTCTAGAGGTCCGGATCGTCTGGTTTCACCTGCCGGGCGCGCTCCCGTCAGCGGCCCGCCATTCGTCCTTCACCGGCCCGCCGTCCGCCGCCTCACCAGGCGTGAACGCCCGCAGCGCGAGGGCCGCGCACAAGATCGCGATCGGCAGTTCGGCTCCGACGGCGAGCGCGACCGAGAACGCGCGGTGGGCGCCCGGCGTGGCGGTCGTCACATCGAGCCAGGCGTCGGTGACCAGCAGCGTCGCGGCGACGGCGGCGACCGTCCGGTACCGCTCGTCGCGGCGGACGAGTAGCAGGCCCGTGCCGAGCAGCGCCGCCGCTTCCATCAGGTCGAGCCCGACCCAGGCCGTCGACCAGTTCGGGACGACGGCCGTCGACGGCATCGACCGCGCGAGGCCCCAGATCCAGGGGGCCATGGCCGCCGCGCCCCCGATGAAGGCCCAGCCCAGCCACCGTCCGCGCGACCGCCGCGCCCGAACGGGCACGGCCCGCTTTCGCGCGGGAAGGGCCGGACGCGCGGGCGCGGGACGCGCGGAACGCGGCGGACGTGGCGTGAGCGGCGGCGCGGTACCGGCGACCATGGCGAACCCCCTGGAGGTAGCGATCGATCCGAGACGTTGATCGATTCGAGTCCAAGCCTCGCCTTCCGGCGGGTCGCGGTCGGTAGCGCGGCTATCCGACTTGGGGTGGCACTAGGTTCACCATCCGCCCTGGAGCCTGGGCCATGGCGACCCCGCGGGCGTCGCCCCTACGGTTGCGCCATGGCATCCATCTCCGCGGCGACGCGGCGTGCGCGCGCACACGCACCGTGGTCGTCCGCGGCGTGGCGGGACACCGCGTTCGTCGCCTCCGGGGTGCCGCTCCAGTCCGCCGGATGGCTGATCGTCGGCGCCCTCTGGACGGCCTGGACGCCGGTCAAGGTCCTGCCCGTGCTCGTCCTCACCGGCGCGTCGGTGATGCTCCTGCTGCTGGCGCTCCGGCCGCTGACGTCCTGGCAGCGGGAGCGCTGCTGGGCGCTGCTCGGCCTGCGCGTCCCGCGCATGCCCGGCTTCGAGGACGGCCGCCCGTGGGACGCCCTGCGCGACCTGCGCTCGCCCGAGCTGTGGCGCGTCCTGCAGTATCACCTGGTCGTGGGGCCGTTCCTCGCGGTCGGAGGTCTCGCCGTCATCGCCGCCTGGGCGGGCGGGCTGGTCTTCGCCGTGTCGGGCCTGTACGCGTGGGCGCTGCCTCCCGGCGGCCCCGACCTGGCCGAGCATCCGCGGCGCGTCGTCCTGCTGACCGCGATCGGCGTGCTGCTCCTGGCCGCGGCGCCCTGGGTGGCGGCGGCCGTTCGCCGGGTGGACGCCCGCGCCGTCGCGTCCCTGCTCGGCCCCGACCGTGCGAAGGAGTTGCAGCGGCGCGTCGACGACCTCGCCGAGAAGCGCGCCAGCGTCGTCGACGCCGCCGACATCGAGCGCCGCCGCATCGAGCGCGACCTGCACGACGGGGCGCAGCAGCGGCTCGTTGCCCTCGCGCTGAACCTCGGCCTCGCCCGCGAGACCCTCGCCGGGGTGCCGGACGACGCCATGCGGGTGATCGTCGAGGCGCACGAGGAGGCGAAGGAGGCGCTCAGCGAGCTGCGCACGCTGATCCGCGGGCTGCATCCGGCCGTCCTTGAGGACCGGGGCCTGGACGCCGCACTGTCGGGCATCGCCGCGCGGGTGCCGCTGCCGGTCCGGCTCAGGGTCGAGGCGGAGCCGCGCGCGTCGTCCACGGTGGAGGCGGTCGCGTACTTCGTCGTGTCGGAGGCGCTCACCAACGTGGTCAAGCACGCGCGGGCGAACGAGGTGGACGTCGCCGTGCTCCGCCGCGGCGACACGCTGCGGGTGCGCGTCTCCGACGACGGCGTGGGCGGCGCCGACCCGTCCGCCGGGACGGGCCTCACCGGGCTCGCGCGGCGCGTCCGGTCCGTGGACGGTACGTTCCGTATCGCCAGCCCCGCCGGGGGCCCGACGACCGTCACCGTGGAGTTGCCGTGCGCGTTGTGATCGCCGAGGACTCGGTGCTGCTCCGGGCCGGGCTGATCAAGCTGCTGGAGACCTCGGGGTTCGAGGTCGCGGCGGCCGTCGGGGAGGCCGAGGGGCTGCTCGCGGCGGTGCGCGAGCACCGGCCGGACGCGGCGATCGTGGACGTCCGGATGCCGCCCGGCTTCACCGACGAGGGCGTCCGCGCGGCGCTCGTCATGCGGCGCGAGTCGCCCGAGGTGGCGGTGCTGCTGCTGTCCCAGTACGTCGAGGAGCGGTACGCGGCGGACCTGCTCTCCACCAGCACCAGCGGCATCGGCTACCTGCTCAAGGACCGGGTCGCCGACGTCTCCGTCTTCCTGGACGCGCTGCGCCGCGTCGCGTCCGGCGGCACCGCCCTCGACCCGGAGGTCGTCGCGCAGCTCCTGCTCCGCCGCCACCGCGACCCGCTCGACCGGCTCACCCCGCGCGAGCGCGAGGTCCTCGCGCTGATGGCCGAGGGACGCTCCAACGCCGGGATCGCCGCCGCGCTGGTGGTCAGCGAGAGCGCGGTCGCCAAGCACATCAACAACATCTTCGCCAAGCTCGACCTGCCGCACGCCGAAGGGGACCATCGGCGGGTGCTCGCCGTCCTGCGCTTCCTGGACGGCGAATCATGACCGGCACGCCCACGCCCCTCTCGGAGCCGGACCGCGAGGCGGGACGGGACCCGGAGGCGGAGCGGGACCGAGAGGCGGGGCGAGCGCGGGACGGGGAGGGGGAGCTGAGGCCCCGGCGGCGCGGCGTATGGATCTTCCTCGCCGTCGTGACGGCGCTGGTCGTGATCGCCCCGGCGGGCCTGTACGCGTTCGGACGGGCCGTCCGGCAGACGGCGGAGAGCGTCACGCCCTACCACGTCGCGATCAAGGAGCTGCGGCTCGACATGGACGACGCCGAGGTCTCCGTCGGGCCGGGGGCCGAGGGCGAGGCCCGCGTCTACCAGCGCCTCACCTGGGGCCTCCACAAGCCGGCCGTCACCGAGTCGCTGGTGGAGGACGTGCTGTTCATCACCTTCCGCTGCTCACGGGTCGGCCCGGTCATCGGGCGCGAGTGCGGGGCGGACGTCGACGTCCGGGTCCCGCCCGGGGTGCGGGTGTCGGCCGTGACGGGCTCCGGACGCGTCGTGGTGCGCGGACTGGCCGGGGACCTCGACCTGCGCACCGGCTCGGGCGAGCTCCAGGTCGCGGACGTGCGCGGACGGCTCCGCCTCCAGGCCCGCTCCGGGGAGATCAGCGCGACCGGGCTCGCCTCGCCCAAGGTGGTGGCGGAGGCGTCGTCCGGGTCGCTCGACCTGCGCTTCGCCGAGCCGCCCGACCTGGTGACGGCCATCGTCCACTCGGGGTCGGCGAAGGTGCTCGTCCCGCCGGGGTCGCAGTACCAGGTCCTCGGCTGGACGGGCTCCGGCTCCGCCCACCTCAACCCCGCCGTGGTGGACGACGCCTCACCGCGCCGGATCTCCGTCCAGAACAACTCGGGCTCGAGCTACATCGACTACCGCGACGACTAACGACACCTTCTCCAGGACGTGCCTGTGGGAAGGCAACGCTGTGGGGAGGCAACGTTGTGGTGGAGGCAACACCGCCAAGGTTTGCGTCATTGGTGTCGAGGCGGTTTACTGCTGACGTGACCTTCGTGCGCCCGTTCCCTGAGCACCGCCCGCCGACCATGTCGGCCGCGCGGTCCGCTCGCCGTGCGCGCTGTCGTCGAATGTGTGACCGCTGAGGGCCCCTGCCGCCTGAGCCTCGCGCCCCGAAGCGAGCGAGTCCCCGACACACGAGCCGTCATGAACATCCAACGTCACCTCCTGGCCCACGCCCCCTACCCGCCGGGCCGCTCCTGACCAACTCCCACCCGGCCAAGCCGCGCCCAGCTTCACGCGCAGCAACGCCTCCGCCTTCCGCGTCGCATCCGCGCTAGCGGTCGGCACCGCATCGCGGCCACGCCGTGATCGCAGTCGCCGCCGCGTCGCGGTCCACGTTGGGACCGCGCTCGGCATCGCATCGCGGTCCAGGTAGGGCTCGCGGTCGGCGTCGCGCTGCGGTCCAGGCTGAATCGCGGTCGGCGTCGCGTCGCGTCCCAGGCTTGAGACTGCGGTCAGCGTCGCGTCCCGGTCCAGCGGGATCGCGCTCCGCGCTGGGATCGCGGTCTGTGGCGCACTGCGGTCGTGCTGCCAGTGCGGTCCGCATCGCGGTGCGAATCGTGTGGCCGGGGGTGTCGCGAATCGCGGTTCGCGTCCGTCGCCTTCGCCGCGACCGGTCGCCCATCGCGAGGTGATCCGCCTCCTTGGTCGTTCGCATCCAGCGTGTGGCCGTCCGCTCCCGCCCGCCGTCGCCGCCCATCCGGCGACCCCGATGAACTGGTTTCCTGTGATTCAGATCGAAAAACTCAGAAAGGTCTATCGCGGTCGCGGCCGCGAGGTGACCGCCGTCGACGGCGTCGACCTGACCGTCGCCGAGGGTGAGGTCTTCGGTGTGCTCGGTCGCAGCGGCGCCGGGAAGAGCACCCTGTTGCGCTGCGTCAACCTGCTGGAACGTCCGGACTCCGGGCGGGTCGTCGTGGACGGCCGGGACCTGCTCGCCCTCCGCGGCGGGCGGCTGCGGAAGGCCCGGCAGGGCATCGGCATGATCCACCAGCACTTCGGCCTGCTCGGCAGCCGGACGGTCGCCGGGAACGTCGCGTTCCCGCTGGAGGTCATGGGCGTGCCGCGCGGCGAGCGCGCCCGCCGGGTCGCCGAACTCCTGGACCTCGTCGGGCTCACCGACCACGCGAAGGCGTACCCGGCGCAGATCTCCGGCGGGCAGAAGCAGCGCGTCGGCATCGCCCGCGCGCTCGCCGGACGTCCGAAGGTGCTCCTGTCGGACGAGGCGACGTCCGCGCTCGACCCGGAGACGACCGCGTCGATCCTCGAACTGCTCCGCGACCTCAACCGGCGGCTCGGCCTCACGATCCTGCTGATCACGCACGAGATGGGCGTGGTCAAGAGCATCTGCGACTCGGCCGCCGTCATGCGGGACGGCTGGATCACCGAGTCGGGGCCGGTGACCGGGCTGCTCGCCCGCCCCGGATCGGAACTCGCGCACGGCCTGTTCCCGCTGCCGCCCGCCGAACCGCGCCCCGGCACCACCCTGGTCGAGGTCACGTTCACCGGCGGCGCCACCGACGAGCCGTTCGTGTCGGCGCTGGCCCGCAAGTACTCGGTGGACGTCAACATCCTCGGCGGCGCCGTCGAGACGGTCGGCGGCGAGCGCGTCGGACGCCTCCGCCTCGAACTGCCCGGCGACCCGTCCATGAACGCCGCCCAGCTCGCCTTCCTCCGCGAGGCCGGGCTCTCCGTGGAACTCCGAACGCCCGTGGAACTCCGAACCCCCGAGGAGGACGTCCGATGAGCTGGGACGAGGTCATGCCGCTGCTGTGGCCCGCCACGGTCGACACCCTCTACATGACGGGCGTCGCGACGCTGTTCACCGCCGTCCTCGGGCTGCTGTTCGGCGTGCTGCTCGTGATCACCGAGCGCGGCGGGCTGCTGCCCGCACCCCCGGTCAACCGGGCGCTCGGCGTGGTCGTCAACATCGGGCGGTCGCTGCCGTTCCTGATCCTGATGGTGGCGATCATCCCGTTCACCCGGACGGTCGTCGGCACCAGCATCGGGAACGCGGCCGCGATCGTCCCGCTGACCGTCGGCGCCATCCCGTTCTACGCGCGGCTCGTCGAGATCGCGCTGCGCGAGGTCGACCCGGGCGTCATCGCCGCGGCGGACGCGATGGGCGCCACCCGCCGCGAGATCGTCGGCAAGGTCATGCTGCGCGAGGCGCGCCCCGGCCTGGTGTCCGGGCTGACCGTCACCGTGATCGCGCTGATCGGCTACACCGCCATGGCCGGCACGGTCGGCGGCGGCGGGCTCGGCAACCTCGCCGTCGTCTACGGCTACGAGCGCTTCGAGACCAAGGTCATGGTCGCCACCGTCGCGCTGCTCATCGTCATCGTCCTGGTCATCCAGGCGGCGGGGGACCTCGTGTCCCGCCGGCTGACCCACCGCTAACCAAGAGAAGGGCACCTGTCGTGCTTCGCAAGATCACAGTCGCACTGGCCTCCGTCGGTCTCCTCGCGGGGCTGACCGCCTGCGGCTCCTCGGCGGCGTCGGACGATCCGGACGCGCCGCTGAAGGTCGCGGTCAACCCCGTCCCGCACGGCGACATCCTGTCCTACGTCAAGGACAATCTGGCCGCCAAGGAGGGCCTCAAGATCGAGATCGTGACGTTCAGCGACTACCAGCAGCCGAACACCGCGCTGACGGAGAAGCAGGTCACGGCCAACTACTTCCAGCACGTGCCGTTCATGGAGGAGTTCGAGAAGAAGTCCGGGAAGAAGCTGTCGTTCGTCGCGCCCGTCCACCTGGAGCCGCTCGGCGTCTACTCCAAGAAGCTGAAGAGCCTGCAGGACGTCCCGAAGGGCGCGACCGTCGCCGTCCCGAACGACCCGGCGAACGAGGGGCGCTCGCTGAAGCTCCTCGCCGCGAACGGGCTGATCACGCTGAAGCCGGACGCGCCCGCCAGCGCGACCGAGCGCGACATCACGAGCAACCCGAAGGGCCTGAAGTTCAAGCCGCTGAAGGCCGCGCAGCTGCCCCGCTCCCTGGAGGACGTCGATCTCTCGGTGATCAACGGCAACTACGCGATCGAGGCGGGCCTCGCGCCGAACAAGGACGCGCTCGCCGCGGAGAAGCCCGAGGGCAACCCGTACGCGAACGGCGTCGTCACCCTGCCGGAGAACAAGGACGACGAGCGCGTGAAGAAGCTCGTCAAGCTGCTGCAGGGCCCCGAGGTCAAGAAGTTCGTCGAGGACAAGTACAAGGGGTCGGTGCTGATCGCCTCTTGATCCGGAAAGCGCGGCGTTCTGTCCTCGGCTCCTGATAGGACATGGTTCCACGATCGCATGAAGGGGACCCATGGGCGTTTATCAGCATCTTGAGGAGTTCGCCGGGCTGCCGGTGGCCATATTCAACGCGGAGCCGGGGTCGGACGACGAATCCGGCACCGGCTCCGCGAAGGCCGACGACCTCCCGGCCGCCGCCGAGGCCGCCTGGCACGTCGGGACGTTCTTCGACGACGAGCCCTTCGCGGACGTCTTCCAGCGCTTCCTGACCACGGTCGACACCACCGAGGTCACCGCGCTCGTCATCGGCTACTGGGGCGCGTCCTACGACGACAACGTCGCCGACCCGGCCGCCCTGCTGGCGGAGGCCGCCCCGTCCTTCCCGAAGCTGCGGTCGCTCTTCCTGGGCGACATCACCGGTGAGGAGTCGGAGATCTCCTGGATCGAGCACTCCGACATCTCGCCGCTGTTCACCGCGTTCCCCGGCCTGGAGCGGTTCGAGGTCCGCGGCTCGCAGGGCCTGTCGCTCGACCCGATCCGGAGCGAGAGGCTGACGACGCTGCGGTTCGAGTCGGGCGGGCTCCCGGCGACCGTCGTCCGCGCCGTGGGCGCGAGCGACCTGCCGAACCTGGAGCACCTCGACCTGTGGCTCGGCGAGGGGAACTACGGCGGCGACGCGACCACCGCCGACCTCGCGCCGTTCCTCGGCGGCGAGCGCTTCCCCGCCCTGCGCCACCTCGGCCTGGAGGACAGCGAGATCCAGGACGAGATCGCCGCCGCCGTCGCGGGCGCGCCGATCGTCGCGCGGCTGGAGTCGCTGAGCCTCGCGATGGGCATCCTCACCGACCAGGGCGCCGAGGCGCTGCTGTCCGGCCAGCCGCTCACCCATCTGCGGAAGCTCGACCTGCACCACCACTTCCTTTCGGACGCCATGGTGGAGCGGGTGCGGATCGCGCTGCCCGGCGTCGACGTCGACCTCGACGACCAGGAGAAGCCGGACGGCGAGTGGCAGTACATCGCGGTGTCCGAATGATCGGCCTGCGGCGCCGTCCCGTGGGCGCGGGATGACGTTCGCCGTCGTCGGCACGCCCGGCGACCGGCGTCCCGCGCTGTTCGCGGCGGCCTGCCGGTCGGCCGGGCTGCCCGAACCCCGGCTCATTCCCTGGACGGACGTGCTGCGCGGGGCCGAGATCGTCCTTGCTCCCGGCGACCTGCTCCGCGTCGACTCGCCGGGAGAGGACGCCGAGGCCGACGCGCTGCTGCGCGGTCCGGGTGCGCCCACCCGGGTGGGCGGCGGCGCGCGCTGGCACCGGACGTTCACGGCCGCGCTGCGGCGGCTGTCCGTGGCGGCGTCGGCGTCCGGGGCCCGCCTGCTCGGCGACGTCGACGAGATCGGGGTCATGTTCGACAAGCGGGCGACGCACGCGCGGCTGCGGGCCGCCGGGGTGCCCGTCCCGCTCGCGTTGCCGCAGGTGGACGGCTACGCGGCGCTCCGCGCCCGGATGTCCGAGGCGGGGCTGCGGCGCGTGTTCGTCAAGCCCGCGCACGGTTCGTCGGCCTCGGGGGTCGTGGCCGTGCAGACCGCGCCGGGACGAGTCAGGGCGGTCACGTCGGCCCTGATGGCGGGCGACCGGTTGGTCAACTCGCTGCGCGTCCGCACCTACCAGACCGAGGACGAGGTCGCCGCGCTCATCGACGCGCTCGCCCCGGACGGCCTGCACGTCGAGCGGTGGCTGCCCAAGGCCACGGTCGGCGGGCGCGTGTTCGACCTGCGTGTGGTCGTCATTGACGCCGAACCCACGCACGCGGTCGTCCGCACCAGCCGTCATCCGATGACGAACCTTCATTTGGGTGGAACCAGGGGAGATGTCTCCGCTGTGCAAAGCGCGTTGGGTGAGGCGGGGTGGCGACGGGCAATGGACGTGTGCGCGCGGGCAGCCGCCTGTTTCCCCGGCAGCCTGATGGTGGGAGTCGACCTGCTCATCGGTCAGGGCATGCGCCACATGGAGGTCGGCGAGGTCAACGCGTTCGGCGACCTGCTTCCGGGGCTGACCGGTTTCCCCGGCGGCCCGGCGGAAGGGCTCGACACCTACGCCGCCCAGGTTCGAGCCGCGTCGTCCTTCGCGTGTATGGCGTGAACCGCATGCACGACATGAACCGCATCATCGGCACCCACGACCTGCTGCTGATAACGCTCGACACGCTCCGGTACGACGTGGCCGAGGAGTTGGCCGAGTCGGGTCAGACACCGAATCTGACCGGGCTTCTCCCTGGCGGGCGTTGGGAACGCCGCCACACGCCGGGCAGTTTCACCTACGCCGCGCATGCCGCGATGCTGGCCGGATTCCTGCCGACGCCCGCGTCCCCCGGGTCACACCCCCGGCTCTTCGCCGGAACGTTCCCGGGCAGCGAGACGACCGCATCCGGCACGTGGACGTTCGATGCTGCCGACCTGCCGTCCGGGCTGGCCACCGCCGGGTACCACACGGTCTGCGTCGGCGGTGTCGGGTTCTTCAACAAGTTGACGCCACTGGGACGCGCGCTTCCGTCGTTGTTCGCCGAGAGCCATTGGGAACGCGAATTCGGCGTGACCGACCCGGAAGCGCTGCCCAACCAGATCGACCGCGTCGCCGAAATCGTAGCGAGGCTGCCCGCCGAACGCCGCCTTTTCCTGCTGCTGAACGTCGCGTCCCTGCACCAGCCGAACTGGTTCTACCTGGACGACGCCGCGCGCTCGAAAGAGGAGGCGCGCTCGAAGGGGGACACGCGAGCCAGCCATGCCGCCGCGCTCCGCCACGTCGACGCCCATATCGGCCGGTTGTTCGCGCTGATGCGCCGCCCCTGCTTCGTCATCGTCTGCTCCGACCACGGAACGGCGTACGGCGAGGACGGTCACACCGGCCACCGTTTCGGCCATGAGGTCATCTGGACAGTTCCATACGGGGAGTTCGTTCTGCCGTGAATCCCTACGAGGCGTATGTGTACGCCTATCCGCACAAGACCGCCTACCGTCCGCTGGAGCCGTTGCTTCCGCTGCGCGACGTGTGGGCGGACGAGCCCCTCGACACCCTCTTCCTCTACCTCCACGTGCCCTTCTGTGAAATGCGGTGCGGCTTCTGCAATCTGTTCACCCGCACGGGTGCTCCCGAAGAGCTGACCAGGGCCTACCTGGACGCGCTCGACCGGCAGGCCACCGCCGTCCTGGACGCGCTGGGTGCGCAGGGCCGCGACGCGGCGTTCGAGACGGCGGCCTTCGGCGGCGGCACGCCGACCTTTCTCACTGCGCCCGAGCTGGAACGGCTCTGCGACATCGCCGGACGGTTCCCGGGATTCGGCGCGATTCCGCTGGGCGTTGAGACGTCACCGGCCACCGCCACCACCGACCGGCTGACCGTCCTCGCCGATCGCGGGACGAGCCGTATTTCCATCGGCGTCCAGTCCTTCCTGGACGATGAGGCGCGGGCGGCCGTCCGTCCGCAGAAACGCGCGGAAGTCGAAGCCGCCCTTGACCGGATTCGCGCAGTCGGTTTCCCGACCCTCAACATCGACCTCATTTACGGCATCGACGGCCAGACGCCCGGGACGTGGACGCATTCCCTGGACGCGGCACTCGCCTGGCGGCCAGAGGAGATCTACCTGTATCCCCTCTACGTCCGCCCCAAGACAGGGCTTGAACATCGCACCCGAGAATGGGACGACCAGCGCCTCACCCTCTACCGAATCGGCCGCGACCACCTCCTGGCCGAAGGCTACGAGCAGGTGTCGATGCGGATGTTCCGCCTCCCCGGAGCCACCGCCAACGGGACGGAATACTGCTGCCAGACGGACGGCATGGTCGGCCTCGGCTGCGGAGCCCGCTCGTACACGTCCCGCCTGCACTACTCGTTCGAATACGCGGTGGAAACAAGGCTGGTGCGTTCAATCATCGACGAATACGTGGCAGAGAAGGATTTCGGCTTCGCCCACGTCGGCTTTGAACTGGACGACGACGAACGGCGCCGCCGCCATCTAATCCAGTCGCTCCTCCAGGTGAGCGGGCTCGACCTCGGCCTCTACCGATCGCGCTTCGACGCAGATCCGCACGACCACTTTTCCGCCGAACTACGTTCATTCGACGACCGGGGATGGCTGGAGACGACCGGCGAGGTTCTGCGCCTCACCCCCGAAGGGCTCGCCTACTCCGACGCCATCGGGCCCGCATTGTTCTCACCGCACGTCCGGGCGCGGATGAAGTCCTACGAGGTGCGGTAATGGAGCACCTGACGATCCTCTACCGGGGCCCATTGGCCAGTTGCGACTACGACTGCCCCTACTGTCCGTTCGCCAAGCGCCGCGACTCGACGGAGCAACTCCACGCCGACCGTGCGGCCCTCGAACGGTTCACGGAATGGGTCTCGGGACAGAGTTTTCGCATTTCCGTCCTGTTCACGCCGTGGGGCGAGGGGCTCGTCCGCTCCTGGTATCGGCGCGCCCTGGTCGAGTTGAGCCACCTGCCCCACGTCGAGCGCGTGGCGATCCAGACCAATCTCAGCCACCGCGTCTCGTGGACGTCCGAGGCCGACCTCGCCCGGCTCGCGCTCTGGGCGACCTACCACCCCGGCCAGGTGCCCTACGACCGGTTCCTCGGCAAGTGCCAGGAGTTGGCGGGACGCGGCGTGCGGTTCAGCGTCGGGATCGTCGGGCAGCCCGACCATCTCGACGCGGCCCGCCGCCTCCGCGCCGACCTGCCCTCCGGCACCTACCTGTGGGTCAACGCCGCCGAGGGCCGCGCCTACGACGACGCCGAGGCCGACCAGTGGACCGCGATCGACCCGCTGTTCCCCGTGAGCCGCCGCCCGCACCCGAGCCGCGGCCTCGCCTGCCGGACGGGCGACACAGTCGTGTCCGTGGACGGCGACGGAACCGTCCGGCGCTGCCATTTCGTCCCGGCCGTGCTGGGAAACCTCTACGACGGATCGGCACTGGACGCGCTGGCTCCGCGCCCATGCCCCCTCGATGTCTGCGACTGCCACATCGGTTATGTCCACCTGGAGCCGCTCGGCCTTTACGACACGTTCGCGGGAGGCGTCCTCGAACGCATTCCGGTGCTTTTCTCGTGACCGTCCCGTAGAGCCGATCCGTGCAGGTAGCGCCCATCCTGGCAAGGGGGCGGAATGCCATGGGCGACTGCGGGGTAAGGCGGACCCTGGCATCGGCGGTGAACCTAGGCGGACTTGTGGACCATTTACAACACCCCCATTTCGTCCTCGCGCTCGCGCCCGCCGAGGTGGCGGTGCGCGCGGCGCGCGACACGGTGCGCGCCGTGATGGAGGGGTGGGACCGGGAGGACGTCGACGGCGACCTCGAACTCATCACCAGCGAACTCGTCACCAACGCGATCCGGTACGCGAAGGCGATCACGGTCGTCCTCTCCCTGCCCGACGCCACGACCGCGATGGTGGAGGTCTGGGACGACAACCCGGACGTCCCCGCCGTGCCTACCACGGACCTCCAGGCGGAGAGCGGCCGGGGCCTGATGCTGGTCGGCGCCCTCTCCCACTCCTGGGGCTGCCACCCCACCAGAGCAGGCAAGGTCACCTGGGCCCAGACCCACACCAACTAGCGATGGTCAGGTTTGTTTTTCGGGGTGGTAGTCGGTCTCGTCTACGCCGAACGTCCAGGCGACGCCCGCACGGGCGGTGCGGGTGTCGGGCGGGACGCGGAGGTAGTAGGTGCGGTGGGTGCCGTCGGGTTCGGGGGTGGAGTTGACCACCTCGACCATGACGACGGATTCGTCGCCGGGGAGGTCGATCGACCAGAGGACGCCCGTCTCGTCCCGGTGCACGGGGCGCGCGCCCGTCTCGGCGAGGTAGCGGTCGTAGCCGAAGATCTCCAGCATGACGCGGCGCAGCTCGGCGTTCTGCTCGGCCGAGATGCGGTCGGGGGTGAGGCCGGTCAGCGACTCGACGAAATCGGGCGGGATCGGCATGCCGCGCCAGGCGTGCAGTGCGAGACCGTCCGGGTAGGCGAGGGCGGGGCCGTCACCGCGGTGGAGGCGTCCGGGCTCGTCGCGGTGCAGTTCGCAGGGCCGCTCCGACAGGATCACCAGGTTCTCGTAGGGCCACCACCACCCCGCCGAGCGGGCCGCCTCGGCGAGTCCGGCGAGGGGGCCGTCGAGGCGTCCGAGCGTCTCGAAGAGGGCCAGCCAGGGCGCGTCGTGCTGGCCGAGGACCGCGTCGAGCGTGGCGCCCCGCAGCAGCGCGACGGCCTCGTCCTCCCGCGGGTCGGGCGAGGAGGCGCGGCGCGCGTGCTCGCCCACGGCGGCGCGCACGCGCGTGACCAGCGCCTGCACCTGGTTCCAGAGCATCCCGCCGGTCTCGGCCCAGGTGCGCGGCCACTGCTCCGGCCCCTGTTCGGAGCAGGCCGCCGCGCGTTCCGCCTCCCAGGGGCGGGTCCGCACCTCCGCGAGGACGCTCCTGCCCGCCGGGACCGCACCGAGGTCGGCGCGGGCCAGATCGACCAGGTCGCCGAGCCCCGCCGCCCGCAGCGCGCCGCCGCACCCGGCCACGACCGCCGCCGCCACCGCGCCGCGCGCGGGGGAGGGCACCCAGACGTACCGTTCGGGCGCGGCCAGCCCGGCGGCGGCGTAGGCGGCGGCGACACCGGCCTCGGCCCGCACGCGGTCGGCGGGACGGGTGTCGTAGGCGGCCGACTGCCAGTCGCCGACCACGTAGTGCGGTTCACGTGCCGTCGAGGTGAGCATCCCGTCCTCCTAGTCGGCCACGACGCGGACGGCGCCGGGCACGTACTCGCGCTGGCGGACCACCCGGTACCAGCCCCTCGGCAGGGTGATCGCCGCGTGCTCCTCGTGGACGAGCCGCCCGCCGGACGGCAGGTGCAGGTGGTCGGGAGCGAGCGGGTCGGGCGAGCGCAGCAGCGTCCCGGGCGCGGTCAGCGCGTGCGCGTGCCCGGTGGCCTCGCCTAGCGCGAGGACCATGCGGCCCCGCCCGTCGCGCGGCGCGGGCGGCATGTCGCGGACGCCCACCGGAACCGCCTCCGTCGGCACGGGCAAGATCAGGATGTCTCCCTGTCGGTACATGCGGCGAACGTAGCGCCCGCCACCGACAGAACCCGTTCGCGCCGGTCGCGGCGCTAGAACCCGCGGGTCCGGCGGGCGGCGGGACGGGCCCAGCGCCCGGACGCGCTCAGCCCGACGTGCTGGAACGCGCGCACGAGCTCGCCGCCGAGGTTGACGCCCGCGGCCAGCGCGAGGGCCACCGACACGGCCCCGATGAGGCTCAGCACACCGGCCTCGGGGGAGCCCGAGTTGAGCTCGACCATGCCCCGGTAGAGGGCCGTCCCGGGCAGGAGCGGGCCGATGGACGGCACCACGTAGGGCATGACGGGTTGTCCGCTCCTGCGCGCCTGCCAGTTCGCGAGGACGCCGACCACGGTGGCGGCCACGCCCGCCGCCAGGACGGGTGGAACGTGCCACCCGCGTGCTATCACGTACAGCACCCAGATGAGGGCCCCGCCAAGTGCCGCCGCCATCAGCACGTCCCGCGGCACGGCGAGGGACACCGCGAACGTCAGCGAGATCCCCGCCGCCGCGATGACCGCGACCGGCCGCAGCTCCGCCGCCGGTGTCGGCAGGTGCCGGACGTCGATCTCCACGCCCAGGTTGACCGCCAGGTACACGACCGCGCCCAGCCCGGCGACGATCGCCGCGATCATGAAGAACACCTCGAGCACGCGCGCGCCCGCGCTGACGAGGTCCCCGGTGATGCCGTCCTGGATGCTGGCCACGAGCGGCCGTCCCGGAAGCAGCGCGAGGATCGAACCGGTGACGATGGTGGCGGCCTGCCCCGGGTTGCCCATGGCGACGACCACCGCCGCGGCCCCCGCGCCGATGGCCGCGGCCACGGTCAACTGGAAGAACTCCGCGATGCCGCGGCGCGCCAGGGCGGCCGCGGTGCGGTCGCCGAGGAGGGTGGCGATGAACGCGGTGGTCGCCACGAGCGGTCCACCGCCGGACAGGACACTGCCCGAAGCGGCGATTAGGCCCAGCGACACGACCAGCAGCCAAGCCGGGTATGGAGGACGGGCCCGCTTGATCTCGGCGAGCCGCCGGTGTGCCTCGTCCAGTTCGAGCATGCCGATGGACGCGTCCTGGACGAGTTGGTGCAGCGCGGTGAGCCGCCAGAACGCCGGGACGCGGCGGCGGATGGCCCGCGTCCCCGTCATGGGCGGTGCGCCCTTCCCCGGATGGGCGGACACCAGGAGGCTCGTCAACGTGACCTGTACTTCGCACCGAGGCAGTTCGTAGGCGACCGCGAGGCCGAGCATGGCCTCGTTCACCCGTTCGGTGGTCTCGCCGCTGGCCAACAGGAGTTCGCCGACGCGCAGGACGAGGTCGACCGCGCGTGGGTCGACGATCTCACTGGGTTCCTCTTCGGGGGGCTCCGGGGGTGAGTGGTCCATGAGGACCCGCCACGTCCGCCGCAAGCGTTCAGCCGCGCTCATTACGCCGCCCGCGTTCCTTCCGCACCCGTGATCGATCTTGTTGGCAGGCTACCCGCGACCCTTTCGCCGCGACTCGGCGGCCCTCGCCGGGCGGGCTCTCCACAGAGAAACGACGGCCTCCGCGGGGCGGCGTCCGAGTGATCGGGTGTCGCCCCGCTCACGTGCGGGATGCCCGCTGACCTGGGTGCTAAGCGTTCTCACGTCCGCCGGGCTTGTTGCTCTCGTCTCACTGGTGAGGTTGCGGGATCCGACCCACTCCGAACCTAGCGCGTATGTTCAGTTACATAGAGCGACATTTTTGTTGAGTGCAGAGATATCTGGCCACGCCGGGCCTTGCCGGGTGGCGCGACGCATGACGTGCACGAACATCTCGGCACGCGGACATGATCGACAACGCTGGACCGCGTAATCCACAGAACGTGGTTCTGGTGCGGGGGCTTCGGCGGCGCTGGTACCAAGGACGCATGACTGATTCCGACGGACTCCGGGAGCAGGCCGAACGGTGCCTGCGCGCGCTGGCGGGCGACCACGCGCGGCTCCGCGACGACCAGTGGACGGCGATCCGCGCCCTCGTCGTCGAACGGCGGCGGGCGCTCGTCGTGCAGCGCACCGGGTGGGGCAAGTCCGCCGTCTACTTCGTGGCGACCCGGCTGCTGCGCGAGCGCGGCGCCGGTCCGACGGTGATCGTCTCGCCGCTGCTGGCGCTGATGCGCAACCAGATCGACGCCGCCGGGCGCGCGGGCATCCACGCCCGGACGATCAACTCGTCCAACACGGGCGACTGGGAGGCGGTGTTCGCCGAGGTCGAGGCGGGGGCCGTCGACGTCCTGCTGGTGAGCCCCGAGCGGCTCAACAACCCCGAGTTCCGCGACCTCGTCCTGCCGAAGCTGGCCGCCGGCGCGGGCCTGGTCGTGGTGGACGAGGCGCACTGCATCTCCGACTGGGGGCACGACTTCCGTCCCGACTACCGGCGGCTCCGCACCCTCCTGGCGGAGCTGCCGCCCGGCATCCCGGTGCTCGCCACCACCGCGACCGCCAACGCCCGCGTCACCCAGGACGTCGCCGAGCAGCTCGCGGGTGACGACGCGCTCGTCCTGCGCGGCCCGCTCGAACGGGAGTCCCTGCACCTCGCCGTCGTCACGCCGCCCACCGCCGAGCAGCGCATCGCGTGGCTGGACGAACACCTCCACGACCTCCCTGGATCGGGCATCGTCTACACCCTCACCGTCGCCGCCGCCCACGAGATCAGCGGCTACCTGCGCGACCGCGGCCACGCGGTCGCCGCCTACACCGGGCAGACCGAACAGGCCGAACGCCTCCAGGCCGAGCAGGATCTGCTCGACAACAAGCTCAAGGCCCTCGTCGCCACGAGCGCGCTCGGCATGGGCTTCGACAAGCCCGACCTCGGCTTCATCGTCCACGTCGGCGCGCCGCAGTCCCCGGTCGCCTACTACCAGCAGATCGGGCGCGCGGGCCGCGGCGTCGACCGCGCTGAGGTCATCCTCCTGCCCGGTAGGGAGGACCGCGACATCTGGGCCTACTTCGCCAGCCTCGCCTTCCCGCCGGAGCCCGTCGTCCGTCACACCCTCGACGTCCTGGAGGACGCGGGCCGCCCGCTCTCCACCGGTGCCCTCGAACCCCAGGTCGATCTCAGCCGGACGCGGCTCGAAATGATGCTCAAGGTGCTCGACGTCGACGGGGCGGCCCGCCGCGTCAAGGGCGGCTGGACGTCGACCGGCGTCCCCTGGTCCTACGACCGCGAACGCTACGAGCGCGTCACCGCCGAGCGGCGGCGCGAACAGCAGGCGATGCTCGACTACATCTCCACCACCGCGTGCCGCGAGGAGTACCTGCGCCGCCAACTCGACGACCCCGCCGCCGCGCCCTGCGGCCGCTGCGACAACTGCACGGAACGCCACTGGTCCGCCGACGTCACCGGGCAGGGCGCGTCCGAGGCCCGCGAGCGGCTGCACCGTCCGGGCGTCGACATCACGCCCCGCCGCATGTGGCCCACCGGCGTCAAGGACGATCTCGGCGTCGCGGGCCGCATCGACCCCGCCCTCCAGGCCGAGGTGGGCCGCGCCCTCGGACGCCTCACCGACATCGGCTGGGGCAACCGGCTGCGCGCCCTGTTCGCCGGTGACGACACCGACCTTCCCGCCGACATGCTCAACGCCGTCGTCCAGGTCCTCGCCGCGTGGGACTGGCCCGCCCGCCCGACCGGCGTCGTCACCATCGGTTCCCGCTCGCGCCCGCGCCTGGTCTCCACGTTCGGCCACCGCATCGCCGAGGTCGGCCGCCTGCCCTACCTGGGCGAACTCACCCCGGTCGGCGATCCGGCCCCACGCCGCCACAACAGCGCACAGCGTCTCCGCTCGGTCTGGCACTCGCTGACCGTTCCACCCGACCTGGCCGCCATCGTCTCCGACGCCCCCGGCCCCCTCCTCCTGATCGACGACCGCGTCGAAACCGGCTGGACGATCGCGGTGGCAACCCGCCTCCTGAAGGAAGCCGGAGCCCGATCCGTCCTCCCCCTGACCCTGTCCACTCCGACCTGACCCCGACGCAGCCGCCAACCAAGTGGTGGGAGGCGGGCGGGGCGGGCCTCCCCGGAGGGGGCCCGCTCGCCACCTCGGTGCCCGCGTGCCCCTGTTACGCGGGTGGGGTGGCCGACCCGTGCGCGCGGCCCCGCGCACGGGTCGGCGTCCGGTCCCGGCGCCGCGGCGGAGAAGAGCCGCGGCGAGCGGGAGTCGGGTCCCCGGACGGCGGCCCCGGCGGCCGGCACCGCCGGGGCTCGCCCGGGAGCGCCGCCGTCGGTGGGTGGGACGGTCGACGGCGGCGAGGAGCGGCCCAAGACGAAAGTGTTCTAGAGGTTAGAAAAGCCTGTCCAGTTGTTTAGGAGAACATCTTGAGATAAGTTCAGCGGGAAATGTCATCATTTCCCGGCGAGATGACCCTTCGGCCATTTCAGTGGGACGACGGAACAGGTAGTAATGTCCGACCCCGTGTCACCGACCCTTGACGCGCTCCTCGACTGCCCGTCCGGGCTGCTCGATATGACGTTCGATCAGCTTCGGACCCTTCTGGCGGTGCACGAGTCCGGGTCCGCGCTGCGGGCGGCCCGTGCGCTCGGACGGGAGCAGTCGAGCGTCCAGAAGCAGCTCGACACCCTGAACCGCAACAGCCAGACCTTGTGTGGCGAGGTGCTCACCGTCCGGCAGGGGCGCGGCAAGGACTTCCTGTTCACACCGACCGGTGAAGACACGGTCGAACTGGCGCGCTTGACGTTCGAGAAATGGCTGGAGTCCATTCACTGGAGCAGGCGCAGGCTCGGCCGGATGCTCACCGTGGGCACCACGGAGTTCACGCTGCCGATCGTGTCGCGGGCCTGGAACCGGGTGTCGGAGGAGTTCCGGCAGCGCGAGGTCGAGTTCAAGGTCGCCCACGTCCGGACGAAGGAGCTGTGGTCGCGGCTGGAGACCCGGCAGGTCGATCTGATCTGCGGCAGCATCGTCAGCACCCCCGAGGGCGACCTGCGGCTGACGGAGTACGAGGTCGTCGAGTACGCGCGGGGCCAGGCGTGGCTGCTGACCAACCTGCTGGAGAACGAGCTGCCGGACACGCCGGTCGAGACGAGCAGGCTCGGTGGGGTGCCGCTGGTCGTTCCGCCCGCCGGGCTCGTCGCCGACCTGCTCATCACCTGGTACGGGTCCAACTTCCGCGAGCGGCTGAACGTGGTCGCCGACATCGACGACGTGCACTACGGGCTGTCGCTGCTGCGCTCCGGCTTCGTCCGCGGCTGCATGATCGTGACCGGCTCGATCGGCCGGGGCATGGCGGCGCAGGACGAGCCCGGCACCGTCCCGCTCCGCGCCATCGCCCTGGACGACGACCTGGAGCCCAAGGCCGAACTGATGACCGGCGCGTTCGTCCGCCGCGCCGACCTCGAACGCTACGACGCGGGCCACCCCCTGAACCGCCTGTGGGCAGCGGTGAAGGAGGACGTCCGCACCTACACCCCCGTCGCGTAACACGCCCCTCGTGAGCAACGGGGGTTCCAGGGGGTCGCCCCCCTGGGCGAACACCCTTACTTGATCTGGTTGTCCACCACGTCCAGCGTCGGGCGGGCGCCCAGGTGCTGCATGGCTCGGGCGGCCAGGCGGCACCCGGCGGTGAGCGCGTCGGCGGGCTGTTTGCCGTCCAGCCAGGGCGGCAGGAAGCCCGCGACGAAGGCGTCGCCCGCGCCGGTGCCGTCGATGATCTTCTCGACGGGTTCGGCGGCGACGGTGACGGGCTCGGGGCGGCCGTTGGTGTACCAGAGTGCGCCGTCGGGGCCGCTCTTGATCACGACCTGCGGGTACCAGGCGGTGAGGACCTTCGCGGCCTGCTCCGGCGAGTCGCGGCCGGTGAGGATCTCGGCCTCCTTGGCGTTGACCACGAGGAGGCGGGCGCCCTGCGTCCATTCGAGGAAGGGCTCGGCGCCCATCCGCTTGAGCGGGGAGGACGAGCCGCCGTCCACCGACACCGACATCTGCGCCTTGCGGGCGAGGTCGAGGGTGTGGATGGCCGCCTTGCGCGACCCCTCGTTGATCAGCGCGTACCCGGACAGGTGCAGGTGCGTGCCCTGCGAGAACAGGTCCTTGCAGCGCTCGATGTCCTCGGGGAGGAGGGCGCCGTTGGCGCCGGGGTCGGAGAGCATCGTGCGGTCGCCCTTGTGGGTGACCATGATCACGCAGGTCCCGGTGGGACGCTCCTGGTCCATGACGAGGCGGGCGTCGACGCCGTACCCCATCAGTTCCATGTCCCGGTTCCGGCCCGCGATGTCGGAGCCGCGGCGTCCGACGAAGGCGGCCTCGGTCCCCTCCACGGCGAGCCAGGCGGCCACGTTGGCGCCCGAGCCGCCCCCGTGGATCGTCACCGCGGCCGGCGTGTCGCTACCCTTGGCGAGAGGGAACGCGGCACGCGCCACGGTGTCTGTCATAAGATCGCCGACCACGACCACGCGCGTCATGGAGTCATCACCTCGATCAACACGGCCCGCGCGAGCGGCAATTCTGGGCGTGTGCTCGACCGTAACAGCTATCGAGCCCTGATTAGGTCTCGAACGCGCAGCGAAACCGAGGAAGCCCATTTTTTCGATCGCGGGCCAGGGGTCGCCTGTGCCTTACCCTCGGGTACGTGACCGAGCGTTACCCGGATCAGTGGGAGGCCGACGTCGTCCTGAGCGACGGCGGAACGGCCCATCTGCGCCCCATCCGGAGCGCCGACGGCGCGATTCTGCGCGATTTCTACGCGCGCCTGTCACCGGAGTCGATCTACTACCGGTTCTTCTCGCCGCGCCCGCATCTGTCCGACCGTGACATCGAACACTTCACCGGCGTCGACCACGACCGGCGGGTCGCGCTGATCGCCACGATCGGCGAGGAGATGGTGGCGGTCGTCCGGTACGACCGGCTCGGCGACCGGCAGGAGACGGCGGAGGTCGCGTTCCTCGTGGAGGACGCGCACCAGGGCCGCGGGCTCGGCCCCGTCCTGCTGGAGCACATCGCGGCGGCGGCGCGGGAGCGCGGGGTGCGCCGGTTCGTGGCGAGCGTCCTGCCCGACAACCGGCGGATGACCAGGGTGTTCCGGGAGGCGGGGTACCGGGCGGAGCAGCGTTTCGAGGAGGGCGTGATCGAGCTCGTCCTCGACCTGGAGCCGACCGAGACATCGCTCGAGGTGATGGCGGCGCGGGAGCACCGGGCCGAGTCGCGGTCGATCCAGCGGCTGCTGTTCCCCGGGTCGGTCGCGGTGATCGGGGCGAGCCGGGCCGAGCACAGCGTCGGGCAGACGGTGCTGCGCAACCTGCTGTCCGGGGACTTCAGCGGGCCCGTCTACCCGGTGCATCCGACGGCGGTGGCGGTCGCGGGGGTGCGCGCGTACCCGTCCGTCCTGGAGGTGCCGGACGATGTCGACCTCGCCGTGGTCGCCGTCCGGGCGGACGCCGTCCACGAGGTCGTGGAGCAGTGCGCGAGCAAGGGCGTGCGCGGCCTGGTGGTCGTGTCGTCCGGCTTCGGGGAGATCGGGGACGAAGGACGCGCCCGGCAAGAGGAGTTGGTGCGGCTCGCCCGCGCCTACGGGATGCGTGTGGTCGGGCCCAACTGCCTGGGCATCGCCAACACCGACCCGGACGTCAGGCTGAACGCGACCCTGGCTCCGACGATGCCGGGACGCGGCCCGGTCGGCTTCTTCTCCCAGTCCGGCGCGCTCGGCATCGCGATCCTGCAGCGGACGGCCGAGCGCGGCCTCGGCCTGTCCACATTCGTCTCCGCGGGGAACCGGGCGGACGTCTCGGGCAACGACCTCATGCAGTACTGGGAGGAGGACCCGGCGACCAAGGCCGTCCTCCTCTATCTGGAGTCGCTGGGCAACCCGCGCAAGTTCGCGCGGCTGGCGCGCAGGCTCGGCCGCCGCAAGCCGATCGTGGCGGTGAAGAGCGGGCGCAGCACGCAGGGCGTCCCGATCGGGCACGCGGCGCGGGCGCTGACGCTGCCCGACCACGCGGTCAGCGCGCTGTTCGAGCAGGCCGGCGTGATCCGCGTCGAGGACATCTCCGAGCTGTTCGACGTCGCGCAGGTGCTCGCCTACCAGCCGCTCCCGGCGGGCGACCGCGTCGCGATCATCGACAACTCCAACTCGCTGGGGCTGCTCGCGCAGGACGAGGCCGTCGCGCTCGGCCTGGACGTCCGGCCCCGCATCGACCTCGGCCCGCGCGCCGACGCCGACGACTACGAGGCCGCGCTCGCCGGGGCGCTGGACGACGACACCGTCGACGCGGTGGTCGCGCTGTTCGCGCCCCCGACGATCGGCGGCTACGACGTGCGCGTCCCGGAGAAGATCCTGCGGCTGGCGGCGCAGGGCCGCAAGCCGATCGTGGCGACCTACCTCGGCACCGAGGGGATGCCCGCCGACCTGCGCGTCCCCGGCCGGGACGGGACGGCGGCGGAGGGCTCGGTGCCGTCCTACCCCTCGCCGGAGGACGCCGTCCGGGCGCTGGCGTACGTGATCGGGTACGCGCGGTGGCGGCGGCGCCCGCCGGGGCGCATGCCGGTGTTCGACGGGATCGACCGCGACCGGGCGCGGGAGCTGGTCGCGTCCTGGCTCGGCGGCGACGGCGCGACGGACGTCGCGCCGGAGCAAGCCGCCGAGCTGCTGTCCTGCTACGGCATCGACGTCGAGGACGAGGGGGACGGCCACGGCGTCCCCACCCGCATCGTCGTCCGGGAGGACCATTCGTTCGGCGCGGTGATCTCCTTCGGCATCGCGGACGAGACCGCCGCGCTCCTGGACGACCGGGCCCACCGGCTGTCGCCGCTCGCCGACGCGGAGGCGGCGGAGATGGTCCGCGCCATCCGGACGGCGCCGCTTCTGCTCGGCCACCGCGGCGCGGAGCCGGTCAACCTCGCCGCCCTGGAGGAGTTGCTGCTGCGCGCGTCCCGCCTCGGCTACGACCTGCCGGAGGTGGCGCGGCTGGAGCTGAACCCCGTGCTGGCGGACGCGTCCGGCGCCACGGTGCGCGGCGTGACGCTCAGGCTGGAGCGGCCGCCCGGTCCGCGTCCCGAACTGGGCCCGCGGCGTCTGTCCTGACGGCCTTCTCTCCCTGACCCGGCGGCCTCGCCTTCCTCGCCGCACAGCGCCGACGCCGCGCGGCGCCGTGTCGGCGGTCGCGCGGCGCCCAGCGGTGCTGACGGCCTCTTGGTCGGGGCGTACGGGGTCAGGCGGGTGGGCCAGGTGGGCCCGGGGACGGGGTCGGGGGTACCGGGTCGGGTTCCGGGCCCGGCGGGACCGGGTCCGGGTCGGGCGTGGGCGGGGTCGGCTCGGGCGCCGGTCCGGGCGGCGTCGGCTCCGGCGGCGGGCCCGGCGGGACCGGTTCGGGCGACGGCCCCGGCGGGACGGGCCCGGGCGGCTGCGGGGACGGTCCGGGCGGTCCGGGCGGCGGCTCCACCGGCGGGACCAGCGGTTCCGGCGCGGGCGCCGGGTCGGGGCCGGGCGGCGGCACCGGCGGCGGCTTGGGCAGCGGCTTCTCGTCCATGCCCGCCCCGTACCCCGCGCGGGCGCGGCTGACCGCGCGTCCGGCGGTCATGTGCGCGTCCGGCCCCGGACAGGGCAGGATGGGCCCATGAGGGAAACCCGAGCGACCGCCGGCGGCCTGCGCACGGCGATCGAGCGCAGCGGCTACTACCCGGACCTGGTCGCGGACGCGGTCGAGTCGGCCGTCGGGGAGGAGCCCGTCGTGGCCTACGTCGTCCACCACGAGGCGACGTTCGACCCCGCGATGGAGGTGCGGCGGCACGTGACCGTGCTCGTGCTGTCCGCGAGCCGGCTGCTGGTGTGCCACACCGACGAGCACCCGCCCGGCGAGGGCATGGCGCAGCCGCACGCGTCCACCACCACCGAGGCCGTGAAGCTGGAGCGCGTCCAGTCGGTCGCGGTGACCAGGGTCGTCCCGGACCCGGCGTCGTACGTGCCGGGGGTCCCGCCGACCGAGGTGGTCCTGACGATCGGCTGGGGCGCCATCGCGCACATCGACCTCGAGCCCGCGACCTGCGGCGACGAGAACTGCGAGGCCGACCACGGCTACACGGGCAGCGTGACGGCGGACGACCTGTCCCTGCGGGTGAGCGAGGCCGCGGACGGCCGCGACGCCGTGACGCAGGTGCTGGCGTTCGCGGAGGAGCTGTCCGCCGCGACCGCCCGGTGACCGCCGGGACGGCGGGGCCGCCGCCCGTCCCGCGCTACGGGTCGGGCGCGCTCGCCGACCTGCCGCCGTCGGTGCTGGCGGCGCTGGGCGTCCCGGACGCGTCGAACGTGCTGGGCCTCGCCCCGGTGCCGCGCGTCTGCGTGCTGATCGTCGACGGGCTGGGCTGGGAGCAGCTCCGCGCCCACCCGGCCGAGGCCCCGTTCCTGACCGCGATGGACGGCGGCCCGATCACGTCCGGCTTCCCGGCGACGACGGTCAGCAGCCTCGGGTCGCTGGCGACGGGCGCGCCGCCCGGCGCGCACGGCCTGCTCGGCGTCCAGGTGGCGATCCCGGGGACCGGCCGCCTCCTCAACTGCCTGCGCTGGCAGGACGACTCCGTCGACCCGGCCCGGTTCCAGCCCGTCCCGACCGTGTACGGGCGGGCGGCGGCGGACGGCGTCGCCGTGTCCTACGTCGCGCTCGGCCAGTACCGGGGGACCGGCCTCAGCCGCGCCACCGTCCGCGGGGCCCGCTACCGCGCCGCGAACGGCCTCGGCCAGCTCGTCGGCCGGACGGAGCTGGCGCTGCGCGAGGGCGACCGCTCGTTCGTCACCGTGTACCACGCCGACCTCGACGCGACCGGGCACCGGTTCGGCGCCGGGTCCGCCGACTGGCGGCACCAGCTCCGCTTCGTGGACATGCTCGCCGAGCGGATCGCGGACGTCCTGCCGCCCGGCTCGGCCCTGCACGTGACCGCCGACCACGGCATGGTCGACCCGGTGGAGCGGGTCGACGTCGACGCCGTCCCCGAGCTGCGGGACGGCGTCGCCCTCCTCGGCGGCGACGCCCGCGCCCGCTACGTCTACAGCGAGCCGGGGGCGCACGACGACGTCCTCGCCGCCTGGACGGCCCGGCTCGGCGACCGGGCGTGGGTCGTGCCGCGCGAGCGGGCGGTCGCGGACGGCTGGTTCGGCCCGCTCGGCCCCGGCATGCTCGACCGCGTCGGGGACGTGATCGCCGTCCCGCACGCCGACCTCGCGATCGTCGCGTCGGAGCGGGAGCCGTGGCTGGACCGGATGGTCGGCATGCACGGCTCCCTCGTGGCGGCGGAGCAGCTCGTCCCGCTGCTGACCACGTCCAGGCACTGACACTCGGGGGACTTGAGATGAACCAGGAATCGCCCCTCCCTAATCCGGGCGACGCCGGTCAAACTGACGGTGTGCACCCTCTCATCGAAGCGCCCGCGCTCGACCGGCTGCTCCGGCGGCAGACGCCCGTCGTCCTGCTGGACGTCCGGTGGCACTTGGGCGGACCCCCGGGGATCGAGTCGTATCGCAAGGGGCACCTGCCCGGCGCCGTGTTCGTCGACCTGGACCAGGACGTCGCCGGGCCGCCGGGGCCGGGCGGCCGCCATCCGCTGCCCCACCCGGTCGCCTTCGAGTCCGTCATGCGCCGCGCCGGGGTGTCGGGCGACAGCCTCGTCGTGGTCTACGACGACGCCGACTCCACGTCGGCGGCGCGGGTGTGGTGGTCGCTGCGGTATTTCGGGCACGACCGCGTCCGGGTCCTGGACGGCGGCTACCGCGCCTGGACGGAGGCGGGCCACCCGGTGAGCACGACGGAGCCGGAGGTCAAGCCGGGCGACTTCGTCGCGAGCCCGGGACGGCTGCCCGTCCTGGACGCGGAGGGCGCCGCGGAGCTGGCGACGGCCGGGGTGCTGCTCGACGCCCGCGCCGCCGAGCGGTACCGCGGTGAGCTGGAGCCCGTCGACCCGGTCGCCGGGCACATCCCTGGCGCCCGGAACGCGCCCACGTCCGGCAACGTCGGCGTGGACGGCCGGTTCCTGCCCCCCGAACTGCTGCGCGAGCGGTTCGCCCAGCTCGGGGCCACGGACGCGCTCGACGTCGGCGCCTACTGCGGCTCCGGCGTGACGGCCGCGCACGAGATCCTCGCCCTGAACCTCGCGGGCATCCCGGCCGCCCTCTACGTGGGCTCCTGGTCGAACTGGGTGACCGACCCGTCCAACCCGATAGCCACCGGCGACTGCTGACTCGCCCCCGCGCCGACCGGTCGCCCGCTGCCTGCGGTGACCGGTCGGGGCTGGGCGGGGTCAGCCTGCGCCCAGGCAGAGGAAGCCGGCGAGCTCCGGGGGACGGGGGAGTGCGGCGAGGGCTCGTGACGGCGGGTCTCCGGCGGACAGGCGGGTGTGGAAGGCCGCCATGAAACTCGGCGTCGACTCGTCCCGGACGGGCGCGACGCTGGCGACCACGGTCGCGGCGCCGAGCGCGAGCAGGACGCCCGCCATGCCGAGCGCCGCGTCGCCGCCGTCGGCCCGTCCGATGTCGCAGGCGGACAGCACGACGACGCGCGGCGGGACGGCCAGCTCGTCCAGGTCGTGGACCATCAGCGGACCGCCCGCGAGCCGCAGCCGCGAGAACAGGGCGTTGCCCTCGCGGAACTCGCCGTGCGCGGCGACGTGCGCGAGGGCCGCGCCGTCCAGGGCGTCGCGGACGGCCTCGGGACGCGCGTCCGGGCCGTCCAGGACTTTGGCGTGCGGGTGGAGCCGCCGCAGCGCGTCGATCTCCCGCCGCGCGTGCCGGAGCCCGGGACCCGCCACGAGGACGGTGCGCCCGCCGCCGCGCGACGGTTCGCGGGCGCGCGCCCACGCGCACGCGGACGGCACGACCGTGAACGCCCGTCCGTCCAGCGACGGCAGCGCCGCCCAGGGCAGTCCGTGCAGCGTGCCCGTCGGCGCGATGACCAGCTCGCGGTCGCCGACGACCCGCGCCAGCGGGGCGAGCAGCCGCCGGTCGAGCCGTCCGGCCGTGTCGGTGAGGGCGTCGAGGGCGCGCGGGTCGTCCCGCTCGGCGAGGCGCCGGACGGCGTAGCGCAGCAGGCCGGTGTCGCGGACGGCCTGGTCGACCGCGTCCAGCCGGTGGCGGTGGGCCTGACCGGCGACGACGGTCACCGCGTGCAGGTCGCCGCCGACCGCGACCAGCTCGACGAGCGCCCGGTCGCCGAGCGCGGCGGCGACCTCCGCGAAGCCGGGGGAGGGCCCGCCGGACGCGCCGGACGGGCGGTGCCGCGTCCGCGCCCGGACCGTCGCCTCCAAGGCCGCCATGTCGGCGGGCAGCGGGGCCCCGGCGCCGCCGCGCGCCGTGTCGCCCATCCGCTCCACGCTGAACGCGCGGAGCCTGGCCAGCGCCGCCGCCCGCTCCGGATCCCGCGGCGGCCGCACCCGGACCGGCCGCGCGATCGCCCGGCGCCGCTCCTCGACCGTGAGCAGCTCCCCCGCCGAGCGGGCGAGCGTGAGCCCGAGGTCGGCCAGGTCGGTGACGAGCCCGGTCGTCCGCGCGCGGAGGTCGAGCGCGTCGAGCGCCTCCGCGTACTGCTCCGTCACCCTGAGCCCGGCCCTGACGGCGGCCACCGCGCCCTCGTGGTCGGCCCGCGCGGAGCGTTCGAGCGCGACGGCGTGCCAGGCGGCGATCTGGGCGGCCGCGGGCCCGCGCGACCGTCCGACCCGGGACAGCAGGTGCCCGGCGGGACGGCCCAGCGACAGCGCGACCCGCGCGGCGACGATCCGGGCCTCGTCGGCGGCGTCGCCCCACCCGCCGCTCTCCAGCCGGTCCGCCGTCGCGACCGCCGTGCGCAGCAGCACGCCCGACCGCTCGCCGGACGCCCACCGCGCCTTCACCAGGACGTGCTCGGCGAGCAGCATCCACCCGGCGCGTTCCTGCTCGGCGAACGCGGCGCGGGCGCGTTCGGCGGCGTCGGTGCACTGTTCGGGGTTGCCGTCGGCCAGTTCCGCGTGGGCGAGGAGGAGGAAACCGTCCGCGATGTCGCACCTGTAGCCGTTCGCGGTGGCGGCGTCCAAGGCCGCGTGGAGAAGAGGACGTGCCTCACCTGGCAGACCCACCGATATGAGGGTCTCCGCTTGGTCGAACTGGCACTGCGCCAGACGTTCACCGGATAGATGGGCTTCCGCCTCAGCGAAGAGGCGAAGCGCGCGCGGGACGTCCCCACGCCGCGACAACACGTACGCCAGGTTCCCCTTGGACATCGCCGTCTGGTGCCGCAGCCCGGTGGCCTCGCCCACCGCGACCGCCTCGTCCAACGCGGCCTCCGCCTCACCGAAGTCGCCGCGTAACGCACAGGCCAGCCCCAGGTTGCCGAGGAGGCCGCTGAGTGTCACCGGGTCGTCGCCCTCGCGGAGGCGGGGGAGCGCCCGCGCGGCGACGTCGTGCGCCTCGTCCAGGCGTCCGGCCCGTGCCAGGGCGCAGGCCCGGTTGGCGGCGAGGCGGTCCGCGTCGGGGCCGTGCAGGTGGGGCACCGCCGCGTCCGCGTGGGACAGCGCCTCGCCGATCTCACCGGCCGCGGTGAGCAGCCCGACGAGACTCATCCGCACCTGCGCCGCCGCGTAGCCGTCCGCCGCGGCGAGGGCTCGGCGGAGGTAGGCGAGACCCTCCTCAAGAAGTCCCAGCTCCTTCGCGGCAAGCCCGGCCGCCCGCAACACGCCCACACCACCACCACCGTCGTCGTCGTCGTCGAGGCCGTCGTCGAGCAGGGCGCGTGCCTGGGCGAGCGCGGCGGCCGGGTCGGCGGCGGCGAGACGGAGCAGGGCGCTCCCGTCCCCGTCCGTCTCGTCCCCGCCAGGGCGGGCGTGGTCTGTGCGGACGTCATCTGTGCGGGCTCGGTCCGTGCGGGAGCGCGTCACAGCCGGACCCAACTCGTCACGATCGACGTGCCGTCGTCCAGGTGGAACACGAGGCTCGCCAGGCCGGCGGGCACGCCCGGCAGGCAGAACAGCCCGGCGGACTCCGCGCGCGCCGTGATCCCGTCCGGCGGGAGCTCCAGGTGCCGGACCCGGACCAGCGCCGCGGACGGCGGCACGAGCCGCCCGGTCAGCTCGCGGTCCCGGCCGTGCGCCGCCACCTCCACCTCGACCTCGACCGTCCCGTCCGGGCAGGCGAACGTCAGGACGCGTCCCGCCGTGCCGCGGACCCCGGCCGCCGTCTGCCCGGCCCGGTCGTGCGACAGCTCCGCCAGCGTGGCGGACGGCACGCGCAGCGCGAACGCCGCGCGTGCCGCCGCGAGGACCTCGTCCGGCACCGGGTCTAGCGTCTCGAACGCGCCCCGCACGCCCGCCATCAGCTCGTCGTCGTTCACGGGACGAGCCTCCGCAGCGCGTCCAGGCACCGGGCCCTGGTCGGCCCGACGCTGCCGACGGGGATGCCGAGCGCGGCGGCGAGCTCGGCATGGCTGGACGCGACCGCGAACAGCCGCAGCAGCGTCCGGCAGCGGCGCGGCAGCGCCTCCAGCGCCGCGCCGACCAGGCCGAGCCGCTCGCGGCTCAGCGCCACCCGGTCCGGGCCCGGCTCCGGCGCCCGCGGCGCGGGCACGAGCGGCAGGTCGCGGCCGCGCAGCCGGACGAGCCGCAGGCTCTCGTTCCGCGCGGTCGTGGCGAGCCAGCACCCCGTGGCGGCCGGGTCGCGCAACCCGTCGATCCGCTCCACGAGGCGCAGCCAGGTGGTCTGCACCACGTCGCCGGAGTCGGCGTCGTTCAAACCGTGCGAGCGGGCGATCGACCACAGCAGACCGCTGTGGCGCTCCACGAGCCGGGCCCACGCGGCGCCGTCGCCGCTGCGTGCCCGGACCACCAGCTCGTCCGTACCGTCGTTCTTCTGGGCCACCGAAGTCTCCTCCCGAGGCCCCCCGCATGGTTCACCCTACGACATCGACACCTCACTCCGCGTGGACGACCCCGGCCATCTCAGACGCGTCGGCCTCCGCCGTTCCGACGAGCACGCCGAGGTCCGGGAGGGACGGGTGTGCGGACGGGGCGAGAACGCGGTCCGCCGCCTCGACCGCAGACACCCCGTCCGTCGCGGCGACGGCGGCGATCCGGCCTGCCACAGTGGGCGCGGCGAACGACGTTCCACTCCACGTCGCGTAGCCCTGGAACAGGTCGGGGTCGATGCCGCGGACGGGCGGGTGCGCCCCGTCGAACCGCACGAACGCGCCCGTCACGTCCACGCCCTGCGCGCAGGCGTCCACCCACCAGCCGTGGTTGGAGAACGAGGCCCGGTCGGCGCCGTCCAGCGCCGCCACGGCGACCACGGGCTTCATCGCGGCCGGCCAGAACGGACGGTCGGTCGCCGCGTTCCCGGCGCACGCCACGACGACCGTCCGGCGGCCGAGCGCCGCGATCGCCCGCGCGAGCACCGGGGACGGACGGTCGTCATAGGTATGGCAGCCGAGCGAGACGTTCACCACGTCCACGCCGCCGCGCTCGGCGATCCACGCCAGCGCCCGGATCACGTCGAGCTCGTCGCCGACCCCGTCGCCGCCGATCACCCGGCGGGCCAGCAGCCGCGCCGACGGCGCCTGCCTGAGCACCTCGCCCGCGACGAACGTGCCGTGCCCTGCCTGCGCGTCCAGGTCGTAGTCGAGGTCGGCGTCCAGGACCTCCGCGACCTCGTCGCGCTGCTCGCGGTACCAGTCCGCGTCCTCCCACCAGGGGTGCGGCGACAGGCCCGTGTCCAGGACGGCGACCGTCACCTCCCGGCGCGCCCGCGCCGCCGGCCGGGGCGCGGGCACCGGCCCGGCGGGACGCGGCCGGTCCGCGGGACCGCTCCACCACATCGGCTGCCCGAGGACGAGGTGGTTCGGCGCCACGCTCAGCCGCCGCGGCGCCGCGCCCGTCGCGGCGGTGCGCACGCCGTCCGCTCGCAGCCGGGCCGCGAGCTCGCACACGTCCACCTTCGCCGCCGGGCGCAGCCGCAACCGCGTCACGCCGTGCTCGTCCTGCCGCCCGTCGTGCCAGCGCCGGACCGTCGACTCGGCCGCGGCGGCGTCCCGCCCGGCCACCAGGATCTGGTCCCCGCGGATCAGCGCCGGACGCCCCGGCAGCGCCTCCACCACGACCGCGTCGCGGTGCCGCGCCAGCACCCGCTC
Organism: Actinomadura syzygii; assembly: GCF_008085905.1. Lineage (GTDB taxonomy): Bacteria > Actinomycetota > Actinomycetes > Streptosporangiales > Streptosporangiaceae > Spirillospora > Spirillospora syzygii. The sequence goes on along the minus strand of NZ_VSFF01000017.1, from coordinate 147,840 downwards.
CAGCCGCGCCTGCTGATCGAACATCGGTCCTCGCTCTCGTCGCCCGGCTCCGGCACTCATCGTGTCGAATAGGGGACCAAGAGTGACCGAAAACGGACATGCGACCACGACCGGACCCGGTCCCGCCGGTTGCCCGGCTTTCCCCACACGGCGGCCCAGCACGCCCTAACCTGTCGTGGAGGCCCGTGAACCCTGTGCATCCAGTCCTCCACCGTTCAACAAACGACGGACTCACGGTGGTGCGACACGTGCCGATGATGCACAATGAGGGACGCGGACGCCGACTTGGGACGTACGAGGCCGTAGGGGAAGACGAGCCTCGGTACAGATCCAGGAGGTCCGGTGACCGCACGTGGCGTTTTCTACGTCCACTCCGCGCCGCCTGCGCTGAGCCCGCACATCGAGTGGGCCGCCGCAGGTGTTCTCGGTGTGCCCGTTTCCCTTGAGTGGACCGATCAGGCGGCCGCACCGGGAACGCTGCGCGCCGAGCTGCATTGGGAGGGGAGGCCGGGCACCGCCGCGGGCATCACCTCCGCGCTGCGCACCTGGAAGCTGGTGCGCTTCGAGGCCACCGAGGATCCCACCCCGGGCACCGACGGCGTCCGGTTCAGCTTCACCCCGTCCCTCGGGGTGTTCACCGGCGTCATCGGGGCCAGCGGGGACATCATGATCCCCGAGGACCGGCTCCGCTCCGTCATGGCGAACGCCGCGGTCGGCAAGATCACCCTGGAGCACGAGCTGGAGCGGCTCCTCGGCACCCCGTGGGACAACGAGCTCGAACCCTTCCGGCGGGCCGGGGACGGCGCGCCCGTCCGCTGGCTGCACGCCGCCGTGTGACGACCGGGGCGTCCGCCGACGCCGCCCGGTGGAGCGTGCCCGTCCCGCGACTCGCGCGCCCCGCCCGGCGAACGTCCGGCGCGGGGCGCCCGCCGTCCGGCGCGGCCACCGGAACACGCGAAACGGCCCGGCGAGGTTTCCCTCGCCGGGCCGTTCGGCGTGCCGTGCGGTCGTTCAGATGGCGCGTTCGAAGGCGACCGAGACGTTGTGGCCGCCGAACCCGAACGAGTTGTTGAGTGCCGCCGCCGGGCCGTCCGGGAGCTTGCGCGGCTCGTCGCGGACGATGTCGAGGTCGACCTCGTCGTCGAGGTCCTCCAGGTTCGCCACGAACGGGACGAGCCCCTCCTTCAGCGCCAGGATCGTGAAGATCGACTCCAGCGCGCCCGCGCCGCCGAGCAGGTGCCCGGTCATCGACTTGGTCGCGGTGATGACGGCCTTCCGGGCGACGTCCTCGCCGAGCCCCGCCTTGATGGACGCGAGCTCCGCCACGTCCCCGGCAGGGGTCGAGGTGGCGTGCGCGTTGATGTGGATGATGTCGGCGGGCTCAAGCCCCGCGTCGGCCAGGGCCCGCTGCATCGCCTTGGCCTGCCCGCGGCCGCTCGGGTCCGGCAGGACGATGTCGTAGGCGTCGTTGGAGTAACCGGCCCCGGACGCGTACCCGTTGATCTTCGCGCCGCGCCGCCGGGCGTGCTCCTCCGACTCAAGGATCATGACCGCGGCGCCCTCGCCGAGGACGAACCCGTCGCGGTTCTTGTCGTAGGGCCGGGACGCGCGCGACGGCTCCTCGTTGCGCGTCGACATCGCGCGCATGATCCCGAAGGACGCCATCTGCAGCGGGTGGATGCACGCCTCGGTGCCGCCGCAGACGATCACGTCGGCGCGGCCCGCGCGGATCATGTCGATCGCGTAGCCGACCGCCTCACCGCTGGACGCGCACGCGCTGACCAGGGCGTGCGACCCGGCCGTCGCGCCGAACTCGATGCCGACGTGCCCGGACGCGCCGTTCGGCATCAGCATCGGGACGGTGAACGGCGAGACCCGCGACCAGCCCTTCTCCCGGTACACGTCGTAGCTGTTCAGGGCCGTGTGCAGGCCGCCGATGCCGCTGGACAGCACGACGCCGACCCGGTCGAGGTCGACGACGAACCCGCCCTCGACGCCGGCCTTCTCCATGCCCTTCTGCGGCTTGCCGCCGGGGGACGGGGCGAACCCGGCGTCCGCCCACGCCTCGCGGGCGGCGATCAGCGCGATCGCCTGGTTGCGGTCGAGCCGGCGCAGCGACTGGCGCGGCATCACCTCGTCCGGCGGCACCTTCAGCGTCGCGGCGAACCGGACCGGCAGGCCCTCGACGCCCTCCCACTCCAGTGTGCGGATCCCGGACTCTCCGGCGAGCAGGGCGGACCAGGTCGACGGCAGGTCTCCACCGAGTGGGGTCGTTGCACCGAGACCCGTCACGACGACTCTGGTCTGGCTCTTGCTCATGTGGATGCTCCTTGCGGGCTGTGAGGGGCGGTCGCAGCTACCCGGACGGCCCGCGGGCCGCCGCCGTGGCGGGTCCCGCGGGCCGGCGCGTGCCGTCCCCGCGTGCTAGCTCTTGACCGGGGCCTGCTGCAGGTTCTGGACGAAGTCGATGACGTCCTTCACCGTCTTCAGGTTGCGCAGCTCGTCGTCGGGGATCTCGACGCCGAACTGGTCCTGCGCGGCCACCGCGATCTCGACCATCGACAGCGAGTCGATGTCCAGGTCGTCGATGAAGTTCTTCTCCGGGGTCACCTCGGACTTGTCGATGCCGACGATGTCGTCGATGATCTCGGCGAGGCCGGCCAGGATCTGCTGTTCGGTGGCGACTTCTGCCATGGTCTGCGTTTCTCCTTCGGTGGGTTGGTCCAGAGCCTGCGAGCAGGTGTGACGGCCTACGGGATCTGGATGACTTGGGCAGCGTAGGACAGCCCGGCGCCGAACCCGACCAGCAGGGCCGGGGCGCCGGACGGCACGTCGCCGCGTTCGATCATGCGGGACAGGGCGAGCGGGATGGAGGCTCCCGACGTGTTGCCGGAGTGGACGATGTCGTCGGCCACGACGGCGTTGTCGGCCTTCACCTTGCGGGCGATGGCCTCGATGATCCGGAGATTGGCCTGGTGCGGGACGATCGCGGCGAGGTCGGCCGGGCTGATCCCGGCGCGCTCGCACGCCTCGACCGCGACGGGGGCGATGGCGGTGGTCGCCCAGCGGAACACCGCCTGCCCCTCCTGCCGGATGAACGAGTGCCGGTCATCGATGATGATCTTGTCGTACTTGTCGCCGGCGCTGCCCCACACGACCGGGCCGATGCCCGGCGTCTCGCTGGCGGTGACGACCGCGGCGCCCGCGCCGTCCGCGAAGATGATGCAGGTGGAGCGGTCCGTCCAGTCGATCCACTGGGACATCTTCTCCGAGCCGATCACCAGCACGTTGCGGGCGCTCCCGGCGCGGACGGCGGCGCTGGCGGTGCCGAGCGCGTAGCAGAACCCGGCGCACGCGGCGTTGATGTCGAACGCGCCGGGCGCGTCGATGCCGAGCCGGTGCGCGATCTGCGCGGCGTGCCCCGGCATCGGCGACTCCGCCGAGCAGGTGGCGAGGATCACGAGGTCGATGTCGGACGGGGCGAGCCCGCTGCCCGCGAGCGCCTTGCCGCCCGCGTGCGCGCCGAGTTCGACGATGCCTTCGTCGTCGCCCGCGATGCGCCGCTCCGCGATGCCGACCCGGCTGCGAATCCAGGCGTCGTCGGTCTCGACGGTCTTGGCGAGGTCGTCGTTGGTGACGATGCGCGCCGGACGATAGTCGCCGAACGCCAGAATCCGAGCCCCCGGCGCCACCTCAGGAATACGAAGCCCGCTCATGCCGCACTTCCTTTCTGAGGGACGACCCCCAGACCCCCGAGGGGTCGGCGGCATGATCCTCGCTTCGCTCCGGTCATGCCGCTCTGCCTTTCTGGGGAGGCGACCCCCAGGCCCCCGGAGGGTCGGCGGCATGATCCTCGCTTCGCTCCGGTCATGCCGCCTCCGCCTCGATCAGCTCGCGTGCTTTGTCGAGGTCTGCGGGGGACTTCAGGGCTACCAGTTCGATGCCCTTCAGTTGGCGGCGGGCGAGGCCGGTGAGGGTGCCCGCGGGCGGCAGCTCGATGATGCCGGTGACGCCCAGCTCGGTCATGGTCTCCATGCACATGTCCCAGCGGACGGGCGCGCTGACCTGGCCGACGAGCCGGTCCACGAAGTCGGGGCCGGACGCGACGACCGCGCCGTCGCGGTTCTGCAGCAGCCGCGTCCGCGGGTCGGCGACGGGCGCCCCCGACGCGACGCGGCCGAGCGCGTCGACGGCGGGCGCCATGTGCTCGGTGTGGAACGCCCCGGCCACCGACAGCGGGCGGAGCCGGGCCTTCGCGGGCGGCTCGTCGGCGAACCGGGCGAGCTGCTCCAGCGTCCCGGCGGCGACGACCTGCCCCGCGCCGTTCACGTTCGCGGGGGTGAGCCCGTGCTTGTCGATCGAGGCGAGGACCTCGGCGGGCTCGCCGCCGAGCACGGCGGTCATCCCGGTCTCGGTGACGGCGGCGGCCTCGGCCATCGCGCGTCCCCGCTCCCGGACGAGCACCAGCGCCGTCTCGGGGCTCAGCACTCCGGCGATCGACGCCGCGGCGAGCTCTCCGACGCTGTGCCCGGCCACCGCGCCGGGGACGGCGCCGTCCTCGTACAGGACGTTGTAGGCGGCCAGCGCGGCGGCGACGAGCAGCGGCTGTGCGACGGCGGTGTCACGGATCTCCTCGGCGTCCGCGACCGTCCCGTAGCGCACCAGGTCGAGCCCCGTCACCGCGGACCACCAGGCCAGGCGATCGGCGACGCCGGGTATCTCTAGCCATGGCTGCAAGAAGCCGGGGGTCTGGGCGCCCTGGCCGGGCGATGCGAGGAGGATCACTCGACCAGCCTGCCGCCAACGCCCCTCCCATCACGATGCCTGACGGCACAAGTTTGCCCAGGGCCCTTTGTACGACCCCTACAACCCTGGTCACCTAGGGGACGACCCCCTAGCCATGCAGCAAGAAGACTCGTGACATGCGTCTCAGCGAGCCGCCCCTCGGCTGGGTCAGCGGGATTGGAAGCGACCCAGAACCAGCGCGATGCGCAGGGTGAAGGCGTTGCGTCCGTCGGTGGGGGCGAGGCCGGTCAGTTCGGTGACGCGCCGGAGCCGGTACCGCACCGTGTTCGGGTGGACGAACAGCAACCGCGCTGTGGCCTCCAGCGACGAGCCCTGTTCGAGGTAGGTGGTGAGCGTGTCGAGCAGGGGTGCGCCCGCGGCGAGCATCGGGTTGTAGACGCTGTCGACCAGGTAGCGGCGCGCCTCGTCGTCGCCGTCGAGCGCGCGTTCGGGAAGCAGCTCGGTCGCCTGGACGGGACGCGGCGCGTCCGGCCACCCGGCCGCGGCGCGGAGCCCGGCGACGGCGGCCTGCGCGGACAGCGTCGAGTCGTAGAGGTCCGGGACCCGCGGTCCGACGACGACCGGGCCGGGACCGCACTTGGCGGCGATCGGACGGGCCGCGTCCATCGGGTCGGTGTCGCCGCCGACGATGACGATCACCCGATGCCCCTGGACGCCCGCCAGCACGTCGGCCCGCGCGCGGCGGGCGGCGAGCTGCATCTGGTCGATGGTGACCTCGGGTTCTTCGTCCTCGGGGGTGAACCCGGCGATGACGGTGACGGGCTTGGACGTCCAGCCGAGCGCGGCCGCCCACGAGTGCATGCCGTCGTCGACCTCCCCCTGCAGGACGGCGTTGACGACGAGGGCCTCCAGCCGCGCGTCCCAGGCGGCGCGCGTCTCGGCGGCGCGCGCGTACACCTGCGCGGCGCCGAACGCCACGTCGCGCGTGTAGCGCAGGATGGCCTCGCGGAGCTGGGCCTCCCCGCCGGGCGCGGCCAGCTCGTCCAGCCGGGTCTCGACCACGTCGATGATGACGCGGACCATGTCGATGGTGTGCTGGAGCTTGATGGCGCGCAGCAGCTCGCGGGGCGCGGTGCCGAACACCTCACCGGCGATGGCCGGACGGGTCCGCTCGTTGTTCTTGAACCACTCGACGAACGCGGCGATGCCGGCCTGGGCGACGAGCCCGATCCAGGACCGCTGGTCGGCGGGCATCCGCCGGAACCAGGGGAGTTGTTCCTCCATGCGGGTGAGGGCCGCGGTGCCGAACGTCCCCATCGCCTTCTCCAGGCGCCGGGTCGTCTGCTCGCGGATTTCGGCATCGTTCGCGGTGTCCACCACCCCAGGGTGCCACCCCCGACGACGTGGACCGGCCCGAAGCGCGCTTCGGAGTCAGCCGGAGGTGACCCCGGCGGGGTGTCCGAGTGCGATCGCGGTGAGGTTGCGGAGGGACGCGGAGCCCGGCGCGAGATAGTCGCTGTGCCCGCCGTTCCCGGCGTCGAAGACCCGCGCGCCGAACGAGCGCGACACGGGGTCGGGCCCCAACCCGAGGCCCAGGAAGCGGACGTGCGGAACGTCTTCCATCCAGTCGGTCGCGCCACGCCCGGACCAGATCCGCGCACGGCCCCGGCCGAGTTGGGCGGCGGACCACGCCGTGGTGCCCGGACTGCCATAAAGAGCGATGTCGGTGACCTGTCGCCACGCCGCGTCTTCGGGACCGTCCTTCGCGGCCCGACCGCAGAGCACCGACCCGTAACTGTGGCAGAGCAACCCGACACGCGAGGACGGGTTGACCCGGTGGACGTCCCACAAGAACCGCCGCAACCGCACGGCACCCTCACCGGCGCGCTCATCAGTGATGACGTCCCGACTGAACGTCCGAGGCGCCGCATACCCCAACCAAGCCACCACAGCCACCCCCACCGACTCCCGCCCCGCCTGCACCCTGCCCCACCGCTGAGGGGTCTGCCCGCGGGGCGTTTGGGTGGCGGCGGGGTGGGTGTGGAGGGCTTGGGTGTAGATGGTGTGGGCGCCGCCGCTCGGGGTTGACCACGGCTTGGCGCCTCGGGTGTCGAAGGCGGTGAGCGTGGTGTCGGCGCCGGGGACGAGGACCACCACCCGTCGCGCGCTGGCGATGTCGCCGATGACCTCGATGGCCCGTCCGTTGCCGCGTGGGTCGAAGTAGAGGAAGCGGCGTTCCGGACGGAGGAACGCGCCGAAGGCCCGAACCCGATCGGCGTCGCCGACGTCGCGCGCCGTGGCCAGGGCGTTCTCGATGGCGTGGCGCTCGGCGGCGTACCGGGCGTCCAGGGTCGAGGGCGCCATCGCGGGGACGGCGGCGGGCGGGGCGTAGGGCTCGGCGTGGCCGGTGCCCGCGGTGGTGAGCATGACCACCGCGATGGAAACGGCGCAGGCCAGGGCTCTGCGGAGCCGCCGAGGACGCGGCGGTGTCGGCGTGCGTGGCGGCATCCCCGCCTTTCTACCATCAGAGATCGTCCGGCGGCCGCAAGCCTCCTGAACCCGTGCGTCACGGCGTACAGCACGCCGACCGCGACGACGCCAACAACCCTCCAGGCAAGCCGTCCGCGCTGGGTGGTGTGGGTCGCCCAAGGGGGTTGGTCAGGCATGGGTTACTTCTTCGGGGCGGCCCAGGGCTATCAGGGACAGGTTGCGGAGGGCGCGGGAGCCGGGGGCCAGGTAGCCGCTGTGGGGGCCGGTGCCCGCGTCGAAGGGGAGGGCGCCGAAGCCGGACGAGACCGGGTCGGGGCCGAAGCCGAGCCCGGCGACGCGGACGTTCGGTACGTAGCGCATCCAGTCGCCCTTGGCGCGGCCCGCCCAGACGTGCGCGGACGTCCCGAGGTCGGCGGCGTGGCGTGCCGTGGTGCCGGGGCTGCCGAACAACGCGATGTCGTCCACCGGCAGGGGTGCGAGAAGTGGAGCGGCCTTGGCGCAGACCACCGAGCCGTAGCTGTGGCAGAGGAGCGCGAACCGGGTGTGGTCGTTGACGCGGTGCACGTCCGTTAAGAGTTCGCGGAGGGCGCGGGCGCCGGACTCGGCGCGTCCGGTGGTCAGGACGGCCGTGCTCCGCGTGGACGGCGAGTCGTAGCCGAGCCAGGCGATCACCGCCACGTGCGCGCTGGGAGCGTCCGCGCGGAGCTGCCGGTAGAGCGCGCGACTGCCGCCGCCGACGAACTTGGGGGAGTCGTAGTCGGCCAGGGAGTTGTCGGCGCCGGGCACGACGACGGCGACCCGGTCGGCGTGCCGCAGGTCGCCGAGGACCTCGACGGCCTGCCCGTCGCCGCGCGCGTCGAACGACAGGAATCGGCGGCCGTTCGAGAGGAACGTGGCCAGGACCCGCAGCTTGGTCTTGTCATGGGCGCGTCGGGCGGTCGCCAGCGCGCGGTCGATCTCCCGGTCGGTGGCCTGGTAGCGGGCGTCCAATGTCGCCGCCGTCAGTTCGGGCGGTGGTGCGGGCGCGCCGTACAGCTCGGCGCGGGCGGTCGCGGCGGTGGTGGAGCCGGTCGCCGCCAAGACCGACAGCACCGCCGCGACCGTGCGGATCCTGGGCATCCGGGCCGTCCTTCTCGGTGAGTCGAAGCACTGAGTAGGACGCTAGAAATCCGGCCCCCGATCGCGGATCAACCGGCGGAGTGGTCTTTCGAGGTGCGACTCCGGTAGCACCGGTGCCACCTCGGTATGGCCCGCCCGCCGACGCCGTCGCTCCGGGGTATCAGTCGCCGGGCCTGACCAGGCCGATCTCGTAGGCGTAGACGATCGCCTGCGGACGGTCCCGGAGTTCGAGCTTCATCAGGATCCGTCCGAAATGGGTCTTAACGGTCTGCTCGGCGACGACGAGCCGTTCGGCGATCTCTCCGTTGGACAGCCCCCGCGCGACCAGCGCCAGGACCTCGGTCTCCCGTCCGGTCAGCTCGTCCACCCGCGCGGGGGTCGGCGCGCGCGGGCCGCCGAGCCGGGAGAACTCCGCGATCAGCCGCCGGGTGATCGACGGGGACAGCAGCGCGTCGCCCGCCGCGACGACCCGCACCGCGTCGGCCAGTTCGGTCGCGGACGCGTCCTTCAACAGGAAGCCGCTGGCCCCGGCGCGCAGGGCGGCGTAGACGTAGTCGTCCAGGTCGAAGGTGGTGAGCATGAGGATCTTCGGCGCGTCCTCGGCCGCGTCGGCGAGGATCCGGCGGGTCGCCTCCAGGCCGTCCATCACGGGCATGCGGACGTCCATCAGCACCACGTCGGGACGCAGTGCCGCGACCTGCCGCACGCCCTCCTCGCCGTTCACGGCCTCGCCGACGACCTCGATGTCGGGCTGGGCGTTCAGCAGCACGCCGAACCCGCTGCGCACCATCCCCTGGTCGTCGGCGATCACGACCCGCACGGTCACGTGGCGTCCCGCGCCAGCACGGGCAGGTTGGCGGTCACGGCGAATCCTCCCTCGGGGGCGTGCCGCGCGGTCAGGGCGCCGCCGAGCGCGGCGGCCCGCTCCCGCATCCCGACGAGGCCGTGCCCGCCGCCCCGGATGCCCGGATCGGGGGACTGGCCGTCGCCGGGCGGCCCGTTGACGACGCCGAGCCACACTACGCCGTCGTCGTGGGTCACCTCGACCTGCACGTGCGAACCGGGCGCGTGCCGCATCGCGTTGCTCAGCGCCTCCTGCAAGATCCGGAACGCGGTGAGCCCGACGCCCGGCGGGAGCCCGGCGAGGTCGCCCTCCACGCGCGTCTCCACCGACAGCCCGGCGGCCCGCGCGTTGCCGACCAGCTCGCCCAGCCGGTCGAGGCCGGGCTGCGGGGCGGTCTCGGCGCCGTCCTCGCCGCGCAGGACGCCGAGGACGCGGCGCAGCTCGGTCAGCGCGTCGAGCGCCGTCGCGCGGATCTCGGCGAGGTCGCCGCGGGTCTCGTCGGGCAGCGACTCGACCTTGTAGGGCGCGGCCTCCGCCTGGATCGCGATCATGGACATGTGGTGGGCGACGACGTCGTGCAGCTCCCGCGCGATCCGCTGCCGCTCGGTGAGCACGGCCTCGGCGTCCTGGTGCCGCCGCTCCTGCTCGGCGAGCTGCCGCTCCCGCTCGGCGAGCTGGCGCCGGGACGTCTGCCGGAGCCGGACGGCCGCGCCCACCGCCAGCGGCAGCAGGAGCAGCACCATCGCGTTCGGCGCGGTCTCGGCGTCCTTGATCCACACGCCGCCGAGCGACAGCAGCGCGACGCCCAGCGTGACGTCGCGCGGGCAGCGGGCCGCGACCGTGTAGAGCGCGGCGACCCCGGCGATCGCGCCCGCCGGGACGTACGGCATGCCCACCCAGTCGCCGAGGTCGACCAGCGCCGTCGCCGCGAAGCTCCACCGCCACGCGCCGAGCGGCCAGCGGTCGCGCAGCGCGAGCGGCGCGGCCACCGCCACCGCGATGAACAGCTTCGTCGCGCCGGACAGCAGGACGCCCCGCTCGACAGCCTCGTCCGACAGCAGCGCGACCGTGCTGCCCACCATGACGACGGTCAGGGCCATGCCGAGCATGTTGACCACGTAGCCGAACGGCAGCCGCCCGACGCCGACGTGCCGCGTCCAGCGCAACGGCCGGGGCCAGGGCCGGTCGAGGGGCGCGGGATCGGCCCGTCCGGTGACCGCCGCGGCCAGCAGCACGTCCCGCAGGACGTACCGCGGGACATGCCGCGGGACGTTGGTCTCGGCGGCCATGAGCCCAGGCTAGAGAACGTCCGCCGTCATCCGGATGACACCGTGGTAGGACACGTCCCGTCATACCTGACGGTTACGAAGACCGGCCGCTCACATTTTCAGCCGAGCGGCCCGCGACTCCAGGTAGCGCCGCTCGGCGATGCTGGCGGTGGCCTTGGCGGCGAGCCGGTAGTGCTCGTACGCCCCGGCCGTGTCGCCGGTCTTCTCCAGCAGATGCGCCCGCACGGCCGGCAGCCGGTGATGCCCGGCCATCCTCGCGTCGTCGTCCAGCGTGGACAGCAGGGTCAGCCCGGCCTGCGGCCCCTCCGTCTCGGCGAGCGCGATCGCCCGGTTGAGGGTGACCATCGGGTTGGGCGCGATCCGTTCCAGGATCAGGTAGAGGGCGTGCACCTGCGCCCAGTTGGTCTCCCCGGCCGTGGCCGCGTCGGCGTGCGTGGCGGCGATGGCGGCCTGCAACTGGTACGGCCCGAGCGCCGGGCCCGCCAGCGACGTCTTGATCAGCTCGGTGCCCTCGTCGATCAGCCCGCGGTCCCACTTCGCGCGGTCCTGCTCGTCCAGCGGTATGAGGTCTCCGGTAGCCGTCGTACGGGCGTCCCGGCGGGCGTGGGTCAGCAGCATGAGCGCGAGCAGGCCGGTGACCTCGGCGTCCTCGGGGAGTTGCGCGTGGACCATCCTGGCCAGCCGGATCGCCTCGCGCGCGAGGTCGGCCCGGTGCAGCTCGCTGCCCGAGGACGCGGTGTACCCCTCGTTGAAGATCAGGTAGAGCACGTGCAGGACGACCCGGAGCCGCTCCTCCCGCTCCGCGCCCTCGGGCAGGGCGAACGAGCTGCCCGCGGCCTTGATCCGCTGCTTGGCCCGGCTGATCCGGGCCGCCATCGTGGCCTCCGGCACCAGGAACGCGCGGGCGATCTCGGCGGTGGTCAGACCGCCGACCGCCCGCAGCGTCAGCGCGGTCTGGGACGCCGCGGTGAGCGTCGGATGGCAGCACAGGAACAGCAGGAGCAGCGTGTCGTCGGTGTCCGGCACGTCCTCGGGTACGACCTCGGTGGCAGTCGCCGACTCCCGCTCGCGGCGCGCGTGGTCGCTGCGCATCTGGTCGACGAGCCGCCGGGACGCGACGGTCACGAGCCAGCCGCGCGGATTGTCCGGCACTCCCTCGTCCGGCCACTGCACGCTGGCGGCGAGGACGGCCTCCTGCACGGCGTCCTCGCACCCCTCGAAGCGGCCGTACCGGCGTACCAACGTGCCGAGGACCTGCGGCGTGAGCTCACGCAGCAGGTCCTCGTCGCCTGGGCTGGTCATGCCTCCAATTGTCCGTCAGCGAACATGACCTGCCGCACCTCGATCCCCAGACCCTCGATCGCGGCGTCCGGGATCTGCGCCGCGAGTTCGATCGCGCGCTGCTTGTCCTCGCAGTCGACCAGGTAGAAACCGCCCAGGTACTCCTTGGCCTCCAGGAAGGGGCCGTCGGTCACCACCGGCTGGCCGCCCCGCACGGACACCACGGCGGCCTGGGACGGGTCGGCGAGCGCCTGCGTGGTGATCAGCTCCCCGGACGCCTTCAGCTCCTCGATGAACCGGCCGTGGCCCTCGCCGATCGCCGCCCGCTCCGCGTCGGTCAGCGCGTCCAGCACGGCCGGGTTGATGTGCATGCTGATCAGGAACTTCATCTCGTACCCCTCGTGGTCTCGCGGCCCCGGCTGGGCCCCGTTCCGCGGGTCCCGGCTGGGCCCCGTCGACCGTTGGTCGGAGCCACCGCCGCCGCCTTGACGTCCCCCGCCAAGAATTTCGGATGGATTCTCCCCGGTCTCCCCGGTCTCGATGTCGAGAACCGCTCGGCCGCTCCGACCACCCGTCGAAACGTCGAGAGAACGGAAGCCTCCGATATGCGAATCGACCGGGCATGGCTGGGCGCGGCCCTCCTCATGCTGCCGACCTTCATCGTCGCGACGGACGCGACGGCGCTGCTCCTCGCGCTCCCCAAACTGAGCGCCGACCTGGGCGCGAGCGGCGTCGAGCAGTTGTGGATCAGTGACGGCTACGGGTTCCTGGTGGCCGGCATGGTCATCACGATGGGCACGCTCGCCGACCGGATCGGCCGCCGCCGACTCCTGATCATCGGCGCGGCGGCGTTCGCGGCGCTGTCGGTCGTGGCGGCCTTCGCGGCCGACCCGCTGATGCTGATCGCCGCGCGGGCGCTGCTCGGCGTCGCGGGCGCGACCCTCGCACCGTGCACCCTCGCCCTGCTCACCAACATCTTCCGCGACGAGAAACAGCGCGGGAAGGCCATCGCGATCTGGGCGACCTGCCAGTTCACCGGCGGCGCGCTCGGACCGGTGCTCGCCGGTGTCCTGCTCCAGCACTTCTGGTGGGGATCGGTGTTCCTGGCCGCCGTTCCGCCGATGCTGCTGCTGGTGCTCGCCGGGCCCGTCCTGCTGCCGGAGTTCCGCGGCGACCATGCCGGACGGCTGGACCCGGCCAGCGTCGGGCTGTCCTTGGCCGCGGTGCTCCTGATGGTCTACGGAATCAAGCAGGCGGCCGTGGAGAACGCGCGGGCCGTGCCGGTGGCGGCCATCGTCGTCGGCGCGGCCATCGGGTTCGTGTTCGTCCGCCGCCAACTGCGGCTGGAGACGCCGCTGCTGGACCTGCGACTGTTGCGCAACCGACCGTTCACGGCGGTGATCGTCGCGCTGGTGCTCGCCGGGATCGCCATGGCCGGGACGGGCCTGCTCGTGACCCAGTACCTGCAGAGCGTGCTCGGCTACTCGCCGGTCGAGGCGGCGACCCTGTTCGCGCCGATGGGCCTGGGCGTGGCGGTCGGCACCATGGTCGCGCCGACGCTGGCCAAGCGGATGAAGCAGACGACCGCGATCGCCGGCGGGCTGGGCGTGTCCGCGCTGGGCAGCCTGCTGCTGGTCGGTGTCGGCGGCGCGGGCACCCTGTCGCTGGTCATGATCGGCATCGCCGTGCTGGCGCTCGGCACCGGTCCGCTGTTCGCGCTGGGCACCGGGCTGGTCGTCGGGTCCGTCCCGCCGGAGCGCGCCGGGTCGGCGGCGTCGATGTCGGAGACCGGCAACTTCTTCGGCGGCTCGCTCGGCTTCGCGCTGCTCGGCGTGGTGGCCGCGGCGGTCTACCGCAATCGGATGGACGGCGGCTCCGACTCCCTGGCCGGGGCGGTGGCCTCCGCCAGAGCCCTTCCCGCCGACCAGGGCGCGGACCTGCTTGACGCCGCACGGGAGGCGTTCACCGCCAGCCTGCACGTCACCGGCATCGTCGCGGCGGCCATCTTCGCCGGAGCGGCCGTCCTCGTCCTGACCATGCGCCCTCCAGCGGACCGGTCCGCCTCGACTCACCGAGGACACGACGGCGACCTCATAGAGCCGCCGAGTGCGGCCCGCTCCACGCTTTGAGCAGATGGGATGTCTGGGTACGGTGCGAGGCGTGGAGCCCGTCGAAGCCCTGCGCCGCATCGCGTTCCTGCTGGAGCGCGCCCACGAGCCGACCTACCGCGTGCGGGCCTTCCGCACGGCCGCCGACCTGGCCGGACGGACGCCCCCGGACGAGTTGGCGGCGCGCGCCCGCGAGGGCACGCTGACCGCGCTGCCCGGCATCGGCAAGGTCACCGCCCTGGTGATCGAGGAGGCGCTGCGCGGCGAGACGCCCGTCTACCTGCGCCGACTGGAGGCCACTGAGGGGCAGCCGCTGGACGAGGCGACGGCCGCCCTCCGCGCGGCGCTGAAAGGCGACCTGCACACGCACAGCGACTGGTCGGACGGCGGCTCCCCGATCCTGGAAATGGCCGAGACGGCGCGCGGACTCGGCCACGAATACCTCGCGCTCACCGACCATTCGCCGCGCCTCAAAGTGGCGAACGGCCTGTCCGCCGACCGGCTCCGCGAACAACTCGACATCGTCGCCGAACTCAACGAACGGCTCGCGCCGTTCCGCATTCTCACCGGTATCGAAGTCGACATCCTGGAGGACGGCGCGCTCGACCAGGAAGCGGGCCTCCTCGACCGCCTGGACGTGGTCGTCGCCAGCGTCCATTCCAAACTGCGCATGGACCGCGTGGCGATGACCAAACGCATGGTGACGGCGATCTCGAACCCGCGCGTGAACGTCCTCGGCCATTGCACCGGACGCATCGTCAAAGCCGGAGGCAAGCGCGGAGGGCTGCGCCCGGAATCCGAATTCGACGCGGCCCTCGTCTTCGACGCCTGCGCTGCCTACGACGTCGCCGTGGAGATCAATTCCCGTCCCGAACGCCTCGATCCGCCGAAACGGCTGCTGCGCGTCGCCGTCGAGGCGGGCTGCCGGTTCGCCATCGACTCCGACGCCCACGCCCCCGGCCAACTCGACTGGCAGCCCTTCGGCTGCGAACGCGCCGCACGCTGCGCCGTCCCGCAGTCCCAGGTCGTCAACACCCTTCCGGCCGACGACCTCCTCGCCTGGACGCGCTGGACGCGCTCGAAACTCTGACGCCGAGCAAGGGGCCGAAAGGGCAATTCGCCTGCACCCCGTCCTGCCCGTCCGGACGTGTCGCAGCGGAGGCGGAGAAGTGACACTGGACGTTCCCAGCCCGTGTTCCAGAAGGGGACGCACGCATGCGAGCGCAGAAGCCCGGTGAGGAACAGCGGAAAGAAACCCAGCGTCCGGGATCCGCGAGGCCCGTGCGGCAGCCTTCGTCCGGCGGCGGAACAATCGCGGAGTCGATGCTGCGGCTCCAGCGCCTCGTGGGGAACGCGGCGGTGTCCCGCATCATGGGGCAGGGGCACCCGTCCCTTGTGCAGCGCACAGCGGAGCCCTCGGGTCCCGCTCCCGTGGTCCAGCGCATGAATCAGGACGAATTGCACGAGAACCCGCAGGGTCCCTCGCTGCGGATACGGGGTCCACGCCGCTCCCGCGCGAGCGACCGCACACCGAACGAGCTGACGCGGGAGGAATGGGAGAGCCTGCCGGCGGCCACCCGGGCCGCCGCCTACAAGCAGCGTGTGGAAACCGACGAGGACCCGACCACGCTCCGGGAGACCGATCAGCCGCTCCATTACCAACTGGGCGGCATGCGCGATCTGGCGCCGGGCATTTCCGATCTGGACGGGCCCAACGAGGTACTGGAGGCCATCGGCCGCGCCGACCCGGTGACGCGCGGCTACTGGAATCGCCAGGACGCACGCGACGCGCAACTCGGCCGCGACGCGCGAGCCACGCTCAACGCGTACACGGGGACTCCCCACAGTCGGCGGCAGCGGCACCAGGCCGTGGAGCAGGCCCTGGCCGACGACGACTCCCAGGACGCGATGGACGACCTGCGCGTACTGCTGGCGCGCTACGAGGGCGTGGCCATCGGCGGCACCCACTCCGGGGCGGCGATCTGGGAGTTCCTGTGCACGAACATGGCTGAGATCCGGGAGGCCGGTGTGCGTACCCTCTACCTGGAAAGCGTCCGGGACGACGCCTACCAGGCGCGCGTCGACGCCTACCTCGCCGGCGGGACCATGAGCCCTGAGTTGCGGGCGTTCGTCGTCCGCTACGACAGCGGCCACAACCTGGGCGCCACCGGGCTGAGAGCCCTGCTGGACGCCGCCCGGGTGCACGGCATGCGGGTCAAGGGCCTGGACGGCCGCCCCGCCCGCCGTCCCACGATGCAGGCGACCGCCCTCTATCAGCGGGCCGTCGCCATGAACACCTACGCCGCCCAGGCCGTCACCAACGACCGGCGCCGTCCGTCCGCGGCGGGCGGCTACCTCATGGAGTTGGGCGCCGCGCACACCGGCATGCACAGGGGCCCGGCGCAGAACGTGACGGTGCACGGGACCCCGTTCCAGGCGGGCGAGGAGTTCCCCGGCGTGGACGAACTGCTGGACATCCCGGCGGTCTCCTTCCAGGACGACGGCCGCCTCCGCCGCCTGTCCAACCCCTGACCGCGGCGGAGGCCGTCCGGTCGCGCTGAACTGTCGGAGGCGCCGCGTACGGTCGCCGTGTGAACCGCACCGACCGCTTGTACGCCCTGGTGGAGGAGCTGCGGGCCTGCGCGCCGCGCCGGGTCAGCGCACGGGAGCTGGCCGCGCGGTACGAGGTGAGCGCCCGCACGATCGAGCGCGACATCTGCGCACTCCAGCAGGCCGGTGTCCCGATCTTCGCGGACGTGGGCCGGGGCGGCGGCTACACGCTCGACAAGAGCCGCACGCTGCCGCCGCTGAACTTCAGCCCCGCCGAGGCGGTCGCCGTCGCGATCACGCTGGCCCGCGCGACCGGCTCGCCGTACACCCGGTCCGCGCGCACCGCGCTGCACAAGATCGTCACGGCGATGTCGGCGGCCGACAGCGCCTCCGCCCGCGAACTGGCCGACCGCATCCGCTTCCTCGGCCCGGCGGACGGCGACGACCCCGCGTCGTCCGTGCCGTCCGTCCCGTCCGTGCTGGAGGAGGCGATCGTGACGCGCCGGGTGGTCCGCCTCACCTACGTTGACCGGGAGGGCGCCGAAACCGAACGCGATGTCGAGCCCGTCACGTTCACGGCGTCCGCCAACGGCTGGTACCTGACGGCCTGGTGCCGGATGCGCGGCGGCTGCCGCATCTTCCGCACCGACCGCGTCCGCCGCGCCGTCCTCCTGGAGGAGACCGCCCCCGAACGAGCCCCCGAAGCCATGCACAAGGACGCCCCGCGCGACTTTGTCGCCCGTCCCCTCGAATTCGTCTGACCCACCGTCCGCTCCGACCGCCGTTCGCCGCACGACATAAGCCCGAGGTAACCCCGAGAGCCATTGTCAACTCCCCTTGCCCGGGATGTCGCCGCCCTGCCCCGCGACGCATAGTCGGAACATGCCTTCGGCGATCGGCAGAGGCGTCGGGGGAATTTCACGATCGGGGGAGAAGTGAAAAAGTCAGCACGGTTTCTCATGATGGCGGGAGCGTCCGCGGTCATCGCCGGCGGCGCTTTCGCCGTCGTGGTGACGGCGGCCGACGCCGGTACGGATGGACGGTCCAACCAGCGCGCCGCCGCGACGACGCTGTGGGCCAAGGTCGGCGCGAACGGCGCACTGCTCGCCGCGTCGGGCTTCGTCGACGTCAGGCACTCCAACTCCAGCGGGCGCTACAACCTCCTCGCGAGTGTCGACATCAGCAGATGCGCGCTGACCGGGACGGTCAACACGGAGGGCGGTACGGATCCCGGCCCGGGAAGCGCGTCGATCCTGGTCGGCGCGATCAACGGGCGCGAGCTGTACGTCCGCACCGCCACGCCCTCGGCCCCCGGAAACCCGAAGATCGTCGACGACGACCGCCCGTTCTCCGTGACGGTCATCTGCTAGCCCAACGCGGCAAAGGCCCGGAAGCGCGATCCAAAATCACGTTTCCGGGCCCGGCCATTTCGCTGTCCCAGGGCCTCGCAGAAAGTGAAAATTAACAAGTTCGGACCGTTTCACTGTCGATTGAAAGTGAATGGCGTGAAAGTTACCCTCCGGGTTGTCCGCGGCCGCCGCCGAAGGCGGCGTCCGCTCCCAGCGAAGGGGGTCGCATGCGTAGAGGTATCGCCATTTCCGCCGTTGTGGCGACGCTGACCGTGGCCACGGCGTCGGTCACCCCGGCAGCGGCGAGTCCGCGCGTCGTCCGTGGGCCCGCCGTGATCACCCTCGAGATCGCGAGCGTCAACGGCTCCGGCTGCCCTCGCGGCTCGGTCAACACGGTGAACATGGACAACGAGGAAGCGTTCTTCGTCGGCTACGCCCAGTTCATTGCTCGGGTGGGCGGCTCGTCCAATCCCACGGATTCCCGCAAGGCGTGCCAGCTCGCCCTAAAGGTGGGGGGCGTCCCGAAGGGGTTCACCTACGCCGTCAGCTCGGTGGACTACTACGGCTTCGCCTCCCTGGCTCGCCCTCGCCGCACGGCGGCCGCTTACACGACCGGCTTCTCCTTCTCGGGTCAGCCGACGCGCGCCGAGGAGATCCTCACCTTCGAGAGCCCCTGGGAACACATTTGGACGGCCACGCGTCGCGTGTCGCCCGACGACCTCGTCTTCAAACCGTGCGACGAAGAACCAACCTTCAACATCGAATCCGAGCTGTGGGTCGACGCGGGCACGTCAGATCCATCGGAGGTCAACTACGTCAGCGTGGGCTACGAACGCCAGGCCGCCTACCACCTCACCTGGAAGCCCTGCCCGTAGCCCCTCCCAGCCGAACGACAAGAGCAGCAAAGCTCTGGCGAGTGAGGTTCAGGTGGCCGGTGTCGGGGGCTTTGCTGTCGCGGATGCCGATGTGACCGTTCAGGTCGGCGACCTCGACGCAATTGTTTTCGACCGCGCCACTGTGGGTGCTCTTGCGCCAGCGGGTCTGGGACTCTTCGGGAGTGCTCATAGACGTGACGCTATCCCGATGATGAGGTTCAGCGAAGCGGCCCTGCTCAGGGTGGCCGAGAGCAGTAGCTCGAAGATCTCTTCATGGGACGAGACCTCTTCCTCGTCCTCCACAAAGACACTCTTGGTGAACTGGTCGCCCACAGAAATGGTGAGCTGTCCGGGTGGGCGCAGGGAGATGAGAAGGCATGGGGTGATGAGCGAGAGATACCCGCTGGCCGTCCTGGGGAGGACACGCAGATCCACGTGGTCGAACTGGGCGACTTGAGCCAGCCGCCGGATCTGCGCGCGCATGATCGCGGGATCATCTCCGACCTGGTTGTGGAGGACCGCCTCCGCGATGAGCGGCACATATCGGGGTGGATCGGGTCGGTTGAGCAACCGCTGGCGGGACTGTCGGAAGTCGACCAGGGGCTTGACGTAGCGCGAGTGTTTAGCCGGGCCGAGGGCGATGAGCGCTCGGGTGTACTCCGGAGTCTGGAGGAGCCCGGGGACGATGTTGGACTCGAAGTTGCGAATCTCGGCGGCGTCCTCCTCAAGGCTCGCGAGGTCGAGCGCGGCGGCGGAGATGCGCCCCTCCCAGACCCGTTCCCACGTGCCGGGTCTATGAGTGGCCAGGTGGAGGAGGGACGTACGGAGCGGGCCGTCCGGGATCCGGTAGAAGTCGAGCAGGTTACCGAGTTCTTCGACGGCGATGGGGTGCAGCCCGTTCTCGACCATGCTCATCCAGCCTTGGGAGCGGCCGAATCGACCGGCCACAGTGGCGACGGTCAAGTTGTGGCCCTCACGGGCGTTGCGGAGCGCGGAGCCGATCCTTCGTTGGCGGGCGGTCGGGGGGTTACTAAGAGTCATCCTTCGAGAATGTCACTGAGCGTGGCCGATTGTGTGCGTGGCTGAACGTTCAGTGGCTAAACGTTCAGGCGGGCGCGCGCGAGGGCTTCGGGCGGCGAATGTGGCGGGCGACTCCGAAAGGAAAGGAGGCGCTCCATGGAAGCGCCCAAGACGAGGACGCAGGGACCGGCGACGCGGAAGGAGGGTTCCGAGTCCGCCGTGCGGCGGCGGCGCGGTGTGTCGTGGATCGCGTCGTGACCGGTTGCGGCGGGCAGGACGTGGTGGGCGCGATCACGTTGCCGGGTGTTCGGCGGTCCGTCCGGTACGCGCGGCTGTTCCTGCGGGACATACTGCCGCCAGGTCACCCGCTGCTGGACGACCTGGTCACGGTCGGCAGCGAGACCGTCTGCAACGCCATCACCCACACGGCGTCCGGTGACGGCGGACGGGTGACGATCAGCCTGCTGACCGGTCCCGGCCTGTACCGCCTGGAGGTCGCCGACGACGGGGCGGACGGCAAGCGGCCGTACGTCAAGGCGGAGTGCGGCGACGAGAGCGGACGCGGGCTGCGGGTCGTCGAGGCGCTGGCGGAGCGGTGGGGTTTCCGGGTGGACGGCCACCGCACCGTCGTCTGGGCGGAGTTCGGATTCGGGAACTCGCGGGAAAACTCCGACAGAGGGTTGTCGCCGTGTCCTCCCAGGCTGGTCTCGACAGCGTGCAAGGAGGAAAACGGATGAGTGTTCCAGCGTTCAATACCGTGACGTGGTTCCAGGTCGGCACCGACGCGCCGGAGGAGGCCCGCCGCTTCTACGGCGACATGTTCGGGTGGCAGTTCGCGCAGGACCAGGGCGAGGACGGCTACGACCTCATCACCTACCCGGGCGCCGAGCGTCCGAGCGGCGGGATCGCGCACAGCGCGGACGCGTCCGAGAACCACGCGATCTTCCTCGTGATGGTGGAGGACGTCGACGCGACCTGCGCGCGGACGGAGCAGAGCGGCGGCAAGGTGGCGGTCCCGCCGGAGACGACCGGGAACGGCCTGCGCTTCGCCTACCTGGACGACCCGTCCGGCAACCGCTTCGGCGTGTTCAAGCCCGCGACGTCCTGACCCGCGGAGAAACGAAAGGGCCCCGAGGCGAACCTCGGGGCCCTTTCCCATGATCGCGGCCTACACCTCCGCGATCACACGGTCAGGCATCGCCGCCGGTGTTGCTCTCGGGGCTGCTCACGCCGCCCGCGAAGACGTCGGAGACGTCGGCGTTGAGGCGGTACTTCTCGATCGCCTGGTGGAGCGTCTCCGGCTTGATCTCGCCGTTGCGGGCGAGGCGGGTGAGCACCGCGAGGACGATCGACGCCGCGTCCACGTGGAAGAACCGGCGGGCGGCGGCGCGGGTGTCGGAGAACCCGAAGCCGTCGGTGCCGAGCGCGGTGAAGTCGGAGTGGACCCACGGGGCGATCTGGTCGGGGACGGCGCGCATGAAGTCCGTCACCGCGACGATCGGCCCGGCGACGCTGTCGAGCCGCCTGGTCACGTACGGGACGCGCTGCTCGGCGTCCGGGTTCAGCAGGTTCCACTCGTCGCAGTCGCGGGCCTCGCGGGCCAGTTCGTTCCACGAGGTGGCCGACCAGACGTCGGCGGCGACGCCCCAGTCCTCGGCGAGGAGGCGCTGCGCGGCGAGCGCCCACCGGCCGCCGACACCGGACGCGAGGATCTGCGCCTTCGGCGTCTCGCCGTTCCCGGACCCGACCTCCGACGCCGCCTGGTACAGGTACAGCCCCTTGAGCAGGCCGTCGACGTCGAGGTTCTCGGGTTCGACGGGCTGCTGGTAGGGCTCGTTGTAGACGGTGAGGTAGTAGAAGACGTCCTCGCCGTTCGGGTGGGCCTCGGACGTCCCGTACATGCGGCGCAGCGCGTCCTGGACGATGTGGGCCAGCTCGAACGCCCACGTCGGGTCGTAGTGGACGCAGGCCGGGTTCGACGCCGCGAGCAGCGGGGAGTGCCCGTCGGCGTGCTGGAGGCCCTCACCGGTCAGGGTGGTGCGGCCTGCGGTGGCGCCGAGGAGGAACCCGCGGCCCATCTGGTCGCCGAGCGCCCACATCTGGTCGCCGGTCCGCTGGAACCCGAACATCGAGTAGAAGATGTAGACGGGGATCATGTGCTCGCCGTGCGTGGCGTACGCCGTGCCGGCCGCGATGGTCGAGGCCATCGACCCGGCCTCGCTGATGCCCTCGTGCAGCATCTGCCCGCTCTCCGACTCCTTGTAGGAGAGCAGGAGCTTGCGGTCGACGGCGTCGTAGGTCTGCCCGTGCGGCGAGTAGATCTTGGACGTGGGGAACAGCGAGTCCATCCCGAAGGTGCGGTACTCGTCCGGGGCGATCGGGACGAACCGCGCGCCGATGTTCTCGTCCTTGATCAGGTCCTTGAGCAGCCGGACGAACGCCATGGTCGTCGCGACGTTCTGCTTGCCGGAGCCCTTCTTCAGCTCGCTGTAGACCGGGTCGCCGGGCAGCTTGAGCGGCTTCGCCCGTACTACTCGTCTCGGTACGAACCCACCCAGGGCGGCGCGGCGCTCGCGCATGTACTGGATCTCGTCGGAGTCCTCGCCCGGGTGGTAGTAGGGCGGGAGCGGCCCCTCCAGCGCGGAGTCGGGGATGTCGAGGTAGAGCCGGTCGCGGAACTCCTTGAGCTCGGCCTTGGTGAGCTTCTTCATCTGGTGCGTGGCGTTGCGGGCCTCGAAGTCGGAGCCGAGCGTCCAGCCCTTGATGGTGTGGGCGAGGATCACGGTCGGCTGGCCGACGTGCTCGCGGGCCGACTTGAACGCCGCGTACACCTTGCGGTAGTCGTGCCCGCCGCGCGACAGCTTGCGCAGCTCGTCGTCCGACAGGTGCTGGACGATCTTGCGCAGCCGCGGGTCGGCGCCGAAGAACTTCTCCCGGATGTACTCGCCGGACTCGACGCTGAACGTCTGGAACTGGCCGTCCGGGGTGGTGTTCATCTGGTTGACGAGGACGCCGTCGACGTCCTGGGCGAGCAGCGGGTCCCAGTCGCGGCCCCAGATGACCTTGATGACGTTCCAGCCCGCGCCGCGGAAGAACGACTCCAGCTCCTGGATGATCTTGCCGTTGCCGCGGACCGGGCCGTCCAGCTGCTGGAGGTTGCAGTTGACGACGAAGGTCAGGTTGTCGAGCTCCTCGCGGGCGGCGAGGCCGATCGCGCCGAGCGACTCGGGCTCGGACATCTCGCCGTCGCCGAGGAACGCCCACACGTGCGAGCGGGACGTGTCCTTGATCTTGCGGTTGTAGAGGTAGCGGTTGAACCGGGCCTGGTACACCGAGTCGATGGCGGTCAGCCCCATCGACACGGTGGGGAACTCCCAGAAGTCCGGCATGAGCCGCGGGTGCGGGTAGGACGACAGCCCGCCGCCCGGGTGCGAGTGCTCCTGCCGGAACCCGTCGAGCTTGTCGCCGGGGAGGCGTCCCTCCAGGTAGGCGCGGGCGTAGATGCCGGGGGAGGCGTGCCCCTGGATGAACACCTGGTCGCCGGACTCGCCGTGGTCCTTGCCGCGGAAGAAGTGGTTGAAGCCGACCTCGTAGAGCGAGGCGGCGGAGGCGTACGTGGCGATGTGCCCGCCGACGCCGATGTCGGGCCGGTTCGCCCGCGACACCATGATCGCCGCGTTCCACCGGATGTAGGCGCGGATGCGCCGCTCCACGTGCTCGTCGCCGGGGAACCAGGGTTCGTGCTCCGGCGGGATCGTGTTGATGAAGTCAGTGCTGCGCAGGCCGGGCACGCCGACCTGGAGCTCACGCGCCCGTTCCAGCAGCCTGAGCATCACGTAGCGGGCCCGGCCCCGGCCCTCGGTCTTGATGACCGTGTCCAGCGACTCCAGCCACTCCCGGGTCTCGTCCGGGTCGATGTCGGGCAACTGGCTCGGCAGGCCGTCGCTGATGATCGAAAAGCGTTGACGTCCGGAAGCCACGGGGTCCCCTCTGTCCTTACCGTCCTTGCTGGTGAGACCGCCGCCGCCGGGTCGGCGGCCCTCGGTCCCCGGCTGACTGTTCGTCGCCTCGGTACGTGATCCATCGTCGCCGTTTATGACGGCTAACGCATCTCTACCAACCGGTAACCATTGTCCCCGGTCAGGCCCGGGGCCGACCCCCGGCCGGCCGGTTCTTCCTTGGAACGGAGGGGTGATTCCCCTCGACGGGGGGCGGGGAACGTATGAGGCTGGGAAGTGCAGATGCCCGGCACCGTCCGTCCCGGTGGCGGACGTGCGAGCTTGGGGGGAGCGATGAACGGACGAGTCGGAGACCGGCTGCTCGTGCACGGCAACGTCGTGGGCCAGCCGGACCGGGCGGGGGAGATCGTCGAGGTGCGCGGGCCGGACGGCGGACCGCCCTACGTGGTGCGGTTCGAGGACGGCCACGAGACCCTCGTCTACCCCGGTCCGGACGCGGTGGTCGAGTCCCGCGAGGAGATCACGCGCTAGGCGGGGCCCGGATCGGGTAGACCGGGTGCATGGAGAGCACCGTGGTCAGGGTCGCCACCGGCGGACGCGAGGCCGTGCACGACATCACGGCCGAGTGCGAGCGGTTCGCGGCGGCGGCGGGCGGCGACGGACTGCTGCACGTCTTCGTCCCGCACGCCACCGCTGGCGTGGCGCTCATCGAGCTCGGGTCGGGCAGCGACGACGACCTGCTCGCGGCCCTCGGCGACCTGCTGCCCGCCGACGACCGCTGGCGGCACGCGCACGGGTCGCGCGGGCACGGACGGTCGCACGTGCTGCCCGCGATCGTCCCGCCGTTCGCGACGCTGCCCGTCGTGGGCGGCCGGCTGGCGCTCGGGACGTGGCAGTCGGTGGCCCTCGTCGACCTCAACGTGGACAACCCGGACCGTCAAGTCCGCTTGTCTTTTCTCAAAGGATGAGCGAAAGCGAACCCCGGGCACAGGGCCGGAGAACTCCGAGATCGGACCAATGAGGCCACCAAAAGCCGGGAAGACACTTGCGCTAGGGGCCCTCACTTGTGTGGACTGTCCCGCAAACACCGCACAGGTGTGGCGGGCCACCCGGCCCGGGGGCCGGAATGAACAAGCACGGCACCGTGCGGAATGGCGACAATGGGAGGACTTTCGTGAGCGCGACCGCGGGTCAGGCGCAGTCTGAGCGCAGCCTGGCCGAACGGCTCGGCCTGAAGGCGGGCCAGGTGGTGCAGGAGATCGGCTTCGACGACGACGTCGACGAGGGGCTCCGTGAATCCGTCGAGGCCGTCACCGAGAACGAACTCGTCGACGAGGACTACGAGGACGTGGTCGACGTCGTGCTGCTGTGGTGGCGCGAGGAGGACGGCGACCTGTTCGAGGGGCTGACCGACGCGATGATCCCGCTCACCGGAGGCGGCGACATCTGGCTTCTGACCCCGAAGGCGGGGCGGGAGGGGCACGTCGAGCCGAGCGACATCGGCGAGGCCGCGCAGACGGCCGGCCTGTCGCAGACCAGCAGCGTCAGCGCGGCCAAGGAATGGTCCGGGACGCGGCTGGTCGCGCCCAAGGTTCGCAAGTGACGCCCGGTCGGCAGGTGACGCCCGAGGTCCGCGAGTGACCGGGGCGCCCGCGACCGCGGGCGCGGGCGGGGTGCCAGACTGGACCCGTCCTCCACGCCCGTGGGGGACGGGCGCATCCCGCCGCGCGCGGGACGGATCACGGGAGCTGCATTGGCGGTAGAGGTGGGCGAGGTCGCCCCCGACTTCGAGCTCAAGGACCAGCACGGCACTCCGGTGAAGCTGTCGGACTACCGCGGCCGGAAGAAGGTCGTCCTGATCTTCTACCCGCTGGCGTTCAGCGGGGTCTGCACCGGCGAGCTGTGCGAGGTCCGCGACGAGCTGCCCTCGCTGGGCGACGCGGACGACGTGCAGGTCCTCGCCGTGTCGGTCGACTCGATGTTCGCGCTGCGCGCCTGGGCCGAGCAGGAGAAGTACCAGTTCCCGCTGCTGGCCGACTTCTGGCCGCACGGCGGGACGGCGCAGCGCTACGGCGTGTTCGACGACGCCAAGGGGCTCGCCGTGCGCGGCACCTTCGTCATCGACACCGAGGGCGTGGTCCGCTGGAAGGTCGTCAACGCGATCCCGGACGCACGCGACATCGGCGAGTACCGCAAGGCGCTCGCCGAGATCTGAGCGAAATCGGACCGGATCATCGTGGGGGGCGTCCCCCACGGGCCCCGGAAGGGGTGGCCGGAACCGGTCCCGGCACCGCTGGAGGTGTGATGCCCTGCTTCCGCTGCGGGGCGCGGCAGACGGACCCCGTCCGGGGCGCCAGCCCGTGGAAGCGCGGGGTCCGCGCGGACCGGCAGGTCCTGGTCTGCCCCGGCTGCCAGTCCGCTCTTGACTGGGCGGACGCGCTCGACCGCTGCGCCGAGTGCGGCTCGGCGGCGCTGGTGTGCCGCCTCGGCGAGGTCGAGTGCCGCGACTGCGGCCACACCCGCGACGCCGCCCCGGGCGACCTCGTGCGCTCGGGGGCGGCGCCCGCCGCGCCCGGCGACGGCGACCTGTCCGCGGAGGTCGCGGCGGCGCTGAGCCGCGTCCTGCGCGGCGGCCCCGCCCGCTGAGCGCCCGCTGGCACCGCGCTGACCGTCTTCGGTCGCGCTGACCATGGCATTTCGGGCTTGACGCGACATTTCGCACGCTGGCACGCTGCGCGGATGCCGATCGTGCTGATGCGCCTGGTCAACCGGATCACCGGGCGGTCCTGGCGCGCGCCCGCCCTCGTGCTCCTCGCGGCGTTCCTGGCGGGCTGGCTGCTGATCGCGGTGTTCGAGCCGTCCGGCGCCGAGATCAAGCGGCCGGACGAGTACGTCTGGTACTTCCTCGTCAGCGGCACCACCACGGGCTACGGCGACCTGTCCCCGGAGACGACCGGCGGGCGGATCGGCGGCGTGCTGATCATCGTGGCGGGGCTGACCGCGGGGCTCGTGATGTTCGCCGAGCTGACGCTCTGGATGGGGAAGGGACGCATCATGAGGGCGACCGGGCAGGCGCGGCTCCATAAGCGCGGGCACATCGTGATGGTCGGCTACGACCGGGACGGGCTGCGGGCCGTCATCGGCCAGCTCCGCGCCGACCCGGAGTTCGCGCGGACCCCGGTCGTGACGATCTTCTGGCCGGGCGAGCTGACCGGTGAGAACCCCGACCCCGCCCTGTACGACGTGGTCGCGTTCGACGAGTCCGCCTACGAGCGCGCCTGCCTGGAGGCGGCCCGGACGGTCGTGGTCGTCGGCCGGAGCGACGACGAGACCGTCCGGGTGACGCTCGGCGTGTCCGCGTACCTGCGGCGGAACGGGGAGCCGTCCGTCCACCTGCTGGCGGGGGTGCACGACGGCGGCCGGCGCGCCGAGATCACCGAGGCGCTCGCGCTGATCGGCCCGGACATCGAGCCGGTCGACATCGACGACCCGGCCGTGGTCGCGGTCGCGATCCGCAACCCGGGCGTCGCCGCGATCTACCACAACCTCGCCAGCACGCTGGACACCGATGGAACGCTCTACCGGGTGGACGTCCCCGCCGACGCGGGCGAGTGGTCCCGGCTGGACGTGGCGGTCTTCCTGCTGCGCCGCGGCAGCACCCTGCTCGCGGTGGGCGAGTCGCACCGTCCGAACGCCCGGTTCCGGCTGACGGCCGCGCCGGACGAGCGGGTACGCGGCGGCCAGTCCCTCGCGGTGGTCGCGCCGTCCCGTCCCGAGATCCCCTGGCACGAGGTGGGCTAGCCGGGCCCCGAGGAGCGACGCCGTCCCTCGCCGGGGGCGGCGTCGCGGCTTTTGACAACCTTGACCCGCCTTAAAGTCCCCTGCTAGCTTGTGCCGCAATCTGGAATAGCTTTCCGTATCACGGAAATCGGCGGAGGTGCTCCGGTGCACAAGCTCATCCCGGTCCTCGTCGCGGCGCTGGTCGGCGTCGCCGCATGCTCATCGTCGGGGGACGGGGACTCCTCCGGCCCGGTCGAGCTGATGGTCTGGCACGGCCAGGACGACGCCGCGGCGCGGTCGATCGAGAAGCTCGTCCAGTCGTTCAACGCCTCGCATCCGGGGATCAAGGTGAAGACCGACTCCGGCGGCACCACCGCCGACGCGATGCTGCCCAAGGTCACGGCCGGGTTCGCGGCGGGCACCTACCCCGACATCGCCTACATGTACGGGTCGTGGGGCGCCGCGCTCGCGCGCAGTCCCAAGGTCCCCGACCTGAAGAAGTACCTCGGCCCGGACACGAAGTGGGACGACTTCTGGCCCAACACCCGGCAGACCGCGACCGTCAACGGCAAGGTGATCGGGTTCCCGGCCGTCGTCGACGACCTGACGGTCCTCTACAACAAGAAGATGCTCCGCGACGCCGGGCTCAAGCCGCCCGCGCCGACCTGGACCTGGGACGACTTCCGCGCCATGGCGAAGAAGCTCACCGACGCCAAGAACAAGAACTACGGCACCACGTGGGCGGTCAGCGGCGGCGAGGAGACCACCTGGACGCTGTGGCCGCTCGTCTGGCAGCGCGGTGGAGCGATCCTGTCGGAGGACGGCAAGAAGGCCGCGTTCAACGCGCAGCCCGGGGTGGAGGCGCTCACGTTCCTCCAGCAGATGGCGACGCAGGACAAGTCCATCTACATCGACTCCAGCCCGGCCGAGAAGGGCCAGAAGCTGTTCGAGTCGGGACGGCTCGGGCTGTTCCTGTCCGGCCCGTGGGTGCTGCCGGACGTCCAGACCGCGAAGATCGACTACGGGATCGCGCCGCTGCCCGGGACGAACGGCGACCACCAGACCGTCTCCGGGCCCGACAACTGGGCCGTCTTCGACCACGGGAAGCGGCGCGTCAAGGCGGCGGTCGAGTTCCTCACCTGGCTGACGCGGCCGGAGCAGCAACTCGTCTGGATGAAGGACACCGGGTCGCTGCCGACCCGCCAGTCGATCACCAAGCTCCCCGGCTACCAGGACTTCGTGAAGAAGTTCCCGGGCATCGAGGTCGTCACCGACAACCTCGCGAACGCCAAGCAGATCAGGCCGGTGAACTCCAAGTACCCGCGGGTGTCGTCGTTCGTCGCGACCGCGATCGCCGCGGTGCTGCTCGGCCGGTCGGACCCGAAGAGCGCCCTCGACGACGCGGCCCGCAAGTCCGACGCGCTGCTCGCGGTGCCCGGCCAATGAGCACGGCGGTCACGACGAAGAAGGACGACCGGCGGGCGGCCCCGCCCCGTCCGGAGCGCAGGAGCAGGCGCAGGCTCGGCGACCAGGCCGCCGGATGGTCGTTCGCCGCGCCGTCCACGCTGCTCGTGCTGGGCTTCTCGCTGCTGCCGATGGGCTGGGCGTTCCGGCTGTCGCTCACCGACTCCGACCTCGTCAGCGAGGGGCAGGGCGTCGGCTTCGCCAACTACCGGACGCTCGCCGACGACCCCGTGTTCTGGAAGGCGATCCGCAACACGCTGGAGCTGACCGGCATCTACATCCCGGTGTCGCTGCTGCTCGGGCTCGGGGTCGCGCTGCTGCTGAACAAGCCGATCCGGGGGATCGGCTTCTACCGGGCGTGCTTCCTCGTCCCGTTCGTCGCCTCGGCCGCCGCCGAGGGCCTGCTGATGGCGTTCGTGTTCGACAAGGACTTCGGCATCGTCAACGGGCTGATCACCCGCGCCGGGCTGCCCGCGCAGGGGTTCCTGGACGACCCGTCCCAGGCCCTCATCGTGATCAGCGGGATCTTCATCTGGACGCAGTTCGGCTTCAACGTGGTGATCTACCTCGCCGCGCTGCAGGACATCCCGAAGGAGGTGCTGGAGGCAGCCGCCATCGACGGCGCGGGGGCATGGCGGACGTTCCGGCACATCATCGTCCCGTCCGTCCGGCCGATCTCGCTGTTCCTCGCCGTCTGGGGGCTGATCGACTGCCTCCAGTTCTTCGACCTGCTGTTCACCTCCACCAAGGGCGGGCCCGTCAACTCGACGATCACGATCGTCTACTACGTCTGGCAGCTGGCCTTCGAGTTCTTCACCGCCGGGTACGGCGCCGCCGTCGCGTACGCGCTGTTCGCGGGGAGCCTGCTCGCGATCGTCGTCGGCATGGTGTTCGGCCGCAAGAAGGGGTTCCTGCTATGACGACCGCGCCGCTCTCCCGCCTCCGGCCGAGCCTCCGTCTGACCGGGCGGCTGCCCAGCGCGCGGCACCTCGTGCTGCTGCCGCTGTCGCTGCTGATGGTGGTGCCGTTCGTCTACATGCTCGGCGCGTCGGTCATGACGCGGGCGGAGCTCAACCGGTTCCCGCCGCCGCTCATCCCGCTGGGGATCGACCTCGCCGGATACCGGGGGCTGCTGACCGACTCGCAGTTCCCGCGCTGGTTCCTCAACAGCGTGATCGTGGCCGGGGTGATCGTCCTGTCGCAGATGGTGCTGTGCAGCATGGCGGGCTACGCGTTCGCGCGGCTGCGGTTCACCGGGCGGAAGGTCGCGCTGGTGCTGGTGATCGCGACGACGCTGATCCCGTTCCAGCTCACCGTGATCCCGACGTTCCTGATCTTCAACAAGCTGCATCTGATCAACACGCTGGGCGCGCTGATCGCGCCGCAGCTCGCGTCCGCGCTCGGCGTCTACCTGATGACGTCGTTCTTCCAGAACTTCCCGCGCGAGCTGGAGGAGGCGGCGCGGATCGACGGCTGCTCCCGGTTCGGGGTGTTCTTCCGCGTCGTCCTGCCGGTGGCGCGGCCCGCGCTCGCGGCGCTCGCCGTCATCACGTTCATCTACGCCTGGAACGATCTGTTCTGGCCGATGGTGGCGATCTCGTCCCAGGAGAACTACACGGTGCAGGCGGGGCTCGCCACGTTCCAGGGGCAGCACCGCGCGGACTGGCCGCAGATCATGGCCGGGACGGTGCTGACGACCGTCCCGGTCCTCGTGGTGTTCCTGATCGGGCAGCGGCGGTTCGTGCAGGCCCTGGCGGGAGCCGTGAAGGGATGACGGGTCAGGGGCACAGGCCGAGCAGGCGGGCGGCGTTGTCCGCGTAGACGCAGGACAGGACGTTCGCGGAGAGCCCGAGGCCGCTGATGTGCCACCGGCCCATCAGCGGCGGGTCCTCCGCCGAGTGCGGGAAGTACTCGTCCTTTGTCTCCAGGAAGCGGAAGTGCGTCGTGTAGGTCGCGCGGTTCGGCGGGAACTCGTCCGTGCCGAACAGGACGCGGCCGGGGAAGCGGGTGATCAGGTCGAGCGTCGCGCGCGGCTGCCGGCCGAGCTCGGCGATCCGCGCGGCGATGTCGATGTGCAGGTTCGGGTAGGCGGCCAGCATCCGGGCGACGCGGCCGAGGTCCTCGGCCTGGCAGCCCGCGTGGACGGCGACGAACACCGTCCGCGGGTGCGCGGCGACGAGGTCCTCCAGGGCGTCCATCAGCCGGTCGAAGCGCGGGAACCGGCCCGGGTCGGAGAACGACCAGTCGGGGTGCGCGAGGAGCTGCTCGTACCGCTCGTTGCGCTCGTCGACGGGGTCGAAGAACGCGATCGGGTCGGCGGTGTGGATCGCGACGGGGATCCGCAGCTCGGCGGCCGTCTCCCACAACTCGGCGAGGCGCGGGTCGTCGGGCAGGACGAGCTGCCCGGCGGAGTCCCGGATGTGCAGGCCCAGGTCCTTCCACACCTTCAGGCCGCGGGCGCCCGCGGCGACGGAGCGCCGCAGGCTGTCGGCGAGGGCGCCCTCGCGGCCGATGTCGTCCCAGTCGACGTGGCAGTAGGTGTAGAAGCGGCCGGGATGGGCGCGGTCGTAGCGGTCGAGGTTGGCCTCCAGCTCGTCGCCCCAGCGGCCGTCCAGGTTCACGATCGTCCGGACGTTGCACGAGTCCATGAGGGCGAGTAACGCGCCCACGTCCTGGACGGCCCAGTTGCCGGTCAGCCAGCGGCCGAGATGGTTGTGCGCGTCGATCGCCGGGACGGCGGCGCGCGGCACCGACGTCTCCGGCACGCGCAGCCGCGGCCGCGGCCGGTATTCGGTCAGCTTCATCGGAGTCTCCTCAGCGCGCGCGGCGGATGCCGTCGGGGAGCGCGTCGCCGTGCGCCTCGATCATGTCGTCGACCAGGTCGTGGATCTGGGCGAGGGTCAGGGTCGCGGCGGCGTTCGGGTCGAGCATCGCCGCGTGGTACACGTGCTCGCGGCTGCCCTCCAGCGCTGCCCGGACGGTCAGCTCGCCCACGTTCAGGAACGTCCGGTTCAGCGCGGCGAGCTGCGGCGGCACGGCGCCGATCCGCGTCGGCTGTACGCCCGCCCGGTCCACCACGCACGGCACCTCCACGCACGCGTCCGACGGCAGGTTAGTGATCAACCCGTCGTTGCGCACGTTGCCGTGCACGATCCGCCGCTCGCCCGTCTCGATCGAGTGGATGATCTCCGAGGCCAGCTCCGACATCGGCTCGATCTCGACGTCCTCGCCCGCCGCGAGCTTGCGGCGCGTCTCCTCGTAGGACGCGAGGTTCTCCTCCGACCACTCCAGGTAGGCGCCGACGTGGATGCCGAACTTCTCCACCTGGTCGTCGTGCCGCAGGAACCACGGCAGGTACTCCGAGCCGTGCACGCTCGACTCGGTCGGGAAGTGGCCGAACCGGGTGAACACCTCGGCCCGGACCGTGTTCCGCAGCTTCGGATCCGCCGCGACCACCTCGGCCAGGCGCGGGTACATGTCGCGTCCCTCGTGCTCGAATCTCAGCACGAACGCCTGGTGGTTGACTCCGGCGGTGACGAACGCCGTCTCGTCCACGGGGACGCCGACCAGCTCCGCGAGCCGCGCCTGCGTGTCGCGCACCGAATGGCAGATGCCGACGACGTTGCGGAAGGACGTCCCCTCCCACACCGCCCTCGGGATCATCGTCATCGGGTTGGTGTAGTTGAGCAGCAGGGCGTCCGGGGCCAGCTCGGCGAGGTCGTCGCCGAGCGCCGTCATGACCGGGATCGTGCGCAGCGCGCGGAAGATCCCGCCGATGCCGAGCGTGTCGGCGATCGTCTGGCGCAGCCCGTGCCTGGCCGGGACCTCGAAGTCGATCCGGGTCGCGGCGAAACCGCCGACCGCGATCTCGTTGATCACGTAGTCCGCGCCCGCGACCGCGGCGCGCCGGTTAGCGTGCGCCTCGACCTTGGCGGGCAGCCCGCGCTGGGCGACCATGCGGTGCGCCATCGCCTCGGCCGTAGCGAGCCGGTCGGCGTCGATGTCGTGCAGGACGAGCGTCGAGCCGCCGAGCCCCGGCAGCGTCAGGATGTCGGACAGGACGTTCTTGGTGAACTCGACGCTCCCGGCGCCGATGAAGACGATGCGTGCCACTGCTCTTTCCCTTACATGATCGCGAGCTGGCCGCCGTCGACGACCAGCTCGGCTCCGTGGACGAAGGACGCCTCGTCCGAGGCGAGGAACGCGTAGGCGGACGCGACCTCCGCGGCCTGCCCGGCGCGGCCGAGCGGGATGTGGTCGCGCTGGTAGGCGGCCACGAACCCGGGGTCGAGGCTCGCCTCGATCGACGCGTTCAGCGGGGTGCGGATGTAGCCGGGGCAGACCGCGTTGACGCGGACGCCGTACCGGCCGAGCTCGACCGCCATCGTCCGCGTGAGCTGGAGGACCCCGCCCTTGGACGCGTTGTAGTGCGCGTAGTCCTCCTCGCCGCCGAGCGCGTTCGTGGAGGCCATGTTGACGATCGAGCCGCGGGTGCCGCGCTCGACCATGTGCCTGCTGACCGCCTGCCCGACGAGGAACATGCCGCGCAGGTTCACCGCGATGATCGTGTCCCAGTGCGCCGGGGTGATCTTCAGGAACGGCTCGCGCCAGGACGTCCCGGCGTTGTTGAGCAGGACGTCGATCCCGCCGAGCGCCGCGTCGGCCTCGGCGACCAGGCGCGCGACGTCGTCCTCGCGGGAGACGTCGCAGACCGTGCCGGAGATCTCGCCGAGGGCCCCGAGCTCGGCGACGACCTCCTCGACACGGTCGAGCCCGCAGACGAAGACCCGGGCGCCCTCCTGCAGGAACCGCTGCGCGGCGGCCTCCCCGATCCCGCTGGTGCCGCCCGTGATCAGGACGTTCTTGCCGATCAGCCCGCGCATGGCCGCCACCTCCCGCGGCCGCCGGTCGGGGTGGACGTGGACGTGTGCATGGACGGACCTCTCTCAGACTCCGAGCACGACCGGCCGGCCGACCTTCGGCACGAGGTACTCCTGGTCGGGGAACCGGCGGTCGAGCGTGTCGACGAACGTGGTGACGGACTCGGCGTTGACGGCGAACAGGTCGTGGTGGCTCGGGACGAGCCAGCGCGCGTCGGCCGCCGCCGCCAGGTGCGCCGCCTCCCGGACGGTCAGGTTCCCGACGATGCCGAGCTCCTCGCGGATCCGGTCGCGGCCGTTCACCGGCAGCAGCGCGACGCGCGGGCGCAGGCCGTCCAGCGCCCGGTCGATCTCCGGATGCAGGACGGTGTCGCCCGCGTGGTACACCGACACGCCCTCCTGGAGCTCGACGACGTAGCCGAGGAAGCGGTGCGCGCCGTCCTGGACCATCACGTCGTAGCAGTCCGGGCCGGTGTACTCGGGGGAGTGCGCGGCCGGGATCGGATGCACGCGGACGCCGCCCAGTTCAAGGGGCCGCCCCGCGTGCGCGGGCTCGAAGGGCGCGCCGAGCGCGGCGACCTCGTCGCGCAGGGCGGGCGGCGCGACCACCGTGAACCGCGTGCGCGCGAGCGCGGGCCCGAGCGTGTGCGGGTCGAAGTGGTCGGCGTGCTCGTGCGTGACGAGGACGACGTCGGCGTCCAGCTCGCCCGGCGGGAACGGGGGCGGGAACCTGCGCGCCCACCGTCCCGGCGGGCCGAACTCCGACTCCTCGGCCAGCCGGTCGGACAGGTAGGGGTCGACGGCGACGACCGTCCCGTCGGCGCCCTTGAGCAGGAACCCGGCCTGGCCCAGGGCGCAGACGCCGACCATGCCGGACGGCACGGACAGCTCCCGGAAACCCGCGCTGACGTTCATGACCGTCTCCCTTCTCGCCTCTCTCGCCTCTTCAGGGGGTGAGGAGCGCCTTGACGGGCTCCGTACCGCCGTTCATCAGCTCGGTGAAGACGCGCGCCCCGTCCGCGAGGGGGAACGTGTCCACCCAGCTCAGGTCGCATTCGGCGGCGATGTCCGTGGCGGCGGCGAACTCGGCGGCGGTGTAGCCGAACGAGCCGAGCAGCCGCTTCTCCGCCCGGACGAGGTCGGCCGCGTCGAAGCCGGGGTCGGCGCTCGCCAGCCCGAGCGCGACCGCGATCCCGCCGGGACGCAGCCGGGCCAGCGCGTCGGCCCGCGTCGCCGGGAGGCCGACCGCGTCGAAGACGACGTCGAACTCGCCGGTCAGCGCGGGGCCAGCGGCGTCCGCGCCGAGCCGGGCCGCGATCGCCGCCCGCCGCGGCGACACGTCCGCCGCGACGACCGACGCGGCGCCGCGCAGCCGCGCGAGCTGCACGCAGAGCAGCCCGATCGTGCCGCAGCCGATCACGCCGATCCGCGCGCCGTCCGGGCCCCCGGCGACGTTCCAGCTGTGCAGGGCGTAGGCGATCGGCTCGATCAGGCCGGCGGCCGTCCACGGCATGCCGTCCGGCAGCTGGTGGACGGCCGACGCCGGCACGGCGACCCGCTCGGCGAACCCGCCGGGCCGGTGCACGCCGATCAGCGCCCGCTCGCGGCAGAGCTGGCGCTGCCCACGCCCGCAGAGGTCGCAGACTCCGCAGGAGAGGATCGGGTTCACGACGACGCGCCGGCCGTCCGGCAGGGTGCCGGCGAACTCGTGTCCCATCACGAGCGGCGGCGTGCGGAACCCGGGTGTCCGGACGCCGTGCAGCTCGCTCCCGCAGATCCCGGCGGCGGCCACCGCGACGAGGGTCTCCCCGGATCGCACGGACGGCTCGTCGATGTCCTGGAGTTCCACCACACTCGGTGCGGTGAATACGAGTGCCTTCATCACGCGGCGAATGTAGCAGGGCATCCGTATTGTGGGCTATCATTCCGTATCATGGAAATCCGGAAGAGGGGCGTATGAGCACCAAAGAGTCGCCGGTCGCCAGCGTCGACCGGGCGCTGCGCATCATTCAGTTGCTCTCCGAGAGCGGGCGCGGCGTGACCCTGGAGGACCTCGCCGTCCGCTCCGGCATCCCGCGCAGCTCCCTGCACCGGCTCCTCGGCGCGCTCCGGCACCGCGGCTTCGCCTCGCAGCCGGAGCCGAACGGCCCGTACTTCCTCGGCTCGGAGCTGCTCGCCGCGGCCTTCCGCTTCTACGACCGGATCGACCTGCGCTCGCTCGTCCATCCGGTGCTGCTGCGGCTGCGCGAGGAGCTGAACGAGACCACGCACATGGCCGTCCTGGACGGCCCCGAGATCGTCTACGTCGACAAGGTCGAGGCCATCCACCCCATCACGATGACCTCGGTCATCGGCGGGCGGAACCCCGCGCACTGCACCGGCGTCGGCAAGGCGCTGCTCGCCTGGACCTACCCCACCGACGAGGCGATCAAGCTGTGGGCCTCCACCCAGGACCTGCGCGCCGTCACCCGCAACACGATCACGTCCCCGGCCCGGCTGGCCGAGGAGATGGCCGCGATCCGCGAGCGCGGCTACGCCCTCGACCTGGAGGAGAACGAGGAGGGCGTGCGGTGCGCGGCCGTCCCGGTGTTCCTCGGGCGGGGCGTCCCGTCCGCGGGGGTCAGCGTGACCGCGCCCAAGGACCGCTTCCCGAAGGGGCGGCTGACCGAGGTGGCGGTGCGGCTGCAGGCCGTCCTCGCCGAGGAGCTGGACCGCCCCGCAGGTTGAACTTGGACAGAGTCTATAATGCGAAATAGCCTTCCATAATACGGAAAGGATGTTCGCTGGATGGACGCTGTCGCCGCGCTCGCCGACCGGCTCCCCTCCGGCCGGGTCATCGCCGACCCGGACGCGATGGACGCCCACAGCCGCGACCAGACCTACGCGGTGCCGGGCGAGCCGCTCGCCGTGGTGCTCGCCCGCGACACCTCCGACGTGGTCACCGCCGTGCGCTGGGCGGCCGAGCACCGCGTCCCCATCGTGCCACGCGGCGGCGGGACCGGCCTCGCGGGCGGGGCCACCGCGACCGACGGCTGCCTGGTGCTGTCGCTCGCGCGGATGACCGCGATCCGCGAGCTGGCGCCGGCGGACCAGTTGGCCGTCGTCGAGCCCGGCGTGATCACCGCCGACCTCGACCGGGCGGCCCGCGAGCACGGCCTGATGTACGCGCCCGACCCGTCCAGCCACGAGATCTCCACCATCGGCGGGAACCTCGCCACCAACGCGGGCGGGCTGCGCTGCGTGAAGTACGGGGTGACGCGCGACTCGGCGCTCGGCCTCGAGGTCGTCCTCGCGGACGGGCGGGTGATCCAGACCGGCGGGCGGACGGTCAAGCGCGTCACCGGCTACGACCTCACCGGCCTGTTCGTCGGCTCGGAGGGGACGCTCGGGGTGATCACGTCGGCGACCGTCCGGCTGCGCCCCGCGCCGGTGGGCCCGCCGGTGACCGTCCTCGCCACGTTCGGGTCGGTCTCCGCGGCGGGCGCCGCCGCCGCGTCGATCATGGGCGCGGGCCTGCGGCCCAGCCTGCTGGAGCTGATCGACCGGGCGATGCTGCGCGCGATCGACGACTGGCGCCGCATCGACCTCGACACCGACACCGCCGCCATGATCATCACGCAGACGGACGGGCCCGAGTGCCCGGCCGAGGAGCTGCTCCGGCACTGCGAGGACGCGGGCGCCGACTTCGCCGCGATGTCCACCGACGAGGCCGAGGCCGCCGCGCTGCTGGAGATCCGGCGGCTCGCCCACCCGTCCGCCGAGCGGCTCGGGAACTGCCTGGTCGAGGACGTGTGCGTGCCCCGCTCCCGGCTCCCGGAGATGGTCGGCCGCGTCGAGCGCGCGGCCGAGCGGCACGGCGTCACTATCCTGACGGTCGCGCACGCGGGCGACGGCAACCTCCACCCGGTGTTCATCTTCGAGCGCGGGCTGACCGAGCCGCCGCCCGACGTCCAGGCCGCCGCGGACGAGGTGTTCACCGCCGCGATCGAGCTCGGCGGCACGCTGACCGGCGAGCACGGCGTCGGCGTGCTGAAGCGGCCGTGGCTGGACGGCGAGCTGGAGCCCGGCGTCCGGGACGTCCAGCGGCAGATCAAGCAGGCCCTCGACCCCGATGGGCTGATGAACCCGGGCAAGGCGATCTGATCGTCATCCGCCTTGGCGGACGCGGAATGTGATGCCCGCCTTGACCAGCCGCTCGACGAGCGCGTCGCCCATGGCGGCGGCCGTCGTGACCTGCCCGGACGTGTCAGGGAGGTCGTCGTGGGCGAGGCACAGCGCCGACTCGGCGAGCATCTTGGCCGTCTCGCCGTAGCCGGGGTCGCCGCCCGCGACCTCGGTGACGACCCGCGCGCCGCCGCCCTCGCCGACGAACGTCACGCTGAACCAGCTCCGCTCCCGCTCCCGCGCGGACGGGCCGTCGCCGGGGGCGCGCAGGCGCCGCAGCAGCGACCGGGTCGGCGGGAGCAGCGCGAGCCCGACCAGCACGGGCGCTCCGGCGGCGAGCGCGGCGGCGCCCGCCAGGCGCTTCACGGCGACGTAGTGGCCGTAGCTGAAGTCGGGTCCGTACCGGTCGAGCGCGGCGGCCGAGCGGACGACGATCTGCGGGTCCAGGGTGGGCATCGGGAGCGTCCAGCCGCCGCCGACGCGGGTGCGCGGGATCGGACGGCGGGAGATCCGCACCGTCCGGCCCCTGGGCTTCTGCTCGATCTGCGCGCGCTCCTTCTCCGCGCGCCGCATGCCCGCCGTGTCGGAGACGACGTCGATGACCGAGTGCCAGGTGCCGCCGGACGGCGAGACGCGCCCCCGGACGAACCCTTCGACGCGCAGCGGGACGCCCTCCGGCAGATGCTTGACCGTGAAGTAGACGCCCAGATCGTGCGGGATCGAGTCGAACCCGCAGGCGTGGACGATCCGCGCGCCGCTCCGCACCGCCTCCTCGTGGTACTTCACGTACATGCGGTCGACGAACGTGGGCTCGCCCGTCAGGTCGACGTAGTCGGTCCCGGCGCGCGCGCACGCCGCGACCAGGGGTTCGCCGTATTTCGAGTACGGGCCGACCGTCGTGATGACGACCCGCGCCGCGTACGCGAGCTTCTCGATCGAGGCGGGTTCGGCGATGTCGGCGTGCAGCAGGGGGAGGTCGGCGCAGGCAGGGTTCAGCTCGGCCAGCCTTTCGCGGACGGCCGCGAGCTTGGCCTCGTCGCGTCCGGCCAGGGCCCAGCGCGTCTCGGGCCCCGCGCGCCCGGCGAGGTACTCGGCGGTCAGGGCCCCGGTGAACCCGGTCGCGCCGAACAGCACGACGTCGTACGGGCGCCCGGGACGGGACGATCGGTCGGCGGTCATGCGCGTCCTCCCTTTCGCAGTTCCGAATCTGATTCTGTCGTGTCGGGGCCGGGACGCGCACGCCGACGCGGCTGGACGCGGCGGTCGGCTGGCTGCGGTGTGATCGTCCGCACTCCTCTAGGGTTTGCTCAGACGAAGAAAAAGGTGGTGCCGTGACCGCGCTCGCAGTGGCGATGGACGTCGTCGCGGCGGGCTTCCTCGCGTGCTTCGCCTTCCTCCTGACGCGGGGGCGGGGCGTCTCCGGCGGCGAGGGCGGACGCTCCACCGCGATGCTGCTCATCGCCGTCAGCCTGGGCCTGCTGTCGGTCTCGCTGTGGAGCCTCCCCTAGATCGTCCCGACCGGACGGTCCCGGCGACTGTGGCCTGGAGGCAATCCAAGTTCTCCTCCAGGTAATGGAGAACAGACGGGGCGACTCGGTCGCGCCGTCGCCCCTGATCACCCCTCCGCGCGGAAGCTTTCAAGCCGGGCGAGTGTTATCCGACACCCTTGACCACCGGGCTTCGCGGCATGTTCGCGGAGCCCGGCGGGACGGTCCCGGGGCCCGACGGCGACGGGCCCGGAATGAGTACTGTGGATGTTGGACACGGAGATGGGGGAGACGTTGCTTAACCCTGAGGATCTGTACGAGCTCGACACCGACCTGCCAGAGCTGACGGGTCCGGTGCTGCTGCACAGCCTCGACGGCTTCGTGGACGCGGGGTCCAC
Source organism: Actinomadura syzygii (assembly GCF_008085905.1). Lineage (GTDB taxonomy): Bacteria > Actinomycetota > Actinomycetes > Streptosporangiales > Streptosporangiaceae > Spirillospora > Spirillospora syzygii. Next base: position 108,037 of record NZ_VSFF01000017.1, on the reverse strand, counting down.
CGGGCAGCTCGTGCGCGAGCACCTCCTGGAGGCGCTGGAGCACCGTGTCGTCGCCCGCTTCGACGTCGACTCGCTGATCGACTACCGGGCCCGCCGCCCGCCGATGACCTTCGACCGCGACCACTGGGCGTCCTACGAGGCGCCGGAGCTGGTCGTCCGGCTGCTCCGGGACGAGGCGGGCAGCCCGTTCCTCATGCTCTCCGGGCCGGAGCCCGACCGGCTCTGGGAAGGGTTCACGTCTTCCGTCCTGCACCTGGTCGAGCGGCTCGGCGTGGGGCTGGTCGTCGGGTTCCACGGCATCCCGATGGGCGTCCCGCACACCCGTCCGGTCGGCATCACCGCGCACGCGACGCGGCCCGAACTGGTCACCCGGAACTCCTGGTTCGACAAGGTGCAGGTCCCGGGCAGCGCCGCCGGGCTGCTCGAACTGCGGCTCGGCGAGGCGGGGCACGACGCGGTGGGGCTCGCGGTGCACGTCCCGCACTACCTCGCGCAGTCCGCGTACCCGGCCGCCGCCGTCGCGGCGCTGGAGGGGGTCATCGACGCGACCGGGCTGGACCTGCCGGTCGAGCGGCTCCGCGAGGCGGCCTCCGCGACCGACGCCGACATCGCCGAGCAGGTGGACGGCAACGACGAGGTGGAGAAGGTCGTCCGGGCGCTGGAGCAGCAGTACGACGCCTTCGCCGGGGCCGCCGCGCGCGACAGCCTCCTCGCGGAGTCGCAGGACATGCCCACCGCCGACGAGCTCGGCGCCCAGTTCGAGCGCTTCCTCGCCGAACAGGACGGACCCGACTCCCAGGGCTAGCCGCCCTCTCCCCACCGCGTCGGCCGCACGGACATATCCGGCCCGACGCCGGGTAGGCGAGCCATTGAGAGGGGAGGCTCGCTCATGCCCCAGAAGGTCAACGAGGTGATGACCCCGGTACCCGTCGCGGTGCCGCCGGACACGTCCCTGACCCGGGCCGGGGACCTCATGCGCCAGCACGGCATCGGCGACGTCCTGGTCGTCCAGGAGGGACGGCTGCGCGGCCTGGTCACCGACCGCGACATCGTGGTCCGCGCCGTCGCCGTCGACCGCGACGTGTCCGCCACGACCGTCGCGGACATCTGCAGCACCGACATGGTCACGATCGCGCCGGACGCCGACGCGGACGCCGCCGTCCTGCTGATGCGCCGGCACGCCGTCCGCCGCGTCCCGGTCGTGGACGGCGGCCACCCGATCGGGATGGTGTCGATCGGGGACCTCGCCGTCCAGCGCGACGAGCGCTCGGCGCTCGCCGACATCAGCGCCGAACCGCCGAACCGGTGACCCCGCGCGCCGCTCGCGAGGTGTGATGCGGGACGTCATCGTCGTGGGCGCCGGGCCCGCCGGATCCGCCGTCGCCCGCCACCTCGCGGGGTCCGGCCTGGACGTGCTCGTCCTGGAGAAGTCGTCCTTCCCGCGCGAGAAGGTCTGCGGGGACGGGCTCACCCCGCGCGCCGTCCACGAACTGCGCGCCCTCGGCCTCGACCTCGCCGGGCCCGGCTGGTTCCCCAACAAGGGCATCCGGCTCGTCGGCGCGGGCCGCCGCCTGGAGATCCCCTGGCCGGACGGCCACGGCCTCACCCGCACCCGTACGGGCCTCGACGAGCAGCTCGCCCGGCACGCCGCCGCCGCGGGCGCGACGCTGCGCGAGAACACCAAGGTCACCGGCCCGGTCCACGCCGACGGACGGGTGACCGGCGTCCGGACCGCCGGCGGCGTCGAGCACGCCCGGCTGGTGATCGCGGCGGACGGGGCGTCGTCCCGGCTGTCGGTAGCGCTCGGGGTGCGAGCCCGCCGGGACCGTCCGATCGGCATCGCGGGCCGCCGCTACTACCGCAGCCCCCGGCACGACGACGACCACCTCGAGATCTGGCTCGACCTGGCGCCCGCCGGATACGGCTGGGTGTTCGGCATGGGCGACGGCACCTGCAACGTCGGCGTGGCCCTGCTGCGCGGCGAGCACCCCGACTACCACGGCCTCTTCGCCCGCTGGCTGGCGACGCTCCCGCGTGACTGGGGCTTCACCGAGGACGGCGCCACCGGCCCCCTGCGCGGCGCGGCCCTGCCCATGGGATTCAGCCGCCAGCCCCACTACCTGCCTGGACTCCTGCTCGTCGGCGACTCGGGCGGGATGGTCAACCCGTCCAACGGCGAGGGCATCGCCTACGCGCTCGAAGCGGCCCGCATCGCCGCCGAGGTGGTCGTCGAGGCGTCGTCCGCCCCCGTCCCAGAACGGATCTTGCGGACGTATCCGGCGGCGCTGAAACGCGCCAACGGCGGGCCGTTCACGCTGGGCCGCGCCTTCACCCGCGCCATCGACGACCCGCGCGTGATGCGCCTCGCGACCCGGCAGGGGCTGTCCCACCCGTGGCTCATGCGGTTCGCGCTCAAGGTCGTCGGCGGGCTGCCCGCCGCGGCCCGGCCCACCGCCGCCGACCGGTTGGCCGACGCTCTGACGCGCCTCACCCCCGCGTCCTAGTGTGCTTCCACAGACAAGGAGTGTTCGGACACAGCCAAGATCCCGGGCGGGGCGAGCCGCTGGACTTGGCCGGACACTGGGAGGGATGCACATGAGCAGCGAGGCGTACGACGTCGTCAAGGCACACTACGCGGCGTCCGACCGCGGCGACCTGGACGGCATGGTCGCCGACTTCGCCGACGACATCGCCTGGACGGAGATGGACGGCTTCCCCTACGCGGGAACCTACGTCGGCGTCGACGCGATCAAGGCCGGGGTCTTCGGACGGCTCGGCCAGGACTGGCAGAACTTCCGCGCCGACCCCGACGAGCTCGTCGACGGCGAGGACGGCACGGTCGTCGCCATCGGCCACTACTCCGGGACGTATCGGGCGACCGGAAAGGCGATGCGCGTGCGGTTCGTCCACGCGTGGCGGGTGAAGGACGGTAAGGTCACGGCCTTCGAGCAGTTCACCGACACCCATCTCGTCCGCGAGGCCATGCAGTGAGCACGGTTGCCACTGGCGCGACCCCGGTCCGAGGGTGCACCATGTGAACGACGGAGCAAGTGGGGCTTCACCTGGGGAAACGCGCATGTCCATGGTCATCAGGACAGCCGATCTGCCCGCCGCCGAGCGGTTCGACTTCTGGCGCAGCTCGGTGTCGGACACCTTCGTGCCGCTCCGGGCGGAGACGACCCGCCCGGAGCTCTTCGAGGGCCGCATCCGCGGCCGCGAGCTCGGGGCGCTCAAGGTCACGGAGGTCACGTCGACGCCGAGCGTCGTGCGGCGCACCGGCGCGCTGATCGCGCGCTCCGACCCGGGGCACTACAAGATCGGCGTCCAGCTCAACGGGTACTGCCTGCTCACCCAGGACGGACGGGAGGCGGCGCTCGTCCCCGGCGACTTCACCATCTACGACACGACGCGCCCGTACACGCTCGCGTTCGACGACTCGTACCGGCAGCTCGTCCTGATGGTGCCGCGCCGCCTCCTGCACCTGCCCGAGGACGCCATCGCCCGGGTCACCGCCACCCGCATCTCCGGGCGGCAGGGCGTCGGGGCGCTGCTGTCGGCGTTCCTCGTCCAGCTCGCCGAGCAGCTCGACGAGCTGGACGACCACGGCGGCGTCCGGCTGGGCGACAACATCGCGGACCTGCTCGTCACGCTGCTGGCCGAGCACATGGACATGTCCGCGCCGACCCCCGAGTCGCGCCGCCGCGCCCTGCTGCTGCGCGTCCGCGCCTACATCGAACGCCACCTGGACGACCCCGACCTGTCCCCGGACGACATCGCCGCCGCGCACTTCGTCTCGTCCAGGCACCTGTACAACCTGTTCCGCGAGGAGGGCACGACCGTCTCGTCGTGGATCAAGGAGCGGCGGCTTGAGCACTGCCGCCGCGACCTGCGCGACCCCCTCCAGTTGAACCGCCCGGTCAGCGCCATCGCGGCCCGCTGGGGCTTCGTCGACGCCGCGCACTTCAGCCGCCTGTTCAAGGCCGCCTACGGCGCCAGCCCGCGCGAGTACCGGGTGACCGTCTCCGGCGACTGATCGATACAGGTTTGGGCAAGCTCCGTACCGGCACAGACAAGACACGCCGGGGGCCGCGGCCGAGACTTGCCTCATTCCGCGACCAGGGGGAGGCCAGTAATGAACACCCGGCTTTACGTCAACGGCGAGTGGGCCGCCGCGGCGGACGGTGCTGAGTTCACCACGACCGATCCCGCCACCGGGAAGCTCCTCGCCACCTGCGCGGAGGCCGGACCGCAGGACGTCGAAGAGGCGGTCGACGCCGCCCGCGCCGCGCTGTACGAGCCGTCCTGGGCCAAGATGCTGCCCAACGAGCGCGCCCGCATCCTCTGGCGCGTCGCGGAGCTGATCGAGAAGAACGCGGCCGAGCTGGCCGAGCTGGAGACCCGCGACCAGGGCCAGCCGCTCGGCGTCGCGAAGTCGGTCAGCGTGGACGGCGCCGCCGACCACTTCCGCTACTTCGCCGGCTGGGTCACCAAGCTGGAGGGGGCCGTCTCCCCGATCTCGTTCCCGGACACGCTGCACTACGTCCGCCGCGAGCCCGTCGGCGTCTGCGCGCTGATCACCCCGTGGAACTTCCCGCTGATGATCGCGTCCTGGAAGCTGGCCCCGGCCCTCGCCTGCGGGAACACCGTCATCATCAAGCCCGCCGAGCAGACGCCGCTGACCACCGTCCGGCTGGTCGAGCTGTGTGCCGAGGCGGGCTTCCCGCCCGGCGTGGTCAACCTCCTCACCGGCGGCCCCGCCGTCGGCCGCGCCCTCGTCGCGCATCCCGGCGTCGACAAGATCTCCTTCACCGGCTCCAGCACGGTCGGACGCGAGATCGTCAAGTCGTCCGCGAGCAACCTCAAGCGCGTCACCCTCGAACTCGGCGGCAAGGCGCCCTCCATCATCGCCAGGGACGCCGACATCGACGAGGCCGTCGCCGGCAACCTCCAGGGCGCCCTCCTCAACAGCGGCCAGGTCTGCGCCGCCTACACCCGCCTCTACGTCGACCGCCGCCGCGCCGACGAGTTCACCGAGAAGCTCGCCGCCGCCGCGTCCGGCCTCCGCGTCGGCCCCGGCCTCGACCCGGAGACGCAGATCGGCCCCCTGGTCTCCGCCGAGCACCTCGACCGCGTCGACTCCTTCGTCCGGACGGGCGGCAAGCAGGGCGCCGAGCTCGTCACCGGCGGCCACCGCGGCGACGGCCCCGGCAACTTCTACGCCCCCACCGTCTTCGGCGGCGTCACCGACGACATGACGATCGCCCGCGAGGAGATCTTCGGGCCCGTCCTGCCCGTCCTCGCCTACGACGACGTGGAGGAGCTCGCCGTCCGCGCCAACGACACCGAGTTCGGCCTGGCCGCGTCCCTGTGGACCCGCGACCTGTCCACGGCCCACCGCCTCGCCGCCGACATCCGCGCGGGCGCCATCTTCGTCAACATGCTCCCCATCCCCGACGCCGCCGCCCCCTGGGGCGGCTACAAGTCGAGCGGCTGGGGCCGCGAGATGGGCCCCTACGCCCTGGACGCCTACACCGAGATCAAGGGGGTCTGGATCCACCTCCCGTAACCTCCCCCTCCAAACCGTTTCGCGATCGCCACCACCGACCGGGTACGCTTTCCCGGCAACGCGGGCGCGTAGCTCAGGGGTAGAGCACTCGCCTTACAAGCGAGGAGTCGGCGGTTCGAAACCGTCCGCGCCCACCTGCGCAAAGACCCCGTTTCCGATCATGGAAACGGGGTCATCGTGCCATTAGCGTGCCATTAGCCGACGAGCGCGAGCCCTCCCGCCGACCCGTCTTCGTCGTCCGGGTCGTCGTTGATCATGTCGTCCATCGCTTGGGCGATCGCCCGGTTACCGCCCGCCGTCCGGTGCTGGTAGATCATCGCCGCCCGGACGCTGTCATGGCCCATCCGTTCCATGAGGTCGCGGAGCGACGCGCCGGACTCCGCGGCGAACGTGTTGCCGGTATGCCGGAGGTCGTGAAAGTGGAGGTCCGGCACGCCGAGCGCGGTCACCGTCTCGCCCCACTTGGTTGCGCGCCGGAAGTTGGCCCGCCGCAGGACACCGCCGCGCTTGCCCGTGAAGACCAGCGCTTCGGGTTCGGGGCCGGTGAAGTTGCCGAGATGGCGCTTGAGTTCGGGGATGATCGCCTGGGGGAGTGCCACCGTGCGCAGGCCCGCCCGCGACTTGGGCGGCCCGATGATCAGTTCACCCGTGTCCAGCTCTACTTGTGCCTGCCGGACGGTGACCGTGCGCGCGTTGAGGTCGATGTCCTTCCGGCGCAGCGCGACGACCTCACCCCACCGGAGGCTCGCGAACGTCGCGAGGAGGACGAGCGCGCGCAGATGCTCCGGCATCATCTTCGCCAGCTTGAACACCTGGGCGACCGTGAGGACCGGCCGCTCGTCCGGCTTCTCTTCCCCCGCGCCTTTGATCCGGCATGGGTTGCGCGGGATGATCAGGTCGTCCGTCGCCGTCATGAGGACGGCCCGCAGCAGGCGGTACGCCTTTGCTACCTCGGACGCGCCGACGCCCACACTAACCAGTTCGGCCCGCCACTCTCGTACGGCCGCCGTGTCGATCTTGCCGATGGGCACATTGCCGAGATACGGCACGAGGTGACGCCGGAGCAGACCCCGGTAGATCTCGATTGTTCGCACGCGCAGGTCTGGCCGCTCCGTGATCCATTTGGCCGCGTACTCCGACAGCTTGACCTTGGCCCGCTTCGGGTCCGTCCAGTCGCCCGTAAGTAACTTCGCCTCGATCAGCGAAAGCTGTTTCTCCGCCTCACGCTCGGTGGCGTAGGTCGTCCCGCCGGAGCGCATTTTGCCGTCCGGTCCCGGATACCTGATCTGAAAGCGCCCGGAAGGCAGTTGACGGACACTGCCGAACCGACGCTTGCCCTTCTTGTTCGCCATCAGGCTGCCTCCCTGATCTCAGTTGCCGAAAGTTCCGGGGTGGGGTTGTGGGTCGCGGCGTCGAGCTGGCGGCGCCGTTGGATGCGTTCGTTGATGAGGAGTAGGAGTCGTTGCGCGGTCGGTTTCACGTCCGGGTCACCCGGCCCAGCGCGCTCCCAGATATGCACGGCTTTCGGGTCGGCGGGATTGGCGACGGGGATTCCTGCCTCAGCCAGCCGGGCCAAGACCCACGCCTTCCGGTCTGCCTTGTGATCGGCCAGCGTCTTACCGGACCACTTGCGGGAGACCAGGACGCGGCGGCCGCCGTAGCCGAGGTGTTCGTGTCGGTGGGCTTTGCCCTTGCAGAATCCCGGGGCCATGCCTTTGCGCGGGTTCTTGGGCTGCACGCCGTAGCGCAGCCAGTTCGCGCACGTGGGCGAGCAGGGTTTGTAGCGGAGGGCTTCGGCCATGCGGTCGACGTGTTCGCGTTGTGCGTCGGTTTGCGCCTGGTGGCATTCGGCGACGCCTTTGACCAGGTATTTGGTGAGGTAGCCGATCAGCTTGCGGGATTGTGGGGAGTCGGTCAGGACGCCTTGGGCGTCGATCTGCCGCCCGAACCGGGCCACGTGCAAGGGTTCGGCGTCCTCGTCCGCGCCGAGGGCATCCAGTGCTTCATCCCAGGTGGGCAGAACCTCGCCGGTCGCCGGGTCGAGGTAGCCGCCCTCAGGCCCGGCCGCGTCGTCCCAGACCGGCAGCCGATCCCCGGAGTAGAGGACCCGGTCGGTCGAGGGCCACCACACTTGGTGGTAGGTCGCCGCCACGACTTGGCGTAGTTCGGCGCGGGAGATGGTGCCGCGGATGGCCATGTGTAGGTGGGGTGCGAGGCGGCGTTGGGGTTCGACGGTGGCGAAGTATTGGACGTCGTAGCCGACGAACCGGCGGAGGTTCTGGACGAACCGGTCCACGAGCTTGGAGAAGTGCAGGGCGTCCCGTGCGGCCCGCGTGTAGTCGTAGATCGCCGGGTCGACCGGTGTTCCGTCCGAGCGCACCCGCCCGTAGGAATCCAAGGTCAGGGTCAGGAACAGCGAGGGCCGGAACGTCTGGCCGTCACGGCCGCGGAACACCTTGCCAACGGTGCGGGAGTCGACCGGACGGCGCGGAAGGTCCGGCGCATCTTGCCTTCGCCGGGTCGACCGGGTCCGCCGGCCCCTGTCCTCATCACCGGTTTTGAGCCCGCCGCGCACGCCAGAGCGTTCGATCTCGTGATCGAGGTCGCGGACAACGGCGTCCCAGAACTCCGCTCCCTCCCCGTCCGCCGTCCCGACTTCGCCAGCACGATCACGGGCCGCCGCCGCGTGCGCCCGCAGTTCCATCCACGCGCGTTGCTCGGCGTCCGGATCAGCGCGAGTGATGATCGGTTCCTGGGTGAGGTGCCAGCCCTGGGCGCACTGGACGGCGCGGAGTTTGCGCTTGCGTTCGGCGCACGAGGGACACACCGAGGCCAGCGTGTGACCGCACGGCACGTAGACGATTTCGCCGGTTCCGGTGGTCAGGTCGACCCGCCGCATGGGGACGGGTCGGATGCACACGCCCTGCTCGACCGCGACCGCTTCTAGCACGCCCCGCGCCAGCGGAGGCAGCGTCTTGACCACCGCCCCGGATTCGGAACCATCCGTGTCGGTCTGGGGTTCGTCGAGGGTGGGTTGCCTCACGCGGCCCCCTCCGCGTCGACGTCGGGCAGGGCGAGCGCGACCATGGCGCGAATGTCGTGATCGGAGACGTAGGCGGCGCGCACCCTGACCGGGTCGGGGGTGGTCTCCAGCCGGACGAACCCGACCCCCGCACCGATGTCGGGGACGGAGGAGATCTGATCGGCCAGCGCGCCCCGGTCTCGCGCCCCGTCGCCGAGGACCATGTCGACCTGTTCGTCTTCGTCCAGGCGCAGGGCGATGCGGTCGGGGAACAGGTTGCGCAGGTTGTTGACCTCTTTGCGCGCGTCCTGCTGAGCGCCGATCACGCAGTACCCGACCGAGCGGCCTTGCGAGGTGAGCACGGCCAACGCGGATTCGGCGCGCTTTCTGAGGTCGCGTTCGGGGCAGTAGGCGGTCAGGAACGCCAGCTCATCCACCACGACCACCCGGAACGGGAACTCGTGCGAGGGCGTGAAGGATCGGGTCATGCCCGCGAACCGTTCCGCACGGGCGTTCATGTCCTGGGCCGCGGCTTCGAGAAGCTCGACCATGCCGCCCTTGGGGTCGTCTCTGTAGCGTCCGTACCGCTCGAACAGCGCCCGCCCGAAGCTGAGTTCCATGCGCTTGGGGTCGACCGCCCAGACCTCCACGAGCCCGCCGAGCATGAGCGGCAGTACCGCGCGGATCGTGGACCAGATGACCGAGCCCTTCCCGGCCCCGGTCGCGCCCGCGATGAGGACGTGTGTTCCCAGCAGCCGCAGCCGCCACGGCGAACCGTCCTCCTGGCGTCCGATCTCCAGGCCGGACAGGTCGATGTCGGACGGGGCGAGGATGGGCAGGGCGGGAATCGGTTCGGCGAGGGCATCGCGGCGGACGAATTCCAGCCAGATGCGGCCGGGACGGTCCCCGGCGCGGACGCGGACGAGGGTTGCGCCGAAGCCGTGCGCGAGGTTGACCGCGACCCGCTCCCAGGCATCGGGAGCCTGCCCCTTGAGCATCCGGACCAGCACCCGATCAGACGTCGGGCCAGACCGGACGCGGACGAGGGAGGGCAGGTATTCGCGGCCCTTGTGGGTCTTGGTCAGCCCGGCGGTGACGAGCACGGGTTGCCAGTCGCGCCGGTAGACGGACACCAGCCGCCACCAGGACCGGGCCGGACGGACCACCCACCGGACTACGGCCGGACGGTCCACCACCACCCACACGGACAGGCCGACGAGGACGAGGGCCAGGACTAGGACGGGGACGAGCCACCCGAACCGGTAGCCCAGCCAGGCCAGCCCGGACAGGACCGAGAGGGGGACGATGTTGCGGACGAGGAAGACGATTGTCCGTAGGAGGGCGCGGACGAGGTTGACGATGAGCACGAGCCCTTCGGGCATGTGCCACACCGGCGGCGCCCACTTGGGTGCCGCGAACGGGTCACGTTGGGCTTCGACCGCGACGTTGTCACCGGGGCCGAGTTTGCGGAACTCCCATGCCATGATGGATCACCTCTTCTTTGTGCTGTTCAGGGGAGAGATCGGGGCGGCCGGAGGTACCAGCTCCAGCCGCCCCACCTTTCTCAGGTCAGGCCGCGTCCTTGGCCGCCGTGTCCTTGCCCGCCGGGCGACCCTGCGGCTTGTGGTTGGCCGGGCGCATCGCCGCCGCTTTCAGCGAGTAAGCCAGCCGGTTGTTCTGACTGTTGACGTACGGCGTCACGCTCAGCCCGTCGAACTCCACCGGCACGAACGGAAACCCCACCGGAGCCTCCGGCATGACCGGCTGGACGGGCGCGGTCAGCTTGACCTTGAACGTGCCCTTGGCCGCCGGGTCGGCGTCCAGCACCTCCACCGCCCACACCAGTTCGCCTGACTCCTTGTCGCGGGCCTGGACGAAGTTCTCCCGCGTCGAGCGGTCGAAGTCGCGGACCGGTTCGACGCCGCCCTTGATGAACGCCCCGAACGGGAACACATCCCCGAACGCGACCTTGAACGGACCCTGCACTGCCATCAAGAATCACCCCTTGTTGCCTGCTCTTGTGAGCGACAACTCGTCTTATCGAGTTGCCGTACAAGCAATGTACCTCGCTCGGAACGAACTACCAGGGGTGCAAGTCGACTTATCGAGTGATCTGCGTCACAAGTTGTAGCTGTCTTCCAGGACGTGCAGCGAGCCCGGAAGCGCGACCTCCACGACCAGGACGGTCCGCCCGGCCGAGTCCTCCACCGAGCCCAGCACCGCCAACACCGGCTCACCCTCGCCCAACTCCAGCGCCGCGCGCTCCTCCTCGGTCGCACGACGAGCCCGCAGCCGCTCGTGCACGCGGGTCAGCCGTTCCTTGCCCGCAGCGGCCAGCAGTTCGCGGACCGGCACCGTCAACGGCCCCTCCTGGTCCAGCCCGGCCGAGCGCGCGACATCCAGCGGCGCCCACAACGACACCAGCTCACTGGCGATCGAGTCATACAACCCGACATAGCGCCGCAAGTGCACAGGCGCGGCCTCAGCCAGCCCCAACAGCAACGCCACCTGATTGGGGGCGGGGCGACGCCCGGTCTCCAGCACCCGCACCGATGCCCCGGTCTCCTGACGATCCAGCACGGCCAATCCGGGCCGGTTGCTGTCGGAGGCCCGCGAGGACGGGCGAGCTTTGACGAACGTGCCGCGTCCGTGCTCGCGCTGGAGTTCGCCGAGCAACTGCATTTCGTTCAACGCGCGGACCACGGTCGGGCGCGCGGCCCCGAACTCCCGTCCGAGCGCGGTTTCCGAGGGGATTTGTGAGCCGACGGGGTAGGTTCCGTCCTCGATGCGGCGCCGCAACGTCTCGATGATCCGGACGTACTTCGGGGCGTACATGGCGTCTTCCGACATGAGGACCTGCTAACAGCTCGACAACACGAGTTACACAAGCAAACCAGACGTCCCCGGCAATGTCACGCCCACCCCGGTCCACGACCAGGCAGTTCTACACCCTTACGCCTAGCCGCGGGCCACTTGCAGGACGCCGAGACAACCACGCGAGACCAGATGGAACGCCGCCAACAACACCTCATGCCCCACGCTCACGTCCAGGAGCGCAGCATCCAACTCGGCAACCCATTCCGGCTGGTTCAGCGAGGCTTCCTGCTCGGCCTGCCGCTGGACGTCCGAAGCCCTGGCCTTAAGAAACTTGGTCACGTCCGCGACGTCTTCGATCACCTGGGCCAGCGACTCCAGCGCCATCGCCACCTCCAGCAACCCAAGCCGCTCCACCCCACCGCCACCGGCCAATTTGTTCACGCCATCGGACCACGCCGCCAGCAGATCAAGCTGGTCCTGCATCTCACTGCCCATCACGCCGTCCCTTCCCCGCCCCGGTCCACGGTGCGGCCGTTTCGCGGGCCCCACGCGCCGCCGTTCTTGACGTACTCGACCTGCTCACGAGAGAACCGGCGCTCATCGCCCGGCGTGCGAATGCACGACAGGTTCCCGACCAACGCCCACCGCGACACCGTCCGGACGTGCACACGAAACACCTCGGCCACCTCGTGCGGACGCATCAACTGCCCGGAACCGAAATCCCAACCGTCGATGATCACGACGTCTCCCCGTCAAGACCACCGGCCTCCTCATGCGGGGCGGTCGGGGCCAGGCTGTCGGGGTTGTTCATGAAGTGCTCGATCTGCTCACGGCTGAACCGCCGCACTCCGCCCAGGGTCCGGACGCAGGAGAGCCGCCCCTCATCGGCCCAGCGCGCCACGGTCGCCGGACCGACCCGAAACATGTCGGCCACCTCACCGGGGGAAAGAAGCTGGCCGGGACCGAAATCCCAGCCGTCGACTCGCACATTGACCATCAGGGGGTTTTCCTCTGGTTGAACGCCACCACCGGCGGCGGGGGAAGTTGGGGGAATTGCTCGTCACGCATGGACAGAACCAACCGGGCGTGCTGGACGCGGTCGGTCGCCTGCTTACGTTCCTCATCCGGGACAGGGAGCTTCGCCGAGAGCCAGGGGCCGTATGTGCGCAACACGGCGAGCTGATACCAGGTGTCGACCGTCATGGCATCGGAGTTCATGAGGCGGTCCATTCGGCGTAGACGACCTTCCCGCCCTCCGGCCCACACCACACCCCGACGTGTGCGGCCAACTCCGCGATGACCGCGATACCCCGGCCCCCGTCGCCAACGGCGGTCTGTTCGTTCAGGACGGGCAGGTTCGCGGCGTCGGCGTCCCACACCTCCACCGTGTACACGCCGCCCACCGAATAGGCGCGTACCCCGATCACCTCGGTCTTGGCATGCCGGATCGCATTGGTCGCCAACTCCGACGCCACAACCCGAACGTCATCCAGATCGACCGGCCACCCGGCCGCGATCTGACCAACGTGATCACGGGCCCGCTTGGCACTCGCCCACTCAACGGCCAGAAAGATCATCTGCCGTCAGCCTCCCAGCGGCGCGAGACGGCAGCATTCGCACGTCCGCGCCTTAGCCCTGGTTAGAAGCGGGCCCGGCGACACGAAGTCTCAACCGGTTGTGTCCGGTCGCTTCTGGGGGCGAGCAACCAAACCCGGTCCCCCCCCACTCCACGCCGCCGGACCCGCAGTCCTGTCACGCGACAGCAGCCGGATCGATCCCTTGACACTCGGCGCACCGCTCCCGCCGCCGCTCCGGACCACGACCAGGACCACGCCGCATCACCAACAGGTCCACCCGGGACGACACCCAGGACCACCCACGGCCAAGGCATGCATCGCAGGTCGCAACGGCTGGGGGGTTCGCTGAGGTGTTCTGCAAGGTGGGACTCCTTGACCGCTCTCGGAACGTCGCGCCACGACGTTAAGAGCGGATCAAGCAAACAACCCGAACTCTCAGTTCGGGTTGACTCCCAGTCCGGGTCCTACGCGGCAACCAAGCCGATGCGGCGCGCCAACGCCCGCGCCTGGGGAGCCATGCTCGGACGAGCCCGTTTGAGCAGCCCGCGCACCAGATCACGCGCCAGCACGTTGTACCGCAGATCCTCCGGACCGCTGGCCTCAGCGTTCATCAGGTGCAGCAACACCGCCGCATCGTCCCGGCGCTGCTCGTGCAGCCGCGCCAGCTCCAGATAGAACGTGGTCTGCCGCTCCAGCGACGGCGATGAGGTCACGTCGATGCGATCGGCGATGCTCAGCCCCTCCGCTGACTCGCCCGCCTCCATCTCGATGCTCATCGCATGCAGATGGACGTTCGTCGGCCCGAACACCGTCCACAGCACATTGCCTTCACCGGAAGCCTCAGCCGCTGGCAGGGCATGTTTCCGTATCCGATCCCGAGCCGCCCAGGCATCCCCCTGACGCACCGCGGTAACCGATGCCACGAGCCACAACGCTCCCGTCATCGCAACCCAGTCCGGCCCGTCACCCAAGCGCGGCTTGAGTTCCTCAATCGCATGCACGGCCGTATCCTCGGCCGCTTCCGCCTCATTCTGCGCGATCAGGATGTGCCCGAGATTCCAGTGCGCTCCCGCAATCCGCAGCGGATCATCTGTCTCATACGCCGCCGCAATAGCCCGATCAGCAGCCACCAACGACAGATCCGCCCGCCCGATCCGCTTTGCGAATGTCCGCAGCAGGAAGTACATGTCCGACGACAGCCGAGCCGCTTCCCGCCGCTGCTCAGCCTCACCGAACGCCCGAAACGACCGAGCCGCTGCCTGGACGTCTGACAGCAGGGCCGGGAAGATCGCGGCCCCCTCCGTGTACCGCTTAGGCGACGTCTGCCAAATCTCCCAGGCCGCGTCAACCCTGTGCCGCAACCCGGCAAGGTCGACGTCCTCACCACTTTCCGAGCCACCGAACGACATCATCCGTCGATGCAACTCCGACGCCACTGGATGAATAGTGCCGTTCTGCTCAAACTGCGGTTCCCCCAACAGAACAGACACCTGAACACCCAGAATCCGAGCGAACTTGTGCAACAGCCCGATAGTGGGAGTCTTCGCACCCCGCTCAATCTGCGAGACGTAATCCTCGCTCACACCAGCCAGCCCAGCGATCACGGCCTGTGTCTTGTTGCGTCCTTGTCGGTAGAACCGCAGACGCTCGCCGATGCCGATCTCTTCCGACTCAGACACGTTCACTCCCGTAGGGCGGGAAGACTGGGCAGAACCAGGGTAGGCAGCCAGGCACCGGAACCGCAGCCCGTGAAGGACGTGACAGCGTGCACAAGCTCATCCTGTGGGACATCGACCACACGCTCCTAGAGACCGGCGGCGTAGGGGGCGAAGTCTTCAAGGACGCATTCGAGCAGGTCACGGGCCACCACATCGACCGCCTAGCCGACGTCACCGGCCGCACCGAACAAGTCATCTTCCGCGAAACCCTCGACCTCTACGGCATCGAGGACCCAGGCGACTACTTCCCCAAATTCGTCGAGGCACAGGCCGCCGGCTACCGCGCCCGAGCCGACGAGATGCGCAGACGAGGCCGAGCCCTCCCCGGAGCCCGCGAAGCCCTGCAAGCCTTCGCCGAACTGCCGACCATCACTCAAACCGCCCTGACTGGCAACCCCAAGCCCTCAGCCATCGCCAAGCTGGAAACCTTCAATCTCACCAAGTGGCTAGACCTGGACATAGGCGCCTACGGCACTGACGACTCGGTCCGTCCCAGGCTCGTCGCGATCGCCCAGGCTCGTGCTGCCGCACGTACCGGCCAAACCTACGTGCGCGAAACCACTTACGTCATCGGCGACACAGTGAGCGATGTAGAAGCTGCCCGTAAAGGCGGCGCGAAGATAATTGCCATAGCTTCAGGGCGAACGAGCGTCAAGGAATTGAGGGACGCTGAAGCGGACACCGTTTTGGAAAATCTGACCGAGACCGCCATTCTACTTCAACACGTAAATGCCCAGCATATCGGGTAAGTCAAATAACGAAACTAATTTCTCAATCGACTGTCGGTCGACGATTGTCGCTCAGCGGCCCCCAGCATTGAAGTCAGCGATACAGCCCGGAAGTTCGGCCAGCGAATCAATCCGCATCGTCGGAACGCGGTCGGCTTCCGGGTCGT
Source organism: Actinomadura syzygii (assembly GCF_008085905.1). Lineage (GTDB taxonomy): Bacteria > Actinomycetota > Actinomycetes > Streptosporangiales > Streptosporangiaceae > Spirillospora > Spirillospora syzygii. Next base: position 92,442 of record NZ_VSFF01000017.1, on the reverse strand, counting down.
CCTGTTGGATGATCCCCCACGGCCCCCGCCGGATCAGCGCCGTCCGCAACCCCACCTCAGCCGCGGGCATGATGTCGTTGTCCAACCGGTCACCCACGTACAGCACCTCCCCGGCATCACACGGCGCGGCCTCCACCACACACCGGAAGAACCCCGGATCAGGCTTGGACACACCCCAGTCATCCGACGTGGCGACCATGTCGCACGGCAACTCCAACGACCGCAGGATGCCACCGGCCCGCACCGTCTGATTCCCCGCGATCCCCACCCACAGCCCATCCCCCCGAAGCTTGGCCAGCGCCGGACGCGCATCCGGGTACAAGTCCTCTTCCCCGAACGTCTCAGGCCGCCCAGCCCTCACCCGCTCCTCACGCTGCCCCGACAGGTCAAACCCCGGCGCGAACACCTGGAACGTCTCCCGGTAGTCCAACCCCCGAGCGATCACCGCCCCGAACATCGCCGAAAACGTATGCCGAGGAACCCCCAACCAGTCAGCCCACGTCCCATACTCCCGAGTCTCATTAACCAGACACTCACCCACATCAAACACAACAGCCCGAATCACGCTGCCCACCTTACGGCTGGGCCCCCCCAACACCGACCCAGCCAGCCAAACACCGCACCCCAGCTAGATGAGCAAGATCCTCACGCCTTCAAGGGCGCCTGCTACACATCCGCCAGTGGGCTCGGCGGGCATGCGGCCTCTTCGAGCCGGTCCCGCCGAGCCCGCTAATCAGCGCCGCCCAGAATTCCTGATCTGAACCGTAGCCATTGGGGTCAAGACGTCCACCGGAGGGATCCTCCCCCGGGATGATGGGCTCTCAGCTAGACGCAACCCCATCCATGCCGGATTAGGTCGTGGCGGAACCTCAGCATGCCCCTTTACGTCACAATGGGACACGGCCGGTGGTGCACACCACCTAGGTTCTCAACAGGTGAAGGTGAAGCATGCAGGAGATCAACGCTCTGGTGCTCTTCCACCGGCGCGTCCCCGACAAGATCCTCACGGGTATCAGCGCAGGACTCGGCGAGTATGGCATTGATGCTCAAGCAGAGGATGAAGGTAATGAAGGCGGGCCCGTCTACATCCTTCTAACCATCTCCGTGGCGGCAATGCCGTTCTTCAACGCTTTCATGACTAAGGCAGGTGAGGACGCTTGGGCAACGTTCAAGAAAATGTTCTTCCTGGCGGCTGGGGATGGAGCTGGACGCCAATCACAGCCCGGCATTATGCTGGAAGATAATCAAACGCAAATCAAAATTAAAATCACCGGCGACATACCAGAGTCAGCCTTTTTGAACTTGGTTTACATTCTCGAAGGAAGCGGCGGCGTTCATCGCGGAATTCATACCTTGGAGTGGAGCCAGCGCTGGCAACGCTGGATAACCCACACGTTTGCGCTCGGACATGAAATCGTAAGGCGAGTACCGCCGCGGCCGTCCAGGCATGGGGAACGTGGAAACACGCCTACATTGGCAGATGTGCCACAGAACGAGATCGCCTGGATCCGGGACCGGGCCTACCGAGCCCGCTCAGTCATCTCGCGACAGCGCGCACATATCCTAGATTCACGCATCGAAGGATCGGATCCCGAAAGTATAGCCGGGTTCCTTGTACTAAGCACCGAACTCGTCGAAGCGGTCATCCACGACTTCAACCGCAGTGGCCGCGACGCTGTCAAGCCGGAGTACAACGGGGTCACACCCGTGATAGTGGATGACGACATCGCCGAGGAGATTATTTTCGTGGCCCAAGAAAAACCGTCAGTCTACCGATCACGTGCTCGACAATGGACAATTCCCCGATTGAGTGAGATATTGGTGCGCGAGGGCGTCATTGAAGACATCAATCATCCTTCACTTTACTCTTTTTTGGCCTCCAATGACCTGCACATACCCCTCGCATGAATATTGCGAGGTATTTTGGTCGGTATAGCTAGACTGCTGACCACAATTAAATCGCCCTTACTGGCCTGGGGTGACCCCAAAAGCCCAAATCCCCACCCTCGTTGCTCCAAAGGGAATTGCAGAGGCTGGAATCAGGAATTGAAATATCAATCGTGAGACTAGTCCGCCAATCAACCAGCGTCCACACTGGCGGGAGGGTGCAGGCGTCAGGGTCTTCCGACCCGGGGTCCGAACGTGTCACAACGCACCGGAGACGCGTCCCACGTGGCTAGTGGACGAGCGCAAAGAGGGCCGCGTGGGCCCCAGGCCCCTGCGGCCGGAGGGCATGCCCGCGCAAATCTGTCTCTCACCCCGGTCTTGCCGCTCGCGCGGGCGCACCCTCCGGGAGGGGCGTGCATGCTAACTGTGGTGCTAACAGCAGACTGGAAGAATCTTTAACGGGTGTGAACGCGCGGAAGGGCGCGGGGCCGGTCAGCGGACTCGTGGGGACACTGCTGGACAACCCTGATCTTGCTACGGACCAGATGCTCTGCCGAATCTGGCTGTTTTGGATCAAGGGGCGGCGGCGCTTGGGCCGCTGGCGCGGCCCCGCGCCTGGCCGCCCGGAGCGTGCGGCGTGGGCGCCGGTCACCGGGCGGCCGCGCCGGGCCGCGCATCGCGAAGCGTCCGCCAGTCTCGCCCCGACCGGTCGCCACGGGGACGCGCCGCCGCCATGGTCGCGGCCTACGACACATGACACCCATTGGCTGGTTTCCAGTGGTCGGCTGGACTGGAAGGGCGGCCATCCATGAGGCTCACGGAGCTGCCAGGCGTGCGGTTCGGCACTGGCACGTATGTTCCGGATGACCGCCGGATGGGCTTAGTACTTGGAGTATGGAGACCACGGGGACCGGGCACCACGTGGCCCTACGGCCGTGGCTGAGGGGCGGGCGAGATGTTGTGCCATTCGCGTGCCAGTGGGGAGCGCGAGGTATGCGGTTCTCACCAGGTCGGGAGCGGGATCGACCTCGGTGATCATGGTTTGAGGGCGTGCCATTCGTGTGCCATTAGGTTGGGCCGCCGGTGGACGAGGGCGCGTCTCGGATGGTGATCGGGTGCTGGTCAGAGCCGCTTTTTGGGTGATCGCGCATACTTACAAGCGAGGAGTCGGCGGTTCGAAACCGTCCGCGCCCACCCACGTCAAGGCCATGATCCGCAAGAGCGGATCATGGCCTTTGATCTTGTGAGTGGTCGGCCGAGTGACTACGCCCTCTTGGAGGCGCACGCGGGTTATAGAAGTGTCGCGTTGGGGTGGAACGGGTGCGGGGGCGGCGGCCGAACGGTGGTATTGGGGGCATGGACAGCGATCCGCGGGGGCGCGGGCCGGAGTTGATGCGCGCGGGTGTGCGGGACCGGGTGGCCCGGCTGGCGGGTACCGCCGGGGGACGGGTGCGTGGCTGGTCGCCGCCGGTGTTGGTCGGGGTGTTGTGCGGGGGTGCGTTCGCCCCCCTGGTGACGACGGGGGTCGGGGGTACGGCGCTGCTGGCCGCGGCGACGGGTGCGATCACCTCGGTCGGCGGGAACGTGCTGAGCGATGTGGTGACGTCCAGGGTCGGGCGCTTGGGGGAGCACGCCGGCGGCGAGGACGGTGGTGGGGCCCGCCTGGAGGAGGTGGAGGCCGCGCTCGCCTCGGAGATCCAGCGGTTGCTGGAGGCGGGCGGGCGGCGTGCGGAGGAGTTGCGCACCGAGATCGCCGAGGTGCTGGAGAAGGTCGGCCTGGTGGGGGTCGCGCTGGAGGAGGCGGCGCGGTTCGGGGACGGGGAGTTGCTGGAGGCGCTGACGGTCGGGCTGGCCGAGGTGGGGCGGGAGTTCGGCGAGTTCGGGTTCGTGCTGGCCGATGTGCGGTCCCAGTTGCGGCTGCTGCGCGATGGTGTGGACGAGCAGGGCGGCCAGATGCGGGTTGCGGTGGGGCTGCTGCAGCGGCAGGCGACCCTGACCCGGATCCTGTTGGAGCAAGTGGACACGATCGAGGAGCGAACCCGTTCCGGTCGCGCTCAGGCCGCCCGGGGCGAGGGGCCGGTGCCGAGGTGGGAGGGGTGCCCGTACCGGGGGTTGGCGCCGTTCGGCGAGGCTGATCGTGAGGTGTTCTACGGGCGGGAGCGGGTCACCGCGCAGTTGGTGAGCGTGGTGTCTCAGCGGCTGGCTGCGCCGGGGCTCGTGGTGGTGACCGGCGCGTCGGGGGCGGGGAAGTCGTCGTTGTTGCGTGCGGGGCTCTTGCCGGCGATCGGCCGCGGTGAGCTGCACGAGCCGGCGCGCGAGTGGCCGCGGCATGTGATCGAGGCGCCGTCTGGGCGGCCGCTGGAGCGGCTGGCGTCGGTGCTGGCGCCGATGGCGGGGTTGGACGCGGCCACGGTGCACGCGAGCCTGGCCGACGCCCCCGAGCGGGCGCATCTCCTGGTCCGGCAGGCCGTCGAAGGCGACGCGCGCCGCCGGGGCCTGCCCGCGGAGGTCGCGAAGGCGTGCCGGCTGGTCCTCGTCGTGGACCAGTTCGAGGAACTGTTCACCGTCGGCACCGCCGGTGAGGGGGACGGTGAATCGGCGGATGGCGGTGCGGACGCCGAAGAAGTCGCGGCGTTCGTGGCGGCCTTGGACGCCGTCGCGACCCGACCGTGCGGGGCCGCCGATGCTCCCGCGGCGCTGGTGGTGATCGCCGTCCGGGGTGATTTCGTCGACCGGTGCGCCGCGCATCCGGTGCTCGCCGACGCGCTGCAGAACGGCCAGTTCGTCCTGGGGCCGATGCGTGAGCAGGACCTGCGGCTGACGATCGCCGGGCCCGCCGCCGCCGCGGGACTGGAGCTGGAGGCGGGGCTGACCGACACCATCGTGGCTGGTCTGGGCTCGCCTGCGGGCGGCCTGGGCCCGGGGGCGTTGCCGCTGGTGTCCCAGACGATGCTGACGGTGTGGGAACACCGTGAGGGCGACCGGTTGACGTTGCGCGGCTATGCCCGGACGGGCGACGTCACCCACGCCGTCGCCACCAGCGCCGAGGACGCCTACGCCGGTCTCGGCGATCCCGCACGGCAGACGGCCCGCCGGGTGTTCGTGCACCTGGCCGTGGTGTCGCCGCCGGGACGGCTGACACGCCGCGCCGTCACCCGCGCCGAACTCCACCGCGCCATCGCCCCCGACACGTCCGTCCGGCTCGACCAGGTCCTGGGCGCCTTCGCCGCGCGCCGGCTCGTCACCGTCGACACGGGGACCGTCCAGATCAGCCATGACGTGCTGCTGGAGGCGTGGCCGCGGCTGCGGGACTGGCTGCGGGGCGACCTGGCCGGGCACGCCCTGCAAGCCCAGCTGGTGCAGGACACCGACGAATGGGACCGCAACGGCCGCGCCCCCGCCTACCTGTACCGGGGCCAGCGCCTGGCCGAGGTCCAGCACGTCCGCGCCCGCTGGAACACTGACCCCGGCCGCTACCCCGCGCTCCCCTCGGCCGCCGCCGAGTTCCTGGCCGCCGGCGCCGCCGCCGAGACCCGCAGGACCCGCCACCGACGGATCATCCTGGCCACTGTGGCCGGGCTCCTGGCCGTAGCCCTGGTCGCGGCCTCGATCGCCTTCCGGGCCCAGAACAACGCCGACCACCAGCGCGACATGGCCGTCTCCCGCCAGCTCGCCGCCCAAAGCGAACTCTTCCCCGGCGACAGCACCCTGTCGGCCCTGCTCGCCGCGGCGGCATGGCGGATCCAGCACACGCCCGAAAGCCGCGCCAGACTGATCGACATCCTCTCCAGACCAGACCGTGCCGTTCTCACCAGCCAACCCAGACGCGCTTTGTCGGTGGCGTTCGGTCCGGACGGTCGAGTCCTGGCCACCGGTGACGAGGATGGCGCGCTGCGGCTGTGGGACATGGACACCCAGGGTCAGATCGGCACCCTCACCGGCCGCACCGAAGGCGTCTACTCGGTGGCGTTCAGTCCGGACGGTCGAGTCCTGGCCACCGGCGACGAGGACGGCACGGTACGGCTATGGGACGTGGCCGCCCGCCACCAGATCGGCAAACCCCTCATCGGCCACACCCGAGAGGTCAACTCAGTGGTCTTCAGCCTGAACGGCAAGGCCCTGGCCACGGGCAGCGACGATGGCACGGTACGAATATGGGACGTGGGCACTCACCGTCAAAGCGGTGCTCTCACCGGTAATACCGGCCCCGTGCGTTCGGTGGCGTTCAGCCCGGACGGTCGGCTCCTGGCGACCGGCGGCGAGGACGACAACACGGTACGCCTGTGGGACGTGCGCACTCACCGCCAGACGGGCGCGCTAACCGGTAATACCGGCCCCGTGCGTTCGGTGGCATTCAGCCCGGACGGTCGACTCCTCGCCACGGGCGGCGAGAACGACAACACCGTACGGCTATGGGACGTGAACACTCACCGTCAAAGCGGCGCTCTCACCGGTCTCACCAGCTCCGTGCGTTCGACGGCGTTCAGCCCGGATGGTCGACTCCTGGCCACCGGCAGCCACGACGGCACGGTACGAGTGTGGGACGTGCGCAGTCACCGCCAGACGGGCGCGCTCACCGGTCATACCGGCCCTGTGCGTTCGATGACGTTCAGTCCGGACGGCAAAGCCTTGGCCACCGGCAGCGACGACAGCACCGTACGGCTGTGGGACGTGGCCACCCACCACCAGCTCGGTGCCCTCACGAGCTACACCAGAGACGTCAACTCGGTGGTCTTCAGCCCGGACGGTCGGGCCCTGGCCACCGGCGACGACGACAACATGGTGCGGCTGTGGGACATGGGCACTCATAGTCAGGTTGGCGCGCTCACCGGTCACACCAGCCCCGTGCGCTCGGTGGTATTCAGCCCGGACGGCAAAGCTCTGGCCACCGGCAGCCAGGACGATGGCACGGTACGCCTGTGGGACGTGGGCACTCACCGTCAGACGGGCGCGCTCACCGGTCACGCGGGCCCTGTGCGTTCGGTGGCGTTCAGCCCGGACGGCAAAGCCTTGGCCTCCGGCGGCCACGACGGCACGGTGCGGCTGTGGGACGTGGCCACCCACCACCGGACCGGCGCCCTTACCGGCCATACCGAAGGCGTCTACTCGGTGGTCTTCAGTCCGGACGGTCGAGTCCTTGCCACCGGCGGCCACGACGGCAAGATACGGCTGTGGGACGTGAGCACCCACCGTCAGGTCGGCGCGCTCACCGGTCAAACCGGCCCTGTGCGTTCGGTGGCGTTCAGCCCGGACGGCAAAGCCTTGGCCTCCGGCGGCGACGACAACACGGTGCGGCTATGGGACGTGGCCACCCGCAACCAGACCGGCGCGCCCCTCCTCGGCCACACCAGAGAGGTCAACTCGGTGGCGTTCAGCCCGGATGGAAAAGCCCTGGCCTCCGGCAGCGACGACGGCACGGTTCGGTTGTGGGACGTGGCCACCCACCTCCGAACCGGCGCGCCCCTCAGCGGCCACATAAGAGATGTCACCTCAGTGGTGTTCAGTCCGGACGGCAAAGCCTTGGCCACCGGCAGCGACGACGGCACGGTACGGCTATGGAATGTCGCGATGCCCGATGACCTCATCGGCGCCGTCTGCGCGGCAGCGGGACGAACGATGACACGCGCCGAATGGGCCCGGTACGTTCCCCCCGGCCCCAAGTTCCGGAGAATCTGCTCCTGACCGGCAGTGACACTCAGGCTCCGCCGACGTGCCTACATGGGTATTACCCCGAGGTTGACCACTGTCCCGCCGCAGCTGGTCGGGAAGTTGTTCAACGTGCATCCGACCTCAAGGAGTTGATCGGTGTTCGTGCGCACGGTGACGAACACATTGCTGGTGCCCTGAATTGCCACCGACGCGCAATCCACTGTCACGGCGCCAAATGCTGCGGTGAAGTCGGTCAGCGGAGTAGGCGTAGGCGGAGTTGTGGCCTCGTTGACCGTTTGGCCGAACACCTTCCCATTGCGAACGGCCACGACCGCCTTCGTCTGCCCTGCGGCGGCCGCTGTACTGACGCACTTGGATGGCCCCGCTGCTCCGGTTGCTCCCGTCGCTCCCGTGGGTCCGGTGGCCCCTGTGGCTCCGATGTCGCCCATTGGTCCTGCGGGTCCCGTTGGGCCGGTCGGACCGGTTCCGCCCATTCCGGCGGGGCCGGTCGGTCCGGTAGGTCCGGTCGGGCCGGTGGGCCCTGGCTTCTTGCCGGGACACACGATCTCATGGCAGGGGGCCTGGTTCGAGAATGCGGAGGCCGCAGGAGCGGTCGCCGATATCGCAATGGCCGCCACTGATGCGGGAACTAGGACGGAGGCCGTGAGCCACGTGAATTTCGACAGCTTGGGATGAATCATGACTGGTGTCCAGATCTAGGTGGGCCGATGCGCGTGATTACGCAAGTCTCAACTACCCCGCGGCCAATGGCCGCTAGACCAAGATCAGTTCTGGTTATGGCGGGATGAAGGTAATCCCCGCACGCCTGGTCGTCTGGGACGAGCGGCTTGGGCACCCGGTTACCGGACGGCCGCGTCGGGCCGCGAGCCCAGAACACTCTGAGACGGGAGCACTTCCAGGTCCCTTAGAGTGACCTGATGGAGCAGTCCGGTTTGGAGCCGTACTGGAACACTAACGTTGCGCGTCATCCGGGCATTCTGCGTGCTGTGCCGGAGGGGTGTAGTGATGCGCTGGACGTTGGTTGTGGGGACGGTCTGCTCGCGCGCAAGTTGATGGGGCACGCGAAACGTGTCACTGGTCTTGACAGTTCGGCGGCGATGATCAACCGTGCGCGTGAATTGGCTGGTGGGGAGCCGCAGCTCACCTTTGTTGAGGGCGACTTCCTCAGCGTCGATCTCCCGGTCGAGGGTTATGACTTCATTTGCTCCGTGTCCACGATCCATCACATGGACTTTGAGGCGGCATTGACCCGGATGCGCGAGCTGCTTCGTCCTGGCGGGACGCTGGTGGTTGTCGGCCTGGCACGCGAGAGAAGTTTGGGGGAGTGGGCGGCGATGGTCGCGGCCGCTCCGTTCGTGCGGACCATGAAGGTGTTGCGTCGTGCGCATGGGCCTGAGGGGATGCCGGTCGCCGACCCGCAGATGAGCTATGGGGAAGTGCGGGCGGCGGCGCGGCGGTTGCTGCCAGGAATGCGCTATCGGCGGCACGTCCTCCGTCGGTACTCGCTGACGTGGGAGAAGCCGCTCACTGGTTGACGTGCCTCAAACGCTCGGACCGTAGTTGGCGGCCACGGCCTTGGACGATTGCCAGCGGCTGTAAGTGGGGGATTGGGGCCAGCCTTCCGGGGAGTCCTGCCATTCCTCCTGGCGGCCGTAGGGCAGCAGGTCTATCAGAGGGAAAGTGTGGCTCAGTTGTTCGGTGCCCCGGCCGGTGGTGTGCCAGGTGCGGTAGACGGTGTCGCCGTCGCGTAGGAAGACGTTGACGGCGAAGCCGCCGCCAGGGGGTGCGCCCACGTCGGCGCCGAACGGGCTGTTCGCGGTGGAGTACCAGGTCATCTTGTTTCCGACGCGGCGTTTGTACGCAAGGGCCTCGTCGATCGGTCCCTGGGTGACGATGACGAATCTCGCGTCGTAGGCGTCCAGGAACTCCAGGCGCGCGAACTGAGACGTGAAGCCGGTGCAGCCGTCGCACTGCCATTCCTCGCCCGGGAACCACATGTGGTTGTAGACGATGAGCTGGGACTTGCCGTCGAAGACGTCGGGCAGGCGTACGGGGCCTTCCTCGCCCTCCAGGGTGTAGTCGGGCAGTTCGACCATCGGCATCCGGCGGCGATGCGCGGCGATCGCGTCGAGTTCGCGGGTCGCGGCCTTCTCGCGGGCGCGCAGGTCGTCGAGGTGGCGCTGCCAGGTCTCGACGTCCACGACGGGCGGTAGCGGCTTGGTGGTCATGGGCTCCTCCGGGGGCACGGGTTGCGGTCTATGCGTATAGACCGCGTCCGTCCGCCAGAATCATCGGCTGCGAGACCAAGACCGCTAGGAACCTCCTATGGCTGCCTGCACTGTCTGCGTGAGTTGCCCTACGGCTGTGGCCAGTGGAGCGATCGGCTCCGCGTAGGTGTTCAGGCGGTCCAGTGCGCGCCGCAGGAAGGGGAGTTGTGGTTCGTCCTCGTCGAGTTCCTCTCGCACGCGCTGTACTTCCCTGGCGGCGCCTTCCGGGTCGGCCAGCGCCGCACGGTGTTCCTCCAGCAACCGCTCGATAAGGGCCAGGAGTTCGCTCGCCTGGACGCGGTCCTCGGAGTTCTGCGCGTTGAAGGTGACCGCGTTGGAGAACGCCCGAGCATTCTGGCCGACCGCCTGGTTGGCCACGTAGTGGGTGCCGCCCACGGACACGATGCCGTGGTTGACGGAAGGGGTGGCGGGCTGCTCGTCGTCGCGCATGGTGCGATCCCTATTCGCTGGAGGCGGCGGCCATGTCGGGGTGACCCGCGGCGTTCTGTGTGGCGCTGGCGCCGGTGCCGACCGCCTGATTGCCGACGATGCTCGTGCCGCCCTGCTGGATGATGCCCTGATTGACGATGGTCTGCTGTTGGCTGCGGAGGTCGGTGGTGTCGAAACCGCGCGCGTCGAGGAACTTGCGAATGATGGCGAGGGTGTGGAGTTGGACCGACGAGATGATCCGCTCGGCATCGGTGACCTGGAAATAGTTGAAGTAGGTGGGGCTCAGCGCCATTTCCCGAATGCTGAGCCGGGCGCCGAGGTCGTACATCGGGTCCTGCGTCAAGGCCGCCAGTTCGTGCTCCATCCGCTTGCCGTGCCGGTGCTCGAAGCGGGCGTGGCGCAGTGCTTTGAGCGGTGCCTCGAAGAGTGCCGTGCCGGTGCGGGAAAGGGCCCCCAGCAGCAGTTCTCGCCGCCGCTCCGGGGTGAGCGGGTCGCGCAGGCGGTCCACGAGGTGGTAGTCGGCGGCGACCGGGCCGAGCACGTGGTTGCTGCACCGCAGGTGCAGCGTGTCGCCCACGGTCGAGAAATGCAGGAAGACGCTCGGCACCACGTCCCCGCCCCAGAGCGGGAGGTGCAGCGCGAGGTAGTGGCGGACCGTCCCGGTCGGATTCAGGATGATCTCCTGGACCGCGTCGGGCGACAGCCGCATGACCGGGGCCAGGTCCTGGTCGCTCATGAACCGTTCGTCGTCGCCGATCGTCGCGCCGTCGGCGAACACCCGGTCCTCGATGAGGAGGGACCCGGAGACCTCCGCGTCTCCCGTCCCGGGGGCGCCGTCGCCTTCGACGGCCGCGCCGAGCCGTTCGCGTACGTGATCGACGAGTTCGGCGACGGTGAACGGCGTCGGAGCGTCGGGGCGTGGTCCCCCGGTCGGACGTTCGGCGGGCAGGAGCGGCACGGCCAGCTTCCAGTTGGACTGGGCATTCGCATAGCCCATGAACGGCGTGTACCCGCTGTACACGGTGACGTTTCCGTCCTGCGCCTGCCTGATCGCGGCGAGGCGGTCCTTGATCCAGTCTCCCCGCGGGACGAGCGGCAGGGCCGGCCAAGCGAATGCCTCGCGACTCAGGGTGGTGCGCAGAAGCTCGTCGGTGGCGAGGTCGTGCCGCATCATCGTCATGGATGCGTACAGCGCCGCCCCAATGGACGCGAGCATGGCGGGGATGCCGGACATGTAGGTGCCGAACAGCCAGCTCAGAATGCCGTGCACGGGCAGTTTCGAGAACCCGGTGACGAACATGAAGGCGACGAGCACGAGTACTCCGGCCTGGACCCCGACGCGCAGGAACGCGCGCTCGTCGGGATGGCGCTGGCCGCGGGTGCTGAGGCTCCGCCGGCGGTCGGCCTGACCGGCGGCGGCCACCAGGAACGCGACGAACAGCAGCCACAGCGGTGCGAACAGGGCCACGACCCCGAACGCGCCCGCCAGCCGTAAGTCGCGCGGGTACCGGATCTCTCGCGCGGCCAGGCAATGGCGGGCCACCGCCTCCAGATCGACGTCGGGGGAGGGAGCCACGGCGCTGATCTCGTCGGCCAGGACCTCCTCTACCACCCGATCGGCGAACTTCTCATCGATGTAGGCCCCGGCGCATAAGTACCGGGTGACGTCGCCCTGAACGCTCCCGACCGGTGCTCGCACCTGCTGTGCGGTCGTCATGCCGACCCCTCTCTTTCCTGGACGAATCGACGCCCTCGCGGCGCCAATGGATCTGCCGGCGAGTCGTCCCGGCCGCCCGAGCGTCAGGAGGGCGAGGAGCGCGCCGACCGCCAGGCCGAAGACGAGGCCCGGCAGCGGAAACACATAAATGAGGAACAGTTGCGGAACGGGCGGAAAGTCTGCAAAGGACACGGTCAAAGTCGCAGGAATAAAGCCGACCAGTATCGATGGTAGTACGCCTGCGGCGAGGCAACGCGGCCAATTCAGGACGCCCTTGTTCAGCAGCCGCGATGCGAAGAAGGCGAGCAACGCGACAAACAGGACGAACTTGAGGTCTTGATAAACAAGTACGCCCCAATCCACCGGCCCGTCGGCCCACAGCCGCCACCGCGGGCCGAGCAGCCACGCTTCCAGCGCCGCGACGACGGGGCTCCCGTCGAACGACTCGGGGGACCGCCCGGTGGGCCCCTGCGTCCACGGGGCGCATATGACGAAGATGAGGAGGCACCACAACCGGATGCGTCCGCCCAGGGACGACCCCGAATGATCAAACTCTAAGTGCATTGCCGCCTACATTAGGTGATCGTCGCCTGTCGTGGGCGTGCGCGGCGAAATATCACCCTGAGCCGGGCCGGGCGGGTGTGTGACAGGAGCCCCCTGTTCGGGAACAGGGGGCTCCGGTCGGATCGGTCAGCAGAGGCCGCGCGGGTTCGACGTGCGGCAGGAGTTGCGGACGAAGCGGTTCGTCCTGCTGCCGCTCTTGTCGACCAGGTCGAACGGCTCGTTGCCGTGGAGGCGGTTCTTCTTGATCAGGTTGTCGCGGGCCGGACGGCTCTGCGGCGGGACGCCGCGGAACAGGACGATGCCTCCGGAGTAGGGGAGCCTGCCCCTGTTGTCCGTGACCGTGTTCCGCTCGACGGCGTTGTGGTCGCCGCCGAAGAAGAGGATGCCGGTTCCGCCGAGCGCGGGGACGGGCCCGTGCGCCGCGCAGGACCGGTTGTTCTTCGTGACGTGGTTCTTCCAGACCAGGTTGTTGCCCTGGCCGGTGCGCTGGCCGTCGTCGACGAGCGCGACGCCGACGCAGTTGTAGGTGATCGAGTTGTCGTGCACGAGGACGTGCCGCGCGTGCCGGACGAGCACTCCGAGCGTGTTGCCGACGGAATGGTTGTCGGAGACTTCGGTGCCGCGCGCGTTGGCGGTGTCGCCGACGTAGAGGCCCGCGTCGTCCTTGTTGTCGACGGCCCAGTTCCAGCGGAAGCGGCCGCGGGTGGAATTGAACTCCGCGATGCCGTATTCGCCGTTGTTGCGGGCGAGGACGCTCAGCACCGACAGGCGGTCGGTGTAGATGCCGAATACGCCGGTGTCCGCGAAATCGCGGACGACGAGGTTCCGGATCGTCACGCCCTTGACGGGATGACCGGCCCGGCCGACGACGCAGATCCCCATTCCGGGGTGCTTGGCCTTCGCGCAGTGGTCGGTGCCGCCGGGGCGCAGGATCGTCCGGTTGCCCTCGCCCTGGATCGTGAGGCGTTTGCGGACGATCACGCCCCCGTCGTAGTGTCCGGCCTTGAGCTTGATGACGTCGCCCGGCCTGGCCCGGTCGACGGCCCGCTGGATCGAGTGCCCCGGCGGGACGACGTGCACGTGGGCGCGGGGCGCCGCTGCCCGGGCCGACGGCGTGATCCCGGCGATTCCCGCCAGGGCGGCCGTTGTTCCGAGCGCGGCCGCAATAGTCCGCCTCATTCCTTTTCCCCCGATTCTTTTGCGCACGCGCGGGGTCCATGGCCCCGCGCGGCAACGGAATTCCTAGATCATCTTGAACCCGGAACGCTATTCCGTTGATGTGCGAGAAGTAAAACATTCCGAGGGTCTTTTGCTGGCCGGTGAGGTTTGCCGATTTTCCGGAAAGGGGAGAATTGTCGAACCGGCCCGGCGGGCGTGACGTGCGTCACGGGCCGGGGAGCGCGGTTTACATGCCGTTCACAAACGGGCAACAGGTCCGAAATGCCTGGTTGGCACCGTGAGACCCAGCCGAAACCGCCCGAAGGGACCGACGTTGAGCTACAAGGCCGAGTACATCTGGATCGACGGCACCGAGCCGACCGCGCGGCTGCGGTCGAAGACGAGGGTCCTCGCCGACGGTGCCGACCTGCCGGACTGGGGTTTCGACGGGTCCAGCACGAACCAGGCGCCGGGCGACCGCTCCGACTGCGTCCTCAAGCCGGTGTTCGCGTGTCCCGACCCGATCCGGGGCGGGGACAACAAGCTCGTCCTGTGCGAGGTGTACCTCGTCGACGGGACGCCCCACGAGACCAACACCAGGGCCAAGCTCCGTCCGATCGCCGAGCAGTACGCCGACCAGGACTCCTGGTACGGGATCGAGCAGGAGTACACGTTCTTCAAGGACGGCCGCCCGCTCGGCTTCCCCGAGCGCGGTTTCCCGGCCCCGCAGGGCTTCTACTACTGCGGCGTCGGCTCCGACGAGGTGTTCGGCCGCGACGTCGTCGAGCAGCACCTGGACGCCTGCCTCGACGCCGGGCTGAAGATCTCCGGGATCAACGCCGAGGTCATGCCCGGCCAGTGGGAGTTCCAGATCGGCCCGGCGGGCCCGGTCGAGGTCGGCGACCACATGTGGATCGCCCGCTGGCTGCTGTACCGCATCGCCGAGGACCACGACGTCTCCGCCACCCTGGACCCGAAGCCGGTCGAGGGCGACTGGAACGGCGCGGGCGCGCACACGAACTTCTCGACCAGGGCCATGCGCGAGGGCTACGACGCGATCGTCACGGCGTGCGAGGCGCTCGCGGAGAAGGCGGACGAGCACGTGGCCGGGTACGGCGCGGACATCGAGCGGCGGCTGACCGGCATGCACGAGACGGCGGCGTGGAGCGAGTTCAGCTACGGCGTGTCGGACCGGGGCGCGTCCGTGCGGATCCCGTGGCAGGTCGAGGTCGAGAAGCGCGGCTACATCGAGGACCGGCGGCCGAACGCCAACGTCGACCCGTACACGGTGACCCGGCTGATCACCGGCACCTGCTGCGCGGCGCTGGAGCGGGCCGGACAGGTCTGACCGGACGAGGCCACGGCCCCCGAGGGAGCGACCGCTCCCCTGGGGGCCGTCGCGTTTTCCCAGGTCAGTGGGCATAACCGGGGCTCGTCCAGGCAAGCCGGTCCGGCAAGCATCGGCAAAATGTCAGCTTGAGGGAGTTCCGCCCCACGGTGCCGGGTAGCACCCCTACGTTCGCACCGGGGGAGGGGAAGATGCCCGATTCGTCATTCGGGCGGTACTCCGGCGGCCCGCACGGCAGGCGCGCCGGCCGTACCGCGCCACGGCCCTGGGAGCGGTCGATCCGGTGTCCCGCCACGGCGCGGCGGCGCCCGCCGGAGACGGCCCCGGTCCGGCGCTACCAGGACTACGCCGCGCTGCACGAGCGGATCTCCGCCTCCGCCGGGCCGCCGCTGCGCCCGCTCTGGTGGACGGGCGTCTGCGCGGCGCTGACCGCGGGCATGCTGGGGTTCGCCGCGGTGGTCGGGCTGCGCACGACGTTCGGGACGGAGGTCCCGGTGTTCGCGGGCGGGCACACCTCCGCCGCGCCCGCCGCGACGAGCTACGCGCTGTGCGCGATGGCGGGAACGATCCAGGCGACCGCGCTGATGCACCTGCTGCTCGCGTCGGCGGCGCGTCCGGTCCGGGCGTTCGCGTGGATCGGCGGGTTCGCCGTCCTGCTCCTCGCGATCCTGCCGCTGACGATGAACGGGCCGTTCGACGCGGCGCTCGCGACGTCCGGGCTCAACCTCGTCGGCGGGACGGCGGTGGTCGTGCTGCTGTCCGCCGTGGTGGCGGGCACCCGGCCGTTCACCTGGGAGTCCGCCCCCCGGCCCCGCCGCCGCCGGCCCCGCTCCCGCTGAGCGCGTCCCCTAGGGGACGACGGTGACCGGCCAGCGGCCCGTCCGGACCAGTCGGACGGCGACCGACCCGATCAGCCGGTGCCCGGCCTGCGCCGACGCGCCGACCACGACGACGTCCGCGCGGGACTCGTCGGCGACGCGGGCGAGCACCGTGTACGGGTCGCCGGGCTCGGTGACGAACTCGTACCGGACCTCGGCGCGCCCGGCGGCCTCCTCCAGGTTGCGGCGCAGGTCGGCGGCGACGTCGTCGGCGGTCTCCCGCATCGCGGCCGCGCCGCCGGGGGTGAGCGCCGACAGCGACGACACCGACGCCACGTGCACGGCGATCAGCCGCGCCCCGTTGCGGCGCGCGAGGCCCCACGCGTAGGCGCCCGCGCGCAGCGACGTCTCGGACCCGTCCACGCCGGCCACGATCACCTTCGGCCCGTCGACGCCGTACTCGAACCCCAATGCGATCACCTCGGGCGCCAGCGTAACCACCCCCGCCCGCGCGCCCCGCCCGCGAGCCCTGTTCAGGTGCGGGTGAAGCGGTCCAGGAGGTCGTCGAGGGCGAGGGAGCCGCCGTCCAGGGCCGCGTACATGTCGTCGATCTCGGTGTAGCCGAGTTCGCGCGCCACCGCGAGGGAGTCGCCGCGGGCCTCGGCGGAGAGCAGGTCGACGTCGCGCCGGGCCAGGGCGCGGACGAGGCGGCGGCGGCCCGCGTCCGCGGCCTCCTCGGCGTGCCGCCGGGCGAGGCACTGCTGGATGTGGACGCGGGCGGGCACCGTGACCGCGAAGCCCAGCCAGTCCTCGGACGGCGTCCCGCCCGGGTCGGTCAGGATCTCGATGACGTTCCCGCTGCGGACCTGCACCGACATCGGCGCGAGCCGTCCGTTGACGACGGCGCCGATGCAGCGGTCGCCGATCCGCGGGCCGAGCGCGTAGGCGAAGTCGAGCGCGGTCGCCCCGGCGGGCAGCGGGACGATGTCGCCGTCCGGGGTGAACGCGGCGACGTTCCCGGCGGCGAGGTCGGTGCGCAGCCGGTCGAGGAACTCGGCGGACGGCGCGTCCGACTGCCAGGCGAGCAGGCGGCTCAGCCAGACGAGGTCGCGGCGCTCGGTGACCGCGGCGCCCGCGCCGCCGCGCGCGTCCCGGATGTGCGCGACGATCCCGTACTCGGCGACCGGGTGCATCGCCCGGCTCCGGATGATCACCTCGAACGGGTCGCCGTCCGGGCTGATCACGCGGGTGTGCAGCGACCGGTACAGGTTGTCCTTCGGCGTCGCGATGAAGTCGCGGACCTGCCCGGCCACCGGGTGGAGCGCGGCGTGCACGGCGCCGAGGGCGATGTAGCAGTCGCGTTCGGCGCCGTCCACGAGCAGCAGCAGCCGCGCCGCCTCGCCGGGCCGCAGCCCGGCGAGGTCGCCGCCGGACGTCTGGTGCACCGCGTACAGGTGCGACGGCCTGACCCGCACCTCCGCCGCCACGCCGTGCTCGGCGAGGGACGTTCCGAGCAGCGCCGTCGCGGGCCCGAACGCCCCGTCGGCGCCGCGCAGGGCGCGCCGGACGGCCCGCGCGGTGGCGGCGTGCGCGCCGGGGTCGCGGGCGGCGAACGCGAGGTCGTCCATCTCCCGCTTGAGGACGTGGATGCCGAGCCGCTCCGCGAACGGGACGAGCAGCTCGTGCGACGCCTTCGCGATCCGCTCCCGCTTGTGCGGCGGCTGGAAGCCGAGCGTGCGCAGGTTGTGCAGCCGGTCCGCCAGCTTGATCACCAGGACCCGCAGGTCGGCGGCCGCGGCCAGCACGATCTTCCGGAACGTCTCGGCCTCGGCCCGGTCGCCCCACCGCTCGCCGTCGAGCTTCGTCACGCCGTCGACCAGGACCGCGATCTCCTCGCCGAACTCGGCGCGCAGCTCCCCGAGCGTGTAGGGGGTGTCCTCGACGGTGTCGTGCAGCAGCGCGGCGACGAGGGTCCGGGTGTCGAGGCCCATCCCGGCGAGGATCAGCGCGACGGCCAGCGGGTGGGTGATGTACGGGGCGCCCGACTTGCGGAGCTGCCCGCGGTGCAGCCGCTCCGCGACCGCGTACCCGCGCAGCAGCTCCGCCTCGTCCGCGCCCGGGCAGGCGGCCCGGTGCGCGGCAAGCAGCGGCGCGAGGGCGGCCCGCACGGGGTCCGGGCCGCCGGACGCCTCCCCTCGACGCGCCGGCGGCCGGAGCCGTCCGATCGCCGGAATGAGCGTCGCCATCACGCACCCACCTGGCCCGACGCCCGTCGCAACGCCGCTACGGGCTGTGACCGCCATTATGCGGGAAATTCTCGGCCGAGGCGAGACCCTGGTCAGCGGCGTCCCACAGCGGTCAGGTCGGCGGACCCGCCCGCGATCGGCGGAAGACCGGAATCCCCGTTGAGGGTCAACGGACGGTTCAAAGTCCTTTGCGGCGCCGCCATGGGCGGGCCCGGTGGTGTGTCGTCCCGGTTTCCGGACGGTCACCGACCGTAGTCTGGCGCACCGTTGTCACGGGCCCGCGGAGGGCCGGCGGACGTCGGGGGGCAGTGCATTGGCGGCGGACGAGTACGGACAGGGGCCGGGAGACCGCCCCCGGCCCGGGACCCGGCCAGGGATCATCGGGGTGACCCCGTTCGGCCGTCCCGTGCCGGGGCTCGCCGTGGCGGTCGCGCGGGCGGGCGGGACCGGGGTCCTCGACCTCGGCGCCGACCGGGCGGCCGCGCTCGCCGCGCTCGCGGACGTGCGGCGCTGGTGGACGGGCCCGTTCGGGGTCCGCGTCCCGGCCGGGTGCCGGGTGCGGCCCGGCGAGCTGCCGGATGCGGTGGACACCGTCCTCGTCGACGCCCCGCTGCTGCGCCCGGACGGCCTCGTGGACCTCGCCGGGTTCGCCCGCGGCCGCCGCCTGGTCGTCGAGGTCGTCGGGCCGGACGAGACCGCCGCCGCCGTCTCCGCAGCTCGCGGCCTCACCGGGGACGTCGCGCTGATCGCGCGCGGCTCCGAGGCGGGCGGGCGCGTCGGCGGGCTGAGCACGTTCGTGCTGCTCCAGCGGCTGCTGGCGGATCCGTCGCCGAACGTCCCCGTGTACGCGGCGGGCGGGATCGGCACGCACTCGGCCGCGGCGGCGGTCGCGGGCGGCGCGGCCGGGGTCGTCCTGGACGTGCAGCTCGCACTCGTCCGGGAGATGGACCTGCCCGCCGACGTCGTGTCCGCGCTGAAGGCCATGGACGGCGGCGAGACCGTCGTCGTGGACGGCCACCGCGTCTACACCCCTCCGGTGGTCGGGCCGTCCGCCCCGGCCCGGCTGGGCGCGCAGCCGCTGCCGGTGGGCCAGGACGGGCCGCTCGCCGCCGCGCTCGGCGGCCGGTACAAGACCGCAGGGGGAGTGGTGCGGGCCGTCCTGGACGCGATCGACGCGCACCTGCGCGCCGCCGTCCGCGCCGAGCCGCTCATGCGCCGCGACGGCGCCGACCCGGTCGTCGTGCAGGGGCCGATGACGCACGTCAGCGACGGTTCGGCGTTCGCGGGCGCGGTCGCGCAGGACGGCGGCCTGCCGTTCCTCGCGCTCGCCCTCATGGACGGCGACCGCGTCCGCCACCTGCTCCGCGAGACCGCGGCGCGGCTCGGCGGACGGCCGTGGGGCGCCGGCGTCCCCGGGTTCGCGCCGCCGGAGGCGCGGGCCGCGCAGCTCGCCGCCGTCCGGGAGAGCGCGCCGCCGTACGCGCTGATCGCCGGGGGCGGCCCGGCGGAGGCCGAACCGCTGGAGGCGGCCGGGATCAAGACGTACCTGCACGTCCCGTCGCCAGACCTCCTCGACCGGTACCTCGCGGGCGGCGCCCGCCGGTTCGTGTTCGAGGGCGGCGAGTGCGGCGGCCGCGTCGGGTCCCGGGCGAGCCTCCCGCTGTGGGACGCGCAGGTCGAGCGGCTGACGGAGTCCGGGATCGACCCCGCCGAGCTGTCGGTGATGTTCGCGGGCGGGATCCACGACGAGCGGTCCGCCGCGATGGCGGCGGCGCTCGCCGGGCCGCTCGCGGAGCGGGGCGCGGACGTCCGCGTGCTGATGGGCACCGCGTACCTGTTCACGTCCGAGGCGGTGGCGGCGGGCGCGATCCTGCCCGGCTTCCAGGACGCGGCGCTCGGCTGCGACACGACGGCGCTGCTGGAGCTCGCCCCCGGACACGCCGTCCGCTGCGCCCGCACCCCCTACGTCGACACGTTCTACGACACCCGCCGCGAGCTGGAACAGGCCGGGACGCCGCGCCGGGAGGTGCGGCGCCGCCTGGAGAAGCTGAACCTCGCCCGCCTCCGCGTCGCCAGCAAGGGGCTGCGCCGCGCCGCGCCGGTGGACGCGGCGGCGCAGCGGTCCGACGGCATGTTCATGATGGGCGAGGTCGCCGCGCTGCGGACGGCGACGACCGCCGTCGCGGCGCTGCACGAGCAGGTGACGTCCGGCGCGACCGCGCTCCTCGCCGCCCGCGCCGCCGAACTGGGCGTGGGACGCTCCGCCCCGGCGGCCCCGGCCCGTGCGGTCGACGTCGCGATCATCGGGATCGGGTGCGTCCTGCCCGGCGCGGCCGACGCGGACGCCTACTGGGCGAACGTCGTCGGCGGCGTCGACTCCGTCACCGAGGTCACCCACTGGGACCCGGAGATCTACCACGGGCCGTCCGAGGAGGGGAGGACGCCGTCGAAATGGGGCGGGTTCCTCCCGGACGTGCCGTTCGACGCGCTCGCCCACGGCATCGCGCCGGACGCGCTCGGCCGCGTCGAACCGGTGCAGTTGCTGGCGCTGGAGGTGGCGTCCCGCGCGCTGCGCGACGCCGGATACGCCGACCGCCCGTTCGACCGCTCCCGGACGTCGGTCGTGTTCGGCGCGGGCGGCGGCGGCGACCTCGGCGACGCCTACGGGATACGGGCCGCGCTGCCGTCCTACTACGGCGAGGTCCCGCCCGCGTTGGACGCTCGGCTCCCGCGCCCCACCGACGACGCCCTCTCCGGCGCGCTGACCAGCGTGATCGCCGGGCGGATCGCGAACCGGCTCGGCCTCGGCGGCGCGAGCCACACCGTGGACGCCGCGGGCGCCGCGTCCCTCGCCGCGCTCGACGCCGCCTGCAAGGACCTCGCCGCCGGATCGAGCGACATGGTGCTGTGCGGCGGCGCCGACCTGCGCACCGGCATCCGGGACTACCTGCTGTTCGCGTCGGCCGGGGCGCTGTCGCCGTCCGGGCGGTGCGCCGCGTTCGACGCGTCCGCCGACGGTGTCGCGCTCGGCGAGGGCGTCGCGTGCGTCGTGCTGAAGCGCCTCGCCGACGCCGAACGCGACGGCGACCGGATCTACGCGGTGGTCAGGTCGGTCGCCGGTGCCGGTGACGGAGGCGGGCTCGCCGCTGAGGGGCGGCGGCTCGCGCTGAGCCGCGCCTACGAGCGCGCCGGGGTCTCGCCCGCGTCGGTCGGGCTCGTCGAGGCGCACGGCACCGGCTCCGAAGCCGACGACCGCGCCGAGCTGGCCGCGCTGAACGCCGTCTTCGCGGACGCCGCGCCGGGCGCCGTCACGCTCGGCTCGGTCGCCTCGCAGATCGGGCACGCCGGGTGCGCCGCCGGGCTCGCCGGGCTGGTCAAGACCGCATACGCGCTGCACTCCGGGGTCCTGCCGGGGACGCTGCACCTGTCCGAGCCCAACGCCGCCTGGACGCCGGACGGCCCGCTCGCGTTCGGCGCCGCCGCCCGCCCGTGGGCGGCCCCGCCGGGTGAGCGGCACGCGGGGGTGAGCGGGTCCGGGTTCGGCGGGACGAACTTCCACGCCGTGCTGTCCGGGTACGGCGGC
The DNA here is from genome assembly GCF_008085905.1 of Actinomadura syzygii. Classification (GTDB taxonomy): domain Bacteria; phylum Actinomycetota; class Actinomycetes; order Streptosporangiales; family Streptosporangiaceae; genus Spirillospora; species Spirillospora syzygii. Next base: position 70,734 of record NZ_VSFF01000017.1, on the reverse strand, counting down.
GCGCCGGAGCCGGTGTCCGGGCTCACGGAATGGCCCGCCGAGCTGTTCCTGATCCGCGCGGCCGACCGTGCCGCCGCGCGGGACGAGATCGACCGCCTGCTGGCCCTGCTCGACGGTGGCGGCGACGGCGTCGGCGGCCCGCCCCGGCTCCGCGACCTCGCCCGGACGGCCGCCGCGCTGGACGGGCCCGTCCAGGCCGCCGTCGTCGCGACCGGCCCGGGCGACCTCCGCCGCGCGCTCACCGCCGCCGCCGAGTTCCGGTCGGAGCCGGGCGTGTTCGTCCCGTCCGGCGAGCCGGGGCAGGTCGCGTTCCTCTTCCCCGGCGAGGGCAGTGAGCGGCCGAACATGCTCGCCGGACTGTTCGTGGCGTTCCCCCGTCTCCAGCGGCTGCTCCGCCTCGACGGCGGACGGCCCGCGCCCGCGATGTTCCCGCCCGCCGCGTTCACCCCCGAGGACGTCCGGCGGCAGCACGCCGCGATCACCGACACCCGGGCCGCGCAGCCCGCCCTCGGCATCGCGGGGCTCGCGGTACACCGGCTGCTCACGGCGCTCGGCGTCCATCCTGACCTCGCCGCCGGGCACGGCTACGGCGAGCTCGTCGCGCTCTGCGCCGCCGGAGTGTTCGACGACGCGGACCTGATCGAGCTGAGCTCCGCCCGCGCCGAGGCGATCCTCGCCGCAGCCGGGAACGATCCAGGCGGGATGGCCGCCGTCGCGGCGCCGCTGCACGCCGTCCGCGAGCTGCTGGCGGGATCGTCGGAGGTGGTCGTCGCCGGTCACGACGCGCCCCGCCAGGTCGTGATCGCCGGGACGTCCGCCGGGCTGGAGGGGGCGCTCGCCGTCCTGTCCGGGGCGGGCGTCGCGGTGGAGCGGCTGCCGGCGGCGTGCGCGTTCCACAGCCCGCTCGTCGGCGCGGCGTCGGCGGACCTGCGCGCCGAGCTGGCCCGCCGCGACCTGCGCTCGCCCGCGTTCCCGGTCTGGGCGAACACGACCGCCGCGCCCTACGACGCCGACCCCGCCGAGCTGGCGGTGACGCTCGCCGGGCAGCTCGCCACGCCCGTCCGGTTCGTGGAGCAGGTCGAGGCGATGTACGCGGCGGGCGCCCGCGTCTTCGTCGAGGCGGGGCCGGGGCGCGTCCTGACCGGGCTGGTCGGCGAGATCCTCGGGGAGCACCCGCACACCGCCGTGAGCTGCGACGCGCCCGGCGAGGACGCCCTGACACGGTTCCTGTACGCGCTGGCCGAACTCGCCGCCGCCGGGGTGCCGGTCGACCCGCTGCCCCTGTTCGCCGGACGGGACGCACGCCCGCTCTCCGGCATCCCCGCCGCGAGACCGGGCTGGGTCGTGAACGGCCATCTCGTCCGGACGGCGGACGGCGGCTACCCACCGGGCGCGCTCCGGCCCGCCGAGCGCGTCCAGGAGGATGACGCGGCGGGCGGGTCGGAGGCCGCCGTCCTTGAATACCTGCGCGCGGGACGCGAGATGATCGCCGCGCAGCGCGAGGTCATCCTGCGGCACCTCGGCGCGATCCCGCCCGACGTGTCGGAGCCGGGGCCCGGGCCCGCCGACGTGCCCGCGCCGCGTCCGGTCCTGCCCGGCGAGACACTGCCCGGCGAGACGCTGCCTGACGAGACGCTTCCCGGCGAGACGCTGCCTGATGAGAGGCTGCCCGCGCCGGTGGAGGCGCCGCGCGACGACTACGTCACCGTCCCCGAGGTGATCAGCGCGCCGATCGCCCACTCCGAGGCCGAGGCCATGGTCGATGCCGTCGCGCCTCCGGCGCCGGTCGTCCCGGCGCAGGCGTGCGGGCCCGAGCCGACGACACGGCCCGGCGTGGTCCGCCAGGTGCCGCGCGTCGTCGAGCTGGACGCGCTGCCCCGCCCGCCCGAGTCGGGCACCGCGTTCACCGGACGCGGCTTCCAGATCGTGGACGACGGCTGCGGCGTGGCACTTGAGCTGGCCGTCCTCCTCGAACGGCACGGCGCGCTGGCGCGGACCGTGCACGACGTCGAAGCGGACGCCGACCACTGCGACGGGCTCGTCCACCTGGCGGCGCTGCGGCCGGGGGAGCCGGGCGTCCTGCCGCGGGCCTACGGCGGGATCCGCCGCGCGCTGGCGGGCGGGTTGCGCTGGCTCGTCGTCGCGAGCGGCGCGGGCGGGACGTTCGGGCGCCGCTTCGCCGGAGGCGGCATCGGCGACCCGGCCCCCGGCGCCGGGCTCGGCGGCCTGGCCCGCACGATCGCCCTGGAACATCCCGAGGCGCACGTCCGGGCCCTGGACGTCGACACAAAGGAAACGCCCCGCGCGATCGCGCAGCGGATCCTCGCCGAACTGCTCAACCCGGACGGGCCGGTCGTCGTCGGGCACGAGGGCGAGCGGCGGAACGGGCTGAGCGTCGTCCCGGCGGACCTGGACGGCGACCCCGCCCCGCCCGTGGCGCCGGACGGCGTCGTCCTCCTCACCGGCGGCGCCCGCGGCGTCACCGCGCGCCTCGCGCTCGAACTGGCCCGCACGAGCGGCTGCCACCTGGAGATCATCGGCCGGACGCCGGAGCCCCGCGGCGTGCCCGCGTTCCCCGCCGCCCCGGACGAGCCCGCGCTGCGCCGCACGCTCGTCGCCGAGGGGAACCGGCAGCCCGCCGAGATCGAGGCGACGATCCGCACGGTCCTGGTCGAGCGGGAGATGCGGCGGAACCTGGACGCGCTGCGGCGGCACGCGGCGTCCGTCCGCTACCACGCGGCGGACGCGCGCGACCCGAACGCCGTCCGCGGCGTCGTCGACGACGTCTACCTCCGGCACGGGCGGCTCGACGGCGTCGTGCACGGCGCGGGCGTCGTCGAGGACCGCCTCGTCCGCGACAAGAGCCCCGAGTCGTTCGACCGCGTGTTCCGGACGAAGGTGGACGGCGCGTGCGCGCTGGCCCAGGCCGTCCGTCCCGACCTCGGGTTCCTCGTCGTGCTCGGCAGCGTCGCGGGCGTCCACGGCAGCCGGGGGCAGGCCGACCACGCGGCGGCCAACGACGCCTGCGACACGCTCGCGCACGTCTGGCGGACGCGGCTGCGCGGCCGCGTCCTCGTCGCCGACTGGGGCCCGTGGGCGGGCGGCGGCCCGGCGACGCCGGTGCAGGCGCGGTGCGGCGGGGGCCTGATCGACCCGGACGCGGGCGCCGCCGCCCTGCTCCGCGAGATCGCGCACGGCCACGAGACGCAGGTCGTGTTCACGGGGGCCGTCCGGTGACCCGCCGGGCGGACGCGGCGCGCGAGCCGATCGCGATCGTCGGCGCCGGGGCGGTGTTCCCCGGCGCGGGGTCGGCGGCCGAGCTGTGGCGCAACGTCCTCGCCGGGGTGGACGCGATCACCGACGTCCCGGCCGGGCGCTGGGACCCGGCGCTCTACTACGACCCGGACGCCTACGACCGCGCCCCGGAGAGCGACCGCTTCTACTGCAAGCGCGGCGGGTTCGTCGACGAGCACGCCACCGTCGACCCGGCCCGGCTCGGGATCACGCCCGCCGCCGTCCCCGGGATGGAGCCCGACCAGTTGCTCGCGCTGCGCGCGGCGGCCGCCGCGATCGCGGACGCGGGCGGCGACGAGCGGCTGCCCGACCGGTCCGGGATCGGCGTGGTCGTCGGGCGGGGCGGCTACATCACCCCGGGAGTGGCGCGGTTCGACCAGCGGGTCAGCATGTCGCACCAGGTCGCGGGGCTGCTCGCGGAACTGGTGCCCGAGCTCGGCCCGCGGCGGCTGGAGGAGATCCGGCGCGCGTTCCGCGCCCGGCTCGGCCCGGACGGACCGGACGCGCCGACCGGGCTCGTCCCGAGCTTCGCCGCGTCCCGCATCGCGAACCGGTTCGACCTGCGCGGCCCCGCCTACACGCTGGACGCGGCGTGCGCGTCGTCGCTGCTCGCCGTCGAGCACGCCGTGCGGGCGCTGCGCGGCGGGCAGGCCGACGCGATGCTGGCGGGGGCCGTCCACCACGCGCACCACGTCACGGTGTGGAGCGTGTTCAGCCAGCTCCGCGCGCTGAGCCCGTCCGGGACCATCCGCCCGTTCGACCGGTCGGCGGACGGCACGCTCCTCGCGGAGGGCACCGGGATCGTCCTGCTCAAGCGCCTGTCGGACGCCGAACGCGCCGGGGACCGCATCCACGCGGTGATCGTCGGGGTCGGGTCGTCCAGCGACGGGCGCGCGACGAGCATCATGAGCCCGCTCGTGGACGGCCAGGTCCTCGCCGTCGAGCGGGCCTGGCGGGACGCGGGCCTCGACCCGGCCGAGCCCGGCGCGGTCGGCCTCGTCGAGGCGCACGGCGCTGGGACCCCGGCGGGCGACGAGGCGGAGCTCGCGACGCTGCGCCGCGTCTTCGGCGCGGACGGCCCGCCGATCGGGCTCGGCACGGTCAAGTCGATGATCGGGCACGCGATGCCCGCCGCCGGGATCGCCGGGCTGATCAAGGCCGCGTACGCGCTGCGCGACGGCGTCCTGCCGCCGACCCTGCACGTGGACGACCCGCATCCGGCGCTCGCCGACGGCCGCCTGCGGCCCGTCCGGGAGGCCGCCGAGTGGGAGCGCGGACCGGGTCCGCGCCGCGCCGCGGTCGACGCGTTCGGGTTCGGCGGCGCGAACGCGCACGTCGTCCTGGAGGAGCCGCCGTCGTGCCGCGCCCGGCGCCGCCGCGCGCCCGTCCCCCCGCCCGCGTCTTCGTCGGCGGAGGAGGAGGGCGTGCTCAGGCTCGCCGCCCGGACGGCGGAGGAACTGGCCGCCGCGCTCGCCGTCCCCGACGAGGAGCTGCTCGCGCGGGTGCCGGAGGCCGCGCCCGACCTCCCGTGCCGCCTCGCCATCGTCGCGCCGACCGCGCGCAGGCTCGACCTCGCGCGGGCGGTCGTGCAGCGCGGGACGCCGTGGCGCGGACGCAGCGACGTCTGGTTCGCGCCCCGCCCGCTGCTCGCCGAGGGCGGGCGGCTGGCCTTCCTCTTCCCCGGTTTCGAGCCCGCCTTCGACCCCCGCGTGGACGACGTCGCCGCGCACTTCGACCTCCCGCGCCCCGTCCTCACCGGACGCACCGACCTGCCCGGACACGCCGCCGACGTGCTAAGCGTCGGCCGCCTCCTCGCCGCCGCGCTCGCCGAACTCGGCGTCGAGCCGGACGTCGTCGCGGGCCACGGCGCCGGTGAATGGACGGCGATGACCGTCGCCGGGATGTGCGAGCCGGGCGCGGTGGAGGCGTTCGTCCGCTCCCTCGACGGGGAGGCGCCGGACGTTCCCGACGTCCTCTACGCGGCGCTCGGCTGCGGCGCGGACCGGGCGGCCGACGCCGTCGCCGGACGCCACGGCGTCTACGTCAGCCACGACAACTGCCCGCACCAGTCGGTCGTCTGCGGCCCGCCGGACGCGGTGCGCGACGTCCTCGGACGGCTCGCGTCAGAAGGCGTCCTCTGCCAGGAGTTGCCGTTCAGGCCCGGGTTCCACACGCCGCTCGCGGAGGCGTACGGCGAGCGGGCGCGGCGCTCGTCCGAGGCCCTGCCGATGCGGGAGCCGCGCGTTCCGGTGTGGTCGTCGACGACGGCCGCGCCGTACCCGGGGGAGGCCGCCGCCGTCCGCGAGCTGGCCGTCCGGCACCTGCTCGAACCGGTCCGGTTCAGCGAGCTGGTCGAGGAGCTGTACGGCGCGGCGCATGTCCGCGCGTTCGTGCAGGTCGGGCCGGGCGGCCTCACCGGGTTCGTCGCCGACCGGCTGGACGGGCGCGAGCACCTCGCCATGGCCGCCAACGCGCCGAAACGCGACGGGACGGCCCAGCTCCGCCGCGTCGTCGCCGCGCTGTGGGCCGAGGGGTACGGGACGTCCGCGCCGCCGCCCGCGCCCGCCGGGGGCGTCCGGCTCGACCTCGGCACGCCGCTGGTCACGCTGGGCGGCGCCGTCCCGCCGCTGCGCCTGGCGCCCGAGATGCCGTCGCTGCCCGCGGACGATCCCGTCCTCGCCGAGCTGGAGGCGCTGCTCAACGACGCGGCGGCCGGGGCGCAGTCCGTCGTGGAGGCGTTCGGCGCCGGACCCGCCATGGGGGCCGCGGTCCCGTCGCCGGGGCCCGCCGAGCTGTCCGCGTCCCGGGTCTTCTCGCTGGACGCCATGCCCTATCTCGCCGACCACTGCGTGTTCCCGCAGCCCCCCGGCTGGCCCGACCCGTCGGACCGGTTCCCGATCGTCCCGCTGGCGACGCTGCTGGAGGTCATGGCGGAGACGGCGCGGGAGCTGCTGCCGGACCTGGTGGTCGTGGGGTTCGAGCACGTCCGGGCCGTCCGCTGGGTCGTGGCCGCGCCGCCGACCACCGCCGACATCACCGCTTACCTCGTGGGCGAGGGCGACCGTCCGCGCAAGGTGAAGGTCGTCGTACAGGGCCACGCGGACGGGACGGTCCTGCTCGCCGAACGCTACCCGCCGCCGTCCGCGCCGGACCGTACGCCGCTGACCATCGAAGGCCCCCCGATCGTCACCGCCGAACGCCTCTACGAGGAACGCTGGATGTTCCACGGCCCGCTCTTCCGCGGCATCAAGGAGATCACGGCGCTGGCGGAGGACGGCGTGCGGGCCGTCCTGTCCTCGCTGCACACCCCCGGCGCGCTCCTGGACAGCGCGGGCCAGCTCTGCGGCCACTGGATCCAGGTCTACGGCGACACCAACCAGACCGTGTTCCCTGTGGGCATCGAGCACGTCGCCCTGTACGGGCCGCTGCCGCCCGAAGGCGAACGCCTGGACACGACCATCTGGAACCAGTCCCTGACCGACACGACCATGCGGTGCTCCGCCGAGCTGGTCCGCGAGAACGGGACGGTCTGGGCCCGCGTCGACGGCTGGACGACCCACCGCTTCTACACCGACGAGGCCCTCTGGCGGATGAGGTTCACCGCCGAGGTCTCCGGGACGGGCGAGCCGCAGCCCGGCGGCTGGTGCCTCGCCCGGCGGCGCTGGGACGGCACCGCGTCCCGCGACCTGCTCATGCGCCAGTACCTGCGCGCCGCCGAACGCGCCGAGTACGAGGCACTGCCGCCGTTCGCGCAGGGCACCTGGCTGCTCGGACGGATCGCGGCCAAGGACGCCGTCCGCGACCACCTCTGGCGCAACGGGCACGGGCCGCTGTTCCCCGCCGAGCTCACCGTTCAGTCGGGGGTCTCCGGGCCGGTCGTCACCGGGCCGTTCGACGAACCCCTCCGGGTCTCGATCGCGTCGGACGCCGAACTGGGCGTCGCGCTCGTCCGTCCCGGCGGCGAACCGGCGGGCATCGGGCTCGCCCTGAGCGACTCCGACGGACGGCTCCGCGCGGCCAAGCAGGCGGTGCTCCAGGCCATGGACGACGTCCGGGCCCGCCCGGAGCTCCTCGTGACCGTCGCCGACGCCGAACGGCTCCTCATCGCCGCGGACGGCACGGTCACGACGGTGGAGACCCGCGAACTCGAAGGACACGTCATCGCCTGGACGGTCGCGTCCGGCGGCACCGACATGGAGGAGGCCCGCGCATGAACCCACCCGCACACGACGTCCTGGCCGAGGTCGTCCGCGCGCTGACCGACGTGGTGGGGGAGGACCTCCCGTGCGCGGAGATCGGCCACGGCACCGCGCTCGGCGGCGACCTCGCCCTGGAGAGCATCGAGTTCGTCGCGCTGGTCGACCGGCTCCGCGCCCGCTACGGCGACCGCGCCGACCTGCCCGGCTTCATCGCCGGACTGGACCTCGACGAGATCATGGACCTGACCGTCGGGGACGTGGTCGACCACATCGTCGGGCTGCCGTCCGAGGCTCCGGCGGGCGGCGGGACCGCCCTGTGAGCCGGCGTATCCAGGTCCCGTCCCTGCTGGACGACCCCGGGATCCGGCGCGCGAAGACGCCGGAGCGGCGCTTCCTGTTCGCCGTCCCGCCCCTCGCCGGGCACGTCGAGCCGCTCGCCGCGGTCGCCGCCGAACTGGCCAGGCGCGGTCACAAGGTCGCCTGGACGGGCCACCGCCCGACCCTCGAACGGCTGCTGCGCCCCGGCGCCCGCCTCTTCACCGCCCTTGAGCCGGACTTCGAGGCCCGCCTGCCGGCCCTCCGCGACCGCCTTCTGGAACTGCGCGGGTTCGCCGCCCTCCGCTTCCGGTGGGAGGAGTTCGTCGTCCCGCTCGGGCACGCGATGATGCCGGGCGTCGAGAAGGCCGTCGACCGGTTCCGGCCGGACGTCGTCGTCGCGGACCAGACCGTCCTCGCCGCGCCGGTGGTGGCGCGGCTCCGCGAACTCCCGTGGGCGACGTCGGCGGCGACGTCCGCCGAGTTCTCCCGCCCCCTCGCGCACGTGCCGAAGGTCGAGGAGTGGGTCGGCGAGCGCATCGCCGACTTCCAGCTCCACCACGGCATCGACGACCTCCTCGACCTGCGGTTCTCCGACCACCTCGTGCTGGTCTTCTCCACCGGCGCGCTGGTCGGGGACGTGTCGTTCTTCCCGGACCACTTCGCGTTCGTCGGGCCCGTCCTCGGCCGCCCGGCGCCGAGCGCGTTCCCCTGGGACTGGCTGGACGGACGTCCCGCCGTCCTCGTCTCCGCAGAGGGGGAGCGGTTCCTCCGGGCCGCCGCCGAGGCCGTCCGCGACCTGGACGTCCAGGCGATCTTCGTCGCGCCGCCGGGGACGGTGCCGGACCCGTCGCCGAACGTTCTCGTGCGGGCGCAAATCCCGCGCATCAAACTGCTGGAACGCCTATCCGCCGTCATCTGCCACGGTTCACACGAAACGGTCTGCGAAGCTCTGTCGCACGGCCTCCCGCTGGTGTTGGCCCCGATCCGCGACGACCAGCCGGAAATCGCCCGCCAGGTCGATGCGGCGGGCGCGGGCATCAAGACCCGCTTCGCCCGCGCTCACCCGACCGAACTCCGCGCCGCCCTAATGACCGTTCTGCCGGACGATGCACCACACCGCACCGCCGCCGCCCGCATCCGAGACGACATAACCACCTCGAACGCCCCCGCCGAAGCCGCCGACCAGCTGGAGAAACTGACCTGAACCCCGCCGACCGTCCAACGGCCTCAGCAGTCGCAGGCAATGGAGCCGACGAGGGTGGTCAGCGGGTCGGCCCCGCGCTTCTGGACGCCGTCCGCGGTTTCGACCGGGAAGCCCTCGCGGATCCAGTACTCGATACCGCCGATCATCTCCTTGACCCGATAGCCGAGCCGCGCCAGGGCGAGCGCCGCGCGGGTCGCGCCGTCGCAGCCGGGGCCCCAGCAGTAGGCGACCACGGGAACCGCCGGATCGAGCAGGGTCGCCGCCCGGGCCGGCAGGTCGACGGTGGGCAGGTGCACGGCGCCCGGCACATGGCCTTGCTCCCATGCCGCGTGACCGCGTGAGTCGACGAGGACGAAGCCCGGGTCGCCGGATTCCAGCGAACTGTGGACATCGGAGACGTCGGCCTGGAAGGTCAGCCGCGCGGTGAAGAAGGCGACGGCCTGGTCGGGCTCGGCCGGAGGCTGCCGCAGGACCGGACTGGTCATGGTCTCGTTCATGGGGAAGACGCTATGGCGCGCGGCCGCCGCCGGGAAGTGACGATCACCGGCCCGGTGGACGTTCGACCGGGGAAGCAATGGTATTAGTCGCACATGACCGCTGTTTCCCTGGACGAGACCGACATGCGCCTCCTGGAGGCCCTGCAGCAGGACGGCCGGCTCAGCTACGCGGAGTTGGCGCGCCACGTGTCGATGTCCGCCAGCGCCGTCACCGAACGAGTGCGCCGCCTTGAGGAGAGCGGAGTGATCAGCGGTTACACCGCGACGGTGAACCCGGAGCGGCTCGGGCTGGGCATCCTGGCCTTCGTCCGCCTCCGCTATCCGATCGGCAACTACAAGCCGTTCGACGACCTGCTGGCGACCACGCCGGAGATCATGGAGGCCCACCACGTGACGGGCGAAGACTGCTTCGTCCTCAAGGTGATCGCGGGTTCCATGGCCCATCTCGAAACGACGACCGGACGAATCGCGACCCTCGGCCAGATCACCACCAACGTCGTGTACTCGACCCCTCTCCGAGCCCGCCCCCTGACGACCAAGGCCCAGTAACCGGGGATGGGCGCGGCGCCGGGGGCGTATCGTGCCTCGCATGGCTGGGAAGAAGGTTCATCCGGTTTTCGTGGTTCTTTGTTTCGCGGGGCTGTTAATCGTGGGTTTCGCGCTGGTCGCCAGTACGGTGGCGGGGGCGAAGATTGACGAGACGGACGCGGACAAGGGGGAGGTCCAGCTCCAGCTCGCCGCGATGCTCAATTACGCGATCATCGGCGCGGTCCTCGTGCTGGCCGGGATCGGGTTCCAGTTGACGGCCGGGCAGAAAACGGCTCCGCCGCCGCTTCCCGGGCAGGGCCTTCCGTACGGGCAGCCGCAGTATCAGGGCGCGCCGCAACAGCAGCAGCCGCAACAGCAGCAGCCGCAGCAGGCGCCGCCCGCCCGGCAGTGGGGGCAGCAGCCGCAGGGCCCGCCGCCGTCCTGATCAGGACGTGCGGGCGCCGAAAAGGCGGCGCGCGTTTCTCATCGTGGCGTCGAACGACGCTTCCGTGATCGCCTTCGTCATGAAATGGCACGTCCAGGTGACGAGGAAGGTGCCGATGATGAGTACGGGCGCCCATGTCCAGGTGAGCTGGACGACGATCCGCTCAAGCGCCGCGTGCGGGGCGACGACCGGTTCCCAGCTGTTCAGGCGGGCCCATCGGCCGAGGAAGATGCCGATGGCGCAAACGGCGTGCGCCGCGATGGTCGCGCGTCCTTGCCAAGCGCCCAGTCCGATCCGGGAAAGGTGCCGCAGGGCGGCGCCGAGCGCCAGGTAGTAGGCCAGGAAACCCGAGCCTACGAGCAGCGCGTAGACGGGGAGGATCGCGGTCACGACGGGGCCGCCCTCGTCGGCCAGCAGGATGTCGCCCCGCAGGTGGACGAGGTCGGTGACGACGTACGGCGCGTTCGGCAGGAAGAGCACGAACAGTACGAGCCCGGCCCACCAGAACGGTGAGCGCGAAAGGCGCCGCCCGCGGAAGAGGACGCAGGCGAGAGCGACGGGTATCCAGGCGAGAAGGGTGTTCCAGCCCATCCACCAGATGTCACGACGAAGGACGCCGACCAGATTCGGCGCCACCTGCTCCAAGGTCCCCATGCTTTCCATGATGCATGAGCGTCCTCTTCAGGGGGCGTGATGTAGAAGCGCAGCCACGCGCTGGTCGCGCCATTCGGCGCGGCCGTCCGCCGTGTCCCTTCGCGGGATTTCGAGGAGGCGGCAGACCGGCTGGTCGTGCACGGCGTCCCGCACGTCAGCGGTCCCGCTCTTCGTCGATCACCATCCAGTCGTCCTCGCCCAGGCCCGTGCCCGGGTTGCGGCGGTCGGTGGCGGACAGGGTGAAGTCGCGGCCGGTGGCCTCCTCCCAGCGGCACGCCCAGGCGTGCAGCGCCGGGGCGTCGTGCTGAACGTCCCGCAGGCGCGCGGCGAGGTCGTCGCCCGCGAACTGGAATTCGTACGCGTCGGGATCGCGGGCGAGGTCGAGCTTGTAGAGGCTGTCGAAGAACGGCTTGGCGGGTTTCGGCCCGCCCTGCGAGAAACCGGCGGAACGGTATTTCGCGACGGCGTTGTCGGCCCGGCGGATGCGCTCGTCGTCCGACGCGCCCCGGTGCTGCTGGATGACCCTCGACCGCAGTTCGCCCTCGTTCTGCGGAAACCATTTCTTCGGGTCCTGCGTGCAGAACGCCGCGCCCGGCCCCTGAAGCCGGACGTCGGCGCCGGTGATGCCCTCCGCCGTGAGCGCGTCCCGCAGTTCGTCGACGCACCGCGTCCATTGCTCGGGACGCATTCCGAGCGGCGCGCGGCGGGCCCGCATGTCCCACGCCCGCTCGGGGGTGACGTCGGCGAAACCGTACTCGCGCTCGGAGAACGTGTACCCGGTCTGGTCCGTGGCGACGGGGAAGAGCGGCCGGTCGGGCGCTCCGCCGCCGCCCGGCCCGGGGGGACGGGATGCGGCGGAGACCACGAACCATTCCTCCTTTTCGCCGGACGACGCCTCGTCCGGACGGTCGCGGCCCGCCGCCCGGTTCTCCGTCCGGCTTTCCGCGCGGCTTTCCGTCCGGGACGGCCCGCCCTCGCCGCCGGGGCGATCCGGCGGCGGCGCGGGCGGACGCTCGGCGGGCTCCGCCGGACGGTCGGTCTTCTCCGTGTTCCCGTCCCGGTCCAGGGTCATGGTCGGTCAGGTTATTGAGCAAGGCGTCCGAGGGGAAGGTCGAAACCACATGGACGGCCTGACAAGTCAGATGTCAATCCGCTTGGGCGGTGCGCGCATCGCCGCAAGCGACCCAAAGGGCTCCCACGGACCAATGCGACTCCGATGGAGACGCCCGCCCAATCCCGTCCCGCCTCGACCTGGGCTGCACCGGGAGGCAGGTGCATCGGCCCCTGAGAAGGCGGCTCGGGTGGTGAGGGTGCGGGGGTGTGGGGGGCGTCCTCCGTGGGGGGTGATTGGGGAGTGCGGTGGCGGGTTCGGGAGTGGTCGGTCGAGGCGTGGCCGTTCCAGTAGCGTTCGCGGCCCATCAACTCCGGGTCTGGGTACCACCCAGGTGGTGCGCTCACCGGACTCCGCCTCCCGTCAGGGCGGGTCAAGGCTTGCGCGCGCCGCGACTCAGCGTCAACGGGACGGTCACAGCTTCGGCGTGAAGGGGCGGCGGTGCGAGGGGTCGTCCGGCTCGGCGAGGCCGCGCAGGGCCGTCTCGACCAGTTCGATGCCCTGGAGGAGCGCGACGAGGCGGGCGCCCTCGCGGCGGTAGGTGTCGAGGACGGACTCGACCCCGTGCGGCGGGACGACGTCCCCGAGGTCGACACGGGCGGTGCGGAAGCCCTCGCGGGCCGCCTCGACGGAGGCCGCGACGTGGTGGCGCGCCATCCGGGCGAGGGCGATCGGGTAGCGGCGCAGGACGCCGTAGCGCCGGTACTCGGGCGGGACGAGCTCCAGCAGCCAGGCGAGGGCGGTGTCCTCGAAGCGGTCGGTGCCCGGCGGGTGCACCCGCGACGGCCAGCCGGGCGGGACGTAGGCGCTCACGAGGCCAGGATAACCCGGATTCGAACCTATGTTCGATGGACGGAGGCGGTCATTCGGCGGGCGGGGTCCGCCGGATGCGGATCTTGCCGGAGGCCAGATCGTCCCGGGAGTCGCCGTCGCCGGTCATCTGGTGGTCGTCCTGGCGCATGGACTTCTGCCGCTCCTGCTCCTCGACCTTGACCTTCTTCGATCCCTCGAAGACGGAGGCGAGGTCCTCGAACATGCCGCCGCCGAACCCGGCGCCGGTCTTGCCGTCGCCGCGGATGGCGCCCATCAGGGACGACTTGCCCGTCCCGTCGGTGGGCCACTCGACGGACTCATGCTGGGCCGGCTCGGGGCGGGTGCCCATGGCGCGTCCCTTGACGCGCTTGCGGCGGCGAAAGGGTGACTTCACACACTCTCCAACGCGATGAGTCTCCAGATTGATCCCGGCGGGAGGTCAGGTCGCGAACGACCACCGGGTGGGAGAACCGGTGAAGTCTCCCTGGCGGAGCCCGAACACCCGCTGTGGCCGCACCGCGACGGTCGCGTTCACTTCGGGGTCCAGGAAGTCGACACGATATCGGGTCGAGTACTTGGAGTTGACAAGGTCGATGAAGCGCTGGAGGTCGCGCCGCTCGGTGAGGATCTCCGCGCGGCCCTCGATGACCACGGGGTTCTCCGCCTCCTCGGTGGCGACCGTGACCTGCGGGTTCGCCCGCAGGTTCACCATCTTCCTGGACGGGACGGCGCTGCTGAACAGCAGTGCCTCGCCGTTCCACACGGCCCAGACCGGCATGGTGTGCGGGCGCCCGTCCGGCCGGACGGTGCTCAGCCAGAAGTTGCGCGCCGCCCGCAGCCGTTCCACGGCCCACGACCAGGGGAGCAGGCCGCTTCCCTCGTCCGGTCCCTGGATGCCGTAGCCGGGCATCAACGGACGTTCCGCCGCGGGCTCCGCGGGCTCCGGTTCCGCGGCGGCGCCGGAAGCCGACATGGCGTGCTCCTCTCGCTCGGGATGGCCCCAGGCCATCGTTCCAGACCCCCGGCGGTCCCCGTGACGCACGGCGGCTCGTTGGGAGCGGCCCGGCGCGGTAGCCTGCGGGACGTGCGCCTATCCCATGTCATCGCGGCACTTGAGGAGCTGTATCCGCCGGCGTGGGCGGAGCCCTGGGACGCGGTCGGGCTCGTCTGCGGCGATCCCGACCGGGAGGTCGGCCGGGTGCTGTTCGCCGTCGACCCGGCGGCCGCCGTGGTCGGCGAGGCGCTGGACTGGGACGCCGACCTGATCGTCACGCACCATCCGCTGCTGCTGCGCGGCGTCCACTCGGTCGCCGCGACCACGCCCAAGGGGCGGCTCGTGCACCGGATGATCACGAACGGGGTGGCGCTGCACACCGCGCACACGAACGCCGACCGGGCCGACCCGGGGGTGTCGGACGCGCTGGCCCGCGCCGTCGGCCTGACCGGCGACCTGCGTCCGATGGCGCCCGCCGCCGACGACCCGCGCCGCGGCCTCGGCCGGATCGGGGAGCTGGCCGAGCCCGTGACGCTGCGCGAGTTCACCCGGCGGGCGGCGGCGGGCCTGCCGGCCACCGCGCAGGGCGTCCGGGCGGCGGGCGACCCGGACCGCGAGGTCCGCACGGTCGCGGTGTGCGGCGGCGCGGGCGACTCGCTGCTCGACACCGCGCGGGCGGCGGGCGTCGACGTGTACCTCACGGCCGACCTGCGGCACCATCCCGCGTCGGAGTTCGCCGAGCACGACGGGCCCGCGCTGGTCGACGCCGCGCACTGGGCGACGGAGTGGCCCTGGCTCGCCGACGCCGAGCGGCGGCTGGCCGCGGTCTCGCCGGACACGGGCAAGTTGGAGACAAGGGTGTCCGCGCTCGTCACCGACGCGTGGCGCCTCCACGACGAAGGAGCAACTTGAAAGCCGCACCGCAAGCCCAGCTTCGCCTGATCGACCTGCAGGACCTCGACAGCTCGCTGGACCGGCTGGCCCACCGCGGCCGGACGCTGCCCGAGCTGGCGGAGATCGAGCGGCTCGACGGCCGCCTGACCGAGCTGCGCGACGCGATCGTGGCGGCCGAGACCGAGGTCGGCGACCTGCAGCGGGAGCAGCGGAAGGCCGAGCAGGACGTCGACCAGGTCCGCACCCGCGCGGACCGCGACCAGAAGCGGCTCGACTCCGGGCAGGTGACGTCCGCCAAGGACCTCGGGAGCCTGCAGACGGAGATCGAGTCGCTGCAGCGCCGCCAGTCCGACCTGGAGGAGGTCGTGCTGGAGATCATGGAGCGGACGGAGGAGGCGGAGGGCCGGGTGGCCGCGCTCCGCGCCGAGCAGTCCGCCGCGCAGGGCGAGCTGTCCGCCCTGGCCGAGCGCCGCGACGCCGCGCGGCGGGAGATCGACGAGGAGTCCGGGACGACGAGCGCCGCGCGCACCGCCGTCGCCAAGGACGTCCCGGACGAGCTGCTCGCCCTCTACGAGAAGCTGCGCGGCCAGTTCGGCGGCGTCGGCGCGGCCAAGCTGTTCCGGGGCGCGTGCCAGGGCTGCCACCTGGCGCTCAACACCGTCGACCTGAACAACATCCGGACCGCGCCCGAGGACGAGGTGATCCGCTGCGAGGAGTGCCGCCGGATCCTCGTCCGGACGCCGGAGTCCGGCCTGTGAGTGGGCGGAAGCTCGTTGTCGAGGCGGACGGGGGGTCGCGCGGCAATCCCGGGCCGGCCGGGTACGGGGCCCTCGTCCGCGACGCGCTGACCGGGGAGGTGCTCGCCGAGGTCGCCGAGTCGATCGGGCACGCGACGAACAACGTCGCCGAGTACCGGGGGCTGATCGCGGGGCTGCGGGCGGCGGCGGAGATCGACCCGTCCGCCCGCGTCGAGGTCCGGATGGACTCCAAGCTCGTCGTGGAGCAGATGTCCGGCCGCTGGAAGATCAAGCACCCGGACATGGTGCCGCTCGCCCTCCAGGCCAGGGAGCTGGCGGAGGGCCTCGGCGCGGTGTCCTACGGCTGGATCCCGCGGAACCGGAACGCGCACGCCGACCGGCTCGCCAACGAGGCGATGGACGCCGCCGCGCGCGGCGAGCACTGGGTCCGCCGGGTGGAGGACGAGCCGGGGGAGCCGGAGCCGCCGCCCGCGCCGTCGGCGTCCACGCCGCTGACCACGGTCCTGCTGCGGCACGGCGAGACTCCGTTGTCGGTCGAGAAGCGCTTCGCCGGGACGACCGACGCCCCGCTCACCGGGCACGGCCGCGCGCAGGCACGCGCCGCCGCGCTCGCGCTGAAGGGGCGGGGCCTCGACGCGATCGTCACGTCCCCGCTGGCCCGCTGCCGCGACACGGCCGCCGAGGTCGCCGCCGCGACCGGGCTGGACGTCCGGGTCGAGGACGGCCTCCGCGAGGCCGCCTTCGGCGAGTGGGAGGGGCTCACGTTCGCCGAGGCGGGCGAGCGCTGGCCCGGCGAGCTGAAGGCGTGGCTCGCGAGCCCGGACGCCGCACCGCCCGGCGGGGAGAGCTTCGCGCACGCCGCCCGGCGCGTCCGGACGGCGCTCGACAAGCTCAAGGTGCGCCACCGCGAGCGGACCGTGCTCGTCGTCTCGCACGTGACGCCGATCAAGCTGCTCGTCGCGACCGCCCTCGGCGCCCCCCTCCCGGCCCTGTACCGGATGCACCTGGACGTCGGGTCGCTCTCCTCGATCGACTGGTACGCCGACGGCCCGGCGACGCTCCGCGCGTTCAACGACGTCCACCATCTGGAAACCTGAGCGGGAACTGACCGGAACCGGCCTTCCCCTGCCCGCCCGCCGCCGCCTACGCTGCGCGAAAGGCCGCGATCGCCGCCGTGACCTGGGGGAGGACCCGTGACCACCAAGATCCTGCTGGACGAGTCGAGGCTCCCGGACCGCTGGTACAACGTCGTCCCCGACCTGCCCGCGCCGCCGCCCCCGCCGCTGCACCCCGGCACCCGGGAGCCGCTCGGCCCGGACGACCTGGCCCCGCTGTTCCCCGCCGACCTCATCGCGCAGGAGGTCACGGCCGACCGCTTCGTGGAGATCCCCGAGGAGGTCCGGGAGGTCTACCGGCTGTGGCGGCCGACGCCGCTGATCCGCGCGCACCGCCTGGAACGCGCCCTCGGGACGCCCGCGCGCATCTACGTCAAGTACGAGGGCGGTTCGCCGTCCGGGTCGCACAAGCCGAACACGGCGGTCCCGCAGGCGTTCTACAACGCGCGGCAGGGCGTCCGGCGGCTGACCACCGAGACCGGCGCGGGGCAGTGGGGGAGCGCCCTCGCGTTCGCGTGCGCGCAGTTCGACCTCGACTGCGAGGTCTGGATGGTGCGCGCCTCCTACGACCAGAAGCCCTACCGCCGGTCGATGATGGAGCTGTTCGGGGCGCGGGTGCACGCGAGCCCGTCGCCGCTCACCGCGTCCGGCGCGAAGGTCCTCGCGGACGACCCGGACTCGCCCGGCTCCCTCGGCATCGCGATCAGCGAGGCCGTCGAGTCGGCCGCCCCGGACGACACCCGCTACGCGCTGGGGAGCGTGCTCAACCACGTCCTCATGCACCAGACGGTGATCGGCGAGGAGGCGCTCGAACAGCTCGCCATGGTCGACGAGGCGCCCGACCTGATCGTCGGGTGCACCGGCGGCGGGTCCAACTTCGCGGGGCTGTCCTTCCCGTTCCTGCGCGAGAAGCTGCGGGGGCGCATGAACCCCGAGATCCGGGCGGTGGAGCCGGAGGCGTGCCCGTCCTTCACGCGCGGCCGCTACGCCTACGACTTCGGCGACACCGCGGGCCTCACGCCGCTGCTCAAGATGCACACGCTGGGGCACGACTTCGTCCCCGACCCCATCCACGCCGGCGGGCTTCGCTACCACGGCATGGCCCCGCTGCTGTCGCACATCTACGACCTCGGCCTGTTCGGCGCCGAGGCCAAGCCGCAGCGCGAGTGCTTCGAGGCGGGCGTCCTGTTCGCCCGGACGGAGGGCATCGTCCCCGCGCCCGAGCCCACGCACGCGCTCGCCGCGGCCGTCGAGGAGGCCCGCCGCTGCGTCGAGACCGGCGAGCCCAAGGTCATCCTCACCGCGCTCTGCGGCCACGGCCACCTGGACATGGCAGCCTACGACCGCTTCCTGGCCGGACGCATGGAGGACCAGGCCCTGCCCCAGTCCCGCCTGGACGAGGCCCTCACCACGCTCCCGTGATTTGCCACACCCGATAGCCTTCGTGGTGGTGGACGAGCCGGCTGGACGGCCGCGTCGGGGAGCGATCCCCGTCGAGGAAAGTCCGGGCTCCACAGGGCAGGGTGGTCGGTAACGCCGACCCGGGGCGACCCGCGGGACAGTGCCACAGAAAGCAGACCGCCACCGGTCCGCCGGTGGTAAGGGTGAAACGGTGAGGTAAGAGCTCACCAGCGCCCACGGTGACGTGGGCGGCTCGGTAAACCCCACCCGGAGCAAGGTCAAGAAGGGGCCTCCGGGCCCCGCGCAGGCGTTCGAGGGCGGCCCGCCCGAGCCTGCGGGTAGACCGCTGGAGGCCGTCGGCAACGGCGGCCCGAGATGGATGGCCGTCACCCGCCGCCCGTTCGGGCGGCGGGCACAGAACCCGGCTTATAAGCCGACTCGTCCACCCACATCCTTTCTGTCACTCCTGTCCGTTTCACTGGATGAAACCGATGTGCTTTCCCGTGGAAGGAATCGCCTAAAGTAGATCATCTAGTCACTCGATGGACCAGGGGACAGATGTGACCAGGCGTGAGCTGGATCTGCAGACCGACATCCCGCATTCGGCCCGGATCTACGACTACCTTCTCGGCGGCAAGGACAACTATCCGGCCGACCGCGCGGCGGCGGGGAACATCGTCGCGGACTGGCCCAACCTCCCGGTGTCCATGCGCGCGAACCGCAAGTTCATGGCGCGGATGGTCCATCACCTGGCCGCCGAACGCGGCATCCGGCAGTTCCTCGACATCGGCACCGGACTGCCCACGTCCCCGAACCTGCACGAAGTCGTGCAGGGCGTCGCGCCCGAGTCGCGGATCGTCTACGTCGACAACGACCCGATCGTGCTCGTCCACGCGCGGGCCCTGCTGACGAGCTCCCGCGAGGGCAGGACGGGTTATCTCGACGCCGATTTCCGGAATCCCGACGCGATTCTAGAGTCCGACCAACTGCGCGAATATCTGGACCTGAGCCAGCCCGTCGCGCTGAGCCTCATCGCCATCCTGCATTTCATCATCGACGACGCCGAGGTACGGCGGATCATCGATCACCTCATGGCCCCGCTCGCCCCGGGCAGCGTCCTCGCGCTGTCCACGACCACGCTGGACAACAATCCCGAGGTGGTGGCCGCGGGCGTGGCCGCCTACAACGCGCACGGCATCCCGACCGTGGCGCGTACCAAGCCGGAGGTGGAGACCTTCTTCAACGGCCTTGAAATCCTCGACCCGGGCGTCGTCCCCGTTCACCGCTGGCACCCCGACGAGGAGTCGTCCCGGCTGGACGACCCGCAGGTCACCATTCACGGCGGCATCGCCGTCAAGAACTGAATGGTTTAACGGGCGCCGTTGAAAGTTGAAAATCGGCGATTGACAGGCCCCTGAGCCCTGGTTAACCTCCGTCAAGATCCTGGATCCGTGTTCATTGACGTGCGCCTGGGAATCCGATTCCCGGGCGCACGCCTCTTCGGCCGTCGAAGAAAATCGACCACATTCCGTGAAGAGGGAATCACATGCGTAAAGGGATCGCCATTTCCGCCGCGTCCGCCGCGGCGCTCGCCCTGACCTCGGGTCTCGTCCCCTCGGCCGCGGCGTCCACGCGGACGCCCGCCGCGGGCCCGAGCGGTGTCACGATCGACATCGTGACCACCAACGGCTCCGGCTGCGCGGTCGGCACGACCTCGGCCACCCTGTCGCCGGACGCCGGGGCGTTCGGCATCGGATACACCGCTTTCACGGCCCAGGCGGGCGGGTCGTCCAAACCGACGGACGCCCGCAGGAACTGCCAGCTGAATCTGAGAATTCGCGTCCCGGAGGGCTTCACCTACGCCGTCTCCGGGATTGACCACGGCATCCATGCCAGCCTGCAAACCGGTGCGAAGGCCACCTACAAGTCCAGCTACTATTTCCAGGGCGCCCAGCAGACGGAGGGCCGCTCCGCCGAACTGTCCGGCCCCAGTAGCAATTTCAAGTTCACCGACGTGATTCCGGAGAGCAACTTCGTGTGGAAACCGTGCGGTGTGGAGCGTAATTTCAACGTCAACACGGAACTGCGCGTCGACATGGGGGCCTCGGACGGGACGAAGGTCAGCTCCGTCTCCATGAACAGCGGCGACGGCGGCAGCACGGTCTACCGCCTCGCGTGGAAGAGCTGCTAGCGACCCCGCGGCGGCGGCTCACGGGATCTGGCTCACGGCATCCGCTCATACCCGCGCCCGCGCCCGCGCTCCGGTGGGGACGTGAGGGAGGGGCGTACGACGCGACTGGATTGGGGCACGCGACACAGAACGGATGAAACGGTGCGCTTACCGTCCAGGTAAGAGCTGATCGCCCTGATCGGTGACGACGGCGGGGCCGGGTGCTGTGCCCCGTCGAGAGGAGCGCAGATGTTCGTCATCGTGTTCGTGGCCCTCGTGCTCGCCGGGGGGCTGGCGGGACTCGTCTACCTGTGGGACTTCTCGCGCGCCAGCCGGCGCGACGCGCTGTTCCTGCCGGCGTCCGACCGGCGCGCGCGGCGCGCGCGCCGGGTGACGGGGATGTACGTCCGCGACACCGCGCAGCGCGACGGCGAGCTGGCCGGGACGTCGCCGTCCCCCGGCTCGCCGCACTGAACCGCAGACCGTCGCCGAGCGCGTGGGGTCGTCCGGGCGGAGGGACGATCCCACGCTTCTCCCCAACCCGCGCTTCTCCCCAACCCGCGCTTCTCCCCAACCCATGCTTCGGCCCAGCCGATCGACTGGGCCGACGCCTTCTAGCCGATGGTCCAGGAGTGGGGCGCCGCGTCCGGGACGGGCTCGTCCGGGACGGGGACGAACGCCCCCCGCGCCCGGTCGAACATCTCGACCTTGGCGGACTGGAGGTCGAGGTAGAGCCCGACCAGCTCGATCTCCCCGGCCTCCACCCGTGCCCGCAGCCACGGGTAGGTGAGCAGGTTGTCGAGCTGCTGCATCACGTTGATCTTGCAGAGCCGGGTCAGCGGCGGCTCGTCCGTGCCGGACGGCTCCTCGGCGAGGAAGCGGGCGAGGCTGTGGTTGCCGTGCTTGAGCCAGCGCGACAGCCCCGTCAGGTGCTCGACCTCCGTCCCGCCCGCGAGGAGCGCGGCCATGGCGCCGCAGTTGGAGTGGCCGCAGACGGTGATCGTCCGGATGTCGAGGACGTTGGTCGCGTACTCGACGGTCGCGGCGACGGAGTCGTCCGGCGTCCGGGAGCCGTGCCGGGGGACGAGCGCCCCCACGTTCCGGTTGATGAACAGGTCGCCGGGCCCGCTCGCGGTGATGATGTTCGGCACGATGCGCGAGTCGACGCAGGTGATGAACAGATGCTCGGGCTTCTGCGCCATCGCCAGCTCGGCCATGATCGGCCGGACGAGCCGCGCCGTGCGGCCGTGGTACTCGCGGACGCCGTTCAGCAGCACCGTGGCCGGGGACACCTCGGGGGCGTCCAGCTCGGCCTGGGGGCGCCGTCGCCGGTTCGCCCAGGGGGCCCACCAGCGGGACGACGAGGGCGGCTTACGTGGAGCGGACATATCGCCTGTCACAGCTCTTTCATACCAAGCCTCGTGAACCTCGTCGATGTCGACCCTGCCACCTTGCCGTTCGTGGGCCAGCCGCCACCGGTGGACGGCGTCGAACGCGGCATGGTCCATGAAGTCCACGTCGAGGTCCAGATCGACGTGCGCGCCGGGCGGGACGTCCTGCAGCACGCGCGTCAGCCTCGGGACGCCGAGGAAGGTCAGTGTCCCCTCCACGACGACGTGGGCGCGCAGCGGCGCGGGGCCGTCGTCCGGGGCGGGGACGAGCCGCTCCGCGCGCACCGACAGCCGGGTCAGCCGCCGCAGCGCCAGCACCGCCATGATCCCGATGCCGAGCAGCACGCCCTCGCCCAGCCCGAGCAGGACCACCCCGGCGAGGGTCGCGTAGTACGCCGGGGCCTCGCGGTGGTGCCGCAGGTCGCGGACTTGTCCGAGGTCGGTCAGCCGGACGCCGAGCACGATCAGCAGCGCGGCGAGCGCGGCCACCGGGACCTGCTCGATCAGCGGCCCGCAGGCCAGCGCGAGGACGAGCACCCACACGCCGTGCAGCACCGCCGACCATCGCGACCGCGCCCCGGCCTCCAGGTTCGCGGTGCTCCGCACGATCACGCCCGCGATCGGCAGCCCGCCGAGCAGCCCCGACACGGCGTTGCCCGCGCCCTGGCCGACGAGGTCGCGGTCGAGGTCGGCGCGCGGGACCCCGGCGGGCCGCGCCCGGTCGATCGCCACCCCGCACAGCAGCGACTCGACCGCCGCGACCAGCGCGACGGACACGACCGCGCCGACGACGCCGGGCAGCGAGCCGTGCGGCGCGACGGGCGCGCTCCAGCCGCCGAGCAGCGTGTCCGGCAGGTCGACGCGGCGCGCGTCCGAGCCGAGCGACCAGGCGGCCAGCGTGGCGAGGACGACGGCCGGGAGCGGCCCGGGCACGAGCCGCAGCCGCCCGTCGCGCGGCAGCCGCGACCAGGCCAGCAGGACGAGCACCGTCAGCCCGCCGAGCAGCGCCGGAGCGGGGTGCGGGTGCGCGAGCTGGCCGGGCAGCTCCCGCAGGTTGGCGAGCGCCGACTCCTGCGGCCCGCCGCCGAGCACCACGTGCGCCTGCGCCAGGACGATCACGACGCCGGCGCCCGCGAGCATTCCGTGCACGACGGCGGGGGAGACGGCGAGCGCGGCGCGGGCGACCCGGCAGGCGCCGAGGACGATCTGCAGCAGCCCGCCGAGCAGCGTGATCGTGCAGGTGGCGCGCCAGCCGTAGGTCTGCACCAGCTCCGCGACGATCACCGTGAGCCCGGCCGCGGGCCCGCTCACCTGGAGCGGCGACCCGCCGAGCGTCCCGGCCACGATCCCGCCGACGGCGGCGGCGATCAGCCCGGCCTCGACCGGCGCGCCCGCCGCGACCGCGATGCCCAGCGACAAGGGGATCGCGACCAGGAAGACGACGAACGAGGCGAGCAGATCACGGCGGAAGGAAGACGGAACACTGAGTGGCTTTGAAGTCACTCCGTGTATATAACCAGGATGCCCGGCGATCTACCCGCCATAGGTCCGTCACCGGGCCAGTACGGTCGGCCGGGAAAAGCGCGAGGGCCGCCGGACGGATCCGGCGGCCCTCGAACGCGGGTGGTTCAGCGGCGGTAGTTCTCCCAGTCGTCCGCCGGTGGGCGGGAGCCGTACTGGGAGTTGTCGTTCTGCTGCCCCTGCTGGTAGCCGCCCTGCTGGTAGCCGCCGGAGTAGCCGCCCTGCTGGTACGCCTGGGTGGCGTTCGGGTCGGGGTAGCCGCCCTGGGCGGACGGGTCGTGCGGGGCGGACAGCGGGTCGTTGCCGCCGTTGTAGCTGCTGCCGCTGAAGTCGCCGTAGACGCCGCCGGAGCCGGTGTTGGAGCCGCCGCCGGAGCCGCCCTCCGCGCCGCCGTACGTCCCGCCGAAGGAGTCGCGGCCGCCGCCGAGCGGGTCGTCGTAGCGGGGCGACGCCGTCTCGCCGTAGGCCGGGGCCGTCGGGTAGCCGTCGTTCTGCTGCCCCTGCCCGTAGCCGGACGGCGCGCCGAGCCCCGAGTCGTACCCGGACCCGGACGGCAGCCCGGAGCCGCCTCCCGAGTCGTAGCCGCTCGACTGCCCGGGAGACGGCCACGGCCCGGTGTTCCCGCCGGGGGCCGGGCCTCCGGACCCGCCGCCGAAGGACCCCGTGCCGAGCGGGTCGCCCAGCGGGTCGTTCAGGGAGCCGCCGCCGTAGGAGCCGCCCGGGTCGGACGGACCCGACGTCCGCTGCCGGTCGTTCTGGATGCGCTGGAGCAGCTCGTCCACGGTCGGGAGCTTGTGGCCGTCGGTGTCGGACCCGCCGCCGGCGTGCGCCGCCGGGGCCGCCGGTGCGGCGGGCGCGGGCGGCGGGGCGGCGGGCTCGTCCGGACGGCCGAGCGGCAGCCCGAGCGGGTCGGACACGCGCGGGTCGCCGCCGAGCGGCCCGCCCGGACCGACGGGCGACGGGCCGGTGGTCGAGGGTCCGGTGGTGGACGGGCCCGTGGTCGACGGCCCGAAGGCGTCCGGGCGCCCGCTGGAAGGCGGACTCGCGGGCGGGCGTCCGCCGAGCGGGTCGGAGTAGTCGCCGTAGGACGGCGGTTCGTGGGAGCCGTACTGGGGCTGGTCGGAGTAGCCCTGGTCCTGGTAGCCCTGGTCCTGGCCGCCGCCTCCGTAGGACGGCTCGCCGCCCCCGTAGTCGGCCGCCCCGTACGCGGGCTGGGGCTCCTGCCCGCCGTACACCTGCTGGTCGGGGACGCCGGGACCGCCGTAGGACGGCTGGCCTCCGGGCATGCCCTGGCCGAGGTCGGTGGGGATGGGGTCGAGCGCCGTCGAGCCGGGGTCGTGGCCCGCGAACGGGGACCCGCCCTGGAAGCCGCCGGGCGCGGGCATCTGCTGCGGGCCGGTGCCGCCGCCCATGCCGAGCGGCTGGCCGTCCATGCCGAGCGGCTGCCCGTCGGCGTTCATGGAGACCGGCTGGGTGAGGGCGGGCTGGGTGAGGCTCGGGTGCGGCGGGCCCGGCTGGTCGACCGGCTGGTCGGCGGGGCCCTGCGCGTTCAGCGGGTCGGCGGCGGGGTCGACGCCCGGCCGCTCGCCGTTCTCGTCGTGCTGCCAGGGGAACTTGGGCTTGTCGAAGGTGATCGTCGCCCAGTAGTCGTCGTCCTCCATCTCGTCGGAGGCCGGGGCCGACGGACGCGGCGGGGCGGGAGCGGACGTCGGGGCGGCGAGCGGCCCGCCGGCGACGCGGCGGTCCGGCGCGGCGACGGGCTCGGGCGCGCCGTGCCGGTCGTAGCCCGCGTCGTACCCGGTGTCGTAGCCGTCGCCGTAGCCGCCGTACTCGTCCGGGCCGCCCGCGTCCTCGGGCGGCGGGACTCCTCTGCGGCCGCGCGGCTGCTTCGGCTCGTCGTCCATCCAGTCGTCGTCGTCGCGTCCGGCCTTGCTGGCGCGCAGACCGAGCGCCACGAGGACGACCACGAGGACCACGACCACAATGAGGCCGAAGACCACGATGTAAGAAGTCATGCCACCACCCAATGCCTTGGCCCGGCGAGAGTCTCCGGCGCGGACCGCGGGTCCGTGCCGGTGGACGTCGGCGGCCGGTTCGTCCCGGGAGCCGGCCGCCCCGGCTCAGCCAGATTGTCTCCGACCGCTATGACCGTTGTCACACCCTTCGCGCACATTTAACCCTCACACGGCGCGTGCCGACCGGCCGCCCGGCCCGTCCGCACACCCCTGTCGGCTCCGGCCCCCCGTGGGGTCCGCGCTGACCGTGCGTTCGCGCTCCACGATCAACGCGCCTGCTTGCCGCCGAAGTTCCCGGTGATCCGTCCCCGCCCGATGGTGTGCTCGGCGATGGCGGGCAGCGAGTCCTTCAGTGCGGCCCCGTTCTGGAACGGCGCCGGATCGTCCAGCGCGTAGATGGTGAACCGGTACTGGTGCCGTTCTCCCTTGGGCGGGCACGGCGGCGCGTAGCCCACCTTCTTCTCCGTGGTCGTTCCCTCGACGGTCCTGTCCAGCGGGGCACCCTCGACGAGCTCGTTCACGGTGCCGTCGATCCCCGCGATCACCCAGTGGACGTAGGCGCCGCCGGACGCGTCCGGGTCGTCCATGACGATCGCGAACGACCTCGTCCCGGCCGGGGTGCCCGACCAACGCAGCGGCGGGGTCCTGCCCTGTCCGCCAGCGTACGTCCTGCAGCCGTACCGCGGGGGCAAGTCGCGCCCATCGCGGAAGACCGGGCTGGTCACGGTGAACCACTCGGACAATTCGGCGCTCTTGTTCTCGGGCTGGCCGATCAGCCCGCAGCCGCCGAGGGACCCGGCGAGGGCGAGGGCGCCCGCCGCGGCCTTGATCGGACGCCGGTCTCTGCTCATCATCGATTTCGCTCCCGGGCGAGATCGTACGCCGCGCGCCGCCGGATCGCCGCCGTCCAGGCCCGCCTGTCGGCCGCGCGCGTCCCGCCCCGGCGCCCCCTTCCCTCGTCCGCCCCAACGATAGGGCGTCGCGGGGGGTGGAACGGGTCGTTCGGACGGGCCGCGCGTGGTCTGCCGAGCGCGGACGCTGTGAGCTTGGTCATGTGCGCTGGAGGCCGCCTCCACCCGGAAATCGACAAGGAGTGGCGTGTTTCACAGCGTTATCGGCGTCCAGGTTTGCCAGGACGGGAAGTTCTGACGTTCTTCCCCGGTTATTGATTGGTGCGAGGGACGTTCCATCAGGTAGCTTGTGAATGTCTTCACAAGCTGACCGCGACATTTGGAGGCCGCAATGGCCAGGCCCGTCGAGGACGCCGCGGGCGCCCCCCACATCCTGATCGTGGGAGGTGGCTACGTCGGCATGTACACCGCCCTCCGCCTGCAGAAGAAGCTCAAGCGCGAGCTGAAGCGCGGCGAGGTCAAGGTCACCGTCGTGGACCCGAACTCGTACATGACGTACCAGCCGTTCCTTCCCGAGGCCGCGGCCGGGAACATCTCCCCGCGGCACGTCGTCGTCCCGCTCCGCCGGGTGCTGCCGAAGTGCACCGTCCGCAAGGCGCGGGTCACCGAGCTGAACCACGACGAGGGGTGGGCGATCGTCCAGCCGCTCGCCGGGCCGCCGGAGCGGATCCACTACGACTACCTGGTCATGGCGGCGGGCGCGGTGCCGCGGCTGCTGCCGATCCCCGGGCTCGCCGAGAACGGCATCAGCCTGAAGACCGTCGGCGAGGCCATCCACCTGCGCAACCACGTCCTGGAGCAGCTGGAGATCGCCGAGTCGACCGACGACGCCGAGCTGCGCCGCAAGGCGCTGACCTTCGTGTTCGTCGGCGGCGGCTTCGCGGGCGTGGAGGCGATCGCCGAGCTCGAGGACATGACCCGCGACGCCACCAAGTACATGCGCAAGGTCACCCCGCAGGACCTCCGGTTCATGCTCGTCGAGGCCACCGACCGGATCCTCCCCGAGGTCGGCCCCGAGATGGGCCGCTGGACGGCCGAGCAGTTCCGCGGCCGCGGCATCGACGTGAAGATGAAGACCCTCCTGGTCTCCGCCGTCGACGGGCGGATCGAGCTGTCGGACGGCAGCGCCTTCCAGGCCGGGACGCTCGTGTGGAACGCGGGCGTGAAGCCGTCGCCCGTCGTCCGGCGCGGCGACTTGCCCGTGGACGAGAAGGGCCGCGTCAGGGGCACCGAGTACCTGACCATCGAGGGCCTGGTCCGGGCGTTCACCGCGGGCGACAACGCCGCCATCCCGGACCTCACGCAGGACGGCGAGTTCTGCCCGCCGAACGCGCAGCACGCCGTCCGGCAGGCGAAGCTGCTCGGCGACAACATCGTCCGGTCGCTGCGCGGCAAGGCGCTCAAGCCGTACGTGCACGGCAACCTCGGCACGGTCGCGGGCCTCGGCCTGCACAAGGGCGTCGCGAACCCGCTCGGCATCAAGCTCAAGGGCTGGCCCGCGTGGTTCTTCCACCGCAGCTACCACGGCGCGATGGTGCCGACCCTGAACCGCAAGATCCGCGTCGTCGCGGACTGGACGCTCGCGCTGTTCCTCAAGCGCGAGACCGTCTCGCTCGCCACCGTCGAACAGCCGCGCGCCGACTTCGAGCTGGCCGCGCTCGACGGCGCCGGGCACCGGAACGCGGAGCGGCCCGTGTCGGAGAACGCCGCCTGATCACCGGCCCGGGGACGCCCCGGCGGCCGCGCGCCGCCGGGGCGTCGCGCGTTCCGGGGCACAATGAGCCGGTGCGGATCGGCATCCTCGGCCCCTTGGAGGTGCGCGCGGACGGCGGCGCGCCCGTCGACGTCGCGGGCGCCCGGCTCCGCGCGCTCCTGACGCTGCTGGCGCTTGACCCCGGCGCGGTGATCCCGGCCGAGCGGCTCATCGACGGGCTGTGGGCGGACGACGTCCCGCGCGGCGCGCCGAACGCCCTGCAGTCGCTCGTCTCCCGGCTGCGCGCCGTGATCGGCCGGGACGCGATCGAGTCGCGCCCCGGCGGGTACCGGCTCGCGCTGCCGCCGGACGCGGTCGACGCCCGCGACTTCGAGGCGCGGGTGCGGGACGCGCGCCGCGCGGACGCGCCCGAGGCCCGGTCCGCCGGGCTCCGCGCCGCCCTCGCGCTGTGGCGCGGCCCGGCCCTCGCCGACGCCGCCGGGCTCCGCTTCGCCGAGGCCCCGACCGCCCGGCTGGACGCGCTGCGCCGCGCCGCGCTGGAGGAGCGGCTGGACGCCGACCTCGCGCTCGGCCGCCACCGCGAGCTCGTCCCGGAGCTGGAGGCCCTGGCGGCCGCCGACCCGCTCCGCGAGCCGGTGACGGCGCTGCTGATGCGCGCCCTGTACGCGTCCGGGCGGCAGGTCGACGCGCTCGCCCGCTACGACGAGGCGAAACGGGTTCTCGGCGAGGAGCTCGGCGTCGATCCGTCGCCCGACCTGGAGGCGCTGTACCTGGCCGTCCTGCGGCAGGAGCCGTCGCTCCGGCCGGACGTGCCGCGTCCCGAGCCCGTCGCCCCGGCGAAGGGCAACCTGCCCGCGCGCCTGACGAGCTTCATCGGCCGCGACGACGATCTCAAGCGGGTCGACGAGCTGCTCGGCGCGTCCCGGCTCGTCACGCTGACCGGGCCGGGCGGCGCGGGCAAGAGCAGGCTCTCGCTGGAGGCGGCCGGACGCGCCCGGACGCCCGACGGCGCCTGGCTGGTCGAGCTGGCGCCCGTCACGGACCCGGCCGAGGTCCCGGCCGCCGTGCTCGGCGCGCTCGGGCTGCGCGAGCCGCCGCCGATCGCCGCCGTCCCCGGCCGCCCGCAGCCCCACCACCCGGCCGACCCGCTGGACAGGCTCGTGTCGGCGCTGGCGGACAAGCGCCTCCTCCTGCTGCTGGACAACTGCGAGCACCTCCTCGACGGCGCCGCCCGGCTCGCCGACGCGGTCCTCGCGCGCTGCCCCGGCGTCCGGGTCCTCGCGACGAGCCGCGAGGCGCTCGGCATCACCGGGGAGAGCCTCTGGACGGTCGAGCCGCTGGAGCTGCCGCCGCCGTCCGCGGGGCCCGAGGAGGCGGCGGCGTACCCGTCCGTCCGGTTGTTCGCCGACCGGGCCGCCGCAGTCTCGCCGCGCTTCGCGGCGACCGGCGCCGACGCCGGGTCCGCGGTGCGGATCTGCCGGGCCCTCGACGGGATCCCGCTCGCCATCGAGCTGGCCGCCGCCCGGCTGCGGGCGCTGACGCCCGCGCAGGTCGCGTCCCGGCTCGACGACCGGTTCCGGCTGCTCAACGCGGGCAGCCGCACCGCCCTGCCGCGCCACCGGACCCTGCGGGCCGTCGTCGAATGGAGCTGGGACCTGCTGGACGAGCCCGAACGCGCCCTGTGGCGGCGCCTCGCCGTCTTCCCCGGCGGGACGACCGTGGACGCCGCCGAGGCCGTGTGCGCCGGACCGGACCTGGCACGCTCCGAGGTGTTCGACGCCCTCGCCGCGCTGGCCGACAAGTCGCTGCTGGTCGTCGACGGCGACGGCGACGACCCCCGCTACCGGATGCTCGACACGATCCGTGAATACGGCCTGGAGCGCCTCGTCCAGGCCGGTGAGGAGAACGCGGCCGGACGCGCCCACGCCGAGTACTTCGCGCGGCTCGCCGAGGCGGCCGAGCCGCGCCTGATCCGCGCGGACCAGCTCGTCTGGCTGCGGCGGCTGTCCGCCGAGCACGACAACATCTCGGCCGGGCTGCGCTGGGCGGTCGCCGCCGCGGACGCCCCGCTCGCCCTGCGGTTCTGCGCGGCGCTCGGCTGGTACTGGTTCCTGCACGGGCGCCTCGGCGACGGCGCCGACAACCTGGAGGAGATCCTCGCGCTGCCCGGCGTCCCGGACGACCAGGTCACCGCCCGCGCCCTCGCGCTCGGCGCCATGATCCTGTTCGACAGCCAGCGGCCGGGGGAGCTGCCCGCGTCCTGGCTCGACCGCACCCGGGCGATCTGCTCGCGGTACGACCGGGCGGACCTGCACCCGGTGCTGCGGCTGGCGGTCGAGACCGTCCAGATGTACCTGGGCGGCTGGGAGAACGATCCCGGCGGGCGCGTCCGCGGCCTCGTCGCGGACCCCGACCCGTGGGTCCGGGGCCTCGGCCATTTCATGCGGGGCCACATCGCCCAGAACTTCGGCCGCGTCGACGAGATCGAGGACGCCTTCGACCGGTCGCTCGCCGCCTTCCGCGAGTCGGGCGACCGGTGGGGCCAGTCGTTCACGCTGACGTCGCAGGCGGAGATCCTCGGGCGGCGCGGCGACCACCGCGGCGCCGTCGCCCTCTACGAGGAGGCGCTGCGGCTGAACGCCGAGCTGGGCGGCGGCACTACCGGGCTCCTGCACGTCCACATGAAGCTGGCGAACGAGATGGACCTCGCGGGCGAGCGGGACCGCGCCGAGGCGCTGCTGCACACCGCGATGCGCGACTCCCGGGAGACGGCCTGGCCGGAGGAGACGGCCGCGCTGCACTACCAGCTCGGCGAGTTGGCGCGCCGCTCCGGCGACGCGGCCGAGGCGCGGCGCCGCCTGTCGCGCGCCGACCGGCTCACGGCGGACCTGCCTGGCCCGCCGCAGTTCCGGGCCCTGGTCCTCTGCACTTCCGCCCGGCTCGACATCGAGACGGGCGCCATGGACGACGCGGCCGCCCGCCTGGACGAGGCGCTGCGCTGCGCCGTCCGGTCGCAGGACTACCCGGTCGTCTCCCACGTCCTGGCCGGACACGCGGAACGCGCCCGAGCCCTGGGCGACCCGGAACGCGCGGCCGAACTCCTGGGCACGGCCGACGCCCTCCGAGGCACCCGAGACCTGTCCCTCCCGGACGTCCTGGCCACAGAGTCCGCCGCCCGCAAAACCCTGGGCGACCCGGCCTACCGAGCCGCCTACACCCGAGGCACAACCAAAACCTTCAACGACGTCCTAGAGACCTTCAACCTGACCCCACCCGAACCCCCCACAACCGTCGCCCGCTAGCCCGCCCCCGCACCCCCAAGACAGGTTGCCCTGGACCTGCCAGAACAAGACTCTCTCGGACGTGCCAGAGCAAACCCTCTCGGACGTGCCAGGGGGATTCCTCTTGGACGGAACCTGAGCCGGGGCCACGGTTCGTGCGGCCGGAGGCGCCCCAGCGCCGGAGGCCGCACGAACCGCCGCACGGCGGGCCGTTTCCCGAGAAGCGAACGCGAATCGGGAAACGGCCCGCCGTGCGCAACGGGGGTTCCAGGGGGTCGCCCCCCTGGGCTAACTACGCCCGCTTTTTGAACGCCCTCAGTGACAGCGGTGCGAACACCAGTGAGATGCCCACGCCCCAGGCGAGGGCGATCCAGGCGTGTTCGAGGACGGGGCCGCCGACCAGGAGGCCGCGCATGGACTCGACGAGTTGTGTGACGGGGCTGTTGTCCATGATGAACGCGAGCCAGTCGGGGATGCCGTCGGTGTTCGGGATGAACGCGGTGCTGAGGAAGCTCAGCGGGAAGATCACCACGAATCCGAAGATCTGCACCTTCTCCGGCTCGTTGACCTTCATCGCGATGAAGACGGACGTCCAGGAGAACAGCACGGCGAAGGCCAGCAGCAGGACGAACGCGGTGAGCAGCGCGAACACGTTCGTCTCGACGCGGAACCCGATGGCGAACCCGACGGCGAGCAGGATCGTCATGGACCACGCCTGCTTGGCGGTGTCGGCGATGATCCGTCCGGCGAGCGGGGCGCTGCGCGAGATCGGCAGGCTGCGGAACCGGTCGAAGACGCCCTTGGTGATGTCGGTGTTCAACCCGAAGCCGGTGCTCATCCCGGCGAAGAGGGCGTTCTGGGCGATGATGCCGGGGATGACGACGGGCAGGTACTTGTCGACGCTGCCGGTCATCGCCGGGCCGAACACGTACGCGAACAGCAGCACGAACATGATCGGCTGGATGGAGAGGTCGAGCAGCTCCATCGGGTTGTGCTTGATCTGGACGAGGTTGCGCCAGGCGAGCGTCAGCGTGTTGCGGACGGCGGTGCCCGGCGAGACCCGTTTGGACAGGTTCTCTGGCGCGAACGTCGCGGCGGTCATGCGGACGCCCCTTCCTTGTCGGCGTCGGCGAGTTCGCCTGCCTCGGCGTCGATGTCGTCGGTGTGGTGGCCGGTGAGGGCGAAGAAGACCTCGTCCAGGCTGGACTTGCGCAGGGACAGCTCGCCCACGGTGACGCCCGCGTCGTCGAGGCGGCGGACGACGGCGGGCATGAGCTGCGGGTCGGTGATCGGCGCGCTGACGAGCCCGTCGCGGACCTCGGGGACGGCCTCGGCCAGTTCGCCGACGATCCGCGAGACGGTGTCGAGGTCGGCGGCGCTGACCGGGGTGACCTCCAGCACCTGCCCGCCGACCTGCGCCTTCAGCACGTCGGACGTGCCGTGCGCGATGACCTGCCCGCGGTCGATGACGACGATGTCGTCGGCGAGCTGGTCGGCCTCCTCCAGGTACTGGGTGGTCAGGAGGACGGTGACGCCGTCGTCGGTGAGGCCGCGGACGATGTCCCACAGGCCGTTGCGGCTGCGCGGGTCGAGGCCGGTGGTCGGCTCGTCCAGGAAGAGGAACTGCGGGCGGCCGACCAGGCTCGCCGCGAGGTCGAGGCGGCGGCGCATCCCGCCGGAGTAGGTCTTGGCGGCGCGCTCGGCGGCCTCGGTGAG
The DNA here is from genome assembly GCF_008085905.1 of Actinomadura syzygii. Lineage (GTDB taxonomy): Bacteria > Actinomycetota > Actinomycetes > Streptosporangiales > Streptosporangiaceae > Spirillospora > Spirillospora syzygii. Next base: position 37,790 of record NZ_VSFF01000017.1, on the reverse strand, counting down.
CTGGAACCGCTCCAGCAGTTCGGCGGCCCGCGCCTTGGACTCCTTCCGCGAGATCCCGAGCAGCCGTCCGATGAGGACGAGGTTCTCGGTGCCGGTGAGCATCTCGTCGACCCCGGCGTACTGCCCGGTCAGCCCGATGAGCTGGCGCACCTTGTGGGCGTCCTTGACCACGTCGAACCCGGCGACTTTGGCGCTGCCGCCGGTCGGCTCGATCAGCGTGGCGAGGATGCGGGTCATCGTGGTCTTCCCGGCGCCGTTCGGCCCGAGCACGCCGAGGACCGTTCCGGCTTCGGCGGTGAGTGAGACGCCGGCCAGCGCCTGGGTCTCACCGAACCGCTTCTCCAGACCTTCGGCCTGGATGGCGTAAGTCATGTGATCTCCTAGGTGGGTCGTTCGCCGGACGTCTCCCCCCCTCCGGGGAGGGAGCCAGTCAAAATATGCGGTGTCCGGGGTGGTGCGCATCCTGTTTTTCCGCCGCCTCGGACGCGGTTCCGTCAGCGGCGTTCAGACGCGCTCCCAACATCGCATGCGCCACTGACAGAACGCTGACATGCCCGCCACGATGCCCCGGGCCGGGCGATTTCGCGCCTGGCGTGAGAACGGGAGGGCGCCTCCGGCGTTCTAGACTCGCGATGTGACGTCGGTGCGGTGCGGCCACGACCTGGGCGACGAGGGCGACGGAGACGGCGGGGACGGCGGGGGAGCGGGCCCGCCGCGGCTGCGGCCGCCCGAGAACCGGGTCTCGCCGCGTGCCGTCGCGCACTGGGCGATCGAGTACCTGCTGCTGTGGGGGCTGGCGTTCGGCCTCGCGCTGGGCGTCGCGACCTGGGTCGGCGACTCCGGGTGGGACGACATGCCGGGCTGGCTGACCGGGCGCGTCGGCTGGCTGCCCTACGTCGTCGGCGCGGCGGGCCTGCTCATGGTGACGGTCGCGCCCGTGTGGCGCTACCGCGTCCACCGGTGGGAGGTCAGCGCGGACGTCGTCTACACCAGGACGGGATGGTTCAGCCGTGAGTGGCTGCTGGTCCCCGTGAGCCGCATCCAGACCGTCGACACCGAGCAGGGCTGGATCGAGCGGATGCTGGGCCTCGCGACCATCGAGGTCAACACCGCCTCGCACACCGGGTCGTCGGAGGTCTCCGGCCTTCCGGTGGACGTGGCGACCCGCCTGGCCGAGGACCTCGCCCACCGCGCCCACGACCTCCGCGACGACGCCACGTGAACCTGCGAGACGGCGACGCCGTTCCGGACCCCGCGCCGAAGCCCGTCCCCGACTCCGCGCCGGAACCAGCCCTCGAACCCGCGCCGGAACCTGTACCGGAGTCCGCGCCGGAATCCGTCCGCGAACCCGGACTCGTCCCTGCGTCCGTCTCCGAACACGCCGGGAGTCCCGCCGGGAGTCCCGCCGGGAGTCCGGTCGGCGTCACGGCGTCCAACGGGCATGGCGACGGCGCCGTGCCCGGCGGCCCGTCCGACGTCGGACACGCGCAGCGGCTGCACCCGTTCACGTTCGTCGTCGGCGCCGTCCGGGAGCTGATCGCGCTGATCGCCGCCGGGGCGACGGGGCTGCTGGTCGGCGGGATGTCCACGGCGTTCCACTTCACGCTCGTCGGCCTCGCGTTCGGGCTCGCCTTCCACGTCGCCGACTGGATGACGTTCACCTACGTCCTGTACGGCGACCGCATCGAGCTGCGCCGGGCGCTCATCGGACGGTCGGTCAAGAGCATCCCGCGCGACCGGATCCGGGGCGTGGACATCAGCGCGTCCCCGCCGCACCGCATCCTCGGCCTGGCGGCCGTCGACATCGACGCGGGCGCGGACGGCGGCGAGGGCACGCTGAACGCGGTGTCCCGGCACGAGGCGGACCGGTTGCGGCGCGTCCTGCTGGCCCGTGACGCGCCCGCGCCGCCGCGCCGCGTCCTGGCCCGGATGCGACGGCGCTGGTACGTGTACGCCCCGCTCAGCGGTGCGTACCTGCTCACGCCGTTCGCGCTGGCCGGGAGCCTGCTCGGGACCCTCTACAACCTCGGCGACGACCTCGGGCTCATCACGCGGGAGCGGGTGGAGGGCGTGGGCCACGATCTGGTCGGCCTGCCCACGGCGCTCGTCGTGGCGCTCGCCATCCTCGTCCTGATCGCCATGCCGGTCATGTCGGTGATCGTCTTCACGCTGTTCAACTGGGACTTCACCGTCCACGAGCGGGACGGGTCGCTCGTCGCCGAGCGCGGCCTGCTCACCCGGCGCAGCGTGTCGCTGGAGCGGCGCAGGCTGCGCGGCGTCGAGCTCGCCGACAACCCGTTCGAGCGCGCGGCCGGGGTGACCCGGCTCGGGGCGCTGATCACCGGCCTCGGGGACGCCGCGCACCGCGGGCGGCTGCTGCCCGCCGCGCCGCGCCCGGTGGCGGAGGCGCTGGCGGCGCGGGTCGTCGGGACCGTCCCCGGCCCGCTGACCAGGCATCCGCCCGCGGCGCGGGGACGCCGCGTGGCGCGGGCGGTGGCGCTTCCGCTGGGCCTCGCCGCGCTGGCCCTGGTCGCCGGGCAGCCGTGGGTCGCGGCCGGGTTCGCCGCGTTCGCCGGGCCCGCCGTCCTGCTCGGGCTCGACCGGTACCGGCAGCTCGGGCACGTCACGGACGGGGAGCGCCTCAGCGTCCGGTCGGGGTCGCTGCGGCGGCGGCAGGTGGTCGTCGAGCACGGCGCCGTCGTCGGCTGGCGGATCCGCCGCACGCTCTTCCAGCGCAGGCTGGGCCTCGCGACGCTGTTCGCGGCGGTCGGCGCGGGCGAGGGCGGCTACTCCGCGGCGGACATGTCCGAGGCGGACGCCGTGTCCCTGGCCGCGGGGATCACCCCGGCGTGGGTGACCCCGTTCCTGGAACCGCCGCCGGACCGCTAGTCGGGACGGCGGGCGCCGAACATGATCTCGTCCCACGACGGGACGGACGCGCGCTTGCCCTTCGCCTTGCGGCGCCGCGCCGGACGCTGTGCGGCGGCCGAGTCGCCGCCGCTCGCCGCCGCCGCGGCGGCGGGCGACCCGGTGGCGGGCTTGTCCTGCGCGGCGGGCATGGCGGGACGCGCGGCGGGCTTCTTCTTCGCGGGCGCCCTGGCAGGCTGCCGCTGCGCCGGACGCTGCGCCGCCGCTGGCTTCTTCTCCGGCGCGGGCTCGTCCTGCTCCGGCTCCGGCGCACGCTCCGGCTCCGCCGCGACGGGCTCGGCCTCCGGCGCCTTCGCGACGGCGGGCCCCGGCTCGGCGACGTCCGCCTCCTCGGGCTCGGCGGCCGCCTCCGGCTCGGGCTCCGGTTCGTCGGCCGGACGCTCCTCGTCGGCTTCGCTCGTCTCGTCCGCTTCGTCGGTCTCGGAGGTCTCCTCCGCGACCGGCTCGGCGGGCTGCTCCGCCTCGTCGGCCTCGGTCGCCTGTTCGGGGGCGTCCGCGCGCTCGTATACGACGGGCTCGGCCGCCTCGTCGGTCTCGGCGGCGGGCTCGTCCTCCGGCGGCGCGACCTCGCGGACCGCCTCGCGGACGGCCTCGGGCGGCGCCGCGGGCTCCTCGGCGACGCGCGGACGGAGCGGCGCGGGCGCGGCGCTCGGGCGGGCGAAGGGCTCGGTCCGCTCGTCCGGCTCCCGGGGCGGGGCGGCCTCGTGCAGCGCGGCGGCCTCGCCGGGCTCGCGCACGGACGGCCGCGGCTCGACCATCCGCCCGCGCTCGGCGACGTACTCGCGGGGCTCGGCGGCGCGGAGCGGCTCGGGCCTGCCGGACGGCGCGGGCCGCGCGGACGGGCCCGCCTGCGCGGGTTCGGCGGGCAACTCCGCCGGGAACTCGGCGGGCAGCCCGCGCGGCGCCGGGTCGCGCTCGCGCCCCCGGTCGAAGTCGCGGTCGAAGTCGCGGTCGAGGTCGTTGGACACGACCTTCATGGCGGGACGGCGCGGCACGAGCGGCGTCACCGTGTCGGACAGGGCCTCGTCGTCCCACTCGACGGCGGTGAGGCGGGCGGCGACCTCGTCCAGCGGGGAGACGTGCCGGCGGCGCGGGTCGAACGTCCACTCGGCGGCGTGCGGGCGGCCGTTGTCGAAGAACGACAGCCGGACGCGCCAGGTGCTGTCCTCGCACTTCCAGGAGTCCCATTCGACCTCTTCGAGGTCGACGCCGCCGCGGCCGAGGCGCTCCTCGACGGTCTCGCCGAGCGGCGGGCCGGGGGCCGACTCGCCGGGGCGGCGCACCGCCACGCGCTGCGCCTGCTGGGCCATGTACTCGCGTTCCTGCAGGACCGGGCCCTCGAACCAGCGGACGCGTTCGACCGGGATGCCGGCCGACTCGGCGATCTCCTCCGCGGTCTCGCCGGACCGGATGCGGGCCTGGATCTCCTTGGGGCGCAAGGGACTCTCCACTTCGATCTCGAACTGGCCGAGGCGGGAGAAGTGCCCACGGACCGCGGCGCGGAGCCGGTCGTCGACGGGCAGGGTGAACCGGGTGCCTCGGCCCGCGGTGGCCAGGACGAGGTACGTACCGTCCTCGCTGACCGCGACGAGGCGCAGCTCCTGCATGCGTGTCCTTCCTGCCCTGTCCTTACGGCACGGAGGACGCCGGTGCGGCGGACCGTGCTCGACGGTCGGCCGCCCGATGCCCACCGAGGGCGCATGCGTGCCCTTCCCCCGGGTTCCCGAGTCTCTCTTTCGGACACACCTGCTGCCAGCACCGTACCCGGCATGTCCGAACATCGCCGCTCTCGAAGCCCCCTTCACGAGGTCGAAGAGGGCACCTGACCAAGCTTGCCGGTGACGAGTACGACGGGGGCCCGTCCCGCTCGATTCTTGTCCATCTTTTTCCTCACCGTGCCTGACCGGCGGGTGCGGCGCCACCGGTTCGGAGTTGCGAGCGTCACGTCCGCGGCAGGAACACCGACTTGTCCCGGTTAGTTTCTTTTCGGGGGTTTTGACATCAACGGACAGGGGTGAGCCGGGGAATGCCGCGCAAGCTGCCGGACCTGAGCACGACGCAGTTGATCGCGAGTGCGGCGGCGACGGGAGTGGCCGCGCTCGGGGCGTCCTACCTGGGCGTCTACGGGACGATCATCGGCGCGGCGCTGATGAGCGTGATCTCGACGGCCGGGTCGGCCGTCGGGAAGCACTACCTCGACCAGGGCCGGGAGCAGCTCAAGGAGCTGTCACACGTCCAGGCGGCGGTCCGGCGGCGGGACGCGGCGGACCACGCCGCCGAGGCCGCCACCAGCGCCGACCCGACGCGCACCGTCGCCTGGCCCCGACACGCCGCCGGTCTCGGCTTCCCGTTCCAAGGCGGCGACCCCAGTGCGACCCGGCGGGGCCCGTCGTTCCAGGGCGGCGGCGACCCCAATGCCACGCGCCTCGACCCGTCGTTCGGCGGCGGTGACCCTAACGCGACCCGGTTCGACCCCATGCTCGGCGGCGGCGACCCCAACGCCACCAGCCTGGACCCGGTGGACGCCGTGGCCGGTTCCCTCGCCGAGGAGGCGGGCGAGGAGGCGGTCCGCGAGGTCGTCCGGCGGTCGGCGCTGCAGAGCACCGTCGAATGGGCCAAGGCGCACTGGGTCAAGCTCGTGGTGTCGTCCGCGGCGGTGTTCGCGATCGTCATCGGCGGAATCACGCTCTACGAGGCGACGACCGGGCAGCCCATCGGCAAGAGCGACAAGGGCCTGACCGTGACCAACGTGCTGGGCGGCAACGGGGGCGGGAAGCAGGACGACACCCCGACGCCGACTCGGACCGACAACACGACGGAGCCGAGCGGTACGCCGACCGGGACCCCGACCGGCGGGGCCCCGTCCACGCAGCAGACGACGCCGGGCGGGCAGCAGCCGACCGGGCCGACCGAGACGCCGACGCAGCAGGAGCCGACCGGCCGTCCGACGACGCCCACGCCGACGGCGCCGAGCACCCCGGCGCCCACCGAGAACCCGCAGGACGGCGGTCAGCCGCCGGGCGGAGCCGAGCAGCAGCGCACCACCCCGGGCGACTAAGGCCCCGCTTGTTTCGACGCCTATTTCGACGCCTATTCGCCGAAGACCTGGTTCGTGTACGGGTTGGCGAAGCGGCGCTCCGGGTCGAGTTCGTCGCGCAGGGCGCGGAAGTCCCCGAATCGCGGATAGACCTTCTCCAGGTACGCGGCATCGCGCGTGTGGAGCTTGCCCCAGTGCGGACGTCCGTTCAGGGACGTCAACAGGTCTTCGACCCCTTTGAAGTAGTCCTCGTGGGGGTCGCGGTGGTAGACGTGCACGGCGATGAACGCGCTCCGCCGTCCATGGGCCATGGACAGCCAGGCGTCCTCCTCGGGGAGCAGCCGCACCTCGATGGGGAAGCTGATCCGCCAGTCCTTCCTGGCGAATAGGGAACGGAGTTCGCGCAGTGCGGGGACGAGCTCCTCGCGCGGGATCGCGTACTCCTGCTCCTTGAACCGGACGGTCCGCGGGCTGGTGAAGACCTTGTACGAGGTGTCGCTGTAGGTACGGGCCCCGAGCGCCTTGGCGGAGATGCCGTTCACGAAGGTCGTCGTAGAGGGCACCCGGTGCGTGAGCCTGTTGACGGCTCCGAACACTTTGTTGGACAGGAACTCGTCGTCCAGCCAGTACTTGACCTTGGACAGCGGCTCCGCCGGGCCCTCGACGCGGTTGTTGCGCTTGGTCAGGCACCCTTCGGTGTGCGGGAACCAGTAGAACTCGAAGTGCTCGTTGGCCGCGTCGAACTCGTCTATGCGCGCGAGCACCTCGTCCCACTTCATGGGCTCCTCCCGTGCGCGCAGGAGGAAGGCCGGGACGGTCTGCCAGGTGATGGCGGTGACGATGCCGAGCGCGCCCACGCCCGCCCGTGCCGCGTCGAACAGGTCCGGTCGTTCCTCACGGGAACAGGTGACGACGCTGCCGTCCGCCAGGACGAGTTCGAGCGCGGCGACCTGGGAGGCCAGGCCCGCGCTGTCGCGTCCCGTGCCGTGGGTGGCGGTCTGGAGGGCTCCGGCGACGGTCTGCTCCTGGATGTCCCCCATGTTGGCCAGCGCGAGACCGTGCTCGTCCAGGACGCGGTTGAACGTGTGCAGCGGAAGACCCGCCTCGACGGTGACGAGTCCCGTCGCCGTATCGACGGACCGCACCGCGGTCAGCGCGTCGGGACGCAGCAGCATGCCGTCCGCGACGGCCGCGCCGGTGAACGAGTGCCCGGAGCCCGTCATGCGGACCGTGAGCCCGTCGTCGGCGGCCGCCCGGACCGCGTCGGCCACCTCGGCGCCGGTGCCCGGCGTCACGACGCGCAGGGGCGCCGCCTGCTGGTTTCCCGCCCAGTTCTGCCAGGCGCGGTCGTTCGCGGGGGACTTCACGGGGGACATGGCGTGACTCTACTCGGCGATTGTTCGCGAGAAAAGTTCACATTTCTGTCCGGTCTGAGGCGATACGATCCGATCCGTCCCTCGGGACCGGACGTCGGTGGGTACCGGTTCGGCCGCCGCCGACCTCATGATCCTCATGATCCCGTTCCGTGAGGGAAAGAAGCGAACGCCGGGTAACCGTCAGTAGCGACTCTCGTTGGGGAATGTTGTGGCTCCTCCTTCAGCACCGCACGGGTCAGCACCGCACGGGTCCATGGGCGACGCCGCCGCCGAGGAGGCCGGTCCCGGCGGGAACGGGACGTCCGCCACGCGCCCGCGCGGCGCGCAGCCGGTGAGGAAGCGCCCCGCCCCGGCCCGGCGCCGGCGCGGCCGGGCCCTGCCGATCACCGTCGCCGCGATCGCGCTCCTCGCCGTCGCCACCGGATCCGGCGGCGTGTTCGCCGCGCTGACCGCCGACGACGCCGAGCCCGCCGCGGCGGGGGACGAGCCGCCGCCGAGCGCGCCGCCGGGCGACCCGGTGAACGTGGTCAGCGGCGGGCAGGTCGCGCCGCTGCGCAGGGTCGTCCCGCCGGACGTGCTGGCCGTCGGCGGCCGGTCGATCACCGCCGCGCGGATCAGGAAGGTCGCGAAGCTCGGCAAGGTCAGGGACGTGGTCGCCGTCGACGGCGGCGCCGTCCAGCTCCAGGGGCGCCAGGTCAACGCGTTCGCGGTCGACCCGTCGTCCTTCCGGTCCTGGACGCCGCCCGGGACGGCCAAGCGCACCGACCTGTGGGAGGCCCTCGCCGCCGACCACTTCGTCGTCTCCCCGGCCGCCGCCGAGCAGCTCAGGCTCAACCGCGGCATGCGCTACCCGGTGGTGGGGCGGACGATGCCGAACCTCACCATGGGCGGCTCCGGCGCCTTCGGCCTGCCCGGCATCGACATGCTCGTCAGCCGGACGTCCGGCGGCAGGATGGGGCTCGTCCCGAACATCGCGCTCCTCGTCAACGCGCCGGGAGTGAGCCCGGCGAAGGTCGTCCAGGCGGTCACGAAGGCGCTCGGACCGGGCGCGAACGTCGTGAACCTGCACGAGCGGCGGTTCCAGACGCCCGGCGAGAGCGGTCGCCCCGGCGGCTACCTCGACCTCTACAAGCAGGCCGCGCGGACGTGCCCCGGCCTGTCCTGGACGGTCCTCGCCGCGATCGGCCAGGTCGAGAGCGACCACGGGCGCAACGCGGGCCCCTCCAGCGCGGGCGCGCTCGGCCCGATGCAGTTCATGCCCGCCACCTGGCGGACCTACGGCGTCGACGGCGACCATGACGGCAAGGCCGACATCATGAACCCCTACGACGCCGTCCCCGCCGCCGCGAAGTACCTGTGCGCGAGCGGCGGGGGACGGGGCGGGCAGCAGCTCTACAGGGCGGTGTGGCAGTACAACCACGCCGACTGGTACGTCCAGAAGGTCCTCAACCTGGCCAAGGCGTACCAGGCCCGGTTCGACTGACCCGGCCCGCGAGCCGACCCGCGACCCGGCCCGCACGGGGCACGCGCGAGGGCCTGGTTGGATGGAGACATGACGTCGTCGTACGACGCGTTGCTCCTGCTCTCCTTCGGCGGCCCCGAAGGACCGGACGACGTGATCCCCTTCCTGGAGAACGTGACCCGCGGCCGCAACATCCCCCGCGAACGGCTGGAGGCGGTAGGCGAGCACTACTACCTGTTCGGCGGGGTCAGCCCCATCAACCAGCTCTGCCGCGACCTCAAGGGCGCCATCGAGGCCGACTTCGCCTCCCACGGCCTGGACCTCCCCGTCTACTGGGGGAACCGGAACTGGACGCCCTATCTGGCCGACACCGTCCGGCAGATGAAGGCGGACGGCGTCCGGCGCGCGGCGGCGTTCGTCACGTCCGCCTACAGCGGCTACTCGACGAACGACCAGTACCTCGCCGACATCGCCCGCGCACGCGAGGAGGTCGAGGACGCGCCGGTCATCGACAAGCTCCCCGTCTACTGCGACCGGCCCGGCTTCATCGACCCGTTCGTGGACGCCGCCGAGGACGCCCTGAGCAGCCTCCCGGCGGACGCGCGCCTGATCTTCACCGCGCACAGCGTCCCGCTCTCCCAGCCCAACCGCGAGCTGTACGTGGACGAGCTGGAGGCCGCCTCCCGGACGGTCGCCGAGAAGGCGGCCCCCGGCACGCCCTGGGACCTCGTCTACCAGAGCCGCAGCGGGCCGCCGACGCAGCCGTGGCTCGAACCGCAGATCACCGACCACCTGGAGAAGCTGCACGGCGAGGGCGTCCGCGCGGTCGCGGTCGTGCCGATCGGGTTCGTCTCCGACCACATGGAGGTCAAGTACGACCTCGACGTGGAGGCCGCCGGACGCGCGGAGGAACTCGGCATCGCGTTCGCCCGCGCCGCCACCCCCGGCGCCGACCCCCGCTTCGCCGCCCTGCCCCGCCAACTCCTCCTGGACGAGACGCGATGAGCCTGCCCGAGGAACTGCTGAAACTGGCCGTCGAGACCGCCCGGGAGGCCGGGCGGATGCTGGTCGACAAGCGTCCGGCGGACGGTCCGGACGTCGTGCAGACCAAGTCGTCCCCGACCGACGTCGTCACCCAGATGGACCGTGCCGCCGAGCAGCTCATCGTCGAGCGGATCCGCGCGGCCCGTCCCGACGACGCCTTCCTCGGCGAGGAGGGCGGGACCCAGGCGGGCGGCAGCGGCGTCCGCTGGGTGATCGACCCGATCGACGGCACCGTCAACTACCTCTACGACCTGCCCGACTGGGCAGTCAGCATCGCCGCCGAGGTGGACGGCACGGCCGTCGCCGGGGCCGTGGAGATGCCGCGCCGCGGCGAGTCCTACACGGCCGTGCGCGGCGGGGGAGCGCTGCTGCACACCGCGTCCGGCTCGCGTGAACTTCACGTGAATTCCGACGTCCCGCTCGACCGCGCCCTGGTCGCCACGGGCTTCGGATACTCGGCGGAACGGCGCGCCGGGCAGGCCCGCGTCCTCACCGGGGTGCTGCCGAACGTCCGCGACATCCGCCGGGGCGGCTCCTGCTGCGTCGACCTGTGCTCGCTCGCCGCCGGACGGGTCGACGCCTACTACGAGCGGGGCGTCCAGGCGTGGGACGTCGCGGCCGGGGGGCTGATCGTCCAGGAGGCGGGCGGACGGGTCGGGGGCCTGCACGGCGCGCCCGCGGGACCGGAGCTGACCATCGCCGCGGGGCCGGGCACGTTCGAGGCCCTGCACGCGCTCCTCGCGCCGCTGGACCCGCTCACCGACTGATCCCCCCGCTACGACGACGGGGAGCCCGGGACCGGCGGCGGTCCCGGGCTCCCCGTCTCGGTTCGCGTGTCCTCAGTCGCAGCGGGGTGGCTCAACGCCGATGTCGTTGTTCGCTGCGATCCGGCGCAGGTCGTTGATCTCCTCCTGGCGGATGTCCGCCAGGTAGGTGTCTCCCTCTGCGTGGGCGCTCCGCAGCGACGCGTACGCGTCGTCTAGCCGCTGCTGGATCATGCGTGACAACTCGCCCATTGGCCTCCTCCCGGATCGTGCCCATGCGTACCCAGACCTAGGCTGGAGGTAAACCTGTACGCCGATGCAATTTTCGCGGATTGTTGCGTCCGGCGGATCACGGCCGGTCGGGCGATCGCGTGAACAGGTGCTTACGGGCTTCTTACGGCCCGCGTGGGATATCTGGAACCCGGGGCGTCCCGCGCCCCGGACATGGAGGGGGAGCCGTGCGTGTTCTAGTCGTCGAGGACGAGCGGGTGCTCGCCGACGCCATCGCCACCGGCCTGCGCAGGGAGACGCTGGCCGTGGACGTGGCCTACGACGGCGCGGGCGCGCTGGAGCGGGCGGGCGTCAACGAGTACGACGTCATCGTCCTCGACCGCGACCTCCCGAAGGTGCACGGCGACGACGTCTGCAAGCAGCTCGTCGCGCAGCGCTACCCGGCGCGGATCATCATGCTGACCGCGGCGGGCGAGCTCGGCGACCGGGTCGAGGGCCTGTCCATCGGCGCCGACGACTACCTCGCCAAGCCGTTCGCGTTCGCCGAGCTGATCGCGCGGGTGCGGGCGCTCGGGCGGCGCGCCGCCGCGCCGCTGCCGCCCGTCCTGGAGCGTGCCGGGATCAGCCTCGACCCGGCCCGCCGCGAGGTCGCCAGGGACGGCCGCCCGGTCGAGCTGACCCGCAAGGAGTTCGCCGTCCTGGAGGTCCTGCTCAGCGCGGACGGTGCCGTCGTCAGCTCCGAGCAGCTCCTGGAGAAGGCGTGGGACGAGCACATCGACCCGTTCACGAACGTGGTCCGCGTGACGATGATGACGCTGCGCAAGAAGCTCGGCGAACCTCCGGTGATCGAGACCGTCCCGGGAGTGGGATACCGACTGTGACCGCCGATCACGCACCCCGAACCGGCTCCGAGGAGCCCCGTCCGGACGCCCTGCCCGGCGCGACCGCCGCGTCCGCCCTGCCCGGCGCCGGCGGGACGTACCACGAGGACGCCACGGCCCAGGGCGGACGGCGCGGCGGGCGGTGGCGCCGCCCCGGCCCGCAGCAGGTCCCGGAGCCGCCCCCGGCGCCGAAGGGCATGTGGCGCGGCGAGAACGCCGGGTCGTTCGCCGAGCTGAAGGCGCTGCCCGGCCGGATGAGCGTCCGGCTGCGCCTCACCCTCCTGTACGGGCTGCTGTTCTTCCTGGCCGGGGCCCTGCTGCTGTTCGTCATGTCGGTGCTGATGGCCGACATCCTCGGCAACGTGAAGGTGCTCGGCTACGGCATCACCACCGACGAGCAGGCCGCCGCGCTGCAGCGCCAGTTCGTCGACCAGACGATGAAGCAGCTCGTCGGACGGTCCCTGCTCGCGCTCGGCGGCGTCGGGATCATCACGCTGGTGCTCGGCTGGTTCGTCGCCGACCGGGCGCTCAGCCCGCTGCAGCGGGTCACCACCACGGCCCGCCGCCTGTCGGAGAGCACCCTGCACGAGCGCATCGCGCTGGAGGGCCCGGACGACGAGATCAAGGAGCTGGCCGACACGTTCGACGCGATGCTGGAGCGGCTCGGGCACGCGTTCGACTCGCAGCGCCGGTTCGTCGCGAACGCCTCGCACGAGCTGCGCACCCCGCTCGCGATCAACCGGACGCTGCTGGAGGTCGCGCTCGGCGACCCCGACGTGTCCGACGACCTGCGCGCCGTCGGCCGGACGCTGCTCGCGACCAACGCCCGGCACGAGCGCCTCATCGAGGGCCTGCTGCTGCTCGCCCGCAGCGAGCGGGAGCTGACCACCCGCACCCCCGTCGACCTCGCGGAGGTCGCGGCGACGGTGCTGGAGCACTCGGCGCGCCGCGACCACGACAACGACGTGTCCGTCCACCCGGAGCTGACGCCCGGAAAGGCGCTCGGCGACCCGGTGCTGCTGGAGCACCTCGTGTCCAACCTCGTCGAGAACGCGGTCAAGCACAACGAGGAGGCGGGCGGCGAGCTGTGGATCCGCACCGGCCTGCTGGACGGCTACGCCACCGTGCAGGTCGAGAACACCGGGCCCGCCGTCCCCGCCTACGAGGTGGAGCGGCTGTTCGAGCCGTTCCGGCGGCTGAACGCCGACCGGGTCGAGTCGTCCAAGGGTGCCGGGCTCGGGCTGTCGATCGTGCGGTCGGTGGTCCTGGCGCACCGCGGCGCGGTGTACGCGGCGCCGCGTCCCGGCGGCGGGCTGATCGTCACGGTCCGGCTGCCGTCCGGCTGAGCCCTCGGGGGGGCCGCGCTACTTGAGCCTGGCGGCCACGAGGACCGGGTCGCCGTCGTAGTCGAGGCTCAGGTCCGTGAACTTCGTCTTGCGGGCGAGCGCCGCCCGGCGGCTGGACGTCAGCGGGATGAGCGCCAGGTCGTCCAGCGCGATCTTCTCGGCCTCCTTGTAGAGGGACGTGCGGGTCTCGGCGGAGGTGCTGCGCAGCGCCCTGGACACCAGCTCGTCGAACCTCGCGTTACGCCAGCCGTTGTAGTTGGCGTACCCGTTGCTCTCGGTGGCGGCGGCCGTGCTCCCGAGCAGGGGCCACAGGACCGTGTACGGGGTGGGGTAGTCGGGCCCCCACGAGGACAGCGCGAGGCCGGAGGCGTCCTTCCCCGCGAGGGTCTTGCGGAGGTCGACGAACTCGGTGGGACGGAGCTCGACCTGCCAGCCGAGCGCGGACCTGAGCTGCTGGGACACCAGCTCGGCGATGGGCCGGTAGGTCTGGACGTTCGGGTGGTAGAGCCGGATCTTCGTGCCGGGCCCGAGCTTCGCCCGCGCCGCCAGCTCCTTGGCCTTCGCCACGTCGGGCGTGTCGCAGGACGGGCAGGGACCGGGCCGTCCGAAGCCGCCGGGGACCGCCGCCGGGACGATGCCGTGCGCCGCCTCGTAGAACCCCGGCGTCCCCGCGGCGACCCTCGTCCGGTCCAGCGCGTAGGACACCGCGAGCCGCGCGTCCCGGCTCTGCAGCGGGCCGCGCCGGGTCAGCGGGACGACCATCCGCGTGAACGGCGTCGGACGGGTCACCGCGTCCGAGCCGAGGGCCTGCGCGGGCCCCGAACCGGACCCGAGCATGGCCAGGTCGACCTCACCCCCGGTGAACGCGGCGCGCCCGACCGCCGCGTCGGAGGTGAGCCGGATGTTCACCTTGTCGAGCCTGGTCTTGCCGAACGCCCACTTGTCGTTGCGGACGAGCACGGCGCTGCGGTTCTCGGTGAAGCTCTCCAGCTTGAACGGCCCGTTCCCGACCGGCCGCGTGTTGTAGGTCGAGTTCTTCGCGTCGCCCGAGGCCTTGGGGACGGGCGCGAACACGGGGTTGGCGAGCCGCGTCGGGAACTCGCAGTTGGGGGAGGTCAGCCTGACGCTGAGGTCTGCCGGGCCCGCGACCTTGACGCCGGACAGCTCGCCCGGCGACCCGGTGGACGCCCCCTGGAACCCGTCGATGTCGTTCATCAGGTACGACGCGGGTCCCTCGGTGACGGCGGCGGCGCGCGCCCAGCCGCGGGCGAACGCCTCCGCGTCGACCGGCTCGCCGTCGCTGAACGTCGTCCCCTGCCGGACGATGATCCGCCAGGTCTGGCAGGACGCGTCCGGCGTGATCGTGGTGGCGAGCCGGTTCTGCGCCACGCCCTCCCCGTCCAGCGCGGTCAGTCCGGTGAACAGCTGCTTGGCGAGGAACTGCTGGGTGCTGCCGACGGCGTGCCCCGGGTCGAGCAGTCCGTCGGTGGTCGTGTCGTCGGACAGCATCTCCAGCGTGCCGCCGACCCGCACGGCGCTCGTGGTGGTCTTGTCGTGGTCGCGGTTCGCGATCAGGACGCCGACCGCCGTCCCGGCGAGGATCAGCGCGACCAGCGCGGCGCCGCTCACGCCCGCGAGCACGCCGATCCCGCGCTTGCGGCCGCCGGGCGGCCGCGGGCCGGCGCCCACCGGCCCGGCGGACGGCCAGGTCGTGAACCCCTGCCCGTCCGGCGGCGGGGGAGGCGGCGGCCACGTCGCGCCGGGCAGTTGGGGCGGTCCCAGCGGGCCGTTGGCCGGGGGCGGCGCCGTGGCGCGCAGCCGGGCCGACTCGGTCGCCGCCGTGGCCGCGCCCTGGGTGAGCATCACCGCGGCCTCGCCGCCGCCCGTGTCGCGCGGCGCGCCCGGCTGCGGCAGGCTCCCCGCCAGGTCGAGCAGGTGCGCCAGGACGCGCTGCGACGCGGGCCGCAGCGCCGGGTCCTTGCTGAGGCAGTCCGCGACGATCTGGCGCAGCGGCTCGTGCAGGTCGCCGAGGTCGGGCGCCAGGTTGAGGATGCGGTGCATGACCGCCGGGATGGAGTCCTGCCCGAAGGCGGCCCGCCCGTTCGCCGCGTACGCCATCGTCGCGCCCCAGGCGAACACGTCCGCCGCCGGGCCGACCCGGGCCCCCGAGATCTGCTCGGGGGCCATGTACGCGGGCGTCCCCACGGCCGTGCTGGACATCGTGCCGGTGGCGTCCAGCGCCCGCGCGATGCCGAAGTCGATCACTCGCGGGCCGTCCGGCGCGAGCAGCACGTTCGCGGGCTTGAAGTCGCGGTGGACCACGCCCGCCTGGTGGATGGCGGCGAGCGCGGTCATCGTCCCGATCGCGAGCCGGTCCAGCGCGGCGCCGCGCCGCGGGCCCTCCGCCGCCAGCACCTCCGACAGCGACGGGCCGTCGATGTACTCGGAGACGATGTACGGCCGGTCGCCCTCGACGTCGGAGTCGAGGACGCGGGCCGTGCAGAACGCCGAGACCCGCTTCGCCACCGCCACCTCGGCCGCGAACCGCGACCTGGCCTTCGGGTCGCCGCTGAACCGCGCGTGCAGCAGCTTCACGGCGACCCGGTGGCCGGGCTCGTCCTCGCCGAGGTAGACGGTGCCCTGACCGCCCTCCCCGAGCAGCCCGGCCAGCCGGTAGGCGCCCAGCCGGGACGGATCACCCGCGCGGAGCGGGGCGACCTCCTTGGTCACCCCGACTCCGCCGGCGTCGCCCGGACTCGGCCGCGCTCGGGCCGGGCCATCACTTGGAGACGGTTCCGTAGGCGGAGGCCGTCGGCTCGGTCCGGTTCTGCCGCCACTCCCACCTCAGGGTGCTCCCGCCCGAGGACGGGATGAACGTGATGTACCCGGAGGCGCACTCCTTCGGGTCCATCCCCGCCATCGGGGTCTCCTGGTACTCGACCTTCTCGCTGCTCTGGTCGCCGGACAGCAGCGACAGCCGCGTGTAGCAGTTGTCCTGCGAACCGGACGGGTAGGTGTAGCGCGCCGTGCCGCTCGTGTACAGCAGCGCGAACCGGACCTGGAAGGTCGTGTGGCCCGAGCCCGCGGCGGGCTGGTTGCCGTCGCCGTCGAACACGCCGAGCAGCCCGCCGGACGTCACCCGCGACGACGGCGTCTCGCTCGGCGTGTACGTGCTGGGCGGCAGGTACGTGGGGGTCGGGTCGGGGTCGTCGTTGTTCGCCGCGACCACCGCGATCGCCACGATCGCGATGATCACGATCAGCGCGAGCGCGCCGCAGCCGATCGCGATGATCGGCCCGGCCGAGCTGGACTGCTTCGGCGGCGCGAACCCCGGCCCCGGCGGGACGGGGTGCCGCATCGGCGGGCCCGGCGACGTGGGCGGCGGAGGCGGCATCCCCCCGCCCTGGTACATCGGCATGGGCGGCGGGGTGATCGGCTGCGGCGGCGGCGTGTGTGGCCCCTGCATGCCCCCATGTATCCCGCCCTGCGGGCCGCCCGGCATACCGCCCTGCATCCCGCCCTGCGGAATCCCGGCCTGGTGCATCGGCATCGGCGGCGGCGTGATCTGGTGCTGCGGCTGGGGCGGCTGGGGCCGCGGCGCGGGCGGCACCGGGGGCGGCGGCGCGAGCTGCGACGCGATCCGGGTGCCCTGGTTCAGCAGGTCCTCCTGGTCGCCCTGGCCCGCCGGCGCGGCGCCGACGTGCCCGAGCAGGTTCAGCAGGAGCTGCGGCGCGGGCGGACGCAGCCCGGCGTCCTTGGACAGGCAGCGTCCGATCAGGTCGCGCACCGGCCCGGCGGGCAGCGCGGACAGGTCCGGCTCCTCGTTCAGGATCCGGTTGATGATGACGGGCAGCGTGTCGGCCTCGAACGGCGACTGGCCGGTCGCGGCGAACACCATCGTCGCGCCCCAGGCGAAGATGTCGACGGCCGGGGTGAGCGGCGCGCCGGTGAGCTGCTCGGGCGCCAGGTAGCCGGGCGTGCCGACGACCATGCCGGTCGCGGTGACCGCGCTCTCCTGCGAGTTGACCGTCCGCGCGATGCCGAAGTCGACGACGCGCGGGCCGTCCGCGGCCAGCATGACGTTGTTCGGCTTGAAGTCGCGGTGCACGATCCCGGCCTCGTGGATCGCGGCGAGCGCGGTGACCGTCCCGATCGCGAGCCGTTCGAGCTCGGCGGCGCTGCGCGGACCGTCGTGCGCGACCACGTCGTGCAGCGAGGGACCGTCGATGAACTCGCTGACGACGTACGGCTGGTCGCCGTGCACGTCGGCCTCGATCACGCGGGCGGTGCAGAAGGGCTCCACCTTCTGCGCGGCGCTCACCTCGCGCGTGAACCGGGCCCGCGCCGCGGGATCGTTCGCCATCTGCGCGTGCAGCAGCTTGACCGCGACGTACTCGCCTCCCGGCGCCCGGCCGAGGAAGACCGCGCCCTGCCCCCCGGCGCCGAGCCGTCCGACGACTTCGTACTGTCCCAGTGCCCTAGGATCGCCTGGCTCCAGCGGAGCGGCATCCGGCATCTGACCCTCCAGTGACCCGCAGTGATGTCCCGCGATAGTGTGCGCCGGACCCCGCAGCGGGGCCTTCGGCCGGTGAATGCCGGACGGACCCCGCAGGGGACCCGCCCCCAACCTCAGGCGGGCACGATATCGCGTTAGTTCAGACGTTTCACCGAAGTGTGCGGTTCGACGGACGAGCAGGTCGATCGCGCCGATCCGCCACGCCGGGGAGGTCGGCGCGCGGAACGCCGCCGGGACCGATATGATCCCGGCCGCCGCGGGATCCCCGGCGGGCGCCCCGGTCCCGGACCAGACCGTGGCCAACGCCGGGCGTGTGACGGAAGACACATCGCGAGGAAGAGAACCGGGTGATGGGTGTCACTCGTGGGAACGGTCGCGCCTCGTGTGTCGCAGGTCACCAACCGTGACAGAATTTCCCGCCCGGATCGGGCACAAGAACGGCCCCCCGTGCGTTAGTTCCGCGCGACGGGGCGCATAAAGCACTGAGGGGGATGGAGATAGAAGATGGCGACCGACTACGACAGCCCACGCAAGACCGACGACGATCTCAGCGAGGACAGCCTCCAGGAGCTCCAGGCCCGGCGGGCCGACAAGGCCGCCAGCATCATCGATGAGGACCTGGACGCCGGCGAGGTCGCCGAGCTGCCCGGCGCCGACCTGTCCAACGAGGAGCTCACCTTCCGGGTGGTTCCGCGGCAGGCCGACGAGTTCACCTGCACGCGCTGCTTCCTGGTGCACCACCGCAGCCAGCTGGCCACCGAGAAGAACGGCCAGCCGATCTGCCGCGAGTGCGCCGCCTGACCGGGAGTGGCCGCGGGTGACGGGAGAGATCGAGCGCCGGGACGACCCGGAGCCGCCGCCCGGCGACGGCTCCGCCGAGGTCGGTGAGCTGATAGGGCGGCTCACCGGCGACGAGGACATGGACCGCGAGACCCGCGGACGGCTGCTCGGGCGGCTGGCCGCGCTTCTCGGCCAGAGCGCCCGGAGGGCGGGCGCCGTGGGTCTCGCGCGCGGACGGTGGTTGGGCGACCTGCTGGTCGAGGTGGGTCCCCACATTCCGATCCGCGACATCGAGACGCTGCAGGCGCACCACCGCGGGCTGATGGGCGAGGAGCTCGCCGACCGGGTCGTGAAGACGGCGGGGAACGCGACCACCGCCGTCGGCGCGGCCGGCGGCGCGCTCGCCGCGGTGCAGTTCGCCGCCCCGCCGCTGCTGCTCACGGCGCCCGCGCAGCTCGCCGCCGAGACGCTGGTCGTCGCGGCGATCGAGGTCAAGATGATCGCCGAGCTGCACGAGGTGTACGGCGTCCGGGTGCACGGCACCGGGACGGCGCGCGGAGCGGCGTTCGTCACGTCCTGGGCCCGGCAGCGCGGCATCAACCCCCTGGAGGCCGGCTCCCTCACCAGCGCGCTCGGCACGGCCGCCAAGACGGCCCTGCGCAAACGCATGCTCCGCACGTTCGGCCGCACCATGGGCACGATGGGCCCGCTGCTCACCGGCGCGGCGGCGGGCGCGGCGCTGAACCGCTCGGCGACGCGGGCGCTCGGCACGAAGATCCGCAACGACCTACGCGCGAACACCGGCGCCCCGCCGCCGCTGCCGCGCGGCTGACCCGGCGGGCCCCGGGCTCATACCTCGATCTTGAGGTGGGACGGCAGCTCGCCGGTGCCCTTGGCCCACTGCCGGGCGGCGACGCGGGTGGCGAGGAGGCGGGAGAGCTCCATCCCCACGCCCATCACCACCGCCCAGCCGATCGCCTCGGCCAGCGCCACGTCCGGGGACTCGGGGTTCGTCGGCGGCTCCTTGCCGGTGCTCTTCTTCCAGGCCAGCGTGATCGCCTTCTTCGCGACGAAGCCGCCCGCGAAGGCGGCGGCGCCGGCGACGACCCGCCAGCCGATGTCGCCCTTGTCCGCCATGTTCGTCCTTCCAGTCGTCCTGTGGTCTCCGACGCTACCGGAACGGCCCGCCGGTGATCGCCGCGTCCGGGCCGATAACCGGAGTGCGATCGGCGCGGATGTCAATACCATTGGCGCATGACAGAGCAGCCGCGTATTCCGCACGTCCCCGCCAAGCCCTCCCTGGACGGCCTGGAGGAGAAGTGGGTACGCGTCTGGGACGACGAGGGCGTCCACCGCTTCGACCGCACGAGGCCGCGCGGCGAGGTCTTCTCGATCGACACCCCGCCGCCCACGGTGAGCGGCTCCCTGCACGTCGGCCACGTCTTCTCCTACACCCACACCGACACCGTCGCCCGGTACCACCGGATGCGCGGTCGCGCGGTCTTCTACCCGATGGGCTGGGACGATAACGGCCTGCCCACCGAGCGCCGCGTCCAGAACCATTTCGGCGTGCGGTGCGACCCGTCGCTGCCGTACGACCCCGACTTCGAGCCGCCCGCCGAGCCGGACGCCAAACGGCAGATCCCCGTTTCGCGCCGCAATTTCATCGAATTGTGCGAACGGCTGACCGCGGTGGACGAGAAGGCGTTCGAGGACATCTGGCGCCGCGTCGGCCTCTCGGTCGACTGGAGCAGCCTCTACACGACGATCGGCGCCGTCTCCCGGACGGCGTCGCAGCGCGCGTTCCTGCGCAACCTGGCGCGCGGCGAGGCGTACGTGTCGGAGGCGCCGACGCTCTGGGACGTCACGTTCCGCACGGCCGTCGCCCAGGCCGAGCTCGAGGACCGCGACCAGCCCGGCGCGTTCCACCGGATCCGTTTCCACGGCGACGAGCGCCCGGTCTACATCGAGACGACACGTCCCGAACTGCTGCCCGCGTGCGTCGCGCTGGTCGCGCATCCGGACGACGAGCGCTACCGGGAGCTGTTCGGGCGGACGTTCCGGACGCCGCTGTTCGGCGTCGAGGTCCCCGTCGTCGCGCACCGCCTCGCCGAGCCCGACAAGGGCTCCGGCATCGCGATGGTCTGCACGTTCGGCGACGTCACCGACGTCGTCTGGTGGCGCGAGCTGAACCTGCCCACCCGCGCGGTCGTCGGCTGGGACGGTCGGCTCGCCGCCGACCCGCCGCCCGGCGTCCCCGCGCGGCCGTACGACGAGCTGGCGGGCAAGACGGTCTTCTCCGCCAAGGAGCGGGTCGTCGAGCTGCTCCGCGCGTCCGGCGACCTGGACGGCGAGCCCCGCCAGATCATCCGCCCGGTGAAGTTCTACGAGAAGGGGTCGAAGCCGCTGGAGATCGTCACGACCCGGCAGTGGTACATCCGCAACGGCGGGCGCGACGAGGGCGTCCGCGCGGAGCTCCTCGCCCGCGGCCGCGAGCTGACCTGGCATCCGGCCTACATGCGCGCCCGCTACGAGAACTGGGTCGAGGGGCTGTCCGGTGACTGGCTGATCTCGCGCCAGCGGTTCTTCGGCGTCCCGATCCCGGTCTGGTACCCGCTGGACGAGGCGGGCGAGCCGCGCCACGACGAGCCGATCGTCCCGGCGGAGAGCGCGCTGCCCGTCGACCCGTCCTCGGACGTCCCGCCTGGGTACACCGAGGAGCAGCGCGGCGCGCCCGGCGGCTTCGCGGGCGATCCCGACGTGATGGACACGTGGGCCACGTCGTCGCTCACCCCGCAGATCGCGGGCGGCTGGGAGCGCGACGCCGACCTGTTCGGCCGCGTCTTCCCGTACGACCTGCGGCCGCAGGCGCACGACATCATCCGGACGTGGCTGTTCTCCACGGTCGTCCGCGCGCATCTGGAGCACGGGTCGCTGCCGTGGAAGGCGACGGCCCTGTCCGGCTGGATCCTCGACCCGGACCGCAAGAAGATGTCCAAGTCGAAGGGCAACGTCGTCACGCCGATCGACCTGCTGGTCCAGTACGGGTCGGACGCCGTCCGGTACTGGGCGGCCGGGGGGCGGCCGGGCACCGACACCGCGTTCGACACCGGGCAGATCAAGGTCGGGCGGCGGCTCGCGATCAAGATCCTCAACGCCTCGAAGTTCGTGCTCGGGCTCGGCGAGGTCGAGCCGGACGCGCCGGTGACCGAGCCGCTCGACCGGGCGATGCTGGCCGCGCTGTCCGCCGTCGTCGAGGACGCGACGGCCGCGTTCGACGGCTACGACTACGCGCGGGCCCTGGAGCGGACCGAGCGGTTCTTCTGGGAGTTCTGCGACGACTACCTGGAGCTGGTCAAGACCCGCGCGTACGGGGAGGGCGCGGAGGCGCGGTCGGCGCGGGCCGCGCTGCGCGCCGCGCTGTCGGTGCTGCTGCGCCTGTTCGCGCCCGTGCTGCCGTTCGTGACCGAGGAGGTCTGGTCGTGGTGGCGCGACGGGTCGGTCCACACGGCGTCCTGGCCGTCGCCCGCCGAGCTGCCGCCGGGCGGCGACCCGGCCGTCCTCGCGGCGACCGGGGAGGCGCTGCGGCAGGTCCGCAAGGCGAAGTCGGAGGCGAAGGCGTCGATGCGCGCGGACGTCTCCCGCGCGGTCGTGCGCGGCGCCGAGGCGGCCCGGATCGCGCGGCCGGACCTGGCCGCGGCCGGGCGCATCGCCGAGTTGACGCTGGAGGACGCGCCCGCCGACCTCACCGTGGACGTCGTCCTCGCACCCGTTACCTAGATCACCCCGGACGGCCCCGGCCGCCCCTTGACGCGGATTCCGCGCACTCCTCATATTGGACGCTACGTCCAATTGATGAGGCGGGCCGGGCTGTCCGGGGAGAGGCGACATGAGCGAGATCGACGAGCGGCATCCCGTCATCACCCCGCGCCGCGTCAGGTTCGACTGGGCCGGCACTCCGCTGCACTGGATCCCGGACGAGCCCGTCGCGACGCACTTCGTCAACGTCCTGCACCTGCTGCTGCCCGCCGGTGAACGCTGGTTCGTGCACGTCTACAAGCAGACACTCCCGCTGGTCGAGGACGACGAGCGCCTCCACCGGAAGGTCAGGGGCTTCATGGGCCAGGAGGCCGTGCACGCCTACCTCGCCGTCTCGCCCGCCGCGCGGGCGGCCGGACGGACGTGAGCCCGGTCAGAATTCGCAGGGCAGGTGCTTGATGCCGTTGATGAAGTTCGAATAGAGCATCCGGGGCTCGCCGGTCGCACGGATGTCCGGGAGGCGGGTGAGCAGATCCCGGAACATCACCGTGATCTCCCGCCGGGCCAGGTTCGCGCCGAGGCAGAAATGCGGGCCGGGGCCGCCGAACCCCACGTGCGGATTGGGGGAGCGTGTGATGTCGAAGGCGTCCGGGTTCTCGAACACGGCGGCGTCGCGATTGGCGGAGTTGTAGAACAGCAGCACCTTGTCGCCCCGCTCGTACCGCTGGCCGTTCATCTCGTATTCGCGGGTGACCGTCCGGCGGAACTGGATGACCGGCGTCGCCATCCGGACGATCTCCTCCACCGCGCCCGGCGCGTGGGCGTCGAAGTCCTCCATCAGCAGGGCGCGCTGCTCGGGATTGTCGGTGAGCAGTTTGAGGCCGTGCGACATGGCGTTCCGGGTCGTCTCGTTCCCGGCGACGACGAGCAGGATGAAGAACGAGCCGATCTCCTGGTCGGTCAGGTACTCGCCGTCCACGTTGGCGGACACGAGCCGCGACACCAGGTCGTCGCCCAGGTGCCTGCGCCGCCGCCGGGCGAGCTTCATCGCCAGGTGGTTCAACTCGTATCCGGCCGTCATGGCCTTGAGTAGGCCGTACAGGACGCCGATCCGGGTGATGCCGTCGCGGTTGAAGTCCTTGCCGCCGGTGTACTCGGGGTCGCCGAGGCCGAGGATGGTGTTCGTCCGGTCGTAGACCATCGGGCGCAGCCGGTGCGGGATCCCCGTCATGTCGCAGATGACCTGGAGGGGGAGCCGGGCGGCGACCTCGGTGACGAAGTCGGCGGAGCCCCGGCCGCGCAGGTCGTCCACGATCCGCGTCGCGGTCGCCTGGAGGTCGGCCTCCAGCTTGGCGAGGACGCGCGGGGTGAACGCCCGCGACACGATCCGCCGGATCTTCGCGTGCCGCGGGTCGTCCATGTTGATCATCGAGCCGAAGTAGCGGGCCATGTACCGGGGCAGGTCGGCGACGCTGTTGGAGCACGGCTCGCTGCTGAACACCTCGGGCGTCCGGCTGGCCTCGACGACGTCGGCGTGCCTGGTCAGCGCGTAGTAGCCGGGGCCGGTCCGGATGAACGGGAGCTTCAGCTCGGGGAAGAACGCGGGACGCTCCCGCTCGCGCAGCCGCGCGAACGCGGCGAGCCGCCGCTCCGGCGGCAGCGACCAGAACGTGAGGTCGGACAGGTCGATCGTGCCGATGTCCCGTACCGTCGCCGCCACCGCGCACCGCCCGCCCTGAGTCAGAACGTCATTCGGTTTCCATCGAACCGACCGCCCGGACCTCCGTCAAGCCCCTGCGAGGACGACCCCGCGCCGCAGCACCGCCCGCTCCGCCGCCGTCCACGCCCCGGACGTCAGCAGGTACAGCCCCGCCGCCAGCGGAACGACCGCCGCGACGACGATCGTCCCGAACGGCGGCAGGAAGGCGGTGCGCATCTGCCACATCAGGCGAGCAGCAGGAGAGCGAGGGCGGCGAGCGCGGTCAGTGCGGTGGCGTTTCGTACCGGAGGCATTCGCGCGGCGATGGCGGCGTCGCGATGTGCGTCCCGGGAGAGGTAGGTGAGGGCGGCGCTCAGTGCGCGTCCCGCGCCGAATGCGGCGCCTGCCAGAAGGGCGGTGCGAAGCGGGCCGTGGCTGAGGAAAAGCGCCAGGGCCAGTACATAGGGCGCACTGGACGAGACATAAGTGCGAACCCCGGTGCCCAACTCGAAGCCGAATTGCAAGGCGCCCCGGCGCAAATGCGCTTGGAGGACGTCCGACGGGATCTGGCGCGCGTTCTGGGGGAGCGGAAGGCGGATCAAGCCCATTTCCCGGGCCGCGCCGAGAACGGCGACGGCCAGGATCGCGCCCACCCGGACGGACGGCGGCAACGGTGCCGAAAGGCCGGAGAGCAGCCAGATCACCGCCGCGCTGAGCGTCCCTCCGAGCAGGAGCCCGAAGATGAAGACGGCCAGGACCTCGTCCTGCCGTACGGGGGCCCGCCAACCTGGCGAGAACAGCACGGATTCGCTGTTCCGCGTTCAAACGCTCCCGGAAAGCGAGAACCCGGCGAGCGCGCCGATCGAGGCCCAGCAGAGGACGGCGGCGTCCAACGCGGCGGCGGAAAGCGCGATCAGGGTGAGAGCCGCGACAGGGAGAAGGGGATCGGTCAGACCGCGCCGGGTTCGTCCGGCGGTCAGTTCTTGCACGCCGTCGCCTTGCGGCAGATGGTCTTGTACCAGACGCCCTTTTGGGACTTCTTCCACCCGTCGTGGCAGCGCCAGGTGACGCCCTTCTTGCAGGACCCGCAGCTTTTCGCGTATGCCCAGATCCAACCGTCGTAACCGCCGCTGTAGCACTGGTTCGGACGCAGCTTGTACCACCCCGGATTCGACACCCCGGATTTGTGGAAGCCCTTGTACTTGCCGCTCGTCCGGCAGCACCAACTGCACACGTAGCTCGGCCCGCAGCCGGGCGAGCAATTGTGGTTCGACGCATACGAGGGGCAGCGCGGATAGATGTCGTAGTAGCCGACCAACTGGAACCCGGACTCCAGCGCCTCCCGCGCGGGCGGGAACACGCCGAGCGCCTTGAGGCCCGCCGTGGCCCCGGCCGCCGCGAGCCCCGCGAGGACGCTGCGCCGCGCCGGGCGCAGCCGCGGCGCGTCCGCCGGGACGGGCCGCCGCCGGACCCGCTGCGCGCCCGCCGGACGCGGCCCGCGCAGCGGCGGGATGTCATCCAGTTCGATCATCGTGTCCCGCCCATCCGCGCGTCCTCCAAGGTCAGCTCGTGGAGGGCCGCCGGGGAGCCCACGGGCTCGGCGGCCCGCACCCGCCCGTCCGGGTCGACGACGACGGCGAACGGCGTGGCGGGGACGCGGTAGTCGGCGAACAGGCCGTCCCGCTCGTTCGCCAGCACGGTCAGCCCCGGACGGGCCGCCGCCTCGTCCGCCGCCTCCCCGGCGAAGATCGCGTGCAGCGGCCGGTCCGACCCGCCCGCCGCGGCGAGCACGTCGGCGCAGACACCGCAGTCGCGGTCCAGGAACAGCAGCAGGCCCGGCCCGAGCCGGTCGAACGCGGGCGCGGGACGTCCCGGCGGCAGCCCCAGCTCGGCGGGCCGGGGCGCGCCCCGCGTCAGCGCGTGCACCTGCCGGACGAGACCGGCGACCACCAGGGCGAGCAGCAGGATCGCCGCCCAGGACAGCAGCAGGGCGCTGGCTTGGAAGCTCATCCGGCCGACCTCCTCTCGATCATTGCGTGGGGGAGCGTCCAGAGGATCACCGCGAAACCCAGCCCCGCCGTCCCGGCGACGGACGCCTCGTACGCGGACAAGTCGGTGGGCAGGCCGCGCACGGCTCCGGCGAGCGCGAGCACGGCGAGGGCGGCGGCGCGTCCGGCGACCCAGCCGGTCATCGGTGTGTCCGCGCCCGCGCACCCGCACGGGACGCCGCGCCGCGTCCGCGCCACGTGCGCCGCGTACACCGCGTAGAGGCCGAGCAGCACGGCGGCGGCGCCGGACGCCGCGCGCATCGCCCCGTCCAGCCCGAGTACGAGGGCCGCCGCGCCGACGAGGCCGACGGCCGCCTCCGCCGCGATCGCGGCCACCGCCGCCGGTCCGGCGAGGGCGTGCGGCACCACGCCCTGCGCCCGCACCGCCGACACCAGCACGCCGGGCCGTCTGACCTGGCCGAACACCGAACCCAGGAGCACGAGCGGGAGCGCGACCGCCGCGATCCCCGCGAGCAGGCCCGTCACCGGACCGCCTCGACCGCCAGCCCGGCGAGCCGCCGGGGGATGTCCCGCACCCGGTCCTCCTCCGGCAGCACGGTCACCAGCAGCGCCTTCAGCGCGAGCAGGAAATAGGGCCCTTGCCCCTCGACCGTGTCCTGGAAAAGCTCGCCGCCCGCGACGGACGCGCCGCGCCACGGCGGCAGCCGCCGACGGGTCCGCGTCGTCAGCGCGGTGATCTCCAGGAGGCCGAGCCCGGGGACTTCCTTCACCAGCTCCGCCGGGTCGGGACGGCGGGCCCGCCCGCGCGGCACGGCGACGATCCCGTCGTCGTGCTCGGCGAGTCGGAGCGTTCCGAAGAACGCCACCGCGTCGGCCGGGCGCGCGTGGTAGAGGTGCGTGAACACGGCGTGGCGGCGGCCCTCCCACACGGCGGCGAGGACGGGTTCGCGCTGCCCGGTGTCGGGGTCGCGGGTCTCGGTCCGGCCGACGCGCAGCCGCCCGTCCTGGACGCGGAACTCCTCGTCGAACCGTTCGACGCCGATGTCGTCGGCCCAGGAGAGCGCGTCCGCGCGCGTCCCGCTGGAGATCTCGTGGAGCCGCCCGCGGTCGGCGATCCGCGCCACCGACGTGCAGGGCCGGTCGAGGTCGTGCGGGCCGGTCAGCC
Organism: Actinomadura syzygii; assembly: GCF_008085905.1. GTDB lineage: Bacteria > Actinomycetota > Actinomycetes > Streptosporangiales > Streptosporangiaceae > Spirillospora > Spirillospora syzygii. The sequence goes on along the minus strand of NZ_VSFF01000017.1, from coordinate 10,793 downwards.
GGACGCGCACGCCGTCCAGGGAGCGATGTGTGACGCGGTCGTCGGCGTCGCGTTCGGGTCTGCCCATGCCGTCCCCTTCCTGCGGGACGCATGTCCCACAGAAGCACCGCGGGTAACAGAGGTAACGCTACGGGTGATCCTTCGCTTAGGGGCCAAACCTTCCGGAAGTGGTCATCCGCGGGAGCGGGTAGGGTCAACTGCCGGACCCGCGCGGCGGCGGCGTTCCAGCCCCGGCGTTTCAGCTCCGGCCGGGCCCCGCGACCCGGATAGGGTCGGGTGGTTCTCCGGCAGGTGATCATGAGGTGAGACCGTGAGCAAGGTCGAGGTGCTGATCCGTCGGCTGGACCCCGAGCTGCCCCTCCCGCGGTACGCGCACGCGGGCGACGCGGGCGCCGATCTGGTCGCGGCCGTGGACGTCGAGCTGCCGCCCGGGGAGCGTGCCGTCGTCCCGACCGGGATGGCGATCGCGCTGCCCGACGGCTACGCCGCGTTCGTTCACCCGAGGTCCGGTTTGGGCGCTAGGTTGGGGGTGACCATTGTCAACGCACCCGGTACGGTCGACGCCGGCTATCGGGGTGAGATCCAGGTGACCCTGCTGAACACCGACCCGCGCGCCACCGTGACGCTGCGGCGCGGCGACCGCATCGCGCAACTGGTCGTGCAGCGGGTGGAGCACGCGGTGTTCCACGAGGTCTCCGAGCTGCCAGGGTCGGCGCGCGGAACCGACGGCTTCGGCTCCACCGGCGGATTCGGCTCCACGCGCGTTTTCGGGAACAATGAGCACAGTCGAGAAGGAGCGTGAGTCGTGGCTTTTGGACGTCGCCGGCAGGCCGAGGAGCCCGCTGAGGGTCCCGAGGTGACCGAGGAGCCGGCGGAGGACACCGAGGAGGAGGCTCCCGCCGTGGCGGAGCGAGCCGACAGCGCCGCGGGCGGACCGTGGGACTCGGAGGACTCCTTCCCCGATATCCAGCGGCTCGACTTCGGCTCCATGCTGGTCCCGGTCGCGCAGGGGCTCGGCTTCCAGGTGAACTTCGAGGCCACCCAGGTCGACGAGGAGGGCAACCCGCTCGACGGGCGCCCGGTCGCGGTCCTGGTGCAGTACGAGCAGAGCGTGATGCAGCTCCAGGCGTTCGCCGCGCCGAAGCGCACCGGCATCTGGGACGACGTGCGCCGCGAGACCGCCAAGGACATCCAGGAAGAGGCGCAGGGCCAGATCCAGGAGGGCGAGGGGCCGTTCGGCACCGAGCTGCTCGCGATGATCCCGACGCCGCTCACCGAGGAGGTCCTCGCGGAGATGCCCGCCGAGGCCCGCGAGCAGATCCCCGCGGAGTTCGTCGAGCAGGGCTGGGCCCCGCAGATCATCCGCTTCCTCGGCGTGGACGGCCCCCGCTGGTTCCTCCAGGCCGTGGTGCAGGGCGCCGCGATCGAGGACGAGGAGCAGTGGCAGGTCCTCGAAGACGTCCTGAACGGCGTGGTCGTCGTCCGCGGCGACGCCCCGATGCCGCCGCGCGACCTGCTCGAGCTCCAGATCCCGAAGGAGTTCAGCGAGGGCGGCGAGGAGGAGGGCGAGGAGGCCGTCGAGACCTTCAACCCCTTCGAGCGCGGCCCCGAGATCACCGAGGTCCGCTGACCCGTCCCGGTCCGGTACCGCCCGAGTTCTCAGACCCGCCGGCCGCACGCCTTTTCGGACGTGCGGCACGGCGGGTTTTTCCGTGCGGCGCGCCGGCCGTCCCTTGCCAGGGCCGCCCGCCGGGTGCTGAATCAGGACATGTCGAAGAAGACGCGCAAGCGACGGGCCCGTAAACGCGGTAAGTGCAACAAGGGAAAGCGGCCCAACGCCCGCCACTGACGGTCAGGGCAGAACCGCTCAGGCGATCATCTCGAACGTCATCGCGTGCTCGACCCCGGCGGCGCGTCCGCCCTCCTCGGCGATGCCGGTGAGGAACCCCGCGGCGTCGAAGTCCGCGCCGAGGTTCGAGAAGTACACGCGGTGCGCGAGCAGCGAGTCGATGCCCGCCTGGAGATGTCCGGTGACGTCCACGTAGTGCGCCGCCTCCGGCGAGCCGCCGAGCAGCGCGAACCGGACGCCCTGCCACGCTTCGAGGCCGAGGTCGCGGAACACCCAGCGGTTCGCGGCGTCCCTGATCGCGTCCACGGCGGCGAGGCCGAGCGCCCGGTGGTCGGCCATGTTGAACCCGCCGCCGGGGAAGCGCTCCCGGTAGCTCACCGACAGCACCACCTCGGGGCGGTGCCGCCGGACCGCCGCCGCGATCGCCTTCCGCAGCGGCAGGCCGTACTCCAGCACGCCGTCCGCGAAGTCGAGGAACTCGACGGCCTCGACCCCGACGCGGCGCGCCGCCTCGATCTGCTCCTCGGTGCGGACGCGGCGGACCTCGTCCGGGTCCATCGAGTCGATCCCCGCCTCGCCGCGGGTCGCGAGCACCTGCGTCACCGTCTTGCCCTGGGCGGTCCATTTGGCGACGGCGGTCGAGCCCCCGTACTCCAGGTCGTCGGGGTGCGCCACGACGGCGAGCGCGCGCTCCCAGTCCTCAGGTACCTCGTCCATCCCCTCATCCTGGCCCATCGCTACAGGTAGCGGAGCCACAGGTAAGGCGTGGCGAGCGCGATGGTGACGAAGGTGACGACGAGGCCGTGGCGGGTGAACCGCCAGAAGCTGATCGGCGTGCCGTTTCGGGCCGCGATCCCGAGGACGACGACGTTCGCGCTGGCGCCGATCGCGGTGGCGTTGCCGCCGAGGTCCGCGCCGAGCGCGAGCGCCCACCACAGCACGTGGCCGTCCGTCCCCGGGTGCTGCTGGACGAGGTCCGACACGATCGGGCTCATCGTCGCCACGTAGGGGATGTTGTCCACGATCGCCGACAACCCGGCGGACGCCCACAGCAGGAGCATGGACGCGGCGCCGAGCCGGTCGCCGGTCGCGTCGGCCGCCGCCCTGGAGACGTCGCCGATGACGCCGGTCTCGACCAGCCCGCCGACCATGACGAACAGCCCGGCGAAGAACACCAGAGTCGGCCACTCGACCTCGCTGAGCGCCTCCTCGGTGGTCACCTTCGTCGCCGCGACGAGGAGCCCGGCCCCGAGCAGCGCGACGACGGACGGCTCGTAGTGCAGGACGGGATGCAGCACGAACGCGACCACCACGATCCCGAGGACGGTCAGCCCCTGGAGCAGGAGGCCCCGGTCGGTGATGGCCTTGCGCTCGTCCAGCTCCATGACCTCGGCGGCGAGCGCCGGGTCGTGCTCGAACGCCGAGCGGAACAGCCACCGGCACAGCACGCAGAACACCGCGACCAGCAGGACGATCAGCGGGGCGAGGTGCACCAGGAAGTCGTTGAACGACAGTCCGCCGCGGCTCGCGATGATGATGTTGGGCGGGTCCCCGACCAGCGTGGCGGTGCCGCCGATGTTGGACGCCATCACCTCCGCGATCAGGTAGGGCTCGGGCCGCAATCCGAGCCGGTCACAGACGAGGAACGTCACGGGCGCGATCAGCAGCACGGTGGTGACGTTGTCGAGCAGCGCCGACGCCCCCGCCGTGAGGACGACCAGCATCACCATCAGCCGGTACGGCCGTCCCCGCGCGCGCTTGGCCGCCCAGATCGCCACGAACTCGAACACGCCGGTCCGCCGCAGCACCGAGACGATCACCATCATGCCGAGGAGCAGGAAGATGACGTTCCAGTCGATCCCGGACTCGGACGAGAAGAACGCGGCGTCCCCGTCGGTGACGCGCAGGAGCAGCATCAGGCCCGCGCCGCCGAGCGCGACCGCCGTCCGGTGCACCCGCTCCGACGCGATCAGGACGTAGGCGCCGATGAAGATGACGATCGCGGCGACGGCCAACAGTGACTCCCGATCGGCATGCGGACGACGGACCTGCCGACCAGACTTCCCGGCGCACCGCGTCCGACCCTAGTGGGAACGGGCCGCGCCGGGTCGGACCGGGGCCGGTCGGCGCCGGGCGATGGTGGGGTTTTGCCTACCCCGATCGGCGTGCTGGGCCCATCCTCCGGCGCGTCCGCCGTCCGTAGCTTCTTTCTCGGAGGCGCCCGGCGAGGGCGCCCGGGCTGGAGGTAAGGACGATGTTCGGACGCAAGGGACCGGACCCCGCGGGCCAGGCGACCGGTGAGGCGCTTCGGCTGGAGGGCGTCCGGAAGGTGTACGGGACGGACGGCAATCGGGTGGTCGCGCTCGACGGCGTGTCGCTGTCGCTGCCCGCCGGGTCGTTCACGGCGGTGATGGGCCCGTCCGGGTCCGGCAAGAGCACGCTGCTGCAGTGCGCGGCGGGGCTGGACAGCCCGACCGAGGGCCGGGTGCTGGTGGACGGCGCCGAGCTGACCGGCGAGAACGAGACGGAGCTGACGAAGTTCCGCCGGCAGCGGATCGGGTTCGTGTTCCAGCAGTTCAACCTGCTGCCCACGCTGAACGTGATGCAGAACGTGGTGCTCCCGCTGAAGCTCGCCGGACGCAAGGTCGACCGGGAGCTGGCGCGGGAGGTCCTCGGACGGGTCGGGCTGGCCGAGCGGCTCGGGCACCTGCCCGCGGAGCTGTCCGGCGGTCAGCAGCAGCGGGTGGCGATCGCCCGCGCGCTGGTCACCCGCCCGCACGTGCTCTTCGCCGACGAGCCGACCGGCGCGCTCGACACGCGCAGCGCCCGGGACGTGCTGGGCCTGCTGCAGGAGTCGGTGCACATGTCCGGGCAGACGGTGGTCATGGTCACCCACGACCCGGTCGCCGCGTCGTTCGCGAACGCGGTGCTGTACCTGGCCGACGGCCGGATCGTCGGCCACCAGAGCGCGCCGACCGCCGAGGCGGTCGCGGAGCGGATGACGCACCTGGCCGAAGAGGTCGAGCGTCAGCGGACGATGGCGGAGGCGTGACGATGTTCGGACTGGCCCTTCGCTCGCTGCGCCACCGCACCGGCGCGTTCGCGGCGAGCTTCCTCGCGATGTTCCTCGGCTCGGCGATCATCATGGCGTTTGCCTCGATGCTCGACACGGCGCAGGCCAGCGGCGCGACCGGCACGGCCCGGGAGACGCTGTCGATCATGGCGAACGTGGTCGGCGGCTGGGGGCTGCTGCTGTCGGTCTTCGCCGTCGCCTCGACGCTGACGCTGGCCGTCCGGCAGCGGGCGCAGGAGATCGCGCTGCTGAAGAGCGTCGGCGCGACCCCGGCGCAGCTCCGCCGGATGATCACCGGTGAGGCCGCGGGCCTCGCCGTGCTGGCGGCGCTGCTCGGGATCGTCCCGGCGATGCTGCTCGGCCGGGGCCTGCTCGGCCTGCTGCACGGCACCGACCAGGTCCCGTCCGACATCGGGTACAGCTTCGGCCCGGTCGCGCTGTCGATGGGGATCGGGATCACGCTCGTGTCCGCCGTCGCCGCCGCGATGATCACGGCGCGCCGGACCACCCGCGTCCGGGTGGCCGAGTCGATGGCGGACGCCGCCGTCGGCGACGGGCGGATGAGCCGCAAGCGGATCGTGTTCGCGGTGCTGTTCCTCGTGGCCGCCGGCTGGGAGGCCCTCATCACCGTCACCGTGATGGACGGCAAGGGCAGCGACGCGATGGCGACGTCCGGCCAGGCCGACATCCTCGCCGCGATCGGGCTGGCGCTGCTCAGCCCGGTGATCATGCGCGGGGCGACGGCGGTGGCGGCCGGACCGCTGCGGGCGCTCGGCTCGGCGGGCGAGCTCGCCGCGGCGACGATGCGCCGCCGGACGTCCGCGCTGGCGTCCGCGGTCACCCCGGTCATCCTGTTCGTCGGGACGGCCGTCGGCACCCTGTTCCTCCAGGCGACCGAGAACGCCGCGATGGACGACGCCGGGCTCGCCAAGACGGCCGAGCAGAAGAGCATCGAGACGCTCAACTTCGTCGTCATCGGCATGGTGGTGCTGTTCACCGCGATCATGCTGGTGAACACGCTGATCGCGGCGATCGCGCACCGGCGGCGCGAGTTCGGCCAGACCCGACTCGCGGGCGCCACGCCCGGCCAGGTGCTCGCCGCGGTGGGCCTGGAGTCGGCGGTGCTGACCGTCACCGGCGTGCTGTGCGGGACGGTCGCGTCCGTCTTCACGATCGTCCCGTTCGGGCTCGCCCGGCGCGACTCGGCCACCCCGGACGGCAGCGTCTGGACCTACGTCGCGGTGGTCGCGCTCGCCGCCGTCCTCACCGGGGTCACGGCGCACGGCGCGGCGCGCCGCGCGGTGCGGGTCCCGGCGGTCGAGGCGGCGCTCCGCTGACCCGGCCGGGCGGGCGGCCCGGTTTGTGCTCCGCGTGGGTGCTCATCCATACTGGGTGAGCACTCACTCATTTTGGGAGGGGACATGGCCGGTTCGGTGGACGTCCCGCGCGGCCTGCCGGTCGCGGACGCGCTCCGCGGCCTGCGGTCGGCCTGGACCGGCGGACGCCGGGTCGAGCGCGCCGCCTACGCCGTCGGGGCCGCGCTAATCCTCTCCGGCCTGTTCCACCTGGTCGTCTTCGCCGTCGACGGCGGCCCCTGGACGGGCCCCGTCTCCTGGCGCAAGCCCGTCACGTTCGGGCTCTCGTTCGGACTGACGTTGGTCACGATCGCGTGGGTCGGGTCGTTCGTCCGGCTCGGCGACCGGGCGCGCAACGCGCTGGTCGGGGTGTTCGCGGCGGACTGCGTCGTCGAGGTCGCGCTGATCACCGTGCAGGCGTGGCGGCGGGTGCCGTCCCACTTCAACATGGAGACGGCGCTCGACACGGTGATCACGCGGATGCTGGCGGCCGGCGGCGGCGTCCTCGTCGTCACGCTGGTCACGCTCGCGGTCGCCGCCTTCAAGGCGAACCCGCAGACGGCGCCGAGCATGCGGCTCGCCGTCCGGTCCGGGTTCGCGGCGCTGATGCTCGCGCTGGCGTCCGGCGCCGCGATGATCGCCCGCGGGGTGGCGAAGGTCGAGTCGGGCGACCAGCAGGCGGCGTACCACGTCGTCGCGGCGCTGAAGCCCGCGCACTTCGTGACGATGCACGCGATCCTCGTCCTGCCGCTGCTGGCCTGGACGCTCACGTTCACCGCGCTGCCCGAGCCGCGGCGCGTGCGGGTCGTCGCGGCGGCGGCGGGCGCGTACTGGGCCGTGGCGGGCGTCGTGATCGCGGTGTCCGCGGTCCGTTTCATGATCACCTGAAACCGCCCGCCACGCGGAGCCCGCGGGCATACTGGCGCCCTTGGGGGTGGTGCCGATGACCGAGGGCGAGCCTGACACCGAGCCCGCGCCGCCGGACGGCGGGCCGCAAGGCGGGACGGACGGCGGGACGGACGGCGGGACGGACGGCGGGACGGACGCGCGCGAGCCGGACACCGAGCGGGGCAGGGGACGTCCCCTCATGCCGGGGGTCTTCGACGAGGCGGAGCGCGCCGAGCCGCCCGGCGAGCCGGAGCCCGGCCTCGTCCCGGTCCGCGACCCGGACGGCGTCGGCGACCCGGGTCCCGCCGTCCGGCCCGGCTCCGAGGGCGTCGAGCTCGGCGGCGCCGGGCAGGCCGCGCCGCGGGGCGTCGCGCGCTCCAGCGCCGTCATGGCGATCGCGACGTTCTTCTCCCGCCTCACCGGGTTCATGCGCACGGTCGTGATCGGCGCGGCGCTCGGCACCGCGCTGCTCGGCGACGCCTACAAGGCCGCCGAGATGGTCCCCTACACCGTCTACGAGCTGCTCCTCGGCGGGCTGCTGGCCAGCGTGTTCGTCCCGTTCCTGGTCAGGCGGCGGCTCGCGGACGCCGACGGCGGCGCGGCCACCGAGCGGCGGCTGCTCGGCGTCGTGCTGCTCGCGCTCGCCGTGCTGACGGTCGTCGCCGTCCTCGGCGCGGGCCTGCTGGTCTCCGTCTACGCGAGCGCGTACACGGGGCGGCAGCGCGAGGTCACCGTCCTGCTCACCCGCCTGCTGCTGGTGCAGATCTTCTTCATCGGCGTCAGCGGGCTGGCGAGCACGATGCTGAACGTCCGGCAGCGGTTCGGCGCGCCGATGTGGGCGCCGGTCGTCAACAACGTCATCACGATGGGCGCGGGCCTGCTGTTCCTCTGGGTCGCCGGGCGCGGCCGGACCCCCGCCACCGTCACCGACGCGCAGCTCACGCTCATGGGCCTCGGGTCGGCGTTCGGGACGGTCGCGCAGAGCGCCGTCCTCGCCTGGACGCTGCGGCGCGCCGGGTTCCGCTGGCGGCCGCGCCTGGACCTGCGCGGGTCCGGCCTCGGCGAGGCGGCCCGCACCGCGATCTGGATGCTGGTCTACGTCGTGGTCGTGCAGGTCGGCGTCCTCATCACCGCGAACGTCGCGACCCGGGCCGGGCACCGGGCCCCGGGCGGCGGCAGCGGCATCGCCACCTACTCGTTCGCGCTCGTCGTGTTCCAGCTCCCGTACGCGATCGTCGCGGTGTCGGTGATCACGGCGCTGCTGCCGCGGATGAGCGCGCACGTCGCCACCGGGCGGCGCGACCTCGTCCGCGACGACTTCTCGCGCGGGCTGCGGCTGGCGTGCGCGCTGCTCGTCCCGCTGTGGCTCGGCATGCTGGTGTTCGCCGTCCCCGGGTCGGTGGTGCTGTTCGCCCACGGCAGCCTGTCCGAGGCCGGGGCGCACCGCATCGGGACCGTCCTCACGGTGTTCGCGTTCATGGTGCTGCCGTTCACGCTGCACCAGCTCCTCATGCGCGTGTTCTACGCGCTCGGCGACACGCGGACGCCGGGGCTGATCGCCGTCCCCGCCGGGATCGCGCAGGCCGTCACCGCGGTCGCGCTGCTGGAGTTCCTCCCGGCCCGCCAGGTCGTGGTCTGGCTGCCCGCCGCGTACGGGCTGTTCTACCTGGTCGGCGGCACCGGGGCCGTGTTCGTGCTGCGCCGCCGCCTCGGCGGGCTGGACGGGCGCCGGATCGGCCGCGCGCTCGTCCGGCTGCACGCGGCCGCGCTGCCCGCGTTCGTGTTCGCCGTCGCGGCCGTGTGGAGCTTCGGGCGGCTGCCGGGCGGACGGCTGTCCGACCTGCTGGCCGTCGTCGTCGGCGGGCTCGGCGGCGGCGCGCTCTACGTGGCGACGGCGCGGGTGATGCGCGTCCCGGAGATCGGCTACTTCACCTCGATCGCCGCCGCCCGCCTGCGCCGCTGAGCCCCTGAACCGCGCGGGCCCGCCGCCCCGGGAGGGGACGGCGGGCCCGCGCGGTGGGACGGGGTCAGGGGGTCTCGCGGGCACGGCGGGGGAGGAGGAACGCCACCGGGAACGCGGCGGCGGTGAGGAGGAGCGTCAGCTCCGCGACCCGCTTCGCGGCGTCCAGCGCGGCGGCGGGGTCGAAGTGCCCGGCCGCCGGGGCGCCGACCGCGCCGAAGAACACCGTGCCGAGGACGGCGATCCCGAGCGACGCGCCGAGCTGCTGGATCGACTCCAGCGCCGCCGACGCCGACCCGACCTCGTGGTCGGCGATGCCCGCGACGATGATGTCGAACAGCGGGACGAAGATCATGCCCATCCCGGCGCCGAAGACCAGCAGCGGGGCGGCGAGGTGCCAGCCGGTCAGGCCCGTCCCGGCCGCCTCGAACACCGCGTACAGCCCGCCGAGCCCGGCGGCCATCATGACCAGGCCGATGTGCAGGATCGTCCGGCCGAGCCGGGTCATCGTCATGCCGCTGAACGCCGACCCGGCGAACGCGCCGACCGCCCAGGACGACATCGCGAGGCTCGCCGCGAGCGGCGTGTAGCCGAGGCCGAGCTGCAGGAACAGGCCGACGGCGAGGGAGAAGCCGGTGATCGTCCCGAAGAAGACGACGACGAACAGGACGCCGGAGGAGTAGGACCGGTTGGCGAACACCGACAGGCGGAGCAGCGGCGTCCCTCCGCGGCGGGAGCGGCGGAGCTGGTGCAGCGCGAACAGGGCGAGGACGGGAACGGAACCGGCGAGCACGGCCAGCGTCCAGGTGGGCCAGCCCAGCTCGCGTCCCTGGACGAGCGGGTAGACGAGCATGCTCATGCCGAGCCCGCCGAGCAGCATGCCGGCGACGTCGATCCCGCCGGAGCGGTCGGCGGCGGCCGGGGCGGGCAGCACGCGGGCGCCGACGACCAGCGCGTACGCGCCGACCGGCATGTTGATCAGGAAGATCGCGCGCCAGCCGGTGCCGAGCAGGTCGGCGTCCACCAGCACCCCGGCGATCACCGGGCCGAGGATCGTGGCGAGCCCGATCACCGGGCCGAACAGCGCGAACGCCTTGCCCATGTCCTTCGCGCCGAACAGGTCGCGGATGAGCCCGAAGCACTGCGGCACCATCACCGCCGCGCACAGCCCCTGCGCGACCCGGGCGGCGATCAGGCTCTCCGGCGACCAGGCGAGCGCGCAGAGCGCCGAGGTGGCGAGGAACCCGGCCGCGCCGACCAGCAGGACGGGCTTGCGGCCGAACATGTCGCCGAGCCGCCCGCCGGTGAGCAGTGCGACGGCGAGCGCGAGCGTGTACCCGGCGGCCATCCACTGGAGCGCGGCGAAGGACCCGCCGAGGTCCGCGCGGATCGCGGGCGCGGCCACGTTCACCACGGTCGAGTCGAGGAGGTTCAGCAGGGTCGCGGCCAGGATCGCCGAGAGGCCGAGCCAGCGGCGCGGGTGCGGCCGCGGGCCGCTGTCCGGACGGGTCCCGGACGCGGTGGCCGGGGTGTCGAGGGTGGCGGTCACTACTGGACCCTCCTTGGTGCGGGCACTGGAAGAGTGCTCGTGGTTGGATGCCGGTGAGAGCCGGGGTGACGGCCTGGGTGCGGTGGCCCCGTGAGGGCCGCAATGACACTGCCGCCCCC
>NZ_VSFF01000016.1 GCF_008085905.1 Actinomadura syzygii | reverse complement strand
AGGGCGCCCAGTTCGTCACGAGCGCGACCGGGTCGTCGAAGGTCCCGGCGCCCGCCTTGAGCACGGCGGCGGTAAGCCCGAACGCGATGCCGGTGGCGGTGCCGAGCGCGGCGCCCGCGGCGTCGGGTCGGCGTCGGGCCGCGGCCAGGCAGCCGATGATCGTCAGCGCACACGCTCCCGCCACGGCCGAGGTGAACCTCGAACGCGCCGACTCGGCCGGCCGGTAGCGAGCTGGCTGGGAACTACGGGCGAGCAAGCTTCGAGCACCAGGTCGGGTTTGACTGTCCCAGCTCGGTGATCTCGCGGGCGCGGAGAAGCACTACGCGGCGTCGGTGACCTCGCGGCGCGCCATAGAACGCCGCACCGTTCGGTCATCGGCGCCCGCCTGGCCCGCGCGCAGGTCCGGCGGCACCGTCCCGAGCAGGCCGCCCGGACGCTGCTGGACCTGCCCGACGACCTAACAGCCGTTACCTCAAATGCGCGCAGGTGATCCTCGGCCAGCTCAGAACCGGGTGACAACCGCACCGAGAAGACAGCGGCGTACACAAGGCCGACCAACTCTTCGCCAATGTTCTCCGTACTGTTAACCCGCTCAATGCCTGATGAGTCGGCGACCCGCCCTACTGTCCAGCGGCCGGTCGAATTCGCCCCCATGCGCAGCCGTCTGCTGGAGTGGGCGCCACGGGTGTGGGAACAGAAGATATCGGACGGCCGGTACTCTACTCTAGATCATCCCAGCCCCACGGTTCGGCCTTCCCCCCGTCCCTTTGATAGCCGAACTCGGGGATTTCCTGTTGCTGGTCGATCTGGAGAAGTGAGAAATGCTCGGGATTGGGCAGCCGCTCCAGGATCGCGTCGATCTGCTGCTGGGCATTCTCTGCTCGAAGGGTCTCTAGGAGAAAGAGCACATCCTCCGGGGTGTCCAAGGCGACATAGTTCGCCGGGTCCCGGGTCAAAAGCGCATCAATCTGATCGTCTGCTGCTGCCCTGCGCAGGCTATGGAGCAGGTACGCCACAGCGGCCGGTTCGTTGAGTGACACCTGGGTCGCAGGACTGCGTCCCAGCACGGCAATACGATGGTTGGCCAGTCCCGGGCCCCGCAGATTGTCGAGCAACACCGCGACCAGGTTGGGATCATGTAGAGGAATGTCGACTACGGCGCGCTGGGCCAGGACGCTGGCCTGGTCGCGGTGCCCGAGCGCGACGAGTCTTGCCAGTAGTCTCGCGACGGCGGCCGGGTCTTCCAGGCTGACATGGGTGGCGGGGTCGCGCGCCAGCAGCACGGCCGTTTGCGCGGACGCCTGGGCCCGGTCGAGGTCCTCCAGCAAGGACGCGATTTCACGTGGATCCTGAAGTGGCATTGAGGCCGCGTGACGGGTGACCCGTTCGGCGAGCACACCGAGTTGCTGGTGTCCTCCTACCGCCTCTAGGCCGGCCATCAAGTCGGTGATGCCGTACGGGCGGGCCAGGACCACCTCGGCTGCGGGATCGCGGGCCAGCAGCGCTGCGACATCCCGCTCGGTACCGGGCTGGTCGAGGCTGAACAGCAGCACCGACACCATGAACGGGTCGCGGAGGGGCATCTCGGAGGCGGCACGGCGAGCGAGTGTCACGATCTGCTCCTGCACCGCGGGCTCGTAACCCAGGCCGGTCTGCGGCATCAGCATCGCGTTCAGGCTCTGAAACAGTTTCGCAACCTCCGCGACATCGTTCAGCGCGACTTGCACGGCCGGATTGCGGACTAGCACTGCCGCGACCTGCGCGTCGGCGCCCACGGCCTGCAGATCGCCCAGCAGAGCGCCTACCGCGGCCGGGGAATGGAGGGCCGCGTGTGTGACGCCCCATTGGGCTGGCCGGTCGTCGCCGGGATGAAGAGCGTGCATGCGGTGAATCAGTAGGCCTGCGGCGTGATCATCGCCATGGCCTGCCGCGATCTTGAACCTCTGGACGGCCTCGCGGTACAGGCCGCGTTTCCACGCGTCCTCGCCCAGCTCCCTCAATTCGCTGGTGCAGCGTGGCCCGTGTTGGTGCCGCGGCCCGGCTCCCGTGCCTGTCGTCACGCCTTCCCCTTTCCGGTCGTTACCGTATCTTTATGCCCTCGACGTGAACTTCTCGCAGACCCCGGCGACCGATCCGAGAGGGTTCTGCACGGCGGCGTGAGGAGGGCTTCGGCTGGTAAAGAGTCCTCATCGTATTGGCTTCCCGTCACCGTCAACCCGTCACCGTCAACCCGTCACCGTCAACCCGTCACCGTCAACGATGGTGAACGCGACCGCAGTGAAGCCTTCATGGGTCTGGGACTGGTGTTCAGCGTGCCAGCGGGCCACAGCGCCTTCCACTGCGAAGTCGGCGACGGGCCGAGACGATGCAGCTTGATTTGAGAGCGCCTCCTCATCGATGTCCCAGCACTGGGCCAAGGCGATCTCGCTGGGGGAGCGGCGGGCGGCAGCGAACTCGTCGTACGCGATGCCGCGGATTCCGGGCCGGGCAATGATCACGTCGGGGCTGGGGATGCGGCCGTTGAAGACGCCGGAATAATGAATCATCCGATGGCGATGCGCCGTACCGGGCTGGCGGTGAAGCCGCCGAGATCACCGGCATTCTCGCCCCACCGCCCGCGCCCACTGACGACGGGTCTCGGGGCTGGTTGGGCGGCGAGTCTGGACCGGCTCGCGGAGGACAGAGATCGTCGGCTACGGAGTGTGCGAGACAGGGGAAGCCGGCGATCGTCAGGGTGACGTCGATGGGCCCCGTGGAGGAACGGCAGTCCTGGGAACTATCGGGGGTCGGAGGCACCAGCACGGGCGAGGCCGCAGCTGAGTTCTGCCTGCCACGGTTCGCGATGGTCGTCGGTGCTGCTGTCGAAACGGCGACAGGCGTGTTCGAAACATCGCATGAAGTAACGGATTGTTTATATAGTGGTACTATAGGTCACTTTCTGCAGGTGGTCGCGGGGTTGGAGTATTGTCTCGGGTGGTGCGGCCGATCAGTGTGTGGGGGGATGACCGGCCGCACCTTCACCATCACAATCGGCGTCATCGTCTGAGTGATCGTCGTCGCGCTGTGCGGGCGGATGTGGGCCAGGAGGCGGGCGGCATGCCGGGTACTGGTGAGCGGGGTCACGGCTGAACTGGGGAAGTGCGCTTGGTTACATGCCCGGTCGATGGCGGCGAGGCGCTTGTCCCGTCCCAGAGGCTGCTGCAGGGGGCGTCGGTCTGGTCGCAGGGGAGCCGTACCGAACTAGGGGATGGTGTCGGGATTCGTTGCCTGCAAAAGTCAATGACACGGTACTCGGCGGGGTTGGCTGATGGCGACCTGGCTGTGGTCGCGCCTGCGGCCAGACTTGGCGCACCGGACGCGGCACCGGGCACCGAGAGCGGGGACCTTCGTGGGGCCGGGGTGGGTGCTGGTCGGTCCGGCCTGGTCAAATTGAACTTCCCCCAGTAGCACGGACACTGATGTTGCCCCGGTTTCACGGACTCGCTGGTGAGGAGATCGGGTTCGGCGAGTGGGTGGTTTCGAACTGTATCGGGCTCATGTGGTCCAGGGCGGAGTGGCGTCGGCGGCGGTTGTAGAACCCTTCGATGTATTCGAAGATCGCGTTGGCGAGTTCGACGCGGGTTCTCCAGCGTTGTCGGTCGAGCAGCTCGGTCTGCATGCGTGCCCAAAACGACTCGGCCACGGCATTGTCGTAGGGGTCGCCAACAGTGCCCAGGGACGGCAGCAGCCCGGCTCGGCGTGCGCGCTCGGTGAAGGTCCATGAGGTGAACTGGGTGCCGTGATCTGCGTGGATGATCCCGTCGGGGATCTGTCCGGCGGCACCGCGGGAATCGATCGCCATGCCCAGCGCCGAGGTGGCCAGGTCAGCTCGCTGCCGCGAATCGATGGCCCAGCCGACCACCCTTCGGGAGTAGGTGTCCAGGACCACGCAGCAGTAGAGCTTGCCCTCCCGGGTGGGATGCTCGGTGATGTCGGTAACCCACAACTGCTTCGGTTGGTCGCGGTGGAAGTTGCGTTTCACCAGGTCAGTAACCGTCGCCGATGCGGGAACCCGCTTCGCTCGACGACGCAGGGGCAGCCCCGCCAGGCCGGCCCGCTGCATCAGCACCGCCACCGTCTTGCGTGAGACGACCACGCCTTGGGCCTGGACGAGCTCAGCGCGCACTCGGGGCGATCCGTAGGTCTGTCGTGATGCATGGTGGATGGCGGTGATCTGATCGGTCAGCCACGCTTGGCGGATGGCGCGCGCCGAGGGCGGGCGAATGCGGGCGTCGTAGAAGCCCGACCGGGACACCCCGAGCGTGAGACAGGCCTGCTTGACCGGGACACCCTCAACGGCCAGCTCGGCCACCAGGGCGAAGCGGCCTTTTGGGGGCACCACCTGCTCGACCGCCACCGCGGCCTTCCGCAGAATGCCGCTAACTCGGTGAGCTCCCGTTCGGCGGCGGAGGCTCGGCGGCCGGCACCGAAGTTGGATCGGGTTGGCTGCCGTCCTGGATCACAGTCGCGTAGACGCGCTTGGCTTTGGAACCGATGTCGGCGGGCAGGTCCTCCAGCGCGTCCGGTGCAGCGCAGGCGAATGCCTGCAGAGCGTGGATGCAGGCCAGGGTCCAATCCCGGTGACGGTCGCTGAGGTCGCTGTCTCCGGGGTGCTCACGCTGGATCTGGCCGCTCTGGTAGCGGCCGGACCGCACCTTTCCGGGCGGCCGCCCGATGAGGCCATCGAGATAGTCGATGTCCTCCTGCCGCGGCTTCTGCGTGCGGGGGCACTCCTGGCTCGTCTGCATGTACCGCTTGAGCACGTCCGGATCGCAGCCGGCACGGAACGCCTGAGCGGCGTACAGGCCCACCAGCATGTCGAGCGTGTCTTGGGCATCGGTGATCCGGTAGAGCAGCATCCGAGGCCACTCCTCTTCAGCAGTGATCTGGCTGTAGAGCAGGACCTCCTGCAGCCGTTCGACGGTCTCGGTCACCAGATCGGCTGTCGCGGCGTGCAGCCCTTCGGGCATGAACTCGTTTCCCACGGCCGCAACGCTAGAGGCGCGCAGGCGCCCCGCCGGGCGATTTGAGCAGCCGATTGCCGAACGCGGACCCAACCAGTCCGACCCATCGCGCGCCCGGAACATGGGCGGCCACCGGGCCGGGTCGGCGACCGCATCCGGGTCCGCGCCGCCACCGGCCGCATCGCGCAACCCCCGCCACGAACTTGTAGCGAGCTATTAGGTGGGGTTGGTTCTGGCTGAGAAGGACCCCCGAGATGAACTTCACCCCAGAGCAGGTCCGAGAAAGGCGTAGCCGGCCCAGGAGGTCGATGTGCTCCCGGGCTGGCGGGACCGGCCGCCTCGGTGGTGGGGAAGGCGGTTGCGGTCGATCCGCCCGCCTGTCGGTGGGGTTGTCGGCGCTGTCGATCACCGCGGGGCGTCGCCGGGCCGCAACATGACGACGCTGAGCGACCAGGGTGTGGCGGGCGGAATGTTCAGGGGGCGGGTCAGGGCCATGGTGGCCATCCAGCGGCCGATGCAGCCCTGGCAGAACCGGCGGGGCTGGAGGCCGTTCCAGGACGGCGGGTCGAGGGCTTCTTCCACGATCTCGAAGTCGGCGTCCATCTCGCGGCACAGGCCACAGTCGTTGCGGGCGTGCGGGTAGGGCGGCACAGGCTCGGGGACGTTGCTCATGTCTGCAATTCTCTCCAACCCCCATCACCTTCGCCCACCCGCCACCCATCCCGATCCCTGGAGGACCGACGATCGCACCGTCACCGCGCTCATCGACGTCGCCCGGCGGCTGCACCTGCATCCCACCGATCTGGCTCCCGCATTCGTCGGCGTGCTCACCGACTGGCGCCGCGCCGCGCCGCCGGGCCGGATCGTGACCGGGGCGTCGAGCAGACCGGGGAACGGTCAGGTGAGCGGGGAGGGGATCCCGCCGGGGTCGAGCCCGCCGGGGTCGAGGAGGTCGTCGGGGCGTGCCACCGGCGCACGAGCTGGGTGATGGCCGACGGGCTGAACAGCGCCGTGGGCGCGACGTTCATGCCGAAGGCCTGGCAGATCGTCGGGCAGGCGGCCGGATCGATGGTGCCCGCCGCCACGACGTGGGTCGGCCAACCCGGCCGCCGCGACAGACCCCCGAAGGCCTGCGGTCCGGTGAGTTAGGTCGCCCGGACGCCCGCGAGGGTCTCGTCCAGGGGGTGCTCTCCGCCGCCACCTAACTCCGCTCCGGGCTCCAGCGGCCGCGGGGTGAGCGCGGGCGGTGCGGTCAACGCCCATCGAGGGTGCCCTGCTGCTGTTGCGAGGAGCGCAGGAACTTGATCAGGAGGGGTTCGCGACGGCATTCGGTGCAACGTGAGCCGGGATCAGGTCGGCGGGCCCGGTCGATGAAGGTGTTCCACAGCGTGGTGCAGTTTTGGGACCGGTCGTTTCCGCGAGGGTGATCAAGCGGCGGCGAGGATGCCCTCTTCGACCGCGACCGCGAGCACGGCCGCTGACCGTGTGGTGAACCAGTCCAGCGGGTCACCGGGTCCGCGATAGGACCGCTCGGGGTCAAGACCGGCGTTGCTGAGGGCGTTCAGCGTCCGGGCGTGGGCATGCAGGTACAAGGTGAGCGACTGCTCGCTCACCTCCAGCCCGGCGGCGGCGATGAACTCGCGCACCTCCCGCTGATGGCGCTCCAGATACGCCTGGGTGTCGGGCAACAGGCCGATGTCGGCAAGGTTCACACGGCCCGGACCGTCCATCCACTCGTGCAGCGTCGGCAGTCTCACGTGATCATTCTCGGCCGCGGGGGCCCTGATCATGGTTCTGGCCAGGCAAAACTTTGACTATGCCCGCCATGGTCGGCCTGCGCGGGTATGTGCCAGGGATGGCCGGAGACCAGGAGTTGCACGGGCCCGGCCCCGAACGTGAACGGCTGCCGTGCCCGGACACATTGGAGACCTGCGACCAGTGCGGCGTGTTGATCACCGACGGGACCGAGCGGCACGGATCCGTGCCCGACTCCTCGGCGATCCACCCCACCCAGCCCGCATGGGACGGGCGGCGGATGGTGGTCGCCTGCTCACTCGACCACCTGCGGCGTTTGCACGCCCAAGCCAGGCCCTTCATCGACGCCGAACTGTGGGCCGGCAAACTCCTGCGCGCGCTGAAAGAGGCCAGGCGGGCCGACCAGATCGAGGTCTCGGTCGCCGAACTGCTCGACGCGGCCGGGCTCACCCCACAACAGATGCTCACCGCGGTGCGGTGGCTGGAACGGTACGACCACGACGGCTCTTAGCGACTTCGCGAGATCGTTCTCGGCGTCGAGGAGCCCGGGGCGCCGCGAGTTCGGCCGTCGACTCCGCCGTGCTCGCGGCCGCTGACTCCGGCCCCGGGCCCGGTAACCAGCCGGGCTTGACGAACATAGAAGGATCCCTAGGCGGGGCGGGGCGGGGCGGGGCGGGGCCCGAAACGCCAATGCGGGACGCGGACCGCGCGGATCGCGTCGCCGCCCAAGAAGAGGAGGCATCCTCTCCCGCCGTCTAACTCCCCTCGTGGCCCTTCTATACTTCGGAAAGCGGACTGACCCGCCGAGGAGCCTGCTCTATCGGTAAACCGTGACATCCGTCGCGTTAGCGCGTATCGCTTGCGTGACGCGCCTCCACAAGGAGGGGGGCATGCAAAGAATTGGCCCATGCGGACCAGTTGAGTCTCGGACGATGACCCGCCCGTCGCCGCATGCAACTTCAATACAGCCGTCATGGTTCAACTCTGCGCACCGGGACGACTTCCGGAATGTCAACGAGTCCAACTTTTCGTACGCTCCTGGCTCTGTGTGTGGTGGTGAATGACTGGTGGGCAGGCGCACGTGAACGCCATCTAGTGCACCCCGTGAACACGATGTAGGAGTCGTGTCCTCGGTTGATGGCACGGAGCGCTTCGACGTGCGAAGGGGCCTCGGTGGCGTTTTCGTCGCGGATGAGCAGGTTACGCAGCATGTCTGTGACGCGGTTTTGTCCTTCAGGAGATGTCTGTGTTTTCCCATGGCGTGACGTGGCTACGTGCCAGTGATCAACTGGGACCGGGAATGCTCCCACGGGTCACCTTTCGGTGGTCGCAGATAGCCCTGTATCCGCAGTACAGCGTCTACGATGTGGTTCGCCGGGGCGATGGGGTCATTCCATGATGTGAAGAACCACAACCGTTCGGCATCCTCTTGCCGAGAACGGCACGTGATCACATCACACAGGTGATGGCGGCAGCAGCCAAATTCGCTCGGATTAGCCACTTTGAGTCCCAAACCGGAAAGGTTGGTCTGGAACCCGCGTGCGGACAGATGCGTCCCCAGAGCGACGAGCCTGCACTCCGAGACACTCGGTTTCTCTGGGATGGTTGGCTCCGTCACGGCGCGTTCCACCGACGCCAGGCGCTTTTGGCATCAGCGAGACCAGTGGGGTTTGCCCTTCTATCGGCGGTCATGGGTCTTTTCGCCTCCTAGCGGCGTTCGCTCTGAAGGCCGTCCGGCGGCGCGAACGCCGGGCGGTCCGTCTTGTGTCTGCGCGGGTTCTCAAGCCAAACTCCGTCACACTCGCATACCAAGAGGGCCACTGGGGGAAAACAGAGATGTTTCCCCTAGGCAACATCAGGCTGGCGGAGGTGAGTGTCCCTCATGACCAACCGGTGACGCGCGACGCGCATAAGCTGCGCGCCTGAGGACCGAACGCGAACGGTGCGGTTGAGGCGTCCGGAGAATGGCCCGATTTCTGTACGACGCCGTAGATGAGCGCTAAATACCGGAATTGCCGTCGTTGACCATGGAATCGACCAACGCGAACTGGGCCGCATGCCGTTCGAGCCGTTCGAGCCGCTCGGCCCGCTGCGCCAGCCGCTTGGCCCGACGCCGCTGCTTGGCGTCCTTCTTCTTGCCCGCCACGCCCACCAGCCTGCACCGCCGCCGGCCGCGGACCAACAGGCGCGCCTGCCCCCAGACCGGGACCCGAGCGGCCCCCGAGATGGCCCGGACGGTGGTGGGCGACCTGCTGGCGACCGAATGCGCGGCGGATGAGGACGGCGGCTAAGCGGTTTGGGCGGTGGCGGGCGGCTCGGTCGGCGTGCGCCTGGTCATCCGGTGCGAAGTCTCGATCGCCGTGCCGGAGCCCCTCACCGGGCAGGTGATGGTCCGGGTCACTCCGGCAACGGCCTGGATCCCCTCGACGGTGATCCGTTCGAGTCCGTCGAGTGTGTCGGCTTCGACGAGACCTATGGCGTCGTAGGGGCCGACGACGGCGGAGACCGCAACGACGCCGTCGACGCGTGCGATCGCCGCTCGGTGAGCCAGTACTTCGCCGGTCCCGACTTGGATCAGGACGTATGCACGCACAATGCTCCTCCTGCTCGTTCGCAGGGGCCGTCAGCGGCGTGTTCCGCGGTCTTAAGGTGGGCTCCATCACCCCATAACGGCCATTGTCCTCTGGCGAGGGCTGCACGTCATCGATCCGGCTGCCAAAGGACACCCCCGATGGTGTCAAGCAAGGAAGATTATCCGGAGGTTCGTTCAGGCGATGTGAACCACTGTCCCGATCCACGTGACCAGGACGCCGCCCGCGCCCATGGCGGCGGCCCACCGCAGCGGGTTGGCGGCGAACGTCTGGGCGAGCGCCGCGCCAAGGCCCGCCAGCGCGCTGAGGGCCAACAAGACGGTGACCCAGGGCGGGCCGGGCAGGACCACGCCGAGCAGGATCGGGAGGCCGGCGCCGGTGAAGCTGGCCAGACCCGCCAGCATCATGGCCGCGCAGGAGCGCCGCAGGGCACGTTTCCCCAGCCGTGTGGTTGCGAGCTGCCCGCGGACGGTGAGATTCAGTTGACGGCCTGCCCTGACCAGCCTTCCACGGCGCTCGGCGTAGTCCGCGACGAACATGGTGAAAGCCGCGGTGACCAGTGCTGCGCAGCCGATGCGGCCAGCCAGCGACGCCGACGGCTCGGTCCCCTTGCCCAGCAGGGAAGCGGCGGCGAGGGTGAGCGCGCTGAGCAGCCCATCGGTGACGCCGAGCGTCACCGGCAGCATGTTCTCGCGCCACAGCCGCCGCACGAACTCGGTCAACGGCCCCGGGGAATTCTGTCCAGGAGGTATTTTCCGGCCACGATCTGGTCGATGCTGTGCACCACAGCGCCCGCCCGTTCGATGGCGCGGACGACGGCATCGACGGCGATGTCCTCGCCCTCGATCGCGACGTCGGTGCCCACGGTCTCGATGTCGATCTCGGTGACGCTGATGTTGACCGCGTCGACGCCCTCGACGGCCTCGATCGCCCTGACCAGATGGACCAGATCGGGCTCGGCGACGGTCTTGTCGACGTCCATCACGACCCGGCGGATCGGCATGTCCCACCAGCCCTCCGTACTTCAGGCCCGACTTGTCGGGTTCGTCGCGGTGCGCGCCTGACGGCATCAGCCGCTGGGCCCTCCATGCTGGCCCGGCCGCGATCGAGCCGAGCCGCGTCGTCCCTAGCGCGGTGTCCCTAGCGCGCCGTCCCTAGCGCGCAGTCCTGTCAACGATGCCCAGGCCATGGCTGAGGAGAGGATCAAAGTCATCTCATGGACGTTCCAATTCTGATGCGGGCCCCGCACCACACACCGACGCCGCCGACGACCAATCGGCACCCGGGCCCCCGTACCCCAGACGCCCCGACAAGGGATGACGGGCGCCGTCGCGAGCCCGAACTCCCGGTGACGGCGCGGCGCGCACCAGCCCCAACGCGCCCCTCGCCGCGTTGTGCCCGGTTCCTTGCGGCGTTGCCCATCGCTGTGCCCTCCCCCCGCGTTGCCGAGCAGGTGAACAGCATCCTGCCGGCCAGGTTCCAGGCCACTGAGCGCGCCGCCTCCCGGCTGACCGGCGCGGTTTCCTGGTCCTGGTCGCGCCTGCCACTCGATCACCTGGCCTTGTCGGCCACCTCCATGCCCGAGGCGTCAGCGTCGGCCAGGATCCGGTATGACACTGTGCCGGACGCACGCCGACGCCGTCTTCGGGGCGTCGTGAACGATCGCTCTGCTGAGGACCGGCCCGCCCCGCCGTGGCGCGACCAGCCACCGAGACCCGACCGCGGGACGCCGCGTCACCGACGTGCTCGCAGGTGGCCGGGCAGCGCGGTGCCCAGCGGCCCGCCAGACGCTGCGCAGCCAGTCCGCGGCGTCGGGTTGCGGGACTGGTTGCGGGAGGTCACTACCCGCTGAGCCGAGTTGCTGGCGGGCGCGGGCCAGCGCCACCACGCGAGCGTCGTCCAGGGCGATCACGGCTCCCGGCTCACCGGGCAGTGGCTCACCGGGCAGTGGCTCAAGGGTGCGGGCGTGGGACGGGCCGGACGCACCGGCGGCCGCCGCCTGCGTCCACCGCTGGACGGTATCGGGACTGATCCCGGCCACCTCGGCGGTCCGGCGGACCGGCACCTGCACCGCGCGGGCGCCCAGCACGGCCGTCCGCTCCTCAGCGGCTCGGCGGTCACCGCGAGCGGCCTCCAACTCCCGCACCGCGGCGGCGCGGTCGTCCTGGGCCGCGCCCGGGTCGTCGGGGTCGGGCGCGGGGGTGAGGGCGATCGCCTCGGCGTACTGGTCGGCGGTCATCCCGAGCGTGCCGCCGGGCTGGTCGGCGTTGAGTTGGCGCTGCCCGGCGACCCACACCCGGTAGAGGGCGCGGGCCCGTCCGGTGTCCTCGCCCAGCGCGTCGGCGACCTGCCGCCGGGACATCCCGGCCCGCACCGCCCCGTCGATGGTGGCCGGGCGGTCGTAGTACCGGGCGATCGCACGCCCGAAGGCCAGGACCGCGGCCCATTCCTCGGCGGTCAGCGGCTCGTCGTCCAGCACCCCGTACTCGTCCGGGTCGTACTCCTCGCGCGCACGCGGCCCCTCCACCGTCCGCACATTCAACGCGCGGCTGGTCAGCGCCTCGTACCGGCCGCGGATCTGCAGGAGGCTGTGGGGCACCTCATGTACCGATATCGGCACAGGGTCGGCCGGATCGGGGAGAGGCCGCCTCCAGGCACGGCGGAGTCGAATGGCGGCGACCGTGTTCATCTGGTGGTGACCGTGTTCATCACCCGCCGACCGGCGGGCAGGTCGGCGTCGGCCCGTTCCGCCTCGGCCACGGCTGACCTGCGTCATCTCAACGGCTCGCGGGTCGGACGCGCTGCCGGGCACGCCGTCTCGCACGGCTGACCGCCGTCATACGGTCCGCCCAAGTGACCGAACGATTCAGATTTGGACTAGCGGATAATCCATTTTTGGATCACGAAGTATCAGTGTTTGTTAACGTGCTGTTTGCGTGGCGTTCTCCTTTTTCTCCATATTCTACGGGCGCGACAACGGCCCGAACCCCCGTGAAGGATGGCCATGAAACGCCTGCTCGCCCGCCTTGCCCTGGTGCCTTTCGGCATCGCCGCCGTGATCGGACTGGTGGGCGTTGCCCAACAGCCCGCCTCCGCGGAGGACGAAATCACCGTCTACATTTACGGAGCCAACTTCCCGCACTACATTCTGGGAGAAGCGAACTTCCGGCCGGATGGCGGCGGCCAGATCACGACGCACGATCAGTGGTGCGACGGTGACAATGGAATCGTTGCGGCCGTCTACCGCAAGAATTACAACGAGTGGCAGCGGACCGCGCTCTCCCAGGCCGTCGGCTGCGGGTCCTTCGATTCCAGGCCAGGCTACTTGAGGCAGGGCGACTACTTCCGGCTCCGGGTGTGCAAGCTGCTGCCGGACAAGACCTGGAAAGACTGCGTCGACCGGTTCGGCTACAGCCATTAGTTCGCGCCTCCGCTGACTGGAACGCTCCACGACGACAAGGCGGCCCGTGAGATCACCGATCTCACGGGCCGGACCTGCCCTAAGACGGTAGAACGGTACGTCGCCGGGTATGGCGAGCCGATTCGGGCCGGGCAGGCATGAGATCGCCGACGTCACCTCCCGCGGCGAGCTGGTGAGGTTGTTCGAGCTGATCGCGGCGGAGTTCGCCGCCGAGGCCGAGCCGGGCGACGCCCCTGGTGATCGAGTACGAGCGGAACACCACCGAGTCCGCGCTCGCCGATCTCCTCGGGCCGCTGGCCGGAAGCGTCGCGGGCGTGAGCGGCGACGTCGAGCCGACCGACACGCTCACCCTCACCCTCCGCAAGCGGCGGCCACTGGCCAAGGACGACCTCGCGGGTGGCGGCGCATCCCCGTGACGACCCCGGTCATGATCGAGGAGTCAACGACCCAAGGCGGCGCTACTGCCGCCCCGGTCTCGGCGCCGGGGCGGCACGGCCCCCGATCATCGGGACTCCCGCCCGACGGCCCCGCCCGCGCTCCGGGGACGGCGCGGGGTCGGAGGCGTCGGCGAGGAAGGACACCTCGCGCAGGTCACCGAGCCCGGCCAGCGCGGCGAGCAGTTCGTCGACGTGGACGGCGAGCTGGCGGGCGGTGCCCGACGCGACGACGGCTTCGGCAAGGCGCAGGTCGCGCTGGATCACCCGCACCGGTTCAAGGCCGACGACGACCTCGCGCGGTGGATCAGCGCCCGGTCGGCCGCGACTGGATCCGGCCGGCGCTCGCGGGCCGGGGCGGCCGGGTAACCCGACGACGGACACGGCGGGGACCCTCCGCGAGCCGATGTGACACATAACGTTGCCGGGCCGCCTCCGCGGCAGACGGCGAGCTGGGTGTACGGAAGCCGCCAACGGATACGTCACCAAGCCGCAAACGAGACCTGTTCGCGTGATCGGTGCCTGCTCAGGTCGGGGTTCGGCGATGATTCGGCGTCATGGGCCGCACGGGTGGCGCGCTCTGCGAAGATCGGTTCCAGGAGGTGGGAGACCATGGCGCAGGAACCGGGGCAGAGCCCGAAGATCGACACCAGCGTGCCGCACTCGGCGCGGATCTGGGATTTCTGGCTGGGAGGCAAGGACAACTACCCGGTGGACCGCGAGGCCGGCGAAGCCGTGCTGCGGGTGCTGCCGGTGATCGCCACATCCGCTCGGCAGGACCGGGCGTTCCTGGGCCGCGCGGTGCGGTTCCTGGCCTCCCAGGGCATCCGCCAGTACCTGGACCTGGGCACCGGGCTGCCCACCGTCGACAACACCCACGAGGTCGCCCAGCGCGCCGCCCCGGAATCGCGGATCGTCTACGTCGACAACGACCCCCTGGTCCTCACCCACGCCCGCGTCCTGCTGACCAGCAGCCCGCGAGGGGCCTGCGACTACATCCAAGCCGACATCCGCACCACCGGCGCGGTCCTGGCCGCCGCCGCCGACACCCTGGACTTCGACGAGCCCGTCGCACTGATGCTGCTGGGCGTGCTCAACCACATCCTCGACGACGACCAGGCCCGGCGACTGGTCGCCGACCTGCTCGAGGGCCTGGCACCGGGCAGCTACCTGGTCATCTCCCACACCTGCGACGCCACCACCGACGAACTCGACGGCGAAGCCATGCGCCGCGCCGTCCAGGAGGTGATGGACCGCGGCGGCACCCCCATCCGCGCCCGTTCCCCCGAGCAGATCCAGTACCTGTTCAACCAAGCCCGCCTGCTCGAACCCGGCGTGGTGTCCTGCTCGCGGTGGCGGCCCGACCCCTCACCCGCGCCCCTACCCGAGGTCCCCCACTACAGCGGCGTCGCCATCCTCACCAGCACCCGCTAAAACCGCCACGGCCGGTGAAGCGGCCGGTGAAGCCGCGGCCGGTGAACTCCGCGCACGCCGCCGCGGATGCGAGGGCGACTACGCCCGCATCCGCCAGGACGCCAGCACCTTCGGCGCCACGTCGGCGAACAGCGGGCGTGGGCCGCCGTGCTGTGACGCGAGAGGCTCGCGGGCGGTATGTTCCACCTGCGATCAGGTGACACACGTGATCACTGAGCGCGCAGAAGACGGGGCGGCCGGGCGGGGGAGGAAGCGGTGGCTCGACAGGGGCGGACGGCGCTGCTGCTGGCCATCGCCCTGTTGATGTATCTGGTCCTGCCCAACCAGCTGGCGACATCCCCGGGCCGGGCCCATTCCGCGACCACGTCTCAGGCCGCGTCTCCAGCATCGGCCATTGCCGAGATCGAGGTCGCCGGTGGTGCTCCGGAGCGGCCGGTGGCCAGCTTCGACGATGTCACCATGCCGCCGCGCGGCCTGGTGCACGAACATCCCCCAGCCGACCGCGACGTGCCGTGGGTGACCAGCGCCGCTCTTCCCGGTCTGAGCCGCACCGCACCCAGCGGGCGGCTGGTGTGTGCCAGTGCTCGTGCCGTGGCGCGGCCAACGCTGACCTTGCTGCAGGTTCTTCGCTGCTGACGGGCGGCCGGTTGCGCGGCTCTGTGCCCACCGGGGCCAGGGGCGCGCACCTTCGCGTTCGTACCAGTCCGACGAACCCTCCGAAAGTTGATCATGCAGTCATGTAGTGAACTCTGCCGTGCCCGTGCCCGTGCCCGTGCCCGTGCCCGTGTCGATGGCGCGGGCGACCGTCCTGGCGGCCGGTCCTTCAACCAACGTGCCCGTACCCGGCCCACCGACCTGGAGGTGCGGTCGTGAACGTCGGGATCATCGGGCAGGCCGCGGGCCTGTTCGCCGTCACCAACATCGACGACATCCTGGTCCTGGCGCTGTTCTTCGCCCAGGGCGCCGGGATCAAGGGCGCGGCCCGCAACATCGCGATGGGCCAGTACCTGGGCTTCGCCGCGATCCTGGCGGTGGCGGTAGCGGCCGCGTTCGGCGCCACGTTCCTGCCCGAGGACGCCATCCCCTACCTCGGCCTGCTGCCGCTCGCGCTCGGCGTCAAGGCCGCCGTGCAGGCCTGGCGGCACCGCAACGACTCCGATGAGCAGAAAGAAGCCAAGGAGGGCGGCCCGAAGATCTTGGAGGTCGCCGCGGTCACCTTCGCCAACGGCGGCGACAACATCGGCGTCTACGTGCCGGTGTTCGCCACCGCCGGGCTGGGCGGCATGAGCGTCTACGTGGTGGTGTTCCTGATCCTGCTCGCGGTGTGGATCGCCGCCGGCCGCTACTTCGCCACCCGCCCCCTGATCGCCAAGGCACTCAGCCGCTGGGGCCACGTCCTGATGCCCGCCGTGCTCATTGGCATCGGACTGCTCATCCTCATCGAAGGCGGCGCGTTCGGCCTCTGACCCGACCTGCGGACGTCCCGTACGGACCGGCCCAGCGCTGGGCCGGTCCGTACGGGACGTCCGCGTCCTGCTCGCCGGGCCGGGCCAGCGCCCTGCGGAACTCACCTCTGCACCCAGGCCGACCTCGAAGACGCCGTCGGACACCCTCCCCACCAACTCCAGGTGACCACCGGGCCGGTCGACGGCGGGGGCGGTACTGGGGGGGCGGCGCGGCTCCGATCACTGGTGCTCCCGCCCGACGGTCCCGCCCGCACCCGGGGACGGTGCGGGGTCGGCGGGGTCGGCGGGGGCGGTGGGCGCGGGGGTGTCGGCGGGGAAGGACACCTCGCGCAGGTCGCGGAGCCCGGCCAGCGCGGCGATCAGTTCGTCGACGTGGACGGCGAGCTAGCGGGCGGTGCCCAGTGCGATGACGGCCTCGGCGGGCGCCTGCTGCCGCAGCGCGTCGAGGGTGTGCTCGATCGCGGTGAGCGCGGTGTGCACGTTCTGCTCCCGGTCGCGCACCACCAGGCCGTAGGTCTGCGCGGCGAGCGCGGCCGCGCGGGCGGCGGCCGGGTCGTTGGGGTGGGCCGGGCTCTTCTTCCCCTTGTTCCCATCGTTTCGCGATACATCCCCGGCCCCGTAAGGCTCAGTCGCCTACCGCGCTGGTACACGATCAGTATCCGGCCGGACAGTTTCACCGACAGTGATCAATCGGCAACGTAGAGGGAGCCTGAGGCGCGTGCGCCTGAATGTACGCGCGGACAACTGCAGAAGGAGCCGAACCCCCGATGATGCGGACCCCGATCGCAGCCGGCACGCTGGTCGTCGTCCTGGTGCTGGCGGGATGCTCCACCAGCCCCAAGGAACAATCCGAGCGTCTGCGCAAGGCGGCGGGGGTCACCGCATTCCGCCTCACCTGTACCCGTGACCTGTGGGAACGCACCGGCGGCTATCGCGACCGCATCCACCACGACGGGGACCCGGTGAAGGCACAGATCACCGACCAGGGCAACGGGATGGTGCTAGTCCAGATGACCGGCCCGCAACTCGTGGACCTGCTGAAGAAGCTGGATGCGGTGGCGCACCCAGAGAGGGGGTTCGGGCCTGCCGACCCTCTGGCGGTCCGCGTGTACAACGCGATCGCGCCCAAGGTGGACGCGATCAGCACCGCACCCGCTGCCGATGCCCAGATTCCCCAGGTCATCATCAACGACAACATCGGCCACCCCACCCCAACGCCAAGTCCGTCCCGCCCCTCCGGTCACCGCTGACGACGACCTCCTGCCACGCAGGGCGGCGAGCCACCGAACGCGGCGGGCGCTCGGGTGTTCACCGCCACTCAGGATGAGGATGAGGTCTGAACCGCATCGTCTCGGTGGTTCGTCTCGGCGGGGCGGGGCTGACGGTCAGACCAGGGTGGTGGCGAGTTGCTTGGCGGTGGGCCGGTCGGCGGGATCGGCGGCCTGGCAGGCGCGGACGAGGTCCTCGAATGCGGGGAACGGCCAGGGCCTGACGGCCATAGGGGTGCGGCGGAGCGCGGCGATGTCGGCCAGCTGCCCGGCGCGACCCGCGGCCGGATCGCGGTAGGAGATGGGCGGGGTGCGGGTCCAGGACCACCACAGCGACGCGCCAAGTGACCACACGTCGGCGGGCTGGGTGACCACCACGTGCTCGTCGGAGGCGAGGATCGCTTCGGCGATCTCAGGGGCGGTGGTGTGGGCCAGGCCGCCGCGGTGAACGTAGAACGGGACGGCGGCGGATGCTTCGGCGGGCCCCTGCGCGCAGGCCAGATCGATCAGGTGCGTGACCTGCCCGCTGAACGGTGGCCCCTCATAGATGACGTGGTCGGGCTGCAGATCGCCGTGGGCCCAGCCGGCGGCGTGCAGTTCGGCGAGCTGCACGGCGGCGTCGGCGGCCAGGGCGAGCATGCGGTCACGGCTGGCGGGACTCTCGTCGCCGCGGTGGGCGCCCTCCAGGGCGTCCCACAGGGTGGTGCCGTCAAGCCACCGCAACCTCAGCCAGGACCGGCCGTCCCGGTCGGCGTCCTCCCAGCCGTGGCCCTGGTAGAACTCGGTGCCCAGCAGCCGCAGGATCTGTCCTTCACGCCCGGCCATCAACCCGCTGGTGATCTTCAACGCGGTGTCGGCGATGCGGTAGACGGTCGTGCCGCGCCGATCGTGCAGCAGCGCGGGTGCGAGGTCGCCCAACCTGAGGCGGGTGATGAGGGGATCCACGAACGAGGCCCTTTCGCAGCGGCGGCACCGGAGTGACCAGTGTGCCGTGCGCGGGCCGGGCATGGCGCATGTCCACACCGGCCGCGGACGTCGGTGGTTCGGCGTACGGTGACGGCGTCGCCGGTGGAAGCGCGCGAGCTGCCGTCCCATCGGGGTTGTGCGCAGTGCGGAGTCGACGGTCGGCGAGAGCGAGGGGCGCATCGTGGTTGTTGCAGGGTTGCGAGTGGACGCGGGCACCCGGCAGCGGCAGGGCGGCGGGTTGGCGGAGGTCACCGACTGCCTGTGGGCCAAGGACTGCCAGAGTTGCGGGCAGCCGCTGGCCGACGGGAACCGGGCACCGGCTCTGGCGGTCGACGACATGGGCGAGTTCGCGCTGGCGAGCCTGCACCACGACCGGTGCCGGCGGTCGGGGTGGAACGACTCGGGGCACGTCAGTGGAGCGCCGTCGTCGATGCCGACGCTGAGCAACGCCAGCCAGATGCTGGTGTTGTCGTTTCCCGGCCGTCCCGGCCAGTGGGCGATGATGGTCACCAACCCCGCCCTGGAGGCGATCCCGATCCGCCCAGCCGGTGACGGCTGGGCGGTGAGCCTGCGGCCCCTTACCGACGTCGGTCTCAAGGCCGCAGAGCTGGAGATCGGGGCCGCGGCCGCCGTCCCGGGCGCGACCGCCGCCGCGGGCGCCGGATCGGCCACCGTGACGATGACGGTGCTGCCCTTCGATTCCTACACCGCCCCGGCCGGAGCCCCCGAGCTGCGGCTGGCCCGCGAGCAGGGCGGCCTGGTCTGGGGTGTCTCCTACGCACTGCACCCGGCAAACCTCACCGACGCGGCGATGGGAGCGGAGATGAAGTCCGGACGCCTGATCGCCGGGTGGGTTGCCCTGGGCCGCGACTGAGCCCGCCACCGACCTGATCATCAACGTGATCACCGCCGTCGGGCAAGCCCAACTCGACCTGCACAACTGACCGCCGGAGGGATCGCCGCTGCCGAAGCCGAAGGCCGCTGTAGATAACAGCGAAGACCCCCGCCGGCCCCACGTCGGGGCCGCCGGGGGTCGCGCGCGAGGCGGCTGTCAGGCGGCGGGCTGTGCGTCGGGGACCGCGGTCCAGTGGGTGACGGTGATGTCGTCGAGCGGGATGCCGAGGTCGGCGTAGATCTTGGTGTGCATGCGGCCGAACCAGGCGTCGCGCCGCTCGGCGAAGAACTCGGCGTCGAACCAGGCGACGCCGAGGATGACGGTGCCGCCACCGGCAGAGTTGCCCGGCTCGGGTTCGAGCCAGGTGCATTCCCAGTCCCACAGCATCTGCTCTTCGGGGCGCGAGCGCAGCCGCTCGTCGGAGGCGCGCAGCGCCTCGATGCACGCCTGGGCGGTCTCGGCGTTGGGGCAGTAGTAGGAGCAGTCGGACTTGGCGATCGGGACCTTCCCGGCCAGCCGAACCGGGTCGGCGTCCGACCCGGTCAGCACCCGGACCCGGGTGACCGGGCCCTGCCCCTGCGGGTCGTGGGTGCTCAGGCTCTCGGCCTGTTCCAGCAGATTCATCATCGGAGGTGCTCTCCTTCCATCGTGGGGCGGCTACCAGGCCGTCCCGCTGATCGGATCGAGGATCGGTACGGAACCGTCCCTGGTATCGGCGGCGCCGGGCGCGACGTAGCGGATGTTGAGGCCGATGCGGACGTGCGGGCTGGTGTTGGCGCCCGAGCGGTGCAGCAACGCCACGTCGAAGGCGATCGCGTTGCCCGCCGCGACAGGGACGGGGACGGCGCCCTCCCCCAGCCCGCGTTCGCCGAGTACGGCTTGGCCGGCGCGCCCGCGCCGCCCGCCGTGGTTGTCCTCCAGTTCGTAGGGCAGGTAGCCGAGCGCGTGCGAGCCGGGGACGATCTGCAGGCAGCCATTGGCGACGGTGGCGTCGGTGAGGGCGAGCCAGGCCGACACCGACCGGGCGGGGTCCAGGTGGATGCGCCGGTCGATACCGTCCTGGTGCCAGGGCACCTCGAACACCGCGCCCGGCCATTTGAGGACCAGGAAGGTGTTCTCGATCGCCACGTCCTCGCCGAGCACGCCGCGGACGATGTCCAGCAGCGCGCACGCCGCCGACCGCGCCCACTCCTGGTCCCGGTGCGGGTTCCTGACGACCTCGGTCCGGTCGGTGGCGTGCTCGGCCTCCAGCCGCGCCGCCAGGTCCCGGGCCGTCGCCGCGTCCGCCCACCACAGCGGGTACGTCGCGCCCTGAGAACGCAGATCCTGCACGGCCCAGCCAGCCGAGATATCCGGCTGTGCGGTCTCCGGTGGCGTGTTCGACATGCCCTTTACTGTGAGCGGCGGCTCACCGAAGGTGAAGGCACGTCACGTATCGGTGCCGCGACTGCGGTGCGTGAGGGTGATACGCCGCATAGCGCAATGGCACCCGCTGCAGGTGCCGGTGCGCATTCGCTCAGCGGATCGCCTGCGAGGTGCCCAGGATCGCGGCGAGCTTGCGGTACCGCGAGGTGGTGGTGTTGGCACGGCCCGCACGGCGGGCGATCACATCGGGCAGTGCCTGGTGGCGGGCCCAGTCGGGGTGGGCGGTGCACACCTCCAAAAGGGTGTCCAGGGAGTCGTCGAAGCGTTTGGTGTCGCACTGGGCGAGTGCGACGTCCAGCATCAGCCGGTTACGCGCGGCCGGGGTGAGCACGCTCTGGTCGCCGATGGCGGCGTAGGTCTCCAGCGCCTTGGCGGGCCGCCCGGTCGACACCTGGATGCCGACGGCCTGGGCCTGCACGGTCGCGGGCCCGAACGCGGTCCCGTTGACCGACACGTCCCGGCCCATCCGGGCGGCGACCGCGTGTCCCTGCGACAGCAGATCATCGGCCAGCGCGATGTTGCCGTCGCGGGCGGCGACCACCGCAGCGAACGTGACGTGCCACCCGTAGGTGGCCAGCAGCGGCAGGTCCCGATCGCCGTAGCGGGGCTCGATCATCCGGTAGGACCGCTCGGCGGTCGCCGACGCCTGGTCCAGCCGGGCGTCGCGCAGGTAGATCCAGGACCTGCCCGAGGCGACCATCGCAGCGCGCACGTCGTCGCCGGCCAGGTCGGCCTGCTCGGCAGCGTGCCCGATCGCGGCGTAGGCCAGGTCGCGGGCGCCGAACTGGTTGGCGACATAGGATGCCAGCCGGTAGGCGTCGGTCATCACCACGAACATCGCGGCCTGCCGCCCGTCCGGGGCGGCGCGCTGCGCGGCGGCGTTGTGCCAGATGGCGATCGCGGCGAGGGCGCCCGCCGTCGCGAACTGGCCGCTGCGGTACCGGTCCCACGCGGCCGCAAGGCCCCCAGCCGCGCCCGGCTCCGGTTCAACGTCGGTCCCGACCCCGGCGGCGGTGTCGTGCACGGCGCGCGACAGCTCGCGCAGCATCGCGCGGTCGTCGCGGCGCATCGCCCGCCGTGGTTCCTGCTGCCCGAGCACCACCGACACGTCGGTGTGCAGCGCGGCCGAGATCCGCAGCAGCGACGGCAGCCCGACGCCCAGGTCGCGTTCGGCCTTGCGGATGGTCGCCACCGACAGCCCGGCGGCCTCGGCGAGGCGTTCCTGGGTCAGGCCCGGCCCGCGCAGGATCTTGATCCGCTCACCGGTCGTGTAGTCACTCCACCGAGCCATGATCGTCAGCCTCTCGTGCTGCCCGCCACTGAAGAATCCCAGCCCGCAAGCGCCATGCCTTCATCGATGTCGTCGCCCAGACCGTCGGCCGCGCCGAGCCGCTCGGCGGCGTCGGCGTCGGCCAGGGCGCGGTAGACCGAGGCGACCGAGGGGTTCTTGCCCGCGTTCGCGCCGGTCTTGATGGTGAGCTTCTGGGCGATGTCGGGGACGGCGACGCCCTTGGCGCGCAGCGCCAGCGCGAAGATGAGCATGTCCTCATCGATCACCTTGGGGCGGCCGCCGTGGTTGCCCCGGGCGGCCGCAGCCTGCTGGCCTTCCAGGGTCTTGTCGCGGATGTAGTCGCGGTCGAGCTGCGCGGCCACCGCTAGCACGGCGAACAGCATCGCGCCCAGCCCGTTCGGATCGTAGATCCCGGTCAACGGCCCCGACAGCAACTCCAGCTGGATCCTGGCCCCCTGCAGCCCGGCCGCGAGCGTCATCAGCTCGGCGGCGTTGCGGGCGGGCCGCTTGAGCTCGTGCACGGTGAAGATGACGCTCTGCCCGGGCGCGGCCGACTTGATGTCCCGGCACAACCCCAGCGCCGCCTCCAGCTCCGGCCGCACCCTGACCCGGGTGGAGATCTTCTCGGAGAAGATCCGGCTGCAGCCCGCCGCGCGCAGCGCGAGCACCTGGCTGTCGAGCTCCTGCCCCTTGGTGGAACAGCGCGCGTACCCGATCCGGATCGGCTCGGCCGCCGGGCCCGGGTCGGCGGCCGCCACCGGCGGCAGCGCCTGCCACGGCCGCCCCGGGAACCGCCCGCCGGGAACCGGCACCTCCAGCAGCTCACGCAACGCCGGCACCAGAATGAATCGCGCGGTGTGATACTTGGCGGCGACCTTCCCGCCACGTGTACGGCACGGCGAGGGCGCCATCACCTCACACGTCGGGCAGTCATGACGTTCAACAGCATCGGCGGCCTGGTCCGGTGTGAGCTCCACCCCGCCAGTCTCGCAGAACCCCTTCGCACAACCATCATGTTCTGCGAGACATTCCGAGAACGACCACCTGCGGCGACGCGACCACTCGCAAGGCGGTCGGCCGCCTCTCACAACCGCGTTCATTTCTGCGAGCCGACCGACCAGGGGCCGATCGAGATCACGGCCACACCGCACCGCCGCCCTACCGCTTGCGCTTCTTCTTTCGCTTCTTGTTGGTGTTCGTGGTCGCCGACGACTGGCGGCCCTGTTCCCGCGTGGACATGGTCAGCTCCGCCCTCCCTGACCAGCCACGCCAACGCGCGGGCGACCCGCTGTACGCCCGCTACGCGGGCTTCGCCGACCTCGACGCCCTGATCTACGTCCGCGTCCACCTCGCCCGGAACTTCCCGGCCGCGACCATCCGCGACTTCCACCCCGGCGAGTACTACAACGCCGAACCCGACAGCCTGGTCATCCTCGGCGCCCCCGACCGCAACACCGCCTACGCCGAGTTCGGCCCCCACCTGCCTTACCGCTTCACCCCGCCGCCGGAGCCGGCCATCGCCTTCCCCAGCCACGGCGACCTCCGCCTGGCCCCCCTGTGGGCGCCGGAGGGCGAACTGCTCGCGGACCTCACCGTCATCACCCGCCTGATCCTCGACCAGGGCACCACCGTGATCCTCCTCGGCGGCTGCCTGACCCTCGGCGTCCTCGGCGCCGCCAAATGTCTGCTGAACGGCGAACGCGGCTGGCGCAACACCGCCTACCTCGACGACCTCACCCGCGGCGGCGACCTCATCGCCGTCACCGCCACCCGCAAGATCGGCGGTATCACCGACACCCCCGACCTGACCGCCGTCGAACCGCTGCTGCTGCTCACCCGCGACATCGCGGGCGGCTTCACCACCCGCCTGGACAACACCGCCCGCTACGCAGGCCGGTGACCGTCGTCAGCCGCGCGCGCCGTGGTGACGGCATGGTGTGCGTGATCTTCTGGGAGGGCTCGGTGAGTAGGCGGCGGAGGTGCCCGCTGACAGCCGGCCCGGCGTCGTCCAGGCGCGGCGGCGCGCCCTGCGGGCACTGGTGACGGTGGATGAGATGGGCGAGCGGCTCGCCTAGTCTCCAGCTGGGGTCTTCGGGGGCACCATGGTGGGGTGGCGGTTGACGGC
Source organism: Actinomadura syzygii (assembly GCF_008085905.1). GTDB lineage: Bacteria > Actinomycetota > Actinomycetes > Streptosporangiales > Streptosporangiaceae > Spirillospora > Spirillospora syzygii. The sequence goes on along the minus strand of NZ_VSFF01000016.1, from coordinate 280,639 downwards.
GGGAGGCGGGCGGCGCGGCAGCTCGCCGGACAGGCTGACCAGGTTGGGCGAGTATCGGGGCGGGAGCCCTGGCGCGAGTTTCTGCGGTGGGCGAGCCGGGGCCGCCTAGGACAACGGCGCGGCTGGCCGATCGTGCCCGAGCTGGAGACGCCGTGGCAGGACACGGTTTCGGCTGAGCGGCCCGGATGGCGCCAGCGCGCCGCCCGCCTGGAGGATGAGGCCGAGTTCGTGTTCGCGGTCGATTACCAGGTCTGCCGCCGGTGCCAGCGGGGCTGGGTCGAACAGCCCTACACGCTGCTGGAGTACCAGCGGTGCGGGCTGGCCAGCGCCGGGCTGGCCGCGCTCCGGCAAGAGCAGCCGGGCCTGGCCTGGCACACCCTCGGTGGGCACTTCGCCGAGTCGAAGGCGTTCTGGGACGTGGTCGGCGTTGGCGTGCCCGGTGGTTACCGGCAGCACCCGCCGTGTGCGCACATCGGCTGAGATCTGCCGCTCCGCCTTCACCCGCGCCGAGCTCGGCACCGGGCTCGGCCCTTCCACGACCCCGCTCGCAAGGTGCCGGCCGGGGATGCCGACATGCCCGTGCCGGTCAGGTGGTCGGGCGGCGGGCGGCGGGCGGTGACGCTGGTGCAGGGCTCGTCCTGGGTGTCGGGGGTCACCTGGTATCCGGCACCGGTGAGGACCTGGATGAGCGCGTTTAGTTCGGCGTCGAGGTCGATGCCGGTCATCATGCCGACCAGGGAGATGAGGACGTCGCCGCCGGGGTTGCTGTCGAGGGAGAAGCCCAGGGCGTGGCGGCCGGTCGCTTGCGCCGCGTCCAGGGTCTTGCGGAGGTCGACGGTGCGGGACAGGTGCTCGATCTCGCCGTGGATCTCCTCGACATGGGCGGGCTGGTCGAGGATGAGGGCGAACTGGGTCATGGCCGGCCAGACCAGCGGTGAGCCGTCGTCCAGGTCGGGGTCGGCGGTGACGGCGCCGGCGAGACCGGGGACGCGCTCGGCGAGCCGGTCGAGAGGGCAGACGCGGATCCAGCAGTCCTCGACGTCCTCCTGCAGGAGGTGCTCGACACGCGGATCGCTCGCGACCGTGTGGACCCAGTCCCAGCCGCCCTCCAGGTAGTTGGCGAGGTTCAACCCGAGGTCGGGATTGTCCTGGTCCACGCGGTGCTGCCCGATGGTGTTCTCGCGCGACGGGCGCCTCGGCGAGTCGGTGGATTCCGGAGGCCATCGTGGCGGCGCTAGCCGGGTCGAGCGGACACGGATGCGCTACGGACACGGACGGCTTTCGCTGTCCGGCGGTCCAACCCGAAAGCGACCTGGACTTCAGCCGCCCACTCCGGATGAGCCCGCCGGAATCCTCCGCCGTACACGGCCCCTGTGGCGCGATCACTGTGACATGTCGTGACCGCCCCGCCCCAGTCCGAATCCCTCTCGCGCGGCGAACGTTTCCAGCGGAACGATCGCCATTGAAATTTCAACTGTTTATTCGATTATCGGTGATCAGATGGAAATCTGCATGCCAGTCCGTTGAAAACATCCAGGTAAAGAAGAGTTAAAAATCAGTGATTGACTGTTTCGAATTCGATAGTTACGCTCCCTTCACGCCTCCGGAACCATGCCCCGCCAGTGGCGCCGCTGATTGAAGCCATATTTCCGGGCATCCGCCTCTTCGATCCCCGAAGAAAGCGCCCATTCCCAGCGAAGAGGAATCCCATGCGTAAAGGCATCGCGGTTTCCGCTGCGGCAGCGGCCGCAGCAGCCCTGACCGCCGCGTCGGCCGCCCCCGCGGCCGCGTCCACGCCTCTGCTCGTACCTGGCCCCAATGGCGTCACGGTCGAAATCGCCACCGTCAACGGCTCCGGCTGTCCGATCGGCACCGCCGCGGTCGCCATCTCGGCCGACAAGGAAGCCTTCACCGTCACCTACAGCGACTATATGGCCCAGGCCGGCGGTTCGACCAAGCCCACCGACTTCCGTAAGAACTGCCAGATCGCCATGAGGGTCCACGTTCCGCAAGGCTTCACCTACGCCATCTCGCAGACCGACTACCGCGGATACGCCAACCTGGCCAAGGGTGCCAAGGGCACCCAGAAAGCCAGCTACTACTTCCAGGGCAACTCCCAGACCGGCGCGATCACGCACTCACTCCCGGGCCCGCTGGACGACAATTGGCAGTTTACCGACAAAGTGCCGGTCGCCCAGCTCATCTGGAAGAAGTGCGGCGAGGAACGCAACTTCAACATCAACACCGAGTTGCGTGTCGACAAGGATACTTCGGACGCGTCCAAGACCAGCTTCATCGCCATGGACTCCACCGACGGCACCATCAAGACGACCTACCACTTCGCCTGGAAGAAGTGCTAGCAACCCCATAACCCCCTCCCGGAAGGAGAACGATCCATGCGTAATGGGATGACAATTTCGGCTGCCTGCCTGTCGGGCCTGGCACTGACCGCGGGCCTGGCGCCATCGGCGTCGGCCGCGGCGGACCCGCCGCCCCCCGGCAACATCACCATGAACGTGCTCACGGTGAACGGCTCCGGCTGCCGCGCCGGGACCGCCGCTGTGGCCCCGTCCAGCGATAACACCGCCTTCACCGTCACCTACAGCGACTACCTGGCCCAGGCAGGCGGGAACTCCAACCCGACCGACATGCGTAAGAACTGCCAGCTCAGCCTGGCCGTCCACATCCCGCAGGGCTTCACCTACGCGATCGCCAGCGCCGACTACCGCGGCTACGCCAACCTGGCCAGCGGCGCCACCGGCCTAGAGCAGGCCAGCTACTACCACCAGGGCATGTCCCAGACCACGCCCATCGGCCACACGATCAAGGGCAGGTACTCCAACAACTGGCAGTTCACCGACCGCACGGACTTGGCCGAACTGGTCTGGAAGCCCTGCGGCGAGGACCGCAACTTCAACATCAACACCGAGCTCCGCGTGACCCCCGGCTCCGACAAGTCCAAGACCAGCTTCATGGCCTTCGACTCGGCCGACGGCAGCGTCAAGACCATCTACCACTTCGCCTGGAAGAAGTGCCCCGCACGCTGACCCGGGGAACATCGGGCCGCGCCCCGCCAACACGCGCCGCGCGGCCCGTCTTCCCCACCGCAGGCAAGGTCCCCCCGCCTAGAACGCGGGAGTACTTTGCCTCCCGTCGAGGCCGAAGCCGTCGCGCATCGGCGCGGTGACCCAAGCGGCATACTCCTGCCCGCTCCGGCCACGCGCCCGAACCGCTGGTGGGAAGGATCGCTGAACATCGACACGATCCACGTCGACCAGCCCGAGTCGCACGCCTGGAACGTCGCCGAGCCGCGGTGGGGCTCCCGGTTCCGGTCCGGCGGCCCGGGGAATTGGCCCGACACCGGCCAGTGGGAGGAGGGGTTCGACATGACCGAGGCCGACGAGGTTTACGCCGAGGTCAACCCCTACGCCGACCCCAAGTAGCGGTTCTCGCGGTTGCGGCGGGTCGTGCGCTGTGCCGGGTCATCGTACCGACGTACCGCTTCTCCGCGATGCTCACGACCTTAGAGGCCACTACCACTACGTCCCCGTCCTTCAGCTCGGTGCCGGTGCGGGTGAGAACGTCGGTGATGGTGCCCGCCAGGTCGTCGCCTGGCTGGAGTTCGGGGAAGGGCTCCAAGGCGAAGGCGGAGAAGCCGGAGGTCGGGGCGGCGGTCATCGGCGGGCTCTCAGTTGGTTGCGCGGGGGGGACCAAGGCCGAGCACCGCGCCGACATCGAGCTGGTGGGCGCGGCTGTCATGAGCGATGCCTGGGCGAGCTGTTCAGGGACCTTGCCGAGGCTGTCGCCCGGCATCGGCGCTCCTAGCTTCAGCAGTTCTGGGCCGATGTGAGGAACTCATGCGCGCCTCGTAGGCGGGTGGTGAGTTCTTTCTGCGTGCGTGTCCCGTCGAGGCGGATGTCCAGCGCGCCTGGCCTTGCTGAGTCGGCGCGGCGGCCAGGCCGTAGCAGGCCCGGGTCGATTCCGTCGCGGCGGGCGAGGAGAACGCCGAGTTCATGTCGGCTGACCGCGTCCACTCCGGCGAGATGGACGGTCCCGGCAATGTCGGTGGCGGTGATCTCCAGGAGGGCAGCTGCGAGGTCGTCGGCGTGGACCGGGCAGCGGATGTCGTCGACGAACAGTTCACCCTCGCGCTGCCCGGTCGCGAGATCGCGGACGAGGGTCTCGTGTTTGGAGTCCCCGTCTCCGATGATCAGGGAGGTGCGGGCGATGACCGCTGAGGGGGTGAGCGCGCGGATCGCCGTTTCGGCGGCGGCCTTCGCAGCGCCGTAGGGGGTGACGGGGTCGGGGAGGGCGTCCTCGTCGTAGTGAACGTCGCTGCCGGAGAAGACGGCGTCACTGGAGACGTGCACCAGGCGGCACTCGTGGTCGCCGATCATGGCGGCCAGGCGGGCGGCTCCGTCGGCTGTGGTGGCCCAGTCGGCTGCCCGGACCGCAACGTTGATCACGACCGACGGGCGTGCGGCGGTGAGGGCGGCGGCGATCTGGTCGGGGACGCGCAGGTCGACGGGCAGCCAGTGGACGGAGGCGTCGCCGGGGCGGCTGGCGTAGGTGGCCGCCACGGTGTGTCCGGCCGCGACCGCTTGCCGGACGACGCGGCGGCCCAGGTGACCGTTTCCGCCCACGATCAGGATGCTCATGGGCGGAAACGCTAAGGCCATCACGCTGGGCGGGGAGGGTTCTCCTGGAGATTGAGCAGGCGCAGCAGCCGGGTCAGCGCGGGAACCGCCGCGCTCTTCACCACGATGTCGCCTTTCCTCGCACCCTCAATCGGGTAGGACCGGAATTCGCCGTTCTCGATCAGGCCCTCGGGATCGACGTAGAAGATCTTCAGGCCGCGTTCCCTGGCGCGGGCCTGGACGGCGCGCCGGTCGGCGTGCAGGCCGATGACCAGCAGGGCGCGGGCCTGCTGTGGCGTCGGTACGGGTGGGATCTTCTGGTCGTACCACCGGACGAACGCCTCGTCCAAGCTGACTCGGGCGGGGAGCGCGTCGAAGTTGTGGGTGATGATCGGGCCGATGAGGTGCCCGGCGTCCCGGAGACGGCGCAGCGCGTGGTGGGCGGGTGTCGGCTCGGCCTGGAAGCACTCGCGGTACATGCGGACCAGGTCGGCGGCCTTGCCCTCGGCGTCCAGGAGCAGCTCGCGGATCAGCGGGTCCTCGCCCGGGTCCAGGATGAACCGGTAGGTCTGGCCGAGGGCGTTGTCGGCGCGGTCGGTCACCCGGTACACCTCGTGCCTGGCCGTGCCGGAGCTGTCGCCGGACCTGCGGTTCCTCGACACCGGCGCGGCGGGTCCGACCGAGGCGGAGATCGAGGAGGCCTTCGCCGCCGCCGGGTTCGAACCCGCCCCCCGTCCTCCAGCGGCGCAGCACAGTCTCTCGGCAGAGGAGGTGGAGGCCACCTTGGCCGCACAGGGCACGCCCGACACCCCACCACAGGGACAGACCGAGTAGGCGCGAAACAGGTGAGGCGGCTCGGCCAGGCCGGGGTCGGTCAGGCCGGGGTCGGTCAGGCCGGGTCAGCGCGCGTGCCGCTCGACCGCGCCGGTGAACGCCTCGATCTGGTGCGCGGAGAAGGTGTGCTGGTTGGCCTCGGTCACCATGTAGCCGCACTCGGCGAACGCCAGCAGGTACGCCCGCATCCGCGGGTCGGGCATCCGCTCGGCCGCCCGGCGGATCTCGGCCAGCATCGTGCCCTCGTCGAGTGGGACCGGCTCGTCGGCGTCGGGGTCGAAGAACACCGGATCCCCCGGCCCCATCTGGCGGCCGAACTTGGCGCGGAACAACTCCTCCTGCTGCCGGAGCGCATCAGCGACCTGCGGCCCCTGGCCGGGCATCACCGTGCCCCGCCCCTGCGCATCGGTCGCCTGCTGCACGAACCGCCGATCACCGGCACGCCGGTTCACCAGCGCCGCATGCCGCTCGAACCGCTCGAACCGCTCGAACCGCTCGGCCCGCTGCGCCAGCCGCTTGGCCCGACGCCGCTGCTTTTCTCGCGGTCACAACCACCCCCACCGATGAACTCCAGAGCCACGACACCCTCCACCCTTTGTGCAGGACTCCACACGCCTGTCAGACCCACGAGTTTGTCGGCACCCACATCTCACGTTGAAGGGCGCCGCGGTAGCGCGCAATATCGCGTTGAGAAACTGGTGCATTGTTCATCCAGAGCCTTGATGTCGATGACGAGCTGGAATCCGACTTCCTGAAGAGTCTCCATGATGCACTCGGCATGCATACCTCCGCCGGGCTCGTCGCCGGACAGGCACGCTACCTGCTCTCTGACGGCATTTCGCTCGAGGCCCACTTGATATGCCCCGAGGGGCCATCCAGAAGAGCACACCGGAGCGTGCATGACCAGCCGGCGCGGAAGGCTTCTATTGCCGCATCCACCATCGGCAGGCGTTGGTGTCAAATGAGGAACTCACTCGAGGGAAAGAGATTTCCTTCGTTCGAGCGAGAGTGTGTCACCTACACGACCTACGGTGGCCATGGCTACTTCATTGCCCTCACCTGCGGTCGTGCTGGACCTGCCTGGCACGTGGAAGCAGCACCCTATTGAGGTTCAAGTAGGGACCGGTAGGCGGTGAGGATCTGGTCGGTGACGGCGGGCCAGGAGTAGCGGTGGGCGTTGGTGGCCCCGGCTGTTCCCATGTTGCTGCGTGTGCGGGAGTTGCTGAGGAGGGTGCTCAGGGCGGAGGCGAGGGCATCGGGGTCGGCCGGTGGGGTGAGTATTCCCGTTCGCCCGTGTTGAACATGCTGTTGGAGGCCGCCGACCGCGGTTGCGATGACAGGGATACCACAGGCTGCGGCTTCGAGCGCGGCGGTGCCGAAGGGTTCGTAGTGTGGCGCACAGACGAAGATATCGGCGGAGCGTAGGAGCCCCGGGACGCGTTGGTGGGGTATGCGTCCGAGGAATTCGATTCTGTTGGCGACTTCGTGGTGTCGGGCGAGGTCACGCAGGTGCCGCACGGTGGGGTCGGCGGACAGGGCGTCTCGGGCGGGGCCACCCGCGATGAGCAGTTCGGCATTGAATGCTTCGGCAATTTCCGCGAAGCCTTCGATGACCGTGTTCACGCCTTTGCGCGGGACCAGGCGTCCGATGGTCACCACGCGGAGGCGGTCATTACGGGAGAAGGCGTCACCTTGGGGTGTGAAGTGGTCTAGGTTCACTCCCACCGGAACTGTCGTGATCTTGCTGTGCGGGATGCCGTTCGGGCCGGTGAGGTAGGCGACCTCTTCGGAGGTGAGGGCGACGACGGCGTCGGTGACCTGACCAACGGTGCGTTCGGATCCGACTCTCTCTCTCTCTCTCTCTCTCTCGTTGATCGTTCTTGTGGGGGGCGGGATGGTGGGCGATCCGTTCCAGTCCCAGGGCATGGAATGTGGTGACGACGGGGATCGCGGTGCGGCGTGTTCCGGCGAGAGCTGCGATGCCGCTCATCCAGTAGTGCGCGTGAACCAGGTCGGGTGGTTCTTCCTGCCAATGCAGGGCGAGTTGATCACCGAAGTCGCCCATCAGCGGTGCCAGGTCTTCCTTGGGGAGTTGCCGAGCCGGGCCGGCGGGGACATGGATCACCTGGACACCGGGAGCCATGCGAACGCGTGCGGGTTGATGCGCGGAGGTGCGCCGGGTGAACACCGTGACGTGGTGGCCCTTGGCGGCCAACGTCAGGGAGAGTTCACGGACGTAGATGTTCTGGCCCCCCGCGTCGGTGCTGCCGATGTCCTCGGCGAGCGGGCTGGCATGCTCCGATACCTGGGCGATGCTGAGCGGGAAATCGGGCATGCAGGCAGTATCGCCCACCCTGGACTCAGGAGGCGCGGCCGTCCCGAGCGGATCGCGTAGACAAGGCGTGAGGCGATCGCCGAGACTCGTGCCATGGCGAACCCGGTAGATCCGAACGAGTCCGGTTCCGGTGCGTCAGCGGGCCGCGACTTTCACCAGGACGGGCAGTTCGTCGCGGGCCGTGATACTCACATCGGCACGATGAGCATTCACTACCATCAGGGTGACGGTCCGCGGTCCAGAGGCCCGGCCACTGGGTTACGCCGCGGGCTGACGACGTTCATTGGTCGGACCAGGCAACGCGAGAATCTGCGCGACCTACTGGATTACCAGCGCAACCCGTTTCCATTGGTGAACGTGCTCAACGGGCCGGGGTGCGGGAAGACCTCGCTGGCGATTCAGGTGGCGCAGGACGTAGCCTCAGGCTATCCCGGTGGGCAGCTGTTCTTGGAGTTGAGTCAAGCGGGCCTGCCGGAGCTGGATGCTTCGGAGGCCCTGTTTCGGCTGCTGCTGCAACTCGGCCTTCCCGAGAACCGGATTCCTGAAAGCCTCCCTGGCCGCATCGAAGTCTTCCACGCTGAGCTGCGCAAACCGACGTTGCTTCTGCTCGACAGTGTGACGTCGGTCAGGCAGGTCATGGAGTTGTTGCCTAACCGTCCCGACTGCGGGGTACTCATGACATCCCGGCGAAGCTTCTCCGAGTTGGAGGGTATTCGGGAGATGGATCTGGGGAGCATGCCCGATGACGAGGCCCGCGCCTTGTTGGAGACGCGCATCGGCGCGGATCGTGTCGCCGCGGAGCCGGACGCGGCGGGCAGGATCGTCCAACTATGCGGAGGGCTGCCGTTGGCCCTGCACATGGCCGGGGCTCAGCTCACCAAGCCGGCGAACAAGCGGCTGCCATTGAGTAGATTCGCTGATCGTCTCGCTGCGAAACGGCTGGATCTGCTCAAGACCGACCACCTGGACCTGCGGACGAGTTTCTCGATCAGCCATCAGGAACTCAGCCCGCAAGCTGCCCGGCACTTCCGGCTGTTGAGCCTGATCGCGGTTCCGGACTTCGGGACCGCATTGGCGGTGGCCGTCGACGGCACCGCGGCAGGGGAGGACACACTCGCTGAACTGCTCAACACTCACCTGATCGAACCAGTTGACCAGGACCGTGGCCGTTTCCACGATCTGGTCAAGGTCTTCGCGCAGGAAAGAGCCGAGGCTGAGGAGAGCAACGTTGAACAGGAGGCGGCTCTAGACCGCGCCTTGGCCTGGGCTGTTGACACTGTCACTCACTGGGGCCGCAATATCGGTGTCGATGGTCGGCGTACGGCCGACGATGCCGCATACGAGGTGGCGCTGCGCGAACTCGACACCGAGCACCGGGTCTTGATGGCCCTTGCACGGCAGGCCGCCGCCACCGGGCGTGACGATGTTCCCTGGCGTGTCGTCTCCCACCTGGCGGGTTACTTCGAAATCCGGGGGGACTGGTCGGATTGGCTGGAAGGCGCGGAACTGGCGATCGAGTCGGCGTCCAACCTCGCCGACCCCGTGGCACTTGGCGTTGCGCGGCACATGCGCTCGTGGCCGCTGCGCCAGAATCGGCGGCTGACCGAAGCGATCGAGGAGAGCGTGGCGGCACTGGCTCTGCTGCGACCTGTCTCCGCTGCGGAGGTGCAGTGTGCCGATGTGCTGTCGCACCTGGGCACGCTGTACCGCGAGACCCACCGCTACGACGAGGCTGAGCGCTGCCTGAACCAGGCGGCCGAGATCTTCCGTGCAGTTGCCGACCCCCATGGCGAGGGCCTGGTCCTGCGCACGTTGGGGCACGTCCAATTCTGGCGCCGTGACCTGGACGGTGCGGACGCCACCCTCACCCGCGCGATCAGCCTGCTCCACGACGTGGGAGACCAAGCGGCCCAAGCCTGGACGCACAACAACCTGTGCTCAGTGCGAGGCGCGCAATGGCGCTATGAGGACGCCGAGCACCATCATCGTGAGGCGTTGCGCATCTTCCAGCGCATCGAACACCGGCAAGGCCAGGCATGGGCTCATAACCATCTGGGTCGGATTCTGCGCCAGTACGGCCGGATCAGTGAGGCGATCGAGCACAATAGGCAAGCCTTGGCGCTGTTCACCGAGATCGGCGATCTCTACGGCCAGGGCTGGGCGCTGGCGCATCTGGGTGCGGCGGGCCAGGACGTTGAGGCTTTGCAGGAGGCGCAGCGCATCTTTGCCGCCATGGACGTTCCTGAAGAGGACGGCCTCGGCACCTCCCTGCTGTGGCAGGGGCATGTCCAGCGCGATCCCGCGTTGCTGGAGGAAGCGATCGGTCATTTCGAGGTTGTCGGCAGCCTCCTAGGCCAGGGAAACGCGCTTCGGGAACGCGCCGATCTAGAACGCCGCTGCGGAGACGACCGGGCGGCGGCACGCTCCTATGAGGACGCGTTGGCCTTCCTGCGCCGGGCCGCCGACCCGTACGGTGAGGCGCTCGCGCTGCTCGGCCTCGCCGAGATCGATCCGGCCACGGGCCACGCCGCCGCAGCCGAAGCGATATTCACCCGCCTCGGCCTCAACCGACCCTGATGAGGAAGCATCATGGAACCAGTCACCCTTGCCGCCGCCGCGGTCGGTGCGCTTGTCCCCTACCTCGGCCAGATGGCCGGTGGAGGTCTGGCCCGCCTCGGCGAAGCCGCCTCAGACAGCGCCTCCCAGCACATCGTTGAGCTCTATCGGGCGATCCGTAGCCGGGTGACCGGCGCTCCTTACGAAGAAGCCGTTCTTGACGGTGCCGAGGCCCAACCCGACAGCGAAGGTCGACGGACCGCCCTGCAAAACGCTCTCGCCGAACTCCTCGCATCCGACCCCGACTTCGCCGCCCACCTGGAACAACTCCTCGAACAGGTCGACCAAGCCGAAATCCGCCAACTCCAGATCACCGATTCTGGTGCCGTGGCTGCCAATGACCTCCATCAATCAGGCACCTACGTGGCAGGCCGCGACCTCCACATCGGGGATACGGCTAACCCTGGGGCCTAGCCGCCAACCAAACCGCGGCGCAAGCGGTCACGAGGGCTATTCGAGCGCGTCTTCCTCCGGCGATCCACCGGAACCGCTCTGAACGGGACGGGGCCGCCCGCGACCCGCCGCTGCGCACGCACGGGTGACCTTGCGATGCCTGCTCACAGGTCACGATCGTCCCTCTCCGTTCAACCGTTCGGTCCAGGCGGTGTCAAGTGCCTCGGTGGCCAGAGTCACCGGGCCGGGATGTGGTGTTCGCTCCTTGTCCTCACAGTCGAGGGCGAGGACCAGTTCGCGGCGCCCGAGCGCGAGTAGGTGATGGACGGCCTCTAGCGAGTCGCGTCCGATGCCGAGGCTCACCAGTCCCGAGTCCACGTGCTTTGCTGCCTCTTCGCCGCCCTGGTCGATCAGTTCCCGATGGAGGTGCGCCGCACGGTTGTTCACCGCCGAAACTGTCGGTAGGAGCAGATCGATCGTGTCCGTCAGCGACTCCAGCGCCTCGGCGAGCCCGCTCAGGGGCGCGTCGCTGGCAGCGCCGTCGGCCAGGATCTTCATCGTGTGCTGGGCCTGGTTGGCTAGGGCGTCCAGGGCGCTCAGCATGGCGCGGGTTCGCTCCTTGGCAGCCTGGTCCTTGGCGGAGTGGTCTTCGTCGGTTTGTTTCCAGGCGGCCTGCTCTTGGGGCGAGGGCGTTCTTTTGCGGACGAGTGCCGCTGGGGGAGTGGTGGACAGGTGCTGGATGAGGTGTGTGTCGATGGGGCCGGTGGCGAGGGTCGCGGGACGCGGCTTGAGCTTGTTGAGGGGGGTGCGGACGGTCTTGCTCTGGTCGGGGCCGCAACCGGTCTCGCTCTCGTCCGGTTCGCGGGTGAACAGGTGAGCGGCGCCGGGGGCGGTCAGCAGTGCCCACGAGGCCAGGACTGTTGCCGTTAACGCCAGAAGTTCGGGGTCGAGGTCATCCGCGGGCGCGACGTCGGGCAGGGCGACGGGCGGGACGGCGTCTGGGTGGGGGGCGAGGATCGTGGCGATCTTGCTGAAGCCCAGCGGCCCTAGCCTTCGCAGGAGCCCCTCGTGATGGCGGGCGGAAGAGGCCGATGTGGAGGGGATGGCGATGCGCTGGTCGCACCACCAGTACAGCCACGTCCCATCGGGAGCAGGGCCCCAGTGGCAGGCGATCAGCGGCACTCCCTTGCGGTCGTAACCGACCTCGCTGGCCCACCGTAGGAGCCCGGCCTGGACGGGCGGCTTGGCCGCCCAGGCCCACGCCCGGCTGCTCGGTGCGGCCCTGTCGGTGGGCGCGGTGGAGGTGTCGGCGGCAGCGTGGGCGTGGGCGTGGGTGAGCATGTCGGTGCCGAGGGTGAGGGCGGCGGTGGTGGCCGCCTCGTCCAGAGCGTACAGGTGCGCGTCGGCGAGGCGGGCGGCTTCATCGACCACCAGCGCCTGGGTCTGCTGATCGGCGGGCAGGGCGGTGATGTGCGGTGGTGCGGTGAGCCGTCCCGTGTGCCCCTGCTCCTGCGCATACAGCATGTCGCCCCAAAACTGCACGTAGTGGTGGGCGGCGTCGCGCATGCGGTATAGGCGATCGATCTGCGAGGGGGGATCGGTGACTGCGAACGGGTCGAAGCGGAAAGGGTCGTGTGGAGTCATCGAGCGGCTCCCCCGCGCGGCGGGTGGGGCAGGTCGGGGCGGAGGCTGGAAAGGATGGGGTGGGTGCGGGGCCGGGTGTGGTCCCATCCCTCCACGGTCCAGCCGGGCGGAATCACTGCGGCGGGCCCGTGCTCGTAGTCGTCGGCGATTTGGGCGGCGCCGTCGGCGGTCAGGTCGCCCAGGTCGTGGGGGAGTCCGCCGTCTGGGTGGGCGCGGAGGGTGTCGCGGATGTCGTCTCTTGCGGAGCTGTGCAGGGCGGCGGTCACGCCGTAGCAGGCCGTCCACCGCAGGAAGGCGGCCTGCATCTCGGTGAACCGGGCGGGCCAGTCGGTGGGGGATTGGATGCGGCGGGCGTGGGAGTCGACAAGGTCGGCCAGCTTGAACACCAGGTCCTCCCAGCGCCGCAGCAGCATCGTGTCGTCGCGTCCGGTTCCGCCGAGCAGGTGCCCGGCGGCGCCGGTGAAGGAGTCGGGGGAGCGAACCCACACCACACCGAGTTTTTGGTCACTGCCGAGTTCGTCGTCACCGCCGAGTTCGGTGAGCAGGATCTCGTCGACGGGCTCGGCTCCGGGCTCGGGCGCGGCGCAGGCGTAGGCCCACACTTGCGAGGGATCGTCCATGGCCGGGGCCAGCAGGCGCCGCGCCTGCTGGTCGTCCAGGGCCGTGGTGCCCAACGGCGGGACGGGCCGGTCGCACGGTGGCCGGGCGTCCGGGCCGGGCTGGGGGAGCGGACCGGTGTGGGTCATAGCGCGGGCCCTTTCACCTTGACGGGACGATCACTGCGGGAGGACTTGCGCCGGAGTCGCTTGCGGAGCCATGTGGGGGTGGCGTTGGGGGCGTCTGCCAGGAACAGTCCGGCGATCGCGGGTGTAGCGAGCAGTGCGGCGTTTCCTGCTGGGCCGCCGAACAGGGCGATGGCGTTGAACAGGGTGTGGCCGATGATGACCGGGCCGATGCGGCGGGTGGCCCTATACGTCCACCAGGCCGTCGCGGCGAACACCGCGGAGGTGAGGGCCGGGGTGCCGAGGTAGGCGTGTGGGATCACTCGCAGGACGCACACTACGGCGAGGATCTGCCAGGCCGGGCGGCGTGCGGCCATCATCAGTGCGGCGGGCAGCGCGAGCAGCGGGATCTCTTCCCGCACCCCGGCGGCCAGGGCTTGGGCGGCGAACAGGACCGGGTTGTGCAGGCCGGTCGGGTCGGCCTGCTGGGCTTGGTCGGTCACGGCCGGGCCCAGTCGGGTGACCCAGTCGTCCAACAACATCGCCACCGTGTGCCCGGCCAGCACGACGGCGCAGGCCGCGACCGCGTCGGTGTCCCAGCGCCGGGCGATCTCACCGGCCAGGCGGCCACGCCACAGCGGCGCTCCGGCGTCGGCGGCGAGTCCGGCGCACAGCCACGCACCCGCCGCGGCCAGCAGCACCGTCGCGACGGTGTCGGTGGCCTGGCCGGTCAGCGGCAGCAGCACGGCCCCGGCGACGGCGAGCGCGGCCGCGCCCCCAATCGCAGGCCAGGCCACACGATCGTTTACCGGGTGGCGAGCGCGAACCAGCAGCCAGATCCCGGTGGCGGTGAGGCTGAGCGCCGAGACGTTGACCGAGGCCGCAAGGCCGGGCCCGGCGAGGTCGGCTCCGGCCAGTTCCGCGGCGGCGTACAGGGCGGTGGCCGCGTGCGGGCCGAACAGGACGGCTAACGCCGCGGCACCGCGCCAGAGAGGAGATCGGGTCATCGGTAAGGGGGCTTTCGTGTGAGGTAGATGGACGGGGACGCGGCTGGCCGGGGACGCGGCCGGGGGCTATCCGCCGAGGGTGAATTCGGCCCAGACGATCCGGTGGTCGGACAGCGCGTCGCCGCCGAGTTCGACGCCGTACCCGGTGATCGTCTTGGTGGGCAGCGTCGTGTAGATCCGGTCGCTGCGGAGCGCGAGCGCGCCGTCGTCCTGGTTCGGGGCGCGGTGCCCCGTGGTCGGGGTGGGGTCGCCGACGATGTGGCCGACGTCGTGGAATCCGGCGGCGGCGAGCGTCTCGGCGGGGCGTTTGTCGAGCTTGCTCCCAGCCGTGGCGTTGTCGATCCCGGTGGTGTCGGGGTCGTCGTCCACGGCGGCCGCGTTGAAGTCGGCGAGGTAGATCAGGTCGTCGTGCCGGTGGGCCGTGGCCGTTTCGGCTTCGGCCAGCCGGATGGTGGCGCTGGAGGGGGCGCAGTGCCCGACCAACACATGCACGGGGCGGGGATGCCCGGCGATGGTGAGGGTGACATGGGTGAGGCCGTGGGCGAACGGCGGCCCGGTCAGGTGGGTGACGTCCCTGTCCCCGACGCTGATCTTGTCGCCCCTGCGGATCAGCGTGGCGAGGTTGCAACCGTAGAAGTTGGAGCGGCCCAGGAACCTCCAGGACATCCCGAGGTCGGCGGCCACGTTGTCCAGGCGGTTGTCACCGAACATGCCCCAGGAGGCGTCTTGCAGCCCGATGAGGTCCAGGTTGAGCGAGGCGAGCAGCTCGACCTGTCGGCGGAGGCGGGAGTCGTCGCGGCTGAAGTGCTCGGGGTCGTCGCCGTCCAGGCCCCCGGCGTGCAGGTTGTAGGTGGCGACGCGGAGGGTGGTGGGCTCGTCAGGCATGAAGGGTTCGCTTTCCGGTGAGCAGGTCGGGTAGGTCGCCGATACGGGTGATCAAGGTCGTGTTCGGGGGCAGTTTGTAGCGGGCCGTTTGAGACCCGAGCAGGACGGCGCGGATGCGTAGACGTGCTGGGACAGCGACGTCGGTGCGCAGGTTGTTGCCGCAGACCAGCAGCTCGCCAGGCTGGATTCCGAGGTCGTCCAGCACGTGCCGGTAGAACAGGCGGCTGGCCTTGGTCAGGCCCAGCTCGTGAGAGAGGTAGACCCGGCCCTCGAAGAGGGCGTCGAGTCCGGCGGCGCGGAGGGCGGGGCGCCGGTCACGGCCGGGCCCGGTTTCGGAGACCAGCGCCAGGGTGACGCCGACCTCGTCCAGCGCCCGGACGGCGGCCTTGGCCTGGGGGGTGACCGGCCGCATGCCCGTCATCAGGTCGACGGGGTCGAGGCTGCTGGTCAGCGTGAGGCCGTAGTCCAGGGCGACGTGGGTGATGGGGCCGCCGTACCCGCGGGCATGCCACTGGGCCCGACGCGCGGTCATCGCCCGCCTTCCCGCATCCCTGCGCGCGAGGAGACGATCCGGCGAAGGGCGGCCAGGTTGACGTCGAAGACCACCGCGTCGTGGTCGCTACCGACGCGCACCTGCCAGTAACCGGTGGCGGCCCCGGCCACCTCCGGCGAGGCGTAGAGCCGGTCGACGCGGGCCCCGCCGCGGCCGGTCGCCCGCAACTCGGGCGGGTTGCGCAGTTCGGCGGGCAGGCTGAAGGCCAGGTCGAAAAGCCCGGCTCGGCCGAACACATCATCGACGTCGTAGTTGGCTTCGAGAGCGCCGTCCGCGCCTTCCCGGCACCGGGTCACGCGCAGGTGCGGCGGCAGGCGCTCCAATTCATCGGCGGTGACGGCCGGGCCGCCGCGCGGGTAGCCGTTGAAGTCGCCCCCGACCAGGACGAGCCGCTCGGGGGCGGTGAGCAGGGCGGCGAGCGTCTGGGCTTGGGAGAGCTGCTCCACCGCCGAACGCGCCGGAAGATGCACGCTGTAGCAATCCAGGTCCTGGTCCAGGTCCTCCAGGCCGGGGAGGCGGAGCTGAACGCCGCACCAAGATTCGTGCTGGGTTCCACCGAACCGCGTGTGGGTGTAGGGGACCTCGGCCTCGATGCTCACCCCGGTGGTGCGCGTGTCGACCAGGATCGCGGTGTGCAGGGCCGAGCGGGCACCGGGAGGCACCGGGCCCAGCACCGCCTCCGAGCCGAGGGCGTTGGCGGTGCGCTGCACGTGCCGGGACTGCCGCAGCGCCGGTTGCGCCACCCCGAACTCCTGGCACAACACCACCTGCGCGCCGACCTCGCCGAGCACATCAACGGTCTGGCGCCAGCGCACGTCCGACCCGTCGTCATCGAGCCCGCCGTAGTGCCAGTTGACCGAGGCGATCCGGAGGGTGTCGTCGGCGGCCGCGGGAACGGCCGCGGGCAGGGGAGAGCGGGTCATCGTGCTCGTTTCCGGGGAGGCATCGGGGGAGTCATCGGTGGTCAAGGAATCGCGGCAGCGGCAGCGAAGGCGCGCGCTAGGTCTTGCGGGCGACGCCGCAGAGCTGGAGGACAGGCGCTCGGGGCCGCGGCCACGGTTCGGGCCGCCAGTGCGAGCAGGACACGACACCGGGGTCCAGCAGCTCCAGGCCCTCGAAGAAACCCTCGATCTGCTGCAGGGTGCGGGCGGTCACGGGGGCCCCGCCCATTTCCATCACGGCCCGCATGGCCTGGTGCACCCGGTCGCCGTCCAGCTCGGCGGTCGGGTGGGCGATCACGACGTGGCTGCCCGGTGCCAGCGCAGCGACCAGCCCTTTCACCGTCCCTCGTGCTTCGGCGTCGTCGACGATGTAGTTCAGGACGTCCAGCAGCAGCAGTCCGACCGGGCGGGCGAAGTCGAGCGTCCGCGCGGCCTCGCGCAGGACGATGTGGACGTCGCGGGCGTCGGCGTCGACGACCTCGCAGACCCCTTCCGGGCGGCTTGGGAGGAGGGCACGGGCGTGGGACAGGACCAGGGCGTCGTCATCGATGTAGACGACGCGGGCGTCGGGTGTGACGCGCTGCGCGATCTCGTGGGTGTTGTCGAGGGTGGGCAGGCCCACGCCGACGTCGAGGAATTGCCCGATCCCCGCATCAGCGGCCAGGTACCGGACGGCTCGGTCGAGGAACGCCCGATGGTGGAGGACCGCCTGGAGCATCTCCGGCAAGATCTCAGCGACCTTGTCCCCGGCCTCGCGGTCCACCGCATAGGTCTCCTTGCCGCCCTGCCAGTGCTCCCACATCCGAGCGGAGTTCGGCACTCCCGTGTTGATCTTGTCGGTGCTGGAGACGGCGGGCGCCTCATCCCACGCCACGCGCCACCTCCACCGTCGCGGAGGCTCCGGGGAGAACGGCGGCCATGCCGACGACGCGGACCGTCTCGTACGGCTCGCCGTGATAGGTGCCGTCGACCGACCAGCCCTGCACGGGGACCAGGCCGGGCGGACGCACGATCTCCCACCCGTCCGCGAGGGCCGCTATCTCCTCCTCGGGCCGGAAGACGATCGAGCTGGCGCCGCGCTCGTACGCCGCCGTCATCGCGCCGACGCGGTCCTCGCCGGTGTGCGAGGTGGTCGCGTGCGAGACGATGGCGACACTGCCGGGAGCAAGACGCTCCCGCAGCCCCGCCATCACGGCGGCCGGGTCCTCGACGAAATGCAGGACGGCGGCTAAGACGACGACCGCAGGCTGGCTCAGGTCGATGCGGCCGACCAGATCGGGATGGGCCAGGCCGGGGTTCTGGAAGATCGTGTCGAGGTCGCGGACGTCCCCGCGGAGCACACCGCCGTACCCGCGGCGGAGCGCCCGCGCATGGACAAGGACGACGGGGTCGTTGTCGAAGGCGAGCACCGTGGCGTCGGGGGCGACGGCGCGGACGCAGCTCTCCACCGAGTCCAGCGGCACATCGTCCACGATTCCGACACCGATGTCGAAGACCTGCCGGATACCGAATCGGCGGACGGCCCACGATGCGGCGCGACCGGCGAAGCGGAAGTTCTCGCGCGCCACCGCCGGTGCGTCCGGCGAGGCCGCGGTGATCGCCTGGGCAGTCTCCCGGTCGGCGGCCGTCGCGCTCTTGCCGCCGAGAAGATCGTTGTAGACGCCGGCTCGTGACACCTGACCGAAGTCCAAGGCGAGACCAGGCGGGAAATCGTCTGGGAGATCGGGCGTGGTCACGACTCGACCTTCACGAGCAGGTCGTGCAACTCCAGGGGCGTGTCGGCGTTCACGTCGGTGGTCCGGACGGGGACTGCGTCCTTCCCGCGCTGGTCCATGTCGAGAAAGGCCCACCAGCGGTGCCTGTCCGTTTCGACGATGCTCCAGTGCGGATGCGCTTTCCTCAGCCATGCTTTCCACCGCTCGGCGGCGGGGACGGTCGTAGCGGTCATGACGAATTCCCTGGTGGCGATTCCGATTGCGGGAGTGGTCTGACGGTGGCGAGGATCCGGTGAGGACCGTCTCCCCGCCGCCGCAGTCAGGGGAGGGCGGGGTCGGTCGCGCCGTCCCGTTCGCTCAGGTCGGCGGCCGCTCTGGCCAGGCTCTTGAGGGCTGGCGGGGCGGGAGGCGGCTTGGTGCCGTGCACGAGTTCCAGCGCGTGGACCGCACGGTCGAGGTCATCGACCGGGGCGATCGGCCTCCGCGGGGCGGCGGCGTAGGCGAAGTACGGTCCGTGACCGCGATCGCGGATCACAAGGTCCACGTGGCGGCCTGACTCGACGTCGACACCCGGCGGCCGGAGCCGCAGCAGCGTGTCGTCCCCGTCGGCGACGAGCTCGTATCCCCAGCCGCGCTGTTCGAGACGGCGGGCAAGAGCCCTCAGCGGCAGGGCAGAGGCATCCAGAGGGACAGCGGGCCCGATGGGTAGTGGCGCGCTCAGCCCGCCGGAGGTCTGCGCTTGTGGCATGCGACACAGCGTTACGTCGCGTAGCGACTAGTACCACCGGCGAGGCGTCCGGATCCGCATGTCCGTATTCGGCCACACCCGGACGTGGCGTCCTACCGAACTCAGGACCGCCCATCCCACTAGGACAGGGCGTCCTAGTCGTCGAGGGCCAGAGCCTTCACCAGGGTGCGGGTCTCCGGGCTCAGACGACGCTCATGCTCGCGGATCTCGGCCGTCACCGACCGCGCGATCCGCTGATGCCGGAACCACACCTCGCTCACCTCGCGCGCAGCCAGCAACGTCTGGGACGCCTTCCGCCGGTGCCCCGCGTCCAGGTGCGCCTGGGCCACGTCCATCAGGTGCGCGCCCCACGAGATGCCCTCCAGGTCGCCCGGCCGGATCTTCTTCGACGCTTCCAGGACCTTCCCGGGCTGCTTGAGGATGGCGTAGCCGTAGCCCGCCTGCATCGCGACCTTCGCCGGGCTGAACGACTGTCGATAGAGCGGCACTCGCCGCCCGATCCGCTCGGCCGCCGCCCCCGCCAGCCGCAGGTACTCGCCGGGATCGCGGTCCTGCGCGACCGTCGGAGCGACCGCCGTTGTCAGCAGCGTCCCCCATACGGCGACCTCCTGGTCGCTGCCACGGAACCCCGGCTCGATCTTCTCGGCCACCTTCACCAGCAGGTTCTCAGCATCGGTGTAACGGTCCTGATGGAGCAGCACCCACGAGTAGACGGATTGCATCCACGCCCACAACAGCGGATTCTCGCTCTGGTAGGCGGTAGCGACAGCGCGTTCGGCAGCGATGACGCCCAGGTCGGTCCGGCCGATCTGCGTCAGCAGAGAGCTGGCCACCTCGTAGGTCTGGGCGAGGCACTGCACAGCGGGAGCACCGAGCGCCGAGTGGGTAACGCGTGCCTCGCCGATCAGGCCGGGTAGCGTGGCGAGCAGGGCGCCAAAGTTCCCCGCCCAGTACTGCGTCGACGCCTGGTCGACAGCGCGTTCGAGTTGGTGGATCGGCGTCGGTTCGCCGTCGTCGTCGGCATCCATGCCAGGCAGCAGCGACGGGGAGGTGAGCACGTCACGCAGGGCGAGGACGCTGCCGCCGTCACGGTCGGAGCCGAGCCGGTCCCGCTTGTCGATGAGCGCGGAGATCTCGACGTCGAGGCTGACGGCCAGCTTTGCAAGCGTGGTCATGCGCGCCGTTGCTCGGCGGCCCTGCTCCAGCTTGCCGATCACGTCGACGGACAATTCGGCTGCTTCCGCAAGTTGCTCCTGAGTGAGTCCGCGCTCTTTTCGGAGCTTCTGAAGCTGAGTGCCGATGCTTGTAGACTCGGGCATGGCCCCGTCCTTCCTGGGTTGTCTCGACAGCTCCCAGGCTAGGCGCGGGGCCCGCGCATTTAACCGGTGTTCGCTGAGAAGAACACCGCCGGAACTCTGGCCGCTAGCCTCCTGCCCATGTATCCCTTGTCGATCGCAGGGGACGGCGTGGGCCTGCGCGAGTTCACGGCTGACGACGTCGACGCGATCTTGGCGGTGTACGGCGACCCGGTGGTGGTTGAGCACCTGTCCTTCGAGCCGCGCACCCGCGAGCAGGTGGCCAAGACACTGACTGGTGTGATCGAGGCCGCGGAGCAGGACCCGCGCCGCGAGTACTCACTCGCCGCTGTGGCCGGTGGCGAGGTGATCGGGTTCGCCCGGCTCGCCGTCGATGCCCAGCATCCCGGCCAGTCCAGCGGCCAGCTCGGCTTCGCGCTGCGCGCTGACCGGTGGGGCCACGGCATGGGGTCGGAAACCGTCCGGCTGCTGCTGCGGCTCGGCTTCGAGGAGCTGGGCCTGCACCGGCTTTGGGGCGCGCGCAGTCCCGACAACGCGACCTCGGCGCGGGTGATGACCCGGCTCGGGATGGTCGAAGAGGGCCGGATCCGCGGCCACATCCGCGTACGCGGCGCGTGGCGGGACTCGGTGATCCATTCCATCCTTGAGCATGAATGGCGCCCTGAGCGGAACTGATAATCACAATTCGGTAGGCAACTGCTGATCCTTGACATCAGATAGATGAAGGAACGACGAGATCACGCGCCGAAGGAGCCTCACAATTGGATACTCCAAAGTTAGACCTAATTGCGCATTCGCTGGACGGCGAGTCCAGAGGACAGATGTTCCGGGTGGGGGACTCCGACGCTTCGATCATCACCCAGCGCGAAGACGGCCGTGGCAACCCCTTGCAGATTTCGGACGGGATGGCCTCAAGCTCGATCTCCGCGCCTGGTATCGCCTTTCAATGCCTGGATCTGCTGGCGCCGCGCGACCACGACCGCGTCCTGGAGATCGGGGCGGGGACCGGGTACACGGCCGCAGTTCTCTCGGCGCGCGTCGGCGAGAAGAACGTCACCACGATCGAGGTCGACGCCGGCATCGCCGAGCAGGCCGAGGCCAACCTCGCCAAGGCCGGGTTCGCGCCCCGCGTGATCGTGGGAGATGGCCAGAAGGGCCTCCCGGACAGCGCGCCCTACGACCGTGTGCATGGTAACCCAGTACGGCGAGCGGCGATTGTGGGACGAGCTTGAGGACGCGTTCGAGTGGTGGGTCCGCCATGGCGAGCCGGGCGTCGAACGGCGCACCGGACAACTCGTCTGGATCGAGTGCAACGCTGTCGGCCAGTGGGGATTCCTGCCGGACTCTGACGCCATCGCCGACGCCTTCGCCGCAGTATTGCAGGCAGGATGACACCCATGACCAGCACTGACCACGACGCCGGCCTGGATGACGCCGGCCTGGATGTGGATGCCGCGGCCGAACCGCTGCGCCGCGCCCTCGCCCGGCATCTCGCCGACCATGGGCTGCTGGCTGATTCCCGATGGCGGCGCGCGGTCGAGACGGTGCCGCGGCACCGGTTCGTGCCCGGCTTTTACGCCTCCACCGGCCGGCGTGACGAGCAGGGCCTGCCCGTGTGGGAGCCGGTCACCGAGCAGATCGACCGCGAGCGGTGGCTTGCCAGCGCCTATACCGACACCACGCTGATCACCCAGTTCGATGCCGAGGAGCCCGACTGGGACGATCCGGCCCCGCGCGCTGGCGGCGGCCCGACCTCCTCTTCCACGCTGCCGTCGCTGGTGCTGCGGATGTGGCTGGACGCCGACCTTGAGGAGGGGCACAAGGTGCTGGAGATCGGCACCGGTACTGGCTACTCCACCGCCCTGGCCTGCGAGCGGCTCGGCGACTACGGCGAGATCACCTCGATCGAGGTCGACGATCGACGCCTTCACCAAGCCGCGAACGCGCTGTACGGCATCGGATACGCCGTAAACCTGGCGGTCGCCGACGGCTTGTACGGGTACTGGCCCCACGCCCCTTACGACCGCATCGTCGCCGCCTGCTCGCTCCGGGCCGTCCCTGTCTCCTGGCTCGCGCAGACCCGGCCCGGCGGCAAGATCCTGGCGACCTTGTCCGGCTGGGTGTACGGCTCCGCCCGGGTTCTGCTCACCACCGCCGTGGACGGCACCGCCGAGGGGCCGCTGCTGCCCGGCACCATCTCGTTCATGGCCGCCCGCGCTCAAGAACGGCCCGCACCTGGGAACCCTGCCGACTGGGACGCCCTCACCCGCAGTGCCCCAGGCCGCCCGGCCCGCTACGCGCCTGGACGCCTGGACGAGGCGACCGACGAGGCGTTCTTCGGCCGGTTCCTCGCCCAACTCGCCGCCCCCAACACCCAGCAGCTCACCAGCCCCGACGGCGACACCATGCACCTGATCGACATCACCACCGGGTCGGCCGCCACCCTCACCTCCGGCGGCGACGGCTACACGGTCCGGCAGGCCGGGCCCCTGCGACTGTGGGACGCGGTGGAGACCGCGTGGGACACCTGGGACCGGGCCGGACGGCCGGGTCCCGAGACATTCCGTATGCACGTCCAGCCCGGACGGCAGTCCATCACCCATGTGGGCTCAAACGATCTGGATTTCCTCCTGCCCGTGACCGAACCTGCCCCAACCCGAACCAGCTACCACTAGCCCACTGGCAATGTCCCTCTGGCGGAGCGCAGCGAACGGGCCAGGTGCGGCAGGAGGGTCGCGGCCGCGGTGGTATCGGGAACGATCACGGTCTGGGCGTCCAGCGCGGTCTTGATCGCCTCAACGAGCCGTCCGGCCATGCGCGGTGCGAGAGGACGGGCGGTGGCCAGGAGCTGGTCGGTGGCGGTGGCGCGTAGACCGTCCGGGCCGCCGTGCTGGATGAGCAGGTCCAACGCGGCCGGGTGGTGCAGCTTGGGCCGATCGCCCGCTCCAGGGCGGGGTGGATGGTGACGAGTAGGCCGCGGATCCGGTTGGTCAGCCTGGTCGACTCGGCCGCCAGGTCGTCGTCGAACCCGACCAGCACCTCCAGCTCGGCCATCGCGTCGTCACCGACGTCGACCCGCCGCAACGTGTGCGGCAGAGTGCGAGCTGCGTCGGCGATGACGTAGGCGTCGCGCGCGTCGGTCTTGGCGTTGCCGGGGTGAACGTCGGCCAGCCGCCGCATCGTCAGGCCGGGCAGGTAGGCGACCTGGCAGCCCTCAGCGCGAACGGCCGCGACCGGCAGCGCCCCGATCGAGGCCGGCTGGTCGACCACGACCAGGACTGGGCCGCGCTTGCCGAGCTCGGTGAACAGAGCACGGAGTCGCTGCTCGTCGTTGGGCAACGCCTTGTCGTGGAGCTTCTTGCCAGCGGTGTTCAGCCCGCACGCGTGGTACTCGCCCTTGCCGACGTCCAAGCCCAAAACACCGCCGCGTACTCGATGCTCACGTCTACCTCGATCAGGGGGTTATGCCAGGTCGGCGGTCTGGCCGCGGTGCCCGGCATCCACGTTACGGCGAGACGATCTTCCTCGTCACAGACGGCGCCTTGTCCCTATGAGCGGTCCACCGACGCCACCCGAACCCGGTGACAACACCCCCCGGATCATGCCTACGACAGGGGCTTGAGTCATGCCGGGCCGGGTGACCTGACTCCCCGCCCGGTGTGGGCGGGGACGTGAAAACGGTGACGGGGCGTCACTTGGGCGGCATCAGGACCGAGTCGATGATGTAGACGGTGGCGTTGGCGGTCTGGACGTTGCCGCAGACCACGTTCGCCTTGTCGGTGCCGACCGTGTAGGAGTCGCCCGAACCGCTGGTGGTCAGGGCGGCGCTCTGCAAGGTCTTGAAGCTGCCGGCCGAAAGTCCGTCCGGCGTGATCTTCTGGCCGACGACGTGGTAGGTCAGGATGCTCTTCAGCGTCTCCTTGTCGGCCATCACCTTGTCGAGCGTGCCCTTGGGGATCTTCTTGAACGCGTCGTTGGTCGGCGCGAACACGGTGAGGTTCTGGGCGGAGTTGAGCGTGTCGACGAGCCCGGCCTGCTTGACTGCGCTGACCAGTGTGGACAGCACCGGGTTGTTGGACGCGGCGGTCGCGACGGGGTCGGTGGACATGCCGCTGAAGCTGCCCTTGCCGGACGCGGGGACGGCCGAGCACGCCGGGCCGAACGGCTTGTCCGTCGCGGGCGCCGCGGCTCCGGTGCTGGACGGGGCGGGAGCGGACGTCCCGGCGGACGCGGTGCTGGAGCCGTTGTCGTCGTCTGCGCCGGAGCAGGCTGCGAGCCCGGCGGTCAGGGCCGCCGCGGACAGGACGCCGAGGGCGATTCGGGTGCACTTCATGATGGGTTCCTTCGGGATAGGTGAACTGTCGGTTTCGGCGGCTGCCGCGGTCAGGTCACGGTGACCACCACCGAATGCCAGCCGGTGGCCCCGTCCGGGACGGGGGGCGACCGGTGCTCGGGTTGGGTCGTTCCGGTCTTGTCGGTGGCGCGGACGCGGAGCGTGTGCGAGCCCGGCAGGGCGTCCCACTCGGCGACCCACTGCCGCCAGGTGTCGATGCCGGGGACCGGGGCGAGCCGCGCCGGACGCCAGGGCCCGTCGTCGACCTGCCATTCGACGGCGTCGATGCCGCGGTGCTGAGCCCAGGCGGTGCCGGCGACGGCGATGGGCCCGGCTGTGAGGCGGGCGAACGGCTTGGGGACGTCGATCCGCGAGAAGGTCTTCACGGGCGCGCGTTCGGCATAGCCGCGTTTGGTCCAGTACGCCTGGTCGGTGGCGAACCGGGTGACCTTGAGGTCGACGACCCACTTGGTCGCCGACACGTATCCGTACAGGCCGGGCACCACCATCCGGGCGGGGAAGCCGTGCGCCACCGGCAGCGGCTCGCCGTTCATCCCCACGGCCAGGAGCGCGTCGCGGCCGTCCAGCACGCTCTCCAACGGGGTGCTGAGCGTCATGCCGTCGGACGAGCGGGACAGGATCTGGTCGGCCCCCGGCCGCACCCCGGCCCTGCGCAGCAGCGGCGCCAGCGGTACGCCGAGCCAGCGGGCGTTCCCGGCCAGGACGCCGCCGACCTGGTTCGACACGCACGAGAGGGAGATGTCGCGTTCGATCAGCGGTTGGCGCAGCAGGTCGTCGAACGTCAACTCGACGGGGTGGGCGAGCATGCCGTGGATCCGCAGCGTCCAGTCCCGAGGATCGACCTGGGGCAGGACGAGCGCGGTGTCCACCCGGTAGAAGTCAGCGTTGGAAGTACGAAACGGCGTCATGCCCGGGACCCGGACCTGGGCGCCCGCCGGAACCGGTCCGGCCTGGCTCACCGGTGCTGGCAGCCGCAGCCGTGTGCGGATCTTGGAGACGTTCTCGCGGCGTAGTAGCGCCCGCCCGCCGATGCCGCCGACCGCAGCGACGCCGACCACTCCGGCGCCGGTCAGCAGCACACGCCGCCGATCGATGCCGGCACCGGCCCCGGGAGCCGGCTCGGGGGCGTCTTTGGAGCGGTGTTCCGGCCAATTCTTCCACTCCGACCGGGGACCGGTTGCCTGGTCGCCCCCCAGGGGGGCGGTGCTGTGGGCGACTTTGCCCTTAGCGGTTGTTTCGGGATGTCGGATAGGGGACGCGCGGTGCCTCGGGTGGGGCTTCGGGCGGGGCTTGGGGCGGACGCTGCGTGCCAGCAGGGCCAGGGCGGCCATGCCGGCGAGCGCGCCGACCGCCGATGGCAGGGCGTCGATCGGCTCGGCGACCGGCCGGGTCAGCGCCGCGGTGCCCCCGACGGTTCCGAAGGCGGCGAGCCCGATCAGGCCGAAGACCAGCCGGGGCGTGCTCAACAGTCCGATGACCAGCGCCGCGATGGTGATCCCTGCGCCGAGCCCGATCAGCAGGACGGTCTTGTCGTTGGAGCCGAAGGTGCGGATCGCGAAGTCCTTCAGCCAGACCGGGGTGAGATCGATGAAGCCGGCGCCGATGGCGAGGATCGGGGACGCGGTCGCCCGCCCGAGCGCACCGGCCGCCAACTCCGCGGTACCCATGGCGGCGGCTGCGGCCAGCAGGCCGCGCACCGCGGCGGTGACCCACTGCGGTGGCCCGGTCGCTCTATCGCTTGTCACACCGGGTGTTCGGTGCCCTACGGTGAGCGGATGGGCCGAACTTTCCGGGACGAGGATTCACCCATCCGATCCCGGTTCGGCGCCGAACACGTGGTGTGAAGATGACTGACCCGCTGAGCGGCGGTGCCGCGCCGTCCGGTGTCTCGGACCTGGGCGCGCTTCTCGTTCTGGTCGCGCGGGGCGACCAGGACGCCTTCGAGGTGGTGTACCAGCGGTTGTCGGGGCCGGTGTACGGGCTGGCGTTGCGCGTGGTCCGCGACCCGGCGCAGGCCGAGGAGATCGCCCAGGAGGTGCTGGTCGAGCTGTGGCGCAAGGCGTCGCACTACCGGCCCGGCAAGGGCGCCGCCACCGCGTGGGCGCTGACGATGGCGCACCGCCGCGCCGTCGACCGGGTCCGCTCCACCCAGGCCGACCGCGACCGCGAGGAACGCACCGCCGCGCCCTCGCCCGACTACGACGAGGTCGCCGAAGAGGTCGGCACCCGGCTGGAACACCAGCAGGTGCGCCGCTGCATGCGCGGCCTCACCCAGACGCAGCGCGAATCGATCACCCTGGCCTACTACGGCGGCTACACCTACCGCGAGGTCTCCGAACTGCTCGGCGTCGGCCTCGCCGCCGTCAAGACCCGGATGCGCGACGGACTCATCCGGCTGCGCGACTGCCTGGGAGCGCAGCCATGACCCACGACCCCCACGACCTGGCCGGCCCCTACGTGTTGGACGCGCTCGGCGACACCGAACGACGCCGCTTCGAACACCACCTGCCGCGCTGCGCCGCCTGCGCCGACGAGACCGCCGGACTCCGCGAGACCACGACCCGGCTGGCGCTCGCCGTCGCCCACCCCCCGCCGCCCGAGCTCCGCGCACGCGTCATGACCGAGATCGCCCGGACCCGCCAGTCGCCGCCACCACTGCGCCGCCGCCTGCCGTCCCCCCGCGGCCGCGGAGGGAACTGGCTCGCCGCCGCGGCATGCCTGGTGCTCGCCGTCGTCGGCGCGATCACGGCCGCCCACTTCCACGGCGACGCCGAACACGCACAAGACCTCAACCGGCGGATCGCCGCCGTGATGACCGCCCCCGACGCCCAGACCTCCACCGCCCAGACCCGGGACGGCGCCACGGTCACCATCGTGTCGTCCCGGTCGCTGGACAAGGCGGTGATCACCTCCTCCAGGCTGAAGCGGTTGCCGACGGCCAAGACCTACCAAATGTGGTTCCTGGCCACGTCCGCCGCGCCCCGCTCGGCGGGCATCATGCGGCCGCCGGCAGACAGGCCATCCTGGCCCATCATCGCCACCGGGCTCGGCAACGCCCAGCAGATCGGTATGACCATCGAACCCGCGGGCGGCTCCCCCCAGCCGTCCAGCGCCCCCTTCCTCACCCTCCCCCTGGCCTAAAGCGCTGGCCTGAAGGGCTGGCAAGCCGGGGTGCCCGACGGCCAACCGCGGCCGACCCGCGGGGCTGCCTGGTTCCTTCTCCCGCACATGCCTCAGCCGGGCGTGTCGCCCTCAGTGATGGCGGACGGCGATGAGGTAGGCGACATCGATGATCTTGTCGCGGTAGTGGCCGGTGGAGCGGTTGAAGGTGCCGCCAGGTGATCAGGCGCCACAACGGCCGTGCGCTGGCCGCCGGCGGTACCGACGACAGCGATCACGGCGACCTTGCGACGAACGTGCCCAGTTAACGGGAGCTTCGGAAGACTGGAGAGCAGCGGTTCTGACAACGCTCACCATGCCCTCAGCAGTCCCGGTGCAGGCGACGGCGCGGGTGTGTCGTGGGACGTAGGGAGACTGTGGCTAGGGAGGGTCGCGAAGACGACGGGTGCGGTCGGTACAGCGGCGGGTGCGGGGTGTTGAAGTGGCCGCCGCAGGTGATCAGGCGGAGTGAACCCGCGGCCTGAGTCCCCGGTGCCGACAACGCCCGGCCCACCACCACAAACCAGACCCAAAGACCAAGGCTCCTGCCGCGCGTCTGTCCCCTTCGGCCCCTGCGGTCACAGAAGACTGGCCTCTGTAACGACGAAGAGCCCGAAGCTTGCTAGCTTCGAGTCGTCACTGCGGGGCTAGGACTCTCGTCTGTACCCCAAGGCCGTGAGGCCGTCCACCGCGGCGGCATATTTCTCGCTGGAGCGCTTCGCTTGCGCCGCCGCTGCGACCCGCACGCGGGCGAGCAGTATTCCGCGACAACCGCGCCTTCCGGCACCAGCCCGCGGTTCACGCGCGACCGCACATCCCTACGCGCGCCCACACCCACGATTCTCCCCAGTCACGGCAAACCGTCGGAAGCCGCGGGGAGCGTGTCACGGACGCGGATGTGACGATCTAGACCGGTCCGATCCAACGACGCGGCCAGCCGCGGAGGCGGGCGCAACAGCACCAGTTCCCCGCTGGCGGCGGCCGCGCGCTTCCACAGCCGCACGAACGCGTTCAGCCCCTCGGAGTCGCAGAAGGCCACTCGGGACAGGTCCAACGCTATCCGCGGCGGGATCTCCTGGGCGATCAGCGCGCTGGCCCGGCCGAGCAACGCCGGAACGTGGAATCTGTCCAGCTCTCCGCACAGCTCGACCGTCAGCCACTGCCCGACCGGCACCACATACACGCTGAGCCTCGGCCCGGACGGCGAGATATCCGGCGTCATGGGCACCCCCGCACCTTGGTCTGAAGACGTCCAGACTATGCCCACAACCGCTTGGGAACGGGTACCCGGCTCGGCCCGGCATCAGATGAGCGTCCCGGACGTCGTCGCGCACCCCGCCGCCGACATCCCAGGCGTCGAAGTTCAGCAGCCACTGCATGCCCCCGGCCCGGCATCCCCGCCACCTCCGCCATCTGCGTCAACGTCCACCCGTACTTCCGCTCGGTCTCACTCAGCAGAGCCCGCAGGTAGGACACCATCCGGCGGCAGCGGCACTAGCGGCACGGTGCCGAGCACCGACGTCAGCCACGGCCCGCGCAGTGGGCTGCGCCACGCGCCGCGCCGGCCGAAACCGGGCGGGCAGGCGCGTGCCAACCCGCGCCGCAGCCCGGCCGGGAAGCCGTACGCGCTGGTCTCGTCCGGTCCGGCGCCGTCCGGACGAGGGGCGGGTGGATGCGATCGTGATGCGCTTCCGGTCAGCGAGCCCGCGATCGCACGGCCGGTCGGATCGGCGGTCTCCTGCGCTCATGACGTCCTCCTGATCACTGCGGCCGAACCGCGCTCGTACCCCGCTCGACGGCCCTGGAGATCCCCGGTCGGCCGCAATCGCGCAAGCCGCGGTGCGGCCGCACGGCTCTACTTTTAATTCGTTTGCCAAATAGCGAATCTTCTTTACGGCTATATGCCCGTCCGCGTGGCGGTGATTCTCGAATGTTGGGGGACGACACCCGTGCAACGGCATCGAGGTCTGTTTCAGGGTGATAGTGAAAGGAATTTGCGACATCGTGATCAGAGTGAGAAGACCGGTGGCCGTGGTCGCCGGTATGGGACTGCTCGCGGCCAGTGGAATGGTCGCCGCGCTGGGGCCGGAGGCCTCCAACGCGTCCAGCCACCGCGAGGCGCCGCTCATCGCGGGCGACCCGCAGGCCGACAACACCGACCTGTACGCCTTCACCAGCCCTGACAGGTCCGACACGGTGACGCTGGTGGCCAACTGGATCCCGTTCCAGGAGCCCACCGGCGGACCGAACTTCTATCCGTTCGCCACCGGAGCGCGTTACAACATCAAAATAGACAACGACGGCGACGCCGAACCCGACATCACCTACCGGTGGACGTTCCGCAACGAGGACCGCCGCGGCAACGCCACGTTCCTGTACAACAACGGGCCGGTGACCTCGCTCAGCGACCCCAACCTGCTGTTCCGCCAGCACTACACCCTGCAGCGGATCACCCGTAAGGGCACCCGTACGCTGATCCGCGACGCCGTTGCCGCGCCGTCGCAGACCGGGGCCGCGTCCATGCCCGACTACGCCAGGCTGCGCAGCCAGGCGATCACCCGGGTCCCCGGCGGCGGCCGGAGCTACGCCGGCCAGGCCGACGACCCGTTCTTCCTCGACCTTCGGGTCTTCGACCTGCTCTACGGCGGGAACCTCAAGGAGACCGGGAACGACACCCTGCGCGGCTACAACGTCAACACTCTCGCGCTGCAGGTGCCGAAGACCGACTTGGCGCTGGGGCGAGACCCCGGCCGTAACCCGGTCATCGGGATCTGGTCGACCACCGACCGCCGAGGCGCGTCGGCCAAGCTCGGCCACCACAGCGCCGACGGCTACCACCAAGTCTCGCGGCTGGGCAACCCGCTGGTCAACGAGGTCATCTCGCCGGCCGGGCTGAAGGACGCCTTCAACCGGCTCGCCCCGGCCAAGGACCACACGGTCGAGCCGCTGGTGCAGCGGGTCCTCAAACCGGAGGTCCCGGAACTGGTGCAGAAGATCTACGGGATCAAGGCACCGCCGGCCCCGCGCCGGGATCTGTTCGAGATCTTCCTGACCGGCCTGGCCAAGAACTCCGGCGGGCCGCTGGGCACCGACCTGAACTCCCAGCTGCTCAACAAGGACGTCCACCGCAAGCGGTTCACGCCCGCCGAGATGCTGCGGCTGAACATGGCCGTCCCGGTCACCCGGGATGCGAACCGGCTCGGGGTGCTAGCCGGTGACCTGCAGGGATTCCCGAACGGGCGGCGGCTGAGCGACGACGTCGTCGACATCGAGTTGCAGGTCCTGGAGGGCGCCGCCCAGACCGGGCGCCCCGTCCCGGCCCTGGCGGCCGGCGACCGGGTGAACTACAACGACGCGGCGTTCGGCCGCTGGTTCCCCTACGTGGCACTGCCGCACACCGCCGCGGTCAACCAGGCCGGCTGAACAACCAGGCCGGCTGAACAACAGGGCCGGCTGAACAGCCAGGCAGGCCGGGCAGGTGGGGTGCGGGAGACGGCCGCCGTCTTCCGCACCCCTGTGACAACAGACCGAAAGGAAACGCGTGCTGTCCACACCCCCGCTGAAACGCACCGCCGTCCTGCTGCCGGCGGCCGCGGCGCTGGCCATCGCCTCGATCGTGGTCGTCGGGGTGTTCCGCGGGCCCCAGCCGACCGAGCCCGATCCGGTGCGCCCAACGGCCGCCCCGTCGGGGGTCATCGCCCGCTACCAGCGGATCCTGCGCGACACACCGGGCGACTATGCAACGTGGGCCGCGCTCGGTGCCGCCTACGTGCAGCAGGCCCGGATCACCGTCGACCCCGCCTTCTATCCCAAGGCCGAGGGCGCGCTGCGCCGTTCCCTGCGGCTGGACGGCGGCGACAATTACCAGGCGATGATCGCGATGGCCGCGCTGGCCAACGCCCGCCACCAGTTCGGCGACGCCGTCCGCTGGGGGAAGCGGGCCGAGCGGATCGCCCCGTCCAACCCCCAGCTGTACGGCGCCCTCAACGACGCCTACACCCAGCTCGGCGACTACCCCGCCGCAACCGCCGCCGTCGCGCGGATGAACGAGCTGGGGCCCGGAGTCGCGGCGTTCACCCGCGCGTCCTACGAACTGGAGACGCACGGGCACCCGGCCGGGGCCCGCCGGGTCCTGCGGCAGGCGCTGGACAGCGCCTACACCCCTTCCGACGTCGCCTACTGCCGCTACTACCTGGGCGAACTGGCGCTGCACTCAGGCGGTCTCGACGAAGCCGCCCGCCAGTACCAGGCCGCCCGCACCGCCGACCCCGCCTACGTCCCGGCACTGCAGGGCATCGCCAAGACGGCCGCGCTGCGCGGCGACCTCACTGCGGCCATCAGCGGCTACGGCGAGGTGGTGAGCCGCGTTCCGCAGCCGCAGTACGTCGCCGAGTACATCGAGCTGCTGGGCGCCGCCGGACGCACCCGCGAGGCCGCCGCCCAGCGGCGGCTGCTGGCATCAGAGCGCAAACTGATGGCCGACAACGGTGTCGTGGACGACCTGGGCGCGGCCGAATACGCCGCCGACACCGGCGACGCTGTCGGCGCGTTGCGGCATGCCCGCGCCGAATGGGCACACCGCCACAGCGTCATCGTCGCCGACGCCCTCGCCTGGGCCCTGCACTTGAACGGCCACGACCGTCAGGCCCTGCGATACGCGCGGCAGGCGACTCGGCTGGGTTGGCGCAACGCGCTGTTCTACCGGCACCGCGCTGACATTCACGCCGCGCTCGGCCAGGGCGCCGCCGCCCGCCGCGACCGCGAGACCGCCCACCGCATCAACCCCCGCCTCGACCCGAGGATCCCCGCGATCGGAAGAGCCTCATGACCCGAACCGACCCCGCCCCGCAGCGGTGGCCGATCCGACCCCGCCGGCCCGCCCGGCGACGGGCTGACCACGGCCGCCTCGCCACGGGGCGAGCAGGCGGCTTCCTGTCAGCCGTCCCGGCCTTGCTCGCCGGGCTCGTCGCGGTGATCTGCTGGGGACCGGCCGTGCCCGCCCACGCCGGCGGCATCCACACAGGCGGCATCCACACAGGCGGTGTCCACACAGGCGGTGTCCACACAGGCGGTGTCCACACAGGCGGTGTCCACACAGGCGGTGTCCACAAGAGCGCCGTCGGCACCACCCATCCGCTGGGCAACTTCACCGTCAACCACTACGACGGGCTGCGGCTGACGGCCGACCATGTCACCGACACCGCGATCGTCGACTCCGCCGAAATCCCCACACTGCAGGAACGTGACGCGGTCGACACCGACCAGGACGCGACGATCAGCATCCCCGAGGCAAGCCGCTACGCCCGGCAGCAATGCGCGGCCCTCACCCAAGCCGCGCGGCTCACCGTGGAAGGTGAGCCGGTCGCCTGGCGGACCACAGCCTCCTCCTACACTCGGGCC
Organism: Actinomadura syzygii; assembly: GCF_008085905.1. GTDB lineage: Bacteria > Actinomycetota > Actinomycetes > Streptosporangiales > Streptosporangiaceae > Spirillospora > Spirillospora syzygii. Next base: position 247,380 of record NZ_VSFF01000016.1, on the reverse strand, counting down.
CCCGGCTCGACCGGACTGCCGACCAGCCGCCTGACCTGCAGGCTCTCAGCCCCGGTCGTGCTGACCAAGGCCACTTGGATCCACTTCGCCGACACCTTTCGCGACGACCGCATCGGCTGGCACGAGATCACTGCCGCCGCCGAAGGCGTGCGCATCGACCAGTCGCCCGTCCCCGCGCGCAGCGTCAGCGACCAACTGCGCCACTACCCCGGCGACCTGCTCACCTCACCCTTGGACATCCGTTCGGCGACCCTAAAGGTCCGGCCCGGCAACGGCTCGACCATCGCGCGGCTGCCCGGACCGCCTACCGCCGGGCCCTTCACCAACGCTCTCGGAGACCTCACCGCCCGCTTCAACTCCCTGGTCGGCGCCCGGCACCTCTCCCTGGGCGTCGCGCTGCTCGCCGTCCTGCTCGCGGTCGTCCTCGGCGCCGGGCACGCAGCGCTCCCCGGCCACGGCAAGACCGTCATGGCCGCCTACATCGCCGGACGTCGGGGCCGCACCCGCGACGCCCTCATCGTCGGCGCCACCATCACTCTCACCCACACCGGCGGCGTCCTGATCCTCGGGCTGCTGCTTTCGGCCTCGGCGTCCCTGGCTGGCGAATCCCTGCTGGCCTACCTCGGCGTCGCCGGCGGCTTGCTGGTCACCGCCATCGGCATCGGCCTCCTCCGCACAGCCCGGCGACCCCACCCCGGCCACGAGCACGGGCACGGCCACGGCCACGGCCACGGGCACGGGCACGGCCACGGGCACGGGGGAGGGGGAGGGGGCGGGCGGCTCGGCAAGGCCGGACTCATCGGACTGGGCCTATCCGGTGGCCTGGTACCAAGCCCGTCCGCGCTGGTGGTCCTGCTCGGCGCGATCGCACTCGGCCGGACGATCTTCGGAGCCTGCCTCGTCCTGGCCTACGGCCTCGGCATGGCCGCCACCCTCACCGCGGCCGGCGTCGCACTCGTCCGCCTCCAAGGGATGCTGGACGGAACCACCCTCGCCCGCAAGGCCGACCGCCTGGGCCGGCTCACCCCGGTGGCCACCGCCGCTCTGGTCATTGTGGTCGGCCTCGGGCTCACGCTGCGCGGCCTCAACGGTTCGGTCTGATGCCCCAACAACACACAAACCACCGTCAGAGTCCAGTTCATCACAAATAGTAACGTCAGGGCTGGTGATCGACGTGATTCTCCCGTGCCCCAACGAGGCCGAAGCTTTGCCGCAGCGCTGTCACGGATCCTCGCGGGCCTACCTCCCCGAGTGGTCGGCAACGCCTCCACCGACGGGTCCGCGCGCATTGCCACCGACTACGGCGCCGACGTGGTGTTCCCCGCGGCCCCGGCGCCGCCTGCCGCGCCGGGCTGCCGGCCGCGGACCGCGTCGGTGGGGTGCGCCATGAATGCCGACGCCTCGCCGGACCCTGTCGAGCCGCCGCTTCTGGTCGCCGAGCTCGACCGGCTCACCGCCGCCGACGACGGGCGAGAACTGGTGCTGCCTCGCCCTGACGCGCGGCCGCTGCTGGACGAGCCGGTGTCGTGTCCCAACACTGGACCACGTCAGCCCGCCCGCCTGCACCCCGACCGCCTCACCGCCGCGGTGATGCCGGTGCCGGGCGACATGGACACCCCACACGCCGCCGAGGCCGTCGCCGAGCAGGTGCCCCGCGGTCGATTCACTGCAGCAGTCTGCGTCCTCGGGAGCAGGAGCGCCAAAGGGAACGTCTCGGCATGATCGGCGAACTGTACGAGGAGGCGTTGCGCGGCACCGCGCCGGTGGAGATCGAGCACGCCGACGGCCGCCGACGGCCGCTGCCGGTGCAGGACTGGCTGGCCCTGCGCCCCGGCGACGCCGGGGTCCTGGACCGCTGCCGGGGCGCGACGCTGGACGTCGGGTCGGGCCCGGGACGCCTGACGGCAGCGCTGGTCCGCCGCGGCCTTCCGGTGCTGGGCATCGACGTGGCACCGCGCGCGGTAGCGCTGACGATCGCGGCGGGCGCGCCGGCCCTGTGCCGAGATGTGTTCGGGCGGGTGCCGGGTGCCGGGCGGTGGCGGACGGTGCTGCTGGCCGACGGCAACATCGGCATCGGCGGCGACCCCGCCGCGCTGCTGCGCCGCGTCCTGGCGCTGCGGACGCAGGGCGGGCGGGTGCTGGTGGAGGTGGACCCGCCTGGATCGGGGTCGCGGACCGAGCCGCTGCGGCTGCGGTCGGGCCACGCGGTCGGCGAGTGGTTTGCCTGGGCGCACGTGTCCGCCGACGGCGCCGACGCGCTGGCCGCCTCGTGCTCGGCGGCCGTCACCGAGCGGTGGGAGGAGGCCGGCCGATGGTTCGTCTCCCTTGGCCGTCCACCTTCGCTCTCATGAGCCCACCACCTCTGCTGCCTGGTGTGGACACCGGACGTGCTCGACGCGGCGCCGGTCCGGCAGCGGAGGTGCAGCCCCTCGTCGTCGAGCGGAAGACGGGAGCGGAAGAGGAGCCATTGACCAGATCAGCGAGCACGCAGCGACAGGCCCACCGAGTCGGCCGATCATGCGATGGGATGCTCGCGCGGCGGGTTGTCAACCAAGGTGCATCTGGCCTGTGCGCAAGGCCAGATGCCGTTATCGCTGGTGGTGACCGCCGGGCAGCGCGGGGACGCCCCGCAGTTCCCAGCCGTGATGGCCGGCGTCGGTGTCGCCCGCGCCGGGCCGGGGCGTCCCCGGACCCGCCCGGATCGGGTGCGGGCCGACAAGGCGTACTCGTCCCGGGCGATCCGGGCCCACCTGCGTCGTCGCGGTATCGCGAGCACGATCCCGGTTCCGGCTGACCAGGCCGGGCACCGGTCCCGGCGGGGAAGCCGCGGTGGTCGTCCACCCGCCTTCGACCCGGTCGACTACCGCAGCCGCCACACCGTGGAGTGCGGCATCAACCGCCTCAAGCGCCACCGGGCCGTAGCCACCCGATACGACAAGCTCTGCGTCCGCTACCAGGCCATCCTTGAAATCACCGCCATCAACGAATGGCTCCACTTACTCCGAAACACGCCCTAGGTCCAGGGTTCCTCGACGTCTCCGGCGGCGGTCAGGCCGAAGCGGCGGAGCCGCTCGGCGCTTGCGATGTCGTCGGTTGCCTCCCGCAGTCGGGCCAGGCCCTGCAGCGCGTGGGTGTGTCCGGCGTCGACGGCCTGTCGGTAGAGCTGCGCAGCGCTCTCGCGGTCACCGGCCCCGTTTCGGTGCTCGGCCAGTAAGAACAGCGCGTCAGCGTCCCCGGCGGCACTGGCCCGCTGGTAGCAGTGCACGGCGTGGCGGTAGCGGCCTCTGATCTCTGCCTGCCGTCCCAGGGCGGTGAGCTCGTCGGGAGTGCGGGCGTGCTGGGCGGTGGTCGGCGCCGGTACGGGGGTCGTGAGGTGCTGGCGGCGATCATCTTTGTGGCGACCACTGGTTGTACGTGGCAGCAGTTGCCGCCGGTGTTCGGGCCGTCGGGTCCTACCGCGCACCGGCGTTTCACCGTGGAGTGCCGCGCGGGTGTGGGCCAGGCTGCACCGGCTCGTGCTGGACGAGCTGGGTGCGCGCGGCGAGCTGGACTGGTCGCGATGCGCGATCGACTCGGTCAGCGTCCGGGTCGCCAAAGGGGGGAGCTGACCGGCCCGAATCCTGTCGACCGCGGCAAACGCGGGTCGAAGATCCATCTGCTGACCGATCGTGCCGGACTGCCGCTGTCTGTCGGGATCTCAGCGGCCAACACCCACGACAAGCTCGCGCTGCAGCCGCTGGTGCGGGGCATCGCGCCGGTCCGTTCGCGGCGCGGGCCGCGCCGGCGCGGCCCGGCCAAGCTGCACGGCGACAAGGGCTACGACTACGCCGACCTGCGGCGCTGGCTGCGCAGCCGCGGCATCACGCCGCGCATCGCGCGCCGCGGCATCGAGTCCTCCGACCGGCGGGGCCGCTACCGCTGGGTGGTGGAACGGACGGTGTCGTGGCTGAGTGGCTGCCGCCGACTACACCGCCGCTACGAACGCACGCCCGAGCGCTTCCTGGCGTTCGTCGGCATCGCCGCCACCCTGATCTGTCACCGCCAGCTAGCCAAATGAGATGACGTCTTCGCTGACCCAGTCAGGGTTCCCGGTCGCAGGTCACGTCAGTGTTGGGCTGCCTGCCGGACGCCAGGTAGGCGTTGACGGCGTCAGTGACGCAGCGGTTCGGGTACAGCCCGTAGAGGCCGTGGCGCCGGACGTTCCGGAGCGTGACCATGCGGGAGGCGGGCAATGCGCGGTGCAGGGCCATGGCTCCCTCGTACACGGTCCGGGTGTCGCCGGTCGACTGGACGATCATCGCTGGGTGGCCGTTGCCGACCCTGGTCGGGGCCTCCAGAGGCTTTCTCGGCCAGAAGGCGCAGGGGAACACGGTGTTGGCGAGCGGACCGTAGACCGGCTGCGTCGCCCGGCTGTGCTGGACGTTCCGCCAGTACCAGCCGAGGTCACGGGGCGCGGACGCGTCGCCGCAGAAGATGGCGATGTTCATCGACAGCGCGTTGTCGAGCTCCCCGTCGGGCGGGCTGAGGTACTCGCGCAGCAGCTCGGACGGCTCGAACCGTTCGCCCCGCGCGGCCCGGTGCAGCTCGCGCACGATTCCGGCCTGCTCGGCGAAGTAGCGGTCATCGGCGAGGATCCCGGCCAGGAGTGAGGGGATGATGTGCTCGTCCGCCTGGTACTTTCCGATCTGGAGTGGCCGCCGGGCCGCCCGCGCGATGATCCGCTGCACGGTGGCGCGGACCTCGTGTCCGGTGCGGCCGAGGCCGTACTCGGCGTTGCGGCCGGCCGTCCAGCGGGCCCAGTCATCGAGGTACCGCTCATTGGCCGCGCCGAGGGCGGGAAAGGCCTGCGCGGGGGTCCGGGCGGGGTCGAGCGCGCTGTCGAGCACGACGCGGTCGGCCCTGCCGGGGAACATCTGCGTGTACACCGCACCCAGGTAGGTGCCGTAGGAGATGCCGATGTAGGAGATCTTCGGGGTCTTCAGGAGCGTTCTGATCAAATCCATGTCGCGGGCGGTGTTCCGGGTGGTGAAGTACGGCAGCAGGTCGGGGTACTTCCGCTGGCAGCGCTCGACCTGCTGTTTCTCGTAGGTGACCGATTCGTCGAAGCCCGCGCGGTCGAGCCCGGCCGACCTGAACCATTCGCCGGTCAGGCCGCAGTTGATGCGCGTGCTGCGGCCGACGCCGCGCGGGTCCATGCCGATCAGGTCAAAGCGTCCGGCGAGCGCGGGGCCCATCGCAGCGGAGGTGAGCAGCGGGCCGTTGAGCCCGCGTCCGCCGGGACCGCCGCCGGTGCCGTGCAGTAGCACGCCGAGCCGGTCCGGGCGGGTGGCCGCGAGCCGCGAGACGGCCACCTTGATCGTCCGGCCGCGGGGGTGCCGGTAGTCGAGCGGGACGGAGATGTCGGCGCAGCTCAGGCCCGCCTTGGCGAGATCCTGGTCCGGGCAGGCCGCCCAGCGGACGGGCTGATGGGTGAAGCGTGCCAGCGCCGCCGGGGCGGCGGCACCGGCGGACGGACCGGGCGCGGGCGCGGCGGCGAGGGCGCCCAAGGCGAGCGCCGAGACGAGCGCGGCGGTCAGCGCGGCGCTGCGGGCGGTGGAGCGGGCGGGGCCGCGCGTCGCCTTGCCGGCGGTGGCACGTGCGGCGCTGGGAGTCGCGTTGCGGGCCATCTCGTGGTGGGCGTTGTGCATCAGTGGCTCCTCAAGATGGTGGCCGCCGCGTCCAGGAGGTGCTGTGATCCACGCGGATCGGCGGCGATCTCGTTGACCGCGACGGTGACGGCCAGGCCCGTGCCGGTGACGCCGCCCCGTGTGCGGGTGCCCTCGATCGTCCCGCCGTGGCCCCAGAAAACTCCGCCTCCGGGCAGGGGGAAGCCGGCGAGGCCGAGGCCGTATCGTGCGCCTTCGGCGATGTCGGCGGGAACGGTACGGCGCATCTCGGCGAGCATCGCGGGCGGCAGAAGGCGCCCGCCGAGCAGGGCGCGGAAGAACGTGTTCAGCTCGCGGCCGGTGGAGACGAGCGCTCCGGCGGTCCCGACGACCGAGGTGTTGATCCAGTTGACCTCGGTGTGGCCGGGCGGCATGTACGCGTGGGCGTGCGGGCCGCGCAGGCCCTGCTCCGGGTAGCGCGGCCAGAAGGTGTGCCGCAGCCCGAGCGGGCGGATGACCCGCCGGGTGATCTCGGCTTCGGCCGGACGGCCGGTCACGGCCTCGATGAGCAGTCCGGCGAGGACGTAGTTGGTGTTGCAGTACTCCCAGCGTTCCCCCGGCTCGAACCGGGACGGACGGCGCAGGGCGTCCCGGGCGAGGTCACGGGCGCGGTAGTGGCCGCGCGCGTGCTCGTTGACGTCTTCGGTGAAGTCGTGGAAGCCGCTCTGGTGCCGCAGGACCTGCCGGACCGTCGCCTTTCCCGGCACCCGCGGAAGGTGGCGGGAGATCGGCTCGTCCAGGGCGAGGCGTCCCTCGGCGACCAGTTGCAGGACGGTGGTCGCGGTGAACGTCTTGGTGTTGCTGGCGATCCGGAGCCGCGCGTCATGCGGGTACGGCCGCCCGGTGCGCAGGTCCCCGGCTCCGGCGACGACCTGCGTGGTCCGTCCTCCGGGACGGGTGATGACGGCTTGAGCGCCGGGCAGGCCATCGCGTGCGATCAGGCCCGTCAGAACACGCCGGGCTCCCTGCTCATCGTCGACCGCCCGTGTCGCGGCGCCGTCAGTGGCCCGTGCCGGGGCGGCGGACACCGCGAGTATCGGCAGGGCCGCCGTGCCGGCGAGGAACCGCCGCCGTTCGATCAGAGGTGTGCGCAAGACGCCTCCCTGTGGTCATCCATGCGAGATCGGACCTTGCCGACGTTAGGGACGCGCCCTCGCCCAGGGCGTCGAGCGCGAGGACCAACCAGCGCGCGACTTTGGTCGCGCCCGCCCGTCCGTCCCGTGATAGACCACCAACGATGACGAGCCACCCTTTTCGGACCGACGCCGCGCTGGCCGTGGCCTGCTCGGCCTGGCAGATCGTGGGCTGGCTGGCGTCCGGATCGGTCCCGGTCGGCTGGGGGGCGCTGCCGGTCGGCGTGGCCATGTGCCTGCCCGCCGCCCCGCTGGCGTGGCGGCGCACGAGGCCGTGGGCGTCGTTCTGCGGGGTCGCCGCCGGTTACTGCGTGTGGCTGCCGACCGTCGGGCACCGCACGTCGGTCCAGATCGCGACGGTCTTCGTGCTGATCTCGCTGCACTCGGTCTCCCGCTGGGCGGTCCCGCGGTGCGGCCGGGCCGCCGCCGGGGTCGCCGCGGCCGTCCTGGCCGTCCCTGAACTCGCCCGGACGTTCGGGCGCGACCGGGACGCCGTGGAAGGCGTGGTCCTCACACTGTTCCTGGCCGGCATCCCGCTCTGCGTCTGGCTGGCCGGGGACGGGCGGCGGCGCGCCCAGGAGGACGCCGCGAGGCTGCGCGAGTTGGCGGCCCGTCTGCGCGCCGAGCGGGAGCGCAACGCGCGGCAGGCGGTACGCGTCGAGCGCGCCCGCATCGCCGGTGACCTGCACGACATTGTCGCGAGCCAGGTCAGCGCGATCGCGATCGCCGCCCGCACCGGCCCGCCCGGCGAGCACGCCCGGCTGATCGCGGCCACCGCCGACCAGGCCCTCGCCGAGATGCGGCGCATGATCGGCCTGCTCGCGGACGGCGCGGAGCGGACCGAGCCCGCCGCCTCGCTCGCCGACCTGGACCAGCTGATCAAGGTCGTGAAGGCGTCCGGTTGCCGGGTCGCCGGACCGCCGAGCCTGCCGACCGGGCTCGGCCCTGCGACGGAGACCTCGGTCTACCGGATTCTCCAGGAGGCGCTCACCAACGTCGTCAAGCACGCGGGACCCACCGACGTGGAGATCACGATGACCGAATCCCCGCTCACCGTCACCGTCACCAACGGCCCCCAGGCCCCCGGCCACCGGCCCGAGCCCGACTCCGCACACGGCTCAGGGCTCGGGCTCATCGGGATGAGGGAGCGTGCGGCGCTGTACGGCGGGATACTGGAGGCGGGCCCGCACCAGGGCGGCTGGCGCGTCCGGGCCATCCTGCCCACCGCGGGGACGCCGTGATCCGAGTGCTGATCGCCGATGACCAGGAGATGGTCCGCAGCGGCCTGCGTATGGTCGTCGACCGCCACGACGACCTGCGCGTGGTCGCGTTCGCCGGCGACGGCGAGCAGGCCGTCGCCGCCGCCTTCACGCACCGCCCGGACGTCGTCGTCATGGACGTGCGGATGCCGCGCCTGTCCGGCGTCGAGGCCACCGGCCGCCTGCTGCGCGACTGGCCGCACCCCGGACCGCCGCCGCGCGTGATCGTGCTGACCACCTTCGACCTGGACGAGTACGTACACGCGGCGCTGCGCGCGGGCGCGAGCGGATTCCTGCTCAAGAACACCTCACCCGACCACCTCGCGGGCGCCGTCCGCGCGGCCGTCCAGGGCGAGACCACGCTCGCGCCGTCGATCACCGACCGGCTGGTCCGCAGCTACGTCGCGTCCCCGCCACCCGTCGAGGACGACCCGCTGGAACTGCTCACCGCCCGCGAGACCGACGTCCTGCTGCTGATCGCACGGGGCCGATCGAACGCCGAGATCGGCGCGGAACTCGGCCTGTCCGCCCCGGCCGTCAAGAGCCGCGCGAACCGGATCTTCGCCCGCCTCGGCGTCACCAACCGCGTCCAGGCCGCGCTGCTCGCCCACCGGGCGGGCCTCTTGGACCACGACGACGGCCCGGCACCCTAATCGAGACCGGAGGGGAGGCGGCAATGTAGTGGGTGAGGCCGTCGCCACGGTCATGGCCGGACGCGGGCGGCTGGTAAGGGCTGCGAGTGCGGTCACCGCCGTGGCGCCTCGCCGAACCATCCCCGCGTGCGCGGGGCCGACAAGAAACGGCCCTTGTGGGGCATCTGGGTGCCGGAACCATCCCCGCGTGCGCGGGGCCGACACTTTCTGACCTGCGACGTTATCGGCGAGAGGTGGAGTTTTCGTTCGGTTGGTTTGTGATCATGCTCGGTGAGAGGGCCTGGGGTCGGCGGTGTTGTCGTGGGGTGGGGTTGGTGGGGCGGGTGGTTCTGTCGGTGGGTGTGGCCAGCTTACGTTGTGTGAGTACCGGGTGATCGGGTCGAGTGCGGGGAACCCGCGGGCGGTGCTGTGGGGTAGGAGTGCGGGCAAGGCCCGAGTGGCGCGACGTTCCCATCCCAGCAGATAGGACACCAGCGAGGCCACAGCGCGGCGAAGCCGCCGCTCGGAGACATCGCCGATGGCCATGAGGTGGTCGATGAGGACGCTAGCCGCGCCGACCTTCGGTCCGGCCCAGATCGCCTCGATGGAACCGGTGATCGCGCGAATCGCCCGATCATACCTGGACTCCGCGCTGGAGCGCGGCACCTTCGACTTCGTCACCGACCTGGCCGCGAAAGTGCCGATGGACGTGGTGTCCGAGGTGTTGGGCATCCCGCCCGCCGACCGCGAGACCGTACGCGACCTGGTGCTCCTGGCCGCGGACCGGCCGCCGGGCTCCCGCGACGTTCCCGCGGAGGGGACCGAAGCGCTGGCGAGGTTGATGGAGTACCTCCTCGACCTGATCGCTGACCGGCGCCGCCGCCCCCAGGAAGACCTGACCAGCGTGCTGGTCGCATCCCAGGTCGGTGGGCAGCCCCTCACTGACGCGGAGATCATCCCGTACCTGGTGCTGCTGATCGCCGCCGGGTACGAGACCATCACACGCCTCCTGGCCGCCGCCTGGTACTGGGCGTGGCGCAACCCGCTGCAGCGGGAGATCGCCTTCTCCGGCCGGATCGGAGCCTGGGTAAATGAAACCCTCCGGTACGACGGCCCGGTGCAGTACGAACTCCGCACGACGACCCGGGCCGTGAAGGTCGCCGGGACGGTCCAGAACGGCGACCGGCGACCCGTCCGACAGATCCAGTCGGGCGTCGAGCGCGGCCAGCCACCGGGTCGTCGGCGCCTCGCACAGCTCCTGACGCGTGCGATCGCCAGCACACGCCTTGGACACGACGAGGACGAACTCGTCGTGCTGGCCTGCCAGCACCGCGCAGCGTTCAGCGATCAGCAGCGCGCCGAGCGGATCCACCATGGGCTTCTCCGGTGCGCGGTGCCGCGCCTTGCCCGTTCGGCTGCCTCGCCCCCGAGGACGGGGCACCGGGTTGAAGTCGATCTTCTTCTCCGTCGGATCGGCAGCGTCGCTCATGACGACGCTCAAGACCTCCCGCTAGGTGCGTATGGAGTCGGGCTTGTAGCCGTCCCCGGCCAGCTTCCGCTCCCATTTCCGGACGCGGTCGGCGTCGATCTCGCCGAGGGCGATCGTCCTGGAATTTCGGGAGCAGGATCGTCTCCAGCGTCAGCTTGTAGTCTCCCATCGTCTTGGGCGCGAGATCCTGAGGTGCGTACCAGCCTCACCCTGTCCACCAGGCGTCAGCATGCGGCTACGCACCGGTGTCGGCGTTCGGTGGCGCGCCGAGGATCTCGATGGCGGTCGATTCCTGTTCAGTGGGAATTGCTGCTTCTCGTGGACGTGGTATGCCGCGCAAGCTCACATCGCAGGCCGAGTTGGAGGGATGCATTGTGGGTTCAACAGGTGGCGCGACGCATGCGATGACAGCGGCAGACCCGGATTCGACCTGGACATTCATGCCTTCCGTGAGCAGAATCCCGGCATGAGCCCCGCTCATCGGGACACCGGGGAGATCACCGCGGTCGGCCGCGCGGCCGAGATCCTCAAGCAGTTCGCGCGCAGCCGCGGGGCGCTGAGCGCCGCCGCGCTGACGCAGCGGACCGGCCTGCCGAAGACGACGGTGTACCGGATGGTGGGCGAGCTGGTCCGTGTCGGACTGCTGGAGCGGGACGGGCAGGACTACCGTCCGGGCCTGCTCTTCTTCGAGCTCGGCGAGACGCTGCCGCAGCAGCGCGACCTGCGCGAGGTCTCGAGGACGCACCTGCTGACGCTGCATGAGGCGACCAGGCAGAACGTAGGGCTGGCCCTGCTCGACGGGTTCGACGTCGTGCACTTGGAGGTCTTCCGCGGCGCGGAGGGACCGCGGCTGCCGCAGCACTCGGGCGGACGCTGGCCCGCGCACGCCAGCGCTTCGGGCAAGGCGATGCTGGCGTTCATGCCGGAGGAGAAGGTGGTGATCCCGGACATCCTGCAGCGGTTCACGCAGCACACGATCGTGGAGAGCGGCGCGCTGCGGGACGAGTTGCGGCGCGTCTGGCGGCGCGGCGTGGGGTTCGACCGGCAGGAGGCGCTGAACGGCATCGTCGGCATCGCCGCCCCCATCGTCGGCCCGGACGGCGAGGTGCTGGCCGCGGTGTCGATGTCCGGGGTCTTGGGCCGGATCGACACGGCCCGGATGGACGTCGCTGTGCGGACGACCGCCCTGACGATCTCGCGTGACCTGGAGCAGGCGCGCTCGATCGTCCGGCCGGTCCTGCGGCGGCGCTGACCGGCGCCTCAGCCGCGGCCCGCGTAGGGCATCGCCCGCGCCATCACCGTGAGGGACGGGACGTTCACCTCCAGCGGCAGCGACACGACGTGCGTGACGGACCGCGCGACGTGTACGGGGTCGATGGTCGGTTCGGCGCGCCGCGTGCCGTCGGGCTGGAGGGCCTGCACGCCGATCCCGGCGGTCATCGCCGTCGCGGCGTTGCCGACGTCGAGTTGGGTGCAGGCGATGCCGTGGTCGCGCAGGTCGAGGTTCAGCGCGGCGGTGAGCCCGCTGATCGCGTGCTTGCTGACGGTGTAGGCGACGCTGCGCGGGCGCGGCACGTGCGCCGACAGCGACCCGTTGTTGATGATCCGGCCGCCGGGCGGCCGCTGGTCCTTCATGACGCGCACCGCCTCGCGCGCGCAAAGGAACGAGCCGGTCACGTTGGCGGCGAGCACCTCACCCCACGCCTGGTCGCTCACTTCGTCGACGGCACCGTGCGGTCCGAACACGCCCGCGTTGTTGACCAGGACATCGACCCGTCCGTGCAGGTCACGTGCGGCGGCGAACAGCGCGCGGACCGACGGCGGGGAGGTCACGTCGGCCTGAACGACGTAGGCGCGCGGACGGCCCGCCGCCGTCTCCTCCAGGGCCGCCCGCGTCCGTCCGGCGAGGACGACCACGTGACCGGCGTCGAGGAGCGCGTGCGCGATGGCCCGGCCGAGTCCGCTTCCCGCGCCGGTCACCACGGCCACCGAGGGCGGCGGGTCAGTGGTTGTCACCGTGCACCGCCGCTCCGCGCCGTCCGACCAGGAAGTCGAAGTCAGCGCCCCGGTCGGCCTGCAGGACGTGCTCGACGTACAGGCTCGCGTAGCCGGTCGTCGGCGGGTTCGGCGGCGTCGCCGCGGTGAGCCGCCGTTCGATCACCTCCGCGTCCACCAGCAGGTTCAGCGTTCCGGCGGCGACGTCGAGGGCGACGAGGTCGCCGTCGCGCACGGCCGCCAGCGGACCGCCCGCCGCGGCCTCGGGCGCGACGTGCAGGACGACCGTGCCGAACGCCGTCCCGCTCATCCGGGCGTCGGAGATCCGGACCATGTCGCGGACGCCCGCCTCCAGCAGCTTCCGCGGCAGCGGCAGGTTGCCGACCTCGGGCATTCCGGGGAAGCCGCGCGGCCCGGCGTGGCGCAGGATCAGGACGGTGTCCGCGTCCACCGGCAGGGCGGGGTCGTCGACGCGGGCGCGGAAGTCGTCCATGCCGTCGAAGACGAGCGCGGGACCGGTGTGGCGGAGCAGGTGCGGCGAGGCGGCCGCGGGTTTGACGAGGGCCCCCGACGGCGCGAGGTTCCCGCGCAGCACGGCGATGCGGGCGTCGGGCAGCAGGGGCTCGTCGACCGTCCGGATGACCTCGCGGTCCCAGGCGACGGCGTCGGCCGTGTTCTCGCGGAGAGTCCGGCCGTTCACGGTCGGGGCGTCCCCGTCGAGCAGGTCGCCGAGTTCCTTCACCACGACGGGCAGGCCGCCCGCGGCGTGGAAGTCCTCCATCAGGAACTTTCCGGCGGGCATCAGGTCGACGAGGAGCGGCACGTTCCTGGCGACGCGGTCGAAGTCGTCCAGGCCCAGGTCGATTTCCAGCCGTCCGGCGAGCGCGAGCAGGTGCAGGACCGCGTTCGTCGACCCGCCGATCGCCGCGTTGACCTTGATGGCGTTGTCGAAGGACGCGCGGGTGACGATCCGCGACATCCGGACGTCCGCGCCGACCAGCGCGACCGCCCGGTGCCCCGACTCGCGGGCGAGCAGCCGGCGCCGCGCGTCGACCGCCGGGATCGCGGCGTTGCCGGGCAGGGTGAGGCCGAGCGCCTCGGCCATGCACGCCATCGTGGACGCCGTCCCCATCGTGTTGCAGTGCCCGGCCGAGCGGGCCATCGCGGCCTCGGCGGCGCGGAACTCGCATTCGCCGATCCGGCCCGCTCGCACCTCCTCGCTCATCTCGAACAGGGACGTGCCGCTCCCGACCGCCCTGCCCTGCCAGCGGCCGTTCAGCATCGGGCCGCCGGACACCACGATCGTCGGCAGGTCGCAGCTCGCGGCGCCCATGAGCAGCGACGGTGTGGTCTTGTCGCAGCCGCACAGCAGCACGACGCCGTCCAGGGGGTTGGCGCGGATGGACTCCTCCACCTCCATCGAGACCAGGTTGCGGTAGAGCATGCTCGTCGGCCGGATGATCGTCTCGCCGAGGGACATCGCCGGGAACTCGACGGGGAACCCGCCCGCTTCGAGCACGCCGTTCTTCACATGGTCGGCGAGTTCCCGGAAATGGGCGTTGCACGGGGTGAGGTCGGAGAAGGTGTTGCAGATCCCGATGACGGGACGGCCGTCGAACATCCGGTCCGGGACGCCCTGGTTCTTCATCCACGAGCGGTGGATGAAGCCGTTGATGTCCGACCCGCCGAACCATTCCCGCGAGCGCAATGTCGCACGATCCTTGTCATGCGGCATGTGAAGGGTCCTTTCGCGTGGGCAGGCCGAGGATCTCGCGGGCCTCGGCGGGGGTGGCGGGTTCGAGGCCGACGCTCTGGACGAGCGCGACCGCGCGCTCCACGAGCCGGACGTTCTCGGCGGGCTCCCCAGGGGCGAGGCAGGGATTGTCCTCGATGCCGACCCGGATGTGCCCGCCGAGCGCGAGCGCGTGCGCGAGGCCCCTGAACTGCTGTTCGCCGTTGACGGTCACGGTGAACACCGAGCCGCCCGGGAGCGCGTCCGCCATGTGCTGCAGGTTGGACGGCGTGTAGGGCAGGGCGTTCTGGAACGCGCCGTCCAGGCCGAGCACCAGGTTTACCTGGTAGGGCTCGGTGTCGAACCCGAGAGCGGTCAGCCGGGCGACCTCCCGCACCAGATGGGACGGGTTGAACGCCTCCCATTCGGGCTTGATTCCGCGCTTGAACATCGCCGCCGCGAGCTCGATGGCGCGCTCCATCGGCGTGTCCATGAGGACCTCCCGACCGCCGGGCCCGCTGATGTAGGCGGTGATCGCGTCCAGCGTGCAGGTGTCGGCGCCGCCGTCCACGCCCGCCATCCGGGCGTCCCAGTCGATCACCCTGGAGCCGTCCGGGCGCACCCGCAGCAGGTCGCCGTCGATCCCGCCGCCGGTCGAGTTGTTGACCACCACGTCGCACGCGGCGCGGACCCGCGCGTTGATGTCACGGTAGATCGCGGCAGAGCAGGTGGCCCGTCCGTCTGGGCGCCGCGCGTGCAGCGCCGCGACGCTCGCGCCCGCGTCGGCGCACCGTGCGACGTCGGCGGCGATCTCGTCCGGTTGCGTCGGGACGTACCGATGCTCGACCCGGGTGAGGAACCCGCCGGTGGGTGCGACGGTGACGATCACCTTGCCGGTGTGACCGGCGGCCGGGGCGGTCACGCCGCCGTCCGCTCGACGTTCGCGGCGGACTCGAAGAACCAGGCGACGGCCAGCGCTCCCGGGTCGACGACCCCGCGGGCGTGCTCGCCGACGTAGCTGGCCCTGCCGCGGCGGGCGAGCATGCTCCGGGTCGACTCGGCGCCCTCGGCGGCGGCGCGGGCTGCTCGGGCGACCGCGGCGCGCCACTCCGGTTCCGGCTGTTCGGCCTCCAGGGCTTCCACCGCGGGGACCATCGCGTCGACCATCGTTTTCTGGCCGACGTCGGCGCCGCCCAGGCGACTGACGGCGTCCACCGCGTCCCGGAATGCGCGCGCGAGCTCGCGGCCGGTCCACGGTTCGCGCGGGCCCTTCGCCAGCCGTCCGAACCAGAGCCCGAACAGCGGGCCGCTCGTTCCCCCCGCCCCGAGGTGGGCGTCGGAGACGGTGGCGAAAACGTCGGGTGGACCGGCGGTGCGGTCAAGGTCGAGTAGTGCCGTCCTCGCCTTGCCGAGTGCGGTGGCGACGTTCCAGCCGAAGTCTCCGTCGCCCGCTCTGCGGTCGAGGTCGGTCAGCTCGTCGGCGTCGCGCAGGACCCGGTCGGCGTACGCCAGGAGCCAGGCGCGTGCGTCCGCGCCGGTCAGGAGCGTCCTTTCGGCAGGCTTTTGGGAGGGGTTGTCGGCGGTCATCGTGAGTTCCCTTCTCACCAGGTCAGCGCCGGTGTGCGGACCGGTGCGTCCCACAGGTCGACCAGGTCGCCGGTCAGCGCCGTGAGGGTGACCGACAGGCCCCGCATGTCCAGCGACGTCACGAACGAGCCGGCGAGGGCGCGGACCGGGACGACGCCGTCCCCGGCGAGCACCCGGCGCACCTCCCGCAGCGCGACCCCGAGCTCCAGCGCGTGCGTCGCCCCGAACCCGTTCACGATCGCCAGGACCTCGTCGCCGCGCCGCAGCCCCAGGTGCCCCAGCAGCGGGCGGACGAGCGACGCCACCAACTCGGCGGCGGACCCGGCGGCACGGGTGCCGATGCCCCGCTCGCCGTGGATGCCGACGCCGAACTCGACCTCGTCCGGCCGGAGGTCGAACGAGCGCCTGCCGGTCATCGGATTGGTGCACGCCTCCAAGGCCAGGCCCAGCGTCGCCGAGCGGGCGGCCACCTCGCGACCGAGCGCGCCTACCCGGCCCAGCGGGGCGCCTGCTTCGGCTGCCGCGCCGCAGATCTTCTCGACCGCGAGGACGGCGGCGGTCCCGCGCCGCCCAGGTCCGTCTTCGTCGGTGGACGCGGTCGCCAGGTCGTCGTCGACGACCACCGTTTCCAGCCGGTGGCGGTCCGCGAGCAGGTCGGCCGCGATCCGGAAGTTCAGGACGTCGCCGGTGTAGTTCTTCACGATCAGGAGGGCGCCCGCGCCCGTGTCGACCGCCGCCACCGCGTCCCGCACTTGCAGGGCCGTCGGGCTGGTGAACACGGCGCCCGGCACGGCGGCGTCGAGCATCCCCGTGCCGACCATGCCGGTGTGCAGCGGCTCGTGTCCGGAACCGCCGCCCGACACCAGCGCCACCTTGCCTGCGACGGGCGCCCGGCGGGTGACGAACAGCGGGTCGGCGTGTACCCGCACAAGGGCGGGGTGCGCCGCCTCCAGCCCCTCCGCCGCCTCCCGGACGAAGGCGTCGCGCTCGTTCAGCAGATACCGGTTCACGCGCCCGCCTCCGCGATCCGGGCCTTCGCGTCTCGGGCTCTTCGGGCTTTGGGTTTCCGCGATCCGTGCCTCCGCGAAAGCGATCAGGGCCGGCGCGGCGCGGACGCCCGGCGCGACTCCCGCCGCGCGAGCGGCTGTGTTGACGTGCGAGATGACGCCGTTCTCCCACGTGTCCGCGCCGTCGGAGATCTCGGCGGTGTCGTGTCCTACCGCCACCGCCGGGATCCCGGCCGCGTCGAGGACGTCGAGCCCGGCGATCCCGGCCCCGTCCTTGCCGACCCCTGCGTCGTTGAGCAGCACGAATCCGCAGCGCGCCGCCGCGCCGACGCGTCCGGACTCCTGGCCCCCGTTGGACGCGGCGACGACGATCGCGCCCGCGTCGCCGTCCTCGACCTGGGACATGCTGTCCATCACGACGACGCGCACGCCGTCCCGCGACCACACCGTCGCTCGGTACACGGTCAGATTTCCTCTCGCTCGATGAGCGCCACGAGCTGGTCCTTGAGCGGCTCGCCGACGCGGACGCCGAGCGCCCGGCCGCGCTCGTTCACGAAGCTGACGACGCCGTTCTCCCAGGTGTCGAGGCCGTCGCCGATCCGCGCCGAGTCGTGCGCGACGCCGATGGCGGCGATGCCGGAGGCGTCCAGGCCCCGCAGCCCGGCTATGCCGGCGGCGTTCTTGCCGGAGCCCGCGTCGTTGCAGGCGACCACCGCGACGCCGTAGGACGCGGCGTACTCGGCCGCGCTGGTCCCGCCGTGGGAGCCGGTGACGATGACCTCGCCGCGCAGCGCGGGCGACCCGAAGGCGATGGAGTCCATCGTCCAGATCGTCCGACCCGCGGACCGGTGGACCGGCTCAGGCGCCGTCGCGTTCCCGTCAACGATGCGCATGCGCGGGCACCCCCAGGATCCGCCGGGCGGCGGCCGCGGTCGCGGGACGGCGGCCGTGCCGACGGCCGATGGCGGCGACGCGCTCGACCAACTCGGCGGTCGTCGGATGCCCGAGCCCGGTGTGCGGATGGTCGCCGATCCCGATCAGCAGATGCCCGCCAGCGGCGATCACGTCGTCGGCGACCGCCAGGACGTCGCCGCGATGGCTGGAGACCAGCCATTCGACCTCCAGCCCGGCAGGCAGCGCGTCCAGGTGGGCGCGCACCCCCGCCCACGTGGTGGGATGCGCGGCGACGAACTCCTCGCCGCCGAGCACGAACGCCACGATGAGCGGCGGCATGAGCCGTCCGGCGCGCTCGTGCGCGATGATCGCGCGGGTCCAGCCGAGGTTGAACGACGCCAGGTAGGGGCGCATCCCCAGTTCCGGCGCCCGTTCCAGGAACGTCCGCTGGGTGCGGACGTCGTTGACGAAGACCCGGTCGTCGGAGGCGTACTCGCCTGCGCCCGGATCGAACAGGTCCATGTTGGCGCAGCCCATGTCCACCGGGAGCAGGTCCGCCGCGGTCTCGGGATCGCCCTGGTTCGGGAGGAGGTTGGACAGCCGCCGCTCGGCGTCGTATCCGGGGACGTTCGCCATCGACGGCGCGAGGAGCAACGAACTCGTCTGGTGCGTCCGGCGCGCTATGGCGGCGTAGGTCGCGGCCGTGTGGTCGGCGCGCCCGTCCGGGGTGCGGCCGTGGTAGTGCATGAGCGAGGCCCCGACCCGCTCGCAGTCGCGGGCGACCGCGGCGATCTCGTCCGGGGTGAACGGGACGTGCGGGTTCGGGTCCCGGCCGGTGCCTTCGTTGACGTTCACGCCGATGATCAGCGGCTTCATCGGACCGCCTCCGGACGGTCCCAACCGGCGCCCGCCATCTGCCCGCCGTCCACGCCCCACACCTGCCCGGTGACGAACCCCGCCCGCTCGCCCGCCAGGAAAGCGATCACCTCGGCGATCTCCCAGGGTTCGGCATGGCGGCGCAGCGGGATCGCCGCCAGCACGGCGCGGCGGACCCGCTCGTCTCCTTGCACGGCCTCGACCAGCGGTGTCCGGGTGGAGCCGGGCGCGACGCAGTTGACGCGGATCGCCTCGGCGGCCAACTCGAACGCGAGCTGCCTGGTCAGCGCGACGACGCCGCCCTTGGACGCCGAGTACGCCGCCCGGTCCGGGCTGCCCCGCAGCCCGGACACCGACGCCACGGTCACGATCGACCCTCGCGCGGCGGCGAGGTCGTCCACGAACAGCTGGCACAGCGCGAACGTGGCGACCAGGTTGACCGCGAGGGTGTGGGTGAAGCGGGCGGACGTCACCTGGCGGAGCGGTCCGTTGTCGGCGATGCCCGCACAGGTCACGACCGCGTCGACGCGGCCGAAGCGGTCGCGTGTCCGCCGGGCCAGCCGATCGAGGGCCGCGTCGTCGGTGACGTCGGTGCGCACCGACAGCCGGACGGCCCCGGAGGCGTCCTTCGCCTCGCCGTCCGCGCTCTGGAGGTCAGCGACGACGACGTCCCATCCTCGTGCGAGGAACAAGCCGGCGGTGGCCGCGCCGATGCCCGAGGCTCCGCCGGAGACGACGGCGGTCCGCGCGGTCATCGGGTCACCAGCGCGGTCATGTCGCGGACCGGGCCGGTGCCGTCCCAGGCCGCGGCGGCGGCCGCGACGGCCTCGAACAGTGCCGCCTTGCGCCCGGCGACCTCGGAGATCTCGACTACCGTGCCGGCGTGCCCGCCCGCGGTGAAGTAGGCGAAACGCTCGTCCGGCCCGCCGCTGCCGGAACGGCCGCGCTGCAGCTCCGCGTATCCGAGCGCTGCCGCCCGGCCGGTGAGGGCGTCGAAGGCGTCCGTCCAGTAGGCGATGTGCTGGAGGCCCTGGCCGCCTGCATCGGTGAACTCGCGGAACGCCGACGGCGCGTCGTTGTGCTGCTGGATCAACTCCACCTGCACGTGACCGGCCTGGGCCAGAGCGACGCTGAACTCCGGCGCGCTCGGCGCACCGCGATAGGTGAAGTCGGCGACGGGCTGGCGCTCGATGTAGAAGAACGGCCCGACCTCCAGCCGCTCGGTCCAGTGGGTGATCGCGGACGCGATGTCCGGGACCACGTAGCCCAGTTGCCGGATGACGCCGAAACTTCGGCTCACTTATCCTCCTTGGATGCGGTCGGTCGGCCCGGTGGCTTCGGTCGGCCTGATATCGGCGTCGATCGTGCCGCGCCGACCGCGAGCCGCCCACGCCTTAGACCCGTTGATCGGGAAGACCGGTCGGCGGGGCGCGCCGCGCCCTCGTCCCGCCGACCGCTCACGGACGCTCCACGGGCGCGAGCCGGAAGCGGCCGCCCTCGCGGGCCACCGCGAACGGACGGTCGGCGGGGAAGTGCGCGGGCAGCAGGAGCAGCCCGTCGCGCGCGCAGCGGTCCAGGAGGTCGTCGCGGGTCCGCCGGGCCAGCGCGGGATCGGCGTCGCCAGCCTGGCTCAGCTCGGGACAGCACTGTTGGATCGGGTGGTGGACGACGTCGCCGCAGATGACCGCGCCGCCGTCGCGCGACCGGATCTCGGCGACGACGTGCCCGGCGGTGTGGCCGGGTGCCGCCCGCAGGACGAGCACGGTGTCGCCGTGCTCCGCCAGCACGTGCCCGTCGTCGGCGGCCTCCCAGCGCCCGGTCTCCAGCACCGGACGGACGCTGTCGTCGTACGCGCGCACCAGGTCCGCCGGAACCCCGTCGGCCGGGGACTTGGCGGCGAGGGCCTGCAGGGACGCCAGTTCGGCGCGTCCGAACAGGTACGTCGCCCGCGGGAACGTCGGCCGCCAGCGGTCGCCGTCGAGTCGCGTGTTCCAACCGCAGTGGTCGGGATGCAGGTGGGTGCTGACGACGACGTCCACGTCGTGGAGCGCGGTGCCGGTCCCGACGAAGCGGTCCAGGAAGTCGGTGTCGAACCGGTGGTGCGGCAGCAGATTGGGACGTTCCTTCTGGTTCCCGTTGCCCGCGTCCACGACGACCGTTGTGTCGCCGAGCCGCACGACGTAGCTGTGGATGGCGAGCACGAGTTCGCCGGTGGCCGTGTCGGCGTAGCCCGGCCCCAGCCCGGCCGCGTCCCGGACGGCCCGCTCACCGTCGACGCCGGGGAACAGGTCACGCGGCGGGAACGGCCAGGCCGCCAACTCGGTCACCTGGGCGACGCTCGCCTCGCCCACCGTGATCTGGAAGGTCATCATTGTGCCCTTCGGGGTCGTGGCGATCAGGACTCGGTGGCCGGTTTGACGGCGGCCGCGGCGCGGACCGGCGGCGGCGTGCGCAGGACCGTGGCGCGGAGCGCGAGGACGATCGCGGCGGCGAGACCGAGGGCGACCGCGTATCCGCCGATGGCGGCGGTGAACCCGCCGGTGGTGTCCCGGACCCAGCCGGTGACCTGCGGTCCGAAGTAGCCGCCGAGGTTCCCGGCGCCGTTGATGACGCCGAACCCGGCGGCCAGCGCCGTCCCCGTGAGGAAGGACGACGGCATCGTGATGAACACGCCCATCGCGCCATACAGGCCGACGCCCGCCACGCAGAACCCCGCGATCGCGAGGGCGGGCACGGAGAAGGAGACGGCGGCGAGCCCGAACCCGGCCGCCGCGACGGCGGCGGCCACCGCGAAGTGGACCATGCGTTCCTGCTGCCGGTCCGAGCGTCGCATCCACCACAGGACGGGCCCGATCGCGGCGAGCGCGGGCAGCGCCGCGACCCAGCCCACCTCGTTCCGCGACAGCCCGAACTGCGCCAGGATCTGCGGTATCCACAACTGGAAGCCGTTCAGGCTGAAGGTGACGCAGATGAACACCGCCACCAGCACCAGCACGCGGGGATGCACCAGCGCGCGGGCGAACCCGTGCTCGCCGTGCGCCCCGGTGGTCTCCCGGTCCTCCGCGCGGAGTTCGGCGACGAGCCAGTCCCGCTCGGCGGCCGTGAGGAACGCGGCGTCCTTCGGGCTGTCCTTCAGGACCTTGACGCAGACGAGGCCGAGGACGACCGCTGGGATTCCCGTCAGCACGAACACCCAGCGCCAGCCCGCGAGGCCGAGCAGGCCGTCCAGGTCGAGGATCCGCGTCGTCACGGGCGTGGTGAGCGACGACAGGCAGATGAACGCGACGATCCACGCCATCGCCTGGCCGCGCTCCCGCCGCGGGACCCACCGCGAAACGAAGTAGAGCATCCCCGGTGAGAACCCGGCCTCGGCGACGCCCAGCAGGACCCGGGCCCAGGCCAAGGTGGTCGTCCCCTGGACGGCTGCGGTGGCCATGGTCACGACGCCCCAGGTCACCATGATCCGGCCGAGCCACCGCCGGGCGCCGACCCTGGTGAGGATGTAGTTGCTGGGCGGCTCGCAGACCGTGTAGCTCCAGAAGTACACGCCCGCCGCGAACCCGAACGCCGACGCCGAGATCCCCAGGTCGCCGTTCATGGTCAGCGCCGCGACGCCGATGTTCAGGCGGTCGAGATACACCACCACATAACACAGCCCGACCAGCGGCATGAACCGCGTCATCACCTTGCGGACGGCACTCCGGCCCACGTCCGCCCGGGTCGACAACTCCTGCATCCTTCGCACCTCGATTCCGCGACGGCGTCCTGTGACGCCGACCACAGAATGAGGCGGTCCTACATCCTCCACCACGGCCACGTGCCGTTCATCGGGAATCTACCTGCGACTTCGCGCCGCAGCTCACACACCCCTGAATGGTCAGGAGCGCGCTCTCCTCGTGCGCGACGCCGCAGTGCGCGGCGAACTCGCGTTCCAGGGTGTGGACCTTCTGGGTGAAGCCGGGGTCGTCGCCGGAACCGTACCGGGAAAGGTGCCCGCCTCTGAGGACGTCCTCGACCTCGCGCCTCTCCTCGTCGCCGAACACATAAGCCCCTGGACCTGCCATGGAGCGCCTCCGCATCCTCCAATGACCATGATCCACAAGGTTTCCTGATCTTTCGGTAGGAGCCGGATAGGTACCTGGATGGGTAGTCCTCCCGGTGTCGTGGGTGCTGGCGGACGTGAGAGTGGGTGATGTAAGGACTAACGCCCATGTGGAAAGAGACTGATGATGTCGACTAGTTCGACGATCGAACCGGGGCCGGGAGCCTGCTGTTGTGCCGAGAGTCCCGCTCGTGAGGCCGGTCCGGGTGCCGGAGAGCGGGTAAGGGCCGAGAGGCGGCGCCGATGCGCCGGTCAGGCCGCGCACGAGATGCGCACGCCGCTTGCCGCGCTCCGACTGGAGTTGGAGGAAGCGCTGATCCACAGGGACACCGCTGACCCCTTCGCGGCCCTGACGGAAATGCTGCGCAGCGTTGAACGCCTGGAACACGCGGTGATCGCTCTGCTCTGGTTGCTCCAACGGGAGGCTTCCGGCCAGACGCGCGGGCGGCACTGCGGGCTGGAGCATCGGGAACCAGGCCCGACCGGCCTCTGAGCGGCACGAGGTGACGACGTCTTGTCCTCTCGGCGGTACTCGCCGCCGGACGCGGACCTGGCGTGGGCGCCCGGCCGCCGCGCCTCGATGAGGGGGAAGAACGTGCCGGGTGAACAACTCCTCCTGCTCCAGGGGGGGTCAGGAAGTGGTCGCGGTGGTCGCGACTGGGCGGGGCGTCAAGGCCGGTGCTGGGTGAGGTCGCGGAGGCGGGCGGGGTAGTCGGCCAGGATCTGTGCGACCTCGGCCCGGTCCACCACGCGCAGGCGCTGGCGCTGTTGGGCGTAGCGCAGTTCCTCGGCACGCAGCCGCTCGGCTTCCTCACCCGCGCGCGCTCTCGACAGCGCCGCCAGCGCGGTGACGAGTTCGTTGAGCAGGTGCACCGCACGGCCGAACTGGTCGGCGTCGGTTCCGTCCCACTCCGCGTCGCGGTCAGGTGGGCGGGGGTTTGTCGGGTCCTGGTCCATCATGCTCCGAATCTGCCGGCGAACCGGAGGTGCGCGGTCGACCATCTCGCCGAGGGTCGGCCCGCTGGCCTGGGCGGTGGCGCTTTCGAGGCCGGAGGAGGCCGTCTTCGATCGCTACCGGGATGGCTTTCTCGTGCGCTGTGATCTTCTGCGGGCCCGCAGCGCCGCCGGCCAGGTGGAGCCGGACCGCCACCCGCGTTTCCCCGCCACGGCGTGGCTGGCTGTCGGCCGGGCCGTCGACCCGCGGGTGAGCCTTCTCCCACCGCCTGCGTGCAACGTCATGGTCCCTTCATCAGCGTTTCGATCCAAAGCGGGCTCCACGCTCGCGGTAGCAGAGCCGGGGGTCTTGGGCCGTCGACGCCGCAGCGCCGCATGTCCGGGGCGACCCCGCCCCACAGGCGCCACCTGCGGCTTGCCTCGGCTACTGGCGCGCGAACGCCGGTTGCTGGTGTCCGCGGCGGCGGGGGTTCATCCGCCGGTGATGGCGCTGCCGCCGACCTGGTTGGAGCACCGGTTGGCGTCCTCGCGCACTTTGAGGAGCTGCTGCCGGCTCATGCCGTTGGCGTTGCTGGGGGCGAAGTCGAAGCCGGGGCCGGAGGGTTCGGACATGTCGTAGCCGAGACCGCGCATGCAGGCCACGAACCTGGCGGCGATCTTCAACTGGTCGGGGTCGAGGGTCTGGTTGCCCTGGACGCTGCCGCCGCCTCCGGGTTTGGTCGACACGCTGGCGCCCTCGGGCACCTTGACGCCGTTGACCGTGTCATCGGAGCCGCCGCAGGCGCTCAGACCCAGCAGCAGGCCCAGCAGGACGACGACGGCGGTGGCGGTGGCGGGAACGGCCGGGAGCTTGGTCATGATCCTCGTCTCATTCGTGTCGGTCTGGGAGGCGTTCGGGGGGCGTTCGGTTCGGTCGTGCATCGGCGGGGGCCGCCGCCGACGCCGTTCATCGCGGCGGCGGGTTTTGTGCCCTCAGCGTGAAATGTAGAGGAGGCGGTGTCACCGCGAATGTCATCGACAAAAAGGCGAATTCGCGGTGCCCGGATCCGCGGCCGCGTTCGAGCCCGCCGCGGGTCGCGCGCGCCGGCAAGCTCGCGCAATCACGCCACGGCCCCCCTTTAAAAAAGGGGGGCCGGATCGTGATTGCTTGCGGTGGTGATTGCCCGTGATTGCGACCGTGATGGTGTGACCTGCAGAAACACCGGGCCCGTGATTGCCGTGGTTGGCGCGTGATTGGCGGGCCGTGTGATTGTCCGTGATTGCGTGCGTGATTGGCCTGACCAGGCACTTCTTGTCAGACAGTGGTGCGGGCGGGGACCGGGGGCGGGCTGCTGTCGGCGCAAGGAATCATGTCTTCTCTCGCCTCTGGTGGTCGCCGAAAAACGCGCGCCAAGTACCGCCAGACCGCCACGGTGAGGTGTCCCAGAGTGGTCTTCACCTCCGCCAGCCGGGCCGCCAGCCGGGCCGACGGGCTGTCGGGCTGTCGGGGAGGGCGCGGTGGGCGGTGCCTGACGGCGGAAGACACCGCGATCCCCACCCGCCGGCCGCTGCCCCGGCCAGGCCGCCCCCAGCCCGCCCTGCAGTGCTCTCCTGGCGGCTGGGGGCCTTCGCACAGTCGCACGCTACACACCGACTCGGTGCCCCTTCCGGACCGGCCAACCTCGCTGCCGCCGCAACCGGCTGCCGACACCTCAAGATCCACCGAATTTGCAGAGTAAGTCTGAACAAAATCAGCAACCGACGCCCGGACCTACTTTTCAACCCGCAGGTCTCCACATCAGGTGAGTACAACGTTCACACGGAAACGGACACACGGCACGGTCGACATACGCCACTAGAGGGCCTGCGGAACCACGCGTACGCGGCAGATCAAGCGGCACGCCCGAACCGCCGCACGAGTTCCACCACCAGACCGTCCGGACGCCGGAGGAAACCGCGCGCCCGCCACGCCAAACGAATACGGCACAGTCGAATACGGCAGGGCACCGGTCTCGACGCGCTCAGATGTCGGACTCACCTGTGACTTTACGGCAGCGCAGCTCGCGGCTGGCGATCGCGGCGATTCCGTTCCCGGTGTTGATCAGCGGGGGCAAACATCCCGGGGATGTTCCCGGCGAACTCCACGAACCCCTCCCTCGGGGCCGGCCGCCCATCGGTAGAAGATCTCCAACGCGGTCTCCCAGGCCGGACGCTCGGACAGGTGCCGGTCGTCAGGGGCTTACCCCACCGGCCCCCCCGCCCAGTCCGCCTCACACGTGCCGCGACCTGGTGCCGCTCGTCCTGGCGAGCTGGACGGAGTACCGGAACTCGCTGGTCATGCTGACGCGCGCGCCGCTGTGCGCCGTGACTGCGGGGGCCTCCAGCGCCTGGGGTGCGGTGTTCAGGATGTGGTGGGTCTGTCGTCTGGGCCCGGCTCGGGGGCGGGGGTCGTGCTCGGGGCTGGGGACGCGGCGGTTCGGCGGGATCCTGAGGCCATCGTGTCCACGAGCAATGCGGTGGGGTGGTCGTCGGGCAGGTGGCCGCGGTAGTCGAGCGCGATGGTCAGGGCGCGGTCGGCGGCATCGGTGTGCCCGGCCTGCCGGTGCACCTTGGCGTACAGGTAGTGCAGGTGGGCGTCGTCGGCGGAGGACCGGTCGGGCAGGACCCGAGCGGCCTTGCCCAAGTGCTCCAGCGCCTGGTCCAGGTCACTGCGTGCGATCGCGGCCTCGGCGAGGTCGAGGGCCAGGCGGGCGATCAGATACGGCTCGCCGAGGTCGGTGAACACGCCCTCAGCGGCGTCGAAATGAGTGTAGGCCTGGGTGTGGTGCCCGAGTCGGGCCAGCGCGATGGCGAGTTGGCGTCGCAACAGCGCCTGTCCGCGGGGGTGCGGCGGCGCAGCGCGGTACAGGTCGAGCCCGCTTTGCAGCACCGTGACCGCCTCGCTCGGCTGGCTCAGCGCCAGCAGCGTCGCGCCGAGGTGTTCGGCGGCGGCGGCCGAGCCGAGGGTGTCTCCGCTGCGCTCGAACAGCTCACCGGCCTGGTCGTGGTGATCCATCGCTTCGGGGAGGTGGCCCTGGCGGCGCGCCAGCGCGCCGGCGAGCATGTGCGCGCGAGCCTGGGCGACCAGGTCGGCGCAGCGGTAGGCCGAGTCCAGCGCGGTGGCGCAGACCTGCTGCCCCGCAGCGTAATCCTGCCGGCGGAGCACGTATCCCCACAGCGCCTCGGCGAACTGCCAGGCCAGGGCGTGCAGGCCGGCGTCGGCGGCCGCGGCTTGCGCGGCCAGCAGCACCGGAACCCAGGGCTGCATCATGGTGATCGCCGCCTGGTCGTCGGCCGCAGCCGGGGGGAGTTCGGGGTGCCAGGCGAACACGGCGGCGTAGCGGCGGCGGCCGGGCGCGATGACGGTGTCGAGCCGGGCCGCCCACATCAGATAGTGGTGGACGGCGCGGGCCAGCACGGCGGCGCGCTCGCCCGCGCTGTCGCCGACCTCGCTCAACGCGCGGGCGTGGGCGGCGGCCGGTTCGGGCATCCGCCACTGGTCCAGCTCGGGCCCGAACTGCACCAGGTTCACGTCGCTGAGCCGCGCCAGGAAACTGTCGATGGCGGTGTCGTCGGCGGCGAGGGCGGCGGCCGCCGCGGCCGCGCTGAACATCGGCCCTGGCAGCAGCGCCAGGTGCCGGTAGGCCCGCTGGAGAGGGTCGGGTAGGTCGGCGTAGACGGCGTTGAGCGTGATGGTCACGATGGTGTCCTCCTCGGTGCGGAACCTGGTGCTGCCGGTGTGGAGCCGGGCGTCATCGAGCTGGTTGTGGTCGTGAGGCCGGGCCTGCGGGAGTTGGGTGGCGAGCGCGCCGATGGGGCGGTGAGGGCGGGCGACCGCATCGGTTGCTGCGGCGGCCCTGGGCCTGCCAGGAGGGAGGTCGGCGGTGGCAGGGGTGGTTCGTCGGCGGAACGGTGGGGGATGCGGTGCGGCCGATCACCCCGGGGGGAGTGACCGGCCGCACCTGGCGTCCTCGCACGGCGCAGACGAGCGCGGCCACCAGACGGCCCGTATCAGCGACGCTTTCGAACCTGGACGGCAGGCCTTCACTGAACTCGATCACCTGTGAGCTCTCGTGTTCCGGTTGCCCGCTATGGGGTCGATGACTGATCAACGCGGCTTCGTGCGGGCGCCTCGGGTGGGCGGCCGGGTCGTCGGTCTGGGTTTGGAGCGGTCGCTGCGGCGCTGGTTTCCGGCCAAGCGCATGAGTGCGCATGCCTGGAAGAGCCCCAGCGCCCAGAGCAGATCAGTCGGGGAGATGGCGGGGGACGGCAGCATCGGTTCTTGGCGCTGGGATAGCAAGAGGTGTCGCAGCGCGGGCCATGCCCGGTCCTCGAAAGGCATGTCCCTGCCGGGTGCAAAGGTCTTCAGGATCTGGGCGAGGACCTTCTTGCGAGTGGTGCCGGTTGCGACGGTCAGCGCGCGCAGCACCTGCTGGCTGGCGTGGTAAGAAGCCATCATCGCCACCTCGGGTTCATATCGGGCCAGCAGATCGGCGATCACTTCATCGGGCGAGGGGCCCTCGGGCGCGTCGGGCGCGACGAGAGCGACGATCCGCATGCGCAGGCGATCGAGGTCGTCGTCCACTCCCTCGGTGCGGAGGGTGGGGGCGCTGACCACCGTGACGTGGCGTGCGGGCGGTAGCCCGGCCTGCCGGTCGGCCTCGGCCTCCCGCGCGGGGACGGGGAGCCGGGCAAGGTGCGGCGGCCTGGTCGGCTCGTCTGGGGCGGGGGTGAGCATCGCCCACGACGCCAGGACGAGGTAGGTCAAGGTGGTGCCGGGATCGAGCCGGTCGGCGGTCAGCGAGGTGAGCGGCAGAAAACGCAGCATCGTGAACGGGAACGTGGCGGGGGACGGATCGGCGGTGGCACCGGGACCTGGCGGCATGTCGAGGTCTCGCAGGAAGCATGACCCGTCGTAGTAACCCGGGCCATGCTCGGTCAGCATGTCGTTGGCGAGCTGCGGGGTGAACCAGCGCGGTGCCGCGACGTCGGCAAGTCCACGTACGAACAGGCCGGACAGATCGCCCCAGAACGCCAGCCACACTCCGGAGGTTTCCGGGGTGGTGACGCGGCCCCAGTGCACACCGGTGATCGGCGGTTCGTCGCTGCCGCGGGTGATCGGTGTTGCCCAGCGCAGGAACCCAGTCGCGGCGGGCGGGACGATGCCGTCGGGGTGGATGATCGTCGCGCTGTCTGCCGGTGCCTCCGCGGCGGCGCGGGCCTGAAGGCGGGCCCCATAGGAGATCGCGGCCACGGTGGCGCCGGGGTCGAAGGCGAACAGTTCGGCGTGCCCGAGCCGCTTGGCCTCGTCGGCCGCGAGCGCCACCGAGCGCTCCATCGGCTCGGCGTCCGGGACCAGGGGCAGCGATGGCGGCGTGAGCATCGGCCCGGTGGAGTCCTCCTGCGAGGCGAACCAGAGCGGTCCGTAGCCGACCAAGAACTGGTGCGCGCGGCGGCGTATCCGCAGCGACTCCGCGATCAGCTCGCCGTTGATGGTCACGTGATGCTCCCGGTGCGGCCGTTCCTCGGTTCGGGGCGGCCAGGTCGCGGTCGGTGGTTCACAGTTGGCTGGGTCTGGAAGGGCGTAGCCGAGCGGAAGCCGCGCCATGGCCGGAGCCGATAACCCCGCTCCGCCGCCCCTGGCGGTGCCCCCGTTGCGGGTGCAGCGCTGCGGCCAGGTGTTACCGCTGGCCGGGTCCCTGGTGAGCACGTGCGAGGGCGTCCAGCAGCCGACTGGCGTCACCGATGGCGCCGACACCCGAGATCGAGGCTTCAATGAACTTGATCACTGTTGTTCGTGCCCGTTTCTGGGTTGAGAGAGGGCCGCGCGGCTCGTTGGGCTCGACGCCGGTGATCTGGGGGTACCTGCTGCCGGGCGTGGCCTAAGTGCTTCCTGTGAAGCGTCTCGGCTGCCCCGGATCCACCTGCGGAAGTATCGGGGGGCGGCGTTGGGCGCGTTTGCCAGGGCAACGCAGGCCCAGACCGATGCGCTCAGCAACGCTGCGTACCCCACCGGGCCGCCGAATATGGCGATGGCGTTGAACAGGGTGTGGCCGACGATGATCGGGCCGACCCGGCGCGTGGCCCGGTACATCCACCAGGCCGCCGCGGCGAAAGCGACCGACGAGAGGGCCGAAGTACCGAGGTAGGCATGCGGAAGGACGCGCAGCACGCAGACCGTGAGGAGGATCTGCCAGGCCGGGCGGCGGGCGACGAGCATCAGCGCGGCGGGCAGCGCCAGAAGCGGGATCTCCTCACGCACCCCGGCCGAGAGTGCCTGGACGGCGAACAGCGCCTGGTAGTGCAGGCCGGTCGCATCAGCCTGCGCGGCCTGGTCGGTCACGGCGGGGCCCAGCCGGGCAACCCAGGTGTCCAGGATCATCGCGGTCGAGTGCCCGGCCAGCACGACGGCGCAGGCGGCGACCGCGTCGGCGTCCCAGCGCCGCGCGATCTCGCTGGGCAGACGGCCCCGCCACAGCGGCATTCCGGCGTCGCGGGCGATGCTGGAGCATAGCCACGCGCCTGCCCCGGTCAGCAGCACCGTTGCGGCGGTGTCGGCGGCCTGGCCGAGGAACGGCAGCAGCACCGCCCCGGCGACGGCGAGGGCGGCCGCGCACCACACCGCGCCGCCGTACCGGCGGCGGGCGCGTAGCAGCAGCCAGATCCCGGCGGCGGTGAGGCTGACAGCCGAGACGTTGACCTGTGCTGGCAGTCCGAGCCAGTCGTTGTCGGCGCCGACCAGTTCGGCGAAAGCAATGAGGGCTGTGGCGAAGCTGGGGCCGAACAGCACGGCTAACACGGCCGCGCCGCGCAGGAGAGGGGACTTGGTCATCTGGGGCTTTCTAGTCTCGGGGGTTGGTGGGGGGCGTGATTGATCTGCCGGTCGGCGGTGACCGGGGTGACGGCCCTCGCGGTGCCAACCGGGGTGAGCACGGCTGGCCCGTTGGGGACGGCGACGCGCCGTTTCGGAGTGGAGAGTAAGGACACGAAGACCTTTTTTGACCAGGGGAGGGGGCGAACTGGCACGTGAGGAGCGCCGGAGTCAGAGGGACCGAGAGCTGGTCGGCGGGTGCCATGCGGTATCGATCAGCGCCGATAGCTCAGGGGTGTCGCACACCAGGTTCTGAATGCGTCGACCCTCGACGTGGGCAAGCACGCACAGGGAGTCGGACGTCGGCCGGATCCGGGTGATCATCTGGAGGCAGGAAACGACTAGCACGGCACCGAATCGGGTTAGCGTGATCGCGACCGGCGGTGCCGGGTCGCGCGCGACGTCGAGTTGCTGCAACCGTTTGGCTTCGGCGAGCAGCCGCTCCCGCAGACGAGGGCCAAGGCCTGGGCCGTCGGCCAAGATCGGCAGCGCCTGCCCGATCGCGTCCGCGAGCAGCGGATGCACCTCGAAACTCAGATCAGGCAGTCCTTTCCAGCGTCGTCGTGCTTCGTCCAGAAGGGGGCTGGCGGGCTCGAGGCCGCCGAGTACAGGGGTCACGAAGCGCTCCAGAAGGAGGTGATCGGCCGTCCCCGGTGGGCTTGGGGACGGGGCGGATGGTCTAGGCGGCGTGCTCGCGCGCGGTTTTCGATGGCGGCGCGGGCGGTGGGGGCAGCGCGACCCGGTCGGCGAGCCGGACCGAGTAGGGGAGGTGGCCGTTGCCGGTGGCGTCCTGGGCCAGCTTGAGGAGCTGGATGTCGGATGTCCCGGCGGCCGCCTCGACGCACCAGGCGTCCTGGGCGAGTTGCCCGACGCGGCGGTCGGTGCGCATCCGGGCCGCGCCGTGGGCCCGCATGGCATCACCGGCCGAGTCCAGCGCCGCTTCCGATGCCTCCAACTTGGCGTGGATCAAGTCGATGTCGCGGCCCTGCCCGTGGTCGAGCAGGTGCGCCGCGGTGTAGGCGGCGGTCCGGGACCTCATCAGCCGCGCCGTGATCCACCCGATCCGCTGCTGGATGACCGGAAGGTCGCTCAGCGCTCCGCCGTAGCGGTGGCAATGCGTGGTGTAGGTGATGGTGTCGTGCTTGAGGGCGTGCTGGATGCCGATTCCGAGCCCGGCCAGGCACAGGCGGCCGGCCAGGATCGACGCGGCGTAGGCGACGTGCATGCCTTCGCCCTCGGCCCCGATCATGTGCGCGGCGGGGACGGCGACGTCCTCGAAGATCACATCGCCGAACGAGAACCCATGCAACCCTCGGGCGGGCGCATACGGGGCGAGCCGGACACCGGCCCGCTTGGTCTCGACCGCGAACGCCGACAACGAGCGTGAGGAGCGGCCGGAGTCGGGGGCGGTGCGGACCACGACACCGAACACGTCCGCGAGATGGCTGTTGCCGATGAACGTTTTGCGGCCGTTGAGGATCCACCGGTCGCCGTCGCGGTGGCCGGTGGCCCGCATTCCCAGGACGTGCCCGCCGGACTCGGTCTCGGTCACCGCGATCGTCGCAAGCCGCTCGCCCAAGCTGAACTGCGGCATCCATTCAGCCAGCAGTTCGTCGCTGCCGTAGTGCAGGAACATCTCCGCACCGAGTTGAGATGCCTGCAGCGCCGCGCCCATCGCGGGACTGGCCTGGGAGATCTCCTCCAGCAAGACCAGTTTGGCGACGTGCCCAAGACCCGCCCCGCCCCGCGCGGCGGGGACGGCGGCGGTGAGCCAGCCGGGGCGGGCCATCGCCTTGACGATCTCGGTCTCGACCCGTCCCGGGTGGGCGTCCAGGCGGGCGGCGTGCGGGGCGATCTCGGCGTGGGCGAAGTCGCGGGCCTGCCGGCGCAGGTCCCGATGATCGTCGGTCTCGAACACGATTCCCCTCTCCTCGTGCTGGGGCTGTTCCGTCGAAGGTCGGTCCGGCAGAGGCCATCGCCACCTGTGCGGAGGCGGCTAGCCCGACGCCGGATCGAGTTCCTGGCCCTTCTCGGCAGCGCCGGGCGCGCGGGAAGCGGGCCAGCCGGGAGGCGGGGCAGGGGCGCCGGTGATGGCGTGGCCGGTGCGTTCTTCGATCAAGGCCGCAAGCTGTGCGGCACGGGCCTTGATGAGCGCATGGGACACCGTTGCGGTCGCGTCGGGTAGTTCGCGGGGGCCGATGACGCACACCGTGCCGAACACGGTGCCGGTGGACTGCTCGGCGACGGGGGCGCCGGCGTAGGCGCGAATGCCGATTTCGGATTCGACCGCGGGGTTGCCGGAAAACCCTCGCCAGGCGAGGACGTCCGGCAGGACCAGCGCCAGTCCCCGATCCACCACGTCGGGGCACCATCCCTGGTCAAGGCGCATGGTGCGGGGCGCTGGCCGCTGCCCGTGCGGGCTGTGCAGCCCGATGAACACCTGCCGGTCGGTGACGAGGTTGGCCATCGCGTACAGGCCCTGGGCGACCGGGCCGAGTTCGGCGGCGAACGCGGCGGCGGTCTGCGCGGCGAACGCGTCGAACTCGGCGTCCTGGCCCAGGCCGCCGACGCCGAGCCGGGCCACCACCTTGGCCCGCTGCCCCGCCTTGGCGTTGTGCTCTGCGCGGACCGGTGCGTGCAGCCGTAGCGAAGGGTCGTAGGTCATGGCAGCATTCCGGTCGGCTGGTCGGGACCGGCGGCCGATCGCCCGGCCGGGAGGGGAGTTGTGAGCTCTTGCAAGGCGTGCAGGACAAGCGCCCTCAGCACGCCGAGGGCCGAGCGGAAGTCGCGGGCGTCGCAGGTCTGCACCGGCACCCGCGTCGGCAGTTCCAGGGCCTGGCGGACGGCCTGGACCGAATGCCGGTGGGCGCCGTCGAACTGGTTGACCGCGACCACGAACGGCGTGCCGCGGTCTTCGAAGTAGTCGATGCAAGGGAAGCAGTCGGGCAGTCGCCGCGTGTCGGTCAGCACTACCGCGCCGACCGCACCGAGCGCCAGGTCGTCCCACAGCAACCGGAACCGGTCCTGGCCAGGCAGCCCGAACAGGTGCAGCGCCGAGCGCACCGGGACGGTGAGGGTGCGGATCCCGAAGTCCATCGCCACCGTCGTGGTCGTCTTGCGGTCGATCCCGTCCAGGGAGTCGATCTGCTCCCCTTCGGCGGTGAGGATCTCCTCGGTGCTCAGCGGCGCGATCTCGCTCAGACACCTGACCAGCGTGGTCTTGCCCGCGCCGAACCCGCCGCCGATCACGATCTTGAACTGCACGTCCGGTGCGGGAATCTCCACCGCGGACCTGGGCAGGGGCGAGAGTTCGCGCGGGGAGGCGCCGGGGGGCGCGCTCATGAGACCTCCAGTGCTTGGAGGCCGTCCAGCAGGTGCCGCAGATTGTGTGGGCTGTGCGGGTCGGTCGGCGGCCGTTCGGCGGGGTCGGCCAGGACACCCTGGTCGATCAGCCCCGAGGCGATGATCTTGGTGACCAGGACCGGGAGGCGAAGCAGCCCCGCGACCTCGACCACGGTCCGGGCCCGCTGCCGGCACAGGTCGAGGGTCGTGGCGGCCTCGGGCTGCAGCGCGCCGGACCGCCTGCCGGTGGCGTTCAGCACGGTGTCGTAGCGCATCGGGTGCCGGGGCCGGGTGCCGCCCATGGTGAGCATGTAGGGCCGCAGCACCTCCGGGTCTCGCTGGGTGATCCACACCGCGCCCGGCTCACCGCTCATCGCCGGTCCCAGCGTCGGTACGGGCAGTGCCGAGCCCCACTCCGGAACCCGCATCGCCCCCCGAATCGACTCCCGCATCGAGGGGCGCGGTGCGGGCGGTGGTGCCCAGGTGCTCGGCGACGCTGGCGATGAGCGCCGACATCTCTCCACTGAGCAGGCGGGCGTCGGCGGTCTTGTCGGCCAGCACCACCAGCAGGGCCCCCACGGCGCTCAGCCCGGCATTCTGGCCGGTGTCGCGGCCGGGGCCCTGGCCGTGGTGGGTGCTTTTGATGAACAGGACCTTCTGGTCGAGATCGACGATGATGTGCCGGATCCGGCCGCCGGGCGGGGCGCTGATGTTCCCGGCGGTCCGGGCAGTGGAGTGCAGCGAGGCCGCCGCAGCCGCGAGGCTGGCCGTCTCGTCCTTGGGCAGGCGCGCCGAGGACATCGGCAACCCGTCCGGTGACGCCAGGACCGCGGCCAGGGTGCGCGGCGCCCGGGACAGGAAGCTCTCCAGCAGCCAC
This sequence comes from Actinomadura syzygii, assembly GCF_008085905.1. Lineage (GTDB taxonomy): Bacteria > Actinomycetota > Actinomycetes > Streptosporangiales > Streptosporangiaceae > Spirillospora > Spirillospora syzygii. The sequence goes on along the minus strand of NZ_VSFF01000016.1, from coordinate 212,907 downwards.
CCCACCTCGCCCGTCGTGTCGGAGGGAGGAAGCAGCGCAGCACCTGGCCCGGTGGGCTCGGCGAGCGGGGGGAAGCTCATCGGTGTTACCTCCTGGAGCAGACGCCGGTGTGCACAGCCGCACGACCAGCGGATCGGGATGACAAAGAGGGGAGGGTCACTCCACGGGCCGCTCGCCGGGAGAGCCGCCTGCGGGCCGGTCGGAACTGCAGCCGCGGGCATGGTCGTGAACGCCCTGAAGGAACTCGACTGCCGGATCGACGTCCGGATCGACGTCCGGATCGACGTCCGGATCGACGTCCGAGGTGAGGTGGGGACCGGCACGCGGACCGGCTTCGGTCGCGGCGCCCGGCACCCTCGATGGTGCCGGTGCCGGTGCGCGGTCTGTCGGGCGCCGGGGGAGCGGGAGTGGTTCACCTGCCGGGGCGCCGTCCCCCGGGCCGGTCGGCGGGGCGGCCGCCTGATCGCTGGTGGGGTCGGGGCGCTGCGGCCAGTCGGGCGGTGGGGAGCCCGGTCGTGGTGCTCGCATGCCAGTAGGTCCCGCCATGGGTCCGGGTGCGATCGCGGTCACAGTCGGAGCCGGGGCGGTGGTGAGTGCGGGCGGCGGCTCCCGCAGTAGAACCGCGGGCAGGTCGACCACCGCGCGGGTGCCGCCATCGTGCGGGTGCAACTCGACCCGCACCTGGTGGCGCTTGGCCAGAAACGCCACCACCAGCAGCCCGATCGGGCCGGTCACGATCTGCTCGCTGACGCGCACGGCCTCCGGGGCAGCCAGCATCTGTTCCAGCGCCGCCCGTTTGTCCGGCGCGATCGGTAGTCCACGGTCGGCGACCTCGATCCGCACCCCGGACGCGGTGCGCGTCGCGGTCAGCAGCACATCGGTGTCCGGCGGCGACCAGCGTGTCGCGTTCTCCAGCAACTCGGCCAGCAGCACCATGATCTCCGCCGCAGCCTCCGGGACCAGGTTCACCTCGATCTGCGTCGGGGGGACACGCACCCGCCGGTAATCTCCCACCCCGGCCGTCGCCTGCCGCAGAGCCAGCGACAGCGGCAGCGGCTCGGGCAGTTGCCGCGCTGTCGCGCCGCTCAGCACCGCCAGCCGTTCCAATCCCCGCAGTGCCCGCATCACCAGATGGTCGATCCCGAACAACCGGTGCAGCAGCACCGGGTCTTCCACTGTTCGCAACGTCTCGGTCAGCGCCTCCAGCATTCGCCACACCAGCGTGTGCTGTGGCCGGGCGATGCTGTCGAGCAACTGCTGCTCGGTCACCTCACTGCCTGGTCCGAACCCGGCGCCCGGACCCGGCCACCAAGCCGACTCCACGGGTTGGTGCGGTGCGTGCGGGACGTGCGCCTGGCGTGCCAGCCTGGCGGCGACCGCCGCAGCCGCACGCTCGTCGTCACCGGCTGCTGCGAACGGCTGATACCACCGGTACGAACGATCGCTGTACCCCACCAGCGGCCGTTCCCAATGCCACTGCAACCCGCCGCGGGTGGGCAGCAACACCACGGCGCGCCCCTCGGCGACATCGGTACGCCACGCCCGGACCGCGAGCGCGCCACGCGCCACGCCGTCCTGCCACCGCAGGGTGATGGCCCGCAGACCGTGGCAGGTAAGCCGGTCGATCAACGCGCCCGCGTGGTCGCTGGCCGGTCGACCGTCCGGCGCGTCGAGGACGGTAGGCCACTGGGAAGGCGTCATGACATCGCTCCGTAGCTCGCAAGGGGCCGCCTCACCGGACCGCGGTGGCTCCGGCCGCCGATCACGACCGCGCCCGCTGAAGCGTCCCGCCCCCGACACTGCAGCTGTCCGTTCACGGTGCTGAAGGGCGCGGTCAGAACCGGTGCCCGATCGGCGGAGCCAGAGTTGGATCTGGGCGTGACACTGGGCGATGTGAAAGCGCCGCGCGCCAGGACATCGCTCATCTCGCCCTCCCCGGCGAGCCGGTGAGAAGAGCGGGAAGCTCCAGCAGATCCGTGATCAAGCGCGCACCGGCAGGAACTTCCGAGCCGGTCGCAGGCCGCTGACTTTGCTGCCCGACCGATACCTGTGGGTCGTGCTCGGGCGGCGCGACCACCACCACCCGCATTCTCGCCGCCATCGCCGGGCCGACATCGACCAGGCCCTCCGGGCCTACGTAGCAGACCTGCTCGGTGGGCCGCCCGGCGGCTGCGGTGATCGTCTGGACGGGGACCGTACGCGCCGGGTCCGCGCTGTCGCCGGAGGGCACCACCACCACCTCCAGTCCCGCCTCCCGCAGCTGGGCCAGCACCGGCAGGACCGCTGGATCGGTGATCAAGGCGGTGTCCAGCAGTCGCGCGACGACACCGAGGTTGAGTGTCAGGAACCCCTCATAGCCGCTGGGCACCACACGCTCCAGGCGCGTCCAGTTGGTCGTACTGGTCACCAGCACTTGGTGGTCCACCGCGACGCACCGGATCTCCGGCCAGCCCGCGATCAGCGATCGCCCCCTCACCGCGCCACCTCCCGGACCGGGATGTGGGCGACAACGCACCACAGGCGGGCGCCGCTGGTGGGTGACGGCCCGCGCTCGACCAGGCCCGCGGCGACGGGCCCGATCCCGGTGTCATCGGGGCGCATGCACCCTCCCCACCCCGGCGCGGGCTTCGACCGCCTCGCCCCAGCAGTCCACGTCCGGGTGCTCGGGACGCCAATGGTTCGGCGCGACCAGGCCGGGCCCCGCCGGACCCGGGTCCACCAGCTCCAGCCCGGTGAAGGTGAACAATTCCGCGATCTGCGCGGGCTCGCGCAGCACGTATGGGGCGGCGCCGGAGGTGTTATAGGTCTTCTGCGCGGCGCCGCGCCCGCACGTCAATTCGACGCCGTCGCAGATCGCGATATACGAGCCGTCCGGTAGGTAGTGGGCCCACCAGTCGACCAGGCCCCGCGCATCACCGGATTCGGGGATGTGGCCCAGGATGCCCAGCATCATCACCGCGACCGGACGCTGGAAATCCAGCGTGCGGGCCGCCCGCCGCACGATGAGGTCCGGGTCGCGGGCGTCGGCCTCGATGTAGTCGGTGAGGTCCTCGGGAGCAGAGGTCAGCAGCGAACGGGCGTGGACGAGCACCAGCGGATCGTTGTCGACGTACACGGTCCGGGCGCCTGGGGCGGCGCGCTGGGCGACCTCGTGGGTGTTGTCCACCGCGGGCAGCCCGGTCCCCAAATCCAGGAACTGGCCGATGCCCCGCCCGGCGGCCAGATGACGGACGGCACGTTGCAAGAAAAGCCGCTGCGCCTTAGCGAGGTCCACAATATGCGGATAATCACGGAAGTAGCGGTCGCCGGCCTCGCGGTCGACCGGATAATTGTCTTTTCCGCCGAGCCAGTAATTCCAAATCCGTGCCGAATGCGGAACCGTGTCGTCAATTCCGGCGTTATCGCGATTAGCGGGATTGCGGGTCATGCGCCGCCTCCGATCGGCATGGTGGCCGACCACACCGCGGTGTCGATCGGACGGCGGAAAACGCGCTCGTGCACGCCGGTCAACTCGCCGTCGCCCAGCAGCGCGGCGACGTCCGCAGGGCCGCGCAGGTGCGGCGTGGGCACCTGGTGCGCGGCGCAGACCCCCTTGAGGGCCACCGCCGCATCGGGAGTGCCGGTCAGGTGCACGACGCCCAGGTGGCTGCCCGGCGCCAGCACGGTGCTGAACGCCGCGACCATGGCCTGGGCCGCCGGGGCGTCCAGCAGTTCCCAGGCGTCGATCATCACCACGGCGACCGGGCGGGACAGATCCAACTCGCGCGACACCCCGTCCAAGATCGCGACAGGGTCGTCCGGGGCCGCCTGGATACATGGGCAGGTGGGGCCGGACTCGGTGCGAAACAGCGCCCGGGCGTGGGCCGCGACCACCGGGTCGGGCGAGACGTACACGGTCTTGGCCTTCGGGATCGCCTGCTCGGCGATCACCTGAACCTCCTCCAGCGCCTCGTCGACCACCCTCGGACGCTGTGGGCCATGACGCAGCTCAGGCCGCGGGAAGTCCGCGCACATCACAACGAACTGATCAACACCGTGGCGGTCGGCCGACTGCTCGACCAGGCGGCGACGTGCCAGCAGGCGAGCCCGCGCCAGTTCGCCGTCCCACGCGACCGCCTTACGCAGCGCCTCAGCGAACACCCGGTGGCTCTCGAAATAGTCGCCACCGCCGAGGAGGTAGTTCCACACCCACGGCCAGGGGTTCTCCTCCAGCGGGTCTTCGCCGGCCTGCCAGCCACCGGCGGCCACGCCGCCGGTCCACCCGTGCACTGTCGAGATGGTCACCGCGCCGTCACCGCCCCAGCCCGAAGGTCGCGGTCATCGACGCTGCGGCCATCGGGGCGGCGGGCGACCAGACCGACGACCCGGGCGTACTCACCCACCAGGCCGTCGTGCGGGCGTGGCAGCCCCCACCTGGCCACATCGCACAGGCCGGGCGGATCGACCACCTCCCAGTCGGCGACCAGCCCGCGGATCTCCGACTCAGTGCGCAGGCGGATCGGGCTGGTAGCGCCCTGATAGACCTGCTCCACCCCGGAAACCCGACGCGCCTGGCTCGCCACCGCCATCGCGTGCGACATCACCAGCGCGCTGCCCGGCGCCACCCGCTCCCACAGGCCCCGCAGCACCCCGCCGACCAAGTCATCGGGCACGAAATGCGCCACCGCCGCCAGCACCACGACCGTCGGAGCATCCACGTCCAGCACCCTGCGCAGGGCCGGGTTGCCGAAAATGCCGTCAAGGTCGGTGACGTCGCCCTCCAGCACGCCGTAGCCGGGCCGCGTGCGAGAGTGCGCGAGAACCACCGAGTCGTTATCGGCCCCGACCACCACGGCGTCCGGGCGCACCCGGCGGACCTGATCCTCCACACTGGGCAGCGGGACGTCATCGACGATCCCCGGACCGATCTCCAACACCTGCCCGACGCCGTAGGCTCCGACCGCCCACGCCGCAGCGCGCCCGGCGAAAAGAAAGTTCTCCCGTGCGACCTCCACGGCGTCCGGGAGAAGCTGCTTCACCCGTTCCCCGGCGACCCGATCCACCTCGAACCACGACTTCCCGCCGAGAAGATAGCTGTAGACCCGAGCTGGGCTCGGCCGCTTGAACGACAGGTCCGGCGCGGCGCTCATGACTGCACCGCCCCGACACTGGAAACGGCGGCGGGCCTGGCGGTGTGGGGCGCGGCCCGCCGCCGTGCTCGTGAGACCGCACGGCCCGGAACCCCCCAGCCCGTAGAGGGCCCCCGGGCCGTGCGGTCAGCCCCAGCGCTCACGGTCTGGGGCAGGGAGAGGGTGGCGGGGGGCGCTGGACGGAGAACGCGCCCTCCCGCCCCCCGAGGACTGGTGTCGGTGGCGAGGGCGTCGTCATCGATGAGCAGGGATTCGCAGACCTTGGCGAAGGCGGCATCCAGATCGTCGGCCGGGCCGAGGATGTCACCGGCAGACCAGCGCAAGAGTTCCACAACTCCGCCCCGGAGGATGTGAAGATCGCTGGCCAGCAGTTCTTGTCCTGCATGGTTTAGGTAGTCGCCGTTGGCCACGTGCAGTGTGATGGGGTCGGCGCTGACGATGAGCTGAGTTCGGAGCCGGGTCTGGCCGAGTTGGCGCGCCAGCGCGGTGAGGATCATGACGTCCTCGTGTTGGGTGCCGTTCACAGCCACCTCCTCCTCCGGAGTTGAGGACTGTTAGCCAAGCCTGCGGGAACGACGCCGCAAACCGCCCGATCGACGACTGGCCAAGCGATTGCTTGTTGCCAAATTGGAAACCAGGCTGGCGGCACCGTCCGGGGCGCTGCCTTACTGTGATGGAAACAATGAGAAATCTCTGCCGACAACGAGTGGCCGGAGAAGCGGGATGTCCCACAAGCGGCCTCTGTGCCCGAGGTGTAAGGCCACCCGGCTCAGCCGGTACAACCGCGAGGCGCTATGTCTGTCTTGTTCCTCCATGGCGCCGACGTTTCGCGGTCAGGCCCCGACATGGCTCTGGGATTCTCCGAGGCTGCGTCAGGCGTTGGTCGACCACGAACTGGGCGAAGCGGTACGACTCGTCCGCGAGGCCGCCGGCCTCACTCAGGAGCAGATGGGTGCCCTCGTGCCTGGTTGGAACAAACAGATGGTCCATCGCGTCGAGACCGGGGCACGCGGCACGCTGTTCGACATCCGCGGGCTCCTGGCCTGGGCAGATGCGGTTGCGATGCCGCGCGAGGCGCTCTTGCCGGTGATCCTGGGTATCCCGGATGCGACAGTGGAGATCTCGCCCTCTGGACATTGTGATGAGGAAGATGTGGACCGTCGCACGTTCCACGGCACCGCCCTCGCGCTGACGGCCGGTGCCCTATTCCCTGCGGCTGTTGCGCCTGTCGACCGTGTGGGGTACGCCCACCTGCACTACCTCCAAGCGTGTACCGAGGAACTCTATGCCCGCGACTGGGCCATCGGTGGAGCCTCACTGCTGCGGCAGGCCACATTACTGTTCCAGCAGACCAAGAATCTGATCGGCGAGGCTGAGTACCCAAACCGCCTGGCCCCTGATCTTCTCGGGGTCTGCGCGAACCTGGGGGTGTGCGCCAGCTTTATCGCCTTCGACGCCGGCGACCTGGCGACCGCGCGACGCTTGATACAGGACGCGCGTGAGTTGGCTGACGGCACCGAGGACGGAAGCCTGAGGGCGCATGTCTACGCCATCATGGCGTTGCAGTCGACATCGCTGGCCCGATTGAGCGGCCGCCGGGGACCCGCCCGCGAAGCCCTGCGATTCTTGGACCGCGCAGAAGAGGCCGCCCGGTATGAGATGTCCCCGAAGCTACGCGCCTTGATCAATATGCGGCGCGCGACCGCAGCGGGACTGCAGAATGAGGAACACACCGCTCGGACCGCGTTGCGAACCGCCTACCGGGACCTTGACCGCGGGCCCCACCCTGACGACCGGCCATGGTTTGGGTTTGTCACTCATGCTGAGGTACGGGGGCATGAGGCGCAGATGGCGGTCGACACCGGAGACTTCGTTCGCGCCGCGAGCCTTTATCAGGCCACCCTTCAGGAACCGATGCTGCCACAACGGAATCGGACCTTCTATCAGGCGCAACTGGCGAACGCCCAACTGAAACAAGGAGATCGCCGCGGAGCCTTCAAGAACGGCAGGTCGGCGTTGACCACGCTGGAGGAATCGGTGGGTTCTGTTCGGGCCCTCAACATCCTGCGACCACTCCGTGATCTCGGTGACGAGGAGTTCGCCGACCGATTCGCCACGGTGGCCGTCGCCATGAGCCGGGAATATCGTGCTTTTCATGATGAGTGGGTATGAGTTGAGCTTCCAACGGTTTGACGCGCGGCAGGCACGCGCTCTCCGCGACATGGTCGAATCCATCTACATCGACGCCTACGCAACCACCATCGCGTCCGGACACGAGTTCGACTCCGTCGAGCAGTTCATGCGTCGATTCGACGCCTACACCAAATCGGACCGGGGATTCGAGTTGGTTGTCGCCTACAATCAGGACGGTGAGGCGATCGGGCAGGCGTGGGGCTGGCCGCTGGGTCCCGATGCCGCATGGTGGGACGGACTGGTTGAGGAGGAGCCCGAGCCGGGTTTCACCCGGGAGACCGGATCCCGGACCTTCGCCCTCAGCGAGATCATGGTGCGGGCGAACTGGACCGGCCAAGGTGTCGCACACCGGCTCCACGACGAGCTGTTGGGGCCTCGCCCGGAGACCCGTGCCACCCTTCTGGTCGAGCCTGATAACGAGAGGGCCTACCGCGCGTACAAGGCGTGGGGCTGGCGACAGATCGGCCGCCTGCAGCCCCGATGGGAGAACGCGCCCACCTTTCACGCGCTGATCCTCCCGCTCCCGTTGAGTAGAAGGACATAGCGGACCGTTGGACCTCATGGACTATGCGGAGGAGCGACTACCTGCGCTGTGAGTGCGTGGAGAACGGCCATGACGGTTGCTGCGCCAATGATCTCGCCGCGCTGGATCCTCTGATGAGCTTCCGCCAACGGCATCCAGCGGACCTCCTCGGCCTCATCGACGTGGGGCTGGCCGACCAGATCTGCACCGTGCGCCAGATACAGATCCTGGGGAGCGTCCGCAGACCCGATCATCGGCTGGAACGAGAGCAGGAACTGCAGGTTCTTCGGCCGCCATCCGGTCTCTTCCTCGGCCTCGCGCACAGCAGCAACAGCCGGGTCCTCGCCCGGCTCGGCGTATCCGCCCGGCACTTCCCAGTCCCACTGGTCGACGATGAACCGGTGTCGCCAGATCAGCAGGATGTTCTCGCCGGCCTCGTCGAGCACGGCCGTCATGACGCACCGAGGGACTCGGAAGACGTACTGGTCGAACACCACCCCATTGGGCAGTTCAACGTTGGCGATCGAGACCCGAATGTGGGGGTTCTCGTCCACGAGACGTTCGCCGTGCACGACCCATTTGGTCCGTTCGCTGTGGCTCTCGCGCGTCACCGGCATGACGGTACCAACCTGAACCGGATGACCATCCAGTCGCGGCAGGCTGGCCGAGGTTGCGGCGACCGCAACTGAGCACCAAGCCGGGACCGGCCGCGGTGCGCCACCCGATCACTCGGGCGCCATGCGCCCTAACAGAGGAAGGCTTCGGTGTGACCATGCTCGGACTACCACAGTTCCCCCCTCGACCACAGGGCACCGGACCGGTTCGCTTTACTGACGGCCACCATTTCGTCTCGGATCCCGACGCCGACATCGGCCGGATCGCCGAGGAGGTCATGGCGCCTCTGTCGGTAATTGTGCAGGTCACCAAGCGCTGCGACTCCGACTGCAACTTCTGTAGCGAGACCCTCCAACTGCCCGATCCGTCCCTTCAGGAACTGGAGTCGGCGGCAGCGAACCTTGCCGGGGTACGGCGGGTCTTCTTATCGGGCGTGAGCTGCTACTGCGACGTAACCTGGTCGACGTCGTCGGATTGTTCTCCGACTTCATCATCGGACTGCTCACCAACGCCAGTGGAGGTAGGCGGCGATCTTGTGGATATGTTCGTGCGCGCCGACGCGAAGGAGAGGTATGGAGTCGATCTCGGCTGAGCGGCGCAACGAGCTCGTCGCGGGCGCGACCGCGAGCAGGTGGAAGCTTGAGCTACGGGATCGGTACGGCATCGACATCAGCCGGCGTGCCGCTGATCCGGAGGCTGCGAACGTGGTGCGGGCGAAGGCTGTGGAAGCGACCGCAGCGCGGGCTGCCGCGGGGGTCGAGATGCGCCGGATCAAGGCGATCTCCGAACCGGTTTCGGAGTACATGCGCGGGGCCTATGAGTTCTCCTCCCAGCTGGTCGAGGCCGGGGAGGACATCCGCTGGCTGCCCCGCCGCCTGGCGTCCAGTCTGTTCCTGCCGGGCAACGACATGTTCGTCATCGACGGCGCGTTCGTCATGTTCAACCTGCACGGTGGCGAAGACGCCCCGGCCGGGCAGCAGTGGGACGACGTCCCGGCGTTAGTAGCGCAGTGCCGGGAGGCTTTCGAAGCGGCGTGGGCGGTCGCTGTGCCGCACAAGGACTACACGCCCCCAGCCTGAACCGTTTTCCGACCACAGCCCCACAGGCCGTCCCGTCGCTCGCGCATCCCATCGCCAGATCGGCCAAGCACACGACATCATCGAAGCGGTGCCCATGACCCCTTGAGCAGCGAGGTGATCGGTAATGGCACGCCGCGGATCACGGGCGGCAGATGAGGAACCGTCACCGCTGCGCCGGGCTCGGCGGGCCCGGAACTGGACGCTGGAGGAGGTGGTCGAGGAGATCGACCTGCGCACCCCAGGCGGCCATTCCGGCGTCACGCCGAGCATGGTGTCGGGGTGGGAGCTCGGCCGGCACACCACGAGCATCGGCCACCGGGCGACCTTGTGCGCGATCTATGAGCTGCCGCCCGACGCTCTCTTCGCGCACCAGGACCACAAGCTCACCCAACGGTCGACGCTAAAGCTCCTGGCTGGATTCCCCTCCCTTCAGCAGGCTCTCCTGGCCACCGTGCAGGGCGCCCGGGAATGTCTGGTGGTGATGGGGTCCAGGTCCCGGGACGCCGACTACCTGGCAGCCATCGAGATGGCCCTCACGGAGCGGCCCGCGCTGATCCACTACCGGGTGCTGTTCGGTCTGCCGCACCACCAGGTACTCCACGAGCATCTGCTGAGGCTGTTGCGGCTTCGGGACCCGGCAGACCGTAGTCTCGGGGTGAAGACGCTGCATGTCGGGCTGATCGACGACGTGGCAGCGCCGGAACGGTTCTTCTGCGCCAGCGAACGGCAGGCGGTCGTGCCGATACCATCGCTCACCTCCCACGAGGCGTTCGACTCCGGAATAGCGCTGGGCGCGCTGGAGGCCGCACGGCTGCTGGACCACGGCCGGCAAGCCTACGCCGCGGCCCGGAAAGTGGAGACGGCCCAGGACGTCGAGGTCTTGGACGTCCTACGGAAAGGAGGCGCACCGGCGTGACCGGCACCGAGTTCACCGAAGCCCTCAAACTCGCCCTGGACGACTACGACAGTGTCATCGCCCTCACCCGCGACCTGATACGCATCTCGAGCCGTGGCGGCATCGACCCCTACGAGCCGGTCTTGGCCGCGATGGAATCCTGGTTGGCCGACCACGACCTGCCCTATCGGCGGCTGAACGGACCGGAGCAGACCCCGGTCGCCCTGGTCAGCGAGATCGTCGGCGACCGTCCCGGCCCCCGATACGTGCTGGATGCGTGCCTGGACACCGCTCCGTTCGGAGACGAAACTGCCTGGACCTTTCCGCCCACCTCCGCGGAGATCACCGACGGGTGGATGCATGGCAGGGGGAGCGCGGACTCCAAAGTGGGTGCGGCGACCTTCGCACACCTGGCCGCCCGGCTCCATGTCGCTGGTGGCTTCGCCGGGTCGCTGGTGCTGCTGTTCGACGTGGATGAGCACTCCGGCGGATTCGGCGGTGCGAAGTCCTACTTCGACGGCCCCGACGCACCCGCCCACGTTGAGGGAGTGATGATCGGCTATCCGGGGGCCGAGCACGTCATTGTCGGCGGCCGCGGTGTCTTGCGCGCCCACGTTCATGTCCGTGGCATCGCTGGGCACTCCGGCGGAAGCAAGACCGTGCCCAGCGCGATCGCCAAGGCCGCCGATCTGGTCACCGCTCTGCACGCCGCACAACTACCGGCAACGGGTGGGGGCGACTTCCCGCTGCCCGGAAAGGTGACGGTCACCGCGATCAACGGAGGTGAAGGCTTCTCCGCCGTCGCTGACCTGTGCGTCTTGAACGTCGACCTGCGGCTCACCCCCAGCTTCCCCGACCAGATGGCAGCCGGGCTGCTCCAGGCGCAGACCAGCACCGTCGACCGGTCCTGGCCAGGTACCCCGGCGACGCGGATCGAGATCAGCACCCGCTGGCCGCAGTACGCCCTTCCAGCGTCATCGCCTCTGCGCACCGCATTGCTGGATGCCGCTCGCGCCGTCGGGCTCGCACCCACTGCGAAGGTCGCCGGTCCGTCCAATATTGGGAACTACCTGGCCGGGTTGGGTATCCCGGCAACCGCCGGGTTCGGTGTCGACTATCTCGCCCTGCACGGCACTGACGAGCGCATCCGCCTGGACACGATCCCCCAGATCCAGGCCGCCTACCACCAGGCGCTGCTCGCCCTCCTCACCTGATCCGAACGGATCGGTCAGCCTGCTGAGTAGGGCGGACATCGCTGGCGTCGACAACCGATCGACAAGGTGTCGACAACGGCACGACAACCTGCGCGCTGGAACCCTGTTGCGCGCCGGGTGATGGTTCAGGCAACAACCCACATCACCTGGGAGGCGCTCATGAGCACAGCCACGCTCGATCCCGCCCTGGCCGATCTACAGCCGCCCGCCGCGGCTGCGACGCCAACCAGCGGCGGACTGTTCACCGGCCGACTCGTCCTGACGGTCCAGACCCCCGCTGAGGCGCACGAGACCAAGAAGCGTTCGGGGTCCTCCGACGGCGCCCAGACCTACGACACCCCGGTCACCTGACCAACACCTGAAGCTCAACTTCAGGCCCGCCGCTCGGTCCGGGCCCGGCACCCCTGCGGGGCCCGGATCACGCCCATCCCATTCGCCCCTCTCGGAGGAGCACTTCGTGCTGACCCTTCGCCTGACCCCCTACGCCTCGGCGACCTGGTCGTGGACTGGTGCCAGCTACGTCACAGCCGAGGAGACCAGCAGTGTCACGCCCTACAGTCACCCGATGGTCGAGCAACTCGCCGTCACCGATCAGACACGGACCCTGCTGATCGTGCGGGAACGCCTCGCAAGCCGGGCCTCGGCAACGCCAGAACTCCGCACCCTCACCCCGGCCGCCTACGACCAGGCGGTGGAAGCCGCCGAACGCTGGCCCGCCGACATCGTCATGATCGAGACCGAATCCGACCGGCCCGTGCGGATCACCGCCGGAGCGGCGCGGACCACACCCTTGTACCTCGCCCATCAGGGCGGCACCCTGCACGGGTCCTGGGACATGGCCAGCCTGAAGTCCTATGCGACCGGGATCAATCCGCGGGAGGCGGCCCGCCTGCTGATCTACCGGCCTCGCTACGGCTGCGAAACGCTGTTCTCCGGCATCACGCGGCTCACTGAGCGGGCCACCGCGATCTTCGGCGGAGCGCTGCACCTGCACTACCCCGAGCCCGCACTGCACTCCGCACCTCGCGAACTGGCCCCCGATGGCGACGTACTGGCTGCGCTCACCGAGAGCATCGACCTCGCCCTAGACCTGCGTCCACTGGAACCCGCCATCACGGTGTTCCACCTGACCGGCGGGTTCGACTCCGGCGTCATCGCCACCCACGCCGCTCAGCGCTGGCCCAGCCAGCTCACCACCGCGGCTCTGCTGGTCATCGGCACCGGCCGCGAGCAGCAGGCCCGGCGCCGCACCCAGATCCGGGACCATTTGCCGTTCGGCCAGCATGACCTGCTGATCGACTGCGCCAAAGCCGCGCCGCTGCACCCCGACTGCCCGCGCGTCCGCGGTGAGCTGATCAGCCCCTACGAGGAGCCGCTATTCCTGCCGTTCTCCCGCCTGGCAAGCCTCATCGCCGACCATGGTGCCCAGACCCTGGTCACCGGGCTGGGCGGGGACGAAATGGTGGCGTTGTCGCCGACCGAGTCAGCCGTGGTGGCCACCGCGAACGACCACATCACCGACAAGCTGCCCTGGCTCGGCCCATTCGCACGCTCCGCCCTGGTCTTCTCCGAGGACGGCATCGCCCCGCCCGCGGCGGTGAACGCGATCACGCTGCTGTCGCTGGAGACCACCGCGCCGCCGCTGCTGCGCGCCGGGATCTGGCCGATCCACCCCTTCACCCACCCTGGCATGATCAACCTCGGGGAGCAGCTTCCGCTGGACTGGCGCGAGTTCAAGAACCTCCAACGCCGCCAGCTCGCCTCCCTGGGCCTCAGCCAGGACGTGTGCAACCCTGTCGAACGCGAATCGTTCGTCTGGCTGGTCGAACACTCCCTCAAGACCTACGGCATCCCGATCCTGGAGAACGCCCTCGCCGATGGGTCACCGTTGTTCGACGCCGGTCTCGTCGACCCAGACGTCCTCAAGTCCACCATCAGCGAGATCGAGCACCAGCCCTACGACGAGGAATTCCACGCCAAGCTGCTCCAGGTCATCGACCTGCACCTGGCCGCTACCGCATTCCTGTAGCAGCCCGGGCGAACCTCTCGGTCAACTCCAGCCGCTCGGCAGCGCGGGCCATCATGTACAGCCGGTGCCGCCCGCGCTCGACCTCCCGCACCAGCTCATACCCCTGGGATTGGTAGTACTTGGCCAGCTCAGGGAACAGGCAATCGCGCCGCACCCAGCAAGCGCCGCGCTGCGCGGCCTGATCCACCGCCCACCACGCCATCAACGTCCCCGGCTTCACCTCGCGGAAGCACGGGTCGGTCACCGACGTCGTCATATACAACGCCGGCTCGGTCTTCTCCGCCTCGGTCCACCCCCACGGCGGGCCCTGCTCCTGCAGCGTCGTACGCCCTAGGACCCGTGACCCGTCCAGCTCCAAAACCCACACATCACCGCACGGGTTGTCGCACTGGGACACCAGATCGTCGATGCTCGGCCGCCAGCTCGGCAACCCGCGCTCTTCCATCCAGTCACACCGGGCAGCGATCAACTCCCGCACCGCGGGCCCATCAGCAGCGCTCGCCGACCGCATCACCAACACGCGCTCCATCCTGCCCTCTCGCACGGCCTACAGTAAGAGCCCAGCCGAACCTGGTCAGCTTCTACACGAACGCCCGCAACTCAAGGTGTCGGCAGGAAGACAGAGGTCCGTCGCGCCGAAATCGCTGCCCACGCGCCAAACTCAGTGCAAACTCTCAGGCGGCGCACGGTCCCGGGTCATGGCCGACCAGCCGGTGCCACCGCTCGGTGAAGGCGGGGCGCTGCTTGTCAACGACACCGTCCGGCGCGACGACAAGGCGCCGTTCGGGCAGCTGATACCGGTCCCCGGCCGGTTCGAGCAGCGCGGCGCGGGCGATGTCGAAACGGTCGTTGCCGAGTTCGGCTCCGTGCCCGGATGCGAGCCGACCGAGTTTGCCGAGCATCTGGGCGCGGGTGCCGGTCGCCAGGCAGGTGACGCTGCGCCACACCATGTCGCGCCGGGTGGGGTCATCGCGGCGCGGGTGGTGGATGCGCCGCACGTCGTAGACCGCCCAATCGCTTGCTGCCAGCAGATCCGGCTCCGCTGGAGGAACCCGAGACGGTCGACGACCGCCGCGCTGCCGTGGGGCTCCCGCCATTGGCCGACTCCCTCCAAAACGGTCCGCGAACACAATCAATGACAGCCTGATCGCGACCTATACGGGCCAGTTTGAGACCCCTTATCGGGATGCCGGGAAACGGGGCCGAAAGTGTCCGCCGGGAAGAGTAAGCTCGTCCTTTAAACGCGAAGACCCCGGCGCATGCGGGTTAGCGCGAGCACCGGGGTCTGTCTTTGATTCGCACCCAGACCATATCCCGAGGCATTCAGCCGAGCCACACCGGGCTACCGGGCTGTTACCTGTTCGAGCCCAACCTCATGCGCCGGGCCCCATCCTCAAGGAGGTCTGGATGCAGCTCGTCAACGCCCACATCACCTACTACCGGTCGATCGAGGACTCCGACCGGCTGGACGTCGAACCGGACGTCACCTGCCTGGTCGGCAAGAACGAGTCCGGCAAGACCACCGCGTTGCAGGCCATTTATCGTCTCAACCCGGTCGAGTCCTCGGCCAGGTTCGACGAGGTGATCGACTTCCCGGCGCGCCTGACCCGCAAGCGCAAGGAGTTCCCCGGCGACCGCATGATCCCCGTGGTGGTCGCAACGTTCCGCTATGACGACGAGGAGATGGCCGAGATCGAGAAGGATCTCGGTGCCGGTGCCCTCCGCACGCCGGAGTTCACCGTCACGATCGGCTACCGCGGCAGGTCGTCCATGACGTTCGAGCACTCCTACGACGAGAAGAAGATCGTCGAGCACCTGCGGTCCCGGCTCGATCTCTCCATGGGAGCCGCCAAGGACGTCGACGCCGCGACGACCGTGAACGGCCTTCTGGAAGCGCTGGACGGTCTGCAGGAGCCGCCGTCGTCCGCCCAGCGGCTCGCCGAGCGGATCCACGGCTGGCGGGACGAGCGGATCGGGTGCCACCTGCTCGACACCTACGCCATGCCGAAGATGCCGAAATTCGTCTACTTCGACGACTACGACACCATGCCCGGCAAGGTCTCCATCCCCGCCCTGATCCGCAAGCGCGACACCGAGGACCTCACCCGCGGCGAGCACGCGCTGCTGAGCCTGCTGGCCATGGCCGGCGTCGAGCTGGAGGACTTCCACAACACCGACCAGCACGAACACCTGATCCGGGAACTGGAGAACTCCGGCAACGTCATCTCCGACGAGGTGTTCGACTACTGGACGCAGAACGACCAGCTCGAAGTCAAGCTCAGCGTCCTGCCCATCGAACAGGGCGCCAGCCCGCCGTTCAACGAAGGCCCCATCCTGCAGATCCGGGTCCACAACCAGCGCCACCGCGCCTCGGTTCCGTTCGACGAGCGCTCGCGCGGCTTCGTCTGGTTCTTCTCCTTCCTGGCCTACTTCACCGACCTGGAAGAGGCGGCCACCAACGATCTGATCCTGCTGCTGGACGAGCCGGGCCTGTCCCTGCACGGCCGCGCGCAAAAGGACCTGCTCCGCCTGATCGACAGCCGCTTGGCCCCCAAACACCAGGTCCTCTACACCACGCACTCGCCGTTCATGGTCGCGCCCGACCATCTGGACCGCGTCCGCACCGTAATCGACCGCGACAAGGTCGGCACCAAGATCTCCTCAGAAATCTTCAAGGCCGACAGCGACACCGTCTTCCCGCTACTGACCTCCATGGGCATCGAGATGACCCAGACCCTGTTCGTCGGCGACCACACCCTGCTCCTGGAAGGCCCCAGCGACCTGATCTACCTCGACATCCTGTCCGACCAAGTCGAAGCCAACGGCCTAGAAGGCATGGACGCCCGCTGGGTCAAGACCCCGATCGGCGGCTCGGGGAAACTGTCGACCTTCGTCACCCTGCTGGGCGCCAACAAGGTCCACGTCGCCGTCCTCGTCGACTCCAGCACCAAGGACGTCGGAGCCGTCAAGCACCTGCGCGACAACGACCAGCTCGCCGCCAACGGCCTCATCGAGATCAGCGAGTTCACCAGCACCGCCGACGCCGACATCGAGGACCTCTTCGAACCAGACTTCTACCTCGACCTGGTCAACCGCGCCTACGCCAAGCAGCTCGACACCCCGATCGCCGCCACCGACCTCAACACCAAGGACCCGCGCATCGTCCGGCAGGTCGAGGCCCACTTCCGTAAGCACGACATCGCCGGCGGCAAGCTAGACCACTTCAAGCCCGCCGCCGTCCTGCTCCGCCAGCAACACGACGTCCTCGACCAGCAGCCCATCAGCCAGACCACCATCAACCGCGCCTCCCAACTGTTCACCCGACTCAACGCGCTGCTCCCCTAGAGCAGATGCGGGGCCCGCCTGACCTGGCGGGCCCCGCACCCTTCCTGGCCCGGCCATCGCCCGCGGCGCTGGCAATCAATCGCGCGTTACTCTCGGCCTCGCGAGCTCCAAGAACACACCATTTCCGCCAAAGCGCACCCGGCAGCCCGGTTGAAAAGGTGAACTTGACAGGGAACTGCGGTGAAGCGCTGATCCAGGGCCGTCCGGCGTGTGCGTTGGAGGCGCGATCATGTTCGGTGGGGAACCCAGGCAGCCACCCGGCTGATCGTGGCCGAGTCCGCCTCCTGTTCCGCTGAGGTCACTGGCGGTCGGGGCGCGGCACGTCTACCTTCGAAAGCGTTCCGAACCGACGAGGAGGACATCTTGGGGAAGCGCGAGAAGCCGCCGCCGCCTGATCCGCCGCCTCCGCCTCCGCCCAGTCCGGATAAGCAGCCTGACGGCGGCGGGAAGCGTGGGAAGTGACCGCGTCGAACGATCGGGACGAGCGGCTCGACATGCTGATCGGCCGGGTTGAGGCGAAGGGGTACCTGCCGCCGCCGGCCGAGGACTGGAAGCGGGCGCTGCGGGCGGTTCCCCGGCACCAGTTCGTGCCGGATCGGGCGTGGGTGCTCGCCGATGAGGCGCATCCTGCGCACGCGATCGACAAGGCCGCCCGCCCAGACGAATGGTGGGAGGCGGTCTACCTCGATACGCCGATCATCATCCAGGCCGATGACGGGGCAACCGACCACACGACTGGGCAGGGCACCGCCAGTTCGTCGTTGTCGGCTCTGTCCGGAGTGCTGTACAACTTCGGATTCGTCGACTTGGACGAGGGCCATCGGGTGCTGGAGATCGGCACCGGGACCGGGTACACGGCAGCGCTCACCGCGCGGATTGTCGGGAAGGCCGGCGAGGTCGTCTCGGTCGAGGTCGACGCCGCGCTCGCAACCCAGGCCGGGGAGAACCTCGCGGCCGCGGTTCCTGGGCGCGGCGCGCCGACGGTGATCGTGGGGGACGGCGCCGACGGATACGCGCACGCCGCGCCGTTCGATCGGGTTCACGCGACGTGCTCAGTCCAGTCGATTCCGTACGCGTGGATAGAGCAGTGCAGGCCCGGCGGCCGGATCGTCACGCCGTACGGGGAGTGGTTCGGGCACGGGCTGATCGCCCAGGTCGACGTGATGCCGGACGGCAGCGGGCTGGGCCGGTTCCCGGGGACCAGCGGCTACATGCATCTGCGGTCGCAGCGACCGGTGGACGGCCACGCCGCCGCGTGGTCGTCCGCCGGTGCGCGAGTCGGCCAGACGCGGGTCAACCCGCGCACGATCGCGTACGCGCCTCCTGCGGCGGATCTGGTGATCACGCACCTGGCGCCGGGGGTGACGGCCCGCCGTCCGGCCGACGCGTTGTGGCTGTTCGACGGGTCCGACCCCGACTGCTGGGCCGTCGCGACGTACGCCGAGTTCGACGACGCCTTCGAGGTGCATCAGCACGGCCGCCGCGATCTGTGGGACGAGGCGGTGGAGGCCTACTTCCAGTGGCAGCATTTCGGCCGTCCTGGCCTGGACCGTTTCGGGCTCACGGTCACTCGGGGTGGCGGCGAGCTTTGGATCGACCGGCCGGGCAACCCGATCATGCTCCAGGCGGCCGGTAGGGAAACCACGCCTCTCCCGGCCCCGTCACGCGCAGCGGTGGGGTGAACGGCGGGGGCGGGAATCGGGCTGCACAGTACTGGGTGCGGACCAGTTCTCCCAGCGCGCGGCGCCGGGGCTGAACCGGGGATCGCCAGGGATGCACTCGAACCAATGCGCGACAATCTCGGCGCACCGCACACGACCAGCACGAAAATGCCATGAGATGTGACCCACACCATGGACGCGGACGACTGGCCGGCACTTGCAGCCCGCATTCTCGACAAGGGTCCGTGACGTTCGCTGGGCTGCTATCCCTGAGCGCGTGCGGGGATCGGAACCATCCCCGCGTGCGCGGGGCCGACACCACGGCAGCCGTGGTCTATTCGATCTACCAAGAACCATCCCCGCGTGCGCGGGGCCGACGGTGATGTACAGGTGCTGGTCCGGGCCCAGGACGAACCATCCCCGCGTGCGCGGGGCCGACCACCGGCCGCCCTCTTCCCATACCCCATCGCGCGAACCATCCCCGCGTGCGCGGGGCCGACGACCGAGCCCAAAGGAACGCGCTTGTGCGAGCGAACCATCCCCGCGTGCGCGGGGCCGACTGAGGCCACGGATCTCGGTCATGACCGCCTCGCGAACCATCCCCGCGTGCGCGGGGCCGACGCTGGGGTGAGCGCCAGGGCCAGGTGACCGCCAAACTATCCCCCACGTGCGCGGCGCCGAGTTCGCCGCGTGGAGAGGTCTGACGACCACGAGTGAATCATCCCCACGTGCGCGGGGCCGACAACGAACGCGCCCTCGGCACCGACGGGAACCTGGAACCATCCCCGCATACGCGGGACCGACTGGGCAACGCGGTCGACCGCAAGCTCCGCAAGCGAACCATCCCCGCATGCGCAGGGCCGACGACCAACCAATGATCAACAGGCTTCGGTCTGCGGAACCATCCCCGCATGCGCGGGGGCGACTGCAGGGCACGGGCAGCTCGCTGACACTCGTTCGAACCATCCCCGCATGCGCGGGGCCGACTCCGCCACATCGGCGAAACCCGCCGACCCCGAAGAAGCATCCCCGCGTGCGCGGGGCCGACGGCTTCGCGTACCTCCGCGTAGAAGCCGCCCTGGAACCATCCCCGCGTGCGCGGGGCCGACGACACGGCCGTGCGGACGTTGCCGCGGTTGAACGAACCATCCCCGCGTGCGCGGGGCCGACCTACTCGAGGTCTACCACCTCGGCCGGACGGCGGAACCATCCCCGCGTGCGCGGGGCCGACTTCATGCAGAACACCGTCGCCCTGGGATCGCGCGAACCATCCCCGCGTGCGCGGGGTCGACAGGATTGGGGTGTCGGCCAGAACGTGACCGCCAGAACCATCCCCGCGTGCGCGGGGCCGACGTGGTGTCCCATGAGGGGGACCCGGATCGGGTGGAACCATCCCCGCGTGCGCGGGGCCGACACAGGAGCCCAGTAGCTATCCCCGTAGGCATCCGAACCATCCCCGCGTGCGCGGGGCCGACCTCGGCTCTCACACCGGCTGGGTGAACCTCACCGAACCATCCCCGCGTGCGCGGGGCCGACCGACCACGCCGGGCGCGCCTATGAGGGGCGCGGGAACCATCCCCGCGTGCGCGGGGCCGACACCCCGGGAGCCTCCTATGAAGATCATCAGCCGGAACCATCCCCGCGTGCGCGGGGCCGACCGCAAGCGCCCCACCACACCCGAGACCGACCAGGAACCATCCCCGCGTGCGCGGGGCCGACTGGCCGGAACGCCCGACAGGAGACCCGCGCATCGAACCATCCCCGCGTGCGCGGGGCCGACAACCTGCGCGTCCTGATCCCGGTGCTGACCGGGGAACCATCCCCGCGTGCGCGGGGCCGACCGCGGTCTCGACGGCGTCCGCCGGGGTGACCGGGAACCATCCCCGCGTGCGCGGGGCCGACTGGTCGACGACGGCTTCGGCGATCTCCCGCTGCGAACCATCCCCGCGTGCGCGGGGCCGACGTCCCGGCCGCCGTGCGCTCGGCGCCGCAGCCCGAACCATCCCCGCGTGCGCGGGGCCGACATGTCGTACGCGACGGCCGAGGAGCTGACGGCGGAACCATCCCCGCGTGCGCGGGGCCGACGTGCTCCTGACCCTGCCGTCCGGGAAGACGCAGGAACCATCCCCGCGTGCGCGGGGCCGACGCGGGCACGTCGATGACTGCGGCACCGACCTGGGAACCATCCCCGCGTGCGCGGGGCCGACGTGCTCCTGACCCTGCCGTCCGGGAAGACGCAGGAACCATCCCCGCGTGCGCGGGGCCGACGCGGGCACGTCGATGACTGCGGCACCGACCTGGGAACCATCCCCGCGTGCGCGGGGCCGACGACGCATACGAGGGCCGTGGGCGGCCGCGCCCGGAACCATCCCCGCGTGCGCGGGGCCGACGCACCTGCCCGATGTGCCGGTTGACGTCGGAGAGAACCATCCCCGCGTGCGCGGGGCCGACACTTTGTGACCTGCAACGTTATCGGCGAGGGGTGGGGTTTTCGTTCGGTTGGTTTGTGATCATGGTCGGTGGAGGCGTCTGGGGTCTGTGGTGTTGTCGTGGGGTCGGTTTGGTGGGCGGGTGGTTCTGTCGGTGGGTGTGGCTAGCTTACGTTGTGTGAGTATCGGGTGGTCGGGGTCGAGTGCGGGGAACCCGCTGGCGGTGCCGGCCGCGACTCTCCGATTCATCGGGAAGGACACGTTTCAAGGGACCGAGGAACGAGCCAGGGTGGGCGCGAGCGCAGCGGTAGGGACGTTCTTGCTGAGCTCTTGGGTGGGCCGACTGATGCTCGCTCAGGCGGACAACGACCTGCCAGAAGCATCTACCGTGGAAGTGGTCCCGGCAACGTGACGGTGAACGTCTACACCGGCGAGTGCTCCCTGTGCACGCGGGAATGGTCCCCGCGCCTGATCTCGGCCTATGCTCCGTTGGGTTCTACGCTGGGCCGTGCTACAGGGACCAGTGGCGGCAGTGTTGCAACTTGCTCGCGCAGTGACCGCACGGACGCGGTCTCTACCCGGTCGAGGTCGTCGATGAGCGCCGCGAGCCGGTCTCGGCTGTTGGCGCGGAGCCGCCCGCCGGGCAGGGTGTCCAGGACCGTGGTGGCTCGTGCGGCGGCGTCGCCGCCGAGGCCGCGAGCCGCCTCGGCCCGTGCGAGGACAAGGCTGGCGGCCGCCCAACCGGGCCGGCCGTGCGGGATGTGGTCGATGCTCGCCTGTGCGTGGGTGCGCGCCTGGCCGGTGTCGCTGATGAGCAGGCTAGCCTCGGCCAGATGAAGTCGCAGTTCAGCGGTGTCGAACCCGAATCGGCCCGGAAGATCCCCGTCAGTGGCGGCCATCTCATCCTGTGCCAGTCCGGCGACCCGGGCGGTCTCGTCCCGGTCACCTGTCGCGGCGGTCGGTCTCAGCACGGTCCAGGCGAGCATCTGCGCCTTTCGCAGGCGAGTGTCGGCGAGTTCGTGTGCGCGCCATCCGAGCGCGGCCGCGTCCTCGTGCTGGTCGTCGTCGTAGGCGAGCATCGCGCGAGCACCCAGGGACCAGCACTCCAGCCACCGGTCACCGGTCGCTTCGCCCAGCCGCCTGGCCGTGGCCAAATGCAGTGCCGCAGCCACCTCGTCGCCGAGGTGGAAGGCCAGATTGCCCACTAAGGCGGACAACCAGCCGGCGGAACGCCGCAGTTCGGACCGTTCGTTGCCGCGGAGAGCGCCGTCGCCGAGCATCCCGTTTACCATGTGGCGGACCTGGTGCACCTCGAGCGCGAGTTCACCCGGGGGCACTGCCGAGTAGTGACGGCTGTAGTAGTCGACTGCGGTCAGCAGGGCCGCGTGGGTGTCCGGCCCGCCGCCGGGCCCCTCGGTCTCCAGCGCGAGAGAGATCGAGTCCCGCAGGGCTTGCAGAGCGCCGGAGTTGCCGTTGGCCATGAAGTGTCCATCCCTCGCGGTCGTGACCATCTCCCACGCCGCACCGTACTCTGCTCTCCCTCCCCTGACAGCCCAGGGCGGGTAAGAGCTCTCCAAGCCCAGATCGGGCGGACGGGCCCGGTACACCCCGCAAAAGGCGTCGGCGTAGTCGGGACCCGGCACGATGTCGCCGTGTTCGTACCGGCACAACATGCTCGTATTAAGCCTGGGAGTGCCCAGGTCGCGGTCCCGGTAGTACAGCGCGACTTGCCGGACGGTCTGGGCACGCGACCATCCGTAGGCCCACCGCCACGCCTCTAACGGCAGTACCTCGGGTAACTCGCGGCGAATCTGCGTGGCGATGCGCGGCACCGGCCAGTCGGCGCGCTGGCCCCGCTGCCGGATGATCTGTGCCGCTCGCGCGAGCTCTGCCCGGCGCCGCCGGTCGACCTTCATGCGCTCCTCCGCACCGAGCGGACCTCACCCACCGGAGCGTAACCCCGTTGTCGCAGGTCCAGCATTGCCGTGCCAGGCAATGACCGGGGCAATGTCCTGACCGGAATGCGGCATTGAGGTGTTCGTGCCCTGGAACCGACCGTGGAGGCATGGCCACCGCACCCGAAAGGAGTAAGGGAACATGACCGCCACCCTGACGATGGATGAGGTCCCCGACCAGGTCGTGACCCGCATCCGCGTTCTGATCGGCGAGGACGCCGACACTGACCGGCGCGGCGACAAGACGCCCGTCGCCCGCTCGGACTGCCGCTACTACTGCCCTGACGCCGGCACCGTCGAGCGGTGCGTCGAGGCGATCCGCGAGTCCGACGAGCGACTCCGCCGGCGTCCCGAGGAGATGATGCTCTGGGACTGGCAGAGCACCTACTTCGAGGCCGACCCCGACAATGAGCACGGTGGCGGGATGATCCTTCTCGGCGTCGCCTGGTACGACTCCGAGTTCTACACCGAGCGCCGCGACGCCGGATTCGGCTACATGCACAAGCGGATCTACGCCAAGATCGGCGTGCCGCTGGAGAACGTCGAGGTCGTCCACTGGTGCCTCGACCAGACCGCCGCCTGATCACCCCATTGGCCCTCCCCGCGGCAGCGCGGGGAGGGCTCTGGAGCGTTCACGGCTGCGACGGCTCGGCCACGGGGGCCGGAGAAGCCGTCACGACACGTCGCCGGAGGGCGACGGTCGCGCCCCACGCCGACACCGCTACGACGATCATGCCGACACCGCACGCGGCGAATCCGGCGGCCGGGTGCCGGGCGGCCAGCACCGGCAGCAGCAGCGTCCCGACCGTGCCCGCCGCGCGCAGCGCGGTCTGGTCCAGTGTCATCCATGCCGCCCGCTCATCCCGCTCGAACCCGCCCAGGTGCGTCCGCAGCCCGACCGCGGCGAAGGGGCCGACCGCCCCGGCCACCGCCGACAGCGCGACGATCTGCCATGTCGCCGCGGCGGCGCCGGTCGCGACCAGCACTAGCCCATAGGCGCCCCACGCCAGGCAGTACGCGCTGGGGAACACGACGCTCCGCCGCCAATGCCCCGCCACGGTGTTCGCCGCGACCGCGCCGACACCGGTCGCGGTCACCGCCGCGGCGTAGGTTTGCGCGCCCGCGCCGCCGCGTGCGGCCAGCAACGCCGGCAGCACCAGCATGACACCGAGCAGCAGTTGCCCGCCGCCGTGCAGACCGATCATGCAGCCCGTCACCGGCCGGGCTCGTACCAGCGTCCGCGCCCGTGGCCGCCGTCTCGGTCCTTGCGGAACCGAGACCTTCTGTCCCGGTGAGGACGTCCCACGCGCCAGCACCGCCAGCACCGCCAGCACGGCCAGTGCGATCGCCGACACCGCGAACGTCGCGGCGTCGATCAGGTAGAGCTGGACCTCCGTCACCACCGTCAGCAGCACCCCGGCGGCTGCCGGGCCCGCGATCCGCGCGATCCGGCCCATCAGGTCCATCAACCCCGTCACCTGCTGCACCTGATCGGCAGGCACCATGTCGGGCACGAGGGCCCCCATGGTCGGGTCGAACAGCGCGCCGGCCACGCCGAGCGCCGCGGCGACGATCAGCAGCAGTGGCAGGCTCGGCCCCCGCGTGGCCCACACCACCGGCAGGACCGCGACCGCCACCATCCGAGCCGCGTCCACCGCAGCAAGGCTTCCCAGCCCGCCACAACGCGCCAGCAGCCGCCCGCCGAACAACCCCAACAGCACGTAGGGGACGGACTCGGTGACCGCGACCAGCCCCATCCACGCCGCAGACCCGGTCGTTTCCCACACAAGCCACATCACCGCGAGCGCGTACATCCGATCGCCCAGCACACTGACGGTCTGCGCCACCCACAGCAGCAGGATCCGGCGCCCCCGCAGCAGCCGCAGGTATCCCACAGATCCCCCAAGCCGTCATCGACACGATGCGGATCACCTTGCCGCATCAGGCCGGGCAGCCACACGAAAACCATCACCTCTTGTCGAAGTAGAACGCAGCGGCCACGTTCGCCGTCCACATGCGTCATCACATGCCAGCCCCCGACTGGAGAGTGGAGCCAACGCAGAGGCGACAGCGTTGGGCGCGCGCTACGCGCAGTGTTCCCCATGAACGGCATCGCGGTGTGATCTCGCCAGGGGGTTAGCGGCGGTTGTCGTGCTTGACGGTCGATGACGTACTTCTGAAGCAGTTGCCGTTGTACGTGCAGCGAAGCGCGTCGCGGGGGCGGGGCTGGTGGAAGGGCAATGAGCCTGAGCGATTCAAACAGGCCCTAACAGCGACTAAGGGCAAGCGGGAAGCCTGCGGAGAGATTCTCGCAGCGCGCCTCAGGGGTGAAGACGGCCTCTCGCCCCGAGCGCCAGGAAGACCCGGCGTTCGCCAGCAGAGCCGCTCGCGCACTGGCGGCCGTGCCCGGCCCCCTAGCGACTCCATAGCTCTGAATGAGCGGTCGTGCGCCGGCTTGAATCCGGTACGGGTCTGCCTCAGACGGGCGCTCGTCCCACCTCCAGCCAGCGCCCGCCTAACCATCCCGTCCCGCTTCACAGTCCCGCGATCATCCGGATCGGCAGTGCTGGAGCGCCCCGACTGACAGGTCCACGCTGTGCGCGGGACCCAGCCTCAACTCAGCGACCGTACCGGGACTGAACCCGGAACCATCCCCGCGTGCGCGGGGCCGACACTGAGCAGACCCTTTCATGCGGGCACGGTGGAGAACCATCCCCGCGTGCGCGGGGCCGACGCCCCAAAGTGCGCCTGCCTGGCGGCACGCTCAGAACCATCCCCGCGTGCGCGGGGCCGACTCTTCGTTATTTCGCGTGTGGAGACTCGCACGAGAACCATCCCCGCGTGCGCGGGGCCGACTGATCGAAGGGGCCCCGTCCAACTCCCCGCAGAGAACCATCCCCGCGTGCGCGGGGGCGACCCGCACATCCGATAAGGCCGTATGCGGTCGCCCGAACCATCCCCGCGTGCGCGGGGCCGACTGGTACCAGTGGGGCGGCAACGGGCCTGAGCGGGAACCATCCCCGCGTGCGCGGGGCCGACGACTGCCCCGGAGCCGGTGTCCGCGTCGGCCGGGAACCATCCCCGCGTGCGCGGGGCCGACACTTTCTGACCGCGACGTTATCGGCGAGAGGTGGATTTTTCGTTCGGTTGGTTTGTGATCATGCTCGGTGAGAGGGCCTGGGGCCGGTGGTGTTGTCGTGGGGTGGGGTTGCTGGGGCGGGTGGTTCTGTCGGTGGGTGTGGCCAGCTTACGTTGTGTGAGTACCGGGTGATCGGGTCGAGTGCGGGGAACCCACGGGCGGTGCTGTGGGGTAAGAGTGCAGGCAAGGCCCGAGTGGCGCGACGTTCCCATCCCAGCAGATAGGACACCAGCGACGCCACAGCGCGGCGAAGCCGCCGCTCGGAGACATCGCCGATGGCCATGAGGTGGTCGACGCGGGCGGCCAGAACCGGGCTGGCCATCGCTACAGCTTCGCGGACCTGGCGGCTTGCCCAGACCCGGTCCAATCAGGCCCGGCCTTCGATGCTCACAGCCATCGGATCGGCCAGGTCTAGGCCGGGGGCACGACCGCTTCGGCGGGGAACGTGGTCGCGCGGATCAGGACCAGGCCAGCGTGCCGGAAACGGCGGTGGACCGTCATCCCATTCCTTCTTTCGCGCCGGGTTTCCGCGTACTCCAGGGCACCTGGCGGGGGCAGCGGCGCACTGAGCGACGCGCCCCACACCAGTTGTGCGGGTAGGGGGCAGGCAGGGGCAGCCGGAGGCGGTCGACCTGATCAAGCAGTTCGAAGGCAGTCTTGAGCAGATCTGCAAAAGCAAGAAGTCCGAGCGAGCCGAGCGGGTCGAGGCTGCCCCACCGGACGATCTCAGAAGTGCCGAGAGCTGATGGCCCCGGACCAACGCCGGAACGTCACCAGTGCGGTGTGCGGCACGGGGCCAGATACTCCAAGCCACGCTTTTGCGCCTCTGTGCGGTGGAGTTTCGCATGCTGGAAACCTGGCGGGCTGGACTGCAGACAATCAACTCGATGCGCGGGCCACTGGCCGGTCGGCATCGGCTACGAGCCCGGCCTTTCAGGGTGTCGACCTGCAAGTCAGGAGTGCCGCCGCAACCGTCGTGGCGAGCCGGGTCGGTGACAGAGCGGCCGCTCGCCGCTCTGATGACTGCTTGATGACCAGGCCCCGCTAGCTTGCCTGAGGTGGAGTTCGATCCTTATAGCGAACAGTCCCGCATCGACCCGTTTCCGATCTATACCCGGATGCGGAAGGAGGCGCCGGTCTACCGCAACGACGAACTGGACTTCTGGGCGCTCACCCGCCACCGGGACGTGGCCGCAGCGTTGCGCGACCCCACGCTGTACTCCAGCGCCAACGGCACGTTGCTCGACCCGTCGTTGTACGGCCCGTCCGCGCACACGATCTTGTCGATCGTGGCGATGGACCCGCCCCGGCACGGGGCGATGAGGGCGCTTGCCGCGCCGACCTTCGGCCCGGCCCAAGTCGCCTCGCTCGAACCGGTGATCGCGCGGATCACCCGGTCCTACCTGGACCCTGTGCTGGAGCACGGCAGTTTTGACTTCGTCACCGATCTGGCCGCGAAGGTGCCGATGGACGTGGTCTCCGAGGTATTGGGAATCCCGCCCGCCGACCGCGAGACCGTACGCGACCTGGTGCTCCTGGCCGCAGACCGACCGCCGGGCAGCCGCGATGTGTCCCCAGAGGGAACCGAAGCGCTGGCGAGACTAATGGACTACCTTCCCAGCCTTATCGCTGAACGGCGCCGCCGACCCCGGGAGGATCTCACCTCAACTCTGGTCGCCTCGGAGATCGATGGACGGCCCCTCACCGACGCGGAGATCATCCCGTTCCTGGTGCTGCTGATCGCAGCCGGATACGAGACCGTCACACGCCTCTTGGCCGCCGCTTGGTACTGGGCCTGGCGCAACCCGTCGCAGAGGGACGTCGCCTTCTCCGGCCGGATCGGAGAGTGGGTAGCGGAGACGCTGCGGTACGACGGCCCTGTGCAATATGAGTTGCGGACGACGACACGTGAGGTGGTGGTCGCCGGGACGGCTCTGCCCCGAGGGGCGCGGGTGCTGCTGATGCTCGCGGCAGCCAATCGGGACCCGGCGGTGTTCCCTAACCCGGACCGCTATGACCTTGACCGTGACACCAACGGTGCCATCGCCTTCGGGCTCGGCCCGCATTTCTGCCTGGGAGCGCCGCTGGCTCGGCTCCAGAGCAAGGTGGTCCTGGGAGAGTTGGTGGCGCTGGTCGAGGACTACGACATCAACCCCTCTCGCGCGAGGCCTGTCTACACCACCAACGTCCGCGGGTTCGCCACCCTGCCAACGACGGTCAGGCCCCGGTGAGCGGTGCCGTATCTTTTCGTCCGACGCCGACCCAGTAGTTTCCTAGGCCCTTCTCGACTTTGTCGATGGCCAGTTCAGGGTGCCAGTCGGGTGCGTCGACCAGTCGCCCCGGCTCCATCAGGGTGAGTCCGTCGAAATAGCGCGCGATCACGTCATGGTCGCGCGGATGGATACCGGACCCGCCCCAGATATCGGGAGCGGTCTGCGCCTGGGCCTGCTCGGCGCGTTCGGCAGGGACCGTGCAGTGGGAGATGGCAAGGTAGCCGCCAGGGGGCAACGCTTCAACGTAGGCCCTCACGGCCGCAGAGGGGTCGTCTCGGTCAGAGATGAAGTGCAAGACGGTGGCCAGCAGAATCGCCACTGGCTGGTCGAAGTCGATGAGTCGCTGCGTCGCGGGGTCCTCCAGGATCTCCTGCGGGCGGGCGGCATTCGCCTCGATCATGGCGACCTTCTGATTCTGCTGCAGGAGCGCGCGACCGTAAATGCACACCAGCGGGTCGGAATCGACATACACCACAGGGCTGCCAGGTGCCTTCCGTTGCGCGACGTCGTGTACGTTCTCCAGGGTCGGCAGACCGCTCCCGAGGTCGATGAACTGGCGGACTCCAGCTTGAAGCAAGAAGCGCACGACACGGATGACCCAGGCGCGGTTCACCCGAGCCGTCTGTGGAGCGAACGGAAATCGCTTGGTCAGCCGTCCGGCCGCCTCATGGTCGACGGCGAAATTGTCTTTGCCGCCCAACAGGACATCGTAGACGCGCGCCGGGCTCGGCGTTGTGGTGTCGATACCGCCCGTTAAGCGGTGCTCGTCGGTGGCGAGGTGGACTGGCCGCGGGCCCCAGTCATCGTCGCGGTTTTCGCTGATCTGCACGGCGACGCCGTTCAGCCATCCGCCGGGTTTGGCGCGCGGACCGAGCAGTGTGAGAAATTCACGGTAGACCCTCAGCGCTTCAGCCGTCCGGCCTGAGCGATAGTGGGCCAGCATCAGCAGTCCGACCAGGTGTTCGCTGTAGGGGTGCTCCATTAGCCAGAGGGTGACCGAGTCGATCACCTCTCGAAATTTGTGCAGGCGCAGCAGCGCTTCGGCCAGCTCCTCCCGCGCATCCAATAGACCGCCGAGCAGGCTCTGCCGGATCGGCTCCATCCCGGTGGTCTGCGGCAGGTCCCCGAGCGGCGCTGTACCCCCCAGGTCCAACGCCCGCCGGTACAACTCGACAGCGGTCTCCGGCGCGGTGCCGTGGACGGAGCGGGCCTGATCGGTCAACTGCTGAAACTCGCTAAGGTCGAGGTAGTCGGCGTCGGTCAGGTGGAGACGGTACCCGCCGTCCTTGCTGCGGAGTCGATCTGCGGGCAGCACCCGGCGCGCGTTATAAATGACCTGTTTGGGGCCTCGGGTCCGGTGCGCGTCCTCCGGATCCCACAGCAACTCGGCGAGTCTGGCGGCAGACACCAAGGCACCGCGCTCGATCGCCAGGACGCATAGCAGCTCCCGGACCTGCCTACGGGAAATGACAATCGGCGCACCGTCGTCGTCTCTGACCCCAAGCCGATGCCCGAGGACCCGTATCTCCACTCCGTCATCCTCTCTCGCCTGCATGATCTTGAACAGTTGGACGCGGCCACGCCAGCCGCCGGATCCACGGCCGGATCAGGACACGGTTGCGTTCAACCGCAACACGATGAACGTGATGACCGAGCGATGACTTGACTCCACTACCTTTCCGGGAGTGACAGTCTCGCTAACCTATCAACAGCCGTCTCCTGTGCGATGCCGACCGATCTCCAGAAAAAGTCCGTTCGGGTCGGGCAACACCCCTCTCGGAACGCGCGGGGTGGCGAATGAGCGTATCGCGTTGACCTGGGTCGACCTCTTTTCAGAACCTATGCCGCGTGCACTGCTGAGAGCACGGATACGACGAGCTTCGGCAGGTCACGCGTCCCCCGGAGTGCACATTGCTGTCACCAGTGCACGCGGCTCCCCCCTGATCGACATCGAACTATTTCCGTCCCCCGGAGCCCCTTAAACGAAGGAAGTTAACTACCGCGAATAATGAACAGCAGGTAAATCAGTTTCGCTGCTGAAGCTCATACTGCGATGAGCCCACGTCATGACCGTGAAGCACCCAAACGCGCGTAGTCGCAGATAATCGAGCACCCGGCTTTGCGATGCCCCTCGGGCCCCACAGCCGCATCCCGCCAGCAGCCCCTGGACTAAAGGATGCCTCAATGGAGATCTCGATCCTGGGCCGACTTGTGCTCAGGGACGATCACGGGAATGCGGTCGTCCAAACCTACGGAGGGCCGCATCTGGTCCCCGCACTGATCTGCATACTCGCACTCAAGGACGGGGCGTGGTCGGGCCCTGAACTCAAGACGCTCCTGTGGGAGCACGACCGAGACCTCACCTCCTCATGGACGAGCCTGACCAGACGGGCCCGACTCGTGCTGCCCGATCGGCGGCTGGAGACCGAGCGGGGCAAGGTGCCACCGCACTACCGCCTCAAGCGCCTGCGGGGCGACGTTTTCGACGTGGCCGACTTCCGCACGGCGATGGCACACGCGACACGCTCCCACAAGGCCGGCGACCTGAGAGCCGCGGCGAACTCCTACGGCGCAGCACTGCGTCTGTGGCGCTCCGACGGCAGCGAGCCTCTGCTCCCGGACTTCCCCGAGACCTATGCGATGCGGCAGAACGAGCACTACGTGGACCTGTTGCGCGAGTACCAGAGCGCCACCGAAGGCTATGCAGAGACCCGGCTCGAACTCGGCGAGCACAGCGTAGAACTGGCCGATTGTCTGCACGGACTGATCACCCGCCAGCCAGGCAACACGCGCCTGCACCTACTCCGGATGATCATCCTCTATCGTTTGGGCCGCAAAGGTGAGGCGCTCCGAGCCCATCACGAGGCGCAGGCCATGTTCGATCACCACTTCGAGGCCGCGCCGCCACCAGTCCTTGACCACGTCCGCGAGCAGATCGCTCGCGATGATCCACGACTGTGGACGACACGGGAATACCGTGCTTGGACGACGCCAGCGGCAACTGGCGCATCGAACAATCGGCCACCGCCGCACAGGTGACCTGGGGAAACACGGGCTCTGACGACTCGGAATCTGACGAATGTGTCGTCGTCCCCGGTCGGTGTTTGCTCCAGCGCCTGCCACCGGTCACAGGTCGCGCGGCGCCGGCCTGCGCTGGCTTCGGCGTCGATCCGGCCGAAGCCGGGTGGCGCGACGCCGATCGAGGCGGCCCATATCGCGATGAGGCCGGCGGCCCGGAGCAGGGCGTCGTCGAGGCGACCGTGGAAGGAGGCGACGAGGAGTGCGGCGGTGGGATGGTCGGCGTCCATCTACCGGCTGCCCGCCGTAACCAACGGCTTTGGCCCGTCCTGCCCGACCCGGTCCGCGCCGACCTGACGCGCCGCCGCTGTTCTGCCGCGCACGGGGCCGGTCCACTGCGACCGTCGTCACCTTCGCCTGGGCCGTTCCCTGCGTAGTGCTGACGGTGTGGTGTCCCGTCGTGCCAGACCCGCAAAGGACACTGAACCCGCGGTAACACCACGTGGGTGGTGAGCCCGTCCCGACGGACGGGACGGGCTCACCGTGTGATCACCGGGTTGGGAGGTCAGTGGGAATCGATCGAATCAAGCGGGCCCCATAGTCGCCGATCATCATGAGCGATCTGCTCACGGACCCGATCGAGAGCCGGCGGGGGAGGAGCCTCAAAGTGGTGTTGGAAGATGGCGCATGCGTCTCGATGGGCCTGAAGTGCCTCCCCCTTACGTCCCGCACGATAGAGGGCGATCATCCGGAGCTGGTGGAGACGTGCGTCGTCCGGCTGCCGCGCGATGAAGTGACCAAGGGCGTCGGCCAGGCATTGGCCGTGGCCGCCGAGTTCAAGGATGGTCTCGCCGTAGCCCTCGGCGGCATCACGATATTGGCGCAGCAATTCCAGGTACTGGTCATTCTGTCGCATCAGGTAGGTCGCGGGGAAGTCCGGGAGCAGAGGGCCGCTGCCGTCGGAACGCCACAGCCGAAGTCCCTCGTGGTAGCGCTCTGCGGCCGTGGTCAGATCGCCAGCGTTGCGGGAGCGCGTCGCGTGGTCCATCGCGTCACGGAAACGTTCCACATCGAAGACATCGCCGGGGAGACGCTTGAGGCGGTAGTGCGGTGGCACCATGCCCCGCTCGGTCTCCAGCCGCCGATCGGGCAGCAGCAGACGAGTTCGGTAGATCAAGGTCGTCCACGATGAGGTCAGGTCCCGCTCACGTTCCCACAGGAGCGTCTTGAGTTCGGCGCCTGACCAGGACTGCTCCCGCAGCGCCAATATGCACAGCAGCGCGGGGACCAGATGCGGCCCTCCGTGGGCCCGGACGACCGCTCTCCCGTGCTCGTCTGTGATTTCAAGCGGGCCCAGGATCGAGATCTCCACTGAATGAGGCTTCCTTTACTTCAGATCTGCCGGCTGTTCGGTTCTCCCTTGTCCAATCCCAGTGGTCGGGAAAGGAAGGCCATTAGGTGTCCTGCGCGACTGATCTCGGCGAACCTGGTCGCCGCCGCCTCGCCGTCGCGGCGCCTACACGGTGACCTGGCCAGCGGCGGGGGCGCGCGCTGGCCGATGCCGGCTGCGCGCGGGATGGTTCGGTAGGTGAATGGTTCGATGTGCCGCTTGCGGCTCTTGATATGGGCGCCGGCAGCTGGGCGGTGACGACTGAGCACGGCTATCGGGCGGCCTGGGCTGCGCATTCCTGGGCATCTCGGTTGACCTTCGTCGGGTCCATGCCGTCTATATTCTTCGGGGCGATGACGGGTGAGGTGGGCTCGGGCATGGTGTAGCCCTTGTTGCGCATGCATTCCACCGCTTTGGCCAGGGCCCTCTTCTGTGCCGGCGTGAGCTCTCCACCCTCATCGGCGCCTGGCCCGTCGTCTTCGTTGGGGGTGTGGCCGCGTGAGGTGTTCGGCGAGGTTCCCGCCGCCGACGGTGCTAGGCGGTGACCGCTGATGCTTTTCCTTGAGTCGCTTCCGCAGGCGATGGAACCCAATACCAGCACTGCGGCAGCGGCGGATACAGCCATGGCTCTCTTCATGGATTGCTCCCTGTCATCTCGGTCGCGCCAAGGGCGATCGAACACGCGGCGGGGCCTGCCGTCGTTGTTCTCTGGTGCCTGAGACTGCGCTCCACAGTGAGTGTAGGGATGACAGTGTCACGGCGATTGTCTTACGCGTTCGCTGTGCGCGGCTGGATGCCTGAAACGCCCAAGTACTCCCTCATGACGTCAGACCGTCGCGACATTCCCTATGACATTACCGGTGACATTGCTGGTGACGAGGAGTGTCCTATCGTCGAGTGCGGTATTCGGCTATTAGTTCGAGGGGGAGATGAGGGTGGATCATGCGGATTCGTTCTAGATTGATGTTGGTGGTCGCCGCTGCAAGCGCTGTAACTGCTGCACCTCAAGCGATAAGGGCAACGGCTCTTCGGCGACCCCGCCGCCGATCGCCCCGTTGACCGGGAAACCGAGCCTGCCTCATCCGCCGTGCATTCGCGTGCCCGCCGATTGGGACAGTTCTCATCGACAGATCGGTAGGTAGCGCGGGCCGCTGCCTCATCCCCAGGCGGCTGAAACGGTTCCGGATAGGGGTGGGCGGTACCGGCAACTGTCGGTGATCGCGTCGGAGAGACTTCAGACGTTCGATCGTCTGCAGCCCGAGCCAGTGCTGATGGGGGTCGGGTCGACGGCTGTGTTGAGGGGCGGTCCGGCGGCGTACGGGAGCCTGGAACGCCGTGGAGGGGCTGACCGGGCGCAGCGCCAGATGCTAGAGATGCGGTTCGCCGATCGCGGGACGGTCCCCGGAGTCCGCCCCACGGACTCGTCCGGGCTGGCCCCGGAGGCGGTCGCCGCCTTCGATCGCATCGATGGAGGTCGTCGCGTCCCCCGCGTGGGTGCAGGAGGCGCCGTCGCGCTCTTCTGGCGATCCGGATGTGGCCAGTATCGGCGCGATAGGGGCAAACGCCCGTTGACTGGTCGCCGTGGGGTGGATGACGCGGTTGCAGCGGTGGGGTCAGTACACGGCCGCGCGGCCGGGCGTGCGCGGTGTCGGGGTGGTGCTGGCCGGGCTCGGCCTGGTCGGACTGGCGGTCGTGTACGGGATGGCGTTGTGGAAGATGCCCGCGTGGATGGGGCTGGAGGGCAAGGGCGGGGATGCCAAGGACCGCCACAACGCGCGCCTGCTGGTGGTGTCGGCGGGTGGCGCGGTTGTGGTGGCGGTCTCGCTGCTGTACACCGCTCGCAACTACCGGCTCTCCCATCGCGGGCAGGTCACCGACCGGTTCACCAAGGCGCTGGAGCGGCTCAGTTCGTCCGACGTCGACGCCCGCCTGGGCGGCATCTACACCCTTGCCCAGGTGGCCACTGACTCTCGCCCTCATCACAACGACGTCGTGGAGGTGCTGGAGGCGTTCGTGCGGCGCTGCGCCCCAGCCGTCCGTCCCGACAACGACGGCGGTCCTAGCCTGGGCCGACCGCGCCGCCTGCCCGATGAGCCCGACGCGGACGTCCAGGCCGCGCTCACCGCTCTCGGGAGCCGACCACACCGTCCAGAACGCCGCACTCTCAATCTCAGCCGCCTTTACCTTCACGCGGCTCGCCTGGAGAGCGCGGACCTGCGGGCTGCGAACCTGGTAGGCGCGGACCTGGTGCGCGCGGACCTGGTAGGCGCGCACCTTGTGCGCGCGGACCTGATGGGCGCGACTCTGGCGCGCGCGGACTTGGTCGGCGCGGACCTGGTGGGCGCGGACTTGCAGGGCGCGAGCCTGGAGGGCGCGGATTTGCGGGAGGCGGACCTGCGGGATGCGATCCTGGTGGGCGCGAGCCTGGCGCGCGCGGACTTGGTCGGCGCGGACCTGCGGGGCGCGAACCTTTGGGGCGCGTACCTGCCGCTCGCGCGCATGGAGGGCGCGGACCTGCGGGGTGCGAACCTGCGGGATGCGACCTTGAGCAACGCGAACTTGAGGGAGGCGCACCTGGTGGCCACGACCCTAAAGGACGCGACCCTTAGGGACGCCGACCTGGAGGGCGCGGACCTTCGGAACGCGAACCTGGAGGGTACGAACCTGGAGGGCACGAACCTGGAGGGCATCACGGGCATGCCAGCCGCCCAGATCCGCGCGGTGACGAGGGTGAACGAGCACACCCGTTTCTGAGCTGGACCGGTTCCGAATTCGTGCACTGCCCTGGTGTGTGGTGCCGGGGCAGAAGCCGGGCTCGTGATCTAGGTTGACCGGGTTCAGCCCCACCCTCGTACTGGGACCGGCGAGCGTGTCGTGGCCCAGCTCAGCCACCCGCCTGTGTGCAGGGCGGGTCGTATTCGGCGCGCGCTGACCGGCTCATGCAGTCGGCGCTGCTGCCCGCGCAGCGCAGTCAGGCATGTTGTCGCCGCGGTGCGGGGTGTTCCCGTCCGGGACCGCGGGACGGTTACAGGGGTGATATCGCATGCCTGACCGTCGGAACGCTGTGCTTCTGGCGAGACGGCCCTCCTGCACAGCGGTGATCGGCGCGGTTTTGGATGGGATGCGTGCGCGTCATGCGATGAGAGCCTGAGTCGTGGACGCCACACCGACGGCCACGATCAGAGCGCGCAGCAGGAGGGGCGGGAGGCGTTGCCCGATACGTGCGCCGCCCCAGCCGCCTAGGAGGGTGCCGGTGCCGATCATGGCGATGGTGGGCCAGTGCGCGACCCCGCTGGCGACGAAGACCGCGGTGGCTGCGGCGCTGCTGGCCGTGCTCAGCAGCATCCGGATCGCGTTGAGTTGCTGGACGCTGGCGTGGGGGAGCGCTCCGCCGACCAGGCCGATGATCACGGTGCCCAGACAGACGCTCAGCCATCCTCCGTACACTCCCGAGGCCGCGGCGGCGGCGATCAGCCTGCCCGTGGGATAGCACTGGTCGGCCGGGTGGGGCGCGGGCCGGTTGTCCTCGCGCAGGGCTACGCCTGCTTCACCGGCCGGGGGACAAGCCTGTGAACGGCATGCGTCAGGGGGATCGGCGAGAGCCGCACCAGGGCGGGTGCGGCGGTGCCGGCCACGGGCGCGCAGCAGCGGCTGGGCGGCGATGAAGGCGGTGGCGGCGGCGATGGCGCAGGGGATGAGGTGGTCGAGCCAGTCGGCGGGGACGGTGACCAGCAGGACACCGCCGAGGGCGGATCCGGTGGTCATGGCGGCCAGCAGGAGGGTGAGCAGGCGGCGGTCGCGGGGGAGTTGGCGGCGGTAGCCGTACAGGCCGGTGAGGCCGCCGGGGGTCTGCCCGATGATGGTGGACACGCTCGCCGCTTGCGGGGGGAGGCCCAGCGCCAGCAGCGCGGGCAGGGTGATCAGGGTGGCGGCGCCCATCAGGCTGCCGCCGACCCCGGCGCACACCCCGACGATGAGCAGAAGCCCTGCCGTTGCGGCGCTCATCGCAACACCCGTGGAGCAGGCGGCGGTACGGTGTCCGCGCTGAGGAGCGCGGGATCGGGAGCCGGGTGGATGGCCGAGCGGTCCACGCTGTCCAGGGTGGGGTGCCCGGACTGGGCCATCGCGTCGGTGAGTTCGGCGCGCAGGATGCCCAGCACCATCGCGGCGCCGTGCTTGCCGGCCACCGCCAGCCCGTGCAGCACCGGGCGGCCGACCAGGACCGCGTCCGCGCCGAGCGCCAGCGCGATCATCACCTCGGCACCGGTCCGGACACCGCCGTCCAGCAGCACCGGGTACCCGCTGGGGACGGCGGTGCGGATCTCAGGGAGCGCGTCCAGCGTCGGCCGGGCCCGGTCGAGCTGCCGGCCGCCGTGGTTGCTGACGATGACCCCCGCCGCACCGGCCCGCCGGGCGTGCTCGGCGTCTTGGCCAACCTGGATCCCCTTGACCAGGACGGGCAGCGCGCTCAGCTCGGTGAGCCACTGCACGTCCTCCCAGGTCACCGAAGGGTCCATCGCTTCGGCCGTGTGCGCGCTGGGGGAGGAGACGTCCGGGGCCCTCCCGGTCGAGGCGGCCAGGTTGCGGGCCTGCACATGCGGCGGAAACCGCAACTCGTTGCGGATGTCGCGCAGCCGCCGCGCAGGCCGAGGCACATCGACGGTGACGACGATCGCCTGGGCGCCGGCTGCGGAGGCCCGCTGAACCAGCGAGGCGGTGACTTTGCGGTCCCGGAACAGGTACACCTGCTGCCACAGCGTCGCCTCGGGGGCGGCGTCGGCGATGTCCTCGATCGTGCGGGAGGACAGGGCCGAGACCACCATCGGCACGCCCAGCGCGGTCGCGGCGGACGCGGTCGCGGCCTCTGCGTCGCGCGTGCATACCTCGTGCAGGGCGGTGGGCGCGAACGCCACCGGCAGGTCCCAGTCACTGCCCAGGACCGTGGTGGAGGTCTCGACGACGGAGACGTCCACGCAGACGCGGGGCATCAGCCGCCAGCGTGCGAAGGCCTCACGATTGGCGGTCACGGTGGACTCGGTACCGGCGCCTCCGGTCAGGAAGTCCCACACACCAGGCGGCCACGCTGCCAGGCTGCCAGCGGTGCTCTCGTAGTCGGCCAAGGTCAGCAGCGCCATGACGTCACCGTCCTGTCAGTCGTCCGTCGGCGACGCCGCCGATCGCGGTGAGGCCGACGAGGGCGGGGAGCCTTGTGCACCGGCGACGCGCGCTTGAGCTTCGCGCGCTTCGAACAGGGCACGGACGTTGCGCCGACCGAACCCGGTGGAGGGTGCCTCGCGCTGGATGAGTTCGTAGAACAGGACGCCACCTTCGTGCGGTGACCGGGTGAAGATCTGGTAGAGCAGCCCGCCGCTGTCGTCGTGGTCGACCAGCACCCCGCCAGCGCGCAGGTCGTCCATCCGGGCCCGGACCTGCGGGCGATCGGTCAGGGAGGTGGGCAGCCGGTCGTAGTAGGCATCTGGGACGGGTAGGAACTCAACCCGGCCGCGGGCGTGCATCCGCACAGCGGTGACCAGGTCGTTGGTCGCGAACGCCACGTGCTGCACGCCCGCCGACCCGTGCGCCTTCAAGAAAGCGTCGATCTGCCCGCTGGACTCGGGCTGTCGTCGCCGGTCGGGCGCGACCAGCACGAAGACCAATCCTGGTGCCGACAGCACGTAGCTGTTGGTCACGGTCGGGCCCGCGGTGATCTGGTCGCTGCTCAGCATGTCCATGCCGAACGCCTGCCGGTAGCGGGCGGTGACAGCCTCCAAGTCTTCGGCGGGCAGACACCAGGCCACGTGATCGACCGACTGCGGGCGGACACTGGCCGCCCGCGATTCGGCCGGTACCGGGAAGGTGACCTGTTCCGACTCCCACGCGAACCCGGGAGGAAGCCGACCCAGCAGATGCGAGGTCGTGCTGATGAGGGTGTGGTGCGCCGACCCGGCGCCGGACACTCGCGCGGTCACCGGCCCGTGCGGCGTTCGCGAACCGACGGGCGCGAGCACCGACAGCCCGGCCGCATGGGAGTCGGCCAGCAGGGCGGGCAGATCGTCATGATACAGGGCGATATCGGCGACGCTGTCGCCATGGCGGGCCAGGTGGTCGGCCAGCGGGCCGTCCGGGTCGGTGGGCGCACTAATGATCACTTCGGCGGCGTTGCTGCGCAACAACGTGGACCGCCGGTCACCGGAACGGGCGAGGGCGATCTGGTCGAAGAACAGACCGCGAGTGAAATACTCCACGACCAGTCGGTCGTCGGCGACGACGAGTTCCACATAAGCGATTCCCGGAGTATATGCAGGCACGGAATACCTTCTCTTGAATCAGGAATGGATCGCGAACCCGGCCGGGCTCGAGCGGCTCACACTCTAAACACCGCAATGTCACTGCGGTTGTCACTGCGGCGGGCGGTGGTGCCTCGACTACGCCCTGCAATGGAGAACAAGGTTCGCCCACCATCGACAGCGAAACGGATAGCGACCACTGCTTGACCGCCTCATCCTGCAACCCCGACTCATCCTGGAAACGCGGTGCTGGTCGGACTCGCCGGGCTAAAAAACACACCCAGGCATGCCAAGCCGGCGCCCGTCACCGCACGGGTCTCGCACCCCGACCGCTGCAAGGTCGGGTGGTCCCTTCATGTCCAGACTGCCCGTGGCGCAGGGCGCAGGGCGCAGGGCGCAGAGCCGGACCGCCATCCTTGAGCGCACCCGCACCATCGACCCCGAAAGCTCATACAAAGCCGCGTCCAGCGATGGCTGAGACCCGCCTTCGGCGAGGTCCGCCTGGCCGATGATAAGCACCAATCCGTTCGGTGGGAGGTTGGCCTAATGGAGGACGATGCCGTGCCCGCGGAGACTGAGGTCCTCGGTGCCGCCGCATGGGAGCCGAACGGCTCTGTGATGGACTCGATGTCAGCGGCGGCAAAGTTCGGCCTGATCGACGAAGAAACCGGCAAAGGATTTGCGTGCAGACCCAAGCCGTGCGACGAGGCCACATCGACGGAGAACAGCAGTATCGGCGACGAAAGAAGATAGCGGCCTTCTCCTGCGACGCGCGAAAACAGGGGCGGGAGGATAAGATGCGAGACCGGCCTGGAGCGCGCCGGTGGCAGGGGCGGCCGAGCATTTCGAACTCATAGACACCCGGCCGGTCCCTGATCTCGAAACCCTCTACCTCGCCTACCTCAAAGGCTTCAACGCCCAGTTGGAACAGAAACGGTCACGCTCCGGTGAGACGACCGCCCCGAGCCAGCCGATGTCGGCGCCCCGCGCCGCGCGAGCCGCCGACATCGCCCAGGCGAGCCTTCGAGCCGACCGGGCGTGGCCACCAGAAACACGCCGGCAGCGCGTCGGCGAACTGCCTCACCGCTCGCCGTGGCGCGGACGCGTTACGGGCCCGTGTAGCTGTTGGACGTTCACAGCGCGGACGGGAGACTCAGCCCGCTGCGGAATGCGGGCCGGGGGAATTGCCGTCGTAGGCCGCGATGAGCCGGGGCAGCTGGGCGAGGACAAGGTCGAACACCCCCAAGGGGCCCATCGGTTCGGGCCGCTGCCGGTGGCGGGCGATGTCCCAGGCGATCTCGCAACCGATTCGAGCGGCCTTGGGGTCGCCGACACCCATGAACCAGTCGAGGAAGCCTTCCTTCAAGGCCAGCCCGCTGTCGACCACGCTGGCCAACTGGGCCGCCACCTCGACCGCAGGCCGGTTCGTCACCGCCCAGTTGTAGGCCCGCACCATGCTCAGGAAGTCGCGTTCCACGGCGGTGGGGCGCAAGCCGTGGTCGTGCTCGGCGTGCTGGAGGGCGGCTTCGAGGCTGATCTCCTGGGCGTTGCTCCATACCTGGGCATGCTGGAAGGGCAGGGATAGGTGCTCGGCGTGCCACAGGGTGAGGTACTCGGCCCAGACGCGCGCAGGTACCGCGTCGCGGACGTCACCGTGGTCGAGCGCCAGGGCGATTCCGCCCTGCACCGACTCCAGCACTGCGGCGTTCACGCGGGAGATCCAGGTCCCCGGGGCGCCCAGACTTCGGGTTGCGAAAAAGTCGATCATTCCTTCCAGGCACGTCCAGCGGTCTGTGGCGCCGAGCGGGGCCGCGACCTCGCAGAGTTCCTGGAGATAGGCGGTGCGTTCGGGCATGGCCCACTGATCGATGGTGTCGGCGGTGGCGTCTAATGCTCGCGCGTGATCAGCCGGGCGGCGGAAGGCGCCTGTTGGAGCAACCATCATGTCTCCCTGAGATCGTCCGACCGGGGGTGAGCCGCGTGAAACGCTCGCCGAGGCCGAGGCCGAGGCCGAGGCCGGGGCCGCTCCACTGAGTGGGCGATCCACGTCTCCTCCCGGATTCACCGGACTGTAAGGCCCCCAATGTCACGGCACGTATCACCGGCAACA
Source organism: Actinomadura syzygii (assembly GCF_008085905.1). Classification (GTDB taxonomy): domain Bacteria; phylum Actinomycetota; class Actinomycetes; order Streptosporangiales; family Streptosporangiaceae; genus Spirillospora; species Spirillospora syzygii. The sequence continues at coordinate 171,623 of NZ_VSFF01000016.1, read as the reverse complement.
GCGAAGAAGAGGCCGGGCTCTGCGACACCGGTAAACGTCCTCCTGCATCCGGCACTCTTAGACGCCGACATATTCGGTGGATCGCGCCTCACAATTGGCGGCGGACGGTCGCGACCCGCTTGGATGAGCCGGTCTGAGGCCCGCGCGAACGCCGATCACCTCGGGCACGCCAAGCCGAGCATGACCCAGATGCACGTAAAGGCACCCTGATCGCGATCTCGGTCGTCAAGGCCGCCCCGGTCGCACCCCCGCACGGGCCATCATCGGCTGAGCATGACCGGACGCCCACAAAGGTCCTGGGCGGGAGATCGTCATGGCGCCGCGCTCGCAGACTCTCGATCAACCTCCCTTCTCGTCGGCGGGCCAGCACCCGGCGGCGACGATCGCACCACCGGGTGCCCGCCCTCAGCGCTTCTGCTCCTTCGACTCTCCAGTCGCCACCGGCCCCTGAGACGGCCGGGTCGGTCGCGGCTGTCGCCGCCGCACCGGCTGCGACGACTGCCCGCCGCCGCCGTCCTTTCTGAACGGCCCCAGGTAGCGCTGCTCGAACTGAGCCTGGCTGAGGCCTTTGGCTCTCGCCCTCGCCGCCACCTTGTCCTCACCCCCGAAGCTCTGAATAGCCTCCTGACGAGACGGCAACTGATCGGGGCGTGCCGGAACCGGCCGCGGAGGCCGGGACTGACCACCGCCTGCCCCGCCGCCGGGAACCATGTCCTCGACCGGGGACCTGAACTCGGAACCCGTCGCCGCGTTGTTGCCGTCCTTGCTGGGGATCGCTGCGCTGTGCTTGTCAGAGTGCGACTTCCTCCCGGAGCCGGAGCCTTGCGGTGCCGCGGGCCGGCTGGCGTTGGTTCCGCCGAGATCGGTGTCCGGGGTATCGCCGCCGGGCATCACCCCGGGGCCGCCGCCGGACTGCGAGCTTTGCGGGCGGCCGCGCTTGGACAGGCCGCCCTGCTCGTCGACGCGGTGTGCCACCGATCGGTCTTGGTGCGATCGACCGGTCTTGCCGCCGTTGGTGAGCATGCGCGAGCCAGGGCCGCCAGGGGACTCCGGCGTGCCCGCTGGAAGCGCCTTCGCGGGGCCCTCGGCGCCGGATGATCCGATGGCGAGGGCGCCGTCCTGGCCTCCGTCGCCAAGACCTCTCGGGCCGCCGGAGTCGCCGGGGCCGGGTCCGACGGCGAAGCCGCCCAGATCATCGGGCCCATCGGGACCGCCGCCCCGACCAGCGCCGGCGGGACCACCGCCGCCGGGACCACCGCCGCCGGGACCACCGGCGCCCGGAAGCACCTGGGCCTGGGGGCTTCGGGCGGACAGGCGCACGGGACCGTTCGTGCCACCGGCGTTGGTTGAACCGGCTGTCGGCGACCCGCCGGTCCGGCCGCCAGCGCCGCCGCCGGTGCCGCCGCCGGGCTTGGGCTTGGCGCCGCCGAACCTGTTCATCAGGCCGCTGGTCGCCGCCATCCCGGCGCCGGCGCCCAGCCCGCCGGCCACGGCCGGCAGCAGGCCCCCGCCGCCGGTCTTGGGCGGGGTGGTGGTGTCCAGGAACTTGTCGACGAGCTTGGTCACCGCCTCATCGAGCGCCTGCAGCACCGACCGGCGCACGCGCAGCAGAGCGAACGTGACGCCGATGATCATCACCGTCGACAAGACCGTCATGACGATCACGGCCGTCGACCCGAGCACCGGGTTGGCGAAGACGCTCGCGACGCCGTTGATCTGGTTGCCCGTGACCAGGTTCGAGATCGGCCCTTCGATGATCTGCGGCAGAGAGACAAGGAATTCGGAGATGAACTGATAGAGGAACAAGGTGGTGAAGATCTCCAGGATCAGCGCCGTCGAATAGATGATCACCTTGGAGATCCCCGCCAACGCCCCGAGCGTCGCGAACGGCACCGCGGCGATGACGCCGAAGGTCCGCTTGGTCGAGGTGACGAGCATGCCGACGCCGTAGAACAGGCCGACCACGACGATCGAGAACAACAGGACCACGGCGTTGCACCAGTACATGAACGACGCCGGCCCCGTGCCGACCTGACTCACCGAATCGTGGTTCTCCCGGGTGAAACCCGACGTCGCCTTGTTGGAGGAGTACATGGTCAGCGAATCCGAACCGAACCCGGTGTTCAGGTAGTTGTAGGCGGCCAGCGGTGACAGGTTGCACGTGACCGGGGCGCCGCCGGCGTCGGTGACCGCGTACCCGCAGTCCACCTTGGTGCCGGCGCGGGAGGAGAACGTCTTGTGTGCCGTGCCCGACGCGCTGGAGTCCAGGCCGACACCGCCCGTGCCCGCGCCCGTGGAGATCAGCGGATGCTCGACCGGGGCGACCGGGTCCCCGCCCTCGCCGAATCCATCGGACTCGCCGTAGTCACCGTCCTTGGTGAACCACTTCCTCTTGGTGTTCGGATTCACCTGCTCGTCGGGGATCTGGGTGATGGTGCCCTTGATGCCCGACTCGAAGTCCGAAGCGCTCACCGACTGGCTGGTGATGTACCGGCCGAGCATTCCCATGGTCGTGAACACCGCGTTTGCGTCCTGATCGCCGTCATCGGCGGTGATCGAGGCCGTCTTCCACGCGTCCTCGGCGTTGCTGGCCTTCGCGCCGACAGAGATGCCCCGGAACGCTCCCTTCCTGCCGCCGTGGGCCTGCACGTTGATCGCCAGCGCGGACGTCCGCGCCGAGAGCACCGACTCCGGCAGCGCATGGCCCTCGCGGGCGTCCCACGAGATCGACGCCTCGGCGGGGACCGCCAGCCGGTTGCGGGTCATCCACTGGTTGAAGTCGACGTAGGTCGACAGCACCACGCGGGTCGGTCCCGCCTGCTGCCCGAGCATGGAGTCGTCGAACTGGTTGAGGACCGAGGTGTACAGGCTGCCGATGAGCGGCAGCCCGACGCCGATGAACACCACCCGCACGATGAGCTTCTTGATCGCCGAGCCGCGGTCCATCTTCTTGAAGAAGACCAGGCCGATGAGCAGGAATCCGATGAACAGCGGCACCAGGGCGTGCCAGGACAACTCGACCAGAGGGCCGTACCACTGCGCGATGAAGTTCGAGAGGCCCGACAGCCCGGTGCCCGGCGCCCGGCCGCCGTCGGCCATCCCGTCGGCGAACTCGGCGTAGGCAGGGGACACCGAGGCCACGCCCTGGTGGAACCAGACGAACGGGTTGAGCAGCTTGAGGATCTGGATGACCAGCCAGAAGATCCACGACACGCCCATCGCCAGGGCGTAGGCGAACCAGATGATCGAGCCGCCGATGGCATGGAGCATGCCGCCGCCGATGCCCGAGGACATGCTGTCGAAGCCGAGATCGTTGTTCGCCGCCCCGAAATGGGCGTAGTCCATCAGGCCTTTGTAGATGTCGAGATCCCGGCCATCGCCGTCCTTGGCCTGGAAGGTGTCATAGCCCAGCGTCTGGGAGGATCCGGAGGCCTCGGAGAAGAGCCACTTCAGACTCCAGCTGAACTTCGGATCGGCGTACCCGAGCAAGGATCCCGCCTTGCCGGGCCACTTGGTCACCTCGTGCCATTCGCCCGTCATCCGCTCGTCGGCATCGGCCTGTCCGTTCTCCGGAGAGTTCTCGTTGCTGAAGTAGGAGCTCGCGTTCGACGCCAGCTGGTAGAGGCTGTAGTCGTCGGGGGCGTCATCGGCACGCGCCGGCGGCGTGAACACCGACACCAGCACCGGGACCGCGAGGGCGACCAGCAGCACCGCCACGACGCCGCGGACCCATGCCCGTGAGGCTGCGCCGGCTCGCACGCGCGGCGCGCGCGCCACCGAACCGGTCATGGAGCTCATTGCTCGCCCCTAAGCCCGCTTCGCCGGCGCTTGGCCATCCGCGTCGCGTCCGGTGTCTGCGTCGACGCGCCCACCAAGGACTTCCGCCTGGATGTGTTCATCGTCCGCGGGCCGCGCATACGGCCATTCGAACGGCCTGCCCCACCAATCCCGACGCTCGTCATATTCGCGCCGGGGACCGGGGCCGCCCGCATGATCGAATCGAACTTGGCCGCCTCCGCCGCCCTGGACGCCTCCCATCGCATCTGGCGGCGCTGCTTCTCCCGATGGGGATTGATCCCCAGTGCCAGGTCGAGGTGGAAGACCACGTTCGACACGCCGCGGCGCAGGTAGCTGAGGTTCTCGCCCTTGCGGGTGATGAGCCGGGCCAGATCCGGCGGGATCCGCTGGTGAAGCAGATCCTGGTATTTCGCCACGGTCCCCTCGCGCATCGATCCGAAGATCGTGTAGTCGGCCGCGTCGAAGGTGTTGAACGCGATGTCGTCGAGCATCGTGTCGACGTCGTTGTAGCTGAAGACGACCCGGCCACCGCGCCGGTAGAGCTGCTCGAACTGCATCTGGATGTAGGTCTTCACCCGGTCGTCGATGTACTCGGCCCCGTGGATGATCACGGTGTCGCCGGCATCGAGCTTGCCGATGGCAAAGCCGACGATGTTGACCAGTTGGGCCATGGCCACACCTTTGCCGCGACGCATGAGCTCGGAGAAGTCGTAGACGACGCGCTTGGCGCCGCGCACCCCGTCGACGGCCGCGGCCGTGTGGTTGTTGAACAGGTCGCCGTTGTTGTCGAGCAGGTTCTTGGCGATGCCCGTGAGCATGTTGTAGGCCCGCAGCTGGTCCGGATCGGTCTTGGGGGAGTGCAGTAGCGCCTTGTGGGCCGTGTCGAGGTAGGACACGAACATCTGCAGGCGGGGCACCTGCTCGTGCGGGATCCCGACCACGCGCAGGCGGTGCCGCTGCCGCTTGGCGTTGCGCACCCACATCCGCTGGTCGATGTAGAACTGCGTCGCCGTCTTCTCCAACTGCGAGCGGATGATCGAGGCCACCGACCCGTCGGTCGACTCATACAGCTGCTCGAACATGAGCGTGAGCTTGTGCATCTGGGCGGCGAAGACCACCAGCTCGTCGTCGTGCTCGCCGAACATCTCGAACATGTTGACCTCGCCCAGGTTGAGATCCACGCGCGAGGTCAGCCCGTCGAACCGCGGCCCGAGCGAGTCCAGATCCGCCCCGTCCAGGACGAGATGGACGACGCTGCCGTTGGACAGCAGGCACGCCTGCGAGAGCTTGGAGCACCACATGTCGGCGATCTGCGCCCGGTCCAGAAAGGTCGACAGCGCCCCGTCGGCGACGACGACGTGGTGCTCGTATGCGTCAGCGTCAAACAGCACCGCCGAGTTGTTGACGTCGCCGACCATGTAGCCGACGTATTCGCCGGACCGGTCGTTGAGGCCGTTGGTCACCAGCGAGTACGAGCCGGCGAACTCGGTCGAGGTGTAATGGAAGCCCTTGCCCCGCTTCTTGTCGTTGATCTTGAACAGGCCGGACAGTTCCTGGCGCTGCTCACCGGCGTAGGCCGCCGCCGTGAGCGTGCCGAAGCGGTCGATGTAGAGCCGGGCGACCCGCTCGATCGAATCCTCAAGCCTCGCCAGGTCCGGGGCCTTGAGCAGCAGCCGGTCGTGCACCGACAGGTAGGCCGCCCCGTCCTGGATCTCGCCGATCGTGGTCTCCAGATCGCTGGAGACCTTCGCGGCCCTGCGCCTGGAGGAGGTCGTGCCCGTCTCCTCCTGCTCTTGGCCGTCGAGTTTGTCGAGCCTCTCAGAGGTCCTGGTGTTCTGGTCGATCCACTTCTCGCTCATCCGCACGACCTGTTCCAGGACGACGGCGGTCACGCCCTCGTCGAGGCCGTCGGGGATCCGGTCGATGCCCCAGAACGGCGCGAACCCGTCATGGGCGGCCTCGTCGTGGAAGAACGCCAGCACACAGCCGACGCAGCCGTCGACCTCGAAGTAGTCCGATCGAAAGACGTACCTCTCCTTGGGCTTGAGCGCGAGCAGGTGCGGATAAGACTCGAACCGGCCTTCGAGCCGCTTCATCTCCTGCCGTCGCCGCCACCACCCGGGCTTGTTCTCCTGCTTCGATCCAGCGCCCTCGAGCCCGGCCCCGGGTGCCTCGCCGACCCGGCCGAGCGCGGCCGTCGCTTCGCCGATGACGTCATGCTCGGCATTCGGCGCGCCCGCCGGCTCGCTGTCGACCTGCTCGGGCCGATCAGCGGTCGTGGCCGCAATGCCGAGCTGCGCCCGCAATCTCCTCATCATCGGCATCGCCTGTGCTCCCTCGCGTGGGCCGTCTCAGCTCAGCGATTCGTTGGGCGTGAACGGATCGTTGTCCGTGCTCTGGTAGAAAACCCGGAGCGTCTGAAGGGCCTCGTCGCGGTCGAGGACCGTCACCTCTTTGATCACGAGCGGTGAGCCCTCGACCTCGGCCTGAAGGATCAGGTGCGCCTGCCGCAGGGCGTCGGCGCTCTTGCCTTTGAGAAGGACGTACTGGTGGATCGAGGTGAATCTTCCGCCGACGTGTCCGGTGAGGATGTCGTACTGCTCGTCCTGCAGTTCGAGCAGATCCGGGTCCATCAGTTCGAGTTGGTGGCGGCGTCGCTCGAGATTGGCCACCTGGTGGTAGATCCGCTGCGGCTCCTTCGTCGTGACGAAGACGTACTCGCAGCTGGGGTTCACCTTGCGCCAGAAGGCGTCGACCCGGTCGAGGATCTGGGTCCGGTCGTCGTCGAAGAGCAGGTAGCTCGCCGAGCCGACGACGAGGTAGACCTGACCGACGCTGCCATCGGCGAAACGGATCTCCCCCTCGGCATCCACGTCATCGATTCCGACGATCGAGTAGAACTCGCTCGGGTCCGAACTGCGCCTGGTGTACACGTGGCGGGCCCTCCCCGGCAGATACGCCAAGAACGCGGGGACCGTCATGAACCGCAGTTCCTTGGTCTTCGTCAGCCCGCCGAGGTAGACAACGGCGACGAGCGCCCAGCTGACGAACACGACGATAACCAACGGGTCGGCCGAGGAGATGAACGTCGCCGTCGCCGCCCACATCGTGACGAGGATCCCACCGCCGAAGAAGAGCAACTGCTTGATGGGCGACGGCCTGGCCTGCCACCCCCCTCCCGTCAGCGTGATCTCGTGGTCGAGGAAGCTCCTGTTGAGACTCGCAGGCACATGGAAGACCGTCTTCGCCACAGCCGACTCCCCATCTCTCGCCTTACCGAACGACTAAGCCGACATCATCCTCATAGACGAGTCATCCATGCTCGGACTTGCTATGTGAATACCATGCAAATCTATACAAATCGTATTTCACGACCATATACATGGTAGCACCCGGTCTTTTGACTGCCCTGTCCGAATCGCCAAGGCGATGGTGTGCTGCGGCGGCGGTGATGAGGCGCCGCCCGAATCAGCCGAAGCTCGGCACAATCCTCTTCCTGCCCTTGGCCTGCTTGAAGGACACGGTCGCGGTGAAGGCCGACCCCTTCTTCGACACGAAGCCGTCGAGGGTGAGCGACTCGCCCGCAGCCAGCCTCCTCCGCTCGTCGTCGGTGAACGTGCGCTGGCACCAGGACCGCGGCGGCTGGTCGTCCGAGCCGAAGTCCGGGACGAGCTTCTTGGCGCTGGCGTCCCACGACACGACGCAGCTGAAGATGCGGCCCGTCCTACCGACAAAGTCGTCGATCTCGAGCCTCTCGCCCGCCAGCAGCCGGTCCACCTCGGACCGGGTGAAGGGGTGCTGGCACCAGGTCGTCGGCTCGCCGGGCGCATGGAGGTGGAATCCGACGAACTTTGTGCCCCCGTGCTCGGCCACCTCGAGCGCCCCGGTCGCCGTGAACCGATTGCCGGCCCTGCTCGTCGCCTGAAAGGTGATCTGCTCGCCGGCGAGGAGCTTGTCGCATTCGGCGTCGGTGAACTCGTGCCCCGCCCACGCCTTGTTGAAGGCGACCTTCTTCGGGCCCCCGGGAGCCGCCAGCCAGACGCCCTCGCACCGCTGGACGGCCACCCGGCCCGGCCCCCGCCGGTTCCGCATCGCCGCGGCGTTCTTGCGCATCGTCGCGATGTCCTCGACGACCCAGCCCGCGACGACCGTGAGGCACTCCTGCGCGGTCGCGGTCCCAGCGGCGATCCGCGTCATGTCCGCGTAGACCTTCTCGGTCAGCGCCAGGTCCCCGATGTGCGTGCCAGGCAGAAGACGCCAGCTCATCTCCCCGGCCTCGGCGAGCGTGACCTTGCGGCCCTCCTCGACCAGCAGCGGATGCTTGGCCTTGGCGTTCGTCACCTCGCAATAGGTGGAGGTGCGCGTGGCGCCGGTGCCGACATCGCGCTTCTCCAGTTGCTGCATCAGCCACTTCATGCTCGGATGCTCCGGGCGCTTGTTCGCGCCCTCAAAGACCAGCGGCTCGGCGCGTGTGCCCAATCCCTGCGCGTTCTCGTGCTCGCCGCCGTCCGAGGCGGCGACATCACCGGCGTCCGGGTCGAACACCGCCTTCCACCCCGGCCGCTTCGGCACGTTCGCGACCCCGGTGAAGCCGGGGTACGCGGCGACGTGGCCCTTGTGCTGCTCGTAGACGTGGTCCTCGGCCAGGATGCTCAGATAGTTCCTCGCCAGGGTCGCGTAGATGAGCCGACCGGTCCGGCCGAACCGCCGTTCGACCTCCTCCAAGGAAACGGGCACCTTCGGACCCGGCCGGTTCGCGCCGTGCGCACCCTGCGCCTTGACGTGGGTCCTGCGCGGCTCACGGTGCGTCAGCAGCGCAGGGTCGACGCCGACCGCGCCGGCGATCCTGTCGACCAGAGGGGCGAGCTCGTCGAACTGCTCTGGGGTGATCGTCTTGTCCTCGGTACGCGGGTAGCTCACGACCTGCGCCTCGTACATCGCCTGATACGTCTTGAGCACCGGTCCGGCTTTGACGCCCCTGCCGACCAGGAGAGAGGACAGGGCCGCGAGGTCGAGCAATTTCGGGGGAACGGTCAGCTTGGTCTGGACGCTGTCACAGACCACCGGCGAGGCCGCGTACTGCCGCGGGACCTCGTCTCGGTGGTCGAACCTGGGCTCGTCGGGGCTGGTGTACATGACGCCGTTCTCGTCGCGGAAGCGGTTCTGGAAGAACGGCCTCCGCACATAGTCGCTGTGGGCCTTGAGCTGGTCTCCGACGAGCTTGACCATCGCCGACTTCAGCCGGCCCTGCCGCAGCACGGTGTCGTGGCCCAAGGCCCGGGCCATGTTCGTGGCAGCCCGGGTCCACTGCATGCTGAGCAGATCCCATGAGGAACGGAAGGCCGCCTTCTTGAACGCCGGGTGGTCAGCCAGCGACGGGATCCGCTTGCGGTCCTTGAACGCCCTCTGCAGAGACGGCGGCGACTCGTCGGCGAAGTACAAGCGCGAGAACTTCTTGCCAGTTAAGCCCAACTCGATGATCGCCCGGATAGCGATCGCATCCCCCTCGCCGGTTGGATCGTCATCGGTCGCAATAGCGATCTCGTCGCAGGACGCCAGCTTCGACTTCAAGTCGTTGCGCACCTGCGTCGTGCCCTTGATCGGCTCAAGTCTCCAGGTCATCTCATCCGGGTTCCACGGCAGGTTCACCAGACCCCACTTCTGGTACTTCTCCGCGAGTGACGGGTCGACCATCATGTGTGGGGCGACGAACTCGTAGAGGTGACCGCGAGCATTCGCGATGACGTACTGCTCTCCATTGAACGTGCCCGAGGCCCCGCCCCAGGCTGCCTGCCCGTTGCGGGCAGCCGAGGGCTTTTCCATGAGGATTCCGACAGTCATTCTGTGGCTCCGCTCAATGGATGACTTGCTTGTCAAGACAAGTCTATCCGAAAGAGTGTCAAATCATCCAGAATCATCATTCTGGATCAGGTGACCAGAACCGGAGGATCCTCGTCAGAGCCCTGCCTGTGCAGCGACTCGATCAGCGCGGCGATCGCCCGACACGGACCGACCGGGTCCTCGACCATGAAGCCGTCCGCCCTGCGATGCTGGATCTCGACGTGCCGAGGCGAGTCGATGGGCAATGCCGGCAGAGCCCCTGCGTGCGCGATCTCGCGGATCCGGATCACGCTCCAGTCGGCATCGAGCAATGCCTGCGACTTCCAGGTGTCACTGTCGAGCCGCCGCTCCTCGCGGTGCCAGAACCACCCGTCGTACTCCAGCGCGATCTTTTCGCCGACGACCACCGCGTCGATCCGGGACCGGCCGCGGTCCTTCCGCCTGGCCAGCATCGGCACAGCGCGCTTGAGCTCCACGCCGAAATGCGTCTCGAGGCACGTCACCGCGCCGCCGAGCTGCGGGAACAGGCCTTCTCCGAGGCAAAGGCGTACGCTGTCATCGTCAGCCATCTCAGTGTTGCCCTACCAGCGGGAGTTCAGAGCCTCGCCGAGCAGGCCTAGCGCGGGGTGGAAATCGAGTTCCATCAGGTCCGCTCACTCTGAAGCCGACCGCCTCGTCGGCTCTGACGGGCTGCCCGGACGGCCGGTCGGAGTCGGTCGCCACCGGCAGGGGCAGATTTCGCGTCAATGCCAACGGCAGGCTGCTGGACGTGTGGGTGTGGGCCGTGGCGGACGGTGCCGCGGGTCTGTGGCCGCGCAGGACGCTGGCACGCCGTCGCCTGGCTGAATCTCAAATCCATCGTTGTTGGGCTGCTTTGGCTCCTGCTTGGAAACGGCTTGTGGCTGCGAGCCGTTTCATCAGGTCGGCCATCATCCGAGCGACCGTACGAGAAGACACGCCGAGGTGCTTGGCCGCCGCCTCGTCGGTGAGTCCCTGCGCGAGAAGGCGGATGAGTTCACTTTCCAAGGGGGTCAGTCCGGTTACCCCATCTGGTCTGGTGGCCTCTCCGATTGGTGTGGCGACCTCCCAGATATGCTCGAACAAGGTGATGAGAGCGGAGACGATGCCGGGCGAATCGACTTGCATGGCACCCTTGCTGCTGTCTTTCGGGTCGAGGGGAAGCAACGCGAGCCGTCGGTCGATGATGAGCATCCTGGCCGGTAGGACTGGAGCGGTCCGAACCTCGCCGCCAAGTTCCGCCAGCCGTTGCGCATACGCCACGGTATTACTGTCGTTACGAACACTGTCCTGGTAAAGGGTCCGGATCGCCACTCCGCGGTCCAGGGCTTCCTCGTCCAGTGTCCGGCTGGCCTCAAGAGTCTCGGCTTTCTGACCGCCGCCGGGCATGACCGACAGGCACTCAGTGCTGCTGACCCGGGCCAAGCCCTCGAGTCGCGTCTGGATCGCGTCCAGTCCGATCAGCCGTTCCACCCCTGGGTGCGATGTGCCGACGTCAGTATCCCGGTTGTCGGCGACCATCCGGGCAATGGCCGCCTGCGCGACGGCCACCTCCTGCTGGCGACGGAGCAGGTCAGCCTGCTGTTGGTGGACCAGCGCCATCAGCCCGGCCTCCGGATTCACCGGGCGGAGCGTGCCGGGAAACTCTCTTGAGGGGCGCAACAGGGCGAGATCCGCCAGGTGACCCAACGCGTTCCGCACCTCGCTCACGTCGAGAGCCAGGTGGGCGGCGAGCGCTGTCACTCCCATGTCAGGGTTGGTCAACATTGCAATGTAGACGGCTTCAGCGGAGGCATCCAGCCCGAGTGACTCCAGCATGAGTTGATCTTCACATAGGAGATCGGCGGGAGACAGGCGATCTCTCATGCTCCGCGGCGCGAAGGAGGCGGTGGGAGCGCCGGTGGGGCGACTCGCACGCGCACGGCCAAGCCTCAGGCTTGGGTGAGCGGCATGGTGAGTCGGCGTCGGTACAGGTCCAGAAGCCAGGTCGTCATCACCACCAGCGAGGGAAGGAACACGGCGCTGGAGATGGCGAGGGTGTACCAGAAGCGTGCGGCGAGGGGGCCGACGGCGAGCCCGTGGCAGGCCCAGATGGCCACGCCAGCGAAGATGGGCACTCGGAACACCGCGTAGTGGGCGAGTGCGACCGGTACACCGATCAGATAGACCCAGCGGAACCAGCGTGCGACCGCCACGTCACGCGGTCGTGCCGAGGCGAGTTGCTCAGAGTGTGCTGGTCCGAGGCGCCCGAAGGCCCGGCGCAGCAGAAGGGTCTTGGTGTTCCACAGGTCATGGCAGCCGGTCAGCGTGAGAAGGACGCCATATAGATCGGTGCGCAGGAACACCATGCATTGCCATACCATGCTCGACAGCGTCATGAACGCCAGAGCTCCGGCAACCCCTGCGACAAGGGCCGGCACATCACACCAGCCGGTCTCGTCGAGCAACCGGATGCCGACCAGCCCACCAAGCACGAAGGAATCGATGGCCAGGCCCGCGAGCTGGGGGCCGTACCGCTGACGTCTGGGCAGTGTCCACAGTTGTGACAGATCGGTCTCGAAGACCATGAAGTACAGACGCCTGTCGATTCCGAACCGGGCGCTCACCCCGGCTGCGCGGGCGGCCAGCCAGTGCCAGCCCTCATGCAGCGCCGACATCAGATAGCCGAAGGGCAACAGGAAAAGCACGGCGAGTCCGCGATCCTCGAAGAGGAAGACGTCGCCAGGCCTGGGTATGAGCGAGGGGCGAAGGACGAAGCAGCCCACGCTGAACACCAAAGCCCCCGCGTAGCACAGCCATGCGGCCCGCGAGAAGAAGGGCCGAGCCTTTCGTGTATCCAGGCCGGTCACCCAGCGACGTTGCTGGATCGGGGCGGTGCGTCGAATCCGTGCTGGTGCGTCCGCATGCCGCCTCCCGTCCTCATCGTCGTGCTCGGCGAGGAATCCCAGTTCTCGTAGGCCGCCAACAAAGGCAGCCACGTCAACGGGTTCGCCTGCGTACCGCGTTGCCTCCACCTGGGCCTCCGGGATACTCGCGCCACGCTCAAGCGCTCGGATCACCAGAGCTCCCACGGTTGGCACGGTGATGTAGGTGCCGGACTCCGGGCTCCCCACAAGGACCTCGTCGGGGCCCTCGTCGAGAAGAGTGAGCGGCCGCAGCCGCACGTGCTGTCCTCGGAGCTGTCCGGTCACTGTGACACCGCCAGCGGCCTTGCATGCCGTTCGCGTGCATCTCGGCAGAGGCGGCAGGAGGGATCGGGCGTCCACGACATGTGCTTTTGCTGGAGATGGTCGGCGGCGTCCCAGGTCACATAGGCGCCTGCCGCGTGTGGCGGCTCGTAGCGAATCAGATACCGCAGGATCTCGAAGGCCACCATCGAGCCCAGGAGCCCCGCCACCGGGCCAATCGCGCGGTTGACCGACGGTAGCCGGCCACTGAGCCGCCACGCGGCGGCGTCGGCCTGCGCGCCAGCGATGATTTCATCATCCATTCGCTGTGCGCAGGCCAGGCAGGGGCTCTTGCCCGGATCGACTGAGTAATACCGTAGACGGGTGCCGCTTATCCCACCGCGCACGAAAGGGACGCTCGCCTCCATACAGGCCTCGTTGACCCAGCCGTCGACCTCTTTTGGGCTGTCGATGGCGGCCGATACCACGTCCACGTCGGCGAGCAGAGCGGTCACGTCACGAGGGCTGGTCACCCGTTGTTCGACGGCCTCTACGTGAACGCGTGGGTCGAACGCCTGCAGCCAGTGTTCCGCACGCCGCACTTTTGGGCTTCCAATGTCGGCCCGTCGGTAGAGGTATTGGCGAGCGAAATTACGCGGTTCAACCAAGTCAAAGTCCAGCAGCGTGATACGCCCTATTCCCAAGCCGGCGAGATGCTGGAGAACACTGGACCCGACACCTCCGGTGCCGAGTTGGAGAACATGCGCCCCGAGGAGCCGTTCTTGCATGGCCGCCCGGGAGTATCCCATGGTGGAGAAGAGGTCAAAAAAGAACAGATTGCTGTGAAACCTCTCGTCGTCGGCCGGATCTCCGAGGCTTTGCCCCTCTGGATCAGTGAGCAGGCGCAGCGAATCGAGATCGGCAAGCACCTGCCGCAACTCCGACATGGAGACTTCAATTCCATGGTCGATCAATCGTCGCCGCAGTTGCGGAACAGTCAGGGGACCCGCGGAAAGCACCGACAGCAAGGTCTCGACATGCTCTTCTGGATCCACCAGTTCTATCTGAACGACCGGATCACACATGACTATGAGCGTCTCGCCTGACCGCTCCCATACGCTGTCCTTCAAAGCGACCTTCATTGAACTCCTCCTTCTCTGACGTGCCACCGAGGGGGGTGCCCGCAAGGCGGTCGCGAGCACCGCCCCTCAGTCAACGTGAACTTTCACACGAACGGAATGAAATGCGAGACTTTCACTCAGGACTCGTCTCGTCCGCAAGTAGTGGACTTGATCGACTCGACCTTGCGAATCTGAATCTTCATGCTTGCACCCCCCTTCCCTGTTGTCTGCTTGTCGCCTTCACTATTGCATCAATATAGAAGGCGAAAGTCTTCATGTATCTCATAGTGCCACGCCTCGAAGAACGGCTGTCTGGCCACTCTGCTGCACAGGCGTTCCACCATTCTTGTGGCGACATCCGGTGAAGATGCCAGGTAAAAGACCAGTATCGCGACATAACCCGGAGATGTCCTTACGTGGACGTGCTCCAACCGCTCTTCTGGAATAGCGATTCGGTACAGAGCCTCCCGGACTTGCGACTCGTCCGGGCGAATATCTTGCCTATCGCGATCCGCCATGAAAGTCAGCAGCGTGATATACGTTTTCTACTCCCAGCCGAAGCCTCCAGTGCGGTCGGCGTAAAAACTCGATTTCGATGATGGCTTGAAAGGCGGGGTGCTCATGATGCTTTCTTCTCTCGCTCGCGAGTCGGCGTAGGTTGTTGGCTTAATCATCTTCAGCTCTGCCCATTTTTGGAAGTGCTTATCTATGGCACCAACACGACTGGCTGGTTCCCGACAGCGATGGTCGAGATCAGAGCCAGCGGGCGCCTGCTCGAGAGTTGGCAGACCGGGTGGTGGTCGCCGACCGTAGTGGCGGAAGCGGGGACGGGCGGGCCTCCGCCCGTCCTCACCCACGTCCCCGGGCTGGGCACGTAAGAACTGCCCGCGAGCAGTCCCCTTCTTTTTGTGCGCCTTCCGGCACCTGGTTCGACGCCGGCACCAGTGACCCCGCTCGGAACCGGGGCCGCAGCGCCGGAACCTCTTCCCATCGCGCGGGAGCTGCGACTTCGGTCGGGATGACGGCTCGGCGGCATCAGTCGATCGCGCCAGGCCGAAGAGGGACGTCCACATGAATCAGGGAACCGTGAAGTGGTGCAACGTCGACAAGGGGTTCGGATTCATCGCCCCGATGACGGCGCCGCCGACTTCTTTGTTCACCAATCGGTGATCGACAGCGAAGGCTTCTGCACCCTCGAATCCAGGGTTTCCAAACGGTCCGCGCGGTGAAGGAAGACGTTGGTGTCGGCGACGGTGAACGCGGCAACTCCTGCGCGGTCGAACTGGCCCCACCGCTGTTCCAAGGCATCGAGCTGCTCGACGCCGGCCTTCAGGTCCTCGACGGCGACGGTTTCGTCGTCGATCACTTCGATCACGGGAGCTGCCGACGCGACGGGGACGGAGTACAGCATCCGGTGGCGAGGGGTGAGGGCGAGCCGTTCGACGTCGGCTCGGGCGACCACGCTCTGGGGCTTGATCAAGAGCCGTCGCCAGCGGCGTAAGGGCGTCCGTCGCGAGCGGCTTCCAGTTGGGCGCGGGTCAGGACGGTGCCCTTTGGGCCAGTCGGTCTGGGTGAGTTTCTCCAGGCCGGGTGCGGCACCGAGGTGCACAGCCCAACGTGAGCTACCCCGGGCCCCGCGGGCTGGGAAAGCCTTTCGCTCACCGGATCGGCCTTCCGTCTCGCTCGCGTTCGAGCCGCATCCGGCTCGCCGTCGCCTCGCGGATCTTGTCGCGCACGACCATCGCCGAGCGGTGCGTCGGGTCGACTACGCCAACGTTGTGGGCGCCGCGGACGAGGTTCTCGGTCTTGTCGGCGATCGCGTACGCCAGGCCCTGCTCGAGGACCTGACCGGTCTGCTTGATCGCCGCGACGTCGTCGATGAGCTTCTCCAGTTGCGTCGCCTGGTCGTGCTCGTGGCGCTCGAGTTCGTCCATCCGCGCCACGACCGATCCGAGCAGCGGGTTTTGGGACCGGAACAGCTCGGCGGCCGTCGCCGTGGAGGCGTCGGTGTCGATCCGGACGTCGAGCTGGGCCATGAGGAACGCCGTGACGAGGGCCGTCTGGCCCAGCGACCGGCAGAACGCCTGGGCGGCGGCGTCGCTCACGCCCTTCTCCCGGACCGCGGCCGAGCGCAACCGCTCCCTGAGAACGCCCGTCAGGGCCTGCGGGACATTGCGGATGTAGGGCTGCTTCGCCGTCGACGGGAGACTGAAACCGGTGTTCGGCAACGAAGCGTCGCCGTAGCCTCCGCCCCGCTTCTTCCCGGATGACGCAGCGGACTGGATCACGTCCTGCTGATCGGTCTCGCGGTGCGCCGAGACGACCACGGACTCCTGGCGCACGGCATTCTCGGCCTGCAGATGGGCCTTGGCCTCCTCCTGGCCGCACGCAGGCTCGGCGGCCGGGGTCGGCTCGGAGGTCTCGGACGCGCGAGCCCGGTCCGACGGCTGGGCCCGGGGTACTGCTGCGGAGATCGCTCCCGCTGCGCCCGAGCCAGCGGCACTGCCACCGCCGTGTTGGCCGGACGGGGAGTCCTGCCTCACATCGCCCTCGGTGTCCGGCTGATACTCGGAGCCCCACTCGTCGGCGTCCTCATCCGATGCACGGAAGTCGTGATCGTCACCGCCATCGGTGTCCGGCTCGGACCTGGGTTCGAACTGCTCGTCTGAGCGTGGCGCCGCACCGGTGCCGGTGCGCCGGTAGGCGTCGAGGAACGAGGTGTCGACGTCAAGGACCTCGTCCGTGCTCACACCGGCGAGGAGCTCGTTGAAACCGTTGGCCATCACAGCTCACCGTCCTCGTCGTCCAGAAGGTAGTTGTCGCCCCGGGTCAGGCCGATGAGGGAGTCGAAGCCCTGCGTGACGACCCGCTCGAGATTCGCGCTGTTGGTCGACAAGGCCTTCAACTCGTCGATGAGCTGGTTGAGCCGGGCGATCTCAAGCGTCGGCAGGTCGTAGTCGGAGTTCTCGCGCCGGATCTGGCCGTCGACCGCATCGGCGATGTACTCGTTGACCGAGGAGTACCCGCGCTGCTCGGCCCAATACTGAGCACGCTGCTTGACGTTGGGGTGCAATCGGACGACGACGCGCAGACGGCGATCCCGGTGACCCCGGCCGGTCTCAGCGGCCGTCATCCTGACCATCCTTCCCACGGGGAGAGCCTCCGGGCGAGCACGGCGCCGAGCTCCGGTCCTCGGCGGGGACGATCGGCTTCCGGTCCGCCGAGCCCCACACCTTCGGCCCGGCCCTGGCTCCGCCATCGCCATCATGGCCGACCGGTGCGCCGGACCCGCGGACCGTCGCCATCGACGGCGTAGACGTACGGGCCTTTCTCATCATGCCTCCATTGACTATTTGACTCGTATCCTTTGCCTATGTGGACACCCTATCTTAAAAGCCACCGCAGCGGCAGTCCGCGACGATTCAAATGGGCGGCTAATGGCGGGTTGTCGGTGCGTGCGCCCATGCCGGGGGAGAGGCTTTGGCGAGTCGTGGGGAGCAACGGAGTTGCTCCGGGGGGCCTGTGGCAAAAGGCCTGACCGGTCAGGGTGCGTGCCCCGCTGGGGCTGGCGCCGGCCGGGCAAAGCCCGGCGGATCGGCGCGTCACCGGATTCCGCACGGTGGCTGCAAGGGCCATGACCCACGTCGCGCGGTGCTGCGCGACGCCGCGAAGGAGCCCCGATCATGTCGTATGCGATCGTCTACGGCCGCAGCCTCTGCTCGACCTTCAATTCGAAGACAGAGGCGTTCAAGGACTTTCTTCTCGATAGTCCGCGCTCACGCGGACGCGCAGATCTTCGCCGTGTCCGGAGCGCACTTCACCAATCTCACCACCCAGCTCATGTCCGCCAAGGGGGGCGCCTGATGCCCACGACCACCCCTGAGACCCCATCGGACGCCGATCCGGTGGTCCTTGCCCCTGCGGGTCGTGGCCTACGGG
Source organism: Actinomadura syzygii (assembly GCF_008085905.1). Classification (GTDB taxonomy): domain Bacteria; phylum Actinomycetota; class Actinomycetes; order Streptosporangiales; family Streptosporangiaceae; genus Spirillospora; species Spirillospora syzygii. Next base: position 153,739 of record NZ_VSFF01000016.1, on the reverse strand, counting down.
GACGGTTGGCACCCGGTCGTCACGAGGGCGAGAGCCGCGGCACACCGACCGCAAGACTCTCGCTCCACGCCGGGTTCCCGTCCACGGCTTCGACGCACCGGCCGACGGTTCTCCCCGATGGCGTTGCACGCCTCCAGCCGCGGCCTCGACGCCCAGCAGACCGAAACGTGCTGCTCGGCTGACCCCGGCCGCGAACTGAGAACTGTGCGCTCCTGCGAACGCTTCTGATTCCGCTGTGCGGAACCACAGGCCGCGGCGACCGCGGCAGCCGGATCGCCGGAGTCGCCGACTGGACGATCAAGGCCCCGGCATAGGTGTACCGCACCGTCTCACACCAGAAGGAGAGTTGAGCACGATGGGATTCACCTTATCGGCCCTGTTCGAGACCCCAGAGCAGGAAGCGGCACGGCTCGCCGCGGCCCCTGAGGGCTCGAAGAACCATGACCTGTCCCTGCTGCCGGTGACCATCCGGGAATGGCCACAGGATCTGCTCATCGCACTGCCCGGGACCAAGCACCAGGTCGTCGTCGTTCCGTTCGAGTTCTGGCCCGACGCCGGTACCACCGATGAGAAGCGACCGCGCCGACGCTACAGCGGCTCGTGGGTGTGCGCCGTCGTGCACTCGAACCACCCGGACTACCCCGTCGGCGGTCACCGGATCCTCGTCCCGGCGGCCGAACTCGCCCGCGGCGCCCGCGCCTCCATCGAAGGCACCCGCCCGCCGGCCTGACCCGGTCTCTGGCCCACATCCTCTGATGGCCGGTGCGGCGACATTCCCACAAGGACTCGTCGCATCGGCTATCGCTCTATTGATCACCATTCAAGTGGAGGAGGATATACTTATGACTGCAAGGAATAGTCGTCAAGAGGAACGACTCACAGGCTATTCGAGGCGCGGCGGACGTCGTTCTCGTCCGTGCCTGACCCACCCCGTTCCGCCCCATTCCACCTCGCACGGCCGGGCGGGACGGGACCGCCCGGCCGTCCACCGGCACAGGAGCACCCGACTGCCATGACCCCGAACACCAACGCCGCGTCCGTTGAGTCGGCCAAGCCGTTCACCGCCGCCGACATCCGTGACGGCGACATCATCCGGGTCCTCCCCGGTACGCACGCCGCCCGCGTCTACTGTGACCCGCGCCTCGAGCCCGCCGTCCCGAGTGTGCCCGCCCACGTCCACGTCATCACCGGCGACGGCGTATGGACAGTCCCCGCCGCGCTGCCCGTCGAGCTCGTGGCCCGGCACGGCAACCGCCGCCTGGTCTCCCTCACCAAGGCGTGGCATCTCGGCCCATTCCTCGTCGGCTCCATGGTGATCTACGCCGACGGGCCCCGCCCGGGCGACGGTGGCCCCGCCCTCGTCTACGCCGTGACCCGCCATGTCACCACGGCGGAGGGCGGCCGGTACTGGCTCGCGGCTCCGTCCGCCCCACAGGTCGAGGTGTTCGGTCCCGTCCAGGCGGGACGGCTCCGCCTCGCCCGCAGTCGCGCATTGGAAGCCATCCGGTGCAGAGGCAACTGACCGGGAGCGGCTGATCAGGCGCTCACCACCTCGTGACGATGCGCCCGCCTGGACATGCTCAGGGATCTCGGCCGACACCCGGCAAAAGAGCCACACGAGATCCCACGCATCACCCAAGAAGAAGGTAGGGATCACGATGCCCCGCTCCACCCCGCGCATCGTCCTCGTCGTCCTCCTCCTCCTCACCGCTCTGCTCGCCGTCGCGCTGCTGACCCGCTGCGGTTCCTTCAGGGCCCCTCGGCAGATCGATCCGCCTACAGGTCCGACCGTGCCCACCCGTGAGGACCGATCCAAGGACACCACGGCAGTCGGGACCCTCGTCCGTGGGTGGAGCACCTGCACGTCGATCCGCCGCGCGTCCGGTAGAGGTCCCAGCCCGTGGTCCCGGGACCGGGGGAACCGTGAGCCGACTCACGGTTGCCCAAGCCGAGTTACGAACCCTCGAAGCCCGGCATTCGGGAGGACGGCCGTTCCGGCGGCGAAGCATCGTGAGTTGCTCTGGGACGGCGGGCCGCCGACCGCCTGTCGTCTCCGCGATGTATGGGATACCTAAACCTGACACCAATGATGATGCGCCGGTGATGGAATGCGTTGTTGTCGCGAACAATGCCGTGCCGGGGCGATGTTTGCTTGGGCACGCTGGGGTTTCTCGCGTCAGGTTTAGGTTTGCGACCGCGCGGATTGCGCGTTGGCACGCTGGGGTTTCTCGTGCCAGGTTAGGGTTTGCGGCGGTTGATTGCGCGCGGGATTGCTAGCATTGCCGGTGACGGGGAGCGGCCGCCCGCGGTAGGTTGGAGCCAACTCACGGGCGACCGTCCCTCTGCTGCTGGGGTCCGCTACATGGCGGACCTCAGCAGTGTCACTAGCCTGCTGACCGTGTCAATCGCCAGGCACACCGCGGACAGCGCCGCCATCCAGGACTGAGCGTCCTTGGCAGCGGCCCACCGGCGCGCTGGCCGACAAAACCGGTTCAAACGGACTAGCATTACCTCACCCCCCTTCTCGGCTCGGGCCACAAATGGCTGCGTGCAGGAAGGGGCGCTCGTCAGTCAGGCCGCAGAGGGCGCGGCCACTGAGCAGAGCAATACGGAATCTACTACGCCTGGCGCAGGGCTGCGGCAAGAATCGCCCACTGCCTATGGTCGCTTATCCACTAGCCTTAGTGCTTTGCGTACGCAAAGCACTAATGTTAGTGCACAATTCCAGGGCGGGCCGCAGTCGCTACCTGCGGATTTACCGTTCGTGATCGTGACGGTCCTGACCGGCGGCCGGGCCTTCGAGGGAACGGGCGTGTCCGGCGGGCACGCCCGGATCACCTCCGATAAGTTCCGTTATCGGAGGCAACCCTTCAGCCCGCCGCCCCGGCCAGCCAGGAGACCCCGGTGACCGACCCGCCGCGCGAGGAACCCCCCCGGTCGTGAGCGCTTCCGCACGTACCTCTCCCTCTACTGACGCTCCGCGTCGCCCTGGAAGGCTTTCGTCGGACTCTGGCATCTCCACAGGGGACGTCCCCTCGCCCTTCCCCGCGGGTTGGGAGATCATCGTGCAAGTCGTTGGGTTCGCCAACGCCGCAGTTGTGGGAGGCGTGCTCGGCAACCGCGCCGACGCTGGCATGGTCGCGACCGTCCGATGGCTGTTTCGCCGCCACCGACTTCCCCAGGACAGCGAACCCGTCCGGCGGCTCATGACCGACGCGCAGGTCGTCCATGCGGCCATGGGCGCCGCTGTCGCCGTGGGCCATTCCCGCCGCCGCCTCCGCTACATGGACATCGAGCGCATCGACCCCGACGGCCCAGCGCCGGACAAGGGGGTCGTGATCCTGCGGCTCACCTGGGGCCGACGCGTGCTGGTCGTCCACCTGGACCCCTACGACCCGGACCACTACGAGATCCGCACGATCAGGCTGTTCCCGCGGAGAGGATGACCGCCGTGGTCTGCACGTCGCCCCTCTAACCATCCGGAGCCAACCGATGCCCGCCGACCCGTTCCCCGACCCGGAACTCCCACCGCCGCCCGACGGTGCCAAGCCCGTCGCCGACCCGTGCCTGGCCTGCGGCCGAGAGCACGCCCTGCACATCGTCGAGCGGATGATCGCCGACCCGCCGCCCGGGACGTACTCGCTCGCCGGTGTGCAGACCAAGCTCGCCGTCCGGCCCGCCGTGGTGTTGGAGTGCCGCGCCTGCGGCGCCTCCGCCCCCGGCCGCGTCGAGCCCGGCGGCACGCACGCCATCTTTGACCCGGCCGACATGACCGTTGAGCATTCCAACGATCACGATGTCTCCGAAGCCATCAGCCAGGTGGTTCAGGGCGAGTGTGGTGGAGGTGGAGCAGCGTGAGCCATCTGCACCGGATCGACCTCCCCGGCCTGGCCGGTGACGAGCCGCTGGGATTCCTCGCGGTGATCGGCCTGATGAGCCAGTTGCTGGAGAACAGCTATCTGAGCTGGGACCCAGAGGACCGGCACGCGATCCTGCACTGTCACCGGCCCGCGAGCATCGCTGACCTGGTCGCGGAGCTGATGAAGCGACTCAGGAGTATCCCCGAGGGCGGAGCACTGCCTTACAGCAGCAACTTCCCAGTGCGAAGGCGGCGCGGAGCACCGGATCCGCTGCGGGTCACGCCCGACGGGTACCGGCGCTTGACCGACCGCGTCCGCAGCTCGTGGCTGCGCGCCACGTTGACCGACAAGTCCACCGACGCCGATGGCCGTTGCCTGGTGAACCCGCTCATCGCCGTCCGAGGCCGACAGACCATCGGGAGTTTCTGGTACTACCCGATGCTGGAAGTTCGGCGGGACCCTGAGCGTCTGCTCACCGAAGCGCTGACCGGCTGGCGACGAGTGCAAGGTTCGGAGGGATGGTGGCTCGACCACCGGGCGTCCTACTCCACCGACCCCGGCCTGCGCGGACCCGGCGGGAGCATGGCCGTACCCGGCGCTACCTGGCTTGCCACGCTGGCCGTTGAAAAGTTCAGCTATCCAGACTACGGCAGCCCTAACCTCCCCCAAGGCATGCCCCGCGGCTGGTTCCCGATCGATGGCGTGGAGGTCTTCGCCTGGCCGCTGTGGACACTGCCCGCGAGCAAGAACACCCTGGACGCAGTGTGGAACGTCGGCTGGGATCATGGCAGTTGGGAGTTCGCCTGGACGTCGGACGGCCGGTTGGAGGCCACCATCTCCGCCACGCACGGGGTGTCGGCACCGAACTCGATGGACCACGTCGTCGATCTCGACATCTTCGCCATGTGCGCCGCCGCTCGACCCCAAGGCGGCGGGCCGTTGACCCCCATCCCCGTCCAGGTGCGGCGCGTCCCCAGCCGGGGCGGGGAGTGCCAACCCTGGAAGGGCTGGGACTGGAAGTACCCAGACCGCGGCGAGTACCCCGGCAAGTACGGCTGGGGATGACCCCATGACGTTGGAGATCGCACCCGAGGCCGCGCAGCGCGCAGTCGAGCTCCAGGACCTGGCCGCGCGCACTGGGCCCGGCGCGCGGCCGACCCCCGAGCAGCTCGCCCGGCTCGCCGAACTCGACGTCGGCGCCGACGGCTACCTCCAGCAGAAACGCAACGCCAACACCGCCCGCGCCTACGCGGCGGACTGGGCGGTGTGGTCGGAGTTCTGCGCCGCGGTCGGCATCCCCGAAGTCCCGGCCAGCCGCGGGTCGCTGACCGCGTTCGTCCGGTTCCGGTGGCTGGCCGGGCACGCGCCCGCCACCATCGAGCGGAGCTTCTCTGGGATCTCCCACGGCCACACCGAGCGAGGCGTGCAGATCGACCGGGCCGCCACCCGACACGCCCGCGCCGTCCTGGCCGCGGAGGTCCGCGCGAGGCCGAGCAGGGACTCCCGCCGCGCGGCCGCGGGAAGGCCCCGACCATCACCCTGGAGCAGCTCCGGCGGATCATCGCCGCATGCCCTGACGACACGGGTGGGCGGCGGGACCGGGCGCTGCTGCTGATCGGCGTCGGCATCGCCGCTCGCCGTGGCGAGTTGGCCGGGCTCCGCTCCCGCAACGTCGAGGACCTGGGGGACGGGCTGCGCGTCACCACCCTGTTCGGCAAGCGCGGCGGCCGGTCCGTCGTGGTGTCGGCCGGAAGAAATCCGCTCACCGACCCGGTTCAGGCGTGGCGGGACTGGGCGGCCATCGCGCGCCTGGACCCGGGCGGGCCCGCGTTCCTCCAGGTCGACAAGGGAGGGAACCTCGGCGGTGGCTTGGGTGACCGGGGGTGCGGGGAGCGCGTCACAGCGTGCGGGGACCGCGCAGGCGTCTACGGCCTGAAAGGGCACAGCCTCCGCGTCGCGCTGGTGACCACCGCCCGCAGCGCCGAAAAGCCGAAGCCGATCGAGGTGATCGCCGACCAAGGCGGCTGGACCCGCAACAGCTCCGCGCTCCTCGGCTACATCCGGATCGTGGACGAGCTGGTCGAGAACGCCACCATCGGGATCGGGCTCTAAACCAGCACGCACGGCCGCCGGTTCCACACGCGAAGCGCCCTCCCGATCCTGGGCGCTCCTGTTCACGCAGATCAATGCTCTCCGCGACAAGTAGCGGCCGGCCTGCTGCTGCGCGCCGAAGCCCTGCCACGGCTGCGTACTCAAGCGTTACGCCGACGCCGTCGCCACCACCGGACAACTCCCCGCGACGACCGCCCGCGAGGTGATCTACCCGAGCTGGGCGCGACCGCGGTCCATCGCTGATCCCGTCCGCCCTTCACGCCCCCCTCGCGCACTCCGAGAGGCGGGCCGTCCTGTGCCCACCCGCACACCCTGAGGAACCACCATGGCCATCGACATTTCCCCTACGAAGACCGATACCGGCCTCCTTGTCGTCGAGCAGGAGTGGTGCGATCACTGCGCCGTCGACGACGATCCCGCCGCCGAGCCCGGCATGCCTCAAACCGTGGTCAGTTCGACGACCGCGGCTGATCGGTTCGCCCCGTGGCTGGAACGCACCGTGTGCGTCCTCACCTGCGGGCACACGGTCGAAACGTTCGAGGCGATCCCGGGGGCGATCGCCGGTATGACGAGGCCCGACTCCGTCCGGCGCCTCCAGTGATCGACATTCATTTCCTTCGACCAAGGGGACGGTATGGCCCCGACCATGGCGTTCACCGACAAGCGCGGTGCCACCTGGAGCAAGGGCGGCATCGTCGTCGGCCCGGCCGTCGACGAAGACCGATCTCGTCAACGTGCCGGAGCCTGCGCGCCCTTACGCGTGCGGCAGAACGGGCCAGGCAGTTCTGGACACCGATCAGCAGAGCTGATCCGGGCTTTTCATCGCAGGGTTTCCGTTCTTCTGTCCGGGGTGGTTCGACTCCGTATGCGACCGCGGTTCATCGCCGCGTCACGCCATGTGGCCTACCGGCAGAAGATCCGACGGGACAGCTTCGATCCCTGGTATCCGGATGATTCCCGCTGGTGCGTCCTGGAGATCCTCGTCGGATCTCGACCCCCTAGGGCTCAAAGGGCAGAGCGGCTGTGGCTCAACTCCAGTCATCACGGCAGGGTCCCGGTTCGAATCCGGGGGAGGTCACTGGAGCATCGAGCGCTCACCGCCAGGGCGGTGCGAAGTGCACCGCCCGATGCGAGCGCTCGTCACCGCAGGTTCGCATAACGGCGAGCGCGGCCACGAGGTTCACGCCTACGAGGTCGCCGTGCTCGGCGGCGACGGTGCCCGCACACGGTAGTGCCCCACCCAGTCTTTGCCAGCTCCGAGGAGACCCCTCGGCCAGCCCTTCTGCGCGGCACCCCTTACCCGAGCCCTTCCCGCGCAGGGAAATCCACCGCCATGCCCGAGACCGACACGGCCTCCATCGGCTCGCCGCCGCCGACGACGAGCAGGCCGAAGTCAACCGACGGATCGAGCAAGCCCGATACCTAGAACCTCATCATCTTCTGCGCCGCGCTCAAGCAGTCGGCCTGCGCCGGTCACGATGCGGCCGGTGACATCGCCTTAATCGAGTAGGAGATCCGTGCCCAGCTTCGACTCTGAGCCCACCGACCACCAAGGAGGCCCATGCGAGGCCGTGTCTACCTTGACCCCGGCGACAAACGCGCCGGGCCGAAGATCCCACCCGAACCTGTCACCGTCCTCACCCGCTGGGCCACGCTCCGCGAACGCGGATCGGCGCCCGTGTGGCCGTGGTTGCAGTGGACGACGCCCCCACGCGCCGGGGGACCGCAAAACGTCCACGTCCGCCGCACATGTGGCCAAGAGGAGGTCGTCCCGACCCGCGCGGGCCTGTCCTGGCGGCTGCGGATCCCCTACGAGCCCACCGACCTGGGCGCAGTTGCCGCGGCGTACGGGGGGAGCGTCCACCGGTGCTGCGACTGGCCGAGTTGCCCGGCCCTGATGGACGCTGTCGCCGTGATGTCCGGCGAGCCCGGTGCGCCGTCCGGATGGATGCGGGGCACCATGCTTGACCTGCGCATGTGCCCAGATCACGTCGACGTGTGGAACGACCACGCCCATGTCCCCGCGTGGACAGCGGTCGGGGTCGACCGGACCATGGCGTGCTCATGCGGAACGCCCCTGCCAGGGCGGGCCGTTGGTGACATCACCGACACCTACTGCGCCCACCTGGCCGAAATGGGCGAGTCGTAACCGCCATCGATGTCTGTGTCACCTGCGACTACGACGACTGGCGCGGCGTGCACTGCCATCACGGTAGTCAAGATCGCCGCCGGATGCGTCCATGAGCTTGTTCACGATGCGGTGGCTAAGCCAGCAACAGTGGATCGCAGGTGTACCGCCGTCGGCGCTGCCGGAGCGGCGGCTGAAGCTGCCCGATCACCCGAGCTCGTGCTCGGCTGCATCGAGCAGGCTCGAACCGGCAACCTGAGAGAACCAGAACGGGACCATCCTTCACGGCCCGACGGCCCCGACGGCCCCGATGGCCCCGACGACGCGGCCATCGCCACCGAGTGGGGGATCCAATAGATCCCCCTGGCCGCCGAAGTGCAACGGTGTCGTCGCGGCATGCAACCGCCCGCGCACCACGTCGCCCAGCCGCCGCCTGACTAGACGCGGCTCCCGCCATGCCCAGCTTCCGGGGGCAGGGGGGCGCCTAGGTGATCCGCGGCGGCGATGGTGAGGCCGGCCGTGGTCCTGGTCGGCAAGCCGAACGCTGAGGCCGCCACGACGACCAGCGGCTGTGCTTCCACGCCGAGGCGCATCACTGGTCCGCCGAGACCACCAACCGACTCGCCGCGCACAACGCGTGCAACCAGCGGTGACTTGCCGCTGGAGGAGCGCCGCAGCCGCTGATCAAGCTGTCGGGCGGGCTGAGCGCCATCCAGACCAATGCCGGACCAAACCAACGCCAGTTCAGGCCGCGCCTGCCATCGGGTGCGCGCGAGCGTGCCCGCTCGCCCTCTGGAGGAACCCCGATGACCAGTCTGCCGGTGAAGATCGCCGAGAACGTGTCCCACGCCTGGTACAGCCAGCACGGCACCGGCCGGATCGACATCCCGGTCGGAGTCGTTGCCGCGCTGACGTTGATCGGGCAGGCGGATCCGAACGGCCCAGACCTTGCCGCACAGATTGCCGCTTTAGACGGGCCCGGCCTGCTGGAACTGCTGCAGGACATCTGGGATCGGCAGTGGATCGCCGACCCGTTCCTGGTCGAGCAGGCCCGCCCGCTGCACGACTGGCTCCGCGAGGACCACGGCGAGCAGGAGATCATCGGGGCCCGCGCCGTGGCCCGCGCGGCGCTGCGCCACGGCCTGCTCCGCGTCACCGGCTGGCGCGATCCCGGGCAGCGCGCTGATGAGGACGTCCTCGGCCCGGTCATCATGGAACTGCGCGCCAAGGACGCCCGGCAGGGCCTCGGCGAGTTCCACACGCCTGCGCCGGTCGCCGACTCGATGGCGGACGTGCTGCTCGGCGGCGGGCCGCGCCCGCCCGGCGCCAGGCGGCACCGTGTCCGATCCCGCGGGGGCGTCCCGGTGAAAGTGTCCGGCGACGCCGCCGACCAGGCGGCCGAGGACGCCGCCGCCGCGAACGTCGCGGGCATTTTCATGGCTGCCAAGGACGACCCGCCCAAGCCCGGAACCTCCTACTACGACCCGTGCGTGGGATCAGGTGGTCTGCTCCGAGCGGCCGCGCAGTACCTGCGGTCGATCGGCTGCGACCCGGCCGACATGGTCTGGTGCGGCACCGACATCGACCCGATCGCAGCGGCCGCGTTCGCGGTGAACGCGATGGTGTGGGGGCTCGGCCCGAACGTTTTGGTGTACTGCGGGAACACTCTGGCAGAGGGTGACTTGCCGCAGCAGGCCGCCGCCAAGCGCCGGTCGGTGCTGGAACATCACGCCCGGGTGGTCGGGATCGCCCGCGAAACCGCCGCGTGGTTCGCCGCGCTCGCCGCCGTGGAGGCGCTCGTCGGCGCCATATCCGACGAGCACCCAGCCGACGGATCAGCCGAACAGTCCGGGCCCGGGCCCGAGCTCGCGGCCGCCGGAACCCCCGAGCCCGTGCGCGTCGTGCGGATGAGCGAGGTGCCCGACTCGCAGCGGCCGCCGTAGGCCGAAGGAACCTCTTCTCCCTCCTGACCCACACAAGCCCGCGTGCTGTACCGGGCTCTTCCCGACGTCGAAACAACAGATCATCTCGAGGACCACGCCTCGTCCTGCCTTCTGAGACCGCTGCCGACGCGTGCGGCGCCGGTGCCGTCGCTGCGGCCGACCATCTCGAGGCCGAGGGCGGCCGGTGTCGCGGGGAACGGGAGGTGACGGGCCCTGATCAGCGCTGCTGATACGGGAGCCGGATTGAAAGAAGCACCAGATCAGCGGAGCTGATTCGGGTGCGGGAACGGACACGTGAGTCATGACGGCACCTGATCGGCAGAGCCGATTCGGGGCGGGTCATGGCAGACAGTTCGTCAGAACAGGGAGAACACCATGTCGAACCCCGTCAACACCGGAACCGTCATCGGCCGCCTCGCCCGCGACGTCAAAATCTTCAGCAACCAGGACGGTTCGAAGAAGGTCGCCTTCACGGTCTACGCCGACCGCAACTACAAGAACGCCCAGGGTGAGACCCCCGCGGACGCCATCCCGGTCGAGGCCTTCGTGCGCAAGGACACCGACGTCGACAAGACCCCGTTCGCGATGATCCACCGCGGTGACCTCATCGCGCTCGACACCTCGCTGCGGATGGACCACTACACCAACCGCGCCGGCGAGGAGGTCTTCGAGCTCAAGGTCAACGTCGAGAACATCAAACTCCTGGAGCCGAAGCGCGTCACCCAGGCACGCCTGGCCCAGCGCGTCGCCGACGCCGAACAGGCCAACCGGCAGATGCAGGCCCAGGCGACGGTTCCGGTTCCCACAGCCGTCCCCGCTCAGGTCGCGGCGCAGTCCGCCATGCATGACCAGCTGCCCTTCGGCAACCGATCGCCGGAGAAGGCGCACCACTGAACATCGGCACTGAACGAGTGGGGCCACGGCGAATCCCCGGTGATGGAGCCTTCAGCGCTCTGTCGCCGGGGATTCGTTCTTCCCAGACCCGCGTCCGCGCTGATCATTTTGCACCCGAGAAAAGACGTCTGCCGTGACCAACGAGGACTCCGCCCTCGGTCGGACCGCTGCGGTCATCTGCCTGATCCTCACCCTGTTTGCGCCTGAGCTACCGCTGGGCGACGCATCACGTCCGCTCAGCAACGACCGGCTTGATTCAGCCATGAATGAGCAAGCTCAGGCGGGAACCAGGCGACCGCCGCGGCAAGGTTCCAATGCGATGCAAGAGGCGCTCTCGCCGTTCTGCTCGCCCGGAATGCGGCAATCCGTATGACTTTGGCTTCGCCGTCGACCTCAGTAAAGGACACCACCTGTGACAAAAGTGCGCTCTGCCGAATTTGTCGCTGATGCCCGCGCGGGCACCATCATGCTCCACCTGGACGGTGAACCCGCCCCGATGCTCGGGCAGCCTGACGTGCGCGGCGTCCGCAATCGGAAGTTGCGTGAGGCGATCCTCGCCGCGTTGGACCAGGCGATGAAGGACGGCGCCCGGTACGGAAAGATCGACAATCACAGGGAGTGCGCCGCGTCGTTGAGCAATCAGCCGCTGCCCGGCCGGTTCTACTACGCCAGCGGTCGGCATGACGGTGGATGGACGGTCACTCGCCGTGAGTCGCACCGCGACCCCGAAGTGATCCTCACCGGCGGCAAGCCCTACTACACGCAGGGCGACGTCGTGAACGCCTTGGACCGTGCCTTCAAGATCGGAGGGGCGTTCGGGCACCCGGCCGTGGACCGGATCGCCCGACCGCTCCACATCCGCGCGACCGGCGCGACCCTCACCGCCATCGAGGTCTCCCGACACCGACCGCTGAGGCACTATCCGCAACGTGCCTGCATTCGCGCTCACACCGCCTTCGGGGCGCAGATCCTGGCGCGAGTCTCCGTTGCGGGCGAACCCGACGTCTTTGTGTACTTCCGCCGCTTCGACGGCGGCTGCTACGACACCGACAGCCGCCCGGCCGACCCACCGAACCCGCACGCCCGATGGGAACAGGCCAGCCAAGAACTGTCCGCCGACGCCCTGATGACCTGCGACCTGAACACGCCCACCACCCCGCCCACGACCCCGAACACGCTCCTTGCGGCATGGCTGGACACCGTCGTCGACCTCGCTCCCTCACCTCCCCCGAGGAGAGAACGCGTGAACACTGACCCGGACGACAAGACGCGAGACCAGGACGGCGGGACGGAGCCGCCGTGAAAGTGCATCTGGTGACCCACTGGACGCTGAACCCGGAGCTGTGGGCGCAGGCGCACGGCTGTGATCCGTCCACCTGCGCGCTTCACCTGTGCTGGGACCTGTCCGCCGCGATCGAAGACCTGCCGATCTACCGAGACCACGCCGACCTGGTCCCACGTGACGCCGAACCGACCGGGATCGAACCCGACCGCGGTGACGGGCTGGTGCGGTGGTGGATGTCGTGGACGATCGAGGCCACCGCCCAGCGATGGCGGGAAGGCCGCGCCACGCTCGACACCTACGCCAACGTTCCCCAACAGCGCCGCGCCTACGACGATCTGGCCTTGCTGACCGCACGGGAACTGTTCGGGCACGCCCAGATCTGGGAAGCCGACGCCGTCATCCGGGTTCATGCCCCCTTTGCCGCCACGTGGACACGTGAGGATGCACATCAATGGAACTGATCCGCATCACGACCGAATGCGGCCACGCCTTCGAGATCTCAGAGGAGCACACTCTGCTCTGGGCCGAGGAGATCGCTCGGCTGCAGAGCCTGGCCGCCAAATCCAAGCGTGCGCGAGAAGGTGCAACCTTCGACTGCAAAATTTGTGGCGCGCTCTGCCTCCTGGTAACCGTCGAGGACGAGCGGCTCGTCTGGGGTCGTCTTTTTCATCGGGTCATGAACGAGCACTGCTCCACATGGCCCGCTGACGGGCATGGCACCTTCAGCACCGCCGTCGAAGACCACGAAGGCTGACTGATCTACCGACCCGCGACCGACGGCACCTGCGGTTACTGGCTGGGCCAGGGAACACGATGGATCACATCGTGCCCCGCGGGACGGTCGGGCCGAGTGGCCGAACGCTGTGACCATGTGTCCGCGCAAAGCCGGCCGGACCTCAGGCCGACACTGGGATGTCGCCGCCTTGAGGCCCCGTAGTCGCCGGCCTACCTCGGCATCTTCGGCTGGGAGGCCCTGCCGACTGAGCAGCCGGCGGGGCCTCTTCCTTTCTCGTGCTCGTGGCTGCCTCTTCGCATCAGGGATCGGCACAGCCGATCCGGGCCTTCTCCTGGCCACTGCCCAACCGCTCGTAAAGCTCAGGAGGCTGCCATGGTCGCCATCGCCGAACACGTCCTGATTCACATCAAATACCTCGATGACGAGGCCGCGGCCCGGCCGACCCTGCAGGGGGTCGTGTCCGGAGCGAGCCTGCGCGTCGTCGCCCGCGAGACCGCCGACGGCAGGGTGAAGGTGTCGGGCTCGGTTTCTCACCGGATCCATCGCCTGCGCGCCTCCGGCAAGGCCTTCCGCTACTGGGACCGGAAGATCGCCGTGTCGCTGGCCCGGACGAAGCAGGACCTCGTCATCCTCCGGACGCTGACCAAGCCGAAGAAGGTGACCACCCAGCACCTCTTCGACGACGGCCCCTCCCAGATCGAGTCCATGATGGATTCCCTGCAGCACTACTTTCTCCTGCCCATGGGCGTGGTTCAGCATCGCCTGCGGTTCGTCGAAGGACCCGCTCATGGGTTCCTGCCCGCTCTCGCCGGTCTCGTCGAGGAGATCGGCCGACGCATCGGCGACCTGCCCCCGGTCGCCGAGCGCTTCCCGTTGCTGACCAGCGCCAACAGGCTCGCCCTCGCCTTGTCCGGCCACCTCTTCTTCCTCGACGCGCACGACTACCGCCGGGTCGCCGAGAACGTCTTCGGCAAGACCCGCTACCGCAGGCCGCTGACCCGCGAGATCGAACGTCTGACGAGCACCGCGGGCAGCAGGGGCCACAGCGGCGACTTCCGCATCCTCAACTGGTTCCGGCTCTTTCGCGGCCTCGTCCCGATCGACTGGATCATCGAGTCGATGCGGGCCGCGCCACAGAACGCTTTCGTGCCCTTCACCGCGAACGAGTTGGTCGAAGCCAGAAGACTGCTGCGCCGTGTGCCCAGGCCGATCCTCCGCCGGATCCTCGCCGAACCCCTTCAACAAGCAACGCACATCGTCCGGGACATAGCGCGGGAGATCGGTACCCCCGAACTGCGGCGCCGCGACCTCGACCTGCTGCCCGAGCTCATCGCGGCCCGGGGGCAGAAGCGGATCCGCGGCGCGCAAGACCTCGAGACCCTCGTCCGCAGCATGCCCGAGGTGCGACTGATGAGCGCGGCTTTCGCGCGCAGCGAGCGTGCGGCCCTCGCCATGGCCCGCGAAGACCGGGAACGCCAGGAGATGGACCACTACAACCAGGCCGCCGAGCACCTTGACGGCGCGCCGGCTGCGACCTGGGAGCTATGGCGGGACCCGGTGTTCCGCGACGACGCCGCATCGCTCCTCGCTGACCGTCGCCGCGAGCTCATGGACGCCCGCGAGCGCGAACGGGCCGAGCGGGAGGAAAAGCATCGTCAGGAGCGGCTCGCCCGGGAGACCGAGCGCGCCGCCTGGGCCGCCGCGACCGCTGACCGCCTCGACGGCTTGGCCGTCGACGACCTGAGAATCGTCGTCGCCCGGGACGCCGACACACTGGCCTACTGGGGGTCGGCGCTGAGCAATTGCATCGGCGCCTACTCCGGCGAACTGGGCCTGGACGTCTTCGCGGCCGTCGTGGACGGAACGGGTCGAGTACGGCTCAACGTCCAGATCCAGCACGGAGACGGGATCACGCAGTTCCTCGGCGCGTTCAACCGCGACGCTCTCAGGGAACTGGGCGAACAGGCGCACACGGTGCTCAGCGCCTTCGTCGATGCCGGAGCACCGCTCGGCGCGCACGCGCTCGGCGTCACCGGGCTCACGAGCACGACCGCAACCATCACGTGAAGCAGCCTCCCCTGTGCACGGTCTCTGCCGTGCACAGGGGAGGACCTCCTTCTTCTCACACGTTCAGAGCTGCTCTCGTCGAGACGAACCGCTGCTACGACCAGTTCTGGGGCGCGTGCGACTGCCCGACTCGTGACGCCGTACCCGAACATGCTCGGCGAGCTCAGCGGACGACCGCACCCACCACACACGGGTTGGCCGGCCGGGGCAACGAACAGCGCCGCGCATCTCCCCACAGCCCCGTCCCGTCACCCGCGTCCCGCGCGGTACTACCCCTCTGTCCGTCGTCGCTGCAGCTCGGCAGAGCCGAGCCGGAGTTCGCCATGGAGAAAACCGCATGATTGAGGAGGTTGCGATGACCGGCGTGTGCCCCAACTGCGGGGAGGAGACACTCAACGGCGAGTACGTCCACGAGGAGTGTGTGGAGGACTACATCGCCTACGTGCAGGGTGATGACTGACAGAGAACATTCACACAGTGGACAAGCCCGGCCGGACTCATGGCAATTGCCCGGCCGGGCGATCGAGCCGCAGCCCCGGGAACACCTTCGCAGGAGGAGCCATCACCGCACCTGACCCACTCGCCGTGCGTGTCTTCGAACAGCAGGTCAACCGCCACGAGGTCAACGCGCGCAACGACTTCGCCAGCGTTCAGGGCAGGGTCCAGTCCCTCACCCACGCCCTAGAGACACTCAGCAGCGCTGATGTCGGGATCGCGCTCGGCGCTGCCAAGAATCTTGCCCGGGATGTGGCGGACCTGATCTCCGACCTTGCGGCTCTGGCGACGCTCAAGGATGTCGCCTTCCTCGTCAGCGACTCCGAGGCGAAGCCATGACCGATCGGTACCTGGACCGCACCTGCTCGGTGCCCGGCGACGCCAGTCCCGAGAATCACGACACCGGCTTCCTCGGAGCGCCGGCACCGAAGCGGAGATCAGCGATGCCAGACAACCCGCGCCCGCTCCGCCCTTCACCCGGGCAGCAGTCCCCAACGGACCGTTACCAGATCCAAGTCCTCCGTGACACCCAGCAAGGCTGGATCCCAGCCGTCGTGGACACCGTCAGCTACCACCCCGGCGAACGCTGGTACGACGACCGTGCCGTGGCGCTGGAGGAGGCGCGTCTACTGCGCGGCCGACTGACCTGGGCCGATGTGCGGGTCGTCCACAAGGACGCGGCCGGAGAGATCACCGAAGTGAAGAGTTGAGCTCTCTCGATCGAGACCCTTTCACGGGGCAGGCCATGGACCGGCACTCGCAGCCCGCTAGCGATGCAGTTCGCCAGCGATGAGGTGACGGGCACCTGATCCACGACTTGACCTACGCCCGCTGAGCCAGGACATGGCAAGCCGCGTCTGGACGGGCTGAAACAGCACCCAGACGGCCCGCGTGTATCTATGCACTAGTAGAAACCTTGTAGCTACGCATTACTTGTGCAAGACTCACGTCACGGAACCCGACCATCTAGGAACCGCGCATGAGCGACACCGTCTCGCTACCGACGAATACGCCCACAAGGCCGATCAGGGTCCCCGCGGCCATGTGGGACGCCTACGGCCGAGTTGTCGGTCGGCTCGATACTGACCGCTCGGCTCGTCTCCTGAGGCACATGGCTGCAGACATCCGCGAGTACGGCGATGAGCAAGATCTCGCTGACCTGGAGCAGGGGCTGCGTGAACTCGCCGAACGCCGCTCACGTATGCGCCAGGGGCGGCCACGTAAGGCGCAGGGCTGATCTATGCCGAGAACACGCCTGAGGCTGAGATTCTTGCTCAGCAATTCCGGCAATGGCTGGTATCGGTGGTGCACAGGGGGTCATGATGACCTGCAAGCACAACATCTGGGGACCGAGCCATGTCCGTGACAACATCTCAGCAGCGGGACCTGCTGACGCTGTGTGCGCTGCGGGTGGACGGCAAGCTTCTCGACTGGAACATGCTGGCCCGCGCCTGTCAGACACCGGACGCCCTGGCGACTGTGATGGCAGGTGAACTGACTGAGGACTCTAGGGCTGCTTCCCGTGGTCGTGTCATCCTCCGGCAGGGACTGCGCGACCTCGAAGATGCCAGAGCCTACGTCGATGCTGAACTCGCGGCCGCTGAGAAGAGCGGCGCTCGTTTGATCACCGTCCTGGATGAGGACTACCCCGCAAACCTTCGTCTGGTCCCCAACTTGCCGCCATTCCTGTTTTACCGCGGCGAACTCGAGGCGGCCGACGCCCGCTCCGTCGCCGTCGTCGGCACCCGCGCCGCATCCGAAATCGGCCAGTCCCGAGCGGCCCGTATGGCACGTGAACTGGTCGCCGAGGACGTCGTGGTCTTCAGCGGTCTCGCCGCCGGTATCGACACTGCGGCGCACACAGGTACTCTCCAAGCTGGCGGACGCACCGTGGCTGTGATGGGTACGGGGATTGCTGCCAGGGTCTTTCCTGCGCAGAACCGTGGTTTGGCCGAACAGATTCTGGAGCAGGACGGTGCGCTCGTCTCACAGTTCTGGCCGACGGCGCCTAGCGCACGTTGGACTTTTCCTCAGCGCAACGTTGTCATGTCCGGAGCCACCATGGGCACGATTGTGATCGAGGCATCTAGCACTTCCGGTGCAAAGATGCAGGCCAGGATCGCCGCTGAGCATGGCAAGCAGGTTTTCTTGATCCGATCCCTGGCTACCCAAGAGCCTTGGGCCGCGGACATGATCGCTAGCGGGCAAGCTGTCGAGGTCGCAGAGCTCGCCGACGTTCTTGGGCGCCTCGGATCTGCCCAGCGGGTTCATCAGGCTAGCCAGCAGCGCCTTCAGCTCGCTCTGGGAGGACTGTGAGCACAGGCCCCCTACCGGCGCCACTGGGGTTCCCTAGGTGTCACTCGTGCGCTTATCTCATCAATGGAACCCCGAAGATCTGCGGAGAGTGCGCGATGCGCACTCTTCCGCTTCTGGCCGATTCCCGCTGCCGCGTCTGCAGCCAAACGCTGACAGCAGGGGCTCGCTGCTCCAACAGGATCTGTGGCTGGCACGTCAACAGGCGTGGATTCACACGCGTCGACGCCATCGCGATGTTCTCCTCACCTCTCGACGGTGCCATCAGGGCATTTAAGTACGAGGAGGGGAAAGCGGCCTGGGCGGTGGTGTTCGGTCGGCTCGTCCTCGGTTGGCTTCAAACCCATGAGGACCAGGTCGCTGACGTGGACCTTATTGTGGGGAACCCGACTCCGCCCGATCGTCAGCCGCTCCAGCACATCGAGCGGATCCTGGCAGCGGCAGCCGCTGAAGACACGCGTGAGCATTGGCCGCTGAGGCCGTACCGCGTACTTGTCAAGCCTGATCCGACGCCTCGCTCGGCGGGCGGCAGTTGGCAGGAGAAGATGGCGGCGGCGAAGGAGCACGCTGCGGCCATCCGGCTCGGCGAGTCCGTTGAGGGGAAGAACGTCGTGCTTTTCGATGACATCTTCACGACCGGTGCCCAAACCTCGCAGGTCGCCCTGATGCTCCGTGAGGCTGGAGCTTCGAGCGTCCGTGGCCTGGTTCTCGCCCGCACTCCATGGGGCAGTTAGCGGAGCGTCTCATCGACGGTACGCCAGATGTCGTGCGGGATGACGTCGAGAACTGCGGCTCGCAGACTGCAGTGATGACGACCTTGTCGAGACCGTAGGGGATCATGTGCGCGCCGGAGACGCTGCCTCACCGGTCGAAGGCGGGAACGGCAGTTCGGAGGACTGAGCTGCGACGTGCCAAACGTGGCGGCGGCGGTCGTGAGGTAGGCCCAGCCATAGCCTCGGTTCAATGCGCGGCGAGGATTCCAGTTTGATCATTTTCCCCGCCATGCCGCCCGACATCAGCGCGGTAACCATGTCGAGTTCTCCGTGCAGTTCGACGACCAGCCATGTGTCAAATCCCGGTGAGCAGGGGGCCGATTATCCCCGGCAGTTAGCCGCACTGTGGCTGGTCACGCCAAGGCATGGCAGTGGCACAGCGACCAATGAACGATATGCGACGTTCGGCGTCTGTTCTGCGCTCCAGCAGTCTGTCGGACGGATTGCATGGTGCGCCGATGTACTCAACGAGACGATTTGCAACCCGAAACTCGGCGATTATCGGGTCATGTTCGGCAAGGAGAAGGAAACTGGCCACCTGCCCATAGCCGACGGCGCTGTCAGTGATCTCCTTCTTCCGGAAGGTCGCTCGCGCTACCAACGACATCAATCTGGGCATCTCGGCAGAGACCGGCCCAAGCCTGCCGCTTGTGAAGGTGACAGCGGAGAAGACGGGCACCGCCGTGAATTGATGCACGGCTCGCCGTCACGGTGGGGGCCGCCGGGGTCATTACTTCCGGCCCCGACAACACCCGAGCACCCGCGCGTACTCCGCACCGCCGAACCGAAGACACGTGCATGGAAGATCCACAACTGGTTGCCGCCGGGCACAGTTCCGATCCTTCGCCCAGGCCACAGGCTCCGCGCTTCCGATGGCTACCTAGTGGTAGTTTGCTGACGGGCGAGCGCGCCCGCGGGCTGCAGGCCGACCGGTGATCGCTGTGCGGGCGGCGCGTCGCCGCCTCCGTCCTACGGTCCGCACTGCTGATCACCTCGCACGGGTCAACAGCTGGCTCCCGGTATCCCCGCTCGATGGAGGACCCGCCGGGGGCGGCGTCCTCCCGATCAGCGCCCGCGACCCGTCCACGGCTCTGGCCCAGCGGAGCCTCTGGCTCCAACCACCGAGGACGTGCGCCGGAGTCGGCCAGGTGTCGAACCTCTGCAGAGTGAGCGTGTCCCGACGGTGCACCACCGCGGGGATGTGCAACAGCGCCAAGTGGACGTAGACCATGTGCACGGCCTGAGGAGATACGTCCTCCGCCGTCACGTGCAACTGGGTCTGGGGATTCAACCCGTGCTCTCGCATCGCCTGCGAGACCGCGACGATGAACGCCCCCGGACCGCAGGTCGGCTCGTACAGCTCGGCGAACCCGTGGTCGCGCGCCTGCTCGATCACCGGCTCGGCGCGCATGCTGGCCACGAGCCGGGCGACGTCGTAGGGCGTGAAGAACTGGCCGAGATGCTCGTTGCCGAGGTCCAGCTCCATGTAGAGGCGGCCGAGCACGTCGCACGGCTGCGTCTGCATCACCAGGGTGACCAGCGCGAGGGCGCGGGCGAACCGGTCCAGCGCCGCCCGGTCGTAGTGGCCCGCGGTGCGCAGGTACTGCTCCTCGCGCCGGTCGTGCTCGACAGGGTCCACGACGTTCCGGAAGGCGAGCGCGGCCATCTCGACGAAGTCGTCGAAGACCTCCGTCATCCGCTTGGCGCCGGCGTTCGCCTTGAGCAGCCGCACGATTCGCCCGTAGCCGTTCACGGTCCGGCCCGCCGCCGCTGGCGGTCACGGGGCATCACGCCGCGCCGGTCTGCTCGCCCGCCTGCGCCAGCTCGACATGGCGGGCCGTGATGTACAGACCCTCGCGGTTGAGGTGCCGCGAGTAGCTCGAACCGAGGTAGAGCACCGGGATGTCACCGGCCGCCGTGAGCAGCGCCGGGTGCAGCAGCTCCCTGACCGGGCCCGCGCCGCCGCCGTAAACGTAGACGACCTCGGTCGTGGCGCCGGCTTGGGAGAGCACGTCGCCGAAGGCCGAGACGATCTCGTCGACCAGGTACACGGCCTCGTCCTCGACGAACCCCGCGGCCCGGCCGTGACGGCCGCGCTGCAGGGGCGAAGGCTCAGCGTGCAGGAAGTCCGCCAGCTGCTTGCGGCTCGCGAAACGCAGCGTGGGATCGCTCTCGCTCATCCGCTCCATGGCATTCAGGAGCGCCGTGCCGTAGCCCTCGTCGAGGGTGAACGCCGCCTCCGGGTTGAAACGCCCGTCGGTGAAGACCGGAAAATTCACGGTGCCCTCGCCGACGTCGACGCCGACGGTGTTCTCCACACTCACCAGATCGGCGGCGGTCACGCCCTCGATCAGCTCGGGCTGACGGGCCTTGAGGTCGTCGAGCAGCGCCTGGGCCAGCGGCTCACCCTTGTCGGTGATCGCGAACTGCGCCGACGCGCCCTCGGCCATGACCTGGACGTCGACGAACTCCAGGCGCACCGAGACCGGCGTCGAGAAGTTCTTGATCGTCACCAGGTGCACCGTGGGGCCCGACGCGCCGACGGCGCCCATGAACTCGGCGGCGTAGGCGTGCCGACGGGCCACGAACTCGGCGATCGGCAGCGCCAGACCGGCCCGGACCCGCACGCGCAGCTCGTGGTCGGGCAGCGAGCCATGGGCACCGACATGGTCGCGCAGCGCCTTGGCGGCGAAGACGCCCAGGACGAGCACCTTGCTCAGCTCCTGGTCGACCTTGCTGTGCTTGCCGAGGACCTCGAACTCGGTGAACTTGGAGCCGCGCACGCTCAGCGCCGAGCGGCCGAAGATCCGCCGGTCGGCGGCCGCGACCAGGGGAGTGGTCATCGAACAATCGAGCCGGTTGTAGAAGTCGCCGTTCAGCTCCTCGGCCGCCGAGGAATCGGGCAGCGGCACCTTCGGGCTCGTCCGCGACGTGGACACGACCGCCGAAGGAAGGTCGATCTCGTCGACGACCTCGGTGCCGGTGTTCTTGATGACGCCCTTGAGGTAGCCGTTGCCGACGTCGATGCCGCCGGTGAGGGTGATGATGTCGGTACTCATGCCGTGGTCCCTCTTCTTCCTCGTACTGGCCTAGGGGATCGGGCCCGCCGCGCACGGCGGCAGATCGCTCATCGCCTAGCCGCGCGTGGAACATCGCCGTGTTCCGCGGGGCGCTCTCGGCGAGCGCCAGGGGGAGGACGACCGGTGCACTCAGCAGCACCGAGCCCATCAGACCGAGCACATGCCAGATCGTCCCCGGCTCGCGGTCGTCATCGCGTGTATCGCTCATTCACCGCCGGGTGCTCGCCATGATCTCGTCGATCGAGGCCTGCTTCCGCGGCGGCTCGGCGGGCTCGGGTTCCGGCGCGGCCGGTTCGTCCGCCGGGGCCCGCGGTTCGGCGCCGGGTTCCTCGGCCGGCTGTTCGGAGGCCGCGGCGTCCGCTGGTGACTTCTCGGAGCCGTCCGCGCCGGAGGCCTCAGGCTCGATCGCCGGATCACGCTGAAGACCGGCGAGGTCCATCTCGTCCGCGCCCGGGTTGAGCGTGTCCCCGGTCTTGGGGGCGACGGCGCCGGTCGCCTCGTCCCGTGAAGACCCGCTCTGCCCACCCTGTTCGGTCTGCGGCGGACGGCCGCGGCGCGGCAGCTGCTCGACGGGCTTGTTGTCCACGTCGATGTATCCCTCGCGCTGGATCGACTCCCGGATGAGCACCCTGAGGGAACGCGAGATGTCGGCTTGCTCATCGAGCCACCTGTTCGTCGACACGTCAGCGGCAGGGACGCTCCACCTCAGCCTCCGCGGCCCAGCGGGGTCCGTCATCACGAGCACCTCCCGATATCGCAGCACTGGTCGGGACGCAGGGGCGCGCGACGGCCCCCGCGCGGCTGCGCTGCACCGGACATGTCGAATCAACCTCTCTTCGATAGAACGAGGAGACTCATTCGAGGTCTTGATGATGCCCTTGTCGACTTCCAAGCTATGGCCTTGTCGAGGTCTTGTGCAAGTCCTATCGGGTCAACGGATCGACCTCAATGAGTCCCATGTGAATAGTGGACGTGATGGAACCTGACAAGGACCCAGGCAAGACCCGCCACCGGCTGTCCCGGCACACGCCAGTGGGGACTACCTGTGGTCTCGCTCGCGTCCCCTTCGCCACCCCGGGCAGGCCCAGAGGTCGTGAGCCCAGGCATCGACGCTCCAGCGCGTGTGCCTTGTCGGGGTCTCAGTTGCGTCCTCAGGGGACCTCCCGTGGGCCAGGAGGCATGGCCAGCCGACAGCGCGGTCATGTGAAGCCACGATGGAGCCCCAGATAAGACCTCATCCAGCCCAGCGCTTTCGGGCACCTGGACTATTGCGGGTCCCTCATGCGGCTCGAACCGGACTCTTATCGGCACTCGACCCGACCCATATCGGTCCTGGTCTCTCTTCGGTCAACGGCAGCCACGAGAGAGCCCAGCGTTGCCCCAGGGCCGACCAGACGCAGACCTGAAAGGGTCCTGGCCCTTATCAGGGCCCGGGAGGGACGCTGCCCGGCCCTGGGAGCGGCGCGGCACAGCCCGTGCTGAGACCACTAGGAATCCAGAACCCCTGACGTAGGCAAGAACAGGCCAGCAAGACTGGTTCGGGGCAGCATCGGGTCTTCATCGCGGCGCATCGCGGTACACACCTGGCATCGATCAACCACACGTGAAACCCGAGACGGACCGAAAGCAGGCCCATCGGATCGGGCTGTCGCGTTCGTGGCTTACCTATCCGCTCGCCTTCCACCGGACCCGCGCAGCGACCCCGTCGACCTGGTGGCCGCCATCGGAGCCGGACCGCCACTCGGCCACGAGTTGCTGCGCGTCGGCCGGCGCCTCACGGTGTGGCGTGAGCAGCGAAGGCAGTTCGTCATACTGCGCGTCGACCCCTCCGTGCCCTGGATGACTGCCCGGCCCGGCCTCCCCGGCTTTTAGAGCCGGTTGCACTCGACGTAGATCACCCATTGCTCTCGTTCCATCGTCACGGCATCATCGCTCGGGGCCACACGTGGTACTCGACTTCTTCAACCAGGTCGACATGGTTGTGGCTCTCGCAGTAGTGCACGATGTCATCGGCCTCAACGAGACCCGCGCGTAACTCAGCCACATCGGCAGGGTAGTCCGTGAGGTCGTTTCGCTGCGCGCTGCTTTCCCCGTCCTGAGATGGCGGGACGCGATGCCCCGGACGTCGTGCTTCTGAACATCAACCGCCGCCGCATCCAGCGCCGCGGCATCAAAGACGCGACAAATCACCCTGCTGAACACGGGTGCCCGCGATACCGACGAGATCCTGCAGACCGGCTGGTCGATGCCGGAGCATCGAGGGAGCCTATCCAGGCAAGAGTTGTCCACAGCCGCAACCGGAAACGGGACCGCACGCGGTCACGGCTGGGGCCAGGGGATCGTCACGTCCGAGCGGCAGCACGACGACGCCCGAAGAGCCAAGACTCGTCCAAACGCGCGAGAAATCGTCGCTCGTCCGCGCCACCAGGGGCGGGCATTTGTACGGCGGTGCCACGCGCACCACAACAGGTGCACACCATCAGCAGGCGATGACCAGGGGAGAAACACCTGTGCGCACACGCGCTTCGCGCACATCGCGACGCCGTACGCACCTGTGCGCACAAACAGTTTCCCTGATACACCAGCGTTCCAGGCCTCCGCTAACGCTCCGGCCGTGGAACAGAAGGAGCAAAGGAAAAAGGGCATAAGGGAACCTGGCAACAGTGGTCCTGCGGACTCTCGCTCCGCTCGGCCTCTCCGCTGACGCTCCGAGACACTGTTGGTCGGCATAGCCGACGGGTTCCACCGGCTCGCTGCGCTCGCCGGGTCCTCGGTCGCTGGCGCTCCCTCGGCCATGCCCAGCGCTGCGCTTGAGTGGCCGATACCCACCACCTCCGCCGCGTTGGCCACGGAAGTGGCCCTCCGCGGCACAGGAACGCGACGGTGGTGGACCGCCCAGCGCTACGCGCCCGGCTCGGCCGAGGAGGACGGCCCGGCGAGCGGGTCGCTGCGCGCCCCAGCCAGTGCTGATCATCCGTGCGGAATCGGGCCGTCTGGCCAGCAGAGCTGGCACGGGTGCGGTGTTGACCATCGAGGCTCCACGGACCTTGCCGGGTCCGTGCTCGATGACCGCCATCCGCACCCCGAGAACAAAGAGGCGCCGCCATGCCGCAATCCCATTCTGAGCCAGGGGTGGCCGCCGAGCCGCGGCCTGCGCTCTCGCCCTACGACACCGGTGTCCGGTGCGAGCCGAAGTCCTGGCTGCCGTACGGCACCGCCGTCACCGAGCGCACTCCCGTCGAGAACTTCGGCAAGGTCGACTTCGAGGACGAGGAGGGCAACACCGTCTGCGTCGCCTACGTCGAACGAGGACGCGACGGCCGGTACACCGTCCACGTCGAGCCGCTTGGCGACGCTGATGCGATCGCGGTCGAACTCCACGCGGAATGACCGGAAATCAGCCGTCGATCGATCCCAACAAATATTCACCCATCGTTTCGGCGCAGTCATGCCCGGGGACCGCCACACGCCCGTCATCCGCATCCCCACTGACACCGCGCAGTCGGTGATGGCGCTCTGCGCCGCTTCGGGCAGACCCGTCCGACCGATCGAGGGGACTGAAGTCATGTACTCACACGTCATCCTCGTCACCGGTGCGCGCAGCTGGGACGACGCCCCTGCGATGAAGCGGGCGTTCCGCGACGCCTGGGGCGCGTGGGGGCCGAGTTCAGTGACCCGGCCGCTGCTCGTCTCCGGGCACTGCCCGCCCGACGAGCACGGACGCGGCGCCGACGCCATGGCCGAGAGGCTGTGGCAGGCGCAGGGCCTCGAGACCAGAGCCGTTCCCGCGGACTGGTCGTCCCATAGGAGGAAGGCCGGCTTCATCCGCAATCAGACGATGGTCGACCTCGTCGCCGGTCTGCGCGACCAGGGGAGCACCGTGCTGTGCATGGCGTTCCTCGACCTGTGCCAGAAAAGCCCCAACTGCCCGCAGCAGCGCGACCAGCAGCTGATGCCGCACCTCGGTGGCCACTATTCGCACGGAACGGTGCACTGCAGAGCGGCAGCCATTGAGAGGGGCATCGAGCCGGTCGACGTGCTCCATCCACGGCTTCCACCCTTCTGAGCCGGGAACCGCGCCAGGACTGGATGACCTTCGACCTGGCCAGACACGGCTTCACACCGCATCGACTCTCGATTTTGGATCCTCCGGATGTGAACCGAGCCTCGAGCTGGGGAAGGGCTTCGAATTCGGTGCCGAGGTCAACGACCGCGGCCTCTCCCGATCCAGCTCGGCCCAGGATGACGCCACATATAGCCAACCCTGGCACCGATCCTGTAGTGCCCCCGGCCCGAATGCCGGGGGTGTTCCCTTGGAGGGCGTGGTGAAGCTCCGCTTTGAGTTCAGCGTCGAGATTGACGCGAGCCTGTTCCAGGCAGTGGAGGCGCTGAACCCGCAAGGAGTGAGGAAGCGTGCCGCATGTGAATTCGCGGCCGACATCACCGAGACAGACTTCTACGAGAAGTTCGTCGATAAAGTCACTTGGTATCGAATGGGTGGCTCCGATATTCCCTACGTCGTTGAGCATGCCAGCTGAGCTGGGGCGATCCATCCGCTCCCAGATGGAGTCGGACTCCTGGGGAGACTTCTCCTGACGAAAGGAAACAGCACATGGCCAAAGTCGAGATTTTCCACAACGTGGCCAAGGACCAGAAGGGGAGGCCGCTCGGGTTCTCCGGCTACGAGCCGGGCCACGAGTTGGTGAAGGTCTTCGAGGTCGACGTCGAGGCCACCGAGAGGACCGACGCCCGTCATCTCGCCGAGGTGGCGTTCGCGTTGGGCAATGGGCAGACCGACAAGAGCGAGGACTATTACGCCCGCCGCCTGCGTTCGGTCAGCGTCGGAGACGCGGTCCGCGTCGGCGAGGTCTGGCTCTCCTGTGACCGGACTGGCTGGTCGGTCCTGAAGGGACATTCGCCGCACGACATCACTAGCGAACACCAGGGCGAACACGGCACGCACCGCTGGCAGCCGTAGCGCGAGGGATCCTTCTTCCCTTGACGCCGGGCATTCACCCGGCTCTTTTTATGCCCAGACAAAGGAGACTCATCAACTGGTGCAGCATCGACTTTCCAGGGCCTGAAGCGCTCCCGGGGGCGCGGCGAGTTGCTTAACCAAGGTGAACACGGCGGATGGAGAGGCGGATATGGCAGGAGAGGAAAACGACTTCAAGGATGCCATTGACGGACTTCCGGCGGATGAGACTGTGCTGTTCTCCCTCGACGGGGCCAGTTACCAGATCGATCTACACGCGGACCACGCGAAGGAGTTGCGGGCCGCGCTGGACAATTTCATCAAGCACGCCAAGAAGGGCTGATCTCCAACTACCCGGTTGTTGCCGGGTGGCCTGTAGGTCGCTCCGCCTTCTCGCATCCGAAAGAAGGGAGTCCTGTGGCAGATCTCGACGAGAGGGCGCGCTTGGTTCCCAGAGGCTACTACGGGGGGCGCAGGTATGAATGGCCACAGTGCCAGTATTGCGGCCGAGCACAGGATCGCGACTGCGAGCGGGTCGAATGCCCTCTTTGTCGATCTCCTCAGTGCCACGGCAACGGCTCGGGAGACGGCTCCTGCGCGGTCTGCTACCACGGCCTGCTACCGGGTTGGTGGCGCGGGCAGCACGGCGACAGCACCTGCGGCTACAAGGGATGCGATAACGATGCGATAGCCAATGCGCCGCGCATCAAGCGTGTCTGCTCCGGCCATGTTGATCGCGTCACGGTTCGTGTATCCGGCCGGAAGGTCACCTTGCGCGAGTACGTGGTCGAATGCGTAGCGCATCGCGACTCGGGCCGAGGGTGGCATCACTGGAGGCTTGTGGTCTGAATCCTGACAAGAAAACGACGGGCCCCGGCTTAGGCCGGGGCCCTTCTCATGTCGAAGGGAATTCCTATGGCCATCTACCCCCACTGCGACGACACAGAGCGCGAGGGCTTCTTCCCGATTGAAGCCCGGCTCGCCCAAGACGCGGTCATTGACGCCGAGTACAGCCTCCGAAAGGCCCGCAAGCACCTCATTGGCGAGGACACCGCCGTGGACGGTTGTGAAGCAGAACTCAGGAACGCCCGCACCCACGTGGGGGAGGGCGACACGCCTGGTCGACTCGCTGAACGCGCGTGCCCGACTCCTCGCCGAGGAGACCGAGCAGGGAGGCGTCAGCCAGTGAGCGACCACATCAGGGGCATCCCCCGATCGTCACTGCTCACGCCCGTCCGGTCGACGATTGCGGATCCGCCCATCGCGTGCTTCGAGGCAGGCGGGTGGTGACCTGATGGCCACCGACATCTATGCGCCCGCACCGCGCTGGGACCCCTGGCACCACATCCCCGAGACCGAGCGCGTCGGCCGGGTCGTCGTCGTCGGCTGCGGCCGCTCCCAACGCGACCACCCGGCACCGGCCGGGCAGATGTACGTCGGCTGCTTCCACAAGCTGTGCCGACAGGCGGCCGACACCTTCCGGCCTGACGTGCTGTTCATCCTGTCGGCCAAGTACGGCCTAGTCACCCCCGAACGCCGGATCAGGCCCTACGACGTCCGCCTTGGAGGGCCGGGCTCGGTACCGCCCGCACGGCTGGCACGGCAGGTCAAGAAGGCAGGCGCCTGGCACGCGGACGAGGTCATCGTCCTGGCCGGCCGTGCCTACGTCGACCTCGCCCGCAGCGTCTGGCCCGATGCCACTGCCCCGCTCGACGGGGCACGCGGAATCGGACAGATGCAGTCGATCCTCACCCAGATCAGAGATGGGCGATGGCCATGACCGACCACGTATCGGACAACATCCGATCGGCACTGCTCATGCTCGTCCCACTGGCGATTGCGGAGCTGGCGGTCGTGCCCTTGGAGATGCGGCGGGAGATCGCCGAGGAGGCCGGCGACATCATCGCCGGAAAGGCCGACCAGCTCATGTTCGCCTCCGACAACAAGCCCGGCGTGCTGGGGCCGATGGCCCGCGGCTTCGCCGCCCTGGCCTACCAACCGGGCGGCGTGACGGCGCTGGGACTGCACGCCTGCACCGAACCGCACAGTGAGTGCCCCTGCGAAGAACGCTTCCCCCATCACCCTGTGTTCGGCCTGGTCTGCGAAGTGAAGCAGTGAGCCCCCCACGTTCTCCCCCTAAGAGGCTCCCCACTGAGCAGCAAAGGCGCGTAGCCACGGCTATCGCCCGTGAACGGACTGACGTCGCAGGAAAGCTGGGAGAAATACCAAGCGTCCGGGCCCCTGCGGCCCGCCGACCCCTCCAGCAGCAGATGCCGGACCTGCAGACCGCCGAGCCAGCAAATCACCTCCGTCGTCAACGCTTCCAAGGAGCAACGGCACACGGAGGTAGTGCGATCTGAGGCGGCAGCGGGAGCTTATGCACCACAACGACATCCTCAAGTCTGTAAGAGAATCAACCTCGGCGGGGATTGAGACAGAGACATCCGTCGTCCGCTTGGACGACGGGTGCGAGGCCCACCCGCTCATCGCCCTCATGGGGCGAACGAGCAACCCAGGGAACGTGACCGGCCGAACACGACTGGGAACCCCGGCAGAGCTCTCGCGCACGCAAGAACGCTCGGCCGGGCTTCCCGGCCGAGCGTTCTTGCTGAGCTACTGGCACTACGCAATTGATCACACTGTCGGGGCGATCCTTGGCGTCCGCCGGTGCTCCGGGGCTTGAGCCGACGGGTGGTGACGCGCCGCCCGAGGCTACTTCTTGCCGCGCCGCTCCGGATGCGCGGCATCGTAGGCGGCCATCACCTTCTTGGGGATCCTGCCCCGCTCGGCGAGCTCGATGCCCTCTTTCTTGGCCCAGGCTCGGATCTCGTCGCGCTCTTCGACAGTGGTCTCGGGAACCTGCCGCACCTTCTCCGGTTTGTTGTCCGCTGCCGCCTTGCGGCCTGCCTCGATGTAGGTCTTGAGGGTCGATGCGAGCTTCTCCTCCTCCTCGGGAGTGAGGTCGATCTCGTACCACGTCCCTCCGAGCCCGAAGGTGATCGTGGCGGCGTCGCCCTTACCGGATAGGTCGGACTCAACAATGCTTCGCGTAGCCATGACCAGAGGGTAGACCACTGGCAAGGCTATGGAAAGTCATTCGTGAGCATGTCGCCTGCCACTCGGCGAGCACTGCTATCTGAGCAGGAGTCGCATGTCCGCACTGCTAAGATCGCACTATCGATCAGGACAGGACAGCCAAGGACACCATGACCATGGAACGCATCCACGGCGACTCGAATCTCCAATGGGATGGAGCCGACGGCACCGCTGATCTCTTCGCGCTGCTCTGCCGGCGCAGGGGATGGACAGAGGAGTACCTGGCCGCGATCGACACCCCTGGGCACGACCGGCTCAAGGACCTCGACCTGATGGTCTCGGCCCTTGAGGACATCCGCTGCCGCGATGGGACGGTCACGATCGCCCCCGATTTCGACATGGACGGCATCGCCTCCGGAGTCCTCGGCTACGCCGGCCTCACGGAACTGGGCTTCGACGTCCGGCTGCACATGCCCGACTACCGGCGAGGGCACGACCTCACCCCCGGCGACATCGCCGAGATCCACCAGCAGTGGCCCGAGACCACGGCGCTGCTCACCTGCGACGGGGGAGTGAATTCCCGCGACGGCATCGCCGCGGCCAAAGCGCTCGGCTGGACGACGCTGGTCACCGATCACCACCAGGAACTCGAGCCGGGCAGCGCGGCCGACATCACCGTCGACCCCTGCCGCATCGGCGAGACGTACGCGTTGCGCGGCATCTGCGGCGCGCACGTGCTCTACCAGGTGATCGAGGCCTATGCCGTGGCCCATCAGCCTTGCAAGCTGTGGGCGATCCGGCTGCTGCGCCTGTTCGCCGGCCTGGGCACGGTTTCCGATGTCATGCCCATGCTCTACGAGAACCGGCAGTTGGTCCGTGACTCCCTGTCGATCGCCAGGCTCCTGTACGTCGCGGCCCCCAAGACCGTGCCGAACCCCAACGGCGGGCTGGACCCCGACCCCGACGGCATCGATGTCGAGCAGGCCACGCTGCTGCGGTTGCTGCACCTGGACGACCACCACCCGGCCTTCCTCACGGCGTTGGAGGGTTTCGCCCTGCTGCTCAAGGCATTCGCCCAGGCGGGCAGACTTCGGGACGCCGACGATCTCGACGAGGGCTTCTACGGCTTCTACCTCGCTCCGGCCATGAACAGCCCACGGCGTACAGGCGCCCCGCTCGACGACTGTTTCGCGGTCTTCACCCACCCCTCACCCGAGGCGAAGCTCGCCGCCATGCACCGGATCATCGAGAACAACGAACGCCGCAAGGCCCTCGCCGCCGAGCATCTCAAAGAGCTCGCCGACGTCGACCAGCCGCTGGCGCCATGGGTCTA
Source organism: Actinomadura syzygii (assembly GCF_008085905.1). GTDB lineage: Bacteria > Actinomycetota > Actinomycetes > Streptosporangiales > Streptosporangiaceae > Spirillospora > Spirillospora syzygii. Next base: position 122,709 of record NZ_VSFF01000016.1, on the reverse strand, counting down.
CTTCTCGGACGCCCCTCCGGGCATGTACGGCCTGCTCGCCTCGCAGATGATGCAGGCCACCGGGCGCCCTGTCGTCGTGCTGAGCCGGCCGAGTTCGCCGACGGAGCCGGTGAGCGGTTCGGGCCGGGCCCCGAGCTGGTTCGACCTCATCACCGCGCTCGACGGCTACGACGATCTCTTCGCGATCGGTCACCAGCAGGCCTGCGGCGTCAGGCTCGCCACCGCGCAGGCGCTCAGTCAGCTCGCGACGATCCTGGAGGACACGACCCGGGTTCTGCTGCTCACGATCGGTGACGCCGTTCGCCCTGCCGGCGATCTCGTCCTCGGTCCGTCCGCGGACTGCGACATCTCGTTGTCCGATCCCGAGCAGCTGATCGAGCTGGTCCGGCGGATCGAGACGCTCAGGCCCTTCGGCCACCAGTTCACCGAGCCTCGCGTCGAGATCATTCTCGACGGCTGCCGCGTCGACCGCATCGGCTCAAACAAGCAGCACCTGCGGATCCTCACCAACACCGGACTGGCCTGTCTGTGGTGGAACGCCGCCGAGTCCGAGTACGACCGGCTCGCCGGAAGCACCGCTGATGAGCGGCTCCGGTTCCTGGCCACGTTGCAGCTCAACACCTTCATGGGCCAAACCCGACTCCAAGCCGTGATCTGTCAGCGGTTGTGAGGTCCGCTGGGCCCCACCACCGCAAGGACTTGGAAGGCCATGCCCCTCATCCCGCTCTTGCTGCGCCTGGGATGGTGTGTGCTCGGCGCCGTTGCGACCCTGGCCGGCTACCTGGCGATGGCGGTTCCCATCACCGCGGCCGTGCACGATCCGATGGTCGCGACCCTGGTTGTCGACGGGGTCGTCGTCCTTGCGGTGGTCGGCGTCCGCCTCGTCCGGCCCCGCTGGGTGGCCTACGGGCCCGGGCCTCGTCCGATGCCGCAGACGCCGCGCTTCTGGGCCTGGGTAGCACTCGCCGGCGCCTTCGTCTTCCTCGCCGGCCAGACCGCGGCGCTGATGCTCTACGGCCTCCTCGGCTCGCCGCAGTTCGACGCCAACGTCGAGCACCAGCGGTCCTCGCCCGCTGGCCTCGTCGTTCTCGTCACTTTGGTCCTCGCCCCGATCAGCGAGGAGGTGCTCTTCCGCGGTCTGCTCTATCCGCTGCTGCGCCGACAAGCCGGGGTGCTCATGTCCGCGGTCGTCACGGCGCTGGCGTTCGCGCTCGTGCATGGCAACCTCGTCCAGGCGGCCCCGGCGGTTCTACTGGCCCTCCTGCTCGCTCTCGTCTACGAACGCACGCGTGTCCTGTGGCCGGTCGTCGCACTGCACACGGTGTTCAACCTCGCCGCCTCGATCGTCGCGCCGTCCGCGCTGCAGGCATTGGCGACACCGCTGTGCTCCGGACTCTTCCTCGCCGTCTGTGCCCTCTGCCTGGTCGGGCTGTACCAGCGCGCCACCGTGCAGAGCACGAGCGGTTCCGCCGAGAACGCCCCGGCGCGACAGTATGACCAAGCAGCCGTCTTGGTCCCGGAGTCGCGTCCGGACCAGCCGTGATACGACTCCGGACGGCTCTGCGGTCGGGTGACCGGGGGTGGACCGGCCAGCGCTGAAACGCCTGATAGGTAAGTAGCAGTCAGACGTGAAGAGCCCGGATGAAAGGAGCTGGTCATCATGTCTGTGATTGAACGGTGTGTCTACGTCGACGGTGAGCTCATGTCTGCTTCGGGGACAGCCGCTGTGCTGGGCGAGTAAGGATCATGGTCTCGTCTCACAACGTCAGGAAACACAGAAGGACCGGCGAGTTCCCTTCCCACGGGGAACAGCTCTCCGGTCCTTCTGTTTCCTTGCGACCCAATTCAAGCAGTGCGACATGTAGTGAGACATTCAATTGCCATTCGCATACGACGGTATCACGCACCTTGAAGACACTCAAGGTGACACGGATCGTCATCGGACTGGCGCACAACAAAGGTTGCGGCAACGGTGAACGGCAACGACATCGATAGCACCGAGGATAGCCATTAGGTGTAGGACAACCAGCTTGACCATGGCGCCTCATAGGTGGCCGGTGGGACCGCAGCACCTCCGGAGCAGGGCCTACCTCGGCGACGGCCTTGCCTCGGCCGCCGAGCACACCGTGGGTACCTGGCGCGGACGGATCGGGGCTCGCACAGAGGACGCCGGCGGATTACAGCGTCCGCGAGCAGGTCGACAGAAAAAGTTCGACGAAACCGCCGTCTGCGACACTGCCCGTGAAGAGGGCGAGGTCGCCCCCGGTGTCAAAGACCACTGCGAGTGGCACACCAACGGTGCGATCATCTGCTCGTGCATGAGTTCACCCGCCGCACATGCGGGTGTCTTTGTAGCCACTGAGCGCGTCAACCCGTCCACCTGGGGCAAGGCGTGACCGGTGACCGTGCACCCGCGTTCAATACCCACCGACGGCTGCCGGACGGGAATGGTTTCTCAACGCCCGTTCCGACAAGTCAGATGCCGGGCGGCGACCTTCGCGAGCAGCCCCGTCAGCTAGCCGCAGAGCCGAAGGCCGTCCTCGGTCAAGGCGTCGGCCGGGACCCGCAGGCCGGGCACCTGCGGGTCGGCCGCCCAGATCTCCGTAAGGTCGCGGTAGCGCCCGTCGGACTTCGCTGTCCCGTTCACCGCGTAGGTAGCGCCGTCCACGGTAATGGTGACCGCCCCGACCCCGTCCGCTCCGTCGCACCGAAGCGTCCCAGCAGGGACGGTCAACGGCCACCGGTCGCCATAGTCCGCCCGGCTTACTTCCCGAGTCTTACCCGAGCCGCCGCCGGACCCGCACCCCGCGAGGAAGACGACCAAGGACACACCGAACAGGACCCCGACCCGATTCACGAGCAACCTCCGCAGCAGAGAACAGGCAGGCATCATCGCCGCCGCAGCCGCGCCCTCGCAGGTGATGACCGGTTGCGGCAACCTCTGGTCCCGACGACGCGGTGGGACACCGCGCGGGCGGTGGACGGAGTCGCGTTCTGTCGGACCTTACGGCGACAATGGGGCGTCCCCGCCCGAAACCCCTGCCTCTCCGAGGAGTCATGCTGTCGACCGCTGCGCGCCCGCACCCGCCCGGCACACGTGGGGAAGCCCTGCACCAGCCGCCTCCCCATGACTCCCGAGTCCGGGTGACCTCGACGGCAAGCTTCGGCTTCACAGCGGGTTCCTGATGGTCGTGTACGCCACGGTGGCCGGCCTCGCCGAGTTCCTGGTCGGGGTCCCGGTATGGCCCGGCGCGAAACGGCATCTGGAGCAGGCGTCCGAAGACGTCGACGAGTTGCTCACCGGCGCGGTTTACGCGGTGGACGCCAACGAGATGCCCACCGACCCGAAGGCGGCAGAGGCGATCAAACGCGCCACCTGCGCCCAAGCCCACTACATCAGGGAGGGCGGGGACGAGACCGGCGGCCGGGCGAGTATCACGTCGGTGGGCGTCGGGTCGATCAACTACTCCCGCAACCAGATGATCAGCCAAGCCAAGCAGCGGCGGCCCGCCAAGTACGGCGACCGGGCGCTGACGATTCTCAAGTCCGAGCGGCTCCTGCCCATCAACGCCCGAACCTACTGAATACTGTCACCCCACTTGGGTGGGGCTTCGATGTGCATTCTTATCAACTCCTGTTGAGTTTTCGTTTCGTAGTGCATAGCCCTTTCCAGGTTCATTTCGGCTGCAATCACTTCGCCGACCAGATCCCCTCTTTCGTGGCCGCCCTCCCGAGCCGCTTCTAGCTTCGTATGGGCGACTAGTAGGCGGGCCTCAAGGTCCTCCCTTATGAGTCTTGCACGTTCCTGCTCTTCAAAGAGACGCTCAAGGGTTTCTCGATAGGCACTTTCGTTCGCCCGCGAGTCCAAGTCGTGGGCCTGTTCGATCGTCTCTTCACTAACCCCGGCGTTGATATGTGTGTTCGCCAACGTAAGGAATGAGCGGACGTTGACGAGGTGAAAGGGCTGGAGTGCGTGCTCCCAGACCTCGGCCGCGAGTTCAGGGCGGGGGAGCGAGGAGGCGCCGTCCTGCTGCTTGACGACCCAGTCGTCCTTCTTCTCGTTGGTGACGAACAGCACCGGAGCCTTCCGGCGTACCGTCTCTTCCAGGAGTTGGACCCACAGGACGTAGTCGCCGATGGCATCCTCGGGGTCCTTGCCCGCTGCGTCGGCGTAGCCGGGCGGGATGCGTCGCTCGAACCGGTACGCGGCCTCCTCGCGAACCTTCTGCATATCGGGTAGCGGAGGGCCGACCCGACCGCGGAGCAGCGTCTCCATCTCGCTCAGGATCGGGTCGCCGTCCCGGCAGTCGGCTGGCTTCAGCTCGAACTGGTACGACTCGGCGGCCTTGTCAATGATCTCCTGCTGCGCCTTGGCGAGGATGTCCGTCAGTTCGGTGGCGCGTTCCTTGCCCAGGCCCCGGCGGCCGCCGAACTCCTCGATCTCGCCCCTGGCCTTGGCGAACGGACTGGTGAGGTCCTTCTTCAGTTTGGTGACGGCGTCGGCGCATTCCCTGATGACCGTGGGTCGCCTCTTGAGGAACTCGTCCGCGACTCGATGCGGTATCCAGAGCCGGTCTCCGAGTAGGACAAGGGTGTGGAGGAACTCGGCGCGGCCGGTTGGGTTCAGGCGGTAGGCGTCGAACAGGGCGTTGGTGTCGAACACCACCATACCCTCGGTCAGGAACCCCTTGAGCTGCTCGCTGGTGGGCCGGGAGTGCCACGGGAACAGCTCGCGCAGGGACGGAGCGTCATCGGTCACACCGCGAGGGTAGAGCGCTGTACTACCCGCGCGCGCAGGGTTTTCCGGCGACAGGCCGGTCCCGGCCGAGGAAGGAGGCTCGATGCTCCCTCTCATCACCGCCGACCACCGGGTACGGCAACTCGGTCGCCTACGACTGGGGGCCCGGAGCCGCGCGGTCCACCGTGGAGGCGTGCGTCCAGCCCGCGGGCTCCGGCGAGAACACCGACGGCGGCCGCGACAAGGTGACCGTCCGGATCCGCGTGTGGCTACACCGTCGGCCCCTCTACTGCTGGACCGACGTCGTCCGGACCGAGAAGGCCGCTTACGAGGCGGCGCCCGGAACCACGGCCCAGCGAAACGAACCTCCTGCGCCGCCCCGCTCAGCCCCCGTCTCCGAGACCGGGCACACTCGAGGGCTTTAAGACCTGGGACGAGTGCGCGCTCCAAGCCCCGCCCTGTGGCGCAGAGGGCGGGGCCTGGAGATTGTGCGGCCGTTCGTCCTCCTGCTCTAGTGGGAGGCCAAAGAGGCGAAAGGCCGACCCTGGTTTCACGGAGTCGTCGCCCGCGGGGCCGCCACCCCGCGCCGCCACGCCATGCCGCCGATCACGGCGGCGCCGATCCCCGCCACGATAATGGCGCCCATCGGATAGGCGACCATCCGCCGACGTGACGCACACGCCTGGTCAACCGAATCGAACGCCGACTGGGCCTTGCCGAGCAGTTCCACCGGGAAGTCGGGGCCGAAGTCGGTGTTCAGGATCTTCGGCTGGTAGAGCGAGCCGCAGTCGAACTTCTCGACCGACACCGGCACCCACCCCAGCCACGACCCGACGAACGCCAGGGCGATGCCCAGCGGCAACAGGCGATGCATCCCCGCATCCCACCCCACGCCGCCCCCGCTTGGCGCACGGATACGCCACCCCCGGCCTGATCCGGTCAACCACGCCCGTCGCACCCCGGCTGGCGGGCCGGCAACCGGGGTGCCCCGCGCAGTGCTGACCGTTTGGGAAGGACGCCGAGGTCGCGCGGTGCGACCGCTGAGAAGGAGGCGGTGTTCTGCTGCCCGATCTGTTGGGCACTGGGATCGATGATCGGGGTGGCAATGGGTCGCTCGGAGAGCAGAAGATCTTGGGCGACGAGTTGTACCACGTCGTGTGGTACAGCCCGGATCTCGCTATGACCTGCGGAGAGAACGCCTGTCGGGTGGGCGTGGCAAGCTGATCTGTACCACATCGCTCTTCTTTGGTGGTACGCCGTTATGGCTGGTCAGGCAGGTGGTTCGGCTGAATGTGCCACGAGTACCACGGTTCTCGGGGAATTTATATACGCGTGCTGTGCATGCGCGCCCGTGCGGGGATGCGGAGATAACGACAATGTGTACCCCTATTACTTTCTCTTAAATAAATGGTACAAGTGGTACATGGGGTATGTATCTCTGAGCTGACCTGGGCGAATGGGTGTACCACTTCAAATTTCGATCTGGTACGTGAAACAGAGCCCGACTCCTAAATTCCCGACCTGACCTGGGGAAACGCACGTACCACTTCATGTGGTACACGCCGGACAGACCCGCACCGGGTATCTGCGAGCGACCAGACCGTCGGGCATCGGAACTCCCGCCTCTGACGGAGGGCCCGCCAGGCCCGGGCGGCTGAGTCTGGGCGGCTGAGTCTGGGCGGCTGAGTCCGGGCGGCTGACGCCGCCCCCGGGTGCGGATGGCGCGCGAGCCGCTGACGGCCCGCGCCCGTCGCCTGCGGCACCTGCCCGGTGCCGGGCGTCCCCACATCACTGCGCGTGCCGATCGGGCGATCCCGCCCGCCGACGGCCACGGCCGCTGACGCGTGCGTCGTCCCAGCACGCATCATTCGACTCCCATTCCAATGAAGGCATAGAAGGCGTTCGAATGATTGCTGTAGGTCATTCGAGTGTCTTATGGTGAGGATCTGTGCTCCATTCGAATACGAGAGCCCGTCGGCTTCCCACGCTTCGCCGGCAGGCCTCTCGCCACAACGGGGGCGAGACGACCCATGACAACTCCCGGCACTGGCGACAGCGTCCCTCAAGGACCCGGCGCAGCCGGATCGGTATCAGCGCCGACGTCGGCACCGGCCCGCAAGAGCCCCGACACCCTTCTGGCCGATGTCCTCGACCACTTCGAGACCAGGTCGGCGGCCCCGGCATCGCAGAATCTCATCGTCGCCTATGTGACAAGCGAGTACCTTTCCCGGCTGGACCCCGACGACCCGCCTGGCCCGCAGTTGCTCGAGCAGCAGTTGCTCGCCGCCGGCAACGCCGTCATCAAGGCCGAGAACGCGAAGATCCCGCAGAGCGACGGCAAGCTCGGGTTGGCCAAGCATCTGGCCTGCTGGCAGGTCGCACAGATACTCCTGACCTTGCACCATGTCATCCGGATCGCACCGAACGCCAAGGACACCGACCGGGAATACGACCTGCTGGCGATGTACCGCGCCGACGGCCCTGGCCGCGGCACGTACACCGGGAGCGAGGACGACGTCCGCACGACGGCCCGGCGGTACAACACCCAGTTGTCCCTTAGCGACTTCAAAGAGGTCCTCGCCGTCCTGCGGGAGGACGCTCCGCGGACCCACCAATGCTCGCACCGCGACCTGGTGGCCGTGGGCAACGGTGTCTTCTTCTACGGCACCGAGAACCGCGACGTGGTCATCGACGGAAAACAGTTCTCCTTCCGGGCCAAGAGCCTGCACTCCTTCGACCCGGCGATCGTCTTCCTGGCCAAGAGCCACGTCGACTACGTCGACAACGCGCCCAAGCAGGTCATCGCCCACCCCGTCGACCGGACCGTCTGGGACATCGAGTCCTGGATGAACGAACTCTCCGACGACGAGGGCGTGCCCGAACTGCTCTGGGAGATCATCGGCGCGATCATCCGCCCCCACGTCCGGTGGGGCAAGACCGCGTGGCTGTACTCCGAACAGGGCAACAGCGGCAAGGGCACACTCTGCGCCCTGATGCGAAACCTGATCGGCCCGGGATCACACACCTCGATTCCACTCTCCGACTTCGGCAAGGACTTCGCCCTCGAGCCGCTGGTGCGAGCCAACGCGATCATCGTCGACGAGAACGATGTGGGCACCTTCATCGACAAAGCGGCCAACCTCAAGGCCATCGTCACCAACGACGTCATCCAGATCAACAGGAAGCACCGGGTCCCGATCGCCTACCAGTTCTTCGGCCTGATGGTCCAATGCCTCAACGAGTTCCCCAGAGTGAAGGACAAGTCCGAGTCCTTCTACCGCCGACAGTTGTTCGTGCCGTTCTGCAAGTCGTTCACCGGCGTGGAGCGCACGTACATCAAGGACGACTACCTGCAGCGCAGGGAGGTGCTGGAGTATGCGCTCTGGTACGTGCTCAACGAGGCCGGCGCCGCTTCGCCGGGTGATTACTACACGCTTTCCGAGCCGCTGGCGACCCGGGCCGTTCTCGCCGAGTACAAGGAGGTCAACGACCCGGTCCGCGCATTCTGGGAGGAGTTCCGGGAGCGCTTCGCCTGGGACCTGCTGCCGTTTCCTTTCCTGTATGACCTCTACAAGGTCTGGTTCCCGCAGGTGTCACCGTCCGGCTCGCCGGTATCGCGTCAGCAGTTCGTCTCAGGTCTCGTCGGCATCGCCCGCAACGACCCCGAATGGCACTGCCCTGATAAGAACCGCAAGGTCCGCCCCGGCCAGATGATGGCCCGTCCAGAGACCCTCATCGCCGAGTACGAGCTCAAGACCTGGTACAGCCCGAGCTACAAGGGTTCCGATCCGGACAAGCTCTCCCGGCCGATGCTCCAGGCCAGCTACCGCGGCCTGCTGCGCCATGCCATGACGAGCGCCGCCGCGTCCACCGCACTTCCCGACGAACGGGACTAAGGCCCATGTCTCGAATGCCCCGCCCCCCTCGCGGCCGCCCAGGGACCTCACCCAGCCCCGTCCCGCTCTGACGAGACAGGCGTGCTCCTCCCCGAATGACCGAAAGCGAGACCCCATCATGGCGACCGAGAGGACACCCGTCACGGCCGGGTCGGCTCTGTTCACCTTCTACGACATCGAGTCGCTGTCGAACGTCTTCAGCGTCTGCGCCTACACGCCGCGGCGCGGCGAGGGGCTCGACGAACTCGAGGTGTTCTTTCTCGTCGACGACGACCGGCTCGCGAGCGGCATCGAGGCGCGCGCCCTGGACGCTGCGATCAAGGGAAGCAATCCCGGCCTGCCCGCGGTGCGCATCGCCCACCACGATCTGCGGACCCCGCGGGCCAATCTGCGGCTCGCCCGGCTGATCGGGCTCTCCGACGCCGAACAGGTCAACGACCCCGGCCAAGCCTCGTCCTACCCGGCCGATCTGCGTCCGGTCTGTGACACCGATCCGGGTTTCGATCAGGCGCGGCACCCCTACCTCGCCGGGTACAACTCGCTCAACTACGACACGACGATGTTCGCGCTCTACCTGTCCGAGGTCTTCGCCGACGTCGTCGACCATCGGATCCGCGTCGGTCTCGCCCGCGGCCAGCTCGCGCAGGCCCGAACGCCGCAGGATCGCGCCGACGCCGAGCAACTCCTTCGGGCCACCGAGGCCGTACGCCCGTCGTTCCAGCCGGTCAGGGCCGCTGCGCTGCGGGCGCACAACGACGCCCTCTTCTCCGACAAGCACAGCAGTTACATGCCCGGCTACCTTGGCTGGCAGAGCCCGGCCGGCAGGATCCGCCGGGCCATGCTCCACTCCGGCCGGCACCTCGACGTCGCCCGTCTCAACGAACTGCAGGTCAAGGTGAGCCTCAAGCGGCTGCTCGGCATGCTCGGGCACCAGATCAAGGAGTCCGAAAAGCTCAGCCACGACACGGTCATCGCCACCCCCGACGAGCTGTACGAGCTGCTGGCCTACAACGTCTCCGACTGCCTTGGCCTGGCCCGTCTGTTCGCCCATCCGACCTACTCCAGCGCCTTCGACCTCAAGGCCGGCCTGCTCGCGCAGTACTCCGAGACGGTCTTCAACCGCAACGGCACGGTACGCCGGGACCGGCTCACCATCGACTCGTCCTCGGCGAAGTTCGTGGCCAGGATCCTCGCGCCCTACGCCGCCCTCGACGACATCGACGCGGTCTCGTTCCGCTATCCGGCCAAGGAGGTGGCTGCCGAGCGGGGCATCGCCCAGGTCAACGTGCTCGAAGAATGCCGGACGTTCTTCTACGAGCAGATCGCCGACCCGGCGGCCCGAGCCCGGTTCGACCGCGTCTACGACTACTACCGCTCGATCGAGGGGCAGAACTTCAACGACTCCGCCAGGTACGCCCAGCTCCACGGGCGTGCGGCGCAGACGCTGGGGGAGATCCCCAAGGAGCCGAACAACCTGCCGTACTTCTTCGCCGACGGCTCACCCTCGTCATGCTTTGTGACCTTCTCCACCGGCGGCATCCACGGCGCCGAGGCCGACATGACCGTATTCGCCCGCGAGCAGGGCGCCTACATCGACCACCTCGACATGCTGGTCACCGCACGCGGCGTCTTCCCGCACGCCGGGGACTTCGTCGCCGAGGCCAAACGCCAGCACAACCTGCTCGCGCTGCCCGACGGCACCGGTGTCGACAAACGGCTGGTGCTGCTCGGTTCCGATCCCGAGAAGGTGAAATACCGCAAACCGAAGAAGGACGATCCCGAGCAGGCCGAGCAACTCGCCCGCGCCCAGGCGCACGTGCCCGACCCGGCGGACCTGCTGGCAACGCGGCGCCCCAACAGCCAGGCACTCGACGTCGTGCTCGACGACGGCCGTGTCCTGGACGGCAAGGCCGTCCTGGCAAGGACGGCGCCGACCTCGGCCGCCTACCGCGACGAGCCGGCGAAGAAGTACCCGGTGCTGTTCCCCGCGCAGGACCCCGAGGGCAGACGCGGCGAGGTCGACCTGTCGACCAAGCTCCACCCGAAATACGCCCACACCTCGGTAGGGCACGTCATCCACGAGGACTTCACGAGCTACTACCCGAACCTGTTGCGCAACATGCGGGCCTTCTACAACCCCGAACTCGGCGAGGACCGTTACGCGCGGATCTTCTTCGACAAGGAACGCTACGGCCAGGAACTGCAGCGGCCGGGCATCTCCGAGGACGAGCAAGCCCGGCTCGCCACGCTGCGCGCCGGGACCAAGCTCATCCTCAACGCCGCCTCCGGGGCGGGCGACGCCGCGCACGAGACTCCGATCCGGATGAACAACCGGATCATCTCGATGCGCATCATCGGCCAGCTCTTCAGCTGGCGGATCGGACAGGCCCAGACTCTGGCCGGCGCGCGGATCATCTCGACCAACACCGACGGCCTGTACTCGCTCGTCGACGGCGCGTCGGGATTCGACGCCGAGACCAACAATCGCGTGCTCGCCGAGCAGCAAGAGGCGATCGGTGTCGAGATCAAGCCCGAACCGATGTTCCTCATCAGCAAGGACTCCAACAACCGCCTGGAACTCCTCGACCCGAAATCCGGGCCGGTCGCCGTGCCGGACAAGAAGATCCACGCCGCCAGCGGCGGCACCCTCGCCTGTCACGCGGGCCCGACCCCGACCAAGTCGCTGGCCCATCCCGCCGTGATCGATCTCGCCCTGGCCCGCTACTTGCAGACCGTGGCCAGCAGGGGAGAGGCGGCCCTGTCCGAGCCCTTCGACACCAGCCTCGGGCGCAAGATCCTCGGCGACGCGCTCGACGTCGAGGACCCGGTGACCACGGCGCTGCTGTTCCAGAACGTCATCGCAGCCTCCCGGGGATCGATCACCTACCCCTTTGCCGCTGACCCGATCAACGCCCCTACGAGCACGGTCGGTACGAGCACGGGCAGCACGAGCACGGGCAGCACGAGAGAGCCGACGACCCAGGACACGATCCCGATCACCGGCGCCAGGCCCCTGCAGATGGTCAACAGGGTCCTCATCGTCCGCCCCGGAACACCAGGTGCCGTCAGCCTGCACAACGCCGGTGCCTGGAAAGTCCCTGCGGCCAGCCGAGCCCGGCGCCGGAAGGACCCGGACCTGGCGACCGTCGAGCGCGACGCGACGGCGGTCAAGATCCTCATGTCCCACGGATGGGCCGCCGACCGCCAGGCCGCCCGGCAGCAGGGCCTGACGCTGCTACCGGAGGACCAAGACGTCGTCACCCGCCGGATCAACGGCATCGACCCGACGTGGTCGCTGATCGTCTGCAACGATGATCTGCGCGCGCTCGACCCGGATCGTCTCGTACGGCTCCTCGACTTCGTCGATCTCGAGGTCTACACACACATCCTCGCCGAGACGTTCACCAAGAACTGGAAGAACGCCTGAGATAGCGCATCAGCGCGGACCCGGCAGCCCTTTCGAACGCATCGGAAACCCAGGTTGGATCGCACAGGCCAACTTTATAAGCGGTCCCGGCACATGTATTCGCACACTCATGGCATAAGCAATAGAATCACGTCATAGCTGAGGCGGAGAGGTGATCGAAGCAGTCTTGTGGCTCTGGCCGGCAAGCATCGAAAAGGAGGAGAAAAGCATGTCGAACGCCACGCTGCCCGTAGGGGTCGAGGGCCGCGCCACCTCCTACGAGGCTGCGGACAAGGCCGCTATCGGTGCCTCCATGGTCCGCCTCGCCGTCCTGGAGCCTGCCCCCGCCCACGGGCCGCTCACCCGCCACGAGTTGATCAGCCGACACCACCGGCTGCCTGTCGTCGAACCGGATCCTCCCAAGGCGTCCGGGGCCGTCATCCGCACCCGCCCGCGGAAGCTGAGGCATCTCGGTCTCATCGGCAATCAGCCGAGGAAGGGCCAACCCGGCTTCGACGATTCCGCCGAGCACTGATCGCCGTCGACCTCTACGCGCCCGCGACAGACATCACTGACGACGACCAGGAAGAAAGCGACAACAGATGGAAGCCGCGCGATACCGGGCATGGCCAGATGGGTCACGTGCGCGCGTCACCGACGAGGCTCGAGCGGCGATGAACGAGGCCCGACACCGAGGGCCCCCCAGTACGCCGAAGAGCGGCCCGGATCGGGTCTACGCGGTCGACAACACATCGAACGGCCTGCGCGACGTCATCCTGTGCGAGAACGATGACCTCAGGGGCGTCTACTGGCCCACCCCGCCCCCGACCGAGAGCCGGGTCGGATCATGATCCGGCCCAGAGGCGGCGCCGTCCTTGAAAGTGTCATCGAGAACTATCTGCTCGATCAGTGCCGTAAGCACCGCTTCCTCTGCATGAAGTTCGTCTCGCCGGCCCACGACGGCGTGCCCGATCGGATCGTCATCACACCGGGATGCACGGTCTTCGTCGAGGTCAAAGGCCAGGGAGTGGAACCGACCAGACTCCAACTTCGCCAGCACGCCAAGATGCGCCGCTTCGGGGCCCATGTCTACGTCGTCGACGACCGCCCCGGCGTTGACGCGCTCATGGACGATCTGGCTGCCCATCGGCGATCGGACCAGAAAGCAACCTCATGGCCTTCGGACGGCTGACGAGCAAGGACCTCACCGTCTTTGACCAGAGGGCCAAGGAACTCATCCTCGACGCGATCGCACAGGGCTGCACCGGCCGGATCTCGAGCAGGGGACACTGCATCCTGCGCAACAACAGCAATGAGACCGCATCCGTGCCGCCCAACATGAGCTCGCGCAACCGGTCGTCCCAGAATGTCAGTGCCCAAGTGCGCCGCCTTCTGGCAGCGCACCGCCCGGCCCGGAACGACGCATCGGCGTCAACGGTCGCGGCCGGACGACCAGAGCGGATCACCGTAGCGCGGGCATTCGCCGATCACGGGGTTGCCTTCTCCTCCTGGCTCGACGAGCGCGCGTGCGATCTCCCCGCTGACGCGGTCATCGACGTACGGCTAGACGAGACCGGCCAAACCGTCTTTGAGTACACCGCTGCACCGCCCGAGACACTGGAGATCGCCCCCATGAACAGCACTGCGCGCGCGGACGCCGAGCTACCCCGAACCGAGGACTCCGCCACACTCCGGCGGATCCGCGAAGCACTGGGCGAGGACCCCAGGATCGCCGAGTTGAGCACCCGGGTTGAGGGGCTCCAGGCCGAACTCGACCGGGAAAAGCGCCGGGCCGACGAGGCCGAAGCCCGGATCGCCCTGCTCAAGGAGGCCCTCGGTGTCTGACCGAAACCCGCCCACCCGACCATGAAACGAACGACGGCCCACATGCCCTGGAAGAGAATTGGCGCTCTCTGCCTCAGCGAGTGCAGCGCCGATGGCTCAGCCTCAGGCAACGACCCCGTTCCTCGCCCAATGGGCCGAGTTCGTCGTGCAACGAATCAAGCCGCCTACGACGACGGAAGGAGGGAGTCGACCCGGTTCGACGCCTCCGATGACCAACATGATCAGCGCCTCGCCGCCGACTCCGTCGCTCATGCCGCACCAGGAGCAGGCCGTCGACTTCATGGTCGACCACCCGTTCGCCGGCATCTGGATCGAGATCGCCGGCGGCAAATCGCTCAGCACTCTCACGGCGCTGCAGCGCATCCGCCCGCTGGGCCACATCCTCGTCATCGCGCCCGTGGCGATCGCCCGCTCGACCTGGTTTGACGAGATCGCCGCCTGGCAAATGCCCATCCGCACCCAGTCCCTCATCGTCAACGAGCGCGACGTCAAGCTGCCGAAAGCCAAGCGCCTCGAGTTGTTCCAGCGAGTCTTTACCGATCCCCCGACGATGTACTTCATCAATCAGGAACTGATCTCCAGGCCCCCGCGGCGGACCTGTGCTGACTGCCAAGGGCTCGGCGCCAAAGGCCGAGCCTGCGTGCACTGCCAGACCGGGCTCGTCGACCAGATGCCGATCCAGAAGATCAACGGCCACGACACGATCGTCTGGCCCTTCCCAACCGTCATCATCGACGAGGCGCAGGAGTTCAAGTCGCATGCCTCGAACCGATTCAAGGCGCTGGCGAAGGTCCGCCCCGCCATCACTCGGCTCATCGAGTTGACGGGCGCGCCTGCCCCCAACGGCCTGCACGACCTGTGGTCGCAGATCTTCCTGCTCGACCAAGGCCAGGCCCTGGGCGCGAACATCACGGCATTTCGCGAGCGTTGGTTCACCCCGAAGATGCTCCCCGGTCAGACCATCCCGGTCGACTGGATCCCCAACGCCGGAGCGGAGCAAGAGATCCACCGGGCGATCTCGCACCTGGTGATGAGCGCGGAGAACACCAGCGTCATCATGCCGCCCGAGCCCGTGCTCGACGACGTCAAGATCACCCTCGACGCCGATCTCCTCACGACGTACCGGCACTTCAAGCGCGAACTCGTCCTCGACATCGTCAAGACCTACACCGACGAGAACGGACAACTCGCACAGACCGTCGCGTCGATCATCGCCGACAACCAGGCGGTGCTCACCAGCAAACTCATGCAGTTCGCTTCTGGCACGCTCTACACCTCCGACCCGGACGACCCGAGCACGGCGGGGCAGTACGAGGTCATCCACGACGAGAAGATCCGGGCCACCGAACGGATCATCCGCCGCGCCGCTCCCGAGCCGGTCCTTGTGGCCTACCAGTTCAAGTCGGACAAGGAGCAGCTGCTTGCCAAGCTCTCCGCGGCCGGCCTCGGAATCGAGGCATTCAACGGCTCCCGGGACATGGTCTCCCGCTGGAACAGGCGCGAGATCCCCGTCATGCTCATCCACCCGGCCTCGGCCGGCGCGGGGCTCAACCTCCAGCACGGCGGTTCGCACCTGGTCTGGTTCACCGTGCCGTTCTCGCTGAACCACTACCAGCAGACGAACGGCCGACTCCACCGCCCGGGCCAGCGAAGCCGGGTGACGATCCACCGGCTGCTCACACTGGGCACCCAGGACATGCGAATGCCGGGCGTGCTCTCCGCCAAGGCCGAAGTCCAGGCCGATCTCATGCAGGCCGTCAACGTGTCCCAGACGCTCGACGCGGCCCTGCTCGCCGAACTCGCGGGCGAGACCAACGACGACCTCAACCAGCTCTGGCACGAGCGGTTGTGAATCCTCACCGGGCTGCGCCTCCGCAGTCCGCTGAGGATTCACCCCGGCCTCGGCACATCGTTCCTGCACCACCGCCACACCGAGTCCGAACACATGGAGGGTGCCATGAACAAGGCCCACGAAGACATCGTCGGAGAACGCACGATCGCCGACCATCACGTGGTGATCCGGTGCATCACCTGGAAAGGCACCAGCCGCCGCAGCTTCGACATCCTCGACGCCGAAAGCCACGACGAGCTGACCGACGAGTCGTTCGACGAATGCCCGACCGACGAGCAGATCAAGGACGTGCTGGCGGGACTTGACCTTGTGGCGCTTGCCGAGGGGCGAGAGTTGACTCCCGAGGACCTCGACGAAGCGGTGCATGAGACCGCAAGCCAGCGAGCCTCTGAGGTGAACAACGGTGGTCTGGCGGTCCAGATCGACTATCTGATCGACGCCCTAGGCCCGAAGGGTGCCCGGTCGGTCATCGAAGACTGCGGCAAGAGGTCGGCCTAGTACCGGTCCTTCGCGCCCAGGCGCCTATCCGGCCATACGAAGGAGAAGACCGATGGGAAACTGCAGGGTCGGCGCCGACGGCTGGTGTTCCCAACACGGGTGGGACTGCGCAGAATTCCGCCTGTACCAGCAGGAGCGGAGCACGAAGACAACCCAGAGCACCATGCTGCCCGCCGAGGAGCCACCCGGCCATGAGTCCGGCTCCGCCAAGAGCCGCGCTGAGGACATTTAGCACTCTCTCTGTGGATCAGTGCGTCGGTCATCCCTGGGGGCTGGCCGCCCGCCGCGCCGCCGAACAGGTCGGCGAGCTCTGCCCGCAAATCACCAGCAACCAGATCATGGCGAAGTTCGGAAGGTTCTGCTTCTCCCGCGCCTTGCCGCGCGCGCTGCCGGCCGAGGAGATACCGCGGTGGTGCAAAGGCGAGGTGTCGCCCTAGAGAAGCGTTTCGGCGAGGCCCTCGCCTGGGCGGCGGGTCGGTGCACGGGCCACGACGTTGGGCGGTGGAAGCAAACATCGCCCGTGGGCTGGTGGCTTCATCCCGTCTCTGCGGAGAGGCAGCGATTCGAGTGGGGTCGGCGGTGCCGACCCGGGGGCGGGGCTGTTGGGGGTCGCCGGTTTGGTCCTGCGCGACCCGCAGCGCCAACAGCAGCGCGGCCGCCTCCCGGAAGAGTCCACCGCCGACGGCGCCTGGTCGACTGCCCGGTCGGCGGCGATCATCTCAAGAATCCGCGCTGGTCGTTGGGGACCTTCCGGGAGGGCGTCGTAGCGCCCTCATCGTCGAGGGCAGCCTGCCAGTGCTGGCCCCCGCCGGCGTCGACGCCCACCCAGATCTGTGTCCTCGGCTCGCTCAACCGCCCTGCTCCGTTCCGGGATGACCCGGATCGTCGTGGTCCACGGAGCACTCGCCACCAGGTTCTTAGTCTGCGATATCTCTGCAGCCCCCAAAGCGGCCCGAGCGCGGGGGACCTGGCGGGCTCCTCTCAAGCCATCCCAGGCGCAAACGACCCCCGGCCATACCGGCCCTCCGGGACCGCCGACATACTTAGGGGAACGATCATGAAGCTTGCCGACCTGCGCGCCCTGCCCGTCGGCGCGCCTCTGCTCGCCGGACTCGCCGCCGAGCCCGTCGTCCTGGCGGGATTCACCCCGCCCGGCCCCGGCCGCCGCTACACCACTGCCCGCATCCTCACCGTCCTTGGCGACGAGCGTGACGTCCAGCCGCGCCTACTGGCCCCCGCGCCGCCCGCCAGCCGTCCTGACACGGTCGTCGTCCGGCCGGACCTGGCCGGGCACACGATCACCGTCGAGCGGATCACCGCCCGCATCTGGCCGCGTCTGGGCGTGGGACGGGGCGCGGTCGGCCAGTTCGCTGTGATCGAGCGGCGCGACGGCCACCTCGGCAAGGTGTGCTGCATCGCCAGTGACCTGTGGGGCGGCGGCAGCATCGAGACCGCTGCCGATTCCTACGCCCGCGACTACGGCGCGACGTATGTCCCCGCCGGAGGCGCGTGATGATCGCCGAGCGTGAGGCCAAGATCCGCGAGTACCTCGCCTACGCCGCGGCGGGCAACGACACCCCGGGAGACGTCTACGCCCGGGAGTTGCTCGCCGAGCTCGACGCCGCTCGCGACGCGCTCCGCCTCGCCGAGGCCGACGGCGACTCCGCCCGCCGCGACCTCACGGGGGCCTACACGGTCCTGATCGGCGTGATGCCGGGCAACCGCCCGCCCTCCACGACGGCCGCCGCGGAGAAGGCCGCGAAGATGATCCGCGACCACGTCGCCGAGCGCGAGCGGATCGTCGCCGACGAACGCCGCCGACGCGCGACGCACGTCCGGCAGATCGAGGCCGAGCGGGACACCGCCCGCCCCGCGCTCGCAGCCGCGATCGACCCGTGCACAGCACCCCCCTCCCGGGCCCCGGTCGTCGAGGACGAGCCGCCTGAGAAGGGACCGGAGGAGTACACCCCGCTGACCACCTACCTCGACGCCGTGATCGACGCGCTGATGGCCGCCGGACTCGGCGTCCGCGACAACCTTTCCGACGAGCACGGGCCGTTGCTCCTCATCGATCTGGACCCGGTCTCGGCCGTCCGGCAGCCCGTCATGGACTGGACGCCAGCCGCCGGGTGGCGGATCGCGATGAAACACCGAGGCAGGATCCGCCCCAGCACGATCCGCTATCTGGCCGCCGGGCCCGTCCCGAGCCCCACCGAGGTCGCCGGCCGGGCACGCTCGTGGCTGAACAGCCCCCACGCGCTCACCCGAGCGCTACCCAAGTACGACACGTCACACTGGATGGACGCGGCCCTCGCCCAGGCAATCCGATGACCGTCGCGCAGAACGCGATTCCGACCGGTGCCGTCGCCGTCCAATTCACCAAGGACGAGGCGGCGGCGCTGGTCGAGGCCGCCTCTCGTGCGGCCGCCGCCAAACTCACCGAGGTCGTCCGACTCGGCCAGCGTCCCGACGGCGCGTTCGCCACCGAGGCCCACGACCTGGCCGCTGCCGTCCGCAAGTCGGAATCGCTCGGCGTCGTTGCGGGCCTGGAGATCCACGCCCGCCGCGGCCCGACACCCGAGAGATACGGCTCATGCCGGTATGAGCCCGGCTGGAACCGGGCACCGACTGCAAGCTGTGCGGCGAACCCGTCGACAAGGCGGTCACGGAGATTTGGACCAGGGACAAAACGACTGCGCATGGGACCTACGTCCGACGAGATTGCCATCCAACAGGCCAGACATCAGGCCCCTGGAAAGTTCCCGGGGCCATTTCGAGCCCAAAAAAGAGCGAATGAAATAGTTGCACGGATACTTGACTCCGAGGCGAAGGAGCGCCTGATGGATCTAGGGACGAAGAATCCTGGTGTCGCACGGTTTCGCGCGATCTCGGCATTGGGACAACGTGACGTGGCGTACACCAAGGCCAAGCGGGAGTTCGACAACGCATTGGCCGCTCTTCCGCACCGTCACAGTGGTATGGCACCTAAAAAAGAGCAAAGTGATCGCGTGCAGGCGGCGGACAATGAGCGAGCTCGGCTTTGGGACCGACTGGCTGCTCTGTTCGATGCGGAGCTGAACAGGCTCGGTACTGCCGACCCGGTGATCATGGGCGAGATCGCAGACCGGATCATCTCACAGATGTAGCTCGCTTGAGGACGTGAGTCGTAGGCGTTCGCGCCCGCGAAGCTTCGACCCACGAAGGTCTACGGCGGGCTGCGGCCGACTAACCTGAGAGGACCGAGTATGACCGCTGCGATGCGGCCCTCCGGCACCCGGCACGCGCTTTGCCCGTGTCATCAGTATTAATAGACCGAGCGCATCTGAGACCTGACTGCTCATCGATCCAGCCGAGGAGGAAACCTCCGTGCGCGACTTCGCTCCTAACCCCGGCGCGCGGAAACGCCACCGCAGTCCCGAGCCTCCGGCCCAACCCAGTCAACCGACCTACACCTTCACCGAGTCGAACAATGATAATGGCGACGAGGATCCGATGGTCGCGACGCTCCAATCGAGCATCGCAGCGAACCTGGCCCCACTCGGCATCACCAGCATCTCCTTTGCAGAAGACGACGAAATGATCGACGCCCGCGCACGGATCAGGAACAAGGAAGCCGGATACAAGCACATCAGTGACGGCTCGCACGACCGCAGTCTATGCGGCTGGACAATCGCAGCCGCTCCCAGGACGAGCGCACCGATCTGCCCCGTGTGCGAGTTGCTCGACTGCTGAACGCACCGGCCTCCCACCGAGAGGTCGAAGCATGACGTCGCGCACCAGTCTCCGCCCACACGGATGCGGCCGACTTCACTCGAAGAGACCGCCAGGCAGGACCGCCTCAACCTCAGGCGCTCAGTACGACGACGTTTCGGTCCTCACTTCGGCGGTGGGGCCCAACCCGTTCAGTGCTCGCTCGGCGCCGTCCGCTCCCGCGGGACCACGCGCCGTCGGCGCCGAACCGCGCGATGTCGGCGTAGCGGCTGGAGGCGATGTGGGCAGCGACCCCGACGCCCCGCGTTCTACTCCGCGCCAGTTGACGCACCACTCTCCTGCGGCCCGAACCGGCACCCTCAAAAGAGGGTTTCGGTGGCCTTCCGGTGTGACAACGCGATTGACACTGCCCCCTTTACAGTACGAACCATGCTGACTGAATTCCTGAGCGCCAGCCCTATCTGTCTGCGTGCTCCAGGAAGGATGGCCATACCTCTAGCGCCGGGAGCCTCGTTGCGCGTCGTCGATGACGCAAGCACTATCGACTTTCGAACCCGCAAGCTGGTGTTGCCCAGATCGCGATCGCTCGCGGACCGCTGCGAAGGCCGGCGTCTATTGCGCCGTTCACCGGCACATCAGGTCACCGTCTTGGGTGAGCCGCCGTGAACACCGTCTGGTTTCCGTGTGAACCTACATGCCAAAAATGATCCCGACACTCATGGCCGGTCGCAAAGGCCGACGAGGTCAGGAGCCACATGCCCGCGCAAGCTCCTCCGATGAATCATCGCTGGCCTTGCCCGAACGAACCACGACAAGGAGCGTCGATGAAGCCCACCTCTGAGAGCGTCACCGGGTTCGACCAAGCCTGGAACGCCATGCGTTGCTATGAGGCGCGTTCCCGTGTGAACGACAAGATGGCCCGAACCATGTTCCTCAACGACGAGCGCATTGCTTTCGTCCACGTCGACAGCTCCAGCCGGCCCGATCACATGGTCCTCACGGCCTTCGGCGGCAATGGGGCCCGGCTCGGTGTCGAAACGATCTGCAACGACGACGGAGGCGGCCTCGACCTCGCTCCCGAGTTCAGCCACCGCCCCACCCGCCCCGTCGTCCCCGCGGTATCCGATCTCGACCAGGTCGGGGAGGACGGGTGGATCATCGCCATGAACGCGCTGCGGGCCTACGACGCCGACGCAGATCGCCGAAAGACTCAGAAGACAATCGTCGTCGCCCATCTGCAGGACATGGTCAAAGACGGCGAGGCAAGGTGCTTCCTCTTCGGTGAGAGCCTCATGGCCCCCGAAACATCCGTCGCGGACCAGCCAGACATCGATCCGCCGGGCAAGCCGTAGCCACAGCCCCCCGCAGGACATCAGCCCCGTCGGCGTACGAGCGCTGACGGGGCTGATCTCGCTTCTCCGACCGCCCATCGACGGAAAGCGGGATCTCGCATGTCGACCATCAACAGATGCCCGACCGCGGCCCGTGCTTCACCCGCGATGGAGCAGGGCCCCAGCGCAAAGCGGGATCGCTCACAACGAACCGCCCTGAATCCGGTGCCGGACGGGGGCGATCGTCGGAGTCGAACGCCAGAACATGAGGGGCGGGCATCCGTCGTCGACGAACGGACGAGCAGGGCGCTGGACCGGGCACCGGCCGACCTCCCGGGTGAGGCGCCGGGGGTGTCTGTGGGCAGAGGACGGGGGAGCGGACCGACTGACGTCGGTCCCGGGTGCTGTCTCGTGGCGCGGCTGAGCCGACGACCACGGACGGGCCGACGAGCCACCGGAAGGTTCGCCAAGCTCGCACCGCTGAGCGAGGACAGTGATGTGGACCTTCTCTTTGGGTGTGGGTTCTGCATCCCCGGCCCGATCGCCGTCATCGGTGCAACCGTCGCCCTGGTGGGCGCCGCGACCGGTGTCATGCGTCCTGCCCTTGCCCGCAAAGCCACCAAGGTCGGGATTCCGACCGGAGGGGGGCCTGATAACCGGGCTCGTCCTTCCGCAAACGCCGAGACGATGCCGTCGCCGCCAAGCGTGTGGACCAGGCCCCAGCGGACGAAGATGCCGCCGCCGACGGCCGTGACCCCTGCCACCAGTCCGGCCCTTTGCCGTAACCCATGGGTCCACTCCGTGTGACTCTGACCGCCGTCGCCAGCGAGTCGGCCGAGAGAGCATCCGGATCAGGCCTGTTGATCGTGTCCGCCCTCTCTTCAGCTTCCTCGCGGCAATGCCATCCTCGCTCATTCAAATGACCTGCCTGTCTATGCTACTCATAAGCGAGGCGATCTTGACGAGACGGCAGTAGAGGGCTAGTAGACTTGATTCTCAATGGACCCATAATAGACATATGAAAGCTCACGGAAAGAGCATCGCCATGGCCAACTACTCTGTCTCAGCAGACCAGCTGACCGAGGGCGAGGTCGTCCTCATCCGCGGAAAGCTCGGCTTCGCCCGCCTCACCCGCCTGATCGACGGCGCTGAGCTCCAGGCCTCCGACGTCCGCCGTGCCCAGAACGGGATGAACCCCGTCGGCAAGCCGCACACCACAGCGACGATCACCCAGGCGGAGGTGGTGCCGAAGGATCCGGCGAGCCCCACCATCGAGGAGCAGTTCGTCGCCGAGCGCCGCTACAGCTCCAAGAAGCACCCCGAGACCGGGCTCAACTACTCCATCGACTCCAAGGGCCAGACCCTGCCGGTCATCGCCATCCCCACCGACACCGCCGGGCAGGTCATGCAGGACGACTCCGGTCATGAGCTGGCCAGCGGCCTCGACGTCACGCTCGTGATGCGGGTGTACAAGCCCAAGGGCTACAGCAACCGGGGCCTGTCGCTGGACCAGGTGATCGTCAACGAACCGGTGCGCTACTACACCTCGAACGCCAACACCGAGGAGTTGGCCGCACGCGGCATCGTCTTCGCCGTTCCTCCGCAGCCGATCCCGGCCCGCCAGGGCGCTGTGAACGACCAGTCCTCTCAGCCTGCGGCTGCTCCCGAAGGCACCGTCATCGACGAGAACGGCTTCGCCCTTCCGGCTCCGGCCGGAGTGCCGGTGCCGCAGCCCCAGGAGGCCCAGCCCGCCCAGGCTCCTACGGCGCAGCCCGCACCGGTGGCGCAGCCTCGGGCGCCTCAGGTGCAGGCCGCGCCTATACAGCAGGGTGCGGTGCCGCCGCCGACCGCCGCTCCTGCGGTGCCACAGGAGGAGTCCATGGAGGACAAGCTCGCCCGGCTCATGGCCGAGAACGAGTCGCTCAGAAACGCCGGCTCGGCCGTCGGCGCTCCGCCCGCCCCCGCCGGTCCCGACAACCCCTGGGAGGACTCCCCGGCCGCCCAGCAGGCCGGAATCACCCCCGGACGCTGAGCCCGGCACCGATGACACGGCCCTCGTATCGCGCGCCGGTGCGGGGGCCGGGCCTTTCCACCGACTGTCCTTGCCTGAAGGATCCTGATGAGCATCGTCGATCCCCGCGCGTGGTTCCCTGATTTCTACACCAACCCGGTGATCGCGATGCTGTCCGAGGTGCCCCGGTGGACCATCTCGGGCTGCCTGGCCGACGACCTGGGCGACCCCGGCGGCCCGAAGAGCACGCGCAAAGCGCCCATCGACATGCGCCAGTTGCTCGACGGCGCCGACCCCTCCGGCCGCCGGTTGCGCGGGGCCTGGTCCCTCGACGACCTCTGCCTCGTCACCCTCGAGGAACTCACCGAGAGGATGCCGAACGCGGCCAACGTCGCGTACTACCTCAGAGCCCAGACCGACGGTGTCCTCGTCATCGACATCGAACCCGATTGCCCGGCCGAGCTCTCGGCCGAGCTGCTGGCGCTACCGGAGGTTGTCTACGCGGAGTTGTCCATGTCGGGCCGAGGCTTTCACGTGATCGCGCCGATACCGGCGAATTTCCGGGACTTGCCGGTGGCCGCCGGCAAGCGGGTGCTGCGGGAGGAGCACGGTTGGTACGAGATCCTGCTCGACCACTGGGTGACCTTCACACGCCGCCCCGTGCCTGAGGGCGTCCCCACTGTCGCGCCTGGCCTGGCATCAGCACCAGCCGAGCAACGACTCACCTCGGTAGCCGAGGTCTACGCCGCCCTGGCCGAGAAGGCTCGCGCCTGCGCAGCCGTGGCGAGCACGATCCGCACGACCCTCGAGGTTCCCGATATCGCGATGGCCGAACGCATCGTCAAGCAGACCATCACCGTCGTCGAGCCACGGCTGAAGACGATCGAAGACTTCCACGGCGACACCTCCCGCTGGGAATTCTCCGTCCTCAACGCCCTCTACCGAGAAATGCTGGGCCACCTCGCCCAGCACATCAACTTCGGCCTGTCGTACTCGGCCAGTGATAAGGCCTGGCTGCTCTACCAGGCGGCCGTACAGGTTCTGCCCGCGCGCCCCAAGCACAACGAGCGCCGCAACGGCAGGCAATACCTGCTCGATCGCGCCGCAGCCATGATCGCTGGCCGGCAACCGCATGCCGACCGGACCTGAGCCCATCGCCGGCACCCGCACCTGTCTTCACGACCGAACATCCACGAGCAGAAATGGCGGCAGACATCATGCGCTTCAACGACACCCTCAAGGAAGTCATTCGTCAGGACCTTGAGATGGGCATCGTTCCCGCTCTCATGGGAGAGCCGGGCATCGGCAAGTCCTCCTTCGTCGCCAGCCTCGCCTACGAGATGAGCACACAGGCGTTCGTCCTGCCCTGCAACCAACTCGCCGACAAGGCCGACCTCACCGGCGCGCGCCTGGTGCCGACCGAGAACGGCTCGTTCAAGCAGGTCTTCTACCCGCACCACGTGATCCAGGATTGCATCGACTACGCCGAGGCGAACCAGCGCGAATGGCCGATCTTGTTCCTCGACGAGATCAACCGGACCACCGCCGACGTCACCTCCGGCGCACTGACGCTGGTGACCCTGCGCCGCATGGGACACGTCGAGCTGCCAAAGAACGTGCGCATCCTCGTCGCCGGCAATGACAAGGGCAACGTCACCACATTGGACGAGGCGAGCCTGTCGCGCTTCTCGATCTACCGCGTGGAGCCCGAGGCCCAGACCCTCATCCAGATCCTCGGCAACGAGCTCAACCCCTGGGTGAAAACGGTCCTCACCAAATTCCCCAACCTCGTCTTCCAAAAGGCGACGCCGACCATCATCACCGCCGACGGCAACGATGACGATGACGACGCCGACACCGCGAGCTTCGCCGACCTTTTCGAGTCCGGGGAGGAGATGAACCAGCTCACCACGCCGCGCACGATCGAGAACCTGTCCCGCTGGCTGAACAAGACCGATCGCAACCAGCTCGGCCGATACCTGGCCATGCAGACGACGATCGGCGACCGGGAGACCTCCGTCCTCAACGAGGTCGTCGAGTCGCACGTCGGCAACACCTCCTTCGCCGTGCAGGTCGTCTCCACCATCGCCGAGGATCTCGCCTCCGGTAACGGCCAGGCCGCGGCCCACCACGTCGTCGTGCCACAGCCCAACTGCTACGCCGACCTCAAGGCAGCCGCGACGATCACCGACCTCACCGACGTCATCGGCAACCTCACCGACACCGAGAAGTCGGGATCGCTGCTCTACGCGCTCAAGGAGCACGCGGACAACACCCGCCTCATCGAACAGCTGGCCGAGGCGACCCGCCAGATCGAGGCGGCTCACACTCGGACGTTGTTCGAGATGGTCTCCGCCCAACAGGCCGACACCCACAACGTCGAGGCCTTCCTCAACAGTGGCGCGGCCGTGGCCGAAGCGGTCAAGCCGATGCTCTCGGCGTTCCTGTGACCACGACGACCACGCACCTCTAAGAGGAGGGCGACTCAGCCATGACGATCACCGTCACCAACCAGAAACCGGCCGTGCTCGATGCCGTGCACACGATCACCTGCAAGGGCGACTACGACCCGCTGCCCGCGATCGAGTCGGCCATCGTCGATCCGCTGCGCACGCCGCTCAACCCCGGTGCTCCGGTCGCGATGGCCGACGCCCAGGGCAACGACATCACCGGCGACATCGGCGCTCTGCTCATGCACTGCCTCGGCGCGACCGCCGATCCGGCTGCGGAGCAGACGATGAAGGAACTTCTCGGGCAGACCCTGGTCGACTTCGACCAGGCGACGCCGCTGCCAGTGGGCGAGCTGTTCGCCGTCCAGGCCGGGCGGCGGTACAAGATGCCCGCGCCCGGCCCCTCGGTGATCTACACCGCCCGCGACGACGTCATCCCAGCGGCCAAGAGCCTGCTGTCGGGTTCTGGCGACGGTGAGGCGTTCTTTGCGAGCCTGGCCTACACCTACCACCCGAACACCCTCGGGTTCTGGTTCCAGTCCAACGCCGCATTCGACGATTTCAAGCAATGGCTGGGCCGACAGACGCAGGCGATGAGCTCCGCCCTACCGCCGGACACGACCAAGCTGCTCGGCGATTTCGCGAACCTCTCGCTCACAGGGCTCACCGAATCGCTGCTGCTGCGACAGGACGACACACAGGGCAACCAAGAGTTCTCGTTCGCGCGGCTCGTCATCCACATGCTCATGACCTACGTCCAACAGCAGCGTGCGGCACGGCAGGCGAGCACCGACGTCGTCGGCGTCCTGCCGTTCACCGTCGGCGAACTGTTCTGCCCACGGTCGCTGGTCCTGGTCAACGCCGAGGCCCATGCCCGAGCGAGCGCGTCCAAGGTGACCAAGGAGTGGAAGCTCCTGAACCGGTCCCTGACCTCGCCGATCAAGGTCGTCTCGCACCGGAACCTGACAAAGCTGACGACCCTGCAGCGGGCCACCGCCCGCGCGCAGGCCATCGCCGCCAAGCAGCAGCCCGGCAGGCCCGGCAGCCGTTCGGCCCAGGTGAAGTTCCGCAGGCAGCCGCCGTCGAAGATCAACCTCTTCGGCGCGATCACCCGGGTGCTGCGACGAATGGGCAAGGTCAACCGGTCGCAGAACGTCTTCCGAAAGTCCAAGACGACCTTCCTCAAGACCAACCGCCGCGACCCCGACGACTACAACAAGCCCGGCCGGATCACCTCGGTCGAGTACATGCCCGACCTGCACGTCTACGTCGACACTTCCGGGTCGATCAGCGAGGCCAACTACCAGGAGGCCGTGCTCATGCTCATCCGGATCGCCAAGAGACTCAACGTCAACCTGTACTTCAACTCCTTCAGCCACATCCTCTCGCAGGAGACGCTGCTCAGGGTGGAGAACAAGTCGGTCACCCAGATCTGGAAGGAATTCCGGAAGGTGCCGAAAGTCACCGGCGGGACCGAGTACAAGCAGATCTGGGACTACATCGGCGCCAGCCCGAGCCGGAAACGCCGGCTGAGTCTGGTCATCACCGACTTCGAGTGGTCTCCACCGAGTACGCGCGAGGAGCATCCCCCCAACATCTACTACGCGCCCTGCTCGGCCATGGATTGGAACGACATGGTCAGCAACGCCAAGGAGTTCGCGCAGCGGATGAAGCACATCGATCCGGCGATCCACCAGCGGCTGCTCGGCATGGTCGCCTGATCACCCTCCCCACGGCGGCGCCGCCCGACTCTTCGAGCGGTGCCGCCGGGCGCCGACGCCCGCGTCCTCCTCGACCGGCACCCCTATCTGAACAGCACGATCCACGCCATCCGCAGGCCCTGGCCACCGTGCCCCACGGACGGGCCGTGCCCGCGAACCGGCCGAGGAGACCGGGAAGGCGCCGACGTCGCCCGTGAGCACGGCGGCACGTCTGGCCCTCACATGCTCATGCGGATCCTCGGACCGGGAAAGCGAGGCGCTCCCTCACCGTGCCGCTCACCGGGACCCGGGCCGCGATCGCCGACGACCGGCGATTTACGCGCAGAGATCGAGGCGTTCGCCGAGGCACCCCACCACGACCGCTCCCGCATCGCTGATCATCAACGCCGCCACCGGCCTCGGCACCCACGGGCAAGCCCGCCGACGATCGCGTCGAGATCGCACCCGCGAACCCCTGACCCGCCGCCCACATCAGAAGGAGCCTTTCCCATGGGCCTGTCCAACTTCACCGGCAACTCCGGCGGCGATGACACCAACGACGCTCTCCCGCCATCCTTGCCGCCGTCTGGACCGCTGGCGCTGCCCGCCGACTACGGCATTGCCGAAGACCTCCTCGTCGACTACAACGAAAAATTCCAGAACGCCGAACCGACGATGTTCCGCGACACGCTCATCGGACAGACCATCTCGGTCGTCATCAGCAAGAACAAACCGAACGCCCTGCTCGTAGGCCCCGCCGGGGTCGGGAAGACGAAGATCGTCGAGGACATCGCCCGGCGTATCGCTCTCGGAGACACCCTCATTCCCGACCAACTGCGCGACCACACGATCTACGAGCTGCCGATCGCCAACCTCATCGCCGGTTCCGGCATCGTCGGCGCGCTCGAAGACAAGCTCATGGAGCTCATCGACTTCGCCACCAATCCCAAGAACAAGGCCATTCTCTTCATCGACGAGATCCACCAGATCACCGGGAGCACCGGCAGCGGCTCGGGCGGGGGCAATCCGACGGCGCAGAAGATCTCCCAGATCCTCAAGCCCGCGCTCGCCCGCGGCGACATGTCGGTGATCGGGGCGACCACGACCACCGAGTCCCGGGCCTTCGACGATGACCCCGCGTTCTCCCGGCGCTTCTCGCGGCTCATCGTCGACGAGCTCACGCTCGAGCAGACCGCGGCCGTCCTGTCCACGGTCCGCCCCGGCCTTCTCGCGCACTACCGTCAGCAGATCACCGTGTCCGACGCGGTGCTCGCCGAAACGGTGACGATCGCCGAAGAGAACTCCCGGGCAGGCCAACACCGCCCCGACAACGCCATCACCCTGCTCGACCGGGCGATGGCCGACCGCGTGCTCGAACAGAAGCGGCTGATCGTCCAAGCCGAGAAGGCCGGCGACACCGCCATGGTCCAAGCCCTGCAGGCCGTTCCGCAGGTGCCGCTGACCGCCAAACGCATCCTCGACGTCGCCAAACGGCTCATGACGGGCAACGCCCAGCGCAAGGACTTCGACGTCACCGTCCTCCACGCCGCTCTCACCGATCGCCTCCAGGGCCAGGACGGCATCCTCGACCGGCTGACCGACCGGCTCGCCCGGGAACAACTGCAGCTCTTTCCGTCCACGACCCCGACGACCTGGATGTTCGCCGGAGCCTCGGGCGTCGGCAAGACCGCAGCGGCGAAGATCATCGCCGAGGAGATGACCGGTGCCGAGCCGATCATCCTCAACATGGCGGAGTTCCACACGCCCTCATCGGTCTCGAAGATCGTCGGTGCTCCTCCCGGTTACATCGGCTCGGACTCCAACCAGGAACTGCCCTTCGACACTCTGGAGTCCAACCCACATCGGGTGATCCTGCTCGACGAGTTCGAGAAGTCGGACAAAGCCGTGCAGCGGCTCTTCCTGTCGGCCTTCGACGAGGGCTACATCCGCAACTCCCACGGCAAACTGCTCGACTTCTCCAAGGCACTGGTCATCTGCACGACCAACGCCGCCCAGGAGTCGCTGAACGGCCAGCGCATCGGCTTCGGCTCAGCACAGACGGCGCCATCGACCAGGAGCCTCAACAAGGCCCTGGCGGAGGTCTTCGACGCCGAACTGCTCGGCCGGTTCTCCATGCTCGTCGGCTTCAACCCGATCAGCAAGGAGGTCTACCGCGACATCATCTGCTCGCACTACACACGGTGCCGCGAGCAGATCGCCGCAGCCAAGCCGAGGCTGGCGCAGATCCTGCCCGATGCCATTCCCGACGATGAGGCAGCCGCCATGAGTGAGGCGACGTTCGTGCCCAGCCTGGGCGCGCGCCCGGCCGGTCGAGCCGTGCGGACATGGATCGAGGACCGCCTGCTCGCCGCTCGCTCTCCGCGGCAGAACCAGACCGGACCCGCCGCTCAGATGCCCGGGGCCGTCGAAGAGCTCCCGCAGACCTCATAACGCCTCCCCGAAAGGGCGGTTCTTCTCCGAACGAGAAGATCCGCCCTGTGTCCCGTGAGCGGAGCCACTGAGGTCGAGATTGAGGCATCAGCCGGTTACAGCCGATCCCATGTCGCCGCCGACGTCGGCAAGAAGGCTCTGAAGGAGATTGCCCAGCTCTCAAAATATCTCAAGGAGTGATGAGAGATGGAATGGTTCGAGAACATCCCACCTCATTACGAGACGGTCATTCTCGTGAACGAGACCGCCCACAGTCTTTTGATCGGCGCGTACACGTATCAGGTACGAGGGCGCGCGGGCCGCTGGTACATCGTGAGGTTCCGGGCCGAAGAGGGGGAGGGGCGCGGCGCGCGACGAACGAAATTCTTCACCAGCGAGGCCAAGGCACTGGAGAAGCTCGAAGAGATCTCCGAGTAGATAGGGGCGACATGGTGGGAAAATACTGGGTCGATTGGTCGGATGCCTCCTTCCCCCGGATACGAGACATCAAGTTCGGCTATGGAGTGGAAGAGGGTAAGACCTTCGCCGATTGCAAGAAGGAGGTGTACGAGAGGTGCGACGACGAGATTCGGCACTGGAAGGAGCGTAAGGCGGAGATTCGATCCCTTCGGGTTGATGACCTCGTGGCCGGCTAACCACCTCCGAACCAGGGCGAGAGGAGAGACATGTCAGAGCCGATTTTCGACATTCTCTGGCGCATTCGATGTGGCGCACGGGAAGGTACCACCGAACGGGACATCCTGGACCGGGCCTGCCGCATCTCCAAGGAAGGGCGAGGGGCAGCAGACCGAGGGGCGATCGGCAAGGCCGTCGAGTACATCGATGATCACATCGGTCTCGCCCCCGGCAAGTCCAATGCCGAGGCCGTGCACGCTGCACAGCTGCTCTTGTCCGCTCACGCCGACATCTTGGAAATCAAGGACCATTACCGGTCTTCTGAGGAGACCTGATCCCCAACTCATCCTGCACTCGACAACGGCGACCGTGCCGTGAACGACCTCACAACATTAATTGGCGTGGTAGTCCATCTTTCTCTCCCGCAGATGCGTCGGCTCCACCGGCACGCCCGTCCCGCGAAGATTCCAAGCCAGTTCCCTGACGACGAGGGTCAGGGGACTCTGGTGACCCTTGAACCGCCTATAGGCGACTTCGTGGCGGTCGGCCCTCGTTCGTGTGGAGCTGGCCGAGTGGCAGACCAAAGCTCGGCCTCCGAGGAAACGTCCAATTGGCTGGCCTCGAAGAGGCCCACTTGATTGGATGTGGCTCGCGAAAGGCCGTATAGGAAGCCGCTCGATCTCCATGGGTATTGCGGGCCAGCCCTTCGCGCCCGCCCCCGAAGGGTGGAGTTGAGATTGTCGGGGCCTCACGGCCCCGACGGGTGAAGTCGAGAAAAGGTGCGACCACCGCCCGCCCGTCCCGCGGGCGGTGGTCGTCCTCCTCTCCTCACTCCGCGGCCTCCAGGACCACCGCGATCGCTGCCGGGTGCCGGCTCGCGTGATCGGCGTCCATCGGCCCAGGCGGCTCGCCCGGCGCTGCCATCACCGCCGGGTCCACGAAGTCGACCGCATGCTCCATGGCGCCGGACCTCGGTTGTGCATGGCCATCGAGGTTCTTTCAGTAAGCATGTTGATCCCATCTCTGAAGTGAGTCAATAGACAGAGAATAGGCTTTCAAATAGCATTGCACATGCCTTGTGAGAGGCCGTCGCGCCCTCATCCACCAGGATCCTCACGGAAGCACGGAACACGATCATGCCGCTCCTTCTCGACGACATCGACGTGTCGACGGCCCAGAGCTCGCACAAGGCCATCGACCCGAAGTTCTTCTCCTCCAAACTCACCGGCAACGGCAAGGCCAGGTACGGCCTGCTCAACAGCCAACTGCTGCCAGTGGCCTCGACCAGCAACACCGCCTACCTCGCCGACGCCGGCGGCCACATAGAGACCAAGGCGATCTCGACGCAGAACGGCATTACCGTCACGACGATCCCGATCGCACCGATGACCCGGCGAGCGCTGACCCAGGCCGGCTCGTTCACCCTCGCCGCCCCGCACGCGCAGGAACGCTGCGTCATCGACACCGACTCCAACTACTGGGACATCAGCTTCGCCCTGACGCCGCAGGCCGCCAAGCTCTACGAGGACGCCGCGACGGGCGCCAAGAGGATGCCGCGCGAGTTCCTCGTCCAGTACCGGATGGAGCTGTTCTTCTTCAAAAGGGGCGCGACCGAGCCCGAACGCGTGATGATCGCGTCGAACACCTCCACGGTCGGCCGTGACGCCCTCGTCTTCACCGCATGGGACATCAGCCCGCTGGAGAACGCCGGCGGCTTCATCGACGACCGCCTGCATGCCGCGGGCCTGAGCCGGAAGAACCCCGACGCGCTGGAGACATGGCTGACCGAGGAGTACAGCGTTTGCGATGCCATCACCGCCCAGGCCGAGATATGGGACTCCGAGGCCATGGCCGACCAGGTCTGCGCCTACATCGACGGACTCCCTGCCAGCCAGACCGACGAGCAGCTCAACGCGCTCGCCGTCCAGCTGCGCTACCTGGAGAACTACAACGTTCCCCTGGAGGTCTACCGCTCGATCCACAAGAAGATCGAGACGGCCTTCAACGACGGCATCGCCTCGAAGCTGTCGAAGCAGAACCTCAACCTGCTGATGAGCCACACCCTCTCCCACCTGGAGGCCATGAAGGGCCATCTGACCACTCCCGTGCGGCCGGCCGCGGCTCCGGTCCTCCCGGCGCACCTGTCAGCCCAGCAGACGAACGCGGTCATCACCCATGAGCCGCTGGTGATGACCCAAGCCGGTGCCGGCACCGGCAAGTCGACCGTCATCCTCCAGCGCATCAAGTACCTCGAAGCCTGCGGCGTACCGGCCAGCGACATCACCGTACTGTCCTTCACCAATGCCGCCTCCGACAACATCACAGCCAAGAACCCCGACGTTGGCTCGATGACCATCGCCCGGATGATCAACGACATCTACACGCTCAACCACCCGAGCCACGAGCTCTCGAGCATCGACACGATCATCAACTCGATCGAGATCTTTTACCCGACGTCCAACTTCGCCGCCCAGTTCCGGATGCGCCTGCTTGAAGTCGACCAAAACAAGACAGGCGCGTTCACGGCTCTCAACACCTTCATCGAGAACAAATTCGACCAGGTCATGGACGTGCTCGACCGAATCAAGCAGACCTCGCTGGAGCTGGAGATCATCATCTGCTACCAGCGGATCGACGCCATGATCGAGCCGCCGAAGGTGCAATGCCGTTATCTCGTCATCGACGAGGTGCAGGATAACTCGATCTTCGAGTTCATCTACGTGCTCAAGTACATCTCCAAGCACGCGCAGTCCCTCTTCATTGTCGGCGACGCGAGCCAGACCCTGTATGAGTTCCGCTCGGCGAACCCGCGCGCCCTCAACACCCTGGAGGGCTCGGGGGTCTTCACCACCTTCAGGCTCACGACGAACTACCGATCGAATCAGGAGATCCTCGATTTCGCCAACGTCGTGCTCGGCGACCTGGAGACCAACCAGATCGCGAACATCCAGCTGAAGGCGAACTCGCTCGCCAGGCCGACTGCGGACACCTTCCGGGAGAAGGTCATCCTCGACTACCGCGCGGTGCCCAAGCTGACCACGTTCGTCAGCGACGACCTCGCCGGCATCGTCCGGGCGACCATCGCCCCGAACTACGTCGACACATGCCTGGCCCGAGGCGAACAGGTCGCCTTCCTCGCCTACTCCCGCCGGGAGGTGACGACGATCGAGAAGGTGCTGCAAGAGAAATACCCGCAGCGCCACGTCGCGAGCCTGGTGTCCGACAGGGTCTTCGCGACCGACATCTTCTCCAAGTACATCAAATTCTTCTGGAACGACGTGCTCCAGGTTCCTCCCCACAACGCCGCCTTCGTAGTGACGCAGGGCATCAGGGACAACCTGGGCAAGCTGACGAACAACGCCGGAAGCCCCAACGTCGAGAAGGCCGTCCTGCGGATGGTCTCGAACTGGTGGCTGGAGAACTCCGCGACGATCAACGGCTGGGTTCAGCTGACCCTGCTGAGTTCGCTGCCGCACGCCGAGTTCTTCGACCGGCTGCGGGACAACCTGCTCAGCTACGAGATCCGGCACAACGCCGTCCGCCAGTCTCTGACCAACCAGAAGAACCGGGAGCGCAAGGCCAACAACGCTCAGGCCAAGGCGGACCTGGTCGTGAGCACCATCCACGGCGCCAAGGGCATGGAGTTCGACAACGTCGTGGTCCTGCACCGGGAGAACACCGCGATGACGCAGGACGTCAAGCGGATGTACTACGTCGCCTTCACCCGGGCAATGCACAGCGAATACGTGCTCTCCTACGGCACGGTCAAGAACCCGCCGATCGAGAGCGACTACGAGCAGATCCTCAGCGTGCTCGCCGAGCGCGACAAGCAAACCGCAGCCCGGGCGACGGGCAGCGGCCCAGATCCGCTCGACGATGCCGATGACGCCGACCAGACCGACGGCACGCCGTTGACCCAGGCCTCCTGACGCCACTTCGGCCCACGTACCACGGCTGGCCGCCGTCCCCCCGGCGGTCAGCCGTGCCTTCCCACGGCACCACTTACGCCCCCTCCGAAAGCGAGTCCGCATGCCTGCCTCCACGATCGTCGCCTCCAGCGGCCAGATCCGCCTCTTCGACACCTCCGTGCAGACCTTCGACCTGCTGCCCGTGGCCACCTACGCCATCGACTTCTCTCAGACCGCTGGCTACAGCCTCCGCCAGGTCGAGCCGCTGGCACCAGGTGGGGAAACCGTCTACGGGACCCACGCCGAGCGGGTCACGCGCATCATGCGCGGCTATGAGGCCATGGACCGCTCTCTGGGAGTGATCCTCTCCGGTGGCAAGGGCATGGGCAAGTCACTCATGATCCGGATGCTCGCCGAGCGGGCCCGCGACGATCTCGGGTTGCCCACCGTCCTCGTCCAGCGCTCGACCCCAGGGCTGGCCTCGTTCCTGGACGAACTGGGGGAGGCCCTCGTCGTCTTCGACGAGTTCGAAAAGGCATTCGCGGCCGGTGACGAGGTTGAGCCGCAGAACCAGTTCCTCGGCCTCTTCGACGGCCTGAGCGCGACCAAGCGCCTCTACGCGCTTTCGGTCAACGAGCTTGGCCGGGTCCACGACGCCATGCTCAACCGCCCCGGCCGGTTCCACTACCACATGCGTTTCGCCTATCCCGGCCCTGAGGCGGTCGGCCAGTATCTGCACAACCAGGTACCGGGGATCACCGGGACCCAGATCGAAGAGATCGTCGACTTCTCCCGGAAGTACGACATCAACTACGACCATCTCCGGGCGATCGCCTTCGAGATGCGCCTGGGGGAGTCCTTCGGCGACGCGATCGGCGACCTCAACATCAAGCGCACCGGCCGCCGCGGCAAGGACCCGGTCCAGGCCCGGATCACGTGGACCGACGGCGACACCGACGAGATCTCCGGAGAGATCGATCTCTTCGACCTCGACGCGCGGCAGTCGATCGAGGACTGGGACCTCGATATCGAACTGCGTTTCCGCATGCGCGATGCCTGCCCCTCCGAGGGCGGCTACGTCCTGCCAGCCGACGCCTTTGAGATCGTCGACAACCGAACAGAGGAGCAGAAGGCCGAAGCCGGGGACGAGGACACGAAGCCGCTCGACCTCCGAGCCGCCTCAGTCGTTCTCCACCGTCCGCACACATACTCGATCGACTTCTGAGGCTAGGTTCGCCTCCGCGCCGGCCCGGCGGACGCACCCGCGCCGCTGGGCCGGCGCGTCGTCGCCAGCCGCCCAGCGCCCGCACGCATCACCGCCCGCGCCCCAAGGAGTGGCCCACCATGTCCGACCGGACACCCGTGCAACTTCGGATCCTGGACTGCCCGATCGAGCAAGCGCAGGCCGTCATCGACGTCATCGAGCAGACCGGTCTGCACCTGGAGCACGTCGAGGACGGGCAGCCAGCAGACGACCAACTCGGCCTCGGGCTGATCTATATGGACAACGCGGTCGTCTGCGGCTCCGCCGCAAAGATCGCCAACGCGCTCCATCAGGCCGCTTCCGGCGCCTCGTGGGAAGTCTGGGAGGACCCGGAGCAGACCTGGCTCGGTGATCTCTACCGGTTCACTCCGGCGCTGGGCCTGTGGTCCGCCGACTGCAACTCCGTGGGGGACCCGCTGTTCACCAGCGCGCAGGCCCTCGGACTCATCGACGAAAGACTTCCACGTGCGCGGCTGGAGACGAAACTCGGTATCCCCCATGCTGAGGCGCTGCGCGAACTCGCCACCCGCAACGACGGCATCGTGCTTTCGCCGAGCACGGGTCACGCCTGATCCTGGCGTAGAGCACTGGTCCGGATGGTGGGCACCGTGATCGCGCGGTATGCAGTCGGATGCTCTTGATGCACGCCCGTCATCGCCGCGTCCGGCGTGAGGACGGCGCTGCTGAAGTCGGAACGTCGTCGCTGGCTGAGGAGCGCCCGGAAGCTGTCGCGGACTACCCACCGCGCGCGGGCCTGTTCTCGGCATCGCCCGCGGCCGCAGCGCGATGACACGAGTAGATCATGCCGTCCCTGGAGCGGGAGGACCGGTTCCAGTTGCCGGCGGACCGCAAGGTCGCCGGATGCTAGCGCCCTGCTTCGGGCTACCGCGCGACGGCCAGGGACGGGGAGTCAGACCAGCACACGGAGCCGCCGCCCTGCTCGCCGCCACGAACAACCATCAAGGAGCCCCAGATGAGCACCGAACCTGGCTGCGCCGAGACCACACGCGACCGGATGCTCAATGATCTGTCTCCCCGGCTTGCTGCGTGGACGCCGCTGTCGAGTCGGCGGGCGATTGGGCAGACGACCTCGATCCGCCTGGGCCGGCAATTCAGGAACGGCGGTGGCGAATGCGAAGGAGGGTGCACAAACGACGGGACCAGCCGAGGCAAGAGCGTGAACGCTTCCCCGCCTGATGACGAGGCGGGGGCGCGATGACCTCCCAATTGGCCCTGCGGATGTCACCTGCGGTCGCTTTCTACCAGGTGGATCTGCAAGAAGCCGAGAAACTCCTCATCGAATGGCGGCACCCTCTGCACCTGCCCGACGACGAACACCCTGAGGGAAGGCCCTACACCCGTCCCTTCGGTAGCCTGGCGTTCGTCATGGAAGACCGTGGCCGACGAGCGGCCGCCGTGGTGCTGGCAAGCACCATTAACGCCAACGTGTGCAAAGCACGTGGCTGGCACCGCTACAACACCGTAGACCTC
This sequence comes from Actinomadura syzygii, assembly GCF_008085905.1. Taxonomy (GTDB): domain Bacteria; phylum Actinomycetota; class Actinomycetes; order Streptosporangiales; family Streptosporangiaceae; genus Spirillospora; species Spirillospora syzygii. The sequence continues at coordinate 85,542 of NZ_VSFF01000016.1, read as the reverse complement.
GCCAGAATTGCTCGTAGCCCGGACCGCCGCGATCAGCATTGCCTGCGGGTCGTGCTGCGGATCGCCCGCGAGTACCTCGTGCCGCTGTGGCTGGGGACCTACCCCGGATGGGATGCGCGAAGCGCTGAACTGTGCGGTCAACCCCAGATCGTGGCACTGTCCAGCACGAGCCTCCCTGGCACCCCCGGCCATATGTACAGATTCGACGGATTCCAGCGGATCCGGACCTCCAAGGGCCCCAAGGGTGGAGGTCGACAGAATGCCAGCGCCGCGAACGAGATCGCTGACGGTGCTCGAGGTCTCTGGGTATACGCCTATCCGGAACCAATAAGCCCGGACGGTGATCACTGTCAATCAAGCAGTGAACAAAGACATCAGGACGGCACGCCGGAACCCGTGGAGAACGCCGATCTCATCAAACCCCCGGGAAGGGACGCCTGATGTCTGACCAGGCCATCGGGCACCTGTAGAAGCAGAGCCACCGGTACCATTGCGCGCCGCATGACTGATTCGGGCTGCTCGACCAGGACAACGGGCAGAAGCGCATACCTGAAGTCTTCCAGGTGTTCCGATGAGGTTTGGACCCGTGATGAGGCATCCCGAGCCGGCGACGAGCCGCGCAAAAGGCTGAATCTGTCGGTCCTGTCGCGAGGCTGCGGCGACCACTGGCACCACACGGTGCGCATACCCCGATGAGAACGAACCGGCCGTACGAGAGTGGCTGACCAGATGCGCCCACACCACGGCCGTGATCTAGGAGGCGATCCTCCTGGCGGCGGACGCACCTGCCGCCGAGGTCGGCGCGTGGCCACCGCCAGCGCATCGAGCGCCCGTACGCACCACCGCCCGCACCCCAAGGAGCGAACTCAGCATGCCCGACCGGACGCGCGTGCAGATGCAGATCCTTGACCGCTCACGCGAACAGGCGCAAGCCGCCATCGACACCGTCGAACAGATCGGTCTGCACCTGGAGCACGTCGAGGACGGGCAGCCGGCTTCCGGCATCCGAGTGGGTCGCGGACGGGAGGCACGATGATGGACGTTCACGAGATCCGATACGGCTACAACCTCGCCGACCTCCACGAGATCGCTATGGCGGCCGTCAAGCGCGGCTCCCGGTCCTGGGTCGTCCCCGCGAACGACCTGTACGAGGCGGCCTGGTCGGCGATCGCCGAGTGTCTGTGCACAGCCGAGGAGCCGCCCACCTCCTACGAACTCATCGGCACCGGTATGAAGGCCGTGAGCGAGGCCATTCGGCAGGGCGAGCGCTGTCACGGATGGGACCGGGACGCCCACCGCACGCGGCCCCTGCATGTCGCCTACTGGACCGACTACGGCGGCCCCACGCAAAGCCCTGAAGACCGCATCGTGGACCGCACCGCGCTCTGGCAGATCTGGCCGACCCTGTCCCGAGGCCGCCGCGACGCCCTCCTCGCCCTGGCCACCTGTGGGGACTACCAGGCCGCGGCCGACTTCCTCGGCTTGAACTACAAGGCGTTCCACCAGCGGATCCGCGACGCTCGCCTGGTCTTCCTGGAGGCGTGGCACGAGGGTGAGACCCCATCCGGGATGTGGTCGGCTGACCGGCGGCGCTGGCGAGACGGACGACGGGTGCGTCAGCGGCGCCTCGCCGACCACGCCTCCATCAAGAGCGCCCGGAATTCCACCACCGCATGACCGTCCTGCAGGCTCCGGCCCCCGCCACGCCTAGTGCGGCGGGGCCGGGCCCGCCCTCGCCGAGAACGGGGACCCTGATGTCGAGACGCAGCGCTTCTGCGAACAGCAGCTGCGTGTTATTCACGCGGCGTCACCATGCCGCAGAGCCGGACGAGGACGCGATGAACGCGAGCCTTTCGCAGAATCTCCTCCGGGCTGTTTCGACGGTGGGTCAACGAGCCGACTGTGGAAAGGAGAACCCGAACGTGACCATTCGACGGCTGCCTGTGAAAGCCAACGGCCACATCCTCGCGCGCGAAAGCGACGTCGAGGTGCATCAAGTCGGTGACCAAGAAGTCCTGATCCCGAGAGTCCCCCACGCCTGTGCCGTTTGTGACACATGGCCGGAACTTCGGGTCACCAACGAGGCCGTCGAGGCACAGAAACCTTGCCTCTACCCGGGCGGCATTACCACCGAGATCACCCTCAGCGTGCCATCCGGGAAGATGATCGTCACCGACGATCTGCGTCCCATCATGAACTACGACCCCACCGGGCTTGCCGACTACAACACCGTCCTCGGCCAGGCCCAGGCGGTGAAGGCCATGGCCGCCGTCGGCTGCGCCTATGGCCCTGTCGGCAACACCTGCCCCGGCCTGTACCGACAGGGCGCCGACCACTACATCATCGCCACCCCAGGGCTCGACGAGAACGACGATCCCCTGCTTCCCGAGGACATGTGCTTAGCGCGCATCATCACCGACCTGTGGGCTTATTCGATCGCCGACTTCGAACTCTGGAAGGCTCGCGGTGGTGTCCCCGAAGGACTTTGCTGGGCCGACACCATCGTGGACGTACCCGCGGGGACCTACCGGTTCATGCACCACACGGGGGAACGCGGTTTTGACCGCGACGCCGCCGGCACGGTGACCTTCGCGAACATCGAGCGCATCGCCTGACCGAACCGCGAGGGCCCGTATCAACGCCGATCAGGGTCGTGGCGCGTTCCGCCATCTCTCTCATCGCTCTCACCGTGTGCTGCCAGCCCAGTGGTGCCGCCCCAGTTTCAGCGTCTCCGCTGGTCCGACTTCGGCTTCCGCCTGCTGCGCGTTCTGCGCCAGCAGGCCATTCTCGCCCGGACCGACGCCCTGGCCTCGGTGCTCCCGCGTTGCTGCGCCGTTGTCCTGCCAGCCCGGCCAGCGGGCTCACGCAGCTGGGCCGCCATCGCGGAAGCCATGGGCTGCTCCCAAGCGACTGGCGATTTGCCACAGACCGTTCGAAGAACGCCAGGAGGAATTCATGCCGCGTCAGCCCGACCCCCAGAAAGTCCAGGCACGCCACGCCCTCATCGTCATGCACCTGGACATCGCCCGCACGGCGATCCGCGGAGCGATCAACCGTCTGCATCCCGAGCCCCGGTGCCTGCCGCTTCCAGACCTCGCCCTACCGACCCTTGTCCCAGGCCACCCCAACACCGGCGAGGTCTCGCCGACGTCAGAACCGGAACTGGTCGAGGACCCCTACCAAGCCATCGTCAACGACATCTTCCTCAACCTGTTCACCCCCGACGGCATCCACCGCAACCGGCGATGGACGGCTGACCACCCCGACGGCTGCTCCCACATGCCGCACTCGTCGGTGCGTGCCGTCTACGAGCTGATCTACGCGTGGTACGGCGTGATCGCCGAAGCCGGGCGCTATCGAGACGCCGAGTCCAGACGCAGTTCGTTCGAGTGGCGTCTGGGCTTCGTGCAGTACCACCTCAACGCACTTGCAAGCCTCCCGGCCAGGGGTTCGACCCTGGGGGCCGAGACGCCCACCGCCGAGGCCCCCGGCGTCGCTCCCTCCAACGAGACCGACTAGACCATGAATGTCATGGCGGCCTCGTGGATGATGGAGGGCCAGAAGCTTGACGCGGTCCAGGACGAGGAGATCGAGCGCCTCGTCACGCGCGGCGACCTGCCGAGCGGGGGCGCGATCGCCGAGATCCCCACCCGCCACACCGCCGCGATCTCGGTCGCGACCGGCCCCGGGCGCCTTCGAACGAACTGACCTCGCGGCGGTCCGGGCCGTCGCCGACCCACTCGACGACGAGACGCCGCCCCACTCCAACGACGGCGGACACGCGGCGGTGACCAGGCTGGCCTCCGCTGTCGACTGCTTGGCCGAGGCGGCCCGCGCGCCGCTCGCCGACGTCAACGTCGACACGCCGTGGCCGGCCGACCCGACGGGTCGCCTGAAGGAAACACCCCCGCCCACCTCCGTGGCGCATATCTCCCACATCGACACGGCCCGCGCTGCCCGCCAGACCGCCCGACGTGGGGTCGCGCGGCCCCAGCCTTGCCGACCCCGGCCCGGTCGTGCCGCCGCGGCCGGGATGACCTTCGGCTCGGTCGCTCCGTCTCTTACCGCACTGCCCACCTGCTGAGCGCTCTCTAGACAGGAGCCCCATCATGACCGCGCTCACCGCCGACAGCGAAGCTTTCGCCGCCGCCATCCTGCGTGTCGCTCGGTTCCTCCCCGAGACCCTTAGCGGTCGGTTGCCGCCTACCTGCAAAGGCATTCTCCTCGCCGCTCGCCGCGGCGCACTGGAGATCGTCGCGACCAACCTGGAGGCCACCGGGCATGGCCGAATTCCCGCCGACGTCGCCGCCCCCGGCCGTGTCCTGCTTGACGGCGTCCGCCTCGCAAGAGTCGCCGGCCACCTGCCCGCCCCGCGTACCGCGATCGCACTCGAGGGCATGCACGTGGCCATCACCTCCGGTCCAGCCCGCTGGCGGCTGATCACCCTGCCCGACGAAGACTTCCCCACCGAATTGCCCAGCGGCACCGACCTGAACATGGTCAAGCCCGTTGCCCCGGACAAGCACCAACGGGAGCTCGTGCGCCGCGGCACCTCCCGCGACCGCGCCCGCCGCGCCGCCCGCCCGCGGCGTGCCGCCGACCTGTACGCCCCGACCGGCCTGGAGGTCGGCGCGTGGATCACCTGGACCCGTGAGACATCCGACGGCACCCAGACCGTCACTGGGCAGGTCTGGTCGGCCGCTCCCGGTGCGCATGCTGTGTGGGCCCTTGCCGAAGGCGAGACCGCCCCCGCTTACGTGCGGCCCTCCTACAGCGCCCAGCGCGGCCACCACCCCGCCCCGCTCTGCCTCACAGAGTTCCCGCCACCTGCCACCGCGCCGAGTGGAAGAAGCTCATGAAACTCACCGACCTAAGCGCCCTACCTGGGGGTGCGCCCTTGCTCGCCGGGGCCAGCCACCGAGCCGGTCCTTCGGACTGGGCTACCACCGCCTGGCCCCGGCGCGCTCCGCAAGGTCTGGCTGATGACCTGCAACTCCGATGAGCAGCACCACGAACTGGAAGGAGAAGGCCGTGGCTGACCACATGACCCCTGAGGACGAAAGGCGCATCAACGAACTGCTCGCAAGGCACCCGGCGCTGCTTCAGCCCGAGGCGATCGAGTTGGGTGCTGAGGTGAAGCGGCTCCGCGCCGAGGTGCAAGAGCAGGAGGGCTGGTCCAAGGACGCGGGGGATAACAACCTGGTGGTCGTGCGGCTGCCGTGCGGGCACGCGCGCCTAGCGTTCGCGCACTGGCCCACCCGGATCAAGCATCTCCGGTACTGTCTCGTGTGCGGTTGTGATGTCGGCGTTGGCCAAGAGATCGCACGAGTAGCCGAGCTGCACTCACCTCGCGGCATCCGCGCAGAGGCACTCGGTCTCCGGCAGTATCGCAGCGCTGACGACCCAGAGTGGCGTGCGTCATTCGAGGTGGGCAAAGGCGTCCTGGAAAGCGGTGACATCGTCTTCCGGCCTGCCTTCGAGTACCGCTGCACCCGGTGTGGCACGATCGGCGGACGGGCGCAGAATTTGAGGCCAACGCTCGCCGACCTCGACAACATGGCCGACCGGCACGAGTGCCTGCCGCCCGTCGAGAAGGCCGTGCTCGGAACGCACACGATGGGACAGGGATCCGCGATGGGCATCCTGGATGTCGTCGCCGTTGCGCTCACCGGCCCGCTCCCCGAGCACCAGAACTGGACCGTGAACCCGCTCCGTCTCGACACCGATGCACGGCCGGGCGCCCTGGAGCGCTACGCGCTGGACAAAACCACTCAACGACCGGGCGACGGCGGCCAGGACGCCGCCGAGATGAGCGACGACATGGTCGAAACGACCTTGTGGGCGCTGAACACCCATCACACCGGCCCGGGCACCAGCTGGTACACCGACGGTGTTCAGGCGGGCACCTCACTCGGAACCGTCGCGAAGATCGAGTTCTACCTGCTCCCCGACGCGGCCGCCCACGCCGCTGGCCTCCTCATCTGACACAAGGCTCGCCCGGCGGCCCGCCCGCGGTTGCCGGACGGCCTACGCGCACAGATACCGGACCAACTTGTGCCCGACCTGAAGGAGATGGCCTACGGTCCTAAGGTCTGCATCGAAGTCGTGGTCCACGGTGCCACGGGCGGCGCCGTGGCGCAGAACCACTGGGAATCAGGCGCAAGCCCCGGCTGCCGAGGTAAACGGCGAGCGGGACAAGGCAGCGAGCTTGCAGGATCCGGTCGGCCGGGTGCCAGACAGCGCGAGGCCGTAGGCCCGCGAGGAACCTCCTGGGACCGCTGATCTGACCGACTGTCCTCTACGAAGGATGGCTCCAGGGGGCAATTGGCGGCACTGGCCCACCTGCACGACAGCCTGAGCAAAGGCCGGATCCGCCCGGGTAAGACCGGCGACCAGCAACAGGATCGCCGACACGGTCAGGGGGCAGTGCGCCGGCTGCCCACATCGTGCCAGACCGCGTTTGCGCCGCTGTGCCCGATCCGGATCACCTGAACGCCGGTGCTGGCCGCCAACCCGACCGTGAGGACCACGGCCACAAGCGTCACCGCATTGGCCCAGCGTTCCGGCCGATCCGCGTTTCGTCGAACGTAGAGGCCGACGGCGACGATGACGGCCAGGGCCCCCCAGAGCGCGGCCGCTAGGGGAAGCAGCGTGTCCGCCAATTCCGCATGCTCTTCCACCAGGGAAGATCGGGGGACTTGTGCTTCCAGGTGTTCTCCGCTTTCGGTGGCCAAAGGGATCGTTACGACGGCGACGGTGGCCAGGCCGAGGACCCAGGGTGCCAGTAGCCGTCGTGCTCTAGGCCATAGCGCCACTGTCAGGGCGGCCAGCACAGTCAGCGGAACCAGGAAGACAACGATATGAACGATGAGTGGATGAACCGGCAGGCCCCAGACAGTGTTCGGCATGGTCTCTCCTCGGAAGATCGATGATCACAAGGATGGTCGACATCCGAGCGTGCGACCGCCTTTGCGGGGACCTTCAGAGGGCATTCATAGGGACCGTCACGGACTGCCACCTGATCCGGTCGCGAGTTCGACCTGGTCGAGTCCGCCCTTCGGCACCGTTCACCTCAAGGCCGGTGCGGCGGCGGTCATCATGTCCATCGTCGTCATCTTCGGGGCCCTGTCGGACCAGTGACCTTCACGCAAAGAACCCCGGGAGTGCTTCGTGCGCTCCCGGGGTTCTTTTCTCTCGCTATCACGAGACTGCAGGCATGGTCTCGTCTCCCGCGCCGACCTTGCTCTCTCCCAACTCTTCGTCGCTATCGAGGTGCCGGTTGACGCTTCTTGACGCCGAGAACTTCAGCACCGGGTAGTCATCGACATCGGATTTGCCGAACCGAACTTTGTGGCCTTTGTGGGCCTGTCGGTAGAACCGGCCGAAGCTCGTCAGTACCACCGTCTCCCCGTTGGACACGGCACTGGTGAGCTCGTCGAAGATCCCTTCGTAGACAGAACTCACCGTCTTGGTCGGCATTCCGCTGCGTGCCGCGACCCGGGCGATGAACTCACGCTTGCTGATGCGCCGCTGCTGTGCCATTGCCATCCTCATTTCCCTACTTCCGCATGCGCATATTCGGTTCTCACGTAAACCAGTCCATCTGGATCTGGCCATCCAAGGGTGGTCAAAAGTTTCGGCGGATTATTCGAATCGTCTCAGAATTCGAAGGTCTGGTCGATCTCCCGCCGGTCATCGCGGTCCTCGAAGTCGACGACCTCGGTGACCGTCCGTGCCGTCGTCCGCGACCGTTCCTTCTGCTGGGCCTCGACCTGGTACGCCGCTCGCAGTTTGGCCTGGATGCCCTGCTGGGCGAGTTCTGCGGCCGCCTCCAGCGAGGACGTGATCATCTCCCTGGCCGCCGACACCCGCGGCTGGCTGTACTGGCGGGCCTGCTCCCATCTCGCCCGGTCCTCCGGCGTGACGAAGCCGAAGCAGTCGGCCAACTGGCTGGCAGTGGGAAGTCCGTGCTGCTGCCGGGGCAAGGTGCCCTCCAAAGTCTGCGCCTTGTTGCTGGTTCCTGGTCCGGCTCTCCTCACGCCTGGTACTGCGCCCCCGCTTGCTGCTCGTTGTGCGGTGGCCCTGGGCGCTCCCTCCCTGCCCCCCGCTCGGATCCGGGTGCTCCGGTTCCGCCCGCGGCCTGGTGCGCCTGCCAGTCCGCGTGGGCCTGACGGGGGTCGACCGTGGCCCGGTGCATGAAGTCCTGCCAGTTCTCGCCGTAGGTCTGGCCCCACTGCCGGCTGAACTCCGGATAGGCGTCCCGGACGGCTTCGATGGCCTCGACGTAGGCGTTGGCGTAGGTCTCCTGCAGTTCCTTGTCGTTGAAGCCGTCGGCCGTCATGGCCGCCAGCATCGTCCGGGACTGGAAGAGGCGGTCGGGGACCGCGCCGGGCACGCCGTCGCCGTCGAACTTCTCGGCCCGCGCCACGTAGCCGAGCATGTATCCGGCCATGTCCTGGTTGAAGGCCGCCATGTCGCCGCGCTCGATGGCGTTCGCCATCGTCTGCGCCATCGTCGTGGCCATCTCGCCCTGGTGGGCGGTGGCCGACATGGGGCTGCGCAGCGTGAACGCGCCGAGCACGCCCGCCTGATTGTCCGGGTCCCTGTACCGGGTGGGCACGACCTCGTCGCCGAGGTAATTCTCGAATGTGCCGCGCCAGACCTTGTGCACCCGGTCCGTTCCGGCGATGCGCTCGTGGTGGGGCGGGCTCATCCGCAGCCGTCCGTGGGCCATCCCTTCGATCATCACCTGAACCCGCGGGTCGTCGCGGACCCGCTCGCCGAGGACGACGCGTGAGGCCTGGGCGACGTCCTGCCGGGTCAGGCCGTCGTCCTCGGCCTGCTTGTACAGCAGTGCGATCATGGCGTTGTAGCTCGTGGCGATCTGGTTGGTGTCGGCGCCGGGATGGCGCATCCGCGCGAACGCGTTCTCGGTCAGGGCCACCTCGGTCATCGCCGCCGAGCGGGCCGTGAACATCTCGCGGTTGCCGCGCTCGCGGAACTGCAGGTCGTCGAAACGCCTCTGCCACTTGGCCGACATGAGCGAACGCGGATCGACGAGGTCGATCCGCCTGTCCCCGAGGTCGGCCAGCCCCTTGTTCCGCTGTGCGAGGAATCTGTTGGCCACCCGCGCCCGGTACTGCGCACGATCCATCTTCGATCGGGCCTTGGCGTCGATCCGGTTCTGGATCGCCTCCCTGACCGGCTCGGCGTACTCCTTGACGACGTTCTGGAAGGTCGGCGACAGCAGATACATCGTCGTCATCGTCGACGCCGCCCGCACGATCGCCGCGGCGTTGACCCCTTGCTGCATCGGCCGCAGGCAGGAAGCGACCATCATCTGGGCGTAGACGCTGTGCAGGGCACTGACCTTCTTGGCCCGTTCGTCGTCGGTGAACCCGGGCGCGTGGATGTCCGACAGGCGCAGCGACTCCATGTATCTCTCGCCGGCGTCGGCGATGTTCTCCCGCAGCAGACGCAGTTCGTCGCGCTCGCTCAGCCGGGGTTCGGCGCCCAGGCGCTCACGCTCGGTGGCGCGTGCCCGCTGGCGCTCTTCCCACCGCCGCTGGGGGCCGGTGGTGAAGAAGGTCTTGGCCCGGTCCCACCGCACCCGCCAGCTCGTTTCCCCGTGCGGGGGTGGTCCTTCGGTCCACTCGGCGTCGACGGGCTGCTCGAAGGAATCGAACGGCTCGTACGGGTGCTCCTGGCGCGGATCAGCGGTGAGGATCTCGCCTTGCAGGATCTGCAGCTGCTTTCCACCGCGGCTTCCCCGGTCGCTGTCCATCACCATCTCCCCATCTCGGTGTCGGTGTCGTCTGTGGTGGCGTCGATGTCGATCGACGGTGCGTAGGCGGGCGTCCGGGACGGGCTGGAAACGCCGGCGGTGACGGCGTGTGCCGAGCGGCGGCGGGCTCCCCGGGCTTGCGCCCCGGCGTGGCCGTCGGCCATGACGTCGCGCTTGACGAGCGCCTCGTCGATGACCGGCTCCTCGGCGTCTGCGGCGGCCGGGGCGTCCGGATCCGCTGGATCCAGACCGACTCCCGCCAGCTGTGCGTCGACCAGCGCCCGGGCCCGGCGGGTGACCGCCGAGGCGAACTGGGTGTTCTTCTCGCCGTCGAAGAGGTTCTCGTGGTCGTCGGCCGCTGTGATGAGGTCCTGCAGCGTGCCGCCGTAGGCCATCCGGTCCATGAGGGAGCCGGCCAGCGAGGGGTCGTCCTCGAGATTGCGCACGAGCCCGGTCCTCGGGTCGGCCAGCGCCTCGGCCACCCGGGACACATACTCCGGGTTCACCGTGACACCGAACCCGTCTTTGGCCCGGTAGAAGTCGATGAACTGCTCGGTCCACTCCTCCTTGGTTGCCTGCACGGGCCCGCCCTGGGCGACCTCGGTCCGCCACTGGCCCGGCCCGAGGTGCTCGAGCTTGCGGCCCCTCCACAGGTCGCGCCCGGGGCCCTGGAGCATCTCGTACTTGTGCCGGGCCTCGGCCGCGTCGTGCTTGGCCTGCAGGATCGACTGCGTCACCGGGTAGGTGACCTCCAGGACCGCCTTGAGGTCGGCGTTGCGCAGCGCCCGCACCGCCCGCTGGGAGTACGAGCCGCCCAGGCCGGTGCCGTGGGCCTTGATCGCGGTGGCGAACATCGAGGCCTCCTGGTCGTCCTGGGTGATGCCGGGCCGGCCGTCCTGGCCGAGGTAGCGCTCGTAGTCGGCGAGCTTGTTCTCGCTGCCCTTGGCCCCGGTGTCGACGCAGACCTCGCGCACGCTCCGCAGGTGCGCTTCGTGATCGGAGAAATTCAGGGCCGTGCCGTACTCGCCGCGTTGGGCGGCCCGGTAGAAGAGACTGAGCCGCTGCGCGGCGGCGTCCAGGCGCGCGCGGGTCGTCTCCGTGTCCTCGGCGTCCGCGCCCTGCCCGATGAGGTTGGTCTCACCGCTCAGGGCGTCCAGCTCCTGGCGCAGTTGCGGGCTTTTGGACAGGGCTACCTGAGTGTCGAGGGAGACCTGCATCGCCAGCGGGTGCGTGCCCCGCTCGCTCACCACGCCGGTGTCGAGCAGGTTCGCCGGAACCGCCAGTTTCTCCATCGCCTGGCGTTTGGCCGCTTGGGTGTGCAGCTTGACCACGGCGACCGCGTCGCCGTCGAAGTCGCCGTCGAAGCAGGCGTCCATGACCGGGTTGATCGCCACGCCCGTGAGGCGCTCGTCGATGGCCACGCGCAGGTAGCGCAGGCCCGCATCGCGCAGCACCGGGTCACGCCAGATGAGCGCGTGGTCGCCTTCGGCGAATCCGAGTTGCTCGGCCATGACGGGGCCCATCGCCACCTGATCGATGTCCAGCCGCGGGTCGGCCGTCCACACCGCGGTCGCCGAATCGGGCAGCCGCGAGGACATCAGCCCGGTCTTGAAGGCGTTCTTCCTCCCGGTAAAGACGCGGTGCTCCAGATCGGAGGTGATCGACTCGAACTTGCGCTGCGCGTGCCTGGCCGCCTTGCTCATGTCCTCGACAAGGGTCGCGCGCGCCTGCTGTCCGAGAGAACCGCCGTTCAGCTTCTCCCGCATTGCGCGGTACCGGCACGCCTGCTCGTGGATGTCGAGATAGCGGTTGGTGTAGTCGTGGGTGACCGTCGAGCCGTCCTGGAACTCCTGGCCCGAGCGCAGGTGCGAGCTGAGCACCGGCAGCTTCCACGAGGAGGCCGTGACCGCCTCGGTCTGCTCGCCGGTCGGATAACTCAGCGGGAACGGGATTTCGAGGTCTCCACCCCTGTCGCCGATGAGCTCGCCGAATGCCTTCCTCATCGCCGTGGCGTTGAGACCGCCGTTGGCGGTGCGCACGAGCTCCGGCATCCGGATGAGCCGGCGTTGCGGCCGCTCGTCGAGTGCCTCATGGCTCAACCCGGCACCGTCGACGGCCCGGCCGACCACGCGCAGAGTGCCGTCGGCCTCCATGTCCAGGCCGACGCTGAGCATGTACTCGCGCAGGTTCGCCTCGGCCCCGGTGTTGCCGCCGTAGAACTCGGTCATGATCGCTGGACAGTCCTGCGCGCCGAGCGCCCACGCCAGCTGGCTGGAGGCCTTGCGGCCCCGGCCGGCCAGGATGGCCTCGTCGTCGTAGATCTTCGTCTTCTCGTCGACGGCCATGTGCGTGATGACGAACCGCATCTCGCCCAGTGCGCTGTGCTTGTACTCGCCGCCGGGCGAGACCAGGTCGGCGACCCGGCTGTCCATCAGCTCGCGCGCCGAGCCGGCGTTGCGCCGGGAGATGAGGCTGAACGGGCTCATGACGACGTCGAGATCGGCATTGGCGGCAAACCACGCGACCTCGCGTTCGATGCCCTGCTCGCGCGCCTGGTCCGGCCGCATCTGGCGGTCGACGACCAGGGAGATGACGCCCTTGTTGCCGTGCAGGTCGCTGATCTTGTCGCCCACGACGAGGTCGCGCATCCGGCCCCCGGCGCCGCGGATCCGGTTGGCCTCGGCGAACTCGCGGGACACCACGATGGGGTCGTCGGCCGTCCAGCCGCCGAAGGTCATCATCGCGGTGCCCGTCGGCGTGGTGATCGACGAGGACTGCATGAGCGTCGACGCCGTCATCTGCTGCCGGTCGAAGGGGTCGAACCGCAGGGTCTCCAGTTCCGCGCGCCCCATGAGCGGTGCCCGGGAGCCTGTCACGGTGCCCGGGTCGCCGGGGGTGACCCGCCCGTCCGGGCCGACCTGGGCGTCGGCGGTGAGGTAGCGGACGATGCCCTGGTTGGTCGCGCCGCCGGTCATCACCGGGTCGAAGTACCCGGCCGGGGCCCGGCGGCCGTTCTGGTCCGTGCCCGTGAGCACGGTCATGTTCCGTCCGCCGGTGAGCTTCCAGGCGTCGAAGTGGTTGTCATCGGCCGGGTCGGCCTGCTGCGACTGCGCTCGGTGCTCGGCGTAGACCGTCGACCCTGCCTTGATGTCGTTGGAGTAGCGCACCCGCTTGGCCTCGGTGGCCAGGATCGACGCCGTCCACGGGTCGATCCGCCCCCCGGCATCGAGGGCGTCGACGTCGTAGAGGAGGTTGTGCTCGATGAAGTCGACCGGGTGCTTGGTGCCGTAGAGCTGGGAGTACACGCCGTTGAGGGAAGCGCCTTCGCCGACCTCGCTGCGCCCCGACAGCAGGTCGCCGGCGAGCTGATACTCGATCCGCTCGGTCATCGCCTGCTCGTAGCCGCGCAGCAGCGTGCGCTCCTCGACCGTCTTGGTCTCGCCGATGGCCTGGGCGGCGATCCGTGCTTCATAGCCGGGGACGATGAGCGCGTTCTCGCCGCTGGCGAACCGGGTGACAATCTCGCCGTGCTCGCCGACGTCGAAGACCTGGCCGATCTCGCCGGACGCCTCGGTCACCGAACCGTCGCGGTGGACCTTCTCGGCGTTCCAGCCGATGACGCCCCGATCGTCGATGAAGATACCGGTGACCTCGGCGGCGTTGCGCTCGATGCTCGCCCGCACGCATCCGCCGATGCGGCGGATGAAGTCCGAGGCGTGGGTATCGATCGCAACGGCGGTGGCGGGATCGAATCGGATGAGGCGGTCTTTGAACCGGTTCGACTGGAACCCGGCCCCCATCATCTCGGCCGGGTCGACCTCGGCCCGCCGCAGCGCGGAGGCGAGGTTGTCCAGGTTCGACCACTGGCCCGTCGGGCTCGACATGTGCTTGGCGACCCGCACCGGGTCGAAGCGCTGCTCGACGAACTCGCCGTCGACCTCGCGGAACTGCGGCTCCCACGTCCCGACCATCTCGTCCAGGACGTCCTCGGCGTGCGCCCGGATCTTGTCGGCCGCGCTGCCGGCGTAGACGAGGTTGCCGAGATCGGTCTCGATGCCGGCCCCCTCGGCCTGGAGTTCGCCGATGGCGCCCAGGCGTTCGGCGTACATCTCCTCGGTCGCGCCGGGGCGCAGCAGGCGGCTCTTGCGGCCGATGAGGACGTCCCAGTAGGAGCGCTGGATCGCAGCGACCTCGGCGTCGGAGGAGAACCTCGGCGGGTCGGGCTCGACGGGCGCTCCGGCGGCATCGGCCGACACAGCAGCGCGCCGCTCGTCGTAGTAACCCATGAGGCCCTCGACATCGAGCGCGGCGGCCAGGTTCTCCCGGGCGCTGCTCACAGCGTCCATGAGGTACTTCTCGGCTGGTTCGGCGTCGACGAAGTACTCCGGCAGCCCCCGGTCGGTGGCGTCCCGGCGGAGCATGACCTTCGAGCCCTCGCGACGGCGCCCACCGGGTACCCGGTAGTCCTTGACGGCGAACATCGACACCTTGCCGACGTGGTAGCTGTCCTGGATGTCGGTCGGCTCGCTGGGACCGCCGCGGCCCTTCCGCACCATCTCGGTGTGCGTGCTGCCGAGCGCGCCCACCGTCACCCCAGGCTGGTCCTGACGCTCGATCACCCGGCCCTGCGCGAATCGCAACAAGTCCACGGCCTCGGCCGGGGTGGGGGAGTAGACGGCGGTCCGCCCCTGGCCGATCTTGTGGTTGGTCGAGTACCGCACCACCATGCCGTCGTCGTAGATCCGGGCCCCGGCGTAGTCCTCGCGCTCCCGCGACTCGGTCAGCCGGACCTCCATGCCCGTGCCGGAGATCCGGGCCTTGATCTGGCCGGGGTTCTGGTCCCGCAGCACCTCGTAGCCGATGCCCTGGGACTGCAGCTCTCCGAGCATCGCCACGGACCGGGCCAGGGCCGCCGGCGTCATGAAGCGGTTGCGGTCGATCCGGCCGGTGCGAGGGTCGCGCCCGCCGTCGATGACCCACTCGCGGACCTGCTGGTACTCGCTGGCGCTCATCTTGTCCATGAGCGCGGTCAAACCGCAAACGTCCTCGTCGGTCATCGCCTGGCCGGCTTCGATGGCCTTGCCGTCGCCGTCAAGCCTCCACAGCATCATCGACCCGCACTCGGGGGCCGAGAGCCTCTCGGTCTCGCCGGCGGCGACTCGCGTGATGGTGTCATCGGCGGCGTAAGTCAGCGCCGTCCCGGCCTGCTTGACCGTCGCCCGCGCGGACCATGCGGGATCGTAGGGACTGATCGGCAGCGCGGGTGAGGCCGAGGCCCCTGGGCCGAGACCGACCTGGTGCATGAACCTCGCCTGAAGCCGCTGGTAGTTCGGATCGCCGCCCGAATGGTCGCCGAACAGCGGCTGCGCGCCCGGAACCGTCTCGGCCAGCGCCCGGTCGAGCGCGGTCAGGAACGGCGGGATCGACAGTGACGGGTCCGCCAGAGACGTCTTCTCCTCGGCGAGGTGCTCGTCGATGCGGCGGCGGATGAGCTTGGCCTGCGAGATCGGAATGATCGACCCTGTCGCCTCCCTAGCCTGCCGAATCGCGTCGTGGACGATGTACTCGTAGAGGTATCGCCGCAGTCCATGAGCCGTCTTCACGATGTATCGCCCCCATCCGAGTGATCGGGCGCATAGCTGTACATAGACGATACATCACTATTTCAGATGGAGGAGAAATGGTAATCAGATAAGAGTGCGGGGCTTGTCTCAGGGCTTCGGTCGGACCCGCGACTGGCTATTGCGGCCTTGTCGGCCTCAGCCGTTGTTCATCTCCACCGCCATCGCCCGGTCGAAGGCGCCCGCGGCCAGGTGCTCCCAACTCGGCAGCGAGGCCAGGTACTGGTAGAAGTCGGCGTGGACCGTCACAGTCTCCAGCGACGTGAGGTCGTCTGCCGTCAGGTCCTCCTCGGCCCAGACCCGCGAGCCCTCGTCGCCGATCGAACCGTTGAGCTTGGCCGCCGCGTCCCGGTAGGCCTGGGAGTGCTGGGGCGTGATGTAGGCCCGCGAGCCGTCGGCGCTGCGCACCTGGTCGTCCCCACCGACCGAGAAGTGCTGCCGGTCGGCGGCGATGTCGCTCAAGCACGACTTGTAGGCCTCGGCGATCTGCCGGTCCAGGCTCTTGAGCTTGGCCGTGCCGTCGGGGGTAAGGAGCATGTCCTTGCTGATCGTGCCCTCGGCGTAGATCTTCTCGGCGCGCTTCGCCGCCACCGCCTCCCGCGCGGCGACCTCGGCGGCGACCTCGATGTTGTCGACGACCTGGTCCTCGTCGAAGATCATCGCCGCTTCGAGGTCGTCGGCGTCGGCCTCGACCGTGGTACGGGGATCGCGGCCCGCCTCCAGGTTGACCATCATCTGCACGATCTCCATGACCTCGTCGGAGTAGACGTCGGGATCCAGGCGCTCGATGTCGATATCGGCGTAGCCATAGGTGTTCTGGTACTGCTGCTTGGCGCCGGCGGCCTTGAACGCCTGCCGCATGCGCTTGTCGAGCATCTTCCGAAAGTCCGGCTGGTTCATCCGCACGTCGAAGTCCATCGCCGAGGACAGCGTCGGGATCGTCTGCAGCGAGTAGTCGTGGCCAGGGTGGACGATCGTGTTCTTCAACAGCCGCCACGACATCGGCAGGATCGTCTCGTTGCGGTTCCACACCGGCGCGTCACCGGCACGAAACACGATCGAGTTGCGCTCCCCGATGTAGTACATGTCGTTGTACTTGATCAGCGGCTCCTCTCTGGTGTTCATCGTGTAGGTGACCCGGCCCTCGGTCCGGCCGCCGATGACCTTGTCGAGGTCCCGGCTGATCTGCTTGGAGTCGATGTAGGACTTGTGCGTCGTGCCGCTCATCTTCTCCAGCGTCTCGATCATCGAGTCGTCGGTGGACTTGAGGAACACGATGTTGGAGACGTTGCTCTGGACGATCTTGTCGACGCTCTCGCCGTAGACGTCGCGCAGCTGCTGCAGCGTCTGCAGGATGAGCGTGAACTGCTGCTCCTGGCCCAGGCCGATCGACAGCATCGTCTCCAGGCCGGAGATGCCGTTGCCCTCGGACTGCAGGTTGCCGAGCTCATCGAGCATGAACCGCGTCCGGTACAGCGGCTTTTGGTTGTTCTTGGTCATGTACGACTGGTCGAAGCTGATGTCGACGAGCTGTTTGACCAGGATGAGGATGAGCTTGGCGTACTTCATCAGGTGCGGGGGCGTCACCAGGAAGACGGCCTTCGGCGACTCGCAGTAGTGCACCATCGTCTGCGTGATCGCCCGCGTCTGGCCCATGGCCCTCTCCGGCGGGGCGCCGGTCGTGCTGAGGTTCAGCCGCGCCTGCGGGTAGAGGGTGTCGGCGGGCTTGAACGCCGTGATCCTCCCGTCCCGGGCGCCGTCTTCGCGCACCGGCCGCAGCTCGCGGATGACGCCCTTCTTGACGATCTTCTTGCCCGTGACCGGCTCGACGACGAAATGCCTGCCATTGAGCGAGAGCTGGTAGTTCTTGCGGAAGTGGAAGTAGAAGGTGCGCACGAGCATCTTCGACTGCGGGTTGACCAGTTCGAGCTTGAGCCACGCCTGGTCGGTGGGGAAGATCCCCTTGAAGTTGTACCTCGCCCAGCCCTCGCGGCCGACGATCTCGGCGTGCCCGAAGTCCTCGCCCAGGTCCTGGGTGAACATCGGATCGGCGTAGGCCGACCACACGGCCTGCTGGCCGATGAGGTTGTCGCGCTTGAGGTAGTTCTGTGAGAACCGCACGCCGAGCCGACGGGGGAACGACAGACCGGCCAGATCGGTGTTCTGACTCGGCTTGCCCGAGGTCAGGGTCGAGATCGTCGGGTCGGTGAAGAACGACATCGCCGTGATCGCGATGCCGTAGACCGAGGCGAGCATCTTCTCGGCCCCGGCCATGGCGCGCAGCGCGTTGTTGGCGTTGCCGATGAGCGTGCGCATCGTGTTCGTCGGCAGCGCCTCGGTGGCGTTGAAGTACAGGGTCAGCATGTCCTGCTCGGCCTTGCCCTCCCACAGGAACGCCTGGCTCGTGGCCTCCTGGGCTTCCTCGGCCAGCCGGTCCTCGTCGCCCTCGAACTCGCCGGCCTTGACCCGCCTGTCCAGTTCCGCCTCGGGGTTCTTGACCTTTTTGGAGGTGAGCTGGACGAACAGCTGGTAGCAGTTGTAGAGCGTGACCTTGCCCCACATGTCGTCGAGCTTGTTCTCCAGCGTCTCCGGCTCCATGCCGGTCGTCGCCGCGTGCTCGCGCAGCTCGCGTTCCTCCTCGAGGTAGAAGTCGATGAGGCCGTAGGCGGCGCGTTTGAAGGCGTTGTTGGCGGCATTCGGCCAGACGGGGTCCTCGCCGCCGTCGAGCGGGAAGAACACGTCCGCGATGTTCTCGACGTAGAGCGCGCATTTGGTCGAATTGCCTTCGCGTGCAGCGTCCGCGGCCATGCCCAGCGGGTTGTAGATGTCGGTCTTCATCGCGTTGATCAGGTTGAACTGCACCGGCTCGAACCCGCGCGTGACCATGGGGATGTAGTTCTTGACCAGCAGCTCGCCCTTGGGGTCGTTGATGACCATGTTGGACGGCTTCTTCTCGCGGGACCACATGTCCAGCATCGGCTCGATGTAGGTCTGGCCCTTGCCCGCACGGGTGATGGCGAGCACCATCGTGTTCACCGGAGCGGTGTCGACGATGTAGGCCCCGGCCGGGCGCTGGACCTCATAGGCCGGCAGCTCCCAGTCGTGGTTGAGGAGATCTTTGACGGTCGTGAACCGGCCGAGCTTGCCGCGGTCCTTGCCCTCGCCGTTGTACGGGATCACCGCAGTCGAGTACTTCTTGCGCAGCGCCTTGTCGTCGGGCAGCCCGGAGGCCTCGAAGAGCTCGTCGCCGAACTTCTCATCGACCAGGGGCAGCGTGTCGGTGAGCGGGCCGCCCTCCTCGTCGTCGAGGATCTCGCCCTTGTAGTAGAGGGGGGCGCCGTCCTCGTCGACGATGTCGGCCTCGGCCCGGCGGGAGACCTCGATCTTCTTCAGCCCCGTGTTCTGGAGCATCATGTGGCTGATCATCGAGGAGACTTCGACGCTCGAATGGGCTCCGGCGTCGGGGAACCAGTCGTAGGTGCGTTGGATCTCCTCGGGCAGGGCGATGTGCTGGTCGTTGTCGTACTGGTTGATGTCGGAGGTGTCGTGCATCAGGTTGGCCGCGTCGATGCGCCTGGACATCCAGGTGCCGACGACGACGCCGCTGAGCAGCCCGGCCCCGAGCGAGAACACCAGCTTGACCGCGGTGACCGCGGCGAGCTGCTCGCCGAGACTCGCCGTCGCTCCAGGCGTCTTCGCGCTGTCGGCACCGCCCTTCCCGCTCTTGTGCCACTTCGGCACCGGCACGTCATCGGCTTTGGGGTAGCACGTGCCGCCCGGCTGTCCGTTGGAGTCCAGCGCCTGGTAGCACTTCTCGACCCCGCCGCCGTCCACCGTCCGCGTCGACTCGGCGTAGTAGGGCCGACCACCGGCGCCGAACTGGCCGACCGCCGACCCGAGCTTGAGGGCCGCCAAGGCGATGACCGAGGAGAGGATCCACACGACGAGCATGACGAGCACGCCAACGACCAGAGCGGTGACGACCGCGGGCGTCTTGGACCTCTTCGCCTCGATTTGCCCCCGGTCGAGCTGTTGTCCCTCGTGGACATCCCGGTTCGACAGTGTCTGCCCCGGCTCGCGCGCCGAGATCTTGTCCCAACTGCTGGCCGCCGGCCGGCTCGCTTTCCGTTTACCCCATGCCATCGTTGACTCCTGCGTCTGTTCCCCTCAGACGACGACGGAGCAGGGGATGCCCCCGCGCCCGGCTCTGCACCGCCGATAGCGTCGCCTCCGCGCTTGTGGTCGTGTGCGGCCGCGGCTCAGAACCAGAGCGCGCCGCCGATGATCCCGGCGATGAACATGAGCAGTCCGATCGACAGCAGCAGGGCATGCTGCAGCTTGTTCCACCGCGACTGCATTGCATTGGATCGTTCCAAATCATGGATGTAGGCCTGCCGGTCGGCCTTCAGATCGTTGATCCGCGCGTCGTACTGCTGCTGGAACACCGTCCCCATATGACGCATCTGCGCGAGCAGGTCCCGCGCCCGCGCCGCCTGCGCGTCGGTCTGGCCCTTCTCGAATTCGAGGCAGTGTTGCCATTGCTGGTCACGAGCGCGTAGCTGCCCGATCGCCTCCTGACGCGTCCGCTCGAGTTCACCCTCCATCCGACCGATGCGGTCGGCATGCTCGGTCCGCATCGCCTCAAGGGCCGCCTGCTGCTGCTCCTGGAGGAGCGCGACCCGGTCGGTGCGCGACTGCTCCTCGGCCATCGTTTCCGACCGGCTGATGTCGTTCTTGCGGTTCTCGTCGATGACCCGCTGGATCTGGGCCGACCAGGACGCCATGAGTCCTTGCACCACCGCCCGGTTCTCATCCTGCTGCTCACACAGGAGCTCCATGACCCGGGTCTGGCCGATCTGCATCCTGAGAGCAGCTTCCTTGCGCCGGACGTCGAGGATCCGGCACCGCACGTCGGAGTAGGTGTTCTCGGCAAGCCGCTCGATCTCGGCCACTGCGTCGACCTGCTCGCGCTGCATCCTGGCTCTGGTCCGCTCGGCGTAGCCGACCTCGGCCTGCAGGGCGGCCTGGCGGCCGGCCTTGACCGCGGCCTCCCTGTATTCCTCGGCGATCTCCCTGCGCCGCGCATGGGCAACGGCCTCCTTGTTCGCCAGGCGTTGGTTGTGCTCGACCTCGGCCTGGTCGTGCAGGGCCTTGTACCTACTGCCCGCGCGGTCGACGGCGACGTCCCGGATGACCTGCTCGGCGTGCAGGGACATGAGGCTGACGTACTTCTCCCGCAGGGCTGCCTGGCTGGCCTCGTGCGCCCGCGCGAGATCCGCGTTCGCCTGCCGGGTCAGCCGCGCCACCTGGTCGCCGAGCCAGTCGCTGGCACCGTCGGGCACGTCGATCTGAACAACCGGCGCCCCGATCCCGAACGAGGTGTTGAACTCATCAAGGCCGATGTTGAGATCGAGGTCCTCGCCGAGGAACCGGCGCGCGATCGTCGCCCGTACCTGGTCCTGATCCGCGACGAGCGCGCCGCCGCCGGCCTCGTCGTCGGTACGGCCTTCGCCCGCGCCGTACTCGTCATCATCATCGAGGAACTCGCCGACGCGCTCGTCGTCGAACACGGGCCCGTCCTGGTCGAAGCCGAGCGCATCGGTCCCCTCCTCGTCGACGACATCGGAGAACACCGGCCCGTCGGCAGCGGCGTCGACATCGGCGTCGACCTCCGGGACGTCGACGAAGAGGGGATCGCCCTCGTCGTCGCCGAAGACCGACCTGGGATGAGACCCGGCGCGGGGGGCGTCGGCCGCGTCCATCGCCGGGGAATCGACGCCGGCGACATCGGCCATCGCCTGATCGTCCGGCGCGGCCTCACCGCTGTGGTTTGCCCATGCCTGCTCGCCGACGGCGTTCCTGAGGCTGACCGTGCCGACGGCGACCTCGCACGCCTGGCCGAAGTCCGCTCCCGCGACCAGGTCGACGCGCAAGTCGTGCCCGCCCTCCTGGTACACCACGGCCCAGGCGTACTCGGCCTCGGTGAGCAGGCCGTACTCCTCCATTCGCGAGAGTGTCTCGGGCGTCGGGATGATCCCGAAGATCTCTTCGGCGAGCATGTCGGCCGTGGCCACCGTGCGGATCTGATCGGACTCGATGAGCTCGATGATCGAGCCCTTCGCCTCGTCGCGGCCGTGCCGTTTGCTCAGGCCCCCGAGGGTCTCGGCGGCGAGCACGAGGATGACCCACGCGGTGCCGCTGGGAAATTCGAAGCGCCCATTGCCCCGCAGCAGCTCGACAGCGGCGGGGATCGCGGTCTCGCGGACCACGGAGGCCAGCATCTCGTCGGGTCGCCTCTTCCGATCCTTCTTCCGGCCTTCCACCGCCGTTGTCATAATACGCATGATGTGCCGATCCCCTCTATTCAGCAGTAAATCGACCTATTTGCAACGGCGCTAATTATTGTCCATTCATTGCAATGCTCGGATGGTCAAAAATGATCAATCGGGAGGTGGTCTGTGCTCTATCGCATCGCGGACACGACGACACGGGCGTCCGAGGTCAGCAGGTTCTTGTGATCGCTGACCAGGTCGCCGTCGATGTCGATCCGGATCCGTCGCTCGACTGGATAGTGGTTGACGAACGCCGCGATCGCCGTGGTCACCTCGTCGGTCATCTTCGCCACGGCCGCGCGGGCGCCGCCGGCGTCGGAGTCGGTGTCGCCCTTGTCCTCGATGAGGTACTGCAGGACCTTCTCATCGACGGTGACCCGCACGTTGTGCTTGACGAGGACCTCGTGGACGAGCTGCCGCAGCTTGTCCTTGACGATCTTCTGCTGCGTCGGCAGCGACAGCGGCTGGAACGGCACGATCGAGTCGATGCGGCCGAGCAGCTCGGGCGGGAAGCGGTTGCCCCCGGTCGTCGACTTGATCGACTCGCGGATGAGCTTCTCGTACTTGATCAGGGCCTTGCCCGAGCCGTCGTCGTCGGCCTCGTAGTCGCCGATCGTTCGGAAGATCTCCGAGCCGGAGTTGGTCGTGAGGACGATGTAGGTGTTGAGGAAGCTCACCTCGCGGTTGTTGTCGTCGGAGAGCCGGCCGTCGTCGAGCACTTGGAGCAGGACGCGGGTGACCATCGCATGCGCCTTCTCGATCTCGTCGAAGAGCAGGACGGCGTGGGAGAGGTCCCAGACCCGCTTGGTCAGCTCCGAGCGGAAGGTCGCGAAAGAGTCCTGCGAAGCGAACTCGGTCATGTCGAACCTGATGAGATGGCGCTGGTCGTCGCCGAAGAGCAGTTTCGCCAGTTGCTTGACCAGCTCGGTCTTGCCGACACCGGTGCTTCCGGTGAACAGAAACGACGCTTCCGGCCGGCTCTTGTCATTGAGATCGGCCACGCACAGCTGCAATCGGCGGGCCACGACCGAGGTCGCGAAGTCCTGGCTGTAGACCTTGCTGTCGAGCTGCTTTTTGATCTTCGTCGCGTCGACCCGGAAGGCGACGTTGACGTTGAGTGACTCCATGAGCACCTCCGCCAGCAGATCCCGGTCGATGGCCTGGCCGGTGTGCCGGTGCCAGCCGACCATCGAGTCGAGCACAAGGATCGACTTGCGGGGTTGGGAGTTCGCCGGCATGTACCGCTGGGTGTACTCGTAGATCATCCGGAAGAGGTGATCGTCGTAGAACTGGTCGGCCACGCCGTAGCGCTCGGCCATACCTTGGAGGATCATCACCGTCGTCTCCTGGTCGGGAGGAGCGAGGTTGATGCGCTGGAGCCGCTCGACCAGTGGCTGGTTCGGCGAAACGTGCTGGTGGAACTCCTCGTACGTCGTCGCCGCGATGACCCGGATGCCGCGGACGCCGGAGGCCGCGAGCACCGGTTTGATCGCCTCGACCGCCGCGTCGGAGAGCTGGATGATCTGGTGGAACTCGTCGATGAACAGCACCAGCTCCCGGCCCTCGTCCTTGACGAACGCCTCGGCTTCATCGAAGAAGCCCTTGAGCATCGAGGCCATGTTCTCCGAGGTGCCCGCCTCGGCGATCATGCGGGCGGGATCCACCTCCAGGTAGAGGCGCTCGCGGTCCTGCCGCATGACGCCCTGGACGAGCATGGTCTTCCCGCTGCCGGCGGGGGAGAGCAGGAGGGTGTTGCACAGCTCCGGGCGGTTCATCGCCGCCAAGAGCTGCGTCATCTCGTACTCGCGGCCGACGACCGCTCGTTCGGCTGCCTTGAGCGGGTTCGACAGGAGCGACAGCAGCTCGTAGGCCTCATTGAGTCGATCGTCTGTGAACATTACCTATGCCTATTCTTTCAGCGGCCGCCGGACCCGGGTGCTGGAATGCTCTGAGTGAACACCACTCAGCTCCTTATGCCTGGCCTCGTGTGATCTGGATGAATTCGAGATTGCCGAGCGCTGATTTCTTCCCAGTTGCCGGCGGGCGCCCTACCTGACGCCACCGCTTTCCTCGTATCCGAGGAGGAAACAACCTTGCTGATGTGAAAGGCCGATGCTGATCACTCAGCATCGGCCTGGAACGCTGTCGGCCCGATCGCTCAGCCGACCGCCGGCTCCTCCTCGGCGGCGGGCTCCGGAGCCTGCTGGGCCTCGCCCTCGGCCGTGGCCTGGCGCGCAGGAACGTTGGTGCCGTTCCCGCGCCGCGCCTGGTCCTGTGCCTGGACCGCGTTGCGATTGGCGGCCATGGTGGCGAACTGGCCATCCATCGTCTTGTCGTCGATCTTGAAATCGGACTGGGCCAGGGAATCGCTGTTCAGCACGAGTCCGTTGCCCTTGGCTGACGGCATCAGGTTGGCCTTGACAGCGAACACCCTGCCGATCTCCCTGCCCGCCCGGTCGAGGATCGGCTCGACGTTCGGACCGGCGGTTTCGACGATCTTGTCGAACTGCCCGGCAGAGTAGGGCGCTCCGTTGTTGTAGCGGACGTTGCCCTCGTCGTCCTTGGTGCGCCGCGAGGCCAGATGCAGGTTGGTCTGGGTGCGACCGCGCTCGTCGCGATGGTCGATCATCACGTCGATGTAGCGGGTCTTGCCGTCCCGGGTGACATTGTTGTTGTAGGTCTTGGCGAGGAGGTTGACCGCGGTGAACGCGCCCTTGCCCTTGAGCTGTGCCATGAGCTGTCTCCCTTGCCGCGTCCCTCCTCGATGCCCTGTCGCAGCGAGTCGGTCCCAATCATCGACATCCGCGCCCAGGCGTATGCTCCCAGCATGCGAATAGGCATTAGGCTAATACTTAATGGAATCACATGCAAGTTTGAAAGATGATTCTAATGGCTATCTCAATCGTGTGGTGTCTCTGTCTGCTCGCTGCTCGGCTCCTTCCCGGGCCTGTCGCGGACCCGGTCGAGACCGATCCGCCCGGTGCGACCGGCCACGTCGGACACCGCCTGGTCGAGTTCGTCCTGGACTCGTATGACGAGCCCGGCATCGAGCGTCGACGTCGCTGCGCGGCGCCCCTTCTCGGCCTCCTCCTGGCTCGCGCGCAGTTCGGTGAACCGGCTCGGCAGCACGCTCGTCCCGATCTGTTCCGCCTGGGCCTCCAACCGCCCCGCGAGCCCGGTCATCGCCGCCACGTCGTCGATCGGCAGATCCGCGATCGCCCAGGACTGCCCGGAGCCGTCGAGGTAGGCCATCGCTGCGATCAGCAGCTTCCTACGCTGCCTGGCCTCGACGGAGAACGCGTGCCGCGACCGGGACCCGACCTCGACGTCGCTGAGGAAGTCGTAGGCCAGATGGTGCAGGTCGAGTGCTTTGACCTCGTCGAAGGCGTAGGCGGCGCCCGTGTCGATGACCCCTGGGCTGACCGGTTCGTCCGCTCCCGTTGAGACCGCTGGGCGGAGCACGAGCCCCGAACCGGCGAGATCGGCCCGCAGCTCCTCGATCCGCCCGTCGTAGACCCCGCGCATCGTTGCGATCCGGTGGTCGAGGACGAGGCGCCCGCCCCGGCCCTCGGTGAGCAGCCGTCCACCGGGCTGGTCGTAGATCTGCCGGCCGATCCGCTCGGCCTCGTCCCCGTCGCGCATCCGCTGCAGGGAGGCGTCGGCGCGCAGGCCCATGAGCGAGACCAGTTGCTGGCCGTACTCGGCGACCTGTCGGTGCCGCTCGAACCACATCCCCGTGTCGCCGATGAAGGGGAGGAAGTACTGGTACTTGGCCATGAGCCTGTGCTGGTACTCCTCCTCATACCGGTAGAACTCATACAGAGGCCGGGAGTCGGCGGCCGCGACGCCCGCCCGGTCGGCCGTCCTCCACTGTCGGGCGAGGTCCCGGTACGCCGCGGCAGTCTGCGTGTGGTGCTCGAGGCGGGAGGCATAGCTGCGCAGCCGCAAGCCGAACGCCGCCAGGTCGGACTCCTCCTGCGGCCCGTTGGCGCCTCGGCGGTCCGCCGCGAGTACGGCCAGCTGCTGATAGTCCATGCTCATGATCTCGAGCATCGGGGTCCGGATCCGCAGCTCGTCGGCTGGCAGCGACCGCAGCATCTGGTAGACGCCGTTGACGGCCCGCTCGACGATCTGGTTTCGCCCGTCGGCCACGAGGCGCTGCCAGTCCTCGGCAGCCAGGCCCTCGGCCGCGCGCCGCTGGTTGGCGTAGTCGACGATCTTCTCCATCGCCGCCGGCATGGGGGAGCCGGCTCGGTCGAGCTGTTCGGTGACCATGTCGGTGAGGAGCTGGTTGGCCTTGCGCATCCGGTGGTCGCGGGTCCCGGCCCGCCACAGCGTGCGGTCGGCGGGCAGGCAGGCGAGCAGGAACTGGGGGAGCGCCTCGGCGCGCATGCTCTGGTGTGCCCAGCGCTTGATGAAGGTCGTGACGTTCCTGCGTTCGTAGCCGACGGCGGAGGAGAGGTGGGCGACCGTCTGCTTCTCGTCGAGCCAAGCGTCGATGCCCCGGCGAAGGCGCGATTTGTGCCGGTCCAGGAGCTTCCCGCGCTGGGCGCCGTCCGTGGTGATCTGCCCCTGACCGGCGTCCACGGCTGCGATGTGCGCGTGGACGTGCTCGGTGTCGACCTGGATCACGGCTACGTACCGCAGGTCGTCGAAGCCGGAGGTGCCGGTGCTCATCCGGTCGAGACCGTGCATGATCGCCATTCGCAGCTTCATCTGGTCGAGGTGACCGCGGTAGTCGCCTCTGTTCTCGCAGTGGAAGTCCGCACCGACGATGCCGTGGTACCTCAAGTACGCCTCATCGAACGACAACACGGTCTTGAGCACGGTGTGGCCGGCCTCGAACAAGGACTGGATGTCGCGGGACGCGGCCTTGAGCTGCTCCTCGGACAGCGACACCGATCCGTAGCCGAAGGCGACGCCGCCCAGGCCTTGCGCCTGGCGCATCTGGCGCTTGGCGCTGTGTCGCGTGGGAGCGCGCTCGACGGCTGACTCGCGGGCCATGTAGCGCATGATGAATGCGTCGGTGCGTAGACGCTGGATCGGAGCTAAGGGTTCCGTGGCTCCTTTCCGGGCCATGTAGCGCTCGACGTACCGCCCCGGTGTCGCCCCGCGCGAGCCATTGCCGCCGGGCTTCTTGATCGAGAACTCATTGACGATGATGATCGATTTCTTCAGGCTCAAGGGTGTCTTCTCCCTTCTGCGCCGAGACGCGGTCAGCCCGGGTGGCCGGCCACCGCACGGGACTGATCCATGATCGAAACGGGCCTTTGTTCGGAACGGGCCTTTAGTACTGCCGGTCCCCGTCGGCCTCGCCGTGGTCGAGCTCCGCGGCGCGCGCTGTCACCTGGCGCGTGGTCTCCTCGAGCGACACCTTGGTATTCGAGGCGTCGATGGCTGGTTCGTCGCGGTCCTGGTCACCGAGATCGAGGTCGTGCTCGTCCGCCGGTGCGGGCGCGGCCGTGCTCGGCTCGTTCGCCGGCTCGGCCTCGAAGGAGCTCGCGACCCGTTGCCGGTAGAGGTTCTCCGGCGTTCCTGCGGTCCGCTCGAGTTGGGCGCGGGCCTGCGCCTCTTCGTCGTCGACAGCCGCGGCGACGTCTTGCAGGCGGGCGTCGAGATCATCACGGGCCGATGTGGTCTCCCTGGCCGGTGTCACGCTCGTGCCGGCGCCGCGCACGGCGTCCAGGTCGTCCTCGCCAAAGAGCGGGCTGATCGCTCCGGAGCGTGCCCCAAGGCCCCGGTCGTCGACGAGCTGTTCGGCGCGGTCGAGCCCCGCCTTGGAGTGGTCGTCGAAGTATTCGACGAGGTCGTATTGCGAGGACTCAAGGTCGATGTCGAGGTTGCCGAGGTCGTGGACCTTGACGAACACGACCGGGACGTCGGGCTCGCCCCCGCCGCCCAGGCCCGTCGGCGCGAGCACGAGCGCGTCGACGGTGGCCGGCAGTTCCCACTCCAACCCGGTCACCTTCTCGGGGACGACGAAGCCGGTGCTGAAGTACCCCTTGTGCGTGAGCCGGGTGAGCTGTTCGTCGTCGAACTCGTAGAAGGCGTCGACCCTCTCACCGCTGCCCGGAGGGAAGGCGACCTCTTTGACCCCGTGGGGCAGAGCCTCGGCCGGGCGAACCGACCGCAGCTCGCCGGTGATGTGGAGGTAGGGCCGGTAGCGCTGCTCGGGCCCGTGGTGGGCGAGGTCCACCGACTCGACGAACACCCCGATCTCGGCGGGCGCCCCTTCGGCCCGCACGGTCTCGACCCCGACCTCGCGGAGCACACGATGCGCCCATATCTCGTTCATGGCCAGTCCCGCGATCTTCATCGCGCTCGCCTCCGCCTGTTGTTCTTGGCGCGCCTTCTCCTGAGGGGCTCGGCCGCCGCCGGTGGTTTGGCCTCGGCCGGTGCGGCGTTCTGCCCGCCGAAGCGGGCGCACTTGAGGTTCCGGATCCGGAGGCTGCCTGCCCGCCACAGCCAGCGCATGACCGCGATCTCGGTGACGGTGAGCATGACGACGATGAACACGAAGGGCACCAGCCACAGCGCGATCGCGCCGTCGGCGCTGTACTCGCCGAAGGCCGCCCCCGACTGCTGGTGGACGTAGGCCCCGAGCATTGGGATGAGGCCGAACGCCGTGACCGTGACGAGCACGAAGTCGATCAGGCCCGTCCCGACTCGGATGAGCGTGGCCGAGGCGACGACCGGCGTCCTGGCCTCGAGCCCTGACCACGCCGCGGCCGTCAGGCCTGCAAGCATCGATCGGTCGGTTCGGGCTCGGACTCGGACTCGGACCGTAGTCTTCCCGGCTGCCGCAGCGGCCTGCGTTTTGTCATTGATCGTCATGGTCACCGTCACCGTCTCTCCAAGGGCTGTGAATCATCGTGAGGTGCGCGTCGTGCCGGTGGCGGGGATGCCGGACAGGTCCGACACCGCGCCCTCGCCGTCGACCGTGATCCACAGCAGTACCCGGCGCGTCACCGACGCCTCCGTCGCCTCCTCACCGGGGCCGTTGGTCGCCTGCTCCTTGGCCCGGAAGGCGATGTCGGCCATGACCGCGTACCGGTACTTGGTCCCGGTCACCTTCACCACCGCGATCTCGGGGGCGCCTGCGAATGCGGCCCGCAAACCCCGCTTGTCGAACAGGTAGTGCTTGTTTCCCTCGCCGTCGTCGGTGTAGAGCGCCGGCGAGATGAAGTCCTGGAGGAACTCCTCGTCGTCGGTCAGGCCGTACCTGTTCTCCAGTGACTCTCGGGCGTTCTCGTAGGTCTCGCCGGAGTCCCAGGTGAACGCTGTCGCCAGCAGCGAGGTGATGATCGCCGCGTCGTCCTCCAGCCGAGTGGCGGTGACGCCCAGGGCTGTGGAGGCGTTGTCGTCCACGGCCTTGGCCTTGGCCCGCCGTTGCCGTGCGAGCTCGTCTTTGAGCTTGGTGATCTCGGCTCCCTGCTCCGCCAGCGACCGCCCGTGCGCGGCCTGGTGGGTCCACGCCAGCAGCCCGCCGGCGAGCACCGCTGCCGCGAGCACCACGACCCACAGGTTCCGTGTCCAAAAGCCACGGCTCATGGGCGATCACCGGCCTCGCCCAGTTCGGGCACCCGGTTGTCGGCATGCGTGGTCTGCTCGTGCTCGGCGCCCTGGGCCGTGATCGCGAGGTCGAGGTCGCCGAAGGTCTTCGTCCCGCCGTCGAAGACCGCGTTCGCCCAGGCCAGCACAATGCCCTTCGAGTCTCGGCAGACCCAGACCACCCTCGCCCTCAGCGGCGGATCGAGGGCCGGCGTGGCCGATTCGACCCTCCACGCGTAGGCGTTCGGCGTGGATGCCTTCATCCCGTCGTAGCGGACGTACCACGGGAAGCGCGGGTCGATCTCATCGTCGTCGAAGGAGGGCGAGGTCGTGAAGCTGTAGGCCAGGTCGTCGGCGACGATGAGCGACTTTTTGTTCCAGTGCTCGGCCAGGGACCGGCGGTGCTCGACGAGCGCGTTCATCGCTTTTCCCGGCGCGCCGTTGCCCTTGTCCGAGGTCACTTCATGGTTCGCGGCCGCCGAGAGCCCGGCGAACTCCTGCTGCTTGGCCGCCACCTGCTCGGCGGCCCTGGCCGCGTCAGCGCCCAGGGCCGCCAGGGTCTTGCTCGTGACCGTCCTGCCGGGGCCGGCAGCCACGGCGATCTCGGAGCCGAGGTCGCTGATCTGGGAGTCGTTGGCTGACGCCGCCTGCTGGTAGGACCGGTTCGACAATCCGGAGAGCACCGCGAGCGCGACCAGGGCCGAAGTGAGGACGACCAGGGCGCACCGGCGGACGAGCGTGTGATTGTCCTGCGGCGTCCGCGCGGCCAATCGCCGTCGCTTCTGCCCAGTCCACCGGTCGAACCGGGCCTCCAGCTCGGCGCCGGTGACGCCGTGCCGGTAGCGCGGTGTCCTCGGTTCCTCTCGCGTGGAATCATCGTTGGCGGTCTCTGCTGTATCAGTCTTGTCGCTGTCCATACCGCTCTCAGAAGACTATTGACAATACTTTGTAAAGGACAGGGGCGGTGTCTCCCAAACGCCACCCCTGTCCCGGCCCCCGTCGACTGCCCCGTCGGACTGCCGGTTCTAGGCCGTCGGCGCACTCTTCATCAGGTCGGACACATCGACGAACTCCCAGCGGCCTGACTTCCACTTCTCCTGCGGGATCCGGGCCACCTGGCCGCCCCACTGGCAGTACGCGGCGTTGCCGATGATGAGCGTGCCGTCGTTCTCGACGCCGAACACGACACCGGTGTGCCCGGCACCCCCGTTGGCGTAGGAGAAGACCGAATACGGCCGTGGCGTGCCCGACACCCGCTTGCCCGTGAGTCTGGCGATCGACCGCGCCGTGGCCACCCCGTTGCCCGGCGCGTGCCGCTGGAAGGTGGTGTACTTGTTCATGAAGTAGATCGAGAAGGACACGCAGTTCCTGCGGTAGTCGCCGTTGCACTGGCCGGGGCCGCCGCCGTGGTAGCGCTTGCGCAGGAATGTGTCGCCCTCCTTGTTGTAGAGGTCGACGACCTTCTGTGCTTCGGCCCCGGTCATCCCTCCGTCGTTGAAGCTGATCGCCGCGGCGCCGCCCCCACGGCTGCTGTTGGCGCCGTCGGTGGCGCACGTGCCGGGGCTGAGCGGCGCCGCGGCGATGATGCCGGTGATCGAGCCTGAAGGCTTGAAGGACACGTGCACGTGGTCCCTGTGGTTCTGGGTCGCAGAACCACGGTCCTCCATGCCCCGCCAGGCCGTGTCGCCCTTCTCGATGTTCCAGATCCGCTGCTGCCAGATCACGTACTTGCCGTTGAGTTGTGCGGCGTTGTCGATGACGTACTTGGCCAGCGCGTCTCCGGTCTGCTTGCTCCCGGAGTTGAGCCCGACCATGAAGTCCACGGCCAGCCCCGCGGGGTGCCCGGCGGGGTCGATGTTGTCTCCGGGGCGGTACCCGCCCGCACCGTGCAGGCCCGAGCCGGGACCGGCCTTGAACCTGGCGTAGAGGAGGTTGGCAGCGTCCTGGACGTGCGGCTTGACGGCGCCGAGTTGGAGATGCGTGGCCTCGCCCGCACCCGGGCCATGTGAGATCGTCCGGGTGCTCGAGCCGGAGCCGTCACGGTTGCCGGTCGGCTTGCCGCCTCCGTACTTGGTGAACTTCTCCCGGAACTCCTTCAGGTAGCCGCTGGTGACCGGCGGCAGGTTCGGGTACTTCTGCAGGTTCCCCTCACCGGCGTTGTGGGCGATCATCAGCGCTTCGAGGTCGGTGAGACCGGTGGCGTAGGCCGCGTTCGGGTTCTTCTCCCGCATCCCGCGGACGGCATCGAGCCGGCTGTCGAAGTACTTCGCCCCGTACTCGGTGTGGATCATCGGGTCGGTGATGTCGGGGCTGTCGAACGACCCGCCACCGGTGGCCTTGGCCCACTCCTGTGCGTTGATCTGGAACAGGCCCCAGGTCCCGCCGTTGGTGTCGCTGCTGAAAAGATCCGGTCGAAAGTCGGTCTCGCGGTCCATGATGGAGGCGAAGAACGCCGCCGGAATCTTGTCCTGTGAGTGTTTGGCCGCATTCTCGATCCACGGGATCGCCTTGGCCGGCACGCCTTTGCCGGTGAACCTCCCGCTGCTCCCGCCTGCGGCGCTGACCGGAGCGCAAAGCGTGCTGAGCGACCCCTCCCGCATCTGCGTCTCGAAGTCCATGCTGCCGACGACGGTCCCGGCGACCGCCGCCATGCAGAGAACGGCGCTGGCACCGACAGCCGCCGTGGCCACCGGCGCGGACGCGAGGAGGCTGCCGACACCGAACACCGCCCCGGCCGTCTTGGCCACCAACGCCCCTGCCGCTACGAACGGCGCGGTGAACAAGTGCCAGACGGCTGCGGCAGCGGCCTTGGCCAGCTTCCACAGGGCCTGCAGCAGGGCCAGGGCCTTCGCCGCGGCCGAGAAGAAGAACGACTTGAGCCAGTTGAGGAAGAGGATGAGCATCGTCAACAGCGCCGCCGGGGGAGCGGCCGACACGGCACCGGCCGCTGCGGTCTTCCTGGTCATCCCCGAGCTCTGGCGGCCACCGCCGCCAGCGCGAGCATCGTCGCCGCGACCGCGCTGGTAGCTCGTCCCGCCCGCGCCGAGGGCCAATGTGGCGCCCTGCTCGCCGCCGACCTCCTTCCCGGCCCCGGCCCCGGCGAGTTCTTTCGCCGCTCCGGCAGCAGCACCGTGAGCACCGCCGACGGCAGCGCCTTCGGCCCCACCCCGAACAGCGGCCGCCGCGTACCGCTTCTTCGGGCCGGAACCGCCTGCGCCGCGGGCCGACGGCCCGCCCGACCCGGTCGAAGAACTCGTCTTCGGCGTCGGCCCGGATCCGGCCGGACCGGTCCCTCCGGCGCCGCGAGCCTGCGACGCAGAGCCCGCCCCTGCGCCCGCAGGCCGGGGCCCCGGGCTCGTGAGCTTCGCGCCGTTCGCGTCGGACGCCGGTCGAACCGACCGCGTTCCCGACCGCGCCGGGCGAGGTGAGGACTGCCGTCCCGAACCGGTAAGGCCGGTTCCGCCAATGCCAGCGCGGGTGGGGCCGCGGGCGATGCTCGTCGGCGGCGCGGGTCCCGATCCCTGAGGGCGGCCGGACCCTGCGGACCGGTTCGCCTCCCGCCACTGATTCCCCTTCTCCGACGGCTCAGCCCAGGCCGACCGATCCGACGCATTCGTCCCCATGGGCTCGTTCCCTTTCCTTCGTTCCACTCACTCGCAGGACGAACGCACTGGCCGATCAGTAATAGGTGACGAGAAAGCCCTCACCGCTGTTAGCCGAGCTGTTGGACTGCACATCCCGCAGATTCAGATCAAGTTGGAGCAGGGCGAGCGTGAGGTCGGACTGATACTCGGACTTGTTGGAGTAATAATCCTGATAGGCCTGCGAGAGATTGTTCATGACAGTGACGAGAGGACGCATACTCACGTCCGACGACTTGTAGTCGTCGACCAGGCTCGATCCGTCCGAGAGGATCCACGTCATGGCGTTGATGTCGACTGACGCGGAATCGTTGGCCCCCGAGCCCTCGTTCGCCTTCTTCGACAGGTACTGGACATAGCTCTCGCCCGGGGGGACGAGCACGTCGAGGTATCCGTCGTAGACATTGCCCGGGCGCCAGTCGAGGGCGAACCCGCCGGGCACCACGGTCTTGGTGGTGAGCGCCAACGACGACTTCCCGTCTGTGGACTCGGGCGCGGACTCCCCGGTGATCGCGTCGCCGGAGACCATCGCCGGGACCTTCGGCGGGCGCAGGAACAGGCCGTCGACCCTCGTCGTCGACAGATCGTTGCCGTAGGCCGTGATCTGCGACAGGTTCGTCCGCATCTCGATCAGCTTGTCGTCCAGGGCCTTGCGGGCCGTGTCCTCTGCGGACTTGAGCACGACCTCATAGAAGATCTGGGCCGGGTCGAAGCGCGCCGCGTCGAGGGCCTTGACCGTCGTGGTCTTGTTCGCCCCCGGATTGACGAAGACCCGCCATTGGTCGTGCTCGGCGAACGACTTGTCGCCGATGATGTCGTCCGTGCTCGCGCTCTCGGCCTGCTGCTCGTTGAACGACAACTCGGCGTTGGCCCGCACCGTCAGGTTGAGCACCTGCTGGTGGAACGGTTCATCGGCCTGGAGGAGGACGCCGACGTATCCGGTCGAACCGAAGACGTGGAAGGATCCGTCGACGCCCCGAGTCGCCAGCGTCTGGCTGTTGAACCGCTCGTCCGAGCCCAGCAGGAACGCCCGGTAGTCGGCGGCGTTGTAGCTGATCTTCGCCCGGTCGTCGAAGTGCATGAGCACGAGCGCCTTGGTCCTGGGCCCATTGGTGTAGACGCCGTCGATCTTGCCGCCCAGCTGCGTCTTGGACGTGCGGAACTCCGGCGTCCACAGCGCGGTGTCGCCAAGATCGCCGCGACCCGCCATGAACGCCGAGAAGCCCGATGTCGCGAGGACGAGCGCGCCGGTGACCATGAGCGCACCGAAGAAGAGGCCGAAACGCTCGATCGCGTGGTGGGAGTCGAGCTTGAACTTCTTGCTGAACGCGACGGCTCTGTCCTTGATCGCCATGGGCTGCCCTGTCTCTGTCGTCTACGCCGGTGCGTGCTTGGAGGACTGGTCATCGAAAGGGAGGCGACCGGCGCGGAGGGAGTCTGGTCACGTTGACCGGCCCGGTCCGATGCCTGTCTGCGTAGATGCGAGGCGTCAGGGGGATCCCTCTGCGGGGCGTGACCGGTTCGACCCGTCGAAGGGTTGGACGATGACGGTGCCGCCGCCGAGTTCCTCGATGGTGGTCTGGCCGCCGGAGCCGACCGTGCTGATGAGTTGCCAGCCGCCGGTGCCGAGCGCGCCACCGACGAGGATGAGCATGGTGATCTGGCCCCAGCCTTGCTGGTGGCTCTGCTGCTGATTGCCCATGAGCTTCCTGACCAGCAGCACGCCGCCCCAGACCAGGCCGGCCGCGCCGAGCAGCATGAGCAGCACGCCGCCGACGGTCTGCACGTAACTCTTGGCGTTCTCCAGGAAGCTTCTGAGGTCCCAGGCCGCTGTCGGCAGCCACGCCACCGCGCTGTACGCCGACTCGCCGATGTTTGCCATGTTTCTCTCCTCTCGCCTTTCACAGGTCATCCGCGACGAATCAAGGAGTCCACGCCTTGCGTGAGACTCTCATTCACTCGTCTTCAAGGGTGGTGGCGAGTCGTGATTAGTGCTCATCTGGACTCGGCGCTCACGTGGTCGTCCATGTGAGCGCGACGGGCTTTCGGGAGGCGACCCATTGCTGGCCCCCGCCCGCCCGATCCCCTTGCCCTGCTGCTCGATGGCCTGCCATCCATCGCAGTGCGCCTGCTGGGCTCAGCGGTTCTGCGAGACTGTGGGCTCTCGGTGCAGGCGATCCATCCTCGGCGTGTCGATCCTTTCTCTCTCGTTCTGAACGCTTTTTCTATAGCCATAGCATCATGGATGAGATGGGATATGCAAGATCCTATCGAATGTCATGACATTGCTATGCATCGCCAAACTGAATGGGTAGACCTGGATAGATTGCCGATTTTTCCACGAATACGAGGCGAATCGATAGCCGGGTACGATGCCGGCCCGGGCGTCGCGTTCGACCCCGGGCCCCGGGACGCCATCGACGCCCAAATCGCGTCTGAGGATGACGAAGGACGCCCGGTCCCAGCCGGTCGACGACCGGGGTGCAAGAAGGACAACCTTTGCGCGGTGAAGAGTGCGACGAGCTCAACGCCCCGAGTGGCAGACAGGGGCGGAGCCTCGGCGACCAACCCTCCACCCTGGTCGCTGACCTTGTCGACGGCCACCGAGGCCCGCGGCAGCGAGATGAAGCGCGTGGTGGGCTGTGACCAGCCGTGGCTGGTGCGGAGCCGGTCTCCGGGGACGACGTCCACGCGCGTACAGGTGTGTGACCTCGGAGATGGCGTGAACGGGCATGCGTCGTGGCCTCCCGGACAGCTAGGAGGGCTGGGGCGGGCTGGCTAAGAGCGACGCCGGGAGTCGCGGCGCAGTGGCGCGGGGCGGCCGGAGGCGCCTTCGGCGATGATCTGATCCATGTCAGCGTGGCTGAACCGGATCGCCCTGCCGACTCGGGTGAAGGGGATCTCGCGGCGGCCTGCCTTGTCCCGCAAGGTCCTCGCCTTCATCGCGCCTCGGATGAGGTCGGAGAACTCCTCGGGGGTGTGCAGGTGAGGGCAGGCGGCCGGACAGGTGACATCTCCGGCGACGGTGGGAAGAGCGGTCGCGTCCGCTCCGGCTGCGCTCTGGGCCTGGTGACCGGGCCGCTCCTTACAGGTCTCACCGTCGTTGCCGACCTCACCATCAACGCGCGAGCCACCGGCGGTCGGAACTCTTTTAAATGGGATCGACATAGCAATCCGAATGTTACTTGATACAGTATTCAAATCGCAATGATGGATGAAGGGTGATGCTTGTTTCGCCCTATGTCGACGTCAGCGGTACGGTCCCCACGCCTCAGGGCTCAGCGAAGACGCCCTCGCCCTGTTGATGCCCCCGTTTGCCGATCTGGCCCTGCGGCGTCGACATGGTTTTGGGTCACACGAGGCGATGCCTCCGGTCTCCACAGCCCCCTTCGGAGGCGCTCCGGAGTGCGTGGGGCTGCTCCTGGACGGCGGCACCGCCCGCGACACCGTCCATCAGGTTCGGATGGGTGTCGGCGTGTCGAATCTTCCTCGGCTACGACGCCCCCATCGTCCGCCTCTGGACCTGCTGGAAGATCCGTCGATCCCCCGAAAGAAATAGGCAATCTCCACGCTCGCTCCCGGCTGCGCGCCACACACGCCGCCACGGTGGCCGGGACCGGCGACGCGCTCGCACGGCGCCTGCTGGACCTGACTCTCCCTTGAAGGCGGGACCGGCCCTGAGTTTGGGGACGTGGTAGTAGAGGGTGGAGCGACTGACGCCCAGCAACCGGGCGATCGACGACACCGACTCGTCCGGGCGGGTGAGCAGGGCGGGGGCCCGACGGACCTGGTCGGGCGTCAGCGCCGGGGGACGGCCGAGGCGCTGCCCGCGAGCGCCGCCAGTTCGGCGCCATCCAAGTCCGTGGCCCATCCCTGTTCGGCGGGGCCGCAGGCGTTCTGGACCGGGGGATCGCCCCGGAGAGGTCTCCGGCACCAGGATGACGGGCCGCGGCCCGGACAGTGCCGAACGGTGAAGGTCCGAAGTCCCCGGGATCATCCAGATCCCGGGGACTTCTTCCGCATCCGGCAAGGCCCCAACTATGGGAATGGGGCGATCAGGGACAGGGTGCCCCTACCGGGGCCTAGGTGCTTACGCCTCGATCCAGATGCATGCCTGGCGACCATTGTCCCAGGCGGTCGTTGCGGTGCTGGCGTTGTAGATTCCGTATTTGACGCAGAGTTGCGTGTCGGCCTTGAAGCTCTTCGGTGGATTGAAGCTCCACGTGTGCTCCGACCTCCATCGGGTGTCAGGCCCCGTCCGATGGACTTCTCCGCATGGGACACGCTTGGCGTCGCCCCACCATTGGCCGTTCGGCAGTGTTCCGTAGAGCATCAGGGCGAGGTCGCAGCGAAGCTGGCCCAGCGAGATACTCCCGACCACGGTGTAGGCCTTGGTGCCGGCCCCGTACACCGTGATGCAGGCGTTCGGGGTGTTCCCCCAGCGGTCGGAGCACCCACCCGCATCGGCGTGAGCGCCCTGCGGAGCCACGGCCAGGACTGCGGCCGCAGCGAGCACTGCTCCGCCCGCCGCTACCGCTTTGGGCATGAGGGATATTACGGGGCTTTTCATCGATGTCCTTTCGTTGGGCCCGGCGAGGGCATAGTGAATTCCAGACCGGAGCGGTTTCTCTGTCTCCGGGGACCACTCCTTTCCCTCGGTGCAGACAAATCAAGTCATGTGTGCCGGGCGGGTAGCAATATTGGGGGATGTTCGGGGATGTTCGAGACGGCTCGAGGTCCGTTCATGGCAGTTAGGGGCCATGGCAGGACCTCGGAGGCGAATCACCCGCCGTCGTGATGCGGAAGTGGTTGTGAGCCTCGACGAACTGTTCGAGGTCGTCCTGGCCGATGTTCGGCACAGTGCGCGGCCGGTGCACACGCAGGCGGGTGTTCGAGTCGGTAGCGGACGACAGAATCGGGCAGAGGCGATCGCGGGTGTCGGAGACGACGAAGCGCCGTCCCGCACAACAGCGGGACGGCGCTCGTGCCGACGCAGATCCGGGGGGCGGGTCAGGGAGCGAGGTCCGTTTCCGTGCTCTCCGCCCGGCCGAGCGGGTCCCCGGCGGCCGGGCCGGGATCCGCCGGGCCTTCCACGGCCGCGGAGAGGTCTCCGGAGACCTCTCCGGCGGGCTCTCCGGCTGCGGCCACGGCGTGGGGCCGCCCTCCCCCAAGTTCGGGGATGTGGTTGTAGAGGGTGGAGCGGCTGACGCCCAGCAGCCGGGCGATGGAGGACACCGACTCGTCCGGGCGGGTGAGCAGGGCGCGGGCCTGGCGGATCTGCTCCGGGGTCAGCGCCGGGGGCCGGCCGAGGCGCTGCCCGCGGGCGCGGGCGGCGGCCAGGCCCTCCTTGGTGCCCTGCACGATCAGCTCGCGGATGAACTCGGCGAGGGCGGCGAACACGTGGAACACCAGCCTTCCGCCGGGGGTGGTGGTGTCGATCGCCTCGTGCAGCGACCGGAAACCGATGCCGCGCTTGCGCAGCCCGGCGACGATCGCGATGAGATCCTGCAGCGACCGGCCGAGGCGGTCCAGGCTCGGGACCACGAGGGTGTCGCCGGGCCGGGCGTACTCCAGGGCCTTGGCCAGCTCCTCCCGCTCGATGTCCTTGCCGGACTTCTTGTCGGCGTAGATCCGCGCGCACCCGGCCGCCTCCAGCGCGGCGGTCTGCCGATCCAGGCGCTGCCCGCCGGTCGAGACCCGCGCGTACCCAATCAGCACGCCGGTCGGCGCGGGCTCGGCGGCCAGGGGGTCGTCGCCGAGCGAGCCCTCCAGGAGCGGCCCGGCCGGGAGTTCGGCGTGCTTCACCATTCGCCGCCCCCGGGAGCCAGCAGGACAACAGTCACCGCCAGCGGATCCCCGGTCGGGACGTCGGAAGGGCGGCTCATCACCTGCATGGCCATCCACAGACCGATACAGCCCTGACAGAGCCGCGGCGGACGGCGGTCCCGGGTGGACGGAACCGCCGCTCCCTCCAAGATCTCGAAGTCGGCGTCGACCTCCCGGCACTGGTCGCAGTCGTTGCGCGTGTGTGGGTACGGCAGCCGCCCGCCAGCACCGAGGGGAACTTCTTCCATGCCACCAATGTACAAAAAG
Source organism: Actinomadura syzygii (assembly GCF_008085905.1). Classification (GTDB taxonomy): domain Bacteria; phylum Actinomycetota; class Actinomycetes; order Streptosporangiales; family Streptosporangiaceae; genus Spirillospora; species Spirillospora syzygii. The sequence goes on along the minus strand of NZ_VSFF01000016.1, from coordinate 46,520 downwards.
GGGTACCCCCGCACTATGTGAACACCCGGAGTTTCCAACACGTTTCTTCGACACTCTGGACGTGGATCGGCGCACCCCGGAGCCGACGCACGGTGACTGTCCAAGAAACGATCGTTTTCACGACACCAGAGGGGCTACAGCGCTCGACCTGGTAAGACAGCGCGTTCCCGCAGGTAGGAACGCCGCGTTTGACAGGGGCTACAGCGTTCGCAGGGGGGTTAACATCGCCCCTACGGCGGTAGGTGGCGCTAAGGTTCGGATATCCAAGCACGAGCAATGCGTACGTGTAGTGATCGGCATACCGCACAACGCAAGGCGCATGAGAAAGGGCCCCCGCGGCTGTCCCGGGCAGGAGACAGTGCGCCGCGAAGGCCCTTCACCGGAGGCCCCCGGCCCGCCTCGTCAGAGGCGAGGTCCGGGGCCTTCGTCGTTCAGCACCTCCCGCGCGAACCTCGCGACGGCCACCACGCACCGCACTACGGCGGCGACGGCGGCGACCTCCCGCCAGTCCCGCGGACGCAGACGACGAAGTCGGCTCATCCGGATCACCTCCTCACTCCCGCTGCAGGCGGGATCCCAACCGGCAGGCTCAGAGTGCGAAGGTGCTCGCGGCGAGCGTATCGCCCCCTCCAGAAACTCTGGGAACGATCGCAATTTGGAACTCGGCCGCTGCGGACGTTGAGCGACATGGCAGCGGCGAACGCCAGGACATCACGCCTGGTCGAGGGGGGCGGGCATCACGGAATCTGGGCGGAGAAAGAACCACAACTTGTGTAATACGGAGGGTCATCCACGATGACCATCTGCCCGGACCGGAACGGCCGCGCTGACGCTGGGCGCCCGCGTGGAGGGGGGAGGTTCCGGCGGCGGCAGCGCGATCCGGGTCGGCTACATCGGAGACTTCAACGGCGCCAGCGCGTTCGCGTTCGCCAAACAGCGGGACCTGTGGGCGAAGTACGGTCTCGAGCGGGAGCCGACGCTTACGCCCGAGGACGTCCAGCAACGACTGCGCATCACCGCGCGCCGTGACGCGGGCACCGGTCGGGTGTGGAACCCGCGGTACGGCTGGGAAAGCTTGACGCCGAGGAACTGCTCGACACCTACCGGCCCGGGCCGTGGAGCGGTCGTCGTCGGCCCCGCCGTCTCGTCCAGCCCGGTTGTCAGACCCCGTCGTTACCATCACCGCTACCCGAAGCGACAAGGACGCGACGGGGACAAGATGGGGACACGACAAGGAGAGACGATGAGCGAGCTGACCACCACGCAGCCGGCTGGCACACCGACCTGGATCGACCTGGGCATCCCGGATCTCGACCGCGCGATGACCTTCTACGGCGCGTTGTTCGGTTGGGACTTCGATGTGGGACCGGCGGAGTTCGGCCACTACACCCAGTGCTTGCTACGGGGCAGACCCGTCGCGGCCATCAGGCCGAACCCCGATCCCGACGCCACGGACTTCTGGTGGAACGTCTACTTCGCGACGGATGACTGTGACGCCGCGGCCGCCCGAGCGCGGGACGCGGGCGGCTCGATCATCACCGGCCCGATGGACGTGCTGGACCAGGGCCGGACGGCGATCATCAAGGACACCACCGGTGCGCAGTGTGGACTGTGGCAGGCCGGTGCCCACATCGGCTGCGAGATCGTCAACGAGCCGAACGCCCTGCTCCGCAACGACCTGGTCACCGCGGAATCCGGGCCCGCGCGCGACTTCTACGTCGCGGTCTTCGGCTACACGTTGGATGCCAACCCGGACATGCCCGAGCTCGACTTCACGTTCCTGCGCAGACCGGATGGCCACGAGATCGGCGGCATCGCCGGTGACCCGAAGGCCACGAAGTCCCGTTGGGGGACCTTGTTCCAGGTGGACGACGCCGATGCGGCGGCGCTGCGAGCGGTCGACGCGGGTGGGACCTCGGCCGAGCCCTACGACATGATCTACGGGCGGGTCGCTCACATCACGGACCCGTTCGGCACGGAGTTCGATGTCGGTGCGGCGATGACGAGCTGAACCGGCGGTCAGCTGGCCGGGTGGTCGACGTCCGTTAACGGCACCCGGTGTTGCATTCACGCTCGCCCGGTTAAGGCCCCGGATGAGCGAGCAACTGACGGTGTGCCGTCATGCCGTCATGACGGCGAATCGTCGCAGTGAGCTCGTGGCGGCCGCCGCGACCATCCATTCCGGCCCCACCGGGCCAGGGCGTCCCGATCCGACACGCATCGCCTCCTGTCGCACAGAAGTTCGACTTCACCGGCGCGGCGTGCTTACCTCGAAAGATCACCGGAAAGGAGGTGAACACGATGGGAAGCAGCAAGCAGATCCTCGGCTTGATCGCGGCCGCGCTGGTCCGCACCACCGCCTACAACTGGCTGGTCCGCCAGGGAACCGACCGGTTCCTCGCGCACGTCCTGGCCGCGCTCGCCGGCGGCGTCGCCGTCCGCGCCATCGCCGCGGCGTAGCCCGCCGAAAAGAGGGCCCTACCGCTCACGGTCGGGCCCTCTGCCAGCCCCGAGGCTTGAGGAACATCTCTGCGAGATCGTGCGCTAAGCCTCTGCTGCTCCTGGTGAGGGCGGCTGGCATGTTGATAGTCACAGGCCCCTTTCGGAGTGTTAGTCAGCAGTGCGCGGGCGTGGGCGAGGACTAGGGGATCGTTGTCGACGTAGGCGATCCGGGATTCCGGGGCGGCGAGCTCGGGAGTTGGCGTCACAGTCCCGCTTCTCCGACCTCGGGCAGCATCCCGGCCACTCCAAGATCTTCGCGTGCTGCCTCGTAGAAGGCCCGGCGGTGGTGGCCCGCCTCGGCAAGTACCGCCTCCAGATGGCCGTCCACCTCACCTAGGGCGATCCGTTCCAGTTGCCAGGCGGTGCGATGCCACAGCCGTCCAGCCTGGATCGCCTCCGACGCACCCAGCAGCAAGACCGACTCCCAGCACACTCCCTGTTCGGCCCGGGCCATAGTCAACTCCAGCCGTCCCTCCTCGACAGTCAGGGGATGGGGATAGCCGCGGAGGCCCCGGTCGGCGGCGATCCGGCGTGCCAGCGTCACACAACGAATGACCGAATGTCCGAAGTCGGCATACACGGCGGCGCGCCGTTCATCCCAGCGGGTGTCGGCCTGCCTCTTCCACCGGGCACGCTCGGTAGCGGCGGTGGTCAAGTAGGAGGCTCCCGCGCCAACCAGTACGCCCACAAGCGCCGGAAGCTGGCTTGCAATACCTGCCATCGCACTCTCCTGCCGCACGGGCTTCGGCCTCGACGCGGATCGTTGACAACGTCCTGTGGCTCAACAGCATGTGGCTTTGCTGCATAGGACCCGGCTCGCCACCAAGTCTGGTGCGCCCAACGCTGCCGCCAGGCCCATCCACCGTGAACGACAGCCAGCACGGACCAGGTCCCCCACACTCGCTGATCTGCCTCATGATCAGTGGGCATTCCTCTCACAGATACCGAAACCCTGGCCTCGCTCACCCTGATTCACGCGCTGCACGACTGGCTGACCGAGTTGGAACCCGACTTCATCGCTGCCGCCCGCGCCGCCGGCGCCACCTGGGAGCAACTCGCGCCCGTCCTACGGGTCGGCGACCGCCGCGCCGCCCAACGCCGATACCGCCGCCTCACCGACCGCGCCGACCAGGACGCCGTGCAGGCACGCCTGGCCGATCTGCCCGCCGACGACCGCCCCCGCCCACGGCCGCGCCGCGACCATCCACCCCCGACGCTTGAACCTCGAACGCTAAGAGCGTCAATCGCCGTTCTGGCGGGCGACGATGGCGTTGCGCTCGGCCAGCGGGAGTTTGCGCTCGGGGTGCATGGCGCGGGCCTTCCGGGGCCGCTTGGCGCCCTTGCGGGGGCGGGTGACAGTACACGGCCTCGACGCCGTCAGCTCCACGGCCCCGACCGGCGGGCCGATCCCCGAGGCCGTCATCGACGACAAGGCCGGTGCTCCCTCGGCCCCGGTCAGCCCCTCGGCGAGCAAGTCCACGCACTGAACGCCCAGAACCACGGAACTGACGGGCATGCCGTCATGCCGTCGTGACGGCATGGTGTCGACGTAGATTGCTGTCGTCACAGAAGCCGTCACAGAACAAGGGGTCGGCGATGGGTGGGCGTGATCTTCTGGGAGGGCTCCGCGAGAAGGCGGCGAGGCTGCCCGATGACGGGCCGCCCGGCGTCGTCCAGGCGCAGCGGCGCGCCCTGCGGGCGCTGGCGACGGTGGAGGCAGCGGTGCGCACCGATCCCACGCTCACGGCCCAGGACCGATGCCGCGACCTGGACGTCCTGGACGAGGTGCTGCGTCAGTTCAGGGCGATGGCCCGCCAAGCCCAGACCGAGGCCCGGACGACGCAGTTGAAAGCGGTGGTGCCGCCCAGTAGGCGCCTCTCCCTAGTCGACAGCGAGGGAGCCGACGATGTCGTCTCGCCGGTCCGGGACAGCGATCCGGACGGCCTGCCATGTCAGCGCGTTTGGGAGCGCGATCGTCGCAACCCACATCGACGTGCCGGACGGAGTGGGAGACAGATGGGAGACGATCATGCGGGAATGGCCGTATCCAGAGCGGGCCAGCGCGGGGGTCGCGTAGGAACGGCGCAGGAAACCTCGGGTCACAGCCGCGCCCCTGAAGTCCAGTGGCCCGGACTGCCTCCGAGCATGTTTGTGCAGGTTGTGAGGCTATTTTGGTCATTCCCTCGGCTGCGTGCGGGGTCAGGCGGGCGGGAGGCCGAGGGCTCGGGCGATCAGCATTCGCTGGACCTCGGACGTTCCCTCGCCGACTTCGAGGATCTTCGCGTCCCGGTAGAAGCGGCCGACCGCGTACTCGTTCATGAAGCCGTAGCCGCCGAAGATCTGCGTCGCGTCGCGGGCGTTGTCCATGGCGGCGTTGGACGCGACCAGCTTGGCGATCGCGGCCTCCTTCTTGAAGTTCGCCCCGGCGAGCATCTTCGCGGCGGCCGCGTAGTAGGCGAGGCGGGCGGTGTGGGCGCGCGTCTCCATGTCGGCGACCTTGAACTGGATGGCCTGGTAGCGGCCGATCTCCTTGCCGAACGCCTCCCGCTCGCGGACGTAGCGGAGGCACTCGTCCACGCAGCCCTGGGCGAGGCCCACCGACAGCGCGGCGATCGCGATGCGGCCCTCGTCCAGGATGCGGAGGAACTGGGCGTAGCCCCGGCCGCGCTCCCCGACGAGGTTCTCGGCGGGCACCCGGACGTCGTCGAACGACAGTTCGCGGGTGTCGGACGCCGACCAGCCGACCTTGGAGTACTTGCGTCCGACCGTGAAGCCGGGGGTGCCGTTCGGGACGATGATCGTGGAGATCTCGTTCTCGCCGGTGAACGCGGTGACGGTCACGAACGCGGTGATGTCGGTGCCGGAGTTCGTGATGAACGCCTTCGACCCGTCGATCACCCAGGAGTCGCCGTCGAGCCGGGCGGTGGTGCGCATCCCGCCGGGCACGTCGGAGCCGCCGCCCGGCTCGGTCAGCCCGAACCCGGCGAGCCGCTCCCCGGACGTGAGGCGCGGCAGCCACTCGGCCTTCTGCGCGTCCGACCCGAAGCGGTGGATCGGCATCGCGCCGAGCGACACCCCGGCCTCCAGCGTGATCGCCACCGACGAGTCGACGCGGGCCAGTTCCTCAAGGGCCAGGCAGAGCGTGAAGTAGTCGCCGCCCATGCCGCCGTGCTCCTCCGGGAACGGCAGCCCGAACAGGCCCATCTTCCCCATCGCGGCGACGATCTCGTACGGGAACTCGCCCCGCTCGTAGAGGTCCCCGATCACCGGGGCGACGGTCTCGCGGGCGAACCGCTCGACGGTCCGGCGGAGCTCCTCCTGCTCCTCGGTGAGCGTGAAGTCGATCATCATTTCTCCGTTGCGGGTGAGAGGGCCTGGACGACGCGGGACGGGCTCGGACGGCCGAGCCGCCCCGCCATCCACCGGCTGGTCGCGACGAGCTTGTCGAGGTCGACGCCGGTTTCGACGCCGAGCCCGTTCAGCATCCAGACGAGGTCTTCGGTGGGGAGGTTTCCGGTCGCGCTCTTCGCGAACGGGCAGCCGCCGAGGCCGCCCGCGGAGGCGTCCACGACGGCGACCCCGGCGCGCAGCGCGGCGAGCGTGTTGGCGAGCGCCTGCCCGTAGGTGTCGTGGAAGTGGACGGCGAGCCGGTCGACGCCGATGCCCGCCGCCCCGAGCGCCTCGATCAGGGCGGTGACCTGGCCGGGCGTGCCGACGCCGATGGTGTCGCCGAGGCTGAGCTGCGAGCAGCCCATGTCCATCATCTTGGACGCGACCGACACGACCTGCTCGATCGGCACGTCGCCCTCCCACGGGTCGCCGCACACCATCGACACGTAGGCCCGCACCCACAGCCCCTCGGCGCGGGCACGCTCGACGACCGGCGCGAACATGGCGAGCGACTCGTCCACGGTGCGGTTCAGGTTGCGCTGGGCGAACGTCTCGGTCGCGCTGCCGAAGATCGCGATCTCGGTGACGCCGTTGGCGAGCGCCCGGTCGAGGCCCCGCTCGTTCGGGACGAGCACCGGGTACCGCAGCTCCGGGTCGCGGGGGAGCACGTCGAGCAGGTCCTCGGCGTCGGCGAGCTGCGGCACCCACTTCGGATGGACGAAGCTCGTCGTCTCGATCGTGCGCAGGCCCGCGTCCGCCAGCCGGGTCACGAACTCGGACTTGACGTCCACCGGGACGACCGCCTTCTCGTTCTGCAACCCGTCCCGCGGCCCGACCTCGTAGATCGTCACCCGTTCCGGCAGCCCCGGAAGCGGTACCCGCATCACGCCCTGCCCTTCTGGGGGAAGGCCCCCGGCCCCCGGCCCCCGGCCCCCGGAGCGGAGCCCCGAAGATCCTCGCTTCGCCCCGGTCATGGGGTCTCCTCGATCACGGCCAGTACGGCGTCGAGGGCGACCTGCGTCCCCGCGCGGACCGGCAGTTTCGCCACGACGCCCGCGAGCGGCGCGGTCACGGTGTGCTCCATCTTCATCGCCTCGACGACCACCAGCGGCTGGCCCTCCGCGACCACGTCGCCCTCCGCCGCCTTCACGGCGAGGACGGTGCCCGGCATCGGGCTGCGGAGCACGCCGTCCCCGGCGGCCTCCGCCGCCCCGCCCGCCTCGGCGCGGACGTGCTCGCTCAGCGCCCACGCGCGCCCGGCGCGGCCGAGCCACAGCGTGTGCCCGTCCCGGACGGCCTCGAAGGAGGTCGTCCTTCCAGCGTAGGTGAGCGTGAACGGCCTGGTCAGCGACGCGGCGACCGGCTCGCCCCCGCCGATCGAGACCTCGCCGGACGCGGCGCGTCCGCGCACGCGGACCTCGACCGGCTCGCCGCCGGACGGGGTGATGATCCACGGCGTCCAGGCGTTGCCGCCGGGACGCCAGCCGTCCGGGATCTCCCACGGGTCGGAGCCCGCGGCCTCAAGGGCCAGCATGCGTTCCAGCGCGGCGGCGGCGAGCACCTCGTCCGGGACGGCCGGGCCCGAGGTCAGCTCGTCGAGCGACCGCTCGACCAGGCCCGTGTCGAGGTCGCCGGACAGGACGTCCGGGTGCCGCAGCAGGGCGCGCAGGAACGCGACGTTCGTCGGGACGCCCAGCAGCGTGTACCCGGCGAGCGCGCGATCGAGCCGGTGCAGCGCCTCCGCCCGGTCCGCCCCGTGGACGATCACCTTGGCGAGCATCGGGTCGTAGGCGCCGCCGACCTCCGTCCCGGCGTCGAGACCGGAGTCGACGCGGGCGTGCTCCGGCTCGGTCAGGGCCAGGACGCGCCCGCCGGTCGGCAGGAAGCCGCGCTCCGGGTCCTCGGCGTAGACGCGGGCCTCGACCGCGTGGCCGTCCAGGACGACGTCGCCCTGCGCGAAGGGCAGCGGCTCGCCCGACGCCACGCGGAGCTGGAGTTCCACCAGGTCAAGGCCGGTCACCAGTTCGGTGACGGGGTGCTCGACCTGGAGCCGGGTGTTCATCTCCATGAAGAAGAACTCGTCCGGGCGGTCGGCGGAGACGATGTACTCGACCGTCCCGGCGCCGACGTAGCCGACGGCCCGCGCGGCGGCGACCGCGGCGGCGCCCATCCGCTCGCGGGCCGCGCCGTCCAGCAGCGGCGACGGCGCCTCCTCGACGATCTTCTGGTGCCTGCGTTGCAGGCTGCACTCGCGTTCGCCCAGGTGGACGGTGTTCCCGTGGGCGTCGGCGAAGACCTGGATCTCGATGTGCCGCGGGTTCTCGACGAACCGCTCGGCGAGCAGCGTGTCGTCGCCGAACGAGCCGCGCGCCTCGCGGCGGGCGGAGGCGATCGCGTCGGGCAGGTCGGCCGCGTCGCGGACGAGCCGCATGCCCTTCCCACCCCCGCCCGCGGACGGCTTCAAAAGCACCGGGAAGCCGATGTCGCGGGCCGCCCCCGCCAGTTCGTCGTCGGAGAGGCCGGGCTCGTCCCGCCCGGGGACGACGGGGACGCCCGCCGCCGCGACCGTCCGCTTCGCGCGGATCTTGTCGCCCATCGCGTCGATCGCCTCCGCCGGAGGCCCGACGAACACGAGGCCCGCCTCCCCGCACGCCCGCGCGAACGCGGTGTTCTCGGCGAGGAACCCGTACCCCGGGTGGACGGCCCGCGCCCCGGCGGCCAGCGCCGCCGCGATCACGGCGTCGACGTCGAGGTAGGACGGGACGCGGTGCGCCTCGTCCGCCTCCCGCACGTGCCGCGCGCCCGCGTCGGCGTCGGTGTGCACGGCCACCGCGCGGATCCCGAGCCGGCGCAGCGTGCGGAACACGCGGACGGCGATCTCCCCGCGGTTCGCGACCAGGACGCTGTCGAACATCAACACCCTCACATCCGGAAGACGCCGTAGCCGACCGGCTCCAGCGGTGCGTTCGCCGCGACCGACAGCCCGAGCCCGAGCACGCGCCGGGTGTCGCGCGGGTCGATGACGCCGTCGTCCCAGAGCCGCGCCGTCGAGTAGTACGGATTGCCCTGCGCCTCGTACTGGTCCCGGATCGGCGCCTTGAACTCCTCTTCGGCCGACGCGGGCCATTCCTCGCCGCGCGCCTCCAGTTGGTCGCGCCGGACGGTCGCGAGGACGCTCGCCGCCTGCTCGCCGCCCATCACCGAGATGCGCGCGTTCGGCCACATCCACAGGAAGCGCGGCGAATACGCCCGGCCGCACATCGCGTAGTTGCCCGCGCCGAACGAGCCGCCGATCACGACCGTGAACTTCGGGACGCGGGCGCACGCGACGGCGGTGACCATCTTCGCGCCGTGCTTGGCGATGCCGCCCGCCTCGTATTCGCGCCCGACCATGAAGCCGGTGATGTTCTGCAGGAAGACGAGCGGGACGCTGCGCCGGTCGCACAGCTCGATGAAATGCGCGCCCTTCTGCGCCGACTCGCCGAACAGGATCCCGTTGTTCGCGATGATCCCGACCGGATGGCCGTGAATGCGCGCGAAACCGGTGACGAGCGTCGACCCGTATTCCTTCTTGAATTCCTGGAAGCGGCTGCCGTCGACGATCCGGGCGATGACCTCGCGCACGTCGTAGGGGGTGCGCGGGTCGGGCGGGACGACCCCGTACAGCTCGGCCGGGTCGACCGCGGGCTCCTCGGACGCGGCGACGTCCCACGGCCGCGGCTCGCGCGGCCCGAGCGTGCCGACGATGTCGCGGACGATCCGCAGCGCGTGCGCGTCGTCCTCGGCGAGGTGGTCGGTCACCCCCGACGTGCGGGAGTGCAGCTCGCCGCCGCCGAGCTCCTCCGCCGTCACGACCTCGCCGGTGGCGGCCTTCACCAGCGGCGGGCCGCCGAGGAAGATCGTCCCCTGGCCGCGGACGATCACGGCCTCGTCGCTCATCGCCGGGACGTAGGCGCCGCCCGCCGTGCACGACCCGAGCACCGCCGCGATCTGCGGAACGCCCTTCCCGGACATCGTGGCCTGGTTGTAGAAGATGCGGCCGAAGTGCTCGCGGTCGGGGAAGACCTCGTCCTGGCGGGGGAGGAACGCGCCGCCGGAGTCGACCAGGTAGACGCAGGGGAGCCGGTTGTGCAGCGCCACCTCCTGCGCCCGCAGGTGCTTCTTCACCGTGACGGGGTAGTAGGTGCCGCCCTTGACGGTGGCGTCGTTGGCGACGACGACGCACTCGCGGCCGGAGATCCGGCCGACGCCGGTGATGATCCCGGCACCGGGGGCCTCGCCGTCGTACATGCCGTCCGCCGCCAGCGGGGACAGTTCGAGGAACGGGGAGCCGGGGTCGAGGAGCGTGTCGACGCGGTCGCGGGGGAGCAGTTTCCCGCGCGCGACGTGCCGTTCGCGGGCCCGCTCGGGACCGCCCCGCCCGGCCCGGTCGATCCGCTCCCGCAGTTCGGCGGCGAGGGCCTCGTTGTGCGCCGCGTTGGTCTTGTACGCCTCCGCCGCGACGTCGGCGCGGGAGCCGATCCCAGGTCCGCTCATGACCCCTCCCTTCCCGGTTAACGATCGTTAACAACGCCGATGTTAATGACCGTTAACAACTCTAGTCTAGACTGGGCCCATGACGTCCAGACCCGCCGCCCCGGCGACCGCCCCGCAGCCCCCGGACGGCCCGCCCGTGCGGGAGGGGGCGCCGAACCCGCGAAGGGCCGAGATCCTCGGCGCGGCGGCGGAGCTGTTCGCGCTGCGCGGCTACCACGGGGCGTCGATCGGGGAGCTGGGCCGGGCGGTCGGGCTCACCGGGCCCGCCGTCTACCGGCATTTCAGCGGCAAGGAGGCCGTCCTCGCCGAGATGCTGCTCGACATCAGCGAGCGCCTCCTCGCCGAGGGCACGCGCCGCGCCGCCGCCCCCGACCCCGGGCGCGCCCTCGACGCCCTGCTCCGCTGGCACCTCGCGTTCGCGCTCGACAACCCGGCGCTGATCACCGTCCACGAGCGGGAACTCGACAACGTGCCCGAGCCGCAGCGGCACCGGGTCCGCCGGTTGCAGCGCGCCTACGTCGAGGAATGGGTCGGGGTGCTGCGGCGGCTGCGGCCCGGCGTCCCGGGCGACCGGCTGCGCGCCGCCGTCCACGCCTGCTTCGGCCTCCTCAACTCCACTCCGCGCAGCGCCGCCGGGCAGGACCGCGCCGCCATGGACGATCTTCTGCACGCCATGGCCCGCTCGGCCCTGGAAAGCGTCCGCTGATCGGATCGGCCGTCGGCGGGCGGTCAGGAAACCCGGTCGAACCGTAGTGGACGGCCCGTCCAGCCAGGGCTTGTGGAACGTCCATGACCTTGACTTTCCCTCCGCGACGCGGGTCAGATGGACGGTGGATCACCCGCCACAGGATCCGACGGAGGAGTGCCGCATGGGCGTCGAGGGTGTCGGCTTCTACGAGATCGCACGGAACCATCCCGACCGGCCCGCCGTGCTCGCCCCCGGCGTGCCGGTGTCCTACGGCGAACTGCACGCCGAGGTGAACCGCCTCTCGAACGCGCTGGACGATCTCGGGCTGCGGCCCGGCGACACCCTCGCGACCGTCCTCGGCAACCGGGCCGGGTTCCTCACCGTCCTGCTTGCGGCGATGCAGTCGGGACTCTACATCGTCCCGGTGAGCAGGCATCTGACCGGCTCCGAGATCGGCTACATCCTGCGCGACTGCGGCGCCAAGGTCGTCGTGACCGAGAGCGCGTTCGCCGAAGCCGTCGAGAGCGCGGCGGACGAGGCGGACGTCCCGGGCGCGGGACGGGTCAGCGTCGACCCCGCACCCGGGTACCGCCTGATGGCCGGGCTCTGCGCGTCCGGCAGCGCCCACCCGCCCGCCAAGCGGCAGATGGGCTCGATCATGCTCTACACGTCCGGGACGACCGGGCGGCCGAAGGGCGTCCGGCGGCCGTTACTCGACATCACCCCGGAGATCCTCGCCGAGGTCATGCGGCAGACGCTGATGCGCAACCTCGGGCTCGCCCCGGGCGACGACGTGCACCTCGCGATCGGACCGCTCTACCACTCCGCGCCCTGCGTCCACGCGATGATGGCGCTCTTCCTCGGGCACGCCGTCGTGGTCGCGTCGCGGTTCCGTCCCGAGCACACCCTCGCGCTGATCCAGCGGCACCGAGTCGCCAACACGTTCATGGTGCCGACGATGTTCCACCGCATGCTCGCCCTCCCCGACGAGGTCAGGGAACGGTACGACCTGTCGTCGCTGCGCCAGGTGTTCCACAGCGCCGCGCCCATCCCGGTTGAGACCAAGCGGCGGATGATGGACTGGTGGGGGCCCGTCCTCCACGAGTACTACGGTTCCACCGAAAGCGGGCCCGTCACCGTCGCGTCCCCCGAGGAGTGGCTCGACCACCCGGGGACGGTCGGCCGTCCGGTCGAGGGCGTCCAGATCAAGATCCTCGATCCGGACGGCGCGGAGCTGCCCACCGGCGAGACCGGCCTGATCTACGCCAGCGGGCACCCCGGGTTCGAGTACCACGGCGACCCGGCGAGGACCGCGTCCGCGATGCGCGGCGAGTTCTACACGGCGGGCGACCTCGGCCGCGTCGACGCGGACGGGCTCCTCTACATGAGCGACCGGCGCACCGACCTGATCATCTCCGGCGGGGTGAACATCTACCCGGCGGAGGTCGAGAACGTTCTCCTGCAGCATCCGGCGGTGGGGGACGCGGCGGTCATCGGCGTCCCGGACGACGAATGGGGGCAGCGCGTCGTCGCGCTCGTCGAACCCGCCGAGGACGACCGTCCGGGCGGTCTCGACGAGCGGGCGCTGGAGGCCGAGCTGCTCGCGTTCTGCGCGCCGCGGCTCGCGCGGCTGAAGCATCCGCGGCGGGTGGAGTTCCGCGCGGCGCTGCCGCGGACGCCGTCCGGCAAGCTCAGCCGGGGCCGCCTCCGGGAGGACTACCTGCGCCACTGAGCCCGCGCTGGCGGCGTCCCGAAGAGTTCGCCGTGAACGTCGAACGCCGCCGGGCGCCGCTGCGTACAACGGGACATGAAGGACCAGAAGGTCGCCCCGCTCGATGACGTCCCGACCCCCGCCGCCGCCCCGACGAAGACCGACCTTCCCGTCATCACCGACCCCGCCGCCTTCGCCCCGCCTTCCGGGACCTCGTCCCCGGCCGGTGACGGCACGCCCGAAGACGACCGCGCCGGCGTCGCACGCCTCGGTGATCCGGTGGCGGTCTGGCCGTGCGCCGGCTGCGGACGGCCCGTGCCGCAGCCGGTGCGCGGCGCCCGCACCGTCCGCTACTGCCAGGACAATGACGGGGAATGCGAGATCGCCGCGCGGGAGAGCCGCGAGCGCGGCCTTTCGGCCCCGGGACTGACCGGCCAGGTCGCCGTGACGTGGGAGATGGTCGAACGCCTGGAGGGCGCCGCCGACCGGCTCGCGGGCTCGCTGGCGTCCGAGCTGAGCGTCGCGGGCGTGGAGCGGCGGGTCGCCGACGCCCGCGCCGAGGCCGCCGGGCACGTCGCGGCCGCGCAGCGGGAGCGGGACGCGTCCGAGCGGCGCGCCGAGGCGGCGCTGCGGGAGACGTCCACCGCCCGCGCGCGGTCCGAGGCCGCCGAGCAGGAGGCCGCGTCCGTCCGCGCCGAGGCCGCGCGGCTCGCCGCCGAGCTGGACGCCGCCCGCCGCGAGCACCGGGAGACGCAGGACCGCTCCGACGCCGCGATCGCCGCCCGGCTCGCCGCCGAACGCGATCGGGACCGCGTCGCGTCCCGCGAGGGCGAGCTGCTCGCCTCGCTGGAGAGCGCCCGCGCCGAGCTGGTCTCGCTGCACGGGCGGCTGTCGGAGGCGGACACCCTGACCGAGGGGCAGCGCGTCGAGCTCGACGCGGCGCAGCGCACCGCCGACGACCTGCGCTCCGCCGTCCGCGACGCCGAGGCGAAGCGCGGCCAGGCCGTCGCCGACCGCGACCAGATCCAGGCGCGGGCACGGGAGTTCGAGCAGCACAACTGGCAGCTCTCCCGGACGGCCGACGAGCTGCGGGCCGCCGTCCGGGCGCTCACCGCGGAACGCGACGCGGCCCGCGTCGAGGCCGACCGCGCCCGCCGCCGCGTGGACGCGCTCACCGCCCCGGTGGACGGACGCCGTCCGGACGCGCCCCGTCCACCCGTCGACCGGGAGCCGCTTACCGGGCTGCACGCCCTGCCCCCGCTGAACGGCTCACCGCTGAACGGCGGCGACCCCTCGGCCACCGACCCGCGCGCCAATTCCTACGGAGCCGTGCCGCCGACGCGCAACGGACGTCACCTTCCGTACGCCGGGTGACCCGCCACACCGCTTTACCGCCACACCGCTTTGCCCGTCACACCATCACACCGGAGATGACCCCACAGGTTGGAGGTGAGGCCCCTTTCTCCCACTGCACTGGCCCTGAGACCGGCCGTCGTACCGCACCGGGATGGTACGGCGGCCGGTGTCCGTGTCAGCGTCCTTCCAGAACGTTCGTGTAGCCGAGCGCGCCCGCGTGGACGGCGGCGTGCACGGCCCGCGCGATCCGCGACCCCCATTCGGAGCGGGGCCCGGCGAACGGCTCCGCCGCGCCGCCGCCCGTCGTCGCGGCGACGCACACGGCGTCCGACGCGGTGCCGGTGCACGGGTAGCCCGCTTCCAGGAGCGCCTGCGTCTTCGCCTCCGTGACGGTGATCACGGCGTTCACCAGCGCCGCGTCGCTCAGCGGGACGGGCACCGCGACGACGATGTTGACCGTGCCGGGCGTCCAGGGCCGCGACTCGTCCAGCCGGATCGGCGCCAGCTCGGGATCGACGGCCCCCTCGGGCGCGGCGGCCCAGGTCGGGACGCGGAGCCCCACCGTCGCCGACACCCGCACCCCGTTGTCGTCGCGCCGCACGGTCCGGGACACGGACGCGGCCGTCAACATCCCGACACCCGGCCCGTCGAGGCCGTGCGCGGCGGCGAGCTCGGTCAGGTGGACGGCCGGGTCCATGCGCGAGTAGACCCCGGCGACCTGCGCGTTCAGCACCCAGCGGGCCGGTCCGATGCCGCCGCCGAGCAGCGCGGACGAGATCATCCGGTGCCCGTCCCCGGCGCGCCAGACCGTCGCGGCGAGCCGTGCCCCGTCCTCCTCGCGCCAGACCGTCTCCAGGTTCACGGGCGCTCCAGCGACAGGATCGGCCGCCCGCCCGGACCGGGCGCGACGTGCACCCGCGCGTCGAAGTGCTCCTCGATCGCCTCGCGCGTGAGGACCTCCTCCGGCGAGCCCGCCGCCGCCACCTCCCCGGACGACAGGAGGACCAGGTCGTCGGCGTACTGCCCGGCCAGCGTCAGGTCGTGGATGGTGGTCACGACGGTCAGCCCGTCGGAGAGGCGGAGCTGGTCGACCAGCTCCATGACCTGCTGCTGGTGGCCGATGTCGAGCGCGGTCGTCGGCTCGTCCAGGAGGAGGACGCGGGTCTGCTGCGCCAGCGCCCGCGCGAGCACCGCGCGCTGCCGCTCCCCGCCCGACAGGTGCTCCAGCGGACGGGACGCGAACCGCGTCAGGTCCAGCCGGTCGAGGACCTCGGCGGTGATGGCCCGGTCGCGGGCGCTCTCGCGGCCGAGGTGCGGGATGTAGGGGGAGCGGCCGAGGAGGGTGTAGTCGAAGACCGTCATCCCCGCCGGGACGCTCGGGCTCTGCGGCGCGTACGCGATCAGCCGGGCGCGCTGCCTCGGCTTGAGCCCCTCCAGCCCGGACCCCGCCACCGTGATCTCGCCGTGGGACGGTACGAGGCCGAGCACGGCGCGCAGGAGTGTCGACTTCCCCGCCCCGTTGGGCCCGATGATCGCCGTCCACGAGCCCGCCGGGACGGTCAGCGACACCCCTTTCAGCACGGGCCGTCCGCCGAGCGCGACGTCCAGCCCGTTCACCTCGACCGTCACCGCTCCTCCACCCGGCCGGCCGGTCGGCCGACGCCGCCGGACCTCATGTGTCCACGCGCCTGCGGACCGCGCGCAGCACGATCACGAAGAACGGCCCGCCGACGAACGCCGTGACGACGCCGAGCGGCAGCTCGCCCGGCTCGATCACGGTACGCGCCACGAGGTCCGCCACCTCCAGGAACGCGGCCCCGCCGAGCAGCGACAGCGGCAGGACGATCCGGTACGAACCGCCCGCCAGGCGGCGCACGATGTGCGGCACGACGATCCCCACGAATCCGATCAGGCCGCTGATCGCCACCGCGCACGCCGTCGCCAGCGACGCCGCGACCAGCACCGTCAGCCGGACCCGCGCCGCCGACAGCCCGAGCGACGCCGCCTCCTCGTCGCCGACGCTCAGCACGTCCAGCAGGCGGCCGTGCGCCAGCAGGACGACCGTCGAGACCAGCGCGTACGGGGCGACGAGCCCGAGCTGGTGCCAGTCCGCCGACCCGACCCCGCCGAGGATCCACGTGAAGATCCGCTGGAGTTCCTCAGCCTTGAGCTGCTGGACGAAGGTCTGCACCGCCGCCAGGAACGACGACACCGCGACCCCGGCCAGGACGAGCGTCGCCGTCCCGTCGCCGCCGCGTCCGGCCGTGTTGCCCAGCGCGTACGCGAGGGCGACCCCGCAGATCGCGCCGACGAACGCGGCGAGCGGCACCCCGTAGCCCGGGTCGCCCGGCACCAGGACGATCACCATCGTCGCGCCGACGCCCGCCCCGGCCGCCGCGCCGAGCAGGTACGGGTCGGCCAGCGGGTTGCGGAACACGCCCTGGTAGCCCGCGCCCGCGATGGCGAGCATCCCGCCGACCAGCGCCGCCATCAGCGCCCGGGGCACTCTTAGTTGGAACAGCACGTTCTCGTCGATCACGCCGAGCCCCGAGTCGACGTGCACGAACGGGATGCGGTCGGCCAGCGCCTTCAGGACGCCGTCCACGGGCAGGTCCGCCGAGCCGACCAGGATTCCGGCCAGCAGGGTGGCGGCGAAGATCACCATCGTGACGACGAGCGCGAGGGGCCGCAGCCTCGCCTGCCCTTCGAGGTCCGTCCTCGTGCGGGCGAATCGCCGGCGGGCCGTCGGCCCTTCGGCCGCCTTTGGCACGTTCCGGGCCGGACGGACGTCCGGGGGCGTCCCGGGAGCCGGATGGCCGGTCGGGACGTCCCCCGGCCTCCGGTCCCGCGCGCTCACGGCCGCACGTCCGTCGGGGGAGTGGTCACCGGACTGTCACTGGACCCGCTGGACGGCGTCGCCGATCGCCTTGACGAACTCGGGCAGGCGCGGCCCCCAGCGGGAGGCGATGTCGTCGTCCAGTTCGACCACGCCCTTGTTCTTGACGGCGTCCAGCACCGACCAGCCGGGACGCTTGGCGAGCGCGGCGGCGTTCTGCCCGCAGCACTTGGTGTCGGCGAGGAAGATCAGGTCCGGGTCCTCCTTGAGGACGTACTCGCGGGAGAGGTGCGGGTAGCCGCCGCTCGCCTTGTCCGCCTCGTCGGCGATGTTGCGGAGGCCGAACATCCCGTACACCTGCCCGACGAACGTGCTCGACGTAACCGAATGCAGTTGGTTGTCGAGTTCGTGGTAGTAGGTGAGGCCCTTCGCCTTGGACGACGCCGCGACGGTCTGCTCGATGGTGGTCCGCATTCCGGTCACGACCTTGGTGGCCTCGGCGGTGTGGCCGGTCGCCTGCCCGAGGTCGTTGATCTCGTCGTAGACCTCGTCCAGCTTGGACGCCGCCGGTTCGAACAGCACCGGCACCTTCACCTTCTCCAGTGCCTTGACGATGCCGTTCAGATCGTCCGAGACGACGACGAGGTCCGGCTTGTACGCGATGACCGCCTCGGCGTTGGGCTTGAACCCGGACAGCTTCGTGCGCGGCGCGTTCGGCGGGTAGTTCGAGTAGTCGTCGGCGGCCACCACTTGCTTACCGGCCCCGATCGCGAAGAGCGTCTCGGTATGCGTGGGGGAGAGCGACACGATGCGCTTCGGGTTCGCCGGGACGGTCACCGCGCCGTTCGCGGCCTGGACGGTGACGGTCTTCCCGCCGCTCCCGCCCTTCTCGGAACCGTCGTCGCCGCCGCCACACGCGCCGGCGGCCAAGACGGCGCCGATCGCCATCACCGCGACGAAGGAACGCACGGGTCTCACAGGAGCCTCCTGGCTGCAGGGAAGCCGCGGCCCGCTCATGACGGATCGCCCTTCCACGAGGTCGAGAATCGTCGGCGCGCGGGAGGCGACCTGGCTAGGCCCGTCCGAGAGGCGTCTCGGGGTGGGGCATCACAGTTGCGGGACAGCGCCGGGATCACACCGGACTTCGCTCCGAACGCGCAGCAACGTAACGGTATCAGCCACCGAATCCGAATCTTCCGCCCATGGGGTGGGTGTGGAGTGAGTGCTCACTTCGTGCTTGACGGAGTGAGCACTCACTCCGTAGTTTGGCGGGCATGGAGACGAAGAGCCGTCGGCGCGCTCCCGGGATGACTCCCGAGGAGCGTCGCGAGATGATCGTCCGCACCGCGTTGCCGCTGGTCGCCGAGCACGGCACGGCGGTCACCACCGGCCAGATCGCCCGCGCCGCCGGAATCGGAGAGGCGACGATCTTCCGCGTGTTCGCCGACAAGGACGAACTTCTGGACGCCTGCATCGCAGCGGCGGTGCGCACCGACCACGTCCTGGCCGAACTCGCGTCGATCCCCTTGGATCAGCCGCTCCCTGCCCGCCTCATCGAGGCCGGGGCCGCCATCGAGGCGTACCTCACCCGCATGGGCATGGTCATCGGCGCCCTGCACGCGACGGGCCGCCGCAGCCGCCGCCTTCCCCCGGGGGCCACCCCGAGGACTTCCGACAAGCCGGGCCCTGCCGGTACTGGTGAGCCTGGTGCTGGTGGCCCTGATGGGGATGCTGGTCGGTGGCAGAGCCGAGAAACCGCCATGAACCGGACCCGTGAGGCGCTCGCCGAACTATTCGAACCGGAACGCGACCGGCTCCGCCTGCCCGCTGAACAGATGGCCTCCCTTTTCATGGGCTTCGCGTTCGGCCGTGCTCGTTCCTCCGCCGGACCGGACGCGCCGAACCCGTCCATGGAGGACTACGTGGACGTCTTCCTGAACGGCGCTCTCAAGGACGAGGAAGGTGCCACCAAGTGACGATCAGCCTCAACCACACCATCGTGACGGCCGCCGACAACGACGAGGCCGCCCGGTTCTTCGCCTCGGTCATGGGCCTGAAATACACGGGCCCGCATCCACACGCACGCCATTTCGTGCCGATCCATGTGAACGACTCCCTCACCCTGGACTTCCTGACCGTCGCCCACCCACAGGGTCACCACCTGGCCTTCGACGTGGACACCGTCACCTTCGACTCCGTGGTCGAACGCCTCGACGCCCGCGAAATCCCCTACGGCGACGAACCTGCCCACGCCGACAGCGGCCGCATAGACACGGACCACCCACTCGGCGGACGCGGCCTTTACTTCTCCGACTCCAGCGGCAACCTGTACGAACTGATTTCACCCTGACATCCGCCGTTCTAGGGCCCGGCAGGCGCCAGTCGGGCCACCCCGTTCAGCGGACGCCGCTCACGCTTCAGCGTTCCCGATCGACGTTCCCGCCCCAGTTTCGTCGTGTTTCGTCTGGCGGGCGCTCTCGTCGCGCCCGTCCGGATCATCCCCGCGGGGCGCATACTGCCGCGCCAGCCTCCGGTCATTCTCGGCCCACCAGCGGTGGCGCGCCGCCGACGGCAGATGCAACTCGGCCTCTTCGGGATGGGCGGACGCCATGTCCTCCAGCAGTTTCGCCGCCCTGTCATGCGCCAGCGCCGAGGACACCATCGCCTGCCGCGCGTACACCCCGGTTTCAAGCCGATGCTCCGCGGGCGCCTCGTCACCAGCAGGACCATCTGGCAAGCGTGTCTGACGGACCTCGGTCGTCCGCCCCTCGTCCGCTCTCACCCGGATCGCGCGGTCATCGCTGTCCATCCCAGGCGGCCCGACGTCCGAGCCCGTCGGCCGACCAACCCTCCAGCCACATGTACCTACCTACCCAGCCCCACTTCGTTCAGCACACCGGACCATCCATGCTTGCCTGCGCCCGATCCAGCAGTGCCGGCAACCGCTTGGGGACTCGGGACCACAGCCCGCGAACCGCTGGAGAAACACGCGCAACCGTTCGCGCCGGGCCCGCGGCGTCCAGCACACTGGCACCATGACGATCTTGTTCGTGGACGGCTGGCTGGGCCCGGACCCCGGCGACTGGCAGGAGCTGTGGACGCGGAAACTCCCAGGCTCGCGCAGGGTGGAACAAGACGACTGGCACCTCGCCGAACGCAATAAGTGGGTCGCACGGCTCGATGAGGCCATCACCGCCTGCACGGAACCTCCCGTGCTCGTCGCGCACAGCCTCGGTTGCCCGACCGTGGCTCACTGGGTAGCAGACAACCCTCACCGGAGAGTCCGTGCCGCCCTAATGGTCACCCCGGCCGATGTGGAACGTAACATCACTCCCGAGATCACAGGTTTCGCCCCCATCCCTCAAATCCCCTTTTCTTTCCCCACGGTCGTCGCGGCAAGCCGAAACGACCACTGGATGACGCCGGAGCGCGCGGCCGCCTTCGCCAAGTCCTGGAACGCGCGCCTAGTCGACGCAGGCGAAGTAGGCCACCTAACCGTCACCGAAGGTTACGGCGCATGGCTCCAAGGCGAACAACTCCTAACCGATCTCCTGAACACCACAGCCGGATAAACCTCGGCTAACGACCTCCCAACCCGATGCGCCGCAGTAGGCGAAACCGCAAATTCAATGGAGGTTCCCAACTGATCGTGACACCCTCCCTTCGTGGACTATGAAATCAAGCCATGGCTCCTGACCTGGGATGACGTTGACCCCTTTCGTCATCCATTCGACGCGGACATCGCTGCGGATGTCATCCGGAGTCTGGCGCGCGCCCTGACGATGCCGACGCGCCCGCCAGGCGGTGTCCCTGATCGCCTCGTCATCGCCAGACGGCCGTCATGCCGACGCCAGTAGTCAGACGACCCATCCCAAGCCGGATATTGTGCCGCCGTGACCGGACCGAAGCAGCGACGGCGTCCGCTGCTCTTCCTCGACGTCGACGGCCCCCTCATCCCCTTCGGATCAACGCCCGAAGAGCATCCGACCTACCAGACGCTCTCATCGCCTTGCCCCGATGAGAATCCGCTGGTGTCCCGGATCAATCCCGAGCACGGAAAACGGCTGATGGAGTTCGACTGCGACCTGGTCTGGGCCACCAGTTGGATGGATGACGCGAACGAGTGCATCGCACCGCGCCTCGGGCTGCCTCGGCTGTCGATGGTGACCTGGCCGGACGCGCCCGCGATCGAAGAGCAGGACGCACGCCACGGCCTGCACTGGAAAACCCGCACCCTCGTCACCTGGGCGGCAGGACGCCCCTTCGCCTGGCTCGATGACGAGATCACTGACAACGACCGCGCCTGGGTATCCGCGCACCACCCCGGCCTGGCTCTCCTACGTCGAGTCGACCCGAAGCACGGCATCATCCAGGCCGACTACAACGCCGTCGAGGAATGGCTACAAGGACTAGTCCTCCCTCCGCCGAGCCCCCCACAACAACCCAGGCGTGATCAAAACCGGGGAGGATGAGGAGAGTGGAAGACGATCAGTCCATAGCCGCGTTCCTGGCGACAGTGAACGTCGGTGACACCCTCTCCGGAACCATCGCCGAGGTCACGCGATCGGAAGCATCCGTACTCCTCGATGACTTCGCTGCCGACGCGGTCGGCATCATCGGCCCGCTTGACCTTTCCTGGCGATCCTTCCGACGATCGACAGCCGACCTCCTTCAGATCGGCACCAGGGTCTCCGCCGAAGTCATCGCCGTAGACGCGCCGAGACGGAAGATAATGCTCTCCCGGTCAGCCGCCGAGAATCCACAACTCTGGG
The DNA here is from genome assembly GCF_008085905.1 of Actinomadura syzygii. GTDB lineage: Bacteria > Actinomycetota > Actinomycetes > Streptosporangiales > Streptosporangiaceae > Spirillospora > Spirillospora syzygii. The sequence goes on along the minus strand of NZ_VSFF01000016.1, from coordinate 24,729 downwards.
ACTTCCTCAAAGCACTGCGTCCGGGAGAGCATTTGTCCGGCACCGTAGCGGCCATCGAGCGCTTCGGCGTTTTCATAGACTTGGATGACGGGCCGAAACATCCAACCTTCCCCGGCGTCGGCTTCATAACCATGCCCGAGTTGTCCTGGCGCAGATTCGAGGACCCGTCTGAAATCATCTCGAAAGGACAGCGAGTCACCTGCCAATTCCTGGCCTTCGACACCTCCAACGGCGAGGCCCGACTGTCGCTGCGTGCCACCCAACCTGACCCGTTCCAGCAGTTCGCCCTCGACGTTCAGGTAGGGCAGATCCTGCACGGCTCAATCACCAAACTGGTGCCCTTCGGAGCATTCGTCCAGGTCGAGGACGGCATAGAAGGTCTGATCCACCTCAACCAGCTATCACCCTCGCCAATCGAAACACCAGACCAGGCCGTCCAAATGGGCGAAGAGATCACCGTAACCGTCACCGACATAGACCTGCCCCGACGACGCCTAACCCTGTCACGCCACCACTGACCCACCGGGCGGTGAAGCCCGGCGGCGGCGTCCACCCCCTCGAGCTTGACCCTCCGCTGCTCAGCCTCCGTGCGGCACGCCCCAACTATTCGGTTGTCCGAGGGGTCACTGCCAGGAGTGTCCCCCCACGTGATGACAGAACATGGGACCGTAGTCGAGTGGCCGAAGTGGCTCGCCCGCAAGCGCGGCCAGCTCCTCCGTGCTCCAGCCCAGCGACTCGGCCACCGGGGGCCAGAGTCCGCGGACGCATCGGTACCGAGCCACGCTCGCCGTCACCGCTGCGCTCCCAAGCCCGCCCGCCCGATGACGGCGAGAGCCAACGGGTCCAGCCGTCCCTGAGGGCGTGACCTGACGGCCTGGTCGCCCCTTGGAGGGCGGCGCGTTGATGAGGTCGGCTGGCTTGGAGGGCGGTGGTGCGGGCCGTAACGGGTGCGGCACGAGACGATCAAGACATTGACTGATCGACAAAGCCGATTAACCCTTGGCACAACTGACCGGTCAGTGCCCCCTTCCCTCACTCTCATCAGGAGACCGGATGCTGTCGCGGGTGATGTCCCGCGCGGTGGCCGCCCTGGTCGTCCTCGTCGTGCTCGTCGGTGTGCCCCTGCACACCGACGCGTTCGGCGCGGGCTCCTCGGCGAGACACAACGCGCAGGCCAAGAACATTCCAGCGCCACAGAGCTACTTCGGCTTCGCCATGGGCACGACCGGCAGGCTCGCCGGATTCGACAAGATCAAGCAGTACTTCCGCCTCATCGCCGACCGTTCGGACCGGGTGACCTACCAGGTCGCCGACAAGACCACGATGGGCAACGACTACCCGGTCCTGTTCGTGAGCTCGCCGCGAAACCTGCGGAACCTCGGGCAGATCGTCCGGGACAACCAGCGACTCGCCGACCCTCGCGGAATCTCCGAGCAGGAGGCCCGCAGGCTGTCGCAGCGGAGTAAGCCGGTCTACCTCATGGAAGGCACCCTGCACTCCACCGAAGTCGGTAACACGCAGGCGCTGGTGGACATCGTGCACCGTTTCGCCACCGAGGACTCCGACTACACCAAGACCGTGCTGGACAACGCGGTCCTGATGGTCATCCCGTCCGGCAACCCTGATGGCCAGCACCTCGTAGTCGACCATTTCAATAAGACCGCAGGAACCGCCTACGACCGGGTGTACCCGGACCTCTACCACCGGTACATCGGACACGACGACAACCGTGACTGGTTCATGTTCACCCAGCGGGAGACCCGTACGCGGGTCCGGCTGGAGCAGACATACCGTCCGGTCGTCGGGCACTACATGCACCAGGCCGGAACAGGCGGACCGCGACTGTGGACGGCCCCGTATGACGAGCCGCTCGGCAGCGGGGTGGACCCGATCACCATCCAGTCCGCAACCTCGCAGGGCCAGCAGGCCGCGCGTGCGCTGACCGCCGAGGGCAAGAAGGGCGTCGGCACCGACGACGCCTACGGCATCTTCTGGAACGCCGACGTCATGGGCTTCTCGACATTCCTCGGCACGTCGCTGTTCCTCACCGAGATCGCCGGAGCCAAGGACCTCGCCTACCCGTTCACCTCGTCCGACGGCAAACCGCTCGGTCCGCAGAACCGGACCATGAGGATGCTCCAGCCGTACGACAAGAACACCTGGACGCTGGAGCAGATCGTCGCGTACGCCGAGACCGCCGCCTACGCGGGGATCGAGAACGTCGCGAAGAACCCCGAGTCCTGGCTGTTCAACAACCTGTACCAGACGGGGCGCAATGCGGTCGCGCTGCCGGACGTCGAGCCGGGGACGCCGAACGCCTACGTCATCCCGGCGGGCCAGCGCGACCCGTTCGCGGTCCTGGAGATGCTGCGGATCTTCGAGTTCGGACGGGTCGAGATCGACCAGGCCACGGCCCCGTTCAGCGCGGCCGGCAAGACCTACCCCGCCGGGTCGTACGTGCTCCGCACCCGGCAGCCGCTCGGCCGCTGGATCGACCAGCTTTTGAAGATCGACAAGTATCCGGAGCAGGCTGCGCGCAAGTGCGGCCAATGCCCGCTGATCATGCCGTACAGCGAGACCACCGACAATCTCGGTCTGCTGCTCGGTGTCGACGTCGACCCGGTCAAGGATGCTTTCAACGCGCCTTTGCAGCGAGTCCGACGGGTTCTGCCGCAACAGGTGCGCATGCCGGCGACGCCACGCGGCGCGTATCTGGTCGCACCGGAGTCGTACGGCGTCGCACACGTCCTTTCCCGCCTGCAAAAGGCCAAGGTGCCGACGTTCCGGTCCGCCGAGGAGTTCAAAGCGGGCGGACGGTCGTTCGCGCCGGGCACGGTCGTGGTCCCGCCGACGGCGGCGGCCCGGCAGGTGCTGCAGGGCGTGTCGGCCGACACCGGCCTTCCGGTGTACGGGACGGACGAGCTGCCCAAGGTGGACGGCTTCACACTCAAGCCCGGCACCAAGGTCGGACTGATCCGCGGCGCGAACAACATGCCCGGCGGGTGGATGATGTGGATGTTCGACCAGTACGGCATCGACTACAAGGTCGTCTCCGCCGACGACTACGGCGACCTCGCCGGGAAGTACGACACGATCGTGCTCGCGGACGGGGTCTCCAAGAACACCATCATCAGGGGTCTCGACCCCGCGAAGAACCCACCGGAGTTCGCGTGGGCGCGTGGCGTCGGTGAGCAGGGCTGGGCGAAACTGGCGGACTACGTCTCCGGTGGCGGCAACCTCGTCGCGATCGGCGGATCGTCGGAGACGGCGCGGCAGCTCCTCAAACTGCCGGTCGAGAACGCGACACCGTCCGATCCGGCGAAGCTCAACGCGCCTGGCGCCTTGTTGCGTGCGTCGTACGACCCGAAGGTCCCGGCGGCTTGGGGCATGCCCGAGTCGGGTGCGGTCTGGTTCAACCAGGATGCGGCCTACAAGGTCACCGGTGACGCCCAAGTGGCGTCGCGGTACCCCGGTGAAGGCGACCTGCTGGCCAGTGGGTACGCGCACGGAACGGCGTCCCTGAACGGCCTCGCCAACGTGGCGACGTTCGAGGTCGGCAAGGGGCACGCCACGATCGCGGGCAGCGAGATCACCTTCCGGAGTTGGCCGCGGCAGACCTGGCCGATCGTCATCAACTCGATCTACCAAGGTCCGTCGAAGCCGACCCGACCTGGTACGGACGAAAGGAACTGACCCTTCGATCGCGGTCGGCGGGACACACAGGCCCGCCGACCACGATCGCCTTTTCCGTCTGTGACCACGACCCGACCATGCGTCGGCGGACATTCCGATGCCATCGCCGACGTCTGCCACGACCCGAGAAAATCACGGCTTAGCGGATCTTGAGTCACGTGCGTGATCATTTTGGCGGAGCGCGGTTCGCTGACCTGCGGTGATTCAGAGTTATCCACATTTTCCCGCGGTCTTTCGGGGCGGGGGCCGAGGCGAGCATCATCGTTTCCGTGAACGGAATCAACCTCACCTGGAGACGAGCGGGCGTTGATTCGATCATTCCTGTCGGGGACGGTGTCTACTTCGTCCCGATCAAGGGAGCATCGCTGGCCGCGCGAGCCGCAGCACTCAGCAGCCTGTTGCCTGATCAGGTCGTGGTAGCCCGACGCACTGCCGCCTGGATCTGGGGTCTCGACGTTTTACCGCCGGGAGCGAAAGAGGCTGATTGGGACGTCGAACTCATAACGCCCAGCACCTCCGGAGACCCGCCGTCACCGATTACCGCCGATAACGTGCAGCTTCCCGTGGACCATATCGAGGAGGAGTCCGGTGTGCGCCTCACGTCCCTATCCCGGACGGCTTTGGACTGTGCTCGTTGGCTTCCCCGCTACGAAGCGGTGGCAGCACTCGACCAGTTCCTTAGGCGTGATGTGGAGGCCGATGAACTCATAGCAATGGCCCGAGCGCTACCGGGATATCGCGGCAACAAGAGGTTGCGGCAGGTCGTCCGTCTCGGTGATCGTGGGGCGGCGTCCCCTGGCGAGAGTTGGATCCGCGTCGCAGTCGTTAGCGCGGGTTTCCCGCGTCCGCGCACCCAGGTGCCGGTCAGGAGTTCAGCCGGTCGGTGCGCATACGTAGACCTCGGGTATCCGGAGTTCCGTGTCGGTCTCGAATACGACGGCGAACGCCATCACACGGGTGCCGCGGCCCGAGCGCATGACGCGCGACGCCGCGCCTGGCTGACCAAGGAGAAGGGATGGGAAATCCTTCCCATCACCAAGGACTTCCGCCACAAGCCTGCGCCCTACCTAGAGGCTCTTCTGACCGCACTGCTGCAGCGGGGCTGGACGCCAAACGATCCCACGATGAATCGAATATCCGCCCGGTTAGCTGCACTGGATCGCCGACATTGGAGGTAGCGCAAGAGGAGAAGTCAATCAGCGATTCAAAGAGAATCGCCGTGCCAGCCTGTCTATCTACTGGCTCTTGGGTGCCGAAGGTGCTGCTATTGGACGCGGATCATCGGTGCTGCTCTGACGGTGCGTGGTCCGCGTGGCTGAGCTGTGTTTGGCGAGCAAGCGAAAGATGAAGGGAGTTGAGTATTGGCCTGTGCGGTGTTCATTTACCCGCGATCTAGGAGGTTTACCAAGCGCTTTGGTGCAATGAGTCGGTAGCTCTCCTCGATGAGTTCTGCCAATTCATCCCAGTCTTGCTCCACGTCGAGGCGCGCGCCTACCCATCCCTTGCTACCGACGTACTTTGGGAAGAAGAAGCGCTCCGGGCTTTCTGCTATGAGGGCCTCCTGTACGCCAGCGCCAGCCTTGAACGTCATGTAGAGACCGTCCTCGCTGGTCATCACGAACAGCTTGTCCCGGACACGGAACGAAGGTGCGGTGTGTCCGCCGAATGATTTCTCGACCACCTCTGGCAACTCTAGGCAGGCTTCTCTTATCCGAGCCATCGTGTCCAGGTCGTTCATCTCAACTCCTGAGTACTTGCGATCTGAGGGAGTGTTGATTGGGTAAGTGATTCTGCCCTCGCGTCGTAGGCGACAACGGTCCAGGTCACCATGCTGGCGAGCACCATACCCTGCTGCAACGCGCCGATCCGCGCGGCGGACGTAACGCTCCCGGCAGAGCGCACCACCAACATGGCCCGCCTTGTCGGCCCTGCCCTTGCCCGCACAGGCGCTTCCCGCTCGGCCGTCCCGGGAGCCGGGGCGACGAACAGCTGTGCGAAGTGCGGCATGACGCGGCGCGCGGCGGGGCCGGTGAAGCCCGGGTCGTGCGGCAGCTCGCGCCAGTCGAGGACGGTGAGGCCCTCGTCCGCGCAGAGCGCCTCGACGTGCGCGGTCACGGCGGCGCGCTCGTCGCCGTTGGACGGCAGGAACGCGATGCCCGCGGTGTAGGCGCCGGGGTCGGGGTGGGGTGGGTTTGAGGTGGGGAGGTGGCGTGGGGGTGATCGCCGGTTTGGGTGGCTTGGTGGGGGCTTGTGGGGTATACGGGGCGTAGTACCGGGTTCGCGGTGGGCGGTGGCCGCGGTGGATGGATGGAGCGGCTCATGACCGGCGGTACTGACGAGCGGGCATCGAAGGGGTTCGACACGAGCGTTCCGAATTCGGCGCGTGTCTGGAACTACTGGCTTGGCGGGAAGGACGGCTATCCGGTCGACTGTGAGGCGGGGGAGCAGTACAGGCAGGTGTATCCGGCGATCGTGGACGTGGCTCGCGCCGGACGTCGCTTTCTCGTCAGGTCTGTGCGGTATCTGGCTGGTGCGGCGGGGATTCGGCAGTTTCTGGACGTCGGGACGGGGCTGCCGACCCTTCAGAACACCCATGAGATCGCGCAGAGCGTGGCACCCGAATGCCGGGTCGTTTATGTCGACAACGATCCTCTGGTGCTGGCGCATGCGCGGGCACTGCTCGCCAGTTCACCGGAGGGGGCGACCGACTTTGTAGATGCCGACATGCATCGACCCGGTGAGATCCTCCGTGCCGCGGCCACGGTGCTGGATTTCTCTCGGCCGGTCGGGCTGACGCTGACCGGCGTTCTCGGGCACGTCCAGGAATACGAGGACGCGCGGTCGATCGTGAAGCAGTTGTTGGACGGCCTTGTGCCTGGTAGTCACCTTGTGGTCGCGGACAGTGTCAGTGTCGGCGCCGCGCACAGGAAGGCCAATGAGCGTTATCGAAATACCGGGGCCGTCCCGTACCTGCTGCGTTCGGAGGAGGAGATCCGGGGGTTCTTCGACGGGCTCGAATTGGTCGATCCCGGGGTCGTGCCGGTGACGCGGTGGCGGTGCGGGCGCGAGCCCGCGGCCGCCGAGATCGGGATGCTCGGGGGCGTCGGACTCAAGACACGCTGACTCTGCGGCGGATATCCGGGCCCAGGTCAGCGCGCCGGTTTACGCTGACCTGAACATATCGGCACATGAAGGGCATGGCGCATGAACCGCAGCGAACTGGTCAGGGCCGTGGCGGAGCGCGCGGGAAGCGAGGAAGCCGCCGCGCGCCGGCACGTGGACGCCGTGGTCGAGACCGTGATGGAGCGGGTGTCCGCCGGGGAACGCGTCATCATCACCGGGTTCGGGACGTTCGACCGCGCGTCGCGTCCGGCCCGGAAGGCCCGCAACCCACACACTGGCGTTCCGATCGAGGTGCCCGCCGCCGAGGTGCCGCGGTTCCGGGTCGGGCAGACGTTCCGGAATCGGGTCGGGCAAAGCGTGTCCGTGCCCGAGGAACAGCCCGCTCCGGATCCGGTGGTCGCGCTTGTCGCCGAAGAGTCCGCGTCGAAGAAGTCCAAGGACGGTAAGGCCGTCAAGGATTCCAAGGCCGTCAAGACCGTCAAGGGCATCAAGGGTGGGAAGAAGGCCAAGAAGGGCTTGGAGAAGCCCAAGGGGGAGAAGGGGGCCGTGAAGGCGACGAAGCGACCCGGGAAGGCGAAGGCGTCTGCCAAGCCTGCGAAGGTCGGTAAGGCGTCGAAGGCCGTCAAAGCCGGTAAGTAGCGTGGCGGCTCGGCGTCATTCGCGGATCGAGACGCGGGTGACGCCGGGGACCGTGCGGGCGAGGACGTCGGCGATCCGCTGTCCCGGCTCGTCCGAACGGCCGCGCAACTCGACGATGCCTTCCCGCACCGACACGTCCCAGCGGACGTCGTCGGGACCGTACTCGGCGATCGCGGCGAGCACGTCGTCGCGGATGCGGGCGTCGTCGCGGGCCAGGATCGCGATCAGGTCCCGGCGGCTGACGATGCCGACGATGTCGGAGCCCGCCAGTACCGGGACGCTCTTGATCCGTGTCTTCATCATCGTCTCGGCGAGTTCGGCGACGTCCGTGCCGGGACGCGCGATCTCCACGTCGTGGGTCATCACGTCCCCGACCAGGCGCGGGGCGGGCGACGACGTGGTGGCGACAGGGCGCGCGAACGCTCTCGGGTCGTGCTCGAACACTCCGCGCAGGAGGTCCATCTCGCTGACGATCCCGGCCAGGCGTCCGGAGTCGTCCACGACCGGCAGCGCGGTGATGTCGTGTTCGTGCAGGACGCGGATCGCCTGGCGGACGGTCGCCGTCCGCGGGATCGTGACGACGGGCGAGGTCATCGCCTCCCGGACCAGCATGGGCGTTGTCTCCTTCCGGCGAGGACGCCGTTCACCTACCCGTCCAGAACGTCCCTGATCCTCGCCTCCTGCAGCCGCCACGTCCAGAAGCATGCCGTCTGGTCCCGCAAGTCCTCCGAACTGGTTACACGCGCGACACCGACTGTCTCGTGCCCGGGGGCCTCGCGTGCGGTGCCTGCTGTCTTGGTGGCTTGGATTTCACAACAGTGTGGCTGCGGGGTGGGCGGTGTTTATGGCGTGGCTGGACCGTAGCGGGTCGGTTGGCCGGTCAGGGACGACCACAAGCGGGTGCCGAATTCGAAGTGCCACCATTCCTCTGCAAGCACCACAAAGCCTTGCCGTCGAAGGGCGTGGTAGAGCAGTCGCCTGAGCGTGCGCACTGGTCCGGGCAGGTTCTCGAAGGCTGTGGTCATGGCCTGATCGGTGAACTCGTCGAAGGCGGTGCCCAAGGGCAGTGGTGTTCCCTGCCAGGTCAGGGTGAGGTCGACTGCTCCGCCGGTGAGGTGGGGCGGGGGTTCGGCGGGGTCTTCCGAGGGTGGTGCGACGGGATGCTCCGCGTCAGGGGCAGAGTTCGGGGTGATGGCGTCGAACAGTTCGCGTTGCAGCGCAAGGGGACGCCAACCGTCGAAGATGGCGAGACCGAAACTCGGCGGGAGGGTAGCGGCCGCCTGTCGTAGCCGGGCTAATGCGTCCGCTCTGAGCCATTGTTGGTCGACCGCGTGCCGCCAGCCAGCTTGGGCGTAATTGTGCAGAACGGGTATTCCATTGTCCCTGATCTGGGTCAGCGGTTCGCCGGTGTCGGTGGCCGGTACTGCTCGCCTGAGGAGGATCGACTCGGGGGTGAGCGCGGGGATGGGCAGGCTCGCTGGCTGGAATGTGGAGGGGAGGCTTTGTTCGGCTGAGGCGAGCAGCGAATCGTCTTTCGACGGGGAGGCCATGAGGCCGAGGATATCGAGATAATTCGGTTCGGCCGCGTGGATGGGGGCTCGGAGTTCTAGAACAAGGTGGGTGGGCCTATCGGCTCTGGTTCTGGGAGGGGCGCCAGGGACGGGAGTTGTTCTCTTACCTCGTCGTGGAAGCGGCGGGCCAAGGGGAGTGCCTCGGAGTTGTCGGGGGTGTGGATGAAGATGGTCGGTGAACGGCCCTCGCGAAGCCATTCCGCCGTCTTGGCGACCCAGAACTGCCAGCCCTCGACCGTCCGCTCGGTGTCGTCGCGTCCTAGATAACGGACGATGGGACGGTCTGTCAGCGCCACCGAACGGCGGGGGACGCGCGGCTTCTTCGTCCAGGCGTCGCGTTCGGCGTCGCTGGTCGGGCGGCCCTGGAAGAACATGGTGGTGTCGAACGGCACCCACTCCGCGCCGACCCCGGCCAGGACCCGTTCGAGGTCGTACACGCAGCGGGCGTCCTCGAAGAACGCCCGGTGCCTCACCTCGACCGCGTAACGGTGTGCGCTGGGCAAGCGGCGCAGGAAACCCGCGAGTGTCCCGAGGTCCGCCGGGCCGAAGGAGCCCGGCAACTGCACCCAGAGGGCGTGTGCGCGTGGGCCGAGAGGCTCCATGACGTGGAGGAATGTCCGGAGGTCCTCGTCGAAGTTCGCCAGCCGCCGCTCGTGCGTGATCGTCTTCGGCAGCTTGACGACGAACCGGAAGTCCGGCGCCGTCTGCTCGGCCCACGACTCCACCGTGCTCCGGGACGGCGTCGCGTAGAAGGTCGTGTTGCCTTCGACGGCGTCGCACCAGCTCGCATAGGCACGGAGTCGCTCCGCGGGCGGCAGCGGATGCGGCACGAACCGTCCTTGCCATGGCGGATGGGCCCACATCGCGCATCCCACATGAAGCCGCATGGGGGCGACGCTATCGACCCGCGCGTCGATCCGCACTTGAACTCCCTCCGCCCGCGCCCCGTACCTCCCCCTAGTTCGGGACGTCGGACCTTGGAGGACCCCCATGAGACGCCGGAACGACGCAAGGAAGACCCGCCTGCGAACAGCGGTCGTCGGCACCGTGGCCGTGGCGGGATCCGCCGGGCTCGTGGCCGGTGCGCTGTACGCGGTGCAGGCGCCGGACCAGTCCGGTGGTCGGCAGGCCGCGCTGACCGGCGAGCAGGCGGCGAAGCTCGACAGGCAAGCCACGAACAACGGTCGGCGAGCCGGGACGCGAGGTGCGGGGAACGGAGCGGCCGCGGCGCTGGCGGCCAGGCTCGCCGACCGGCTCGGTGAACGCACGGCGGGCTCCTACCTCGATTCCGCCGGGCGGCCCGTCGTCACCGTGACCAACGCCTCGGACGCCGCCATGGTGCGGCAGGCCGGTGCGGTGCCGAAGACGCTGGAGCGCGGCCCCGCGTCCCTGAACCGGATGACGGCGGCGCTCCGCCGGTCGACGTCCGGCGTCCCGGGCACCGGGTGGGCGGTCGACCCCGCCACGTCCAAGGTGACGGTCTGGACGGACGACTCCGTCACCGGCACGCGGATGGCCGCCGTCCGCCGGGCGACGGCGGGGATGGGGACGGCCGTCCGCATGGTCCGCATCCCGGGCCGCCTGCGCACCCTCGCGCTCGGCGGCGACGCGATCTTCGGGCAGGGCATCCGCTGCTCGCTGGGCTTCAACGTCACGCGCGGCGGCGCGGACTTCTTCCTCACCGCCGGGCACTGCGGAAACGAGGTCCGGGCCTGGACGACCGACCAGCAGGGCGCCGAGGCGCTCGGGACCACCGTCCAGAGCAGCTTCCCCGGGAACGACTTCGCGCTCGTCCAGGCGGACGCGGCCGGTGAGGGCGCGGTCAACCTGTACAACGGGCAGGCGCAGGACATCACCGAGGCCGGCGAGGCCGTCGTCGGGCAGGAGGTCGCGCGCAGCGGCAGCACCACCGGCGTCCACACGGGCAACGTGACCGCCACGAACGCGACGGTGAACTTCCCCGAGGGGACGGTCACCGGCATGATCCAGACGACCGTCTGCGCGGAGCCGGGCGACAGCGGCGGGCCGCTCTTCGCCGGGAGCACCGCGCTCGGCCTCACCTCCGGCGGTTCGGGCGACTGCCAGTCCGGCGGCGTCACCTTCTTCCAGCCGGTGACCGAACCGCTTCAAGCCTTCGACGCCGAGGTGTCGTAGTCGTTCCTGAAAGAGGCCGGTCCCCTTATCCCAGGATCGGCCTCTTTCAGGGACACCTCAGAGAGGGAGTCCTAGCGTGGAATGGTCGGGGCGTTCGTTCTGCGCGGGCGGGGCGCCGATCTGGAGGCCCTGCGGCGTGATGTCGAAACTCTGCCCGTCGACCGGGAAGACGATGTTCGGACGTGAGGAGCGCGTGACCTCGTCGCCGAGGTGGGTGGCGATGAGGTGCAGTTCCGGTCGCTGAGTCGCGATCGTCTCCACGTCGTCGAGACCCATGTGGCCGACCCGTCCTTTCAGGAAGGACGTGTCGAGGACGAGCACCGAACTCTCCGCCGCGAGGGTGTCGACGGACGGGCAGTGGACGGTGTCCCCGGTGTATCCGAGGCGCGCGCCCGCCTTGTCGGTGATGAGATACCCGAGCGTCGGAACGGCGTGCTTCATCGGAAGGGCGCGGAACTCGTAGCCGCCCTCGGAGCATTCGCCGCCGTCCTCACCGAATTCGATGTAGCGGGGCGAGACCTTTCCCTTGATGTCCTTCCAGACGCCGGGGTAGCTGAGTTCGAAGAGCTGGTCCACGCGCCCGGAGAAACCCTCTGGGCCGATCAGGACGAGGTCGCGGTCCCGGGTTTGCTGGAGCCCTTGTTCCAGGAGCAGGAAGACGATGTCGAAGAAATGGTCGGCGTGGAAGTGCGTGATCACGCAGATGTCGACGGCGGACGGATCGAGACCCGCCCGCCGCATCGCCTTCATGGAGCCGTTCGGCGCGTCGATGAGGACCTTGCCGTCGATGAGCGCGGACGCGCTCATCCGGGCGGTCAGGATCGATCCCGTCCCGACGAACTGAAGCTTCACTGCTCGGCCCTTTCGCTGCTGGAGCCATCGCGGGCCTGCGAGCCCGGGGCCTACGAGGCCCGACCTGCGGGCCCGGGACCTATAAGCCGTGAATGACTCTTCGCGCTCAATTGGATTCGGACAGTGATCTCGTACCCGATGCCCTCGGCGGCAACCACAGCTGCAATCACGAGCCGTCGGCCGAAGCTCAGCTCGCCTGAACGGCCGTCCCACCGGACGAGACGACGTTGACGGCGGTGCGCACGCCCGTGTCGTCCGGGCCCATGAGTTCGAGCGCCACGCCGTCCGCCGTAGGACGGCCCTGCACCGACGCGGATTGGCCGCAGAACAGAGGCGCCTTGTTGCGGTGGGTCAGCCGGGAGATCTCGCCGTCCGGACGTTCCAGCCGGAATGTCTCGGCCAGCGTGAGCGTCATCAGCGGGCCGTGCACGACGAGCCCGGGATATCCCTCGACCCGCGTCGCGTACGGCCAGTCGTAGTGGATGCGGTGCGCGTTGGCGGTGGCGGAGGAGAAGCGCATGAGCAGGGTCGGGTCGGTGGAGAAGTCCCAGGCCCAGGCGTCCGCGCGACGCAGCGGACGCCCGACCGGCCGCAGTTCCGCCGCCCGCTCCACCGCCGCGAACTCGCCGGAGGAGCGGGCGGTGTCGGCGTCCCGGTAGATCAAGTCCTGGCGCTCGTCCACGCGCAGTTCGCCGCCGTCGCCGAAAAGGCGCGTCCGGACGGCCACGATCACCAGCGCCCCGGACTGCCCGCTCTTCTCCTTCACCGATTCCACCGTCGACTCCCGGCGAACGGTCTCCCCGACCCGCAGATCGCCGTGGAATTCGACCTCGCCTCCGGCGAACATGCGGCGGGGCAGCTCGATGGGCGGAAGGAACGTTCCACGAAGCGGGTGCCCGTCCGGCCCGACCTCCGACGACACCGGCCAGTGCGGCAGCGCGACCCAGTGCCACAGGCGCGGCAGGACGTCCCCGACGCCCGGCGCGGGCAGCCCGTCGTCGAACAGCGCCGCGAGCGCCGCGACCTGACCGGGCCGCACCACCTCCGCACTGGTCACGGTGTGGGCTTCCCAGTGATCCATCGCCATGACGTCCGCCTTTCCCCTGGCCACGGGCCCGTGGCGAACCTCAAATCCTAGGTTCGCCCGCACCCGGGCATGCTCGGTGCCCCCGCCCTACCGGACGGGGGCACCGAGCCGTCACGCGGGAGGCGGGGTCCCTGACCGTCCCCGCGTGACGGAACCGCGGACGTGCTACCGGCTCACCAGCGCGGGCGCGCCGAGCGTCGAGCGCTCGTCGGCGTGCCGGGGCGCGGGCCGGGCGGGCCGCAGGACGCCGCTCCAGAAGCGCTGGACCGCGGCGACCTCGTCGGCGTTCGGGTACGGGTTGTCGCACCGCCCGCCGGCCATGACCTTGTCGCAGTTCCCGATGTCCGGCGGGTGTTCGAGGCTGAGGATGTGCCCGAACTCGTGCACGACCACGCGCAGCGGGCCCGCGCCGGACTGCTGGATCTGGTTGCGGTAGAAGGTGATCTGCCCGCGGGTGCAGCCGACACAGCTCGCCATCCCCGGAGCGGGTCCGTTCTGGGCGGTGCTGACCGAGATGCCCGCCTGCCCCTTCTCCAGCTTGACGGACGTGACGCGCGTGTTCCAGATGTCGGCCGCCTGGTCGACGAGGGAGCTCAGTTCGGCGGCCCTGCTCGAGTCGTAGTAGATCGTCCGCACCGCCACTGGCGGAGAGACGGCGGACGCGCTCGGCGCGCCGGTGAGGACGAGCGCGGCGACGCCGGCGAGCATCGCGACGATGAATCTGGGTGGGGACAACTTCCGGTTCCTTTCCCGATGGACGGTAATGACCGGCCGGTTCCCCCGTGTTCGGCGACGCACCGGCTCGATGGAGGGTAACCGGATAACGGCCGGTAGCGAACATCACAAATTCCCATAACATTTATTGATGGCCCGCTTTTAGCCGTCGCGTGGCGAGGGAGAGGAGGTGGGCGCATAATCCCGGCATGGAGCTTGAGGTCCGCCATCTGAGGATGCTCGACGCGATCAGCGCGGACGGCAGCCTCACCAGGGCCGCGTCCCGGCTCGGCGCCTCGCAGCCCGCGCTGACGGCCCAGCTCCGCCGGATCGAGGACGCCGTCGGCGGCGCCCTCTTCGACCGGACGCCGCAGGGAGTGGCGCCGACGCCGCTGGGGGAGGCCGTCCTGGAGCGCGCCCGGACGATCCTCGCCGACCTGGACGATCTGGCCCGCGCGATGCGCGCCCTGCGCGACCGGCCGCAGTTGCGGATCGGCGCCCTGCCGACCGGGCCCGCGGCGTTCCTCGGCGAGGCGGCGTCCAGGGCGGCGCCGGAGCGGCCGGTGGACCTCGTCGTCGTGGAGAACCGCGCCGAGGCCGTCGCCGCGCTCGTCGGCGGCGAACTCGACCTGATCATGCACGTCGACTTTCCCGGCCGGGAATGCTTCGTCCCCGAAGGCGTCGAGCTGATCGAGGTCGGCGTCGAGCCGGTGTTCGTCACGGTGCCGCCCGAGATCGAGCACAATGGCGTCGTCGAGCTGGCCGAATTGGTGGAATTCGTGTGGCTGATGGACCGTTACGACGGCGACGAATGCGCCGGGCATATCAGGGACGTGTGCACCGCCGCCGGGCTGCGGACGCCGCTGATCCGCACCCCGGCCCTCCTCAGCGCGGCGCAGACGGTGCGGCGCGGCGACCCGGTGGTGACGCTGGTCCAGGCCCTCACCGGACGCGGCGGCGTGCCCGGCCCGGCGGCCGAGGTGCGCGGCGCGCCGCTCCGGATGCGGCACGTGCTGCTGGCGCCGTCCCCGTGCCGTGCCCAGGCGGAGCGCGTCGCCGCCGAACTGGTCCGCCGCTACCGGCGGGCGGCGCGGACCAGGAGCCGGCTGCCCGGCTGGTTCGACCGCCATGACGGCTGGCTGGGCTCGGCGTCAGGCTGAGGGCGTGGTCCGCCAGTCCGGGTGGTCGGTGAGCCATTCGCGGTAGAGCGGGGTCCGCTCGACCAGGGCGTGCTGCGCGTCCGCCAGCCGGTCGCGCAGGCGGCGGACGTCGACCGGACGGAGCGGGCCGTCCGCCCGCCAGAACAGGCTCGTCCGCACCACCAGCGGCGTGCCCGCGAGCGCGCGGAGCGCGATGCCCGCCCGCGGCCTGGTGCCCGGCATGACCGGCAGTACCACCCGGCCCAGCTCGACCAGCCCGTACGCCGTTCCGAAGTCGACCGTCCGCACCTTGGCGCGGATCCCGGCGCGGGTGAGGACGTCGAGGAGGTAGGCGCGGCGGTGGTCACCGGCAGGCGTCACCGCCCAGGTGAGGTCGGCCGACTCCGCGAGGCCGGCCAACTCAGCGAGGGCGACCTCCCCGCGACCGGCCGCCGGGCCGTCCTCGGCGACGGCGACGAACAGCGGCTCGTCGGCGACCGGGGTGCGCCGGACGCCGGGCAGTTCGGGATGCTCGTGGCCTCGGAAGTCCGTCGCGAGGACGGCGTGCGCGCGTCCGTCCGCGACGAGTTCCACGGGCGCGGCACGGGCGGGGGCCGCGCGCACCTCCACGGCCGTTCCGAGCGCCTCCGCCGCGAGGACGACGAGGTGCGGCTGCAGCGTGCAGGGCGTGCAGCTCAGCCGCAGCGCCGATCCGGTGGCCTTCAGCCGGGCCAGCGAGTCGAGGACGTTCCGCGCGTGCGCCGCGACCAGCTCACCCAGCGGCGTGGGCGTCGCGCCGTGCGCGCCCCGCTGGAACAGGGCGCCGCCCGCGACCCGCTCGGCCCGGCGCAGGGACTCCGACACGGCGGGCTGGGTGATGCCGAGTTGGGCCGCCGCCCCGGTGAGAGACCCGGTGTCCACCAGTGCGAGGACGACCCTGAGATGTCGGAATTCCAATTCCATGGCGGCGCGGTTCAACTCATCCGGCGGGACGCATTTCGACGATCGATCGGGGCCCCGCCGGAACGACCGCGTCGACCTTCAGCCCGGCCGACTCCGCTAGTTCGCCGAGCTGTCCGAGCGTGCGCTCCCGCCCCCGGACGTAGCAGAGCATGCGCAGGTCTCCCTCGGTGTCGGGCGGGCCGTCCGCCGTGTCGGCGATGTGGTCCAGAACGAGTACCCTCCCCGTCTCCGGGACCGCCTCCGCGCACCGCCGCAGGATGCGGGCCGCGTGCTCGTCGTCCCAGTCGTGGAGGACGCCCGAGAGCACATAGCCGCCCGCTCCCGCCGGAAGGGCGTCGAAGAAGCTGCCCGGCAGCGCGTCGGCGCGGTCGCCCAGCCCGGCCGCGGCGATGGCCTCGTCGGCGCGGGCCGCCGGGCCGGGGAGGTCGACCACCGTCCCGCGCAGGGACGGATGGGCGTGGAGGACGGCGATCAGCAGGCTGCCGTTGCCGCCGCCCACGTCGACCACGTGTCCGAGGTCGCCCCAGGGGTAGGCGGTGGCGGCGACGGGCGCGTCCGCCGCCAGCCGGGAGCCCATCAGGGCGTCGAACGACGCCCCGAGCGCCGGGTTCGCGGAGAGGTCGTCCCAGTACGGGCGGCCGAACTTTCGCGGATACGCGGGCTCTCCGGTGCGGACGGTGTGCAGCAGTTCGACGAAGCACAGATCGGCGCGTCCGATGGCGTTCTCCAGGTCGATCCAAGGGCGCACGCCGCCCGGAGCGTCGTCGCGGAGTTGGTCGCCCAGCGACGTCAGGGTGTAGGAGCCGTCCGCCGCCTGGGACAGGACACGGGCGGTCACCAGGTGCGCCAGCAGCCGCCGAAGGGCGTCCTGGTCGGCGTCGACCACGGCGGCCAGGGCCTCGGGGGTCCGCCGTCCGGCCGCGATGTGGTCGGCCAGCCGGAGCGTCGCCGCCACCCGGACGGCCATCGGCGTGACCAGATCGGCGGCCGCCCACAACTCCCCGCCCCACCGGGACTCCTCCTCGGCCATCGCGCCTCCTCGATCGACGTTCTCCGCGACGCCCCGAACGTTATCCCCGGGCGCCGACGGCGCGCTCGCGCGGCGAGCGCCGCGCATCGGCGCGGAACGCATCGGCACAGAATGTGCACGAGTCCGTACCGGAACGCTCCATTCCTGGCTCCGGCCCTGTAACCTCGCCTTTTGCCGCCGACTCCGGGTGAAATGAGACGGTGTCTAAAAGTCGTATACGATCGACGGGTTGGATTTCCTCGGCCGCCGGTGGAGCGCGGTGGGGCGCGGGATCCCGACCGACGAGACGAGGAGTCGACGATGCCCCCGTCCGGCGCCGCCCCCGGTGGCCGATCCGCGAGCCCGTCTTCCGCACTGCCCGAGGACGTCCAGGCGCGGTTCCGGACCGACATCCCCTCCCCGGCGCGGACGTGGAACTACTGGCTCGGCGGCAAGGACAACTACGAGGTCGACCGCGAGGTCGGGGACGCGACCGCCGCGCTGAACCCCGAGCTGATCCGGCAGGCGCGGCAGGGCCGCCGGTTCCTGAACCGCGCCGTGCGCTATCTGGCGACCGAAGAGAAGATCAGGAACTTCCTCGACATCGGCGCGGGGCTGCCGACCGAGTCCAACACCCACCAGGTCGCGCAGCTCGTCGCACCCGATTCTCGTGTCGTATATGTCGATAACGACCCAATGGTCCTGGCGCACGCGCGTGCGCTGATGCGCGGGACGACCCCCGAGGGCGTCACCGGATATCTCGACGCCGATTTCCACAATCCCGGGCAGATTCTCGCCGAGGCGGCGAACGTGCTGAATTTCAGCTGCCCGATCGCGGTGATGTTCATGGGCGTCCTCGGGTTCTCCCCGGACTACGAGGCCACCAGGCGGGTCGTCGCCGAGACCATGGCGGGCGTCCCGTCGGGCAGCTACCTGGTCGTGTGGGACTGCACCGACACGTCCGAGGACGCCAGGCGCAGCACCGAGAAGTACGCCGAGTCGGGCGCGCTGCCCTACAACCTGCGCAGCGTCGAGCAGATCGGCCGCCTCTTCGACGGCCTGGAAATGGTCGAGCCCGGTCTCGTCACCATCTCGCGCTGGCGGCCCGACCTGGTCGGCGACCTCGACCCGGAGCACGTCCACAGCTACGGCGCGGTCGCCCGCAAGCCCTGACCTGCCCGCAAGCCCTGACCTGCCCGCAAGCCCTGACCCGGCCGGAGGGCCGCCGGGGTCAGCGTCTCCGCTGGACCAGCTTGAGCAGTTCGACCGCCACGTAGGAGACGACGGCTATCACGACGATGCGCGCCCACGCCGCGCCGCCCAGCGGGGCGGAGTGGAACACGTCGTTCATGCCGGGCGTGTAGGTGTAGAGCGCCTGGAGCCCGGCGAGGGCGAGCGCGCTGACTGCCACCCACGGGTTGCGGCGGACGCCGCTCCAGAGCAGCGGACGGTCCAGCGACAGGCAGTTGAACAGGTACGTCAGCAGCGTCAGCGCGAACACGTTCACGACGATCGTCTGCGCGACCTCCGGGGACGCGCCGTGCGCCCGCTCCCAGTGCTGGAGCCCGAACGAGCCCGCGAGCAGGATCGCCGACACCAGCAGGATCCGGACCGTCATCGCCCGCGAGATCAGCGGCAGCGACGGGGCGCGCGGCGGCCGGGTCATGATGTGCTCGTCCTTCGGCTCGACCGCGAACGGCAGCCCGAGGACGAGCACCGCCGTCATGTTCAGCCACAGCACCTGCAGCGGCAGGATCGGCAGCGCGGTCCCGGCGACGATCGCGGCGACCAGCACGAGGCCGAGCCCGACGTTGGACGGCAGCGCCCACACGATGAACTTGACCAGGTTGTCGAAGACGCCGCGCCCCTCCTCGACGGCCTTCTCGATGGAAGCGAAGTCGTCCCCGGTCAGCACCATGTCGGCCGACTCCTTGGCGGCGTCGGTGCCGGTGCGGCCCATCGCGACGCCGATGTCGGCCTGCTTGAGGGCCGGAGCGTCGTTGACGCCGTCGCCGGTCATCGCGACGACGTGGCCGCCGTCCTGGAGCGTGCGGACGAGGCGGAGCTTCTGCTCGGGCGACACGCGGGCGAACACGGCGGTGGCCCGGACGCGCTCGGCCGGCACGTCGGCGGTGAGCTCCGCGCCGGTCATGACGTCGCCGCGCAGCCCGACGCGCTTGCCGATGGCGCGGGCGGTCGCGGCGTGGTCACCGGTGATCATCTTGACCTCGACGCCCGCGGCGTGGCAGGTCCGGACGGCGTCGGCGGCCTCGGCGCGCGGCGGGTCCAGCATCGCCTGGAGGCCGAGGAGCGTCAGCGGGGGCAGTTCGTCCAGGTCGCGGGCCTCGGTCCGGCCGCGGGCGAAGGCGAGCACGCGCAGCGCCTGCCCGCCGTAGTCCTCGGCTCGGGCGTGGACGGCGTCCGCGTCCAGCGGGACGGGCTCGCCGTCGGGTCCGGCCGCGTCGGCGCAGAGTTCCAGGACCCGCTCGACCGGGCCTTTGACGTAGACGGTCCCGTCGTCGTGCAGCGTGGCCATGAATCGCCGCGCGGAGCTGAACGGCAGGACGGCGACGCGGGCCGGGACGTGGTCGAGCCCCGCCTTGGCGGCGCTGACGACCAGGGCGCCCTCGGTCGGGTCGCCGGTGATCGTCCACTCGTCGTCCTCGCGGACGAGCCGCGCGTCGTTGCAGCCCAGCCCGGCGAGCAGGACCTCCCGCAGGACGGGCTGCCCGGCGAGGCCGACCGGACTTCCGTCCCGCTGGACCTCCCCGGAGGGCGCGTAGCCGGTGCCGGTGAGGGTGTAGTCGCGCCCGCCCGCGGTGGCGGCGGTGACGGTCATCTGGTTCCGGGTGAGCGTGCCGGTCTTGTCGGTGCAGATGACGGTGGTGCTGCCGAGCGTCTCCACGGCGGGCAGGTGCCGGACGATCGCGCCGCGCCGCACCATCCGCGCGACGCCGAGCGCCAGCGTGATCGTGACGATCGCGGGCAGCCCCTCGGGGATCGCGCCGACCGCGAGCGCGACCGCCGCGGTCAGCATCTCGGCCGCGCCCCGTCCGCGCAGTACGCCGATCGCGAAGGTCAGCGCGGCGAGGACCAGGATCGCGACCGTGACGATCTTGCTGAACTCGGTGATCTTGCGGGTGAGCGGCGTCCGCACGGTCGCGGTGGTCTGGACGAGCCGGTCGATGCCGCCGAGCTCGGTGTCCGTGCCGGTCGCGACGACGAGTCCGGCGGCGCGCCCGGCGGCGACGAGCGTCCCGGAGAAGGCCATCGCGGCGCGGTCGGCGAGGGCGACCTCGGGCAGCGCCGCCGGGTCCTTCGCGACGGGCGCGGACTCGCCGGTCAGCGCGGACTCGTCCACGGCCAGCTCGTCGGTGCGCAGCAGCCGCAGGTCGGCGGGGACCTTGTCGCCCGCGTCCAGCTCGACCAGGTCGCCGCGGACGAGGTCGGCCGCCGGGATCTCGGCCGACGCGCCGTCCCTGACGACCTTCGCCGTCGTCCGCGTCATCGCGGCGAGGGCGGTGAGCGCCTTCTCCGCCCGGGACTCCTGGACGAACCCGACGATGGCGTTCACGACCACCACGCCGAGGATCACGAGGGCGTCCACGTGCTCGCCGATCAGGGCGGTCACCGCCGCCGACGCCAGCAGAACGTAGATCAGCGGGCTGTTGAACTGGAGCAGGAACCGGGTCAGCGGGCCGCGGCCGCGCGCGGCGGGCAGCGCGTTCGGGCCGTCCGCGGCGAGCCGCACCGCGGCCTCGGCGGCGGTCAGCCCGCGCCCCGAGTCGCCGCCGAGGTCGCGGACGACGTCCTCGGCGGGCCTGCGGTAGGGCGCGAGGTCCGGCGGCTCGTCCGTGGTCATCGCGGTCAGTCGCGCCGGTTCGAGTCGGCTTTGAGCTGGGCGGCGAGCGCGGCGGCCTGGGTGCGGCGGCTCATGCCGAGTTTGGCGAAGATGGTGGAGATGTAGTTCTTGACGGTTTTCTCGGCGAGGAAGAGTCGTTCGCCGATCTGCCGGTTGGTGAGCCCTTCGCCGATGAGTTCCAGGATGTGGCGTTCCTGGTCGGTGAGGCCTTTGAGGGGGTCGTTCTTCTCTTGGCGGGTGCGGATGCGTTCCAGCATGCGGGCGGTGCTGCGGGGGTCGAGCAGGGATTGGCCGGTGGCGACGGTGCGGACGGCCCCGACGAGGTCTGAGCCGTGGATTTGTTTGAGGACGTAGCCCGAGGCGCCCGCCATGACTGCTTCGAAGAGGGCGTCCTCGTCGTCGAAGGAGGTGAGCATGAGGCAGGCGAGTCCGGGCATCTGGGAGCGGACCTCGCGGCAGACGGTGACGCCGTCGCCGTCGGGGAGGCGGACGTCCAGGACGGCGACGTCGGGGCGGGCGGCGGGGATCCGGGCGATCGCCTCGGCGGCGGTGCCGGCTTCTCCGACGATGTCGATGTCGTCCTCGGCGGACAGCAGCGCGGCCACGCCGCGCCGGACGACCTCGTGGTCGTCCATCAGGAACACTCGGATCGGCTGGGTGTTCTGCGTCTGGCCCGTCATGGCGTTCGTTTCCCTCGGCTCAGTGGTTGCGTCAAGGACGCTACCCCGCATTCGGCGTGTTCCCCAGGTTGCCGGACGTCCCCCGCCCTCGGGACCAACGTCCCGATTCCGCTCCCGGTCCGGATGAAGGACTTTGGCCCCTGCCCCCGCCCCGCTTCCGCTGGTGGTCTGGAAGCACGGGGAAGCAGGGGAAGGAGCGAAAATGCAGACCAAGAACAACGTGGAGACCGGCGAGGCCGTCCGGCAGGCGGTCGAGGACGCGGTGCAGGCGCCGTCGGTGCACAACACCCAGCCTTGGCGGTTCGGCGTGCGCGGGGCGCGGCTCACGCTGCGCGCCGACCCCGACCGGCGGCTCGGCGTCGCCGATCCGGCCGGGCGCGAGATGCTGATCAGCTGCGGCGCCGCCCTCTACAACCTGCGGTTGTCGCTGCGGGCGCAGGGCTTCGAGCCGGTCGTCCGGACGCTGCCGGACCCGGACCGCCCGCACCTGCTCGCCGACGTCCACGCCGAGCCCGGCACCGAGCGCCCCGACGAGGACGTGGAACGCGAGTACGCGCAGATCCGCCTCCGGCACAGCCACCGGGGCGGGTTCCAGGACGATCCGGTGAGCGCGGGCGTGCTGGCGGCGCTGCGGCACGCGGCCGAGCGCGAGGGGGCCCGGCTCGTCCAGGCCGTGGACCCGAACGTGCGCGGCGCGCTGGCGGCGCTGACCGAGGCGGCCGAGCACGTCCAGCGCCGGACGCCCGCGTACGCGGCGGAGATCGCCCGCTGGGCGCCCGCCCCGACCACGGCCCGGCGGGACGGCGTCCAGCACGCCGCCTATCCCAGCCGGCCGCCGCGCACCGAACCGAACTTCGCGGCCCGCGACTTCGCGCGGGGGCAGGGCTGGGGCGTGGAGCCGGACGCGTCCGGCGACGCCGGGACGTCCCGGACCGGCCTCGTGGTCCTGCTCGTCACCGGGGACGACACGCCCGCCGCGTGGCTGGACGCGGGCCAGGCGCTCCAGCGCGTCCTGCTGCGGGCGGCCGAGCAGGGCCTGGCCGCCGCGTACCACACGCAGGCGCTCCAGGTTCCGGAGCTGCGCGAGTTCGTCCGGGCGCGGTTCTGCGGCGACGCGCACCCGCAGATGCTGCTCCGGCTCGGCGTGCCCGAGGGCGCGGCGCTCGCCACCGTCCGGCGGCCCGTCGACGAGGTGCTGACCGAGGAGCCGTGATCTCGCTCCCTGATGGGACGTTCCAGGAGGATTCGGTAATACTGGCGGTGTGGTTGAGGGACCTGACAACGGCCGGGACAGAGCGCGGCTGATCCTGCCGCAGCTGCAACTGGACGATCTCCTGACCGAGTTGCAGGCGCGGTTGGAGGCGGCGCGGTCGACGCGAGACCGTGTCCACGCGCTGCTGGAGGCCGTCGTCTCGGTCGGCAGTGAGCTCGATCTGGAGTCGGTGCTGCGGCGGATCACCGAGGCCGCGATCACGCTGGTCGACGCCCGTTACGGCGCGCTCGGTGTGATCGGGGAGGAGGGGGAGCGGCTCGTCCAGTTCGTCACGGTGGGCGTCGGCGAGGCCGAGATCGAGGCGATCGGGCACTGGCCGCACGGCCACGGCATCCTCGGGCTGCTGATCCGCGAACCGCGCCCACTCCGCCTAGCCGACCTGGGGGAGCACCCCGACTCCTACGGCTTCCCCGCGAATCATCCGCCGATGCGGTCGTTCCTGGGCGTTCCGATCCGGGTGCGGGACGAGGTGTTCGGCAACCTGTACCTGACCGAGAAGGCGGGTGGCGGGGAGTTCGATCAGGAGGACGAGGTCGTGGTGACCGCGCTGGCGACCGCGGCCGGGGTGGCGATCGAGAACGCGCGGTTGTATGAGGAGACGCGGCGCCGGGAGCGGTGGCTTGAGGCGTCCGGCGAGATCTCCACGGCGCTGCTGTCGGGGACCGACCCGCACGAGGTGACCGCGCTGGTCGCGCAGCGCGCGAGGCAGATCGCCGACGCCGACCTCGCGACGGTGGCGCTGGCCGAGGACGGCGCCGGACGGTTCGTCGTCGAGGCCGCGCACGGCCCGGGCGCCGAGGGGCTCGAAGGGCTGCGGGTGCCGCTGGACCATTCGGTCGCCGGGCCGGTGTTCGCGGACGGCAGGGCGGTGCGGCTCACCGACGGTGACCCGGCCGCGCGCGAGGCGAACGTGCCGTCCGAGGTGCCGATCGGGCCGATGCTGGTCGTGCCGCTCGGGCTGGGCTCGGCCGCGCGCGGGGTGCTGTCGGTGATCAACGCGCCCGGCGGCGCCGTGTTCTCCGAGGGGACGCAGCGGTTGTTGGAGGCGTTCGCCGGGCAGGCCGCGGTCGCGCTGGAACTCGCCGACCGGCGCCGCGACGCCGAACGCCTGACCCTCCTGGAGGACCGCGACCGCATCGCCAAGGACCTGCACGACACGGTGATCCAGCGGTTGTTCGCGACCGCGATGGGGCTGATGGCGGCCATCAAGATCACACAGAAGCGGGATGTGGCGGTCCGGGTGCAGCGCGCCGTGGACGACCTGGACGACACCATCCGGCAGATCCGCTCGACGATCTTCGCGTTGCAGGGCCCCGAGGTGGAGGAGTCGCTGCGCAGCCGCCTGCACGCGCTGGTGGACGCCGCGACCGAGCAGCTCGGGTTCGCCCCTTCCGTCCGGTTGGACGGCCTGCTCGACACCGCCGTCGACGACGAGACCGGCGACCACCTGCTCGCCGTGGTCCAGGAGGCCCTCTCCAACGTCGCCCGGCACGCACGGGCGACCGAGACGACGGTGAGCGTCGACGTCGGAGACGAGGTCACCGTCCGGGTCCGGGACGACGGCGTCGGCATCGGCGCGGGCGGACGCCGCAGCGGCCTGCGCAACATGGCGGAACGGGCCGAGGGGCTCGGCGGCTCCTGCGCCGCCGGACCGGGGCCGGACGGCGGGACGCTGATCGTCTGGCGCGTCCCGCTCAAGGACGCCTGACCCGGCGTGCGGAGGGCCGTTAGGCCCTGCGGACATCGCATTCCCGGGGACCTTGGTCCCGCCGATCGTGCGCCGAACGGTCCTACAGCGCGCGGCCGCCGCGCGGTTGAGTTGGAGGCGAGGGAAAAAGCGATGTGATGGAAGGTGAGAGGCGATGGCGCTCTCCGAGCACAAGACCCACGTGGGACGGGACACCCTGATCCGGGTCGTGCGGCCCCGGCCGCTGACCGAGTCGCCCGCCGCTCGCTACGTCTGGGCGCTG
>NZ_VSFF01000015.1 GCF_008085905.1 Actinomadura syzygii | reverse complement strand
CCGATGAAGATGAGCGTCGCCCAGTGGTGCAGCTGCCGGACGAGCAGCCCGCCCCGCACGTCGAAGCTGATCTTGAGCGTGGAGGCGTACGCCTCGCTCATCTCCACGCCCTTGAGCTTCGTGTACGACCCGTCGTACACGACCTCGTGCATGCTCGGCTTGAAGAACAGCGTGAGGAACACCCCGGTCAGCAGGATGATCACGAACGAGTACATGGCGATCTCGCCGACCAGGAAGCTCCACTGGTCGGGGAACGCCTTGCGCATGGCCTTGCGGGCGAACCCGGTCGTGCCGAACCGCTCGTCGAGGGCCCGCGCCGAGGCGTCCACCGCCTTCGGCGGCCTCCGTCCGGACGTCCCGCCGCCGCCCCTCCGCGTCGCCGCCATCGTCAACGTCCTCCCGTCGCCGTGTCGAGCAGAGCCGCTTCTGCGCATAAAGACCCGGTTCGGCGGAAGAACGTGACATCGACGAAATGTGGACCCGATCACACGGGTCCTTCACAAGCGGGCGCGGTTCAGAGGGCCCGGTTCAGCAGGCGGGGACGGCGAGTCGTGGGCGGCGCTCGTAGCGGGGCCGCCAGCTCGTCCGGTAGACGAGCCGGATCGGCGGCGGCAGCAGCCGCAGCACCGCGCGGCGGGTGCGCTCGTCGGCGCCGTCCAGCAGCCACGGCAGGAACACGGCGAGCCCGCGCATGCCCAGCTCGCGGCGGAACTCGACGTCGAACCCGCCCCACTCGAACGCGGTGAGCGTCCGCGGGACGAGCGGCAGCACGTCCGACTCCTTGAAGTCGAGGAGGTCGGCCGCGGCGGCGTCGAGCCACTGCGCGCATTCGGCGAACATGTCGCGGCTCCGCTGGTCGAGGGCGGTGTCCATCGCGTCCATCGGCGGGACGGTCCGCAGCGCGTGCAGCGTCATCTCGTCCAGGACGGCGCCGACCTCGTCCATCCCGTCGGCGGCCTTGGCGTACATCACCGTCCAGAGGGCGTTCTTCTCCGCGAGGTCCTGCACGCGCCAGTGGAGGCTGAACAGCGACCAGCTGTTCTCGATCGCCGTCCAGTCGAGGGCGCCCTTCCGCCCGGCGGCGGACTCCAGCCGGGCCGCGTCGCGGCGGAACGCGCCGTACGCGGCGTGCAGCATCGTGAGATCGAACCGCCTCGGTTCGGTGCCCATGGCGCCTCCCAGCTCTCCCGCACCCGGCGCCCTCGGGGAGCACCTGTAAGAAAGATGGATCGACCGCCCGGAATGTGACGTGATCCGGAACTCACCCCTTTGTGATCTGCCCCACGGCCGGGTCGGTAACCGGTCCCGGCCGAACGGGACTCGGTGATCCTCCGCCCCGCGCCCCGGCCCGCCCGGATCGTTCCTGTACGTTGGCAGGACGCTCGGACGGGGACGTCCGGAACCAGGGAAAGGGGCCGTGAATGTCTGTGGACGCGGCGAGCATCGACATCGCGTCCCTCGTCCTGCGGGTGTCGGTCGGCGGCACCCTCATCGCCCACGGGTGGAACCACGCGTTCGGCGGCGGGAGGATCGAGGGAACGGCGGGCTGGTTCGAGTCCATGGGGCTGCGGCCGGGGAGGCTGCACGCGCTGATGGCCACCGGCACCGAGCTTGGCGCGGGCGTCCTGCTGCTGCTCGGCCTGCTCACCCCGCTCGCGGCGGCGGGCGCGGTCGGCACGATGGCCGTCGCGTTCATCACCGCCCACCTGCGGAACGGCTTCTTCATCTTCCGCCCGGGGCAGGGCTACGAGTACGTCCTCATGATCATCCTGGTGGCGTGCGCGCTCGGCGCGCTCGGCGGCGGCGCGGTCTCCCTCGACCGCGCGTTCGGCGTGGACGGCGACCTCGCGGGCTGGACGGGCCTCGCGATCACCGCCCTCGCGGGCGGCCTCGGCGCGGCGGCGCTGCTCGCCGTGTTCTGGCGTCCGGCCCGCGAGCCCGCCGAGGCGGCCGCGGGGGAGACCGCCTGACGAGTCAGCCGGACTGCTCGGCGTCGGCGCGCGCGGCCAGGCGCTCCCGCTGCGGGACGACCGTGTACTTCGGGTCGCGCGCCGACTGCATCCCGGCGTGGAAGACGCCGAACCGGGTGAACGCCGAGCCCGCGAGCAGCGCCGTCCCGCTGAGGACTGCCGCCGCGCGGTCGCGCCCGCCGAACAGCGCCGCGCCGCCCGCGCCCGCCGCCGACAGGACCGCGCCCGCGCGCATGAGCCGTCCCGCCTTGCCCTTCCGGTACGGCTCGGCGACGAAGCCGACGCGGACGCGGAGCGTCCGCGCGGCCGCGGCCTCCAGGACGGTGCCGAACACCGCCGCGCTGCGCATCGGCCCGTTCTCGCGGAGCGGCGACGCGACGAGCCCCATCCCCGCAGCCGCGGCCGTGGCCGAGCCCGCGAACACGAACGGCAGCTCGCGGTGGCCCTCGTGCCAGGCGGGCACCGCCGTGTCGGCGGCGAGGACCGCCGTGTAGGTGGTGACGGCCGGGCCGAGCACGGCCGCCGTCGCGGTGGCCGCGCCGCCGAGCCGGGGGAACAGGCCCGTCGCGTCCAGGGCGGCGGCGCCGCCCACGGCCGGGCCGTACGCCGCGAGCAGCCAGGAGCCCATGCTCATCGGAGAGGTCGGCTTCATCACGCGCAGCATGTTGAGGAAGCGCTTCGGGCGTCCGAGGTCGTGGATCAGGGCCGCCGTGGACCCGAGGATCGCGGCCAGCGAGGACGCCTTCAGCGCCCGCGCGGCGGCGGGACGCCCGGTGAGCTGCGCTCCGGCGGCGAGCACCGAGCCCGCCCCGGCCAGCCCGCCGAGGAAGAAGTAGGCGGCGACGTCCGCGGCCTTCCAGACCGGCGGGTTCAGGATGGGCTTGCCGTAGTAGGAGGTGAACTCGGCGTCCGGGACCATCGCCCGCTCGCCGCGCCGCCCACGCCGCCGTACGCCCCGTCCGATCTGCGCCTCCCGGCCGGGGCGCTCGCCGCGCAGGCCGTCCTTGCCGACGCCGGACGAGCTCATCGGCCGCCTCCGCTCCGGCCGTGGACGGCGAACACCGCGGCGAGCCCGCCGAGCAGCGTCGCCGCCGCGACTCCCGCGTGCGCCCACATCGACGGCAACTCGCGCGTGGTGACGACCGGGTCGGGCGGCAGCCCGTACACCTCGGGCTCGTCCAGCAGGAGGAAGAACGCGCCGTCGCCGCCGACGCCGTCGTCCGGGTCGTGGCCGTAGAGGCGGGCGTCGTCGACGCCGAGGTCGTGCAACTGGTCGACGCGCATCGCGGCTCGCTCGCGCAGCTCGTCGAGCGGACCGAACTGGATGGAGTCCGTCGGGCACGCCTTCGCGCACGCGGGTTCCTGGCCCGCGCCGAGCCGGTCGTAGCAGAGCGTGCATTTCCACGCCCGGCCGTCACCCTTGCGTTGGTCGATGACACCGTAGGGACAGGCGGGAATGCAGTATCCGCAGCCGTTGCAGATGTCCTCCTGGACGACGACCGTCCCGAATTCCGTGCGGAAGAGCGAGCCGGTGGGGCAGACGTCCAGGCAGGCGGCGTGCGTGCAGTGCTTGCACACGTCGGACGCCATCAGCCAGCGCATGTCGGCGGCGCCGTTCGGGCCGCGCGCGACGCCCGTCTCCGACTGCCCGATCGGCTTGTCCTGCTCGATGAACGCGACGTGCCGCCAGGTGTCCGCGCCGAGGCCCTGCGTGTTGTCGTAGGACATCCCGGTGAACTCGAGGCCGTCCTCGGGGACGGCGTTCCATTCCTTGCAGGCCACCTCGCACGCCTTGCAGCCGATGCATACCGACGTGTCGGTGAAGAACCCCATGCGCGGCGGCGCGTCGGGATACCCGGCGTCAGCGGTGACCTCGGGCTCGGCTCCGGCGAGCAGGTTCCGTCCGATCAGGCTGCCCATCCCACGACCTCCTCGCGATCCGCGCGGACCCTGTCCGAGTTCCCGTCGACGCGCCCCCTACACGCGCCGCGCGGCACCGTCTGCGCCTCGGCCTTCAGAGCGCCCAGCGCTGTCCAAAGCGGACACAAGTCCCTGACCTCACTGGGCGAATACCGCGCGCACTCCTGGCACATGCGGGGTCGTCCCGGCGACCATCCTGGTGGGGGTCGTCGACCCGATGCCGGGGGAACGATGACGCATGCAAGACCCGACGGCCGGAACCTGGGCCGGAACGCGATCCTGTGGGGCGCGGCCGGAGACCGGCTGTCCGGCTCCGACTTCCCAGCCATGGACGACGATTTCGGCCCCCTCACCATCCGGCGCTCCTACCAGCCCGCCGCCGTCGGGATGCCGGAGAGCTGGGCGGCGTCCAACGCGGGCGTCGACGTCGGCGCCCGCGCGTCCTGCTGGAGCGGGAAGCCGTCCATCACGGCCATGGCCCGGGGCGCCCTCGACAAGGAGACCGTCGCGTTCCTGCGGTCGATCCCGAAGGACCACCTCGCGTTCGTGAGCATCTGGCACGAGGCGGACGGGAAGATCCGGAGCGGCTCGTTCGGCCTCGCGGTGTACCGCGCGGCGTTCCGCCGGTTCTGCCGCCTCGTCCAGCAGGTGAAGGACGAGGGGCGGCCGCTCCTGCACACGATCCAGATCCTCACCACCTGGTCCGGGACGTCCCCGCGCGCCGGGTCGACCTACGCCGACCTGTGGCCGGGCGACGACCTCGTCGACTGCCTGGGCGTCGACGGCTACTCCCACGTCGGCTCGCAGGACTCCCTGTGGGGGCCCGCCGTGGAGTTCGCCGACTCCAAGGGCATCCCGTGGGCGGTCCCCGAGATCGGCTACGGCCGGACCGGCACGCGGGACGTCGGCTGGCTGAACGACCAGGTCGAGTACCTCACGTCCACGGCGGCCGGCGGACGCCACACCCGCTGCGCGTTCGCCTGCTGGTTTAACACGGCCGGACCGATCTCCGTCCGCACCCCGGGCGGCAACCCGGCCTGGGTCGCGGCGGCCAGGTCCGCGTCCCGCAGATACCACTGCGACCCAACCGACTTCGTCCTCTGAGGGAGCCCGCCAGTTCGGGAGACGATTGGGAGATGATCATTCTCTCTCCTTAAGCGGTGCTCTGCCCGCAACGTGTCGACCAAGGGCGCGGACGACCCCGGCGCGAGTGAATTCTGCATGTCATGGACAAGCATGTTACGGGTTTCCCACGATAGAATTCG
Organism: Actinomadura syzygii; assembly: GCF_008085905.1. GTDB lineage: Bacteria > Actinomycetota > Actinomycetes > Streptosporangiales > Streptosporangiaceae > Spirillospora > Spirillospora syzygii. Next base: position 311,981 of record NZ_VSFF01000015.1, on the reverse strand, counting down.
AGGTGGCCGAAGGTCATCATGATCTGGACCTCGAAAGGAAGGACCAGCATGATCGGCAAGCGATTCGTCTTCTGCACCGCGGCCATTGCGATGACTGCGGCGTCGTTCGCGGTCACGCCCAACGCATCGGCCGGGACCTCGACCGGATCCACTTTGGCCACCGTGACGAAACAACGTGATATTCGAGCAATGGCGTGCAGGAACGGAAAGGCATCTACAGATTTGTGGTCGCCCAGAGGTCTGAATGTCGGGGTGGACAAGAAGTGGAGGTGTGATGGGCGCGGGGGCTACAACGGCAGTTTCTTCTGGGGAAAGAGAGACGACCACGTCTGGGTCGTGTATCGCATCAACTGGGAGTCCGGTCGGCGTACGCAGAAAAAGATGGTGTGGAGAAGGAAGAAGCCGTACACCTACAAGGGTGCACGAAGCGTCTACCTTCGCGCCTGCGACTCCAGCGGCTGCGGCCGCTGGTGGTGACGTCATGACGTCCTAACGCACCTAGGGTTTGTCCGACAAAGCGAGTGGTCCTCGTGGCTGGTCGGCGGGGCCTGGATCAGTCGTTGATGGGGCTGCAGTAGTTTCCGTCGACGCTGTCGGGGAGGTCGGCGTATCCGGAGAATCCGCTGCCGGTGGAGCAGCGGACCGACTGTCCGCCGCTGCGGCGGTCGAGGATGTCGAACTCGTCGAAGAGGGGGCCGTGCTGGGGGAGGCCGCCCGATGCCTGGCAGTTCCCTGAGCCGGTGTAGGGCGCTACGGAACCGGGGCCCGTGCGGTCGACTCTGTCGCAGGTGTAGGCGGGTGCCCGCCGCGAATGCCCGATCGCCGTGGGAGCGGCGGCTATGCCCGGGGACGCCGGCATCAGGGCCATTGCGGCGGCGCCCACCGCCACTAGGACGACGGCTCCGGGCATGGCTGGTCTCCTGCTCATGGCTGTTCCTCATTCCCGGTGATCGAGTGTGATGACATCATCAGTAGATCACTCATAGCCATGAGTCAACTACATAAGGTAATGACAGGGGGAGGCGAGTTGGAGACTCCGCCCCGGCCAGACCCGATCGTCTCCCGCGATCAGCTCTGCTACCGGCGGGTGGCCTGGCAGCATGGGCGCATGCCCAATCGCCTGATCGCCGCCTGCGACGGAGCCTGCAAAGACAACCCTGGTCCCGCCGGCTGGGGGTGGGTCCTCGCCGACGCGGATGAACGTGTAACGCAGTGGGCGTGCGGGCCGCCCGGCGATGCGACCAACAACATCGCCGAGTTGGCGGCTCTGCGTCAGTTGTTGTCGGCCACAGACCCGGGTGCTGATCTAGAGATCCGCATGGACTCCATGTACGCGATCAACGCCGTGACAAAGTGGCTGCCCGGCTGGAAGGCCAAGGGGTGGACGACCGCTTCCAAGAAACCGGTCGCCAACCGGGACCTCATCGAGGCGGTCGAGGGCCTGCTGGCAGGACGCACAGTAGCGTTCGTGCACGTCGCAGCACACCGGGAGGACGGGGACATCCTCAACGCGCTCGCCGACCGGGCGGCCAATGCCGCCGCGACCAGTCAGCAGGCCGTCAGCGGAACCAGTGCTGACGAGATCCCGCAACAAGCCGACAGCGTTCAACCTCGGCGCAGGTCAACGCCTCGCCAGGCGGCAGGATCATCGGGTATCAAGGCCAAGTTTCCTGGGACCTGCCATTGCGGCAAAAGAATCAAACCCGGAGACGAGATCGCCCAAGGCGAGAACGGTAAGTGGGGACATCCGGCCTGCGCGTAGTTTCGGCCGCAACCAGCTCGGCCCCGAAGCGGGGGACACCACACTGGATCTGTGCCGGTCAGACGTGCACGGCCGGGCGGTCGCCAGCCCGGTGGTCAGCGCGTCGTAGCCGTGCACGCCCTGGAAGTACACGGTCAGGAAGTACAGCAGGGTGCCGAAGGTGCCCATGTACAAGAACGTGACGAGCGTCCCCACGCTCAGGTCGCGGTTGGTGAACAGGCGCAGCGGCAGCAGCGGGTCGGCGCTACGCCGTTCGACCACGACGAACACCGCGAACAGGACCGCGCCCGCGAGCGCGGTGGCCAGCACGGCGGGCGACAGCCATCCGGACTCCGGTCCCTGCACCAGGGCGAACACCACGGCCGTGATACCGATCGTCGAGGTCAGCGCCCCCGCGACGTCCATCGAGCGGCCACCGGCACGCGGCGCGTCCGGTGCGATCAAGACGAAGGCGAGCAGCGCGGCGGCACCGGCGAGGGGCACGTTGACGAAGAACACCGACTCCCAGCCGAACGCCTCCGGTGGTGCAGAACCCGCCGATTTCTAGCGGGCGAGGTCGCGGGCGATGACGAGGCGTTGGATCTGGTTGGTGCCTTCGAAGATCTGCATGACCTTGGCCTCGCGCATGTAGCGCTCTACTGGGAAGTCGCGGGTGTAGCCGGCGCCGCCGAGGACCTGGACCGCGTCCGTCGTCACCTTCATCGCGTTGTCGGTGGCGACCAGTTTGGCGATGGACGCCTCGCGGCCGTAGGGGCGTTCCGCGTCCTTGAGGCGGGCCGCCGAGAGGTAGGTGGCGCGGGCCGACTCGATCGCGGCCGCCATGTCGGCGAGCACGAACGCGAGGCCCTGGTGCTGGATGATCGGCTTGCCGAACGCCTCGCGCTCCTTGGCGTAGGCGACGGCCGTGTCGAGCGCGCCCTGGGCGAGGCCGGTGGCGACGGCGGCGATGCCGAGACGGCCGGCGTCGAGGCCCGCGAGCGCGATGGGGAGGCCCTGGCCCTCGCGTCCGATCAGGTGGTCGGCCGGGACGCGGACGTCCACGAACCGGACGGTCGCGGTCGTCGAGCCCATCAGGCCCATCTTGTCCTCGGGGCGGTCGAACTCAAGGCCCGGCGTGCCCGCCGGGACGTAGAAGCAGGAGACGCCGCGCGACCCGTCGTCGGACGTGCGCGCCATGACCGTGTAGAAGTCGGCCTCGCCGCCGTGGGTCGTCCACGCCTTGGCGCCGTTGAGGACGTAGGAGTCGCCGTCCCGGACGGCCCGCGCCCGCATCGCGCCCGGGTCGGAGCCCGCGTGCGCCTCCGACAGGCAGTACGCGCCGAGCCGCTCGCCGGACAGCAGGTCGGGGAGCCAGCGGGCGCGCTGCTCGTCCGTCCCGTAGGAGAAGAGGGGGAAGCAGGACAGGGAGTGGACGCTCACGCCGACGCCGACGCTCGCCCACACCGCGCCGATCTCCTCCAGCGCCTGGAGGTAGACCTCGTACGGCTGGCCGCCGCCGCCGAACTCCTCCGGGTAGGGGAGCGTGAGCAGCCCGGCGCGGCCCAGCGTCGCGAACACGTCGCGCGGGAACGTCCCGGTGCGCTCGGCGTCGGAGACCCGCGGCGCCAGCTCCTTCGCCGCGATCTCGCGGGTCAGCGCGACGAGGTCGGCGGACTCGGGGGTGGGCAGCTGCCGGGTGACGGGCATGGGCGGGCTCCTTTCGGCACCCTCACAGTACCAAGGCCGGTACCGGCGAACCCGTTTTGGTACCGTCCTCGGCATGACCTCGGTGGACGAGCGGGCGACCCGGGCCTCGCGGCGGCGCGACGACCTCATCGACCGGCTCATGGAGGTGTTCCTCGACCGCGGCTTCGCGAGCCTCAGCGTCGCCGAGCTGGCGGCCGTCCTGCGCTGCTCGAAGAGCACCCTGTACGCGGTCGCCGCCAGCCGCGAGCAGATCATCGTGGCGGTCGTCCGGGCGTTCTTCCGGCGCGCGACCGAGCGGGTGGAGGCCGTCCTGGACGCGAGCGCCGACCCGCGCGAGCGCGTCGGCGCGTACCTGCGCGCGATCTCCGCCGAGCTGGCTCCGGCGTCGCCCGCCTTCTTCGCCGACCTGGACGCGTTCGCACCCGCCCGCGAGATCTACAAGCGCAACACGCGCTACGCGGTGCGGCGCGTGCGCGGCCTCGTCCGCGAGGCGTTCCCGGACGGCGCGGGCGCCGCCGCCGACGCGGCGTTCGTCGGCGCCGTCGCGGGACAGGTCATGGAGGCCGTCCACCGCGGCGAGATCGCGGCGGACACGGGTCTGGACGACTCCGCCGCCTACGCCGCGCTCGCGTCGCTGATCGTCGCGCGGATGACCGCTTCCGGACCGCCGGGCCCGGCACCGTGACGATCAGCGCCGGACGATCAGCGCCGTGACGATCAGCGCCGTGACGATCAGCGCCGTGACGACTGGAGGGCGTGCTCGACCAGCGTGACGAGGATGCCCTTCGCCATGTCCCGCTGCCGGACGTCGCACAGCACGACCGGCACGTCCAGCTCGAGGTCGAGGGCCTCCCTGATGTCCTCCTCGCGGTAGCGGCGGGCGCCGTCGAACACGTTCGCCGCGATGACGAACGGGATCTCCCGCTGCTCGAAGAAGTCGATGGAGGCGAAGCTCGTGCTGAGCCGCCGGGTGTCGACGAGGACGATCGCGCCGACCGCGCCGTAGGCGATCTGGTCCCACATGAACCAGAACCGCTCCTGGCCGGGCGTCCCGAACAGGTAGAGCCGGACGCCGCCGGAGAACGTGAGGCGGCCGAAGTCCATCGCGACGGTCGTGGTCCGCTTGGCCTCGACGCCGCCGAGGTCGTCCACGCCGACGGACTTGTCGGTGAGGTCCTCCTCGGTGCGCAGCGGGCGGATCTCGCTCACCGCGCCGACGAGGGTGGTCTTGCCGACGCCGAAGCCGCCGGCGACGAGGATCTTCAGCGTGTGCAGCGGGACGTCCTCGCCCCCGCGGGGCGCGAGCGCGGCGTCGCCCGGCAGAGAGACGTTAGAGCCGGCGAAGTTCATCGAGCACTCTCATCAGGATGCGTGGGTCGGGGCGGTCGGACTGCTCGGCCTGGGGATTGGTCTCCTCCACCAGGCCGTACTGGTACAGGTCCTCCAGGAGGATCTGCACGACCCGGAACGGCAGGTCGATCTCCGAGGCGAGGTCGGCCGGGGTGGACGGCCGTCGGCACAGCTCCAGCAGCACGCGCTGCTCGCGGGACAGCCACACCTTCTCGCCCGGGGTTCGGCCCGTGGCGACGAGGAGCGTGACCAGGTCTATGACGATGCCCTGGGGGCGGGTCCGCCCCCGGGTCACCGCGTACGGCCGCACGACCGGGCCCGCGTCCCGGCCGACCCAGCGTTCTCGCGGAGTCTCCACGGCCGGCTCAGCCCGAGGCGCCCGAGCGCAACTGCGGGTCCTGCGGCTCGGCGGCGCCGCGCGGGGAGGCCGCGAGCGTCCGCCGCACCCGCTTGATCAGCATGGTCGTCTCGTAGGCGACGAGCCCGGCGTTGCCGCCCGCGTCGCTCAGCACCGCGAGGCAGCTCCCGTTGCCCGCGGGCATGACGAAGAACAGCAGGCCGTCGAGCTCGACGACGGTCTGCCGCACCTGGCGGGCCTGGAAGTGCTCGCGGGCGCCGTTGGCGAGGCTGTGGAACCCCGAGGACAGTGCCGCGAGGAACTCGGCGTCCTTGCGGGTGACACCGCCCGAGGCGCCCATGACCAGTCCGTCCCGGGAGAGCAGGACGGCCTGGTGGACCTCCCCGACCCGCTGAACCAGATCGTCGAGCAGCCAGTCGAGCTCGCCGGTGGCGTGGTGGGCCTGCTGGGTCATCGTTCACCCCATTCATCGAGTTGACCGGGATCGTCCGGTTCGTCATCGTCGCCCCTGCCGCGCAGCCAGCCCGACTGTAGTGAGGACATCAGGTCGCGGCTGAGCTCGGGGACCGGCTCCTCGAAGTCGTCGTCGGCCGGGCCGCGGCCCGGGGGCCGCGCGGGCGCGGCCGGCTTCTGCCGGTCGGCGCGCCGGGACCCCGAGCCCCTGCGCAGTTGCGGTGCCAGGTTCTTCTGCCGGACGCGCCGCGGCAGCCGCCCGGTGACCTCGCTGGACTCGACCTCCGCCTCGATGATCTGCCCGGGGACCTCGGCGGCCGGGATGCGGCCGCCCTGCCCTCCGGGCGCGTCGCGCGGGCCCTCCGGCGTGAAGTACGGCGACGCGGGCGCCTCGTAGGGCGACGCGGGCGGGTCGTACGGGGACGTCGGCGGCTCGTACGGCGAGGCGGGCGTGTCGTAAGGGGACAGCGGTGGTTCGTGCGACGACACCGGTGGTTCGTACGGCGACGGAGGTGTGTCGTACGGGGACGTCGGCGTGTCGTACGGCGAGGCGGGCGGCTCGTAGGGCGAGCCGGACGCGGGCACGGCCATCGGCGGCTCGCCGGGCGGCATGTCGCCCGGCAGGTCGTCCGGCGGCTCGGCCTGGGGCGGCGCGGCCCCGCCCGGAAGCGCCGGACGGGACGGCCGTCCGAGCCGCTGCCGGCCGGTCGGCGCGGTGCCGCCGCCGGCGAAGGCGGCCACCAGCGTGCGGGCGGTGCCGGGCGCCGGGCCGCCGCGCGCGAGGTCGTCGTCGATCGTGACGAGCGCGTGCGGGACGAGCACGATCGCGGTCGTGCCGCCGTACGCGGACGCCTGCAGCGAGACCTTGATGCGGTGCCGGGCGGCCAGCCGCGCGACGACGAACAGCCCGAGCCGCTCGGTGTCGACCAGGTCGAACTCGGCGGCGCTGGTGAGCCGGGTGTTGAGCTCGTCCAGCTCGTCGGGGTGCAGGCCGATGCCGCGGTCGACGATCTCGACCGCGAGCCCGTTGGCGACCGTCTCGACCTTGACGGTGACCTCGGTGGCGGGCGGCGAGAACACGGCCGCGTTCTCGATGAGCTCGGCGAGCAGGTGGATGACGTCGGCGACGACGTCCCCGCTGACCGCGACCGACGACGCGCCCGTGACCTCGACCCGCGTGTAGTCCTCGATCTCGGCGACGGCGGCGCGGACGACGTCCTCGGCGGCGACCGGGTGGTCCCAGGCGCGGACGGTCGGCGACCCGGCGAGGATCACGAGGCCCTCGGCGTGCCGGCGCATGCGGGTGGTGAGGTGGTCGAGGCGGAACAGGTCGTCCAGCTCGTCCGGGCCCGCCGCGCGGCGCTCCATCTGGTCGAGCAGCCGGAGCTGCCGGTGCAGCAGCGACTGGCTGCGCCACGACAGGTTGATGAACACGCGGTTGATGCTGGCGCGCAGCTCGGCCTCGCCGACCGCGGTGCCGACCGCCGTCCGCTGGACGGTCCCGAACGCCTCGCTGACGCTGACGATCTCCCGCGTCCGCCCGGTCGCGGGCGGTGGAGACTCCGCCTCCACGTCGACCGTCTCACCGCGTCTCAGCTTCGCGACGACGCGCGGGAGGCGCTCGTTCGCGAGCCGCTGCGCCGACTCCTGCAGCGCCCGAAGCTCGGCGGTGAGCCGCCGCGCGAACAGCAGCGACAGCGCGACCGAGACGATGAGGCTGACGAGGCCGATGACGCCGATCAGGTAGAAGCCGAGCATGATCCGCCGCCCGGCCGGCTTGACGTCGTCGTTGTTCACCACGGTCTGGGCCTGGGCGGCCGCGTCGAACCAGACGGGGGAGAGCGCCGAGATCGCGGACCGCCACTCCCTCGGGTCGGGCGCCAGACCGTTGTTCACGACGGAGTTCTCCAGCGTCGTATACGTGGTGAAGGCCGATGAGTTCGCCAGATCGTACATGATTTTCTCTATGGTGCCCTCGGCCTCGGTCCGGCCGAGCTCGAAGAACTGGCGGCGCCCCTCGGCGTAGGACGCGAAGGCCGTGCGGTTCGTCGCGTTCATCGGCCCGGCGCGGACGGTGGACAGGAGCGCGTCCTCGCGCAGCATGAGCTCGCGGGCCCAGTAGTTGTGCAGCAGCGCGTTCGTGTGCTGGTACGTCGTGACGTCGTCGACGCTCACGAGCGTGGTCAGCAGCCGGATCGTGTTGTCCGCGATCTTGCTGTAGCCGTTGATGGCGCCGATCGTCGTGGTGGCGCCGGTGGCCACCCTGGCCCGCAGCGTCACGAGCTCGTCGTAGGCGTCGCTGAGCCTGCGCACGCGGGTCGCGGTGGAGCCGTCCATCGCGCCCCGGGTCTTCCCCGACAGGGCGCGCTTGCGGAACGCGGCGACCGCCGCGTCCGTGTCCACGACCTGTTCGTCGTAGCGCTGCTTGTCCGGCTTCCAGCTGTCGTTGAGGAGGCGGACGGCGGCGGTCCGCTCGTCCTGGAGTGCCTCCGTCACCGTGGTCGCGGGCACGCCGACCTCGTTGTACACGGTGGAGTAGTCGTAGCGCTGGAGCGCGTTCGACAGCGTGACCACGGCCGGGATGCCCCACTGCACGAGCAGTGCCGTGAGCGGCACCGCGAGGAGAAGCGCGATCCTTCGCCAGATCGGGTGGGTACGCGGCCGCCCGTGCGTCCCGCCGGTGGCCTCCGACTTCGTCACTGGAACTCCCAATGGATTAACCCGCCATTCACCGAAGCTCACGGAGCCTATAGACGCTGACGTGCCGAAAGCCATAGGCGCTACCGGTTTTGGACAGTTCACCGTCTGTCAGGGTGCTGGTCGCGATCGGTCGCTCACGCTCCGAATCGGCGAAGGCCGATGTTGGCCGCGATATGTACTGCGCATCGCTTGTTGTGCGAAATGTCGCATGCAAAGCTTCGGGCGCAAGATCATCCCCCACTTTCGGAGACCGTGTCATGCGCAGAGCCGCGCTAGCAACGCTCCTGGGGCTGTCGCTCGCCGCCAGCACCCTGGCGGCGGCCCCGGCCCAGGCGGCGCCGAGCCGTCCCTCGTTGGCCAACCTGGTCACGTTGAAGAACGTCCGCCATCACCAGCTCAACCTGCAGAAGATCGCGGACGCGAACGGCGGCAACCGCGCCGCCGGACTCCCGGGCAACGAGATCACCCTGAAGTACATCGCGGACCAGCTCAAGCGGGCCGGGTACACCCCGACCGTGCAGCGGTTCGAGTTCGACTACTGGCAGGAACGGTCCGCGCCCACGTTCGCCGAGACGGCGCCCGAGCAGAAGACGTTCCAGCCCGACAGCGACTTCCAGACGCTGCAGTACTCCGGGTCCGGGGACGTCACCGCCGCCGCCACCCCGGTCGACCCGTCCGCGACCGGCGCCGGCAGCGGATGCGAGGCCGACGACTTCGCCGGCTTCCCGAAGGGCCACATCGCGCTGATCCAGCGCGGCGGCTGCTTCTTCTCCGTCAAGACCGACAACGCGATCGCCGCGGGCGCCGCCGCCGTCGTGATCTACCAGCTCCCCGACCAGCCGGGCCCGGTCGCGGGCACGCTGACCAAGCCGTACAACCTGCCGGTCGTCGGGCCGACGAACGCGGTCGGCAAGGCGCTCGTCCAGCAGGCCCAGAACGGCGGCGTCACGCTGCGGGTCAAGACCGACACGCTGAACCAGAAGCGGACGGCGGCGAACGTCCTCGCCGACACCAAGCGCGGACGCGCCGACAACGTCGTCGTCGTGGGCGCGCACAACGACAGCGTCGCCGAGGGGCCGGGCATCAACGACGACGGCTCCGGCACCGCCACGCTCCTGGAGATGGCCAAGCAGATCGACAAGCTCGGCCCCGCGCTGCGCAACAAGGTGCGGTTCGCCTTCTGGGGCGCCGAGGAGGAGGGCCTGCTCGGCTCCCAGCACTACGTCGACGTCCTCCCGCAGGCGGACCGCGACAAGATCGCGCTGATGCTCGACTTCGACATGCTCGCGTCGCCGAACTACGTCAACTTCGTCTACGACGGCGACAACAGCGAGGGCAAGAACAACGTCCCGGGCCCGGTCGGGTCCGGCGCGATCGAGAAGGCGTTCAACGACCACTTCGCGTCGCGCAAGCTGCCCACCGACCCGACGGCGTTCGACGGGCGCTCGGACTACAACGCCTTCATCAGCGCGGGCATCCCGGCGGGCGGGATCGCCACCGGCGCCGAGGGGATCAAGACCGCGGAGCAGGTCAAGCGGTACGGCGGTACGGCGGGCGTCCAGTACGACCCGTGCTACCACCTGGCGTGCGACCGGTACGACAACGTGAACCTCAAGGGCTTCGAGCAGATGATCGGCGCCACCGCGTCGGTCACCCAGTTGTTCGCCTACAGCACGCTGACCGTGAACGGCAACGAGCTGGCCAAGAAGAACGCGCTGGCCAACCGGCCGTCGCCGTCCTACAAGCGGCCGCTGGACCAGATGGGCAGCTACAAGACCCGCTGACGCGAGTCCGCTGAGGGACGCGCCCGCACCCGGGCGCGTCCCTCTCGCGTGTTCAGGGGCCGGTGTTCAGGGGGTGAGCTCTTCGGCGATCGCGCGCAGCGCGGGACGCGGGTCCCCGCCCTCCTCGGTCAGCACCTGGACGGCCACGGTGTCGGCGCCCGCGTCCAGGTGCGCGGACAGCCGCGCGGCGATCGCGGCCGCGTCGCCGTGCGCGACGAGGGCGTCCACGAGGCGGTCGCTGCCGCCGTCCGCCACGTCGGCGTCGGTGAGGCCGAACCGCTTGAAGTTGTTGACGTAGTTCCGCAGGCCCAGGTAGCGGGCGAGTCCTTCCCGGCCGACCGCGCGGGCGCGGGCGGGGTCGGTGTCGAGCACGACCTTCTGCTCGGGCGCGAGGACCGGGCCGTCGCCGAGGGTCTCCCGCGCCACGCGGGTGTGGTCGGGCGTCGTCAGGTACGGGTGCGCGCCCGCCGCCCGGTCCCGCGACAGTTCCAGCGCCTTCGGGCCGAGGGCGGCGAGGACGCGCCCGCCGGCCGGGACGTCCGCCGCGTCCAGCGCGTCGAGATACCGGACGATCGTCTCGTACGGGCTGTGGTACTCCCGCGTCCGTTCGCGGTGGCCGATGCCGACGCCGAGCAGGAACCGCTCCCCGTAGGCGTCCGCGAGCCGGTGGTAGGAGGGCGCGACCTCCTCGGCGGGCGTGCTCCACATGTTCACGATCCCGGTCGCCACCACGATGCGGTCGGTCGCCGCGAGCAGGCGCTCGACGACGTCGAGGTCCCCGCTCGGGGAGCCGCCGACCCAGATCGCGCCGTAGCCGTAGTCCTCCACGTCCTTGGCCAGGGCGGGGTCGAGCAGGCTCCAGGGCCGCCAGATTCCGAGACGTCCTAGTCCGATCTTCGTCATGTCTGCCCCCAACATCTCGTCCGGTCGTTTCATGCCCTGTTCCGGGCGGGTTTCCGGCTGGCTGGAATGTCGTTCCCGGGTGCGAGGATGGGTCACATGACCGACCGGCCCCGCCTGCTGCTCCTCGACGGCCACTCGCTGGCCTACCGGGCGTTCTACGCGCTGCCCGTCGAGAACTTCAGCACGACGGCCGGGCAGCCCACCAACGTCGTGTACGGGTTCGCGAACATGCTGGCCAACGCGCTGCGCGACGAGCGTCCGACGCACGCGGCGGTCGCGTTCGACGTGTCCCGCCGGACGTTCCGCACCGAGGCGTTCCCCGAGTACAAGGCCGGGCGTGCCCGCTCGCCCGAGGAGTTCGGCAGCCAGCTCGGGGTCCTCGACCGGTTCCTCGCCGCGATGAGCCTGCCGGTGCTGCGCGCGCCCGGCTACGAGGCCGACGACGTCATCGCGTCGCTGACCGTGCGGGCCGAGGCGGCGGGCATGAGCGTGCTGATCGTCACCGGCGACCGGGACGCGCTCCAGCTCGTCGGCGACCACGTGACCGTCCTGTACTTCTACCGGACGGCGTCGGAGATGATCCGCTACACGCCCGAGGCGGTGCGGGAGAAATACGGCCTGACCCCGGCCCAGTATCCGGACTTCGCCGCCCTGCGCGGCGACCCGTCCGACAACCTGCCCAGCATCCCGGGCATCGGGGAGAAGACGGCCGCGAAATGGGTCCGCGAGTTCGGTTCCCTCGACGTGCTGCTCGACCGCGCCGACGAGGTGAAGGGCAAGGCGGGCGAGAAGCTGCGCGCGGCGGCCGACACGGTGCGGCTGAACCGGCGGCTGACGGAGCTCGTCCGCGACCTCGACCTGCCCCTCGGCCTGGACGACCTGCGCCGCCGCCCCTACGACCTGGCCGCCTTCACCGCCCTGCTCGACGAGCTGGAGTTCCGCAACGCGAGCCTCCGGCAGCGGCTGTTCGCGGCCGACCCGGGCGGCGGCCGTCCACAAGAGGACACGGCGGAGCCGCGGGAGACGATCCACGGCACCGAACTGGAGCCCGACGAACTGGCCGCCTGGCTGGGCGACCGCGCCACCGGCACGGTCGGCCTCGCCGCCGACTGGACGTGGGCGCGCGGCGAGGGCGACGTCGCGCGCGTCGCGCTGGCCACGGGCGACGGGTACGCCGCGTCGTTCGAGCCGTCCCGGCTGACCGAGGGCGACGAGCGCGCCTTCGCCGAGTGGCTGGCCGATCCCGGCCGTCCGAAGGCCGTGCACGACCTGAAGTCGCTGCTGCGCGTGTTCGGCGAGCGCGGCTGGCACCTCGACGGCGTCGCCTCGGACACCGCGATGGCCGCCTACCTGCTGCTGCCGGGCCTCGCCGCCTACGGCCTCGCCGATCTCGCCGGGCGGCACCTCGGGCGGCGTCCCTCAGCAGAGGGCGCGGCCGGGTTGATGGGCAGCGCGCGGGCCGTGCTCGACCTGGCGGGCGTGTTCGCCGCCGACCTCGCGTCCACCGGCATGGACGCGGTGCTCCGCGACGTCGAGCTGCCGCTGTCCGGTCTGCTCGCCCGGGCCGAGCGCGCGGGCGTCCACGTCGACGCGGGAATGCTCGACGAGCTGGAGAAGCACTTCGCGGACGCGATGGAGCGCGCCGCCGACGAGGCCGCCGACATCGCGGGCCGCCGCTTCAACCCCGGCTCGACCAAGCAGCTCCAGGAGGTGCTGTTCGGCGAGCTGGGCCTGCCCAGGACGAAGAAGATCAAGTCCGGGTACTCGACGGACGTGGACTCGCTGACCTGGCTCGCCACCCAGACCGACAGCGGTCTGCCGGAGGTCCTGCTCCGGCACCGCGACCAGGCGCGGCTGCGCGCCACCGTCGCCGGGCTGATCCGCGAGATCGGCGCGGACGGCCGCGTGCACAGCACGTTCCAGCAGACCGTCGCGGCGACCGGGCGGCTGTCGTCCATCGAGCCGAACCTGCAGGTCATCCCCGTCCGGACGGAGGAGGGCCGGCGCATCCGCCGCGCATTCCTGCCCGGCGACGGCTACGCGGCGCTGCTGACCGCCGACTACGGGCAGCTCGAACTGCGCGTCATGGCCCACCTCTCCGAGGACCCGACCCTCGTCGCCGCGTTCGAGTCCGGGGAGGACCTGCACACCACGATGGCCGCGCAGGTGTTCCGCGTCGCGCCGGACGCCGTCACCGGCGACCAGCGCCGCAAGATCAAGGCGATGTCGTACGGGCTGGCCTACGGCCTGTCCGCCTTCGGCCTCGCGAAGCAGCTCGGCATCGCGGTGGCGGAGGCGCGCCCGCTGATGGACGCCTACTTCGCGCGGCTCGGCGGCGTCCGCGACTACCTCGACCACGTCGTGGCCGAGGCCCGCGTCACCGGCTACACCCGGACGATCCTCGGCCGCCGCCGCTACCTGCCCCACCTGACCAGCGACAACCGGCAGCGCCGCGAGACCGCCGAGCGGATGGCGCTGAACGCCCCGGTCCAGGGCTCGGCCGCCGACATCGTCAAGATCGCGATGCTGCGGGTGGACGAGGCACTGACGGAGGCCGGGCTGCGCAGCAGGCTGCTCCTCCAGGTCCACGACGAGATCGTGCTGGAGGTCGCGCCCGGAGAGCGCGGGGCGGTCGAGAAGATCGTCCACGCTCGGATGACGACCGCGTATCCGCTGTCGGTCGGGCTTGAGGTCGCCGTGGGCGCCGGTCCCGACTGGAACGCCGCCGCCCACTGACCCCGTCACGGCTCGCGTGCCAGGCGGGTCAGCCGCTCGTGGTCGCGGCTGCCGGGCGCGGCCTGGTAGACGGTGACGCGGCGGCCCGGCTCGGAGAGGCGCAGCACCTCGTATCCCAGGGTCAGCTCGCCGACGACGGGGTGGCGGAACGTCTTGCGGGCGCTCCGCCGGCGCCGTACGTCGTAGCGGCCCCACAGCCCGGCGAACTCGGCGCTCCCGGCGGTCAGCTCGGCGACGAGGTCGGCGAGGCCGGGGGAGCGGGGGTCGTCGGCGAGGACGCCGCGCAGGTTCGCGACGCAGCCGAGGGCGGAGGCGTCCCAGTCGGCGAGCAGGGTCAGCGCCGCCGGGTGCAGGAACACGTACCGGACGGTGTTGCGCCGCTCCTCGGGCCAGCCGTCCAGCCCGGCGTAGAGGGCGACCCCCTCGGGGTTGGCGGCGAGGATGTCGCCGATCGGGCTGAGCAGGTACGCCGGGCACGGGCGGAGGTTCTCCAGCAGCAGCCGAGTGCCGGACGGGACAGTCCGGTCGGCGGTGTGGCGCGCCTGCGACGTGCGCCGCGCGGCGTGGTTGGCCAGCGCGTACAGGTGCGCGTGCTCGTCGCCGCCGAGCCGCAGGGCGGTGGCGAGCGCGTCCAGCACCGAGGCGCTCGGGTTCAGCTCCTTGCCCTGTTCGAGCCGGATGTAGTAGTCGATGCTGACCCCGGACAGCGCGGCCAGCTCCTCGCGGCGCAGGCCGGGGGTGCGGCGCAGCCCGGTGCCCGCCGGGAGGCCCGCGTCGGACGGCTGCACGCGGGCGCGCCGGGCCCGCAGGAAGTCGCCCAGCGCGTTCGACGAGACCATCGGGCGATTATCCCAGCGCGACCGGCGGCGTGGGTGACCGTGTCACTGCCAGGAACGCGGCGGTCTCACGCGGATCCGGTGGGCGGTGCAGCCTGGGTCCCATGGGACACCGTGGACAGAGAACGTTCGACCGGACCTCCACCGCGGCGGAGGTGGCGGCCGGGCACGACCTGACGGGCAGGGAGGCGATCGTCACGGGCGGCGCGTCCGGGATCGGGCTGGAGACGGCGCGGGCGCTGGCGGGGGCGGGCGCGCGGGTCGTCCTCGCCGGACGGAACCCGGCGAGCGGCGAGGAGGCGGCGGCGCGGCTCCGCAAGGACACGGGCAACGACCTGGTCGTCTTCCGGCGGCTCGACCTCGGCTCGCTGGCGTCCGTCCGCGCGTGGTCGGAGGCGCACGTCGCCACCGGCAGGCCGCTGGACATCCTGGTCGACAACGCGGGGGTGATGGCCCCGCCGCTGACCCGCACCGAGGACGGTTTCGAGTCGCAGTTCGGGATCAACCACCTCGGGCACTTCGCGTTCACCACCGGCCTGCTCCCGGCGCTGCGCGCGGCGGGCGACGCGCGGGTGGTCGTGCTGTCGTCGCGGGCGCACCGGCGCGGCGACGTCGACCTCGACGACCCGAACTACCGCCGCGCGCCGTACGACCCGTGGGAGGCGTACGGCCGGTCGAAGACCGCGAACGCGCTGTTCGCCGTCGCGCTGGACGCCCGGGAGTTCGGCGCGGGCATCACCGTCAACGCGGTCATGCCGGGCGCGATCATGACCGGGCTGCAACGCCACATCTCGCCCGCCGACCTGCGCGCGATGGGCTGGGCGGGGGAGGACGGCACCCCCGCCGCGCCGGCCGGGTGGAAGACGCCGGAGCAGGGCGCGGCGACCTCGGTGTGGGCGGCGGTCGCGCCGGAACTGGAGGGGGTCGGCGGCCAGTACCTCGAAGACTGCGCCGTCGCCACCTCCTGGACGAGGGGCGGCGACCCGCCCGCGGGCCACTACCTCCCGTACGCCCGGGACCCCGCACGCGCCGAGCGGCTCTGGACCCTCTCCGAGGAACTCGTATCTCCCTAGCCCCCTGGGTAGATCCTTGACCGGGGAGGCATACATGGAGATCGAGATGATCGTCGAGATCCCCCGGGGATCGCGGAACAAATACGAGATGGACCACCGGCTCGGCCGCATCCGGCTCGACCGGATGCTGTTCACCTCCACGCAGTACCCGGCCGACTACGGCTACGTCCCCGGCACGCTCGCCGAGGACGGCGACCCGCTGGACGCGCTGGTGCTGCTGGAGGAGCCGACGTTCCCGGGCTGCGAGGTGACGGTCCGCAGCGTCGGGGTGTTCTGGATGCACGACGAGGGCGGCCCGGACGCGAAGGTGCTGACCGTGCCGTCGCGGGACGTGCGCTACGACGACATCCGCGACCTGGGGGACGTCCACGAGCACGTGCTCGACGAGATCGCCCACTTCTTCGACATCTACAAGAGCCTGGAGCCCGGCAAGGACACCGACGTGCGCGGCTGGCAGGACCGGCGGGTCGCGGACCAGACGATCGAGGAGGCCGTCGAACGCGCCCGGACGGACGGCGGCGACCCGTCGCGGCCGTGACCTCCGCCACGGATCTCCCGGTCGTGGTCGTCGGCGCGGGCCCGGTCGGCCTGGTCACCGCCCTGCTGCTGGCGCGGCACGGGGTGCCGAGCACGGTGCTGGAGGCGGCGGAGCGGCGCGACCCGTCCGGGTCCAAGGCGATCTGCTTCCAGCGGGACGTCCTCGACGTGCTGGACCGGGTCGGCTGCGCCGAGCCGATGATCGCCCGCGGCGTGACGTGGACGACCGGCCGCACCTACCACCGCGGCGAGGAGCTGTTCGCGGTCACCTTCCCGGATCCGGGGCGCAGTGAGGTCCCGCCGTGGATCAACGTCTCGCAGGCGGAGGTGGAGGGGTGGCTGCGGGCCCTCGCCGACGCGGAGCCGCTGGTCGACGTCCGGTACGGGCGGACGGTCGGCGGGCTCCGGCAGGACGGGCGCGGCGTCGAGGTGGAGGCGGGCGGCGCCAGCGCCGTCCGGGGCAGCCACGTGGTCGGCGCGGACGGCGGGCACAGCGCGGTCCGGCGGCTGCTCGGCATCGGGTTCCCCGGCCGGACGTTCGACGACCGGTTCCTGATCTGCGACATCCGCGCCGACCTGCCGTTCCCGAGCGAGCGGCGGTTCTTCTTCGATCCGGAGTGGAATCCGGGGCGGCAGGTCCTCGTCCACCAGTGCCCGGACGGGACGTGGCGCATCGACTGGCAGGTCCCGGCCGGCCACGACTTCGCGGCCGAGCGCGCGTCCGGGGCGCTGGACGCGCGGATCAGGAAGATCGTGGGGGACGTCCCGTACGAGATCGTGTGGGCGAGCGTGTACCGGTTCTCCGAGCGGTGCGCGGACGCGTTCGGATCCGGGCGGGCGTTCCTCGCCGGGGACGCCGCCCACCTGTACGCGCCGTTCGGCGCCCGCGGGCTCAACTCCGGCGTGCAGGACGCGGAGAACCTCGCCTGGAAGCTCGCCTACGTGCGGCGCGGGTGGGCACCGGAGGAGCTGCTCGCGTCCTACGACGCCGAGCGGCGGGCGGCGGCGGAGGAGAACCTGCGGGTGACGACGGCGACGATGGAGTTCCTCGTCCCGCAGACGTCCGAGCAGCGGGACCGCCGCCTGGCCGCGCTCGAACTCGCGCGGACGCACCCCGACCCCCGCACGATCATCGACTCGGGACGGCTCGCCGAGCCGTACTGGTACCTGGATTCGCCGCTGACCACGCCGTCCGGCCCGGGGGAGGGGTTCCCGCGCGAGGCGGGCGCGGTCCGCCCGCCGGTGCCGGGGGTGATCTGCCCGGACGGCCCGTGCGTCGTGTCCGGCGCGCCGACGCGGCTGCGCCGCCTGTTCGGGACGAGCTTCGTCGTCCTGACGGCGCGGCGGCACGCGGACCGGCCGGTGACCGACGTCCCGCACGAGATCCACTCGCTGGACGACATCGACGCCGAAGGCGTGCTGCGGACCGCCCTGCGCGCCGGGACCGACTCCGTTCACGTCGTCCGCCCGGACGGGCACCTCGCCGCCGTGCTGCCGTCCTTCGCCCCGGACGCGCTGGCCGCCGCCTTGCACCGCGCCTGCGGCCGCCCCTAACCGAGGATCGCGCGGGCCGCGTTGTGGCCGGGGATGCCGCTGACCCCGCCGCCGCGCCGCGCGCCCGCCCCGCACAGCAGCAGCCTGGGATGCTCGGTCTCGACGCCCCAGCGTCCTTGGTCGGCGGGGTCCTCGGCGAACGGCCACGACAGGTCGCGGTGGAAGATGTGCCCGCCGGGCAGGCCGAGCTCGTCCTCCAGGTCGACGGGCGTCTTGGCCTCCAGGCACGGAGTGCCGTCGGGGGCGCGCAGCAGGCAGTCCTCGATCGGCTCGGCGAGGACGGACCCGAACGACGCGAGCGTCGCGCGCAGCGCCGCCGCCCGCGCGCCCTCGGGGTCGGCGCGGAACAGCCGCGCGGGCATGTGCAGGCCGAACAGCGTCAGCGTGTGCGCCCCGGCCGCCCGCAGCTCCGGCCCGAGGATGGACGGGTCCGTCAGCGAGTGGCAGTACACCTCGGCGGGCGGCGTCGCGGGGATCCGCCCGGCGGCGGCCTCCCGGTAGGCGGCGTCGAGCTGGGAGCGGGACTCGTTGATGTGGAACGTCCCGGCGAACGCCTCCTCCGGCCGGACGGACGGGTCGCGCAGCCTCGGCAGCCGCGCCAGCACCATGTTGACCTTGAGCTGCGACCCCTCGGCCCGGGACTCGCCCGGCAGGTTGAGCAGGACGTGCCGCGCCGAGACGGCGTGCTCCTCGCCGTCGCCGTCCCGGAACGTGACCTCCCCGGACGGGTCGGCGTGCAGGACCTCCATGCCCGTCCGGAGCTCGGCCCCGGCGCCGCGGGCCGCGTCCGCGAGCGCGTCGGTGACCGCGCCCATCCCGCCGACCGGCACGTTCCAGTCGCCGGTCCCGTCGCCGACGACGTGGTAGAGGAGGCAGCGGTTCGCGAGCAGCGACGGGTCGGACGGGTCGGCGAAGGTGCCGATCAGCGCGTCGGTGAGCACGGCGCCCCGGACGGCGTCGGCGCTGAACCGCTCGTCCACGACGTCGCCGACGGGGCGCTCGAACAGGTCGCGCCACGCTTCGGCGTCGTCCACGATCCGGCGGAGCCCGGCGCGGTCGCGCAGCGGCTCCAGCAACGTGGGCGCCACCCGGCGGGCGACGTGCCCGGTCATGGCGTAGAAGCGGCGCCAGGCGTCCGCGTCGGCGGCGAGGGATGCGTCCGTCCGCGCGGGATCGGCGTCGTCGACCAGCAGACCGCCGTCGTCGACCGGCGTGTAGGAGGCGTACCGGCGGCGCCGCAGCTCGATCCGCAGCCCGAGGTCCCGGACGATCCGCGACGGCAGCAGGCTCACCAGGTACGAATAGCGGGAGAGGCGCGCGTCCACGCCGGGGAACACGCGGGCGGAGACGGCGAGGCCGCCGCAGTGGTCGAGGCGCTCCAGCACCAGCACCCGCCGTCCTGCGCGGGCGAGGTAGGCGGCGGCGACGAGCCCGTTGTGCCCGCCGCCCGCGATGACAACGTCGTACATCGCCCTAGCGAATCACAGCATGACCGTTCCGAAGTGGCGCGGGCGGCGGCGGCCGACGCAGGATCGAGGAGACCCCTGACGACCTCGCGTGGAGGCGGATTCGTGGCGCACATCGACCTGGACGACGCACTTCCCGGCCTGCGGGCCCTGCTCAGGTTCCGTCCGGAGACGGCGGGCCCGCTCGGCGCGCTGGCCGAGACCCTGCTGCGCGGCCCCGGCCCGCTGGAGCGCGGCGAGCGCGAGCTGATCGCGGCCTACGTGTCCGAGCTGAACGGCTGCCGGTTCTGCTCGTCCTCGCACTCGGCGTGCGCGGCCGCGCAGCTCCCCGGCGGGATGCCGCTGGTCCAGCACGTCCACGCCGACCCGGACGGCGCGCCGATCCCGGCGAAGCTGCGGGCGCTGCTCGCGATCGCCGCCGCCGTCCAGCGGGGCGGGCGGGAGGTCGCGGCGGAGGACGTCGGCGCGGCCCGGCGCGCCGGGGCCTCGGACCTGGAGATCCACGACACCGTCCTGATCGCCGCCGCGTTCTGCATGTTCAACCGCTACGTGGACGGTCTCGCGACGAGCGCGCCGTCCGACCCGGCCGCGTACGCGCAGATCGCCGAGCGGCTCGTGACCGAGGGGTACGCGAACCTGCGCTGACCGCCCGACCGCGCGGAAACCCGGTGGCCGGGGCCGTTCCGGCCGGGGATCATGGGGCGCGTGAAGATCAGGCTCGCCGGCGGCGTGGTGGCGTCGGGCCGTGCCGCGTGGGCGGCGCGCCCGGCGGGTCCGGCGCGCCTGCCGGACGGCGCCGGCGCGCGTCCCGGCGAACCCGTCGCGCTCGGCCCGGACGGCGCGGGCGACGCCGACGTCCGGCACGCCGTCACCGAGCTGACCAGGCTCGTCGCGGACGGCGGAGCGGTGGCGGCGGGCGCGGGCGTCGACCTCGGCGCGGGCTTCCGGTCCGCGCGGCTGGACGGGGCGCGCGGCGACCAGCGCGACGCCGTCCTCGCCGCCCTCCGCGCCGTCGGCCCGGACGGTGCGGAGCGGCTCGGCGAGCGGAGCGCGTTCCTGGTGGCGCTGTTCGGGCCCGCCGTCACGAAGCCGGTCGGCGCGGCCGCCGGGCGCGCCGCCGCCGAGGGGCGGTGGGCGGCGCTGCACCTCGCGGCGGCGGCGAGCGACGTGCTCGGCCCCGAGCAGCTCGAACACGTCCTCGCGCTGGACGCGGGGGACGCCGCCGTCATCGCGGGCGGGCCGCCGTCCGCGCTCGCCCGGCACCTGCGGCAGGTGCTGGAGCCGGTGCCCCGGCGCCGCCGCCTCGACCTGGTCGTCGACCTGTGGGGCCGGGCGCTCGAACACCACGAGGCGGACGCGCGGCGGCAGCGGCGGCTCGCGACGCAGAGCGGCCGCGACCGCGTCGACTCCCTGCGGCCGCGCCGCCGCCACGACGACGACCAGGACGTCCTGTGGCGGGTGCGCATGTCCCTCGGGGGGAGGGAGCCGTCTCTCGCGGACGCCGCCCGCTGGGTGCCCGACGCGCCGTACCTCAGCGTCCTGCTCGACCGCCTCCTCGAAGACGCGCTCGGCGTCACGGCGCTGCTCCGGACCGCCGTCGCGGTCGCCGACCACGGGCTGCACGACGGCCTGGCCCGCTCCGCCGACCTGCTCGCCGCCGCCGCTCCCCTGGTGACCGACCAGGCCGCCGGGTACGCGAGACGCCGCGTGCCGGGCCTGACGGGGCTGCCGTCGCGTCCCGCCCCCTACGTGCGCGACCTCCACCGCAGGATCTCCGGCGGGGTGCCGCGCGACGCCAAGCTCGCCGGGTACGTCCGGACCCGGCTGGCCTGCGCCCGCGACCTCGCCCTGCTGATCGTGGCGGACGCCGCCGAGGCGATGCGCCTCGCCGTCGCCCTCCGCGCCGAGACTCCGGGCCGGTGGGCGGCGGCCGACCTGCGAAACTGGTGCGCCGTCGCCGGGTACGGGCGCTCCCCGGCCGACTGGGCGGGCATCCCGGAGTGGACGAACGCCCTCCAGCCGGACACCGCGCCCCTCTACGAACGGCTCGCGACGGAACCGGACGCCGCCGCTGCGGAGACGGTCGGCGACCTGCTCTGGTACGTCGACCTGGTCGACGCGCTCGCGCTGGTCCACGGGCACGAGCGGGCGGCGCCCACGCCCGGCACCGGCGAGCCGTGGTTCGAGCACGACCCGGAGCCGCCGCCCGCCGAGCCGCTCGCACCCCGGCTCGACTCGGTCACGCTCGCCGCGTCCGGGGCGGCGCAGCTCGTCGCGCTCGGCGGCGTCCCGCCCCGGCACGCCCGGACGTGGCCGGACCTCACCGGCGCGCTGCTGTCGGGCACCGCGATCGCCGAGTCGCTGACCGGCGAGTTCGCCGTCCCGGCGCCGCTGCTGGAGCGGGACGGGGCCGCCGTCCCCGGCGCCGGGGTCCGCGTCAAGATCGCCCGCACCGCCCGCGACCTGTCCGAATGGGCGGACCACATGGGCAACTGCATCGCCTCGCCCACCTACCTCGACGACGCGCGGAAGGGGCGCACCGGGCTCGTCGGACTGTACGACCTGCGCGGCGCGCTGGTCGCGAACGCCGAGCTGTGCCCGCTGCGTCCCGGGTCGCGGGGCTGGCGGGTCGGCGAAATCGCGGCGCGGTTCAACGACGAGCCGGACGCGGAGCTTGAGCGCCGCTTCCGCGCCTGGGTCGCCACGGTCCCCGGGCCCGCCCCGGACGTCCCGGCCGAGGTCGCGGACGAGCCGCCGCCGGTCCGTCCGGCGCGACGGCGCGGCGCGCCCCGGCTGGTCGAGGAGGTCGGCCCGGCGCTCGGGCCGCTCGCGCGGGACGCCTGGCCGGGCCCCGGCGCCCTCGCCGTGTTCGCCGCCGTCGCCGCGACCCCGGCGGACACGGCGCTCGTCCGGCTGCGCAGGCTCGGCGCGGCGCAGCTCGCGGGCGCGGTCAGGCGGGCGCTGGACACCGGCGCGGCCGACCTCGCCGCGCTGTGGACGGCGACCGGCCGCCGCCCGCTCGCCGAGGCGCTCGACGCCCTCGACCCGGCGCTGCGCGAGCGCTTCGACCGGCTCCCGCTCCTGCTGGACGACCCGCCGCTGCCGAAGACGCTGCGCCGCCTGGTCAAGCTGCCCGACGTCGCCGACGCACACGCGCTCGACCTCGCCGGACGCCGCATCCGGCGGGCGGTCGGGCGGCTCGCCGTCGAGGACGACCCGGTCCTCGCCCGCGCCGTCGCGCGGCACGCCGCCGAACCGCTGCTCTGCGCGCTCACCGTGGCGGTGACCTGTGCGGCGCCGGAGGCGGAGCTGGCGGTGGTGTCCGCGCCGCGCGCCGCGGCCGTCCCCGGATATCCGGCCACGACGCTCGCCGACGAGGACGGCGCGTGGCGGCGCGCCCTGCCCGCCGCCCGCGAACTCGGCGCGGACACCGGCCGCTTCTGGGACGAGATCGAAGCGCACGGGCTGCGCGTCCCGGCGTCGTGGCTCGGGGCGGGCGGGTGGCCCGCGCTCTGGGCCCGCGCCCACGGCCGCCGCCGCTAGGGGCGGCGGAAGAGGGTGATGGAGTGGCCGACGTCCCCGGCCCGCTCGCTGGTGGCGACCAGCGGGACGAGCCGCGGGTCGTCCTTGGCGAGCCAGCTGTCCGACACGACCAGCAGCCCGTGCACCCGGTCGGGCGGCACGATCAGCGGGTCGGAGGCGCGGATCCCGTACCAGGACGGCACGCCGCTGCCCTTGTAGACGAGCCACACCCGCTCTCCGGAATGGTCGTCGCGGAGCCGGTCGGCGAGCCGTTTCAGATCCTGCCCCCAGTCGACATTGGAATCGTGCAGGCGCAGATGCGTCTTGGACGGCCCGCCGAACGCCTCATTCGAATACGGCAGGTAATACGGATAGGTCCGCACTGAACTGACGGCGACGAACAGCAGCAGGACGCCCGTGACAGCCGGGACCCACCGGCGGCGGAGCAATGCCGTCCCGCCCGCCGCGACGGCGAGGAACATAGGCACGAACACCACGTACCGAACGCCGAGATCGCGCGCCCCCGTCATCGCCACGGCCATCAGCACCGCCGCCGGAAGAAGGACATAGGGCGCCGCCGGACGGAGCCGCGGCACGGCCCACAACGCGGCGAGTCCCGCCGCCCAGAGCGCGAGCATTCCGAGCGGCGTCTTCACCAGGAGCGCCGCCGGAAGGTAGTACCAGCGCGAGCCCTGGTAGGCGTGGCCGAAGAGGAAACTCGTCCAGCGCATGTCCTCGAAGCCGAATTGGATGCGCATCCCGTCCCGGAACGGCGCGGGGAACGGCAGCCAGTCGGCGACGAGGCCGCGCCACCCGCCGATGTCCGGCACGGTGGGAGGCGTCGTCCAGCGCAGCCTCGGATCGACAGCCAGGTAACTCGCCCACACCACCGCCACCGCGATGCCCGCGACCGCGGCCCCGGCGGCGACGCGGCGCCGCACGCTCGAAGACCAGACCGAGTACACCGCCAACCCCATCAGCACGGGAATCGCCGGAAGCGCGCTCATCTTGGTCGCCACCGCCGCGCCGAGCGCCGCCCCGGCGAGCGGTACATAAAGCCCCGGACGCCGATCCCGCGCCCGCCACAGCAGCCACACCGCCGTCAGCAGAAACCCGGCCATGGGCACGTCGAGCGTCGCCAATGACCCATGCGCGATGACGTCAGGAGAGAAGGCGTAAAGGACCAGCGCGATGAGCCCGCCGCCCGTCCCGCTGAGGTCGCGGGCGAAAAAGAAGACGACCAGCCCGAAGCACAACGTCAGGACGATGACCGGCAGCCGGGCAGCCAGCATGACCAGCTGCGCGTCATTGTCCGACTCGTAAAGCAGATGCCGCCCGACGTTCTGCTCCGAACCCGTGAACGAGGAATCGAGGCGCACACCTCCCGCCACGGCCCCGGCGCCGATGAGCAGTTTCCCCAGCGGCGGATGCTCCGCGTTGTATCGAAGGTCGTGCTCTTTGAGATAGACGACGCCCGTCGCCACATAGACCGGCTCGTCAATGGTCGGTGACTGCGCCACGGCCGTGGAGACCATCGCCGCCGCCATCCCGGCCAGCAGCGCGGCCACGGCGAGGACGACGGGCCATCGCCGCGAGGTCACGTCACCGCCTCTCCCACTCGGCCGGGGGCCGGTCAGCCGCCGAACGCGGTGAGGAACCGGTCGCGGAAGGCGCTCATCGGCCAGACGGGACTGTTCCGCGCGGGCCGCAGACCGTCCTGCCAGCCCCATCCGGACACCTTGTCGAGCACCGCCTTGTCCTTCGCGACGATCGTGATCGGCACGTCCCTGCTCGCGCCGGCCCCCGTGATGAGCGGCGCGGGCTGGTGGTCGCCGAGGAAGACGAGCACGGTGTCGTCGTCCCCGTAGGTCTCCACGTAGGAGACGAGTGTGTTCAGCGTGTACTCGATCGACTTGCGGTACTCGTCGCGCATCCGTCCGCCGGACGGCCACGGCGCGTCGTACCCCTTGCCCATGTCCTTGAACACGGTGCCGTCGCCGACCGCGTCCCACGGGACGAGCTGGGGAATGGACGCCCATGGCGCGTGGCTCGACACGAGGGCCGTCTCCGCCATCACCGGCCCGCGGTCCTTCCGGGCGAGCTCGGTGCGCTGGAAGAACGACAGCGTGTACTGGTCGGGCATGGTGGCGAAGCTGAACCGCGACCCCTTGTACCCGAGGTTGCGGTAGTCGTAGACCTTGTCGTAGCCGTAGAACGAGCTCTCTGGCCAGGCGCGGGTGATGGCGGGCATGAGCGCGACCGTCCGCGCGCTCGCGCGGTGGAACGCCTGGTTGAGCGTCAGCCGGTCGCTGTTGACGAGCGTCCGGTACCGCTGCTGGTTGTCGACCCGCAGCCCGGAAAGCAGGGTGGCGTGCGCGAGCCAGCTCCCGCCGCCCGCCGTCGGCGACGTGAGCCAGCCGCTGCGCGCGGAGAACCCGGCGGCGCGCAGCCGCCGGGTGCCGTCGTCCAGGACGGGGTCGACGCCCGGCGCGTACTGCGGGCTCTCCACGGCGGAGCGGCCGTAGCTCTCCACGAACGCCAGCAGGACGTTCTTGTCGCGAAGGCCGGTCAGCAGCTTGTCGTTCGGCGTATCGCGGAAAGCGTCGACCGCCGACGCCTTGGCGAACTCCTTCTTGTCGTTGAGGCTCGTCCGCACCGCCTGGGCGTGGTCGTAGGCGAGGACGGCAGCGGTCCCGGACGCGACCGGCACGCCGTCCACGAACCGGACGCCGAACGCCGCGCACACCGCCCACGTGACGCCGAGCACCGCCGCCACCCCTGCCGCCTTCCGGTCGTGCCGGACGACCACGCGGCTGAGCCGCACAGCCGCCAACGCCATGAGCACCACGACCCCGACCGTCAGCAGCACGACGACGACCACCGCGCCGACCGCCCCGGCGGGCCCCGCCGACCCGCTGACGAACTCCACGGCCGGACGCAGCAGCGGCCAGTCGAGCACCAGGTCGAACGGCCGGACGAGCACCGCGTCGAACCCGATGTCCATCACCTTGAGGACGGTCAGCACTCCAAGGACGGCCCCTGCCGTCCCCGCCGCGAGCCGCCTCCACCGCGCCGGGACGACGAGGACGAGGGCGACGCCAACGACCCCCTCGATCGGGACGCGCACGAACGCCAGCGGCGTCAGCCGGGCGAACTCGTCCGGCATGACCAGCGCGGCCAGCACGAACAGGAAGGCGGACACGGTGACGACCCGCGTCACCACCCGCCGCCATCCCGGCCGCGTCGGCGGCGCCGCGTCGGCTACGGCCTCGGTCTCCTTGTCCCGCTCCAGGCGGCTATCGGTGGTCAGCGCGTCCTCCCAGGCTCGGTCCGTCGGCCGCTGTCGCGACAACCAACAGCACGGGCCTTCCAAGGGTCCCGGTTCAACGCTTCCACCATTCCGCGGCGGCGGTGGCGTCAGTCCGGTCCGGGACGGCGCGGCAGGATCAACGGACGTCCCGTCCGCGGATGCGGGACGACCTCGATGTCATGCCGGTACACCTCGCTGAGCAACTCCGCCGTGAGGACGTCGGCGGGCGGGCCGCAGGCGGCGAGCCGCCCGTCCGCGAGCACCGCGACGCGGTCGGCGTGCGCGGCGGCGAGCCCGAGGTCGTGCACGACCGCGACGACGGCGGCCCCGGACGCGGCCCGCTCCCGGACGACCTCGAACACCATCTCCTGGTGGTGCAGGTCGAGGGCGGCGGTCGGCTCGTCCAGCAGGAGGGCGCCCGTCCGCTGCGCGAGGACGCGCGCCAGCGCCACCCGCGCCTGCTCCCCGCCGGACAGGCGCGGGTAGGGCCGCCCGGCGAACCCGGCGACGTCCGTCTGCCGCATGGCCTCGCCGATCGCGGCCTCGTCGTCGTCCTCCAGCGGCGTCCCGGCCCAGGGGGCGCGTCCCATCGCGACGACCTGCGCGACGGTGAACGGGAACGACACCGCCTGCCGCTGGAGCAGGATCGCGCGCCGCATCGCGAGTTCGGCGTGGCTCCAGGAGGCGAGCGGCGCGCCGTCGACCGCGACGTCCCCGGTGGACGCGACGTCCCCGCCGACCGCCGCGAGCAGCGTCGACTTGCCCGCGCCGTTCGGGCCGACGAGCGCCAGCACCTCCCCGGTCCGGACGGTCAGGTCGACGCCGTCGAGGACCGTCCGGGCGCCCCGCTCGACGCGCAGCCCCCGCACCTCGATCGCCGCCGCCCCCGCCGGGACGGGACGCGGCGGCCGCGCGCGGCGGCCCAGCCCGCCGATCACGCCCCGTGCGCCGGTCACGCGTGCGCCGGTCATGCCCAGCCGCCCGAGCCGTGCCGCGCGCGGCGCAGCAGCCAGAAGAAGAACGGCCCGCCGAGCAGCGCGGTCAGGACGCCGAGCGGAAGCTCCTGGTAGGCGATCGCCGTCCGCGCGACGAGGTCGGCCGCGACCAGCACGATCGCGCCGCCGAGCGCGCTCGCCGGGACGAGCGTCCGGTGCGCGGGCCCCGCGACCATCCGCACCAGGTGCGGGACGACCAGCCCGACGAACGAGATGACCCCGGCGAACGCGACCGCCGACGACGTCAGCAGCGCGATCACCACGATCGCGGTGAACCGCAGCCGCTCCACGTGCACGCCGAGGTGCCGGGCGGTGCGCTCGCCGAGCGAGAGCAGGTCGAGCCGCCGCGCGCAGGCCAGCGCGACCGCGATCCCGGCGGCGGCGAGCG
This sequence comes from Actinomadura syzygii, assembly GCF_008085905.1. GTDB lineage: Bacteria > Actinomycetota > Actinomycetes > Streptosporangiales > Streptosporangiaceae > Spirillospora > Spirillospora syzygii. The sequence goes on along the minus strand of NZ_VSFF01000015.1, from coordinate 284,568 downwards.
GCGCGACGGTCGCGACCGAGCTCCACCGCGCGCCCGCGAGGCTGCCGAGGTTCCAGGACGTGATCGCCCGCAGCGCGTCGTTCCCGGCCGCGAACATCAGCAGCCCGAGCAGCGCGCTCGCGACCGCGTTCACCGCGATGCCGGTGAGCAGCAGCGTCACGACCTCGGTCCGTCCGGCGGACCGCGACACCGCGTACACCACCAGCGTCGTGACGAGCCCCGTCGCGAACGCGGCGGCGACGATCGTCCAGTCGCCGAGCACGGTCAGCCCGAACACGATGACGGTCGCGGCGCCGACCGCCGCGCCCCACGACACCCCGATGACGGCGGGCTCGGCCAGCGGGTTCCCGAACACGCCCTGCATGACGGCGCCCGAGCAGCCGAGCGCGGCGCCGGTGACGACGGCCAGCGCGACGCGCGGGAACCGGACGATCCACAGCGCGCTGTCGCCCTGCGCGGCGGCCGGACGCGGCCCGGCGTCGATCCCGATCCGGTGCAGGACCGACCCGACGACCTGGTCCGGCGGCACGTTCACCTGCCCGAGCCCGGCCGCGACGACGCACAGCACCACCAGCACGACTGCGAGCGCCGCGAGCAGGACGGGTCCGCGCACCCGCCGCGCGGGCGCGTCCTTCCTCAGCATGTCCGGTGCACCGCGGCGGCGAGCGCCGTGACCGTCTCGCCGGTGCGCGGGCCGAAGGAGAGCAGGGAGCCGTCGTCGACGTCCACGACCCGGCGGTTGCGCCCGGCCGGGGTCTGCGCGACGCCGGGCAGCTTGAGCAGGCCGGACACGCCGCCGACCGACTTCAGCCCGGCCGACATCACGAGCAGCACGTCCGGCGCCGCGTTGATGAGGCCCTCGCTGGTCAGCGGCCGGAAGCCGGCCAGGCCGAGCTTCGTGCCCGCGTCCGCCGCCCCGGCCGCCTGGATCATGGCGTCCGACCCGGCGCCCTTCCCGCCGATCAGGTACACGCCCGCGCTGCCCCGCAGGTAGAGGAACGCGACGGTGAGCGGCGAGCCGGACGTCTTCGCGGTGGCCTTGAGCCGGTCGTCGACCTCGGCCGCCAGGTCGCGGCCCGCGTCCGGGACGCCGAGCGCCGCGGCCACCGCGCGGATGTGCGGGCCGATCGCGGGCAGCGTCTGCCGGTCGTCGACCAGCACCACCGGCACGCCGGACTGCCGGAGTTGGTCGAGCACCTCCGGCGGCCCGATGCTCTTGTCCGCGATCACGACGGACGGGTTCAGTTTCAGCACGCCCTCGGCGGACAGGTCGTGGCCCTGCCCGGTGACGAGCGGCAGCGCGCGGGCGGCGGGGAACGTGGTCGAGACGTCGCGTCCGACGAGCCGGTCGCCGAGCCCGAGCGCGTACACGATCTCCGCGAGCGAGCCGTAGAGGTTGACGGCGAGGACGCGCCGCACGTCGCGGACCGTCACGTCCCCGCCGTCGGCGGACCGGACGGTGACCGGCAGCTCCGGCTTCGGCGGCTTCCCGACGGGAACCGGGTCGCCCTGCGGCGCGGCGACCGTCCCCGGGCCGCAACGGGCGCCCGGATCGTCGCCGCCCGCGGAGACACCGGCCGTCCCGATGCCGCACCCGCCGAGCAGCAGCGCGCCGCCCAGCGCGAGCGCCACGGCCCTGAGCCCGGCCGACGCCCGGTTCACGCGGCGGTCCCGGCGGGCTTGCGGCGGCGGCGCGCGACGAGCAGCGCGCCGCCGCCGACCACGGCCGCTCCGCCTGCACCGATCGCAGCCCACGCCCACGCCGGGAACCCGTCGTCGCCGCCTTCGAACGACACCGGCACCAGGACGTCCTGCGACCGGTCGGCGCTCCGCGTGTGGTCAGATCGCGAGACGACGGCGCAGCGCACCTTCGCGCAGTCGACCGAGTCGGACAGCGAGGCCCCGATGCGGATCGTCACTTCGAACGTTCCACCCGTCCCGTATGGAACGGCCAGTCCCTTCCCGTACGGCGGCGGGTTGGACGACACCCACTGCGACGCTCCGGCCTTCCCGGACGTGTCCGCGCCGCCGCCGCACGGAGTGGGCGCCCGGCCCGGCCCGTTGTCCTTGCACAGCGCGATGTAGACGCCCTTGCGCGTGTCGAAACCCGAGCCCTTGACGCGGACGGTCGCGCCCCCGGCGGGCAGGCCCTCCGCCCGCGAGACGGTCAGCGTCTGCCCGGACGGCCCGCGCGCCGTTCCCGCGTCCGCGTGCGCGGGGGAGGCGGCGAGCGTGAGGCAGGCGGCGGCCGCCGGGACGGCGAGCGCCGCGACGGAGCGCGCCCTGACGGGGCGTGCGGAGGGACGGGGTGCGGGCGTCGGGCTGTGCATCGAGCGGTCAGTCCTTCAAGGCGATCCGTGGCCCACCTGGGCCTTTACCGAGATTCGCGCTTACATTAGCTTAGGCTTGCCTAACATTTAAGAGGTGAGCCTTGCCTAACTTCACAGCGTCCCGGCGGAGCGCCGTCGTCGCCGCGACGGCCGCCGGACTGCTCGTCCTCGCGCAGGCGCCCGCGTTCGCGGCGTCGGTGCGGGTGTCCCCGTCGTCCGGCCTCGACCCGGCCGGGCAGACGGTCGCGGTCCGCGGCTCCGGGTTCGACCCGGCGCGCAACAACCGGTTCGGCGTCTACGTCGTCTTCGGCCCGCGCGGCTCCGACTGGGCGACCAACTCCAACGCCTACCTCTCCGCGACCTGGGTGCATCCCGGCGGGTCGGGCGGCGGGCAGGCGCCGATGAGCGCGTCCGGCGGCTTCTCGGTGAGCCTCACGGTGAAAGCGAAGTACACCGACGGCGACGGCCGGAAGGTCGACTGCCTCAAGACGCCCTGCTACGTCATCACGATGGCGGCGCACGGCACCCCCGACCGGAGCCAGGACACCTTCACGCCCATCACCTTCAAGGGCTCCGGCTCCGGCTCCGGTTCCGGGTCTGGGAACGGTGCGGGATCCGGTCCCGGAACGACCGGAGGCGGGACGCCTTCGAGTGGAGGGGCGCAGAGCGGCGCGCCGACCACGGGCGGCGCGCCCGCGACGCCCGGCGCGACGTCCGGCGCGACCGCGCCCCCGGATGGGACGCCGCTCGCGGACGCCTCGCCCGCGGGCGCGTTCGAGCGGACGGTCTCCGGCGGGCAGGCGTCGTCCCCGTGGCCGTTCTGGGCGACGACGGCGGCCGCCGCCGGGGCGGCGCTGATCGTCCGCTCCGCGCTCCGCCGCAGGTCGGGACGCATCGCCGCGCGCCGCCGAGACATCGATCACACCCCTTGATCCCGGCCCGGACTCCGGTACAGTCCTCGCATTAGGTAAGGCTTACCTAAGTTCTTGCCTCGTATTCCCCAATCCCCCCGCGAGAGGAAGCGCATGAGACAGGCGACCAGACGCATCACCCGGAGCGGCGCCGTGCTCGCCGCCGCCGGGCTGATCACGATCGGGCTCGGCGCGGCGCCCGCGCTCGCCGCGGGCCCGGCCACCACCGCGACCCCGACGTCCGGGGCCGACCCCGCCGGGCAGGACTTCACCGTCCGCGGCACCGGCTTCGACCCGGCCGCCAACGGCGGCGTCGGCGTGTACGTCGTGTTCGGGCCGAAGGCCCCCGACTACGCGACCAACGCGGGCGCGTTCCAGGTGTCCAAGTGGGTGCACCGGAACGGCAACCCGGCGTCCGGGCAGGGCAGGCTCAACGCCGACGGCAGCTTCGACGTCACGCTCAGCGGCGTGAAGGCCAAGTACACCGACGGCGGCGGCAAGGACGTCGACTGCCTGAAGACGCAGTGCTACGTCATCACCATGGCCGCGCACGGCGCCGCCGACCGGAGCCAGGACACCTTCACCCCCGTCACCTTCACCGGCGGCGAGAACCCGACCGACCCCGGCACCGATCCCGGCACGGACCCGGGCACCGATCCGGTTGGAACGGGCCAACAGACGCTCAACGCGACCGTGACCAACGGCGCGCTCACGCTCGCGCTCGACGGCGACACCGCGCAGCTCGGCGCGGTCGCGCCGGGGCAGCACGCGACGGGAGCCCTGCGCAACGCGACGGTCACCGACGCGCGCGGCACCCAGGCGGGCTGGAGCCTGGTCGGCGAGGTGACCGACTTCAGCCACGCCCAGGGCGGGACGATCCCGAAGGCCAACCTGGCCTGGACGCCGACCGCGCGGACGGTCGACGACGGCTCGCAGGGCGACGTCACGGCGGGCCCGGCGGGCGCGTTCGGCGCGGCCCGGACGCTGGCGTCGTCCGCCGCGGGCGGCAGCGGAGGCGTGTTCCAGGCGGGCGCCGGGCTGGACCTGAGCGTCCCCGCCGGGACGTCGCCCGGCGACTACACCGCGACCCTCACCCTGACCCTCTCCTAGCGAACTCCTAGGAACAGACCCCCGAGAAGGGAAGGCGGGGTGGGAATGGTCGAAGCATCCCCACCCCGCCCCGGACAGAGAGTACGCGGAGCCCGACCCATGAACCCATCCCGCGCCGGGGCCCTCCTGGCGGCCGCCGTCCTCGCCGTTTCCGCCGCCCCGGCGCCCGCGGCGCGGGCCGCCGCGCCCGCGCCGAGCGGCGGCGGCGGTTTCGCCTGGTCGGTCAAGCCGTCCGGCGCCGCCGGGCAGTCCCGGCGGGACTTCTTCGTCTACACGCTGTCCCCGGGGCAGCGGGTGCGCGACAAGGTGACGATCACCAACCTCAGCGGACGTCCGCTGACCTTCCGCGTGTACGCCACGGACGCCTTCAACACGGCGGACGGCTCCTTCGCCCTCCTCACCGCCGACCGGCGCGCCGCCGACGTCGGCGCCTGGATCTCCGTCGCGGGCGCCCCCGCGCGGACGGTCAAGCCCGGCGGGTCCGTGGCCGTGCCGTTCACGCTGACCGTGCCGGACGGCGCGACGCCCGGCGACCACTCCGGCGGCGTGATCGCCGCCGTCACCGAGCAGACCACCGGCGCGCGGGGGCAGCGCGTGAACGTCGACCGCCGCGTCGCCGCCCGCGTCTACGCGCGGGTGAACGGGGCGCTGTCGTCGGCGCTGCGGGTGGAGTCGCTGAAGGTCGCGGCCGCGAACCCGCCGCTCGGCTCCGGCGGCGCCGACGTCACCTACCGGCTGCGGAACGTCGGGAACGTCCGGCTCACGGCGTCCGCGCGGGTCGGCGTGACCGGGCCGTTCGGCGTCGGGCTCGGCGGCGACACGACCCGGAAGGTGCCGGAACTGCTGCCGGGCAACGCCTACACGTTCACCGACCGCGTCCGGGGCGTGCTCCCGGCCGGGCCGCTGACCGCCACGTTGAAGCTCACCCCGCACGACTCGATGGACGCGACCGCGAGCACGGCGCGTCCCATCGTCCGCACGGCGGGGTGGTGGGCCACACCGTGGGCGGCCGTCGCCGCCGTCCTGGCCCTCCTCGCCGCCCTGTTCCTGCTGCGCCGCCGCCGGACGCGGCCATGAGCGCGCTGCTCGCCGCCGCACTCGCCGGTCTCGCGCTCGCCGCGCCCGGACCGACCGTCGAGGTCGACCGGACCGACGTCGCGGTGGGGCAGACCGTGACCGTCGACCTCGCCGCCTGGCCGTCCGGGAACGTCCTGATCGAGGTGTGCGGGAACGGCGCGGCGCGCGGCTCGGCCGACTGCGCCGTCGCCGCCGCGGCCACCACCTTCGTGACCGCGCAGGGGCGCGGCACAGCGATGGTCACCGTCGTCCAGCCGCCGATCGGCTGCCCGTGCGTCGTGTCGGCGCGGCCGGTCGCGGGCGGCCGGGCCCGGACCGTCCCGCTGACGATCAAGGGCGTGCCGACGCTCACCGCCGCGCAGCGCCGCACCGCCGCCGCCGGTCCGTCCCGCGACCTGACCGTGTCCGGCGTGCGGGTGGACGGCGGGGGACCCTCCGCCGCCCGGTTCGGCGCCTGGTTCGGCGGCCCGGCCGAGCGGACCGTGACGTTCACCGTCCGCAACACCGGGAAGGCGCCGGTCACCGACCCGCCGCTCACCCTCGCCGCCGGGCGCGGCGCCGACCCGACCGGCGTCCTGGACGCCCCCGCGATCGGCGCCCTCGCCCCCGGCCAGGAGCGCACGCTCAGCGTCAAGGTGAAGCTGCCGGGCCCGGCGTTCGGCCGGTACGCGGTGGTCGGCGAGCTGACCGGGATCGACAGCCCCGTCCGGTTCACGGCGCGCACGTCCTCCTACCCGTGGGCGCTGCCCGCGCTGCTCGCGCTCGCCATCCCCGCGACCGTCCTGCGGGAGGCGCGCGGGAGGGGGAAGCATCGGCAGGGCCTCCCGCCGACGGCCCGGACGGCCGCCACCATGAACCAGGTCGTCGCCGTCAACGTCGGGCAGTGGCGGCGCGTCCGCGGCCTGCCGAGGACGGCCCTCGCCGCCGCCCTCACCGACCTGACCGGCACCGTCTGGACGGCCGAGCACGTCGAGCACGCCGAGACGGCGGTGCCGCCGCGCCGGTTCGACGCCGACGAACTGCTCGCGTTCAGCCGCGCGCTCGACGTCCCGCTCCCGGCGTTGCTCCTGCCGCCCGCCGGGTACGAGATCGGGCGGCCGGAAACACGGGAGAATTCTTCCGGCCAGGATGTCGAGGGCGCGGGGACGGCTCCGACCATCTGATGAGCGGCGCCGGACGGGCGCCCGGACGGAAGGACCCGACATGAGCAAGGTGACCTGCGACATCGCCGTCTCCGCCGACGGTTACGCGGCCGGCCCGAACCAGCGCCTCGACGAGCCGCTCGGCGACGGCGGCGAGCGGCTGCACCGGTGGATGTTCGAGGAGCCCGACGCGCACGCCGCCGTCATCGAGGAGATCACGGCGGCGGGCGCGTTCGTCATGGGACGCAACATGTTCACGGCCGGGCGCGGCGACTGGGACCTCGACTGGACGGGCTGGTGGGGCGACGAGCCGCCCTACCACGCGCCCGTGTTCGTCCTGACCCACCACCCGAGGGAGAAGGTCGAGATGAAGGGCGGCACGACCTTCCATTTCGTCACCGACGGGATCGAGTCGGCGCTCGCCCGGGCGAAGGAGGCGGCGGGCGACCTGGACGTCGCGATCGCCGGCGGCGCGCACACCGTCGACCAGTACCTCGCCGCCGGCCTGATCGACGAGCTGCGGCTGCACATCGCGCCGATCGTCCTCGGCGAGGGCGAGCGGCTGTTCACGGGCGTCGGCGACCTCGCGCTCAGGCCGGTGCGCGTCGCGCACACGGACCTCGTCACGCACGTCACCTACAAGGTAGGCCCGGCGCTTGGATGACGGCCAGCAGCCGCGCGACCTCGGCGGCGACGGCGTCCCGTCCCGCCGCGACGTAGCGGCGCGGGTCGACGAGCGCGGGGTCGGCGGCCAGCCGGTCCCGGACGGCGGCCGTGTAGACCTTGTTGAGCTGCGTCGCGATGTTGATCTTCGTCATGCCGTGCCCGACGGCGGCGCCCAGCGCGGCGTCGGGCACGCCGGACGAGCCGTGCAGCACCAGCGGCACCGGCACCGCCGCGCGCAGCCGCGCGATCAGCGGCAGGTCCAGGACGCCGTCGCGGGTCGGCATCGCGTGCGATGTCCCGACCGCGACGGCCAGCGCGTCCACGCCGGTCGCCGCGACGTAGGACGCGGCCTCGGCCGGGTCGGTGCGGGCGTGCGGGGCGTGCGCGCCGTCCTTGCCGCCGATCTCGCCCAGCTCCGCCTCGACCCAGACGCCGTCCGCGTGGCAGCGCGCGGCCACCTCGGCGGTCGCGGCGACGTTCGCGTCGTGGTCGAGCCTCGACGCGTCGAACATCACCGAGCCGAACCCGAGCGCGACCGCCTCGCGCACGAGGTCCGCCGACGTCGCGTGGTCCAGGTGGACGACGACCGGCACGGCGGCGGCCCGTCCCACTTCGAGGACGGCCCGCCCGAGCGGGGCGAGCGCGCCGTGGTAGGCGACGCAGTTCTCGCTCACCTGCAGCACGACCGGCGACCCGGCGCGCTCCGCGCCCGCGACGATCGCCTCCGCCTGCTCAAGCTGGATCGCGTTGAACGCCCCCAGCCCGCGCCGCGCACCGGCGAGCCCGCCGACGACCTCACTCATGGGCGCGAGCGGCATGACCCTCCTCCGATACGGCCTCCTCGGTCCGGACGGTGACCCGCGCGAGCAGCGCGGGAAGCTCGGCGGCGTCGACCTCGCCCGCGACGGGGGAGCGGACCGCGCACGCGGCCAGCGCGACCGCCCGCCGCAGCCGCTCCGGCCACGGCAGCCCGCCCGCCAGCCCCGCCGCGAGCCCGGCGGCGAGCGCGTCGCCCGCCCCGGTCGGGTTGCCCGCCTCCGGACGGTCCAGCTCGGCGCGCAGCACGCCGTCCGGGGTGGCGGCGAGCACGCCGCCCGCGCCGAGTGACGCGACGACCGCGCCCGCGCCGCGCAGCGCGCGGATCCCGGCCGCCGGGTCGTCGGTGCCGGTCGCGCGGGCCAGCTCGGCGGCGTTCGGCTTCACGACGTCGGGACGCGCCGCCAGCCCGAGCCGCAGCGCCTCCCCGTCGGCGTCCAAGATCACCGGGGCGTCCGCGAGGCGGACGAGGCGCGCGTAGGCGTCCGGCGGCACGCCCGGCGGCAGGCTCCCGGACAGGACGACGACCTCCGCGTCCCGTGCCAGCCGCCCGTAGTCGCGGGCGAACGCGTCCCACTCGGCGGCGGTGACCGTGGGACCCGGCTCGTTGAACACCGTCACCTCGGCGGCGACGACGGTGACCGTCCGGCGCGACTCCCCGGCCGTCCGGGTGAACGCGGACGGCACGCCGAGCGAGGCGAGCCCCGCCTCGATCCCCGCGCCCACGGTGCCGCCCGCGAACCCGGCGGCCACCACCTCGTGCCCGAGCCCGTGCAGCACCCGCGCGACGTTGACGCCCTTGCCGCCCGGCCTGCGGTGCACGGCCGCGACCCGGTTCACCTCGCCGGTCCGGGCGTCCGGGACCTCGTAGGTGTCGTCGAGCGCCGCGTTCGGGGTGACCGTGAGGATCATGCGCCGGGGGCCCGGCCGTCCAGGATCACCGAGCGGGTGAGGTGGCGCGGGCGGTCGGGGTCCAGGCCGCGGGCGACCGCCAGCGCGACCGCCGCCCGCTGCGCCCGGACCAGCTCGGCCAGCGGGTCGGCGGCCGCCGCGCGCAGCAGCCCGCCGGTCGCCGCGACCTGGGCGGCGAGGCCGTCCGGGAGGTCGCCGAGCATCCACACCGCGCGGCCCGGGCCGGTGACGCTGATCGGCCCGTGCCGGTACTCCATGGCCGGGTACGCCTCCGTCCAGTACCCGGCCGCCTCGCGCATCTTGAGCGCCGCCTCGCTCGCCAGGCCGACCGTCCAGCCGCGGCCGAGGAAGGTGAACTGCCCGGCGGCGAGCAGCTCCGCCGGGAGCGGGTCGCGGACGGCGGCCTGCGCGTCCTCGATCGCGGCCGTCACGTCCTCGCCGAGGTGGGCCCGCAGCAGGACGAGCTGGGTCGTGGCGAACCGCGTCTGCACGACGGACTCCTCGTCCGCGAACGCGAGGGCGACGACATGGTCGGCGCGCCCGGCGGCGGGGGAGTCCGGGACGGCGGTGACCACGGTCGTGCGGGCCGTCCCGGCGAGCCCGGCGAGGACGTCGACGACCTCCGTCGTCGTCCCGGACCTGGAGAGCGCGACCACCCGGTCGTAGCGGCGGCCGGACGGCATCTCCGAGGCCGCGAACGCGTCGGTCTCGCCGTGCCCGGCCGACTCGCGCAGCGCCGCGTACGCCTGCGCCATGAACAGCGAGGTGCCGCACCCGACGACCGCCACCCGCTCGCCGCGCGCCGGGAGCGGACCGCCGCCCGCCCGCTCGGCGAGCCCGGCCGCCAGCCCGGCCGCCCGCCGCCAGCACTCCGGCTGGGCGGCGATCTCGCTGGTGGTCCGGTCGGCGGGCATGGAACCTCCTGGCGAGGACGCGGCGTCGGCTTTTTGCAGAGTCTATGCTCACTTATGCTCGGAAGAGTAGAGAAAGAAGCAGGAAACGCCATGCGTCCCGCTCAGGCGGGCCGTTGCCGGACGACGCGGACGAACCGCACGTCCAGATCGGATCCCTCGCCGGTGGCGATCCGGAAGTCGGTGCGGCCGCTCAGGCCGTTCGCGAACACCGGCTTGGGAAGCGTCACCGTCGCGGTCTTCCACTGGCCGTCGCCCGTCCGGCGCACCTCGGGCGAGCGTCCGCCCCGGTGGGCGATCCACCAGGCGCCCTTGCCCGCGTCCCGGTAGGTGACCTTGATCTGCACCGGGCCGCGCAGGCCGCGCGCGAACCGGTCGTCGACGTCGAAGTACATGGACGTCTGCCCGTGCGCGCGGTCGGTGCTGAGCCCCTCGTACGCGGTGCCGTTCTCCGGCCCGAGGACGCCGGTGTGGACGTCGGACGCGGACCGCCGGGCCCGGCCGTCCGGCCCGGTGTCCCGCTGGACGAGCCATCGTTCGAGGTTCCGCACCCACGGCCGGGTCCGCCATTCGCGCGAACCCGTGAACGGGCCCCGCTTCTTCTTCCAGAAGGTGTCCTCCGCGTCGCGGAGCGCCGCCCACGCGTCGGGGGAGTCGGACGCCGTCTTGCCCACGCTCAGCCGAACCCATTTCCAAAGCTCCGGGTACTGCTTCATATAGGACGGCCCGGGGACCGCGTAAACCCAGTTCATCCGCAGCTGCAACGACTTGAGACTCGACTGCCGGACGGCGTAGTAGGGCTCGGACGTCTTGAAGTCGCAGTCGTTGTAGCACTCGTTCTCGGTGGCGGCGACGTGCTTCCCGTCATGGACGGGAAGGGACTCGTCCACCGTCATGTGCCCGTCCGGCAGGATCCGGCTGCCGTAGGACGGGGCCTCGCTCAAATGGAAATTGAAGACCTCGGTGATGCCCGTCCGGATGCCCATTCCCGCGTCCACCGCCTGCTTGGTGAGCAGGTCGGTCTTCGACCCCCACGGGCCCCACGGATAGTCCTCGCCGGTGAACACGAGCTTGTAGGCGTACGGCCCGAAGACGCCGACCAGATCGCGCCAGGCGTGCCGGTACCACGCCTGGTACTTCTCGAACGTCAGCCCCTTCTTAGCCGCATCGTTGATCATGTCGTAGTCGTACTCGGCCCACGTGAACGCGCCCGGGACGTAGATGAACCGCAGTCGCGGATCCGCCCGCAGCCCCTGCTCGACGAACACCTTCCGGTAGAGCTCCAGGAGGCGTCCCCACACGCATTCGTTCCAGAGCGGCAGGTGGTACTGCCCGTCGTAGTCGGGGCCGATCCGCTGCACGCCGCACTGCTCGGCGACCCAGTCGGGCGCCCATTTCGTGCCGCTGGCGAATATCCTCATCCAGAACGGCCGCCGGTCGGCCAGCTGCCTGCCGTACGTCTGGAAGGTCATGTCCTCCGCCGCGCCGGGCGTGCCGGTCACGACCTCTCCGGGGCCGTCCGGCTGGAGCTGCCGCCAGCTCACGTCCAGCGAGCGCGTGTCGACCCCGAACTCGGGCGCCGCCGTCTCGGAGAAGAGCCCGGAGTTCGGCGACGGGCGCACCCATCCGGGCAGCGAGAAGTCGTCGCCGCGCTGCACCTTCACGCTTCCGTCCACCGAGCCGCCCGACCTCCCCGCGGCCCGCGAGCCCCCCGAATCGCCGGAGTCCGACGGGCACCCGCTCGCTAACGCCGACAGCGCCACGGCGACCACCCCGGCGGCCACCGCGCGCTTCACCGCGGGCCCCCGCGCCGCCGTCCCGCGTCCGCCCTCGCCGACACTCTCCACAAAGATCAGAGCTCCTTCCGCGACCGACCGGCGACGCGCCGTAATTGCCAACGGGCGCGTCTCGCCTATCATGACGACTCCGGTATACGCCGGATCGCAGCGTCGTTCTCCCGCCACGGCGCGGATCACGGCCGGGCCCACGGCCCGGTCCGCTCCGCGCCGCCCCCGAACACGTTGGAGCCTCCCAACATGATCAGCGAAGAGACCCGCCTCCCCACCTCCCTCGACGACGTCCAGGGCTGGTTCCCGAAGGTCGACCAACTGCTCTTCACCTGGTTCCTGGAACGCCAGGAGCGCCGGGGTGACGAGGGCGACCTCGTGGAGCTCGGCTCCTACCTCGGCAAGAGCGCCATCCTCATGGGCCGCCACCTGCGCGAGGGCGAGACCTTCACCGTGTGCGACCTGTTCGACTCCGACGCTCCGGACGACTCGAACCAGGCCGAGATGAAGGGGTCGTACGCCACCCTCACCCGCACCGCCTTCGAGGCGAACTACCGCGCCTTCCACGACCGGCTCCCGGAGATCGTCCAGGGGCCGACGTCCCAGATCCTCGACCACGTCGAGCCGGAGAGCACCAGGTTCGTGCACGTGGACGCGTCCCACCTCTACGAGCACGTGCACGGCGACATCAGGGCCGCGCACGTCATGCTCCCGCCGGACGGCCTCCTCGTCTGCGACGACTACCGCTCCGAGCACACCCCCGGCGTCGCCGCCGCCGTCTGGGAGTCGGTGGCCGACGACGGGCTGCGCCCGATCTGCGTCACCACCCAGAAGCTGTACGGGACGTGGGGCGACGCGGGCGCCGTCCAGGACGAGCTGCTGGAGTGGCTCGCCGGGCGCGACGACGTCTGGCACGAGGTCCAGCAGGTCGCCGGGCACGGGCTCGTCCGGGTCAAGGGCAACTCCGCGCGGCCGAAGAAGGACGAGGTGCGCAGGCTCAAGGAGCGCCTCGCCGACTCCGAGGACCGGCTGGCCCGCGCGGAGGCCCGGCTCGCCCGCGCGCGGGACGAGCTCGACTCCGTCCGCAACTCGGTCAGCTTCAAGGTCGGCCGGTCGGCCACGGCGCTGCCCCGGGCGGTCCGCCGCCGCGGACCGCGCGGCGACTGAAGATTTTTTCGCGGGTCTCCCGCCGGCTCCGCGCCCGGACCGGGCGCGGAGTTGACGTGATGTCCTGACAAAGTCCGGCGGGCGCGGCGCCGCCGGTCCGGCCGTGCCCGGACCGGCGTTGGTTGGAACGTTCCGAGGAGTTGACAAGGCACCCTGACCAGGTGGTCGCGTTGACAAGCTTTCCGCACGTCAGCGCGGTGAATGACGGACTTCGGGCAAACCGTTGACCGGGTAATGACCGAAGTCGTGCACAGGTGTTACCTTCCTGTGCGTGACATCGAGCAAGAGGCGTGCGCAGATCGTGTCGTCCCTGCGTACCAAGGGGGCGGCCTCGGTCAGGGAGCTGGCCGAGACCCTTCAGGTGAGCGAGTCGACGATCCGGCGCGACCTCGACGAGCTGGACCGCAACGGCGAGCTCCAGCGCACCTACGGGGGAGCGGCGCTGTCGCCGCGCTCGGCCGTCCCGGAGATCTCCTTCGCGGCGTCGGCCGAGCACGACAGCGCGGAGAAGGCGGCGGTCGCCGAGCGGGCCGCGGCCCTGGTCGAGGACGAGATGGTCGTCGTGCTCGACATCGGCACCAGCACCCGGCTCATCGCCCGGCACCTGCGCGGCCGGCCGGTCACCGTGATCACCAACAACCTGGCCGTGCTGGACGAGTTGCGCGACGACGAGGCCGTCCGGCTGTGCCTGCTCGGCGGCGTCGTGCGCCGCAACTACCTCTCGCTCGTCGGCTCGCTCACCTCGACGGCGCTCCGCCAGGTCCGCGCCGACCTGGTGTTCCTCAGCTGCACCGGGGTGCGGCCGGACGGTCACGTCATGGACGACATGGAGGTCGAGACGCCGGTCAAGCAGGCGATGCTCGAGTCTGCCGACCGGGTGGTGCTGGTCGCCTCGGAGGCGAAGTTCCCCGGCACCGGATCGCTGCGCGTCTGCTCCCTCGCGCGCGTCGACGCCCTGGTCACCACCGCCGGCGCCGACCCCAGGACTCTCGATGTCTGCCGGCAGGCGGGCGGGAAGGTGTACATCGCATGAAGCTGGCCATTCTCGGCGGCGGCGGGTTCCGGGTGCCGTTCGTGTACCAGGCCCTGCTGCAGGACCCAGGCTCCCCGCGCATCGAGGAGGTCTGGCTGCACGACTCCGAGCCGGGCCGGCTGGACGTGATGGCCGACATCCTCGCGACGCTCGCGGGCGGGGCGGAGGCGGCGCCGCGCGTCCACACGAGCACCGTGCTCGACAAGGCGCTGGAGGGCGCCGACTTCGTGTTCTCCGCGATCCGCGTCGGCGGCCTCGCCGGACGGGTGTGCGACGAGCGGGTCGCGCTGGACCTGAACGTCCTCGGCCAGGAGACGACCGGCCCCGGCGGCATCGCCTACGGGCTGCGCACGATCCCCGTCATGCTCGACATCGCGCACCGCGTGCGCGAACTCGCGCCCGACGCCTACGTCATCAACTTCACCAACCCCGCCGGGATGATCACCGAGGCGATGCAGGGCGTGCTCGGCGACCGGGTGCTCGGCATCTGCGACACGCCGTCCGGGCTGGGCGCGCGGGTGGCGGCGGCGCTCGGGCTCGACCCGGCCCGCGTCCAGCTCGACTACGTCGGGCTGAACCACCTCGGCTGGATGCGGCGGATCCTGCACGACGGCGTCGACGTCCTCCCGGCCCTGCTCGCCGACGACGACGTGCTCGGGACGCTGGAGGAGGGCGTGGTCTTCGGCGGCGACTGGCTGCGCGACCTCGGCGTCATCCCGAACGAGTACCTGTACTACTACTACTTCAACCGCGACGCGGTGCGCGCCACCCTCGACGCCGGGCAGACCCGCGGCGAGTTCCTGCTCCAGCAGCAGGAGGCGTTCTACGAGCGGATCGCGAAGGCGTCCGGCGGCGCGGCCATGGAGCTGTGGCGCGAGACGGTCACGTCCCGCAGCGCGAGCTACATGGCCGAGATGAAGGGCGCGCGGACCGGCGAGGCCCTCGACGTCCAGTCCGGGATCGACCCGGCGGAGGAGGGCTACGCCCGCGTCGCGCTCAGCGTGATGGCCGCGATCAGCCGCAACGAGCCCGCGACGATGATCCTCAACGTGCGGAACGGGCCGACCGTCGGCGCGCTGCCCGCGGACGCGGTCGTCGAGGTGCCGGTCACGGTCGACGCGAACGGGGTGCACCCACTCGTCCTCGACCAGCCCGACCTGCACCAGACGGGGATGATGCAGCAGGTCAAGGCCGTGGAGCGGCTGACGATCGAGGCCGCGAGGACCGGGTCGCGGACGGCCGCCGTGCAGGCGTTCGCGCTGCACCCGCTGGTCGACTCGGTGCCGGTCGCCCGGCGCCTGCTGGACGGCTACATCGACCGCATCCCGGGCGTGGCCGCCGTGTTCGAGCCGGGCGCCCCCTCCAAGAAAGGCAGGGCCTGATGGCAGTGGAGACCCTGAACGGGGACCCGGCCGCCGGGCGTCCGCCCGAGCCGGACCTCGCCGACCCGTGCACCGAGCGCGGCCTCGCGGGAGACATGCTCCGCCGCGCGGGCGACCCCGACGAGTCCCCCGAGCTGGACGTGTTCCTCAGCGGCCAGGTGTTCATGGACATGATCTTCACCGGGCTGCCGGGGCTGCCGCCGCCCGGGACGGAGCTGTTCACCGAGGGGCTCGGCTCGGCGCCCGGCGGGATCGCGAACATCGCGGTCGCGATGAGCAGGCTCGGGCTGCGCGTCGGCCTCGCCGCGCCGTTCGGCGACGACCTGTTCGGCGCGTACCTGTGGCGGACGCTCGCCGAGCAGGAGGGCATCGACCTCGGCCACTCCCGCAAGGTCACGGGCTGGCCCACGCCGGTCACCGTGTCCCTGGCCTACGACTCCGACCGCAGCATGGTCACCTACGCAAGGCCCATGCCGGGCGCCGAGTCCACCGCGGGGGCGGGCTCGACCGGCGGGGGCACGGCGGACGCGGACGGCGCGGAGGCGGTGCTCGGCTCCCGGCCGCCGTCCGCGCGCGCCTGCTTCGTCGACATCGAGCGCCCGGTGCCCGGCTGGGCGCGGGAGATGCGCCGGTCCGGGACGCTGGTCTTCGCCGACCTCGGCTGGGACGCGACCGAGACCTGGTCGAGCGAGGTGCTCGACCGGCTGGAGAACGTGGACGTCTTCCTGCCGAACGCCGTGGAGGCCATGGCCTACACGCGCACCGGCACGCCGGAGGACGCGGCCCGCGCGCTGTCCGAGCGCGTCCCGATCGTGGTCGTGAAGCGGGGCGGCGCCGGCGCCATCGCGATCGACTCCGCGACCGGGGAGGTCGCCGAGACCGACGCGCTGCCGGTGCGGCCGCTCGACGCGACCGGCGCGGGCGACGTGTTCGGCGCCGGGTTCCTGTTCGGGACGCTCGCCGGGCTGCCGCTGGCCGAGCGGCTGAAGTTCGCGAACCTGTGCGCGGGCCTGTCGGTCCGGCATCGCAGCGGGTCGCTCGGCGCGCCCTGCTGGGGCGAGATCGCGGCGTTCGGCGAGTCCGGCGAGGTGCCCGAAGCGGTGCTGGCCGACTACGCGTTCGTCGTCGACTTCATCCCCGACTCCGCGGACGACACCGTCGTCCGCGCCGAGCCGACCCTCCGGGCCGACGTCGAACTGCCGTCCTGATCCCGGGACGCCGCGCACGGCGCCGGACACCACGCAGCACCACCACCCACCCCAGGGATAGAGAGCACAAAGGGAGCCGCAGGAAATGCCGACATTCATGAGACGAGGGACGGTCGCGGCCGCCGCGGCCCTCCTCACCGCGTTCGCCGCCGCGTGCGCGCCGGGCTCGTCCGACGACAAGCCCGAGAGCAAGGCGCCCGCGGCGGTCAGCACCGACGTCGCCAAGGCCGGGAACGTCACCCTCACCGTCTGGGACCAGGAGGTCCAGGGCGGGCAGAAGAAGCAGATCGAGGAGCTGAACAAGCGGTTCCAGGCCAAGTACCCGAACGTCAAGATCAACCGGGTGTCGCGGTCGTTCTCCGACCTGCAGAAGACGCTCCGGCTCGCGCTGTCCGGCAGCAACCCGCCGGACGTCGTCGAGGCCAACCAGGGCTACGCCTCGATGGCGCAGTTCGTCAAGGCCGGGATGCTCCTCCCGCTGGACTCCTACGACCAGGCGTACGGGTGGAAGAAGCGCTACCCGAAGGGCCTGACGGACCTGAACAGCGTCACCGACGGCGGCAAGCTGATCGGCCAGGGCAAGCTGTACGGCGTCTCGCTGAACGGTGAGATCGTCGGCCTCTTCTACAACAAGGAGAAGCTCGCCAAGCTCGGCATCCAGCCGCCGAAGACGTGGGACGAGTTCGAGCAGGCGCTCGCCGCGGCGAAGGGCAAGAACGAGATCCCGATCGCGTTCGGCAACGTCGAGAAGCTGCCCGCGATGCAGCTCTACGGCATCGTCCAGGACGGGGTCAACAACAAGGAGGCCGTCCGCAACCTGGTGTTCGGCAGCGGCGGCTCCTGGACGGACGGCCCGAACGTCCAGGCCGCGCAGCGGCTGGGCGACTGGGCCAAGAAGGGCTACTTCACCAAGGACGCCAACTCGATCAAGTGGGACGACACGCCCGTCAACTTCGCCAAGGGCGACGGCGTGTTCCTGTTCGGCGGCACCTGGTGGGCGCCCGACCTGGCGGACAAGATGAAGGACAAGGTCGGCTTCATGCTGCCGCCCGCGCCGCAGGCCGGGGCGCCGACGGCGACGATGGGCGGGGAGAGCCTGCCCTGGTCGATCACGTCCAAGTCCAAGAACCCGGACGTGGCCGCCGCCTACATCAACTTCATCACCTCGCCCGAGGCGATGGACGTGTCCGTCGAGACCGGCAACCTGCCCGCGCTCGCCGCCGCCAAGCAGCCGGACCAGCCGCTGCAGAAGGAGATCACGGCGGCGTGGGGCGAGCTGAGCAAGAACGACGGCATCACGCCCTACATCGACTACGCCACGCCGACCTTCACCGACGCCTTCGGTGGACCGCTCCAGGAGCTGATCGCCGGGCGCAAGTCGGCCGACGAGGTCATGAAGGCCGCGCAGGACGACTACGACGCCTTCCAGAAGAAGAAGTAACGACCGGCGGGCCCGTCCCGGCCACCCCCTCGACAGGGCGCGGCCGGGACGGGACGCAGGCCGAGACGGATACCCAAGGAGCCCGCACATGACGACCGTCGCGCGGCACAAGACCCGGAAGTCCGGAGGCGAGGCACCCGCGCCGCGCCAGGCGCGGGTCGAGTCCCGCCCTCCGGGCGAGCCACGCAGGATCGGCTGGCTGTACGTCCTGCCCGCCCTCCTCGTGTACGGGGCGTTCCTGCTGTGGCCGCTGGTGCGCGGGGCGCAGTTCTCCCTGTACGACTGGGACGGCCTCGGGACGGCGACGTGGGCGGGCGCCTCCAACTACACCGCCATCTGGTCCGACCCGGTGCTGCGCGGCGCGTTCGGGCACCTGCTGGTGCTCATCGTGTTCTACGCCGTCCTGCCGTGCTGCATCGCGTTCCTGCTGGTCGCGGTGATGTCCCGGTCGAAGATCCACGGCCTGGCGTTCTTCCGGACGGTGCTGTTCCTGCCGCAGGTCGTCGCGATGGTCGCGGTGGCCGTGGCGTGGCGCTGGGTGTACTCGGCGGACGGCCCGGTCAACACCGTCCTCGGCTGGGTGCACGCGCTCGGCCTGCCGGACTGGCGGCGCGGCTGGCTCGGCGACTTCACGTTCGCGCTGCCCGCGGTCGGCATCGTCGGCACCTGGGTCGGGATCGGGCTCGCGATGGTGCTGTTCCTCGCCGGGGTGCAGCGCATCCCGCGCGAGCTGTACGAGGCGGCGCGGATCGACGGGGCGGGCGCTGTCCGCGAGTTCTTCGCGGTGACGCTCCCGGCGCTGCGGCGGGAGCTCGCGGTGGCGCTCACGCTCACCACGATCATGGCGATCCGCAACTTCGACCTGATCTACAACGCCACGGAGGGCGGGCCGGGCGACGCCACGAAGGTGCCCGCCTACGAGGTCTACAACCGCACGTTCAACACCGGCGAGGTCGGCCTCGGCTGCGCCGTCGGCGTCACCCTCGCCGTCCTGGCCTTCGTCGTGACGGCCGGAATCCGGCGGCTGGTGGAAGGGAAGGACGCATGAACGGGCGGACTGAGCGGTTCTTCAACCACGCCATTCTGGTGGTGTTCGCGGTCATCGCCGTGTTCCCCATGATCGGCGTCCTGACCCAGGCGCTGCAGTTTCCGGACCTGAACTTCTCGAATTTCGCGGACGCCTGGCGCGAGGGCCATTTCGGCACCTACATGCGCAACAGCATCATCGTCACGCTGATCACCGTGGTGGTCGCCGCCGTCCTGTCGATCATGGCCGGGTACGCGCTCGGCACCATGCGGTTCCGCGGCGCCGGAATCGTGTTCCTGCTGTTCCTCGCGGGACTGACCATCCCGACCGAGGCCATCGTCGTCCCGCTGTACTTCGACCTGCGGTCGGTGGGGCTCGACAACAGCTACGCGGGGCTGATCCTCCCGCAGGTCGCCATGTCGGTCGCGTTCGGCACGTTCTGGATGCGCGCGTACTTCCGGAGCGTCCCGCGGTCGCTGCTGGAGGCGGCCCGCATCGACGGCGCGAACGGCTGGACGACGCTGTGGCGCGTGCTCGTGCCCGTGGGCCGTCCCGCCATCCTCACGATGCTGCTGCTCACCACGATGTGGACCTGGAACGAGTTCCTGCTCCCGCTGGTGATCATCAACTCGGACGAGGGGCTGCGCACCGCGCCGCTCGGGCTGTCCTTCTTCCAGGGCACGCACAAGACCGACTACTCGCTGCTCATGGCCGGCGCGCTGATCATCGCCGCGCCCGTCGTGACGGCCTATGTCTTCCTGCAACGACAGTTCATCGCAGGAATGCTCTCGGGGGCCATCAAGGAGTAGGGAAGAACAGGAGAGTTAATTGCGAAGACTCGCCCTACCCGCAATCCTGTCCGCCGCGCTGGCGGCCACGGCCGTCGCCTTCGCGGGTCCGCCCGCGCAGGCGGCGCCCGCGGACCGCGGCGCACCGTCCAAAGGGGCGTCCGACAAGGGGCGGCTCGACGTGCTCTTCGTCGGCGCGCACCCGGACGACGAGGCCGGCGCGCTGTCGACGCTCGGCCAGTGGAACGAATTCGACAAGGCGAAGGTCGGCGTCCTCACCGTCACGCGCGGCGAGGGCGGCGGCAACGCCTCCGGCACCGAGGAGGGCCCGGCGCTCGGCCTGCTCCGGGAGGACGAGGAGCGGCGCGCCGTCGGCAAGGCGGGCGTCACCGACATCCACTACCTGGACAAGGTCGACTTCTACTACACGGTGAGCACCCCGCTCACCGCGGAGACGTGGGACCACGACAAGACGCTGGAGAAGGTCGTCCGGCTCGTCCGGGAGACGCGGCCCAAGGTGATCGTCACCATGGTGCCCGCGCCGCTGCCCGGCCAGCACGGCAACCACCAGATGGCCGCGCGGCTGGCGACGGAGGCGTACTTCGCCGCCGGGAACACGTCGGCGTATCCGACGCAGCTCCGCAAGGAGGGGCTGCAGGCGTGGGCTCCGGGACGCCTGTTCCAGACCGGCGGGGCGTCCGGGCCGACGGGCTCGACCTGCGCCGCGTCGGGGACGCCGTCGAACGCGGCCTCGGTCACCTACGGCGTGTGGGGCGGCCGCGCGTCCGCGCGCAACGCGGGCAAGACCTGGGCGCAGGTCGAGCGCGAGGCGCAGCGCACGTACGTGAGCCAGGGCTGGGGCGGGTTCCCGGACGCGCCGTCCGACCCGACCAAGATCGGCTGCGACTACTACATGCAGATCCACAGCCGGGTGCCGTTCACGCTGGGCAACACCGGCCCGGCCGCGATGCTGGAGGGGGCGCTGCAGCCGGGGCAGGGCGGGCTGCCGCTCGGCACGCGGTTCGAGCTGGCGACGGACTCGTTCGGGGTGACCGGCGGGCGCGCGTTCAAGGTGACCGCCAAGGCGAGCTCCGCGGAGCAGCTGAAGGGGGCGAGGGCCGCTCTTTCGGTGCCCGCTGGTTGGAACGTTACAGGGAGCGGTGACCTGGGCAAACTCGGGTCCGCTGAGCGCTCGGCGACGTTCACCGTGACGCCCCCGGCGGGCGCCAAGGCCGGACGCGCGCAGATCTCGGCGACGCTCACCAGCGGCAAGGCCGAGGGCCAGGCGGCGACGTCGGTCGAGGTGCGGCCCGCCGTGACCGGGGCGCTGGAGCCGCTGCCGCGCGTGTCGGACTTCGACTCGTGGGCGGGCAAGGTCGGCGTTCCCGCGCTCACCGGACAGGTGAAGCGGGTGCTGACGCTGGCGTCCGGCACGTCCCGCAAGGTGCGGATCGACGTGGCGAACACCACCGCGTCCGCGCAGTCGGGCACGGTCAAGCTCGACCTCCCGCAGGGGTTCTCGGCGGACGCGGCGTCCAAGCCGTACACGCTCGACGCGGGGAAGACGGGGTCGGTCGACTTCACCGTCACCAACACCGACGCCTCCCTGCCGACCTCGAACCAGGGCGGCGCCGGCGGCGACTACGACCTGACCATCACCACGACGTCGTCCGCGGGCGCGGCCGACGTGCAGAAGGGGGCGCTGGAGCTCGTCCCGAAGGCGGAGCTGCCGAAGGCGGCCGCCGCGCCGACGCTGGACGGCAAGGAGACGCCGGGCGAGTATCCGGGGCCCGAGCTGAACCTGTCCAGGGTCTGGGAGGGCGAGGCGTGCGCGTCCGCGGACGACTGCTCGGCCACCGGCAAGGTGACCTGGACCGACGACGCGCTCAACGTCCTCGTCAAGGTCCGCGACGACAAGGCGGGCACGACGCTCGGCGCGGACGACTGCAAGCGCCACTGGCGCACCGACTCCGTCGAGATCGCGATCGACCCGCGGGGCGACTCGGAGAACACGTCCACCACGTTCAAGACCGGCATCTTCCCGAAGATGGCGGACGGGAAGCCCTGCTTCCAGCGTGACGCGGACGCCAACCAGGGTCCGGGCGAGCAGACCGCGCCCGGCATGCAGGTCGCCTCGACGGTCAACGACCCCTACGACGGGTACGTGATCGAGGCGAAGATCCCGTTCAAGACGCTTCCGACCGCCGTAGACCCGGCGCGGATGGGCCTGAACATCTTCGTGTACGACTCCGACACCCAGGACAAGACGGGCCAGACGCGCATCGGCTGGTCCACCTGGAACGGGGTGCAGGGCGACCCGTATCGCTGGGGCCAGGTGTCGCTGCCCGGGCACGTCCCGCCGGCCGGGATGCCGACCACGCCGCCGGCGCCGGTCATGCCGACCGACGCGACCGACTCGGTGAACTCGCCTGAGTCGATCCTCCAGGCGGTCCGGACCGGGATCCCGCTGGCCGCGGGCCCGGCGGCGCCGCGTTCCGACTCGGCGTGGATCGTCGGGAAGCCGGCCGTCTCCGGCGGCTCGACGAAGGTCCGACTGAGTTCGACCGGAGCGGGCACCGCGCACGTACATGTGTGGGACGGAAAGCTCCTCGGCACGAAGGAGATCAAGATCCGCGGCGCCGGCACGGTGAACGTCACCGTGCCCGGGGCGAGCGGCACCCTGACCGTCGCCTTCGAGGCGGCGAAGGGCGGGACGGCGAGCAGCGCCGTCCGGCTCTCCGGCTGAGCCGACCCGCCGGGCCGGGCGATCCCCGGCCCGGCGGGCCGCTGGTTGAGAACGACAGAGGAATCGGGGAACGGATGAGGATCGGGCTGGCCGGAGTGGGCCGGATCGGCGCGGGGCACGCGGAGACGCTGCGCGGCCTCGCCGAGGTCGAGGAGGTCGTCGTCGCCGACGCCGACCCGGGACGCGCGCGGGAGGTGGCGGCCAAGCTCGGCGCGGTCTCGGTGGACGCCGTGGACGCCCTGTTCACCGCCGGGCTGGACGGCCTCGTCGTCGCCACGCCGACCGCCGCGCACGCGGACCTGGTGATCCGGGCGGTGGACGCGGGCCTGCCCGTGTTCGTCGAGAAGCCCGTCGCCGCCGACCTGGACGCCACGGTCCGGACGCTGGCGGCGGTGCGGCACGCGGGCGTCCCCGTGCAGGTGGGCTTCCAGCGGCGGTTCGACCCGGGGCACGTCGCCGCGCGCGACGCGGTCCGGTCGGGGCGGCTCGGCTGGGTGCACACGGTGCGCTCGTGCACGCTCGACCCGGCGCCGCCGCCGGACGAGTACATCCCCACGTCGGGCGGGCTGTTCCGGGACTGCTCCGTCCACGACTTCGACGCCGTCCGGTTCGTGACCGGGCGGGACGTCGCCGAGGTCAGCGCGGCCGGGGCGAACCGGGGCTCGGCGGTGTTCGCCGCGTCAGATGACGTCGCCACCGGCTCGGCCGTCCTCACGCTGGACGACGGCACGCTCGCCGTCGTGTCCGCGACCCGCTACAACGCGGCCGGGTACGACGTCCGGCTGGAGGTGCTCGGCTCCCTGGACGGCGTGGTCGCCGGGCTCGACGACCGGACGCCGCTGTCCCCGGCGAGCGGCGGGTTCCGCCCGGCGGGGCCGCCGCACACCCGATTCCAGGAGCGGTTCGCCGACGCCTACGAGGCGGAGCTGCGCGCCTTCGCCGCGATGGTCGCGTCCGGGGGGCCGAGCCCGTGCCCGCCGGAGGAGAGCCTTGAGGCGTTCTACGTGGCGGAGGCGTGCGAGATCGCCCGGCGCGAGCGGCGCGCCGTCACGATCGACGAAGTCCGCGGGTAACGGCGTTCAGCCGACTTCGTCGACGAGGCCCCAGGCCAGGGCGGTGGGCGCGTCCAGCGGCACCCCCGACAGGGCCAGGTGCAGGGTGCGCCAGCGGCCGACGCGGCGCGGGATGCTGACCGTCCCGCCCGCGCCCGGGATGAGGCCCATCGCGATCTCCGGCAGCCAGAAGGTCGTGTCCGGCTCCGCGCGGACCCGCGCGGCGAAGGCGGGGATCTCGACGCCCGCGCCCGCGCACGCCCCCTTCATCCGGACCTCCACGCGGTCGCGGAGGCGGTGAACGAGCAGGCCGGGGCTCGCGGACGTCCGGACGAGGTGCGCGGTCGCCGCGTCCGGGGCCGTGCCGAACTCGGCGAGGTCGCCGCCGGACGAGAACACCGGGCCCGCGCCGTCGAGCACGACGCGCTCGACGGTGTCGTCCAGGATCGCGAGGTCGAGCGCGTCGACCAGGGCGGCGCGGAGCCGCCGTCCGAGCGCGTTGCGGCGAGTAGGCAGGTTCAGCGTCACGGTGAGACGGTCGCCGTCGCGGGCGACCAGCACTGGGTCGGGGGTCGAGAGAGCCTCCGCGCGGGGTGCGCGTCCGTCGAGCCAGCGGGCGAACTCGGCGCCGCCGAGCAGGGTGGAGTAGGCGAAGGACTCGGCGTCCAGGGCGGCGCGCACCGGCACGGCCTGGGTGATGCGGAGCAGGCGCGCGAGCACCAGCGCGGCCGTGGGGTGAGCGGCGACGGCCGCGTCGGTCTCCGCGAGCGCGGCCTCCGCATCGGGCACGGGGAGGAGCCGCGCGTCCTGCGCCTCGCCCTCGGAAAGGGTGAGGTCGAGCGCCTCGGCCAGGACGAGCGCGGGCGGATCCAGGGGCCCGTCGGCCACCCCGACGAGCAGCCGGTCGCTGTCGCGGGCGTGCCCGACCGCGCCGACGAGGTCGTCGGGATCGACGCCTTTGCGCAGGTCGACACCCATGAGCGGGGTCTTCGGACGTCCGGAGGCGTCCAGCAGCGGCGGGCGCGCGTCATCCGCGGCGAGCCCGGCCGGGTCGGTCATCGGCACCGCAACCATGCTGACTACCCTAGACAGGACCATGATCGTGTCGGATCCGGCGGCCGACTGGGCGGCGAGCGGGGCCGTCGCGCTGACCGGGCGGCCGGACGGCCCGCCGCTCGTCCCGCCGGGCCGGGCCGCCACGCGGGCGCGCGAACTGTCCGCCCGGCTTGCGGCGCAGACCGGCGGCTCGGTCGCGGTCGACGGCGCCGCTCTGCTCGCCGAACGGGCCGCGTTCACCGGCGCGGCGCGGCGCGGGACGGTCTCCGCGGGCGGCGCCTGCCGCCTGCTTCCGACCGCCGATGGCTGGGCGGCGGTGTCGTGCGCGCGTCCGGACGACCCGTCCCTGCTCGGCGCGCTCGTCGGCGCCGAACTCCCCGAGGACGTCTGGCCGCCCGTGGAGGCGTGGCTGCGCGCCCACACGGGCGACGAGCTGGCGGAGCGCGCCGGACTGCTCGGCCTGGCGGCCGGGCCCGTCGCGCCCGCCTCCCCGATCGCGCCGGAGGTCGTGCCGCCGCCCCGTCCCGTCGCCGGACTCCTGGTGGTGGACTTCAGCGCGCTGTGGGCGGGACCGCTGTGCGCGCACCTGCTCGGCCTGGCCGGGGCACGGGTGGTGAAGGTCGAGACCCCGTCCCGTCCGGACGGGGCCCGGCGCGGCGATCCCGGCTTCTACCGGCTCCTCCACGCGGGGCACCGGTCGGTGGTGCTCGACCCGGGCGAGCCGTCCGGGCGCCGTGCGCTGCGGGCACTGGTCGAGCGCGCGGACATCGTCGTCGAGGCGTCGCGTCCGCGGGCGCTCGCCCGCTTCGGCCTGGACGCGCACGCCGCCGTCGCCGCCGGGACCACCTGGATCTCCATCACGGCCGCGGGCCGCGAGTCGGACCGGGTGGGCTTCGGCGACGACGTCGCGGCGGGCGCCGGGCTCGTCGCCCGCGAACCCGGCGGCGTCCCGCTGTTCGCGGGCGACGCGATCGCCGACCCGCTGACCGGGCTCACCGCGGCGGCCCGCGCGCTGACCGCGCCCGCCGGGGACGGGGGAGCGCTGCACGACGTGTCGATGACCGACGTCGTCGCCGCCACGCTCGATCCCGGCGCGGAGCCGTCCGCGCGGGCCCGCCGGGTGGACGGCGGCTGGGTCGTGGACACGTGCGGCGGGCCCGTCCCGGTCGCGCCGCCCCGGCACCGCGCCCCGGCCGGACGCGCGTCCCGCAGCGGCGAGGACACCGCCGAAGTCCTGCGTGAGCTGCGGATTCCCGCGCCATGACCGGAGGGTTCCTGCTGCGCGACGCGGAACTGCCGGACGGCCGCCGCGCCGACGTCCGCGTCCGGGACGGCCGCATCGCCGCCATCGCCCCGTCCGTCCCTCGGGAGGCGGGGGAGGAGGTCGTCGAGTGCGGGGGCGGCGCGCTGCTGCCCGGCCTCGTCGACCACCACCTGCACCTGCACGCGCTGGCGGCGGCGCGGCGCTCGGTGCGCTGCGGCCCGCCGGACGTCGCGGACCGGGCGGGGCTGGCCGCCGCGCTCGCCGCCGCCGTCCCCGACCGGCACGGCTGGGTCCGCGGCGCCGGCTACCACGAGTCGGTCGCGGGCGATCTCACCCGCGCCGCCCTCGACGCGCTCGACGCGCGGCGACCGGTGCGGGTGCAGCACCGCAGCGGCGCGATGTGGATGCTGAACACGCGCGCCGCGCGAGCCGTCCGGCTGGACGAGGCCGACCACCCCGGCATCGAACGCGACCCCGCCGGAGCCCCCACTGGACGGATCTGGCGCGCCGACGCCTGGCTGCGCTCCCGGCTGCCGTCCGCCGCGCCGCCCGGCCTGGCGGACGTCGGCCGGGAACTCGCCCGCTTCGGCGTCACCGCCGTGACCGACGCGACGCCCGAGCTGACCCCCGAGGCGCTCGCGTCGATCGCCGCGGCGCGCCGGGACGGGACACTCCCGCAGCGCGTCCACCTGCTCGGCGCGCCCCTCGACCCGTCTCCCGAGGAGGGCCTCTGGACGCCCGGCCCGTGGAAGATCGTCCTCGCCGACTCCGGGCTCCCGGCGTTCGACGACCTGACCGGGCGGATCGGCACGGCGCACGCGGCGGGACGCCCGGTCGCCGTGCACGCGGTCACCCGCGAGGCGCTCGTGCTGCTGCTGGCGGCGCTGCGCGAGGCCGGGCCCGTCCCCGGCGACCGGATCGAGCACGCCGCGCTCGTCCCGCCGGAGCTGACCGGCGAGATCGCGGCGCTCGGCGCGGCCGTCGTCACCCAGCCCGGCTTCCTCGCCGACCGCGGGGACGACTACGCGCGCGACGTCCCGGCGGAGGACCGTCCCGACCTGTACCGGTGCGGGTCGCTCGCGGCAGCGGGGATTCGGGTCGCGCTGTCGTCCGACGCCCCGTACGGCCCGCTCGACCCGTGGGCCGTGATCGCCGCCGCCGTCCGCCGCGAGACACCGGAGGGGCACGTGCTGAACCCGGCCGAGCGCCTGCCGCCGCGCGCGGCCCTCGACGCCTGCCTCGCCCCGCCCGACGACCCGGGCGGCCCGCCCCGGCGGCTGCGGCCGGGCGGCCCCGCCGACCTGGTCCTGCTCCGGCACGGCCTGGACGCGGCGCTCGCCGAACCCGGCGCGGACGCCGTCCGACTCACCGTCGCGAACCAGATAATCTACCAGTCGTCTGGTTGACTCACGGAGATCGGGATGGGATCGTGAAGGGGCCCTCGGCCCCGGATCCTGGAGAGACGATGAGGCTCGCCCGAGTACGCCGGAACGGCGCCGACACCCTCGCGATCGCCGGAGCCGCCGCGGGTGGGGCCGTCCGCGTCGTCCCCGCGGGGTCGCGGCTGCCGACCGCGCCCGTCACGCCGGACGAGCTCGCCGCGCTCGCCGCCGCCGCGCCGCACCTGCCGGAGGCCGACCCCGCCGAGTTCACCTTCCTGCCGCCGGTCCGCGCGCCCGGCAAGATCGTCGCGATCGGGCTCAACTACGCCGAGCACGCGGCCGAGGGCGGGCTGGACGTCCCGGCGGAGCCCGTCGTGTTCGCCAAGTTCCCGAGCGCGCTGATCGCGCACGGCGAGACCGTCGAGTGGGACCCCGCGGTCACCGCGCAGGTCGACTACGAGGCGGAGCTGGCCGTCGTCATCGGCAGCCCGGCGCGGCACGTCTCCGAGCGGGACGCGCTCGGCCACGTCCTCGGGTACACCTGCCTGAACGACGTGTCGGCGCGCGACCTGCAGCGCGCCGACGGCCAGTGGGTCCGCGCCAAGTCGCTGGACACCTTCTGCCCGATGGGCCCGTGGCTCGTCACCGCCGACGAGGTCCCCGACCCGCAGGACCTCGCCGTCCGCTGCCGGGTGTCGGGGGAACTCCGGCAGGACGCGAGCACCGCCGACATGATCTTCTCCGTCCGCACGCTGATCGCGCGCCTCAGCCGGGCGTTCACGCTCCGTCCAGGCGACGTCATCGCGACCGGGACGCCGCCCGGCGTCGGCATGGCGAGCACCCCGCCCCGCCTGCTCCGCGACGGCGACACCGTCGAGGTGGACATCGAAGGAATCGGCACGCTTCGGAACACCTGTCGGGAGACAGCATGACGATCGCTTCCAACACGCTTCCGGCCGAGGTGCTGGCCGACGCCGCCGCGCGGATCCTGGAGAGCGTCGGGGTTCCGGCCGCGGGCGCGGCGCGGGTGGCGCGCAACCTCGTCAGCGCCGACCTGCGCGGCGTCGAGACGCACGGGCTCATCCGGCTCCGCCCGTACGTGGAGCGGATCGAGGCGGGCGGGATCGCCGCCGACCCGGAGATCGCGGTCGTCCGGGACCTTCCGGCGACGGCGCTGCTCGACGGCGGCAACGGGCTCGGCGCGGTCGCCGCGTCCGCCGCGATGGAACTGGCGATGGGGAAGGCGGCGGCGTCCGGCGTGGGCCTGGTCGTCGTCCGCAACATCAACCATTTCGGGGCCGCCGCCGACTACAGCCTGACGGCCGCCGAGCAGGGCATGATCGGCTTCTCCGCGACCAACGTCCTCGCGCTGATCGCGCCGACCGGGGCGGCGGTGCCGATGGTCGGCAACAACCCGCTGTCCTTCGCGTTCCCCGGCGACCCGCCCGTGGTGTACGACTCGGCGATGAGCGTGTCGACGTGGGGGCGCGTCCTCGTCGCCGCGCAGCGCGGCGAGCCGCTCCCCGCGGACGCGTTCCTCGACGGCGACGGGCGTCCGACCACCGACCCGGCGGCGGTCCTCGAAGGCGGGACGCTGCTGCCCGTCGCCGGGTACAAGGGGTACGGCCTCGCGCTCTGCGTCACGCTGCTGACCGGCGTCCTCGCCGGGTGGCTGTCGGACGCCGAGCTGACCGGCCACCGCCCGCACGAGCCGGGCGGCAACACCGCGCTGCTGGGCGCGATCGACGTCGGCGCGTTCACCGACCCCGCCGCGTACGCGCGCCGCGTCGACCGGATCGGCGCGGAGATCCGCACCGCGCCGCGCCGTCCCGGCGTGGACCGCGTGTGGCTGCCGGGCGAGAAGGAGACCGAGCGCGAGCGGGAGCGCCGGGAGCACGGGGTTCCGCTCGCGGACCCGGTCCGCGCCGACCTCGCCGCGCTCGCCGCCCGGCTCGGCGTGGAGATCGACGCCCGGCTCCGCTGAACCGGGCGGGTTCCGTGTGGGGGGACGCCCCCCATACCCCCGAAACCGGCAGGGTCAGCGCAGCGGGCGGAAGAACGCGCGGATGCTGGCGGCGACCGCCTCCGGCTCCTCCCATGACGCGAAGTGCCCGCCCGCCGGGAGTTCGGCCCAGTGCCGGACGTCGTGCGTCCGCTCGACCATCTCGCGGGGCGCCTGGCGCGGCGGGCTGCCCGGAAGCTCCGGCGGCATCGCGACGCCCGTCGGCACCGGCAGGCGGCTGCCCGGCGCGATCGGCGGGTCGGCGTGCACCCGCTCGTAGTACACCCGGACGGACGAGCCGATGCTGCCGGTCGCCCAGTACAGGGTCGCGCTGGTGAGCAGGTCGTCCTTGGCGTACCGGCGTTCGAGGGCGCCGTCGCAGTCGCTCCACGTGCGGTGCTTGTCGAGGAGCCAGGAGAGCAGGCCCATCGGCGAGTCGTTCAGCGCGTGCGCCAGGCTGGACGGCTTCGTCCGGTGCAGGACGCCGTACGCGCCCTCCGCCGCGCCCCACGCCCGCGACCGTTCGAGGAACCGCGCCTCGGCCGCCGACGCCGGGCGGAACGGCGGGTCGAACGACACGGGCGGCAGCAGCACCGGGTCGTGCGTGTGCAGGCCGACCACGGCCCCGGGGTCGGCGAACGCCATCCGCCCGCCGACGTACGCGCCGAGCCCCGTGACGTGCAGGCCGTAGCGCCGGTGGCCGAGGCCGTCCGCGACCACGCGGGACAGGGTCTCCGCCATCCGCGCGTACCCGAAGCCGCGTTCGGCGGGCGGGTCGGAGAAGCCGAAGCCGGGCAGCGACGGGACGACGACGTCGAACGCGTCCGCCGGGTCCGCGCCGTGCGCGGCCGGGTCCGCGAGCAGCGGGATCAGCCGGGTCATCTCCAGGTAGCCGCTCGGCCAGCCGTGGATCAGGACGATCGGGAGCGGGTCCGGGCCCGTCCCGCGCTCGGCGACGACGTGGACGCCGAGGCCGTCCACGTCGGCGCGGACGTTGGCGCGCGCGTTCAGGCGTTCCTCGGCCGCCCGCCAGTCGAAGCGCGTGCGCCAGTGGTCGACGAGTTCGGAGAGGTAGCGGCCGCTCGTCCCGTAGTCCCAGCCCGCGTCCGCGACCTCGTCCGCCGGGCGGGCGCGGTCGAGGCGGCGGCGCAGGTCGTCCAGCACGGCCTGCGGGACGTCGATCGTGAACGGCGTCACCCGCACGGTCCCGCTCATCGCAC
This sequence comes from Actinomadura syzygii, assembly GCF_008085905.1. GTDB lineage: Bacteria > Actinomycetota > Actinomycetes > Streptosporangiales > Streptosporangiaceae > Spirillospora > Spirillospora syzygii. The sequence continues at coordinate 254,138 of NZ_VSFF01000015.1, read as the reverse complement.
GCCCTGCTGGAAGTGCAGCGGCAGGCCCGGCTCCGGCCACGGGCACGAGACGAGCCGCCCGTGCTCGGCCAGCGTCAGGTACGCGGTCGACATGTCGGGCCCGCCGAAGCAGATGTTGGTGACCATCCGGTCGGCCAGCTCGTCCGGGAGCAGGTACTTCGTGATCCGCGCGCCGTCCGGGGAGATCACGGTGACGCCGCCCTGGATCAGGGTGCCGACGCAGACGTTGCCCGCCGCGTCCAGCGCCAGCGAGTCGAAGTAGGCGAGTTCGGGAAGCTGGCCCGTGAGGGTGGACGGGTCGCGCGGCGGCGCGTCGTCCAGCCTGCCGGGCGCTGTGACGTCGCGGCCGATCAGCCGGGCCGTCGCGGTCTCGGCGTAGTACAGCCGCCCGTCGCCCGGCGACAGCCCGACGCCGTTGGGCGTCTCCGCCGGATGGACCGCCTCGCGGATCTCGCCGTCCGGCGTCACGTAGAACAGCGAGCCGAGGTCGCGGCGGCGGCCCTGGATCTTGCCGGTGTCGGTGAACCAGTAGCCGCCCTCCGCGTCGAACACGATGTCGTTCGGGCCGGACAGCGGACGCCCGTCGCACTGGGTGAACAGGATCTCGGTGGTGCCCTTGTCGAGGTCGACGCGCTCCATCCGGCCGCCCTGCCAGACGTCCGGCCATTTCCCGCCGTTGTTGCAGACGTAGACGAGGCCGTCCGGGCCGATCGCCGCGCCGTTGGGACCGCCGCCGGTGACCGCGGCGACGTCCTTGGTCCCGTCCGGGCGGACGAGGGTCAGCCGCCCGCCCGCGATCTCGGTGACGAGCACGCTCCCGTCGCCGAGCGCCACCGGCCCCTCGGGGAACTCCAGCCCCTCGGCGAGGACGGTCACGTCCGTCAGCCGCCGGACCGTGACTTCGTGCGAGCGCGTTTCCACTACCGGATGAAGGCTCATGCGTGTCTCCTGTGGGGGGACGACCCCCCACACCCCCCGGTTCGCTTCGCTCATTGTGAAGGCTCGATTCTCGCGTGGACGGGCTTGTCGTCCGACATCAGGGCGCGGAGGGCGTCCTCCGCGCGCTCCAGCGGGTAGGCGTGGCTCGCGAACTTCTCCAGCGGCCACCGTCCGGACTCGATCAGCGCGACCGCCTGCTCCATCGAGCGCAGCGACCGCGACACCGCGCCCTTCACCGTCAGGCTCTTGGAGCAGGCGAGGTCGACGGGGAACGGCGCGAGGCCGTCCGGGCCTTTCAGCCCGGCAAGGACGACGGTGCCCTTGCGTCCCGCCATGCGAACCGCGTCGGTGACGGACGCGAGCGAGCCAGGCGTGGTGTCGATGACGATGTCCGGCGCCTCCCCGAGGACGCGCGGGACGGCCTCGGCCGCGGACTCGCCCGTCACGTCGATCGCGTGGTCGGCGCCCAGCTCAAGCGCCAGGTCGAGCCGCTCGCGATCGGCGGCCAGCCCCGTCACCGCGATCGGCCCGGCGCCCGCCGCGCTCGCCGCGATCACCGACGCGAGCCCGCGCGGCCCCGGACCGAGGATCGCGACGGACGTCCCGTATCGCGCGCCGCCGAGGTCGAGCGCCCAGTCGACGCCGTTGGCCAGCACGTTGAACAGCGACGCCGCCGCCACGCTCACCGACCCGGACACCGGGACGAGGATCGCCTCCGGCGCAAGGTAGAGGTGCGTGGCGAACCCGCCCCACAGGCCGGGCCCGACGTCCGGACTCCGGAACCCGTAGATGGTGCTGTCGGCGAACTCCGGCGCGGTGCAGCCGCGCAGCCCGGCGCGGCACGTCCGGCAGCGTCCGCAGGTCAGGGTGGAATGCACCGCCACCCGGTCGCCCTCCGACAGCCGCCACCGCGCCCGCGCCGCCGCGCCGATCGCGACGACGCGGCCGACCGGCTCGTGGCCGGGCACCAGCGGGAGCCGCGCGGCGGACCGCCCCTCGAACACCTCGATGTCGGTGCCGCAGACCCCGCACGCCTCCACCGCGAGCAGCGCGTCGTCCGCGCCGATCCTCGGCAGCGGGCGCTCCTGCAGCTCGTACGCCTCGGGCCCGGTCTGCACGATGTACCGCGCGCCGTCCATTCCGGTCGCCTCCTCAGTGGAACGTCTCGCCCGCGTTCACGTCGACGGTCTGGCCGGTCATCCCGTACGACAGGTCGGACGCCAGGAAGACGATCACCCGGGCGCACTCCTCGTCGCTGGTCAGCCGGGGCAGCGCGTTGTCGCCCACCATGCTGCGCGTCTCGGTCTCGGCGCTCGTGCCGCGCTCGGCGGCGAGCCGGTCGATGTAGGTGCGCAGCGACGGGCCCCACATCCGGCCGGGGACGATCGTGTTGACCCGGATCCCGTCCGGCCCGACCTCGCGTGCCAGCACCTGCGCGGCCGTCACCAGCGCCGACTTCGCCGTGGCGTACGGGCCGCGGCCCGCCTTGATCCGCCGCATGCTCTGCGAGCCGACGAACACCACCGAGCCCCGGCTGCGCCGCAGCTCGGGCAGCGCCGCCTTGGTCATCCGCAGCGACCCGAAGAGGGTGACGTCCATCGTCTCCCGCCACCGGTCGACGTCGGCGTTCTCCAGCGTCGTCCCGTGCGGCGCGGACGCGAACGCGTTGTTCACCACGCAGTCCACCCCGCCGAACTCGCGCTGGGCGAGCGCGACCAGGGCGCGGCAGTCGGCGTCCGAGGTGACGTCGCAGAGCAGCCGCGCCGTCCGCGCCCCGGTCGCGGCGACCTCGGCGGCGACCTTGCCGACCGCCTCCGCCGAGCGCCCGCCGAGCACCACCCACGCGCCCGCCGCGGCGGCCGCCAGCGCGGTCCGCCGGCCGAGCCCCGGGCCGACCCCGGAGACGATCACGGTGCGGCCGTCCAGCAGCCGTTTCGCGTCATACGTCGGCGGCACGCTCGCCCTCCCTCACGTCCGGGGCGTCGTCGTCAGCGCCGACGCCGATCATCAGCCGGGCGAGCCGGTGCGGGTCGGTGAACTCCGATGCCGGGCCGCTGCCCACCGGACGTCCCTCCCGCATCACCACGACCGTGTCCGCGATCCCGAGCACCCGGGACGCGACCTGCTCCACGATCAGCAGCCCGACCGCGCCCTTCAGCCGCCGGAACGTGTCGTAGATCCGGTCGGCGACCGACGGGGCGAGGCCGAGGGACGGCTCGTCCAGCAGCAGGACGCCGGGCGAGGCGACGAGCGCGCGGCCGATCGCGAGCATCTGCTGCTCGCCGCCCGACAGCGCCCACGCGCCGCGCCCGCGCATCGACGCGAGCGCGGGCAGCAGGTCGTACACGTCGCCGATGGAGAACCGCGCGGGACGGCCCCGGCCCGCCACGGTCGCGACCCGCAGGTTCTCCTCCACGCTGAGGCTGCCGAACACCCGCCGCCCCTCCGGCACGTGGACGACGCCCGCCTTCGCGATCCGCCGCGGCGACCGCTGCGCCAGCTCGGCGCCGTCCAGCCGGACGCTCCCGCCGTGCGCGACGAGCCCCGACACCGCGCGCAGCGTCGAGGTCTTGCCCGCGCCGTTCGGCCCGAGGACCGCGACGGCCGCGTCCGACGCGACGGTCAGGCTCAGCCCCTCCACCGCCCGCACCGGCCCGTACCGGACCGACAGCCGCTCAATTTCCAGCATCGTCCAGCTCCCCGATGTAGGCGGCCCTGACCCGGTCGTGCCGCCAGACGTCAGCGGGCTCGCCCTCATGCAGCTTGAGCCCCTCCTCCAGCACGACCAGCCGGTCGCAGACCTCGTTGAGCAGCGAGATCCGGTGGTCGATGAGCAGTACCCCGACGCCCTCCGCGGCGAGGTCGGCGATCAGCGTCCGCAGCGCGGTGACCTCCGTGTCGTTCAGCCCGGCGGACGGCTCGTCCAGCAGCAGCACCCGCGGCTCCGCGACCAGCACGCGCGCCAGCTCCACCAGCCGCCGCTGCCCGTAGGTCATCACCGCGCCGGTGACGTCGGCGGCCGCGGAGCCGCCGACCCGGTCGAGCGCGGCTTCGGCGTCGCGCCGCCGGTCCCGCTCGGCGGCGCCCGCCCGCATCCGCCGGAACACGGCGGCGGACGCGCTGCGCCCCGCCATCAGCCGGTGCCCGGTGCAGACGTTCTCGATCCCGGTGAGCTTCGGGTGGACGCGCGGCGTCTGGTACGTCCGGCGCAGCCCCAGCCGGGCGGCGCGGCCCGGCCTGGAGAGCTGCAGCGGGGTGCCCTGCGCGCGGACCTCGCCCGCCGCGTCCACGACCCCGGTCACCGCGTTGACCAGCGTCGACTTCCCCGAACCGTTGGGGCCGGTGAGCCCCACGCACATCCCGGACGGCACCGTCAGCGACACGCCCTTGAGCGCGTAGACGCCGCCGAAGTGCACCTTGACGTCCTTGACCTCCAGCGCGTCGACCTCCGGCGCGTTCACGGGCTGCCTCCTTCCACCCGGACCGTCCCGGGTCTGACGAGCCTTGCGCGGGCCCACGCCCGGAACCGGTCCCAGAGTCCGAGCACGCCGTCCGGCAGCGCCACGAGGACGATCAGCAGCGTGATCCCGTAGACCATCCCGGACCATTTGCCCGCGCCGTGCAGGATCTCCGGCAGCGGGGTGATGACGGCGGCGCCGATGACCGGGCCGAGCACCCGGCCCGACCCGCCCAGCACCACCATGATCAGCACCTGCAGCGCCATGGAGATGTCGAACGAGGCGATGGAGATGAACGTGCCGGTGCTCGCCAGCATCACCCCGGCGAGCCCGGTGAACGCCGCGTGGACGGCGTACGCCTCCAGCTCCAGCCGCCGGATCGGCAGCCCGTCGTTCTGCCCGATGTGCCGCAGGTCCTTCACCACGAGCAGGTCGCGGGCCCAGGCGGACCGGTACAGCAGCGAGCCCGCCGCCACCGCCACCGCCGACAGCAGCCAGGCGATCAGGAAGACGCCCGCGAGCTCCTCGCCGTCCACCATCCCGAACGTCACGGCCGGGACCGGGCCGACCCCGGACGCCCCGCCGGACAGCGACTCCCAGTTGACCAGCACGATCGTGATCAGCCCGCCGACCGCGACCGACGCGATCGCGAAGTACAGCCGGCTGAGCCGGATCGTCGCGAGCCGGATCGCCAGCCCGAGGACGGTCGTCGCCGCCACCGCCGCCACCAGGGCGATCTCCGCGGGCATGTGCTTGGCGAACCATGCGTAGCCGAAGGCGCCCGCCGCCGCGAGGCCCGCCGTGGCGAAGCTGAACTGCCCGCTCTGCGCGTAGACGATGCTGAACCCGACCGCCAGCACGACGTTCACCGCCGCGAGCGAGGCCACCGTCAGCAGGTAGCCGTCGCCGCCCGCGGCGATCACGTAGCCGACGACCAGGTAGCAGACCAGCCCGGAGCCGAGCGCCGTGTTCGCGCGTGTGCCCGTCGAGGCACGTGTCGACGTCATCGCGATTCCCCTTCCATTCGTCCGGTCAGAACCGCTCGGCGGCGATCGGGCGGGCCAGCCCCGTGGGCCTGACCAGCAGCAGGGCGAGCATGACGAGGAACGGGTAGGCGTTCGTGTACGCGCTGGAGACGTAGCCGGTGAGCAGCTGCTGCGCCACCCCGAGCACCACGGCCGACGCGGCCACCCCGCCCATGCTGTCGAAGCCGCCGATGGTGACGGCCGCGAAGACGAACAGCACGATGCTGAAGCCCATCATCGGGCTGATCGCGATCGACGGGCCGAGCAGCACCCCGCCCAGCGCGGCGAGCGCGCCGGACAGCCCGAACGTGAGGAAGTTCAGCCCGCTCGCCGGGACCCCGTACAGGACGGCGACCTCGCGGTCGGCGGCGAGCGCCCGGACCATCCGCCCGATCTGGGTGAACTGGAACAGCGCGTACATCCCGGCGAACACGATCGCGGTGATCAGGATCGTCCAGAGCGACAGGACGGGCAGCGGCGTGCCGAAGACGTCCACCGACCCGTGCCCGAACGCGGACGGCACCGACTGCGGGTCGGACCCCTGCCACACGGTCAGCCCCGCCTGGATCGCCAGCGCGATCCCGAACGTCGCGACCGCGACCGTGAGTCTTGGCTGGTCCCGCAGCGGGACGAAGACGATCCGCTCGATCGCCCCGCCCGCGAGGAACAGCACGACGATCGTCAGCCCGACCGCCGCCATCGGCGGCATCGCGCCGGTGAACGCGAGGTACACGAACGCGCCGAGGGTGAGCAGGTCGCCCTGCGCGAAGTTGACCGCGCCGCTCGCCTTGTGGACGAGGACGATCCCCGACGCGACCAGGGCGTACACCGCGCCTGTCGAGAACCCGGCGAACAGCAGTGGAATGAACCTGTCCATCGCGCCGCCCGCCTCAGTAGGCGCCGGTCAGGCCGGAGACGATCCCGCCGAGGGTCTCCTTGCCGCCGTCCAGCTTCACGACCTTGTAGTCGTGGATGAAGTTCTGGTCGGCGTCGGCGGAGGACTCCCCGCAGATGCCCTTGAACCCCTTGATGGCGGCGAGGCCCTCGCGGAGCTTGGCGCCGCCCTCGCCCTTCGAGTTCCTCATGCCCTGGGCGATGAGCTGCACGGCCTCGTAGTAGTAGCCGTTGACGTACGAGCCGGGGTACTTGCTGGTGTAGGCGTCCATGAACTTCTTGGCGACCGGGTCCTGCCCCTGCGTCGCCTGCGGGCGGCACGCCGCGACCATGCTCGTGTTCGTGAGGTCGCTCGGGGACAGCAGCTTCACGCCCGCCTCGGCGCCGGGGTCGAACACGATCGGGGACTTGATCCCGTTGGCCCGCATCTGCTTGACCATCAGCCCGAGCGGCTGCGGGTAGCCGAGCGCGACGACGGCGTCCGCGCCGCGCGTGGCGAGCGCCGCGTTCGTCAGGTCCGTCGCCTCCGGGGTGTACGACGCGATCTTCATGACCTTGACCTGCTTGGCCTTGAGGTCCTTGACGACGTCGTCCTTGACGTGCGTGCTCGTGTCGTCGGTCGAGTGCGTGACGACCACGTTCTTGGCCTTGAGCTGCTCGGCCATGACGCGCGAGATCGCCTCCGCCATCCGGTCGACCCGGTGGTAGATGCGGAACGTCCACGGGTTGCCCTGCGGCTGGCCCGGGTCGCTCTCCCGCTGCGCCGAGACGTTGATCAGCGGGACCTCGGCCTTCGGCAGCAGCCCGAGGAAGGCGTTGGTCTGCGCGGACACCGACGGGCCGATCAGCGCGTCCGGCTTGTCGGCGAGCGCCCGCTGCGCGGCCGTGCGGCCCTGCTGCGGGGTGAGGCCGCCGATGTCGTAGAACTTGATCTTGATCTTGCGGCCGTCGACGCCGCCCGCCGCGTTGATGTCGTCGGCCGCCATCGTCAGGTTGTTCGTCGCGCCCTTCTGGGCCAGCGGGCCCGTCTGGTAGACGAGGGCGCCGATGTCGATCGTGTCGTCCGATCCTCCGCCGCCGCCGAGGTGGCCGCAGCCGGCCGCCGCGAGGCCGCAGAGGGAGACGAGGGCCACGACGTGCCGGGCTCCGGGGTTTCTGACGCGCATGACGTCTCCTCTCGCCGCTCAGGCTTCCTGAAGCGCGGTCACAAGCTCGTCCTCGTGGCGGGCCTGTCCGCCGAGGTCGTACTCCCAGTGCTTCGCGCGGCGGGTGAACAGCTGGACGTCGGACTCCAGCATGAACGCCATCCCCGCGTGCACCTCGTGCGCGCAGTGCACGACGCGCTGCGCGGCGCGTCCCCCGTACGCCTTGGCGGCGGCGACCTCGCGGCGCGCCGCCCCGCCCCGGTCGAGCGCCCACGCCGCCTGCCGGGCGAGCAGCGCGGTCAGGTGGCCGTCGATCGCGATGTCGCTGCACAGGTACTGGACGGCCTGGAAGCCTCCGATCGCCTGCCCGAACTGCTCGCGCTCCTTCGCGTACCGGACGGTCATCTCCAGCAGCGCCCCGCCCGCCCCCGCGATCTCGGCGCAGCGCAGCACGGCCGCGCGGTCGAGCGCGGGGCCGAGCAGGTCGTGGCCCGCGCCGGGCGCGCCGACCAGCGTGTCAGCGGGTGCCGTCACGCCGTCGAAGGTGACGGCGAACAGCGGATGGCCCGCGATGTTGGGCAGCCGCTCGACCGCGCAGTCCGCCGGGTCGACGAGGAACAGCGTCACGCCCTCCGGCGTGCGGGCGGCGACCAGCAGCCGCGACGCGACGTGGGCGAACGGGACGAGCAGTTTCGTCCCGCTGAGCCGGTGCCCGCCGCCGTCCGGCTCGGCGCGGACGGTGAGCGCGTCCGGGTCGTACTCGCCCGACTCCTCCGCCAGCGCCGGGACGACGACCGCCTCCCCGGCGGCCATCTCGGCGACCAGGGCGTCCCGTCCACCCGCCGCGATCAGCGTCTGCGCGGCGACGACGGCGGACGGCAGGTGCGGGCTCGGCACGAGCGCGCGTCCCATCTCGGTGTAGAGGGCGACCAGGTCGGCGATCCCCGAGCCGGTGCCGGGCTGGCCGAGGCTCAGCCAGCCGAGCCGTGCCATCTCCCGCCACAGGTCGGGGGAGTGGCCGTCCGGCGAGCCCTCCAGATCCCGGACGACGTTGGTCGGGCAGCGTGCGGCGAACAGCCGGCGGGCGACCTCGGCCAGTTCGGCCTGCCGGTCCTCCGGTGCGACGTCCATGCGTGATCCTCCTGTCGGGACCGCCGGGTCGGCGGGCGGGGTCGGCGGGGGGACGGCGGAACGGGGATGTCAGCGGGTCAGCGGGGTCAGCAGGGTCAGCGGGGCAGGCCGAGGCCGCGGGTGGCGAGCACCATCCGCTTGACCTGCGAGGTGCCGCCCGCGTGGTTGGCGTACGAGGCGCGGTACCACGCCTCGGCGTCGCCGCCCAGCGCCGCCCAGCGGCTGCCGGCGCGCAACTGCCCGAGCGGCCCGACGATCTGCCCGATGAGCTGGGCGAACAGCGGCTGGTGCTCCTTGTGGACGACGTGCCCGAGCGCGCCCGCGAACGCGGGCGTCCGCCCGTTGAGGGCGTCGCCCAGCGACTCGTAGGCGAGCAGCCGCTCGGTCTCGGCCATCAGCGCCAGCTCCGCGAGCCTGGACCGGACGCCCGGGTCGTCGACCAGCGGCCGCCCGCCCCGGACGGTCGTCTTGCAGTGGTCGAGGACGGCGCCGAGCATCCGCTGCAGCTCGGCGTGCCGCGCGGACACGCCGCCCGCCGCGTAGAAGGCGTTCATGATGTACGACCAGCCCTTGCCGACCTCGCCGATCAGCATGTCGCCCGGCACGCGCACGTTGTCGAGGTAGGTGTGGTTCTGGCGGCCGCCGCCGAGGTTGTCGAGCCGGGAGAACGAGACGCCCGGCAGGGTCAGGTCGAGGCGGAAGATGCTGATGCCGCGGTGGCGGGGCCCGTCCGGGTCGGTGCGGGCGGCCAGGTACATCACGTCGGCGCGGTGGCCCCAGGTGGTGTAGGTCTTCTGGCCGCTGATCAGCCAGTCGTCGCCGTCCCGGACGGCGCGGGTGGTGAGGGACGCGAGGTCGGACCCCGAGCCCGGCTCGGTCAGCCCCTCCGCCCAGAACTCCTCGAACCTGGCGATCTCCGGCAGGAACCGGCGCTTCTGCTCCTCGGTGCCGCCGACCAGCAGCGTCCCGGCGGCCAGCCCGTAGCCGATCATGTTGACGAACGGGGCGTCGCGGAGCGCGAACTCCTCCGCCATGATCAGCCGCTCGGTCAGCGGCCGGCCGAGCCCGCCGTACTCCGTCGGCCAGGTGAGCCCGATCCAGCCCTTGCGGCCGACCCGGCGGGTGAACTCGCGGGCGAACTCCCACAGCTCGTCGTCCTCGACGAACTCGTGGTTGAACTCCTTGTCGGGCGGCAGTTCCGCGTCGAGGAAGTCGCGGACCTCCTGCCGCCACAGTTCCTCTTCCGGGCTGAAGGCGAACTCCACTGCACGGCCTCCTCGGTCACGACCAGCGCGTCGATGCCGGGATGGTAGCCCGCAGGTCACCCGAGTGTCTACCAGACGGTTGGTAGAGATTTTGTCTAACGACCGACCGGTTGTGCGGCTGGCGGGGACGGCTTTCGGCGGGCGCCGGCCGGTTGGCCGACATCGGACTCGGCGGTCGGCGGACGCTCGCCCGGCGCTCTCCGGGGGCCGTCCAGAACATGACATTCGCGTCTTGTGCGCGCCGCGCGGAGGGTAGGCCCGCGGTTTCCCGAAAACCAGTCTAGACATGCGAATCAGCTTGATATACGGGCTAATCGTGGCCCCAAGCCGTTAGTTGACATCCATGTCTTGTCAGCCGTCGAGACCCGATACATACTCCTCAACCAACGGCCGATGCGACCCGCGACCCTTGCCGAAGACCTAGGAGGAGCGATGCTCGACCTCGCCATCACCGGCGCGACGGTGGTAGACGGCGGCGGCGGACGGCCGGTGACCGCCGACGTCGGCATCCGGGACGGCCGCGTCGCGGCGGTCGGGACGCTGGACGAGCCGGCCCGCGAGACCCTGGACGCGGACGGCCTCGTCGTCGGCCCCGGCTTCGTCGACCCGCACACCCACTACGACGCCCAGCTCTGGTGGGACCCGTTCGCCACGCCGTCCAGCTGGCACGGCGTCACCAGCGTGATCGGCGGCAACTGCGGCTTCACCCTCGCCCCGCTGCACAAGGGCGACGGCGACTACCTGCGCCGGATGATGGCGCAGGTCGAGGGCATGCCGCTCGCCGCGCTCGAAGAGGGCGTCGACTGGAAGTGGGAGAGCTTCGGGGAGTTCCTCGGCGGGCTCGACGGCAACCTCGGCGTCAACGCGGGCTTCCTGGTCGGGCACTGCGCGCTGCGCCGCTACGTCATGGGCCCGGACGCCATCGGACGGGAGGCGACCGAGCGGGAGGTCGCGGAGATGGCCGGGGTGCTGCGGCGGTCCCTCGCGGCGGGCGGGCTCGGGCTGTCGACGACGCGGTCGTCCACCCACAAGGACGGCGACGGGGAGCCCGTCGCGTCCCGCTGGGCCTCGCCGGAGGAGCTGATCAGCCTCTGCCGGGTCGTCGGCGAGTACCCCGGCACGACGCTCGAAGGGATGGTGCAGGGCTGCCTCGACCGGTTCAGCGACGACGAGATCGAGCTGTTCGCGACGATGAGCGCCACGGCCGGCCGCCCGCTCAACTGGAACGTCCTCACCGTCGACTCCACCGACGCCGACAAGATCGCGCACCAGCTCCGCGCCGCCGCCCGCGCCCGCGAACTGGGCGGCCGGGTCGTCGCGCTGACGATGCCGATCCTCGTCCCGATGAACATGAGCTTCCGGACGTTCTGCGCCCTCTGGCTGATCCCGGGTTGGGACGAGGTCCTGCGCGGCACCGTCGAGGAGCGCGTCGAGCGGCTGAGCGACCCGCGAGTGCGCGAGGACATGCTCGCCAAGGCGCGCGCCAGCTCGTTCGCCCGGCTCGCCGAGTTCGGCAACTACGTCATCGGCGACGCCTTCCACCCCGACCTGCGCGAGTTCGTCGGACGCCGGGTGGACGAGATGGCCGCCGAGCGCGGCGAGGACCCGTTCACCACCCTCGCCGGCATCGTCTGCAAGGACGAGCTGCGCACCGTCCTGTGGCCGCAGCCGACCAGCGACACCGCCAACGACTGGGCGCTGCGGAGCCTCGTGTGGGAGCACCCGGACGTGATGCTCGGCGGCTCCGACGCGGGCGCGCACCTCGACCGGATGTGCGGGTCGCCGTACTTCACCCGGTTCCTCGCCGACTCGCTGCGCGGCCGCAGGCTGGTGTCGCTGGAGCGGGCCGTCCAGCTGCTGTCGGACGTCCCGGCCCGGCTGTTCGGGCTGCGCGGGCGCGGCCGCCTCGAACCCGGCTACCACGCCGACGTCGTCGTGTTCGACCCGGCGACCGTGGACGCGGGACCGGCGACGCTCGTCCCCGACCTGCCCGGCGAGAGCCCCCGGCTGATAGCCGAGTCGGTCGGCGTGAAGCACGTCTTCGTCAACGGCGTCGAGACGATCCGGGACGGCGTGCCGACCGGGAGATTGCCCGGGACGGTCCTGCGCTCGGGCACCGAGACCGACACCGTCCAGACCAGGAAGGCAGCGCTGCGATGACCACGATCCCGCGCATCATCTCCGTCGACGACCACGTCGTCGAGCCGCCCGACCTGTGGACGTCCCGGCTGCCCGGCCGCTTCCTCGACCGGGGGCCGCGGATCGTCCGGCAGAAGGGGAGGCTGCGCATGCCGGGCGGGTGGCGCGAGGACCCGGACGGCGACTGGGCCGACGTCTGGCTGTACGACGACCTCGTCACGCCGCTGATGAAGCTGTCCGCCGCCGTCGGGTTCGAGGAGGTCGGCTTCGGCGCGGTCACGTTCGACGACATCCGCCCCGGCTGCTGGAAGCAGGCCGACCGGCTCGCCGACATGGACGCCAACCACATGGAGGCGTCGCTCTGCTTCCCGAACACCCTGCCCCGGTTCTGCGGGCAGGCGTTCATGGAGCGGGACGACAAGGAGCTCGCCCTGCTCTGCGTCCGCGCCTACAACGACTGGATGATCGACGAGTGGTGCGCGGGCCCGGCGCGCGGACGGCTGATCCCGCTGTCCATGGTCCCGCTCTGGGACGCCGAACTCGCCGCCGAAGAGGTCCGCCGGTGCGCGGCGAAGGGCAGCCACGCGGTGACGTTCTCGGAGAACCCGCATCCGCTCGGGCTGCCGTCCATCCACTCCGGCGTCTGGGACCCGTTCTTCGCCGCCTGCGAGGAGACCGGCACCGTCGTGTGCCTGCACATCGGGTCGTCGTCCAGCATGCCGGGGACGTCGCCGGACGCGCCGTTCATCATCAGCTCCACGCTCACGTTCCAGAACGCGATGGGCTCGATGCTCGACTTCGTCTTCTCCGGGACGCTCGCCCGCTTCCCGAACCTGACCCTCGCCTACTCGGAGGGCCAGGTCGGCTGGATGCCGTACGTGATGGAGCGCGCCGACAAGCTCTGGCACGAGCGGTCCGACAACTCGTTCGGCACCGACCTGCCCGAGCCGCCGACCAGCTACATCCGCGGCCGGGTGTACGGCTGCATCTTCGACGACGAGACCGGCCTCGCCAACCGCGACGTCATCGGCATGGACCAGATCTGCTTCGAGACCGACTACCCGCACGCCGACAGCACCTACCCCGACTCCGCCGACGTGGCCGCCCGCATCTGCGACAAGGCGGGCCTGGACGACACCGAGATCTACAAGCTGCTGCGCGGCAACGCGATCCGGGCCTTCGGCCTGGAGCGCTACGGCATCGCGGCCTGACCCGCTCCCTCCACCACCCCCCACGTAAGAGGAGACCACGGGCATGTCGCACAGGAGAACGATCGCGCCCGCCGTCCTCGCCGCCCTGGCCGTCGGCGCCGCCGCGGTGGGCTGCGGGGGCGACTCCGGCTCCGGCTCCGGCGAGCCGATCAAGATCGCCTGGATGGGCGCGGAGACCGGGGAGTACGCCACGAAGGACCGGCACTACGCCATCGACCTCGCGATCGCCGACATCAACGCCAAGGGCGGGATCGGCGGCCGCAAGGTCGAGTACAAGGCCTACGACGGGGGCCTCACCCCGCAGCAGGGCCTCACCGCGGTGAAGAAGGCGCTCGCCGACAAGCCCGCCGCCATCGTCGGGCTCTCCACGACCGCGCAGGTGAAGGCGACGGCGCCGCTGCTGAAGTCGGCCGGGATCCCGACGCTGCACGTCGCGCAGTCGCACACCCTCGGCAAGTCGACGCTGAACGTCGACAACGTCTTCCGGTACGGGCCGACCGAGGCGATGCAGACGCACGCGCTCACCGACTACATCGTGAACAACGCCAAGCCGAAGAAGGTCGGGCTGCTCGCGAGCACCGACCCGGGCTCGGAGGAGGCGGCGCGGCTGCTGCGCGCGGGCCTCACGGCGGGCGGCGTCGCGAACATCGTCGAGCGGCGGGTGCCGCAGACGGCGACCGACCTCACCGAGGCCGTCCTCGCCTTCCGCGGCGTGGACGCGACCGTGACCTGGAGCTTCCCGACGATCGACTCGCTGTTCCTGCGGCAGCGCGGGCAGAACGGGCTGACCGCCCCGACGTTCGGCGACAACAGCGGCGGCTCCATCCTCGGCGGGAGCCTCAACCCGCCCGCCGAGCTCAAGGGCTACCACTACGTGATCGCCTGCGACCCCGACCTGTCGCAGTCGCCCGAGGCGCAGGCGTACGTCGCCGGTTACAAGAAGAGGTACGGGCCGTCGCCGACCAACCCGCAGCTCGCGCAGGGCTACGACGCCTTCCGGGTGCTGGCCGCCGCGATCGAGAAGGCCGGGGGCACCGACCCGAAGGCGCTCACGAAGGCGCTCGGCGGCGTCACCCACCAGGGCGTCTGCGGCGCCTACAAGGCGGACGGGGAGAACGACCTCTACCATTCCGACGTCATCATCGACGCCGAGGGCGGGCTGACCGGGCGCAAGCTGCTCAAGACCTACGACGGCCTGACGAGCCGGGCGGGCTGACCGATGGGCCATTTCGTCGGCCTGCTGGCGTCCGGCGTCGCGCAGGGCGCGATCGCCGCGCTCATCGCGCTCGGGATCGTCCTGCTGCACCAGACGACGGGCGTGGTCAACTTCGCGCAGGGCGACCTGCTCACGCTCGGCGCGTACTTCGGGGTGTGGCTGGTCGTCGACCACGGCATCGCCACGATCCCCGCCTACCTCATCGTCGTCGCGCTGGTGTTCGGCGTGGGCGTCGCGATGGAGCGGATCGGGTACGCGCCGCTGCGGCGGCAGCCGATCCTCGCCGTCGTCATCTCCACGTTCGCGCTGGCCCTCGGCCTGCGCTCGCTGATCATCCTGTGGCAGGGCAACGACCAGAAGACGCTGCCGTCGCCGTTCGGCGGCAGGGTCTGGCACTTCGCCGGGGCCGCGATCCCGTACCAGAGCGTGCTGATCGTCGCGGTGACCGGCGTGGTGCTCGCCGGGCTCATGCTCATGCTGCACAGGTCGTCGATCGGGCGGCAGGTCCGCGCGCTCGCCGCCGACCGGGAGACCGCCCTGCTCCAGGGCATCCGCGTCACCCGGCTGTCGGTCCTGATGTTCGGGCTGTCGGCCGCGCTCGCCGGGCTCGGCGGGGTGCTCGTCGCGCCGACGCTGACCGTGTCGCCGCAGCTCGGGTTCACGCTGCTGCTGTCGTCGTTCGCCGCGACCGTGCTCGGCGGGTTCGACCGGATGGGCGCGACCGTCCTCGCGGCGTTCGGGATCGCGATCGTCCAGCAGATGGCCGCCGGATACGTCTCGGCCGACTACGTCGAGGCGTACCCCTACCTGATCCTGCTCGTCGCGCTGGTGCTGCGGCCCAGCGGACTGTTCGGGGAGGTCGTCCGTGTCCGCTACTGACCGCGCCGCCGCGGGGACGGGCCGCTCCCGGCCGGGCCGGCACGCCCCGCCGCCGATCCGTCCCGCGATCTTCGAGCGGCGGCAGCGCGAGTGGGTCGTCGCCGTCGCCGTGCTCGGAGCGCTGCTGCCGCTGCTCGTCCAGGGCCTGTACGGGACCGGCATCATGATCACGTCGGCGATCTACGGACTGCTGGCGCTCGGCTTCTACTTCCAGCTCACCCTCGCCGGGCAGTTCAGCCTGGCCACCGTCGGGTTCTACGCCATCGGCGCGTACACGTCGGTGTGGGCGTCGCAGCACGGCGGGTTCCTCGTCGGGCTCGTCACGGCGGTGTTCGTCACCGGCCTGATCGGGACGCTGCTCAAGCTCGCCCTCGCCCGCAGCCCGCTCATCCAGTTCGCCATCGCGACCCTCGCGTTCGGCGAGCTGACCATGATCGTGATGCGCAACTGGACGGGCTTCACCGGCGGCGGCACCGGCCGCTTCGGCATCGAGACGAAGATCTTCGGGCTGGCGCTGGACACCCCGCGCGAGTACTTCTACCTGGCCTTCGGCGTCCTCGTCGTCGGCATCGGGCTGGCCGTGCTCGTGGAGCGGTCGCCCGCCCAGCGCGACCTGGTCTTCGCCCGGACGATGGGCGACGTCGCCCGCACCACCGGGCTGCCCACCCGCCGCCTCCAGGCGGTGGCGTTCGGCATCGGCGCCGGGTACATGGGCGCCGCCGGGTCGCTGCTCGCGCACACCTCGGCGTTCATCGACCCGTCCTCGTTCCACGTCGAGACCTCCCTGGACGTGCTGCTCATGCTGCTGCTCGGCGGCAGCGGCTCGATCTGGGGGCCGCCGCTCGGCGCGGTCATCCTGACGCTCGTCCCCGAGTGGCTGCGCGACCTCGCGGACTACAAGGAGCTGGTGTACGCGGTGATCATCCTGCTGGTGATCGTGATGCTGCCGGGCGGGCTGGCGTCGCTGCCGGAGAAGGTCCGGGCCCGGCTCACCCGGCGTCCGCCGGGAGGGGCGGTGAAGCGATGAGCGCCGTGCGGGAGGAGACGCCGCTGCTGCGGTGCGACGGGATCACCGTCCGGTTCGGCGGTGTCACGGCGGTGGACGACGTGTCGCTGGAGGTGCGCCCCGGCGAGGTCGTCGGGCTGGTCGGGCCGAACGGGTCCGGCAAGTCGACGCTGCTGAACGTGGTGTCCGGGCTGGTCGGGGCGGCCGGGTCGGTGCGGGTGGACGGCGCGGAGGTCCCGCTGTCCAAGCCCGGCCGGATCACCCGGCACGGAGTGTTCCGCACCTACCAGACGCCGCAGGTCGATCCGGGCCTCACCTGCCTGGAGAACGTCATGGTGGCGTCCCGCGACCGGGGCCGCCGCACCACCGCCAGCGCCTGGCTGCGCCGCCGCTCGATGTGGGCGCGCGACCGCGAGCGCTGGGGCGAGGGCGCCGAGGCGCTGCGCCGCGTCGGCCTGCTCGACCGCGCGCACCAGCCGGCCGCCGGGCTCGCCTACGGGGAGCGCCGCCACCTGGAGATCGCGCGGGCGCTGATGGCGCGTCCCCGGCTGCTGCTGATGGACGAGCCCGCCGCCGGCCTCAGCTCGGTCGAGACCGAGCGGCTCGTCGAGCTGCTGGAGCAGGTCGCCGAGCTGGGCGGCAGCCTGCTGCTGGTGGAGCACAAGATCGCGTTCCTGGAGCGGCTGTGCGGCCGGATCGTCGTCCTGCAGACCGGCCGCCGCATCGCCGCCGGAACCCCCGCCGAGGTGTGGTCCCACCCCGAAGTGATCAGCGCATATCTGGGGGAGGCGAGGTGAGCGCTCTGTTGGAGGTTCGTGGGCTTGTTGTCTCGTATGGGCCCGTCGACGCGGTTCGCGGCATCGACCTGGAGGTCGGGGCGGGGGAGACCGTCGCGCTGCTCGGCGCGAACGGCGCGGGCAAGAGCTCCACGCTCCGCGCGCTGTCGGGGCTGGTCAAGGCGCGCGGCGAGGTCCGCTTCGGCGGGGCGGACCTGCGCCGCGTGTCGCCCGACGCGATCGCCCGCGCGGGGCTCGTCCACGTCCCGGAGGGGCGGATGCCGTTCCGCAGTCTCACGACCGAGGAGAACCTCCTCGTCGGGACCGTGGCGCGCGGCGGGCGCACCGCGGAGTTCGCGCTGTCCGACGTCTACGACCTGTTCCCGCCGCTGACGAAGCTGCGGCGGCGCGGCTCGTGGACGCTGTCCGGCGGCGAGCAGCAGATGATGGCGACCGGCCGGGGCCTGCTCGCCGCGCCGCGCCTCCTCCTGCTGGACGAGCCGTCGCTCGGCCTCGCCCCCGCCGTCGTCGACACCGTGTACGCGGCGCTGCGCGAGGTCAGGGAGAAGATCTCCGTCCTGGTCGTGGAGCAGAACGCCGGGCTCGCGCTCGGGCTCTGCGAACGCGCCTACGTGCTGGCCGCCGGGGAGATCGCCATGAGCGGACCGGCGGCCGAGCTCGCCGACCGGGAGAGCCTGCTCGCGTCCTACCTCGCCCGCGAGTCCGACGCCGACCACGAGGTCCACCAAGATGAGAGGCAGGCTGGATGACCACCCTCTTCGACATCATCGCCGGGCACGCCGAGACCGACCCCGACCGCCTCGCGCTGCTCACCGAGCAGGACGGCGTCCGCACCTACGGCGAGCTGTCCGGGAACGCGTCCGCGCTGGCCGCCGCGCTGCGCGTCAAGCTCGGCGTCCCGGCCGGGGCGCGGATCTGCGTGTGGGCGCGGAACCGTCCGGAATGGGTGGAGACGTACCTGGCGGCGGGCGCGGCGGGGCTCGCCACCGTCGCGGCCAACCCGGAGTGGACGGACGCCGAGGCCCGCTACGTGTGCGCGCACTCCGACTCGGTCGCGGTCGTGTGCGACGCGGACCTCGCCGCCCGCGCCGTCGCGCTCGCCGCCGAGATCCCGGGCCTCGCGCACGTGATCGCGCTGTCCGGCGACCAGGGCGGCGCACCGCCGCCGTCCGCCGTCTCCTACGACGAGCTGATCGCCACGGCACCGCCGCCGGAGGCCCGTCCGCGCCGGGACGCGTCCGCGTCGGCCCCGCTGCTCATGTACACGTCCGGCACCACCACCGGACGTCCCAAGGCCGTGGTGTCGGAGCCGAACGCCGCGACCGGGATCGACTACAACGAGATGTTCGGGCTCACCGCGTCCGACCGGGCGCTGGTCGTGACGCCGTTCTTCCACGGCAACGGCTTCGGCGGGCTCATGTCCGCGCTGGCCTACGGCGCGGCGGCGGTGTTCCCGCGCCGCTTCTCGGCCGGACGGTTCTGGCGCCTCGTCGACCTCTACCGGCCCACCTACCTGTTCACGCTCGCCCCGATCGTCAACATCCTGATGGGACGTCCGGCCGCGCGGCACGAGCGCGCGCACGCGTTCCGCGTGCTGATCGTCCTCGGCTGCGCGGGCGGCGCGCCCGCGATCGAGGAGCGGTTCGGCGCGCCGGTCATCGACTGGTACGGCATGACCGAGGCGGGCATGGGCACCTACACCCGGCTGGACGAGCCGCGCCGCCCCGGCTCGGCGGGCCGCCCGTTCCCCGGCTCCGGCATGGCGGTCGTCCGCTCCGACGGGACGGCGGCCGCGCCCGGCGAGACCGGCGAGGTCGTCTTCGACCGGGCGAAGATCGGTTTCGCGGGCTACCTCAAGGACGCGGAGGCCACCGCGTCCGCGCTGGACGAGCGCTGGTTCCACACCGGCGACCTCGGCTACTTCGACGACGACGGGTTCTTCTTCTTCGTCGACCGCAAGAAGGACATCGTGCGGCGCGGCGGGGAGAACATCTCGTCGATCGAGGTCGAGTCGGTCCTGCGGGAGCATCCGGGGGTCGCGGAGGCGGCGGTGCTGGCCGTCCCGGACCCGGTGCTCGGCGAGCGCGTCATGGCGTTCGCGGTCGCGTCCGACCCGGCGGCACCGCCCGCCGCGGACGAGGTCCGGAGCTTCACCGGGGAGCGGCTCGCGCACTTCAAGGTCCCCGAGGACGTCGTCTTCATCGAGCGGATGCCGCGCACCGCCACCGGCAAGATCGAGAAGTTCCGCCTCCGCGACCGCTTGGGGGAACCCAGGTGAGCGGGCTGACTTTCGGGCTCCAGTTGCCCGTGCAGGCGCAGTCGACGCTGTTCGCCCAACCGTGGGAGCGCGACGCGGGGCCCGCCGAGATCGCCGCCGTCGCGCAGGCGTGCGACGCGCACGGGTTCGACTACGTCGCCGTCTGCGACCACGTCGCCATCCCGCGCGAGCACGCCCCGCGCATGACGACGACCTGGTACGACACGGTCGCCACGCTCGGCTGGCTGGCCGGGATCACGCGGCGCGTGAAGCTGATGTCGCACGTGTACGTCGTCGCGTACCGCAACCCGCTGCTGACGGCGAAGGCGTTCGCGACGCTGGACGCGCTGTCCGGCGGCCGGGCCGTGCTCGGCGTCGGGGCGGGACACCTCGAAGGCGAGTTCGCGCTGCTCGGCGTCCCGTTCGCCGAGCGCGGCCGCCGGACGGACGAGGCCGTCCGCGCCATCCGGGCCAGGTTCGCGGACGAGTGGGGCGGCGGGGACGGCGGCCAGCGCCCGCGTCCGGTCCAGCCGGGCGGCCCGCCGATCTGGATCGGCGGCTCGTCGCCCGCCGCGATCGACCGGGCCGCGCGGCTCGGCGACGGCTGGCTGCCGCAGGGCCCGCCGCCCGGGGGGACGGCCGCGGCCGTGTCCGCGCTGCGCGCCCGGCTCGCGGCGGCGGGACGCGCGGACGCCCCGTTCGCGGTCGGCGGCGGCATGCACGTGTACGTGGGCGTCCCGCACGACGGCGTTCCGGAGCGCGCCGTCACCGGGGAGCCGGAGAAGATCGCCGCGCTGCTGCGGGCGGAGGCCGAGCTGGGCGTCACGCACGTGCAGCTCTCGTTCCCGGTCCGCGGGCACGAGGAGCTCGTCGACCAGATCGCCGCGTTCGCGCACGAGGTCATGCCGCTCGCCGGCGGCGGAGGGGAAGGCTGATGGACGACTACCCGGTCAAGGTCGGCGCGATGCTGTTCACGATGGTGGACCCGCACCGCGGCCACGAGGTCGCCTACAACCGCTGGTACGAGCGCGACCACTTCTACGCGGGCGTCATGGACGGTCCGCACGCCCTCGCCGGGGGCCGCTGGGTCGCGCCCCGCGCGCTCAAGGACCTGCGCTTCCCGGCGGACAGCCCGTTCGCCGAGCCGCTCGACGCGGGCTCCTACCTCTCCGTCTACTGGTACCTGAAGGGCAAGGTGGACGCGCACACCGCCTGGGCGGGGGAGCGCGTCTGGTGGCTGTACGACAACGGCCGGGGCTTCGCCGAGCGGTCGCACGCGCACACCGGCATCTACACGTTCGAGTCGGCCCGGTACGCCGACGACGACGGCGTGCCGATCGAGCTGGCGCTCGACCACGGCTACAAGGGGCTCGCGGTGATCGCCGCCGAACCGGTGGACGGCGGCACCGCGGACGGCCTGCGCGCCCACCTCGAAGACGGCCCGGCGGCCGGGCTGCTCGCGGCCGACGGCGTGGACGCGGTCTCGTCCTGGACGCCGCGTTCCGGCCCGACCGGGAACGGCGGCGGCGGTTCGCCGATGGCGCTGGGCACCACCGGCGGGAGCGCGGAACGGGTCGTCCAGCTCGTGTTCCTGGAGCGCGACCCGCGCGAATGCTGGGACGCCGTCCGCGCCTACGCGAAGGCGGTCGAGGCGGGCGGCGCCGGACGCGTCACGTTCGCCGCCCCGTTCCTGCCGACCGTCGTCGGCACGGACGCCTACACCGGCGAGCTGTGGTGAGCCGATGATCACCACGGAGACCCCGGCGCGGCTGTGGATCGGCGGCGAGCGGGTGGACGGGGAGGGCGGCGCCTACCCGGTCGTGAACCCGGCCACCGAGGAGGTCGTCGGGCTCGCGCCGAGCGCGTCCGCCGCCGACGCCGACCGCGCCGCGCGGGCCGCCGCCGACGCGTTCCCCGCCTGGTCGCGGACCGCGCCCGACAAGCGCGCCGAGATCCTCGACCGGGCCGCCGACCTGCTGGAGGCCCGCTACGCCGAGCTGTTCGCGCTCGTCCAGGCCGAGACCGGCGCGACGACCGCGATGACCCGCACCGCGCAGGTGCCCGCCGCCGTGGCGCGGCTGCGCCGGTACGCGCGCTCCGCCGCGGCGTCGCCCGAGGTCCCGCTGCCGCCCGCGGCCGACCCGGTCGGCCGCGGCGGGCTGGTCAACGCGATGGCCGTCCGGCAGCCGGTCGGGGTGGTCGCGTGCGTGACGTCCTACAACGTGCCGCTCACCAACGTCGTCGGCAAGATCGGCCCGGCGCTCGCGGTCGGCGCGACGGTCGTCGTCAAGCCCGCGCCGCAGGACCCGCTGGGCGTGATCGCGCTGGTCGGCGCGCTGCACGAGGCGGGCATGCCGCCCGGCGCGGTCAACCTCGTGGTGGCGCCGGGGCCGGAACCGTCCGAGGCGCTGGTCGCGTCGCCGCACGTGGACATGGTGAGCTTCACCGGCAGCACGGCGGTCGGCACCGCGATCGCCGAGGCGGCCGGCCGCGACTGCAAGCGCCTCCTCCTCGAACTCGGCGGCAAGGGCGCGAGCCTCGTCTTCGACGACGCCGACCTCGACGCCGCCGCGCGCGGCACCGCCAGCACCTACACGTTCCACTCCGGGCAGATCTGCACCGCGCCGACCCGGCTGATCGTCCAGCGCGGCGTGTACGAGCGGATGGTCGAGCGGCTGGCGGCCATCGCGGGGGCGCTGCCGGTCGGCGACCCGGCCGCGCCGGACACGGTCGTCGGCCCGCTGATCAGCGGCGCGCACCGGGAGCGGGTCGAGTCCTACGTCCGGGCCGGCGCGGCGGACGGCGGGACGGTCCTGGCGGGCGGCGCGCGTCCGCCCCTCGACCGCGGCTTCTACGTCGCGCCGACGCTGATCGCGGGCTGCGCGCCCGGTTCGCGGGCCGTCCGCGAGGAGATCTTCGGCCCGGTCGTCGTGGCGATCCCGTTCGACGACGAGGAGGAGGGGATCGCGCTCGCGGGCGACACCGAGTTCGGGCTGTACGACTACGTCTGGTCGCGGGACACCGTCCGCGCGATGCGCGTGGCGCGGCGGCTGCGCGCCGGGAACGTCGGGATCAACACGGTCGCCCGCAACCCGGAGACCCCGTTCGGCGGATTCAAGAAGAGCGGCGTGGGACGGGACGGCGGCGACTTCGCCCTCCACGCCTACACCGAACTCCAGAGCCTGGTATGGCCGGGATGAACGGGAGGGGCACGATGCGCGGCATCGTTTGGACCGGCGAGCTGGAGGTCCGCGACGACGTCTCGGTGCGGGCGCCGGGGCCGCGGGAGGTGGCCGTCCGCGTCCACCGGGCGGGGCTGTGCCACAGCGACGTGTCGGTCGTGAACGGGACGATCCCGTTCCCCACCCCCGTCGTCATGGGCCACGAGGGCGCCGGGGTCGTCGAGGAGGTCGGACCCGCCGTCTCCCACGTCGAGCCCGGCGACCACGTCGTGCTGACGACGCTCGGCAACTGCGGCCGGTGCGCCGCCTGCGACCGCGGCGAGCCGACGCTGTGCCGCGCCTCGCTCGGCGTCCGCGCCGACCGCTTCACCCTGGACGGCGCGCCCGCCTACCAGTTCGCGAACGCCGGGGTGTTCGCGGAGCGGACGGTCGTGCACGAGTCGCAGGCCGTCGTGATCGACCCGGACGTGTCGCTCGACGCCGCCTGCCTGATCGGCTGCGCCGTGCTGACCGGCGCGGGCGCCGTGCTCAACCGTGCGAAGGTGCGGCCCGGGGACACGGTGCTGGTGATCGGCGCGGGCGGGATCGGGCAGTCGGTCGTCCAGGCGGCTCGGATCGCCGCCGCCGGGCGGATCGTCGTGGTGGACGCGAACCCGGCCAAGGAGGAGACGGCCCGGCGGTTCGGCGCGACCGACTTCGTCGACGCGTCCGCCGCGGGCGACGTGCCCGCCGCCGTCCGCGACCTCGGCCTGCCGGACGGCGTCGACCACGCCTTCGAGTGCGTCGGGCACCCGTCCCTGATCAGGCAGGCCGTCGACCTGCTCGCCTGGGGCGGGACGTGCGTGCTGCTCGGCGTCCCGCCGCGCGACGCGGAGGCCGCCTTCCAGGTCGCGTCGCTGTACCAGAACAAGTCGATCCTCGGCTGCCGGTACGGTGCGGCGCGTCCGCAGCACGACATCCCGCTGCTGGTCGGCCTGTACCGTGCCGGGCGCTTCGACCTGGACGCCATGGTGAGCCGCGTCTACGACCTCGCCGGGATCGGCGCGGCCATCGACGACCTCGCCGGGGGGAGGCTGAACCGCGGGGTGCTCGCGGTCGCCTGAGCGGCGCACCCGCCGCGCCTTCCCGCAAGGGTGACATCAGTGAATCTTCGCGCGAAAGCCTACGTCACGGGCGTTACCCGGCATCGATCAACGATGTCGCATACACACATGTCATTAGCGTGTAAGCTCCATGCTCGCACCGCCCGGCGGGACGGGCCGGTGCCGCCGGCGCGCCGCGCGCCGGGACCGACAGGCGTCGAATGTCGAGGGGGTCGAGCCCGTTGGCCGAACCGGTTCCGGCCGGCCAGGAGAGCGGACTCCGGTCGAGGTTGACCGAGGCCGGCCTGGCGGCGTTCGCCCGCCACGGCTACGCGAAGACCACGGTCGACGACGTGATCCGGCAGGCCGGCACGTCCCGGGCGACGTTCTACCGGTACTTCGAGAACAAGCGCGCCCTGTTCCACGAGCTGAGCGGCGACTGCTTCCGCGAGCTGCGGGCGCTCGCCGACCGGCTCGGCGCGCTGCGCCCCGAGGAGGACGCCCGCGCCCGGCTGCGGCTGTTCCTCGCCGACTACGACGCGCTGCACGTCCGGTTCAGCGGCGTGATCAGGGCGTGGACCGACAACGTCGCCCCGCTCGACCCGGAGCTGGCCAAGGAGGCCGACACCGCGTTCGTGAAGCTCGTCACCGCCTTCTGCGGCCCGATCGACGCCGCCGGGACGACGTCCGACGTCCCGACCGAGCTGCGCGCCGCCCTGCTGTACGTGGTGGTCGAGCGCATCCACTTCTACGCCCGCTCGCAGTACTCCGACATCGACATCGACCGTCTGCACGACACGCTCGCGGTGATGATCCAGCGGGCGTTCTTCGGCGGCGGCGTCCCCACCGGCTCCCGCCTGCGCATCGGCGGCCGCTAGCCCCGGCCCTGCACACGCCGGGCCGCGTGGGTCAGGCGGTGTAGGTCAGACGGTGTAGGTCAGGCGGCGGACGCGGCGGGGGCGCCGAACAGCGAGCGGTGGACGAACTCGGTGAGCACGGTGACGATCTCGCGGTAGCTGGCGACGAGCGAGCCGTAGTAGTAGGTGAAGTTCGTCCGTTCGAGCGTCGCGTAGATGACGAGCGCGGCGAGGTTCGGGTCGATCCCGATCGCGTCGCTCTCCCGGATGCGGGCGGCGAGGATCCGGCGGTACTCGCCGAGCATCTCGACGCCGTTGCGGGCGATGTCCTCGGCGGCGGCCTGCGCCTCGACCAGCGCCCGGAACATCGGCATGTGCCGCTGCTGGTGGTCGCAGAAGCGGCGGACCCACGCCTCCAGCTCCGCCCGCCCCTCCGGGCCGGGCGCCAGCGGGCCGAGCGTCCGCAGGACGTCCGCGAGCCCGGTGCGGGTCGGCTCCAGCGCCTCCCAGAGCACGTCGGTCTTGTCGGTGAAGTACAGGTAGAAGGTGCCGTAGGACGTCCCCGCGCGCTCGGCGATCCGGGCGATGCGCGCGTCGTGGTAGCCGTGCGCGGTGAACTCCTCCACGGCGGCGTCGAGCAGCAGCGCGGCCGTGCGGCGCCCCCGCGGCCGGGACGGCCGCTCCTCGGCGGGCGGCTGCTGAGCCGGGCTGTCGTCGTCCACGTCTCGACCTTAGAGGATGCGGGATAGGAACGGACCCCCACCAGCGGAAGGGGCAGGGGTCCGTCGTCGGTCAGGTGACCGCAGCGACGCGCCAGCGGCGCGAGGATCACCTGACCGCGCCTTGGGGGTCTGGGGGTCGCCCCCCAGACGGACAGGTCAGGCGGAGACGCCCAGGAGGCCCATCATGTTGCCGCCCATGATCTTGCGGATGTCCGCGTCGGCGAGGCCCTGGAGCTCGTCCACGTAGGACAGCGGGTCGGCGAGCCCCTCCACGTGCGGGTAGTCGGACCCGAAGATGATGCGGTCGGAGCCGAGCAGGTCGATCAGGCCGCGCGGGTCCTCCTCGTGGAACGGGTGCATGTAGAAGTTCCGCTTGAACGTCTCGGACGGCTTCTCCGGGAACACCTGCGGCATCGTCCCGTAGGTCTCGTCGAGGTGCTCCAGCAGGTGGGGCACCCACCCGGCGCCGTTCTCGATCAGCGCGATCCGGATGCCGGGGTGCCGGTACAGCGCGCCGTGGAAGATCATCGAGGTGACGGCGTCCTGGATCTCGCGGTGCGCGTTGCGCATCGCCGCGGTGAACGGCATCGGCTGCGCGAACGCCTGCATCTCGAGCTGCGTCCCCTCCCACTCGTTCCAGTAGCGGTTGTAGCCGCTGTCGGACGCGTGGAAGACGACGAGCGTGCCGGACTCCTCGATCAGCTTCCAGTACGGGTCGTACTCGGGCAGCGCGAACGAGCGCGGCCCCTGGTAGCCCCACGCGGGAGCGGGACGCATCAGCACGACCTTGGCGCCCTTGTCGAGCACCCACTCCAGCTCGGCGATGGCCTTGTCGACCAGGCCGGGCGTGATGATGGGCGTGGAGAAGATGCGGCCCTCGTGGGCGAACGGCCAGTCCTCCGACATCCACCGGTTGAGGGCGTGGACGGCGGCGGAGCACAGGTCGGGGTCGTCCCGCATGCGCTCCTCGACGAGGCTGGCGAGCGTCGGCATCATCAGCGAGTAGCCGAGGCCGAGCTCGTCCATCAGCTCAAGCCGCGGCCCGGCCTCGCGGAAGGCGGGCGGGCAGTCGATGCCCCGGCCGATGATCTGCCGGATGCTCTTGCCCTCGGGGTTGCCGTGCTTGAAGTACTCCTCCTGCGCGCCCGGCTTGCCGACGCGGTCGAACGTCGGGTTCGGGATGTAGTCGCTGATGTGCCCGCGGACGACGATCTTCGTGCGGCCGTGGACCTCGACGTAGTCGATGGCGCCCTTGTACTCGTCCGGCAGGTGCCTGGTCAGCGCTTCGCGCGTCTCGTACAGGTGGTTGTCGGCGTCGAACACCGGGAAGCCGAGTTGGCGAGATGGCATGCGGACCTCCTCCTCAGTCCCTCTAATCTATCAGACGACTGGTAGGTTACAAGGTGCCGGGAAGCAGCTCGGGCGGCCACCAGCGCTCGGGTCTGCCGCCCGACCTGACCAGCCGTCCGCGCTGTTCGAGCAGGAGCATGTGGGCGAGCGTCTCGCCGGTGGCGGCGCGCTTGGAGTGCGTGTCGAAGGACGCCCAGGGACGCGACCAGGTGAGCCGGCTGCTGATCCGCCAGCAGTCCGCGCCGGGCCGCTCGCGCAGCGCCTTCTCGATCTCCTCCAGCCGCTCCTCGTGGTGCTCGAGCAGGTGCGCGACCCGTCCGGGCAGGTCGGCGAAGCGGTACTCGTGGGCGGGCAGGACCTCCCGGACGTCCAGCCCGGCGACCCTGCGCAGCGAGTCGAAGAAGTCCTGGAGCGGGTTCGCGCGCTGCTGCGGGTGCATCGAGATGTTCGGCGTGATCTTCGGCAGGACGTGGTCGCCGGAGAACAGCAGCCCGCGGCCGGGGTCGGTGAAGCACAGGTGGCCGGGGGAGTGGCCGGGCGTCCAGACCGCGCGCAGGTCCCAGCCGCGCAGGTCCAGGCGCCGGCCGTCCTCGATGAGGCGGTCGGGCCGCGCGACCGAGACGAAGCGGCGCATGCCCATCGACGCGCGGGCCTGCTCGTCCGGGGTGCCGATGCGCTCCAGCAGGACGCGGTTGTCCTCGATCAGGGTGTCGACGTCGTCGTAGCGGACTTCGAGCAGCGCCGCGTCCGCCGGGTGCAGGCCGATCCACGCGCCCGACTCCTCGCGGATGCGGTGGGCCAGCCCGTAGTGGTCGGGGTGGATGTGCGTGACCAGGACGGCGCGGACGTCGGCGACGCCGAACCCGGCCGCGCCGAGGCCGGCGGTGAGCGCGTCCCACGCCTCCGCGGTGTCCCAGCCCGCGT
This sequence comes from Actinomadura syzygii, assembly GCF_008085905.1. Lineage (GTDB taxonomy): Bacteria > Actinomycetota > Actinomycetes > Streptosporangiales > Streptosporangiaceae > Spirillospora > Spirillospora syzygii. The sequence continues at coordinate 226,659 of NZ_VSFF01000015.1, read as the reverse complement.
CGATGACGGCGACGCCGTCCGGCAGCTCCAGCGCGTAGACGAGGACGTAGCGCAGCGCCTCCAGCGGCAGCGGGACGGGGATCGACCACAGCCCGCCGCCCAGATCCTCGACCGGCGGGATCGACTTTCGCCGCCACGCCTCCCACTGCACGCGGGACACCGGCCCCGGCTCGTGTTCACTCATCGGTGGGTTCCCTCGCTCCGACGGCCGTCGCCCGGTCCCTCGAATATACCAGCCGTCTGGTAGGTAACGAGATCGTCGGGGGCGGGGACCGGCGGGCCGGGGCCACCGGTCCCGGCGCGCTCAGCGGCCCTGGAACTTGGGCTTGCGCTTCTCCACGAACGCGGCCGCGGCCTCCTTGTGGTCGTCGCTGACGAACGTCGCGCCCTCCAGCAGCAGGCCGCTCTCCAGGGTGAGCGCCATCCGCTCCCGGACGATCTTGTTCAGCGTCGCCTTCGTGCCCTGCACGGCGAGCGGCGCGCCGTCCGCCAGCTTCCGCGCGACGCGCTCGCTCTCGGCGGCGAGGTCCGCGGCCGGGACGGCGCGCAGCACCATCCCGTAGCGGGCCGCGTCCGCGCCGGTCAGCGGCTCGCCGGTGAGCAGGTGGTAGCGGGCCGCGCCGAGCGGCATCAGCAGCGGCCAGGCGACCGCGCCGCCGTCCCCGGCGACCAGCCCGACCGCGACGTGGCTGTCGGCGATCTTCGCGTCCTCGGCGGCGACGACCACGTCGCAGAACAGCGCGATCGTCGCGCCGAGCCCCATCGCGTAGCCGTGCACGGCCGCGACGATCGGCTGCGGCACGGCGAGGATCGTGTCGAGGATCTCCGTCGCCTTGAGCGTGCCGAGGACGCGGCTCGCGGGCGGCGGCTGCTCCGCGGCGGTCGTCTGCTCGTTGAAGCTCTTGACGTCGCCGCCCGCGCAGAACGCCCGCCCCTCGCCGCGCAGCAGGACCGCGCCGACGGACTCGTCGGCCGCGACGAGCCGCAGCACCTCCGACAGCTCGCGCTCCAGCCCGCCGCCCATGGCGTTGAGGCGGTCCGGGTTGTTCAGGGAGACGGTCAGCAGCCGGTCGTCCTGCGTCACGAGGACCTTGGTGAAGCTCCCGTAGTCGGGCACGTGCTCTCCTGTTCCGCGCGGTCAGCGCTTCATCTCGTCGATCTTCGCGGCGCGCGCCGCCGCGCGGCCGGGGGCGCCGAGCGCCGCCTCCTGCGCCCGCGCCTCCTCCTCCAGCTGCTCGGCCAGGTGCGCCCGCGCGGCGCCCGCGAGCAGCCGCTTCGTCAGCGGGACGGCGAGCCCCGGACGGCCGGCGAGCCGGGCGGCGAGGTCGAGCGTCCGCGGCACCAGCGCCACCGGCTCGACGACCTCGGTGACGAGCCCCCAGCCGAGGGCCTCCGCCGCGGTGAGGCGGCGTCCGGTGGTGAGCAGCTCGAACGCGCGCGCGTAGCCGAGCAGCCGGGCCAGGTAGTAGGAGCCGCCGCCGTCCGGGACGAGCCCGATGTCGGCGAACGCCGGGACGAACCGCGCCGCGTGCGAGGCGATCCGCAGGTCGGCGGCGCAGGCGAGGGACAGCCCGAACCCGGCCGCCGGGCCGTTCACCGCCGCGATCACCGGCTTCTCCAGCGCGGCCATCGCCAGCATGTCGGCATTGAAGGTGGCGCGCAGGCCGCCCGCCGGACGGCTGGCATCCGGACGCCGCCCCGCCTTGAGGTCGGCGCCCGCGCAGAAGCCGCGCCCGGCGCCGGTGAGGACGACCGCGCGGACCGCCGAGTCCGCGGCCTCCCGCCAGGCCAGCGCCATGCCCTCGACGACCGAGTCGTCGACGGCGTTCAGCACCTCGGGACGGTTCAGCGTCACCAGCAGCACGCTGCCGTAGCGCTCGGTCAGCACGGCCGTCATGCGGCGCGTCCTCCTTCGTGTGGGGGAGGCGCCGCGCACCGAGACCAGCTCGACGGTCACAGCGTCGCCTCCGTTCCGAGCAGGGCGGTCACCTGGGACGAGAGCTGGCCGCCGTTGCCGTGCGCGAGCGCCACCTCGGCGCCGTCGCGCTGCCGCTCGCCGCACTCGCCGCGGAGCTGCCGCACCGCCTCGATGATCGTGAAGATGCCGAACATGCCGGGATGGCAGTACGACAGGCCGCCGCCGCTCGTGTTGACCGGCAGCTCGCCGCCGGGCGCGATCCGCCCGCCGGAGACGAACGCGCCGCCCTCGCCCTTCGCGCAGAAGCCGAGGTCCTCCAGGAACAGGACGGTGTTGACGGTGAACGCGTCGTACACCTGCACGACGTCCACGTCGGACGGCCCGAGCCCCGCCATCGCGTACGCCCGCGCCGACGACTCGGTCGCGGCGGTGACGGTCAGGTCCGGCATCTCGGAGATCGTCCGGTGCCAGTGCGCCTCCCCGGCGCCGAGCAGGTAGACGGGCGGCTTGCGGGCGGCCCGCGCCCGCTCCGGCGTGGTGACGACGACCGCGCCGCCGCCGTCGGTGACGAGGCAGCAGTCCAGCTTGGACAGCGGGCTGGAGATGACGCGGCTGTTCAGGACGTCCTCGACGGTCAGCGGGCCGCGCTCGAACGCCACCGGGTTGAGCTGCGCCCATTTCCGTGCCGCGACCGCGACCTCCGCGAGCTGCTCGCGGGTCGTCCCGTACTGGTGCATGTGCCGGGACGTGGCCAGCGCGTACCCGGTGATCGGCTGGCGCGGCCTGAACGCGGCCTCGTAGGACGGCAGCTCCGGCGGCCCCATGCCGAGCCGGGCCCGGCCGGAGTCGGCGCGCGGCGTGCTTCCGTACACGAGCAGCGCGACCTCGCACGCGCCGGACGCGATCGCGAGCGCGGCGTGGTGCAGGAACGACACGAACGCGCTGCCGCCGACCATCGTGCCGTCGCTGTAGCGGGGCCTGATCCCGAGGTACTCGCCGACGTCGAGCGGGGCCATGCCGCGTCCGGCGATCGCGGTGAACAGGCCGTCGACGTCGTTCTTCGCCAGGCCCGCGTCGTCCAGGGCCCGCGCGGCGGCCTGGGCGGCGAGGTCGATGGCGTAGCGGCCGGGGCCCACCTCGCCGAGGTCCGACTCGGCCACCCCGGCGATCGCGGCCTTGCCGCGCAGGTCAGGAGCCATCACGCGCCTCCTCCGGGACGAACTCCTCGGGGACGAACTCCGCCGGGACGAACACCGGGCGCGGCTCGCGGTCCCCGTCGCGCGGCTCGACGCGGGCCCGCACCCGCATGCCGATGCGGACGGCGTCCGCCGGGACGCCGACGACGGAGCTCATCATGCGGAAGCCCTCGTCGAGATCGACCAGCGCGACGGAGTACGAGTCGGCGTCGCGGCGGGCGAGGGCGCTCGTCGCGTACACCGTGCCGAGCCCGGCGCTCTCCCGCCAGGCGAGCCGCCCGCTCCCGCAGCCGGGGCAGGTCACCCGGGGATGGAACACCGCGGCCCGGCAGTCGTCGCACCGCTGGTAGGCGAGGACCCCCTTGTCGAGCCGCTCGACATAGCCCTTGTGCGGGGCCGCTTCCACCGGTTCGCTCACTTCTCCTCCTCGGGATGGACGGCGGTCGCGGTGGCGGTCGCGGTGCCGCGCAGCACGACCGCGCGCTCGCCGTCCGGGGACTCGCGCTCCACCCGCAGCTCCGCCCGCGCGAGGCCGTCCTCGGTGGTGCCGGTGATCTCGCCGGACAGGATCAGCGTGTCGCCCGGCCACACCTGCGCGACGTACCGGACGCCGTAGCTGCGCAGGTTGCGGCGGCCGAGCCAGTCGCAGGCGAAGCCGGACAGGATCCCGGCGGTCAGCAGCCCGTGCCCGAACACCGACGGGTACCCGGCGGACGCGGCGAAGCCGTCGTCGTGGTGGATCGGGTTGAAGTCGCCGCCCGCGCCCGCGTAGCGGACGAAGTCCGTCCTGGTCAGCGGGCCCACTCTGACCTCGGCCGCTTTCGTCGCCGTCGTCATGAGGCGGCTCCGAGCTCGATCATCGTGCCGCGCAGCCGCAGCACGGTCTCGCCGCGCTGGTTGACGAACGTGTTCTCCCTGATGATCAGCGTCATCGGGCCGCGGCCGCCCCGCTTCTCGACCATGTCCACGACGCGGCCGCGGACGGTCAGCACGTCCCCGGCGACGATGTCGCCCAGGTACTCCCAGTCGGCGCCGCCCGCGAGCACCCGTTTCAGGTCGACGCCGAGGTCGTCCTCGACGGAGGTCTTCGGCGCCCAGTGCTGCCCGACCGCGCTGAACGTCGGCGGGACGGGGACGTCCGCGTACCCGGCCGCGCGGGCCGCGGCCCGGTCGGTGTACACCGGGTCGGACGCCCGCACCGCCAGCGCGAACTCGGCGATCTTCCCGCGCTCCACCTCGATGGTGTACGGCGGCCACTCGAAGCCGATCTTGCCGAAGTCGGCCATCGCCCTCAGCCCTCCTCGTCGGCGAGCACGATCAGCGCGTCCGCCGCCACGGCGTCGCCGCCGGCCACCCGCACCGGGTTCACGTCCACCTCGGCGATCTCCGGGACCTCCAGCGCCAGCGCGCCGAGCCCGGTCATCGTCGCGGCGAGCAGGTCCAGCTCACCGGGGGACAGGCCGCGCGAACCGCCGACGAGCCGTCCGCCGAGCAGCCCGCCGATCGCGTCCTTCGCGGCGGCGGCGTCGAACGGCGGCCGCAGCAGCGCCGTCTCCGCCAGCATCTCGATCATGATCCCGCCGGGGCCGAGCGCGACCATCGGGCCGAACACCGGGTCGTGCCGCATCCCGCAGCCGATCTCCAGCCGGGCCGGGGCCATCTCCTGCACCAGCACCCCGGAGATCATCGCGTCCGGGGCGCGGCGCGCGACCTCGGCGAGCATGTCGCGGTAGGCGTCCTTCACCGCGTCCGCGCCGGACACCCCGAGCCGCAGCCCGCCGACGTCCGACTTGTGCGGCAACTGGTACGACATGACCTTGAGCGCGACCGGGCCGCCGAGCTTCCCGGCCGCCGCGGCGACCTCGTCCGGGCCCGAGTCGCGGACGCCCCGCACGTAGATCTCCCGCGTCACCGGGATCCCGTACTCGGCCATCACCCGCTTCGCCGTCGACTCCAGCAGGACGCCCTCGCCCAGGTTGCGCGCCTCGACCAGCATCGAGCGGACGCGGCGGGCGCGGTCCTCGTCCGGGACGAACTCCGGCGTCGCGGGCGGGCGGCGCAGCGTGTGCCGGGCCAGCGCCGCCAGCGCGTGGACGACCCGCCGAGGGTCGGTGAACGTCGGCACCCCGGCCTTCTGGAAGTCGTCCAGCCAGGTCGTGCAGAGCACCGCGAACGGCTTGTCCGTCGACCGGTACGTCTCGATGATCGCGTCGTTGGCGGCGCCGGGACGCGCCCACGTCACGGTCGCCGCCATGTCCACCACCGACCCGCCGACGACCTCGCCGAGCACCGTCTGGAACAGGTCGGGCGCGGCGGTGATCTGCGCGGTCGTGTCCACCGGGTTGGACGCCGAGCCGTAGAACGGCTGCGGCATCTTCGCGGCGATCGCGTCCCGCTCGTCCGGCGGGAACTCCGGGACCGACAGCCCCGCCATGCCCGCGCCGTCCGCCAGCAGCACCCCGGCGCCGCCGGACGTCGTCATGATGCCGATCCGGTCGCCGCGCGGGCGGCGCCCGTCCTGGAAGATCATTCCGAGGTCGAGCATCTCCTCCATCGTGTCCGCGACGACGACGCCGTGCTGGCGGCACACCGCGTCGAACACCTCCGCCGAGCCGACCACGGACGCGGTGTGGCTGAGCGCCGCCCGCGCCGCCTCCTCCGACCGCCCGGCCTTCAGCAGGACCAGCGGCTTGTCGAGTTCGGCGGCCCGCCGCGCGGTCTCGACGAACACGTCCGGGTCGCGGAGCGTCTCGCTGAACGCGAGCAGCACGCGCGTCTCGTCCCGCTCGACGAGGAACCGCAGCACCTGGGCGATGTTGACGTCCACCTCGTTGCCGGTGCTGACGAACCAGCCGAGCCGCAGCCCGGCGAGCTGCGCCTTCTCCGCGATGTAGGAGCCGAACCCGCCGCTCTGCGAGACGAGCGCGACCGGCCCGACCGGCGGCAGCGGCGTGCCGGGCGGCATCGCGAAGCTGGCCGCGACCCCGCCCGCCGAGCTGAGGTAGCCGATGCAGTTCGGGCCGACGACCCGGACGCCGGTCCGCGCGGCGGCTTCGGCCAGTTCGCGCTGGAGCTCAGCGCCGTCCGGCCCCGCCTCGGCGAACCCGGCGGTCAGCACGACCGCGCCGCCGACGCCGCGCTCGCCGCACTGCTCGATCACCCCGGCCACGTGTTCGGCGGGCACCGCGATCACCGCGAGGTCCACCGGTCCGGGCAGGTCGGCGACCGACCGGTACGCCCGGTCGCCCTGGACCGCCTGGTCGCGCGGATGCACCGGGTACAGCGCGCCCTTGAAGTTCAGCGCCAGGTTCCCGTACACCTGCCCGCCGATCCGCATCTCCTGGTTGGACGCCCCCACCATGGCTATCGAGCTCGGCGCGAGCAGCCGCTCGATGCCCGTCCGCTTCGCTTCTCCCACTGCGCCTGCCTCCGTGTCGGCCGTCATCGGCTCCCCGCACCCAGATAGATCTCGTTGATCACGGCGGTGTCGTCGAAGGACCGCGCGTCGCCCGCCGCCGCGATCCGCCCGTTGTCCACCACCGCGACGTCGTCGGCGACCCGCATCGCGTACTCGACGACCTGCTCGACCAGCAGGATCGACAGGCCGTCCGCGCGCAGCACGGTGATCATCTCGAAGACCTCGGCGGCGATCACCGGGGCGAGGCCGGCGGACGGCTCGTCCAGCATCAGCAGCCGGGGCGCCGGCATCAGCGCCTGCGCGATCGCGAGCATCTGCTGCTGCCCGCCGGACAGGCTGCCCGCCACCGTGTGCCGCCGCTCGGCCAGCATCGGGAAGCGCTCGTACTGGCGGTCGAGCGCCTCGCGCCGCGCCGGGCTCCGCTTGCGGCCGCCCGTCCAGCGGCCGAGCCCGGAGCGGGCGAGCGTGAAGCCGCCGAGCAGCAGGTTGTCCTCGACCGTGCGCTGCCGGAAGACCTGCTTCCCCTCCTGGACGTACCCGAGTCCGGCGCGGACACGGCGGTGCGGCGCCATCCCGGTGACGTCGCGGCCGTCGAAGGTGATCGTCCCGCCGGTCACCCCGGGCGGGAACCCGGCGACCGCGTTCAGCAGGGACGTCTTGCCCGCGCCGTTGCGGCCGAGCACGGCGGTGACCCGTCCGGGCCGGACGCGCAGGTCCACGTCCCACAGCACGCGGATGTCGCCGTAGCCTCCGCTGAGCCCGCTGACCTGGAGCATCAGCCCTCACTTCCGATGGTCTTCCCGGCCGCGTTCGAGCCGGTGTACTCGGCGAGCACGCGCGGGTCGGCCTGGATCTCGGCGGGGGTGCCGGACACCAGCAGCCCGCCCTGGCTGAGCACGTGGATCCGGTCCGCGAGCCCGAGCACCAGCGGGAAGTTGTGCTCGACGAGGACGACCGTGCCGCCCGCGTCGCGGATCATCCGGATGGCGCGTTCCAGTCCGGCGAGGTCGCCCTCGTCCAGCCCTGAGCCGACCTCGTCGAACAGGAACACCGCCGGACGCGCCGCGAGCGCCCGCGCGACCTCCACGAGCCGCCGCGTGCCGAGCGGCAGCGAGTCGACCTCCCGGTCGGCGACGTCCGCGATGCCGAGCAGCCCGAGCAGCCGGACGGCCTCGGCGTCGTCGGCGGCGAACCCGCGGCGGAACGCGGGCAGCCGCAGCACCGCCGCCGGGACCCGGACGCGGTGCGAGACGTAGCGGCCGGTCGCGACGAACGCCTTCGTCGTCATGCCGCTCGGGATCAGCGGGGTCTGGAACGTCCGGGCGATCCCGGCGCGGGCGATCCGGTACGGCCGCTGCCCGCCGAGTTCGCGGCCGCCGAGCTCGACCGTCCCCGACGTCGGCCGGTAGAAGCCGCAGACGAGGTTGAGCAGCGTCGTCTTCCCGGACGCGTTCGGCCCGATCAGCGCGGTGACCTGGCCGGGCTCGGCCTCGACGGTCACCTCGCGGAGCGCCTGGTTGCCGCCGAACGACTTGCACAGGGCCTTCGTCCGCAGCCGCGCGCCGGGCAGCGCGCCGAGGTCGGCGGGCCCCGCGTCGGCGGGCGCGGCGGATCGTCCGGCGGGGGCGGCGACGCCGAACCGCCGGACGATCCGCCGGGCCCGGCCGCGGACGAGCCCGGTCAGCCCGTCCGCCAGCAGGATCCCGGCGACCAGCAGGAACGCGCCGTAGATGAGGAGCTGCCAGTCCTGGAACGAGCTGAACGACTGCTGCCCGAGCTGGACGATCGCCGCCCCGGCGAGCGCCCCGTAGATCGACGTGGACCCGCCGACGATGGACGCCGCGAGGATGCTCAGCGCCATCGTGAACGTGAACGTCTCCGGCGCGATGAAGCCGTCCAGCCAGGCGAACATCACGCCCGCGAGGCACGCCGGGATCGCGCCGGTCACGTACACGAGCAGCTTCAGCCGGAACACCGAGACGCCGAGCGACCCGGCGAGCACCGGGCTCTGCTTGAGCACCAGGAAAGCGTTGCCGTGCCGCGACAGGATCAGGTTCCGCGCGACGAGGAACCACACAGCCGTCACCGCGACGATCAGCATGTAGAGGGCGTCGCGGCCGAGCGGCGTCCCGAACAGGGTCGGGACGGGCGGCGCGAGCCCGTTGGCGCCGCCGGTGAACGACTCCAGCACCTTCACGAGGTTCGGGATGATCAGGACGAGGAAGAACGTCAGCATCGCCAGCGACCAGCCGCCGAGCCGCAGCCCGGGGATGCCGGTGATCAGCCCGACCACGACGGCGCAGGCGATCGCGCAGACGACGATCACCCCGGCGTCGGTGATCCCGTGCGACACCCCGAGGTAGCCGGTGACGTAGGCGCCGACGGCGTACAGGAAGACCTGGCCGACGGCCAGCTCGCCCGCGTGGCCGAGGACGATGTTCAGCCCGCTGACCTGCAGTGACAGGATCGCCACCAGCAGCACGGTGCGGGCCCAGTAGTCGTTCAGGCCGAGCAGCGGCGCGACCAGCACCAGGATGGTCAGCAGTGCCCCGGCGAGCGGCCTGCCGCCGCGCAGCAGCGCGGGCACGGCCGTGTTCCCGGCGCGGGGGTTCCCGCCCGGAGGGTTCTCGCGGGACGCGGACAGCGTCGTCATCTCACACCTGCCGTCATCTCACACCTGCCGTTCCGCCGCGCCGCCGAACAGGCCCCGGGGCCGGGTCAGCAGGATGAGCAGGAAGACCGCGAACACCACGATCTGCGGATAGGAGTCGCCCACGTAGCGGGCGGTGACCGCGTACAGCAGCCCGATCGCGAACCCGCCGATCAGCCCGCCGAGCTGGCTGCCCGACCCGCCGATCGCGATCGCGACGAACCCGAACAGCGCGAGCGTCTCGCCGAGGTGGAAGTGCGCGTAGGTGCGCCCGGCGACGAACACCGCGAACAGCCCGGCGATCAGTCCGGCCAGCGCGAACGCGCCGAGGCCGAGTGCCCGCACGTTCAGCCCGCGGGCCTGCGCCGCCTGCCGGTTCTCCGCGGTGGCGAGCGAGGCGAGGCCGAGCAGCGTCCGGCGCGACCAGAGGTGCAGGCCGACGCCGAGCGCGAGGACGAGCAGGATCAGCACCAGGTCGTTGCGCTGGATCGTCCCGCCGAGCAGCGTCAGCGGTTCGGCGGAGAACGGGGAGGGGACCCTGACCGGCTCCGTCCCCCAGACCTTCGCCGCGATCCCGCCGAGCAGCGTGCCGACCCCGACCGTGGTGATCAGCGCGGCGTGCCCGCCCTGCCGGTTCAGCAGCGGCCGGATCGCGATCCGCTCCTCGACGACCGCGATCACCGCGACGGCGAGGCCGGTCAGCGGGATCGCCGCCGCGACGGGCAGCCCCCAGTCGACCAGGCAGACGTAGGCGAGGAACGTTCCGATCATGATGAGGTAGGCGTTCGCGAAGTTCACCACGCCCGAGGCCAGCAGCACGACGTTGTAGCCGATCGCCACGAGGCTGTAGAGGGCCCCGGTGGCGAGGCCCGCCCAGATGGTCGTCATCGGACCGCCGCCTCAGTAGCCCTTGCCGGGGACGTAGAACCCGTCGGCGTCGTACGTGCCGGGCTGGACGTACTTGAACGACGTCGCGCTCGTCATCGGGAAGTGGTTGGACGGCGTGTACTCGTACTTCGTGACCTCGCCGTTCGGCCCCTTGCCGACCCACGGAGGGTTCGCGGGCGTCTTGAACTTCTCGAACGCCTTCGCGAGCTTCTGCCCGTCCGTGGTCTTCTCCTGCCCGGCCTCGTAGGCGACGAACTGGAGCAGGTCGTAGGTCGTGGTGAACACCGCGACGCCCGTCTGGGTCAGGAACTTCGCCCCGTCCGAGGTCTGGAACTCCTTGATCACCGGGGCGAGACCGGGGTGCTGGCGGTCCCCGACGAGCGAGGACGTCTGCATGATGACCTGGTAGTTCTTGATCTGCGCCGCCGTCACCTTGCCCGCGATCGGGGACGGGCTGGCGAGCTGGTCGCCGTAGGACGGCAGCGTCCAGCCGATCTGCGCCCGGCCGCGGAGCACGTAGAGCACCGCCGTGCCGTAGCCGTTGACGATGAGCGCGTCCGGCTTCTGCGCGCGCAACTGCTGGAGCTGCGGCGTCATGTCGAGCGCGGTGGTGTCGTAGCTCGCGCTGACCAGCTCGATCCCGGCCTGCTTGACCGGCCCCTCGTACTGCTTGAACGAGCTCTGCCCGGTCGCGTCGTCCGAGTAGATCATCGCGACCTTCTTGTAGCCCTTCTCCTTCGCGAGCTGGACGAACGTGGGCACGTACGCCGAGCTCGGCGGGGTGACGCCGAAGTGGTAGGGGAACTTCTTCGGGTCGTTGAGCTGGATGCTGCTGGTGGCGCCGACCGACAGCACCTTGTCGCGGGTGAGGATCGGCAGCATCGACATCGACACCGCGCTGGACCCGCCGGGGTAGACGAGGTCCGGCTTGCCCTTGGCGAGCCGCCGCTGCAGCTCGCTGACGGCCTTCGTCGGGTTGTTCTGGTCGTTGGCGACCTCCAGCTTGATCTGGCGCCCGCCGATGCCGCCCTTGGCGTTGATGTCCTTGATCGCCGTGCGCGCGCCGGCCAGCAGACCGCCGCCGAGGACGGCGGTCGGGCCCGAGGTGTCGATCGACACGTAGAAGACGAAGGGACCGCTCCCCGCAGAATCCGCGGAGCCGCCTCCACACGCCGCGGCGGTGCCGACAATTGTTCCCAGCACCATTGTGCCGAGAATTCTCCTGCCCCGTTTCAGAGCAAGCATGACGTCCTCCGCTCTAAAAGGATTCTGTCAGGTGAATGTGGTTCAGTCTTGTGTAACATCCGGCCTGCGGGGCGTCAACGGTCCGGCGGGCACGAGTTCACATATCGCTGATCCCTCCTAACGAGGCAGCTCAGAGGCCAAGGGTTGACAGGGCGGAGGCTCCCGAGGTATCTCTGAACAAGGTTCAGTTGCCTACCGGTCGTCTGGTAGTCGCACACCGCTTGGGCGGAGCAATTCGACGACCGGGGCAACGCCGCGATCCTCGCTTGCTCACAAGGAGCCGATAATGGTTCTTGCGCTGCTGAACGATGAACAGCAGATGCTTCGGGAAATGATGGGTTCGCTGGCCGGTTCGGTGGGCGCGGGCAATCCGCGGGACATCGCGGAGAGCGATCGGGGAAAGGGCTGGGCCGCGCTCGCGGAGGCGGGCATGCTCGGCCTCCGGGTGCGCGACGGGTCCGGCGCGCCGACCGGCTCCGGGGTGGACGCGATGATCGTCGCCGAGGCGCTCGGCGGCGCGCTCGCGCCGCTGCCCTACCTCGGCTCGGCGGTGCTCGCCACCGAGCTGCTCGCGCTCGCCGGGGCGCCCGCCGACCTGCTCCAGCGCGCCGCGGACGGGGCCGAGCGGCACGCCGTCCTGCTCACCCGCGACCTGTCCGGCATCGCCGCCGCCGACGACCTCGGCGGCGCGATCGCGTTCGACTCGTGGGGCGCCGCCCACGGCCTCGCGCTGGCTGACGGGCGGCGGCTCGTGCGCGTCCCGCTGGACGGCGCCGCGAAGCGCCGTCCGGGCGCCGACCTCACCCGCGAGCTGGCCCGCTTCACCGGACCGGCCCCGGCGGACGCCGAGGAGATCGGACGCCCGCTCGACCCCGCCGACCTCGACTGCTGGCGGGCGCTCGGGCTAACCGTGGTCGCCGCCGACGCGGTCGGCGCGATGCGCGCGGCGCTCGACGGCGTCGTCGCCTACTCCAAGGAGCGCGTCGCCTACGGCCAGCAGATCGGGTCGTTCCAGGCGATCCAGCACATGTGCGCGGACGCCCTCGTCCACTGCGAGGCCGCGTCCGCCTGCGTCAGCTACGCCGCCTGGGCCGCCGACGAGGCCGAGCCCGCCGACGCGCTGCTCGCCGCGCACACCGCGAAGGCGTACACGGCGTCCGCCGCGCTCGACGTGGCCGAGACGGTCATGCAGGTGTACGGCGGCATCGGGCACACCTGGGAGCACGTCGCCCACCTGTACGCGCGCCGCGTCCTGCTCGACCGCCAGGTGCTCGGCGACGCCGGGCACAGCCTGCGCCGCGTCGCCGACCTGCGCCTGGGCGAGGGCCCCGGGCCGGAAGAGGGTTGATCATGGATTTCCGGGACACCCCCGAGGAGGCCGCGTTCCGCGCCCGGCTGCGCGACTGGCTCGCCGCGAACGCGCCCGCCGACTACGACGCCGCCGCCGACCACGACGCGAAGGCCGCCATCCGCCGCCGCTGGCACCGCGGTCTCTACGACGCCGGTTACATGGGGATGGCGTGGCCGCGCGAGTACGGCGGCCAGGACCTCAGCCCCGTGTACGACGCGATCCTGAACGAGGAGGTCGGCGCGTCCGACGGGCCGCCGGTGCCGGGCCAGGTCAACTATCTCGGCCGCGCGATCTACACGTACGGGAGCGAGGAGCACAAGCGCCGCTTCCTGCCGTCGCTGCTGAGCGGCGAGATCCAGTGGTGCCAGGGCTTCTCCGAGCCCGGCGCGGGCTCCGACCTCGCCGCGCTCCAGACCCGCGCCGAGCGCAACGCGTCCGGCGACTACGTCGTCAACGGGCAGAAGATGTGGACGAGCGGCGGACAGTACTCCGACTGGTGCCTGCTGCTCGCCCGCACCGACCCGGACGCCCCGAAGCACAAGGGCATCTCCGCGTTCCTCGTCGACATGAAGTCGCCGGGAATCACGCCGCGGCCGATCGTCCTCGCCGACGGCGAGCCGGAGACCAGCGAGGTCTTCTGGGACGACGTCGTGATCCCCGCCGACCAGATGCTCGGACGCCCCGGCCAGGGCTGGCACATCGCGATGACGACGGTCACCTACGAGCGCGGCCCCGCCGACGTCGGCATGATCTCCAACTACCGCAAGACGCTGCGCGCCATCGAGGAGACGGCAGCCGCGCGCGGCCTCACCGCGCGGCCCGAGGTCCGCGAGCGGCTGGCCCGCGCGTACGTGCTGGGCGAGGCGCTCCGGCTGAACGTCGCGCAGCAGCTCTCGCTCCGCGTGTCCGGCCGGGAGCCCGGCCCCGAGGGGTCGGTCGGGAAACTGCTGTGGTCGCGGGCCGAGCAGTCGCTCTACCACCTCGCGCTGGACCTCGTCGGCGCGGACGCCGTCACCGGCGCGGCGCCCGACGTGCTCGCGGGCTACTTCCGCTCCCGTCCGATCAGCGTCTACGGCGGATCGTCCCAGATCCAGCGGAACCTGCTCGCCTGGCACATTCTCTCGATGCCGCGCAAACCCTCATCGCGTTGAGGCACGGCGGCGGGAGAATGGGGTCCATGCGCAAGTCCGAGGTCGGTGAGAACGGTCAGGCCCACGCCCTGCTGAACGCGGCCGAGGAGCTCTTCACCGAGCGGGGCTTCTACGGGACGAGCGTCTCCGACATCACCGAGCGCGCCGGCACCAGCGTCGGCGCGCTCTACTACCACTTCGCCAGCAAGAACGGCGTCTACCACGCGCTGTGGTCCCGCTACATGGACGCGCAGTCCGCCCGGACGCGCGAGGCGGTGGCCCTTCTCCGGGACGCGGGCGTCTCGGACGGCCGCCGCCTGTTCCTCGCGGGCACCCGAGCGTACCTGACGAGCGCGTGGCAGCACAGCGGGCTCGTCCGGATGGTGTCGGACGGGGACGCGCCCGCCGGGTTCGCGGGCGTCGCCCGCCGGTTCAGCCAGCAGTGGGCGCGGCAGAACACCAAGCTCCTCCAGGTGAGCGACCCGCTGGCGGACCGGGCGCTGTCCTCGATCGTCACCGGCTCCATCGGCGGCGTCGCCCGCGAGGTCGCCGACTGCGAGACGGCGGAGGACGCGGAGGCGCTGATCGCCAAGACGATCGAGATCTACGGGACGCTGCTCGGGCTGCGTCCCGTCCCGTCCAACGGCCTCTTCGCCTCTGAGCCCGTGAACGCGGAGCCGGTGGCCGCAGAGCCCGTGGACGCGGAGCCGGTCGACGCTTCGCGGGCCGTCGCCGACGGCGACGGCCCGCGTTGACCGGCTGGGCGGGCTCCGGCGCTCAGGCGGCCTCCGCCGGAGCGCCGTCCGTCCGGGGCGCGGGGCGATAGCAGGCGGCGAGCAGCCCGGCCCCCGCCGCGAGCCCGCCGCCCGCGGCGACGAGCAGGCCCCAGCCGCCGATGTCGAGCCCGGCCGCCGCGTCGAGCGACCAGTCGCCCGGCCCGGTGGTCGCCACCCCGGCGGCGGCGACGGCGAGCACCAGGTTGTACTCCCACCCGTTCCCCGCGCTGAAGAAGCCGTTGGCCCGGTGGACCGTCCACGCCGCGACGAGCATGAGCCCGACGAACCCGGCCGCCGCGAGCGGCGTCAGCAGCCCGGCGGCGAACAGCACGCCCGCGCCGAGCTCCGTCGACGCCGCGGCGAGCGCGTGCAGCCGTCCGGGCCGCATGCCGATGCTCTCGAACCAGCGCGCCGTGCCCGGGATGCGTCCGCCGCCGAAGAACTTGTTGTAGCCGTGCGCCGCCAGCGTCAGCCCGACGACGACCCGGACGAGCAGAAGCCCCGCCGACACCTCGTCCATTCTCGTAACCTCCACTCGCTCAGAAGGCGCGGCGCGCCGCCGCCATGGCACCCCCATGACGGCGGCGCGCCGCGGCGCGCCGGATCCGCGTCAGGGGGTCACCGCGGGCGGATCGGCGGGGGTGAAGCGGAACACGCGCTCGGCGTTGCCGCGCAGCACCTTGTAGGCGACCTGCGGGTCGACGTCGGCGAGGCGCTCCTGGGCCAGCTTGATGCAGTCCGGCCAGGTGGAGTCCGAGTGCGGGTAGTCGGTCTCGATCATGACGTTGTCCTCGCCGATGACGTCCAGGTTGCGGATGCCGTGGATGTCGTCGATGAAGCAGCCGAAGACGTGGTCGTGGTAGGTCTGGCGCAGGTCGAAGTTGTCGAGGTCCAGCGAGCCGACCGCGTGCCTGCCCTCCAGCGACCCGCCGAACGCCTCGCCCCGCTGGATCCACGCGCGCTGGTGGTCGAGGACCTGCTCGGCACGCTCCAGGAAGTACGGGATCCAGCCGATGTTGCCCTCCGAAAGCGCGATCTTCAGCGACGGGAACCGCTGGAAGACGCCGCTGAACAGCCATTCGAGGAGCGCGCCGGAGGTGCGGTTCGCGCCCCAGGTCATGTTGGCCATGAACGGCGAGTTCGGGCTGATCTTCGGCATCGTGGACGACGACCCGACGTGCATGCACACGATCAGCTCGGCGTCCTGCGCGGCGGCGAACAGCGGGTCCCAGTAGCGCTTCGGGTCGTGGATGGTGGGCAGCCCGAGCGGCGCCGGGTTCTCGGAGAAGGCGACGCCCCGCGCGCCCTTGGCGGCGGTGCGCTCGACCTCGGCGGCGGCGGCCTTCGGGTCCCACAGCGGGACGATCACGAGCGGGATGTACCGGCCGGGCGCCGACCCGCACCATTCGTCGATCATGAAGTCGTTGTACGCCTGGACGCAGAGCATCGCGAGCTCCTTGTCCTCCGCCTCCCAGAACAGCTGCCCGCAGAAGCGCGGCACGGACGGGAAGCACAGGGACGCGAGGATGCCGGCCCGGTTCATGTCCTCCAGCCGGGCGACGGAGTCGTAGCAGCCCGCCCGCATCTCCGAGTAGGGGATGGAGTTCGGCGTGAACTCCTCCTTCCGGCGTCCCGCGGAGGCGGCGAGCCCGGACGACGGCACCCGGCGGTCCTCGTACACCCAGACCTCGCCGTGCTCGGCGTCGTCGACGAGCCGGGGCGCGACGTCCTTGTACTTCGCGGGGACGCGGTCCGTCCACACGTGGCCGGGCTCGATGACGTGGTCGTCGACCGAGATCAGCCAGTTGAGATCGGGAGTCCGCATGGTGGTCATGGCAGTCCTCTCACGTGGTCCTCTCGCCAGTTTGTCAACCGGTCGTCCGGTAGTCAACGAACGGCGGTTATCTACCGGACGACTGGTAGACACCGGGAACCGCCGAGGTTAGGATCGCAGGCATCGCCCCGGGAACCTGGAGGTGCCGGATGGGCATCGTCGCCGACCTCGCCAGCGCACTCGACCTGGAGCGGCTCGACACGGGCCGCCACCGCGGGAACAGCGTGGACAGCCCGGAACGGGACGTGGTGTTCGGCGGCCAGCTCGTCGCGCAGCTCGCCGTCGCGGCGGCGCGCGGGGAGCCGGGCAAACGGGTGAAGACGGTGCACGCGCTGTTCGCGCGGGTCGCGTCCAAGGCGAAGCCGATCGACTTCGACGTCGAGCCCCTGCACTCGGGCCGGACGATGGCGAGCGCGACCGTCACCGCGTCCCAGGACGGACGGCTCCGCGCCCGCGCCAACGTCCTCCTCACCGCCGACGACGAGGACCTGATCCGGCACGCCGCGCGGATGCCGGACGTCGAGCCGCCCGAGGCGCTCGAACCCCTCACCGACTCCTACTCCGGACGCGAGCTGCGCGTCGCGGGCGGCGCCGACCTCAACGGCACGGCGCCCATGGGCGACGAGGGATCGACCGAACTGGCCGTCTGGACCCGGACGCCCGGCGCGTCCGGGGAGCAAGCCGTCCTCCAGGGGATGCTCGCGCACGCGAGCGCGAGCTTCCTCATCGGCGCCGCGATGCGCCCGCACCCCGGCCTCTCCGTCGCCGACGCGCACGACAAGTTCTCCACCGGCATCCTCGGCCACAGCGTGACCTTCCACGAGGAGGTCGACCCGAGCGACTGGATCCTGCTGGCGCAGGAGAGCCCCTACGCGGGACGCGGCCGCTCCTACGGACGCGGCCACGCCTTCACCCGCGACGGACGGCTCGTCGCCTCGTTCGCACAGGACAGCATCATCCGCAGGTTCGCGTCCCCGGCCGGGGCGCGCGACGGCGGCCGGGACAAGGCGAGCGTCCTCTGAGCGGGAGGGAAGCCCCGATGGGATCGTTCGAGTTCGCGCCCGCGCCGCGTCCGGACGGGCTGACCGCCCGGTACGAGCGGCGGGCCCACCAGGTGCCCGTCTCGATCGGCGCGCTCATGACCCGCAACCGCGTCGAGTTCGGCGGGCTGCCCGCCGTCTTCGACGACGGCGTCGAGCTGACCTGGCGGGAGCTGGTCGACACGGCCGGGCGCTTCGCCGGGTTCCTGTCCTCGCAGGGAGTGGGCCCCGGCGACGTCGTCGCCTGGCAGGTCCCGAACTGGTGGGAGTCGCTGGTCGTCGCGTACGGGATCTGGGCGGCGGGCGCGATCAGCGCGCCGGTCGTGCCGATCTACCGCGAGGCCGAGGTCGCCGCGATCGTGGCCACGGTCCGCCCGGCCTGCGTGGTGACCGCCGCCGAGTTCCGCAAGTGCCGCCATCCCGAGCTGGTGGACGAGGCGTGCCGCATGGCCGGGTGGGAGCCGTCCGTCCGGGTCGTGCTGCGCGGCGCCGCCACCGGGTGGACGCCGTTCGAGACGACCGTGACCGGGCGCGGCGCGATCGGCGTGGACGTCGACCCGGACGCGCCCGCGCTCATCGGCTTCACCTCGGGGACGACGTCCGGCGCGAAGGCGGTCGTGCACAGCACCCGCGGGCTCATCGCCTCGCCCGTCCGGTCGACCCGCGCGTCCGGCACCACCTGGAAAGACCGCGCCTACATGCCCGCGCCCGTCGCGCACGCCACCGGGCTGCTGTCGGCGATCGCCGTCCCGCTCTACACGGGCGCGTCGGTCGTGCTGCGCGACCGGTGGGACGCCGACCGGGCGATCGACGACATCCGCGAGCACGGGGTCACGACGTCCGCGGGCGCCGCCGTGTTCATGAAGGAGCTGGTGGACGCGCTGGACCGGCGCGGCATCGACCGGCTCCCGCTGTCCGGCGGCTACCCGTGCGGCGGTTCGTCGATCCCGACCTCGCTCGCCGAGGCGTGCGAGGCGAAGGGGCTCGCCCCGGCCCGCGCGTTCGGGATGACGGAGTGCCCGGGCGTGAGCGGCGCCAGCCCCCGGCTCGACCCGCCGCACATCAGGCTCGCGACCGACGGCTGGATCATGCCGGGCTGCGAAGTCCGCGTGCTCGGCCCGGACGGCGCGGAGCTGCCCGCCGGGGAGGCGGGGGAGTTCCTCGTCCGGGGGCCGCAGCTCGCGCTCGGCTACGTCGACCCCGAGCACACCCGCGAGGGCTTCACCGACGACGGCTGGTTCCGCACCGGCGACCTCGGGCGGCTCACCGCGCACGACGTCGGCGCGGGCGACCCCCGCCACTCCTGCCTGGTCACCGGGCGGACGAAGGAGATCATCAACCGCGGCGGGGAGAAGATCTCCGTCCGCGAGATCGAGGACGCGCTCGTCCGGCACGCCGAGGTGCTGGACGCGGCGGTAGTGCCGGCGCCGCACGAGCGGCTCGGCGAGCAGCCCGCCGCGTTCGTCCTGCTCAGGCCGGGCGTGACGGTGGCGGAGGAGGCCCTGTCGGCGTTCCTGCGGCAGGGCGGGCTCGCCCCGCAGAAGATCCCGCGGATCTGGAAGTACGTGGACGACCTGCCCCGGACCGCGTCCGGGAAGATCAAGAAGTACGCGCTGCGGGAGTCGCTCGCCGACCCGGCGGCCTGACGACGGAGGACGGGATGGACGGGATCTTCGAGGGCGTCCGGGTGCTGGAGGTGGCCACCTGGACGTTCGTCCCGGCGGCCGCCGCGGTCCTCGCCGACTTCGGCGCGGACGTGGTGAAGGTCGAGCACCCGCTGCGGGGCGACCCGCAGCGCGGCCTCTCCACGGGCGGCATCACCCCGACGCTGGACGGCGTCAGCGTCACGATGGAGCAGACCAACCGGGGCAAGCGCAGCGTCGGCCTCGACATCGCCAGGCCCGAGGGCCGCGCGCTGCTGCTGGAGATGGCCGCGCGCTGCGACGTGTTCATGACGAGCTTCCTGCCCGGCAACCGGGCCAAGCTCGGCATCGAGCTGGACGACATCCGCGCCGTGAACCCGGACGTCATCTACGTCCGCGCGGACGCGGTCGGCCCCGCCGGACCGGACGCGGGCAAGCCCGGCTACGACATGAGCGCGTTCTGGGCGCGCAGCGGCATCGCGCACGCGCTCACCGAGGAGGGCGCGGAGCGTCCGACGCGGCAGCGGCCCGGATTCGGCGACAAGACCGGCGCGATGAACCTCGCCTTCGGCGTCGCCGCCGCGCTCTACCGCCGCGCCACCACGGGCACGCCGTCCGAGGTGGACGTGTCGCTCCTCGCCACCGCGCTCTGGGTCAACTCAAGCGACGTCGTCTACTCCAAGGCGATCGGCGGCGACTTCAGCCGCCGCGAGGTGAAGGTCCCGAACCCGATCTCGCACGTCTACCGCACCGCCGACGACCGCTGGATCGCGCTGCTCATGCTGGAGTCGGACCGCTGGTGGGGGCCGCTCTGCCGACACCTCGGCCGGGACGGCCTCGCCGCCGACCCGCGCTTCGCCACCGCCGCCGACCGGACGAGGAACAGCGCCGAATGCGTCGCCGAACTGGCCGCCGCGTTCGGCTCCGCGACGCTCGCGGAGTGGCGCGAGCGGCTCGGCCCGCTGAAGGGGCCGTGGGAACCGGTGCAGACGCTGCCCGAGGTCCTGGACGACCCGCAGGTCACCGCGAACGGTTACGTCACCGACGTGAAGCACCCGACCGGGCAGGACATCACCCTCGTCCGGGCGCCGGTCCGGTTCGACGGACGGCAGCCCGAACTGCGTCCCGCGCCGGAGGCCGCCGCGCACACCGAGGAGGTCCTGCTGGAACTCGGCCGCGACTGGCCCGAGATCGCACGCCTCAAGGAGATCGGCGCCATCGCGTAACTCTGTCCATCTGGGGGACGCCCCCCAGACCCCGAGGGGCGCTCAGGCGATCCTCGCGCCGCCGGCGCGTCGCCGCGGTCGCCTGAGCGTGCGTCCGATTTGCGCCCGCGCGCCCCGTGGACGCGGCGTCCGGCCGAATTGGGGCGGCGGCCGCGAGGGCGCGGGACATCGTTGTCCCGGCGGTTTTGGAACGATGCCCTTGGTAGACTGTGCGGCACGCCGAATCGATGAAGGGAATGATGGTTTTGAGCGTGTCTCAGGGGCGCCAGCGCGGCGCCGCCAAAACGCGCATCGCCGGAGAACAGCGATGGGAAGAGATTGTCGAGGCGGCGGCGAAGATCTTCTCGCAGAAGGGCTATGAGGCGACCAGCCTGCAGGACATCGCCAATACGGTGGGGATCCTCAAGGGCAGCATGTACTACTATTTCAAGAACAAGGAAGACCTGCTCTTTGAATTGGTGCAGCGGGCGCTCGCCGCCCACCAGCCCTCGCTGGTGGAGGAGCCCGAGGTCGCCGCGGCTCCCGCCCCCGTCCGCCTGCGCGCCTTCATCCGCCGCTGGATGGCGCTGAACCGCAAGCAGCGGCTCTGGCGCGGCGTCGCGGAGAGCGAGTTCAGCCGGCTGCGCGGCAAGCGGCTGAAGGAGGTCATCGCCGAGCGCGACAAATTCAGCGCCTTCGCCAAGGAGATAATCGAGCAGGGAATGCGCGACGGCGACTTCGACTCGGGCGTCGACCCGAGCGTCGTGACCAGCACGCTGTTCGAGCTGATGAACACCACGCCGCGCTGGTTCAAGCCTTCCGGCCGGCTCTCCTACGTCGAACTCGCCGACTGGTACGCGACGTTTTTCATCCGCGGGCTCGGCGGTTCCGACGAGCTGGTCGCCGCCGCGTCGTCCGAATCCGCGTAATTCTCTTCCTCGTTCCGCCCGCCCGCCGGGATAAACCTTTCCCGGCAATTGGATATCCACCAGACGGTTGGTAGTCTAGCAGGGCCCGGACGGGCTCCGGGGCGGGTCGTCCACCCGCCTTCGGCGGGTCTGCGACGAGTGAGGAGTACGGCAGTGGCGAGCATCTGCGAGGGCCGGGTTGCGGTGGTCACCGGCGCGGGACGGGGAATCGGCCGGGGGCACGCGCTGGAGCTCGCGCGCCAGGGCGCCCGGGTCGTGGTCAACGACCTCGGCGGCGACGTGCACGGCGCGAACCCCGACTCGGCCGCGGCGAAGGAGGTCGTCGAGGAGATCGTCGCGGCCGGGGGCGAGGCCGTGGCGAGCGGCCACGACGTGTCCACCGCGGACGGCGCCGCCGGGCTCGTCCGGCTGGCCCTCGACACCTTCGGCGAACTGCACGCGGTCGTGAACAACGCGGGCATCCTCCGCGACCGCACCATCCTCAACATGACCGAGGACGAGTGGGACTCCGTCCTCGCCGTCCACCTGCGCGGCACGTTCCTCGTCACCCGGGAGGCCGGGCGGCACTGGCGGGAACGCTCCAAGGCGGGTGCGCCGGTGGACGCCCGCATCGTCAACACCTCGTCAGTGTCCGGCCTGTTCGGCAACACGGGGCAGAGCAACTACGGCGCTGCCAAGGCGGGCATCGCCGGGTTCACGATCATCGCGTCGCTGGAGCTGGCCCGGTACGGGATCACGGTGAACGCGGTGTCGCCGTCCGCCCGCACCCGGATGATCACCCCGCGCGGGCAGGAGCGGATGGCCGCCCGCGAGAACTTCGACCCCTTCGCCCCCGACAACATCGCGCCGCTCGTGACCTGGCTCGTCGGCCCCGAGGCCAAGGACGTCACCGGGCGCGTCTTCAACGTCCACGGCGGCCGGATCAGCGTCCTCGAAGGGTGGCGCGAGGGTCCCGTCATCGACAAGGGCGCGCGGTGGGAGCCGTCCGAGCTGGCCGTCGTCATGCCGCACCTGGTGGCGAAGGCCGCCGCGAACGTCTCCCTCCGCTGACCGCATCGGCGCCGCGCCGCCGTGCCGCCGTCAGGAGGGGGGCGGCGGCACGGCCGCGACGGGCTCAGCTCCCGGCCGCGTCCTCGGTCAGCCGGAGGACGGCGCCGAAGCAGTCGTCCGGCTCCAGCAGCAGTTCGCCGGAGGTCTCGTCCGCGATCCGCACCCCGCACGCGCTCAGGTGCTTGCGCGCGGCGTCCAGCGACCGGACCTCGAACGTGACCGAATGGAGGATCTCGCCGTTGCGGGCGAGGTCGCGGCCCGCCGGTCCGTTCTCACCGTCCGGACGGGCCAGTTCGATGACCGTGTCCGCGCCGACGTGGACGAACGCGCTGTCCGCGCCGTCCGTCCCGCGGCCCCGGCGGAGGACCTCGCCGCCGAGGGTGCCCGCGTAGAACGCGACGGCGGGCTCCAGGTCGCGGACGACGACCGTCAGATGCGAGACGCGCTCGACGCCCAGCGGATGCTCGTCGCTCCAGAACCTCGTGGAGAACCCGGGACGGAACCGGGGGTCGACCAGTCCGCTCACGGCGTCGGCGTCCACGAACTCGATGGCGCCGTGGCTGTCCCTCGGGTGGGTGTAGAGGGAGCCGGGGAACTCGCCCGACTCCATGCCGCCGCCGCCCGGCCCGGTGACCCGGACGCCCGCCGACCGCAGCCGCTCGTACAGGCCGCGCAGGTCCGTCACGTACCAGGCCAGCGAGTGCAGGTGCTGGCCGAACCTCGCGTAGAACCGGCCGACCGGCGTCGCCTCGGCGCCCGGCAGCTGGCTGGACATCATCGGCTCCATGACGAAGTCGGCGATGACGACGAGCGAGGCGTCCCGCTTCTCCACGGCCAGGTGGCCCTTGTAGAAGCGCTCGACGCCGAACACCCGGTCGTACCAGTCGTCGGCGGCGTCCAGGTCGGACACCATGTGGATCGCGTGGTAGAACCTGCCGATCTCGAACAACGTTCCGCTCCCTCTCCTTGCCCGGCCCTGGCGAATCCGCTCGCCCGGCCCTAACATATCTACCAGACGGTTGGTTGTTTACAGGGCGTCAGAGGTACTGCCGTAGACCGGGTTCGCGCCGGTCGGGGAGGGTCTTCCATGATTCTGAGAATCGGCTCGCGGCTGCGCAGCGCGGTATGCGAAGCGGAGGTCGTGGTGGTCCGGTCGAGCGGCGGGGAGGTGGACCTGCGGTGCGGCGGGCGGCCGATGCTCGGGATCGACGACCCGGCGCCGGAGGGGGCCGCGCCCGACTCCGGCTTCGCCGCCGGGGTGCTGCTCGGCAAGCGCTACGTCGACGCGGGCGGCGGCTTCGAGCTGCTGTGCACGAGGCCCGGCGCCGGGTCGCTCGCCGTGGCGGACGAGCCGCTCGGGATCAAGGACGCCAAGCCGCTCCCGTCCTCCGACTGAGCGGGGACCGATGGACGTCGCACTCCTGCTGCGGATGGCCGCCGAGGGCTTCGGCGGCCGCGTCGCGCTCGGCCCCCGGCACGGCGGACCGGCCGAGGCGCTGACCTACGAGAGGCTGTACGAGCTGTCCCGGCGCGCCGGGCGCTGGCTCGCCGGACGCGACGCGGGCCACGCGGTCCTGGTCGGCGTGAACTCCCCGGCCGTGCCGCTGCTGCTGTTCGGCGCCGCGTTCGCCCGGGTGCCGATGGTCCCGCTGAACTACCGGCTGGCGGACGAGCGGCTCGCCGCCGTGCTGCGCCGCGTCGTCCCCGGCGTCGCGGTGACCGACTCCGCCTTCGCCGAACGCGTCCGGACGTCGCCGGACGGCCTCGTCCAGGCCGACACCGAGACCTTCCTCAAGGCGATCGCCGAAACCGCGCCCGCCGACGAGGACGCGCCCGACCCCGAGGGCATCGCGGTGCTGCTGTTCACCAGCGGCACCACGGGCGAGCCGAAGGCCGCCGTGCTGCGGCACCGGCACCTCGCGTCGTACGTGGTGTCCACGGTCGAGTTCATGGGCGCGGACGAGGACGAGGCCACGCTGGTGAGCGTCCCGCCGTACCACATCGCGGGCGTCTCGGCGGTCCTGACCTCGGTGTACGCGGGACGGCGGATCGTCCAGCTCCCGTCGTTCGACCCGCGCGAATGGGTGCGGCTCGCGGCCGAGGAGCGGGTCACGCACGCGATGGTCGTCCCGACCATGCTCGGCCGGATCCTGGACGCGCTGCCCGCGGGCGGCCGTCCGCTGCCCGCGCTCCGCGCGCTGTCCTACGGCGGCGGGCGGATGCCGGTCCCGGTGATCGAGCGGGCGATGCGGCTGCTGCCGCACGTCGACTTCGTCAACGCCTACGGGCTGACGGAGACCAGCTCGACGATCGCCGTGCTCGGCCCGGACGACCACCGCGCCGCGCTCGGCGGCGACGACCAGGACGTCCGGCGGCGGCTCGGCTCGGTGGGCGTGCCGGTGCCGTCGGTCGAGGTGGAGATCCGCGACACGTCCGGGCGGCCGCTGCCCGCCGGGCAGGCCGGGGAGATCTGGGTGCGCGGCGAGCAGGTCGCGGGCGAGTACCTGGACCGCCGCGCGATCCGACCGGACGGCTGGTTCCCCACCCGCGACGAGGGCCGCCTCGACGACGCCGGCTACCTGTTCGTCGAGGGACGGCTGGACGACGTGATCGTCCGCGGCGGGGAGAACATCTCGCCCGGCGAGATCGAGGACGTCCTCGCCGCGCATCCCGCGGTCGCCGACGCCGCCGTGGTCGGCCTCCCCGACACCGAGTGGGGCGAGCGGGTCGTCGCGGCGGTCGTCCTCCGCGACGGGCACGCGCCCGACGCCGCCGAACTCCAGGACTGGGTGCGGGGGCGGCTGCGCTCGTCCCGCACCCCCGAACACGTGGCATTCCGCACCGGACTGCCCTACACCGACACGGGCAAGCTGCTCCGCCGCGAGCTGCGCGCGGAGCTGCTCGGCGAACAGGAAGAGAGCATGCCGTGACCGCAGCCCATCTGAACGGCTCATCCGACTACAGGTTCGTCACGTACGAGGAGCTCGACGGCGGGACGATCGTCCGGATCCTGCTGAACCGGCCGAAGACCCGCAACGCGCAGAGCCGGGGCCTGCTCGTGGAGCTGGACGACGCGTTCATGCGCGCCGAGCGGGACGACAACGTCCGCGTGGTGATCCTCGGCGGGGCGGGGCCGATGTTCTCGTCCGGCCACGACATCGGCTCCGCGGAGTCCCGCGCGGAGTACGGTCCGGGCCCCGACCAGCACCCGACGACGAAGATCAACGGCGGTTCGCGGACGGGCATCGAGAAGATGATGCTCCAGGAGTGGCACTACTTCTTCGAGAACACCCGCCGCTGGCGCAACCTCCGCAAGATCACGATCGCCCAGGTGCACGGCACCGTGTACGCGGCCGGCCTGATGCTGATGTGGGCGTGCGACCTGATCGTCGCCGACGAGGACGTGAAGTTCGCGGACGTGGTCGGCACCCGGCTCGGCATGTGCGGCGTCGAGTACTTCGGCCACCCCTGGGAGTTCGGCCCGCGCAAGGCGAAGGAGCTGCTGCTCACCGGCGACTCGATCGACGTCCACGAGGCGCACCGGCTCGGCATGGTGAGCAAGGTGTTCGCGCCGGACCGGCTCGCGGACGACACGCTCGCGCTGGCCCGCCGCATCGCCCAGCTCCCCACGATGGCCGCGCTGCTCATCAAGGAGTCGGTGAACCAGACCGTCGACAACATGGGCTTCTACAACTCGCTGAACGCCTGCTTCACGCTGCACGAGCTGAACCACGCGCACTGGTCGAACGAGACGAAGGGGCAGAGCATCGTCGCGACCCCCGAGCACGGCGTGCCGGACTGGCGCACGGCCCCGCCCGTGAAGCCCGCCCTGAAGGACGTCGCCGAGGCCCCCGCCCCCTAGGCCCGGCGCCGCGACGCGACGGCCGCCGCCGGAGGGATCCGGCGGCGGCCGTCGCTCGATGAGGGAGGGAGGATCAGTCCGGGGCGTCCTCCGCGTGGGCGGCGCAGGCCAGCAGCATCCCGGCGAGGCGCCGCGCCTCACCGGCCGAGAGACCGATCACCCGGTAGCGGGACCCGACGTGGTAGGTCAGCTCCACCGACGGCGGGGCCGCGTTCTCGCCCGGCTCGTCCGGCCCGTACTGGACGACCCGCAGGTCCACCGACTCGGGCAGCCGGACGTCGTGCCGGTGAGAGAGCGGGAGCCCCTGTGCCTCGCTCTCGTGCAGCAGCGCCGTCCGCGTCCCGGAGTGGTCCAGGGCGCACCAGCGGGGGCAGCGCTGGTCGCGCGCGCAGGCGTTCTTCGAGGCCACGGGCATGGGGTTCCTCCTCAACCGCGCACCAGGGGGGACGTCACGTCCCGGAACGACGTCTCCATCGAGATCCGCACGTCCACGACGGTCGGGCGCGCGTCCTCGGCGAACGCCGCGCGCAGCGCCGCGCCGAGCTCCGCCGGGTCCTCCACGCGGATCCCCTGGCAGCCCATCGCCCGCGCGATGGCCGCGTGGTCGAAGTCGTCGAAGTGCGAGACGGACGAGCCGCCGTGCACCACCCAGCCGAACGCCGCGTTGTTGAACACCACGGTGACGATGGGGATGCGGTGCTCGACCGCCGTCATCAGGCCGTTCATCGCCATCGCGAAGCCGCCGTCGCCGGTCACCGCGGCGACCCGGCGGCCCGGATGGACGAGCTTCGCGCCGAGCGCGGACGGGATCGCGTAGCCCATCGGCCCGACCCCGGCCGCCTGGAGGAGGCCGCCCGCGTTCGGCGTCCGGTAGTAGTGCGTCATGAAGATCCGGTTCTCGCCCGCGTCGCAGGTCACGATGCCGTCGTCGCCGATCGCCCGGGACAGCTCGGCGATCAGCCGCTGCGGCATGATCGGCACGGCGTCGGACGTCGCGGCCGGATGGTCGAAGTGGCCGTGCTCTTCGCGCAGCGCCGCCGCCCGCTCCCGGCCGCGTCCCGTCGCCTGGGCGCCGAGCGCTTCGGTGAGCGCGTCGGTGAGCGCGTCGAGGGTCGCGGCGGCGTCGCCGAGCAGGACGTGCTCGCTCGGGAAGGCGCGGCCCGCGTTCAGCGGCTCGACGTCCAGGTGGACGAGCGTCTGCCGCTCCGGGTCGAGCAGTGCCGGGTTCTCCATGGCGGTGTCGCCGGAGCCGAGCTTCGTGCCGACCGCGACGACGAGGTCGGCGCCAGCGGCGGCCGCGTTCGCCGCCGGAACGCCGAAGGTGCCGAACACGCCGAGCGCGAGGTCGTGCGTCTCGGCGACGCAGCCCTTCCCGGACGGCGTCGTCACGACGGGCGCGTCCAGCGCCTCGGCGAACCGGCGCAGCGCGTCCTCGGCCCGTCCGATCCGCACGCCGTTCCCGGCGATGACCACCGGTGCGCGCGCCGCCGCGATCGCCCGCGCCGCCGCCTCGACCCGTTCCGCGTGGGCGGGCGGCGAGGGCTGCGGCACGTACCCGGCGGTCGGGTAGATGCGGGGACGCGAGTCGGGCCCGACCGTCCCGGTGAGCGCCGCGCCCGAGTACACGACGGCCACCGGCCCCGGCTCGCCGCTCAGCGCGTGCCGGATCGCGAGCTGGGTGCCGTGCACCGCCTCCGCCGGGCCGCGCGCCTCGACGACCTGCTTGGTGACGCCCGCGAAGCTCTGCCTGGCGTCCCAGTTGCCGTACTCGCCGGTGCCGGTCTGGTAGGAGCCGTGCTGGGTGAGCCCGGCGCCGTCGGAGAAGTCGGTGAGCAGCAGCATCGGGCTGGACGACAGGTGCGCCTCCAGCGTGCCGATGATCCCGTGGCCGAGCACCCAGGGGCCCTGCCCGATGAGGACGCCGGGGCGTCCGGTCAGCCGCCCGTACACCTCGGCCATGGCGCTGGCGAGCGACTCCTGCCGGACGACGACCGTCCGGATCGTGTCGCGGTACTTCTCCAGCGCGTTGAAGATCTTGCCGGTCTCGCCGCCCGGGATGCCGAAGACGATGTCGATCCCCGCCTCGGCGAGCACCGTCGCGATGGCCTCCGGAACCGGCGTCGGGGTCTGGAAGGTGCGTGCTGTCGGCATCTCTCGTCCTCGCCTCGTACTCGCGTCACGGTGGGCCGGATTCGCCTTCACGATGCCATTTCCCGCCGCCCCTAGTCAACCAACCGTCTGGTAGATATATGATCGCGGTGCGCGCCGTCGCACGGGAGGAACGGGACATGAAGTTCGGTCTGCCGATGTACGGGCTGAGCCCGCGGCACCAGCCGGAGGCCGCGCGGGTCGCGGAGGAGAACGGCTACGAGTCGGTGTGGGTCCCCGAGCACCTGGTGCTCCCCGCGGAGCTGCCCTCGACCTACCTCTACACCGCGGACGGCCGGCCGCCGATCGAGCCGCGCACCCCCATGTACGACCCGTGGGTGGTGCTCGCGGCGATCGCGGCGTCCACCGAGCGGATCCGGCTCGCCACCAACGTGTACGTCCTGCCGCTGCGGCACCCGGTGATCACCGCGCGGTCGGTGGTGACGCTCGACCGGGTGTCCGGCGGACGGGTCACGCTCGGCGTCGGGGTCGGCTGGCTGGCGGAGGAGTTCGGCGCCGTCGGCGCCTCGTTCCGCGACCGGGGCGACCGCACGGACGAGGTCATCCCGCTGCTGCGCAGGCTGTGGAGCGAGGAGACGGTCGAGCACAAGGGGCGGCACTACGCGTTCGGGCCGGTCGCGTTCGAGCCGAAGCCGGTGCAGCGGTACGGCGCGGGACGCGGCATCCCGATCGAGGTCGGCGGGACGTCCCCGCCCGCGCTGCGCCGGGCCGGACGGCTCGGCGACGGCTGGATCGAGATCGGCGCGCGGGACCTCGACGACGTCGCCCGCATGCTCGCCGTCGTCCGCGCGGCCCGCGCCGAGGCGGGGCGGGAGGACGAGCCGTTCGAGGTCACGTGCAGCGTCCCCGCCGACCTCGACACCGTCCGCCGCGCGGCGGAACTGGGCGTGACGCGGGTCGTCGCGGCGCCCGTCCGCGATCACGCGGGACGGACCACCAAGGAGGACGTTCTGGACGGCATCAAGCGCTTCGCCGACGAGGTGATCGCGCGGACGGGAGACGGCTGATGGGCGGGCTCAAGGACAAGTACTGCATCGTCGGCGTGGGGGAGACGGCCTACGTCCGCGGCTCCGGCCGCAGCACGCGGAGCATGGGCGTCGAGGCCGTCCGCGCCGCGATGGCCGACGCCGGGCTGGACGCGACGGACGTCGACGGCATGCTCTGCTACCAGGTCGGCGACTCGACGCTGTCGCAGACGATCGCGACGGACCTCGGCATCCGGCTCAACTTCTACACCGACACCTACGGCGGCGGCTCCAGCACCGAGACGATCATCGGGCTGGCGATGGGCGCGATCGAGGCCGGGATGTGCAGCACGGTCGCGGTGTTCCGGTCGATGAACGGCTACTCGTCGCTGCGGATGGGCGGGCGTCCCGCGCCGTCCGGCCCGGGTCCGGCCCGGCTGGTGGGCGACGCGCTCGACACGACGCCGTACGGCGTCAGCAGCCCGGCGCAGCGCTTCCAGTTCACGTTCGCGCGCCACATGCAGACCTACGGGACGACGAACGAGCAGCTCGCCGCCGTGAAGGTCGCGCACGCCAAGCACGCGTCCAACAACCCGAGGGCGTACTACCGCAAGCGCGTGACCGTCGACGACGTGCTCGACTCGCGGTGGATCGTGAAACCCGCGTGCCACCTGCTGGACTGCTGCATCGAGACCGACAACGCCACCTGCGTGATCGTGACGTCCGCCGACCGGGCGCGCGACCTGCGGCAGCGCCCGGCCTACATCATGTCCGTGACGGGACGGGCCAACAAGCCGTACCAGGACCCGCTCGCCCACTACCAGTGCGACCCGATCACCCGGCAGGCCGGGTACTACGGCGGCCGGATCGCGTTCCGCAACGCGGGCGTCGAGCCCGCCGACGTCCAGCTCACCGGGTGCTACGACGCGTTCACCTTCACGCCCGTCCTGCTGTTCGAGGGGTACGGGTTCTGCGCGGAGGGCGAGGGCGGCGACTACGTGTCCGGCGGGACGATCGAGCTGGGCGGCGCTCGTCCGAGCAACACCAGCGGCGGGCAGCTCTGCGAGGGCTATACGCACGGCATGAACCTGGTGATCGAGAACGTCCGGCAACTGCGCCACCAGGCCGACGACTCCTGCCCGGGGTGGCGCGAGGGCGAGCACACCTACGACCACGCCGAGGGCGGCTGCCGCCAGGTCAGGGACGTGGAGCTCGCGATGAACATGGGCTGGGGGACCCCGGCGGTGTCCAGCGCGCTGATCATGAGGAGGTAGCGGTGGCGGTCTACAAGGGGTTCGACATCGCGGCGGACCCGGAGCACGCCGGGTACTTCGAGGCGGCCGGGCGCGGCGAGCTGGTCGTGCAGCGCTGCGCGGAGTGCGGCCTGCTGCGCGGGCAGATCGGCGCGGCCTGCCCGTTCTGCACCTGCCTGGACTGGACGTGGGAGCCGGTCGCCGGCACCGGCGCGATCTACAGCTACCAGGTCGTCGCGCGGGCGGTGAACGCCGCCTTCGCCGACTGGGTGCCGTATCCGGTGGTGCTCGTCGAGCTGGACGAGCAGCGCGGCGTCCCGTGGCGCGGCGGCCGCGAGGACGAGGCCGTCTCGCTGCGCAAGATCGCGAACCTGGTGGCGCGGGACGACCCGTCCCGCCCGGAGGACGAGGCGAACGTCGCGATCGGGCTGCGGGTGCGCGTGTGCTTCGCGAAGCTCGGCGACGGGCTCGCGCTGCCGCAGTTCCGGCTCGCCGACGAGCCGCCCGAGCACGACCCGTGGCGGGCCGCCGAGCGGAACCGCTGATGGAGCCGTGGGAGGCCGTCGCGCGGGAGGGCGTCCGCGATCTCGTCGCGCGGTACAACGCGTACGGGGACGCCGGACGCTTCGACGACCTCATGGAGCTGTTCGCGCCGGACGCGGCGATGGAGATCGGCGACGGCCGCGCGTACCGGGGCCGGGACGAGATCGCCACGATCTTCACCGGCACGCGGGACCGCTGGCGCGCGACCGCCGACGACCGCGGCGACCCGCCCTACGTGCGGCACTTCGTCAGCACCCACCAGATCGATCTGCTCGACCGGGAGCGGGCGCGGGGCCGCGCCTACTTCCAGGTCCTGATGGCGCACGGCCTCGACCACTGGGGCCGCTACCTGGACGAGTACGTCCTCGCCGGAGGGCGCTGGCGGTTCGCGCGGCGCCGCGTCCGGGTGGACGGCCGCGCCCCGGACGGCGAGACCGCGCACCACGAGACGACGACCGGCTGATTCACGGCGTTCGCGCCGGAAGGGAGATGCCCGTGACGACAGCACCCGTGCCGACACAGCACGTGAACGCAGAGCACGTGAACACACAGCACGTGAACACAGCGCACCGCCCGGAGCTCAGACGCAACGACTACTCGCTCGGCGAGGAGCAGGCGGACGTGCAGGCCGCCTTCACCGAGCTCTTCACCCGGGAGTGCCCGACCTCCCGGGTCAGGGAGGCCGAGCCGCTCGGCCACGACGAGGGACTGTGGCGGTCGCTGGTCCGGACCGGAGCCGCCACGATGGGGCTGCCCGAGGCGCTCGGCGGCGGCGGGGCGTCGCCGCTGGACCTCGCCCTCGTGGCCGAGGCGGCAGGGCGGCACGTCGCGCCCGTCCCGCTGATCGAGGCGTCCGTCGCACTGCGGCTGCTCGCCGTGGCCGCGCCCGACCTCGCACGGACGTGGATCGGCGGCGCCCTGGAGGACGGCCGGTTCCCAACGCTCGCCCTCCATCCCGTCGCGCCGGACGGAGCCCGCCAGCTCGTCCCGGCCGGGGCGGTCACGGGCGCGGTCATCGCGCTGACCGGCGAGGAGCTGGCATTGCACGACGGCGAGCCCGCGCCCTTGGTCGAGAACCAGGGACGCGCCCCGGTCGCGTGGTGGCAGCCGTCGTCCGGCGGGCGCACCGTCGTCGCCGAAGGGGATCGGGCCCGCGTGCTGTACGCGGCGGCCGTGCGCGAGTGGAAGCTGCTCACCGCCGCCGCCCTGTCCGGGATCGGCGAGGGCGCGCTCGCGCTCGGGCTCGACTTCGTCAAGGACCGCACGGCGTTCGACACGCCCATCGGCGCCTTCCAGGCGATCTCGCACGCGCTGGCCGACGCGCACACCGGCGTCGTCGGCGCCCGCAACCTCGCCCGCAAGGCCGCCTGGTTCGCGGGCAGCGAGCCGGACGCCCGGCCGGAGCTCGTCCCGATGGCGTTCGCCTACGCCGCCCAGGCCGCGACGAAGGCCGTCACCGTCGCCACGCACGTCCAGGGCGGGTTCGGCTTCACCGTCGAGTCGGACGTCCAGCTCTACTTCCGCCGGGCGAAGGGCTGGAGCGTCCTCGCCGGCGATCCGAGGGCCGAGCTGTCGGCCATCGGCGACCTGCTCGCTGACCGTGTGAAGGGCTGACCCATGGACTTCGGCGCTCTCGAACTGGACGAGGAACTCACCGCCTTCGTGAAGGAGGTGGAGGCGTTCCTCGACGAGCACCTCACCCAGGACGTCCTCGACGAGGAATGGGAGACCGGCGCGGGCCACAACCGCGCCTTCCACCGCGCGCTCGGCGCGAAGGGCTGGATCTTCCCCGCGTGGCCGGTCGAGGAGGGCGGCGCGGGGCTCGACCCGCTGCGCGTCCACCTGCTGGACCGGGAGCTGCGCCGCCGCGAGGCGCCCAGCATCACCAAGGGCACCACCGGGCTGTCCGTCGCGGGCATCCGCGCGTACGCCAACGACGCCCTCAAGGCGGACGTGCTGCCGCGGATCGCCACGGGAGAGGTGTGCGTCTGCCTCGGCTACACCGAGCCCGACACCGGCTCCGACCTGGCCGGGGCCCGCACCAGGGCCGTCCTGGACGGCGGCACCTGGACGATCTCCGGCTCCAAGATGTTCACCACCGGCGCGCAGAACTGCCAGTACAGCTTCCTGCTCGCGCGCAGCGACCCGGACGCGCCGAAGCACCGCGGCCTGACGATGTTCCTGGTGCCGCTCGACTCGCCGGGCGTCGAGATCAGGCCCGTCCACACGCTCGGCGGTGAGCGGACCAACGTCGTCTACTACGGGGACGTCCAGGTCCCCGACCGCTACCGGCTGGGGCAGCGCGGGCAGGGCTGGACCGTCCTGTCCGAGCCGCTGCGCGCCGAGCACGGCATCGGACGCGACGACGCGCACGGGCTGGCGGAGATCAACCCGTCCGGGCAGACCTACCTGCACACGCTGGAGCGGCTGCTGGAGCACACGCTGCGCTGGGCGTCGACCGCGCGACGGCCGGACGGCGGGCGCCCCATCGACGACCCGCTCGTCCGCGCCAGGCTCGGGCAGGTCGCGCTGGACGTGGAGGCGTCCCGCAACACCCCGCCGCCGATGGGCCGGGTGCTCGCGTCCGAGCTGCTGATCCGCGACTCGGCCGAGATCATCGACCTCGTCGGCCCGGAGGCGCTGGTCGCGCGCGGCGCGGACGGCGCCCTGGAGGACGGCGTCATCGAATGGGCGCACCGCTTCGCCCAGGGCACCGCCATCTACGCGGGCACCACGGAAGTGCACCGCAACCTCATCGCGGAGCGCGTCTTGGGACTGCCGAAATACGCGCGCAACCGCCCCGGAAAGTAGGGCCCGGCGACGGCTCGGGGAACGGCGCGCATGTGGAGCGCGGCGTTCCCTGTCGGCGCCCGGCAGGTTCAACCCCGGACTAGATCGACCGCATCCGGTCTCGACATCCCGCCGTCGATGTTCCCGTTCTAGTGTGCTGGGACGCGGACGACGCGCGTGGCTTCCGGCGGCGCGCGGGCGGGAACTCGCGGCCTCGCGGGGCGGGCGAACGGGCGAGTGACATGCTCCGCGCGAATATGTCACTATGATCGGCGCTCGGCGGGCGGGCGCGGCGGCATGTCCTTCCACGGCCGGGAACTGGGGGGTCGAGTGCACAGGAGCGCGCCGGAGCGCGGGCGCGGCGATCGCGGCGACGGTCGCCCGCCGAGGACGTTCAGGTTCGGGTACGCCGTGCTCGGCGGCGTCGTGACGATCGTGCTCTTCGTGGGCGTGTTCTCCGCACTGCAGCCGCACTCCGACCCGGACCCGGCGCCCGGCGTCGCCGCGTCCGAGGGGCCCATTCCGGAGTCGGCCCCGCCCACCGAGTCGACGTGGGTGCCGCCCGGCACGGCGACTCCCAGCAAGTCCGGCACGCCCACTCCGTCCCGGACGCCTTCGGCGACGCCGTCCGCCGTCCCGACCAGCGGGACGCGGCCGCCGCCGCAGACGCCGCCGCCCGGACGCAGGGTGAGCACGCCCGCGTGGACGGTCGGCGTCGCCTACCGTCCCGGCGACGCGGTGAGCTATCACGGCGTCCGCTACCTCTGCCGCCAGGCGCACAGGTCGCAGGCCGACTGGCAGCCCCAGCTCACGCCCAACCTCTGGCAGCCGACCTGAGCCGCCGACCGGCGTCTCCCGCCGGTTCCGCGGCGCGGTGCGACTAAGCTGATACGCGGTTCCCGCACGCCGGGGACCGCGGCGGTGGGGCTCGCCGCTTCCAGCTCGCCCGAGCGGAGCAACCGCGGCATCGGCCGCCAACGGTCCCTGCCAGTGGTTGTCGCGCACGCTGGTAGGAGGAGTCCTGTGTCCGATGCACGTCCCGTCCGGCCGGAGGCGTCCCCGTCCGAGGTCGCTTCCAAGGCTCCGGACATCGATCTGCGCGTGCCGCCGCGACGGCGATGGGACCTCGGCCGCGAGCACTGGTCCACGCTCGCCGCGATCTCCGCGGGCGGAGTCTGCGGCGCGCTCGCGCGCTACGGGATCTCGACCGCGCTCCCGCACCGGTCCGGCGCGTTCGACTGGGCGATCTTCGTGATCAACGTGTCCGGCTGCCTGCTGATCGGCGTGCTGATGGTGCTGATCACCGAGGTGTGGCGGGCGCACCGGCTGGTGCGGCCGTTCCTCGGCGTCGGGATCCTCGGCGGGTACACCACGTTCTCCACCGCGCTCGTCGAGGTGCAGCGCGGCGTCCAGGACGAGATGGCCCGCAGCGCGCTGCTCTACCTGTTCGGGACGCTGGTCTGCGCGCTGCTCGCGGTCCAGGCCGGGGTCTGGCTGACGCGGCTGCTCTCCCGCCCGCGCACGCGGGCCGCAGCCGATGGCGCGGGTGACGAGGGTAAGGAGAACGCATGAAGCTGCACGGCTCGGCCCTCCGGCTGACGGTCCTCATCGGCGAGGACGACCAGTGGCGCCACCGGCCGCTCTACCACGAGATCGTGCACCGGGCCCACGAGGCGGGGCTCGCCGGGGCCACCGTCCTGCGCGGCTACGAGGGGTTCGGGACGTCCAGCCGCGTGCACACGTCCCGGATCCTGTCGCTGACCGAGGACCTGCCGATCGCGATCGTCATCGTGGACGCGGAGGAGAAGGTCCGCGCGTTCCTGCCCCAGCTGGACGAGCTGATCGAGGAGGGCCTCGTCGTCCTCGACCCGGTCGAGGTCGTCCGCTACGCGGGCCGCTCGGACGACCCGGAGGAGCCGGGGGAATGACCGTCCTGCTCGTCGCCCTCGGCGCCGCGCTCGGCGCGCCGCTGCGCTACCTGACGGACCGCGCGGTCCAGTCCCGCCACGACTCGGTGTTCCCCTGGGGGACGTTCACCGTCAACATCGTCGGCTGCGCGGTGCTCGGCATGCTCACCGAGCTGGCCCCGGGGAGCGGCGTCATGGCCGTCGCGGGCACCGGTTTCTGCGGCGCGCTCACCACGTACTCGACGTTCGGGTACGAGACCGTCCGGCTGATCGAGGACGGCTCGGGAACCTACGCGCTGCTCAACGCACTGATGTCGCTCGCCGCCGGGCTCGGCGCCGCCTACGCCGGGATGGCCGTGGCCCAGGCGGTCGTCGGCGCCTGACCCCTCCGCGGCGGCTCGCCGTCGACGCCACTCCGTAGCGGCCCGGCCTGGGCCGATCACCGCACCGTGACGCCTCCGGTGCGGCCTTCCGCATGCGTTCGGGAGCCCTCCGCCGTTTCCTTGACGGACGAGTCTACGTATGTTCTCATTCATCAGACAAAGTACAAACTCGACCGCGACGCAGTGACCGCGGCACCCCCACCCCCCGCGGGGCCGACCCCCCGCGAGCGATCGGCCCGTCACCTCCGGACGCAGTGACCCTGCGGGCGATCGGGCCCCACTCGGATATCCGGCACCGCTCTGCTCGGACGGCGTTTTCCCCGCTTCACCGCGTTTTCCATCACCACGTTCCTGGTTCGGAGGACCCCCCAAGATGCGGAAACAGCTCATCGTCGCGGCCGCCGCGGCGTTCCTGATGATCGCGAGCGCGTGTAGCGCCGACCAAGGCGACGAGGGAGGCGGCGGCACGGGTGCGGCCAAGCCGAAGCAGGACGTCGCCTGCCCGCCGGTGGACCCGGCGGCGATCGACAAGGGCGCGACGTTCACCTGGATGTACAGCGTCGCCAACACGAGCTTCGACCCGGACAAGATCACGACCAGCAACAGCTGGATGTACCTCTATCCGGTCTACGACACGCTGATCCGCATGGACGCCGCCGGCGAGCCGCAGCCGATGCTGGCGAAGAAATGGGAGATCGGCGACAAGGGCAAGACCCTGACGCTGCACCTCATCGACAAATGGAAGTACCACGACGGAAAGGCGTTCGACGCCGCGTCCGTCAAGGCGAACCTCGACCGGCACCGGGGTGCGAAGAGCTTCAACAAGCAGGCGCTGAACGACGTCACGGGGGTCGACGTCGTGGACGCCTCAACGGTGAAGGTCCGCACGAAGACGGGCGCCGCGCCGCTGATCGGAATCCTGTCCAGCTCGGCGGGCATGATGATGAGCCCCGCCGTCTTCGACGACCCGGGCCAGGGCCGGACGCCCACCGGGGGATCGGGCGCCTTCAAGGTCAGCGCCTACGAGCCCAACACCAAGGTCGAGTACACCCCGGTGAAGGACTACTGGGACCCGAAGGCCGTCAACGTCGCCAAAATGGTGTACCTGATCTCCAGTAACGACAATGCGCGGCTGAACGCCACCGTCACCGGATCTGCCGACGCCACATTCCTGCGGTCCGCCATGTACCAGCCGGCGAAGGACGGGAAACTCGCCGTCTGCCAGAAGCCGAGCCTCGCGAGCTTCACCATCGCGCTGAACGTCGCGCGCCCGCCGTTCGACAAGAAGGAAGTCCGGCAGGCGCTGAACTACGCCATCGACCGCAACGCGGTCAACGAACTCCAGGGCGGTTTCTGCCAGCCCGGCGTGCAGATGTTCCCGTCGACCTACTACGCCTCCGACCCGAGCCTCACCCCGGACGCCTACAAGTACGACCCCGGAAAGGCCAAGGAACTGCTCGCCAAGGCCGGGGTCAAGGACGGGTTCGAGTTCACGCTGGAGACCGACAACCTCGACGCCTACCAGCGGGTCGCGGAGCTCATCCAGGCGAACCTCCAGGAGATCGGCGTCAAGATGACGATCCGGCCGGTCGAGCTGCCGAAGCTGATGGAGGGCTTCTCGGTCAACAAGTCCGTCGACGCGATCATGGTGCAGCAGAAGGCGGACGCCGACCCGAGCATCCAGGTCGCCTCGTACTACCTGCCCGACGGATTCAGCAACCCCGGCGGCTACTCGAACCCGACGATCAACGACCTCGCCGCGAAGGCCAAGGGCGCGGAGGACCGGGAGAGCAGCGCGGCCATCTACAAGCAGCTCTTCAAGACGGCCCACGACGACGCGGCCTCGCCGGTCACGCTGTGCCACCTGAACACCCCGCTGGCGATGAACAACAAGGTCATGGGCGTCGAGGTCTACGTCGACGGGTCCCGCCAGTTCCGCGGCGTCGCGATCAGGAAGTGACGCGCCGCTAGCGGTCCCCGGCCGGGCCCCCGCGCGGGCCCGGCCGGGGACGACCACCCCGTAACGAACGGAGGTTCCCGGCGTGCTGCGGTTCTTGTGCGTCCGGCTGTTGGCGATGGTCCCGCTGCTGGTCATCGTCAGCTTCCTGATCTACAGCCTGATCGCGTTGGTGCCGGGCGGGCCCGAGGTGGCCCTGGCCGGAAGCAACCCGACGCCCGAGCGGATCGCGGCGATCCGCGAGCAGCTCGGGCTGGACGAGCCATTCCTCGTCCAGTACTGGAATTGGTTCACCGACGTCCTGCACGGCGACCTCGGCACGTCGTTCGTCGACAGCCAGAGCGTCTGGTCGGCGATCGCGCACGGGTTCCCGGTGACGTTGTCGCTGGTCGGGCTGACCCTGCTGATCGCGGCGGTGCTCGGCCTCGCGCTCGGCCTCGCCGCCGGGCTGCGTCCCGGAAGCTGGGTGGACCGGGTGTCCACGGTCACCGCGAGCGCGTTCATGGCGCTGCCCTATTTCTGGGTCGGCATGATGCTCGTGCTCGTCTTCGCCATTCAGATGCGGACGCTTCCGGCCGTCGGCTACGTGAATTTCACCGACAGCCCGCTCGACTGGCTCGGGCATCTCATCCTGCCCGCCTTCTCGCTCGCGACCGTCCCGACGGCGGTCGTCGCCCGGCAGACCAGGGCCGCGGTGACCTCGGTCATGCAGGAGGACTACATCCGCACGGCCGTCGCGAAAGGGCTGCACCCGCGGCGGGTGGCGGTCAAGCACGTGCTGAAGAACGCGGCCGTCC
The DNA here is from genome assembly GCF_008085905.1 of Actinomadura syzygii. Lineage (GTDB taxonomy): Bacteria > Actinomycetota > Actinomycetes > Streptosporangiales > Streptosporangiaceae > Spirillospora > Spirillospora syzygii. The sequence continues at coordinate 187,760 of NZ_VSFF01000015.1, read as the reverse complement.
CGGTCGTCACGGCGTTCGGCGTCGAGGCGAACCGGCTGATCGGCGCGACCGTCGTCATCGAGCAGTTGTTCGCCCTTCCCGGAGTCGGGAAGCTCGCCTATTTCTCGGTGTTCTCCCGCGATTTCCCGATGGTGCAGGGAATTCTGCTGATCACCGCTGTCCTGATCATGCTCGTCAACCTGGCGGTCGACCTGTCGTACGGCTATTTCAATCCGAAGGTCAAAATGTCATGACTCAAAGTGACAGCGTGGACATCCGGAAGCCGGCCGCCGCGCCGCCCGGCAAGGACGCGGGCAAGGACGCCGGCAAGGAAGCGGGCCCGATCGAGCCGGTGTCGAGGACGCGCGCCGTCGTCCGCCGGTTCCGGTCGAACCGGTCGGCCGTGATCGGCGCCCTGCTGCTGCTCGCGATCATCGTCGTGACGGCGGCGGCCCCGCTCATCGCCCCCTACGGGCCCGCGCAGGTCGACATCAGCGACCGGCTGTCCGGCCCGACCGCCGAGCACTGGCTCGGCACCGACACCCTGGGCCGCGACACGCTGACCCGCCTCATGCACGGCGGCCGGGTGTCGCTCGCCGCCGCCGCCCTCGCCGTCGTGATCGCGACCGGCATCGGGCTGCCGCTCGGCCTGATCAGCGGTTACTTCGGCGGCGTCGTGGACTGGCTGCTGGACCGCGCGGCCGACATCCTGATGGCGTTCCCCGCGATCATCCTGACGATCGCGATCATCGCGATGGTCGGGCCGGGACTCACGACCGCGATGGTGTCGCTCGGCATCGTGTACGCGCCCCGCATGTACCGGGTGGTGCGGGGGAGCACCCTCGAAGTCCGCCGCGAGGTGTACATCGAGGCGTCCACCAGCATCGGGACGCCGCACCTGACGATCCTGCGGAAGCGGGTGCTGCCGAACATCATGCCCGCGGCGCTCGTCCAGCTGTCGTTCCTGCTCGCGTCGGCGCTGCTGGCCGAGGTGACGGTCAGCCTGCTGGGCCTCGGCGCCCTCCCGCCGACCGCTAGTTGGGGCAGCATGCTCGGCCAGGCGTTCCTGGAGATGCGGACCAACCCGTCCCTCGCCGTCTACCCCGGGATCGCCATCGCGATCGCGACGCTCTGCTTCAACCTGATCGGCGACGGCCTCCGGGACGCTTTCGGTCGCGAGACAAGGAAGGCGTCATGACCGCAGCGAAGCGAGGATCACGGCGTTTCCCCCTCGGGGGTCTGGGGGGCGCCCCCCAGAAAGGTAGGGCGTCATGACCGCGGAAGGGAAGACCCTGCTGGAAATCGAGGATTTGCACGTCGACTTCCTCACCGACCGGGGGTGGACGAACGTCGTCAACGGCGTGTCGTTCGACGTCGGGGAGGGCGAGATCGTCGGGCTGGTCGGGGAGTCCGGGTCGGGCAAGAGCGTCACGAGCCTGTCGGTGCTGCGGCTGCTGCCGTCCGGGTACGCCCGGACGCCCGCGGGCCACGTCCGGTACCGGGGCCGCGACCTCGTCGGCATGCCGCCGAAGGAACTGCGCGACATCCGCGGCAACGAGATCTCGATGATCTTCCAGGAGCCGATGACCAGCCTGAACCCGGCGTTCACGATCGGCGACCAGATCGCCGAGGGGTACCGGCGGCACAAGGGCGGGACGCGCCGCGCCGCGTTCGCGCGGGCCGCGGAGATGCTCGACCTCGTCGGCATCCCGGACGCGGGCAGCCGCGTCCGGGACTACCCGCACGAGTTCTCCGGCGGGATGCGGCAGCGCGCGATGATCGCGATGGCGCTGGCCTGCGAGCCGAAGCTGCTGATCGCGGACGAGCCCGCCACCGCCCTCGACGTGACGGTCCAGGCGCAGATCGTCGCGCTGCTCGCCCGGCTCCGCGACGAGACGGGCTGCGGGATCCTCTTCATCACCCACGACCTCGGGCTCGTCGCCGAGCTGGCCGACCGGGTCGTCGTGATGTACGCGGGCGAGGTCGTCGAGACGGCGCCCGCGCTCGACCTGTACGACGCGCCGAAGCACCCGTACACGGCGGGGCTGCTGAACGCGATGCCCCAGCTCGGGGTCCGCGGGAGGGAGCTGCCGACGATCCCGGGCCGTCCGCCCGAGCCGTGGCGCATGCCGGAGGGGTGCAGGTTCGGCCCCCGGTGCGGGCACGCGGGCGAGGAGTGCGCCGCCGTGCCGGCGCTCCGGACCGTCGAACCGGGCCGCAGCAGCCGCTGCTGCCGAATCGAGCAGTTGCACTTGGCAGGTTCCCCATGACCTTCACGAAATTCACCGGGGCCGCGCCGCCCGCGGCCGAGGACGGACCGCTCGTCGACGCCCGCGGCGTCAGCGTGGTGTTCCGGAAGCGGCGGACGCTCGCCCCCGCGCGGCAGGTGCGCGCGGTCAACGACGTCACCTTCCAGATCGCCGAGGGCGAGACGTTCGGGCTGGTCGGCGAGTCGGGGTCGGGCAAGTCGACGACCGGGCGGGCGCTGCTGCGGCTCGTCCCGACGGCGGGCGGGACGATCACCGTCGCCGGGCGGGACGTCACGGCGCTGCGCGGCGGGAGCCTGCGGCGGGCGCGGCGGAGCATGCAGATGGTGTTCCAGGACCCGTACTCGTCGCTGGACCCGTCGTCGACGGTGGCGGGGAGCATCGCGGAGCCGCTGCTCGTCCACGAGAAGATGTCGGCGAAGGCGGCGCGCGCCCGGGTGGACGAGCTGATCGAGATGGTCGGGCTCCGGGCGAGCTACGCCGACCGGTATCCGCACGAGTTCTCCGGCGGGCAGCGGCAGCGCCTCGCCATCGCACGGGCGATCGCGCTGAATCCGCGCTTCATCGTGTGCGACGAGGCCGTTTCCGCGCTGGACGTCTCCACGCAGAACCAGGTCATCAATCTGCTGGAGCGGCTGCGCGCGGAGTTCCGGCTGACCTATCTGTTCATCGCGCACGACCTCGCCGTCGTCCGGCATATCTCGCACCGGGTCGGGGTGATGTATCTCGGCCGGATCGTGGAGACCGGTCCGGCGGAGCGGGTCTACTCCGCGCCCGCGCATCCGTACACCCGGGCATTGCTGTCGGCGATCCCGGATCCGCGCCGGAAAACGGAGCGGATCGTCCTTGAGGGCGATCTACCGGATCCGGCCAATCCGCCGGTCGGGTGCCCGTTCCAAACCCGCTGCCGGTTCGTCATGGAAGTCTGCAGGCAGCGAATGCCGGAGCACACCGCGGTGGACGGCGGCGGGGAGGTGGCGTGCCATTTGCAAACGAGCGGTCCGGCGCTGTCGGGCGCCTCGCTCAACGAACTCGACGTCAATTCGCGGCCGTGACTCGCCCCACATTGACCGACATATACTGGCGCACGTAGTCTGTAGTACGTCAGACAAAGTAGTAAGGACTGCCGTGACCGATCCGAAGCTCGACCTGCTGATCGACCGCCCGACCGAGTCCGTCCCGGAGATGGTCGTCCGGCGCATCCGCCAGGCGATCGCCGCGGGCCTGCTGCCTCCGGGCCGCCAGCTCACCGAGCGCGAGCTCGTCGAACTCACCGGCGTGAGCCGGACGTCCGTGCGCGAGGCGATGCGGCACCTGCAGACGCTCGGCCTGGTGGAGCCGTCGCCGAGCCGCGGCGTCCGCGTCGCCCGGCTGGGCAGCGACGAGGTCCGCGAGATCTACGAGGTGCGGGACGCGCTGGAGCCGGCCGCGGCCGAGCTGTTCGTGCTGCGCGCCACCGACGAGGAGGTCGCCGAACTCGTGGAGAAGGTGCAGCCGCGCCCCTCCGGGGATTCGCGCCTCCAGGCGATATACGAATTCGACGAGCTGCTCCTCGCGGGCGCCCGCAATTCGCTGCTGAAGTCGATGCTGGAGCCGCTGCACACCCGGATCCACGCGCTGCGCAGTCTTTCGGTGACCATTCCGGGACGGCATGAGGCGTCCCGGCAGGAATACCTCGACCTCGCCGAGGCGATCGCGTCGAGGTCGCCGGAGCGGGCGGCGGAGGCCGCGCACCGCCACGTCCGGGCCGCCGCCAAGGCCGCGCTGGAGGCCGTCGAGATCCTCGAAAAGCAGCAGCCCTCCAAATAGGGGCAGCGACACACCACGACACCGTGGCGCTGAGCCACACCGGTACGAGTACGAGGGTGGGTTCGTCATGCCTGAAAAGGACGTGGCCATAGTCGGCGTCGGGTCGTCGGACTTCCGGCGGCTCTACGCGGACAAGGGCCGTCCGAACGACGTTTATCAGCTCGCCGCGGAGGCGTTCCGGGACGCCCTGGACGACTGCGGCGCCGACAAGCGCGACATCGACGGGCTCCTCTGCATCAACATCGGATACGGCAGGTTCGGCGAGATGACGGGCCTCACCGGCCCGGCGTTCGTCCACGACCTGGAAGGCACCGGGCGGATGAGCGGCGTCGCCCTTCAGGAGGCGTACGCGCTCGTCCGGTCGGGCACGGCCGAAATGGTCGCCTGCGTCTACGCGACGAACGGCAGGACGGCCGGGCTGAAATACGGCGGCGGGGACGCCGACCCCGCCGGGGCCTACGACGCCATGTACGGGATGACGTCCACCGGGGCCTATGTGTCGATGATGTACCAGCGGTACAGCACCCTTTACGGCGCTCCCGAGGACGCGCTCGCCCCGCTCGCCGTCAACAACCGTGCGAACGGCGCCCGCAATCCCATCGCGGTCTTCCAGAAGGAGATCAGCCGCGACGAGTACATGGATTCCCGGTTCATCGCCGAGCCGCTCCGCAAGCTGGACTACTGCATCATCAACGACGGCGCGGTCGCGTTCATCGTGACGACCGCCGACCGCGCCCGGGGGCTGCGCAAGAAGCCCGTGAGGGTCGCGGCGACGGCTGGTCGCGCCGAACTGAGCCGCAGTTACATCAGCCCGGACTTCTACTACTCGACGAGCGCCGCCGTAGCCGAGGAACTGTACAAGAAGGCCGGGATGGGCCCGGACGACATCGACTGCATGCAGGTTTACGACAATTTTCTGCCCACGATCCTTTTCACCCTTGAGGGCTTCGGTCACGCGCCGCGCGGCGGTGCCTGGGAATGGGTCCGGGACGGCCGTGTCGAACTCGGCGGCGAGCGCCCGCTCAACACGTCCGGCGGGCATACGAGCGAAAGCTACATGCAGGGTTTCGCGCTCCATGTAGAGGCGGTCAGGCAACTGCGCGGCGAGGCCGGCGAACGGCAGGTCGAGAACTGCAGGACCGCGCAGTACATGTGCGTCTCGCCCATTGTGACATCGCACGTTCTCGTTGCCGACTGAGCCGACCAGAGCCGATTGGAAAGGGCGAGCCGATGGACGTCGCGGCCTACACGGAACTCCTCCCCGAGATAACCCCGACCAACCAGCCGTTCTGGGACGGCTGCGCCGCCGGAGAGCTCCGGCTGCAGAAGTGCGCCGATTGCGGGCGGCACCGCTTCCCCGATTCGCCCGTGTGCCCCGAATGCCTTTCCGGTGCGGCGTCGTGGGAGGCCGTCAGCGGCACCGGGACCATTTGGTCGTGGTGCACGATGCACCAGAAGTATTTCGCCGCGTTCGCCGACGAGGTCCCCTACCAGCTCGTCTACGTACGCCTCGCCGAAGGCCCGCTCGTGATCAGCACGCTCACCGACGGGTCGCCGGAGCCGCGCCTCGACCAGCCCGTCCGCGCGGTCTTCCAGCCGGACGGCGCCGGTCGCGCCGTCGTCCGGTTCAGCGCCGAGGCGGACCCGCGATGACCGCGCCATCGGCCCGGCCCCCCGCCGCGTTCCGCTCCGAATAGGTGAGGTTGTATTTCCCATGGATTCGATCGCTGACCCTGAACTCGTCCGGTACGAGGAATTGTCGGACGGCGTCGCGCGCATCACCCTGAACCGCCCCGAGAAGCGGAACGCGATGAGCCGGGCCGCGCGGGCCGCGCTGCTCGACGTCCTCGACCGCTGCGACGGCGCCGTCCGGGTGATCGTGCTGACCGGCGCCGGTCCGGCGTTCTGCGCGGGTGTCGACCTGAAGGAGTCGGCGGAGGAGGAGACGGACGCCGACCGCCGCGGCGCGGGACGGCGCACGAGTTGGCTCGCCGTCCAGGAGCGGATCCGGCAGCATTCCGCGATCGTCATCGCCGCGGTCAACGGATTCGCGCTCGGCGGCGGGTTGACGCTCATCAATTCGAGTGACCTCGCCATCGCCGCCGACGACGCTCCCATCGGAATGCCCGAGGTCGGTTTCGGACTTTATCCGGGGCTCGCCGGGCCCTCGACGCAATTGCGGCTCGGTGCGAAGCGCGCCGCGTGGATGGTGTTGACCGCCGACCGCATCACCGGCGCTACGGCCGCCGAATGGGGCCTCGTCAACCAGGCCGTCCCGGCGGCCGAACTGCCCGCCGCCGCGCTGGCGCTCGCCGAGCGGATCGCGCGCCACAACGGAGTCACGCTGACCTGGGCGAAACGCGCCCTCCACCAGGTTCCCATGTACATCTCGGATTGGACGCGGGCCCTCGAATACGGCGAGGACGTCCGGGCGCAGATCACGGCGCGGACGGACGTCCTGGACGACCCGCACGCGACGCACCGTACGGCGGTCGGCCGCGTCGGCGAAGGCGTCCGATGAGCCGTCCAGCCGAAAACGGCACGTCCGAGAACGGGGCCTCCGAAGGGCGGGGACGGCTCCTGCGCGTCGTCGAGATCGCCGAGGGCGCGGCCGGGCAGATCTGCGGCAGGCTGTTCGCCGGGCTCGGCCATTCGGTGACGAAATGCGAACCGCCCGGCGGCGACCCGATGCGCACGCGGGAACCGGTCGACTCCGAAGGCATGGGCTACGCGTTCGCCGCGTACAACGCCGACAAGAAGAGCGTCATCCTCGACCTTGAAAAGGACCGGGACAGGCTTGACAGGCTGCTCGCCGCAGCCGACATCGTCATCACCGATCTCGGCCCGACGAGGGCGGCGGAGACCGGTCTCTCACCGGACCGCCTCCGCGCCGCGCACCCGCGGCTGACCGTCGTGTCGATCACGCTCTACGGCGCGTCCGACCCGCGCTCGGACGTCCACGGCGACAGCCTGCTCGCCGAGAGCTACGGCGGTCTCGCCGCGATGGTCGGCGAGCCGGAGCGCTCCCCGCTCAGCCTCGGCGGCGAGCAGGCCGCGCACACCGGCGCGTTCGTCGGCTTCTACGGCGCGATGCTCGCGCTCCGGCGGCCCGGCGGCGACGCCGTGGACGTGGCGCTCTGCGACGCGGCGGCCTACATCGACTGGAAGAGCGACGTCGTCCACGCCGAGACCGGCCTGGTCCAGACCCGGTCGGGCACGAACAGCGGTCGCTGGCGCATCGTCCGGGCCGCCGACGGCTGGCTCGGGTTCATCTTCCAGCCGGAGCAGTGGGACGCCGTCGTCGAACTCGTCGGCCACCCGGCCCTGGAGGACCCGCTGCTCAGCACCGACCAGGCGCGCTGGGAGCTGCGGGACGCCTGGTGGGCGGTCGTCGAGCGGTGGGCCGCGCGGCTCCCCAAGCGGGAGATCTACGAGCGCGCGCAGCGGCTCGGCCTGCCGTTCGGGTACTGCGCGAACCTCGCCGACCTCGCGGCCGACCCGCAGTACCGGGCGAGGTCGTTCGTCACCGACGCCGAGGGCCGCGTCCGGCTGGCGCCGGTGCGGGGCCTGCCCTGGAGGTTCGGCCCGCCGCCGAGCCTCGAAGCCGAGGCGCTCGTGCCGAGCCCGCGGAACCCCGAACCCGGGTCGGACGGCGCGGACCGGGCCCCGCTCGCGGGCGTCGTCGTCCTCGACCTCGGCACGATCACGGCGGGCGCCGCCACCGGGCGGCTCCTCGCCGACTACGGCGCGACCGTCATCAAGATCGAGTCGATGGACCGGCCGGACGCCTTCCGCGTGTGGCCGGTGCCCGCCGCCGAGGACGCCGAGGCCATGGAGGAGTCCCCGCTCTTCCAGTCGAACAACGCGGGCAAGCTGGCCATCACGCTCGACCTCAAGTCCGAGGCGGGCCGGGCGGAGATGCGGAGGCTCGTCGAGCGGGCCGACGTCCTGATCGAGAACTTCACGGTCGGCGTCACCGAGCGGCTCGGCATCGACCCGGCGACGCTGCGCGAGGTCAACCCGCGGCTGATCTACCTGTCGCTGTCCAGCCAGGGGCAGTCCGGGCCCGAGTCGGGCACCCGCTCCTACGGCTCGACGCTCGACCTGCTCTCCGGGCTGGCGTCCGTCACGGGCTACGGGACGGACGGCCCCATGTGGTCGTCCGCCGACATCAACTACCCTGACCAGCTCGTATCCCTGTTCGGCGCGGGGCTGATCGCCTACTGCGTCGTCCAGGACCTGCGCGGGACGTACCTGGACGTGTCCCAGCGCGAGCTGGTGAGCTGGACGCTCGCCGACCGCGTCACCGAGTACCTCGACGCGGGCACCGTGCCCGCGCCGACCGGCAACCGGCGTCCCGGCAGCACGCCGCACGACGTGTACCGCTGCGCCGGAGACGACCAGTGGGTCGCGATCGCCTGCCGCACCGACGCCGAGCGCGCCGCCCTGGCGGGGCTGGTCGGCGCCGACCGGATGGCGAAGAAGCCGTCCCACTGGTGGGCGGACCACCAGGAGAAGGTGGACGCCGCCGTCGCGGCCTGGACGCGGCGGCGCTCGAAGGGGGAGTGCGTGACCGAGCTGAACAGGGCCGGGGTACCGTCCGCGTCTGTCCTGTCGGCATTGGAACGTGCCCAGGACCCGCATTTCGCGCGCCGCCGCGTCTTCCTCGACGGGCCGCCCCGGCAGAAGGGGTTCCCGCTGCGGCTGGCCGGGCACGAGCCGCCGCCGCCCGGACCTGCGCCCCGCCTCGGCCAGCACGACACCGACGTCCGCGCCGGCCGCCTGCCCGGCCACGACCCCGAGAAGGAGCACACCGAAGTGCCGTCCCAGCGTCCCGGAGGATCGACATGAACGCCAACGACGCCGCCGTCATCATCGGAGCGTACGAGCATCCCGGCCGGGAGCTGCCGGACAAGTCGCTCGCGCAGATCCACGCCGAGGTCGCGCTCGGCGCGGTCGCGGACGCGGGCCTCACGCTCGACGACGTCGACGGCTTCTTCTGCGGGCACGACGCGCCCGGGTACGGCGGCGGCTGGGTCACGATGGCCGAGTACATGGGCCTCCGGAACCTCACCTACATGGACTCGACCGAGAGCGGCGGCGCCTCGCCGATCTACCACGTGTCGCACGCGGCGGCGGCGATCGCGGCCGGGAAGTGCAGCGTCGCGCTGATCACGCTCGCGGGCAAGCCGCGCACGGGCGTCCAGCCGGGCGGCGGCGGACCGGCCCGTCCCGAGGACGCCTTCGAGATGGCGATGTTCACCGGCGCCGGGCTGGTCAGCACCTACGCGCTGGCGGCGCAGCGGCACATGTACGAGTTCGGGACGACGAGCGAGCAGCTCGCCGAGATCAAGGTCGCGGCGTCGATCCACGCGTCCCACAACCCGAACGCGTTCCTGCAGAAGGTGATGACGGTCGAGGACGTCGTCAGCTCCCCGCTCGTCGCGGACCCGCTGCACCGCGCCGACTGCTGCGTGGTGACGGACGGCGGCGGCGCCGTCGTCGTGGTCAGCCGCGAGGTCGCGCGCACCCTGAACCGGCAGCCGGTGCGGATCATGGGCCAGGGCGAGGCCGGGAAGCTGACCAACGGCGGCCGGGTCGACCTGACGTACACGCCCGCCGTCTGGTCGGGTCCGCGGGCGTTCCAGCAGGCGGGGGTGAGCGTCCAGGACGTCGACTACGTGTCCGTCTACGACAGCTTCACCATCACCGTCCTGGAGATCCTGGAAGACCTCGGTTTCTGCGAGAAGGGCCAGGGCGGGCGCTTCGTGATGGACGGCGCGCTCGTCGCCCCCCACGGCCGCCTGCCGTTCAACACCGACGGCGGCGGGCTGGCCAACAACCATCCCGCGCACCGCGGCGGCATCACGAAGATCATCGAGGCGGTGCGGCAGCTCCGCGGCGAGGCGAACCCGGGCGTGCAGGTGCCCGACTGCGAGATCGCCCTCGTCCACGGCAACGGCGGCGACCTCGGCACCCGGATGCGCGCCGCGACCATGATTCTCGGAAGGGAAAGCGCATGAGTGAGGTAAGGCGGAATCCGACCCTTCCCACCGCGAAGCCGCCGGTCACCCCGGACACCGAGGAGTTCTGGAAGGCGGCGGCCGAGGGCACGTTCCTCGGCAGGCGCTGCGGTGCGTGCGGTGAGGCGATCTGGTACCCCCGGCCCATCTGCCCGTTCTGCCACAGCACGGACACGCGGTGGGAGGAGTTCACCGGACGCGGCGTCGTCTACTCCCACAGCGTCGTCCGGCGGGCGGGGGGCGACTGGAAGGGCGTCACCCCGTACGTCCTGGCGTACGTGGAGCTGGAGGAAGGCCCCCGCCTGATGACGAACATCGTCGACTGCGACGTCGAGCGGGTCGCCATCGGGGACGCGGTCGAGGTGGTCTTCGACGACACCGGGCACGGCAGCGCGCTGCCCCGCTTCCGCCCGGTGAGCACGAGCAAAGAGGACTGAGGGTGGCGAGGACCGTGAGCGCAGAGGAAGTCAGGCCATGACCATCAACAAGGTGTACGAGTCCCCCCAGGCCGCGGTCGCGGACGTCCCGGACGGGTCGAGCGTGTCGATCGCCGGGTTCGGGATGACGCACAGTTTCCCGACGAGCCTCACCGTGGCCCTGCGCGAGCAGGGCGCGCGGCGGCTCTGCATCGTGGCGAACTCGCTCGGCACGGGCGACTACCGCTCGAACACGCTCATCGAGAACAACCAGGTCAACCGGTTGATCGTGTCGTTCTCGGCGCGGGCGGGCGAGGCGACGTCGGCGGCCGAGAAGCAGATCGCCGCGGGCGAGATCGAGGTGGAGCTCGTCCCGCAGGGCACGCTCGTCGAGCGGCTGCGCGCGGGCGGCGCCGGGATCGGCGCGTTCTTCACCCGCACCGCCGTCGGCACCGCCGTGGCGGACGGCAAGGAGACTCGCGTGATCGACGGCGTCGAGCACGTCCTGGAAATGGGATTGAAGGTCGACTACGCGTTCATCCGCGCCTCTCGCGCGGACCGTTTCGGCAACCTCGAATTCGACGGCGTGGGACGCAACTTCATGCCCGCGTTCGCGAAGGGCGCCAAGATCGCCATCGCCGAGGTGGACGAGATCGTCGACGGCGAGCTGGACCCCGAGCGGATCGGCCTGCCCGGCATCTTCGTCAGCCGGGTGGTGCGCAAGACGGTCGACGTCCCGCACGACCACCCCGCCCCGCGCGAAGGGCGCGGCGCCGACAGCGCCCGCACCTACAACGGGAAGAAGGGGCTGACCCGGCTGGAGATGGCGGAGACCGCGGCCGGGCTCGTGCCGAACGGCAGCTACATGAACCTCGGCCTCGGGATTCCGACGCTCATCTCGAACTACATCTCCGGGCGCGACATCGTCCTGCATTCGGAGAACGGCGTGCTCGGCTACGGGACGATCGCGTCCCGCGACGACTACGACCCCGAGATCTACAACGCGGGCGGGCAGTACGTCCACCTGGAGAAGGGCGCGTCGTTCTTCGAGAGCGTGACGTCCTTCGAGATGGTGCGCGGCGGCAAGGTCGACTTCGTCGCGCTCGGCGCGTTCCAGGTCGACGCCGTCGCCAACCTCGCGAACTGGAGCACCCCGAACATGATCGGCGGGGGCATCGGCGGCGCGATGGACCTGGTCGCCGGCGACGTCACGGTCGTGGTCCTGACGACGCACCTCGACTCGAAGGGGCGTCCGAAGCTCGTCAAGGAGTGCGAGTACCCGCTGACCGGGCGGAACTGCGTCGACATCGTCGTCACCGACCTGTGCGTGCTGCGCCACACCGGAGACGGCTGGCGGCTCGAACAGGTCGCGCCGGGGTTCACCGCCGCCGAGGTCGCGGAGCTGACCGAGTTCGAGTTCGACTTCGCGGACTTCGCCCCGGGAGGTGCGCGGGCCGATGGCGGCGCCGCGGGCTGACCGGCGGGACGCCGCGCCGCCCGGACGGTCCGAGCCGACCGGGATGACGGCGGCGGAGCTGGCCCGCGCCTACGAGCGGCGCGAGCTGTCGCCGGTCGAGGCGACCCGCGCCGCGCTGGACGCGATCGAGGCCCGCAACCCGGAGCTGAACGCGTTCGTCCTGGTCGGCGAGGACGTCGCGGTCCGCGCGGCGGCCGAGTCGCAGGCCCGCTGGGCGGCCGGGACGCAGCGCGGACCGGCGGACGGCGTCCCCACCACGGTCAAGGACCTCGACCGCACGAGCGGGTGGCCGACGCTGCGCGGCAGCTGGCTGGTGGACGACCCGGGCCCCTGGCGGGAGGACTCCCCGGGCGTGGCGCGGCTCCGGGAGGCGGGCGCCGTCCTGCTCGGGAAGACCACGACGCCGGAGTTCGGGTGGAAGGGCGTCACCGACTCGCCCCGGTTCGGGATCACGCGGAGCCCGTGGGACCCGGCGCTGACCCCCGGCGGGTCCAGCGGCGGGTCCGCCGCCGCGGTCGCGGCCGGGATGGGCACCTGGTCGATCGGCACGGACGGCGGCGGGTCGGTCCGCGTCCCGGCGGCGTTCACCGGGACGGTCGGGTTCAAGCCGACCGGCGACCTCGTCCCGGCGTATCCGCCGGGCGGCAACGGGCCGCTGTCGCACCGCGGGCCGATCACGCTGTCGGTGCTGGACGCGGCGCTGCTGCTGGACGTGATCTCGCGTCCGGACGTCCGCGACTGGGCGGCGCCGCCCCCGCGCGAGGGCTCCTTCGCCGCCGGCATCGAGGCGGGGGTGCGGGGCCTGTCGATCGGCTACTCGCCGAACCTCGGCTACGGCCGCAACGACCCGGAGGTCGAGGCGCTCGTGGCGGAGGCGGTGCACGTCCTCGCCGGGATGGGCGCGCGGGTCACCGAGGTCGGGCCGATCTTCGACGATCCCGTCGAGGCGTTCCAGACGATGTGGTGCGCCGGGCTCGCCCGGACGCTCCGCCCCTACGGCCCGGACGACGTCGCCCGCGTCGACCCCGCGATGCTGGAGTACGCCGAGAAGGGACGCGGGATCACCGCCGTCGCCTACCTGGACGCGGTCGCGGTGTGCGCCGACCTCGGGCACCGGATGGCGCGGTTCCACGAGACGTACGACGTCCTGATCACCCCGACCGTGCCGACGGTCGCGTTCGAGGCGGGCGCCGACGGGCCGACTCCGGAGCGCTCGCGCGTCTGGGCGTCGTGGACGCCCTACACCTACCCCTTCAACATGACCAGGCAGCCGGCGCTGAGCGTGCCGTGCGGCCTCACCCGCGCCGGTCTCCCGGCCGGACTCCAGATCGTCGGCCCCCGCCACGCGGACGCGCGCGTCCTGCGGGTCGGGCGCGCCTACGAGCGGCACACCGGCTGGTCGCCGGTCGCGGAGGCCGCCCGGACGCGGGCGACGCGCACGCGCGAGACGACGCCGAAGACGAGGAAAGGACAGCCGACATGACCGGGCTACCCACGGTCGCGAACCTGATCAACGGCGAGTGGCTGCGCAGCGACCACGAGCGGACGGTGCACCACAAGTTCACCGGCGAGCCGATCGCGCTGGCCTACGACGCGACGCCGGAGATGGTCGCGAACGCCGTGACCGTCGCGCGGGAAGCGAGCCGCACCCCGCTCGACCCTCCGGCGCGCTACGAGATCCTCCGCGCGGTGGCCGACGCGATCGCGAAGAACCGCGAGCAGCTCGCCCTCGACGTGGCGCGCGAGTCGGGGTTCAGCGTGAAGGACTGCCTCGGCGACACCGACCGCGCGGTGCAGACGATGCTGACGTCGGCGGAGGAGGCCAAGCGGATCGACGGCGCGGTCGTCCCGATCCAGGCCGCGCCCGGCTTCGAGCACCGGCTGGCGTTCACGATCCGGCAGCCGGTCGGCGTGGTCGGCGCGATCACGCCGTTCAACTCGCCGCTGAACACCGTCGCGCACAAGGTCGGGCCCGCGCTCGCGGCCGGGAACGCGGTGGTGGTCAAGCCGTCGCCGTTCACCCCGATCGCGGCGGCGGCGCTGTGCCGGATGCTGCTGGAGGCGGGCCTGCCCGCCGGGCTCATCGGACTGGTGCTCGGCCCCGGCGACCCGGTCGGCCGGGCGCTGGTGGACGACGAGCGCGTCGACTTCGTGACGTTCACCGGCAGCACCGCCGCCGGGAAGGCGATCTCCGCGCGGCTCGGCATGCGGCGGGCGACGATGGAGTGCGGCAACGTGTCCGCGACGATCGTGTGCCGGGACGCCGACATCGCGTCTGCCGCGCAGCAGTCCAGCCGGGGCGCGTTCCGGAAGTCGGGCCAGGTGTGCACGTCGGTGCAGCGCCTCTACGTGCACGCCGACGTCATGGACGAGTTCCTCGGCGAGCTCTCCGCCGCCGCGTCCACGCTCGTCCTCGGCGACCCGGAGGACCCGGCGACCGACATCGGCCCGATGATCAGCGAGGACGCCGCGAAGCGGGCCGAGGAGTGGGTGAACGCCGCCGTCGACCAGGGCGCCCGCGTCGTCGCCGGCGGGAAGCGGTCGGGCCCGATGATGCCCCCGACGATCCTGGTCGACGTCGCGCCGGAGGCGCGCCTGCTCTGCGAGGAGGTGTTCGCTCCGGTCGTGTCGGTCGTCCCGTTCGACGACGTGGACGCCGTGATCGAGGCGGTGAACGACACCCCGTACGGGCTCCAGGCGGGCATCTTCACGCGCGACCTCGACACCGCGCTGGTCGCGGCGCGCCGCCTCCGGATGGGCGGCGTGGTGATCAACTCGACGTCCAGCACGCGCGCGGACCTGATGCCGTACGGCGGCGTGAAGGACAGCGGCTACGGGACGGAGGGCCCGCACTACGCCGTCCGCGACATGACGGAGGAGCGGCTGATCCTGATCGAGCCCGCGGGCGGACGGAAGTGAGCACGGCCGTCCAGGTCTCCGCCGACGAGCTGCGGGACGCCGGCACGCGGATCTTCACCGCGTGCGGCGTCCCGCCGGACGACGCCTGGCTCGTCGCGGACAGCCTCGTCCAGGCCGACCTGTGGGGCCACCAGTCGCACGGCGTGCTGCGCGTCGGCTGGTACGTCGACCGCCTCCGCGCGGGCGTGATGAACGCCGAGACGAAATGCGAGATCGTCGCCGGGTCCGGCGCCGTCGCGACCCTGGACGGGCACGACGGCATCGGCCAGGTGGTCGCCGCGCACGCGGCGGAGGAGGCGATCGGACGGGCGAAGCGGCACGGCGTCGGCGTCGTCGCGGTGCGGAACTCGAACCATTTCGGCACCGCCGCGTACTTCACGAGAATGGCGCCGCCGCGCGGCTGCGTCGGCATCCTGACGACGAATTCGAGCCCGGCGATGGCGCCGTGGGGCGGGCGGGGGAAGCTCGTCGGCAGCAACCCGTGGTCGATCGCCGCTCCTGTCGACGCCGACCGGCAGATGGTCCTCGACATCGCCAACACCGGGGTCGCGCGGGGGAAGATCTACCTCGCCCGGAACCACGGAACCGAGATCCCGGACGGGTGGGCCGTCAACGCCGAGGGCCTGCCGACGCGGAACCCGGAGGAGGCGCTGCTCGGCACGGTCCTGCCGATGGCCGGGCACAAGGGCTACGGCATCTCGGTGATGATGGACGTCCTTTCGGGAGTCCTGAGCGGGAGCGGTTTCGGTTCGGCCGTCCATGGGCCTTATCAAGCCGAGCATCCAGGGCGGTCGGGGCATTTGTATCTGGCTCTGGACATCGCGGCGTTCAGCCCCGTGCAGGAATTCGGCGAACGGATGACGGCGCTGGTGGCCGAGCTCAAGTCTGGGTCGCGTGAAGGGGCGGAGGAAGTGCGCTATCCCGGCGAGATCGAGGACCTGGCCGAGGCGCGGAACGCCCGCGACGGGCTGCTGCTGCCCGAACGCACCCTTACCGACCTGCGGAAAGTCGCCGACAGCCTGGGAGTCGACGCGCTGGGGGAGCGATGAGCGTGAAGGTGACCGCGCTGCGCGTCGGACGGTCGAAGAACGTCCCGCTGCCCGCCGCCGTCTACGGGTCGGTGAGCGACGAGACGATCGACATCATCATGTTCATGTTCGTCATCGAGGCGGCGGGCACGCGGATCGTCGTGGACACCGGAACGCTCGCGCCCGAATACGTCCGGCAGCATCACGCCTACGAATTCGTGCGCGACTCGGACGAGACGCCCGCCGGAGTCCTCCGCGAGTACGGGATCGAGCCGGACGACGTCGACTACGTGGTCAACACCCATCTGCATTGGGACCACTGCTCTAACAACGCCCTGTTCCGCAACGCCCGGATCCTGGTGAACCGGCGGGAGCTCGAATACGCCATCAACCCGCTTCCGGTACACGAGCGCGCCTACGAGAAACTGCCCGGACTCCAGGCCCCCTGGATGTCCGCATGGGACCGTACGGAGGCGATCACCGGGGAGCAGAAGATCTGCCCGGGAGTGACCGTCGTCCCGATGCCGGGGCACACGCCCGGCTCGCAGGGCGTCCTGGTCGAAACCGACAGCGGACGCTATCTCCTCGCGGGCGACGCGATCGGCGTCTACGAGAACTGGGACGCGAGCGATTGGCGAAAGGGCATCGCGCCCACCATTCACACCAATCTGTTCGAGTGCTACGAGACGTTCGAGTACGTCGCCGGGCTGGACTGCGAAGTGGTCCCGAGCCACGACGGCCGAATCGCCGAAAGCCGCCTGTTTCAGACCTGATGGCCGTCCGAGCTGACGAAAGTGGGGACGGGCCGCGGCCCGTCCCCACGTTCATGCATGGCCGCTATTTGCGGCGGGCCACGTCGTAGGCGGCGCAGCCGATCAGTTCGAGCGACACCTGCAACCGCTCAAGGCTGAGGTTCTGGACGATCCTGTCCTCGGGCGTGTGGTAGACCGGCTCAAGCTGGCTCGGCGCCTCGCCGCCGCGCCAGCTGAAGTTGCCCGCGGCGATGCCGCGCTCGTGGAACGCCTCGTGGTCGCTGGAGCCGCGCGCGGTCGGGCCCTTGGTCTGGTCGACGTAGCCGAGCCGGACGGCGGCGGCGTTCACCGCGGCGGTGGTGGTGTTGTTCGCGCCGTCCACCGACAGGAGCCAGTACGTGCCCGCGGGCGGGCTGCTGGTGGCGACCATGTCGTTCTGGAAGCATCCGGTGATCCGCTTGACGCCCGCGTCGTCGAGCTGCTTGACGTAGTGCCGGGCGCCGATCAGGCCGTACTCCTCCGCGCCCCACAGGCAGATGCGGACCGCCTGCTGCGTCGGCAGCCTGCGCAGGACGCGCGCCAGTTCCAGGCACAGGACCGTCCCGCTGCCGTCGTCGTTGGCGCCCGGCGACCCGGGCACCGTGTCGTAGTGGGCGCTGACGATGACGGCCTTGCCCTCGGGGTTCGGCAGCGTCGCCTTCCGCTCTGCCAGCACGTTGTGGGACGTCAGCCCCGTGTAGGCGGTGACCTCGAACGACAGCCGCCGCGCGCCCGCCCGGATCCGCTCGCCGTGGTACTCGGCGAGGCCCAGCACGGGGATCGCGACCGGCTCCGTCAGGACGGGCACGAACGAGGTGGCCTTGCGCTCCGGGTACGTGGGCGAGCGCACGTTGGCGATGAGCGCGGCCGCGGCGCCCGCGCCCGCGGCGGCCTTCGCCTGGTCGGTCTCCTTCCCGGCCACGCGGTCGAACAGCACCAGCCTCCCGCGCACGTCGCCGGTGACCTCCGTGACCGGGCCGAGGTCGACGACCCTGCCGTCCACCGAGCCGACGGCGCCCTGCGGGGACGCGCTGCTCTGCCACGGCCGCTCGCCCCGCGCGTCGATCTCCGCGAGGTACTTGTCCGCGACGGGGAACGGCTGCAACTCGACCTCGTACCCGAGGTCGCGCAGTTCTTCGGCGATGTAGCGGGCGGCGCGGTGCTCGCCGCGCGTCCCGGCGACGCGCCAGCCGATCTCGTCGCTCAGCACTTTCAGGTGCCGCAGCGCGCGGCGGGCGTCGACGCGGGCGACGACGGCCTTGTCGCCGACGCCGAGGGAGGGCGGGCGGAGGGCGCCGGGGCGCTGCCGGGTCGCGGCGGCGGCGGTGCCGGGGAGCAGGCCGACGGTCGCGAAGCCGGCGAAGGCGGCCGCGCCGGCCAGCAGGTCGCGGCGGTTGACCTCGGACATGGCGTCTCCTCAAGGAGATAGGGGCCGCGCCCGCCGACCGGGCCCGGTCCCCGGGCCGCGCGCGAACGGACGACGGCGCCGCGAAAGAACAGGGCCCCCGTTTCGGGAGAATCTACGTAGTCGGCCCAATATCGACAAGAATGGCGCACTCCTCCGCAACTAAACCGTGATCAAGACAGTGACCCTCAATTCGGGATGACCTCGCCTTAGCGGTACTAGCCAGAAAGCCATTACCGGACGGCCGAATTCGCGCTGGGGGAAGCCCGCGACCAGGTCTTTCAGTCGACGCCGAGGGCTATGTCGGTTTCGGTGGCGAGGGAGGTCGCGGGGCCCAGGGCGACCTCGGTTCCGTAGCGTTCTTCCAGGCAGACGCGGAGCAGGGCCAGGAGTTCGGCCGCGTCGCCGACGTAGCGGCCGGAGGCGAGGAAGGCGTCCGCGCGGTCCAGGTCGCCGGGGAGGCAGTCGGCCAGCGGGCGGTCGAGCAGCCGTGCCGCCGCGTCCCTGTAAGGGCCGTGCACGTCCAGCCCGTTGAGGCCCGCGACCGCGAAGTGCCTGCCGGACGGCGTGGCCCAGACGGACAGCCGGTCTGGGCGCGACCCGTCCGGCGGGCCGGTCTCGCGCAGGGTGTCGGCGTCGGCGTAGACGTCCCCCGACCTGGCCCAGATCCGGTTGTGCGCGGGGAGCGAGGTCAGGTCGGGGCCGCCGCCGCCGTAGGCGCCGGACGCCTCGGGGCGAAGGGCGCCGTCCGCGAGCCGCCAGCGGGTCAGGTCGCCGGACATGCCCGTCGTCACCAACCGGTCAGGGCCGGTGAAGACCACGCCCTCGATCCTGGTGGGGTCGCCGTCCCCGCGCGCCACGAGCGTCTCGGCCCGCGCGTCCAGCACGGCGGGCGCCGGGCCGCCCACGGCGATCAGCCCGGTCCGTGGCTCCACGGCCAGCGCGAAGCCCCACACCTCCGCAAGCCCGAGGTCGGCGAACGGGACGGTGCGCCGCGTCCCGTCGTAGGGCGGCGCGAAGAGGTGCAGGTCGCGGAGGCTCGCGGCGACAAGGGTCCCGTCTGGCGCGAGCGCGGCGGCGCAGATGTCGTCGCGGACGTGCCCGGGGATGTGCGGCGGGTCGATCAGGCAGCGGCGCTCGCCGTCCCGGTACCGGACGAGCCGTCCGGCCGGGTGCCCCACGATCGCGAGCACCTCCTCGCCGGTGTGGACCAGGCTCCGCCACTGCTCGGTGCGGCCCTCGCTGGTGTAGGACGCGACGACCGTCCCTCCGGGGAGGGCGTAGTCGACGAGGACTTGGGCGCCCGTGGTCCGGCTGCGGCCGGTGACGGCGAGGCGCGTCCCGTCCGGGGAGAGGGCGCACCGTTCGACGACCGTGACGTCGTGCACCGGACGCAGCGGTCCGCGCAGGTCGAACGCGGACAGCGCGGCCCGGACGCGGTCGGACGGCATGGCGCGCAGCCGGTCGAACGCGTCGCGCGGCATGCCGGGCGGGCACCACCCGCGGACCGGCCGGACCGCCTCGATCGCCTCGGCGAGCGGGAGGTCGCGGGCGAGCCGCCACAGGTCGGGCCACGCCTCCTCGGCGGCCAGCCGCCCGGCGAGGAAGCCGCGCTCGCGGACGCTCATCGTGCGCGGCGGCGCGGTGGCGGCGAGGACCCGCACCAGGTCGAGGTCGCCCGCGACGGCGGAGCGCACCCGCGCGCGCAGCCCGGCCGAGCCGCCCGCGTAGCCGACCGCCAGCAGCCCGCCGTCCGGGTCGGCCGCCCGGTACTCCGCCGTCCGGCCGCTGAGCAGCAGGAACGCGGCGCGCTCCAGTTCGTCGTCCGGCACGAGCCCGCGCTCGGCGCAGGTCCGCGCGACGAGCCGCCGGACGTGCTCGGGCGTGCGGTCGGCGAGGACGGCGCGGCACAGCTCGTCCGGCGCGGCCGTGCCGAGCGCCAGCGCGCTGAGCCGCCGGACCTCGTCATCGTCGTCGCCGGGCGCTTCCCGACCGATCTCCCGGAGGCGGGCCCACAGCTCCGGCGTGGGCCCGTCGATCCAGCACCGCCAGGCGTGCGCGAGCGTCGCGCCGACGACCGGACGGGGGTTGCGCGGCAGCGCGTCGAGCAAGGCCCGACGCCCGTCGCCGGACGCCTCGGCGGCGGTCCGCCACAGAGCGCCGAGCACCGGCTCGCCGGCCGCGCCGCAGGCGTGCCGCGCGCCCTCGCGCACCTCATGGTCGGGGTCGGTGAGCAGGGCGGCGATCGCCTGCGCCGCGCCGTCGTCCCAGTGTTCGAGCAGGCGGTCGTGCAGGGCGGCGACCGTGCGGCGCGCGGGGCCGCCGTCCGGCAGGAGGCCGTGCCCGCGGACGACGGCGCGCAGCCTCGGATCGCGCCGCCGCACCCAGACGCGCGGGATCAGGTCCCGCGCCCAGGCGCGCAGCGGGTGCGCGCGATGCTCATCCCTCACCGCAACCGCGACGAGCAGGGCCAGTTCCGGTCCGCCCGCGGCGGCGCGCCGCGCCAGGGCGTCCAGCCGCACCGCGCCGCCGTGCTCCGCGGCCAGCCTGACCAGCCGCTCCGCACGCCATCGTCCGATCCCCATGGGGCGCCTCCACCGGGACAGTATGCCGAATCCGGCCACTCCCGGATCTCCCTGACAATGCTTGTTGATCGCTCGTTTGTATCCATTTATGCTTGCAAATTGTCTTAAGCACACACAAATGAGCAGGCCAGTTTCGGGGAGGGCCGGCTCCGTCACCTGCGAGGTGTCCGTGTCGCGGAAGCGTCTCTTACGCGTTCTTGCCTGTCTGACCCTGGTCCCGCCGCTGTTCGCCGTCGTCCCCGCCGCCGCGGCCGGGCCCGAACTCCGGCGGAGCGGCGACGATCTCACCCTCACGAACGGCGACTACTCGGTCGTGATCGGGGTGTCGCCGTTCTCCATCACGACGAAGCGCGCGGGGCGGACCGTCCTCGCCACCGCGAGCGGTGGAGCGTTCGACTTCACCGGGCCGAAGGGCCGGACGAGCCCGACGTCCGTCCGCAAGTTCGGGTTGGCGAACGGCGTCCTCGACCTGACCGTGGCGACGACCGACCGGCGCGCCACCCTTCGCGTGAAGATCAAGCCGGACGCCGACCGGTACGGGTTGGAAACCTCTGTTCAGGGCGTGAAGGCGACCCGCGTCGGGGTGCACTTCGACCTCGCGTCCGCCGGGCACTGGTACGGCCAGGGCGAGGCCAGATCCGACGCCGAGGGCGACCCGCACCTCTTCCAGCCGTGGCCGCTGGACGCCGCCCGCGGCAAGGAGCAGGTGAACGACCCCGCGTTCGGCCCGGCGTCCTACCTGATGGTCGAGCCGTTCTGGTTCACGCAGTCGGCGGCCGGGATCTACGTCGACACCGGCAACCTGATGCACGTCTCCCTCGGACGCGAGCGGAAGGGCGTCGCCGACCTGACCGTCGCCGACACGTCCTCGCTCAAGACGACCGTGTTCGTCGAGCAGACGCCCCGCGCCGTCTACCAGGACTACATCGGCATCGCGGGCAAGCCCGAGAAGAGCGACGCGCCGCCCGACCAGTTCGAGAGCCCGCTCTGGAACTCCTGGGCGCAGTTCTACAACGACGTCGACCAGAAGAGCTTCCTGGAATACGCCCGCACCCTCCACGCCGAGGGCCTGCCCGGCCACACGATGTCACTGGACTCCGGCTGGATGAAGCACTACGGCGACTTCGTCTTCAACGACAAGTTCCCCAATCCGAAGGCGATGTCGGACGAGATCCACGCGATGAACTACCGCTTCGGCGTGTGGGTCACGCAATGGATCAACATGGACGCCGACAACTACGCGATCGCCAAGCAGAAGGGCTACCTCCTCAAGTCGAAGACGGACCCGTCGAAACCGTGCGTCGTCACCTGGTGGAACGGTGAGGCCGGCCTCGTCGACCTCGGGAACGCGGCCGCCTACCGCTGGTACGAGAACAACCTCCGCGACCTCCAGCGCAGGTATGGCATCGACGGCTTCAAATTCGACACCCGGTTCTTCGACGAGGGCTGCGCCCCGGCCAAGGGCCTGACCGCCGCCGACTACCGCAGACTCGGCGCCGAGCTCGCCGACGGATTCGACCAGCAGAGCGTCGGCGTCCGCGTGCACTGGACCGGCGCGCAGAAATACGGCTTCGTCACCCGCATGCTCGACAAGGGCACCGACTTCTCCTCGCTGCAGGCGGCGGTCAAGCAGAACCTCGCCGTCTCGACCGTCGGATACCCGTTCGTCGAGACCGACATGATCGGCGGTTCGATGGGGCAGGCGCCGCCGTCGAAGGACGTCCTGGTCCGCTGGGCGCAGGCCGCCGCGATCATGCCGCTGGTCTACTCGTCGACCTCGCCCATCCGGGTCTACGACCAGGTCAACAAGAAATGGATCGCCTATCCGCCGGAGGTCGCGCGGCACTACACGGCGGCGATGCGCCTGCACAAGACCCTCAACCCGTACATCCAGGATCAGGTGAAGCGGGCGGTGGCGTCCGGCGAGCCCATCATGAAGCCGCTGTTCTTCGCCTTCCCCGGCGACCGCGCCGCCTATTCGATCGCCGACGAATGGCTGCTCGGCGATTCGCTGCTGGCCGCTCCGGTGCTGTCCAAGGGGACGTCGCGCAGCGTCCACCTACCGCCCGGACGCTGGTACGACGTGGCACGCCACAAGGAGGTCGGCGGCGGCGACATCAAGGCGTACAAGGCCGACCTGGGCACACTTCCGCTGTTCGTGCGAATGGGAACGGAGGACACGTCCCGCCTCATCTCCGTACTCGGCGGCCGGTAGCCCGCGGCCCGAAGTGAACCCGGATACGCGCTACGCCAGTTCCTTCCGGTAAGGGCGGAAGAATTCGCGGAGTTCCGCGGCGTAGAGCTCAGGTTCCTCGAACGGCGCGAAATGCCCGCCGTGGGCCGGTTCGGTGACGCGCACCAGATTGGTCGTGCGTTCCAGCCAGGCCCGCGGCGGGCGCAGGACGTCGCCCGCGAACAGCGAGAATCCGGACGGGACCTCGACGCGCCGGGCGTGCTGCTCCACCGGGATCGCGGAGTTGGCCTGGTACATGCGCATGGACGAGCCGATCGTCCCGGTGAGCCAGTAGATCATCACGTTCGTGAGGATCTCGTCCTTGGTGAAGCCGTTCTCGACGTCCCCGTCGCAGTCGCCCCACGACCGGAGCTTCTCGACGATCCACGCGGCCAGCCCGGCGGGCGAGTCGGTGAGCCCGAACGCGGCGGTCTGCGGCTTGGTGCGGTGGATCGCGGCGTAGGCGCCCTCCGCCGCGCCCCAGGCCGCCACGTCCGCGAACCAGTCGCGCTCCTCGGGCGTGAGCTCCGCCGGGTCGCCGCCGAACACCGGCAGCCCGCCGTCCGTGCGGTGGACGGCCACCACCCGGTCGGGGTGGTCGAGCGCGAGGTAGCGGCTCACGTGGCTGCCGACGTCCCCGCCCGAGGCGCCGAACCGGCGGTACCCGAGGACGTCCATCAGCTCCGCCCACAGCCCGGCCACCGCGATGGAGTCGAGCGGCGGCCCGGCCGGGCGGTCGGAGTACCCGAACCCGGGCATGTCGGGGACGACCACGTCGAAAGCGTCGGCGGGGTCGGCGCCGTGCGCCCCGGGATCGGTGAGCAGCGAGACGACCTTCGTGTACCGCCAGAACGAGTCCGGCCAGCCGTGCCCGAGGATCAGCGGAAGCACGGGCCCGGACGGCGACGCCGCCCGGGCGTGCACGAAGTGGATCCCGAGCCCTCCGACCCGGACGCGGTACCGGGGGAGCCGGGCGAGCGCCTCCTCCTGCGCCGTCCAGTCGAAGCCGTCCGCCCAGTGGGCGACGAGTTCGCGGAGGTACCCGACGTCGGTGCCGAGCGACCACCCGGCGTTGTCGGGCGCGTCCGGCCAGCGCGTCGCGCGCAGGCGGGCGCGCAGGTCGTCGAGCGCCGCGGGGTCGGTCCGCTGGACGAAGGGCTCGGGTCGCGAGGGCGTGTCCGGCATGGCGCCCACCCTACGCGGGCGACCTCCCGGTGATCACCGGACGGTCGAGGCGACGGCCACCAGCACGTGCTGGCCGCGCGCCACGGGCACGACCGAGGCGGCGAGCCAGCCGGGGACGGCGACGTGCGCGCCGGGCACCGGCCGGACCAGCAGGTGGCGGCCCCACGGGCGGCCCGGCAGCGCGGCCGCCTCGGCGCCGCGCCGGGGGTCGGCGAAGGCGAGCGCGCCGGACTCGGCGTGCGCGGGGGCGGGGCTCGCGTCCAGCACCCACCAGCCGACCAGGTCGGCGGGATGCGCGGCGGCGGATGCCGCGTGGCCGTGCCGCCAGACCCGCACGGCGACGTGCACGCCGCCGACCGGCGGTCCGAAACCGGGCCCGTGGGCGGCGGCGAGCGCGTCGAACGAGGCGTGGAACTGCGCGGCCAGCGCGTCCGGGTCGGTGACGACCTCGCCGGGCGGGACGGACTCGACCGGTGGCCCGTCGGCCGCGATCGCTGACGCGGACGGTGACAGCAGCCCGGCGGGGTCGAGCGTGGCGAACGCGACGGGCGTCCCCCAGTGCTGCCGGACGGCGGTCCCGGCGTCGCCGCAACTGCGCCGGCCGCGGCCGGAGGACGGGACGGGCGCGGGAACGGTGAGCGTCATGACGCCCGGCCCCGGAGATAGGAGATGTTCCAGGCGACGGCGATCCGCGTCCGCGAACCGGTGGCGGCCGCCTCCATCCGGGGCGCCTGCCAGCTCGGGAAGGCGATCATCCGGCCGGGGACGGGGGAGTGGCGGACGACGCCCGGCGAGGCGGGCCGCTCGACGGCCGCCGGACGCGGGTCGAGCAGCCGCAGCCCGGCGTCGCCGTCGTCGCCGTCCACGGACAGCACGCCCGACCAGGCCGAGTCGCGGCGCGCGTCCGGACGCGGCGCGGCGCCGGACCGGTGGACCACCGCCCATGCCTCGGCGTCGTGCTCGCCGACCTCGCCCGCGGCGTCGCCGAGCACGGCGCGGGCGAGCGCCTCCCCGGCGATGCCGATCTGCCGCCGCAGCCAGTCGATCGCGGGGTCGTCCCAGGTCAGCATCGTCCGGGTCGACTCGATCACGCCCGGTGCCAGGCCGGCCCGGCCCGGCGCCCGCGCCGCGTCGAGGACGAGTGTGCGCAGGGCCGGGAGGTGCTCGGCGGCGCCCGCGCAGTCGGCCTGGTAGACGGGCGTCCGCCACATCTCCAGGACCAGCCGGTCGGCGGGCGCCGCGAAAGCGGTGCCCGCGGTGTCGGTGTCGGTCATGGTCGCGCTCCTTTCTCGATGGATCCGCCGCCGGACTCGGCCGATCACGGGCGGCCGGACGGCGGACGGGGCGGTCGCCCGTCCGCCGCCCGGCCGCGGGGGTGGGGTGTCGGTCCGCGCGGCCCGCACCGGTCGGGGAGGAGCGGGCTCGCGCGGGGCCGGGTGGAGGTCAGCTCCGGCGCGCATTCCGCCGCCGAAATGGAGCTTGGTCCACTATTCCGATGCCATTAGACGGGCTCGGTGAAGTCCTCTCCGGGTGCGTCGGTGAGCCGTTGCAGGTAGTTGTGCGCGCCGAGGGAATCGAGAAGGCCGAGTTCGGTCTCCAGATAGTCGACGTGCTCTTCCTCCTCCGCGAGGATCTCCTCGAAGATCCGGGCGGAGGTCACGTCGCCGCGCGAGCGCATCAGTTCGATGCCGGGGCGCAGGCGCGCCACCGTCTCCAGTTCAAGGGCGAGGTCGGCCCTGAGTTGTTCGGGGACGTCCGGCCCGATCCGCAGCGTGTGGATTGTCTGGTAGTTGGGAGCTCCTTCCAGAAACAGGATCCGTTCGGTGAGCCGCTCGGCGTGCTTCAGTTCGTCGAGGGATTCCGAGCGGGTGTGCTTCGCGAGCCTGACGTAGCCCCAGTCCTGCTGCATCTTGGCGTGCAGGAAGAACTGGTGGACGGCCGTGAGTTCAGCGGTGAGCTGCTCGTTGAGCAGCGCGATGATTTCCCTGTCACCTTCCATGACGCACATGCTGGCAGTGCCCTCCGGCGGCTGCCAGCTCGGAATTTTCGAGTTGAATTCCGCTGATCGGCGAATTCGAGGCCCATCCTGCGGCGATCCCGCTCGCCCGGCGGTGCCAGCCGCGACGCGGCGCCGGGCGTTAGGGAAGGACCGGAAGTCCGGCCGTCCAACGCCGTCCAAGGCGATCGGTGGTCAGGGCCGTGAACAGATTGCCGCCGTGACTTCGGCGGCATTCATGTAGCCATTCGGCTACTTAGGCAATACTAATTAAGGCTAGCCTTGCCTAAATGAGGAATAGTTTCCCTGTTGACCGAAGTCGGCCGTCCGGAATCATATGCAGATTCCCCAGGTTGAAATGTGAACGACGGCGGTGAAGCGTCGAACGCCGCCGCCGTCGCCTGGGCGGCTTCAGTGGCGGGCGAGCACGGAGATGTCGCGGAACTCGACTTCCGCGTCCTCGGTGTAAAGGCCGACGGAGCCCCCGGTGTACGGGCGCTCCGCGTCGGTGAAGGCGGTCACGTCCCGGTCGTCCACCCGCACGGTCATGCCCGCGCCGCGTTGGGCGACGGCGACCCGGTACCAGCGGTCGAGCGTGAAGGCGCGCCGCCCGGTCGACAGGAAGCGCTGGCCGCCCGGATAGGCGGGATCGCGCTTGCCCAGCTCCCAGCCGGTCGGTTTCAGGATGAAGTAGTAGAAGTGGCTCGCGTCGGAATAGCCCCACACGACCCAGGCGGCCTCCCACGGATTGGGCTTCCGCTCCCGTAACTGGGCGACCGTGCGCGCGCGCAGCTTGAACTCCATTTCTCCGTAGCGGGCCCGCGAGACGACCAGCCCGGCGTGCGTCTCCGCCGGGTCGGCCGCCCCCATCGGACGCAGCGAGACGACGTCGCCGCGCGCCCCGTTCACGCCGTGGCCGTCGAACACCGACCGCCACGGGCCGTGGTCGGTGCCGTCCCGCCACCGCACGAACCGGTCACCGCCGCCGCAGTCGGGGACGGTCGCCAGGGACGCGGCGGTGACGAGGACGGCCAGCGCGACCAGCGGCGACCACCGGGGCACGGAGCGCTCGGCCGAGGGTGACATGGCTGCCATGATGCGGCACGGCTCAGCCCGACGCCCCGTCCCGCGCCGCGGGTGGCCGGAGGCAGTCACGGACCATCGCCTCGACGATCCGGTCGGCGGCCCGGCCGTCCCCGAACGGGTTGACGGCGCGGGCCATCCGGTCGCGCTCGGATTCGTCGTCCAGCAGCCGGGACGCCGCCGCGAACACCGCTCCGGGGTCGGTTCCGACGAGCCGGGCGACGCCCGCGTCGACCGCCTCCGGCCGCTCGGTGGTGGCGCGCAGCACCAGCACCGGCTTGCCGAGGCTGGGCGCCTCCTCCTGGACGCCGCCCGAGTCGGTGAGGACGAGGTCGCACGCCGCCAGCGTCGCGGTGAAGTCGGGGTAGCCGAGCGGCTCGCAGATCGTGATGCCGGGATGCCCGGACAGGCCGGGCAGGAGGGACTCGCGCACCGCCGGGCTCTTGTGCAGCGGCAGCAGCACCTCGCAGTCGCCCCGGTCGGCGAGCCGCCGGACGGCCCCGGCGATCCCGCGCATCCCGCCGCCCTGGTTCTCGCGGCGGTGCAGCGTCACGAGGATCCGCTTCCCGCCGGTGCGGAACGCGGCCTCGCCCTCGCCCCGGTCGAGCATCCACTGCAGGTTGTCGATGACCGTGTTGCCGGTCGTGAGGACCTGCCCCTCCGGGACGCCCTCGGCGCGCAGGTGCGCGGCGGCGCGCTCGGTCGGCGCGAAGTTCCAGCGCGCGAGGCGGCCGATCAGCCGCCGGTTCAACTCCTCGGGGAACGGGTCGTAGAGGTCGCCGGTGCGCAGCCCCGCCTCGACGTGGGCGACGGGGATCCGCTCGTAGGACGCGGCGAGCGCGCCGCACATCGCGGTGGTCGTGTCGCCCTGCACGACGACCACGTCCGGGCGCTCCTCGCGGATCGTCTCGTCGAGGGCGGTGACGAGCCGCCCGGTGAGCCCGGCCAGCCGCTGCCGGTCCCGCATCACGGCGAGGTCGGTGTGCGCCTTGAGGCCGAGCGCCGTCAGCATCGGCGCGAGCATCTCGCGGTGCTGGCCGCTGCTCACCACGTACGGCTCGCAGGACGGCGAGGCGTCCATGGCGCGGACGACGGGCGCGAGCTTGATCGCCTCGGGCCGGGTGCCGAGCACGACCATGGCGCGCACCGGGGGCTCGGGCACGCCGTCCCACGACTGGTTCCGGACGGGGTCGTGCCGGGGGAGGACAGCCATGTTTCCGCTCCTCGCAAACTGGTGGGCAGACTCGTGGGGCGCGCGGGCCGGACGCGGTGGCGCCGCCCGTCGCGCGGGGGAAGGTGAGGCCGGGTCACGGCCGGGTGCGTGCGGTTCTAGGTACGTGCGGTTCTAGGTGCGAGCGGTCTTGAGCCAGGTGTGCCGGCCCGTGAGGAGGCGGCCGACGGCCCACCACCCGGAGACGAACCAGATGTAGCCGTAGATCACGTAGAGGTGGCCGAGGAACAGCGAGTGCAGCCGGCTCACCGGCTCGCGCCTGCGGTACACGAACGCGTAGGCGGCGGCGAGGCCGAACGTCATGACGTAGAACCAGGGCAGCCACCACACCGACATGAGGCTGTGGCCGGCCTGGACCGAGGCGACGGCGGTGTCGCCGAGCATGAGGGCGAACGAGACCGGCAGCAGCGAGGTGAGCAGCAGCAGCGCCGGGCTCGACAGGTGGTAGAGCAGGTCGGCCGCCGGGCGCGGCGGGATCTCCCGCAGGATCAGCGGCGCCAGCCGCGACGCCTGGATGTGCCCCTGGAACCAGCGGGACCGCTGCCGCAGCAGCAGCCGGAGGTTGAGGACCGCCTGCTGGTGGACGGCCGCCGTGCCGCAGTAGGCGTTCGTCCAGCCGGAGGCGATCAGGCGGACGCCGAGGTCGAGGTCCTCGGTGAGGCAGTCGCTCCAGGGCCGTCCGGTCAGCGAGCGCAGCGCGGCCAGCCGCATGAACTGGCCGTTGCCGCCCATTCCGACGCTGCCGATGTGCCGGCGGGCGCCCTGGAAGATCTCGCCGTAGACGACGAATTCCATGTCCTGCAAGCGGGCGAGAAGGCGGCCGTGCCGGTTGTACATCCGCACGCCCACCTGCACGGCGCCGACTTCCGGATCATTGAAGAAGGGATCGACCTGGGCGGCCGCGTGCCGGTCGAGGCGGCCGTCCGCGTCGACCACGCAAATGACGACGTCGCGCGGATCCTTTCCGGCCAGCAGCTCCGATTCGGCGAGCCAGTCGAGCCCGGCGTTGAGCGCCGCTCCTTTTCCCTTGCGGGCGTCCGGGAACGTGCGGCTGAGTATATGGATTCGGCCGGGATCGGACGCGCCGGCCGCGGCCGCGATACGGGCTGTCTCATCATCTGAGGCGTCGTCGACGACGAGTACGAGAAAGTCGTCCAGCGGAAGGTCGAGGAGACGTGACAGACTCTCACCTATCACCTTTTCCTCGTTCAGGCATGCCAGCATGAAAACATAGGTACGTTCCTTGCCGGGCTCGTCGAGGAGAGGTGTCCGGCGCCGGGACAGGACGAACATCCCGCCGTTGTAGGCGACCGCCAACACGATGATCGCCAGGCTGCCGGCGACCGTGACCTGGTCAATCATGGCGACTCCTGCGGTCGTCCGCGCCGCGTCCCGGCGCCGGCGCGCATCCGCGCGCCGGCCAGGAAAAGACCGAAAGCGGCCACACAGTAAATGCCGAATCCCATTCCGGTTATCTGCAGCAGGGCGCGCGCCACATGCATGACGGGCGTCCGGCCGGGAGGCGCGACGATGCCTGCGAAGACGAGCAGCGAACCTAGAGAAGATTTCATGTACAACGTCGGCGACCCCCCGGTATTCGCAGTCTGACGGGACTGGTCGCACCGCATTCTTCGTAGTCGTCTACGACCGATGCGGGACCCCCCCGTTCCCGTCCCAGACCGGGACGGGCCAACTGTTCCGCAAGAACGGTACCGCGAAGTAAAGTCCTGTCAAAGTCGAGAAGCGGGAAATGCTGTGGATCGGCCGGATCGTGCCACGGCTAGATCAATTAATCAAGACGTGATACGACATTCGACGCGGGGTACCGCACTTTTCACGCTTCGTTAAAGGACGCGGAGGCGGTTCGATGACCATGAATTGGCGCAGCCGAAAAGCGGGGAGACCGCCGGCGGCCGTGCTGGCGATCATGCTGGCGGCGGTGACGGCGCTCGCCGCCCCGGCGGCGACCGCCGCCGCGGCGCCCGGACGGGCCGGGCCGGGCCACGGGCACCGGCACGGCGACGACCTCGCGCTCGGACGCCCGGCGTCCGCGCTCAAGCTCAAGGACTGGGCGAAGACCCAGGCGACGGCCGACCAGCGCAGGAGGAAGGAGCACCCGGCGACCCGTCCGCTCAAGGGGGTCAAGGTCGCGACCGGTACCGCGGTGGCGCCGCGGACGGCCGCCGGGAGCACCTCGGCGCTCGTCCTGTACGACTCGGCCGGGCCGTACGGGTTCCTCGGCGAGCTGTACGGGATGGCCACCGCGAACCTCGCCGGGCACTTCGGCACGGTGACGGCGAAGCCCGTCTCGCAGTACACGGCCGGCGAGGTCGAGCAGCACACGGCCACGGTCTACATCGGCTCGACCTACTACGGCGGCTCGATCCCCGACGCGATCCCGGACGCGTTCTACGCCGACGTCGTCGCCACGGCCAAGCCCGTGGTGTGGATGAACGACAACATCTGGACGCTGGCGGGCAAGGTCGGCGTCCCCGCGTTCACCGCCAAGTACGGCTGGGACCCGACGCAGTCGTTCTTCGGGGTGGGGAACGTGGCGCGGGTCGACTACAAGACCCAGCCGCTGACCCGGACCGTCCCGCAGGCGGCGGACGGCGGCATCCTGCGCCCCTACATCACCGACCCGTCGGCCGTGACCACGCTCGCCCTCGCCCGCGACACGAGCACCACGCCGGAGACCACCTTCCCGTGGGCGGTCAGGTCGTCCAACCTGACCTACCTCGGCGAGATCCCCTACGCCTACACGAAGGAGACCGACCGGATCATCGCCTGGCACGACCTCCTGTTCGACGCCCTCGCCCCCGCCACGGCCACCCGGCACCGTGCCGTCCTGCGGCTGGAGGACATCAACCCCGACAGCGACCCGGCCGAGCTGATGGCCGTCGCGCAGTACCTGAACTCGCAGAACATCCGGTACGCGTTCCAGGTGATCCCCGTCTACACCGACCCGAACGGCGCCTACAACAACGGCGTCCCGGAGACGGTCACGCTGGCGCAGCGTCCCCAGGTCGTGAACGCGCTGAGGTACATGGCCTCGCACGGCGGACGGATCGTGGCGCACGGGTACACCCACCAGTACCGCAGCGCCCAGAACCCCTACACGGGCGCGACCGGTGACGACTTCGAGTTCTTCCGCGCCCACATCGACGGGAGCAACAACGTCGTCCTCGACGGCCCCGTGGCCGAGGACTCGGGGCCCTGGGCGTCCGGGCGGATCATCACCGGGAAGCTGTCCTACGCGCCCGTCGGACTGCCCACCCCGAACATCTGGACCACCCCGCACTACGCCGCGTCCGCCACCGACTACGGCGCGATCAAGCAGAGCTACGCCGCGCGGCTGGAGCGCAGCCTGTACTTCTCGGGCCAGCTCTCCGGCGGGCCCGTCGACGGGCACCGCTACATCGGCCAGTTCTTCCCCTACCCCGTCCGCGACATCGGCGGCGCGACCGTCCTGCCGGAGAACCTCGGGAACTACGAGCCCGATCCCTACAACAACCTCCCGCCGCGCCTGCCCGCCGACATCGTCCGGGCGGCGCAGTACAACCTCGCCGTGCGGGACGGCTTCGCGAGCACCTTCTACCACCCCTACAACGGGACCGGCCCGCTCACCGAGATCGTTGACGGCATCCGGGGCCTCGGCTACACGTTCGTCGACCCGGCGACGCTGATCCCGTAGCGGTCGCGGGTCCTCCGGCGCGCGGGAACGTCAGCGTGGACGCCACCAGCGTCGGAGGACCCGCTCGGCGGGCTTGCCGTGCGGGGAGTACGACAGCCGCCGCGGGGTCTCGGCCGCACCCGGCCAGTCGTCCCACATCCACCAGTGGACGCCCGCCCACCACGGCAGCCCGGCGCAGCTCGCGAGGAGGGCCTCGTAGGCGGCGGCCTGCTCGGCCGAGCCGTCCACGTCGGCGATGTCCCAGGCGAACGGCGCGGTGGTGCTGCCGCGCTGGCTCACGTACCCGGCCTCGGTGAACAGCACCTTCCGCCGGTGCAGCGCCGCGAACCGGCCGACCCGCCGCAGGATCGGCCGCCACGCGCGGCGCAGCGCGGCCGGGTCGGCGGTCGGGCGGCTCGCGAGCGGCCAGTAGGCGTCGATCCCGATCAGGTCGAGGACGTCCCAGAACGCCACGTGCTCGAACTCGTCGTAGTTGGCGGCGTAGACGAGCGTCCCGTGGAACCTCGACCTGACCTGCCGGACGACGTCGAGCCACGGCGCGCGGTCGTTCGACAGCCCGGCGAGCTCCGTCCCGACGGACAGCTCCTCGACGCCGGTCTCGCGGGCCAGGTCGGCGTAGTGGACGATCAGCCGCGTGTAGGCGGCGAACCAGGAGCGGGCGTCGCGCGGCCTGATCTCGGCGCGGTCCTGGTCGCCGGGCAGGTCCACGTGCGGTTTCAGCAGGACGCGCAGCCCGGCCCGGCGGGACAGGCCGATGACGTGCCGCAGGCTCGCGTCGCTCGCCGTCTGGTCGGTCGGGCGCATCGCGGAGTCGCGCGGCGACCGCTGGTACCAGGTCGGGGTGAGCTGGATCCAGGTCGCGCCGGTGGCGGCGACGGCCGCGACGTACGCGCCCGCCCGCGGCCCGCCGTAGTCGTCGGTGCTCCAGGCCGGCAGCGCGATCCCGCGCTGGTGCTGGTCCGGGCTCTGCGGGGGCCGGTCGCCGGACGCCGAGCAGGACGCGGCGGCGGACACGGCGGCGGGCAGGGCGGCGAGCAGGGCCGTCAGGCGGAGGCCGCGGCCGTACGCGTTCATCACTCACGCCATTCCAGCCGAACCGGCCGCGCGGCACGCGCGAATGGCCGTTCTCTTTTGTGGCCGGATTCCGCCAACATCAATTGCTCCCGCCGATCTGGCTATCGGGGACGGTGCAGAGCAATCTGTGAGTGGTGCGCAGCCCGCCGCACACGTTGGATGGGAAGGAAAACGCGGGCAGAGCCGAAGCGGGACGGAGATCTTCGTAATGGCGACGGACGCTGCACTCCCCAGGCGATTCGACATCGGGCTGCGACCCCTCAACCAGCGTTACCACCGGGCCGGGCTCGGCCTGTTCCTCTTCGTCGTCGTGGCGCACTGGGCCGAGCACATCGCGCAGGCCATCCAGATCTGGGGGCTGGGCTGGTCGGTGAAGGAGTCGCGCGGCGTCTTAGGGCTCCCGTTCCCGTGGCTCGTCAAGTCCGAGTGGATGCACTACGGGTACGCGCTCGTGATGCTGATCGGGCTCGTCCTGCTGCGGCCCGGGTTCGTCGGCAGGTCTCGGACCTGGTGGAACGTGGCACTGGTGATCCAGATCTGGCACCACTTCGAGCACCTGCTGCTCCTCCTGCAGGCGAGCACCGGGCACAACATCGCGGGCCGTCCCGTGCCGACGAGCATCATCCAGCTCATCGCCCCGCGCGTCGAGCTCCACCTGTTCTACAACGCGATCGTCTTCGCGCCGATGGTGGTGGCGATGGTCCTGCACCGGCGGCCGAACGACGCCGAGCGCGACCGGATGCGCTGCACCTGCGCCGCCGATTCCCGCTGACAAGGTCCGGAGATGGCCCGCAAGCGCCGTTCTCACGGATTGACCGCCGTCCTGATTCTGGTGGCGCTCTATCTGCTCTATCTGGCCATACCGAATATCGCTCCGGCTGCTCGTGCGGCCCGCGCCGACGGAGCTCCCGGCGTGTTCACGGCGCGTCATTTGGAATGCGTCCGGCATCCGGGGCACCAGAGCTGCACATGGAACGGGGAATTCACGTCCGACGACGGCAGAATTCACCGGGCGGACGTCTCCCTCCAGGGCGGCCCCGACTCGCTGAGCGAGGGCGCGCGGACCGAGGCCGTGGACGTCGGGCGGGCCAGCCGCGTCTACGGCCCGGGCGGCTCCAACGAATGGGTCGTGATCGCGCTCATGATCCTGACGAGCGCGGCGCTCCTCGCGTTCGCCGCCGTCCGGACGGTCGGCCGCCGCTCACGGCACGGTGAGGACGACCTTGCCGCGCGCGTGCCCCCGCTCGACGTAGCCCACGGCCTCGGCGGCGTCGGACAGCGGATGGCCGCGGTCGAGCACCGGGACGAGCCGTCCGGACTCGACGAGCGCGGCGACGGCCAGCAGGTCGTCGCGGCGCAGCAGGGTCGGGACGACGCGCAGCCGCTGCCGGACGAACCGGTCCAGTAGCGCGGCGCCGACCATGGGCCCGATCGCCCCGATCACCTCGTCGGGCGCGCCGCCCGCGTTGATGGCGAGCGTGCCGTCCGGCGTGAGGGCGCGGCGCAGGTGGCGGCGCGACCGGTTGCCCACGTTGTCGAGGATGGCGTCGTAGGGCGGGCGCCCGCGCGTGAAGTCGTCCTCGGTGTAGTCGACGACGTCCGCCGCGCCGATCGAACGCACCAACTCGACGTTTCCGGTGCTGCACACGCCGGTCACCTCGACGTCCGCGGCCGCGGCGATCTGCACGGCGCAGGTGCCGATCCCCCCGGCGGCGCCGTTGACGAGCAGCCGCTGCCCGGCGCGCGCCTCCGCCACGTCCTGGACGGCCCGCAGCGCGGTCGTCGCCGCGAGGGGCAGCGCCGCCGCCTCCTCGAACGACAGGCCCGCCGGCTTGGGCGCGAGCTGGTCGGCCTTGGTGCGCGCGTACTCGGCGAACGCGCCGGGGCAGAAGCCGAACACCTCGTCGCCCGGCCGCAACCCGCGCACGTTCGCGCCGACCCGCTCGACCCGTCCGGCCGCGTCCAGTCCGGCGATCCGCTCCTTCGGCCTGGTCAGGCCGAGACCGCCCGGCATCAGCCGCGCGACGTAGGGGCTGCCGCGCAGGATGTGCCAGTCGTAGGGGTTCACCCCGGCGGCGTGCACCCGGACGAGCACGTCGTCCGGCCCCACTTCGGGTGTCTCGATCTCCATGGCCCGCAGCGTCTCCGGTGCGCCGAACCCGTCCTGGACGATCGCCTTCATCACGCGCCTGCCCTCCCGCCCGCGCCGCGACCCGGCGGCGCTCCGGTCTGCCCTTGCCTCGATCCTGGCGGGGGAGGCGGCGCGGCTCATCGGGAGAACGTCCACGGGCGGGCCGTCCATTGGTCTGAGCGGAGCGCCGTACTTTCGGCGGGCGCTCAGGAGCCCGGGCGGTTCCGCACCCGGCTCGTCTCGTACGCCCAGATCGCGATCTCGACGCGGTTCCGGGCGCCGAGCTTCCCCATCAGGCTGGTGATGTGGGTCTTCACGGTGCTCAGGGTGATGTGCAGCTCGCGGGCGATCTCGTTGTTCGTGTGCCCCCGGGCGACGGCGAGGAGGATCTCCTCCTCGCGGTCCGTCAGCGCGTCGACGGGCTGGGCGGGCGGACCGGCGGGCGGGCCGGTCGCGGCGAAGGCGTCCAGCAGCCGCGCGGTGACGCTCGGCGCGATCAGCGCGTCGCCGCCCGCCGCCGCGTGCACGGCCTGGGACAGCAGCGCCGACCCCGCGTCCTTCAGCAGGAAGCCCCGCGCGCCCGCCTTGAGGGCGGCGTACACGTAGTCGTCCAGGTCGAAGGTCGTGATGACGACGACGGCGAGCGGGTCCGGAACGGACGGCCCGGCGAGCGCGCGGGTCGCCTCGATGCCGTCCAGGACGGGCATGCGGATGTCGAACAGGCACACGTCGGGCCGCAGCCGCCGCGCCAGTTCGACGGCCCGCCGCCCGTCGGCCGCCTCGGCGGCGACCTCGATGTCCGGCTGCGCGTTGAGCAGCATCCGCAGCCCGGTGCGGACGATCTCCTGGTCGTCGGCGAGGACGACCCGGATGGTCACCGCGCCCACCCGGCGCGCGGCAGGACGGCCGTGACCGTCCACCCGCGGTCGGGGTCCGGGCCCGCCTCGCAGGTGCCGCCGAGCAGGCCCGCGCGCTCGCGCATCCCGGCGAGCCCGTAGCCCGCCGCGTCCGCCGGACGGGGCCCGGCGGGCTCGCCGTCGTCGCGGACCCGCAGCCGGACCGCCGTGTCGTCGGCCGCGACGCTGACCTCGATCCGGGTGGCGCGGCGGGCGTGCCGCCGCGCGTTCGTCACCGACTCCTGCGCGAGCCGGTACACCACGGCCGCGACCGGCGGCGGCACCTCGCCGAGGTCGCCGGACATCCGCACCTCCACGGCCGGGCCCGACTCGGCCGCGCTCGCCAGCGCCGCGACGTCCCCGACGCGCTGCCCGGCCGCCTCCGGCGGGCCGTCCGCGCGCAGGACGCGGACGATCGCCCGCATCTCGGTGAGCGTCCGCGACGCCTCGGTCTCGATCACGCGGAGCGCGTCGGTCGCGGCGTCCGGGTCGGCGGCGGCGGTCGCGAGGCCCGCCTGCGCGCGGATCGCGATCGCCGACACGTGGTGGGCGACGGTGTCGTGCAGGTCGCGGGCCAGGCGTTCGCGTTCGAGCAGTTTCGCCTGCTCCAGTTCGCGCTGCCGCGCCCGCGCCCGGTAGCGCAGCGCCCCGCCCGCCGCCATCGCCGCGGACAGGATCGCGAACGCGCCGAAGGCGTCC
This sequence comes from Actinomadura syzygii, assembly GCF_008085905.1. Taxonomy (GTDB): domain Bacteria; phylum Actinomycetota; class Actinomycetes; order Streptosporangiales; family Streptosporangiaceae; genus Spirillospora; species Spirillospora syzygii. The sequence goes on along the minus strand of NZ_VSFF01000015.1, from coordinate 150,839 downwards.
GCGCCGCCCATGCCGTCGAACGCGACCGACAGGACGACCTTGGCGTAGGCGATCGCCGCGCCCGCGACGGCCTCGCGTCCGGACCCCCAGCGGACCAGCGCGTAGGCGAGGAACAGCACGAACGCCATCGCGTTCAGGGCCGGCGCCTCGCCTGTCGTCAGCAGTCCCGCGAGGCCGCACGCGCCGAACGCGATCGCGACCATGAGCAGCGGGTTCGTCCGCCGCCAGAGGAGGGTGGGCAGCAGCGCGACGGTAAGGACGACCGACGCCGTCCGCCAGGGGAGGTCCGGGCGCAGCGCGCCCTCCAGGACGGCGGCCGGGGCGAGCACCGCGACCAGCGCCCAGTCCCGCCACCCGCGCGGCGGCGGGCCGGGGGGACGGGGCTCCTCGCGCACGGAACGCAGAAGGGACGACACGGGCTAATCGTACGAGCGGCGGCGGCTCCCGTCCCGCCCCCGGCGGGTCATTCCAGGGCCGCGGAATGGTCGGGGACGTAGGTCTGCATGTCGCGCGGCGGCCGCTCGTAGCCCTTCGCGGGCGGACGGTCGGGCAGCTCCAACGGCTGGGGCTTCACCGCGTGGTAGGGAATGGTCGACAGCAGATGGGCGATCATGTTGATCCGAGCCCGCCTTTTGTCCTCGCTCTCAACGACGTACCAGGGCGCCTCGGGAATGTCGGTGTGGACGAACATCTCGTCCTTGGCGCGCGAATAGTCCTCCCAGCGGGTGATGGACTCCAGATCCATCGGCGACAGCTTCCACCGCCGCATGGGGTCGTCGAGACGGCTGCGGAAACGGCGCTCCTGCTCCTCGTCGCTCACCGAGAACCAGTACTTGCGCAGCAGGATGCCGTCCTCGACCAGCAGCCGCTCGAAGATCGGGCACTGGTGGAGGAAGCGCGTGTACTCCTGCTGGGTGCAGAAACCCATGACGCGCTCGACGCCCGCCCGGTTGTACCAGGAACGGTCGAAAAGGACGATCTCCCCGGCCGCCGGAAGGTGCTCCACATACCGCTGGAAATACCACTGCGTGCGCTCGCGGTCAGAGGGCACGGGCAGCGCCGCGATCCGGGCGACGCGCGGATTGAGGTACTCGGTGACCCGCTTGATCGTGCTGCCTTTTCCGGCGGCGTCGCGTCCCTCGAAGACCACGACGACGCGCGCGCCCTCCTTGCGCACCCACTCCTGCAACTTCACCAGCTCCGCCTGGAGCCGCGCCAGCTCCGGCTCGTACACGTTCCGCGGCAGCCGCTTCACCTTGCTCATGGGACGTCCTCACGGTTCACGGCGTCAGTGCCTCCGGCCGGCGATGATGGTGTCCAGATTGGCCTGGGTCGCCGCCAGTTCCTCGATCGCCGCGCCGATGCGGTCACGGTGCTTCACCAACTCGTCGACCAGCTACTGGTGCATAGCATCGGACGTCCTCAACCCCGCTGATCGCGTTCCCGTCGACGTCCGAAGGGTCGCGCTGGCAGCGCGCCGCCAGTTCTTCGACGAGGGTGCGCGCTTCGTCGCTGACGACGCCGAAGCGCCGCGACAGGTGCCCGACGCACAACGCCGAGAGCCCGAGCAGAGGATGTCCGGGCGGGAGGCCATTGCCGATTCGCAGGCACCATCGCTCGACGTACTCCCGGTCGTCGCACCTCAGCGCGAGTCCCACGAGCCAGTCGGCCGCCTCGCTTTTCACCTCGTCCGCGACGTGCGGCTTTGAGCCCGGCGGTCGGGTCCCGGCCTGTGCCAGAAGGGCGTCGAAGGCGCGGTCGGCCTCGGCGTGCCATTCCTTCTCCTCGTCCGACTCCACAGGATGAATTATGAGGCCCGTACTGTGGGCCGGGTGAAGGGCTTCGGGCCCGATCAGGAAGGGTGACCATGCTCCAGACCTCCTTCTCCTACGACGCGCTGCCGATGCGGGTGCGGTTCGGGTCCGGTGTCGTCGGGGCCCTGCCCGAGGAGGTCGCCCGGTTGGGGCTGCGGCGCGTGCTCGTGCTGTGCTCGCCCCGGCGGCGGGAGCTGGGGGAGTCGGTTTCGGACGCGCTGGGCGAGCGGTCGGCGGGAGTGCTGGCCGAGGCGCGCATGCACGTGCCGGTGGAGGTGGCCCGGCGCGCCCGCGACCGCGCCGCCGAGTTGGGCGCGGACGGCTGCGTGGCGGTCGGCGGCGGGTCGGCCGTCGGGCTCGGGAAGGCCATCGCGCTCGAACACGGGCTGCCGGTGGTCGCCGTCCCGACGACGTACTCGGGCTCGGAGATGACTCCCACCTGGGGCCTCACCGAGAACGGGCGCAAGCGGACCGGGAAGGACATGCGGGTGCTGCCCGCCGCCGTCCTCTACGACCCGGACCTCACCCTCGCCCTGCCCGCCGCCGTGTCCGTGACCAGCGGGTTCAACGCGGTCGCGCACGCGGTCGAGGCGCTGTACGCGCCCGACCGGTCGCCGATCGTGTCGCTGATGGCGGGGGAGGGCGTGCGCGCGATGACCGGGGCGCTCCCCGCCGTGCGCGCCGACGGCGGCGACCGCGACGCCCGCGCGGCGGCGCTGTACGCGGCGTGGATGTGCGGCGCGGTCCTCGGCGTGACGACCATGGGCCTGCACCACAAGCTGTGCCACGCCCTCGGCGGGACGCTCGACCTCCCGCACGCCGAGACCCACACCGTGGTGCTGCCCCACGCGCTCGCCTACAACGCGGCGTCCGCGGCTGGGGCGGTTGAGGCTCTGGCGCGAGCGCTGGACGCGGACGACCCCGCCCGCCGCCTTTGGGATCTTGCGGGTTCTCTGGACACGCCGCGATCGCTCCGGTCGCTCGGCATGAATGAAGGCGACATCGACGCCATCTGCGAACAGGTCGTCAGTGCCGACTTCGTGAATCCCGCGCCCGTGACTCGCGACGGAGTGACGCGCCTGCTCCGCGCCGCCTGGAGCGGAGAGCCCCCGCGAGGCTGAAGCTCAGCCGCCCCGGCATCGCAGCGGTGAGGCGGTTTCAGTGGTCGCGGCCGAGCAGCATGTGCGGGTAGCCCCGGTGAATCCGCTCGCCGAGCGGGACGCCGAGTTCGCCGACGAACTCGGTCAGCTCCGCGATGGCGGCGGGGACGGTCTCGGCGTCGCCCTTGAACTCAAACTCGACGAAACTGCCGAGGTCGGCGAGGGTGTCGAAGGCGACCACGATTCGGCCGCCGGGGAGCGTCCATTCCTCGCGTACTTTGTCGACGTTGACCATCTGGGTGAAGTCCAAGGCCCGCAGCGTGCGGCGGACCGCTTCGGCGTCGGTGACGTCGCTCTCGTACTCGTCGCAGTGGGTGGCCAGGCCGTCGTCGTCCAGGTGCCATTTCTTGAAGTTGAGGGACGCGCCGCCGTCCGTCCGGCGGATGCGCAGCCATTCGGTGACGACGGGCCGTTCGAGGAGGTCGCGGTGCGGGGCGTTGTAATAGGTGTCGACCTGCCGGACGGCGGGCCCCGGTTCGCCGCCGCGTCGGGCGAGGACGGCCCGCAGCGGCGCGGGGTCGTCGACCAGGTATTTGTGCTCGATCTCGACGTATTCCACGAGGGACCTCCCGCTGCCGGACGGCCGACGCGAGGGGGACGCGCCGGCCGTTCCCAGCCTTGCCCAGCGGGCCGCCGCGAGGTGCCGCGTCGGCGGATGGTGAGGACGATGTCACCCCGGGCTCAGAGCCCGAGCGCCCGCGTCACCCGCTCGGCCGACTCGTCTTCGTCCATCGCGGTGTCGATCTCGATGACGGCAAGTCCGAGCCGCTTCGCCTCCGCGGACAGGAGATCGGTGAACATCCGGTCGCGTTCGAGGAGGTTGCGCCGGGCCCGTCCGGGATCGCCGGTCTTGCTCGGCATGTCCCAGCCGCGTCCGTCGAACGCGGCCAGGCGGAATTCCGGCGTCGGGAGGAGCCAGACCGCGTGACCGGGATCGGCGAGCAGCGGTTCGACGAGACGGGGCAGCAGCCGGAATCCCTCAACGACCACACCGGTGTCCGCCGGAAGGCGCAGCAGGTCTTCGATGATCAGGCCGAAGCCCTCGCCCCGGAACCAATGAAAGGTGTCGAGCATCGTTTCGGGAGAACGGTTCACCCACCGTTCGTCCATGCTCATGGCCTTGAAGGCGTTCAGGTGAGGAGCGTCGTCCGGCGTGCTGCGGGCGGCGTGGTCCGGCATCGCGTCGTCGGTCGAATACACGCGCAACGAGTGCCGGGACGCGATGCGCCGCGCGACGGTCGATTTGCCCGCGCCGCTGCCGCCGCCGATCCAGCGCACGTGCCGCAGCCGTGCCCGCAGCGCCGCGGCGTCGGCGGTCAGGAGGCCGCTTCCAGGGGCAGGCCGCTGCCGCGCCAGGCGGCCGCGAGCTCCTGCACCGGCAGGCCGAGCGCCTCGCCGAGGCGGACGATCGTGCCGAACCCCGGGGACGGCAGCCGACCGGTCTCGATCTTGCGCAGCGTCTCCGGCGAGATCCCGGCCGCCCGCGCGACCTCCGCGAGGTCGCGTCCGGCCCGCGCGTCGCGTAGCAGGGCGCCGAGTCGCCTGCCGGCCTCGATCTGTTCGGGCGTGAGCGGTTGCCGGACCATGCGCCCAGGGTAGGACTGGTATTTCTATACCGTCAAGCACTAGAGTGCCGGTATAGAAATACCGGCACCACATGTACGGTAGGTACTCGTGATCGAACTGAAGACGCCCGCGGAGATCGAGCGCATGCACGTGGCCGGGCGTTTCGTGGCGGAGGTGCTCACCGAGGTCTCCGGGCTCGCCGCGGTCGGCGTCAACCTCCTCGACCTGGAGCACCACGCCCGCGCCATGCTCAAGCGGCGCGGCGCCGAGTCGTGCTACTGGGACTACGCGCCGTCCTTCGGCAACGGCCCGTTCCGCAACGTCATCTGCCTGTCGGTGAACGACGCCGTCCTGCACGGGCTGCCCCACGACTACGTCCTTCGGGACGGGGACGTCCTCAGCGCGGACATCGCGGTCGGCATCGACGGCTGGGTGGCCGACTCGGCGTGCACGGTCGTCGTCGGGACAGCCGCCGAGGAGGATCTGCGGCTCATCCGCGCCACCGAGGAGGCGCTGGAGGCGGCGATCGAGACGGCGCGGCCCGGCAACCGGGTGGGCGACATCTCGGCGGCGATCTGGGCGGTCGCCAGCGACTACGGCTATCCGGTCAACGACGAGTTCGGCGGGCACGGGCTCGGCCGCACCATGCACGAGGCGCCGCACGTGTCGAACAAGGGCAAGGCGGGGCGCGGCCTGAAGCTCCGCCCCGGCCTGACCCTGGCGCTCGAACCCTGGTTCGCCCGTACGACCGACCGGATCGTCTACGACCCCGATGGCTGGACGATCCGGTCGGCCGACGGGTCGCGCACAGCGCACTCCGAGCACACGGTGGCCGTCACCGAGGACGGCCCCCTGGTGCTCACCCGCCGCACCCGCTGATCGACCGGGGACTTCCGACGGCGCCGCCGGTGTCAGGTCTTGCCGACGCCCATGGCGGTGCCGTCCCCGGCGAGAATGACGATGTGGTGCCCGGTGGCGTGGCCGCCCGAGAAGGCGGTCGCCGCGCCGAACCCGAGGAACGCGGCCAGCAGCGCTGCCAGCAGGGCCGCCGCCGTCAACCGCGTCCGGCTGCCTCGCGGCAGGTGTTCCAGGGGCGCCGTCGTGCCTTCGATCACGCGCATCGCGATACTCCCGTGTTCGGCGTTCTGGCCGTCCACCGGTAGATAGGCACGAGGGTTACAGAGGCCCGGCGGCGTCAGCCCCAGCGGGTGAGGTCGGCGGTCGCGGCGAGGTCGGCGGCGACGTCGAGCAGGTTGCGGCGCACCGGTCCGTCGCGGTCGGGCAACCAGGCGACGACGGTGTCCGCCCGGTCCCCGGCCAGCGGGACGAACACCACGCCGCCGCGCCGGATGCTGTTCGCGGAGCGGGCGAGCCGCGTCACGCCCACGCCCGCGGCGACGAGCCCGAGCAGGTTCGCCGCCCCGTCCGCCCGCTGGACGACGCGGGGCGTGAACCCGGCGGCGGCGAAGTCCCGGTCGTACTTGTCGTGCCAGGGCGGCCACGACCCGCGCCGCGAGAGGACCCAGTCCTCGTCGGCCAGGTCGGCGAGGCGGAGTTCGGCGCGTCCGGCGAGGGGGTGCCCGGCGGGCAGGACGGCGCAGACCGGTTCCGTGGTGAGCACGCGCGTGGCGAGGTCGGGGACGAGCGGCGGACGGGTGAACCCCGCGTCGAACCGGCCGTCCCGCAGCCCGGCGACCAGCTCGTCGATCGGCACGTTGTGCGTGGTGAGTTCGAGGTCGGGGAATCGCTCCCGCAGCGCCTTGACGACGGGCGGCAGCATGTAGTTCGCGGTGGACGTGAGGAACGCCAGGTCGAGGCGCCCGATCTCGCCGCGCCCGGCGCGCCGCGCGACGGAGGCCGCGGCGTCGGCGCGGGCGAGGACGGCGCGGGCCTCCGGCAGGAACACGCGGCCCGCGTCCGTGAGGCGGGTGCCGCGCGTGTCGCGGTCGAACAGCCGCACGCCGAGGTCGCGTTCGAGCGCGCCGATCTGCTGGGACAGCGACTGCTGGGCGAGGTGGAGGTGCTTCGCGGCCCGGCCGAAGCCGAGGTGCTCCGCGACGGCGACGAAGTACCGCAGTTGACGCAGCTCCATGCTCACAGGACCCGACTGTAACCGCCGGAGGGAGCGTGTGTTGGCCGTCCCGGGGCCGCCCGCGCCAGGGTGGGGACGACACGGAACGAACCGGGATCAGGGGTGCGAACGACGATGACGGAGACAGGCCGGGTGTGGTTGATCACCGGTTGCTCGGCGGGGTTCGGGCGGGAGCTGGCGCTGGCGGCGCTCGCGGCGGGGGACCGGGTGATGGCGACCGCCCGGCGGCCGGACGGCCTCGCCGACCTCGTCGCGGCGGGCGGCGCGCGCGTGCGGACCGCGCCGCTGGACGTCACGCGGGAAGACCAGGTGACCGCCGCCGTCGAGCGGACGATCGCCGAGTTCGGACGGGTGGACGTCGTGGTCAACAACGCGGGCCACGGCAGCGTCGGCGCCGTCGAGGAGCTGGACATGGCCGACCTGCGGGCGCTGATGGACGTCATGTTCTTCGGCGCCGTCGCGGTGACCAAGGCCGTCCTGCCGCACATGCGCGCCCGACGCGGCGGGGCGATCGTGCAGATGAGCTCGATGGGCGGGCAGCTGAGCATGCCGGGCTTCGGCGCGTACTGCGCGGCGAAGTTCGCGCTCGAAGGGCTGTCGGAGGCGCTCGCGGACGAGGTCGCGCCGTTCGGCGTCCGGGTGCTGATCGTGGAGCCCGGGGCCTTCCGCACCGAGTTCGGCGGCGGGCGGATGCACCGGTCGCGGGTCATCGAGGAGTACGCCGCCTCGACCGGCCCGACCCGCGCGGCGGTCGACGGCATGGACGGCGCCCAGCCCGGCGACCCGCGCAAGGCGGCCCAGGCCGTCATCAAGGTCCTGGACAGCCCCGACCCTCCGCTGCGGCTGGCGCTGGGGAACGACGCGGTCGACCACATCGCCGCCCATCACGAACTGCTCCGCGCCGATCTGGCGCGCTGGGAGAAACTCAGCCGCTCCACGGATCTCGACTGATCTCAACCATTCCGAAAATGACCGGCTCGCCCGGCCGAAACGCGGGGCGAGCCGGTTTTGGGACGTTCCTACGCCCTTTTCGTCAGCGCAGGATGGAGAAGCGGCGGACGATCGGAAGCCGTGCCCAGGTCCGTCCGAAACCGAGCGTCGTGCCGGCGTCGGCGAACGCGACGGAGATGAGCAGCGCGGCGTAAATCCAGTGCTCGTCCATGAAGGGGTTGTTCTCCGGCCACAGGGACGCGGCCCAGAGCATGAACAGCAGGATCGTTCCACCGGCGGCGGCGAGGCGCAGGCAGACGCCGAGGAAGAGCGCGACGCCGAGGCCCGCGAGCCCGAACATGAAGAGGGCGTCGACCCAGACCTGCCCGGCCATGGAGTGGAACATCTCCTTGAACGGTCCATCCGCGTGGCTCAGGAAGCCCTTGGAGGGGGAGGTGCCGGACAGCCAGCCGTCCTGCGTGGGCTTGCCGAGCCCGAACAGCTTGTCGAGGAAGGCCCAGGTGAAGAGCCAGCCGAGGAGGAGCCGTCCGACCGCGAGCGCGTAGCGGGCCGGGTGCGCGGAGGAGAGCGACGGCGGGGGACGAAGGCGTGTGTCAAGGGACATGGGGGTTCCTTGGGGCGGGGGTGGGAGCCATTCAATAGGTAAGTTTCCTATTAGTTCCGCGCCGCCGCAACCAGACCAGTGGAACTGTTTTCGCGGTGAGCGCGACCGGATCGAGGATGAGCGGCACGTTCCCACCGCGCGGTTGCCGCTAAGATCATTGGATGCGGAGGAGTTCGGCCTCGTCGCCCCGTCCTCGGCGCGCCGGCCGGCCGACGACGCTCACCTGGGAATGGAACAGTGTCCGGGCCGATCACCGTTTCCCGCGGCACGCGCACCGGGACTGGTCGTTCGGGGTCGTCTGCGGCGGCGTCGGCTTCGTCGACGTCGGCGGGACCGTCCACGAGGCGCACTCCGGGGCGATCACCGTCCTCCATCCCGGGGAGTCCCATCGCAGTTGGACGCATCCGACCTCGGGCCTCGACTACGTCGTCATCACCGTCACCAAGGCCGAGGCGGCGACGCTGCACGGCGGACGGGCCGCGCCGACCTTCACCGAGCACGTCATCGAAGATCCGGGCTGCGCCGGGGCGCTCCTGACCGCCTGCGAGTCGCGCTTCGGCGACGCGGCAACGCCCGTCGCGGGCGCGCTCGCCCTACTGTTCGGCACACACGCGCGGGACGAGGACACGTCCTTGTCCCCCTCGCCGGTGGTCCGCGTCCTGCGCGAATATTTGGACGACCATTACGCCGTCCCCGTGTCGCTGAGCGACATGGCCGCGCTGGCGCGGGTGAGCCAGGCGACCCTGGTCCGGCGTTTCCACGCGGACCTCGGGCTGGCGCCGCACGAGTACCTGGTGTCCCGGCGGATCGACGCGGCGCGGGCGATGGTCAGGTCGGGCCTGCCGCTGCCCGAGATCGCGCAGCTCACGGGGTTCGCCGACCAGAGCCACCTGCACCGGCACTTCACCCGGATCGTCGGGGTGACGCCGGGCCGCTACCGCCGGAACTGAGGCGGGGTCGCGTCGTCCAGGAGGCGCTCCAGAAGGGCGACCGTCTCCTCGATGTCGTGGGCCGTCGTCTCGGGGTGGGTGATGCACAGCCGCAGCACCGGGCGTTCTTCGATCTCCGTGGTCAGGACCAGGGCGAAACCGTCCTGCAGCGTGCTCGCGGCGACCGCGCGGGTGACGGCGTCGACCTGCTCCGGCGTCGCGCCGGCCAGCACGGGCCGGAACGTGATGATCGCGAGCTGGGCCGGGCTGACGACCTCCCAGCGGTCGCTGTCGACGAGCAGTCCCTCGGCGTGCTCGGCGAGCGCGATCCCGTGCTCGACGGCCTGCCGGAAGGCGTCCAGGCCGAAGGTCTTGAAGGTCATCCACATCTTGAGCGCCCGGAAGCCGCGGGTGAGTTGGGGGCCGAGGTCGTAGTAGTTCAGCGGCGCGGTGCCGTGCCGCGTCTCCCGCAGGTACTCGGCGTTCATGCTGTAGGCGTCGATGAGCGTGGTCTCGTCCCGGACGAGGACGCAGCCCGCCTCGTACGGCTGGTACCACCACTTGTGCGGATCGAGGGCGAGGGAGTCGGCGCGGGAGAGGCCGTGCAGCAGGTCCGCGGCGCTCTTCGACAGGGCCGCGGCGGCGCCGTAGGCGCCGTCCACGTGCAGCCACAGGTCGTGCTCGGCGCACAGGTCGGCGAGGTCGTCGAGCGGGTCGACCGCGCCGGTGTTGGTGCTTCCGGCGGTCGCGACCACGCACAGGGGCCGAAGCCCCGCGGCCAGGTCCCGCGCGATCTGCTCGCGCAGCGAGGCCGGGTCCATCCGCAGGCGGTCGTCGGTGCCGACGGACCTGATCTGCTCCTCCCCGATGCCGATGAAGCCGAGGCTCTGGCGGATCGAGCCGTGCGTCTGGGACGTGAGGTAGATCAGCCCGGACCGGTCGCCGGACCTCGCCCGCGCGGCATGGATCGCGATCAGGTTCGCCATCGTGCCGCCGCTGACGAAAAGCCCCCCGGCGGTCGACGGGAATCCGCATATGGCGCGCAGCCAGTCGATCGTTATCCGTTCCATGATGGCCGGGCCCGAACCGACGAGCCATTGCCCGGCGAACACGTTGAACCCGGACGCGAGGAAGTCCGCGACGGCGCCCACATAGGTGCTCGGGCCGGGAATGTAGGCGAGGAATCGCGGGTGGTCGGTCTGGACGGTGAACTCGCGCACATGCTCGACCGCCTCCCTCATCACCTCGATCGCGTCTCTCGGTTCCTCGGGGAGCGCCGCGTCCATGAAGGCCTCGATCTCCTCGCGGTCGGGCGGCGCGCCGACCGGCCGGTCGCGAAGCGTCGAGAGGTGTTCGACCACCTCGTCCACCGCCCGGTAACCCAGGTCTCGCATATTCGCGGAAGAGAGCCGCAGAGGGACGTCCAACGATTCCTCCTTCAGGGGGACGCTGACCGTCACGATGGCAATGCGGAGCATGAAATGTCTTGAACGATCTGCTCAGGCCGGTGGGTCAACCGCGCCAGCCGGGCCCGAATGATAGGGCGGCGGCGCGCTGGGTAAGCGGAACGCGACGTGCGACCCATCGGGAGGAGAGCTGTTCCATGGCATCGACGACCGTCGGCGACCATCTGCTGGCGCGCCTGCGCGAATGGGGGGTCGAGAAGGTGTTCGGATACCCGGGCGACGGGATCAACGGACTTCTCGCCGCCTGGGGCCGCGCTGAGAACAAGCCGCAGTTCGTCCAGGCGCGGCACGAGGAGATGAGCGCGTTCGAAGCGGTGGGCTACGCCAAGTTCACCGGACGGGTCGGAGTATGCGCGGCGACGTCGGGCCCCGGGGCCGTCCACCTGCTGAACGGGCTGTACGACGCCAAGCTCGACCACGTGCCCGTGGTCGCGATCGTCGGGCAGACGAACCGCAGCGCGATGGGCGGCTCCTACCAGCAGGAGATCGACCTCATGTCGCTCTACAAGGACGTGGCCAGCGAGTATCTCCAGATGGTCACCGTCCCGGAGCAACTGCCGAACGTGCTGGACCGGGCGATCCGCGTCGCGACGGCCGAGCGGGCGCCGACGGCCGTGATCATCCCCGCCGACGTGCAGGAGCTGGAGTACAGCCCGCCCAAGCACGCCTTCAAGATGGTCCCGTCCAGCCTCGGGGTCGCGCTGCCGTCCGTCAGGGCCGACGAGGAGGCGATCCGGCGCGCCGCCGACGTCCTGAACGCCGGACGGAGGGTCGCCATCCTCGCGGGGGCGGGCGCCCGGGGCGCGGCCGCCGAACTGCGGGAGGTTGCGGACCTGCTCGGCGCGGGCGTCGCGAAGGCGCTGCTCGGCAAGGACGTCCTGCCGGACGAGCTGCCCTACGTCACGGGCTCGATCGGGCTGCTCGGCACCGGTCCGAGCTACGACCTGATGAACGACTGCGACACCCTGCTCACGGTCGGGTCCAGCTTCCCCTACACCCAGTTCATGCCTGACCTGGACCAGGCGCGGGCGGTGCAGATCGACATCGATCCCAAGCTGATCGGCATGCGGTACCCGTACGAGGTCAACCTCGTCGGCGACGCCGCCTCCACGCTGCGCGCCCTGGCGCCGCTGCTGGAGCGCAAGAGCGACCGCGCGTGGCGGGAGACGGTCGAGTCGAACGTGCGGAGCTGGCGGGACACGGTGGCCGACGAGGCCATGGTCGACGCCGACCCGATCAACCCGATGCGACTGTTCCACGAGCTGTCGCGGCGGCTGCCGGAGGACGCGATCGTCGTCGCGGACTCGGGCTCGGCCGCCAACTGGTACGCCCGCAACCTGAGCTTCCCCGAGGGCGTGCGCGGCTCCTTGTCCGGGACGCTCGCCACGATGGGCCCCGGCGTCCCGTACGGGATCGGGGCGAAGTTCGGGCACCCGGACCGTCCCGTGATCGTGTTCGAAGGCGACGGCGCGATGCAGATGAACGGCCTCGCCGAGATGCTCACCATCAGGCACTACTGGCAGCAGTGGGAGGACCCCCGGCTGATCGTCGCCGTCCTCCACAACAACGACCTCAACCAGGTCACCTGGGAGATGCGGGCGATGCAGGGCGCGCCGAAGTTCACCGAGTCGCAGACCCTCCCCGAGTGCGACTACGCCGCGTTCGCGGCGAGCAACGGCCTCAACGCCATCAGGGTGGACGAGCCCGGCCAGATCGCCGCCGCCTGGGACGAGGCCCTCGCCGCCGACCGGCCGACCCTGCTGGACGTCCGCGTCGACCCGAACGTCCCGCCGATCCCGCCGCACGCCTCCTTCGAGCAGATGAAGGACAGCGCCGAGGCCCTGCTGAAGGGCGACGAGGACCGGCCCGGCGTCGTCAAGAAGGGCATCAAGGTCAAGATGCAGGAACTCCTCCCGCACCGCGCCGGAAAGAAGTGATCAGCGGGAACGCTACGTGGACGTAGTCGGCCCGCGATCGGGCGAGGACAGTTTCGCCGCGATGGCGTAATCGATCTCGATGTCGCGGTAGGTGGTGTTCTCCTCGACCTCGTCGGGGAGATTGGTGCGGTCGCTTCCGGACGTGGAAGCGTCGGCGGCGTCGGCGGTGAACGTCACCGAGTTTTCGGGTGCCGTGTCGAAACGGATTTCGTCGGCTTTCACCCGGGCCGTGAAGAGGATGTCCGCCTGACGGCGTTGTTCGGGATCGGGGTAACCGTCACGAGCCACTGTCGCTCTTCTCCTTCTCCTCGTGCTGGGAAGGGGTGTACTGGGAGAGCATCCGGAGGAGGGAACGGCCGAGGTCGCGTACCGACTCCCCGGTCTCGTGAAGCGCGGTATGGAGGTCCGTGGCCTCCTGCCCGCCATCGCCCTCTTTTGATTTTTCGCCGTTGCTCGATCCGTTGTCCGAGTTCTTCTCTTCGTTCTCTTCGTCGCTGTCTTCGCTGCCGCCTTCTTCCTTGCCTTCGTCGGTTGCCCCGGTCGCGCTTTCGGCGGTCTTTCCGGCCGCCTCCCCGGCTTTCCCGGCCGCCTCTCCGGCGCCTTCTCCCGCGCCCTTGGCCGCGTCGCCCGCGCCCTTGCCGACATCGCGGACGCCCTCGCCCGCGTTCTCGACGGCTTCGCCTGTGCCTTTGCCGACGTCGCGGACCCCTTCGCCCGCTCCTTCGCCGACATTCTCGGCCGCACTGCCCGCGCCCTTGCCGACGTCGCGGACGCCCTCGCCCGCTCCTTCGCCGACGTTCTCGACGGCGCCACCGGTGCCTTTGCCGACGTCGCGGACGGCGCCGCCCGCGCCCTCTCCGACGTTCTCCACGGCGCCGCCCGCGCCCTTGCCGACGTCTCGGACGGCTCCGCCTGCGCCTTCACCGACGTTCTCGACCGCGCCGCCCGCGCCCTTGCCGACATCCCGGACCGCGCCGCCCGCGCCTTCGCCCACGTTCTCCACGGCACCGCCCGCGCCGCGGCCGACGTCCTCGACGGCGCCCTTCGCGCCCTTGCCGACCTCGCCCACCGCCGTGCCCGCGCCGGAGCCGATGTCGCGCGTCATCGCCTCCACGCCCCGGCCGATGTGCTGGAGGATCTCCGGGTTGCGGTCGAGCGTGGTCAGGACGCGGTCGACGATGACGGCCACGTTGTCGAGCCGGACCTCCAGCCGCGCCTGCGCCCCGACCCCTTTGATCTCCAGCTTGACCCTGCCGAGGCGGACGTCCGCGCCGACGTTCAGCTTGAGCAGGTCGAGGACCTCGGCGACGAGGGAGACGTGCGCCTCCAGATCCTCCAGCTCGAAGGAGATCTCCTCCACCTTCAGCTCCGGGACGTCGAGGAAGACGTCCGGGCCTTCGCTAGGAGGCGGGCGCTTCTCCGGGGTCAGGGTCCTGCCGGTGAGGCCCTCCGACTCGTCGGACCCATCGCGCTCAGGGCGTTCGTCCCGCTCGGCTCCCTGATCGCGTTCGTCCCGCTCGGCTCGCTCTCGGCGCTCGTCGGCCATCGTCTCCCCTACTCGGACTTGGCTTCCTGCTTGTCCTGCTCTTGCGTCTCGTCCTTCTCGTCCTTCTCGTCCGTCGCCTCCTGGTCGCCCTCTTCCTTGTCGTCTTCCTTCTCGCCCTTTTCTTCCTTGAGCGCGTCCTCGTGCGACTTGACGACCTCGCCGTCGCGGATCTCGCCGCGCCAGCCCTCGACCTCGTCCTGCTGCAGGAGGGTCTGCGTCATCATGTGGCGTTTGATGTGCTTGAAGTCCGCGCGGAGTCGGCGTCCCTGGGCGCGCCAGAGGTTCGCGGTCTTCTCGAAGAAGCCGTCCGGGTGGTATTCGGCGACCAGCAGGATCCGCGTCAGGGTCGGCGCCAGTTCGTGGAAGGTCACCGTGCCGTCGACGTAACCGTGCGGGGCCTTCGACCGCCAGACGATCCGCTCGTCCGGGATCTGCTCGGTGATCGTCGATTCCCAGGTGCGGTGCGAAAGGAAGATCTGCGCTCGCCAGTTGAGCTTCTCGTCCGACTCCTGCTCGACGCTCTCCACCTTCTTCGTGAAGCTCGGGTAGTCGGTGAACCGCGTCCACTGGTCATAGGCGACGCGCTTCGGCAACCCGACGTCGAACTGCTCGATGATGGTGGTGACCTTCGTCTTGTCGCCGCCTCCACCGTTGCCGTCGCCGTCGCCGCCCCCGGCTCCGATGACCTGCTTCGCCTTCTCCTTCACACCGGCCATGCCCGCTCCGACGCCCGCCTTGAGCGGGGACTTGCCCTGGGCGATCGCCTCCGCTCCGGCGGCCGCCGCCTTCGTGCCGGCGCCCGCGCCGTCCGCGGCGTCGTTCAGCCGGTGGGCCAGGCCCTCGATCCTGCCTGTGGCCTTCTCCAGCGTCTGCACCATCAGCGCCTTGACGACCTCCCGGCCCGCCTCCTTCAGCTGCTGGACCGGAACGTCCAGGGCGTTCTGGGCGGTCTGCGCGGCCTGGTCGCTCGCGCGGTCCTTGGTGCCTGTCTCTGCCATGGTCACCACTTCGCTTCATTGACGTCCCTCTTGGACGGCATAGCCGACGAGGCAAGGACGAAACGACAAAAACGCCGCTGAGCAGGATGAACAAAAGATCTACCGACCCGTGAGACGCACCCGGGTTCTTGATCGCTTGTACGATCCGGGGGAATTCGCCGCGCTGAGCCCCCCGGGAGTACTCCATGCCGTTACGTCCACCGCCGCTGCTGTTCGTGCACGGCTTCTGGTTCGGTTCCTGGTGCTGGAGCGAGGTGCTCGCGCGCGTGACCGGCGCCGGTCACGTCGCGCACGCCGTGGACATGGCGGGCCACGGGCTGCGCGCCCGCCGCCCGCGGAGCCTCGCCACACGCCCGTTCGACCCGGAGGAGATGGCCACCGAGCTCTCACCGGTCGCGGACGTCGGCCTCGACCAGGCCGGAGAGCTGCTGGTATCGCAGATAAGAAGGCTCGGACGGGGCCGTCCGGTCACGGTGGTGGCCCACAGCATGGGCGGGGCGGTGCTCACGCGCGCCGTTCAGGAAGTCCCGGAGCTGGTGGCGCACGCGGTGTACCTGACCGGGTTCATGCCGGGCTCCGGCGTCTCGTCCGACACCTACGCGCGAAGCCCCGAGAACGCCGAGAGCCTGGTCACGGCCTCGCTGGCGACCGATCCCGCGCGGGTCGGCGCCATGCGGCTCGACCTCGTCTCCGCCGAGGACGACTACCGCCGCCTACTCCGGAAGGCGTTCTTCGACGACATCCCCGTGGACGCCGCCGAAGCCGCGCTCGGCCTGCTGACGCCCGACGGCCCGGTCGCGATGCTGCTCGGGACGACGCGGCTGACCCCCGACGGCTGGGGCTCCGTCCCCCGGACGTATGTGAGATGCGAGCAGGACTGGGCGATCCGTCCGGCGTTGCAGGAGCGGTTCATCGCCGAGGCCGACGCGGCCTTCCCGGACAACCCGACGACCGTCGTGACGCTCGACTCGTCCCACTCGCCGTTCCTGTCGATGCCCGACCGGGTGGTCGAGATCGTCACGAAACCGGCCTGACGCGCGGCCTCAGCGGGAGCGGGAGCAGGGCGGGCCCTCCTCGCGGCTGGACGCGCCCTGCTGGTACGCACCGCACACCACGACGGCCTCCGTACGGTCCGAGAGCTGGCGGAGCAGGACGAGCGTCTTGTCCGTGGGCGGCGCGTTCGTGCCCTGCCCGTACGACACCCAGCCGGTTGCGCCGTCGAACGTGACGCCGCCGCGGAGCGCGACGACCGGGGCCTGGGGGAGAACCTCTCCGTTCGGCTGCCTGGCCTGGTTGACGGCCTGCGACAGGGCGTGGAAGGCGTCGTAGGAGACGGCGGAATGACCGTCCTGGACCCAGGGGTCGGCGCCCTTCGTGGTGCGCTTCACGAACGCGGTGTAGGCGTCGACGAACTCGCGGGTCTTCTCGCTGGCCCGCGGGTCCGTCGCGGGCAGCCGGTGCGCGGAGTAGTACAGCCGCAGCCAGCCCTTGTCGTTGAAGGCGCCGGTGAGGGCGACGTTCGTGAGCTCGTTCCCGCCGAGGACGGTGACGTCGTCGGCGGTGCAGGTGCCCTGGGTGTCCATGGCGTCGATGAAGGCCGTGAAGTCGCGGGCCCGCGCCGACCAGTACACGACGGTCGCGGGCTCGGCCCTGAGCGCCCCGCACAGCGCGTGTGCCAGGTCGTCCGCGCTGGACATGCTCGTCGCGTTGGTCGTCGGCCCCGGTTCGAAGCGGCCGTCCTGGTTGAAGTCGAACACCTGGGTGCCGCCGGGGAACGCGGCGCGGAACTTGTCGGCGAGGCTGCGGCTGTAGAGGTCCGCCGAGCTCTCGATGATGAGGGCCCGGCGGGCGGGGGAGCAGCCGTCGCCGGAGCCGGGCGCGGCGACGATGTTGCGCCCGCTCGCGAAGTCCGCCTCGATCCGCGCCTCGGTCGAGTTGGACGGGGTGAACGGCCAGTAGCTGAGGTTCGCGCTGCCCGCCGACATCTCGTCGGCGGTCGCGGTGGTGCCGACCGCGGGGATGCCCGCCGCGCCGAGAACTTCAAGCGCGCCCCGGGTCTCTTGGCGGCTCTGCGCGTATCCGAGGACGCCGACAATCCGCGAATACGCCGGGATGTTCTTGTCGACCGCCTGCTGCCGCACCTGCGCGACGAGCCGCTTCGCCTCCGGGACGGCGTTCGCGAACGACGCGCCCGTGGGCCTGACGTCCACTCGCAGCCCGACGACCCTGTCGTTGGACACCGTGATGTCGAGCAGCTTCTTCTGCCACATCGCGATGCCGCGCAGCTCCGGGATCGTGCCGTCGAAGCGCGTCTCGTTCTCGTCCTTCGGGACGCTGGACTCGAACGCCACCACGGTCCGGATGGTCTTGCCGTCGGCGGCGGCCTTCTCCGCGCGCCTGTTCTGCACGCCGATCTCCCGCACCGCCGCGTCGTACCAGCCCTTGGGGTCGGTCGGCGTGGCAGCGGTCCGGGAGGCGAGGGAGGCGGTGCCGCCGACGCAGCTCCGGTCGCCGAGGACCTGCCGTGCGATCAGCCCCCCGGCGGTGCCCGCGACCAGGAGGGAAACGCAGGCCATGATCGCCGCCGGGACCGTCCAGCCGAACCTGAACCTGCGCGGCGCGACCTTGCGGAGGTCGAGCCCTCGCTTCCCCAGCGCCTCGGTGGAGAAGGACACCAGGACCGGCGGGCCGTCCTTCTCGGAGAGACGGGCGGCGGCTTGGGCGAAGCCGACCTCGGCCGGGTCGCCGAGGTCGTTGAGAAGGGTCTGGGACGGCAGCCCCACGGCCACGACGAGCGGGCCGGGCGGACGGGCCGTGGCGCTCGCGTCGTGTACCGAGCGCAGGAAGCGCTCGGCCGCCCGGGAGCCGTCCCGGGCGGGCGGCGGCAGTTCCACCAGGATGACCGGGCGGGAGGTCCGGCGCCGCCGCCGGGGCAAGACCCCGCCGACCGGCGGGTTGCGCAGATCCTCCAGCAGGGCGCGGAAGAGGAGCTGGTCGAGCTGCTGGAGCGCCTCCTGGTGCTCGGGGTCGTTGCGTAACTGCGAACTCCACACGGCGCCCACGGTGTCCATCACGCGGTACAGGTTCTTGCCGCCCGCGGCGATCCGTTCCGCGCCCAGCCAGCGGCGGATCACTCTGCGGGACGTCCAGCGCGCCCACAGCCATTTCGGCAGCCGCTGAACGAACGAGAGCCAACTGATCCGCATCAGGAAGCCCACGAGCCCGTCGGGATTCGGGCCCTCCATCCTGGTGAAGGCCAGCGGGCCGCCGCGCTGGGCCCGCTGCTCGCTGGCGTGCCGCCGCAGCTCCCGGGCCTGCGGGCCGCCGCGCCAGGCGTCCCGGTTCCCCCGGATGAAGGCGATGAGGTCCCGCATGACCAGGAAGTTCGGGAACCGCTCGGGCGTCATGTGCCGGGGCGTGCCCATCATCAGCCGGAACCCGGCGGTCTCGGACAGCAGTTCGGAGTCGTCCTCGGTCGACAGGTGGGCCAGCGGCACGAGGTTGCCGTTGTCGGTGAGCGCCGACCGCAATTCCCTGACGACGCGGTCGACGCCGTCCGGATGCGCGGACTCGGGCACTCGCAGCACGAACAGCGGCGGGCTGGTCGCGAGGCTCGACCGGTTCCGGTAATCCGGGGCCACCGCCGTCGGGAAGTCGAGGACGAAGTCACCCGCCCGGTCGTCGGGAAAACCCGTCAAAGACTCCTGAGCCCGGTTGTCGGGAGAACCCATCGAAGACCCCTCTGCGGAAACTCGACCGGAGGGAGAACCGTCCGCCTCCGTGACGATCATCCGCGCGTCCATGTCCCCAATGGACGCTCCGGGCTGCGGCAGATAATGCCACAGCCGAGTTCCCGGCGCGGATCAGCGGCGGGAGCCGTCGACCTCGATTCTAATGATCATTTCTTTGACCGGTTTCGGATAGACGAATTATCCCTTCGGCGGTCGGCCGGATCGCCGATTCGCCGTGTCCGGACGCGGAAAGCGCTCGGCGGGATCACTCGTCGGCGGGGCCGGTTGCGGCTGCCTCGCGGCGGGCGCGCAGGGCGCGGACGCGACCCCGGCTCGCGCACGCCGGGGACGGGCACCACCGCCGCCGCCCGGGCGGGTCGACGAACACGCCCCGGCAGTCGTCCTCCGGGCAGACCTTGAGGGCGCGGCGGTCGGACCCGGTCAGGTGGTCCACGGCCTGGCGGGCGATCCGGGCCAGGGCGTGCGCCGTGGCCGCCGGCGGCTCGCGGCGCAGCCGGTCGCCGGCGGCGAGCCGGACGCGGTCGTCGTGCCCGTCCAGGAGCGCGGCCAGGGCCGTCACGGCGTCCGCGGGCGGCGGACGCTCCCCGACCGTGGCCAGCGCGAGGGCGCGCAGCGTCTCGCGGAGTTCCCGGGCCTTGCGCAGGTCGTCCGGTCCGGGCGGCCGGGCGGGGGTCAGCTCGCACCGCTCCAGCCATTCGGCGAGGCGGCCGGGCGTGGCGAGCCGCTCCACCGGGGACGCGCTGAACGTCCGGCCCCTGGTGGCGAGGAGGTTCAGCCAGACGGCCCCGCAGTCGAAGCGGAAGGCGAGCGGATCCTCTTTGGCCATAAAGCCAGCGTAACGCCTCAACCGTTACACGTGCTAGCGTCACCGTAACGGGTGAAGCGTTACGAGGACCAGATGAGGCGGCCCTCCCGGACGTCGCAACGTCCGCCCTGGCCGAAACGGAGTCGGAAGAATGAGGCCGATGATACGGACCGTCCTCGGTGATATTCGTCCCGAAGAACTAGGCGTCTGCGACTCTCATGACCATTTGTTCATACGCTCGCCGACGCTTCCCGGTCAGGAATTGAATGACCCCGAAGCCGCGCTCTGCGAACTCGACGCATTCGCCGCCGCCGGGGGACGGGCGGTGGTGCAGTGGACGCCCTGGGGAATGGGCCCTCGAACCGAAGAACTGCCGGGCCTTTCCCGGCAATCCGGCGTTCACATCGTCGCCGCCACAGGAATGCACCAGGCGAAACACTACGCGCCGGACGAGCTGGAGCGCGTCCGCGACGGACTGGCCGACCTTTTCGTCCACGAGCTGACCGAGGCGCCCGTGAAGGCGGGGCTGATCAAGGTCGCCGGGGCCTTCCACCGCCTCGACGGCCACGCCCGGCACGTGATGGCGGCCGCCGCCGAGGCCCACCGCGCCACGGGCGCGCCGATCGGCGTCCACCTGGAGGGCGGGACCGCCGCGCTGGACGTCCTCGACCTGCTGTGCGCCGAGCACGGCGTCCCGCCGGACCGCGTGATCCTCGGGCACCCGCACCGCTTCCCCGACGCCGCCGTCCACCGGCAGGCCGCCGAGACCGGCGCCTTCCTCGCCTTCGACGGCCCGTCGCGGGCGCATCACGCCGCCGACCCCCACCTCCTGCCGGGGCTCGGCGCCCTCGCCGACGCGGGCCACGCGGACCAGATCCTGCTCGGCGCGGACACCGTCACCGCCGCCGCTCGGTCCGGCGCCGACGGCCCCGGCATGCCGTTCCTGCTCACCGGCCTGCGCCCGCGGATCGAGCGGGAACTCGGCCCGGACCTCGCCGCCGCGATCCTCGTCGCGAACCCGGCCCGCGCCTTCGCCTCCCGGTGGCGGCGGGCGGGCCGGCCTGTATTTGAACTCTAGGTACAGAACGGTGTAGCGTTCTGCCCATGGCACGGCCAAGGCAGTTCGATGCGGAGGTCGCCGTCGACCGGGCGATGGAGGTGTTCTGGCGGAAGGGATACGCCGCCACGACCCCGCAGGACTTGGTGGACGCGCTCGGCATCGGAAAGGGGAGTCTCTACAACGCGTTCGGGAGCAAGCGAGAGCTTTTCGAGCGGGCGCTCCGCCGGTACCGCGACAGCCAGACCGTCGCACTGGTGGAAAGCCTTGAGCGCCCGGGGCCGGTCAAGGAACGTCTCCGGAGCACGTTGCTCGCCCTCGTCGAAATGGACCTGGGCGACCCGGATCGCCGCGGCTGTATGGCGGCGAACACCGCGACGGAACTCGCCGGGGTGGACGAGGAGGCGACCGAACTCGTCCGCCGCATGATCGACCGCACCGAGGGGGCCTTCCAGGCGCTGATCGAGGAGGGGCAGCGGGCCGGGGAGATCGATCCCGGCCGCGACGCCGCCGCGCTGGGCAGCCTGCTCATGAACATCGCCGTGGGGATGCGCGTCCTCGGTCGCGTCGCCGAGGGGCCCGAGCGGCTCCTACGGGTGATCGACGCGACGATCGACACCCTCTGACCTCCGAACCGATTCCCGAACCGACCTCGAACTGACCTCGAATCCCGGCAGGTCCGGGCTTTCGCGTGCCCTGATTTTGTACCTGTAGTTCAAGAAAAGGATAGTCATGAACCTTGACCTCGCGTCCAAGACCGCCGTCGTCACCGGAGCGAGCCGCGGCATCGGGCTCGCCGCCGTCCGGACGCTCGTCGCCGAAGGCGTCGCCGTCGCCGGTGCCGCCCGCACCATCACCCCCGAACTGAAGGAGACCGGGGCCCTGGCGATCTCGGCGGACCTGAGCACCGCCGAGGGCGTCGCCGCCTTCGTCGACACCGCCCGCGCCGAACTGGGCGGCATCGACTTCCTGGTGAACAACGTCGGCGCCGGGGACGACGTCCGGCTCGGCGGTTTCCTCGACACGGACGACACCCAGTGGGCGCGCGTCTTCGACCTCAACCTGCTCAGCGCGGTCCGGGCAAGCCGGGCGGCCCTGCCCAGCCTGATCGAGCGTCGCGGGTCGATCGTCAACGTCTCGTCCATCAACTCCCGGTTGCCCGCCGCCGCGCCGGTCGCCTACAGCGCCGCCAAGGCGGCCCTCGCGGCGCTCGGGAAGTCGTTGGCCGAGGAGTTCGGGCCGCAGGGGGTGCGCGTCAACACGGTCTCGCCCGGAGTGGTCCGCACCTCCATCTGGGAGGACCCCGAAGGGTTCGGCGCCAAGGTCGCGGCCGCCAACGGGGCCGAGCACGGCGCGTTCCTCAAGCAGATTCCCGCCGCCTTCAACATCACCACCGGACGCGTCACCGAGGCGGAGGAGGTCGCGTCCCTGATCGCGTTCCTCCTCTCGGACGTCGCGGGCAACATCACCGGTGTCGATTACGTGATCGACGGCGGCACCGTCAAATCCCTCTGAGTCAACAGACGCACCGGAGACACCGCACACGGGTGGGGACGCCGCAATGGCGTCCCCACCCGTCGCGGAACAGCGGACGCGCAGACTCGTGAAAACAATTCCCGCCGTTGCAGATGATCACATGGATGTGCAGTTCACGGCTGCATAGCGCGAATTTATGACCAGATGTGATGGTCCGCGACCGTTCCAGAGATGCCAATCTCCTCCATAAGACGCGGTGGCCGTTCACGCGCCGCACGGCTCCCGAGCCCGTGCGCGCGGCCACGCCCGGCTCCGCCGCCGCGTCGGCCGCCGCCCCGACCCCGCGGGGCGGCCTCACCCCCCGCCCCTATGGAGGCATGCGGCTGTGAAACGCAGAAACCATCTCCTGGTGACCGTCACGGTCACCGCGCTCGCGGTCACGGGCATGGCGGCCCCCGCCATGACGTCCACCACGAGCGGTCAGAAGCCCGGCGCGGATCCGAAGGCGGCCGCGATCACGTCGGCGGACCGGCTGATCGCCGCGAACGCCGCCGACCTGCACACCGGAAAGGACGAGAAGTACATCCGGACCCAGGTGATCGGCACGCCCTGGGACCAGTACTACGTCGCTTACGAGCGCACCTACCGCGGGCTTCCCGTGGTGGGCGGCGACTTCGTGGTCGCCACCGACGGGCAGGGCCGCGTGCGGACCCTGTCCGTGGCGCAGCGGCGTCAGATCACCGTCGCCACCACCCCGAAGGTCAGTGAGACCGCGGCCGCCGGGCGTGCCCGCGCCGCGCTGACCAGCCCGGACGCCGCCGCGCCCAAGCCGCGTCTGGTCGTCTACGCGCTGGGCGCCCCGCGCCTCGCGTGGGAGACGGTCGTGTCCGGACGCGACGGCGAGCAGCCCAGCCGCAAGAAGGTCTACGTCGACGCCCGGACCGGCAAGCGGTTCGGCGAGCAGGAGACCATCCACGCGGGCACCGGCACCGGCATCTGGGAAGGGTCGAACCTGACCATCGGAACCACCCAGTCCGGCGGCCAGTACACGATGCGCGACCCGAACCGGGCCGGGATGTCCTGCGCCGACTACAGCGGCAACCGGGTCTTCACCGGACCGGACGACGTCTGGGGCAGCACGTCCAAGACCGACAAGGAGTCCGGCTGCGTCGACGTCATGTACGCCGCCGGCGGATTCTGGGACCTGCTGAAGACCTTCGGCCGCACCGGCCTGCGGAACAACCAGTGGGCCCCGGCGCGCGTCGGCCTCAACGCGGTCAACGCGTACTGGAACGGCACCGACGCCCAGTTCGGCCACAACAACCGCAACCAGTGGATCACCTCGACCGACGTCGTCGACCACGAGTTCGGCCACGGCCTGGACAACTTCACCCCCGGCGGCATGTCCGGCGGCGGCACGCAGGAGTTCGTCGGGGACGTCTGGGGCGCAGCCGTCGAGGCGTTCCTGAACAACCCGGCCGACACTCCCGACTACACCGTCGGCGAGCTGGTCAACCTCACCGGCAGCGGCCCGATCCGCAACATGTACAACCCGTCGCAGGTCAACAACGACCCCAACTGCTGGTCGACGTCCGTCCCGAACATGGAGGTCCACAAGGCGGCCGGGCCCGGCAACCACTGGTTCTACCTGCTCGCCGAGGGCTCCAACCCCGGCGGCGGCAAGCCGACCAGCCCGACCTGCAACAACAGCCAGGTCACCGGCGTCGGAGTGATGAACGCCGCGAAGATCTTCTACAACGCGATGCAGCTCAAGACGTCCGGCACCAGCTACCCCCGGTACCGGACGCTGACGCTGACCGCGGCGAAGAACCTCGACAAGACCTGCGACCAGTTCAACAAGGTCAAGGCGGCGTGGGACGCGGTCAGCCTCGGCGCGCAGTCCGGTGAGCCGACCTGCACCCCGGGCGTCAGCGAGGCCACCGCGTACACGGTGGGGGGTGGCTCCCCAAAAGTAATGGCGTCGCCTGACGTCAACGTCGAGAATGTCAAGGCGCACCTGCAGCAGTTCCAGACCATCGCCAGCAGCAATGGCGGTACCCGCCGGTCGACGGGCGCGGGCTACCTCGGTTCGGTGTCCTACATCGAGGCGAAACTGAAGGAGGCCGGGTTCACCGTGGCCCGGCAGGCGTGCTCGTCCGGATGCACCAGCGGTGCGGGTCCCAACCTCATCGCCGACTGGCCCGGCGGCAATGACGCCAATGTCTACATGTTCGGCGCCCATCTCGACAGCGTCGGGGCGGGACCCGGAATCAACGACAACGGCACCGGCTCCGCCGCCCAACTTGAGGTCGCGCTGCAACTGGCCCGGACCAAGCCCACCATGCTGAACCACGTCCGGTTCGCCTGGTGGACGGACGAGGAGCAGGGCCTGCGCGGCTCGAAGTTCTACGTCGGCCGCCTGTCGGCCGCCGACCGGGCGAAGATCAAGGGCTATTTCAACTTCGACATGGTCGGCTCGCCGAACCCGGGCTACTTCATCGACGACATCAACTCGCCGCTGGCGAAGAACCTCAAGGAGTACTTCGACTCCATCAACGTGTCGACGGAGGAGGTCTCCGAGTGCTGCAGTGACGACGGGTCGTTCCGCAACGCCGGAATCGCCACGACGTTCCTGTTCACCGGAGCCCCGGCGACCAAGTCCGCCGCCCAGGCGCAGAAATGGGGCGGCACCGCGAACCAGGCGTTCGACCGGTGCTACCACCAGTCCTGCGACAGCTATCCGAACAACATCAACACGACCGCGCTCGACCGCTGCTCCGACGCGATCGCCTACGCCCTCTGGAAAGTGGCCGTGGGCGCCCAGCCGGGCAACCGGCGCGGCTAGTCGCGGCTAGTCGCGGCTGGGACGTGCCCGGTCCGGCCCTTCCCACCGGGGGCGGGTGTCCGGACCGGGCACGGTTCCGTCCGGCGCGAACGGTCAGCGGGCGCGCTCCCCGGAGACCGGTGAACCGGTCTCCGGGACGGCCTCGTGCGTGCGGAGGTAGGCGTCCAGGAGGCCAGGCTCGGCCGCGTCGCGGAGGAGCCGGACGACGGCGGGGTCCGCCGGGGGCAGCGGCTCGGAGTTCAGGGAGTCGGCGATGACGCTCAACGCCGACACCGCGAGGTCGCACTGGCCGAGCGGCTCGACGAGGACGCCGTACCGCTGGAGCGAGGCCGGGGACATGCGTCGGCGGACCAGGTCGGCGTGCTCGTCCTGCTGCCGGACCGGCCGGGTGTGGGCCACGCGGATGAGCGGGCCCTCCGGGTCGCGGAGCTGCCGGATCTTCTCCAGGCAGTGGCGGCCGACGCCCCGTTCCTGGCGCAGCGTCTCCTCCGGCACGGCGAGCACCTCGTCCAGGGTCCTGAACCCCTGGCGGGCGAGGAGGTTGTAGACGCGGACTCCGAGGCGGGCCTGGACCTCCGTCAACGGGATGGGGGTCTCTGGGGTCGGCAGATGGCTCCATCCGTCGACTTCTCCGGCGTCCAGGGCCGTGCGCACCTGGTCTTGGAGGTCACGACCGTCGAGTGTCAGCACCACGCCGTCATCGACGCGGTACACGATGGTGCGCTCGTCCCGGGGCCAGTGGCCATCGAAGGCCGCGACGAAGGAAAGGGAACCGAATTCCCCCTGCTCCAGGTACTTCACGGCCCGGTTCAACGCCTCGGTCAGATCCGGGCCTAGAGGGATTCGCCCGTCTCGCGTCCAGTAGGCGTCCGCTGGTAGCGCGATCTCGTATTCGATCGCCTTTTCGGCTGGCTGCGACTCCTCGTCCATGGGAACCTCCGGGTTCGGCCGCTGGCGGGATGCCGCACAGCGTAGCGACGAGGTCGCCCTTCGCAGTCGCGTTCGACGTATTTCGCTCCTAGGCGCCCGCCGACGCCGCCCGCCGACGCCGCCCGCCGAGGCTGGCCGCCTATCGTCCCTGCCAGACCGGGGGGCGCTTCTCCTTGAACGCGAGCGCGCCCTCGCGGGCGTCGGCGGAGTCGAAGACCGGGGCGAGGATCTCGCCCTGGCGCCGGAACGCCTCGTCGAGCCCCCAGCCGGGCGCCTCGGTGACGATCCGCTTCGCCGCCGACACGGCCAGCGGCGCGTTGGCCGAGATCCCGCGCGCGAGATCTCGCGCCACCCGCAGCGCCTGGCCCGCCTCGGTCAGCCGGTTCACGAGCCCGTAGGCGTGCGCGTCCGCGGCGGTGATCGGTTCGCCGGTGAGCAGCAGCTCCAGGGCGCGGCCGCGCGGCAGGTGCTGGGTGAGGCGGAGCGCCCCGCCGCCCCGGGCGACCAGTCCCCGCTTGACCTCGGGCAGGCCGAGGACGGCGGTCGAGGACGCCACCAGGAGGTCGCAGCAGAGCAGGATCTCGAAGCCGCCGCCGAGGGCCCAGCCCTCGACGGCCGCGATGAGGGGCTTGGCGGGCGGCCGCTCGACGATCCCGGCGAACCCCCGCGACGCCGAGCGGGCGGCCTCGCCGCGGGCGAACGCGTCGAGGTCGAGCCCGGCGCAGAACGTGCCGCCCGCGCCGGTGAGCACGCCCACGCGCAGGGCGTCGTCGTCCTCCAGCCGGTCCAGCGCGGCCGAGACCGCCTCGGCGACCGCGCGGTCGACCGCGTTGCGCTTGGCGGGACGGTTCAGCGTGATCGTGAGGACCCCGTCGCACGCGTCCAGCAGGACGACGTCACCGGCTTGCTTGTCCATGTGTCCTCCTCGGACGTCCCGAACTGGCCGCCATGTTATTCTATATTAAGAACAGCGTTCAAAGAGGGAGCCGTGATGTCGACGACCGGGGTGTCCGAGGAGACGTCCGCCATCCTGAGCGGCCTGGAGGGCTTCCTCCGCGCGGAGGTCTTCCCGCTCCACGAGGAGTACGCCGCCGTGCTCAACGACCAGCGCGGCCGGTACGACGAGACCGGGCGGCACGTCGACCGCGTCGAGGAGCTGCGGCGGCGGGTCCGCACGGCGTCGGCGGAGGCGGGCTTCTTCACCATGACCGTCCCCGAGGACCTCGGCGGCGGCGGGCAGGGCGCGGTCACCACGTACGCCGCCTGGGAGCTGGTCTACCGGCTGAGCGGGCCGCACCGCTGGCTCGCCCACGACGTGCTGGCGCACTGGGCGACCGGCCCCAGCTTCGTGTTCGGGCTGGTCGGCGAGGACGTCCGCGAGCGGGTCCTGCCGAGCCTGATGTCCGGCGAGAAGTCGATGTGCTTCATGATGTCGGAGCCCGAGGCGGGCTCCGACGCCTGGTCGATGCGGACCAGGGCCGTCCCGGACGGGTCCGGCGGATGGCGCCTGACCGGCACCAAGCAGTGGACGACCAACGGACCCTACGCCGACTACGGCCTGGTCTTCGCGGTGACCGACCCCGACGCGCTGGCCGAGCGCAGCGGCGGCGTCTCGGCATTCCTCGTCGACACCGACGCGCCCGGGTTCCAGGTGGACAGCGTCATCAGCCTGTACGGCGAGAGCGGCGGCAACCACGCGATCATCTCGCTCGACGATGTCCACGTGACGCCCGAGCTGCTCGTCGGGGAGGAGGGGCAGGCCGCGGGCATCGGGCTCGGCGGGATCAGCCTGGGCCGGATGTACAACTGCGCCAAGTCCGTCGGCCTGGCGCGCTGGGCGCTCGACCAGGCCCTCGACTACGCGGCCGAGCGGCGCTCGTTCGGCAAGCTCCTCGCCGAGCACCAGGGGGTGATGTTCCCGCTGGCCGAGTGCGCCACGTACGTGCACGCCGCGCACGTCCTCGGGCTCGACACCGCCGCCCGGATCGACGCGGGCGAGCGCGCCCTCAAGGAGTCGGCGATGTGCAAGATCCTCTCCACCGAGATGGCGACCCGGACGATCGACCGGGCGATGCAGACCCTGGGCGGCATGGGGATCACCACCGAGATCGGCATGGCCGAGGCATGGCACATGATCCGCACCGTGCAGATCGCCGACGGGTCCGCGGAGATCCTGCGCAGGCTCGTCGCGGGCCGCCTGCTCGCCGGTGATCGCGACCTCTGATCCGGACGAGGAGGGCGGCGCGTTCTGGAATCATCTTTCCCGGTCAGACGGAGCCGATCTCCGGAACGACACTGACCCGTGCCGCCCGCGAAAGGACGAGACCCATGGCCGATGACAAGGACCGCGCGCCCGCGGTGACGCGCGCCTTCACGGTGCTCGACGCCCTGGCGCAGCGCGGACCGTCGGTGCTCGCCGACATCATCGAGGCGACCGGCATCAACAAGAGCACGGTCTTCTACATCCTGCGCACCCTCACCAACCTTGAGGTGGTCGACTACGACGAGCGGACGCGAAGCTACCGGCTCGGCCCGGCGCTGCTCGAACTGGGCGCGGCGGCGAGCGGGCAGTTCGGCGAGCTGTCCCTCGCCCGCCGCTACCTCAGCGAACTGCTGGAGAAGCTCCAGGCCACCATCGTGATCTACCGGCGGGTGAGCGCCGAGGAGATCTCGCTGCTGGACAAGCTGGAGCGTCCGAACCGGGTCCGGATCACCCTCCAGCCGGGGGAGCGGATCCCGATCCAGGGCGGCTCGTTCGGCCGCGCCTTCCTCGCCTACGAGAGCCCCGAGTCCCTGGAGGTCATCCTGCGGCACGGGCTGCAGGCGTTCACCCCCAAGAGCCTCACCGACGTGGAGGCGTTCCGGACGGAGCTCGGCCTCGTCCGCGAGCGCGGCTGGACGGTCGACCACGAGGGCTACGCCCTCGGCATCTCCACGGTCGCGGCCCCGGTGTTCGACGCCGAGGGCCGGGTCACGCTGGTGGTGGCCGCCGTGGGCTTCTCCAACCTCATCGACGACGACACCGCCGCCGAGTACGGGGCCGAACTGCGCCGGGTCTGCGACCGGATCGGCGAGGTCAGCGTGCAGTCGCGGCGCCTGAGCAGCTAGGAGGCGGCTTGCCCGCGACGATCCCCCCGGCCGGAGAGCGGGCGCTCGACCGCGTCCGCGTGGTGTTCCCGGCGGCGCTCGGCCCGGTGCCGTTCGCCGCGATGCTCCTCGCCGACCTCGGCGCCGAGGTGGTCCGGATCGACCGCGCCGGGGCCGCCGGGGTGATCGACACGGCGCTCGCCGACGACCCGCGCACCCGCGGCCAGCGCTCGATCGGGATCGACCTGAAGCAGCCGCGCGGCCGCGCGGTCGCGGTCCGACTGGCGGCGTCCGCGGACGTCCTCCTGGAGGGCATGCGGCCGGGAGCGATGGAGCGGCTGGGCCTTGGACCTGCGGATCTGCACGCGGTCAACCCTCGGCTCGTCTACGGCAGGGCGACCGGCTGGGGACAGGACGGGCCCCTCGCGCAGACCGTCGGGCACGACATCAACTACATCGCGCGCGCCGGCGCGCTGCACCCGATCGGCGACCCGGACCGGCCGCCCGCCGTCCCGCTGAACCTCGTGGCCGACTTCGGCGGCGGCGGGGCCTACCTGGCGCTCGGCGTGCTCGCGGCGCTCGTCCAGCGCGGCCGGACCGGACGCGGGCAGGTGGTCGACTCCGCCATGGTGGACGGCGCCGCGTCGCTGACCACGATGATCCACGGCATGCTCGGCTCGGGCGCCTGGCGTCCGGAGCGCGGCGCGAACCTGCTGGACGGTGCCGCCCCCTTCTACCGCGCCTACCGCACGGCCGACGACCGGTACGTCGCGGTGGGCGCGATCGAGCCCGCCTTCTACCGCGCGCTCCTGGACGGCCTCGAACTCGACCCGGACGACTGGCCGCAGCACGACCGGTCCCGGTGGGCGGCTCAGCGGACCGCGCTGGCGGAGATCTTCGCGTCCCGGACCAGGGCGGAATGGGTGAAGCGGTTCCACGGGACCGACGCCTGCGTGACCGCGGTGTCCACGCCGGACGAGGCGGCCGCCGACCCCGAGCTGGCCGCCCGCGGCGTCTTCGTCGACTGGGACGGCCTGCGCCAGCCCGCGCCCGCGCCGCGGCTCTCCGCGAGCCCGGCGGTCGCCCGTCCCCGGTGCGGGCAGGCGGCCGACACCGCCGAGATCCTCGCGGAGCTTGGCCTCGGCGAGGACGAGGCGGACGAGCTGCGCGCCGCCCGCGCGGTCTTCGCCGCGCCCGTGCGTCCTTGACCCTGGCGACCCGCCGCTCGTATTCTATAAAGAACGAAGTTCTTCATAGTGAATGAGTGTGTCGATGCCTTCAGCTGTGCGCCCCGACCGCGGCGGTGCCGAAGAGTACCCCGGATTCGCCGTCTCGGTCACCGCCGGCGTTCTGGTCGTCCGGCTCGACCGGCCCGAGGTCGGCAACGCCCTGAGCCGCCGGATGCGCGAGCCGATGGCGCGCATCTGGGCGCGCGCCAACGCCGACGACGACATCCGCGTCGTGCTGCTGACCGGGACGGGCGACCGGCACTTCTGCACCGGCGCCGACGTCAAGGAGATCGCCGAGACCGGCGAGGTGCCGTCCGCGTCCGCGCGGCGGGAGCCGATCGTCTGGTCGCCGCTCGGCGGCGGCGTCCGCAAGCCGGTGGTCTGCGCGGTCAACGGCATCGCCGCCGGAGGCGGGCTGCACTTCGTCGTGGACTCGGACGTGGTGATCGCCGCCGAGCACGCCGCGTTCATGGACACCCACGTCAGCGTCGGCCAGGTCGGCGCGGTCGAGAACATCGGCCTGACCCACCGGCTGCCGTTCGGCACCGCGATGCGGATGACCCTCCAGGGCTCGTCCTTCCGGCTCGACGCCGCTCGGGCGTACGCGCTGGGGCTGGTCGACGAGGTCGTCCCCGCCGCCGAGTTGCAGCCGACCGCCCTGCACATCGCGTCCTCCATCGCGGCGAACTCGCCGCGCGCGGTCGAACTGTCCCGCGCGCTGCTCTGGGAGTCGCTGGGCCGCCCTCCGCACGACGCCGCCGAGGAGGCGTGGCGCACGGCGCAGCGGCACTGGTCGCACCCCGACTTCCTGGAGGGCGCGCGTGCCTTCGCCGAAAAGCGTCCGCCGAGGTGGAAGGTGAGCCATGACCGCTGAACCCGGGGACGTCGAGACGTTCCGCGCCGAGGTCCGCGCGCTGCTGGAGGAGATGGCCGACGTCCTCGACCCGCGCCAGTTCTTCCACGGCCGCGGCGGCGCGACCCGCGACCTCTACCGCGAGCTGGGCCGGCGCGGCTGGCTCTCGCTGGGCTGGCCCGGCGAGGACGGCGCCGTCCCCGCGACGCTCGCCCACGAGTTCGCCCTGTGGGACGAACTCGCCTACGCCCGCGCCGCGCGTCCCGACCTCGCCGCCGGGATCGTCGCGAAGACCCTCGTCGTGCACGGGACCGAGTACCAGAAGGCGCGCTTCCTGCCCGGCATCGCGCTCGGCGACGTCTCCTTCGCGCTCGGATACTCCGAGCCGGAGGCGGGCTCGGACCTGCGCGCGGTGCGCACCCGGGCCGTCCGCGACGGGGACGTGTACCGGGTCACGGGGGAGAAGCGCTGGACGTCCGACGCCCACCACTCCGACTACCTCTGGCTGCTGTGCCGGGCCGAGGGCGTGGCCGACGGCGACCCGCACACGCTGCTCATCCTCGACCTGCGCGCGCCCGGCGTCGACATCAGGCCGATCGAGACCATCGACGGGCACCGCCTCAACGAGGTCTTCCTCGACGACGTGGTCGTGCCGGTGACCGACCGGGTCGGCGCGGAGGGCCAGGCGTGGAGGCTGATCCGGGAGGCGCTGGCGGTCGAGCGGCATCTGATGGTGCTGCCCGGCCGCGTCCGCCGCGACCTGGAGAGCCTGGTGGACTGGGCGAGGGAGCATGACTTTCTGGACGACCCGCTGCTGCGAGACCGCATCGAGCAGCTCACGGTCGACGTCCAGGCCGTGGAGGTGCTCGCGGCCGAGGCGCTGGCCCGCTCCCTGGACGGCGCCGACTGCACCGCCGAGGCCGCCCGCGTGAAGCTCGTCGGTTCGCGCGCGACCCAGGAGATCGCGCGGGCCGCGCTGGAACTCGGCTACCTGGAGGCCACCCGCCGCGACGACGACCTCGCCTTCCTGTGGCGCGAGTCGATGATGGAGACCCTGGCGGGCGGCTCGTCGGAGATCATGCGCGGCGTCCTGGCGCGCGCCGAGTTCGGGCTCGGTGGCCGATGACCGGCTCGTTCGTGGAAGTGGTGCGCGCCCGCGCGCAGCAGACCCCGGCGGACCCCGCCGTCGCCGACCCGGCGACCGAGTGGAGCTGGGGCGACCTGTGGCGGCGCGCCCGGGAGGTCGGCGCGGCGCTGGCCGACCGCGGCATCGGCCCCGGCGACCGCGTCGGGACGGCGCTCGACCCGAGCGCCGAGCACCTCGCGGCCCTGATCGGGATCATGGCGACGGGCGCGGCCGCCGCGCCGCTGAACGTCAAGCTCGCTCCAGCCGAGTTGGCGCTGTACCTGGACGCGGTGCGGCCGTCCGCGATCGTCGTCGGCGACGGGCACCGTCCGGCGGCGGAGGTGCCGTCGTACCCGAGCGTCGAACTGATCGGGGAGACCGAGTCCTGGCAGCCCCGCGCGGTCCCCGGCGACGCGCCCGCGATCGTCTTCGGGACCGGCGGGACGACCGGGACCCCGCGCGGCGCCGTCTGGACGACCGCCGGACTCGCCGCCTACCTCCCGTGCAGCGCGCACGTCCTCGAAACGCGCCGCACCGACGCCGAGCTGTACTTCGCTCCGTTCTTCCACGTCGCGCTCGCCACCTGCGCGTTCGCGACGCTGTACGCCGGGGGCCGGCTGGTGGTCGAGCCGCGCTTCGACGCGGGCCGGGCGGTGGACCTGCTGCTCACCGGCCGCGCGAACCGGCTGTTCGGGCCGCCGACGGCGCTCAACCGGATCCTCGGGCATCCGGCGTTCGACCCGTCCCGGACGGGGCACGTCCGCGCCGTGCTGTTCGGCTCGACCGCCGCCGAGCCCGACCTGCCCGAGCGGCTCCGCCGCGGCTTCGGCGGCGCCACCCTGATCACCGGCTACGGCGCCACCGAGGTCGGCGCGGTGTCGCGGCTGCGGTCCTGGGAGGACGGCGGGCGGATGAGCGGGATCGGCCGCCCGGTACCCGGCGCCGAGCTGCGGATCGTCTCCCCGGACGGCGCGCCCGTCGCGCCGGGCGAGGTCGGCGAGCTGGTGATCCGCGCGCCCTGGCAGATGGCGGGCTACCTCGTCGGCGGGGAGCTGCGGCCCGTCCCGGCGGAGGGCGTCCGCTCCGGCGACCTCGGCGCCCGCGGCCCGGACGGCGTCATCGAGCTGCGCGGACGGCTCAAGGAGCTGATCATCACCGGCGGCGAGAACGTCTTCCCGAGCGAGGTGGAACGGGTGCTGTGCGAGCACCCGGACGTGGCGCAGGCCGCCGTCATCGGCGTCCCCGACCCCGACTGGGGCGAGCGGGTGGAGGCGGTGGTGGTCCCCGTGTCCCCCCCTGCCGGTGATCTCGTCGGCGTCTTGGGCCGCCACTGCCGCGAGCGGCTCGCCGGGTACAAGGTGCCGAAGCGGATCGTCGTCCGCGACGCGATGCCGCTGACCACCGCCATGAAGATCGACAAGCGTGCGCTGAAGGGGTGGCTCGATGAGCACTGACTGGCCCTACTCGCAGGAGCAGCGCGATTTCCAGGAGACGTTGGCGCGCGTCCTGGCGGACCTGCCAGAACCGGAGTCCGAGCCGGTCTTTCCGCGCGCCAGGTGGGCCGCGGTCGCGGAGGCGGGCGCGCTGGCGCTCACCGCGCCCGATCTCGGCGCCGGGGCCCTGGACGTGGTCGCGGCGGGCGACGCGCTCGGCCGGGGCGGCTGCCCGGGCCCGTGGTGGCAGACCCTCCTCGTCCTGGACGCGCTGCCCGCCGACGACGCCGAGGCGGTGATGGCGGGGGAGCTGGTGCCGACCGCGGGCACCGCCGCCGCGATGCCGTGGGGCGCGGGCGCCGACCGGCTGTTCGAGCTGGGCCGCTACGACGAGGCGGGCTGGCGCGTCCGGCCGGTGGCGCTGGGGCGGGTGCGCGAGGAGTGGGTCTCGCTCGGCCATGAGCCGGTCGTCGCCGCCGACCTCGTGCCCGCGGGCCCCGAGGTGCTTGTCGGGACGGGCGCCGCGCTGCTCGCCCGGCTCGGCCTGGCCGCCTACCTGGCGGGCGCGGGCCAGCGGGTGCTGTCCGACGTCGTCGTCTACGCCGGGCAGCGCACCCAGTTCCGGAGGCGGATCGGCGACTTCACGGCGGTCGCCCATCCGCTCGCCGAGGTCGACGCGCAGGTCCGGGCGGCGGCGCTGCTGGCACGCCGGGCCGCCCACACGCTCGACGGCGCGGACGACCCGCGCGCGGCCGGGTTCGACGTGCACGTCGCGCTGCGCGCCGCGGCGCGGGCGTCCCGGCAGGCCGTCTACCAGGCGCACCAGACCTACGGCGCGATCGGGTTCTCGCTCGAAGGGCCGCTGTCCTGGCTCGGGCAGCGGGTCGCGCAGTCGGCCACCGAGGCCGAGCGGCTCGCCCGTGAGGTCAGCCTGATACCGGCCGCCTGAACGACGCCCAACGAAAGAGGCGCGACCCGCCACGGGTCGCGCCTCCTTCTGTATTTCGGCCGGGTCAGCGCGGGGCCATCCGGATCGCGCCGTCGAGCCGGATCGTCTCGCCGTTGAGGTAGCCGTTGGAGAGGAGCTGGACGGCGAGCTCGGCGTACTCGCCCGGGTCGCCGAGCCGCTTCGGGTAGGGCACCGTCGCGGACAGGGACGCGCGCGTCGTCTCGGGCAGCCGGGCGAGCATGGGCGTGTCGAAGATGCCGGGCGCGATCGCGTTGACCCGGATCCCCCGGGAGGCGAGGTCGCGGGCGGCGACCAGCACCATCCCGTGCACGCCCGCCTTGGACGCCGAGTACGACGTCTGCCCGATCTGGCCGTCGAACGCGGCCACCGAGGCGGTCAGGACGATCGCCCCCCGCTCGCCGCCCACGAGGTCGTTGCCGCTGAGGGCCTGCGCGCCCAGCCGGAGCACGTTGTAGGTGCCGACGAGGTTGGTGCGGACGACGTCGCCGAACGACTCCAGCGAGCCGGGCCGTCCGTCGCGGTCGAGGATCCGCACCCGGTCGCCGCCTCGTCCCGCGCAGTGGACGACCCCGTGCACGCCCCCGTGCCGCTCCCGTGCCGCGTCGAACACGGCGGTCATCGCGGCCTCGTCGGTGATGTCGGCCTCGACGAAGGGGATCGCGGCCGCGTCCGCCGCCCGCGGCCGCAGGTCGGTCCCGACCACTCTGGCGCCGCGGGCGAGCAGCAGTTCGGCGGTGGCCCGGCCGAGCCCGGACGCGGCCCCGGTGACGACGAAGGTGGACGACTCGATCTTCACGCTGAGTTCCTCATCGGTTCTAGGGAGGGGGTGCGGGTGCTCGGGCCGCTCACGACCAGCGCTCGACGAGCGTGGCGTTCGCCATCCCGCCCGCCTCGCACATGGCCTGGAGGCCGAAGCGGAGGTCGTTGTCGCGCAGGTGGTGGACGAGCCGGGTCATCAGGATGGCCCCGGACCCG
Source organism: Actinomadura syzygii (assembly GCF_008085905.1). GTDB lineage: Bacteria > Actinomycetota > Actinomycetes > Streptosporangiales > Streptosporangiaceae > Spirillospora > Spirillospora syzygii. The sequence continues at coordinate 115,238 of NZ_VSFF01000015.1, read as the reverse complement.
CCGAGCGGGTGCCCGACCGCGATGGCGCCGCCGAGCGGGTTGACCCGGGCCGGGTCGGCGCCGGTCTCCCGCTGCCAGGCCGCGACCACCGAGGCGAACGCCTCGTTCACCTCGAACGCGTCGATGTCGCCGATGCCGATTCCGGCGCGGTCGAGGAGCTTGCGGGTGGCGGGGATCGGCGCGGTGAGCATGGTGACCGGGTCGTCGCCGACGACGACGCCGTGCCGGAACGCGGCCAGCGGACGCAGCCCGAGTTCGGCGGCCCTGCCCTCGGTCATGATCAGCAGCGCTCCGGCGCCGTCGGAGATCTGCGAGGCGTTGCCCGCCGTGACGACGCCGTCGTCGCGGAAGGCCGGCTTGAGGGCGGCGAGCTTCTCCGCCGAGGTGTCCCGGCGGATGCCCTCGTCCACGGCGAGGGAGCCCTCGGGCAGGTCGACCACCGCGAGCTGGTTCTTGAAGGCGCCCGCGTCGGTGGCTGCGGCGGCCCGCTCGTGCGAGCGGAGGGACAGCTCGTCCAGCTCCGTCCGGCTCAGATTCCAGCGCTGGGCGATGGTCTCCGCGCCGAGGCCCTGGCTGAACGTGTCGGTGCCGTAGCGGGCCTTGACCCGCGGCCCGTACGGGACGCCGACCGCCCGCGCCGATCCGATCGGGACCATCGACATCGACTCGACGCCGCCCGCGATCACGATGTCCTGCTGGCCGGAGGCCACGGCGGCGGCGGCGAAGTGCAGCGCCTGCTGGCTGGAGCCGCAGGCGCGGTCGACGGTCGTCCCCGGCACCGACTCCGGCCAGCCCGCGGCGAGCGCGCCGAGGCGGCCGACGTTGCTCGACTGCGCGCCGATCTGCGTGACGCAGCCCCAGACGACGTCGTCGATCCGCGCCGGGTCGAGCCCGTTGCGTTCGAGGATCGCGGTCAGCACGTGCGCGGTCAGGTCCACCGGATGGACGCCCGAGAGGGCGCCGTTGCGGCGTCCGATCGGGGTGCGGACCGCGTCGACGATGACAGGTGTGGCGCTCATCCCGGACCTCTCGACAGGTTGTTCTGTATGTTGTTCACTGTTCTTACTGGTGAACAGATTAAGGCAAGGACGGCGGATGTCAATCGCGTTGAACACCGAGGAACGGGACCTCCAGCAGGCGCTGCGCCGCTACCTCGACGCCGAGGTGGCGCCGCTGGTCGCGGAGTACGAGCGGCGCCGGGAGTTCCCCTGGGACCTGCTCGGCGGGCTCTACGAGTTCGGATACGTGCGGGGCGCGGTCGCCCGCGCGCACGGCGGCGACGAGGTCGGCGCGATGGTGCAGGCCGTCCTCATGGAGGAGGCCGGGCGCTGCTGGGGCTCGCTGCGGACCACGGTGAACGTCCAGGGCATGGTCGCGATGCTGCTCAGCCGGGCCGGGACCGACGCCCAGCGGGCCCGGTTCCTGGACCCGATGCTGGCCGCGTCGCGGTTCGGCTGGTTCGCGCTCACCGAGGCGGAGGCCGGGTCGGACGCGGGCGCGCTGCGCTGCACGGGCCGCCGCGACGGCGACTCGTTCGTGCTCAACGGCCGCAAGATCTACATCACGAACGCGCTGCACTGCGACTTCGGGATCCTGCTCGCGCGCCAGCTCGACGAGGACGGCGCCGACCGAGGGGTCTCGGCGTTCCTGGTGGACGCCGCCGAGTCGCCGTACGGCGTCCACGACATCGCGCACATGCCGGTGCGCAGCACGACCAGTTGCGAGCTGGTCTTCGACGACGTCCGGATCCCCGCCGAGAACCTGCTCGGCGAACCCGGCTCGGGGTTCGGGCTCGCGATGGCCGCGGTCAACCAGGGGCGGCTGAACATGGCGATGGGCGCGGTCGGCCTGTCGCAGGCGTGCCTGGAGGCGGCGGTCAGGTTCAGCCGGGAGCGCAGGCAGTTCGGCAAGAGCCTGGCGGAGTTCCAGCTCGTCCAGCAGATGGTGGTCGACATCGCGGTCGGTACGCAGACCGCCAGGCTCCTCGGGTACGACGCCGCCCGCGTGCTCGACGCGGGCGGGGACGGCCGCTACGAGTGCTCGATGGCGAAGTACTACTGCGGCGAGACCGCCGGACGCAGCGCGACGCTGGCGCTGCAGGTCCACGGCGGTGCGGGGCTGATGGAGGAGTTCCCGGTCGAGCGGTACTTCCGGGACGCCCGCGAGGCGACGATCCCCGAGGGCACCTCGCAGATCCAGGTCCTGCAGATGGGCAAGCACCTGCTCGGCCGGTCCGCGTTGCGCTGAGCGTTGCGCTGAGCGGACCGCCGAGATCGCCGGACCCGGGCGCGTGGGCTACTTTTCCCAGCTCATCGCCCGTTTCGGGGCGCTCGGCGGCGCGCGCCGACGCCCCCGGTGGCCGCTGTGAAAAGGGTGTCATCAGGTGGTTGACGTGCTCCATCGACCTGGCTTACGTTATGCAGAACGTTGTTCTTGTATGAGAACAAACCGCGAGAACACGTACCCACCCCACTGGAAACACGAACGATGGAGGCCCGCCATGGCGGTTGGAACCCGGTCTTTGGGGGTGAGCCTCGCCGCGGCCCTGCTGTGCCTCTCGGCCGGCGCGTGCGGCGGCTCGTCGGGGGACGGCGGCGACATCGTCGTCGGCATGATCGAGGACACCGCCGGCGGCACCGCCGCGACGTCCGCCGAGGCGACGCGCGGGATCGAGCTGGCGCTGTCGGAGGTCAACGACGGCGGCGGGATCGACGGCAAGAAGCTGAAGCTCGTCCGCTACAGCGACGGCGGCGAGCCCAGCCAGTCGCCCGCGCTGGTGCGCAAGCTGGTCAACGCGAAGGCCCGGATCATCCTGATGAACTCCGGCTCCGCGTCGGCGGCGCAGGTCAAGCCGATCGTCCAGCAGGAGCACGTCGCGGCGATCTCCCCGACGAACATCCTCGGCGCGATCGCGCAGCCGCCGAACAACGGCTACTCCTACATCCTCGCCAACCCGGTGACCGACGTCGGCACCGTCTACGGCGCCGCCTTCGCCAAGGCCGGATACAAGCGGGTCGCCGTCCTCACCGACGACTCCCCGACGATGGCGGGCCTCAACGACGCGCTGCTGCCGACCCTGGAGAAGGCGGGCGTGGAACTCGTCGCCAAGGAGAAGGCGCCGCTGAACGCCACCGACGTCACCACCCAGGTCAGCAGGCTGAGCCGGTCCAAGCCGGACGCGGTGCTCGTCTCCTCGCTCGGCGGTCAGCTGGAGGTGCTCTTCCAGAACGCCCTCAAGCAGGCCCTGCCCGACAAGCCGCGCTTCTCGCTCGCCTCGATCGGCAACCAGCCCGAGACCTGGGCGCTCGCCAAGCCGGGGACGCTGGACGGCCTCGTCTACGCGAGCGCGATCTCCTCGCAGAACACCCGGTCCAACGACCTCATCACCAAGCTGAAGGCGCGCAACGGCGACAAGTTCAAGGCGCTCACGGCGTTCTCCGCGCAGGGCTACGACAGCGTCCACCTGATCGCGAAGGTGATCAAGGACGCGGGCGCGGACGCCGACTCGAAGGCGATCAACGAGGCGCTGCAGAAGGTCACCAAGTTCGAGGCGAGCTTCGGCGGCACCGGGTTCACGATGTCGTTCGGCGCCGACAAGCACATGGGCTCGGACGGGCTGTGCGGGATCGTCCTGCGCACCTTCGACGCGCAGAACCAGCCCGGCCAGAACTGGGCCACCTACCAGCCGAGCTGCGGCTGATGGCGGGCCGGCCGCTGGTCGTGATCACCGGGGGCGCCCGCGGGATCGGGCGCACCCTCGCCGAGGCGTGGGTCGCGGACGGCGCCCGGGTGGCGCTGGCGGATCTCGACCTCGACCAGGCGAAGGCCACCGCCGCGGAGCTCGGCGGCGACGTCGCCCACGGGGTGCGCTGCGACGTCGGGGACGACGAGTCGGTCCAGGCGGCGATGGAGGAGATCGCCGGCTGGGCGGGCCGGATCGACTGCCTGGTCAACAACGCGGGACTGCACCTGATGGCGTGGTCCCGTCCGGCGACCGAGATCGACAGCGCGGGCTGGATGTCCATCCTGTCGGTCAACGTCGTCGGCCTCGTCCGGTGCGCGCGGAGCGCCCGGCCGTGGCTGGCCGAGTCGCCGAACGCCAGCATCATCAACGTCTCGTCGGTGTCCGGCATCGTGCCCCGCGACGTGTACGGCGTGACGAAGCTGGCCGTGCGCGGCGTGACCACGGCGCTCGCCGCCGAGCTCGCCGCCGACGGGATCCGGGTGAACTGCGTCGCGCCCGGCCCGATGGACACCGACTCCGCGATGGCCGACCTGCCGCCCGCGCTGCTGGCCGACTTCATCTCGTCCAAGCAGCTGATCGCGCGGCAGGGCCGGACCGCCGACCTCGTCGGGCCCGCGCTCTTCCTCGCCTCGGAGGCCGCCGGGTTCGTCACCGGCGAGACCCTCTCCGTCGGCGGCGGCTTCCCACTGCGGATCTGACCGAGACCTTGCCCCCGAACGTCCTCGAAAGAAACGGGAGAACGAAGGAATCATGAGCTGGAACCTGCACCACGTCAACATCCCCGCCCACGACGTCCGGGCGATGGTCCGCTTCTACAACGCCGTCTTCGGGATGAAGGAGATCCAGTTCCCGTGGTCCGGTGACGGCGAGCAGGGCCAGCTGGAGACCGGGAGCGACTTCGTCGCGCTGTTCGAGGACGGCAACGGCCGCCAGATCCACATCTGCAAGCCGACCCCGTCGCTGCCCTGGGACAACGAGCTGCGCGTGCACCCCGTCATCAACGGCCACATCGCCATCCAGGTGGACGACATCCAGGGCGTCATGCGGCGGCTCGGCGAGCAGGGCATGCCCTTCAACGACGCCGGGACCTGGTCCTACAAGGGATTCCACCAGGTCTACACCTACGACCCGTCGATGAACGTCGTGGAGATCAACCAGCGGGTCGAGTGACCCCAGCGCGTCGGCAGCCCTAGAAGGAGTCCCCCCTATGCCCATCGAGCTCGTTGTCCCCACGCTGGAGACCGGGTGTTTCTTCGGCCTGATCGCGCTGGCCCTGTTCATGGTCAAGGAGAGCGCCGCGCTGTTCAACTTCGCCGTCGGCGGCCTCGCGGTCGTCGGGGGGATGGCCAGCTCGGCGATCACGGTCGGCCACGGCCTGCCGCTGGTGCTCGGCGTCCTCGCGGCGGTCGCGTTCGGCGTCGCGCTCGGCCTGTGCATCGAGGTGCTGGTCGTGGCCCCGCTGGTCAAACCGGGCGGGGGTGAGGACCACCACGTCGTGATGGCGCTCGTCGCGGGCCTCTTCGCGCTCCAGCAGATCGCCGGGGTCGCCTTCGGCAAGTCGGCGCTGCCGGGGGCGACCTGGATGAAAGGAGACGTCCTCGACGTGGGCAAGTTCGTCGTCAGCGCGCAGGCGCTCATCGAGATCGCGGTGACCCTCGGCCTGTTCGTCGCCATCGGGATGCTGCTGCGCGGGACGAGGCTCGGGCGGCAGTTCCGCTCGATCGGCGACAACACGCAGGCCGCGACGATGCTCGGGATGCCGGTCCGGCGGATCCGGCTGCTCGCGTTCGCCTCGTCCGGCCTGCTCGCCGGGCTGGCGGGCGCGCTGTTCGCCAACCGCGCGGGCGTCGCGTTCACGAGCGCGCTCCAGTTCACCCTGTTCGGCTTCCTCGCCTTCGTGATCGGCGGCGCGGCCAACGTGTGGGGGCCGCTCGCCGGGGGGATCGGCCTGGCGTTCCTCCAGGCGTTCGCGATCTACTACTTCGGTCCGGCGGCGCTGACCTACGTGACCTTCGCCGTCGCCGCGCTGTTCTTCGCGCTGCGCCCGGAGGGCATCTTCGTCAAGCGGGTGCGCGCATGAGCCGCCTCGCCCGCTGGCGGACGCCGATCGCGTTCGCGATGCTGATCCTCGTCGTGCTGTGGGTGGGCCAGAACGGCTACCGGCAGGACCTGGCGATCCTGATGGTCACCTACGGCCTGATCAGCCTCGGCCTGTACAGCCACTACATCATGGGCAACTCGATGTCGGTCGCCTACAACGCCTACGTGGCGATCGGCGGCTACGCCCTCGGTGTCCTGTGCGTGCGCACCGACCTGTCGATGTTCCTGGCGCTGCCGATCGGGATCGTGATCTCGGCGGCGGTCGCGGTCCTGCTGGGATTGACGACGTACAAGCTGTCCGGCTTCTACCTGGCGGCGGTCACCCTCCTGTTCGGGGAGGCGTTCGCGGCCTGGCTGGTGGACAGCACCGGCATCACCGGCGGCGCGTCCGGCGTGACGCTCACCCGCGGGCTGACGCTGTTCGGGAGCGAGGTCACCCGCCAGCACCTGGTGATCGCCGCGCTGGTGACCCTGTTCCTCGCGGCGTGGGGCCTGGACCGGCTGCGCACGTCGCCGTTCGGGATCGCGCTGCGCGCCAAGGGCGACGCGCCCCGCGCGGTCGAGTCCTCGGGCGTCTCGACGCGCGCCCTGACGCTGGTGTCGCTCGGCATCGGCGCCGGGCTCGGCGCCGTCGCCGGGTGGTACTTCGCCGCGGTGAACCTGTCGATGCTGCCCGAGTCGGTGCCGCTCTCGGTCGCGTTCGTGGCGCTGTTCATCCCGTTCCTCGGCGGCTACCGGTCGCCCTGGGGCGCGGTCGTCGGCGCCGTGGTCGTCACCGAGCTGACCTTCAACCTGACCTGGTTCCAGGACACCGGCACCCTCGCGTTCGCGATCGCCGTGCTGGTGGTGCTGATCTTCGCGCGGCGCGGACTGCTCGGCCTGCTCGGCGACGTCCTCGCGTGGGCGGTCAGGCTGATCCGCCGGGACGGGCCGCTGCACAAGGAGGGGAGGGACCATGTCCAGCCCAGCGCTTAGCTGCCAGGGGCTGCACAAGGCGTACGGCGGCGTCCGCGCCGTCCACGGCGTCAGCTTCCACGTGTCCCGCGGCGAGGTGGTCGGCCTCGTCGGGCCGAACGGCGCCGGGAAGAGCACGGTCGTCGACCTGATCAGCGGCGAGCAGCCCGCCGACACCGGCACGGTGAAGGTCGCCGACCGGGTGCTGAGCGGGACCGCGGCCCGCCGCGCCAAGCGCGCGAAGCTGGCGCGCACCTTCCAGTACCCGCAGGTCGCGCACGAGCTCACCGCGCTGGAGAACGTCCTGATCGGCGCCTACGCGACGACGTTCAGCGGGCCGCTGTCGTTCGCGTCGACGATCGTCCGGGGGCTGGTCGACCCGCGCGCGGAGCGGCTGCGGCGCCGCGCGGAGGAGATGGCGGGCTCGCTGAGCCTTAGCGATCTCGACCGTCCCGCGTCCGAGCTGACCCTCGGCCAGCTGCGGCTGCTGGAGGCGGCGCGGGCGCTCAGCCAGGACCCGGAGGTCGTGCTCCTCGACGAGCCGTTCGCCGGACTGGACGGCGACGGCATCCAGGGCCTCTCCCGCGCGATCCGCACGATGGCCGACGCCGGATGCGCGGTCCTGCTCGTGGACCACAACATCGACATCGTCGTCTCCCTCGTCGACCGGGTGGTGCTCATGGCGGACGGCGAGGTGCGCTTCGACGGCGACCCCGCCGAGTGCATGGCGAGCGAGGAGATGAAGGAGGTGTACTTTGGCGACGACTGAGACCACCCCCGAGACGCCCTCGGAGAACGGCCGCGCCGCCCTGGAGGTGCGCGATCTCAGGGTCGGCTACGGCAAGGCCGTGGCGCTCAACCTCGCGGGCCAGGCGCTCACCGTCCCCGCCGGGGGAGTGACGCTGCTGCTCGGCGCGAACGGGGCCGGGAAGTCGTCGCTGGTGAACGCGGCGTACGGGGCGGTGCGCGGCACGGGCGTGGTGCTGCTCGACGGCGCGGACGTCTCCGCCGCGAGCGCGGTCGAGCGGGCCCGGCGGGGGATGGCGCTCGTCCCGCAGGGGCGGCAGCTCTTCCCGCGGATGACCGTCCGGGAGAACCTCCAGGTGATGGCCGAGCTGCTCGGCCTCCCGGACGAGGCCGTCGACCGGGGCATCGAGCGGTTCGAGCCGCTGCGCCGCGGTGTGCGCAAGTCCGCGGGCGTGCTCAGCGGCGGCGAGCAGCAGATGCTGGCGATCTCGCGGGCGCTGCTCGGCGAGCCGCGGGTCCTGCTGCTCGACGAGCTGTCCACCGGGCTGGCGCCGGTGATCGTCGGTGAGCTGCTCGACTTGCTGACCGGCCTCGCCGAGGACGGGGTGGCGGCGCTGCTCACCAGCCCGACCAGCACCCGGCTGCTCCGCCGCGTCGACCGCGGCTACGTGCTCGTGCGCGGCGGCGTCCACGCCGGGCCGCTCGCCCCGGACGACCTCGACGCCGCCTACGCCGAGGCGCTCGGCAGCGTGCGGCGCGACGTCCGCGACGGCTCCGCCGCCGGTCACCGGGCCTGAGGCGGCCTGATGCGTCCGGACGCGGAGACGGTCGTCGGGGTCGTCGGGCTAGGGGCGATGGGCGGACGCCTCGCCGACCGCCTCGCGGGGGAGGGCCGGCGGGTGCTCGGTTACGACCCCTTCGGGGGGACGACCGAGGCCGAGCGCGTGGACGACCTGGCCGCGCTGGTCGAGACGGCGCCGGTGCTGCTGCTCGTCCTCCCCACGGCGGCGGCGGTGCGCGGCGTCGCCGCCGAGCTGGCGCCGCTCGTCGGCTCGGACCACGTCCTGGTGAACCACTCGACGGTCGCGGTGCGGGACGCGGTCGCGCTCGGCTCGCTCGCCGGGACCGGCTGCCGCGTCCTCGACGCGCCGTTCTCCGGCGGCACCGAGTCGGCGGTCGCCGGGACGCTGACGGTCTTCGCCGGAGGCGACCCGGACGCGTTGCGCGCGGCCGAGCCTGTGATCGCCGCGTACTCGTCCCGCGTCGTGGCGTGCGGCCCGCTCGGCGCGGGGACGACCGTGAAACTCCTGCACCAGCACCTAGTCGCGGCGCACGTCGTCGCGGCGGCCGAGACGGTCCGGCTGGCGGAGGCGGCAGGACTCGCGGAGACCGCCGTCGCCGGACTGCTGGCGGGGACGGCCGCCGACTCCACGATGCTCCAGGTCTTGGTCGCGCGGCTGGCGGAGGAGCCGGGACCGGTGCGCGGCAGCACCCGGATCCTGCACAAGGACGCGACCCTGGTCGCGGAGTTCGCCGAGAGCCTCGGCACGCGGCTCGACCTGCTCCCCACGATCACCCGGATCCTGGCACACCACCTAGGGGCGGCCGACGCCGACAGGGACATCTCCACGCTTGCGCACGACGGCTGACTATATTCTATAAAATTTCTGGAGGGTGAAACTGGCTCCACGCGCGGTCACCTCGGGCACCAGGAAGAGCGGATCTTCCATAGTCGATAGAGTATTCTCTAGGTCCGCTGTTTTGACTCCCGGAGGACGACGTGTCGAGCGTGACGGATCCAACGGCGAGCGGTCCGCCGTTGAGCAAGACCGCCTACGTCCTGGAGCGGCTGCGCCGGGAGATCGCGGACGGGCTCATCAAGCCCGGCACGAGCCTGCGGCAGACCGACGTGGCGAAGCGCTACGGCGTCAGCCCCACACCGGTGCGCGAGGCATTTCGCCTGCTGGAGGCGGAGGGCGCGCTGAAATACGAGTCCCACCGGGGCGCCACCGTCAAGGACATGAGCCCCCAGGAGATCGAGGACCTCCACCTCCTGCGCTCGGAGGTCGAGGGCCTCGCCACCGCCCTCGCCGTCGAGCGGATGGAGGACGCCGCCCTCGACCGCATCCGCGCCGCCCACCAGGACCTGAACGACGCGATCGAGGCGGGCGACGAGTCGCGGCTGCCGGTGCTGAACCGCGCGCTCCACTTCGCCATCTACGAGGCGGGGTCGTCGCTGGTGGCGCTGCAGGCCGCCTCCCTCTGGGCGTTCGTCCCGCCGCGAATGACCATCTGGAAGGACGAGAAGAACGCCCAGTCCCTCTCGGACGACCACCGCCGGATCATCGACGCCCTGGAACGCGGCGACCCCTACGACGCGCGGCGCTCCATGACCGAGCACATCCTGCACGCGGCGCGGCTCCGGCGGAACACCCCGCCGCCCGCCTGACACCGGGCCGTCCCCGGGTGCGTCCGCTGCCCAGGGCCTACCCGGTTATCTCGTGTTCGTCGTCGGTGGTGCGGCGGGTCAGGCCGCGCGAGGCCAGCAGTTCCAGCAGCGGGACGGCCACCCGCCGCGTCGTGCCCATCGCCTGCCGGGCGGCGCTCAGCGTGAACGGCTGCGGCAGCGCCTTGAGGACGTCCAGCGCGCGGCGGTCCACGTCGGGAAGCAGGACGATCCCCGGCGCGACGCGCACCAGGCGCCCGAGCCGCTCGGCGGCGGCGAGTTCGGCGTTGCCGAGGCCCAGCTCGGCGAGCCGGTCGGCGGTCGGCGCGGCGAACGGGGCGGCGGAGAGGTCGAGCTCCAGGGACCGGACGGCCTCGTCCAGCGCGCCGGGCAGCGCGGCCACGTGGCCGGGCGGCGTGAGCAGGCCGGAGGCGCAGTCGAGTCCCGCGTCCGCGGCCAGTGCGGGCACCAGCGCGGGGTCGGGCAGGCCGAGCCGCTGGACGGCCGCCGCCACCGGCATCCCCGGCTCCAGCGGATGGTCGGCCCGGTGCCGCCGTTCGGCTTCGGCGAGGTCCGCCGCGTACTGGGCCCAGCGTTCGTCGGACGTCCACCAGTCGCCGTGCCGGGGCGTGCCCGGCGCGGGCAATCCCATCGCGGCGAGTTCGGTGCCTCGCAGCAGGCCGCGGCTCAGCCGGTCGGCTGCGACGTCCGCGGCCGTCCGCACCCCGGCCAGCTCGGCGGCCCGGACCCGCGCCGCGCCGCGCCTGCGGAGCGGCGGCGGGTCGACGTCCAGGACGCGCAGGCCCGCGGCGATCCGGCGGCGCCCCGGGTCGCGGAGGACGGCGCGGTCCCCGTACCGCAGCGGCAGCGGGCGGTCCAGCCGCAGCCGCCCGTGCGCCGGGCCGAGCGGGCGCAGCCGGCACGGCACGGCGGCGGTCCCGATGTGCAGGACGAGCCGCTCCGGCGGCGCGGTCGACGAGGTCGGGCGCAGCTCCACGTCCACCTCGGACGCGGTCCGCCACGCGCCGGGCGTGAGCAGCGGCAGCCCGCGCGGCACGTCGGCGCGGTCGACGCCGCGCAGGTTGAGCGCGACCCGCGCGGTGGCGGTCACCCGGTCCCGCCGCTCGCCCAGCGCCTCGATGCCCCGCACCCGGACCGCCCGACCCTCGGTGTTGAGCAGCTCATCACCTACTTGGACCGTGCCCGCGCCGAGCGTGGCGGTGACGACGGTCCCGGCGCCGCGCACGGAGAACGACCGGTCCGCCCACAGCCGCACGGGCGCGGCGGCGTCCGGCCGGGGCAGCCCGGCGACCAGGGCGACGAGGGCCGCGCGGAGGTCGTCGAGCCCGGCGCCGGTGGCCGCGCTGACCGCGACGGCGGGCAGGTCGCGCAGCGTCCCGCCCGCCGTCCACTCGCGCGCCTCCGCGATCGCCGGGGCCGGGTCGGCGAGGTCGGAGCGGGTGACCGCCAGCACGCCGTGGGACACCCCGAGCGCGTCCAGCGCCTCCAGATGCTCGGCGCTCTGCGGCATCCAGCCCTCGTCGGCGGCGACGACGAACAGCACGGCGGGCGCCGGGCCGACCCCGGCGAGCATGTTGGCGACGAACCGCTCGTGCCCGGGGACGTCGACGAAGGCGACCTCGCCCGCGCCCGGCAGCGTCGTCCAGGCGAACCCGAGGTCGATGGTGAGGCGCCGCCTGCGCTCCTCCTCCAGCCGGTCGGGCTCCATCCCGGTCAGCGCCCTGACCAGCGTGGACTTGCCGTGGTCGACGTGCCCGGCGGTGGCGATCACATGCATGCCTCCTCCTCCCGCGTGGGTGGCGGCCGGTTCGGTCGCGCGCGGCGCGCGGGTCGGCCCCGATCCGGGCGGCGGCGTCCGGCGGCGATCACCTCGGCGACGTCCGGCGGCGAGAGCGCGGAGTCATCCGCTCATCATGCGGGAGCCCTGTTCGGATGACAAACATCCGTGCCGCCGCACGTCGCCGAGCCCTGAGAACCGGACATCCGGTCTGTTGACAACATCAACACCCGCGCACAGAATCAACTATCCGAACATTCGTCCTGATTTCGCGCGACGGATCGCCACGATCGCGGCGCGGAGAGGGAGCGTCATGGCCGGAAAGATCACGGTGTTCAACCCTGAGGGCAACGCGCCGACCGTGGGCGGCAAGTCGCTGGCCCCGCGGCCCGACAGCCTGGAAGGCCGGACGGTCTTCCTCGTGGACGCGGGCTTCGAGAACTCCGCCGACTTCGTCGACCAGCTCCGCGCCTCCCTCCACGAGCACCGGCCCGGCATCACGACCGTGACCGAGCACCTGTCCACGCCGTTCGACCCGGCGCCCGACCTGTACGCGCGGATCGCGGCGGAGGGGGACGCGGCGATCCTCGGCGTCGGCCTTTGAAGCGGCTGCGCGCCGGCGGTCGCCGGCCACGCCACGCGGCTCGAGTCCGAGTACCGCGTTCCCACCGTCTCCGTCCACGCGGACGCGTTCGCGCGGCTCGTCGCGTCGACCAGCCGACTCGCGGGCGTCCCGACGCTGCGGCACGCCTTCGTGCCCTCGCCGGTGCCCGGCCGCACGTCCGCCGAGCTGCGCGGATACGTCGAGGGTGACAACCCCGTCTCCGGCAACCCGTTCTCCAGGGACCTCTTCGACGGGCTGACCAGGCCGCTCGACGACGCCGACATGGCCGGGGCGACGTTCGAGCGGGCGCGGTCCCGGCTGCTGGAGCCCGCCACCGAGGACGACCTGCACGACCTGTTCCTGGAGAACGGCTGGACCGACAAGCTGCCGATCGTCCTGCCCACCGAGGAGCGCGTCGCCGCGATGCTCGCCGGGACGAGCCGCGCGCCCGGCGAGGTCGTCGGCAGGCTCCGGGCCGCGTCCACCCGCGACTACTGGGAGTTCACCGTCGAGCAGGCCGCCGCGAACGCTGTGATGGCGGGGGCGAGGCCCGAGTACCTCCCGGTGATCCTCGCGCTGCTCGGCAGCGGCTACTCCGCCCGGCACAGCAGCATTTCCTCCATGTCGGAGGCGGTCGTGGTCAACGGCCCGGTCCGCGACGAGATCGGGATGAACTCCGGGATCGGCGCGCTCGGCCCCTACAGCCGGGCCAATGCCACGATCGGACGCGCCTATGGCATCGGATCGCAGAACCTCCAGGGCGGCTCGGCGCCCGGGATCAGCTACATGGGGTCGCTCGGCAACCCGTTCTCGTTCACGAACCTCACGTTCGCCGAGAACGAGGAGCGCAGCCCGTGGGAGCCGTACCACGTCCAGCACGGCTTCGCGCCCGGCGACAGCACCGCGACGATCTTCCGCGGCGTCCGCACCATGATCACATCGGGCGGGATCGCGGACGACTGGCGCGAGCACTCCGCCCGGCGGATCTTCAACGCCACCCGGGCGAGCGGCGGCGTCGTGCTGCTGCTCGACCCCCTGGCCGCGCAGAACCTCGTCGAGCACCAGGGCTTCGCCCGCAAGGCGGACCTCATCGAGTTCATCTCCGACACCGGGCGGATGACCGCGCGCCGCTGGTGGGGCCACGGCCTCCAGGAGCTGTTCTTCGGCTACCGCGCCCGCGCGGGCGAGGAGCCGTGGGCGAGCTACCTGGCGGCGGATCCCGACGAGCAGGTGCGGATCAACGTCCCCGAGGACGTCCACGTCATCGTCGTCGGCGGACGGAGCGCCGCCGCCTGGAGCGTCCTCGAAGGCATGGCCAACGGCACCAAGCTGGACCGGTCGCTGTCCGGCCGGACCGTGTCCGTCGACGAATGGCGCTGAGCACGGAGGGTGCGCGCCCGTGACAGGCAACCGGCACAGAGGAGGACCAGGACCCATGGAAGGCAGACCGCTCGGCTTCCCCGTGGGGGGCCGACCTCCCACGCTCCCCGGGAACCGGCACGGAGGGCGGGGCCGCGGAAGGCGGCCCGCCTGGATCGCCTCCATCGCCGGGGCCTCGGCGCTGACGGTGATGGCCGCCGGTTGCGGCGGGTCCGGCGGCGGCTCGGGCGACGCGTCGCTGCGGATGTACGCGTCCCCCGCGGTCAAGACCGGGCTCGACGCGCTCGTGAAGGAGTTCAACACCGCCAACGCGCCGCGCATCAAGATGACGGTGCGGTACATGCCCGCGCCGAAGATCGGCCCGGCCGCGACCACCGAGATCCAGGCCGGAAACCCGCCCGACATCCTCGGCATCTCGCCCGGATCGGGCGGCGGCGCCACCGGGCTGCCGCTCTACAAGCTCGCCAAGGCCCACCGCCTGGAGGACCTCAGCTCCAAGCCGTGGACGAAGGGCCTGCCGCCGCTGCTGGCCCCCACCGTCACCTACAAGGGCAAGGTGTACGCCCTGGTCACGGGCATGTCCACGGAGTTCATGGACTACACGGTCGACGAGCTGAAGGGGTGGGGGTTGAAGCCGCCGTCGACGTTCGCCGACCTGCTGAAGCTCTGCGGGGAGATCCGCAAGCACGGCAAGTACGCGCTGGTGCCGGGAGCCGCCGACCCGGCGGGCAATCGCATGCTGTTGCAGTCCTTCTCCGCCGCCAACGTCTACAGCGACGACCCGGACTGGGACGAGCAGCGTGCCGCCGGGCAGGTCAGGTTCCAGACCACGCCGGGCTGGCGGCAGACCTTCCAGCAGGTCGTCGACATGATCAACGCGGACTGCTACTACCCCGGCGGGGCGGGCCGCACCACCGAGGAGGGCAAGAACCTCCAGATCAAGGGCGACAAGGCCGCGATGGGGATCGGGCCGTCGACGGCCTCGACCTATGTCACCGCGCGGAACCCGAAGCGCAAGTGGGCCGCGATCCCGGTGCCGGGACGGCGCAGCAGCACGCTCCCACTGGAGGTGGGCGCGATGTCGGTGGCCGCCCACGGCAAGCACGTCAAGCAGTCGATCGAGTTCCTCGACTTCGTGGCGCAGCGGCGCGACCAGCTCGCCACGGCGACCGGCTCCTTCTCTCCCGCCCAGATGGCGCGCGGTGAGCTGCCCGCCTTCCTGAAGCCGCTGGAACCGCTGGCCAAGCAGGGCAGGTACAGCCTGGGCGCCAGCACCATGTGGCCCTCCGACGCCCCGGCGCTGGCCGCCTACAAGATGATGGCGGGCCTCTACAACAAGACCCGGACCGTCGACGACATCCTCAAGGCCATGGACGAGTCCTGGGACGCCACCCGGGGCTGAGCCGAGCCCTTTCAAGGGGCGGAAAGGACCGGCCACGGACGGCCGGGGTCGGCGAGGTGGCGGTGCGCGGCGAGCGCGGCGGTCGCGCCGTCGCCCGCCGCGGCGACCGCCTGCGCGGCCGAGTCGGTCCTGATGTCGCCCGCCGCGAACACTCCGGGCAGGGCGGTGCGCATGGCGCCGTCCGTCGGGACGCGCCCGTCGTCGGCCAGCGGGAGCAGGCCGCGCAGCATGTCGGTCTGCGGACGCAGCCCCACGTACACGAACACGCCGGCGACCTGCTCTTCCGCCGTCTCGCCCGTGCCGGTGTGCCTGATCTTGACGCCTGCCACGGCGGTGTCGCCGACGATCTCCTCGACGGCGGTCGAGCCGCGCACCTCGATCGACGGGTGCTCCAGGACGCGCCTCGCGTACGTGTGCTGCCCGGTGAGGCTCTCACCGCGATGCAACAGCACGACCCGCTCCACGTGGTCGGTCAGTTCCAGCGCCTCCAGCAGCGCGGAGTCGCCGCCGCCGACGACGGCGACGGCCTTGCCCCGGTGCAGCGGCCCGTCGCACGTCGCGCAGCTCGAGACGCCGTGCCCGCGCAGCCTCTCCTCGCCCGGCACTTCCAGCGCGCGCAGCGCCGACCCGGTCGCGACGATGACGGCTCCGGCGCGGACCTCGCCGTCGCCGGTGGTGGCCGCCCAGCCGCCGTCCGCCGGGGCGAGGCCCTTGAGGGCGCTCGTCACGAACTCGACGCCCGCGTCCTGCGCCTGCTCCTGGATCATCGGGCACAGGTCGTAGCCGGGGACGCCCTCGGGGAAGCCGGGGAAGTCCTCGATGCGGCCGACGCCGATCAGGTGCCCGCCGCCGATGCCGTCGCCGAGCAGCAGCCCTGTCCGGCGTCCGTTGCGGGCGGCGAACAACCCGGCGGTCAGCCCGGCCACGCCGCCGCCCGCGACGAGGATCTCGAAGTCGTCCGTCATCTGATCGCCTCCCCGGTCTCGGGGTCGAAGAAGTGCAGGTCGGCCGGGTTCACCGGGATGGCGACGGTCTCCAGCGGCTTCACCGGGGACGCGGGCGAGAACCGCGCGTACACGGTGACCTTGTCCGCGGCGCCGGGGTCGGCGGCCACCGGCCGTCCGGGGAGCTCCACCTGGACGAGCCGCTCGTGCCCGAGCATCTCCACGACCGTCACCTCGCCGCGCAGCCGCCCGGCGGCGTCCCCGGCTGCGGCGCGCGGCGCGTCGGTGAGCTTCTCCGGACGGACGCCGACGACGACCTCCGAACCGGCGAAGCGCTCCAGCGCCCGGTGCATCTCGCGCGGCGCCGGAATCCGCTCCTCGCCCACGACGCAGCGCAGGTCGTCCGGGCCGTCGGCGACCAGCGGGCAGCTCAGCAGGTTCATGCCGGGCGACCCGATGAACGTCGCCACGAACATGTTGCTCGGACGTCCGTACACCAGCTCGGGAGTGCCCTCCTGCTGGAGCAGCCCGTCGCGCATGACGGCGATCCGCGTGCCCATCGTCATCGCCTCGACCTGGTCGTGGGTGACGTAGACGGTGGTGACGCCGAGCGTCCGCTGGACGGTGGACAGCTCGGCCCGCATCTGCATGCGCAGCTTCGCGTCCAGGTTGGAGAGCGGCTCGTCCAGCAGGAACGCCTGTGGCTTGCGGACGATCGCCCGCCCCATCGCGACCCTCTGCCGCTGACCGCCCGACAGCGCGCGCGGCTTGCGTTTCAGCAGCTCGTCGAGGCCGAGGAGCCGGGCGGCCTCCTCCACCCGCTCCTTGATCTCCTGCTTGCGCCTGCCCTCGCACTGCAAGGGAAAGGCGATGTTGTCGTAGACGCTCATGTGCGGGTAGAGGGCGTAGTTCTGGAAGACCATGGCGACGTCGCGCTTGCGGGGCTCGACCCGGTTCACGACCGTCCCGCCGATGCTGATCTCGCCTTCCTCGATCGTCTCCAGCCCGGCGATCATGCGGAGCGCGGTCGTCTTGCCGCAGCCGGACGGCCCGACGAAGACCATGAACTCGCCGTCCGCGATCTCCAGGTCGAGGTCGCGGAGCGCCCGCGTCCCGCCCGGGTACACCTTGCCCAGCCCGCGAATGCCGATCGTTCCCATGGTCAGCCTCGGATTCCGCCGGCCAAGCCTCGGACGAACTGCCGCTGCGCGACGACGAAGACGCCGAGCACGGGGAGAATGGCGATCGTCGCCCCCGCGAACACAAGGTTCCACTGGGTGTAGTTCTCGTTGACGAAGGAGTTCAGCGCGACCGGCAAAGTCCCGATCGAGCTGCCGCTCATGAAGATGAGCGCGATGAAGAAGTCGTTCCACACGATCAGCCCGGACAGCATCGCCACGGTCGTGGTGATCGGCCGCAGCAAGGGGATCACGACCCGAAAGAATGTGCGGAGCATCCCGGCGCCGTCCACCTGCGCGGCCTCTTCATATTCCGTGGGCAGCGCGCGGATGAAACCCACGTAGAGGAACACGGCGAAGGGCAGGATGCCCGCCGTGTGCAGGATGATGATCCCGTGGTAGGTGGCGAGCAGGCCCGCGCTGCGCATGACGACGTAGACCGGCACGAGACCGAGCGTGGCGGGCATGATGAACCCGATCACGAACAGGACGTAGAGCCCGTTGCTCAGCTTCGACGTCCGCCTGGCGATCACGTACGCCGTCATCGACGACACCAATACCAGGCAGACCACGCTGCCGACCGTGATGATCACCGTGTTGAAGAACGCGCGTCCCATGCCGCCCGTCGTGCCGCCGTTGGACCAGGCGTCCGCGTAGTTGCCCCAGTTCGGGTCGGCCAGCGGCGGCTTGAGCGGTTCGCGCGTGAGTTGCCGGTCGCTTTTCAGCGAGATGGCGATCAGGAAGTAGAAGGGTAACGAGAACAGCATCGCCGCCAGGATCATCGCTAACTCGCGGACGAAAGACCGTGAGGTGTACCGGAAGGCACCCATCTACAACCGCCTTTCCCGGCGTCGCTGATACATCATGTTGACGATTCCCAGAATGGAGATCAGCACGGTCATCACCATCGCGATGGACGCGCCGAACCCGAACCGGCCCTCGACGAACGTCTGCTGGTAGACCTGCGTCGCCAGGGTCTCGGTCGAGTACACGGGGCCGCCTCCCGTGAGCGCGTACACCTGGTCGAAGACCCGCAGCCCGGAGATCAGCATCAGCGTGGACACGATGGTGAACGCGGGCGCGAGCAGCGGCAGCGTGACGCGCCGCAGCCGCATCCACGTCCGCGCGCCGTCGATGACGGCCGCCTCCTCCAGCTCGTCGGCCACGCCCTGCAGCCCGGCCAGATAGATGATCATCGCCTGGCCGGAGTGCTGCCAGACCATGACGACCAGCACGCACCAGATCGCCGTTGACGGGTCGCCGAGCCATTCATGGCGCAGGGAGTCCAGGGCGATCCCGCCGAGCATCCGGTTGATCGCGCCGTCGTAGGTGAACATGTACTGCCAGACGTACGAGACGGCGAGCGGGCTGAGGACGGCGGGCGCGAAGAACAGGGTCCGCAGGACGTTGCGCGACTTAAGCGTCCGGTTCAGCGCGAGGGCCAGCACCAGGCCCACGACGTTGACCAGCACGAGGTAGCAGGCGGCCAGCACGAGCGTGTGGAGCAGCGCGTTGCGCTGGACCTGCGAGTCCATGATCTCGCGGAAGTTGTCCCAGCCGACGAAGTTCGCGGAGTTGAAGCCGTCCCAGTCGGTGAAGGCGTAGACGCCGCCCGACAGCGGGGCGGCGAAGTGCATCCCGATCAGCAGGACGACGCCGACGAAGGCGAGCGTCCACGGCGGCTTCCGGGCCCCGCCCGCGGGCCCGTCCTCCCGACGCCGCCGCCACCAGCCGCCGGGCACGGTGATCCTGCGGCTCATCTGAGCTCCCTCTGTCCGGTGGCTGTCCGACCGGCGCCTGGGGCACAGGATCATATACGAAATCGGGTGTGTCAATAGAAAATAGAGTATGAAGCGATGGACGGTACGAGTCTCCGGTTCAGCGCACCAGCAGGCTGCGGTCGCGGGCGGCGACCAGCTCGCCCACGATCGGCGCCCCCGGCACCTCACCGGCGACCAGGAGGCCGCCGGAGGTCTGCGCGTCCGCGAGCAGCAGCCGGGTCTCCTCGTCCGCCGAGCCGAAGTCGGTGCGCGGGGCGACCCAGTCGAGGTTCCGCCTGGTCCCGCCGCTGACGTAGCCGTCGCGCACCGCCTCGCGCGCGCCGTCCGCGTAGGGGACCGCGGCCGCGTCGACCACGGCGGACACGCCGGAGGCGCGGGCCAGTTTGTGCAGGTGCCCGAGCAGCCCGAACCCCGTCACGTCGGTCGCGCAGACGGCACCGGCCTTCAGCGCGGCCGCGGCGGCGTCGCGGTTGAGCTCCGTCATGATGGCGACGGCCTGCTCGAACACCTCGCCGGTGGCCTTGTGCCGGTTGTTCAGGACGCCGAGCCCGAGCGGCTTGGTGAGCGAGAGCGGCGTGCCCGCACGGCCCCGGTCGTTGCGCAGCAGGCGGCCGGCGTCCGCGATGCCGGTCACCGCCATCCCGTACTTGGGCTCGGGGTCGTCCACGCTGTGCCCGCCGCCGACGTGGCACTCGGCGAGGACGGCGACGTCGAGGCCGCCGCGCAGCACCTCGCGGGCCACGTCGAACGGCAGCACGTCCCGAGGCCAGGCCAGCAGGTTCACCGCGACGAGCGGACGGCCGCCCATCGCGTACACGTCGGAGAGCGCGTTGGCGGCGGCGATCCGGCCCCAGTCGTACGGGTCGTCGACGACGGGGGTGAAGAAGTCGGCCGTGGCCACCACCGCCGTGTCGCCGGAGATCCGCACGACGGCGGCGTCGTCGCCGGAGTCGAGGCCGACGAGGAGGTCGCCGTCCGGTCGCCCGCCGAGGCCCGCCACCACCTCCTCCAGCTCGCCCGGAGGGATCTTGCAGGCGCATCCGCCACCGTGCGCGTACTGGGTCAGCCGCATCCGTCGCCCCACGTTGTGCAGGAAATATTGTATACAGCGCAGCGGGCCTCAGACGTTCGCCCTCAGCTCCTGCTTCAGTACCTTGCCCGCGGCGTTGCGGGGCAACGCCTCCACGAACCGGACGATCCGCGGTTTCTTGTAGGACGCCAGCTCCGCGCGGGCGTGGGCGACGACGGCCTCCTCGTCCAGGGACGACCCGGGACGGCGGACGACGACCGCGCACACCGCCTCGCCCAGCACCGGGTCGGGGACGCCGACCACGGCGGCCTCGCGGACGTCCGGATGGGCGAGGAGCGCGTTCTCCACCTCCACGCTCGACACGTTCTCGCCACCCGTGATGATCAGATCCTTCTTGCGGTCGATCAGCCGCAGCACCCCCGACTCGTGCAGGACGCCCAGGTCGCCAGTGCGCAGCCAGCCGTCGGATGAGAGCGCGCCGCGAGTGGACTCCGGGTCGTCCCAGTAGCGCGACATGACCTGGTCCGCCCGGAGCAGCACCTCGCCGGGCACACCCGACGGCACGTCGCGGCCCGACTCGTCCACGAGCCGCATCCCGACCAGCGGTCCGGGACGCCCCGCGCAGCCCAGCAGCCATTCCTCGCCGTCCACGCCGCGCCGGTGCGCCTCGGCGTCCAGCCACACCGCCGCGCCGGTCGACTCGGTCTGCCCGTACGCCTGGACGAGGCTCACCCCCGGGAAGGCGCGCATGGTGGCGCGGATCAGGTCCGGGTTGATCGGCGAGGACCCGTAGAAGAGCACGTCGAGGCTCTCCAGGTTCGCGTGTTCCAACTCGGGTTCGGCGAGGAGCATGGCCAGCATGGCGGGCGCGACGGCGGCGATCGTGACGCGGTGCTCCCCGATCGCCCGCAGGTAGTCGGCCGGGCGGAAGCGCCGCTGGAGCACCAGCGTCCCGCCGGCCGCGAAGACGGCGACGGCGGCGTGCGCGGTGACGTGGCTGAGGGAGAACGGCATCAGCATCCGCATCCCGCCGCGCGGCGACAGCGCCAGCAGGAACCCGGCCGCCGCGGCGGACACGGCCCGGTGGGACAGCACCACGCCCTTGGAGCGGCCCGTCGTCCCGGACGTGTAGATCAGCCAGGCGTCCGAGGCGTCGTCGCGGACGGGCCAGGCGCCGGCGGGGTCGGCGTCCAGCCAGCGGGCCCAGTCCGGGTCGGCCGAGCCGTCCGGGGCGGCGTCCATCCAGACCACCTCGCGAAGCGGCACGCGGTCGCGCCACGCCGCGAGGCCGTCGGCGAACGCGGGCTCGGTCACGAGGACGCGGGCCCCCGACCGGCGGACCGCGTCGGCCAGCTCGTTCGGGCCGGACCGCGGGTTGAGCAGGACGAGCGTCCGGCCGGATCCCGGCACGGCGAAGAGGAGCTGGACGAACTCCGCCCGGTTGTCCGACAGCACGGCGATCCGGTCGCCCGGCTCCGTCGTCGCGGCCAGGACCGCGCAGATCCGCCGGGCCGCCGCGTCCAGCTCGGCGTAGGTGGTGGCGCGGCCGCCGCACACCAGCGCCGTGTCGGCGGGACGGCGGCGCGCCGCGTTCTCGATGTGCTCGTACAGCAGCACTGTCGTCGGGCTCCTCAGTCCTCGAAGCGCGCGGCGCTGACCGTCAGGTCGAACAGCGCCGCCGGGTCGTAGTCGGCGCGTTCGCCGGGCAGGTAGGTCACCGCGCGGAGCGCGCCGGTGTACGGGAAGGTGCGGTGCCGCTCGTACAGGCCCCAGTGGATCGGGCCGCCGCGGCAGATCCCGACGTCGATGCCCGAGAACGGCGCCAGCACGAGGAGCATGGGCAGCGGGTCCGTCGCGGCGAGCATCGGCACGGAACCCGTCCCGGCCGTGCTGTCCACCGTGAACGACCACCCGAACTCCGGCGCGGCCTCCGCCCGCAGGACGAGTGTGACAGGCCCGGTCGGCATCCGCCCGGCGTCGAACTCGTGCAGATGGCCGAACGCATTGTAGGTGAAGGCGAGGCGACCGTCCTCGACGTGGAGCTGGTAGCCGCCGCCCTGGTCGCCGTGGGCTAGCAGCACTCCCTCGTCGTCCGGGCCGTGGTGGCCGATCTCGATCCGGACCTCGAACGAGCGCAGCGCGATCAGCCGCGCCGACCGGTAGCGCTCCAGCGTGAACGTCCCCGGCAGGATCCGGGTCGGGCGCGCCATCGCCTCGTCGGACGGGCGCCGCGCCACGCCCCGGTAGCCCTCCCCGGCGTCGAGCGGGAACACCCGGTTGCGTCCGGCCGCGTCCTCCCAGGCCGCCGCCAGCTCGGCGCGCAGCTCCGGGTGCTGCGCGGAGACGTCGCGGGACTCGGTCGGGTCCTTGTCGACGTGGTACAGCTCCCATTCCGCGTCGTCGTAGGGAGTGCCGGGGTCGTGGGTGGTGAGGATCTTCCAGCCGTCGCGGTAGAAGCCGCGTTCCCCGCCGTACTCGGAGTACTGCTCGCGCCGGGTCGCGGGCGCCTTCGGGTCGGTCAGAACCGGGAGGAAGCTCACCCCGTCCGGCTCCTGGACGGGAGCTCCCGCCCGCTCGGTCGTACGGCCGACGCCCGCCAGCTCCAGCAGCGTGGGGGCGACGTCCGTGACGTACTGGAACTGGCTGCGCAGCCCGCGCTGGGCCTCGGACGCGCCCGGCCACGAGATGATGAACGGCACCCGGACGCCGCCAGCGAAGGTGTGCGCCTTGTACAGCCGGAACGGGGTGTTGGACACCCGTCCCCAGCCGCGCGGGTAGTGCGGCATCACGCGCGGGCCGCCGATCAGGTCGAGGTCGCGGTCGACGTCCCGGTCCCAGGCGGCGGGCAGGCCGGGCATGCGGAGGAACTGGCTGAAGTAGCTGCGGGTGCCGTCCGGCCCGGCCTCCATGGTGCCGCCGTTGTCCGAGGTGAACACGATGATCGTGTCGTCCAGCTCGCCGAGCGCCTCGATGGTGGCGATCAGCCGGCCGAGGCTCTGGTCGATGCTGTCCACCATGGCGGCGTAGACCTCCATATAGCGGGCGTAGCGCTCCTGCTCGTCCGGGCCGAGGTCGGCCCAGGGAAGCACCGAGTGCCGGGCCCGCCGCTCGTCCGGGGGCAGTTCGGTGCCGGGCGGGAACAGGCCCCGTTCGAGCTGGCGCGCGAACCGGCGGCGGCGGGTCTCGTCCCATCCGGCGGCGTAGCGGCCGCGGTACTTCGCGAGGTCGGCGGGCTTGGCGCCGAGCGGCCCGTGCATCGCCTGGTGGCAGAAGTACAGGAAGAACGGCTTCGTGCCGCTCGCCCGCACGCTCTTGATCATCGAGATGGCCTGGTCGGTGAGGTCGTCGGTCAGGTAGTAGCCGTCGCCCCGGTCGTCCGCCTCCACCACCGAGTTGTCGCGGATCAGGCGGTTCGGGTGGAAGAAGCTGTTCAGGCCCTCCATGGTGCCGTAGTAGCGGTCGAACCCCTTGGCCAGCGGATAGGAGTGCCGGGACGCCGCGTCGTTCATCAGCCCGCCCCTGGTCAGGTGCCACTTGCCGACTGCGAGGGTGGCGTAGCCGTGCGCGCGGAGCTCCTCGGGCAGCGTGACGACGTCGTCGGCGATCTCCACGGCCGTGTTGGGGAAGCCGAGGTCGTGGTCGGCGACGGACGCGTACCCGGCCCGGTGCGGGTTGATCCCGGTCAGCAGCGCGGCCCGCGCGGGCGAGCAGACCGGCGCGCTGTGGTAGTTCGTCATGGTGACGCCCCGCCCGGCCAGCCAGTCCAGATGCGGGGTGTCCACCTCCGAGCCGTAGGGGCCGACGTCGCTGTAGCCGAGGTCGTCGACCAGGACGACCACGATGTTCGGCGCTCCCGGCGGCGCCTCGGGCTCCTCCTGCCAGGACGGGCGGGACTCCCGGGTGGTGCGGCCGATCCGGCCCGCGAACCCGGCGGTCACGCCGTCGCCTCGGCGGACTCGGCGCGCAGCAGCGGGAAGATGCGCGAGCGCAGCTCGGCGAACGCGGGCAGCGACTTCGTCGTCACCTGGTCGCGCGGGCGCGGCAGGTCGACGTCCAGCACCGCGCGGACGGTCGACGGCCGGTGCGACACGACCACGATGCGGTCCGCGAGGTAGGCCGCCTCGTCGATGTCGTGGGTGACGAACAGCGCCGTCATGCGCAGGTGCGCGCACACGTCCAGCACGAGGTCCTCCAGGTCGGCGCGGGTCTGCGCGTCCACGGACGCGAACGGCTCGTCGAACAGCAGCATCTTCGGCCGGTAGGCGAGCCCGCGGGCCAGCGCGACGCGCTGCTGCATCCCGCCGGAGAGCTGCCAGGGGTAGCGGTCGGCGGCGTCGGCGAGGCCGACCTCGGCGAGCGCCGCGTCGACGCGGGCGTCCCGCTCCGCGCGCGACCGCACCTTCTTGCGGATCGGCAGCAGCACGTTCTGCCGGACGGTCGCCCACGGCATCAGCGACCGCGTGTAGTCCTGGAAGACCAGCGCCATGTCCGGGTGCGGCGACCGGACGACGTCGCCGCCGAGCCGCACCTCGCCGCGCGAGTAGGGGAGCAGCCCGGCGAGGCTGCGCAGCAGGGTCGTCTTGCCCGCGCCGGACGGGCCGACGAGCGTGACGATCTCCCCTTCGGCCACCGTGAGGTCGACCTGCCGGACGGCCTCCACCTCTCCCGAGGCCGTCCGGTAGACGTGGCCGAGTCCTTCGACTTCGAGCATTCCGGGTCTTTCCTCTCAGCTCTTGGCGGCTCAGCTCTTGGCGGCGGCCCTGGCCCCGGCGTACCAGCGCAGGGCCCGCCGCTGCGCGACGGCGACGAGGACGTTGACGGCGATCCCGAGCAGGCCGAGCAGCAGCATCCCCGACCACATGTCCGGGATCGCGAAGCCCGAGGCCGAGTCGCGGGTGAAGTAGCCGACCCCGTCGGAGCCGCCGAAGTACTCGCTGACGATCATCACGATGAAGGCCAGCGCCACGCTGGTGCGGACGCCGACGCTGATCTGCGGCAGCGCGCCGGGCAGCACGATGCGGGTGACGCGCTCCCGGCGGCTCAGCCGGTAGGACGCGGCCACGTCCAGCAGGACGGGTTCGGCCGCGCGGACGCCGTCGACGGTGTTCAGCAGCACCGGGAACACCGACACGAACGCGATCATCAGGACCTTGCCGACCGAGCCCGTCCCGAACAGGACGAGGAACGTCACCACGACGACCGGGCCGGGGGTGGAGCGCAGCAGGGTCAGCCACGGCTTGGTCGCGCGGTGCGCGAGGTCGCTCATGCCGAGCGCCACGCCCAGCGCGACGCCCACGACGACGCTGAGCAGCAGCCCGGAGAACATCCGGACGAGGCTCGGCATCACGTGCTCGGGGACGAGCGCGAACAGCCAGTTCTCCCTGAACCGGGTGAAGACCTGGCCGGGCGGCGGGAAGTACAGCGACTCGCCGCCCCGCGTCAGGTACCACCAGGCCGCGAGGACGGCCAGCGGCAGGGCCGCGTAGGTGGCCGTCCGTGCGAGCAGGCGTGTCATCGGGCTCCCTCCCGGTAGGCGGCGTGCCAGTGCAGGGCGCGCTTCTCCAGCAGTCCGAGCGCCTGGTCGAGCAGGACGCCGAGCACCGCCGCGGCGAGGCCGGTGCCGAACAGGACGACGTAGCTCCCCGTCTGGTAGGCCGTGGACATCACCCCGCCGAGCCCCTTGCCGGTGCCGACCAGCTCCGTGGTGACCACCACGACGAGCGAGATGGTGGCGCTGATCCGCACCCCGGTCGCGATGAACGGCGCCGCGCTCGGCAGCACGCACCACCGCATCCGCTCCCGCCGGGTGAAGGCGTAGGCGCGGGTCATGTCGCGCAGGACGGGGTCGGTGTCGTGCACCCCGGCCACCGTCTGCAGCAGCACCGGCCAAATCGCGCCCCCGGCGACGAGGACCATGACGGAGAGCCGTCCCGTGCCCGCCACCAGGATCACCAGCGGCAGGTACACGATCGACGGGATCGGCCGGAAGAACTCGACGACCGGGAACAGCAGCCGGTCGACGACGCCGTTCAGCCCGGCGAGCATGCCGAGCGCGCAGCCGACGAGGACGGAGACGGCGAACCCGGCCGTCCACGACAGCATCGTCGACCCGACGGCGCTCCAGAACTCCGACTTGAGGACCGACTCCCCGAGGTAGGTCGCGAGGTCGGCGGGGGAGGGCAGCGAGCCGGGCGTCGCCCCGGCCGCCGCCGCGAGCTGCCACGCGCCGAACAGCGCGGCCCCGAGCAGGGCCGGGGCCCAGACGGCGCGCAGGGCGGCGCGGCCCCGGCCGCGCCGCCGCGCGGCCCCGCCCCCGGCCCGGGCGGACCGGGCCGGGGCGAGCGTCGTGCCGGTCATCCGGTCAGCCCGCGCTCGGCGGGGCCGCGACCAGCTCCGCGTAGCCGATCGAGCCCTTGAGGTAGCCCGCCGCGCGCATGTCGTCGATGTTGCCGGTGACGGCCTTCTCGTCGAACGCCGCCTGCCACTTCATCTTCGGCTGCGCCTGCGCCGCCTTGAGCGGGATGTTCGCGGTCTTCGCGAACTCGGCGAGCGCCTCGTCGCGGTTCTCGTTGGCCCAGGCGTAGGCGCGCTCCAGCACCTTCATGAACGCGTCCGCCTTCGCGGACTGCTTCTGCCGGAACTCCTTCTTCGCGAAGTAGACCGGCACCGGCGTGCCCGCCCGCGACACCTTGCTGACGTAGGTGCCGCCGGCCGCGAGGAGCTGGTCGGTGAACGGAGCGACCGACACCGCGGCGTCGACGTCGCCCCGCTTCATGGCCTCGACCATCCCCGGGAACGGGACGGCGACCCACGTGATGGCGTCGCCCTTGCCGCCCGCCTCGTTCGTCCGGCGGACGACCTGCGCCGCCGACGGGCCCTTCAGCTCGTTGCTCGCGACCTTGCGCCCGGCGAGGTCGGACACGCTGCGGATTCCGCTGCCCTTGCGGGCGACCACCGAGGCGAGCTGCTGGTCGCGCTGCTCACCCTCGACGAGCTGGCCCGCCACGGCCTTGATCGGGACGCCCTTCGCGGCGTGCGTGATCACTGTGCCGAGGCCGGTCACGCCCACGTCGGCCTGCCCGTTCAGCACCAGCGGGATGGACGACTCGGGCCCGTACTCGACGGCCTTCACGTCGAATCCGGCCTCCTTGAACCAGCCCTTGGAGATCGCGATCCGCATCGGCGTCTCCCAGTAGGACGGCCCGACCTCGACGCGGATGGTCGTGTCCTTGCCGGAGCCCGCCCCGGAGCCGGAGTCGGACGAGCCGCACCCGGCGAGCGTCGCCGCGGCGAGGGCGGCGGCCGCGCAGACGGCCCAGGTGTTACGAATTGACGGCATCTTGCTGCTCCCGAGGATCCGGAGGGAGGGGCGGCACGGCAGTGTCCGTCCCGGTGGCGGCGAGGAAGTCGCCGAGGAGTCGCGGCACGTCCGCGAGGCGTGCGCCGGACCCGAAGAGGTAGAAGTCGGGACGGACCAGGACCGCCGCCGCGTCCAGGCGGGCGAACCAGCGTCCGTAGTCGCCGTCGACATCGGCGAACGGTCCTGTCGCCTCGTCGGCGTCGGCGTCGGCGGGGCCGAGCCTGACGACGGTTCCGCCGATGGCGTCCCAGCGCGCCCGCAGCGCGGCGGGCAGGTCCGGTCGCGGCCGGCCCGGCGCGATCAGCAGGACGGGCCCGCGCGGGTCGGTCGCCGCGTCGAGGAGCGCGGTGCGCCCGGCGCGGCGGACGCGGGCCTGGAGGCCCAGCGTCCCGGCCGCCGGGTCGCCGGATCGGAGCGTTCCACGCCGCAGCGGCCAGACCGCCTTGCCGGGCCGGACCTCCGTGCTGCGCCGCCGCATCCGCTCGTCCCGGCGGCGCGCCGGCTCCGGGCCGGTCTCGCAGATCAGCCGTCCGGCGGCGACCGTCTCGGTGAGGATCTCGCGGACCTGCCCGTGCCGCTCGGCCGTGTAGTCGGCGAGCAGGTCGGCGGTCGCGCCCCCGACCAGCAGCGCCAGCCGCCATGCGAGGTCGGCGGCGTCGCGGATCCCGGAGTTGAAGCCCTGCCCGAGGAACGGCGGCATCTGGTGCGCGGCGTCGCCCGCGAGAACGCCGCGGCCCCGGTGCCAGCGCGGGGCGACGCGGGCGGCGAACGTGTAGAGGGCGTGCCGCACGAGGTCCGCGTTCCGCGGGTGGACGCCCCACGGCTCCAGCAGCCGCCACGCCGTCTCGTCGGTGTCCATGGCGGCGTCGTCGTCGCCGGGCATCACCATGAACTCGAAGCGGCGGCGTCCGGGGCCGCCCGCGATGAGCGTGGTGGGCCGGGACGGGTCCAGGTGCTGCGCCGCGTAGGGCGTGATCGTCGTCCCGGGGTGCGGGTCCACGTCCACGACGAACCAGCGGCGCTGGAAGTCGTCGGCGTCGAGCGCCAGGCCGAGCAGGTCCCGGACGGTGCTGTTGGCGCCGTCGCAGCCGACGACGTACGCGGCGTCGATCGTGAGCTCCCGGCCGTCCGGGACGAAGTCCATGCCGTCGTGCTCGCGGGCCGCCAGGCGCACGCCGTCCCGCCCCTGCTCGATGTCGCATGCCGAGTAGCCGCGCCGCACCTCGATGCCGGGCGTGCGGGACACGAGGTCCGCCAGCTCCGCTTCGAGCAGCGGCTGCGAGAAGGCGTACATCTGCGCGTGCCCGGACTCGGACTCCTGCGCGAACGACGTCCGCAGGAGGATCTCCCCGGCGGCGTCCTGGAAGACGAACTCCTGCCCGTCCAGGCCCCACGGCTCCAGCAGGTCGGGACGGTCGAACCCGGCGAGCCGCAGCGTCCGCAGCGACTCGTGGGCGAGGGCGACGGCGCGGGGCAGCGGATACGGCCGGCCCCACCGCTCGACCAGGACGCTCCCCACGCCGTACCGGGCGAGCAGCAGCGCCAGCGTCTGGCCGACCGGGCCCGCGCCGACGATCGCGACGGCGCTCATCCGAGCGGGCCCATGAAGGTCTGGTCGGTGTAGGTGTCGCTGAGCGGTTCGAGCGTCTCCGGCCACGCGCCGGAGACGTCCCGCCGCTGTTCGCGCGGGCGCGGGCGGCCGTCCCACCCGACGGTCTCCATGTAGTAGTAGAGCTGCACCAGGTGCCCGTCGGGCGCGGTGAAGTAGGCCGCGAGGTCGATGCCGCGGTGCAGGTCCGCCGGGAGGTCGTCGCGGCGCTCGAAGCCCCGCTCGGTCAGGAACTCCACGGCGTCGCGGAGCTGCCGGTACGTCCCGACCTCCATGCCCATGGACAGGTTCGACGTGTGCGGGCTGAGCCGCAGCCGCTCGCGCAGCGCCTTGTCCGCGAGCACCAGGCTGTGGTGCTCGGCGCCGTGGCGCAGGAACGCGACCCGGTGGCCGTCCACGTCGGCCGTCTCGGTGACGGCGAAGCCCATGACGTCGGTGTAGAAGGCGAGCATCCCGTCGAGGTCGGCGGTGAACATCGAGACCGGGCCGAGCTTGGTCACCTTGAACGGACGGGGGAGCAGCACGCCCTCGACGTCGTGGCGCTCGTCGAGGTGCGCCTCGTCCGGACGCCACCCGGAGTCGACGTCGACGCCGCGCGCCCGCGCCTCCCGGACCTCGGCGGCCTCCGACATCTGCGGCAGCTCCGGCGCCCGGTCGAACGCGCGGTCGTGCATCGCCCGCGGCTTGGAGTTGCGGCCCCAGCCGATCTGCTCCATGCCGTAGTAGAGCTCCAGCGTGTTGCCGTCCGGGTCCAGGAAGTAGACGTGCCAGTTGCTGCCCGGCATGTCGCGGCCCACCCGCCCGATGCGGACGCCGCGCTCGCGCAGGTAGCCGACCGCGTCCGCGACCTCCCGGAGCCCGCCGACCTGCCAGGTGATCTGGCTCAGCGTGTTGTCGGGCGCGTAGCGGTCGTTGCGGTTGAACGTCCCGAACGTGCGGTGCGCGAGGAGCAGGGCGTGGTGGTCGGAGCCGTGCGAGGTGAAGTACATCCGGGGGTCGGTGACGACGGCCTCCGCCTTCGCCCGCACCTCCGGCGGCACCGACTCGAACAGGTCGGCCTCGTCGGTGACCCGGAACCCGAGGACGTCGGTGAAGAAGCGCAGGGACTCGTCGAGCCGGTCGGTGTTGTAGCCGAAGTGGCCGAACCGGCGGATCTTGAACGGCCGGGGGAGCAGGACCCCGCCGACGTCGTACAGCTCGGGCCGCCCGGACGGGTCGGCGGCGTTCGGATCAGGCATGGCGCGCCTCCGCACGTGCCACGTAGGTCGGGCCCGCGGTGATCGTGTTGCGCATCACGCCCACGCCCTCCACCCAGGTCGTCAGCGTCTCGCCCGGCCCGAGGAACCGGCGGGGCCTGCGGAACGCGCCGACTCCGGCGGGCGTCCCGGTGAAGATCAGGTCGCCCGGCAGCAGCGTGCAGATGCCGGACAGGTAGGCGATCAGGTCCGGGACGGAGAAGATCAGGTTCTCCGTGCGGCCCTTCTGCATCACCACGCCGTCGATGGCGCAGCCGAGCTCCAGGTTGTCCGGGTCGGCGAACTCGTCGACGCTGACCACGGACGGCCCGACCGGCCCGAAGGCCGGGAACGACTTGCCCATCGAGAACTGCGGGTGGTCGCCGGTGAGCTGGACGACCCGCTCCGAGATGTCCTGCCCGGCGGTCAGCCCGGCCACGTGGGACCAGGCGTCCGCGGCCGCGACGCGCTCGGCTCGCCGTCCCATCACCACCACCAGCTCCACCTCCCAGTCGACCTTGCGGCTGGGCAGCGGGACGTCCTCGAAGGGCCCCGCGAGGCAGCTCGGGAACTTGGTGAAGATCAGCGGGACGGCGGTCGGGGACGCCCCGGCCTCCTCGACGTGGTCGCGGTAGTTCGCGCCGACGCCGAACACCTGCGTGGGCTTCGGGACGGGGTTGGTGAGCTCGCGCGGCTCGCAGTCCGCCGCCGCGCCCAGCTCGGTGTCGGCGGCCCAGGCGCGGAACTCGTCCCAGTCCCGGTAGGCGTCCATCGGGTCCGGTCCGAACCGTCCCGCGCTGGCCTCGGCGACGTCCACCGTGCCCGCGTCCGACATCAGGACCAGCCGGCCCCGCAGCGCCGCGACCCTCACGCGTCCTCCTTCTCGTCCAGCGGGATCTCCAGGCCGTTCAGCAGCATCGCCAGGAGCGCGTAGTGGCCGACGAGCATCGGCAGCTCGACGAGCTGGGCCGCGTCGTAGTGCGCCCGCAGCCCCGACCAGGTCCCGGCCGTGAACCGGTCCGCGTCGAGGAGCTCGTCGACCGCGCGGAGCAGGGTCAGCTCACGCTCGGCGAAGCCCGCGTCGCCGCCGTCCCGGGCCGCGGCGATCTCCGCGCCGGTGAGCCCGGCGCGGGCGCCGATGCGCTCGTGGTGCGCCAGTTCGTAGGGGACGCGGCGGTGGCCCGCCGTCCGCAGGATGACCAGCTCGCGCTCCCGGCGCGGGAGCGCGGACCGCCGCAGCAGCTTCATGCAGAACGGCAGCCAGACCTCGTACAGGTCCTCGTTGCGCACGACCGTGCTGAAGAGGTTGGCCGCCGCCGGGCCGAGCACGGGCTCCAGCAGTTCGCGCTGGCGTTCCGTGCGCGCGTCGGGCGGTAGCGGCCCGACCCTCGCCACGTCGGTCATGTGCGCTCCTCGCTATGGTGACATGATCGATGATCCAGATATCATCGATTATTATTGGAATCACCGATCGCCCGCAAGAGCTGTGACGGGAGTTTCTCGATGGACCTGACCTGCCCGGCCGAGTGGCTTCCACGCTGGACGGGGCTGCGGCCCACGGCTCCCGCGCTCCGCTGGGACGGCGGCGCCTGGATGTGGGCTGAGCTGGCCGAACGGGTCGGCCGCGCCGGCCGCGCGCTCGAAACCCTCGGCGTCGAACGCGGCCAGCGCGTGGGCGTCTCGGTATCGAACCGGCCGGAGATGGTCGTCGCGTTCCTCGCGGTCACCCGGCTCGGCGGGGTGTTCGTTCCGCTCAACCCCCGGCTGAGCGCCGCCGAGGTGGCCGTCGTCGTGGACGACTGCGAGCCCCGCCTGCTCATCGGCGAGGCGGGCGGGCTCGACGCGCTGCCCTCCGGCGTGGCGGTCACGGCGGTCGAGGAGCTCCTCGTCGAGGGCCCGGCCCCAGCGGTCCCCGCCGTCCTGCCGCGGTCGGAGGACCCGATCGCCCTGCTCTACACGTCCGGCACCACCGGACGGCCGAAGGGAGCGGTGCTGACCCACCGCGCGTTCGCCGCCACCGCGGAGAACTCCCGCCGGGCGCTGGACCTCACGTCCGCCGACCGGCACCTGATCGTGTCGCCGCTGAGCTTCACCGGCGGCATCCTCACCAGCCTGCAACCCGCGCTGGCGACCGGCGGGCAGATCCTCATCGAGCACGGCTTCGACGCGGGGCGGGTGCTGCACGTCCTGCGGACGGAGCGTCCCACGGTCTTCATGGCGGTCCCGGCGATGCTGGCCCTGCTCGCGCGGCACCCCGACTTCTCCCCGGACGCGCTGCGCAGTCTCCGCTACCTCGGCTCCGGCTCCGCGCCCGTCTCACCGGCCCTCTTCGAGACCTACCGGCGCGCGGGCGTCGAGATCGGCCACGCCTACGGGCTGACGGAGGGCGGGGGACTGAGCGCGGTGCTCCGCCCGTCCGAGGCGGCGGCGCACCCGGGCTCGGCGGGACGGCCGTGCGCTTTGGTCGAACTGCGGATCGCGGACGAGCACGGCGTCCCGCGTCCCGCCGGGACCGTCGGCGAGATCCAGCAGCGGGGCCCGAGCGTGATGACCGAATACTGGGGACGGCCGGACGACACGCGCGAGGCGCTGAACTCGGACGGTTGGCTCCGCACCGGCGACCTCGGACGCATCGACGAAGACGGCTACCTCACCGTCGTCGGCCGTTCCAAGGACGTCATCCTGAGCGGCGGCATCAACGTCTACCCGGCGGAGGTGGAGGCGGTCATCGCGCGGCACCCCGACGTCGTCGAGGCGGCCGTGGCGGGCGTCCCCAACGAGGTGTTCGGCGAGACCGTGGCCGCGTTCGTGGTGGCGCGTCCGGGACGCGCCCCGTTCCCGGACGAGCTCCGCGAGTTCTGCTCCGGCGCGCTCGCCGACTACAAGATCCCGAAGGTGTTCCACTGGCCGGACGCGCTGCCCCGGACGGCGTCCGGGAAGATCGTCAGGACCGCTCTGCGCTGACCTCGCCGTCGCCCGCCGTGGCCCGCCCGCCGAGCAGCGCCTGGCGGGTGTGGTCGATATGGCGGGCGAGCAGGTCGGCGCACGCCTCGACGTCCCGCTCCAGCGCCAGCCGGGTCAACTCGCGGTGCTCCCAGGCGATGTCCCGGCCGCTCTGGTCGACGACGGGGCTCCACATCCGGTACAGCTCGGCGTTGTCGCGCAGCTCCCGGGCGATCATCAGCAGCCGCGCGTTCCGGCAGCCCGCGAGCAGGGCGTGGTGGAAGGCTGCGTGCACCGGGATGAACTCGCGGTTCACCCCCCGTCCGGACGGCGCGCGGATCGGGGTCCGCTCCAGGACGTGGTGCGCGGCGAGCAGGTCGGCCTCCCACTGCGTCCCGCCGCTGGCGAGGGACTCCCGCAGCACGAGCACCTCGATGTGGATGCGCGCGTCGGTGAGGTCCTGCAGGTCGTCGCCCGACAGCTCCCGGACGCGGAACCCGCGCAGCGCGACCGACTCGAGAAGCCCTTCGGCCGCCAGCCGCGAGAACGCCTCCCGGACGACCGAAAGGCTGACCTGGAACTCCTGCTGGAAGGGGGCGAGCCGCAGCCACTGGCCCGGCCGGTAGTGCGCGGCGAGAAGATCCTGCCGGACCCGGGCGTACACGTCATGGACCCGCGTCGACTTTCCGGTCTGCTCACCCACGGAACGAGCATAGCCAGCCGATCGGCCGAAACCGCATCCGCCGCGGAACCGGGGACGAGCGTCGAAGCCGACCGTCCACCGCCCACGCGATCGACCCTCCGCACGGCTCACGGCGGCACGTTATCGCCGTGCCGTGTCGGGTAGTGGCCCGGCCAGGCGGACGCGCCGGGCGGCGAGGACGACGGCTACAGCCCGCAGACCGAAGTCCCCTGACCCGTTCCTGGGACGAACCAGCCGCGGGGCCGGTGCGGAGAACGCTCCGTCCGGTGAACGCGGAACGGCGAAGATCGAGCGAGGTGACGAGACCGTGAGCAGTCCTCCGGGCCAGAGCCAGCCCTATCCGGGCGAGACGCGCAAGATGGACCCGCGGCCGCGCGACGAGATGCGCGGCTACGAGGGGCGCGGCCTGCTGGCGGGACGGCGGGCGCTGATCACCGGCGGCGACTCCGGCATCGGCCGCGCGGTCGCGGTCGCGTTCGCCAAGGAGGGCGCCGACGTCGCGATCACCTACCTGGAGGAGGACGCCGACGCGCGGCACACCGCCGGGCTGGTCGAGAGGGAGGGCCGCCGCTGCCTGACGTTCGGCGGCGACCTGGCCGACGAGCGCCACACCCGCGAGGTCGTCGGACGCGCGGCCGAGGGGCTCGGCGGCCTGGACGTGCTGGTCCTGCACCACGGCACCCAGGAGCCCGTCGACGACGTCCGCGAGATCGACACCGAGCAGCTCGACCGCACCTTCCGGGTGAACGTCCTCAGCCTCTTCTGGGCGGTCCAGGAGGCCCTCGGCCACCTGCCGGACGACGGGTCGATCGTCATCACCGGATCGATCAACGGGCTGCGCGGCAACAAGAGCCTGATCGACTACTCGGCCAGCAAGGCGGCCGCGATGACCTTCGCGCAGTGCATGGCCAAGGCCCTGATGGAGCGCGGGATCCGGGTCAACACCGTGTCCCCGGGCCCGGTGTGGACGCCGCTCATCCCGGCGACGTTCGACGAGGACCGCGTCGAGGGCTTCGGCGAGCAGGCCCCGATGGGGCGCGCGGCCGACCCGGACGAGATCGCGCCGTCCTACGTCTTCTTCGCCGCCGGGCGGCTGTCGTCCTACTACACCGGGCAGAACCTCGTCCCCGCCGGGGGAGAGATCCACCCCGGCTGACCGGTCCGTACGGCCGCGGGACGCGATCGCGTCCCGCGGCCGGCACCGGCGATCCGGGCCCCTGGCCAGGATCGCCGCCGGATCAGCAGTGCGTGACCCGGCCCTTGATGATCTTGATGTAGCGCCCCGAGACCCACTCGGGCGTGCTGATCCCGAGCCGGTACCAGGTGCGCGTGTTGCCGATCTTCTGGCCGCGCGACCAGCACTTGATGTCGACGATCTGGCCCGGGTTCAGGTGGCCGAGGATCGCCGAGCGCGTGGTCGGCTTCGCCCGGATCGCGAGGCGGTGGCGGCTGATCACCCGCCCCTTCGGATAGGCGTTGACGACCCCGCCGAACGGGCTCGCCACCAGGCCGGACGTGGCCTGCGGAGACGACGCCTGCGCGACCGGCGCGACGACGCCCGCCCCGACGACACCGGCCAGCAGGACGGTGGCGATCTTGTACTGCCGTTGCATGAGATCTCTCCCCGTGAGCATTCCGACGTTACGAATCCCCACATGCCCCTCTGTAGCGAGAGATAACTCTAAGTAACTATCCTGTCACTCTCCAGTGAAGCCCGGGTCCGTCCTGGGAGCCGCGCCCGGGACTCAGAGGTCGCCCGGTGCGCGGGGGTCGGTCGCCTCGTCGCCGAGGCTGAGCAGCAGGGTGCGCAGGACCGCGGCGAGGTCGTCCTGCTGGCCCTGGTCGAGCGCCGCCAGGACGCGGCGCTCGTTGTCGAGGTGGGCGGCGACGGCCCGGTCGATGAGGTCGCGGCCGGCGGGGGTGAGGGCGACGATGACCGTGCGCCGGTTGGCGGGGTCGAACTCGCGTGTGACGTAACCCTTGGCGACGAGCCGGTCGAGCCGGTTGGTGACGGCGCCCGAGGTGACCATCGACGAGCGGGCCAGATCTCCCGCCGTCAGGCCGTGGGGAGAGCCGCTGCGGCGGAGAGTGGCGAGGACGTCGAACTCGCCCCGCTCCAGGCCGAACTCGCCGAACAGGACCTTGAGTTCGCGCTCGGCGAGCCGTGTCAGCCGCGAGAGGCGGCCGAGGACCCGCATGGGGGACGGGTCGAGGTCGGGACGCGCGCGAGTCCACTGCTCCACGGCGAGGTCGACCGCGTCACGCTCCACGGGCACGCACCTTTCAGCGTTGAACTGTTTGACATCAAGCTAGCACTCGGCATAGCGTCCTCAACGCTAAACATTTCAATGTTGAGAGGTAGCTCATGCGCCTTCGAACGATCTCCGCCGCCGTGCTGGCGTTCGGACTGGCCGTCACGACGAGCGCGCCGGTCGAAGCGGCCGCCGGCGGCCGCACCGCCGGGCAGCGGCCCGACGCGGCGGCCTATCCCGACACGATCCGGTTGCCGAACGGGTTCCAGCCCGAGGGCATCGCGACCGGACCCGGCCCGTTCGCCTACGTCGGTTCCATGGCCGACGGCTCGGTCTACCGCGCCGACCTGCGCACCGGACACGGTGCGCTCCTCAGCCGCGGGCCCGGCACGCAGGCGCTCGGGCTGAAGACCGACCGGCACGGGCGGCTCTTCGTGGCCGGCGGCACGGGCGGCGACGCCCGCGTCCTGGACACCCGCACCGGCCGGACGCTGGCCACCTACCGGCTGGCGACCGGCCCCGCCTTCGTCAACGACGTCATCCTCACGCAGGGCGCGGCGTGGTTCACCGACTCCACCAACCCGGTGCTCTACAAACTGCCGCTGCGCGACGGACAACTGCCCACCGCCGCCGTCCGGATCCCGCTCACCGGCGACCTCGTGTATCGGACCGGCCCGGACAGCGCCGCCTTCAACGCCAACGGCATCACCCCCACACCGGACGGCCGGGGCCTGATCGTCGTGCAGTCGAACACCGGGGGAC
Organism: Actinomadura syzygii; assembly: GCF_008085905.1. Taxonomy (GTDB): domain Bacteria; phylum Actinomycetota; class Actinomycetes; order Streptosporangiales; family Streptosporangiaceae; genus Spirillospora; species Spirillospora syzygii. The sequence continues at coordinate 78,265 of NZ_VSFF01000015.1, read as the reverse complement.
TGTTCCGCGTCGACCCCGCAACGGGCACGACCCGGCGCGTGAACTTGCACGGCGAGTCCCTGCCGGAAGGCGACGGCCTACTCCTCCACGGCCGGACGTTGTTCGCCGTGCAGAACCGCTTCAACACCGTGGCGGTCCTCCGACTGAACGCTGAGGGCACCGACGGTCACGTCATTCAGCGGATAACGGATCCCCGCTTCGACCTGCCGACGACCATCGCCGCCTTCGGCTCCCGGCTCTATCTATCCAACATCCGGTTCTTCGCTACCGGCCCGACCCCCGACGTCTCCTACAACGCGGTCGCCATTCCGCGTCGCTGAAAAGCCTTCCAACCGGTCCAGGATCGCCGGTCAGGACCGTGGGTCGTCGATGGCGTCCAGGCAATTCCAGTTGCGGAAACTTCTCGTGCGTTTCCAGATCGCGTGCGCCGTCCGGATGTTCCATTCGGCGTCCAGGGCCGTCGCCGGAGTCGCGCCCAGTTCACGCAGTTCGAAATCGGAGAATTGGAACAGGCCCCATCTGGCCAGTTGGTACCGGTACCGGATGACCTGTAAGGGGTCGAGATTGGACAGGCACCGGGCGAGGGCGACCGCCCGGTCCGGCGTGGCACTGAAGACCACCCGTATGCGGTGCTCGATCTGAGTAGGGGTATGGCGCGGAAGCGGTGCCTCTCGCAGGTCGAGCGCCGCTCGTTTGGTGGCGGCATCGACGCGGGAAGACGGCGGCAATCCCTCAAGAGCCTGAAAGGCCATTACGCGCATCTTGGTGTAGGGCCCGAACCAGCCGTCCGCGGGAAGGTCGAGCCCGTGCCGCCGCAGATCTCTTTGTAAGTCCTCGACGCACGGGCCTTGCATGCCCAGCTCCATCGGCTCGGGACACTGCGTCAGCAGTCGGGGCCCGCGATGTCCGCCGCCCGTCGCCGGTTCACCGACGAGGAAGCCGCCGGTCAGGACGGCCAACGCCAGCAGACCGGCTCCCGCGCGCCGCCTCCAGCCCCTCGGCGCCGGGGCGGGCTGGACGATCGACGGCCGTGGTGGCGCCGGAGGGGGCGCCGTTTCTGTAGCGGGCTCGCTGTGAACCGGCCCTGACAAGGACTCGGGAGCCGGACCCGCGGCCAATGCGGCGTGCGCGGCCTCCCACCTGGCCACCTCTTCCGGAGGGCATCCGCATGCGCCAACGAAGTCGACGAGTAATTCCCGGCGAGGCAGGCGATTCCGGGACAATGCTCCCGCAATGGTGCTGTGGGGCAGGAACGCTCCGGAACACTCGGCTTGGTGCTCGATCTGCCGATAGGTCATTCCGGACCACCTTTTGAGGCAGCGGAGTCGCTCCATAAATTGCGGAACGGTCCGTGCGTCACTTGGATCCGGTCGACCGGACGCGATGCCGGTGGTCGACGTGCTGACGGGTTCTCCCATGACACTCCTGACCTGACCAGCCGAAACCGTGTTCCGTACAAGCTCGGACAGGCTCCGATCTTCCCACACACGACCGCCTCGTGGAACCTTCATTCCGCGTGGCCGCCACAAAATCCCGCTGCGGGAGGAGGTAAGGCGCCGACCATTCCTTGGCGGCATATCGATCAGGCCGCGCCGGAGCGTTGACTGCGCTGATGCGCAGGAACTCTACAAAGGAGGAAAGAAATGAAGCGGACCCGAATGCGAAACGCCCTTACCCGGACGGCCGTCCTGTCGCTCTCCCTTGGGGGAATGGCGGCGGGCACGGTCATGGCGGCTCAGGCGGCAGGCGCGGCCGCGTCGGCGCCCGTCTACACGTGCTCCGCGGAGACGACCGGAGTCGGCGGATACTCCTTCTGTACCCCCGGCACCTATGGCGTCGAGCACCGTGTCCACCTCAGGTGTGCGGACGGCAAGTGGCATTGGGGGCCGTGGGTGGGGGCGACCAGCCGCTCGTACGCCAGTTGCGGCTGGCTCAGCGGTTCCGACTACGCCGTGGCGGTGTGGCGTAACCAGGACTTCTAGCTTCCTGGCCGGAGGGGGGAGGCGGCCGGGTCACTGTGAAGCGGCCCGGCCGTCAGCGGCATCGGGTGGGCGATACTGGGATTGAACCAGTGGCCTCTACCGTGTCAAGGTAGCGCTCTCCCACTGAGCTAATCGCCCGGGTCCGTGGCCTCCGGGGAGGCACGGTGTTGAGGTGGAGACGGGATTTGAACCCGTGTACACGGCTTTGCAGGCCGTTGCCTCGCCTCTCGGCCACTCCACCAGAAGGAGACCTTCTGGGTCATAGCCTGAAAGGGCCCCTCAGAGCGGAAGACGGGATTTGAACCCGCGACCCTCACCTTGGCAAGGTGATGCTCTACCCCTGAGCCACTTCCGCTTGCGCCTCTCGGCGACGTGGGAAACCTTAGCGCGTCCCGGGCCGTTCCCCAAACCGGATATCGCCGCGGGACGCTTCGACGCCGGTCGAAGCATGGGTCGCCTAGGGTCGGAGGCATGGGTACGGACCATGCCGTGAGCGCCGACTTCGCGCCGGTCGCGGCGCTGCTGGCGGACCGGGCGCGGGCCGCGATGCTGACCGCGCTCCTGGACGGACGTCCGCTCGCGGCGGGCGAACTGGCGCGGGCGGCCGGGGTCAGCGCGCAGACGGCGAGCGCGCATCTGGCGAAGCTGCTCGACGGCGACCTCGTCACGGTCGTCCCGCAAGGGCGGCACCGCTACTACCGGCTGAGCGGAGACGAGGTCGCGCGGGTGATCGAGGCGCTGTCGCACATCAGCCCGCGGGTCGAGGTGCGGAGCCTGCGGCAGTCGCGGGACGCCCGGCGGTTGCACGAGGCGCGCACCTGCTACGACCACCTGGCCGGTGAGGCGGGGGTGGCGCTGTTCGCGGCGCTGCGCGACGGCGGGCTCATCGAGCCCGGCGCCGGGGAGACGTTCGAGGTGACCGAGAAGGGCGAGGAGCGGTTCGGGGCGCTCGGCCTCGACCTCGCGGCCGTGCGGCGCGCGCGGCGCCGGTTCGCCTGGCAGTGCCTCGACTGGACGGAGCGCCGCCCGCACCTGAACGGCGCGCTCGGCGCCGCGCTCACCGCCCGGATGATCGAGCTGGCCTGGTTCGAGCGCGGCACGACCCCACGCGCGCTGACCGTCACGGACGCGGGCCTGAACGGCCTCGCCGACTCGTTCGGGTGCGTGCTGGCGTGAACTTCGCCTACGCGGATGGCCGGCTGGCGACGGGCTTGCGGGACGTGACCAGTGACCTGTCCGCGCTGGACTCGCGCGGCTGGTGGGCGGTCGTGGTGACGTACGAGGGCAAGGTCACGTGCGCCCGTTTCGACGACGTGCGCCGGGCCGAGCACCCGGACGGCTCGTGGACGGCGCCGGGCGAGTGGAGCAGTTCCCTGGACGAGGCCCAGTACGTCGCGGGCGTCGAGAAGATCCGGGACGCCATCGCGGACGGCATCGTCTACCAGGCCAACCTGTGCCGCGTGATGTCCGCGGAAATGGCGCCGGACGCGGAAATGGCGGGCCTCGGGGCGAGGCTCGCGCGGGGGAATCCGGCCCCCTATGCGATGACGCTCAGGACGCCCGGCCTGGAGATCGCCTGCGCGTCGCCCGAGCTGTATCTGTCGAAGCACGGAAGAACGGTCGAATCGCGTCCGATAAAGGGGACCGGGAAGACGGCCGGTGACCTGCTGCCCAAGGACCAGGCCGAGAACGTCATGATCGTCGACCTCGTCCGGAACGACCTCGGACGGGTCGCCGAGGTCGGGACGGTCGAGGTCCCGGACCTCTGCGCGGTCGAGGAGCATCCGGGGCTCGTGCACCTGGTGTCGACCGTCCGGGCGCGGCAGGCGGAGGGGACGGGATGGCCCGAGCTGATCGCCGCGACGTTCCCGCCCGGCTCGGTGACGGGCGCCCCGAAGTCGAGCGCGCTGAGGCTGCTGGAAGAGCTCGAACCCGTTCCCAGAGGGCCGTACTGTGGGGCCGTCGGCTGGGTGGACGCGGACTCCCGGCGCGGCGCCCTCGCGGTGGGGATCCGGAGCTTCTGGGCGGAGGGCGGCCTGCTCCGGTTCGGCACCGGCGCGGGGATCACGTGGGAGTCCGATCCGCGACGCGAATGGCGCGAGACCGAGCTGAAGGCGGCTCGGCTATTGGAGGTGGCTTCCGGTGACGGAGCGGGCCAGGATCTGGCTGAACGGGGAACTCGTCGACCCTGACCGCGCGGTGGTGTCGGTGTTCGACCACGGCATGATGGTCGGCGACGGGATCTTCGAGACGGTGAAGGCGGCGCACGGCGAGCCGTTCGCGCTGACCCGGCACCTCCGCCGGCTGGCCCGGTCCGCGGCGGGCCTCGGCCTGCCCGAGCCCGACCGGGACGCGCTCGCCCAGGGCGTGCGGGAGGTCCTCGCCGGGGCGCCGAAGTGGCCGCTGGCGCGGGTGCGCATCACCTACACGAGCGGGCCGGGCCCGCTCGGCTCCGCCCGCGGCGACGAGGGCCCGACGGCGTCGATCATCGTCGGGCCGCAGGACCCGTTCCCCGCGACCGCGGACGTGACGGTCGTGCCGTGGCCGCGCAACGAGCGGGGCGCGCTGTCCGGGCTGAAGACGACGTCCTACGCGGAGAACGCGCTGGCCCTCGCGTACGCGCACGAGCGCGGCGGCGGCGAGGCGATCTTCGGCAACACGGTCGGGAACCTGTGCGAGGGCACGGGCAGCAACATCTTCGTGCTGCTCGGCGGGCGGCTCGTCACGCCGCCGCTGGCGTCCGGGTGCCTGGCCGGGGTGACGCGCGCGCTGACGCTGGAATGGTGCGGCGGCGAGGAGGAGGACGTCGCGCTCGACGACCTGTACCGCGCGGAGGAGGCGTTCCTGACGTCCACGACGCGGGACGTCCAGCCGATCCGGGCCGTCGGCGGAACGCTCCTCCCGACCGCGCCGGGGCCGATCACGGCGAAGGCGATGGAAGCGTTCGCCGCCCGTTCCGCCGAGCTGACGGACCCCTGACCAGGGCGGGGAATTCGACGTCGACTCGCCATTCCCCGGAGGCTTTACGCGATCACTTTCTTCGCGCACGTTATGTGGTGACGCTTGTAGGAGGTCGCCGCATGGTCTTCTCCGCCTCCCGCCGGGGCGGCGCGACGTCGGCATGGTGTTCCAGGACTACGCGCTCTTCCCGCACATGACCGTCCGCGACGACATCGCCTACCCGCTGCGGGTCAAGAAGCGGCGCCGCGCGGAGCGGCACGCCCGCGCCGCCGACGCCGCCGGGGAGCTGGGCCTGGACGGGCTGGAGGGACGCCGTCCCGGCGAGCTGTCGGGCGGGCAGCAGCAACGGGTCGCGCTGGCGCGGGCGCTGGTGGCCGAACCGCGCATCCTGCTCCTCGACGAGCCCCTGCTCGCGCTCGCCGACCGGATCGCGGTCATGGAGGCGGGGCGCGTCCGCCGGCTCGGCACGCCGGTCGAGGTGTTCCGGCGGCTCGCGAACCTGTTCGTCGCGTCGTTCATCGGCTCGACGCCCATGAACCTGCTGCCCGGGACGGTCCGGGACGGTCCGGGACGGTTGCGTTGCCGTCGCGGGCGCGGAGCTGCCCGTCCCGGACGAGGCGCGCGGCCAGATAGACGAAGGCGAGTCGGTCGTGTGCGGGATACGCCCCGAGTACTTGGATTACGCAGTGGAGCCCGCGGAGGGCGCGTTCCACGGACGGAGAACCGCTGTCCGTTGTGGTGGGGGAGGGGGTGGAGGTCGTGCACGGCGCGGAGGCGTGGGCGCTGCCGCGTCCCGGACGCCTCCTCCTCTACCGGGACGGCGAAATGGTGACGGCAAGGGCGACGGGACGGGAGGAGCGGGCTGTGGCCTCGCTTGCTGAAGACGGGCTGACCAAGGACGGGGGACATGCATGACGACGGTGCACCGAGGGCGCTGGACCGTGGAGGACCGCCTGGAGCGAGGGCTCCGCGAACTGCCTTTCGACGTCCCGGCCGGGACGGCGTCCATCACGGTCGAGCTTTCCTTTGAGGGAGGCGTCATCGACCTGGGCTGCCAAGGCCCGGACGGGTTCCGCGGCTGGTCCGGTGGAGCGCGCACCCAGTTCACGATCGGTCCCGAGTGGGCGACGCCCGGGTACCTGCCTGGGGAACTGGAACCCGGTACATGGCACGTCTGGCTCGGCCTTCACCGGATCTTGCCGGACGGCGTCCCGTACGAGGTCACGGTCACCACGTCGACGTCGCCCGCGCGGCGGCCCGAGGAGACCCCGCCGCCCGCGCCGGAACGTCCGCCCGGCCGGGATCTGCCCGCGCCGAGCGGCATGCGCTGGCTCGCAGGTGACCTGCACTCGCACACCGTCCACAGCGACGGGACGCTGACCGTCCACGAGCTGGCGTGCCTCGCCGCGTCGCGGGGGCTGGACTTCCTCGCCGTGACCGACCACAACACCGTCAGCCACCATCCCCTGCTGCCCGCCGCCGGGGCCCACGCCGGGATCCACCTGGTGCCCGGCCAGGAGGTCACGACCGACCTCGGGCACGCCAACGTGTTCGGCGACACCGGCTGGGTCGACTTCCGGCGGCCGAGCGCCGACTGGGCGGCGTTCGCCGAGGCGCGCGGCGGGGTGATGTCGATCAACCATCCGCTGTCCGGGGACTGCGCGTGGCGCCGTCCGCTGCCCGCCGACGCCCGGCCCCGGTTCGCCGAGATCTGGCACTCGTCCTGGTGGGACCGCCGCTGGGGCGCGCCGCTCGCCTGGGCGGACGTGTGGCGGCCGGACGGGATCGTCCCGCTCGGCGGCAGCGACTTCCACGACCCGGCGCAGCACAAGACGCTCGGCGACCCGCTCACCTGGGTCCTCGCCGAGGACGGGGACGTGCTCGGCGCGCTCGCCGCCGGACGCACGTCGGTGTCGGCCGGGCCGGACGCGCCCGTCCTGCTCCGCGTCGACGACGAGCTGATCGCGGTCGGCGCGGACGGCACCGTCCTGATCCGGCCGGACGGGCGGCGCGTCGCGGTGCGCGGCGACCGCGTCCGGGTCGCGGCGGACGGACCGGGCATGCACCGCCTGGAGACCTACGAGAACGAGGTGATCGCGCTGTGCGGATGAACCCCGTTTCGGAGATCGTCGTCGTCCCGCACACGCACTGGGACCGCGAGTGGTACCTGCCGTTCCAGCGGTTCCGGCTGCGGCTGGTGTCGCTGCTCGACGGCGTCCTCGACCGGATGGAGGCCGACCCTCGCTGGTGCTTCACCCTCGACGGGCAGATGGCCGCCGTGGACGACTACCTGGAGATCCGTCCCGAGCGGCGGGAACGGTTGGCGGCGCTGGTCAGGGAGGGGCGGCTCGCCGTCGGGCCCTGGCAGATCCTGCACGACGAGTTCCTGTGCTCGGGGGAGAACATCGTCCGGAACCTGGAGCTCGGCACGCGCCGCGCGGACGAACTGGGCGGCTCGATGATGGTCGGCTACCTGCCCGACCAGTTCGGACACTGCGCCCAGACGCCGCAGATCCTGCGGCTGGCGGGCATCGAGCACGCTTGCGTGTGGCGCGGCGTCCCGGACCGGGTCCGCTCGCACGCTTTCGCCTGGGAGGCCCCGGACGGGACGGCCGTCCGCACCCAGTACCTCCCCGAGGGCGGCTACGGGAACGCCGCGTCCATGTTCGAGGAGTTCGGCGACGGCGCGTCGTTGCTGCCGGGGCGCGCCGCCGGGTTCGCGGAGGCGATGGGCCGGTGGTATCCGCGCGGCGGGCCGCTGCTCGCCATGTACGGCGCCGACCACACCGCGCCCGCCGCCGACCTCGCCGACCGTGTCGCGGACGCCGGGACCGACATGCGCCTCGACACGCTCGCCGGATACTTCGCGGGGGAGGACCCGTCCGTGGACGGGCTGCTCCGCGTCCGGGGCGAGCTGCGCTCGCACGCCCGCGCGAACATCCTGCCCGGCGTGCTCTCCGCCCGTATCCGGCTGAAGCAGTCGATGGGACGGGCCGAGCGGCTCGTCGAACGGTATGCCGAGCCGCTGACCGCGCTCTGGTACACGGGCGACGCGCGGCGGTTCCTCGACCTGGCCTGGCGGCGGCTGGTCGAGGCGAGCTGCCACGACTCCGTCACCGGCTGCGGCAGCGACGAGACCGCCGAGCAGGTCGCCGCGCACATGGCGGAGGCCGAGCAGCTCGGACGCGCCGTCTGCGACCTCGTGACCGCCGAGCTGGCCGCCTTCGTGCCGCTTGGTGCGCATGCGGTGTTCAACCCGTCCCCGGCGGCCCGGACGGGCCTGGTCGTCGTGGACGTCCCCGGCGGCGATGAGCCCCTGGTGACCGGCGACGGTGAGCCGGTGCCCGCGCAGACGCTTGAGGTCGCGCCCACCGTGCTGGACGACGCCGTACACCCGGCGTCCGCGCTGCCGATCGTGCTGGAGCGCGTGTACGGGCGTGTGCTGTTCGGGCAGGAGGTCCGCGACTGGTCGGTGTCCCGCGACGACCGGACGCTGACCTTCCACGTGACGTCCCGCGCCGACACGCCGTTCGACATCGGCGACGTGCGCTCCGCCCTGCGGGACGCGGACGGCGAATGGCGCGTCCGCATCCTGGCCGACCCGCGACGGACGGTCGCCGCGCTGGTCGACGTGCCCGCGCTGGGCCTGACCTCGCTGCGTCGCGGCGGGCCGTCCGCCACCGTCCCGGACGTCGTTCCGGTGACGGCCTCCGGGAACGTCCTGGACAACGGGCTCCTGCGTGCCGAGATCCGCGACGACGGCACCCTCGGGCTGCGGACCCCGTCCGGCTGGGCGGCCGAAGGCGTCGGCCGCGTCGTGGACGGCGGCGACCTCGGCGACACCTACAACCACGCGCCGCCCGCCGCCGACCGGCTCGTCTCCGAACCGCTGACCGTCCGCGTCGAGCCCGTCTGGACGGGCCCCTTGATCGCCGCGTACGACATCGTCCGGACGTACCGGTGGCCCGCCTCCGGGGACCTCGACCGCGACGCCAGGTCCGAGGCGGAGGAGGACGTGACCGTCACCATGCGGGCGGAGCTGCGCGCGGGCGAGCCGTTCCTGCGGCTGTCCGTCACGTTCGACAACCGCTGCGACGACCACCGCGTCCGGCTGCACCTGCCGCTGCCGGGCCTGGCCGGGTCGTCGTTCGCCGAGGGCCAGTTCGCGATCACCGAGCGGGGGCTGACGGCGGAGGGCGGGTTCGGGGAGCGTCCGGTGCCCACGTTCCCCGCGTCCGGGTTCGTGGCGGCGGGCGGGCTCGCCGTGCTGCTGGAGCACGTCACCGAGTACGAGGTCACCGACGGCGGACGGGAACTGGCGCTCACCCTCCTCCGCTCGGTCGGCTACCTGTCGCGGGACCGCAACGCCTACCGCGACCAGCCCGCCGGGCCGCAACTCCCCACCCCGGCCGCCCAGTGCCGGGGCGAGCGCGCGGTCTCCTTCGCCGTCATGCCCTGCGGCGAGCGGCCGGGGCCGGACGTCCTGCGGGCCGCCGACGAGTTCCGCCACGACCTGCTCACCGCCGCCGGGTACGGGGCCGCCGACGCGCCCGCGACGCCGTCCCGCGAGGGCCTCGCGATCACCGGCGACGGCGTCGTCATGACCTCGCTGCGCGCCCGCGGCGGCTGGATCGAGGCCCGGCTCACCGCCCAGCGGGACGAGCCGGTCACCGCCGTGCTGCGCGGCGCGTTCACCCGGGCCGACCGGGTCGACCTGCGCGGACGGCCCGTCCTGCCGCTGGACGTCCACGACGGGACGGCCGCGCTGGCGCTCCGCCCATGGGAGATCGCGACCGTCCGGCTCAGGCGGTGACCTGACCGGCGGCGCGGCCGGGGGAGTGCGCCGCGGAGGCGGCCATGGCCGCGCCGACGATGCCCGCGTTGTTCACCAGCCGCGCCGGGACGATCTCCGCCCGCACCCCCTGGATCAGCGGGACGAACCGCTCCGCCTTCCGGCTCACCCCGCCGCCCAGGACGAACAGCGACGGGGAGATCAGCGCCTCCAGCGTGCCCAGGTACACGCTCAGCCGCTTGGCCCACTTCTCCCAGCCGAGGCCCTCGTCCTCGCGGGCCTTCGCGGACGCGCGATGCTCCGCGTCCCGCCCGTCGATCTGGATGTGGCCGAACTCGGTGTTCGGGACGAGGACGCCCTCGGTGAACACCGCGCTGCCGATGCCCGTCCCGAGTGTGAGGACCGCGACGGTGCCGCCCCGGCCGCGTCCGGCACCGAGCCGCATCTCCGCGATCCCGGCCGCGTCGGCGTCGTTGAGGACGGTCGCCGCGCACCCGGTGGCCTCCGCGATCAGGGCGGCGGCGTCCACCCCGATCCAGTGCCTGGACACGTTCGCCGCCGACAGTGCCACCCCGTCGATCACCACGCCCGGATAGGTGACGCCGACCGGCCCTTCCCAGCCGAAGTGCTTCACGATCTCGGCGACGACCCGGACGACCGCCTCCGGCCTGGACGGATGCGGCGTCGCCGCGCGGAACCGGTCTCGGGTGAACGAACCGTCCGACAGGTCCACGGGAGCCCCCTTGATCCCGGACCCGCCGATGTCGATCCCCAGCATCTCGCTTGCCATGCCTCCACTCTGCCCCGTGTGCGCGGGCGTTAAGAGCCCTCCACGAGTTGCAGGCCGACCACCCCCGCCACGATCAGCCCGAGGAACACGAGCCGGGCGGGCGACGTGCTCTCGCTGAACGCGACCATCCCGGCGACGGCGACGCCGATCGCGCCGAGGCCGACGAACACCGCGTACGCCGTCCCGACCGGGAGCTGCCGCAGCGACAGCGACAGCACGGCGACGCTGAGCACCGCCACGCCCAGCCCGATCACCGTCGGCCAGAGCTTCGTCAGCCCGTCCGACTGCTTCAACGCCGTCGCCCACACCAGCTCCATCAGCGAGGCGACGAGCAAGAAAATCCACGCCATCAGGCCGCGTACCCCCCATCGACTGAAATCGCCGCGCCGGTGACGTAGTCGCCGCCCGGCCCGGCCAGGTGCGCGACCATCGCGGCGATCTCCTCCGCGCGACCGTAGCGGCCGAGCGCGCTGAACCCGCGCTCGAACTCGGCGTCCGGCGAGTCGGCCGGGTTCATCTCGGTGTCGGTCGAGCCCGGCTGGACGACGTTCGCGGTGATCCCGCGCGGCCCGAGGTCGCGTGCCAGGCCCCGCGTCAGGCCGGTCAGCGCGGACTTGCTCATCGCGTACAGCGTCCAGCCCGGGTAGGGAACGCGCTCGGCCATGCTGCTGCCGATGTTGACGATCCGGCCGCCCTGCCCGAGATGGCGGGACGCCGCCTGCGCCGCCACGAACGCCGCCCGGACGTGGATGTCGATCGTCAGGTTCAGCTCGTCGGCCGAGACGTCCTCAAACGGTCCGTACGGGGCGATCCCAGCGTTGTTGACCAGAATGTCGAGGCGTCCGAAATCCGCCGCCGTCCGGTCGACGGCGGCGGTCACGGCCGCCGGGTCGGCCGCGTCGGCGGCGATCGCCAGCCCCCGCCGGCCCGCCGCCTTGATGCCGCGGACGACCTCCGCGGCGCGCTCCGGGGCCCGCACATAGGTCACCGCGACGTCGGCGCCGTCGCGGGCGAGGCGCAGCGCGATCGCGGCGCCGATGCCGCGTCCGCCGCCCGTGACCAGCGCCGACCGTCCTTCAAGGTTTGCAGCCATCCCGTCCTCCGGGGTGTAATTGGAAAAGTTTCCGCTTAGCGAGGTTAACTGGAGAATTCTCCGGATACAACTCCGCTACGCTGCCAGCCGAACCGAGAGGGGGACGGGATGCGGAACCTGCCGGTCGTCGGAAGCCCGCCAGCCGAGCGCGCCGACGCGGCGCTCAACCGGCGCCGCATCCTCCGCGCCGCCGCCGAGCTGATCGCCACCCGCGGCCCGGAGGCCGTGTCCATGGACGAGGTCGCCCGCGCCGCCGGGGTCGGCGTCGGCACGGTCTACCGCCGGTTCGGCGACCGCGCCCGGCTCGTCTACGCCGTGCTCGACGAGCGCGAGCGCGAGTTCCAGACCGCGTTCATCCAGGGGCCGCCGCCGCTCGGGCCCGGCGCGCCCCCCGGCGACCGCCTGCGCGCGTTCCTGCACGCCCTGGCCGACCGCACCGAGGCCCAGGCCGACCTGCTGCTGACGGCCGAGTCCGACCCCGCCGACGCCCGGTTCAGGGACGGCTCGTACGGCCTCTACCACCGGCACCTCGCCCTGCTCGTCGGCGATCTCCGGCCGGGCGCCGACGCCGCCTACCTGGCCGACGCGCTCCTCGCGCCCCTCGCCGCGAACCTGTTCCTCCACCAGCGCCGCACCCGCGGGATGCCGCTCGACCGCATCAAGGACGGCCTGGACGCCCTCGCCGCCGGGCTGGTCTCCGGCGCACCGGCCGGATGATCTGGGCAGATCATGACGAGAATCCTTTAACCGGACGCCCGCGGACCGTCAGACTGGGGGCGTGAACGACTTCGATCTCCTCGTCCTCGGTTCGGGCCCCGGCGGGCAGCGCGCCGCCATCGCCGCCGCCAAGCTGGGCCGCAGGGTCGGCATCGTGGACCGTCGCGACATGATCGGCGGCGTCTGCATCAACACCGGGACGATTCCGTCCAAGACGCTGCGCGAGGCCGTCCTCTACCTGACCGGCCTCAACCAGCGCGAGCTCTACGGCCAGAGCTACCGGGTCAAGGACGACATCACGGTCGCCGACCTCGGCATGCGGACGCAGCACGTCATCGGCCGCGAGACGGACGTCATCCGCAGCCAGCTCGCCCGCAACCGCGTGACGGTCCTGCCCGGCCGGGGCCGGTTCCTGTCGCCCGACACGGTCGGGATCAGCGGGAACGGCGACCGGGAGCAGAAGGTCGGCGCCGACCGGGTCGTGATCGCCACCGGGACGCGCCCGGCCCGTCCGGAGACCGTCGCGTTCGACGACCGGACGATCATCGACTCCGACGGCATCATCCACATGGACCGCATCCCGGAGACCATGGTCGTCGTCGGCGCGGGCGTGATCGGCATCGAGTACGCCTCGATGTTCGCCGCCCTCGGCACCAAGGTCACCGTCGTCGAGCGCCGCGAGCGCATGCTGGACTTCTGCGACCTGGAGATCGTCGAGGCGCTCAAGTACCACCTGCGCGACCTCGCCGTCACGTTCCGGTTCCGGGAGACGGTCGCGTCCGTCGAGCGCATGGAGAGCGGCGCGATCACCGTCCTGGAGAGCGGCAAGCGCATCCCCGCCGACACCGTCATGTACTCGGCGGGACGCCACGGCATGACCGAGGACCTCGGCCTCGACGCCGCCGGGCTCACCGCCGACAAGCGCGGCCGGATCAAGGTCGACGAGAACTACCGCACCGAGGTCCCGCACATCTACGCGGTCGGGGACGTGATCGGCTTCCCGTCCCTCGCCGCCACGTCCATGGAGCAGGGCCGCCTCGCGGCCCACCACGCCTGCGACGAGCCCGTGGCGGAGATCCACGAGACCCAGCCCATCGGCATCTACACGATCCCCGAGATCAGCTTCGTCGGCCGCACCGAGGACGCCCTCACCGAAGCCAAGATCCCCTTCGAGGTCGGCGTGTCCCGCTACCGGGAGCTCGCCCGCGGGCAGATCATCGGCGACTCCTACGGGATGCTGAAACTCCTCGTCTCACCGGAGGACCACCGGCTCCTCGGCGTCCACGTGTTCGGCACGGGGGCCACCGAACTCGTCCACATCGGCCAGACCGTCATGGGCTGCGGCGGGACGGTCGACTACCTGGTCAACGCCGTCTTCAACTACCCCACACTGGCCGAGTCGTACAAGGTCGCCGCCCTGGACGCGATGAACAAGATGCGCCACATCGCCCGCCTGTCCGGCTAGGACGGCCAGAGCAGGTTCTCAAGCTCGGCGTCGATGTCGATGAACTCGCTCTCCTCACCGGCCGGGACGGCCTGGTAGGTGCGGTGCAGGAAGTCGGCGAGCGGCGACAGCGGCACCTCGAACAGCGCGTCCCCGAACGGGGACGACAGCGCGATGTTGAGCGTGCCGTCGTCGGAGCCCGGCCAGACCTCCACGTCCCCGTCCCCGACCTTGCGCACGATGCCGACCGTCAGCAGCTCCCTAGCGAAGATCCACTCCACCGGCTCGTCGTCGCCCACGTAGAAGGCCATACGGATCGCGTACGGGTCGTCGGCCGCGTACTCCATCCCGGCGAGCAGAGGGACGGTCGTGCGGTCGGGGACGACGAGACGAAGGCCCAGCTCCGCTGAGACTGTGGTACTGCTGTCCATGGCCATTCCCTCTGACGTCGGTCCCCTGGCGGGGAGTGCCCCCGGTGCTCCCACCCACGGACATCCCCGCGATCTATGACGCCTAACTGCCTGAGCGCGGCCGAACATTCCGGCGTCCTGGGGCCTTGTGACCCATCTCACCGCCTTTGACCTGCACAAAGACGCCCCTCGCGACCCCCGTCACAGGATCTTCACGGTTTTCGACTTCAACTCCCTGGCTTAAAGTAAAGCCGTGGCAATCAGCGACAAAAAGGAAGCCCAACCGGCCGAGGAGCGGCGGTTCCACCGTTTCCGCGCCCGCCTCCGCCGCAACCCCCTCCTGAACACGGCCTGGCGCGCCGGCGTCTTCGCCGTGGGCGCCACCGTCCTCGTCGGCGGCCTCGTCATGATGGTCACCCCCGGCCCCGGCCTCCTCGGCATCGTCATCGGCCTCGCGATCCTCGCCACCGAGTTCGCCTGGGCCCAGCGCGCCCTCCACCGCGCCAAGACCGCCGCCGACCGCGCCAAGGAGAAGGCGTTCGACCCCCGCAAACGCCGCCGCAACCTGATCCTCGGCACGACCACCGCCGTCCTGGCCGCCGCGGCCGTCGCCGCCTACCTGGCCATCTACGGCTTCGTCGTCCCCTGGAACATCGAGGACCCCACCTTCTGGACCTGACCCCCGCCCCAACGGATGCACGCGCAACCCCCGACATGCGCTAGAGTTTCGGCCACCGGGGCGATTAGCTCAGTGGGAGAGCGCTTCGTTCACACCGAAGAGGCCACTGGTTCGAACCCAGTATCGCCCACCCCGTTTCATCAGCGCAGGCATGGACAGGTGCCGCTCTGCCGCGCCTGGCCGTCAGAAGTCGCTCACCGGTTCGAAGTCACACGCCCATTTCTTCGCGGGCGTCGCCGTGGTTATTCGGCTTCCGGTGCGGGTTTCTCCAGCGCACGGGCGGCTCTGCCGTCCGCTCCGAGGTTAAGCTCGCGTTTATGGGATTAGCGGATAATCAAGGTCGGGATGAGGTCTTCGCCGAGGCGCTCGCCATTGTGCGGGAGATTTTCGAATGGGAGTTGGCGGCGACGCGCTGGGACGGCGCCGCTCAAGTCCTGGACGCTCTCGCGGAGGCCGCGGAGTCGGACGATCTCGCGGCGGTGCGGCAGGCGGTCGCCGACCTCGAACTGCGCGGTCCCGTCCGGATCACCAGGATCGGCGCCACTCCGGTGGTCCCCCCGCCTCCGCCGGTTCGGGAGCGCCTCAACCATCTCGTGCACAGGTTGTCCGGGGGGCCGGGCCCGGAGCGGCGGTGAGCCGCCAGGGGCCGCCGGAGCACGCGTCCACCGTGCACGGCGAGAGCTTTCGGTGGCGTCTGGAGTTCGAAAGGACGCAGGAGCCGCGAGCGCTCGACCTGGCGGTGGACAACGGCTTCGCCGCTCTCGCCGCCCTGCCGGACGGTGATCCGCGGCGGCCGGTCATGTTGGGGCATCTCGCCTCCCACCTGCACCGGCGCTACCAGCTCACCGGTGACGCCGCCGCGCTGCGCGAGGCGGTCCGCCTGGAGCGCGAGGCCGTGGCCGCCTGCCCGCCCGGTGATCCCCGCCGCGCGGCGTACCTGCACAACCTGGGGACCAGGCTGCGCGGCCTCCACGATCGGACGGGCGACGAGTCCGCGCTTGACGAGGCGTGCGCTGTGGGCCGCGAGGCTGCGGAGGCTGCGCCTGGCAAGCCCATGTACCTGATCAGCCTGGCGGCGCACCACATGGCGCGGTACCAGCGCCGGGGCCGTCCGGACGACCTGCGCCGTGCGGTGGCCTGGGCCAGGGAGGGGCTCGCCGGCAGTGACCCCCGCGATCCTCACCGGTCCGCCTATCTCAACATCAC
Organism: Actinomadura syzygii; assembly: GCF_008085905.1. GTDB lineage: Bacteria > Actinomycetota > Actinomycetes > Streptosporangiales > Streptosporangiaceae > Spirillospora > Spirillospora syzygii. The sequence goes on along the minus strand of NZ_VSFF01000015.1, from coordinate 62,191 downwards.
GGCGAACGCCGTGTCGTCGCTGGCGGATCACACCGGCGATCGCGCGGCGCGGAGCGAGGCCGTAGAGCTAGCGCGCGCGGCGGTCGCCGCCACTCCGCCGACCCATCACGACCTGCCGGGCCACAGGCGCAATCTCGCCATGCATCTCAGAGGGCTGTTCCGTCTCACCGCGGAGACGGCGCTGCTGCGAGAGGCGGTGGACGTCACCGGCAAGGCCCTGGACGCGCTGCCGCACGGCCACCCGGACCGCGCGGGATGCCGCTCCGCGCTCAGCGAGACCCTGCTGATGCTCTTCGATCACACGGGGGAGGCGGAGCTGCTCGACGACGCGCTGGACGCGGTCCGGAACGCCCTCGCGGACACCGCCCCGGAGAGCCCGTCCTACGCGCCGCTGCTGAACAATCTCAGCATCGTCCTGCGTGCGCGCCATGAGGTGCTTCACGAGCCCGGTGCCCGCCAGGAGGCGATCGAGAGAGCGCGGGAGGCCGTGCGGCTGGCGGGCGACGGCCCCCGGCGCGCCATTTTCCTCGACACGCTGGCCGCGGCCCTGGGCGTCCAGGACGACACGGTCGCCTGGAACCCGGCTGAGCGCAGGGAGAACGTCGACGCGGCCCGTCGCGCCCTCGTCGGCACGACCGGCGAGGAGCGCGGGCGCATGCTGGCCACCCTCGCCTGGGCGCTGCAGAAGACGACCTGGTCGCCCGGCGAGGAGAAGGCGATCGCCGAGGCGGTCGAGCACGCGAGAGAGGCGGTCGGGGTGATTCCGGAGGGCCACCGGTGGTGGCCCTCCGTGGCGCTGGTGCTTGGAACGATCCTGCTCCGTGCGCACGAACTGGCCGGTAGCACCCCCCTTCCCGAGGTCGCGGACGTGCTCGCCGGCGGCCTGGCCGCCGAGGGGGCGCAACCGTACGACCGGGTCGCTTGCGGCCGGGCCCTGGCGCTCGCGCACACCAGGGCGGGACGTCCGGCGGCGGCGCTGGGCGCGCTGGAGCGGTCGATCGACCTGCTGCCCCGGATCGCGCCGCGCTCCCTCGTCCGCGGGGCTCGCGAGCGGGGCCTCGAACGCCACCACGGCCTGGCGGCCGAGTCGGCCGCGGCGGCGCTCGCGGCGGGCCGTCCGGAGCGCGCGGTCGAACTGCTGGAGCAGGCGCGCGGCGTCCTGCTCGCCGAGGCCATCGGCTCCAGGGGACGCGACCTGGCGAGGATCCGTCCCGACCTGGCCGGGGAGATGGCCCTGCTGCGCGACCGGCTCGCCGAGCCGGCGGCCGCCGGGCGCGAGCACGCCGCGGTGCTCGCCGCGGCCGAGACCCGGCGCGCGGACGCCGACCGCTGGGACGACCTGCTGGCCCGCATCCGCCGGGTGCCGGGGCTGGAGGGCTTCCTCGGCCGGCCGAGGCTGGCGGATCTCCGCGCGGGGATGACGGACGAACCCGTCGTCATCGTGACCTGTTCCGCCGCCCGGGCGGACGCGCTGATCCTCGACCGCGCGGGGGTCCGTTCCGTTCCGCTGCCGGGGCTCGACGGCGCCCAGGCCGACGCCTGGGCCAGCTACCTCCGCGGGGGCGACGTCCCGCAGGAGCACCTGCTGGACCTGCTCGCCTGGCTGTGGGACACGATCGCCGAGCCCGTGCTCGACGCCGTCGCCCCCGCGCCGGGAACGCGGCTGTGGTGGACGCCGGTGGGGCCGCTCTCCCTGCTGCCCCTGCACGCCGCCGGACGGCACCTCGACGGCGGCGGCGCCAGCGTGCTGGACCGGGTGGTCTCCTCGTACACGCCGACGGTCCGTTCGCTCGTCCACGCGCGCTCGCGCCGGACCGCCGAGCCCGCCGCTGGACGGGCGCTGGTCGTGGCCGTGCCGGAGGCGGCGGGGCAGCCGCCGCTGCCGGGGGTGCGGCGGGAGACGGCCGCCGTCGCCGGGCTGCTCCCCGGCGCCCGGGTCCTCGGCGGCGGCGACGCGGTCAGGGACGAGTTGCTGGCGGCGCTTCCGCGCTTCGAGGTCGCGCACTTCGCCTGCCACGCCCGCACCGACCTCGGGTCGCCGATGTCGAGCGGCATCGTGCTCGCCGAGGGGGCGCCGCTCACCCTGGCCTCGATCGCCCGGCTCGACCTCGGCGCCGCCCGGTTCGCCTACCTGTCGGCGTGCGAGACCGCCGGGACGCGGGTCGGGCTGGCGGACGAGGCCGTCCACCTCGCCGCCGGGTTCCAACTCGCCGGATACCCGCAGGTGGTGGGGACGCTGTGGAGCGTCAGCGACCGGATCGCCGCCCGGATCGCCGCCGCGGTGTACGGCGGGTCGGTCCAGGACGGGCGGCTCGACCCCGAGCGGGTCCCGCACGCGCTGCACCACGCGGTCAGGGCGGTACGCGACGACTACCCGCGGGCCCCGGGGCTGTGGGCGGCGCACGTCCACCACGGCGCCTGATCGGAAGCACTCCGGAAGCACCGGGGGGCCTGCGCGGGAAGCGGCCGCGATGCTCCGATCGTCCTATGAAGGAATCACCGCTGAGCCCGCTCATCAACACGGCCAAGGGCTACCTCCAACAGGCGCGGGAGAGCCTCGACGCCGACCGCCGTCCGGACCTTGCGATCGCCTACGGACTCGACCTGCTGGGCCGTGTGCTGAGCGAGGCGCAGAAGGAGCTCGCCGAAGGCGACATGGCGGAGGTGGCCGTCGTCTACGACGCCCTCGCCGGGCAGGTCGCGGAGGTCTTCGGCATGTCCGTCCCGGAGGCGTTCCGGGCGCTGGCGGAGCTGTGCGACGACTCGTCGGCTCGCCTGCTCGTCGCCGGCCAGCCCGCACCCGACGCCGCCCAGCTCGCGCTGCTGCGCTCCGGCCTGGTGTGGATCACCGTGACCTACCAGGTGCCGCGGGGCCGCCGGTGCCGCCGCAGCGCGGAGATCGTCTACCGGGCGCGCGACGGCGCCCCGGTCTCCCGGAAGGTCACCCAGGAGTTCGGCTGGGAGGACCTGCCGGACCGGTCCCGCGAGCGGATCCTGACCGGCGACGCCCGGACCGTCCGCTACCAGCTCTACCCGGCCAAGCCGCGAACCTGAGGAGGACGCCACATGCCACTCGTCCTGATTCTCGTCCCCCTGCTGGGGACGGCGGTCGCCGCGGTCGCGGTGTACTTCTGGCCGGAGATCATGGGCTGGACGCGCGAGCACCTGCTGCCGTGGGTCGACCGCAACATCCCCGAGCTCGCCGAGGCCGTCCGGCTCGCCTTCCAGAACCTCGACGGGATCGCCGTCGACATGCGGCGCCTGGTCCGCGACGCCTGGCGGCGGTTGCGCAAGGTGCTGCTGCACGAGACGGCCAAGTTCGTCGAGACGGTCAACGACGAATGGGCCGTCCGGATCACCTCCTACCTCCGCACGCTGGAGCAGGGCGAGAAGCCGGTGGTCAGGGTCGTCACCGAGCAGAGGCTCGCCTGGGAGGAGCTGCCGAAGGAGGTCCGTGCCCAGGCCCTGTCGAACGGGCTGCACGACAGCGAGTTCGACGTCACCAAGACCCGCGACCAGTTGCTGAGCGAGGCCCTCTGATGTCCTGGACGGAGGACGACGACTTGAAGATCCTTCTCTGTGCCGCTCTCGTCGGAGCGGCGGCGCTGTGGTGGGCCCGCCGCCGGTGGGTCGCGCGGCCGCGCGTCGACGAGCTCGGCCGGGTGGTCGCCCAGGCGTACGAGAGCGAGTGGACCGACCGCTTCGGAGTCACCGCCGAGGCGCTGCACGCCGCACTGGCCGAGAACGGCGACTCGGTGCTGCGGGAGCGCATCGACCGCGCGATCGGCGCGGTCGACCTGGCCTTCGAGAGCGGCGCGGACGGCGCGGTCGCCGCCACCGTGGTCGTCGACGACGAGGGCGGCGCGCGGTCCACCGCGCGGCTGTCGCTGCCGTGGGAGGACGTGCCGCAGGGCGTCCGCGCCGACCTGCTCCGGAACGGGGCGTCCCCGGCTCTGCGCAGCTGGCGGGCAGCCGCGTGATCTGGCTCGTGGTCGGTCTCGTGGCGGCCGCGCTCGGGGCCGGGGCGGCTGTCGCGTTCTGGGACACCGTCCGGACGGAGGTCATGAACTGGCTGCGCGCTCGCAACCTGGACAAGGGCGCCCTGCTGGAAGCGGTGATCGTCCTGGACCGGGTCGCCGTCGGGATCCGCCGCCGCGTCGTCGTCCGGACGGCCGCCGTCCCCGAGACCGTCTCCGAGGAGACGCTCACCCTCGACCAGATCGACGACCCGCAGGTCAGGGCGCTGCTCGAACAGCACGATCAGGTGAACATCGACTTCCTTCAGGACCTTTAGGAGCCGCAATGCGCAACTGGACCGAGGTACCCGTGGGCCACCGGACGGCGCCCGGCCCGCAGCCCGCGGACGCGGACGAGCAGCAGCCGCAGCAGCAGCCGTCGTCGTTCGCCGCCCGCAAGCCGCGACGTTCGATGGACGACCTGGTGGTCCCGGAGTCGGTACGGGACCGGATCGAGCTGGCCATGGCCCAGGCCGACCACCACGACGTCCTGTACCGGGAGTGGAACCTGCGGAAGATCGACCCCTACCGGTCGGGCGCCGCGCTCAACTTCTACGGGCCGTCGGGGACCGGCAAGTCCCTGGCCGCCGAGGCGATCGCGGCGCGCCGCGGTAGCCCGCTCATCGACGTGAACTACGCCGAGATCGAGTCCAAGTACGTGGGGGACACCCCGAAGAACATCGTGGCGTGCTTCCGCGAGGCCGATCGGCAGCAGGCCGTGCTGGTCTTCAACGAGGCGGACTCCATCCTCGGCAGCCGCCTCAGCAACGTCACGCAGAGTTCCGACCACAGCGTGAACGTGTCCCGCGCGGTCATGCTGTCGCAGCTTGACGACTTCGCCGGGCTGGTCGTGTTCACCACCAACTTCCCCCGCAACTACGACGCGGCGTTCGTCCGCCGGATCCTGGTGCACGTCCGCTTCGAGCTTCCCGACGACCCGACCCGCCGCCGGCTGTGGGCCTCGCTCGTCCCGGCCGAGGTGCCGCGCGCCGAACCGCTCGATGTCGCCGCCCTGGCCGCGTCCTCGGACGGGCTGAGCGGCGGCGACATGGTCAACGCGGTGACGTCGGCGGCGACCCGCGCGGTCTGCCGGACGGGTGCCGACCGGGTGCTGCGCACCGAGGACCTGCTCGCCGAGATCGTCGCCATCACGCAGGCCAGGGCCGAGGTCGGCAAGGCCCCGGCGGAGCCGCCCCGGGTGGTGTCGGTGGAGCGCGTCGGCGCGGACGCGGTCCCCACGGCGCCCTGATCGACCGCCGTCCCGGCCGGGTTCAGGCGGGGCCGTCCCCGCGGGGGACGCGCCGCAGCGCCTCCAGCGCGGAGAAGTCGCCCGCCGACCGCCAGCCCGGCCCGGCCGGGGCGATGGGGCAGCCCGCCAGCCGCAGCCGGTTGGCGATCTTCTCGCGGAAGCCGGAGTCGCGCCGGATCCGCACGTAGTTGCGGCCGCCGACGTCGGTGACCGGGCGCTGGTCCCCGGCGAGGAGGATCAGCGTCCGGTCCGGGTGCACGGCGAGGGCCATGCCGAGTTCCAGCAGCACGTTCGGCCTGGCCTGCATGACCGGGCCGTTCTCGGCGCCGTCGTCGTGCGGATCGCGGAGGTCGGGGTGGAGGCGCACGACGTCCTCGGGGGTCATCAGCACCACGACGGCCTGGGCGAGCGGCATCGCGTGCGCGATGACCTCGCCGAGGAACGGGGAGGGCTTTCCGGTCATGGCGACCAGGTCCTCCCACTCCAGCGGGCGCAGCCCGAGCGCCCGCAGGAGCTCGAAGACGGCCACGCGGGCGGCTTCGTCCCGGCCGTGGACGACGAAGACGTCGCGCGTCCGGTCGCGGACCGGCGGCGGCGTTGGCTCCGTAGCGGGCACGGGCTCGGCGGGACGCCCGGGCGGCGTCCGCCCGGCCTGGTCGAGGTCGACGACGATCTCGGCACGGTCGGCCGAGATCGTGAGGTAGGCGGTCTCGTCGTCCAGCCGCTCCAGGAACCGGTGCGCCAGGGCCGCGTCGTCGGCGAACGGGCCGCGCGTCGTCGCGGGCCCCGGCGCCGGGTGGCCTGAGGCGCGGCCGAGGTTGGCGGCGGCGATCTCCACGGAGCGGCGCATCTCCCGCAGGTCGGCGAGCAGGAACCGGGCGTCGAGCCTGCGCAGCCGCAGCAGCTCCGCCAGAACCGGTTCGGCCGCGCCGAGCCGGACGAGTTCGTCGCCCAGCGTGTCCAGAGCCGCCTTCAGCCGGCGGGCCTGGCCGTCCCGCTGCCAGACGCGGAGCTGGTAGCGGAGCTTGGCGGCGTGCAGCAGGTAGCGGGCCAGCGGGGGGATCGCTGTGTCGCCGCGCGACCAGACCCACGCGCTGGCGGCCGGGTCGGCGTCCGGGGCGATCGCGAGGACGAACCTCCGGACGAGGCGCTCGTCGGGCTGCGCCATGGTCTCCCACAGGGCCAGCCCGTCCCCGGCCGGGATTCCCCGGTCCGGGGCGTCCGGGTCATGGGCGGTGTCGGGCAGGAGGGAGCCGAGGCGCCGGTAGAGGGACGGTGCGGCGGTGCGGATGCGATCCTCCGCGTCCACCCGCGCGAGGAACAGCCGGGCCTCGCCGAGCAGCGCCGGAGCGTGCTCGGCGGTGATCGCCTCCCACTGCCCGTCCAGCGTCCGCCACCAGGTTTCGTCCCCGTGCGCCTCGGAAGGCGCGAGCGCCACCGACAGGTTGAGCAGGTCGTGATGGCGGCGCAGCACGGCCTGGCAGTCGGCCCCCGGGCGCTCCTGCGCCGCGACGGCCGTCTCCCCGTCCTGGGGCAGCGCGCCCGGATCGCCCGGCAGCACGTGCGGCAGCCCGGTGCCGGGCACCGGTTCGGTCATGTGGAGCAGCAGGCGGCAGCCCCGCCAGATCCCGGTCAGCGCCCGGTAGGCGGCGCCGGAGCCGGGCCCGTCGGTGGGCGCGTAGAGGTGGACGACGAACTGCTGGTCCAGGACCTCGCTCACGCGTTCTCCCCGGGCAGCCCGTCATGGCCGAGCGCCTCGACGAAGCGGGCGACGTCGGTGAGGCGGATCCGGGCCAGGTCGTCGGGGCGCAGCACGATCCGCAGCTCCGGTGCCACCGGGCGGACCCGGCACGCCCGCAGGTAGGAGGCGATGATCAAGATCATGATCTGCTCGCGGCCCAGCTCGCGCAGCCGGGCCAGCCCGGCCCCGAGCAGCGGTGTCGCGACCGGCTTGAGCAGCCCGTGCACGTCGACGGACTCCCACAGCCGCTCCAGGCAGAGCCGCAGGTCCTCCGGGGTGGAGACGGTGGCCAGGTCGAGGCCCTGCCGGCAGTGCACGGTGGCGAAGACCCTGCGCCCCGACAGGGTCAGCGGCACGACCGTGCCGACCGGGTACCGCAGGCGCTTGCCTCTCGGCTTGAACCTCGGGCTCTCCCGGCCCACCGGGGCGACCCGCCGCAGCGCCCTGCGCAGCTCCTTGTCGAGCAACTCCCGGTCGCTCCCGTAGACGCGGTGCAGCAACTGGCCCTGCACGCTCTCGCTGCTGATCACCACGTCGTCCGCGGTGTCGGTGTCGAAGGTGTCCCCGAAGCCGACCACGAGGTTCGCGTCGTCCTCGGCGAACAGGTCGCCCCGCTTGACGGTGACGGTCACCCGGAGACCGGTGAACTCGCGGCGCAGGACCTCGTCCCCGTGACGCGCCCGCAGTCGCTCCCGGATCAGCCGCAGTGTCCGGGCGACCTCCCCGTCGCCCGGACGCTCGGCGGCCAGGCGTTCCGCGAGCGGCAGGGCCGCGTCCGGGTGCCCGAGCTCCAGATGGACGCGTACGAGCTCCCTGCGCGCGGTCTCGTACTGCGCCGCCAGCCGTTCGGCCAGGGCGTCCGCGAACCCCGCTCCGGCCGCTTCGGCCAGCGGCCTGCCGCGCCACAACTCCAGCGCCCCGGTCAGCAGCGCCGCCGCCGTGGCGGGCGCGGCGTGCGCGGCGCGGTTCACCCGCTCGCCGAACTCGGCGCAGTCGAGCTGGCCGGCCGCGAGCACCAGCCGGTAGGCGGACTCGGTGCCGCGACCGTTCAGCACCTGTTCGGTCAGCAGCACCCGCGCGGCTTCGTCTCGTCCGAGCGCCCGGCGCAGTTCGAGGATCCGTTTCTGCACCTCGGTGCGGTGGAGCCGCCCGGCCGTCCCGGTGTCCGCGGCTCGCGGCTCCTCCCAGACCTCCCTGTACAACCGCATGGCCGGGATGGCCTCGCCATCCGCGGCGACAAGCCTGAGGAGCAGCTTGACGGTGAGCGGAGCCAAGCCGACAGGTCGGCCGCCCACGCTCAGAACCGTGGTTCCCAGCACTCCAACGTGAATACGCGTCATCCAGGTCTCCTGGTCGTTATTTCGCGCGCTTCACACACCCCTGGAGTCGAGGAAATTCTACCTGTGCACGGTCGTGTCACTTCGGGTCATGTCAGCATCCGGTCAGTTCGCGCTCTCACGCATGAGAAAATGATCAAGGGGGGCGGGGAGCAGGATGATCGACAGATCGGCGAGTACTCAGGCGGGCAGGGAGATTGCTGCGAAAGGGCTCCTCGGTCAAAAGGCGATGGCCGCCCATTCTCCGGCAAGTCCGAACGGATCGCTTGGCTTGCGAGACGCGACCTAGAGAAACATTAACTCCGAGGCGGTGAGCGACACCATCCCAGGAAACAGGGGGCCGCACGGCTTGTTGTCTGCGGACGCGCCTGACGTCCAACGTTGCTGCTCGGGGGTCTTTGGTCGATCTCCGATGGTTGGAGTTGGCTTGGTGGCGCACTCGCGTCCACCACAAGGATCCGGAACTGCTGGACGGTTGCCGATGATTGCCAACAACGCCGGGTATATGCGGGGCGAAGGTTCGTCGTCCCCCGGCTAGCGCCCCGACGGCGCAGCCCAGGGCATGGCCTTGTGAAAGGTGAGCGGACAGTGGTCGGAGATGGTCATCTGCGCGGAGGTGCACTGGTGTTCGGGGGAGAAACGTCCAGATGCCGCCAGCGTGCTGAACGTCAAGGACTCGTTTCTCGTCCAGGCAGCTACTTCTGAGTGCAAACAGCCCATTTGTCCTTTTGGTGCGCTGCGTGTGTAAAGCTGACTGCCTGCGTGACGATGGTTTTGTGGGTCTCGATGAGGAGGACGTCCGGGGTGGACGGCAGACGCGAGACGTGCTTGCCGTTAAGCCCAGAGTAGGGAGTTGGCCGGGGGCGGCCGCTTGTGCTCCTTGGGACCAGGTCGCCAGCGTGGGAAGCTGATTTCGGTAACCCAATGTGCATAAATGATCTCATTAGGTGATCAAGACGGGTGAGGTTGGAGCCTTGAAGGCCCGTCGCTCAGAAGGGTGGCCGAAAAAGAGGGGTTCGATTCCGCCTTGCGCGGTCTGGCGTCGTGGGGGCGGGCGGCGAGCCTCCGGTGTTCTGCGGCGTCGGGCTGGCCCAGCCGGGGCCGCCGGGCAGTGCACCGGCCGGAAAGGGAGACACCCCATGTCATCGAACAGTTCGTTATCGGCCCCGCCCGCAAGGCGCCCCAGTCGCCGCAGCCGGTTGGCGGCCCTGGCCATCGGCCTGACCTTCGGGGCCGCCGCCCCGGCCGCCCTGCTCCCCGCCCAGGCCGCCGGCGCCGACGTCGGCTCCCTCACCTGCACCGGCACCAGCCACCTGGCCTACAGCCCCGGCCTGACCTTCACCCCCCAGACCGTCACCATCACCGAGACCGACACCTACACCTCCTGCACCTCCAGCGACCCCACCCTGACCAGCGGGCACATCTCCGGTTCCTTCCCCGTCGCCGGACTGTCCTGCGCCAACGTCACCGCCGGGCCCGACCGCTACCCCGTCATCTGGAACAACGGCCAGACCTCCACCATCGCCTTCACCGAGACCGAGGCCACCGTCGTCGCCGGCGTCCAGCAGTACGTCGGCACCGGCACCGTCACCTCCGGCGAATTCAACGGCGACACCGCCGTCTTCACCTGGGCCTACCTGCCGCCCAGCCCCCTCAACTGCCTCGCCCCCGGCGGCCTCACCAGCCAAGACGGAACCGTCATCGCCGCCATCGCCGGCCTGTGACCCCACCTGCCCTGTCACCCCGCCCACCGCCCTCACCGGCATCACGCCCAGGCCCCGACCGGCTTGTTTCCGGCCGCTCTCGCGCCCAACACCAGCGTCACTCGCCACTTGGCCGTAGATAGGGAATTGATGGGCTCTGACCCATTTTGCGTGATCGCGCTATTCCGTGAGCAGGACGCGCTTGCGCAGCAGGTCATGGTGGGCGCGGCCGTACATCTGTCTTCTGATCATCTTGATCCGGTTGACGTTGCCTTCCACGGCCCTGAGCTATAGGGAAGGGTGAGCCAGGCTTTGACGGCGTCCCAGTCGCGGCGCAGGTCCTTGCCGCGCAGGTTCACCAGCATCTCGGCGAGCTGGCGGGTGAGCTCGACCGTGGCGGCGATCTCCGGGCACCGATCGCTGATCTTCTGCAGTGTCACGCTGTCGGTGTCGGTGAGCTGGTCGGGAGGGGGCACGATCCAACCGGTGACCTCGCGAACCTTGGGCGCTGGAGGCGGTGACCCGGCGCAGGGTGCGCATGCTGCCGCGATAGCCGCGAGTGCGTAGCTCCTCCAGACCGCGGCGCATCGCCTCATGGACGTCGGCATAGCGTGCGCGGGTCCGCGCTGCTCCAGGGTTCTCCTCCCGTGCGGCGGTGGTGGCTGGAGCGTCGGGTTCGTTCGGAGGTTCACGCAGGTTGCTGCGGTGGCGGGCGACGACACGTGCAACGGCGCCGGCAGATCAGACACCCGTACACCTGCGTGACTTCCAAGTCAGCCGGAACCGATTCCTCATGCCAGAAGTAGCGCACGTCCGTCAGACCGACGACCGTAGCCACAACCCGTGGCCCCGACACCACATCCACGTCATTGCTTCCGCCGAGCTTGTTCCTTAGCTGAAAGTCGATCCGCGACCCGGCGTGAGGTCGCAGTTCATTGGTCGCGTACGGTCCTGCTTGCATGCCTGGTTCTACGGAACGGCACCACTGCGCCGGGAACGTTAGAGATCCGGTCGATCCGCGAGGTGGTCTTGGAACTCGGCGTGCCGGAACTGGTAGATAGGCCCGACTGCGCGTAGTAGTCCAAGCCGGTGGGCGTCTTCTAGGAAGCTCATCAGCCTCCAGGGGAGCACGCCTTTTCGTCCGAGATCGGCTCCGGCCAGGCGGAAGGTGAGCCAGATTCGGGCGCCGGATGAGCTGAGGGCCGTCCCGCAGCCGAGCGTGCAGCCGAGAGACGCGCCGAACGCCAGTCCACCGGCCGTTCCGGTGAAGATGCCGACGACAGCGAAGCCTTCGATTCCGGCGATGATAAAGCCCAGGATAACGGATCGGACCAAAACCTTTCGGCTGACCCGCGCGGCACCGACTGCGGACGCCGTCCGAGCGTCAAATCCGACCCTTTCCGCCAAAAGCGACAAGAAAAACACTGGTGTCAGGAGGAAGGGGAGGAGAAATCCGAACACCGAGCCGCCCAAGAGTGCCGCCCAGATGCCGGTCTCGAGCCCGAAGGCCAAGCCGAAGGCGACCCCGAAGGGCACTGCCAGAACGATGGTGAAGAACACGCTGAATATGCACCCGTAAGCCGTCATCGCGATCAGCGTATCGCCGGCTCCCTGGAGGAAATCGAAGCTCACGCGGCCACGCGAACGCCCTTCCCGTACGGGAGATCGGCCGTACTCTGGAAGCTCTCCGTGAGTCCAGTCGGAGATGTCCCAGACCCCGGAGAGAATGCACACGATTGCGTTGAGGACGCCGGCAGCCACCCCGGCTTCCATGCCAAATGTGAGCCCCACCGCCAAGAACCCGGCGATGCTCGAGACCGCCACAGCCGCGGACGCCGCCAGAAGCTGAAGAGCCCGCTTGGGAAGGATCCTGTCGCCCAGCTTCCACCAGGCCAGGTCGCGGGTGCGTGGCTGGCCGTCGTCGAGTCGCGGCTCGCTGAGATGGCGCGCGATCCAGGCCAGCCAGCGCGTCACATCATCGGCACGGTAGGACCGCCGCGGTCGGAAGAGCTCATGAGGACCGTCGGCGGGTCGGCGGGCGCGGACCAGGGCCGGAACAAGCTGCTCGAACAGGTGATCGTGCAGCTTTTCAGCCGTGGGATGAACGACCGGGTCGATCAGAACGCTGGGGGAGGGGGCGGGAGCCTCACTGGCCGGAGGCCGGTAGACGACGCGGACCAGCCAGAGGCCCAGCGGTGTCGAGCAGACCTGGGCGAGCGGGCTTTCCGGGACCGTCCCCTGCGCCGAGAGGTGATCGAGGACGTGCCGCCAGTCCGGGCCGGGAGCGCGCCGCAGCGTCCTGGCCAGGTAGTCGGCGGCCGCGGTCGGAGTCAGGGGTTCAGGATCGATGACCGCGGCGCTGCTGAGGACAGTGTCGGTCCGGTCGGCAAGGAGAAGGTAGTCGGTGGTCCGGCAGGTGAGGATCAGCCCGCCGGTTCCGAGCGTGGCGTTGAGGGTGTCGACGAGCTGAGCTTGAGCATCAGTCGGCATCTCATCCAGACCGTCGATGACCGGGAGGACGAGATGGCTCGATCCGGCTACCAGGTCACGGTAGGCGTCGCGCCCGTACTGCCCGGCCAGGAGCGCGGGGTAGGTACGGGCAAGATGGTCGGCGAGCCAATCCCAAAAACCCTCGCCCGGCCGCTTTGTCCAGGATGTGGCGGAGAGCAGCACCGGAACCGGCTCGCCCGTCCCTCGCGTCCGGATCAGCTCGCGCACCATCTGGACCGCAAGGGTGGTCTTGCCCGCGCCCGGTGCGCCCAGAACCACCAAACGCCGTCGTTCCAGAGTTCGGAACTGTGTCACCAACCGCTCGATGTCCTCGCCTGTCGCTTCCCAACCGGCGGCGTCCGCCTGAGCGGCGACATCCACCAGGCCGGGATCGGTCGTCAGCCGCCACCGCACAGGCATCGGATCAGGATCGTCCAAGGCCCGCAGAGCCGCCTCGTCCTCCCACTGGTCGCCGACCAGCCGGGCGAGCGCCACGGCCACCGACTCCGCAAGCTCGGCCGGGGCGACTTCCGTAGTCCTGCCTCGCCACCACCAGCCGAACAGGCCCACCGACAGCGCCGGGAGGGCGAGCACGACGCCCAGGATCTGGCCGGTGTTCGCGGCAGTGGCCAGATCCTTGGTCCGCCAAAGGACCAGCAGGACGACAACCGATGCCAGCAGGGCGGCCTGGCCCACGACGAGTACGAGCAGACGACGCAGTCTCCCCGTCGATCCCGCCATGCACCGGATTGTTGCAGCCCCAGAGGCCCCAGCGGGCAGGCACGACTTAAGACTCGACAGCCCGATATCTCATCTCTTGGCCTGAGAGCATGGAGAGCCATCGGCTGCTGGCTGGGTACTCGTAGGCGCATGACCCACCTCAGGTCATCGCCAGATGCTCACCTAGCCGAAAGCAATGGATAGCTGGTCGCTGTAACTGCCTCACCCGCACCGTGACGACTCATTGCCAGTGGCAACAACTCACCACCCTGTCCGCAGCGCTGGCTCCGCGCCCTCCAGATGTGCTTCCACCAGGCGAGGAGCTACGCACTCGCGGCTATCGCGGCAGCATGCGCACCCTGCGCCGGGTCACCGCCCAACTGCGCGCTGACACCGTCCGCGCGACACCGCCTCCAGCGCCCATGGTTCGCGAGGTCACCGGTTGGATCGTGCCCCCTCCCGACCAGCTCACCGACACCGACCGCGTGACACTGCAGAAGATCAGCGATCCGTGCCCGGAGATCGCCGCCACGGTCGAGCTCACCCGCCAGCTCGCCGAGATGCTGGTGAACCTGCGCGGCAAGGACCTGCGCCGCGACTGGGACGCCGTCAAAGCCGGGCTCACCCTTCCCTATAACTCAGGTCCGGTGGAAGGCAACGTCAACCGGAGCAAGATGATCAAGAAAGATGTACGGCCGCGCCCACCATGACCTGCTGCGCAAGCGCGTCCTGCTCATGGAATAACGCGATCACGCAAAGTGGGTCAGAGCCAATTGATGCTGGCTGCTGTCACGATCATGCAGAGAACGGTCCAGACGGCCGACGGCGGGCTGGGCTGGCCCCAAGTTGCTCGGCCTTTGAGGAGGACTCAGGGGCCAGGGCGATGAGAGGCGTTCATGCGCCGACAAGCAGCCGACCGTCTGGACCGAGGTAGGCCCGGCCGGGGAAACCTCTCGCCCGGGTCTACCGAAGGCCGCGTCGGCGGCCTCTAAACCCTGATTAGGGGCGCGTACATGGGGTGCGATTGCAGCGGACCTCCGGTAGTGCGCCTGGCCCCGGCGTGTCGCTGAAACGATCAAGGGCGGTCTCGAGGGCGGGCACGCCTGTAGCGTCTCAGGCAGGCCCGGTTGCTCGCACTGTCTCGGGGCCTTGATGCGCCTGGCCCGCCCCGTTGAGCCCGGCCGTCGATCGGGTGTTCGTGCGGTGTCGTTCTGGATCCCGGACCATTGAGGCACCCGCTGAGGGGTGTGGGACGGAAGGGGCGGGTTTCCGGGCGCGGCCGTTAGGGGTTGCGGGCCTTGAGGATTTTGTGGAGGAGGGTTTCTGGGTCTTCGGCGTTGACGATCTTCCATTGGGTGCCGCCGGGGACTATTGCCCACCACTCGTAGGTGTAGGTGCCCCACCAGCAGACGACGCCGGCGAATCGTTCGTGTAGTCCGGCGATCGTTGTCTGGTGGGACGGGTCTGGGACGGCTGGGGGAGTGGGCGATGGTGGCCTGGGCGTCTGGGTTTGGTGTGAGCGCGCTGCTCGGACGGCTGTGACGTACGGGATGAGGATGCGGGTTACCTGTTTGGCTGCCTGGGCCGGTTTTGTATGAGGGGCGAGGTTCTCGCCTGTGCTTGATCTGAACCACCACATGTCGGCGGTCCGGCCGGGGGCGAGTGTGATGCTCTCGCCGAAGTCCTGGATTTCGCGGTCGTAGACGTGGATCAGTGGCTGTGGTCCGTCGTAGCGCCGGGTGACCTGCCATCCTTCTCGGGCGGCTTCGTCGGCGAATCGGTCGAGATGGACCTTTCTGGATGAAGCGGGATCGTCGCCGTTCCACGGCTTCGGTTCGACCCATCTAATCACCAGCGCACCCACTTAGTGGGGTTGGACTCTGGGTTGATGGATGCGCGATTGAGTTCGACGGTGAGCGCCTCGTGTAGTTCCTGTGCGTTGTTGCGTACAACGGTCGCTTCTACACCGGCCTTTAGGTCGTGCAGAGTGGCGACCCAGGCGCCGAGTTTTCCGTCGGGGCATGTTGCGCGCCAGATGCGGTGTCCCTGGAACTCCTCGCGGAGTCGAGCCAACACCTGGTCAGTGGGGTTGACGGGCGTGTTCATGATCGGTTGAACTTTCGTCGCAGTTTCTCTCTGTTACCGCTTCCCACCTTCGCGTAATCGGGTTATCTTCGGGAAGAGCAAGAAGGCCGTCGAAAGAAAGCCCTCCGGGTGCGGTTGGAAAGTCGCGCCACTTTCGGATCTTGGAGTTCTCCATGCCTCGCCGCCCTCGCGACCCCGGCGTCCCGTCCTCGCCGTCCGAATACTTCGGGACTGAGTTGCGCGCTAGGCGGGAATTGTCCAAGTTGTCGCGACCGCAACTCTCGGAGAGACTCGGCTATTCGCCTCAGTGGATCGGGCAGATCGAGTCCGGAGTGGGTGCCCCGTCCGAGGACTTCGCCAACGACTGTGACGCTTTCTTCCAGGCGAGCGGGACGTTCTTCCGCATCTGGGAGTGGATGCAGGAGCTCGACAGGCTGCAGCTCCTACCGCCGGGCTTCCCCGACTTCATCGAACGGGAGCGGGAGGCCGAGGTGATCTACATCTTCGAGACCATGGTCATCACTGGCCTGTTCCAGACACCCGAGTATGCGCAAGAGGTGCTCAAGGTGGGGAAGGCGCTCGACGCAGTGGAGCAACTCGTTGCGACCCGGATGGAGCGACAGGAAATCCTCAAGCGAGAGGACCCACCTCATGTAGTCGCGATCTTCGATGAAGGCGCCATCCGACGTCCGATCGGAAATCTGGAAGTGCTGAGGGGGCAGATCCGGCATCTCATCGATCTTGCGGAGCTGCCGCACGTTACGATCCAGATTGTCCGAGCCAGCAAGGGCGCATACGCGGGGTTGCCCGGCGCGTTCATGATTCTCGGCTTTCAGGTCGAGCCGAGCGCCGTGCGCGTCGAGGGGCACGTAGGTGGACAGCTAGTCGATCACTCTGCGGTTGTCCGGAAGTATGGGGTACGTTTCGATTTGATCAGGGCCTCGGCGATGAACGTCGAGGATTCCCTGGACCTCCTCCGGACGATCTTGGAGAGCCTATGAGCGCGCAACACCCGTGGGTTGTGCAATGGCGCAAGAGTAGCCACAGTACTGACACTGGCGCACGGTGCGTTGACGTCGCGTTGGTGTCGTCAGGTTGGCAGAAGAGCAGCTACAGCACTGATACAGGTGGCGCGTGCGTCGAGGTGGCGGCCATGGTGCCGATCTCGGCTGCTGAATGGAAGAAGAGCAGCCGTAGTACCGACACCGGAGATGCGTGCGTCGAGGTGGCGGGCTTGGCGGCGGCGGTGGCCGTGCGGGATTCCAAGGATCCGGACGGGCCGAAGTTGGTGTTCGGTCCCGCCGTGTGGCAGGCGTTCGCGACCGAGGCCAAGTCAGGTGCCCTCGACCTGAGCTGAGACCTGAGCTGAGACCGGTCAATCAGGGGCCCCGGCTGTCGACCTGACGGCCGGGGTTTTCGCGTCCGCAGGCTGGACTGGCTGCGAGCCCGGCGGGTGAAGATGGTGTTCGGATGGCTGCCCAGTCCGTCCCGAAGCCCCGTCTGCGGCGCGCGAACCGGCGACGGGCCTGACGGTCATCACGTCGAAGCGGCGAGGGCACGGTGCCCGGTCGGAATCCGTCCCAACTGGACCGAGACCCTGCGGAGAGCATCAAGAAGCTCTCCGGCCCAGGATCGTCCGACGTCCGGCTGGCCTGGTCGGCTCGGCTCCCCGTTCCACCTGGGGAGCGACACCTCGTCCGCGAAACAGTGCTTGCCGCCCCGCCCCACATCGAGGTCGAGGCTCATGGAGAGACTGTCTTCAGAAGACAAAGAGCAGAGAGCGTCCGGTCGGCGCTGACGGGTCTTGCCGGGTCAATGGCGACATTCAGCGATTGTGTCGCGCTGGTGTGCCGCCTGGGCCACCGCTCCAAGAGCCCCGGGACCGTCCATGTCCACGCTCGGCTACAAGGTGCGGGCGTGGACATGGACGTTCACGGGACTAAGGCTTGGTTAGAGGCCGCGGACGGTGGCTATCGTGAAGGGGAGTTTGGGGGTGCCTGGGCCTGTGGGGCCGCCCTTGTCGAATTGGGAGCGGACCACGTAGAGCTTGCCGTTCTTTCGCAGCAGGGTCGTCGGGGTTTGGAAGTCCAGGTCGATGACTCGGCGGGTCAGTCGGGCCGTGTGGCCGTCTGAGCCGATGTGCCAGCGGCTGATCGCGTAGGCGTCGGTAATGGGGTGGGCGACCCAGAGGGTGTTGTTCTGGAATTCCATTCCGTCGCCTGTGGTCACGTCACCGCCGGTCAGGGTCACCTTGTCGACCTTGCCGGAGGGGAGGGCGATTCGGTACAGGTCGCCGCCGGTCATGTCGACCGTGAGCAGGTAGCGGCCCGAGGGTCCGGCGACGATTCCATTGAGGGTGATCGTGTCGGGGGCGTGCGGTTCGACGACGTTGGTCAGGTCGAAGGCGGGGGTCAGGGGTGTTTCGCCGCCTTGTTCGTGCGCCTTTGCCAGTTGGGCGGGGGTCACGCGGTAGACGGTGGAGCGTCGGCTGTCGGTGATGTAGGCGGTGCCGTCCGGTGTGATGGCCATGTCGTTGACCAGGCGGGCCGCGTCGCCGGGGACGACGAAACGGGCCACCAGGCGGCGGGTCGGGATGTCGTACACCGCGAGGCCGGTGGGACGGTCGATCACCCAGAGGCGCCTGGCGCGGTCGACTTCCAGGCCGAGGGCCTGGGAGCGTCCGTCGATGCGCGGGGGCAGGAATTCGGTGGCGACTCGTTGTCCGGGTGACGCCTTGTAGATGGTGCCGCCCTCGTACGTCCCGACGTAGAAGTCGCCGGTGTAGGGGTCGGTGGCGATTCCCTCGGGGTACACGCGGTCGCCGGGGAGTTCGAAGGCCGTAGAGATCCGGACATGTCCGTCCGCGTGGGGCTCCGCCGCCTGGGCGGCGGTGGAGCCGAGAAGCAGCGGTGCGGTGAGGGCCGCGATGACGATGGAGTGACGCCGGGCTGCGCGGTACATGATCACCTTCTCCGTGAGGTCTCTTGGGCGCCGGCTTCGACCCGCGGGCCGGACGGGTCCTGGCGTGGGCACGGGGCGGTCTGCCGCGATCACGTGATGGGGCGGCGGGCTGCTCAAGAGCTGGGGCGGGAGTCGTCGTCCGGGCGTAACGGCGGACGCATCAGGCGCATTACCGCTCCTCCGCCTCTCCGGACGCAATGGTGCGGCCTGGAGGAACCGGCAGGTTCCTCGCAAGGCAGGCTAACCACGCGAAGAGTCAGTGTCTACGTAGTACGGACGTTGACCGATGTCGGACAAACTCTGCCTCCGGCGGCACGGCGACGCGCGCGCGGGGCCTGCTTGGACGTGGTGTCAATCCCGAGGGTTGGGGATACCTCGGACTCTCCTGGCCTCGTCATTCTCAGGGGAGCGGTCGGAGGGGCCGCGGTTCTGGCCGGGGGAGTGCTGTGAAGAGCGTTGGCGATTGCGACCGGTTCTATGTCGCTGACCCGGATCGGCGACGGCCCCGCGTCCGTGGTGGCCACGGCGGGGTTTGCCGCGCCGTGGGCCCGATCCGGGTTCGACCCGGACCACTTCGCCCTGGACTGCCTTCGCCTCGCCCTGTTCCTGCCGATCACCCAGCTCATCGGGCTCGACCCGGCCAAGGCCGGAGTCCTGGCGGACGCCGCCGAGGAGCTGTTCCCGCTTCCGCCGGGGTTCGGACGCGGGCTGCGCGACCGCCTCGCCCCGCCCCCGCAGCGGGCGCTGTGACCGTCCCGGCACCGTGCCTGCGCCCGGCCGTCGCCCCTCGCCGCTCCGCCCTGGCCTGGCACGCCGGAGGGGCCGTCCTGGACGCCGGTCCTCGACGCGATGCGGGACGCGATCGTCTGCAGCGCGACGCCAGGGCGCGACGACCGCCTCTTCCCCGGGGACCCTCGCCAGTTCGACGGCCAGGGCGCGACGCTCGCCTTCGGCGCGGCGGGCGTCCTCCACGCGCTGCATGCCACCGGACGCACCGGCTACCCCGGCTTCGACGAGCACGTCGACTGGCTGGCCCGCGCAAGCGAACGCCTCGACCCACCGCGAGCGGGACTGTGCGACGGGCTGGCCGGAGTCGCCTGCGTCCTCGCCGAACTCGGCCGGGACGACGAGGCGCTCGCCGCCCTGGACCGGCTCCGCCGCCTCGACCTGCGCGGAAGCGCGGCGGGACTGTTCGGCGGCCTCGCCGGGATCGGCCTCGGCCTCCTGCGGCTCCGCGACACGCTCACTGGCGGCGGCCTGGACGACGACGGGGTGATCCGGATCGCCGACCGTCTGGCCCGCCTGGTCGCCGGAGACGCGGACGGCATCGCGCCCGTCACCCGTCCCGGCCTCATGCGCGGCTGGTCGGGCATCGCGCTGCTCCTCACCCGCCTCGCCGCCGACCGCCCGCACTACCTCGACGCCGCCGCGACGGCGCTGGCCAGGGATATCGCCCACTGCGGCGTCCCGGCGGACGGCTGCCTCCAAGTGCGTGACGGGGCCGGATGGCGGCTGAGCCTCACGGGCGGAAGCGCCGGAATCGCCGTCGCGCTCCGCGAGTACCTCGCGCACCGGCCGGACGACGACCACTATCACCGCGTCCTCGACGCCGTCCACGCCGGGCTGCGGATGGACCTGGTGGCGTCCGCGGGGCTCCTCGACGGACGCGCGGGAGTCCTGGCCGTCCTCGCGCGCGCGTCCGGGGGCGGCGATCCGGCGGTCGGCGCGCACCTGCGCCGCCTCGGCTGGCACGCGATCCGCTTCCATCAGCACCTCGCGTTCCCGACGGACGACCTCGCTCGACTGTCCATGGACCTCGGCACCGGGACGGCGGGCGTGCTCCTCGCCGTCCACGGCGCGCTCGCCAAGCGCGACCCGCTGGCCTGGCTCGGCGGGGCGGCCCCTCCCGTGAAGGCGAGCCCCGTGACGTGACCGCGTACTCGATCATGATGCCGTTCGTGCCCGCGCGTCCGCACCAGATCCTGCCGTACGCCGCGCTCACGCAGTGGAGCGGCGCGCAAAGCCTCTGGCAGGGGCAGGCGGACGTCAGCGACGCGCACCAGACGTTCGTGTTCGCCGCCGCGTCGGGCTTCCGCGTCCCGGTCGGGACGGGCGTGCTGCTCATGCCGAGCCGCCACCCGGTCGCCGCCGCGCAACTCGCCCAGACCCTCGCCATGGCCATGGGCCACCCGGTCGTCGCCGGGTACGGACCGGGCGCCGCGTCCTACCAGCGCGCCCTGCTCGGCGCTCCGTACCGGAGCCCGCTGACCGCCACGCGCGAATACCTGACCATCATGCGCGGCCTCCTGGACGGGGAGGAGGTCGAGCACGCGGGCGAGTACTTCTCGTGCCGTCTGGCCTTGCGGCCCGTCCCGAGCCCGCCGGTGGAGGTCGGCGTTGGCGTGCTCGGACCGGCCATGGCGCGCGTCGCGGGCGGGCCGGCCGACGTGGCGATCACCTTGCTGACGCCCGCCGGCCACCTGCGGGACGTGATCGTCCCGGTGCTGCGCGAGGGCGCGGAGGCGGCCGGACGCCCGATGCCGCGCCTCGTGTCGGTCGTCCCCGTCGCCCTCGACACGGACGGACGCGACCTGCCCGACGTGGTCGTCGCCGGCCATTCCCGCCATCTCCGCCTGCCGCACTACGCCGCGATGCTGCGCCGCTCCGGCGTCGATGTCGACACCGCCGACCCGCGCGCCGCGGCGACGGCGCTGCTCAAGGGCGGGGCGTTCGTCGGCGGCGGGCTCGCCGACGTCCGCGAGCGGCTCGGGGAGCATACCGAGGCGGGCGCGGACGAGATCGTCCTGAACCTCTCCGGCGTCCATGTGCGCGACGGTGGCCCTGCGCGAACTCCACACCATCCTGGAAGAGGTCACCACCAGCCGCTGACCGGGACGGGTTCCGCCGCGGCGAGTCCGGGGAGCATGGGGGCGTGGAGGCGTTGGTGACGTTCGGGCACGGGGTCGCCGGGCGGGAGGAGATCGTCCGGCTGCTCGACGGCGCCGGGGTGCGGGACGTGGTCGACGTCCGCACCGCGCCCGGCAGCCGCCGCAACCCGGACGTCATGCGCGACGCCTTGGAGGAATGGCTGCCCGCCGCCGGAATCGGCTACCGCTGGGACAAGCGGCTCGGCGGATTCAGGAAGCCCGCGCCGGACGCCCCTGACACCTTCTGGCGAAACGACGCGTTCCGCGGCTATGCGGGACACATGCGCACGCCCGAGTTCCTGGCGGCCATGGACGAACTCCTCTCCGTCGCCGGGCGCACCCGGACGGCCGTGATGTGCAGCGAGTCGGTGTGGTGGCGCTGCCATCGGCGGCTCATCGCGGACTTCGCGGTGCTGGCGCGCGGGCGGGACGTGCTGCACCTGGCCCATGACGGCCGCCTGGCCGAGCACCCGCCGACGCCGGGCGCGCGGCTGCGGGACGACGGCCTGCTCGTCTACGACGCGGAGCCGTGACGCGGGAGCCGTGACGCGGACGCCCGCCGGGCGGGAGCGTGGCCCGGTGTCCGGCAGGTGAATGGGAGATCGGCGCACGGGGGCGGAAAAGGGAATTACGACGTTCCACCGCATGGGTCATTGGTAGGAGCGAGTGGGATTCGGGGCGATTCTCACGCTGATCAGTTTATGGTGGTTTCGGGTGGTAGGTCCGTACTGTGTGTGCTACCTTGTGAGCCGGGTGTCACCAGGTCGCGAGGGTAAGGGAGTCGGGGAATTCGCAGTGGAGAAACCTCTTTCCGTGGCCGGGCCCCCGGCTGCGGAATCCGCTGAATTCGAGGATCTGTCCTATTCTTGGGTATTCGCTCTGTTCGGGGTCACCCTCGGAATGTGGATCGGCCTCCTCGCGGCCGCGCAGGTGTTGCTGCCCAGTCAGATCGAGGCGCTCGACCCGTCCGACAAAGTGTGGCTCATGGGCGCGGTGACCACCTCCGGGGCGATCGCGGCCGTGATCGCGGCGCCCGTCATGGGCGCCCTTTCCGACCGCACGAAATGGGGCTTCGGAAAACGTCGCTGCTGGGTTCTCGGCGGCATCGCCTGCTGTGCCGCGGCCCTTCTCACGATGTCCAGGCAATCGTCGGTGGTCGTCGTCGGAATCTGCTGGACGGTCGTGCACGGCGGCGTCGGCGGAATTCACGCCGTACTGTGCGCCATCATCCCCGACAAGGTGCCGGTGCACCGCCGCGGCACCGTGTTCGCCATTCTCGGATTCGCTCAGCCGCTCGGCCTGGTGCTCGGCACGCTGCTCGTCTCCGGGCTCTCCGTCGGCGTCGGGTACCCGGTCGTCGCCGCCCTGGTCGTGGTCCTCGCGCTGCCGTACGCGCTGATCGGACGGGACGTCCCCGCCTCCGCCGACCGCACCCCGGTCGGCCGCTGGCTGCCCGACCCGTCCGCCCTCGGCAGGGATTTCGGCTGGGCCTGGGCCGGCCGGTTCGCCGCCCAGTTCGCGACCTCGCTCGCGACCATCTACCTGCTCTACTTTCTCCGCGACCAGATCAAGGTCGGCGACCCGGCCAAGGGCGTGGCCGTGCTCAGCCTCCTTTACACGGCGGGGATCGTCACGGTGAGTCTGGTGGTCGGCCGGATTTCGGACCGGGTCGAGAAGCGCAAGGTGTTCGTCGTTCTCGCCGCCGTCCTGATGGCCGGGGCGCTCACCGGAATGGCGCTCGTCCCGACCTGGCCGATGGCCGCCGCGGCGGCGACCGCGCTCGGCGCCGGGTACGGGGCCTACCTCGCCGTCGACCAGGCACTCGCCACCCAGTTGCTGCGCAGCAAAGGCGACCGCGGCAAGGATCTCGGGACGATGAACACCTCCACCAGCGCCGCCGTCGCGATCGCCCCGGTCGTCGCCGCGGAGAGCGTCGCGTACGGTGGTTATCCGATGCTGTTCCTCCTCGCGGCGGGCATGGCCGTGTTGGGTGGATTCCTGGTCCAGCCGATCAAATCGGTCCGTTGACGGCATACGTCGTAATGGCTCCTGATTGGCGTTCGGCGGAGGTGTCGCGGGTGTGGCGGGTGTGAGCGCAGAGGGCGTGTCCTTCCGGGTCCTCGGTCCGCTGTCGGTCGGGGTCGACGGCGCCGAGGTGGCGCCGCCGCGCTCGCCCGTGCTCCAGGGGCTGCTCGGCGTGCTGCTCATCGGGCGGGGCGAACCGCTGTCCGCCGACCGGCTCGCCGAACTGGTCTGGGCCGACCGGGCGTGGGAGACGAGCCGCCAGTCGGTCCACGTCGGCGTCTCGCGGCTGCGGAAATGGCTCGCCTCGCTCGACGCGGGCGGCCCCGACCGGATCGAGATCAGCTACCGCGACGGATACCTGTTCCACCACGCCGCCGACCGCTCCGACCTCGGCCGGTTCCGCGCCCTCACCGAGGACGCGGGCTCGCTGACCGAGCCCGCGCGGCGGTACCGGGCGCTGTCGTCGGCGTTCGCCGAGCGGAAGGGCCCGCTGCTCGCCGGGCTGCCCCGCATCGACCGCGACGACCCGCTCGTCCGCGGCCTGGAGGAGGAGATCCGCCGCGCCGGGATGGACCTCGCCGCCGCCGCCCTCGCGGCGGGCTCGCCCGACGGCGCGGTCGCCGCCGTCACCGCGCTGGCCGAGGAGTTCCCGTTCGACGAGCCGCTGCACGCCGCCCTCATGGACCTGCTCGCGGCGAGCGGGCGGCGGGCCGAGGCCCTGCGCGTCTATCGGCGGCTCGGCGAGCGGCTGGACGCCGAGCTGGGCGTCCAGCCGAGCGAGCGGGCGCAGCGGGCGCACACGCGGGCGCTGTCCGCCGACCAGGGCGAGCCGGGTGAGAAGGGCGAGCCGGGTGGGAAGGGCGGGCCGGGACCGGCGGCCGAGCCGCCCGCGCCGCCGCCCGCGCAGCTCCCGCCCGACATCCCCGACTTCACCGGCCGCACCATCGAGGTCGCGGAGCTGGCCGAGCGGCTCATCGGCGGCGCCGGGACGGGCCGCCACCGCTCCGTCGCCGTCGCCACCGTCGCCGGGATGGGCGGCGTCGGCAAGACCACGGTCGCCGTCCACGTCGCCCACCAGATCGCGAACTTCTTCCCCGACGGGCAGCTCTACGCGAACCTGCACGGCGACTCGGCGAGCCCCGCCGAGCCGGGGGAGGTGCTCGGCCGGTTCCTGCGCACGCTCGGCATGCCGGGCGCGGGCGTCCCGCCGTCCCTGGACGAGCGCGTCGCGCTGTACCGGAGCCGCCTCGCCGGGCGGCGGATCCTCGTCGTCCTCGACAACGCCGCGCGGGAGAGCCAGGTCCGGCCGCTGCTGCCCGGCACGCCGGACGCGGCCGTGCTCGTCACCAGCCGCAACGCCCTGCTCGGCCTGGAGGGCGCGAAGCCGCTCGGACTGGACGTCCTGCCGTCCACCCAGGCGGTCGATCTGATCACGAGCATCGTGGGGGAGCAGCGCGTCGCCGCCGAGCCGGGCGTCGCGGTGGAGATCGCCCGGCTGTGCGGGCACGTGCCGCTCGCGGTGCGGATCGCGGCGGCCCGGCTGCTCGGCCGCGGCCACTGGACGCTGTCGCACCTCGCCGACATCCTCCGCGAGGAGCGCCGCCGCCTGGACGAGCTGGTCGCGGGCGACCTGGAGGTCAGGGCCGGGTTCGCGATGAGCTACCGGCTGCTCCCCGCCGGAGCGCAGCGCGCGTTCCGCATGACCGGCCTGCTCGACGCGCCCGACTTCGCCTGCTGGACGGTCGCCGCCCTCCTCGACGTCCCCGAGCTCGACGCGCGCCGCCAGCTCGAGACCCTCGTGGACGCCCACCTCGTGACCGTCGCGGGCGTGGACGAGACCGGCGAGATCAGGTACCGGCTGCACGACCTCCTCCGGCTGTACGCCCGCGAGCTGGCCGAACGCGACGACACCGAGGCGGAGCGCACCGCCGCCCTGCGGCGCGCCCTCGGCGGCTGGCTGGCGCTCGCCGAACAGGCCGCCGAGCACGTCCCCGGGCCGTGCTACGCGCTGATGCACGGCCCGGCGGAGCGGTGGACGCCGCCCGGCGGCGGACGTCCGCCCGCTGACCCGATGGCCTGGTTCGCCGCCGAGCGCGCGGCCCTCGTCGCCGCCGTCGGGCAGGCCGTCGACCTCGGCCTCGCCGACCACGCCTGGGACCTCGCCGCCTCGATGGAGCGGTACTGCGACGTCCGCGCGCTCTACGACGACTGGCGGCGCATGCACGAGCGGGCCCTCGGCCTGTGCGAGCGGACGGGGAACCGGCGCGGCGAGGCCGTCCTCCTGCGCGGCCTGCTCGAAGTCATCACCTGGACGTCGCCCGCCGGGCCCGGCCCGGCGATGACGCGCATGCGCACCATGGCCGCCCGCCTCCTCGACCTGTTCACCGAGCTGGACGACCCCGTCGGGATGGCCGACGCGATGGTCGCGATGGTCTGGGGCCGGGTCGCCGACGGCGCGGAGCGCGAGGCGCTCGACCTCGCTGAGCGGGCGCTGCGCGTCGCGCGCGACGCCGGCTACGAGAGCGGGCAGGCGCGGGCCCTGCACGTGAGGGCCGTCGTCCACGGCGAGGGCGACCCGCGGCCCGCCCGCGAATGCCTGGAGCGGGCGCTCGTCATCGCCGAGCGGGTCGGGAACCCGCGCTTCGTCGCGACGATCGTGCAGTTCCTCGGCGCGGCGCAGGCGCTGTGCGGCGACTTCGCGGGCGGCCGCGCGCTGCTCGACAAGTCCGTCGCGATGGCGCGGCGCCTCGACGACCGCTACCTGGAGACGTTCTCCCTGCTGTACCTGTCCAAGCTGTTCGTCGCGACCGGGGACGAGCGGGCCAGGCCGACCCTCGACCTCGCCCTCGCCTACAGCCAGGCGGGGAACTTCCGGCACCACCTCGCGGACGCGCTCGGCGTCCTCGGCGAACTGAACCTGGCGGAGGGCGACCTGCCGGGCGCGGTCGCGTCCCTCGAACGGTCGGTGCAGGTGTGGCGCACCCGCGGCTGGATCCCGTTCCTCGCCCGCGCCCTGCGGACGCTCGGCGACGCCTACTCCGCCGGCGGCGAGCACGATGCCGCCCGCGCGTCGTGGACGGAGGCGCGCGAGCTGTTCCAGCGGATCGACGACCCGGCGGGCCGCTCCTCCGTCGAGGAGCGGCTGCGTTCGCGCGACATGATCGGCTGACCGTCGCGCATTCCGGTAAGCGATCGGTAAGGACCCTCTCGCTAGTGTCCGACGAAGACGCGCGGGAACGAGGCGCGGCAGGAGGGAAACGGCACGGGGGGCCGGTGGACCGGCGAGCCGTGTCCGCCTTCCGGCGAAGGTTCCTCGGTGGCACGGGTGCCCACCGAGGCGCCGGCGACGCCGGGGTCACCTCGCCCGGTGCGAGGCGCGCAGCACGTCCGCCCTCCCGGGGGTGCTGCGCCACCCGGCCTCCTCGTCCCCGCGCCGGGGCGGCCCGTGCTCTTCGCGAGGCTCGAAACGGTGGAGTTCACGCATAGCGACGTGTCGATTGCACGTGCCGTGCCCGGGTGGGAGTCTGCTCTCGTGGTCGGGGACCGTCCCCGCCGCGTCCGCGCATGCTCCCCGCCGCCGACACACGCCACGGGACGACCGAATCGATGACCCCACAGAACCCTCCGGGCTGGTCCGCCGGGCCCGGCGTCCGTCCGCTCGATGCCGCCGACCCCGAGTCCGTCGGGACGCACCGCCTCCTCGGCCGGCTCGGCGAAGGCGGCATGGGCGTGGTGTACCTGGGGCTCGCCCCGTCCGGACGGAAGGTCGCCGTCAAGGTGATCCGCCGCGAGCTGGCCCGCGACCCGGCGTTCCGGGCGCGGTTCGCCACCGAGGTCGCGAACGCCCAGCGCGTCGCGTCGTTCTGCACCGCGCGGGTGCTCGACCACGGCGAGTCGGACGGCGCGCCCTACCTGGTCACCGAGTACATCGACGGGCCGTCCCTCACCGACTACATCAAGGCGCACGGCGGCTTCCCGCCGGGCGCGCTGCGCAGCCTCGCGGTCGGCGTGGCGACCGCGCTGACCGCGATCCACGCCGTCCGGCTGGTGCACCGCGACCTCAAGCCGCGCAACGTGCTGCTCGCCGCCGACGGGCCCCGCGTGATCGACTTCGGCATCGCCCGCGCCCTGGACTCCGAGGACCACCACACCCAGACGGGCGCCGTCATCGGCAGCCCCGGCTACGTCGCACCGGAGCAGGCGTTCGAGGGACGGGTCGGCACCGCCGTCGACGTCTTCGCCTGGGGGACGCTCGTCGCCTACGCGGCGACCGGCCGCAACCCGTTCGGCACCGGGACGATGCCCGTCCTCGCCGCCCGCGCGCAGCAGGCCATGCACGACCTGACCGGCGTGCCGCCGGACCTCCTGCCACTGGTCCGGGCGGCGCTCGACCCCGACCCGTCCCGGCGTCCGGACGCGGAGGAGCTGCTGGTCCGGCTGGTGGGCGAGCAGGCCCCGGAGGAGGCGGCCACCGACATCATCCACAACGAGTGGCGACCCGGACCGCCCATCCCGCCGCCTGCCGCCGGGCCGGAGGGCGGGACGCGGACGGCGACGGGGCCGTCCACGTCCCAGACGGTGCCGCCGCGCTCCGCCGCGCGCCGGATGATCGTCGCGGCCGCGGCGACCGCGCTGGTCCTCCTCGGGACGACGGGCGTCGTCTACGCCCTCGGCCGCAAGTCAGGCGACAGTCCGGCCGAGGGGGCGGGGCCGCCCGCGTCGGCGAAGCCCACGGTCACGATCACGCGGACGCCCGCGAAGCAGTGGCGCGAGGTCGGCGGCCTGGACCGCATGACGGCCGAGTGCGCGGCGCGCGGCTACAAGGAGACGTCCCTCTACACCGAGGGCGGACGCAAGTGGTGGTGCCAGGACACCGGCAGCGGCCTGCACCGCATCGACCTGGCGGAGTCCTGCCGGTGGCACTTTCCGCGCTTCGACAAGGTGCGCCTCCGCCAGCGCCCCGACCCGGGCCCGCTCTACGAGGTCCACTGGTTCTGCGAAGCCCTCGTCTGACCGCCCGTCCGACCGCCCGTCCGACCGCCCGTCCGACCGTCCGGAGACACGAGGGCGATACGAAGCGGAGTCGTGCGGTAGCGTGACGGGCTCGTCAGAGGGATCGGTGCGGGTTCCCCCGGGTTTGTCCGCGTGTGCGGTTACCCTGCCGTGAACTGGTGGTCCGCGGGTGATTCGGGTGGGGATGCATGGCCGACGAGGCGTCGGGACAGGTCGTCGGACGGGTGCTCGGGACGCAGTCGGCGACGCCGCTGTCGTTCTGGGTGGGGCTCGAGCCGGGCGCCGTCGTCCAACTGGACGAGGTGATCGCCGCCCGCCGGGACGTGCCCGGACGCGGCGAGGTGCTGATCGCCGGGGTGGTCACGAACGTCGAGGCCCGGCACGAGGGCGCCGCCTACGACTCGGACGTCTTCCTGATCGCCGACGGCGTGCTGCCCGCGGCGGTGGTGGAGGCGGCCGAGGTCACGGTCACCCGGGTCGAGCCGGAGGTGTACGTCCCGCCGCTGCCCGGCTCGATCGCGTCCCGCGCAGGTGAGCGGGAACGGGAACGGGCGCTGTACTTCGACGTGATGGAGCGGCGCGTCCCGGTCGGGCTCGGACGCGACGGCGAGCCGATCCACGTGAACATGGACTTCCTGGACGGCACGCGCGGCGCCCACGTCTCCATCTCGGGGATCTCCGGGGTCGCGACCAAGACGTCGTTCGCCACGTTCCTGCTCTACTCGATCTTCAACTCGGGCGCGCTCGGCGCCGAGGCGCACAACACCAAGGCGCTGATCTTCTCGGTGAAGGGCGAGGACCTGCTCTTCCTCGACCACGCCAACAAGCGGCTGGACGCGGGCGCCCGCGAGGCGTACCGGCGGCTCGGCCTGGAGCCGAAGCCGTTCGGCAGCGTCCACGTGTACGCGCCGCCGCGGCCGGGCGACCCGAACGGCACGCCGCACGTGTCCGCCCGCACCCAGGACGTCAGCCCCTTCTATTGGACGCTCGCCGAATTCTGCAAGAACGAGTTGCTGAGTTTCGTGTTCGCCGACGCCGAGGACGAGCGCGCCCAGTACACGATGCTGATCGGGCAGGTCGCGGCGCGGCTCGCCCGCACGGCCGAACCCGTCGGCGGCGCGGTGCGGCTGCGCGCCACCGACGACGCCGAGCCGGTGATCTGCCGCACCTACGACGACCTCGTCCGGTTCGTGGAGGAGACGCTCACCGACGAGGACTCCCGCCGCGCGTGGGGCGCGCAGCTCATGGGGCTCGGCACCGTCAACGCGTTCCTGCGGCGGCTGCGGTCGTCGGTGCGGGCGCTGTCGCCGATCGTCCGGGGCGACCTGTCGGCGAAGGCGTCGATCGCGACGGAGTCGCAGGTCACCGTCGTCGACCTGCACAACCTGCCGGAGCGGGCGCAGCGGTTCGTCGTCGGGGTGGTGCTGCGCGGCGAGTTCGCGCTGAAGGAGAGCACGGGCAGCGCCCGGCCGCTGCTGTTCGTCGTCCTGGACGAGCTGAACAAGTACGCGCCCCGCGAGGGCGGCTCCCCGATCAAGGAGATCCTGCTGGACGTGGCCGAGCGCGGCCGGTCCCTCGGCGTGATCCTCATCGGCGCGCAGCAGACGGCGTCGGAGGTGGAGCGCCGGATCGTCGCGAACTGCGCGGTCCGGGTGGCGGGACGGCTGGACGCGGCGGAGGCGTCCCGCGGCGAGTACGGCTGGCTGCCGCCCGCCGCGCGGGCCCGCGCCACGATCGCGAAGCCGGGGACGATGTTCGTCGGGCAGCCCGAGATCCCGGTGCCGCTGGCGGTCGAGTTCCCGTTCCCGGCGTGGGCGACCCGTCCCGCCGAGGCGGCGCCGCCGCCCGCCGCGCGGTCCGGGCCGTACTCCCCGAAGGGGCGCGCCGACCCGTTCGAGGGGCTCGGCGTCGACGCCGACGAGGAAGTGCCGCCGTTCTGACGCACGGGGAGCGGAGATGAAGTTCCTGCACACCGCCGACTGGCACGTCGGCAAGGTGCTCCGGGGCCGGTCGCGGTTCGAGGAGCACGCGAAGGTGCTGGACGAGCTGGTCGGCGTCGCCCGGGAGGAGGACGTCGACGCGGTCGTCGTCGCGGGCGACGTGTTCGACGGCGCCGTCCCGACGCCGCCCTCGCAGGCCCTGGTGATGCGGACGCTGATGGCCCTCCGGGAGGACGGCCGCGAGGTCGTCGTGCTCGCCGGGAACCACGACGACCCGCGCCTGCTGGACGACGTGTACCGGCCGGTGCTCGGACGGCTCGGCGTCCACGTCGTCGGAAAGTTCAAGCGGCCGGACGACGGCGGCGTCCTGTCGTGGACGTCCCGGTCCGGCGAGCCGGTCAGGCTCGCGGCGATGCCGTTCCTGTCGCAGCGGTACGTCGTCCGGGCGATCGAGGCGCTCACCGGCACGCCCGACCAGCACAACCGCGACTACGCCGACCGGTTCGCGCGGCTCGCGGACGCGCTCACCGCCGGGTTCGAGGCCGACACCGTGAACCTCGTCGCGGCGCACGGCACGCTGCCCGGCGGACGGCTCGGCGGCGGCGAGCGCGAGGCGCAGACGATCTTCTCCTACTACTTCGAGTCGGCGGCGTTCCCGCCGTCCGCGCACTACGCGGCGCTCGGCCACCTGCACCGGCGGCAGCGCATGCCGGGTCCGTGCCCCATCTGGTACAGCGGCTCCCCGATCGCGGTCGACTTCGGGGAGGAGCAGAACACGCCGGGCGTCCTCGTCGTGGACGCCTCGCCGGGGCGCCCGGCCGAGGTGCGGGAGGTGGCGCTGCGCAGCGCCCGCGTCCTGCGGACGGTGACCGGCACGCTCGACGAGCTGGCCGCGATGCGGGACGGCCTCGCGGACGCCTGGCTGCGCGTCGTCGTCGCGGAGCGGCCGCGCGCCGGGCTCGCCGACGACGTCCGGGAGATCCTGCCGGACGCGCTGACCGTCGACGTCGACGAGGCGTTCCGGCCCGCCGCCGCGCGGCGCCCGGCGACGCTGACCGGCGGCGGCGAGTCCCCGACGCCGCGGAAGCTGTTCCGCGCGTACCTGGAGCACAAGGGCCACGAGGACGAGCGGGTCGTGGCCCTGTTCGACCGGCTCTACGACGAGCTCGACGGGCCTGGGGGAGGGGACGCCTGATGCGCCCGCTGTGCGTCCACATGGACGACTTCTGCAGCTACCGGACGCCCACCTCGGTGGAGCTTCACGACGTCGACTACTTCGTCCTCGTCGGCCCGACCGGCTCGGGGAAGAGCACGGTGATCGACGCGATCTGCTTCGCGCTGTACGGGTCGGTGCCGCGCTGGGGCAAGGAGAACGTGATCAAGCTGGCGCTGGCGCCGTCCGCGAACTCGGGACGGGTGGCGCTGGTGTTCGAGTCGGCGGGCCGCCGGTACGGGGTCGTCCGGGCGCTCGTCCGCAACAGCCGGGGCACGGTGACGACCAAGACGGCGCGGCTGGACGAGCTGGACCCGTCCGTCGACCCGGCGGACGGCATCGAGGCGATGCTCGCCGCCCAGGTCCGGTCGGTGGCCGAGGGCGAGGGGGTGACCGCCGCCGTCGAGAAGGTCACCGGGCTGGAGTTCAGGTACTTCACGCAGTGCGTCGTCCTGCCGCAGGGGCGGTTCGCCGACTTCCTCCAGGCCGAGCCGAGGAAGCGGCAGGACCTGCTCGTCCAGCTCCTGGACGTCGGGATGTTCGAGACGATCATGAAGCGGGCGGGCGAGGAGGCGCGGGCGGCCGAGGCCCGCGCCGGTGCCGCCCAGGCCAGGCTGGACGAGCTGGACGACGCCGACGAGGCCGCCGAGGACGCGGCCGTCCGCCGCCTGGGGGAGGTGCGGGCGCTCGAAGACCGGGTCCGCTCGGCCCTGGACGACCTCCAGCGGACGGACGCCGAGATCCGCGAACGCGAGACCGAGGCCAAGCACGCCCGCGACCTGCTCGCCGCGCTGACCGCACTCGCCATGCCCGCGGACGTCCCGACCCTCGCGGACGAGCTGAGATCCGCGACCGACGAGACGGAGCGCCTCAAGCAGGAGGTGGCCCGCCACGAGGAGGCGGAGGGCACGGCGCGCGAACGGCTCGACACCCTCGGCGACAAGACGGCCCTCACCCTGGCCGCCAAGGCGCACCGCGAGCACGCCCGCCTGACCGCCGAGATCGAGACCGCCCGCGCCGACGCCGAGCGGGCCCGCCGGGTGACGGACGCCGCCGACGAGAAGGCGGTCGCCGCCCGCACGGAACTCGACGCGGCGGAGCACGAGCGGCAGCGCGTCCGGGACGCCCACACCGCCGCCGACCTGGCGCAGCGGCTGTCCGCGGGAGAACCGTGCCCGGTGTGCCTGCGCGAGGTCGCCGAACCGCCCGAGCACCACGCGCCGCCCGCCCTCGGCGCTGCCGACCGCCACGTCAAGGCCCGGAAACAAGCCCTCGAAGAAGCGCAGTCGGAACACCGGAACCTGGAAAGCGAGCTGTCCGGGCTTAGAGCGGTCCTCGACGGACTGGCGCGGCAACTCGACGCCCAGGCCGGGCACATCGAGGCCCACCCGGACGCCGACGACGTCCGCCGCCGTCTCGACGCCATCACCGAAGCCGAAGCCGCCGCCGCGAAAGCGCACCGCGACCTCCGCGCCGCACGCGACGAGCTGACCAAGGCCGAGCAGCGCCGCGCCAGGCTGGACGACAAAGCCGCCAAGGCGATCGCGAAACTGGACGCGGCCAGGGACACCGTCGTCGCGCTCGGCGCGCCGCCGCTCGACCGGTCCGACCCGCACGCCGCCTGGACGGCCCTCCTCGCCTGGCGCGACCAGGAGTCCGGCCGCCGCGAGCAGGCCGCGGACGAGCTGGAGAACGACCTGAGCGCCCTCCGCCGGAGGCGCGACGATCAGCGGGGCTCGCTCGCCGAAGAGCTGGCCGCCCACGACGTCGCCGCGCCTGCGTCCGCCTCCGTCGAAGGCGTCCGCGAGGCCGTGCTGGACGCGCGGAGCCAGGCCGAACACCGCCTCACCCGCATCCGGGAGGACAGGCGGCTCGCCCGGAAGCTCACCGACGAGATCCGCCGCCACGAACGCGAGGCGGCCGTCGCGCACGACCTGGCCCGGCACCTGCGCGCGAACAACTTCGAGAACTGGCTGTGCGGCGAGGCGCTCGCCGTGCTGGTCGAGACCGCGTCGGAGACGCTGCGGGAGCTGTCCGGCGGGCAGTTCGAGTTCGTCCTCGACGACCGGAACGCGATCGAGGTGGCCGACCACACCGAGGCGGGGCTGCGGCGCAGCGTGCGGACGCTGTCCGGCGGCGAGACGTTCCAGGCGTCCCTCGCGCTGGCGCTCGCGCTGTCTGACCAGGTCGCCCGGTTCGGCGGCGGCGCGGCCCGGAGCCTGGACTCGATCTTCCTGGACGAGGGCTTCGGCACCCTCGACCCGGTGACCCTCGACATGGTCGCGACGACGCTGGAGCGGCTCACGGCGAACGGCGACCGCATGGTGGGGATCGTCACGCACGTCCCGGCGCTGGCCGAGCGCGTGCCCGCCCGGTTCGACGTGGCGCGCGACAACACCGGCTCGCATCTCACGAAGAAGGCGGTCTGATGGCACGGACGACCACGGCGCCACGGGCCGCCATCACCGTCGACCCCTGGGATCCGGGGTACGCCACCTCGCTCACCGCGGAGGCGCTCGACGAACTGGACTCCGGGTCGCGCCGCCAGCTCGACCTCGACGTGGAGCTGCCCGCCGACCGGTGGCGGCCGATCACCCCGGCGGCGGCCGGGCTCCCGCCCGGCGGGCTGATCGTCGCGGACGGGGTGCGCCGCGTCGAGGCCCGGGTGTGGGTCGACGACCCGGACGGCGGCATGCCCGTCCCCGGCATCGCCGCGTCCTGCGCCGCCGGGCTCGTCCGCTGCCGCCCGGGGCGCCCGGCGGAGCTGGCCGAGGTGGACGTGCGCCGGTCGCTGTTCACGCCGTCCCCGCACGCCGCCGACGTCGTCACCTGGGCGGGCACCTACCAGGCGGAGAAGGCGCAGGGCGGTACGGCCGAGCAGCTCTCGCTCGCGCTGCAGCGGCGGCTCACGGACGTGGAGGTCGGCCTCGCCACCCGGTACCGGACGGAGTCCGGCCACGACGACGACCTCCTCATCGTGGACGGCCCGCTGCGCGGACGCGCCCACCTCCCGCGCACCGTCGGCTACGTCAAGACCCACCACGCCGCGTACCTGACGGGCGCGCAGGCGTCCGTCCTCGGGGCGCTGCGGCCGGGGCAGCGGACGCCCGTGTTCCTGATGACGACGAGCTGGGCACGGCATTCCTGGTACCTGCGGCTGCCGACCCCGTCGGACGCGCCGTGGGCGGGCGTCGCGCGCTGCGAGGCGGCCCCCGACCTGCCCCGCAAGGCGGTCGCGGAGTTGGCCGACCAGAGCGCGGCGATCATCCCGGCGCTGGCGGGCGTCGACTACAAGGACCCGCGCGCGCCGCAGAACCTCGTTCCCATCGGCGGGCTGGAGAAGGTGCTCCGGCACCGGCTCGGCGACGCGGGCCTGCTGTACCGGGCGCTGCGCACGGTCGCTCAGGGCTGAAGGCCGCGCGTCCAGGTCGGTTCGAGGCGGCCGCCGTCCGCCGGGGCCGGGCCGCGCAGGCGGGCCGCGGGGCGGTCCCCGGCGGCGAGCCGGACGGCGATCGCGTCCTCGATGTCCTTCGGCGCGCCGCCGGAGTAGCCGTTGAACACGATCGAGAAGATCAGCTTGCGGCCGTCCGGGTCCGTGACGTAGCCGGACAGGGCGGTGACGCCGGTCAGCGTCCCCGTCTTGGCGTGCACGTTCCCCGCCGCGGCGGTGCCCCGCATGCGGTTCGCGAGCGTCCCGCCGACGAGCGGATCGGGCTGGCCCGCGATCGGCAGCACCGCGTACCAGGCGGGGAACCACGTCTGCCGCCGCGCGTTGTTCAGCAGGGTGCTGAGCTGGGCGGCGGTCGTGCGGTTGGAGCGGCCGAGGCCGGAGCCGTCCGTCATCGTGATCCGGGACGTGTCGACGCCGAGCCGGTCGAGGTGCGCGCGGATCACGGGCAGTCCGGCCGCCCACGTCCCCTCGCCGCGCGCTTTCCGGCCGATCGCCTTGACGAGGGTCTCGGCGATGACGTTGTTGCTGAGTTTCAGGAACGGCGCCGCGAGCCGGGACAGCGGCATCGACGTCCGGGACGCGACGGTCGTCGCGCCCGACGGCGTCCGGCCGCGTTCGGTCGTGCCCGCCACGCGGACGCCGTGCGCCTTGAGCGCGCGACGGAACACGTCCGCCGCGTACAGCGTCGGCCGCTCGACCGTCCGCAGGACGGTCGCCTCCGCCGCGCCCGCCGGATGGGACCCGGTGACGACGATCGTGTCGGACCCGTTGTCCCTGTTCACCGCGAGCGTGGACGGCGACCCCGCCGCCCCCGTGGTCGCCCTGTTGTCGATCTTCACGACCCCGGTCGCGGGGCTGAGCCCCGCCTTGACCGGCTCGCCCGGACGGGTCGCGGCGACCGAGATCTGGACCGAGCCCGCGTCGAAGTCGTCGTTCGGCGAGAGCGTCAGCGCTGACGTCCGCCCCGCGTAGGCGTACTGGAGGTCGCCCGGCTCCCATCCGTCGGGGACGCGCTTGGCGTCGAACCAGGTGTCGTCCGCGACGAGGTCGCCCCTGACCGTCTGCACGCCCGACGCGGCGACGGCGGCGGCCAGCCGGTCGTACTCGGCCGCGCGCATCGTCGTGTCGCCGGTGCCCTTCAGGTACAGGTTCCCGCCCTTGACGCTCACCGTCGTACGGAACCGGTACCCGGCGCCGAGGATCCCGAAGGCGGCGGCGGAGGTCTGGAGCTTGTTGTTCGAGGCGGGCATGACCCGCTGCTCGCCGTTCCGGTCGTAGCGGACGCGCCCCGTCCCGGCCTCGCGGACGACGACGTCGACCGCCGCGCCGGACAGTCGCCCGTCCCTGAGGATCGCGTCGAGGTCCGCGCCGACGTCGCTCCTCGGGGCGGCGCTCGCGGGGAGGGCGGCGGCGCCGCCGACGGCCATGCTTCCGCCCAGCAGGACGCCGAGCCCGACGCTCTTGATCATGACCTCGGAGTTTACGGACCGGGGGCCGGGTACCAAGGGGACTTGACCCTTCCATCACCTTCTCTTGCCCTGGACGGCCGTCTCGCGTCACGGGAGTGCCGTACGAGTTGAGATGGCACGTTCCCAGGGACCTTCGTCCCCTTCTGGAGTGGACCGGATGCGCGCAGACTGGCAGGAGGAGGGCAGGCATATGGACCGCGGAGGAAGGACCCGAGGACCGAGCGTCCTGTTCGGCTTCGACGGGACGCCCGAGAACGACGCCGCGCTGCGCTGGGCCGTCGACGAGGCCCGCCGGCGCGACCTCGACCTGGAGCTGTGCCACTGCTGGCACTGGCCGTACGCGAGCGGGCACGTCGACCGCGACGCCGAGACGATCAGGCGGCGGGCGGGCGAGAACCTGCTGGAGCGCGGTGTCGCGCGGGCCCGGGAGCTCGGCGCGCCCGGCGTGCGGCGGCGGCTGATGCGCGGGCCCGCGGCGGCGGCGCTGCTGGACGCGTCCCGCGCCGCCGAGCTGGTCGTGATCGGCGCGCACGAGCGGCTGGACCCCGGCGCGACCGCCCTGGAGGTGCCCGCGCGGGCGGAGCGGCCGGTGGTCGTCGTCCGGGAGGCGACCGGCGGGCCGGGCCCCGTCGTCGCCGGAGTGGACGGGACGGCCCGCTGCGACCCCGCGCTCGGCTTCGCGTTCGAGGAGGCCGCGCTGCGCGACCGCGACCTGCACGTCGTGTACGGCTGCTGGGAGCCCGGCGTGGTGCTGGACGCGGAGCTGGCGCTGTTCAACGACCGGGAGCTGCTGGAGAAGACGCGCACGGCCGAGTTGGAGGACGCCGTCGCGCCGTGGCGCGACCGGTGGCCGAAGGTCGAGGTGACCGTGTCGCTGCTGCTGGAACGCCCGTGCGAGGCGCTCCAGGACGCGGTGGCGGACGCGGCGCTGCTCGTCCTCGGCGACCGCGGGACGGGCACCGACCCGCTCGGCGCGACCAGCTCCAGGATGCTGCGGCTCGCGCCCTGCCCGGTCGCGATCATCCCCGGCAGAGCGAGCCGCCCCGGCTGACCCGGCGGCTACGGTTTCGCGACGAGGGCGGCGGTCGCGGCGAGGGCCGGTTCGGCGGGCCGGTCCGGGTCGAGGATCAACTGCAGCATCAGGCCGTCCAGCATCGCCGTGCACAGCATCGCCGTGCCCTCGCGGCGCTCGGCGGGCCAGTCCGGGCAGGTCTCGGCGAGCCGCGCGGCGACACGGCCCTGGACGGCGCGCGTCCAGTCCCGCCGCTCGGCGCCCATCCGCGGGTCGCGCAGCGCCCTGACCAGCAGCTCGGCGGCGAGCCTGAGATTGCGCTCGGCCGCCGCGGCCGGGATCTGCGCGCGCATCGCCGCCACCGCGGACGCCGTGTCCGGGGCGGCGAGCAGCGCGTCCAGCACCGGGTCGGCGATCATCTCCGTGGCGCGCCGCGCGACCGCCACGTGCAGGCCGGGCAGCCCGTTGAAGTAGTGGTGGAGCAGGCCGGGCCGGATGCGGGCCCGGTCCGCCACGGCCCGCGCGGTGATCGCGGGCCAGCCGCCCTCGGCGAGCAGATCGAGGCCGATCCGCACCAGCTGTTCGCGGCGCGCGCGTCCGCGAGGAGTCGACGCGGCGCGCTGGCCGGCCGGATCCTCGGGGGTCATACCGCCCAAGCTATCCCAACGGTTGCACCGTGCAAAGATCACTGAGCGGCCGCCCGGCGGTGCCGGACGGCCGCCCGTCGACCCCGTCGAGGGTCAGGAGGCGCGCTCGCGCTCGGCCGCGAGCTGCAGCGCCACGTCGATGATCATGTCCTCCTGGCCGCCGACGTACCCGGCCTCGCCGACCTTCTGCAGGATCTCGTGCGCCGGGACGCCGTAGCGCTCCGCCGCCCGCTCCGCGTGCAGCAGGAAGCTGGAGTACACGCCCGCGTACCCCTGCGTGATCGCGCCCCGGTCGGCGAACGGCAGCCGGTGCAGGAACGGCTTCACGACGTCGTCCGCCGCCGCGAGGGCGCCCTGCACGTCCACGCCGGTCGGCACGCCGAGCCGCTCGAACGTCGCGACCAGCACCTCGGTGGGGGAGTTGCCCGCGCCCGCGCCGAGCGCGCACAGCGCCCCGTCGATCTGCCGGGCCCCGTTCTGCTGCGCGAGGACGGAGTTCGCCACGCCGAGCGACAGGTTCTGGTGCCCGTGGAACCCGACCTGCGCCTCGTGCCCGATCTCCTTGACCAGGGCGCTGATCCGCTCCTGCGCGTCGCCGAGCACGAGCGCGCCCGCCGAGTCGACGACGTAGACGCACTGGGCGCCGCCGTCCACCATGATCC
Organism: Actinomadura syzygii; assembly: GCF_008085905.1. Classification (GTDB taxonomy): domain Bacteria; phylum Actinomycetota; class Actinomycetes; order Streptosporangiales; family Streptosporangiaceae; genus Spirillospora; species Spirillospora syzygii. Next base: position 23,530 of record NZ_VSFF01000015.1, on the reverse strand, counting down.
GGGCCTGCTTCGCCAGCTCGTCCGGGCCGATCCGGTGCGACAGCATCAGGAAGCCGACCGTCTCCATGCCGAGGTCGCGGGCCGCCGCGAAGTGCTGCAGCGACACGTCCGCCTCGGTGCAGTGCGTCGCGATCCGCGCGACGGAAGCGCCCGCGTCGTGCGCGAGCTTCAGGTCCTCGACGGTGCCGAGCCCCGGCAGCAGCAGGACGGCGATCTTCGCCTGGGTCGCCTCGTCCACGGCGGCGGCGACCAGCCTGACGTCGTCCTCCAGCGAGAAGCCGTAGTTGAAGGACGACCCGCCGAGCCCGTCGCCGTGCGTGACCTCGATGACCTCCACCCCGGCGGCGTCCAGCGCGTGCACGACCCCGCGGACCTGCTCCTCGGTGAAGCGGTGCGCCATCGCGTGGCTGCCGTCCCGCAAAGTCGAGTCGGTGATCCTGATCTTGTCGGTCATGAGGTCGCCTTCCTGCGCGCGAGCTGCTCGCCCACCCGGGCGGCGGCCGCGGTCATGATGTCGAGGTTTCCGGCCCACGGCGGCAGGTAGTCGCCGTTGCCGCGGACCTCAAGGAACACCGCGACGCGGGCCATGCCGTTCCAGATGTCGCGGGGCTCGTCGAACTGCGGCTCCGCGCGCAGCGAGTAACCGGGGACGTAGGTCTGCACCTCGGCGACCATCTTCTCGATCGACGCCGCCACGGCCTTCGTGTCGGTGTCCTCCGGGATGGCGCAGAACACCGTGTCCCGCATGATCATCGGGGGCGTGACCGGGTTCAGGATGATGATCGCCTTGCCCCGTCCGGCGCCGCCGACGCGCTCGATCGCGCGGGCCGTCGTCTGCGTGAACTCGTCGATGTTCGCGCGGGTGCCGGGCCCCGCCGAGCGGGACGCGATCGACGCGACGATCTCCGCGTACGGCACCGGGACCACCGACGACACGGCGTGCACGATCGGGATCGTCGCCTGCCCGCCGCACGTGATCATGTTGAGGTTCGGGGCGTCGGACAGCGTGTCCAGGTTCACCGGCGGGCACACGAGCGGGCCCGTCGCGGCGGGCGTCAGGTCGATCGCCGTGATCCCCGCCTCCTCGTAGCGCGGCGCGTTGGCGAGGTGCGCCTTCGCGGACGTCGCCTCGAACACGAGGTCCGGCTTCACCGGCTGGGCCAGCAGCCAGTCCACCCCCTCCGCCGACGCCGGGACGCCCATCTTCCGGGCGCGCTCCAGGCCGTCCGACTCCGGCACCACCCCGACCATCGAGTGGACCTCGATCAGCTCGCTGCGCGTCAGTTTGACCAGCAGGTCGGTGCCGATGTTCCCGGGCCCGACGATCGCGGCCGTCAGCTTGCTCATGCTTCCCCCTTCCCGAACTTCGCCGTCACGGTTCCGATGCCGCCGAACGTCGCGGTGATCGTGTCGCCGGGCGCGACCGGGACGGCCGCCGTGATCGACCCGGGCAGCACCACGTGCCCGGCCTCCAGCGACACCCCGCGCTCGCCGAGCACGTTCGCCAGCCACACCAGCGCGTTGATCGGCGAGCCGAGCACCGCGCCGCCCGCGCCGGTGTCGATCAGGTCGCCGCCGCGGCGCAGCAGGCACCCCATCAGCGACAGGTCCAGGCCGTCCAGCCGGACCGGGCGGGTGCCGAGCACCACCCCGCCGCTGGACGCGTTGTCCGCGATCGTGTCCGGCAGCGTGATCCTCCAGTCCGCGATGCGGGAGTCGATGACCTCCAGCGCGGGCAGCACGTACTCGACGGCGGCGACCGCGTCGGCGGCGGTCGCGCCGGGCCCGGCGAGCGGGCGGCCGAGCACGAACGCGATCTCCGGCTCGATCCGCGGCTGCAGGAAGCGGCCGGTCGGAATCGGGGCGCTGTCCTGGACGAACATCGTGTCCAGCAGTACGCCGAAGTCCGGCTGGTCGACGCCCATCTGGCGCTGCATCGCGGCCGAGGTCAGCCCGACCTTGTGGCCCTTGATCCGCGCGCCCGCGGCCGTCCACGCCTCGACCTGCGCCTGCTGGACCGCGTAGGCGTCGGCCACCGTCATGTCCGGATGGCCCGCCGTCAGCGGCGCCACCGGGGTGCGCGTCGCGTAGGCGTCGAGCAGCGCGGTCGCGGCCTTCTCCACCGAACCCGGATCCATGGGGCCGTCCTTCACATCGTCTCGTCGGCTGGCACGCCGAGCCTGCCCCGTGCGGCCCACCTCGGGCAACGCGGGCGTCCCGCGTGGTGGGACACTTCTTGCATGGCCGAATCCCCGCCGTCCGGCGGCACGTTCCTGCGCCGCGCCGTCGCGGTGCTCGCCGCCTTCCGCGCCGACGACGCCGACCTCGGCCCCGCCGAGCTGGCGCGCCGCAGCGGCCTGCCGAAGTCGACGGCGCACCGGATCGCGCTCGACCTCGTCGAGGCCGGGCTGCTGGAGCGGCGCGGGCCGCGGGTGCGGCTCGGGCTGAAGCTGTTCGAGATCGGGCAGCGGGTGCCGCGCCAGCGGGTGCTGCGGGACGCGGCCGTCCCGCACATGTCCGACCTGCGGGAGGCGACGCGGCAGACCGTCCACCTGGCGGTGCTGGAGGGCGCCGAGGTCGTCTACGTGGAGATCCTCGGCTCGGCGGGCGGGCCGCGGATGCCGTCCCAGGTGGGCGGGCGGCTGCCCGCGAACGTCACCGGCGTCGGCAAGGCGATCCTCGCGTTCTCCCCGCCGGACGTGGTGCGGTCCGTGCTGGAGGAGGGTCTCGCCAAGACCAGCGAGCGCAGCGTCACCGCGCCCGGCCTGCTCGCCCGGGAGCTGGAGCGGGTCCGGCGGGAGGGCGTCGCCTACGACCGGGAGGAGTCGGGGACCGGGATCGTCTGCGCGGCCAGTCCCGTCCTCGGCCCGGACGGGTACGCGCTCGGCGCCCTGTCGGTGTCGGGCTGGGCGACGACGATGCGGCTCGCGGTCGTCGCGCCCGCCGTCCACACGGCGGCGCTCACGCTGTCCCGCACGCTCGGCGGCGAACCCTAACCGGGCGGCAGATGCCGGGCGAGGAGCTCCGCGAGGTGCTCGCCGTCCCGTCCGGCCAGCTGGTGGAGCTGGGTGCGGCAGCTGAACCCGTCGGCGAGGACCGCGTCCCCGTCCCCGGCCTTGCGGACCGCCGGGAGCAACTGCTGCTCCGCGACCGCGACGGACACGTCGTGGTGTCCCTTCTCGACGCCGAAGTTCCCCGCGAGCCCGCAGCAGTTGCCGAGCCGGTCCAGCCGGGCGCCCGCCCGTTCCAGCAGGGCGGCGTCGGTGGCCCAGCCCATGACGGCGTGGTGGTGGCAGTGCGGCTGCGCGATGCCGGTGACGCCGGACAGGTCGGGCGGCGTCCAGTCGGCGGTCTCGGTGAGCAGCTCGGCGAGGGTGCGGGTGGCGGCGGCGACCTCGCGGGCGGCGGCCGCGTCCACGCCGCGCAGCAGCTCGGCGGTGTCGGAGCGCAGCACGCCCGTGCAGGACGGCTCCAGGCCCACGACCACCGCGCCGCGCCGGACGTGCGGGAGCAGCGCGCGGACGATCCGCCGCGCCTGCGCGCGGGCGCCGTCGAGCTGCCCAGTGGAGATCCACGTGATGCCGCAGCACACCGGCCGCTCGGTGACGGTGACGCGGTACCCGGCGTGTTCGAGCACCCGCACGGCGGCCATGCCGACGTCGGGGGAGAAAGCATCGGTGAACGTGTCGACGAACAGGACGACCTCGCCGTTGCGCCCCTCCCGGCTCTGATGGGACGCGAACCGGCGGCGGAACGTCCGCGGCGCGAACTTCGGGAGCGAGCGGCGCCGGTCGATACCCGCGCTCCAGGCGACCAGGGGCCGCAGGGCGCGGGCGCGCATCGCCGCGTTGGTCGGCCGGACCAGCGCGGGGACGCGCGCCATGAGCCGGGTCCAGCGCGGCAGCAGGCCGAGCGCGTAGTGGGCGCGGGGCCGGATCCTGCGGCGGTAGCGCTGGTACAGGGCCTCCGCCTTGTAGGACGCCATGTCGATGCCGGTCGGGCAGTCCGACGCGCACCCCTTGCACGACAGGCACAGGTCGAGCACGTCGTGCAGGGCGTCGGACTTCCAGGGGTCGGGGCCGAGCTTCCCGACCACCGCGTCCTGGAGGACGCGGGCGCGTGCGCGGGTGGAGTCCTTCTCCTCCCGCGTGGCCAGGAACGACGGGCACATCACGCCGCCCGCGCCGGTGTTGTCTGCCCGGCACTTGCCCACGCCCGTGCAGCGGTGCACGGCCCGGGACAGGTCGCCGCGGTCGTCCCGGTAGGCGAGGCCGAGGCCGCGGGTCAGCGGGACGGCCTCGGCGGGGCGCAGCCCCTCGTCCACCGCCGCCGGGCGGACGATGATGCCCGGGTTGAGCAGGTCGCCCGGGTCGAACACGTCCTTGACCGCCGAGCAGAGGGCCAGCGCCTCGGGGGAGTACATGTGCGGCAGCAGCTCGCTGCGGGCCCGCCCGTCGCCGTGCTCGCCGGACATCGTCCCGCCGTGCCGCGCCGCCAGCGCGGCCGCGTCGTTCAGGAAGCTCCGGAAGACCTGGGTGCCGTCGGGACGGGCGAACGGGAAGTCGATGCGGACGTGGATGCACCCGTCCCCGAAGTGCCCGTAGGGGACGCCGAACAGCTCGTACCGCCCCAGCAGCTCCTCGAACTCGCGCAGGTAGGCGCCGAGCCGCTCGGGCGGGACGGCCGCGTCCTCCCACCCGGCGTGCGCCTGCTCGCCGTCCGGGGTGCGCGCGACCAGGCCGGAGCCGTCCTCGCGGATCCGCCACAGCGCGTCGGCGAGCGCCATGTCCTCGACGAGCATGGAGTCGCCGCACCCGGAGTCGGCGACGACCTCGCGCGCCCTGGCGCGCAGCGCCGCGACGTCCGTCCCGGCGAGCTCAACGAGCATCCAGCCGGACCCGGCGGGCAGCGGCGGCACCGCGCCGGGGCCGCGCCGCTCGGCCACCACGCCGGTGATCCGCGCGTCGAGGCCCTCGCAGGCCACCGGGCCGTGCGGCAGGATCGCCGGGACCGCGTCCGCCGCCTCGGCCATCGACCCGTAGCCGAGGACGACCAGCACCCGGCACGCGGGCTCGCGCACCATCCGGATCCGCGCCGCGAGCGTCAGCGCGAGGGTCCCCTCGCTGCCGGTCAGCGCCCGCGCGACGTCGAAGCCGTTCTCGGGCAGGAGATGCTCCAGCGAGTAGCCGGACACCTGGCGGCCGAAGCGCCCGAACTCCGTCCTGACCACCGCCAGATGGTCGCCCACCAGGCTTTGCAGCCGGTCGAGCAGCGGGCTCGCGGCGCCGTCCGCGCCGGGGACGTCGCCGAGCCGCAGCCGCTCCCCGGAGCCCGCGACCACGTCGAGCCCGAGGACGTTGTCGCTGGTCCGCCCATATCCGAGCGCCCGCGACCCGCACGCGTTGTTGCCGATCATCCCGCCGAGCGTGGCGCGCGTCCGGGTGGACGGGTCGGGCCCGAACCGCAGCCCGTGCCGCGCCGCGATCTGGTGCAGCCGCGCCTGCACGATCCCCGGCTCCACCAGCGCCGTGCCCGCCTCGGGGTCGATCTCCAGCACCCGGTTGACGTGGCGGCCGACGTCCACGACCACGCCGGGGCCGACCGCGTTGCCCGCGATGGACGTCCCGCCGCCGCGCATCGTCAGCGGCACCCCGAACCGGCGGCACACGTCCAGCACGGCGGGCAGCTCGGCGGCCTCGCGCGGCGTCACGACCACCCGCGGCGGGACGCGGTACAGCGAGGCGTCCGCCGAGTACATGGAGCGGGCCAGCGCGGAGTCGTCGACCCGGCCCACCCCCGCCCGTCGCAGCGCGGCCACAAGATCGCCCTGGTCGGGCCGGTCGAGTCGGTCGGCCGGTTCGGCCGGGTCGGGTCCGTCGGTCACGCTGTCAACGTTAGGTCATTCGTCCGGGTACAGGCCGCGGACCCGCGCGTTCAGCCGGGCCAGGCCGAGCAGCGCGTCCACGGACGGCGTCGGGACGCCGACCGCGCGCCCGAGTTCGGTCACGGCGGCGACCAGCGCGTCCAGCTCGACGGGCCGCCCGGCCTCGGCGTCCTGGAGCATCGAGGTGCGGACCGCGCCGAGCCCGCGGCTGACCGCGTGCCGGTCCTCGGGGTCGGTGTCGATCGGCAGCCCGATCCGCGCGCCGACCTCGGCGGCCTCCCGCATGCAGGCGGTCGCGAACCCGCGGGCGAGCGGGTCGTCCAGGATGCGGTCCATGGTCGCGCCCGTGATCACCGACAGCGGGTTGAGGGTCATGTTGCCCCAGAGCTTGTACCAGACGGCCCGCTGGATCCGGTCGGCCGTCTCGACCTCGAACCCGGCGCGGCGCAGCGCCGCCGCCACCGGCTCGGCCCGCGCGGAGCCGCCCGCCGGGTCGCCCAGGATGACCCGCTCGCCCGCCGGGTGCCGGACGACGCCCGGCTCCGGGCACGACGCGGCCAGGTGCAGCACGGCCCCGACGACCTGGTCGGCGGGCAGCGACCGCGACAGCGTCCCGTCCGGGTCGGTCGCCTCCAGGCGGATGTCGTGGCCGAGGCCGTGGAAGAACCACCACGGCAGCCCGTTCATCGCGGGCACGATCACGGTGTCCGGCCCGATGACCCGGGCGATCGCCGGTGCGGCCGATAACAGCGCGGTCGTCTTGACCGCGACGACCACCACGTCCTGCGGGCCCAGCCCGGCGGGATCGTCGGTGGCGGTCAGCGGGATCGGGGCGGACGGCTCCCCGTCCGGCCCTTCGGCGAGCACCAGGCCGCCGCGCTCCCGGATCGCCGCCAGCGTCGCGCCCCGCGCGACGCCCGCGACCGGGACGCCGGACCGCGCGAGCCGCGCGGCGATCAGCCCGCCGACCGCGCCGAGCCCGAACACGCAGAACGTCACAGGGCCTCCCGAGTCACAGGGCCTCCCGAGTCACGGGGTTTCCCGAGTCACCGGGCCTCCCCGGGTCACAGGGGGTCTCCGACACCGTCCCCGGACGGCAGCGGCGCGTCCTGGCGCCGCGCGGACTCGGCCAGCAGCGCCTCGCGGGGCATTCGCGCGGCCGCGTCGAGGACGCGGCCCACCGGATAGGCGTGCGCGCTGTCCGGCAGCCGCCCCGGACGGCCGCTGAGCATCACGTCGACCGCGCCCTCGGGGCCGTCCGGCGCGGGTGTCAGGCCGAGGCGGCGGAGCGTCTGCCGGGCGACCGCCTCCGCGCTGTCGTAGAGGGTGGCGCCCGCGGGCAGCCGCCCCAGGATCTCCGCCGCGACCAGCGGATAGTGCGTGCACCCGAGGACGACGGCGTCGCAGTGCCGGGGGGTGCGCTCCGCCGCGTCCGCGATCGCGTCCGACGCGGCGGCGACGTCCCCGCGGTCGATCGCCTCGGCGAGGCCCGGGCAGGCGACCCGCTCGACCGGCTTGCCGCCGGCGAAGTCGGCGATCAGCCGGGTCTGGTAGGCGCTCGCCGTCGTCCGGACGGTCGCCCACACGGCGATGCTGCTGCCCGCCGCGGCCGCGGGCTTCACCGCGGGGACCGTCCCGACGACGGGCACGCGCGGCTCGAACTCGCTCCGGAGGGCGTCGATGGCGGTGACGGTGGCGGTGTTGCAGGGGACGACGATCGCGTCCGCGTCCCGCTCGAGCGCGGCGTGCGCGGCGGCGAACAGCCGCGCGGTGATGAACGACGTGCTGCGCGGCCCCCACGGCGCGCCGTCCGGGTCGAGGAGCAGGAGCAGGTCGAGATCCGGGACGAGGTGCCGCACCCAACCGGCGGTGGACAGCAGGCCGAGCCCGGAGTCGATCAATGCGACCTTCACGCCGATCAAGCTATCAAGCCGGGCAACCCGCCCGCCCGGACGCGCCGGTCAGGTGCGGGCGGGTCAGGTGCGGGCGGGCGCCTCGGCCTTCACGTCGCCGCCCGCGGCGGCGCGCCGCGCCTTCCCGCCGGGCAGGCCGAGCGTCACCAGGGCCCCGGCGAGCGCCCCCGCGCCCGCGATCAGCATCCCCGCGTGGAACCCGTTCTCGGACGGCAGCGCGTGCCCGCCGAGGTCGGTGGTCAGCTGCGCCAGGACGACGCCGACGACCGCCGCGGACACCGACGTCCCGACCGACCGCATGACGGTGTTGAAGCTGTTGGCGGCGCCCGTCTCCGACAGCGGCACGGCGCTCATGATCAGGGCGGGCATGGCGCCGTAGGCGAGCCCGACGCCCGCGTTGATGACGCAGGTGAGAGCGAGGACGCCCCACGTCGAGCCGAGCAGCCCGATCGACATGCCGTAGCCGAGCGCGATGACGAGGCTGCCCGCGCACAGCGTCACCTTCGGCCCGCGCGCCTGCGACAGCCGCGCGCCGAGCGGGGACACGGCCATCATCATGAGCCCGGCGGGCGCCATCCACATCCCGGCCGCGAGCATCGACTGGCCGAGCCCGTACCCGGTGGCCTTCGGGAGCTGGAGGAGCTGGATCACGATCAGCGACTGCGCGTACATCGCGAACCCGACCAGGACCGACGCCGCGTTCGTCAGCCCGACCTGCCGTCCGGCGGTGACGCGCAGGTCGACCAGCGGGTCGCCGGTGCGCAGCTCCCACCAGCCCCACACGAGCAGGACCGCGACGGCGGCGCCGAGCAGGCCGAGCGTCGTCCCGCTCGTCCACCCCCAGTCGGCGCCCTTGGACACGCCGAGCAGCAGGCACACGAGGCCCGCGCCGAGCCCGACCGCGCCCGGCACGTCGAACCGCCCGGCGGCCTGCCGCGGGACGGCGGGCACCATCCACCAGATCAGCGCGGCGATCAGCACGCTCAGCCCGGCCGCGCCCCAGAACAGCACCCGCCAGCTCGCGTTCTCGGCGACCGCCGCGGCCAGCGGCAGGCCGAGCGCGCCGCCGATGCCGAGCGAGGAGCTCATCAGCGCGATCGACGACCCGAGCCGCTCGGGCGGCAGCAGGTCCCGCATCGCGCTGATGCCGAGCGGGACGATCCCCATCCCCATGCCCTGGAGCCCGCGCCCGACGATCATCGGGGTGAGCGAGCCCGCGACCGCGCACAGCACCGAGCCCGCGATCAGCGGCACCGTGCAGGCGAGCAGCATGCGCCGCTTGCCGTGCAGGTCCGCCAGCCGCCCGGTGGAGGGGACGGCGACCGCGCCCGCGAGCAGCGTCGCCGTCACCGCCCACGAGGCGTTGGCCGCCGAGGTGTGCAGCAGTTCGGGCAGTTCGCCGATGAGCGGCACCACCAGCGTCTGCATGAGCGCGGCGACGACGCCGGCGACCGCCAGCACCGCCACGATCCCGCCGGGGCGTCCGGCCGCGGCGGCGTGCTTGGGGTGGTCCACGTGGTGTCTCCCGTCCTGTCCGCGGCGTCCGGCCGCAGGTGAGTGCATGTGCACGATACATACGATGTGCATTATGCACAAAGCGGAGGTGTACGATCGCGAAGGATGGACCGGCCCACGCACCTGATCGAGTACGAGACCATGCTGCTCGGCCGCTACACGCTGCGGGTCGCCTCGGGCGCGGCCGACGAGGCGGGCGGCCTGGAGCGCAGCGCCTACATCCTGCTGAGCCGGGTGCGCGCCGAGGGGCCGATGTCCATCCGCCAGCTCAGCGACGCCTTCGGGCTCGACCAGTCCACGCTCAACCGGCAGACGTCGGCGATGACGCGCGCCGGGCTGCTGGAGCGCATCCCCGACCCCGAGGGCGGCATCGCCCGCAAGTTCCGCATCACCCGCGACGGCGCCCGCCGCCTGGACGAGCACCGCGAGCACATCGTCGCCGGGCTCGACAAGGTCCTCGCCGGCTGGACGCCCGACGAGGTCGCCGCCTTCGCCGACTACCTCAAGCGGTTCAACATCGACATCGAACGGCTCTCCGGGCGCGCCTGGCCCCGTCCCTGATCACCTGGCCCCGTCCCTGATCACGGGGACCTGATCACGGGGACCGTTCCCGGGACGAAGGTCCCTATCCGCCGCCGCGCGGCTCCAGGAGGCTGAGAACCGCCGGAAGCCGATCATGGTTACCGGCGTGACCGGTGGGAACGTCCCCGGCACTACGCGGCGACGGTGGGGGCGGTGCTCGCGGTGACGAGAACACGGCAGGAGGCCGGGCCGGGGCGGACGGGCCCCGGAGGTCCCGGCGGCGACCGGCGGCCCATGGTCATGCTGGCCGTGGCGACGATCGGGTTCGCGGTGAACTTCTGGGCGTGGGCGCTGCTCAGCCCCCTCGGCCCCCGCTTCAAGGAGACCCTCGACCTGAGCTCGTTCGAGCAGGCGCTCCTGGTCGCGGTGCCCGTCGTGGTCGGCTCGGTGGGACGTATCCCGGTCGGCGCGCTGACCGACAGGTTCGGCGGGCGCGCCCTGTTCCCGGCGGTGTCCGCCATCACGATCGTGCCCGTGCTGTACCTCGGGCTCGCCGGGCACTCGTCCCTCGCGGCGCTGCTCGTGGGCGGGTTCTTCCTCGGCGTCGGCGGGACGGCGTTCGCGGTCGGGGTGCCGTTCGTCAACGCGTGGTTCCCGCCGGCGCGGCGCGGCTTCGCGATCGGGGTTTTCGGCATGGGCATGGGCGGCACGGCGATCAGCGCGCTGACGACGGTCCGGCTGGTGGACTCGCGGGGGATGGCGTTCCCGTTCGTCCTCACGGCGGTCCTGCTCGCGGCGTACGCGGTGGTGTCGTGGTTCGTCCTGCGGGAGGCGCCGGGCCGGACGCCGCCCGCCGAGCCGCTCGCGAAGCGGCTCGCCGAGACCGTCCGGCTGCCCGTCACATGGCAGGCGTCCGCGCTGTACGCGGTGGCGTTCGGCGGCTACGTCGCCTTCTCGGTCTACCTGCCCACCTACCTCAAGACCCAGTACGGGCTGTCGCAGTCGGACGCGGCGAACCGGATGGCCGGGTTCGTGCTGCTCGCCGTGGTGATGCGGCCGTTCGGCGGCTGGCTGTCGGACCGGATCGGCGCGGTGCGGGTGATGCTCGCCGCCCTGGTCGTGACGGCGGCGGGCGCGGTCGTCCAGGCGTTCGCGCCGCCGCTGGCGCCGCTCGGCACGATCGCGTTCCTCGCCATGGCGGCGGCGCTCGGCGCGGGCAGCGGCGCGACGTTCGCGCTGGTCGCGCGGATCGCCCCGGCGAACAGGGTCGGCGCGGTGACGGGCGTGGTCGGCGCCGCCGGCGGGCTCGGCGGGTTCCTCCCGCCGCTGGTGATGGGAACGATCTACGGGAGCCTCGGCTCCTACGCCCTCGGCCTCGCGCTGCTCGCGGTGGTGGCGGCGGCCGCGGCGGTCCTCACCGCCACGGTCGTGCGGCGCGCGGTCGAGGACCGGACGGGCGCCTAGCCCCGGCCGTCCGCCCCGGTGGCGGACCGCACGGCACGCACGAAGAAGGGATCCGAGGGTTGAGCTCGACGAAGCCAGGACTGGACGGCCCGCTGGAAGACGCGCTGGTGAGCACCCGCAGGTACTTCACCCGCGCCAGGGTCTCCCCGGACCTGCGGACGATGACCAAGACCGGCGGACGCCAGGCGGACGCCTTCTACCGGGACCGCTGGTCCCACGACAAGGTCGTGCGCTCCACGCACGGGGTGAACTGCACGGGCTCGTGCTCGTGGAAGGTGTACGTCAAGGACGGCATCATCACCTGGGAGGCGCAGCAGACCGACTACCCGTCGGTGGGCGCGGACCGTCCCGAGTACGAGCCGCGCGGCTGCCCGCGCGGCGCGTCTTTCTCCTGGTACACCTATTCGCCGACGCGCGTCCGCTACCCGTACGTGCGGGGCGTGCTGCTGGAGATGTACCGGGAGGCCAGGGCGCGGACGGGCGACCCGGTCCGGGCCTGGCGCGAGGTGGTCTCCGACCCGGAGAAGGCCCGCGCCTACAAGGCGGCGCGGGGACGCGGCGGCCTGGTGCGCGCGACGTGGGACGAGGCGACCGAGATGATCGCCGCCGCGCACGTCCACACGATCGCCGCGCACGGCCCCGACCGGATCGCCGGGTTCTCCCCGATCCCGGCGATGTCGATGGTGTCGCACGCGTCGGGCGCCCGGTTCATGTCCCTGATCGGCGGGACGATGCTGTCGTTCTACGACTGGTACGCCGACCTGCCGGTGGCGTCGCCGCAGGTGTTCGGCGACCAGACCGACGTGCCGGAGTCGGGCGACTGGTGGGACGCCGGATACCTGATCATGTGGGGCTCCAACCTGCCGGTGACGCGCACCCCGGACGCGCACTGGATGACCGAGGCGCGCTACCGCGGGCAGAAGGTCGTCGCCGTCTCGCCGGACTACGCCGACAACGTCAAGTTCGCCGACGAATGGCTCGCCGCGCAGCCCGGCACGGACGGCGCGCTGGCGATGGCGATGGGGCACGTCGTCCTCAAGGAGTTCTTCGTCGACCGGCAGGTCCCGTATTTCGTCGACTACGTCAAGCGGTACAGCGACCTGCCGTTCCTGGTGCGGCTGGAGAAGCGCGGCGACGTGTACGTCCCGGGCAAGTTCCTGACCGCCGCCGACCTGCCCGGCGCCGAAGCTCAATCGGAGAACGCGGCCTTCAAGACGGTCGTCCTGGACGCGGCGACCGGGCATCCGCTGGTGCCGAACGGGTCGCTCGGATTCCGCTACGGCGAGTCCGGCGAGGGCCGCTGGAATCTGGACCTCGGCGACGCCGACCCGCTGCTCTCCCTCCACGGCGGCGAAGCGGTGGAAGTGGAACTGGCGCGCTTCGACGCGCCCGACGGCTCGCCGGGGACGCTGCGCCGCGGCGTCCCCGTCCGGGAGGTCGGCGGCCACCCGGTCACGACCGTCTACGACCTGATGGTCGCCCAGTACGGCGTGCCGCGCGACGGCCTGCCGGGCGAATGGCCGTCCGGGTACGGCGACGCCTCGCAGCCCTGCACGCCCGCGTGGCAGGAGGGGATCACCGGCGTCCCCGCCCAGGCGGCCGAGCGGATCGGACGCGAGTTCGCCGCGAACGCCGAGGAGTCCCGCGGCCGCTCGATGATCATCATGGGCGCGGGCACGAACCACTGGTTCCACTCCGACACGATCTACCGGGCGTTCCTCGCGCTGACGACGCTGACCGGCTGCCAGGGCGTGAACGGCGGCGGCTGGGCCCACTACGTCGGGCAGGAGAAGTGCCGTCCGGTGACCGGATGGGCGCAGCTCGCGGGCGCCCTGGACTGGTCGCGCCCGCCCCGCCAGATGATCGGCACGGCGTTCTTCTACCTGCACACCGACCAGTTCCGCTACGACCAGTTCAGCGCCGGGACGCTGTCGGCCGCGAACGGCGGCGGGCGACTCGCCGGACGCTCCACCGCCGACGTCATCGCGCAGGCGGCGCGGCTCGGCTGGATGCCGTCCTATCCGACGTTCGACCGCAATCCCCTGGACCTCGCCGACGAGGCGGCGGCCGCCGGGAAGGACGTCCCGGCGCACATCGTCGACGAGCTGAAAGCCGGTCGGCTGAAATTCGCCTGCCAGGACCCGGACGCTCCCGAGAACTTCCCGCGCGTGCTGACGGTATGGCGGTCGAACCTGCTCGGTTCGTCCGCGAAAGGCGACGAGTATTTCCTCAAGCACCTGCTCGGCACGGACAATTCCGTCCGCGCTGAGGAGACGCCCGAAGCGCTCCGTCCCGAAGAGGTCGTCTGGCGGGACGAGGCGCCTGCCGGGAAACTCGACCTGCTCCTCTCACTCGACTTCCGGATGACGAGCACGACCATCTACTCCGACATCGTCCTGCCCGCCGCCACGTGGTACGAGAAGCACGACCTGAGCACGACGGACATGCATCCGTTCGTCCATTCGTTCAACCCGGCGATCGCGCCGCCGTGGCAGACCCGCAGCGACTGGCGCGCGTTCCAGGACATCGCGGAGGCTTTCAGCCGCCTCGCCGCCGACCACCTGGGCACCCGCACCGACGTCGTCGCCGCGCCGCTCCTGCACGACACGCCCGACGAGATGGCGACGCCGCACGGCCGCGTCCTGGACTGGGCGAAGGGCGAGTGCGAGCCGGTGCCCGGCGTGACGATGCCGAAGCTCGTGACGGTGGAGCGCGACTACCCGGCGGTCGCGGCGAAGCTGTCGGCGCTCGGCCCGCTGGCCGAGCGGCTCGGCGCGACGACCAAGGGCGTCACGTTCGACCTCGAACGCGCCGTCGAGATCCTGCGGAACAAGAACGGCGTCGTGCGCGGCGGCCCGGCGGACGGACGCCCGTCGCTGCGCCGCGACGTGCACGCCTGCGAGATGATCCTCACCCTGTCCGGGACGACGAACGGCCACCTCGCCGTCCAGGGGTTCCGCGCCCTGGAAAGACGCACCGGAGTCCCGCTCGCCGACCTCGCCTCCGAGCACGAGGGCACGCGGATCACGTTCGCCGACACCCAGGCCCGCCCGGTGCCGGTCATCGCGTCCCCGGAATGGTCGGGAGCGGAGAGCGAGGACCGCCGCTATTCGCCGTTCACCATCAACGTCGAACGGCTCAAGCCGTGGCACACCCTCACCGGGCGCCAGCATTTCTATCTCGACCACGACTGGATGGCGGAGCTAGGGGAGCAGCTCCCCACTTTCCGGCCGCCGCTGAACATGCACGCGCTCTTCGGTGAGCCTGAGCTCGGGGACACCGGGGAACTCGGGCTGACGGTCCGGTACCTCACCCCGCACAACAAATGGTCGATCCATTCCGAGTACCAGGACAACCTGTTCATGCTGTCGCTGTCGCGCGGCGGCCCGGTGATCTGGATGAGCGGCGCGGACGCGGCGAAGATCGGCGTCCGGGACAACGACTGGATCGAGGCGGTCAACCGCAACGGCGTCGTGGTCGCCCGCGCGATCGTCTCGCACCGCATGCCGGAGGGGACGGTGTACATGTACCACGCGCAGGACCGGCTGATCGACGTCCCGCGCGCCGAGACGTCCGGCCGCCGCGGCGGCGTGCACAACTCGCTGACCCGGCTGCTGGTCAAGCCGTCCCACCTGATCGGCGGGTACGCGCAGTTGTCGTTCGCGTTCAACTACCTCGGACCGACCGGCAACCAGCGCGACGAGGTCACCGTGATCCGCCGCCGCGCCCAGGAGGTGGAGTACTGATGCGCGTGATGGCCCAGATGGCGATGGTGATGAACCTCGACAAGTGCATCGGCTGCCACACGTGCTCGGTCACCTGCAAGCAGGCGTGGACGAACCGGTCCGGCGTCGAGTACGTGTGGTTCAACAACGTCGAGACCCGCCCCGGGCAGGGCTATCCGCGCCGGTACGAGGACCAGGAGCGCTGGCGCGGCGGCTGGACGCTCAACCGGCGCGGCCGCCTCGTCCTCAAGGGCGGCGGACGGTTCCGCAAGCTCCTCACGATCTTCTCCAACCCCAAGCTGCCCGGCATCGACGACTACTACGAGCCGTGGACCTACGACTACGAGACCCTCACCAACGCGCCGCTGCAGGAGCACACGCCGGTCGCCCGGCCGAAGTCGATGCTGTCCGGGAAGGACATGAAGATCACCTGGTCGGCGAACTGGGACGACGACCTCGGCGGCTCCATCGACCACGGCGACAAGGACGTCCTGCTCAAGCAGATCTCCGACAAGGTGAAGATGGAGTTCGACAAGACCTTCATGTTCTACCTGCCGCGGATCTGCGAGCACTGCCTCAACCCGTCGTGCGCGGCGTCGTGCCCGTCCGGCGCGATCTACAAGCGCACCGAGGACGGCATCGTCCTCGTCGACCAGGACCGCTGCCGCGGCTGGCGGATGTGCGTGTCCGGCTGCCCCTACAAGAAGGTCTACTTCAACCACCGCACCGGCAAGGCCGAGAAATGCACGTTCTGCTTCCCGCGAGTCGAGGTCGGCATTCCCACGGTGTGCTCGGAGACCTGCGTGGGACGGCTGCGCTACATCGGCCTCATGCTCTACGACGCCGACAAAGTGCTGGAGGCGGCGTCGACGCCCGATGACACGGGGCTTTATGAGGCGCAGCGCGAGGTGTTCCTCGACCCGAACGACCCGGAGGTCGTGGCCGCCGCCGAAAGGGAGGGAATTCCCCAGGACTGGATCGAGGCCGCGCAACGGTCCCCGATCCACGCGCTCATCAACACCTACAAGGTCGCGCTTCCGCTGCATCCCGAATACCGGACGATGCCGATGGTCTGGTACATCCCGCCGCTGTCGCCGGTCGTGGACGTCGTCCGCGACACCGGCCACGACGCCGAGAACGCGGGCAACCTCTTCGCCGCGATCGACGCACTGCGAATTCCGGTGGAGTATCTCGCTGAACTGTTCACCGCCGGGGACACCGCGCCGGTCGACGCCGTCCTGCAACGCCTGGCCGCCATGCGCGCCTACATGCGCGACATCAACATGGGCCGCGACCCCGACGAAGCCATTCCGGAGCGGGTGGGAATGTCCGGTGAGGCGATGTACGACATGTACCGGCTCCTCGCCCTCGCCAAGTACGACGAGCGCTACGTGATCCCCACCGCGCACGCGGAGCAGGCCCACGGCCTCGAAGAACTGGCCACCGACTGCCCGCTGAACTACGAGGGCGGCCCCGGCATGGGCGGCGCCGGGACGGGCGGCGGCTCCGGTCCGTTCGGGGAGTCGTCGGGCGGCGCCAACCCCATCGCGGTGGAGAACTTCCACATGCTGCGGCAGCGGCAGACCGCCGACAACCCGGTCGACCCGGCCGACAAGAGCAACCGCGTCAACCTGCTCAACTGGGACGGCAAGGGCGCCCCCGCCGGGCTCTTCCCGTCCCGCCCGGAAACGCCTCCGGAGGACACGGGATCGGAGCGCGAACAGTGAGGATCAAACCCGCGCGGAAACCGGAATTCACGGACGCCCAACTGGCCACTACCTGGCAGGCGGCATCGCTCCTTCTCGGTTATCCGGACGCCGAACTCATGGAGCAGCGCACGCTGCTGCGCCGGGCCGTTGAGAAAGCCCCCGAACCGGCTGGACGCCATTTGCGCGCATTCCTCGACCACCTCGACGCGACGCCCCTGCCCGAACTGGCCGCCGATTACGTCGCCACGTTCGACCACCGCAAACGCTGCTGCCTCTACCTGACCTACTACGCCTACGGCGACACGAGGAAACGCGGCATGGCGCTGCTCCGCTTCAAACAGACCTACGCCGCCGCCGGGCTCGACCTGGACGACGCCGAACTGCCCGACCACCTCGCCGTCGTCCTGGAATTCGCCGCCACAGGCGACCTCGCCCAGGGGCGCCGCCTCCTGCTCGAACACCGCGCCGGGCTGGAACTGCTCCGCCTCGCGCTCACCGAGTCCGCGTCGCCCTGGACGGCCGTCCTCGACGCCGTCACCGCGACCCTCCCGCCCCTGACCGGCCGCACCGAGGACGCCGTCGCCCGCCTCATCGCCCAGGGCCCGCCCGAAGAAGAGGTCGGCCTCGCGCCCTATGGAGGCGGGCCCGTCCTGCTGCCCGACCCGGTCATGGCCCCCGGCCCCGTCGCGCTGCCCGACCCGGTCGCGCTGCCCGACCCGGTTGCGCTGCCCGATCCGTCCGTGGAGGCCCGGTCATGATCGACGTCCTGCTGTGGGTCGCGCTGCCCTACGTCACGCTCGCCGTCTTCGTCCTCGGGCACGTCTGGCGGTACCGCTACGACAAGTTCGGCTGGACGACCCGCTCGTCCCAGCTCTACGAGAACCGCCTGCTGCGCGTCGGCAGCCCGCTGTTCCACTTCGGCATCCTGGTCGTGCTGCTCGGCCACGTCGGCGGCATCCTCATCCCGGAGAGCTGGACCAACGCCGTCGGGATCAGCGAGGACGCATACCACGTCATCGCCCTCGTGCTCGGCACCGTCGCGGGCGTCTGCACGCTGGCGGGCCTCGCCATCCTGATCTACCGGCGCCGCACGGTCGGCCCGGTGTTCTCCGTTACCACCCGCAACGACAAGCTCATGTACGTCGTCCTGACGCTGACGATCGTGCTCGGCCTGTCCGCCACAGTCGTCGCGAACCTGCTCGGCGGCGGCTACAACTATCGCGAGACCGTCTCGCCGTGGTTCCGGTCGATCTTCTACCTCCGTCCCGACCCGGACCTCATGTCGGGCGTCCCGATCCTGTTCCAGTTGCACGCGCTGAGCGCCCTCGCGCTGTTCTGCATCTGGCCTTTCACGCGGCTCGTGCACATGCTCACCGCGCCCGTCGGCTACCTCACCCGCCCCTACATCGTGTACCGCAGCCGCGACGTCCAACTCGGCATGCACCGGACGCCGAGGGGGTGGGAGCGCGTCCCCTGACCCCGGACGCGGGCCCGGCGGGACGGGCGGTAACGTCCCTGGAAAACCGTCCCCCGATCTTCGCCCCCGGAGGCTCCGTGCTCGCCGTCACCACCGCCGACCTGCGCATCTTCCTGCACGTGCTGGCCGCGACGATCTGGGTCGGCGGGCAGATCACGCTCGGCGCGCTGGTGCCGGCGCTGCGCGGATACGACGGCGTCGCCAAGGCCGCCGCCCGCCGCTTCAACACGATCGCCTGGCCCGCGTTCGCCGTCCTCGTCCTCACCGGCGTGTGGAACATCACCTCCGGCGACCTCACGGACGCCGCCCAGCGGACGCTCGAGGTGAAGCTCGTGTTCGTCCTGCTGTCGGGGGCGGGCGCGTTCCTGCACATGCGCGCCACGTCCAAGGCCGGGCTCGCCGCGTGGGGCGCGGTCGGCGCGGTGGGCGCCCTGGCCGCGCTGTTCTTCGGCGTCCAGCTCGGCTGAACGTCCCCGCGCGGACGGGAACGTCTAGTTTGTTCCTCATGAGCGATTCCCCCGTAGCGGTCGGTCTGGTCGGGGCGGGGCCGTGGGCCGGGATGGTGCACGCGCCCGCGCTGGCGGCGGGCCCCGGCACCCGGCTCGCGGGCGTGTGGGCGCGGCGGCCGGAGGCGTCCGCCGAGCTGGCCGCCCGGCACGGCGCGCCGTCCTTCGCCCGGATCGAGGAGCTGTTCGACGCCTGCGAGGCCGTGGCGTTCTCCGTTCCGCCGGACGTGCAGGCCGAGCTGGCGGCGCGGGCGGCCCGCGCGGGCAAGGCCGTCCTCCTGGAGAAGCCCCTCGCCATGGACCTCGCCGGGGCGCGGCTGCTGGCGGACGCCGTCGCCGAGTCGGGCGTCGCGTCCCGGATGGTGTTCACGCTGCGCTACTCCGCCGCGGCCCGCGCCTTCCTCGACCGCGCACGGGACCTGGACCCGTTCGGCGGCTACGGCTCGTTCGTCTCGTCCACCCTCGGCGGCGGGCCGTTCGCCACGCCCTGGCGGCTGGAGAAGGGCGCGCTGCTCGACCTCGGCCCGCACATGGTCGACCTCCTGGACGCCGCGCTCGGCCGGGTCGCCGGCGTCCGCGCGCACGGCGACCCGCTGGGCTGGGTCGGGCTGACGCTGGAGCACGAGAGCGGCGCGGTCAGCCAGGCGTCCGTGTCGATGGCGGGCGCGGGCGACCTCCCGCCCGCCCACGTCGAGGTGTACGGACGGCACGGGCACGCCCGGCTCGACTGGTCCGACCTGGGCGACGACGCGTTCGCGAGGATGGTCGCCGAGTTCGCCGCCGCCGTCCGCGACACGCCGGAGGACGGACCCCGGCTGGACGCCGCGCACGGCCTGCGCATTCAGGAGATCCTCGCCTCCGCGGAGACGCAGCTCACGCCCTGACGGGATTTCCGACCGGTTTAGTGGAATGTCATGCTGGACGCCATGGCTCGCACAATCAACGAGGTCCTCGCCGACGCCCGCGACCGGCTGACGCGCATCGACCCGACGCAGGCCCACGCGGAGACGCGCGACGGCGCCCTGCTCGTCGACATCCGCCCCGCGGCCCAGCGCGCGGACGAGGGCGAAGTGCCCGGCGCGCTCATCGTGGAGCGCAACGTCCTGGAATGGCGGTTCGACCCGGCGTCCGACGCGCGACTGCCCGAGGCCACCGGCCACGACCTGCGCGTCATCGTGCTCTGCTCGGAGGGCTACACGTCCAGCCTGGCCGCCGCGTCCCTCCAGGAGCTCGGGCTCACCCGCGCGACCGACGTCGTGGGCGGCTTCCGCGCCTGGCGGGCGGCGGGCCTGCCGACCGTCGGCGGCTGACGTCCGCCCAGGCTGCGCTGGAGACGGCCGGAACCCCGGGGCCGGTGCAAGGGAGTGATCATCCTCCTCGGGGTCCGGCCGTCCCCTCTGGCCCTCGCGGTGCTGGGTCGCCGTGTCGGAACGACCGGGGGCGTACGGCCGGGATCCGCTGGACGAACGCGAGGAGTTCCGAGCCTAACTCCGCAGGTCAGAACAATGTAATGACATCGGGCTTACAGTTGTTTCCCACTGGTGTCCGAGCCCTGCCGTGGCAAAATCACCCGCCCTCCCCGGGGTCGTTCACAGTCGTGCGCGACAATGGGACGGATGAGAGCGGTGGCCATCTCCGACACCCACGCCCCACGGCGCTGGAAGTCGTGCCCGCCGCGTGTCGCCGAGCACCTGCGGGACGCCGACGTGATCCTTCACGCGGGCGACGTGTGCACCGCCTCCGTCCTGGACGAGCTGACCGCGTTCGCGCCGGTGCACGCCGTCCTCGGCAACAACGACGGCCCCGACGTCGCCGCCTGGGGCGCGCCCGAACGCCTCGAACTCGACCTGGACGGCCTCGCCGTCGCGATGGTCCACGACAGCGGCCAGGCACGCGGCCGCACCGCCCGGCTGCGACGCTGGTTCCCCGCCGCCGACCTCGTCGTCTTCGGCCACTCCCACATCCCGCTGGACGAGACGGGCGACGGCGTCCGCATCTTCAACCCGGGCTCGCCGACCGACCGGCGCCGCCAGCCGCACGGCACGATCGGCCTCCTCGACATCCGCGACGGACGGCTCACCGCCGCGAAAATCGTTCCCGTCACCTGACCGCGGCACGCCACAATGCCCTGATGGACACCGTGACCGGCACCCGACTCCGCTGGGAGAGCACGCCCGCGCACGTCCGCGCCGGGGTCGAGGCGCTGCTGAAGGGCCGGGTCGTCGAGGCGGTCTCCCAGCCCGGCGGGTTCTCGCCCGGCGTCGCCGCCCGCCTCCTGCTGGACGACGGCCGCCGCGCCTTCGCCAAGTCCGTCGGCCCCGAACTGAACCCCGACTCGCCCGGCATCCACCGCGCCGAGGCCCGGATCGCCGCCGCGCTGCCCGCGTCCGCGCCCGTCCCGCGCCTGCTCGGCTCCCTCGACCACGACGGCTGGGTGACGCTCGTCTTCGAGGACGTCGACGGCCGCCACCCCCGCGAACCCTGGTCCGACGCCGACCTGAGCCGCGTCCTCGCCGCGCTCGGGGAGCTGGCGTCCGCCATGACCCCGTCGCCGGTCGACGCGCCGACCCTGGCCGAACGGTTCGGCGACGCCTTCCGCGGCTGGCGCGTCCTCTCCGCTTCCGCCGACCCCGGACGCGACCTCGCGAACCTCGACCCCTGGGCCCGGACGAACCTCGCCCGGCTCGCCGCCCTCGAATCCGAGTGGGAGGACGCCGCCGCCGGGACCACGCTCGCGCACGCCGACATCCGCGCCGACAACGTCCTGCTCACCGCCGACCGGGTCGTCGTCGTCGACTGGCCGTGGGCCTGCCTTGCCGCGCCGTGGTTCGACCTCCTCGCGATGCTGCCGAGCGTCCGCATGCAGGGCGGACCGCCGTCCGACGACGTCTTCACCGCCCACCCGCTCGGCCGGGACGCCGACGCCGAGGCCGTGACACGGGTCGTCGCCGCGCTTGCCGGCTTCTTCGTAGAACAGGGCCTGCGTCCGCCGCCCCCGGGCCTCCCCACACTGCGCGAATTCCAGCGCGCCCAGGGCGTCGAAGCCCTCGCCTGGCTACGCCGACGCCTAGAACGGCTTTCCTGAGCTATTGCTGCGTCGACGTCTCTCAATGCGAGTTGACGTCTCTCAATGCGAAACGCCGCGCAGTCCTAGCTCATGAACGGCCCTGCGCTTCGGCTGCTCAAGCCAGGCGAGCGAGCCTATGTGCGGGGTGTGGGGGCTTACGACCAGAACGCGGCGACCTTCTCGGCCAGCGCCTCGCCCTGCGCAAGCCCCGCCTCCGCCGTGGGGGTCCGGGTGGACGGCGACAGCGGATCCGTTCCGAACGCGGCCAGCGACGGCTCGTCCGGACTGATCACCTCGACCCGCCCGCCCTTCTCCGCCACCGCGGCGACGCCCGCGTCCAGCGCCGGATCGGGCAGCGGCGCGAGGAGCAGGACGCGCCCATGACCGGCGGCCAGGTCGAGGTTGGTCATCGTCCGCACCCCGCCGTCCATGTACCGGACGCCGTCGATCGTCACCGGCGGCCAGATCATCGGGACGGCGCTGCTCGCCGCCACCGCGTCCACCAGCCCGACCTTGGAATCGCGGTCGAAGACCCGCGGCTCGCCGGTCAGCGCGTTCACCGCCGTGACCCGCAGCGTCCGGGCCGGCCACTCGTGAACGGGCAGCCGCGCCTCGATCACCGCCAGCCGCTCCCGCTCCGGCACCGTCTCGGCCGCCAGCGCCCGCGCCCCGACCTGCTGACGAACGGCGGTCAGGTCACCGCCGTTCTCCTCCACGAGCCGAGCCAAGATCTCCATGATCTCAGCAGGGGTCATACCGCCGGACGGCACCAGTTCGCGGGTCTGCAACCCGGGGTCGGCCTGCCGGGCGAACATCTCGTCTACCGGCACGCCGGTCCCGACCTGCGCGGCCACCGTGGCTCCCGCCGAGGTGCCGAGCAGGAGGTCCGCGCCGGTGACGTCCGCTCCCGCACGCGCGAGCCCGGCGATGAGCCCGGTCAGCCAGGCGATGCCCACGACACCCCCGCCGCCGAGCACCAGGGCGCGTCCGTCGTCGCTCATGATCGATCCTTCCGTCGTGACGGAGAGAGCGTACGAGGACGCTGATCCATTCCCTTCTCCCAGGGCCACGGGCGCCGATTTGACGAGGTTGCCGAGTCCACGTATCTTGGCCGTTCGTCCCCAGCACGGATGCAGGACGCCTCATGGGCGGCCGACCGATCGGGGAAACCATGACCTCCCAAACGGACACGGCTTCGTCGTGTCCGTCGCGTCGTGGCATCGGAAAGGCTCGGTTTTGACAATCGGGCCGGATCTGATGAAATGGTTCCACCGCCGGAACGAAACCGCGCAAGCGGGTTCGGATCGGCGTGCCAGAAAAGGGCGGAATTGACAGTCCGCTTGGATCCGGTAAAGTAACACGAGTCGCCCCGGAAGCCGGAAAAGCGAAAGCCGATCCGACACGGTGGGTGTCCGTTTCTTGAGAACTCAACAGCGTGTTAAAAGCCAGTGCCTTTATACGGCCGGGCAGGGGATTTGTTCTCCTGGTTTGGCCACCCCGTAGCCACTCCTAGTTGGGGTGGCGGGGATTTCTTTGAGGCAATGCACGGCCCTCTACGAGGGGCCGTGTTCTTGCTGGGATTGTTTTCCAAGGTTTGGCCGTGTGGAGTTCGCCCTTCGCATGGTCGTGTTGACCTTAATGGAGAGTTTGATCCTGGCTCAGGACGAACGCTGGCGGCGTGCTTAACACATGCAAGTCGAGCGGAAAGGCCCCTTCGGGGGTACTCGAGCGGCGAACGGGTGAGTAAC
>NZ_VSFF01000014.1 GCF_008085905.1 Actinomadura syzygii | reverse complement strand
CCCCGAGCACAGGAGGGCCGGCCCAAAGACGCCCCCCAGCGCTCCGCAGCACAGCAACGCTCACCACCCGGGGGGCCCCCCCCCTGCCCCCCCATTAACGACCGGCGGGGGGTTCCCGGGGGCGGGGTGGGGGGCGGGGGAACCGCCCCGCCGTTCGGCGTGTTGGGCGGCCTTCGGCGCTGGGGCGCCGAAGGCCGCCCAACACGTGCCCTCGGCTTGGGGTCCGTCCAAGAAGGAAGGCATTGCTCGTCCGAGAAGGGCGGGACTTTGTTCGTTCGAGGTCGGCGGGGTGTGTTCGGCCGGAAGGTGTGGGGGAGGGGATTCGTAGGGTGGTTGGTTCTGACGGTGGGGTGCGGCTCCTACTAGATTTGTGCGGGCGGAGCGGGCGGGGTTCGTCCGCGCGGTTTTCGTTGAATCCGGGAGTTGAACTGTGGCTCGTCTGTTCGGGACCGACGGCGTGCGAGGGCTCGCCAACCGCGACCTGACCGCACCGCTCGTCATGGACCTGTCCGTCGCGGCGGCGCGGGTGCTCGGCGAGCAGGGGGCGTTCCGGGGGCACCGGCCGCTGGCGGTGGTCGGACGCGATCCGCGGGCGTCCGGCGAGTTCCTGGAGGCGGCCGTCGTCGCGGGTCTCGCGAGCTCCGGGGTGGACGTGCTGCGGCTCGGCGTCCTGCCGACGCCCGCCGTCGCGTACCTGACGCACGAGCTGCACGCCGACCTCGGCGTGATGCTGTCGGCCTCGCACAACCCCGCACCCGACAACGGCATCAAGTTCTTCGACCGCAGCGGCCACAAGCTGCCGGACGAGCTGGAAGACCGCATCGAGGCAAGGCTCGGTGAGGAGTGGGAGCCGCCGACCGGCGCCGGGGTGGGACGGGTCCGGGACGCGCACGGCGCCGTCGAGCAGTACGTGGCGCACCTGCTGTCGACCGTCCCGGTGTCGCTGGACGGCCTGCGCGTCGTGGTCGACTGCGCGAACGGCGCGTCGTCCGACGTGGCGCCGGAGGCGCTGCGCCGGGCCGGGGCCGAGGTGATCACCATTGGGACCGCTCCGGACGGTCTGAACATCAACTCGGGCTGCGGGTCCACGCATCTGGAGGCGTTGCAGGAGGCCGTCCGGGAGCACGGCGCGGACGCGGGCATCGCGAACGACGGCGACGCCGACCGGTGCCTCGCCGTGACGTCGTCCGGCGAGGTCGTGGACGGCGACCAGATCATGGCGATCCTGGCGCTCGAACTGCGCGAGGCGGGCGCGCTCGCGGCCGACACGGTCGTCGCCACCGTGATGTCGAACCTCGGGTTCAAGCTCGCGATGCGGGAGGCCGGGATCGCCGTGGTGGAGACCGCGGTCGGCGACCGGTACGTGCTGGAGGCCATGAAGGACGGCGGGTTCGCGTTCGGCGGCGAGCAGTCCGGTCACGTGATCATGCTGGACCACGCGACGACCGGCGACGGCGTCCTGACCGGCCTGCACCTGCTGGCCGCGATGGTGCGGCGGGGCACTTCGCTGGACGAGCTGACCAAGTCGATGACGCGCCTGCCGCAGATCCTCATCAACGTGAAGGACGTCGACAAGGCGCGGGCCAAGACCTCGGCGGAGCTGGCGGCGGCGGTGGCCGCGGCGGAGGCCGACCTCGGCGACACCGGGCGCGTCCTGATCCGGCCGAGCGGGACCGAGCCGATGGTCCGCGTGATGGTCGAGGCGGCGTCGGAGGCGCAGGCGCGGTCCGTCGCCGAACACCTCGCGGGCGTCGTGCGGACCGTGCTCGGCTAGCTCTCGTCGATCTCCAGGCGGCCGACCTTCAGGTGCTTGATCTCCACGGTCCCCGCCTGGAGGTGGCCGACGACGGCGCGCTTGACGACGAGCTTGCCGATCGCGAGCGCGCCGAGGGCCAGGGCACCGACCGCCATGGAGCCGATGGCGACCGAGCCGAGGCCGGTGCCGCCCCGCACCGTCACTCCGGTCGCGGACGCCCCCGTTACCTTGGCGCCCGTCGCCCGCGCGCCGACGCCGCGTTCGGTCCGGACGCGGGGGAGCTCGTCCTCCTGAGCGTTCTCGTCGGCGTTTTCAGGTTCGCTGGTCATGCGACGAGCCTACGCGCGGCGTCAGCAGCGGCCGAGGAAGGTCTGGAGCGCGTCGTGGTCGGGGTCGGTCACCGGTAGCGAGTACTTCTTCGCGACGGCGATGTACTTCACGGCGTAGGCGCACTGGAAGTCTTTCTGAGGTTTCCACTCGCCCGGCCCCGAGTCGCTCTTCTGCCGGTTCGGGACGCCCCACACGGCCAGCAGGTTGGCGTGGTCGTTGGCGAACCGCTCGCGCTGGTCCTCGCTCCAGCGGGACGCGCCCATCCGCCAGGCGAGCGCGAGCGGGTAGACGTGGTCGATCTGCACCTCGGCCGCGTCCTTCTTCGCGAAGGTGATCGTCTTTCCGCTGTAGGGGTCGTGCAGGACGCCCGCCAACACGACGCACTTGCCCTTCTTCTCCACGTCCTGGAGGTCGCGGGCGAGGACGTCGTTGCGCTGGTCGCAGCCGTTGTGGTCGGTGTCCTTCCAGCGCGTCCCGAACTCGTCGCGGGCGTAGCCGGTGCCGCGGCCCTCGGACGCGACCCGCAGTTCGGACAGGTCGGAGCGGGCCCGCTTGCCGTCGCCGGACCCCGGTTGCTTCGGGGTCGAGCTCGCCTCGGAGAGGCCGACGTCGCCTTCGCAGCCCGCCGACGCGATCAGCGCCACGGCGAGCGCCGCCGCCGGCGCCAGGCGTCCGCGTCCAGGGGTTCGTCTCGTCCCGTCCACCCGCATCCCCTC
Source organism: Actinomadura syzygii (assembly GCF_008085905.1). Taxonomy (GTDB): domain Bacteria; phylum Actinomycetota; class Actinomycetes; order Streptosporangiales; family Streptosporangiaceae; genus Spirillospora; species Spirillospora syzygii. The sequence goes on along the minus strand of NZ_VSFF01000014.1, from coordinate 379,500 downwards.
GCCGCACGCAAATTATGACGATATATACCTACTTGGGGCGCGCCACGCGATCAACCGCGCCGGTGGTGATCGCTTACCTGGCCGGATACGGCACGATGTCTGACGTGCTGCACCTGAGAGCGATCGTCCCGCCGGACCGCACCGACACCGTCCTCAAGGCCCTCGGCGACTGCGCGGGCGCGACCAACGTCGTCGTCCTCCCCGGCGCCGCCATGTCCCCGCGGGGCGACCTGGTGAACAGCGACGTCGCCCGCGAGTCCGTCAACGAGGTGCTGGACGCCCTCCGCGCGCTCGGCGTCGACCGGGACGGCTCGATCGCCCTGGACAAGATCGACCTGTCGCTGTCGGAGACCGCCGAGGAGGCGATGGAGCGCGCCCCCGGGCACGGCGACGACGCCGTCGTCTGGGAGGAGCTCGACAACCAGGTCGCCGGGGGGACGGCGCTGAGCTTCTCGTTCATCGCGTTCCTCGCGTTCGCCACCCAGCTCGCCGGGATCGCGGCGCTGATCGACTCGCCGGTGCTGGTGGTCGGCGCGATGGTGCTCGGACCGGAGTTCGGCGCGGTCGCCGCGATCTGCTACGGGATCGTGCGGGGGCGGCCGTGGCACATCGTCCAGGCGCTGCGGGCGCTCGCCGTCGGGTTCGCCGTCGCCATCCTGATCACCTACGTGTGCGCGCTGGTCAGCAAGTGGACGGGCGTGATCGAGCTCGACCGGCTGCCGACGGACCGCCCGCTCACCGCGTTCATCTACAGCCCGGACCGCTGGTCGTTCATCGTCGCGCTGCTCGCCGGGGCGGCCGGGGTGCTGTCGCTGACCGCGGGCAAGTCGTCCGCGCTGGTCGGGGTGTTCATCTCGGTGACCACCGTGCCCGCCGCCGGGAACTTCGCGGTGGCCGCCGCGCTGCGGCACGGCAGCGAGATCCGCGGCTCGGCGCTCCAGCTCGGCGTCAACATCGTCGGGATGGTCATCGCGGGGACGGCGACGCTGCTCGTCCAGCGGGCGGTGTGGGCGGCCATCCTGCGCCGGGGCGGGCGGCCGCGGATCCTCGGCGCCGGTGGCCGGACGACCCTCCGCGGGCGTACTTAGGTCGACCGAGATATGGCCGAATGGCTGAGACGGATGGCACCTCAGGGGGACGTGCCGCGCCGCACCGGCCACTAGGTTCGGAAACATGCCGATCATCGCCACCCAGGGGCTGACGATGAGGTTCCCCCGGGTGACAGCCCTGGACGACCTCTCCGTGGCCGTCGAGCCGGGCGTCGTCGGACTGGTCGGCGCCAACGGCGCCGGCAAGTCGACGCTCATCAAGATCCTCCTCGGGCTGCTGCCGCCGACCTCCGGCACCGCGTCCGTCCTCGGCCTCGACATCGCGCGCGAGGGCCTGCGGATCCGGGAGACCGTCGGGTTCATGCCCGAGTACGAATGCCTGCCACCGGACGTGTCCGCGACGGAGTTCGTCGTCCACATGGCCCGGATGTGCGGGCTCCCGCCCACCGCGGCCCGCGAACGCGCCGCCGACACGCTCCGGCACGTCGGCCTGTACGAGGAGCGCTACCGCCCCATCGGCGGCTACTCCACCGGGATGCGCCAGCGGGTGAAGCTCGCGCAGGCGCTCGTCCACGACCCGAAGCTCGTCTTCCTGGACGAGCCCACCAACGGCCTCGACCCGGCCGGACGCGACGAGATGCTCGACCTGATCCGGCGCATCGGCGCCGAGTTCGGGATCAGCGTCCTCGTCACGTCCCACCTGCTGGGCGAGCTGGAACGGGTCTGCGACCACGTCGTCATCATCGACGGCGGCAAGCTGCTGCGCTCGCAGGCCGTCGAGGCGTACACGACCGCGAGCGGCGTCCTCACCGTCGAGGTGGAGGAGGGGCGAGACACCCTCGGCCAGCACCTCTACGACCAGGGCGTCGCCGTCCACCCGGAGGGCCGGTTCCTCGTCGTCGACATCGCCGGCGAGAACACCTACGACCTGATCCGGGACGGCGTCGCCGACCTCGGGCTGCGGCTGATCCGGATGGAGCAGCGCCGCCACCACATCGAGGAGGTCTTCCAGACCGAGCCCGAGCCGTCCGGTGGGCCGCCTGCGACCGGAGTCGTCCCGCAGGAGGCGTCCCGATGAGCACGAGCACGATCCACGACATCGGGTACCGGCACTACGAGGGGCGGCGGAGCGGCCGCGCCTACGTGCTGCGGTCCCTGTACGTGCACAACCTGCGCGCCGCGTTCGGTCTCGGCCGTCCCGCCCGCGCCAAGATCATGCCGTTCCTGGTGGCGGCGCTGATGCTGCTGCCCGCGATCGGGTCGGTCGCGGCGTTCGCGGTCACCGACCAGGAGGACGCGCTGATCCGCTACGCCTCCTACGCGAACATCATGCAGGTGATCGTGGCGATCTTCCTGGCGACGCAGGCGCCGGTGCTGGCCTCGCGGGAGATCCGGTTCCACGTCATCCCGCTGTACTTCTCGCGTCCGGTGGGTCATCTCGACTTCGTCCTCGCCAAGGCCGCCGCGCTGGCGACCGCGCTGTTCGCGCTGATGGCGGTGCCGGTCACCGTGCTGTACATCGGCGGGCTCGTCGCGAAGGCGCCCGACTCCGGCGAGCAGTTGCTCCGGTATCTCGGCGCGCTCGTCGGCTGCGTCCTGTACGCGCTCGTCCTCTCGGCGATCGGGATGGTGGTCGCGGCGTTCACCCCGCGGCGCGGGTTCGGCGTCGCCGCCGTCATCGCGGTCTTCATGCTGAGCACAGCGTTCGTCGGCGCCGTGCAGGGCATCGCGGAGGCCAACACGAACTTCACCCTCCAGGGCTGGATCGGGCTCGGGACGCCGTTCAACCTGGTGGACATCGTCCAGGTGCGGCTGCTCGGCGCCCGGTCGTCCTCGCCCGGGATCGCGCCCGGCGTCGCCGGTGGCGTGGTCGCGCTGGCGGAGTGCGCGGTCATCGTCGTCGGCTCGGTCGCGGTCCTGTACCGCAGGTTCCGGAAGGCGGGCCTCTCATGAATGAGCGAAGCGAACCGGGGGGTGTGGGGGGTCGTCCCCCCACGGGTGGAAAGAGTGAGTTGATCCTGGACAAGGTGTCCCGCTGGTACGGGAACGTCGTCGCCGTCAACGGCGTGTCGATGCGGGTCGGGCCCGGCGTCACCGGGCTGCTCGGGCCGAACGGCGCGGGCAAGTCGACGCTCATCCACATGATGGGCGGGTTCCTCGCGCCGTCGTCCGGCTCCGTCACGCTGGACGGGACGCCGATCTGGCAGAACCCCGACGTGTACCGCGGGCTCGGGCTCGTCCCGGAGCGGGAGGCGGCCTACGACTTCCTCACCGGCGAGCAGTTCATCGTCGCGATGGCGAAGCTGCACAAGCTGCCCGACCCGGCCGCCGCGGCGCGCCGCGCCATCGGGCTCGTCGAGATGGACTACGCGGCCGGGCGCACGATCGGGAACTACTCCAAGGGCATGAAGCAGCGGATCAAGATGGCGTCCGCGCTGGTGCACGACCCGCCCGTCCTCCTGCTGGACGAGCCGTTCAACGGCATGGACCCGCGGCAGCGCCTCCAGCTCATGGAGCTTATCCGCCGGATGGCCGACGAGGGCCGCACCATCCTGTTCTCCTCGCACATCCTGGAGGAGGTCGAGCGGCTCGCCAGCCACATCGAGGTGATCGTCGCGGGCCGGCACGCCGCGTCCGGCGACTTCCGCAAGATCCGGCGGCTGATGACCGACCGGCCGCACATCTTCCTCGTCCGCTCGTCCGACGACCGCGCGCTCGCCGCCGCGATCATCGCGGACGGGTCGGCCCGCAGCGTCCAGCTCACCGACAAGGGCCTGCAGATCGAGGCGGTGGACTTCCAGCGCTTCACCTGGCTGCTCCCGCGCGTGTCGCGGGACGCCGACGTCCGGCTGTGGGAGGTCTCCCCGGCGGACGAGTCCCTGGAAAGCGTCTTCTCCTACCTGGTGGCGCGATGAATGCGACGATTGCGATGATCACGTTCCGGGCGATGCTCGGGCGGAGGCGGGCGCTGCTGCTGCTCGGGCTGCCGCTCGTGATGCTCGTCCTGGCCGTCGTGCTGCGCGCGACGGGGAACGACGACCTGGACGTGTCCACGGAGGTCCTCCAGAAGGTCGCGCTCGCGGCGCTGCTGCCGCTGCTCGCGCTGATCGCGGGGACCGGCGTGATCGGGCCGGAGATCGACGACGGCCAGATCATGTACGTGCTGACGAAGCCGATCCCGCGCCAGGTGGTCGTGCTGACCAAGCTGGCCGTCGCGATCGTGCTGGTGACGGCGTTCGCGGTCGTCCCGACGCTGCTCGCGGGGCTCGTCCTGACCGGCACCACGGCGGGGCTGACGCCCGCGTTCACGGTCGGCGTCCTGGTCGGCGGCGTCGCCTACAGCGCGGTGTTCGTGGCGCTCGCGGTCATGAGTCGCAACGCCGTCACGATCGGCCTCCTCTACGCGCTCGTGTGGGAGTCGCTGCTCGGCAGTTTCGCGCCGGGCGCCAAGCAGGCGTCCATTCAGCAATGGGCCATGTCGGTCACGGACAAGCTGACCAGCGCCTCGCCGGTCGAATCGACGGTGAGCCTGCCGGTCGCGATCACGCTGCTGGTCGCCGTCACCGTCGTCGGGACGTTCCTCGCCGCCTTCCGGCTCCGCTCCCTGACCGTCGCGAGCGCCGAATAGACAATGGCATGCCGAATTCGGCCGATCTCCCCCTCCGGAGGTCGGCCGAATTCATTTTTGGTTCACTTTCGGGGGATCAGAGCTTCTTGGTGGAGTAGGACACGAACGTCTTCCAGGGGGCGTTGAGCGTGAAGTAGCCCAGCGTCCGGTCCTGGCAATTGCTGTAGATGTGGTAGACGTAGCCCTTCGCCTGCTGCATCTCCCAGCCCTGGGACGCCGTCAGCTTGTAGCCCTTGCGGATCTTGACGGTGTCCGCGTACCCCTTCTTGACCGTGGACTCGCGGTCGAGCCCGGTGTTCACCTTCGCCTTGACCTCGCCGAAGACGAAGGCGTTGAGGGACAGCTCGATCCCGCCCGAGACCGAGTACTTCAACTTGGTCGTCCGCTCGAAGTGCACCTTGCGCGTGATGGTGTCGCGCGTGCTGTTGTAGAGGACGTCGGTCTCGTTGACCTTCTTGAACTTCTTCTTCGCCGTGATCTTGGCGACGTTGTGCGGGTCGCAGCGGGGGCCCGCCTGCTGGGCCGGGGCCGCCGGCGCGGCGGAGGCGGAGGGGGCGACGGCGAACGTCGAGAGGGACATTCCGGCGGCGACCGCCACTGCCATTGCTTTGGTACGCATAATCACCTTTCCGTGACTACAGGGGCTGGGGTATTCCCAGTCCCCGACTCGCTGACGGCGTCAGGATAACCACGTGTTCGAGGAAAAGGAAAGGGCTTCTGGTGCGGGACCCAAACTGGGTATGCAAAGGGTTGACACGCGAATCGTTCACGCTTCAATGAGACATTCGACAAAGGTGTCCCATTGTGATGGAGAAATGTCCATTTAGAGCGCGCCAAAGGCGTCGGCAAGGTCGCGTTCACGGGTGGGCTGGGGTCTTTAGGGGTGGCGGCGGCGCGCCGAGAGGCCGCCGCCACCGCGATGGATTTTTTTTCGTCCGCCGCCGCGCTCAGGTGAAGAGGTCGATGTCCAGCGCGTAGGCGACCAGGCTCATCGGGTTCGCCAGCGAGAAGGCCGGCGTACCGGCGAACAGCAGGCCGACGGGCTCCCTGTCCTGCCACGTCCAGACGCAGGAGCCGGAGTCGCCGCCGGCGCTGAACGGGCCGTCCCCGAGCGGCTCGACGACCACCTGGTCGGCGAAGAACGCCTGCCCGGCGGTCCCGTAGCTGACCACGCCGGACCAGCGGACGCCCGTGACGATGCCCCGGGTGAGCTGCGTCGTCCGGCCCGTCTTGCCCACGATCATGCCGAGCGCGGGCGTCTCGATCTCCGAGCCGATGCGGAACCGCCGGACGCCCTCCGCGGTCTGGACGCCGAGCTCGGGCGTCACCCGGTCGGGCCAGCACCAGGCCGTGGCGCAGTCCACGAGGTTCGTGCCGCCCGCGAAGTCGATCGGCACGAAGCTCTCCAGGGCGGCGATCTGGTCGGCGGGGCACGTCCCGCCGTCGGCGGGCGCGGGCTGGCAGACGCAGTCCCCGGCCGCGGCGCGGTTCGAGTCGGCGAACACGTGGTTGTTGCTGAGGGCGAGGAGCATGTCGTCGCGCGGCTGCTCCCTGCCGGTGGCGAGGCAGCCGAGGGTGCCGTCCGGGACCGCGGGATGCGCGGCCGAGAACCCGCCCGGCGCCGGACGGACGAGCGCCCGGTTGGACAGCGCGTCCACGACCCCGCCCGCGACGACCCGCATCGGCACGTCGGCGGCGGCGCGGACGCCCATGTCGTCCACGACCGCCGTCCGCACCCGGTCGGGCGACGCCGGCTCCGCGACGTACACGGTGAGGATCGGCTCGCCGGGCGTCCCGCCGTGGTGCGGGTCGCCCAGCCCGATCGCCACGCCCTGCACATTCCCGGCGCCTGCCCCCTCGCCGGGCAGCGCGTACCCGGACGCGGCCCGGTCCTGGACGCCGCTCCGGATGGCCGCGCCGATCTCGTCGCGGACGTCCAGGACGGCGCCGGAGACGGCGGCGGCCCCCGACGCGGCCCCCGGCGGCGGCTGGAAGTACACCCTCGGGTCCTCAGCCGCGAAATCCATGCGCATGCCCTCCGGCGGAGGGATGAAGCCACGGCCGCCCGAACTGCTATTACTCATGATTCAGTGCCTTTCTCAAAAAATGGGATCCCGGGCTACGGGACGATGATGTAGACGCAACCGGGATCGCTGCTCGCGCTCAGCCTCAACGCGTTCTGCACGGCGGCGGTCACTGAGTCGGCCTTCCGGTGCGGCTCGTCGTCCTGGTCGCCGGAATTCAAGCTGTCCGCGACGCAGACCACGGCGTAGGTCGCGTTTCCGCCCTTGGCGGCCAGTTGCCGTCCGCGCCCATAATTCGTGCCGACGTTGTCGACGACGTCGAAACCGGTCCCCTGGTTGTCTATGCGGACCGGATTGCGTCCGGTCGGCGGGATCACGTTTCCGCCGTCCCGCCACAGGTCCGCGAATTCGATGTCCGTGGCCTGGTCGTTGATCTGCCGCCGGACGGCCCGGTTCGTCCGGTCGAGCGTGTGCGGCCTGCCTTGCAACAACTGCACCATCGCGTTTCTCCTTTTCAGGGTGAGCTCGTGCTGGGGGAGCGTGCGTCCCCGCGCGCGGCCGCGCGGGGACGCCGCCCGGTCAGTGCCGGTCAGTGCCCGCCGGACGCGGTCACGGCCGCATCACCGCGGCGAGGTCGGCCTCGGTGCTGCGCGTGACGTGCCAGTTGTTCTCGTCGTCCAGGACGGCGGTCAGGTCGGCGACGCCCGTCGCGTACGACAGGACCTCGGTCTGCGTGAGCGTGGCCACGTCGACCATCTGGCTCTGCTTGAGGCTCCCCGCGACGATGTAGTAGGTGGGGTGCAGGGTCGCGATGTACTGCAGGTTCGGGCCCGCGTCGACGACGCAGGCGGGCAGCCCGTTCAGGGTGATCCCGAGCGAGCTCGGCTGGACGCTCGGCTTCGGGACCGCCCGCGTGCTGTCGACGTAGAGCTGGTCGTGGTTCGGCGCGGGCGTGTGGGTCGCGTACGAGAGCTCGAAGTCGCCGTTGGTGTAGTCGAAGGTGGCCGCGCACAGGGACGACGAGGTCGGGTCGGCGGGGATGCCGCCGTTCGCGCGCCACTGGTAGTCCTTGGCGACGCCGCTCGCCGACCACGCGAAACCCCAGGTGACGTCCCAGGTGAAGGTGTACCGGTTGCCCGGGTGGATCACCTGGGTGAGCCACGCGGTGCTGAGGGCGCCGCCGGCCCTGGCCTCGGGCAGTTCCGCCACGACCGAGAACGCCGGGCTGCCCTCCGCCAGCTCGGAGTCGTTGACGACGGTCAGACTGTAGGTGGCCATCAGTTCGCCTTTCTGGTGAGCGCGGCGACAGAGCGCCTTTGTGGCGTCTCAGGTGATCGTCCGCGCGGGCGCAGGCGCGGTTATTCCATGCGTTATTGCGTGCTCCGCGAATTGCGCCGGGCCTTTCAGCCGGTCCTCACCGTACGCAGTGGATTCCGTCGCGGAGAACCAGGGGACGGTAAAGTAATGGCCATGGCGGTTCCGGCCGGGCCGACTCCGGGATGATGTGACAGGGAATATTCAATTCCCTGTCGTAAGCCGCCGCAAAATGTCCGGGGACGGGGCCGCGATGTGTCGCCGCAGCCATTTCCCGGTGTTCGAGGTTTCCTTCGGCGAGGGGCCGGGCACGCTTTCACGGCGGTGACCTCGGCCGCCCGTGCGGGCTTTATCGGCGAGGTCCCTTTTCGTCACGACCCGGAGGTGGGAGCGGTGCGCCCGACGGCGGAAACGAGCACGCCCACGGGCGTCCCCGCGCCCGCGGGCGCCTCGGTGGAGGCGGGTGTCTCGGTGGAGGGGGCGGCGGAGCGGTTCCTGCGCCGCCGCGACCTCGACCCCGACACCCTGCGGACCTACGCGCAGACCATGCGGTGGCTGCGCCGCGAGTTCGGCGACGGCACGCCGCTCCGCCGGATGACGGCCGACCGCGTCGCCGCCGCGTTCCCCGCGGCGTGGGACGGCGCCGCCGCCCGGACCTGGAACCGGCACCGCGCCGCGCTCCGCTCCTTCACGACCTGGGCCGCGCGGCGCGGCTGGGACCTCGGCGACCCGGCCGCCCGCATCGAGCGGCGTCCCGAGCCGCGCGGCCGGGCCCGCGTCCTCGACCGGCGGCACGTCGCCGCGCTGCTGGAGCGGCCCGACGTCCCGCCGCGCGACCGGACGCTCTGGCGGGTCCTGTACGAGTCGGCGGCGGGCGCCGACCGGGTGCTGTCGCTCGACGTCGACGATCTCGACCTGGCCGCGAACCGCGCCCGCGCCACCAAGGACGGCGTACTCCGCTGGGTGCGCTGGCAGCCCGGCACCACCCGCCGGCTGACCGAGCTGGCGGCGGGCCGTCCGCGCGGGCCGCTGTTCCTCACCGCGCGGCGCCCCGCGCCCGCCCGCATGCCGGATCCCGCCGACCTGTGCCCGGTGACGGGCCGCGCCCGCCTCTCCTACGAGCGCGCCGCGTACCTGTTCAAGCGGGCGACGCGCGACCTCGACCCGGACGGACGAGGCTGCACCCTCCAGCAACTGCGCCACTCACGACTCACCCACCTGGGCGAGGACGGCTGGACGGCGGCGATGCTCATGGACCTCTCCGGCCACGACGACATCCGAAGCCTCGCCCCCTACGCCGGATAACTACGCCGAGCAGGCTCGTCACGTCCTCGGCCGTCATGACGAGGGAGCCGCCGTCGCGGGCGGGGCCGATGCCGGGCCGCGGGACCCGCCGGCCGCCGAGCACCGCCGTACTGCCCGATGGGCGTGCCGCTAGGGCAAAGAGCGGGTAGGGCTTTTCCCAGGCCAGAAGTAGCGCGAGGTCAGATGCGGCGGAGCCGGACGCGCTGGACGGCGTGCTCGCGGTCCTTGTGCAGGACGAGCGTCGCCCGCGCCCGCGTCGGCAGGATGTTGGACACCAGGTTGATCTCGTTGACGTCCCGCCACACGCCGTGGGCGAACGCGGCGGTCTCGTCCTCGTCCAGCTCGTTCGCGTACTTGTGGAAGTAGGAGCGCGGGTCGGTGAACGCGGTGCGGCGCAGGGCGAACAGCCGGTCGACGTACCACTGCCGGATGTCCTCGACCCGCGCGTCCACGTAGATCGAGAAGTCGAAGAAGTCGGACACGCCGAGCGTCCCGGGCGGCGGCGCCTGGAGCACGTTCAGCCCTTCCACGATCAGGATGTCCGGCCGGGCGACGGTCTGCTCCGCGCCCGGGACGATGTCGTACTCCAGGTGCGAGTACACCGGGATCCGCGCGTGCTCCGCCCCCGACTTGATCGACGACACGAACCGGACCAGCGCCCGCCGGTCGTAGGACTCGGGGAAGCCCTTCCGGTCGAGGATGCCGCGCTCGGACAGCACGGAGTTCGGGTAAAGGAAGCTGTCGGTGGTCACGAGCTCCACGGACGGGTGCTCGGGCCAGCGGGCGAGCAGCGTCCGCAGCAGCCGGGACGTCGTCGACTTGCCGACCGCGACGCTGCCCGCGACCCCGATGATGAACGGGGTGGGGCGCACCTCGCCGCCGAGGAAGTCGCTGACGGTGTCGCGCAGGCGTCCGTCGGAGAGGAAGAAGAGGTTCAGCAGCCGCGACAGCGGCAGGTAGACCTCTTCGACCTCGATGATGTCGATCGGGTCGCGCAGGCCGCGCAGTGCGTCCAGCTCACCGGGGGTGAGCGGGAGCGGCGTGTTCTCGCGCAGCCCCCGCCACGCCTCACGCGAGAGCTCCACGTAGGGGCTCGGGACGCTGTCCCATCCGCTCGTCATGCCCTGACAGTAACGGGGTGTCCGGCCGGTCACGGGGTTTTAACCTCCCGTCCATCTGCGGGCCATCCGGCTACGTCCCTTGCGGGTGGGCCCTGGACAAGACACCGAATAGAGTTGCCGGCATGTGCGGAATCGTGGGGTACGTAGGTGCGAAGCCGGCGCTTGACGTGGTCGTCGAGGGTCTGGCGCGGCTTGAGTACCGCGGCTACGACTCGGCCGGGGTGGCCGTGCTGGCCGACGGGAAGCTGGCGACGGCGAAGCGCGCGGGCAAGCTCGGCAACCTGCGTGCCGCGCTGGAGGAGGAGCCGCCGCCCGCCGGGACGCTCGGCATGGGCCACACCCGGTGGGCGACGCACGGCCCGCCGAACGACCGCAACGCGCACCCGCACGTCGACTGCACCGGCTCCGTCGCGGTGATCCACAACGGGATCATCGAGAACTTCGCCGAGCTGCGCGCCGAGCTGGAGGAGGCCGGGCACGGGCTCGCCTCCGACACCGACACCGAGGCCGTCGCGCACCTGCTGGAGGACGAGCTGAAGGCGGGCGGCGGCCTCGCCGAGGCGCTGCGCCGCGTCTGCCGCCGGCTGGAGGGCGCGTTCACGCTGGTCGCGGTGCACACCGGCGACCCGGACGTCGTGGTCGGCGCGCGCCGCAACTCGCCGCTCGTCGTCGGCGTCGGGGACGGCGAGAACTTCCTCGCCAGCGACGTCTCGGCGTTCATCGCGCACACTCGCGACGCGATCGAGCTCGGCCAGGACCAGGTCGTCGAGCTGCGCGCGGGCGGCGTGCAGGTCACCGACTTCGAGGGACGTCCCGCCGAGGTGCAGGAGTACCACGTCGACTGGGACGTCTCCGCCGCGGAAAAAGGCGGCTACGACTACTTCATGCTCAAGGAGATCGCGGAGCAGCCGCGCGCGGTCGCCGACACCCTGCTCGGCCGGATCGGCTCGGACGGCCGCCTCCGGCTGGACGAGATGCGCATGTCCGACCGCGAGCTGCGCGAGGTCGACAAGATCATCGTGGTGGCCTGCGGGACGTCCTACCACGCCGGGCTGATCGCCAAGTACGCGATCGAGCACTGGGCCGGGCTGCCCTGCGAGGTGGAGCTGGCGAGCGAGTTCCGCTACCGCGACTCGATCCTGTCCCCGACGACGCTGGTCATCGCGATCTCCCAGTCGGGCGAGACGATGGACGCGCTGATGGCCGTCCGGCACGCCCGCGAGCAGAAGGCCAAGCTGCTCGGCATCTGCAACGTGAACGGGTCGACGCTGCCGCGCGAGTGCGACGGCGTCCTGTACACGCACGCCGGGCCGGAGATCGCGGTCGCGTCCACGAAGGCGTTCCTGACCCAGCTGGTCGCCGTCTACCTCATCGCCCTCTACATCGCGCAGGTGCGCGGCACCAAGTGGGGCGACGAGGTCTTCGCCATGGTGCAGCTCCTGGAGCGGATGCCGGAGAAGGTGGAGAAGGTCCTGGAGACGATGGAGCCCGTCCGGGAGCTGGCGCGGTCGCTCGCGGGCGAGCGGTGCGTGCTGTTCCTCGGCCGGCACGTCGGGTTCCCGGTCGCGCTGGAGGGCGCGCTGAAGCTCAAGGAGCTGGCGTACATGCACGCCGAGGGCTTCGCGGCCGGGGAGCTGAAGCACGGCCCGATCGCGCTGATCGAGAAGGACCTGCCGGTCGTGGTGGTCGTCCCGCCGCGGGCGCGGGCCGTGCTGCACGACAAGATCGTGTCGAACATCCAGGAGATCCGGGCGCGCGGCGCGCGGACGATCGTGATCGCCGAGGAGGGCGACGAGTCGGTCGGCCCGTACGCGGACACGCTGATCAGCGTCCCGGCGGTGCCGACGCTGCTGCAACCGCTGGTGACGACCGTCCCGCTGCAGGTGTTCGCGTGCGAGCTGGCCACCGCGAAGGGCCACGACGTGGACCAACCACGCAACCTGGCAAAGTCGGTAACAGTCGAGTAGCCCCCCTGAAAACAGGCCCCTCCCGCCCGGGGGCGGACCCGCTACCTCCATCGTCAACCCCCCAGCTCAGCCCGTGAACCCGAACCCGGGAATGTGGATAACCCCGGAACTTTCCGCCCGCCGGAATCGTCCGATGAAGATCGGAACGGGTCCCGGGAGGCGGCGTGGCGGGAGACGACGGCTGGGCGGCGGACGGCCGAGCGGGAGACGGCCGAGCGGGAGACGGCCGGGCGGGAGATGCCCAAGTGGGAGTTCCCGGGGCGGTCGACGGCCGGGCAGGAGACGCATCGGCGGGAGATGACTGGGCCGCAGGCGGGGAGTTCGGGGTCGAGGCGTACGGGGTGACGCGGAGCTTCGGCCCGGTGCAGGCGCTCGGCGGGCTCGACATCACCGTCCCGTACGGGCAGGTCACGGCCCTGGTCGGGCCGAACGGCGCGGGCAAGACGACGCTGCTGCTGATCCTCGCGACGCTGCTCAAACCCGATTCCGGGACGGTGCGGATCGCGGGCCACGACGCGCTGATGTACCCGGCTCGGGCGCGCGACGCCCTCGGCTGGATGCCCGACACGTTCGGCGTCTACGACCAGCTCACCGTCGACGAGTACCTCGCGTTCTTCGCCGACGCCTACGAGCTGCCGAAGGACGAGGCGCCGCGCCGCATCCGGGCGCTGCTCAGCCTCGTCCACCTGGAGGACAAGCTCGGCCAGCCCGTCCACGCGCTGTCGCGCGGGCAGAAGCAGCGCCTCGGGCTGGCGCGGGCGCTCGTGCACCGGCCCCGCGTCCTGCTGCTGGACGAGCCCGCGTCCGGCCTGGACCCGAGGTCCCGCATCGAGCTGCGCGACCTGCTGCGCTCGCTCGCGGCGGACGGCGTCGCGGTGCTCGTGTCGAGCCACATCCTCAGCGAGCTGGAGGAGATCGCGGACCGGGTCGTCCTGGTCGACCGGGGCCGCACCGCCGGCGACCATGCGATGGCGGACCTCGCGGGCGCGGCGGCGCGCGCCCGCTGGCGGGTCCGCTCCCTGGACCCGGACGGGCTGGCCGCCGCCCTCGCCGCCGCGCTGGACGGCCGGACGGGCCTCGAACCCGCCGCCGACCTGCCCGGTACCGTCGAGGTCGGCCCGCTCACCGAGGCCGAGGCGGCCGGGCTGCTCGCCGAGCTGGTCGCCCGGAAGGTGCCGGTCTGCGGGCTCGCGCCCGCGGGCAGCGCGCTGGAGTCGGCGTACCTGGCGATGACCGAGAGCCGGAGGTGACCCCGCGATGACCACGCGCGGAGCCGGGCTGGTGGCCCGGCAGGAGATCAGGACGCGGCTGCGGACCGGCCGCTGGAAGACGCTGCTCGCCGTCTGGTTCGTGATCGTCAACGGGCTCGGGCTGCTGTTCCGGTTCGCGCTGGAGGCGGGCGGGACGTCCGACTTCGGCTCGGAGGGCGTGCCGATGTTCGGCGGCGTCCTGCTCGGCGTGCTGGTGCTGACGCTGCTCGTCACCCCGGCGCTGAGCGGCCAGTCGATCAACGGCGACCGGGAGCGCGGGACGCTCGCCGCTCTCCAGGTCACCCGGCTCACGCCCGGCGACATCGCGCTCGGCAAGTTCGCCGCCGCCTGGGGGACGGGCCTGCTCACCCTGCTGCTGACGCTGCCGTGCGTGCTGTGGCCGGTGCTGGAGGGCGCGGTCGGGGCGGGCCGCGCGGCCGTCGTCCTCGCGGTGATGGCGCTGCTCATCGGCGTGGTGTGCGCGGTGTCGCTGGCGTGGTCGGCGCTGGTGGCGCGCAGCGTGACGTCCGTCCTGCTGTCGTACGTGACGGTGTTCGCGCTGCTCGTCGGGACGCCGCTGCTGTTCTTGATCGGCCTTCCGCTCACCGCCGAGCACCGCCGCTCGGGCACCTACGAGGACACGGTGGACCACAGCGAGCGGGTCTGGTGGCTGCTGGCCCCGAACCCGGTGGTGGTGCTCGCCGACGCCGCGCCGCGGCTGCCGAAGCGCAGGATCGTCGTCGACGACCAGGTGTACGAGCGGGCGCCGGAGTCCGACCCGCTCGGCGATATCAGCCGCGAGGTCCGTGACGCCCGAAGGGGCCCCTATAACATTTCCTCGAGTGGGGAGCCAGACGGGGCCAGCGTGTGGCCGTACGGTCTGCTCTTCGACCTCGCGCTCGGCGCGGGGGCGTTGCGGCTGACCGCCGCCCGGCTCCGCACGCCCCTTTACCGGGTGCCGCGAGGCGTTCGCGTCGCGTGAAATGCGCACGCCATTGTGCGCAATTCTCCGACCATCTTGAGAATCTCAGTCGAGATGCAATTTGCAGAGATTGTTTCGGGGACGTCCCGGTGGCGGGGTCAGGACTGGTCGAAACGTCCGTCCTTGGCGTCCTCGATGAACTTGCGCCATTCGCCCAGACCGAACGAGAGATGGTCGGTGATGTCCTCGGTGTCCCGGACGGATATCGCGCTGACGTCGAGTCTCGCGACCTCGACGCACCCATTCGTCGCGCCGCATCGGGCGCTCCTTCGCCATCGGGCGGGCGGTCTTCCCTGGAAACTCATGGCGGCTCCTGCCTCGAAAGTTGCATTGCCCGCGGCCGCGCTGCCGGTGCCAAGCACACGGTAACAAGATCGCAAAAAACTTCTGATCACACGCGGTCTGCACGGTGCACCTGTGGCGGAAGTGACGAAGAAAGAGCAGAGTTTCCGGTGTGCAGACCACGAGCCGAGTCCGATGCGGACCCGGCTCGTTCGCTGCGGCGTCCCGGGCGCCCTCGTGAGGCGTCAGACGGGACGAATCAGGCTCTCATCAGCCCAAATCGAATTCGCCTTTCTTGGCTCGCTCGACGAACGCCTGCCACTCTCCCTGGGAGAACGACAGGACCGGGCTCTGCGCTCCGTGCTTGGCGTCGCGCGCCCCAATCGAATGGGACGAACCCGCCAATGTTGCGACTTCTACGCAGGTGTTGCTCGCCCCGCAGTGGGCGCTTCTCCGCCAACGCGGAGCAGGAGTGGCGAAAGGGGACACCAGGTGCCTTTCACAAGGATTGAGCCCCTTTGCGGACGCCTCACCAGGCGTCTCTGGCCTCGACTATGCGCCGCCGGGATTCGGTGGTGTCCAAGGCCTGGTCCGCCAGGCTTGTATAGGCGAGCCTGTACATATACGTAACAGCCTCCTCCGCAAAGTGGCTGATCGTCAGTGATTCGGTGTGCACGATATCAGGGAAAACGACCTCGTGCACCGGTGAGAATTCCAGCAGGATAAACGATTCGGCCAGCACCGAGTGGGCGACGTCCAAGGGCAGGATCTGTACCGTGACGTTCGGAAGGTCGGTCATCCGGCAGAGATAGTCGAGCTGCTCCCGCATGACCTTCTGATCGCCGATCCGGCGCTGCAGAACGGCCTCGTCGAGAACGACGGACAGTTCCAGCGGACGTGCCTGGCCGAGCAGGTCGCGACGGCGCATTCGGACGTCCAGCCTGCGTTCGAGTTCCTGCGGCGGCAGTGTCGCGAGGTCGCTCCAGCCGCCGATCACATTCCGCGCGTACGCCTCGGTCTGGAGCAGACCGGGGAACACCGTGCTGTCCCATTCCCGCACGGCCGTGGCCTCGGCCTCCAGCGCGATGAAGTCGGCGAGCTCACTCGGCAGATCGCGGTATTCCTCCCACCAGCCGCGCTGCGCCGCGTCGTGCGCCAGCGATATCAGATCTTCGCGGCGGCCGCCGTCGATCTGGTAAAGGTCGAGAAGGCGCAGCACATCGCCGATCTTCGCGCCGGTGCGCGCGTTCTCGATGCGCGACACCTTCGCGGTGGACCAGGCCAGCCGGTCGGCGACCTCGTCCCCGGTGAGCCCCCGGCGCTCGCGCATCCTGCGCAGCTCGGCGGCCAGCCGCCGCTGCCGGACGGAGGGACCTCGGGAAGTGCTCATTGGCTGGGGCCTCTCCAGTCCCGACGGACTGATCTGGGCGCATTCTGCCGCACCTGAGTGCCGCAGTGCGAATACATCGGACCGACTGTGGAAGATTCTACGACCGATGATTCTTTCGCGCACATGACACCGAAAGTTGCAGCGCAACGTGCGAATTGTGGCAGCGGGCACCGGGAGAGGCGGGTTGGACGGGACGTGTGCGTGGGACGCTGAGAGTGTGATCTACGTGGGGAGCCGCCGATGAGGTACGCGCACGAGGTCGGGAAGGTGCGGGCCGCGGAGGGGGCGCTGATGGCCCGGCTCCCGGACGGCGCCCTCATGCAGCGCGCCGCCGCCGGGCTCGCCGCGGTGTGCGCCCGGCTGCTGCCCGCCGTGTACGGGGCGCGAGTGGTCCTGCTGGTCGGCGGCGGCGACAACGGCGGCGACGCCCTCTACGCGGGAGCACGGCTCGCCCGGCGCGGCGCCCGGGTGCGGGCCGTCCAGGCGGGCTCCAAGATCCACGAGGGCGGGCTGGCGGCGCTGCGCGCGGCGGGCGGACGCCTGATGGAAGCGCCGGACGCCGAGGCCGCCGTCACCGCCGCCGACCTGATCGTCGACGGCCTCACCGGCATCGGCGGGACGGGCGGCCTCCGCGACCCGCACGCCCGCTACGCAGCGCTCGCATCCGAATCGCCGGGCCTCGTCGTCGCGTGCGACGTGCCGAGCGGCGTGGACGCTAGCACGGGCCGCGTCGACGGAGCCGCCGTCCAGGCCGACGTCACGGTCACCTTCGGCACCTACAAGCCGGGCCTCCTGATCGACCCGGGCGCGTCGTACTGCGGCGTGGTCGAGTTGGTCGACATCGGGCTCGGCCCCGACCTGCCCGCCCCGGACGTCGTCGTCGCCCGTCCGGCGGACGTCCAGCCGCCCGAGCCCGGCCCCGAGTCCGACAAGTACCGGCGCGGCGTCGTCGGGATCATCGCGGGCGGCGACGCGTTCACCGGCGCGGCCGTGCTGAGCACCGGAGGCGCCGTGCACGGCGGCGCGGGCATGGTGCGGTTCGCGTCGGTCGAGCATCCGGTCGAGCTGGTCAGGCAGCGCTGGCCGGAGGCCGTCACCACGGTCCTGCCGCCCGGCCCGCACGATCCGAAGATCCTTGAGCGCGTCGGGCGTGTGCAGGCTTGGGTGGTCGGGCCCGGACTCGGCACCGGGGACGCCGCCGAGTCGCTGGTGGAGGCCGCGCTCACCACCGACCTGCCCGTCCTCGTGGACGCCGACGGGCTCACCGTCCTCGCCCGCCGCCGCGACCTGCTGCGCCGGGCCGCGCCGACCGTCCTCACCCCGCACGCGGGCGAGCTGTCCCGGCTCGTCGACGCCGGACGCGACGACATCGAGGCCGCGCGGCTCGACCACGTCCGGCGGGCCGCGGCCGAGCTGTCCGCGACCGTCCTGCTGAAGGGGTCCACCACGCTCGTCGCGGAGGCGGACCGGCCCGTCCGCGCCAACCCGACCGGCACCCCGCGGCTCGCCACGGCGGGCACGGGCGACGTCCTGTCCGGGCTGATCGGGGCGCTGCTAGCGGGCGGCATGCCCGCCCTCGACGCGGCCGCCGCAGGCGCCTACCTGCACGGCCTGGCAGCCCGCCTAGCCTCGGCCCCCGCCCCAGGCCCGGAGAGCCCGATCAGCGCCTACGACGTGATCACCGCCCTCCCAGACGCCTTCCGTGTCTCCCAGAACCACGGGTCGCGCGGCCGGAGGCGCCCAGCGCCGGAGGCCGCGCGACCCGCCGCGCGGGGGACCGTTTCACGAGCCGCGAACGCGGCCTCGGGAAACGGCCCCCCGCGCGTGACGGGGGTTCCAGGGGGTCGCCCCCCTGGGTGAGAAGGCTTGAACCTCGGGTCGGGTATTCGTGTCTTATTGGACGAGAGGGTCAACTTTGGCGCTCTTGGAACGGACGAACCGGCCATGAGCTGGGCGATGGTGCTCCGGGCATGGCCGCTAGGACGGCACACTTGGTGTTCATGAAGGTTCCAGCGGAGGCGCGCGTCGATCTCGGCGCCATCGCCGACAACATCCGGCTGCTGCGCGAGCGCGCGGCGGGCGCCGAGGTCATGGCCATGGTCAAGGCCGAGGCGTACGGGCACGGGCTGGCCGAGGCCGCGCGGGCGGCGCTCGCGGGCGGCGCGACCTGGCTCGGCGTCGCGAAGCTGGGCGAGGCCCTGCGGCTGCGTGACGCGGGGATCACCGTCCGGACGCTGGCCTGCGTCGGCGTGCCCGGCGAGCCCTACGAGGAGGCCGTGGCCCGCGACGTCGACCTGATGGTCGGCGCGATGTGGACGCTCCGCGAGGTCGCCCAGGCCGCCGAGCGGGCGGGACGCCCCGCGCGGATCCATCTGAAGGCCGACACCGGCATGTCCCGGGGCGGGGCGCGCGGCGGCGACGACTGGGAGGAGCTCGTCGACGCCGCCCTGACGGCGGAGGCGCTCGGCCACGTGCGCGTGGTGGGCGTCATGTCGCACTTCGCCTGCGCGGACGAGCCCGGCCACCCGTCCATCGCGGCGCAGATCGGCGTTTTCGCCGACATGACCGAGTACGCGGAGAAGGCGGGCGCGCGGTTCGAGGTCCGGCACCTGGCGAACTCGGCGGCCGCGCTGACGGTGCCGGAAGCCCGGTTCGACCTGGTCAGGCCGGGGATCGCGATCTATGGGCTGACGCCGATCCCGGGGCTCGGGACGTTCGGGCTGCGTCCCGCGATGACGCTGGTCGCGGACGCGGCCCTGGTGAAGCGCGTCCCGGCGGGCAGCGGTGTGTCGTACGGCCACACCTACACGACCGAGCGCGACACGACTCTTGCCGTGGTGCCCGTGGGGTATGGAGACGGGATACCCCGGCACGGGTCGAACCTGTTGGAGGTCCTGGCGGGCGGCCGCCGGCGGACGATCGCCGGCCGCGTCTGCATGGACCAGTTCGTCATCGACCTCGGCGACGACCCGCTGTCGGCGGGGGACGAGATCGTCCTGTTCGGCCCGGGCGACCGGGGCGAGCCGACGGCGCAGGAGTGGGCGGACGCGCTGGGAACGATCTCGTATGAGATCGTCACCCGCATCGGGTCCCGGGTACCGAGGGCGTACCCGGGAGGGGCGCTGTAGGGGGCGCGTGGATGGGCACGATCAGCAGGCGCGGGCTCGGCCTCGCGGGCGCGGTGGCGGGCGCCGGCGCGGCCGGCGTGGGCGCGGCCGTCGGGCTGCGGCACATCGCGGTCGGCCGGGTGCGGCTGCGTCCCGACCCGGACGCGGGCGAGCCGTTCGGCGAGCTGCGCGGCGAGGTCGTCCCGGTCGAGACCGGCGACGGCGTCCCGCTGCACGTCGAGGTGGACGGCCCCGCGGACGCTCCCCTCACCGTCGTGTTCGGCCACGGCTACACCCTCAACCAGGACTCCTGGCACTACCAGCGCCGCGACCTGCGGGGCTCGCTGCGGATGGTCTTCTGGGACCAGCGCAGCCACGGCCGCTCCGGGCGCAGCGACCCCGAGCGGGCGACGATCGAGCAGACCGGCGAGGACCTGCGGGCCGTGCTGGCGGCGACCGTCCGGCCGGACCGCCCGGTGGTCCTCGTCGGGCACTCCATGGGCGGCATGTCGATCATGGCGCTGGCGGACCGCAACCCCGAGCTGTTCGAGCGGCAGGTGAAGGGGGTCGTGCTGGTCAACACCTCCTGCGGGGACATGGCGGAGATGACGCTCGGGCTGCCGCTGGCGCTGGCGAAGCTCGTCCGGCCGCTGGCCCCGCGGACGCTGCGCGGCCTCGGCCGCCGCGCCGAGCTGGTGGAGCGGGCCCGCGGGCTCGGCGCCGACCTCGCGTTCGTCGTGACGCGGAAGATGGCGTTCGCCGACCCGCACGTGAGCCCCACCGTCGTCGGCTTCCTGGAGGAGATGATCAGGGGGACGCCGATCGACGTGATCGCGGAGTTCTACCCGGCGCTGATCGCGCACGACAAGGAGGCGTGCCTCGGCGTCCTCGGGTCGGTGCCGACGCTGATCCTCGCGGGCGGGCAGGACCGGCTCACCCCGGCCGTCCACTCGCGCCGGATGGCCGAGGCGCTCCCGGACGCGGAGCTGGTGGAGGTCGAGGAGGCCGGGCACGTGCTGCCGCTGGAGTACCCGGGCGTGGTCACCGGCGGGCTGCGGCGGCTGATCGAGGCCGTCGCCCCCGGCGCCGGGGCCGCGAAGCCCCCGAAGCCCGCGAAGAACGTGAAGGGCGCGAAGAACGTGAAGGGTGTGAAGGGCCGCCGCTCCCCGCGGAAACGGCCCCGCTACGACGAGGAGGAGCGCACCGCGTGAAGGCGACGACGGTCACCGTGCCCACGGCGGAGGCGATGCGGGAGTTCGGCGTCCGGCTCGCCGGGCTGCTGCGTCCCGGCGACCTGGTGGTGATGACGGGACATCTCGGCGCGGGCAAGACGACCCTGACCCAGGGCATCGGCGAGGGCCTGAAGGTGCGCGGCCCCGTCACCTCGCCCACGTTCGTGATCGCGCGGGTGCATCCGTCGCTCGCGGCCGGTCCGCCGCTGGTGCACGTGGACGCCTACCGGCTGGGCGGTTTCGCGGAGTTGGACGATCTCGATCTCGACGCCTCTCTCGACGAATCCGTGACGATCGTGGAATGGGGAGAAGGGCTCGCCGAGGGCCTCGCCGACGACCGGTTGGAAATGATCATTTCGCGCGGGGACGGGCCCGGTGAAGAGCGCGAAGTAAAGATCGTCGGGGTGGGTCGTCGCTGGTCGGACCTGGATCTTCACGCGGATTGACCCCTTCTGGCTAAACCACTTTACGGTGACATGTCGTACTCTTTGGCGGAACGAACCTCACTTTCGCGACATATCGATTTCCGCTAAGCAGGAGTGGGATCCGGTGAGTGGTAGCCATCGCAGCGGCGAGTACCGTACGGGGAGCCACCGGGTCGTCCGGGAGCGGCGGGGCGGGCGGCGGCTCGCGGCCATCCTGGGCGTCGTCGGGGTGGGCGTCGGGATCTGCGTGCTCGCGGTGTACGCCGTCCTGAGCGGCGTGGGCGCGAGCGGCGGCGACGACGCCGGACGGGTCGTCGGCAGCGGCGCGACCGAGCACACGCCCACGGCCAAGGGGGAGCGGACCGCCGTCCCCGACTCCTGCGCGATCGTCGGGCAGGGCCTCGTCGACCGGCTCGCGCCGAAGGCCGAGCGCACCGAGGCCGACAACTACCAGGGCGACGACCACCAGAACCAGTGCGTGTGGGGCGCGTACGCGGGCGCCGGGAAGCGGCAGCTCACCGTCGAGCTGCGCGCGATCACCGACACCGGCGGCGGGGCGCGGACGCCCACGGACGCGGCGCGGGCGACGTTCGCGTCAGAGCGGACGGCCGACGAGTCCGGCAAGGGCCTGCTCGCGGGCCAGGAGCTGGCCGACAAGACCCGGCTGAGCGGCGTCGGTGACGAGGGCTACGTCGTCTACAGCGTGGACGACAAGCAGGGGTCCGGCGAGGCGATCGGGAACGTCCGGGCCGGGAACGTCCTGATCACGATCCACTACTCCGGTTCCGACCGCGGCGACCCGCTGTCGTCGCGGGCGGCGACCGACGGGGCCGTCGAGGTGGCGAAGGCCGCCCTGCGGGGGCTCGACCAGTCGTGACGCGACCGGTCGCGCGGCCGGTAGGCTTTCAACCCGTGCTGGTCCTGGCTTTCGACACCGCTACCGCCGCGATCACCGCGGCGCTGTACGAATGGACGCCCGGCGAAGGGGCGGTCCCCAGAGCCGTGGCCGAGACCGTCGACCGCCGAAGGCACACGGAGCTGCTCACGCCGTCCATCGCGAAGGTGATGGCGGTGGCGGGCGCCGCGCCGGACGACCTCAGCGCCATCGCCGTCGGGGTCGGCCCCGGCCCCTACACCGGGCTGCGCGTCGGGCTGGTCACCGCGCGGTCGATGGGGGAGGCGCTCGCCGTCCCCGTCCACGGCGTCTGCACGCTGGACGTGATCGCCTGGGCGAGCGGACGGGAGGAGCCGTTCGCCGTCGCGACGGACGCCCGCCGCAAGGAGGTCTACTGGGCGCGGTACGACTCGTGCCGCGTGCGCGCGACCGGTCCGGCGGTGGGCCCGGCGTCCGCCGTCCTGGACGGGGTCCCGGCGGGGCTGCCGGTCATCGGCGAGGGCGCCGAGCTGTATCCGGACGTCCTCGGCGGTTCCGGGCACGAGCCGCTGCTGCCCTCCGCGGGCGCGCTCGCGGAGCTGACGGTCGCCCGCCTCTCCGGGCAGAAGGGCCCCGCCCTCCTGCCGCCCGAACCGCTGTACCTCCGCAGACCGGACGCGAAGGAGCCGGGCCCGCGTAAGAGGGTGACTCCGGTATGAGCGAAGCGAACCGGGGGGTGTGGGGGGTCGTCCCCCCACGAGGCGCCGGTATGAGCGAAGCGAACCGGGGGGGCTGCTCCCACGAGGTGCCGGTTTGAGTCCGCGGAGCATTGTCCTGCGTGCGATGGGCCGCGCTGACCTGCCCGTCGTCCACGAGCTGGAGAAGGCGCTCTTCCCCGAGGACGCCTGGAGCACGGAGCTGCTCAACGGGGAGCTCGACGAGCAGCCCCGGACCCGGCACTACGTGGTCGCGGTGGAGTCCGACGGCGAGATCGTCGGCTACGCGGGACTCGCCGCGGCGGGCGGGCAGGCCGACGTCCAGACGATCGGCGTCCGCGCGGACCGGCGCCGGTCCGGCGTCGGCGCGCTGCTGCTCACCGAGCTGCTGGACGAGGCGGCCCGGCGCGGCAGCGAGGCCGTGTTCCTGGAGGTCCGCGCCGACAACGACGCGGCCCGGCGGCTCTACCACCGGTTCGGGTTCGACGAGGTCGGGGTCCGCAGACGCTACTACCAGCCCGCGAACGTGGACGCGGTCGTCATGTGCCGCCAGCTCCGCGAGCGTCCGCCGATGGGCTTCAACAAGGAGGCGCTGTGACCGCCGCGACCGCTGTGACCGCGGCGAAGCGCGCGCGCCTCCCGCTGGAAGGTGGGAACACGTGATTCAGGACGAGCCGCTCGTGCTCGGCATCGAGACGTCCTGCGACGAGACCGGTGTCGGCATCGTGCGCGGGCACACGCTGCTGGCGGACGCGATCGCGTCCAGCGTGGAGGAGCACGCGAGGTTCGGCGGGGTGGTGCCGGAGGTGGCGTCCCGCGCGCACCTGGAGGCGATGGGGCCGACGATCGAGCGGGCCCTCGCCGACGCCGGGGTGGCGTTCACCGACGTCGACGCGTTCGCGGTGACGGCCGGGCCGGGCCTGCCGGGCGCGCTGATGGTGGGCGTGGCCGCCGCGAAGGCGTACGCGCTGTCGCTCGGCAAGCCGCTCTACGGCGTGAACCACCTGGCCGCGCACGTGTGCGTCGACCAGCTGGAACACGGGCCGCTGCCGAAGCCGTGCGTGGCGCTGCTGGTGTCGGGCGGGCACTCGTCGCTGCTGCTCGTCCCGGACGTGGCGGGCGACGTCCGGCCGCTCGGCTCGACCGTGGACGACGCGGCGGGCGAGGCGTTCGACAAGGTCGCCCGCGTCCTCGGGCTCGGCTTCCCGGGCGGGCCGATCATCGACCGGTCGGCCCGCGACGGCGACCCGGCCGCGATCCCGTTCCCGCGCGGCAAGTACGACGACGGCACCTACGACTTCTCCTTCTCCGGCCTGAAGACGGCGGTGGCCCGCTGGGTGGAGGCCAAGGAACGCGCGGGCGAGGCGGTTCCGATCGCGGACGTGGCGGCGTCCTTCCAGGAGGCCGTGGTGGACGTCCTCACCCGCAAGGCGCTCAAGGTCTGCAAGGACAACGGCGTCCACGACCTGCTGATCGGCGGCGGGGTGGCGGCGAACTCGCGGCTGCGGGCGCTGGCCAAGGAGCGCTGCGACGCGGCGGGCGTGCGGCTGCGCGTCCCGCGCCCGAAGCTGTGCACCGACAACGGCGCGATGGTCGCCGCTCTCGGCGCCGAACTGGTCGCGACCGGGGCGGCTCCGTCCGACCTCGAACTTCCGGCGGATTCCAGCCTCCCCATCGAGTCCATCACCCTCTGAGCCTCGTACTGGGAATTCAGTAGTCCGAATGCCTTGACGGGCACGACGACGCGGCGGGGGGTCTCCGGAAAGCCTGGTGTGGTTCCCGACACCAGTTACGGAGACCCTCCATGGCGACTTTCTTGTACCGGCTTGGGCGCGGAGCCTTCAGATGGCGCCGCTGGGTGGTGCTGCTGTGGCTCGCCGCCCTGGCCGCCGCGTTCGTCGGCGCGCAGAGCGCGGGCAAGGCCCCGTCCGACTCGTTCTCCATGCCGGGGATCGAGTCGCAGCGGGCGTTCGACCACGTCAACGAGAAGTTCCCGGGCGCGGCGGCGGACGGGGCGGACGCCCGGGTCGTCTTCACCGCCCCGCCGGGGCAGAAGATCACTGAGAACCGCGTGCCCGTCGACGCGCTGGTGGCCCGGGTGGCGAAGGGCCCGCAGGTCGCCGGCGTGGAGAGCCCCTTCGAGGACGGGGCGGTGAGCAAGGACGGGTCCACGGCGTTCGCGACGGTCGCCTACAAGGTGACGACCGACGACCTCACCGAGGCGAGCAAGGACGCGCTGCGCGCCGCCGTCGAGCAGGCCCGGGGGACGGGCCTCACGGTCGAGGTCGGCGGGTCGGCGCTGGAGGCCGACCCGGCGGGCGGCGTCGGTGAGATCCTCGGCATCGGCGTCGCCGCCGTGGTCCTGCTGATCACCTTCGGGTCGCTGGCCGCCGCCGGGCTGTCGCTGGTCACCGCGATCATCGGGGTGTTCGTCAGCCTCATGTCGATCACCGCGCTGCAGAACGTGTTCGACCTGTCCCCGTCGACGGGCGAGCTGGCCATGATGCTCGGGGTGGCGGTCGCCATCGACTACGCCCTGTTCGTGGTGTCCCGCTACCGGGAGGAGCGCGGCAGGGGCCACGAGCCCCGGGAGGCGGCCGGGCTCGCCGCGGGCACCGCCGGGACCGCCGTGGTGTTCGCCGGGCTCACCGTCGTCATCGCGCTGATCGGGCTGTCGGTGGTCGGCGTCCCGATGCTGACCAGGATCGGGATGGGCGCGGCGGGTGCGGTCGTCGTCGCCGTGCTGGTCGCGTTGACGCTCGTCCCGGCGCTGCTCGGGTTCCTGCCGAACTCCGTCCTCGCGCGCCGTGCCCGCAAGGGGCGTGCCGCCGGACGAGGCGAGGGGCTCGGGGCGCGCTGGGCGCGGTTCGTCGTGCGGCGGCCGGTGCCGGTGCTGCTCGTCGCGGTCGCCGCGCTGGGCGCCCTGGCGGCGCCGGCGCTGAACATGCGGCTCGGCATGCCGGGGGACGAGGCCAAACCCACGTCCACCAGCGAGCGGCGCGCCTACGACGCGCTCGCGAAGGGCTTCGGCCCCGGATTCAACGGCCCGCTGACCGTCGTCGTGGACGCGGCCGACGCCCGCGACCCGAAGGCCGCCGCCGCGGCGGTCGGCGCGAAGCTCGCCGCGACCGAGGGCGTCGTCTCGGTCTCCCCGCCCCAGTTCGACAAGGCGGGGACGACCGCCGTGCTGACCGCGACGCCCGCCACGGCGCCCACCGCCCAGGAGACGAAGGACCTCGTCCGGGACATCCGGGCCGAGCGTCCCGCGATCGAGTCCGCCGCCGGCGCGACCTTCGAGGTCACCGGCACCACGGCGCTGAACATCGACGTCGGCGCGAAGATGCAGAAGGCGCTGCTCCCCTACCTCGCGACGATCGTGGGGCTGGCGTTCCTGCTCCTGCTGCTGGTGTTCCGCTCGGTGCTGGTGCCGCTCAAGGCCGCGCTCGGCTACCTGCTGTCGATCGGCGCGGCGTTCGGCGCGATCGTCACGGTGTTCCAGAACGGCCACGGGGCCGGGTTCTTCGGCGTCGACCAGCCCGGACCGATCATGAGCATCCTGCCGATCTTCCTGGTCGGGATCAGTTTCGGGCTGGCCATGGACTACCAGGTCTTCCTGGTCTCGCGGATGCGGGAGGCGCACGTCCACGGGGAGGCGCCGGGCCGGGCCGTGGTCACCGGGTTCCGGCACAGCGGCCGGGTCGTGGCGGCCGCCTCGCTGATCATGATGGCGGTGTTCAGCGGGTTCATGACCGGCGCCGGGATGATGATCAAGATGGTCGGCTTCGGCCTCGCCGCCGCCGTCCTGTTCGACGCCGTCGTCGTGCGGATGGTGATCGTGCCCGCCGTCCTCGCCCTGCTCGGCGAGCGGGCCTGGTGGCTGCCGAGGTGGCTCGACCGGCTGCTGCCGCGCGTCGACGTGGAGGGCGAGTCGCTGCGCGACCGGGTGCCGCCGCGCACGGCCGTCCCCGCCAAGCGGACGGCGCGCGTCTGACCTGACACGACGCGGTGGGGGCCGTCCGCCGTGGACGGCCCCCACCGCTCCGTGCCCCACCATTGGGAGTACAGGAATCCGGGAGACGACCTCATGACCACCAGTTGGCGGCGGTTCGCCGACCAGCATCCCCGCGTCGCCGAGGCGGGTTTCCTGCTGGTCGTGTACGGGATCACCATCGGGCAGTACCTCGACACCGCCACGGGCTGGTGGCCCGGGACGCTCCCCGCGACTGCCGCCTGCCTCTCCCTGGTGTGGCGCAACCGCCATCCGGGCGCCGTCGCGTCGTTCGTCGTCTTCTGCACGGTCGTCACCGGCGGCGCGGGCTATCCGATCAGCCACAAGTACATGCTTCCGCTGGTCGTCGCGTTCTGCGCGCTGGGCGTCCGCGCTCCCGAGCGGGTGGCGCGGGTGTACGGCGTGATCGCCATCGTGGTGTTCGCCGTCGCGGCGCAGTGGGCCGTCGAGGACGACCAGGCCCAGAAGCTCGCCACGTTCGCCCCCGCGTTCTGGATCATCGTGGCGCTCGTCTCCGGCGCGGCCGTCCGGGGCAGGCGGGCCTACCTGGACGCCGTCCACGCCCGCGCCGAGCACGCCGAGCGCACCCGCGAGGAGGAGGCCAGGCACCGGGTCGCGGAGGAGCGCGTCCGCATCGCGCGGGAGCTGCACGACGTCGTCGCCCACCACATGGCCCTCGCCAACGCGCAGGCGGGCACCGCAGCGCACATCGTCCGCGCCGACCCGGAGCAGGCCGCGGAGATCCTCGGCGAGCTGAGCCGCACCACCGCCGCCGCGCTCCGCGAGCTCCAGGCGGCCGTCGGCCTCCTGCGCCGGTCGGGCGATCCCGAGTCGCTGGAGCCGTCCCCCGGCCTCGGGCGGCTGGACGAGATGGTCTCCGCGTTCGACTCGGCCGGGCTCCGCGCCACCGTCACGGTCGACGGGGAGCGGCGGCCGCTCTCACCCGGCGTCGACCTCGCCGCGTTCCGCATCGTGCAGGAGGCGCTCACCAACGTCGCCAAGCACGCCGGTGCGGACACCGCCGAGGTGAGGCTCTGCTACGACGCCGACACGCTGACCGTCACGGTCAGCGACGACGGCGGAGCCGCGCCCGGCGCGGCGGCGTCCGGCGGCGGGTTCGGCCTGATCGGAATGCGGGAGCGCGCCCAGTCGGCCGGGGGACGCCTCCGGGCGGGCCGCCGTCCCGAGGGCGGCTTCGCCGTCACCGCCGAACTGCCCATCCACTCCTGGGGAACCCGATGACCATCCGCGTGCTGCTCGCCGACGATCAGACCCTGCTGCGAGCGACCTTCCGGATCCTGATCGACTCGTCCGACGACATGGCGGTCGTCGGCGAGGCCGCGGACGGCGGGCAGGCCGTCGAGCTGGTGCGCGACCATCGTCCCGACGTCGTCGTCATGGACATCCGCATGCCGGGCTCGGACGGCCTCGCCGCGACCGAGGCGATCTGCGCCGACCCGGACCTCGCGTCCACCCGCGTCCTGATCCTCACCACGTTCCAGACGGACGAGCACGTCGCCCGCGCGCTGCGCGCCGGGGCCAGCGGGTTCCTCGGCAAGGACGTCTCCGCGGACGGCCTGCTCGCCGGGATCCGCACGGTCGCCGCCGGGGACGCGCTGCTGTCCGGCGCGGCGACCCGCTCGCTGATCGGCCGGTTCCTCGCCGCGCCGGAGCCCGGCGCGGGCCTCGGGTCGCCGGACGCGGTCGCCGCCCTCACCGCGCGCGAACGCGAGGTGACGCTCCTCGTCGCGGACGGGAAGTCCGACGCGGAGATCGCCGCGGAGCTGTTCATCAGCCCGCTGACCGCGCGCACCCACGTCCAGCGCGCCAAGATGAAGCTCGGCGCCCGCGACCGGGCGCAGCTCGTCGTCATCGCCTACCAGACGGGCCTCGCGCGCGCCCAGCGCTAGGAGCGGGCGAGGAGGTTGGCGAGGTAGTCCTCGTAGAGGGGGACGTGGGCCTCGTCCATGACGCGGTCGCCGTCCTCCGGGAGGAGGTCGAGGACGCTGCGGACGTCCCAGTACGGGTCGTGCGGGTGGCCGCCGGAGACCTGGTCGAACGCGGCGAGGAACCGGTCGGCGACGGGCGTGCCGTAGCGCAGGGCGAGGCCGCGGCGCATCCGGGCGATGTCGACGGCGATCGGGCCGGACGAGGCGTCCGACCAGTCGACGACGCCGGTCAGCTTGCCGTAGGACCAGAGCGTGTTGTCGGCGTGGTAGTCGCGGTGGATGAACCGGGCGGGCGCCTCCGGCGCGGGCCGGGACGCGATCTCGAAGGCGCGCTCCCACAGCCGCGGGCGGAGCGCGTGCCGCGGCGGGACGCGGACGTCGAGCCGGTTGTGCGGGACGTAGGGCGGCATCGTGGCCGCGCCGTTCAGCGCGTGCACCGCGAGCAGCGCGGCGGCGAGCTGGATGAGGTATTCGGGCAGGTCGTCCGGGGACGGCCGGGGCGGGTGCCCGCCGAGGCGGGTGATCAGCAGCGCGGGGACGTCGCAGTAGGCGCCCGCCGGGTCGGCCGCGACGAGGGCCGGGGTGGGGATCTCGCACCCGGCGAGCAGCGCCAGCGCGGCGATCTCGCGTTCCGGGGAGAACTCGGAGCCGTGCTTGCGCGCGGGCGCGGGCTCGCGGGCCGTCCAGCGGCGCAGCACGAGCCGGTGCGCCTCGCCGGAGCGGCTCTTCACGAGCAGCGCGTGGTTGGCGTGCGCGGCGCCGCCCGCGAGCGGCCGCACCATGCGGACCTCGGCGCCCCGCCCCAGACACTCCTCGACCCAGCGCAGCGTGCTGCGTCCGGGTGGAGCGCCGGTCGGCAGGCAGGGAGCCGGTGTATGCGTCACCTGATCCATGAAAACGGATTCCGAAGGGTATTGGGAGTGATTTTGCGAAGACGGAACGTAACAAATTGCACGTCATCGCGGTGCCGTGACGGAGTACTTTCGGTGGTCTCACCAGATTGCCGGACAAACTTCGCGGATTCCAGTGAGTATCGACGGCGCGGATTCCGCGGGCCCGTGCACGCGCGTCCGGGCGGGACCGCCTGAGCGGCCCCGCCCCGATCGCCGCGGCGGGCTCCCGCCGGTCAGTCCTTGGTCTCGCGGCGCGGCCGCAGCAGCGCCTCGGCGAGGGCGAGCATCGTCTCCTCCAGGTTGGACAGGCGCTTCAACACGTCCTCGTGCACCGCGTTGACCTGCTTCGACACGTCGTCGTGGACGCCGTCGACCTTGCGGCCGACCTCGTCCTCGACGTGCGAGACCCGCTTGGCGAACTCGGCCTGGGCGGCGTCGGCGCGGCGGCCCGCGTCGTCCTGCATGCCCTCGACGCGGCGCACGAAGTCCTCCTGGACGCCGCCGACCTGGCGGGCCACGTCCTCCTGCATGGCGCCGACCTGCTTCGCGACGTCCTCGTGGATGACGCCGACCTGCCGGGTGACGTCGGCGTGGATGTCGCCGATCCGCTTGCCGACCGTGTCCTGGACGCCGCCGACCTGCCGCGACACCTCCTGGTGCACCGACTCGACCTGCTTCGCGACGTCGGCGTGCACCGACTCGACGCTGCGGGACACGAGGTCGACCTGCGCGGTGAACTCCTCCAGCGCGCCGTCGATCCGCGTCGAGACCTGCTCGTGGATGCCCTCGATCCGCTTGCGGACGTCGTCGTGCACGTCCTCGAAGCGGCGGGAGAACTCGTCCATGCGGCGCGCGACGTCGCTGTAGGCGGACTCGGCGATCTCCGACATGGTGGCCTTGACCTCGTCGCGGTCCGGCCGGGCGCGCAGCTCCTCGATCAGCGGGTCGACGGCCTCGGCGAGGTGCTTCTCCAGCGCGTCGAACCGGTCGCCGTAGTCGGCCGCCGGCCGCCGCGCCAGCTCGCCGAGCAGCCGGTGCAGCTCCGCGATCTCCAGGGTGGCGGGGAGCCGGTTGATCCGCTCGGTGACGCCGTCGAGCCGGCCGTCGATGCCCTCGAACCTGCCGTCCAGGCCGTCGAGCTTGCCGGACACGCCTTCGAGGCGCCCGTCCAGGCCGTCGAGGCGGCCGCCGACGCCCTCGACGCGCCCGCCGATCGCGTCGAGGCCCTGCTCCATCCGCTCGGCCATCTCGCCGAGCGCCTGGTCGACCCGGGCCGTGACGCCGTTCACGGAGTGTTCGAGCCGCTCGGAGCGGTGGCCGAGCTCGGCGAGCGACTTGTCGAGCCGGTTGAAGCGGACGGACGCGGCCTCCATGCTGCCCTGGAGCTTGTCGAGCCGCTTCGTCATCTCGTCCATGCGCTGGGACGCCTGCTGGGTGGCGTCCGTGATCGCCTGCGCGGAGTCGAGGACGGCCTGGATCCGGGTCAGCCCCTCGTCGACGTTCTCGGCGACGACGCCGACGTCGGCCCACAGCGCGGGCAGCTCGGCGACGGGCTTGACCCGCTCGCCGAACGTCTCGATGTGCTCGGCGAGCCCCTCCGCCCACTCGGGGGGTTTGCCGACCATCTCGTCCACCTGCCCGCGGACGGTGTCGACCTGGCCGCGAACGGTGTCGAGCTGCCCGGTCAGCCCGGTCAGCTCCCGCTCCCGGACCTCGCGCAGCAGCCACTCCATGCCTTCGAGCCGCTGGCGGATCTCGTCGAGGACCTGGCCCTGTGAGCGCTGTTCATAGACGTGGTCCTGCGCCGCACGGGCGAGCAACTCCCGCATCCGATCCGAGACCGGTTGACCCCCCGTCTGCAGGAAGTTGTGATTCGTTTCCACCCGACGCTCCTTCGTGTGCCGGCGCGACGAATTGACGCACGGCAATGAATCTGGAGAGGCCACTGTAGTGCGTGCGGAGGGCGCCGATAACGGCTAGCAGAGAACATTGTGAGTTCAGTGGAATGCGCCTGTTATCCAGCAGAGGCGGTTGGTGAGTCTTGGTGTTGGATCAGGCTTATTCCCGCTTCGCGGCTATTGTGGTGATTACGTGGGGTATGTCCCTGGATGGGGTGGGGGTGGGACGGGTCTGCGGCGGCGATCTGTCCGTACATCTCATCCAACGTCGGTCGTTCGCGCGCCGTCCGGAGGTACGCGCGGTCCACCGGCGTCGGCGGGCGGAGCCGCCGCGCGGCGGTCCCCGGCCATTTTCGGCGGCGCATTCGGGGGCGCCGAAGTCCCGCCGCTGAACCTGCCTTGGTGTTTCCCGGTCCGGCCGATCCGGGCGCGCCGATTCCCGGGCCCGGCGGACGCCTTGCCCGCCGCCCGCAATCACCGGCGAACACAATGCCGAAAAGGCCGAGGATTTGCCCGCGCATGGCGCGTCGCCCGGCCCCGCTTGGCGTGCTCCGGCCGCGGGGAGATCTTTGGACTTGATCGGCGTCCGGGCGCCGCTCCGGGCGGGTCAGCCCGGCCGCTCGGCTTGTCCGCTCAGCCCGGCCGCCCAGCCCGCGCGGCGCGCGCCAGCAGCGCGACCGGGTCGCGCCCGACCCGCGTCACCACCAGCGTCAGCTCGGCCGCGCCGTGGCCGGGACGCCGCCCGCCGAAGCCCAGGTCGCGGCGGAGGCGGTCGACGTCCACCGCCGATCCGCGCTTCTTCACCGTGAGCACGCCGACCTCGCGGCGGCGCAGTTCCGCGCGCAGCCGCTTGACCGAGAACGGCAGCACGTCCTCGATCTCGTACACGGATGCGAAAGGCGTGGGGCGCAGCGCGTCGGACGTGATGTACGCGATGTGCGGATCGGCGAGGCCGCCGTCCACCGACTCGGCCACCTCGCCCACCAGATGGGCGCGAATGACGGCTCCGTCTGGCTCGTACAGAAAACGTCCCCATTCGCGTACGTCGGGGACGTCCCGTCCAGACGGAGTCAGCGTCCACACCTGTGGATCGACGTCGGACGTGAGCAGCGTGGCCCGGCGCCCCACGTCCCCGGCTAGTTCGCCCAGCCACAGGGCCGCCTCCTTGACGTCGCCCCCGACCGACACCCATTCGGCTTCGGCGCCGTCCGGGACGCCCTCGTGCGGTATCCCCGGAGCGACCTTCACGCAGGCCGCCCTCACCCGTCCGGCCTTCTCCAGAACGACGTCCAAGGGCGGCTCATAGGAACGCGGGTCGAAGACCCTGCCTCGCGCGGTGCGTCGTCCGGGGTCGGCGAAGACGGCGTCGTATCCGTCCGGGTCTTCCTTGGTCGCGTCGCCCACGCGGACGGACGCGAGACCGTCCAACTCCAGCGCGGACACGTTCGCCCTTGCCACCTCGGCCGTCAGCGGGTCGATTTCCACACCGTCGCCGGGGAGACCGTCCCGTGCCCGTGCGATGAGGTCCGCGCCTATGCCGCACCCAAGTTCCAGGACACGCGCCCCAGGAAGACGGTCAGCGAACCGTCGCGCACGGTGCGAAGCCACGCTCGCGCGGGTCGACTGCTCCAATCCGGTCTGGGTGAAGTACATGCGGTCGGCGTCCGCGCCGAACTTGACTCGCGCGCGCTGACGCAGCCGCACCTGTGTCAGCGCGGCGGCCACGAGCGAGGGGTCGTGCCGCCCGCGCAGCCGGGACGCCGTCGCGAGGAGGCCGCCCTCGCTCACGTCCGCCCCGGCGGCCTCCGCGAGGACCGCCCGGCCGGACGGCCCGCGCAGGGCCGCGAACAACGCGATGTCCATGCGCCCGAAGTTAGCGGCCGGTGAACGCGCATGAACGGCTGACGTGTGCGTCCGTGTCCATGTTGACGGGTTACCGGGCACGGAATAGTCTCCATGACTGGCACTCTCCATACGAGAGTGCCAATACAGCGACGAAGGTCGGTCTGGCACCCGCGACGGCAGGCCGGTCCAGGGTCGCCTCTTCTGTCACATGTGCTGGCCGGCCCGATGTGGTCGGCCGAGGACCAATCGAAGGGGAGGTCAGATCGTGACGACCGCCACCAAGGTTGTTCTCAAGCCGCTTGAGGACCGTATCGTCGTCCAGCCGCTTGAGGCCGAGACCACCACCGCTTCCGGCCTGGTGATCCCGGACACCGCGAAGGAGAAGCCCCAGGAGGGCACCGTCATCGCGGTGGGCCCGGGCCGAGTCGACGACAAGGGCGAGCGCGTCCCTGTCGACGTCAAGGTCGGCGAGATCGTGCTCTACAGCAAGTACGGCGGGACCGAGGTCAAGTACAACAACGAGGAGTACCTCGTCCTCTCGGCCCGCGACGTGCTCGCGGTCATCGAGAAGTAATCACCGAGAACGTGATGCACCCGCCCCGGTCGGCGCCGCCTTCGGCGGGGCTGCCGGGGCGGATCGCGTGAAAGAGGAGTATCCGCATGGCGAAGATCCTGGAGTTCGAGGAGGACGCTCGCCGGGCTCTTGAGCGCGGCGTCAACGCTCTCGCGGACGCCGTCAAGGTGACGATCGGCCCGCGCGGCCGCAACGTCGTCATCGACAAGAAGTTCGGCGCGCCGACGATCACCAACGACGGCGTCACGATCGCCCGCGAGGTGGAGCTGGAGGACCCGTACGAGAACCTCGGGGCCCAGCTCGCCAAGGAAGTGGCGACCAAGACCAACGACGTCGCGGGCGACGGCACCACCACGGCGACCGTCCTCGCGCAGGCGCTGGTCCGGGAGGGCACCCGCAACGTGGCGGCGGGCGCGTCCCCGCTCGCGCTGAAGCGCGGCATCGACCTCGCCGCCCAGTACGTGTCCGACCAGCTCCTCAAGTCGGCCCGCGAGGTCGAGGAGAAGGGCGAGATCGCGCACGTCGCGACCATCTCCGCGCAGGACCCGAAGATCGGCGAGCTGATCGCCGAGGCGTTCGAGAAGGTCGGCAAGGACGGCGTCATCACCGTCGAGGAGGCCCACACCATGGGCCTCGAGCTGGAGTTCACCGAGGGGCTCCAGTTCGACAAGGGCTACCTGTCGCCGCACATGGTGACCGACGCCGAGCGCATGGAGGCCGTCCTGGAGGACGCCTACGTGCTCATCGTCGACGGCAAGATCTCCAACGTGCAGGAGTTCCTGCCGCTGGCCGAGAAGGTCGCCCAGACGAAGAAGCCGCTGCTCGTCGTGGCCGAGGACGTCGAGGGCGAGGCCCTCGCGCTGCTCGTCGCGAACAAGATCCGCGGCACGTTCCTGTCCGTCGCCGTCAAGGCGCCGGGCTTCGGCGACCGCCGCAAGGCGATGCTCGGCGACATGGCCACCCTCACCGGCGGCCAGGTCGTCAGCGAGGCGATCGGCCTCAAGCTCGACTCCATCGGGCTGGAGGACCTCGGCCGCGCCCGCCGCATCACCGTCGACAAGGACGCCACCACCATCGTCGACGGTGAGGGCTCCAGCGACGAGGTGAGCGCCCGGATCAACCAGATCAAGGTCGAGATCGAGAACTCCGACTCCGACTGGGACCGGGAGAAGCTGCAGGAGCGCCTCGCCAAGCTGGCCGGGGGCGTCTGCGTGCTGCGGGTCGGCGCCGCCACCGAGGTGGAGCTGAAGGAGAAGAAGCACCGCCTGGAGGACGCCATCTCGGCGACCCGCGCGGCCATCGAGGAGGGCATCGTCTCCGGCGGCGGCAGCGCGCTCGTGCACGTCGCCAAGGAGGGCTTCGAGACGCTCGGGCTCACCGGCGACGAGGCCACCGGCGCGGAGGCCGTCCGCAAGGCGCTCGCCGAGCCGCTGCGCTGGATCGCCGAGAACGCCGGCCAGGAGGGCTACGTCGTCGTCTCCAAGGTGCAGGCGCTGAAGCCGGGCAACGGCTACAACGCCGCCACCGACGAGTACGGCGACCTGGTCGCCCAGGGCGTCATCGACCCGGTGAAGGTGACCCGCTCCGCGGTGACCAACGCCGCCTCGATCGCGGGCATGCTCCTCACCACCGAGGCGCTCGTGGTCGACAAGCCGGAGGAGGAAGAGGCCCTCGCCGGCGGTCACGGACACGGCCACGGGCACGGCCACTGATCCGCTTGTGATCACTACGCCGGGCGCGGGCGAGCGGCTCGTCCCGCCCGGTGATCGTCGACAGACCCCCGTCCAGTGGACGGGGGTCTCGTCATTTCTGTGGGCGGCCTGTGGATAACCGGGCACGGGGCGCAGCCGGCAGACCGCGATGCGTAGTATCCCCAGGGTTCATCCAGCACTGTGACCATTCCGTTGTACTCGGCGGTGGAGACACGCCCGGGACTGCTGGGCATCATGCATGACGTGACCGAGGGAAGCTACGCCGGGACCATGACCGCGCGCACTGCCGAACCCTCGGGAGGGCTCGCCCCTCCAGCCCACGACACCGGCCGTGGGATTCGGGTGCTGCGCGCGGCGAAGGCCGCCGACGGCGATCTCAGGGAATTGACCAACCTCGCCGTCCAGGGCGACCCGGGGGCCATCGAGGCGCTCATCGGCGAGGTGCGGCCGATGATCGTCCGGTACTGCCGGGCCCGGCTCGGCCGGGTGTCCGGGCAGTACCACATCGCGGACGACGTGGCCCAGGAGGTCTGCATCGCCGTCCTGTCCGCCCTGCCCCGCTACCGGGACATGGGGCGGCCGTTCGCGTCCTTCGTCTTCGGCATCGCCGCGCACAAGATCGCGGACGCGCTGCGCAGCGCCGTCCGCGCGGCCGTGCCCACCGAGGACCTGCCGGACGGGCCGGACGACCGGCCCGGGCCGGAGGAGACGGTCGTCCGCTACATCGAGGCGCAGCGCGCCCGCGACCTGCTCACCCGCCTGCCCGAGCACCAGCGCGAGCTCGTGCTGCTGCGGGTCGTGGCGGGCCTGTCCGCCGAGGAGACGGGGAACGTCCTCGGCATGTCCGCGGGGGCGGTACGGGTCGCGCAGCACCGGGCCCTCGCCCGGCTCCGGGCCATGGCCAGAGAGGAGTCGATCGCTTGACGGAGCGAGGCCCCCGAACCGGCTCAGGGGGCGCCCCGGGTCCGGCCGGGCCCTCGACCTCCGGCGGCCCCCCGGGCGCGGCGACACTCCCCACCGCCGACCTCAGCGCGGTACGGCGCAGCGACGCGATCATCGAGTCCCTGGCGGCGTGGCGGCTCACCGTCCCGCCGCCCGCTCCGGAGGCGCCCGCGCCGCCGGAGACGTCCGAATCCCCGTGCGGTGCGGCCTCCGCGCCGCTGGAGCCGGCGGCCCCGGCCGTCGCGGAGCGCTCTGCCGGCGAGTGCGGGCGGGGACGGCAGCCCGACGAGCCCGATCCGGCCGTACGGCTGCTGCGGGCACTGATCATCGACGTGGACGACCAGAGTTCGGCGCCCGAGTCCGAGCCCGCGCCGCCGACGCCGTCCGGTCCCGGGACGGGGCCGCGGCGACGCGGCCCCCGCACGATCGTGGCGCTCGGCGTCGCCGGGGCCGTCCTCGCGGGCAGCGGGGTCGCGGCGGCGGGCGGCGCGGCCGCCGACCACCCGGCGGCGTCGTCCTCGCAGGCCCCGCGCGTGACCGGGGTCGCCGACGGGGCCGAGAAGCAGGCCGGCGCCGACATCGAGGCCGTGGCCGAGCGGCGGCGGCCGCCGGTCGTCCGCCCCCTGCCGGAACGGCCCGCGGCGCGCAAGCCGGCGCGGGAGTACGACCCGATCAGGACGCACCTGCGGCCCCCGTTCCCGGACCGTCCGCGCTTCCGCCGTCCGGCCGACGAGAACCGTCCGCCGCCCCTCGGGACCTTCCCGATGCGCGGCTCGGACGACCCGTACCCCGGCGACAACGGCTGGCCCGGCTTCGCCGACCCGAACCAACGCCCCCAGAAGCGCTTCGACCAGTACCGAGACCCTTACTCGGACCCATACTCCGGCCGCGACTGACCTACGGCCCGGCAACGCTCGCCCGCAGGCCCCGCGGACAGGTCACGCGGGCGGCGCCGGGCCGCCGCGCGGGCCGTGCGCGCGGTCGATCGACTTCGGACGGGCCGCCGCGCGGATACGGCCGCGCGGTCAGTTCTCGCCGAGCGGTCAGTTCTCGTCGTGGCCCTCTTCGCTGTCGATCACGCCGTCGACGTAGCCGCGGGCGTACTCCCAGCTCACGTAGTCGACCGGGTCGGGGGCGAGGGCGGGCTCGTGGACGCGGGGGAGCCCCTGGTCGAGCAGGTGGCGCAGGTTGCCGTGCAGCAGCTCCCAGTCGATGTAGTGGAGCTTGCCGCAGTCTCCGCAGTCGACGGTCAGCCCGCGCACGCCGAGCGGTTCCAGCAGGGCGCGGAAGACCTCCAGGTCGGCGAGGTCGGCCAGCACGTCCTCCCGCTCCGTCACGCTGAGCGGAGCGGTGTCGTCGCCGAGGTCGCCGAGCGCCGCCGCCGGATCCTCCGGGTCTCCGGCGAACGGGTCGATCGGAGCGTCGTCGTGCACACCCCCACGCTACTGCTCCGCGCCCGGAGTGGTGCACCCCCCTGTCTCCTCTGTGCGCGAACAATCACGCGGAGTCAACGCCGGAAAGGGCTGGGCGGGGGGAATCGACTGGAGCGTCCGGCGTGTTGGGGGATGTCACGAAGACCACGCGGCCGTGCCGCGCAACGAGCCGTCCAGGCGCGGGGAGAGCCCCTACCATGGGAACAGGGTCCACCATGACCTGGCCCGATGCCGCGACCACCACGGGAAGGTAGTCATGAACCCCGCCGCCGAGTCCGACAAGTTCCTCCCCCAGGGCCTGACCTTCGACGACGTGCTCCTCCTCCCGGGGTACTCCGATCTCCAGCCCGGCGAGGCCGACACGTCGACCCGGCTCACCCGCCGGATCTCGCTGCGCATCCCGCTCGTCTCCGCGGCCATGGACACGGTGACCGAGGCCCGCACGGCGGTCGCGATGGCACGCCAGGGCGGCATCGGCGTCCTGCACCGCAACATGCCGATCGAGGAGCAGGCCGACCAGGCCGACCGGGTGAAGCGCTCCGAGGCCGGGATGATCACCAACCCGGTGACCTGTCTGCCGGACGCGACGCTCGCCGACGTCGAGGAGCTGTGCGCCCGCTACCGGATCTCCGGCGTCCCGGTGACCGACGTACGGGGCGTGCTGGTCGGCATCGTGACGAACCGGGACATGCGCTTCGAGTCCGACCCGGCCCGTCCCGTCCGCCAGGTGATGACGCCGATGCCGCTGGTCACGGCCCCGGTGGACGTGACGCGCGACGAGGCGTTCCGGCTGCTC
Organism: Actinomadura syzygii; assembly: GCF_008085905.1. Classification (GTDB taxonomy): domain Bacteria; phylum Actinomycetota; class Actinomycetes; order Streptosporangiales; family Streptosporangiaceae; genus Spirillospora; species Spirillospora syzygii. The sequence goes on along the minus strand of NZ_VSFF01000014.1, from coordinate 340,783 downwards.
GCGGGCAACAAGGTCGAGAAGCTCCCGCTGGTGGACGCCGACGGACGCCTCAAGGGCCTGATCACCACCAAGGACTTCACCAAGAGCGAGCAGTACCCGCACTCCACCAAGGACGCCGACGGCCGCCTGCTCGTCGCCGCGGCGGTCGGCGTCGGCGAGGACGCGATCAACCGCGCCCGCGCCCTCATCGAGGCGGGCGCCGACGTGATCGTCGTGGACACCGCGCACGGCCACTCCAAGGGCGTCGCCGACACGATCGCCACCATCAAGGCGAGCGCGCGGGTCGAGGTCGTCGGCGGCAACATCGCCACCTACGCGGGCGCGAAACTGCTGGTGGACGCGGGCGCCGACGCGGTCAAGGTCGGCGTCGGACCGGGCTCGATCTGCACCACCCGGATCGTCGCGGGCGTCGGCGTCCCGCAGCTCACCGCGATCTCCGAGGCGGCCCGCGCGGCGCGCGAGGCGGGCGTCCCGGTGATCGGCGACGGCGGCCTCCAGTACTCGGGCGACATAGCGAAGGCCCTGGTCGCGGGCGCCGACACGGTGATGGCCGGGTCGCTGCTCGCCGGGGTGGAGGAGTCGCCGGGCGAGCTGATCTTCGTCCACGGCAAGCAGTACAAGTCGTACCGGGGCATGGGCTCGCTCGGCGCGATGCGCAACCGGGAGCGCGGCGCTTCGTTCTCGAAGGACCGGTACGCGCAGGCCGACGTGTCCGCCGAGGAGAAGCTGATCCCGGAGGGCGTCGAGGGCCAGGTGCCGTATCGCGGGCCGCTCGCCAACGTCGCGCACCAGCTCGTCGGCGGGCTGCACCAGTCGATGTGGTACGCGGGCACCCGCACGATCCCCGAGCTGCAGGAGCGCGGCCAGCTCATGCGCATCAGCGCGGCCGGCCTGCGCGAAAGCCACCCCCACGACATCCAGATGACCGTAGAGGCCCCCAACTACCAGGGCCGCTGAGCCTCCAAGCGCCAGGCCGCCAGGCCCCAGGGCCGCTGACGTGCTCGATCGCCCGGGGCGCTGACGCCCCTTCGTGCCTTTCCGCGTCCTCGCGGGGCGTCGCGCCGTCGACCGGTCGTTCGTCCGGGGGAGCGCGGTAGCCCGGCGTGTCCGGGGCTGACGTAAGCTCGTCCGGGGCTCGTTCCCGCCGCCTGCGGGAACACCGGACCACGTGGAGGAAGGGCGCAGTGGCTGCTGAGGTGGAGATCGGCCGGGGCAAGAGCGGCCGGCGGGCGTACGCCTTCGACGACATCGGCATCGTGCCGTCGCGGCGGACGCGCGACCCCGAGGAGGTCAGCGTCGCCTGGCAGATCGACGCCTACCGGTTCGACATCCCGCTGGTCGTCGCGCCGATGGACAGCGTGGTCAGCCCGGCCACCGCGATCGCGGTCGGACGGCTCGGCGGGCTCGCCGTCCTCGACCTCGAAGGGCTGTGGACGCGCTACGAGAACCCCGAGCCGCTGCTCGCCGAGATCGCCTCGCTGGACACCGTCCGCGCCACCCAGCGCCTCCAGGACATCTACACCGAGCCGATCAAGGAAGAGCTGATCGGCCGCCGGATCGCCGAGGTCCGCGAGGCCGGGGTGACCGTCGCGGCGCGGCTGTCGCCGCAGCGCACCGCCCAGTTCCACAAGGCCGTGATCGACGCGGGCGTCGACCTGTTCGTCATCCGGGGGACGACCGTGTCCGCCGAGCACGTGTCGGGCCGCGCCGAGCCGCTGAACCTCAAGCAGTTCATCTACGACCTGGACGTCCCCGTCATCGTCGGCGGCTGCTCCACGTACACGGCCGCGCTGCACCTGATGCGCACCGGCGCCGCCGGGGTGCTCGTCGGGTTCGGCGGCGGGTCCGGGCACACGACGCGGACCGTCCTCGGCGTCGCCGTCCCGATGGCGACCGCCGTCGCGGACGTGGCCGCCGCCCGCCGCGACTACATGGACGAGTCCGGCGGACGCTACGTCCACGTCATCGCCGACGGCGGGATGGTCAACAGCGGCGACATCGCGAAGGCGTTCGCGTGCGGGTCCGACGCGGTCATGGTCGGCTCCCCGTTCGCCCGCTCCACCGAGGCGCCGGGACGCGGCTACCACTGGGGCAGCGAGGCGCACCACGGCGACGTCCCGCGCGGCACCCGCCTCGAACTCGGCACGATCGGCACGATGGAGCAGATCCTGTTCGGCCCGTCCCGGGTCGCGGACGGCTCGATGAACCTGATCGGCGCGCTGCGCCGCGCGATGGCGACGTCCGGATACACGGAGCTCAAGGAGTTCCAGCGGGTGCAGGTCGTGGTGGCCCACCGCAAGTCGAACGACTGACGACAGCTGAGAGCGAACCCACGCAGAATTGGTCGTTCCGAGTGTGGCCCCCTCCCTACTCTTGGGTAGGTAACGCTCGGAAACCGACCGGTGTGGGGGGAATCGCGATGACGGGATCACCTGTGACGGGGCTGGGCACCTCCCGGCTGGGTCCGGCCGAACGGGCGGCGTCGCTCGATCGGATGGCCCGCGAGGAGTTCGACGTCGTCGTGGTGGGCGGCGGCATCGTCGGTGCCGGCGCGGCGCTCGACGCGGCGACCCGGGGCCTGTCCGTCGCGGTGGTCGAGGCGCGGGACTTCGCCTCCGGGACGTCGTCGCGGTCGTCCAAGCTGATCCACGGCGGGCTGCGGTACCTGGAGCAGTACAACTTCGACCTCGTCCGGGAGGCGCTCACCGAGCGCGGCCACCTGCTCCAGCAGATCGCGCCGCACCTGGTGCGTCCCGTCCCGTTCATCCTGCCGACCACGCACCGGGTGTGGGAGCGCGCGTACTTCGGCGCGGGCGTGGCGCTGTACGACGTGCTGGCGTTCCAGATGGGCAACACGCGGGGCGTCCCGCACCACCGGCACCTGAGCCGGCGCGGCGCGCTGCGGCTCGCGCCGTCCCTGCGCAAGGACTCCTTCGTCGGCGCCATCCAGCTCTGGGACGCGCAGGTCGACGACGCCCGCTTCGTCATGACGGCGCTGCGCACGGCCGCCGAGTACGGGGCGCAGATCGCGTCCCGCACCCAGTGCCTCGGGTTCCTGCGCGAGGGCGAGCGCGTGACGGGCCTGCGCATCCGCGACCTTGAGGGCAACACGACCAGCGAGGTGCGCGCCAAGCAGGTCGTCAACGCCACCGGCGTCTGGACGGACGACATCCAGCAGCTCGTCGGCGGGCGCGGGCAGATCCACGTGAAGGCGTCCAAGGGCATCCACCTCGTCGTCCCGAAGGACCGCATCCACTCCGCGACGGGCATCCTCCTGCGCACGGAGAAGTCGGTCCTGTTCGTGATCCCGTGGGGGCGGCACTGGATCATCGGCACCACCGACACGGCCTGGGACCTCGACAAGGCCCATCCCGCCGCGTCGAAGGCCGACATCGACTACGTCCTGGACCACGTGAACTCCGTCCTCAACACACCCCTCACTCATGACGATGTCGAAGGTGTGTACGCGGGGCTGCGGCCCCTCCTCACCGGTGAGACCGAGGAGACGTCGAAGCTCTCTCGCGAGCACGTCGTGGCGCACCCCGTCCCCGGGCTGGTCCTGGTGGCGGGCGGCAAGTACACGACGTACCGGGTCATGGCCAAGGACGCGATCGACGCCGTCGCGCACGGCCTCGACGGGAAGATCCCCGAGTCGTGCACGGACCGCGTCCCCCTCGTCGGCGGCGACGGCTTCCAGGCCATGTGGAACGCGCGGCACCGGCTGGCGTCCCGCTCCGGCCTGCACGTCGCCCGCATCGAGCACCTCCTCCGCCGCTACGGCACGCTCGTGGACGACCTCCTCGCGCTGATCGCCGACAAGCCCGACCTCGGCAAGCCGCTCGCCGGGGCCGACGACTACCTGCGCGCCGAGATCGTCTACGCCGCGTCGCACGAGGGCGCCCGGCACCTGAACGACGTCCTCGCCCGCCGCACCCGCATCTCCATCGAGACCTGGGACCGCGGCGTCGGCGCCGCCCAGGAGGCCGCCGACCTGCTCGGCCCCGTCCTCGGCTGGTCCAAGAAGCAGCGCGACCGCGAGATCGAGTACTACCGCAAGCGCGTCGAAGCCGAACGCGCCTCCCAGACCCAGGAAGACGACCAGGAAGCCGACGCCCGCCGCCGCGGCGCCCCCGACATCGTCCCCACCACGGCCCCCTAGCACCTTGCCGGATCGCCGGGCTACGACTCGGGACCACGCCCCCACAGCCCTAAGCCGATCGTCGGCCTGGTCGGACTGGCCGGGCTGGTCGGGCTAGTCGGGCTTGGGCTCGTGGAGGCAGGCGGGCCAGCCTCGGCTGAGGAGGTCGATGACGATGTCAAGGGTGCGCCCGGGGTCGGAGGTGTTCCGCGCCAGGTCGGGGATCTGCAGGACGTAGCGCGCCAGGAGCCGCGCGGTGAGGTCGTCGGCGGGGAGGCCGGACTCCGCGGCGATGGCGGCGGCGAGAGGCTCTTGGCCGTGCGTCCAGGAGCGGAGCGCGTAGTCGCGCAGGTCCGGAGTGGCGCTCACCAGGTCGAGGACGCGCTGCTCCGCGGGCGTGGGGTCTTCCTTGAACGGCCCGCGCTGGGACAGGAGACCGCGCAGCGCGTCCAGGACGGTCTGGCCCGGCGCCCGATCGTGGACGGCACCGGTCAGCGAGGCGATCCTGGCCGCCCGATCGCCGGGAAAGACCAGGCTCACCTTGCCGTCCGGGAAGTACTTGAACAGGGTCGCGATCGAGGTGTCGGCGGCATCGGCGATCTCGCGGACGCCCACATCGTCGTAACCGCGCTCGGTGAACAGCGCGACCGCGGCCTCGGTGATGGCCCGCCGTGTCTGGGCTTTCTTGCGTTCGCGCAGCCCAGGCGGCCCGGCCGGAGCCTCGGGCCGCGCGCCAGCCGGGGCCTGTTCACGCGCCGGGCGGCTCAGTTCGGGGGCAGGCCACCCGTGAGCCAGCAAGGCGAACGCGGCCTCGACCACGCGACGCGGATCACCCTGCTCCCCGACCCGCAGCCGATCCAACCCAAACCGCGCAACAGCCCGCGCCGCAACATCGGTGCGCGCCGGGTCATGTGTTCGCGTGGCGATGTCCGTCTGCGAAGCGCCTGCATCTGGGGCGCCGCCCGCCGGGCCGTCCGGGCTCGGGGCGTGCGGGTCTGTTTCGGCTTGGGCTAGGGCTTGGGCCAGTTCCTTCTCGTGGGCTAGCCACATTCGGTCGGCGTAGTCCTGGAGGGCCGGGGTGCCGGTGACGAGTTCGGCGAACGCGGCCGTCCGCGGGTCGGCGGAGCGTTCGCGGAGCCGGGCCAGCCGCCAGTCGCGCAGGGCGTCCAGCGGCGGGACGCCCTCGGGACGGTCGCGCACCGCCGACACCAGACTCGTCCGGATGTCGTCGTCCCGGTCGAAGACCAGGGCCTCCTTGGTCGGGAAGTGCTTGAACAGGCCGCTCGTCGACACATCGGCGGCCTCGGCGACGTCCTTGACGCTGACCTGGTCGTAGCCGCGTTCGAGGAACAACTCCAGCGCGGCGTCGGCGATCGCCTGCCTGGTCCGTGCCTTCTTGCGCTCCCTGCGCCCCATGGTCGCCTCGGTCATGCCGCCAGTCTACCGCCGCCTGCAGAACCACTCTCAGAGTAGAGTCGTTCTAGTTTTTTAACGACACCACGAGTATGCTCGTTTCTACTCTGCTTCGGAGGTGATCGGCCATGACGACGACGGCCGTACCGCAGGCGTCCGCCCCCACTGGACGCGAAATCCGCGTCATCTTGTTAGGCGTCATGCTGGCGATGCTGCTGGCGATGCTCGACAACGCGATCGTCGGCACCGCGATGCCGACGATCGTCCGGGACCTCGGCGGCCTCGACCACATGGCCTGGGTCGTGACCGCCTACACGCTGATGACCGCGATCTCCACGCCGGTTTGGGGCAAGCTGGGCGACCTGTTCAGCCGCAAGACGGTCTTCCTGACCTCGATCGCGGTGTTCCTGGTCGGGTCGCTGCTGTCCGGGGCGGCCTGGTCGATGTCCGCCCTGATCGGTTTCCGCGCACTGCAAGGGCTCGGGGCGGGCGGCCTGATGGTCGGCGCGTTCTCGATCATCGGCGCGCTGGTGCCGCCTCGTGAGCGGGGCCGCTACCAGGGGATGACCGCGGCGGTCATGGCGATCGGCGCCATCGGCGGCCCGCTGCTCGGCGGGGTGGTCGCCGACCAGTTGAGCTGGCGGTGGGCGTTCTACCTCAACCTGCCGCTCGGCCTGCTGGCCTTCGGCTGGTCGGCGATGCTCCTGGACCTGCCCGCGACCCGCCGGAACGTAAAGATCGACTACGCCGGGATCGGGGCGCTGGCGACGACCATCGGGGCGCTCATCCTCGCGGCGACCTGGGGCGGCGTCCAGTACGCGTGGACCTCGGGACCGATCCGGGGCCTGGCCGCACTGGCGATCGCCGGTGCTGCGATGTTCGTGCTGGCGGAGCGGCGGGCCGCCGACCCGGTCATCCCGTTGCGCATGTTCGGCAGCCGCAACTTCACCCTCGCCTCCGCGCTGTCGCTGGTCACGGGCGTGGTGATGTTCGCCGGGGTGCTCTACCTGCCGCTGTTCCAGCAGACCGTCCAGGGCGCGTCCGCCTCGTCGTCCGGGCTCCTGCTGCTGCCGATGATGATCCCGATCCTGTTCACGACCCAACTCGTCGGACGGGTGATGAGCGGGACCGGCCGGTACAAGATCTTCCCCATCCTCGGCGGCGTGGCGCTCACCGCGGGCGCTACGTGGCTGTCCGCCGTCGATCCCGGGACCGGACGTGTGGCCACCGGCGCCGCCATGGCGCTGCTCGGCCTCGGTCTCGGGCTGACCATGCAGTTGACCGTCACCATCGCGCAGAACAGCGTCGAGATGACGGACATCGGCGCGGCCTCCGGCACCGTCACCTTGTTCCGCACGATCGGCGGCTCACTGGGCATCGCTGCGTTCGGCGCCATCTTCACCCGCTCACTGGACGGCCGCACCCCCGCCACAGGCCCCGCCTACCTGGACGCCGTAGCCCACGGCACCGCCCAAATCTTCCTGGCAGTAGCCGCAGTAAGCGCCACCTGGCTAACCCTCTCCTGGCTGATCAACGAACTCCCTCTACGCACCGCCCCCGTCCCCAAGCCCGCCCCAACCCCCACCCCCCAGCCCACCCACTGAGGACCTCCGCACCTTCGCCCCGGCCCTCCACCCCACCGGGGCAAACCCACGAGGACGCGGCGTGGGGTGCTTGGTGGGGTTAGGGGGTGCCGAGCATTAGGGTTTTGCCGGTTTTGTAGAGGTGGGCGGGGACGCGGGTCGGGTCGAGTAGGTGTTGGAAGGCGACGCCCAGGTCCAGGGCTACGGCCAGGGCGGCGCGGTCGTCGGCGGCCAGGCCGTCGGTGGTTTCCAGTTCGCTGGCCATTTGGGCGCGGCGTTCGGCGTACCAGTCGGCGATGCGCCAGCCCGCGGCGTAGTCGCGCATGCCGTAGAGCCAGAACTCGACGAGGAGCAGGGCCAGGCGCCGGGGACGGTCGTCGGGGGCGTGGCGGGTGGGACGGCCGGTGGGGTCGGCGTCCTCCTCGGCGGTGCGGATCTCGTCGCAGACGTCGCTGCGGGACGGATCGCTGGTGAAGCGCTCCATCAGGGCCAGCAGCAGGTCGGTCTTGCCCGCGAAGTTGGAGTAGACGGCGCCCTTGGTGAGGCCCGCGGCCGACGCGATGTCGTCGAGAGAGGCGCCGTGGATGCCGCGTTCCGCCCAGAGGCGTTCGGCGGCGGTGAGCAGGGCGGTCCTGGTCTGCTCGCGGCGGTCCCGGCGCGGTGGGGTGCCGCCGCCGGACGGGGGCGGAGTGCGGAAGCCCCCCGGCCCGGTCGAGTCACCCTCGGGCCGGTTGTCACCGTGGGTGTCCGTCATGTGCTGTTCCCTCCCAGTGTGGCCTTTGATACGTCCCTCGCCCCCTTGTGCTTGCGCCCCTGGCCGCCGGGCATATCGCCGCGACGCACGCGCTTTCCTCGTGTTTCCTGGTTGCTTTGGTCTGGGAGATGCTCCCCGGCTTGCCTGCCTGCCTGCCTGCCGTCGGGCGGACGGACAGGGCCTGACCGCGCTCCCGCCTTTCGATCAAGTCGCCGACATCTCCAATTGGACCCTTGTGGGCTTGGGTCTCTGGGTGGTCGTCTGAGCCCGGGGACTGGACGGTGTGTCGTGGTTGGTGGGCTTTGGTTCTCCTTGGTTGGGGAGCGGGCGGCGTGGGCGTGGAGCGAGATTCTCTCTTCGGAATACACCGGGTAAGCATGGTCAGTCCGTCGGTTACGTAATTCGACCTGGCTTGGAACGGTCCGGTCAGGTTGAGGTGTCAATGGGGGATGGAGACTGCTCTAGCGCGTGGGGTACATCACTCCACGGGTCGCGTTACTTGCGGGTAGCCAAGAGTGGGCGGGGGGTCATACGCTGCCTGTATGGCATCCCCGACGGTCTCCGCCGAAGGCGCGACGGAGCGCACGCTGCCGCAGACTCTGATCGACCGGCTGGTCTCGCATGTGGCGTCGAGCGGCGCCGAGACCGCGACGATCACCGGGCCGTTCACCGGCGAGCCTCTCGCGACCGTTCCGCTGTCCAGCGCCGACGACGTCCGGAAGGCGTACGAGCGGGCGCGGGCGGCGCAGCGGGCCTGGGGCGCGCTGCCGGCGGCGGAGCGGGTCAAGCCGTTCCTGCGGCTCGCGAACGCGCTGGTCGACCGGCGCGCGGAGATCCTCGACGTCATCCAGCTGGAGACCGGCAAGGCGCGCCGCCACGCGATGGAGGAGTTCCTCGACGTGGCGCTCTGCTCGCTCTACTACGCGCGGCGGGCCCCGAAGCTGCTGAAGCCGCGGCGCAGGCAGGGCATGATGCCGGGGCTTACGCGCGTCCATGAGTTGCGGCACCCGAAGGGTGTCGTCGCGCTGATCGCGCCGTGGAACTATCCGTTCGCGCTCGGGGCGAGCGATATCGCACCCGCGCTGATGGCGGGTAACGCCGTGATCCACAAGCCGGACACGCAGACCTGTTTGTCCAGCTTGTGGGTTCTCGATCTGCTGATCGAGCTTGGGCTGCCGCGCGATCTGTGGCAGATCGTCGTGGGTGACCCGTCCGACATCGGCGACCCGCTGGTGGAGAACGCCGACTACGTGTCGTTCACCGGGTCGACGCGCGGTGGGAAGGCGATCGCGGAGAAGGTCGCGCCTCGGCTGGTCGGGTACTCGCTGGAACTCGGCGGAAAGAACCCGATGATCGTCCTGCCGGACGCCGACGTGGAGCGCACCGCGCGGGGCGCCGTGCGCGCGTGCTTCACCAACGCCGGGCAGCTCTGCATCTCGATCGAGCGGATGTACGTGCACGAGGACGTCTACGACCGGTTCGTCCCCCGGTTCGTCGAGCTGGTGAAGGGGATGAGGCTCGGCGCCGGGCTGGACTTCCAGGCCGAGATGGGGTCGCTGACCTACAAGCGGCAACTGGACGCAGTGACGCGCCATGTCGACCAGGCCGTGGAGGCGGGTGCGACCGTTCTGGCCGGAGGCAAGGCCCGTCCGGACGTCGGGCCGCTGTTCTACGAGCCGACCGTTCTCGCGGATGTCGATGGCGATATGGACCTGTGCGCCAACGAGACGTTCGGGCCGGTCGTCGCGGTCTACAAGTACCGGGACGAGGACGAGGTCGTCGAGCGGGCGAACGACACCCCTTATGGGTTGAACGCCTCGGTATGGACGAAGGACGTCGCGAAGGGGCGCCGTCTCGCCGCCCGCATCCAGGCGGGGACGGTCAACATCAACGACGGGTACGGCGCGGCCTACGCGTCCTACGACTCGCCCATGGGCGGGATGAAGCAGTCCGGTGTGGGCCGGCGGCACGGGTCCGAGGGGCTGCTGAAGTTCACCGAGGCGCAGACGGTCGCGAGCCAGCACATCATGGACCTGGAACCGCCGGGCGCCATCGGCTACGACCGGTTCGCCGACATGATGGCGACCGGGATCAAGCTCATGAAGAAGCTGCGGATCAAGTAGGGATCGCCCGTGAAGCATGACTTCGACGTGCTCGTGGTCGGGTCGGGATTCGGCGGCAGCGTGTCGGCGCTGCGGCTGACCGAGAAGGGCTACCGGGTCGGGGTGATCGAGGCGGGCCGCCGCTTCGACACGAACCCGTCCGGAGCGCCCGGGTCGCGGTATCCGGCGCTGCCCAAGACGAACTGGCGCATCGCCCGCTACCTGTGGGCGCCCGCGCTCGGGTTCACCGGCATCCAGCGGATGCACCTGATCCGCGGGGCGAAGTCCAGCCGGGTGCTGGTGCTGGCCGGTGCGGGCGTGGGCGGCGGCTCGCTCAACTACGCCAACACCCTGTACGTCCCGCCGGAGCCGTTCTTCAAGGACCGGCAGTGGGCGCACATCACCGACTGGCAGGACGAGCTGGCGCCCTACTACGAGCAGGCGAAGCGCATGCTCGGCGTCGTGCAGAACCGGACGACCACCGAGGCCGACAAGATCATGAAGCGGGTCGCCGACCGGATGGGCAAGGGCGACACGTTCGTCAGGACACCGGTCGGCGTGTTCTTCGGACGCGGCGCCGGGGTGGAGAGCGCCGACCCGTACTTCGGCGGCGCGGGCCCGCGGCGGCGCGGCTGCCTGGAGTGCGGCGAGTGCATGACGGGCTGCCGCCACGGCGCGAAGAACATGCTCACCGAGAACTACCTGTATCTGGCGGAGAAGGCGGGCGCGCGGGTGATGCCGCTCAGCCGCGTCACGTCCGTCAGGCCGCGGCAGGGCGGCGGCTATGAGGTCGACATCGTGCGGACGGGTTCGTTCGGCCGCAACCGCAAGACGCTCACGGCCGAGCAGGTCGTGTTCGCCGCCGGGACGTACGGGACGCAGAAGCTTCTGCACAAGCTGAAGGCGACGGGCGCGCTGCCGCGACTGTCGGACCGGCTCGGCGCGCTGACCCGCACCAACTCGGAGGCGATCCTCGGCGGCGGGCGGGCGAACGGCAAGCCGGGCCCCGACTTCTCCAAGGGCGTCGCGATCACGTCGTCGTTCCACCCCGCGCCGGACACGCACATCGAACCCGTCCGGTATGGGCGCGGCTCCAACCTGCTCGCCGGTCTGCAGACGCTGCTCGTGGACGGCGACCGTCCGGGCGAGAAGCACAAGCCCCGCCTGCTGAAGTTCGTCCGCGAGGCGGTGCGCCGCCCGCGCGACCTGATGCAACTCGCGGACGTGCGGCACTGGTCGGAGCGGACGGTCATCGCGCTGGTCATGCAGACCCGGAACAACTCGATCACGCTGCGCCCGAAGAAGGGTCCCTTCGGCTGGGACGTCCACTCGTCCGCCGGGCACGGCGAGCCGAACCCGACGTGGATCCCGGAGGGGCACGAGGCGACCCGGCTGATCGCCGACGAGATCGGCGGGATGGCGGGCGGCACCTGGGGCGACCTGTTCGACGTCCCGATGACGGCGCACTTCCTCGGCGGGTGCGCGATCGGCGACTCGGCGGATTCCGGAGTGATCGACGCATATCACCGCGTATACGGGCACCCGGGCCTGCATGTCGTGGACGGCTCGGCCGTCTCCGCCAACCTGGGCGTCAACCCGTCCCTGACGATCACAGCGCAGGCCGAGCGTGCCATGTCGCTCTGGCCGAACCGGTCGGAGGACGACCTCCGCCCTGAGCTGGGCGAGCCGTACCGGCGGCTCAACCCCGTCCCGCCGAAGAACCCGACCGTCCCGGCCGACGCGCCGGGGGCGTTGAAGCTCCCGATCATCGACATCACCTGACGCCGCCCCACCCGCTGAATCCGCCATCGCCGCCTCCCCGAACTCGACTCCTGAATTCTCGGCGGGGCGACGGCGGCACGGCACTAGAACGAGATTCTGTGGAAAAGTCGGCCGGTCGCAGCGCAGAACGGGCCGGGTGAGCCTGACAGGCTCACCCGGCCCGTTCTACCGGGGGTCAGTCGTCGGCTGGACGGTCACGACCGTCCAGCCGGGGTGCGGGTCAGGTTCCTGACGCGCGGTATGCGGACCACTGGCTCTGCATACGCGAGGTCTGGCCCGCCGTGAACTCGGTCATGCAGGAGTCGTAGCTGTAGTCCATGTAGTTGTGGATCGGGTCCACTCCGGCCGAGGAGCACGTGTCGCGACCGGTGGGGCAACCGGAGGCCGGGCTCTGCTCGGCGGGCGTGTCGGAGACCTCGTCTCCAGCGCCCGTGCAGCCGCCCTGGAACGTGTGGTAGAGCCCCATCCAGTGACCCACTTCGTGGGTGCCGGTGTCGCCTTCGTTGTAGTTGGTGAGAGTGCCGCCCGGCACGCTCTGGTAGTGGATGACCACACCGTCCATCTTGGGCTGCGAGCGGTAGCTGCTCGGGAACGTCGCCCAGCCGAGGAGGCTGTTGCCCAGGTCGGCGGTGTAGAAGTTGAGGTCCTGGGCGTTGCCGACATGCAGGGCGTTCTTCATGGCGGCCTCGTTGGCCTGCGGGTCGGAGAACCAGGCGGAGTTCTGCGTCCGCTTGATCTCGGCCAGAGTGAACGTCACGCCGCTGCCCGCGTAGGCGCTGTTCATGACGTCGATCTGCTTGTTCAGGGTCGCGTCGGGCACATTGCCCGCACTTCCGTAGACGACCTGGAAGTGCACGCGGACCGTGATGGCCGAAGTCTTCTTGTTCCGCAGCTTGCCAAGGCGGTTCTGGAAGTCCTTCTCCATCGCCGCTACCTGGGCGGTCCCAGGCTGGTTGGGCTCGACGGCGTGGGTTCCGGCGCGAACGCGGGCCTGGGCCGACTGGTCGGCGCACAGGTTGGACGGCGCCGAGGGCGCCGCGAGGGTGGCGGGGGCGGTGGGGGCGTACGTCGTGACGGCTGCGGCCAGTCCGAGAACGGCCGCGATTCCGGCGCGTTTCATGAAACTCCTTGGGGGTGACGCGAGCGGGAGCGCGCGCAGGGGAGCGGAGTCATCGCTGGAACCAGCCTGGATGTGAACAACCAAGGCGTCTTTGGCAAACCTGAACGAATCAGGTCGCTCAACGCTGAATGCGGCACCCTAGCGCGGCGGCGTAGCGTGACCCGCGTGGACGTCGACGGGGAAGTGGAACGGCTCCTGGCCGAATTTCGGGCACAGGCCGATCCGGCGCGAGCCGAGAGCGAGAAGCGCTATCTGAAGAGTGACTTCACGCATATCGGCGTCACCGTCCCGGCCCTGCGGAAGGTCGCGCTGTCGGCGGTGAAGACCAAGCCGACCCGGGACGAACTCATCGCGCTGGCGGAGAAGCTCTGGGACGTGACCGACCAAGGCCGTCCCGTGCATGAGGCGCGCATGGCTGCGATGGAAGTACTCGCCAAACGCGCGGCACTCCTGGAGCCACCCGACCTTGCCTTGGGCGAACGTCTTATCCGTGACTCGTCGAGTTGGGTCTACGTGGACCACCTGGCCGAGAAAATCGTCGGCGGCCTGGTCGTCCGGTATCCCGACCTGGGGACGGTCCTGGATGCCTGGGTCAGCGACCCCTACATGTGGATACGCCGCACGGCGATGCTCGCCCTGCTCGCGGGCGTCCGTGCGGGAGCACCGGATCTGGGCAGGATCGACCGCTTCGGGGACGCGCTCATCGACGAAAAGGAGTTTTTCATCCGCAAGGCCCTTGGGTGGGTGTTGCGGGAGCTGTCGAAGAAGGACCCGGAGTGGGTGGTGGCCTGGGTCGAGCCACGCGCACACGTCATGTCGGGCGTCACGCTAAGGGAGGCAGTCCGAAGACTGCCTCCCGAAGACGCGAAACGCATAACCAACCGCAAGACGCGCTAGGCGCGGTAGGCCGTCCACACGTTGTGGATACGGCCGCCCTGTCCGCCGGTGAAGGACGTCATGCACGTGTCGTAGCTGTAGTCCATGTAGTTGTGGATGGGGTCCTCGCCACTGGACGGGCACGTGTCCTTACCGGCGGGGCAGCCGTTGGTGGGGTCGCGCTCTGCGGGGGTGTCGGCGACGCGGTCGCCCTGCCCTCCGCAGCCGTCCTGGAACGTGTGGTAGAGCCCGAGCCAGTGACCGACCTCGTGCGTGGCGCTGAATCCCTTGTTGAAGTTCTCGATGGATCCGCCCGGCATGCTGCCGTAGTGGATGGTGACGCCGTCCATCTTGGGCTCGGCGCTGTACTTCCAGGGGAAGGTCGACCAGCCGAGGAGGTCGCCTCCAATACGCGCGCTGTAGAGGTTCAGTGTGCTCTTGCCGCCCTGCCGCAATCTGGGCTTGTACGTCCGCTCGTAGCGCTCGGGGTCGTTGAACCAGTCGGCGTTGTCCGTCCGGGTCACGGCACGCAAGGTGAACGAGACGCGGGTGTTCGCGCCTCCGTTCTGTCCGCCGTAGGAAGCGTTCATCGTGTCGAGCTGGCTCCCGATCGCCTCGGCGGACACGTTGCCAGACGAACCGTCGTGCAGCACATGGAAGTAGACGGGAATGTTGATGGGGGCGGCGCCGCGCAGGTCACGTCCGGTCGACTGCCCGCGCGGGTTCTGCTCGGGGGCGAGGCCGAGACCGTCCAGGATCCGGTTGAGGTTCTGCTCGACGCCGGCGGCCTGCTCCAGGGAGAGGTCGTTGCGGTCCCTGACGTGCGAGCCGGGCCGCAACCGCGCGTTGGCGGGGGACACGTCGGCCTTGACGCAGTCGCCCGTACGCGCGGTCTCCTGGCGCACCGCCTCCTGACGCACCGGGCGAGGGGGCGAGGCGGTGGTCGACGGCAGCGCCGGAACGGCGGCGGCGAGCAGGACGGTTGCGGCGAGCAGCTTCACGGCACTCCTAGGGAGGACGCTTGCGGACGGGAACGAAATGAACACAGCGCGTTATCAACAGGTATCAGAGCGAAGTGCTGCCGCGAGTGTGATCAAGGTAAATGGATGCCGACCGTTATAGGACGATCGCACCATGTGATGGTCTCGTCCGAGACGTGCTCATGGTCCGGCCCCAGGACGGAGGCCGGGACGCGCGCGATCGGGCGCGGGCGGGGGCCCCGTAGACTGGGTGAATCGTTCCGGCCCGTGCGAAAGGCGTTCTTGGTGGCCGCAGACCAGTCCTTCGACACCGTTCTCGTCGTCGACTTCGGCGCGCAGTACGCGCAGCTCATCGCCCGGCGCGTCCGCGAGTGCCATGTGTACAGCGAGATCGTGCCGTCCACGATGACGGCGGCGGAGATGCTCGCCAAGCGGCCGAAGGCCATCATCCTGTCCGGCGGGCCATCGTCGGTGTACGAAGAGGGTGCCCCGATCGCACCGGACGGGTTGTTCGACCTGGGCGTCCCCATGTTCGGCATCTGCTACGGGCACCAGGTGATGGCACAGGCCCTGGGCGGGACGGTCGAGAACTCGAATGTCGCCGAGTTCGGTGGGGCGACCGTAGCGGTGACGTCCCCCGGCATGCTGTTCGCGGGGTTGCCCCATGAGCAGGCGGTGTGGATGTCCCACCGCGACTTCGTGAGCCAGGCGCCGTCCGGTTTCACGGTCACCGCCAGTACGGACGTCACCCCTGTCGCGGGTATGGAAGACCGCGAACGTGGTTTCTTTGGCGTCCAGTTCCACCCCGAGGTCATGCACACCGAGCACGGCATGGAGTTGTTGCGCCGGTTCCTGTACGAGGGTGCGGGCTGCCGTCCCAACTGGACGATGGTCAACATCGCGGACGAGTCGATCGAGGCCGTCCGGCGGCAGGTCGGGTCGAAGCGGGCGATCTGCGGGCTGTCCGGCGGGGTCGACTCGGCGGTCGCCGCCGCGCTCGTCCAGCGGGCCATCGGCGACCAGTTGACCTGCGTGTTCGTCGACCACGGGCTGCTGCGCAAGGGCGAGGCGGAGCAGGTCGAGAAGGACTTCGTCGCCGCGACCGGCGTGAACCTGCACGTCGTGGACGCGCAGGAGCGCTTCCTCGCCGCCCTCGACGGCGTCGCCGACCCCGAGCAGAAGCGCAAGATCATCGGCCGCGAGTTCATCCGCGTGTTCGAGGAGGCGGCCCGCGAGGTCGTCGGCGAGGACGCGGCGGAGCCGGTGGAGTTCCTCGTCCAGGGCACCCTCTACCCCGACGTCGTCGAATCGGGCGGTGGAACGGGCGCGGCCAACATCAAGTCGCACCACAACGTCGGAGGTCTTCCAGACGACCTCCAGTTCCAGTTGGTGGAGCCGCTGCGCACGCTTTTCAAGGACGAGGTCCGCGCGCTCGGTGAGCAGCTCGGTTTGCCCTCCGAAATCGTCTGGCGGCAGCCTTTCCCTGGGCCGGGCCTCGGGATCCGCATCGTCGGCGCCGTCACCAAGGAGCGCCTCGACATCCTGCGCGACGCCGACTTCATCGCCAGGACCGAGCTGAGCAACGCCGGCCTCGACCGTGACATCTGGCAGTTCCCGGTGGTCCTGCTTGCGGACGTGCGTTCCGTAGGGGTCCAGGGAGACAGCCGCACTTACGGCCACCCCATCGTGCTGCGTCCGGTGACGAGCGAGGACGCGATGACCGCCGACTGGGCGAAGCTTCCCTACGACCTGCTCCAGCGCATCTCGACCCGCATCACCAACGAGGTGAGGGAAATCAACCGGGTCACCGTGGACATCACGTCCAAGCCCCCGGGCACCATCGAGTGGGAATGACGAAATGAGCAAGGCCCGGACGGATCCGTCCGGGCCTTAGCGTTTTCGTCGTCAGACGGTGGCGGGGGCCAGCGCGGCCTCTGCGTCGAGCGTCGCGGCGGCGGCGTTCACCACGGCGGCCACGCGCAGCGCCTCCTGCACGTGCTCACGCGAAAGGCCCGCTTCGCGGACGACCTTCTCGTGCGACTCCAGGCAGCGTCCGCAACCGTTCACGGCGGACACGGCGAGGCACCACAGCTCGAAGTCGGTCTTGTCCACGCCGGGACGTCCGATGATGGACATGCGCAGCTTCGCGGGAAGGGTCGCGTACGTCTCGTCACCGATCAGGTGGGTGGCGCGGTAGTAGACGTTGTTCATGGCCATGATGGACGCGGCGGCCTTCGCGGCCTCGAACGCCTCCGCGGACAGGTGGTCCCCTGCCTCCTCGGCCAGTTCCCTGATGACGACCGTGCTCCGGGTGGCGAGCGCGCTGGCCAGGACGGCGCCCCACAACTGCTGGTCGGTGAGCTGCGAGGTGGACGTCACCGAGCCCAGGTTGAGCTTGGTGTCCTTCGCGTACCCCGGGAGGGCGCTCTTCAGCGCGTCAACGCTCATCTTCGTCCGTCCTTCCTCTGAATCCGTGCGAACGGCCGGTCACAAGTGCGCGTGACCGGCCGCTGTCGATCCGATCGAGCCGGTCAGGCTCCGGCTCCGGCGAGGAGCTTTCCGGCGTCGAGCGTGTCCTCGCCCTTGTTCCAGTTGCAGGGGCACAGCTCGTCGCTCTGCAGCGCGTCCAGGACCCGCAGGACCTCCTTGACGTTCCGGCCGACGGAACCGGCGGTCACCATGGAGAACTGGATCTCGTTGTTGGGGTCGACGATGAACGTCGCGCGCTGGGCCACGCCGTCCGCGGTGAGGATGCCGAGCGACTCGCACAGGTCGCGCTTGACGTCGGCCATCATCGGGAACGGGATCTCGCGCAGGTCCGGGTGGTCCTTGCGCCAGGCGAAGTGGACGAACTCGTTGTCGACGGACGCGCCGAGCACCTGGGCGTCGCGGTCGGCGAAGTCCTCGTTCAGCCGTCCGAACTCGGCGATCTCGGTCGGACAGACGAACGTGAAGTCCTTGGGCCAGAAGAACACGACGCGCCACTTGCCCTCGTAGGACTTGTGGTGGATCGTCTCGAACGCGTGCTCGGCGTCAAGCGAGACGCAGGCGGTGAGCTCGTACTCGGGGAACTGGTCACCGACAGTAAGCACGAATGCTCCTTCGTCATGAGTTGAGGGGCGCCTCCGCAGGTGAGGCGCGGGAAAGCCGCTTTTGCTCCGAGCGGCTGATGTCACTCAGCGTGCCTCGACCCTGCTGAAAAGAGAAATCAATCTGTCTCATCTCACTGATAGGCAATGCCTATCGATGGCACGCGCGACGCTGTGACCAGGGACGAGATCGAGTCATGACCGAAGGGCGGGATTTCGGTGGTAGATGTAAATCACACTGATACGCCCAAAACGGACTTCTATCTCTGTGGCGGGCAAGTGTAGCGCCTCACACGGCAAAGGGCGGCGCGACCGTGGCCGTGCCGCCCTTCGACTCCGGATCGGGTCAGCCGATGACCGGCACGATCTCCCACAGTTGGCCGTGCTCGGCACCCGCGGGCGCCAGCACGGCCCTGTCCTCGTCCTGGGTCCAGACGAGGTTCCGGCCGGGCAGTTCGATGACGTACCGGCCCTCGGCGACCCGCCGGATGGACCAGGTCGTCGATCCCTCATGAAGGCCGACCAATCGGCCGTTCCGCACCACGGCGCGGTTGTCCGAGCCCACGTTGTCGATGGTGAACGCGTTTCCCGTCGGGGTGATGCGCCAGACCTCGTGGTCGCCCGCGTGGTCGCGGTCGACGATTATCGGCGTGGGTGCGGACGGGTTGATCCCGGGGAAGTTCTTCGCCGACTCGCCCTCGTCGGCGTTCACGATCCGGAAGGTCTGCGGGGCGCGGGCCAGGGCGTCCGGGCCGCTCAGGGCCAGGGCGCCCATCAGGATGAGGGCGGCGGTCAGGAGTCTTCCGGTGGTGCGTACGGTGCCGCGCATGATCGTCCTCCAGCTTCTGGTCGGAGATGCGTCACCGCCTGAGATTACCCTCTGTGTTCAGATAATGACTCTAAGTTTGCCTTGCTGGTCTGGGCTCGCGTCAGCGCAGGGGCGCATCGACCGTCGTCCCTAGGGTGAGACCCCGTTTTCGTGAGACGGCTCTATGCCGAGTACGGCCCACACGCATTTTCCTTCGTGTTCTGGGCGGCAGCCGTAATGCTTGGACAAGGAGGCAATGATGCCTAGGCCCCACCCTCCTGGATCGGACGCGTTATCCGGAATGCGTTGGGTCGGCATCCTCAGGTCGGGTGCGGACGTCTTCGGTCTTTCCGGGGACGAGTCCCACACCCCGATACGGAGACCCTCCTCCACGAGGGCCAGGCGGAGACTGATCGGTGCATTCGGTGTAGCGCGGACGGCGTTCGTCAGCAATTCCGATGCGACCAGGACCGCGTCGTCCACCGTGCTCTGGGGAAGTTCCCATTGGAGGGTCTGCGCCTCCACGATGAGACGCCCTTGCCGTGGCACGTCGGGTGTCGCCAGGAACCCGCGACGGAGCGCCAGGGGACCGGCGGACGTTCCCTCGACCAGGGCGCTCACCACTCGCTCGCCCGTGCCAGGGCGTCCTGCTCGGCCATGAGGTCGCCCAGCGTGAACAGGTCGCCAGCGGTGAGCGTGGCGACCAGACGGCTGTCACGCTTCCGGATCGACTTGGGGTTGCGGAGGTGCACCGTCCACAGGCCGTTCTCGTGGGCCTGATAAGGCTCCGCCCATCGCCCGCGCGGCGGCCCGACGGCCGGAAGGGGGTCCGATTCGTCTATGAAGTCATTCTTGCGGAATTTGTCGATTCCCATTCCGTGCTCGCCTCTGCGTCGGTCATTCCCTTGATTTCCGCGCAACAGATTGACGGCGACGACTTATGGTTGTCATCATTGCCGCAGACATCAGAAAAACGAGGAAGTGCGGAGGTGCCCCGACCGTGGTCCGCCCATCCCCCGACCCGCACGAGTCCATCCATGGCTTCCTGGCTTACTACCTACGGTTCCTGCGCACCCGGCACAACGCGACCCAGGCCGACGTGGCGAAGATCCTTAGCTGTTCGATCGGCCAGGTTTCCAAGTACGAGTCAGGCGACAAGCAGCTCGGCACGAACGAATGCAAGGCCCTGGACGCCGCCTGGAACACCGGCGGCGTCTTCAAGATCTGGCTCGGCTACGCCAAGCTCGGCATCGACGCCAACGCCCCGTCCCGGCTCCTGCGCTACCAGCGCAGGGCGATCGAGCACTGCATCTACTCCGCCAACGTGGTCCCGCTCCCGTTGCAGACGGAGGACTACACCAGGAGCTTGTTGGAAGCCGGGTACTCGGCCGGGCTCATCGCGGACCTTGAGAAGACTCTCGCCCTGCGCATGGAGCTTCAGAACGCGATCCTGGACGGCCAGCCCGATATCTGGATCGTGATCGACCAGATAGCCCTGCGCCAGATGGCAAGTCCCCAGGTCATGGCCGCGCAGCGGGACTGGCTGGTCGAGATGGGCCAGTTGCTTCACATCTCCGTCCGTATACTTCCGCTGTCGGCTGCGCCGCATACAGGCGTGGATGGTTCGTATTGGTCTTTCGTACTGCCAGGTCGGCGCATGGCGGCTTATTCCGGCAACGCGCTGGGAGTGGGCCGAGTCATCGACGACCAAGCGGAGGCTATCGGTGTGATGTCGCGCTTCCAGCGACTCGCGGCGCGCGCCTGGAACGAGGACCAGTCGCGTGAACTCCTAGAGCGAATGGGCGAGTCCTATGACGGCATGGCGGAAGAGTAGCTACAGCCAGTCTCACGGAACCTCCGACTGCGTGGAGTTGGCTGACCTGTCGTGGGGGATCGGCGTCCGGGACAGCAAGGACCCCGAAAGTCTGCCCCTGGTTGTGACCCGGGAGCAGTTGGCCGCGTTGGTCGTCCGGATCAAGAACGGCGGTTTCGCCGCTTCCTGAGGGCCGCTTCGACTGTTTCCGTGTCGATGTCCTCTTGGTGGTGCCAGTAGCGTCTTGCGGCGTTGACCTTGGCGGTCATCGAGGCGACGAGTTGGTGTTCCGGGTACGGGTACGGGCCGCCCTGCGCGAACAGCTGCGAATAGCGGACGGCGTCCACGATCGCTGACTTGATGCGTTCGTGGGTGAGGTACGCCTCGACATCGTGTTCCCAGCCCGCCGTGTGTTCGGACGGCATGGCGGCCAGCCAGCGTTCGGTGACCGCGTCACCTTCGTCTGGCAGATAGCCCATTTTGTGGAAGTGGACCGCCAGGTCGTAAACGGGATCGCCCCACAGCGCGAGTTCCCAGTCGAGGAACTCGGTCTGCCCGCTGCTGACGATCATGTTGCGGCGGTGGACGTCGGCGTGGACGCAGCCGAACGGGCGCGGTGTGAGGCTCTGCCAGAGGTCGTCCACCGGCACGAGCGGTTCGGTGGGGATGGCCAGGGCGGCGAACAGGTCCGCGTACTGCTCGCGGTAGGTGTCGTACACGCGGTGTGTCAGGGCGGACAGGAGTCCCGCGAAGGCGGTGGTGTCTCCGTCCACCGGCCAGTCCGCGGGTGCGTCCGGAACTTCCGGGACGTTCGTGAGCTGGGTGAAGAGCCGCACCACGTCGTCCAGTACATGGGCGGGGACGCGCACACCGCGCGGAGCGACGTCGTTGAGGACGTCCCCGACGATGAACTCGTGCACCTGGAAAGGCGGGTCGGCGGAGGCATGCAGGAGACGCGGCGCGTGCCGGACGTGCGGCGCGATCGCCGTGAGCACCCGGTCCTCACGCCACGGACGGAGGTCCATCATGTCCGCCCCGTGGATCGGGATCCGGACGTTGACTGGTCCGTCAGGGGTCTCTACGCGGACGTTGTCGTTGTAGTACCCGGCGGCGGTCTCGCTGTGCGCGCGCGCCCGCTCGTACAGGTCCTGCCAGTTCACGAATCCTCCAGCAGGGCGGTCACGAGGTCTCGCCCACGAGATTCCAACGATGGCAGCAGGTCCGGCGGCCGGATCTGCGCTCGCGCGCGCGCCGCCGCCTCGGCGGTGTGCTCGTCGGCCGCGCCGAGATCGTCCAGGAGGTACCCGGCGACCATGATCAGAGTCGGGTAGACCTCCGAGCCGACCAGTTCCGCGAGGGCCCAGCGCGCCGACTCCGCCGCCCGTCCCGGGTCGCCGGTGCGGGCGTGCAGGAACGCACGGAACAGTTCGGCGCGGGCGCGTCCGGACCGGTAGCGGGCGCGCTCCAGCGCTTCGGCGGCGGTCTGGAACGACGCCGCCGCCGGGGCGTGCTGCCTCAACCGGAGCTGGGCGATGGCCAATGCGGTGAACGCCTTGCCGATCTCATGGTGGGCGCCCAGTTCGGTCTGCGCCTCGATCGCGTCGGCGGCTGCGGTGACGGCGCGCGGGGCGTCGGTCCATGCCAGCAGTTCCGCGCGGTTGGTCTTGATGTTCGCCTGCTCCACGCGGGCGCCTGCACGTGCGTAGAGTTCGTCCGCCTTTTCCAAGGCGCGCTGGGACGAGTCCGTGTCGAACGAGAACCGGTGGCCGAGGTGCTGGAGCCGGAAGACGTCGCCGCGCAGGACGAGGTCGTCGTCCGGGGCGGCCTTGAGGATCTGGTCCGTGATGGACTGCGAGTCATCGAAGCGGCCCTGGCACATGTCCAGGTCGGCGACGCTGAATCCGGCGCGCAGGCGGGTGGGGCCGGGGTGGTCGTCCCAGACCATCTTGAACAGGCGTTGGGCTTCGCTGGTGTCTCCGGCGATGCGGCGTCCATGCGCGCCCGCCAGCGCGAGACGAGCACCGGGCACCGTGTCCAGCGGCCAGTCGATGGACGCGGTGAGAGCCGTCGCGGCTGCCGCGTCCCCCAAGACGACGGCCGATTCCGCCTCCAGGCAGCGGGCGGTCTGGGCGAGGTCGGCGTCACCGGATCCGGCGTTCAGATGGTTCCTGAGGTCCTGGGCGACGCCGTCGAGACCTTGCTTGCCGCCGTAGAGCATGGCCCGGTCGGCGTAAGTCAGGACGTCCTCGGCACTGAACAGGCCAGCTCGCAGCCCGCAGTACGCCGCCTCGCGCACCGCGCGGATCCTTGTCGCGACGCCGTCCTCGGCCGCGTCGTCGTGTTCCGCGCGGGCGTCCCAAACCCTGTGGAGGAGCGCTTGGACGTCTCGGACGGTGCCGTCCGACAGCCGCCGGTGCAGCGCCGCCCGCATGAGCTGGTGCAGGCGCCTGCCGCGCGCGCCCGCCGGGTAGACGAACGAGTACGACGTCAGCGACTCCCAGGCCATGCGGTGCCGGGGCAGATCGAACGCGTCTGCCAGCGCCTGGAAGATCTCGTAGTCGAAGGTCCGGGCGACGCTGAGCAGTTCCAGCGTGCGGATCTCGTCGGCGGCGACGTGGGCGAGGAAGCGTTGCAGGATCTCCTCCGACGACACGGGCGCGGCGGGGGCGGCCTGGCGGGCGGTCGTACGGGTGTCGACGGCGAGGTGCAGGTAGAAGGGCAGGCCCTGGCTGGCGGTGGCGATCGCGAGGCGTGCCGCGTGGTCGGTGATGCCGCCCTCGGAGAGGAGTTCGAGGCGCGCCTCCATCGGCAGACCGTCCACGCGCTGGCCGTGGATGACCTCGTTCCAGGCGGGGTCGATGGACGCCCATCCGAGGGGCTCGCGGCTCGCGATGACGACGACGCCCCGGTCGAGCTGGGCGACGAGGTCCCGGAGCCAGACGTCCGCTCCCATCACGGGGCCCGAGCGCCCGGCGGCTGGGGCCAGCGCCTCGTAGGCGTCCACGAAGACGACGTACGGGCGGTCGGAGCCGTCGCGCAGGTCTTCGGCGAACAGGTAGGTGACCGCGTCCGCGAGTTCGGAGTTGGAGAAGTCGTCCAGGCGGCTCAACGTGTCGTCGCCTTTGATCCAGTGCCGTTGGCGTATGCCGGTGGTCGCCTTGCCGAGAAGGCGCAGCAGACCGACGCCGGTACCGAACACGGGTACTCCGGCCGCGCCGTCGAGTACCTGGGAGAGGGCCTCGCTTTCGTCCACGAACGGCAACTCCCGGCGGGACAGCCGCAGATGCGGGTGGAGCCGCTGCCAAAGGACGGCGTACGCGATGTCGAACCGGTCGAACTTAACGCCCTGCCGACCGAGCTCGACCCGGAGGACGGCCAGCGCGTCTTCCTGCTGGCGTAGCGCGGGCACCTGGAGGTCGAGGGTCGCGGTCCGGTGCGTCTCGGTGCTGCGTTGCCTGAGCTCTTGCAGGAGGCGCGATTTACCGATGCCGCCGACCCCGACCAGGTTGAACACCCGGGGAGACTCGTGCCGCGCGTCCAGCAACGCGCCGAACGCGGCGATCACCGGTGCCCGGTCGACGAACGGACGGTGCAGTGCCGCGACCCGCCGGAAGCGAGGTTCGAGGGGCATGAAACGACTCCCGAAGCCGAGAACGGTTTCCCGCCCGGCGGGGACGGACGGCGACGGTTTCCACGACGACGATAACGGCTGCCGCGACGCGGGGCGGCCGGGTCCACAGTCCCATTGATGTGGCCGCCGAGCGTCGTTCGTCTCGACCGTGATGGGCTGGGGTGGTGTGGGGGGCTGGGTGGGGCGTGGGTAAAGTCGCTGGTGGGATGGCGAACAGTAGACCTACGGTGGCGCAGTTGCGGGCGTTTGTGGCGCTTGCGGAGCATCTGCATTTTCGGGATGCGGCTGCTGCGCTGCGGATCAGTCAGCCTGCGCTGTCCGGGGCCGTCGCCTCGCTGGAGGAGTGCGTTCACGCGCGGCTTGTGGAGCGTACGACGCGGAAGGTTCTGTTGACGCCTGCTGGGGAGCGGGTCGCGCGGCAGGCGGAGGTCGTGCTCTCCGAGTTGGACCGGCTGGTGGACGAAGTCAACGCGGTGCGGGGTCCTTTGGTTGGGCCGTTGCGGGTGGGTGTGATTCCTACTGTCGCGCCGTATTTGCTGCCTGTGGTTCTGCCTAGGCTCGCGAAAGAGTTTCCTGATCTGGAGCTTTCGGTGCGTGAGGAGCGGACCGATCCGATCGTGGCGGAGCTGCTCGCGGGGCGGCTCGACGTTGTTGTGCTGGCGTTGCCCACGCCTGCGGCCGGGGTGACCGAGCTGGCGCTTTATGACGAGGACTTCGTGCTCGTCGCGCCCGCCGACTTCGACTTCGGCGACCTGGAGCGGCCGGACGGCGTGCACCGGGAGGCGCTGTCGCGGCTGGACGTCCTGCTGCTCAACGAGGGCCACTGCCTGCGCGACCAGGCTCTGGATGTGTGCCGGGACGTCGGCGCGCGCCCGGCGGCGGCCACGTACGCGACGAGCCTCGCGACGCTCGTGCAGCTCGTGTCGGGCGGGCTCGGGGTGACGCTCGTCCCGGAGACGGCGCTGCCGGTCGAGACGCGCCGCGCGCCTCACCTGGGGCTGCACCGGTTCGCGTCGCCCGCGCCGTTCCGGCGGATCGGGCTCGGCTTCCGGTCGGCGTCGCCGCGCGCGGACGAGTTCGGGACGCTCGCCGCCAGCATCCGGTCCGCTGTCGCGGAGGCGGGGATCGCGGAGGGCGTCCGTCCCGCCTGAGCCGGTTTTTCGGACCGCGCGGACGTTCAGCGGCCGGTAAAGCGCGGGCATGCAGGGTCAAGTCTGCGTCAGAGGACGGCCTGGCAATCGCGATGCGCTTTCGGGTGACCACATCGCGTCATCATGCTCGTGGGGCGAGGAGGAGGCCCCATGTCCCCGAAGCTCAGCGTCGTGGTCCCGTTCCACAACACGGAGGAGTTCTTTCAGGAATGCCTGGAGTCCCTGGCGGGGCAGACGCTGCACGACCTTGAGGTCATCCTGGTGGACGACGGTTCCACCGACAACGGCGCGGTTCTCGCCAAGGAGATGTGTGCGCGGGACCCCCGTTTCCGGCTCGTCACGCGGGACAACGAGGGGCCGGGCCCAGCGCGCAATGCCGGGGTGCGTCAGGCGAAGGGGGAGTACCTCGCCTTCGCGGACGCCGACGACGTCGTTGAACGCGACGCCTACGCGCGGATGGTCGGTTCGTTGGAGCGGACGGGTTCCGACATGGCGTCGGGCAACGTCCACCGCATGGACGCCGACCGGACGTGGCAGTCCCACCTGCACGACCGCGTTTTCACGGACTCCTGTTCACGGACGCACGTGTCGTCCAAGCCGCTGCTCATGCGCGACCGGACGCCGTGGAACAAGGTGTACCGGCGTGAGTTCTGGGACCGTACCGCCCTGGAATTCCCCAAGGGCTACTACGAAGACCCGCCCGTCACGATGCGCGCCCACGCGCTGGCACGTTCCGTCGACCTGCTGAGCGAGGTCGTCTACTACTGGCGCAAGCGCCCCGGGTCTATCACCGAGGACCGCTACGACTGGGACAACATCACCCAGCGTCTGGCCTCCGCGCGTGCGTTGCGGGACGGGATGGCCGAGTACGCGCCACGGCTCCTCAACGCCTACGACGAGCACGCCCTCATCCCCATCGAACTGCGTGTGCTGTTCGAGGCCCTGCCTAGGACGGACGACGAGAACCGCGAAGAACTCGTCTCGATCGGTGCGGACCTCGCGCGGAAGGTCTCCCCGCGTGTGTTGAGGCGGTTCCCGGCCATCACGCGCCTGCAACTGCACCTGTTGTGCAGGGAGATGCTGCCCGAACTGCTGGAGGTGCTGCGGTTCGCCCAGCTCAAGAAACCCGGGGACGCGCCGCGCGTAAGGCGCGGTCTGCGGCGACGCTGCTACGCCGAGTATCCGTTCTTCGAGGACGAGGAGCGCGCCGTTCCACGGCACGTGTACGACGTGACGGCCGAATTGCGCCCGGTCGCGGCGATCGACCGGTCCGCGTGGGTGGACGGACGGCTCCGCATCGAGGGCCACGCCTACATCCGGCACCTGGACTCCTCCACCGAGGACGGGTCACGCATCCGGGTGTTCCTGCTGGCGTCGAACAAGCGGGCGTTGAAGCGCGTCCCGGTCACGCGAGTGCGCAGGCCCGACGTGACGGCGCGGTCGCGGCAGTCCGCGGTGTCCTACGACTGGTCCGGGTTCGTCGCGGACGTCGACCCCGCGACGCTGCGGATGTACGGGCGCTGGCGGGACGTCGACTGGGTGCCGTGCGTCGAGATCGTCAACGGCGGGACGCGCCGCCGCGCGCGGTTCGGCAACCCGCGGCTCACCTCCCTGCTGTGGCCGCGCGACCGGGAGTGCGCGCCGGGCGTCCGCGTCCAGGGCGTCGCGGGGCGGCACCGGTTCGTGCTCCAGGTCAGGCGGACGGCGGCGGCGATCACCGGTGGCCGGGTGGAGGACGGCGAGCTGTGGCTGGACGGCTGGAGCCGCGCCCCGCTGAGCGAGCGCCCCGAGATCATGGCCGCGCCGAAGGCCGGCCGGGGCGCGGTGACCGGGCCGATCGAGCCGGTCGGCGGCGACGGCCGGTTCCGGGCCAGGCTGCCGGTGGACAGGCTGAGCCGGCGGCCCGGCGACTGGGACGTCACCCTCCCGGGCGGTATCAAGCCCTACCTGGACGAGGACGCTTCGGGCGCCGCCTTCGCCACTTCGACGGGCAAGTTGGAATTGGCGAGGTCGCGGCGGAGCGCGATGCGGATCGTCGTCCGCGAACAGGTTCTGGTCGTCGATGAGATGTCGTGGTCGTCCGATGGGGCGCTGCTTCTCGGCGGGTCGTGCGCCGATCCGCTGGAACGGCCGGAATCGCTGGTCCTGCGGCGGCGGCGGTCATCCGAAGAGCACACGGTCACGCTGCATTGGGCGGGCAGCCGGTTCGCCGCCAAATTCTCTCCAGCGCGCATGCGCGTGCTGGGGCAGACGCGCCCGCTCGTCTCCGGCCGCTGGGACGCGGTCACCGCGATAGACGGCCGGGAACGGCCGGTCGTCATCAATCGGCACACGCTCCGCGACATTCCCGAGCCGTTCGAGGCGGGACTGCACATCGTCACGATCCGCGCGCAGCGGACCGACCAGTTGCAGTTCCTGGTCGAGACGGCCTTGGACGACGACGAGCGCGGCGCCTACGCGCAGAGCCGGATCCAGTCCGGGCATTACCGGCGGCACCGGAACCTTCCGGTCCGAGAGCTGGCCGTATTCGACGCCTACAAGGGCCGCCAGTTCTCGTGCAATCCGCGCGGCATCTACGACGAGCTTCGGCGGCGCGGCACGGACCTCGAATGCGTGTGGGTCACCGAGAACGGCCAGTTCGGCAAGCCGGTCGGCGCGCGGACCGTTCTCGCCGGGTCGCGGGAGCACTACGAGGCCCTCGCCCGCGCCCGCTACATCTTCGGCAACTGGTCGCAGCACGAGTGGTTCGTGAAACGCGACGACCAGACGTACGTCCAGTGCTGGCACGGCACGCCGCTGAAGAAGCTCGGCTACGACGTCAAGCAGATGCCGTACAAACGGACCGAGGGCGTCGACTGGATGGAGTACGACGTCCCGCAGTGGGACGTGCTCCTCTCGCAGAACGCCTTCTCCGTGCCGCTGTTCCGGCGCGCCTTCGGCTACAACGGCGAAATCCTGGTCAGCGGATATCCGCGCAACGATGTCCTGAGCAGCCCGCAGCGCGCCGAGGTCGCGGCGGCCGTGCGGCAGCGGCTCGGCATCCCGGAGGGGAAAAAGGTCGTCCTCTACGCGCCGACGTGGCGGGACGACTTCCACCACGCCATCGGCAAGCGCGCGTTCCGGCTCGAATTCGAGCTCGACCGGTTCAGGGCGGCGCTCGGAAACGACCACGTCCTGCTGCTGCGCACGCATTACCTCGTCACCGACAAGCCCAGGCTGCGGCCCGGCGACTGCGTCGTCGACGTCTCCGTCTACCCCGACATCTCAGAACTGTTCCTCGTCAGCGACGTGCTTGTGACCGACTATTCGTCGGCCATGTTCGACTTCGCCGCCACCGGCCGGCCGATGGTGTTCTTCACCTACGACCTGGAGCGTTACCGCGACCACGTCCGCGGCTTCTATTTCGATTTCGAGGCGGAGGCCCCGGGGCCTTTGCTCAGCACCACGCAGGAGGTCGTCGACGCCCTGCGCGAGCCGGTCGCGCTCGACGCCGGATTCCGGGCCGCCCGCGCCGCCTTCGCCGCCCGGTACTGCCCGCACGACGACGGCCAGGCGGCCGCCCGCGTGCTGGACCGGGTCGTCCGGTCCGCCCACTGAAAGAACCCCATCACGGAGCCACAGTGTCACCTCAGCGCAACCCCGCCAAGATCAGCGTCGTCGTCCCCTTCCGCGGTACCGGGGACCATTTCGAGGAATGCCTGGAATCGCTAGCCGGGCAGACGCTCCACGACGTCGAAGTGCTCCTGGTGGGCGAGGAACCCGAGGACGGCACGGCAGAGGGCAACGCGGCCGTCGCCATGGAGTTCGCCGAGCGGGACGAGCGGTTCGCGCTGCTCCAGGCGTCCGGCGAACTGTCGGCCGCCGACACCGGGGCGGAGCAGGCGAAGGGCCGCTATCTCGCCTTCGTCGAGAGCGAGGACGCGCTCCCGCCGTACGCGTGCGAACTGATGGTCGGCACGCTGGAGAAGACCGGCTCCGACCTCGTCGGCGGAAACGTCATGTACGTGGACGGGAACCAGGCGCGCCCTTCTGCGCTGCACGCCGTGCCCTATGCCGCGACGATGAAGAAGACGCACGTCACCCGCCATCCCGCCCTTCTCCAGGACCGGACGGTGTGCAACAAGGTCTTCCGCCGCGACTTCTGGGACGCGCACCGCTTCGACCTTCCGGCGACGACCCAGGACGCGCTCACCGCCGCGCAGGCGCAGGTTCTCGCCTCGGCGGTGGACGTTCTCGACACGACCGTGTATTACCGGCGGGACCGCACCGGAACTGCGACGCGCGCACGGTATGAACCGGCGGAGATCACCGAGCGGATGAGCCTCATCACGGCCGTCCGGAAATTCCTCGGCGACCACGCGCCGGAACTGCTGCCCTACCACGACCGGTACGCGCTGGACCTGGACGTCCGCGCGCTGGTCCTCGCCCTTCCCGAGGCCACCTGGCAGGAGCGCGAGCGGCTCAGCGAACTGGGCGCCGCCTATGTCGAACTCGCCGGGCGACCGGCCGCCGCCGGACTGTCGGCGATCAGGCGGCTGGAGACGTATCTGCTCGGCGAGCGGATGCTGCCGGAACTGCTGGAGGTGGTCCGTTTCGAGGAGGCCGGTCTTAGGAACGTTCCGCTCGCGCGGCGGGGGCGCGTCCGCCAGCGGTGGTACGCCGAGTACCCGTTCTTCGACGGCGCGAAGAATGACGGTGTGGAACGCGACATTCCCGCGGATGTGTACGACGTCACCGACGAGCTCCGCCTTTTCGCGGACGTCGACCGCGTCGAATGGGACGTGGACACCCTGATCGTCGAAGGGCACGCGCATTTCGACAGGTTCGACGTGTCCTCGGTGAGCGACTCCCGAATCCGCGTCTGGATGCGCGACGTGAAGACCGGCAAGGAGATCCGGCTGCCGGTGGAGCGGATCGCGTGCCCGGAGGCGACGATCCGGTCCGACCAGCCGTCCGTCTCCTACGACGAGTCCGGCTTCTCGGTGCGGGTGGAGCCCGAATACCTCCTGGACGGCGACGAATGGCGCACGGCCACCTACGAATTGTTCGTGGAGGTGACCGCGCAGGGGCGAAAGGCCGTCCAGCGGCTGCCCGCGACCGCCCCGGCCGTGCGCTGGACGTCCGCCCGCCAGGTGGACGAGCACGTCGCCGTCCAACCGGCGGCGGGGGAGGACGACGTGTTCGTCGTCCACGTGAAGCGGGCCAAGGCCGTCGTCACCCGCATCCGGCGCAACGGCGACGTGCTGGAACTGTCCGGATGGACG
Organism: Actinomadura syzygii; assembly: GCF_008085905.1. Classification (GTDB taxonomy): domain Bacteria; phylum Actinomycetota; class Actinomycetes; order Streptosporangiales; family Streptosporangiaceae; genus Spirillospora; species Spirillospora syzygii. Next base: position 310,279 of record NZ_VSFF01000014.1, on the reverse strand, counting down.
CGAAGAGCACTCGGCACCGGGGCCGCCGTCGTCGCGGCGCGGCGACACGGCGGCGGCGGTGCCGAGGTTCACGGGGAGGTGACGCTGCGCCAGTCGTCCGTGCTGCGCATGGCGGGCGGCACCGGATTCGACTTCACGGCCACGCTGCCCATGCAGTCACTCGTTTCTGTGCCGGACGACACCGGAATCCCAGGACGACCGCATCTGCGCGACTTCATCGACTGGGACATCAGGCTCACGGGTGAGGGTGGACCGATCCGACTGACCGTCGCTAGCAACGTGGCCGCCGTCCGCTACGTCCTTCCAGGGCGCAGACGTGAATTCGCGTTGACCCGCACCGCTTTCGGCAACCTGCGTGGGATCGAGCGCAGTGTTCGTCCCGTGGTGACCAAGGCGGAGTGGGACGAGCAAGGGCTCCTCACTCTTTCCGGTGACTTCGCCTGCCCCAAGACCAAGCCGGACTACTTCGTCCTGCGCCGCCGCCGGTCTGGGGACGAGCACCGCGTGCCCGTCACCTGGGACGGTCTCCGCTTCACCGCCGCGTTCAACCCGGCGACGATGACCGTTTTCGGGACGGACCTCCCGTTGAGCACCGGAACGTGGGACGTGCTGGCGCGCGCGCAGACCGGCGAGGTGTCGGTCGTGGTCGAACGGGAGAAAATCTCCCGTCTCCCTGAGTGGCACCGTGCCGGAACGCACGAGTTCGAGGTCGGCGTCCACCAGAAGGACGCGCTGCTCCTGCGCAGCCGCCCTGGCCTCGACGAAGACGAACGCGGTGCGCGCGCTCAGGTGCTCCTCCAACAGCACGACTATCCGGTGTATCTGCGGAGCCCGGTCGCTGATGTCGCGGTGTTCGACAGCCACGGTGGCACGCAGTACAACTGCAGCCCCAAGGCCGTCTACGAAGAACTGATGCGCCGCAAGCCCGAACTGGAATGCGTGTGGGTTTCCCAGGACGGACAGTTCGCAGTGGACGGCAAAGCCAGGACCGTCCTGTCCGGAAGCCGTGAGCACTACCGGGCTCTTGCCCGTGCCCGTTACGTCGTCACCAACCATGGGCTGCCGCCATGGTGCGTCAAGCGCGAGGGGCAGACGTTCGTCCAGACGTGGCACGGCACGCCGTTGAAGCGTCTCGGCTACGACCTCCGGGACATGCCCTACCGGCGCACGGAACGGTTCGACCTGGTGGAGCGCGAGGTGGCGCGGTGGGACGTGCTGCTGTCCCCGAGCCCGTTCGCCACCCAGACCATGCAGCGCGCGTTCAGGTATGAGGGCGAAGTCCTGGAGACGGGATATCCGCGCAACGACGTCCTCAGCACGCCCGAGTGGGAGAGCATCGGGGACGAGATCCGTAAGCGCCTCGGAATCCCGGACGGGAAGAAGGTCGTCCTCTACGCGCCGACCTGGCGGGACGATCGGTTCCACGCGCCTGGGGTGCAGGGCTTCTCCCTTGAGTTGGACATCCGCACGATGCGGGACGTCCTAGGCGACGACCACGTGCTGCTCATACGAGCGCACCATTTCGTCACGGACAAGGAGCGTCACGCAGGGGACGGGTTCGTCATCGACGTGTCCCGTTACCCCGACATCGCCGAGCTGTACATGGCGTCGGACGTGCTGGTCACGGACTACTCGTCCGCCATGGTCGACTACGCCATCCTCGGACGTCCGATCGTCGTGTACGCCTACGACCTGGAGCGCTACCGCGACCATGTCCGCGGCCTCTACCTCGACCTGGAGGCGGACGCACCCGGACCGGTTGTGACCACCTCGGCGGACGTCGCCGTCGCCGTCCACAAGGCTCCGGACGGCGAGGACCGCTATGCGGACGCCTACGACCGCTTCTTCGTGAAGTACTGCCCGCACGACGACGGGCAGGCGTCGTCGCGGGTCGTCGACCATGTATTCGGCGACCTGCTTGGCGGGTGACCCGCTTTGACACGTGCCGGGACGTTCCCCAACCATCAGGAGAATGGCTTCCGGAACCGCGACAGGTGATCTCGTCCGTGCGTCCAACGACCTGACCGCCCGCTGGGCGCGGGACGCCTGCGACGGAACGACGACCGTGCTGTCCGGGGCGGGGGCGTGGCCGCTGCTCGCGTTCCTCGCCGCCGCCGCGCGCGAGCCCGGGCGCGGCGAACTCCAGCAGGCCGTCGGGGTCGACGCCAGCGGAGCGGAGCGGCATGCACGCGACCTCTTGGCCCTGCTTGCGGGTGGCACGGCCACGACCGCCGCGCTCGGCGTGTGGACGCTGGCCGACCTGCCCGTCGAGCAGTGGTGGCGCGACGCCGTCCCGGCTGAGGCGCGCGGCGAGTTGACCGGTGACCCGGCCGCCGACCAAGCCCAGCTGGACGAATGGGTCACGCGGAACACCGATGGGCGGTTGACCGGAATGCCGGTCGAGGTGCGGGATGACACCGGGCTCGTCCTCGCCACCGCGCTGAGCATCGCCACGCGCTGGCGGGAGCCGTTCGAGGACGCGCCGCTCGTCCCGGAGGGCGGCCCGTGGGCGGGACGCGACCGTCCGGCGGCGGGCCTGTTCGTCAACACGCCGGAGGTCGACCGCCTCGCCCTGGCCGAGGCCACCCCGGCGGGCCCGGTCACGCTCCTGACCGTGACCGGCGAGGACGATGTCGACGTGATCCTCTGCCTGGGCGAGCCGGGACGTCCGGCGGGCGAGGTCGTCGCCCACGCCTTGGCCGCCGCGGACGGGCGGCACGAGCTGAGCCAGGGCGCTGAGCTGTTGGAGAAGGCCGCGCCCGGTGTGCGCGTTCGGACGATCGCGGCGTTCGAGCCCGGTACCAGGCTGAACGTCACCGCTGCGCGCTTCGACGTCGCCGCCTCGCACGACATGCTCGCCCGTGCTGGGTTGTTCGGGCTGGCCACTGTTTCCACTGCGGATCCGCGCGGCCACCTCCCTGGGATCAGCTCGGCGCCGCTGGCGGTCGCGCAGGCCGTCCAGGACGTCAACGCCACGTTCAGCGCCGAGGGGTTCCGGGCCGCCGCCGTCACGGCGATGTCCGTGGCGTTGATGGGCTTTCCGATGGCGGAGGCGCGGGTGCTGGACGTGCGTTTCGACCGGCCGTTCGGGTTCTTCGCCCGGCACCGTCCGAGCGGGCTCGTCCTGCTCGCGGGGTGGGTCGCCGAGCCGCAGGACTGGCCGGACGACACCGTCTGAGTCGCTCAGCCTGGGCGGCGGGCGCGTGCGAACAGGCGTGTTCCGGGCCAGCCGCAAACCGGTGGGCATCGTTCCAGCACGGCCGACAGCCGTAGCACCTCGTTGACCAGGGGATGCAGCGGCGCCAGGTCCTCCTGCCGCGCCGTGCGGTGCCTGCGGAGACGTAGGACGGGACGCAGCAGCACCCCTCGGCTCCACACCCGCTCCACGACCAGCCCGGCGCCCTCGATCAGGTCGACCAGCGCGCGGCGCGAGTACCGGCGGACGCGGCCGAGCGCCACGTCCTGTGCCGACCACAGCGCCATGTCGCACGCGACGGACACGAGCGCCGTCCCGCCGGGGCACAGCACGCGGGCGATCTCGGCGGCGGCGCGCTCGTCGTCCTCGACGTGCTCCAGGACGTCCAGCGCTAGCGCCAGGTCGTAGCCCGACGACGGGAGCGGCAGGTAGCAGGCGTCGCCCTCGTACGCGTCCACGCCGTGCGCGCGGGCCAGCTCGACGGCCGCCGGGCTCAGGTCGATCGCCGTGGCGTGCCAGCCGTGCTCGGCCAGGACCCGGCAGGACGTCCCGGCCGCCGCGCCGATGTCGACGGCCGTCCCCGGCATGCTGAACCGCAGCAGCTCCGCGGACAGCGCCTCGCGGCGCGTCCGGAACCACCAGTTGCCGTCCTCGATCCGCGCGATCCGGCGGAGCTCGATGGTGTCCACAGGACAAGCCGACGGCATGCGCGGCGGCGCGGGCCACCGACGCCGCCGTCCGGCGGCGGATCGTTGACCCGCGCTTTCCGCTCTCTTCGGCCGGGCGTCAGCGCCAGCGGCGCCGACCGGCGCGCCGCCTGCGCGCCAGGAACCGGACGGCCAGCAGCACCGCGACGACCCCGCCGACCGCGGGCACCGCCCGCTTCGCGACCGAGGGGCCCGCGACCTCCAGCAGGTCGATCGCGTCGTCGTCGCGGGCGACGCGCAGCGGACGCTCCCGCTTCCGCTCCACCGGCTCGGATTCGGGCTCGGATTCGGGCTCGGACTCGTGCTCCGGCGGCGTGATGTCGGAGACGGGGGCCAGGGTCTCCGAGGTGGCCGGGCCGGGCTTGTCCGCGGGCTTCGCCGCGTTCACGCCCTCGTCCTTGTCGGCGGGGGTCTTCTCCTCGGCAGGGGCCTTGTCCGCCGGTGCCTTCTTGGCCGAAGCCTTCTCGGCCGGTGCCTCCTCGACCGGGGCGGGGGTCTCGGGCGGGGCGGCGGCCTCGGGCGGGGCGGCGGCCTCGGGCGCGGGCTTCGCCTTGGGCTCGGCCTTCTTGGGCTCGGCCTTCTTGGGCTCGGCCTTCTTGGATTCGGTCTTGGGCTCGGCCTTGGTCGCGGTCTTCGGCTTGGCCTTGGGCTCCGGCTTGTCGGGCGACTCCAACTCCTCCGCCAGCGCCTTCGCGAACCGGGCGATGACCTTGGAGCCGACCTCGGACAGGATGTTGCGGCCGAACTGCGCGGGCCGTCCCGTCACGTTCAGCTTCGTGTGGACGGTCACGCGGGTCGTGCCGTCCTTCTCCTCGTGCAGCTTCGCCTGGACGGTCGCCGCCGCCGTCCCCGAGCCGCGGGCCTCCTTCGCGGACGCCTCCAGCGTCACCGTCCGGGCCGACTCGTCCGCCGACACGATCCGCGCCGTGCCGCGGTAGGTGATGGTCATCGCGCCGACCTTCACCTTCATCCGGCCCTGGTACTCCTCGCCCTCGACGGAGTCGAGCGTCGCGCCCGGCATGCACGTCGCGACCCGCTCCACGTCGAGCAGCACCGACCAGGCACGCTCCACCGGTACGGGGACGGTGAAATCGTGGTCGAGCTCCATGATCGTTGTCCTTATCGTCCGGAGAACTTGCCCGTCACGCGACCTTACGGCGGTGGCCGGGCAGCCCGCCAGTCGGGGGCCGGGCACCCGAACGGGTACCCGGCCACACGACGTGCAATCAGGCCGCGGCGGCGGCCGCGAGCGCCCGCGCGGTCAACACCGTCGCGAGATGCGACCGGTATTCGGACGATCCGTGCAGGTCAGACGGCGGTTCCGTGCCGTCGGCGGCGTGCCCGCCCGCGGACCGGAATGAATCGTCCGAAATCGGACGGCCGCGGACGGCGTCCTCCACCGCGCCGGCCCGGACGGGCGCCGGGCCCATGTTGGTGAGCGCGACGCGGGCCTCCGCGACCGAGTCCCCGTCGCGGCGCACCGCGCACGCGACGCCGACGATCGCCCACGCCTGCGCCGTCCGGTGGAACTTCTCGTAGTGGACGCCCCAGCCGGGCCCGAGCTTCGGCACCCGGACGCCGACGAGCAGCTCGTCCGGCTCCAGCGCGGACGTCATCCAGTCGACGAAGAACTCCGCCGCCGGGATCTCCCGCTCGCCGCGCGGGGACCGGACGAGGAGCACCGCGTCCAGCGCCAGCGCGACGGCCGGGAGGTCGCCCGCCGGGTCGGCGTGCGCCAGCGACCCGCCGAACGTCCCGCGGTGCCGGACGGCCGGGTCCGCGACGGTCTCCGTCGTCCGCGCGATCAGCGGCAGGTGCGCGCGGACGAGCGGGTCGCGGATCACCTGGTGGTGGGTGGCCATCGAGCCGATGACCACGGCGTCGCCGTCGTCGCGGATCTCCCGGAGCGCCGCGATCCGGCCGAGGTCGATCAGCGCGTCCGGGATCGCGAGCCGCAGCCGCAGCAGCGGCATCAGGCTCTGACCCCCGGCGAGGACCTTCGCGTCCTCACCCGCGTCGGCCAGCGCCCGGACGGCCTCGTCCACCGAGCGGGGGCGCGCGTAGTCGAACGCGGCGGGGATCACTGGGCACCTCCGGCCGATCCGAGGCCGCCGCCCGCGCCGGGTTCCGCGGTCTCCGGTTTCCGTTCGTCGCGGATGGCGCGCCAGACGCGCTCGGGCGAGCACGGCATCGGCACGTCCTTCACGCCGAAGGGGCGCAGCGCGTCCACGACCGCGTTGACGACCGCCGGGGTGGACGCGATCGTGCCCGCCTCGCCGACGCCCTTCACGCCCAACGGGTTGGACGTCGCGGCCGTCTCCGTCCGGTCGGTGGTGAACTCCGGAAGGTCCGCGGCGGACGGGACGAGGTAGTCCGCCATGGTGGTCGTGGTCAAGTTCCCCTCCTCGTCGTACACGGCCTCCTCGAAGAGGGCCTGCGCGATGCCCTGCGCCAGGCCGCCGTGCACCTGCCCCTCGACGATGAGCGGATTGACGACCTTCCCCACATCGTCCACGGCCACGTACTTGCGGATTTTCACCATCCCCGTCTCGGTGTCGACCTCGGTGGCGCACAGGTGCGTGCCGTGTGGGAAGGAGAAGTTGTCCGGGTCGAATGTGGCGTCGGAGTCGAGCGAGGGCTCCATTCCCTCCGGCAGATCGTGCGCCGCCCATGCGGCGAGCACGACTTCCTGGATCGTCTTGCCCTCCTGCTGGACGCCGCGCACGCTGAATCGTCCGTCGGAGAACTCAAGGTCCTGTTCGGCGGCCTCCAGCAGGTGCGCCGCCACCTTGCGCGCCTTGTCGACGACCTTCTCGCACGCCGCGTACAGCGCGACCCCGCCGACCGTGAGCGAACGCGACCCGTAGGTGTCCATTCCCCTCGGGGAGATGGCGGTGTCGCCGTGCAGGACGCGCACGTCCTCGAACGGGACGCCGAGCCTGTCCGCGGTGATCTGCGCCCAGGCCGTCTCGTGGCCCTGCCCATGCGCGGACGAACCCGTCACCACCTCGACCTTGCCGGACGGCAGTACGCGCACCGAAGCGTGCTCCCAGCCGCCCGCCCCGTACGACAGCGAACCGAGAACACGGGAAGGGGCCAGCCCGCACATCTCCGTGAACGTCGAAACCCCGATTCCGAGCTGAACCGGGTCGTTCCTCTCACGACGCTCGGCCTGCTCCGCGCGGAGCTTGTCGTACTGGAAGAGTTCCAGCGCCTTGTCCGTCGCCGCCTCGTAATTGCCCGAGTCGTAGGTGAGCCCCGCGATGGTGTCGTACGGGAACTCCTCGTGCGCGATCCAGTTGCGCCGCCGTACCTCGATGGGGTCGAGGTCCAGTTCGGCGGCCAGTTCGTCCATGATGCGCTCGACGGCGTAGGTCGCCTCTGGACGGCCCGCACCCCGGTAGGCGTCGGTCGGTGTCTTCGTGGTGAAGACGCCCGTACAGGTGAACGAGTAGGCATCCATCTTGTAGATGCCGTTGAACATGAACGCGCCCAGCAGCGGGATGCCCGGCGTGACGAGCATCAGATACGCGCCCATGTCGGCCAGCAGATCCACCTTGAATCCGCGGATTCGTCCATCGCGCTCCGCGGCGAGCGTGAGCCGCTGTATCTGGTCGCGCCCGTGGTGGACGGTCATGTTGCCTTCGCTGCGCGACTCCGTCCACTTGACGGGACGTCCCAGCCGCCGCGCCAGCAGAAGGGCGAGGACTTCCTCCCCGTACACCTGGAGCTTGGAGCCGAACCCGCCGCCGACGTCCGGTGCGACGACCCGGATACGGTGCTCGGCGATTCCGGTGACGGTCGCCAGCATCAACCGCAGAATGTGCGGGATCTGCGTGGCGGAGTACAGCGTGAAGTCGTCGGCCTCCGGCACGCACAGCACCGACCGGGGCTCCATCGCGGACGGGATCAGCCGCTGCTGGACGTACTCGCGTTCGATGACGACGGGTGCGTCCCTGAGCGCGGCGTCGATGTCGCCGTTCTCGAACACCCACGTGTAGGACTTGTTGGTCCCGAGTTCCTCGTGGACGAGGTCGGCCCCGTCCGCGACGGCCTCGTTCATGTCGACGACCGGCGGCAGCGGCTCGTAGTCGACGTCGATCTCCTCCAGGGCGTCGGCGGCCGCGTACTTGTCGCGCGCCACCACGCACGCCACCGGCTCCCCGACGTACCGGACCTCGCGCACCGCCATCGGCGGGTGGTCCGGGTGCTTCATGTCCTCGGTCACGACCCACGCGCAGGGCAGCGAGCCCTGCTCGTCGGCGAAGTCCGCGCCGCTGAACACCGCGACGACGCCGGGGCTCCGCGCCGCCTCCGACGTGTCCACGCGGGTGATCCGCGCGTGCGCGAACGGGCTGCGCAGGAACGCCACGTGCAGCGTCCCGGCCGGGGCGAGGTTGTCGGTCCAGCGCGTCTGGCCGGTGATGAGCCGGGCGTCCTCCGACCGTTTGCGCGGAGACCCGACCTCCGCCCTGCCTTCCTGAACCGTCACGGCGTCACCTCCCGCTCGGCCGGTTCGCGCATATCTTTGGCGGCGCGCCGGACGGCCTTGACGATGTTCTGGTAGCCGGTGCACCGGCAGAGGTTGCCTTCGAGCCCCTCCCTGACCTCGTCGTCGGACGGGTCGGGGTTCTCCCGCAGCAGATCCAGCGATGCCATGATCATGCCGGGCGTGCAGTAGCCGCACTGGAGCGCGTGCTCCTCGTGGAAGGCGCGCTGCATCGGGTGCGTGGTCCCGCCGACGCCGAGGCCCTCGACGGTGGTGACGTCGGCGCCGTCGGCCTGGACGGCGAGCACGGAGCAGCTCTTCACGCTCTCGCCGTCCAGCAGGACGGTGCAGGCTCCGCAGTTGCTGGTGTCGCACCCGACCGGGGTACCGACCTTGCCCAGCCGTTCACGCAGATAGTGGACCAGTAGGAGGCGAGGCTCGACGTCGTCCTCGTACGTCGCGCCGTCGACCTCGACACGGATACGTGGCATGCGTTTCTCCCAGGGACGTCTCGGGGTGGACAGAGTCCGTTTCACGGAGAGACGCCCCTGGGGAGGGGCACGCTGGTCCGGCCAAGTCATCGAGGCCACCTCCACGGAAGGCGACCATACGAACCTATGCCGGGGTTGAATTCTGTACTAGTCCTCGGCCCGCTTATTTACCGAGGTGTGCCCAAGTGCTGGAGGCTTCCGCACGCGCCGGAGAACCACCAGGTCAGACGGCGTCCTTGGGTGCTCCTCCGTGCGCGAGGAACAGCGCGCGGGCCGTGTGGTCGCCGTAGTCGCCGTCCGCCGAGAGCTTGTCGCCGTTCTCGTCGCGGTGGTCCTTCTGGAAGTCGACGACCGTGTCCTTGGTGTCGCGGCCGAACTCGCCGTCCACGTTCAGGCTGGAACCGAGGCCGTTGAGCGCGTCCTGGAGCCATTTCACGCGGCCCCCGCTGGACCCCTCGCGCAGGACCGGCGACCCCCACGGGACCCGGACGCGCCGCAGCGCGACGGTGGACTGGACGTCCCAGAACGTCGGCTTCGGCGGCGCGGACGGTCCGTAGGCCGGACGCCCGTACCCCGCGATGACCCCGGCCGCGCGGACGCGCCGCTTGACCGCGTCGTCGGTGTTGGCCTCGATCGTCTGGAGCCGCCCGCCGCCGAGGACCTTCTCGACCACGCCGACGTGGTCGATCGCGGAGATGCGGTCGGTCGCGCCCCAGTCGAAGAACACGATGTCGCCCGGCTTGGCCCTGTTGACGCCGGCCGTCGTGCCCGCGTGCCAGCGTCCGGCCTTCTTGAAGTCCTCGGCGTGCCAGACCGTGTAGGCGCGGTCGCCGCCGAGCAGGACGGCGGTCGCGTTGCCGCTGTGCCGCGCCCAGTAGGTGATGGCCATGTCGCACCAGGACGCCGAGGCGAACTCGGACCCGTGCCTGTCCGCGTACTCCTTTGTGATCTTGTTGGGGCGGCCGGACAGGCCGAGCGACTTGCGGGCCTCCTTGATCATCCCGGCGGCGCTCATTCGGCGTCCTCCGCGCCGGACTCGTCGTCCTCGTCGGCGCCCGCGCCGCGGAAGACGCCGTCGGCGTCCGGGGCGCCGTACAGCTCGGTGAGGACCTGTTCCTCGTCGGGCTCGGTCGCGCGGTGGACGGCGGGATTCACGTCCACCTCATCCATATGGGCGGCTTCTGTCGTTTCTGTACCGTTTTCGGGGGTCATTGCTCCTCCTGGAGCGTTCCGCCTTGTCCGCCCCGTTCCGTGGGCGACTCTCAACAGACGGTAATGGCCGCACGTCAAGGTATTCCGGGTTTCGCCGGAAAACGTACTCGTTTGCTGGTCCACCGTTCCCGCTGGGTAAGGCGGGGGTCATGGCCCGTTCATGATCGGCCGACACCGGGATTTTCGGGGGGTATGGGCCACCGCATGGTGTTCTTCTCGTCCCGGCTGGGATGTCTGGGATCACTCGCGGTGACCCTCGTTCTCACCTGGATCGCGTTCCTGATCCTCAACCGCTGAGGGGTCAGCGGCGGGGGGTGAGCGTCTCGGTGTGCAGGGCGTGACCGTCCAGGTCACGCAGCCGGACGGTCAGCGTCGCCGCGTCCCCGTCGATCTCGACCTCGCCGAAGAACTGGAAGCCTTCGGCGGGGGACGTGTTCGCGTGCGGCGGCGCCTGGACGAACTTCGCCACCGGACCGAACGTCCCATCGAGCTTGTTGGGACCGAACGCGCCCGCGTTCAGGGGGCCCGACACGAATTCCCAGAACGGATCGAAATCCTTGAAAGAAGCCTTGGCCGGGTCGTAGTAATGCGCGGCCGTGTAGTGGACGTCCGCAGTCAGCCACACCATGTTGCGGACGCGGTGCTGCCGCGCGTACGACAGCAGGTCCGCGATCTCGCGCTCGCGGCCGAGCGGGACGCCGTCGTCGCCCTGCGCCGCCGCCTCCTGCGCGGTGCCGTCCGGGACGACCAGGCCGATGGGCAGATCGGCCGCGATCACCTTCCAGGTGGCGCGGGAGTTCCGCAGCTCGCGCTTGAGCCAGGCGGACTGCTCCCGGCCGAGCAGACCGTCCCGCTGGGTGGGGGACGTGTCCGCGTCGTTGGGCGACTTGTAGGTGCGCATGTCGAGCATGAAGACGTCCAGCAGCGGGCCGTAGGAGACCTTGCGGTAGAGGCGTCCGCCGCGTGCCGCGCGTACGGCGGTCGGCGTGTACTCGAACATCGCGCGGCGGGCGCGGGCGGCGAGGACGTCCACGCGCTTTTCGGTGTACTGCGGGAGGTCGAGGATCTCGCCGGGGTACCAGTTGTTGAGGGTCTCGTGGTCGTCCCACTGGTAGAGCATCGGGACGTGCGCGTTGAACGCCCTGAGGTTGGCGTCCTCCAGGTTGTAGCGGAACTGGCCGCGGTATTCGGCGAGAGTCTGCGCGACGGCCGATTTCTCGGCGGTGACGATGTTGCGCCAGGTACGCCCGTCCGGGAGCTTCACCGTTTCTGTCAGCGGGCCGTCCGAGTAGACGAGGTCTCCGCTGCACAGGAAGAAGTCGGGGTCGACACCGGACATCGCCTTGAAGATGCGGTAGCCGCCGAACTCGGGATTGATGCCCCAGCCCTGCCCGGCCAGGTCGCCCGACCATACGAAGCGGACGTCGCGGGCTTGATTCGACGCGGTGCGCAGGCGTCCGGCCACCGGCTCGGACGCGAGGCCGCGGTCGAGGTCCGCCAGCCGCACCCGGTAGTGCAGTTCCTCTCCGGACGGCAGGCCGCGCAGGAACGCCTTGCCGGTGAGGTCCGTGTCCGGGGTGAGGACGGGCCCCGGCAGCGTCCGCGCGTCGCGGAGGTCGGGACGGCGGCCCACCTCCACCAGCATCCGCGCCGGACGGTCCGACCGCGCCCACACGACCGCCTCGCGCGCCGTGACCTCGCCGCTCTGCACGCCGTGCGTGAGGCGCGGGCGCCCGCCGCGCAGCAGCGCGGGGGCCGTGCGGCCGCCCGCCAGCGCCGCCGCCGGTCCGCCGGTCAGCAGGGCGAGCGCCGCCCCGCCGGTCGTGACGAGCCCGCCGCGCAGCACGCCACGCCGATCGAATTCCCGGTCAGTTCGACGGTCCATCGGTCCCCGCCCCTTCGTCAGCCCCTTGATCAGGGTGTTCCTTGATCCGCTACCGGACGCATGGTCCGCGCGCGGGGCGGCTTCCGGATGGACGCGCGGTGATCGGCTTGACAAGGTTCGGTGACCGCGTGTCTCCTTGTACGCATGTTCGCGCGCAATCTCCTCGAGAGCCCCGTGGCCCTGGGCCGCGTGGCCAGCGCGCTGTGTCCTTCGTGTTGTCGCTGAACCCGCTCTCGCCTTCCAGCCGACATCCGTACACGAAGGACCTCCGATGGTTCCCGATCTCACCATGCGCGGCCAGGACGATCCGCACGGCCGCGTCATCGCCGTCCGCCCGCCCACCGTCGGGCAGCTCGCCGTCCGCGTCAGCGACCTCGCCGGACGCCCCGGGCCGTGGTGGCGGCTCGTCCGCTTCGACGCCGCGGGCCCGGTGCACGTCCCGCTGGACGACTCGACCTGGCTCACGACCTGGCCGCCCGGTTCGGGCGCGACCGTCCACGCCCAGGTCGGCACGCTGATCGCGGGCGAGCTGGCGGAGGTGACGATCGCGGAGTGCGGCGTCACCGAGCGGCCGTTACGGGCCAACCGGGTCCGGGTGCACGGGGGCCCGCACACGCTGACGAACCCCGGCCCGGCGTTCGCGGTCAGCCTGCACGCGGGCGGGACGCCCCCGGCCGTGCCGGATCAGCGGTCGTCCGCCAGGTAGGGGGACGCCGCCTCCCGCCCGATGACGGGCAGCAGCGCGAAGTAGGTGAGGGACGGCAGCAGCGACGGCAGCTCCGCCGCCTCGCCCGTCTCCATCTGGACGTGGATCGCGCTGTAGACGCCGCCGACGATCGCGTCCACCACCGCCACCGGGACCTGCTCCTTCGGGGCGGACGACCCGCCGCACTCGCCGGGAACCGGGCGGGGCGCCGGGCAGGGCGGGGAGAAGAACGTGCGGAAGCGGGCGAGGTTGTCGATGCGCGCCTGCCTGACCTGCGGGCCCGCCGCGTTCACCTCGACCAGCGACGCCCGCGCGAACCTCGGCTCCCGGGCGAGGAGGGCGAGCATGGTGCGCAGGGCCGCGTGCACGCCGTCCGGCCAGGTCGGCGCCGCCTCGTACGCCTCCGTCATGCGGCGCAGCAGGATGCCCATGCCGCGCTCGTAGGCGGCGAGGAAGCATTCGTCCAGGTCGGCGAAGTGGGCGTAGAACGTCTTCTTGGTGACGCCCGCCGCCTCGGTGACCCGGCTGATCGTCGTGTGCCCGAACCCGCGCTCGGACACGACCTCGACGAAGGCGTCGATGAGCCGCTCGCGCTGGATCCCGGCGACGGTCTCGGGGGGCAGCCCGTGCCGCCCCGGCTTGATCGCGCGTCCCGGGTCGAGCGCGGACCGGGAGCCGGGCAGCACCTCGGCGCCCTCCGCCTCCGCCGCGCCGGGCTGACCTGACATCACACCTCGTTCCGGCCGGTCACTTGCCGTCGGGGCCAGGCTACTCGGCGTCGACGCGGCGCGATCGGGCGGCCCGCGGGAGACGTCAGCGGAGGTCGCGGCGGCGCCCGCGGGTCAGCACGCGGACCGTCCCGACCAGGCCGAGCCCGATCAGCACCACCGGGACCAGGACCGTCGCGTCGAGCGGGCTCCGGTCGGAGAGGCCGTCGGCGAGGAACACGCCCGCGAGGGCGAGGAAGAACAGCCCGGTGACGGGCCCGGCCGGGTCGAACCGGCGGCGCCCGCCGCGCGCGGGCTCACGGCGTTCGGGCTCGCGGGGATCAGGCTCACGGGGATCAGGCTCGCGGGGGTCAGCCACGGCGCACGTCCACGTCCCCGACCTTCCCGCGGATCCGCAGGACGATCACCGGCGGCTCGCCGGTCCCCCTGACCTCCGGCTCCAGCGTCTGGACGGCCTTGGCGTACGGCCCGCTCGTCGTCCGCTGCCCGATCCGCAGGTCGCCGAGCGAGATCCGGGCGTCCAGCAGAACGCGCGCGGTCGGCGGCACCGTCACCCGCAGCCCGCCGAGCGCCACCCGGGCGTCGATCGAGACCCGCTCCCCGGCGGCCATCGGCAGCTCGGTGAGGTTCAGCTCGCCCTGCCCTACGCCGACCCGGTACACCTGGTTCGTCTGCGCGACGTCGGTCGGCCGCCACTCGACCTCGCCGTACTCGGCGTTCTTCGGCGCCTCGCCCGCGACCGAGGTGGACAGCAGCGCGAGGGTGAGGACCGTCCCGGCGGTGGCGAGGCCGCGGGTCCGGACCCAGCCGCCGACGACGAGCCCGAACCCGACGACGGCGAGCGCGGGCGCCATGACGATCAGCCAGGAGTCCGGGGCCGGGTACCGGTCGGCGACCGGGATCATCGCGGCCCCGGCGGCCATCGCGGCGAGCAGCGCGATCGCGGTGGCCGGCGGGGTGCCCCGCTCGCCCCGCCGCCGCTTCTCAGGGACGCACCCCGCGGAAGGCTCCGCGTCGGCGCGCGCCTGGGCCTCGGCCTGCGCCGTCCCGTACGCGGCCAGGTCGATCATCCCCTCGGGGAGGACGCCGGGCGGCGTGTCCGCGGGCGGCTCGTCCTCGAACCCGTCCTTGTAGAGGGAGACGCCGCCGACCGTGACGGACTCCGAGCGCGTCCCCCAGGTGGCCGGCTCCGGCGGATGCCCGGTGAGCCGCTCCGGCACCGACCGCGCGGTCGCCACCAGGTCGACGCCGCGCGAGCGCGCCACCAGCAGCACCAGCCCGCACACCACCAGGACGGCGATCGCGTCCGTGGACAGCCCGCCGAACACGCTGAACACGACGCCCGCGCACAGCAGCGCGCCGAGGATCGAGAGGACGGCCTGCGCGTCGAACCAGCGCTTGAAGAACTGCTCCGCGAGCGACGACTCGCCCGGCTTCCCCGGCATCAGCAGCACCGCCGCGACGTAGAGAAGGACGCCCTGCCCGTGCGCGAGGACGAGGACCGCGAACCCCACGCGGAAGACGACGGGGTCGATGCCGGAGTACCGGCCGAGTCCGGTGCACACCCCCGCCAGCACGCGGCGGTCGGCGTCGCGTGCCAGTCGGTCGTAGGTGGTGGCGTGTCCGCCGCCCGCGGCGGTGGCGCCCGTTTCTGTTCCGGCCTGTCCGGTGTCCATGCCGTCAATGGTGGCGTGCCGGGCCGGGGGCGGGGTATCCGGGAGGTCCCTGATCCGACCCTGAGTCAAGCCGGGGGTCCGCCCCTGATGCGGATCAACGGCGGCCGTGTGACGATCGGTGACGTGGGAGAACCTCGGGAAGGACGGCGATGAGCGAGGAGGCGGCCGGACGGCCGGGCGGAGCGTCGGCGGCGCCCCCGCCCGCGCCCGCCGCGCCGGTGGCCGGGCCGTCCGACCCGCCGCGGCGGCTGGAGCGGGCCGCGGAGGGCAAGCTCGTCGCGGGAGTGGCCCGCGGCCTCGCCGGGCACCTCGGCGTGGACGTGCTGATCGTCCGCGTCGCGTTCGTGCTGCTCACCATGGCGAGCGGGCTCGGGTTCGCCGCCTACGCCGCGTTCTGGCTGCTCGTCCCGAAGGCGGAGCGGCCGGAGCGGGAGGCCGGACGGCGCACCGGACGCGACTGGGGCCAGCTCCTCGCCTACAGCGCCGTCATGCTCGGCCTGGTCGCACTGCCGTGGGGCGCGGGCGGCGGGCTCCTCCAGTTCGCGCTGTGGCCGTTCGCGGTCGGCGGCGTCGGCGCCGCGATCCTCTGGCAGCAGGCCGACCGCGACCAGCGGCAGCGCTGGACGCTCCCGCTCCGCCAGCGGTGGCTGCGCAGCCTGCTCGGGCTGCTGCTCGTCGTCGGCGGCATCGGCGGCTTCGTGGCGCAGAAGGTGGAGGCCGCGCAGGCCCGCTCGGTCGTCATCGCGATGCTGATCATCCTCACCGGGGTGGCGGTGATCGTGACGCCGTGGGTGGTGCGGCTCTGGCAGGACCTGGACGCCGAGCGGCACGAGCGCATCCGCTCCCAGGAGCGCGCCGAGCTGGCCGCGCACATCCACGACTCGGTGCTGCACACGCTGACCCTCATCCAGCGGAACGCGCACGACACGCGGGAGGTGCAGCGGCTCGCCCGGTCCCAGGAGCGGACGCTGCGGACCTGGCTCTACCAGCCGCGCGCCGACCCCGACCAGACGTTCGCCGCCGCGATCAGGGAGGTCGCGGGGGAGGTGGAGGACGACCACGGCGTCCCGATCGAGATCGTCTGCGTCGGCGACACCGCGCTGGACGAGCGGCTCGGCGCCGCGCTGCAGGCCGCGCGGGAGGCGATGGTGAACGCCGCGAAGTACGCGGAGGCGCCGTCGGTGTCGGTGTACGCCGAGGTCGAGGGCGACGAGATCGCGATCTTCGTCCGGGACCGGGGCAAGGGGTTCGACCTGGACCAGGTCCCGGACGACCGGATGGGCGTCCGGGGGTCCATCATCGGACGTATGGAGCGCAACGGCGGCAAGGCCACCGTCCGCACCGCGCCGGGCGAGGGCACGGAAGTGCGTTTGGAGATCAAGAAATCGTGAGCGGAGCGACTCGGGGGGCGTGGGGGGTCGTCCCCCCTCGAAGGAGCACAGTATGAGTAGTGAGGCGTTGAAGAAGGTCGTGCTGGTGGACGACCACCAGATGTTCCGGACGGGCGTCAAGGCCGAGCTGGGCGGTGGCGTCGAGATCGTCGGGGAGGCGGGCGACGTCGACGAGGCCGTGTCGGTGATCAAGGCGGCGCGGCCGGACGTGGTGCTGCTCGACGTCCACCTGCCGGGCGGCGGGGGGATCGAGGTGCTGCGGCGGCTGCACGGGTCCGTCCCGTCGAAGTTCCTGGCGCTGTCGGTGTCGGACGCGGCCGAGGACGTGATCGGCGTCGTCCGGGGCGGCGCCCGCGGCTACGTCACGAAGACGATCTCCGGGCCCGAGCTGACCGACGCGATCGGACGGGTCGCCGACGGCGACGCGGTCTTCTCGCCGCGGCTCGCGGGCTTCGTGCTGGACGCGTTCGCCGCGACCGACGTCCCGGCCGTCGATCCCGAGCTGGACCAGATCACCCAGCGGGAGCGGGACGTGCTGCGCCTGATCGCCCGCGGCTACGCCTACAAGGAGATCGCGAAGGAGCTGTTCATCTCGGTGAAGACGGTCGAGACGCACGTCAGCAGCGTGCTGCGGAAGCTGCAACTCTCGAACCGGCACGAGCTGTCGCGGTGGGCCGCGGCCCGCCGTCTGGTCTGAGATCGACTCGTCCGAGGCCAACACGAAGTAATGCCCACCGTATCCCGGCTGGTAAACCTGGATTTGGACAAGTGTGAGCAAATCGTCATATTCGATTCTGGCCATGATGATCGTTGAGCGCGCCGGGGTGTGCAACAGTCCCTCTTCATGACGTATCCACCGCCCGGTAACAATCCGCCGCCGATACCCGGCCAGCCGGACCTGAGCAAGCAGTCGCCCTACGGGGCTCCGCCGCCCCCGCCGCCGCCTCCCATGCCGGGCGGCCCCGGCGGCGGGTCCGGCTACGGACCGCCGCCGCCGTCGCACGGCGCCCCGGCCAGTGAGAAGACCAGCGGGCTCGCGATCGCCGCGTTCGTGACCGGACTCCTCGGCTGCTTCGGCATCGTCGGCCTCGTCCTCGGGTTCGTCGCGCTGCGGAACATCTCGCGGACCGGTGCGAAGGGGCGCGGGCTCGCGATCGCGGGCATCGTCCTGTCGTGCCTGTGGCTCGTCGGCGGCATCGCGATCTACGCGCTGCGCGGGGACGACTCGTCCACGACCGGCGGGAAGTCGCCCACCACGTCCGCGACGAAGCCGAAGACGGTCGACGCGAAGAAGATGAAGGCGGGCGACTGCATCAACGACGACCAGGGCTCGTCGAACACCACCGCGACGGGCGAGCCGGTCGAGGTGGAGAGCGTGAAGGTCGTGCCGTGCGACGGGCCGCACGACGGCGAGGTGATGGCCGTCTTCAAGCTTCCCGACGGCGGCATGCCCACCGACAAGACGATGGCCACGGTCGCCTCGGCCCAGTGCAAGCGGCTGATGGCGCCCCGGATCAACCGCGACCCGGCGCGCAACGGGCTCGCGACGTCCTACTACTACCCGACCGCCGACTCGTGGCGGGCCGGTGACCGCGAGGTGACCTGCGTCGCCGTGGCCGCCACCGAGGGCAAGAAGCTCACCCGCAAGCTGCACTCCTGACGGCCGGGCCCGCTGGGCGGCCGGCCCGCCGCCCCGGTCCGCGGCCCCGACCACGGCCGTGGGCGATCACGGCCGTGCGGTGCGGAGCGTTCCAACGACCATGGCCGCCATGTGCTCGACCGTCGCGACGCCCGCCCCCATCGTCGGGCTGTCGCCGCTGCACACGGCGACGAGGAAGTCGTGGTCAGGGCCGGTGATGCGGCCCACGCTGTTCACCGCCCAGCCGTGCCCCTGGTGGTAGACGGGCGTCCAGCCGTTCTTCAGCGCCACCCGCTCCCCGGGGCGCGCCGCCGCGCTGACCCCCCACGCCTGCTCGCGCAGCACCGAGCCCATCAGGCCGAGGATGTAGCCGCGGCCGGGCGCGCCGATCGGGCTCGTCTCCGACACCAGGGTCCGCAGCAGCAGCACCTGGTCGGACGGGCTGGTCAGCGATGACCCCCACGACCCGGCGAACGGCGTCGTGTCGCGCAGCCCGAGCCGCTGGTTCGCCCTCCGCACGCCGTCGCTGCCCCCGGCGGCGGAGTACAGCGCGTCCGCCGCCGAATTGTCGCTCTCGCGGATCATGTGCCCTGCCAGCGCGCGCTGGTCGCCCGACAGGTTCCGCTGCCCGCCCTGCCGTTGCAGGACGAGGCTCGCGAGAATGTCGACCTTCATGACGCTCGCCGTGACGAAGTCGCCCTTCTCGTTCTCCCCGAAGGACAGCCCGGTGCGCAGGTCGGTGGCCATGACCCCGGCCTTGCCCGGACGTCCCTGAACATACGCGCGGACGCTCTGCCGCAGCCCCGCCGGGTCGAACGGGCGCGCGTTCGCCATGGCCGCCCCGCGCTTGGCCGCCGCTCGGGCCGACTCCGTCGCGCCCGCGACGACGCCCTCCCGCCGCGGCTCGTGCGTGACGACCCGGTGGGCGGTGACGCCCAGTGCCGTGGCGCCCGCCGCGACGGCGAGCACGATGATGCGACGTCGCATCGATCCCCCCGAATTCGTGCGACTTCCCCGGTGAGGGGTGCTGCCGGACGCGCGTCGGCGCGCGTCCGGAGGGCGCGTCGGCCCGCGCCCGGAAGACGGATCAGAGCGCGCCCGGAAGGCGGGCCGGGCAGCCCGGTTCGCAGCGCTCGGCGTGCAGCGCGACCCTCCGCGCGTACGCGCGGAGCCTGCGCCGCAGCACCGCCCGCGTGAACGGCCCGGTGCCCGGGAACCCCTCGAACGCGCCGCGCCAGCGGATCAGCGTCGTCCCGGCGGCGTGCGGTTCGAGGGTCACGTCCGCGCGGAGCCCGCGCGGCGGCGGCCCGGTCAGCACGACGTAGCCGTAGTGGCGGGGCGGGTCCCAGGCGACGACCTCCTCGCGGCGCGGCCGGACCCGCCGGACCGCCCCGACCCCGTTCGGATGGTCCGCGCCCGCCGCCTCCCGCCGCGCGGCCCGCACCCAGAACCCGCCCCACTCGTCCCAGCTCTCCGCCACGCAGAGGTGCTTGAAGATCACGTCGGGCGCGGCCCTGGACGTGGCGGTGGCCTCGATCTCATGCGGCATGACAACCCCCCGTGTCCTGTCACAGGAGGCCACATGCCCGGACTGAGGTCGATTACGGCATGTGAGGGAATGTATTTGGACCGTGAGGTCTCAATACTGGTTCAAGCCGTTTCATGCGTAATCTTCACGCGGTTTCGTCAAGCGGTGTCGACGACCTGGAATGCCTCGGCGAGGCGTCCTTCGGAAAGGCCCGCGGCGGCGGCGTTCGCGGACAGCCAGCCGCGCAGCATGGCCGGCAGGCCGTCGCCCATGTGGGCGGTCTGGCTGGCGTGGGCGCGCAGCGCGTTCAGCTTCCGGTCGAAGTGCGCGGTGATGTCGACGTAGTGGTTCACCGACGGGCCGCCGCTCAGCCAGACCTCGCGGGCCGTCCAGGCTTCGAGGCCCTCGTCGGCGAGGAGTTCCGGGAACGCGTACGGGTTGCGCGCGTCCGGGTAGACGGCGTCGAGCGCGGCCGAGCCCACCGCCCGGTGGTCGGGGTGGCTCGGGTAGATCCGCTCGTAGTTGCGCTCCGGGCTCGGCATCAGGACCCGGTCGGGCCGCACCCGGCGGATCTCGCGGGTGATGTCGCGCCGCAGGTCGAGCGTGACCTCGACCCTGCCGTCGGGGTAGCCGAGCCAGCGGACGTCGCCGACCCCGACGCACTTGGCCGCCGCGCGCTGCTCGTCCCGGCGCAGCGCCGCCATCTCGGCGCGGGTGATCCCGTCGTCGAAGCCGCCCGCGTCGCCGTCGGTGACCATGAGGTACACGACCTCGATCCCCCGGTCCGTCCAGCCCGCGACCGTGCCCGCCGCGCCGAAGTCGACGTCGTCGGGGTGTGCCATCACTACCAGGATCCGCCGCAGCTCGCCGTCGTCCAGAACAGTGGTCACGGCTTCAACGATAAAGTCTGTGAACAGTTTGCGTGACCGGCCCCCCGGCCACCCGGTGCTGCCCCCGGCGATGTGCGCACTATCTGGGGATTCGTAGGAAGATCGGGGATTAGGTCTGGGATGCGGGCGTTAGCCAGGGTAGAGCTGAGACATGCGCAAACTCATCAACGCCCCGGCGGACGTGGTCTCCGACGCGCTGCGCGGCCTCGCCGCCGCGCATCCCTCGCTGCGCGTCGATCCGGCGAGCGGGACGGTCGTGCGCGGGGACGCGCCGCGCGCCGGGAAGGTCGGCCTGGTGTCGGGCGGCGGGTCCGGGCACGAGCCGCTGCACGCCGGGTTCGTCGGCCACGGCATGCTGGACGCCGCCTGCTGCGGCGAGGTGTTCACGTCCCCGGTGCCGGACCAGATCATCGCCGCGACGATGGCGGTGAACGGCGGCGCGGGCGTGCTCCTGATCGTCAAGAACTACACCGGCGACGTCATGAACTTCCAGCTCGCCGCCGAGCTGGCCGAGGACGAGGACATCGAGGTCACGTCCGTGCTCGTCGACGACGACGTCGCCGTCGAGGACAGCACGTTCACCGCCGGGCGCCGGGGCACCGGCGCCACCCTCTTCGTCGAGAAGATCGCGGGCGCGCTGGCCGAGGAGGGCGCGGCGCTCGACGCCGTCGCCGCCGTGGCGCGCGAGGTGAACGAGCGCAGCCGGTCGTTCGGGGTGGCGCTGTCGTCCGTCACCGTCCCGGCCGCCGGGACGCCGACGTTCGAGCTGGCCGAGGACGAGATGGAACTCGGCATCGGCATCCACGGCGAGCCGGGCCGCGAGCGGGTCAAGATCGGCACCGCGACGGAGATCGTGGACGCCGCGCTGACCGCGATCGACGCGGACATGCCGCTGTCCGGCTCCGAGGTGTTCGTGCTCGTGAACGGCATGGGCGGGACGCCGCTGATCGAGCAGTACGTCGCCTACGCGGCCGCCGCCGAGTGGCTCGCCGGGCACGGCGCGACCGTCGTCCGGCCGCTGGTCGGGCCGTACGTCACGAGCCTGGAGATGGCGGGCTGCATGATCAGCGTGTGCCGTGCGACGCCCGAGCTGGTCCGGCTCTGGGACGCGCCCGTCGAGACCCCCGGGCTCCGGTGGGGGCGATGAGGAGCGCCGACCTCGCGGACTGGATCAGGCACGCCGCCGAGCTGGTCACCGCCGACGCCGGCCGCCTCTCCCGCCTGGACGCCGACATCGGCGACGGCGACCACGGCCACAATCTCGACCGCGGCTTCCGCGCCGCCGTTGGAGCGCTCCCCGGCGGCGACGTCCCGCCGGGGAAGGTGCTGATCGCGGCGGGTCGGGCGATCGTGTCGAAGACGGGCGGCGCGTCCGGCCCGCTGTACGGGACGGCGCTCCGCCGCGCGGGCAAGGCCCTCGGCGACGCCGGGGAGGTCGACGCCGCCGCCCTCGGGGCCGCGCTCCGCGCCGCGCTCGACGGCGTCCGGGAACTGGGCAAGGCCGAGCGGGGCGACAAGACGATGGTCGACGCGCTCGGCCCGGCCGCCGACGCCTACGACGCGGCGCTCGCGGACGGCTCCGACCTCGCCGGATGCGTGCGGGCCGCCGCCGAGGCGGCGGCGAAGGGGGCGGAGGAGACCGTCCCGATGCAGGCGCGGAAGGGGCGGGCGAGCTACCTCGGGGCGCGCAGCGTCGGGCACCTGGACCCCGGCGCGGCGTCCACGGCCCTGATCCTGGGCGCCCTCGCGGACGTCACCGGGGAGGGCTGACCGTGGTCGGAATAGTGATCATCTCGCACAGCCGCACGCTCGCGGACGGCGTCGCTGAGGTGGCCCGCGCGATGGGCGTCGGGCAGGCCGTCGTCGAGCCCGCCGGAGGCGACTCCGAGGGCGGGCTCGGCACCAGCATCGACCTGGCCGAGGCCGCCGTCGCGGCGGCGGACGGCGGCGACGGCGTCGTCCTGCTCGCGGACCTCGGCAGCTCCGTCCTCACCGCCCGGACGCTGATCGAGGACGCCGAGCGCGACGACCTCCTGCTCGCCGACGCGCCGCTGGTCGAGGGCGCGGTGGCGGCCGCGTCGATGGCCGCGACGGGGGCGGACCTCGCGACCGTCCACGCCGCCGCCGAGTCCGCGTTCGAGCACCGCAAGACGCGCTGAAGGGCGAGTCGGTCAGCCGTCCGGCCCCGGCAGGAGGTCGCCCAGGACGGACGGCGGGCCCGCGGTCGGGTCGCCCCGCACCTCGTAGACGCGGGGTTCCCCGGCCTTCTCGGCGTCGGAGACGGTGATCCGGTAGGCGGGGAGGTCCGCGCCGATCTCGCCCTCGTCGCCGCGTTCGCGTGCGGCGGCGAGCGCGTCCACCGCCGCGCGGACGCGCCCGGCCCGCGCGGCGGGAAGGTCGGCGGTGTCGTACTGCGCGACGACGGTGTCCCGGCCGGTGAAACCGCCGGTGCTCTCCACCTTCACGCGCATGCCGTCCGCCTTCCCACCGCCTCGACCTCTGCGCTACTTGAACGCGCGGCGCAGCTCGTCGAGATCGTCCCGGAGGATGTCATCGTCCTCCAGCGGGCCCCGCTTGGCCAGCCGCTCCGGCGCGACGACCTGGTACTCGGGCATCTGCATCGTGCCGCAGCAGCGCGACCTGTCCTGCTCGGCGCGCAGGCTCGCGGACAGCTCGTCGTGCGCCTCGACCTCGGTGACGTCCTGCCCGTCGCCGGTGTACTCGGCGTCGGTCATCCGCATCACCCCGCTCATCAGGTCGGTCAGCGGGGTCGCCGCCGTCGTGATCTCGCGGACGGCGAACCGGTTGCGGATGAACGTCCGGTAGATCGCGGGGTCGCCGCGGCCCGCCGAGACCTGGAGCATCTTGTTCGCGACGTCCACGTACCTGGCGCCGGTCGCCGGGGACGCGACGATCGCGTCGAACAGCAGCCGGCACAGCCGCGCCGCGACGTCGATCAGCACGATCGTCGGGTCCTCGGTGCGCCGCCTGCGCCCGAGCTCGAACGCGTAGACGTCGGCCAGCACGTCGTACACCGCGCCGGTGAACACCTGCGAGATCGCGTGGACCTCGTTGCTCACCTGGCTCAGCGTGAGGTCGTTGTCGGCGTTGCGGAGGCCGGTCGGCATGCCGAGCGCCTTCCCGAACTCCTCGGCGAGCGCGGGCAGGAACGACTTGTCGTGCAGGTTGGCCTTGGTGAGCGCGACGAACGCCTCCGCCTGGTCCGGCTGCGCCAGCGTCAGGAAGATCGCGGTCAGGTCGCCGAACGACTCGTGCAGGCCGCCCGTCTGCGGCGGGTTGCCCGCCGACAGCCAGCCGGGCTTGAGCCCGTCCAGGACGGCGTGGCCCGTCTCGTGGGACACGATGTCCAGCGACCGGCACGTGAACACCACGTTCGCGGGCGGCTGGCCCTGCGGCGTGAAGAAGAGGAACTTCAGCGCCTTGGACGTCCTGGTGTAGAACGCGTTCGCGCCCGTCCCCGCGTGGGGGAAGACCGTGATGCGGTCGGTGTTGCCGCCGACGTTCCACGCGAACGGGATCGGGTTGCCGCCGTTGTGCCGCTCGTACATCGCCAGGGTCTGCCGGACGACCGCGAACGTGTGCGCGCAGTCGAACTGCGGCGTGTTGGGCGTGAAGATGAAGTCGCCCCCGGCGTTGCGGGCGACCGGCGTGACCCCGGACAGGTCGGTCTGGACGCGGGCGTCCGCCGGGCCGTTCAGCACGACCGTCGGGACGAACACCGGCCGGACGCCCAGCTCTGTCACGGACGGGTCCTGCTTGTAGATGAGGAACCTGTGCCCGGTCGGGGTCGGCACCGGGATCGGCACCGGCCGCTCGACCGGACGGGTGGCGGCCTCGGCCGCCCCTTCGACTCGGAACCGCGGCGCGAGCCGTCCGGCGTGCGTATCGGGGACCTCCGTTCCCCGTGCCGGACGGCCTTGCGATAGGTGGGACTGCTCCTGGTGGACCGTCATCGACTCCACCTTTCCCATCACCGTGCGTGGACCCCTGCTGGCCCTACGCGGTCGCGGAAGGGCGTGCGGCACCGGGGTGATCCGGTCGTGGAAGCTCCGGGCCGTCGCGTCCCCGGCGCGGGACGCGAACCTCTCCGCCCGATTCACGCTCCGCTGGTCACAAGACCGAGTCAAGCGGGAAAGGGGTTTCCTGACCCGGTTGTCCTCATCCGGACTGGTGACCTTGGTGGACGCCCTGCCACGCACGAGGATCGGCGGGAAGCCGAAAACGTCGGCGGCGCGCCGTAGACTCGCACGTGATGTCGAAGACCGAAGCCAACCCCTTGCTCGACGGCCTCAACCCGCAGCAGCGCGACGCCGTCCTCCACTCCGGCGGCCCCCTGTTGATCGTCGCGGGCGCGGGCTCCGGCAAGACGCGGGTACTCACGCACCGCATCGCGCACCTGCTCGGCGAGCGCGACGTCCATCCCGGCCAGATCCTCGCGATCACCTTCACCAACAAGGCCGCGGCCGAGATGAAGGAGCGGGTGGACGCCCTGGTCGGGCCCCGCTCGCGCGCCATGTGGGTGATGACGTTCCACTCGGCGTGCGTGCGCATCCTGCGCCGCGAGGCCAAGCGGCTCGGCTTCCCGACGACCTTCTCGATCTACGACCAGGCCGACGCGAACCGGCTGATGGCGCTCGTCTGCCGCGAGCTCGACCTCGACCCGAAGCGGTACCCGCCGAAGTCGTTCAGCGCGCAGGTGTCGAACCTGAAGAACGAGCTGATCGACTACGAGTCGTTCAAGGCGCGGGCGTCCACGCACATGGAGCAGACGCTCGCCGAGGCGTACGAGATGTACCAGGCGCGGCTCCAGCAGGCCGGCGCCATGGACTTCGACGACCTGATCATGCTCACGGTCAACCTGCTCCAGGTCTTCCCGGAGGCGGCCGAGCACTACCGGCGCAGGTTCCGGCACGTCCTCGTCGACGAGTACCAGGACACCAACCACGCGCAGTACGAGCTGGTCCGCGAGCTGACGGCCCCGGTCGAGGGGGTCGGCGCGGCGGAGCTGTGCGTCGTCGGCGACGCCGACCAGTCGATCTACGCGTTCCGCGGCGCCACGATCCGCAACATCCTGGAGTTCGAGCGCGACTACCCAGACGCGACGACGATCCTGCTTGAGCAGAACTACCGCTCCACGCAGACGATCCTGTCGGCCGCGAACGCGGTCATCGAGCGCAACGCCGACCGCAAGCCGAAGAAGCTCTGGTCCGACCAGGGCGAGGGTCACAAGATCGTCGGCTATGTGGCCGACAACGAGCACGACGAGGCCGCGTTCGTCGCCCGCGAGGTCGACCGGCTGAGCGACGACGGCGCGGCCCGTCCGGGCGACGTCGCCGTCTTCTACCGCACGAACGCGCAGTCCCGTGTCTTCGAAGAAGTGTTCATCCGCGTCGGGCTGCCCTACAAGGTCGTCGGCGGCGTCCGGTTCTACGAGCGCAAGGAGATCCGCGACGCGCTCGCCTACCTGCGCTGCCTCGCCAACCCCGAGGACGCCGTCTCGCTGCGCCGCATCCTGAACGTGCCGAAGCGCGGCATCGGCGACCGCGCCGAGGCGTGCGTGGAGGCGTACGCGTCCCGCGAGCGCATGTCGTTCTGGCAGGCGCTCCGCGTCCCGGACGAGGTGCCCGGCCTCGCCACCCGGTCGCTCAACGCCGTCCGCGACTTCGTCGCCCTGCTGGACGAGCTGCGCGCCGCGGCCGAGACCCTCACCCCCGCCGACCTGGTCGCGGAGGTGCTGAAGGCCAGCGGCTACCTCGCCGAGCTCCAGGCGTCCAAGGACCCGCAGGACGAGACCCGCCTCGAGAACCTCCAGGAGCTGGAGGCCGTCGCCCGCGAGTTCGAGGAGCGCCTCGACGGCGAGCCCGCCGAGGGCAGGCTGCCCGAGTTCCTGGAGCAGGTCGCGCTGGTCGCCGACGCCGACTCGATCCCCGGCGGCGCGAAGGGCGGGCCCGTCCCGCCCGGCGAGCAGCCCGCGCAGACCGACGACGGCGTCGTCACGCTGATGACGCTGCACACGGCCAAGGGGCTCGAATTCCCCGTCGTCTTCCTCACCGGCATGGAGGACGGCGTCTTCCCGCACCTGCGCGCCATGAGCAACCCCAAGGAGCTCGAAGAGGAGCGCCGGCTCGCCTACGTCGGCATCACGCGGGCGCGCCAGCGGCTCTACGTCTCGCGGGCCGCGATGCGCAGCTCGTGGGGCGCGCCGCAGGTGAACCCGCCGTCCCGGTTCCTCGGCGAGGTGCCGAGGCCGCTGGTCGAGTGGGAGCGGGAGGCGTCCTCGACGTCCGGGTCGGCCATGTCGCGGGTCGCGGCGCGGCCGGGGGTGCGCTCGCCGGGGAACCGTCCCGTCCCGTCGCTGTCGCCCGGCGACAAGGTCACCCACGACGCGTTCGGGCTCGGCACGGTCGTGTCCGTGTACGACGACGGGCAGAAGGCGAGCGTCGACTTCGGCGGCGAGTACGGCGTCCGGACGCTCGTCCTGCGGTACGCCACCATCGAAAAGCTCTAGCGGAGCTCTAGGGGCGGCGGGCGAGCAGGTTCGCCGGGAGGGTGTGCAGGACGGTCTGGTCGTCCTGGTTGAGCAGCTCGGCGCGGGTACGGACGATGCCCCGGTCCGGCTTCGACCGTGATGCCCGCGCCTCCAGGACGGCGACGCGCAGCCGCAGCGTGTCGCCCGGACGGACGGGCGCGGGCCAGCGCAGCTCGTCCACGCCGGGGGAGGCGAGGCTCGCCACCCGCGACAGGAAGTGGTCCGCGAACAGCCGCATCATGATCGAGCCGGTGTGCCAGCCGCTGGCGATGATGCCCTTGAACGGGCCGGTGGCGGCGAAGTCCGGGTCGATGTGGATGGGCTGCGGGTCGAACCGGCGGGCGAACTCGACGATCTCGGCCTCGGTGAGGGCGACGTGCCCGTACTCGTACGTCGCGCCGGTCTCGTAGTCCTCGAAGTAGCGGTCGGTGATGGGGGTGGGGAAGTCGCCGCCGAGGGCCCGCGTGCTGATCGTCATGCGTCCCAGGATGCCGGGTCCGCCCGGCGATGGCGCGACGGGGAGCGGCTGAAAACGGCCATACGGTATACGGCAGACGGTCAGTCCATAACCCCCGGGAGGCCCCCATGTTCGCTCACAGGCTCGCCGACGACGCCGAGCTGCGCCCCCTGGAGCCGTGGCAGTCCGCCGAGTTCGCCGAGCACGTGGCGCGGGTCCGCGACGACATCGTCGAGTACATCCCGTGGGGACACCTGATCGTCGACGAGGCCACCGCCCGCGCCTACCTGGACTCCTACGCGGAGAAGCAGGCGAGGGACGCGGGCCGCATCTACGGCATCTGGATGGACGGCGTCCTCCAGGGCGGCACGCTGTTCCGCACGTTCGACGCCGCGATGGGGGTGTGCGAGCTGGGCGTGTGGCTGGCGGCCGAGGCGCGCGGGCGCGGGCTGATCACGACGGCCGCCCGGCACATGATCGACTGGACGTTCGGGACGCGCGGGATGCACCGGGTCGAGTGGCACTGCGACCGGCGCAACACGTCCAGTTCGGCGGTGGCGCGGCGGCTCGGGATGACGCGCGAGGGCGTGCTGCGGGAGTCGTACCTGCTCGGCGGCACCCGGCGCGACGTCGAGATCTGGGCGGTGCTCGCCGACGAGTGGCGGTCCGCCTGATCATCCTCCCGGTAGAGTAAGAAGTGATCTTCCTTTTACTCCTTACCCCCCGGAGCCCGCCGTGCACGTCGAGCAGGTGCTCGTGCTGCTGGCCGCCGCCCTCGCGGCGGGCTGGGTGGACGCGATGGTCGGCGGCGGCGGGCTGATCCAGTTCCCCGCGCTGCTGCTGGCGACGCCCGGCCAGCCGGTGGTGACCGCGCTCGCCACGAACAAGCTCGGCTCGATCATGGGCGTCTCGTCGGCCGCCGTCGTCTACGCGCGCAAGGCCAAGCCGGACCTGCCCGTCGCGCTGTCGGCGGGCGGGCTCGCGGTGGGCTGCGCGGCGGCCGGGGCGCTGTGCGCCGCCGCGATCTCGTCCGCCGCGCTCACCCCGGTGATCATGGTGGTGCTGCTCGCGACCGCCGCGCTCGTCGTGCTCAAGCCCGATCTCGGCCGGGCGCCGCGGCTCGTCCTGCGGACGCGGCGCAGGGTCGCGGCGGCCGTCCTCGTCCCGGGCGTCCTCATCGCCTTCTACGACGGGCTCGTCGGGCCCGGCACCGGAACGTTCCTCGTCGTCGCGTTCACCGCGCTGCTCGGGATGGACTTCGTGAACGCCGCCGCCACCGCGAAGATCATCAACGCCGGGACGAACCTCGGCGCGCTCGCCGTCTTCGCCGTCCAGGGGCACGTGCTGTGGGCGATCGGGCTGGCCATGGGCGCCTGCAACATCGCCGGTGCCCAGCTCGGCGCCCGCATGGCGATCAACCGGGGCGCCGGGTTCGTGCGCGTCGTGCTGCTGTGCGTGGTGTGCGCCATGGTCGTCAAGCTCGGCCTGCAGCGCTTCGGCTGACCCGACGGTTACGGGGGCGGGACGGGCAGCGGGCGCTGCAGCGCCGTCAGGCCGAGCAGGACGATCGACGCCGTCCAGCCGAGCGGCGCCGGGCCCGCGGGCCTGCCGGTCGCGCCGACCTTCTCCGGCAGGACGCCGAGCGACGTGCGGTTCGCGGAGAGCCAGCTCAGCCAGGTGGCCGCCTCGTCCGTCCGGCCGGACGCGGCGGCGTTCAGGCCGAACAGGGCGGTCTCGGGCGTCCAGGCGACGTCCGGGTTGCCGGACCAGCCCTCGCCCGGCAGCACGCCCCCGTTCGGCAGCAGCTGCTTCGCCTGCGCCTTGGCGATCGCGGCGGTCACGGTCGCGTCGGCGGGCGCGAACGGCGGCGCGATGAACGTGACCGAGGTGTCCATCGAGCCGTGCGGGACGGGCGAGCGCGGATACCCGTACGGCGCGAACTGCCTGGCCACGGCGTCCGACACGCGCTGCGCGGCGCGCCGCCACTCGGCGGCCTTGGCGGACTCGCCGCGCGCCCGCGCGAGGTCGGCCGCCGAGCGCAGGCCCGCGAGCACCGGGCCGACGACGCCGAGGGTCGGGCGGCGCGGGTCGCGCTCGCGCCGGTGGTCGCGCTCCCAGTAGTCGGACGAGGCGGGCGGCAGGCCCTCGGCGTCCAGCGTCCGGGACAGGTGGTCGGCTGCGCGCAGCACCATCGGCCACAGGTCGTCCGGCATGTCCCAGGCCCGGGCGTCGGACGACCGGGCCTGGACGCTGAAGAACCACGTCGCCCACAGCACCCAGCCGAGCGAGTCGAGCTGCGGGGCGCGGCCGTCGGCGACGGCCGTCCCGTCCGGGTTGTAGCGGGCGGCCCACATGCCGCTCCTGTTCTGCGCGCGGGCCAGGAACCGCAGCACGCGCCGCGCCTCCGCCGGATGCCCGGTGACGGTGAACGCCGCGACGGCGAACGCCGAGTCGCGCGGCCAGCAGTACCGCCACTGGGCGTACCAGGACGCGAGCGACGCCCCGTTCGGACGGGTCAGCAGCCGCAGGTCGAGCAGCGCCCGCGCGGCCATGTCGCGGTAGCCCCGGTCGGCCCCGGTGGCCGGGCCGGGCCCGCCGGTCGGGACGCCGCCCGACGCCAGCCAGGCGCTGTCGGACCGCACCGCCCGACCGACCCTCGGGTCGGACGGGTCGACGGTGATCGGGGTCTCCCCGCCGGTCGGCATCAGCCGGACCCGGCCGTCCGCGAGCCGGACGACGGAGCTGTCCGGCAGGTAGGAGGCGCCGTCGCCCGCGTCGGGCGCCAGCGGGACGCTCGTGAACGGCCAGCCGCCCCCGCCGACGAGCCCCGGGCTCGCCCAGCCGGAGCCGCCGCCGTCCGGCACGTTGGCGCCCGCCGTCGCGACCATCGCGGCCGCGATGAGCAGGGCGGTGACGCGGCGGATCGTCCGCGCGCCCGCGCGCCTGGTCCGTCCGCCCGCCGGGGGGCGCCGCCGCGCGGGCGGCTCCGGACGCGCCGGCGGCGGGACGAGAACGGCCGCCTCGACGGAGGCAGCCCGGGCGGGGACGGGCGCGCCGGCGGGCGCGGCGGGCGCGTCACGTTCCTCCGCCATCGCCATGTGTTCGCCCCCCTTTACCGCTACCGCCGCCCGCACTTCATCGTCGCAGCGAAAATAAGTACATCAAACTACGTCATTCGGTTCATCCTCCTCACGTGCCACTCGTGCCCTCCCCCTAGGAGTGACACACCCGCGGTTTGGTAACACTCGCTGACAACGGGACCCGGCGGCCTCATCACGGAAGAGGGTTGACTAGGCTGCATCGACGGAGCGGACCGCAGAGTGCCGGCCGCACGGACACCCGTGTAACCCCCACTCGTTGTGGTCATTCGGCTGTCGATCCGCAAAAAGGACGCCTCGTGGACCTGTTTGAACATCAGGCGAAGGAACTCTTCGCCGAGTACGGGGTACCGGTGCCCACCGGCAAGGTCGCCCATACTCCCCAGGAAGCCCGGGCCATCGCGGCGGAGCTGTTCGCCGCGGGGAGCTCGAAGGTCGTGGTCAAGGCCCAGGTGAAGACCGGGGGCCGCGGCAAGGCCGGCGGCGTGAAGCTGGCCGACTCGGCGGACGAGGCGCAAGCCCTCGCCGACCAGATCCTCGGCATGGACATCAAGGGCCACACGGTCCACAAGGTCCTGGTCGAGGAGGGCAGCGCGATCGCGCAGGAGTACTACTTCTCCTTCCTCCTCGACCGCGCCAACCGCACCTTCCTCTCCATCTGCTCCGTCGAGGGCGGCGTGGAGATCGAGGAGGTGCCGCACGACCGGCTCGCGATGGTGCCGGTCTCCCCGCTGGACGGCGTCGACCGCGCCACCGCCCGCGAGATCGCCGAGAAGGGGCGGCTCCCGGAGGAGGCCCTGGACGGCGCCGCCGAGCTGATCGAGCGGCTGTGGGCCGTGTTCCTCGACGAGGACGCCTCCCTGGTCGAGGTCAACCCGATGATCCTCACCGCCGACGGCCAGGTGAAGGCCCTCGACGGCAAGGTCTCCCTGGACGACAACGCCGCGTTCCGCCAGGACCACGAGAAGTTCGAGGACAAGGCCGCCGCCGACCCCCTGGAGGCCGCGGCGAAGGCCAAGGACCTCAACTACGTCAAGCTCGAGGGCAGCGTCGGCATCATCGGCAACGGCGCGGGCCTCGTCATGTCCACGCTGGACGTCGTCGCCTACGCAGGCGAGAAGTTCGGCGGGCAGAAGCCCGCGAACTTCCTCGACATCGGCGGCGGCGCGTCCGCCGAGGTGATGGCGAACGGGCTGGAGATCGTCCTGTCCGACGCGGCCGTCAAGTCGGTGTTCGTGAACGTCTTCGGCGGGATCACGGCCTGCGACGCGGTCGCCAACGGCATCGTGTCGGCGTACCAGCTGCTGGCCGACCGCGGCGAGACCGTCAACCGCCCGCTGGTCGTCCGGCTGGACGGCAACAACGCCGAGCTCGGACGCAAGATCCTCAACGACGCGGCGCTGCCCGGCGTCCAGCAGGTCGACACCATGGACGACGCGGCCTCGCGCGCCGCCGAACTCGCGGCAGGTGCATGACAATGGCCATCTGGCTCACCGAGAACAGCAAGATCATCGTGCAGGGCATCACGGGCTCCGAGGGCACCAAGCACGGGCGCCGGATGCTCGCGTCCGGCGCGCAGGTCGTCGGCGGCGTGAACGCCCGCAAGGCCGGGCAGACCGTCGAGTTCGACGGCGCCACCCTCCCGGTGTTCGGCACCGTGAAGGAGGCCATGGCCGAGACGGGCGCCGACGTGTCCGTCGTGTTCGTCCCGCCGAAGTTCACCAAGGACGCCGTCGTCGAGGCCGTCGACGCCGAGATCCCGCTGTGCGTCGTCATCACCGAGGGCATCCCGGTGCACGACACCGCCTACTTCTGGGCGTACGCGGAGAAGAACGGCAACAAGACGCGGATCATCGGGCCGAACTGTCCCGGCATCGCGTCCCCCGGCAAGTCGAACGCGGGCATCATCCCGGCCGACATCACCACGCCCGGCCGCATCGGGCTCGTGTCCAAGTCGGGCACGCTGACCTACCAGATGATGTACGAGCTGCGCGACATCGGCTTCTCCACCTGCGTCGGCATCGGCGGCGACCCCGTCATCGGGACGACCCACATCGACGCCCTCCAGGCGTTCCAGGACGACCCCGACACCGACGGCATCGTCATGATCGGCGAGATCGGCGGGGACGCCGAGGAGCGCGCCGCCGCCTACATCGAGCAGCACGTGACGAAGCCGGTCGTCGGCTACGTCGCCGGGTTCACCGCGCCCGAGGGCAAGACGATGGGCCACGCGGGCGCGATCGTGTCCGGCTCCGCCGGGACCGCGCAGGCGAAGAAGGAGGCCCTGGAGAAGGTCGGCGTCCGCGTCGGCAAGACCCCGAGCGAGACCGCCGTCCTGATGCGGGAGATCATGAAGAACCGCTGACCTGTACTGGGACGTGTCGAAAGACGCCTGAGCCGGGACGTTCCGGCCGGGCGTCTTTCGCGTTTCGGCGGCCTTTCCCGGGACGGGCGGCGGCGCACGAAATGACAAAGGCGACACGCCGGGCGGGCGGCCCGCCGGGAACCGGACGTGGTGCCAGCATGGACCGGTGACCGACACGACCCCCGGGCAGCGCCCGAAGCGGGAGCCGCCCGCCCGGATTCCGGACCGGAGCACCGGCGGCGCGGAGGCGGCCGGACGAGCCGCCCGGCGCGGGACGGGCGCGGAGCGCGCGGGCCGCGAGGGGCCGCGCGGGCAGGCGTCCGCCGCGTCCCGGCCGCTGTACGTGACGGGGCTCGTCGCCGCGCTGTGGTGCATCGGGATCGGGCTCGCCGTCCTCACCACGATCACGCTGATCGGCTGGATCGCCGCGCCGAAGACCGCGCTCGGCCACGGCATGCCCGGCGTGTTCCGGACGGCCGTCAACTTCTGGCTCGTCTCCCACCACGCGGGCTTCTCCTACGGGCACGGCCGCGTCGGCCTGCTGCCGCTCGGCGTCCTCGTCCTGCCCGGGGCGCTCCTCTACCGGGGCGGCGGGTGGATGATCAGGGCGGCCGGGCTGCCGCACCGGCCGCGGACGGAGGTCGTGCGCGTCGCGGTGGCGCTGGCCGTCCCGTACGCGGCGCTCGCGGGGCTGCTCGCGCTGGCGGCGGCGTCCCCGGAGGTGCGTCCCTCGGTGTGGCAGGCGCTCGTCGCGTGCTTCCTGGTCGCGGTGATCGCGGGCGGGCTCGGCGCGGCCCGCGCGGTCGTCGCGGCGCAGGTCGCGGCACAGGCGCGCGGGCAGCGGCTCAGGTCCGGGCTCGGCGCGCTGCTGCGGCTGCTGCCGGACCGGCCGCGCTCGCTCGTGATCGGCGTCGCGGGGTCGCTCGGCGTCCTGCTCGCCTCGGGCGCGCTGCTCGTCGGGGTGTCGCTCGCCATGCACATGTCCGAGGCCGACCACCTCTACGACATGCTCGCCCCCGGCGTGGTCGGCGGCGTCCTGCTGGTCCTGGTCGAGCTGGCCTTCCTGCCGAACGCGGTGATCTGGGGGATGGCGTACGCGGTCGGCCCCGGCTTCTCCGTCGGCGCGGGGACGAGCGTGTCCCCGACCGGCGTGTTCCTGAACGCCGTGCCCGCGTTCCCGCCGCTCGCGGCGCTGCCCGAGCCGGGCCCGGCGCCCGCCCTGTCGCTGCTCGCGCTGGCCGCGCCGTTCGCGGCGGGCGCGGTCGGCGGCGTCCTCACGATCAGGTCGATGCCCACGCCGGTGTCGGAGGGCGCGCCGCTGTGGGGCTTCGTGTCCGGGGCGCTGACCGGCGCGGTGGCGGCGCTGCTGAGCGCCCTGTCCGGCGGCCCGCTCGGGAACGGGCGGATGGAGACGGTCGGGCCGTCCGCCTGGCAGGTCGGGCTGCTCGCGGCGCTGGAGGTCGGGATCTCCGCGGCGATCGCGGCGTGGGTGGCGAACTGGATGGTGCTGCGCCGCCCGGCCGACGCACCGCCCGCGAAGCGGAAGCGCAGGAAGGCCGAGAAGCAGGCCGAGAAACGGACGGGGATGCGGGAGCTTCCGGCGCCGATGCCGATGCCTGTGCCGCTGTCCGCGCCCGTCCCGGGCGACTATCCGGAGAAGGCGTCCGCACCGAAACCTGCACCGAAGCCCGCGCCGCCGAAGGTGCCGTTCGGGCATGATCCGCTGGAGTTCGAGGAGGCCGATCCCGTCCTCGCGCCGCGGCGGCGGCCGCGCCGGACGCCGGACCCGCTGCCGGACCTCGCCGAGGAGGAGCGGCCCGCGCCCGCCCCGCCGTCCAGGGACGGCACGGTCGTCCTCGAAGGCCACCTCATGGACGACGCGGAGGATCCCCCGCGGGAGGAGGCGCGGCCCGAGCGCGTCCCGCCGCCGCGTGAGGACCCGAGCCGCACCGAGAACCGGGGCGGCGCGATCTACGTCCTGCGCGAGGAGCCCGACGAGCGCCCCGACGAGTAGGGACGGGGGCTAGAGCAGGTCGCCGTACTTGTCCATGCTGCCGGAGGGCAGGTCGAGCTTCTTCTCGATCCGCGGGTAGTACTTGTCCTGGCACGCCTGCTTGTCGGTCGTCGTGTTGGACCCGCTGACGCAGCTCTGGTAGCCGCTCAGCTCCGACCACAGGTACACGGTCAGCGACACCGACAGGATCGAGAACACCAGCCCGATCGACCCGAGCACGATCCCCGGGACGGCCCCGGGCGCGGCCCCCCGGCTGCGCCGCGCCGCCCGCCGGGCGCGGATGCCGACGACGAGCGCGGCGATCCCGAGCACCAGGCCGAGCGGGTAGAAGAAGAACGCGGTGATCAGCGCGATGCCGCCGAGCCACAGCGCGCGCCACCCGGTGCGGTGCCGCTCCGGCGGCGTCCCCCCGGGCACACCGCCGGGGGCCCCGCCGGTCGTACTACCGGGAGTGAGGTCCGGGCCCGCGGGCGGCTCTCCCAGCGGCCGCCCCCCGGGGCGGTCTTCGGGCGGGGCCGGTGGGCCCTGGTGCTCGCTCACGTCTCGTCTCCTCCTGGCCCTGTGTCCGTCGGCGCGGGTCCCGTGCCCGGACGCCGAAACGCGGCCGACGCGGGTTCGGGCGCGGCCGAGCCCGCCCGATAGGCTGCGTGGTGTCCCAAGCTACGTCCACTGAGGAGTCATGGTGTCCGCCCGGCTCGTCGTCCTCGTCTCCGGCGCGGGGACCAACCTACAAGCGCTGCTCGACGCGTGCGCGGATCCAGCCTACGGGGCGACCGTGGTGGCCGTGGGGGCGGACCGCCCCGATATCGGGGGAACCGAGCGCGCCGAGCGCGCCGGCCTGCCGACCTTCACGGTGCGGGTGCCCGATTTCCCGTCCCGCGCCGACTGGGACGCCGCCCTCGCCGAGACGGTCGCGAAGTACGAGCCCGACCTCGTGGTGTCCGCCGGGTTCATGAAGATCCTCGGCCCGCTGTTCCTCGCGAGGTTCGGCGGCCGGACGGTCAACACCCATCCCGCGCTGCTGCCCGCGTTCCCCGGCGCCCACGCCGTACGGGAAGCCCTGGCGTACGGCGTGAAGGTGACGGGCTGTACGGTGCACTTCGTCGACGAAGGAGTGGACACCGGTCCCGTCATCGCCCAGGAGACCGTCCCCGTGCGGTGGCATGACGACGAGGACTCCCTGCACGAGCGGATCAAGCAGGTGGAGCGCAGTCTCCTCGTGGACGTCGTCGGGCGGCTCGCCCGCGACGGCTGGACCGCGCACGGCAGGCGGGTCTCGATGAAGTGCAGGACCTGCGGCGACGCGAGCGGCAGGGATTCGTCCGCGGAATCCGATCAAGAGGGGAGCTCGGCCGGTGAGTCGGGTGGCGATTAAGCGCGCGCTGATCAGCGTGTACGACAAGTCCGGGCTGGAGGAGCTGGCCCGGGGCCTGCACGAGGCGGGCGTGGAGATCGTCTCGACCGGGTCCACGGCGGGCCGGATCTCCGCCGCCGGGGTCCCGGTGATGAAGGTGGAGAAGCTCACCGGGTTCCCCGAGTGCCTGGACGGCCGGGTCAAGACCCTGCACCCGATGGTGCACGCGGGCCTGCTCGCCGACCGGCGCAAGGAGGACCACCTCCAGCAACTCGACGACCTGGCCGTCGAGCCGTTCGACCTGGTCGTCGCGAACCTGTACCCGTTCGCCGAGACGGTGCGGTCGGGCGCGACGCCGGACGAGTGCGTCGAGCAGATCGACATCGGCGGCCCGACGATGGTGCGGGCGGCGGCGAAGAACCACGAGAGCGTGTCCGTGGTCGTCGACCCGTCCGCCTACGCAACGGTGCTGGACGCCGTCCGCGCGGGCGGTTTCACGCTGGACGAGCGCCGCCGCCTGGCCGCGCTGGCGTTCGCGCACACCGCGTCCTACGACGTGGCCGTCGCGTCCTGGTTCGCCAGTGCGCAGGCCCCCGACGAGAC
Source organism: Actinomadura syzygii (assembly GCF_008085905.1). GTDB lineage: Bacteria > Actinomycetota > Actinomycetes > Streptosporangiales > Streptosporangiaceae > Spirillospora > Spirillospora syzygii. Next base: position 273,300 of record NZ_VSFF01000014.1, on the reverse strand, counting down.
GGCCGCCGAGACCGGCTGGCCCGACTTCCTCGGCGCGACCTGGGAGCGCTCGAACACCCTCCGGTACGGCGAGAACCCGCACCAGCGCGCCGCCCTGTACCGCACGCCCGGCGAGACCGGGCTGGCCGGGGCCGAGCAGCTGTACGGCAAGGAGATGTCGTACAACAACTACGTCGACACCGACGCCGCGCGCCGCGCCGCCTACGACTTCGCCGAGCCGTGCGTCGCGATCATCAAGCACGCCAACCCGTGCGGGATCGCGGTCGGCGCCGACATCGCCGACGCGCACCGCAAGGCGCACGACTGCGACCCGGTGTCCGCCTACGGCGGGGTGATCGCGGCGAACCGCCCGGTCACGGCGGCGATGGCGCGGCAGGTCACCGAGAGCTTCGCCGAGGTGGTCATCGCGCCGTCCTTCGAGGACGAGGCCGTGACCGTCCTCAAGGACCGGTTCAAGAACGTCCGGCTGCTGGTCTGCCCGGACGCGCCCGCCGGGGCGACCGAGTACCGGCGCATCGACGGCGGCGTCCTGCTCCAGGGCGTCGACCAGGTGGACTCGCCCGGCGACGACCCGTCCGCGTGGGAGCTGAAGACCGGCCCGGCCGCCGACGAGGCCACGCTCGCCGACCTGGCGTTCGCGTGGCGGGCGATCCGCTCGGTCAAGTCCAACGCGATCCTGCTGGCCGCCGACGGCGCCACGGTCGGCGTCGGGATGGGCCAGGTCAACCGGGTCGACTCCGCCAAGCTCGCCGTCGCGCGGGCGGGGGAGGAGCGGGCCGCGGCCGCCGTGGGCGCGTCCGACGCCTTCTTCCCGTTCCCGGACGGCCTTGAGGTGCTGACGAAGGCGGGCGTCCGCGCGATCGTCGAGCCGGGCGGCTCGGTGAACGACGACAAGGTGATCGCCGCCGCCGAGAAGGCCGGGATCACGCTGTACTTCACCGGCGTCCGGCACTTCTACCACTGATCCGGCTGATCATCGGGCAGGCCCGGTGTGGCGGGGAACACCGCCGCACCGGGTTTAGCCCCGGATTTTTTACTTTTTCGGCCGGGTAGCCTCGGCGCGAGCCGCGCCTCCGCATGACCGTGTTCCCCCTGGCGCGGGTGGTGCGTGTTGGAGGCGCGATGGATCTGCTGATGTCCCTCATGCTCGGCTCCGTGTCCCAGGCGGACACGCTGCTCATGGAGTCCCGGCAGGTCATCGGGCTGCTCGCGGCGATTCTCGCGGCGATGCTGGCCGCGCATCTCGGCTGGCACGGCACCGACCGCGTGATCGCCTGGCGCGGCCGCTCCGAAGAGGACTGACCCGCTCGACCGGCCCGCTCAGCTCGACCGGCCCGCTCAGCGCAGCCGGGCGCGCAGCGCTTCGGCGGCCGCGGGCCAGTCGTCGTCGGTCATCCCGTACGCGGCGGTGTCGCGGACCGAGCCGTCCGCGCGGATCCGGTGCTTGCGGTGGACGCCCTCCAACGACGCCCCGAGCCGCTCGATCGCCGCCCGCGACCGCTCGTTCCGGACGTGCGTGTGCCACCCGACCCGGATCGCCCCGAGATCGTCGAACGCGCGTCCCATCAGCAGGAGCTTCGCCTCGGTGTTCAGGCCCGTCCGCCGCCACCGCGCGCCGAGCCACGTGTGCCCGATGCACAGCCCGCGATGCGCCGGGGCGACGTCGTGGTACGAGGTCGACCCGGCGACCTCCCCGGTCGCGGCGTCGATCTGCGCCCACGGCACGCGGGCGCGCCGCGCGTGGCCGGCGAGCGCGCCGTCCACCCAGGCCGCCATCTCCTCGGCGGTCGCGGGCTGCCGCTCGCTCTTCCACGTCCAGATGGCGGGGTCCTTGGACGCCGCGAAAAGCCCCTCGACGTGCTCCCGCGAAAGCGGCTCCAGCCGCACGTAACGCCCGGTCAGGACGGGCCGCTCGAACCATGCGTCGGTCATGCGGACCACGCTACGAGCGTCCCGGCGGCGTCCGGCAGGGCCGCTCGCCGCCGATTATCGCGAGCCACTCCGCACCCCGGCCCACTACGATGGGTGCTCACGCGACTGGCGCGGTCAAGGTGGGGCACCACCGGGGAGCGAACCACGGTCCGTACACCGCGCGCCTGGGTGGAGGACGGGACCTGCCACGCGGAGGAACGCATGACCGCACAGATTCTGGACGGCAAGGCCACGGCCGCCGAGATCCGCTCCGACCTCAAGACCCGCGTCGAGGCGCTGCGCGACCGGGGCGTGGGCGTCGGGCTCGGCACCGTGCTCGTCGGCGACGACCCCGGCAGCCACTCGTACGTGAACATGAAGCACCGCGACTGCGCCGAGGTCGGCATCGAGAGCATCCGCCGCGACCTGCCCGCCACCGCGTCCCAGGACGACGTCGAGCGCGCCGTCGCCGAACTGAACGCCGACCCCTCCTGCACCGGGTACATCGTCCAGCTCCCGCTGCCGAAGGGCCTGGACGAGCAGCGTGTCCTGGAGCGCATCGACCCCGCGAAGGACGCCGACGGCCTGCACCCCACCAACCTCGGACGGCTCGTCCTCATGCAGCCCGGCCCGCTGCCCTGCACGCCGAAGGGGATCATCGAGCTGCTGCGCCGGTTCGACGTCCCGATCAGGGGCGCCGAGGTCACCGTCGTCGGGCGCGGCATCACGGTCGGGCGCTCGCTCGGCCTGCTGCTCACCCGCCGCACCGAGAACGCGACCGTCACCCTCTGCCACACCGCGACCCGGGACCTCGCCGCGCACACCCGCGCCGCCGACATCGTCGTCGCAGCGGCGGGCGTCCCCGGCCTGATCACCGCGGACATGGTCAAGCCCGGCGCGGCCGTCCTCGACGTCGGCGTCTCGCGGGTCGACGGCAGGCTCGCGGGCGACGTCGCCGCCGACGTCCGCGAGGTCGCCGGATGGATGGCGCCGAACCCGGGCGGCGTCGGCCCGATGACCCGAGCGATGCTGCTCGCCAACGTCGTCGAGGCAGCGGAGAAGAGCCTCGCCTAGACGGGACGGCTGACCTGAACGAGCGGGAGCCGCCACCAGCACCCTGGTGGCGGCTCCCGCCCGTGTTCTCCGCCGGACGGAGCCACGCCGTCACTTGCGCGGCCCCGCACGACTCGTCAAGCGATCGCCCTCCAGTTGCGCTGCCGTCGAGGGCGACCGCGGACCTATCTCAGCTCGCCCTCCGTCCCGCCGGGCTCGGCGCCGGGCGGGCGCCGGTGTGGTGGGCGTGCGGCGCGCCCGCCCGCCGCGTCTCGGCCGTGCCCCGGACCCCCGGTACGCGGCCGTCCATCGGAGGGCGGCCCTGCGGGACGTGCACCGGTGGCAGCGGCCGGACGAGGCCCATCGCGATGACCTCGTTGGCGAGCCTGGTCCGCCGGTTGGCGCCCTCGGGAATCCGGAACTTCTGGTAGAGACGCAGCAGGTGCTGCTTGACGGCGGCCTCGGTGACGACCAGCTCCCCGGCGATGTCGCGCGCCGTGGCGGGGGCCACGAACGCCTCGTCGGACAGGGCTGGACGGCACAGCGAGGTCAGCACGTCGACCTCGCGTCGGGTGAGCTCCGGCGCGACCGCGCGCCGCAGTTCGACGTCCGGGTCGACCTCCTCACGGGGGATGCCCCCCATCCGGCAGCGCGCCGTGCCGAAACTCACGACGTCACCGTCCTCCAGGACTCGGCGGGCGATCGGCCGCCCGTTGACGCGGGTCCCGTTGCGGGACAGGCCCATGTCCACCACGTAGACGTACGGACCGCGTCGGACGATCTCAGCGTGCAAACGGGACACACTCGGGTCGTCGAGGCGGATATCCACTCCTCTCCCTCTCCCGACCGTCGTAACGTCGGGGCGCAGCGGCACCACCAGCCCGCTGTCCTCGATCCGCATGAACGGCCCCTCCACGGCAGTCCTCCCAGCTAGTTAGCGACCCCTGTCTGCCGGGTTACCCGGGCGCCGTGTGGTCACACCCTCCTACTGGCGAGTAGGCACGATGGCGCAAGGGATTCCGGCCTCTCGGACATCACCCGCGCCCCATCCGTCCCACCCCTTGGGGGCGGCGGTCCGCCCGATGTCGTGCGGTGGACCGAATCGCTATACCGTGAAGCCCATGAGCACCGAGGTGCGCAGGCGCCGCCGCAAGGCCCCGCGCCGCAGGGAGGCGGCGCCGCACTGGCTCGCGCAGCTTCCCTACCTCCTCGTGCTCAGCGGCGTGGGCGCGGGCCTCACGCTGTGCGCGTTCAACTACTTCCGCAAGGGGTCGGGGCTGATGGCCGCCGCGCTGCTGCTCGGCGCGCTCGCCCGGCTCCTGCTGCCGGAGTCGCAGCTCGGGCCGCTCGCCGTCCGCAGCCGCTCGATCGACTGCTGGACGCTCGTCATCCTCGGCGAGATGGTCGCGTTCGTCGCGCTCAGCATCCCGCCGATGAACAAGCCGGGGCTGATCCTCGCCGGGGCGTTCGGGGTGCTGATCATGCTGACGATGGTCGTGCGCGGCGCGCGGATGCTCATCGCCGGACGCCGGGAAGGGTCCCCTAAGTAGGGCATCGTCCCAGGTCAAAGGGTGTTTCCGGGGTCATGGACGGTGGCCGGGTCCAGACCTTCCGGGCGGCTCGGCTAGCCTTGCCAGTTGAGCCTTACAAGGACTGAGTCTCTTCTCATCCGGCGCGAACCGGACGGCCGACACCGCCCCTCGCCCGCGGCAGGATGAGGAACAGCTCACTAGCTGGCCAGGTGTAGGAAAGGGACAGCAGCAGCATGCCCAAGATCAAAGTAGCGGGCCCGGTCGTCGAACTCGACGGCGACGAGATGACCCGGATCATCTGGAAATTCATCAAGGACCAGTTGATCCTGCCCTACCTCGACGTTGACCTGAAGTACTACGACCTGGGGATCGAGCACCGTGACGCCACGGACGACCAGGTCACGGTGGACGCGGCCAAGGCCATCCAGGAGCACGGCGTCGGCGTGAAGTGCGCCACCATCACCCCCGACGAGGCCCGCGTCGAGGAGTTCGGCCTGAAGAAGATGTGGCGGTCCCCGAACGGGACGATCCGCAACATCCTGGGCGGCGTGGTGTTCCGTGAGCCGATCATCTGCTCCAACATCCCCCGGCTCGTCCCCGGCTGGACGAAGCCCATCATCATCGGCCGCCACGCCCACGGCGACCAGTACCGCGCCACCGACTTCGTCGTGCCCGGCCCCGGCAAGGTGACGATCACCTACACGCCGTCCGACGAGGGCGAGCCGATGGAGTTCGAGATCGCCGACTTCCCCGGCGGCGGCGTCGCGATGGGCATGTACAACTACGACTCGTCCATCCGCGACTTCGCGCGGGCGACGATGCGGTACGCGCTGGAGCGCGGGATGCCGCTGTACATGTCCACGAAGAACACGATCCTCAAGGCCTACGACGGCCGGTTCAAGGACATCTTCCAGGAGATCTACGAGTCGGAGTTCAAGTCCGAGTTCGAGTCCAAGGGCCTCACCTACGAGCACCGCCTCATCGACGACATGGTCGCGGCGGCGCTCAAGTGGGAGGGCGGGTTCGTCTGGGCCGCCAAGAACTACGACGGCGACGTCCAGTCCGACACCCTCGCGCAGGGCTTCGGCTCGCTGGGACTGATGACGTCCGTCCTGATGACCCCGGACGGCAAGACCGTCGAGGCCGAGGCCGCGCACGGCACGGTCACCCGGCACTTCCGCCAGCACCAGCAGGGCAAGCCGACGTCGACCAACCCGATCGCGTCCATCTTCGCCTGGACCCGCGGCCTCGAACACCGCGGCAAGCTCGACGACCAGCCCGAGGTCATCGACTTCGCCCGCAAGCTGGAGCAGGTCTGCGTCGAGACCGTCGAAGCGGGCCAGATGACCAAGGACCTGGCGCTGCTCGTCGGCAAGGACACCCCCTTCCTGACCACGCAGGAATTCCTGGAGGCGCTCGACACCAACCTCCAGAAGAAGATCAACGGCTGACCTCTCCCGGTCTTCGAAGGCCGTCCTGGACGTCGTCCGGGGCGGCCTTCCGTGTGCCCTCCCTGTGCGCGGCATGCCGGGTTGCGCACCTGGGCGGTGGCGGGCCCGGGGCGCGCGATAGCCTGGCTCCGGACTATCTCGACGGCGAGAGAACGGCGAGAGGACCCGCGCGGCGGCGGGCTCACATCATCACCAGCCTCGGGTCATCACCAGCAGAGTCACAGCAGAGGATGAAGAAGGAAATGACGCGCACCCCAGTCACCGTCACCGTCACCGGCGCCGCGGGCCAGATCGGCTACGCGCTGCTGTTCCGCATCGCGTCGGGGCACCTGCTCGGCGCGGACGTACCCGTCCGGCTGCGGCTGCTGGAGATCCCGCAGGCGGTGAAGGCCGCCGAGGGCACCGCGATGGAACTGGACGACTGCGCGTTCCCGCTGCTCGCCGGCACCGACATCTTCGACGACCCGAACCAGGCGTTCCAGGGCGCGAACGTGGCGCTGCTCGTCGGCGCCCGGCCGCGGACGAAGGGCATGGAGCGCGGTGACCTGCTGGAGGCCAACGGCGGGATCTTCAAGCCGCAGGGCGAGGCGATCAACGCGGGCGCCGCGGACGACGTGAAGGTCCTGGTCGTCGGCAACCCGGCGAACACGAACGCGCTGATCGCGCAGCAGCACGCGCCGGACGTCCCGGCCGAGCGGTTCACCGCGATGACGCGCCTCGACCACAACCGCGCCCTCGCGCAGCTGTCGAAGAAGGCGGGCGTCTCGGTCGCCGACATCCGCCGGATGACGATCTGGGGCAACCACTCCGCGACCCAGTACCCGGACGTCTTCCACGCGGAGATCGCGGGCAAGGGCGCCGCCGAGACGGTGAACGACCAGTCCTGGCTGGAGAACGACTTCATCCCGACCGTCGCCAAGCGCGGCGCGGCGATCATCGAGGCGCGCGGCGCGTCGTCGGCGGCGTCGGCCGCGTCCGCCGCGATCGACCACGTGCACACGTGGGTGAACGGCACGGCCGACGGCGACTGGACGTCCATGGCCGTCGTGTCGGACGGCTCCTACGGCGTCCCCCAGGGCCTGATCTCGTCCTTCCCGGTCACGACGAAGGACGGGAAGTGGGAGATCGTCCAGGGCCTGGAGATCGACGACTTCTCCCGCGCCCGGATCGACGCCTCGGTGAACGAGCTGGCGGAGGAGCGCGACGCCGTCCGCAAGCTCGGCCTCATCTGACCCGACGCGCGAGCGAACGAACACGAGCCCTGGGCCACGAACGGTCCGGGGCTCGTTCGCGTCCGCGTGAATTGGCCTTGTCCGGCCTTGTGTCCGCGAGCCGTTCCGCCGGGTGACGGAGGTCGTGGAGGATCGCGACAAGGGCGTCCGCGTCGCGGGGAGCGCCGTCGCACCCTCGGCGAATCGCGGATACAGGGGGAATTCATGGGGCAGCTCGGACTTTCCGAAAGCATCGCCGCGCTCCGGGCCGAATTGCTGGAGGCATTGGAGGCGGGAGAGGGCGCGGAATTCGGTTTCGACGTCGGGCAGATCCAGCTCGAATTCCACGTCGGAGTCACGCGCCAGGCCGGGGGTTCGGGCAAGGCGAAGTTCTGGGTCGTGGAGTTCGGCGGCGACGGTTCCTACCGGCGCGAGGAGATCCACCGCGTCACGGTGACGCTGGAGGCCCCGCGCGACGACGACGGGCGTCCGATCAAGGTGGCCCGCGGACTCGGCGTCAAGCCCTGAGATGCCCGAGCTCACCGACCGCGCCGTCGAGGTCCTGCGGCGCGGCCCCGGCGACCGGTGGACGGTCGGTTCCGGCTTCCTGGTCGGCCGCCGGTGGGTGCTGTCGGCGGCGCACAACGTCCTGGACGCCGGGGTCCTGCTCGTCCGGCTGCTCGACGAGTCGGAGCATCCGGCCGAGCCGGTCATGATCGACGAGGCCGGAGACATCGCCCTCCTGGCGGTGAGCGGAGACCCGCCGCCGGTCGACGTCAGCCCGGTCCGGTTCGCCCGCGTCGACCGGTCGCGGACGAGCGTCCTCGCCCCCTGCTGGACGATCGGCTACCCCCGGTGGAAGGAGCGCGAGCGGCAGCCGGGGACCGTCCGGCTCCGCGAGAGCGCCCAGGTGGACGGCGAGATCCCCACGGGTTCCAACCTGCGCGCGAACCTGCTGGAGCTGCGCAGCAGGTCGATGCCCCGTCCGGTGGGCGGGCGGGGGCTGAGCGAATGGCAGGGGATGTCCGGCGCCGTCGTGTTCGCCGAAGACCAGGCGGGCGGCGCGTTCGCCGTGGGCGTGGTGTCGGAGCACCACGCGGCCCAGGGGAACTCGGTGCTCACCGTCGTCCCGCTGGACCGCTGGGCGGACGCCGCCCGGGGCACGCCCTGGGGTCGTGACCTCGGCCTGGACGCGCTCGTCGATCTTCCGCGCCCAACCGCCGCGCTCTCGTCCGGGCACACGAATCTCCGGCGGTCGCTGCCGGACTTCACCGACCGGGACGAGACGATCGCGAGAGCGAAGGCCCTGCTCACCGACCGGCTGACCGAGACGTGCCCGCTCGTCGTCCTGCACGGCATGGCGGGCGTCGGGAAGACCGAGCTGGCCAACGAGTTGGGGCACCGGCTCGCCGCCACGTTCACGCACGCGCGGATCCGGGTGGACGTCGCCGCCGCCCCCACCGCCGACGCGGCCATGGTCGAGGTGCTGGCGGCGTTCGAGGTGTCCGGCGACGAGCTGCCGCGCGAGCCGAGGCTGCGGCGGATCGAGTACCAGAAGCGGTTGCGGCGGGGCCCGAGCCTGCTGCTGCTCGACAACGTGTCCGAGGCGCGGCAGGCCGAGCCGCTGCTGCCCGAGTCGCCCGGCACGGCGGTGATCGTGACCAGCCGCAGCACGCTGGCCTCGGTGGACGGCGCCGACCGGCTCCGCCTGGAACCGCTGCCCGATCCGGACGGGCTCCGGCTGTTCGAGCGGATCGTCGGCCCCGGGGCCGTGGCCGCCGACCGGCCGTCCGCGGAGCGGATCGTCGAACTCCTGGCCGGGCTTCCGCTGGCGATCCGCATCGCGGGCGCCCAGCTCGTGATGCGCCGCGGATCGCTGGCGCGCTATCTTTCCGCCCTCATGGACGAGACCCGGCGTATTTCCCGCCTCGAAGGTGAGGACAGGGGGGTGCGCGGCAGCTTCGAACTCAGCTACCGGTCCCTGCGGCCCGACACGGCGCGGCTCTTCCGCCATCTGGGCGTCCTCGCGGGCGGGGACTTCACCGCGGCGGTGGTCGCCCGCGCCGCCGATGTCGACGACGAGGACGCCGAGCGCATGCTCGGCGAGCTGACCGACCGCCATCTGGCCGAGGTCTCGGGCGAGGACCGCTACCGGCTCCACGACCTCCTCCGGCTGTACGCGAAGGAGCGCCTGGCGGACGAGGAGTCGCCGTCCGACCGGCGCGACGCGTTCCGGCGCTCGCTCGCCTGGTACGGCGAAATGCTGCACGACTGGATGTCGCGGCCCGGCGCGCACGAGCAGCCCCCGGAGGAGGCCATCGCGTGGTTCGCCGACGAGTCCCTCAACGTGCAGGCGAACCTCCGCGCCGCCGCCGACGCCGGGGAGGACGAGTTCGTCGTCGGAATGGCGGAGTCGCTCTACGGCCTGCTGTTCTACCGCGCCCACTGGGAGGAGATGGAGGCGGTCAAGGACCTCGCCGTGGCGGCGGCGCGACGCCTCGGGGACGCCCCGGCCGAACTGGGATCGCTGATCCACCTCGCGGAGGCCCGCCGGATCCTCGGGCGCGGGGACGAGGCCCCGCCGCTGTACGAGCGGGCGCTCGAGGTCGTCCGCTCCATGGACGATCCCGGCAAGGAGGCGTGGGTGCTGGTCCACTTCGGCGACTTCCAATGCGATCTCGACCAGCCGGAGCGGGCCCTCGACCGCTACGCCGAGGCGCAGGCCATCTACCGGGCCCGGGACGACGCGGCGGGCGAGATCTGGCTCGCCGCGCACATCGCCGACGCGCATCGCCAGCTCGGCCGGTACGCGGACGCGGCCCGCGTCCTGGAGCACGCGATGGCGATGGGCGAGCGGCGCGGCGACCGCGACGAGGTCGTCTGGTGCGCCTGGCATCTGGCGCTGGCCTACGACGGTCTCGGCCGGTACGCCGACGCCGTGGACGTGCTCGGACCCGCCGTCGCCTTCCACCGCGAGACCGAGAGCAGGAAAGCCGGGCTGGCCACGATGCTCACCATTCTGGGCGACGTCCACCGCCATGCCGGACGTCCTTCCGATGCCCGGACCGCGTACTCCGAGGCGCTCGATCTGCTCATCGACATCGACGCCCCGAGCAGGGTCCGCGAAGTGCGGGAACGCCTCGCGGACCTCCCCGCAGAGGGCTAGCGCCCGGCCTCGGAATCCTTCGCAGGGTCCGGTCGGTCAAGGCTGCAAATGATCTGTGTGCGTCGGTATCGGTCGCTAGGGTGTGATCGCCAAGAAAGGTGATCGGGGAGGCGCGCCCGTGGCGGAACAGGCATTCCAGGTCGATCTACGCGGCGTGGTGGATCTGCTGAGCCGGCATCTCTACGCGAGCCCGCGGGTCTACCTGCGGGAACTGCTGCAGAACGCGGTGGACGCGATAACCGCGCGCGGCGGCGACGGCGGCCGGGTCGAGATCGAGACCTCGGGCGGGACGCTCCGCGTCCACGACGACGGCATCGGGCTGACCACCGACGAGGTGCACACGCTGCTCGCGACGATCGGAAGGTCGTCCAAGCGGGACGAGCTGGGCTTCGCCCGGCACGACTTCCTCGGCCAGTTCGGCATCGGCCTGCTGTCGGCGTTCCTCGTCGCGGACGAGATCGAGGTCGTGACGAAGTCAGCGCGGGGCCCTAGTAATGGGCAGGGCGCGGTCCGCTGGACGGGCCGTTCCGAGGGCAGCTACCGGGTCGAGCCCGGCGAGCGCGACGAGCCCGGCACGACGGTCACGCTGCGGGCCCGTCCGGGGTCGGCGGAGCTGCTGAGCCCGCCGGTCGTGGCCGAGCTGGCCCGCGTCTACGGCTCGCTGCTCCCCGTCGAGCTGGTCGTGGACGGCGTGCCGATCACCGGCGACGGCCCGCCCTGGCAGGTGCGGCACCGCGACCCGGCGTCGCGCCGCCGCGCGCTGGAGCGGTACTGCGAAGACCTCTACGGCTTCGTGCCGTTCGACGTCGTCGACCTGGAGGTGCCCGAGGCGGGCCTGACGGGCGTGGCGTTCATCCTGCCCGACCCGGTGTCCCCGGCGGCCCGCGCGTCCCACCGCGTGTACCTGAAGCGGATGCTGCTGGCCGAGGGCGTGGAGGGGCTGCTGCCCGAGTGGGCGTTCTTCGTGCGCTGCGTCGTGGACGCGGGCGAGCTGCGCCCGACCGCGAGCCGCGAGGCCCTCTACGAGGACGAGCTGCTCGACTCGGCGCGGCAGGGCCTCGGCGGCGCGCTGCGGCAGTGGCTCGTGAAGCTCGCCGAGACCGATCCGGCCCGGCTGCGGGCGTTCCTGCGGCTGCACCAGCTCGGCGTGAAGGCGATGGCGCTGCACGACGACGAGATGCTGCGGATCGTCGACCGGTGGCTGGACTACGAGACGTCCGCCGGTCCGATGACGCTGCGCGAGTTCCGCCGCCGCCACCCGGACGGCCGCTACACCGCGAGCGTGGAGGAGTTCCGCCGGCTGTCGGCGGTGGCGGGCGCGCAGGGCGTCGGGCTAGTCAACGGCGGCTACGTCCACGACACCGAGATCATCGAGCGGCTGCCCGACCTGGACCCGGACATCCGGCTGTCCCGGCTGGAGGCGGCCGAGCTGACCACGACGTTCGGCGTCCTGGACCCGGCGACGGAGCTGGCGCTGCGGCCGTTCATCGCGGCGGCGCAGCGCGCGGTGGAGCGGCTCGGCTGCGAGATCGTCGTCCGCGAGTTCGACCCGGCGTCGCTGCCCGCGCTGTTCCTGACCAGCCGCGACGCGCAGTTCCGCGAGGAGCTCAAGCGCGCGCGGGAGGAGGCGAACGAGCTGTGGGCCGACGTCCTCGGCGCGGTCGGCGCGAGCGCCGGGGTGGAGCGTCCGCAACTGGTGCTGAACTACCGGAACCCGCTGGCGCGGCGCGTCACGTCCCTCGGCGTCGGCGGGCCCGGCGTCGGCGGGCCCGGCGCCGGTGCGGAGACGACCGCCCGGACCGAGCTGGTGGAGCTGGCCGTCCAGGCGCTCTACGGGCAGGCGCTGCTCCTCGGCCACCATCCGCTGCGGCCCGCCGACACGGCGGTGCTGAACCGTTCCTTCATCGGCCTGCTGGAATGGGCCGTGCACCCCCCGGAGGCTCCCTAGTGACCAGCGATTCCAGCGATCCCAGCGAGGACGTCGCCGCCCTGATGGGGCGGGCGGCGGAACTGCCCTACGGCGAGGCCAGGACCGTCCTCGTCGAGGACGCGCTCCGCCGCGCGGAGGCGGCGGGCGACGAGGTCCTGGCGTTCCAGGTCCGGGTCAGGCTGACCAACGCGTACCGGTACGGCGGCGAGCCCCTGAAGGCGTTCGCGACGTTCAGCCGGACGCTCGCCGACCACGACCGCGACCCGGCCCGGTTCGACGAGACGCACGGCCTGATGTGGCAGATGAAGGCGGCCGTCAGCTCGCTGACCCTGTTCCCGGAGATCCCGCTCGACCGAGCCTACGCCGTCCTGGACGACATGGAGCGCCGCTACAAGGCGGGTGGGCACAGCCTCCAGGCGGTCTACCACTACCGCAACATCGTGGCGCGGCACGTCGGCGACGGCTCGGCGGACGAGTGGTACACCAAGTGGCGCGCGGCCGAGCGGGACGAGCTGTCCGACTGCGAGGGCTGCGATCCGACCGGCATGGCCCGCCATCTGGTGGAGGCCGGCCGGTACGAGGAGGCGTTCGAGGTGGCGGCGCCGGTGCTGAGCGCGCAGCTGTCCTGCAACGAGCAGCCGCAGTCGATGCAGACGACGCTCCTGCCCGTCTACCTGCGGACGGACCGCGCCGAGCAGGCCGCCGACGCGCACCGCCGCGCCTACCGCGTGCACCGCGGGCGCCTCGCCGACCTCGGCGACATCGCCGAGCACCTGGAGTTCTGCGCGGTCACCGGCAACGAGGCGCGCGGGCTGGAGATCCTCCAGCGGCACGTCGGGTGGCTCGACAAGGCGCCGAGCACGCACGCGGAGATGGAGTTCTGCGCGGCTGCGGCGCTCGTCCTCGCGCGGGTGGAGGCGGCGGGGCACGGCGGGCTGACCGTCCGGCGGCGCGCCGCCCAGGACGGCCCGGCCACGGACGTGCCGGTGCCGGAGCTGCGGGCCGAGCTGGCCGGGCGCGCGACGGAGCTGGCGGCCCGGTTCGACGCCCGCAACGGGACGTCCTGCCAGGGCGACAAGGTGCGCGCGACGCTGGCGGGCGAGGAGGTCTTCGACTACGTCCCGCTGGCCGCGCACCACCGGCGTCCGGCGCCCGCGCCGAAGCCGGAGACCGTCTCGCCGGGCGAGCCCGGCGACGACATCGCCTCGATCGGCGACTTCGACGCGCTGCTCGACATCGCCGACGCGCGGCGCAACCGTCCCGGCCTGGACCGCGCGATGGCGGCGTGGCGGCGGTTCGACGCCCTCGCGGAGACGGCGGAGCCGACGCCGCTCCAGCGGGCCCGCCGCCTGGACGGCGAAGGCGTCCAGCACGCCGTGGCCAACCGCGATGAGGCCGCCGTCGACTGCTGGGAGCGGGCGTTCGCGCTGTTCGAGGAGCTGGGCGACGAGGCGAACCGGCACCGAGTGCTCAGCCGTCTCGGCGCGATGCGCGCGAAGGCGGGCGAGGGGCGCGGCCTCGCCGACATGGCCGCCGCCGCCGAGTACTTCGCGGCGAACCCGACGGGGGAGGGCGACGCGATCAGCACGCTCCTCCGCCTCGCGACCGCGCACGTGGAGCTTGAGCGGCCCGCCGAGGCGCTCGCCGTGCTCGACCGGGCGGTTCTGGACGGCGACGGCGCCGACCGGGCGGGCGAGTACTGGTTCGTCCGCGCGCAGGCGCTGCTGATGTCCGGGCAGGTGGACGACGCGGTCGACGCGCTGCGCACGTCGGCCGAGACGGCGCGCGGGTCCGAGGACCGGGAGGAGGTCGCCGCGCCCGCGCTGCTGCTCGCCCGCACGTTGGCCCGCCGCGAGGGCGGCGCTGACGACGAGACGTTTGCCCTGTTCGACGAGGCGCTCGGCGTCCTGGCGGGGCCGTCACCGATGCGTGCGGCGGCGCACACCGAGCGGGGCCTGGCGCTGCTGGCCCAGGACCGTCCGGGCGACGCGATCCCCGACCTGGTCGAGGGCATCGCGGGCTGGACGGCCGAGGGCATGCCGATGCGGGCCGTCCACCTGCGGGTCGACCTCGCCGCCGCCTACCTGTCGACCGGCCGCCACCTGGAGGCGGCGGAGACCGCCGAGGAGGCGCTGCCCGCGCTGCCCGGGTTCGTGGACGCGGGCGACCCCGACGCCGAGCGCCGCTGCCGCCTGATCCTCGCGCACGCGCAGAAGGAGCTGCGCGAGGCGGACGCCGCCGTGTCGTTCGAGGCCCTCGCCAAGGACGCCGCCGAGGCCGGACGTTTCGACGCCGTCGCGCACTTCCTCAACGAGGCCGCCGACGTCCTGACCGACCTCGACCGCGACGTCCAGGCCGCCGAGCGGTACGCCGAGGCGGCCGCCGCGTACGAGAAGGCGGGCGACCCGTACGGCGTCGTCCGGACCCGCCGCCGGTACGCGATGTGCCTGCTGTGGACCGGCGACCGCGAGGGCGCCGTCACGGCGGCGGAGACGGCCCGTGCCGCGCTCGCCGGGCTGCCCGCCGACAACGAGCCCGCCCGCGTCTGGGAGGCGGCGCTCCTGTCCTACGACCACGCCCGCATCCTCGCCCAGGCGGGACGGCTCCAGGAGGCGGCCGAGCAGGCGTCCGCCGCCGTGGACGGCTTCACCGCCCTGGACGAGACCGGCCCCGCCGAGGAGGCCGCGACCCTCCGCGACGACATCAGGGCCGCGCTGGAGGACTGAGGCGGTCCGCGCCCCCGGACGGGACGGCGTCGACGAACCGGGGGGACGGCCAGCCGCGCCGATCGTAGGCGGCGGCGACGGCGTCCCTCACCCGGTCGGCCCGGCCCGCCGGGGCGAGGACGAGCACCGACCCGCCGAACCCGCCGCCGACCATGCGTCCGCCCCGCGCGCCCGCGCGCAGGGCGGCGTCGACGGTCGCGTCCGCCTCGGGCCAGGACGCCTCGAACTGGTCGCGCAGCGACAGGTGCGAGGCGTTCAGCATCGCGCCCAGCTCGGCGACGGCCCCGGCGCGCAGCAGGCCCACGGCGGCCTCGACCCGGTGGTTCTCGGTCACCACGTGCTGGACGCGCCGCCGCAGCACGGGGTCGCGGAGCGTCCCGAGCGCGGCGGGCAGGTCCTTCACGTCGCGGAGCGCGGGGACGCCGAGCAGCGCGGCGGCCTCCTCGCACTCGGCGCGGCGGCGCCCGTACTCGCCGCCGGTCAGCGCGTGCGCGGCGCGGGTGTCGACGACGATCAGCGCCAGCCCGGCGGCGGCCGGGTCGAACGGGACGCGCGACGACAGCCCGCTGCGGCAGTCGAGCATCAGCGCGTGCCCGGCCTCGCAGAGCAGGGACGCCGCCTGGTCCATGGGTCCGCAGGGGCTTCCGGCCTGCTCGTTCTCGGCGCGCTGCGCCAGCCGGGCCAGCTCGGGACGGTCGATCCGCACCCCGTGCAGGTCGCAGAGCGCCAGCGCGGTCGCGCATTCCAGCGCCGCCGACGACGCGAGGCCCGCGCCCTGCGGCAGGTCGGAGTCGATCAGCAGGGACGCGCCGCCCGTCCCGCGCTCGCGCAGCACCCGCGCGACGCCGACCGGGTACGCGGCCCACGCGCGGTCGGCGGGCCAGCCCTCGGACGCGACCGTCCCGCCGTCGACGGGCGCGGACACCGCCGTCGCGGCCTGCCGCGACCGGACCTCGACCACGCCGTCGTCGCGCCGCGCCCCCGCCACCGAGATTCCTCGCGAAATGGCGAACGGCAGGACGAGCCCGTCGTTGTAGTCGGTGTGCTCGCCGATCAGGTTCACCCGTCCCGGCGCCCGCCAGACGCCCTCGGGCGCGCGCCCGAACGCCTCCGCGAACGCCGCTTCGAGCGCCCCGGTCAGCGGGAGCGCAGGAACGTCCACGCGTCGTCGATCATGGTGCGCAGGTCGCGCTCGGGCTTCCAGCCGAGCTCGGCGCGGATCTTCTCGGACGAGGCGACCAGCACCGCCGGGTCGCCGTCGCGGCGCGGCGCGACCTCGGCCGGGATCTCGCGGCCGGTCACCTCGCGGCACGCCTCGACGACCTCGCGGACGGAGTTGCCCGTGCCGCTGCCGAGGTTGAAGATCTGGTGGGAGCCGGGCGCGGCCGCGTCCAGCGCGAGCAGGTGGGCACGGCCGAGGTCGGTGACATGGATGTAGTCGCGGACGCACGTCCCGTCCGGCGTCGGGTAGTCGTCGCCGAACATCTTCACGGCGTCGCCGTCGCCCTGGGCGATCTTCAGCACGTTCGGGATCAGGTGCGTCTCGACCGTGTGCCGCTCGCCGTGCCGCCCGTAGGCGCCCGCCACGTTGAAGTACCGCAGCGAGACCCCGCCGAGGCCGTGCAGCCGCGCGTACTCGGCGAGGGCCGTGTCGATCGCCAGCTTCGACGCCCCGTACGGGTTGGTCGGACGGGTCGGGTCGGTCTCCAGGATCGGCGTCGACTCCGGCTCGCCGTACGTCGCGGCCGTGGAGGAGAACACGATCCGCGGGACGCCCGCGACGCGCATCGCGTCCAGCAGGGCGAGGGACTCGCCGAGGTTCTTGTCCCAGTACAGGCCGGGCTTCTGCACCGACTCGCCGACCAGGGACTTCGCGGCGAAGTGCAGGACGGCGTCGAACCCGGCGCCCGCGAGGACGTCCGCCGCCGTGTCGCGGAGCGTGCCGCGCACCAGCCGGGCGCCGTCCGGCACCGCGTCCTCGTGCCCGGTGGACAGGTCGTCGAGCACGACGACCTCGTGCCCCGCCTCCAGGAGAAGAGCGGAGACGACGCTGCCGATGTAGCCGGCGCCTCCGGTGACGAGCAGCTTCACGAATGGACCTCCATGAGACGACTCTCTTACGGCGGGGTCAGGCCAGGCTATCCGCAACCCGGGACGGGGAACGCTGAACTCATGGACAGGACGCCGTCGCGGCGACCCGGAGTGGCCGCGCGGCCGCTGCTGTGGCTGCTGTCGGGCGCGGCCGACCTCGTCGTGCGGCTGTCGGGCGCCGACCCGGACGCGCTCCGCGAGGAGCTGACCGCCGAGCGGATGCGCGCCCTCGTCGCCCGGAACACCCAGCTCACCCCGGACGAGCGCGCCCTGATCGAGGAGGTGTTCGCGGCGGGGGAGCGGCCGCTGCGGGAGGTTCTCGTCCCGCGCACCGAGGTCGTGTTCCTGGACGCCGCGCAACCGCTGTCGGACGCCGCGCGGGCCGCCGCCGGGAGCCCGCACTCCCGGTTCCCGGTCTGCCGCGACTCGCACGACGAGGTGATCGGGTTCGTCCACATCCGCGACCTGCTCGCCCCCGACCCGCCCGCGGCGGACGCCCCGGTCGGCGAGCTGGTGCGGCCGGTGAAGTTCCTGCCGCCGTCCAAGCGGGTCCTGCCCGCGCTGACGGAGATGCGCCGCGAGGGCTGCCACCTCGCGATCGTCATGGACGAGTACGGCGGCGTGGCCGGGATCGTCACCCTGGAGGACCTCGTGGAGGAGCTCATCGGCGACATCCGCGACGAATATGATGTCCAGGACGCGCAGGCGCGGCGCCTGCACGGCGGCGTGGTCGAGGTCGACGGCCTGCTCAACCTCGACGACTTCGCCGCCGAGACCGGCATCCGGCTGCCCGCCGGGCCGTACGAGACGGTCGCCGGGCACATCATGGCGGTGCTCGGCCGCGTGCCCGCCGAGGGCGACGCGGTGGACGCCGCCGGGCACCGCCTCGCGGTGGCCCGGATGGACGGCCGCCGGGTGGCCCGCGTGCGCGTCACCCCGCGGGCGACGCCGCCGCAGCTCGTGACGGCGCCGCCCGGCACCCCGCCCGCGACCCCGCGGGCGGCCGTCGGCCCCGCCGCCCCCGGCCAGGCCGCGACCGGTCCCGCCGGCACGGGCCCGGCCGCCTCCGGCTCCGCCACCGGTCCCGCGACCGGCGGCGGCCGGGCGGCGGGCCGGACGTCCGGTGGGGCCACCCGCGGCGGCGCCTCGGGCGGCGCCTGAGAGAATCGGTCCGTGCACATGTCCGAAGCGTCCAGCCCCGCCGCTCCCGGCGCGTCCCAGCCCGGCGGCGCGCTCACCCCGCGCGTGCTGTCCGGCATCCAGCCCACCGCCGACTCGTTCCACCTCGGCAACTACCTGGGCGCGTTGCGGCAGTGGGTCGCCATGCAGGACACGCACGACGCCTTCTACTGCGTGGTCGACCTGCACGCGATCACGATCGAGCACGACCCCGCCGTGCTGCGCCGCCGGACGCTTGTCGCGGCCGCGCAGCTCTTCGCGATGGGCCTAGATCCCGACCGCGCCACGGTTTTCGTGCAGAGCCACGTCCCGGAGCACACGGAGCTGGCCTGGGTGCTCGGCTGCCTCACCGGGTTCGGCGAGGCCGGGCGGATGACCCAGTTCAAGGACAAGTCGTCCAAGCAGGGCACGAGCGGGACGAGCGTCGGCCTGTTCACCTACCCGATCCTCCAGGCCGCCGACATCCTGCTGTACTCGCCCGAGCCGGGCGAGGGCGAGCGGGCGCTGCGCGTCCCCGTCGGCGAGGACCAGCGCCAGCACCTGGAGCTGACCCGGACGCTCGCGCAGCGGTTCAACCACCGGTTCGGCGACACGTTCGTGCTGCCCGAGGCGCACATCCCGCCCGGCGCCGCGAAGATCACCGACCTCCAGGAGCCGGACGCCAAGATGAGCAAGTCGGCGTCCTCCCCGCAGGGGATCATCGACGTCCTGGAGGAGCCCGGCCCGATGCGCAAGAAGATCATGCGCGCGGTCACCGACACCGGCTCCGAGGTCGTCTACGACGAGGAGAAGAAGGCCGGCGTCACCAACCTGCTGCGGATCTTCTCCGCGCTGGACGGCGCCTCCGTCCCCGACCTGGAGAAGCGCTACGCGGGCTCCGGCTACGGGCAGTTCAAGAAGGACCTCGCGCAGGTCGTCCTCGACACCTTCGCGCCGATCAGAAAGCGCACGCTCACGCTGCTGGACGACGAGTGGCACCTCGACGAGCTGCTGCGGCGGGGCTCGGACCGCGCGTCCGAGGTCGCCGCGCGGACGATGGAGACCGTGCGCGAACGGGTGGGATTCGTGGGACGTGGCCGCTGACCGTCCGGCGCGCGACGATGCGGGGGGGCGACCCCCCGCACCCACCGCAACGCCCCGGGACGCGGGGGGACGGCCTCCCGCGCCCTCCGGCGGCGTCCGCGCGATCGGCGTGGCCATTCCGATCCCCGACCCGCACGGCGCGTTCCTCCAGGCCAGGCGGGCCTCGTTCGGCGACCCGATGGCGCACGCCATCCCGACGCACATCACGCTGCTGCCGCCCACCGAGGTCGACGACGCCGAGCTCGCCGTCATCGAGGAGCATCTGAGGGAGATCGCGCGTACCGAGCGGCCGTTCCAGATCAAGCTCCGCGGCAGCGGAACGTTCCGTCCCGTGTCACCGGTCGTGTTCGTCGCGCTCGCCGAAGGAATCGGCGGCTGCGAGCGCGTCCAGGCGAGGGTTCTGTCCGGGCCGTTGGCGCGCCCGCTGCCGTTCCCGTACCACCCGCACGTGACGATCGCCCACCACCTCCCGGACGACGTCATGGACCGCGCGTTCAAGGACCTCGCGTCCTACAGCGCCGACTTCGACGTGTGGGGCTTCGCCCTGTACGAGCACGGGCTGGACGGCGTGTGGCGCCCGCAGCGCGACTTCGTCTTCCGCGGCTGATCCGGTCCAGGCCCGTCCGCGCTGGTCACCGACGGTCGTTTACCACTCGATTACGGTCTGCCGCATCGAGTTACCGCTTCCGGGTACGTTGCCGACATGCGCCAGGCGATCAGCGGGGTCCAGCGGAAGGCCGACGCTCTGTTCGGAGGCGCGAAGGACGTGCTGCGCGCGGCCCGCGCGCGGTGGCGCTGGGTCGATCACCAGGGGAGGGCGCTGCAGCGCTACCGGGAGCGGCGCGGCGACCGGCTCGCCGCCGCCCTGACCTGCTACGGGTTCCTGTCGTTCTTCCCGCTGCTGGCGCTCGCGTACGCGCTGCTCGGCTATCTCGTCGGGCTCAGCGACGAGGCGCGCGACTACTTCGTCCGCGCGGTGAACTCGATGCTCCCCGGCCTGTCCGAGGACCTCCAGGTCGAGCAGATCGCGCAGTCCAAGACGACGGTCGGGATCATCGGGCTCGTCGCGCTGCTCGTCACCGGGCAGGGCTGGGTGCAGGTGCTCCGCGAGGCGCTGCGCGACATGTGGGGCTACGAGCCGGGCGGCGGCGGGAACTTCGCCGTCAAGCGGGTGTGGGACCTGGCCGTCCTCGGGTTCCTCGGCGTCGTGCTGATCTGCGGGATGGCCGTCTCGACGGTCACGACGTCGGCGACGCACACCGTCCTCGGCTGGGTCGGGCTGGAGGACGTCCCCGGCGCGGGCACCGCGCTGCGGCTGCTGTCGCTCGCCTGCGCGACCGCGTTCAACACCGTGATCTTCCTGGTGCTGTTCACCCGGCTGTCCGGGACGCAGGCGCCGTGGCGGCGGATCTTCCGCGGCGCGCTGTTCGGCGCGGTCGGCTTCGAGATCCTCAAGCAGACCGCCTCGCTGCTCCTCGCCCGGACGACCGGGAACCCGGTCTACGGCGCGTTCGCCGTCCTGGTCGGGCTGATGGTGTGGATCAACATCGTGTCCCGGTTCGCGCTGTTCGTCGCCGCGTGGACGGCGACCCGCCGCGTCGTCCTCACCGCCGACGCCGACGCCGAGCCCGGAGCGGACGTCAACGCCCTGGCGGAGGCGGAGGAGCCGCCCCCGCCGAAACCGACCGAGCCAAAGCCAGTGGCCGGGACGAAACCGCCGGAGGCAAAAGCCACCGGGCCGAAACCGGCCGAGGCGAAACCGGCGACCGAGGCGAAACCGGAGGGGCCGAAGCCATCGACCGAACCGAAACCGGCGGCCGGGGCGAACCCGGCCGGGGTGAAGCCGACGGGGTCGGGGCGGCGGCCGCCGCCCGGTCAGGACCAGAAGGCGTCGTCGGCGTACTGATCCTCGGCCAGCGTCCGGATCTCGGTGATCCGGCCGTCCGCGATGCGGAACAGGTCGACGGCGCGGCCGTCGAGGACGCGCCCCGGCCGCTCCGCGTAGGTCTGGACGAGCGCCGTCCCGTACTCCTCGTTCGCCATCACCGCGTACGGCTCGGCGCGGAACGTCCCGCCGGACAGCTCGAACAGGCGGACGTAGAAGCCGAGCACTTCGGCGGGCGTCCGGTACTCCCCGGCGAGCGGCCCGTTCCCCGGGACGCGGTGCACGACGTCGTCGGCGAGCAGCCCGCGGATGAGGCCCATGTCGCCCTTGGCGAAGGCGGTGTAGCCGTCCTTCAGCAGCGCGACGTTCGGATGTTCGAGCGCGGGCCCGCCAGACGTGGAGACGTACATGTCGGACATGCCGGGCTTCCCTCCGGGCTTCCCCTCGCGCCTTCCGCCACCGCGAGCGTAAGCCCGCCCGGACGCGCGGGCCAGCGCCCGACGACGCCCAGAGCGAACCTTTACCGCAGGCCGGAAAACGGATTCGGGTGCGGCGGCCAGCCTCGGCGGGCAGGGGTCAGCCGCCGGCGTCCGGAGTCAGTGGCCGGGGTCGTCGGGGGCCGCGGCCGACCGGTAGCGCAGGCCCTCAAGCCGCCTGCGCCGCCGCAGCACCACGAACAGGACGAGGATCGCCAGCAGCGCGCCCACCGTCCCGCCGCCGACGAGCAGCCACGCCCGGTGCGTGCTGTTGGACGCGAGCGGCTCGTCCGGCAGCATGCCGTCGGCGCGGTCCTTCTCCGAGCTCTTCGGGGTGCCGGGCGCGACGAGGACGCCCACCGGCTGCACCTTGCCGCGCGCCTCGAAGCCCCAGTCGAGCAGCTTGGCCGCGTACGGGGACGGCGGCCGGTCCGCCTTCATCAGCGCGATCACGACCGTGTGCCCGCCGCGCCGCGCCTCGGCGACGAACGTCTGCTGCGCGGCGACCGTGTAGCCGTTCTTGCCGCCGATCATCCCGGCGTACGCCTCGCGCTCGCCCGGCAGCATGTGGTTGTGGGTGTGGATCGGGTACCCGCCGACCTTCTTGCCCTTCTTGAGCTCCTTCTTGCTCGGCGGAGCCGGGAACTTGAAGTCGATCGCCCGCATGTAGGAGAGGTAGGCCGGGTTCCGCATCCCCTCGCGCAGGACGAGCGCCAGGTCGTACGCCGACGTGTGCTGGGTGCGGACGGTCAGCCCGAGGTCCTTGTCGAGCCCGTTCGGCGACCCGGCCAGCGTGTCGTGCGCGTTGATCCGCTTGGCCTCGGCGTTCATGTCGGCGATCGTCTTGCGCATGCCGCCGTTCGCCTCGGCGAGCGTCGTCGCGGCGTCGTTGGCCGACATCATCAGCATCGCGTGGAACAGGTCGGAGATCTTGTACTGCATCGTCGGGGTCAGCCCGACCTTGGTGCCCTCCACGTCGCAGGCGTGCTGCGACGGCCGGACGAGGCGCTGCGCGTCCAGCCTCGGGATGAGCGTCAGCGCGGTCAGCGTCTTGATCGTGCTGGCCGGGAGGTACTGGCCGTGCGCGTCCTTGGCGGCGAGGACGTCCCCGGTGTCGGCGTCGGCGACGACGTAGGAGCCCGCGTTGATCTTCGGCAGGGCCGGCACGCCGGGCGCGCGGTTGACGACGACGCCGCGTCCGGCGAGCTGCGGCCCGCCGAGCGGGCCCGCCGGGTCGGCCGCGGGCGCCGCGGTGGCGGGCGCCGCCACGAGGACGGGCCCCGCGGTCAGGGCGACCGCGGTCAGCGGCACGGTGATCATCGTCACGGCGCGGCGGACGCTCGTCCGCTCCCGTCGCTCTGCTCGCAAGCTTCCGACGCTCCTCGATCCCGTGGGAGCCCTATCGCTCCCCACGCGCATGCGCGTACCGCCCATGACTCCCCCGAAGACTAGGCGACGTATCCGGCGAAGGGGTACCCGAACGTGAACACGGCAAGCACGGGACGTACGCGACGCCGGGCGCACTCCGGTGATGCACGGTATGTAACGGACGCCCCCTATCCGTTACGCTTAGTCGCCACAGGTATTTTGGGACGCACTGACTAGTTCGATCGGATGGTGCCCCAGACAAGATCAATGACCGAAAAGTATGGCACGGGATGCCCGCCGACCCTCCGCATGAGTCAATTGATCCGCAAAGGGCATGAGACCCGGCAGGGCGGGGAGCACGGACGCCATCATGGAACGAACACGTGACCTGGACCGGCGTTTGTCCAGGCTTAGGGACCCGCTGGCTGAATTGCGCCACGTGCCACGCAACGACCTGCAAGGATTGTGGACGGAGGTTGGCCGTGGCCATTGACTTCAACGCATCGGACGGGGCGACGCTGGGCGTCGAGTGGGAGATCCAGCTCGTCGATGCGGAGACCAGGCACCTGCGGCAGGACGCACGCGAGGTGCTCGCCGCCCTGCCGTCGCTCAGCGAGAACGGCGACAACCCGCCCGTCCGGCACGAGCTGATGGAGTCCACGGTCGAGGTCGTGACCGGGATCCGGCACACCGTCGCCGAGGCCAAGGCCGACCTCGCCGGGACCCTCACCGCCCTCCGGGCCGCCGCCGCCGACCGCGGCATCGCGCTGGCCTGCACCGGCACCCACCCGATCAGCGACTGGCGGGACGCGGTCATGGCGCCCACCCGGCGCTACGCCGAGCTGATCGAGGAGATGCAGTGGCTCGCCCGCCGCATCCAGACGTTCGGCGTCCACGTGCACGTCGGCGTCTCCGCAGGCGCCAGGGCCATCCCGATCGTGAACGCCCTGTCGGCCTACCTGCCGCACTTCCTCGCGCTCACCGCGTCCAGCCCGTTCTGGAAGGGCAGCGACACCGGTCTCGCCTCCAGCCGGGCGATCGTGTTCGGCCAGCTCCCGACCGCCGGCCCGCCCCACCTGCTGGACGACTGGGCCGCGTTCGAGGATTACATGGACACGCTCCTGCGTTCGGGAACCATAAGGAGCATCAAAGAGGTGTGGTGGGACATCCGCCCGCATCCCGACTTCGGCACGGTCGAGATCAGGATGTTCGACGGGATCCCCACCATGCGCGAGGTCGGCATGGCGGTGGCGCTGTGCCAGAGCCTGGTCACGCTGTTCGAGCAGCAGCTCGACCGCGGGTACACGCTGCCCCGGCCGGCCGCCTGGGTCGTCCGCGACAACAAGTGGCGCGCCACCAGGTACGGGCTCGACGCCATCGTGATCACCGACGACACCGGGAGCACCGCCCCGCTGCGGGACGACCTCTACGAGCTGATCAGGGAACTGGAGCCCGTCGCCGACCGGCTCGGCTGCGCCGAGGAGCTCAAGGTCGCGGGGGAGGTACTGGAACACGGGGCGCCGTACGAGCGGCAGCGCGCGATCCGCGCCGAGGGC
The DNA here is from genome assembly GCF_008085905.1 of Actinomadura syzygii. Lineage (GTDB taxonomy): Bacteria > Actinomycetota > Actinomycetes > Streptosporangiales > Streptosporangiaceae > Spirillospora > Spirillospora syzygii. The sequence continues at coordinate 248,682 of NZ_VSFF01000014.1, read as the reverse complement.
GGGACGCTGGAGAACATCGTCGACGCCGCCGTCACGGAGCTCGCGGAGGACAGGTTCGTCACACTGGGGGAGGTCGCACATGCCGGAGCGTGAGGACCCGGCCGGACGGGGGCCCGACCCGGGTGACGCGGGCCGCGAGCCCGGAAGCGACGCAGGACGCGAGACAGGGCGCGAGGCAGGGCTCGACACCGGCCGCGGGGCGGGCCGGGACGCGGGCGCCGAAGCGGACACCGACACCGCGAGCACCGACACCGCGAACACAGACACCACCGGGCGGAGACCCTTCGGCTCCGCCGTCGCACAGGGGGCGCACATGACACCACACCCGGCACCCGGGGTGATGCCCGGCCTTGAACCGCCCGCCGCCTCGGGGCCGACCGGCCCGGCGGCCCGCGGCACCGAGGCCCACGGCACCGGAACGCGCGGCACCGGAACGCGCGGCACGGCGGCGGGGGAGGCCGCCGAGACCGCCCGCGGTTCGCTGCCCGCCGAGACGCTCGCCGCGCAGGACCCGGCCGACGAGGGCGTGACCGGCGGCATCGTGCCGAGCCCGGCCGTCCCGGGCGCGGCGTCCGCGGGCTCGGCGGTGCTCGGCGGCGCGGTGCTCCAGCCGCAGCTCGACGCGTTCCTCGCCGCGCACGAGGACGAGCTGATCGCGTTCCGCCGCGACCTGCACATGCACCCCGAGCTCGGCTACGCCGAGCACCGCACCACCCGCAAGCTCGCCGAGCGGCTGCGCGCGGCGGGCCTGTCGCCGGTGATCCTCCCCAAGGGCACCGGCCTGTTCTGCGACATCGGCCCCGCCGACGGCACCACGATCGCCCTCCGCGCCGACATCGACGCCCTCCCCCTCCAGGACGAGAAGGAGAAGGCCCCCTACCGCTCGACGGTCCCCGGCGTCGCGCACGCGTGCGGCCACGACGTCCACACCTCGATGGTGCTGGGCGCGGGTCTGTTCCTCGCGCAGCAGGCCGCCGCGGGGCTGCTGCCCGGCCGCGTCCGGCTGCTGTTCCAGCCCGCCGAGGAGACCCCGGGCGGCGCGCTCGACGTGATGGCGGCGGGCGGCATCGTCGGCGTCGACCGCGCGTTCGCGCTGCACTGCGACCCGCGCATCGAGGTCGGCCAGCTCGGCCTGCGCACCGGCCCGATCACCGCGGCCTGCGACAAGGTGTACGTCAAGGTCACCGGGCCCGGCGGGCACACCGCCCGGCCGCACCTGACCGCCGACCTCGTGTACGCGCTCGCCAAGATCGTCACGGAGCTGCCGTCCGCGCTGTCCCGGCGGGTCGACCCGCGCTCCAGCCTGTCGCTCGTGTGGGGACGGGTGTCCGCCGGGTCGGTCGCGAACGCGATCCCGGACGACGGCATCGCCGAGGGAACGGTCCGCTGCCTCGACGACGACGCCTGGCACCGCGCGCCCGAGATGATGAAGGCGCTGCTCCAGTCGGTCGCCGCCGCCTACGACGTGGAGGCGTCGCTGGAGTACGTCCGGGGCGTCCCGCCGACCGTGAACGAGGCGGCCAGCGTGCAGATGTTCCGCGACGCGGCCGCGCAGGTCATCGACGAGGAGGGCGTCGTCCCGACCCCGCAGAGCCTCGGCGGCGAGGACTTCGGCTGGTACCTGGAGTCGATCCCGGGCGCGCTCGCCCGGCTCGGCGTCCGCACCCCCGGCTCGCCCGGCGAGTACGACCTGCACCGCGGCGACTTCGACGTCGACGAGCGCTGCCTCGCGGTCGGCGTGCGGGTGCTGAGCGCGACCGCGCTGACCGCGCTGTGGGAGGGTGGCCGTCCCGGCGACGCCGCGCCCGTCGAGGGCGCCGCCCTTGCCTAGCCGCGGGCGCCTTCACGACCCGGGATGACGACCCGGTATAACGGCCCGGAGTGACGAGCGGGGTGGCGTTGCGGCGCAGCGAACACTCACCCTGCGGACACGCTCACTCCGGGTAATCTCCGTCCCCGCGACTCCTCGCTGGCCGGGAGCGGCTGTCCATGCCCTGACCTGGGGCGCTGACCTGTGGCGATATGCGTACGCCTTGGTAACGGACCTGTTGCGAAACGGTGCACCCGGGAAGTTTGCCCGCATTCGCGAGGTAGCGTCCGATCGATTTCGGTGGCCGTACCGGTCGCCGGACCGTGGGTGGGGAACGGAAGGAGCGCTACCTTGCGCCGTGGACTGAAGATTTCGCTCGTCACCCTCACGGGTGCGGCGCTGACGCTCACCGCTTCCGCGTGCGGCGGCAAGAAGGCCGACAGCGGCGACGACGCCGACAAGGGCGGCAAGAAGACCCTGAAGATCGGGCTGGCCTTCGACATCGGCGGGCGCGGCGACCAGTCGTTCAACGACTCCGCCGCCGCGGGCCTCGACAAGGCCAAGCAGGACCTGAGCGTCCAGACCGAGGAGATCTCCGCCAAGCCGGACGAGCCGGACGCCGACAAGGAGTCCCGGCTGCGGCTGCTGGCGAACAAGGGCTACAACCCGGTGATCGGCGTCGGCTTCGCCTACACCGCTTCGATCATCAAGGTCGCCAAGGACTTCCCGAACACCAAGTTCCTCGTCGTGGACGCCGACCAGTGCAAGGTCGAGGGCGCGAACGTGAGCGGCGCGTGCTTCGCCGAGGAGCAGGGCTCGTACCTGGTCGGCGCGGCGGCGGCGCTGAAGTCCAAGACCGGGACGATCGGCTTCATCGGCGGCGTCAACGTCCCGCTGATCCAGAAGTTCTACGCCGGGTACCAGGCCGGGGCGAAGAAGGCGAAGCCGGGCATCAAGGTCCTGCCGCCGAAGTACCTGACGCAGCCGCCGAACTTCAACGGCTTCAAGGACACCGGGCTCGGCAACGAGGCCGCGAAGGGCCAGCTCGACGCGAACGCGGACGTCATCTACCACGCCGCGGGCGGCGCCGGCATCGGCGTGATCAACACGGTGGGCAAGGCCGGGAAGTGGGCCATCGGCGTCGACTCCGACCAGTACAACCAGCCCGCGGTCGCCGGCGCGAAGCAGCACATCCTCACCTCGATGCTCAAGCACGTCGACCTCGCCGTGTACGACTTCGTGGAGGGCGTCGCCAAGGGCACCTTCCAGGCAGGCACCAAGCAGTACGACCTGAAGAACGAGGGGGTCGGCTACTCCACGACCGGCGGCAACGTCGACGACATCAAGGCCAAGCTCGAAGAGCTGAAGGCCGACGTCGTCAGCGGCAAGATCACGGTTCCGACGAAGGCCTGACCCCCCGTCCGGCCGGAGCCGCGCGGCCGGGCGCCATCCGCCGATGGCGCCCGGCACGGCGCGGCGGCGGGCGGCGGCGGGGGCGCGTCCAGGATCCGAGGCGGGAGTCGGAGGCGGAGGAGGGGCACTCGTGCCTGAGCAGGTGCCGGCCGTGCGGCTGACATCGATCACCAAGCGGTTCCCCGGTGTGGTGGCGAACCGCGACATCAACCTCGCGATCGAGCGCGGCGAGGTGCACGCGCTGTGCGGGGAGAACGGCGCGGGCAAGTCGACCCTGATGAAGATCCTCTACGGCATGCAGAAGCCGGACGAGGGGACGATCGAGGTCGACGGCGAGCAGGTCTCCTTCCGCACCCCGGCGGACGCGATCGCCCGCGGCATCGGCATGGTCCACCAGCACTTCAAGCTGGCGGACAACCTGACCGTCCTGGAGAACGTGGTGCTCGGCGCCGAGCCGCGCGGCGCCGGCTGGCGGCGCGGCCGGATCGACTTCGCCGCCGCCCGCGCGAAGATCACCGAGATGTCGCGGGCCTACGGGCTGCACGTCGACCCGGACGTGCTGGTCGAGACGCTCGGCGTCGGCGAGCGGCAGCGCGTGGAGATCCTCAAGGTGCTGTACCGGGGCGCGCGCGTCCTGATCCTGGACGAGCCGACGGCCGTACTCGTCCCGCAGGAGGTCGACGAGCTGTTCGGCAACCTGCGGGAGTTGCGGGCCGAGGGCCTGACCGTGCTGTTCATCTCGCACAAGCTGGACGAGGTGCTGACCGTCGCCGACACCATCTCGGTGATCCGGCGCGGGACCACGGTCGCGACCCGGCTCGACCCGGGGGAGGTCACGTCCCGGCGGCTGGCCGAGCTGATGGTCGGATCGGAGCTGCCCACCCCGGAGCTCCGCGAATCGACCGTGACCGAGGAGGTCCAGCTCGACGTCGCCGGGCTGACCGTCCTCACCCCGGAGGGCCGCCCCGTCGTGGACGGCGTGTCCCTGCGCATCCGGCGCGGCGAGATCGTCGGGCTGGCGGGCGTCGAGGGCAACGGGCAGACCGAGCTGATCGAGACGATCATGGGCGTCCGGCACGCCGACTCGGGAACGATCCGCTACGGCGGACAGGACGTCACCCACTGGTCGACGCGGCGGCGCCGCGAGGCGGGCATCGCCTACATCCCCGAGGACCGGCACCGGCACGGGCTCGTCCTGGAGGCGACGCTGTGGGAGAACCGCATGCTCGGCCACCAGACGCAGCGGCCGAACGTGCGCGGCCCGTGGACGGACCGGCGCGGCGCCCGCCGCGACACGACCCGGATCGTCCGCGACTACGACGTCCGGACGCCCGGCATCGAGGTGCCCGCCGCCGCGCTGTCCGGCGGCAACCAGCAGAAGCTGATCGTCGGCCGGGAGATGTCCGGCGACCCGCACCTGCTGATCGCCGCGCACCCGACCCGCGGCATCGACGTCGGCGCCCAGGCCGCGATCTGGGACCACCTGCGGCAGGCCCGCGCGGCGGGGCTGGCCGTCCTGCTGATCAGCGCCGACCTTGAGGAACTCATGGGCATGTCCGACACCCTGCACGTGATCCTGCGGGGAGAGCTGGTCGCCGAGGTCGACCCCCGCACCGTCACCCCCGAGGACCTCGGCTCCGCCATGACCGGCGCGGAGGCCGCCACATGAGCGACCCGAAGGACCCGGACCTCGCCGAGGAGAAGGCGCCGGACGTGCCGGAGCCGGTGCCCGCGTGGAAGGCGATCCTGCGGGGCCTCGGCCCGCGCGGGCTCGGGCTGCGGATCGGCGCGCCGGTGCTGGCGCTGCTGATCTCGCTCGGCATCACGATGATCCTGCTGCGGGTCACCGGCGCCGACCCGGTCAGCTCCATCCAGAGCATGATCGACTACGGCACGACCAGCAACTCGATCGTCGACATCGTCAACCGCGCGACCCGCTACTACCTGTCCGCGGTCGCGGTGGCGATCGGGTTCCGGATGGCGCTGCTGAACATCGGCGTGGACGGCCAGTACCGGCTGGCCGCGTTCCTCGCCGCCGCGCTCGGCGGCGCGCTCACCCTGCCCGCGCCGCTCGGCCAGCTGCTGGTGATCGCCGCGGCGATGGTGGTCGGCGGACTGTGGGCGGCGATCGCGGGCGTGCTGAAGGTGACCCGCGGGGTCAGCGAGGTGCTGTCCACGATCATGCTGAACGCGATCGCGACCGGGCTGATCGCGTACCTGCTGAACGACCAGCGGCTCGCCGAGCTGCGGCCGGGCAGCAACAACGTCGCGACCCCGAAGATCCCGTCGGACGGGCGGGTCGGCTCGCTGAACGGCTTCCTCTCCTCGATCGGGATCGACCTGCCGGGCGAGGTGTACGGGCTGCTGCCGCTCGCGATCGTCGTCGGGATCGTGTTCTGGGTCGTGATCAACTACACCCGGTTCGGGTTCGACCTGAAGGTGTCGGGGCTGTCGCAGTCCGCCGCGCAGGCGAGCGGCGTCAACGCCCGGCGGATGATCGTCTACACGATGATCGCGTCCGGCGTGGTGGCCGGGCTGATCGGGATGCCGGAGCTGCTCGGCGCGTCCTACGAGTACTCGCTGAACTTCCCGGCCGGGCTCGGCTTCACCGGGATCACGGTCGCGCTGCTCGGCCGCAACCATCCGGCGGGCATCGCGCTCGCCGCGCTGCTGTTCGCGTTCCTCGACCAGACCTCCGACGTGCTGCAGGAGGTCGACGTGCCGAAGGAGATCGTCGGGGTGATGCAGGGCGTGGTCGTGCTGACCGTCGTCATCGTGTACGAGCTGGTCAGACGCTGGGAGATCCGCCTCCAGCAACGGACGGTCGCCGCCGAACTGGCCACCGGCCACGACCTCGCGCGGGAGGCGTCATGACCGCAGCGAAGCGAGGATCATGGCGCTCCCGCCGCGGGGGGCTGGGGGTCGTCCCCCAGAAAGGTAGGGCGTCGTGAGTGCGGCTGCTGAGACGGTCTCGCTGGCCAAGGCCGCTGCCAAGGGACGGCGGTTGCGGTGGCCGCACTACCTGCTGATCGCGTCCGGGCTGCTGGTGCTGCTGTCGCTGGTCCGGGTGATCGACGACGCGGACCCGGTGACGTCCAGCGGGACGGTCAGCGCGTCCCTGCGGCTCGCCGTCCCGATCTTCCTGGCCGGGCTCGGCGGGCTCTGGTCCGAGCGCTCCGGCGTGATCAACATCGGCCTTGAGGGCATGATGATCCTCGGCACCTGGACGGGCGCCTGGGCGGGCTACCAGTGGGGCCCGTGGATCGGCGTGCTCGCCGGGATCATCGGCGGCGCGCTCGGCGGGCTGCTGCACGCGATCGCGACCGTGTCGTTCGGCGTCGACCACATCGTGTCCGGCGTCGCGATCAACATCCTCGGGCTCGGGCTGACGCAGTTCCTCGCCGGGCTGATCTTCGACAAGGGCGAGGCGAAGGCGCTCGGCGGCGGGCCCCGGCAGTCCCCGCCGGTCGATCCGATCAACACGCTGACGCTGCCGGTGCTGTCCGGCGGGAAGATCGGCGGCTGGGAGAGCCCCGACTGGCTCGGCTCGCTGGAGCGCCGCCACTGGTTCCTGGCGTCCGACCTCGCGGGCATCGTGCGCGGGCTGACCAGCGACATGTCGCTGCTGACGCTGGTGGCGCTGCTGCTCATCCCGCTGAGCTTCGTCGTCCTGTGGCGGACGCCGTTCGGGCTGCGCATCCGGTCCTGCGGCGAGGACCCGTACGCCGCCGAGTCGCTCGGCGTGCACGTGTACCGGATGAAGTACGCGGCCGTCATGATCTCGGGCGGGTTCTCCGGCCTCGCGGGCGCGTTCCTCGTCACCGTCGCCGCCCCGCTCTACCAGGACGGCCAGACCAACGGCCGCGGCTTCATCGGCCTCGCCGCCATGATCTTCGGGAACTGGCGGCCGGGCGGGCTCGCCGCCGGGTCGCTGCTGTTCGGCTACACGGACGCGATGAACGTGCGCGGCGGCGGGCAGTCCGTCCACGCGCTGCTGCTGTTCGTCGCGGTGCTGCTGATCGGCGTCGCGATCTGGCAGGGGTTCCGGGCGTCCCGGCTGCGGCCGGAGGTGGTCACCGACCTCGGCCGCCGGGAGCTGCGGGGCGCCTACGTCGGCGCCGCGCTGTCGCTCGTCGCGGCCGCCGCGCTGCTGGTCTGGTTCATGATGAGCGAGATCGTCCCGGGCGAACTGGTGTCGTTCACGCCGCATCTGACGACCCTTCTCGTCCTGGCCCTGGCGAGCCAGCGGCTCAGAATGCCCGCCGCGAACGGGCTTCGATATCGGCGCGGTGAGGCACGATAACGCCTATGGAGATCGACTGGTCCGCCCTGCGCGACGCCGCGCGGGACGCGATGAAGCGCGCCTACTGCCCCTACTCCGGGTTCCCGGTCGGCGCCGCCGGGCTGGCGGCCGACGGACGCATCGTCACCGGCTGCAACGTCGAGAACGCCGCGTACGGGGTCGCCCTGTGCGCGGAGTGCGGTCTCGTGTCCGCCCTGCACGGCCCCGGACGCCCGGAGGAGAACCCGCGCCTGCTCGCGGTCGTGGTCGTCGACGGGCACGGGACCACGCTGATGCCGTGCGGGCGCTGCCGCCAGCTCCTCTGGGAGCACGGCGGCGCGTCGATGCTGATCGAGACGACCAAGGGGATCCTGCCCATGTCGGACGTCCTGCCGGACGCGTTCGGCCCAGACGACCTGATCGAGAGGGCGTGATCGGTGGACGCGATCGACGTCATCCGCGCCAAGCGCGACGGCGGGACGCTCGCCCCTGACCAGATCGACTGGGCGGTCGACGCCTACACGCGCGGCGCGATCGCCGAGGAGCAGATGGCCGCGCTCGCGATGGCGATCCTGCTGAACGGCATGTCCCGCGCGGAGGTCGCCCGCTGGACGGACGCCATGATCCGCTCCGGCGAGCGGATGGACTGGTCGTCGCTCGACCGTCCGACCACCGACAAGCACTCCACCGGCGGCGTCGGCGACAAGATCACGCTGCCGCTGGCGCCGGTGGTGGCGGCGTGCGGGGCGGCCGTCCCGCAACTGTCCGGGCGCGGCCTCGGCCACACCGGCGGGACGCTCGACAAGCTGGAGTCGATCCCCGGCTGGCGGGCGTCGCTGTCGAACGCGGAGATGCTGGACGTCCTGCGCTCGGCGGGCGCGGTGGTATGCGCGGCGGGCGGCGGCCTCGCCCCCGCCGACCGCAAGCTCTACGCCCTCCGCGACGTGACCGGCACCGTGGAGTCGATCCCGCTGATCGCGTCCTCGATCATGTCGAAGAAGATCGCGGAGGGGACGGGCGCGCTCGTCCTGGACGTCAAGGTCGGCTCCGGCGCGTTCATGAAGACCGTCGAGAACGCGCGCGAGCTGGCCGAGACGATGGTCGCGATCGGCGCCGACCACGGCGTCCGCACGACCGCGCTGCTGACCGCCATGGACCGGCCGCTCGGCGCGGCGGTCGGCAACGCCGTCGAGGTCGCGGAGTCGGTGGAGGTGCTCGCGGGCGGCGGGCCGTCCGACGTCGTCGAGCTGACGCTGACGCTGGCCCGCGAGATGCTCGACGCCGCCGGGCTCACCGCGAAGGACCCGGCGGACGCGCTCAAGGACGGCTCCGCCATGGACGTCTGGCGCCGCATGATCACCGCGCAGGGCGGCGACCCGGACGCGCCGCTGCCGTCCGCGCGCGAGACCCACACGGTCACGGCGCCGTCGTCCGGCGTCCTGACCGGCCTGGACGCGTACGGCGTGGGCGTCGCCGCGTGGCGGCTCGGCGCGGGCCGCGCCCGCAAGGAGGACCCGGTGTCCGCGGCGGCGGGGATCATCTGCCACGCCAGGCCCGGCGACACGGTCACCGCGGGCGCGCCGCTCCTCACGCTGCACGCGGACGACGCTTCTCGGATTCCCCGCGCACTGGAATCCCTGGACGGCGCGTTCGAGATCGACGGCACCTCGTCCCTCCACCCCCTGATCATCGACCGCGTCTCCTGACTCCCTTTCGGGCGGCGACGCAGAATCGCATAAAGGAATAGGCAGAAAGAAGGCCGTCCATGGGTCTCGCGCGTCCGAAGGACTGGGTGCCGAACCGTCCCCTCCAGGACTCCAGATTGGCGTGGGAGGCCGCACGTCCAGAACTGTCGCGCCGCGCCACGCCTTGGTGGACGGTGCCGCTGCGCGTCCTCAGCGCGGGCGCCACGGCCAACGCCCTCAGCAGGAGCCGGACGCGGGGCGACACCGTCGGGGACGCTCGGAAGCTCTCGAACGAAGCCTCCAGCGGACGGCTCGCGACGTTCGCCATTCCCGTCGACGTCGTGACCGACCGGCTGAGCCCGGTGGAGCGGAAGCTCCTCCGCGCCGAGGGCAGGCTGCCCGACTGGTTCTTCGACGCCGTGGAAGAGGAGCGCCGGGCCCGACGAAAGCGCCGGTCCTGACGATTTTGCCGGAGCGCGCGGACCCGCCTACGAAACGCCACCGCCGTAACCGGCAGGTTTGTTAACAATTACCGTTGACCGTCCCCGTTCGCCGCCGGAAGGCTGATCAGGTTTCTTTCAGTGATCAGGGGAGCGGACGTTGAGACACAAACTCCTGCCCGTCGCGGCACTGGCGGGCCTGACCGGCCTCGTGGCGGGCGCACTGCCCGCCAACGCCGAAACGGCGCGTCCTCACATCGTCGTCAAGGACGGCAAGACGCAACCCGTCTTCTCCTTCAAGGACGCCGTCCGCGAAAAGGTGTTCGTCGAGACCGCGGTGGACAGCGACGGGGACGGGAAACGCGACCGCGTGTCCATTTACGTCACTCGTCCCAAGGAGACGAACGGCGGACTGAAGGTCGCCTCCATCATCGAGGGCAGCCCGTACTACGGGGGCCTCCAGGACCCGCCCTACCACCCGGCCGACGTCACCGACTATCCGCGCCTCGCGAAATGGACGCCGCCGCCCGGCCCGCCCGGCCCGGTGAGCTACTCGTTCCCGTACTACGACAATTACTTCGTCTCCCGCGGTTACGCCTTCGTCGCCGCCGACACGCTCGGCACGGGCGACTCCGACGGCTGCCCCACCGCCGTCGGCCCGAACGAGGCGCAGGGGATGAAGTCCGTCATCGAATGGCTCGCGGGCAAGGGCACCGCCTACGACGAGAACGGCAAGAAGGTCCGCGCGGGCTGGTCGACCGGGAACGTTGCAATGGCGGGCAAGTCCTATGACGGGACGCTTCCGCTCGCCGCCGCCGCGACCCGCGTCCAGGCCCTCAAGACCGTCGTGTCCGTCTCCGGCGTCTCCAACTGGTACGACGAATACCGCGCCAACGGCGGAGTGGTCGCCCCCGACGGATGGGAGGGCGAGGACCTGGACCTGCACGCGAAGGCCGTCCTCAGCCGCAAGGACCCGGCCGTCTGCGCGCCCGTCATGCACGACCTCGAAAAGAAGATGGACCGGGTCACCGGCGACTACAACCGCACCTGGGACGCGCGGAACTTCGCCAAGAGCGCGCCGAAGTTCCGCGCCAGCGTGTTCCTGACGAGCGGCCTCGCCGACTGGAACGTCAAGCCGATCCAGATGTCCCAGCTCTGGGACGGCCTCAAGAAGGCCGGAGTCAACCGGAAACTGTGGATTCACCAGGGCGCGCACGACGACCCGCTGGACATTCGCCAGAGCGCCTGGCTCGAAACCCTCAACCTCTGGTTCGCGCACGAGCTGTACAACGTCCGCAACGACGTCATGCGGCAGCCGCGCGTCGACCTCGAGCGCACTCCCGGCAATTGGGAGACGCACAAGGAATGGCCCGACCCGTCCGCGCGTCCCGTCTCCCTGGGCCTGAACGACAAGGGCCTCGGCGCGCGCGGGAAAGGCACGCAGCAGCTCGTGGACGACCCGTCCCGCAAGGCCGAGGACCTCGCCGCCAAGCCGGACGAGGCCGACCCCAACCGGCTGATCTACCTCACGCCCGCGCTGACCAAGGCGACGAAGCTGAGCGGCACCGCCAGCATCAAGCTCCGCGCCTCCGTCGACGGCCGCTCCCCGTACCTGTCGGCGGTGCTCGTCGACTACGGCACGGACGAGCGCGTCTCGGGCTTCGTCTCCACGTCCGACAGGTGGTGCTACGGCGACTCGATCCCCGGTAACGAAGGATGCCGCGCCGTCCGCAAGTACACGACGGCGGTTACACCGTTCAAGATTGTGACCCGTGGCTGGCTGGACGTCCGCAACCGCACGTCCATCTGGCGCAGCACCCCGGTGAAGGCGGGTAAGGACTACACCTTCTCCTGGACGATGCAGCCGTACGACTACGTGTTCAAGCCCGGACACCGCATCGGCCTGATGGTCCTCGCCACCGACCACGCGTACACGCTGCGCTACCCGGCGGGCACCAAGGTCAAGGTCGACCTCCACAACAGCTCCCTGACCCTGCCTCTTCACTAGCAATGAACAGGCCCCGCCGCGTGTCCACGCGGCGGGGCCTGTTCGTCGTTACGCCAACTCCCGGACGAGCACAGCGACCACACCGTCCACGTCACGCACGGACCCGATCGTCCGCCCGTCCGACCACGTGAACCACCACTCCGCCCTGAGGAAGTCGCACCCGACCTCCACGAGCCGCTGCGGCGCACCCACCCGGACGACACTGATCCACGAGACCCCGCGCCGCTCCACGACGCCGCACGCGAGTTCCGGGTGCGCCTCGATGGCCGCGCGCAATTCGCCCAGGTGCGTCTGCCGGTCACTCCGCACCGGCAGCACGTTCTGCCACTCCATGACCTCACCTCTCCGTGTGGGACGACGCGGCCGGTGAACCGGGGGGAGGGCCACCGGCCGCGCCGCGTTCGTTAGGCGGCATTGGCGCCGCCGCGTTCACCCGTTCCTGACCCGCGCCTTCTCGGCCTGCCGGATCAGCGCCTTCCGAAGCAGGGGCGCGCTGGGAAGCATCACCGTCGGCTCGACCCCGACCTTGGGGTCATGGAGGCTGGCGACCCATTCACCGAGCCCGCCGTCCCGCCTGACGGCCCGCCAGATCCGCCACCCACCAAAGTCGTCCCGAAGCCGCCCTAGCTCCCACTCGTCCCGCCGCGCCTGCGCATCCATCTCGAAAACCTCTGGTCGCTCACCTGCTCGAATCCGTGTGACCACCCTCACACGCTCGACTACGCTCAGCTATGGGACCAACGCACCCCAGAACGCACCCCGAGGCGGCAGGAACACCCCCCATGACGAGTGACGAGGGCAATTACACGCGCGATCCGCTACTCCGAACCTTCGGCGCGGTCCTCCGCGGCTTCCGCGAGGATGCGGGCCTCTCACGTCGAGAACTCTCGGACGCCCTCGGCTGCAGGCCAGGGTGGATCGAAAAGCTGGAAACCGCTCAGAAGCCGCCGTCAGAGGCCACGGCGGACGACCTCGACGTGTACTTCAAGACGCCGAAGCGGATGTTCTGGCGGATGTGGCGCGAGATTAAGCGAGAGGGCAAACACCTCGCCGCCCCACCCGGCTTCGAGCGATACACCGACTTCGAGGCACAGGCCGTCGCCATGCGCTCCTACGAAGCCCAGGTAATCCCGGGAATCCTCCAGACGCCTGCCTACGCTCGCGCGGTCTTGAGCTCCGGCCTGCCTCTCGACGCACTCGACGAGCGTGTCTGCGCGCGCATGGAACGACAGGAGCTCCTCGCCCGAGACAACGCGCCCCGCATGTGGTTCGTCCTCGACGAGGCCGTCTTACGCCGAAGCGTCGGTGGCCCGCCCGTGATGGCAGAACAGTTGTCGCGCCTCGTCGACACGGCCATATCAAATCCCCGAGTGGAAATCCGAGTACTTCCGTTCTCGTCGGTGACTTATGCGGCACTCGATGGCGCATTCAAGGTCTTGACCCTGCCCGGCGGTGAGGACCTCGCCTACCACGAAGGCCCTGAAATAAGCCAGGTGATAGAGGAAGGAACCACGATTGCCGAATACAGAGTACGCTTCGACCTGGTGATGGGAGAGTCCCTTCGTAACGAGGAGTCTCTCAGGATGATCAGGAAGATTCTGGAGGACTACACGTGAGCACCCCGGATCTACTGGACCTCCGGTGGCGTAAGAGCAGCCACAGCAGCGGCCAAGGCGGTGACTGCGTAGAGGTCGCAGACCTCACGTCTGCGGTTGTGGTGCGTGATTCCAAGGACCCCGAGGGGTCCAGGCTCGCGTTCGACTTCACTGCCTGGCACGCGTTCATGCTCCGCGTGAAGTCGAGCCAATTCGACCTGGAGTGCTAGCCATGCCCGCGTCGGACGTCCAATGGCGTAAGAGCAGCCGCAGCGACCAGCACGGTGGCGAGTGCATTGAGGTCGCGAACCTGGCGTCGATGGTCGCAGTGCGTGACTCTAAGGATCCGGCCGGCCCCAAGCTGGCGTTCGACCTTGCGTCGTGGCGTGCGTTCACGCGCCGCCTGAAGTCGAGCGAGTTCGACCCGAACGTCTAGGTAGTGGTGTCGGATTCAGTGTCGGTGGTGGACGCTGGTCGGGTCCCACCCGGCTACGAGGTGTATAGCCGCGAGCAGGTCCTTTCGGGTGACTGGCTTGTGTGACCGAGGGTCGGTCCACCAGGCCGCCCGTCCCTGTGAATGACGACGTGGACCGCCGCGACCGTGGCGGCGGCGCGACGCAGCACCGCCGGAACGTGGGACACCACCGCCGCATCACTGCGACGCCTCCGCCACGAATTCCCCACTGGCGAGGCATGTGCCCCTCACCAAGGGGGCTATGACTCGTCGTCCACTGCCCAGACATCGCCCTCCGGGCACCGACGGCGCTTGAACTGGGAGACGGGTTGCTCGCCGCAACCGGCCACCCGCCCGGCGGCCTTCATCCCCTCACCAGAACGTGACCCGGGCCGGTAGGGAGGGGAAGACCGTCTCGGGGGGTCACTCCTCTCCGTCTCTCTGGAAGGACCGTCCACGATGAACGAGAACCCGCTGGTGCAGCCTCGTGACCGCTTCCCGCTCGGCCTCCCGGGACACGTTGTGCCCGTCAGCCCCCAGCAGCCGACCCCCGACGCCCGCCCGTGGGGAATGGACCAAGCCGTCGTTCCCGCCCCGGTCCGGGCCATGGGCAAGCACGACAAGCCCACCAGCACCCGGACGGAGAAGGTTCCAACCGAATACACCGACGACAGCCAGACCAAGAAGGACGACTACACGCAAACGGTGACCGACTGATGTCGGCACCGCTAGTGCTCCTGCTCGCCGAACACGACGACGGGGAAGCCGCCTACGTCCGCGATGCGCTCGCCCAACGCGGCGCCCGCGTGATGCGTTACGACACCGCCTCGTTCCCGTCGGCGTCCATCGCCAGTTTTCGCCTTGCCCGCGACGGCTGGCGAGGACGTCTCACCACTCCGGACGGGGTCATCCCGCTGGAAGACGTCACGGCGGTGTACTACCGGCAGCCCCAGCCGTTCCGGTTCCCCGACACGTTGAGCGAGCCGGAACGGCGGTTCGCCACCGTGGAGGCCCGGTTCGGATTCGGTGGGGTGTTCATGTCGCTGCCCGCCCGTTGGGTGTCGCACCCGGCGCGGCTGGCCGACGCCGAGTACCGGCCGCTCCAGATGGCAACCGCCGCCCGCTGTGGCCTCACCCTCCCGGCGAGCCTGCTCACCAACAGCCCCGGCGACGCCGAGACGTTCGCCCGCACCTGTGAGGGCGTCGTCTACAAAGCCACCATGCACAAGCTGATCAGCGAGGCCGACCAGGTGAAGCTGATCTACACCACACCCGTGGCCCCCGATGCGATCGACGCACGGGTGGCCACCACCCTGCATCTGTTCCAGGCCAATATCCGAAAAAGCCATGACGTCCGCCTGGTCGCCACCGCCAGCGGCCACACACACGCGGTCGCTATCCGCACCGACGACCCACACGGACGCCAGGACTTCCGCACCGCCTATAACGCCCTCACATACACCGTCACCGCCGTCCCCGCCGACGTGGCCGATGCCTGTCACGCCTACCTGTCGGCGCTTGATCTGGCGTTGGGCGTGTTCGACTTCGCGGTGACCGAGGACGGGGCATGGTGGTTCCTGGAATGCGGCCCCGGCGCCCAATGGGCCTGGCTGCAAGAACGCACCGGGACGCCCATCTCCGACGCCATCGCCGCGACCCTCCTGGGAGCAGCAGCATGACCGTCCCACCCGACGCCTGGCGACCCAACGCCCAAGCCCTGGCCGACCAGCTCAGCGACCAAGGCGAGATCACCGACCCCGCATGGCGCCGGACCGTCGCCCACGTCCCCCGGCACGTCTTCGTCCCCGCCTTCTACTCCGACGACGACCCGCCCGAACTGTTGGACGCCACCACCCCCCACTGGCTCGGGCTCGTCTACTCCAACGACACCCTCGTCACCCAACGCAAGGAACACCCTGACCAGCCCGGCACACTGTGGTCCACCAGTTCCAGCACCCGCCCGAGCCTAATGCTCCGGATGCTGCACATCCTGGACGTGGCCGACGCCATGACCGTTCTGGAGATCGGCACCGGCACCGGCTACAACGCCGCGTTGCTGTCCGATCGGCTCGGCTCGTCCCAGGTCGTCAGCGTGGACATCGACCCCGAGCTGATCAACGCCGCCCAGAGCCGGCTGGCCGACGCCGGATACCACCCCACCCTCATAGTGGGAGACGGCGCCCAAGGATGCCCTGCCCGTGCCCCCTACGACCGGCTCATAGCCACCGTGGCCACCGAACGCATCCCGTACGCGTGGGTGGAACAGACCCGCCCGGGCGGCGTCATCCTGGCCGACGTCCGTCCACGCGGCATGACCTGGGCCGGGGCGCTGGCACGCCTCACCGTGGCCGACGACGGCACCGCAACCGGCCCCCTGATCACCTGCACATGGGGATTCATGTCCGCCCGCCGCGACGTCGCCCGACCCGGCATCCCCGAAGGCGTCCCCATCGACACCAGCACCACCCACACCCGTGCCAGCGACATCGGCCGCGGCGCCCTCCGCACCCCGGGCCTGGCCCTCCTGATCTGGCAGCGACTCCCCGGCCTCAATGCTTTCCCCAGCGCCACCACAAGCCTCCTCACCACCCCCGACGGTTCGTGGGCCAGCGTCTCAGACGACACCCCCGCCAAGATTGAACACGGTGGCCCGTCCGACATCTGGCGGCACGTCGAAGACGCCCACGCTTGGTGGACCGCCCATAACCGTCCCGGCGTCGAAGCATTCGGCCTCACGATCGGCCTCGGCCAACAGCGCCTGTGGTTCCAGACCCCCGAAGGCGAGAGCTGGCCCGCCCCCGGTCAGTCCTGACCACTCAGGGAAGCACACAGCCCCTTTCACTCCGCTCGTCCAGACGGCCATCAGATCACCGGCACGGGGCCTGGTGGTCGTCCTACGTCGCCGCAAGCACGTGTCAGACCGGGGGAAGGACAACCCGTCTCCGAGCGGCTCGACTCCGCATAACCGAACCGGAACACCGACCGGACAACGGCGGCGGGACATCCGGTAGAGCAGCAACCGGCGGAGACACAGACACGGCCAAACGACGGGGGATGTCGGCAAGGTGCCAGAGATCTCGGAGGGACGAGCAACTGACCGAAGCAGGGTGCACCCGAAGCTAGCCACGGACCATCATGAGCCCGCTTTCGCGGTCACATACGGTACCCCCCTCTCCAAATCCCTATTCGGGACGGGGGACGCCGATGGGGTTGGGGAAGGGGATTTCGCCTGCTTCGGCTAGTGCGCGGGCAAACGGTCTCAGAAGCTCGCGGACGGTTTCGGGGGCGTCCAAGGCCAGGTAGGGCGGGGCGGCCAGGGCGTCTGTTCGGCGTTCTATTTCGGTGCGCAGGGTGCGGCCTTTGTCCGTGACGCCGTTCTCGTCTAGGAGGCCGCGGGTCTCCAGTGCGGCGGCTCCTTCTGTCCAGTTCTCGTTTGACCAGCCTCGGCTGTCTCGCACCCTGTCCGTTGGGACGACGCCCATCGCGGACGCCAGGACGTTGGCCTCCAAGCCGTTCAGGCCCGCCGACGTCAACGCCGCCACGTGGCCGTCGCCTCGGTGTTCGCGCAGGGTGGTCGCCAATTGCCAGAGGGCCTCGACCGGGTCTTCGGGGAGGGCCAGGTCGCGGTTGGCCGCGAACAGGACGCGTCCGGCGCTGTCGGCCGCGTCCGCCACGGTGCGGAGGGGTGGTATGGCTTCGGGGGCGACGGCTTCGATCTCCGGGGCCACTCGGCGGAGTGCTTTCGCCGCGTTGGCGCTGCGCGTTCGGAGGATGTCGGCCGGGGACGCGAAACTCCATGCGTCGGGGATCGCGCGCCGGACGCGCGACGGGTGGAAACCGAAGAACGAAGCCTCGACCACACCGGCGGGAACGGGGCCGAGCGGCGCGCCACGGCTCCCGAAATAGCCCATCCAGAATCCTTTGAGACCGATCTCTTTCGTGCCGTCCAGGCATTCCGGCGAGAAGTACGTGACGGCGTGAATCGGTTCGAGGACCATCCAGAAATCCCGTGCGACGGACACGTCCACCCTGAAACACCTCCCGGTAGGCATCCCTCGAACGCTAAGCGTCCGGACAACCCGGAGCAATCCCGGCTTCTCGTCCATCTCGGCGAGCGGCCAGATGATTACTCAACGTTGCAACGTATCCACGATGCGTGGCTCCAGGGGTGAGAATGCCGGATCTGGACGCGAAGAGTAGTGGATCACGCACGATGGGTATGCGTCGGGCGGGCCGGATCAAGCCGGTCCGTCGACTCCCCTGGAGGGACCTTGTTCCAGTTCTCTGCCCCGTTGCGGACGGCGAAGCGGCGCGTGCGGGCGCTCGCCGCGGCCGCGGTCGTCGCCATGGTCCTGCCGCTGACCGTGGGCGTCGCGCCGCCCGCCCGCGCAGCCGAGGCGGCGTACTTCGTCTTCACCGACACCACCCGGGAGGAGGCCGTCCTCAAGCTCACCGACCCGGCCAAGATCCAGCACGCCCGCGACCTGGTCAACGGCGAGACCACTGACAGGCCCCACGTCATCGGCAGGATCCTCAAGCGCCAGGCTCCCTACAACCCGCGCTGGAGCTACCACTACAACCCTGACACGGTCGATTTCTTCGACGCCGCCATCGAGGTCTGCGACGCGACCATTCCCTATGTCGAAGAACACCTCGACGAGGCTGGTGGCGCCTTCCTGCCCGGCCTGGTCTGGTGCCCCTGGACGTCCCGCCTGATCCGAGAAGTCCCCGCACCGTGACTTAGCGCGACTTCGCGCCGATGAGAAGGGGCCGCCCCCGAAGCGAATCGCCTAGGGGGCGGCGGTCGGTTCGGGGGCGGCGGTCCGGTTCTGGCTCAGACCTTGACCAGCTTGGAGTCGAGCGTCCAGAACCACCTGACCTTTCCGGTGCCGAGGAAGTGGCGCTCCTTGCCATCCCACTTGCACGTGTACACCTTGTGGTTGGGCCAGTGGATCGTGCCGCGCTTCTCGTAGGCGTTGAAGATGTAGTTCTTGTAGAAGCGACCCACGCGAAGGGAGTAGTGGGCCTTCTTCGGCAAGTTCGCGGTGAAGCTCTTGGTGACCGAGTGGCTCATCGTGACCTCGCCGCCGATCGTGGCCATGATGATCGACGGCGAGATGCCGAACGACCCCTGGATGGTGGTGGCACGCTCCGCGGTCACGGTGATGTTGAGCTGCTGGTTGGGGCCATAGCCGGAGACCCGGTAGTCGGAGTTGTTCGGCCACTCCTGCGTGGTGTTGACGAACTTCTTGTATTGGGACCACTTCTTGATTGTGCAGGGTGAGCCCTCTCCTCGGGCCTTCGCCTGCGAAGCCGTCCCCGCCACGGTCGACGCGTTCTTCGCGGCCGGCTGGTCGTCGCCCTGTGCGACGAGGATCGTTCCTCCGACGACCGCCGCGGTGGCGCCGACCGCCGCGATCGCGGCGAATTGCTTCATCATCCTGCTGCACCCCATCGAATTCGCTGGTTCCTTGATCGAGCAATTGGAACGCTACGAATTCGACTCCTCCCGCTTCTAGGGCCCTAGGGCCCAACGGCTGCTCCCGGGGACCTCAAGGCCCGGGAGCAGGAAAAATGAAGGCCCGCCCCCGGAGTGCACGGCTTCGGGAGCGGGCGGCGAGTGCGCTTTCAGGCTTTGCGGCCCTTGGTCAGCCTGTAGTCGAGCGTCCAGAACTGTTTGGCGGTTCCGGTGCCGACGTAGGTGCCCGGCTTTCCGTCCCATTGGCAGTAGGCGGTGCCGGGCTTGTGCCCGACCAGCTTGCCGTGCTTCTCGTAGACGTTGAACACGTACACCTTGTGGACGGTCCCCGCGCGAAGGGTGTAATGGGCCTTCTTCTTCAGTTCCGCAGTGTAGGAGATCGTGGTCGATGTCGTCTTCGTCACGTCGAACCCGACCGTGGCGCTGACCGTCTCGTTCGACACGCCGAATGTCCCGTTGACGCTGTTGCTGACCTCGATGCCCTTGCTGAGTTGCAATTGGGTGTGCGGACCCCAGCCCGACACCCGCCATCCCGGCTTGTTCGGCCACGCCTTCTCGGTCCGGACGAGCTTCTTGTACTTGGAGTACCTGCCCGCCGCGCAGGGCGAGTTCTTGCGGACCTTCGTGTTCTCCGTCCCGGCCACCGCCGCGACGTTCCGCGCGGCAGGCTGGTCGCCGCCCTGCGCGAGGACGACCGTTCCTCCGGCCACCGCGGCGGCGCCCGTGACACCGAGCACCGCGATCGTCGCCAGGTTCTTTCTCATTCGCCGCACCTTTCGGAATGTTCTGTGTTCGCTATTGAGCACTCCGAAGGCTATGAATTCGCGCTTTAGCGCAACCAGGGTCCTAGGGCCCCAACGGCCAATCACCGAGACCCTAAAAGGGTGATTACAAGACTCGGTCCATGCCAGTTGTTGCTTTTAGTTGGTGCGGCGGCGGACGACGTCTTTCGCGTATTCGGGTAGGGCCTCGGCGACCAGCAGGCGCGGGAGCAGTTCGGGCTCGTTGGTGAGGGCGCGGAACGCGACGGCCACCGTCACGTCGTGGCCGGGGCGGTGGACGATCTCGACCGGGTCGGCGGCGCGGATCTCGCCGGGCTCGATCACCCGCAGGTACGCGCCGGGACGCGCCTCAGCCGTGAACCTCTTGATCCAACCCTTCTCGTCCAGCCAGCCCTGGAAGGTGGCGCAGGGAATGCGCGGCAGGCTCACCTCAAGGACGACCTGCGAACCGAGCCGCCACCGCTCGCCGATCAGCGCGCCGTTCACGTCGACCCCGGACGTGGTGAGGTTCTCGCCGAAGACGCCGTTCGCCAGCGGGCGGCCCAACTCGCCCGCCCACACGTCGAGATCCTCCCGCGCGTAGGCGTAGACGGCCTGGTCGGGGCCGCCGTGGTTGCGCGTGTCGTATACGCGGTCCCCGGCCAGGCCCACCTCGCCCGTGTCCTCCGAGGCCGGGGCGGCGACCATGACCGGGCCGTCGACCGGACGCTTGTCGATGCCCGTCAGGGCGGGGGCCTGCCAGTGGTTGGTGCGCGGCCTGCCGACGTTGACCGAAAGGAGCTTCACAGGGCGACGATACGGAGCCGCACGGCCCCGCCGCGACCGAATATCCGCCGGGCTCGGCGGCACGAAATGCCGATTCTTGACCCGCCTCGGGCGAACGCCCGTCCCGACTCCTTGACGCAGGTCAGAGCCGGTGCGAGCGTGGAAACGATGGTGAAAGGGGGACCATCATGACTGAAATCAAGAGCATCGAGAAGCCGGACGAGCGCCGCGACTTCCCACGGGGGCACCTCGAAGTCCTCAACATGTCGGGTCTGGTCTTCGGACGCGCCACGTTCGAGCCCGGCTGGCGCTGGACGGAATCGGTGAAGGACATCGCCGGAACGGAGCTCTGCGAAGTCCACCACAACGGCTATGTCGTCGAGGGACGGATGCGCGTCCGCATGCGGGACGGCTCGGAAGGCGAAGTCGGTCCCGGAGACGTGTTCGTCCTCCCACCGGGCCACGACGCCTGGGTCGTCGGCGACGAACCGTGCGTGATGTTCGACTTCGCAGGCAACATCGGCGACTACGCGAAGGCCTAGCAAGCCTGACCCGCCCGACGCCCGCCCCGTCCCAATCAGACGGGACGGGACGGGCGATCGCTAACCTGACCCGGGCGAAACTCCGCCGGAAAAGAGCCCCACGAATGCCCGCTGAATACGAGTACGTGGGGCCCTCCGAGATCCTCGCTGCGGTGCGGGCCGGGAGTGAGGGGGTGCGGATTGCTTCGGGTGGCGACTTCGCCGTCTGGGTGGCCGCGCGGGGCGAGGACGAGCTCGCGGAGCCGTTCACGTTCGTCGTCGGGTTGGACGGGGTGCTGCGGCTCGCGCCCCGGCGTAGTGAGCATGTCGCCTGCGCCGGCGGCCGACCGGTGCTGAGCGCTGGGGAGATCAGCTTCGTTCTGGGCGACGGGCGCCCGCGGGTGGACGAGATCAGCAACCAGTCGACGGGCTATTGCCCCGACCCGGCCTCGTGGCCCGCTGTCGGCGAGGCGCTCGACCGGGCGGGCCTGCCCCATCCGGGCCAATTCACCGACTCGATCATCTTCCGCCGCTGCCCCGAGTGCGGGGAACGCAACCTGGTCAAGGAGGGGCACTTCTTCTGCGCGGTCTGCGGCGCCGAACTGCCGTCCACCTGGAACCTTAGCCCTGAGAAGTAAGGTCGAATGCGCCCGCCCGCGGGGCCGTGAAATCGTCGGCCCGTTTGGGGCGGCCGAAACGGTCCACGACTTACGTGGAGCCGACCGTAAGCAATGGCCCCTGGGTGCCGCCAAATGAGGCCCGCGAGCGCTACCACCGTGCCGAATCCGCCAGCGGGCCGAGCCGGTGGACCACGTTTCGCTGGAGGACGGGCTCGCCCATGCGCGGCAGCGCGCCGTCCACCCCTGCCGGGCCCCCGGGCGAGCGGCCCCGGAGCCCTGTTCCGGTACTCGATTCCGCCGCCTTCAAGCTCGCATTCGCCGATTCCGGCGTTGATCTTCGGCTGATCATCTCGGATCGGCTCTATAGCACGACTCGCGGACCCGTTGGGACCGATCCACGGCGAAAACTGCGCGTCATTTGTCAGTTGACATGCGCTGTGCGCTCCGTTGGTCCAACGAATCCGAAGGTCAGGGCGTTCCCAATCCCGCTGCGGCGGGCTTTCGGCGAATGGCGGAACTGGACAACGCAAACGGTTTACGATCAACTTTGTCCTGATGAAGGAGAGTCTCACGTGGCCGATGCGGCTGAGCTGCCCGGAGAGGCGTCCGCGGCGCGGCCCGCGCCCCTCGCGCCCGCCCGCGCGTCCGCCCGGACGCCCGCCGCGCCCGGCCGCGCGCTCATGTGCGCGGGTGACACCCTCGGCTGTCGGTGCCGCTAGCACAAGGACCGCCAGGGGATTGGCCGAATCCGGTTACGGTGAGCAAAACCTGTCTTGCACGTGGTGATGAGCCGGTTAACGATGACGTGAGAGTCTCAAATGGGAAGGAGGTTCGCATGGTCGGTTGTCTGTAGCGAAACGGACACGCTCATAGATCGCCGGAGTCCGACGACTTCCCCCGCACGACCCGCCGACCCGTGAGAGCGGACACCCATGACGAACGTCCTTCAGTCGATGTCGAGCAGCGAGTTCCTCGCCGGCATCGCAGCGATCGCCCCAAGGTTCGACACCGCGACCTACCCCCAGGAGAACCTCCCCGCCGACGACTGGACGCTCCTCACGCGAGCCGGCGTGCTGCTTCCGACGCTGCCGAGGGAGTACGGCGGCCGAGATAGCCATCAAGAAATGTGTCGGGTTGTAGAGACTTTGTCCGAATGGAACCTTCCGCTCGGCATGTACGTCACGGTCATCACGGGTGTGGCGTTGCGGCCCATCGCCCTCTGGGCGGGCGCCGAGGCCAAACGGGAGGTGCTGCCCCAGTACGCCGGCAGCGACCCCATGATCGCCGGATTCGCCTCGACCGAACCCGGCTGCGGCTCCGCCATGTCGGCCATGACCACCACGTTCGAGGAGGTCGACGGCGGCTACCGCATCCGCGGCCGCAAGCACTGGCAGGCGTTCAGCAGCAGCGCCCACTGGTGGCTGGTCAGCGCGAAGAGCGATCAGGACGGCGAACGCGAGTACGGGTACTTCATCGTCAAGCGCAGCGAGGGGTTCCGCACCCTCCAGCCGTACGAGCCGCTCGGCCTCAAGGTCATCGACTACGGGCTGAACGAGATCGACGCGGTCGTCCCCGAGCACCGGCGGATCCGCGCGGACGGCCGCAACCTGCGCCCCATGGTCGAGATGCTCATGGCGTCGCGGGCGATGATGGCGGCGATGGGCTGCGGGTTCCTGCGCCGCATCAGCCGCGAGGCGCACGCCTACGCCGACCGCCGCCGGGTCGGGCCGGGCCCGCTGTCGGCGATCCGCTTCGCCCGGTACCGGCTGACGGCGATCGACACGTCCTACGCCGTCTGCCAGGCGCTGAACCACTACCTCCAGACCGCGCTGGACATGAAGAGCGACATGATCGGCGCGTTCCCGGCCGTCCAGGCGATCAAGACCGTCGCCACCGAGCGGATGCTCAGCGCCGCGGAGCACTACCAGCAGCTCGTCGGCGGCGAGGGGTACCGCTGCGAGTCGCCCACGAACATCTCCGCGCAGGCGTTCCTCGACGCCCGCGTCTACACGATCTTCGACGGCACGAACGACCTGCTCAGCCAGCAGCTCGCCGAGTACTGCCTCGCCCGGACGCCCGGCCGTCCGCTGAGCGAGTACCTGGCGAACTGGGCGCTGACCGCGCCCGCCGTCGCCGCGCACCGCCTCGACCTGCGCTTCCTCGACCGCGAGCTGAGGCAGGAGCACCTCGTCCTCGCCGGTCGCGCGATCGCCTACGCGTTCGCGATCAGCCAGGTCATGCGGTGGGCCGCGGAGACGGGGGCCGACGTCGACCGGGCCCGCGCGGCGATGGAGTTCCTCAAGGCGGACATCAGCGGCGTCGAGACGGAGTTCGGCCTGCTCGCCGCGGGCGTGCTCGACGCCAAGGACGGCGTCCCCGCGTCCCCGGACGACCCGCCGTTCTCACGTTCCATCCCGCTGCCCCCGGAGGCGGCGCGGCGCTAGGGAAGCAGTTCCTCGCGGCGGCGGATCATCTGGACGAGATCCGCCGCCTTTTCCTTGATCAGGTGCAGCCCGGGGTGGCCCCACGGGCGGGGCTCGCTGTCGACGATGCAGATCGTCCCGAGCGTGGTGCCCGTGTGGTCGATGAGGGGGGCGCCGACGTAGGTGCGGATGCCGAGCTTGTCGACGACCGGGTTCCCGGCGAACCTCGGGTAGTCGCACACGTCGTCCAGGACGAGGGCCTTGCGCCGAACCACCACGTGCGGGCAGTAGCCGTGGTCGAGCGGCACCTCGCGGCCGAGCTGGACGGCGCCGCCCGGGTCGGAGCCGGGCGCGGGCGGGGCGTACAGCCCGGCGAGGAACTGCCGGTCGGTGACGAAGTTGACCATCGCGAACGGGGCGTTGTCGGTGTCGGCGAGCCGCCGCGCGGCCTCGGCCAGCTCGCGGGCGAAGGCGTCGAACTCGGGGTCGGGCGCCTGCCCGAGGCCGAGCTCGCGCAGCCGCGTCACCCGCTGCGGGACTTCGTGGTCGTCGGGGGTGAGCAGGTGGCCGGGCGGCTCGAACAGCGGGTCGTGGATCACGGGGCATCTCCCTGTGCGGCGGGGACGGCGGTGTCGGCGGCGGCGGGATCGACGGCGGCGGGTTCAGGGGGGTCGGCGGCTTCGGACGGGACGGCGGCTTCGGACGGGACGGCGCTCAGCAGGTGCCGGATCAGCGACTGGAGCACGGAGATGGCGGACCGGCGGTCGCGCGCGTCGCACAGCACGATCGGCACCCGCTGGTCGAGTTCGAGCGCGGCCCGGACCTCGTCGGGCTCGTAGCGGAACGCGCCGTCGAACTCGTTCACCGCGACGAGGAAGCGCAGCCCGCGGCTCTCGAAGAAGTCGACGGCCTCGAAGCACGCCTCAAGGCGGCGCGTGTCGGCCAGCACCACGGCGCCGAGCGCGCCCGCGGACAGCTCGTCCCACAGGAACCAGAACCGCTCCTGGCCCGGCGTCCCGAACAGGTAGAGGACGATCCCGTGCAGGCTGATCGTGATCCGGCCGAAGTCGAGCGCGACGGTGGTGGTGGACTTCTGCTCGACGCCGCCGAGGTCGTCGATGCCGACGCTCGCCGTCGTGATGAGCTCCTCGGTGCTGAGCGGCTCGATCTCGCTGGCCGCGCCGACGAACGTCGTCTTCCCCACGCCGAAGCCGCCGGCGATCAGGATCTTGACCTGAGTGGGGAACACCTCAGGCTCGTTGTAGGCCATCGAGCAGCTTCTCCAATAGGTCTCGGTCGGTGAGTTCCGCCGCGGGCCGCGGCGCTTGGCTGGTCATCGCCCGGCAGCTGACCAGGTCGGCGAGGAGCACCTTCGTGACCGCCACGGGAAGCCCCAGGTACGCCGAGACCTCGGCGACGGAGGTGGGAGCGCGGCAGAGGTCGAGCGCCTTCTCGTGCTCGAGGTCGAGGCCGGCGGGACGCGGCCCGGTCGCCACGACTAAGGAGAGCAGGTCGAGCCGGACGGCCGGCCGGGTGCGTCCCGCGATCACCGCGTACGGGCGCACCAGCCGTCCGGCGTCGTCGTCGAGCCAGAGCTCGTCGCCGGTGGTCATAGCGACCGGTCGGCCCGGCCGGTCGCGGCGGCCGGGCGGGCCGCGGTGTCCAGGAAGGGCCGCACGGACTTGATCAACCGGGCCATCTCGAAGCCGACGACGGCGGGGTCGGCGTCCGACCGCGCGAGCACCGCCAGCACCGAGTTGAACCCCGCCCACGCGATGAAAAGCTGGCTCTCCTTCAGCTCCGCGACCACCTGGCGGACGTCGTTGCTGCCGTCGAACTTGGTGCCCGCGCTGCGCGCGATGGAGAACAGCCCGGACGCGAGCGCCGCGAACTGCTCCGCGGTGGCGCGGTCGAAGCCGTCCGACGCCTTGAGCATGCCGTCCGAGGACAGCAGCACACTGCCCCGGATGACCGGAACCTCCTCGCCTAGCCCCCGCAACAGCCAAGCAAGATCCTGGGACTGGTTCGGGGAGACAGCACTCAATGGACGCTCCTTCATCGCTTGTGGTGTTCCGTCAACCCGTCGTGCCGGCGTCGTCATCGGCGCCGTCGCTCTCCTGGGCGCCGCGGACACCTCGCTTGAAGGCGGCCATCAGCCCGGGGTTGTGCTCGATCTCCTGATCGTCCTGCTGTGGCGCGGGTGGTTCGTGCAGCTCTGGGGCGAGGCTCGCCTGCGCCTGGCGGCGCGGCAGCTCGGGACGCGCGCCGGTCGGCGCCTGCGGGGCCGCGCCCGCTCCGGCGGCGGGACGGTCCGGCCTGCCGAGCCGCTCCGGCCGCGCGGGCGGTGCGGGCCGCTCCGGCCGCGGCGGCTCGGTCGCGAGGGGGCCGCCGCGCCTGCCCTGGACGGGCCGCGCCGCCGCCGCGCCGTTGCGCTCGCGGCCCGTGTCGTCGACGTCCAGCAGGGAACCGGCGAGGGACGCGGTCGGCGGCGGCGGCGCGGACAGCGGCGCGCCCGCGGCGGCGGGGACGGCCCCGGCCGTGGCGGGCGCCCGCCGCTCGGTCTCGTCCGCCTCGGCGCCGACCAGCTCGTTCGGCACGACGACGACGGCCTGCGTCCCGCCGTAGAGGTTGCCCTGCAACTGGACGCGGACGCCGTGCCGCCGGGCCAGCGCGGAGACGACGAGGAGACCGATGCGGCCCTCCTGGAGCAGCTCGCTGGAGTCGACGTCGGCGGAGTCGGCGAGCAGCTCGTTCAGGCGGTGCCGCTCCTCGGGGGGGATGCCGAGGCCGCGGTCCTCGACCTCGACGGCGAGGCCGGCGGCGACCGGCCCGACGCGGATCAGCACCTGCGTCTGCGGCGGCGCGAACCGGGTGGCGTTCTCGATCAGCTCGGCGAGCAGGTGGACGATGTCGGCGACGGCGCCGCCGTGCAGCGTCCCCTCGACCGGCGGCACGACCTTGACGCGGTTGTAGTGCTCGACCTCGGCGATCGCGGAGCGCAGCACCTCGTAGACGGTGACCGGCCGGCTCCACTGGCGGCGGGACGCGGCGCCGCCGATCACCGCGAGGCTCTCGGCCTGGCGGCGCATGCGGGTGCTGAGGTGGTCGACCTTGAACAGCCCCTTGAGGAGGTCGGGGTCTTCCACCTGGTTCTCCAGCTCGTCGAGGCCCTTGATGGTGCGGTGGGCGAGCGACTGCATCCGGCGGGCGAGGTTGACGAACACGTCGACGCGCTGGTCGGCGTGCGCCCCGGACACGTTGCCCGCCGTGTCGAGGACGGCGTTCCACGCCTCGCCCTGCGCCTTGCGCAGTTCGTGCGCCAGCCGCAGGAAGGGGTCGCCGGTGTCGACGGCGGGCGTGTCGTCGATGTGCGGCGCGACCGCCTCGCCGGACCTGACCCGCTCGGCCAGCTCGCGCAGCCCGTGCCTGCCGCGGGCGATCAGCAGCCACAGCTCGCCGAGCCGCCGCTGCACGTCCTCGCGCTCGCGGACGGACAGCAGCGCGTGCTGCCGGTGCACGCGGCGGGTCGCGACGTCCGCCGAGTACGCGGCGGCGCCGAGGGCGATCACGATGCCCGCCGCGGCGGCGATCAGCACGAGCTGCGTCGTGCGGCTGACCGTGCCGGTGTCGGCCGTGTAGAGGACGGCGACCGCGACGAGCCCGAGCACCGCGACGGCGGCCGCCGGGAGGACGGAGATGCACACTAGGAGGCCGCGCACGCTGCTCTCACGGCGTGCCCCGCCGCCCTCGCGGTGCGTTCCGCGGGACGGGGTCCCGCCGTGTCGCCGGACGTCCCGGCGCTCGGCACCGGCAGCAGTTTCGGAAAAGTCAGGCATCGGCGTCCTCGGTGCGATCGACGACGGGCACATTTGCTGAGGAATGCATACGCGGCAGGTACAGTCCGTATCCAGGCTGACACAGGGTTCGATCGTGTAAGTACAGATCGCCGAAATTGGGGATAAACAGGCGCTCTCCCGCGCCTGCTGTCCATCTACGCCCAATTTGTCCGAAAATTACGACGGTCTTGTCCTAAATGTGGGAGCTTCTCGGCGGCGTCAGCGGGCCGCCGGGGCCAGGACGGCGAACGTCCCGCGCGGCTGGTCGCCGCCCGGCGGGCTCCAGGCCGCCTCGACCCGTCCGAGGGCGTCGGCCGGCGCCTCGCCGCCCGGCCGCAGCGCGCGGGTGAGCTTGATCGTCAGTGGGCCGAGCGGGTCGGTCCGCACGTGGACGTCGGTGCCGTCCGGGGTGTTCGTGACCTTCGTGAGGGTGCCCAGGTCGAGGGGCACGTTTCCCGTGTAATGGCTGGTCACGGACGTTTCGCGAGTGTCGCTCTTGGTCTGGTGCTGCGGCTCGGCGCGGCCCTGGAGGAGGGCGAGCAGCTCCCCGACGAGGACGGGGTCGTGCGCTCCGTCGTAGACCCAGCGGCGGCCCAGCACGCCGTGCTCGGTCGTGCCGACGAGCCCGTCGTCGGCCCCGTCCAGCGGCGCGCCGCGGTAGCTCAGCGGGACCTGGTACGAGACCGGACGGCTGCCCGAGGTGTCCGTGACCACCATGAACTCCATCCCGACCTCGCCGTCCGGGTCGTCGAGGCGGAAGCCACCGGCCCTGCTCAGCTCGGGCGCGCCCGCATTTTTCGTATACCACTGCTGCGCGGGGAGCCATGCGGCGAGGAGTTCCAACTTGCCGGGGGACAACGTGGTCTCGTGGATGACGGCCATGGGCCGAACCTATCGGCCGCGTGCAATTCTCGACACCGGCGGCCCCCCATCGCTGTCGCCTCTCGTCCTGGACAGGGCGGTGATAGGGAGAAGGATCAATTCGTGACCTCCAACACATCCCCCGCCGATCCCGCCGAGCCAGCCGCCGGAGCCAGTCGGAGATCGTTCCTGTCCCTGTCGGCGGCGGCGACCGCCGTCACCGCGGCCGGGACCGTCGCGCTGTCCGCCGCTCCCGCGTCCGCCGCCGGACCCGGCCCCGGCTGGCCGAAGGGCCCCGGCAAGCCCGTCGAGGACCAGTCGCCGGACGCCGAGCTGCGCGCCCTTCTGCGTGATATCGACCCCGACCGCGTCGAGGCGAACGTCCGGAAGCTGGTCGGGTTCGGCACGCGGCACACGCTGTCCGTCCAGGACGATCCGCAGCGCGGCATAGGCGCGGCCCGCGACTGGATCCTCGCCGAGATGAACCGCTACGCGGAGGCGTCCGGCGGACGGATGAAGGCCGAGCTCCAGTCGTACGTCCAGGAGCCCGCGACGCGCATTCCCGTCCCGACGCGGATCACGAACGTGGTCGCGACGCTGCGCGGGTCGGCGTCCCCGGACCGGATCTACGTGGTGTCCGGCCACTAC
Organism: Actinomadura syzygii; assembly: GCF_008085905.1. Taxonomy (GTDB): domain Bacteria; phylum Actinomycetota; class Actinomycetes; order Streptosporangiales; family Streptosporangiaceae; genus Spirillospora; species Spirillospora syzygii. The sequence goes on along the minus strand of NZ_VSFF01000014.1, from coordinate 219,060 downwards.
GACTCGCGGGTCACCGACGTCATGGACGCCACCTCGTTCGCGCCCGGGGCGAACGACGACGCGTCAGGCGTGGCGGTCGTCATGGAGCTGGCCCGGGTGATGGCGAAGCGCCGTCCCAAGGCGACCATCGTGTTCACGGCGGTCGCGGGGGAGGAGCAGGGCCTCTACGGGTCGCGGCACCAGGCGAAGCTGTACCGAGCCGCGAAGGCCGACGTGCAGGCGATGTTCACCAACGACATCGTCGGCAGCAGCACGGCGGACGACGGCGCCCGCGACCCGCGCTCCCTGCGGCTGTTCGCGGAGGGCGTCCCGACCGCCGAGACGCCGCAGCAGGGCGAGACGCGGCGCTCGGTGGGCGGCGAGAACGACTCGCCCGCCCGGCAGCTCGCGCGGTTCGTGGCGTCGGTCGCCGGGGTGCGCGTCACCGGCATGAACGTCCGGACGATCTACCGCCGCGACCGCTACCTGCGCGGCGGCGACCACATCGGCTATCTGGAGCAAAACTACCCGGCCGCGCGCTTCACCGAGCCCAACGAGAACTTCGACCACCAGCACCAGGACGTCCGCGTCGAGAACGGCAAGCAGTTCGGCGACCTTCCCGAGTTCTGCGACTTCGACTTCGTCGCGCGGGTCGCGAAGGTGAACGCCGCCGCGCTGTGGTCGCTGGCCCAGGCGCCGGGGACGCCGAAGAACGTCCGCGTCCTGACCGCGCGGCTCACCAACGACACCGACCTCGCCTGGGACCGCGGCCCCGAACCCGACCTCGCCGGGTACGAGGTCGTCTGGCGCGCGACCACCAGCCCCGACTGGACGCATGTCATCCCCGTCGGGGACGTCACCGCCGTCACGATCGACCTGTCGAAGGACAACGTGTTCTTCGGCGTCCGCGCCGTCGACCGGGACGGGCACCGTAGCCCCGTCGCCTTCCCGGTCCCCGGGTAGCGCCAGCCCAGCGCCAGCTCAGCGCTAGCCCAGGTAGGACGCGAAGCCGTCGTGGAGGCGCTCCAGGCCGAACTCGAAGAGGTCCTCGTAGGAGAAGTCGAAGGCGTCCATGGGTAGCTCGGCCATGGTGGGGAACGCGCCGCTGCTCAGGGCGGCCACCAGGGTCGGCTCCTGGGCGCGCCAGAACTCCTCGTTGCTGACGCCCGTGCGCGCCTCCGCGCGGCGCTCGTTGATGTACCGGCGCGCGACGCCCTCCACGAAGTCGTTCTGCGAGCTGATCATCATCATCAGCGTCCGGTCGGGGACGCCGCTCGGACGGAGCAGGGCGAGGAGTCGGTCCAGGCCGCGCAGCCCGTTCGGGCCGAGCAGCGGGCGGCTCTGGTCGACGAACGGGTACCAGGGATGGTCGAGGCAGAGCCGCCAGTGGTGGCGGGCCCCGGCGGCGAGGATCTCGCGCCAGCCGGACGCCTCCCCCGCGACGAACTCGGCGACCTCGCTGACGTGGTCGAGCATGAGGTCGAGCAGCTCGCTCTTGCCCGGGACGTAGCGGTACAGCGTCATCGTCCCGACGCCGAGGTGCGTCGCGATGCACCGCATGGACAGCGCTTCGAGCCCCTCCTTGGCGCCCAGCTCGTCGGCGACCTCGACGGCGGCGGCGACGATCCGGTCGAGGGTGAGGCCGGGCGGGCGGCCGCGCGGCGGGCGCTCCCGGTCGCCCCACAGCAGCTTGAGGCTCCGTCCGAGGTCGCGGTCCGCGCCGTTCTCCGTCGTCATCGTCCGTCCTGCCCGTTCCCGTGCGCTCCCAGCGGGACGCGCCTGACTCGACGCTACAACCCTCTGCGGGCGGGCCGCCGACCGCAGTTCGGGTATGGTGTACGCTAATTTGCGTATGGCATACCCGAAGTGGAGGCGGCCATGCCGGAGAACGCGATCCTCGCCACGGGGGTCCGCAAGAAGTACGGGACGAAACAGGCCCTCGACGGCCTCGACCTGGCCGTGCCCGCGGGCATGGTCTACGGCCTGCTCGGGCCGAACGGGGCAGGGAAGACGACGGCCGTGCGCATCCTGAGCACGCTCGTCCGGCTGGACGGCGGGCGCGCGGAGGTCGCCGGGATCGACGTCGCCGCGCGGCCCCGCCAGGTCCGGCGGCGGATCGGGCTCGCCGGGCAGCACGCCGCGCTCGACGAGGTCCTCACCGGGCGGCAGAACCTGCGCATGTTCGGCCGCCTGTTCCACCTCGGCAAGCGCCGCGCGGCGGTCCGTGCCGACGAGCTGCTGGAGCGGTTCGACCTGGTGGAGGCCGCCGACAAGGGCATCAAGGAGTACAGCGGCGGGATGCGCCGCAGGCTCGACCTCGCGGCCAGCATGATCCTCGCGCCGGACGTCCTGTTCCTGGACGAGCCGACCACCGGCCTCGACCCGCGCGGCCGGAACGAGGTGTGGGACGCCGTCCGCTCCCTCGTCGCGCGGGGCACGACCGTCCTGCTGACGACCCAGTACCTGGACGAGGCCGACCAGCTCGCCGGGCGGATCGCCGTCCTCGACAAGGGCCGGGTCATCGCGGACGGCCCGCCCGAGTCGCTGAAGCGGCTGATCGGCGGCGACCGGATCGAGGTCGTGGTGCGCGACCCGGCGAGCCTGTCCGCGACGGCCGCCGTCGTCGCGCGGGTCGCGTCCGCCGAGCCGCGGGTCGAGGAGGCGGCTGGCCGCGTGCACGCGCCGGTGTCCGACCGGGTCGCCGCGCTGACCGAGGTCGCCCGCACGCTCCAGGACGACGGCGTCGACGTGGAGGACATCGGGCTCCGCCGCCCCACCCTGGACGAGGTGTTCCTCCAGCTCACCGGCCACAAGACCGACGAGAAGGCAGTCGCGGAGAAGGAAGGGGCGCGCGCGTGACGACGCAGACCAGGGCCGCCGAGGAGGGCATGGGCGCCCGGCTCTACTGGGCCGCCGCCGACTGCTGGACGATCGTCCTGCGCGGCCTGACGCACTACGTCCGGCAGCCGTCCAACCTGGCCTGGCAGCTCGGCTTCCCGATCGTGTCCGTGCTGCTGTTCGGGTACGTGTTCGGCAGCGCGATGTCGGTGCCGGGCGGCGGCGACTACCGCGAGTTCCTCATGCCGGGCATGTTCGGGATGACCATGGCGATGGGGTTCATGAACACCGCGTACGTCGTCGTCTACGACAGCGCGCGCGGGGTCACCGACAGGTTCCGGTCGATGCCGATGTCGCCGTCCGCCGTCGTCACCGGGCGCGGCGTCGGCGACCTGATCGGCGCGAGCCTCGACCTGGTCGTGCTGGGGCTGACCGCGCTCGCGGTCGGCTGGCGGTCCAGCGGCGGGGTGCTCGACACGCTCGCCGCGTTCGGCCTGCTCCTGCTGCTGCGGTTCGCGCTGATCTGGATCGGCGTGCTGCTCGGCCTGCTGGTGCCGAACGAGGAGGCGGCCGGGAGCCTGTTCGCGGTCGCGCTCCCGTTCTCGATGATCTCCAGCGCGTTCGTGGCGCCGTCCCTCATGCCGGACTGGCTCGGCGCGGTGGCGCGGTGGAACCCGGTGTCCTCGACGGTCACGGCGTCCCGCGAGCTGTTCGGGAACCCGGCGGCGGTCGGCGACACGTGGGTCGAGCAGCACGCCCTGCTGATGTCGGTCGCCTGGCCGATCGTGATCACGGCGGTGTTCCTGCCGCTGGCCGTCCGGCGCTACCAGCGGCTGAGCCGCTGACCCGCTGACCCCGGGGGGGGCAGGTGGCCGTACCCGGCGGGAGCGTTCCGCCGCGCGGCGGCGGGTGCGAGGATCGGGCCCGACGGATCTTGAAACCGCCTCGGGAAAGGGACCGCGCATGGCAGCCTCCCCGGACTTCGACACCTCCGCCGCGCACCCGGCCCGGGTGTACGACTACTGGCTCGGCGGGACGGACAACTTCCCGGCCGACCGGGAGCTCGGGGACGCGATGATCCGGGCGATCCCGAGCCTTCCGACGATGGCGCGGGCGAACCGGTCGTTCATGGAGCGGGTGACGCGGCACCTGGTGGAGGAGGGCGTCACGCAGTTCCTCGACATCGGCAGCGGCATCCCGACGTCGCCGAACCTGCACGAGATCGCGCAGGGGATCGACCCGTCCGTCCGCGTCGTCTACGTCGACAACGACCCGCTGGTGGCGGAGCAGGCGCGGGCGATGCTCGCGGACGTGCCCGGCGTCGGCTACGTCCACGGCGACCTGACCGAGCCGGAGTCGATCCTCGCCGACCCGCTGCTCGCCGGGACGCTCGACCTGTCCCGGCCGGTCGCGCTGATGGTCGTCGGGCTGCTCATGTACTTCCCGGCCGAGCTGGCGCCGGAGCGCTGGGTGGCGACGCTGCTCGACGCGCTTCCGGCCGGGAGCACGCTGGCGATCTCGCACCCGACCGCCGACTTCGACCCGGAGGCGGTCGCCGTCGCCAACGCGGCGGCGAACGCGGCGGGCATCCCGCTCGTCTCCCGGACGCGGGACGAGTTCGCCGCCCTGTTCGGCGCGGCGACGCTCCTCGACCCGGGCGCGGTGCCGCTGGCGGCGTGGCGTCCCGACACGCCTCCGGCCGACCCGCGCGAGGTGTACTACTACGCGGGGCTGGCGCGCAAGGAGTGACGCCTCCCGGGTGACGTCGCCGGAGGTAGATTCGGGGGATGAACGTTCGGCCGACCCTCGACGACGTCCGGCGCGCCCCGAAGGTGCTGCTGCACGACCATCTCGACGGCGGGGTGCGGCCCGCGACCGTCGTCGACCTGGCCCGCGAGTCCGGCTACGGCGACCTGCCGACCACGGACGCCGACGGCCTGCGCGCGTGGTTCGAGGACTCGTCCAACTCGGGGTCGCTGGAACGCTACCTGGAGACGTTCGGCCACACGGTCGGGGTGATGCAGTCCGCCGAGGCGCTGACGCGGGTGGCGTACGAATGCGGCGAGGACCTCGCCAAGGACGGGATCGTCTACGCCGAGGTGCGGTACGCGCCCGAGCAGCACCTGCGGGCGGGGCTGACGCTGGAGCAGGTCGTCGAGGCCGTCCTCGACGGTTTCGCCCGCGCCCGCCGCGACTTCGGCATCCGCGTCGGGACGCTCGTCACCGCGATGCGGCACCTGAGCCGGGGGCAGAGTCCGAGTTCGATGGAGATCGCGGAGCTGGCCGTCCGGTACCGGGACGCGGGCGTCGTCGGCTTCGACATCGCGGGCGCCGAGGCCGGATACCCGCCCACCCGGCACCTCGACGCGTTCGAGTACCTCCAGCGCGAGAACGCGCACTTCACCATCCACGCGGGCGAGGGGTTCGGGCTGCCGTCGATCTGGCAGGCGATCCAGTGGTGCGGCGCCGACCGGCTCGGGCACGGCGTCCGGATCATCGACGACATCGACGTCACGGGCGGCGAGGCGAGGCTCGGGCGGCTCGCCGACTACGTCCGGGACAAGCGGATCCCGCTGGAGATGTGCCCGACGTCCAACATCCAGACGGGCGCGGCGAAGTCGATCGCGGAGCACCCGATCGGGCTGCTGCGGCGGCTGAGCTTCCGCGTCACCGTGAACACCGACAACCGGCTGATGAGCGGGACGTCCCTGTCCCAGGAGTTCGCGAAGCTGACCGACGCGTTCGGCTACGGCTGGGACGACCTCCAGTGGTTCACCGTCAACGCGATGAAGTCGGCGTTCGCGCCCTTCAACGAGCGCCTCGAACTCATCAACGGGGTGATAAAGCCCGGTTTCGCCCAGCTCAAGTGGAGCGGCGGCAGTCCCCTGGCATGATCGTGCCATGACCATTCGTTCCACCGGCGGGCGCGTCGCGGCGTACGCGTGGCTGGTGTTCGCCGCGTTCAACCTCGTCGACGTCCTGTTCGGCGTCACCGGCGACGCCAAGCTCTCCGCGAACACGTTCGGCCTCGTCGCCGTGCTGCTGCTCGGCTGCGGCGTCGCGTACGCGGTCGGGCTGCGTCCGGCGATCATCGGGGACGACGACGGGATCGCGCTCCGCAACCCGCTGCGGGACGTCCGCGTGCCGTGGGCGGCGGTCCGCGGGATCGAGGGCGGCCACGTGCTGACCGTGACCTTCACCGGCGCCGACGGCACGGAGACCGTGTCCCGCGCCTGGGTGCACCAGACGTCGCCGCGCGCCCAGGCGAAGGCGGACGCGCGGGCCCGCAGGGAGCAGACCGGCGGCCAGGCCCACGGCGCCGACCTGCGCGGACGGACGCCGACCCGCTACGCGGCGCAGCAGCTAGAGGAGATGCGCGACCGGCTGCGGCCGAAGACCCGGTCGGGCGTGCCCGACAAGGCGGCGGCCGCCGAGGCCGAGGCCGGGGACGCCCACGGCACGGTCACCTGGTCGATCCCGGCGCTGGCGTCGCTGGTCGTCCCGGCGGTGGCGCTGATCGTCATCGTGGTCGTGTCGAGCGTCAGCTGAGGGCGGCGGAGACGTCGGCGCGGAGCGCGTCCAGGTCGGCGGCCGCCCGCGCGCGTGCCGCCGCGACGTCGTCCCCGGCGGGGCCGACGACCTCCAGGTAGCACTTCAGCTTCGGCTCCGTCCCGGACGGCCTGATCACGACCCGCGCGCCCCCGGCCAGGCGGAACCTGAGCCCGTCCGTGGGCGGCAGGCCGTCCGAGCCTCGGGAGAGGTCGTCGAGCGACTCGACGGCGCGTCCGCCCAGCCGGGACGGGGGAGCCTCGCGCAGCCGCGCCATCGCCGCCGCGATCACCGACGGGTCGTCGGCGCGGACCGACACCTGCGCCGTGGCGTGCAGCCCGTACCGGCGGGCCTGGTCGTCCAGGAGGTCGGGCAGGGTGCGGCCGGCGCGGCGGGCCTCGGCGGCGAGCGCGGCGACCGCGAGCGCCGCGCCGATCCCGTCCTTGTCGTTGACGAGGACGCCCCGGTCGTCGCCCACGCTGTACCCGAGCGCCTCCTCGTACCCGAACACGAGCCGGTCGGGTTCTCTCCCGGCGCGCATGATCCATTTGAAGCCGGTCAGCGACTCGGCGAACCGGACGCCGTGCCCGGCCGCGATCGCGCGCAGCAGCGAGGACGACACGATCGTCGTCACGATCAGGCGGTCGTCGCCGGTCGTGTGCCGCAGGACGTGCTCGGCGAGCAGGCCGCCGACCTCGTCGCCGGTCAGCGTCCGCCAGCCGCCGTCCGCGTCCGGGACGGCGACGGCGCAGCGGTCGGCGTCCGGGTCGTTGGCGATCACCAGGTCCGCGCCGCGCTCGCGGGCCAGCGCGAGCGCGAGGTCGAGCGCGCCGGGCTCCTCCGGGTTCGGGAACGCGACGGTCGGGAAGTCGGGATCGGGCTCGGCCTGCTCCGGCACGACGACCGGGGCCCGGAACCCGGCCCGGCCGAACGCGGCGAGCAGGACGTCCCGTCCGACCCCGTGCATCGGCGTGTAGACGATCGACAGGCCGCCGCCGCCGGTGAAGCCGAGCCGCAGGGACGACACGGCGTCCAGGTAGAGGTCCGCGGTGCCGTGGACGGGCCAGCCGTCGCCGAGGGGCAGCTCGTCGACGCGCCCGACGGCGTCGATGGCGGCGGAGATCTCCGCGTCCGTCGGCGGGACGATCTGCGCCCCGTCCGCCCAGTACACCTTGTAGCCGTTGTCGCGGGGCGGGTTGTGGCTGGCGGTGACCATCACGCCCGCGACGACGTCGGCGAAGTGCCGGGTGAAGTGCGCGAGGGCGGGCGTCGGCACCGGCTCCGCGAACACCTCGGGACGCAGCCCGGCGCCGCTGAGCACGGCCGCCGTGTCGTCGGCGAACCGGCGGGAGCCGTGCCGCGCGTCGAACCCGACGATCACCCGGCCGCCGGGCGGCAGGCAGGCGGCGAGGCCCGCCGCCGCGCGCATGACCGTCACCCGGTTCATCCGGTTCGGCCCGGCGCCCAGCTCGCCGCGCAGCCCGGCCGTGCCGAACTCCAGCCGCGCGCCGAACCGGTCGGCGAGCGCGCCGTCGTCGTCCGCGTCCAGGACGGCCCGCAGCTCGGCGCGGGTGTCCGGGTCGGGGTCCTGCGCGAGCCACTCGCCGGCCCGCGCCCGCAGGTCGCTCACAGCTTCCCGAGGACGGTCGCGAGGAGGGCGCCCATCCGCCCGGCGGACGCGCGGCCCGCCGCGAGGACCTCCTCGTGGTCGAGCGGCTCGCCCGCGAGGCCCGCCGCGATGTTGGTGACCAGGGAGACGCCGAGGACGTCCGCGCCGCCGCGCCGCGCCGCGATCGTCTCCAGCACGGTCGACATGCCGACCATGTCCGCACCGAGCGTGCGCAGCATCCGGATCTCGGCGGGCGTCTCGTAGGACGGGCCGCGCAGCGCCGCGTACACGCCCTCCGACAGCGTCGGGTCGACCTCCTTGGCGAGCGCGCGGAGCCGTCCCGAGTACGCCTCGGTCAGGTCGAGGAACGACGCCCCGGACAGCGGGTTCGCGCCGGACAGGTTCAGGTGGTCGGCGATCAGCACCGGGTCGCCGACCTGCTGGTGCTCGGGACGCAGCCCGCCCGCCGCGTTCGTCAGCACCACCGTCCTGACCCCGGCGGCCAGCGCCGTCCGGACGGGGTGCGCGACCGCGTCCACGCCGCGCCCCTCGTACAGGTGCGTCCGGCCGAGGAAGACCAGGGCGCGGCGGCCGGAGACCTCCAGCACCCGGACCCGCCCGGCGTGCCCCTCGACGGCGGGCGGCGCGAACCCGGGCAGCTCGGCGAAGGCCAGCTCGGCGGCCGGGGACCCGAGCGCGTCCGCGGCCGGGACCCAGCCGGAGCCCATCACGAGGGCGACGTCGAAGGAGTCGACGGACGTGCGGCCGCGCAGCTCGTCCGCCGCCTCCCGCGCCAGTGCGAAAGCGTCTTTGCTCACAGACCCGACATTACTCATCTGGGGGGCGACCCCCAGACCCCCGGGCCGCGACTGACGAACACCTCGCTCCGCTCCGGCGCTCGTCAGTCGCCCAGTGACTTGCAGGGACGCGTGCGCAGGCCCTTCACGTAGTCGTCGGGGGCGCCCGCCTTCTCGGCGGCGTCGGCGAGGATGCCGAGGTAGCGCGCGGACGGCAGCCCGCCCTCGTAGTCGTCCAGGACGTACATCCAGCACAGGACGTCGCCGTCCAGCGTCTGCACCCGGACCCTGACCTTGTGGTAGACGCCGAGCGCGGCCCCCTCCCAGCCGTCGAGCTCCTTCTCGTCCCAGGCCGGGACGTCGTAGTAGACGACGAAGACCTGCTCGGAGTCGTCCTCGGCGACGGTCGCGAGCGCGCCGTCCCAGCTCTTGTCCTGCCCCCCGAAGGTCAGCCGCCACCCGGCCAGCCAGCCGGTGCCGCGCATGGGCGAGTGCGGAGCCCGGATCGCCATCTGGTCGGGGTCCATGTTGGAGGCGTACGCCGCGTACAGTGCCACGCCGCCCAAGGCTACTGCCCAGATCGGAGGGGCGCGGGGGCCGCCGGACTTTTCACCGCCCCCTGTAGGAAAGAATGGAGGACGTGACCCGAATCGTGATCATCGGAGGAGGCCCGGGCGGCTACGAGGCCGCGCTCGTCGCGGCGCAGCTCGGCGCCGACGTGACCGTCGTGGAACAGGACGGTCCGGGCGGCGCGTGCGTGCTCACCGACTGCGTCCCCTCCAAGACGCTCATCGCCACCTCGACCCGGATCTCGGTCATGTCGGAGTCCGCGGGCCTCGGACTGAGGTTCAACGGCGGCCCGGACGGCATCGTCGGCGCCCTCGAAGCCGACATGGCGACGGTCAACAAGCGCGTGAAGGACCTCGCCCGCGCCCAGTCGTTCGACGTCGCCGAACGCCTCTCCTACGAGGACGTGAAGATCGTCCGCGGCGCGGCGCGGCTGGTCGAGCCGCACGTCGTGGAGGTCGGCGGGCGGCGCGTCGACGCCGACATCGTGCTCGTCGCGACCGGCGCGACGCCGCGCGTGCTGCCCGGCGCGGAGCCGGACGGCGAGCGCATCCTGAACTGGCGCCAGCTCTACGACCTGCCCGAGCTGCCCGAGGAGCTGATCGTCGTCGGCTCCGGCGTGACCGGCGCCGAGTTCGCCGGGGCGTACCTGTCGCTCGGGTCGCGGGTGACGCTGGTGTCCTCGCGCGACCGGATCCTCCCGACCGAGGACGCCGACGCCGCCGCCGTCCTCCAGGAGGTGTTCCTGCGGCGCGGGATGAACGTCATGTCGCGGTCGCGGGCCGCGGCGGTCGAGCGGTCCGGCAACGGCGTGATCGTCACGCTGGAGGACGGCACGAAGATCGAGGGCACGCACTGCCTGATGACGGTCGGGATGGTCCCGAACACCTCGGGGATCGGCCTGGAGGAGGCGGGCGTCCGGCTCGACTCGCGCGGGTTCATCGAGGTCGACAAGGTTTCGCGGACGTCCGTCCCGCACATCTACGCCTCCGGCGACTGCACGGGCGTGCTGATGCTGGCGTCCGTCGCGGGGATGCAGGGGCGCATCGCGATGTGGCACGCGCTGGGCGAGGCGGTACAGCCGCTCAAGCTCGGCTGGGTCGCGTCCAACATCTTCACCGACCCCGAGGTGGCGTCGGTCGGCGTGACGCAGCACATGGTCGACTCCGGCGACGTCAACGCCCGGACGGTCATGCTCCCGCTGTTCACCAACGCCCGCGCCAAGATGCAGGGCTTCGAGGACGGCTTCGTCAAGGTGTTCTGCCGTCCGTCCACGGGGATCGTGCTCGGCGGCGTGATCGTGGCGCCGCGGGCCAGCGAGTTGATCCTCGGGCTGTCGATGGCCGTCCAGCAGCACCTCACCGTCGACCAGGTGGCGCACACGTTCGCGGTGTACCCGTCGCTGTCGGGGAGCGTCACCGAGGCGTCCCGGCGGCTGATGGCCGAGCACGCCTACTAAGAGTGCTGAGAGGCGTGCCCGGCCTTCGCTAGAAGTAGCGCAGGGCGACGTAGGCCCAGGCCATCACGGTGCTGAACACCGTGACGACGATCCCGTACCGGGTGAACTGCCAGAAGCTGATCGGATGCCCCGTCTTCGCGGCGATGCCGATCGCGACCACGTTGGCGCTCGCGGCGACGGCCGTCCCGTTGCCGCCGAAGTCGGCGCCGAGCGCGAACGACCACCACAGCGCCTCCGCCGTCGTCGGGTCGGGCGCGTTCGCCGCCATTCCCTCCACGATCGGCGCCATCGTCGCCGCGTAGGGGATGTTGTCGAAGAACGCCCCGAGGACGGCCGAGCCGAACAGCAGCGCCGTCGCCGCCGCGAAGTGGTCGTCGCCGACCGAGTCCGCCGCCCACGTGCCGATCTTCTCGATGACGCCCGTGTGGCCCAGCGCGGCCACCATCACGAACAGGCCCATGAAGAACACCAGGACGGACCACTCGACCTCCTCCAGGACGTCGGAGACCTCCACCCGCGAGACGAGCAGCATCACGCCCGCCCCGACCAGCGCCACGATCGACGGATCGAAGTGCAGCACCGAGTGCAGCATGAACCCGAGCACGACCAGCGCCAGGACGACGAGGCAGCGGACGAGCAGCGCCGGGTCGGTGATCGCCTTGCGCTCGTCCAGCGACATGACCTCGGCCGCGTACCGCTCGTCGTACCTGAACGACTTGCGGAACAGCACCCGCGCCAGCAGCACGAACGCCACGAAGATGATCACCACGATGGGCGTCATGTGGACGAGGAAGTCGTTGAACGTCAGCCCCGCCCGGCTGCCGATGATGATGTTCGGCGGGTCCCCGATCAGCGTCGCGGCGCCGCCGATGTTGGACGCCAGCACCTCCGCGATCAGGTACGGCGCGGCGGGCACCCGCAGCCGGTTGCAGACCACGACCGTCACCGGCGCGACCAGCATGATCGTGGTGACGTTGTCCAGGAACGGGGACGCCACGGCGGTGATGAGCATCAGCATCACCAGCAGCCGGTACGGCCTGCCCTTGGACCGCTTCGCCGCCCAGATCGCCAGGTAGTCGAACAGCCCGGTGCCTTTGATCACCCCGACGATGATCATCATGCCGAACAGCAGGAAGATGACGTTCCAGTCGATCCCGTCGTGCTCGGAGAAGAACACGTCCGCGCCGGGGGTGAGCCCGAGGACGGTCAGCACCCCGGCGGCGATCAGGACGACCTTGACCTTGTCGACCTTCTCGGTCGCGATGAAGAAGAACGCGACGACGAAGACCGCGAGTGCCGCCGTGGCGCTCACCGCGCGCCCCCGCCCGGGAGGGTCAGTCGTCGGGCCTGGTCAGCGCCAGCGCCGACAGCAGCCGGTCGAGCGTGATCGCGCCCGCGAGGAGCCCGGCGTCGTCCACCACGGCGACGAGCGGGCTGCGCTGCCGTGCCATCAGCGTGGCGAGCTCCAGCAGCGTCGCGGACGCCTTGACGACCACCGGGCGGGCCGTGGGCGTTGCCAGGCAGTCGCCGACCGTCCGGTCGCGTATCTCGTGCCAGAACACGTCCGCGTGGGCCTCGTCCACCGTGCGGGTCAGCGCCGGGTCCTCCTGGTAGGCGACCGGCACCGCGAGGCGCAGCACCTGCGTCCCCGGCAGCACGACGCGGGGCCGCTGCGCGTCGTCGACCACGATCAGGCCGGGCAGTCGGCCGAGCGCCATCACCTGGATCGCGTGCGCGATCGAGTCGCCGAGCGTCACGGTCGGCACCTGTACGGCGATGTCCCGCGCCTGCATGCGAGTGTCCTTCCGGCTCCCGGAGAGCCTTGTCCTTCGAGCTGATAGGTCCCTCCTCCTGGCGCCGGGGGCCGTTCCGTCGCAGGACGGCCGCCGTCGCGCCGCGGGCGGGGGACGGTGTGCGCCGCCAGAGAGTCGACCCATGCGTCCGCCCCTTCCGCTTCCGCTTTCCGCGCCCTTGCCGCACCCGGTTCCGCGTCGTTCCGCGCACGCCTTTCGCGTCCGCGCCATCCAGTCTTCGCGGCGCCGGTCCGGGCCGATATCGGGGCGAGCCCCCATATCGGCGGGGCGGAACCATGTATCCGCAGGTGGAGGAGGCCGCCCGCGGACACCCGAGCCTACGATGGTGGACGAGACCGGAGGTGACGGGTGCACACTCGCGAGTCCGCGACCCGGATTCTGCTGGCCGACGACCATGCCCTGGTGCGGCGGGGGCTGCGCCTGATCCTGGACGCCGAGCCCGACCTGACCGTCGTCGCCGAGGCCGCCGACGGGGCCGAGGCGCTCGACGCGCTCGCGGCGGGCGGCGTCGACCTCGCGATCCTCGACATCGCGATGCCGCGGATGACCGGGCTGCAGGCCGCGCGGGAGATCGGCCGCCGGTTCCCGGACGTCCGGACGCTGATCCTGTCCATGTACGACAACGAGCAGTACCTGTTCGAGGCGCTGAAGGCGGGCGCGTCCGGGTACGTGCTGAAGTCCGTCGCCGACCGGGACCTGCTGGAGGCCGTCCGGTCCGCGATGCGCGGCGAGCCGTTCCTGTACCCGGCGGCGGTCACCGCGCTGATCCGCGAGTACCTGGCCCGCGACCGGGACGGCGACGCGCCCGGCGGCGTCCTCACCCCGCGCGAGGAGGAGATCATCAAGCTGATCGCGGAGGGGTACTCGTCCAAGCGGATCGCGGAGACGCTCACGATCAGCGTGAAGACCGTGGAGCGGCACCGCGCGAACATCCTCGGCAAGCTCGGCATGCGCGACCGGCTGGAGCTGACCAAGTACGCCATCCGCGTCGGCCTCGTCGAGCCCTAAGCGGGGCGGCGCGGCGGGACGTTTCGGGCTGGGACGCCTCGCGGCGGGACGACCAGTTTGACCTCGGTGCCGCCGCGGTCGGCGGGCCCTATGGTGAGCCGCGCGCCGATCAGCATCGCCCGCTCCCGCATCCCGTGGATCCCGGTGCCGACCCTGGTGGGCGGGCCCTCGCCGTCGTCCGCGACGCGCAGGACGACCTGCCCGTCGTCGTCCTGCGTGAGCGACAGCTCGGCGTTGCGGGCGCCGGAGTGCCGCCACACGTTGGTCAGGCCCTCCTGCGCTATGCGGTAGATCACCAGCTCGGCGTCCTTGCCGATCCCGGCGAGGCCCTGCTGGATGCGGCGGGTCACCCGCGGGCCGCCGCCGGGCTCCGAGAAGTCCCCGGCGAGGGCGGTGAGCGCGCTGGTCAGGCCCAGGTCGTCGAGGACGCCCGGCCGCAGCCGCCGCGCCACCCGGCGCACCTCGTCCAGGCTCGATCGGACCGTCTCCTGGACGTCGCGCAACTCGTCCGCCACCTCGTCCGGCGCGCGGTTCACCACCGACTTCAGCTCCAGCAGCACGACCGTGAGGCTCTGCCCGATCTCGTCGTGCAGCTCCTGGGCGATGCGGCGGCGCTCGGCCTCCTGCGCGTCCAGGACGACGGCGGTGCTCGTGCTGCGGTCCGCCTCCAGCCGGTCGAGCATCGCGTTGAACTGGTCGACCAGGTGGAACAGGTCGCCGTTGCGCCCGGACTCCAGCCGGTCTCCGGAGCGCAGCGAGTCGAGCCGCGCCATCAGCGCGGTCAGCCCGGCCAGCGGCGCGAGGCTGGCGCGCAGCAGCACCGCGTTCGCCGCCATCATCACGACCAGCCCGATCACCAGCACGGGCAGCTCGCGGAGCAGCACGAGCGAGGACACGGTGACGGGCGCCACCGCCAGCGCGGCCGTGCCCGCCGTGAAGATCAGCCCGTTGATGCCGAGGATGCGCCAGTACAGCGCGGACGCCGGTGTCCTGCTCATGCGCCCAGCCCGCCCACGCCCAGCCCGCTCACGCCCAGCCCGCTCACGCCCAGCCCGCTCACGCCCAGCCCGCTCACGCCCAGCCTGCTCATGTGCCCAGGTCATCGCATGTGGGCGGGTGTTGTCCATGCGTGACACCCGGCGCGGGACTGCATGGCGGGGCCCCGGCGGGATGGGGGTCCGGCCCGATGGCGGAACCGCGTCCCGTCGCCGACGGTGAGGATAGGCGCAGTTCAGGAGGTGGGGCAGTGGACGTTCTCACCGCGCTCGGGGCGCGTGAGGGCCTCCCGGGCCTTCCCATGGCGGTGCTCGTCCTGGCCGGGCTGGTGGCGGGCGCCGTCGCGGTGTCGGGGCTGCGGCGGGTGGCGCCGTCCGAGCGGCTGGTCGTCCGCCGGTTCGGCCGGACGCGCGGCGTCCGCGGCCCCGGCCTGCGGTACCTGCTGCCGCTCGCCGAGAGCGGCGTCCGCGTGCCGATGGGACCGCGCCCGCACCACCTCTGGTTCAAGGCCACGACCGGGGACGGCGTCCCGGTGCGAGTGCGAGCGCTCGCCCTGGTGGGGACGTCCGATCCGGTCCGGTACGCCGAGGCCGCCGCCGTCTTGGGGGGCGGCGGGGCCTCGGGCGCGCAGGGCGCCGTGGAGGGCGCGCTGCGCGCGGTGGTCGCGGACCGGGACCTGGCGGACCTGGCGTCCCTCCTGGCGGATGGGGACGACGCCGAGCTGGTCCGGCGCGTCGACGAGGCCGTCCGGCCGTGGGGAGCGACGGCGAGCCTCGTGAGCGTCACCGACGCGACGGTCCCGGTCCGCGAGGCCCGCCCGCGCTGCCGCTGCGGGACGGGCTCCCGCGCTGGGCCCGGGACGGGCTCCCGGGCGCGTCAGAAGCCGCCGAAGTCGCCGCCGCCGCCGAAGTCGCCGCTGCCGAAGTCCCAGCCGCCGCCGATGTCGCCGCCGTCGCCGCCGAAGCCGCCCATGCCGTCGCCGCCGAATCCGTCGCCGTAGCCGCCGCCCCAGCCGCCGCCCATCATCGAGCCGAGCGCGGTGCCGATCAGCAGGCCGCCGAGCAGGTCGAACCCGCCGTAGCCGTAGTAGTAGCCGCCCGCGTAGGGCGCGTAGGCGGGGCCCGCGTCCCAGTACGGCCGCCGGATGCCGCCGGACGGCACCATCCGGATGTCGGGGTCGAACCCGTGCAGGACGGCGTCCGCGTCCGCCGCGCACGCCGGGACCGAGCGGGGCACCCCGCCGGGCGGCGCCCACGTCACGTCCTGCACCGACGGCCCGTGCTGCGGGTTGAAGAAGCACGGCGCGCGGCGCTCGGGGACGGGATCCCCGGCGAGCCGGGCGCGGGTCGCGGTCATGTAGTAGCGGCCGTCCTCCAGCGCGGACGTGACGTCCTGCATGTCCTCGGGGCGGGCGGCGCGGTCGGTCTCCCGCTTGGCCTTGTCGTAGGAGTCCATGGCGTGCTCGTAGTCGGCGCGGATCTCGGGGTCGAGCCCGGCGTCCATGACGTTGAGGTCGAGGCGGGCGATGTCCTCGCCGAGGAGGGTGACGTCCTCCTGCACGCCCGCCTTGAGGTCGGCCATCTGCTGGGCCTCGCGCTCCCGGCGCCGCTTCCGGACGACGAGGAACGCGCCGAGCGCCCCCGCCACCACCAGGACCAGCACGCCGAGCGTCACGAACCCGCCGATCATGCCGGACCGGCTGCTGTCGTCGACCTTCTTCTCCGCCAGCCCGCCGAACTGGATCAGCCGCTCCTTCAGCGGCGCGCCGTTCGTGCGCGTGACGAGCTGGTTGATCTCCTTGCTGTCGAGCTTCTTGGAGATCCCGCCCATCCGGCTGCCGTCGGCGGTGATCGCGATGTACGTCTGGCCCTTGCCGACGCGGTTCGCGACCGCCTGGAGCATCGGCCCGACCTCGGCGCGCGTCACGTTGTTCCCGACGACGACGGCGCGGATGTCGGCGTCCGAGTCGCCGGCGAGGGACGTCTTGATCTGGTTCTGGTCGGCCGGGGACAGCACGTTCCCCGCCTCGCTCGTCACGTACAGCCGCGAGTCGATCAGCCCCTTGGCGATCTGCCCCACGTTGTCGGCGGCGGCCCGCTGCTGCGCGATCTTCACGACATGCGTCCGGCCCGCGGGCGCGGCGGCCCGCTCCGAAATGGTCTGCGCGGAGGCCGGCTGCGCCACGGCGCCCTGCGCCGGGGCGGTGAAGGCGAACGCCGGCACGGCCACGGCGGCGGCGAGCAGCGGGACGGCGCCCCGGCGCACCGTCCGCCTGCCCCGGTCCATGGCCCGGTCATCGGTCCTCATGCACCCAGTCTGCCCACGTGGACGGGTGGATACGTCGTCCGGAGGAGGGATTCGGGGTCGTCCTCGATGGGGGCCGTCCCCCATCCGGACCCGCCGGACGGAGGACGCCCCGCCCGGCTAGCTGTCCTTGATCTCGCAGATGGCCGCGCCCGCGGAGACGGTCTGGCCGACGTCGGCGGACAGGCCGGTGATCGTCCCGGCCTTGTGCGCGGTGAGCGGCTGCTCCATCTTCATCGCCTCCAGGACGACGATGGTGTCCCCGGCCGCGACGGTCGCGCCGTCCGCCGCGACGATCTTGACGATGGTGCCCTGCATGGGGCTGACCAGCGCGTCGCCCGACGCCTGCGCGCCGCCGCCCGTGCGGGAGCCGCGCCGCCGTCCGGGCGCCGCCTTCGCCGGGGCGGCCGCCGCGCCGAGCCCGGCCGGGAGGACGACCTCGATGCGCCGTCCGCCCACCTCGACCGTGACGCGCTCCCGCTCGCCCTCGGCCTCGCCGCTTTCGGCGGGGGTCTCGTGCGGCGGGATCTGGTTGTCGAACTCGGTCTCGATCCACCGGGTGTGGACGGTGAACGGCGTCGTGTCGTCGTCCGGGACGAACGCGGGGTCGTCCAGGACGGCCCGGTGGAACGGCAGCACGGTCGGCATGCCGTCGATCGTGAACTCGGCCAGCGCGCGGCGCGCCCGCTCGACCGCCTGCCGCCGGGTCGCGCCGGTCACGATCAGCTTGGCGATCAGCGAGTCGAACGCCTGCGGGACGGTCTGCCCCGCCACATACCCCGAGTCGAGCCGGACGCCGGGCCCGGTCGGTGGGTCCCACGAGGTCAGCGTGCCGACGGCGGGGAGGAAACCGCGTCCCGCGTCCTCGGCGTTGAGCCGGAACTCGATCGAATGCCCGCGCAGCACCGGGTCGCCGTAACCGAGTTCCTCGCCGTCGGCGACGCGGAACATCTCCCGGACCAGGTCGACGCCCGCGACCTCCTCGGTCACCGGGTGCTCGACCTGCAGACGGGTGTTGACCTCAAGGAAGGAGATGGTGCCGTCCTGCCCGACGAGGAACTCGCACGTCCCCGCCCCGACATAACCGGCCTCTTTGAGAATCGCCTTGGAGGACGTGTAAAGAAGCTCCACCTGCTGCTCGGAGAGGAACGGCGCCGGGGCCTCCTCGACGAGCTTCTGGTGCCGCCGCTGCAACGAGCAGTCGCGGGTGGACACGACGACCACGTTCCCGTGCTTGTCCGCCAGGCACTGGGTCTCGACGTGCCGCGGCTTGTCGAGGTACCGCTCCACGAAGCACTCGCCGCGCCCGAACGCGCCGACCGCCTCCCGGACGGCCGACTCGTACAGCTCGGGGACCTCCTCCAGCGTCCGCGCCACCTTCAGGCCGCGCCCGCCGCCGCCGAAGGCCGCCTTGATCGCGATCGGCAGGCCGTGCTCCTCGGCGAACGCGACGACCTCGTCCGCGCCCGACACCGGGTCCTTCGTCCCGGCGACGAGCGGCGCGCCGACCTTCTGCGCGATGTGCCGGGCCTGGACCTTGTCGCCCAGCGCGGTGATCGCCGCGGGCGGCGGACCGATCCACGTCAGGCCCGCGTTCTGCACGGCGGCGGCGAAGTCGGCGTTCTCGGCCAGGAACCCGTACCCCGGGTGGACGGCGTCCGCGCCCGCCTCGGCGGCGATCTTCAGCAGCTTGTCGATGTTCAGGTACGTCTCCGCGGCGGTCTGCCCGCCGAGCGCGAACGCCTCGTCGGCGACCCGCACGTGCAGCGCGTCCAGATCGGGCTCCGCGTACACCGCGACACTGCCCAACCCCGCGTCCCGGCAGGCACGGGCTATACGGACCGCTATCTCACCACGATTGGCGATCAGGACCTTGCGCACGTTGGGTCTCCTCCCTCAACCTGGCAGGCAGTCTAGATAATCGCTTCTTCTCGGTTTCGTAAGGGCCTCCTCATGTGGCCCCGCGCGGGGACGGCGCCCGTGCGGAGGGGCCCGCCGGGTGTATCTTCGGCTCGGATCTGCTCGCCCCTCGTCCGCGCGGGAGAGGCCGATGCTTCGCCGGTGGCCCCTGACCGGCCTGACCGCCGTCCTGGCGCTCTGCCTCGTGGCGCCGTCCTCCGGCGTCCGGCGGGGGAGTCCCGTCGTGGACGCCGACGTCACGCGGCAGCTCACGATCGCGGCGTCCGCGCTGGTCGACCGCAGGTCTCAGGCGCTCGTCCAGAACCACGGCCGCGACCGGCGGGACGCGCCGTCCGAGGTGTACGGGGTGCGGATCGCGCCGGGGCTCGCCGAGTCGCAGGAGCAGGCCGTCCGGGAACTGGAGAACCGCAACCGCGCGCCGGTCGAGGGCGGCCCCGCCTACACCGGCGCCCGCACCAGCCTGGAGGACGGACGCGCCGTCCGCACCGGCAACCGCATCACGCTCGACGCGGTCGAGCACACCGAGGTCCGCTACAGCAGCGGCCGGGTGACCCAGTCGGTGCGGCGCCGGTTCGACTTCCAGACGAGCGGCGACCAGATCATCCTGGTCGGCGAGCGCGTCCTCGACCCGGGCGCGCATCCGGTGAACGACCCGGGCGACCCCGAGCGCTGAGCCCATTCGTACGTGAAAAGTGCTCCGCATATCCCTTTGACGATGGGCCGTTATGGTCGTCACAACGGATGTCGTGCGGCCCCTCTGGCCACATCCGGACACCCCGTAATGGTGCCCCACGCCCGTTTCGGACAACACGGTGCGTGGTGGCGCTGGCTCTATGTGAACGATGGGGCGTAAGCTGTCGCCATTCTTTCCGCACCACTCGAAACGTTCCAGCGACGGGACGCGACACCGTCGAAACGAGCAGTGACGAAAGGGCCGGAGCGATGGGCGACAAGCGCGGCGCCAACCTGGGCGAGCTCGAAGAGCTGTCCCGCATCTTCAGCAAGCACTCCCGCAACCTCGACGCCCTGATCAAAGACCTCAACGGCCGGACGGTGAGCAGCAGCGCGTCCTGGTGGGGCCCCGGCGCCGACCGCTTCCGCAGCGCGTGGGCCGAGGCGAAGACCGCCTTCGACAAGATGGCGGTGGCCCTCGAGGAGGGCGGCCAGGACATCCGCAAGTCCCGCCAGAACATCGAGGCCGCCACCCGCTGACCCCCCTGAGCCGCGGGTCCCGGCCCATCCCCCCGAGGCCGGGACCCGCTAACTCTCCCCACCGCGAGCCGAGCCCCCGACCCACCGGTCGAGGGCTCGCTCCGCGTCCGGCCCCCCGGTGTGGACCGGTCCGTCACATGATCAGCGAAGGGGCCCCCTTGGCGGGACGCCGGGGCGGGTTGGCGGCCAGGAGGGCCGTCGCGGCGGGGGTGAGATGGTGGATGACCTTCTTGCCGTCGCGGATCGACTGGATGAGGCCGCAGTCGCGGAGGGCGGTCGCGCTCATCGAGGCGGCCGGGACCGACACGTTGAGGCGCTGGGCGAGCTGCGAGGTGGACGCGGGAGACTTCGCGAGCTCACGTAGGGAGCGGGCCCGGCCCGCACCGATCAGAGACGACAGGGTGTCCCGAAGCGCCGAGGCGGGCCGCACCGGGCCGGGAGCGATCGAGTAGATGAGGATCGGCACCCGCCCCGGCGACAGGATCGGGTGGAGACTGGCCTGCCCGAACGCGCAGGGCATCGCCACCAGCCCGCCGCTTCCGTCGAAGCCCAGGGTGTCGGGGCCTGGAATGACCAGTTGCCCGTCCTTCCAGGCCATTCCGTCGCAGAGGCCGGCGAGCGCGGCCGCCGGGCCTTCGGCCAGGAGGGTGGCGGCGCGCCCGCCGAGGTCGGCGTGCAGCTCCCGCGAGATCTGCGCCCAGTCGTCGGCCAGGCACGCGTCATAGAGCTTGCGCAGCGGGTCCACGATGCCGATGAGCTCGGGAAACGCCGCTTCCAGCGCCTGGAGTTCGGCGTCGAAACTGGGCTCCAGGTATCCATGGCCCGCCAACGGCGGCGCCAGAAAGGCCGGCGACGCCAACGGGTCGGCATTGATGCGCGCGACGAGCTCGTACGCGGCCGAAGGAACATTGCGCCGCGCCGTATGCCACCAGGCGCGACGCAGTGAAGAGCCACGGCTGCACGCCGAATCGTGGACGCCGTGCACGAGATGGCCCAGTGGTGAGAGAGCGAACCTGGTCTGGGCCAGGTCCACGGCAGGATAACTGATTGTCGTCACATCACGCCCCCGGAGATGCATTCGAACGTTTTCCAGCGTAGAAGGCGTGCCGCGAGTGTGATCAACTTCTGGCCGGATCAGGTCATGCGAACGGGTCGGCGACGGGCCCGCAGATGATCGTTTAACTCACGGACTTAAACGATCGCACCTGTGTTCGGACGCTGCGCATGATGGCGAAGCGCATCGGGCCGAAAGAATTGAGAGCGAGGATTCTTCACGAATTCGCCGCCCGGATCGCCGCCGGAAGTCTCCCATCTCAATCGCCGATACGCATCACCCGGCCGAGGTATGCGCCGCCTACCGCCGACTTGAGGCGGCACGCTGCGCCGCCCTCATGCGACGGCCGTCGAAACCCAGTGAAACCCCGCGGTAAAGGAGCCGAACATGCATCTCAGCTTGCCCGCATCGCGGAAGGCGGCGGCTTGCCTGGCCGCCTGCGCGACCGCCGCGCTCACCCTCGCAGCAGCTCCCGCCCACGCAGCCCCCGCCGCCCGGGTCGCTCCCGCGCACGGCGGGTCCGACGCGACCACCCAGCGGCTCGCCCGCCTCATCGGCACGATGTCCCGGGCGCACGCCGGCCAGGCGGAGATCGACGCCGCCGTAAAGGCCCAGCTCGGCGGCGTCCGCGCCGACCGCGGAGGCCGGACGGCCCCGTCCGCGCGGGCCGCCTACACGACGATCCACGGCAACACCGTCAACAACCCGACCATCTACAAGATCGGCAGCGACTGGTACGCCTCCGTCGGCTGGCGGTGGATCAACAACATGTCCGACGTCGCCGACGGTACCCACTGGGACAGCGTCGCGCTGAGCTTCGACCAGCAGATCCGCCGCCTCGGATTCGCCGACTGCCACTGGGGCGACGCGTTCCCCACCGACTGCTCGATCGACAACCTCCTTCCCACCGCGAACGGGGGAATGGGCATGGTGTTCAAGAACCGCGTGTCGGGCACCGACGGCTCCGGAAAGTACGGGACGGGCGTCGTCCGGTTCCGTAGTACCGAAGGCTGCAAGACCTACACCGCCGACGGCGCCTTTGCGCACGCCTCCCTTAAGTCCGGCATCGATAGCTGGACCGTCGGCCCCGGGTTCCTCCAGGCCAACTTCTCCGGCGATAACAGCGGCTGGACCAATGCCGCAGGAACCGCCACGGCGCAGGTCTGCTGAACCCATCCCTCACGAGACAAGGCCAACTCACCATGAATTCTCTGTTCTCACGCTCACGAACCCGCAAGGTCGCGCGGACCACGTGCACGCTGGCGACGGCCGTGGCGGCGCTCGCCATCACCTCCACCATCCCCGCCTCCGCGTCGCCGACGCCGGGCGGCACCGCGCTGCGCGCCAATCATGTCGTCGGTGTCGACGCCCGTGACGCCGAGCTGACCGGGAAGATTCACGTCAAATACTCCAACGGAACCACGCGGACCGAGTCATCGTCGATGCTGTCCTACTTCCGGGACGCGCTCGCCGCCACCGGAACCGGGCGGGTGCTGCAAGGCCACAAATTCCAGCAGACGATGCGCACGGTTTATGTCACGTCTCTCGATACCAAGGACGCCGCGCGTACCGGCACGATCCGGGTCACCTACAGCAATGGCGCCAAGGAGACCGCGCCGACCAAGACGTTGAGCTACTACCGCAAGGCGCTCGCGCTCTCCAAGGCGAAGCGAACGGGTGCTCACACCTTCTCCGAAGAGAACATGTCGTGCGGCACCGCCTGGATCCTCGTCGGGGAGTACTACAACAACAACACCGAGCCGGTCGTCATGTACACCGGCTGGGAATCCAACACCACGGCGTTCAGCATGGCCTGGCACGCAATAATCTACGGGCCGGACTACACCTACCTGTACGACGCCGCGCCGCTCGTCTTCACCAAGTCGTGGTCCGGATCGCACCACAGCCATAAGGCATACCCGCACGGAAAGTGGGGCGCGACCCTCTTTCACGGGAATGCCGGCGGCGGCTCACACGTCAACCTGACCAACGGCGCGTCCTGCTGGCCGGGCAGCGACCTGACCGATATCGAATATCTCTAACCCCCACTGGGGTCACAGCCTGGCTCGGCCCCGCGCCAAAGCGCGGCGGCCGAGCCAGGCACCCATCCCCACTGGCAGAACAAACCGAATACGCCGGTTAGGACGCGAGCACAGCGGGGTTTCCCTCGCTCCAGACGCTGGTGATCGTGCGGTGCGTGAATCGCCAGCCGTCCGGGGTGCGGCGCAGCCGGTCGACGTAGCGACCGGCGCCAAGGAACTTCTCGCCATCGGGCAGGCCGTGGCGGACATGCTGGGCTTGGTAGTAGCACGTGTGCTCGGCCTCGTCACCGTGCACTGCGGCGACGTGGTTGCCGTTCAGGTGATGGGTGGCGTCGAGGCGCTCCAAGCCGGTGCTGATCCTGGCGACGATCGCGTCAGGCCCGAAGACCTTCTCTCCCGAACCGCTGTACTCCCAGCAAGCGTCGTCGGTGAACAGCGTGCCCAGCCTCTCCCAGTCCCTCGTGTCCAGGGCTGTCGCGTACGCGATGACGGCGTCCAGGATCGCGATGCGGTCTGCCAGTTCCCCAAGCATCGAGCTGCCTTCCGGTTCGGTGCACGATTTGATACGGGGTACATGATTGGTGACCATCGAGGTCGGCGGAAGAAGGCACCTTTATGTCCCAGCGTCACATCGATGTGTCAGTCCTGGCCAGCGAGGCGTGCCCGGTCTCGGAGGTCCTGGATCACGTCTCCGGGAAGTGGAGCATCGGCATCCTGGTGGCCGCTGCGCAGGGTCCGGTTCGGTTCACGGAGCTGGAACGTTCGATCACGGGGATCAGCAGGCGCATGCTCACGCTCAAGCTGCGCAAGCTGGAGCGGGACGGCTTGCTCGTACGCACCGTCCATCCGGTGGTCCCGCCCAAGGTCGAGTACACCCTGACGGAAATGGCCCAAGAGCTCCACAAGTCGCTGCTGGAGCTCACCGACTGGGCCAAACGACACGGCAGCGCCGTCGCCGCCGCCCAGGCCGCCTACGACCGCGACCACAACAACTGACGACACTCCGCAACCCGGCGTGATCCCAGACCGGAATCCTGTCTCGCCCGACACGTCGCGGCGACTCTGCCTGTGCTCGCCGATCGGAGGCGCCGCCGCGTTCGGGCGGAGAAAAATGGGTGGTGGTGGGGCGCGGGGATGTCTACCGTCGGAGGTTCGCCTACGTGAGGACATCGCGCGCATGACGCCGCCTGCTCTTTAGACCTGACTCTTCTTCGCGCATTGATTGCCGACGTGTGACGTCGGCTCTGTTTTCTGTGCTCTCGTCAGGTCTTCAGAGAGATCATGTCTTCACATCGTCATATCGTGCTGCCCTGGGTGGTGCGGCGGACGCGGCTGCCCCTGCTCGTTCTGCGGTGCGTGGCCTGCCCTTCCGAGCGCGCCAGCACCGGCAGCGGCAGGTTCCGCGTCAACGCCAACGGCAAGCTGCTTCACGTCTGGCTGCTGGTCATCTGCGGCGGCTGTGAACGGACCAGCAAGGTCAACGTGTACGAGCGGGTGCCGGTGCGCTCGCTGCCCGCTGACCTGCTGGCCGGGTACACGGCCAACTCGCCGGAGCTCGTCGTGGACGCCCTGTTCGATCCGTTGATCGCTCGGCGCAACCGGTTCGAGCTGGACTGGGACGGGTGCTGGGAGCTTCTCGCCGCGCCCGTTCCCGATGATCCGTGGCCCATCCAGATCGAGGTCACCTTCGAGGATCCCGTGCCGGTCCGTCCCGACTGGCTCATCGCCCACGAGCTGGGCCTCAGCCGGAAGGAGGTCGCCCAGAGAGTCAAGATCGATATCCCGCTCAAGCGCAAGACGAAGGCGGACTTCTCCTTCGTGCTGGTGTGAGAGACGAGCCCTCGACCGCTTCGTCGCAGTCGAGGGCTCGCCCGTCAGGGCAGGTCGTGGGCGTTGCCCTTTACTTCGCGTGTGAAGACCGTCCAGGCCGCGGGGGAGATGGTGAGCTTCGACCCGTTGGGGTCCTTGGAGTCGCGGACGCCGATCATTGCGGTCAGGTTCGCCACCTCGACGCATTCGCCTCCCTGGTGACCGCTGCGAGTGCTCTTGCGCCACCGGATGTTTGAGGTGCTCATAGCTGCTCCATCGCGTCTCGGATCATGGCCAGCGACTCCCTGGAGGGGAGCGTGTGGCACTGGATCAGATCCCACGTTACGGCTTGGAGCGCGACCCTGTCGGGCTGCCTCAGCAGCATTCCCTCCCCGGACGATTCGGTGTAGGCGACTTCCGGCGCGTCCTCGAAGCCCAGGACGATGAAACTCCCGGTGAGTCCGGCGTGGTATCCGGCCGTGTAGGGAACGATCTGCAACTCCATTCTCGGGTGCTGCGCGGCCTCCAGTAGGTAGTCGAGCTGTTCACGCATTACCTCCGCGCCGCCCACGTTTCGGTGGATGACACTCTCGTCCAGGACGAGGAATGTGTGCGGCGGGTCGTCCCTGTCGAATATCGACTTTCGCTCCATGCGCTCGGTGACGAGCCGGGCCGCGTCCGAGCCCATGATCGCGCTGATGATGGTGCGGGCGTAGGCGTCCGTCTGGAAGAGGCCGCTGACCAGGTTGGTGCTGAAGATGCGGATGCGGTCGGCCCGCTTCTCGTAGCCGACGTACTCGGTGAAGCCGGGTGGGACGACGGTCTGGATCTCGATTTCCATGGCCAGCTCCCACATGCGGTGGAAGAGGCCGTCCGTCTTGAAGAAGGTGTCGAGGTCGTGGGCGCTCTGCTCGGACGCCTTGCGGCCGTTCTCCAGGGTGCTGACCCATTGCGGGGTGCAGCCGAGCGCGTCCGCGAGTTCTTTGCCGGTGAGCCCCGCCGCCTTGCGCTTTCGGCGGAGTTCGTCGCCGAAGAAGTCGCGGGCTCGATTCTCGCTCATGAGAGCCTCCGGAAAGGTTAACCCGGGGGGTGGGTTGAGTTGATCTCCGCCCAGCTTGAGGTGGGTCTGGAGTGGCTGCCGCTCCCACTAATAACCGCGCCGACCGGCTTGCTGCAAGCCTTTTGTCGAAGCAATTATTGAAGATGCCTCAGAGGCGCTATATTGTCCTTCATGTCCCGTTCGCCGGGATCACAAAAAACTGCTAGAGCGTCCTCTGGAAAAAATGCTGAATTCCGAGGTCGATGTCAGTCGGTGGTGGGTGGCGGTAGGGCTACCTGGATCTGGGTCGTTACGCCTGTGGCCACGAAGAGGCCACGACCCGTGGGGCCGCCCAGCGGGGCGTTGCGGGGGAGGCGTAGGCCGAACAGGTCGCCGTCGTCGGGGGACTCGATGGAGAGCAGGACGCCCGAGCGGGAGCGGCGGGTGTCGGAGAGGAAGCCCCGGTAGCCGCGGCCCAGGTCGGCGGTCGTCCCGCCGATGATTACGGCGTGCTCGCCGTCGCGGGCCGTGCGGAGGACGTCGCGTAGGGCGTCGTCGAGGTCGGTCTCGTCCAGGAGTTCGGCGTCGTCCACCACTACCGCGTAGCGGTGTTCGTCGCCTATCGCGTCGATCAGGTCGTCCGGGTCGGAGTCGGCGGTGAGCAGGCCCAGGACGCCGGGGTGGCCACTCAGCAGGCGGAGGGGGGAGCGGCGCGGTGTCACCAGGACGACTGGGACCAGGCCGCCGCCTACCGCTGGGTCCAGGAGGGAATGGACGATCGTCCGCAGCGTCGTCGAGCGGCCGGAACGGGGTGGGCCCGCTACCGCGAAGCCGGGGCCGTCGTCTAGGAGGTCTATACCTACCGGGGCCAGGGTGTCGCCGCCTACGCCCACCAACGCCCAGAGGGCGGACGGGGCCAGGAACTCGGGGTCCAGCGACATCGCCTCGCGGTACGTGACGCGGACGGGCAGCTCGTCCACCCGGAGAGGTCGGCGGCGGCGCGGCAGGCGGCCGTATCGGGACAGGGAGGTTCGGGCTATCTCCTGCAATGCCGCCACCTGCCCAGGCCCGGACGGGTCGTCCCCCAGAACGCCGATCTGCGACTCGCGCGGCGGCGCGCCCGGTACCGACGGCTCCAAAGCGCGGCCCGGCGGCATCGCGGCGGGGACCTGCTTGTCCTGGAGGCCGCCGTAGGCGTAGTCGTTCGGGTCGGCCATGCGCAGGATGAGGCGGCGGTCGAAGACGGTGGAGACCTGTCCGCCCAGGCCGGAGCGGTCGCCGGTGAAGACGGCGCGGAGTCCGGCGGCGGCGCCCTCGCGCAGGAGGCGGACGACCTGGTCGACGAGGCGTCCGTAGTCGTAGTGCTCGAACGCGCCTAGGAAGCCCTCCCAGCGGTCGAGGAGCAGGACCATCCAGGGGAGCCGGTCGGTGGCGGCCACGGCGGCGCGCTGCTCGGCGACGGATGCGAAGCCCGCTTCGGCGAGGAGCTGCTGGCGGCGGGCTACCTCGGCGGTCAACGCGGTGAGCAGGCGTTCGCAGCGGTCGAGCTGGTCGCGGGTGACGACGGCGCCGCAGTGCGGCAGGGAGACCAGCGGGAGCAGGGCGTTCGCGCCGCAGTCGACCGCGTACAGGTGCGCGTCGTAGGGGGAGCAGGCGGCGGCCAGGGAACCGGCGATGGTGCGGAGCGCGGTGGAGCGTCCCGACTGGGCGGATCCGGCGAGGTAGAGGTGGCCGCCCGCGGTGAGGTCTAACGTCAGTGCCTCGCGGGACTGGACGGCGGGCAGGTCGGTGATGCCGAACGGGATCGGCGGGACGTCCACGACGGAGCCCCCGGCGGCGGTGCGCGGGGTGAGCGCGACGGACTCGGGCAGCGGGCTCAGCCACGGGGACGGCTGCCGCGCGATGCCCGCCCGGCGCGCCGCCTCGTCCACGGCCTGGACGAGAACGCCCAGGTCGGTGGCCTGGACGTCGTCGGCCGGTTCGCGGGGGCCGGGCAGCGGGTGTCCGAGGCCGCGCCACGGCAGGACGCGGACGTCGGTCGTCCGGCGTCCCGCGACCGCGCCGGGGCGGCGGCCCCCGATCCGCGCCGACTGGACCGGCTGCGGCGCCGACACCCCGGAGCGGATGTAGCAGCGGCCGGGGGTCGACTTGGAGATCTGCGCGGCCTCGGGGCCGTCGAGCACGTCGACCGACTCGTCGGGGTCGGTGACGCGCAGCGCGATCCGCAGGTTCGTGTTGGCGCGGATGTCGGCCGTCACCACCCCGGCCGGGCGCTGCGTGGCGAGGACGAGGTGCACGCCGAGGGAGCGTCCGCGGCGTCCGATGTCGACCAGCCCGGCGACGAAGCCGGGCAGTTCGGTGACCATCGCGGCGAACTCGTCGATGACGAGGACGAGACGGGGCATCACTGGCAGGCCCGGGTCGCCGGGGCGCAGGTCGTTGTAGTCGTCGACGTCCTTGGCGCCCGCCTTGAGCAGGATCTCCTCGCGGCGGCGCAGTTCGGCGGCGAGGGACTCCAGGGCGCGTTCGGTGGCGTGTCCGTCCAGGTCGGTGACCATGCCGACCGTGTGGGGGAGGCGGGCGCAGTCGTTGAACGCGGCGCCGCCCTTGTAGTCGATGAGGACGAATGTCATCTCGTCCGGACGGTTCGCCACCGCGAGCGACGCGATCAGCGTTTGCAGCAGCTCCGACTTGCCCGCGCCCGTGGTCCCGGCGATGAGGGCGTGGGGGCCGTCCGCGCGGAGGTCGATCTCGTGGCGTTCGGCGTGGGAGCCGTGGCCGCCGGGGCCGACGCCGATGGGGACGCGGGTCGTCCGGCCGCCGGTGCTGGTCCAGGTCTGGAGGATGTGCTCGGCGGTCGGCTCCGGCATGCCGAGGACGTCCAGCAGCCGCACCTCGGAAGGCACGGACTCCGCCGCGTCCTCGCGCGACACGTCCCGGACGGGTGCGAGCGCCCGCGCGACCCGGTCGGTCCAGACGGGGGACACCTGGTCGGCGAGGACGTGCCCGAGCGCCTCCAAGCCCTGCCCGCGCAGCTGGACGGCGGAATGGTAGTGCGGGTCGAGGGCGGCGACGGCGCTGCATTCCTCGGGGAGGAGGCGCTCCTCGTCGTCCACGCAGATGGCGTAGAGGCCGTACTCGGCGCCGCGCGACAGCAGCATCGGCATGCCGGGGATGCGGCGGAGGGCGCGGGCGCCGTCCAGCACGATCAGGATGTTGTACGGGACGGAGCCGACCGGCTTCGCCTCGCCCTTGCCGAAGAACGACGACTCGGCCTGCGCGGCGCGGCGCCGCTCCGTCACGCGGATCGCCAGCTCGGTCACCCGGTGCGCGGCGGACTCCTGGTCGGTGCCGACGAGGGCGACGCAGTCCTCGCCTTCGCGGGGCGCGCAGTGCGGGAGCCAGCGCACCCAGTTCCACTCCTCCCCGGCCTCGGCGTCCGCGGACAGGACGACGATCGCCAGGTCGCGCGGGCTGTGCAGGACGGCGGCCTGCGCGACCATCCACCGGGCCAGCGCGCGGGACGCCCGGCGCGGCCCGGTCAGCCCGATCACGCCGAGGTCGGCGAGCGGCAGCGCGACCGGCACGTGCCGCGCGGTCGGCGTCGCAAGGTCGGCCTTCGCCCCGGTGAACTCGATGCGGGCGGGCAGGTCGGCGAGCCCGACCCGCAGGTGCAGGACGTCGGCGTCGCCGCGCCGCCGCTCCCACAGCCGCCGCCGCGGACCGGTCGCGGTGAGCAGCACCTCGGCCGGGTCGGGGTGCAGGGCGCGGCGCTCCGCCTCGTCCTCGCGGCGGAGCCGCTCCACCTCGCCGTCGAACTCCCCGGCGCGGCGGTGGTAGCCCTTCAGCGCCTTCTTGTACGACTTGCGGCCGTGGATCCGGTCGCCGATCCACTCGCCGAGCGTCATCAGCGGCCAGGCCAGCGCGAACAGCGCCCACCACCACTGGCCGAGCCCGAACGCCATCGCCAGCCCGAACGCCGAGAACAGCAGCGCGCCGAACAGGCGGAGGCGCTCGCGCGGGTTGCGCTCCGGACGCTCCGGGACGTCCAACCGGCGCGCCCGGTGCGCCGGGTTCAGCCGGGGCGGGCGGTTGAACGCGAGCCCGCCCTCCGGCAGCGGTTCCAGATGCGTGTCGGGGGCGGCGCTCGGCACGAGCACCAGCACGCTGGCGCCGACCGCCAGCAGCGTGCCCGGCCGCCAGGCCGAGGGCTCGGTGAGCGGCGCGCCGTCGAGCGCGACGCTGCCCTGCATGGTCAGGGCGGACGCCTCCACCTGCACCGTCTCCCGCCCGACCGTGAGGCGCAGCGACCGGGCCGGGACGGACGGGTCGTCCAGCACCACGTCCACGTCGAGGCCGGAGCCGAGCGTGCTGACCCCGAGGCCGAGCCGGTGCACCGACCCGGCGGCCGGTCCGCCGATGACGCGCACCTCGACCAGTCCGGTCGGCTCGGCGAGGACGGTCGCCGCCGCGCCGCGCCGCTCGACCGCGACGACCGCGCCGTCCCGCAGCTCCTTGACGGCGAGGGCCTGCGGGTCGAGCATGCGGCCGTCCATCCAGAGCGCGCGGCGCCGGCCGGGACCACTGCCGAGGGCCTCCTTGGAGAAGCGCGGGGACGGCGCGGGGGCCGGGGCGTCGAGGAGGGCGGCGAGGGAGTGCGCGACACCGTCCACGGTGGCCTCCGAGTCGACGTCGAGCACGACGTCGCGCGGCCCTCCGCCGGTCAGCGCCGTGAACGAGATCCGCATCCGAGCCTCCGACGTCCGCGTCCGCAGCACGATCGGAGTCAGCTTAGTTACCCGGCGCGGCCGACTCCCGGTAGGCGGCGACGATCGTGCGAAGTGCGTCGTCCATGGGCGTCGGCCTCATCCCGAATGTCGTCTCGAAGGGAGTCGAGTCCAGGATGTACGGCTTGTCGAACTGGTAGCGGGTCTCGCGCAGCTCGCGCGCCATCGGGTTGACGAGCCCGGCCGCGTTGAAGACGAGGCGGGGCACCTCGTAGACGCGCGGCGCGGGGGCGTCCGCGATCTCGCAGAGCCGCTTCGCGACGTCGAGCGTCGAGACGGCGGGGCCGGTCGGGACGTGCCAGGGCCGTCCCCACGCGCGCTCGTCGGCGCCCGCGATGGCGAGGGCCTCGGCGACGTCCGGCAGGTACGTCCACGAGTGCGGGATCGACGGGTCGCTGAAGTACGGCACCCGCTTGCCCGCCAGCAGCGGCTTCACGAACCGCGTCTCGCCGATGTACGCCTGGTCGGTGCTGCGCGGCCCGTAGTAGTCGGACGGACGCAGCTCGGTGGTGCGGATGCGGCCTGCCTCGTGCGCGGCGAGGGCATCCCGCCACATCTTCGCCCGCACCTGGCCCTTCACGCCGGGGGCGGCGAGCGGCAG
Source organism: Actinomadura syzygii (assembly GCF_008085905.1). Classification (GTDB taxonomy): domain Bacteria; phylum Actinomycetota; class Actinomycetes; order Streptosporangiales; family Streptosporangiaceae; genus Spirillospora; species Spirillospora syzygii. Next base: position 187,676 of record NZ_VSFF01000014.1, on the reverse strand, counting down.
GTCCTCGGTCATGGGGCCGTCCACCGGGCCGTACCCGTACAGGTTGCCCAGGATCACGAGGACGGCGCCGGTCGCCTCGGCGGCGCCGAGGAAGGACGCGGCCAGCGGCGGCCAGTCCTTCGTCCAGCGGTGGTACCGCGGGTTGACGCAGTTGTAGAGCGCGTCGGCGCCCTTGGCGATCTCGGTGAGCCGCGCCCGGTCGGACGCGTCGGCGGCGATCCGCTCGACCCCCTCGGGGCCCGACCCCGACCTGGTCACCACGACGACGTCATGGCCCTGCCCGGCCAGCCGCTCGGCCAGATGGCCGCCGACCTGTCCGGCTCCGACGATCACGTGCTTTCCCATGGCTGATCTCCTATCGGTGCTCCGTTATGAGAGCAATGCTCTCTGAGGAGAGCGATGTTGTCAAGAGCAGTGCTCTCGGTTGGGTGCGGCGCTCTGTTAGGCTGCCGGTCATGAGCGCAGGGCGGACGGCACGGGAACGGGTACGGGCGGAGCTGATCGGCGAGATCACCGAACTGGCCAGGCGGCAACTCGGCAGCTCCGGGGCGGCGGGGCTGTCGCTGCGCGCGATCGCCCGCGAGATGGGCATGGTGTCCTCGGCCATCTACCGGTACTTCCCGAGCCGCGACGACCTGCTCACCGCACTGATCATCGACGGGTACAACGCCATCGGGGACGCGGTGGAGCGCGCCGACGCCGAGGCCAGCGCGAAGGACGCGGACGACTTCGCCGGACGCTGGCTCGCGGTGTGCCGGGCCGTCCGCGCGTGGGCGCTCGCGCACCCGCACGAGTACGCCCTGCTCTACGGGTCGCCCGTCCCCGGGTACGAGGCGCCGGAGGACACCGTCCCCGCCGCCCTGCGCGACACCGTCGTCTTCGCGCGGATCGTCACCGAGGCGCACGCGGCGGACGCCCTCGACCCCGCCGGGCCGTGCCCGCCCGTCCCGCCCGGCCTCGCCGGGGACGCGGCCCGCGCCCGCGACGCCGTCGGCATGGACGTGCCCGAGGAGATCGCCGTCCGGGCCCTCACCGCGTGGTGCGGCCTCTACGGGACGGTCAGCTTCGAATTGTTCGGACAATTCACCGCCGTGATCGAAGAACGTGCCGCCTATTTCCACCATTCCATGACACTTCTCGGCCGCCTCATCGGCCTCCGCCGCTGACCGGAGGCGGGCTCCGTTGCGCCCCGCGCGCGGTCAGTGACGGGTGTGACTGGTGGTAAGCGGCCAAGTGGCCGGCGAATGCGCAGGTCACCGTGGAAACCCCGGAGAACTGACGGCTTGACTCCACCGAATCCATTGACGTGACCTCACCGCCCCCGCAAGCATGGATCGCTCGGTGATGCCGGGAGCTCCCGGATCCGGGGTCCTCGGGAGGGCGGGAAGGAGCGCGTCGGACTCGATGACCGCAGCGAAGACCGCAGCGAAGCGAGGATCGTCGGGCCGCCGGCCCGAAGGTCCGGGAAACACCTCCCGGCAGGCCCAAGCCCGGCAGGACCAGGCCCGGCGGGTCATCCCCCAGAAGGTCATCCCCCACAAGGACGGGGCGCGATGAAGGCCAACCAGACGACCGTCTCCGGCGGCGGGGCGGGCCCGTCCGGCGGGACGCCGGGCCTCGGCCGCTCCGGGCTCGGCACCTCCGGCGGGCAGCGGCTGCCCGCCTCGCAGCGCGAGCGCAAACCGGCCCTCGCGGCGCTCGCCGTCCTGCTCATCCTCGGCGGCGCGCTCGCCAGCGCCTACCTCGTGATGGCGAGCGGCGAGCGGGTGTCGGCGGTCCGGATCGCGCAGCCGGTCGCGGCCGGGCAGCGGATCCCGGCGAACGCGCTCGAGGAGGTCCAGGTCGGCGACACCGGCATCCAGTACATCGCCTGGTCGGAGCGCGCCAAGGTGACCCGCTACTTCGCGGCCGTCCCGCTGGTGAAGGGCGCGCTGCTGACCAACGCCATGATCAGCCCGGCGGACGGCCCGGCGAAGGGCCGCCTCATCGTCGGGCTCGCGCTGAAGCCGGGGCAGTTCCCCTCCGGCGGGCTGGAGACCGGCAAGCACGTCACCCTCTACGCGGTCGGCGGCGGGACGAACGGCGGACCGCGCGCGGGCACCGTCCTCGCCCAGGACGCGATCGTGATGGCCGTCGGCGGCGGCAGCGGCGGCAGCGGGTTCGGCGGCGCGCGGCTGCGCTCCGACCAGACCAGCGTGGACGTCGCCGTCCTGCCCGCGGAGGCGGCGCTCGTCACGCAGGCCGCGTCCGGCGGGACGGTCGCGCTGGCGCTCGTCCCCGACGGCACGAAGGCCGCCCTCCCGCCGCCCGCGACGCCGGGCAGGAACGGCGAGCAGAACCCCGGCGGCACCCAGCAGAACCAGGGCGGCAACCAGCAGAACCCCGACGGCGGGACGGTGCCCGTCCCGCCGCAGAGCGGCGCGCCGCCCACGGGCAACGGCGGTAACTGACGGTGGCCCTCATCGCGCTCGCGGCCGACAAGGGGGCGCCGGGCGTCACCACGGCGGCCGTCGCCCTCGGCGCCGTGTGGCCGCGCCCGGTGCTGGTCGCCGAGTGCGACCAGGCGGGCGGCGACCTCGTGTACCGGCTCCCCGCGCAGGACGGCGACGGCGCCGAGGCCATGCTCAACCCGTCCCGCGGCCTGCTCAGCCTCGCCGCGACCGCGCGGCGCGGGCTGCGCCCCGACCAGATCGCCGAGCACTGCCAGCGGCTCGTCGGCGGGCTCGACGTCCTCGTCGGCATCACGAACGCCGAGCAGGCGCAGGCCATGACGTGGCTGTGGGGGCCGCTCGGCCGCGCGTTCGCCGGGCTCGCACCGGTGGACGTCCTCGCCGACTGCGGACGGCTCGGCGCCGACACCCCGCTGACCGAGTTGATGCGCGAGGCCGACCTGGTCGTCCTGCTCACCCGCGCCACCCTCGAACAGGTCGCGCACCTGCGCGAACGGGTCTCGGCGCTGACCGAGTCGCTGCGCGGCGGGCCGCCGGTCGGGGTGCTCGTCCTCGCCGACCCGCGCGACTTCCGCGCGCCGATCGCCGAGGTCGACCGGATCCTCGCGGGCGCCCGCAACCGCGGCCACGCGGTGGACACGGGCGGGCAGCCGGGCCCGCCGCCGCCCCCGGTGTCCGTCCTCGGCGGCCTCGCGCTCGACCCGAAGGGCGCGGAGCTGCTGTCCGGCCAGTGGGGCGGGCGGCTCGACCGCTCGCTGCTGATCCGCTCCGCCCGGGAGGTCGCGGGCGACCTCGTCGGACGGCTCCCGTCGGCGGGCCACGCGCCCGAGCAGCCGGTGGGACCGGACGTCCGGGACGGCGCGCCGCGCCAGGACGTCCCGCACCACGTGGAGGGGAGGCGCTAGATGGACCACGGACTCGTCAAACGGCTCCGCCAGGAGGTCGGCGACCGGCTCGCGCAGCAGCGCAGGCTGGACGCCGCGAACGGGCTGGCGCCGATGTCCGGCGAGGACGAGCGCCAGTTCGCCCGCGCGCTGATCGGCCGGGTGCTGGAGGAGTTCGCGCGCGGCGAGATCACCTCCGGGCGGCGCCCGCCGAACGCCGAAGAGGAGGAGGCGCTCGCCGCCGGGGTGCACGCCGCGCTGTTCGGCGTCGGCCGCCTCCAGCCTTTACTGGAAGACCCCGAGATCGAGAACATCGACGTCAACGGCTGCGACCGCGTGTTCATCGGCTACGCCGACGGGCGCGAGGTGATGGCCGAGCCGGTCGCCGAGAGCGACGAGGAACTGGTCGAGCTGATCCAGATCCTCGCCGCCTACAGCGGGCTGTCGTCGCGGCCGTTCGACACCGCGAACCCGCAGCTCGACCTGCGCCTCCCGGACGGCTCCCGGCTGTCGGCGGTGATGGACGTGACCGTCCGCCCGGCGCTGTCGATCCGGCGGGCGCGGCTCGGCAAGGTGTTCCTCGCCGACCTGGTCGGCAACGGGACGTTCAGCCAGGAGATCGGCCAGTTCTTCCGCGCCGCCGTGCTGGCCCGCAAGAACATCATGATCGCCGGGGCGACGAACGCGGGGAAGACGACGCTGCTGCGCGCCGTCGCCAACGAGATCCCGCCCTACGAGCGGTTGATCACCGTCGAGCGGGCGCTGGAGCTCGGCCTCGACGCCTTCCCCGAGCTGCACCCGAACTGCGTCGCGTTCGAGCAGCGGCTGCCGAACTCCGAGGGGCAGGGCGCGATCTCGATGGCGGAGCTGGTCCGCCGGTCGCTGCGGATGAACCCGTCCCGGGTGATCGTCGGCGAGGTCCTCGGCGACGAGATCGTCACGATGCTGAACGCGATGACGCAGGGCAACGACGGGTCGCTGTCCACGATCCACGCGAACTCGTCGGTGGAGGTGTTCAACCGCATCGCGACCTACGCGATCCAGTCGGAGGAGCGGCTGCCCGTCGAGGCGACCCACATGCTCATCGCGGGCGCGATCGACTTCGTCGTGTTCGTCGAGAAGCAGAACGACTACGCGACGGGCGGGCGGCTGCGCCGGTTCGTGACGAGCGTCCGCGAGGTCACCGGCGTGGACGGGCGCGTCCTGTCCTCGGAGGTGTTCGCGCTCGGACCCAACGGGTACGCGGTGCCGAGCGCCCCGATCGCCTGCGCCGACGAGCTCGCCCACCACGGCTACGACCCCTCCGGGGGCGCGTGGTGAACTCCGGGGAGGACGGCTGATGTACGCGCCGGACGTGCTGCTCGCCGTCGTCGCCGGAGCGGTGGCGGGCGGCGGGCTGCTGCTGTTCGCCGTCGCGCTGCGCGGGCTCCCGCCCCGGGCGAAGCCCGTCCGCGGGCGCAGCCGCGAGGACCTCGTCCGGACCCTCACCACCCGCACCGCCGTCGCCGTCCTCGTCGCGGTCGTCGTGCTCGTGCTGACCCGCTGGCCGATCGCCGCCGCCGGGACGGGCGCGCTCGTCCTCGCCTGGAACGGCCTCGCGGGCGGCGCCGCCGAGGAGCGCAAGGGCATGGCGCGCCTCGAAGCCCTCGCCGGGTGGACGGAGTCGCTGCGCGACACGATCGCGGGCGCCGTCGGCCTCGAACAGGCCATCCCCGCCTCGCAGCGCGCCGCCGCGCCCGCGCTCCGGCAGCCGCTGCGCGACCTGGTCGACCGGCTGCACACCCGCGTCCCGATGCCGGACGCGCTGCGCCGGTTCGCCGACGACCTGGACGACCCGTCCGCCGACCTGGTGATCGCCGCGCTGGTCCTGAACGCCAAGCTGCGCGGCCCCGGCCTGCGCGACATGCTGAGCGCCCTCGCCACGTCCGCCCGCGCCGAGCTGGACATGCGGCGCCGGGTGGAGGCCGACCGGCGGTCCACGCGGCGGAGCGTCCGGATCGTCGTCGCCGTCTCGGTCGGGACGGCCCTGGCTCTCGCCGTGTTCAACCACTCGTATGTGCAGCCCTATGACGACGTCCTCGGGCAGCTCGTCCTGTGCGTGGTCGTCGCGCTGTACGCGGCTGCGTTCCTGTGGCTGCGCCGCCTGGCCCGGTACGAGCTGCCCGGACGCTTCCTCACCGAGTCGCGCAAGACCGCCCATCCGGGCGTGCCGGGCGAGGTGCCGAGCACCGTGGCCGGCTGGCAGGGCGACGCTCCGCAGGAGCTTCCGCTGCGCGGCCGCCACACCATGGACGCGGGCGGGGGTGGCGGAACGTGAACGCCGCCCTGCTCGCGGGAGCCGTCGTCGGCTTCGGCCTGTACGTGCTGGTCCGCGCGCTGTTCCCGGCGCGTCCCGGGCTCGCCGCGCGGATGGCCGCGCTCGACGCCGCCCGGCACCGCGACCTGGAGGAGCGGCAGGCCGGACGGCTCTCCCCGACGCTGGAGAAGGTCGGCGGGGTGCGGGCGCGGCTCGGCCGGGAGCTGGTCAAGTTCTACGAGTCGCGGGGCTGGCGGCTGCGCTCGGTACGCGCCGACCTCGCGATCACCGAGCGGTCGCTGGAGGCGTTCCTCGCGACGAAGTTCCTGCTGCCCGCCGCCGCGCTGGTGTTCATCCCGCTGGTCATCGCGTGGTTCGCGCTGCTCGGGCTCGGGTCGTCGGTCGCCGTCCCGGCCTGGATCTGCGTGCTGTTCGCCATCGTCTTCTTCTTCTTCCCCGACATGCAGCTCCGGCAGGAGGCGCAGGCCCGCCGCCAGGACTTCCGGCACGTCGTCGGCGCGTTCCTCGACCTCGTCTCGATGAACCTCGCGGGCGGGCGCGGCGTCCCGGAGGCGCTGATGACCGCGGCGGGCGTCGGCGAGGGCTGGGCCATGCACCGGATCAGGGACGCGCTCGGCAACGCCCGGATCACCGGGCAGACGCCCTGGCAGTCGCTCGGCCGCCTCGGCGAGGAACTCGACATCGCCGAACTCCGCGACCTGGCGGGGGCGCTCGCGCTCGTCCAGGACGACGGCGCGCAGATCCGCAAATCGCTCGGCGCGCGGGCCGCGTCCATGCGCAGCCGCGAGCTGTCGGAGCTGGAGGGCAAGGCGGGCGAGCGGTCCCAGTCGATGCTGGTCGCGCAGCTCTTCCTGTGCGCCGGATTCCTGATCTTCCTGGCCTATCCGGCCCTGATGCGGGTGCTGGCCTCATGACGCCGCCCCTGTTCGACCACACCTCGACCGGCCCCTGGAGGTGCCACGATGAATCCGCTCAACCCCCTGCACGACCCGTTCGTCGTCTATCTGCGCGCCATGGTCGCGGCCCGGATCGCCCGGCTGCGCGCCGAGGAGGACCGCAGCCGCGGCGCGTCCGCGATCGAATGGGCGATCATCACCGCGATTCTGGCGCTGCTCGCGATCACGATCGGCGCGATCATCACGAAGAAGGTCACGGACAAGGCGAACAACATCAACACCGGCTGAGCCTCCGGTCTGACGCCGGGGTGACGGCGATGGAATGGGCGTTGCTCACTCCCGTCCTCATCCTGCTGATGATGGTCGTGGTGCAGTTCGCGATGGTGTTCCACGCCCGGCACGTCGCGCTCGCGGCGGCGCAGTCGGGGGCGCGCGTCGCGCGGACCGCGCCCCTCGGCGACGGCTGGCAGGGCCCGGCGACCGCGAAGGCGTCCGGCGACGTCCGCAAGATCGGTCCCGAGCTGCTCAGCGGCCTCCAGGTCCAGGCGGGGGAGGCCGACGACGAACGCTGGGTCGAGGTCAGCGGGACGGCCGTGTCCGTCATCCCGTTCATGACGTTCCACGTGTCGCAGCGCTCGCGCGGGCCGATCGAGTGCTTCCGGCCGGACGTCGGCTCCGGGACGGCGTGCGAACCCGGAGGCGGGCCGTGAGGCGGCCGCGGGGCGCGGACCGCGGGTCGATGTCCCTGGAGATGGTGCTGGTCACGCCGCTGTTCGTCGCGTTCCTGCTGCTCCTCGCCGGGGCCGGGCGCATGGTGGACGCGCAGAGCCAGGTGGACGGCGCCGCCCGGGACGCGGTGCGCGCCGCGTCCATCGCGCGCAGCGCGCCGTCCGCGCAGGAACTCGCCGCCGAGACCGCCGCCGCCGGGCTGCGCGGCAACGACTGGTGCTCGGGCGGGCCGACCGTGCAGACCGACGTGTCTCGCTGGATGCCGGGCGGAAGCGTCGGCGTCACGATCACCTGCGACGTCGACCTCGGCGACCTGTCGTTCATCGGGCTGCCCGGCAGCAAGCGCATGCGGGGGACGGCGATCGCGCCCATCGACACGTTCAGCTTCCGCGGCACCGACCCCGACCCCGATCCCGACCCCGGCGGCGGGACCGAGCCGGGCGGGCTTGATCCGGGAGGCGCGCCGTGACGCGGCTTCGCGGGCTCTTCGGGCGCGGGCGCGATCGAGGGACGATCGCGCTCTACACCGTCCTGTTCACCCCGATCGTGTTCCTGCTGGCCGGGCTGCTCGTGGACGGCGGCCTCGCCATCCACGCGCGGCAGCGCGCCGCCGACATGGCCGAGCAGGCGGCCCGCGCGGGCGCCAACCAGATCGACGCCGAGCGGCTCCGCGCGACCGGCAAACCCGTCCTCGATCCCGGCCGGGCCCGCGCCGCGGCGTGCGACCTGCTCGCCGCCTACCGGGACCAGGTCACCGCGTCCAACTGCGACGCCGACGAGCAGGAGGTGGCGGTGAGCGTGCAGATCACCGTCCGGCCGCAGCTCCTCGGGATCATCCCCGGGTTCAGTGAGTTCAGACTGACCTCGGGGGCCACCGCCCGTCCCGTGACGGGGGGCAACCCTTGAGCCCGATCGGATTTACCATGGGTGCGACGTCCAGGCGTGCAGCGAGCCGAACGGCAGGGGCGCGATGACGACTCGGCAAGAGCGGCGGACCCCGGTGCGGGTGAGCGGACGGCGCGGCCCCGGCGAAGTCCTCGCCGGGCTCGGCTCGGTGGTGGCGCTGGCGGCGCTGATGATCGGCGTCCCCGTCCTACTGCTCATGGTGTTCGGGTCGCCGCTGCCCGACCATGTGCCGTCCGCATCCGACCTGACTCACCGGGTGGGCCCCGGCGCGTTGATCGGCATCCTCGTCGCGCTGGTGTGGCTGGCCTGGCTCCAGCTCGCCGCGTGCGTCGTGGTCGAGGTGTACGCGGGGATCCGCGGCGTCGGCGTCCCGGCGCGGGTGCCGCTCGCGGGCGGGACGCAGTCGCTCGTCCACCGCCTGGTCGTGGCCGCGTTGCTGCTGTTCAGCGCGACGGCGGCGGTCGCGCCCGCGTTCTCCGCCGCCGGGCTGGCGCAGCGCCCGCCCGCGCAGACGCAGGCCCAGGGGCCGGGGCAGACGTTCCAGGCCGTCCCGGTCGCGAACGTCGAGCGGACCACCGTCAGCGACCGCATCGCGGAGAGCCCCGCCGCCGGGACGACCATCGAGAAGGCGGAGACCACCAAGATCTACCGGGTGCAGCCGCCCGAGGGACGCCACCACGAGAGCCTCTGGGAGATCGCGGAGAAGTGCCTCGGCGAGGGCCGCCGCTACAAGGAGATCTACTCGCTCAACAAGAACCACGTGCAGCCGGACGGGTCGCGGCTGACGATCGCGAGCCTGATCCGTCCGGGCTGGATCCTGGAGATGCCCGCGGACGCCAAGGGCGCCCGCGTCATCCCCGCCAAGGATCTCCAGGACTACTTCCGGTACGGGCACGACGTCCCCGACAAGTCCGCGAAGAAGCCCGCGCAGCCGCCGCCCGAGCAGTCGGCGAAGCCCGACCCGAAGCCCGCGCAGCCCGCCCCGCCGTCCAACGCGACCAAGCCCCCGGCGACGCCGCCGCCCACGACCCAGGCCCCGGCCACGCCTCCTCCGACGACGCAGGCCCCGGCCACGCCGCCGCCCGCGACCCAGGCGCCGCCCGCCACGAAGGCCCCGGCGTCGAAGGCTCCGGCCACGAAGGCCCCGGCGTCCAAGGCTCCGGCGACGCAGGCGCCGCCGGAGAAGTCGGAGCCGAAGCATCCGCCGGTGCACGGGGACAAGCCGTCCGGCGAGATCAGCGGCGGCGCGGCCGTCCCCGGCCAGGGCTCGCAGCGCGACGACGGGACGGGCATCGGCTGGCCGGCCGGTCTCGCGGCCGCAGGGCTGGTCGCCGCCGGACTGCTCGCCGTGCTCGCCAAGCGGCGCCGCGCGCAGATGCGGCGGCGGGCCGACGGGCACATGATCGTCCGGCCGGAGGGCGAGGCGGCGGAGGCGGAGCGGGCGCTGCGGCTCGGCGCAGACGACGAGGCGGCGAAGCTCCTCGACCTCGGGCTGCGGCACCTGTCGAAGTCGATGGCGGCGGGCGGCCGGGCGCTGCCGACCGTGTACGGCGTCCACCTCGGCCGGTCGCGGAGCGAGGCCCACGAGGGGCAGAGCAGCCTCGACCTGTGGATCGCGCCCGCCGACCTCAACCCGCCCGCCCCCTGGCAGGCGTTCGACGACGGCCAGGTGTGGCGGCTGCACGGCGACGCGCTGCCCACGCTGGAGGCGTCCGACCTCGGGGACGTCCTCGCGCCGTATCCCGGGCTCGTGTCCATCGGGACGAACGACAACGGCCGCATCCTCGTCGACCTGGAGGCGGCGCACGGGCTGATCGCGCTGCGCGGCCCGGAGGACGTCCGGCGCGCCGCGCTGTCGGCCATCGCGCTGGAGCTGGCGACGAACCGCTGGTCCGACCACATGCGGATCACGCTCGTCGGGTTCGACGCCGAGCTGGGCGAGGGCCTCGCCGACCTCGCCCCGGACCGCGTCCGGTCCGTGCCGACGCTCGCCGACGCGCTGCCCGAATTGGAGGAGCGCGGCGAGGAGGTGCGGCAGGCGCTCGCCGCGTCCGGCGTCGACTCGGTCCTCACCGGACGCTGCCGCGGCGTGTTCGGCGAGGCGTGGATGCCGCACTACCTGATCATGGCCGACCAGCCCGCCGAGTGGGACGCCGACCGCCTGGTCGCGCTCGCCCGCACCGGCACCCGGATGGCGATGGGCTACCTCGTCCCCGGCGACGTGCAGGGCGCCACCTGGACCTGGGACGTCGACGACGCCGGACGGCTCCGCGCCGGGGTGCTCGGCTTCGACGTCGCCGCGCAGCTCGTCCGGGACGACGACTACCGCCGCGTGTTCGAGCTGTTCCGGACCGCGAACCGGCTCGACTCCGTCCAGCTCCCCGGCCTCGCCGAGAGCGCGGAGCCGCCCGCCGCCCGGCAGTCGTCCGCCGAGGTGCGGCTGCTCGGCCCGATCGAGGTCGAGGCGCCCGGCCCGATGGACGAGGGCCGCCGCGCCCTGTGCACCGAGCTGCTCGTGTACCTCGCGGCGCACCCGGAGGGCGTCCACCCGACCGTGCTGTCCGGGGCCGTCTGGCCGCGCGGGGTGAGCACGGCCGTCCGGGACGCGACCGTCGCCCGCGTCGCCGACTGGCTCGGCCAGGACGCCCGGGGCCGCCCGAACCTGTACCACGACGAGCGCGGCCGGATCAGGCTCGGCTCGGAGGTGCGGGTCGACCTCAACGTGTTCCGCTGGCTGGTGTGGCGGTCGGCGGCCGAGCCCGCGTCCGAGACCGCCTACATGTCGTACGCGCTGGACCTGGTGCGCGGGCCGCTGCTCGCGGACCGCCCGCGCGGCCGGTACTCGTGGCTGGCCGACCACGACCTGGAGTACGAGGCGTCCGCGCGGGTCATCGACGTCGCGCACCGGCTCGTCGTGCTCCGCCTGGACGAGGGCGACCCGCGCGGCGCGGTCGGCGCGGCCCGCGCCGGGCTGCGGCTCTCGTCCGGCGACGAGGGCCTGTGGCGCGACCTGCTCCGCGCCACGCACGCCACCGGCGACGTCGCGCAGGTGCGGGTGGTCGTCGACGAACTGCGCTCCCGCGTCGCCCACGACCCGATGCTCGGACGCCTCCAACCGGAGACGGAGGCGCTGATCGAGGAACTCCTCCCGGACTGGCAGGCCGCCCACGACTGGCACGGCGTCAGCTCCCGCTGAGTTCCTGCGGGAGACGCCCCACACCTCAGCGGTAGAGGCCGGTGCCGCCCAGGGAGTAGCGGCCTGGTTGGGGGCTGAGGCGGAGGCTCGTCGGGTGCCCGCCCACCCAGAGGCGGTGGACGACCCGTCCCGTCCGGGTCGACACGGCGTAGACGAGCCCGGCCGCGTCAGCGAGCCACAAGAGCGTTCCGTCCGACGACACGCCGCCGGGAGCCGGGGAGTTGACGCTCGGCAGCGGCCACCGGGACGTGACCCGCCGCGCCGCGAAGTCGACGGCCGCGAGGACGCCGTCGCCCACGACGAACAGGCGCCGCGCGTCCCGGCTGACCGCGAGGCCGCGCGCACCCGGCGCCGCCGGGACGAACCCCAGCAGGACGAGCCGCCGCGCGTCCACCAGCCACAGCCCGCCCTTCACCGGGTCGGCGACGTAGAACACGGCGCCGTCGGGAGAGAGCCGCAGGTCGCCGGGACGCGCCCCGTCCGGCAGCCGGAGCACCCCGGAGACGCGGCGTCCGGCGAGGTCGACGCGGGTGAGCCCGCCCGCCGCTGGGCAGGTCGCGACGAGCGCGGAGCCGTCGGCGACAAAGTCGGCGTGCCCGGCGGCGCACGGCAGCGGCACCGTCGCCTTCCGAAGCATCGTGCGCGGGTCGCGGACATCGACCCGTCCCGGCTCATCGTGGGGGGACGACCCCCCACGCCCCCCGGAACCGCTCGGAGGGACGGCGAGGACGAGCGCGTCCCGCCCGTCCGGGGTGAAGTACAGCCCTGCCGGGCTCGCGACCGGGACGTAGTACGCCCGCCCCACGCCCCGCGACCCGACCGGGACGAGCTGGCCGCGCATCGGATCGGCCGCCCACAGCCGCCGCAGGTCCCACGACGGGACGACCGCCGCCGCCCACGCGGGAAGCCGCGCGACGACGCGCGGTCCGGACGGGTCGACGACGTCGACGCGCGGGCCGTTCGCCACGTACAGGCGGGGCGGCGTCCCCCGCGCGGCCGGTGCGACCATGCCGGGCCCGGCGGAGGCGTAGACGTTGACGACGGCCGGGGCGGCGTTGCGCCGCCCGGAGTCGGGTGCCGTCCGATGGCCGCGGTCCGCGCGCGGCGGCTGGTAGGGGGCGGGGCCGCCGAGGCCGACGACCGGCTGGTCAGGGGGACCCTCGCCCGGCCGGTAGAACGGGACGGGCGACGTGCAGCCGCCCGCCGCCCCGCCGGTCAGCGCGAGCCCGAGCGCCGCCGCGACCGGAAGCGCGGCGTGCCGTGTCCGTCGTCCGCGCGGTCCCATCCCTGGTCACCCCCCTCGTCGGCGGGGACCTTACCGATTGGCGACGGTGAGTGCCCGGTCAATCGCAAAACGTGTTCGCGTTCGTGGCGTGACCCGGGGAAACGTCAGTCGGACTTGCCGATCCCGATGCCGAACTCGCGGTAGACGCGCTCCCAGAAGCCGTCCCGCAGCCAGGTGCGGGCCTCCTGGTAGGGGCGCAGCGACCCGCCGAGCTCCTTCTCCGCCTCGATCAGCAGCTCCTTGTCGATGACGGGCGGCAGGATCGGTCCGGGCAGCAGGTCGCGGATGTTGTCCCGGCCCCGCTCGAAGATCCACTTCTGTGCGACGTGCTCGCCGATCTCCAGCATGTGGTCGCGGTCGGGCCCGAGCTTGCCGTCGGACACGGCGGCCGCGGCCGAGTTCATCGACGCGGCGACCGTCGCGGGCGTCGCGCCGCCCGCCACCGGGACGGCGGTGCGGGCGCCCACCCCGGCCGCGGGCTTGACCGCCGGGGGACGTCCGGCGAACACCTGCGACGGCGACGGGACGGGGCTCGTCCGCTGCGCGGCGGCCGCGGCGTCGCGGACGGCGGCCGGGCTGCCCGGCGCGGGCTGCGGCAGCAGCTTGGCCTTGGTGAAGTACGGGCGCAGGAAGTCGGCGGGCAGCACCTCGACCGTGTCGGACTCCCACACGAGCCACTCGGCCTGGTTCGAGCCGTGCGTCGGCTCGACGCCCCACAGGTGGACGCGCACGCCGTACCGCTGGGCCGCCTCGACCGCCGGCAACATGTCCTCATCGCCCGCGAGCAGCACGGCGTCGGTGATCGCGCGGTGCCGGGCAAGGGCCTCGAGGTCGGCGCGGAGCTGGGCGTCCACGCCCTTCTGCTGGCCCTGCGCGTTCAGGTTGCCGAGCCGCAGCTTCACCAGCGGAAGGTTCGCGATCACCCGCTGGTCGACGGTCGGCTGCCGCTTCGGCGCCGCGTCGAACCAGTACACCCGGAGCAGTTCGCCGCGGCGCTGCTCGTCCGCGTGGTCGGTCAGCGCCTTGATCAGCTTCTCGGCCGCGACCCGGTATTCGCGTCTGGAGCCGCAGCTCAGCAGCAGGGCGCCGGAGGCCGCGTAGAGGTACCCCGCGTCGACGAAAATGGCGTAGCGCGCGGGCTGTGGGACGAACTCCGAGGTGGCCATGGCCTTCCACCTTATTCGTGCCCGGCCCCCACTGGGCGTGAACCGGGGTTGTCCGTCACCCCGCGCACCGCGACTGTGGCGGGCCCGCCCGGCCCTGGTCGGCCGGGGCGGGCGGGCGGGGACCGGTCAGCGCGGGAGGGCGCTGGCGCGCCACGCGCCGGGGCCGCGCGGCCGCAGGTCCCCGGCGGACGTCGCGCGGACGAGCCGCGTCCGGTCCGCCCACCGGGACGGCCGGGCCGGACCACCGCCGTCCCGGGCCGCCGCCGCGGTCCGGGCGCGGCGGGTCAGCACGGCGACGAGGGCGGCGATCTCCGCCGGCCCCGGTTCGCCCCGGACGATCTGGACGAACGGCTTGTCGGCGTCGGTCACCGTTTCTCCTGGGAGGTTCGAGGCGAGCAGGACTAGAGCGGGATGTTCCCGTGCTTCTTCGGCGGAAGCGTCTTGCGCTTCTCGCGCAGCGCCCGCAGCGCCCGCACGACCTGCCCGCGCGTCTCGGCGGGCCTGATCACGTTGTCGACGTAGCCGCGCTCGGCCGCGATGTAGGGGTTGGCGAGCGTGTCCTCGTACTCGGTGATCAGCTCGGCGCGGCGGCCGTCCGGGTCGTCGGCGGCGGCCAGCTCGCGCCGGTACAGGATGTTCACCGCGCCCTGCGCGCCCATCACCGCGATCTGCGCGGTCGGCCACGCGAGGTTGATGTCGGCGCCGAGGTGCTTGGAGCCCATGACGTCGTACGCGCCGCCGTACGCCTTCCGCGTGATGATCGTGACGAGCGGGACGGTCGCCTCCGCGTACGCGAACAGCAGCTTCGCGCCGCGCCGGATGATCCCGTTCCACTCCTGGTCGGTGCCGGGGAGGAAGCCGGGGACGTCCACGAACGTCAGCACCGGGACGTTGAAGGCGTCGCAGGTCCGGACGAACCGCGCCGCCTTCTCCGAGGCGTCGATGTCGAGCGTCCCGGCGAACTGCATCGGCTGGTTCGCGACGACGCCGACCGAGTGGCCCTCGACCCGTCCGAAGCCGGTGATGATGTTCGGCGCGTACAGCTCCTGGACCTCCAGGAACTCGCCGTCGTCCAGGACGCGCTCGATCGCGACGTGCATGTCGTACGGCTGGTTCGGCGAGTCGGGGATGAGGGTGTCGAGCTCCTCGTCCAGTTCGGAGGGGTCGACCTCCGCCGGGAGGACGGGTGCGTCCGACAGGTTGTTGGACGGCAGGTAGGACAGGAGCGCCTTGACGTACTCGATCGCGTCGTCCTCGTCCGAGCCCTGGTAGTGCGCCACGCCGGACTTGGAGTTGTGCGAGTGCGCGCCGCCGAGCTCCTCCATCGTCACCTCCTCGCCGGTGACGGTCTTGATCACGTCCGGCCCGGTGATGAACATGTGGGACGTCTGGTCGACCATGACGATGAAGTCGGTGATCGCGGGCGAGTACACAGCGCCGCCCGCGCACGGCCCCATGACCAGCGAGATCTGCGGGATGACGCCGGACGCGTGCACGTTCCGCTTGAAGATCTCCGCGTACAGGCCGAGCGCGACCACGCCCTCCTGGATCCGCGCGCCGCCGGAGTCGTTGATCCCGATCACCGGGCAGCCGGTGGTGACCGCGTGGTCCATGACCTTGCAGATCTTCTCGCCGAAGACCTCGCCGAGGGAGCCGCCGGAGACGGTGAAGTCCTGGCTGAACACGGCGACGGGACGTCCGTCCACGGTGCCGTGCCCGGTGACGACGCCGTCGCCGTAGGGCCGGTTCCTCTCCATCCCGAAGTTCGTGGACCGGTGCCGCGCCAGCTCGTCGAACTCGACGAACGAGCCCGGGTCGAGCAGGGCGTCGATCCGCTCGCGGGCCGTCATCTTGCCCTTGGCGTGCTGCTTCTCGACGGCGCGGGCCGATCCGGCGTGCACCGCCTCGTACCGGCGGCGCGCCAGGTCCGCGATCTTTCCCGCCGTGGTGTGGACGTCGTACTCAGCGGGGGGTTCAGGGGCTTCCATCGCCATGCGGGCCAGCGTAACCGGACGCCGTTCGGGTCCGGGCGCGCGGGGGCCGCCGACCGCTGACCGGGCCGAACGCGGCGGGACGCGGCTCGTTACGCTGGCCGGGTGGCTACGAAGACGCGCGACACCTTCCGGCAGGACCTGCCCGAGCCGCTCCGCCGCGACGTCCGCCTGCTCGGCGCGATGCTCGGCGACGGCCTGGTCGAGTACGGCGGCCCCGGCCTCCTGGACGACGTCGAGCGGCTGCGGCGCGCGGTGATCGCGGCCCGCCGCGGCGAGGCGTCCGGGGCGGAGGCCGCGTCCCTCGTCGCCGGGTGGACGCTGGAACGCGCCGAGCAGGTCGCCCGCGCGTTCACCGTGTACTTCCACCTGACGAACCTCGCCGAGGAGCACCACCGCATCCGGACGCTGCGGGAACGTGACACCGGCGACACCGTCCCCGGGTCGGTGGCGGCGGCCGTGGAGGAGATCCGCGCGACCGGCGAGGACCGGCTCGACGCGCTGGTCGAGGGCCTTGAGTTCCGGCCCGTCTTCACCGCGCACCCGACCGAGGCGCGCCGCCGCGCCGTCGTCACCGCCATCCAGCGGATCAGCGACCTGATGACGCGGCTCGACGCCGGGCCCGGCTGGACGGAGCGCGAGGAGATCGAGCGCGCCCTCCGCGAGGAGATCGACCTCCTCTGGCGGACGGCCCTGCGCCGCGAGGCGCAGATGGACCCGCTCGACGAGGTCCGCACCGCGATGGCCGCGTTCGACGAGACGATCTTCCGCGTGGTGCCGCACGTCTACCGGACGCTCGACCGCGCGCTCGACGGCGGCGACACCGGCGCCCGCCCGCCGAAGGCCCGCCCGTACCTGCGGTTCGGGAGCTGGATCGGCGGCGACCGGGACGGCAACCCCTACGTCACCGCGCAGGTCACCCGGGACGCCGTCATGATCCAGGCCGACCACGTGCTGCGCGCCCTGGAGGCGGCGTGCGGGCGGATCGGGCGGGAGCTGACCGTCAACGAGGGCACCACGCCCGCGTCGCCGGAGCTGCTGGGCGCCCTCGCCGCCGCCCGCACCGCGCATCCGGAGCGCCTCCGCGAGATCGCCAAGCGGTCGCCGGGCGAGCCGCACCGCCAGCTCCTGCTGCACGCCGCGTCCCGGATCGCCGCGACCCGGGAACGGGACGCCGACCTCGCCTACCCGTCCCCGGACGAGCTGCTCGCCGACCTGCGGACCGTACAGGGGTCGCTGGCCGGGGCGGGCGCGCCGCGGCAGGCGTACGGGCGCGTCCAGCACCTGATCTGGCAGGTCGAGACGTTCGGCTTCCACCTCGCCGAGCTGGAGATCCGGCAGCACTCCGAGCTGCATGAGAAGGCGCTGGAGGAGGTCCGCGCGGGCGGCGAGCGGTCGGAGATGACCGAGGAGATCCTGGAGACGCTCCGCGTCGTCGCCTGGATTCAGCGGCGGTTCGGCGTCCGCGCCTGCCACCGGTACATCGTGTCGTTCACCCGCTCGGCCGCCGACATCGCGAACGTGCACGAGCTGGCCGCCTCGCTCGGCGACGGCGCGCCCGTCCTGGACGTGATCCCGCTGTTCGAGACCGGCGAGGACCTGGAGCGCGCCCCGTCCGTCCTGGACGGGATGCTGGAGATCCCCGCCGTCCGGCGCCGCCTGGACGACACCGGCCGCCGCCTTGAGGTCATGCTCGGCTACTCCGACTCGGCCAAGCAGCTCGGCCCGGCGAGCGCGACCCTGCGCCTCTACGACACGCAGGAGGCGCTCGCCGCGTGGGCCGCGCGCAACGACGTCACGCTCACGCTGTTCCACGGCCGGGGCGGCTCGCTCGGCCGCGGCGGCGGGCCCGCGAACCGGGCGATCCTCGCGCAGGCGCCCGGCTCGGTCGCGGGCCGCTTCAAGGTCACCGAGCAGGGCGAGGTGATCTTCGCCAGGTACGGGCACGGCGAGATCGCGAAGCGCCACGTCGAGCAGGTGACCAGCGCCGTCCTGCTGGCCTCGACGGACGCCGTGCAGGAGCACGCCCGCGCGGCCGCCGACCGCTTCCGCCCGCTCGCCGACCGGCTCGGCGAGGCGGCGCGGGCCGCGTTCCGGGCGCTGATCGAGACCGACGGGTTCGCCGCCTGGTTCGCCCGCGTCAGCCCGCTGGAGGAGATCGCCGAGCTGCGCATCGGGTCGCGTCCGGCGCGCCGCAAGGCCGCCCGCGGCCTGGAGGACCTGCGCGCCATCCCGTGGGTGTTCGCCTGGACGCAGACCCGCGTCAACCTCCCCGGCTGGTACGGCCTCGGCAGCGGCCTCGCCGCCGTCTCCGCCGACGGCGCCGACCTCGCCGGGCTCCGCGACGCCTACGAGACGTGGCCGCTGTTCAACACCCTGCTCGACAACGCCGAGATGAGCCTCGCCAAGTCCGACCGCGCGATCGCCGAACGCTACCTGGCCCTCGGCGAGCGTCCCGAGCTGACCGAGACCGTCCTCGCCGAGTACGACCGCACCCGCCGACTCGTCCTCGCGGTGACGGGCCACGAACGGCTGCTGGAGAACCGGCGCGTCCTGTCCCGCGCCGTGGAGCTGCGCAACCCGTACGTGGACGCCCTCTCCCACCTCCAGCTCCGCGCCCTACAGGCCCTCCGCGCGGGCGTCGCCAACGACGACGAGCGCGCCCACCTGGAGAACCTGCTCCTCCTCTCCGTCAACGGCGTGGCCGCGGGCCTCCAGAACACGGGATGACGCTGATGGCCTCCCCCCGGATCAGACCCGCCACGCAGGACGACCGCGCCCGGATCGAGGAGATCGTCGAGGCCGCCTACACGCCCTGGGCCGAGCTCATCGGGGCCCGTCCCCTCCCCATGGACGCCGACTACACGGCCCTGATCGACGCGGGCCATGTGTTCGTGACCGGCGACGGGCCGCACGGCGTGATCGTGCTCATCCCCGAGGACGGCGCCCTCCTTGTGGAGAACGTCGCCGTCGCCCCCGACCGCCACGGCCGGGGCCTCGGCGGCGCCCTCCTCGCCTTCGCCGAAGACCACGCCCGCGCACTGGGCCTACCTGGCCTGCGGCTTTACACGAACGAGCTGATGACGTCCAACATCGCCCGCTACGAACGACTCGGCTACCGCGAGACCGGCCGCCAGGACATAGGCGGCCGCTACGTCATCCACATGTCCAAGCCTCTCGGCTAGGACGGCCAGTTCGGGGTGCGCTTCTCGTTGAAGGCGGCTATGCCCTCGCGGCGGTCGGGGGAGAAGGCGGCGGTGCGCCAGGCGTTGTCCTCAAGGTCGAGGCCCGCTTCCAGGGCGGAGCCGATGCCGAGGCGGAGGGCGCGCTTCGCGGCGCGGACGGCGACCGGCGAGTTGCCCGCGATCACGCGGGCGATGGAGAGGGCCTCCTCGCGGGCCGCGCCCGCGGCGACCTCGCGGTCGGCGAGGCCGTAGGCGACGGCCTCGCCCGCGCGCAGGCGGCGGCCGGTGAGGACCAGCTCGGCGGCCCTGCCGGGGCCGAGCCGGTGCAGCGCGAGCTGCGTCCCGCCGCCGCCCGGGACGAGTCCCACGGTCACCTCGGGCAGCCCGAACACGGCGGTCTCGTCCGCGACGATCATGTCGGTGGAGAGGGCGAACTCGCAGCCGCCGCCGAGCGCGTAGCCGTGCACGGCCGCGATCACGGGCTGCGGCAGGTTCAGCACGCCGCCGAACGCCGCCCGGAAGATCGGCCGCTGCGCGAGGATCTCCTCGTCCGTCATCGCGTTGCGCTCCTTGAGGTCGGCGCCCACGCAGAACGCCTTCTCCCCGGCCGCGCTCAGCACCACGGCGCGGACGGACGCGTCCGCCGCCACCTCGGCGCACACCGCGGCGAGCCGCCGCGCCATCGCCGTGGACAGGGCGTTCAGGGCCTCGGGCCGGTCGAGCACGATCTCCGCGACGTGACCGTCGCGCCGCAGCGTCACACCATCCATGGGAGGCACCCTAACCACGGCCCTCCGACCACGGGCGTCCGGGACACTCGACGCCTGCCCTCATGATCGGGCCGCGCGTGATGTTGGATGGACGCGTGAGCGACTCACCGTACGGAGACCTCGACCGGCCGCCGCTGCACGAGGCGGCGCTGCACCGCGCGCTCGTCCGGGACGGCGGGCTCTGGCGGGAGGTGCGGGTCGTCCCGGAGACGGGGTCGACCAACGCCGACCTCGCCGAACGGTCCCGGGACGGCGCCCCGGAGGGCACCGTGCTGATCACCGAGGTGCAGACCGCCGGGCGCGGGCGGCTCGGCCGGACGTGGACCGCCCCCGCGCGGTCGGCCCTGACGTTCTCGATGCTGCTGCGCCCGAAGGTGCCGGTGCGGACGCTCGGCTGGGCGTCGCTGCTGACCGGCGTCGCGGTCGCGATGACCGTCCGCCGGATGACGGCGTGGTCGGAGGCCGGGGAGGGGTTCCTCGGCGCGGACGCGGGCCCGGCGGGCGACGCGGCCGTGGACGCCCGCCTCAAGTGGCCGAACGACCTGCTCGTCGGCGACCGCAAGCTCGCCGGGATCCTCGTCGAGAAGGTCGACGACGGGATCGTCGTCGGCGTCGGCCTGAACGTCGGCCTGCGCGAGGACGAGCTGCCCGTCCCGACCGCGACGTCCCTCGCCATCGAGGGCGCGCCGCTGAGCGACCGGGCGCCGCTGCTCCGCGCGATCCTCCGCGAGTTCTCCACCTGGTACCGGGAGTGGACGGCCCTCGACGGCGACCCTGAAACCAGCGGCCTGCGCACCGCGTACAAGGAGCTGTGCGTGACGCTGGGCCGCCAGGTGCGGGTGGAGTTGCCGGGCGGGGAGTTCCTGCCCGGGACGGCGACGGACGTCGACGAGGCCGGGCGCCTCGTGGTCGCCGGTCCGGGCGGGGAGCGCGCGATCAGCGCGGGCGACGTCGTGCACGTCCGATGAGGGGTGCAGGTCCGATGACGGATGGACGTCCGAAGAGGGGTGCACGTCCGATGAACGGATGGCGTCCGGTCCGGGTCCCGGCGGTGAAAGCGCGGTTGATCTGCAACGATATGTCCCGATACCGAGTCGGGACGCCGCCGCCACGGCCGTGGGCGGCGGACTGAGGGGCGGAGGATGAAGGCCGGCATGCCGGACCCGAAGGAGATCGAAGAGCTGCTGCTCGGCGGCGAGCTGCGGTACAACCGCGTCGACGCCGTGCGGCTCGCCGGCGTCTCCCGCGAGTTCTCCGGCCGGGTGTGGCGCGCGTTCGGCTACCCCTCGATGCCGGACGACGCGGTCGCCTACACCGAGGGCGACGTCGCCGCGCTGGACCGCATGCGCCGCCTGGTGGACGACGGCGTCCTCGACGAGGACGGCGTGATCCGGCTGGTCAGGGCGTTCGGCCAGACCATGACCCGGCTCGCCGAATGGCAGGTCAGCCTGCTGCGCGACATGCTCGCCCAGGAGGCCCGCGACGCCGCGTCCCCCGAGGCCGTGCAGACGATCGTGGACGTCGCGGAGAAGCACATCGGCGAGTTCGAGCCGCTCGTCGTGCACGCCTGGCGGCGCCAGCTCGCCGCCGCCGGGACGCGCGCCCTCGCCGCCGCCGCGACCCGCGAGAACGGCGACCCGGCGGGCCGCCCGCTCACCACCGTCGGGTTCGCGGACATGGTGTCGTTCACCCAGGTCAGCCGCGAGCTGGAGGAGATCGAACTCGCCCGGATCGTGGAGTGGTTCGAGGAGACCGCCGCGGACATCATCGCGTCCTGCGGCGGCCGCCTCGTGAAGACGCTCGGCGACGAGGTGCTGTTCAGCGCGGAGACGCCGGAGATCGGCGCGGAGATCGCGCTGACCGTGGCGGCGGCCATCCAGGACGAGACGGAGGTCCCGGACGTGCGGGTCGGCGTCGCGCACGGGCCGGTCCTGCCGCTGATGGGCGACCTGTTCGGGACCACGGTGAACCTCGCGGCCCGGCTGACGTCGCTGGCCCGGCCCGGCTCGGTCGTGATCGACGGGGAGCTGGCCGGGGCGCTGGAGGCGAGCACCGAGTTCGAGGTGACGCGGATCGTGCGGCGCCCGGTCCGCGGGCTCGGCATCATCCAGCCGTACGTGCTGCGCCGCCGCCGTCCGGGCGCGGCCGCCGTGGCCCCGGCGCCCGCGGAACCGGAGGCGTCATGACCGGAGCGAAGCGAGGATCATGACGCCGACCCTTCGGGGGTCTGGGGGTCGCCCCCCAGAAAGGCAGGGCGTCGTGACCGTCGTCAGACGGGCTTGATGCTGTCCTCGCCGGGAGCGTCGGTGAGGCGCTGGAGGTAGTTCTGCTCGCCGAGCGCCTGGACGAGGCTCAGCTCGGTCTCCAGGTAGTCGATGTGCTCCTCCTCGTCGGCGAGGATGTCCTCGAAGATCCGCGCGGACGTGATGTCGCCGCGCGAGCGCATCAGCTCGATGCCGGGACGCAGCCGGGCAACGGCCTCCATCTCGACCGCGAGGTCCGCTTCGAGCTGCTCGAAGACGGTCTGGCCGATCCGCAGCGTGCCGAGCTTCTGGTAGTTCGGCAGCCCCTCCAGGAACAGGATCCGGTCGGTGAGCCGCTCCGCGTGCTTCATCTCGTCGAACGACTCGTCGCGGGTGTGCTCGGCGATGCGCGTGTATCCCCAGTTCGCCTGCATCTTGGAGTGCAGGAAGTACTGGTTGATCGCGGTGAGCTCCGCGGTGAGCTGGTCGTTCAGCAGCGCGATGATGTCCTTGTCGCCTTCCATGGCCCCCATGCTTCCACGGCGGGCTGGTTCGGGACAGCACTAACCCCCGCAGGAGCGTGTCCGCCCTGGTGGCGGGCCGCTGCGGGGGCGGAGGCTCAGGCGGCGGTCGGCGGGGCGGCTCCTTCTCCGGCGGCCTCGGCGAGCACCGGCTCGGCGGCGACCGGCTCGCCGATCGCGGGCTCGGAGATCGCGGGTTCGGAGAGGCCGGGCTCCGGGACGGCGGTGAGCGCGGCGGGCCCGCCGGTGAGGGCGTCGGCCAGTTCGCTCGCCGTCCTGTACTCGCTGACCATGCGGTAGATGCGCTTGGTGCAGGATCCGCATCCGGGCTTGAAGCCGCAGGCCGCCTTGACCTCCCTGGCGGAGGCGCAACCGCTGGCCATGCAGCCGTTGACGTCGTCCTCCGTGATGGCGTTGCAGATGCAGACGTACATCGGCAGGCGGACCTTCCGTGCGGCTCGTGTCCCGGACAAATGCCCCACCAGGGGTTCTTAGGTGACCCTCATTAAGGTAAGGCTCCCCTAAGGTAGCTCAGAGATGTCCGTTCTGACCAGAGGGCTCCCAATCGGTGTGATCCACCCCTCAGCGGGAAGGGCTTTCACCGCGTGCGCGCCCCGCGTGTCGCAGCGACGAGAGGCGGGACATTGGCTCAGGTCTGGCCGGGCGACGCATACCCCCTCGGCGCCCGGTTCGACGGCGCGGGCACGAACTTCGCCGTGTTCTCCGAGGCCGCCGAACACGTGGAGCTGTGCCTCTTCGACGGCCCGGCGGGCGACGGCGCCGAGACCCGGATCCCGCTCCCGGAGGTGGACGCGTTCGTCTGGCACGCCTACCTGCCGGGGATCATGCCGGGTCACCGCTACGGGTTCCGGGTGCACGGCCCCTACGACCTGCGCCGGGGGCAGCGCTGCAACCCGGCGAAACTGCTGCTCGACCCGTACGCGCAGGCCGTCGAGGGGGCCATGGACTGGGACGAGTCCTGCTTCGGCTACCGGTTCGGCGACCCGTGGTCGCGCAACGACGCCGACTCGGCGTCCCACACGATGCGGTCGGTGGTGGTCAGCCCCTACTTCGACTGGGGGGACGACCGTCCGCCGCGCATCCCGTACCACGAGACGGTGATCTACGAGGCGCACGTCCGGGGCCTCACCGCGCGGCATCCGGACGTCCCGCGCGCGCTGCGCGGCACCTACGCGGGCCTCGGCCACCCGGCGGTCATCGATCATCTGCGCTCGCTCGGGGTGACGGCGGTGGAGCTGATGCCCGTCCACCAGTTCGTCCAGGACGACATCCTGGAGCGGCGCGGGCTGCGCAACTACTGGGGCTACAACACCATCGGGTTCTTCGCGCCGCACAACGAGTACTCGTCGTCCGGGCAGCGGGGCGAGCAGGTGCTGGAGTTCAAGGCGATGGTGAAGGCGCTGCACGAGGCCGGGATCGAGGTGATCCTGGACGTCGTCTACAACCACACCGCCGAAGGCGACCACCGCGGTCCGACCCTGTCGTTCCGGGGCATCGACAACGCCTCCTACTACCGGCTCGCCGACGACGATCCCCGCTACTACACCGACACGACGGGCACCGGGAACAGCCTGCTGATGCGCGGGCCGCACGTGCTTCAGATGATCATGGATTCGCTGCGGTACTGGGTGACCGAGATGCACGTGGACGGGTTCCGCTTCGACCTGGCCGCGACGCTCGCCCGCGAGCTGCACGAGGTGGACCGGCTGTCGGCGTTCTTCGACCTCGTCCAGCAGGATCCGGTGGTGTCGCAGGTGAAGCTGATCGCCGAGCCGTGGGACGTGGGCGAGGGCGGCTACCAGGTCGGCAACTTCCCGCCCCTGTGGACGGAGTGGAATGGCAAGTACCGCGACACGATGCGCGACTACTGGCGCGGGGAGCCGGGCGCGATGCCGGAGTTCGCGTCCCGGCTGACCGGGTCGTCCGACCTGTACGCCGACGACGGGCGGCGGCCGATCGCCTCGATCAACTTCGTGACCTGCCACGACGGGTTCACGCTGCACGACCTCGTCTCGTACGACCACAAGCACAACGACGCCAACGGCGAGGGCGGCCGGGACGGCACCGACGACAACCGCTCCTGGAACTGCGGCCACGAGGGCCCGACCGACGATCCCGGCATCCTCGAACTGCGCGCCAGGCAGAAACGCAATCTGCTGACGACGCTGTTCCTTTCGCAGGGCGTCCCGATGCTGCTGCACGGCGACGAGATCAGCCGCACGCAACGCGGGAACAACAACGGCTACTGCCAGGACAACGAATTGTCCTGGGTCGACTGGACGGGCCTGGAGGACGGCGATTTCCCCGACGAGCGCGGGACGCTCCTCGACTTCGTCCGGCGGCTGTCCCGGTTGCGGACCAGGCACCCGGTGTTCCGGCGCAGGCGCTTCTTCCTCGGCGACCAGCGGCCGAAGAAGGCCCGCGCGAACGGCCGTCCGGAGGAACTCCCCGACCTCGTCTGGTTCACCCCCGGCGGCGCGGAAATGGCCGGAACCGACTGGACGGCCGGATTCAACAAGGCCCTGGGCGTCTTCCTGAACGGCGACGCGATAGGCGAGCCCGACCGGCGCGGCAGGCAGGTCACCGACGACTCGTTCCTGCTCCTGTTCAACGCGGACGACGGCGACCTCACGTTCACGCTCCCGCCCGCCTCCTACGGAGGGACGTGGACGCCCGTCCTCGACACCGCCGACCCGCTGCCCGGCCCGGACGAGACCGTGAAGGCCCGCGAGACCGTCGCGGTCGCCGCCCGGTCGATCCAGGTCCTGCGCCGGGACTGAGCCGTGACCTCCGCCTTCACCGACGACCCGCACGACCTGCACGACCTGCCCGACCCGCACGACACGTACGCCGAACCCGCTCCCGACGAGCCGCTCCCCGGCGAACCCCCTGGTGAGGAGACCGTGTCCGAGGACCACCTGGACGAAGAGCACCTGACCGCCAAGAGCAGAACCGGCAGGCACAGCATCGGCAAGCACGGAGGCGTCCCCGCGGAAGACGAGGCCGCCGCGCCGCCGTCCGGCACCTACCGGCTCCAGCTGCGCGGCACGCCGGAGGGCCGCTTCGGCTTCGCCGAGGCCGCCGCGCTCGCCCCCTACCTGGCCTCCCTCGGCGTGTCGCACGTCTACCTGTCGCCGATCCTGCAAGCCGCGCCCGACTCCACGCACGGCTACGACGTGATCGACCACTCCCGGCTCTCGGCGGAGCTCGGCGGGTCGGAGGCGTTCGGCGCGATGGCGGCCCGGTTCCGCGCGCACGGGCTGAGACTGCTGGTGGACGTCGTCCCGAACCACATGGCGATCCCGTCGCCGCCCGATCTGAACCTGCCGTTCGCCGCCGTCCTCGCGGACGGGCCGTCCTCGCCGTTCGCGAAGTGGTTCGACGTGGACTGGACGGCCGGGGGCGGACGGATCGTCCCACCCGGCGAGGGCGAGCCCAACTACCGCCGCTTCTTCGACATCTCCGGCCTGATCGGGCTCCGCCAGGAGGACCCGGAGGTCTTCGAGCGCACGCACGCCCTGCTGCTGAACCTGGTCGAGGAGGGCCACGTGGACGGCCTGCGCGTCGACCACCCGGACGGCCTCGCCGACCCGCGCGGCTACCTGCGGCGGCTGTCGGAGAAGGCGCAGGGCGCGTGGCTGCTGGTCGAGAAGATCACGGCGGGGGAGGAGCGGCTGCCGCCCGACTGGCCGTGCGCGGGCACCACCGGCTACGACGCGCTCGGCATGGTCGGCGGGCTGTTCGTCGACCCGGCCGGGGAGAGGCCGCTCACCGACTACTACGTCGCGCTGACGGGCGGCCCGCACGACTTCGCGGACGTGGAGTACGAGTCACGCCGGTACGTCGCGACGCATGGATTGAAGCCGGAGATAGAGCGGCTTCAGGGCGTCCTCCAGAGAGTGGTGGGTGAACGCCGTCCTGGTCTGGAGCGGGCTTTGGTCGAGTTGCTCGTCGCCATGCCCGTTTACCGCGCGTACGTCGTCCCTGGACAGGACCCGTCGCAATCGGCCATCGACGTCCTGGACGAGGCGGCAGGCCGTGCCCGCGCGCATCTGCCAGAGGAAATGCACGCGGATCTCGAATTCGTCGTGGAACTGGCCCTCGGACGTGGCGAGCGCACCGATGCCGAGTTCATCGTCCGGTTCCAGCAGACGTCCGCGCCCCTGGCGGCCAAGGGCGTCGAGGACACGGCGTTCTACCGGTGGAACCGCATGGCCGCGCTGAACGAGGTGGGCGGCGACCCGGAGCGCTTCTCGGTCAGCCCCGAGAATTTCCACGCGTTCTGTATAAGGACGGCGAGGGACTGGCCGTCCACGATGACCACGCTGTCCACGCACGACACCAAACGGGAAGAGGACGTACGGGCGTGGCTGTCCGTGCTGTCCGAACTTCCCGTCGAATGGACGGAGGCCGTCGAACGGTGGCGGAACTGGGGTCCGAGCCCATCTCCTCTGGAGCCTGATCTCGAATACCTGCTCTGGCAGACGCTCGTCGGCGCTTGGCCCCTCACCATCGGACGCCTGGAGGAATTCCTCACCAAGGCGATGCGCGAGGCCAAGACACGCACGTCGTGGACAGACCACGACCCCGCGTACGAGCGTGCCGTCCTCGAATACGCGCGGGGCGTCCTGGCCGACCCCGACCTCATCACCGACATGACCTCGTTCGTGCGCAGACTCGCCCCCTACGCGCGGTACAACACGCTGGGGCAGAAGCTCGTCCAACTGGCGATGCCGGGCGTCCCGGACGTCTACCAGGGCTGCGAGCTGACCGGGCTCGCGCTGGTCGATCCCGACAACCGGCGGCCGGTCGACTACGGGCGGCGCCGCGAGCACCTCCTGCGGCTCGACACCGGACGCCAGCCGAAGGAGGTCGACGACGAGAAGCTCCTCGTCACGTCGCGGACGCTGCGGCTGCGCCGGGCCCATCCCGAGTGGTTCGGGCCCGGCTCCCGGCACGAGCCGATCACCTCGCGCGGGCCCGCCGCCGAGCACGTCGTCGGGTTCGCCCGCGGCGAGGCCGTCGCGCTGGCGACGCGCCTGCCGGTCGGCCTGGAACGCAAGGGCGGCTGGTCCGGGACGAGGGTCGACGTCGCCCACCAGGGCTGGCGGGACGTCCTCACCGGCTGCACCCACATGGGCCCGATCCTGGACGCCGGACGGCTGTTCGAGACGCTGCCCGTCGCGCTGCTCGTCCCCCGGGAGATCGATCGGTGAGCACGCGGTTCGAGGTGTGGGCGCCGTCTGCCGGGCGTGTGGAGGTCGAGGCAGACGGCGTCCGGCATTCCATGGACGCATCACCGTCCGGCTGGTGGGAAGTGGATGTCGCGGGCACCGCGCCTGGCACCGACTACGGGTTCGTCTTGGACGACGCGGACGAAGTGCTGCCCGACCCCCGCTCGCCATGGCAGCCGCAGGGCGTCCATGGGTTGAGCCGCGTCTACGACCACGACCAGTTCGCTTGGACGGACCAGCACTGGCACGGACGTCCCCTCCCCGGAAGCGTCCTGTACGAGATGCACGTAGGCACGTTCACGCCCGAGGGGACGTTCGACGCAGCCACCGAACGACTCGACCATCTCGTCGCGCTCGGGGTAGACGCGGTGGAGATCCTGCCCGTCGCGTCCTTTCCCGGAAAACACGGATGGGGATATGACGGTGTTCACCTGTGGGCGCCGCACGAGCCGTACGGCGGCCCGGATGCGCTCAAGCGTTTCGTCGACGCCGCCCACGCGCGCGGGCTCGCGGTGATCCTCGACGTCGTCTACAACCACCTTGGCCCGGACGGAAACCGCCTCGCCGGATATGGCCCGTATTTCACCAGCACACACCCGACACCATGGGGCGACGCGGTCAACTTCGACCAGGAAGGCTCGGAGGAAGTGCGCGCCTTCGTCGTGCAGAACGCGTTGATGTGGCTGCGCGACTACCACTTCGACGGGCTGCGGCTCGACGCCGTCCACGCCATCACCGACCTCGGGGCGGTGCACGTCCTCGAAGAACTCGCGGGCGCGGTGGCGGGCCTTTCGGCGCATCTCGGACGCGAACTGTTCCTCATCGCCGAATCCGACCTGAACGACCCGCGCCTGGTGACGTCCAGGGAGGCGGGCGGATACGGCCTCGACGCGCAATGGAGCGACGACTTCCACCACGCCCTGCACGCCGCGCTCACCGGCGAGAGGCAGGGCTACTACTGCGATTTCGGCGCCTTGGAAACCCTCAAGAAGGCGCTGACGAACGTGTTCGTCCACGACGGGACCTGGTCGACCTACAGGGGCCGTCGCCACGGGCGTCCGGTGGACGTCCTGAAAACGCCCGCGCACCGGTTCGTCGGCTTCCTCCAGAACCACGACCAGATCGGCAACCGGGCGACCGGCGACCGGCTCGGCGCCGTCCTGGCCGACGCTGACGCGGGTGCGCCGCCCGGCCTGCTCAAGGTCGGCGCGGCGCTGCTCCTGCTCGCGCCTTTCACGCCCATGCTCTTCATGGGCGAGGAATGGGGCGCGTCCACGCCGTGGTGCTATTTCACCGACCATCAGGACCCCGAACTGGGGCGCGCCGTCAGCGAGGGACGCCGCCGCGAGTTCGCGCGGCACGGCTGGACGGGCGACGTCCCCGATCCACAGGCTGTGGATACTTTCCGGCGGTCCGTCCTCGACTGGACCGAGCCCGATCTGCCGCACCACCAAGACCTGCTGGAATGGCACCGGGCGCTGATCGCGCTCCGCCGCTCCCGCCCCGAGTTGAACGATCCGCGCCTCACGGAGACGACCGTCGAGACCGGCGACGACGGGGCCCGCTGGTTGATCATGCGGCGCGGTCCGATCCGCGTCGCGGCGAACGTCGGCGACGTGCCCCTCGTGCTCCCGGCGTCCGATCCCGGCGCGCCGCCGCCCCGCCTCCTGCTCGCGTCAGACCCGGCAATCCGCCTGGACGCGGACATGATCGGCGATTCCGGAACCGCCGCGCTCGAACTTCCGGCCGCCTCCGCGGCCATCGTCGGCTGACCGGCGGCTGATCGTCGGCTGACCGGCGGCGACGGGCCCCAGGCGGGATGTGGACTGCATCCCGATTCCGCCTGAAAAGCGGTGTTCGAGGATGTACTACGAGTGGCAAACCGCAGGTCAAGAGCGCGGCGGCAGCCGGGCAATGTTCAAGAATGGTCATACGATCGGTTCATGACCTCAGTACTGCTCGCCGAGGACGACACGTCCATCTCCGAGCCTCTCGCCCGCGCGCTGCGGCGCGAGGGGTACACCGTCGAAGTCAGCCCGGACGGCCCGCAGGCGCTGGAGCGGGCGCTCGGCGGCGGGGTGGACCTGATCGTCCTGGACCTCGGCCTACCCGAGCTGGACGGCCTTGAGGTGGCCCGCCGGGTGCGGGCCGAAGGGCACGGCGTGCCCATCCTGATCCTGACCGCGCGTGCCGACGAGGTCGACACCGTCGTCGGGCTGGACGCGGGCGCCGACGACTACGTGACCAAGCCGTTCCGGCTGGCCGAGCTGCTGGCCCGGGTGCGGGCGCTGCTGCGCCGCGGCAGCACCGAGACCCCGATCGTCCAGGGGGTCCGGATCGACGCCGAGTCGCGCCGCGCCTGGATGGGCGACCAGGAGCTCCAACTCACGACCAAGGAGTTCGACCTGCTGCGGGTCCTCGTCCGCGACGCGGGCAAGGTCGTCACCCGCGAACAGATCATGCGCGAAGTGTGGGACACCAACTGGTGGGGTTCCACGAAGACGCTCGACATGCACATCTCCTGGCTGCGCCGCAAGCTCGGCGACGACGCCGGCAGCCCCCGCTACATCACGACGGTGCGGGGCGTCGGCTTCCGGTTCGAGCGCGGCGACTAGGGCACGCCCTACCGGCCGCCACGGTCGCGCGGGTCGTCCCGGCGCCTTCCCGAGAGGCGCCGGGTCCCTGCCGCGCGGTCCGTGGCCCCACCCCTGAAGGAGCCCTGATGAGGCGCCGACTCCTCCTGTCGACGCTCGCGGTGGCGGTGGTCGCGATCCTGTCGCTCGGCATACCCCTCACCTACTTCGCCCACAGACTCTCCTACGAGAAGGAGAGCCGGTCGCTCGACCGGGAGGCGTCGTCCATCGCCGTCGGCGTCGGCTTCAGCCTGGAGTCGAACCGTCCCGTCACCGGCGCGATGATCGCGCGGGAGTACCCGGGGCGGCACGTGTCGATCGTCATGCCGGACGGCCGGACGCTCACCGCCGGGCCGCGGCGCCGCGGGCCCGTGCTGTCCGCGGACCGGTCGAACGGCGCGGTGCGCGTGCGGGTGTCCCGGCCGGAGGCGGAGATCCGCGACGACGCGATGCGGCGGATGCTGTTCATCGGCAGCCTCGCGCTGCTCGGCGTCGCGCTGACCGTCGGCCTCGCGATGGTGCAGGCCCGCAAGCTGACCGTCCCGCTCGTCGACCTCGCCGAGACCGCCGACCGGCTCGGCAGCGGCAACGCCAGGCCGCGCCGCCGCCGCTACGGCATCCCCGAGGTCGACCGGGTCGCCGAGGTGCTGGACCGCAGCGCCGTCCGGATCGCCGACTTACTCGCCGCGAGCCGCGAGTTCGCCTCCGACGCGAGCCACCAGCTCCGCACGCCGCTGACCGCGCTGTCCATGCGGCTGGAGGAGATGATCGACGCCGCCGACTACCCGGACGTCGTCCGGGAGGAGGGCGCCGCGGCCGTCGCGCAGGCCGAGCGGCTCGTCGCGGTCGTCGAGCAGCTGCTCGCCCGCGCCCGGCACGACCGGACCGGCGCCGCGATCGCCTCGCCCATCGACGAGATCATCGCCCAGCAGGTGGAGGAGTGGCGGCCCATCTTCCGGCGGGACGGCCGGGACGTGCGGATCGTCGGCGAGCAGGGCCTCGTCGGCATGACCAACCCCGAGGGCCTCTCCCAGATCGTCGCGACGCTGCTCGACAACTCGCTGATGCACGGCGCGGGCACCGTGACCATCCACACCAAGCCGGGCGTCAGCTCGGTGGTCGTCGAGGTCGGCGACGAGGGCGCCGGGATACCGGCCGAGCTGGAGCCGCGGATCTTCGAGCGCAGCGTCAGCGGCGGCCGGGGCACCGGCCTCGGGCTCTACCTGGCCCGCTCCCTCGCGATGGTGGACGGCGGGCGGCTGGAGCTGATCCAGTCGCGTCCGGCCGTGTTCGGGGTGTTCCTGCGCCAGACCGAGCAGGCCCGGCTGGCGGAGGAGCGCGTCGTGATGGGCCCCGCGTGAGCGGGCTCCGCTAGCTCAGCGGCGGGTGAACTGGGCGTAGTCCTCGGCGTGGCGCGCGTCGAGCGGGTGGCCGAGCCGCGGGGCCGGGCCCTGCTGTCCGTGCGGCTGTCCGTTCGGCTGCGCGCGGTGCGCGCCGGGCGCGGCCGGGGCCTCCGGCAGCCCGGACGCCGGGTCGACCTGCGGCGCGCTGGACGGCAGGAACACCCACTTCTTGTACGACCAGAAGCGGAACAGGGTGGCGAAGCCCGTCCCGATGACCAGGGCGGCGTTGTAGTAGACCGCGCCGCTCAGCCCGAGGACGTAGTGCGAGAACCCGATGAACAGCTCGGTGATGACCAGCCCGACGCCGTTCAGCGCGAAGAACAGGACGTACTCGCGGCCGAGGCCGGTGCGGTCGCGGTGCCGGAACGTCCAGTACCGGTTCGCCAGGTAGGCGAACGTCGTGGCGACCACGGTGGCGATGCCGTTGGACGTCAGCGGGCCCATCCCGAGGCCGGTGTGCAGGCCGTTGCCGATCCCGAAGGTGATGACGAACGCGATCGCGCCCACGCTGCCGAACTTGGCCAGCTCCCGCACGAGGTGCGCGAACTGCCGATGGATCTTGGCGACCAGGCTCACGAAGGGGAACCGTCCTTCCGGACTTCGTCTCTGCGCCGCGGCGGACAGGCCGCGGCGCCTGCGGAGGCATCACGAGGATAGACGCCCGCGCGCGCCAGGACGTCGGAACATGAACGTTTCACGTCGTCCGTGCGTTCCTTGCCCATTGTCGCGATCCCCACACACCAGGGTTCGACGCGGGGTCCGGCGGGTTCGTTCACGCCGGTCGGCCGATACGCTGCACAGGTGACGTATCCGGCTGACACACCCGTCGTGGGGATGGCGGGCGGGGGCCAGCTCGCCCGGATGACCCAGCAGGCGGCGATCGCCCTCGGCGTGTCGCTCCGCGTCCTCGCGGGCGCGGCGGACGACTCGGCCGCCAAGGCCGTCTCCGACGTGCGGGTGGGCGACGACCGCTCCCTCGACGACCTGCTGTCCTTCGCCAAGGGCTGCGACGTCGTGACGTTCGACCACGAGCACGTCCCAGGGCCGCACATCCGGGAGCTTGAGGCTTCGGGCGTGCCGTGCCGTCCGGGCGCCGCCGCCCTCGCCCACGCCCAGGACAAGCTGGTCATGCGCGAGCGGCTCAGCGGGATGGGCGTCCCGTGCCCGGCGTACGCGCACATCCCGGCCGCCGGCGCGCTGGACATCCTCGAAGCGTTCGCCGCCGAGCACGGCTGGCCGGTGGTGCTGAAGGCGACGCGCGGCGGCTACGACGGCAAGGGCGTCTGGATCGCCGCCGACTCCGGCGAGGCCGCCGACCTCGTGCCGCGGCTGCTGGCCGAGGGCGTCGACCTGATGGCGGAGCTGCACGTCCCGTTCCGGCGGGAGCTGGCCGCGCTCGTCGCCCGCTCCCCGTACGGGCAGGGCGCCGCGTACCCGATCGTGGAGACCGTCCAGGAGGGCGGGATCTGCACCGAGGTGATCGCGCCCGCGCCCGGCCTGTCCGGCGACCTCGCCGCCGAGGCGCAGCGGCTCGCGCTCGCCGTCGCCGACGGGCTCGGCGTCACCGGGCTGCTCGCCGTCGAGCTGTTCGAGACCGACGCCGGGCTGCTGGTGAACGAGCTGGCGATGCGCCCGCACAACTCCGGCCACTGGACGATCGAGGGCGCCCGCACGTCGCAGTTCGAGCAGCACCTGCGCGCCGTCCTCGACCTGCCGCTCGGCTCCACCGAGCCCACCGCCCGCTACACGGTGATGGCGAACGTGCTCGGCGGCGACGACCCGGACGTCCACTCCCGCTACTTCCACGTGATGGCCCACGACCCGGGCGTCAAGGTGCACATGTACGGCAAGGAGTCGCGTCCCGGACGCAAGATCGGCCATGTGACGGTGCTCGGCGACGACCTCGCCGACCTGCGCGAGCGCGCCCGGCACGCGGCGGGCTTCCTGCGCTGGGGCAAGGCGCTCGCGGAGCGGGAGGGACGGCGATGACCGACGGCCGGGCGCCGCTGGTCGGCGTGGTCATGGGCAGCGACTCCGACTGGCCCGTCATGGAGGACGCGGCACGCGCGCTCGCGGAGTTCGACGTCCCCCACGAGGCCGACGTCGTGTCCGCGCACCGGATGCCGCACGACATGATCGCCTACGGCGAGGACGCGGCGGCCCGCGGGCTGCGCGTGATCATCGCGGGCGCGGGCGGCGCGGCGCACCTGCCGGGGATGCTGGCGTCGGTGACGCCGCTGCCGGTGATCGGCGTGCCCGTCCCGCTGAAGTACCTCGACGGGATGGACTCGCTGCTCTCGATCGTCCAGATGCCCGCCGGGGTCCCGGTCGCGACGGTCGCGGTCGGCGCGGCGCGCAACGCGGGGCTGCTGGCCGTCCGCATCCTGGCCGCGTCGGACGAGGCGCTGCGCGCCAGGATGAAGGACTTCCAGCGCGACCTCTACGGCCAGGCCAAGGCGAAGGGCGAGCGGCTCCGAGAGCGGCTCTGAGCGTCGCCCTCCGCCGTCACCGGCGGAGGGCCCATTCGACGGCGGGGCAGCGGTTCATGACGACGTCGAGCCCGGCGTCCTTCGCGCGCTTCGCCGCCGCCTCGTCGATCACCTGGAGCGGCAGCCAGACGGCCTTCGCGCCCGCCGCGATCGCCTCGTCCACGGCCTCCCCGGCGTGCTCGGCGCGGCGGTAGACGCCCACGACGTCGATCCCGGACGCGTCCGGCACGTCGGCGAGGGAGGCGTAGCCCTTCTCCCCGAGGACGTCCGCCGCCTTCGGATGGACGGGGATGATCCGCTTCCCGCGCTTCTGCAGCAGCCCGGCCTGGGTGTACACCTCGCGGTCGGGGTTGTCGCCGAGGCCGACGAACGCCCACGTCCTGGACTCGTGCAGCAGCCGCCGGATCACGGCGAGCTCGGCGTAGGGGTCGGCGGACGGGTCGGCCGGAGGGGTGGCGAGAGAATCCGTCATGTCCGCGTCAACAGCGCCCGCCGTCCGTTTAGTTCCGTTTTCAAGGACGTCCGAGGGCCCGGTAGTTCCAGCCCGCGGCCCGCCACCGCTCGGGGTCGAGGGCGTTGCGGCCGTCCACGATGTTGCGCTCCGCGACCGCCTCGGCCAGCGCGGACGGCTCCATGTCGCGGAACTCGGCCCACTCGGTCAGCAGCAGGACGACGTGCGCGTCGCGCGCGGCCGACAGCGCCGAGTCGCCGTAGGCCAGGGACGGCTGCGCGACCCGCGCGTTCGGCATCGCCTGCGGGTCGTACACCGTCACCCTGCCGCCCTGCGCGCGGATGGACGCGGCGACGTCCAGCGCGGGCGAGTCGCGGACGTCGTCGGAGTTCGGCTTGAACGCGGCGCCGAGGACGCCGACCGTCCGTCCGGCGAACGAGCCGCCGAGCAGCTCGCGGGCGAGGTCCACCATCCGGATCCGGCGCCGGATGTTGATCTCGTCGACCTCGCGCAGGAAGGTGAGCGCCTGGTCGGCGCCGAGCTCGCCCGCGCGGGCCATGAACGCGCGGATGTCCTTCGGCAGGCAGCCGCCGCCGAAGCCGAGCCCCGGGCCGAGGAACTTGCCGCCGATCCGGTCGTCGTGCGACAGCGCCTCGGAGAGCTTCGTCACGTCGGCGTGCGCGGCCTCGCACACCTCCGCCATCGCGTTGATGAACGAGATCTTGGTGGCGAGGAACGCGTTGGCCGACACCTTGACCAGCTCGGCGGTCGGGTAGTCGGTGGTGATGAACGGGGTGCCCGCGCCGAGCATCGTCCGGTAGACCTCGCGCAGCGCCTTCTCGGCGTGCTCGGCCGCGCCCTGCTCGGCGGGCAGCCCGGCGACGATCCGGTCCGGGTGCAGGGTGTCCTGGACGGCGAACCCCTCGCGCAGGAACTCGGGGTTCCAGGCGAGGACGGCGTCGCCGCCCGCGGGCGCGGTGTCGGCCAGGATCTCGGCGAGCCGGGCGGCCGTCCCGACCGGCACCGTGGACTTGCCGACGATCAGGCAGGGCCGGTCGAGCAGCGGCGCGAGGGTGGTGACGGCGGCGTCCACGTAGCGGAGGTCGGCCGCGTACTCCCCGGCCTTCTGCGGCGTCCCGACGCACAGGAAGTGGACGTCGCCGAACTCCGCCGCCTCTTCGTAGGACGTGGTGAAGCGCAGCCGCCCGCTCTCCAGCCCGCGGCGGAGCACCGGCTCCAGGCCGGGCTCGTAGAACGGCAGGTCGCCCGCCGCGAGCCGGGCGATGCGCGGCCCGTCCACGTCCAGGCCGAGCACCTCGAAGCCCAGGTCGGCCATGCAGGCCGCGTGGGTGGTCCCGAGGTACCCGGTTCCGATGACCGTCAGCCGGTAGGACACGGCCCGCTCCTTTCGATTCGCTGTCGCCGACTCGCGGCCTCAATTGTCACGTGCCCGCCACAGGTCGTCGTCTCCGCCGTCCGAGCATGTCTACTCGCCGGTAGCATCGGCGCCATGACTTCTGATTTTCCCGCGTACGCGCCGTCGGACGAGCACGAGTTGCTGCGGGGGACGGTGCGTGAGTTGGCCGATGCCAAGATCGCTCCTTTCGCGGCGGTGGTGGACGAGGAGTCGCGGTTCCCGGCCGAGGCGCTTGGGGCGCTGGTGGCGGCCGGGTTGCATGCGGTGCACGTGCCCGAAGCCTACGGCGGTGCGGGGGCGGACGCGCTGGCCACGGTGATCGTGATCGAGGAGGTGGCGCGTGCGTGCGCGTCGTCGTCGTTGATCCCGGCGGTGAACAAGCTGGGCACGGTGCCGGTCCTGTTGTCGGGGTCGGAGGAGTTGAAGCGGCGGTATCTGGGGCCGGTGGCGCGTGGTGAGGCGATGTTCTCCTATGCCCTGTCGGAGGCTGAGGCGGGGTCGGACGCGGCGGGGATGAAGACCCGCGCGGTGCGTGACGGTGATTCCTGGGTGCTGAACGGCACGAAGATGTGGATCACCAATGCGGGGGAGTCGGAGTATTACACGGTGATGGCCGTGACCGATCCGGGTGCGGGTGCGCGGGGGATTTCGGCGTTCGTGGTGGAGAAGGGCGATGCGGGTGTGTCGTTCGGGCCCAAGGAGCGCAAGCTCGGCATCAAGGGCTCCCCGACCCGCCAGGTGATCTTGGAGGATGTGCGGATCCCGGCCGATCGGATCATCGGGGCGGAGGGGACCGGGTTCAAGACGGCGCTGGCGACCTTGGACCATACCCGGATCACCATTGCCGCGCAGGCGCTGGGGATCGCGCAGGGGGCGTTGGATTTCGCGCTGGGGTATGTGAAGGAGCGCCGCCAGTTCGGCAAGCCGATCGCTGATTTCCAGGGTGTGCAGTTCATGCTGGCCGATATGGCGATGCGGTTGGAGGGTGCGCGGCAGCTGACCTATCACGCGGCGATCAAGTCCGAGCGGGCGATGCTGGGTGAGAGGGTTCGGGACCTGACGTTGGTGTCGTCGGCGTGCAAGGCGCTGGCCTCGGATGTGGCGATGGACGTCACGGTCGACGCGGTGCAGTTGCTGGGCGGGTTCGGGTATACGCGGGAGTTCCCGGTGGAGCGGATGATGCGCGACGCCAAGATCACCCAGATCTACGAGGGCACCAACCAGATCCAGCGCATGGTCATCGCCCGCCAACTCCTCAAGTAGCCGGGTCGCACAGTCGAAGGCCCCCACCCGTCGCGCGGGCAGGGACCTTCGGCGTTCAACCCTCGCGCTAGTCGCGCGAGATGGTGAGGATCACGCTGCCGTCCGGCGCCATGCGCGGGCGGAGCGTCACGCCGTTGTACGACGCGGCCGAGTTCGGCGACGAGGCGTCGATCGACGCGGTGTTCCTGGAGTTCCCGTTCTGGGCGGTGAAGGTCACCTGGTGACCGCGCACCCCGACATGGACCGGAGCCATCCCGTACTTCTTGTCGAACGCGATGCTCTGGCCGTCGCGGACCTGCACCTCGCAGTTGGCGTCCAGACAGGCCGCCAGGTTGGTGCCGTCCTTCGCGGGCGGCTGGGCGGCGGGCCGCCCCTGCTGCTGCTCGGACCCGGGCTGCGCGGCGTTCTGCTGCGCGGCCTGCTGGACGGCCTGCTGCGCGGCGGCCTGCTGTGCGGCAGGCTGCTGCTCGGCGCCGGGCTGCTGGTTGGCCGCGGCCTGCTGGTCCGCCGCGGGCTGCTGGTTGGCGGCCGCCTGCTGGTCGGCGGCGGGCTGCGCCGCCTCCTGGCCGGACTGCTGGCCGTTCTGCTGGCCGGGCTGCTGGTCGGCGGCGGGCTGGGCGGCCTGCTGGCCGTTCTGCTGCGCCGCCTGCTGCTGGTCCTGCGGGTTCTGCTGGTTCTGCTGGTCCTGCGGAGCGGCTTCCTGACCGGCGTCCGGGCTGGCCTGCTGCCCGTTCTGCTGTCCGGCCTGCGGGTCCTGCTGCGCGGCCTCCTGGCCCGGCTGCTGGCCCGCTTCCTGTCCGGTCTCCTGGCCGGGCTGCGCGGGCTGCTGCCCGGCTTCCTGGCCGTTCTGCTGGCTCTGCTGTCCCGTGTCCTGGCCGGGCTGCTGGCCCGCCTCCGGTGCGTCCGCCGCCGCCGGGTCCGAGCCCGGCGCGGCGCCGGGCGCGGACTCCGCGCCGGGCGGTGCGGGCGGCGGCTCCGCGAAGGCGGTGCCCCCCATGGAGGCGCTGATCGCCAGCGCCGCGGTGGTCGCGGTGAGCAGGCCGAGAATCCTTGTCGACATCCTTTGGACTCCTGACGAGTGATCTCTCTCTGTCACGGTCTTGCTACCCAGAGTAATCGATCAAGATTCAAGAGTCATGGAGGGGGGCCGTGTCGGAGGGTCAGGCGGGTGGGCGCTCGTCCACGAGCATCGTCTGCAGCGCCCGGCCGAACTCGCCGGAGGCGTCCGCGAGCGTCGCCTGGCACAGCGCGCTGCCGCCGGGGCTCGCGTCCAGCGAGGCGGCCATGCACAGCCACTCGCCGACCGGGTCGCGGTGCAGCGCGACCGTCACGTCCGTGTTGATGATCAGCCATTTGGCCAGGTCGAGCTGGCTGCCGACGCCGGACGCGCTGTCGGCCAGGGTGAGCGCCCGCACCAGCGGCGTGTCGGCCTCGCCCGCGACCAGCGGCACCCGCGGCCGCGCCCAGATCGTCCCCGGGCCCGGCCGGGTGAAGTGCCCCTCGACCGGACGCCACTCCATCGCGGCGACGTAGCCGCCGACGTGCAGGTCCGCCCAGTCGCCGAACGGGGGAGTCGAGCCGGGCAGCGGCGGCGGGCCGGGCGCGTGCACGACGGGCTCCAGCCGCTCCGGCGCGGCGAGGATCCGCCAGGCGGTGGCGCGGACGACCGTCCGCCCCTCGTGCCGGATCTCCCCTTCGAGGTGCGCGACCCGCCGACCGGGCCGGACGACGCGGACGGCGACGTCCAGCACCGCCACCGGGACCGGGCTCAGGATCTCGACCGTCACCCGCGCGATCCGCGTGCCGGGGACGGGGTCGTGCCGCTCGAACGCCCGTCCGACCAGGCCGGACACCGGTCCGCCGTGCTGCAGGCCGGGCGACCACGGGCCCGCCGTCGCCGGGGTGGAGGCGAACCGGCCGCCGCCGAGCGGCTCGTAGAACGCCGGGGCGGGCGGCGCGTCGTCGCTCATGGGGCTCCTTCCCGTCTAGAACGCCACTCTAGATCAGGCCGGAGCCGGGTCGGGTGGGTCGGCCGGGTCAGCCGCAGAGCTTCTGGGTGGCGGTGCCCGTCTCGATGCCCGGCTTCGGCGACTGCGTGCCGGTCGGGGAGCCGCCCTTGACCTCGACGCGGCGCGTGCCGTCCCAGTTCGCGCCGACCAGGACCTGGACGCGCGTCCCGAGCGAGGGGATCTCCTTCAGCCGGGCGCCCGGGATCGCGGCGGCCAGCGTCTTGGCGGAGTCGGCCTTGCCCGGCCCGTACTGGATCTGCGTCGTCTGGAGCCCCCGCCGCGCCACGCCCGGGACGACCGTCACCCCGAACCCGAGCCTGCGGAGCTGCCCGCCCGCCTTCGTCGCGAGGCCCGGCGTCCCGATCGCGTTCAGGACGCGGACGGAGATGTTCTCCGGCCGGACGGTGAGCTGGTCGCCGGGCTTCTCCGCCGGGTTCGTCGGTTTCGCGGACGGCTTCTCCGGCTCCTCCGCGACCGCCTGGTCGCGCCGGATCCGGGTGAACAGGTCGCGCGCCCTGCCCTCGTCCCACTGGACGACCGACTGCGCGGTCGGCGCGTTCCACATGACGACGTTCGCCCCCGGGTTCGACAGCGGGATCTTCGCGAACGTCAGGTTGTCGGTGGACAGGTTCTTCATCTGGTCGGCGAGCTTCGGCAGGTTGTCGGCGAGCTTCGGGTCGACGCGCAGCGACTTGAGCGCCGCGTTCAGGAACTTCGTCGACTTGACCGGGTCGCCGAGCGTCTTCGTCGACAGCGCCTGCTTCATCATCGACGCCATGAACTGCTGCTGCCGGTCGATGCGGCCGAGGTCGCTGCCGTCGGCCAGCGTGTAGCGGGCGCGGGAGTAGGCGAGCGCCTTCAGCCCGTCCACGTGCGACTTGCCCGGCGGGAGTTGGAGCCCGCTCTTCGGGTCGTTGACGGCCTGCTCGGTGCACACGTCCACGCCGCCGAGCGCGTCCACCATGCGGACGAAGCCGTAGAAGTTCACCTCGACGTAGTGGTCGATGGACACGCCCGTCGCCCGCTTGATCGTGTTGACCGTGAGGTCGGGCCCGCCGAACTGGTACGCCCACGTGAGCTTGCCGGGACGCGACGGGATCTGCGCCCCCTTCGCCCCCTCCGACCCGTTCGACTTGTGCGCCGGGATGGTGACGTAGGAGTCGCGCGGCAGGTTCACGATCGACACCTTGTCGTGGTCGCGCGACACGTGGACCAGCATCATCGTGTCGGACCGCTCGCCCGGCTGGTGCCCGAGCTTCGCCGCGCGCTGCTGCTCGCGCGTCAGCCCGTCGCGGCGGTCGACCCCGGCGACGAGGATCGTCATCGCGCCCTTCGGCGCGTCCTTGCCGCGGCCGAGGCCGTTCACCGACACCTTGTCGAGCATGCCGGTGACGTAGTTCTGGAACGCCCACGCCCCGCCCGAGGTGAGCAGGACGAACACCGACGCCGCCCCGGTCAGGGTGAGGAAGCGCTTCTGCCGCCGGGCGCTCATCGCGGCGCGCGGGCTCAGCCCCCGGCCGGGGCGGCGCGGCCCGCGCGGACCCTCCACCGGCACCCGCGGCGCGGGCATGCCCTCGATGGTCACGCCCTCGATGTCGTCGCCGTCGCCCGCCGGCGCCCGGCCGCCGGGACGCGGCCGGAAGTACCGCTCCAGCGGGTCGCCGTCCGGTGGGTCGGTCGCGCCGCGACCTGAGTCGTGCCCGTCTGCCATACCGGCCGCCCGCCTCCCGAAGACGTCGTCCTGCCGCGAGTCCACTCCACCTGCCTTCCGCGCAGGGTGCTCCCACCCTTTCAGGGCTGGGGTGAATGCGCGCTCCGGCTTAGCGTGGCAGGGACAGACGAATCGCCTTCAGGGCCATTCGCCGTCCCCCGCGGTGGTGAGGGCGGCCTCAAGTAGATCAGGATCTCAGAGTTGGGACCGCCAGTCATCTTCCGCCTGGGCGGCCAGGCGGGCGTGGATGTCTTCCGAGGTTTCCGAACCTCGCCAATATTACGCCGTGTGTCGTTACGATGACGGCGTGTCGCGATTCCGGTTGTACCCGACGCCCGCGCAGGCCCAGCGGATGCTGGAGCACTGCGCGCACGCCCGGTACGCCTGGAACCTCGCCGTCGAGCAGTACTCCCACTGGAGGCACGGCCGGAAGATGGCGCCGGGGTTCGCCGAGCAGTGCCGCCAGCTCACCGAGGCCAGGCGGGACAATGAGTGGCTGGCCTCCGGAAACGCCGATGTGCAGCAGCAGGCTTTGAAGGATTTCGCCAAGGCCAAGAACGCGAAGTTCACGGCCGGGTTCGGTGAGCCGACCTGGCGCAAGAACGAGTCTGCGGTGCAGTGCCTGCGGATGGATCGAGAAGAAGTCGCGCAAGAGCCAAGCCGACTTCGAATGCGTATCCTGCGGGTTCACCTGCAACGCCGACCACAACGCGAGCATCAACATCGCGGCAGGACAGGGCGGGACCCCGCCCCCGGCCACCGGCCGGTGCCGGAGGGGCGACAACGGCCACCCGCCGTCCGAGCGTCCGTGAACCACAACCCACACGGGTTGAAATCCCCCTCTCCCAAGAGGGGGAGGATGTCAATCTAAAGTGGGCGACACCCGTCCGTTCGCTACCTGGACCTCGTGTCCTTGCAGTAACGTGGCGCCGTCTTGACCACACCCCGGCGGCCCGCACGCAAACTGGGTGGCGTGGGCTGCGTCAGACAAGCGAGCACAGAGAGAGGAAGGGACGCTTCCCTCCGGTCTCCGGCGGGGGCGCGTCCGCGAGCCCAAATGAATCCGTCTCCCCATGCCCAGCGCGCCATGAAACAACAAACCCAGCAGACTCAGCGAGGCGAGCGGTCACGCGCCGACTCCGCCGAGACCGACACCCGCGAGACCGGCGCCGCCGAGCGCACCTGGCCCGCCGTGTCGGTGGTGATGCCGGTGCTGAACGAGCAGCGGCATCTGACCGAGGCCGTCCGCGGCATCCTCACCCAGGACTATCCCGGCGAGCTCGAACTGGTGCTCGCGATCGGGCCGTCCCGCGACCGGACCGAGGAGATCGCCCGCGGGCTCGCGGCCGAGGACCCGCGGGTCCTCGTCGTCGCCAACCCGACCGGGCGCACCCCGCAGGGCCTGAACATCGCGATCAAGGCGTCGCAGTACTCGATCATCGTCCGGGTGGACGGGCACTCGCTGCTCCCGGCGGACTACGTCCGCGCCGCCGTCGAGACGATGGAGGAGACCGGCGCCGACAACGTCGGCGGGATCATGGCGGCCGAGGGCGTCACCCCGTTCGAGAAGGCCGTCGCGCGGGCGATGACGTCCAAGATCGGCGTCGGCAACGCGCGGTTCCACACCGGCGGCGAGGCGGGCGAGGTCGAGACCGTCTACCTCGGGACGTTCCGGCGCAGCGCCCTCGACCGGGTCGGCGGCTACGACGAGACGTTCACCCGCGCCCAGGACTGGGAGATGAACCACCGCATCCGGCAGACCGGCGGGCGGATCTTCTTCACGCCGCGGATGCGGGTCACCTACCGTCCGCGGCCGAACCTGCGGGCGCTCGCCAAGCAGTACTTCCACACCGGGCGCTGGCGCCGCGTCGTCGGACGCGAGCACCAGGGCACCCTGAACCTCCGCTACCTCGCCCCGCCGATCGCCGTCGTCGCGATGACGGCGGGCGCGGT
Organism: Actinomadura syzygii; assembly: GCF_008085905.1. GTDB lineage: Bacteria > Actinomycetota > Actinomycetes > Streptosporangiales > Streptosporangiaceae > Spirillospora > Spirillospora syzygii. The sequence continues at coordinate 144,553 of NZ_VSFF01000014.1, read as the reverse complement.
CGCCGGGGTGTTCGGGTTCTGGCCCGGCTGGATCGTGCCCGGCGGGTACGCGGCCGCGATGATCGTGGGCGCGGCGGTGGAGGGACGCGGGCTGCCGGTGTCCGCCTGGATCCGGCTGCCGCTGGTGTACGCGACCATGCATGTGACCTGGGGAATCGGGTTCCTGACCAGCCCGCCGAGGCTGGGCCAGCCGACCCCGATGAAACCGGGCGAGTCCGTCCACTAGCGGGCAAAATACAAGTCCACCCTCGAACCCTCGTGCCCTGCCGGACGTCTCAGGGTTAGGTTTGGGCGGGATCCTGCCCGGACCCCGGTTTGGAGGGTGTCGATGTCCAACGGAGCACGCCACGGGCTCGGCGTGGTGATCGGACTGGTCGTCACGCCGATCATCGCCGCCTGCATGACCTACGGCACGGTGCGGCTCGGGCAGTTCGCGCGGATCTTCGCCTACCAGGGCTCGGACCGCTGGATCGGCGGGGGGCTGATCCTGCTCGCGGCCGTCCTGATCGGCCTCGTGGCGGGGTCGCGGGTGTCGCCGCTCGCGTCGCTGATCCCCGGCTTCGTGTACACGGTCGTCGGGCTCCTGTGGGTCTTCGCGCCGCGCTGGGCGTTCCGGCACGCGGGCCGCGACTTCATCCCCTACCGGCTCGGCAACGGGTACCTGACGCTCTCCTCCCTCGGGGTGTTCCTGCTGCTCGGCGTCGCCTTGGTGGTGGCGTCCGTGGCGCCGTCGCGGTGGCAGGCGCGGACCGGCGTCGCGCGCGGCGCCGGGCCCCGGTTCGGCGGGCCGCCGCCCGCGCCGATGGGCCCGCCGATGCACCAGCAGCCCATGCACCAGCCGATGCACTCACCCATGCAGGCGCCGATGCAGGGGGCGCCGATGCAGCAGGCGCCGATGCACGGGGCTCCGCCGCAGTTGGGCGCGCCGCAGCCGCCGCCGGGGGCCGGGTCGCCGGGGGCGAGCACGCCGCCCTGGCAGGGCGTGCCGCAGTACGGTCAGCCGCCCGCCCAGCCCTCCGCGCCGCCTTCCACGCCGAACCCGCCGCCGCTGCCGTCCGCGTCGCCGCCGCCTCCGGCCGACGACAAGCCGCCCTCCGGCGGCCCGTCGGCGTCCGACGACGACGAGCCCGGCGAGTGGACGCGCATGTACGGCGGGAACCGCTAGGAGCCGGACGGTCCGAGCGCCGCGAGCACGCCGGGGACGTCGTTGACCACCATCGCGTCGAACCCGGCGGCCGCGTAGCGCGGCGCCGCCTCGGCGGCCGGGCACCAGACGACCGTCTCAAGGCCCGCCTTGTGCGCGACCTCCACGCAGTGCTCCAGCGGGCGCAGCCGCGTGTCGGGATGGTCGGTGCCGCACGAGCCGGTGTGCACGGCGACGGCGTCCAGCCCGAGACCGGCGGCGGCCGGGACGGCGTGCCACAGCGGGAACCGCAGCCACGTCAGCAGGCCCAGCGGGACGCCGGGCAGTTCGTCCCGCAGGAACACCAGCAGGGACGGGTCGAACGACGTCACGAGCAGCCTGCGCCGCCGCGCCTCCCGCCGCAGCACCGGGAGCAGGAGCGCGCCGGTGCGGCGGGACGGGTCGTCCACGGCGTCGTCCAGGACGGTCTTGACGTCGACGTCCACCGCGACGTCCGGGGGCAGCGCGTCGAAGACGTCGACCAGGCGCGGCAGCCCGCTGGCCGCCGCCGGGAGGTCGACCACGTGCGCGCCGTCCGGGACGGTCGGGTCGTGCCGCAGGACGAGGTCGTCGTCGGCGGTGCGCGTCACGTCGATCTCGACCCACGACAGGCCGCCCTCGACGGCCGCGAGCAGCGACGGCAGCGTGTTCTCCGCGACCGGCGCCGCCGCCCCCGGCGGGACGACGTCGCCCGAGCCGTGGCCGCGGTGCCCGATCAGCGTGGGCGTCCGGTCGAAGATCAAATGGGTTCCCCGGTGGCGAGATGCTCGGCGACGACCGCGTCGAGCGGCTGGGTGACCTTGAGGTTGCGCTCGCTGCCCGCGACGACGCGGATCGGGACGTCCGGCAGGTAGCGGTGCACGATCCCGCAGTCGTCGGTGGCGCGCAGCGCCGGGTCGGCGAGGGCCAGCTCGTACGCCTTGCGGACGGTGCCGAGCCGGAAGCCCTGCGGGGTCTGGAACCGGCTCATCGTCTCGCGCGGCGGCATGGACGCGACGAGGCCGTCCTCGACCACCACGATCGTGTCGGACGACGGCACGCCCACGGCGACGGCGTCGTGGTCGTCCAGCGCGGCGAGGACGCGGTCGATGACCGGCGCGTCCACGAACGGGCGGGCCGCGTCGTGGAACAGGACGCGGACGTCGCCCGGACGTCCGTCGAGCCGCCGCAGCGCCGCGACCGTGGACGCGGTCCGGGTGTCGCCGCCCTCGACGACCCCGGTCGTCTTGCGGAACGGCGCGGCGATCGCCGCCGCCTCCCGCAGGTGCCCGGCCGCCATCACGACCAGCACCTCGCCGATGCCGGGGTGCGCGTCGAACGCGTCGATCGCGCGCGCGAGGATCGGGCGGCCGCCCACCTCGACCAGCTGTTTGGGGCGTCCGGCGCCCATCCGCGCGCCGACCCCGCCCGCGAGCACCACCGCAACCGTCGTCGCCATCTCTCCTCGGTTTCCCCACGACTCCCGGTCACCGGATCGTTACGCTGTGCGCCTACAGACACTCCCCGACCGGCCGGAGGCATCCGATGGAGCAGGCGCCGCCGCGCGCTCGGCCGGTGCACCTCAACGTACCGGACCACCAGGCCGGAGACCCGGCGGACGGCCTTCTCGGCGGCTATGCGGCGCGCCCGTGCGCGCGGGTCGCGGCGGAGTGGGCCGCGCGGCGCGGGCTCGGCCCGGACGCCCTCGCGGCGACCTCGTTCGCCGCCGCCGGGCTCGCGGCGGTGTGGTTCTCCGCCGGGACGCGCGGCGGCCTGCTCACGGGCGGGCTGCTGCTGTGCGCGTCCGTCGTCCTCGGCGCCGCGCCAGGTGCGGGTCACGAAATTTTGGACGCGGGCAAGGAGCTCGCCGTCTACGCGGGCCTCGCGGCGGGCGGGGCCGCGTCGGGGGAGCACGTGTGGTGGGCGGCGACGGGGGCGGCCGCGCTGCTGTCCGTCCGGACGACGCTGGACGCGACGTCCCCGCCGCGTCCGTCCCGCCGGGGCGGCCTGGCGCGGCGGGCCGCGGCCACCCTGCGGCTGCCGGTCGCCGAGCGCTCCGCGCTGCTCGCGGCGGCCACCGCGGTCGCGGACGTGCGGACGGCGTTCACCCTGCTCACCGCATGGGGAACGGTCGTCGCGCTGGGCACTCTCGCGGTGCGCGCGCTGACCGTCCCGGCGCACGCCGCCGCCGTGCGCGCGCACCGCGACGACGGGCCCGCGTCCCTGATGCTGGGCCTCGCGGCGCGGGGACGGCTCGCGCCGCTGCCCGGCGCCGTCCTCGCCGCCGCCGCGACCGGCGTCCTGCTCGCCGCGCGCCCGGACGGCGGCCCGGCCCCCGCCCTCTTCGCTCCCGCCGTCGCGCTGATGCTCGTCGGACCCTCCGCCGCGCACCCGCACGACGGACGTCTGGACCGGCTCGTACCGCCCATAACGCGCGGGATCGAGTATGGTTACCTCGCCGTACTGGGGTTCGCGCAGGCCGTCCCGGCACCGCTCGTGTACGTGTCGATCACGGTCCTGGCGCTGCACCACCACGACATCGTGCGTCGCGTCCGCCGGGGGCGCCCGCCGCAGGAGTGGGTCCCGCGCGCCGGGCTCGGCTGGGAGGGCCGGCTGCTGGTCGCGGCCGTCGCAGCCCTCGCCGGTCCGCTCACGTTCGCGTACGCCGCGCTGGCCGCCTACCTTGGCGTCCTGTTCGGCGGCGAGGCCGCGGTCGCGTGGACGCGGAGCAGGCGGACGCGGTGCGGGTCAACGCGGACCAGGCGGCACGACGACGGCGTGACGGTCGACCGAGAGGAAGAGAGAGCATGATCGGCATGGTGCTGGCGGCGGGCGCGGGCCGGAGGCTGCGGCCCTACACCGACACGCTGCCCAAGGCCCTTGTCCCGGTGGACGGTGAGACCACCATCCTGGACATCGCGCTCGGCAACCTCGCTGAGGTCGGCCTTACCGACGTCGTCATCGTCGTCGGTTACCGCGCGAACGCGGTGGAGGAACGCAAGGCCGCCCTTGAGGAGCGGTACGGCGTGTCCATCACGCTCGTGCACAATGACAAAGCCGAGGAGTGGAACAACGCCTACTCCATGTGGCTGGCTCGGGAGCACTTCTCCAAGGGCGTCCTCATGGTCAACGGCGACACGGTCCATCCCGTGAGCGTCGAGAAGACGCTACTCGCGAGCCGCGGACCTGACATCCTCCTCGCCGTGGACGATGTGAAAACTCTCGCCGACGAGGAGATGAAGATCACCCTCGACGAGGCGGGCCGCCTGCGGACCATCACGAAGCTGATGGACCCCTCCACCGCGAACGGCGAGTACATCGGCGCCACGCTCATCGAGCCCGCCGCCGCCGAGCCGCTGGCCGACGCACTCAAGGCCACCTGGGAGCGCGACCCCGACCTCTACTACGAGGACGGCTACCAGGAGCTCGTGAACCGGGGCGGCCGCATCGGCGTCGCGCCGATCGGCGACGTCGAGTGGGTCGAGGTCGACAACCACGACGACCTGGAGAAGGCCCGCCGGATCGCCAAGGGCTACTGACCGACCGGAAGCGCGCGACCCCGAGCGAGGAGGCCCATGCCCCTGCTGACGCGGATGCTGAACGCGCCGCTCTCCATCGACGTGCGGCGCGGCGCCGTCGCCGCCCTCGGCGACCTGCTCGCCGACAAGCGGATCGCCACCGAGGGGCGGGTCGCGATCGCGGTCGGCCGCGGGCAGGGCGACCAGATCGCCGAGCACGTCCGGCCGTCCCTCGCCGAATGCGACGTGTTCCAGGTCGACGGCGGCACCGTGGACGCGGCCGTCGACCTCGGCACGAAGCTGCGCGGCGGATCGTACGAGGCCGTCGTCGGGATCGGCGGCGGCCGGACGATCGACGCCACCAAGTACGCGGCCACGCTGTCCGGCATCCCCATGGTGTCGGTCGCGACGAACCTCTCGCACGACGGCATCTGCTCGCCGGTCGCGTCGCTCGTCCACGACAAGGGCAAGGGCTCGTTCGGCGTGGTGATGCCGCTGGCGATGGTCGTCGACCTCGACTACGTGCACGCCGCGCCGCCCCGGCTCGTCCGCGCCGGGATCGGGGACGTGGTCAGCAACTTCTCCGCCGTGGACGACTGGCTGCTCGCCGCCGAGGAGTGCGGCGAGCGCGTCGACCGGATGGCGCTCACCGTGGCGCGCACCGCGGCGGAGGCGCTGCTGCACCAGCCCGGCTCGATCGACTCGGACCGGTTCCTCACCGTCCTCGCGGAGGGGCTCGTCCTGTCCGGGATGGCGATGTCGTTCGCGGGCGACTCCCGTCCGGCGAGCGGCGGCGACCACGAGATCCTGCACGCCATCGACCAGCTCTACCCGGACGCCGCGAACCACGGCGAGCTGGCCGGGCTCGGCGCCGCGTTCTGCTACCACCTGCGCGCCACCCACCTCGGGCAGGGCGCCGAGCGGCTCGCCGAGATCCTCGCCTGCCTCGGTCGGCACGGCCTGCCCCGCTTCCCGGCCGACATCGGGCTCTCGACCGACCAGTTCGCGGACGCCGTGCTGTTCGCCCCCCGGACCCGGCCCGGCCGCTTTACGATCTTGGAATACCTCGGCCTCGACAAGGGCGCGACCCTCAAGGCGGTGGAAGAGTATGTCCAGGCCCATGGAGGCTGAGAGCCCCGGGCGGAGCGGCTCCCCGGAACCCCCCGGCGAGGCCCCCGGTGACGACCGGCCGCACCGCAAGGGCGCGTCCGTCGCCGACATCCGCCGGTACGGGCAGCCGCCCGGCCTGAAGGACCGGCGGAACGAGGAGCACTGGGCCGGGCGCCTCTACATGCGCGACCTGTCCCCGTACTTCGCGTGGATCGCGCTGCGCCTCGGGTTCAGCCCCAACCAGCTCACCTACCTGATGATGGCGAGCGGCGTCGTGGCGGGGCTCGTGGTGTCGCTGCCGGTCGACCCGCTGTGGACGGCGATCGGCGGCGCCGTGCTGATCCAGGTGTACCTGCTGCTCGACTGCGTGGACGGCGAGGTCGCCCGCTACCTGCGCCGGACGTCGGTCGCCGGGGTGTTCCTCGACCGGATCGGCCACTACCTGTCCGAGGTGTCGCTGCTCGTCGGGCTCGGGTTCATGGCGCAGGGCGGCTGGCGCAACGGCGGCTGGGCCGAGCTCGGCCTCGTCGCCGCGCTCGGCGCCGCGCTGATCAAGGCCGAGACCGACAACGTCGTCGTCGCGCGGGCGAAGTCGGGCCTGCCCGCCGACCCGTCCGGCGGCGACCGGGCGCTGCGGCCCCGCTCCACCGGCATCGCGCTGGCCCGGCAGGCGGCGTCCATGCTGCGCTTCCACCGGATCATCGGCGCGGTCGAGCTGTCGCTGCTGATCGTCGCCGCCGCCGCGATCGACGCGCTGACCGGTGCGGACGACCCGGTCGCGGTCCGGGTGCTGATGGTCGCCGTCGCGGCGGTCGCCGTCGTGCAGACGCTGCTGCACCTGGTCAGCATCCTCGCCTCGCGGAGGCTGAAGTGAAGCTGAGCGTGGTCGTGCTCACCATGGGCAACCGTCCGGACGAGCTGGCCCGCGCCGTCCGGAGCGCCCTGGAGCAGGAGCACGTGGAGGTCGAGGTCGTCCTCGTCGGCAACGGCGCCGACCCCGTCGGCGACCGCGCGGACGCGGCGCCGTTCGACGACGAGCGCGTCAAGACCCTGTCCCTGCCGAAGAACGTCGGCATCCCGGCCGGACGCAACCGCGGCGTGGCGGCGTCCTGCGGCGACGTGATCCTGTTCCTGGACGACGACGGCTGGTACCGCTCCACCCGGCTCGGCGCCCACCTGCGCGACCGGTTCTCCGCCGAGCCCGACCTCGGCGCCGTGTCGTTCCGCGTCCGCGACCCCGAGGGCGGGCGCGGCGAGCGCAGGCACGTTCCGAGGCTGCGCGCCGGCGACCCGGAGCGCTCGTCGCCGGTCACCACCTTCCTCGGCGGCGCGTGCGCGATCCGGCGCGCCGCCTACGAGGAGGGCGGCGGCCTCCCCGAGGACTTCTTCTACGCCCACGAGGAGACCGACCTCGCCTGGCAGATCCTCAACGCGGGCTACCGCATCGTGTACGACGCCTCGGCGGTGATGTTCCACCCGTCCGTGCTGCCGACGCGGCACGACATGTTCTACCGCTACAACGCGCGCAACCGCGTGTGGCTCGCGCGCCGCAACCTGCCCTGGCCGCTCGCCTTCACTTACCTGACGGTGTGGATCGGCATGACGGTCCTGCGGGAACGCCGTCCGAGCGCGCTCAAGCCGTGGTTCAAGGGCTTCCTGGAAGGCTGGCGCAAGCCGGCGGGCCCGCGCCGTCCGATCTCCTACGGAACCGCCTGGCGCATGACGAGAACAGGCCGCCCACCCATCATCTAGTCGGCCTGGGTGAGCACGGCGAAGATGAGGCGGGTCAGTTCGGCGGTGACGTCGTTCAGGGGGATGTCCTGGTCGCGGGCGGACCAGTGGTGGACGAGGTTGTTCACCGCGCCGATCACGGCGATCATGGTGAGGCGGTAGTCGCGGTCGACCGCCTCGCCCCGGTCGACGGCCTCGCGGGTCATCGCGAGGAGGGCGTCCTCCCACCGGCCGCGCCAGGTCTGGCGGTGCCGTTCGAGCCCGGCGCTCACCCCGATGACCTCGACGAACGCGATGCGCGCCCAGCGCGGGTCGCTGGCGGTGACGGTGATGAACGCGCGGACGGCGTGCTCCACCCGCGTCGCGAGGTCGGAGCCCGCCGCGTCGGCGTACGCGCCGGTCAGGGCCTCGGCGGCGCGCTCGTTGATGTCGCGGTGCAGCGCCGTGAGCAGCTCCTCGCGACCGGAGAACTCCTCGTAGAAGTTGCGGGTGGACACGCTCGCCGTCGCGCACAGCCGTTCGATGGACGTGGCGGCGTAGCCGCGGGTGCCGAACAGTTCCAGGCCGGCGGCCAGCAGGCGCTCCCGCCGCTCGGCACGGCGCTCCTCGGCCGAACGGCCGCCGTAGCTGCGCCTGGGCGCGGGATTCCGGCCGCTCATCGATCTCCGTCCGTCAAAAGGGACGATGTCCGTTAACGGGACGACGTCAGAGTAACCCGGCCGGACGGGATCTCATCCCCCGGCTCGGGCCGCCGTCCGCAGCCGAGCGGAGGCGTCCCCGGTGACGGGCTCGCCGTGGCCGAAGCAGGCGATGTCGGCGTCCAGCGCGGCGAGCCGGACGAACGTCTCCGCCGCGAGCGGAGGATCGCAGTTGAAGACGCCGAGGATGACCCGGCCGTCCTCCAGCCGGGCGACGGTGTCGCCGGTGAACAGGACGCGCTCGTCCGGGACGTGGACCGCGACACTGCCCGGCGTGTGGCCGGGCGCGGCCACCGCGACGGCGTGCGTGCCGCCGCCGAGGTCGATCAGGTCGCCGTCGTCCAGTTCGCGGTCGACGCGGACGGGCTCCGGCTGAGGCGTCCCGGCGAGGCCCGCCTGCACCTGGTCGAAGATGGGACGCTCCCAGTCGAGCAGCTTCGGCGGCGGGCCCGGCTCGTCGCCGCGGATGAACGGGGCGTCCGCGCGGTGCGCGAGGACCTCGACGTCGCCCCAGGCGGCGACGGCGGCGGCGGAGCCGACGTGGTCCTCGTGGAAGTGGGTGAGGACGAGCCGCCGCACCTCGGACGTGTCGCGTCCGAGGCCGCGGACGGCGTTCGCGATGTCCGGGGCGGAGCCGGGGAGGCCGCTGTCGATCAGGGTCAGTCCGTCCGGGGTGTCCCAGAGGTAGGCGTGGCCGACGGCGAAGCGGAGGTGGTGGAGGCGCGGGTGCAGCTTGGTGACGTCCATGAGGCGACGGTAGGGACGGGCTTCCCGCCGTCCCAGACAAATCTGCCGTCGGCGGATCCGCTGAGGGCGTAGCTCAGTTCCTGCTCAGTCCTCCAGGAGGGTGCCGCTCCACTTCGGGTCGGCGGTGAGGACGGTCAGCCGCTGCGTCGCCCGCGACACCGCCACGTACAGCACGCGCAGCCCGCGCGGCGACTGCGCGGCCACCGTCTCCGGCGCGACGATCACGGCCGCGTCGAACTCCAGGCCCTTCGCCTCCAGGACGTTCAGCACCTGCACGCGCTCCGGCAGCCCGGCGCCGATCCGGGCGAGGGCGGCCTGCGTCCACGCGGCGCCGGGCTCGGCGGGCGCGGGCGCGTCGAACAGGCTCGGCTGCCCGCCCGACTCCTCGGGCGGCAGCGGGACGATCACCCCGATCGTGCCCTCCACCTGCCCGACCAGCTCCTCGGCCGCCGCCCGCGCCGCGTCCGCGAGGTCGCGCTCGGGGACGACCCGGACGACCGGCTCGATGCCCGACGTCCGGACGGCCCGCGCCGGGCGCGCCTCGGGCAGCGCCAGCGCCAGCACCCGCGCGGACACGGCCGCGATCTCCGTCGAGTTGCGGTAGTTCGTCGTCAGCTCGTAGTCGTGCCGGGCGCGGGGGGCCGGCTTGGCCGGCCTGCGCCCGCCGCCGCGCCGCCGCCGGGACTTCGACGACGGGCGCTCCCCGCCGAGTGCCGCCTCCATCGCCCGGCGGGCGGCGGCGAGGTCCTCCCAGGCGCTCTGGGCCGGGTCCTCGACGATCGTCCAGCTGGCCTGGCGGCCCCGGCGGCCGAGCATCCGCCACTGCATGGGGGAGAGGTCCTGCGCCTCGTCGACGACGATGTGCGCGTACTCGGGACGCTCCTCGACCACGCCGTCGTCCACCCGCCGGGACCGTTCGAGCCGCTCCATGGACGTGGTGAGCTCCTGCATCTCGGGCTCCCACGTGTCGTCGGCGACCTCCTCGCCGGTGATGATGTTGACGCCGTCCACGACGAACGGGTCGTCCTCGGCGGCGGCGCGGCGGCGCGCGGACGGCCGCGGCGGCGACCCGAGCAGCGCGTCGAGCTCGTCGAGGAGGGCGACGTCCTGGTAGCTGAGCGGGGCGTCCGCGGCCCAGGACGCGGCGAGCGCGTCGACGTCGGCGCGGTCGAGGTCGCGGCCGGCGGCGCGGCGCAGCCGGGCCGGGTCGGCGAGCGAGCGCAGCACGTCCAGCGGGCGGCGCAGCGGCCACCAGGCGACCAGGAAGTCGGTGAACGCGCGCTGCTCGCGGACGCGGGCGTCGAACTGCTCGCGCTTCGGGTCGCCGCCCCCGCCGCCGGTGCGCGTCGGCTCCTCGTCGAGCGCGGCGAGGCCGTCGGCGGCGAGGATCGCGTTCCACAGGCCCGCCTCGGCGCCCTCCGCCGCCTCGGCCGCCTCCGGGCCGCCGACGTCGGTGAAGCGCCGCCAGAGGGCGTCCAGGAGCATCGTGGCGGCCCGGCCGCGGGCGGCGTTGACGCTGCCCCGGCTCCGCCGGTGGACCTCGTTCCTGATCCGGTCGAGGCGGGGCCGGTCGAGCCGGACGACGACGCCCTTGAACACGACGCGCAGCTCGTCCGGCGCGCCCGGCGCGTGGTCGGCCACGGCGCGCCGCAGCACCGTCGCCATCGCCTCCGCGCCCTTGGCGCGGGCGAGCCGCGGCGGGTCGTGGACGGCCGCCGTCGCGCCCTCCACCAGGTCGCCGAGCGAGCGCAGCGCCGCCGAGCCCTCGCCGAGGGACGGCAGCACCCGCTCGATGTAGGCGGTGAAGCGCGGGTTCGGGCCGACGACCAGCACGCCCCGCGAGCCGAACCGGCGGCGGTGCCGGAACAGCAGGTAGGCGACGCGGTGCAGCGCCACGGCCGTCTTGCCGGTGCCGGGCGCGCCGCGGACGAGGACCGTCCCGTCGACGGGGGCGCGGATCACCTCGTCCTGCTCGCGCTGGATCGTCGCGACGATGTCGCGCATCGCGCCCTCGCGGGCGCGGGCGAGGGAGGCGAGGAACGCGCCGTCGCCGACGATCGTCATGCCGTCGGCGGCGTCCGGGTCGAGGAGGTCGTCCTCCAGGTCGACGACGGTGTGCCCGCGCGAGTGCAGGACGCGGCGGCGGACGACGCCGCGCGGGTCCTCCGGGGTGGCGCGGTAGAAGTCCTCGGCGGCGGGCGCCCGCCAGTCGATCACGAGCGAGTCGTGCTCGCTGGTGCGCACGCCGATCCGGCCGATGTAGCGGGTCTCGCCGGTCCCGAGTTCGCCGGGCGCGAGGTCGAGGCGGCCGAACACGAGGCCGTCGTCGGCGACGTCCAGCGCCTGGGCGCGCAGCGCCGCCTGGTGGACCATGGCGTCCCGGTCGACCAGGGAGCCCTTGGTGCCGGCGAGCGACTGCCGGTAGCCCTCGCGGATCATGGCCTGGGCGTCCGCGCGCATCTCCTCGAGCCGGGCGTAGGCCGTGTCGACGTAGCGCTGCTCGGCGGCGATCTCGCGATCCTTCACCGTGCCGCCTGGACCGGTCGGCCGACCGTTGACCTGGGACGACATGCAGGCTGCTCCTCGCGCGTGTGCGTGGCCGGAGAACGTCCCCGGCACCCCGAAGGGGCGAAGGAGACAGCTTATTCGGTCCGCCTGACGTTCACGGCGGCGCCGACGTCGACGCAGGTCAGGCCCGTTCGATCGCCGCCCTGATCCGGTCGAGGGTGGCGCGCATGCCCGCCCGGTTCACCGCCGCGCGCCGCTCCGCCGGGACGCCGGTGAACACCTTGCCGAGCAGCGACGCGAACGCCGCGCCCCGGCCGCCGCGCCGCAGGTCCTCCCAGTACTCGGTGAGCCGCGTGCGGGGCACGGACGGGTCGTCCGCGATGTCCTCGATCCGGTAGCCCCAGATCGCCGTCGGTATCCCGAAGACGGTCACGCGGAACGCGAACGCCTCTCCGGGCACCGCGACCGTCACCTGGCAGGTGGTGAACCACACCCGCCAGGAGATCCGGTTGAAGCCGACGAACCTCGTCCCGGGCCTGATCGCCCGCCCGCGCACCCAGGCGGCGAAGACCTCGGGGCTCCACTCGCCCATCCGGCGCGGATCGGCGACCGCCGCGTACACGGTCCGCGCGTCCGTCCCGATGGGGACGCTCTCCTCGACCACCCACTCCCTGTCCATGGCACCGCATCCTCCCACTCCATGACCAATCGGTCACTTCAGGTGGGTGAAACTCCGCCGCCATTCCGCGTACCAGTCCGCGAACCAGGGCTCGGCCTCCGCCAGCGGGACGATGTACGTCACCGTCTCGGCGTAGTAGCGGCGCTGGAAGTCCGGCGGCATCCGGTCGAGGGTCTGCACGTTGCTGACGCGGTCGGCGAGCTTGACGAGCACGGCATCGCGGGGCGCGTCGCGGAGGCGGCGCAGGTAGGCGGCCTTCGCGGCGCGCCTGGCCTGGCGCCCGGCCCCGCCCGCGGGCGGCTTGGTGACCCAGTCGACCAGCTCGGTCACCACCGGGCCGAACTCCGCCTCCACGTCCGCGAGGGTCGCGGACGTGTCCTCGACGACGTCGTGCAGCAGCGCGGCCGACAGCACCGCCGTGTCGGTCACGCGAGGGCCGCTGACCAGCACCTCGAGCGCTTCGAGCAGGTGCTCGAGGTAGGGCGCGCCGGTCGGCCGCCGCTGGTCGCCGTGCCACCGCTCCGCCGCCTCCGCGGCGCGGCCGACCGCCTCCAGGTCGATCTCCGTCCCGACCAGGGCGGCGCGGGCCTCGTCCCAGGTTCGCCAGTGTGTGAAGACCTCCACGGTTCCTCCGTTCAGTCGCGCGGACGTCCCGCACAGGGCATGGTGGGTGTCGCGTCTGACAGGCACGGTACGCGGAAGGAGGGGCGCGGTCGTGGTCGCGAGCCGGCACCGGCCCGGTGGCCGGCCGGAGTCCGTGGGCGGTGTCCGCGTGGCCCTCGGCCTGGTCTCCGGGGCGGTCGCCATCGCGGTGTGCGCCGTCCTCGTCGACCGGTTCGTGCTCGGCGCGGAGTGGTGGCAGGTCCGGCACACCGTGACCGCCGAGCCGGTCACGCCGCAGCGCGAGGTCGGTCCGCCGCCCGGCCCCCTCGCGGTGAGCTGGGAGCGGACGACCCGCACGCACCACGGCTCCGTCCCCGGCTTCGACGGCGTCGCCTACGCGGTCGCGCAGGGGCAGCTCGTCACGGCGTCCGGGCGCGGGCTCGACGTCCGCGACGCGCGCACCGGCGGGCCCCGCTGGAGCTACCGCCGGTCCGGCTGGACGCTGCTCGGCTGGGCGTCCACCCGGTCCCGGCTCGTCGCCTACTTCGAGCGGGACGGCGACCGCTCCGACCGGCTGCTCGTCGCGTTCGACGCGCTGTCGGGCGGCCTGCTGTGGCGGCGGGAGGGCACCCGGCCCGCCGCCGTCTCCCGGACGACGCTGCGCTGGCCCGCCGGGTCGGACGTGCTGCTCACCACCGACGAGCCGCGCCGGACGCTGTTCGGCGTCTCCGCCGTCACCGGGCGCCAGGTCTGGCGGCTGCCGCTGCCGCGCGGCTGCCGCCTCGCCGAGGGCGGCGCGCGGCCCTCCGACGGGCGGGAGACGCTCACCGCGCTCGCGCTGGAGTGCGCGGGCGGCGACCGGCGCGGGCGGCTGCTCGCGGTCGACCCGGCGAAGGGCGACGTCCGCTGGGACCGGCGGCTCGGCTCCGAGGAGTCCCCGGACGTGTCCATGCTGGACGGCGTCACCCTCGCCTCCGACGGCACGGCGCTGCGCGCGTTCGGCGACGACGGCGAGCAGTTCGCCGCCTGGGCGGGCGACGTGTGCGGCGACGCGATGTGCCCCGGCGTCCTCGCCGCCGGGCGGCTCGTGGTCGTCTACCACCCGAAGGGCGCGAAGCGCGGCGCCACCCGGATGGAGGCGGTGCGGGTGCCGTCCGGGCGGGTGGAGTGGCGGCGGGACGTCCCCGCGTACGCGGCGCTGACGCAGGCGGGCGGGGAGGTGTTCGCGCTGCGTCCCCGGCTGTCGGAGCGGCTGCTCCCGGCGGGCGTCGACATCGTCGAGCCGCTCGACGGGCGCACCGCGACCGCGCCCGCGCCGTTCGCCATGAACCCCGACCTGCCGGGCGCGCGGCCGTGGCTCGCGGCGACGGGCGGGCTGCTGTACGCGGCCGTCCCGCAGGCGGCGCCGCGGCCGGACGGCGCGACCCGGCTCGTCGTGCTCCGCGGCGGGCTCCTCGGCCCGGGACCGGCGGAGCTGGACGGCGTCCCGGCGGCCGACTGGCCGGACGCCTGCGCGCTGCTGAAGAAGCCCGACCTCGCTGCCGCGCGGATGCCCGGCCACCGCTCCGCGCCCGCCTACGCGAGCGCCGGGGGCGTCCGGCTGCCGCACCCGGTGTCCTGCGCCTACGAGCCGCGCCACCGCGATTCGGGCGGCGCGGCCGACCGCCCGCCGCTGGCCGACCACCGGGAGCGGCGGACGCGGGATCCGTCCGCGAGCCCGTCCGGGACGGCCTCGCCGTCGAACCGTCCCACCGGCCCCGGCCACGAGGAGGGCGCGGCGGGCGGCTTCACGGTCAGCGTCCGCTGGACGGCGCGCACCGACCAGGCCGCGTCGCGGATGCTGGACGCCCTCCAGGCCACCCAGGCGCAGTCGCGGCGGCGGCGCGACATCGGGGCCGACGAGGCGTACGAGATCGGCCCCACCGCCGGGATGATCGCGCTGCGCGTCGCCCGCTGCGTCGTGGTCGTGGAGGCCGACCGCCCGCCGGGCGCGGCCGCGCGGCTCGCGCGGTCGGTCGCCTACCGGCTGCGGGCGCCGTCCTGACGCCGTCCTGACGCCGCGGGGCGGGGGGCGGATGAGGGCTCAGAACTCGGGAACCGGCTCCGGCTCGGGCCCCGGGCCGGGCTCGGGCTCCCTGACCCGGCTGAGGGAGGAGCGACCCGCCCACGCTTCGAGCTGGGCGACGAAGCGCTCGGCGTGGACGGGCCAGTGGAACCGCTCGCGGGCCGTCCGGTAGCCGCGCTCGCCCATGGCGGCGCGCAGGTCCGGGTCGTCGCGCAGCCGCAGCACGGCCTTCGCCGCCGACTCCGGGTCGTCGAACGGGACGACCAGCCCGCAGTCGGCGGGCTCGACGATGTCCACGGCGGGCGGGTTCGGCGTCGTGATCACCGGGACGCCGCGGGCCATGTACTCGACGACCTTGGTCGGCATGGAGTGCCGGTAGTTCGGCTCGTCGTGCAGCAGCGCGAGCCCGGCCATGGCGCCCTCGGCGATGCGCAGCGCCCGGTCGTTCGGGACGAACCCGTACCAGCGCAGGATCCCCTCGCGCTGGGCCGCCCGCAGCGCGTCCCGGACGTCGATGTCCGCGGCGCCGATCAGCTCGACCAGCACGTCCTCGGCGGCCAGCGACCGGGCCATCTCGATCATGTCGAGCGCGCCGCGCGCCCGGGACAGCTGCCCGACGTACACGGCGCGGCGGCCGTCCGGCTCCGGCGGCCGCCGGTCGGACACGTAGGTGGTGTTCGGCACGACCGGGTGCTCGCGGCCGAACCGCTCCCGGTAGCCCTCCTCGGCGAGCAGCAGCCGGTGCCTCCGCTCGGTGCGCTTCTCCAGCCGGTGCACGGCCGGGCGCAGCAGCGGGCGCGCCGGGCCGGGCAGCCAGCCCTTGGCGCCGAGCGCGGCGGCGGTGTCCTCGTGGACGTCCCAGACGACCGTCCGCCTGCTCACCTCGCGGGGCAGGGACACCAGCAGCTCGGGGTCGTGCAGCAGGATCACGTCGGCGTAGGCGGCGTGCTCGGCCAGCGCGCGGTGCGCGGCGCGCAGGGCGCGGAACCGGCGCCGCCCCGCCGCGCGCGGGATGTCCACCGGGCTGATCTCCCGCCACGGGGTCGCGTTGCAGGCCCGGAATGGAGCGATATATGTGACCTCGTGGCCGGCGTCGAGCAGGGCGCGTATCTGCCGGTGCAGAATGCGCGCGTCTTCGGGATGGTGCACCACGGTGCAGACACAGACCCGCATTCTCACCCACTCCGCATGATTCGGAATCGTCGTCCCCTGCCGCCGAGTCTTGGACCCGGATGGAAATCGCCGATGAATTCCCGTCGTCCATGGCGTGGACGACGCCGGGCGATTGGACCCCCCGTGCTAGGAGGACCGCCGGGAACCGGGGCCGCCACCGGCTAGAGCAACTCGACGGCGTCGGTCTGGGCGTCCCGCGTCCGGCCGCGGGTGTCGAACAGCAGCCGCGCGTGCCGCGTCAGCGTCTCCGGGTCGTAGGCCGCGTGCCCGGCCAGCACGATCGCGAGGTCCGCGGCGGCCAGCGCGGCGGGCAGGTCGGCGCCCGCGTTCCGGACGGCCTCCCCGTCCACGTCCCAGGACGTGACGAACGGGTCGTGGAACGACAGGTCGGCGCCGAGCCTCGCCAGCCGCCGCGCCACCGGACGGGCGGGCGACTCGCGCTGGTCGGCGATGTCGGCCTTGTAGGTGACGCCGAGGAGCAGGACCTTCGCGTCCTTGAGCGCGCGTCCCTCCCGGTTGAGGAGCTGTTGCGCGCGTTCCGCGACGTACCGCGGCATCCGGTCGTTGATCTCCTGGGCCAGCTCCACGAACCGGAACGGGTAGCCCAGCGACCGGACCTTGTACGACAGGTAGTTCGGGTCGATCGGGATGCAGTGCCCGCCGACGCCCGGCCCCGGGCGGAACGCCTGGAACCCGAACGGCTTGGTGGCGGCGCAGTCGATCGCGTCCCACAGGTCGATGCCGAGCTCGTTGCAGAACACGGCCATCTCGTTGACCAGCGCGATGTTGACGTGCCGGTAGGTGTTCTCCAGGAGCTTCGCCATCTCGGCCTCGCGGGTGCCCTTGGCCTCCACGACCCGCTCGACGAACTTGCCGTAGAACGCCGACGCGGCCGACGCGCAGCACGGTTCGAGCCCGCCGACGATCTTCGGCGTGTTGCGCACGCCGTAGACCGGGTTGCCCGGGTCGATCCGCTCCGGCGAGAACGCCAGGTGGAACTCCTCCCCGGCGACCAGCCCGGACGACTCCAGGATCGGCCGGACGACCTCCTCCGTCGTGCCCGGGTAGGTGGTCGACTCCAGCACCACGAGCGTCCCCGGCTCCAGGTGCCGGGCGACCGTCTCGGACGCGCCGCGCACCGCGGTGAGGTCGGGTCCGCCTTCCGGGGACAGCGGCGTCGGCACGCAGATCACCACGGTGCGGGCGCCGTCCAGGACGTCCTCCTGGAGGCTCGGGACGAACCCGGCCTCCAGCATCTCCTCGATCTCGGCGGGCGAGACGTCGTCGATGTGCGACAGTCCGGCCTTGAGCCCGGCGACCACGCGCGCGTCGCGGTCGAGCCCGGCGACCCGAAGGCCCGCCCGGCTCGCCTCGCGCACGAGCGGCAGTCCCACGTAGCCGAGTCCGATGACCACCAGATCCACGCCGGTGGCTCCCTTCGCAGCGATTTATGTGATGGCGTAAGCGGCCCGATATCGCTCCGCGACGGCCCGCCAAGTGCGTTCCGCGCGGACCCATTCCCGGGCCGACCGCCCGATTTTCTGCCTTCTTTCCGGACTGTAAGCCAGGTCTTCCAGACAATTCGCCCATGCTTCCGGGTCTTCCGGAACTGTTAACTCGCCGGTCACGCCCGGTTCCACGATTTCGCGAAGTGCCCTGACATCACTGGCTATGACGGGGATTCCCCCTGCCATCGCCTCGATCGGCTTCAGAGGCGTCACCAGTTGGCACACCCGGTCCGCGCGACGCGGAACCGCGAAAACATCGAGGACGGCGTGGAATCGGCGAACGGACTCCATCGGCACCCGCCCGGTGAACACGGCGTGAACGCCGTGCCCGGCGGCGCGCCGTTCGAGCGCGCCGCGCTCCGGGCCGTCGCCCACGAGCAGCAGGGTTACGGGCGCACCCTTATCGCGCAGCAGCGCCGCGGCGTCGATCAGCGTGTCGATGCCCTCGTAGCCGTAGAACGACGACGTGAGCCCGACGACGGTGGCGTCGTCGCGGATGCCGAGCCGGGCGCGCAGGCCGCCCGGGTCCGGCAGCGGTTCGAGGAACGCCTCGTCCACCCCGTTCGGGACGGTGAAGATCTTCTCCATCGGGACGCCGCGGGACGCGATCTCCGCCCGCATCGCCTCGCCGAGCGTCACGACCGCGTCCGCCTCGGTCATGCGGCGGGTCTCCAGCTCCCGGGTCAGCCGGTAGAAGTCGTCGGACTCGCTGTGCGCCGGGTCGCGGGACAGCCAGGAATCCTCCAGGAAGCCGCGCACCTCGTAGACCACGGGCAGCCCGTGGCGGCGGCCGAGCTCCAGCGCCACCGCCGCGTTCAGGTGGTTGCTGACCGCGTGCAGGACGGACGGCCGCAGCTCCTCGACCAGCGGCCCGGCGAGGTCGGCGCTCTTCGCGACGGCCCGCAGCGGGTCGGCGGCGGGCCACCGCGGCAGCAGCCGGTGGTAGGCGAGCCCGTCGACCTCGACGCGCGGCCGCGCGTCGCCGACGCCCTGGTTCAGCGGATATCCGAGCCGCGTCACCACGTGCGGGTCGAAGCCCATGGCGTGCTGGGCGAGCGCGATCCGGTGGGTCCGGACGGTGTAACCCGCGTTCGTGCAGGGCAGAGCGTTGGTCACGAACTGCAGGACGCCTTCGACGGGCCGCGCCGACGCCCGCTCACGGACCGGGGCGGACGGCGCGTGCTCCAGCAGGCGGCGCAGGTCGGCGGTCTCGCGCCGGACGTCCCGCGGCTTCGGGACGGCGAGCCCGGACGTGCGCAGCCGGCGGCCGAACGGCGCGCGGGCCAGCAGCCGGACGGCCAGTCGGGCGGCTCTGCCGGGATCGTCCCGGAGCTGCCGCCAGGCGAGTCCGGCCAGGTAGACGGGCTTTTTTGTGGGCACGGCGGGCGAGCGTAGGCAACCCCGATGAACAGAAGGGAAATTGTGTTGGGACCCATCGTGCACGTCCTCGGGGCGCGGCCGAACTTCGTCAAGGCGGCGCCGGTGATCGGCGCGCTGCGGGCGGCGGGCGCCGAGCAGGCCGTGGTCCACACCGGCCAGCACTACGACGCCCGGATGTCGGAGATCTTCTTCGACGAGCTGGGCCTGCCGGAGCCGGACGTGAACCTCGGCGTCGGCTCCGGCGGGCACGCCGAGCAGACCGCCGCGCTCATGATCGGCCTTGAGCGGGAGTTCATCGGGCGTTCACCCGCCCTCGTCATCGTGTACGGCGACGTGAACTCGACGATCGCCGCCGCGCTGGTCGCGGCCAAGCTGCACATCCCGGTGGCCCACGTGGAGGCCGGGCTGCGCAGCTTCGACATGACGATGCCCGAGGAGGTCAACCGCCGCCTCACCGACCAGCTCTCCGCGCTCTGCCTCGTCACGAGCCCGGAGGCGGTCGGGCACCTGGCGGACGAGGGCGTCCCGGTGTCGCGCGCGCACTTCGTCGGCAACCCGATGATCGACACGCTGCTCGCGAACCTCGACGCCTTCGACACCGAGCGGGTGCGGGCGGAGCACGGGCTGCCGGAGCGGTACGTCCTCGCGACGATGCACCGTCCGGCGAACGTGGACGAGCCGGACACGGCGGCGGCGCTCGTCCGGCACCTGCACGGCGTGGCCGACCTCGCCGACCTGGTGATCCCGGTGCACCCGCGCGGCAGGGCGAACCTGCTCGCCGCCGGGCTGGACGCGCACGACCGCGTGCACATTCTCGATCCGCTCGGGTACATCGACTTCATCGCGGCCGTGCGGGGCGCGGCGGCGGTCGTCACGGACTCGGGGGGACTCCAGGAGGAGACGACGATCCTCGGCGTGCCGTGCCTGACCGTCCGGCCGAACACCGAGCGGCCCATCACCATCACGCACGGCACGAACCGGCTGGTGACGTTCGAGGAGGTCGTGCCGGAAGTGCGCAAGGTCCTGGAGTCGGGCGCGCGGGCGGGGGAGCGGAAACCGCCGCTGTGGGACGGCCACGCCGGTCCCCGCATCGCAGAAGTGATCATGGAGTACCTGGGTGAGTGAGGACAGCCGGAACGCGAAGGCGTACCAGCAGCTCGGCCGGCTGCGGGCGCGGCTGCGCGAGCGCGAGGAGCGGCTCGCCGAGCTGGAGCGGCGGCTCGCCGCGCTGGAGGCGTCGACCGCCGTGCAGTTCGGGCGCCTCGTCGCGGGCGCGGCGCGCAACCCCAAGCGCGGCAAGCGGCTGCCGAAGGACCTGTACCGGCTCTGGCGCAAGCGGAACGCGCCCGTGTCGGCGCCCGCGTCGGCGGGGAACCAGGGCGTCCCGGTGGACCGCGTCGACCGGCCGGAGAACCGGCTCCTCGTCGCCGGGCCCTGCGACCGGATGATCATCGCGGGCGTGCTCGGCGGCCGGACGGCGGCGCTGCTCGGGGAGCAGGCGAAGGTCGTCCCGCTCTACCCGCACGACGCCGCGATCGCGCTCCAGTCCGCCGACGTGGACATGCTCGTCGTGGACGCGGCGGCCGGGGAGCCCGGCGGGGCGTGGGCGTACCTGGGCGTCCCCGGCATGTACGACCGGGACCTCGCGCTCCACGAGATCCGCCGGATCGCCGCCGCCCGCTCGCTCCCGCTCGTGCTGTGGGCCCCCCGGGAGGGGCCGCCCGCGCCCGCCACGCTCGCCTGCCTGAGCTGGGACGCGACCGTGACGGACCCCGTCACCGCTGCCAGCCGTTTCGCGGGGCTCTTGGAACCCGCTCGTTGAAAGGAAACACCTTGCGACCACGCGCCCTCGTCTACGGCGACGTCGATCTCAACATCATCGACGGCTCCGCGATCTGGGCTCAGGGCATGGTCCAGGCCCTCGCCCGCGCCGGCTGCGAGGTGACCCTGGTCCTCAAGGCGCCGGTCCGGACCGGGCGCCTCGTGGACCCGCTCCGCGCCCTGCCCGGCGTCACCGTCCGCAGCCCGCACGAGGAGGGGCTGTTCGAGGGCGACGCCGCGATGCCCGCGCGGCAGGCCGCCGTCATGCTCACCCGGATCGACGCCGAGGCGGAGCCGTACGACCTCGTCGTGATCCGGGGACGCCGGGTCGCGGGCAACCTTTCGGGCAGCTCGCTCGCCGGACGCCTCTGGACGTACCTCACCGACGTCCCGCAGTCGGCCGCCGAGTTCCCCGCGTCGGCGAAGGCCGAACTGCGGCGGATCGCGGACGCGTCCCGCGTGCTGCTCTGCCAGACCGAGGAGCTGCGCGGGTTCCTGGAGGGCGCGGTGCCCGCGACGGCCGGGAAGAGCGTCCTGTTCCCGCCGGTCGTGGTGCTCCCGGACGGTCTCGAACCCCGTCCGGACGGCCCGCCCGACCGCCGTGAGCTGCGGCTCGCCTACAGCGGCAAGTTCGCGCCGCGCTGGAACACCTACGAGATGACGTCGCTGCCGCGGCTGCTGTCCATCCGCGGGGTGGACGCCGAGCTGCACATGATCGGCGACAAGATCCACAACGATCCGGACGACCCGGCGTTCGCGACCCGGATGCGGACCGCGCTGGAGAGCGGGCAGGGCGTCGTCTGGCACGGCGGGCATCCGCGCGCCGAGGCGATGCGGCTCACCGCCGCCTGCGACGTGGGCCTGTCGTGGCGGGACGCGTCCATGGACGCGAGCCTCGAACTGTCCACGAAGGTGCTGGAGTGCGGGACGCTGGGCGTCCCCGTCGTCCTCAACCGGACGCCCATGCACGAGCGGCTGCTCGGCGCCGACTACCCGCTGTTCGCCGCGACCGAGGACGACGTCCTCGACGCGCTGACGCTCATCGGCAAGAACTCCGACGTGTTCACCCTCGCGGTCGAGCGCTGCCGCGCCGCCGCCGCGGAGTTCACGCTGGAGGCCGCCGCCGGACGCCTCCGCGCCGCTCTCGCGCAGGCATTCCCGGAGCCCTCCCAGCGGGTCCTTTCGGTCAAGGACCGTCCGCTGCGGGTGGGCGTCGCGGGACACGACCTGAAGTTCTTCACGGCGCTGCTCGACTACCTGCGCTCGCGCCCGGACATGGAGGTCCGGGTCGACCATTGGTCGGCGTTGAAGGCGCACGACGAGAGGCGCAGCCAGGAACTGGCCGACTGGGCGGACGTCGTCGTCTGCGAATGGTGCGGGCCGAACGCGCTCTGGTACTCCCAGCGGAAGCGCCCCGGGCAGCGGCTCGTCGTCCGGCTGCACCGCTTCGAGCTCTACGCCGGATGGCCGAAGAGCCTCGACATCGACACCGTCGACGACGTCGTCTGCGTCAGCCCGCACTACAACGAACTGACCCGCGAGATCACCGGGTGGCCCGCGAACAAGGTCGTCACCGTCCCGAACTGGGTGGACGACGCGCAGCTCGACCGCGCGAAGCTCCCCGGCGCCGAGCACCACCTCGGGATGATCGGCATCGCGCCGTCCCGGAAACGGCTCGACCTGGCCCTGGACGTCCTGGAGGAGCTCCGCCGCGACGACCCGCGGTTCACCCTCTTCGTCAAGTCGAAACTGCCCTGGGAATACTGGTGGATCTGGCAGAAGGACGACGAGCGGGCGCACTACGAGAAGGTCTTCCGCCGCATCCGCCGTTCCCCGCTCCTCTCCGGCGGCGTCGTCTTCGACTCCTACGGACGGGACGTGGCCGCGTGGCTGCGCCGCATCGGGTTCGTCCTGTCGACGAGCGACGACGAGAGCTTCCACCTGGCCCCGGCCGAGGGCATGGCGGCGGGCGCGGTGCCCGCGCTGCTGCCCTGGCCGGGCGCCGAGACGATCTACGACGGCCGGTGGATCCACGAGACGCCGTTCGACATGGCGGCGGCGATCGCCGCGACCGTCGCCGAGGGCCGCTGGGAGGACGAGCGGCGGCTCGCCCGCACGCAGGTCACGTCCGCCTACGGCCTCGCCGAGGTCTGCGCCCGCTGGACGGACCTGCTGAGCACAACCTGAGCGCGGGTCAGCCGGTGCTGGTGGCGGCGCCCGTCTGCTGGTACTCGGGGGCGGCGGCGGGCTCGGTGCGGTGGGTGGCGATGCGCGCGTCGAGCTTCGTCATGGTGCGGCTGTAGTCGCGGGTGGACAGCCAGAACTTGTAGATGATGATCAGCTCGAAGGCGAGCATCCCGGCGGCGCTCAGGATCACGACCGGGATGATCGCCCCGGAGATGATCGCGGCGGCGATCGGCGCGACGATGAACACGCCCATCTGGAACTCGATCCCGCTGATCAGGTGCGGGCGGACGCGGGTCGCGGTGAGGAACGGGCGGATCCGCGCGTACCAGGGGAACCGCTCGTTGAAGCCCTGCTGGAGGGCGGCGTTGGCGGGGTCGTCGCCGACGACGCGGTTCTCCATGTCGGCCTCGGGGTCGTCGGCGATGGCGCCGGCGGCGGACAGGAGGTCCTCGTCGACGGCCTCGCCGTTGGCGCGCTGCGCGGCGAGCTCCAGCGAGTCGGCCTCGTGCCGGGCGGCCTGGAGGGTGGCGCGCATCTGCGAGCGCACCTTGTAGATCTCCAGGGCGTCCATGTAGCGGAGCATGTCGAGGAAGACGACGGCGAGCGCCGTCCAGATGTAGGCCGTGTTGTGGGTGGCGTGGTACTGGCCGCCCATCAGCGCGATCGCGCAGGCGAGGACGCGGACGCGGTCGAAGATGTAGTCGAGCCACGCGCCGAACACCGAGCCGGTGCCCTTCAACCGGGCGATCTTGCCGTCCATGCAGTCGAGGGTGAACGACAGGTGGTACAGCAGCGCGCCCGCGAGCAGCCACGGCCAGGACGCCACCGCGAAGCAGCCGCCCGCCGCGAGCCCGAGGATCAGCGCGCCGACGGTGAGCTGGTTCGGCGTGATCCGCGTCCGGTTGGCGGTGAACCTCACCAGCCGGGACGCGAGCGGGTCCACGAGGAGGACGGTCCACCAGGCGTCACGCGCCTTGTACGTCCGTTGCCGAACGTCGTCGAGCGTGAAATTCGCCATGGATGGTCCTCTCGTCGGTCGGAAGCGGTCCCGATGGTATCGGCTGTCCGGAACATGATCCGGGCATTGTCTCCGACTCGTGACCGTGCCTTCAGACGGGGTTGGGCGGGGGGTGCTAGCGGCGTCCGCTGTCGCGGCGGGGCCGTCGCCGCAGCTGGGCGATCATGCGCTCCCACTGCTCCGCCACCCCGCCGATGCCGAACCGCTCCGCGGACGCGCGGGCGTTCGCGGCCATCCGGTGCCGCAGCTCCTCGTCGTCGATCACCCGGATCAGCGTCTCGGCGAGCGCGTCGACGTCCTCCGCCGGGACGAGCATCCCGTCGTGGCCCTCGGTGACGATCTCGCGGGGGCCGCGCGGGCAGTCGAACCCGACGACCGGCAGCCCGCACGCGAACGCCTCGATGATCGTCATGCCGAACGGCTCGGCCCGCGACGACATCGCGAGGATCGACGCCTTCGCCAGCTCGCCCTCCATGTCGTCGGTCGGCTCCATCAGCAGGACGTTGTTGTGCAGCCCGAGCCGGGTCGCCTTGCGGAGCAGCTCGTCGTGCCGGACGCCCTGCCCGTAGATCCGCAGCCGCCACTCCGGGTGCTTCTCCACGACCTTCGCGAACGCGCCGATCAGCAGGTCGTAGCCCTTGATCCAGACCATCCGCCCGGCGGCGACGACGAGCCTGTTGTCCTGCCGGGACAGCGGGTAGAGCCTGCGGGGTAGACCGTTCCCGATCGTGTAGACGGGGCAGGTCCCGTCCGGGAGCAGGGCCTCGTAGTCGGCGCGGTCGGCGTTGGTGAGGCTGGTGAGGGCGTCGAGCTTCGGGTACCACTCCTCGATCTCCGCGCGGATCCCGTCCGCGTGGATGCCGAGCTGGAGGTGCTCCTGCCCGATCACGGTGACCCGGCGCGGGACGGACCGCGCCGCCGCGATGTTCAGCCCCGCGCGGGTGGTGACCAGCACGTCCGTGTGCGGACGGCGCAGGAACCGGGTGATCCGGTCGTCCGTCCACGCGGAGAACTTGTCGTAGCAGCGCTCCTCCGGGTGGACGAGCGCGGACGGCTCCGGCATCAGCCGCTCGGCGCGCGCCGTGTTCGGCCATGAAACCTTCGCGTCCGGGCGCAGGTCGACCAGGGAGCGCAGCTCGACCCGGTCGGACAGCGGGAACACCGGACGGTCCCCGTCCCGCAGGACGCTGACGATGTCGACGTCGTGGCGGAGGGACAGCTCGTCCGCGAGGGTGAAGGTGCTGCGCACCGTGCCGTCGATCGTGAAGGCGTCGAGCAGCAGGAAGGTGATCCTCACTGGGCGCCGTCCCCTGTCGGGCGGCAGGCGACCGACAGGTTGTCCCACGGCGTGTAGTACGGCCGGACGGCCAGCTCCCGTTCACCGGACACCACGAGCTGCCGGGGATAGGACAGCTTGCCGCGCTTGCCGGTCGCGTCATCGAGCCGGGACGCCAGCCGGGCGTGCACGTCGGGCGCGTCCCCTGTGCCGGCGCCCACCGCACCGACGTCGAGCCAGAGGTCCCAGAGCGCGGGCTCCCGCGCGGCGAGGTCGTCCACCGGGAGGGCGGCGCGGTAGTCGATGCCGTCGAGCCGCGCGTCCCAGGTCAGCGTGACCTCGGTGTCGCGGGCGACGGCGACGAGCCGGGCGTCCGCGCCGGGGCGCGGGCCCGCGTAGGCGAGCCGTCCCTCGAACCTGATCTCGCCGTCGCGCGGGTCGACGATCTCGACCTCGGCGTGCGGGGTGACCTCGCGGACGACGAGGCGGACGACCCCGTCCGCCGCGCGGACGACCCGGACCGTCCGGTCGCGGGCGCCGGCGGCGTAGTCGCGCAGCTCGTCGAAGGAGAAGCCGGGGTCGTCCGTCAGCAGCGGGCGGTCGATGCCGCGCGACTCGACCCGGACCTCCCACTTGCCGGGCGCGAGCCCGGCGAGCGGCAGCCTCACCGAGCGCCGGTCGCCGCGGACGGTCTCCACCCGGGTGCCGGGGGACGCGCCCTTCCGCAGGACGACGCGGTCACCGTCGGTTACCGGAGCCTGCCAGCGGATGTGCAGGTGGTCGTCGACGCCGACCCTGCAATGGTTCGCCACCGCGTCCAAGGGACCGTGCCTTTCCCCCAAAAACCACGCATTCCAGGCGCAAAGTTTATCAACGGCACCACACCGCTCGGGTGCCGTAACCGCCCCGGTGGCCTCAGTCGGCCGGGAGGTTTCGGCGCCCGCGCGGCGCGGCTCTGCTCGCTCGGACGGACCGCTCGGACGGACGGACCGCTCAGACGGACGGGCCGAAGACGCGGTCGACGGTGCGGGCCGCGGCGTGGCCGTCGTCCAGCGGGCAGAACCGGTCCACGAACCCGGCGTAGCGGTCCTTGTGCCCGGCGGTCGCGTCCTCGACGTTTCGGATCGCCTCGATCAGCTCGTCGGACGTCTCCACCAGCGGCCCCGGCGCCTCGGCCTCGAAGTCGAAGTAGAAGCCGCGCAGCCGGTCCCGGTAGTCGGCGAGGTCGTAGGTGAAGAACAGCATCGGCCGCCGCGTGTTCGCGTAGTCGAACATCACGGACGAGTAGTCGCTCACCATGAGGTCGGAGATCAGGTAGAGCTCGGTGATGTCCGGGTACAGCGACAGGTCGCGGACGAAGCCGTCCGGGTCCTCGGGGACGCCGTCCACCACGTTGCTGTGCAGCCGGACCAGCAGCACGTGGTCGTCGCCCAGCGCGTCCCGCGCGCGGTCGAGGTCGAGGCGCATGTCGTGCTTGTAGCGGCCCCGGCTGTAGTACTGGTCGTCCCGCCAGGTCGGCGCGTACAGGATGACCCGCTTGCCCTCCGGGATGCCGAGCCGCCGCCGCACCGACCGGGCCACCTCGTCGGCGTCCGGGCTGTGCAGCAGGTCGTTGCGCGGGTACCCGACCTCCAGCATCTCGCCCTTGAACGCGAACGCGCGGCGGAAGATCTCCGTGCTGAACGGGTTCGGCGACAGCAGGTGGCTCCACTCCGGCACCGCCGGGCCGGTCGGCTTGTCCTTGCTCTGGAGCGCGGACTTCATCCCCGGCGCGTACGCGAAGTGGACCTCCTTGACGTCCCGGCCGATCTTCTTCAGCGGCGTGCCGTGCCACGTCTGGAGGACGACCTGGTCGGGGTTCCGCTGGAACCAGTCGCCGAGCCGGTGGTTCGTGACGATGTACTTCGACGTCGTCACCGCCTCCTGCCACTCCTTGCCGTTCAGCCGGACGGCGTTCAGCGTGTCCGGCAGCTCGGCCTGCGCGTCGTTGACGACCCAGAGCTGTTCGAGGTCGGCGCCGCGGCGCAGCAGCTCCTCGTGGATCGCCTTCGGGCTGTCGGAGAACTGCCGCCCGTTGAAGCAGGAGAACAGGACCGCGTCGCGGAGCCCGTCGCGGGCGACCCGGCGGCGCGCCTCCTCCCGGTACTTCGCGCCCGCGCTCTTCTCCTCGCTCGACACGTCCCCGGTGACGGAGACGACGAGCCGCCCGTCCTTGGCCTCCAGCTCGTAGCCGCGCCGGGCCACCTCGAGCGGGCCGGGCAGCGCGCGCTGCGCCGCCTCGGTCAGCCGGACGGTCAGCGCCCGCTCGCCCTCGCCGGGCGGCCGGAACAGCAGGTCCCAGCGGCCGGGACGCAGCGGCAGCACGCCCGCGACGCCCGGCACCGCCGCCGCCGGGACGTCCGCCCGCAGCGTGCCGGAGTCGTCCTGGACGAGGTCGAACGCGTACTCCTTGCGGCGGCCCCGGCTGCGCACCACGATCTGCCCGGCCGAGTGCGCCGGGTGCGTCGCCGACAGCGACAGCGTCCCGTCCGGACGCCACACGCAGCTCTCCACCGACAGGCGCGTCGTCGTCCGCCGCACCCGCACGTACCCGCTCGGGTCGCGGCCGGTGCTGACCTCCAGCGCGCCGAACGTGCGGCGCGCCTCCTCGACGCCCTCGGCGAGGACGAGCTGCCTGCCGTCCGCGGACAGCGTCCAGTCGCGGGTGTCGTCGATCGAGTCGGGGTTGATCTCCGCGTCGAGCGCGGCCGGGTCGACGCGGGCCGTCCAGCCGCCGGACCGGGCCGTCACGGGCACCGGAACCCGCGCGTCGCCGAGCGTCAGCTCGACCTCCGCGGGCGGCTTGTCGGACGACTCGACCTCCACGAGCAGGGTGTCGTCGTCCCAGGTCAGCGCCGTCGCCTTCGCTTTGACGCGCTCCACCTCGACGACCAGGCGCTCGTCCACGACCTTCGGGACGATCCGCACGTCGTCGGCCACGTACCGGTACGGCGGGTGCGCGCCCGTGCCGGAGCCGCCGCCGCGGACCGGGCCCTGCCGGAACACGCCCGAGTTGAGCACCGAGGCGTGCACCTCCCAGACGCCCTCGGCCCAGCCGCCGCGCTCCTTGAGCTTGGCCGCCTCCAAGGCGAACTCGAAGCCCGTCCAGCCGCCGGACGACTTGCCCGGCTTCGGCGTCTGCCGCGCCTTGGTGACGATCTTGCGGCGGCCGTTGCGCAGCGTCACCGTCTTGATCGACGTCCAGCGGCGGCGCGAGCTGACCGAGTTGATGTAGGCCTCGCCGGTGACGACGAGGCGGTCGCCGTCCCAGCGCACCGCATGCGCCCGGCCGCGCATCTTGACCTCGTCGCGCGCCCGGTACACCTCGCGCGGAACGTCGAGCTTGCTGTCCTTCCAGTACGGGTAGACGACGTAGCGGCGCACCGGGTCGCGGACGATCGACGGCGACGACTTGCCCCGCTCGTACCGGACGACCTTCACCAGCTCCATCGTGTGGCCCGACTCCGCCAGGTGCCACTTCAGCCGGGTCAGCGCGGCCGTCTCCCCGAACACCTTCGGCGACACGCCCTTGGCGTACGCGGCGGCCTGCGCGACGACCTGCTCCCGCTCCTCGCCGGACAGGTCGGGCAGGACGTCCAGGAACATCCGCAGCTCGGTCGAGACGAGCGCGAGCTGCAACCGCCGCAGCTCCTTCACGTCGCCGCGCTCGGCGACCCACGTCGTCACGAGGTTCGCGGCGCCGAAGCCGTCCGCGATCTCCTGGAGCTCGCTCGTCAGCGGCCAGCGCGCGGCGCGGCGGTGCAGGACGACGTCCGGCACCACGTCCACGGCCTTCGCGAGGTGCAGCGCCCGCACCTTCACCGGGAGGTCGTCGTAGTGGTTGACGTCGGGGAACTCCAGCGCGGCCGCGTCCCAGAACGAGCGGCGCAGCAGCGCCCCGCCGATCCGGCGGTCGTTCAGCAGTTCGGGGGCGCGGCGCAGGTCGGTGCCCGCCGCCGGGGCGGGGGCGGTGCCGCGCGGCTTCCACTCCGACACCTGGCCCGTCCACTTGCGGGTCGCGTCCGGGCCGACGGCGAGGTCGGAGCCGGACGCCTCCAGCGCGGTGACGAGCGAGGCGACCGCGTCCGGCGGCATCGGGTTGCCGTCGTCGTTGAACAGCAGGAACTCGCCGGTGCTCTCCGCGACGCCGAGGTTGCGGGCAGCGCCGCGGCTCGGCGCCCCGCGCCGGACGAGCCGGAACCGGTCGTCGGGCAGCGCCGCCTGCGCGGCGGTGCCGGTGCCGTCGTCCACGACCAGGACCTCAAGGTCGCGGAACG
Source organism: Actinomadura syzygii (assembly GCF_008085905.1). Classification (GTDB taxonomy): domain Bacteria; phylum Actinomycetota; class Actinomycetes; order Streptosporangiales; family Streptosporangiaceae; genus Spirillospora; species Spirillospora syzygii. The sequence continues at coordinate 115,053 of NZ_VSFF01000014.1, read as the reverse complement.
TCTGGGCCGCGATGGACTCGAGGGCGTCGGCGAGACGCTCCCCGGCGCCGTGCGAGAGCACGACGACGCTGATCCTGCTGGCGGACAACCGACCCACTCCTTCGATACTCGGCCGGACCGGCGACGTGCCGGACGGCTTCCCTGCGGGGACCACCCGGCGCCCCGGACCGGACCCCGGGGACGGCGCGGCCGACGTGGTGGGGCGGGCGCCGTGCGGCCGGGTGCGGCGGGACCTGGGAGGGCCCTCGTCCAGAAGTTGCCGATCTTGACCGGATGTTACTGCGGGGAGCTGCGCCCCGTGGTCCGTTGGCCGCTATTGCGGCGGGTTCGCGATCTTCTCCCCGAGGAACACGCGGCGCACGGCGCGCTCGGCCGCGTTCCCGTCGTCCCACGGGCAGAACCGGGCGCGGAACGCCTCCAGGTTCTTCGTCGCCGCGTCGCTCCACGGCGCCCGGGACACGAACGCGTCGACCAGCTCGGCCTCGTTGTAGGCGATGACGCCCGGCGGGAACTCGGGGAGGTCGAAGTTCACGCCCCGGGTGAGCTTGTAGGTCTCCCAGTCGTTCGCGTAGATCACGATCGGCTTGCCGAGGTTGGCGTAGTCGAACATCACCGACGAGTAGTCGGTGAGCAGGGCGTCCGAGGCGATCGCGAGCTCCTCGACCGACGGGTGCGCCGACACGTCGATGACGCGGTCCTCGGGCCAGCCCATGTCGGCGGCCATGTCCTTGAGCTTGTAGTAGTAGTGCGCCCGCAGCAGCAGGACGTGGTCGTCGCCGAGCTGGCTCATCACGCGGCCGATGTCGAACATCGGGGAGTAGTGGCGCTGGTAGTCGCGGTGCGTCGGCGCGTACAGGACGGCGGTCGTGCCCTCCGCGAGGCCCAGCTCGTCGCGCAGCCGGGCCCGCTCCTCCTCGGTGGCGCGGACCAGCCGGTCGTTGCGCGGGTACCCGATCTCCAGCATCTCGTAGTGGCACGGGAAGCCGCGCTCCCACGCCTCGCTGGACAGCGGGTTGGACGAGACGAGGAAGTCCCACCGGTCGGAGCGCTCGATCAGGGCCTTGAAGTCCATGTCGTTGGCGCCGACCGGATACTCCATCTGGTCGAGGCCCATCTTCTTCAGCGGCGTGCCGTGCTGCGTCTCCAGATGCACCTGCCCCGGCCGCTTCACGAGGTGGTCGGGGAAGTTGACGTTGTTGACGAAGTACTTCGCGGCGGCGATCGTCCGGTAGTACTCGGCGGAGCCGGACACCACGTAGTCGACGCCCTCCGGCATCGCCTTGCGCCCGCCCGGCTTCACGATCCACACGCAGCGGATGTGCGGGGCCAGCTCCCGGACCTTCTCGTAGATCGCGGCCGGGTTGCAGGCGTACCCGCGGTACCAGTACGCGGCGAAGACGGCGAGGTCCTCCTCGACGGGCAGCCGGCGGCGGAGCTGGTAGTAGCGGTCCTTCGCGAGCTGCTTGGACCGGACGACGCCCTGCCGCTGGAGCTTGCGGACCTTGCGGCCGCTCTTCTTCGCCTTGGCCGTGAACCGGGGCGAGGCGAGCCGCTCCCACGCCTTGAAGTCGTTCCGCTCGATCGCCCGGTGCTTGTCGGCGAGGCGGGCGTCGTCGTCCGGCGGGACGTGCCCCGGCGGCTTGTACCGGTTGTAGGTCTTGGACATCTCCGCGAAGAAGCGCTGCTTCTCCGACGGGTAGACGCGGTCGGCGCGCTCGATGATGACGAGGAGGTGCCAGATCGTCCGGTCGAACATCAGCGGGCGGAACTGGTCCATCTCCGGGCCGAGCGCGTCCATGAACGCGAAGATGCGGTCGTACTGGTCGAACGCGTCGAAGTGCTTGGCGCTCGCCGTCTTCGTGATCGCGCCGCGGCGGCGCTGCCGGTAGACGTAGCAGACCCGGTCGAGGAAGCTGACCCGCTCCGCCGCCATCAGGACGGGGTAGGTGATGCTGACGTCCTCGTAGTAGCCGCTGTTGAAGCGCAGCCCGTGCTCGACCATGAACTCGCGGCGGATCGCCCGGTTCCAGATCGAGGTGAACATCTCCAGCAGGCTCGGACGGTCGGCGAGCGTGAACACGTCCGGCGCGGGCGGCTCCCGGAACAGGTGGTTGATGATGCTGCGCTTGACCTTGCCGTTCCAGTACGAGCGGGCGTAGTCGAACATCAGCACGTCGGGGCGGGTCTCGTCCAGCCGGTCGAGGACCGCGCGGACGGCGCCCTCGGTCGCGTAGTCGTCGCTGTCGAAGAACCAGACGTAGTCGCCGGTCGCCATGTCGAGGCCGATGTTGCGGGCGTGGCCGAGCCCGACGTTCTCGGTGAGGTGCCGCACCCGGACGCGGGAGTCTCTTTCGGCGAACTCGTCGAGGATCTCTCCGCAGCCGTCCGGGGACGCGTCGTCGATCGCGATGACCTCAAGGTTCGGGAGGTCCGGGTCGAGGATCGAATCCAGGCATTGGCGGATGTACCCCTGCACTTTGTGCGCGGGGACGATGATGCTCAAGGAGATGCCGTAATCACTGCTCACGCGTTGACCAATCGACTGCTCGGTGAATCAGGACTATACCCGCAGATGCTAGGAAATCTTATGTGCGGCGATGCGCGGGCCTGAGCAGCCAGCGGCCGTCGGGTTCGACGACCCTCCGGGTGAGCCGCTGTACCGGGACGGTGGCGAGCGCCGTGCCGAGCGCGAGAGCCCCGACCGTGACGGCGACGAGGCCGAGCGGCGTGCGGTAGAAGTCCGCGTCGAGGACGCCGCCGTAGTCGAGGCCCTTCACGATGAGGCCGTGCAGCAGGTAGACGTACATCGTCCGGGTGCCGAGCTCGGTGTACCAGGCGCGTCCGCGCGGCACGGCCGCGAGGAACGCCGCGCCCAGCACGACCGCCAGCGCCAGCGCCAGCAGCCGGTACCCCATGCCCTCCAGCGCCCCGAATCCCATGCGCTCGTAGCCCCGGTTCCACAGCAGGACGCCGTGCTCGATCTTCGGGACGACGTCCCCGCGCTGCCAGACGTAGGCCACCGGCAGCGCGATGACCAGCAGCGCGGCCCCGGCGTAGCGCGTCCACGGGCGGCTGCGCAGCGCCGCGACCCGCTCCGGCGGGGCGGTCAGCCCGAGCACGAAGAACGGCAGCAGCGCCGCCGTCCGGCACAGCGTCGAGTCGGAGTTGAAGCTCCAGCTCCCCGCGACCAGGCACAACGCGACCGACACCGCGACCGGGTACCGCAGGTGCGACCACAGCGGCGCGCTCAGCCGCCACAGCACGAGGGCCACCAGGAACCACATCAGGAATTGGGGACGGAAAATCTCGTGCAGCCGGAAGTCATTTCCGTTCAGCCAGACGAGCTGCAAACGGTAAAGGACGTTGAAAATCGCGAACGGCACGATCAGCATCGGGAAAATGACGCGGAATTTGTCGGTCGAGCGCATGAAGCCGCGGGAGAAGTAGCCCGAGACGAACACGAACACCGGCATGTGGAACCCGTAGACCACGCTGTAGGCCGCGTCCGCCGCGAGGCTGCGGGTGCGGAACACCTCCCAGACGTGGCCGACCACGACCAGCAGGATGAGGAAGAACTTGACGTTGTCGAAGTACGGGTCGCGGCGCCGCGGGCCGGGGCCCGGCGGCGGCGCCTGCGCCGCCTCGACGCCCGGCGCGGTACCCGGCACGACGCCGGTGGCGGCGGTGCCCGGCTCGGCGGTGCCCAGTTCGGCGGTGCCCGCTGCGGCGGTGCTCCGCGGTGGGGGAAGGGTGTCCGTCATGTCTCCGAAAGCTTCACTTGGTGCTCAACGGCCGTTCACGGGGAGGCATGGCGACTCTAGTGCCCGCGCGGGCGTGCCGCCCGCCGGATGCCCGAGGCGCATCGCTCAGCGTGACGCGCCGGGACGGCGCAGGGGGGTGAACACCCACGTCAGCTTGGGCTCCAGCGCCCAACTCATGGTCCGGACGACCGGCTTGGAGCACAGCGCCGTCCCGACGACGAGCGCGCCGCAGATCACGACGAAGACGCCGGGGATGGTGTGCATCCAGTCGGCGTGCCACCAGCCCGTGAAGTTCAGCAGCCGGGTGACGAACCCGTGCAGCAAGTACGCGTACAGCGTGTAGGCGCCGAGCTTGGTGAACCAGTGGCGGCGGCGCGGGACCAGCGCGAGGAACGCGGCGACGAGCACCGTCGCGGCGGCGAACATCGCGAGCCGCATCAGCGTCCCGTAGAAGTTGCCGACGCCGAGCTCGAAGTGGGCGTCCTTCCAGAAGATCCAGTTGCGCGACATGTGGTCCATGACGAGGTACGTGCCGCCGAGCCCGGCGAGCAGCACCACCGCGCCGATCGGCCGCGCGACCGGCTTCTTCAGCAGCTCGAAGTGCACGGGCTTCAACGTGAGCCCGAGGACGTAGAACGGCAGCAGCCCGATGACCCGGTGGATGTCGAACGTCCCGCCGAGGTCGCTCATGTACGACAGCAGCGCGAACCCGACCGCGACGGCGAGCGGCCAGCGGATCTGCTGCCAGACGGGCGTGGACAGCCGCCACATGAACAGCGCGAGCAGGAACCACGTCAGGTAGTACGGGTTCAGGAGGCTGATCTCCAGCTCGTTGCGCCCGGCCAGCCAGTCGTAGATGGAGTAGGCGAACTCGAACACCACGTACGGGACGCCGACGTTGGTGATGAGCTTGCGCGCCTTGCCGCCGGCGAACGTCCAGTTCCGCGAGAAGTAGCCGGTGATCACGATGAACAGCGGCATGTGGAACAGGTAGATGAAGATGTACAGGCCCTTGGCCACCGGGACGTTCAGCAGGTTGGCCAGCGAGTGCCCCGCCACCACCAGCAGGATCGCGAAGTACTTGGCGTTGTCGAAGTACGGGTCGCGCTCCTTGCGCGGCCGCGGCGCCTCACCCGCGGACGGGCCGGTGGACGGTCCTCCGGCTGGGCCCTCGGCGAGCGGCGGTCCGGCGGGAGCGGGGACGCCGGGGTCCGCGGTGAGCGGGCGGTCGGTGAGCGGTGCCGTCTCGGCCCCGAAGGGCCCGGTGGTGTAGGTCATGGCCTGCCCCCCGGTCTAGGTCTCCTTGCAGATGTCGTCGTTCGCCCGGATCTCGCCCTGCTGCTTGGGGATGCCGGCGCCGGCGCTCTTCAGGTTCGTCCAGTCGCTGCCGACGACGAGGTCGACGACGCCGGGCGTCCCGCCGCGGGTGCGCGCGGCCGGCGCGGGCTTGCTCGGGATGAGCGCGGCGAGCGACTGGGCCTGCTGGTCGGCCCCGGAACCGTACAGCACCTTGGTCGCGGACGTCGCGGCGGTCGCGTTGCCGCCGACCGTGACCTGGAAGCCCTGCGACTCCAGGTCGTCGGCGACGCGCCCGGCCTGGCCGTCGATGCCGCTGCCGTTGTAGACCCGCACGCGGATCTGGCTCGGCGGGATGGTCGTGCTGCCCGGCTTGGGCTCCTTCGGCACCGTCTTGTCGTTGCGGACGGCCGAGAAGAACGGCTGCGCGGCGGGGGTGAGCGCCACCCGGTTCGTGTCGAGCGGGTCGGGCCCGGACGGGACGGTCACGAACCGCAGCTTGCCGGAGGACATCCCCTGCATCTCGCGGCCGATGTCCATCATGACCTGCGGCGTCAGCTCCTTGTCGGTGGTGAGCGACTTGGTCACCGCGTTCATCAGGGCGAGCATCTTGCGCGGGTTGCTCAGCACGCCCGCGCTCATCGCCTTGCTGGCGAGGGAGCCCATGAACTTCTGCTGGCGCTTGATGCGGTCGGTGTCGGAGCCGTCCCCGAGGCCGTGCCGGACGCGCACGTACGCGAGCGCCTGCTCGCCCTTGATGACGTGCTTGCCCTTGCTCAGCTTGAGCTTGGACTTGGGGTCGTCGACGTCCTTCGGCAGGCACACCGGGACGCCGCCGACCGCGGTCGTGATGGACTTGAAGCCGTTGAAGTCGACCTGCATGAAGTGGTCGACGCGGATGTTGGAGAGGCTCTCGATCGTCTTGATGACGCAGGTCGCGCCGCCGTTGGTGAACGCCGAGTTGATCTGCGCGCGGGACTGGGGCGGGATCTGCGCGCCCTTGCGGCTCTTGCAGGACGGCATCCGGACCATCAGGTCGCGCGGGAAGCTGATGCCCATCGCCTGGCCGCCGCCGGGGGACAGGTGCAGCAGGATCATCGTGTCCGAGCGGGGCGGCTCGTTCTTCATCGACCGGCCGTACTTGGCGTTCGCGCCCTCACGGGTGTCGGACCCGAGGAGCAGGATGTTCATCGCGTTGTTCAGCTTCTTCGGCCGGTTCGGCCCGAGCTGGGCGTTGACGTCCTCGTGCGCGATGTTCCCGAACGCCTTGCGGTACAGGCCGTAGGCGGTGAGGGAGCCGGCCACCATGACCACCGACAGGCCCACGCAGACCCAGCCGAGGATGCGCCAGCCGCGTCGCGGCGCCGTCGGCTGCGGATCGGCGTCGTCGACGTACTCCATGTACATCGGGTTGCTGTTCATCGGCTCCGTGGTCCGGGACGCGGGGCGGGGTCCTGGGTGGGCAGGGCAAGGAGAGCGTAGGTCAGGCGAGCCGGCGAGGGGACTCGGATGCGGCATTCGGTCCCAGCGGGCCGGCGACCACCGTCACATGCTCCACGGTGAGCCGTCGATCCAGAACGGCTTCGTCGAAGTTTCGTTGGATTATGACGGAAGCCCCTGAGGCTAGTGGTGCGAGCAAGCCGGTCAGAACCCCGTTCAGTGTGGCGAACGGCATGTCAACCAGAAGGCGGTCACGCGCGTCCAGCTCCCATCTATCTGCGGCGGCGCGGGCCTCGGCGACCAGGTCCGCTCCGCTGAATGTGGCGTTTGTCACATTCAACGCGGGGGCCTCCGGAGTCACCTCCGGAGAGGGAGTGAACCTGTCTCCGTGACCGCGGACCTCCGCCGCGTAGTCGGTGACGCCGGGCGGGCAGTCGGCGAGCGGGCCGCCGAGCGCGTGCAGCGACAGGCCGACGACCTCCTCGGCTCCGCCCGCGAGCGCCTCGTCCGCGACCACGTCGTCCAGCACCTCCTGTGCGGCCGCCAGGATGTACGGCTCGGAGGGGGGCGGCGGTTCGATGGTTCCGTCGCGGAACGTGCCGGGATCGACGGGTTGCGCGACGATCCCGGCGGACCAGCAGGCCATCAGCCACACGGCGGTCTGCCAGTGCGGCGGCAGGACGAGCACGGCCCGCGTCCCCGGTTCGGCGGCGAGGCCGTCCACGAGGAAGTTCGCCGTCTTCGCGACCCAGTTGTCGAACGTCCGCGCGGACAGCTCGACCCGCTCGCCCGCAGCGTCGTCGTAGAAGGTGACGAACGGGCTGGACGGGTCGTCCGCGACGCGCCGCCGCAGCAGCTCGGCCGGCGGTTCGGCGGACCCGGTCGCGTCCCCGGCGTGTGCGCTCATGGTCCCCGAGCGTATGCCCGCATGATCGGCGGCGGCTCACCGCCCGGCCGGGGCCGCTACGCTCCGCACGGGAACGAACCACCATCGGACGGACGGGCACGGGGTCTGAACTCATGAACGCTGGACGGCTGCTCGTGCGGGTCACCGTCGCTCCGGCGCTGCTCGTCGCGGCGTGGCTGGCCGTCGCGCTGCCGCTGCTGCTCGCGGGCGTGTTCCGGCCCGGACCGGCGATCGCGCTGTTCGCGCCGGTCGCCGCGGTGGCGCTGTGGCTCGGCCTGCGGACCCGCGAGTGGGGCCGGGAGTGGGACGCGGTTCCGTGGTGGCCGGTCGCCGCCGTCCTCGCGATCACGGTGGCGTTCCTGGTGCTCCAGATCGTGATGGCCGGGGAGCAGATCGTCGTCCGGCGCGACCCGGCGTCCTACGTCCAGTTCGCGACGTGGTTGAAGGACGAGGGGTCGCTGCCGATCCCGCTCATGCAGTCGGCGTTCGGCGGTCCCGACCCGGCGCTGCACTTCGACAGCCCGGCGTTCTACCAGCACGACGGCGCGGTCGTCCCGCAGTTCATGGCGGGGTTCCCGCTGGTGCTCGCGCTCGGCGGCTGGATCGGCGGCACGCACGGCATGCTGCTGGCGGCGCCGCTGCTCGGCGCGTGCTGCGTGCTGGCGTTCGCCGGGCTGGTCGCGCGGCTCGTCGGGCCGCGCTGGGCGCCCGCCGGGGCGCTGCTGCTCGCGCTGACGCTGCCGATGCTCTACGTCTCGCGCGGCACGTTCAGCGAGCTGCCCGCGATCGTGCTGCTGCTCGGCGGGCTGTCGCTGCTGTGCGACGTCCGGCGGGACGGCGGCTGGGTCGCCGATCTGAAGGCGTTCCTGGCCGGGCTCGCGCTGGGGCTGATCGTGCTCGTCCGCATCGACGGGCTCCGCGACGTCCTCCCGGTGCTGGTCGTCGCCGGGCTGTGGGCGGCGCGCGGGCGGCGGACCGGCTACTGGACGGCGGGCGGCCTGCTCCTCGGCGCGGGCGCCGGGCTGGTCGAGGGCTACACGCTGTCGCGGCCCTACCTGTCGTATCTCGGGTCGTCCCTGAATCCGCTGCTGGCCATCGCCGCCGCCGTCGTCGTCGCGACCGTCGTCATGGTGGCGCTCCTGCGCTGGGACCGGACCGGCCTCCGGCTGCGCCGCCTCGGCTCGGCCGTCGCGCGCGGACGCCTGCCGGGCGCCGCCGCCGTCCTCACCGTGCTGGTCATGGCCGGGTTCGCGGTCCGGCCGCTGGTGCAGACCGTCCGGCGGGAACCGGCGACGCGCGACGACGAGATGAACGTCCGCTTCATCGAGACCGTGCAGCGCATCCAGCACCTCCCGGTGGACGGCACCCGCCAGTACTCGGAGCACTCGCTGTGGTGGGTCGCCTGGTACATCGGCATCCCGGCTGTGCTGTTCGCGACGCTCGGCGCGGCGCTCATCGTCCGGCGGCTGCTGCGCGGACGGTCGCCCGAATGGCTGCTGCCCTACGCGGTCATCGTCTGGACGACCGCGCAGGTGCTGCTCAGGCCCGGCATCACGCCGGACCACCCGTGGGCGTCCCGGCGGCTGATCGGCCTGGTCATCCCCGGACTGCTCCTGTTCACCGTGTACGCGGGGGCGTGGGCGGCGCGGCGCGTCCGCCGCCTCGGCTACGGGCCGGCGGTGGTCCGGGTGGGCACGGTCGTCGGCGTCGCGCTGATGCTCGTCCCGATCGTGATCACGTCCGCCGGGTTCCTGGTGACGCGGACGGAGCAGCACGAGGTCGGCGCCGTTCGCGGGATGTGCGACCAGCTCAAGCCGCGCAGCTCGGTGATCGTGGTGGAGCAGTCGACCGGGGACCGGTTCCTCCAGGTCGTCCGGGGCATGTGCGGGGTGCCCGCCGCGCGCACGACCGGCGGCGCGTCGCCGGACGACGTGCGCCGCGTCGTCGCCGGGGCCTACCGGGCCGGCCGCCGTCCGGTGATCATGGCGGCGAACGCGGCGCAGGTCGCGCCCTACGGGACGCCCGAACACGTCCTCCACGTGCGGACACGCCAGGACGGCCGGTCCCTCGCCGGGCCGCCCGGCGGGACGTGGGGCCTCTCGATGGACGTGTGGATCGCCGAGCCCGCGCGCGGCTGACCGGGGCGCCGTGCCGGACCACCGCGCGGCGGGAAAAGCGGTCGCGGTCGGCCGGGGCGAGTATCCTCGCGCTGCGTGAGCACACAGTCTGCCGAGCCGAAGACCGAGCCCGCGCCCGAACCCGTGGCCGAAGCCGTGGCCGAGACCGCGGCGGAGACCGTGGTTGAGACCACCTCTCAGACCGCCTCTCCGGCCGCGTCCCAGAGCGAGTCTCAGCCCGTGCCCGAGACGGCGGCCGTTCCCGCGCCCGCCGGGCCGGTGGACGGGCCCGTCCACGTCACGATCGTCCTGCCCTGCTACAACGAGCAGGACCACGTCATCGACGAGGTCGAGCGCATCACCGCGGCGATGGACGCGAGCGGCAAGACCTACGAGCTGCTCGCCGTCGACGACTGCTCGACCGACGCCACGCTCGCCCGGCTGGAGGAGGCCGCGCCCCGCTTCCCGAACATGCGGGTCATGGCGTTCCAGCACAACAGCGGCTCGGGGACGGTCCGGCGCATCGGCTCCCAGCAGGCCCGCGGCGAGATCGTCGTGTGGACGGACGCCGACATGTCCTACCCGAACGAGCGCATCCCCGAGCTGGTGGACGTCCTCGACACCGACCCGTCCATCGACCAGGTCGTCGGGGCCCGCACCACCGAGGAGGGCTCGCACAAGGCGCTGCGGGTGCCCGCGAAGTGGTTCATCCGCAAGGTCGCCGAGCGGCTCACCAACACGAAGATCCCGGACCTGAACTCGGGGCTGCGCGCGTTCCGCCGCGAGGTGTCGCTGCCGTACCTGCGGCTGCTGCCGCCCGGGTTCTCCTGCGTCACGACGATCACGATCGCGTTCCTGTCGAACCAGCACCCCGTCCGGTACATGCCGATCGACTACGCCAAGCGCGCCGGGAAGTCGAAGTTCCACTTCACCAAGGACGCCTACCGCTACATCCTCCAGGTGCTGCGGATGGTGATGTACTTCAACCCGCTCAAGGTGCTGATGCCGCCCGCGCTGTGGCTGATCGTGATCGGCCTGCTCAAGGGCGTGTTCGACATGGTCGTGCACTTCGGCTACTTCGCCAACAACACCATCATGATCTTCGTGACGGGGTTGATCATCGCGTCGCTGGCGCTGCTCGCGGACCTGATCGTCCGCTCGCGCGGCGACGTCTGACGCGCCCGTGCGCATCGCGATAGTCGGACCGGCCTTCCCGTACAAGGGCGGCGGCGCCCAGCACACCACCGAGCTGGCGCACCGGCTCGCCGCCGCCGGGCACGACGTCGTCATCGAGTCGTGGCGGGCCCAGTACCCCGGCTTCCTGTACCCCGGCCAGCAGACGATCTCCGACCCGGAGGGCGAGCCGTTCCCCGGCACCCGCCGCGCGCTCGACTGGCGCCGTCCGGACGGCTGGTGGCGCACCGGCCGCGCGCTCCGCGCCCGCGACCTCGCCGTCCTGGTGGTGCTGAGCCCGGTCCAGGTGCCCGCCTACCTGGGGATACTCGCCGGTCTTCGCGGCCGGACGCCCGTCGTCGCGCTGTGCCACAACGTCCTGCCGCACGAGCACAAGGCATACGACGAGCCGCTCATGAAGCGCCTGCTGCGCAGGGTCGACGCCGTTCTCGTGCACTCCGACGCGCAGGGCAAGCTGGCGCGGGGGCTGACCGGCCGTCCGGTGCGGGTGGCGGAGATGCCCGCGCACCTGCCGACGCCCGCCGCGCCGCCGCCGGGCGACGGGAAGGTCCGCCGCCGGCTGCTGTTCTTCGGGATCGTCCGCCCGTACAAGGGGCTGGACGTCCTGCTCCGCGCCCTCGCCGAAGGCCCGGACGACGTCGCGCTCACCGTCGCGGGCGAGTTCTGGGGCGGCCTGGACGGAACACGCGAGCTGATCCGCTCGCTCGGCCTGGCGGGACGGGTGGAACTGCGGCCGGGGTACGTCCCGGCGGCGGACGTCCCGGGGCTGTTCGCGGCGGCGGACGCGCTCGTCCTGCCGTACCGGACGGCGACCGCGTCGCAGAACGTGTGGATGGCGTACGAGCACGGCCTGCCGGTGATCGCCACCGACGTGGGCGGGTTCGCCGAGCAGGTCCGCGACGGCGTGGACGGCGTCGTCTGCACCCCGGACGACGTCGCCGCCCTGGCCGCCGCGATCAGGCGTTTCTACGCGCCGGGGGAGCCGGAGCGGTTGCGCTCCGGCGTCCGTCCGGTCGACCACGGCCCGGTGTGGGCCGCCTACCTCGACGCCCTCACCGGGCTCACAGGTGGGGCTCGATGACCTTCAGCAGGGCGCGCTTCGGCTTGGCGCCGACGATCTGCTCCACGACCTCGCCCTTCTTGAAGAGCAGCAGCGTGGGCAGGCCCATCACGCCGAACTTGTTCGGCGTCTCCGGGTTCGCGTCGTAGTCCAGCTTGGCGATCCTGATCTTGCCGTCCTGCTCGGTCGCGATCTGGTCGAGCACGGGGGCGATCATGCGGCACGGGCCGCACCAGTCGGCCCAGAAGTCGACCAGCACCGGGGTGTCGCTGTTGAGGACCTCGTCCGCGAAGGTCGCGTCGGTCACGGTGATCGGGGCCGTCACGGTCCCTCCTTCGTTCGCTGCGTATCCCTCACAAGCTCCCTGGACGCCGGTTCATTCCCGGCGTCCGCGGCGACCCTCGGGGCCGTCCGGCCGAGCAGGAACGCGACGCCCGCGTTGATCAGGTCGGCGGCGGTCAGCAGCACCCGGGACGCGATCGCCACCACGACCGGCGCGCCCGCGGGCAGCACCGGCGACAGCACCACGGTCAGCGCGGCCTCCCGCGCCCCGATGCCGCCCGGCGCGATGAACACGAGGAAGCCCGCGACGAACGCCAGCGCGTAGGCCCCGGTCGCGGTGAACGGCAAGCCCGTCCCGTCGCCGCCGACGGCGTCGCAGAGCAGCCAGGTGTGGACGCCGAACAGGCTCCAGCCGAGGACCGTCCAGCCGACCGCCTTCAGCGTGACGCCGAGGCTCACCGGGTGCTCCAGCGGCGGCCGCCGGATCAGCCTGAGCATCAGCCCGAGCGCCCACGTCACGATCTTCGGGTGCAGCATCGCCAGCATGACGGGCGCGAGGAGGAACAGCCACCAGTACGTCTCGCGGGCCGTCGCGGACGTCAGCGGCAGCGTCACCGCCGCGACCGCGAGCCCGCAGGCCGTGGACGTCGCCACCGCGAGCAGCGTCGAGCCGAAGCTGCGCTCCGGCGGCACCTTGTGCTCGCGGGTCATCTCGATCTGCGTGACGAGCGCCCACACCTTGCCCGGCACGTACTTGCCGAGCTGGGACACCCCGGAGATCCGGAACGTCGCGCGCACCGGCAGCGGCGACCCGAGCCCGGCGAGGAACTCCCGCCAGCCGAGCATCCAGGCGAACAGCCCAGCGAGCCCGGCGGCCATGGCCCCGGCGAGGGCGATCCACGACATCTGCCGGAACGCGTCGACGGCGGCGTCCCACTGCGAGGCCACGCTGTACCCGCAGAACGCGAGCGCGAGGACCACCAGGAGCACGCGCAGCGCCCGGACGGCGACGGCCTTCGTCTTCACGCGCCCAGCGTAGGCGAACGCGACCTCGCCGCCGCCCGCGCCGCCTACAGTTGGGGGCACGGTCAACGACCCGGCCCTGAAGCTGAAGGGCCGGGCTTGCAGCTCGTGACAGTCCCTGACCGGGGGACGGTGACACGGCCGCATGGGGCATGTTGACAAATACCCACGCCGTTCGTGCACGTCTACGGACGTTCACGGCGGCGATGTGGTCGGCCGGGCCGGCGAGCCCGCAGACCACGCAACAGAAGGTGTCCCGGGTGGGACGGTTGCGGCGGGAGACCATCCCGCAGCGCGGGCAGGTCTGGGAGGTGTAGTGGGCATCGACCTTGATCACTGGTACTCCGGCCCATCGGGCCTTGTAGCCGATGAAGGCTTCGAGTTGGTGGAACGGCCAACTGGAGTGGGTGGCCCGCTGGTGCCGTGGAACCCTTGTCCGGTCGCGGTCGCCCTGGAGGTCTTCCAGGGCGATGCCGCGTCCGGTGCGTTCGGCATCGGCCACCACCGACTTGGCGATGGTGTGATTGACGTGTGCGGCGTGCCGGGTCTCGCGCCGGGCACGCTTCTTCAGCTTACGTTTGGCGGACTTGGTGCCTTTGGCTTGCAGTTCGGCCCGTACCCGCGCCATCCGGCGCCGGTACTTCTCCAGCCCCCGCCCGTCATGGTTGGCCCCGTCGGAGGTGGCGGCCAGGTTGACGATGCCGCGGTCGACACCGATCCAGTCCACCGGGTCGGTGTCGAGCGGCGCTTCGGGCACCTCGCAGGTGGCCGTCAGGAACCATTTGCCGCCGCGCTGCAGCAGGCCGGACTCGCCGCGGCGGTGCGCGGTGAGGGTCTTGAGGTGGGCGGCCGACCCGGTGAACGCCACTCCTTTCAACCGGCCGTGCACCGTCCAGATCGACACCGTCCGCGCGTCGTACTGCCACGACAGGTTCCGGTCATCGAAGGGCTGCGCGGCATCCGGACGGAACCGGATCGGCTTGGCCTCGGCCTTGACGCGGCGCGCGGAGCCCTGCCCGCCCAGGTGCCCGGCCTTGATCTGGCCGCGCAGCATGGCGTAGGCGTCCACGGTCTTCCTGATCGCCCGGACGGCGGCCTGCGCGCCCAGCCCCCGCGCTCTGAGCTCGGTGTACACGGCCCGGTGCAACGGCACCTGCCGGGTCGCCAACCCGAACTCGCGGTAGGCCACCACCGACGCGTGATCGGCCGCCGCGTTGCACACGTGCAGGGTCGCGCTGAGGGCTGCCGCCTGCTCGGGCGTCGGCAGCAGCTTCACCTGCACCACGATTTTCACACCCGCGACCGTAGCGACACCCACTGACAGAACGCATCAACAAGATCACTCAACGTCACCTTCAACCGGTCGCGACCGGCACACCCACAATCCGGAAGGACGATCACTATGCCGCACTGCGCCACGCTTCCTCCCCGCCCTGAAGCTGAAGGACAGGGTCTCCACACTGCAGGTATCCGATGAAGATTTCCGATGTGGTCGCCTTCATGGGCCACCAGGTGCACGTGTGCCGGTACCGCGAGGCGGGGACGCTCCTCGGCTGGATGGGGCGCGACCTGCGCGGCAGGCGCGTCCTCGACGTCGCGGGCGGCGACGGCTACTGGGCCGGACGGGCGCGCAGGCGCGGCGCCGACGCCGTCTCGATCGACCTCGCCCGCAAGAAGATGGTCTACGGCCGGACGCTCGCCGACGCGCCCGCGCTGATCGAGTGCGACGCGCTCCGCCTGCCGTTCGCGGACGGCTCGTTCGACGCGGTCCTGTCGGTCTGCGCGATCGAGCACTTCGACGACGGCGGACGCTCCCTGGACGAGATGGCCCGCGTCCTCAAGCCCGGCGGCGAGATCTTCATGTCCGCCGACGTGCTGAGCCGCGCCGACGCCTGGCCGAAACTGCGCGACGCGCACAGGTCGAAGTACCACGTCCAGCACACGTACACGCACGAGAGCCTGCGCAAGCTGATGGACGAACGCGGCCTCGACCTGGTCAAACACAGCTACCAGTTCCGGACGGCCGGGGCCGAGCGCCTCTACCTGTCGCTGTCCACCTACGGCGGGAAGGTCGGCTTCAACGCGGCCGCGCCGCTGACTCCGCTGGTCGCGCTGGCCGACCGCGGCGCGCCGAACGAGCGTGGCAGCATCGTTCTTATTCAGGCCCGAAAGCGGTAGTTGTTCACGAGGTGCTGAATCGCTGTGTGAGGTCCCGCGAAGCGGGCATCGGCGGGCGTAGGCTCGAAGAGTAAAGAGTGATCTACGCCACCGGGCTTGGATGGGGGGATGGACCGTGGCGCCTCGAATCCTGCTCGACGCCACAGCCGTGCCGGCCGACCGCGGCGGGCTCGGCCGATACGTCGACGGGCTGCTCGGCGCCCTGCACGCGCAGGGCGCCGACCTCGCCGTCGCCTGCCAGCGCTCCGACGAGAAACGCTACGGGGAACTCGTGCCGGGGGCGCGGGTCGTGGCGGGTCCGGCGACGCTCGCGCACCGCGCCACCCGGCTCGCCTGGGAGCAGTCCGGCCTGCCGCACGTGGCCGAGCGCGTCGGCGCGGGCGTCATCCACCTGCCGACCTACACGATGCCGGTGAGCGCGACGCTGCCCACGGTCGTCACGATCCACGACGTGACGATGTTCGCCGACCCCGAGCCGCACGACCCGGTGCGGACGTCGTACGTCAAGTCCGCGACCCGGTCGGCGGCGCGCCGCGCGACCCGGCTGATCGCGCCGTCCCGGGCGACCCGCGACGAGCTGGTCCGGCTGCTCGGCGCCGACCCCGGGCACATCGACGTCGCCTACCACGGCGTCGACCACGACGTGTTCCACCGGCCGAGCGAGGCCGAGACCAAGCACGTCTCCGACCGGCTCGGCCTGCACGGACGTCCCTACGTCGCCTATCTCGGGGCGTTGGAGCCGCGTAAGAACGTCCCGAACCTGATCCGCGGCTGGGTCCGGGCCTGCGCCGGGCGGACCGACCCTCCGGCGCTCGTCCTCGCCGGCAGCGGCGGCTGGGACGACGACGTCGACGCCGCGCTCGCCACCGTCCCGCTCGAACTGCGCGTGCTGCGTCCCGGCTACCTGCCGTGGTCGGCGCTGCCCGGCTTCTTCGGCGGCGCGCTGGTCGTCGCGCACCCGAGCCGCGGCGAGGGCTTCGGCCTGCCGGTGCTGGAGGCGATGTCGTGCGGCGCGCCCGTCCTCACCACGCGGCAGGGGCCGCTGCCCGAGGTCGGCGGCGACGCGGTCGCCTACACCGAGCCCGCGGCGGAGGCCATCGGCGACGCGCTCGCCGCCCTGTTCGACGACCCGGGCCGCCGCGGCGAGCTGGCCGAGGCCGCGCATAAGCGCGCGCAGCGGTTCTCCTGGTCGGCGTCGGCGGCCGCGCACCTGGAGTCCTACCGGCGGGCCGTCGACCAGTACGCCGCGTCCCACAGCCACTAGGTCCCACAGCCACTAGGCTCGCGGTGGTCGCCCGCCGCGAGAAAGGAACCGAGTGGAAGCGATCCTCCTTGTGGGGGGCCGGGGCACCCGCCTGCGCCCGCTGACCATCTCCACGCCGAAGCCGCTGCTCCCCACGGCGGGCGTCGCCTTCCTCGCGCACCAGCTCGCGCGCGCGCACGCGGCGGGCGTCGAGCGGATCGTGTTCGCCACGTCCTACCGGGCGGAGATGTTCGAGGCCGTGTTCGGCGACCACGCGTACGGCGTCGACCTCGCTTACGTCTGCGAGGACGAGCCGCTCGGCACGGGCGGCGCGATCCGGAACGCGTCCGCCGCGCTGACCTCCGGGCCGGACGACCCGGTCCTCATCCTGAACGGCGACATCCTGTCCGGCCACGACGTACCGGCCCAGGTCAAGCTGCACGAGCAGGCGGGTGCCGCCGTCACGCTGCACCTCACCGTGGTGGACGACCCGTCCCGTTTCGGCTGCGTGCCCACCGACGACCATGGCCGCGTCACCGCGTTCCTGGAGAAGACGCCCAATCCGGTGACGAACCAGATCAACGCGGGCTGCTACGTGTTTCGCCGCTCGGCCATCGACACGATCCCGGAGGGCGAGGTCGTCTCCGTCGAACGCGAGACGTTCCCGTCCCTCATCGCGTCGGGCTCCATCGTGATGGGCCACGTCGAGTCGTGCTACTGGCTCGACGTCGGCACGCCCGAGGCGTTCGTGCAGGGGTCTCGCGATCTGGTGCTGGGCGAGCTGGCTTCTCCGGCGATGCCCGGCGAGCCGGGCGAGCACCTTGCCCTCGCCGGGTCGAGCGTGGCGGCCAGCGCGGTCGTCCGCGGCGGCACCACGGTCGGACGCGGCGCGGTGGTCGAAGCCGGGGCGACCGTCCTCGGCAGCGTCCTGCTGGACGACGCTTTCGTCGCCGAGGGCGCCACCGTCCGCGACTCGGTCCTCAGCCGAGGCGCCCGCGTCGGCCCCGGCGCCGTCCTGGACGGCGTGGTCCTGGGCGACGGCGCGGTGGTGGGCCCCGGCAACGAACTCCGTCCCGGTGCCCGCGTCTGGCCGGGCATCGAACTCCCTCCCACCGCGATCCGCTTCTCCAGTGACGCCTAACCCGCCTCACCCGACCGCGTCCGCGACGATGCGTTCAACCGTGTTGGGGACGTCGCTCCCGGAGACGTTCGCGGCCGTGACGTCCCCGCTGGACGAGGCTCGCCAGGTAGGGCCGCGCGTTGGCCACGCGGACACGGCGAGGTACTGGATCTTCGCGCGGGTCTTCAGCGACGCCCGCCGCATCCCCTGCCAGACGGGCGCGGCCTCCGCGCCCGCGATCCCGCGCGAGTCGGTGAGCAGGCACGCCTTGAACGCGATGTACTGCCGCGCGCGCGGCTCAGGCGACGGCCGCAGAAACGCGAAACAGACCGCGCCGACGACGACGGCGGCGAGCGCCACGAGCGCGGACGCCCGCCATCCCACGGGTAAGCGCGTCCACCGGTCGCGGGCGGCCCGCGCGGTCTTCGCGACCGCCGCCCGCCCGCTCGCCACGGATGTCGGCATGGGGTTGAAGAAATCACGAACAATCCGCTCCGTGTGAAGCCGCTCGCGCGCAATCGAACGGCTTATCTTGGGGAGGACGGCAAGACGATCGTGCTCCGCGATCCCGGGCACTCTGACGGAGGCACCGTGTTCCGGCGTGAGAAAAACTTGGACAAGTACTGGGACACCCTCGAGTGACATCAGAGCCGCGTGAGCTGTTGCCGGGATCGTTGTTGGGCGACGACGAGGTCGGGTTGCTCCGGCGGGCGCTGCTGGAATGGGGCGGCCCGGCGCACTGCTCGGATGAACTGGCCGTCGGCATGGGCTTCGATGGGGTCGATGACCTGCTTGATCAATGCCATCGAATTCGAGGGGCGCTCGAAAGAGATGAGCCCATGTCGTCGCTGGACTGGGCTCGGGCTTTGCTGGCGACGGAGATCGTGTTCGTCAGCGATGTGGCCGGGTCCGGCTATCAGTGGGCGACGACGACCGGTTACACCGACGAGTTCACCATCCGGCTGATTCGCTCGATCCAACGGAAGCTTGCGAAAGTAGTGGGCCCCTTCTTCGGAAAAAGCCTGAGCGCCACAACCGTCACGCCGCCAGAAGAGAAAGGATGAACTGTGGCCTGGGGGGTGTCCCTATGGGATTCGTCAAGCCGCTTGGGCGGTGAGTTTGCGTGTGGGCTGGTAGGGCTGTTTGTCCCGGAGCATGGCGTAGATGACGTCGCTGCGGCGGCGGGCCAAGCAGATGAGGGCGGCGTTGTGCTTCTTGCCCTCGGCTCTCTTCCGGTCGTAATAGGCCCTGCTCAGCGGGTCGGAGAGCGAGGCGAACGCTGCCAGGAACATGGCTCGTTTGAGCGCCTTGTTGCCGCCCTTGGGAGGGTGTTCGCCCTTGATGGACGACCCGGAACGGCGGGCGACAGGGGCGAGACCGGCGTAGGCGGCCAGGTGCCCCGGGGTCGCGAAGGCCGTGATGTCACCGATCTCCAGCAGGATTCGAGCGCTGGTCCTGATCCCGAGGCCGGGCATCGAGATCAGGACCTTGGCAAGAGGGTGGGCATCAAGGATCTCCTCCACCTGCGTGGCGACCTGGTCGCGCTGGTCGTGGACCGATCGTAGGGAGCGGGCCAGGTGCGGCAGGACGGTCACGGCCGCGGTGGTGCCGGGAACGACGACGGTCTGGGCGTCAAGGGCGGTCTTGACCGCCTCGACCAGGCGTCCGGCCATGCGCGGGGCCAGCGGTTTGGTGGTGGCCAGCAGGTCGTCTGCGGGGGCAGCGCGCAACCCGTCCGGGCCGCCGTAGGTGATCAGCAGTTCCAGTGCGGCGGGGTGGTGCAGCCTCGGTCCCAGGGCCTTCTCCAGAGCGGGATGGATGGTGACCAGCAGCCCGCGGATCCGGTTGACTAGTCGGGTCGACTCGCCCGCCAGGTCGTCGTCGAACCCGACGAGGACCTCCAGCTCGGCCAGGGCCTCCTGGCCGGTATCGACGCGTCGCAGGGAGTGCGGCAGGGTGCGGGCGGCGTCGGCGATGATGTAGGCGTCGCGGGCGTCGGTCTTGGCGTTGCCGGGGTGCAGATCGGCCAGGCGGCGCATGGTCAGCCCGGGCAGGTAGGCGACCTGGCAGCCCTGGTCGCGGGCGACCGCGACAGGCAGCGCGCCGATCGAGGCGGGCTGGTCGACCACCACCAACACCCGACCGTGGCGGCCGAGCTGGGTGAACAGGGTCCGCAACCGCTGCTCATCGTTGGGCAAGGCCTTGTTGTGCAGCTTCTTGCCGGAGGGGTCCAAAGCACAGGCGTGATGTTCGCCCTTGCCGACGTCCAACCCCAGGAACACCGCGTACTCGACGCTCACGTCTACCTCGATCGGGAGGGTGTTCGGCCTGGTCACAGATCTGGCGTCGGCTGCCGGCATCCACGTTACGGCGAGACGATGACTTCGTCACACAAGGCGCCTTGTCCCTATGAGCGGTCCACCGACGCCACCCGGGCCCGGTGACAACACCCCCCGGATCATTCGTGCGACAGGGGGCTTGAGTCATGCCGGACCGGGTGACCTGGCTCCCCACAACGGATGGGGACGCGAAAACGGTAACGGGGCGTTACGGCGTGGCCGGGGGGTGCATGCCCGAACGGCCGGCGCACCTGCCGGCTCCACCTCATCCCGCCGTCGGCTGTACTGGCACGCTGCCGCGGTTGATCGGTCAGGCGGCGTGGGTGTCGGTGCCGCGCAGGATGTACTGGTCGTCACCGAAGACCGCGGAAATCTGGAGTTGGCCGCCGAGGGCTTGGACGTAGCGGGCGATGGCGTCGACGGTGGAGACTTCGCCGCGTTCGATCTGGGACACGCGGCTCTTGGTCACGCCCATCTTGTCGGCCACTTCGGTCTGTGACAGGCCGACGGCCTTGCGACGTTCGGCGAGCCGATGGCCGTCGATGTATGCCTGGTTGCGCTTCCGGGCCTCGGCAACGGCTTCCTCACCGCCCGCCGCTGCGACGACGTCGGCGCGGACCTCACTCCACTTGGGGAAACTCGTCATCGTTGCTCCTCCTCGACCTGACGTTCCTTCAAATACTCCTCGTACAGGTCTTCGGCGCGGGAGATGGCTTGCTTGTACCAGCCTGACCAGTTACCGGACTTGTCGCCCCCGGTCAGCAGGATGGCCGAACGCCACGGGTCGAACACGAACAAGACTCTGATCTCCGAGCGACCTGCCGAGCCTGGTCGCAGTTCCTTAAGGTTGTGCAGCCGGGAGCCCTCAATGCGGTCCACGAGCGGACGGCCAAGCCCTGGACCGGCTTCGGCGAGACGGTCGATGGCGTCAGTGACCTGAGCCTTCGACCACTCGTCCAGACTGTTGATCCAGACGAGTAGCTCATTGGTGACGCGGATCTCCCACTCCTCCACACCAAGGAGTGTAGCGAATCCTTTACCCAGCTCCGGTCGCCAGGCATGGTTACATCCTGCTCTTGGACCACGTCGAGGCGAGCACGGCTACCGCAACCGTGTGGCCGTCGGAAGTGTGACTGCGGCTCGGGAGAGTGGTGGTTCTGGTGGGGCGGAGGCATGGGTGGGCGGGTGGCAGACTGGCGGGGTCTTGTTGAGCGGTTGATGGAGTGAGATGACCCCCGGACCAGGCGGCCTTCCCTACGCGGGTGGGCGTGGGGCCGGGGAGTCGACCGCTGGGCGGCTCCCCGGCCGGGTTCGGGAGTGGCGGCCGCCTTGGGAACTGGACCTGCTCGGGACGCTCGCGCCGCATCAGCGTGGTGGAGGGGGGGATCCCGCGTTCAGGGTTGAGCGGGACGGGTCTGTGTGGCGCGCGTCCTATACGCCGGAAGGGCCCGGGACGATTCGGCTGTGTTGGGCCGGTGATGTCGTCCAGGCAATGGCTTGGGGGCCGGGGGCCGAATGGCTGCTCGACGGGGTGCCGGAGCTACTGGGGGTCGATGATGAGCCGGAGGGGCTTGTCGCGCGGCATGACGTCGTCCGGGAGCAGGTGACCAGGCGGGGCGGGCTGCGGATCGGACGGACGCGGCGGGTTTTCGAGGCGCTCGTCCCCGCCGTGATGGAGCAGAAGGTCCTCGGGCAGGAGGCGTGGCGGGGCTGGCGTTACCTGCTGCGCCGGTTCGGGGAGCCCGCGCCGGGCGCGCCGCACATGCGGGTTCCGCCGCCGCCGGACGTCTGGGTCCGGATTCCCTCGTGGGAGTGGCACCGGTCGGGGCTGGAGGCCGTCCGGGCACGGACGATCATCGGCGCCGCGCGGGTCGCGCGGCGGCTGGAGGAGGGGCCGGACGAGGCGCGGCTCCGCTCGCTGCCCGGCATCGGGGTCTGGACGGCCGCCGAGGTCAGGCAGCGCGCGGTCGGCGATCCCGACGCCGTCTCCGTGGGCGACTACCATCTGCCCGGCCTGGTGGGCTGGGCGCTGGCGGGCCGCAAGGTCGACGACGCCGGGATGCTGGAGCTGCTGGAACCGTACGCCGGGCATCGCTACCGGGTCACCCTGCTGCTGGGATCGTCCGGGAAGCACCCGCCGAGGCGCGGCCCTCGGCTGCCGGTCCGCGACTACCGGTCGTTTTGACCTGGTCGGGTCCGCGGCGGCGGCGCAGCCAGAAGTTGTCGGGAGTCCAGTCGAGGCCGTCGCGGCTGTCGGCGCCGAACAGCGGGCCGAGGACGGCGAGGGCGGCGATGAGTCCGAGCACGTACAACATGGCTTCTTCCTTTGGGATCGCAGTGTTAGAGCGTTCCCGCGCGGGGCGATCGGTGGTGGCGGGGTCTCCGCCGCTTTCCGTCGCACCTACAGTTTGACTGGGTCCAACGTTGAGGTCCAGCGACAGTTCCTGCATGGATTGTGTAAGAATCTCTTCACTATGCTGGATCTCGGCCGGTTGCGGGTGCTTCGCGAACTCAAGCGGCTCGGGACGGCCGGAGCCGTCGCCGACGCGCTCGGGTACAGCCCGTCCGCGGTGTCGCAGCAGCTCGCGCAGTTGCAGCGGGAGGTCGGCGTCCCGCTGGTGGAGCGGGCCGGGCGGCGGCTGCGGCTGACCCCGGCGGGCGAGGTGCTGTGCGAGCACGCCGAGGCCCTGCTCGCCCGCGCGAAGCGCGCGGAGGAGGCGGCCCTCGCGGCGAGCGGGCGCGTAGCCGGGGTGGTCCGGCTCGTCGGTTTCCAGACGGCCCTGCTCCACGTACTGGCCCCCGCGCTGCCCCGGCTCGCGAAGATGTATCCGGAGCTCATGGTGGACGTCGTGGACGAAGAGTCCCACCGCGTCTTGCAGGATCTCGTCCTTCAGGAGATCGACCTCGTCATGACGGACGAATACGCCCTGCTGCCGCGTCCGCGACGTCCGGAGCTGACGTCGGAGGTCCTCATCACGGAGAAGATGCGCGTCGCGCTGCCCGAGGACCATCCGCTCGCCCGGGGCGGCGGCCCGGTGCGAGTGACCGACCTCGCCGGATGCGCATGGGTGACGGGCCACGTAGGCACCAACCACGCCGACCTGCTCGAACGAACGTGCGTGGAGCTAGGCGGCTTCCGCCCCGACGTCCGCCACAGGTCGAACGACCTCCTGGTGATCCTCGCGATGGTGGCCCATGGCGGGGTGGCGTGCCTCGTCCCCGACCTGGCGCTCGCCGAACGCGAGGACGGCATCGTCGTCCGCGACATCGCGGAGGCGCCCGTCGACCGCCGCATGGTCCTCTGGACGCGAGTCGGCGCCGACCTCCGCCCCTCGGTCATGGCCGTCGTCGACGAACTCCGCCGCTCGGCAGACGAACTAGTGGAACGCCACCCCACCTGCATCCGCGGCATCCCCTGACCAGCCCGGCCGGGCCGGAACGCCTGCGGGCCGAGGCCACCGCCGCTACCGGAAGTCGGAGGTCACGGCGGGGGCCCGAGGGCGCGGTCGTGCAGTCATGCGGTCGAGATCGGGAGGGCTCGGAGCCGTCCGAATTCGCCGATGCCGTCCGTGCGGCGCGATGCCTCCAGTCTTTCTGCGGGCACCTCGCCGTACAGGGTGGTGCGTTGCCGGGACGGACGGCCCGCGCGTCGCGCTATCTCCTCCAATTCGCTGATGGCCTTAAAGGAGCCGTTTTCGGATCCGGCCATTCGGCTGATGGTCTCCTCCATGAGCGTCCCGCCCAGGTCGTTCACGCCGCCTTGCAGGACGCGGGTGCAGAGTTCGTCTCCCAGTTTCACCCAGGACGTCTGGATGTTGGAAATGGAGCCGTGCAGCAATATGCGCGCCAGCGCGTGAACGGCGACGTTCTCCCGGACGGTCGGCCCCGGCCGTGCCAGCCCGGCCAGGTAGATCGGCGAATTGTGGTGGACGAACGGCAGCAGCACGAATTCGCTGAATCCGCCCGTCCGTTCCTGGATGGAGCGGAGCAGTTTGATGTGCGCGACCCAGTGCGCAGGGGTGTCCACGTGCCCGTACATCATCGTGGACGTCGTCGGCATGCCGATCTCGTGCGCCGTGGTGACGACCTCGACCCACTGGTCGGTCGGCAGTTTGCCCTTGGTCAGCACCCAGCGGACGTCGTCGTCCAGAATTTCGGCGGCCGTCCCGGGGAGCGAGTCGACACCGGCCTCCCGAGCCGCCTCCAGCCATTCGCGGATGGACATGTCCGTCCGGGACGCGCCGTTCACGACCTCCATCGGGCTGTACGAATGCAAATGGATGTCGGGGGCGCGGCGCTTAACCTCGCGGGCGAGATCGAAGTACGCGGTGCCGGGCAGGTCGGGGTGAATGCCGCCCTGCATGCAGACTTCGGTGGCGCCCGCGGCCCACGCCTCCTCTACGCGGTCTCCGACCTGCTGGAGGGAAAGGCTGTAGGCGTCGGCGTCGGTGCGGCGCTGGGCGAACGCGCAGAAACGGCAGCCGGTGTAGCAGACGTTCGTGAAATTGATGTTCCGGGTGACGACATAGGTGACCTCGTCGCCGACCGCCTCGCGGCGCAGGTCGTCGGCCAGCGCGGCCAGCGCGTCCAATTCCGGGCCGTCGGCGTGGAGGAGGGCGAGCGCCTCGTCGTCGGTCAATCCGGCGGGGTTCTGCTCGGCGCGGGAAAGGGCCGCCTTCACGTCTGCGTCGAAGCGTTGCGGGGCGGACAGGCGGTCGCGCAGCGCGTCCCAGTCGCCGTACACCTCGTCGAAATCGTCGCGGCGGTCGGTGGTGCGGCCGGTGGTGTCGATTTCGGTGTGCAGGTCGGTTCGTCCGGACGACTCGAAACCGCCGTCCGGCTCCTGCCAGGGACGTCCCTCAAGGACGGCGTCCTCGCGGGCGAGGCCGGTCGCCGGGTCGGCCAGGGCGGCGACGTGCGCGGTCAGGCGCGGGTCGAGCCACGGCTCGCCGCGCCGCACGTACTCGGGGTAGATCGTCAAACGTTCGCGCAGGTCGAAGCCCGATTCGGCGGTCTTCGCCGCCAGTTCCTCGATCTGCGGCCACGGCCGCTCCGGGTTCACGTGGTCGGGCGTCAGCGGCGACACCCCGCCCCAGTCGTCGATCCCGGCGCGCAGCATCAGGGCGAACTGGTCGGCGACGAGGTTCGGCGGCGCCTGCACGCGCGCCTTCGGGCCGAGGACAAGGCGCGTCACCGCGATCGTCGCGGCGAGTTCCTCCAATTCCGCGTCGGGGGTGTCGCGCATCTTCGTGTCGGGCTTCGCGCGGAAGTTCTGCACGATGACTTCCTGGATCGCGCCGTACTCGCGCATCGTCCGGCGGATCTCGAAAATGGCGTCCGCGCGTTCCTCGACCGTTTCGCCGATGCCGATCAAAATGCCGGTGGTGAACGGCACGTTGGTGCGTCCCGCGTCCTCAAGAACGCGCAGCCGGACGGCCGGGTCCTTGTCCGGCGACCCGAAATGCGGGCCGCCGCGCTCGGAGAACAGCCGCGTCGCCGTCGTCTCCAGCATCATCCCCATGGACGGCGCGACCGGCTTGAGCCGCTGGAAGTCGCGCCACGTCAGCACGCCCGGGTTCAGATGCGGCAGGAGGCCGGTCTCCTCAAGGACCCGGATCGCCATCGCGCGCACATAGGAGAGCGTGTCGTCGTAGCCGTGCGCGTCCAGCCATTCGCGGGCCTGCTTCCACCGGTCCTCGGGACGGTCCCCGAGCGTGAACAGCGCCTCCTTGCAGCCCATCGCCGCGCCCTGCCGCGCGATCTCCAGCACCTCGTCCGGGCTGAGGTAGGGCGCGTCCAACTTGTGCGGGACGGTCGCGAACGTGCAGTACCCGCAGCGGTCCCGGCAGAGCCGGGTCAGCGGGATGAAGACCTTGCGGCTGTAGGTGATGACGCCCGGACGGCCCGCCGCCTCCAGACCGGCGTCCCGGGTTCGGGCCGCGTACGCGAGCAGGTCGTCGAGCTGCGGCCCCCGAGCCTGCAGCAGTGTCGTCGCCTCGGATCGGTCCAGTGTCTTGCCGTCACGCGCGCGGGCCAGTGCCCGGCGGAGCGCGGAGCTGGTGGCGTCCATGCGGGCACTCTATGCCAATCGTCATATTCCAGATTGCTGTGGGTGCCCCGGCCGTCCGACCATCCCAAGCCGCGACGCCCGCGATCTATTCCCGACCCACTACCTGACCTCGACAAAGGCGTCCGGACTGCGCGGAGGGCGGTCGCGGGGCGGGGCGGCGGCGTGGCCGATGCCGACGGCGCCCATCGGGTCCCAGTCGTCCGGCAGGTCGAGGACGTCGCGGACGACGTCGCGGCAGAACATCGTGCTCGACACCCAGCACGACCCGAGCCCCTCCGCCGCCAGCGCGACCAGCAGATTCTCCACCCCCGCCCCGGCCGCGACGACGAACATCTCCCGCTCGGCGCGGGCCCGGCGCTCGTCCGGGTAGTCGTGCGAGCCGTCCATGACCAGGCACGGGACGACCAGGTACGGCGCCCGCCGCAGCGGCTCCCCGCGGCGCAGCCGCTTGGTGACCGACTCCTCGGAGAAGCCGTCCCGGCGCAGGTCGGCCTCCCAGGCGTCGCGCATCGCGTCGAGCAGGCGCGTCCGCGACTCCGCCGACTCCAGCAGCACGAACCGCCACGGCGTCGTGTGGTGCGGCGCCGGAGCGGTGATCGCGGCGGCCACCGCGCGGCGCACCGCCGCCGGGTCGACCGGGTCGGCGGTGAACTCGCGGATCGTGCGGCGTGCCTGGAGCACCTCGGACGGGCCGTACCGGAACATGTCCTCGTCGGGCGGCCGGACGAGCAGCCGCGCGCCCGGCCCGTCGTCCGCCGTGACCAGCGCGGACAGCCCGCGCACCACCGCGATCGGCACGCCGTCGAGCTTGCCCTTCACCAGTTCCGCGGCGGCGGCGATCTCGTCCGCGACGGCGGTGATCGTCTGTTCGAGGCGGTTGCCGTGCCGGTCGTCCATGCCGCGCAGGTCGCTCAGCGGGTCGAGGCCCGCGACGCCGATCGCCGCGTCCGTCAGCCCGTTCCGCCACGGACGGCCGAGCGTGTCGGACAGGATGACCGCGACGTCCGCGCCCAGCCGCTCGCGCACGCCCGCGCGGATCCGGCGGGCCGAGGCGTCCGGGTCCTCCGGCAGCAGCAGCACCGTGCCCGGCCTGGTGTTGGACGCGTCCACGCCCGCTGCCGCGAGGACGAGCCCCTGCCGCGTCTCCACGATCCGCGTCTCGCCGCGCGCGTGCACCCGCCGCGCCACCACCCGGACGGTCTCCGCGTCGATGGCCTTCTCCCGGTCGTCCGCGACCAGGACCCGGCCCTCCGCCTTGCTCACGATCTTGGACGTGACGACGAGCAGGTCGCCGTCCCGCACCGCGTCCGCCGGGATCAGCGCGGCGATGTCGTCGCCCTCCGCGACCTCCGGCAGCCCCGGGATCCCGAACACCTCGAAGTTCACTCCGCGTCCTCCGCCCGCTTCAGTTCCAACGCGAGGTCGAGGGCCGCGCGGGCGATGGCGGCGGTCGCCTCGGCGTCGCTCATCAGCAGCGGGCGCGCCCGCACCTCGATGCCCTCCACCCGGACGTCGGCGTCCGCGTCGTCGACGAGCCAGCCGTCCAGCAGCCCGAGCCCGTACAGCTCGGCGACCGCGCGGGCCGACGTCTGGACGCCGATCGCGGTCAGGCAGGCGTCCGCCATGCCGCGCACGGGGGCGTCCCCGATGATGGGGGAGACGCCGACGACGGTCTTCCTGGCCACCGCGTCGCGGATGCCGGGGACGGCGAGGATCGTCCCGATGCTCACCACCGGGTTGGACGGCGGGAACAGCACCACGTCCGCCGCGTCGACCGCCTCGACCACGCCCGGCGCGGGCTTGGACTCCTCCGCCCCGACCGCCGCGATCGACAGCGCCGGGACGGACGCCCGGAGCCGCACCCACCACTCCTGGAAGTGGACGGCCCGGCGGCCCTGGTCGTCCTCGATCACGACGTGCGTCTCGACCTGGTCGTCGGTCATCGGGAGCAGCCGGACGCCCGGGTTCCACCGGTCGCACAGCGCCTCCGTCACCGCCGACAGCGGATACCCGGCGGCGAGCATCTGCGTCCGGACGATGTGCGTCGCGAAGTCGCGGTCGCCCAGCCCGAACCACCCGGGACCGACCCCGTACGCCGCGAGTTCCTCCTTGACGGTGAACGTCTCGGCGGCCCGGCCCCAGCCCTGCTCCTCGTTGATGCCGCCGCCGAGCGTGTACATCACGGTGTCCAGGTCGGGACACACCCGGAGCCCGAACAGGGAGATGTCGTCACCGGTGTTGCCGATGACGGCGATCTCCGCTTCGGGGGCGGCGGCCTTGAGCCCGCGCAGAAAACGGGCCCCGCCGATCCCGCCCGCCAACGCCACGATCTTCATAAGATCAACCCTATTCACCCGCGTCCGGGCCCGAGTCCGTCCCCTCCCGGGACGTCCTCCCCTCTGGGTCTGACGGGCGTGGATATGCAAAGCTTTGCCGTGTAATCACGCAGCCTCGGTCTGGAGATGTCACCGTGAACAAGGAAGCCGTCCAGCGCCTGCGCGAACCGGCCGCCTGGGTACTGCTCGCCTCAGCGGGCGTGCAGTTGCTCGCGGGCATCATCAGCCTTCTCGGGGACGACGGCTCGTTCACCTACCGCGCCCTCCTGGAGACCCTCGGCGGGACGTTCCTCCAGATCGGGATCGTGGGGCTGCTCGTCCTCGCCGTCCTGCTCGCGACGTGGGAGACGCCCACCCCGCAGGGCAGGACGATCACCATGGGCGCGCTCGGCGTGCTCGGCGGGATGGCGCTGTTCGGCGTGATCTGCTGGCTGAGCGGGATGCTCGCCGACTCCGAGGCCGCGAACTCGGTCACGAAGCTGTCGGCGTTCCTGGTCGGGGCCGGGAAGCTCGCCGTGCTCGGCGTCGGCGGATGGTTCGTCTTCACCGTCTTCCAGCGGCTCCAGCCGCCGCGTCCGCAGATGCCGCAGGGCTACCCGGGCTACCAGCAGGGACAGCCCGTCCAGCCCGGCCAGCAGGGCTATGACCAGCAGGGCTATGACCAGCAGGGCTACGGGCAGCAGGGGTACGACCAGCAGGGCTACGGCCAGCAGCAGTACCAGCAGTACGGCCAGCAGCAGCCGGGCGCCGAGGGCCAGCAGCAGTACGACCCGCAGGCGTACGGGCAGCAGGGTTACGGCCAGCAGCAGTACTACCAGGGCGGCGCCGGTCAGCAGGCCGGTCAGCAGGCTGGCCAGCAGGGCTACGAGCAGCAGCCGCAGCCGTCCGAGCAGGACGAGATGGGCGAGTGGACCCGCGCCTACGGCGGCTCCGGCCAGGAGCAGGGCCCGCAGGGCACGCAGCCCGCGCCGCCGCAGCAGGGCGGCGGGGACCGTCCCGAGGACAGCGGCGACTGGTACCGCGACAACCGGCCCCCGCCGCCGCAGTGACACCGGCCGCAGCGACACGGGCGCGGTGAGACGGTCGCGCTGACGGTGGTTACCGCCCGATTAACGGATCTTCACCGAAAGGTCACCGGGCCCTCCCGGGATAGCCCGCTTTGTCGGGCCGGAAAGCTCTCCGGCTTGACGGGGCGGGCGCTACACACGTGTAATTTCGTCGGTGTAGTTTCAATGCGCTCTCAGGGGAATGAACCCCGGGGGGAGGCATTGACCAGGGGGTTCCACGGGCAGGGAGGTGCGCTGTGAGCGAGGTCGTCATCCCGCTGGCGCACGGCACAGACGGTGAAGAGTTGGGCTGGCAGGAGCGCGCCCTGTGCGCGCAGACGGACCCGGAGGCGTTCTTTCCGGAGAAGGGCGGCTCCACTCGGGAGGCCAAGAAGGTGTGCCGGGCATGCGAGGTGCGTACGGAGTGCCTGGAGTACGCGCTGCAGCACGATGAACGCTTCGGCATCTGGGGAGGGCTCTCCGAACGGGAGCGTCGCAAACTGAAGCGGCAGGCCGTCTGACGCGCGACGTCTCGCGTAACGTCCGACACACGACGTGACGCACGCACGACGTAACGCACGACGGCGCCGCGTCCGACCAGCGCGGCTTCGGGCGTCGAGACCGGCCGACGGGGAGAGGCCCTCTACGGGGGAGGGCCGCCGGATCTCGGGTTTCCGAAGCGTGTTCACATGGTCCGCGCGTACAGTGTGCAGCCGTGTCGGCTCCGTGCCGGCACGGCTGCTTTCGTTCTCCACGCGAAATCAGCCGTTCCCCGTCGTCCCCCCCACAGATCGATCGTTTTCTTGGCCCGCACTCTCGATCGCCATGTCGTCACGGCCGTCCTCGTCGCGCATGACGGTGCGCGGTGGCTTCCGGAGACGCTCAAGGCGCTGCTGACGCAGGCGCGTCCGGTGCAGCGCCTCGTGGCCGTGGACACCGGAAGCCGCGACCGCGGCCCCGCCCTGCTCGCCGAGGTCATCGGCGACGGGACCGTCCTCACGCTGCCGCGCACCACCGGCTACGGGGAGGCGGTCGCGGAGGCGCTCCGGCAGGACGCCGCGTCCGCGCCCGTCCCCGACGACGAGCCGGGGAACCCGCGCACCGAGTGGGTCTGGCTGCTGCACGACGACTGCGCGCCCGCCCACGACGCCCTCGCCCTTCTGCTGCGGACGGCCGACACCGACCCGGGCATCGCGGTGCTCGGCCCGAAGGTCCGCGACTGGGACGACCGGCGCGTCCTGCGCGAGGTCGGCGTCACCGTCGACGCCGCCGGACGCCGCGCCACGGGCCTCGACCCGCACGAGTTCGACCAGGGGCAGCACGACGGCGTCCGGGACGTCCTCGCCGTCGGCAGCGCGGGGATGCTCGTCCGCCGGGACGTGTGGGAGCGGCTCGGCGGGTTCGACGTCGACTACGGCCTCTTCCGCGACGACCTCGACTTCTGCTGGCGGGCGCACGCCGCCGGGCACCGCGTCGTCACCGCGACCGACGCCGTCGTGTACCACGCGGAGGCGGCCCGCCGCGGGCTCCGCGAGATCGGCATGTCGGCCGAGCACCCGGCCCGCCGCGACCGGCGCAACGCCGTCCACACGCTGCTGGCGAACCAGCCGCTCGGCGCGATGCTGCGGGCCGTCGTCCGGAACGTGTGGGCCTCGCTCGTGCACGCGCTGTTCATGCTGGTCACCAAGCAGCCGGGGGCGGCGCGCGAGGAGCTGCGGGCGCTCGGCGACGTGCTGCGCGACCCGGGCCGGGTCCGCCGCGCCCGCGCCGCCCGCGCGGACGGGCGCAAGCACGTGTACCGCAGCGTCCGCAGGTTCCAGGCCAGATGGGTGGTCGGACGGCGTGCGGCCGAGACGGTCTCGGAGTTCCTCGCCGCCCACGAGCGCGACCACGAGCACGACGAGGACCCGACCGTCGACGAGCCCGGCCCGATCCGCCGGTTCCTCGCCCGGCCGGGCGTCCTGATCGTGCTGGCGCTCGCCGTCGTGGCGGGCGTCGCCGAGCGGTCGCTGCTCACCGTCGCCGGACGGCTCGGCGGCGGCGCGCTCGTCCCCGCGTGGGGCGGCGCGGGCGACCTGTGGGCGCAGTACGTGTCCGGTTGGCATCCGGTCGGGCTGGGCAGCGGCGCCGGAAGCCCGCCGTACGTCGGTGTGCTGGCCGTGCTGTCCACGGTTTTGTTCGGGAAGCCGTGGCTGGCCGTGTCGGTCCTGCTGCTCGGCAGCGTGCCGCTCGCCGGTCTCACCGCCTACCGCGCGTCCCGGCTGCTCGTCACCGGGTCGGCGCGGACGGGACGCCGCGCCCGCGCCACCGGCCGCCGCGTCCCGGTCGGCGCCGTCCGGGCCTGGTTCGCGGCCGCGTACGCGCTGCTCCCGGCCGCGACGGGCGCCGTCGCGGGCGGACGGCTCGGCACCGCCGTCGTGCACGTCCTGCTGCCGCTGATCGCCGTCAACGTCGCCCGCGTGTACGGGCTGCCGCGCTCGGCGGCCGGTCCGGAGAACGCCGCGCTGGACGCCCGCACGCGCCGCAAGCGCGCCGGGCGCGCCGCCTGGGCCGCCGGGCTGCTGCTCGCCACCGCGACGGCGTTCGTCCCGCTGACCTGGCTGATCGCGGTGATCGCGGCCGGGACGGTCTGGGCCCTGTTCGACCGGCCGCGCCGCGAGGGCCGCCGCAACCTGCTCATCGCGCTCGGCGTCCCCCCGCTGCTCCTGCTGCCCTGGATGGCCGGGCTGCTGCTGCACCCGTCCCGGTTCCTGCTGGAGGCGGGCCTGCACCGGCGGTTCGAGCCCGGAACGAGCGCGGCGGGGCTCCTCGCGCTCGACCCGGGCGGGCCCGGCACGCCCGCGTGGTGGGCGCTCGCCGGTCTGCTCGCGGTCGCGGTGTGCGCGCTGCCGCTGCGAAGCCGCCGCAACACCGTCCTCGCGGGCTGGCTGATCGGCGTCTACGGGCTGCTCGTCGCCGTCCTGACCAGCGCCGCCGTCGTCACGAAGGGCGCGGACGAGGCGCCCGTCTGGCCCGGTGTCGCGCTGCTGTTCGCGGGCGCCGGGACGCTGCTCGCGGCGACGGCCGTCGTCCAGCGCGCCACCGAGGCCATCGCCGGGCAGCACCTCATCTACAAGGCGGGCGGCGCGGTCGTGCTGGTCGCCGCGCTCACCGCGCCGCTGCTCGCCGCCGGGTTCTGGACGGTCCGCGGCGCGGACGGCCCGCTCGGCGGGCTCGACCCCGACGTGGTGCCCGCGTTCGTCCACGGGCCGGGCGGGCCGCGGACGCTCGTCCTGCGCACCGACCCGGACGGGCGCGTGTCGTACACGCTCGTCCGCGACGGCCGTCCGCGCCTCGGCGAGGCGGAGGTCGCGGCGACCGGACCCGGCCCCGACCGGCTGGACGGCCTCGTCGCCGGTCTCGCCGCCGGACGCGAGGGCGACGACGGGCCCGCGCTGACCCGGATGGGCGTCCAGTACCTGCTCGTGCCGAAGCCCGCGAAGGACCCGGTCACCAAGGTCCTGGACGCGGCCCCCGAGCTGACCCGCCTCAGCCGCACCGGGACGTTCGCCGTGTGGCGGCTCCAGGCGCAGTCGGCGCGGATGATGCTCGTCGAGGGCGGCACGGTCACGCCCCTGCGCGCCGGACGGATCGACGGCCGCGTCCGCATCCCGGCGGGCACCGGGCCGCGCACGCTCCTGCTGGCCGAACCGTCCGACGGCGGATGGCGGGCCACCCTGAACGGCCGCGACGTCAGGGAACGGAAGGTGGACGGCTGGGCCCAGGGCTACGACATCCCCGCGGGCGGCGGCGAGTTCGCGCTCACGCGTTCGATGACGACGCGGCACGTGTGGATCGGCGTCCAGGCGGTCGCCGTCCTGGTCGTCGCGGCGCTGGCGCTGCCTGGCGCGCGCGGCGACACCCTGCTGTTCACCGGCGAGCGCGAACGGCGGCGCGGCCGCGGACGGAACGGCCGGGGACGGAAGGGACGGCGGCGCGGGACGCACACGCGCGTCTCGGAGGAGCCGCCGGCGCTGGCGGCGCCGCGTGCCGTGCGGGAGCTCACGGCGGGGCCGCCCGCTGAACCGTCCGTGGAGGAAGCCAGCCCCGACCCCGAGGAGGTCTCGTGAACCTGGACAGGGTGCTGCGCCTCTTCGGCATGCGCTACGCCTCCGCCGCGCTGATGCTCGTCGCCCTCGCCGCGCTGTACGGGGCGGCGACGTTCTCCCGTCCGGGCGAGGCCGCCGAGAAGGGCGGGCGGGCGCCCGTCACGTCGGCGGTGCTGGTGTGCCCGGGCCATGAGGGCGGACGGCTCGCCGTCCAGTCGGCGGGCGAGCAGCGCGGCGCCGGACGCGCCGACATGGCCCCGACCAAGGGCGGCTCCGCGCTCGCCACCATGACCTCGCCCGGCCAGGGCTGGGGCAAGGACACGAAGTCCGGCGACGACTCCTACACGCTGCGCGCCACCGGCGCCCTCGCCGCCGGGCTGGAGGCCGAGCAGACCACCGACCGGGGGAGCGGCGACGACCGGGGCCTCGCCGGGGCCCGCTGCGCCGCGCCCACCACCGACACGTGGTTCGTCGGGCCCGGCCCGGACGCCGCCGACCAGGTCGTCCTCTACCTGACGAACGTCGACTCGCAGCCCGCGTCCGTCGACCTGGCCGCGCTGTCCGGCGAGGGCCCGCTCGACACGGTCGAGGGGCGCGGCACGCGCGTCGACCCCTACACGACCAAGGTCGTCCGGATCGGGGAGTCGGACGAGGGGCTCGGCAGCATCGTGAAGTCCGCCGCCGACCTCGCGCTGCGCGTCCGGACGACGAGCGGGCGGGTGGCGGCGTCGCTGCGCGTCCGCGCCGGGAAGGGCAAGGGCGTCGAATGGCTGCCCGCGTCGCCCGCGCCCGCCGCGTCCGTGATCGTGCCGGGGGTGCCGGGCGGGGCGGGGCAGCGGCGGCTGCTCGTGTCCGTGCCGGGCGACGCCGACGCCCAGATCAGGGTGCAGGTGGTCACGAAGGACGGCACGTTCGTCCCGGCCGGGCAGGACGTCCTGGACGCGCCCGCCAAGACCGTCACGTCCCTCGCGCTCGACGGCGCGCTGTCCGGACGGGCGGCGGCGGTGCGGCTCGTCGCGGACCGCCCCGTCCTCGCCGGGTTCGCGGCCGAGCGCGGCGCCGACGTCGCCTACGGGGCGGCCGCCGCGCCGCTCGGCGCGTCCGGGCCGGGGCTCGTCGCGGACAACCGGTTCGACTCGACGCTCGTGCTCAGCGCCCCGGCGGGCGCGGCGACCGTCCAGGTCACGACCGTGAACGCGCAGGGCAGGAGCGGGCCGCGGGAGGTCGCTGTTCCGGCGGGGCACACCGTCGAGTCCAAGCTCGCCGCGCCGAACGGGGGCACGGAATTCGGGGTGATCATCACGCCGAAGGCGGGCTCCGGTCCCGTCTACGCGGCGCGGACGCTCTCGAAGGGCAAGGGCGACGAGTTCCTGTTCACCGTCCTGCCGATCGTGCCCGCCGTGACGAGCATCGACCTGCCGGGCACGGCCGACTCGCAGAGCGCGCTGACACCGGGCTGAGGCGGTCCCGAGGTCAGTCGTCCGGGCTGTCGTAGCTCGGGTCGACGGACTCGGGGGACAGGCCCAGCAGGTCGGCGACCTCCTCGACCAGCAGGTCGCGGATCAGCCGGGCCAGCTCGGTCTCGCCCTTCGCCCGCGCCTCCACCGGACGCCGGAACACCGTGATGCGGACCGGCCGGTCGCCCTCGCCCGGGACGGTCTGCCCGAGCGGGACGGGCCCCTCGAACCACGGTTCCACGCCGGGGACGTCCTCGACCGTGAAACGCACCTTGGCCAGCTCGCGCCCCCAGCGGCGGCCGAGTCGGCGCACCTCGTCGTCGACGAGGTCGTCGAACCGCTCCGCGCGGGTGCGGGAGACCGGCGCCTGCGGGGGTGTGAGCGGACCGCGGACGCCACGGCCGTGCCGGTCGCGGCGCCGTACGCCAGCCAGACGGGATCGCACCCGATAAGCGTACCTCCACCACACGCGCCGCAGACGGGCCCTGTCTGCACGGTGAGAGTTTGAGACCACACGGAATGTAGTTGTTACCCCGGAAATCACCCGGTAACGGCGACACGTGCGCCCGGGTGGTGGCGGAGCCGCTGGGACGGAGGTACGGTCAGCCATCGTGAGCCCCGTCCGCACCTGCTCTCGTACCGCCTGCAAGGCGCCCGCAGTGTTCACGCTCACGTACGTCTACCGTGACTCCACGGCGGTCCTGGGGCCGCTCGCAACGTACGCAGAGCCGCACTGCTATGACCTCTGCGCCGAGCATTCCGAGCGGCTCACCGCCCCGATGGGGTGGGAACTGGTACGGCTCCCCGTCGAGGAGGAGACCGAGCCCAGCGCCGACGACCTGGAGGCGCTCGCCGACGCGGTCCGCGAGGCCGCAAGGCCCGCCCCCGGCGGGACGCACGAGCCGGTCGGGCAGGGCACGGAGGTCGGCCGCCGCGGCCATCTGCGGGTCCTTCGCTCCGAGCCCGCGGGAACCCAGCCCGGCCAGGAGTGACACGCCCTCGCGATCCCCGGCCCGGCGTGGGTTCGCGCCGGAACCCGCCCCTCGTCGGCGGCGTCGCGGCGGGTCCGGACCGTCCGTCCCGGTAGGCTCGGGAACCCCGTTTCTTCGTTTCTTCGGGCCGGGTTCTTCGAACAGGGAGCAGGAGTGGGCGACCTCGCCAAGATCTTCAAGGCGTACGACATCCGGGGCGTCGTGCCGGACGAGCTCGATCCCGCGACCGCCGAGGCGGCGGGCGCGGCGTTCGTCCGGGTCACCGGGGCCGACGCGGTCGTCACCGCCCACGACATGCGGGAGTCGTCGGTCCCGCTGGCCGAGGCGTTCGCGCGGGGCGCGACGTCCCAGGGCGCGGACGTGATCGAGGCCGGGCTCGGCTCCACCGACATGCTCTACTACGCCAGCGGCAGCCTCGACCTGCCCGGCGCGATGTTCACCGCGAGCCACAACCCGGCCCGCTACAACGGGATCAAGCTGTGCCGCTCCGGCGCCCGCCCGGTCGGCCGCGACACCGGCCTCGCCGACATCCGCGAGCTGATCGAGAACGGCGTCCCCGCCTACGACGGCAAGCCCGGGACGGTCTCGCGGCGCGACATCCTCAAGGGCTACGCCGAGCACCTGAAGACGCTGGTCGACCTGTCGTCGATCCGTCCGCTGAAGGTCGTCGTCGACGCGGGCAACGGGATGGGCGGGCACACGGTCCCGTCGGTGTTCGAGGGCCTGCCGATCGACCTCGTCCCGCTGTACTTCGAGCTGGACGGCACCTTCCCGAACCACGAGGCCAACCCGATCGAGCCGGAGAACCTGCGCGACCTCCAGGCCAAGGTGCGCGAGACGGGCGCCGACATCGGGCTCGCCTTCGACGGCGACGCCGACCGCTGCTTCGTCGTGGACGAGCGCGGCGAGATCGTCGCGCCGTCCGCGATCACGGCGCTGGTCGCGACGCGCGAGCTGGCGAAGCACCCCGGCTCCTCGATCGTGCACAACCTGATCACGTCGCAGGCCGTCCCGGAGATCGTCTCCGAGCGCGGCGGGGCGCCCGTTCGCACCCGCGTCGGGCACTCGTTCATCAAGCAGACGATGGCCGAGACGGGCGCGGTGTTCGGCGGCGAGCACTCCGCGCACTTCTACTTCCGCGACTTCTGGTTCGCCGACTCCGGCATGCTCGCCGCGCTGCACGTGCTGGCCGCGCTCGGCGAGCAGGACGGCCCGCTCTCCGCGCTGATGACCGAGTTCACCCGGTACGTCGCGTCCGGCGAGATCAACAGCGAGGTCGCCGACCAGGACGCGACGACCGCGCAGGTCCGCGAGGCGTTCGCCGGACGCCCCGGCGTCACGGTCGACGAGCTGGACGGCCTGACCGTCGCCGACGACGCCGCCGGCTGGTGGTTCAACCTGCGGCCGTCCAACACCGAGCCGCTGCTGCGCCTGAACGCCGAGGCGGGCGACGAGGAGACGATGGCGGCGGTCCGCGACGAGGTCCTCGCCCTGGTGAGGAAGAAGTGAGGGAGAGTGACGCTGCGATGACCATGCACCTGGACTCCTGGCTCCTGGAGATCCTCGCCTGCCCGAACTGCGGCGGCGGCCTGCGCGCCGACGAGGCGGCCGCCGAGCTGGTCTGCACCGGCACCTGCGGCTACGCCTATCCGGTGCGCGACGACATCCCCGTCCTGCTCGTCGACGAGGCGAGGACTCCCGCTCCGTGACCTCGCCCGGCCTCGACCCCTCCCGGCTGGACGACGCGGACGCCGCCGAGGCGGCCGACCCCGGCGGGATGCTGCGGCAGGTGGCCTCGTCCGCCGCGCAGGTCCGGGAGGCGCGCCGCGCCGCCGAGGAGGCGGGCGTCGGCGTCCTCGCCGAGGACGGGCGCCCCCGCGCGATCGTCGTCGTCGGCATGGGCGGCTCGGGCATCTCCGGCGACGTCCTCGCCGCCGTGTGCGGGACGGGTTGCGCCGTCCCGGTGACGACGGTGCGCGGCTACCGGCTGCCCGGCTGGGTCGGCGCGGCCGACCTGGTCATCGCCGTGTCCTGCTCCGGGCGGACGGAGGAGACCCTCGACGTCGCGGCGGAGGCGGCCCGCCGGGGCTGCCGGCTGCTGTTCGTCGGCGGCGAGGGATCGCCGCTCGCCGAACTCGCCGCCATGACCCGCGGGGTGTTCGTCCCGGTGCGGTCGGTGGGGCAGCCGCGGGCGACGCTGTGGGGGCTCACCGTCCCGGTGCTGCTGGCGGCGCGGGCGCTCGGCCTCGCCGACGTGCCCGACGCGGTCCTGGAGTCGACGGCGACGCGGCTGGAGGACGTCGCGCACCGGTGCCGTCCGTCCAGTGAGCCGTTCGTGAACCCGGCGAAGCGGATCGCGCTCGACCTCGCGGGCGACGTGCCGCTGGTGTGGGGGTCGTCCGCGCTGGCGGCGACGGCCGCGTACCGGCTGTGCTGCCAGCTCAACGAGAACGCCAAGTATCCGGGCGTCTTCGGCGAGGTCCCGGAGGCCCAGCACAACCAGGTGATGGCGTTCGACGGGCATTTCGCGCGGGGCAGGGTCTCCTCCTCGGAGGATCCCGACGACTTCTTCCGCGACCGGTCCGACGACCCCGAGCACGGGCTGCACCTCGTCCTCCTGCGGGACGCGGACGAGCACCCGCAGGTCCGCAAGCGGTGCGAGGCGTCGGCCGAGCTGGCGCGCGGCCGGGGCGTGGCGGTCACCGAGATCGCGGCCGAGGGCGAACACCCGCTGGAGAGAATCGCGACACTGATCGCGCTGAGCGACTATGTCACGGTTTACTTGGCTATCGCGCTGGGGGTGGACCCCACTCCCGTGCCTGCCATTCAAGAGCTCAAAGCGAGGATTGCGTAGAGATGAGTGCTGAGGGTGGAACGAAGGCCATCGTCGCCGCGTTGGCCGCCAACCTCGGGATCGCGGTGTCGAAGGCCGTCGCGTTCGCGTTCACCGGTTCGTCGTCGATGCTCGCCGAGTCGATCCACTCGGTCGCGGACTCCGGGAACCAGGGGCTGCTGCTCCTCGGCCGGAAGCGCTCCGAGCGGGACCGGACGCCGCAGCACCCGTTCGGGTACGGCCGGGAGCGCTACTTCTACGCCTTCGTCGTCGCGGTCGTGCTGTTCACGGTCGGCGCGGCGTTCTCGCTGTACGAGGGCTACCACAAGATCTCCCATCCGGAGAAGGTAGAGTCCCCGATCTGGGCGTTCGCCGTCCTGATCATCGCGATCGGGATGGAGTCGTTCTCGTTCCGCACCGCGATCAAGGAGTCGAATGCCATCCGCGGCGAGCAGTCGTGGTGGGCGTTCATCCGGCGGGCGAAGGCGCCGGAGCTGCCGGTCGTCCTGCTGGAGGACCTCGCCGCCCTGATCGGCCTGCTGCTCGCGCTGTTCGGCGTGTCGATGGCGGTGGCCACCGACGACGGCGTCTGGGACGGCGTCGGCACCGTCGCGATCGGCGTGCTGCTCGCCGCCGTCGCGACGATCCTCGCGATCGAGACGAAGAGCCTGCTGATCGGCGAGGGCGTCGACCCCGAGCACGAGCGGGCGATCATCGAGGCGCTGGAGTCGGTCGACCAGGTCGACCACGTCATCCACATCCGCACCGAGTACCTCGGCCCGGACGCGCTGCTCATCGCCGCGAAGATCGCCGTCAACCACGACGACACGGCGGCGGACGTGGCGCGCGGCATCGACGCGGCGGAGGCGAAGATCCGCGAACGGTTCCCGGAGGCGAAGCTCATCTACCTGGAGCCCGCCCTGGACGAGGCGTCCCGCACCGGCGTCACCGTCGCGGACGCGAAGGCACCCGAAACGTCCTGAGCGTTCGGTCTGAGTTTTGGCCTGAACGTTCGGGCGGGTGCGTCGTCCGGGAGGGGGTGCGGCGCGTCTTCTAGACGGGGGCGCCGTTCCGCGAGGGGCGTCGTTCCGACATGGGACCCCTCGCCGGGCGGCCGTTGCCGTGCCGGCCGACCCCAGCCCAGGCTAGACCGGCTGTGCCTCGTGAGAGGCGCGTACCAGGCCGTCCGGCGAGGTGCTTTCCCATGCCTCCCCACCCGGACCCCTGAAACCGGGTGGTTCTGGTGTGACCGCGGCAGCCGCACCGAACCCCCTACGCCGGCGCCGCTGCCGTTGCGGTCACGGTTGAAACACTACGTTCGCGAGCCTCTTCCGCACGTCCCCCTCAAGGAGGGAAAGCGGGTGGTACCAGAGGCGGATCCGCCTCGTCCGCATACATCCGCGCGGTGAGGTGATACCTCGGCCCAACGGTCAGTATGGAGTCGTGACCTCCGATGACAAGCCCAAGACCGGAACCGGCCCCGCGGGGTTCGGCCCGGCCGTAGCGCACCACGCGTGGCGGCTGTCCGGCCGGATCGTGGCGGGCGTCGGACAGTTGCTGCTCTGGATCCTCACCGGCATCGGGACGCTGCTGCGCCCGCTCGCGCTGAAACTGGGCGCGCGGCTGAACGGCGGCCCCGCCGGTCCGGGCGGGGCGACCGCGCCGCTGCCGCGCTGGATCGGCACCTGGCGCGAGGTCGCCGGCTCCTGGTACTTCGCCCCGGTCACCGGGCTCGCGCTCACCGTCGCCGCGCTCGCCGAACTGGCGCCGAGCGGCGAGTCGCCGGTCAGCCTCGCGGGCGGGTTCGCGGTCGCGGCCACGCTGCCGCTCTGCTGGCGCCGGGAGAACCTGCGGCCGGTCGCGGCCATCGTCCTCGGAGCGGTCTCGGCGAGCCTGCTGACCGGGCAGATCCTCCTCGTCACCAGCGGCTTCGCGGCCCTCTACACGCTGTACGCGCTGGGCCGCCAACTGCCCCGCCAGTCGGCCGGAGTGCTCGCGGTCGGCAGCGTCGTCACGGTCGCGGTCGTGTACCTGGCGACGTCGACGCTCCGGGACGTCCCCTGGCCCGCCGTGCTGATCGCCGTCCTCGCCGCGATCGGGCTGGGCGACGCGCGCCGCGTCGTCGAGTCCGCCGGACGGACGGAGGCGGAGGCCGCCGAGCGCACCAACGAGACCCTCACCCGGCTCACCGCCGTCCAGCGGGAGCAGGCGGTGATGCGCGAACGCGCCCGGATCGCGCGCGAGCTGCACGACGTCGTCGCGCACTCCGTCTCCATGATCGCGGTGCAGGCGGAGACGGCGCCGTACACGATGGAGAGCCTGTCGCCGGAGGCCCGCGCCGGGTACAGCGAGATCGCCAAGACCGCGCGGGAGGCGCTGGTGGAGATGCGGCGGCTGCTCAGCGTGCTGCGCGCCGACGCCACGCCGGAGCCGGACGCGGCGAACTCCCCGCAGCCCCGGCTCGACCGGCTGCCCGACCTGATCGAGCAGCACCGCGGCGCGGGCGGCCGCGTCGAGCTCGCCGTGCACGGCGACCCGCGCGGGCTGTCCACGACGGTGGAGCTGTCGGCGTACCGGATCGTCCAGGAGGCGCTGACGAACGCGCGGCGGCACGCGCCGGGCGCGGGCGTGCACGTCGATCTGATGTTCCTGCCGGACCGGCTGGCGGTCCGGGTCCGCGACGACGGCCCGGGGCCGTCGTCGCAGCCCCCGTCGTCGCAGACCAGGGTGCTGAGGCGGGACGACCCCGAGTCCCGTACCGCCGTCCTGGATCCGGCGGGCCCCACCGCCGTGGACGCCGGGCACACCCGGCTGGAGACGCCGGAGCCGCCGGAGTCCGGTGGCGGACACGGCCTCGTCGGCATGCGGGAACGTGCGACCATGCTGGGCGGGCGGTTCTCCGCCGGCCCGGCCGCCGAGGGCGGGTTCCTGGTGGAGGCCGAGCTTCCGGTGACGAGGGAGGGGAATTCCACCCGTGGACACGGTTCACACGGTTCCGAGGCGCCTCCGGGGCGGCGCTGATCCGGCGCCGGCCGCGCCGGCCGCGCCCGCCGTCCGCCCGGGGCGGCGCCGGTGATCAACGTGCTGATCGTCGACGACCAGACGATAGTCCGCGCCGGGTTCGCCGCGCTGCTCGCCGCGCAGGACGACATCACCGTCGTCGGCGAGGCGGGCGACGGGCGCGAGGCGCTCCGGATCGCCGAGCGGCTCCCGCGCCCCGACGTCGTCGTCATGGACATCCGCATGCCCGGCATGGACGGCATCGAGGCCACCCGCCGCATCCTGGCGCTGCCGGGGTCGGACAACGTCCGGGTGCTCGTCCTGACGACGTTCGACGTGGACGAGTACGTCTACGAGGCGCTCGCCGTCGGCGCCAGCGGGTTCCTGCTGAAGGACGCGACGGCCGACGAGCTGGTCTCCGCCGTCCGGGTGGTGGCGCGCGGCGACTCGCTCCTCGCCCCGCAGGTGACCGGACGCCTCATCCGCGAGTTCACGAAGCAGCGGCGGAACCGTCCGCAGGCGCCGTCGGAGCTCGCGACGCTGACGGCGCGGGAGACGGAGGTCCTCGTGCTGATCGCGGGCGGGCTGTCGAATGGCGAGATCGCGCAGCGGCTCGTCGTCAGCGAGCACACCGTCAAGACGCACGTGGCGCGCGTGTTCACCAAGCTCAACCTGCGCGACCGGGCCCAGGCCGTCATGCTCGCCTACGAGTCGGGCGTGGTGGTGCCGGGCGAGAACACGGCGCCGTAACCGGGCGCGGCGTCGTCGTCGGAATGCGGTGTCGTGGCCGCAGGGCGGTGCCGTGGCCGAGCGCGCCGCCGTGGCCCGCTGGTCAGCCGTGGTACGGCGGGTAGGCGCCGGGCGGCGGCTGGGGCGGGTACCCGCCGGGCGGCGGGAACGCCGGATGCGCGGCGGGCGGCACGGACGGGTAGCCGGGCTGCGCCGCGGGGTAGCCGGGCTGTCCGGGCGGGTGCGGGCCGGGGTGGCCGTGCGCGGCGTGCGGGTGGGGCGCGGGGCCGCCGTAGGTGCGGTAGGCGGCGCGGGCGCGGCGGCGCCGTCCGGCGAGCAGCACGGCGCCGCCGACCGCCACCAGCGGCCCGACGATCATCATGATGACGCCCTCGCGGCCGTCCTTGGACTTCTGCTCGTCGTAGCCGCGCTCCGTGGAGTCGCCGCCCCTGATGGTCGTGCAGGTGTCGCCGGGCGACATCGTCCTGCCGCCGCATTTCACGTCGTCGTCGCCGCTCGACGCGGCGCCGCCCACGAACAGGCCGATGCCGATGATGATGCCGAGCACCCCGTAGACCATCGAGCGCATGAGCCGCCCTTCCGTCCGGTTACCGGGCGGATCGTAGCGGTTACGAGAGGCGCGCCGGGCTCGTTCCGAAACACCGCGATCGGTCCCGATTCGTCGGTGGCACCGG
This sequence comes from Actinomadura syzygii, assembly GCF_008085905.1. Taxonomy (GTDB): domain Bacteria; phylum Actinomycetota; class Actinomycetes; order Streptosporangiales; family Streptosporangiaceae; genus Spirillospora; species Spirillospora syzygii. The sequence continues at coordinate 71,847 of NZ_VSFF01000014.1, read as the reverse complement.
CGATGCCGGGCCGGATCATTGTGGGGGGACGACCCCCCACGCCCCTCGGAACGGCCCGTCACCTCCGGCGCAGCAGCCGCATCGCCTTCTCCTTCTCGAAGTCGAGCGCGCGGGTCGGCGGCGCGGACAGCCGCCCGATGCGCTCGCCCAGCTCCCGCACGTGCGCCTGGACCTGCGGCTCGGCGAGGACGCGCAGCCCGAACGCCAGCTCGGCCGGGCCGACGTCGTAGCGCTTCTCCAGCGCGAGGGCGAGCGCGACGGCGCGCAGCTCGGCGTCCCCGAACCGGCGGTGCCCGCCGCCGCGCCGCGCGAGCGCCGCCTCCCGGGTGACGGGCAGCAGCCCGAGGGCCTCCCGGTAGCGGAGCATTCGGGGCGAGGTGCCGAGCCGCCGGGCGGCCTCCGTGATGCGCATGAAGCAATTCTGACAAATTCGTGTCAGAAAGTCGCGCTCGACCGTGCCTCGCGGTGTCCGGCCCCCTTAGACTCGCGGCGTTGACCCAGTGCCCGTCCGGGCGTCAACCCTCGCGTACCTCGCGTACCGCACCGCCATCCGACCCGCCATCCGCGGACCAAGGAGCAACGAAAGCATGGACTACAAGGTCGCCGACCTTTCGCTGGCCGACTTCGGGCGCCGGGAGATCCGGCTCGCCGAGCACGAGATGCCGGGCCTGATGGCGGTGCGCGAGGAGTACTCCGCCGCCAAGCCGCTGCGCGGGGCCCGGATCATGGGCTCGCTGCACATGACGATCCAGACCGCCGTCCTGATCGAGACGCTGGTGGACCTCGGCGCCGACGTCCGCTGGGTGTCCTGCAACATCTTCTCCACCCAGGACCACGCCGCCGCCGCGATCGTCGTCGGCAGGGACGGCACGCAGGACGACCCGAAGGGCGTCCCGGTGTTCGCCTGGAAGGGCGAGACGCTCGAAGAGTACTGGTGGTGCACCGACCAGGCCCTGCGCTGGCCGGACGGCGGCACTCCCAACATGATCCTGGACGACGGCGGCGACGCGACCCTGCTCGTCCACAAGGGCGCCGAGTACGAGAAGGCGGGCGCGGTGCCGACCGCGTCCGAGGACGACCCGGAGGAGTGGGGCATCATCCTCGACACCCTCCGCCGCACCATCGCCGAGACGCCGGGCCGCTGGACGGAGACCGCGGGCGCGGTCAAGGGCGTCACCGAGGAGACCACGACCGGCGTCCACCGCCTGTACGAGATGGCGAAGGCCGGCACCCTCGCCTTCCCGGCGATCAACGTCAACGACTCGGTCACCAAGTCGAAGTTCGACAACAAGTACGGCTGCCGGCACAGCGTGATCGACGGCCTGAACCGCGCCACCGACGTCCTGATCGGCGGCAAGGTCGCGGTCGTCTGCGGCTACGGCGACGTCGGCAAGGGCTGCGCCGACGCGCTGCGCGGCCAGGGCGCCCGCGTGATCGTCACCGAGATCGACCCGATCTGCGCGCTGCAGGCCGCGATGGACGGCTTCCAGGTCACCACGCTGGACGACGTCGTCGAGATCGCCGACATCTTCGTCACCACGACCGGCAACTTCAACATCATCACGGCCGCGCACATGGGCCGGATGAAGCACCAGGCGATCGTGTCCAACATCGGGCACTTCGACAACGAGATCGACATGGCCGGGCTCGCCAAGACCCAGGGCATCGAGAAGATCGAGATCAAGCCGCAGGTGCACGAGTGGCGGTTCGCCGACGGCCACTCGATCATCGTCCTCGCCGAGGGCCGCCTGATGAACCTCGGCTGCGCCACCGGACACCCGTCGTTCGTGATGTCCAACTCGTTCACGAACCAGGTCATCGCGCAGATCGAGCTGTTCACGAAGACCGAGGAGTACCCGGTCGGCGTGTACGTCCTGCCGAAGCACCTGGACGAGAAGGTCGCGCGCCTCCACCTCGACGCGCTCGGCGTGAAGCTGACCGAGCTCACCAAGGAGCAGGCCGGCTACATCGGCGTCCACGTGGAGGGCCCCTACAAGCCGGACCACTACCGTTACTGATTCACTGCGTCAGCCGGTACTGCCGGACGGGTCGCCACCCGTCCGGCAGTCGCTTCTTGAAGGTGCGGATGAGCGATATCGCGGGTGGGGCGCTCGCCTATGAGGGCGTCAAGCGCATCGAGTGGGCCGATCGGAGCATGCCCGTTCTGCGGCAGATCCGGGAAAGGTTCGCCGAGGAGCGCCCATTGGACGGCTTCAAGGTCGCGGCGTGCATGCACATCACGACCGAGACGGCCGGGCTCATCCGGACCCTTCAGGCGGGCGGCGCGAGCGTGGCGCTCGCGGCGTCCAATCCTTTGTCGACGCAGGACGACACGGCCGCCGCGCTGGTGGAGGAGTACGGCGCGGCGGTCTTCGCCCGCGCCGGAATCGACCGCGAGGGCTATTACGCGCACATTCACCAGGCCCTGGAGACCGAGCCCGACTTCGTCCTGGACGACGGCTGCGACCTGGTCAACACGTTGCACATCGACCGGACGGATCTGCTCGGCGCTGTCAAGGCGGGATGCGAGCAGACGACGACCGGCGTCATCCGGCTCCATCAAATGGCACGCGAAGGCGCGCTCCGTTTTCCGATGGTCGCGGTGAACGACACCGACACCAAGCACATGTTCGACAACCGCTACGGGACGGGCCAATCTACACTGGACGGAATCGTCCGCGCGACCAATACTCTGTTGGCCGGTAAGACGATTGTCATCGCGGGTTTCGGCTATTGCGGACGTGGTCTGGCCGAACGGGCCCGCGGGTTGGGTGCGCGTGTAGTGGTGACCGAAATCGATCCTGTGAAGGCGTTGGACGCCGCTTTGCAGGGGTTCGCCGTCCAGCCGATGGCGGAGGCGGCCGTGCACGGCGACGTGTTCATTACGGTCACGGGGAATCGTGACGTCGTGAACGGTGAGCACCTCGCCGTCATGAAGGACGGCGCGATCCTCGCGAACTCCGGGCACTTCGACGTGGAGATCGATGTCCGGGCGCTGAGCGAAATGGCCGTCGAAGTGCATCACGGGATCCGGCCGCAGACGGACGAGTACGTGCTCGCGGACGGGCGGCGCCTCGTCCTGCTCGCCGAGGGCCGCCTCGTCAATCTGGCGGCCGCGGAAGGGCATCCGGCGGCCGTCATGGACATGTCGTTCGCCGATCAGGCGCTCACCTGCGCGTGGCTCGCGACCGCGCATTCGACATTGGCCCCGGCCGTCCACGACGTGCCGAAGGAGATAGACACGGAAGTGGCGCGGCTGAAGCTGGCGTCCATGTCGGTGTCGATCGACGAGCTGACCTCCGAGCAGGAGGATTACCTGCATTCCTGGCGCCTGGGGTCGTGACCGTGCCCTCCGGGACCTATCTCCTCATGAACGGGGATGTCGAAGAGCGTTTCCAGTGCGCGCCGGGGCCGGGCGGCTGGCGTTACACGTCGCGGCGTTCCGACGGCGTCCGGACCGACCTGGTCGTGGACTCGCGCTGGCGGCAGATCCGCGTCGAAGTCGTCACCCCGACGTGGTGGCTGCGAGGCGGTGTCACGGGCGCGCAGGTCGCATGGGTGCGCGCCGCCGGAGAAACGCTGCGCGCCGCCGGGGAGACGGGGACCGAGCACGCCGAACGGGCGTCCGGATTCATGTTCGACTCGCCCGCGTTCCTTGTCGCGGCCGCCCATTCATTGGGCTTGGAGGAGGGGGCGCGGACGACCGTTCGCCTCGTCCTGCTGAGCGGGCCGTCGCTTTCGCCGCTGACCGTCGCGTGGCAGTGGAGCCGGGGCGAGACGGCCACGTACGAAACGGAGACCGAGCCGCTTCCGGTATCGCGCTACGAGGTCGCGGATCTGGCCACGGGAGAGGTCGAGACCGTCCATTTGGCGGGGGACGTGGTGGTCGGCGCGCCGGGCGTGGAATTGACCGAGCTGGATTCCCCGCCGAATCTGCGCTCCTGAACGCTTACGCGGAATGAATCCGGCAGGATCAACGTCCTTGCGGGTTGTGGTTCTGCGGGTAGTGGCTTTGTGGGTATTGGCCTGACGGATATCGGCCTTGCGGATATTGACCCTGCGGGTACTGGCCTTGTGGGTACTGGCCTTGCGGCGGATATCCCTGCTGCCAAGGTCCCTGCTGCGGCTGCTGCGGAGGGGCGGGCGGCCCAGCGGGCGCGTACGGGCCGCCGGGCGGCGCGGTCGAACCCGGGTGGGGGCCGGGCGGGTACGGGCCGGGAGCGGACGGATGAGGCCCGTGCAAGACGCCCTGGTAGGGCCCGGCGCCGTAGTCGGACGGCGGCAGGAACCGCGGCTGCCCCGGGCCCGGCGCGCTGAACGGCGGCGGCGCCGGCGGACCCGCCGTGATCGGCCCGGACGGCGGCGGCCCCGCCATCGCCATGGCCGGCGCGGCGGCGGGCTGCCAGGACGTCCAGCCGAAGCGCCTCATCCGCTGCGCCCTGCGCTGGGCCAGCCTCCACTCCTCCCGGTACCGCCGCTCGGCGAGCACGGCCGACAGGAGGATCTCCGGCCGCACCCCCGGCGGCGGCGGTGGGCTCACCACGGCGACGACCTGGGACGCGATCCGCTGCCCCAGCGAGTCGCGCACGTCCGGGAGCAGCTCCCAGAAGCGCGTCAGGTACTGGCGGGCCGTCATGGCGAGTTCGTCCGAGAGCATCGACAGCTCCAGGGAGCGCCCCCACCAGGCGAGCTGCGGCGGCATGACGGCCACGGGCCCGAAGAACATCGCCGACGCGGGCACCCGCTCCTGGATGACGATCGTCCCCGCGAACAGGTCCCCGAGGCGCTTGCCGCGCCGGTTGCAGAACGAGGTGATGAGCGCGGGCGAACCGTAGAGGATCCAGAACTCGATGACCCCGGCCAGTGCGCGCACCAGTGCCTGCCTGAAGCGGACGGGCCCGCCGTCGTCCGCGACGACCCGGAGACCCACGGCCATCTTGCCGAGCGTCCGTCCGCGGGTCAGCGTCTCGAAAAGGCACGGGTACCCGACCAGGACGGCGACGGTCACGAGCAGCGTCAGCCCCACCGTCCAGGCGTCGTCGGCCACGAGCGACGTCATCGCGGTGATGTACACGGCGAAGTACAGCAGCATCGTCTGGAAGAGCAGGTCGAGCAGTATGGCGCAGCCACGGCTGGCCAGCCGCGCGACCCGGATGTCGAGCGCGACGGCCTCGCCGGTGACGAGTTCGGCCATGTCCTGATCCTCCAAGGGTGTGCATCAGGGTCCGGTCCATCTTGCCGGTTCGGCGGGACGACGCGGGTCGGTGGGACGACGGAGTTCGGTGGGACCACGCGCGTCGCGTTAGTCTCCCCGGGTGGACGTCGACGCCTATGTTGCCGCGCACAACGCGGAATGGCAGCGCCTTGAGTGGCTCATCAACCGCGGCCGCAAACTGTCCGGCGCGGAGGCCGACGAACTGGTCGAGCTCTACCAGCGGACGGCGACGCACCTGTCCGTCGTCCGTTCCAGCTCGCCCGACCCCCAGCTCGTGGGGCGGTTGTCGTCCCTCGTGGCACGAGGCAGGGCGACGGTGGCCGGGGCGCAGGCGCCGCTCTGGCGCGACGTCACCCGCTTCGTCACGGTGTCCTTCCCGGCGGCCGCGTACAGGATGCGATGGTGGTGGCTCGGCAACGCCGTCCTGGGCAACCTCCTGGCGCTTGCACTGGCGATCTGGGTCGTGCACAACCCCGAGGTCCAGGCGAGCGTCGGGACACCGGACGAGATCCGTGAACTGGTCGAACACGACTTCGCGAACTACTACACCGAGCACTCCGCGTCTTCGTTCGCGTTCCAGGTCTGGGTCAACAACGCGTGGGTGTCGGCCATCGCTCTTACGTTCGGCATCCTGCTCGCCATCCCGACCGTGTACGTGCTGCTGGCGAACCAGGTCAACCTCGGTCTGATCGGTGGCCTGATGTTCGCCTACGGCAAGGGCGACGTGTTCTTCGGGCTGATCCTGCCGCACGGCCTGCTGGAGCTGACCGCCGTCTACCTGGCGTGCGCCGGGGGCCTCAAGCTGGGCTGGACCATCATCGACCCCGGACGCCGCCGCCGCGGCCAGGCCCTGGCCGAGGAGGGACGCGCCGCCATCAGCATCGCCATCGGGCTGATCGGCGTCCTGCTCGTCTCGGGCCTCATCGAAGGCTTCGTCACCGGCTGGGTCCACACCACATGGCTCCGCATCTCCATCGGAGTCGTGGCCGAGATCGCCTTCCTCTCCTACGTGATCGTCCTAGGCCGCCGCGCGGTCCGCCAAGGCGAAACCGGCGACGCCGACCTCCGCCCCGACCTCGCCCCCGTAGCCGGCTGAAGTCAAAGGCGTCCGGCGGCTTTCAGGGCCAGGTAGGCGTCGGCCAGGGCGGGGGCGATTTCGTCTGGTGGGGCGTCCACTACTTCGACGCCGTGTCCGCGTAGTTCGGCGGTGAGGTGGCGGCGTTCGGCCCGCGCGCGTTCTGCGGCGGCCGCGTCGTACACGGACGCGAGGTCGCCGCGTCCGGCCGCCATCTCGCCCACCCGCGGGTCGGACACCGCGGCGATCATGACCAGGTGCCGGGCGGTGAGCTGCGGCAGCAGCGGGAGCAGGCCCTCTTCGAGCGCGGCCGCGTTCAGCTCGGTGAGCAGGACGACCAGGCACCGCTGCCGGACCCGCGCCATCAGCGTCGACACCATCCCGGCCGCGTCGCACTCGATGAGCTCCGGCTCCAGCGGCGCCATGGCGTGCACCATCGCGGGCAGCAGGTCCGTCCGGGACGCGCCCTCGACCCGGGTGCGGACGCGCCGGTCGTAGGCGAGCAGGTCGACGCGGTCGCCCGCCCTGGACGCGAGGGCGCCGAGCAGCAGCGCCGCGTCCATCGAGCAGTCGAGCCGGGGAATGTCGCCGACCCGTCCGGCGGACGTGCGGCCGGTGTCGAGCACGAGGTAGATCCGCCGGTCGCGCTCCGGACGCCACGTGCGCACCACGATGTCGTTGCGGCGCGCGGTGGCCCGCCAGTCGATGGAGCGGACGTCGTCGCCGTCCACGTATTCGCGCAGGGAGTCGAACTCGGTGCCTCGTCCGCGGATGAGGGTGACATGCGCGCCGGTGAGCTCACGCAGCCGTGCGAGCTTGGCCGGGAGGTGGCGGCGGGACGGGAACGCGGGCAGCGCGCGGACCGTCCAGGGCGCGGCGCGCGAAAGCTGCCGCGCGGCCAGCCCGAGCGGCCCGACGGAGCGGACGACGACCGTCACGGCCTTGCGGTCGCCGCGCCGGGTCGGCGTCAGCGTCATCTCCACGCGGCGCCGCTCCCCGGCGGGCACGTCCACCCTCACCATGCGCGGGGTGGCGCCCGCGCTGGGCGGCCACACGTCCCGCAGGCGGGCCTTGAGGCGGCGCCGTCCGAGGTTCTCCACGATGAGGGACACCTGGGCCGACTCCCCGAGCCGGACGTTCTTGTCGCCCGCGCGGTGGAAACGCAACGCGCGCACGTTGCCCGCCAGGGCCAGGTCGGCGAGGACGCCGAGCAGCAGCGCCCCCCACACGGCGAACAGCGCCCACCACTCCGGCGCGAACAGCGGGACGATCGCGCCGAGCAGGGCCAGCAGCCCGAGGCGCCCGGTCAGCGCCATCAGCGCGGGGCGGGGACGTGGGACAGGATGCCCTCCAGCACGCCGTCCGCGGTCGCGCCCTCCAGTTCCGCCTCGGGACGCAGCTGGACGCGGTGCCGCAGCGTCGGCCGGGCCAGGGCCTTCACGTCGTCCGGCGTCACGTAGTCGCGGCCGGACAGCCACGCCCACGCCCGGGACGTCGCCAGCAGCGCCGTCGCGCCACGCGGCGACACCCCGAGCTGGAGCGACGGTGACTGGCGCGTAGCCCGGCACAGGTCGACCACATACGCGGCGACCAACTGGTCCAGATGGACGGCCCGGACCGCGGCGCGCCCTGCGGCGAGCTCGGCCGCGCCCGCGACCGGCTGCACCTCTGACAGGTCGCGCGGGTCGAATCCGGCCGCGTGCCGCTGGAGCATGGCGATTTCTTCGTCCCGCGTGGGGACGGGCACGGTGAGCTTGACCAGGAACCGGTCGAGCTGGGCTTCTGGCAGGGGGTAGGTGCCCTCGTACTCGATCGGGTTCTGCGTCGCGCACACCACGAACGGGTCGGGCAGAGCGCGCGCGGACCCCTCCACGGAGACCTGCCGTTCCTCCATGGCCTCCAGGAGCGACGCCTGCGTCTTCGGCGGCGTCCGGTTGATCTCGTCGGCGAGCAGGAGGTTGGTGAAGACGGGCCCCTCGCGGAACTCGAACTCCGACGTCCGGTTGTCGTAGATGAGCGATCCGGTGACGTCGCCCGGCATCAGGTCGGGGGTGAACTGGACGCGCTTGAAGTCGAGGTCGAGGGCCCGCGACAGCGTCTTGATGAGCAGCGTCTTCGCCGTGCCGGGGACGCCCTCCAGCAGCACGTGGCCGCGGCACAGCAGCGCGATGACCAGGCCGGTGACGACGGAGTCCTGGCCGACGACCGTCTTCGCGACCTCGCCGCGCAGCGCGGTCAGCGCCGCGCGGGCCGTCTCGCTCTGGCGCCGCGCGTCCTCGGAGAGCGCGCCCGGCGGCGGGGTGTCGCTCTCGGCGCCCTTCCCGAGATCTACTGGGTGGTTCAAGACTGGCGTACCTGCCTTTCCAGGTCGTCGAGGACGTCGCTGAGCGCGATGAGCCCGGCGTCGTCCACGGGTGGGGGACCGTACAGGGCCGCGCCGACGTACGGCTCGTCGTAGGGCGTCCGGCGGGCGACCGCCGTGACGATCTCCTGCGCGGCGGAGGGGTCCTGCGCACGGCCGCGGGGAAGCCCGAGCAGCGGGACGAGTCGTTCGCGGGCGCCGGAGCGCAGCGCGTCGGAGGCGCGGTCGCGGGCGTGCCCGGCGCGGTAGAGGCGCGCGCGCCCCTCCACGGTCTCCGCGGACCGGACGACGACCGGCAGCGCCTCCGCCACCACCGGCCCGAGCCTGCGCGCCCGCCACAGCGCCACCAGCAGCACCGCGACGATCAGTTCGAGGAAGAACAGCTTGGTGCCGAACGGAAGGAGGTCGCCGAGGGACTTCTGCCCGGCCCCGGAACCCGTCTTGGGCAGGTCGGGGATCAGCCAGACGACTGAGGAACCCGAGCCCGCCGCCAGGTTCATGGACAGCGCGGCGTTCCCCTGCTCGGTGAGCCTCCGGTTGGTCAGCGGCCCCCTGGAACCGAGCACCGTGACGGTGTTCGCGCCGTTCTGCACCTGGACGAGGCGCGCCCCGCCGTACTTCGTCCCGTAGCACTCGGTGCCGGGGCCGGTCACCTCGTACGTCATCGCCTCGTGCAGCGTCACGGCGCCCGCCAGGGTCGCCGCCTGCAGAGAGCAGCCGGGTGCGTCGGCCTCCACGGGGCCGGGGTAGTCCTCGCGTACGCGCGGGGCCAGGTCGGCGAGGGCGAACGACGTGGGTTGGACGAGCAGCAGGTTCGCCTGGACGTTGCTCAGCAGCACGAGGTCTTCGTTGGTGAGCCGTTCGGTGCGGGTCACCACGATGACCGTGTCCGGCCTCGCCTGGTTGACCGCGTCGTTGGCGTGCCTGGCCACGGTCACCTGCGTGCCGTGCTGGCGGAGGATCTCCACCAGGGCGCGACTGCCGTCCGGCTTGGGCGAGGTCGGGTCGAGTGCGTCGGGGGACGTCGACGGACGCAGCGCGGCCAGGATCACCGCGACCACGACCATGGCGAGCAATGCGGCGACGACACCGCGCGCGGAGCGCCAGCGCCGTCCCGCGACCTGCCGGGCGGACGGCTCCGCGGGCCCCTGCGCGCCCTGGGACGAACCCTGGGGCGCGGTCTGCGTCACCATCGCGGGCCCTCCTCGTCACCGGCTCCGACGGGGGCGAGTTCGTCCGCCTCAAGCGGCTTGGGCTTCGCCGCCCGGAGCCGTTCGTCCACGTCCTTGACCCGCGCGTACCCCTCGGCCGTGCCGGGACGGTCGCCGTACCAGACGTCGTCGAAGACGAGCACGGCCGCGCGCAGGTCGTCCGCCAGGGCGGGCACGGCCTCGCCCGCCTCGGCCGCCAGCTCGTCGGCGGTGCGCCCCGGACGCGCCGCCAGGACCGCCCGCTCCTCCAGGTCGCGGGCTATCGCCCGGAGGCGTTCGCGGATGGCCTCGGCCCACTGCCCGGCCGCCGCGTGGCGTTCCGCCGCGTCCCGGTGGTCGAGCGCGGTGGACGGCACGTCGTCCAGCAGGGGGGCGCCGCGGGAGCGCGGGTTGCGGCGGCCCTTCATCAGCCACACCGTGATCGCCAGCGCGGCGAGGACGACGACCACGATGACGGCGATCGACAGCCAGCCGCCGCCGCTGCCCTGCGAATCCGGACGCGGGGACTGGTCGAACAGGTTCTGCAGCCAGTTGGCGAAATCCTCCAGGAGGCGTTCCACCCAGGACGGCTTCTCGCGCTGGTAGATCTGCTTCTCCAGCTCGCGGCGGGCCATCTCGCGCGCCTCGTCCCGGCCGACCGGGTCGCCCGCCTGAGCGCCGAAAGCCTGAGCACCGAGCGCCTGAGCACCGAGCGCCTGAGCACCGAGCGCATGGGCGGTGAGCGTTGTGAGCATGGCCGTCATTGGTTCGCCCCCGTCCCGGGACGTGCCGGTAGTGGGTTCGTCCGCCACAGGTCGATGAAGCCCTCGCCGCGGTCGGTGTCGCCGTGGTCGGTGTCGCTTTGCTCGCCGCCTTCTGGCGCGGAGCCGTTCCGGTCTCGCGCGATGGACTCTCTCGCGATGGCGGAGGCGGAACGTCCTCTGGTACGCAGGTCGAGGTCGAAGCCCTCACGGCGCATGCGCCTGTCCATGTACAGGAGGGCGATCACACCGGCGTCGAAGGGGAGCACCACCGACCAACTGACGATGCGGCCGACCGTGTCGACCGCGAGAGCGCCCATCGTCGCGTCGTTGCCAGAGGAGCTGCCGAAAAAGATCAGTTGAACGACCAGGAACGGGATGCGCAGCGCGAAGAAGCCCATGAACACGGTGATGAGCATGGCGAGCAGCAGCGTCCCGAACGTGCGGAACCAGCGCCCCTTGGAGAGCGCGACCGCCCGGCGCAGCGCGCCCGTAACCGTCTGCCGTTCGAGGACGACCGCCGGGACGGCCTGGACGAACAGCAGGTAGAGCCACACCATGAGCCCGATGCCGATGGGGAAGCCCAGCACGCCCGCGAGCACTCCCAGCGCCGGATGGGCCCCGCCGACCAGCAGCAGGGTGAACGGGACGAGGGGCAACACCAGCGCCCCCAACGAGATGCCTATGACGGCCGCGGCCGTGACGACCAGCCGGAGCAAGCGGGGCCTGGCGTCGCGCCATGCCTGCCTGGGCGCGATCGGCATCCCCACGAGTTCACGGCCAAGGATCGGTGCGAGCATCCCCGAGAGCAGCAGGATCCCGAAGGCCGACAGGACCAGGCTCATGACGGTGAGGGTGAGCTGCGCGCCCAGCGACTCCATCAGCACGTCCGGGGTGACCTCGTCGCGGGCCTGGTCCCCGATGAAGAAGTAGGCGGCGATGGAGCTCGCCACCTGGATGACCGTGCTGATCGCCGCGGCCAGGCCCAGTGACGTGCGCGGACGCCGCCGGATCCCGGCGATGGCGCCGTCCAGCATCTCGGACATGGACATGGGACGGAACGGGACGCCCTGCACGCCGTCGGCGTCCATGTCGTCGTCCCAGCCGTCCGGTCCCGGCATCTCGGCTCCCTGCGATGTGTGGAGGGGGTCTGCCGGCGCGTCCCCCTGGGCCCCCAGGGGCCCCGGCGCCCCCGCCGGTCACGTCATCCTGTCACGCGCGAGGTGCCGGGTTTGCCGTCTGCCGACCTGTGGATAACGTTCCGGGACGCCACCGGGCCCGGGGGGCGTCCGGTTCATGCCGATCTTGTCCTGGGCCGCGCGGGTTTCGGGAGCACCCCCTACAATTCCGTGCGCCCACCATCCAGCGGGAGCCATGTACGACACAAACGCGGGTAACCTTGCACGCCAAGGCATATCTCTCCCTGGCGAGGTGGGGCCGAGCCATCGCGCCTTCGAGGACGTATCGTCCGCCGCACAGCGCGCCGGCGCCGCCGGCCAGGGCGGAGCCGACACGTGCTCACCCCACCGAACCCCGACTTTGCGACGATGAGGGCCATGAGAGGACGTGTACTGGTCGTCGACGACGACCTCGCGCTCGCCGAGATGCTCGGCATCGTGCTGAGGGGCGAGGGTTTCGAGCCCTCCTTCGTGCACGATGGCGACAAGGCGCTTGAGGCGTTCCGGGAGACCCGGCCCGACCTCGTGCTGCTCGACCTGATGCTGCCGGGGGCGGACGGGATCGACGTGTGCCGCCAGATCCGCGCCGAGTCCGGTGTTCCGATCGTCATGCTGACGGCCAAGAGCGACACGGTCGACGTCGTCCTCGGCCTGGAGTCCGGCGCCGACGACTACATCGTCAAACCGTTCAAGCCCAAGGAACTGGTGGCCCGTGTGCGCGCGCGCCTGCGCCGTACCGACGAGCCCGCCCCCGAGACCCTGCAGATAGGCGACATCACCATCGACGTCGCCGGGCACTCCGTGAAGCGCGGAGAACGCCACATCCCGCTGACGCCGCTGGAGTTCGACCTCCTGGTGGCCCTTGCCCGCAAGCCCCGCCAGGTGTTCACCCGTGAAGTCCTCCTGGAGCAGGTCTGGGGTTACCGGCACGCCGCCGACACCCGACTGGTGAACGTCCACGTGCAGCGCCTCCGCGCCAAGATCGAGAAGGACCCGGAGCGCCCCGAGATCGTCGTCACCGTCCGCGGTGTGGGCTACAAGGCGGGACCGGCCTGACGCCGGACCACCCATGAGCGCCGGCATGACGAGGGCGAAGCGGTCCGTCCGGCGTGGGCTCGGGGCCGTCCACCGCGCCCTGCGGAGCGCCGTCCGGACCGGGTACACGCGGTGGCGCCGCTCGATCCAGGTGCGCATCGTCACCTCGACGCTGTTCATCTCAGCGATCGTGGTGGCGATCCTGGGCGCGTTCCTGATGCAGCAGGTGTCGTCCGCCCTGATGGACGGGAAGGTCAAGGCCGCACGCCTGCAACTGGACGACGGTCTGGCGCAGGTACAGCGCGACCTGGGGAACTCGCCGGGGGACGGCAGCAGGCTCAACGCGACCATCGACAGGTTGAAGTCCCGTAGCGGGCCGTCCGGTCTGTACGAGGTCTATATCCGCGACACCACGGAGCAGTACTTCGACGGATACACGACCAATGAGCTGCGGGAGGAGAGCGTCCCGCGTCGGCTCCGTGAGGAGTTGAAGAACGCTCCGGCGGGTGCGAGCGCCTACACCTACGGAAAGCTCTCCTACGTCGGTGACCGTCCGTCCGAGCGCGGGCTCATCGTGGGCGGTAAGACCGGCCAGTTCGAGCTCTACTACCTGTTCCCCCTAGAGGAGGAACAGCGGACGCTGACCAACGTGGGGCGGTCCCTGGCCGGGGTGGGTGTCGTCCTTGTGCTGCTCTTGGCGGCGATCGCCGCGCTGGTGACGAGGCAGGTCGTCCTACCGGTGCGGTTGGCCGCGCAAGGGGCGCAGCGCCTCGCCGCCGGACGTCTCGAAGAGCGCATGAGGGTCCGCGGTGAGGACGACCTGGCACGCCTCGCCCGTTCGTTCAACGACATGGCGGCGAACCTGCAAGAGAAAATCGGGGAACTGGAAGACCTGTCGCAGGTGCAGCGCCAGTTCGTCTCGGACGTGTCCCACGAGCTGCGCACGCCCCTGACAACCATCAGGATCGCCGCGGACATGCTCTACGAGAACCGCGACACCTTCGATGATCCCGCGGTCGGACGCTCCGCGGAGTTGTTGCAGAGCCAGTTGGAGCGGTTCGAGTCCCTCCTGGCCGACCTATTGGAGATCAGTCGGCACGACGCTGGGGCGGCGACGCTCGACGCTGAGTCGCTGGACATGCGCGACCTCGTCCTGCGCGTTGTCGGGGACATCCAGGGCCTGGCAGAGCGCAAGGGCAGCAAGGTCGTCCTGCAACTGCCCGGTGAGCCTTGCATGGCCGAGGTGGATCGGCGCAGAGTCGAACGGATCCTGCGGAACCTGCTCGTCAACGCCGTGGAGCACGGCGAAGGCGAGGACATCGTCGTTTCCGTGGCCGCCGACCGCGATGCCGTGGCCGTCGCCGTCCGTGACCACGGCGTGGGGCTCAAACCGGGAGAGGGGCAGATGGTGTTCGACCGGTTCTGGCGCGCGGACCCCGCGCGCGCCCGCACCACCGGCGGCACCGGCCTCGGCCTGTCGATCTCCCGGGAGGACGCGCAGCTGCACGGCGGATGGCTGCAGGCGTGGGGAGAGCCCGGCGCGGGCTCCCAGTTCCGCCTCTCGCTGCCTCGCGTGGCCGGGGCCGAACTCAGGGGCTCGCCGCTGCCGCTCGTCCCTCCTGGGGCCGGTGACGCCCGTCCGCTGTACGCGGAGCTGGAGGCCGGGGAGTGAAGCGGGGCACGTGTCTTCTCGCGGGAGGGCTCTTCGTGCTCGGCGGTGCGGGGTGCGCGACCGTCCCGAGCGGGGGGCAGGTCGTGACCGGCAAGCCCGCGGAACGCGCGGAGCGCGTCGACGACCCGTACGTGCGGCTGATCCCGGTGAAACCGCGGCCGGAATGGGGTCCGGCCCAGATCGTCTCCGGGTTCCTCGCCGCGTCCGCCAGTTTCGACGACAACCACCATGTCGCGAAGACGTACCTCAGCCCGCAGACTTCCTGGAATCCGGGTCTGCGCCCGTTCGTGACCGTCCTGTCCAGCCGGATCATCGCGCCGCAGGTGGTCAGGACGGCCGGTGACCAGGCGACGGTCAGGGTCACCGGCGACGAACTGGGCACGATCACGTCCGACGGGCAGTACACCGCGTCCCCGAAGGGGCTCGACAGCACGTTCCAGTTGGCCAAGACCCCGCAGGGCGTATGGCGCATCACCGGAATGCCGGGTGACGACAAGGGCGGTCTGTTCCTCTCCAAGGACGACGTCGAGCGCGCCATGCGCACCGTCAACCTGTTCTTCTTCGCGCCTGATCAGCAGACCCTCGTCCCCAACGGAATCTTCCTGCCGGTGGTCAACAGGCAGACGTTGCCCACTCAGCTCGTCCAGGCGTTGCTGGCGGGGCCGACGTCCTGGCTGAACGGTGCCGTCCGTACTGCTTTCCCGCCTCGCACCCGGCTGCGTCGGGGCGTCCATATCGAGAAGGACGTCGCCACCGTCGACCTCTCCGAAGAGGCCCACGCAGGCAACATCGAACGGATGTCGGCGCAACTCAGTTGGACGATGCGGCAGCTTTCGGAGATCAAACGGTGGCGACTCCAGATCAACGGCGAGACCGTCATCGCCCAGGACATGGAGGCCACCCAGCCCGTGCACGCGTGGGAGGGCAACTCCCCTGACGGCCAGGTGCCGCAAGGCGAAACCCACGAGAACGCCTACGTGGTGGGGTCGTCCGGGTACCTGGGCACGTTGCAGGGCGACCGCGCCCAACCCATCGTGACGGGGCCCGGCGGTCGTCTCTCCCGTCCTGCCATCGCTCCCGACTACCAGGAGTTCGCCGGGCTCAGCGCCACGGGCCGCCAGGTCTTTGTCGCGGCCCCTGTCACGGGAGCGCCCACCCCGCACGTCCTGCTGACCGCGCAGGAAGGGGCTCGTTTCACCGCCCCGTCCTGGAGCAATGACGGCACGCTGTGGGTCGTGGAGACCCGGCGGGACGAATCCTGGCTGTGGGTGCGTCCGCGTGGCCGTCCAGCCGTGCGAGCCGCCCACTGGGGTCTGGGCGGACGTGAGGTACTGGCCTTCCGCGTCGCGCGCGACGGCGTCCGCGCGGCCGTCATCGCGCGGATCGACGGCCGTCCTCAGGTGCAGGTGGGCCGCATCGCCCACGCTCCGGACGGTTCCCTTGACGTCGGCTCGTTCCTGCCGGTGAGCTCCGAACTCCAGGACGCGGTCGACCTCGCCTGGCGTGACTACAACACCCTCGCCGTCTTGGGGCGTGCCAAGCGCGACTCGCAGACGCTGCCGTTCCTGATGCCCATAAGCGGTAGCGCCATCACGTCCCTGGGAGTGGGCTCCCTGGGCGAGCCCCGCACGATCGCCGCCGCGCCCGGCGCTCCGATCCTCATCGGCACCCGCTCGTCCGGGAAGGAACAGGTCTGCCGCCAGCGCGTCCCGAGCAACTCCTACAGCCCCTGGATCTGCCCGACCGCGGCGAAGGACCCGAGCTACCCGCGCTGACGTCGCGCTCGGCGAAGTTATCCACAACTCGCGGATCTCGTGCTCCCGGCGGCTCGCTGGCGGCATCGTCGAGGGCATGAGCTTCCTCGCCGACTTGATCGAGTTGCTGCTCCCGGAGCGCTGCGCCGGCTGCGACGCGGCTCCCGTCCTGCTGTGCGACGACTGCGCGGCCCCACTGCAAGCCCCCGCCAGACCCGCCCTAACGGCCCCAGACGGCCTGCCGCCTCCCTGGACCGTCGCCCCCTACGAGGGCCCTCTCCGGACGATCCTGTCCGCCTACAAGGAACACGGCCGCACGGCCTTAGCCGCCCCCTTGGGCGAGGCCCTGGCCACCGCCGTCCACGCCGCCCTGCCGCAGACCCGCTCGCCCCCGCCCAAAACCACCCCGCGCCTGCCGGTGGCCGTCGTGTGGGTGCCGTCGGCGCGCGGGGCGGTCCGCCGACGCGGGCACGACCCGCTGCGGGGAGCGGTCGCCGTCGCGGTACGGCGCCTGCGCGCGAAGGGCCTGCCGGTGACCGCCGTCCCCGCCCTGCGGCAGTGCGGCCGCGTAGCCGATCAGGCCGGGCTCACGGCCACGCAACGAATCGCCAACCTGGACGGAGCCCTCGAAGTGACGCCGAGCACCGGCCTCACCGACCACCGGATCGTCCTGGTGGACGACGTGATGACCACGGGCGCCTCCCTCGCGGAAGCTGCCCGAGCCCTCCGCGCCGCCGGAGCCGAGCCCTCAGCCGCCGCCACAATCGCCACCACCCCCCTCCGCCGAAAACGCACGTAGCAGCCACCCCAGCCCTACCGCAGCGGTGGCAGGGGGATGGCTTGGGGCGTTCTTGGCCTTGGGGGTGGTTGGTGACTTTCTTCACGTTGGGGAGAAACACCGGCAGGTAGTTACCTTGTGTAGTCGGGATTTCGGGGGAGGTGAGGCGGGTGTCCGGGGCGCGTCTTGATGGTGGGAGAGTCGAGGTTTTCCAAACTCACCGAAGGGGGAGTCCCATCTGACCTGCGGTGGTGGAGGGGGTGCGACGGGCGCGTCCGCAGGGGTTGACGGTGGTCGGTGGGGCGCCTGAACCGGGGCGGGGTACCTGATGCGACAGTCTCCGATGACGGTCAGTGAGTTTTTCCTCCGTCCACCCCCCTGACATTCGAGGCGTAAGGGGTTAGCGTTCCTGACATGGCACCCGCCCGGGTCCGTGGTTGCGTTGGATCGCAGCGCTCGTCAGGAGCGCGTCAGCCGGTCCGGCTAGCCGATGCCAGGCGCAGGCGAAACGGCCCACGTAAGGCGACTTCTCGTCGACCGATCACGGTGCGCCTTAGAGGTAAGTCCTGCCCCGGCGGGGGATCCGACATCCCCCGCGCAGGGAGAAGGGCAGTAGTGGCGAAAGCGCCGCGAGGCCTTCAGCAGGCGGATGTGGGGACGAAGACCAGGTCGGCCGGGCGGGTGCGACCCACCGTCCTGTGGTGCCGTCCGGGGCGGACAGGAGATCCCCGGCCGGCCGGAAACGCAACCGGGAGAAGGGGGGTCCCCGCGTGAACATCACCGTCAGGGGCCGGCACACCGATGTCAACGACAGGTTCCGTCGGCATGTCGACAACAAACTGGCCAAGATCGAGCGGCTCAACCAGAAGGTCATCCGCGTGGATGTGGAGGTGTCCGAGGAACGCAACCCACGGCTCGCCGACCAGCGCGAAAGGGTGGAGCTGACGATCCGCTCCCGAGGCCCGGTGATCCGTGCCGAGGCCGCCGCCGACGACCGGTACGGCGCCCTCGACCTGGCGCTCGACAAGCTGGAGTCACGCCTGCGCCGCGACTCCGAACGGCGCAAGGGGCACGGCGGGAAGGGCCGTGCCAAGCTCGCGACCATGGAGCCGCTCCCGGAGGCGCTCCCCGAACCCCCGGCGCCCGTCACGCGACCCGCTCCGCCCGTCAGGGACGAACCCGAGGCCGTGAAGGTCTCGCCGGACGAGAACATCGTCCCGATCCCCATGGACGGCGACGGCCCCGTCGTCGTCCGCGAGAAGTTCCACAAGGCCGAGCCGATGGGCATCGAGCAAGCCCTGTTCGAGATGGAGCTCGTCGGCCACGACTTCTTCCTGTACCGCGACAAGGCCACCGGGCACCCGTCCGTCGTCTACCGGAGACGGGGCTGGGACTACGGAGTCATCAGGCTCGTCGAAGAGTGATGCGGCACTCGCGTCACGTCACCGTCCGAACCATGCCATGATCTGAAAAGGCGTACCAGCCGAACCGCGGACGCGGTGGTCCGGGGGAGGGTCCGGTGCGGCGCCGAGCGCCACTCGGCCGTCCCGGAGCCAGGCCCGGCCCCGCGCCGCGGCGGCGGTCCCGCCGGGTCTCCGGATCCGCGGCGGGCACCCGGGAACCTCCCGGGACGCACAGCAGTTCACCGGAGGACACCCCGGCCCGAAATCCCCCGGGTCCGTCCCCGGAACCCGTAGGTTCCCCAGAACGACACCGTCGGAGAGCAGCCAACCCTCCGGCGGTCGCAGATCGCTGAGTGCTGAATATTGAAGATTGAAGGGGGGAAGCGGCGTCTTCTCCACGCCGCGACTCTGGTGAGCGAGAATCCCGAGGCTCGCGACGCCGCGGCGGTACCCCGTCAGGCCGGCGCAACCCCCGCCGGCCCTGCGGCGGCCCAGCCCGCCGATCCGATCCGCGTGCTCATCGTCGACGACCACGCGCTGTTCCGCCGCGGCCTGGAGATGGTGCTGCAGGGGGAGAGCGACATCGAGGTCATCGGCGAGGGCGGCGACGGGCACGAGGCTGTCGAGATGGCCGGCGACCTGCTGCCGGACGTCGTCCTGATGGACATCAGGATGCCGCGCCGCAGCGGCATCGAGGCGTGCACGGCGATCAAGGACGCGGCGCCCAGCGCCAAGATCGTCATGCTCACGATCAGCGACGAGGAGGAGGACCTCTTCGAGGCGATCAAGGCGGGGGCCAGCGGCTACCTGCTCAAGGAGATCTCGATCGACGAGGTCCCGCAGGCGGTCCGCGCGGTGCACGGCGGGCAGTCGCTGATCAGCCCGTCGATGGCGTCCAAGCTCATCACCGAGTTCGCCGCGCTGGCGAAGCGCAGCGAGGAGCGGACCCAGCAGGTCCCCGCGCCGCGCCTCACCGAGCGCGAGATGGAGGTGCTGCGGCTCGTCGCGCGCGGCCTCGGCAACCGGGAGATCGCCCGGGAGCTGTTCATCTCCGAGAACACGGTGAAGAACCACGTCCGGAACATCCTGGAGAAGCTGCAGCTCCACTCCCGGATGGAGGCCGTGGTGTACGCCGTCCGGGAGAAGCTGCTGGAGATCACCTGAGTCCGTCGCGACCGGCAATCCGCTTTTGTCGGTGTCGTGCCGTAGCATCGCGGACGTGATCGAGGCAGAGCTCACCGCGGACGAGGCACGGCGGCTCCAGCTGCGTGCCCAGGGCTTCATCGGCGCGCGCCCGAAGGGCGGCGTCCCGGCCATGCTGGAACGGCTCGGCGCCGTCCAGCTCGACACGATCTCCGTTCTCGCGCGCTCCCACGAACTCGTCCCCTACGCCCGCCTGGGTCCGGTCGGCCGCACCGCCATCGAAGCCGCCTACTGGGGCAGCGGCCAAGCCGCCAGCACCGCAGCCCGGCCCGCCGGACGTCTCATCACCGCTCCGGTTGGACAGGCCGGTGCCGCCGCTGCGAACGGGCTTGCCCGCGTGCCCGCTCCGGGCGGACGTGCCGGCGCCGCCGCTCCGGGCGGGCGTGCCGGAGGCGCCGCTCCGGGCGGAGTAGCCGGTGGCGTTGCTGCGGGCGGAGTAGCCGGTGGCGCCGTTTCCGGCCCGTCTGCTGGACGACGTGCTGGAGCGACCGGTCGTTGGGACGGGCTTGGGACGTTCGAGTATTGGGCGCATGCGGCTTCGGTGTTGCCGTTGGGCGACTGGCCTTTGTTCGCATTTCGTCGACGGGCGTACCTGCGGCGGGGGTGGCGTTGGCACAAAGTGCCCGAAGGGGTCTGTGACGAGATCCGTGCCCGGCTGAAGGCGGACGGTCCGCTCACCACCAAGGAGCTCGGCGGGGCCAAGGCGAGCGCCGAGTGGTGGGACTGGAGCGACCACAAGATCGGCATCGAGTGGCTGCTGGACATCGGCGAGGTCGTCTGCGTCCAGCGCGTCGGCTGGCGGCGGGTGTACGACCTGGCTGAGAGAGCCGTTCCGGCGGAGTTGCTCGCGCGCGAGCTTGACGACGACGCCTGCCTGACCGCGCTCGTCGCCCGTGCCGGACGGGCCCTCGGCGTCGGGACCCGGGCCGATCTCGCCGACTACTACCGGCTCAAGCAGGACCAGGTGGAGCAGGTCGTCGAGGCGACCGGGCTGGTGCCGGTCAAGGTCGCGGGCTGGACGCAGCGCGCCTGGGCCGACCCCGACGCGCTGGCCGAACTTTCGGGCCTGCGTGGCAGGCATGCCACCACGCTGCTGTCACCGTTCGACTCGCTCGTCTGGGACAGAGCCCGTGCGTCCCGCGTGTTCGGGTTCGACCACCGCCTGGAGGCGTACGTCCCGAAGGCGAAGCGGGTCCATGGCTACTTCGCGATGCCGCTGCTGGTCGGGGGCCGTCTGCTCGGACGGGTCGACCCCGCCAGGGAAGGCCGCACCCTCATCGCCCGGCAGGTCTCCATGGAGGCTCGGGCGACCGGCACGCCGTCGCGGTCGGAGTCGTCCGCCGCGGCGCTCGCCACGGCGCTGTGGCGGGCCGCCTCCTGGGTCGGCTGCGACGACGTCCGCGTCGAACGCTCCGACCTGCCGCGCGACGTCCTCGAATCCGCCCTGAAGAACGCCGCCCCTTCCTGACACACCTCCCGGACGTGCCCGGTTTGGGGTGGCGTGCCCCGCCTCCGGCCCCTTGGGGCGAGCCGGCGGCGGGGGTTTGGTGACGCTCGGGGGTAGAGGGGATGCTTGGAGTGACATTCCGGGGCGGGGATTTCGGGGGCGGCTCGGGGGAGCCTGGGAATGGAGCGGGTTTCGGGCTTGTTGTTATGCGACGAAAGACATGCTCCAATTCCGGGGAATTCTGATCTCCGTCCGGAACGTCAGCCGTGCGGGGTGTGCTGGGGATCGGTCGCGATGGGACGGTCCAAAGCCTCGCCGCCCGCGCCGCCGCGCCGCCTCGCCGTCCGCCTGCCGAACAGCGAGTAGTCGACGATCTCCGGGATGACGCGGGGCGCGTCCACCACCACGTCCGCGAACAAGTGGACGAAACCGCTGATGACCACGCCGAGCACGACCACGCCGACGCCCACCCAGAACATGATCCACAGGGGGCCGAGGCACACCGCGACGCCGCCGACGACGAACCCGGCGAAGATGACGGCCACGGCGAACCACGAGCTCAGCGCGCCCGCGTGCGAGCCGTGCGGCTCGTGCACCACGTGCGAACCGTGCGGCGACTGCTCGTCCCGGGATTTCTGAGACCCTCCCGGGCCGTCCGCTCCGGCCGTGCGCGGCTCTCCTGACTGCGAATTTTCGGACACAGCGCCTCCCTCCGACTGCTGTGGGGGATCCTCTCCGGCACCCGGAATGTCAAACGGGGCCCGTTGTGGATTGCGCTGCGGAGTGACCTAGACCATTCTGGGTCTCGCCTACGATGGGCATCGTACGTGTGGTGTGCGCACCGCCTGGAGCGGTGAACCACGATCTGCAAGGAGCCTTCGAGAGTGCCGCCAGTCATCGACAAGATCCTTCGTGCGGGCGAGGGAAAGACCCTGCGCAAGCTCAAGAAGCTCGCGGATCAGGTCAACTCGATCGAGGAGGACTTCCTCGAGATGAGCGACGCCGAGTTGCGCGAGCTGACCGACAAGTACCGAGAACGCCTCGCCGACGGCGAGACCCTGGACGACCTGCTCCCCGAGGCGTTCGCGACCGCTCGCGAGGCCGCCAAACGCGTGCTCGGGCAGCGCCACTTCGACGTCCAGATCATGGGCGGGGCCGCGCTGCATCTCGGCAACATCGCCGAGATGAAGACGGGGGAGGGCAAGACCCTCACCGCCGTCCTGCCGGCCTATCTGAACGCCCTGTCCGGCGACGGCGTCCATGTGGTCACGGTCAACGACTATCTGGCCAAACGTGACGCCGAGTGGATGGGCCGCGTCCACCAGTTCCTCGGGCTGGAGGTCGGCGTCGTCCTGGCGCAGATGACGCCCGAGGAGCGGCGCGCCGCCTACGAGGCCGACATCACGTATGGCACGAACAACGAGTTCGGCTTCGACTACCTGCGCGACAACATGGCGTGGAGCCTGGACGAGTGCGTCCAGCGCGGCCACAACTTCGCCGTCGTCGACGAGGTCGACTCCATCCTGATCGACGAGGCCAGGACCCCGCTGATCATCTCGGGACCGGCCGAGCAGAACTCCAAGTGGTACGGCGAGTTCGCCAAGATCTCCCCGCGCCTGAAGCGCGCCGAACTGGTCAGCACCGCCGGCCAGGTCGACGAGTACGGCCCGGGCGACTACGAGGTCAACGAGAAGAAGCGCACGGTCGGCATCACCGAGTCGGGCGTCGAGAAGGTCGAGGATTGGCTCGGCATCGACAACCTGTACGACTCGGTCAACACGCCCCTGGTCAGCTTCCTGAACAACGCCCTGAAGGCCAAGGAGCTCTACAAGCGGGACAAGGACTACGTCGTCATGAACGGCGAGGTCCTGATCGTGGACGAGTTCACCGGCCGAATCCTCCACGGTCGCCGCTACAACGAGGGCATGCACCAGGCCATCGAGGCCAAGGAGGGCGTGGCGATCAAGGACGAGAACCAGACGCTCGCCACGATCACCCTGCAGAACTACTTCCGCCTCTACTCGAAGCTGTCCGGGATGACCGGTACCGCCGAGACCGAGGCGGCGGAGTTCAACAAGACCTACAAGATCGGCGTCGTGCCGATCCCGACGAACAAGCCGATGATCCGCGAGGACGTCGCGGACGTCGTCTACAAGACCGAGCAGGCCAAGTTCGAGGCCGTCGTCGACGACATCGCCGAGCGGCACGAGAAGGGCCAGCCGGTCCTCGTCGGCACCACGTCCGTGGAGAAGTCCGAGAAGCTGAGCAAGATGCTCAAGCGGCGCGGCATCCCGCACCAGGTGCTGAACGCCAAGCACCACGAGCAGGAGTCGGCGATCGTCGCGGAGGCGGGCCGCAAGGGCGGCGTGACCGTCGCGACGAACATGGCGGGCCGCGGCACCGACATCATGCTCGGCGGCAACCCCGACTTCCGCGCCGACCTGGAGCTGCACCAGCGCGGGCTGTCCCCGCTGGAGACGCCCGAGGAGTACGAGGCCGCCTGGCCGGAGGCGCTGGAGAAGGCCAAGGAGGCCGTGAAGGGCGAGCACGAGGAGGTCGTCGAAAGCGGCGGCCTGTACGTCCTCGCGACCGAGCGGCACGAGTCGCGGCGCATCGACAACCAGCTCCGCGGCCGGTCCGGCCGCCAGGGCGACCCGGGCGAGTCCCGGTTCTACCTGTCCCTTGAGGACGACCTGATGCGGCTGTTCAACTCCGCCCGGGTCGAAGCGATCATGAACCGGCTGAACATCCCGGACGAGCAGCCGATCGAGTCGAAGATCGTCTCGAACGCGATCAAGTCGGCGCAGAGCCAGGTCGAGCAGCAGAACTTCGAGATGCGCAAGAACGTCTTGAAGTACGACGAGGTGCTGAACCGGCAGCGCAAGGTCATCTACGCCGAGCGCCGCAAGGTGCTGGAGGGCGCCGACCTCCACGAGCAGGTCCGCAACATGATCGACGAGGTCGTCGCGGGCTACGTCGCGGGCGCCACCGGCGAGGGCTTCGCCGAGGAGTGGGACCTCGACAAGCTGTGGAAGGCGTTCAAGCAGCTCTACCCGATCGCCATCACGGTGGACGAGCTGGTCGAGGACGCCGCCGACGGCGACATCTCCGGCCTGGACGCCGAGACGCTCGCCGCGAAGATCCGCGACGACGCGCACTCGTGCTACGACAAGCGCGAGGAGGAGCTCGGCGCCGAGGTGATGCGGGAGCTGGAGCGCCGCGTCGTGCTGAACGTCCTCGACCGCAAGTGGCGCGAGCACCTCTACGAGATGGACTACCTCCAGGAGGGCATCGGCCTGCGGGCCATGGCGCAGCGCGACCCGCTGGTCGAGTACCAGCGCGAGGGCTACGACATGTTCAACGCGATGCTCGACGGCATCAAGGAGGAGTCGGTCGGCTACCTCTTCAACCTGGAGGTCCAGGTCGAGGAGCAGGCGGACGCCCCGGTCGTCGGCGCCGCGCCCGTGTCGGTCGCGAAGTCGTCGGGCGACGTCGAGACCCTCTCGCTGGACGACGTCGAGGAGGTCGACGAGGCCCCCGCGGAGGCCCCCGCCATCAAGGCGAAGGGCCTGGAGAAGCCGTCGCGTCCGACGAAGCTGGAGTACTCGGCTCCGACCGTCGACGGCGAGGGCGGCGTCGAGCACCACAGCGAGGAAGTCGACGACGAGTACGCGGGCGTGAACCGCAACGACCCGTGCCCCTGCGGCTCGGGCAAGAAGTTCAAGCGCTGCCACGGCGACCCGCGCAGCCGCGGCAAGTAGCCGCGTAGCACCGCTTCGCACGTAGCACCGTTTCGACGGCGGCCTCCCGGACTTCCGGGAGGCCGCCGTCGTCTATCGGGCGGTCGTTTCGAGGGCGGTGCAGCGCCAGCGGCCCCGGGTGTGGTCGAGGCGCAGCGCCAGGGCGTGGACCCGTCCCGCGATCACCACTACGGCGGTCGTCTCGGCGATCGCCCGGGCGGGACGCTGCGTCCGGCACGAGAGCACCCTCGGCGGGACGACCCGTCGCCCGGCGAGGCTCGGCGCGGCCCGGTGGAGCAGCTCGCGGCAGACCGCGGGGACGGCCACCAGGGAGAGCTGGTGCGTCGGACGGGTGCCCGCGAGGACCTCCACGATCAACCGTACGGCGGCATCCGCGACGGCCCTGACCTCGGCTTCCACCCCGTCCGCCGGACGGACCAGGCGAAGCCCCGGCGGCCGCGGCGGGTGCGTCCGGGGCGGCGCGGGCCGCAGCGCCAGCGCGCCCCGGGTGGCGGGCATCGGACGGTACCGGACGAATCGCACCGCAGCGGGCTTGTCCGTACGTCGCCGCATGAAAGACCTCCTGTCTCGGTTCATGACAGGAGTCGCGAGAGCCGCGAAAAATACGTCCTGGCCGACTAAGGCCGGAAAACCCCGAACAGGCCGATTATCCGCCGCCAAAGCGATAAGCGAACCGGCCGGACGCTGGGAATGGGAGAAGGCGGCGGGACGCTGGGGCGTCCCGCCGCCTTCTGGGAGCGGGCCCCGGACGGGTGCGGGGGCGCCGGGGCCCGGGAGCGGGGCCGGTGGGCTGGACCGGCCCGGGGGGAGGGCGCCGCGAGCGCGGTCACCCGGGGTCGGTCAGCCGCTGGCAGGGGAGTCCTGCGGCTTCGCGCGCTTCTTCCCGCCGCCGTCGGTGCTGCCGCTGCCGGCGAGCTCGGGGTCGGCGGTCGGGTCGGCGATGCTCGACTCCTCGCCCTCGGGTTCACGTCCCGGAGTCGCGAAGTTGAACTTCACGATCAGGAACTTGAAGACGAAGTAGTACACGAAGAAGTAGAGGACGCCCATTCCGAGGATGA
Organism: Actinomadura syzygii; assembly: GCF_008085905.1. GTDB lineage: Bacteria > Actinomycetota > Actinomycetes > Streptosporangiales > Streptosporangiaceae > Spirillospora > Spirillospora syzygii. The sequence goes on along the minus strand of NZ_VSFF01000014.1, from coordinate 45,955 downwards.
GCGGCAGCCCCTTCGTGTTGTCCTTCGAGGCGTTCAGCAGCAGGTCGATGCCGCCCGCCGAGAAGCCGAAGCCGAGCTTCGCCCCGGCGGCCTCCAGCACCGCCATCGAGATGCCGGTGAGGACGACGTGCACCCCGTACAGGACGGGCGCGACGAACATGAACGCGAACTCGATCGGCTCGGTGACGCCGGTGACGAACGCGGTCAGCGCGGCGGAGACCATGATGCCGCCGACGGCGGGACGGCGGTGCGGCGGCGCGGCGCGCCAGATGGCCATCGCGGCGCCCGGCAGGCCGAACATCAGGACGGGGAAGTACCCGGCGAGCAGGCCGCCCGCGTGGGGGTCGCCGGCCAGGTAGCGGTTGATCTCGCCGTGCACGGCGCCGTCCGGGCCGTTGTAGGTGCCGAACACGAACCAGATGAGCGAGTTCACGATGTGGTGCAGGCCGAACGGGATCAGCAGCCGGTTGACGACGCCGTAGATGCCCGCGCCGAGCGCGCCCGCGCCGGTGATCCAGTCGCCGAAGTCGGTGAGCCAGCCGCCGAGCACCGGCCAGACGAAGCCGATCAGGACGCCGAGCAGCAGGCCCGCGAGCGCGGTGACGATGGGGACGAAGCGCCGTCCGCCGAAGAACGCCAGGTAGGTCGGCAGCTTCACGCGGTAGAAGCGCTGGTAGAGCAGCGCCGCGGTGAGGCCCATGAGGATGCCGCCGAGCACCTGCGTCGGGTTCGTGGCGCCCCAGTCGATGGTCGGCGCCGGCTGGCCGTCCTTCATCTGCGTGATGAGGACGGTCGCCTTGAGGTCGTCGGAGTGCGAGAACATCGTCTTGGAGACGTGGTCGAAGACGAGGTACCCGACCACCGCGGCGAGCGCGGTGGAGCCGTCGGACTTCTTGGCGAAGCCGATCGCCACGCCGACCGCGAAGAGCAGCGGCAGGCTCATGAACAGCGCGTTGCCGGCGTTGCCGACGACTTCGGCGACGCGGTTCCACTCGAGGCCGTCCTTGCCGAGCATGTCGGGCTGGCCGAAGCGGAGCAGCAGTGCGGCGGCGGGCAGCACGGCGATCGGCAGCATGAGGCTGCGGCCGATCCGCTGCAGCACCGCGAGGATGCTCGACCCGCGCCGTGGCGCGGAGTCCACTGTCGTGGCGGTCATCGCGAGGTTCCTCCTCAGGGGTTACAGGAGTTCTCAGGGGTGTTGGTCGGGGCGGGACTACTCAGGGGCTGGACTTTTCAGGGGCGGAACTATTCAGGGGCGAGACTTCTCAGAAGCTGAGACTTCTCAAGGGCTGAGACTTCTCCGGGCTGGGGACTTCTCATGGGTGGGACTTCTCAGGGGTGGGGATGCGGGGGTGGGTTTCGCGGGGCTGGGTCAGGGCTGCTGCGCCGGGGGGTTCCCCAGGGCGGTGTGGATCTGGTACCGGTCCGCCCGGTAGGTCGACACGCCCAGTTCGGCGCACGCGCCTCCGGTGTAGGAGCGGCGTTGCAGGTGCAGGACGGCACTGCCGCGGGGGATCAGCAGGTGCCTGGCGTCGGTCGCGTCGGCGAGACCGGCGTCGATGGTCTGGTCTCCGGCGTCGAAGACCAGCCCGTAGACCGCTTCGAGCACGCCGTAGAGCGATCGGTCGGCGAGCCTGCGGTCCAGGAGGTCGGGGGCGAGCGAGGCGAGGATGTGGGCACGTTCCAGCGCCATCGGCTCCCCGTCGGCGGTGCGCAGCCGCTCGATGACGTGGATCTCCGTCCCGGGTTCGATCTCGAAGATCCGGGCGAGCCTCGCGTCGGCCGGGACGGTCCGGCGGTCGAGGTCGATCGCGCCCGGACGCAGCCCGCGGCTCAGCATGTCCTCGGTGAAGGACACGAGCCGGAGCGGCATCTCGATCTTCGGTCTGGCGACGAACGTGCCCTTGCCCGGGACGCGGTACAGCCGTCCTTCCGAGACGAGCTGGTCCACGCCCTGCCGGACGGTCATCCTGGACAGTTCGTACCTGACGCACAGCTCGCGCTCCGAGGGGATCGGGGCGTCGACGGGCAGCTCGGCGCTCTCGATGAGGTCGAGGAGTATCGCGCGGAGCTGGAAGTACTTCGGGACGGGACTGTGCGGGTCGATGGTCGTCACGGGGGTTTCCTCGATGGCCGGGGGCCGGATCGACTGGATTCGCCGGGCTACGACGGGTATGTGGGCTAGACAGTAGTTCAGGGCTATTCGATTTGGTTCGTACCGGTCTAGGCCGGACTAGACCACAGGTTCAAAACACCTGTCAATGCACGAATTCGTAACGACGACATCACGGCGTTCGTCCGGCAGGATCGGCGTACGCGCAGGTCAGGGACCTCGTGCGGAGGGCGTGTCCGGCTGCTCGTCCGGTGGCGCCTCGGGTGGCATGTCCTCTTCCGGCTCCCGTCCGGGCGTCGGCAGGTCGAACTTCGTGATGACGAACGTGAAGATCGCGTAGTACAGGACGAAGTACACCCCGCCGAGCGCGACGACCATCCACAGATGGCGGGTGTTGCTCTTGGTCGCGTTCAGGAGCAGGTCGATGAGCCCGGCCGAGAAACTGAATCCGAGCTGCGCGTCCGCCGCCGCGAGCAGGGCCATCGACACCCCGGTCAGCAGGACGTGGATCCCGTACAGCGCCGGCGCGACGAACATGAAGGAGAACTCGATGGGCTCGGTGACGCCGGTGACGAACGCGGTCAGCGCGGCGGAGAACATCAGGCCGCCGACGGTGGCGCGGCGGTGCGGCGGGGCCGTCCGCCAGATGGCGAGGGCCGCGCCGGGCAGGCCGAACATCAGCACGGGGAAGAACCCGGCGAGCAGCGTCCCGGAGTGCGGGTCGCCCGCCAGGTAGCGGTTGATCTCGCCGTGGACGACGCCGTCCGGCCCCCTGTAGGTGCCGAACACGAACCAGATCAGCGAGTTCAGGATGTGGTGCAGGCCGAACGGGATCAGCAGCCGGTTGGCGACGCCGTAGACGCCCGCGCCGAGCGCGCCCGCGCCGGTGATCCAGTCGCCGAACGCGTCGATGCGCCCGCCGAGCACCGGCCAGATCAGGCCGAGGACGACGCCGAGCAGCAGCGCGGCGGCGGCGCTGACGATCGGGACGAACCGCCGCCCGCCGAAGAACGCGAGCCAGGACGGCAGCCTGACCCGGTAGAACCGCTGGTAGAGGAGGGCGACCATGATCCCGACGACGATGCCGCCGAGGACCTGGGTCGGGTTCGTGAGCCCGTAGCCGACCGTCTCCTTCAGCGAGCCGTCCTCCTGCCGGACCAGTTGGACGACCGCCCCCTTCAACTCGGGGCTGTGCGCGAACAGCGTCTTCGAGACGCGGTCGAACACGAGGTAGGCGACGACGGCGGCGAGCGCGGTCGACCCGTCGGACTTCTTCGCGAACCCGATGGCGACGCCGACCGCGAACAGGATCGGCAGGTTGTCGAGCAGCGACCCGCCCGCGGCGGCGAAGACCTCGGCGATCCGGTCCCAGCCGAGGCCGTCCGCGCCGAGCAGGTCGGGCTGGCCGAGCCGGAGCAGGATTCCGGCGGCGGGCAGCACGGCGATCGGCAGCATGAGGCTGCGGCCGATCCGCTGCAGCACGCCGAACACGGACGTCCAGGCGCCACCGAGGCCCGTCCGTTCCTGACGAGTTCCGGCCGACATTGTCATTCTCATCCGATTCGTGGAGTATGGTGCCTGCTGGTCTAGTCCGGACTAGACCAGTTGAACCGGGCGTCAACGAACAGCGATCGTCGCGTCACAGAGAGTGCGCACCCATGGCATCACTTCTGATCACGGCCAACCGCATGATCATTACCCCCGCGGGCAGTTCTACCCGCGTACTCTCGCCGGGATACGTCCGCGTCGTGGACGGCGTGATCGCCGAGGCCGGGCAGGGCCCGCCGGACGGACCGTCCGACGTCGACCTGCCGGACGGCCTGCTCGCCCCCGGCCTCGTCGACCTCCAGGTGAACGGCTTCTTCGGCCACGACATGGTGGACGCCGACGAGGCCGCCTGGCACACCGTCGTCGGCCGCCTCCCCGAGACCGGCGTCACCGCGTTCCTGCCGACGTTCATCACCGCCCCGGTCGCGACGCAGGCCGCCGCGCTGCACCGCCTCCGCGACCTCCTGCCGGGACTTCCGCGCGGCACCCGCGTCCTCGGCGTCCACCTCGAAGGCCCGTTCCTGTCGGAGAAGCGCAAGGGCGCGCACAACGCGATCTACCTGACCGACCCGGAGCCCGAGGCCGTCGCGACGCTGCTGGAGACCGGGCTCGTCAAGCTCGTGACCCTCGCCCCCGAACGGAACGGCGCCCTCGACGCGATCCGCACCCTCACCGCGGCGGGCGTGCTGGTCAGCGTCGGGCACAGCGACGCCACCGCCGCGCAGACCGCGGAGGCCGCGGACGCGGGGGCGCGCATGGTCACCCACATCTTCAACGCCCAGTCGGGCGTCCATCACCGCGAGCCGGGCGTCGCGACGCAGGCGCTCATCGACGACCGGCTGAGCCCCGGCCTCATCCTCGACCTGCACCACGTCGGGCCCGAGGCGGCCGAACTCGTGTTCCGCGCCGCGGCCGGACGGGTCGTGCTCGTCACCGACGCGGCGGCATCGGCCGGGATGCCCCCCGGCACCTACGAACTCGGCGGCGAGCCCATCACCATGCCCGAGCAGGGCCCGCCGCTGCGCGCCGACGGCACCATCGCCGGGTCCGGCCTCCGGCTGGACGACGCCGTCGGCAACGCGATCGGCCTCGGGATCGGCACGGCCGCCGCGGTGGACGCGGCGACCCGGATCCCGGCCGAGCTGATCGGCCGGCCGGACCTCGGCCGCATCGCGCCGGGCGCCGCCGCGGACCTGGTCTGGCTGGGGCCGGACCACCGGGCGCGTACCACGTGGGTCAACGGGCAGAAAGTCTTCGGAGGGGGATCATGACCAGCAAGATGCGCGCCGAGATCGGCGAGCAGCCGGACGCGCTGCGCCGGACGATCGACGCGCTGCTGCCGCGCACGCCCGACATCGGGGCGCTCGCCCGGGAGACGCGGCAGGTGCTGTTCATCGCGCGGGGGTCGTCGGACAACGCCGCGGTGTACGGCCGCTACCTGGTGGAGTCGCGGGCCGGACGGCTGTCCACGCTCGCCGCCCCGTCCATCGCGACGACCTACCGGCGCAGGCTCGACCTGTCCGGCGTGCTGGCCGTCGCGATCAGCCAGTCCGGCAAGACCGAGGAGATCGTCGAGACGCTCGCCTGGGCGAAGGACTGCGGCGCCCGGACGGTCGCCGTCACCAACGGCGCCGGGTCCCCGCTCGCCGAGGCGGCCGAGGTCGCGCTGATCACGCTCGCGGGCGACGAGATCGCCGTCCCGGCGACGAAGACCTACACGACCCAGCTCGCCGCGCTGTCGGTGCTCGGCGTCGGGCTCGGCGCGGACGTCGCCGCCGACGACCTGCGCCGCGTCCCCGACGAGGTCGCCCGGATGATCGAGCGGACCGAGGGGTCCGCCGCGCTGGCGGAGATCGTCGAGGCGCTGGCGAAGGTCCCCGGCGCGGTCGTGTCCGGGCGCGGCATCGCGTTCGGCACCGCGCTGGAGCTGGCGCTGAAGATGAAGGAGGCGTGCTACCTGCACGCGATGGGCCTGTCGTACGCCGACCTGCAGCACGGCCCGATCGCCGTCGTCGACGACCAGACGCCGGCGCTGCTCGTCGCGGCGGACTCCGGGCCGACGCTCGCCGGGACGGTCGCGCTCGCCCGCCGCGTCGAGAGCGCCGGGGCGCACGCCTACGGCATCGGCGGCGGCGACGACCTCGCGGCCGCGTCCACGGCGGCGCTGCCCGGACCGGCGCTGCCCGAATGGGTGGCGCCGCTCGGCCTCATCGTCCCCGGTCAGCTTCTTGTAGAGAACCTGGCCCGCCGTCTCGGCATCGACCCAGACGTACCCCGTGGCCTCAACAAGGTCACCCAGACACACTGAGCCGTCCCGACCAGCGATCCCCGAGAGGCCCGCGACGCCGGGCCCGGCCCGACAGGAGAAACGACATGGACAAGGCCGAGGCGATCGTCGCCGCCCTGGGCGGCGCCGAGAACATCGTGGAGATCGAGCCGTGCGCGACCCGGCTGCGCACGGAGGTCGCGGACCCGAGCAAGGTCGACGACGCCGCGCTGAAGAAGGCGGGCGCGTTCGGCGTCATGCGCAGCGGCATCGTCGTGCAGGTCGTGGTGGGCCCTGAGGCCGACACCATCTCCAGCGACATCGAGGACCTCCTCGACTGACCCGTCCCCAGCGAGCCCTTCCCACCGACCCAGAGGACCCCCTGATGACCCGAGTACTGTCACCGGTCTCCGGCCGGGTCGTCGGCCTGGCCGGCGTTCCCGACCCGGTGTTCGCCCAGGCCATGGTGGGCCCGGGCACGGCGGTCGACCCCGAGCGCGGCCCGAGCCAGGCGATCGCGCCGGTCACCGGCAAGATCGTCAAGCTGCATCCGCACGCCTACGTCGTCGTGGACGAGGAGGGCCACGGGGTGCTCGTCCACCTCGGCATCGACACCGTGAAGCTGAAGGGGGAGGGCTTCGACCTCCTCGTCGGCGAGGGAGACCAGGTCGTGGCCGGGCAGCCGGTCGTCGGCTGGAACCCGGCCGTGATCGAGGCGGGCGGGCGCTCGCCCGTCTGCGCGGTCGTGGCCCTGGACGCGGGCGCCGACGCCCTCTCGGACGTGGCGGAGTCGGGCGAGGTGACGAAGGGGGCCGAGCTGTTCACATGGAGCTGATCGGATGGCGGTGATCGACTTGGACGCCGCCGTGTTCGACCTCGACGGCACCCTCATCGACACCGAGCCGCGCAACCGGGTGATGTGGTCGCGCCTGTTCGACGCGCACGGCGCCCCCTACGACGACGCGGTGATCGCGTCGTTCGCGGGGCGCCGCGGGCGCGAGGTGCTCCAGGAGCTGGCGCACCTGTTCCCCGGCCGGACGGTCGAGGAGCTGTTCGAGCAGGCGCTGTCCTACGGGACGCTGCCCGGCCTGCCGGCGGCCGAACCGGTGCCCGGCGCGGTCGGCCTCGTCCGGTCGCTGGCCGGGGCGGGGGTGCCGCTCGCGGTGGTGACGTCCGGGCAGCGCGCGTACGCCGAGGGCCTGCTGGCCGAGCTGGGCGTCCGCGACCTGCTCGACGTCGTCGTGACCGCGGGCGACGTCGCCAGCGGCAAGCCCCACCCGGAGGGCTACCTGGCCGCCGCGCGGGGCCTCGGCGTCCCGCCGGCGGCCGCGGTCGGGTTCGAGGACGCCCCGGCGGGCGTCGCGGCCGTGAAGTCCGCGGGCATGACCTGCGTGGGCGTCGGCACCACGCAGCCGCCGGACGCGCTGGCCGGGGCCGACCACGTGGTCGCCGACCTGAACGAGGTGGACGTCGTGCCGGGCCCCGCGCTGCGGGTGCGCGGCCCCGTGAACACCAGAGTTGACCCGTGAACACCAGAGTTGACCCGTGAACACCAGAGTTGACCCCTAACACCAGAGTTGACCAGGGACAAGCTGAGAGGGAGTGTGCCGTGACCGAGCGCAAGGTCAAGATCGAGTCGAGGGTGGGGCTGCACGCGCGGCCGGCCGCGTTGTTCGTCCAGACGGCGGCCAAGGCCCCGATGGACGTGACGGTCGCCAAGCACGGCGGCGCCCCGGTGAACGCCAAGAGCATCCTCGCCGTGCTGGGGCTGGACGCCCGGCACGGGGAGGAGGTCGTGCTGTCGGCGGAGGGCGCGGGCGCCGACGAGCTGCTCGACGACCTGGAGCGGCTGCTCGCCACGCCGGAGCCCGAGGGGGCCTGACGTGGGTTCGTCGCAGGACGGGAATTCGTCGCAGGCCGGGGGCTCGCTGCGGGGCGCCGGGGTCAGTCCCGGCGTCGGCGTCGGGCCGGTGCGGACCATCGCCGGGGCCGTCCCGGAGCCGCCCGCCGGGTTCCGGCACGGCGGGGACGCCGCCGCCGAGCGCGCCGTCGCGGCGGCCGCGCTGGAGGCGGTCGCCGCCGACCTTGAGGACCGCGGCGACCGCGCCGCCGCGGTGGGCAACACCGACGGCCGCGACGTGCTGAACGCGCAGGCCCTGATGGCCCGCGACCCCGGCCTCGCCGACGGCGTCGGCGCCCGGATCGACGACGGCGCCGCCGCTCCCCGCGCGGTCTTCGAGGCGTTCGGCGTCTACCGGGACATGCTGGCCGGGGCGGGCGAGTACATGGCCGCCCGGGTCACCGACCTGGACGACATCCGGGACCGGGCGATCGCCCGGCTGCTCGGCCTGCCGATGCCCGGCGTGCCCGCCTCCGACGAACCGTTCGTGCTGGTCGCCCGCGACCTCGCTCCCGCGGACACGGCCGTCCTCGACCCCGCGCGGGTCGTCGCGTTCGTGACCGAGGAGGGCGGGCCGACCAGCCACACCGCGATCCTCGCCCGGACGATGGGCGTGCCCGCCGTCGTCGCGCTGCCGGGCGCGACGTCCCTCGCGGACGGGACCCGCGTCCTCGTCGACGGGAGCGCCGGGACGGTCGTCCCGGACCCGTCCGACGCCGAGGTCGCGGCGGCCCGCGCCGCCGTGGCCGCCCGCGCGTCCGCGCTCGCGGACTCGACCGGGCCCGGCGCCACCAAGGACGGCCACGCGGTGCCGCTGCTCGCGAACATCGGCGGCCCGAAGGACGTCGGCGCGGCGCTGGAGAACGGCGCCGAGGGCGTCGGCCTGTACCGCACCGAGTTCCTCTTCCTGGACCGCTCGACGCCGCCGAGCGCGGACGAGCAGGAGGACGCCTACCGCCGGGTCCTGGAGGCGTTCCCGGACGGCCGCGTCGTCGTCCGGACGCTGGACGCCGGCGCCGACAAGCCGCTCGCGTTCCTGCCGGCGCCCGCCGAGGAGCCGAACCCGGCGCTCGGCGAGCGCGGCCTGCGGATGACCCGGCTGCACCCCGAGGTGCTGTCCGCGCAGCTCGCGGCGCTCGCCCGCGCGGCGTCCGGACTGCCGGTGAAGCTCCAGGTCATGGCCCCGATGGTGGCGGACGCCGAGGAGGCCGCCTACTTCGCCGGGGTCTGCCGGGACGCGGGCATCGAGCATCCCGGCGTCATGATCGAGATCCCGGCGGCGGCGCTGCGCGCCCGCGACCTCGCGCCGGAGGTCGAGTTCTTCAGCATCGGGACGAACGACCTCACCCAGTACACGTGCGCGGCGGACCGGCAGGTCGGCGCCCTCGCCGGCCTCCAGGACCCGTGGCAGCCAGCCGTCCTCGACCTGGTCGCGCCCGCGGCCGGGGCGGGCGTCCCGTGCGGCGTCTGCGGCGAGGCGGCCGGGGACCCGGCGCTCGCCTGCGTCCTCGTCGGGCTCGGGGTGACGTCGCTGTCGATGAGCGCGCCCTCGCTGCCGCTGGTGCGGGCCGCGCTCGCCCGGCACACGCTGGACGAGTGCCGCCGGGCCGCGTCCGCCGCCCGCGCGGCCCGCACCGCCGCCGAGGCCCGCGACGCCGCCCGCGCCCACCTGCCGCACCTCGCCGACCTGGGCGTCTAATCCTGCTGATAGGGAGCGAGCTGCCAGTACGGGCCGGTCTTGCGGAGGGTGAAGGCCGCCGCGAGGAGGCCGCCGGGGCGGGCGGGCTCGCCCGCCCACTTCAACTGCTCGAAGCGGACGGTGTACTCGCCGTCCGCCGGGCCGTCCTCGCAGGCCGGGACGGTCACGCCGCGCAGCGCCGCCACGTCCTGCGGGCGCAGTTGCGCGCGCGCCCGCAGGAACCCGGCGCGGCATCCGCCCGCCCTGCCGAACGCCGCCCGCTCGAACTCCGGCGTCAGGTACGTGCAGGCCCGGACGTTGCCGACCGCGACGCCGCGCAGGTACTTGTAGAGCGCCAGCCGCGCGGGGAAAGTGTCCGCCGGGGCCGCCCGGGTGGCGCCGCCGACCAGCCGCGAGTCGCCGGGCTCGGGGGTGAGCGGCGGCATCGACAGGTCCGGCTCGCCGCCGCACGCGGTGGACGCCGCGAACAGGAACACGACCGCGAAGAGCACGCGGACACGCACGGGGACCTCCTGGGGGCCGAAGGCGCGCCGATCCTCCCAGGAGACGGGCGCCCCCGTCCACACAGCCGGTCCGGGTTACTTGTACGTGAGGCCGTGGCCGACGCGCTGCCCGCCCGCCGGGACGGGGAGCTTCCCGGTCGGCTTCACCGCGCCGCTCAGCACCCCGGCGAGCGCCCCGACCGACACGGCGCCGGACGAGTAGGTCGCCAGCGCCGCCCGCGCGCCGCGCGCCGAGTCGAGGTCGTAGGGGCGTCCGAGCGCGGCGACGACGACCGGTTTCGACCCGGCGGCGCGGATCCGCGCGGCCGTCGCCGCCCCGGCGTTCTCCGTGGTCAGCACGATGACGTCGGCCGCGCCCGCGGTGGTGATCGCGACGCCCCGGCGGCGCAGCGCGGTGCTCAGCGCCGCGCTCGCGGGCCCCGTCACCGCGACCTTCCTGCCCTTGAGCGGCAGCAGGTCGCGGTCGTTGCGGACGAGCGTCACCGACCGCTCGGCGACCCGCCGCGCGGTGGCGCGGTGCGCGGGCGTCCCGATCGCGGCGGCGGCCTTCGCCGGGTCGGCGGACGTCCCCTGGAACAGCCCGCGCCGCTGCTTGAGCTTGAGGATCCGCGTGACCGACTCGTCCAGCCGCCGCTGCGAGATCTTCCCGGACCGGACGGCGGCCACCACCGCCCCGTACGCGCGCGGCAGGCTCGGCGGCATCAGCACCTGGTCGGCGCCCGCGAGGATCGCCCGGACCGGCACCACCGCGTCGCCGTACTTCTGCCGGACGCCCGCCATCTCCAGCGAGTCGGTCGTGATCACGCCCTGGTAGCCGAGCGTGCCGCGCAGCAGCCCGGTCAGCACGGCCTTCGACAGCGTGGACGGGTCGCCCGACCGGTCGAGCTTCGGCACCACGATGTGCGCCGTCATGATCATGTCGGCCCCGGCCGCGACCGCCGCCCGGAACGGGGGCGCGTCGAGCCGCTCCCACGTCCGCCGCGAGTGCGTGATCACCGGCAGCCCGGTGTGGCTGTCGGTCGCCGTGTCGCCGTGCCCGGGGAAGTGCTTCGGGCTGACCGCGACCCCGGCGTCCTGGTAGCCCTGGATCGCGCCGGTCACCATCTTCGACGCGAGCGCCGGGTCGGCGCCGAAGGAGCGCAGCCCGATCACCGGGTTGCGCGGGTTCACGTTGACGTCGGCGTCCGGCGCGTAGTCGAGGTTGATCCCGACCGCGCGCAGCTCGGCGCCGGTGACCCGGGCGGCGGCGCGGGCGTCCGCCGGGTCCGCGGTCGCGCCGAGCGCCATGTTGCCGGGGAACCGGGTGATGAACGGGGTGCGGGACACGATGCCCTGCTCCTCGTCCACGCCGAGCAGCAGCGGGATCTTCGACGCCTTCTGCAGCGCGTTCGACTGCGCCGCCGTCCGGGCCGGGGACGAGAAGTTCTCGGGGAAGTAGATCAGCCCGCCGACGTGGTACTTCCTGATCTTGGCGAGGCCGTCGGCGCGGCTGGAGAAGCGCGTCACGAACAGCTGCCCGACCTTCTCGGCGAGCGACATCTTCGCGACACGGCCGGGGATCCAGGCGTCCGGCGCGGGTGTGGGGCGTCCCGCCGTACCGGGGGATCCGGAGCGGCCCGCCGCCGGGCGCTCGCCGCCGTCACCGCCACCGCCGCACCCCGCGGCCAGCGTGAACGCGAGGGCCGCGACCGCTACGGGACGGGAAGCACGCACCCCGCCAACGCTACGGCATCATCGGGCGCGGCCGTCACCGTGGTCACAACGAGATCACGATGGACCCCAGGATCACCATTCGCGGATCGGGTGGGGTCCATCGCGATGACCCCGGACGGCGTCGATGCCGTCTGCCAGGGAACGGCCGGGCCGATCGGCGGCCGGGCCGGGCGCCGGGCGGAGCGCTGTCGGCTCAGCCGGGCAGGGGGTGGCCGAGGCGGCGCAGCGCCATCCCGGCCGCGCCGACGGCGCCGTCGCCCGCGCAGCGCGGCGCCGCGGCGAAGCGGTCGCGCAGCCCGGTCCGGACGGCCTCGGCGACGGGTCCCTCGCGCAGCACCGAGCCGTGCATCACGACCGGGGCGCGGGGATCGGACAGGGCCGGGCGCACCGCGTCCACGTCGCGGAGCAGCCACTGCGCGGCCTCTTCGGTGATGCGCCGCGCCACCGGGTCGCCGGCGGCCGCGGCGGCGGCGACCACCGGGCCGAGCCGCCCGAGTGCCGCGGGCGGACGGCCGTACACCTCCTTGATGATCGCCTGGGCGAGCCGGGGGTTCGGCGGCGGGTCGGGCGAGCCGCTGCCGAGCCCGCCGCTCGGCGGCGACTGGCAGGGCCCGTCGTTCCCGCTCGCGGGGTCGGGCGGATCGGAGAGCAGCACGGCGGTTCCCGTGCCGCCCGGTGCGGGGGTGCCTGCTCCGGAGGCGAGCGCGCCGCCCTGCGAGAGGACCGAAGCGCCTTGTGACGACGAAGGGGCGCCGGCCAAGGCCAGCGCCCGCGGGGAAGGGCGAGGTCTTCGCCGTTCTCCGTCGATCTCCGCCACCACCGTGGCGCCGAGGAGCGCCCGCGGGACCGAGTCGGTGAGGAGCGTCGGGGAGCCTCGGCCGTCGTAGGCGGCGAGCGCCGCGCGAACGGCCTCCTTCCCGAGCCACACCGCCGAACCCTCGTCCCCGACCAGCCAGCCGTAGCCGTCCGCGCGCTGCACGATCGCGCCGTCGTTGATGACCGCCGCGCCGGCGCCCGTGCCGGAGAACACCACGATGCCCTTGGGCTCGGGTGTCCCGGCGGCGAACGCCACCGCGATATCGGTCACCACCGCGGGCGAGCCGCGCAGGCCGACGGCCTGCCACGCCTGCCGCGCCGCCGCGACGGCCGCGGGCCGTCCGGCGGAGCCGGCGCCGGCGATGCCGAACACGCCGGTGAGGATGTGGGTTCGGTCCAGGTCCCCGAGTGCTTCCCGCAGGGCCGTGGTGAGGGCCCCGGCGGTGTCGCCTCCAGAGTTGGGGTTGGCCCCGGGGCCGGTGCCGGAACCGGCCAGAGCACCCCCCAGCGTCAGTACTACGCAGCGGGTCTTCGTGCCACCCGCGTCGATACCGACCACGTAAGGACCGGCCAAATGGGTCAACACATGGCGACCGTAGCCTTTTCTACCGTTGACGTGACATCTCGCACGTAAGAAAATTTCCGCCATGAGGAAACCGATCGGCTCCGAGCGGAGCCCCGAACAGGGCGCCGAGCGGGGGATCACGGGGGAGCCCGGTGCGCCACGAGAGGAGGCGGCGTCTCACGTGCAGACAAACGACAGAGAGAGGGACAGGGAGTCGACGCCGCTGAGCACCGTGGTGCGGGTCCGCTCGCTGCTGCCCTCGCTGCCCCCCGCCGAGCGACGTGTCGCTCAACGTGTCATCGACGACCCCGAGGGGGTCGCCAACTCCACCATCACCGAACTCGCCCAGACTTGCGGCACGTCCGAAACCACGGTCATCAGGTTCTGCCGGGCGATCGGGTTTCACGGCTACCCGGAGCTGCGGCTGACCCTCGCCACCGAGGCGGGACGCGCGCAGAGCGCCGCGGGCGGGCGGGTCATCGGCAGTGACATCAGTCCCGACGACTCGCTGGAACAGATCGTCGAGAAGGTGACCTTCGCCGACGCCCGCGCCGTCGAGGAGACCGCCTCGCAGCTCGACATCAAGATGCTCGAACAGGTCGTGGACGCGGTCGTCGCCGCGGACCGGGTCGACGTCTACGGGGTCGGCGCCAGCGCGTTCGTCGCGGCCGACTTCCAGCAGAAGCTGCACCGGATCGGCCGCGTCTGCTCGGCCTGGGCGGACGCGCACATCATGCTGACCAGCGCCGCCGTCCTGAAGACCGGGGACGTCGCGATCGGCATCTCGCACACCGGCGCGACCGTCGAGACGATCGACGCGATGGAGGTCGCCCGGAGCAGGGGCGCGCGGACGGTCGCGCTCACCAACTTCCCCAAGTCCCCGATCGCGGAGGTGGCCGACCTGATCCTGACCACGGCGGCGCGGGAGACGACCTTCCGCTCCGGCGCCACCGCCAGCCGGCTGGCGCAGCTCACGGTGGTCGACTGCGTCTTCGTCGGAGTGGCGCAGCGCACCTACGGGCCGACCCGCAAGGCCCTGGAAGCCACATTCGAGGCGGTCCGCGGCCGGACCGTGCGACCCGACCGGAGGCGTCGGTGATCGATTGCGAGCTCCCCACCGAGGGCCGCAACCCGCGGACCCTCGACGTCGACACGCTGCCGACCCTGGAGGTGCTGCGCCTGATCAACTCTGAGGACGCGACGGTGCCGATGGCCGTGGCCTCCGTCCTGCCGGAGGTCGCCCGGCTGGTCGACATCGCCGTGGACTCGCTGCGCTCCGGCGGGCGGGTGCACTACTTCGGGGCCGGGACGTCCGGCCGGCTGGCCGTGATCGACGCGGCCGAGCTGCCCCCGACGTTCGGCATCTGGGGCCGCGTCGTGGCGCACCACGCGGGCGGGCCCGGCGCGCTGTCGCAGGCGATCTCCGACGTCGAGGACGACGTCGAGCTCGGCCGCCGGGACGCGCGCGACGTCCAGTCAGGGGACGTCGCCGTCGGGATCGCGGCGAGCGGCCGCACCCCGTACGTGGTGGGCGCGCTGCGCGCGGCGACCGCGCTCGGCGCCCGCACCGCGCTGATCAGCTGCAACCCGCACACCCCCTACGGAGCCGAGGTGGAGGTGCACATCGGGCTCGCCACCGGGCCCGAGGTGATCACTGGCTCCACCCGGATGAAGGCGGGCACGGCGACCAAGCTCGTGCTCAACTCCTTCTCCACCACACTGATGATCAGGATGGGGCGCACCTACTCCAACCTGATGGTCAGCGTGAACGCGCTGAACTCCAAGCTGCGCGCCCGGCTGGTGCGCATCCTCACCGAGGCGACCGGAATGGACGCCAGGACCTGCGAGAACGCCCTCACCGAGGCGGGCGGCAACACGCGGGTCGCGCTGGTCTCGCTGCTCGGCGAGGTCCCCGCGGCGCGCGCGACGGTGGTGCTGGAGGAGACCGACGGCGGCGTCCGCGAGGCGCTGCAGCGGCTCAGGTCGGCGTGAGCGAACCCCGGTGGAGAGCGCACCGGAACCGGAACGGACGGCCCGGCGGGGGAGACGCCGGCCGCTAGGAAACGTCCGTGATCATGCGATCGTCCCCGCACCGGTCGCATGGTCACGGACCCCGCGCCCCGTCCCGCACGGCCGGGCGGGTAGAACGCGGTTCGGTGAATCGCCCGGAATCGCCTACGATCTGGGACGTGTCCGACGAACGACCGGTCAAGGCCGTGATCACCGACTGGGGCGGCGTGCTGACGTCCCCCCTCAACGACGCCATCGACGTGTGGCTCACCGCCGAGCGCATCGACGTGGAGCGCTACAAGGACGTCATGCGCGCCTGGGTCAAGCAGGCGTACGACGGCAGCGACGTCAACCCGATCCACGGGCTGGAGGACGGCTCGCTCCCCGTCGCGGAGTTCGAGGGCCTCCTCGCCGCCGAGCTGCGCACCGTCGAGGGCGACCCGGTCGAGGCGGCGGGGCTGATCGCGCGGATGTTCGGCGCGTTCGCGCCCGTCCACCCGATGTACGACGCGCTTCGCGCGGTCCGTGCCGCCGGTACCCGCACCGCTCTTCTGTCCAACTCGTGGGGCAACGACTATCCGCACGACCTCTTCGCCGACCTCTTCGACGCCGTCGTGATCTCGTGCGAGGTCGGGCTCCGCAAGCCCGACGCGCGCATCTTCCGGCACGCGCTCGACCTCCTCGGCCTGGACGCCGCCGACTGCGTCTTCATCGACGACATCGAGCACAACGTCCGCGCGGCGGAGGCGCTCGGCATCCGGGGCGTCCACCACACCGCGCCCGACGCGACGATCACCGAACTGCGGAGCCTGCGCGTCCTGCCGTGACGGTCTGGCAGACTGGCTGACCTCATGCGCCTCTACCTGCCGTCCACGCTCACGCTGCTCGCCCGCGCCCACGCCGCGCGGGAGGTCGGCCCCGCCCCGCTCGCCGCGCACGCGGTCACGCCCGCGCTGCGCGAGTGGTACGTCGGCGGCGACCTGGAGGAGCTGGAGTACGCGGCGATGTCCGCCGCCGCCCGCGCCTCGCTGCGGCTGCTCGCCGCCGACCCGGCCGCGCCGCGCCGCCGCGTGGTCCTCGCCGCCGAGGTCGCCGACGACCTCGTCCGCCGGACGCCCGGCGACGCCCGGCTCGCCGACGACGACCGCGCGCTGGTGGAGGTCGCCGCGGTGATCCCCTGGCAGCGGATCGCGTCCGGCCACGTGGACGACGAGGACGCCGCCCTCGACGTCGCCGCCGCCGTCGAAGCCCTCGCGGCCGCAGACGCGGGCGACGACGACGCCCGGTTCACGGTCGACGGCGCCGAAGGCCACGACCTCCTCTGGTACGCCACCCAGGAACTCCAGCACCTCCTCGACTGACCGCTCCGCCGTTCGCCGGGCGGGCGGTATGGCCGGGCTGGCGGTATGGCCGGACGCAGGCGGGTAGGGCCTGCGACAACGCCGTCGTCATCGCAGGGGGCCGTCAGATGGACGCCGTCACCACCGTGCCGGAGCCGGTGAACGAGCCGGTGCGCGGCTACGCGCCCGGCAGCGGCGAGCGCGCCGCGCTGGAGGCGCGGATCAAGGAGCTGGCGGGCGCGCGGACCGAGCTGACGATGACGATCGGCGGGGAGCGGCGCATGGGCGCGGGCACGCCGGTCGACGTGGTCGAGCCGCACAACCGCCATCACGTCCTCGGCCGGATGGGCAACGCGAGCGAGGCGGACGTGGTCGAGGTGATCGCGGCGGCCCGGGAGGCGGCGCCCGGCTGGCGGGCCATGTCCTTCGACGACCGCGCCGCGATCTTCCTGCGCGCCGCCGACCTGCTCGCCGGGCCGTGGCGGCCGACGCTGAACGCCGCGACGATCCTCGGGCAGTCCAAGTCGGTGCAGCAGGCCGAGATCGACGCGGCCTGCGAGCTGATCGACTTCTGGCGGTTCAACGTCCGGTACGCGCAGCGGATCCACGAGATCCAGCCGCTGTCGTCGCCGGGCATGTGGAACCGGCTGGAGTACCGGCCGCTCGAAGGGTTCGTCCTCGCGATCACCCCGTTCAACTTCAGCGCGATCGCCGGGAACCTGCCGACCTCGCCCGCGATCATGGGGAACGTCGTGGTGTGGAAGCCGTCCCCGACGCAGCAACTCGCCGCGCACTTCACGATGCGGGTGCTGGAGGCCGCCGGGCTGCCGCCCGGCGTGATCAACCTCGTCACCGGGGACGGGCAGGCCGTCTCGAACGTCGCGCTGCGCCATCCCGACCTCGCCGGGCTGCACTTCACCGGGTCCGCCCGGACCTTCCAGAACCTCTGGCGGACGATCGGCGAGAACATCTCCGTGTACAAGGGGTACCCGCGGATCGTCGGCGAGACCGGCGGCAAGGACTTCGTCGTCGCGCACCCGTCCGCCGACCCGGCGGTGCTGAAGACCGCGCTGGTCCGCGGCGCGTTCGAGTACCAGGGGCAGAAGTGCTCCGCCGCGTCCCGCGCCTACGTCCCGCGCTCGGTCTGGGACGGCATGCGCGACGACTTCCTCGCCGAGACCGAGTCGCTCACCATGGGCAATGTCGCCGAGGACCTGTCGCTGTTCATGGGCGCCGTGATCGACGACCGCGCGTTCGCCAAGCACAAGCGGGCGATCGAGCGGGCCCGCGCCACCGCGTCCATCCGGATCCTGACCGGCGGCGAGCTGGACGACTCGCGCGGCTACTTCGTCCGGCCGACGGTGCTGGAGGCGTCCGACCCGACCGACGAGGTCTTCACCGACGAGTACTTCGGGCCGATCCTCGCCGTGCACGTCTACGACGACGGCGACTACGAGACCGTCCTGCACCAGATGGAGGGCGTCTCGGAGTACGGGCTGACCGGCTCGATCATCGCTGAGGACCGGCACGTGACCGCCGCCGCCACCGAGACCCTCCGGTTCGCCGCCGGGAACTTCTACATCAACGACAAGCCCACCGGGTCGGTCGTGGGGCAGCAGCCGTTCGGCGGCGCCCGCGCGTCCGGCACCAACGACAAGGCGGGCTCGGTCTTCAACCTCACCCGCTGGACGAGCGTGCGCTCCATCAAGGAGACGTTCGTCCCGCCCACCGACTACCGCTACCCGCACATGGGCTAGCGAGTAGTCCCCGGTTGCGCGGGGCGCGGGAAAAGGCCGACGATAAGCTCGGCCCATCCACGCTCATCTAGCCGCGTATGGGAACGGGATGTCGACGCTGAACCGTCTGGTGCTGTGGAACATCGATCAGACCCTGGTCGACGTCGGGCGGGTCACCCGGGACGCCTACGCCGAGGCTTTCCAGCGGACCATCGGACGGCCCCTCGTCCGGCTCGCGCCCACCCCCGGCCGCACCGAGTCCGAGATCATCTTCGAGACCCTCGCCTTCAACGACGTCGTCACCACCGACGACCACCTGCCCGCCTTCTTCGCCGCGCTGGCCGAGGCGTTCGGCACCCGCCGCGCCGACCTGCGCGCCCACGGCCGCGTCCTCGCCGGTGCCCGCGAGGCCGTCGAGGCGCTCGCCCACGTCCCCGGCGTGGTGCAGTCGGTGCTCACCGGGTCGGTGCAGCCGAACGCCGTCCTGAAGGTGACCGAGCTGGGCCTCGCGCCCCGTCTCGACCTGGGCGCGGGCGGCTACGAGAACGGCGTCTACAGCAAGGCCGCCCTCCTCGAACTCGCCCGGACCCGCGCCGCCGAACGGCACGGCGCCCGCTACCCCGAGGCGGCGACCGTCTACATCGCCGACTCGCCCCGCGACGTCCAGGCCGCGCGCATCGCGGGCTCGCCGATCATCGCCGTCGCCACCGGCAGCGCCACCGAGGCCGAGCTGCGCGCGGCGGGCGCCGACCACGTCCTCGCGACCCTCTCCGACACGAACGCCGTCGTCAGCGCGGTGGCCGAGCTCACCCGCATCTGACCCGCGACCGACTCAGCGGTGGGGCCTGTGAGCTGGGCGTCGAGTGGGCGGCGGTAGGTTGCGTGGGATGCGGGACCGGCCCGATATTGGGATGGCCGCGCGGCGCCGCGCGGCGGGGAGGGAGCGAGATGTCCCGTGAGGTGACCGAAGGCTCGACGCTGTGGGAGCCGTCGGAAGAGGTCGTCGCGAACGCGCGGGTGACCCACTTCGTCCACTGGCTGTGGGACCGGGGCGTCCTCACGGAGTCCTACGACGACCTGTGGCGCTGGTCGGTCACCGAGGTCGACGCCTTCTGGGACGCGATCTGGTCGTACTTCCAGGTCGTCGGCGAGCGCGGCGACGGTCCCGTCCGGACGGGCGGCCCCATGCCGATCGACGGCCTGAAATGGTTCCCCGGCGCGACGCTCAACTACGCGGCGAACGCGCTGCGCCGGGCCGAGGAGGCCCCGGACGAGACGGCCGTGGTCTTCCGCTCCGAGGCGGGCGGGCACCGCGTCATCTCGCACCGGGAACTGGCGCTGCACGTGGCGGAGGTCCGCGCGGGCCTGGTCGAGGTGGGCGTCGGCAAGGGCGACCGGGTCGCCGCCTACGTCCCGAACATCCCCGAGGCGCTGATCTGCTTCCTGGCCACCGCGTCGCTCGGCGCGATCTGGTCGTCGTGCTCCCCGGACTTCGGCTCCTCCTCGGTGATCGACCGGTTCGCGCAGATCGAGCCCAAGGTGCTCATCGCCGTGGACGGCTACGCCTACAACGGCAAGCGGTTCGACCGCAGCGGCGTCGTCGCCGAGATCGAGGCCGCGCTGCCGACCCTCGCCGCCACCGTCCTGATCCCCTACCTCGACCCGGCCGCCACGCCGGACGGTCTGCGCGTCGGCATGCACTACGGCGATCTGCCCCGCCCTGGGCACGACACCCTGGAGTTCGAGGCCGTCCCGTTCGACCACCCCCTGTGGGTCGTCTACTCGTCCGGGACGACGGGCCTGCCGAAGCCGCTCGTGCATGGGCACGGCGGGGTCGTCCTGGAGCACCTCAAGGCGCTGTCCTTCCACCAGGACCTCGGGCCAGAGGACGTCTTCTTCTGGTTCACCACGACCGGCTGGATGATGTGGAACTACCTCATGGGCGGTCTTCTGGTGGGTGCGACCGTCGTCATGTACGACGGCGCCCCCGTCGAGCTGTGGAAGCTCGCCGCCGAGAGCGGCGTCACCTATATGGGTGTCGGCGCGCCGTACATCACGGCGTCCGCCAAGGACGGACAGCGTCCGGGCGAGGAACACGACCTGTCCGGGCTGCGCGGCATCGGCTCGACCGGTTCACCGCTCCCGCCCGAAGGGTTCGCGTGGGTGTACGACGCGGTCGGCAGCGACCTGCTGCTCGGCTCGTTCTCCGGCGGCACCGACCTGTGCACCGGGTTCGTCGGGCCGTCGCCGCTGCTGCCGCTGCGCGCGGGCGTCATCCAGTGCCGGGGGCTCGGCGCGAAGGTGGAGGCGTTCGGCGACGACGGCAAGCCCGTCGTGGACGAGGTCGGCGAACTCGTCATCACCGAGCCCATGCCGTCCATGCCGGTGTTCTTCTGGAACGACGAGAACGGCGAGCGCTACCGCGAGTCCTACTTCGACATGTTCCAGGACACCTGGCGGCACGGCGACTGGCTGAAGATCCTCCCGGACGGCGGCTGCGTCATCTACGGACGGTCAGACTCCACCCTGAACAGGGGCGGCGTCCGGATGGGGACGTCCGACTTCTACCGCGTCGTCGAGGCGTTCGACGAGATCGCCGACAGCCTCGTGATCGACACCGGACGGCTCGGCCGGGAGGGCAGGCTGCTGCTGTACGTCCAGCTCGCGGAGGGCGCGTCACTGGGCGACGACCTGCTCGGACGGCTCAGGCGCGAGCTGCGGACGGCGCTGTCGCCGCGGCACGTCCCGGACGAGATCCACGCCGTCCCCGGCATCCCGCGCACGCTGTCGGGCAAGAAGCTGGAGGTCCCCGTCCGCAAGATCCTCCAGGGCACCCCGGTGGACGAGGCGGCCAACCGCGACTCCATGGCCAACCCGGAAGTCCTCCAACACTTCACCCCCTAGCCGGATTCTGTCCGCATTAAGGTTGTCGTCCGGCCATACGTGGCCGACGGGACGTGGTGCCGCAGAACACACCGTAAGGTCGCATGACCGGGTGAACTTCACGCGGGCCTCAGGCGTCTCACTGTCAGAGGGGTGATCCGGGCCGCAGGGGGCATCAGGCGGCCCGTCGATCGAGAGAGGGACGGTTCCACGCATGGAGGTTGGGGCGCTGCGGTCCGGGGACCCGGACCGGCTGGGGTCGTACGCCCTGATCGGCCGGGTGGGCGAGGGCGGTCAGGGCACCGTCTTCCTCGGCGCGGACGACGACGGCAGGCAGGTCGCGATCAAGCTCCTGCACGCCGAGCTGACGTCCGACGACAAGGCCAGGGCGAGGTTCCTGCGCGAGCTGGAGGTCGCCAAGCGGGTCGCGCCGTTCTGCACGGCCCAGGTGATCGACGCCGACGCGGACGGCGAGCGGCCCTACATCGTCAGCGAGTACGTGCGCGGGCCGTCGCTGAACCAGCAGGTCATGGCGCACGGCCCGCTGGACGGCGCCGCCCTCGACCGGCTCGCCGTCGGCACCGCGACCGCGCTCGCCGCGATCCACCAGGCGAAGATCGTCCACCGCGACTTCAAGCCGCACAACGTGCTGATCGGCCCGGACGGCCCGCGCGTCATCGACTTCGGCGTCGCCCGCGCGCTCAGCGCCGGGACGACGCTCACCAGCCGGGTGATCGGCACGCCGTCCTACATGGCGCCCGAGCAGATCGGCGGCGACGAGGTCGGGACGCCCGCCGACGTGTTCTGCTGGGCCGCGACCCTGGTGTTCGCCGCCACCGGCGAGCCCCCGTTCGGCCAGGACACCATCCCCGCCGTGATCAACCGCATCCTGAACGAGGAGCCCGACCTCGGCGACCTCGGCGGCGCGCTGCGCGAGCTGGTGCTCGACTGCCTGGAGAAGGACCCGGCCGACCGGCCCGGCGCCCGGCAGGTGCTGATGCGGCTGCTCGGCCACGACGACGCCTCGCTGCACGGGCCGCGGCGGCGGGACGCCCGCCCCGCCGACGACACCGACGAGAACGCGATGCTCGCGGCGGGCTCGGTCCGCGCCGCGGAGGCCGTCACCGGCGACGTCTTCGACCCCGACCCGGTGTTCGGCGACGACCCCGTCTTCGACGACGACGCCGCCTACGACGACGAGCCGATCTTCAACGACCCGGAGGCGTCCCCGGCCGCGGTGGCGTTCCACGGCGCGTTCGGACGGTCCGACGACGACCCGGACGACGATCTGCACGACGATCTCCACGGCGACCTGCACGGCGGTCTCCACCAGACCCCGGCCGAATGGGCCGCCGGGAACACGCTGCCCAGCGACCTCGACCCGGTCGAGCCGGGCGACGGCGCCGGGCGCGGCCGCGGCCTGCGCGGCGTGCTCGCCGGGTCCGGCCGCTCGGCCCTGCTCGCCGGGGCCGCCGCGCTGTTCGTGGCGATCGTGGTGGTGTCGTCCGTCCTCGCGCTCAGCTCCGGCGACAACGGCAAGGCGGGGCAGAAGGTCGCCGACCCGAGCGCGCCGCCCACCTCGTCCGGCTCCGTCCCGAGCATGGAGCTGCCGGCGAGCCGGAAGCCCGCGCACACCCAGACCGCGCCGACCTACCAGCCGACGCAGTCGTCGGAGTCGCCGTCCGACAGCCCGACGCCGACCAGCCCGACGCCGTCCGCCACCAAGCCGACGAAGCCGACGCCGACCGACTCGCACGGGCCGACCGACCCCTCCAGCGGTCCCGGCGACCCGTCCGGGCCGCCCGACCCGTCGGCCAATCCCGCCCCCTAGCAGGGCCTTCGCAAGAGCCGTCCCAACCCCTGGGACGAGTTCGCCGATCGTCGACGGACGTCCGCGACGGCCTGGCAGGCTGGGACGGGCAGGGTGGGGCAGGCCACGTCGCCGTCCCGGCCGGGCAGGTCGGCTTTGCGGTGTTTCGTAGCTACGCTCGTGCAGTGAGCGTCGCCACAACGGAGTGGCGAAGGTTCTCTAGGGGAGTTGTTATTGATGGGCGGCATGCTCGATCAAGCGAAGGACGACCTGCTCAGGCGGGCCGCGGAAACATGCGCTCCGAATCCGGGGGCGCGCGGCGAGGACCTGGAGGAGGCCGTCGCCTACCTCCGCCTCTACTACCGCCACGTCGACCGCGAGGACCTGCTGTCCCGCGACCCGGCCGACGTCTGCGGCCCGGCGCTCGCGCACCGCGCGCTGGGCGAGGAGCGCCCGCAGGGACGCGCGAAGGTGCGCGTCTTCACCCCGACGGCGGATGAGGACGGCTGGGACCCGGGCCACACCGTCGTCCAGGTCGTCACCGACGACATGCCGTTCCTCGTCGACTCGGTCACGATGGAGCTGTCCCGGCACCAGCTCGCCACGCACCTGATCGTCCACCCGCTACTCGGCGTCGACCGCGACGTCGCGGGCCACCTGCGGGCCTTCCGCGGCAAGCTCGACAGCGACGACGACATCGACGAGTCGTGGATGCACATCGAGGTCGACCGGACGAGCGACCCGGCCGCCCTCGACCGGCTGGAGAAGGACCTGCTGCGCGTCCTCCAGGACGTCCGCGTCGCCGTCGAGGACGAGCCGAAGATGCGCGCCCGCGCCGGCGAGATCGCCGCCGCCATCAAGGCGGCCGCGCCGCCGCTGCCGGACAAGGAGCTCGCCGAGGGCGTCGAGCTGCTCGACTGGCTCGCGAACGGCCACTTCACCTTCCTCGGCTACCGCGACTACACCCTCACCGAGGGCGAGGACGCGGACGGGCACAACGGGCTCGCCCTGCGCCCCGAGCCGGGCACCGGCCTCGGCATCCTGCGCAGCGACAAGCGCGAGTCCGACAGCTTCGCGGCGCTGCCGCCCGAGGTGCGCGAGAAGGCGACGGAGAAGCGCCTGCTCGTCATCACCAAGGCGAACTCGCGCTCCACCGTCCACCGGCCGCTCTACCTCGACTACATCGGGGTGAAGAAGTTCGACGGGTCCGGCGCGGTCATCGGCGAGCGCCGCTTCCTCGGCCTGTTCACCCACGTCGCCTACAGCGAGTCGATCGCCCACGTGCCCGTTCTCAAGCGCAAGCTCGAGGAGGTGCTCGAGCAGGCCGGGTTCCCCGCCGACAGCTACGACGGGCAGGACCTCGTCGAGACGCTGGAGGGCTACCCGCGCGACGAGCTGTTCCAGATGTCGGTGGACGACCTGCTCCCCATCGCGCTCGGCGTGCTGCGGCTGCGCGAGCGCCGCCAGCTCAAGCTGTTCCTCCGCAAGGACATGTACGGCCGCTACATGTCCTGCATGGTCTACCTGCCGCGCGACCGCTACACCACGAAGATCCGGCTGCGCGTCCAGGCGCTGCTGAAGGAGGCGTTCGAGGGCGTCAGCGTCGACTACAGCGCGAACGTCACCGAGTCGAACCTCGCCCGGCTGCACGTCGTGGTGCGGGGCGAGCGCGGCCGTCCGCTGCCCGACGTCGACGTGTCCAACCTGGAGGAGCGGCTCGCCGCCGCCATCCGCTCCTGGGAGGACGATCTCGGCGACGCGATCCTGGACCAGTGCGGCGAGGAACGTTCCGGGGCGCTGTCCCGCCGCTTCGGCGAGGCGTTCCCCGAGGGCTACAAGGCCGACTTCCGCGCCCCCACCGCCGTCGCCGACCTGCGCCGCCTGGACGACCTGTCCGGCGACGCCGACACGTCGATCGACCTGTACGAGCCGGACGGCGCCGAGCCCGGCGAGCGGCGGCTGAAGATCTACCGGCTGGGCGAGCCGATCTCGCTGTCCCGGGTCCTGCCGCTGCTGCAGAACATGGGCGTCGAGGTGATCGACGAGCGGCCCTACGAGATCAACTCCGCCGAGGGGCGGCGCTACTGGATCTACGACCTCGGGCTGCGGTACCAGCCGCCCGCCGACGTCGCGGAGGAGTCCGTCAAGGGGCTCTTCCAGGAGGCGTTCACCCGGCTGTGGCGCGGCGAGATCGAGAACGACGGGTTCAACGCGCTCGTCCTGCACGTCGGGCTGAACTGGTGGCAGGCGATGATCCTGCGCTCCTACGCCCTGTACCTGCGCCAGGCCGGGACGACGTTCTCCAAGCGGTACATCGAGCAGGTGCTGCTGCGGAACTCGTCCATCACACGGCTGATCGTCCGGCTGTGGGAGAGCCGCCTCGACCCGTCGTTGCAGGGCGGCGAGGAGGAGCGCAGCGCCGGGATCACCGAGGAGCTCCAGGGCAAGCTGGACGAGGTCGCGAGCCTCGACGAGGACCGCATCCTGCGCGCCTACCTGGCACTCGTCCAGGCGACGCTGCGCACGAACCACTACCAGGGCAAGCCGTACCTGGCGATGAAGTTCGACCCGCAGGGCATCCCCGACCTGCCCGAGCCGCGCCCGAAGTACGAGGTGTTCGTCTACTCGCCGAAGGTCGAGGGCGTGCACCTGCGGTTCGGGTCGGTCGCGCGCGGCGGGCTGCGCTGGTCCGACCGCCGCGAGGACTTCCGCACCGAGATCCTCGGGCTGGTCAAGGCGCAGGCGGTGAAGAACACCGTGATCGTCCCGGCGGGGGCGAAGGGCGGGTTCGTCGGCAAGCAGCTGCCCGACCCGTCCGTCGACCGCGACGCCTGGTGGCAGGCCGGGATCGCCTGCTACAAGGACTTCATCTCCGGCCTGCTCGACCTCACCGACAACCTGGTGGACGCGAAGGTCGTCCCGCCGCCGAACGTCGTCCGGCACGACGGCGACGACACCTACCTGGTGGTCGCCGCCGACAAGGGCACCGCCACGTTCTCCGACATCGCGAACGGGGTCGCCGCCGAGTACGGCTTCTGGCTCGGCGACGCCTTCGCCTCGGGCGGGTCGGTCGGCTACGACCACAAGGGCATGGGCATCACCGCCCGCGGCGCCTGGGAGTCGGTGAAGTACCACTTCCGCGCGCTCGGCACGGACGTCCAGAGCGAGGAGTTCACCGCCGTCGGCATCGGCGACATGTCCGGCGACGTGTTCGGCAACGGGATGTTGCTGTCCGAGCACACGCGCCTCGTCGCGGCGTTCGACCACCGGCACATCTTCATCGACCCCGACCCCGACCCGGCGGCCTCGTTCGCCGAGCGCCGCCGCCTGTTCGAGCTGCCGCGCAGCAGTTGGGGCGACTACGACACGGCGCTGATCTCCAAGGGCGGCGGCGTGTTCCCGCGCACCGCCAAGTCGATCGCGCTGACCCCGCAGACGCGCGCCGCGCTCGGCATCGCCGACAGCGTCAAGGCGCTCGCCCCGTTCGAGCTGATCAGGGCCGTCCTCATGGCGCCCGTCGACCTGCTCTGGAACGGCGGCATCGGCACCTACGTCAAGTCGTCCACGGAGAACAACGCCGACGTCGGCGACAAGGCCAACGACCCCGTCCGGGTGGACGGCGGCGAGCTGCGCTGCAAGGTGGTCGGGGAGGGCGGCAACCTCGGCGTCACCCAGCTCGGCCGGATCGAGTTCGCCCGCGGCGGCGGACTGATCAACACCGACTTCATCGACAACTCGGCGGGCGTCGACACCTCCGACCACGAGGTCAACATCAAGATCCTGCTCGACCAGGCGGTGCGGGACGCCGAGCTGACCGGCGAGCAGCGCGACGGCCTGCTCTACGAGATGACCGACGAGGTCGGACGGCTCGTCCTGCGCGACAACTACGCGCAGAACGTCGTGCTCGCCGCGGCCCGCGCGCAGGCCCCCGCGATGCTCCACATCCACGCCCGCTACCTGCGGAAACTCGAACGGGACGGCCGCCTCCAGCGGCGCCTGGAGTTCCTGCCGGACGACAAGGCCCTGGCCGAGCGGCGGCAGTCCGGGCTCGGGCTCACCAGCCCGGAGTTCTCCGTCCTGCTGGCCTACGCCAAGCTCGCCCTCGACCACGACCTGGTCGCGTCCGACCTGGCCGACGACCCGTACCTGGAGTCGTGGCTGGTCGACTACTTCCCGACCCCGCTGCGCGAACGGTTCCGGCCCTACATGGACCGGCACCCGCTGCGCCGCGAGATCATCACCACCGCCGTGGTGAACGACCTGATCAACGCCAGCGGCTCCACGTTCGTGTTCCGGATGAACGAGGAGACGGGCGCGTCGTCGTCCGACATCGCCCGCGCCTACCTCGTCGCCCGCGACGTGTTCGAGATGCCGAAGTTCTGGCGGTCGGTCGAGGGCCTCTCCGACCAGGTGGACGAGTCGACGCAGATCGCGATGCTGCTGGAGGCGCGCAAGCTCACCGAGCGCGGCGCCCGCTGGCTGCTGCACAACCGGCGCCCGCCGTTCGACATCCGCGAGACGACCGACTTCTTCGCGGGCAGCGCCGCGACGCTCAGCACGCACCTGTCGAAGCTGCTCGTCGGCCTGGACCTCTCGGCCTTCGAGCAGCGCCGGGACGGGTTCGCGCAGCGCGGCGTCCCGGACGAGCTGGCCGAGCGGTGCGCGACGTTCGTCCCCGCCTTCTCCACGTTCGACCTGGTGGGCATCGCCCACGACACGGCGCGCCCGGTGGAGGAGGTCGCGGAGGTCTACTTCGACCTCGCGGACCGGCTGCAACTGTCCCGGCTCCGCGAACGGATCATCGCGCTGCCCCGCGACGACAAGTGGCGCTCGATGGCCCGCTCCGCGCTCCGCGACGACCTGTACACCGCCCACGCGGCCCTGACCAGGGACGTCCTCGTCACCAGCGAACCCGGCGGCGAGCCGGAGGAGCGCATGGTCCACTGGGCGGAGAAGAACAGGCCAGCCGTCCAACGCGCCCAGCAGACGCTGAGCGAGATCTGGGAGAGCGACAGCTTCGACCTGGCGACCCTCTCGGTCGCCCTGGGCGCGATCCGCACCCTGGTCACCGCCAGCTCTCTACCTGCTGACTAACCCAGGGGGGCGACCCCCTGGAACCCCCGTTGCGAGCCGGTCGATCCTCACGCCACCGTCGCGGTCGTCGTGACCGTGCGGTTGTGCGGTGGCGCTGCGGTCGACCGGCTCGAAACACCACCGGGTGCCGAGGCGGGCCCGCTGCAGCGGTCGGAGGAGCGGGACCGCCCGGCACCCGGTGGAGGTCAGGAGCCGTGTACCGCGACTGCCTTGCGGTACATGGCGGCGACGGCGGCGCGTCCCTTCGGCGGGACGGTCGCCAGATACTGGACGAGGACGGTCGTGTCCATCCGCGTCGTCGCGGCGCGGGCCGGGGCGAGACCGAGGAGGTCGCCGCCGACGGTGAGCGCGCCGGGCTTGGACGACGAGTACGCCTCGTTCTGTTTGAGGACGTACCAGACGAGAGCCCCACGGTCCTTCGTGCGCAGCGCGTACACCCCGTACGGGGTGGTCGAGAACCGCGACGAGAGCGTGACGCCGCGTCCGGCCAGGGTCTTCTCGCCCTGCTGGAGCGCCTTGTACGTCTCGCTGGTCTTCGCCCCGTCGGCGAGGAGCGCCGCGCCGGACGCCCGCGGGCCGTCGGTGAGCAGCGCGGCGTGCGCCTGCGGCAGCCGCTCCGGCGGGACGGCGAGGCCCTCCGCGCCCGGCTTGACCGGCGTGGCCGTGCCGTCCGGGGCTAGCGCGACCCGGTTGAGGACGTCCTCCCCCGAGTAGGGCGCCGCGGCCAGCAGCCACGGCGCGCCCTCCCTGGCCTGCGTGAACAGCATCGCGTACTGGAGCGTCTGCTTGCCCTTGCCGCTGACCACGGCGGACGCGAACCAGTGCGGATAGCCGGTCAGGCGCGGGATGTAGTACGCCGTCGGCGTGAACTCCACCTTCGGCGCGCGTTGGTTGGCGGCGCGGCGGAATTTCAGCGCCGCGACGTCCATGGACAGTTGCGGATCGGCCTCGATCGTGCCGAGGGCCGTTCCGTTGAAGCGCCGCGCGGCCTGGTTCGCGCGGTCTGAGTAGGACGCGAGCACCTGCTCGGCCTGCGCCCTGCTGAGTGCGGGTGTGCCCGCGGGTTCGCCCTGTTCTGCGGACGAGGTGTTGTTCCCGCCGCCTGAGCATCCCGCGCTGAACGCAGCGGCGAGCAGCAGGGATGAAGTGACTGAGGCGGTGGTGACGGTGCGTGCGGCCATGCGAAGCCCCCCGATATGGCGTCGGCGATCCGGACCGCAGGACATCTTCGCAGAGTGACCGACAGGTCACGCTCTGAATCTGAAACTCGCCGAGAAAGTTCTCGGGGCGGGGCTCATCGCCACGGTCGGGGCCACTACCAGGGCCGCTACCGGGCCACCACGAGGAACGCCGCCGGGCCGCTACCAGGGCCGTGTCAGGCCACTACCCGGAATGCCGCCGGGCACTGCCAAGCGCCGCCAAGGAGCACCGAGGGGCTACTGCCGAGGAGCGCCGTGGGGGCTACTGCTCCTGCTGGCGCATCCAGCGGATCTCGGCCTCGATGAACTCGTCGATGTCGCCGTCGAGCACCCCGGACGGGTTGCCGACCTCGACGCCGGTGCGCAGGTCCTTCACGATCTGGTACGGGTGCAGCACGTAGTTGCGGATCTGGGTGCCCCAGCTGCTCGTGCCCTCGCCGCGCAGGGCGGACATCTTCTCCGCCTCCTCCTGCCGCTTGCGCTCCAGGAGCTTCGCCTGCAGGACGTTCATCGCCGTCGCCTTGTTCTGGATCTGGCTGCGCTCGTTCTGGCAGGACACGACGATCCCGCTGGGGATGTGGGTGATCCGCACCGCGGAGTCGGTGGTGTTGACGCCCTGGCCACCCGGCCCGGACGACCGGTACACGTCGATACGCAGCTCGCTGTCGTCGATGTCGACGTGGTCGCTCTGCTCGACCACGGGCACGACGTCCAGCCCGGCGAACGACGTCTGGCGGCGGCCCTGGTTGTCGAACGGGGAGATGCGGACGAGGCGGTGCGTCCCGTGCTCGCCGCGCAGCGTCCCGTAGGCGTAGGGGGCCTTGACGGTGAAGGTCGTCGACTTGATCCCGGCCTCTTCGGCGTAGGACGTGTCATACACCTCGGTCGGGTAGTTGTGGCGCTCGGCCCACCGCAGGTACATGCGCTGGAGCTGCTCCGCCCAGTCGGCGGCGTCGACCCCGCCCGCCTGCGCGTTGATCGTGACGAGCGCCTCGCGGGCGTCGTACTCGCCCGACATCAGGGTGCGGACCTCGAGCTGCTGGACGGCCTTGCGCAGGGCGGCGAGCTCCTCGTCGGCCTCCGTGCGGGTGGCCTCGTCGTCCATCTCGCCGGCGAGCTCGTAGAGCGTGACGGTGTCGTCCAGCCGCTGGCGCAGCGCCTCGACGCGGTTGAGCTCGCTCTCCAGGTAGGACAGGCGGCGCGTCACCGACTGGGCGCGCTCCTGGTCGTTCCACAGCTCGGGGTCGGCGGACTGCTCGCGCAGCTCGGCGATGTCGCGCCGCATGCCGTCGAGGTCCAGCACCTGCTCGATGCCGGACAGTGTCGAGCCGAGCTCCTTGAGCTCCTCTTCCGGTTCGATGCCTGCCACGCCCCCGAGCTTAGCGCCGTCCCGGCACTGCTGGTCGCGCGCCGACGCCCTGTGGACAACGCGGGGCGCCGCACGGGCGGCGCGCAGGCGGCCCGCGCCTTCCGTGCCGGACGACCGGCCGGGCGTCCCGCCAATATCATGTTGGTGGAAGAATCACGGGCCGAGGGAGCCCGGCCGGAGGACGGTCGGCATGGAGCTCGGTCCGGGGGACGGATCTGTGTACGGATTCACGCGGACGGTCGTGGCCGGTGCGGCCCTCGTCCTGCCGCTCGCCGCGGGCTGCGCGGCGGGCGGGGAGGGCCGGACGGAGGCGCGGCCCACCGTCAGCATGCCCTCGACGTCGCCGCCGCCGGCCGTCCCGCTGACCCCGAAGGTCGCGGAACGCGCGTTCCGTACCTATGTCACCGACGAGGACGTGGCACGCGCGGCGGGCGACGAGCGGCTGGCGCTGACCTGGACGTCGGACGGCCAGTCCCAGCTCACCGCGGCCGAGTTCCGCAAGGCGGCCTACGACGGCGACCCAGTGCGGCGGTTCGTGTACGGCGACCCCAAGCTGTACGTGCCGAAACTCAAGGACGACGGTTACCCGCAGTGGTTCGTGGCGTCCGTGGACCGCTCGGTCGCGGGGGAGTCCAAGAGCAAGCGCAAGGCGCTGATGGCGTTCGTCCTGCGCGGGCCGTCCGACTCGTGGAAGCTGACGCTCGCGACCCTTCTCCAGCCGAAGGCGAAGGAACCGAAGGTCGAGATCGACGACGCCGGGTACGCGACCGCGCTCGGCTCGGACGATCCGTCGGTGCTGATCCGTCCGCGTGATGTGGGCGGCATCCAGGCGACGATGGCGGCGGAGGGACCGGGGAGCGTCGCAGCCAAGGTGATGAAGTCCGGTGCCACCACGACGGGCTATTACCAGAAGGCCAAGCGGGCCAAGAAGGACGCCAAAAAACACGACCTCACGCTCCAGGTCGTCTACACCGCGACGCCGTTCCACTACTTCGGGCTGCGGACGGAGCACGGCGGCGGCCTCATCATCTACTCCCTGTTCCGCACCAGCTCCCTTGTCGCGAAGGAGCCGTCCACCGCGAAGCCGGAGATCCCGGAAGAGGCGGAGCACCTGCTCGACGGCACCGTCGAGGGCAACGAGGTCGACACTACGGCGACCCTCCATTTCGCCGCCTACGACCCGCCCCGGGCGAAGAAGGGCAAGACCCAGGCCAAGGCGCACCTGGTGGCCGACGACGGGGCGATCTCCAAGGCCGCCACCCCGCCGATCAAAAAGCCCTAGCGGCCCCTGGCCTAGCCGTAGACGCGCTGCAGGACGAGCGCGACGAAGAACAGTGCGACAAGCCCGGCCAGGACGACCGACGGCGGCACCGAGGGGCCGTGCCGGTGCAGCTCCGACCGGGCCTCGCGGCAGGTGGGGCAGCGTCCGTCGACCACCGGGTTCGAGCACCGAGCGCAGATCAGATGTTCGCAGCTCATGTCGTGGCCCCAATCTCCGAGAACGGCATGCGGGTCCGTGCGCGAAACGTCCACCCTCCGGGTGTACGTCCACCCATTAGGTATCTTTCGCCATCATCCAGCGTAGCCGGACTGTATGGTCGTTCCGGCAAGTCCGGGAGCTAGACGGTACGAAACGGCCGGACGTCGGGAGACGGGTTCGCATGGCACTGATCGGACGGCACGCACCGCACGCTCGCGGTGCCCGTTCGGTGTACCCGGCCCCGGCCCTCCGCGAACCGGACGACGAATGTTCACCGATCGGACGCCTCGCCGCCGCTGGGAGGCCGTACCACTCCGAGTGGGACGAGCCAGTTGACTCACCCCTCTACACTGCTCCAAGGCTCAGCGTCCCACCTGGTCGCGGAGCCGGGCGGCGCAGAACGCGAGGCGCGGACGAGTCCGCGACCGAGCGCCGGGCCGCTCCCCAACCCCTAGACTGAACCGCCGTGATGCAGCCGTGATCCATTTCGACAACGTCACCAAGGTCTACCCGAGCCAGAACCGGCCCGCTCTGCAGCATGTGAACGTCGCCATCGAAAAGGGCGAGTTCCTGTTCCTGGTGGGTCCGTCCGGCTCGGGGAAGTCGACCTTCCTGCGCCTCATCCTCAAAGAGGAGCGTCCTTCCCAGGGTCACGTGCACGTGGCCGGCAAGGACCTGAGCAGGCTGAGCAACTGGAAGGTGCCGCACCTGCGCCGCAGGATCGGCTGCGTCTTCCAGGACTTCCGCCTTCTCCCCAACAAGAACGTCTTCGAGAACGTCGCTTTCGCCCTAGAGGTGATCGGCAAGCCGCGGCGCTTCATCGGCAAGGTCGTCCCCGAGGTCATCGACCTCGTCGGCCTGGAGGGCAAGGCCCACCGGATGCCGGACGAGCTGTCCGGCGGCGAGCAGCAGCGCGTCGCCATCGCGCGGGCGTTCGTCAACCGGCCGATGATCCTGCTGGCGGACGAGCCGACGGGGAACATCGACCCCGCCACCTCGATCGGCATCATGAAGGTGCTGGACCGCATCAACCGGACCGGCACCACCGTCGTCATGGCCACCCACGACGCCGCGATCGTCGACGCGTTCCGCAAGCGCGTCGTCGAGCTGGAGGACGGCCGGGTCGTCCGCGACCAGTCGCGCGGCGTGTACGGACAGGCGTACTAACCGCGTACCAGACCATCTGAACCATCGATTCCTGCCGGGTCGTACGAAACCCCGAGGCCCAGAGGCAGGACCCCCGCATCGGGCCGCGCCCGGGCCGCTTTCAGGCCGCGCTCCGGCCGTGTTCCGGAGCGGACGGCCCAGGCTTCCGGCGGGACACAGGCGATCAAGGACAGCGAGGCATGCGCGTACAGTTCGTTCTCCAGGAGATCTGGATCGGTCTCCGCCGGAACATGACGATGACGATCTCCCTCGTCATCACCGTCGCCATCGCCATGGCGCTCTTCGGCACAGGGATGCTCCTGCGCGAACAGGTCCGCGCGTCCAAGAGCTACTGGTACGACAAGATCGAGGTCTCGATCTTCCTGTGCGCGAAGACCAGCTCCAATCCGAGCTGCCAGAAGCAGGACGTCTCCGACCAGCAGCGGCAGGCGCTCCAGTCGCAGCTGAAGGGGATGCCGCAGGTCTCCGGCGTCCAGTACGAGAGCAAGCAGCAGGCATACACCCGCTTCAAGGACCGCTTCTCCGGCTCGCCCGGCTTCGTCGAGAGCACCCGCGAAGGCGACATCCCCGACTCGTTCCGGGTGAAGCTCAAGAACCCGGAGGAGTACAAGGCGGTCGCGCAGGCGGTGCTCGGCCGTCCCGGCGTGGACACGGTGATCAACGAGCAGGAGATCCTCAAGCGGTTCTTCCGGATCCTGAACGGCCTCCAGGTCGCCGCGCTGATGATCGCGCTGATCCAGGTGGTGGCCGCGGTGATGCTGGTCGGCAACACCGTCCGGCTGTCGGCGTTCAACCGGCGCCGGGAGACGGGCATCATGCGGCTGGTCGGCGCCTCCAACACCTATATCCAGATGCCGTTCATCCTGGAGGGCGCGATCGCGGGCCTGATCGGAGGGCTGTTCGCCTCCATCTTGCTTGTGTTCAGCAAGACACTGCTGATCGACAGACTGGCGGGCGACGTCCAGCTCGTCAGCCAGCTCGGCTGGAGCACGGTGATAGCCGTCATGATCGTGTCGATCTGCTTCGGAGTCCTGCTCTGTGCCCTCTCGTCGTTCCTGACGCTCCGGAGATATCTGCGAATCTGACGCGATGACCGGATCCGGCGGGACCGCCGGGTCCGGTGTGCCCCGTGCCGCCCTAGACTTGCCGCATGTTCCGGCCCCTTGTCGGCGGGCCCGTCGTGACCTACGAGCCGCGCGGTGATCGTAGGATCGCGTACATACGAGAAGGGCTTCGACCGGCCACCCAGGGAGGCCGAGCGCCGCGCCCGGACGGTGCTGCGCGGCCTGCACGCGACGGACAAGGACTGACGAAGTGGCACGGGACACCGGGCGCAAGAAGGACACGTCGAACAAGCTGATCGCCCAGAACAAGCGGGCCCGCTACGACTACCACATCGACGACACGTGGGAGGCGGGCATGGTGCTGATGGGCACCGAGGTCAAGGCGCTGCGCGCGGGCCGCGCGTCCCTCGTCGACGGCTTCGCCCATGTGCGGGACGGCGAGATCTGGCTGGAGAACGTCCACATCCCCGAGTACACCCAGGGGACCTGGACGAACCACGCGCCGCGCCGCCGCCGCAAGCTCCTCCTGCACAAGCGCGAGATCCAGAAGATCATCACCAAGTCGGAGGAACCGGGCTGGACGCTGATCCCGCTCTCGCTGTACTTCAAGGACGGCAAGGCCAAGGTCGAGATCGGCCTGGCCCGTGGTAAGAAGTCGTACGACAAGCGTCAGGCCATCGCAAAGCGGGAGGCCGATCGCGAGATGCAGAAGGCTGCGGCGGCCCGGTTCAGGAGACGGTGAAGGGTGTCGATGAGCAAGCGCGGCCGGAGGCGGGCTCCGGCGGGGACGCGGACGCCGGCCTGGAGGCGCGGCCGCCGGGCGGTCGCGCTCGCGGGGTGCGGCGCCCTCGTCGCGACGATGACCACCGGGTGCTGGGCGGAGCCGTCCGCGATGCCCGCCGTCCGCGACTTCCTGATCGCCTGGCAGGTCGGCAACTACCACGCCGCCGCCGGGCGGACCGTCGGCCTCGACCGCGACCAGGTGCAGGACGCGCTGAGCCGCGTCCGGCAGCAGCTCGACGCGGCGTCCCTGCGGCTGTCCCTCGGCACCGAGGTGCCGGGCAGCGAGGTCGACCAGATCGTCAAGAAGGGCGACGAGGCCGACGCGCGCTTCACCGTGAAGATCGACCTCGGTGAGAACGGCCAGCCGTGGGAGTACCCGGGGCTGATGCACCTGAAGCGTGTCGGCGGCAAGTGGAAGATCGTGTGGAGCCCGTCCATCATCCACACGAAGCTGCGGCAGGGGCAGCGGCTCGCGGTGGTGACCAAGGTGCCGAAGCGCGCCCAGATCACCGACACGCAGGGCCGGTCCGTGCTGCGGGTGACCGGCGCGTACATGGTCGGCGTGTACCCCGGCCAGCTCGCCGACCCGAAGCGCACCATCGACCTGCTCACCAAGCAGACCAAGATCGACGGGGGCCGGCGGCTGGACGCCGAGCGCCTCCTCGGCCGCGTCCGGTCCGCCCCGCCGCAGGAGTTCCTGCCGCTGCTGACCCTCCAGGTCCCCGCGCACTGGGGGCTGATCCAGCGGCTCGGCAACGTGCCGGGGCTCCAGTTCAAGGGCATCCAGGCGCCGATCGCGCCCGGCTACGCGCCCGAGCTGGTCGGCGGCCTCGGCCCCGCGACCGCCGACCGCCTCCAGCAGGTCGGCGCCCCCTACCAGCCGGGCGACACGATCGGCGTCAGCGGCATCCAGCTCCTCCAGCAGCGCCGCCTGGCGGGCACCCCGACCGTCCAGGTCGTCGCGCAGGACGAGAGCGGCAAGAACACCGAGGAGCTGCGCTCCTGGGAGGGCCAGAAGCCGCAGGCGGTGCAGACGACCCTCGACCCGGCCTTCCAGGCGCGCGCCGACAACGCCCTCAGCAAGCTGCCCTATCCGGCGTCGCTGGTGGAGGTCCGGCCGAGCACCGGCGAGGTGCGGGCCGTGTCCAACCACGGGACGAACGGCCGCAACCTCGCGTTCGAGGGCCGCTACCCGCCCGGACTGGCGTTCGGCATCGTGTCGACCGAGGCGCTGTTCTCCCAGGCGGGGATGAAGGCGTCCACGGAGACGACCTGCCCCGGCACCGTCACCATCGGCGACAAGACGTTCACCAACAGGACCCTTCCCAAGGCCACCCTGGCCGACCACTTCGCCGCGTCCTGCAAGACCG
Source organism: Actinomadura syzygii (assembly GCF_008085905.1). Taxonomy (GTDB): domain Bacteria; phylum Actinomycetota; class Actinomycetes; order Streptosporangiales; family Streptosporangiaceae; genus Spirillospora; species Spirillospora syzygii. Next base: position 9,527 of record NZ_VSFF01000014.1, on the reverse strand, counting down.
CCCTCGCCCAGCTCGGCTCCAGACTGGACGCGCAGACCCTCGTCAAGGAGGCGTCGCAGTTCGGCCTCGGCAAGGACTACGGGCTCAGTGTCCCCGCCTTCACCGGCTCCGTGCCGGCCCCGGCCAACGACGGCGAGAAGGCCGCGATGATGGTCGGGGAGGGGAACGTCCGGGTGAGCCCGCTCGCGATGGCCCTGGTCGCGGGCGCGGCGCAGAGCGGCACCTGGCGGCCGCCGTACGTGCTGAAGGACATCCAGCAGACCGTCCAGCCGCCGCAGGCGCAGAGCCTCCAGGCAGAGCCGATCGCTGGCCTCAAGAAGGTCCTCGACCAGACGGCGAAGCGCGGGAACGCGCGGCCCGCCCGCGTGTCCGGCGACGTCGTCGGCGTGGCCGCGCTCGCCACCTACGAGGAGGGCGGACGCACGAAGACGGTCTCCTGGTTCGTCGGCTCCGCCGGAGACCGCGCCTTCGCGCTCGCCGTCGAGGGCCGCGTCCCCACCGCCCAGATCGCCGCGCTCTTCCTGCGCGGCGTTCCGCGCACCGCCCGAACCACAGGCTGACCAGGCCGCGCCGCGAGTTTGTCAGCTCTTTACGCCCTGGGGGCAACCATCCCGTCACCCCCGTGCGTCTTTCCAGGTGACTGAGGTTCCGCTTGGGGGGTTGCGGACTCAGTCGCCGTGATGAGACCAGAGCCTCGTCTCGGGGGAGGCTCTGCCGTCCGGACCGGCCCGACCCTGCCGGTCGACCCCGGTGGGCGCGCCACGCGCACGCCCACCGGGGCTCACGGTGCCCCTCGGCCGGGGAATTACGTTGCCGGTTACCGCGTTATCCTTGTAACGTCGTCTAGCGGACGTCCTCGGGCGCCCGTTTTGACAACTCAACATGGGGGTGACCGGCTTCGACTTCGGTCGTTCGAGCCAGGGGAAGCGGGTCGAGGGTTGCTGTCGTGACCTCGTAAATCCTGTGACAGCAAACCAATAACTGCCAACAAGAAGCAGTCTGAGTTCGCCCTCGCCGCCTGAGCGAGGAGCGAACTCTGTCAGCCCGGTAGCGTCTCCGAACCGGGGTCTGGCATCGTAAGGAGACTCCACCTACCAGCCCGGTCGCGGGGCAGGTAGGAACAACAAACAGCGACTGAGCCCGTCGGCGACACGCCTGCGTGAGCGCCGGGACTGAGAAAACGCCAAGCAGGCTGCACCCGGAGAAGCCCTGACCCATCACCGAAGGACGCGGGTTCGATTCCCGCCACCTCCACCACATGAGAAGCCGCTGGTCAGAACACATCTGGCCAGCGGCTCTTGTGTTGCGCATCCACTTTAAGCCCACTTTATGGCGGCGCCTTGCCGAGGATCTCGGCCGCCTCGGCCGATGCAACGTTGCGTCCCATGTACACGTCCTGGGTCATGCTGGGCTTGGCGTGGCCGAGGTGGTCGGCGATCGCGCGGGCGCTGAGCCCGGCGTCATCGAGCCGGGTCGCCACGGTCTTGCGGAAGGTATGCGTGGTCACCCAGTCGAACGCCGCCTCGTCCAGGCGGGCGAGCACCCTGGTCATGTCGCGGTTGGCGTTGCTCGGGTCCCGGACGCCCCCGAACAGGCCGGGAAACACCAGGCCGACCTCCCGCGCAGGTCTCTGGGACTCCTGGCCGTCCTCGTCGATGACCGTGATCGACCGGTCGTCGTCCGGCCGCGCCATCGCGATCCGGCGGCGGCACAGCTCCACCAGATGAGGCGGCAGCGCGATCACTCGCCAGCCCGCCTCGGTTTTGGCGTGGAGTTGCAGGCATGCGCCCCTGCCTTTCAGGCGGACGACCGTCCCGCAGACCTCGACGACACCGGCCTCCAAGTCGACGACGTCGGCCCGGATCGCGAGCGCCTCGCCGATGCGCATTCCGGTGCCGTCGAGGAACTCCACCAAGTCCGGGAGATCGCGCTCTCGTGCCTCTTCATCGGCCCCGACCTTGGCCAGCAGCGAATCCTGCTCCTCGACGGTGAGCGCCCGCGGCTTGGCCTTGCGACCCTTGGAGACCTTGGCGACGTCCCGGACCGGGTTGGTGTCGAGAGCGCCGTGCCGGACGGCCATCGCGAGCATCAGCGACAGCACGTTCTTGGTAGTCCGCGCAGCGCCGGGGCCGTGGCTCTCGCGCACCGCCTTGATGAACCTGTCGCACTTCGGCACGGTCAACTCGCGCATCTGCAACCCGCCCAGGGATTTGACGATGCGCGTCATCGTCCGCTCGTATATCTCGCGTGTCTGGGCGGTCAGGGTCCCTGACTCCTCAATCTCCGCCCACCACTGCGGTGCCGCCTGCCGCAGGCGCGTGTCCGCCGTGATCTCGCCGTTGGTCGGCGGCCCGGCCCGATCGCGGATCGCCTCCTTCAAACGCCGCTCGGCCTCGGCCTGGGTGGCGCCGTACCGGGAGATCTCGCGAACCTCTCCGTCCTGATCCCGATACTTCGCGCGGGCGCGCACACGGCGCGGACCGACCCTTTGGAAGCGTGCCTTCCCAGGCGTGCCGACCGGCAGGGGCGGCCGTCCCATGGTCTACTTCCCCTTCCCGCGCGGGCGGGACTCTGGCTTCTCGTTCTCCAGGGTGCGGACCTCGACGAGTTCCTCCTCGATCGAGGACAGCACCTCAGCATCCCGCTTCAACATCTCCTTGTGGCTCTCGATGCGCCCGAGCACCTTCTGGCGGCGGGCCTCAAGGACGAGGAGCCGTTCGTGGACTTCGGCGCCGATGTCGGCCTCATCGAGCAGGGTGGACAGGGCCACTCCGAAGATCCGGGCCAGCGAGGCTGCTTCGTTCACCCGGATCGGGCGTGTCGCGGCCTCGGTCTTGGCCACGGTGGTCTGCCGCCAGGAATGCCCCTTGTCGACCATGTGGCGCGCCACCGCCTCCTGGGACATTTCGCTGGCCATCCGGATCTTGCGGAGCGCACGGGCGAGTATCTGTTCGGACGTCAGTCCGGGCCCGTTCACTGCCGCTGACCGAGGTTCATCCTCCATGGGGATGAAGTGTACATCTCTATCTGGGTTGACTCCAGAGGGTTGGAAGATCATGCTGGTAACAGGTGGGGCGGCCGGTCGCCGAATGCTTGGTTGACCGAGGTGTCCTACAAGGGGGTTGCGTGAGCGTGGGCAAGGCGAGAAAGAGGGTGGCCCTGCAGCCGAGCGAGGCCCGGTCTTCCCCTGAGGGGCCGACGAGAGTCGATCGCAGTAGTGACCGTCTGGTGCCGTTCGCTGAGGCGGCCGAGATCACGACGCTGTCACCCGCCACGTTGCGCTGGCTGCGTCACCGTGGCGAGGGGCCTCCCTTCTTCAGACTTCATCGACGTCTCGTGGTCTGGGAATCGGAGCTGTACGACTGGATCGCCGAGCAAGCTGCCAAGGAGTAGGCGGCTGCGTTTGGCCGTCCTGAGCTACCCATGAACCGCTTTAGGAGAGCGGTGACCTGCATGGGGCCGGGTTGGGTGCAGGTTGGTCCGGCCTGGTCAGGTTGGGTTTCGCGGCTGACCTTCCGTGGTCTGGTTGAGTCGGTTGAGGCGCCGTTTGTGCCAGCGGCGTGCCAGCACGGCACGGCTCTCACCTGCCGCTGACCAGGGGCCGGGCGCCCGCGTGGGACTGGCGAGTGAGCGTCCCGCTTCCTCTCGTCGGGCCCCGGACGTGGCGGCAAGGTCACTCGTCCGGGGCCTTCGCGCGATTCGGTTGCCGCAGGTGCCGCAGCCATCATCTGGCTGCTCAACCTGCTCGCTCACCACCTCTGAGGGTCCCGCCAGCGCGCCGCTCCGTTCGGGAACAAGGACACGCGGCTGGGAACCTGACCGGGGGACACGAACGGCGGGCGGAAGGAGCGTCTTAGCCAGGGCCGCTCCCGATTGGTTGTGATGCCTGGACCTCAAGCTGAACTGGCCGCTAGGCCCAGGGTCCCTCGATTTTCCCGGCGGCGGTTAGGCCGAAGCGGAGGAGCCGTTCGGTGCCGTCGGGGTCTCCGACCTGCTCCCGCAGCTTCGCCAGGTACGACAGCGCGCTGGTGTCCCCGGCGTCGGCGGCCTGCCGGTAGAACTGTTCAGCGCCCTGGTGGTCGCTGGCCCGGTCCCGCAGCCGAGCCACATGCAGCAGCGCGTCGGTTTGCCCGGCGTTGCTGGCCTGCCGGTAGAGCTGTTCGGCGCTGTGTAGGTCACCGGCCCCCCTCGCGCAGCCGGGCCAGGCTGGTCAACGTGTCGGGGCGTCCGGCGTCGGCCGGGCATCTCATGGTGTTACTTCGGGTTGACCGAGTACACCATCGCTTTTCAGATCACAACGCCTGAGCGCTGTACTGACCTGCAAAAATCCAGGTCGCCCACGAGCGAGAAGCCGATAAGCGGATTGTGTTCTCCGGCAGCCTAGGGCCTGTTTTGTGGATCTGGATCTTTGGGTTGTGGCTTGATGGTGGCCATGGTGCGGAGACATGAGTTGACCGATGCTGCCTGGGCGCGGATTGAGCCGTTGTTGCCGGTCAGCGCCGGTCCGGGGGGCCGGTGGCGGGACCACCGGCAGGTGATCAACGGGATCTTATGGAAGATCCGTACCGGCGCCGACTGGCGGGACGTGCCCGAACGGTACGGCCCTTGGCAGACCCTGTATCAGCGGTTCCGCCGCTGGAGCGCGGATGGGACCTGGGACCGGCTGCTGGCGCACGTCCAGGTGCACGATGATGCGATCGGGGTGGTGGACTGGTCGGCGGTGTGCGTGGACTCCACCATCGTGCGTGCCCACCAGCACGCCGCTGGCGCCCGTAAAAAGGGGAACACCCGGGGACGAAACCGGCGTCATCGGCGACCCTGACCGCCGGACAGGCGCTGGGGCGGTCCCGCGGCGGGTTGACCAGCAAGATCCACCTGGCCTGTGATGGGCGCGGTCTGCCGCTGGCGTTCACGGTGGCCGCCGGCAACGTCAACGACTGCACCCGCCTGATCGAGGTCGTCCAGGCCATCGTGGTCCGGCGCCCCGGGCCGGGCCGTCCGCGGACCCGGCCGGGGCACCTGATCGCTGACAAGGGCTATTCCACCGGCATCATCCGCGGCTATCTGCGACGGCGACGCATCCCGCACACCATCCCCGAACGCAGCGACCAACTGGCCCAACGGGCCCGGCGGGGGCATCGCCGCTGCGGATTCGACCGTGACCGCTACCGGCGCCGCAACGTGGTCGAACGCTGCTTCAACCAGCTCAAACGCTTCCGCGGCCTGGCCACCCGCTATGACAAACTCGCCACGCACTACCGCGCCGTCGTCACCATCGCCAGCCTCGTCCTCTGGCTCAACCACGATCCACAAAACAGGCCCTGGCCCAGGAGGCCGCGTCGAGCACGGCTTGGTTGATCATGTTCGATGGCGTTGCCTCGAAGGTACGTTGTGTGGTCCGTGAATCTGGGGGTTGAGCTCCTCAAGACCTATGCTGGTTCGGCGCCCATCACCCGTGCCTCCGGCAAGTTATCGTCCACTACCCAGAATCGGAAAGGATCGCTTGGGTGAATGCGTGTATGCATGGTGGCGTGACGACGCCAGCCCAGGCGATGGACTTCGATGAGGTCGCGCTGGGCCAGTCAAAGGCTGGAGGCCGGACAACGCCACAGCTTCGGAACCTCTAGCGCTCAGACGATCCCCAAGGGGTTCTGAAGTGGGTATGAGACACTTTGTGATGTTTCACCGTCTTTGCTCTAGAGATCAACCTGTCACAACATGTAATAACTGCACTTGAAGTGCCGTGGCGCCCGCCCTCAGCGACGGGCGAGGATCGCAACTTAGCGTCACGAGGTATGAGCCTCCCCATCGGCATCGAGGTGGCGCCCGCCCTCAGCGACGGGCGAGGATCGCAACCAGAAGATGGCCGCCGCCGGACGCAAGAAATAACCGGTGGCGCCCGCCCTCAGCGACGGGCGAGGATCGCAACGCCGTGATGGGCGCGGCCTACCCGCTCGCGCCCGCCCGGGTGGCGCCCGCCCTCAGCGACGGGCGAGGATCGCAACTTGCCGTTGCCGCGCTGCCAGTTCGCGACCTCGGCGTGGCGCCCGCCCTCAGCGACGGGCGAGGATCGCAACGCGTTTGGCAGCGATGACGTGGCCGGTGGTCTCGGGTGGCGCCCGCCCTCAGCGACGGGCGAGGATCGCAACCGACTGAGCGGTCCATGCGCTCGGCGGCCTGTGCCGCGGGTGGCGCCCGCCCTCAGCGACGGGCGAGGATCGCAACCTCGTCTTGCAGGAGATGGCCTGACGCCGCACCTTCCGGTGGCGCCCGCCCTCAGCGACGGGCGAGGATCGCAACCGACTGAGCGGTCCATGCGCTCGGCGGCCTGTGCCGCGGGTGGCGCCCGCCCTCAGCGACGGGCGAGGATCGCAACCGGGTGACCGTGTCGTACATCCGCCGCAGTTCCGGCGTGGCGCCCGCCCTCAGCGACGGGCGAGGATCGCAACGCCTTCGGGCTCAAAGTAGGCGTCGCTCTTGGCGTCGGTGGCGCCCGCCCTCAGCGACGGGCGAGGATCGCAACGGCTGGATGTCTGGTATCCGCAGCGCGGCACGGAGTGGCGCCCGCCCTCAGCGACGGGCGAGGATCGCAACGTCCGCGGGCCGCGCGGCCGGGCCGAGGCTCCTCGTCGTGGCGCCCGCCCTCAGCGACGGGCGAGGATCGCAACCACCACATCGACCGGCCGCGCAGCTCGGGGTGGTCGTGGCGCCCGCCCTCAGCGACGGGCGAGGATCGCAACTCGTGGTGGCACAGCTGCACGCCGTCCGGCGCGGTGGTGGCGCCCGCCCTCAGCGACGGGCGAGGATCGCAACGACGTCCTGCGTCGCGACATGGCGGCCGTGCAGGCCGGTGGCGCCCGCCCTCAGCGACGGGCGAGGATCGCAACAACGAGCTGCTCCTGCGCAACCCGCAGAAGCTCAGTGGCGCCCGCCCTCAGCGACGGGCGAGGATCGCAACACGAAGTTCGCGGCGTCCCTGGCCCAGATGGCCGTGGCGCCCGCCCTCAGCGACGGGCGAGGATCGCAACACCCTGCCGATCAGCCGGACGATCATCAGGGGGCGGGTGGCGCCCGCCCTCAGCGACGGGCGAGGATCGCAACGCGCTGTCCGCGCGGACCCCGCGCCCCCTTGTCGGGGTGGCGCCCGCCCTCAGCGACGGGCGAGGATCGCAACACCCTGCCGATCAGCCGGACGATCATCAGGGGGCGGGTGGGCGCCCGCCCTCAGCGACGGGCGAGGATCGCAACGCGCTGTCCGCGCGGACCCTTGTCGGGGTGGCGCCCGCCCTCAGCGACGGGCGAGGATCGCAACATCTCCTCCAGGCCGCCCTCGTACCCGCTGGGGGTCACGTGGCGCCCGCCCTCAGCGACGGGCGAGGATCGCAACAGGAAGGCGTACGTGCGTGCCTGCGCCGGGAATCGAAGGTGGCGCCCGCCCTCAGCGACGGGCGAGGATCGCAACAGGAAGGCGTACGTGCGTGCCTGCGCCGGGAATCGAAGGTGGCGCCCGCCCTCAGCGACGGGCGAGGATCGCAACACGTCGCAGGTCTTCAGGAGCGCGCGGATCTCGGCGTGGCGCCCGCCCTCAGCGACGGGCGAGGATCGCAACACGTCGCAGGTCTTCAGGAGCGCGCGGATCTCGGCGTGGCGCCCGCCCTCAGCGACGGGCGAGGATCGCAACGACCTGCTGACCTGGACGGACACGACGTGGTGCACGTGGCGCCCGCCCTCAGCGACGGGCGAGGATCGCAACGAGAATGCCGCCTACATCGAATACGCGGACGGGACGGCGTGGCGCCCGCCCTCAGCGACGGGCGAGGATCGCAACCCTGCAGCGGCGCGGGCCGGGCGGTCGCTGCAGCGCTGGTGGCGCCCGCCCTCAGCGACGGGCGAGGATCGCAACGCTCGAAGTGTTTGGTCACGGCAGGTACCCCGCGGTGGCGCCCGCCCTCAGCGACGGGCGAGGATCGCAACGTCGAGACAGTCCCGGATACGGTCCCGGTCGGTGTGTGGCGCCCGCCCTCAGCGACGGGCGAGGATCGCAACGCCTCGTCCGGCTCCGGGGACAGCAACGTCCAGATGTGTGGCGCCCGCCCTCAGCGACGGGCGAGGATCGCAACTCCACTACGCAGGCGGGAATTCTTTTCATCGACCGGTGGCGCCCGCCCTCAGCGACGGGCGAGGATCGCAACTCCACGACCGTCACGCGGACCGTCATGCACGTCCAGTGGCGCCCGCCCTCAGCGACGGGCGAGGATCGCAACGCGGCAAGGGCACGTATGTGCTCGCCCCGGATCACGAGTGGCGCCCGCCCTCAGCGACGGGCGAGGATCGCAACGTCTGGTGCCAGCCGGTCGCCGCGGCGAGCTGCACGCCGTGGCGCCCGCCCTCAGCGACGGGCGAGGATCGCAACCTCTTCCTGCGCGGCAGATCCGAGCGGACCCAGGAGGTGGCGCCCGCCCTCAGCGACGGGCGAGGATCGCAACAAAATGCGGATCACGGCCGTGAAGTGGATCCGGCGTGGCGCCCGCCCTCAGCGACGGGCGAGGATCGCAACGGGATGATGTCCCTGCTCTCCCCCTGGCTGTGGGCGAGTGGCGCCCGCCCTCAGCGACGGGCGAGGATCGCAACCGCAACAACGAGTCGGGCCTGCGCCGGTTCCTGTCCCGGTGGCGCCCGCCCTCAGCGACGGGCGAGGATCGCAACCCGCTGGCGCGTGCGGTGCAGCGCCGCGGTGACGGGGTGGCGCCCGCCCTCAGCGACGGGCGAGGATCGCAACCCGTTCGACGTCACCGTAGGCGGCGAGGTCATCACCGTCGTGGCGCCCGCCCTCAGCGACGGGCGAGGATCGCAACCGGTGAGCGTTCCGGCCGTCGCGAGCGTCCCCGTCCGGTGGCGCCCGCCCTCAGCGACGGGCGAGGATCGCAACAGGTTGACGACGCCCTCGACTGGACGCGCGGCAAGGTGGCGCCCGCCCTCAGCGACGGGCGAGGATCGCAACTTGCTGTCCCGCGCGCCGGGCGCGGGAAGTCTCAAAGTGGCGCCCGCCCTCAGCGACGGGCGAGGATCGCAACCTCAACTGGCGCGACCGCATGGCCGAGATCGCACCCGTGGCGCCCGCCCTCAGCGACGGGCGAGGATCGCAACGACCTGCTCGTCAAGGGCGCGCAGTCCGGCGCCAAGTGGCGCCCGCCCTCAGCGACGGGCGAGGATCGCAACTTGATCGGCCGCTGGCCGGGGACCTTGCCCGCGGGTGGCGCCCGCCCTCAGCGACGGGCGAGGATCGCAACTCCCTCGCGCTCGCTTCGGACACCGGCTGGCTGCCCGGTGGCGCCCGCCCTCAGCGACGGGCGAGGATCGCAACTTCACCAGGTCGTCCGGCGCCGTGGTGAAGTCGGGGGTGGCGCCCGCCCTCAGCGACGGGCGAGGATCGCAACTTGTCCGTGGCCGCGGCGCGGCGCGGGGTCTTCGTGTGTGGCGCCCGCCCTCAGCGACGGGCGAGGATCGCAACTTGTCCGTGGCCGCGG
>NZ_VSFF01000013.1 GCF_008085905.1 Actinomadura syzygii | reverse complement strand
CGGCTGCCTGCTCTCCGGTGGCGCCCGCCCTCAGCGACGGGCGAGGATCGCAACGCCGTGGCCGCGCGCCTTTCGGCTGCCTGCTCTCCGGTGGCGCCCGCCCTCAGCGACGGGCGAGGATCGCAACGCCGTGGCCGCGCGCCTTTCGGCTGCCTGCTCTCCGGTGGCGCCCGCCCTCAGCGACGGGCGAGGATCGCAACCTGCCGCTTGCCATGCCGTCGACATCCGGACCGGGTGGCGCCCGCCCTCAGCGACGGGCGAGGATCGCAACACCCCACCCGACATGTGGTCTACCGACCGTCCCGCCCTGTGGCGCCCGCCCTCAGCGACGGGCGAGGATCGCAACACGCAGCCTGAGCAGCCCTTCAGCGGCTTGAACTGGCGTGGCGCCCGCCCTCAGCGACGGGCGAGGATCGCAACTATCCGAACCCGCTCGGCCGGGATATCGGTGACCTGGGTGGCGCCCGCCCTCAGCGACGGGCGAGGATCGCAACTTTCTGGAGGGGTCGGGCCCGTCCCGCCGCCCGGTGGCGCCTGCCCTCAGCGACGGGCGAGGATCGCAACTTCACCCTGACCGAGAACATCCGGAGGAAGCCCCGGTGGCGCCCGCCCTCAGCGACGGGCGAGGATCGCAACTCGTCCACGCGGCATTCGCAGTCGCCCTGCTCCAGGGTGGCGCCCGCCCTCAGCGACGGGCGAGGATCGCAACGTCAACGTTCAGGGCCATCGGCCACCGGCCGCGCCCGGTGGCGCCCGCCCTCAGCGACGGGCGAGGATCGCAACGGGTGGGGGACCGGCGATCAGTGGCAGGGCCTGCAGGTGGCGCCCGCCCTCAGCGACGGGCGAGGATCGCAACTCTATGGTGATGGGCGTGGCGAACCGCCAGTCGTGGTGGCGCCCGCCCTCAGCGACGGGCGAGGATCGCAACGATTGCGGCGCTGCGGCCGTCATTGACCGGAACTGGTTGTGGCGCCCGCCCTCAGCGACGGGCGAGGATCGCAACGACGTGACGATCGCCGGGGACGCCCGCCACGGGGAGTGGCGCCCGTCCTCAGCGACGGGCGAGGATCGCAACCTGGCGGAATCGTGGCGCTCGTCGCCGCGCTGTGCCGTGGCGCCCGCCCTCAGCGACGGGCGAGGATCGCAACCCGGCAAGGACGCCAAGACCGCCACCTGGCCTGCTGTGGCGCCCGCCCTCAGCGGCGGGCGAGGATCGCAACTTCGAGAACGCGGCCACGCCGAACCTGGCGCCCGCCCTCAGCGGCGGGCGAGGATCGCAACTGGCGGTGGCCCGCGGTGACGCTGGCTGAACTGGTCGATGTGGTGCCCGCTATCGCCAGCGGGCGAGGAGCGCAATCGGATTACGCAGGCTCCCCGCCGTGGGCGGGCCCCTATCTTTGCAGGTGGACGAGGGTCAATGCTGCGTTGGGATGGGTTGGCGCCTTCTACGCCACTCGTCAGTGATGGGCGCAGGGCATCGGTGGAACACAACTTGTCGGTAGGTTCCTCTGCTTGCTTTCGTTGACCGGATTCGGTCGCTTGTTTGGAGGCTGAATGATCATTTGTCGGGTGTAGATACGATCCGGTGCATCGGAGTTGCGCTTCCTGTGTTGGATTGAGGTGAAGCGTGTCGGGGGAGTTGTGGGCGCATAGTGTCAACGGATTCGGTGATAGGCACTGCCTAGTTGATCATTTGCGTGGTACGGCTTCTTTGGCGCGCACGTATGGTTCGGTTTTTCGAGCTGGCCGGTTGGCTGAAGGTCTGGCGCTGCTCCATGACGTCGGCAAAGGAGCGTGTGCCTGGCAGGAGGGGCTGGCACGTGCTGAGGCCGGTGGCGGCCGAGTGTTTGATCCGTCCGGAGCCAGCATCGACCACAAGATTGCTGGTGTCCTCTTGGCAGCGCGGAAGGCGAGGCTTGGGCCATACGCGCTGGCAGTGCTCGGACACCACGGGGGGCTGCCGGAACGGCGCGCACTGAAGGATGCGCTCGCTCGGGCTGATGGCGCCGACCAGGCTAGGGTTCAGGAAGCAATTCGTGTCGTAGCCGAACTTGTGCCTGAGATTCTTGACGACCGCTCGTCGGCGGTGCCCCAGTGGGGGAAGTCGTCTGAGCACGTACATGTGGCGGAGTTGCTGCTGCGCATGGTTTTTAGCGCGTTGGTCGATGCGGATTTTCTGGACACCGAGACGCATTTCATGGGATACCTCAGGCCCGAGGCACCTCGGCTATCGTCCTTAGCGGAAGTGTTCCGGAGTGCTCGTGAAGAGTATCTGAGCGGACGGGAAGTCGCTCCGGTTGACGAGATCCGAGAGGACGTTTACCGACAGGTTATCGGCGCGGCTGCGCAGCCCCTAGGGATATTCCCGTTCCCGGCCCCTACCGGTGCCGGCAAGACTATCGCTGCTGGCGGGTTCGCCGTTGAGCACGCGGCTCGCCACGGGCTGCGGCGTGTGATCGTCGCTGTGCCGTACATGTCGATCACTGAACAGAACGCTCAGGTGTATCGCCGGCTCTTCGGGGACGATCACGTTCTGGAGCACCACAGCGGGATCGACATGGGGAGCCTGCCACCGTCGCGGCGGTGGCAGCGGTTGGCGGCCGAGAACTGGGACGCCCCGGTGGTGGTTACGACAACGGTTCGGCTCTTCGAGTCGCTGTTCAGCCGAAAGCCCGCCGCGATGCGGAAGGTGCACCGGCTGGCGGGCTCGGTGATCGTGTTGGACGAGGTGCAGTCCTTGCCTGACACGATGCTGCTGCCGATCCTGTCGGCCTTGCGGGACTTGACCGAACACTTCGGTTCGAGTGTGCTACTGGCGTCGGCAACGCAACCGGAGTTCTTCGCTCTGGAGGTTTTCGCGGGGCTTGACCCTCGTCCTGTAGTCGCCGAGCCTAAGCCGCTGTTCCGCCGACTGGCGCGCGTGCGCTACGAGTGGCGTTGCGACCCCAAACCGACGCTGGCGCAGGTCGCCACCGAGATGGCTTCCGAATCCTCGGTGCTGGCGATCGTGAACACGACCGGTGACGCAGCCGCGCTTCACCGTGAGATGGAAGCCGTGACCGACGGTCCAGTGCTACATCTATCGACCCGCATGGCGGGCGGACATCGGCGGGAGGTACTTCGCAAGGTTCGGGCACGGCTTGATAAGGGCCTGCCGGTCGCGGCCGTCAGTACCCAACTCATCGAGGCCGGGGTCGACTTGGACTTCCCCGTCGTCTTCCGTGCGTACGCAGTGGCTGAAGCGATGCAACAGGCTGCCGGAAGGTGCAACCGCAACGGGCGACTGAAGCAGGGCCGGGTGGTCATTTTCGATCCTGCCGACGCCAGTGCGGCAGGCGCCCGCCGGGTCTATGGCGCAGCATTGGACACAACCCGTGCGTGCTTCGGTCCCGGGCTGGCCCTGCCTGACGATCTCGACGCCCTGAGCGCCTATTACCGTGCTCGCTACGCGCTGAAAAATCTCGAAGAAAGCGGGCCTGGCGCCGACATCCAGCGTGACCGGGCTGCATTCGATTTCCCGGCTGTGGCATTGAAGTTCAAGCTGATCGACGAATTTACTGTCCCAGTTCTTGTTCCCTATGGTGATGGCACCGAACGAGAGCAACTACGAGCCCTCCTGCTCCGTCCAACCGGAGCGGAACCATGGGTGTTCCGCAGAATTCAACCCTATTTGGCGGCGCTGCCGAAACGGTTGGCCGACAAAGCCTTACAGGAGGGCATGGCGGCCCCACTGCTGGGCGACCTCGTCGAATGGCATGGCGCCTACGACGCGTGTCGCGGAATCGAGTTCACCGATCCCGTCGGAGAGGACTTCGTATGGTGAGGTCACGTCCCTACTATCCGGAGGCCCCCCTCGTCGTCGAAGTCAGCGGCGAGTATGCCTGCTTTACGCGTCCAGAGTTGAAGGCCGAGCGGTTCAGCTACGAAGTCATGACCCCTTCAGCTGCGCGAGGTGTTCTAGAGGCCATCTTCTGGCGGCCCGAATTCGAGTACCTGGTCGTTAAGATCGAAGTGCTCAAACCGATTCGGTGGTTCTCCATCCGCCGCAATGAGGCCAAGTCGATGGCCTCGGACGACTGGGTGCGGCGGATGATGGCCGACCCTGCGGTCCGGTACGACATCGAAAACGATCGTGATCAGCGGAACACGGTGGCACTCAGAGACGTCGCGTACCGGATCCACGCGCAGGTCCGTCTTCGTTCACAGGCGACGGGGAACGAGATCAAGTACCGCGAGCAATTCCGTCGTCGCGTCGACAAGGGTGCCTGCTTTTCCCAGCCCTTCCTGGGGACGCGTGAATTCTCCGCCCGTTTTGGGAAGGCCACCTCGCTGAAGCCCATCAGCGAGACCCGGGATCTGGGCCCGATGCTGCACAGCATTCACTATGAGGACGGCGGAGAGAGTTACCACTGGTTCCATGCCGAACTCCGTTCCGGCGTCTTGGAGGTGCCGCCGGAGGGAGTCATGCTAACCGGTGCGACGACAAAGGTGAGGAGCTGAATTGTGCTGATCGGCAGCCTTGTCGATGACGTGCGACGCCAGGGGATTGGCGATCGAATTCCGCCATATTACCGCATGCGCACGGTGCATTGGGCAATTTGGATCGACCAGCAGGGAGAGGGGAGGCTCATCCCGCTCGTCAATGCGGATGACAAGCCGGGTATCCCTGAGATATGCCCTTCTCTGACGCGGACCAGTGGAATTGCGCCGATGCTCCTGGTGGACACGCTGGAGTACGTCTTCGCCGTGGCCAAGGAGGACACCGCCAAAGCTCAAGCAGGTGCCGAACGACGCAACGACGCGTATCTCAAATTGCTGGCCGATTGGCGAGAATCGACCGCCGATCCACTCGCCCGCACCGTCTCGGAATTCTTCGGCCAGGAGCGCCATCTCGACCTCCTAGCCGAGTTGCCTGAGTCGCCCCAGGCGTCGGAACTGGTCGCGGTCATGGTCGGGAAGACGTGGGCGCATCGTTCCACCGCTGCTGTCGACTTCTGGGCGGACGTGGCACGCGCAAGGAAAGGCTCTGGCAATGAGGGTATCTGCTTGGCTTGCGGCAAGGTGGGTTCCCTACTCAAGACCGTCCCGGACATGGTCAAGGGCCCGTTGATCCCGGTCGGCATCGATGCGAACGGTCGCCCGAAGCGAGGACGCAACGCTGCGCTCGTCTCAGTGAACACGCCGGCGCAGGGAAGGGGTGGCTCTGTCCAACTCGTCAACACCCCGTTGTGCGAGGACTGCGGCGAGCAGGCTATCGCGGCTCTGAACCGATTGCTGTCGGATGAGCGTCACCGGCTGCGGGGCGACGACAGCGTGCTGACTTGGTGGCTGCGCGAGCCCGACGACTTCGACGTCATGATGATCGAACACCCGGAACCAGTCGATGTCAGAGCGCTCCTCGCCGAACCATGGCGAGGCCTGACAGGCACCGTGGCGGATACCAACGCCTTCTACGCCCTGACCCTTTCAGCCAATCAGAGCCGCGTGGTCGTCCGTGACTGGATCGACATGCCCGTCATCGAGGTCAAGCGGCACTTGGCCGCCTGGTTCCGCGACCACAGTTCCTCGGACCGATGGAGGGACGGACACCATTACGTGCCGTTGTGGCAGATGGTGCGCGCCACTGGCCGATGGGACCGGGGCAAGAAGCAATACGTGTCAGGAAGTTCGATCCGCGGACTCGCGCGCGACCTTTTTCGTGCTGCGCTTCGCGGAACTCCGGCTCCGCCGCACCTGATCCCGCGCCTGCTGCACCACATTCGCAACGACCACCACGTCGATCTCGCGCGTGTCGCCCTGCTCAGACTCGCTCTTACACGGCCCCCATATCAGGAGAAGGTCATGCCCGGACTCGATGAGAACTTCAACGACACCGCGTATGTGTGGGGACGCCTCTTCGCGGTCTTGGAGTCCATTCAGCGGCGCGCGCTCCCGGACGTGAACGCCACCATCCGCGACCGCTACTTCGGCCTTGCCATGACCCAGCCCGAGGCCACGATGCGGATGCTGCGTACCAACGCCAACGGGCACATCAAGAAGCTCGTCCGCCGCGACGAGACGCGCGGCGCCGGTTACGCGCTGGACAGCCGACTCGCAGAGCTCAGCCAGCTGATCGAGCCGCGGGTCGGTCTGCCTCTAGTTCTGGACGCGCCAGGTCAGACCCGCTTCATCCTCGGCTACGACCACCAGCGAGCCGCCGACATGGCTGCTGCGCGCGCCGCCACGGAGGCCAAGAAGAGCGGCGGCCAGCCGGGCGGAGCCCTCACAACCACGAACCAGGAGCCCTCGTGACCGTAGAAGCCCATCTCGACCCGACGCGCAAGCAGGACTTCGTCCTCCTCTTCGACGTCAAAGATGGCAACCCCAACGGCGACCCAGACGCTGGAGGCATGCCCCGCACCGACCCTGAGACCATGCAGGGGCTGGTCACCGATGTCGCCATCAAACGCAAGATTCGCAACATGGTTGCTCTGCTCGGCGAGAACCGGCCCGGCTACGACATCTACGTCGAGGCCGGGGTCTCTCTGAACTCCCAGCACGAACGGGCCTATACGGCGCTAGGCATTCCCAAGTCCAAGGACAAGAGCAAGGACACCACCGCCCAGGGACGCGCACGCGACTGGATGTGCCAGACCTTCTACGACGTCCGCATGTTCGGTGCCGTCATGACCACCGGCTCCCAACAGGCTGGACGCGTCCAGGGCCCGGTTCAGCTCACCTTCTCCCGCTCGATCGACCCCGTCCTGGCACAGGAGCACGGCATCACACGTGTCACCCGGACCAAGGAAGAGGCCGAGAAGGATACGGAAATGGGCGGGAAGCACGCCATCCCGTACGGGCTGTACCTGGGCTACGGACACTTCAGCGCGCCCCTTGCCCGCAAGACGGGCGTCACCTCCGACGACCTGGCGATGCTGTGGCAGTCGATGGGCTTGATGTTCGAGCACGACAGGGCCTCGACACGTGGAGAGATGACGCTCCGCGGGCTGTACGTCTTCAGCCACAACGACCAGTTCGGTGCCGCGCCCTCTCACACCCTGTTCGACCTCATCAGTGTGGTGCGCCAGGTGGACGGACCCGCCCGGGCCTTCGGCGACTACACCGTGAAGGTGGACGAGACCATTCCGGACAAGGTGACTCTTACACGCGTCGTCGAATGAGCACCGAACAGATCATCATTCCGCTGTCCGCTCTTGAGCACTACGCCTACTGTCCGCGTCAGGCCGGGCTCATCCTGCTCGAAGACGGATTCGTAGACGACGCCAGCACTGTTCGCGGCACGCTGCTGCATCAGCGTGTCCACGAACCCGACGAGGAGGCCAGGCCTGGACTGCGCACCCTGCGCGCTCTCCCGGTCTGGCACGACGACCTAGGCCTCACAGGTGTTTGCGACGTGGTCGAGCTCCGCGATGACGGCACCGTGATACCCATCGAGCATAAATCGGGTGCCTACCGTCCGGGCGGCCCCGCCGATGTCCAAGTGGTAGCGCAGGCGATATGCCTGGAAGAACGCTTCAACACCACGATCGACACCGGCTACATCTACGCCGCTGGCGATCGTCGACGCCATCCGGTTGCGGTCGACGACGCCGCACGTGGCCGCGTCCACGAACTCGCCGAGGCGGTTCGCGAAGTGCTCGGCCGCATGGCGCTCCCCGTTGCGGTCGCTGACCGAAGATGCCGCGGCTGTTCGATGAACGCCCTTTGCATGCCGCGTCTGCTCGCCGATCAGAAGCGCTACCGACAGATGCTCAGCGAACGGTTCCGGCCGAACCCAGAGAGCGACTGGGATGACTGAACTGCTCAATACCCTCTACGTGCAGACCCAGGGCGCGGCTCTCTACCTGGAGGGGGACAGCGTCAGGATTGTCATTCCTGACGACGCCCGCCGCCGGACCCTGCCGCTGCGGAGACTTCAGGAGATAGTCGCATTCGGCAACATTGAACTCAGCACACCCCTGCTTGCTCGATGCGCAACCGACGGCCGCCCGGTGACCCGCATGACAGCCGGGGGACGGTTTCTCTTTCGGGTCAAGGGTCCTGTCCAAGGCAACGTCCTCCTACGACACGCACAGCATCTCGTCTACGCCGACGCAGACCATCGCTTGCGTATCGCTCAAGCAGTCATCGCAGGAAAGGTGCAGAACAGTCGGCAATTCCTCCTGCGTGGAGCACGCGATGCAACCGACCATCAAGGGGAACTGCGCGCGATCGCCGAAAGGTTAGGGCAGGCATTGCCATCGATCCCCGCCGCCGAAGACCTTGATCAGTTACGCGGTATTGAGGGGAGTGCTGGCCGGGACTACTTCCAGGCTTACAGTTTGATGCTCCGCTCTGGCCTCGACGTCGGCCCGTTCACCAGCAGGACTCGGCGGCCACCTACCGATCCCATCAACGCCCTGATGGGCTTCCTGTATGGGCTCGTCCGTTCCCTAGTCCATGGCGCCAACGAGCAGGTCGGACTCGATCCATATGTCGGTTTCCTTCATGGACTGCGACCGGGCAAGCCAGCACTCGCGCTGGACCTCATGGAAGAACTGCGCGCTCTCCTGGCAGACCGCCTCGCTCTGACCCTGCTCAACCGCAGACAGCTCCGTGGCGAACACTTCGATGAGCTACCCGGAGGCGCAGTACAACTCACCGAGGACGGCCGGAAGATCGTCCTCACTGAATGGCAGGAGTGGAAGAAGCGCGAATGGCCCCACCGGCTGCTGGGCCGACGAGTCCCTGCGGCGCTGCTTCCATCCGTCCAATCCCGCATCCTCGCCCGCCACCTACGGGGGGAACTCCCCGCCTACATGCCCTGGGCACCCTGATGGAACTACTGCTCACCTACGACGTCAGCACCGTGACACCTGAGGGAAGGAACCGACTCCGCAAGGTCGCCAAACTCTGCGAAGGCTACGGGATGCGCGTCCAAAAGTCGGTATTCGAGATCGTCTGCACCGACTCCGAGCTACTGACCCTCCTAGACGCAATTAAACGCATCATCGCCGACCAAGAAGACAGCATCCGCATATACAAAGTGCCCAAGGGATCCTTCCGCGCTGTCAAGACGCTCGGAACGGCCAAGCCCCTGCCACACGATGATGCCCTGATCATGTAGCCAACATGCCGGGTCTTGGTGTCGGGGGTTTCGAGGACGGAGGCGTCCGTCTTCGATCGCTACCGGGATGGCTTTCTCGCGCGGTGTGATCTTCTGCGTGCCGCAGCGCTGCCGGCCAGGTGGAGCCGGACCGCCACCCGCGTTTCCCGGTCACGGCGTGTCGGGCCGTCGGCCGGGCCGTCGACCCGCGGGTGAGCCTTTTCCAACTGCCTGCGTGCACCATCGTGGTCCTTGTCCGGAGTTCGATCCAATGGGGAGCTCCACGCTCGCGGTATCGGCGAGGAGCCTGGGCCGTTGATGCCGCAGCGCCGCATGTCCCGGAGCGGATCCGCACCACGGGCGCCACCTGCGGGCGGCCTCGGCCGCTGGCGCGCGAGCGCCGGTGGCCGGCGTCCGCGGCCCGGGCCCGGGGGTTCAGCCGCCGGTGATGGCGCTGCCGCCGACCTGGTTGGAGCATCGGTTGGCGGCCTCGCGCACTTTCAGGAGTTGCTGCTGGGTCATGCCCTTGGTGTTGCCGGGGGAGAAGTCAAAGTCGGGTCGGAGGGATCGAGCATGTCGTAGCCGAGACCGCGCATGCAGGCCACGAACTTCTTCGCGATCTTTAACTGGTCGGGGTTGAGGGTCTGGTTGCCCTGGATGCTGCCGCCGCCTCCGGGTTTGGTCGACACGCTGGCGCCCTCGGGCACCTTGATGCCGTCGACGGTGTCGTCGGAGCTGCCGCATCCGCTCAGGCCCGGCAGCAGCCCAAGCAGGACGACGGTGGCGGTGGCGGGAATGGCCGGGAGCTTGTTCATGATCCTCGTCTCGTTCGTCTCGTTCGGGGTTCGGCTTGGTCGTGCATCGACCCCGGGGGCGTCGCCGACGCCGTTCAGCGCGGCGGTGTCTGTGCCCTCGGCGTGAAATGTAGAGGGGGCGGTGTCACCGCAAATGTCATCGACGAAACGGGCGAATCCGCGGGCTCGGCGGGGCGGATTCGCAGCCGGGGTCGAGCCCGCCCCGAGTCGCGCGCGCTCGGGCGGGTTCGCGCAATCACGTCACGGCCCCCCTTTAAAAAGGGGGGCCGGATCGTGATTGCTTGCGGTGGTGATTGCCCGTGATTGCGGTCGCGATGGTGTGACCTGCAGAAACACCGGACCCGTGATTGCCGTGGTTGCCGCGTGATTGGTTGCCGCGTGATTGGTGGCGATTGCGTGCGTGATTGGCCTGACCAGGCACTTCTTGCGAGACAGTGGTCCGTGCGGGGGGCTGGGACGGGCTGCCGCCGACGCAAGGAACCATGCCTGCTCTCGCCTCTTGCGGTCGCCGAAAAGACACGCGCCCCAAGCACCGCCAGACCGCCACGGTGAGGTGTCCTCGAGCGGTCTTCACCTCCGCCAGCCGGGCTGTCGGGCTGCCGGGGGAGGGCAGGCGGTGGGCGGTGACTGACGGCGGCCGACACCGCGGCCCCCACACACTGGCGGGCTGGCCCCTAACCGGGTGCCTCGGCTTGGGCCTCCTGAGCGGCCGGAAAGTAGGAGGAGGGGGACCGGTCGGATCCGCCGCCGCGCTGCCCAGCACGGCGGAACAGGAGCCCGCGGGCGGTGTATCGGTCGAGTTTGCGGCGGGCCTTTTCGACCTCGCTCGGCGACGGTTTGGAGGTGGAATACAACGACCGGGCCAGAACTTGTGGGGTCAGTCCTAGGGGGCCTTGGCGGCGGGCCAGGTCCAGTATGTCGGTGGCGTGGTGAGCCGTACCGGGTTTGGTGAAGTCCCTGATGTGGCTCGTGAGCCGCTAGGAACGATCGGAGTTGGCTGTCAGCGGCGTGTCCGTGGTGTGCGGGGGCAGGGGCGGGGGCGGGCCGAAACCACTGCAGGATCGAGCGTGACCGGATGTCCCGGCCGTCGTCGGTGAAATTAGGTCCCACGCTGGTGCGCTTGCCAGAGTCTTAGCACCCTCTGAGGTGTGGCCCGACGTTCTGGTCAGCAAGGGGTAAGGATTGCTTCTTTTGCGGCTTGCGCGAGTATTGCCTGTGTGGGGCCGGTGATGCCGATTCGGTTCCAATGGAAGATCACATGGAGGGCAGTCACAGCGCGGATTCCTCTGGTGAGCTGGCCGCTCTCTCGTTGGGCTTTTAATTGTCCGCCTGCTGTGTCGAATGCGGTAAGCCAGTCGTTTCCGATGTCGTCTGGCTGGGGTCTGCCGAGAAGGAGTCGACGGACGTCGTCGGTGAAGGCAGCCCAGGTTGCGGGGTCGGGTAGTTCGCCGCGCAGGGCGGCGCGTTGTTCAGCGATGCGGGCCCACACGTCGCCTTGCTCACCGAATTCCAGGCCTGCGGCCCGCATGAGAGCGGTGAGCAGGATCAGTGACCGTTCTCTGCGGTCGGTGGGGGTGCTGTTGAGGAATGTGAGCAGGTGGTGGCTGTCGGCGTGGAACAGTTCGTGCGCGGTGTCCATGCTGGGGTGGCCGCCGAAGGCGTGGACTTCGGGTTCGTAGATGTCGCTGGTCCAGTCGACGCCTCGGGTGAGCAGGGAACGGAGGTAGCGGCCGTCGCCGCTGGTTTCGGTGGGAAGGTAGCGGACGCGCCAGCGGTCCTTGCGGATGAAGAACCAAGAGGTGATGAGACCGCTGGCCTCGGCGGTGGGGAGAATCCTGGCCAGATGGGCGGCGGCTTGCCGTTCGCGCTCACGAGGCTTCTGGCCGGGGAAGGCGATGTTCACCTGCGTCCAAGAGCGAGTGTCGGAGGGTTCGTGCATGATCTGGCCCTTCTCGTCAGCACAGCAGGAGGCAGGCGTCCCAGGAGGTCGTGATCCCTGTGGCGGTCAGTTGGGCTCCGGCTGTCCCATCGAGGAAGCCGGGGGGTTCGTCGGGTGTGGCGGCGGCTTGCCGGTGGAGGTCCAGCAGCGGGGCGACGGGGATGGGGGTGAGGGCGTCGGCGGCGATGCGTCGTCCGGCCGCAAGGATCCCGGCGGTTCCGTGGCAGAGGCCACGGCAGGTGAGGCGGGCCAGTTGTCCGGGGTCGCTTACGCACGCTGCGAATGCAGTTTCGGCGTTTCGTTGGCGCGTGGTGTCGCCGAGGGCGCGGGCGGCGAGTTGCTGGGCGCGGGCGATGCCGGGAGTCCCGTAGCACCACGATGGCCGCAACGGGCTCTGCTGATCGGTGTCGCCACGGCGTAACTCGTCCAGTGTGATGATCTGCGGCCACCACGCCTGGCCGCTGTCGGTCTGTCGTTCCCAGCGGTCGAGCCACTGGCAGATGCGGGCGAGTGCCGCTGGTTGCCCGTTGACGTGAACGCCTTCGCTCATCGTCAGCGCCATTAGGGCGAGCGGGCCGGTGATGCCGTGTGCCATCCCGTGGTTGCTGTGGCCTCCGGCGGGGCCGGGCTTGGTGCGGTTGGGGCCGGTTGGGCACCACCAGCCGGGGAGCCCGTCGAGCGGCTCGGTGAGCCGGACCAGGTAGGTCAGCACTTCGCGGAGAAGGTCGAGGGCGCCGATGCGGCGTAGGGCGACGCCGAGTCCGGTCAGTCCGCGGATGAGGTCGAACTCGGCGTAGGCGGGGCGCTGGCGGCGGTCGATGCGCTGGTGGGCGGCTTCCAGGCGACGGCGGGTCACTGCCGCGGTCCCAGTGGCGACGGTGGCTGTGGCGCGGGTGAGATCTGCCCGGGTGGATGCGGCGAGGACGAACGCGAGGGCGGGCGCACCGTAGAAGAGGCTGGCCCCGGCGGCGGTGCTGACGCCGCTGGAGACGGCTTCCTGGAGCGCTGCGTAGGCGGCTTCCCAGGCGCCGGTTTCCAGGTGGAGGAGGGCGATGCCGACAGCTCCCTCGGCGAGGTTCTGCCCCGTGCTCATGACGGCCCGCTCATGGGATCTCGGCCACAGGTGTATCGGTCGGGGCGTCCGGTGCGCAGGTCGGTTTGGGCGATGGTACGGGCCAGTCGGAGGCAGTGCTGCTCGGAGGGGGTGTCGACGCCGATCATTCGGGCGTGGTGCAGGTGCAGCAGGTCGGCCAGCACCTGGTCGGTGTCGAGTCCGTCTCGGTCGGCGAGAGCCCGATAGGTGGCCAGCGCTCCCGCCAAGGCGGCATCGTCTGCGGAGGAGGCGCGGACGCGGGCGAGTTGGGCGGTGTCCAGGCGCGGGCCGCTGCGGTGCGGCACGTGATCGAGGAGCCACCGCAGGCCGTCGCCGCTGGTGAACCCGTGAGCGATGGTGATGACCCCTGCGGCTGTGGCGGCCTGCGCGTCACCCTCCAGTCGTTCGAGGACGACGCGGGAGTCGGCGGCGAAGACCGCTTCGGCCGCGGTCAGGGTCGGGCCGCTTCCGTGGCGGGTCTCTGGCCGGTAGGTCGCCAGAGCGTAGTCGGTGACCAAGCCGTCCTCGTGTAGCCGCTCTGCCCACAGGGCGAGGTCATGGGCGGCATCGGCGAACTCGCCCTCACGCAGCGGGACGCGCAGCCGCAGGTGTGGGATCGGGTCGGGGTAGCGCAGGAACCACCAGCCCACGGGGAGATCGGGAAGGTGGGCGAGGACGTCGGTGAGGATGGTCTGGGATCGGCCGAATAGGCGGGCGTCCAGCCATCGTGACCGTCCGGGGCGGTGCTGGAGGGTGCTGGCGGGGCGGGCAGGCCGGGCCGGGCGCCGCGGGCGCGGTGGCGTCGAGGTGAGGGTGAGTAGGAGTTCGGCCGGTCTGCCGCCGATCCAGCCGGAAGGCCGGTCGGCTTCTGTCAGGGCGGCACCGCCGTGCCGGTGAAGGTGGCTGCGCAGCACCGCCAGGTGGGCGGGCTCGTCCAGGTCAAGCCGCAGCCGGACATCGTCGAAGCTGCGGTTCTGGCTGATCAGTACTTCACGCGGAACCCGGTGCCGTTCGCGGTGCCGCTGCCAGGCGGCTCGCCACTGCGGCCACGGCGCGCCGCGGCTCGGTAGCGCGGTCGCGGGGATGGTCCAGCGAGCCGGGTGCAGGACGGCGCGGCCCCGCTGGATTCTGGGTAGGAACGGCAGGCTGCTGGCATGGCCCCAATCGAACCGGGCGCACGGGGCGGTCCATGCCGTCCAGATCTCGGTCAGGAACCGGACGAGAGGCTGCTGGGCGGTCGGTAACAGCACGCTGTTGAGCAGCAGCGGTTCGACCGGCCGTCCGGTGGTGGCCGATACCAGCCACAGCCGCTCGCCGTCCCCCGCCACCGCCAGGTCCGCGAGTGTCCAGGGCGGGTGGGGGTGGAAGTCTCCGACGGGTAGGACGGGCAGGAGTTCGGGTGCGCGGGCGAGGGTGGCCAGGCGGGCGTGGAGCGGGGGCCCCGACAGTTGCACGATGTCCGCGCTGGGCGTCGCGGCCGGAAGATCGGTGTAGACGCTGCGGAAGTGGTCCAGTTCGCTTGGGGTGAGCAGGTGCAGGAACCGGGCGGCTGTGACGCCCGCGTGGCGGGCGCCACTCACCACGGTCAGCGTGAACGCGCCCCGGTCCAGGTGCCGTGGTGTCGGGGCGGCGAGGGTGAAGCGCAGTTCGGTGTGCGGGATCGGGGGCCGGTCATCGTCGCCGTGCAGCGCGGCGACCAGGTCGTCATCGAGCACGACGTCGGCGCAGCCGTCCAGGGCCGACCGCTGTGCGAGGTCGGCGAGCAGCGCGTCGCGGGCGGTGAATCCCGCCGGATCACGATGGGGTGAGCCCCGGTACCCGGCGGGGAACCCCAGGACGTTCACCACCTCGCGCAGCGGCACGGCGGCGCCGGGGCCCCACCGCTCGATGAACGAGCGATGGTAGGCAGCCCAGCCGGGCAGCCGCGGCGCGACGGCGGCGAGCGTCCCGGCCGCATCCTCAGCGGCCGCGACCACTGCGGGTGGCAGCGTCACCGAGCAGCCGACCCGCAGGTCGACCGCGACCTGGTCGCCGGGGGCGGGCAGGTCGATGCGCCCGGTCAGATGGCGGGCCAGGTACGCGGACGGGTCGGTCACGGTCATCGGCGGCCGTACCGCCGACAGCAGCACCCTCGCCTTCACCAGCGCGGTCAGCAGTCCCTCGGCTTCGGCCGTGCCACCGGGAAGCTTGGCAGCCACGGTGGCGGCGAGATCGGCGAACGCGATGGCGGAGGCGGCCTGTTCAACCGCGGCCTGCACCGGATCGGTCAGCTCGATCTCGACATCCCACATCCGGTCGTGCTCGGCGCGGGCGCAGGGCAACACCCACCGCCCGCCACGCGCGTACCCGAGAGGGTTCGTCATCACCGCGACCGTGCGCATGAACGGCAGGTCCCGCTCAGCCCGCGCGGCCTGCTCGGCGGTGAAACGGTCGTCGGGACGGGCCACGGCACGGTGCCGCCCGCTCCAGTGCACCGCCGCGCGCGAGCCGAACTCGACCGGCGCCACCCCCGCGAAGCAGCCGAACGGGGTCGCGCGGGTCGTCCACCTCAACAGATACCGGATCGTGGACTCCACTAGGCGCCGTAACCGGCGCGTCCGGACCGGCTGTCCGTCCAGGGCGCGGGTGATCTGGGCGGCCAGGTCGGGCGCGGCCAGCGTGACGGCGGCGGCGAACCCCGGCAGCGTCCACGCCTCTTCCAGCCACTCCAGCCACGGGCCGGGCCGGTCGGCGGTCAGGTCGGGCCAGGCGGGCAGGACCAGATCATCAGGGTAGGCGGCGGCTCTGAGCAGCGCCGCACTCGTCGCGTGGAACATGGGTCGCTCACCGCCCTGGCGGGTCGCAGAAGGGGGCAACGGGGCCGGGCCCAGTCCCCTGTTGCGCATGGAGCCGCGCACGGGGCCGGGCCCGGCAGGGGGTGAGGCGGGGTGTTAGCGCACGCCGACGTCGGCGTTGGTGGTGCAGGCGTCCGAGCCGGTGTTGCCCGAGCCGCAGTCGTCGTCGGTGCTGGTGGCGTGGCCGCTCGCGGTGTCCCCGGAGTCGACCAGGCGGACGTTCAGCTCGTACTGCTCGTCGCGCTCCATCAGGGTTTTCCCTTCTATCGAGAGGTAACGGTGGGAAAGGTCAGGACGAAGCGGCTGTGCCGCTTGTCCAGGACGGTCCCGTCCGGCAGGTCGCCGTCGGGAGTGCGCGCGGGCGCGACGTCTAGGGCCGGAGACGGATTACCGGCGTCCAGCCACGCGCGCATGTGCTCGACCATCCGCCCGGCCGCCGCGGCGGCGGCGGGCCCGTGGGCGGATGCGCCGAGATCAAACATCCTGCCGGTCCAGTTCAGCACCGACCGGTAGGAGAACGTGCCCTCAACGAGGGCGGCGGGAGCCCCGAACCGCCACGACGGCGCGACGATGCCAGATTTGACGGCCGCCTCCTGTGCCGTCAGCATCATGAACTCCTCCGCCTCCCCCGCCAAGCGGGCGGCCAGCCACAGGTCCAGGTCGGCCAGCACGGTGCGGGGCGGCAGGCTCACCCCGGCCCACGCCACCTGGCGAGGCTGGTTGAGCAGGTCGGCGACCGTGCGGGCGATGACGTCAGGAGCGGTCTGCGGGTCCTCATCGAGCCGCAGGTGGACACCGTCGGCGACGTCGACGTACCGCAGCGGGCGGCCACCCTCGCCCCGCATCGAGACGAACCCGCACTGGCGGTGGCTGACGCTGGCCAGCCGGTCCCCCGAACGCCGCAGCGCCCACGATCGGGTCAGCCCGAACGTACGCAGCGGGACGACGAGGACACCGTCGCCGTGGAGCTGCTCGCGCCACGCCGATGGGATGTCCCAGGCCCCCGCGGTGACGATGATCAGGTCGTAGTGGCGGTCCGGCTCGACCAGGTGCTCGGCGTCCGCGCACATCACGGTGACGTCGTTGTAGCCCGCCCGCTCCAGGCAGGACGCCGCCCGGTCGGTCACCTCGGGGTCAATGTCGACGGTCGTGACCGACCCTGTCGGACCGACGAGCTCGCGCAGCAGCGAGGCGTTGTAGCCGCCGCTGCCGACCTCCAAAACGGCACGGCCCTTCAAACCGCCGAGCGCCTCGACCGCCTGGCCGAGCATCTCCGCAATCAGATAAGGCGCCGACACCGAACTGACGGCCTCCTCACCACGCCGGGCGGTGATCACCGCGGTGTTCTCATACGCCCTCTCCACCGAGACGCCCGGAGTGAACACTTCACGGGGCACCGTCCGCATCGCCCGCTCCACCTCGGCGGGCATCGCCAAGCCCTTGTCGGCATGGTCGGTGATGATCGTGTCGACCAGGGCGTTGCGGAGTCTTTCGGCCCCCTCAGCACGGCTCGCGGTGTCGACGCTCACGACACGCCTCCTGGGAATGGGACGAACCGGTCTGGGAATCGGCCAGGGTGCGACGTCATTGCGGGAGAGCCTCCTTGAGGTGTCGGGTTCGTCGGATCAGCCGTCCGGCCGGGATGAGGCAGACGGGCCACGTCAGTCCGGCGGATCTGCGCGGTCGCAGCGGTGCCGCGATCAGCGACTCTCTCAGCGATCCCTGGTTCACCGCCCGCGACCCGCCGCTGCGCACGCACGGGTGACCCTGCGACGCCTGCTCACAGGTCACGATCGTCCCTCTCCGTTCAACCGTTCGGTCCAGGCGGTGTCAAGTGCCTCGGTGGCCAGAGTCACCGGGCCGGGATGTGGTGTTCGCCCCTCGTCCTCACAGCCCATGGCGAGGACCAGTTCGCGGCGCCCCATCGCGAGTAGGTGATGCACGGCCTCTAGCGAGTCGCGTCCGATGCCGAGGCTCACCAGCCCCGAGTCCAAGTGCTTTGCTGCCTCTTCGCTGCCCTGGTCAATCAGTTCCCGATGGAGGTGCGCCGCACGGGTGTTCACCGTCGACATCGTCGGTAGGAGCAGATCGATCGTGTCCGTCAGCGACTCCAGCGCCTCGGCGAGCCCGCTCAGGGGCGCGTCACTCGCGGCGCCGTCGTCCAGGGTCTTCATCGTGTGCTGGGCCTGGTTGGCTAGGGCGTCCAGGGCGCTCAGCATGGCGCGGGTCCGCTCCTTGGCGGCCTGGTCCTTGGCGGCTTGTTTCCTGGCGGCGTGGTCCTTGGCGGCCTGTTCCCAGGCGGCCTGCTCTTGGGGCGAGGGCGTTCTTTTACGGACCAGCGCTGGGGGATTGGTGGAAAGGTGCTGGACGAGGTGTGTGTCGATGGGGCCGGTGGCGAGGGTCGCGGGACGAGGCTGGAGCTTGCGGGGGTCGCGGGCGGTCTCGCTCTCGTCGGGTTGGTGGGTGTGCAGCCGGGCGGCGCGCGGGGTGGTCAGCAGTGCCCACGAGGCCAGGACTGTTGCCGTTAACGCCAACAGTTCGGGGTCGAGGTCATCTGCGGGCGGGACGTCGGGCAGGGCTGCGGGCGGGACGGCGTCTGGGTGGGGGACCAGGATCGTGGCGATCTTGCTGAGGCCCAGCGGCCCCAGCCTTCGCAGGAGCTCCTTGTGATGGCGGGCAGAAGAGGCCGATGTGGAGGGGATGGCGATGCGCTGGTCGCACCACCAGTACAGCCAGGTCCCTTCCGGAGTGGGGCCCCAGTGGCAGGCGATCAGCGGTACTCCCTTGCGGTCGTGACCGACCTCGCTGCCCCAGCGTAGGAGCCCGGACGCGGCGGGGGGCTCGGCCGCCCAGGCCCACGCCCGGCTGCTCGGTGCGGTGCCGTCGACGGGCGCGGCAGCGTGGGCGTGGGCGAGCATGTCGGTGCCGAGGGCGAGGGCGGCGGTGGTGGCCGCCGCGTCCAGGGCGTATAGGTGTGCGTCGGCGATCCGGGTGGCTTCGGCCTCGATCAGCGCCCAGGGCTGCTGATCGGGGGGCAGGGCGGTGATGCTCGGTGGCGCGGTGAGCCTTCCCGTGTGCTGCTGCTCCTGCGAGTACAGCATGTCGCCCCAGAAGGCCACGAGGTAGTGGGTGGCGTCGCGCATGCGGTGCAGGCGATCGATCTGCCCGTTCGGTTCGGCGACTGCGAACGGGTCGAAGCGGAAGGGATCGTGTGGAGTCATCGGGCGGCTTTCCTGTGCGGCGGGTGGGGGCGGAGCCCGGAGAGGATCGGGTGGGTGCGGGGCCGGGTGTGGTCCCATCCCTCCACGGTCCAGCCCGGCGGAATCAGAGCGGCGGGCTCGCGCTCGTAGCCGTCGATGATCTGGGCGGCGCCGTCGGCGGTCAGGTCGCCCAGGTCGTGGGTGAGTCCGCCGTCGGGGTGGGCGCGGACGGTGTCGCGGATGTCGTCTCTTGCCGAGCTGTGCAGGGCGGCGATCACGCCGTAGCAGGCCGTCCACCGCAGGAAGGCGGCCTGCATCTCGACGAATCGGGCAGGCCAGTCGGTGGGGGACTGGATGCGGCAGGCGTGGGAGTCGACCAGGTCGGCCAGCTTGAACACCAGGTCCTCCCAGCGCCGCAACAGCATCGTGTCGTCGCGTCCGGTACCGCCGAGCAGGTGCCCGGCCGCGCCGGTGAAGGAGTCGGGGGAGCGAACCCACACCACACCGAGGTTTTGGTCACTGCCGAGTTCGTCGTCACCGCCGAGTTCGGTGAGCAGGATCTCGTCGACGGGCTCGGCTCCGGGCTCGGGCACCGCGCAGGCGTAGGCCCACACACGCGAGGGCTCGTCCATCGTCGAGGCCAGCAGGCGCCGCGCCTGCTGGTCGTCCAAGGCCGTGGTGCCCAACGGCGGGATGGGCCGGTCGCACGGTGGCGGGGCGTCCGGGCCGGGCTGGGGCAGGGGACCGATGTGGGTCATATCGCGGGTTCCTTCGCCTTGGCCGGGCGCTCGTCGTCGGGGGCGGGCTTCTTACTGAGCCAGTGCCGCAGCCACGCGGGTGCGGCGTTGGGGGCGTAGGAGAGCAGGAGGACGGCGAGCGCCACCGCCATCGCCGTCATCACGCGTCGCCCGGTGTAATCGATCTCGGCGTGGTTGATCCATAGGGCCGTCGCGTTGAACAGCGTGTGGCCGACGATGATCGGCCCTATCCGCCCGGTTACGCGGTACATCCACCAGGCCGCCCCGGCGAAAATGATGGACGGGGGTGCCGTGGCACCGAGGTAGGCGTGCGGGATCACCCGCAGGACGCACACTACGGCGAGGATCTGCCAGGCCGGGCGGCGTGCGGCCATCATCAGAGCGGCGGGCAGCGCGAGCAGAGGAATCTCCTCCCGCACCCCGGCCGCCAGCGCCTGGATGGTGAACAACGTCGGGTTGGGGAGGCCGACCGCGTCGACTTGGTCGACGGCGGTCGGCCCTTGCAGCAGGTCGATCCAGTCGTCCAGGATCATGACGATCAGGTGCGCCGCGAACACGATGGCGCAGGCCGCGACCGCGTCCATGTCCCAGCGCCGGGCGCTCTCACCGGCCAGGCGGCCCCGCCACAGCGGCGCT
Source organism: Actinomadura syzygii (assembly GCF_008085905.1). Taxonomy (GTDB): domain Bacteria; phylum Actinomycetota; class Actinomycetes; order Streptosporangiales; family Streptosporangiaceae; genus Spirillospora; species Spirillospora syzygii. The sequence continues at coordinate 388,408 of NZ_VSFF01000013.1, read as the reverse complement.
CCGGCGTCGGCGGCGAGTCCGGCGCACAGCCACGCACCCGCCCCGGCCACTAGCACCGTTGCGGCGGTGTCGGCGGCTTGGCCGGTCAGCGGCAGCAGCGCGGCCCCGGCGAGAGCGAGGGCGGCTGCGCCTCCAACCGCGGGCCGGGTCGCACGATCGTTCACCGGGTGGCGGGCGCGGACCAGTAGCCAGATCCCGGCGACGGCGAGGCTGAGCGCCGAGACGTTGACCGAGGCCGGAAGGCCGGGCTGGCCGAGGTCGGCTCCGGCCAGTTCCGCGGCGGCGGACAAGGCCGTGACCGCGTGCGGGCCGAACAGGACGGCTAACGCCGCAGCGCCGCGCCAGAGAGGAGATCGAGTCATCGGTAAGAGGGGCTTTCGTGTGAGGTAGATGGTCGCGGGACGTGGCGGTGGGCTATCGGCCGAGGGTGAACTCGGCCCAGACGATCCGGTGGTCAGACAGCGCGTCGCCGCCGAGCTCGACGCCGTACCCGGTGACCGTCTCGGTGGGCAACGTCGTGTAGATCCGGTCGCACCTGTATGCGAGCTTGGCCGCGTCGTCGTCCTCGTTCGGGGTGCGGTGCCCCACGGTCGGGGTGCGGTCGCCCAGGACGCCGCCGACGTCGTGGAACCCGGCGGCGGCGAGCGTTTCGGCGGGGCGTTTGTCGAGCTTGCCCCTGGCCGTCGCCTTGTCGATCCCGGTGGTGTCGGGGTCGTCGTCCAACGCGGCCGCGTTGAAGTCGGCGACGTAGATCAGATCGTGGTGCCGGTGGACGGTGGCCGTTTCGGCTTCGGCCAGGCGCATGGTGGGGCTGGAGGGGGCGGAGTGGCCGACCAGGAAGTGCACGGTGCGGGGGTGCCCGGCGATGATGAAGGTGACGTTGGTGAGGCCGTGGACGAACGGCGGGCCGGTCAGGTGGGTGTAGTCCTTGACGGTGATCTTGTTGTCGCCTGTCCGGATCAGCGTGGCGAGGTTGCAGCCGTAGAGGTTGGAGCGGCCCAGGTACCGCCAGGGCATCCCGAGGTCGGTGGCGACGCCGTCCAGGCGGTTGTCATCGAGCATCCCCCAGGTGGCTTCTTGGATCCCGATGAGGTCCAGCTTGAGGGAGGCGAGCACCTCGACCTGCTGGCGGAGGCGGGAGTCGTCGCGGCTGAAGTGCTCGGGGTCGTCGCCGTCGAGGCCGCCCTCGAACAGATTGCAGGTGGCGACGCGGATGGTGGTGGGCTCAGGCATGAACGGTTCGCTCTCCGGTGAGCAGGTCGGGTAGGTCGCCGAAACGGGTGATCAAGGTCGTGTTCGGGGGCAGTTTGTAGCGGGCCGTTTGGGACCCGAGCAGGACGGCGCGGATGTGTAGCCGTGCTGGGACAGCGACGTTGGTGCGCAGGTTGTTGCCGCAGACCAGCAGCTCGCCAGGCTGGATTTCGAGGTCGGTCAGCACGTGCCGGTAGAAGTCAGGGGCTGGCCTTGGTCAGGCCCAGCTCGTGCGAGAGATAGACCCGGTCCCCGAAGAGGGCGTCGAGTCCGGCGGCTTGGAGGGCGGGGCTCCGGTCCAGGCCCGGCCCGGTTTCGGAGACCAGTGCCAGGGTGACGCCGACGTCGCCCAGCGCCCAGACGGCGGTATTGGCTTCGTCGGTGACCGGCCGCATGCCCGTCATCAGGTCGATGGGGTCGGCGTTGCTGGTCAGCGTGAGGCCGTAGTCCAGGGCAACGTGGGTGATGGGGCCGCCGTACCGGCGGGCGTGCCACTGGGCCCGGTGCGCGGTCATTGTTCACCTCCTCGCGCCCCGCGCGGGGTGAGGATCCGGCGGAGGGCGGCCAGGTCGAAGTCGAAGACCACCGCGTCGTGGTCGCTGGCGATGTCCACCTGCCAGTAGCCGGTGGCGGCCGCGGCCAACTCCGGCGATCCGTAGGCCCGGTCGACGCGGGCGCCGCCCTTCCCGGTCGCCCGCAGCTCCGGCGGGTGGCGAAGCTCGGCGGGCAGGCCCAAGGCCAGGTCGAGGAACCCGGCGCGGCTGAACACGTCGTCGACATCGAGGTTGGCCTGCAGCTGGCCGTTCGCGCCTCGTCGGGCTCGGGTCACGCGCAGATGCGGCGGCAGTTCCTCCAACTCGTCGGCGGTGGCGGACGGGCCGCCGCGCGGGTAGCCGTTCATGTCGCCGCCGACCAGGACGAGCCGCTCGGGGTCAGTGAGCAGGGCGGTCAGCGTCTGGGCCTGGGAGAGCTGCTCGACAGCGGACCGGGCCGGGAGGTGCACGCTGTAGCAGTCCACGACCAGTTCGCCGATGTTGAGTTGCACCCCGCACCAGGACTCATGCTGGGTGCCGCCGAAACGGCTGTGGGTGTAGGGGGCGTCGGCCTCGATCCTCCAGCCGGTGGTGCCCGTGTCGACCAGCACAGCGACGTGCAAGGCGCTGCGGGCGCCGGGCGGCACCGGGCCCAGCACCATCTCCATGCCGAGGGCGTTGGCGGTGCGCCGACCGTGCCGGGGTTGGCGCAGCGCCGGTTGCGGTGCCCCGAACTCCTGGCAGAGCACCACCTGGGCACCGACCGTGCCGAGCACGTCAACGGTCTGGCGCCAGCGCGCGTCCGACCCATCGGTATCGAGCCCGCCGTACTGCCAGTTGACCACGGCCACCCGGAACGTGTCGGCGGCCGTTGCGGGGACGACGCCGGTCACGTGATGCCGCCGAGCGGAAACATGAGGGACCCCTTCTTCCTGGAGGCCGGTCGCGCTGGACCGGAATGGTGGGAGGAGAGCGATTCCAGGGCAGACCACGCGCACTGGGGTGGCCGTATGCCGCTGTTGGGAAGGGCGGGCTCGCCCGGCCGGAGACGGTGGACCTCGGGGAGGGGGCGCCGGTCACGGGGTATGGTCCGGGTCTCCGGCCGGGCGAGGATCAAGGGGGCGACCTCACCGCCTGGGCTCCTGGTCTGGGACGCGAGCGACGCCGCAGAACTGGAGGACGGGCGCTGGGGGTGGCCACGGGTCGGGCCGCCAGTGCGAGCACGACACCACGCCGGGGTCCAGCAGCTCCAGGCCCTCCAAGAAGCCCTCGATCCGCTGTGGGGTGCGGGCGACGACGGACGCGCCGCCCATGTCCATCACGACCTCCATGGCCTCGTGCACCCGCTCACCGTCCGCCTCGGCGGTCGGGTGGGCGATGACGACGTAGCTGCCCGGTGCCAGCGCCGCGACCAGCCCTTTCACCATCGCCTGTGCTTCATCACCGACGACGATGTAGTTCAGGATGTTCAACAGCAACAGCCCGACCGGCTGATCAAAGTCGAGCGTCCACGCGGCCTCGCGCACAATCACCTCGACGTCGCGGGCGTCGGCATCGACGACCCCGCAGCCCCCTTGGCGGGTGCAGGTGAGGGGGTGGAGGGCACGGGCGTAGGACAAGACGAGGGGGTCGTTGTCGACATACACGACACGAGCGTCCGGCGCGGCGCGCTGGGCGACCTCGTGGGTGTTGTCGGCGGCGGCGGGCAGGCCGACGCCGATGTCGAGGAACTGCCTGATCCCGGCCTCACCCGCCAGGTGGCGAACGGCTCGGGCGAGGAACGCCCGCTCGTGGCGAGCGGCGTCGGCGTAGCCGGGCAGGATCGCGGCGACCTTGGCTGCGGCCTCGCGGTCGACCTGATAATGATCTTTGCCGCCCAGCAGGTAGTCCCATAACCGGGCGGCGTTCGGCTCCTCGGTGTTGATCTTGTCGGTGCTGGAGACGGCGGGCGCCTTATCCCACGACATGCGCCACCTCCACCGTCGCGGGGGCTTCGGGGAGGACGGCGGCCATGCCGACGACGCGGACCGTCTCGTAGGGCGCGTACCGGCGGGTGCCGTCGGTGGACCAGTTCTGCACGTCGACGAGGTCGTGCTCAACGCGCCATCCGTCGGCCAGCGCTCGGATCTGCGCCTCCGTCCGGAACCTGATCGGACTGCTGGCCTCTTCGTACGCCCCGGTCATGTCGTCAACGCGCCCCTGCTCGGTACCGGTCGAGGTCGCGTGCGACACCACGACGACGCTGCCGGGCACCAGGCGCTCCCGCAGTCCCGCCATCACCGCTGCCGGGTCGGCTACGAAGTGCAGGACGGCGGCTAGAACGACCACGGTCGGCGCGGTCAGATCGAGGAGGTCGCCGGCGTCGGGGTGGTGGAAGATGCTGTCGAGGTCTCGGATGTCGCCGCGGAGCACACCGCCGTATCCGGGGCGCCACGCCCGCGCATGGGTGAGCACGACCGGGTCGTTGTCGAAGGCGAGCACCATGGCGTCGGGGGAGACGGCTCGGACGCACTTCTCGACGGAGTCGAGCGGGACGTCGTGGACGATCCCCACGCCGATGTCGAGAACCTGGCCGATGCCGAACTCGGCGACGGCCCAGGAGGCGGCGCGTCCGGCGAACCGGAAGTTCTCCCGGGCAACGGCCGGGACGTCCGGTGACGACCGGACGACCTCCATGGCGGCCTGCGCATCGACCCCTGACCAGGACTTTCCACCCAGGTAGTAGTTGTACATGAGCGCGGTGCGGGGCCGAGTGTCGAGCACGGGACCGGTCACGACTCGGCCTTGGTGAGCAGGTCGTGCAGTTCCTCGGGCGTGTCGGCGTTCACATCGGTGGTCCGGACGGGGACCGCGTAGGTCCCGCGCTGGTCCATGTCGAGGAAGGCCCACCAGCGGTGCTTGTCCGATTCGACGATGCTCCAGTGCGGATGAGCGCCCTTCAACCACGCCTTGGGGTCGGCTGTAGACAGTGCGATCATGATCGATTTCCCTGTTGGGCGGATGCGGGATGTCATGCGGCGGCAAGGAACCGGTGTGAGGACGGCAAGCTGTTCGGTCTCCCCGCCGCTGCGGTCAAGGGACGGCGCCGCCAGTCATGCCGCCCCCGTTCAAGGTGACGGCAGCCCCGGCCAGGTCCTCGGGGATAGGCGGCGCGCTTCCGTGTACGAGTTCCAGCGTGCGGTCGGGGCATCGGCCGGAGGTGCAGCAGCGTGTCGTCCTCGTCGCCGACGAGTTCCCGTGTCCGGTTGCGAGATTCGAAACGGCGGGCGAAGCCCCTCAGCCGCAAGGCGAAGGCGTCCAGAGGGACGGTGGTCCGGGTGGGTGGCGTGGCCTCTCTACAGGCGATGTCCGTCGAGCGCAGGCTCATGGGCACACAGCGTGGTATCGCTGTACCGACTTCGCGACGTCACAAGACCGCCTCTTGGTGCCGTTTCACCGCCACTTCGCATGGCCGGTCTTGGCAGGCATGGGGATCTCGGGGTTACTTGAAGGTGTTGACCTGTATCCGCTCCAGGCGACTGGTGGAGGGACCACATGGGCCAAGCGACGCTACTTGCGAAACTGGCCGCCGAACGGCACTGGACGCCACTCGCCGCCACCAGAGCCTTCTCCAAGGTGGCCCGCGAGCTGGGCCTTCCCACCTTGACCGTGGGAGAACGCACATGGCAACGCTGGTGCGCCGGACGCCTCAAGGGTGAGCCCCGTCCTTCGAGCTGCCGGGTACTCGAGCGCATGTTCGGGCAGCCCGTACGAGAGCTGCTCGCTCCCCCGATGCTCTCCAGCAGGGTGCCGGCAGCGGTACCCGCAGCACCTCCCGGAGAGGGCGCATACTGGACCCATGGGGCCGAAGCGGACTCCGACCCCTCGCAGATGTTTGAGGAGATTGCCATCGTGGCCGACGAATCGGCCCGATTCGCCCGCAGCGTCCGGCGGATCGATGAACACGCGCTCGACCAATTCGATGCGGACGTGGAACGCTTCGCTACCGACTACCTCCGACGTCCGGTGTACCTGACATTTCGCCGCATAGCGCAACTGCGCGACGAGGTGTTCGGCATCCTCGACAATGCCCATCATCCCCTTGACCAGCAGCGCCGCCTCTACATGATCGCGGGAAGACTCTGTGCCTTGCTGGCCCACGCCAACGCCGACCTGGGGCATCCTCGCGAAGCCGAGACGCACGCCAGGACTGCTCAAATCTGCGTGGAACTGACCGGTGATAATTCGCTGCGTGCCTACATTCGTTGGGTTCAATCCAATATCTCCTACTGGCGTGGGGACTTTCGGAGCGCGGCCGAGATCGCCCATGCCGGGCGGGGCCTTGCCCAGTCCGGTTCCGCCATGCTTCGGCTCACCAGCCAGGAGTCCCGGGCACTGGCTGCCGCGCGTGACTCCGACTTCGGCAATGCGATTTCTGCCGCCGTGGACGCCCGCGATCGGGTGGCTGATGACGATGCCGAGATTGGGGTGTTCCGATTCAGCCCCGGCAAAGCGGCCTATTACGCGAGCGAGGCGTTCTGTGAGATCGCTTCTTCGGTGGATGCCGCAAACCGATCGCTCTATCTTGCTCAGGCAAAACAACAAGCTCACGAAGCCCTGGACCTCCTGAGCAACGATCCTCACGAACAGGGCAGCGAACTCTACGCCGCCGCCGCTTCCGATCTCGCCGCAGCCCATCTCGCTGCGCAAGAACTTGACGGGTTCGCCGAGCACCTTGCAGGTGTCCTCGCCCTGCCCCCCGAACACCGGACTGTGCCAGTGATCCGCCGTGTCAACCGCATGAGCGAACAGCTTGAGGAATACGCGGACACACCCCTGGCCCGCGACCTGCGAGAGCAGATCGCTCTGTTCAGTGCCCATCCCGCTACCGCTCCCGAACTCCCGGCCGGTGGATAAGGTCAGTCCCTGGGAGGCTCGATGGCGATACAGGTATCGGTGTGCGGTCCGCGGAACTGCACAGAGGAAGACCGCCGCAATGCTCGCGAGATTGGGCGACTGCTTGCCACGCGGGGGGCGGTGGTGATCTGCGGCGGCTACACCGGTGTGATGGCCGAAGTCGCCGCCGGGGCCGCTACCGCTGGCGGGACTGTCGTCGGGATTCTGTCTCGGGCCGACCGGGAGGGCGCGAATCCCGATCTCACTATCACTATCCCCACGGGGGTGGGCGAGGCACGCAACAACATCATCGTGAACAGCGGTGACGCAGTGGTTGTCATTGGGGGTTCCTGGGGCACGCTCTCAGAACTAGCCCTCGCCAAGCGTCGCGGCGGCGTGCCCGTAGTACAGCTCGGCGGATGGCAGATCCTCGATGCGGATCGCCAGCCTCTACTGGGCATTGAGCACGCCGCTACGCCTGCTGAAGCGCTGGAGCGTACTGGGTTGTGGTCGTGATCAGACACCAGTTTCGCGATGACGATTTATCCCCTGTCGATCATCGGCGACAGCGTGGTCAGGCCTGAGTCTGGCAGCGTAGCGGCTACGGGGTTCGGCCGCGATCGGAAGGCTGCCGGTAGGGGAATCGGTCGCTGCCACGGCGTGGACCCCTGCCCTTTGATTGGCCCAGTGAGCGGCCGTCGGTGAAGTGGTCGATGCGCCAGGCGATGACTCTGGCGATCGAGTCGGGGTTCTTGAAGACTCGGTTGTTAGAGACGGCGCGCTGGAGTAGTTGCTCTGGTTGGTGTCCTGCGCTGTGGGCTTTGCGGAGTTTGGCGAGGACGGTTTTCCAGGCTGGGGTGGCGGCGATCTGGTCTGGTGATGCGATTCCCGGGTGTTGGGGGAGGTGGTCGCGCAGGATGGCGAGGTATGGAGTGTCGGGCCTGTGCGGGGCGTCGCTGAGTTGCCGGTGGATGGGGTGGGATAGCGACCCTGCCGAGTCGACCGGTCCGACTGCGTTGGCGGATGCTTGGACAGGGGCGGTGATGTCGATCCCGTTGGTGTGAGCGCGTTGCAGGAGGTCCGCCAGCTCTGGCGAGTACAACTGGTCGGCCGTGGCGGCCAAGCCGTGGTCGCGTAGTGCGTTGATGAGCAGGGACCGCAGTTGCGCCCATTTTTTAGGGATCGGGTGGCTGGGGGCGGGGGGCCGGTCGGGGTGTTTGGCGTGTTGGTGGTCGGTGACGCGCTGGTTGATCTGGTCGGCCAGTTCTTTGGAGAGGGCGCGGTCGGCACCGGGTACGAGGCGGTTCTGGGGATGGAGCCGGGGCGGTGTGATTTTCGCCTCGTGCAGCAGGATTTGCGGGTCTAGCCCGGCCTGTTCGGCAGCGTATAGGGCCGCTGCGAGTTCGGGGGTGCGCAGGTTCACGTGCATGTCGCCGAACCATTCTCGTGCCGCCTGGTGGATGAGGTCGGCGTAGCGTTTTCGGGCTGGGTGCTCCTCTTGGCCGCCGTCAGCGGGTTCATTGTGCGCGGGCCCGCCGGGGGCGCCGCTTGTAGTCCGCGGTCCGTCCACCGCAGGGGCGGGGACGTTGAGGCGCTGCTGGATATGGAAGGCCAGAAGATCAGCCAGCGGCAGGCCGGGGACGTGTAGAGCCGTGCCGATTTCGGCGTTGTCGGCGGCGGCGTGGAGGACCTGTGCGGGGCCGTACCCGGTGTGCTCGGCGCGGCGCAGCACGGTCGCCAGGATCGGGTAGACGGGGTGGCTGGTGATCTGGGCGGGGTCGATCAGCCCGCCGAGTGTGGCGTGGACGGCGCGGCGGAGGTCGGGTCGCTGGGCGGCGTCGCGGTCGGGGAAGTGGTGCACTGGGTCCAGTTGCCAAGCGGCCAACTGCAGGTGGGTAAGGGCTCGCTCGGTGGATGTGGCTTGGGCGGTGAGATGGCGTTGCCGGTGCCAGGCCAGCGCGGCTTGCAATGCCCCTGCGGCGGCGACGATGACAGCGGTGATCGCGGTGGTTTCCTGGCGTCGGGACATTGCTTGGCCTGCGGCGCGGATGGCTTGGGTGGCGCGTCGCAGGCTGGAGCTGACCTCGTTGTGGGTGCGTTGGATGGGGACGCGTGCGCCGCGTTCGAAGGCGTGGGCGGCGGCGGTGAGCTGGTCGCGGATCTGGCCGGGGGCTTGGTCGGCGGCGATGGTGAGCAGGTCGCCCACCGCTTGGGAGTTCGCGGCACGGTTGGCGTCGGTCGCAGTGTGGGGCAGGGCACTGGCGGGATCGTCACCGGCAGTGCCGCTACCGGTGTCGAATGCTCGCGCCGCTTGTGCCAGCGGACTGACGGCGGCGTTCCAAGCCCGTGCCCGGGTGTCGCTAGGGCTCGGCGCCGGCGCGCTCGCCGCGTCGGCGTCGGCGTCAGTGTTGCGCGGGGGAGGGACGACTCCTTGCCATCGTTCACGGACACGCGGCAACGACAGATCGGGGTCCAAGGTGGACCCGGCATACCAGATCGGATCCCGGTCGGCGGTGAGATCACCTGGCAGGTGCACCTCGTACCCGGCGGGGACGCGCTCGCCGCCGGACGTAGGAAGATCATGGGTGCGCACCCGTACACCCGCGTCGGCCAGTGCGCGGATGAACGCCGGTTCGTCGGCGGCTGCAGCGGCGGCGCTGCGGACCCGCCTCCTGAGCGTGTCACGCGCCGACACCGCCCGCGCCCACCCGGCGGTCTGCGCCGTCGTCTTCTTCTCAGAGGCGTGGGCTGACCCGTCCACCGGGAGGCGATGCATCAGGGGTCCGGTTGCCAGGTTTCCGGCTACTGCGTCGCGGCCGAGCCGTTGGGCTTTGCCGAGTTCGGCGCGCGTGGCGCGGCGGGAGGCGGTCCAGTCCACCGGCGGAGTGACCGCCAGCCCGTAGCGTTCCTCCAGGTTCCGGCAGGTCTGTCGGAGCCGTAGGTAGTCGTTGCCGCGGTCGGGCATTTTCCCGTCCATCCGCCGTAGCGTGGCCACGATGTGGATGTGGTCGTCGGCGTGCCGGACCGCGACCCACCGGCATCCGCCCGGGTCTCCCTTGGGCGCGATCCCGGCCGCGTGGACCATCTCGCGGGCGGTCTGGTTCCATTCCTGGTCGGTCAGCAGCCGGTCGGTGGGCGCGGTGCGGACCGCGCAGTGCCACAGGTCCCGGCCGCGGCGGGGGTGGATGACGGTCAGCCGGTCCAGTTCGGCGGCCAGTTCCGACAGCCGCACCTGAGCCTCCTCCGGGGACGTGGCTGCGGCCGGGTCGTCGACCAGGCCGTCCCACGAGGCGATCAGGTGCGGGTCGTGGTGTTCCTGCGCCCGCCCAGGCCCGTACAAATAGCTCAGCACGTCCCGCGTCGTGGAACGGCCGTGCTCGGCTCCCACCCCCGCTGTCCCCGCCTTCTTTTTGGTCTTTTTCTTTCCGATTACCTTGGCGACCACGGGGCGCTCCGTGCTCGGTGAGCGGGCAGAGCCTGGCTGATCGCCTCCGCGGTGGCCCCCAGGTCCACGGTTGATTTACCGTCGTTCACTCTTCGAGCATAAGAGCGCCAAGCCGCGTCGGAAGGGTTATGTCTGACATAACCCATATCTTGCTCCGTCGCACCGGCAGAGAACGACCGAGAAAAATCTCCTCCTCCACCACCACCAAGTTTGTGCCCACGCCGACCGGCCCACCGACAGCAGATAGCCGATCTGGTCGATCCATTACCACGGAACTGCGACACCGGAGAGTGTCAGATCTCCGGCTCTTCCCAGCGCCAAGCGGGCCGAACCGCATCAGGGAGAGCCGCTGCCGGAAGACGCTCGGCACCCGGCCACATCTCCCACCGGAAGCAGTCTGATCCCTAAGGATTCATAGCCGCTTGATCACTCACAGTGTGGCGGAAGGGCGAGTGGTCTTCCCTCCAGAATCCCTGTGGCTCCCCCTTGCCAGATCTTCATCGGTGCGGGTGAAGCGGGGCGGAGCACGCGGTCCTGGGTGTTACCGGCGGTGGTGCTTGTCGGCCCAGCAACCGGCGCATTCGCCGTCGCTGCGGCGCGCTGCTCCGGGATGGTCGGGGCAGGCGCGAGGGGCGGCCGGTTTCTGGGTGAGGAGCTCTGGGAGCGGCGGGGGCGGCAGTCTGTGCAGTCGGCTGATGATCACGCCGGGGATGTTGCGGGCCCCGTGCAGGTCCCGGGTGAGTTCGGCGCGGAGCCGGTCGCCGGGCCAACCGTCCTCCAAGGCCCTTGCCACCCACGGAGCGGCGTGCTGGATCGCGCTCTCGCTCAGGTTGACCCGCTGCGGCAGCGTCCGAAGAAGATGCCGCGCCTCCTCCACCACCACCTGGCGGGCACGGTCCTCCGAGGTGCTCTCACCGCGTCCTGGCACGACTTCGGCTGTGTTTACGCGTCCCTGGTGGTGGTGGTTTTTATGGTTAAGGTTCTTCTGGTTAGGGTGCGCGCACGCGCTCTCCTGGGGTGCGTGTTTACGCACTTGGGTTGTGCGTGTTTGCGCACTGCCGGGAGTCTCCTGGACCGGCCGGAACGGGCGCGAGCCGCCCTCGTGGTCTGTGATCTCGTCGGCCTGCGGGGTGTCGTCGGGTTCAGCCCACGGGGTGTCGGCCAGCGTACGCGGCCCCTGATAACCGGGCCGGGGTTGCAGATGCAGGACGTAGAAGTTGCGGGAACGCATGCCCGAGGTCCGGGTGGTGCGTTTGTCGATCGCGCCGACCTCGATGAGTTCGGTGAGATAGCGGTCGATGGTGCGGGCTTGGGAGAAGCCCAGCCGGGCCGCCAGATTCTGCCGGGAGGGGAACACGACGCGGTCGCCGCGCCGCCGGTTCAGATGCACAGCCAGTTGCCAATACAGCGCCTGGGCTCTGGCGGAGATGCCGCTGAGCGCCACCCAATCGGGCAGCATCGTCCCCGCACCGGGGCGGGCGACGGCCAAGGGCACGGAAGTTGCGGCATCGGTCGGGTCGGTGCCGTGTTCGGTGATCTGGTCCTGCTGGTCTTGGCTCACCGTGTCCTCCTGAAGACCCGAAACCATCGCCGTCCGCCGCGTGCGGGACGCGGGCGATGGGTCAAGAGGTGCGATCGGCGCACGCGCCGCGATGTCCGAACCTGGAGTTGGCGGGGGAGAGGGCCTCTGGAAGCCATCGGCTGCGCCTGCACATCGTCGGCTCCCGCCGTTTCCGACTGCGAAGCGTCCTGGCTGACGTCGGCTTCCGCCTGCATGGTGCTCATCCGCGAGCCCTCCATGATGAAGATCTTTGGAGGAGTTCAGGCCGTGGCCCTTTCTCCTCGTCCGGCGGAAGCCGTCCGCCTCACCGAGCCGAGAGCGCGTCAACCCGCCCGTGAGCGAAGCGGCGGGCGGGTTGACGCGCGACGGCCGGTGAGGCAGGCTCCGCCGCTGGACGAGGAAAGGCCCGGCTCTACAGCCGGGCCCTGTCGCCTTATCCCTGTTTCAGTTCTGTGGTAGAGGCGTTCCGATCTCCGAGGGTGGGGCGGATAGAACATCTTGGCGGCGTCCCCTCGCACCCACCGCACTCCCCGAGATGCGGAAGGCACTGCGACTGGTCGTCTATTGCGGAATGGGGCTCGTGAGACTGGCTTCGGCTCCGCCTGTTTCGCTTTTGCTCGCGGTGGGGCAGCCCCGTTAGGTAGGCGGGGAGTCGGGTGATGGCGGGGCATACGCGCTCGGCTGGCAGCAAGGCCAACCAGGGGGAGTTCGATGAGCAGATCTGGGGACCGTACAAGCTGAAGCCCTTCGCCGGCGGCGCCCGCGACCAGCATCGATTACTTGCGCCTGATCGACGCCAAGCACAGCGCCCGGCGTTGGATGCGGTGTGGGAGCAGCCAGCCGGACGCTGGGAGGAGGCTGGCGAGGACACCCGCGTCCAGGTGGTCACTCCGGTTGGCAGTCCGAGAAGCAGTAATCGTCAGGAGGTGGCGCACCACTTGCCGTCGACGAACTTCGCTTGCAGGCCGAGGGCGGTGTCGCCGATGGTCTCCTGAATCTCGGCGGAACCGTTGTGGCGATCGACCCGCACGTTGCCGATCTGCCAGTTGCCGTCCGCTACCCCGGTGATAACGGTGTAAAGCGTCGACTTACCGTCGCAGACCATGTCGTCGGCGGCGGCCTGGTTCTTCCCCTTCATCGCGGTCAGATAGCTGCTGGCGAACTCGGTCATCGACTTGACGTCGGGCAGAGGAACAGCAGAGGACGCGGCCGACTCCGGATCGTTCTCGGTGCCGCCGCACGCCGAGGCGAAACCAACAAGGAGGCAGATGGCCAGCCCTTGAACCCACATCCGCACGCGCATCTTTGGCCCCCTCGAGAACCGGTCCACCGATGTCGCGATCAGTGTGACACAGGTGAGTCAGGCCCGAGACCGGTGTTTCCGCGTTATTCCTAGGCGAGGTGTTCGGCGAAGAAGGCGAGGGTGCGCCGCCAGACGGTGTTCTCGGCCTTGCGCGTCTCCTAGTAGCCCTTTCAGAGCGTGTCGGCCCGATAGTGGGGCGGTAGAACAACTCGGAGGCCGCCCTCGCATCCCCTGCACTCTCACGCTCCGGGGCGGGGGAGCGGGGCGCTTTTCGGTTGGCCGCTACTTGCGAAATGGGGGCTCGTGAGACCGGCATCGGGCCTACCGCTTGCCCATTCTTGCGATAAGCGCGGGCTCATTATCTGGGCGAGGAATCAGGTAATGGCCGAGTAGCCGTTGCTCAGTCGCTCGGGAGGTGAAAGAGCGGCGGCCAGAGTCGGAGGCCCGGTATGCCGAGCATCGTCGAGGGCCCCCGGACGCCGGGGATCCTTCATGTGCGGGCGAGGAGTCGGCCCATGATGTAGACGGGTGAGGCGTCCAGGTTCTTGCGTTTGTCGATGTAGCTCTGGGTGGTGCGGGGGTCGGTGTGGCCGAGCAGCCGCTGGATCTCCTGGACCGGAATGTTCTCCTCATCCAGGAGGGTGGCGACGGTGTGTCTGAGCACGTGCGGGTGCATCGCCTCGCACACCTCGTGCGGAAGTCCTGCTTCGAGGGCCATGCGGCGTAGGAGGTGGCGGACGTAGCCGCGGTCGAGCGGCTGGGGGACGCCGTCGCTCTTGGCACCCGAGCTGCGTAGCAGTGGCCCTTCGGCGCGGCCGTTGAGGTAGCGGTCGATGAGGTGGGCGGTCGCCGGGGTGATGGGCAGGGTGGCGGTCTTGCCGCCCTTGCGGACGATGTCCAGGGTCCGGTGCCCGGAGGTGGAGGCGAGGTCGTCGGCGTCCGCGCCGCACAGCTCCGAGACCCGCATCCCGGTTTCCAGCAGCAGCCGGGTGACGATCGCGGAGCGGAGCCCGTCATTGTCGGCCGCGCCGATCAGTGCTACGGCCTGGGAGCGTGTCAAGGCGATGCTGCTGGGTTCGTCGGGTGGGCGGGGTCGGCGGACGTGTGCGGCGGGGTTGCGGGGCAGGACGTCTTCGATGAGCCAGTAGGCGTAGAACGAGGAGATCGCCGCCAGACGGCGCCGCCGGGTGCGGGCGGCGAGCGGCGGGTCGTGGTCGTCGAGTTCGGCGCGGTAGGCGTCGACGTCGCCGCGGCGGGCGTCGGCGACCTCGATGCCGTAGTCGTAGCACCAGGTGAACCAGCGCCCGACGTCGCGGCGATAGGCGTCGCGGGTGTTGGGGCTGGTGTAGGCGCGCAGCCAGATCTCGATGGCGGCGTTGGGGCCGCCGAGCCCGGCGAGGGTCAGCCCGGCTCCGGTTCCGGAGTCCGGTGCCCCGCCGCGAAAGATGATCTTGCCTGGGGTGGCGGTGTCGGTGTTCTGCGGGTTCCACATAACTGGGGTTATGGGGGGTTGGGAATGATCTTGGTCTGGTGTTGTCGGCGGGGTGTCGGGTGGCTCGGGGTCGGGTCGGTCGGTGACCGCGAGCGGCGTGGGTTCGTCGGTCATCAGGGCCCCCGGTTCGCGGTGGGATGGCCGTCAATGGATCAGCCCCGGAGAACGGGTGTTCTCCGGGGCTCGGCTGGAAGGCGGGGAGGGCGTTGGGCGCTTGGTCAGTTCCGCTCGCCCCGGCGGGTTGAGCGGCGCTCGCGTTGTTCGAGGCGGTTGTGGACGCCGCCGGTCAGGATCCACCACAGCGCCAGCACGGCCAGGGCCGCACCCGCGCCGACCTCGATCCGGCCGGACAGCGCGGTGAGCGCGATGGCGGCGGATGCCGCCACGATCAGGCGGTTCACCACTGGTGGTTTCGGCGGGTGATGGAGCGGGGTCGGCGGCCGGTGCCGTCGCAGGTGGGGCATTCGCCCCAGGCGTCGGCGCGGAAGACCGAGGAGTGGCGGGCGCGGCCGTGGCAGGTGCGGCACGGCAGCCAGGGCCGGGCTCGGACGTCGAACCGCCACCAGAGCAGCAGGGCGACGACGATCAGCAGAAACAGCAGCCCGCCGGTGACGGGCGACCCTTCATCGGCGTCGGCGAGGACGGGGGCGCAGATCAGGGCGTTCATCGGCCGCGCCCCCGGCTGGTCGAGCGGCCGGTGGAGCGGCGTTTGGTGTGCCGTCCGCCGCCCGCGCGCCCGCGTCGGCGGTGGGCGGGTTGGCCGAGGTCTTGGTCGGTGAGCAGGTAGACCAGCACCTTCACCGTGACGGCCAGGATGATCGCGGCGGCGGCGATGAGGGTGAAGGAGAGTTGGAGGACCAGGCCGAGGGCGAGCACGCCGGTGGCGGCCGCTCCGCCCCAGGTGTTCCCGGCGGTGGCCCATTGGGTTCGGCGGGTGCTGCGGTCGTGCGCGCCGACGTGCACGGTGCCGTGCTTGGTGTGCCGGTCGTGCGCCTTGACGTGCCCATCCCGGTCGGGCGGCTTGCGGGCCTGCGAGCGTTTCGTGCTCGTGGCGGACGTGCGGGCCGGGCGCTGGCGGGTCGGGGTGGAGTTCGGTGCCGGTTCCTTGGCGGGCATGGGGGCCTCCGGGGAGGTTTGAGAGGGGTGTGGGAGTTAGGTGGCCCGACCTAACTGAGTTAGTGATCTCACTCGGCTGTGGCGGGGACCTAACTTGGGGTCTGGCCTGCGGAAAGTTAGGTGAGTTAGGCGGGTTAGGTAGGTCTTGGCGGGCCCCTGGGAGCCCCCGGAAACGGGGTGCGGCGGGAGGCGGTCACCTAACTCACCCGCCCTGGTCGGGGTCGGCGGTGGTGCGGTCGGGGGTGGGGCGTTGGGCGCGGGCGCGGCGGACCTCGGCGGGGTCCAGGCGTTGGACGTTGCCGGTGTTGGTGACCCGGATCCCGTAGGCCTCCAGCCGCTTGCGGAGCTGGGAGCCGATCAGCGTCCGGTAGGGGCCCCAGTCGGGGGCGAGTTCGCGGAGCAGGACCGGGACGTCGGCCAGCCGGACCCGCTCGCTGCCGAGTACCTGGTCCAGGTCGTCGAGCAGGTCCCGGGGGCCGCTGCTGGTGCGGGGGAGGTCGGAGCCGGGGACGGGCAGGCCGCGCCGGTCCAGTTCGGTGATGGCGCGGTTGATGAGGGGGGTGACTTGGTCGTTGTGTTCGGAGACGTCCAGGAAGTAGGCCTGGATGATGTCGGAGCGTTCGCCGGTGATGCCTTTGGCGATGCAGGTGCCGCGGTCGACGCCGGGGATGAGTTCGGTGGCGCGGTGGCCGCCGGCGTAGGCGCCCTGGCCGAGGAGGGCGTCGTTGGCGTGGTGGTCGCCGACGGCGAAGGCGAACCCGTTGGTGCAGTTGCGGGTCACATCGCGGGGGATGGAGTTCTTGGTGGGGGCTTGGGTGGAGACGATGAGGTGGATGCCGCGTTTGCGGCCCAGTCGGGTGGTCTCGACCAGCAGCCAGGCGATCTCGGCCCCGAACTCGGGGTGGTTGATCGCGACGTGCGCCTCTTCCAGCAGGCACACCAGCGGGTGCAAACCCACCCCGCGGGAGGCGATGGTGCGGGTGACCTCGGGGGTGCGGTACTGGACCAGCAGGTCCCCGCGCCGCTGCACCTCTTGGTGCAGTTCGCGCAGGTCGTCGCGGATCTGCTCGATGTCATGGCGGGCGGCTCCCATGACGTAGCGGGTGCAGCGCCGCTGGAACACCTGGAAGTCGTAGTTGGCGTCGGGCACCCAGATCCGCAGTTCAGCGGTCGGGTCCAGCGCCGCACCGGCCATGAGCGCGCGGGCCAGAGCGCTCTTGCCCTGGCCTGGCATCCCGCCGACGATCGTGTTGCGCTCCATCATGGGCGCGGGGATGGGGTCGCCGCGCAGCGTCCGCCCGATCGGCACGCCGCGGAACAGGTCGGCCAGCCCCTCCTCCAGCAGCGGGTAGGGGCCTGCACCCTCCGCGAGGATGCCTTTGTCGGCGATCCACAGGTCGAGGATTCCGGCTTCGGAGCCGGTGGTGGGCCACACCTCTTTGGCCAGGCGGTGCAGCCCGGCGGCCAGGTCGGCGCGGCGCCGGGCGATCCGTTCGGCGGTCACCCCGGCGGGCAGGCGGACGATGGTGTGGGTGCCGCGGCCGTCGCGGCGGACCGGGACCAGGTACTGCAGCAGCAGCCCTTGTTTGAAGTAGGCGGTGATCTGCTGAATCCGCAGCGCTTCCAGGGCGCGGGCGATGGTGGTCTCATTGATCACCAGATCCACATCGGTGTCATCAGCGGTGGCGATCCACCCGATCGACGCGGCCTGGGAGCGGCCCAGCCGCCACAGCGCGGCCACTGCGATCCAGGGTGCAGCCAGTAGCAGCGGGCCCCAGGCGACTCCGACGATCACCACCAGGAGTTGCACGGCGTTCGCCACGGCCAGGGTCGGGGCGGCGATCTGGTGGGGGTCGTCGGCGGCGAGGGCGAGCAGGGCTCCCAGGCCGACCAGCAGCGCGACCACCCCGGCCGCGACACGCGGCAGCGCCGACAAGAGACGGATGGGGAGTTCCAGCAGGTCCATGCGGCGGGCGTGCCGGTCCTTGCGGAACGCCGAGGCGCGGGCCTCCCACTCCAGCGCGGCCTCCACATCACCGGCCGCCTCCGCCGCGCGCAGCATCCGCTCGTACCGGGCGGTAGTGCGCGCGTCCCACAACCGCCGCGCCACCACCACGCCACCTGCCGCCACATACAGCACCTGACGGCCAACAGTGCGGGAACCGGGGTGGGTGACGACCTCGGTCACGACGTCGCGGACCGCCGCGACCGGGCGCGGGCGGACGTCGAGCACGGTCCCTTCGAGGACCTCCTCATCGGTGGTGGTGGTCAGGTCGGTGCCGGGGTCGTCGGTGCGGGTGGACTTGACGAGACTGACCGGCGGCTGATCGTCCTCATGCGATTCGGTCACGGGAGCTCCCGTTCCTGACGAGCGCGTACGAGCAAGCGGGCAAAGGCGAACGGGGGATGGCGCGTACGGGGATGGGCGCGTACGGGGTGTGGCGTACGGGGCGGGCGGCGTACGGGGGAGTGGTCTGGGGGGAGTCAGGTGCCGTTGGTGTCCGCCCGCTCGAGCGGCTCGCCCGTACGGGGAGCGGCGGGGGATTGGGCGGCCTTCTTGGCGGCGCGTACGGCCTTCTCACACCACGACCGCTCATAGCCCGTACGGGCCCTCAACCCGCCCGGACCGTCGTAGACCGGCTCCCACGTACCGCCCGCGGCTTCGGCCCGGCGGATCTCCTCGGCCAGCACGCCGATCCAGTACTCCCGCGACTTGCGGCCCTTCCTGGAGGCCGTCCGCGCAGCAGGACCCTTCTTCTTCGTACGGGCCGGGCGGCGCGCGCGGGACGGCTCAGGCGCGGCGGGCCGGACGGGATCCAGCGGCCAGACCGGCCGGACGAGCACGCTCGGCACCCTCCCGTACGCCCGTACGGCAGGAGCCGTATCCAGCGGGGCGAGCGGGGCCGTACGGTCCAGCCATCCCAGCCCGGACGGAGCCTCCGGAGGCAAGGCCCGTACGGGCGAGAGGGGGAGAGGTGGAGCCGTACGGGCCTGCTCGCCGCTGCCCGTACGGGACTCAGCCGTACGGGTCTCCGTACGGGGGTCGTATGAGGCTCGCCCGTACGGCGTGCGGGACGGACGCCGAGACGCCGGTCGGCACGCCGCTCCCGGATGCGGCTCAGCAGACTGATGGTGGTCGCGGACGGCTCGTCCCCGACGGTGTCCGAACCCGTATCCGAAGCGGTCGGGTCCCCGTGCGGCGGGTCAGCTGCCGCCCACCAGGGCCGGGCACCCAGCCGCACCAGCGAACGGGTGTTGTAGAGGGCACCGACCTGCGCGAGCAACTGCCGCTGCAGATCAGCGTCCGAGGACAGACCGGCGTGCTCTTCGGCGTCTTCGTAGAGGTGGTCGAGGCGGGCGATGGCGCGGCGTTGCCGCCACCGCTGCGCACCGGCCTGTTCGAGTCGCCGGGCGCGGTTGGCGGCACGGGCGACGGCGGCGACCCGGCGGTGTGCGTCAACGGTGGCGGCGCTGCGCTCGCCCGGTTCGGCGACACCGAGCCGGATCAGGAGCCGCTCGGTGGTGAACCGCCAGTTGATCCCCGACGCACGCCCCCGGCGGCGGCGCTCCAGGCGCATGTTGCGCTCCCACCCCCACGCGGCGATCAGCGGGGCGACCAGCCGCACCATCACGATCGCGGGGTTGGGGTGGGTGGCGGTGATCTCGTGGCTGGCCGACAACACCGCCGACAGGCACGTCAACACCCACATCGCCACCCCGTCGACGCCGGGCCCATACCCCTCGCCCATCGACCGGCGGGCCCGCCGCGCCGACTGCACCACCATGATCTCGATGAACGCGAACGTCCCGGCCCGCAGCAACGGCGACAGCGCCATCCCGCCGAACGTCTCCCACATCCCCTCGGCCGACACCGCCGTCGCGATCGCCGCAGCCGCCAAATCCCCGCGACTGGCGCGCACCTTCGGCCGGGAGGCATCAGGTGGTCTCCGGTGGCGGGCGCCCGCCCAGGTCAGGGCGGCCGCGACCGCGGCGCCGCCGGTTGCGGCCACGGCGTAGGGTCCCCACGGCGGAAGCGTGCTCATAAGCTCGTGCATGATCGGCCCTCGGGTCGCTCGCTCGTCTGGTGATCGGACGGGGCCCGGCCCCTGGGCGCGCTGTGGAAGCTGGAGCCCGGGGCCGGGTGACGTTCGGCGTCGGCGCGTGTGGTTATCGGAGGAGGAGACGCCTGGTTCTTGTCCCAACAAAAATAACAGTGGGAGTCCTGCGGGCAACCCTCTGACGCGAATATTTCTGTCGGGACAGAAACCGTTCACCTCAAAGAGGGGCGTCTAAGATGCCGTGCGTACCGGAAGTCGCACGTCAGGGAGGCTCGGTGGCGCGGCCGCGCACTGGCCAGATGCCGATCGCAGAGATCCGCGTCGCCAAGCAGGACTGGGCCGACTTCCGAGCTGTCAACCTCCGCCGCGCCCCCGCCGTCATCCGCGAGTTCATCCGCTGGTACCTCCGCCGCCCAGGCGCCAAACTCCCGCAACGACCAAGCCCAGAAGAAATTGAGAAGGCGCTCGCAACGGCCAATGAGGCCGAAGGCCCTGCCGAGCGTGGGCCGCAGAGCGAATAGAGACCACGTCCAGGCGATCATCCAGCGGCGGCGCATTTCCCTCCCCGACGGCGCCTCGCCTAGGATCTGCCGGGACTCGATCATGCCTTGAACTGGAAAGACATCCGTTGTTGGTGCGCCATGCGGTCGACCGGAGCAGAGCATGAACTCGTCTATGTCGTTCGGATCCTGTGGGGCTTATCGACGGGGACTGGACAAGCGCGGGCGCCGGAGGGTGTCAAGCCGCCGGCAGGTGGCTTGACACCCTCCCGGCGGTCCGTGCTTGAGTCCCCGCGTCGATAAGCCCCACAGGATGAACTTCCGGCGCCAGAGGTGTAATTGGCGCCGCTTAGCGCCAGATCCTTGACCGACCCCGTGATCCGCCTCGCGATATGCGACTCGGAGTAGTGGACCTGCAACCGCGCCTCCGGCGTCCGCAAGGGCTGACATTCCCTGGAACGAGAGCGGCCGTTCGAGCCCGCGGCGGTCATCGCGGCGCCTGTGTGACCGGTCGAAATGGAACGGGAGTCGCTTCCGGAGTTGCTCGCCAACGATCAGGATCGGATCGCATACCCGTAGGTGGCAAGTACGTTCAGTATGGTCCGTTCTCGTGTACGCCGGTGCGGATAGCCTCTGCTGGTATGAAACGTATCGAACCTATCTCTGGGCGTACCGAGGCGCTGATGTGGGCGGGCATAGCGGGGGTCAGTCTCGGCGGGACGCTTTTCGCCTGGCTCATTGTTCCAGACGCCACCGAAAAGCAGCTCTTCGGGCGGAGTGGCTCGATCGCCGTGCTGATCACGGCACTGGTGACGTTATCAGCCGGGTTTGTCGCCGTTGTGATCGCCCGCCGGACGTCGCCGACCGTCCGCTGGGGTGTGGCACTGCCATGCGGTGTGGTGGGCGGGGTCGTGGCGGTTGTCGCACTCGGCGACCTGACAAGCGGAATGTTCTCCTGGATCACGCTTGTGCTGGCAGTGATCGGTATGGAGTGGGTCGCCCGGTATCTCACCATGGTCGGCCGCTCGAAGAAACGCTAATGGTCAAGACCTGGTGGCTAAGAGTGCGGCCCGGGGGCTCCAGCGGTCGCACCCACCGGGCGGACACATCGACCAGCATCCGCCGCGCCGCGGGCGCGGTTTCCGGCCACCTGCGGATAAGTCACCAGCGACATCCACTCGGTAGGGCCCGGCGCCCACAGCCACGCCAGAAGGCCGGCAGGCCGCATGTCCCGCCCGGTCCCGAGCTGGACCAGCGGCGGACACGACACGGCAATCTCCCAGCGCACAGCGCGGAGAGTATCCGCAGGTTCTGACCGCCTAGACGTCCGGGGACGGGTCCCATTCGGCTGCCAGCGCGCGCAACTCGGCGGCTCCTGGGGCCCGCCGGGCAGCACCGGGCCAAGTTTATCGATGGTCACCAGGACTCTTTCCGTAACTGATGCCCCGGGGCATCGACCCTCTAGGGCTTCGGGAAGGGCCTTGTGTGAAGATCCCAGGTCAGCGGGACGCCGGGGGCTGAACGGTGAGGCGGTGGGCGGCGATCCGTCGGTCGACGGGGTGGCGGATGACGCTTGGCGGGCGCGCGGCCTCGGGGTTTGGTCTCACCTTTTCGCTGTCGGTGAGCGGGGGAGCCGTGCGGTGAGTGCTCGGGCCTCGGCAGCTCCCCGAGTCATGGACCCGTCGGCCTAGGTGGTTTCCCGGCAGCGTCCGGGGTGCCGATCGGCAGACCACGCGAAGTAACTCTTGGTTATGGATCATTGCTCTGGGTAATCGGCCGGTGGGTTATCTCCGACGAAGAGAGGCAAGTGCCATGGGGAAGTTTCCGATCACGGTCGCGCTGGCCGTTGCGTCCGCCGCGGCCGTTCTGGCTGTCGCGCCGACCGCGTCTTCCGCCGCGTCCACGACCGCGTCAGCGGGCCGCGCCGCTGTTTCCGCCGCGCACAACATCAGTCCCGGCGTGTCCCGCCAGGAGTGCTTGGAGGGCGGCGGCCATCTCGCCATCGACCAGCAGGAGAGGGTGTACTGCCACGGCGGCAGATACGACGGCCAGTACATCAACCAGTGGTGATGTCGCAGGCCGGGGGCAGGGCGGCTGCGGCTAGGCGGTGTTCGCCTGCACCGCTCCCCTAGCCGAGTGGCGGACGCGCCGTGCTGAGCGCCCGGGGGAGTTGAAGGTTCTCGGCTGGTCAGGGCCGACCGCTGGCGAGTGCGACGGGGCATATGGGCCATATGGGCCACATAGACCGCACGGACCGCGGTCGGCCGCGCTTGAGCGCCACGATTGCAATCAGTCTGGGAACGGGAGGGCGGGGAGCTATGACCATACAGAAGAAGTCAAAGGTGGCGGAGTCGACAGAAAGCCGCCCCGGCTCCAAAGAGTGGGGCTAGGCGCCGGGCGGGGGTCTCCCGGCGCCGTTCCTGCGCTGGCAACGCTGGGGGCGCCCCGATGATGGGCTGGTCGGGGTCCATCGCCAACGTCCGGGCGGGCAGGGAGGTGACGGTCGGAAAGGATGCCGGTGGCGGGTTATACGAACTGGTCTTCGGGAGCAACGGCTCCTGGATGTTCACGCCGCTGGATCTGAAGGGACTTAAGTGATGGTGTTCAACATGGCGACCGGCGTCCACCCTCGATGTCTTCAGCAGGAACGGCAGGACCTAGGCCTGGCCGGTGTTGGGAGACTACAGCGACCATCACAGCGGCAGGACGAGGACGTTTGGTCCCGGGCTGGTGATGTAGTCGTTCTGGTGGATCTCGCCGGGGATCCGTTCGTCCAGGCGGGTGAGCGTCAGCGACGCCTCAGCCTCGAAGCGCGAACCTGGCGGGCTGGGATAGGCTCCGCCTCGTTCCAGGTGGTCTCGTACAACGACAGCGTCCACAACACATTCATGGCAAGCCGTCGTGGAGCGAGAGACGGCTTCAGGGCTCGATGTTGAGGTCAGCCTGGGCCGCCGCCGAAGGCGATTTCGTTACCGTCGGCGTCCTGAAAGGTCACCTTGGTCGCGCCGCCCTCGAAGGTCTCCCTTCGTGCGGGTTCGATGCCTCGTCGGGCGAGGTCGGCGACCCGGTCGCCGAGGTCGTCGACGTATGACAGGACCAGGGCGTTGCCGGCGCGTTCCGGGTCCTGGACGATGTAGACGTAGCGGTGTTCGGCCACCTCCCACACCGCCTCGATGTCGTTGGGCAGCGACGACGGCTCTCGGCCGAAGAACCGCTCGTACCACGGCAACGCGGTGGCGTAGTCGGTGACGGGGATACCGGCGAAGAGGTCCAGCGTCATGGCGTCCTCCCTGCACGTACGGTGATGCGTCACCGGTACCGACCACGGCAGCGTCGAAAACTCATCGTCGGTCGCCATATCGCGGCCTCGATCATGGAGTCGCCGCGGACGCGAAGGGCGAACACCTCGCCGCGTCCGGTCAGCTTGCGGGGCAGCGACAGTACGTCCTCGAGGTGTTCTTCGGCCGAGATGGGTACCCCCGCGGCGATGTCGCCGGCGATGGGCACGGTCACCGAATCGTCGGCCGGCGAGGCCCCGGGGTGCCGCTGGAGGAACATTCGCACGTCGATCGGCCGGGCCATCGAAGCGCCGCGGCGAAGGAACCCCTGGTCCTCCAGGCTCTTCAGGTGCCGTGACACCGACGACGGGGACTGCAGGCCGACGGTGTCGCCGATCTGCCGCGTGCTCGGCGGGTATCCGTACCGCGCCACCCAATCGGCGATGGCGGCCAAGATCCGCTGCTGGCGCGGTGGCAGAACCGAGGTGTCCAACCCCCCGAACCCGTCAAGAGATTCGTCGCTGTTCACCTGCAAAAGTGTGGGCCCTGCGAGCGCAGATCGCCGTCGCTCAGCGGCCGGCACACGGCGCCCCTCCCGGACTTGGCGTGGGACTCCTGGCCCAGTTCCCGCGCTTGCTCAATCAGGAGTCGTCCAAACAGCGGGCACGCGCCTCCCAGGTCCCCGCGCCCCCCGGGATAGGTGCTCGCAGGGTTGGTGATCCCGCGCCGCAGGCACTGCGAGGGATTTCTTGGGTTGCGCCGATCGCTTGCCAACGTGGCCGACAAGCGTCTCCCGGGCTGGTCAGGCGAGCTCATACTCCGTGTCCTGTGACACTTTCGCACCTCACGGCCCTATCTGGCCGGGACGAGTCTGCCGGCCAGATAGGAGCCCCTCGGGCACGCCTGGGCCGGGTTCAGTCCGAACGGACTCGAACGCTTCCGATCTCGCCGACAAAGCTCGCGTTCTGCTGGGCGCTAACGATTCGGAAGCTTCCCGAGCAGTGCTGGTCGCTGTAGACGGTAACTTTCCGATCGGTTCTATTGTTGACATAGACGGGAGGGGTGGCGATCGGATTCACGGGATAGCATTGATTGACCTGGGGTTGGGTGAATACTCGCTGTACATTATTGTGGCCTGAGATTCTGACGTACCCGGCGACTCTGCCGTGCCCGGGCGTCTGCTGTGCCGACGCGCAGACCGGCGGAAAAGCCACGAGCACCGCGAGTGCGGTGGAACCGATAATGGTGGCGAAGCGTTTGACTGGTGCGTGAAGCATGTTTCGGGTCTCCTCTAGCGAATCGAAGACAATGGGCTCGAATCACCCATTGGTGCCGCATTCAGGGATCGGTCGAACTGGCGGCCAAGCCCTCCAGCGCCGTCCTGCCGGATCCTGCTAGCTCCCTGCCCTCAACAGAACCAGGTCCATTCCGCACCAGGTCCATGATCTAGTAATGTCTTCTGGAAATGATCACGTGATGCCGTGGTGAAGGATCTGGCCGACGCCTCCTTCCCGAGGGGCGTCCGGGCCACGCAGTGGGGCACCACCCCTGACCACGACCGAAAGCCACAAGCCGGCCGGGCCGCTATGCGACCCGGCCGGCCCTGAAAGATCGAGGCTGACGCCACTCCCCGATACGGCGGCGGCACTGGAACGCCGAACCACCGATACCGGTGCCGGTGAGTCCGCGACCGGCAGCCCGAGCAGGCCAGGAAGGCCGGGACACCGGTCTCGGTCGGCTCCGGTCATCCAACTGCGCGGCCCCGCGATGCCAGGCATGCCGGCCACTCAGCCGCGCCGTACCGGCCCCGCGGCGCTCGAATTCACTCCGGGTCTACTTCACTCCGGGTCTACGATCTCCTCGCCGTCGAAGGCACCGCCCACGCAGTATCTAACGTTGTTGATCTCGAGGATCCTGCCACCATTGGTAACGCATGCTTTCGAGGACACGCTCCTCGGAGCGGCCTGCGCGGCGGCCCGAGATGCCGCGTGGGCTGAGGCGGTCATCATCGTGACGGGCAGCGCGCTCGCGGTAGCGGCCAGGATGATCGCAGCAAGACGTGGAAACATTGGATCGCCGTTCTGTTGAGGACCTTCGGACTGTTTTCAGGTCACTGATATCGGACTGTCCGATATCATTTTGAGTTGCCTGGTTGTGACGGCCAAGTCACCTTTGAGGAGTTCGGGTATCGCGTAAACCCGAGCTTTCCGAGGTCCTGCCCGCCGGTCTTCCAACGTGAACCCATGTGATTCCACAAGGAGGGGTCAGAGAGAGTGTCGGCTGAGCTGCTGCGGCCAATTCTCTTGAGAGCGTTTCCAGCCTATTTGTCGGGTGATCGGCAAGGATTATCTCGGACTGTGGTGTTGTGTGGGCCTGCGTGCCGGTTGGTGCCCGCCGATTTGTGGAAGGTCGCCGACCCGCTGGTCCCGGGGTCTTCGCCCTGGCCATGGTGGACGAGCCGGGGGGCTGGAACGGCGCGGTCGTGGAGGCCGTCGCCGCCGGGTGAAAAGGTTGGCAAAAAGATTCGCAGGTTTAAGGTAGGGGCGTTTCTCCGACATGTGTGCGGGGCATTGCTTCGATCAACTTCGACATTCTTCAAACCGCACCGGCTCACACGGAAGTTATAGTGCGCGCTGGGTAGACGGCACTCCCCGTCTCTGCTCCAGCGAATGTGCCTGAATGGTTGCGCCGAGCGTGGCTGCGAATAAGGGAAGGAATCGGCATGGCCGTCCCAATGATCGGCAAGACCTACGCATTCAAATGCAAGAGTTCTGGAAAGTATTTTCATGGTCCGAAGTTCGACAATGAAGACAGGGTCGAGTTCGCCCTTTACCAAACCTCCATCAATCCGGTGCGCTGGATGCTCTGCGAGGCGGGCAACTCCAGAACTCCGAGCCAGTTCCTGGGCGTCGAGACCTGGAAGGTGGACGGCCAGGAGACCAAGGCGGTCGTCTGCCTTGAGTTGAGGTACTGGGACAAGGTCCCAGAAGACAAAAAGGGGCTGATCTGGGAGATCAAAGAGGATGCCTCCGGCAGCGTCCGCCTCTGGAACAACTATGCGGGCGCCTATCTGAAGCAGGGAACACTCATCTCGGGCAAGCCTCGCGACGACCTGCCCGGTTTGACCGAAGAGAAGCGCAGCGATGGAAGCGATCTGTTCACGGCGGTAGAAAAGACGTCATTTCCCGGAGTGCTCGCGATCAAGCATCCGGACAAGACCGAACCCAGCCACCCCAAGCTCACCAGCATGGACAAGCCGTCCGACTATATGCCCAGCGAGAAGGGCACGCTGACGGGCATTACCGCCGTTCCGTTCTTCGTCATCAGCAATGACCACAACAAAACCTACGACTGGCAGGCCAAGAACAGTCCATACTACATCATCGAAAAATGGACTCGCTATCATCTCGTCGGCTGGAACACCTATGCGGCGGGCACCTCCGACCACTACGCTTGGTCGACGACCGAAGGCGTGACCGAAGACGAATCCAAAAGCATTTCCGAAACCACCAGCTTCAGCGTCAATGCCAGCGCCGGGTTCTCATTCTGGGGAATCAGTGCCAGCATCAGCGCATCATTCGCTCATGATCTGAATGTGACCACCACTCACCAGAAATCAACGAGCTACACGCACACGGTCAGCGAAGATCACACGATCGGCCAGTTGATCTATGACGAAGCCATGGCCACCTGGTACTTCCAGCATCACTACGTGATCTACAGAGCGGATCATGAAACAGACATCATCGACTTCACGGTCACCGTCCCGGATCAGAAGACCACCTCCACCTTCCAGGACAAGAACTAGCCGCGCCGGGCCCATCCTCGAACACGGTTATCCGCATGCACCCGCGCCATCGCGGTAGGGCAGAGGCGGCCGCGGTGGCCGCCCACCGGTTTTCGACCCGGTCGTCTACCGCGGTCGCCACGCCGTCGAATGCGGCATCAACCGACTCAAGCGGCACCCGGTCGTGGCCACCGGATACGACGAACTCGGCGTCCAGTGCCAGACCGTCCTTGAGACGACCGTCATCAACGAATGGCTTCACTGCTCAGGACACGACCTAGGCGCCTGCGCTTCACGCATCGATGAACTGGCCGTCGAAGACCCCGCCATGGCAGATCGGCACGTCAACGCCGTTTACGGTGACGACACCGAGACGACCGCCGTCGACCAGGCATTCCGCCCGGGAGACACCCGTCGGCGTAGCGGTGGTCGCAGCCGAAAGACACACCTGGCGAGATGGCCAGCACGCCCGCGGTGGCCGCAGCGGCCAGCACGGCCGCGATCGGAAGCTTCCTCACGACACTTGCCCCCCTTCGGCGGAGATTGGACACCAATCAACTACTCAAAGTAGCTGCGTACAACCGATAGTGGTCGCAGGGAAGAGGAGCGGCCACCGATTCGAGCTCGCTCAGGCGCAGGCTCTGCAAGTGACTGCCGCAGCGGGCCGAGACCTCGAAGGCCAGTACGGCGGCCAGGCCAGGAAGAGCATCAGGACGATGGCGATGGCGGGAGCCAACAGCAAGTACAGCAGGGCCGGCGCGAGCTCCGGAGCGAGCAGAGGGACCGCCGGCGGCCGCCAGCCACGCTGCACTAGTACGCCGAGACCAGGCTGACGCCCGCACTGCTGGACGCGCACAAAGAGTTGTCGTTTCCGGTGATCCGCCGAGCCGGTCGTCGAGGTCGCCAGGTCGCTTCACTTGGAAACTCGAAGTGATCGAAGCGGGTGTGACACACGTGGTGCTCGGAACGCCAGGTGATCACTGCCGGGAGCAGTAGCCACTCGGCGTGCCCGGGCGACTGCCAAGGTACGCACTACCTTGCCCGACTGGACGCCACAGCAGCGGCGGCTTCTACGGGGGCGGCGCCGTGGAGGCCGTCTGGTAGGCATCGGAGGCGACGGCGGGGGGCATGCCTGCCAGGCCCGTGACCGGTTCGCGCGGGTGATCCACCTCCTGCAGACGGGACGCGGGGGGTCAGCGTTTGACCTGGTTGCGGATGGCCAGGATGGTCAGGCCCAGCAGGATCGCGCCGAGGATCCGGGCGGCGATGTTGAGGTAGCGGCCAGCGGTGGTCAGGTCGGCGTCGGGGTTGCGGAAGATCACCGCGTTGAGGGTGACCTCGGTGGGCTTCTCCACTCGATCCGGCCGGGGAGTGATGGGGTCGGCCTGGTGGATGGTCAAGGTGATCGACTGCCTTCGAATTCTTCTGAACTAGCGGGGGAAAGTCGTAGTACTTGGGAGATTTGGGTGGATTTGGCTGAGTGGAGCGGTGGAGTCGGCGCCTGCTTAGCTTGACGTTTAGCCTCTGACTTTCAGATTGGGGCAAGGGCGCCGAATCGGACTGTTGCCGTGTGTGATACTTCAGTTGAGCGGCGCGTCCGGTGGAGCAGCCAGTGGGCCGATTCCGATCAGAAAGACCCACCGGTCTGCGTTCGATGCTTCCGGTGAGTCCGGGCGATCGCCCAGTGCGAAATCACCAGCGGAAGCAGCACTACGGGAGCGGAGAACGCGCCGATGCTGTCCCACAATCCGGCGATCAGCAGGCCGGTCATGCCGTCGCCGAGGACGCCGGCTATCAGGTAGCCGCTCCCGCGGGGCAGATCCCGCCAGGTAACCTGCCGGCTGAGTAGCAGGATCCCCGCCACCAGCAGCAGGTTGACCGACACGAAAATGGCCAGCGCGCCGAGAAAGGGGCCGATGGCGTGCTCCAGCCATGTCGGCCGACCAAGCGGATACGAGGCGTTGTGCAGTGTTCGAAACGCGACGCTGGCTGCGTACCCGCTCAGGGCGAATTGAGCACCGTTGAACAGCCGTTTCACGGGCGCGAACATCCGCTGCCCGCTGATTGTGGCGGTGGCGCCCACAAGGGCGGCCCCCGCCGGGCCGAGCAGGACCACGGAGGCAAGGCCCGCGGCGGACCCAGGCGAGAAGCTGATGTGTCCGAAGTTGAGCCTGGCGAAGGACTCGCTGACCAGGAACAACGCCGCCAGCGAGGCCACGGTCTGCCAGGAGGCACCGATCGATGAGGTGCCGATCGCGGTAGCGGCCGAGGCGACCACACCACCCACATACAGCCGGGCGCGAAGCGGCAGCCCAGAAGAGGTGCCGCCGGTGAGTTCGCCCGCCACCTTGGGGCCCGTCCTCAGCAGTCCTAGCGAGTACCGGGTGCCCACGACTAAACGAGTGATCGGGAGTCCGGTGGCTGGAGTGAGGATGGCGCCGAGTTCGGCTTGCCACTCCTCCATCAGGTCGTTTCGGACGTCATGCGGCAGGCGATGCCCCGCAAGTCGAAGTAGTGCATGTGGAAGTTGATCCAGGCGTCCGCGGACCTCGTCTCGCAGCGCGCTGACGACGACGCCGGCTGCCAGCACGCCAACGCTCGACAACAGGGCTGTCCAGAGCACCGTCATGCTCGCCCGCCTTCGGGTCGCAGCCGGGGTGTGACCGACTCGGAGGGCCGGAGTTGTTCGTTGAGCATGGCCATCTCGTAACGGGCCGCCTGCGTCCCTTCCTCGCTGAGCCGGTACATGCGGCGGGCGGGACGGCCCGCCACAGCCGGTTCGACGTTTTCGATCTCCTTGGTGAGCCAGCCCGCCCGCTCAAGCCTGGCGAGCAGCGGGTAGAGCTTTCCGCTGGGGAACCCGGTCATTTGCATCAGCTCGTAGCCGTAGCGTGGCTGCGCGACGTCGTCGAGGAAGACGCGCAGCACAGTGGCTACAGCGACCGTGACTCTCACCTCACCCATAGATAAGAATCTTACATAGGGTATGGGGAGTCGGCTAGCCAGGCTCGACCGCCGCGGCCGGGGCCAGACCATCCACATCCGGCAGCCGGGCGTCCAGCCCGGTCAAGGTGTCCCGCGAGGTCACCAGCAGCCGGTGCGCCCGCCCGGCACCAGCGCCCGCACCTGTCCGGCGTCCGAGGAAAAGTCGGCAACGATCAGCACGCGTTCGCCCCGCCCGGCGCGGCGGGCCAACTCCGCCTGACACAGCCCACCTGCTCCTCAAAGGTCGCCGGCAGTTCCTCATCGGCCACACCCAGGGCGCGCAACAGGATCTCGATCGCCTGGACGCAGCTCCTCGTTCCGGCCGGGTTGTAGCCGCGCATCTCCACCCACAGCGCCCTACCGGTGAACCAGCCGCGCGCCACCGCCTGGTGCGCGGCGTGCAGAGCCAGCGCGGTCTTGCCGATCCCCCAGCCCCTGCACCGCCGACACCACCACCACACCACCAGCAGGCACCCCAGCCCCCGACACCGCCGCGGTCGCGGCAGCGTCGGCCGAACCGGGGGCCAGCACTTCCAGCAGCCGGTCCGTCTCGGCCTGACGGCTCACCAGAAACGGCGTCGCCGGCAACGACACCACCTCACCCGACCCGGCCACGCCACCGCGTTCGGGAGGCTGCGCGTAATGGTGGTGCACATGCTGATCCCGGCCCGACTGGTACGTATCGCGGGAGCCGGTGGCCTCTTGGGAGACCTCGCTGTCCCGGTGCCCGTCACCGCGGCCGGTCATGAACCAGCGGGCGAGTCCTGCCAACTCGACCGCCCTGCGGCCGTGCCCACCCTGCCTCGTCATGACCGCCATCATCGACATCCGCGCCACTACCCCGCCGCCAAATGCCACAGACCGGTCACCCACCCCCAGAGCGCCTCCCCCGTAAAGGGACCCCGGACACCCGCACAGGCCACTGATGAGCAGTTGAGATCAACGCCACAGCGGCGTGGGCGTTGCCCAGCCCGCCCGCCGGTCGTTCCCAAGCCCCCTGTGCGGTACTCAATCAATCCACTCCCACCACGCGCACGTGGGCTCGGACGAGGCGGGGTCCGAAGGCGCCGCCTCCTGCGAAGGGGCGGCCTTCTCGTCTGGCGTCTTCCCCGGAGGAGGAGGGGCGGCAGCGTGTGGCGGCGGGTCTCCGCGGGCCCGGTGCCGTTTGCGCCGGAAGGAAACGAAATCGACTCGTCGAGTTGGCGGGATGCGTCCACTTTAAGCCCAGAATACGACCACGAACAGTCCGTGTTGATCAACGACTGCCAACGGGCACATTTACTCGCGATGCTGGTCACGCCGCATCTATCAACAGTAACCAACAACAGCCGATCATGGCGTCTGGAAGGACGCGGGTTCGATTCCCGCCACCTCCACCGTTCGCAAAGCCGCTGGCCAGACATGTTCTGGTCGGCGGCTTTTGTGTTGCGTGCCTGGTTTACGCCTGAGCTCCCTGAGGCTCTGGACCGCCTGGGCGGGGCCGCCACGTTGCGCCCCATGTACATGTCCTGCGTCATGCTCGGTCTGGCGTCCCCGAGGTGGTCGGCAATTGCGCGGGCGCTCAGCCCGGCGTCGTCGAGCCGGGTAGCCACGGTCTTGCAGAAGGTGTGCGTCGTCACCCAGTCGAACGCCGCCTCGTCCAACCGGGCGATCACCCGCCAGCCCGCCTCGGTCTTCGCGTGGAGTTGCAGGCAGGCCCCCTGCCCATCAGGCGGACGACCGTCGGACGTTTTGCACCGCGCCGCACCGACGTGCGTGCCGCGCTGGACATGTGGATGGTCGGTCGGCCTCGCCAAGGACGCGGCTGGCGTCGTGCGCGTCACGACTCTGGCTGGACGCTCTGCGTGGGCCTCAAGGGTCTACGCCGGTGCTTGTCTTCGGGCTGATCGGCTGGAGGACGACGAGAGCGAGGCGATGGCGACCATGCCGGTGACGATGACGTCGCAGAGTTCGGCGTGGACGTCCTGCCAGGTGAACCGTCCCGATGGGGCGGTGCCGGTGACGTGCTCCAGGGCTTCGGCGACCTCGCCGAGTTCCTCGCACAGCTTGAGGGCGCGGAGCATCCGCGCGGTGTCGCCGCTGGCAGTGCTGCGGGTGTCGAGCCAGGTCACGAGTCCGGCGATGACGCCCCACGTGCTGTCCATGCGCAACGGTGTCCCCTTCGGCGGCCGTGGATTCGGGGTCGCCCAGGATGCCACGCGGGTCATCGGCCCGCACGGCAACAAGGCGCACGGCTGGGAACATGCCCAACAGCACAAGCCTGCGTTCTTGTGGATCAACAGGTGCTGCCCGCGCACGCGGGGGATGGTCTCGTTAACGGAGACTGATGAGCCCCCAGGGTGTCGTGCTCCCGTGCCTGTACGCGGGGCCGACGTGCGTCTGCGCGGCCGGTCTCGGCCACGTCGGCGGAAGGCTCATCCGGGCGGTGCCGGACCGGCGAATACCCACAGTTCGAGAGATGTCGGCTGGATTTCGAGGTATCCCATGCGAACATCGCTGGTCCGTTCCTGCTTTTCGGCCCTGTTGGTGGCGTCGTGCATGCTGCTTGCAGCGCTGGTCGTGGCCGGTGCTCCGGCCCGTCCCGCGGCCGCCGAACCCGATCCCGCACCGGGCTTGGCGGCGGGGCCGGTCCTGTTGACGCCGACGCCCGGGGTGGGCGAGAAGACGGCGCGGTCGTCGCCGAAGGTGATCGAGGCGATGCAGCGGGACATGCACCTGACCCGCGCCCAGGCGATCACCCGGCTCGGCCGCCAGCACGCCGCCGACGCCGTCGAGTCACGGGCCCGCCGCGCTGCCGGACGGTATTTCGTGGGCTCCTGGCTGAGCGCCGACGCCTCGGCGCTGATGGTCGCGGTCACCGACCAGCGCGTCGCCCCGGCGGTCCGCGCCGCGGGCGCCACTCCCACGCCGGTCGCCCACTCCCGCGGAGAGCTGGAGATGGCCCGGCTCAAGCTGCGCGCCCGCGCCGGCAAGCTGCCCGGCAAAGCCGTGCACGGTTGGTACATCGACCCGGCGCGCAACCGGCTGGTGGTCTCGGCGGCGCCCGGTGCGCGGCGTGCGGCCACCCGGTGGGTCGCCGGCGCCGGCGTGTCCGCCGACCTGGTGACCTACGAAAAGAGCCCGGGGTCGGCCAAGCTGACCGCCGACGTGGTCGGCGGCGACGGGTTCCGGAGCCGACGCGGCGGCTGCACCGTGGGATTCGGCGTCAGGCCCCTCGTCGGTGGCCCCACCGGGTTCGTCACAGCCGGACACTGCACCCTCGCCGGCGACCTGATCACCATCGGCGGCCAGGCGGTCGGCAACACCGTCCGGTCCACCTTCCAGTCCTTCAATCCCATCAGCCCCAGGCGCCTGCGGGACCAGGCATTCGTCCAGGTCGCCCCGATCCTCGGCGGGGTCGTCCCGCAGCCGCAGCCGCTGGTGCGGACCAACTTCGGCAACATCGCGGTCCTGGGGTCACAGGCGGCCAGGATCAACGACATACTGTGCAGCTTCGGGAACACGTCCCAATACCGCTGCGGCCCGCTGGTCAGAATCGACCGGGACCGACCCGCCGAGTTCGAAGAGGCCCCGGGCGACGTGGTGACCATCCGCAACCTCAACGACGTGGGCTTCTGCAGCGCCGCCGGCGACTCGGGCGGCCCGGTGTTCGACCCGATCACCGGCCAGGCGCAGGGCACCGTCTCAACCTCGGCCTGCGGTCAACCACCCCTGGCCACCTCCGGTTACCAGCCCATCAACCAGACCCAGCTCGACCTCAATGTCCGACTCCTGCTGCCCGGCCAACCGCCCTCCTTCCCCGCCCCGTTCATCACCGCGTTCTCCTGCGACACCGTCAGCGGGCCGCCCGGACCCGACGGCGAGCCGTACTCCTCCTTCTTCTGCGAGCTGTACTGGGACGGCGGCACCGACCCCGACCAGGTCCAGGTCAGTACGAACGCGCTATCGGCCAACCGGATCAACGACTACGACGAGAACCACGTCAGCATCAACGGCAAGTGCGGCCGTGACAAGGACGTCTACGTCTCGGTGTCGGTCTTCGACGCCGAGGGGCGGCGCGCCGACGCCAACGTCAACTCCTTCTGCCCCCGCTGAACCCGCCGGGCCCGTCTCCGCTCCACCGAGATCAGGGACGGGCCCCATCAGCCACCCCCGGCGCATTGAGAGCTTCATCACTGGGTTGCTTCCCGCACCAGCCTTTACTGCCGAACGCGCCCACGCGACTCGAAGCCTTTTGAGGCATCGCGGGTGGCGCTCACATTCTGGTGAACCCGGACCCGGACCCGGACCTGGACGGGTCGAGCGGCTCCTCTGAAGGATCACTTCCCACACCGTGCACGCGTACGGACGTCCCCCGCGCGGCCGCGTGCCAGAAGGTCGCCGGGGGGCAGATGCGGGCGCGTTCGGTGCGGGCGTGCTGTTCGAGGTAGCCGGCGGGCCAGCACATCCGGCGGGGCGGCTGCGGCTCAAGCCGCGGGTCGGTGGCGATGGTCGCGGCTTTGTCGCCCGCCTCGTCGGCCAGCCGCGTCGCTTCGATGCAGAGCGGTCATGGAGGTCGCGCTCTTACGCCCCTCGGGCGACACGGAAGCCGATGTTGCCCGCGGAACTGTCGGGCGTGTTGGATGACCTGGCCGCGACGCGATAGCGGTTGCAGTACGACGCGTGGCACATGTGCGAACCACCGCGCATCACCCGGGCCGTGCCCCAGGGCGGGCCTACCGGATCCCTGCGCGGCCCGGTGCGGTGGAACTCGGCGCTGAACCAGTCGGCGCACCACTCCCAGACGTTCCCGGCGACGTTATAGAGACCGTAGCCATTGGGACGGTAGGACTTCACCGGCGCCGTGCCGAGATAACCGTCCTCGCCGGTGTTGAGATTCGGGAAGTCCCCCTGCCAGACATTGCACATGTGCCGTCCGCCCGGGGTCAGCTCGTCCCCCCAAGGGTAGCGGCGCTGTTCCAGCCCGCCCCGCGCGGCGTACTCCCATTCCGCCTCGGTGGGCAGCCGGGTGCCCGACCAGGCGCAGTACGCCTGTGCGTCGTTCCACGAAACGTGCACGACCGGATGGTTCTGCCTGGAGGTAATGGACGAGCCGAGCCCTTCTGGCCGCTTCCAGAAAGCACCCGTTACGGCACGCCACCACGGAGCCGCGTGAACGACCTGCGAAGCGCGCGCATTCTCCTCACTGAGAAAACCCTCGAAAATGAAGGAGAACCCGAATCTCTCGGCCTCGGTGACATGGCCGGTAGCCTTGACGAATGCGGCGAACTGGCTGTTGGTCACCGTGGTCGCCTCGATCTGGAAGGGGCTCAGCTCGATCTCCCGGATCGGTCCCTCCCCGTCGGCCCGGTAGCCCTCCTCGTCGTCGGTGCCCATGAGGAAGGATCCGCCGGAAAGCGGGATCATGCGCTTGTGGCGCGGCGTGGCCGACCGCGGGGCCGTGGTCGCCGGGGTGTCCGCCGGCTCGCGGCCGGGTGTGCAGCAGAGGTTGGACATGGGTTCTCTCCGCTCGGTCGGGTGACCGCGGCCCGCCCGCGAGCGCGGGCCGCGGTCCTGGCTGTGTGGTCAGCTCTGGCGGTCCGCGGCGAGCTGGGCGGCCAGCGCGGGGATGCCCAGGTTCTGCTCGTCGGCCGGGCTCGCCTGGTAGAGCTCGTTGGTGAGCTGGTACGGGTCGTTGACGAGGTCGTAGTACTCCCGGAACGTGACCTGTCCGGTGCCGGACACCCTGCCGCTCGCGTCGGTGTGCAGGTCGTAGTACTCGACGTACTGCCTGTTCTTGGCGACGTAGGACGCCCAACTGTCCTTGACGCCCGCCGTGCCCTGCTTCCACCATTCGACCAGCAGGTGATCGCGGTTGAAGCCGGACAGCAGCGACTTGCCGTCCTGCGGCGTCGTGGCGGTGATCCCGGCGGCGGCCAGGATGGTCGGCGCGATGTCGATGTTGGCGACGATGCGGTTGTCGGTGGTCCCCGAGCCCAGGCCGCCCGCGGGCCAGGACAGGTAGAAGGGCACCTCGTGGGCCGGGGAGTAGGGCGTCCCCTTTCCGAGGAGGCCGTGATCGGCCCACTGGAACCCGTTGTCGCCGATGTAGATGACCAGCGTGTTGTTGAGCTGGCCGAGGGCCGCGAGCTTGTCCTTGAACGCCTGCACGGCGTCGTCGACCGACAGCAGCGCCCGCAGTTGCCGCTGCCGCACCGCCCGGCCGTCGGCCAGGGTGTTGGTCGCGTTCTTGACGTAGGCCGGCTTGTCACTCCGGTCGGCCTCGGGGACGGAAGGACGGCCGTTCCAGGTCGGCACGACCGTGTCGGCGTACTGGGCGGCGGGAATGTTGGGCTCGTGTGAGGCGTACGGGGTGACGTACGCGAACCATGGGCGCGTGTCGGTCGTGGATTTGCTCAGGAAGGCCAGCGTCTTGTTCTTGACGATGTTGGTCGTGTACCCGTTGATCGTCTGAACGGTGCCGTTGACGTTCCACTGCGCGTCCACGTATCCGGGTTGGAGCAGCGCCCATTCCTCGAAGTGCGGTGGATTGTCGGCCAGCGTCCAGGAGTTGAGGTACTTCCCGAACAGCCCGGTACGGTAGCCCGCCTGCTTGAGGTGGTGCTGCACCGTCGTGCTCTGGTCCAGGCTGTAGGAGGCGCCGTTGTTCCGCACGCCGTGGTTGTGCGCGTAGCGTCCCGAGAAGATCGACGACCGCGAGGGGGCGCACAGCGGAGTGGTGACGTGGCCGTTGTTGTAGGTCACGCCCTGCCCGCCGAGCCAGGCGATGGTCTTCTGGATCGCCCAGTTCGTCTGCTTCGGATTGTCGTCGGTCACGATCAGCAGGACGTTCGGACGAGCGGCCGCGGACGCCGTCCCGCCGATCCCCGGAAGCACCGAGGAAGCGGCTGCCACCGCGGCCGCCGCGGCCGAACCGACGAGGAATCGCCGCCGGTCGACCCCACCCGCCCCGCTTTCGCGCTCTCGCTGTTCCGCACTCATGTTTCCCCACTCCTCTCGCTGACGGCGACATGCCGTCTCCAGACGGAAATGAATCACTCGATAGACGCAGGGGACGCCGAAAAAGGAGAACGAGAAAGAGAGGGCAGGCTCGCAGCGCGAAACAATCGAGCCACATCTGAAGGTGGTCTCAAGCCTGGAGTCCTGGACGCGAACTCGCGGGAAGCCTTGCCGGCGGCACGGCAACAGACTGCTGGACGACGCCGTTCCGACGACTATGCGGCGAAAGGCGGACAGAGCGCGCTCGCCTGCCGCTTGAAATCGACATGCAGGCGAGCGACCAAAAAGTCACCCGGAGTCATGAGTGAACGGTAATGAACTGTCCCTGACCGCGTCAATCCCGCGAGCAGACCTATTTCCTGAAGACGGTGGACCCCGCGACCATAGACCAATCCCGCCACAGCGCATGCCAATGCCTTAACGGCACAAGGGGCGGCCATCCGCATTGACGAATTCCCGCAGAATTCGCGGGCACCCGCACATTCGAGCGCGGCCGGTGCGCCCGGCACTCGGCCAAGCGCTCGCGCACCCTTTCGGGAACCGCCTGAAGTCGCTATGCGAACCAAAACGATAGGAAAAGTAGGATAGCTTGTCAACGCTTCAGCCCGGCCTATATCAGCCACTCTGGCCGACCCTGGGTTCGACGAGCGCGAGGCGGAGGCCGCGATGCTCCAGGCAGAGCCGGACCAGCGTGCAGGGGGGGTGTACAACGCGGCCAGCACTGACTCCGGGTCGTTGAACTCCAGTACGTGGGTCGGGCTCACCGGCGGCACCGACCCCTGCTTGCCGCGGCACAACTCCAGGGTCTTTGTCGTTCGGAGGCCAATCTTCTGTGACTCCAGGGGCCGAGGGACAGGCGTGCAGCGGAGCCCCGGCCATCGAGTTCGGATTTTTGGTGGTGCGTCGGCGTGGTGAGCGCCGCGGGACCCGGGCGAATTGCGCAGCGGCCCGGTCGGCCGGTGCGGCGATCTGCCCATCCGCCCCGGCCTCCCGCAACCGGTCCAGCAGGAAGGTGACGGCTCCCGGGGCGGCGAGTGAGGTTGCGCGGCTAACTTAGTTAGCCTTATAGTCATAGCTAACAGCGTTAGCCAAGAGGGAGGGGTCGTCATGGCCGTCCGCATCGTGCGTATCGTGGGGATCTTGGTCGTCGCACTCGTCGTCGTCACCGGGAGCCTGTACGGCTGGACCAGGATCCACCCGCACAAGCTCCGCGCCGAAATCGAGGTCAACGCCTCCGCCGCCCAGGTCTGGCAGGTGCTCACCGACTTCCAGGCCTATCCCGAGTGGAACCCGTTCATCCTCAGCGCCGTCGGCGAGCCGAAGAAGGGCGCCAAGCTGGTCAACAAGCTGGCCGGCGAGGACGGCGGGAAGGGGATGACCTTCAAGCCGACCGTCCTGGTCGCCGACCCCGGGCACGAACTGCGCTGGATCGGCCGGTTCGGCGTCCCGGGCGTGGTCGACGGCGAGCACTACTTCCTCATCGAGGAGACGGGCCCTGGGCGCGTCAAGCTGACCCAGGGGGAGAACTTCACCGGCTTCCTGGTGCCCTTCGCCGGCAGTGCGATCGACGTCCAGGACAACTTCGCCGCCATGAACGCCGCGCTCAAAAAGCGCGTCGAGGCAGCGCACTGAGAGAAGATCTCACTGTGAGCGGCCGGCCTGAACTCAGCGTCCTGAGCTCCCGCGCGACCCAGATCGTCTCGGTCGCGCGGGAACTGCTCGAAGAGGAGGGCCGCGACGCCCTCACGATGCGAGCCCTGGCCGCGCGACTGAACATCCGCGCGCCCTCGCTCTACAAGCACTTCACGAACAAGGCCGCCGTCGAATCGGCGCTGATCGAGCTGGGCATGGCCGAGCTCGGCACCGAGCTGTACCGGGCCGTCGAGGAGCCTGAGCCGGTGTCGGCGCTGCTGCGGGCCTACCGCGCCGCGGCTCTGGCCGGCCCGCACCTGTACCGGCTCGCGACGCAGGGCCCGCTGGACCGGGCAAGTCTCGCGCCAGGCCTGGAGGACTGGGCGGGCACCCCGTTCTTCCTCGTGATGGGCGAGCCGTACACCGCGCAGGCACTCTTCTCGACCGCGCACGGCATCACGATCCTGGAACTGGACGGACGCTACCCGCCGGGCTCCGACCTCGACCGGACCTGGGCGGAGGCCGCCCACGCCTTCGAGCTCGTCCGGACCGGCCGATGACAAGCAAGGCGGGCGAGCACGCCAGGCGGAGGGCCCGGGGCGGCGGCGCTCGCGACGTGCGCAGAGCGGGCCTGGCCGTGCTCCTTCACCTGATCAGCACCTCCTGACCCACGGCGAAAGAAGTAGTCGGGGATCGCGGCGCGGCGTGGGCGATCTGCGGACCGGTCACCGGGGACAGGGCCATGGTCGTCTTCTCCACGGGCCTGGCCTGGGGCGCGGATGAACGCCGACAACCACGGCCGGTGCTCCACGCGGCCCGGCGTATCGCCGCCCATGTTTCACCGAACGGCTTGCCCCGGCAAGGCCACGACCGCACAGTGAAGGCCATGCCTATGAGCCCGGAGTCCGCGCGGCAAAGCATGTTGCAAGTGGCCGGTTTGGTCGAGCGGTCCGACGACGAGGAAGCCGCCGTCGCTCTGGCGATCGCCGTGCTCCTGCGGCCGCTCGTCCTCGACAGATCGGACGAGCAAGTCGTAGCCGGCGCGGTCGCAAGCCGGATCTGGGACGGGATCGTCGGCGCCATCGAACTGGCGGGACCCGACCCCTCCGCCAACGACCTGACGCTGGAGTTCTGGGAGGAGCTGTCCCAGGCACTGTACGAATGGGGCGTGGAGTCAGAGCCCGATCCCTACGAGGGCATTCCGCGCGACCGGGAGACCGGCGAGCCGCTTATGGAGCCAGAGGAGTACGCCCTGCTCATGAAGCCCTACCCCGACGAGTCCTAGCGCACGACCCTCCCGAAAGCCAGGCTCCTGCAAATCCCGGATTCGGGGTCTCGGGTCGGTCGCGGGGTCGTTTCTCAGGAACGAGCGATTCTGAGTCTCTTGCGTGAGCGATTCCTTTTCGGCGGACGGTGGTCTGCATGGGTGAAGGCACGTCCCGAGAACGGAAGAGGGTCATCATGACCGAGGAACGTCAGGTGCTCGCGGTGCTGGATGAGGTCTACGCCGCGTGGGCCGCCAACGACGCGGACGCCTTCGTGGCGCCGTACGCCGAGGCGGCTACGGCGACCCTGCCAGGGGCGTACCTGCCCGACCGCGAGGCGATCCGCGCCACCATGGCATCCGTCTTCGCCGGTGAACTCAAAGGGACGAAGGCCGTCCACGAGGTACAGAACGTCCGGTTCGTCGGCGCTGACGCCGCCCTGGTGTTCAGCAAGGGGGCCGTGGTTCCGTCCGGTGCGGCCGAGCCGGATCCTGCGAGCCGGTCGCTGGAGACCTGGGTGCTGTCCCGGTGGGACGGCGCCTGGCGCGTCGAAGCCTTTCACAACTGTGCGGCGTGAACGGAGGAGATTCGATGGCGAGCAAGCAGTCCGAAGCGGTCAGGCGGCACTGGACGGCGGCACGGCTGGCGATGATCCGTCCGGACGCCGAGCACCCCGACAATGAGTCTTGGGGCGATCTCACCGCCGAACCGCGTGGAGTGGACTACATCGAGGTCGACGCGGGCGGCCTGCCCGCGATGTGGCTGGTGCCCCGACATTGCGTCCAGGATCGGGTGCTGTTGTGCCTGCACGGCGGCGGCTTCGTCGGCGGCTCGATCTACACGCATCGCAAGATGTTCGGCCATCTCGCCAAGGCGGCCGGGGTGCGTGCGCTGATCGTCGACTACCGCCTGGCCCCCGCCCACATCCATCCGGCGCAGGTGGACGACGCGACCGACGCCTACCGGTGGCTGCTCGACCAGGGAATCGATCCCGCCCACATCGCCTTCACCGGCGATTCCTCCGGCGGCTTGCTGGCGATCACCGCTCAGCTCCGGGCGCGGGAGCGAGGACTGCCGCTGCCCGCCGCCGCGATGCCGTTCTCACCGTGGACGGACATGGAGGTCGCCGGGGAGTCCTACCAGACCAATCAGGACAAGGACCCGTTCTTCTACTCCGAGACCGTGCGGATGCTCGCGGCCACGTTCCTGGGCGAGGGCGGTGATCCCCGTGACCCGCTGGCGAGCCCGCTGCACGCCGATCTGGCGGGCCTCGGACCGATCTACATTCAGGTGGGAGGAGACGAGACGCTGCTGGACGACGCCCGCATGCTCGACGAGCACGCCCGCAAGGCCGGCGTTGACGTCCGGTTGGACGTCTTTCCCGGTATGCAGCACACCTTCCAGATGGCCGCGGGCAGGGCGCCGGAGGCCGACGACGCGATCGGCAGGATGGCCGGATGGGTAGGCCCCCGACTCGGATTGTGACCAGCTCATAGCCAAGAAGGGAAGAGGAGGGTCGGGTGCCCGACGAGCACGAGTTCGCCCGCAGCACCGAGCCGTTCCGGCGCGAACTGCTGGCGCACTGCTACCGGATGCTCGGATCGCTCGACGAAGCCGAAGACCTCGTCCAGGAGACCTATCTGCGGGCCTGGCGCTCCTACGGCACCTTCGAGGGACGGTCATCGCTGCGGGTCTGGCTGTACCGCATCGCCACCAACGCCTGCCTGACCGCACTGCGCGACCGCGGCAGGCGGGCGTTGCCGTCCGGCCTCGGGGCTCCGGCCGACGACCCCGGCGTCCTCCCTGAACACGGGGCGGACCCGGACGTGGCGTGGCTACAGCCGATCCCGGACGCGCTGGTCACCCCGCAGGAGGACGACCCCGCCGCGATCGTCGCCGCCCGCGAGCACCTGCGGCTCGCGCTCATCGCCGCACTGCAGTACCTGCCGCCCCGGCAGCGTGCCGTGCTGCTCCTGCGTGAAGTGCTGGGCTTCCCCGCCGCCCAGGTCGCGGCCATGCTCGACACCACGATCCCGGCGGTCAAAAGCGCGCTGCAACGGGCCCGCGCCCGTCTCGACGAGGCCGCTCCCGAACGCGAGCGACTCACCGACCCCACCGCTCCGCGCGCCCGCGCACTGCTGGAGCAGTACATCGTCGGCTTCCAGAACGCCGACACCCAAGCGCTGGAACGAGCCCTGCGCGCCGACGCCGCCATCGAGATGGTCGGCAGCCGCACCTGGTTCTCCGGCATCGCGACCTGCCTGCCCTACCTCGCCCAGGTGAGCGGATCGCCCGGCGACTGGCAGATGACCCCCACCTTCGCCAACGGCCAGCCCGCAGTCGCC
This sequence comes from Actinomadura syzygii, assembly GCF_008085905.1. Taxonomy (GTDB): domain Bacteria; phylum Actinomycetota; class Actinomycetes; order Streptosporangiales; family Streptosporangiaceae; genus Spirillospora; species Spirillospora syzygii. The sequence goes on along the minus strand of NZ_VSFF01000013.1, from coordinate 345,983 downwards.
GCCTACCTACGCGACACCGACGGAACCCACCGCGCGTTCGGCCTCGGCGTCCTCACCACAACACCCCACGGCATCGCCCGCATCACCGTCTTCGGAGGCGGCCCCGACCTGCTCGCCAGATTCGGCCTCCCACCCACCTGGGAACCGCCTCAAACCAGATGACCCGCACCCACGAGCGCCCCTTCGTGAACTTGTCGAGAGCGGGCACATCGGCGCAACTGGACGAAGGCCGTGCAGACCACTGCCCCGGTTCAGCCCAGGGTGTTGGTCACTGACTGTCGGATGACTCGGGGGACCTTAGTCGTCGCCGACCTGGAGGCTTACATCAGCGGCCGCGTCAGTGGCGGGTGTCGAGTTCTTTTTGCCAGAGGATGTCCGTCAGGCGTTCGATGCCTGCGGCCAGGTGGCGGCGGTACGTCGTCATCGGGAGGCCGAGGAGTTCGGCCGCCAACTGCTGGGTTCCGGCAGGCCGCAGGTAGGTGTGGTGCAATGCGCGGAAGGCCCGCCGGTCGCGGGGGGACGTCTCCAGGAGGGCGGCGCCCTCGTGGATCGCGTCGCGGAGGGCGGCTGGACGGTCGGTCCCGTTCGCGGGGTTCGCCAGGCCCGTCCGCAGGAGGGCGGAGTCGCGCAGGCCGTCCGCCCTGCCGAGGTCGCGCAGCGCGGTCCGGACGGCTTCGGCGAACTCCGGTCTTTCCAGGGGCGGCTGGCCCGGCGGTGACGGTGGTCTGGCCTCGCGGTCCGCCATCCGTGACAGCCAGGCGAGGGGCGGCACGCTGCGCCAGTCGTGGCCGTACACGCCGTAGCGGTGGCCGCCGACCTCGACGTCGGCGGACGGGATCCGGTGGTAGTCCAGGTGGCCGCAGCCGTCCGCCCAGAAGTCCGGGTCGCGGAAGGTGAGGAAGGTCCAGGCCAGGAAGGGTATCGACAGGTACGCCCGGGAGAACTGCAAGGTGATGAAGGTCTGGACGCGGGAGATGTCCTGGTAGGCGTCCCGGTCCATCCAGAAGCGGACGAGCCGGGCGGTCTCCGGTCCGCTCAGCCCGCCGCTGCGGTTCAGGTGCGCGGTGGCCTCGGCCGCGAGGGGGTCGGCTCTCCGGTCGCCGTCGTCCATCTCCTCGATCGCCAGTTGGAGCGAGAAGCCGACCGGCGCGCCCTCCTCGTCGCGGACCACCAGGAAGCCTTGAGGCTGGCGCGCCGTCCAGTGGTCGAACAGGTCGGCGGACGCGGGTCCCTCGTGCGCCAGCACCCAGGACCGCAGTATCGGACGGTCCTTTTCCGTCGCCGTCGTCGCCTGCAAGGTGTCGGCGTCGGTTCCGCCCGGCCCCATCTTTCCCAGGAAGGGCTTCAGGACGGAACTGTCGCGGTGCAGGTACGCGAAGTCCAGCAGCAGGTCCTGCTGCGCGGCGCCACCGGCCCGCTGGAACTGGGCGCGGTAGTAGGCGGCGGCCCTGCGCTGGACGGCCGCGTGGCCGTCGGGGTTGCGCCAGCGCGCCTCCGCGGCCAGGACCTCGCGGACGAGGTCGTGCGGGTAGAGCCCGCGCGGGCCGTACTCGATGATCGACAGGCCGCGGAGCCATTCGAACAGCGGGGCGGCGGAGGACCGGTCGAGCATGGCGGCCAGCAGCGGTTCGGTCAGCCCGAAGACCTGGGCGCAGGCTTCCAGCGCCGCCCGGTGGTCGGGGGATGGGACGGTGTCCACGAAGCTTCTGAGCAGTGCCGCGATGACGTCGGGCGTGGTCGGCGCGACGGTGGAGCGGCGCTGGACGCGGGCGTCGGCCACCAGGGCCAGGGCGAGGGGGTGGCCCCGCGTGAAGGCGAGCGCGGTGTCGCTGTCGGCGTCGGGGAATCCGCGTGCGGCCAGCATCCGGCGTCCGTCGGCCGGGCCGAGGTTGTCCAGCGGCATGGTCTCCAGCAGTTCCCGCCAGCCGGGGTCCGCGCGCCAACCGAGGGACGGCCGCTCCCGTCCGGACAGGACGGCCAGCGCGTCGTCCGGTAAGCGGGGGATCAGTTCTTCGCGCAGCCAGCGGTCCAGCGGCGCGAGCGCCTCCAGGGTGTCGATGAGGAGCAGTAAGTCCGGGACCTCTCCGATCGCGGTGAGGGGGTCTTCGTCCTCGTCCGGTCCGCCGCGGATCTGGGCGCCGAGGGCGGCGACCACGGCGGACGCCACCGGGGCGAGTTCCCGGCCGTCCAGCCACACGCAGCGGCGGCCCTGCCGTTCGCCCAGCCATCCGAACTGGTGCAGTAACGCCGTCTTGCCCACACCGCCGGGCCCGTGGACGAACACCACGCGTGGGGCGTCCTCGTTCTCAAGGGACGACCGGAACCGCGCGAGTTCGTCCTGCCGTCCGACGAAGCCACGGCGGCGGGCGGTGGCGAGCCGGTCGGCGAGTCGCTGGGCCATGCGCGGTGCCCCCTTGACCACGACACCCGGGACATCCCCCATCTTTCCGGCATCCCGCCTTACCTGGCAGGGAGGTCAGCCTCACTGCGGCGCGGGCCCGTCCGGGCGGACGGGCCCGCGCGGCATGCTCAGACCGTGTTGAGGACGAGCAGGTTCAGACGCACGTTGGACGTGCCGTTGTTCTTAGCGCACGCGGTGTAGTCGCCCTCTCCCTGCCAGTTGTACCAGCCCACCTGGGTCTGCGCCCCCCAGGACGTCACCGGGCCGGGCGAGCCGGAGCCCGTCACCACGGCGCCGCTCTGGCCGATGATCTTGAACTTCAGGCCGGGCGCGTTGGCGCTGCCCGAGGCGCTCACCGAGCTGACGGCGTGCGCCGCCACGCACGCCTCGTCGCCCGGACGCAGCGTGGTGTTGGAGATCGAACCGCCGCCGGCGAACGCCGCGGCGGGCACGGCCAGCGCGGCCAGTGTGGCCGCGCCGGCCAGCGCCAGCCCGGTGGCGGCGCGGCGCCCCCGCCGCCTCGGCCGGTCCTGGGTCTCGGTCTTGGTCATCGCTCCAGCCCCTTCCATGATCCCCGCCGGGTCCTCCCGGCGGGTCGGCGGACGTCCGCCCCGAGGCGTCCGGCCCGCCGTCCGATGCCAGGAAGGTACGAACGGACGCCGTCCATATCGCAGACCGTTCACCCGCCGCTTTCCGTCCGATTAGCGGCCACCAGCGCCGCGCGGCCCGGCGACGGAGCGGCCCCAGGGGGCGGCCGGTGAAATGTCCTAGGGTTGGTGGGAGCCGTTCAGTTGGGGCGGTGGACGGGGCGAGGGCGGGATAGTGCGGCCAGGACTGGAATTGGCGGGCCGGTACCGCTTGGAGACGTTGCTGGGGCGCGGCGGCATGGGAGAGGTATGGCGCGGGCTCGACTTGTCGCTGGAGCGTCCTGTCGCGTTGAAAGTGCTGCTGCCCAACTGGCGCGATGAGAGCGAAATGGTCCAGGCGATGGGCAGGTTCCGCCGCGAGGGTCGGGCGGCCGCCCGCCTGTCCCACCCGGCCATCGCCGCGGTCTTCGACGTCGGCGAGGAAGACGGGCGCCCGTTCCTTGTGCTGGAGTTGCTGACCGGTCAGGACCTGCGCGAGATTCTGAAAGGGCAACCCGGCGGTCTGCCCATCGAGCGGATACTGGACTACGGGGCCCAGGTGGCCGAAGGGCTGGCGGCCGCGCACGCGGCCGGGGTTGTGCATCGCGATATCAAACCGGCCAATCTGATGCTGTTGCCAAGCGGACAGGTGAAGATCTGCGATTTCGGCATCGCCAGACTGCAGGGCGCCACTGCGGGACTATCTGCGACAGGCGTCCGAATGGGCACTTTCGCTTATATGGCCCCCGAGCAGGCCGCCGGCAAATCTCTGGACGGGCGGGCCGACCTTTACGCCTTCGGCTGCACCTTGTTCCACATGCTCACCGGCCGGTACGTCTTCCCCGGCGACGATCTGCAGGCCATCGTCGCCCAGCACCTGGCCAGACCCGCCCCTTCCCCACGCGCGCTGCGGCCCGACACCCCCGCTGATCTGGACGCGCTCGTGCTGGCCCTGCTCGCCAAGACCCCCGAAGACCGCCCTGCCGACGCTGCCGCCGTAGCACGCGAATTGCGACGTATTGGGCGGCTGATCTCGCCGGTGACCGTCCGGTACGTCCTGCCGGACCTGTCGGTGCTGCGTCCAGGCAGTGTCACCAAGCCGCGCACCAGGGACAACGACACCGTGGTGAGTGCGTTGCGGGCGGTGTTCGAGCGGTTCAACATCGATGCTGATGTCACCGGATTCACTCGGGGTCCGACGATCACCCGCTACGAGATCGAGCTCGGCCCGGCCGTGAAGGTCGAGGAGTTCACCGCGCTGACCAGGAGCATCGCTTATGCGGTGAAGAGTGCTGATGTGCGCATCATCTCCCCGGTCCCGGGCAAGTCGGCGATCGGGGTGGAGGTCCCCAATGTCGACAAGGACATCGTCAGTCTCGGCGATGTGCTGCGCTCGTCCGCCGCGACCAACGAGCACCATCCGATGGTGGTGGGGCTCGGCAAGGACGTTGAGGGCCGCACGGTGGTGGCGAACCTGGCGAAGATGCCGCACATCCTTATCGCGGGCGCGACCGGCGCGGGCAAGTCGACGTGCATCAACGGGCTCATCACCTCGGTCCTGATGCGCGCCACCCCGGACGAGGTACGGATGATCCTCGTCGACCCCAAGCGGGTCGAGCTGATGATGTACCAGGGCATCCCGCACCTGATCACCCCGATCATCACCAACCCGAAGAAGGCCGCCGAGGCCCTCGAATGGGTCGTGGAGGAGATGGACCGCCGCTACGACGATCTGGCCGCGACCGGGTTCCGGCACATCGACGACTTCAACAAGGCGGTGAAGGCGGGCAGGCCCACCGCGCCGCCGGGCAGCGAGCGCGTGTATGCGCCCTACCCGTACATGCTGGTCATCGTGGACGAGCTGGCCGATCTGATGATGGTCGCGCCGCGCGAGGTGGAGGATTCGGTCGTGCGGCTCACCCAGCTCGCCCGCGCCGCCGGCATCCATCTGGTGCTGGCCACCCAGCGGCCGTCGGTGGACGTGATCACCGGGCTGATCAGGGCCAACGTCCCGTCCCGGTTGGCGTTCGCGACGTCGTCGCTAGCCGACAGTCGCGTCATCCTCGACCAGCCGGGCGCGGAGAAGCTCGTCGGGCAGGGTGACGCGCTGTTCTGGCCGATGGGCGCGAGCAAGCCGATGCGCATCCAGAACGCCTACGTGGCCGAGAAGGAGATCCACGCGATCGTCGACCACTGCAAGGCGCAGATGCAGACGAACCACAAGGGACGTGTTCAGTCCGGTTGAGCCCAACAGTCAGGTCACGAAAGCCTGGGAGTTCCCAAAGAAGCACAACGTCCGCGAAGTCTGCCGGGCGCAAGGTTTTCGGCCTCGCCACCGCAGACATCCGTCTCGCTTGACCTCTTGCGCGTCAGTCCGGCAGCCAGTTCAGCTCGTGCGCCAGGGTTTTGGCGACCGCACGGATGCGGCGGTGTAGTGGTGACGGCTCGCGTGGGAGGACCAGGTGGATCGTCAGGCTGGGCGCGTCCCGCAGCGGTCGCCAGGTGAGACCGGCCGGTGATGTCGTGACCGCGGCTTCTCCGGCCGGGGCGAGGGTGGCCCCGTCGCGCAGGTCGCGCTGGGACATGTCGAAAGAGACTGCGGGCGTGTGGAATCGGGGGTGCGGTCGGGTGTCTTGGAACAGTGCGGACAGCTGATCGTGGATCACCGGGTTGGCCGCACGGTCCGGGAGGCGCAGCGGATACGCGGCCGCGTCGGCGATCTCGATCTCCGGGTGTTCGGCCAGCGGATGGTGCTGCGCCAGCTGGACGCCGACGCGCTCGCGACGCAGCAGAAACCGGCGTACGCCACGGCCCGGCTGTTCACCGCGGGTGATCCCGGCGTCGATGCGGCCGTCGGCGACCGCGGGGGAGATCTCCGGTGTCGCCATCGGGACCGCGCCGACCTGGAGTCCGCTGTTGCCGCGGATCAGCCTGTCCACCAGGGCCGGTGCCGTCTCGGCCCCGGTGCTGAGGCTGTATCCGATGCGCAGCGTGCCCAGTTCACCGGCCCCCGCGCTCCGAGCGGTGTCCCATGCCCGGTCCAGAGCCGCCAGCGCGGGCGGCGCGGTCTCCGCCAAAGCCGCACCGGCCGCGGTCAATACGACGCTTCGCGTGTTGCGGACCAGCAGGGCCGTACCGAGTTCCGCTTCCAATCGGCGCATCCGGGCGCTGAGTGCGGGCTGTGCGATACCGATCCGTGCGGCCGCGCGGGTGAAGTTCAACTCCTGCGCCAGCACCAGGAAGTACCGCAGGCTCACCGTATCCGGGGCCACGTGCCCCTCCCTGCCGATTGATAACGATCCGTTCTGAGTCTATCCCGTACCGGTCTTTCCCTCGACCGCACATCAAGCCTTAACCTGCGGATATGACGATTCAACCGACCGAAGTTCTGGACGTCGAACTCACGCACACCGCCGATTTCGAGTCCGCCCTCACTGCTTTCGCGAAGGCCGCGGCCACCGAGCCCGGCGTTGTGGTCGCGTCTCTGGGCGGAGGCCGTCATGCATAAGTTGGTGGTCCTTTATCCCAAGCCCGCCGACCCTGACCACTTCCGCGACTACTACGTGACAAACCACCTTCCACTGGTCATGGATTGGCCCGGCCTGCTCGCGTGGCGCTACAGCTTCGACGTGGCGGCGACCACGGGAGAAACGCCGTATTTCGCGGTCTTCGAAGGCGACTTCGCTGACGCCGCCGCCTTTGCTGCGGCGCAGGCGTCGCCGCAAGCCCGACGGCTGGCCGCCGATGTCGCCAACTACGCCACCGGCGGTGCGGTCGTCATCAACTATCCGGTGAAGGAAGGCACCGACTGAGGCAGGCCGGTACGCCCCGGGCCGCGTTCGGTCCGCGCGACGGCCGGTTTGGCGTGGCCGTCGGGAACTTCAACCTCGAATAGGGGCGGCGTCGGGTGTTTGCTCCGGGCGAGGGCCGGGTGTGCGGTAGGCGATGAGATGTCGGGTAAGAGCGAGTCCGGCGAGGATGCTCACCAGGAGGCACACTCCCGTCCAGCCGAGGCCGGTGTAGGCGCGTACGCCGAGCCAGGAGCCGACGCTGCCCCCGAGGAACGCGCAGGTCATGTAGGCGGTGTTGAGCCTGCTGCGGGCTTCCGGGCGCAGGGCGAAGATTCGTGCTTGGTTGGCGACCTGGCCTGACTGCACAGCCACGTCCAATATGAGCATTCCCGCGGTCAGTCCGATCAGGCCGAGGGTGTTGCCGAGGGATCCGGTGGTGAGCAGCGCGGCGGCGCCGATGACGGCCAGCATGCAGACCAGGTTGACGGTGTCGGGGCCGCGGCGGTCGGTGCTGCGTCCGGCGATGGGGGTGCAGAACATGCTCGCCGCGCCGACGAGCGCGATCAGCCCGATGGCGGAGGTGCCGAGGTCGTATTTCGGGCCGGTGACCAGGAGCGCGAGGCTCGTCCAACTGGCGGTGAAGCCGGCGAAGATCAGCGCTTGGTACAGACATGAGCGGCGAAGGTCGGGTTCGGCGATCATCAGCCGCAGGGGCGCGCCCAGCAGTGCCGGATAGCGGTCCCGCGATGGCGGAGTCGTGGTGGGCACCGCGCACGCCAGGACCAGCGCGAGCAGGAACACCACCGCCGCCGCGACCAGGTAGGGAGCGCGCCAGCCGAGCCACTGCCCGAGGCCGCCGCCGAAGGTGCGGGCCAGCAGGATTCCGCCGATCAGACCGCTGAGCAGGGTTCCGGTCACCGCCCCTCGCCGGTCGTCGGGCACCAGCCCCGCGGTCATCGGGATGAGGATCTGCGGGACGACGGTCGCCGCGCCGGTCAGGGCGCTGGCGGTCACCAGCACGGGCAGCGTGGACGCCGTCCCGGCCACGAGCAGGCCCAGGCCGGTGATCGCCAGCAGGACGACGATCAGGTGCCGGTGCATCAGCCGGTCGCCCAGCGGCACCAGCAGGAAGATCCCGGTGGCGTAGCCGACCTGGGCTGCGGTCACCACCGTCGCGGCCCTGCCCGGCGAGACGCTCAGCCCGTCGGCGAAGAGCGGGACGATCGCCTGCGGAAAGTAGATGTTGGCCACGCCGACGCCACAGGCGAGCGCGAGCAGGAAGACTAACCGGCGTCCTGGCACCGTGCCGGGGGAGCCGAGCCCTTGATGTTCGCTGGTCATGAGAACCTCGCATTCGGAACCGGTTTAACCGGTTCGCACGGTACCGGTTAAACCGGTTCCACGGGTAGTGTGTTTGTTCATGACTGCCGCGACGCCCGCTCCCGTCTTCCGAAGCGGAGCGGGCCGCTTGTGCCTGGACTTCATCCGGACCCTCCGCCACCGCGGTGCCCCCGGAGCGGAGGAAGAGCTGCCGGACCTGGCCGCGGTGCGGGCCTGGGTAGTCCAGTTCGCCCCGTTCGCCGTAGGCGAGGCCACCGGTGAACCCGGCCAAGACGCCCGCGCGCGCGTGCTACGTGAGGCGATCTACGAGCTGATCGACGCCGCCGTGACCCCTGCGGGGATCGAGTCGTGTCCCTCGCGGGCACGCGAGACCGTCAACGAACTCGCCGCGCTGCCGGTCCCCGCTCCCTGGCTGGACGCCTCCGGCCGCCTGCGCTGGCACGCCGACGAACCGGTGCTCGCGTCCCTGGCCCTGATGGCCAGGGACGCGCTGGACCTGGTCACCTCGGCGGCCATCGATCGGGTCCGCCGGTGCGCCGGTCACGACTGCAACGCCTTGTTCCTGGACTCCTCCCGACCGGGCACCCGCCGCTGGTGTTCGATGAACACCTGCGGAAACCAGGCCAAGAAAGACACCCTACGCACCCGCCGCGCACGAACCTGAAGACCATATTGAGGTCACGGGTGCGTTGAGATGCGGCGGTAGGCCGGGATGGTGGAGGGCCCGCACTATTGCGCTTGTCATTGTTCGGGGCTGAGGCTGCGGGGTGGGCGGGCTGGGGTGGGGTGGGGGTGGCGGGATTCGAGGGCCAGGTAGGCCGCCAGGACGATGATGACGCCTGATTCCAGGCCCAGGGCTAGGGCGATCGTTGTTCGGTAGCCGTATTCGTGGAATCCGAACAGTGTGGTGTTCTCGGTGATCAGCAGGCCGATGATCGTGCCGAGGGCGAACGCGATGGCGCCGGCCGCGATGAGCGCGTGGGGTGCGCGGCCCAGGATCGGGATTGATGCGACGCCGGGCAGGGAACCCAACGGGCTGGCCAAGGCCAGGCCGAGCGCCACCGCGGAGGCGAAGTTGATCAGGAACAGGATGCCGATGATCGGGATGACGCGGTAGTAGTCGGCGAAGTACTCGTACAGGTGGACCGCACCGACGCCGAACAGCAGCAGCGCGGCCAGGTAGCGGAGTAGGTCACGCACCGCTATCACCCGCCCGGAGCCCCTGGCCGGAGCCGGTGCCGCCCTCGGCCTGCTGGCCCTGCGGGGAGACGGCGTACCATTCGGCGCCGAACTGGGTGAGGGCCTGGCCTCGGATGTCGCCGCGTCCGGTGTCGGCTTGGTAGTAGTACAGCGGGTGTCCCGCGTAGACGAGTTGGCGCGGTCCCTCGGGACGGGCGATCGTGGTGATCTGCGACTGCTGGGCGGCGCCGGCCGCCGTGGGCGGGCCCGCCGAGGTCGCGGGCGGCCAGATCGCCGCGCACGCGCCGTCGCAGCTCGACTGGTTCGGCAGGTCGGCGACGAACAGGTAGAGGGTGCGGCCCCGGCCGTCCACCAGGATCTGCCCGAGCGAGGACACCCGCTCGGTGCTGATCTCGGCCCGGCCGGGGTGCAGCGAGTTCGTCGCCATCGCGCATCCGGCGACCGGCGCCGCCAGCGCGCCGACGATCAGCGCGCCGCGGAGCCGGGCCGCCCACCGGCGGCGCATGTCAGTAGCCGCCGCCGTTCGAGCCGCCGCCGTTCGACTGGACCTTGTTCCCGGACGCCGAGAGCACGTACCACTTGGCGCCGAACTGGTTGAGGCCCTGGCCCTTGGCGCTGCCGGGGGCGGTGCCGTCGGGCGCGTAGTAGTAGATGGGATGTCCGCCGTAGGTGACCTGGGTCGAGCCGTCGCTGCGCCGGGTGGTGCCCAGCTTCTTCGCGTCCGCCCCGGAACCGGCCTTGGGCTGGCCCGAGGTGGCGACCGGCGGCCACACCGCCGCGCACGACCCCGAGCAGGACGAGGTGGTGCCCTTGTCCTTCTCGAACAGGTAGACCGTCCGGCCCTCGCCGTCGACCAGGATCTGGCCGAGGTTGCCCACGGTCGCCGTCTTGATCGTCTCCCCGGTGGCGGCGCCGGTCTGGGTCGGGGACGGGGACTGGACCGTCGAGGTCGCCGCCTGGTTGGTGGCGGACGATCCTCCGCCGCCGCACCCGGCGACCTCCAGCAAGGCCGCCGCCAGGGCCGCCGCCGCGAGCGGCACCCCTACGATGCGGCGCCGCCGCGGCCGGTGCGCCGGGTCGGTCTTCTGTGCCTGAGACATTTGTGTCCCTCCCTCCGAGAACGCGGAGCCGGGTCCGCCGATATTTCTTGCCTCGGCGTCGCATACCCCTAAGACCGGCCCAATAGCGTGACTTGCAATTTCGGGAGAGGCTTTTGCCCGGCTATGAGGGAAGCGGCGGCCGGGTGGTCGGCCGGATCAGTCGCCGGTCAGCAGGTCCGCGAAGGCGTGGGCGGCGGGGCGGGAGGTGAACAGGCGGTCCAGGCGCGCTCTGGCCAGTTGGCGGCGGAATGTCCCTGCCTGCGTGGCGTTTCCGGCGTCGTGCGTCATCTCCGTCAGCCAGCGGGAGAATTCTTGCTGGTTCCATACCTTCTTGAGACGGACGGCGGAGTAGTCGTGGAGTTCGCTTTCATCGCCGTCGTCCAAGGCTTTGCGAAGCGCGTGGGCGAGCACGTTCGCGTCGCCGATCGCCAGGTTCATCCCCTTGCCGCCCATGGGGGTGATGATGTGCGCGGCGTCCCCGACGAGGAAGAGCCTGCCGTACCGCATCGGGTCGAGGACGAAGCTGCGCATCTCCACGACGGCCTTCTCGGTGATCGGCCCGGTGGGCAGGGCCTCGTCGCCCAGGCGGAGCCGCAACTGCCGCCACACGCGCTCGTCGCTCCAGTCGGAGGGCGTGCCGTCCTGCGCGCATTGGAGGTAGAAGCGGCTGGCGGCCGGGCCTCGCGGGAACTGCGCGGCGAAGCCCTGCGAACTGATCGCGAAGAGCGGGTGGCGAGGCGGCGGGGCGTCGGCGAGGACGGTGATCCAGCCGATCTCGTGGTCGAAGGAGTAGGTGGTGACGGCCGTCGCGGGCACGCCGGCCCGGCTGACGCCGTGGTGGCCGTCGCATCCGGCGACGTAGTCGCAGGCGATCTCGTGGACCGTCCCGGCCGGGTCCCGGTAGGTGACCTTGGGACGGTCGCCGTTGACGTCGTGCGGGGTCACCTCGTCGGCGTCGAAACGCAGGTCGCCTCCGGCGTCCAGGAACGTGGAGACGAGCCGCGTGACGAGTAACTGCTGCGGGATGATGCGGCCCGCCCTGCCGCCTGACAGGGCGGGAAGGTCCAGGTAGTGGGGCTCCCCGTCGATGCGGAACTCCAGCGTGCTGTCGTTCGGCACGCCGACGAGGAGGGTGTCGGCGAGCCCCCATTCCTCGAAGACCTGCGTGGCGGAGTGGTCGAGCACGCCCGCGCGCTGCCGCTTCTCCACATAGGACCGGCTCTGGCGTTCCAGGACCACGCATGCGACGCCTGTCCGCCGCAGCAGATTGGCCAGGGTCAGTCCCGCCGGACCTGCCCCGATGATGACGACCTGAGTGCTCTCGCGCATACCCGACATGTATCGCACCGAGCCCCGTCGGCAGGAGTCCGCCGTCATCGCGCGAGGACCGAAACACCTCTTCGCTGCAGGTCCTTTGCGGCGCGTCGGCGCCCGCCGCCGTCACCCGGCCCGCCCCTATCTCTGGATCACGAGTGAATTGATTGAGGTGAGGTTTCTGTCGGTCCAGTGGCCGGGGCCCATCGGAGCCCCGCAACCCTGACCGCTGTAGCCGGTGCAGAATCGCACCGTCGCGCGGTAGGCGTTGTTGAAGACGCGGTGGCTGCCGCGATAGCCCCCGAGGTTGACTATCCGGGTGGCGGAGTGATGGATCGCGGGACGGTCCTTGCTCCATTCGGCCCCCGGGTAGACGCACACGCGGTCGTCGGTGCAGCCGTGGAGGTCGCGTCTGGCCGCCGGGGCGTCGGGCGCGCCGATCGCCGTCATGGCGGCGGTGCCGATGACGGCGGTCGCCGCCAGGACCGCGGCGCGCGTCCCCGACCAACGGCGATAGCTGAAGGTGGTCATCGCATAAACCCTCAATCGTTGCTGTCAGTTGCTGATCAATTACAGCAAGTGAAGAACGGGAGGGGTATCCGGGGGAACCCGTACAACGAGCCGTGCAGGTCATTGGCCCTCCAGCGACGCACGACGATCCGGACGCCCCGACACAACGCGCACTTGATCGAAATTAGGGGTCAAGGGGATGCAACAGGGTGGGGGGCTCATTGCGTCTCTTACCGTGAACTCACAATTGGATCTTCTGCGGGGGGAACGTCCGGCCACCGTCGAGCGCCCCGATCCGCCGATCGAAGACGCGGGGCGCGGCGGGGACGCGGGGTGGGAGCGGTGGAGGGCCTGGCTCCTTCCCGCGGTGCCCGCCCTGCTGGCGCTGGCGATGGGCGTCTGGGGCGCCGCGCGGCTGCCGCTGTGGCGGGACGAGGCGATCACGGCCGAGATCGCCCGCCGCTCGGTCCCCGACATCCTGTGGTGCGCCCGGCACATCGACGCCGTCCACGCCGCCTACTACCTGTTCATGCACGGTGTCATCCAGGTCTTCGGGGCCAGTGAGTTCGCGCTGCGGATCCCGTCGATCGCGGCGTTCGCGGCCATGGCGGCGGGCATCGCCGTCCTCGGCCGCAAGATCATGTCCGGGCCGGTGGGGCTGATCGCCGGGCTGATCTGCGCCGGGGCTCCGTTCGCCAGCCACTACGCGCACGAGGCCCGGTCCTACTCGCTGGTCGCGGCGCTCACCGTGTGGCTGACCGTGCTTTTCGTGGACCTGGCGGAACGGGGCTCCCGGCGCCGGTACGCCGCCTACGGCGCGGGCATCGCGCTGCTGGGGCTGGTCCACCTGTTCGCGCTGCTCATCCTGCCCGCCCACCTGGTGACCCTGCTGCTGACGCGCCGCACCAGGACGATGCTGCGCCCCTGGTCGGCCGCCGCGGGCGGAGCGGTCGTCGCGGTGAGCCCGCTGATGGCGCTGGCCGTGACCCAGCGCAACGCCCTGGACTGGTTGACCCGCCCTGGATGGCTGGACGTGCGCTTCCTGGTCGAGACGTTCACCGGCCCTCCGATCGTGGCGTACCTGCTCGGCGCCGCGATCGCGGTGGGACTGATCACGGCGCGGTCGCGCGGACCGATCAGCCCGCAGGCGCTGGCCGTGCCGTGGTTGCTGCTGCCCGCGACGGTGCTGCTCCTGGTCTCCCAGTTCCACCCGTTCTACACATACCGCTATGTGATCGGCAGCCTCCCCGCCATGGCGCTGCTGGCCGCGGCGGGGCTCGTCCGGCTGCCCTACCGGACGTGGCTCGCGCCGCTCGTCGTGATGGCCGTCCTGCTGCAGCCGCTGCACGTCGAACAGCGCCGTCCGGAGAAATGGTGGGACAACCTTCGCGGGGCCGCGCAGATCGTCGAGCGGGAGTCCCGGCCGGGTGACGCGATCGTCTTCATCACGGCCGACCGGCGGTCCATCGCCGAGGCGTACCCGGACGAGTTCCACGGGCTGCGCGACGTCACGATGCGGCGGACCCCGGCCGAGGCGGGCAACTTCGGCGGCGAGGAGTACGACCCGGCGGAGATCGGCCGCCGCCTGACCAGCGCCGGGACGAACCGGGTCTGGCTGCTGGAGGGGCCCTGGCGCATGCCGTCCCTGGTCCCGCAGGACCGCGCGAAGGTCGACGCCCTCCAGCGGAACTACCGGCAGGCGAGCGTCTGGCGCGTCACCGGCATCACGCTGACGCTGTACCAGCGGTAGAAGGCCCCGGAAAAAGATCGTCCGCCCGTGCAACATCGGAGGCCCGGCCGCGTCTCCTACCCGTGAGCCTCCTCAACTTCCGCCAGGACGGCCCGCCGGACTTAGCGGAGCGCTCCGCCGAGACGGCGGTGACGCGGTTGTACGAAGCGCACGCCTTGGACCTGGTCAGGCTGGCACTGGTGATGGTCGGCGACAGGCCCACGGCCGAGGACGTCGTCCAGGACTCCTTCCTCGGCCTGTACCGGCGGTGGGGACGGCTGAAGGACCCCGACAAGGCCCTCACCTATCTGCGGTCGTCGGTGCTCAACAACTGCCGGTCGGTGCTGCGCCGCCGGGGCCGCCGCCTGCCCGGCGTCCAGGACCCGCCCGTCGCGTCGGCCGAGAGCCGGGTTTTGGACCGGGAGCAGGGCAGGGAGGTCCTCGACGCGCTGCGCCGGCTGCCGCACAAGCAGCGGGAGACGCTGGTGCTCCGGTTCGTCCTCGACCTGTCCGAGGAGGAGACCGCTCAGGTCATGCGGGTGAGCCGGGTCACCGTCCGGTCCAACACGTCCCGTGGGCGCACCGCCCTTGAGCGCATGCTGGGAGAGACCCCGTGAACGTCGAACGGCTGCTGAAGGACGCCGCCGCCGCCGAGACGCGCGACGTGACGCGCGAGTCGCTGCCGCCGCTGAACCTGCCCGTCGGCGCCCGTCGCCGCCGCCCGGCGGGACGGTGGACGGTGCCCGTCGCCGCCGTCCTCACCGTGGTCACGGTCCTGGCCGTGACCGTCGTCCTGCGCGGCGTGCTGCGCGGCCCGGAGACGCTCGGCGCGCACGAGGGCCCCCCGTTCTTCCTGGCGACCCACCGGAAGGGCGGCGTCGGGGTCTTCGACTCCTGGACCGGACGCCTGATCGACGACATCCCGGCCCGCACCGGGCACTACGCCGCGCTCGCCCTCTCCGGCGACCGGCGCACCGCCTTCCTCGCCGCCGAGACGGCCCCCTGCCGCACCCGCATCGACAAGGTGACCCTGCGCCGAGACGGGACCGTGGCAACGAGGACGGCCCTGCCCGGCAGGTACAACGCCCAGGTGGACGAGATGGCCGCCACGGCGGACGGCGGCCGCGTCGCGATCGTCTTCTACGACCCCGGCGACTGCGGGGACTTCGACGACCTGACCGTCGTCGAAGCCTCGTCCGGCACCAGCCGGGGATGGCGGCTGCCGCCGCAGACGGCCGAGTCGATGGACTACGTGCAGTCCCCGGCATGGGCGGCGGACGGCCGCAGCCTCTTCCTCGCCACCAACGCTCCGGAGACCCCCAGGCCCGAGCGCGACGGCTTCCTCCTGCGCCGGCTCGACACCGGCACGACCGACACCACCCTCTTCCACGCCCCCGTCGTCCTGCACAGCGTCCCCGACCTTTCGTCCTTCAGGCCCTCTCCGGACGGGCGGACCATCGCGGCAATCCAGCAGAACACCGACGACCTGGGGAGGTTCGGCTCCATCTCGATCATGAAGGTGACCCTGTCCGACAGGCCCGAGTCCGAGAGGTCGTCCTTCCCGGAACTCGCCCGCATGACGGAAAGGCAGATCGCGCCCGCGGCGCCGGTGGACTTCCGGGCCACCCTCGACGCGACCGGCAGGCACCTCCTCGTCAGCTCGCGCCACGACCGGGCCGTCTTCCGCATGGACGACGGCCGCTTCCGCCGCCTCCCCGACCTGCGCCGCAGCGACCTGGGCCTCATCGCCTGGTGACTGTCGCCAAACGTTCCGGGGGGCTTCCGGGGGTTTTACCTCCCGGCGCCGTGGCGGCTGGCAGAGTTGGCGCGGTGTCCATCCCGAGGGATCCCGACCGGCTCGTCTTCTTCACCGACGCCGTCGTCGCGATCGCCGTCACGCTGCTCGTCCTGCCGCTGGTGGACGTGGTGCCCCAGGCGGCGCGAGACGGGCAGACCGCCACCGAGGTGATCACCGAGCACAAGCCGGAGATCTTCAGCTTCCTGCTGAGCTTCGCGGTGATCAGCCGGTTGTGGTTCTCGCACCACGACTTCTTCCGGCATGTGCGGGCCTGTTCCAAGCCTCTGGTCATGTGCAATGCCGGGTGGCTGCTGACCATCGTCGTGCTGCCCTTCCCGACGGAGATGGTCGGCGTTTACGGAAACGACCGTTTCACGGCGGGGTTCTATATCGCCACGGTTCTGCTCGCTGTGGTGTTCCAGACCGGGCTGGTACTCGTCGTCCGGGCGAATCCGGAGTTGGCGTCGAAGACGGCTCCGCCGCCGTCGGAATACGTCACCGGCTCGGTCACCGCCGCCGGGCTGCTGGCCGTCGCGCTGGTCCTAGCGGTGACCATTCCGAGCCTGAGCTACTGGACGTTGCTCTTGCTCTTCCTGTCCTCCGCCGTTGAGAAGGCTTGGCGTCGGTATAGGCCCTGAACCGTCAGGGCCTTCATGCGGCGGCATGCGCGTTTGTAGAACTTCAACTGCATGTATCGGCCGAAGAGCAGGAAGCCGAGACGCACCACCGGGTGGGACGCGGACGCGGCCTGCGAGAAGACGTGGATGTGGAATTCCACCTCACCCGTGTCGAGCCATTTGCGGACCTCCTGGCTCATCTGGCCCCGTTCGAGGTGTCCTTCCAGCGTCTGGTAGTTCCAGCCCCACACTCTCGCCCGGCGTCCGTTCTCCTCGATGGTCGTGTCGACGACGCCGCCGACGCGGAGTCCGAGGTAGAAGGGCAGGCCGTAGAACCGGGCTTCGAGCAGCATGTCCCGGCCGGGCGCGGGCGGGCCCGAGCGGAGGATCCGCCTGATGATGGTCGGGTCGGCGTACTCGTAGTTCCGGGTCAGGCGGCGGGCGACCTCCCAGCTTCCGCCCGGAATCGGCGGACCCGGCGGCTCCGGGGGCAACTGCTGCCGGTAGTCGTCGACATGCCAGCCCTTCTCGGGCCCGTCCATGTTGTACTGCCGCGGGTCGAAGTTGAGGCGGCGGCGGTGCAGTTCGGCGTATTCCCGTCGCATGCGCGGCGGGGTCCGTGTCTTCCGGCGAACGGCGCCGCGGCTCTCGTGAGGGGGACTGGCCTGCTGGACGGCCGCATAAGTGGTGCCGCGTATCTGCTGGAACAATCCCGCCGGGTGCAGTTCGGGGACGGGGCGCAGGGTCGGATTGAAACGCATCGGTTCGCGCTCGTCATTGTGCGCCGGTCCTGTGAGCCGTAGTTCGCCGAATCGCTCCCACGGGCCGTACTCGGTGGCCACCATCAGGTCGAAAAGCAGTGGTTGCTCGTCCAGGGCCCGTGCGAGGGTCGCGAGGTCGGCCGGTGCGCGGCGCGTTCCCCTAGCGACCGCGCCCAGCAGGACGCGGCGGTCACCGACCCGGTATGCCAGCAGCGAGCCGTAGAACGCGGGACTCCATCGGTTCATGGGACGTAGAACATGGCGGCCGAGAATGGTGCGCCCGGACGTGGCCAGCAGTAGATCGACGGTTTCCAAGTCGTCGGTCTCGGGGTTCGGCAGCGTCCATCGCAGCGCCAGACCGAGGATGTCCGGCAGCGCGGACGGCAGCCCAATCGCGCGGGAGAGCCGCGCTTTGCCATGCAGTTCCGCTTGGTCGTCCAGCAATGGCACTCCCCAGCGTTGGGACGTGCCGTGCAGCCGCAAGGCGGCATCGACGACAAGGCCCTTCGGATGCAGGGGCCGGTCTCGCAGCCGCCGTGCGGCCAGCGTGAAACCCCGCACGAACACCGCTTCGACGGCGCGGCCGACCGGCCCTCTCCGCCGCTCCGTTCCGGGGACTTCCTTCCGTTCCGTCTGGACTTCTATCTCCCCGACCACGCGGCCTCCCGAGAGTGCGGCGACCCGCATACAGAAATGCGACCACATGTGGAGCTGCATTTCCTTCGCGATGCCCACCTTCGCGTAGAGCAGCTCGGCCAGCCGGTCGCCGCTGCGCGCCCATGACTCGATCATGAAGACCAGGCCGCCCTCGCGGCCCTCCGCCACCCGGAACTCGATCTCACCGGCCTCCATGTGGCCGCGCAGGGTGGCGAACCGGAACGACTCCGGCGTCTGCTCCACCACACGGACGGGACAGTTCCACGGCCCCGGCATGTGGACCACGTACTCGTCCCCGACCTCCAGCCGCCGGGCGGCTCCCGAGGTCTTGTCGAAGACCGCGACCTCCACCGGCGACGCCGCGTTGAGATCGGCGCCGACCAGACTGATCAACTCTCCCGGGGACAGCGGGCTGCCGGTGATCTGGACGATGTAGCGCCGCTGGAAGGTGGGGCCGACCCCCTGCCGCGCACCCTGCGTCCGGTCTCCGTCGTGGTGCGGGAACCGGTCGGCCTCGGGCAGCGCGCCCGACCGGAGCCTGCGCCGCGGGACCCGCCGGGAGCGCCGCAGCCACCGCCATCCGGCGATGCCCATGCCCGCGGGCCAGCGGGCCGCCCGCGCCCGCCGCCGCCATCGTGTCCGCACAGCGTCCCCCGATGTTCGCCGTGTGATCCCGCGCCCGTCCGGCCATGACCTGCCCGTCCGGCCGCGACCCGCTCCGCCATACCCGTGCGGGACGGGACGAACCGCGCAGGACCGCTGACGGCCCGGTCAGGTGGGGTCGGCCGCGCGTTCGCGGTCCGACCGGGGCCAGACGTAGGGCAGGTCGTCGGGGACGCCGGGAAAGAGGGGCCTGTAGAACGCGGGATCCTTCCGGACCAGCGCGGAGCGGTGGCTGCGGTGCAGCGCCGCGTCGCCCAGCCAGGGCGGCAGCTCACCGGCGTCCGCCAGCCCGTCCTGGACGCGCGGCCGCTCGACGCCGACCGCTCCGGCCAGCTCGGACCTCAGGGTGGCGGCGCACGTGTCGCGGTGCCCGAGGCCGGACCAATGGCGGCAGATCTCCAGCCCGTAGCGGACGAGCGCCTCCTCGTACCCGGTCCACATCTTCACGGCCGGATGGTTCCGCCAGCCGTAGCCGGGGACCGTCAGCCCGCGCAGTATCTGCAGCGCCTCGACGCGCTGCTTGCCGAGCCTGCGCTGGTCGAGGACCCGGGCCGTGGCGGCGAAGTCCGCGTGCGGAAGGAAGGTCTGCACGGCTCACCCCCGATCGTCCCGGCGTCCGGAGGGCCCGGCGCCGGGCGGCTGAACGTCCCGGCTAGGACCTCAGCGGCGCGGCGGCGCGGTCCGGGGTGCCCGGCTTTTGGAACGTGTCGCGGAGGGCGTCGGCGCGGAGGCGCTCCAGGATGGCGAGCTGCTCGTCCGCGCGCTCCTCGAGCATCCGGAGCCGCTCGGTGTCGAGCGCGGGCTCCTGCTCGGCGACGGCGAGGAGGGTGCGCCATCCGGCGCGCTTCCCCTGGACGGCGAGGGTCATGGCCTCCAACTCCACCACGTCGCTCAGCGGCGAGCGGCGGACGAGACCGCCGTTGAGCTTGAGGCGTCCCGCCTTCTCGGCGACCGACACCGCCAGGCTCTTGTACCGGCGGACCGGCAGGCCGAGCGACGTCAGGATCTCCAGGAGGGCCCCGCGGTCGGCGGCCACGTCGTCGGCCAGCCGTCCGAGCCGCTCGGCCTTGTCCGAGGCTCGTTCCGAGGCGGGGTCCGAGGCGCGGTCCGGGTCACGATGCCCTCGCGCGACCCGGCGGGCCAGCGCCACGCCCCCGGCGGCCGCCGCGAGGTGATCGTTGAGGTAGATGCCCAGAAGCTCCCGTGAGCGGGTCACGTCCATGCCCGGCCGATACCCGGAGCGGGCCGCGTAAACGGCCCCGGCCGGACGGTCGTGTTCGGCCGCTCGGGCGATGCCGCGGGACATTCCGCCGAAGACCCGGTCGTGGAACGGCTTGAACGCCCACCAGTAGGCGTGGCCCGTCAGCCCTCGGGGATGGAACAGCGCCCGCTGGGTGTAGTCGGAGCGGCCGTCGTCCCGTTCTGTGACGCGCAGTTCCAGCCAGGCGAGGCCGGGGAGCCGCATCTCGGCGCGCAGGCGCAGGAGTCGCGGGGGTTCGATCTCCTCCACGCGCCAGAAGTCGACTGTCTCCCCGATCCTCAGCCGGTGCGGGTCCCGGCGGCCCCGCCGCAGGCCGACCCCTCCGACCAGGCGGTCCAGGATGCCGCGCACGCGCCAGGCGAGAGGGAAGGAGTACCAGCCGCGGTCGCCGCCGATGCCCTCGATGACCGTCCACGAACGTTCGGCGGACGCGTTGACGGTGCGGGTGCGCTCGTCGGTGTAGAGGCTGCCGCCCGCCCAGTCCGGGTCGGTCGGCAGCGGGTCGCTCGGGGCTCCCGGGACGCTCGCCGACGACCAGCGCGTGGCCACGTCGGCGTCGCGGACGCGGCGCAGCGCCAGCGACACCGCGCGTTCGAACCCGGTCGGGCCATCGGGCGGTGGCGGGACGTACCGTCCGATGTCGTCTTCGCGGCAGACCATCTCGTTGCGCAGCGACTCCACCAGCGGGCGGGCCAGACTCCCCGGCACCGGGGTGACGCCGCCGACCCACAGGCTCGACAGCCCCGGGCTCAGTGCGGGGACCGGGATGATGAGCCGCCGCCTCAGCCCGGCGACGGCGGCGTAGCGGTGCATCATGTCGGCGTAGGTGAGCACGTCCGGGCCGCCGATGTCGAAGCCCCGGCTGACGTCGGCGGGCAGGTCGGCGACCGCGACCAGGTAGTGCAGGACGTCCCGGATCGCGATCGGCTGGAGCCGCGTGCGCACCCAGCGCGGGGTGACCATCACCGGGAGCCGCTCGGTCAGGTAGCGGAGCATCTCGAACGACGCCGAGCCCGACCCGGTGATCACCGCGGCGCGCAGCCAGACCGCGGGCACTCCGGCGTCCAGCATGATCCGGCCGACTTCGGCGCGGGACGACAGGTGGGGTGACAGTTCCCCGGCCGGGTCCATCCCGCCCAGGTAGACCAGCCGCCGCACACCGGCGTCGCGGGCGGCGCCCGCGAAGGTGCGCGCGGCCCGCCGGTCGGTCTCGGCGAACCCGCTCCCGCCGCCGATCGCGTGGATCAGGTAGTAGGCGACGTCGACGCCGGACAGGGCCAGCCGGGTCGACTCCGGATCCGTCGCGTCGGCCTCGACGATCTCCACCTGCCCGGCCCACGGGTGGTCGCGCAGCCGCCGCGCCGAACGCGCCATGCACCGCACGCGGTGCCCCCTGCGCAGCAGTTCCGGGACCAGCCGTCCGCCGATGTAACCGCTGGCCCCCGTCACCAGGAACAAGCGCCCGGCACGGTCGTCGCGGTCGCCCATCGTCCCCCCTTCGGCTCGGCCGCTTCGTACCCGGCGTCCACCCGCACAAGCCCCGGACCAGCAGGTTTTCGGTGGTGGAGGGGCGCTTTACCGTTCCTGGAAGTGGAGAAGTGCCCGTCGCCGTGAGCTGCTGGGATCAAAAAGATTCCCCAGCCCTCGGCCTGAATGACAGAATTGCTCGCCGTCTCCGGCGACGTTCACAGCGCGGCGTACCGGAGTGGTGACATTATCGGCATCCCGCATGCTGTGAACGCGGGTGTTCTGGAGAGGTTTGTGAGTGAAGCACGTAGCGTTCGTCGTCGGCATGTTCGGCCTGGCGGTCGTGGCTGCTTGTTCCGCCGAGGGCGATGACGCGGGCGGTTCGGTACCCACGGCTGAAAAGGCGACCGTTCCGGCGGGGTGGCACCGGATCGAAAACCCGGAGGCCGGGCTTTCGATCGTCGTTCCCAAGGGGTGGATCGACATCGATGTCAAGTCGGGTGAGTTCGCCGAGAAGCTGAGGAAGGCGGAAATCCCCGGCGCCTCGGCCGAGGCCATCGAACGAAGCGTGGCCCAGCTCAAGGGCAAGAACCTGCTCTACGTGGTCGACGCGGCCGGGGCCGAACGCGAGTACGTGAACAACATCAGCGGTCTCTGCGCTCCGGACGAGGGTATCGGAGCCGATGAGCTGGCGAACGAGGCGAAGATCGGCCTGGCACGGCTCGGCGCCGAGGACATCCAGACACGCACTTTGCGGATCGGCGGATTGCCCGCGGTCAAGGTCAGCTACTCGTTGAACATGGCTGTCTCCGCGCGTGCCGTGCAATTCAGGATCCTGGCGCCCGGTGACAAGCTCTGCGGGATCACCTTCGGCATGAAACCGGGTAAGGAGATCAAAGAGCTGGACCAGATCGCCGGTTCGATCCGTCTGCTCTCTTGAAATGAGTCGTTCATTTCAGGGACAGGAGTTGTCGCGTGTGGCCGGGCAGTTCGTTTTCGGCGAGGCCCGTTAGGAGATCCCGCAGCGGCATGGGCTGATCGACCGGATGCGGCGGCGATGGTGGTCGCCGTGATGAGCGAGACGTGCGCCAGGATCTGGTCGGCGGTCCACTCGCCGGGCGGCGGGACGCTGCTCGCGCCGCCGTCGTCGGTCACGGTGGCGGCGGCGTCGAGCAGCGAACGGTAGGCCACCTGGAGGTCGGCGGATTCCACGGGGTTCTTCCTTCTGATCGGGTCGGGCGTTCGGCTACATGTTCCAGGGCGCCTGGGGGAGCACCTCGCCGGTTTCGAGCAGGGACTTCAGGTTCGCCAGGACGGCGGGCCAGCCCCGCGAGACCCCGTTGAACATCTCCTGGTTGGGGAAGTTCTCGTGGGTCACGGTCAGCCGGACGATGTCCTCGTGCGGCTCGACGAGGAACGTGACCACCGACGGCTCCCGCAGCGACACGGAGTCGAGGTCGTCCTCGAAGGTGATGACGAGCCGGGACGGGGGCTCGGCGGTGAGCACCTTGCCGACGACGTCGACGGCCTCTGATCCGTCGGCGCGCCGGTGCTCCCAGGACGAACCGGGCTGCCAGTCGGACACGTTCGCGTGCCCCCAGTAGCGCGCGGTCAGGTCGGCGTCCGTCAGCGCGCGCCACACCTGCTCGGCGCTCGCACGGATGTAGGTGACGTAGACGTAGGTCGGCGCTGAGACGGCTGTCTCGGTCATGGCGTACTCCTCGGCTTGATTTCGGATGGTGCTGAGCGCTTGCAGCCGTGGCCTGTCGAACTCCGCTATCCAGCGCTGCTCGATCTCGTGGATCGGCGCGGGGTTGAGGTAGTGCAGTCGTTGCCGCCCGCGCCGGACCACGGTCACGAGGTTCGCGCCGACCAGGACGTCGAGATGCTGCGTCAAGGACTGGCGCGCCATCTCCACGCGCTCGCACAACTCGCCCAGTGTCTGGCCGTTGCGCTCGCGCAGCCGGTCGAGCAGCAGGCGCCGGGTCGGGTCGGCCAGCGCCTTGAAGGCGGCGTCCATCGCGTTGGCTTCCAAGCTCACCCCTGAATTATGCAGGTAACTACCTGCATATTGTCAAGCGAAGCATCGCCGCTGGTCAGGTCGCGGCGAGGCCGTCGAGGAGGAGGGGGAGGAAGCGCTCCGGGACGACGCCCGGGTGGCACGCGAACACGTTGAGCAGCTCCATGAGGTCGCCGGTGCCGACGTCCGAACGCATCGCGCCGTCCGCCTGCGCCCGCCGCACCAGGTCGTCGAGTCGGCGGATCAACGCCTGCCTCGCCTCCGGCGCGGAGGTGTCGGCCAGCGCGGCGGCGATGGCGCCGCGGCTCTTCTCCACGCTGTGGACGATGAACGCGCGGATGGCCGCCAGCGCGTCCGGCTCGTCCGCCACGGCCTGGTCGAGGGCGTCCGTCAGCTCGTGGACGTACTGCTCGGCGAGGGCGGCGAGCAGGAGGCCGCGGTCGGGGAAGCGGCGGTAGAGCGTCCCGACGCCGACGCCCGCGCGGCGGGCGATCAGCTCCATCGGCGCGTCCGCGCCGCGCTCGGCCACCGCGTCGCGTGCCGCCTCCAGAATCCTGTCCCGGTTGCGGCGGGCGTCGGCGCGCATTGAGCTCCCCTTGAAGTGGACGACAGTATTCCGCTTATTATAGAAGCGGAAGGTGACATTCCGCTTAGGGGGTTGTTTGATGATCGTGGTGACGGGCGCGACGGGCACGATCGGCCGCGCGCTGCTCGGGGAGCTGGGCGGTGCGGCGCGGGCCCTGGTACGGCGTGCGGAGCAGGGCGAGGAACTGGGATGCGACTACGTGGTCGGCGACCTGGAGCGCCCGGACACCGTCCCGATCGAGCCGGGTGACCGGCTCTTCCTCAACAGCGCGCTGTGGCCGGGGTTCGTCCGGGCGCACAAGGCGGTGATCGACCATGCGGCGGCGGCAGGGGCGGCGCAGGTGGTGACCGTCTCCGTGCGCGGCGTGACGTCGAGCAGCCTGCTCGGGTTCGGCATGCACGGGCAGGTGGACGACCATCTCAAGGCGTCGGGAGTCCCGTGGTCGATCCTCGCGCCGGTCGGCTTCATGCAGAACCTCGCGGGCGACGTAGACGAGGAGGGACGGATCTTCGGCTCGTACGGCAGGGGCGGCGTCGGCTACATCGACGCGCGCGACATCGCGGCGGTCGCCGCCGCGCTGCTCACACGGCCCATCGGGGACGACGCCGTCTACGAGCTCACCGGCCCGGCCGCGCCCACGCACGACGAGATCGCCGACGAGCTCACCCGGGCTTACGGCCGGACCGTGCGCTACGTGGACATGCCGGTCGACGAGGCCGCCGTCCATCTGGAGAAGCGCGGCATGCCCGCCCCCGCCGCCCGTGACCTGGCCGAACTCATGGCGCAGATCGGAGACGGACGCTGGGCGAGCACCACCACGACCGTGGCCGACATCCTCGGACGCCCGCCGCGTTCCCTACGCGAGTTCCTAGGGGAGACAAGCGCGGTGTAAGGAATTCGGAGGCACCGGACATCTCGCTGTGACACTGAAGCGGCCGAGAGGAGCCGGTGTGCCAGAGCCTGATGACGGGTTCGCCGAACTGTGGGATGCCTACTACGACGACGTGCTGAGCTACGCGGCCCGCCGCGTTGATCCCGAGACGGCGCGGGACGTCGCCGCCGAGACCTTCCTGATCGCCTGGCGGCGCCGGGCGCGCATACCGGCCGACCGCCCGTTCGCCTGGTTGCTGCATGTGGCGCGGAACGTCCTGGCGAACGAGACGCGGGGCCGCCGTCGCCGCCTGCGGCTGTGGGGGCGTTTGAAAGATCACGACGGGACGCGGGAGCCGGTCGCCGACGTGTCCCACCGCCTCGTGGAGGACGAGCGCATCGGCGCGGCCCTGCGGAGCCTCTCCGCCCGCGACCGTGAGGCGCTGCAGCTGATCGGCTGGGAGGAGCTCAGCGTCCGGGAGGCGGCGATCGTCGCCGGGTGCTCGGAGGCCGCGTTCTCCGTCCGGCTGCATCGTGCGCGGCACCGCCTCTCGGCCGCGCTCGCCGAACTCGACACCTCGGACCGGCCCGTCCTTGTCCCGCTGGCGAAAAGGAGCGCGTAGATATGAACGACGACATTCAGGAAGTCCGCACGATGCTCGCTCCGGCCAATCCCGTCCCGCGCGGGAGCATGGCGGGCTCCGCGCAGGACGGCACCGGCCGCGCCGCCCGCGCCCGGATCATGGCCAGCGGTTCACCGACCAGGGCCCGGACGTGGACGGCGCGCGTGGTCGTCGCGGGCGGTCTCGCGGTGGCGATCGCCGGTGGGACGACCGTGGCGCAGAACCTGGGCGGCGCCGACGAGAACGGCAGGCGGAACCCGGGCGTTCCCGCCTTCCTCGCCGGGCCGGTGGCCAATGCCGAGCAGGCGCTCGGACGGGCCGCGTTCGAGGCGCGGCGACGGCCGTTCACCGCTCCCCGTCCCGATCAGTGGGCCTACGTCCAGACCGAGTACCGGCGCGTCGGGAACCCGGAGAAGCAGGGGGTCTTCACTTCCGAGTCGCGGCCCAAGAAGGTCGTCGACTCCCTCTGGACCCGGGCCGACGGCAAGATGATGGCCTCCTTGGAGGGGGGCAAGCTGGAGCTCTCCCCGACCGGCGGGGCGATGCCGCCGCAGGACTACGCGACGCTGTCCAAGCTGCCCCGCGACCCGGACGCGCTGCTCGCCTGGGCCCGCAAGGCGAGCCGGGGCGGCGAGACCGGCCAGTTCTCGATCCTCGGCTCGGTCCTCGCCGACAGCGTCCTGCCCCCGGCTCAGGAGGCGGCCATCTACCAGGCTCTCGCGAAGACCCCCGGCGTGACGCTGGACAAGCAAGCCGTGGACCTCCGGGGCCGTCCTGCCCTGTCCCTCTCACTCCCGGCCGAGGGGTGGCTGCGCCAGGAGGTGCTGCTCGACCCGTCCACCTTCGCCTACCGGGGCCACCGGACCCTCGTCACCGAGGACCACACCGACCAGGGCATGACCTACAAGAAGGGCACCGTCGAAAGCCAGTCGGTCCGGCTCGCCTCCGGCATCGTCGACCGCCCGGGCCAGCGGCCCACCGTGGACAAGCCGGCCGCCTAGCCGACCATTTCTTCCGCCCGTGCGGTATGAGTTGTCGGGCGCTTAGCGCGGGCGCTTCAGCGCCGGGTGGAAAGGTGGAGGGCTGTGTTCTATCTCGTCGGGACGACCGGGTTTCCCAATTACGGGGACGAGCTGATCGCGGCCATGTGGCTGCGGTATCTGGCGGAGCGGGCTCCGGACACGGAGGTCTGGCTGGACTGTCCGAGCCCTGGTCCGGCGCAGGTTCTGCTGGGCGGGTTGCATCCTCGGGTGCGGTTCACCGACACCTTCTGGCGGTTGTGCTGGGAGGCGCCGGGGGACGAGCCGTGGGAGGTCGTCCGGTGGGTGCGGCAGGCGATGCACAATCCGTCGATGGCCTGCCGGTGGGCGGCCGGGATCCAGTTGGCCGCCGAGGCGCGGGTGGTGCACATCATCGGCGGCGGCTACGTCAACCGCGTCTGGCCGAAGCACTACGGGCTATTGGCCGCCGCGGTGGGCGCGGTGGAGAGGTCGGGCGGACGCGCGGCGATGACCGGTCAGGGGCTGTGGCCCGTGGCCGATCACGCGGAGGTCCTGGTGCGTGAGCTGGCGTCGCGGTTCGAGATCGTCGACGTGCGGGACGAGCCGTCCGCCCGCCTGGTCGGGACGGCGGCGTCCGAAACCGGGGACGACATGTTCTTCGGAATCGGCCCGCACCTGTACCGGCGGCCTGGGGAGCAGTTGCGCGAAATCATGCTCTGCCTCCAGTCGGATCTGCTGGAAATGCCCCGGGCCGCATTGGCGTCCTTCGTGCTGGAGACCGTGCGCGCATGGGGCGTGACGGGCGGCCAGGTCGGCATTGTCGAGGGAATTCCAGGAGTGGACCGGTCGGTTTTCGAGCTGATCGAGGCGGACCTTCCTGACGTGCGGTTCTATCCGTTCGCCGGGGTGTGGCAGCACGGCCTTCCGGCCGGTCCAGGGCAGGTCTGGATTTCCACCCGGTTCCATTTCCATCTGCTGGCGGCCGCGGCGGGTGCGGCCGGGGTCGCGGTGTCGGTCAAGGCCGACTACTACTCGACCAAGCACCGCTCGCTGGCGGATCGCGGCAGCGGCTGGACCTTGGCCGAGATCCCGCAGGTGCCGGAGCGGCCAAGCCGGGGCGGGTTCGATGCGCCGGTGCTCCGCTCCTTCCGGGAGGCCAAGGCCGCCATCGCGGCGAAGGTCTATTCCTAGTCTGGTGGCGGCGTCAGGCGATCCCGGCCTCGGCCAGCCAGCGCCATAGTTCGTCTTGGGCGACGACCGTCACGCCGAGCTTCTCGGCCTTGGCGGTCTTCGCCGCACCGACGTTGTCGCCGGTCAGCAGGTAGTCGGTGTTGGACGAGACCGACGACGCGGTGGTCGCCGCCGCCTGCTCGACCAGGCGCGTCACGTCCGGACGGCTGATCTTGGCGCCCGAGCGCGGGTCGGTGAACGCGCCCGTGATGACGACCGACTTCCCCTTGAGCGGCGAATCGCCCGCGGCCGCCGCGTCGACCGGACGGTCCTCGTCGAGGACGTCGAGGCTCACGCCGCGTTCGCGCAGCGCCGCGATCTCCTCCTGGACCTCCGGACGGGCGAAGAACGCCACGATGCTCTCGGCGGCCTTCGGCCCGATGTCGCGGATCGCCACCAGGTCGTCGGCGGTCGCGGCGGCGACGTCCTCGACGCGCTGGTATCCGGCCAGGCACAGCCGCTTCGCGGTGCCCTCGGACGCCATCGGGATCGCCAGCCCGATCAGCGCCCGCCGCAGCCCGACGCCCCTGGACGACGCGATCGAGTCGACCATGTTCTTCGCGCTGACCTCGCCCATCCGCTCATATCCGAGCAGTTGGTCGGCCGTCAGGTCGTAGAAGTCGCTGCGGCGGCGGAGCACGCCGTCCTCGGCGAGCTTCTCGATCCAGACGTCGCCGACGCCCTCCATGTCGGCCGCCTGCCGCGAGGCCCAGTGCATCAACCGGCGCGTCGCCTGCGCCGGGCACTGGAGGTTCAGGCACCAGCGCTCCTCGCCGGTGCCGCGGACCTCCAGTTCCGACCCGCACGACGGGCAGTGCGTCGGCGGGACGATCTCGACCTCGCTCCCGTCGCGCCGCTCCGGCAGCGAACGCCCGGCGAACGGGATCACGTCGCCGCGCCGCACGACCGCGACCGTGTCGCCGATCCGCAGGTCGCGCTCGCGGATCAGGCGCGGGTTGTGCAGGGTGACGTTCTCCACGGTCACGCCGCCGACGAACACCGGCGCGACCTTGGCGCGCGGCGGGACGCGGCCGATCTTGCCGACCGGCCACTCGACCGACAGCAGCGTCGTGAGCTTCTCCTCCGGCGGGTACTTGAACGCGATCGCCCCGCGCGGCTCGGCGCTGTTGAAGCCCGCCGCGTCGAACGCGGCCGGTTCGTGCAGCCGGACGACCGCGCCGTCGATGTCGTAGTCCAGCCCGTCGCGGCGGCCGCCGATCTCGTGGATGGCGTCGATCACCTCGTCGCCGGTGGCGCACACGTACTGGGCGACCGGCTCGAAACCGGCGGGGACGTCCACCGCAACGCCGTCGCGGTCGGCGCCGAACGCGAAGAACCGCAGCAGCCGCTTGGCCGCGGCGGCCGCCTCGGGGTCTTTCAGCACGAGCGTCCCGGCGGCGCCGGACCGGGGGTTGGTCAGCGTCCGGTCGGGATGGGCCTCGTTGTAGGCGGCCCAGACCGAGCGCAGCATCACGGCCTCGCCGCGGACCTCGATCCGTCCGGGCGCGTCGATCTCGGTCGGCAGGCCGGGGATTACATGGCGCACCTTCTCGGTGACCAGTTCGCCGACCGCGCCGGTGCCGCGCGTGGCGACGTAGTCGAGTCGTCCGTCCGTGTAGACGACGCTGAGCGAGAGCCCGTCGAGCTTCTCCGAGACGCGGAAGACCTGGCCGCCGAACCGGTCGCAGAACACGCGGATCTGCTCCTCGCTCGTCGCCTTCGCCAGCGACAGCATCGGACGCGCGTGACGCCTGGTCGGGCCGGTCAGCTCGGCGGGCGCGTTGACCCTGCCCAACGGGCTGTCGGACGGCTCAAGCTCCGGATTCTCCGCGACCAGCGCGGCCAGTTCGTCCTTCAACGCGTCGTAGTCGGCGTCGGGCAGGGGACTGTCGCCCGTGCCGTAGTACAGGTCGTTCAGCCGTTTGACCTCGGCGGTCAGCTCCGCGATGCGCTTTCCAACGTCCACGCCTCGATTAAACGCGACGCCACCGACAGTGTCCGCACCCCGCTCGTCCGTCACGCACCGTGAGGGGGTGTCACGCGAGGTCGAGCCCGAAAAGGGCCCGGCACGGGTCGAGGCCCTCGATGGTGACGGGGACGGTGCGGTGGCGCTCCCAGGCGGCGCGGGTCAGGAGCATGCGGTGGTCGACGGTCAGCGCGCCCCGGACGGCATGGCGGTCGGTGCCGTTGAGTTCGTAGCCGAGCTTGCGCGAAACCCCGTGGGACGCCTCGTTGTGCGCGAACGCGCTGGACTCGGCCTCGTCCGCGCCCAGCCCGGCGAAGGCCAGCTCCAGCACGGCGGTCCGCATCTCGGTGCCGATCCCCTTGCCCTGGTGGCGGCGTCCGAGCCACGACCCGGTGCCCACCCGGCGGGTCACCGCCAGGTCGCGGGCCCTGACGTCCTGCATCCCGACGGCGGCGCCCTCATGGAAGACGGCCAGGTCAAGGCACCAGTTCTGGGGCGTCCACTCGCCGAGCTTCGTCCAGTGGCGCTGGATGACGCTACGCGCCACCTCGGCGGCCGGACGGTCGGTCCACGGGACGAGGAACGGCATCGTCCCCGGATCGTGGACGCCCTCCGCCGCCACCTCGGCCAGCGCGGCTAGTTCCTCGGGCGACGGCAGCCGCAGTTCGAGCCGGGGCGTCCGCAGCCGCAACCCGACCAGGGGGAAGTGATCCACGAGCATCCCCCCATACTGGCCGTCCCGCCGCCGGAGCTCATCCGGTTTTTTCGGCCGACCGATCAGGGCGCGGACCGAATCAAGCTGAGCCGGACCATTCGGCGGTCACCTGGAAATGCGCCTCGGACGTCGTCTTCGCGATCATCAAGTCGGCCTGACCGGACACCTTGATGCCGAAAGTGATTTCCACTCTGCCGGGCGGGTCCTGGACGGCGCGCAGCTTGCGGGCGATGCTTTCGACCGCCGGGGTGATCCCGTCGAGCGCGTCCTGCAACGTCGCGCCCGCCTGCTCCGCCACCCGGCTCGCGCGGCCGACCGGCCTGATCTCCTCGCGCTCCGACGCGCCGACTTCGACGACCAGCCGGCCGCCGCCTTCCAATGGGATCTCCAGAGCGGTCACGTCCCGCAGCGTACGCCATTACGACCATTTATCGTTGCTCGTGTGCAGACGACCGTGCCGAAGCGATCCGTCGCGAGAATCCTCGACGCGGACGGGACGCCGGCCGGGGCCGGATTCCCGGTCAATGACCGCTACGTGATCACCGCCGCCCATGTCGTGAACGGCGCCGCCGGGGTTCCGTTCGAGTCGCGCACCAGACCCGAGGGCCGCTTTCGGATCGAGTTCCTCGGCCGCGACCCGCTGCAGGCCGAGGTCGCCGTCTGGAACCCGCGGCTGGACGTCGCGGTCCTGAGACTCGTCCAGCCCGCGCCGCCCGAGATCCGGGTCGCGCCCCTGGTCGACAAGGCCGCCTTCGACGAGCGCGTGGCGATGCTGGGCTTCCCCGACGGCAAGGACCGGGGCGTCTGGAGCGTCGGGGTGCTCCGCGGCCCGCAGGCGGACGGCTGGCTCCAGGTCGACGTCGAGGACGGCAGCCAGTTCACCATCGAGGGCGGATTCTCCGGCACCCCGGTCTGGCACATCGGGCGCGGCGACGTGGTGGGCATGGTGGTCGCCGCCTGGTCCGGGTCGCGCGTGCGCAGCGGATACGTCGTGCCGACCGCGACGCTGCTGGAGGCGTGGCCGGAGCTGCGGGAGGCCGTCCGCCCGCCGTCGCCGTTCCGGGGCCTGATGCCGTTCGACGCGGAGCACGCCGCCTCGTTCTTCGGCCGGTCCGACGAGGTCGAGCGCATCACGCGGCTCGTCGCCGAGCGGCCGGTGGTGACCGTCACCGGGCCGTCCGGCGTCGGGAAGTCGTCGATCGTCCAGGCGGGGGTGGCGCCGAAGGTGCGCGCGGACGGGCGCACGGCGGTCGTCGTGTTCCGGCCGGGCCAGGGCCGGACGCCGCTGCACGCGCTCGCGCAGGCCCTCCTTCCCGGACGGTCCCAACCGGCCGAACGGCTCGACCAGGTCGACACGCTGGCCGCCCACCTGGAACGCGGCGGCATGCCGGAGTTCCTGACGACCCTGCTCGCCCACCTGGACGCGAACCGCCTGGTCCTGGCCGTCGACCAGTTCGAGGAGGTGCTGAACGCGCCCGAGGAGGAGCGCGGCGCCTTCGCGAAGGCCCTCGCCTACGCGGATCGGCCCGGATCACCGCTCGCGCTGCTGCTGACGCTGCGGGCCGACTACCTCGCCCCGGTCCTGCACGACCCGCACCTGGCCGCGTTCGTCGCCGGGGACCGGACGATCACCGTGGGCGAGCTGTCCTCGGCGGGCCTGCGCGCCGCGATCACCGAGCCGATCCGGCGCACGCCCCTCGTCGAGTACGAGCCCGGACTCGTCGACACCCTGCTGCGCGACCTCGGAGTGGGCCCGGGACGCCTTCCCCTGCTCCAGTTCACCCTCGCGCAACTGTGGGACCTCCAGTCCGGGGGCCTGCTCACCCACGACGCCTACGCGGTGATCGGCGGGGTCAGCAAGGGGCTCGACCGCTTCGCCGAACGCCTGTGGGGCGAGCTGACCCCGGACGAGCAGCGGTCCGCCGAACGCCTCCTCATCCAGTTGATCCGGCCCGACCCCGACCGGCAGGAGATGACCCGGCGGACCGCGCCGCGCGACCAGCTCGCCCCCGAGCAGTGGCGCGTCGCGCAGCGGTTGGCGGTGTCGCGGCTGGTCGTCCTGCCCGAGGACGGGCAGAGCGCGGAACTCGTCCACGAGGCGCTGGTGACGCACTGGCGGCGGCTCGGCGAGATCGGCGGCGGGGCGCGCGAGTTCCGGCTCTGGCAGGAGGCGCTCCGCCAGCGCATCGCGCTGTGGCGGCGGCACGGACGGCCCGCGTCGCGGCTGCTGTCGCGGGCCGACCTCACCGACGCGCTCCGGCAGGAGCGGCGGCATCCCGACGATCTGAGTTCCGACGAGCACGCCTACATCAGGGCGAGCGTGCGGCGGCGGTGGTCCGTCCGGCGGCGGCTCGCCGGGGCGATGGCGGTCGTCACCGGCGCCGCTCTCATCATCTGGATCCCGGTCAGCCGGGGCCTGACCGACAATGCCGCGCAGACCCTTCTCGAACGCGCCAAGCAGCAGCAGAAGTCCGATCCGTACGGGGCCGCGCATCTCACGCTCCGCGCCTACCGGACGCGCGCCAACGACGACACCCGCAGGGCCGTTCACCGCCTCTACCGGGAGACCGTCCAGCTCACCCAGATAATCCCCGACACGTCGACCGGCTGGATCAATCTCAAAGGGCAGGGCCAAACCGGGGGAGACCTCTCCGGAAAGGTCAGCACCGACGGGC
Organism: Actinomadura syzygii; assembly: GCF_008085905.1. Lineage (GTDB taxonomy): Bacteria > Actinomycetota > Actinomycetes > Streptosporangiales > Streptosporangiaceae > Spirillospora > Spirillospora syzygii. The sequence continues at coordinate 313,061 of NZ_VSFF01000013.1, read as the reverse complement.
GGACGCTGGTCGCCCGTTCCCCCGACAACAAGGCCATGGCCTGGCACATCGCGAACGGGCGCGCGACCCCGACGCGCCTGTCCGACGAGGGCGGCACCGTCGCGGGCGAGGTCACGGTCAGCGCGGACGGCCGCTACGCCGCCGCGACCTACCTCGCCTCGGTCAAGGATCCGGCTTCGGGCCGGTGCGTGATCAAGGCCAGCATGGAGGCGTTCAAGACGGAAAGGTTCTGCCTGGTCGTCACCGATATGGCTCGCAACAAGACGAAAATGGCAGTGCTCTTCCCCCAGGGCAGCCAGGCCACGCACCTTTCCCTGGACCCGACCGGACGGACGCTCGCCGCAGCCGTCATGACCAAGGACCAGCTGACCTTGCGGCGCTGGGACGTCGGCGAAAAGAAGGCGCTGCCGCCGGCTCCGCTGCCGGTCACGTCGCGCGACGTGGTCTCGCTGTTCCGCCTCACCCCGGCCGGGCTCGTCATCAACTTTCTGGAGTTCCGGGACGGCGCCGGCGGCGGCGACCAGCGGGCGCTCGGGAACAAGCTGGTGCTCATCTCGCCGGACGGCTCGTCCCGCGTCCTCGAAGACGCCCTGACCGGCGCGAAGCTGGCGACGAGCGCGGACGGCCGGCGGCTCGCGGCGGTCGTGGAGATCGACAAGGTGACGCTGTTCGACGTCTGGGACATGACCACCGGCCGCATGATCACCCGGCTCAGGGACGCGGGCGTCGCGGAGGCGGTCGGCGCGCTGGCGTTCGACCCGACCGGGACCGTCCTGCACGACACCTGGTGGCGGCTCATCCCGCCGACCGGCTCGTCCCTCAAGGAGGCCGACGAGTTCCTCAAGGAGACGAGCGTCCTGCCCGTCACCCGCTGGTCGCTCGCCGATGGGAAGCGACTCGCCCCGCTCAGCGTCCCGAACGCCTGGCAGACGCTCCTCCCGCTGGGCGGCGACGGGTTCGCGCTGATCGACGGCGACCAGGTCGGCCTGCTGCTGTCGACTCCGGGGAACCCCGCGTCGGCGCAGCTCGCCGCGATGGCGCGGCAGACCAGGGACCTGGTCGTCTCCGCGTCCAAGACCGACCCGGGACGGGAGATGGCGCACCTGTGCCGCCTCTACGGGAACATGCCCGAGTCGAACACCCTCAAGAAGCTCGTCCCGGCCGGAGCCCACAAGGGAAAGGTCTGCTGAGAGCCCGGCGCGCGGACAAGCCACATCAGGCCGTCGCGGCGGACGCGAACCTGGTTCGCCGGTAACGGCATCGCGGGCATCCTTCTCGAAAAGGGACGGGCGAGCCCGGGAAGGTGGGGCGCCATGCGGCGCTGGCTGTCCGGTGGGGTGCTGGTGCTCGCCGTCGGCGCGCTGGTCGGGCTGACCTACGCCGAGAAGCTCCCGGCGCTGGCCGGATACCCGCTCGCCGTGGTGGTCGTCGGGCTCCTCGGCGCCGTGTTGAAGGACGTCCTGGTGGACGTCCTCAAGAGCGGCTCCCAGGAGCGGCGGGCCGCCGGACGCGCCCGGCGCGAGGCGCTGTGGACGCACGCGCTGCACTCCACCCCCGAGGGCGGCCTGCCGAAGGTGCGCGACTACCCGGACCCGGCACGGCTCGACGCGCGCGGGCGGACCGGGACGCGGGCCGCCGCCTACGTCCCGCGCGACGTGGACGCCGAGGTCGAGCGCGCCCTGCACGACCGGCGGATGGTGCTGCTCACCGGCCCGTCCGCCGCCGGGAAGACGCGCGCGGCGTTCGAGGTGATCCGCCGCCTGGACCGGCGCGGGCCGCTGCGCCTGCTCGTCCCCGTCCGGCCGGGGTCGCCGGCGGAGCTGGCGGAGGCGGGCGTCCGGCTGTCGGACACGGTCATCTGGCTGGACGACCTGGAAACCTACCTCGGACGCGGCGGCCTCGACCGCGCCACGCTGGACAGGCTCGCGAACCCGGCGGACGGCGGCTCGCGCGTCCTGGTGGTCGCGACGATGCGGGCGCAGGCGCGCCGGGCGCTGGAGGAGGCGCCGGGCTCGCTGCCCCCGGAGGTGCGGCAGGCGCTCAACGCGTTCGTCCAGGTCCGGGTGCGGCCCGAGCTGACCGCGGCCGAGCGCGCGAACGCGGAGGGGCTGCGCGGGGACGAGCGCATCGCCGCCGCCCTGGACGCGGCGGGCGACCGGGCCGTCCGGCTGGCCGAGTACCTGGCGGGCGGCCCGGCGGCGCTGGACCGCTGGCAGCGGGGCCGCGACGGGGAGCACGTCCGCGGCGCGGCGGTCGTCTCGGCGGCCGTGCACGCGCGGGCCGCCGGTCACCTCGGGGCGTTCGGCGAGGCGTCGCTGCGGGCGCTGTCCGAGCTTTTCGTCCCGGCGGAAGACGCGCGGCCGGGCGATTCCGACTTCGCCGACGCGCTGGAATGGGCGACGACCCGCGAGGACGACGTCGCCGCCTGCCTCAACCGCGTCGACGACGGCCTCTACCAGCCCTTCGACTACCTCGTCGACCAGGTCCAGGCGGCCGACGAGGACATGCCGGCGCCGGTCTGGGACGCGGTCTGCGACCTGCTCGCCCCCGAGGACGCGCTGCCGTTCGCGGGCGCCGCGCACCGGGCGGGCCGGCTGCCCGTCGCCGAACGCGCGCTGCGCGCCGCGCTGGACGTCCGGCCCGACCGGGGCGAGCTGCTGTGCCCGCTCGGGTCGCTGCTCTGGGACGACGGCCGCGTCTCCGAGGCCGAGCCGCTGTTCCGCCGGGCGTGCGACGCCGGTGACGGGGACGGCGCCAACAGCCTCGGCCTGCTGCACGCCCTGCGCGGCGACACCGGCGAGGCGGAGCGGCTCTACCGGCTGGGCGTCGCGCGCGGCAGCGCGGAGGCGCGGAACAACCTCGGCATGCTGCTCACCGACCGGGACGAGGCCGAGGTGCTGTTCCGCCGCGCCGCCGCCGAGGAAGTCGCGGAGGCGATGAACAACCTGGCGCTGCTGCTCGCCGAGACGAACCGGCGGGAGGAGGCGGAGACCTGGTTCGGGAACGCCGTCGCCGCCGGTCTGCTGGCCGCGACCGTCAACCTCGGCGTCCTGCTGATGGAGGACGGGCGCTACGAGGAGGCGTCCGCCCGGTTCTGGGAGGCGGTGGAGGGGACGCCCGCCGCGCTGAACAACCTCGGCGTCCTCCGCGCCCACCTGGGCGAGTCGTTCTGGGCGGAGGAGGCGCTCAAACCGGCGGTCGCCGCCGGGCTCCGGGAGGCGGCGCGCAACCTGGACCGGCTGCGGACGCGGGAGGGCGGCGAGCCGGACGAGATCGTCCTGTGCGGCACGGCGGTCCGGGCGGTGCCGGGCGGCGGGCGCGTGCCGATCCCGATGCCGTCGGCGCGGGCCGCGCGGCTCGACCGGGCCGCTCCCGCCCCGTCCAGTTCGCGGACGGAGAGCACATGGGAGCGCGGCGAGATCGGCGTCTTCCGCAACCTGGCCGGGGACGACGTCCGCGAGCTGTCCTGGCTGGGCCCGTCCATGTTCTGGCACCGGCGCAACGAGGCGATCGCGAAGGTGTTCGGCGACCCGTCCAACGGGCTGCGCCGCAGGTGGGTGGCGGAGCAGCGCGAGCGGGGGGCCGCGCCGGACGCGATGATCGTCCACGAGAAGGAGGCCGGCGGCTTCCTGCTGCTCGGCAGCACGGGCGGCGGCGGGGCCGGGCAGTACGCCGTCGTGCCCGGCCTGCTCAAGACCGGCGCGGACACCGACTTCATGATCATCTGCGGTGACGTGCTGCTGCCCGCGGGCGCGCTGCACGCCGCCGGGCCCGGCTTCTTCCGGCCCTACCGGGGCTATCCGGCGCCGATCTACGCGGTGCCCGGCAACCACGACTGGTACGACGGGCTCAACGGCTTCATGCGGATCTTCTGCGGGGCCGATCCGCTGCCCGCGGCGGGGACCCCGTCCGGGCTGCGCGGCCTGCTGTGGCGGCGCGCGACGGTCGCCGACGAGGACGCGCTGGCCGCCGCCCGCCAGTTGCGGGGCGCGTCCCGGCAGCGGGCGCGGCAGCCGGGACCCTACTGGGCGATCGACACGCCGTCCCTGCGGATCATCGGGATCGACACCGGGATCGGCGGGATCATCGACCGCGACCAGGCCGAGTGGCTCCGCCGGGTGTCGGCGGGGGACAAGCCGAAACTGCTGGTCAGCCACCACGCGATCTACGGGGATGACACGTACCGGCCGGTGCGGATCGAGGGCGGGGGGACGGTCGACGAGATCGTCCGGGACCCGGCCCGCAACTTCGTCGCGGCGGTCGGCGGGAGCATTCACAATTACCAGCGCTATCCGGTGCGCGTGGGCGACCGCACCATCCAGTACATCGTGTCGGGCGGCGGGGGAGCGCTGACCGTTCCCACGCACACCATTCGCCGCACGACGGTCGTGGACGAAGAGGCATTCCGCTGCTATCCGCTCCGTGAAGACTCCATGGCGTTCTTCAGCCGCGCGCTCCCTTTCCGCCGGACCGGTGGCCCGGCGATCCCCGCCGCCCAGGCGGGCGTCTATCTCTCGCGCAGACTGCGGACGCCGCTGCGCTGGTGGAGCATGGACGCGCCCGAACCCGGGCTCGGGATGCGCCTGACCGCGAACATGCTGTCCAGGCGCATCGCGATGCGCTACCTCGTCGACCGCGTGCCGCGCGACCGCCCGCCTTTGTTCAAGAGCTTCCTGCGGGTGGACGTCTCCCCGGACCGGCTCCGCATCCGCTGCTTCGCCGCGACCGGATACCGCGAACAGGAGATCAACCCGCCCCTCGAAGACGAGGTCACCATTCCCCTCTGAGCCTTTTTGCCGTGGCCGCGAGGACGCTTATCTCCAGAAGCAGTTCTTCAAGTCGAGGTGGTAGACCGTCCTGCCGGTGCCCTCGATGCCCGTGGAGATCGCCTTGGACGGGTCGGAGGTGCCCCTCTCCGCCTGTACCTCCTGAATGATGTTGAAGTTGCGGTCCTCGCCGCAAGGTCTGAAGAGGAGGTCGGAGAAGCGCTGCGAACTGTGTGCCCAAGCGCCGGAGTACGGGCCGCTGAACGTCTTGGTCTCGGCGGGAGCAGTCGCCATGCCCTGGAAGTAGCGGGTCTCTTTCAGGGTGCCGGAGGCACCGGGCTCCAGTTGCGCGGCGCCGTAGTAGTCGACCTGTCTGACCGCGAAGGTCTTCTCCTCGGGCACGTGGGTTTTCAGACTGATCTGGCAGTTCTTTCTGAAAGCCGTCTGGGGTGAGCCGCCGGTGCCCTCGGCGCGCATGGCGCTGGTCCGCACGGTGAGGAGGAAGTCGTCGCCGTCGTCGTCATTGCTGAGGGCGACCGACACCGTTCCTGCGGGGCATCCGCTGCCGTTGACGGTTGCCACCTCGAAACTGAGACCGTCCGGCGCCGATGCGGCCGCGGCGGTGGTCGCGGTCAGGGCGGGCAGGACGAGAGCCGCGCCGAGGGCGACCGTGAGTGCCGTGCTGTGCTTCATGGACGGGCCTTCCAATCCGGGAGTCTGTCGTCACATTGATGTCGGGCAGCGTTTCCAGGCGAAGTGGTAGACGGTCTTGCCGTCCGTCTCGATGAAATTCGTCTTGGCCGGGTCGGAGTCGCCCATGTCGACCTGCAACTCGGTGCGGAAGTTCAGGTTGCGCTGCTCGCCGCAGGGGCTGAAGACGGGCTCGGACTCGCCGATCTTGAATTGCCAGGGGCCGGAGTACGGGCCGCGGAGCGTCCTGGCCGTCGGCTTGGGAGTCGTCCCCTGGAAGTAGACGCTCGAACTCAAAGTGGCGGAGGCGCCGGGCTCAAGGTGCGCGTCGCCGCTGTAGTCGATCTCCCGCACCGCGTACGTGTATCCCTGGGGAACGTGGACCTTCATATTGAGTTGGCACGGTTTCCGGGATTCCGTCGGGGACGAAGTGCCGCCCGCCTCGGCCCGTGCGGGCTCCGTCGTCAGGAAGACGCGGAAATCGTCGCTGTCATTGAGGATGGCGACGGCCGCGGTCCCGCGCGGGCAGCCGGAGCCGTTGATGGTCGCTATCTCGACGGTGACGCCGCTGGGCGGCGGATCCGCGGCCGCCGGGGGCGCGGACGCGAGGACGGGCAGGGCGAGAGCCGCGGCGCCGAGCGCCGCGAGCGCCTTGTCGTTCATCGGCGGGAGCCTTTCGGGCGGGGAGCTTGCCGCAACATTAATTTTGCAGTTAAGAATGTGTCAATATTGATTCGTTCGGCTCTTTTCAACATTCAACTTCGCCGCGCGTGCCGGGACGCGTTATTCCGTTGTCGTGGCGAGAACGGTCGGTCACACTGGGTCCGTGAGCGAGTCGGGAGGCTCCATGGACGAAGAACGACCGTTGCCGGGCGGCAGGCATGTCGGCGGTGTGCGGATCGGTGACACGGTGCATCGTCCGGCCAATCCCTGGACGCCCGCCGTGCACGCCGTCCTGCGCTACCTGGAGGCGGCCGGATTCGCGGGCGCGCCCCGGGTGCTCGGCTTCGACGACCGGGGCCGCGAAATCCTGACCTTCCTGCACGGCGACACCATCGGGGAACGGCACCCCTGGCCCGCGTGGCCCCATTCCGATCAGGCACTGCGGCAGGCCGCGGAATGGATGCGCCGACTGCACGACACCACGGCGGACTTCGTCCCGCCGGACGGCGCGACCTGGCTCGCGGGGCAGTCGTGGCGGCCCGGACTGATCATCGGCCATCACGATGCTTCGCCCTACAACGCGGTCTGGGACGAGCGACGCGGCCTGGTCGGGTTCGTCGACTGGGACACCGCCGGGCCGTCCTCGCGCGAATTCGACCTCGCCCACCTGGCGCTGACCTGGGTGCCGCTCCATGCCAGGCACGTCGCGGCCTTTCAGGGATTCACCGAATTCGAGGACCGGTCGCGCCGCCTGCACCTCCTGCTCGACGCCTACGGCTACGACGGCGACCGCGCCGCCTTCGCCGGCGCCGTCACCGGGCGGGCCCGCCGCCAGGCGGCCGTCATCCGCCGCATGGTCGCGGCCGGGCAGGCGAACCTGCTGCCGTTCGCCGACGACCTGGAAAAGGCCGCCGCCGAAATCGACACGCTTCCCGCCTCTTTCTGGCGTGGTTGATAGGCGATCTCAGGTCCGTCCCGCGGTCTGCTCGTAAAAGGCGAGCGCCTCGCGAATGCGGTCGCGCAGCCACATGTGCGGCCGGTCGTCGTCGTGGCGCTGGTGCCACGCCATGATGATCGGGACGGGCGGCAGCTCGAACGGCAGCGGCCGGGTGCGGAGCCCGAGCCTGGCCAGCAGCGGGCGGCACATGTGCTCGGGCACCGCGACGACCAGCTCGCTCTCCGCCACCAGGTACAGCGCGGCCGTGCTCGTCGGCACCGACGCGACGACGCGGCGGCGCAGGCCGAGCGCGTCGAGGGACATGTCGATCGGGTCCCGGAGCCGTCCGCGCCGCGACACGATGACGTGGTCGGCCGCGGCGAGCCGCTCCGCGGTCAGACCGGCCTCGGCGCACGGATGGCCGGGACGGGCCGCCGCGACGAGCCGGTCGTGCCCGATCGTCACGTGGTTGATCTCCGGCGCGTCCGGCTCGGCAGAGCCGATCTCCAGGTCGACGCGGCCGTGCCGCAGTTCGTCGGTGTCGCCGCTCGCCTCGGCGAGGAGCCTGACCGCGACGCCGGGGGCCTCGTCCCGGACGGTCGCGAGCAGCGCGGGCGCGATCGCCGTCGTGATCGCCTCGTGGCCCCGCACGGAGAACGCCCGGTCGAGGTTCGCCAGGTCGAGGTGGTGTTCGGGACGGAGCACCCCGCGCGCCCGCTGGACGAGTTCGTGCACCTCCCCGCGGATCTCCAGCGCGTACGGCGTCGGGATCATCGAGCGCCCGGCCCGGACGAGGATCTGGTCGCCGGTGGCGCGCCGGATCCGGCCGAGCGTCCGGCTGACGGCCGGGGCGGACAGGTTCAGCCGATCGGCCGCGCCCGCGACGCTGTTCTCCTCCAGCAGCGCGTCCAGCGCGACCAGCAGGTTCAGATCCAAGTGCACGAGAGTAAATGTAGCCCTAGCAAAGATGCACTGGCCTTAATCGTCACCCACTCCTAGCGTCGGAGACAGGCCGATCGGGCGTTCGCCGCACCGATCGAGCCGTCCACCTACGAGAGGAGTCACGATGTCCCTGCAGTCGGATGATCGCGTCACCGACCCGTCCTCGACCGGCGACAGAGCGCTGGCGGAGCAGGTCGCGGAGGCCGTGCGGGCGGCGGGAGCGCGCATGGCCGAGCTGTTCTCGACCACACCGCGCCTCGCCGGACTGGACGAGGTCGTCGCCGGGATCCACGCCAACGACGCCGCCTCGCTGGAGATCCTGAAGCCGGAGCTGACGCGGCTCCGCCCCGGCGCGGGCTGGGTCGACGACGAGCTGGAGAGCGGCGCGCTCCCGGACGGCGAATGGTGGGTGACCGACCCGGTCGAGGGCAACATCAACCACGTCCACGGCATGCCGGACTGGGGCGTCACGGCGACGCTCGTCCGCGACAACGAGCCCGTCCTCGCCGCGGTGCACCTGCCCCTCGCCGGCGACACCTACGTGGCGGTCCGGTCGGGCGGCGCCTTCCTGAACGGGACGCGGCTGCGCCCGTCCCCGAAGGCCGGGCTCGACGCGGCGCTCGTCGGCACCGGGCAGGCCAAGCCCGGCGAGTCGGCGGAGACGTTCGCCCGCGTCGGGGCGTCGGTGACCGCGATGCTCAACGCCGCTCTGGTGATCCGGGTGTCGGTGCCCGCGACGCTCCAGCTCGTCCAGGTCGCCGCCGGGCGGATGGACGTGTTCTGGCAGTTCAGCCAGGTCAGGTCCGGCCTGCTCGCGGGCGCGCTGCTCGTCGCGGAGGCGGGCGGCGTCGTCACCGACACGCGCGGGCGGCCGTGGAGCCTCGACAGCGCGGACTTCCTCGCCGCCGCCCCGGGGGCGCACGCCGCCGCCGTCCAGACGCTTTCGACCATCGCCTGAAACCGTTCCTTGAGAGAAAGGCGTTCGACATGCGCAAGGTTCCGCTCGGTGCGTCCGGCATCGAGATCAGCGAATTCGTTTTCGGCGCGGGCTCCATCGGCGGAGTCGGCGCGTCCGCGAGCACGCGCGGCTTCGGGCTGAACGCCGAGGAGGGCTTCGAGCGGCTCGACGAGGCGTGGGAGCTCGGCATCAACATGATCGACACGTCCGACTCCTACGGCGGCGGCGAGAGCGAGCAGGTCGTCGGGAGCTGGCTGCGCGACCGGCGGCCCGCTGACGCGGTCGTCGCGACGAAGGTCGGCCTGGTCAGCAGGCCGGACGGCTCCCGCGGCCGGGACCTGTCGGCCGGGCACATCCGGCGGCGGCTGGCGCGCAGCGTCGAACGCCTCGGCCGCGTCGACCTGTACCTTTCGCACATCCAGGATCCGGCCACGCCGATCGAGGAGACCCTCACCGCGTTCTCCGCCGCGCAGGACGCCGGGACGATCGGCGCCTACGGCGTCAGCAACGTCGACCGCGCGGAGCTGGAAGAGATCCTGACCACGGCGGACGCGCGGGGGCTCCACCGTCCCGTCACCGTCGAGAACCGGCTGAACCTCCTGGACCGCACTGATGAACTCGAATTGCTGCCGCTGGTGACGGGCGAGGGGCTCGGATACACGCCGTTCTCGCCGCTCGCGGGCGGGGTGCTCTCCGAGCGGTATCTGGACGGGGCGCCGCCGGAGGCGGGGAGCCGCATCGCCGTGGCGGGCGACCTCTACTACAAGGGTTTCTATTCGCCGGAGAATCTGGAAAGGGTCGCCGCGCTGCGCGAGATCGCGCGGGACCTCTCGGCCACCGTTTCGGGGCTGGCGCTAGCCTGGCTCCGCGACCATCCGGCGGTCAGCGCGCCGATCGTCGCGCCGCGCACGTCCGCCCACTGGGACGCCGTCCGCGAGGCCATGGACATCCGGCTGGACGAGAAGGACCACACCCGCATCTCGGACGTCTTCCAATGAAGGCGGGCGTAGCGGCCGGTCGCGCGGAAAGGAACGCATCGTGACGAAGATCGCGGTACTCGGCTCCGGCGCCAGGTGACGCTGGTGGCCGAGGAAGTGCACTGGGTGTCAGCCGCCGAAGCCGTCCGGCGGCTCGGCGAAGGCGAGCTGAAGCTCGCCGACTACGTCGAGGCGCTCATCGAGCGCACCGAACGGCTCGCGCGGCTGAACACCTATGTCTCGCACGATCCCGACCTCATCCGGAGGTCGCTGGAGAAGCGCCCGGCCGGGCCGCTGCACGGTCTGCCGTTCGCGCTCAAGGACGTCATCGACACCGCCGACCTTCCCACGACGGCGGGCACACCGGCCTTGCGCGAATGGCGGCCGGGACGGGACGCGCCCATCGCGCGGCGGCTTCTCGACGCCGGCGGCACGCTGATGGGAAAGCAGGCGCCGGGCGAACTGTCGTTCGGGATGACGGGGAACAGCCCGGCGTTCGGCACCGTCCGCAACCCCTATGCCGAGGACCGCATTCCGGGCGGGAGCAGCGGCGGCACGGCGGCGGGCGTCGCCGCCGGACTGGTCCCGGCCGCGCTCGGCGGCGACACGGGCGGGTCCTGCCGCGTCCCGGCCGCGCTGTGCGGCTGCGTCGGCTTCCGGCCGACCCACGGACGCTACAACGGACGCGGCGTCGTGCCGATCTCGTCCACCCGCGACACGCTCGGGCCGCTCGCCAGGTCGGTGGCGGACGTCCGTCTCATCGACGGGATCTGCGCGCCGACCAGCGCGGATCCCGGCCCCGCCGACCTGGCCGGGCTGCGGCTCGGGGTCCCGCGCGGCCATTTCTACGACGATCTCGACCCGGACGTCGCCGCCGTGACGGAGAGCGCGCTCTCCACGCTCGCCGCCCGGGGCGCCGTGCTCGTCGAGCACGACATCCCCGATGTGACGCCGCTCAACGAACTGGTCGGTTTCACCGTGGTGCTCTACGAGGTCGGACGCGAATTGTCCGCTTATCTTTATCGGCACGACGCGCCCGTGACGCTGCGGGAAATGGTCCACCAGGTCGCCATTCCCCAGGTTCGGGAATCGCTCGAATCCGTCCTGGAAGATCTGGTGCCGTCCGCCGCGTACCGGAAGGCGCTCGTCGTGCATCGTCCGGCGCTGCGCGCCGCATATGCGGGCTATTTCGCCGAGCAGGACGTCAGCGCCATTGTCGTGCCGACGACGCCGCTGCCCGCGCGCCCGCACCGGCCCGCCGGAGAAGACAGAACGGTCGACCTGAACGGCGCCGAAGTCGACGCCTTCCTCACCTACATCCGCAACACGGACCCGCCGAGCAACGCGGGGCTTCCCTGCCTGTCGATCCCGTCCGGGCTGTCGCGCGACGGCCTGCCGATCGGGCTTGAGCTGGTCGGACCCGACTCGTCCGACGCACGGCTGCTCGCCATCGGCGAGGCCGTGGAGCGGGCGCTGCCGCCGCTGCCCCGCCCGCCCCTCTGAGAAGGTAAACCGCGCCATAAGCCCGAATGAGAACCCGAACGAAAATGCCACGGTCCATACGAAAAGCGCGGCGGCTGGCGTTGATCCGCCTCGTCCGGCCGGGAACGTCCGGCGTCGTCGAACACGCCTCACCGTGAGCCGTCGGCGCCGCTCGCGGCGACGGGACGCTCGGACGTGCGGGTGCACGGGTGCTGGCACGCCTGGTAGACGCCCGGCAGCGGGTGGGCCTCGACGGGCGCGGCGGCCCGCACGGTGGCGAGCGCGACGAGCCCGCCGAGGACGGCGACCCCGGCGGCGATGTACATGGCGCGGGGGAAGCCGGGGCCGAGGGGCTGCCCCGCCCCCGCGTCGAGCCCGGCGGCGAGCGGCAGCACCGCGACCGCGAGCAGCCCGGCCATCCGGGAGATGGCGTTGTTGACGCCGGACGCGACCCCGACGTGCCGCTCGGCCACGGACGCGAGCACCGTCGTGGTCAGCGGCGCGACCGTGAGCGACAGCCCGATCCCGAACACCACCACCGCCGGGAGCACCGCCTCGGGATAGCCCGCGCCGGGCACGATGCGCGCCATCAGCGCGAGGCCCGCCCCGGCCACCAGCGGACCGGCCGTCATCGGCAGCCGGGGGCCGGTCCGCTGCGCCACCGCGCCCATCCGCGGGGACGCCAGCAGCATGATCACGGTGGTCGGCAGGGTCGCGAGCCCGGCGTCCAGCGCCGAGTAGCCGAGGCTCTGCTGGAGTTGCAGGGCGAGCAGGAACAGCGCCCCGCCCATCGCCGCGTACACCGCGAGGGTGGTGAGGTTGGCGCCGGTGAACTGCCGGGAGCGGAACAAGCCCGGCGGCAGCAGCGGCGCCGCCACCCGCGCTTCGACCAGCGGGAACGCGATCAGCGCCGCGATGCCCACGGCGGCCGCGCCGACCGTCGTCGGACGCCAGCCGCGGCTCGGCCCCTCGATCAGCGCGTAGATCACCCCGGCCAGGCCGAGCGTCACCAGGACCGCGCCGACGGCGTCGAACCGGCCGCGCTCCCGGCTCGTCGGGTCGCTGCTCTCGGCCAGGCGCCGCGTCATGACCAGCGCGACGCCCGCCAGCGGCAGGTTGATGAAGAACACCCAGCGCCAGGAGACGGCGTCCACGAGCCAGCCGCCGATGAACGGGCCGAGCGCCGAGGTCACGCCGGACATGCCCGCCCAGAGGCCGACCGCGCGGCCGCGGTCCTCCTCGCGGATCCCGGCGTCGATCAGCGCCAGGCTGCCCGGCACCAGCGCCGCCGCGCCGACCCCCTGCACCAGCCGGGCGATGATCAGCGTGTGGGCGCTCGGCGCGAGCCCGCAGCCGAGCGAGGCCACGGTGAACAGCACCAGCCCGCCGGTGAAGACGCGGCGGCGGCCGTAGCGGTCCCCGGCCGCGCCGCCCGCGAGGAGCAGCGCGCTCAGCGTCAGCAGGTAGCCGTCCAGGACCCACTGCTGCTCGGCGAGCCCGCCGCCGAGCTCGCGGCCGATCGCGGGCAGCGCGACGTTGACGACGGTGCTGTCCAGGAACGCGATGCCGGAGCCCAGCACGGTGACCGCCAGCAGCCAGCGCGCCCGCGTCGAACCCAGCGCCAGTCGATCGGTCGGCATCTTCGTTTCCCCCGGATGCCCGAACACTCTCCGTAGTGCCGTTCCCGTCTGGGCCTACCCGGCTGGGACGGCGCAAACCGATCGGCCCGCCGTGGAACGCGGCACGCTCCGGAGTTTCTGTTTCAAGTGTCGCGGCGACTTCTCGCCTGTCAATTTCACTCCGCTTCAAAAGAGTTGAAAACCGACGATTGACGCTTGTCGGCTCCCTGGTTAACCTCCATTCGGATCCTGGATCTGCGTCAATTGGAGGGTGCCCCGGTGAATGTGTAATTCCATGGACACGCTCCTTTAGCCCGTGTAACCCCCTCGCCCCTCTGAAGGAGAACGACCGTGCGTAAAGTAGTGACCGCATCGGCGGCATGCCTCTCGGCCCTGGCGCTGACCACGGGCATGGCCCAGGCCGCGGTGAACGACCCGCCGCCTCCCGGCCGGATCACCCTGGACGTCCTCACGGTCAACGGCTCGGGCTGCAAGGCCGGCACCGCCGCCGTGGCATCGGCGGCCGACAACACGGCCTTCACCGTCACCTACAGTGACTACCTGGCCCAGGCCGGCGGCAAGTCCAACCCGACCGACCTGCGCAAGAACTGCCAGCTCAGCCTCGCGGTGCACATCCCGCAGGGCTTCACCTACGCGATCGCCAGCGCCGACTACCGCGGCTACGCGAACCTGGCCGACGGCGCCTCCGGTCTGGAGCGCGCTAGCTACTACCACCAGGGCCAGGCCCAGACCACGCCGGTCAGCCACACCATCAAGGGCAAGTACGCCGACAACTGGCAGTTCACCGACAGCACACCGGTGGGCGCCCTCGTCTGGAAGCCCTGCGGTGAGGACCGCAACTTCAACATCAACACCGAGCTGCGCGTCGACAAGGGAACGTCCGACCCGAACACCACGAGCTTCATCTCGTTCGACTCCGCCGACGGCGGCGTTAAGACGATCTACCACTTCGCGTGGAAGAAGTGCCCCTGACCCCGTGATGACCGGGCCGCGCTCGCGTCCAGCCAGGACGCGGGCGCGGCCCCGTCTTCTCCACCCCGTCTTTCAGGAATGCTCGGGTCTTTCAGGAATGCTCGGCTGAGAGCGCCCGCGCGATCTCCAGGGCCGCCGCGTAGGCGCCGCGCAGGGCCTTGCCGCCGCTGAGCGGTTCGCGCTCGTCGGACTCCTCGTAGGTCACGCGGACGAGCACGTCGCCGTCCCGGAAGACGACCGTGCCGGGCACCAGGCCGGGGATCTGCGCCGCGAACGCCTCGTCGCCGAGACCGGGCACGGGATGGAAGTACTTCCGGTCGCGGACGCTCAGCGGCTCCTCGGCCCGCGCGTCGATGTGCCGGATCGCGTACTCGCGGGCGGCGAGGCGCGTCCCGTCGAACGGTCCCGCGCCGGGGACGACCGCGACCGCGACCTGGAGGTCGAAGTCCAGCGTCCGCCAGGAGCAGCCGCGCTGCTTCGCCCCTTCGGCGACGAGGCCGGTCTGCCGTGACTCGGATCCCTCGGCGGCGCCGTCGTCCCCGACCAGGTCGCGCAGCGTCCGCTCGGACAGCGCGGCGCACAGGTCGGGGATCGTCCGCGACGGGGCGGGCCGCGCGGCGGGCGCGACCGCCGGACGGGCGGGTCCCCGCGCGCCGAGTCCGGTCGCGACCTCGGCGGCGGCGGTGAACGCGCCGTCCCGGGCCGCCGCCTCCGGCATCGGCAGTCGGCCGGCGCTGTACTGGACGACGACCTTCGCGTTCCCCACCCGCGTCACGACCGTCGCGCCGCTGGACGGCGAGACCTGGAGGACCGCCTCGTCGCCCAGGCCGGTCACCCCTTGGACGGCGACGTCCGACCACCGGGCGCCGAACGACTTCATCGCCGCCGACAGCGGCGCCCGGCCGGTCGCGAGGAGGTTCGGGTACGCGGTCGCGCCGGCGTCGAGGGACAGCTCGAAGCTGATCGACAGGTATCGTCCCGACCTGTCGTCCCCGTTCCGCGACGACCACGCGCACACTCCCCGGCCGCCGTCCTTGACCATGCGCGGCTCGCCCACCAGGCGTTCGACGGTGCCGGGCGAGATCGCGCAGCCCTTCGGGAACGTCCGCGCGACCGGCCCGGCCGGGACGCGGTCGGGCCCGGACGGCGGGTCGGGCAGCCGGTCGAGCGCCCCCGGCGTCGGGATCACCCAGATCAGGGCGATGCTGAGCACCAGCGTCACGATGGAGGCGAAGACGACGGCGCCGGTCGTGTCGGCCGTCCGCGTGGGCGAATCCGTCATCGCAACGACCTCTCCACCGCGACGGCGACCGTGTAGGCGCTGTCGACCAGCCGTTTTCCGGTGAGGGGCACATCCTCGTCGGCGCCCCGGTAGGCGACCTCCACCAGCACGTTGCGTTTCTGGAAGATCACGATGCCGACGTCGCCGTCCGACGCGCTCCGCTGGACCTTGGTCACTGCGAAGGCGCGTTCGCCCGGCCCGGTCAGCGGTGTGAAACCGGTGAAAGCGTCAGCCCCGGGGGATTTCCCCGCGCGCTGGTTCTGGTAGACGCCGAGGAACTGCCGCGTCGCGTTGAAGGCGCCGAGGCCGGGCAACCGCTCGCCCGCGACCGCGAGCGAGACGGTGAGCGTGCGCGTCCGGCCCTCACCCGAGTAGCGGGACGTCCGCGCGTTCCACGTGCAGGCGTCGACCGACATCCCGGCCGGAGCCGCCATCGTCAGGAGGGTCGCGCTTCCCCGCCGCCGGTACGCGCCGCGCGCGACCTTGTCGACGGTGGGGTCCGCGACCGTGTCGCACGGTTTGGGGATCGTGCGGAGCGGCGGCGTGACCGGGTTCTTCACCGCGCTCAGCACCGGTCGCGCCGTGGTGCCCATGCTCTTCGCCGTCTCGGCGGCCGCGGCGAGGGCGCCGTCGAGCGCGGTCTTCTCCGGGATCGTCCGCCGCCGTCCGCGCACGTCGTCCCACCCCTTGTAGCGGACGGACACGACGGCGTTGCCCACCCGGAAGTCGACGACCGCGCCCTCGGTCTCGATCTCCGCCGAGTAGCGGGCGGTGGCCTCCTCGCCGAGCCCCTCCACGAGCGCGGGCGGGTCGGGGTTCGCCGCCCGGTTCGGCTCGGCCGGGGTCAGCGCCTGCATCGCCTCGGTGATCGGCGCCTGGAGGCGTCCGGTCGACAGCGTGATGTCGACGTAGAGGACGCGCTCGTTCCGGAAATCGCCGACGCAGAATCCGCATTTGGCCTTGCCGTCGTCCAGGGAGTACCACATGCAGCTCCCCGGCCCGCCCTGCCGGAAGACGTTGCCCTTCTCGGCGTCGCGGTCGGCTCCGGGCGCGAGCCGCGCGGCGGTCGCGGCCGACACCCCGCAGTTGCGGGGGAGCTTCGTGACGACCCGTCCGGCGGGGACGCGGTCGGCTCCGGCGGGCGCGGTGAGCAGCGGGCCGTCGGAGATGCCCTCGGGGGCGCGGTCCCGCGAGGCGGCGACGGCGACGGCGACTGAGACGGCCAGGACGAGCGCGATCGTCCCGGCCGCCGCTTGCCGCCCGCGGCCCGTCCACCATCGGGGAGCGGGCCCGGGCGGTCCGGAATCGGACACACGGACTCCAGAGGGGGTTGCGACTGGTGTTGATCCCCTTGGACTCCGCGAGTGGAACGAAGGTTCCGAGATCAGGCGGCGGCGGGCGCGGGCTCCGCGGCCTCGGGCGTCGCGGCGAAGCGCTGCGCGAGCCACGAGCAGACGAGCAGCTGGAGCTGGTGGTAGAGCATCAGGGGCAGCACGACGGTGCTGACGCCGGCGTCCGCGAACAGCACGGTCGCCATCGGCAGCCCGCTGGCCAGGCTCTTCTGGGAACCGCAGAAGAGCATCGTGACGTGGTCGGGCCGGGAGAAGCCGCCGACCCGGGAGATGAGCGCGGTGAGCGCGAGCGCCACGGCCAGCAGCGCCGCGATGACCATGGCGAGGACACCGATCTCGGTGGCCGCGAGCCCGTCCCAGACGTTGTTGATGACGCCGCGACTGAAAGCGGTGTAGACCATCAGAAGGATCACCGCGCGGTCATAGCGGGAGAGGGCGCGGCGCCGCGCCCGGACGGCGTCGCCGATCCACCGCTGCGCGGCCTGGCCGACCAGGAACGGAAGCAGCAGCCGGAGCGCGATGTCGCGGACGGATTCCAGCGAGAACCCGCCGTCGCCCGCCGAGATCAGCACCGTCGCGAGCAGCGGGGTGATCACGACGCCGAGCAGGTTGGAGAGCGAGGCGCTGCAGATCGCCCCGGCCTCGTTGCCGCGCCCGATCGACGTGAGCGTGATCGACGACTGCACCGTGGACGGCAGCACGCACAGGAACACGACGCCCTGGTAGAGGGGTTCGCTGAGGAGGCCCGGCACGAGCGGCAGGCAGAAGAGCGCCAGCGCCGGGAAGACGAGGAAGGTGACCGCGGAGATCGCCGTGTGCAGCCGCCAGTGGCCGAGCCCGCGCAGCGTCTCGGCGGTGCGCAGCCGGGCGCCGTACAGGAAGAACAGCAGCGTGATCGCGACCGTTCCGGCATGGTCGAGGACCGCGGCGAAACCGCCGTCGGCCGGGAACATCGCGGCGATCCCCACGGAGCAGAGAATCGCCGCGATGTACGGGTCGATGTGCAGCCGCGCCAATGTCGCGGAGATGATGCGCATTGCCTTTCTCTGCTCCTCGTGGCGGGGCCGCCGTATCGCTTTTCCGGACGGACGTCAGGCGAGCGAGTCGGTCAGTGCCCGTCCCTTCTCGGGGTGGTTGCGGCTGATGTTGCCTTCGAGCAGGGCGAGCGACTCCCTGACCCCGACGCTGCCCTCGGTGTGCTCGGGCAGCCGGCCGTCGTCGCGCTTGAGGCCGACGACCGCGTCCTCCATCGCGCTCTGCGCCGCGAACAGGCACGGAGTGCTGTAGATCGCGACCTTCACGCCGAGGTCGCCCAGCTCCGGGAGGGAGATGCGCGGCGACTTGCCGCCCGCGATCTGGTTGAACAGCAGGGGCTTGTCGCCGATCACCTCGCGGACCTGGCGGATCCGGTCGATGCTCCGGACGCCGTCGACGAGGATGACGTCGGCGGCCGTGTCCGCCAGCGCCTTCGCCCGGAGGAGGATCTCCTCCTCGTCGGTGGCGTCGGTGCGCGCGACCACGACGAGGTCGGTGCGCGTCTCGAGCACCATTTCGAGCTTGGTGAGGTACTCGTCCAGGGGCAGGATGCGCTTACCGTCGACGTGCCCGCAGCGCCGCGGCCGCTGCTGGTCCTCCAGGATCACGCCGGAGGCGCCGATCATTTCCAGTTGCCCGACCACGTGGCAGGCGACCTCCGGGTCCACGTAGCCGTCGTCGATGTCCACTAGCAGGTGCCGTCCGGGAAAGGCGAGCCGCAGCCGCTGCACGAACGCCACCATGTCGGGCCAGGCGATGAAGCCGATGTCGGGCAGGCCGTAGTACGACGCGGCGAACCCGAACCCCGATACGAACATGCCGTTGAAGTGCCTCGCGGCGACGGAGGCGGAGAACATGTCGAACACCCCGATCAACGGGGTGGTGCCGTCGGACATGATCTCTCGTCGTAGCTCGTCTCCGTAGTTCACCCATCACTCCTCTCATCTCGTTGAGTGGCGCGACTTGTCCCACTGGGGCGGAATGCCGCCCCAGTGGCAAAGGACGCGCCAGTCGCTGTCGCGCGTCACGGACAGTTACGCATCCGCAAAGTCGGCGGAGAGTAAAGGAAGATTCTGGTGAATGCAAAACCAGATCTGGTTGGGCGGGTTTGTAAGTCGATATGCCGACTTGTATTCATGCCCTTTGCATAGATCTTTTGGAAATGGCCCGGGGGTCGGCCGGTTCGCTTCGGAGGCCGTACGCAAAAGAAATTCAGCTTCCGTCGCCGAACGTGCGAACGCCTCCCGGCCCGGAGCGGCGCGGCCGGTGGCTCCGGCCCGCCGTCCCGGTCGGGAGGCGCTCAGACGAGTGCGGTCAGCTCAGGCCGTAGGCCCTCGTAACGGTCTGGTCGACGGAGTTCCCGGAACTGTCGGACGCCTGGAATCGCAGTGCCACATAGCCATTGTTGACGGCGGGGTGGCTGACGTTGGCGGTCCAGCGGTCGGTGCCGTTGGGAGTGAGCGTGAGGGTCGTCCAGGTGACCCCGTCGTTGAAGGACGCCTTCAACGAGATCGAGGCCACGGCCGTCCCACCGGGCGGACGCTGGACTCTCACGTCCAGCGGGAAGGTCGTGCCGGACGGCGCGCGCCCGCTGGTGTCGAAATTGCCGCCGACGCGCGGCTGGAGCACATTGTGCTGGTCGACGAATGGATCGGTTGATCCCTCAGCGGACGAGAACTTCCAACTGGCGTTGACCTTGGTGGCGTACTTCGACCAGGCGACCGTGCGCTGCATCGCCAGGTCGAGCCGGTAATTGGCGGCCTGCGGGGGCACGGTCCAATTGTTGCCCAGCGGATTGGTGCTGGTCCCGACCTGCACGCCATTGCGGTAGAGGGTGAGCGAGCCGGTGGTGCCGGTCGAGGACTGCGCGCCCAGGTTCTGGTGGTCCAGCACGGAGCCGTCGGCCAGCAGCGGCGCGGTGACGAAGAGCCCCTGCCCGTGCCCGATCCTGAGGGTCGGCCCGAACGCCGCCTTGTTCCAGTTCTCGGAGTAGGTGCTCCCGGCGGTGTACGTGCGCGGCCCGGAGTCGTTCTCGGCCACCTGCTGGCCGAGCGTGTACACGTAGTTCCCCGTCCAGTGCACGCCGGCCGCCGTGTAGTAGACGCGCTGGGTGCTGGGCGCGTTGGCCGGGTGGGTGAGCCCCAGTTCCCGGCCGCCGAAGCCGTCGAAGTCGATGACCGAGCTGTGCGGGCCGGGGCTGGTGGACGCCACGCCCTGCGACCCGTACGTCGTGTTCACCAGGGCCAGGCTCGCCGGCGTTGCCGTGAACGTCAGCGTCGAGGGGATCTGGCCGCTCGTCGGGAACGCCAGGTTGTAGGCGCGCGGCGACGGCAGTGTGGTCAGCGGTTCGACCTGGCTCTCCACGTACACGAAGTGGTACGGGCGAGTCGTGCTGGCCGACGGCCACGCGTACAGCGGGACATCGGAGTTGCCCCTGAGCGTCGTGGAGATCTCCTGCCCGGCGATGGTCTCCACGATCTGGGCGTAGCTGTCGACCTCGGTGGCGGTCGTGGACGGGCTGACCGCCTTGACCTCGGCGGCCGTCCGCGCGTCCAGGGTGATGTCGGTGTCGGCGCCGACCGACAGCGTCGGGTTGCTGTAGAGCGCCAGACTGTCGGGGACCCACGGGTCGCCCGTGACGATGATCCCGGTCAGGCTGTAGTCGCCGGCCGGCACGCTGCCCGTGAGCGTGTCACCGGAGACGTTCAGCGGATATTCGGTGCCGGTCGCGGTGTCGACGATGGTGGCCACCGGCGCCACCTGCGTGCCGTTCCTGTCGATGCCGTGAATCGTGACGGAATGGTCCACGAGCGCCGCCTTGCGCGCGGGCGCCTTGGTCTTGCTGTGGCCGAGCCGGACGAAGGGCCCCGCGGCGTCGCGTGGCTTCCCGCCCTGGTCGGCGGCGGCCGCCGCCTGAACGGGAACGAGCAACGCGGCGAGTGTGGTCATGCTGATCAGGGCTGTTCTCCAGCGCCTCACCTGAAGTCCCTTCTGTGCGATGACAGAATTCGGAGAGTGGGCGCAGAACCGGGACGCGGAGACCCTCTCAAAGAGAATCGCCGCTGCGGGGAGTTCCGTCCCTTCGGTTACGTGATCATCCTACACATGATCTTTAATTTCTGGTGAAAGTGACGATTGAACTGCGGAAACAATGGTCATTCCGATTGTGGTAGGGGGAGGTAGGGGTGGGCCCGGTCAGACCAGCCCGCGCCGCGCGGCGTGCACTCCCGCCTGGAATCGGGTGCGCGCGTTGAGGGTGCGCAGCAGGCGGGCGACGTGGCGGCTGACCGTCCGCGCGCCCATTCCGGTGTGCCGGGCGACCGCCTCGTCCTTGAGCCCGGCGGCGAGCAGGGTGAGCAGGTGCCGGTCGACGTCCGACAGGCGGGGCCAGACGTCCTGCGGGCCCGAGTCGTCGTCGGCGTGCAACGGCGTGGCCTGTTCCCAGCACGCGTTGAACACGCTGATGAGAATGTCGAGCAGCGTCGACGGACGGATCAGCGCGGTAACGCCGGGTTCGTCGCCGCGAAGCGGCATCAGCGCCAGTTCGTCGTCGACGATGACGAGCTTGGTCGGCGGGTTCTCCAGGATGCGGGCGCGTTCGCCGATGCCGCAGTCGTGCCGCGCCATTTCCAGCCGCTCCGGGATCGCGAGCGCTTCCGGAGTGTAGATGACGCGATACTCTATGCCGTTCGCGAGCCGTTCCCGCTCGATTTCGTTCGGCACTCCTGGATCGACCGCGTAGGGCGGTTTGTCGATCGCCTTGATCTGCTTGACCGCGCCGCGCTGCACCTGTTCCCAGCGCTGCGACACCGCGTCCAACCCGTCGATGATCTCCACGAGTTTCTCGGGGTTGCTGCGCTGTTCGATGGCCAGCAGGTCGCCGCTGAGCCGTTTCGCCTCGATGCGCGCGCGGATGAACTCCGTTTCGCGCTTGCGTATCAGCGTCTCGACGACGGCGTCCGGCGGGAAGGGGAAGTAGGCGGGGTCGGGGGAGACGTCGACGTCGACCATGCCGAGGGCCTCAAGATCCATGAGGATTCCGGCGAGCCGGGAGCGCGGTTGTTCCGTCAGACCCGCCAGCTCACTCAATGTGCTGCCGGGGTGGTAGAGCAACGTGGTGTAAATGGACTGTTGCAGAGCGGTGACGCCCAGAGCCGCGAATGGATTCTCGCTGGTAGCGATGCCGGGGAGCATGGACCGGATTATGTAGTAACGGCGTAAGGCCGCCAAGTCTTCGCAGCTCATCTGGTCTCAAACCGGCCAAGTACGCCGAGGACGAGCGCCATGATCCGCAAAATCTACCGGAGCGGACGGCGCCGGCCGACGCATCTTTCGTGACCGGCGCCGCCCGCGCACTCACCAGAGCCGAACGATTTTGCGCCCGTCCCGCGGCGCTCGGCAAGTGGGTGCGATGGCGAGTTTTGGACAGCGGCGACAACTCGCCAGAACGCGGTCCAGGAAAGGTCTTCTCAGCCTATGCGAATGCATCTACCTTTACCGCACCCCCCACCCCGAGGAGAGAGATCATGTCTCACAGACGCGGCATGCGCGTCGCGGTGCTGACCGCCGGTGCGCTCTGCCTGGCCGGCTCCCAGGGCATCGCGACCGCGCAGGCGAAGCCGGCGGCGCCGGCCCAGTCGCCGTACTCCGCGGCCACGGTCGCGAACGTGTCGCCCACCGTGCTGCAGGCGATGCAGCGCGACCTCGGCCTCACCGCGGCCGAGGCGAAGAGCGCACTGGTCAACCAGTTCGACAACGGCGTGACCGCCGGCAAGCTGCGCCTCAAGCTCGCCGGCAGCTACGCGGGAAGCTGGGTCTCCGGCAAGACCGGTGCAACGCTCCATGTCGCCACAACGGACCGTTCCGCTGTGGCGGCCATCACCGCCCAGGGCGCCCAGGCGACGGTCGTCGGCCACAGCTTCGCCGACCTGAACGCCGCCAAGGCCAAACTGGATCGTGCCAGTCAGCGCGGCGTGAAGTCGCACGCCCCGGTCTGGTACGTGGACGTCCAGACCAACAAGGTCGTCCTGCTGAGCGCCACGCCCGCGAAGGCCCTCGCCTTCGCCAAGTCCGCCGGGCTCAGTGCCGACGCCGTCACGGTCAAGCGCTCGAACATCAAGCCGCGCACGTTCTACGACCTGCGCGGCGGCGACGCTTACTACATGAACGGCTCCGGCCGGTGCTCGATCGGCTTCCCGGTCAAGCGCGGGACGCAGTCGGGCTTCGCCAGCGCCGGGCACTGCGGCCGTCCGGGCACCACGACCAGCGGCTACAACCAGGTCCAGCAGGGCAGTTTCCAGGGGTCCACGTTCCCCGGCAACGACTACTCCTGGGTCGCGACGAACACCAACTGGACCCCGACCGCGAAGGTGAACGGCTACGGATCCGTCGCGGACCGGGACGTCACCGGCTCGACGGTCTCCCAACCGGGTACGCAGGTGTGCCGCTCCGGTTCCACGACCGGCTGGCACTGCGGGAGCGTCCAGGCGCTCAACACCAGCGTCACCTACCAGGAGGGCACCGTCTACGGGGTGACCCAGACGAACGTGTGCGCCGAGCCCGGCGACTCGGGCGGCTCGTTCATCTCCGGCACCCAGGCGCAGGGCGTGACCTCCGGCGGCTCCGGCAACTGCAGCAGCGGCGGCACGACCTACTTCCAGCCCATCAACCCGGCGCTGTCGGCGTACGGCCTCACCCTCTACACCGGTGGCGGCAACGGCGGCGACCCGGGTGACCCGGGCGACCCGGACCCGTCCGGCACCTGGGCCGCGGGCAAGGTCTACAACGCGGGCGACACCGTCACCTACAACGGCTCCACCTACCGGTGCCTCCAGGGCCACCAGGCCCAGCTCGGCTGGACCCCGGCCGCCGTGCCCGCGCTGTGGCAGAAGGTCTGACCGCAGAAAGCCTGATAACGGGGGCCACCGTCCGGCACCCGTGAACGGCGCTACCTGACCGCGGCGCCGTTTCTCCCAGGGCCTTCCCCCAGTGGCGACACTGGGGGAAGGCCGCTCCCATTTCCTCTCGTTCGCTATTCGGCTTCGAGCCAGAATCCGGCCCGCTCCAGCCACAGGTCGAGGAGTTCCTCGTCGCCGACGACGTCCACGCGGTCGCGGAGACCGGGACGCCGGTAGACGAAAAGGAGCAGGTCCGTCAGGGCGCCGCGCACGGCGACCGCGGACTTCTCGTGGGCGCGCCGCCAGGTCGCCGGTTCCGTGCTCAGGTCGACGACCCATTCGGCCGCCTCGTCCGAGTCGGTCGCATGGAAATGCAGGGTCCGGCCGGGGCCGATGAGGCCGGATTCCGAGGTGGCCTCCTCGTACACCGAGTAGCCCATCCATTCGTCGAGCGCGTCGACGGCGAGATCGGCGGCGAGCGTGAACTCCGCGCCGATCGTCAGCGCGGCGTCGGCCCGGTGGACGACGGTCTCATAGAGCATCCGCCGCGCCCAGAACCCGGCGGAATGATCTTCTGAAGGGGACCACACGGGCGTGTCGGGGGCGGCGTCCCGGAGCGCGTCCGCCAATTCGGCGGCGCCTTCGGCGAGCCAGCCGTCCAGCGTCTCAAGATCTGTTTCGCGGTATTCCGCGAGGTCGTTCACCATTTCGTCCGGGACGGGCCCGGCGGCGCGGGTCCGGACGACCTCCGCCGCCCAATGGTGGTCGCCGCCGATGTGCCCGAGCAACTGCCCGAGATTCCAGCCTGGACAGGACGGCACGCCGGCCCGCAGGTCGGCGCCCTTCATCATTTCCCGCACCGCGTCCGTCTGCGCGACGAGCTCGTCGCGATAACGCTCGAAACTCACCCCGGTCATGGAGGCACCATAGCGGCGCCTCCGCGGTCAGGCGGTCACGCGGTCAGCCGGTCACGCGGTCAGCCGGTCTTGCGGTCAGGCGATCGTGGCGAGAAGGGCCGGAAGTTCGTCGAGGGACCGGATGACGGGCGGCCCGGTCGGCGTCGGGTCATCCTTGCGATTGAGCCAGACGCCGCGCAGGCCCGCCTTCGCGGCGGCGATGGCGTCGGTGTGCAGCCGGTCCCCGACATAGGCGACCTGGGGCGGGGCGAGTCCGAGCCGGGCACACCCGTCATGGAAGATCTTCGGGCTCGGCTTGGTGTCGCCGGTCTCGCTCGAAGTGATCATCTCGGGCAGCCTTTCGGCGAGCCCGACCCGGCGGAGTTTCTCCCGCTGCTGATCGGCGTCGCCATTCGTCAGGACGCCGAGCCGCAGCCGCGGGTGCCGTTCGGCGAGCGCGTCCAGCATCGGGCGGACGTCGGGATACACGCGCCACGCCGATTCGTAATGGCGCAGATAGCCGTCGAACCAGGCGTCGGCGCGCCGGGCGTCCCAGGTACCGAGCCCGAGTTCGGACGCGAGGGACGTGATCCGCAGCCGCCGCTGCTCGGTGAACGTCAGGCGCCCGGCCAGGTAATGCTGGACCGCCTCTTCTTCGAGTTCCTTCCACCTTCGCCTCGCGCGCGTCTGGTCGAGCGATGGGGAAAGTGACCCGAGTGCCCGGGTGAGCGCGATCGCGGCTGCGGTGTCGTGATCGACGAGTGTGCCGTCCAGATCGAACAGGACGGCCTTGATTGTCGGGGTCATCGCCGTTTTTCTCTCACGGGTTGGCCGCCGCCCGTCAGCGCACGCGTCATGCAACTGCAAAGACCTGTCGGGACGCGGATGTTCTTTTCCCGGAAATTATGGTCTACGTACTTGCGTGCTTGGTACGTCTACGCCGAATCGGGCCCGCCAATCGGGCGAGAAGTTGCCACCGTCAGCGCGGCGCGGCCGTCCCGAGGGTCGCCATGGCGCGCCCGGGCTCCCAGTGCGCGCGCAGGGACGTGATCAACCCGGCGTCGTCCACGGTGTAAACGAGAACGCAGTCGATCGTCATCGCGGCGCCGTTCGTGATGGTCGTGATGGTGGCGACGTTGGCGCAGCACGGGCCGTTGGCGAACGAGTCGGCGACGCTGAACCGGAATTCGTCGACGGCGGCGATGAATTGGTCCCAGAAGGCTTCGAGCGCGGCGCGGCCCCGGTGGCCGCGGCCCGCGGGGTCGAGGAAGGACGGGCCGACCGGGTCCTCGACCAGGGCGTCCGGGGCGAAGAGGGCGAGCCAGTCGTCCCGGCGGCCGGCGACGACGGCGGACATGGAGGCGCGGGCGGCGCGGCGGGCCGGATGGTCCGCGTCCGGGGCGAGCCAATTGACGGCATGCATTGCTATAACGTGTTCTCGTTTCAGGTGCGGGCGATGACGTTCTCGGCGAACCGCCCGAGCTTTTCGATCTTCTTGGCGAGCGGCTCGGGGTCGGGGCCTTTCCGGTAGGGCGAGCGGAAGCCGACGATCACGTCCGTGACGCCCTTGTCGGCGAGCCGCTTGACGCCGTCCGGGGTGTAGGCGTCCGGGGAGATCACGTGGATCTCGAACGGGGCGTCCGCCTTTCCCTCCTCGGCGCGTATCCGGTTCAGCTTGGCTAGGAGTCCGTCGAGGTCGTCGCCGCCGCCCGCGTGCATCCAGCCGTCCCCGCGCACGACGGCCCGGCGCAGCGCCGCCTCGCTGTGCCCGCCGACCAGGATCGGGAACGGCCGGGCGGGCGTCATCTTGATCGCCGGGACGTCGAAGAACTCGCCGCGGTACTCGAAGTAGCCGCCGCCGCTCAGCCCCCGCACGATGTCGATGGCCTCGTCCATCCGCCGCCCGCGCCGCTCCCACGGGACGCCCATGGCCGCGAAGTCCTCCCGCCACGGGCTGAGCCCGACGCCGAGCCCGAGCCGCCCGCCGGTCAGGCACGCGACCGAGGTCGCCTGCTTCGCCACCAGCACGGGCGGCCGGACGGGCAGCTTGAGCACGAACGGCGTGAACCTGATCGTCGAGGTCACCGCCCCCATCGCCGCGATCAGCGTGAACGTCTCGATGAACGCCTTGTCCTCGAGGAACTCCCGGTTCCCGTCCGCGGTATAGGGATAAACCGAGTCGGACTCCTTCGGATAGACGAGCGAGTCCGCCACCGACACGCTCGTGTACCCGGCGTCCTCCGCCGCCTTGGCGAGCGGCAGATAAAACGACGGATCGGTCATCGCCTCGGCATAGGTGAACCTCATCCCCGCATACTAGAACGTGTTTCACTTGGCTGCCAGACCGGGCCTCGGGGGAGCATCATTGCCCCATGAGTCCCGAACCCGCGGGCGTCTCGGCCCGCACCTGGGAACTGCTCGTCGCGAAGGGCACGCTGCGGCGCTGCCGCGCGGGCGAGGTCCTGCTCCGGCAGGGCGACCCGGCCTCGCACGTCCTGCTGCTCATGTCGGGCCGGGTGAAGGCGCTGCTCACGCTGCCGGACGGCGAGGTGCTGCTCCTCGCCGTCCGCGGTCCGGGCGAGCTGCTCGGCGAGGTCGGCGTCCTCGGCGGGGACGGCCGCTCGGCGACGGTCGTGGCGATCGACCCGTGCACCGTGCGGTCCCTGTCCGCGAAACGGTTCCGCGACCTGCTGCGCGAGTCCAACGCCGAGGAGGAACTGCTGCGCCGGGCGATGCGGCGCCTCCGGGAAGGGGAGGAGTGGCGCGCGGAGACGGCCGCGCTGCCCGCCGGGCCCCGCGTCGTCCGGGCGCTGCTGCGGCTCGCGGTCCCCGGCGGCGACGATGGGGGCGGCACGGTGGACGTCGGGCTCGGCCAGACGCAGATCGGCCAGGCGGTCGGGCTGTCGCGCGGCGTCGTGGCCGGGGAGCTGGCCAGGCTGCGGGCGCTCGGCGTCGTCAGCACCGAGCGCGGCCGCACGGTGATCACCGACCTGCCCCGGCTGCGCGCGCTGGCCGCATCGGGACGCGGCTCTGTCTGAAAACCGACAGTGCCCCCGGCGGATCGTCCGCAAGGTTGGTGAGAATCGACCTCCTGAGGAGAATCCGTGGAAGCGTTCCGTGCACTGCTCGTCGTCGACGCCGAGAGGTTCAGCGCGCATCGCGACGTCGACCTCCGGACGGTCCACGACGAGATCCGCCGGGCCGTCAAGACCGCCTGCCGGAAGAGCGGGCTGGGCGAGACGTGGGAGAACGTCCGGTTCATGGAGAGCACCGGCGACGGGATCCTCGCGATCCTGCCGCTGGAGGCGGCGCCCGCGCTGATCGACCCGTTCCCGCGCCGGTTACAGAACGCGCTGGCGGCCGCCGCGCCGCGCCTGCGGGCCCGCGGGCTCCACCTGCGCCTGCGGGCGGCCCTGCACATGGGGCTCGTGGACGACGAGCGTCCCGAGGCCCCCGGCATCTCGACGGCGACCATCGACGTCAACCGCCTCCTCGACGCCGCCCCGCTGCGGGACGTCCTGAGCCGCAGCGACCCGGAGGTCACCTTCACCGCCTTCATCGTCTCGGCGGACCTGTTCGCCGCCTACGTCGCGGGCGGGCGGACCAGGCTGCGGGAGAGCCAGTTCACCCGCGTCCAGGTCAGGGTGAAGCGGTTCGACCGTCCGGCCTACCTGTACGTGCCGACGCCGTCCGCCGTCGACGAACCGCCGGACGCGGCGGACGGGCCCGAGGTCCGGAGGCCGGGGCCCGCCGGGCCGTCCGGCGGCGGCGTCACGCTCAACGGCGTCACGATCAGCGGCGACGGCACCCAGAACGCGATCGGCAACATCGTGGGCGGCGACCTCCGGCAGGAGCGGCGATGACGGCGTTGGACGACCTCACCATCGTCGGCGACGACAGCCAGAACGTCGTCGGGAACACGGTGTCCCGCGACCTGGTCGTCAACCAGCTCCGCTTCGTGCGCGGACGCCCGTCGATGGTCCTGTCGGAGGGCGAGATCGCCGACCGCGTCGCGGGCTACGTGCGGGCGCGCAACCACGACGTGATCGTGGACGTCCTGCGCCGCCACCACGCGATCGCGCTCGCCGGGCCCGAGGGCGCGGGCGTGGCGACGACCGGGATCGCGGCGCTGCGCGAGCTCCGCTCCGGCCTGCCGATCCACCTGTTCTCCGCCGGGGAGGACGACGTGCAGGAGATCTCCGGCGCGGAGCGCGGCTACCTGGTGCGGGCGGCGGACGAGGGCGAGTCGCGGCTGCGGTCGTGCCTGGAGGCGGTCCGCGCGTCCGGCGGGTTCCTGCTGGTCGTGGGCGGCGAGGCCGAGCAGGGCCGGTACGCCGAGTTCCTTCCGGCGGTGTCGGTGGAGCCGCCGTCCGCCATGGCCGTCTTCCGGCGCCGGCTGGAGCGCTGCGGCCTCGGCGGCACGCACTGGCCGCACTGGCCGCGCGCCGCCGAACTGCTCAAGCTGGCGACGCCCGGGGACGCGCGGCGGCTCGCCGACCTCGTCGTCGCCACCGCCGACGAGCGCGAGGTCGAGCGGGCCTACCTGCGCTGGAAGGAGCAGCTGACCGGCTGGTTCGCCGACCATCCGGGGTTCCAGGACCAGACGCTGCTGGTCGCCGCCGCGACGATCGCGCCCGCGGACGAGACGAGCGTCTACGGGGCCGCGCTGTCGCTCGCCCGGCAGCTCGGGATCAGGGTGGAGGGCGGCGGGCTGGCGTGGTGCCCGTCCACCGGGCTCGCCGAGCTGCTCGGCGCGGACCGCCTCGACGAGCGGATCGGGTTCCGCCGCCACGGCTTCGCCGAGTCCGTCCTGCGGCACGTCTGGGACGACTACCCGCTGGCGCGTCTGGACCTGCTGTCCTGGCTGTCGGCGCTGCCCACCGACGAGGTCGTGACGCTCAGCGGGGAGCTGCGCGCGAAGCTCGTCGAGGTCTTCGCCGACCTCGCGGCCGAGCACGGCTCGGTGGAGAAGATCGTCCAGATGGCGGAGGCGTGGGCGGGGGACCGCCACCGGTCGGCGGACCTGTCCTACATCGCGCTCGCCCGGACCTGCCTGCACCCTCTCGTCGGGGGCCGGGTGCGCAGGGCGCTGTACGAGTGGTCCAGGTACCGGCAGGCGCCGCAGACCTTGAAGCTGACCGTGGCGCGCGTGTGCCAGGTGCTCGGGCTGACCCACGTGACGATCGCGCTGACCCGGCTCAAGCACCTCGCCACCCACGGCAACGAGCAGGTGCAGGACGAGGTGGTGGAGGTGGCACGGGCGCTGGCGAGCACCCATCCGCGCGCCGTCTTCGCCGCCGCGCGGGACTGGTGCCTGTCGTCCGTCCAGCTCACCACGGGCCAGGACGGTTCGCGCCGGGCCCGGGTGGGGCTGCGGCTGATGCTCGACCTGCTGCCGCCCGGGTCGGCGCGCGGGCCCCTTGAGGTGATCGACCATCTCGCCTGCCGGGGCGGCGGACGGATCCGCGCGGTGGCGCTGGACGCGGCGCGGGAACTGGCCGTCCACCACCGGCACGAGGTGATCGGCGCGGCGCTGGCGTGGGCCGGGAACGCCGACGAGCGCCCGCACGAGGAGGCCGCACCCCGGAGGGCCCTCGGGACGTCCCTGTTCATCCGCCTCGCGGCGGACCGGGACGCGGCCGGATGCGCGCTGATGCTGACGGGCCCCGGCGCGCTCGACCCGCGCGCGTGCCCGGCCCCGTGGCGGGAGGCGATGCTCGCCGAGGCCGGTACGTCGTCGTCCGGCTACGACGGCTTCCCGCAGGCGGCGGTGCTGTGGGTGGAGACGGCGGTGGCGCGGCCCGACCTGCGGCCGCGGATCGTCTGGATGTTCGCGGCGGCGGTGGGCCACGACCCGAATCTCCGGATCTTCATGACGGCCTTCGTCCGAGCCTGGGCGGGCACCCGCCGGGAATGCCGCGACGTCCGCGATGACCTGCTGATTCAGGTCCTCCAACCCGAGTGGCAGCGGCTGCTTCTGGCGGGCTGGGTGTGGCTCCGGCGGGCCGTCACGACCGGCCGGTGACGCTCGCGCGAAACATCGCCACCGAGAGTGGGGATTCTTTCGGCCGCGCGTTCGTTGAACGGGGCGGGAGATGCGCCGAGCGGTCTGGGAGCGTTCGGGGTGCCCGACGGCCTGCCCGCGCCGTACGGCGCGGGCAGGCCCGCGACTAGCGGGGCGACTCCTGGCGCTCGCCCGTGTTGGACACCCGGACGATCGTGTGCTGGTCGAGCTCGTCGCCGGACAGCCGTGCCGCGATCTTGCCGCGGTGGAAGACGAGCACGCGGTGGCACACCTCGGTCAGCTCGTCCAGGTCGGTCGAGGCGAGCAGGACGACGGCCCCGTCCGCGGCGGCGCCCCTGATCAGGTCGTGGATCTCGGCCTTCGCGCCGACGTCCACGCCGCGGGTCGGGTCGTCCAGCAGCAGGACGGCCGGGGACGCGTCCAGCCACTTCGCCAGCACGACCTTCTGCTGGTTCCCGCCGGACAGCAGGCCCACCCGCTGGTCGACGTCGCGGCAGCGGATGCGCAGCCGCTCGACGTGGCCGCGCGCCCGCGAGCGCAGCGCGCCCCGGCGGACGACCACGCCGTCCCGGCTCAGCCCGATCGAGCGGACCTGGCCGATGTTCTGCCAGATCGGCTGGTCCAGCATCAGGCCCCGGCCGCGCCGGTCGCCGGACACGACGGCGACGCCGCCCTTGATCGCCTGCCGCAGCCCGCGCGGGGCCGGGCGGCCGCCGGGCAGTCGGACGTCCCCCCGAGACGCCCGCCGCAGCCCGGCGACCAGTTCGAGGACGGCGAGATGCCCGGCCCCCGCGAGGCCCGCGACCCCGACGACCTCCCCGGCGCGCACCGCCAGGTCGACGTCGTCGAGGACGCCGTCGACGGCCACGTGGTCGAGCCGCAGCTCGCCCTCCGCCTGCTTGATCTGCGGGACCGGCGTCGCCGACGGCTCCGGCCGCGGCCCGAGCATCGCCGACAGGATGTCGTCGATGGCGAGGTCCGCGCGGTCGGCGCCGCTGAGCATGGTGCGGCCGTCGCGCAGCACCGTGATCGTGTCGCAGAGCTGCATGACCTCCTCAAGGATGTGCGAGACGAACACGACCCCGACCTGCCGTTCGCGCAGCACCTGGAGGATGCCGAGCAGCCGGTCGGAGCCGTCCCGGTCGAGCGCGGACGTCGGCTCGTCCAGGACGAGGACGCGCGGCTCCGACAGCAGCGCCCGCGCGATCTCGACGAGCTGCCGCTGGCCGAGCGACAGCTCGCGGACGAGCGTGCGGAGCTCGACGTCCAGGCCGAGCTGCTTGAGGATCGGCCGTGCCGCGTCGGCCATGGCGCGGCGGTTCAGGAACGGGCCGCGCCGCGGCTCCCGCAGCGGATACAGGTTGGCGAGGACGTCGAGGTCCGGGAACAGGTTCAGCTCCTGCGACACGACCGCCACCCCGTGCCGGACGGCGTCCGCCGTGTCGCGGAAGGCGACGGGTTCGCCGTCCAGGGTGAGGGTGCCGCCGTCGGGGCGGATCGCCCCGGACAGCACCTTCACCATGGTCGACTTCCCGGCCCCGTTCTCGCCGAGCAGGGCGTGCACCGAGCCGGCCTCGACGCTGATCGTCCCGTCCGCGAGGGCGGTGACGCCGCCGTAGGACTTGGCGATGTCCCGTGCGCGCAGGACGGCCATCAGTTCGCCTGGTCCAGCGGCTTGAGGTACTTGGTCGGGTTCGCGAGCTGCTCGTCCACGATCGGCTTGAAGAACGCGGTCCGGCTCTGCTCGTTGACCTGCCGCTTCATGACCTCGTCGACGTTGGCGCTGGTGATGACGAGGGTGCCGGGGTTCCACCAGCCCTCGGGCAGCTTCGTGCCCTTGCGCTTGGCGTCGATCATGAGCTGGAGCGCGACGTAGCCCTTGAGCCAGTGCTCGGGCGAGGACAGCGCGAACAGCGACCCGTCCTTGACGGCCTTCAGCGCGGCCGGGTCGATGTCGCAGGAACCGGCGAGGAACTTGCGGCCGGTCTGCTTCTGGATCAGCGGCAGCGAGACGCCGTCCTGGCCGCCGACGCCGAGGAACGCGATGGCCTTCGGGTTCGCCTTCACGATCGAGTTCCACGCGTTGTAGTTGTCGGTGGGCTCGGACTTCGAGTCGAGCGGGCCCTTGATCGTGAGCTCCGGCCGCTCCTTCTTGATCACCTCGGTGAGGCCCTCGATGCGCTGTTCGAGCAGCCGCAGGCCCGGGATGTCGTTGCCGATCACGACCTCGCCCTTGGTGCCCGCCGGGACGTGCTTGATGAACTCCTCGCCGAGCGCCCGCCCGACCTCGGTGTTGCTGTTGCCGATGAACAGCTTGGTCTTGGTGCCGGGCGGCGGCGCGGCGTCCACCGCGACGGTCTGGACGTCGTCGTCGGACGCCTGGACGAGCGGCCGCACGAACAGGTCGGGGGCGAGGCTCTGCAGCCCGATGCCGTCCCGCGAGTTCCGGATGGCGGAGCGGAACAACTGCACCTGGGCGGGGCCGTTGATGCCGGTCGGCGCGGCCGCGTTCAGCGTCACCTTGCCGTCCCCCGCCGACGCCGCCTTGGCGCCGAACGCCATCTCCTGGAACGGGTTCTGCGTCGTCGACGCGTATATGAAGGCCATCTTGAGCGTGCCGGTGTTCTTCTTACCGGACCCGCCCGAGTCGCTCGACCCGCAGCCCGCCAGCGCGGTGGTGCCGATCAGGACGGTGACGGTGGCCAAGGCCAGGGATCTGATCCTCACGTTGCTCTCCTCGGGGGGTGTTCAGAGTCCGAGCCGGGCGCTCTCACGCCGCCTGCGGCGGCGCACCAGGCTGTCCAGCGCGACGGCCGCGAGGATGACGCCGCCGGTGGCGAACGCGCTCCAGTTGGCCGGGATGTTGAAGTACTGCAACCCACTGGTGACGACGCTGAGCAGCACGGCGCCGAGGCAGGCGCCGACGACGGTGGCGCTGCCGCCGCGCAGCGGCGTCCCGCCGATGATCGCCGCGGCGATCGCCTGGAGCTCGAACCCGGTGCCGATGTTCGGGTCCCCGGAGGTGAAGAACGCCAGTCCGAGCACGCCCGACAGCCCGGCGAGTCCGCCGATCAGCACCAGCGCCTGCATCCGGACGCGCGGGATCGAGATCCCGGAGAACGTCGCGGCGTCCGGGTTCGACCCGATCGAGCGCACCCGGTAGCCGAACGGCGTGAACCGCAGCACCAGCGTGAGCGCGATCGCGACGAGGACGAGCACCCACACGCTCGTCGGCACGCCGAGCGTCTTGCCGCCGAGCACGGTGAAGAAGGAGCTCTCCAGCGGCAGGCCGGTGACCTGCCGGCCGTCGCTCAGCGCGAGCGTGAGCCCGCGGAAGACCGACAGCGTGGCCAGCGTCGCGACGATCGCCGGGATCCCCACGAACTGGACGATCAGCGCGTTGACCAGCCCCAGCGCCATGCCGAGGACGATCCCGAGCAGTGCCGCGGGCCAGGCCGGGATGTCGTGGTTCATCATCACGCCGGTCGCGATCACCGTCAGCCCGAACGTGGAGCCCACCGACAGGTCGATCTCGCGCATCGACAGCAGGTAGGCCATGCCGCAGGCGAGGAGCCCGACGTACACCGCCGACTGGAGGGTGTCGAGGAGCTGCCCGACGCGGAGGAAGTCCGGGTGCAGGATGCTGATGAACGCGACCAGCACCAGGGTCGCGACGAGGACGCTCGTCGCCTCGCCGCGGCCGGCGCGGACGGCGAGGACCGGAAGCCGCGACTGGGCGAGCGACGCGGCGTGCCCCAGGCCCTGGGGCCGCGCCCCGGCCTTCTCGGCCGTGCCGGGCTGCCCCGCGTCACCGTCCTTCGCCTCGGCGCCGGACTGCCGTTCCGTGGTCACGGGCGGAACTCCTTTCGTCGTCCGTCCGTGCTCACGGGCGGATTCAACTCGTCGTCCCCCGACTGACGTTGACGGCAGGTTGGACCCCGCCGCCGTCCGGGTTCTTGGCTGTGCCGGAACAGTCCTTGTCTGTGGTGGCACGACCTGCGGTGATCACGGCTCCGGTGGAGCGCTCGAACCTACGCTGAGCGCACTCGTCTCCACGGGAGGTCAGCGATGCGCGACGACTGGACGGCCGACGTGATCGTCGTCGGGGCCGGCTCGGCCGGTTCGGTGGTGGCGCGGCGGCTCGCCGACGCCGGGCGCCGCGTCCTCGTCGTCGAGGCGGGACCGCACCGCGCCGAGCCCGCCGTGGACGATCCCGCCCGCATGCACGAGCTGTGGGACTCGCCGCTCGACTGGGGGTACCGGACCGTTCCGCAGCAGGAGGCGCAGGGACGTCTCCTGCACCTGCCGCGCGGCCGCGTCGTCGGCGGGTCGCACGCGCTGAACGCGATGATCTGGGTGCGCGGCAACCCGGCCGACTACGACCGGTGGGCGGCGCTCGGCAACGAGGGCTGGTCCTGGCAGGACGTGCAGCCGCTCTTCGCCCGCGCCGACGGTCTCGACGGCGGCGGGCCCGGGATGCTGGACGTCCTCACCGGCTACGAGCCCGACCCGGTGCAGCGCTCCATCGTGGAGGCCGCGCGGCAGACCGGGCTCCCGTTCAACCCGGACTACAACGGCGCCCGCCAGGAGGGCGTGTCGTTCATGCAGTTCACGATCCGGGAGGGCAGGCGGCTCACGACCGCCGCCGCCTACCTCGCCCCGGTCGTCGGACGCGGCGTCACGCTCGTCCCGGAGGCGGTCGTCCGGCGGCTGCTCTTCGACGGGCGCCGCTGCGTCGGCGTCGAATGGATCCGCGAGGGGGCCGTCGAACGCTGCCACGCCGACGAGGTGGTGGTGTGCGCGGGCGCGATCGGCTCGCCCGTGCTGCTGCTCCGCTCCGGGATCGGCGACGCGGACACGCTCGGCGGCGCCGTCGTCCACCTGCCCGGCGTCGGCCGCAACCTCCAGGACCACTGGCTGGTGCCGGTGATCGCCTCGACCGACCGTCCGCCGACGCTGACGCGCGGGCTGCCCGCCACGCAGAGCCACCTGTTCTGGCGCAGCCGTCCGGGGACGCGGCTGCCCGACCTCCAGCCGCTGCATTTCGGCGTCCCGCTCTACGAGCCGTGGATGGACGGCCCGCCGCACGGCATCTCGCTGATGGCGGGGCTGGTGCGGCCGGAGTCGCGCGGCGAGGTGCGGCTCTCCAGCCATTCCGCGTGGGACGCGCCGGTGATCGACCCGCGCGTGCTGTCGGCGCAGGCCGACGTGGACGCGCTCGGCGTCGCGGTCCGGCTGTGCCAGGAGATCGTCGGCGCGCCGGAGCTGCGCCGCACGTGGGGGGCGCGCGAGCTGTACCCGGGGCCGCTGGCGAAGAGCGCGGACGGGCTGCGCTCCTACGTCCGCCAGTCCGTTGTCACGTACCACCACCAGGCCGGCACCTGCAAGATGGGCGTGGACGACGAGGCGGTCGTCGACCCGCAACTGCGCGTGCACGGCGTCGACGGGCTGCGGATCGCGGACGCCTCGATCATGCCGGACGTCCCGACCGGCAACACCAACGCGCCGTCGATCATGATCGGAGAGAAGGCCGCGGACCTGCTGGCCGGGTAGGGTTTGGGCGCGTGAGCCAGCCGCACCTCCCGCCGCAGCCGCCCGTCCCCCCGAACCCGTTCGCGCCGCCTCCGCCAGAGCCGAGGCCGTCCGCGTTCAAAGACTTCTTCACCGGCGTCGGATTCCTGCTGCGCGGGCTCGGCTGGACCGCCCGGCATCCCGCGCAGTGGCTGTTCGGGCTGATCCCGGCGCTGATCGTCCTCGTCGTGTACGCGGCGGCGCTCGTCTTCCTCGGGTTCGAGATCGACGACCTCGCCGGGTGGACGACCGGCTTCGCGGACGGCTGGTCCGACGCGGCGCGCACGTCCGCGCGGGTCGTCGCCGGGATCGCGATCTTCGGCTCGGCGCTGTTCCTCGCCGTCATCACGTTCACGGCGGTGACGCTGCTCGTCGGGGACCCGTTCTACGAGGCGATCGCCGTCCGGGTCGAGGAGTCGGAGGGCGGCGCGCCGCCGGAGCCGGACGTGCCGCTGCTCGTCCAGATCGGCCGCGCGGTCAAGGACACGGTGATCCTCGGCGCCGTCGCGCTGTGCTTCGCCGTCGTGTTCTTCGCGTGCGGGTTCCTGCCGCTGGTGGGGCAGACGGTCGTCCCGGTGGTCGCCGGGCTGGTGTCCGGATATTTCCTGGCAGGGGAGTTGACGTCGGTCGCGCTGGAGCGGCGCGGGATCCGGCGCAAGGAGCGGTTCGCGCTGCTGCGGCGGAACCGTCCGCTGGTCCTCGGGTTCGGCGCGGCGACCGTCGTGGTCTTCCTCATCCCGTTCGGCGCGGTGCTCGCCATGCCGGGCGCGGTGGCGGGCGCGACGCTGCTGGCCAGGGCGAGGCTCGCCGGAGAGCCGCAGGTCACAGCGGGTGCCATCGGGTCGGCGGGGAGCCGCTGAGTCGATGGGAAGATGTGTCCTGAGCGTGATTGGTGACCGGAACCGGACGGCTGATCTTCGCGTAACGTGTGCCGCATGTCCGATCAGGGGGAGCGCGGCGTGCGCTGGACCGAGATGAACGACGGCGAGCCGCGGGACGAGTCCCGCGAGGCGGCGGACGCCACCGCGACCGGCCCGCGGATGACGTTCCCGGACCCCGAGGCCGTCCTGCCCGCCCCGGCCCCGCCCGCCGAGGCCCTGCCTGCTGAGGCGCAGCCCGCCGAGGCTCCGGCCGCCGCGGGGAAGGGCGCGGAGGCGCACGACGTGTGGGGCAAGGTCGAGGACCGGCCCGCGGCGCCGCTCGACGACGATGACGAATGGGAGAAGTCGCCGACCGATTCCTGGCGGACCGACGCTCCGTCCGAGGAGTGGAAGGACGTCGAGTGGCGTCCGGAGCCGTCCGAGGAGTGGAGCCAGGTCCCGTCGGAGGAGTCCGGTGCGGAGGACGACGTGAAGGTCGCCCCGGTGCGGGACGACGAACCGCCCCAGTGGGACGACTCGCTGTTCGACGAGAACTCCGCCGACCAGGGCGGCGACGACAACTACGTGCCCGCCGTCCCGACCGGCGCCGGGCTCCCCGCCAAGCCCGGCAAGCCGAGCAGCGGCAACTGGCAGATGCCCGACTGGATGGCCGACGAGGCCGCCGCCGACGCCAAGCTGGGCGGCGACGGCAAGTCGGAGAAACGCCGCGAGCGCCGGGAGCGCCGCGAGCGGCCGGAACGCCCGGAACGTCCGGAGCGGGACGTCTTCGACGAGGGCGGCGGCCGTTCCAAGCTCATCCTGATCGGCGGCGTCGGGCTGCTGGTCGCCGCGCTCGCCGCGGCCGGGGCCGTGTACTTCCTCAAGGGCGGCGACGACGAGCCCGCCAAGCCGAGCGGCAACGCGGGCCGGACGGCGTCCGCCGAGCGGACCGAGACGGCGCGGGTCGAGATGCCGCCCGACAAGAGGCTCGCGCGGTTCGCCGGGCGGCCGAGCCGGATGCTCGGCCGGGTCGCCGACGTCCGCTCCGGGCTGTCGTACCCGCGGCTCGCCGCGCCGTGGCAGGTGCCGACGAAGCAGAACAAGCTGGGCACGACGGGCTGGTCTGGGCAGCAGATCCTGGTGACGGAGCGGCACGGCGCCCAGTTCTGGTACGGCCAACTGCTCACCGGGACGCTGCCGCCGAGCCTGCTCAGCTCCTACCACGGCCCCGACAACGTGAAGGACATCACGGGGCTCGCGGCGCAGGCTTTCGAGGCGCAGTACTACGCGTTCCCGCACAAGTCCGCGCCGCTCGCGTCGCAGGCGATGGTCGTGGACGGTCACCGCGGCTGGCTCGTCGCCTCCTACCTCAGCTACCGGCGCACCGGGGTGCGGGCGACGGGCGAAATCGTCGCGACGGCCGTGATCGACACCGGCCGGAAGGCGCCCGCCGTCGTGTTCGCGTCCATGCCGAACACGCACAAGAAGCAGTACCCGGACATCAACGAGTTCTTCGGCCGGTTGAAACTCGCGTCGTAGCGCGGCGCCGCTGAACCGCTGAGCCGAATCGCGTTCTAATAAGGTGGGCCCCACGTCGAGGAGAGGTGGGGCCCATGGCGATCGGGCTGACAGGGGAGCACGAGGCGCTCGCGGCGTCCGTGCGGGGGCTCGCCGAGCGGGCCGTCACGGCGCGGACCGTCCGGGACGCCGATCCCGGCTGCTGGCCCGCGCTCGCCGAGCAGGGCCTGCCCGGCCTGCACCTTCCCGAGGACGCGGGCGGGCAGGGCTTCGGCCTGCTCGAACAGGCGGTCGCGCTGGAGGAGCTGGGGCGCGCTCTGGTTCCCGGGCCGTATACGCCGACCGTCCTGGCGTCCGCGATGCTGCACGCCTGCGGGGCACTGTCCCTGTTCCCGGGTCTCGCGGACGGCTCCCACACGGCGGCGGTCGGATTGTCGGGCGCTCTGGAAATGGCTGGTTCCACTGTTTCGGGGACGGTTCAGCCCGTGCTCGGCGCGCCTTTCGCCGACCTTTTCCTGCTGCGTGCCGGTGAGCGCTGGGTCGCCGTCAATCGCGCCGACGCCACCGTGGGGGAGTCGGAATCGCTGGACGTCACACGTCCGGTCGGCTCGGTCACGGTGGACGGCGTGTCCGTGCCGGACGAGCGCGTCCTCGACGTGCCCGAGGCGCGGGCGCTGGCGGTCGTCGTCCTCGGGGCCGAGGCGTGCGGTGTCGCCGGACGCGCCCTGGACGACGCCGTCGCCTACGCGAAACTGCGCGAGCAGTTCGGCCGTCCGATCGGGCAGTTCCAGGGCGTCAAGCACAAGTGCGCGCGGATGCTCATCGCCGTCGAACGCGCCAGAGCGGCCGTCTGGGATGCCGTCCGCGCCCTGGACGAAACACGCGAACAGTGCTCGTACGCATCCGCCGTCGCCGCCGTATTGGCCGCCGATGCCGCCGTCCAGTGCGCTGAGGGCAACATCCAGATCCATGGCGGGATCGGCTACACCTACGAGCACGACGCCCACCTGCTCTACCGGAGGGCGTTGACGCTGCGCGCGCTCCTGGGACGGGCGAGCGAGCACAGGGCGGACGTCGCCGCGCTCGCGGTCGCGGGCGTCCGGCGTCCCATGGACGTCGAGCTTCCCGAGGACGCGGGCCAGCTCCAGGAGGAGATCCGCGCCCGCGTCGCCGACCTCGCCGCGCTGGAGCCGACCGAGCAGCGCGCCGCGATGGCGAACGGCGGCTGGGTCACGCCGCACCTCCCGAAACCGTGGGGACGCGACGCCGGGCCATTGGAGCAGGTCGTCGTCCAGCGGGAGCTGGCGGCGGCGGGCGTGCGTCCGGTGCCGCTGATGATCGGGTCGTGGGTCGTGCCGTCGCTCGTCCAGCACGGGACGCCTGAGCAGCGGGAACGCTTCCTCCCGCCGACGCTGCGCGGGGAGGTCGTGTGGTGCCAGCTCTTCTCCGAGCCGGGCGCGGGCTCCGACCTCGCCTCGCTCCGGACGCGCGCCGAGCGCACCGAGGGCGGCTGGACGATCACCGGGCAGAAGATCTGGACGTCTCTGGCCCGCGACGCGCAATGGGGAATCTGCATCGCGCGCACCGATCCCGACCGTCCGAAGCACGACGGCATCACCTATTTCCTCGTCGACATGAAATCGCCGGGCATCGAAATCCGGCCGCTGCGCGAATGCACCGGCGACGCGATCTTCAACGAGGTCTTCCTCGACGGCGTGTTCGTCCCGGACGACCTCGTCGTCGGACCCGTCAACGCGGGATGGCGCGTCGCGCGCAACACGCTCGCCAACGAGCGCGTCGGCCTGACCAGCACTTTCCAGCTCGGCGGGGACGTGCCCAAGCTGCTCGACCTCGTCGGAGAGCTGGGCCTGGACGGCGATCCGGTCGTCCGCGACGGGCTCGGCGACCTCGTCTGCGACGAGCACGCCTTCGCCCTCCTCGGCCTCCGCGCCACCCTCAAGCAGCTCTCCGGGACGGATCCGGGCGCGACGGCGAACGTCCGGAAACTGGTGGCGATGGAGCACGGCCAGCGGGTCACCGAGTTCGGCTTCACCCTGCTCGGCGCGGACGGTGCGCTGACCGGCGGCTGGAAGGACGGCCTGCGCGCCCGCTGGACCCGCTACCTGCTCGCGTCCCGCGCGATGACGATCGGCGGCGGCACCACCGAGGTCAACCTGAACGTGATCGGCGAACGCATCCTCGCCCTACCCCGCGACCCGGACCCAACGCGGTAGTGGGGCGCGCACATGAGCGGGCCCACATGAGGGAGCGGACGCGGCATCTGGTGGCCGCGCTGACCGGGCTCGGGCTCGTGGCGCTGGGGCCGGGGCTCGCGCCCGGGTTCGTGCTGTCCTACGACATGGTGTTCGTGCCCGATCCGGCGTTCACGCGGCTGACGTTCGGGCTGACCGGGATCGTCCCGCGGCACGTTCCGAGCGACGCCGTCGTGACCGCGCTCGCCACCGTGATCCCGGCGGACGCGGTGCAGAAGCTCGTCCTGCTGGCGATCTTCGTGATGGCGTGCACGGCGGCGGCGTCGCTGGTGCCGTCCGAGCGGATGGCGCCGCGCCTCGCCGCCGGGGTCTGCTACGCCTGGAACCCGTTCGTCGCCGAGCGGCTGCTGCTCGGCCAGTGGGCGCTGCTCCTCGGCTACGCGGCCCTGCCCTGGGCGGTGGCCGCCGCCGCCCGGACGGACGAACCCGGCGGCGGACGTCGCCTGGTCCGCGCCCTGATTCCGGCCGCGATCGGCGGGTTCGCGGCGCTCGCCGTCTCGGGGCTGACGGCGCTGGTCGTCGCGCTCGTGACCGTGCGGGGACGCGGCGCCGTGAAGGTGGTCGGCGCCGCGGCCGTCCTGAGTCTGCCGTGGCTGGTGCCGGGGCTGCTGCGGCCCGGCGGCCTGCCCTTGGATGACACCGCCGTCGATCTGTTCGCGGCCCGCGCCGACACCCCGTTCGGGACGCTCGGCAGCCTCCTCGCCCTCGGCGGAGTGTGGAACGGCGAGACCGTCCCGTCCGGGTACGGGACGCCGGTGATCGCGTCCCTCTGGCTGATCGTCGTTATCGGCGCGCTCGCCGCCTATTGGGCGTGGTGCCGCGAGCCCGCGTGGCGGCGGGGCGCGGCGGTCGCGGCCGGAGTCGGGTTCGCAGTTGCGGCGCTCGGCGCGGTTGCGGCGCCCGTCCTCGAAGGGCTCGTCGGCCTGTGGCCTGGGTTCGCCGTCCTGCGGGACGGTCAGCAGTTCGTCGCGCCGCTCGCCGTCGTCGTCGCGGTCGGGCTCGGGACGGCCGCCGACCGCGCCGCCGCCGCGCGGCTGCCCGGCGTCGCGCTCGCGGCGGTCGCCGTCCCGGTGTTCCTGCTGCCGACGCTGGCCTGGGGCGCGGCCGGCGACCTGCGGGCCGTCCGGTATCCGGACGACTGGGCGCGGGCCCGGCGGATCGTCGACGGCGACCCGGCGAAGGGCGACGTGCTGGTCCTGCCGTGGGCGGCGTACCGGAGCTACCCGTGGAACCACGGCCGCCGCGTCCTCGATCCGCTGCCCCGCTACCTGCACCGCCGGGTCGTCGTGAACGACGCCGTGACCGTCGGGGGCACGACCGTCGCGCCCGAGGACCCGAAGGCCGTCCGGCTGGCGCCCGCCACGACCTCGGCCGCCGCGCTGCGTGACGCGGGCGTGCGGTACGTCGTGGTGGACGCCGAGACCGCCGCGCACCGTCCGGCCGGGGAGGTGCGTGAAGTGCTGCGCGGTCGTGACCTGGTCGTCTACCGGATCGACGGGTCCGCCGCGCCGCCCGGGGACGGCGTCCCGGTCGCGCCCGCGGTGGCCGCGTGGGCCGTCACCGGTCTGGCCGTCGCCTGGTCAATCGGGGTCCCAAGGGCTACTCTGAGCCTTCCGTTACTCGGCAGTATCAAACCCCGCAGTCGAAGGACCCCCTGATGCGCATCGCCATCGCCGCGCTGGTCGGCGTTCTGCTGGCCGCCGGAGCATCGTTCACCGCGGTGCAACTCGCGAACGCCTCCCAGAAGGACCCCGTCATCAAGCCGCTGTACAACTACGGCTCGCGCTGACGTGTAGGCCCCGATGGCGACCCGGCGTGACGGCGGCGGCGCGGGCGGCGCGGTTCTCCTGGAGATCGTCGTTCCCGCGTACAACGAGGCCGACCGGCTTCCGGACGGGCTCGGCCTGCTGTGCGGCAAGCTCGCCGGGCTCCCGCTGCGCGCGGAGGTCATCGTCGTCGACAACGCCAGCACGGACGGGACGGCGTGCATCGTCCGGTCGTTCCGGGGTCCGGTCCCGGTTCGGCTGTTGCGTTGCGAGCGGCGAGGGAAAGGTGCGGCGGTCCGAAAGGGGCTACTGTCGACAGACGCCCCGTTCGTGGGTTTCATGGACGCGGACATGGCAACAGACCTCGCGGCGTTGGACGAAGCCATCGTCCTGCTGCGCGAGGGCCGCCCGGTCGTGGTGGGGTCAAGGCGCCACGGTCGGTCGGTCGTTGAGGGTTACGCGCTGCCGGTGCGGCGGCTCGGCGCCATCACGTTCAACCGGATCGTCCGCGACCTCGTGGGCGGTGTTTCCGACACGCAGTGCGGGTTCAAGTTCTTCGACGGGGAATTGGCACGTTCCGTCGCGACGGATCTGCGCACTGCAGGTTTCTCGTTCGACGTCGAACTGCTCGCGCACTGCGTGCGGCGGGGCGCGTCCGTGACGGACATTCCGGTGGTGTGGCGCGACCGTCCCGGCTCGACGTTCTCCGTACGACGCCATTCCCTGCAATGCCTTGTCGACCTGGCCCGCATCCGGGCGCGCGCCGGATTCAGGCCCGCGCTCGCCACGTCGGCGGTGGCGGTGGCCGTTCCGCAGCCCGGCATTCCGTCGGCGCCGGGCGTCAAGCCGGGATGAGCGGCGGCCCGCGACTCGCGATCGTCAACTGGCGGGACCCGTGGCACCCGGCGGCGGGCGGCGCGGAGCGTTACGCCTGGGAGCTGGCCCGGCGGTACGCCGCCGAAGGGGCCCGCGTCCACTACGTGACGTGCCGGGCGCCGGGGCAGGAACGCGGCGGGCGCGTCGAGGGCGTCGAATTCGTCCGCCTCGGTGGGACGTTCACCGTGTATCCGCTCGTCCTTTTGTGGATGCTGGCCCACCGTTTGCGGCGCGCCGAACCGTTCGACGCGGTCATCGACTGCCAGAACGGCATCCCCTTCTTCACGCCGTGGGTGCTGCCTCGGCGCGTGCCGGTGTTCTGCGTCATTCACCATGTGCACGAGAATCAATTCGAGCTGTATTTCCCCGGCTGGCTGTCGTGGCTCGGACGGCAGCTCGAAGGACCGGTGAGCAACTGGACGTACCGGCGCCACGCCTATGTGGTCGTCTCGCCGTCCACGCTGCGCGCGGTGCGGGAAAGGCTGGGCTGGAAAGGGCCCGCGCACGTCGTCCCGAACGGGACCAACGTCGCCGACCCCGCAGGGACGACCGCGCCAGGGCCCGCCGGGGACCCCGACCTGGTATGCGTTAACCGGCTCGTCCCGCACAAGCGGCCGCACCTGCTCCTCAACCTGGCGGAACGGCTCGCGGAAAGCCGTCCGGGGCTGAAACTGCACATCGTCGGGGACGGCCCTGAAACGCCCGCGCTCAAGGCCGGGATCGCCGCGCGTGGCCTGGACGGCGTCGTCGTCCTGCACGGGCACGTCCCCGAGGACGTCAAGGCGGCGCTCGTCGCCCGCGCCGACCTGCATCTCAGCACGTCGCAGGGCGAGGGGTGGGGGCTCAGCGTGGTCGAGGCGGCGGCGCTCGGCGTCCCGACCGTCGCGCCCGACGTGGACGGCCTGCGCGACGCGGTCCGCGACGGCGTCACCGGCTGGCTCGTCCGCGACGGCG
Source organism: Actinomadura syzygii (assembly GCF_008085905.1). Classification (GTDB taxonomy): domain Bacteria; phylum Actinomycetota; class Actinomycetes; order Streptosporangiales; family Streptosporangiaceae; genus Spirillospora; species Spirillospora syzygii. Next base: position 268,729 of record NZ_VSFF01000013.1, on the reverse strand, counting down.
ACGACCAGGCGGACGTGGCCGACCGGGCGTTGAAGGAGCTGTCCGACCCCGTCCGCCGCGCGGAGGTCGCCGCCGCCTGCCGGGACTGGGCGGGCGGGTTCGACTGGGCGCGGACGGCCGCCCGCGTCCGCGACCTCGTCGCCGCCGCCGTCCGGGACGCCCGGGTACGGTGACCCGCACGCGGACTGACGGAGGAGGCGGCTCGATGGCGGTGGGAGAGGCGGACCCGCCTCGCGCCGGCGCGCCGCCGCGACCCGCCCGGGACACGGCGGAGCGGGCGTACGAGCGGCTGCGCGAACGGCTCCGCGCGGTCGCCTGCTGCCTGGCGCTGACGGCCCTCGCGTTCGGCACCCGGCCCGGCGCGATCCTCGCCGACACCAAGATCGACATGGCGGTGGACCCGGTCGGGTTCCTCGGCCGCGCGGTGCGCCTGTGGGACCCCGAGCAGTTCGGCCAGCTCCAGAACCAGGCCGTCGGCTACCTGTTCCCGATGGGCCCGTTCTTCGCGCTCGGCGACGTCGCCGGGATGCCCGCGTGGATCACCCAGCGGTTCTGGCTCGCGCTGCTGATGTGCCTGGCGTTCACCGGCACCTGGCGGCTCGCCGGACGGCTCGGCGTCGGCGGCCCGTGGACGCGCCCGTTCGCCGGGACGGCCTACGCGCTCGCGCCCAACGCGCTCGCCGCGCTCGGCCAGATCTCGTCGGAGTACCTGCCGGTCGCGATGCTGCCGTGGATCGTCCTGCCGCTGGTCACGGCCGCGTCGGGGGAGGGCGGACGGCTCCGCGCGGCGGCGCGGTCCGGGCTCGCGATCGCCTGCTGCGGCGGGATCAACGCGACCGCGACCGTGGCGGTGCTGATCGTCCCGGTGGTGTACGTGCTGACGCGGGGGACGTTCCGCCTGCGGCTGCTCGCCTGGTGGTCGGCGGCGGCCGGTGCGGCCGTGGCGTGGTGGCTCGTCCCGCTGCTGCTGACCGGAACGTACGGATTCTCCTGGCTCACCTACACCGAGAAGGCCGACACGACGACCGGGCCGACCGGCCTCGTCAACGTGCTGCGCGGCGCGGAACGCTGGGTCAACTACCTCGTCGTGGACGGCCAGGTCTGGTGGCCGGTCGGGCACGGCCTCTCGCTCGGCCCGCTCCCGATCCTCTGCACGGGCGCGGTCGCCGCGCTCGGCCTCGCCGGGCTGCTCGGACGGCTCCTCCCCGAGCGGACGTTCCTGCTGGTCACGCTGCTCGCCGGACTGGCCGTCCTGTCCATGGGACACCTCAGCGACATTCCGGGCCCGTTCGCCGGGCAGCTCCGCGACCTGCTGGACGGCCCGCTCGCCCCGCTCCGCAACCTGCACAAGTTCGACGCGGTCGTCCGGCTGCCGCTCGCGCTCGGCCTGGCCCACCTGCTCGCCGGTGTGAGGGCGCCCGCCTGGAGATGGAAGTCGCTGGTCAGCCTGCCGGTCGCGGCGGTGGTCGGGCTCGGCGGCATCGGCCTCACCGCCGCGTCGCACGGCCTCACCGGGCCCGGCGAGTTCACGGACGTGCCCCGGTACTGGCGGGACGCGGCGTCCTGGATCAACGCGCGGGCCGGGCGGCAGGGCGTGCTCGCCGTGCCGGGCGCGCCGTTCGGCGAATACCTGTGGGGACGTCCCATGGACGACATCGTCCAGCCGCTGCTGGACGCGCGGTGGGGCGTGCGGCAACTCGTCCCCGCCGGGTCGCCCGGGTACACGCGGGCGCTGGACGCGATCGACCGGCAGGTCCGCTCCGGGCAGGGGTCGCCGGGGCTGAGCGCGTTCCTCGGCCGGATGGGCGTCCGGTATCTGCTGGTGCGCAACGACCTGCGGCGCGAGACGCTGCGCGGCGCCTGGCCCGCCCGCGTCCACCAGGCCCTGGACGACTCGCCGGGCCTGCGCAGGGCCGCCGTGTTCGGCCCGCCGACCGGCGGCCTCGCCGCCGACGACGCGGTGTCGGCCGTTGACCAGCCGTACCCGGCGCTGGAGGTCTACGAGGTCACGGGTGCCGCCGACGTGGCGTCCCTTGCCTCCGCGGCGGACCCCGTCCGCGTGTACGGGGGGCCGGAGTCGCTGCTCGCGATGGCGGACGACGGCGCGCTGCCGGACGGCCCCGTCCTTTTCGACGGCGACGCGCCCGACCTGCGCGGCGCCCCGGTCGTGACGGACTCGCCTCGGGTGCTGCGCCGCAACTTCGGCGAGCTGCACCAGACGTCGGAGACGCTGACGGCGGCGCACCGTGGCGAGGCCGCCGACGTCCTGGACGACGGCTGGGACCGCTACGCCACCCACGTCGCCTACGGCGGCGGCGTGCGCGACGTCACCGCGTCCACGTCGGCGGGCGGGGACGACGCGATCCCGCAGGCCCGCGAGCCGGGCGCTGTTCCGTTCGCCGCGCTCGACGGGAACCGTTTCACGGCCTGGAAGACCGGCGGCTGGACGGGCCCGGTCGGGCAATGGCTGCGCGTCGACTTCGACCGTCCGCGCGACGTGCGGGGGTTGACCGCCGCGTTCGTCCAGGACCCGGCGCTCGGACCCGCCGTCGCGCGCGTCGCGGTCGAGACCGAGCGCGGGACGGTGGAGCAGGACGTCCGGCGCACGGCGGAGGCCCAGCCGCTCCGCGCGCCGGACGGCCCGACCCGCTGGCTGCGGCTCCGGATCGCGCGTCTCGCGGCGAAGCCGGTCGTCCCGGCCTTCGCGCGGGCGGCGGTGGCGGAGGTGTCGGTCGAGGGGCTCAAGCCGAGCCGCACCTACGTCCTGCCCGCGCCCGCTCAGGTCACGGGGCCCGCCACCTTTGTGATGAGCCGGACGAGCGGGGCCGTCTCCGAATGCATGAAGGGCAGCCTGCGCTGGGTGTGCTCGCCTTCGCTCGGCACCACGGACGAGGAGGGCGCCGGGTTCGACCGCACGTTCACGTCGGCGGTGGGCGGCAAGGCTTTTGTCACCGGGACGGCGGTCCTCACCGATCCCGCGCTGGTCGAGCGGTACACGGCGGTGCGGGGCCAGGCGTCGGTCGCGGCGAGTTCGACGCTGTCGCGGCATCCTGTGGCGCAGGCCCGGTCCGCGTTCGACGGCGACCCGGCGACGTCCTGGATCGCGGGGGAGAGCGATGACCAGCCCCGATACAGCGTGCGTTGGAAGGGCCGGAAGCGCGTATCGAGGGTCACGGTCGACCGCCCACCCGGTGTCTCAGGCCCGATCCGGATCCGGGTCAAGGGCGGCAGCGGCGAGACCCGCGAAGGACTGTCGGACGCCTTTGGCAGGCTGAGCTTCGCTCCCATGAGCACCGACCGCCTAACGCTGACCTTCCTAAAGGAGGCACAACCACAGCCGATCCAAATAGCCGAACTACACGTGCCAGGCGTGCGCCCCCTCCCGGACGTGCGCAACTCGCCGCTACACCTCCCATGCGGCCTAGGCCCAAACCTGCGCGTCAACACCACCCTCATCCCAACGAGAGCGACCGGCACACAAGGCGACCTACTAACCGGTCGGCCCCTAAAACTCACCGCCTGCAAACAAGCAACCCTCGCCCAAGGACAAAACCACCTAACCGCCGCCCCCCTAGACCCCTACCGCCTCAACACAGTCACCCTCGCCCAAACACCAACCTCACCCACGACGCCCAGCACGCATGGGGCGTCCGCCGGGCCAAGGGCGTCCGCTACGCCTGCCGGGTCAGGCGCGTCCGTCGCGTTCGCCACGCCTGTGGCGTCTGGCGCGCTTACCGTGTCGGGCGAGTCTGGCGCGCCGGGCATGTTCGCCGGGCGTAGCGGGGCTGGTGTTCCGGTCGGACGGGTTGAGGTGCTTGATTGGGGGGCGGGGTCTCGCAGGGTTGAGGTGAATGCCGCCGGTGCTTCGTTCCTTGTCGTGAACGAGAACTTTAATGGCGGGTGGCGCGCGAGCGTGGGCGGGACGGTGCTGCGCCCCGTTCGGCTGGACGGGTGGAAGCAGGGATGGCTCGTCCCGGCGGGCACGCGCGGCGTCGTCGAGCTGACCTATGGGCCCGACCGGGCACAACGCTTCGCGGTCGTCGGGGGGCTGGCCCTGCTGCTCATGCTGCTGGGCGCCGCGCTCTGGCCGGGAGGCCGGGGCCGTCGCTTTGCGCCCGTGGCGGGGACGGGGTGGCCCGCGTGGGCCGCCGTCGGGCTCGCCGCCGCGCTCGGCGGCTGGATCGCCGGGGCGCCCGGCCTCGCCGTCGCCGCGGCGGTCGCGGCCGGATGCGGGTTCGCGCGCGGGCGGGGGTCCGCCGTCGCGCGGGCCGCCGCGTCCCCGTGGCCGGTCGCGGTCGCGATGCTCGCCGGGACGGGCTGCCTGGCCGCCGGAGCCTGGCTGGACGTGATCGCCGACCCCTTGTCGCCGTCCGGCCTGCTCGGCGACGTCGTCCCGCAGCTCCTCGGGGTCGCCGTGGTCGGACGGGTCGCGGCCGAGCTGTGGCGGCCCCGGCCGTCCGGCGGCGGCCCCGGCGGGCCGATCGCGCTCAGCTGGACGGCGCCCGGACAGGGTCCTGCGGACGGGCCGGATCCCGGCGGCGGGTCAACGCCCGCACCGGACGTTCCACCAGGTAGTAGCTCAGACTCGCCGCTGCGATGGACGCCGCCGCCAGCAGCGGAAGATCCGTCGCGACGTTCCCCCGGAGGCCCCGGTCCGCCGCCTCGTACCAGGCCACGATGATCAGTAGCTGCCACAGGAAGACGCCGTAGGAGATCCGGCCGAGGAACCGCATCACCGGGTTGCCGAGGACCGGCCCGAGCGCCGGATGCCCGGCCGGGGCCAGCGCGACCGGGGCGACCAGCGCCGCCGCGCACAGCCCGAGGACGATCACATGCAGGGCCGCCGTCCAGAACGCGTCCGGCGTCTGGAGGGTGAGCGGCCCGGCGGCGGGCGTCGCGGCGACCACGTACAGCATGGCCGCCGCCGTCCAGCACGCCGCCCACGAGTCGGACACCGCCCGGCACAGGACGGCGGCGCGGTCGTCAAGCCGCGCCCACACCGTCACCACGGCGAGCGCCATCCCGATCGCGAACCAGGCGAAGTAGCGCGGAAGCCACAGTCCGGCCTGCGAATGCCGTTCCGGGACGAACATGACGACCGTCCAGGCCAGGGACAGTGCCGCGTACACGCCGATGCCGGTCAGCAGCCGCCGCGCGCGGACGCCCACGTCGCCGCCCCGCCCGCGCCGCGCGTACCAGGCGAGGATCGCGGCGGTGAACGGCAGCGCGACATACCAGGCCGCCTCCACGACAAGGCTCCAGATCTGCCCGAGGTGCGCGGGCCCGAGGTCGCCATTCCACCAGGCGTCCGGCAGATAAGTCTGCGTGAGCGTGAGCAGCGACGCCCAGGTGAGCGGGTCGCCGACGTGGTCACGCCCCGCCGTGAACATATAGACGACGACCAAGACCCAATAGGCGGGCAGAATGCGGAAGACCCGCTTTCGCAGGTATTCACCAGCGCGCGGTGCGGGCCGCCCGTTCAGGACGGCCGCCGCCCACGGCCGGTAAAGCAGCAGGCCGGAAAGCGCGAAGAAAATGGGGACGCCGACCTGCCCGCCGTTGTAAAGCCACCGCACTCCGGCCGGATTCGTAACGGACCCGGCCGCGCTCGCCACATGGAACACCAGAACGCACAACGCCGCCACGGCCCGGATACCGTCGAACGTGTCCTGATGCCCGGAAATCGGCGGCGCCGCCGTCTCGGCCGCCTTGGCGGCGGATTTCACGTCCCCTTCTTTCGCAGCACCAGGACGAGATTCCACGTCGCGATCTCCCGCAGCCCCGGAACCCGGACGATCCCCTCCGCCCAGCGCGGATGGTAGCGGGGAAGGGCGTCCAGGACGCGCACGTCATCGCGCCCCCGGGCCCACTCCAGCGCCGCCGACACCGACACCGGATGCAGGCTCTGGCCATACAGGTTCTTCGGCGGACGCCCGTTCCGACGCTCATAGCGCCGGGCCGCCCGGTCGCCGCCGAAGTAGTGCCAAGGCGACGTCTCATGGCCGCCCCACGGGGAGAGCCAGTTGGTGAACGACAGGAAGACCGTCCCGCCCGGCTTCGTCACGCGCACCATTTCGCCCGCCATTCGCCACGGCCGGACGACATGCTCCAGCACATTAGACGAGAAACACACGTCGATGGACCCTGCCCTGAACGGGAGGGCGAGCGCGCTGCCCACTATCGTGTTCGGCGCGGGAACCCCGAGCGAGGTCAATTCAGCCAAAGAATGGTCGACACCCGCGCACCGTGCGCCCGCGTCCGCGAGCGCCTGCGCAAAATGCCCGGTGCCCGTGCCAACGTCGAGAACGGTCGCACCGCCCAAATCGACATAAGTCCCGAGCAGCGCGGCAGTGTCGCGGGCCATCAGACCGTAGAAATGGTCCGGATCGGTTTGCTCTTTGCGGAATGCGCTCAGCAGCCGCACCGACCGTCCAAGCGTGGCACGACGCTCGGTGGACGGCATGGGTACCTCGCTGAGGGTCCGGGGGAGCGGGGCGATCGCGGGAGGTAGGTGCGCTGGCAGGAGGTAGGGTACCGGGCAGTAGCCCCCCGTGGAGGTGGTCCATGCGGCGACCTGTCGGCCTGATCCTGATCGGGTTGGGCGCGTTCTTGCTGGCACTCGCGCCCCTCGTCCGCTTCTATGTGGCCGACCGGGTCGTCGTGGCGCCGCTGAACCGCTACCAGGTGACGTCCCTGGAATCGAAGGGCTCCACGTACTTCGACGAGTCCGACCTCAAGTTGAAGAAGAACGTCACCCTCCTGGCGAAGAACACCGTGCGGGGCGACGTCCGCGCGAACGAGGGCAACGGCGACATCGCCGTCTGGGACTCCACCACCAACATCTACAACCAGGCCAAGCCCGACAAGCCCGTCCAGATCCAAGGCTTCCGCATCGCGTTCGACCGCCGCACCGGGAAGCTGACCAACTGCTGCGGTTCCAACGTCGACGGCGACAACCGCGTCCGGATGTCGGGGTACGGGCTGCTGTTCCCCATCGCGAACGTCCACAAGCGCGACTACCCGTTCTACGACATGACGACGCGGCAGTTGGCGCCGATGCGGTTTAACGCGGTCGAAGAAGTCCACGGCCTCACCGCGTACCGCTTCACCCAGACGATCCCGCTGACGAAGACCGCCCGGCTGGACGTCAAGATGCCCGCCAAGATGCTCGGCCTCCCCGAGAAGGCGGGAAACCAGAAGGTCGACCGGTACACCGAGGCGTACAACACCGTCTGGGTCGACCCGCGCACGGGCATCCCCGTGAAGCACCGCCAGAACATCCGCAGCACCGTCCGGACGCCGAACGGCAAGGGCTCGATGATCGTCGCGCAGGCCGACCTCATCACCGTCGACAAGGACCAGCGGAACCTGGTCGACATGGCGAACTCGACCGCGCTGAAGATCGACCTCCTGCGCAGCTACATCCCCGGGGCGGGCGTCTTCTTCGGCCTGATCCTCCTGTTCGTCGGCCTCTCCCTCGCCTTCGTCCGTCCGGCCGCCCCTCCGCCCCCGGCCACCCCGCGCCGAGCCGACGGCAAGTTCGCCGACCAGCCCCCGCCCACCCCAGCGGCGAGCACCACCCCCCACCCCACTCCCTGATACGTGTTCTACCCAGAGCCCTGACGTAACTTAACGACGTCCACCGCAACTAGAACCTGTTGCAGTTTCACCTTCCCCCGCCTAGGGTCGGGGTTGTGCGGACACGAGTCACCGAACTTTTCGGCATCGAGTACCCGATCTTCGCGTTCAGTCATTGCCGCGACGTGGTCGCGGCGGTGAGCCGCGCAGGCGGCATGGGCGTCCTCGGCGCCCTGCACTTCACCCCCGAGGAACTCGAACTCGAACTCGCGTGGATCGACGAGCACGTCGGCGGCAGGCCCTACGGCGTGGACGTCGTCATGCCCGCCAAGTACGAGGGCGCCGACATGGGCGACGCCGAGGAACTGCTCGCGAAACTCCAGGGCATGATCCCGGCCCAGCACAAGGAGTTCCTGGAAGACCTCCTGGCCGAGCACGGCGTCGAACCGCCCACCGACCAGGCGGGCAAGGCCCTCCTCGGCTGGACGGACGTCACCGCGCGCCCCCAGGTCGAGGTGGCGCTCAAGCACCCGATCGCCCTGCTCGCCAACGCCCTCGGCCCGCCCCCGGCGGACGTCGTGGCGGAGGCGCACCGGCACGGCGTGAAGGTCGCGGGCCTCGCGTCTAACGCCAGGCACGCCCGCAAGCAGGTGGACGTCGGCGTCGACATCATCGTCGCGCAGGGCACCGAGGCGGGCGGCCACACCGGCGACGTCGCGACGATGGTCCTGATCCCCGAGGTCGTGGACGCGGTGGGCGAGGACACGGTCGTCCTCGCCGCGGGCGGCATCGGCCGCGGCCGCCAGATGGCCGCGGGCATGGCCCTCGGCGCCGACGGCGTCTGGACCGGCTCCATCTGGCTGACGGTCGCCGAAGCCGACACCCCCGAACGCGCCCTCCCGAAACTCCTCAACGCCACGTCCCGCGACACCGTCCGCTCCCGCGCCTGGACGGGCAAGCCCGCCCGCTTCCTCAAAACCGCCTGGACGGACGCATGGGAAAGCGAGAACTCCCCGGGCTACCTCCCGATGCCCATGCAGTTCATGCTGATCGCGGACGCCCTCCCCCGCATATCCCGCTCCGGCGACGGCGAACTGGTCACCTTCCCCGTAGGCCAGATAGTCGGCTCCATGAACCAGATAAAACCGTCCGCCCAGGTCATCTACGACCTGATCAACGAATACGTAGAAGCCATAACCCGTCTGAACACCATCACCGACTCCTGAGTGCCGGAGCCCCGGCCGCGCGCTTCTCGCGGCCGGGGCTCCGGGGTCGTCAGGACCTCGTCATCCAGGAGAGGGTGCGGGCGAGGGCGTAGTACACCACTCCGGCGAGCGTCCAGTTGATGTAGAGCTGCTCGTCGGGATCGCTCCGCGTGAAGACGTCGTGGAACGGGGTGGCGAGCCAGCGCCCGGCGTCGAGTGTCGCGTCCACGAGCGTGTTGCCGGGGTTGGCGTCGCCCCAGGTCAGCAGCATGCCGAGGGCGAGGATCACGACGGCGGCCCAGCCCGCGGCCAGGATCATCGCGCTTACCGGGTTGTGCCTGCTGCGCAGCCACCGCGGCGCCCTGCGCCTCCCGGCTCCCGCCGTCGCCGTCTCGTCGGTCGCCGCCGTCCGCCGACGCCAGAGGCTCCGCCGCGGCACCGCCTCATCCGCCGGTGGCTCGTGCCGCCTACGTCCGATATGCAAGGCCATGGCCAGCTCAGTCCTTCCGTGACTCGCTTCGCCCTAACCGCTGCCACGAACGGCCCGCGCCAAACCCGTTCTCCTTTTCGGGCAGACCGAAATAGATGTATCAGCCTAGAAAACAACACCCTGCGCGCCGTCCGTCAAGCGAACGTGTTCGGCGTGCTCGGGTCACCGTCTTCGGTGGTCGCGGGGCACTTGTCGGTGCTGAGGATCTCCGCCATGAATTCCTCGTGGGAGACGGCGCCGGGATGTCCAGCGGCCTCCCAGTCCTCCAGCGCGGCGAACGCGGCGGCGGCCTTGGCCTCCTCCGTCGCGATCGGGCGGTCCATGATCATCCGAGCCACACGATGTCGGTGACACAGAGGAGGTCGCCCTCGTCGACTATGTAGAAGGTAAGGAGCCCTTGGGCGTCGTCCCCGAAGTACGCCTGCCTCATGAAGGTCTCACCGCGGCGCTCCGGCATGGAATCCCAAGGTGCCTCAAGGAGTTCCAGGAGTCGGTCCAGCAGGGGGGCCGTCCCGTACCTGCTCGGGGAGTCCGTTCAGCTCGTTCAGGGCGCGGCCGAAGAAGCCGCCGAACTTGAGCGTCACAGGCGGCCGGCCCACCCGGGGATCTGGTCGGCGCCTAGGAACTCCTCGTGCCGCCCTTCCTTGGCGGCCTTGATGGCGTCTTCGTAGTGGGGGTGCGCATAGGCCACGGAGCGCAGCCTCCATAGGTGCAGGACCTCGCGGATCTGCTTGAACTTCGCGAGGTCGTGGGCGGCGTCGAGGGCGGCCTCGTAGTCGGCGCGGAAGTCGGCGCGGAATCGCTCGGGCAGCGCGTCGAAGATCGCCACCGGGTCGTAGCCGGGGTCGGCGGGACGGTCGGAGGCGGGGTCCGGCGCGGGCTGAGCGGTCATACTCGCCAGCGTACTCATGGTTTGTTCTCCATCCAGGGGGTGCCGCGGGGCCGGCAGGGCCTGTCTCCTGGTCGAACATACCATCGAATCGTGGTTGAATGACTACCCTCTGTCGACTACTGGCCTTTGAAGGCGGCGGGGCGTTTTTGGGCGAAGGCTCGGGAGCCTTCCTTGGCGTCTTCGGAGGCTATGACGGGCCAGCCGTGGTCGTCGGAGATCTTGAGGGCGGCCTCTTCGGGGAGGTGTTCGGTTTCGCGGTAGGTGCGCAGGATGGCCTGGACCGCGAGCGGGCCGCAGGCGGCGATCTGGTCCGCGAGGTCGCGGGCGGCGGCGAGGGCCGTGCCGTCCGGGACGATCTTGTTGATCAGTCCCATCGCCAGGGCCTCGCCGGGGGTCACCGAGCGGGCGGTCAGGAGGATGTCCATCGCGTTGGCGTAGCCGATCTGGCGGGGGAGGCGGATCGCGGAGCCGCCCATCGGGAAGAGGCCGCGCTTCGCCTCGTAGAGGCCGAGGGTGGCGCTCTCGGCGACGACGCGCAGGTCGGTGCCGACGAGGAGCTCGGTGCCGCCCGCGACGGCGTAGCCCTCGATCGCGCAGATCAGGGGCTTGGTCGGACGTCCCTCGCGGAGCAGGCCCTTCCAGTGGAAGTTCGGGATCTCGGCCATGCGCTCCCGGATCCGGGGGTCGGACGGCTGCTGCGCCATGGCCTTCAAATCGGCGCCCGCGCAGAAGGTGCCGGCGGCGCCGGTGAGGATGCCGACGCGGACGTCCGGCGTCTCGGACATGTAGGTCCAGGCGTCCGCGAGGCCCACCAGCATGGCGGAGCTGAGCGCGTTGCGCGCCTCGGGACGGTTCATCGTGACGGTGACGACGTGGCCGTCGCGCTCGACGATGCAGTGCTCGGTGCTGATCGGCAGCCGGTCCGCCATGGGTCCTCCAGCGTGGATGTCAAACGAGAACAGATTCTAGTTAAAGTGATCCTTGGTCGGTAGGGCTTGATCTGCAAAACGAGAACGTGATCTACTTTTGCCCGCCGGGGCGTCCGCCGGGGGACGGCGCTCACCGTGGTCATCGAGGGAGATCCGATGGGGTCACTGGGTTTTTGGCGGCTGGCGCAGGCCGATCCCGGGTGGGTCGCGGCCGTCGACCCGGACGGGACGGAGCACACCGCGGGCGAGCTGCTGTCCCGCGCGAACCGGCTCGTCCACGGGCTGCGCGGGCTCGGCCTGGAGGCGGGCGACGGGTTCTGCGGGCTCGTGCCGAACGGGTCCGAGGGGCTGGTGCTGTACCTGGCGGCGCTCCAGGCGGGCTGGTACTACACGCCGGTGAACTGGCACCTGACCGGGCCGGAGATCGGGTACATCGTCGCCGACAGCGAGGCGAAGGCGTTCTTCGTCCACGAGCGGTACGCGGCGGAGGGCGCGCGGGCGGGCGAGGAGATCGGGGCGCACCGGCGGTTCGCGTTCGGGGACGTCGACGGCTTCCGCCCGTACGGGGAGCTGGTCGACGGGCACCCCGACACGCTGCCCGATGAGCGGACCAACGGCGCGACCATGCACTACACGTCCGGGACGACCGGGCGTCCGAAGGGCGTCAAGCGCGCGCTGATGGGCATCGACCCGGACGACAGCGCCGAGTTGATGACATTCCTGCTGAGTTTCTTCGGAATCGCGCCGGGACGTCCGGCGGGGGGCGAGCATGAGGCGCACCTGATCACCTCGCCCAATTACCACACCGCTGTCACCCAGTTCGGCGGCACCGCCCTGCACATGGGCCACACCCTCGTCTACATGGACAAGTGGACCGCCGAAGACACCCTCAGGCTCATCCAGGACCAGCGCGTCACCAACACGCACATGGTCCCGACCCACTTCAAGCGGCTGTTGGCGCTGCCTGAGGACGTCCGGTCCCGGTACGACGTGTCGAGCATGAAGCACGCCATTCACGCGGCGGCGCCCTGCCCGGTGCCGATCAAGCAGCAGATGCTCGACTGGTGGGGCGACTGCATCTGGGAGTACTACGCGGCGACCGAGGGCGGCGGGACAATTGCGAGCCCCGCCGACTGGCGCGCCCATCCAGGAACGGTCGGCAACGCCTGGCCGATCAGCGAACTGCTCGTCGTGGACGACGACGGGAACCCCGTCCCGAACGGCACTCACGGCACGATCTACATGAAGATGGCCGGGGTCGAATTCGAGTACAAGGGCGATGAGGAGAAGACGAAGAAGAACCGGTTCAAGGACTTCTTCACCGTCGGCGACATCGGCTACCTGACTGACGACGGGTTCCTGTTCCTGTCCGACCGCAAGGCCGATTTGATCATCTCGGGTGGCGCGAACATCTACCCGGCCGAGATCGAGAACGAGATCGTCCTGCATCCGAAGGTCGCGGACGTCGCCGTCTTCGGCATTCCGGACGACGAATGGGGCGAGCAGATCAAGGCCGTCGTCGAGCCCGCAGAGGGCGTGGAGCCGGGCCCGGCGCTCGCCGCCGAGATCCTCGCCTCCCTGGAGGGACGGCTCGCCAAGATGAAATGGCCGAAGTCGATCGACTTCATCGAGACGATGCCGCGCGAGCCGAACGGCAAACTCCTCAAGCGCAAACTCCGGGAGCCGTACTGGAAGGACCGCGACAGTGCCATCTAGCACGGGGCGATCTGAGCCGAATCACGTCCTGGAATTCCCGGGCGGTTACACGCGCTCGGTCGGCCCGGTGGTCGGACGGTTCCTCAGCGAGCTGCGCGACGGGCGGCTGGTCGGCGTCCGGACGGCGGAGGGCCGGGTGCTCGTCCCGCCGTCCGAGCACGACCCGGACACCGGCGAGGACGTGACCGGCGAGTTCGTCGAGGTCGGCCCGGCCGGGACGGTCACGACGTGGTCGTGGGTGCCGCGCCCGGCGAAGGGGCATCCGCTGGACCGCCCGTTCGCGTGGGCGCTCGTCCGGCCGGACGGCGCCGACACCGCACTGCTGCACGCGCTCGACGTCGGCGTCTTCGAGGAGGGCGCGAAACCACCGCGTTTCCTCAAGACCGGAATGCGCGTGCGCCCCCGATGGCGCGCCGAACGCAATGGCGGAATCGGCGACATCGAATGCTTCCAGCCCGAGGTCACGATGGTGAACGCGCCGACGCGCCTGGAGTACTCACTGAAAGGCGGGAAGGCACTCCAGCGTTTCCTTGAGGGCATTTCGCAGGGGAAGATCCTGGGCCATAGGTGCCCGGTGTGCGAGCAGGTCATCGTCCCGATGAAGGGGCTGTGCCCGCGCGACGGCGTCCCGACGACGGAAGAGGTGGAACTGCCCGACACCGGCACCGTCACCACGTTCGCGGTCAACAACATTCCCGATCCGCGTGCGCCCGAGGTGCCTTTCGTGTCCGCCTACGTGCTGCTGGACGGCGCGGGCCTGACGATGCTCACGCTCGTCGCGGGAATTCCGGCGGACCAGGTGCGGATGGGCATGCGGGTGAAGGCGGCGTGGCGTCCACGCGAGGAATGGGAGCCGAGCATGGGCAACATCAAATGGTTCGAGCCGCTCGACGAGCCAGACGTCCCCTTCGACGAAATCAAGGATTACACATGACGCGCGAGATCGCCGTGATCGCGTTCGCGCAGACCCGGCACAGCGCCGAGGACGAGGGCCTCGCCGAGATCGAGATGCTCGCCCCAATCATCACCGAAGTAAAACAAAAGACCGGCCTCAAGCAGTTCGGCTTCACCTGCTCCGGCTCGTGCGACTACCTCGCCGGGGCGCCGTTCTCCTTCGTCTCGGCATTGGACGCGGTCGGCGCCTGGCCGCCGATCTCGGAAAGCCACGTCGAAATGGACGCCGCCTGGGCCCTGTACGAGGCATGGGTCAGACTGCTGCACGGCGACATCGACACAGCGCTCGTCTACGGGTTCGGGAAATCGTCCCAAGGAGATCTGCGCACGATCCTCACACAGCAGCTCGACCCGTACCACCTAGCGCCACTCGGAATCGACGCGGTATCGCTCGCCGCGCTCCAGGCCCGCGCCTACCTCGAAAGGTCGGGCACCACCGAGGACGATCTGCGCGCGGTCGCGGCGCGTTCACGCCAAGCCGGGCGCGACAACCCTTTCGCCCTCCATCTGCCGGAGCCCGAAGGCGACGAATACGACGTCGCCCCGCTGCGCCCGTACGATGTCGCGCCCATCACCGACGGGGCGGCGGCGATCGTCCTCGCGTCCGGGGACAAGGCGCGTGAGCTGTGCGAACGTCCCGCCTGGATCACCGGGATCGACCATCGCACCGAGCCGCACTCGCCGGGCGTCCGCGACCTGACCCGCTCGGAGTCGGCGCGGATCGCGGGCGAGAAGGCGGGCGCGGCGGGCGTCGAGGTCGCCGAACTGCACGCGCAGTTCAGCCACGAGGAGCTGATCCTCAAAGAGGCCCTCGGCCTCGACGGCGGCGAGGTCGCCGTCAACCCGTCCGGCGGCGCGCTGTCCGCGAACCCGATGATGGCGGCCGGTCTGATCCGGATCGGGGAGGCGGCGTCCCGGATCCACGACGGGACGGCGACGAGAACGCTCGGGCACGCCTCGTCCGGCCCCTGCCTCCAGCAGAACCTCGTCTGCGTGCTGTCGGGAGAAGACCATGGGTGAGCGTTGCGCGATCATCGGCGTCGGGCAGACGGCCTACAAGTCGAAGCGGCTGGACGTGTCGATGGCCGGGCTGCTCCGCGAGGCGGCCCGCCGCGCCCTCGACGACGCCGGGCTGACCTGGAAGGACATCGACGCCGTCGTGGTCGGCAAGGCGCCCGACCTGTTCGAGGGCGTGATGATGCCGGAGACGTTCCTCGCGGACGCGCTCGGCGCCGCCGGGAAACCGATCATGCGGGTGCACACGGCCGGGTCGGTCGGCGGGTCGACGGCGATCGTCGCGGCGGGGCTGATCCAGGGCGGGGTGCACGAGCGCGTCCTCACGATCGCGTGGGAGAAGCAGTCGGAGTCGAACGCGACGTGGGCGCTCACCGTCAATTCGCCGTTCACGACGTCGCTGGTCGTGGGCGCGGGCGGCTACTTCGCCCCCCACATCCGGGCCTACATGCGCCGGTCGGGCGCGCCCGACCACATCGGCACGCTCGTCGCCGTCAAGGACCGGGAGAACGCGCTCAGGAACCCGTACGCGCACCTGAAGATCCCCGGCATCTCCCGCGAGATGGTCGAGTCGACGCCGATGCTGTGGGAGCCGATCCGCTACCTGGAGACGTGCCCGTCCTCGGACGGCGCCTGCGCGATGGTCCTGGCCTCGGAGGACGCGGCGAGGAAGGCCCCGGCGAAACCGGCCTGGGTGCACGGGACGTCGATGCGCTCCGAGCCGATGATGTTCGCCGGACGCGACTCCGTCAGCCCGCAGGGCGGCAAGGACGCGGCGGCCGACGTGTACCGGCAGGCCGGGATCAGCGACCCGCGCCGCGAACTCGACTGCGCCGAGGTGTACGTCCCCTTCTCCTGGTACGAGCCGATGTGGCTGGAAAACCTCGGGTTCTGCGGCGAGCACGAGGGCTGGAAGCTCACCGAGGCGGGCGCGACGGCGCTGGACGGCGACATCCCGTGGAACCCGTCCGGCGGCGTGCTGTCGTCCAACCCGATCGGCGCGTCCGGGATGATCCGGTTCGCCGAGGCGGCCCTCCAGGTGCGCGGCCTGGCGGGCGACCACCAGGTGGACGGCGCCCGCCGCGCGCTCGGCCACGCCTACGGCGGCGGCGCCCAGTTCTTCGCGATGTGGATCGTCGGCAGCGACAAGCCCTGAGGGGGCGCCCGATGGAGTACAACCACGCTGACCTGTTCGAGGGAGTCGCGGACGCCATCGCCGAGCGCGTGGCGCTGGCCTGCGGCGACCGGCGGCTCACCTACGCGGAGCTGGACGAGCACGCCAACCGCCTCGCCCACCACCTGATGGACGCGGGCGTCCGTCCGGGGGAGCACGTCGCCGTCCAGCTCTACAACGGCGTCGAATACGCGGCCGCGCTGATTGCCACACTAAAAATCAGGGCCGTTCCCATCAACGTCAACTACAGGTACGTGGAGAGCGAACTGCTCTACGTGTACCGCGACTCCGACAGCGTGGCACTGCTCTACGACGTCGAGTTCGAGGACCGGGTAGCCGCGACCGTCCCAGACGCACCCGCCCTGAAACACCTCATAGCCGTAGGCGGCACCCCAACCCTCCGACAAGCGATCGCCTACGACGAGGCCCTGAAAACCGCGGCCAACACCCGCGACGGCCTTCCAAAGCGCTCCGCCACCGACCGCTACATCATCTACACCGGCGGAACGACGGGCATGCCGAAGGGCGTCATGTGGACGACCGAGGAGATCCTTTTCGCGTTCTGGAACCCGACGCTCCCACGCCCGGCGAAGCCCGAGGACATCGTCGAGATGGCCAGGACCGGCGGCCCCCTGACGATGATGCCCGTCCCGCCGCTGATGCACGGCGCGGCGCAGGTCGCGTCGTGGATCGCCTGGTTCATGGGCGCGACGCTCGTCTACACCCGCAAGTTCGACGCCGCCGACGTGTGGCGGACGATCGAGCGCGAGAAGGTCAACTCGCTGACGATCACCGGCGACGCGATGGCGATCCCGATGGCGGACGAGCTGGCCCGCACGCGCTACGACACCTCGTCCCTCTTCGCCTTCGTCTCGACCGGCGCGATCTTCACCGGTACGGTCCGCGACCGCGTCCAGGCGCTCCTCCCGAACACGATGATCCTGGACCGGTTCGGCTCGACCGAGTCCGGCTCGACGGCCGAGGCGGTCGCCGGGTCCACCCCCGAGAAGGGCCTGCGATTCGCGCCAGATGTCAACGACGTCACCGTCCTGGACGACACGCTCCGCCCGGTCGAGCCGGGTTCCGGCGTCATCGGCCAGGTCGCCCGCACAGGGCACATCGCGCTCGGCTACTACAACGACCCGGAGAAGACCGCGAGGACGTTCCCGGTCGTGGACGGCCGCCGCTGGCTCCTCACCGGCGACATCGCCACCGTCGAGGAGGACGGGTCGATAGCCGTCTACGGCCGCGGCTCGCAGGCGATCAACACCGGTGGCGAAAAGGTGTTCCCGGAGGAGGTCGAGGCCGTCCTCAAGGGCCACCCCGGCGTATACGACGCGGTCGTGACGGGCGTCCCGGACGAACGCTGGGGCAACAAGGTCGCGGCGGTCGTCCAGCCATCAGAAAAGGCACCATCCGCCGAGGACCTGGACGCGCACTGCCGCAAGGAGCTGTCCGGCTACAAGGTGCCGCGCGTGTACGCCTTCGTCGCGGAGATGAAGCGGTCGCCCGCGGGTAAGGCCGACTACCACTGGGCGAAGCGGATCGCCGAGGAGAGCCCCACCTGGCCCCGCCCCGGCCCCGCGCACTAGAATCTCCCGTGGAGAGTCGCTCTTGAAATGAGTGTCTCGTCATGAGAGAAAAGTGAGGGCACAGGGCGTGTCGACCCCGGAACGCGAGCGGATGGCGGGCGAGCTGCGGATGGCGATGCAGCGCAGCACGATGTTCACGGTGCTGCTGCACCATGCCACCGCGAGCAAGGCGGGCATGAACGTCACCGACGCGCAGTGCGTCAACGCCCTGACGCTCGACGGCCCGCAGACGCCGGGGCAGCTCGCCCAGCTCATGGGCATCACCACCGGCGGCGCGATCACCGCCGTCATCGACCGGCTGGAGCGCGCCGGGTACGTCCGCCGCACCCGCGACCCCGACGACCGCCGCCGCGTGATCGTCGAGCTGGTGGAGGAGAACGTCGCCCAGTTCGGCCGCTACTTCGAGCCGATAGCGAGAGCCTTCCGCGACCGCCTGGAAACCTACACGGACGACCAGATCGCAGTCCTCCTCGACTGGATCCGCCACAACAACGAAGTAATGCCAGCGGTAATAGAAGAAATCCGCAAACTCCCGTAAACGCCAACCACGCGCCACGGCGAAGAGCAACCACCGCCACGGGTCGGGCGGCCG
The DNA here is from genome assembly GCF_008085905.1 of Actinomadura syzygii. GTDB lineage: Bacteria > Actinomycetota > Actinomycetes > Streptosporangiales > Streptosporangiaceae > Spirillospora > Spirillospora syzygii. The sequence continues at coordinate 250,593 of NZ_VSFF01000013.1, read as the reverse complement.
GAGGCGCCCCAGCGCCGGAGGCCGCCCGACCCGCCGGCGCAGACGACCGCAGCGACGCCCGCACACCCGCCACAGGCAAGACAGACCGCAAGGGCGACGCGAGGATCGCCTGCGCCGCAACGGGGGTTCCAGGGGGTCGCCCCCCTGGATAGATACAGTCCGGGGACGGCAGCGGCGGTCCCCCCGGCCGCGGCGGCCGTCCCCGGAGTCAGCCGCCGGGGCGTGGTCGATCCCCGCCTCCCAGACCCGGACTGACAGTCAGTGCGGGCTCAACCCCATCCGGAGGCTTCGCGGGATCCGCTCGGACGGTGACACCTACCACGCTCACCGCTCCGCCGCAGGTCACACGGGTTAGAGGCGGTGATTTCGGTCACATCGCCCTATTTCGGACAGTCGGGTCGGACCGGGGCGTCACGGGTGGCCGTGAGGCGGCCGGAAATGAAATCATGCGCGGCATCCCCCGGTGAGAGGACGGCTTTCCGACGTGGAACCACTGCGTCCAGAAGACCCCGCGGAGATCGGCGGCTACCCCCTCATCGCGCGCATCGGCGCGGGCGGCATGGGCCAGGTGTACCTGGGGCTGACCGGCGGCGGACGGCACATCGCGCTGAAGGTCATCCGGGAGGGCTTCGAGGGCCCGCAGGCGCTCGCCCGCTTCCGCCGCGAGGTCGCGACCGCCGAGCGGGTCCGCAGCCGGTTCGCGGCCGCGATGGTCGGCGCCGGGCTGGACGCGCCGCCGTACTGGCTCGCCACCGAGTACGTCCCCGGACCGACGCTCCGGCAGGCCGTCGCCGAGCACGGGCCGCTGCCGCCGGACACCTGCCTGCGGCTGCTCGCCGCCCTCGCCCAGGGGCTGCTGGAGATCCACGGGCAGGGCGTCCAGCACCGCGACCTCAAGCCCGGCAACGTGATCCTCGCCCCGGACGGCCCGCGCCTGATCGACTTCGGCATCGCGCGCGGCGAGGGGCAGACACAGATCACCCAGACGGGCGCGTGGAACGGCACGCCCGGCTACGTCGCGCCGGAGGTCGTCCGGGAGCAGGAGCCGGTGCCCGCGTCGGACGTGTTCTCCCTCGCCGGGACCATCGCCTACGCCGCCACCGGACGCCCGCCGTTCGGCGGCGGACGCATCGAGGCGATCATCCATCGCACGCTGAGCGGAGAGATCGACCTCGACGGGGCCGACCCGCGGGTGGCGGAGCTGGTCCGGCTCTGCGCGGAGAAGGACCCCGGCGCCCGGATCACGCTGGACCGGCTGCTGGAGATGGCCGCGTCCACGGTCGCGATCGCGGACGACCCCGACTACCGGCGGTTCGTCGGCCCGCCGCGGCCGGCGCCGGTCAGCGTCGCGGACGCGGCGACGTCCGGGCTCGTCCCGCCGGAGCGCACCAGGACGACCGTCACGGGCGGGACGGGCCTGCGCTCCCGCGCCGCCGTCATCGCGGCGAGCGCCGGGGTGGTCGCGGTCGTCCTCGGCGGCGCGTTCGCCGCGCGGGCCGTCTTCAACGACGGGGACTCGAGCGGGCAGAACGGCGCGGCCGGCGGTGACGGCGGAGGGCAGGGCGGGCAGGGGGCCCAGGCCGGTCAGGGCGTCCGGGGCGGCGGTTCGCCGACGACGCCCGCGAGTTCCCCGGCGGGCGGCCGGACGCCCGGCCCGGACGGACGGCCGCCGGACGAGATCTTCGTCAAGCAGCCCACCCAGGACTACTGGAGCCTGAAGTTCTCCCCGAAGGACAACACCTGCCTGCCCGCGATCAGGCCCCAGGAGGAGGACAAGAAGATCTACTCCCAGTTCCAGGTCTCGGCGCCGCGCGTGCCGTACACGGGGAAGTCCGTCAAGGTCGGCGCGCGCATCAAGTACGAGCGGCCGAACGGCTACTACATCGCCGCCGAGGTCCGCGACCCGTCGCTGTCGGGCAGCGACGGCCCCCACTGGGCCTACAGCAAGCCGCACCTGTATCCGGAGGGTGAGGAGGCGGGCAGCAACGGCCTGGACCTCACCTACCCGGACGACTTCAACTGGCGCGGTTCGCAGGGCGCGACGGGCTCGTTGTTCCCGGGCATCTGGACGATCGTGTGGTTCCACGTCCGTCCGAACGGCGACGCCTTCTACATCGGCTGCGACGGGTTCACCGCCAAGTAGCCGGTCGCCAGGTAGCTATTAGTACAGGTGGCTAGCGGACGGCGATGACCGCCGAGCCGTGCCCGAACAGGCCCTGGTTCACGGCGATGCCCGTCCGCGCGCCCTCGACCTGGCGGCCCTCGGCCTGCCCGCGCAACTGCCAGGTCAGCTCGCAGACCTGCGCGATCGCCTGCGCCGGGATCGCCTCGCCGAACGACGCGAGCCCGCCGCTCGGGTTCACCGGGACGCGCCCGCCGAGCGTCGTGGCGCCCGACCGCAGCAGCTCCTCGGCATGGCCGGGCTCGCACAGGCCGATGTCCTCGTACCAGTCGAGTTCGAGGGCCGTGGACAGGTCGTACACCTCGGCGAGCGACAGGTCGTCCGGCCCGATCCCGGCCTCCTCGTAGGCGGCGTGCGCGAGCGCGGAGCGGAACGGGCGCTCCGGCTCCGGCACGGCCATCGCGGAGTCGGTCGCGAAGTCCGGCAGGTCGAGGACGGTCTTCGGGAACGTCGGCGTCACCGTCGACAGCCCGGAGATCCGGACCGGGTCGGCGACGCCGTGCCGTCGCGCGAAGTCCACCGACGACAGGACGAGCGCCGCGCCGCCGTCGCTGGTGGCGCAGATGTCGAGGAGCCGCAGCGGGTCCGCGACGACGGCGGACGCGCGGACGTCCTCCGGCGTCACCTCCTTGCGGTAGCGGGCGTTCGGGTTCGCCAGCCCGTGCCGCGCGTTCTTCACCTTCACGGCGGCGAAGTCGTCCGGCGTCGCGCCGTGCACGGCCATCCGGCGGCGCGCGTACAGCGCGAAGTACAGCGGGTTCGTCGCGCCGAGCAGCCGGAACCGCAGCCAGTCGGGGTCGTCCGGACGGTCCCCGCCGACCGGCTTGAAGAAGCCCTTCGGCGCGGCGTCGGCGCCGACCACCAGCGCGACGTCGCAGAGCCCGGCGAGGATCCGCGCCCGCGCGGTGTCGACGGCCTGCGCGCCCGACGCGCACGCCGCGTAGCTGGACGAGACGCGGGCGCCCGTCCAGCCGAGCGCCTGCGCGAACGTCGCCCCGGCGATGAACCCCGGATACCCGTTGCGGATGGTGTCCGCGCCCGCCACGTACTGGACGTCCGGCCACGCCAGCCCGGCGTCGGCGAGCGCCGCCCGCGCCGCCGCGAGCCCGTACTCGACGAAGTTCCGTCCCCATTTCCCCCACGGGTGCATGCCCGCGCCCAGCACGGCGACATCGCGGCTCATCGCACGGGCCTCCACATCCAGACGGTGTACTCGGTGTCGTCGTCCTCGTACAGGACGCCCTCGGTCAGCTCGACCTCCATGCCGACGGCGAGGTCGTCGACCGTGTAGCCGGGCGCGACCTGCCCGAGGACGACCATCCGCTCGGCCTCCAGCTCGACGGCCGCGACCGTGTACGGGACGAACGGCTCCGGCGAGACGTACGGGGGCGGCGGCTTGTACCGCGAGTCGGCGTAGGACCAGACGCGGCCGCGTCCGGAGAGCGCGTACGGCTCCAGCTCGGAGCCGTCCTTCGGCCCGGCGCAGCGGGGGTTGCGGCAGGCCAGCTCGTTGCGGGGGAAGTACGGCGTCCCGCAGGACGCGCACCGCGTCCCGAGCAGCCGCACCTCGCCCTCGGCCGTGCCGAACCAGCCGTCGATCGCCGGACGGCGTTCCTTAGTCGTGGTCACGCGGCCCTCCTCAGCCTCTGGCGCGCACTGTACCAATCAAACAATCGTTAGAAAGAATGCGACCCGGGACATCCGACACCCGCTGACTGACCCGTCAGTCACCTCGCTACAGTGAACCGAGTCGGATTCTGGTGATGCCGCGCCGCGGGTGCGCACCGGTAGGGAGTGTTCGGATGCGGACTGGACTGCAAGGCAAGACGGCCCTGGTCACCGGGGCGTCCCGGGGCATCGGGAAGGCGATCGCGACGGCGCTCGCCGCCGAGGGCGCGAACGTCGTCCTGTCCTCGCGCAGGCAGGAGGCGCTGGACGAGGTCGCCACGGAGATCTCCCGGGCGTACCCGGACGCCGGGGTGCTCGCGAAGGCCGCGCACGTCGGCGACGCCGACCAGGCCGCCGCGTGCGTGGACGCCGCCGTCGCGGAGTTCGGCGCCCTCGACGTCCTCGTCAACAACGCCGGGACGAACCCCTACTACGGCCCGATGGCCGACATCGAGCCCGCCGCCGCGGCGAAGACCGTCGAGGTCAACCAGTTCGCGCTCATCACCTGGACGAAGTTCGCGCTGCGCGCCTCGCTCGCCGAGCGCGGCGGCTCGATCATCAACATCGCGTCGGTCGGCGGCCTGATCACCGAGCACGGGATCGGCTACTACAACGCGACCAAGGCGGCCGTGATCCACCTCAGCAAGCAGTTCGCGATGGAGCTGGCGCCGAAGGTCCGCGTCAACTGCATCGCGCCCGGCCTGGTCAAGACCCATCTCGCCCGCGCCCTCTGGGAGCCGAACGAGGCGGAGATCAGCAAGGCCACGCCGCTCGGCCGGCTCGGCGAGCCCGAGGACATCGCGAACGCCGCCGTCTTCCTCGCCGGGGACGCCTCGTCCTGGATGACCGGGCAGACCCTGGTCGTGGACGGCGGCGCCACCGTCCGCCCGTCACTCGCCTGACGCCCGACGCCCGAGGAGGCGCGCATGAACCGCTGGGGGATCACCATTCCGCTGACCGGCCTTCCGCTGGCCGGGCACCGCGAGGTCGTCGCCGGGCTGGCCGGGCTCGGCTACACCGACGCCTGGAGCGCCGAGGTCGCCGGGGCGGACGCCTTCACCCCGCTCGCGCTCGCCTCCCAGTGGGACCCGGAGGTGCGGCTCGGCTCCGCGATCGTGCCGGTCTACACGCGCGGCCCGGCGCTGCTCGCCCAGCACGCCGCGACGCTCGCCGACCTCGCGCCCGGACGGTTCGTCCTCGGCATCGGGACGTCGTCCGACACGATCGTCGAGCGCTGGAACGACATCCGGTTCGAGCGGCCCTACCAGCGGACCCGCGACACCCTCCGCTTCCTCCGCAGGGCGCTCGCGGGGGAGAAGGTCAAGGAGGAGTACGAGACGTTCACCGTCCGGGGCTTCAGGCTGGAGACCCCGCCCGCGACGCCGCCGCCGGTGGTGCTGGCGGCGCTGCGTCCCGGCATGCTGCGGCTCGCCGCCCGCGAGGCGGACGGCGCGATCACCAACTGGCTGGCCCCCCGGGACGTCCGCGTGGTGCGCGGCGTGCTGGGCGACGAGCCCGAGCTGATCGCGCGGCTGTTCGTCTGCCCGACCGGCGACGCGGCGGAGGCCCGCGCGATCGGCCGCTGGATGATCGCCGCGTACCTGACCGTCCCGGTGTACCGGGCGTTCCACGAGTGGCTCGGACGCGGCGACGCGCTCCGTCCGATGCACGAGGCGTGGGCGGCGGGCGACCGCAAGGCCGCGCTGGCCGCCATCCCGGACGAGGTCGTCGACGACCTGCTCGTGCACGGGACGCCCGCCGAGTGCCGGGCCCGCGTCCGCGAGTACGGGGCGAACGGGCTGACCACGCCGGTGCTCGCCGTCGTCCCGGGCGGCGGGCTGTCCCCGGCCGAGGCGGTGCGGGCGCTCGCGCCGAACGCGGACTGAAACCATTCGGACACGGCTCGCATGTTTGCCGGTGTGAGGATCGGGGAGGGTGGGGCAGATCCGATCCGAGAATGAAGACGTGAGGAGCTGATCGTGCTCACGCTGACCGACGGTGCCGTGCAGGTCATCAAGACCGTGACCGCGAACCCGGAGCTTCCGCCGGACACCGGCATCCGCATCGAGCCCGGGCTCGACGGCTCGGACGCCCTGCGGCTCTCCGTCGCCCCCGCCCCCGAAGCCGGCGACCAGGTCGTCGAGGAGGAGGGCGCGAAGGTCTACCTGGAGTCCGGTGTCGCCGAGATGCTCGACGACAAGACCCTCGACGCCCAGGTCGACCCGCAGGGCGACGTGGCGTTCACCATCGCGGAGGGGACCGGGGGGACCCCTACCTGACTGAGCCGAATGAGGGGAAGGCGGAGCCGGAGCGCACCAGTCGGGGCGCTCCGGCTCCGTGTTGTACGTCCGTGGAAATCGGGCTCTCAGCGGATGGCCGCGATGACGGCGAGCGCGGCGAGGCCGAACGCCACCGTGGTGAGGACCATGAACGCGGCGACGACCGCGCAGGCCAGTCCGCGCGGCTGGTCGCGCCAGGTTCCGTAGCGGTCGCGCACCTGCCTGTCCAGCTCCTCCCGGGACGGCCGTTCCGCGTCCGGGGAGTCGGGCGAAGGCGGGGTCGTCACGCCCGCCAGTCTCGCAGATCGCCCGGCCCGGCCAGGGGTGGTCGGCGGGACGGGCCGCGCCGCGTGAAAGGCTCGTAGGATGCGTCTCACCAAGCTCGGACACGCCTGCGTCCAGATCACCAGGGACGACCGCACGATCGTCATCGACCCCGGCGCGTTCAGCGACGGCGCCGCCGACGCGCTCGCCGCCGCCGACGCCGTGCTCATCACCCACGAGCACTTCGACCACTTCGACGCCGACGCGCTGCGCAAGGCGATGGCGGAGCGTCCGGCGCTGGAGGTGTGGACGTCCCGAACCGTCGCCGAGAGCCTCGCCGACCTCGGCGGCCGCGTCCACCAGGTCGGCCACGGGGACGCCGTCACCGTCGCGGGCTTCGACGTCCACGTCTACGGCGAGGACCACGAGATCCTGCACCCGGACGTCCCGCCCATCCCGAACACCGGATTCCTCATCGACGGCCAGGTCTTCCATCCGGGGGACGCGCTGACCGTCCCCGCGGAGCCCGTCCCCACGCTGTGCCTGCCCGGCAACGCGCCCTGGATGAAAATCCCGGAACTGTACGCGTACGCGCGGGAGGTCAGGCCCGAGCGTGCCTTCGTCGTCCACGACGGGCTGTTGAACGACATCGGCCTCACGGTGATGGGCAACCACGTCGCCAAGGCGGGGGAGGAGATCGGGGCTGACTTCCAGCGTCTCGTCCCCGGTACCTCGGTCGACCTGGCGGACGTGTGACCGTTCCCGGCGAGGGCGCGGTCCGGGCCGTCTTCCTGGACGTCGGCGAGACACTGATCAACGAGGGCGAGATCTACGGGCGCTGGGCCGACTGGCTCGGCGTCCCCCGGCACACGTTCCTCACCAAGCTCGGCGCGGTGCTCGCGACGGGCGGCTCCCACATGGACGTCTTCGAGCACTTCCGCCCCGGTTTCGACCTGGCGGCGGAGGAGCGGGCCAGGGCGGCGGCGGGCGTCCCGAACGGGTTCGGCCCGGACGACCTGTACCCGGACGCGCGGGCCTGCCTGTCCGGCCTCCGCGACCAGGGCCTCTACGTCGGCATCGCGGGCAACCAGCCGGTGGAGGCCGCCCGGCAGATCGCCGCCCTCGGCCTGGACGCCGACGTCGTCGGGATCTCGGACGTGTGGGGCGTCAGCAAGCCGTCCCCCGAGTTCTTCGCGCGCTGCGCCGAGATCGCGGACGTGCTCCCGGACCGCGTCCTGTACGTCGGGGACCGCATCGACAACGACGTCCGTCCGGCGCTCGCGTTCGGGATGCGGGTCGCGTTCCTGCGGCGCGGGCCGTGGGGGCACATCCAGGACGACCCGGAGGCGCTGCGCCGGTGCCTGTTCGTCCTGGACGACCTCGCCGCCCTCCCCGAGCTCGTCGCCGCCCACAACGCCGAGCCCCTAGGGGACGTCCCCTAGCCCCGGAGTATGGGACGCGAACAGGTCGAACGGCCGATGCGGACGCCGGTGTCCGGTTCGTAGCGTAGGTGTTGTGGCCGCGAGTTCCGCGGCCGCGACAACCGTCCGACGAATCGGGGAGAGAACAGAGATGAACGGCCTTTATCGTCCGCGCCGCGGCCGCATGATCGCGGGCGTCTGCGCGGGCCTCGCGCAACGGTTCGGTATGTCGCCGTTGACCGTACGGGTCCTGTTCCTGCTGTCGTGCCTGCTGCCGGGCCCGCAGTTCGTCGTCTACCTCGTGCTCTGGGTCATGATGCCGAACGAGGACCGCCACCTCGCGGGCGCGCGGTAACACAAGATCAACCGATAGCGCTCGACCAGGCCCGCCCGGGGGTGTTAGATCGTGGCACCAGCTTTCCCGGGAGGGAGGGAGCCGCGGTGCCAGCGGAGGGCGGACCGGGGCCGGGCCGGGATTCCGGCGAGGTTCCCAGCGAGGTTCCCGGCGGGATTCCGGGCGGTGCTCCGGACGGCCGCGACGCCGAGCACGCGGCGCGGCTGCTGCGCTACCTGCGCGACCTCGCGCAGGCGCGGCGCCGTCCGGCCCGCGACCTGTCCGGGCACGACCACGTCCACTGGCTGTGCGAGCTGCCCGGCGACGTCTACGTCGAGACGGACGCCGGGCCCGGCGACGTGCTGTTCAGCGTCCCGGTCATCCCGCTGACGCCGCCCGTCGTGCTGGAGGAGTTCGACGGCTGGCTCGCGCTCCGCAACTGGTACCGGATCCTGCGCGAGCTGTCCGGGCAGGAGGTCGTGCTCGCGACCGGGCTGCTGTCGTGGCGGCCCGCCGTGCACGACCACCTGCTGAACACGCCCGTCCGCATCGTGGTCGACGACCGGACCGAGCGCATCGACGTCGTCCTCGCCGGGCACACGACGCTGCGCGACCGGGAGCTGCTGGCCGGGCATCCCGTCTACCGCCCCGCCGGGTGGGTGGCGGACGCCGTCCAGGCCGGGCAGGGCTTCGGGCTCAACGCCTCGACCGGGGACGTGCTGCGCAAATGGTGCTCGGTCGCGCTGTCCGCCCCCGCCGACTTCCGCGAGGACTGGACGCCCGACCCGGGCGCGCCCTCGCCGGTGCCGCGGGTCAGGCTCGCGCCCGCGCTCGTCGTCCGGCCGCCGGGGCGGGCCGCCGTCGCCGACTACCACGCCCGGCTGCTCGGGCTGCTGGTGCGCGGCGTCCCGGACGGCCTCGCCCGGCTCGTCACGCCGGGCCGCCGCCCGCACGTCATGCACGTCCCGGAACGCGCGCCGGAGACCGTCCCCGACCTGCTCGCCGGGCTGCTCCAGCGCGGGCACCGCGTGCTCGTCGCGACGTCCGGCGCGGCCGCGTCGGGCGCGCTGCGCGCCGCGCTCCCGCCCGGCCTCGCGGGCCTCACCGTCGCCGACCCGGCCACGGCCGGACGGGTCGCCGACGGCGTCCGCGCCCGCGCCGCGGAACCCGCCCCCGACCTCGACGCGCTCGCCGCGAAGGAGCGGGAGGCGGCCCGCCGGGTCGCGGAGATCGGCGAGCGCGTGCGCAGCGGCGACGCGGACGCCCCCGAGCAGCGGCCGGACGAGCGGCTGCGCGGCGAGGCGCCCGAACTGTCGTGGCTGCCGGTCCGCGACGACATGCCCGCGGGCCCGCCGATCTCCCGCGCGGAGGCGGCGGAGCTGGTCGTCCTGCTCGCGGAGGAGACGCCCGAGCGCAAGGCCCGCACCGAGCAGCGCGACGTCGACCCGGGCGCGCTGCCGAGCGCCGCCTACGTCCGGACGCTGATCGACGCCGAGTCCGCCGCCGCCGAGCGCGCCGAGCGGTCCAGGACCGACCTGTCCCGGCGGCTGCGGGACGCCGACGTCACGCTCCTCGCCCGGCTCGACGGCAACGCCTCCGTGGTCCAGGCGGCGCTGCGCGACCTCGGCCTGGACGGGCACCCGGGCGGCTGGAACTCCGCCGACCTCGCCGTCCGCGCGTTCGGCGACGCGCTCGCCGGGCGCCGCCCGCTGATCTGGTCGCGGGTCGCGGAGATGACCGCCCGCGCCCAGTGGGCCGAGCGCGCCCTCGGCGAGCTGCGCGGACACCGGATCGAGCTGCCGCCGGGCGCCGACCTGCGCGCGGTCGCCGCCGCCGCGCACGAGCTGGGCGGCCACCTCGCGGGCGGCGGGACGCTCAAGCGCGGACCGCTGCGCTCCGCCGCGCAGCGCCAGGCGGAGCCGCTGCTCGCCGCCGTGACCGTGGACGGCGCGGCGCCGGCGACGGCGGAGGCGCTCGGCCTCCTGCACACCGACCTCATGGTGCGGATCACCTGCCGCGAACTCCAGTACGTGTGGGAGGCGGCGGGCATCTCCTTCCCCGCCGACCTGCCGCCGGGCGAGCGCGTCGCCCGGTTCCTGCGGGCGCACGCGCGGCTCGGCCGCGTCCTGGAGGCGATGCCCGCCGTGGAGAAGACGAAGGGGCTGCTGGAGCGGAACGGGCTCGCCGTCCCGCTCGGGCACCCGGTGCAGTGGCACGGGTACGCGTCCTCGCTGCAGAACGCGCTGGAGGGGCTCGGCGTCAACCGCGCCGCCGCCGACCTCGACGCGCTGCGCGACTCGATCGGGCCCACCGTCCCCGGCGACCCGCCCGAACTGCGCGCCGCGCTCGCCGCGATCGACGACCGCGACGCCGCCGCCTACGGCCGCGCGCTCGGCGCGCTCGCCGAGGCCAGGCACGAGCGGTCGCTGCAGATCCGCTGCGAGGAACTGCTCGCCCGGGTGCGGGCCGTGCATCCCGACCTCGCGCACCTGATGATCGCCACCGACGGCGACCCCGCCTGGCACGACCGCGCCCGGCGCTGGGACGAGGCGTGGGCCTGGGCCCGGACCGCCGCCCGCAGGCTCGCCGAGCGGAGCGTCCCGGAGGCGGACCGGCTCCGCGAGGCGCTCGCCGAGGCCGAGGCGCGGCTCGCCGACGTCCGCGCCGACCTCGCCGCCGCCCGCGCCTGGACGGCCGCCCGCGAGAACCCGCCCGCGTCCAGCGACATCCCCGCCTGGATCCTGCCGCTCTGGCGCGTCCCGGAGGCGCTGCCGCCCGTCCCCGACTCGTTCGACGTCGTGATCGTGGACGGCGAGCACGAGGCGGGCGCGGAGGCCCTCTTCCTGCTCTGGCTCGCCCCCCGGATCATCCTCGTAGGACCACCGGGCCCCGCGCTCCCACCGCTGGAGGGCCCGCCCCCGTCCACCTTGCTCCCCGCCCACCTGCACAACGTGATCACCCCGACCGCGCCGCTGTTCACCGCCCTGACCACCGAGCCCGCGGACATCCCCGACCCGGCACCCCCGGCCCCGCCCACACAGCCACCGCCGCCCACACAGCCACCGCCGCCCGCGCGACCTCCGCAGCCCCCGAAGCCCCCGCAGCCCGCAGAGCCTGCGCAGTCCGCACGGTCCACGCAACCCATGCAACCCACGCCACCAACACCGCCCGCGCAGTCTGTACGGCCTCCGCAGCCCGCCCAACCAGCGCAACCAGCGCGACCTCCACAGCCCGCGCAACCCTCGCAGCCTCCGCAGTCCGCGCGGCCTTCGCGATCCGTGGAGGGTGGTTCGGGTGCTCGGGAGGAGTCGGGTGGTGGGGGGCGTGAGCTGCCGCCTCGGCGGTTGGATGCGCCGCGTGTCGGGCGGGCGGAGGGGAGCGCGCCCGCGTCGGGGAGCGGTCCGCCGCCTCGGCGGCTGGACGCGCCGGGACGTCGGACGCCGCCGCCAGCCGAGGAGCCGTCCACGCAGACCCGTCCGGACGTCCCGGCGATCTGGGGGCAGCCGGGACCCCCGGCCCGCAAAGAGCCGCCGCCCGACGCTCCAGCGCAGGTCAAGCGCGGGCGGTCGATCGTCACCTACAAGCGTCCCGAGCTGGTCGAGATCGTCGGACGCATCGCCGCGCGCGAACCGGACCTCACCGACGAGCAGATCGTCGAGCTGGTCACCCGGCTGCTCGGCTGTCCGGACGACGAGGCGCTCCTCGTCGGCGCCCGCCTCCGCTACGCCGTGGAGGCGTACCGGGAGCAGCAGGCCGGGTCCGGCTAGACGGCAGGGGAATAGAGCATTCCGTTCTGGTATCGTAGAACGGAATGCTTTGTTCCTGTCTTAGGGGGTCGTGATGCGGACGCTGGATCGACGGACGCTCAACCGGGCGGCGCTGGAGCGGCAGCACCTCCTGGAGCGGGCCGACATGTCCGCGCTGGACGCCGTCCGGCATCTCGTCGCGCTCCAGGCGCAGGAGAACAACGTCCCCTACTACACGCTCTGGACGCGGCTGGCGGGCTTCCGGCGCGACGACCTCACCGACCTCATGACCGGACGGCACGTCGTACGCGGGTCGATCCTCCGGGGGACGCAGCACATGGCCCTCTCCGACGACTACCTGTGGCTGCGGCCGCTCGTCCAGGAGAGGATCCTCAGCGCGCGGCAGGCCGCGTTCGGCCGCGCCACCCGGGACTGGGACCTCGACGAGCTGGCCGCCGCGGCGCGCGAACTCCTGGAGGGCGAGGTCATGACCCGTCCGCAGCTCGCGAAGAGGCTCGCCGAGACGTGGCCGGGCCGTGACCGGACGGCCATCGGCTGGACGGTCCAGGCGCTGCTGTCCGTCGTCCACCCGCCGCCCAGCGGGACGTGGAACGTCGGCGGCGCCACGCCGTTCGCGCTCGCGGAGGAGTGGATCGGCAGGTCGTTCCAGCAGTCCGGGCCGGAGCGGCTGGTCCGCCGCTACCTGGCGTCGTTCGGGCCCGCGTCCGTCAAGGACTTCCAGATCTGGTCCGGTCTGCGCCGGATGGCCGAGGTCTTCGACGAACTGCGCCCCGACCTGCGCGTCTACCAGGACGAGAACGGCGTGGAGCTCTTCGACCTCCCCGACGCCCGACTGCCGGACGGAGAGGGCGACGCCCCCGTCCGGTTCCTGCCGGGGTTCGACAACCTCGTCCTCGCCTACGCCGACCGCACCCGCCTGATGACGGACGAGCACCGCAAGCTCGTCTGCGTCGGGTCGGAGACCAAGCCGACGCTCCTCGTGGACGGGCGCGTCCACGGCCTGTGGACGCTCAAGCGCGACCGGAAGGCGGGCCGCGCCGTCCTGACCGTCGAGGCGTTCGCGCCCATCCCGGACGAGCGGGCCGTCGAGGCGGAGGCGGCGAGCCTCCTGGAGTTCACCGACCCCGACGCCGCGCACGAGGTGCATCTCACCGCCTGGACGGGGTGACCTCGCGGAATGGCGACGGTGGACCCCGGGGATTACCCGATCCCCGGGGCCCGGAAGCCGTCGAATGCACCCACCGTCGATGAACAGGCGCCGGGTCAGTTTTCCTTCGCCGCGCTCTTCCGTTGAGCTACCGCAGCACGAGAGCTGCGGGTCAGATTCGAACTGACAACTACGGGAAAGACCGGTCGCCTCCGCCGGTGGGGAACGGCGAATGCTGAGTCTGGAGCGATAGTCTGAGCTTGCGTATTCAGACTGAGCGTCATCCTCAGCTTTCCGCGCCCACAGGGACGCGGCCCCCCGCGCTCCAGCGGGGGAGTCTCGGGTTACGCGAACAGGTACGCGAAGACGGCGTCGCCGACCTGCCGGTCGTCGACCTCCGCCGTGTTGGCCTCCTCACGCGCGTACTTCACCGCGGCCAGCAGCCGGTCCACGCGGTCGCGCAGCTCGTTCAGGCGGCGCGCGGGCAGCGCGCCGGAGAACGCGACCTTCGTCCAGGTGCCGACGATCACGTCCTCGGTGAACGTCTCGACCTGGGCCGGGTGCTTCTCGGTCGCCTCGTAGAGGACGTGGGCCCGCGGGACCTTCTTCGTCCGGGACGTCTCGACCGGCGCGGCGCGCCACACGTCCTGGCTCTCGTCGTAGCTCCACGACTCGGACGCGTCCAGGACGGGCAGGTTGTCGAGGACCGCGTGCAGCTCGTTGAGCTGCTTCTCCAGGAACAGCAGGTAGGTGACCGGGACTCCGGTCAGGATCGGCCTGCCGTCGACGACGACGTCGGCGCTCGCCTCGCGGTTCGCCCAGTCCTTCGTGGCGACCACGTCGAACAGCCGGGTGAGCGTCTTCGAGACGTCGCGGAGCGCGTCCTCCGACTTCACCTGGACCTTGGTGGACTCCGGCGGAAGGGTCTCGCCCTCGTCGTCCTTCGGACGGTACACGCGGGAGATGCCCGACAGCAGCACCGGCTTCTGGAGCAGCCGCAGAACGTCCGCCACCTCGCGCTGGGCGCGGCCCTTCACGCCTTTCTCAATGGCGATGATCTGGTTGAGCTTTGCCATGGTCATCTCACCTTCTCCCGTCAGGAACATGGTCAACGCTACGGACGCCCGGCGAATATCCATAATGGTTTTCCGGCGGAACGGCCGCCCAGTGTCAGACGAAGTCTGTACAAATGTCGGTGTGACCGAATGGGACGGGGAATCGCTGGCGCGGCTGCGCGCCGCCGCACACCGCGGGGACGGACGTGACGGGCTCGGCGCGCTGCGCGGACGGCCGCTCGCCCCGGTGCTGCAATACGCGGGCGACGTGCTCGTCTTCGCGCTGACCGAGCCCTACGCCGAGCCAGATGCGGAGCGGCTCGCCCGCGCCTGCCTCGACGCGCTGGACTCACGCGGCCTGCCGGGCGACGCCGAACTGGCCGCCGACCTCGCCGCCGCGCTCGGGTCGCGCCCGGCGCCGCCGCTCGTCCCGCTGCCCGCCGACCTCGGCGCCCTGGCGGCGGCCCTGGACGGCGGCGACTCCCTCCTCGACCTGGAGCGCGGCGACGTCGTTCCCGCGGAGGAGGCCGACGACTCCGACCGCTGGCTGCCGATCCCGCCGCTGCCCCTCCCCGAGGGAGAGGACGCCCGGCGCGGCGCGGCACGCGCCTGGCTCGCCGCCCAGGGCTACCGCCCGGCCCCCCGAACGCTCTAAGAACCGGGGCGGACCAGCGGGAACGGGATCGTCTCGCGGATGCTCCGCCCGGTCAGCGTGATCAGCAGCCGGTCGATGCCCATGCCCATCCCGCCCGCCGGGGGCATCGCGTACTCCAGGGCGCGCAGGAAGTCCTCGTCCAGCTCCATGGCCTCCGGGTCGCCGCCCGCCGCCTGGAGCGACTGCTCGGTGAGGCGCTGCCGCTGCAGGATCGGGTCGATCAGCTCCGAGTAGGCGGTGCCGAGCTCCATCCCGAAGACGATCAGGTCCCACTTCTCGGCGAGGCGCGGGTCGGCGCGGTGCGGCCGGGTCAGCGGGGACGTCTCGGCCGGGTAGTCCCGGACGAACGTCGGCGCGGTCAGCGTCCCCTCGACCAGCGCCTCGAACAGCTCCTGGACGATCTTCCCCTGCCCCCACTGCGGGTCGGCGTTCAGCCCGCACCGCTCGGCGTACCCGCGCGTGACTGGGGCCGGCGTGTCCGGGGTGACCTCCTCGCCCAGCGCCTCCGACACCGACTCGTACACGGTGATCTGCCGCCACGGCTCCGCGAGGTCGTGCTCCGCCCCGTCCCGGACGACGACCGTGGTGCCGAGCGCGGCCCGCGCCGCGTCCGTCACGAGGGAGCGGGTCAGCTCCGCCATCGTGTCGTAGTCGCCGTACGGCTCGTACGCCTCCAGCATCGTGAACTCGGGGTTGTGCTTCGGCGAGACGCCCTCGTTGCGGAAGTTGCGGTTCAGCTCGAAGACGCGCCCGGCCCCGCCGACGAGCAGTCGCTTCAGGTACAGCTCGGGCGCGATCCGCAGGTAGAGCTGAAGGTTGTAGGCGTTCATCCGGGTGGTGAACGGGCGCGCGGCGGCGCCGCCGTGGACGGGCTGGAGCATCGGCGTCTCGACTTCGAGGTAGCCGCGCTCGCGCAGGCCGTCCCGGACGGCGGCGATCGCGTCGCCGCGGACCCGCAGCATCCGGCGCGCCTCGTCGTTGACGATGAAGTCGACGTAGCGCTGCCGCACCCGGGCCTCCGGGTCGGACAGCCCGGTGCTCTTGTTCGGCAGCGGCCGCAGGCACTTGGCGGCGAGCTTCCACGACTCGGCGCGCACCGACAGCTCGCCGCGCCGGGACGTCACGACCTCGCCGCTCACCCCGACCTGGTCGCCGAGGTCGATCAGCTTCTTCCAGTGCCGCAGCGACTCGTCGCCGAGCGCGTCCGCGGTCAGCATGACCTGGAGGTCGGCGGTCTCGTCGCGCAGCGTGACGAAGATCAGCCTGCCGTGCTCGCGGGCGAGGACGACCCGGCCGGCGACCGAGACGCGCTCCCCGGTGTGGGCGTCCGGCGCGAGGCCGGCGAACCGCTCGCGGATCCCGGCGGCGAAGTCGGTGCGCTCGAAGCCGAGCGCGTACGGCTCCATCCCGGCGGCGCGGATCTCGTCCAGCTTGGCGTGCCGGACCCGCTCCTGCTCCGACAGCCGGCGCTGCGGCGCGCGGGCGGCGTCGGCCGCGTCCTCGATCTCCTTGATCCGCTGGACGAGGTCGGCGGACGGGACCATCGCGGCGGCGCGGTCCAGCTTCGGCCGGTTCAGGTTCGGCAGGAACCCCTCGGCGCGGGCGTAGGCGAGCCCGAGCCGCAGGACGTCCCGGCTGTGCGTGTAGCAGACGTAGCGCGGCCGCCAGTGCGGCAGGTACTTGGAGTTCGCCAGGTACAGCGATTCGAGCTGCCAGAACTTCGACGCGAACGACAGGAACCGGTAGTAGAGCCGCGCGACCGGCCCGGCGCCGATCGACGAGCCCTGCGCGAACGCCTTGCGCAGCATCGCGAAGTTCAGCGAGAGCTGCTGCGCGCCTACCGCCGCCGCCTTCTCCGCGAGCTTCGCGACCATGTACTCGTTCAGGCCGTTCTCCGCGAGCCGGTCGCGGCGCATCAGGTCGAGCGACAGCCCCGTCCGCCCCCACGGGACGAAGCTGAGCAGCCCGCGCAGCTCGCCCTCCGCGTCGAACGCCTCGACCATGACGCAGCGGCCGTCGGTCGGGTCGCCGAGGCGGCCGAGCGCCATCGAGAAGCCGCGCTCGGTGTCGTCGCCGCGCCAGGCGTCCGCGCTGCGGATGAGCTTCGCCATCTCCCACGCCGGGATCTGCGAGTGCCGCCTGATCCGCACGCTGTACCCGGCCCGCTCCACCCGCCGGACGGCCTGCCGGACCTGCCGCATCTCCCGTCCGTCCAGGTTGAAGTCGGTCAGGTCGATGATCGCCTCGTCGCCGAGTTCGAGGGCGTCGAAGCCGTGCCGCCGGTAGATGTGCGCGGCGCGCTCCCCGACGCTGACCGCGCCCGGGATCCAGGCGTGCTCGCGGCACTCCGCGAGCCACGCCTCGATCGCCTGGTCCCACGACTCGGGGTCGCCGAGCGGGTCGCCGCTGGCGAGCGAGACCGATCCCTCCACCCGGTAGGCGATGGCGGCCTTGCCGTTCGGCGCGACCATGATGTCCTTGTCGCGGCGCAGCGCGAAGTAGCCGAGGGAGTCCTGGTCGCCGTACTCGGCGAGCAGCGCGCGGGCGGCGAGCTCCGCCCCGGGGTCCAGGACGGGGTCGCGCCGCCCCGGCTTGAACAGCGCCCAGAACGTGACGAGCAGCAGCCCGGTGCCGAGCACCCAGAGGATCGCGTCCACCGCGAACGGGACGTTCACATTGATCGGCTTGCCGCTGACGCGCGGCCCGAGGACGGTCTGCGAGATCGCGTAGAGCGGGTGCGTCCACAGGTCGCCGTGCCGGTTCCGGTCGGTCATGTTGACCAGCAGCGTGCCGATCCCGAGGGTCACGATCAGCGTGCCGATGAACACCAGCGTGGCGAGCCTGCGGTTCGCGCGGTCCGGCAGCGTGGTGAACTGCCCGCGCGCGGAGATCAGCAGGACGAGCACCGCGAGGTAGACGCCCGCGCTGACGATCAGGCCGATCGGAGTCGGCTTCGCCGGGCTGATCAGCGTGGTCAGCAGCGCCGTCACGCCGAGGGCGGTGGGCAGGCAGAAGATCGCCACTAGGATCCGCCAGGCGGCCTTCTTGCGCCGCCTGATGCCCATCGACAGCAGGATCCACACGAGCCCGATGGGCACGCTCGGGAACCAGCCGAGATAGCCGATCCAGCGCAACGCCCAGATATCGGCTATCTCAAGGATGAGACCATAGGAGACCCACGCGAGGAGCGAGAGGATCCCGGAGAGGCGCGTGTACCAGAAGAAGATCGTCGGTGCGGCCTGGATCAGCCGTCCCCATTCGCCGCGCAGGCCGCCGCGCGGCGCGCGGGGATCGTGCGGTTCCCGTCCCGGCGCGTTCCCCCGGTCGCCGTGCGGTGCTGCCTTCTTATTCGTCACGGGTGTCACGTCCACCACGCTTCCGTCGGCGCGTGCCCGTCCGGCGGCGAACCTCAAGGTGGGGCCGGACGTCGTACGAGTAGGGGGATGTGGCTTGCAAGCTCGGTCCAAGGTTGTCAGCAAAAGTCGATATGGTCGCGGATATGCCAAATGAACCCACCGGTGAGCGGTTGCTCGCCCGCCGCTACCGCCTGGTGACCCAGGTCGGCCGGGGCGGCATGGGGACGGTCTGGCAGGCACACGATGAGGTCCTCGGTCGTGACGTTGCGGTGAAGGAGGTCATCCTCCCGCATGGTCTCACCGATGAGGAGCGCGCCGTCCACCACAAGCGCACGTTCCGTGAGGCGCGCACCGCGGCCCGGCTCGGCCACCCCGGCGTCGTCACCGTCTACGACGTCGTCGAGGAGGACGACCGCCCCTGGATCATCATGGAGCTCATCCGGGCGCGCTCCCTCGACCAGGTGATCAAGCAGGAGGGCCCGCTGGAGGCCCGCCGCGCCGCGGAGATCGGCCGGCAGATGCTCGCCGCGCTGCACGCCGCGCACGAGGCCGGCGTCCTGCACCGCGACGTCAAGCCCAGCAACGTGCTCATCACCGGCACCGGGCGCATGGGCGAGCGCGCCGTGCTCACCGACTTCGGCATCGCGACCGCGTCCGGCGACGCCACCCTCACGCAGACGGGCCTGGTCATGGGCTCGCCCGCCTATATCGCGCCCGAGCGTGCGCGCGGGCGTGTCGCGGGGCCCGCGTCCGACCTGTGGTCGCTCGGCGTGACCCTGTACGCGATGCTGCACGGCAAGTCGCCGTTCGAGCGTCCCGAGCCGATGGCCGCGCTGGTCGCGGTCATCTCCGAGGAGCCCGACGCGCCGGAGAAGGGCGGCCGGCTCATCCCGGTCATCGAGGGGCTGCTCCACAAGAACCCCGACCAGCGGATGGGGGCCATCGAGGCGGGCGCGCTGCTGGACGACATCGTCCGCCAGGAGACCATCGACACGCAGCGCACGATGGCCGTCGAGTACACGGCCGACGACCTCCCGCCCGTCCCCGGCCACGGCTCCGGCTCGCCCGCCGAGACCGTCGTCGAGCCGCCCTCCGGCGAGGCGGCGGGCGGCCGTCCCGACCAGCTGACCAGCTTCGACCTCCCGTCCGGCGCCGCCGCGTCCGGGCCCGCGACGGCGGGCAAGGCGGGCAAGGCGGGGAAGGCAGGCAAGACGGGCAAGGCGGGGCCGAACGAGACCACGCCCGACCCCGACCGCGTGTCGTCCTGGCGGGCCTCCGGCCCCCGGACCGAGCCCGTCGGCAGCACGATGCCCACCCGCCGCGGGGCGCTCAAGCACGGGCCGGGCGGCCACGGCAAGGCCGACCACGGCGCGGGCAACCACGGCGCGGTCGACCACGGCTCGGTCGACCACGGCGCCGTCGATCACGAGGGGACGCACTTCCCGCCCACGACGCACGGTGGCGGCGGCGGGCGTCCGGTGCTCGCCTCCAACCGCAACGTGCTGATCGTGGCGGCGGTGGTGCTGGTGATCATCATGGTCGTCGCCGGGATCGCGCTGGCGAGCGGCGGCGGCGACAAGGGCGGCGAGCGGGCCCGCAAGGAGGGCGCGACCACCCCGGCGACCGGCGTCAAGGGCTCGTCCGCGCCGCCGGCCTCGGCGAAGCCGACCGGCACGCCGGGCGTCAGCGTCCCCGCCGGATACCGGACGCACAAGGACCGCAGCGGCTACAGCCTCGCCGTCCCGGAGAAGTGGACGGGCCCCGAGCGCAGGAACGGCGGCGACTTCTACTACGCGCCCGGCCGCCGGACCTACATCCAGATCGACCAGACCGACGATCCCGGCAAGAGCGCGATCGGCGACTGGCGGCGGCAGGAGCGCGGCGGGTCCGGCTTCCGCGGCTACGAGAAGATCGACATCAGGCCGACCGGCGACCACCCGCCCGTCCCCGACACGGGGAAGGGCAAGAAGTCGGCCGACTGGGAGTTCACCTTCGACGGGGACGGCGGCCGCATGCACATCCTGAACCGCGGCTTCGTCGCGAACGGGCACGGCTACGCGATCCTGCTCTGCGCGCCCGACGCGGACTGGGGCAAGGTCCACGCCGACCTGCAGCCCGTCTACCGCCTCTTCACGCCCGCGGGCGACTGATGGAGGGGCGCGTCCTCGCCGGTCGGTACCGGCTGGAGTCCGTGGTCGGACGCGGCGGCATGGGCACCGTGTGGCGGGCCCGCGACGAGACCCTCGACCGGGAGGTCGCGGTCAAGGAGGTCGTCCTGCCCGCCGGGCTGAGCGACGACGAGCGCGACAACCGGCACCGCCGCACCCTGCGGGAGGCCCGCGCGTCCGCGCGGCTGAACCACCCCGGCGTGGTGACCGTCCACGACGTCGTCGACGAGGACGGCCGCCCCTGGATCGTGATGGAGCTGGTCCGGGCCCGCTCCCTCCAGGACATCGTCGACGAGGACGGCCCGCTCCCGCCCGGCCGCGTCGCGACGATCGGCCGCCAGGTCGCGGGCGCGCTGCGCGCCGCGCACGCGATCGGCATCCTGCACCGCGACGTGAAGCCCGCGAACGTGCTCGTCGGCGATGACGACCGCGCCGTGCTCACCGACTTCGGCATCGCGCAGATGGCGGGCGACGCGACGCTCACCGCCACCGGGATGGTGATGGGCTCGCCCGCGTACATGTCGCCGGAGCGGATCAACGGCGACCCGGCGATCCCCGCCTCCGACCTGTGGGCGCTCGGCGCGACCCTCTACGCCGCGACCGAGGGTCGCGCCCCGCACCACCGCAGCGACGCGATGGCCGTGCTCGCCGCGATCATGACGCAGCCCGTCCCGCCGGCGCGGAACGCGGGGCCGCTCGCACCCGTCCTCACCGGGCTGCTCGAACGCGACCCGGTCCGGCGGACGAGCGGCGCCGAGGCCGAGGACGCGCTGACCGCGATCGCGAACGGGCACGCCGCCGGGCTGGCCGCCGTCCAGATCGCCTCGCACGAGGCCACCTCGGTGGACGGCCCCCCGATCGGGCACACGCCGACCTTCCCGCCGATGCCCGTCCCGGTGCCGGTGCCTCCGCCGCCGGACCACATGACCACGCAGTACCCGCCGGGGACCGGCGGCCAGTGGACGCCCGCCCACCCGACCGCGGCGGCCCCGAAGCGGCGGTCGGCGGTCGTCCCGGTCATCGCGGGCGCGGTCGTGGCGGCGGCGGTCCTCGCGGTCGCCGGGTACCTGCTGTGGCCGGACGGCGCGTCCGGCGGCGCGCGGGGCGCGTCCCAGTCGCCGACGGTCATCGACCAGCCGACGACGCCGCGGACGCAGGCGCCGCCGAGCACGACGCCCTCGACGCCGTCCGTCCCGCCGCGGACGCCGCTCCCGGACGGCCTGGTCCCGGCGAGCGGCGCCGGCTACACGATCGGCGTCCCGCGCGGGTGGCGGCGCTCCGCGCAGGGCAACAGCGTCGTCTGGACCGATCCCGTGACCAGCGCGTACGTCCAGGTCGACCGCACCCCGTGGACCGGCGACCCGTACGAGCACTGGGTCACCTGGGAGCGGGAGGCCATCGCGGACGGCAAGCTCAAGGGCTTCCAGCGCGTCGCGCCGATCACCAGCACCAGCGTGGCGGGGCAGCCCGCCGCCGACATCGAGTTCACCTGGTCCCGGTCGGGGGGCCTCACCCGGGCGCGCGACCGCGGTGTGATGGCGGACGGCCGGGCGTACGCTGTCATCGTCGCGGTTCCCGCGTCCCAGTGGAACGAGAACGAGACACTCGTGAAGAATGTTCTCGACACGTTCCGTCCCTCCGGGGTGGGATGACCAGCGGGGGGACCCTCTAGCCATGGCACAGGCACGTCTGCTCGGCAACCGCTACCGGCTCGACTCGGTGGTCGGGCGCGGCGGCATGGGCACCGTGTGGCGCGCCTTCGACGTCATGCTCGACCGCGAGGTCGCGGTCAAGGAGGTCCTGCTGCCGCCGGGCCTGTCCGACTCCGAGCGGCACGTCCTGTACGAGCGGACGTTCCGGGAGGCGCGGGCGTCGGCGCGGCTGAACCACTCCGGGGTGGTGACCGTCCACGACGTGGTCGAGGAGTCCGACCGCCCCTGGATCGTGATGGAGCTGGTCCTCGCGCCGTCCCTGCAAGACCTGCTGGAGCGCGGGCCGATGGAGCACCGCCGGGTCGCCGACATCGGGCTCCAGATGCTCGGGGCGCTGCGGCACGCCCACGAGAAGGGCATCCTGCACCGCGACGTCAAGCCCAGCAACGTGCTGATCACCGACACCGGGCGCGTCGTCCTCACCGACTTCGGCATCGCGCAGGTGGAGGGCGACGCGACGCTCACCCAGACGGGCCTGGTCATGGGCTCGCCCGCGTACATCCCGCCGGAGCGGGCGCAGGGCGAGCGCGCGGTGCCCGCGTCCGACCTGTGGTCGCTCGGCGCGACCCTGTACGCGGCCGTGGAGGGGCGCTCCCCCTACGAGCGGTCGGACGCGATGGCGTCGCTGCAGGCCGCGCTGACCGAGCCCGTCCCGCCGGCGCGGAACGCGGGGCCGCTCGCCCGCGTCCTGGACGGCCTGCTCGCCCGCGAGCCGGTGAACCGGATGACGGCGGCGCAGGCGCACCCGCTCCTCACGCGCGTGGCGACCCTTCCGGTGTCGCCGCCGGTCGGCGAGACGGTGGCGGACGAGCCGTCCGGCCGTTTCGCGCCCGCCACCCGGACGGACGACGCGTCGGAGACCGTCCTCGACCCGGCCGAGCTCGACCCGGTCACCCGGCGCGACCCCGGCGACCTCGACGGACCCGACCCGGAGCCGGTGACGCGCCGCGACCCGGGCGAGCGGGAGCCGGTGACCAGGCGCGACCCCGGCCGGTTCCGGCAGCCGGACCAGAACGGCGTGCCGGGGCGGAGCCCTCATCCGGCGCGCGACTCGCTGGAGTCCGAGTCCCGGACGTTCCAGCAGACGGAGTGGGCGCCCCCGCCGTCCCAGCAGCAGCCGCCGTCGCGGCATCCGGCGCTTGGCCGCCCGCCGACGCAGCCGCCCAGCCAGCCGCCCGGCCAGTTGCCCGCTGTGCCGTCAGCTCCGCAGACGCCGCCGCCGTGGCAGCAGCCGCAGCAGTACGCGAACTGGCAGCAGCCGCCCTCGCCGCCGCCCGTCCACGGGGCGCAGGGCGCGGGGCACGGCGGGACGGAGCGCCGCCGGACGGTGCTGATCGTCACGATCGCGGTGGTCCTCGTCGTCGCGGCGGTGCTGGCGGGCGCGTTCATCCTGCGCGGCAAGCTCAAGAGCGGCGCGGCCGGATCGCCGCCCGCGGTCACCGCCACCGTCTGACGGCTGGGCGGATCAGCCGCCGGGGGAGAGGGCGTCCAGGGCGAGCCGCAGGTCGGCGACGTGGCCGCCGAGGTCGGTTGCGGGCTCGCCGGAGCGCAGCTGGTCGACGTCGTCCTCGACGCGCTTGAGGCGTTCGTCGAGCGCCCCGAGCAGCCGGTCGCAGGCCGCCATGACCGACTCCCCGGCGCCCTCGGCGAGGGTCTGCCGCAGCAGCCGCGCCTGCCGCCTGAGCTGCAGGTTCCGGCGGTGCAGCTCGACGAACACCGACACCTTCGCGCGCAGCAGCCACGGGTCGAACGGCTTGGTCAGGTAGTCGACCGCGCCCGCCGCGTAGCCGCGGAACGCCTGCTCCCCGGCCTCGCCGCCGGCGGTGAGGAAGATGATCGGGACGTCCCGGGTGCGCGGCCTGGCCTTGATGTGCCCGGCGGTCTCGAAGCCGTCCATCTCCGGCATCACGACGTCGAGCAGGATCAGCGCGAACTCGTCGTTCAGCAGTTCCTTCAACGCGGCCTGGCCGGAGGTGACGGGCACGACCTCGACCGGAAGGGCGTCCAGGACGGCGGCGAGGGCGGTCAGGTTCTCCGTACGATCGTCGACGGCGAGGATCCTCGTGTCGTTCGGCACCGGACTCCTTCGCGTCGATAGGGCCCCGCCGCCGGATGCCCCGCGGCCCCGCCGTCCACCCTGCCACACCGATCGGACGACAACAGTGAATCGCCCAGGAGTAAGAATTACTAGGGCAGCCAGCCCGGTTTGACCAGCCCCGACTCGTAGGCGAAGACGACGAGCTGGGCGCGGTCGCGCGCGCCGAGCTTCACCATCGTGCGGCTGACGTGCGTCTTCGCGGTGGCCGGGCTCACCACCAGGCGCGCCGCGATCTCCTCGTTCGACAGGCCCTCCCCGACGAGCGCCATGACCTCCCGCTCGCGCTCGGTGAGCGCGTTCAGCCGGGGCGACGCCGCGGGCTCCTTCGCCCGCGCCGCGAACTCGGCGATCAACCGCCTGGTCACGCTCGGGGACAGCAGCGCGTCGCCCGCCGCGACGGCCCGCACCGCGTGGAGCAGCTCGACCGGCTCGGTGTCCTTGACGAGGAACCCGCTCGCGCCGCCGCG
Organism: Actinomadura syzygii; assembly: GCF_008085905.1. Classification (GTDB taxonomy): domain Bacteria; phylum Actinomycetota; class Actinomycetes; order Streptosporangiales; family Streptosporangiaceae; genus Spirillospora; species Spirillospora syzygii. Next base: position 226,020 of record NZ_VSFF01000013.1, on the reverse strand, counting down.
CAGCGCCTCGAAGACGTACTCGTCCAACTCGAACGTGGTGAGGATCACGATCCGCACGCCGGACAGCCGTTCGTCCGACGCGATCCGCCGGGTCGCCTCAAGGCCGTCCAGGCCGGGCATGCGGATGTCCATCAGGATGACGTCGGGACGCAGCGACCGCGCCCGCGCGACGGCCTCCTCGCCGTCGCTCGCCTCGCCGACGACCTCGATGTCGGCCTGCGCGTCCAGCAGCGCCCGGAACCCGGCCCGGACGAGCACCTGGTCGTCGGCCAGCAGCACCTTGATCGGGGAGCCGTCCCCGGCCGCCGACCCGTCGGAGTAGCGCATGTCCCGTCCTCCCCGCCTCACCGATCGCCCGACGCTTCGCCGGGTTCGTCGCCCGGTCGGTCGCCGAGGGGGAGCCGCGCCCGCACCCGGAACCCGCCGCCCGGCCGCGGCCCGGCCTCGAACTCGCCGCCGAGCGCCGCCGCCCGCTCCCGCATGCCCCGGATGCCGGACCCGGTCCCGTCCGGGTCGTCGTCGAGGAGGGACACCCCCCGGCCGTCGTCCTCGACCCGGACCTCGATGTCGTGTTCACCGTAGGCGATCCGGACGCGGGCCGTCACCGGCCCCGGCCCGGCATGGCGGCCCACGTTCGTCAGCGACTCCTGGACGATCCGGAACGCCGCGAGGTCGGCGCCCGAGTGCGGCGGCCGCCGCTCCCCGGTGACCTCGGCGTGCACCCGCAGCCCGGCGGAGCGGGCGCGGTCGAGCAGGTCGTCGAGCCGGTCGAGCCCGGCGGTGGGGGAGCGCGGCGCGGTCTCGCCCTCCGCCCGCAGCGCGCCGATCACCCCGCGCATCTCGGTGAGCGCCTCCTTGCTCGCGTCCTTGATCGCGGCGAGCGCGGTGCGGGCCTGCTCGGGGTTCTGGTCCATCAGGTGCAGCGCCACGCCCGCCTGCACGTTGATCATCGAGATGTTGTGGGCGAGGACGTCGTGCAGCTCGCGGGCCATCCGCAGCCGCTCCTCGCTGGCCTCGCGGCGCTCCTTCTCGGCGCGGATGCGGGCGGCCTCCGCGGCCCGCTGCGCCCGCATCCGGACGAGCTCCGACGTCACCAGCACCACCAGCGCCCAGCCGACGACGAACGTCACGTCGGTGAGGCTCGGCCGCTCCACCGGGAACACCCCGCCGTGGCCGCGGTCCTGCTCCGAGCCGCCGATCAGCGCGGTGAGCCCGAGGTAGGCGGCGAGGCCGACGCCGGTGCCCGCCCAGGCGGCGAGCCGGTGCCCGGCGACGACGGCCGCCATCAGCGCGACGGCGAGGGAGAACGGCGCGGGCCCGTAGGTGTAGGCGCGCAGCAGGTAGAGGGCCGTCACGGCGGCGACCGCGCCGAGCGTGAACACCGGCCGGCGGCGGCGCAGCAGCAGCAGCGCCGGTCCGGCGAGCAGCAGGGCGAGGCCGAGCGGCCCGAGCTCCCGGTGGCCGACGTCGAGCCCGCCGGACCCGCCGTCCGCCCAGGGCGGGCCGGACGACCCGGGCCCGTGCCGCGGCCCCCCGTGCTCCGCGCCCAGCGACCCGACGACCTGCACGAACGCGAGCAGCGCCGGCACGACCCACACCGGCCACGCGGACGGGCGCGGCCAGTGCGGACGGACCGGTGAGGTGCTCATGCCTGCACGTTAGGACATCGGCGCCCGGACCCGCGTCGGCCGCCGGGAGACGGCGCCCCTACTCCCTGGGAGGTAGCAGGAGCCGGTCCCCGAGCCGCCGCAGGACGTCCGTCAGCTCCCCGCCGGAATGCGCGAGGAGGAGCGTCTCGGCGCGCATCGGCGGCCGGACGAGCGAGACGAACCGCCGCGCCTGCCCGGCGTCGGGGCCGTCCCGGTCGGCGGCGGCCAGCAGCCACACCGGCGGCGGCGGGACGTTCCGCAGCCGCCACGGCAGGTCGTCGCTCCGCCGGATCGCCTCGCTGCCGCCGTACGGCGCCGCGTCGCCGCGCGGCTCGTCGAAGCGGGCGTCGAGGGTCGCGACGGCGGCGAACCGGTCGGAGTGCAGCATGGCGAGCCGGGCCGCGCACCGCCCGGCGGCGGGGCCGTCCCCGGCGACGCCCCACCCGTCGCGGGTCGGCGGCACGTGGTAGGCGTCGGCGAGCGCGGCGGGCAGGTCGGCGGCGAGGAACGTCTCGGCCAGCGGGCCCCCGGTGCGCCCCGGCACGTCCTGGCAGCGGCCGCCCGGGAGCGGCACGGCCACGTAGATCGTCTGCCGGGCGTCCGCCGGGATCGTCGGCTCGCCGTCGCCCGCCGTCAGGACGACGGCCACCGGCAGCGGCTGCGCGCCCGGATCGAAGTACCGTTTCGGCAGGTAGACGCGCGCCTTGGCGTCGATCCCGCTGCGCGCGCCGCGGACGTCCAGGACGTCGACCCGGCCGCCGCCGGACCGCGCCTCGGTGCCGGTGCGCTTCGCGGGCGCGGCCCGCGGCCCCTGCACCTGGACGTGCGCCACCCGCGCGCCCTCGGGGGTGTTGCCGAGCAGGTCGTCCCAGGTCGGGTAGAACACGAAGTACCGGTTGGCGAGCAGGACGACCGACGCGGTCAGCGCGCACTGCGCGGCGAGCAGCAGCCCGCTCCGGGCGAGCACCGCGCGCGGTCCGGGCCCGGCGGCCCGCCGCCACAGCACGAGCGCGGCGACGACGGCGCCGAGCGCCAGCAGGCTGACCGGGCCGATGAAGGCGACGCTCACGGGTTCCACGTCACTCGCCCCGCAGACGCGCGCTCAGCCATCTGATCGACGGCGGGATGTACTTCCGGAACGTCTTGAAGTTGTGGCCGCCGGACGGCAGGAGCAGTTCGTCGACCATCAGCGGCGGACGCGCGGCCTTCATGAACGTCCGCGCCGACGGGAACGTCTTCTCGCCGACGTCCGCCGACGCGACCAGCAGCGACACCGGCGGCGGGGGGAGGTTCCGCACCCGCCAGATCAGGTTGCTGTTCCGCCGGAGGGCCGGGCTGCCGCCGTACAGGTCGCGGGTCGTCGTGTCGAGCAGCGCGTGGAAGTGCCCGGCCATGCTGACCCCGGCGGAGAACCGGTCCGAGTGGAGCATGGCGAGCTTCGCGGCGCAGAAGCCGCCCGTCGAGTATCCGGCGACGCCCCAGCCGCTCCGGCCGCGCGCCGTCCGGTACGTCGCGGCGACCGCCTCCGGGACGTCCTGCGCGAAGAACGTCTCGACCTGCGGGCCGCCGGGCACGTCGGCGCACTCGGTGTCCCAGCCGGCGACCACGGTCGGCCGCGCCATCACGTAGATCATCGGCTGGATGCGGTGCGCGGCCTGGGCCTGCGCCACGTCCTCGGGGATGTGCCCGCGCCTGATCCAGACGAGCCGGTCGGCGGCCGGGTATCCGGCGAGGAACAGCACGACGGGGAACCGGCGGGTCGCGTACGCCGCCTGGAAGTACTGCGGCGGCAGGTACACGTACTCCTCCGCCGACAGCCCGGTGCGGACGCCCTGGATGACGACGCGCTCGACCTGGCCGTCCCGCGCGGGCGCGTGCTTCCCGCCCGCGCCGGGGGAGAGGTCGGGACGCGCCGTCCGGACCACGATCCGCGAGCCGCCGCCGGTGGCGCTCGCCTTGAGCGCCGGGTTGCCCGGCGGCCCGACGCCGCCGCCCGCCGCGCTGACCAGGTCCGTCCAGGACCCGTAGAACAGGTAGTGCGCGTTCAGGGCCGTGACCAGCGCCAGCAGCACGACGAGCTGGCATCCGGCGAGCATCGCCGCCCGCGCCGCCACCGCCCGTCTCCGCTTCGCGGCCGCCTTCGGCCAGATGGCCACGACCGCGGCCATGCATCCGACCGCGGCTAAGGCCAGCAGGCCGAACGTCCCCCAGCTCGTCAGTCCCACTCGAAGACCTACGGTGCTCGGGCCGGACGGGGTTCAGGCCGTCCAGCGGATGGGCAGATGCTCGAACCCGTGCCGCGCGCTCGACCGCACCGGCACCGGCTCGCCCGCGAGCTGCGGCAGCCCCGGGCGTTCCAGCACCGCGTCGAGCAGGGCGCGCAGGTGCACCCGCGCCAGCCGCGCGCCGAGGCACGCGCGCTGCCCGAACCCGAAGCAGAGATGCGACCGGACGTCCCGCAGGAACCGCTCGGGGAGGAACTGCCGAGGCTCGGCGAACACCTCGTCGTCGTGGTTCGCGGACACAAGCCAAAGCGTAACCCGCTCTCCGGCGAGCAGCGGCACACCCCCGATCACGGTGCCGCGCTGCACGACCCGCCACACCTGGAGGACGGGCGTCCACCAGCGCAGCATCTCCTCGACGGCGCTGTCGACGAGCCCCTCGTCGTAGCGCTCCTCGCGGAGCCGCGCGAACTGCGCCGGATGGCGGAGCAGGGCGTACAGGCCCCCGGCGAGAGTGTTCCGCAGCGTCTCGGGAAGGTCGCCGACGACCTCGCCGACGAAGTCCACCGGCTCCTTGGACGGGACGCGCGCCAGCAGCGCCCGCGCGGGAGGATCCATGTCGATGAGCGCTGCGTCGTGCGCGTCGCCGGGCCCGCCGTCCGGGGAGTGCCCGCCGGGGTCGGGGCCGAAGCCGAGGCCGGGGCCCCTGTCGCCGCCGAGGTCGGTCGCCGGGCCGTGCACGACGCCGTCGCCCTGCGGCGCGAACAGCTCCGGGTGGACGAGCGCGTGCTGGACGTCCGCGTAGCGCAGCACCGCCCACGAGCCGGGGCGTCCGGCGGCGCGCCCGTCCAGCCACACCACCGGCGTCTTGGCGCGGAGGCGCTCCAGCCGGTCGTGCGGGATGCCGCGGGCGTAGGTGTCCGCGCGGTCGAGCGCGCCCGCGTCGGTGATGGGCAGAGCGGTCGGCAGGACACCTCGCCGGTGAGGCATGGGCACCTCCTCTTCAAGGCGGACGCTAACGCGTCACGGCCGAACCCTGAAGGGCCGGATTCGGCCGTCCCATACCTGCGGGACTACGTCAACCGGCGAGCCACTCGCCCGTCTCCACGCTGACCAGCCCGTGCCTGGCCGCCTCGATCACCGCCTCGCGCTGCGAGTGCACGCCGAGCTTGCTCAGCACGCTCTGCACGTGGCTGCGCGCCGTGCTGCGCGTCACCCCCATCGCCTTCGCGAGCGCCTGCGTCGACTCGCCGCGCGCGAGCCGGGTGAGGACCTCGCGCTCGCGCGGGGTGAGGAACCGCGCGACCTGCTCCGCCTGGCTGCGCGGGCGGCCGCCGCCGCGCCGGGCCGCCTGGTCGACGACGACCTCGCCGTCCTCGACGCGGCGCAGCACGGTGAGGATGTCGCGGGCCTGCTGGCCCTTGTGCGCGAACCCGCGCACGCCCGCCGCGATCCCGGCGTCCAGCACCGGCTGCTCCAGGAACCCGGTGAGGACGACGAACCGCGTGCCCGGCGCCGCGGCGCGCAGCCGCGGCATCCAGTCGAGCGCGGTGCCGGACGGGAACTGCAGGTCGATCAGGCAGACGTCCGGCCGCCGCGCGCGCAGCACCGGCAGCGCCTCCGCGGGCGAGTAGGTCACCGCGAGGACGCTGTGCCCGGCGTCGGCGAGGACGAGGGACAGCGACTCGGCGAAGACCGCGTGGTCGTCGCAGATGATCATTTTCATGGATGGCGCCGCCAGTCGTCGCCGTGCGGGTCGGCGGGGGTCCCCGCGGCGCTGAGGGAGCCGGGCACGTTCGGTGAGCCGGGCACGGTCGGCGGGCCGACCGGGTTCTCGGGCGGCGGCGCGGCGGGCAGCAGCATGCGGACGCGCGCCCCGCCCATCTCGCAGGTGCGGATCTCCAGGCTGCCGCCGTAGCCGGAGATCAGGTCGTGCACGATGCCGAGGCCGAGCGAGGCGAGCCCCCGCCGCGCCCGCCCGCGCGGAGGCTCGGCGCCGCGGGACTCCGCGCCGGTGGCGCCGAAGCCGGGCCCGTCGTCGTCGACCTGGATCGCGATCCAGCCCTGGTCGGCCTCGACCCGCACGTCGACGCGCCCCTCCGCGACGCGGCACGCGTTGTCGAGGACGTTGCGGACCGCCCGCCACAGCGCGACCGGGTCCATGTGGGCCCACGCCTCGCCACCCGCGAAGCACACCTCGTGCGTGGTGGAGAGCCGCATCCCGGTCACGACCTCGGCCGTCAGGTCGTCCACCCGGATGCGCTCCGGGCTCGGCAGCGGCCTGCCGCCGCCGTACTCCTCCGCGTCGTCCTCGTCGAGCCGCCGCAGCAGGTGGTCGAGCCACCTGGTCTCGCCGAGGAGCTGCTCGATGCGGGCCCGGCTGGTCTCGCCGACGTCCTCCGCGACGACGACGGCCGACGCCAGCATGATGATCGTGCCGAGCTCGTGGCGGATGTCGTGCCTGAGCCTGCGCCGCCAGAGCAGGTGACCGCCGCCGCCGGCCGGCGGCGGCCCGTCGTGCGGCCTGTCGTGGCCCCCGGGCCCCGGCCCGGCCGGGAGCGTCCCCACGCCCACCCGTCCGTCCGCCGGGGACGACCGTGACCGCCCCATGTCCATGAGGAACCCCCGTCCGCTATTCCAGCACGTCTATGACGGTCGCCCGGCACCGCCGCCTATGTCCAGTCAATTGACCGCAACAGACCAGTGGCTGACCAGAAGTGGACATGCAGATCAGAGGGTGAACCATTCTGTTTGACGGTGCGTCGCGACGGGATTGTCAGTTCACTTGTCGGCCTTTCTTTCATGCCTACGGCGTAGCCGCTTTGCGTATTACTGCGGGTGCGCCCGCGGGCCCGTCGGCGCACAATCTGCACATGCCGAAGGTCACATTTCTCGGACATGCGGGGGTTGCGGTGGACGCGGCCGCGTTCCACCTGCTAGCGGACCCGTGGCTCGCTCCAACGGGGGCCTTTCTCGGAGCCTGGCACCAGTATCCGAGAAACGATCACCTGGATCTCGGCCCGCTGCTGGACGCGGACTGGGTCGCGGTGTCGCACGAACACCTAGATCATTTCGACCCATGGGTCATCGACCGGCTTCCGGCGCGGACCCGAATCCTCATTCCGCGCTATCCGGGACCGGCCTTCCGGGAGCGGATGACGGCGGCCGCGGCCGGCCGCCAGGTAATCGAGTTGGCGGACTGGGAGAAATTCCCGCTCGACAATCAGGGATCCTGGATCACCGCGATTCCGGAACTCTCCCCGATGTGCCATGACGCGGCCTTTCTCGTGGTGGCCGACGGGCGCGGGATCCTGCACTGCAACGACGCCCGGCTGACCGCCGCGCAGGCGCGCCGCGCCAAACACCTCGCGGGCGGCCGACTGGACCTGATGGCGTTGCAGACGTCCGGCGCTTCGTGGCATCCGATCTGCTACGAGTACCCGGCCGCCGAAATGGCCAAGATTTCGATGGACAAGCGGGTGTCGAAACTGCGCGCGGCGCAGCGGCTCGTCCGGCAGACGGCGCCGGAGCTGGCCGTCCCGTTCGCCGGGCCGCCCTGTTTCCTGGACGACGAGGTCGCCGCCCTCAACCGGGTGCTCGGTCAGAAGGACGGCGCGTTCTGCGACCCGGAGGTGTCGACCGACTGGCTGCGCGAGCACCTGCCGGGGCAGCGCTGGGACTACTTCAAGCCCGGCGACGTCCTCGACCTGGACACGGGCGACGTCGTCCGCGACCCGGTGTCGGCGGAGTTCTCGTTCGCGGACGCCGACCGTCCCGCGTACTTGGAGCGGTACGCCGCCGACCGCGCGGGCGCCATCGCCGAGGTGCTGGCGGAGAACCCCGAACCGGGCCCCGGCCTGTTCGACCGGTTCGCCGCGCACTTCCACCGGCTCGGCGGGCTCAGCGACTACTTCCTCCGGCAGATCGCGATGGTCGTCCGGTTCGAGATCACCGGCCCGAACGGCGGGGTCTGGGACGTCGACTTCGGGCCGGACGGGCTCACCGTCGCCGAGGCGTCCCCGGACGTCCGCCCGCACTACCGGATCACCACCGCCGGACGCTGGCTGGACGGCGTCCTCACCGGCCGGATGGCCTGGGAGGACCTGCTGATCTCGTTCCGCCTCAGCCTCTACCGCGACCCCGACGTCTACAACGACTACCTCGTCGGCCTCCTCAAGCACGCCAACGCGCCCGCGCTGATGGCCGTCGAGGCGTACGAGACGGGACGCGACGAGTCCGAGCGGATCACCGTCGACTGCGACGGCGGCCGCTACGACATCCCCCGCTACTGCCCGCACGCGGGCGAGGACCTGTCGGTCGGGGCCGTCCTGCGGGACGGCCGGATCCACTGCCTGGCGCACAACTTCGCCTTCGACCTCGCGACCGGCGAGTGCGTCAACGCACGCGCCGCCAACCTCACCAGCCGCAGGATCGGTTGAAAGAGGGCGACACGTCCCCCGGTCCCGGGCGCACCGGGGCCGGGGGGTGCCGCATTTTGGCGTGTCCGGCATATGACCATGCTTACGGCGTGTTAGGTTTCTTGCCTGTTCGTGTGGGGGGTAAAGGGTTGCGCGGGTTGAACCGCACGAAGCTCGGCCTGATGGCCGTCGCCTTCGTGTTGATTGTCGGTGTGATGGAAATCCTGGCGTTGAAGCTCGGATCAATGGACTTCCCGGTGCCGTCCGGCGGTGAACACCCGGCGATCGCCGACAACGTCGGCGACTGATTTACCAGGTCACTGGCTGTTTCGGGCCTTCATGATGCTTTGCAGGTCCGGATGGGCGCCGCCGGAGGCGTCGGCGAGGGTGGGGCAGGCCCATTCGTGCTGGCGTCCCCAGGAGTAGGAGATCTCCAGCGGCGGACGGGGCGTGAGCCGGTCCCAGCGGGCGAGGATCTGCTTGAACTGGTCCTGGGTCGGCATCCAGTACTTCTTGTCGCCGTTCGAGCAGCTCTGCCCGAACGTCTGGAGCACCGGCGCGACCTTGGCGCGGGGGATGCCCGCGTCGTCCGCCATCCGGACCATCCGGTCGATCGCCCCGATGTCGCAGCGGTCCTCGGCCTTCGTCGAGCCCTTGCACGGGTACGGGTCGAGCCCGATCAGGTCGACGCCGACGCGGCCCGGCGCGAGCGGTTTCATCGGCCAGTCGGTGAGGGAGATGAACGTGATCTGGCCGGGCGCGTGCCGCCGGACGTACTCGGCGCGCCGCCGGATCTCCTTCGCGACGTCGGGGCATCCGCCGGGGTTCGGCTCGTCCGACAGGTACCAGCCGTAGACCTTCGGGTCGTGCCCGAACCGCTGGACGGCCTTCTGGAAGTCCTCGAAGCCCAGCTCGAAGTCGCCGCAGGTGAAGTTGCCGACCCACAGCAGCGCCCGCATGCCCGCGGGGACGCCCGCGAGGAGGGAGGCGTCCGGCTTCACGTCCACGAGGTCGTAGCCGAGCGCCTGGAGCCGGGGATAGTCGGACGGCTGCGTGTTCAGCGCGATCCGCCGCGTCTCGCCGGGCTTCGCGGCGGGTGTGCCGGGCGTGGCGAGCGGCCCGTCGTACGGCTCGTAGCCGGACGACCTGTGCTGCGCGTAGAGCAGGACGCCGGCCGCGAGCAGCAGCGTGCCCGCGACGGCCCAGACCTTGACGGGCACGTCCCGGATGTCCATGGCGTCCTCCCGAGAACGGTGGTCAGGCGGCGGAGCCGGGCTCCTTCGCGGCGGCGGCGTGCGCCGCCGTCTCCTGGACGGCCCCCGTCCCGGGCCCGGCCCCGCCCACCTGGAGCGGCGGGACGGTGAAGCCGAGGATGTGCTTGACGGTGTCCCAGATCGCGCCGATCGTGGCGCGCATCGACGGGTCGGTCAGGTAGACGGCGTCCACCGCGACCCGCGCCGGGACGATCCGCTCGATGTAGTTGACGAGGTCGACCTCCTCGCCCGGCCCGAGCACGTCGAAGTCGCGGAACCGGACCTCCGACACCCCGGTCAGCCCCGGCCGGTGGTCGAAGATCCAGCGGCAGTCCGGCGGGTAGTGGACGGCGAGGTCGTAGGTCTCCGGACGCGGCCCGACCAGCGTCATCTGCCCGCGCAGGACGTTCACGAGCTGCGGCAGCTCGTCCAGCGACCACTGCCGCAGCAGCTTGCCGATCCGGGTGAGCCGCGGGTCGCAGTTGGCGGTGACGGTGAGGCCGCCGACGCCCTGCCGCATCGTCCGGAACTTGTACATGACGAACGGCCGCCCGCCCTGCCCGACGCGCGTCTGCCGGAACACGCCCGGCCCCCGGCTGGACAGTTTCACCAGCGCGAACACGACCAGCAGCGGGACGCTGAGCAGCAGCAGCCCGGCGACCGCGCCGACGACGTCCAGCACGCGGCGCGCCCTGGACGGCGGGACGCCGTCGGACGGGTCGACGGGACGGCTCGGCAGCGCGGCGTGGTCCTCGGACATGGGGTCACCCCTTGCCTGTAGAAGACGTGGTTTTCACGGACGTGGTCTTCACGGACGCGGTCTTCGGAGTCGTGTTCTTGACGCGCTGGAACCAGACCAGCAGCGCCGCCGTCGTCGCGACGAACGACAGGGACGTGGCGACCGCCGCGCCGGTCGCGCCGTGCGTCGGGATCAGCACGGCGCCGAGCACCACGACGACCACGAGGCCGATGCCCTGCCCGGTGGACGCGGCGCCGGGCCGTCCGACCCCGTACAGGTAGGCCATGATCAGTCCGGTGACGCCGAACGTGACGACCCCGGCCAGCCTGATGTAGGTGGGCACGACCGCGTCGTCGAACACGTCCCCGAAGATCCAGGGCAGCGCGGTCCCGGCGACGAGCGCGAGCGGCAGCGCGGCGAGCACCGAGACGCCGAGCGCGGGCAGGATCAGCCGGGACGTGCGTTTCGTCGCGGTCTCCCGGTCTTCCTTCGCGAAGTCCGGATAGAGCACGTAGTTGACCGCGAGTCCGGGGAGTTGCACGAGTTCCGCGAACTTGCTGGCGACCGTGTACACGCCGAGCACCTTCGGCCCGGCGAGCGCGCCGAGCAGCGCCATGTCGAACCGGAGTTGCAGCAGGTCGATGAGCTGGCCGAGGTAGCCGCGGAACCCGTACCCGGCGATCGACCGGCCGAGCTTCGGGTCGGGGCGTCCCCATCCGGCGAAGAAGCCGCGCCGCGCGAGCCGCCGCGCGATCCACGCCGCGGCCGCTATGTCGGCGAGCACCAGCCCGGCGATCAGCGCGCCCGGCCCGTACCAGCCGGTGAGGAGGACGAGGTAGATCGGCAGGAACACGAACTCCTCGACGGCGATGGCGAGGCTCGCGCCCGGCTGGTCGTCCGTCCCCTGGAGGAGGCCCTTGCCGACGGACACGAACCCCTGCGTGAACGACGGGACGGCCGCCGCGACCGTCACCCAGAACCCGAACGACTTGAAGAACACGAGGAAGACCAGCGGGCTCAGCGCGAGCCACCCGACCCCGGAGATCGTCGCGCCGATCACCGTCAGCCAGGCGAGCGTCGGCCGCACCCGGCTCTGGTCGTAGCCGTCGCGCGCGAGGAAGAACGGCGCGGCGCCCGGCAGGCCCGCGCTGGACAACTGGCACAGCAGCCCCGGCAGGATCCTGACCAGTGTGAACGCGCCGACGAGCTTCGGCCCGCCGATCCGCGCGACCATGATCGTCGCGATGCCGAGCGAGGCGAGCGCGCCGATCCGCCCGGCCATGTTCCCGGCGACGAGCCCGATCAGCCGCCGCTTGAGCTTGGCCGCACTCGCCTCCTCGGGCTCCTTTTCCGGGGCGGGCTCCTTTTCGAGGACGGGCTTCGCGACGGGCTTCACCGGCGGCGGCGCGGTCTGCCGAGAAGCGACGCGGATCCCGCTGCGCCTTCTTTGCGTAGTGACCGCCTCGGGCGCGGCCTCTCTCCGTCCGAACAGATCGAGCGCCGCGATCAGCCCGAAGAACGCCCACCCATGTCGGTAATGCAATGTCTCGTAGAAAAGCCCAGAGATGAGGAAGACCGCGACCAGCGCGCCGAACAGCTCCGGACGCGGAACCAGCCGCGCATACTCTCGCGTCAGCGCGTTCCGCCGCGCGATCCGCACGCACTTCAACAGCAGAACGAAAACCAGCAGGATCAGCGCGACGCCACCCAGGAACCCGCGTTCCAGCACGGAGGCGACGTAGTCGTTGTGCGCCTCCCGGACGTACGTCTCCTGCCGGATCAGCATCTCCGCCTCGGTCCGGCCCGGCCCGATGCCCCACGGATGCGTCTGGTCCTCGATCATCTGGACGGTGGTGGCGAGGACCGTGCTGCGCGAGTTGGTGCTCTCCCCGGTCGTCCGTCCGATGGAGTCGCGCAGGATCGGGGACGCCTCGCTCGCCCGGTCCAGCAGCGGCTGGATGTCCACCTGCGTGACGACCGCGATGCCGCCGCCCCCGACGAACACGGCGAGCGCGCCGACCGCTATCGCGTGGTGCGCCTTCCCCTCGCGAAACAGCCGGAACAGGTACCCGAGCAGGATCGCGGCGACCAGCGCGAGGAGCCCGCCGTTCGAGCCGGTGAGCACCTCGGCGGCGAGCAGGACGCCGCAGACCGTCCAGCGCCGCCACGGCGTGGCCGGGAACCGCGTCGCCCGCGCGATGAAGTAGACGCAGATGAACCAGTTGGACGCGTAGTTCGCGTCGCCGAACGTGAACATCGCGCGCTCGCCGTCGAGCTGCTTGCCCGACAGCGCCTCGATCCCCAGCACGAAACCGGTGATCATCACGAGCGCGTAGCACGTGCCGATCCACACGAACGCGCGCAGCGCGACCTTGAGCAGCGCCGGGTCGCGTCCGAGGTTCGCGATGCTCACCGCCCAGAGCAGCACGAACAGGTCCTTGACGAGGGTGAGCGCGCCCGCGTCGTTGACGACGGCGGCGATCCCGCCCGCGATGATCGTCAGCAGGGTGGGGAGCAGGAACGGCCACCGGACCGGCAGCCGCCGCGTCCCCGCCCACAGCAGCATGGTCGCGGTGACGCCGACGAGCGCGACGTCCGGCAGCCCCGTGTTCCCCGGGCCGGGCGGCAGCCCGGCGGGCATCAGCAGCGGCAGCGAGGCGATGCCCGCGACCAGCACCACGGACGTCGCCCGCAGCCGCCGCTTCAAGGGCGGTGCGCCCTCCGCGAAGGGGCGGGCCGGGGCGTCGATCGTCGCGGTCATGGGCGGCGCGGTCATGGGCGGTGCGAGCTCCCTCGGTAGGTCTCGTCCAGGACGACGCCGAGGTGCGCGGGCGAGAACCAGTCGCCGACCCGCTCACGAGCCCGCTCCGCCATCCGCGCGGCGGCGGACGGGTCGTCCAGCAGCGCGGAGATCGCCCCGGCGAGCCCCGCCGGGTCCTCGGGCCGGACGAGCATCCCCGTCTCGCCCGCGAGCACCAGGTCCTGGTTGGACGGGACGGCCGTCGCGACCAGCGGGATCCCCGCCCCGATCGCCTCGACCAGCACGCACGGCAGGCCCTCCCACCGGCTGGCCATCGCCATCACGTCGAACGCGGGCAGCACGTCGGCGACGTCGTCGCGGTGCCCGAGCCAGCGCATCCGGTCGCCGATGCCGAGCTTCGCGGTCAGCTCCGCCAGCTCGTCCGCCATCGGGCCGCCGCCGACCCACAGGCCGAACACGTCGTCCGGCAGCCGCGCGATCGCCTTCGCGAAGACCTCCGGGCCCTTCTGGAACGTCAGCCGCCCGACCGACCCGACGACCTTCACGCCGAGCGGCAGGTCGAGGCGGCGGCGCGCCTGCGCGCGGGACCCGGGCGCGGTCGCGTACGCGGCGACGTCCACGGCGGGCCACGACAGCCGCACCCGCTCCGGCGTCGTCAGGCCGAGGCGCAGCGCGGTCGTCACCGTCTCCGACCCGATCGCGAGGAACGCGTCGGTGCGCTTCGCCGCGATCCGTTCGAGGCGTATGTATAGGCGTCGGCGCGGCCACGACTGGAACTCGTTGAACGGGAACCCGTGCCACGTGTGGACGATGCGCGGGACGCCCGCCCGCGCCGCCGCGACCCGTCCGATCACGCCGCCCTTCGCGCTGTGCGTGTGGACGACGTCGTACCGCCCCTCCGCGAGCACGCGGGTCAGCGTCTTCAGCGCGGCCATGTCGTCGCGCGGCGAGATCTGCGGGACCAGCGGCCCCACCTGCACGATCTCCATCCCCGCGGCGTGCGCCCGCGGGGTGAGGTCACCGGCGGCGGCGTTCGCGACGGCCTCGTCCCCGTAGAGGACGCCGTTTCGCGCGGACGAGTCGGCGGTTTCCGGGGAGGCCGGACCGGAACCGCGCGCCTTGCTGTCCATGCCGACGCCGCCGGTGACGATCGCGCGCTCGTAGCCGCCCTCCGGCAGGGCCAGCGCGCCGTTCAGCGCGACCTGCCCGGCGCCCCCGTTGAACCGGGTGATCACCGTGGCGACTCTGAGCTTCCTGGTTGAACTCACGGGCACCTCACAGGCGGGGAGGATCGGGGCTGCACCCGGCGTCGCAGAGCCGGGACGGCGCGGGCGGCCGCGGGTCGCCGGCGGGCGCCGGACGCCGGACGGGGTGGTACTCGGGGAGCAGGCGGCGCAGCAGCAGCCGGACGGCGTCGTCGTCGCCCGCCCCGGCGGCGTCCTCCAGCTCGTCCAGGAGCTGGGGCAGCCGGGCGGGCGGCGCGGCGGGCCGGGTCGCCCAGATCTTCGGGTGCGCGGTGCGCAGCCGCCGCTCGGAGTCGGCGAACGCCTTCTCCGCGAGCTTCTCGCCGGGGCCGAGGCCGCTGAACCGGATCGTCACCTCCGGCAGCCTGAGCTGTTCGGCGTACCGGTGGACGAGGTCGACCACCGGGACGGGCCGCCCCATGTCCAGGACGAACGTCTCCGCCTCCTCCGCCATCGCCGCCGCCTCGATCAGCAGCCCGGCGGCCTCCGTCACCGTCATGAAGTGGCGCGCCACCTCGGGGTGGGTGATGGTGACGGTCTCGCCGGAGGAGATCCGGTGCGCGAGCAGGCTGAGCAGCGGCTCCGCCTCGCCGATCACGTTCCCGACGCGGACGGCGGCGAAGCAGGTCGGGCCGCCGGTCGCGGTCCGCAGCAGCAGCTCGCCGAGCCGCATCGTCGCGCCGAGCACCGACGTCGGGTCGGCGGCCTTGTCCGACGACACGAACACGAGCCGCCGCACGTCGTGCCGCACCGCGCAGTCGATGACGTGCCGGGTGCCGAGGACGTTCGCGGCGACGCCGCCGCACGGGTCCCGCTCGACGTCGGTGAGGTCGCTCCGCCCGGCGGTGTGGAACACCAGCTCGGGACGGGCGTCCCGGACGAGTCCGGCGACGCCGTCCCCGTCCCGGACGTCCACCTCGGCGAGCGTCACCGGGCCGCACGCCGGGTCCGCGAGGCAGGCCGCGCCGAGCCGTTCCAGGGCCTCGCCGTCCTTGTCGGCGAGGCACAGCGACGCCGGTTCCAGCCGTCCGACCTGGCGGCACAGGGCGCGGCCGATCGTGCCGCACGCCCCGGTCACGAGCACCCGCCGGCCGCGCACGAGCCGCCGGCCGCGGTCGCCCGCGAGGACGACCTCGTCCCGTCCCATCAGCAGCGCCAGCGGGCTGACCGGGACGGGCCCCGGCGGCGGCGGAACCGCGGCGCGGCGCGGCAGGAACCTGCGCACGGTCGGCTCCTCAGCCCCGGGTCCGCAGCGCCTCGGTGAGCGCGGCGACGACCCGGTCCTGCCCGTCCGCCGACAGCCCCGGATACAGCGGCAGCGACAGCAGTTCCTCACCGACCCGGTCGGTCACCGGCACCGACGCGCACTCCTCCGCGCCGAGGATCGCCTGGTAGGCGGTCATCTGGTTGGCCGGGATGAAGTGCACGGACGTCGCGACGCCCGCCGCTTCGAGCTCCGCGCTGATCGCGTCCCGGTCCTGGACGCGGACCTGGTAGAGGTGCCAGGCGTGCGTGACGCCGTCCAGGTTCCGCTGCGGCAGGACGAGCCCCGGCAGGTCTCGCAGCATCGCGTCGTAGCGGGCGACGAGGTCGGCGCGGTCCTTCTGCCAGCCGGGCAGCGCGGCGAGCTGCGCCCGCCCGATCGCGGACTGGACGTCCGTCATGTTCGCCTTCAGCCCGACCGTCTTCACGTCGTACCGCCAGCTCCCGCCGGGCAGGTAGCGCTTCCAGGAGTCCTTGCTCATCCCGTGCATGCGCATCGCGCGGACCCGGTCGGCGAACTCCTGGTCGGCGGACGCCACCGCGCCGCCCTCGCCGATCGGCATGTTCTTCGTCGCGTAGAAGGAGAAGCACGCGGCCTGCGACTCCGACCCGACCGGCTTGCCGTCCCGCTGCGCGCCGGGGCCGTGCGCCGCGTCCTCGACGACCCGGCTCCGGTCGAGGCCCGCCGCCTCGGCCAGCGCGGCGACGTCCACCGGATATCCGCCCTGGTTCTGGACGATCATCGCCGCCGGCCGGGACCGTTCCGCCGCCGCCGCGACGGTCGCCGGGCTCGGGACGAGCGTGTCCTCGTCGATGTCCACCAGCACGGGCCGGTGCCCCGCGTGCAGGATCGCGTTGATCGCGCCGCAGAACGTCAGGCTGGGGGTCAGCACGACCGAGCCGGGCGGCAGGTCGAGGGCGCGGAGGCACAGTTCGATCGCCGTCGTGCAGGACGCGACCATCACCACGTGCGCGGCGCCGAGGTAGTCGGCGAACTCCTGCTCGAACGCGGCCGTCTGCGGCCCCGTCGTGATCCACCCCGAGTCGAGCACCTTGACGACGGCGTCTGAGACCTCGCCGGCCACCGACGGAACCGTGAACGGAACGGACGAACTCATGGACCACCCCTTGATCTAGCGGAACGAGAAGGCTCTGCGGACGCGGTGCTTTTAGGGGAGCGGCTCCTACGGGACGCGGGCTCTTACGGGACGCGGCCTTTCCTCGGCGCCGCGGTCTTGCGGGACGTGCCGACGACCCCGAGCAGCGGCCACCCGGACGCGGCGACCAGATCCCGAACCGTCTCCAGCCCGGCGACCGTCGTCACCGGGCCGACCGCGACCACCACGCCGACCTCGTCGTCGGCGCCGGGGTCGATGTCCTCGAAGGCGTGCACGTGGCACAGCTGCCGGACCGGGACGGGCTGCGTGGTCTCCGTCGACGTCACGGCGGCGGGCTTCTTCGCCAGCACCGCCGTCCCCGGCCGCGCCCGCACCACCGACGTGCTCTTCCCGGTGGACCCGCTGCTGTTGAGCGACGGCCCGTCCCCGCCCTTCCCGGACGGCCCGTCGTCGTCATCGTCGTCTTCGTCGCGTCCCGGCTGGGCGGTGGTGGTGGTGACGACCTTCGTCGCGTCCCCGTACACGGCCGCCGCCACCGACGACACCAGCTCGGCGGGCAGCGGGCCGGGCGCGCCGACCAGCGTGACCCGTCCGACGCCCTCCTTCTTCGCGGCGAGCCGGACGCGGCGGCCGAGGTCGGCGAGCTGCGCGGGCCCCTGGTCGGCCCAGCCGAGCAGCGGCACCCCGAGCCGCCGCGCGACCCGCCGCTGCCCCGGGATCGTCGGCCGGACCATCTCCGCCACCACCGCGATCAGGATTCCGCCGATCAGCCCGACGAGGCCCGCGATGGCGGACATCATCACCACCGGGTCCGACTTCGGCGCGAGCACCGCGGGCTGGACGACCGACGCCGTCCCCGCCGACATGAGCTGCGTCTGCAGGTCGGAGCGGTTCGAGCGCAGGTCGGTCAGCTCCGCCTGGACGCGCTCCCGCTCGTTCGCCGCGCCGATGTCCGGGTTCGGCTGCGCGCCCGCCCGCCGCGACAGCGGGCCGAGCCGCCGCTCCAGCGTCCGGACCCGCGCGTCGATCTCGTCGATCTGCTGCTTGATCGACCCCTGGTTCGACTGGTTGATCTCCCGGACGACCTCCGTGCCGATCGCGTCGGTCAGCTTCCGCGCGACGGCGGGATCGGCGTCCTTCACCGACAGCTCGACGACCGTGGACGTGCCGAGACCGGTCACGCCGATCGCCTTCGCGACCTTCGTCGTCGAACGGTCCACACGCTGCGCGCGCACCACCCTGGACAGCAGGTTCTCGCTGGTCGCGAACGCCTTCACCTGGCTGACCACGATGCTCACGCCCGCGTCCCCGGGCGCCGCGTCCGTCGCCTTGCTGCTCGCCTGCAGCCGCGACTTGGCCACCGACGGCGGCTCCTGCCCGCTCATCAGCAGCGCCACCAGCGTCAACGGGAGAACCGTCATGACCAGCAGCAGCGCCCAGTAGGTGCGGACCACCCGTGCCGCGACTTCGTCGATCTCCACGATCATTCCTCCGGCTTCGTCACGGCGAGCGTAGGAACGCGGCTATTCGCCGCAATCGCCCAAAAGACGACCCCCGCCTACGCTGTTTGCACCAGGGGCCGGCGGTTCGGGCCCACCGGTTCGGGCCTACCGGTGCGACGGGCGCATGCCGGCGCGCATCGCGAGCGTGATCGCCTCCAGCGCGGAATGCAGGTCGAGCTTCGCCAGCAGGTTCTGCGTGTGCGTCCGGACGGTGTTCGCCGACAGCCCGAGCCGGTCCGCGATCTCGGCGCGGCCGAGGCCGTCCACCATGCACTGGAGCACCTCGCGCTCGCGCGGCGTCAGCTCCGCCAGCAGTTGCGCCCCGGCGTCCGGCGCGGCCTCCTCGGTGCGGAGCCGCCGCAGGACCTCGCCCAGCACGTCCGGCGGGATCCACCCGCCCTTGCGCGCCGCGGACCTGATCACCCGGGCGACCATGTCGGCGCCCTCGGTCTTCTCCAGCCAGCCCACCGCGCCGCCCCGGACGGCCTGCACCAGGACGTCCAGCCCGCTCGTCGCGGTCAGCACCACGACCCGGACGTCCGGATGCGTCTCGCGGACCTGTTCCAGCACGTCGAGGCCGCTCTCCGCGCCCAGCGTCAGGTCGAGGACGAGCACCCGCGGGCGCTCGGTGGCGACGAGCGCGAGGGCGCGCCGCACGTCGGCGGCGATCGGCAGGATCACCAGGTCTGGCTCGCGTCCGAGCCGGGCGGCGAGCGCCTCGGCGAAGAGCGCGTGATCGTCCACGATGAGGACGCGGATCGGTTCCATCCACCGACCATGAAGGCTGCGGACGCCCGGCGGATCCTGCAAATGCTGTACTGCGTCCGTCCTGTTCCGGCGGGGTTCGGGTCGTTTCGCGCACCTCCGTTCCGCGCGGGCGACGCGCGCGGAGGTCGCGTGCGCGGACGCCGCCCCGCGCCGCCGGGTTCACCCCCGTCCGGTCCCGGTCACCTGGAGTTCCGGCCGTTGACCGACCGCGATCGCCTGCTGATCCTGGCCGTGACCGTTCAGGGGACGTACTGGCCGTATCAGCCGTATCAGGGGAACTGAAATGAAAGTCCTGATCACCGGGGGAGCCGGATTCATCGGCAGCACCATCGCCTCCGCCTTCGCCGAACGCGGCGTCACACCCGTGGTGCTCGACAGCCTCGTCACGGGCCGCTCCGAGTTCGCCGACGGGAAGATCTTCTACCGGGGCGACATCGGCGACGGCGACCTCGTCGACGAGATCTTCCGCGACCATCCCGACATCGCCGCGACCGTCCACTGCGCCGCGCTGATCGTGGTGCCCGACTCGATGACGGACCCGCTGCGCTACTACCGGGTCAACCTGTCCAAGACCCTCGACCTCGCCGGGCACCTCGTCCGCAACGGCTGCGACCGGATGATCTTCGCGTCCACCGCCGGGATGTACCGTCCCGAGCCCGACCTGTCGGTCACCGAGACGTCCGAGCTCGAACCGCAGAACCCCTACACCCGCTCGAAGATGATGGCGGAGCTGCTGTTGCAGGACTTCTGCAAGGCCTACGACCTGCGCGTGATCTCCCTCCGCTACCTGAACCCGATCGGCGCCGACCCGCGGCTGCGCACCGGCCTGCAGAACAGCAAGCCCACCCACGCGCTCGGCAAGATGATCGAATGCCACACCAACGGCGTCCCGTTCACGATCACCGGGGTGGACTGGGAGACCCGCGACGGCACCGCGATCCGCGACTACATCCACGTCTGGGACATCGCCCGAGCCTTCTACGAGTCGGTCAACCGCTTCGACGCGATCGTCCCGCCGCTCGGCGACACGCCCCGCTACCAGGTGATCAACCTGGGCACCGGCGACGGAACGACGGTCCGCGAATTGGTGGCCGCATTCCGGGAGGTCGTCGGCGACGGCTTCCAGGCGGTGGACGCCCCGGCCCGTCCCGGCGACGTCGTCGGCGCCTTCGTGAACCCGGCGAAGGCCCTGGAACTGCTCGGCTGGAAGCCCGAATACACCATCGAGGACGCCATCCGCCATTCCCTCCAATGGGCCGAAAGGCGCCGCGACCTAGACGTGGCCTGAGACCCGCCCGCACGGGCCTGTTCGGTCCTTCCACGGAGCGGATGGACCGAACAGGCCGGCGGCGCGCTCATTTCCGCCGCCGGACGGGTCTCCTGGCCCAGGTCCCATCCGGCCGCCGCGCGTCATGGGAAAGGGCGTCACAAAGTCGTTCGGCAAGCTGAGCCGCAGTCCGAGCATCAACACGCCGGTCGGGAACGAACGCCCATAACGGGACGCTGCATTCGCCGTCCCAAAGGCGCGCCCAGGGACCAGAGACACGGGACATCATCGCTCCCCGCCCCTACCAGGTGGACGGAAACATTCGGTGTTTCAGGAGAGCGTCCACCCGCTCGGCGGCGTATTGAGCATCACCGCACGGGCATAGATACCCGTACTCGCCATGCCCGGCCTCGTAATAGGCCCAGGTCCCACTGTCCGTGGCGCGAACGGTAACGGCGACTCGCACGTGGCCCTCCACGCCGAATACGAACACCCACAAAAGCAGCGGGCGCCCCGGGAGTTCGGCGGCCTGATAGAGCTTGATATGCCGGTATCCCTTGGACGCGAGAGCGACCGCGAGCCCGTCGAGATGCCCGACGACAGCGCCACGTCCCGGCCCCCCTCGCCACCGCAGCAACCGCCGACGGCTTTCGACGCTCATCGAGCGCAACGAGCCCATACGACCTTGCCCTCCCCGCCGATCCGCCGGACACCCCAGTCGTGGACGAGTTGCGCCATCAGCAACAACCCGCGCCCGTCCTCCGCGTCGTCGTTCTCGCCCCGGACGACGGGCAGGGCGATCCCCTCGTCCCACACCTCGATGACCGCGAGGTTGAGGCGGACATCCGGCAGGACGCGCACAATGATGCGCCCGATCCCGACGTGCTTGTATGCGTTGGTGACCAGCTCGGTGACGACGACGCGTCCCACGAAGTCGTCGCCAAGCCCGAGCTCGGCGAATCGCTCCGTCAGGTAGCGCCGCGCTTTCGCGGGCGCGTACTCGGACGGCTCCAGAACAAGCGCCGGTGACTCCGGCGCGACCAGTACCGCTGGCATCGGTGACCCCTCCAGCCTGGACGACGGCTGATCCCGAACGGGCCCAACACCCCAAACCAGAAGTACCCGCCGCAATCACCCTCTGTTACTGAACGAGCACCATGAAGCCACAAGAAGGCGTACGTTACTGATGACTGCGGCAGCACCCGCATTCCGGTTGCATTTGTTAGCGACGGAGTTGCGCCCTAGGACGGGAGATCAAGATGGCCGAGAGCAGCCACAACAGCAAAGACAGCCCCGAACTCCGGACCTTCGGCCTGGAAGTCAGGCGGTTGCGCGAGGCGGCGGGACTCAACCAGACGGAGCTGGCCACACTGGTACGAGTCTCGCGCGCCTACATCAGCCATGTCGAACGCGGCAAGACCCGGTGCCGCCTCGACTTCGCCAAGCGGTTGGACGGTGCGCTGCACGCGAACGGTGAGATCGTGGAGGCATGGAACGACCTGGTCGAGGCGATCAAGTCGATCAAGTATGCCACCCACTTCGTTGACTTCCCGAAGGCGGAGTCGACGGCCAATCTGATCCGCGTGTACGAGACGCACATAGTCAATGGGCTGTTTCAGACCGAAGCCTACGCGAGCGCAATCCTCAAGAACCCCGAAGACGTCGCCACCCGGATGAAGAGGCAGAAGCACGTCCTGAGCGACCCGGCACCCAAGATCTTCGTGGTCTTGGAGGAGAGCATCCTGCTTAGGCAGGTCGGCACAGTGGACGTCATGCGGAAGCAACTTGAGTACCTCGTTGAACTGTCGTATCGAGACGGCATCCGACTCCAGATCCTCCCGACCGTCTACGTAGAGGAGGCACGCGCGGCCTTCGCGATCGCAACCCAGGCGGACCGCCGCGAGGCCACGTACATCGTCACCGCGACGAAAGGTGTGACCAGCGCAGACCCGGCAGACCTAGCCACTCTGAACGAAACCTTCGCTAGTCTTCAGGCGGAGGCCCTCAACGTGAGGGAGAGCCGAGCGTTGATTAGAAAGGTGCTTGACGAGAGATGGACCTGACCAAAGCCGCATGGCGCAAAGCTTCACGCAGCACAGTCCAGAACGACAATTGTGTCGAGGTTGCTGGTGCCTCGAACATCGTAGCGCTCCGTGACAGCAAGGACCCCGACGGGCCCAAACTCGTCCTCAGCACCGGCGACTTCCGGAACCTTGCTAACGCCCTCAAGAACCTCTAACGGAGACAGCGATCTTCACCTATGAGTTCGGCACTATTGAGTGGTTGTGGGACCAGGAGACCATCCAGGTCAACCTTCCCGGGGACTATGAGGAGATGTATCACGGCAACCACAAGGAGATAGTGACCCTACTCTCCGATCTCGGCAGTCAGGGCTGGGACGTGGCGTCCTGCTCCAGCACCGGGAACTGGCTTTTCTGGACGCTCCGCCGCCACCGCTCTTAAAGCCCGTCCGAGGAACAAGCCGCATGAGCGATCGCCTTCGCATCTGGTGCCTGCGCCACGCCGAATCGGCGAATGTCATCACCGGCACTGCTGGAGTCGTTCCGGCCGCGCCATTGACCGAGCACGGCCGCCACCAGGCCCTCGCGGCGGCCCGGCTACTCGCAGACGAGCCGATCACGCGGATCTACTCCAGCACGGCGGTCCGGGCACGGCAGACCGCAGAGCACCTTGCGGCCCTTCCGGAACTCACCGTCACGGCGATGCCAGAGCTGAACGAGGTCGGCATCGGCGAGCACGAGGGAACCAACGATCCGGCGGTCCGCGCACGGACAGCAGAGGTCCTTCACGCCTGGATCGTCAAGCAGGACCTAGACCAACGGGTCTCAGACGGCGAGACGGGACACGACGTCCTCGCCCGCATGACGGCGACCTTCGCGACGATCGCCACGGCCCACCCCGGGGAGACCGTTGCCGTAGTCGGCCACGTCGCCAGCCTCACCGTCACCCTCGCACGACTATGCGCCCTCGGCTCCAAGGTCTGGGGCACACCTCTGCCTCACGCGCGCCCCTTCCTCGTCGAGTGGGACGGCCACGCCTGGCACTGCCCAGCATGGCCTGACGGGCATTGCGCGCCCTTGGCGCCGGGGGTGAAATAGGTTCGACCGTCCCGGGGCGTTCGGGCTTGGAGACCGCGTGGCGACGATGTCGGGTAAGACCTGCCTGGTGACCGGTGCGACCAGCGGCATCGGGAAGGAGACCGCCGTCCGGCTGGCGGGAGAGGGCGCGACTTTGATCGTCCCCGCCCGGACGGCGGCCCGCGGTGAGGCGGCCGCCGATGAGATCCGTCGCCGGGTGCCGGGGGCGCGGGTGGAGACCCTGGCCGCCGACCTGTCGAGCATGGCCGAGGTGCGGCTGCTGGCCGAGCAGGTCCAGGCCCGGTATGACCGGCTCGACGTCCTGGTCAACAACGCGGGCGTGATCATGATGCGGCGGCGGACGACCGCAGACGGCTGGGAGAGCACCCTCGCGATCAACCATCTGACGCCGTTCCTGCTGACCAACCTGCTGCGCGGACTGCTGGAGCGCAGCGCTCCCGCGCGGGTCGTCACGGTCGCGTCGGCCGCCCACAAACAGGTCCGGACGATGCCCTGGGACGAGCTTTCCGCCGGTATGCCCACCGATCAGCGGCAGGCGTATCCACTTTCGAAACTGCTGAACATCCTGTTCACCTTCGAGTTG
This sequence comes from Actinomadura syzygii, assembly GCF_008085905.1. Taxonomy (GTDB): domain Bacteria; phylum Actinomycetota; class Actinomycetes; order Streptosporangiales; family Streptosporangiaceae; genus Spirillospora; species Spirillospora syzygii. The sequence goes on along the minus strand of NZ_VSFF01000013.1, from coordinate 202,114 downwards.
GCCAGGCGCCTGGACGGCACCGGCGTCACCGCCAACTGCCTGCATCCGGGTTCCGTGCGTTCAGGGCTTGGCCGCGACGTCACGGGCGTACTCGGCGCGCTGTTGCAGGTCGCACTGCGTGTGCAGCGCGGCCCCTCGTCCGGTGCCCGGACCTCGGTGTATCTCGCATCCTCACCGGACGTCGCGGACGTGACCGGTGGCTATTTCGTCAAAAGCAGACTGGTCGAGCCGAGCGCCCTGGCACGAGACGAAAAGGCCGCCGCCCGGCTGTGGACGCTCAGCGAAGAACTCACCGGCCTCAACCAGAATGGTGACGGCTAGCACTCCAGCCGCACTCAGACAGCACGTTTTGCTGTGACCCGTGCGCCGACTCCGTCCAGGATCAGGTCGAGTCCGAAGGTCACGTCATCGTCGACGACGTCGTCGGTGTAGTCGTTGCCGTCCATCATGGACGCCAGGACCGAGTGACCGCGTTCGCGCAGCCGGGGTAGGAGGAACCTGGTCACGGTGTCCGACTGCGTCGGAGTCGCCGTGCTGTAGCGCAGGTCGCGGCGCATGCCGCCGATCTGCCGCGCGTAGCCGTCCAGCACGAACGCGCATCCCAGGGCCTCGGCGGGGGGCAGCCCGGCGCCGGTCAGCACTTTCAGGATCGCCTCGGTCCAGTCCAGCAGGTTCGGCGTCACCGGGGCCCCGCGGACGGGGAGATCGCACAGCCAGGGGTGGACGTCGAACCGGTCGATCATCGCCCGCGTCCACACGTCCGCCGCGTCGCGCCAGTCTCCCGTCCCGGACGCCAGGTCCGGCGCCGGACCCCAGGCGGCCTCGGCGACCAGGACCAGCAACTCGTCCCGGGACCTCACATACCGGTAGATCGCGTTGGCGGTCAGCCCGAGCCGCTGGGCGATCTTGGGCATCGACAGGGCGCCGAATCCGTCCGCGTCGGCCAGTTCGACGGCCGCGCCGACGATCTGCTCGACGCTCTGCGACGGCTTGCGCCCGAGCTTGGTCGTCTTCGCGGGGAGGCCCCAGGCCAAGGCCAGTCCCGGCGGCAGGTCGGAGTCCTGCGGGCTCGGCATCCGGTGGCCTCCTCCGCTCGACCGGGGATCCCTGTCCGGCCGACTCTACCTTGACTTCGTGTATGCCTCACACTTAAGTTCGTGTGACCCACACACGAATGATGATCGTCAGGGGGAGTGCGACATGGAACTGCTGCATCGACACCACGCGCCGGGCGGGCGCACCCGACGGCGGCCCGGCAGGGTGGTGGTGCTGCTGACCGCGGCGTTGCTCTCGGGCTCGATCGCCGGTGCAGGGGCGGCCGACGCGCTGTCACCGGGTCGCGGTGACGACGGCCCTGCCGCCTCTGCCGTGGTTCGGACCGATGCCGGCGCCGTCCGCGGCAGGGTCGATTCGACGGCCAGGGTGTTCCAGGGGATTCGGTACGCCGCGCCGCCGGTGGGCGACCTGCGCTGGGCCTCGCCGCAACCGGCCACGCCGTGGCGGGGCGTGCGGGACGCCACCAAGCCCGGCAACCGCTGCGCCCAGGCCGCCGGAGTGATCGATGAGGCCAGCACGACAGAGGACTGCTTGTTCCTCAACGTCACCACGCCGCGCAACACCGGGAAACGCAAACTGCCGGTGATGGTGTGGATCCACGGCAACGGGTTCATCAGCGGCGCCGCCAGCCTGTACGGCGCGCGGCGGCTGGCCGCCGAAGGCGACGTGATCGTGGTCAGCCCGAACTACCGGCTCGGGATCTTCGGATTCCTGGACCACCCGGCACTCGACCACGGCAAGGCCCGCAACCTGTCCGGGAACTTCGGCCTCGAAGACCAGCAGGCCGCACTGCGCTGGGTGCAGCGCAACGCCGCGGCGTTCGGCGGCGACCCCGGCAACGTCACGATCTTCGGCGAGTCCGCGGGCGGGACCAGCGTCTGCGCCCAACTCGCCGCGCCGACATCGGCGGGGCTGTTCCACCGGGCGATCGTGCAGAGCGCGCAGTGCACCGGTGACAAATGGTCGCCGGGGCCGCCGACCTGGTTCCCGCTGCCCCGCGCCGACCGCCAGAAGAACGGTCTGGAGGTGGCGGCCAAGGTCGGCTGCCCCGACCCGGTGACCGCGGCAGCCTGCCTGCGCGGCAAGCGCGACAAGCGCGACATCAGTGAACTGGCCAAGTGGTCCGACGTCGGTGTCGGGTCAGGGCCCACAGTCGGCGGGGGCTTCCTGCCACTCAGCCCCGAGCGCGCCTTCGCGACCGGCCGCTTCAACCGTGTCCCCGTCATGCAGGGAACCACTCGGGACGAACACCGCCTGTTCACCGCGGCGATCGAGGTCGCCACCAAACAGGTCACCACTCCCGACAGCTACCGCGAGCAACTCGCCGCCTTGTTCAGCCCGGCCGACCTGCGGCGAGTTCTGGCCCGGTATCCGGTCGCCAAGTTCCACTCCGCAGGCGAGGCACTGTCGGCGGTCGTGACCGACTGGGCCTGGGGATGCCCCGCCCAGGACCGCGACCGCGCACTCGCCGCGCACACTCCGGTCTACGCCTACGAGTTCGCGGACGAGACGGCGCCGTGGTTCAGCACCCTGCCCAAGCCCAACTTCCCCACCGGCGCGTTCCACGGAGCCGAATTGCAGTACCTGTTCGACGACGAGCAGCTCCCCGGCCCGCAGACACCCGCCCAGCGACAGCTCTCCACGACCATGATCGGCTACTGGGCCCGGTTCGCCGCCACCGGAAACCCCAACGGCAGCGGACAACCCCGCTGGATGCCCTTCCAGGACGGCGGTCGGGTGCAATCACTCGCCACCACCACGATCGGCCAGACCGACCGCAACGCAGAACACCAGTGCGCCTTCTGGAAGACCATCAATTCGTAACCCGGCGAGCCCCTGGCGAGCCCCTGGCGGGGCTCGCCATCGTAGACGCTCGCCCACCTAGTGATGTCGGCCCGCACGTCATCCGCACGTCATCCGCTCGCTGATCTCGCGCGAACTACGACCGGCGGTTCACGTTTCCGCCGCTCGACCCGCCCGTGACCAGCGAAAAGGGAAGCCCATGAACCGAAGAACCGTCCTCGCGCCCGCGACCCTCCTGGCGGCGGTGCTCCTCGCGCTCGTCGCGATGGTCGGGGCCTACGCTCCCCAGTCCCACGCAGCGGGGCCGACCGCGCGCATCGGGCAGAGCACCACGACGCTCGGCACGACGAGCCAGGCCGCGGCCGCCTCCGACTTCGTCATCAAGTCCTTCGCGTGTTCGTCGAAAGTCCAAGAGGGCAAGAACATAATCTTCTGCAAGGCGGAGTGGACCGGAGGAAAGGGGCCGTTCACTCCGAAGTTCAAGGTCAACCTCACGTTCTTCGACCCGGTATTGAGATTCTGGAATGAAACCCGGACCGCGGAATACACCTTCAGGTGCCTCGGCGGAATGGAGTACGTCGTGACCTTGAGCATCGGCGACATTGACGGCAGTGAAACCCCGAAGCAGGGACGTTACGTCGTTTGCGGCAACCAGTAACTCGGCTGGAGTGACCGGCGAGGTGGCCGGTGGCGAGTGATGGACGCCGGTCCCCCTCGCGCCGGGTGGGGGGCGAGTCGGGACCCCTCGCCCGGCAATGCGGAAACCTCGGCCGCATCGACCTCCGTCCGTGAAAGGGCGGCATGGGAGCGTTCCAAGAGAGGCGATGCGGCCGCTTCCGGCCGTTCGTGCATATGTGAACTTCCTGGTCATCGCCCGATCGTGATCTTGAAACGACGATTGGAACGATTCTTTGTCAAAGAGTCGGCATTGACGTTCGATAATCGATGATCAAGGCGAGATGGGACCTGACTTCACCTGGCAATTGCCGCGTGCCGGAAAGTTGAAAAGCTCTGATTGACGGTAATTGACCATAAAAGTTACCATTCAAGCAGATCCCGGATCTGTCTTCATCGGCGCCGGTCTCCGGTCAATCCGGAGACCGTCGCCGTCTCCCACGGCTCCCCCCGAGTAAGGAATAGCATGCGCAAAGGGATCGCCTTATCCACGGCTGCCGCAGCGTTAGCCATGACCGCCGCGTCGGTCACGCCCGCCGCTGCGTCCGAGCATCTGCTGGCTCACGGCCCGACCGGAATCACCATCGATGTCGTGAGCTACAACGGCAGTGGTTGTCCGAAGGACAGCGCCGAGCCCGCCATAGCGCCCACCGCCGACTCGTTCACGGTCACCTACGCCAAGTACATCGCCCAGGCGGGCGGCACGGTCTCGCCCGTCGAATCCCGCAAGAGCTGCCAGCTCATCCTGAACGTCCACGTCCCGCACGGGTTCAGCTACGCCGTCTCGACGACGGAACACCGGGGCTATGCCTCCCTGCAACCCGGGGCGAGCGGCGCACAAGTCGCCAACTACTACTTCCAAGGCCAGCCGGAGACCGCGCAGACCTCACATCCCCTCGCCGGCCCTATCAAGAGGAACTGGCAGTTCAACGACAGCGTGACGTTCACGCAGCTCGTATGGTCGCCATGCGGCGAGGAGCGGTTCTTCAACATCAAGACCGAAGTGCGGGTAGACCAGGGGACCTCCGACAAGACGAAGATCAGCTTCGTCGGTGTGGACTCCCTCGACAACACCGTCAAGACGACCTACCGCTACACCTGGAAGACCTGCCCGTAATCGGGCGGCCCGCCTCCAAGCAACTTCCTACGGAAGGGACAAGGGTCCATGCGTGAGGGAGTGGTCTGCCTCTCCGCTCTCGCGTTGACCGCGGGCATTTCCCCCGCGGTGTCGGCGGCGGCGGCGTCGAACGCCCCGCCGCCCCCAGGGTCCGAAGGCGGTTCAGAGCCCCTCAGCTGAGAAGTTCGGCTAGCTGGGCCATCTCGCTCGGGGGATCGATCACCGGCTGGATGAGCAGTTCGTCCACACCGGCCTGTCGCAGAGTGGCGACGCGCGCGCGAAGGTCGTCGTGGGTGCCGACCAAGGCAAGGTTGTTCATCAGCGAGGGCAGGATCAGATCGCGGTCTTGTGGCGCGATGCGTCCGAGATAGTTGGGATAGAGCTTGGTGTGCCGGTCAGGTGCATCCGCAGTGGTGCCGCGTCGGTCCAGCAGTCGCCGCACCGCCTCGCGTTCGGCGGGGCCGAGCTGGTCGGCGAAGGCGGGCGTGTCGGCGGCGGTGTCGGCGGCGAAGGCCAGCAGCGACAGGACGAGATGACCGGTCGCCTCCCGGGCCGCGTCGCTGTCGGCTGCCTCGTCACCGTCGAGGACGTGCAGCGCGGTGACCAGATAGGAGTCCGCCCGAGGTTGTGTGCGGCGGGAGCCGAGATCCCGGGCGGCGTTATGGCGGACATTGAGTAGCGCGCGCCAGGCGGCGGGGTCCAGCAGGCCGAACGAGATCAGGCCGGTGCCGCGACGACCGGCGACAGCGGCGGCCTTCGGCCCCAGCGCGGCCACGACGAACTCGATCGGATCGGCCGTGTTCGCCTGCGCCCCGGCGTGCAGGAAACGGACGTCGCGCACCAGGTCACCTTCGCGGTACTCAACGCTGCGTCCGGCGCACAGGCCCTGCAATTGGGCGAGGAAGGTCTCCACCGTGGCCGCCGTGGTAGGCCGCATGCCAAGCGTGCGCCGCGCGGTGTTTCCCGTCCCGACTCCGCAGATGACCCGTCCCGGCGCCAATGCATTGAGACTGGCGAACCCACTCGCGGCGGCCGGGGCCGAGCGCAGCGCCGGTGAGGTCACGCCAATACCGAGCCTGATGCGCTTGGTGGCCTTCGCACACAGGCTTAAAGCGACGAAAGGATCGCCGTGGACCATCGGTGTGTCGTTGACCCAGAAACTGTGCAGTCCCAACTTCTCGGCATGTACGGCGAGATCCTCCACTCCGGACTGTGCGGTAACCACGACCCCTGCACGCATCGAAACCTCCAGGGCACGATCGCTGCACATTCACCCGTACTCAGCTCTACACTTCCAGGAGTACGCCCACAGCAGTGATTTCCAAGATTTCACGAACGGTCCGACCTCGTGATGAGTCGCCGCGACTTCCGCGTCGTCGGCACGCTCGTGGGCGTCCGCTGTTGTGGGCTTCTTCAGAAGGAGCTGGGCTCATCGCCTCTCGGGTCGGGCAGTTCGGCGGCGGGGAGGAGCGGTAGGCCACCGGGAGCGCGGCACGCCTCCAGCAGCCGATTCAGCTGGAGGTCGTCGGTGGTCGGCGGCCCTTCGCAGACCTCGAAGTACTCGGCCAGGAACTCCTCGACGTGGGCGCCGTGCACCGTGCCGTCGTGCCAGGGCATCGCCGTACCGCCGAAGACCATGAGCATCAGGTCGGGCACCCGGCGTCCGGCCTTGCCCAGCGCCGGCTGGAAGTAGGGGATCGGAAGGAACCGCGCGTCGAGCCGCTCGTAGAAGCGCAAGCGCGCCCGTGGATCGCCGTAGGTCGTGGCGTGGTGGTGCCGCGGATCCTCGATCTCGGCGACCTGCAGTCGGGGGTTCCAGCGCGCGGTCCACGCGTCGGTGGCCGCGGCCATCAACTGCGTGCCGACACCACCACTGCGCACACCTGGCAGCACCGCCAAATAGGACAGCAACGTCACCTGGCTGCCGCCGAACCAGTCGCCGACGGCACCGCCGAGGATGTCGCCCGCGGGCGTGCGCGCGGCGAGGACGTGGGTGCCGCCCGAACGCACGCCGTCGACGAAGGTGCTCTTGGCCTCCAGCTCGTCCGGGGGGAAGTTCGGCACCAACACGCTTTCGTAGAAATCGGTCAGGCCGGAATCATCGTCGGCGGCCATTGGTTCGACGTGAAACGCCGGTGGAGCCGATGCGGCCATGGGCTGCTCCTCGGTAAGGGGACTCATACCAAAATCGCACTGAATCGCGAGCGGGAAAGCCAGGTTTCGGTATGTTCGTGTGTGCGCGGAGGTAAGGTCGCAAACTGCTCTGGCGTTAGTGCATGATACGCCCCGCACCCTGCGGCGGCCTAGTGTAAGAAGGGGTGGGCGTGAAAGATTCGTATGCAGTTGTGGTAGCCGACACCGATGGCCTGATCCGGTCATGGGATTCCGGCGCCGAAAGGCTGCTCGGCCATCAGGCCGGTGCCGTTGTCGGCCAACGCCTTGATGTGATCGTGCCGGACGAGTACAAGGAAGCGCATTGGACCGCTTTCCACGCGCTCATGGCCACTCCCGCGACGTCCACCGACACCGCACTCGACCGCGGCGCCGTGCGCCTTCCGGTTCACTGTCAGGACGGCTCGGTGCGGCCGCTCGCCGTCCGGCTGATACTGCTCCGTGATCCCTGGGGAAGCCCGGCCGGGGCCGTCGCGCTCTTCTCGGCGGCGGAAGCGCCCGCGGGCGCCGACGCGCTGCCCGAACTCTGATTTCGACCCGCCCGCAAATTGGTCCCGTTTCCGCGGCGAGCGTGTTTGCGATACAGCACACCCTCGGGGATTTGTCATGCCCGGCGACGGGGTAGGACGACGGAGAAGAAGGCAGAGTCATGACTGAATTCGTGCGCTATACCTTGGAAGATGGATCCGAGGTGCTTTTCGAGGCGGACAGTACCGCCCTGTTCGACGACCAGGGCGGTGCGGATGAGATCGCCGACCACGGCCGTCTGCGAACACGGTTCGCGCTTATCGCGGGCACCGCGCAGGAACTGGCCGCCTCCACCCGCGCCACGGTCACCGGGGTCGACGAGGTGACGATGAAGTTCGGCGTCAAAGTGTCCGGGAAGGTCGGCTGGTACTTCGTCAAGGCGCAGGGTGAGAGCGTCATCGAGGTGACGCTCACCTGGAGGCGTGGGAGGACGGCCGAGGAATGAGCGGTCCGCTCGACCGCGTGGTCGCGGCGGCGCCCATCGTCTGCCGGCGGCTGAGGGAGGGCGACGTAGGCGATGGGGAGAAGGGGGTGCCCCTCGGCTCTGGAGTTCTGGTCGGCCCCAATCATGTACTGACCGCGGCGCATGTTCTGGAGGGCTGCGCCGGGTTGAGGATCGGGCTGCGGTTCGACGGGTTCCCGATGGTCGAGGCGAAGCGTGTCGAGCTCGGGCGCGAGGCCGATCCGCAGAACCTGGACGTGGCGCTGCTGGAACTGGACCGTGCGCCGACGGGGTTGGCGCCGGTGGCGCTGTGGCCGGTACGGCGCCTCCCCGACAAGGTGCACCTCTTCGGCTACCCGGAGGAGGACCCGAAGGCCGAGGGCGCGTGGCGGGACTTCACCAATCCGACAGAGATCGCCAAGGGGTTCGTGCAGGTCGACTGGCCTGAGAAGGCCCGCGGCTCGCTGAAGGGCCAGAGCGGCGGTCCGGTCATCGCCTTCGCCGGGGAGCGCCCTTGCCTGGTCGGCCTGCTGCGGGGGGCGAGCGCGCCCCTGCGGATCTCTCGCTTCGTCCCGATCAGCGCGGTGAGGAAGGTGTGGCAGGGCCTGCCCCGCCCGTGGTTCTTCGTCGGTGCGGGAGCGGCGGCGCATTTCACGTGCCGGGCCTATGCCCGGCAGGCCGGCGACCCGGACGCGGACCTGTTCCGTGGCCGCGGAGAGGCCGTCGACCGCGTCGTCGAGCATCTGAGGGCGGCGGCGCCCGGGGGGCGGGCCCTGGTGATCACCGGCAGACCCGGCACGGGGAAGTCCTCGGTGCTGGCCCGGGCGATCATCGACCAGCCCGAGGCGAGCGCGGGTGGGAGCCTGGCGTTCCATGCCCGTGACGCCACGGTGGGCGCTCTGCTGGACGCGGTGGCCGATCTTTCCGGCCTGCCCCGGTCGGCCTCGCCTGACACGCTGGTCGAAGCACTCAGATCGCTGGACGGGGCGGCCGCTCCCGTCCAGATCGCGGTCGACGCGCTGGACGAGGCGGCCGACGGCGAGGCGAGGAAGATGGCCGAGGTGCTGTCGGCGCTGGCGCGGGTACCCGGGTTGCGTGTGGCGGTGGCCTGCCGGCTGAACCGCGATGTCGACGGCGACGACCTGCTGGCGCCTCTCCGGCCGCCCGGCGGAGACTGCGATCTTGTCGACCTCGATGGCGAGTACCAGGACCTTCCAGGGCTGGAGAGCGCCGCGGCCGCCGTACTGGCCCGGGTGGACGTGCACGAACCGTCTGGTGCGGCATGGCGTGCGTATCGGAGCGACCCGGACCTGCGTGCCAGGCTGGCGCGGGTGATCGGCGACCGCGCCGAGGGCAACCACCTGGTCGCGGCGCTGGCGGCCATCGCGCTCGCCCGCGCGGACGCGCCGGTCGATCCGGCCGCGCCCGGTTTCGACGCGCGGGAGATGATCCCCTCCGGCGTCGGCGAGGCGCTCAACAGCTACCTGAACCGCTTTCCCGAGGCCGAGCGGACCGCCCTGCGCAGCCTGCTGACCGCCCTCGCCTACGCCCGGGGCGCCGGGCTCACCGACGACCAGTGGCTCCTGTTCGTCCGCGCCCTGGATCCCAGGAGGATGCAGCACCTCGGCCCGGAGTGGATGCACTCCGGGGCCATGAACGACTATCTGCTCACCACGGGAAGCGGCGCGGACGGGGTCACAAGAAGGCTCTTCCACCGCGCGCTGGACGAGGAGCTTCTGCCGTCCGGGCCGAAGCGGGCCCGCGACCAACAGGCGATCGTGGAAACGCTGGTGGAGGTCCATGGGGGCGCGGGGAACGGCGCCGGATGGGACACGGCGCCCGCCTACGTGATCGCCCACCTTGCCGAACACGCGGCCGAGGCGGTGCCCGGCGTGCTCGACCGGCTGATCGGCGATGCCGAGTTCCTGGTGCACGCCGACCCGGCGTCGCTGCTGCGAGCGCTCAACCGGACCACGACACCGGAAGGGACGCCGGAGGGCGGGGCGGTCCGCGACGTCTATCGCACCTCGGCCCACCACTACCGGGGTATCGACCTCGGGACCGGGCCGGAGCCGGACGACCGCCGCCTGCTGTTGGAGGAGCGCCGGGAGCTGCTCGCCGTCGACGCCGCCCGATTCCGGGCCACGGCGCTGCTCCGCGGGCTCAGCGGCCCGTTACGGGTGCGGCCTCGCTGGGCCAGCGGCGCCCAGGCGAGCCGTGCGCTGCTGTGGAGCCTGCGCGGCCATGACGCCGGGGTGAGCGCCATCGCCGCGACACGCCTTCCCGACGGCCGCCAGGTAGCCGTCACGGGTGGGTTGGACGGCTACCTCTGTTTCTGGGACGTACGCGACGGTTCCCAGGTGCGCTGCCCGCTGCCCGACGGCGCCGACATAGTGCAGGCCGTCGCCTGCGCTGACCTCGGTGGCCGGCCCGTGGCGTTCACCAGCGGTGACGACGGCGCGGTAAGGGCGTGGGACCTGCGGACCCGGGCCCCGTCCGAACGCCTGACCGTTTCGGGGCACGGTGCCCACGCCCTGGCCGGTGCCGTGGTCGACGACGGGCCGGTTCTGGTCTGCGGCAGCGCGGCCGGGCCCGACGGATCCGCCGCATGCCTGCGTCCGTCGCCTCCCTTCGCCTGGCTCCCCCTGGCCGGGTTCCCCGGTTCGCCGGACCTGGTCGTCGCCTGCCTCCAGACCGGGGCGACGGAGGCGCTGGCGGTCCTGGCCGGTCGCACGGGCGGAGCCCAGGTGTGGGACCTGCGGTCCGGGGTGCGGCGCCCGACCTCGATCGACGGTGTGAGCGAGGTGCAGGCCGTGGCCTGTGCCGAGCTCAACGGCGCCCCGGTGGCCGTCACCTGCCATCGGGATCGGCCGATGCAACTCTGGAATCTGGACACCGGCAAGCCTCTGGGACAGCTGGGCATGGACGGCGAGCGTGCACTCGCCGTGGCCTGTACCCGTGTGGGCCGTGCCGTGATCGCTCTCAGCGCGCACGCGGACGGGACGATCGGCGTCTGGAATCTCGAGGTCCGGCGGCGGGTGGAGACTCTCGTGGGGCACACCAGCGCGGTACGCCAGATCGCGTGCGCGGCAGGGGACACGGCCCGTTCGGCCGACGGCGGAACCGATCAGCCGTTCGCGATCAGCGGGGACGACGACGGGACTGTCAGAGCCTGGGATCTGTCGGCCGTGTGCGGCACCGCCGGACGTCCGGGCGGCTCGCGCGCCGCACGCGCCACGGGCAGGTCGCGGGCGACGAGCGCCTCGCGGGCCACGGGCGCCGCACGTGCCACCGGCGGCTCGCGCCGTCAGCGGCGCACGTCGTACGGCGGGTCCGGGACCGCGGCGCCGGCTCCGCGCCCCGGCCACTCGGCCGAGGTGTCGGCGGTCGCGTGCGTCCCGGGCGAGCCGGTGGTGCTGAGCGTGGCCGCCGACGCCGTCCGGTGCTGGGATCTGGCGTCGGGTGAGCCGCAGCAGCCGTTCACGAACCTCGGGGCCCCGGTCACCTCGGTCGGCTGTGGCGTGCTGGGCGATGAGCCCGTGGTGGTCTTCGGCGGCGCCGAGGGGCGGGTGAGCGTCCGGCACCTGGACGGCGGCGCGCAGCCGATGGTGCTCGACGTGCCCTTCGGACCGATCTCGGCCGTGACCTGCCGCGGCACGGCGTCGATGATCGACGGTGCGGCCCCGGCGCTGCGGGTGGCCGCGGCCGATGGCCGGGGCGGTCTGTGGGCCTGGGACGTGCCGGGCACCGGACCGCCCGGCGCACCGGCTCCCCGGCACCTGCGGCCCGACCCGCAGCGCCGCGGCGCCATCACCGCGCTGGCCTGCGGTGAGCTCGACGGCCACCCTGTGCTGGTCGGCGCCCGCACCGATGAGCGGGCCCAGGTCTGGTGGCTGGACACGCTGCAGACCCGCAACTACCTGCGAGGCCATACCGGGGCGGTCAACGCGGTCGACTGCGCCGATTCGGGCGGAGGACCGCTCGTCGTCACCGGTGGCGAGGACGCCCACGTCCGCCTCTGGGATCTGCGAAACGTCGAGCTGCTCGCGACCCTCTCCCATGACGGTGAGGTGCTCGCGGTGCTGGCCACGTCACTCGACGACCATCCCGTGGTGATCAGTGGGGGAATGGATCGTTACGTCATGATCTGGAGCGTGCAGGACCCGTCCGATCCCCGTCTTCTCTACCGGATCGCCTGTCCCTATCCCGTCACGGCGCTCGACAGCGCGCCCGGAGTGCTGGCCGTGGGGTCGGGACGCGAGGTGATCCTTTTCGAGCTTCCCCCGTCGGTCAGGGAAGCGGAGCGGTGATCGACCGGTCGTCCAACTCGCGCCGGCGGACCCGCAGGAAATGTCGGACGGCGTCGGCGAACGCGCTGGACCGGGTGTCGAGGTCCGCGCTCGTGGGAGGCGGAGGGAAGATCCCGTCCAGCGTGTCGCCGCCCGCCGTCCGCCGGTCGGACGCCGTGGCCCCTCCGGTCTGCCGGATGTGGGCCCAGTACGGGCGAAAGAGCCGTTCCATCCGGACCAGGGCGGCCTCGTACTCGCGCCGGGCGACCGCCCGCAGCTCAGCGGGCCGCGAGGCGTCCTCACTGATCAGCTCCAGGTCGCGCATGCGCGCGCGGGCATGGTCCATCCGCGACTCGTACAGCACCCTGGTGTATTCACTGGGCGCCTGGTCGGGCATCTCCTGGCGGGTGTTGAAGGCGTAGGCGTGCATGACCGCGCGGGCATGGGCGTCAAGGGCCGCGCGCAGGCGCCCCGCGGCCTCGGCTGGCGACGCCTCCAACGCACGCCGCCAGTTGATCTCCCCGAACGTCTCGGCCAGCAGGACGCGCAGCTCGTATTCGGCCTGCTCGGAGATCCTCGCCTCCAGGGGACGGATCTGCCGCTCGGCCTCGTCAAGGTGCCCCGGGTACTGCGGAGCGCACAGGACGTCGGTGCTCAGGTAGTCGACCCACAGCAGGCACCATTCCTCCTCCAGGTAGTCGAAGGCGATTCTGGCCTCGTGGTAGGCGGCCAGCACCTCTTCGAGCGGGCGCTCCAGGCGAGTGCCCACCTCACCGAGGTACGTGTTGATCAGGCCCCTGACCTGCATGACGTCGTCGTCTTCTGGAGAGTCCTGCCGGACGCCGTGTGCCGCCTGGTCGAGCAGGGCGCTCATCCCCTGGAGCGCCTCCCAGGAGCTTTCCCACTGCCCGGCCTCGGCGTACTCGGGCCGTAGCGCACTGGGGAAGGAACTGCGGAACCTCCTCAGATGCCCGATCCATTCACGGCTCGCGAGCGACCCGTCCGCATTGGGCATGTTCTCGAACCTGTCGAGGATCTCATCGCAGAGCGGAGAGGGCACCGCCTCACCGAACCACCAGAAGGCGTCGAAGAAGACCCGTGCGAAAGCGAGGTCGACCGTTCGCGGTTCCGCGTCCGAGCGGGCCAGGTGAAAGAGCCAGTCGGTCTGTAACGCGTGCCATTCGGGGTGTTCGTAGCGATGCCACGTACGGTACAGCGCATCGTCCTCGTCGGTTTCGAACGCGTTGAGCAGTCTTTCCCAATGCCGGGCGGCATGGCCGTGCATCCGGTGGTAGAAGGCGGGGTCCTGGGCGAGCAGCGCCCGTTCGCGGCGGCCACGCACGGCCTCGTGCAGCCGCAGTCCCTGCTCGAGGTCGTCGTCGAACCCGACGACGAAGGACTGATGCCGCAGGACGGTTTGCAGCGCGGACACCTCGGCCGCCACCGCGCCGGTGTCCTGGAGGAGCGCGGCCAGCAGCGGCTCGTCGAACCGCCGTACCACGCTCAGCCTGTCCAGCAGGCGCAAACGGCCCCGGTCGCGCGTCCAGGAGGCCGGTCTCCACAGATCGTCGAGCAGCCCGTCCAACGCCGCGCCGATCGCCTCCAGCCGCGAGGACGTTTCGGTGCCCTCCTGCGGGGGCCCCGTCTTCCCCGTTGCGCCGAACGCCCGTCGCAGGTCGAACTCGTCGCCGTAGGCGGCGTGCAGGTCGGTGGCTATGCCGACCGCGAGGGCGTGTCCCTGGGTCACCTCCACCGTCTGGGCGATGAGACGATCGAGGTCCCCGGAGGACGGCAGCCGGACCCGCTGGTAGCTCGCGACGTCCGAGCGGCTGAGCGGGGGCAGGTGGTGCACGACGCCCTCGGGTGTCGGGCCGCCAGGCCGGCGCGCCACGATCCTCACGCTGGACGGCAGCCGGACCAGCAGGTCGAGCAGCCACTCGGCGGTCGGGGTCCCCTCGACACGGTCGAACTCGTCGATGAGAACGGCCAAGCCCGCGTGGTCGCCGGTCGGTGCCTCGCAACCCGCCAGTGCGTCCCTGACCTCATCGAACAGAAGCCGGATGAGGTCGCCGGGCCGGGCGGCCACCGCGTCCTGCCGGCCGACGCGCGCGTCCGGCCCGGGGCCATCCGCACCGCAGTGCTTTGGATCGGACATGCGCTCGACACGCCAGACCGCGTCGATGATCCGGTTCGCGGCGTCCTGGACGCTCCTCTGGCGGGCGGCATCGAACATGTGGGCACCGTCGAGATCGGCCGCGATGAGCCGGGCCGCGGTACGACACCAGTCGAGCGTGGTGCGCGCCTGCGCGTCCGGGGTTCCCGCGGGGGCCGCCGCGACCGCGGCGATCCGGCTGGCGCTGATGTAACCCACGGCCAGTCCACTCGCGGCGAGTCTGCGGCTCGCTTGGAAGAGAAGTGACGACTTGCCCGTGCCCGTACCACCGACGACCTGGTGCATCCGCTGCCGCCCGGTCGTCGTGGTGAGCTCGGCCAGTAAGTCCTCACGTCCCACGAACCAGGCATCGGGCATCCAGTAGAAGTCGACCAGTTCAGTCATTTGTCCGCTCTCCGTACCGCGAAGATCCGAGCGCTCACGATGCTTTCAAAGCCGCCTCTAGATCACAATGAAAATGCCTCGTCGACTCCATTTGCGCGCCAATCGAAGCGCGGCCCAGAGCGTTGACGCCGACTGGTCTCATCCCCGGCTGTCATCCGCCTCCGGTGGCCCTGGTGAATGTGCCGGTGTAGCGCTGAGGACCCGGCCGACATTCGCTCCCATCGCATCGCCTGACATTCTTTTCGGACCTTTGATACCGGGCGGACGTTCCGATGCGTTCGCGGCGCGAGATGGACGTGCGGGCGCGACGGCAAGCTCATCCCCAATGTCCGGCTGAGCGATTCTCGCGCATAAGTCGTCCGGCACCGGCCGACGTGGCGGGCCCGGACGACCTTTGCCAGGCAGGCCCTAGTCCCACTGGGCGTACGGACGCTCCGCACTCGTCGAAATGTTCGCGAGTGACCGTGACCGGACAGCGGGGTGCCGTCCCCGAACCACCGCTGTCCGGTGGGCCTCTCACCAGGCGTAACCCACCACACACCGGGGAGACAGGATGAATCTCAAGCGGATCGCGGTCGCCGGGCTCGCCGCCGGGAGCATGGTGCTGGGGGGCGTGGTTCTCGCCTCGCCCGCCTCGGCCGACCCCGAGCCCACCTACAAGGGGCTCACCTGGCCGGTTCTCCGGCAGGGTCAGACGAGCGAGAACGTCCGGGCCCTGCAGTGGCTGCTCAACTGCCACGGCGACAAGGTGGCCGTGCCCTCGCACTTCGGGCCCAAGACCTACGCCGCGGTGCGCAGCTTCCAGTACAAGAACGGCAACAAGGTCGACGGCATCGTGGGCGCCTCCACCTGGCTCAGCCTCACCGGCAAGGGCGGGTTCTCCTACGGCGAGCGCAACGACTGCGTCAAGGGACTGCAGGTGGCGCTCAACAAGTGGCGTTACAACGACGACCTGCCCATCACCGGCTACTTCGGCCCGCGCACCAAGACCAAGCTGAACAAGTTCCAGAGCGCCCACGGGCTTCCCGTCCACGCCTACGCCGACCCCAAGGACTGGAACAAGCTGGTCTCCACTCCCGCCGGCAAGTGACCCCGCCAGGGCCTTGCGGCCCGATGCGGTGACGGCCCCGTGGAAGGACGACCTGCTGCTCCGTCTGGAACTGGAGCCTCCTGGACGAGGGGCAGCAGGTCGGTTGTAGCGCGGTTTGGGGAGAATAGGCGGAAGAATGGGGGTTGTTGACTGGCCGGGCGGTGCGGAAGGCAGGGTGGCTTTGAGCGGTGAGATGCGGTTCACCGTCACACGGACGCTGAGCAAGGATCAGCAGGCGCGGCGGGAGCGGCTGATCGAGTCCGCGCGGGAGCTGGCGCTGGAGGGCGGGTATCCGGCGGTCACCATGCACGACGTCGCGGATCGCGCGGGGGTCGCGCGCGCGACGGTCTACCGCTACTTCGCCACCAAGGACCACCTGCTCACCGAGGTCGCCGCGACCTGGGCGCACCGGGTGACGAGCGACGTCGACGCGCTCGCGGTCGGGGACACGCCCCTCGAACGGCTCACCGCGCTGCTGGAGCGGATCGTCCGCGTCGCGGCGGCGGAGCCGACCCTCACGTCCGCCATCATCCAGGCCGTGACCTCGGACGACTCCAGCGTGGACGAACCCCGCAACGTCCTGTTCCTGTTCCTGCGGGAGCGGCTCTCGACGGCGATCGGGGAGCCGGTGCCGGAGCGGGACGACGTCGAGGTCGTCCTCGGGCACGTGCTGCTCGCCGCGCTGATCAGCCTCGCGTCGCTGCGGCAGCCGGTGGAGGAGGTCGCGGCGATGGTCCGGACGGCCGGACGCCTGGTGCTCGCCGGAGCTCTCGCCGCACCCGCCGCGTCCTAGATCTTCAGGCGTTCCTGACCGCTTCGCCCACCTTGGCCGGGGAGGTGCGCCAGGGGGCGCCGTGGCCCGGCAGGACCCAGGACGCCGGCAGCCCGGCGATCCGGTCGAGGGAGTCGAGCGCCTGGGACGGGTCGTCGGTGAACGGCGCGGGTTGCGGGCCGCCGCGTCCGGTGAGGACGTGCCGCGTGGTCAGGGCGTCCCCGACGAAGAGCGCTTCGGCGATCGGGACGTGCACCGCCACGCTTCCCGGCGAGTGACCGGGCATGCCCACGATCACGGGGCTTCCCGGCAGGTCCAGGACGTCGCCGTCGCTGATCTCGGTGACCTCGCTGACGTAGCGGGGACGCAGGCCGTTCTTGCGGATGGAATAGCCGAAGAAGCCGAGCGTCGGGCCGAGCCGCATGGGGCCGAACGCGACCTTGGGCTTCTCGCCCGTGCGCGTGCGGTCGGCGTCGGCGGCATGCACGAACACCGGGACGCCGTGTTCGCTCCGGAGGCGTTCGGCGAAGCCGATGTGGTCGGAGTCGCCGTGGGTCAGGACGAGCCCGCGGATGTCGTCGGCGGACTTGCCCAGGGAGCGGAGTTCGTCCTGTAGATCCCGCCAGTGGCCGGGCAGTCCCGCGTCGATGAGCGTGATGCCCTCGGGGGTGTCGATGAAGTAGCACGCCACGATGTCGTTGCCGAGGCGGTGCAGATGCGGTGCGAGCTTCATTGGGTTTCCTGCCTTCGACCTTGGCGGAGATGGTGATAGCTAAGATAATTAGCTATGATGGCTACGTCAAATAGCCTTCGTTGTGAGAGGACGAGCGATGCCGACCCCTGAGAAGACCTCGCTCGACCGGATCGTCGCCGCGGGACGCGATCTGCTGGAGGCGGGCGGCCAGCGGCGGCTGACGATGCAGGCCGTCGCCGAGAAGGTGGGAGTGCGCGCCCCGTCCCTGTACAAGCACGTCGAGAACCGCGCGGCCCTGCTGACCGCCGTCGCCGAGGCGACGGTCGACGACCTGGGCGTCCGGCTGGCGGCGACCGACGGGTCGCTGGAGGGGCTGGTGCGCGCCTACCGGGAGTTCGCACGGTCCTGGCCGGAGGGGTTTCGGCTGATGCTCTCCGCGGACGCGCCGTCCGAGGCCCTGGCTCGCGCCTCCGACCCGGTGTTGCGCGCCTCAAGGGAGCTCGTCGGCGACGGGGAGGCGCTTGAGGCCGCGCGCCTGGTGACGGCCTGGGCCACCGGTTTCATCGAGATGGAGTCCATCGGCGCCTTTCGGCTCGGAGGCGATGTCGAGCGCGCCTTCGAGTACGGCCTGTCCGGCATACGCCGAGCCCTGACGGAAGGGCGCTCGTCTTAGATTGGTCCACGGTGGAGTGGAGTGATTGGACCTGGTGGGTGGGCCATTGCGGCTCTAGTGTCCGGGCCGTGACTAATCCTCTGCTGTTCTTGCTGGCCGCGTTGACACTGGTCGCCATACCCGGACCGAACCATCTGTACATCACCACCCGCAGCATCGGGGAAGGGCGGCGTGCCGGGGTCGCGTCGGCGCTCGGCGTCGAGACGGGGACGCTGGTCCACATCGCCGCGGCGGCGGCCGGGTTGTCGGCGGTCGTCGCCGCGTCCGCCACCGCGTTCGGCGTGCTGCGTTATGCGGGCGCCGCCTACCTGGTGTTCCTCGCCTACCGGACGCTGCGCGGTCGTGACGAGTTCGACGGGCCCGAACTCAAGCCGCAACCGTTGCGGCGTGTGTACCTGGACGGCGTGCTGGTGAACGTCCTGAATCCCAAGGTCGTGCTGTTCTTCCTGGCGTTCCTGCCGCAGTTCGTCGACCGGGACGCGGGCGCCGTCCCGTTGCAGATCGCCGTGATGGGCGTCGTCCTCGCGCTGATCGGCCTGGTCAGCGACATCGTGTACGCCGTCGCGGCCGGGTCGATCGGGGCGTGGCTGCGGGCGCGTCCCGTGTTCCAGCGGCGGCAGCGGTACGCGACGGGGCTCGTCTACCTGGGGCTCGGCGCCGCCGCCGTGTTCGCCGGGCCCGCCGCCCGCCGAACCTAGTCTCTCCATCAATCGTTTGACCGGGATTTGGTCGAGCGCCTAGCGTGGAGGAATGACCAGCAGCGACAACGGCCGGGAGCGCATCCTGGACGCGGCCACCAGGCTGTTCGCCGCGCTCGGCTACGACGGGACGTCCACCCGCATGATCGCGGAGGCGGCGGGGCTCAACGTCGCCACCGTCGCCTACCACGCGGGCGGCAAGCGCGACCTGTACCTCGCCGTCATGGAACGCGCCCACCAGGCCGAACGGGCGGCGCTCGAAGGCGCGCTCGCCCAGGTGCCGCGCGACGCGGAGGGGATGGTCGCGCTCGCCGACCGCTACATCGACTTCTGCGTCGAGCACCCGGAGATCCCCGCGCTGTGGATGCACCGCTGGCTGTCGGACGCCTCGGACGTCGCCCATCTTGAGGAGCAGTACGTCCGGCCCCTGATGGACATGGTCGTGTCCGCCGCCCGCAAGGTCGTGCCCGACGGCGTCGACATCGAGTACGTCGTGTGGACGATCGTCTGGTGCACCCACGGGTTCGGCGCCGGAGGCGTGCTGGACGGCGACGGGCGCCGCCGCGGCATGAACGACCCGCGTGAGCTGGCCAGGTTCCGCGCGCACATCCGCCGCCTCGTCGCGACCGCAGTCGGGCTGCCCGGCCAGGCCGCCGGATGACGTCGACGGCGGCGCTGCCGCGGCGGAGACTTCTCGGCTACGGCGTCGGCTCGATCGGGACGGGCGTGTTCTCCGCCGTCCCCGGCCTGCTGCTCCTCTACTACCTGACGGACGTGCTCGGCGTGTCCGCGGCCGTCGCGGGCGCCGCGCTCGTCGTGCCGAAGGCGTGGGACGTCCTGCTCAACCCGATCGTCGGCGCGGCCAGCGACCGGGAGGCCGTCCGCACCGGCCGCCGCACCCGCCTCCTGCTGCTCGGCGCGGTGACCGTGCCGGTGCTGTTCGCCGCGATGTTCGCCGTCCCGGGCGGCTCGCCGGGGTTCGCCGCCGCCTGGGCCGGGGTCGCGTTCCTGCTGGCGGCGAGCGCGTTCGCCTGCTTCCAGGTGCCGTACGTGGCGCTGCCCGCCGAGGTGTCGGACGACCCCGCCGAGCGCGGCCGGGCGATGGCCTGGCGGGTCGTGTGCCTGACGGTCGGGCTCCTGCTGGCGGGCGGCATCGCCCCCGCCCTCGCCGGCGTCGGCGGCGGCGGGCGCGCCGGATACGCGCTGATGGGCGTCGTGACCGGGCTCCTCATGGGCGCGGCGATGGTCGGGAGCGCGCTGGCGACGCGGTGGGTGCCGTCCCGGCCGGGGCCGCGCCCGCTGGGCCTCGCCGCCGCGCTGCGCACCGCGCGCGGGAACCGTCCGTTCTTCCTGCTGCTCAGCGCCAACGTCGGGCACACCGTCGCCGTCGCGGTCCAACTGGCGGGCGCGCCCTATGTGGCGACCTACCGGCTGGACGACTACGGGCTCACGTCCGCGATGTTCGTGTGCATGGTCGGGCCGACCGCGTTCGCCGTCCCGGTGTGGCGGTGGCTGTCCCGCAGGTACGGATACATCGACTGCTACGTGGCGGCGCTCGTGATCTTCGCGGTGACGGCCGTCGCCGTGTACCCGCTGATCGGGTCGGTGCCCGGGGTGCTGGCGCTCAGCGCGCTGACCGGCTTCTGCTTCGCGGCCGTGCAACTGCTGCCGCTGTCGCTGCTGCCGGAGACCGTCCGCGCCGACGCCGGACGCACCGGACACGCCCAGGCCGGCGCGTTCACCGGGTTGTGGACGGCCGCCGAGACCGGCGCGTTCGCCGTCGGGCCCGGGATCTACGCGCTGATCCTGACCGTGTCGTCGTTCCGGTCGTCCGACCTCGACGAGCCCGTCGTGCAGCCGGGGTCGGCGTTGACCGGGCTCAGCGTCGGGTTCTCGATCGTCCCCGCGTTGCTGCTGTCGCTGAGCGTGCCGCTGGCGTTGGCGTACCGGCGGGCCGCCGCCGTCCATCGCCGCGCGGGCGGGGCTGGAAAACTGGAGGAAGAGCAGGGACATGCCGTCTGACCGTCTCCCCGAAACCGGCCGTCCCGCCGGGGAACTGCTCGCCGAGCTGGCCCGGCTGCGGGACGCCGACCTGCCCGTTCGCGGTGGCCAGGTCACCGCCTACGTCTACGACACCGGGCGCGAGGCCGTGCACGCCCTCGCCGCGTCCGCCTTCCAGGAGATGCTGGAGGTCAACTGCCTGGACCCGACCGCCTTCCCCAGCATCGTCGCGCTGGAACGCCAGGTCGTCGGCGCGGTCGCGGACCGGCTCGGCGGCGGCTCCGGGATCTTCACCAGCGGCGGCACCGAGTCGATCATGCTGGCGGTCAAGGCGGCGCGGGATGTCCGTTCGGTGGACGGACGGCCCGAGATCGTGGTGCCGGCCACCGCGCATCCCGCCTTTCACAAGGCGGCGCATTATCTGGGCGCGAAGGTCGTGCAGGTTCCCGTCGACTCGTCATTCCGAGTTGATCCCGTTGCTGTCGCCGGTGCGATTACGGCGCGGACGGTATTGGTCGTCGCGTCGGCTCCGTCCTATCCGCAAGGGGTCATGGATCCGGTTCCCGAGATCGCGGCGGTCGCGGCGTCCGCCGGGGTTCCGTGCCATGTGGACGCGTGCGTGGGCGGCTGGGTCCTGCCCTGGCTGCGGGAGGCGGGACGCGACGTGCCGCCGTTCGACCTGTCCGTGCCCGGCGTGACGTCCCTTTCCTGCGACCTGCACAAGTACGGATATGCGCCGAAGGGGGCGTCGGTCGTCCTTTTCGCGGACGAGTCGCTGCGTCGGTGCGCCTATTTCGCGTCCGCGGAATGGCCCGGATACACCGTCATCAACGCGGGTGTGCAGAGCAGCAAGAGCGCCGGGCCGCTGGGTGCCGCCTGGGCGACTCTGAACGCGGTCGGTGCGCGCGGGTATCGCGAACTCGCCGAGACTTCGATGAAGGCGGCGGAACGGCTCATCGAGGGCGTCGCCGAAATTCCTGGGTTGCGGGTGCTCGGGCAGCCGGTCGTTCCGCTCGTCGCCGTCGCGTCGGACGACCCGGAACTCGATGTCTTCGTCATCGCCGACGAGGCGCGGGCGCGCGGCTGGTTCTTCCAGCCTCAGCTCTCCTACCAGGGAATTCCGCCGAACCTGCATTTCACGCTGACCGGCGTCAGCGACGTGGAGGCCCTTCTCGGGGCGCTTTCCGACGCCGTCAAGGCGGCGCGGGCTGCTGGACCGCCGGACGTTCCGGCTGGTCTCGCGGACGCGCTCGCCGGTCTTGACCTGGACGGTCTCGACGACGCCGGGTTCGGGGAACTGCTCGCGTCGGTCGGCGTCGATCCTGCGGAGAGCGGCGGCGCGATGGCGACGGTCAACGCCATTCTGGACGTCCTGCCGCCCGCGACGCGCGAGGCGCTTCTGATCCGTTTCCTGTCCGTACTTTATGCGCGGTAGGCCCCGGCGTCGCGGTTAGTTGAAGCGAATGAGGCGTTTGACGATGGACGGCTTCTCCAGCGGCTGCCCGAGTTGCAGGGGGACAACCGCCGCTCCGGCCTTGACGGTGCCGACCTTCTTGCCGGTGGGCGCCGCGTGCGGCGGGTTTCCCTTGACGGCGACCCGCACGGTGAGCCCGGGCCAGCCGACGACCGTCACCGGGGACGCGGCGCGCAGCGGCGTCGTCCCGCCGAGCCCGTCGTCGACCCGCGCGACCCGCGCGCCCTTCGGCGCGAGCGTCGCCGGGACCAGCGCCGCCTCCGCCGCGAAGACCAGCCGCTCCGCCGCGCTGACCGCGCCCGCCGCCGTCGGGGAGTGCTGGCCCATCACCGCGCCCACGAGCAGGACGTTCACGCCCCCGACGTTCTTGCGCGCGGCGAACACGAAGTTGCCTCCGGCCGCGTCCGTGTAGCCGGTCTTGCCGCCGACGACGCCGTACTGGCCGAGCAGGAAGTTCCCGCCCTCGCGGGGCGGCGTGCCGTCGTCCGGGACGTAGGCGCGGTTGTTCACGATCTCGGTGAACGCTGGGATGGACATCGCCGCGCGCAGCAACTTCACCTGATCGGCGGCGGTGCTGACCGTCCCGGAGTCGTATCCGCTCGGGTCGGTGTAGCGGGTGCCGGTCATCCCGAGGGATTTCGCGGCCTCGTTCATCTTGGCCACGAACGCCTGCTCGTTTCCGGAATCCCAGCGCGCCAGCTCATGCGCGATGTCGTTCGCGGAGATGACGAGCAGTGCTTCCAGGGCCTTCCGCTGAGTGAGCCTCTGGTTCGCGGTCACGCCGAGCAGCGACTCCCCGCGCTTCTTGCGCGCTGGGATCTGCGCGGCCGCCTGCGGCGAGACCGTTAGGACCGGGCCTGGCTGCGCCTGCTTCAACGGGTGCTCGCGGAGGTAGACGTAGGCGGTCATGACCTTCGCGACACTCGCCGTGGGGATCGACGTCGCCCCACCGGACGTGCCCATCGTCCCCAGGCCCTCCACATGGACCACCGCTTGTCCCACGGTCGGCCACGGCAGTGCCGGAGCCTGTCCGGGGAAGGCGTGGCTGGACGCGATGAGCTGCTTGACCGTCGGGTCTGGGACTGGACGGACGAGCTGGCCCGCGACGACCCCGACTATCAACACCAGGGCGGCGACGAGGACGACGAGTCCGCGCCGTCCGCGCTTGGGCTTGCCTTCGGGTGCGGGCTGCGGGAGCGGCGGTGTGGGTGGCGCGGGCGGCGCGGCTACGGGTGGCGCGGCTACGGATGGCGCGGCTACGGGTGGCGCGGCTACAGGCGGCGCGGCCACGGGTGGCGCCGCTACGGGTGGCGCGGACACGGGCGGCGGGGGAGGGGCGGGAGTGGAGGCGGCTGGGGCCTGCCCCCCGTCCCAGGGGACGACCCACTGGCCGGATGATCGGACGGCCGGAGAATCCTCCGGCGTATGGCCGGGAGTGGGGAGGTCGGGCAGACGTTCGACACGCGTGGGCCCTGCCCCACTCGGTGGGGGGACGTCCTGTGCGGTCTCAGGCTCGTCCTGCACGGGCTCGGGAAGTTGGACGAACCAGGGCCCCTGCGACGGAGCGGGCGCGGGCTCCTCGTCTTGCTCCTCGTCGTGCTCGTCCTCGGGCTCGTCCGGCTCGGGCTCCGGCTCCGGCGTCGGTTCGGGCTTCGGAGTCGTGGGGCGTTGGATCGAGATGTCGGGTCTGGTCAGCGACACGTTCTTCGGGACGGCGAACTCGGCGGTCGCCGTCCGCGCCGACTCGCGCTCGTCGTCCTTCGGTTCGTTCTCCTCGGAACCGGACGTCACCGGTTCCTGCTTGGCGTCGTCCACGGCCCCGACCTCCTCGGCTGGCGCATACCAGGCAGACGGAGCCGTCTTTCCCCCGACAACCCCCGTGCATATGTGAGGATGCGAAGTTTATCGAGAAGGTTCGGCAGACTTCGCACAGGCCGCGCCGATGTCGCGCCATGCACACGTCCGCGCCCCCGCCTGATCGGCCCGGATCCTAAGGAATGAGCCGGTTTCTGTCGGGTAGGGCCCGGCTCGTCCCCGGGCCGCGGAGGCGGACCCCACGAGGCTCTAGAGGAGTGTGCGATGGCAGCGAAGGTCCGCGACATCATGACCGGATCCCCCACCTCGGTGTCCCCGGAACTCGACCTCGTGACGGTGGCGCGGGCGATGCGCGACGAGGAGATCGGCGCCGTGCTGGTGGCCGACGGCGACGAGCTGATGGGGCTCGTCACCGACCGCGACCTGGTGATACGCGGGCTCGCCGCCGGCGGGGACCCGAAGGAGGCGCCGGTCGGCCGGATCGCCAGCAGCGCGACGGTGACCGTCGGCCCGGACGACACCCTCGACCGGGCCGCGCAGATCATGCGGGAGCGGTCGGTGCGCCGCCTGCCCGTCATCGAGGACGGACGTCCCGTTGGCATCGTCACGCTGGGCGACCTCGCGCGTCAGGGGAGGACGGACAGCAGCCGGTCCAACTCGTCCTCGGTGTTGTAGTAGTGCAGGGAGGCCCGTACCGAGTGGGGCACGGCGCCCGCGTCATATCCGTGGTCGAGCGGATCGGTGACCTTGACGTTGACCCCGCGTTCCCTGGCGGCCTGCTTGATGGCGCCAGGCTCCATCCCGTCCACGGTGAACGTGACGATGCCGCACTGCAACGCGCCCTTGTCGTGGAGGGTGACCCCAGGCCGGGCGGACAATTCTTCCCGCAACCTCGACCCGAGCCAGATCACCCGCTCTTCGATGGCCCGCATCCCTAGGTCGGCCGCATAGTCGGCGGCGACACCAAGCCCTATCTGCCCGGCGACATATCGCTCCCACGTCTCGAAGCGCTGCGCGGTCTCACGGATCTCATAGCCGCTGGACGGCGACCAGGAGGCGGCCTGCAGATCGAGGAAGGGCGGCTCCAGCGTCTGGACGATTTCGCGCCGCACGTAGAGGAAACCCGTTCCGCGCGGGCCGCGCAGGAACTTCCGTCCGGTCGCGGAGAGCATGTCACAGCCGATTTCGGTGACGTCCACTACGAGCTGCCCCACCGACTGGCAGGCGTCCAACAGGAACAGGACACCGTGCTCCCGGCAGAGGCGTCCGACCTCCGCTGCCGGGTTGACGAGCCCGTTGTGCGTCGGGATGTGGTTCAGCGACACCAAACGGACATTGCCCTTGGCCAGCTCTGCTTCGAGGGCGTCCAGTGAGAGCGTTCCGTCCGAGTCGTCTGGGACGACCTCCACGCTGACACCCCTGGCCGAGGCCACCTGGTGGTAGGCGATGGCGTTGCTGGAGTACTCGCTGGTCGTGGTGAGGATGCGGTCGCCTTCGGTGAAGGGGATGGCGTAGAAGGCCAGGTCCCACGCCCGGGTCGCGTTCTCCACATAGGCGATCTCGTCCGCGCGCGCGCCGATCAGCTCCGCGATCGCGCCGTAGAACCGGGCGATGGCCGTCTGGTTCTGCTCGGCGGCCTCGTAGCCGCCGATCGTCGACTCCAGCTCGAAATGGTCCGTGACGGCGTCGATCACTGGACGCGGCGGCAGCGCCGCGCCGGCGTTGTTGAGGTGGGCGACCTTCGCGCAGCCGGGGGTGTCGGCTCGGAGACCGTCGATGTCCACATGCGCCCTTTCGTCGGAGGAGGCGTCCCGGAGCCGCGCGGGGGCGGGAGCGTCCGGGAGGCCCCGGCGAGAATGTCGTACCCATGCGCGACCCTGAGTCGACTGGCGGCGACTTGACCTCAACCATCGTTGAGGTCGCAGGCTGGCTCTCACCAGACTAACGATCGACGGGGTTCGTCATGGACATGGAAGTCACCGCGTGGATGTCACTGCACCACGCGATGCACGCGCGCGACAGCAGGCCGTTCTCGAAGGCGACCCTGCGCCGGATCGCCGGTTTCGCCCGCCCGCACAAGCGCACGCTGGCCGCGTTCCTCACGCTCAGCGTGCTGATGGCGGTGCTCGCGGTCGCGACGCCCGTGCTGGCCGGGCAGGTCGTCGACGCCATCGTCGACAAGTCCGACTCGTCCACGGTCGTCTGGCTCGCCATCCTGATCGCGTGCCTGGCGTTCGCGGAGGGCGGCCTCGGGCTGGCGAACCGGTGGCTGTCCGCGCGCATCGGTGAAGGTCTGATCCTCGACCTGCGCACGTCGGTGTTCGACCACGTCCAGCGCATGCCGGTCGCGTTCTTCACCCGCACCCGGACGGGCGCGCTCGTCAGCCGTCTCAACAACGACGTCATCGGGGCGCAGCGCGCGTTCAGCGACACCCTCTCCGGAGTGGTCAGCAACCTGGTGACCGTGCTGCTCACCTTCGCCGTGATGGTGCGCATCTCGTGGCAGATCACCTTGCTCGCCCTGGTTCTGCTGCCCGTCTTCGTCCTGCCCGCCAGGCGGATGGGGAGCCGCCTGGCCCGGCTCGAACGCGAGGCGGCCGGGCACGACGCCGCGATGAGCACGCAGATGACCGAGCGCTTCTCCGCGCCCGGCGCGACGCTGGTCAAGCTGTTCGGCCGTCCGGCCCGGGAGTCCGCCGAGTTCGCCGCGCGGGCCCGGCGCGTCCGCGACATCGGCGTCCGGACCGCGATGGTGCAGCACGTCTTCATCACCGCGCTGACCATGGTGTCGGCGCTGGCGCTCGCGCTCGTCTACGGGCTCGGCGGCGTGCTGTCGCTGCGCGGCCACCTCGACGCGGGCGCCGTCGTCGCCCTCGCCCTCCTGCTCACCCGCCTCTACGCGCCGCTGACCGCGCTCGCCAGCGCCCGCGTCGAGGTGATGAGCGCGCTGGTCAGCTTCGAGCGGGTCTTCGAGGTGCTCGACATGAAGCCGCTCGTCGCGGAGAAGGCCGAGACGCGCACCGTCCCGGACGGGCCCGTCTCCGTCGAGTTCGACGGCGTGACGTTCGCCTACCCGTCCGCCGACAAGGTCTCGCTGGCCTCGCTCGAAGAGGTCGCCACCCTCGACACGCGCGGCGGCGTCGACGTCCTGCACGACGTGTCGTTCCGCGCCGAACCCGGGCAGATGATCGCGCTCGTCGGGTCGTCCGGCGCGGGCAAGTCGACGATCGCGCAGCTCCTGCCGCGCCTCTACGACGTCGACTCGGGCGCCGTCCGGCTCGGCGGCGTCGACGTCCGCGACCTGTCCTTCCAGCACATCCGCGACACGCTCGGCATGGTCACGCAGGACGGCCACCTCTTCCACGAGACGATCCGCGAGAACCTGATGCTCGCCCGTCCCGAGGCCGCGGAGGACGAGCTGTGGGACGTCCTGCGCCGCTCCCGCCTCGACGCCCTCATCGCGGGACTGCCCGACGGGCTCGACACCGTCGTCGGCGAACGCGGCTACCGGCTGTCCGGCGGCGAGCGGCAGCGGCTCACGATCGCCCGGCTGCTGCTCGCCCACCCGCGCGTCGTCATCCTGGACGAGGCCACCGCCCACCTCGACTCGACGTCCGAGGCCGCCGTCCAGGAGGCGCTGACCGAGGCGCTCGACGGGCGCACCGCCGTGGTCATCGCGCACCGGCTCAGCACCGTCCGCGCCGCCGACCAGATCCTCGTCGTGGAGGACGGCCGCATCGTCGAACGCGGCACCCACGACGCGCTCCTCGCCGCTGAGGGCCGCTACGCCGAGCTCTACCGCACCCAGTTCAGCGAACGCCCGCCCCTCGAACCCGCCGTCTGACGTGCGGTTGGAGAAGGGGCCGGAGGGGAGGAGTACGCCGTGACGTGATCGAGAGCCGACGCGCGGAAGGACGCGGAAAGGACGCGGAAATGGTCGATCGGAGCCAACTGCCCGCACCCGAGCAAGGGCTGGTGCTGACGCACTTCCTGACCGTGCGGGACGTGGCCCGTTCCCGCGCGTTCTACGCGGACGTCCTCGGCGGCGAGGTCGTGCTGGACGAGAACCCCGCCATCGTCAAGGTCGCGAACACCTGGATCATCATGAACCCGGGCGGCGGGCCCACTCCCGACAAGCCGGGCGTCGTCCTCAGGGCCCCCGAGCCGGGCGACCCGGTCTCGGCGTTCATGAACGTCCGCGTGGCCGACATCGCCGCGTTCTACGAACGCGCCCGCTCCCTCGGCGCCGAGTTCCTGACCGAGCCGCTCGACCGCAAGGCCGAGATCCGCTGCTACATGCGCGACCCGGACGGCCACCTCATCGAAGTGGGCGAGGCGACCGGCATGCTCAAGGGCATCTACGCCAACCCCACCCCCACCTAACCCTCACCACCGGGGCGTCCCGGTCGGGGGCGGTTGCAGGGCGCCCCTGACCGGCGGCCGTTGTCCGTCAAGGCGTCCCGGGGGCCTTCATGGGAGGTTGGTGAGGGTTCGGTGGAGGGCTCGGAGGACGTGGGAGCGCCAGCCGCTGCCCATGCCGCGGAAGGCGAAGGCGTGGACGGGGTCGTCCAGGTCGAAGCCCGTGTGCCGGATGAACATGCGGGTGCCGCGCCCCTCCGGGACGAGCCGCCACGTCACCGTCGTGTCGAGCCCGCCGCCGCCCCAGGCGATCCGCAGCAGCCGCGGCTCGTCCAGCTCCAGGACCCGGCAGGCGATGATCCCGTCGAAGCCGATGTTCGGGATCGGCCGGGTGGTGAACGCGAAACGGTGCCCGACCACGGGCTTGAAGTCGTTCGGCATCAGCCAGCGGGCCAGCAGGTCGGGGTCGGTGAGCGCCCGCCAGACCTTGGCGGGCGGGTGCGGCAGGAACTCGTCCACCTCGATGGACGCGGGTTCGTCGCGCATGCCGTCCTCCTTCGCGTTCGTCTTCCTCATCAGATCCGGCGGAACCGGGCGACCGCGACGGCGGCGGAGACGACGATGATCCCGGCCGTCCACGCGAGTGCGATGGCCACGTCGCGGGCGCCGCCGTTCAGCGCGTCGGCCTGCGTCAACGACCTGACGGCGTTCATCATGGCGGTGACTGGTCGGGGCGGACGAGCGTCGCCACCGACCGCACGAACGTCGTCTTCCCCGCGCCGTTCGGCCCGAGCAGCGCGACGACCTGGCCGGACTCGGCGACGAGGTCGAGCCCGGCGAGGGCCTCCACGGAGCCGTACCGCTTGGCGAGCCCGGCCGCCTCCAGCACTGGCGTCATGTCTCGCCCTCCTCCTCGTCGAGGAGTTTGCGCAGGTCGGAAAGCTTTTCGCGCCAGAACCGCTCGTACGGGTGCAGCCATTCGGACAGTTCGCGCAGCGGCCCCGGCTCCAGCCGGTAGATGCGCTGGCGGCCGTTGCGCTGCTCGGTGACGAGCCCGGCGTCCCGCAGCACCTTCAGATGCTCGGAGACGCTCGGCCGGCTCATCGTGAAGTGGGACGCGAGGTCGTTCACGGGACGCGGCCCGTCCAGCAGGAGCCCGGTCAACTCCCGCCGGACGGGACTCGCGAGCGCCGCGAAGACGTCCGCGGTCACGCTTCGGCCAGGACGAGGCCGTTCCCGTCCGGGTCGGTGAGCGCGGCCTGCCGCCCCCACGGGAGGTCCTGCGGGCCGTCGACGTCCACCCCGGCCTGCCGGAGCCGCTCGCAGTCGGCGTCCAGGTCGGACGTCTCCAAGATCAGGCCGTGCAGGCTCCCCGGCGTGTGTCCGGGCACGTGGGCGGCGAGGACGACGTTCGTCTGCGCGCCCTTGGGGGCGAGTTGGAGCCAGCGCACCGGTCCCGTGGACTGGTCGGCCACGACCTCGAAGCCGAGCGTGTCCGCGTAGAAGGACTTGGCGGCGTCCTGGTCGGACACCGGAACGGTCAGCAGCCGCACATGCGTGATGTTCATGTGCCAGACGATACGTAGGTGATTCCCTACCTGTCAAACGTAGGGAATTACCTACGCATAGGCGGGCGTGGGCGCCTCGACGGTGACCGCGCCGGACGTCGGGTCGCAGAAACCCTTGGCTATCAGCCCGTCGTAGCAGTACTCGGGATGGCGTCCGGGCTTCAGCCGGACCGCCCACACCGCGCCGGACGCGCCGCCCCGCTCGGCCGACAGCGCCTCGGCGAGGGCCGCCACCGCGCGCCGCCGGTCGGCGCTGATCCCGCCCGGGCCCGCGCGCCGCGAATCATGGCAGCGCACGTCCCAGCTGTACAGGCTCGCGTTCGTCCGCGTCTGCACCGTCTTCATCGGACCCCTTCGTCCAGCCCAGCCCGTCCACCCGCGCGGGGCCCCGCCCCCGCCGGTCGGGGTCCGGCGGCCGGGGCCTCCCGCAGCCGCCCCCGGCCGCCGGTCTCGGCGGACCGCGCGGGAACGCCGGGTGGACGACCGTCCGAAGGCGCGCGCCACGCCCCATCCCCCAACCCGAGGACAGGCCCCACCCCCGTCCGGCCGGTACCCATCCTCGCGGGGCCACGGCGGCGGCACATCGGTAGTTACACCGATCGTCCGTACCGAAACCGCTCGGCGGGGCGCGTGCGACCCGTCCGGGAGTGGACACCTCCCTACCCGGGGCGGACGATCAAGGTCGCTGTCCGTGGCGGCATGATTACAATCCTGACGTCCCCTCGTAGCCGGGCTTCCGGCGGACTGACTCGGAGGCAGCCGTGGTGCGGAACGCGACGCTGGAGCGACAGACGGGAAGACTGCCCGCGGAGTTCACGAGCTTCGTCGGCCGGGACGCGGAACTCGTCCGGCTGCGGCGCCTCGTCGGCGAGCACCGCCTCGTGACGCTGACCGGGCCCGCGGGCGTCGGGAAGACGAGGCTCGCCGTCCGGACCGCCGCGCTCTCCGAGGAGGCGTTCGACGAGGGCGTCTACTTCGTCGGCCTGTCCGGGCTGACCGAGCCGTCGCTGCTGGCGCAGGCGATCTGCGACGCGCTCGGGCTGGCCGAGCAGGCGGGCGAGTCCGCGGTCGGATGCCTCGTCGACCATCTCGCCGACCGGCGGCTGCTGCTCGTCCTCGACACGTGCGAGCACCTGCTGGACGAGTGCGCGATGCTGACGGAGGCGATGCTGCGGACGGCCCCCGGCCTGCGCGTCCTCGCGACGAGCCGGCAGGCGCTCGACGTCATGGGCGAGCACACCGTGGTCGTCGCGCCGCTCGGACGGTCGGATGACGGCGACGGCGACGGGGACGGCGCGGTCGACGGCGAGTGCGACGCGGTCAGGCTGTTCGCCGAGCGCGCCGCCGCCGCCGTCCAGGGGTGGACGCTCACCCGCGGCAACCGCGACGCCGCCGTCCAGCTCTGCGACCGGCTCGACGGCATCCCGCTCGCGATCGAGCTCGCGGCCGTCCAGCTCCGCGCGTTCTCGCTCGACCAGGTGCTCGGACGCCTCGGCACCCACCTGTTCCAGGTGCGCGGCAGGCGCACCAGCGTGCGGCGCCACCAGACGCTGCGCGCCGCGGTCGACTGGAGCCACGAGCTGTGCTCGCCCGAGGAACGGCTGCTCTGGGCGCGGCTCTCGGTGTTCGCCGACGGCTTCGACCTCGACGCCGCGGAGAACGTCTGCGGCGGCGACGGGCTCCCCGCCGACCACGTCGCGGACGTCCTGACCGGCCTGGTCGAGAAGTCGATCGTGCAGCGCGCCGACCGCGGCGGCGAGGCCCGCTACCGGATGCTCGACACCCTCCGCGAGTACGGCGCCGAGCGCCTCGCCGGGCTCGGCGGCCGGGACCGCCTCCGGCACGCTTGTTTCGCCTGGTACGTCGGGCAGTTGCGGCGCGCCCGCGCGGAGCTGCCCAGCGCGGCGCAGATCCACTGGCTCGAATGGTTCGACTGCGAACGCGGCAACATCCGCGCGCTGCTCGGGCACGTCGTCGCAACGGCCGAACCGGACATGCTCCGCGACGCCGTGGAGACCCTCGGCCGCTTCTGCGCGCTGCGCGGGACGGTCGGCGAGGGCCGCCACTGGGTCGACCGCGTCCTCGAAACGCGCGACACGACCGGGCCGGGCTGGGCGGGCCTGCTCGCGGTGGCCGCCCTGACGATGACGCTCCAGGACGACCTGGCCAGGGCGAGCGAACTGCTGGACCGCGCGGAGGCGCAGGGCCGGGCCGAGGACGATCTGCGCGGCATCGCGCTCGCCGTCGGGGGGAAGGGCATCGTGGCGCTGTTCGAGGGCGACTTCGACCTCGTGCTGCGACTGCTCGGCTCGGCCGGCGAGGTGGCCCGCGACAGCGGCGAGGACGACCTGCTGTTCCTGCTCATCGACGTGTTCCGCGGTGTTGCGTACCTGTTCAAGAACGAGTTCACGGCGTCCGTCGCGCACGCGGACGCGGCCGCCCAGGCCGGTGCGGAGCGCGGCGAGCTGTGGGTCCGCTCATACGGCATGCTCGTCTGCGGACTCGCGCTGTGGCTGGCGGACGACCTCGACGCCTCGATGGAGCAGCTCCGCCGGGCCCTGCGGATCAAGCGCGACCTGGACGACGAGCTCGGCACGACGCTGGCGCTGGAGTCGATCGCCGCGTGCCTGTCCAGCCGGGGCGAGGCGGCGCGCGCCGTCCGGCTGCTGGGGGCCGCCGACCGGCTGCGCGAGTTCACGCAGACGTCCTGGTTCGGCCCGCATCACGCGCTGCTCCGCGAGATCCACATCGATCGGGCGCAGCAGGCCCTCGGCGAGGAGGCGTTCCGCGCGGCGCTCGAGGAGGGCGGCCGGCTCCCGCTCGCGGACGCCGTCGAGGACGCCCTCGGCGAGGGACCCGAGGGGGAGGGGGCGCGGACCGGCGGCCCGCTCACCAACCGGGAACTGCAGGTAGCGGCGCTGGTCGCGGAGGGCCTGTCGAACCGCGCGATCGCCGAACGGCTGACGATCGCCAAGCGCACCGCCGACTCGCATGTGGAGCACATCCTCGCCAAGCTCGGCTACTCGTCGCGCGCGCAGATCGCCACCTGGATCACCGCGCAGAAGAGCTGACCCTCCGTCCAGGTCCGGCCTGCGGGTTGTGCGCGCCGACGCGAATTCGTCACGGTGGTGCCACGGTGGGCGACGGCAGGGCGGACGCGATGGGGTTAGAGGCGACCGAGCGCACAGACGACAACGAACACCACGGCGGGGCGCCTCCTCCCGAGGGGCCGGGGGACATTCTCGGGCGGTTGGCCGCCATCGACCGGCGCCGCCTTCCCGACGCGAAGACCGCCGACGACCTGAACCGATTCGCGGACGAGGGCCGCACACGCGTTCTGGTGGTGCTGCTGGCAAGCGCGTTCGCCCGTCTCCTGCCCGGCCGGACGTCCGCGTTGACTGCGACGGCGTCGGTCCTGGTCATGGCGGGTTGGCCGTACGTGCTCGGGCATGCCGTCGGCGGCCTGGCGGAGGACCATCCGCTGCGCGGCGAAACAGGCGAACTGCTCGTCGTGTCGGCGTCGGTCACCACGGTGCTGATGCTGGGTCTCGGCTGGTACGCGTGGCGCTGGACGGCGGTCCTCGCCGAAGGCGTCTCCGACCTCCTCGCGGTGTCGGCGGAACGGCGGGCGTTCCTCGCCTGGCTGCGGACGCGCTACCGTCTCGGTCCGCAGTTCGCGGCAGGAGCGGGCGGCGCGGTCCTGTCGTCCCTTCTCGTCTACGCGATGTCGCACCAGGACACCGGTTCCGTCGCGGTCAGCACGTGGATCTACCTGTGCTGCGTCTGGACGGGTTTCATCGGCGGTGGCGTCGTGTACTGGCTCTACACCCTGGCGGAGGTTCCGCTGCGCCTGCACCGGTGCGGGGACTTGCAGATGGCGTGGCTGGACCCGGCGCACACTCCGGCGATCGTCCAACTGTGCCGGGTGTACGCGCGCGTCGCGATCGCCACGGCGGTGGGCGTCCTGCTGGCCGAGGTGTCGACGGTGAGCGTGACCAGTGACCGTCCGGGCGCGTTGATGGAGGGGTTCTACGTAGGGTTTCCCGTGCTGGCGGTGGTGACGGCCCTGTATGTCGGCGTCCAGCCTTATGTCACCCTTGCGCACCTGGTCCGGCGTCACATCGACACGATCGTCGACCCGCTGATGGCGCAGACGCACCGTCCGCCCGGACACCTCCTCCTCTCCCACGACCTGCCCGGCGCGTTCCAGGCGTACACGCATTTCCGCACCCTGCGCCGCCTGCCGATAAAAACAGCGACCATCTTGCAGTACGTGACGGGAATAATTGCCTCGCTGGCCGTCTTCTTCGTCCAACGCCTATTCACCTGACACGCGGCGATCCCTGGTCATGTGTGATGCGCCCCGGCGGGCGGCGGAAAGAGGAACGTTCCGGTGCCGTCGTGATCGTTCGTGCCGAGGAAGACGCAATGTCTGGATTGGCGCCAGATTGACGTCCGGCGGATGAGTGTGCTTCTGACAGTACTGCTACTGTTCTGTCATGGAGATTATCATACTTTTAGCAATGACTTCTGTACACTTTGTGTCCGTTATTTCGGTGCTCCTGTTCTATCGGTTCGGGCGACTGTCCGCGCCAGGGCGCCTTGTGCTCGCTCGCGCCCAGTTAGCCGGGACGCTCGGCCCGGTGGGCGCGTTCGTGGTGCTCTACGGAGCCGGGGTGTTCGTGCTGACGGCGGGCGGCCTGGCCCTCGGCGAGCTGGTGCAGCGCGTCGAGGGCCCCGTAGACCGAGCGGTTTTCGAGATGATGGAGGACCACTACGACCCGCAGTGGGCCGATCCGGTCGAGTTGGTCGGACGGTTGGGCAACGTCTGGCAGACCCGGTTCGTCGCCCTCCTGGCGATCGTCGTGCTCACCGGGGTCGCATTGTGGCGGCGAGAACGGCCCTGGGTTCCTGCCTTTCTCATCGGTACGTCCGTCCTGGTGCAGAAATTCGATCAGGCGGCGCTGGCCAAGGTCGTGGACCGGGGACACCCGCCGACCACGCTGGGCACCTTTCCGTCCGGTGGCTGCGCGCGGGTTCTGGTGATCTACGGCACGATCACGTTCCTCACTTTGGCCTATTCGCGTGCGGGTCGGGCCGTGAAGATGTGGAGTTGGAGCGCCATCGTGACCCTCGCCTACGTCGAGGGATACACGCGCACCTATTTGAACAAGCATTGGGTGACCGATGTATTCGGAGGATGGGCGGTCGGCGGGGCGATGCTGCTCGTCACCGTCTTCGCGGCGCGAGCCTTGCTGGACGCGGGACGAATGGCACCGGACGGCGACGCAGCACCGATCCGCTCCAATCCCGACCGGACGCCCCGCCCCCGCTGTGTTGAGAGGACAGGGTGCTCGGTAGGGCGAAACTTCTCGTCGTCCCGTTTTGGCCGTATGCGCTGGCTGACCGCCCAAACGGAGAGTCCGCAGAGGGCGAAGGCGGCTCCGAGAATGGCGGATCCGGTCCATCCGGCAGCGGAGTAGACCGTCGTGGTGGCGGTTGCCCCGAGGGCTGAGCCGAGAGAGTAGAAGAGCATGTATCCGCCGATGGCGCTGCTCGTCTGGTGCGAGTAAACGGTGGTGAGCAGGTGCTGGTTGCTGACGTGCACCGCCTGGACCGCGAGGTCGAGGACGATGACGCCGACCACGACCAGCCAGAGTGACCACGTCGCCTGACCGGAGGCCAGCCAGGACGCGGCCAGGAGCGCGAGTCCGACTCCCGTGACGAGATTGGCGCGACCGGCATCAGCCCACCGGCCCGCCCTTGCGGCACCCAAGGCGCCGGCGAGGCCCGCGATTCCGAAGAGACCGATTTCCGCGGAGCTCAGATGCCAGGGTTCGGCTGCGAGCGGTAGTGCCAGCCCGCTCCAGAGCGTCCCGAAGGAAGCGAACAGAAAGAACGCGATCAGGCCGCGCGAGAGGAACACGGGCTCGCGAAAGAGACGACCGAGTGAGACCAGCACATGGCCGTACGTCGCGTCAGTGGAGCGATTGTCGGCTGGCAGCAGCTTCAGGACGAGAAGAGTCAGCGCGATGAGGAGTACGGCAAGCGCCACGTAGATGCTTCGCCATCCCCAGACCGCGGCGAGACTTCCCGCGAGGACGCGCGATCCGAGAATGCCGATGATGACGCCGGAAGTGACGATTCCAAGCGTCCGGCCCCGGTCGGCGGGCGTCGCCAGGTCGGCGGCGAACGCGACGGTGGTCTGGACGACGACCGCGAACAGTCCGGTCAGGGCAAGCCCGACGAGCAGGAGCCAGAGTTGGGTGGCGACCGCCGCCAGCACCATCCCGACCGCGGCGAGGAGCAGGTGGCTCGCGATGAGCTTGCGCCGATCGAGCATGTCTCCCAGCGGTACGAGGAAGGCCAGGCCGATCAGGTAGCCGACCTGCCCCGCGGCCACGATCCAGCCCAGGCCCGCGTCCGCCACGCCCAGGTCATGGCCGATCTGGGCGAGGACGGGCTGCGCGGCGTAGATCGTGGCGACGGCGACCGAGCAGATCACTGCGAGCAGCGTCCTCCGGCCGAACGTGAGGCTCACGGGAGACTCCAATCAGTAGCAGATTGCAACTAAGCTGACCGTACGGCAGAATAGTTTCAATCCGCAACTCATCTGGAGGTGTGATGACCGCCACCGCCCGCCTCGGCGACATGGACTGGACCGACTCCAGCTGCCCGGTCGCCCGTGCGCTCGACCTCGTCGGAGAGCGGTGGAGCCTGTTGATCATTCGCGACGCGATGGACGGCGCCCGGTCGTTCACCGACTTCCAGCGGTGCACCGGGATCGCGCGCAACATCCTCACCGACCGCCTCCGGCGGTTGGTCGAGCGCGGCATCCTCGACCGGCGGACGGCACCGTCAGGCCGTCGGCAGGTCTACGTACTCACCGACGTGGGACGCGACCTCTTCACCGTCATCGTGGCCATGCGCCAGTGGGGCGAACGTCATGCGTTCGCTCCGGACGAGGCCCACTCGGTCCTCGTCGACGAGAGCGGACTCCCGCTCGCGCAGCTACGCGCCACCGATTCCCACGGCGCACCCGCGAGCATCGACACGACCGCTGTCCAGCGGAAGGACCAGAGCCCGCAACCTGGGGCAAGGTAGATCCCTGAGACGCGGCCCGCATCGTGGTAGAGGTAGGTCCATGTACTCGACGCAGGTCACCCGTCGCATCGACGCGCCGCGTCCCGTGGTGTACCGGGCGCTTCTCGACGGGGACGCGATCGCGGCTTGGCGGGTGCCGGACGGCATGACCAGCCGGGTGCACGAGTTCGACGGACGTGAAGGCGGCGCCTTTCGCATCTCGCTGACCTATGACGAGCCGACCGCGACCGGAAAGACGTCCGCCCACACCGACACCTACCACGGCCGGTTCGTGAAGCTCGTACGGGACGAGCAGGTGGTCGAGGTCTTTCAATTCGAGACCGACGACCCGGAGTTGAACGGCGAGATGACGATGACCACGACACTCGCCGACGCGGACGGAGCCACCGACGTGACCGTTCTGCACGAGGGGATGCCCGACAGCGTGCCCGCCGCGGACAACGAACTCGGCACCCGAATGGCCTTGGACAACCTTGCGAGATTCGTCGAACGCGGCGAGCGCGGAACGGGTTAGGGCGAGTCCTCCACCAGTCGGGCGGCCAGGATCGTTGCGCCCTTCACGGCTGCCTGGTCGTCCAGTTCGGAGTGCAGGAGGCCGGGAGGCGGGCGGAACGTCAGCCGGGCCGCGAGGCGTGATTCGAGCGGTTCGAGGAGTCCTCGGTCCGCCTTCGCCAGGCCGCCGCCCAGGATGATCAGGCCCGGGTCCATGAGGAGCGTTGTGGCGGCAAGGCCGTCCGCCAGGCAGTCGAGGGCTTCCGTCCAGACCCGCGCTGCCTTTTCCTCGTTCTTGTCGGCTCGGGCTATGACCTCCTCAGCTGGGACGTTGCCGCCGTAGCGGCGGGAGATCGCGGCGGCGGAGGCGTACGTCTCCAGGCAGCCCCGGTTGCCGCACGCGCAATCCTCGCCGTTCGGCCGGACGACCACGTGACCGATCTCACCGCTCCAGCCGGCGACACCCGAATACGGTGTGCCGCCGATGATGAGGGCGGCGGCGATGCCGGTGCCGATGGCCACGAAGACGAAGTCCCCGGCATTGCGGCCCGCGCCGAGAACGGCCTCTCCGAGGCCGCCCGTGCGAACGTCCTGGCCGATCGCGACGGGAATCCCGATGCGTTCCCGCACCAGTTCCAGCATGGGCACGTCCCGCCAACCGAGGTTCGCGGAATTGACGGCGACGCCCGCCTTCTCGTCCACGATCCCGGGGACGGCGATTCCCGCGGCGCGGGCCGGAGAGCCGACTGCGGCGGCGCGCGCGACCAGGTGGGCGGCGAAGTCCAGGATGCCGCCCACCGGGTCCACGTGGTCGGTGGGCCACGACTCGGTCGCCACCACCGCGGAGTCCCGGGTGATGGCGGCCTTCATCGTGGTCCCGCCGACGTCGAGTCCGATCAGGCTCATTTCACCGAGCCCGCGGTGAGGCCGCCGATGAGGTAGCGCTCGATGAAGATGAACAGGATGACGACCGGCACGATCGCGATCAGCGACGTCGCGAAAAGGAACTGCCAGTGCGCCTGGTATTGCGTCACGAACGACGGGACGCCGACGGTCAATGGGCGCCGGTCCGGCGACGCGGTGACCGTCAACGCCACGATGTACTCGTTCCACGCCGCGATGAACGTGTAAACGATCGCGGTGACGACGCCCGGCATGGAAATGGGCAGTGTGACGCGGGTGAGCGCGCCGACGCGCCCGGCGCCGTCCAGGAAGGCCGCCTCCTCCAGCTCTTTCGGGATGCTGGAGAAATAGCCGTGCAGGATCCAGATGCAGAACGGCAGGTTGAACGCCGCGTTCACCAGGATCAGCGCGAGCAGCGTGTCGGTCAGGTTGAGCGCGACCATTTCCCGGTAGATGCCGATGACCAGCGCCGTCGGCGCGAACATCTGCGTCACCAGGACGAGCAGCAGGAAGGCCCCCCGCCCGCGGAAACGGTTCCGCGCAGTGTAGTACGCGGCGGGCATCGCGCACGCGAGCGTCACGATAGTCGCGGCGGCCGCGACGGTGAGCGAGACCCGCAGATATGTCCAGACCGGCGCGGCCGACCAGACGTCGATGAAGTTCGACCACGTCCAATGCGACGGGAGGTAGGTGCCCGGCGACTTCGTCAGTTCCTTCTCCGGCTTGAGCGCGGTGATGAACATTTGTAGGTACGGCAGCAGGAAGACGAAGGCGACCAGCCAGCCGAGCCCGGTGAGAACGACCCGGCGAGTCATCGGCCCCTACCTTTCTGGGGGGCGACCCCCAGGCCCCCGAGCCGGAGGTTCGATGATCCTCGCTTCGCTCCGGTCATCGAACCTCCTCCCGCCAGCGCGCGGCACGCAGATAGAACAACACCATGACAAGGATCAGGGCGAAGTTGACGACCGCCATGGCGCCGGACTCGCCGACGTGCTGGTCGTAGAAGGCAAGTTTGTACATGAACGTTGTTGTGGTGTCGGTGTCGCTGCCCGGCCCGCCCGCGGTCATCGCCCAGATGATGGGGAAAGAGTTGAACACGTTGATGACGTTGATGATGGACGCGATCAGAATGGCCGGGCGCAGCAGCGGAAGCGTGATGCCGAAATAGGTCCGGAACGCGCTGGCGCCGTCGACCCGAGCCGCCTCGTACACGTCCTCCGGAATCGTCTGGAGCCCCGCGAGGATCACGAATGACGTGAACGGCAGCGAGACGAATACCGCGACCCACATCATCCACAGCATCGCCTGGCCCGGATGCGCCAGCCAGTTCACCGGTTTGTCGATGATGTGGAGGTCGAGCAGAACGCGGTTGACGAGCCCGGAGTAGTTGTCCAGCATCCATTTCCAGATCAGCGCCGTCATCAGCACCGACGCCGCCCAGGGGACGATGACGGCCCAGCGGACGACGCGCCGTCCGGGGAAGCGGGCGTTCAGCAGCTGGCCGAGCGCGAGGGACAGCGTCATCGTGATGACCACGATCCCACCGACCCACAGCAGCGTTCGCAGCACGACGGGGATCAGGTCGTCCTCGTCGAACAGGTCGGTGTAGTTGGTGGTGCCGTTGTAGCCGACGGTGACGCCGGACGAGGTGATGTGCTGCAGCGACGTCCGCACCATCTCGATGACGGGCCACAGCACGACGACGCAGATCAGCACGAGGGACGGGCCGAGCCACGCCAGCGGCGTCAGCGCCCGTCCGGTCCGGCGGAGCAGGGAGGGGCGGGGGGCCTGGGAGGTGGCGGCCCCCCGCCGCCTGGTCTTGAGATCCTGCACTCAGCCGGCCTTCTCGGCGGTCTCCTGGATCTTGTCCAGAACCGACTTCGGGTCTTTGTTCGCGACGGAACTGCCGAGGTCCTGCTTGACCGCGCCCGCGACTGCGGACCACGCCGGGTTGGTCGTGGGGGCGAACTTGGACGTCGGGAGGGCGTCCACGAACTGCTTCATGTACGGGTCGGCGCTGAGCGCGTCACCGGCCGACTTCGTCACCGGAAGGAAGCCCTCGGTGGTGAGGAACTTCGAGGTGTTCTCCTTCTGGTAGAAGAAGTCGAGGAACTTCTTGACGGCGTCCTTGTTCTTGCTGTCGTCCTTCTTGAAGGCGGCGAGAACGTCCATGACGCCGAGCGTGTTGTGCTCGCTGCCGCTCTTGCTCGGCAGCGGCGCGACGCCGAAGTTCAGGCTCTTGTTCACCGGGTCGATGAATCCGGCCTTGGTGAACGGGCCGCCGATGGCCATTCCGACCTTGCCCTGCGCGAACTGGTTGAACACCGTCTTCCGGTCGGTGCTCTCCGGGTTCGGCTGGGTCAGCCCGGACTTGTTGAGGTCCTTCAGGAAGGTCAGCGTGTCGATGTTGGCCTGCTGGTTGATCGCCCATTTCCCGGACGCGTCGACCCAGCCGCCGCCATTGTTCATCGCCCACGAGTAGAACTCGGCCTGCGCCTCTTCGGGGCCGAGCGGCAGACCGTAGCCGATCGTGCTGCCCTTCTTGATCTTCTTCGCGTCGGCCTTGACCTCGTCCCAGGTGGCGGGCGGGGACTTGATGCCGGCCTTCTCGAAGAGGTCCTTGTTGTAGAAGAGCAGCCGGGCGCTGGAGATGAACGGGAGGCCGTACTGCTCGCCGTTGTACTTCGCCTGCTCGACGAACGTGGGGGTGAAGTCGCTGAGCGTCGTCGGGGACAGCACCTCGGACGCCTTGTAGATGAGGCCGTCCCGCGCGAAGTCGGAGAACGCGTTGTAGTTCAGGACGTCGGGGACCTGCTTGGTCTGGACGTAGGTCTTCACCTTCGCGTCCATCTGGGACCAGTCGACCATCTCGAGGTTGACCTTGTAGCCCGAGTTCTTGGCCTCGAAGTCCTTGATGAGCGCGTCCCAGTAGGGCTTCGTGTTGTCGTCGTAGATCGCGGCGACGAACTTGATGGTCTTTCCGTCCGAACCGCTGTCCGATGAGCTGCCCTTGCCGCATCCGCTGACGCCGAGCGCCACGGTCAGACCCGCGGCTACGACGCCCAGGAGGTGCCGTTTCATCTGTCCCCGCCTTCTCCGCCTTGCAATGGTGGACGCATGGAGGCGCGCCCGTGCTGAGGTGTGCCGTATTTCCTGCGCTGAGGTCGCCCTGCCGTGATCGGCTCCGAATGCTCCGTCAACCCCGGGGAGCCGAGTACTGCGGTCGGGAATCACATGTTCACGATGTGCGTCCGGCGATCCCGGACCCGCCCCGGCGCCCCCCTTCGCGCATGAAAAAATGTGCGCGATGTGAATGCTCCTTGAACACAAACGCGCGTTGTGGCCATGAAGATAAACACTGGTCCGTACCAGTTCAAGGGTTCGATTACGCAAGAGTCTTAACCGTTATCGACCATCCTGAGGTGGGCTGTCTGGTCTGGTGCACACGCTGGGCTGGTCTGGTCGGCCCAACAGGAGTGTCCCTCCGTTCACTCTGAGCGCACACTCGCCGTTCACTCGCCCGTCCTGTCGCGGACATCGGAGGCGGTCGCCGCGGGTCATCCGGC
Source organism: Actinomadura syzygii (assembly GCF_008085905.1). Classification (GTDB taxonomy): domain Bacteria; phylum Actinomycetota; class Actinomycetes; order Streptosporangiales; family Streptosporangiaceae; genus Spirillospora; species Spirillospora syzygii. The sequence continues at coordinate 160,266 of NZ_VSFF01000013.1, read as the reverse complement.
CCGCCGTTGGCTTGGTGCCTGTTTTGCCGCTCTTTGACCGGGTACTTCGGCCGCCGTACCGAGACCGGACGACAGCCACGAGATGGAGCCGAGATGAACTTCCGGACGGGCCTGGCAGCCGGCGCGGGTGGAGCCGCCGCCGTGCTGTCGGCCCGGAGCCTGGCCGGACGGCTGGCGCGCGCCGCCGTCCGACGGCTGGAGAGGCGGCTCGAACGGGCCGTCCGGCGGCTGACGACGGCGGCCGAGGAGGGCGGTCCGCTCATGCGGGCGGCACTGGCCGGGGTCACGGCGCTGCACGACGGGAAGTCCCCGTTCCGCGCGCTGCTGAGCTTCGGCTGGACGGCCCTGAAGGAGACCCTCGCCCGCATCTTCGGCCGCGGCCGCAAGGCGAGGGTCACCAACATCGTCGAGCAGACCGACATCGGTGTGCCGCGCCGCGTCGTCTACGACCAGTGGACGCGGTTCCAGGACTTCCCGTCCTTCATGAAGAAGGTCGTCAGCGTCGATCAGACCGACGAAACGAAACTGAACTGGAAGGCGAAGGTCTTCTGGTCCAGCCGGACGTGGGAGTCCACGATCGTCGAGCAGGTCCCGGACGAGCACATCGTCTGGCGCTCGAAGGGCCGCAAGGGACATGTGAACGGGACGGTCAGCTTCCACGAACTGTCGCCGAACCTGACGCGGGTGCTGCTCGTCCTCGAATACCACCCGCGCGGGCTGTTCGAGCGGACCGGCAACCTCTGGCGCGCGCAGGGCCGCCGCGTCCGCCTCGAACTCAAGCATTTCCGCCGCCACGTGACCTCGCGTGCGCTGACCCGGCCGGACGAGGCCGGGGGCTGGCGCGGCGAGATCCGCGACGGCGAGGTCGTCACAACCCCTGAATGAGGAGCGAAGAATGAAACGCGGAAGTCGGACGGGCCGACTGCCCGTCGGCAACATCGGAAACAACATCGGGAGCGTCGCGGGACGGCTGCCGGGCCGCCGCCGCAGCAGCGGCCTCAGCCGGATCACGAAGAATGTGCCCGGCGGGGGACGGGCCGCCGGGACGGCCGGAGGCGTCCTGCTCGGCGCCAGCGCGGCGGTCGCCGCGACCAAGGCGATCAGCGGGCGGCGCGACTCGTCCGCGGAGCAGGACGACACGTCCGGCAAGTCCAAGTCCGGCAAGTCGGACGCGAAGTCGAACGGCAAGTCCGGCGGCAAGTCGGGCGGGAACGCCGAGCACAACGGCTCCGGCCTGCTCGGACGGCTCAAGGACACCGCGAGCGACGCCCTGCCCGACTCCCTGCCGTCCGCCCTGCCCGGCGTCGGCGACAAGGGCAAGGGCAAGGGCGGTGGCAAGGGCGGCAAGAAGGTGAAGGTCACCAACATCGTCGAGCAGATCGACATCGGTGCGCCCCGTCGCCTCGTCTACGACCAGTGGACGCAGCTGCAGGACTTCCCGGCCTTCATGAAGAAGGTCGTCAGCGTCGACCAGGCCGACGAGACGAAGCTGCACTGGAAGGCGAAGGTCTTCTGGTCCAGCCGGACGTGGGAGTCGACCATCGTCGAGCAGGTCCCGGACGAGCACATCGTCTGGCGCTCGAAGGGCCCGAAGGGCCACGTCGACGGGACCGTCAGCTTCCACAAGCTGTCGGCGAACCTGACGCGCGTCCTGCTCGTCCTCGAATACCACCCGCAGGGGCTGTTCGAGCGGACCGGCAACCTCTGGCGCGCGCAGGGCCGCCGCGTCCGGCTGGAGCTGAAGCACTTCCGCCGGTATGTGATGACCCAGTCGCTCACGCACCCCGACGACGTCGAGGGCTGGCGCGGCGAGATCCACGACAGCGAGGTCGTCCGGACGCACGAGGAGGCCCTGGACGAGGAGGAGCGCGAGTACGAAGAGGCCCACTGAGCCGGGTCAGCCGGTTACGACCGCTCTGACCAGCCGGAAGTAGTCGAACGGGCGCAGTGAATCGGTGCGCCTCCACAGTTCCGGCGGAACGGCGTCGGCAAGGCGGACGTTCTCGGCGACATCGGCCCCGTGTCCTTTGAGGAGGGCGTCGATGTCGCCGGGGGCGAACGCGGTCCGGTAGGGCTCGCCGGATTCCGCGACGACCCGTTCGGCTGTTTCGCCGTAGGCGTCGCCTTCGGCGTCCCGCAGTCCGGCCGGGAGCGCGTAGTCCATGACGAGTTCGGTCCCGGGCGCGAGCCGGCCGACGCGGGCGAGGGTCGCCGCGACGGCTTCGCGGGTGAGGTAGAAGCTGACGCCGAGCCAGCTCACCAGCGCGGGTCGCTCGGCGTCGAGTCCGGCGGCTTCGAGTCGGGCGACGAGATCGTCCGACTCGAAGTCGACCGGGACGAACGCGACGGACGCGGGCACCGGAATTCCGGCCGATTCGAGCAGGCTCTTCTTCCATTCCTGCGTCGCCGGACAGTCGACCTCGAACACCTTGACTCCGGCGTCGCCGCGATAGCCGTAGGTGTCGAGACCCGCGCCGAGAATGACGTACTGCGTGTGCCCGCCGAGCCGTTCCTCGGTATACCGACTCCGCACGGTCGTGATGGCCCGCGTCCCGGCGAGGATGATATGAGCGCCCTGCGCGCGGTGGTAGCCGATCATCTCGTCCGCGCGGCCGCCGAGCAGCCGTGCGGCCACGGTGTCGGCGAAGATCCGCGGCTCGTCGTCGGCCACCAGGTGGGCGGCCCGCGCCGCCGCCGAAGAGAACGCCGTCGCGCTGGGCTTTCCCGCATCCATGTAACCGCTCCCCTTTCGTCGAAGGGGGAGCATATATGCCATTTTCTCCATCATATCAGAGCAAAATAAATTTCCGATCAAGGCGCCGTTGCATTACACGATCGGCCGCCGCCCGCGCCCCGTCCCGCGCTGCCGCTCCACCGCCCGGGTAAAATGATCGTCTTCTAACGGGGAGCGAAGTTCTTGGCTGAGGCGGGGCCGGATCCGCGGATCGCGCGGGTCGTCGTCGGCGTCGTGCCGGCGGCGCTCGCCGGGGTGTACGCGCTGGCGGCCCCGGCGCGGACCGACGGAGCCGTGCGGATCGGCACGGCGGTAGCCCTGGTCGCGTCGGTCCTCGTGCTGCACCTCGTCTGGGTCATGCCGCGGCTCGCGCGGTGGCGGCGGGGGTGGGTCGTCCCCGCACAGGCCCTGGCCGCGTACACCGTCGTCCTCGCGTTCGGGACGTCGGCCGTGATCCTCGCGTTCGTCGCCGGGTCGCTGCTGGCGGCGGGCGTCCCGCGGCCCAAGGCCGCGTGGCCCCTGGCGGCCGGGGTCGTCGGCAGCGCGACGCTCGTCGACGTCCTGCGGGGCGGCGCGAGCGTCGACGTCACGATCACGTGCCTGCTGGCCGCGCTGGTGCTGTACGGGCTCGTCCGGCTGGCCGACCGCGCGGACGACGCGGCGGCGGCGCGGCTGCCGCTCACCATGGCGGCGGTCGGCCGGGAACGGCTGCGGATCGCGGCGGAGCTGAACCGGGGCCTCGGCGCAGGGCTCCGCGCCGTCTCCGACGGCACCCGGCGCGCGGCCGGGCGACCCGAGGCCATCCGATCCGAGGCGATCCGACCCGGGGCGATCGGGGACGTGCTGGCGGTCGCGCGGCGGTCGCTGAACGACGCCCGCGCCGCGGCCGCCGACTTCCGGAGCATGTCGCTGGCGCCCGAGGCGACGGCGGCGCGGGCCCTGCTGGAGGCGGCGGACGTCCGCGCCGAGGTGCGGACCGGGCACCGCGAACCGCTCGGCCCGGCCGGGGCGCTGCTGGCGATGGTGCTGCGGGAGGCCGTCACGGACGTGGTCCGGGCTGGCACGGCGCGGTCCTGCCTGGTCGAGACGTCCGAGCGCGGCGGGGCCGTCGTGCTGCGCGTCGTCAACGACGGCGTCCGCACGGCGGAACGCGGCGCGGACGGGCTGGCGGAGGCCGCGGCGCGGGTCCGCGCCGCGGGCGGCGCGTTCTCCGCCGGGTTCGGCGGCGACGGCCGGTTCGCGGTGGAGGCCGTCGTGGACGCCGGGGACCGCGCGGTGAGCGTCCCCGACAAGGCGGCGTACCGGCTGTCGCTGACCCTGCTCGCGACCGTGCTGGCCGGGTTCTGCGTGAAGGGCCTGCTGCTCGTCCCGTGGGGGCCGCGCTGGGCCGTGGCGGCGGTCGTCCTGGCGCTGGTCGCGGTGGCGCAACTCGTCTGGACGGGCACCGGCCGCCCCCGGTGGTGGCCGCTGGTCCTGACCGTGCTCAGCGTCGCGCCGGTCCCGGTGTTCGGAGAGGCGTGGCTGGGCCTCGCGGGCGTCCTCGCGGGGACGTTCCTGGTCGGGCTCCCGGCGCGGGCCGCCGTCCCGCTCGTGGCGGCGACGATGGCCGGGGTCGGGGCGGGTGCGGCTGCGCTCGGCCTCGGGACGGCGGCGACCGTCAACTTCACGGTGAGCACGCTGGTGACGGGCCTCGTCGTGTACGGGTTCGTCCGGCTGGCGAGGCTGGTGCGCGATCTGCAGATCGCGGGCGCGGAGCTGGCGCGGGCCGCGACCGTCCAGGAGCGGCTGCGGGCGGCCCGGGACCTGCACGACCTGCTCGGCCACAGCCTGGCGGCGATCCTCCTGAAATGCGAGCTGGCGCGGCGGCTGGCGGACGCCGACCCGGAGCGCGCCCGCCGGGAACTGGCCGAGGTCGTCGAGATGGCGGAGCGGGCCCGCGGAGACCTCCGCGCCGCGACCGGCGGCGAAGCCGGCCTCTCGCTGGACGGCGAGGTAGCGTCCGCCCGGTCCGTGCTCACGGCCGCGGGCGTCGAGACCGACGCGGACCACGCCCCGCTGGACGGCCGGGTGGACGGCGACGTGTCGGCGGTGCTCGGCGCCGTCCTGCGCGAGGCCGTGACGAACGTGCTCCGGCACAGCGCCGCCACGCGCTGCGCCATCCGGACGGAACGGGACGGCGACGCCGTACGGCTGGTCGTGGAGAACGACGGCGTCGACCCGGACGCGCCCCGCACGCCGCCCGGATCGGGCATCGGGAACCTGACCACGCGGCTCGCCGCGCACGGCGGGACGCTCAGCGCGCGCGCCGACGGCACGGGCCGCTTCCGCCTGGAGGCGAGGATCGGCCGGCGGACGGGCGACCGTCCGAAGGAACGCGCGATCGGCTAGAGCCAGCCCGCCTCACCGGCGATGCGCGCGGCGTCGGTGCGGTTCCGGGCGTTGAGCTTGGCGACGACGGCGGTCAGGTGGTTGCGGACCGTCCCGGCGGACAGGTGCAGGCGCGCGGCGATCTCCGTGGCCTCGGCCCCCTCGGCGGCGAGCCGCAGCACGTCGGTCTCGCGCGGGGTGAGCGGGTTGTCGGCGCTGTCCCAGGCGGTGAGGGCGAGCCGCGGGTCGAGGACGCGGCCGCCGGCGGCGACCGCGCGGATCCCGGCGGCGAGCTCCTCCGGCGGCGCGGTCTTCAGCAGGAAGCCGCGGACCCCGGCGGTCAGGGCGCGGCGCAGATGCCCCGGCTTGCCGTGCCCGGTGAGGACGAGCGTCGCCACCTCCGGCAGCTCGGCGCGCAGCGCGGCGGCCGCCGCGAGGCCGTCGAGGCCGGGCATGTCGACGTCGAGGACGGCGACGTCCGGCCGGGCCGAGCGCGCCGCGGCCAGCACCTCGTCGCCGCGGTCGACCTCGGCCACCACGGTCAGGTCGGGTTCGAGGCCGAGCAGTCCGGCGAGGGCGCTGCGGACGACGTGGTGATCGTCCGCGAGGAGCACCTTGATCACACGTCCCTGTCTACCAGCAGGTGTACCAGCGACGCCGTCATGGCCCGACCCATGACGAGGTCACGGGTGCCCGGTGATCACATCTCTGGCCCATGAACGCCCAGGTCAGAAGACTTGAGGGCATGAACGAGAGGGTCATCGAGGGGACGCGCACGGCGGCCGCGGTGCGGCTGGAGGCGGTCAGCAAGGTCTACGGGCGGGGCCGGGGCGCGGTCGCGGCGCTGCGGGAGGTGACGGCGTCTGTGCCGCGCGGACGGTTCACCGCCGTCATGGGGCCGTCCGGGTCGGGGAAGAGCACGTTCCTGCACTGCGCGGCCGGTCTGGACACGCCGACGTCGGGGACCGTCCGGCTGGGCGACACCGACCTGTCCGGGATGGACGAGACGAGGCTGACGGAACTGCGCAGGAAGCGCGTCGGGTTCGTGTTCCAGGCGTTCAACCTGGTGTCGTCGCTGACGGTGGAGCAGAACATCACGCTGCCGCTGCGCCTTTCGCGGACGCGGGTCGACGCGGACTGGCTGGCCGAGGTGGTCGCCCGGGTCGGGCTGGGCGAGCGGGCCGGGCACCGTCCGGCGCAGCTCTCCGGCGGGCAGCAGCAGCGCGTCGCGATCGCCCGCGCGCTGGTGACGCGGCCGGAGGTCGTTTTCGGGGACGAGCCGACCGGCGCCCTCGACACGATGACGGCGCGCGACGTCCTCACGCTGCTGCGGGAGACGGTCGACGACATGGGCCAGACGGTCGTGATGGTCACGCACGACCCGGTCGCCGCCTCCTACGCCGACACGGTGCTGTTCCTGGCCGACGGGCGGATCGTCGACTCGATGGACGCCCCGTCCAGCGACCGGGTCGCGGCCCGCATGACCCGGCTGGGGGCGTGGAAGTGATGATGTGGCTCGTTCTCAGCACGCTGCGGCACCGCAAGGCGGGATTCGCCGGTGCGTTCGTCGCGCTTCTGTGCGCCGCCGCTCTGGTGTGCGCGTGCGGTGTCCTGCTCGACACGGGACTGCGCGGCTCGGTCGCGCCCGAAAGGTACGCGGGATCGCCGGTCGTCGTCACGGGGGACCAGTTCGTCCACAAGACGTTCGTCAAGAAGAAGGGCAAGGTGAAGCACAAGGCGAAGGGCATCGCGGAACGCGCCTGGCTGCCGGAGTCCGTCGCGGACAAGGTCCGGAACGCGGACGGCGTGCGCGGTGTGGTCACCGAAGTGACCTTCCCGGCCGAGATCGGCGGCTCCACCGGCGGTGACCGCGAATCGTGGGGCCACGGGTGGGAGTCCGCCGCGCTCACCCCGTTCACCATCCGGGACGGACGCGCCCCGAGCGCGGACGACGAGATCGTCATCGATGCCGCGACGGCCCGCGCCGAGGGGTTGCGGCCGGGCGCGACCGTGGAGGTCTCGTCGGTGGTTCCGGGGCGCTACCGCGTCGTCGGCGTCACCGCGCAGGCCCTCGACCACCAGACCGCCGTCTTCTTCTCCACCGCGCGGGCCCGCCGCCTGTCCGGACGGGACGGCAAGATCACCGCGATCGGCGCGCACGGCCCGCGGCAGGCGGTCGAGGACGCCGTGCGCAGCACCGGGGCGACCGTCCACACCGGCGCCGACCGGGGCAGGGCGGAGTTCCTCGGCGCGGAGAAGTCCCGGATCAAGCTGATCAGCCTGGGCGGCGCCCTCGGCGGGACGGCCCTGCTCGTCGCGATCCTCGTCGTGGCCGGGACGTTCGCCCTGTCGGTCCAGCAGCGCGACCGGGAGCTCGCGCTGCTGCGCGCCGTCGCCGCGACGCCGCGCCAGGTCCGCCGGATGATCGGCCGGGAGGCGCTGCTGGTCGGGCTCCTCGCGGGACCGCTCGGGGCGGCGGCCGGGCTGCCGCTCGCGGTCCTGCTGCGCGACCGGTTCCGCGGGCTCGGCGCGCTGCCGCCGAACCTGGACCTGGTCGTCGGCCCGTTCCCGCCGGCCGCCGCCGCGCTCGCGGCCGTCGCCGCCGCGTTCGCCGCGGCCCGGATCACGGCCCGGCGGACGGCCCGGATCCGTCCGGTCGAGGCGCTCGGCGACGCCGCGCCCGCCCGGGGGCGGCTCGGCGCCGTCCGGATCGCCGCCGGGCTCGCGGTCGCCGCCGGGGCCGCCGTCCTGACGGCCGTGCTGTCCGGGCTGCACACGGAGGCGGCGTCGAGTCCGGTCACGGTGCTGACCGCGATCGTCTGGACGGCCGCCGTGGCGCTGCTCGGCCCCGCCGTCGTCCGCGCCGCCGTCGCCGTCCTGGCGGTGCCGCTGCGGCTGTCGCCGGTCGGCGGGCACCTCGCGGCGGCGAACCTCGGCGCGGGCGCGCGGCGGGTCGCGTCGGTCGTCACGCCGCTCACCCTGATGACCGGGCTGACCGCGACGATCCTGTTCGCGCAGACGACGATGGGCCACGCCGCGACGCGCCAGGCGACCGAGGGCACGATCGCCGCGCACGTCCTCGGCCCGAAGGTGCCGCACGCGACGGCCGAGCAGATCCGCCGCGCGCCCGGCGTGACCGCCGTGACCGAGGTCCTGCACGGCACCGTCCGCGTGGACCTGGAGAACTACGCGATCCAGGGCGTCACGCCGGAGGGCCTGAACCAGACCATGGACCTGGACGTCCGCGAAGGCTCCCTCCGGGGCCTGGACCCGTCTACCATCGCCGTGAGCCGGACCGCCGCCGACCGGCTCGGCGTCCGGCCCGGCGAGCGGCTGCGCCTCGACCTGGGCGACGGCGCGCCGATCGCGCCCACGGTGATCGCCGTGTACGAGCGGGGCCTCGGCTTCGGCGACCTCACCGTCTCCCGCGACCTGCTCGCCGCCCATGTGGACGACCCGCGCGGCCTCCTGCTGATCGCCGGCACGTCGCCCGCGGGCCTGCCCGGGACGGACGCCGCCGCCCTCGCCGAGGCCGGTGCGAGCGCGAACGCCGAGGTCAACCTGGTCGCGATGGCGCTGATCCTCGCGTTCACGGCGATCGCCGTGGTGAACACCCTCGCGATGGCCACCGCGGGCCGCGCCCGCGAGTTCGCGCTGCTGCGCCTCGTCGGGACGACCCGCCGCCAGATCATGCGGATGCTCGGCTGGGAGACCCTGGCCGTCGTCGCCGTCGCGGGCGTCCTCGGCGCCGCGATCGCCCTCGCGACGCTCACCGCGTTCGGCAAGGGCATGACCGGCGGTGGAGCGCACGTCCCGCCGCTCGGCCTGCTGGGCGTGCTCGCCTGGGGCGCCGTCCTCGCCGGGGCCGCGACGGTCCTGCCCGCCTGGACGGCCATGGCCGCGCGTCCCGCCGACACGATCAGTGCCCGCGACTAGCGGTCAGTCGCTGTCGGTGGCGGCGACGACGGCGACGGTTCGGCCGTCCGGGCGGAGGGCGGCGATGCCCACGTCCATGGACGGATGCACCTGGAGATGCCAGTCCGAGGTGTAGAAGACCCAGGCGCACTGGTCGGCGGCGCGTTCGACGGCCGCTTGGTCGTCCGGCTCCAGACCGGCGAGGGCGGCGAGCGACTCCCAGGAGGCGAGCCGCCCGTACGCGCCGCACAGGCCGGGCCCGTACGCGCTGCCGCTCGCGGCGCCGCCGAACAGCGTCCATAGGACGTCGGGCGTCGTCACCCGCCGCGTCTCGGCGAAGGCGCCGCCCGCGCTCTCCAGGCCGAGCACCCGCAGGACGGACCCGCCGAAGTCGCCGGGCGCGAGCGTGCCGTCCAGGCGGAACAGGCGCGCCTCGGTGCCGTCGCCGTCGTCCGACACCCAGGCGCGGTGGGCGCTGAGCGCCCGCCGGGCGTCGGGCCAGTCGAGCTCGACGGCGGTCACCCCGGGATCGGCCGGGCCGTCGGCGGGCGGCGCGTCCGCACCGGGCCTCGACCAGACAGGACGCGCCGTGCCCGGATGCCGGGGCAGCCGGTGGTCCCGCTCGGCCGGGGCGGCGCGCAGCGGCAGCCCGGCCAGCGGGTGCCCGGCGGCGCGCAGCCGCTCGGCGAAATCGGCCGCCGCCGACGCGTCGTGGCGCAGCGCGGTCTCCTGGAGCAGGCACGCGGCCAGCTCGTCCGCCGGGTCGGCGGTCGCCAGCGCGGCGAGCAGGTGCTCGGCGGGCTGGCCGCTCGCCAGCCACCACGCGACCTCGCGAAGGTCGTAGCGGACATCGCCCCACGCCAGTCCGGCGGCGGCGAGCCGGCGGACGCTCCGCACCCGGTCCGCACCGCCCGGCGCGGCCGCGAGCCGCCGCAGCGCCACCGGGAAGCCGTACCGCATCGGGTAGGTCGGCGACTCCACCCGCAGCAGCGCTTCGAGCAGCGCTTCGAGCCACGGCGGCTCCGCCTTCTGGACGACCTGGTCGGTCACCTTGACCGCCTTGCTCCAGTGGCGGTCGCGGTAGGTGTCGGCCAGCCCCATCCGCCGGACGGCCTCCTCGATCTCCATGAACCGAAGTCTGACCACCGCGCACCCCGGCACGCACCCGGTTATGAGTCCCGGACGGTTTCCCCGAAGGCGGGGGTGATGCGGTGGCGCGACCAGCCGAGGTAGAGGGCGGCGCCCGCGGCGCCCACGACGGTGAGGGTGATCACCATGCTCCACTCGATGTACCAGGCGTCGCCGGTGTCACGCGGCCACACGATGTTGACCGTCTGGAGGGCCAGCCACACCGCCGCCACGTACGTCACCGGTGCGCTGAACCGGCCGAGGCTGAACGAGCCGGGACGCCAGCGGCCGCGCAGGTGCTGGAGCGCCGCGCCCCACACCGGCAGCCCGAACGCGACGTAGAACCCGACCGTCGTGAAGTTGACCAGCACCGAGTACAGCTTCGACCCGGACAGGAGCACGAACACGGCCGCGCCCACCGCCGTCAGCAGGATCGCGGGGACGGGCAGCCGCTCCGGCCCGGCGAGCCTTCCGAGAACGCCGGAGCCGGGCAGCGCCTTGTCGCGCGCCGACGCCCAGATCACCCGGGACACGGCGGCCTGGACGGCGAGGAAGCTGGCCAGGAACCCGATCACGAACATGACGAGCAGCGGACGTCCGATCGACGACCCGAAGTGGTACACGAGCGTGTCGCTGACGGGGTCGGCGACGCCGCCGTCCATCACCTTCGGCAGGTCCGGGATCGCGAGGATCAGCCCGGCCGCCGAGTACATGACGATGATCCCGACCGCCAGCAGCGCGAAGATCAGCGCCTTCGGCACCTCCCGCTCGGGGTGCTCCACCTCCTCGGCGATCGCGCCCGCCGACTCGAACCCGACGAACGACCAGCCGACGAACGCGGCGGCCGCGAGCATCGGGCCCGCGAGCCAGCCGCCGCCCCCGGCGGTGCCCGCGCCGTCCAGCAGGAAGCCGAACGAGTGCTCCCGGTAGAACAGCAGCAGGACGGTGCCGAGCCCCACGGACGCGAGCACCTCGCAGACCAGGCTCGCCACGACGAGGATCTTCAGCGTCCGGCGGCCGACGATGTTGGCGAGGCTGCCGAGCGCGAGGATCGCGAGGGCCGTTCCCATCGTCGCCGCCTTGCCGGGCGCGTCCACCCCGGCGGCCTGGAGCAGGAAGCCCGCCGCGCCGTACGACAGCGTGGACAGCGCGATCGTCAGCCCCCACATGTACGCCCAGGCCGCGAACCAGCCGGCGCCGGGGCCGCGCACGTGCCGGGCCCACTGGTAGACGCTGCCCTCGTACGGCCAGCGGGACGCCAGCTCGCCGAACACGCAGGCGACCAGCAGCTGCCCGCCGAGGACGATCGGGAACGCCCACCAGAACGCGGGCCCGGCCGCGAGCAGCCCCAGCGTGAAGATCGCGTACAGCGCGACGATCGGGGACACGTCGGCGAACGCGAGCGCGGTCGCCGACCGCAGGTCGAAGCCCTTGCGGAGGGTGTGCGGGTGCTCGGCGGCGGGCGGCACGCCGCCCGCCTTCTCGTTACTGGACGTGGTCATCGCGAACCCTTGCGGTCGTCGTCCGAGGGGTGGCCGGACGGGGGCGGCGGCGGGAGGCGGCGCGGGGACAGGTTGAGGGAGCGGACGTGCCGGGCGATGTCGCCGAGCGGGGCGAGCCACACGTCCGGGCAGGACGCGACGTGCTCGATGAGTCCCTCCAGCGCGGCGGCGCGGCCGGGACGCCCCGACAGGAACGGATGCGCGGTCAGGACGAAGCAGCCGCCCTCGGCGCGCAGCGCCTCGAACTCGTCCCGCCACATCCCGGCGGCCTTCGCCGGGCTCTCGATCAGGCCGGTGCCGGAGACGCCGGGGATGAAGCAGTACTGCTCCCAGTCGTCCAGCCCCCAGTGGACGGGGATCTCGACAAGGGACGCGCCGCCGCCCGCGTCCAGCTCGTAGGGGACGTCGGCGTCCATGAGGCTCGTGTCGTACAGGAACCCGCGTTCGGCGAGCAGGCGCGGCGAGGCGTGGGTCAGCTCCCACATCGGCGCGCGGTAGCCGTCCGGGCGGACGCCCGCGACCTCCGCGAGGGCGTCGAGGCCCCGGTCGAGGATGTCGGCCTCCGTCCGCTCGTCGACGGGACCGGACGGCCCGATGAGGGTCTCGTGCAGGTAGCCGTGGTGGGCGATCTCGTGGCCGCCGTCGGCGATCGCGCGGACGGCGTCCGGATGCCGGTGCGCGGTGAAGCCCGGGACGAAGAACGTCGCCCGCACCCCGTGCCGCGCCAGGACCCGCAGCAGCCGGGGCAGTCCGGTCAGCGGCCCGTACGCCTGGTGGCTCAGCACGCTCGGCCGCAGGGCGGTGCCCGGGTCGGCGCTCAGCACGGCCGACTCCGCGTCCACGTCGAACGTGAACGACGCCGCCGACGTCGCGGCCCCCGGCCAGCGGACGGGGTCGGCGGGGCGCATCCCGGCGGGCGTCATGGTCGGTCCTTCGCCAGCAGGCCGAGGATCTCGTAGACGACCGTGGCCGCCGCGATGGACGTGATCTCGGCGTGGTCGTAGGCGGGCGCGACCTCCACGACGTCCGCGCCGACGATGCGCAGGCCCGCGAGCCCGCGCAGGATCGACAGCAGCTCCCGGCTGGTCAGGCCGCCGCTGTCGGGCGTCCCGGTGCCCGGCGCGTACGCGGGGTCGAGGACGTCGATGTCGATCGACAGGTACACCGGCGCGTCCTGGACGCGGGCCCTGATCCGCTCGGCGACGCCCGCCGTCCCGAGGCCCTCCACCTCCGCGCAGTGGACGATCGTGAACCCGAACCGGGCGTCGTCCACCAGGTCCTGCGGGTCGTAGAGGGGTCCGCGGATGCCCGCGTGGACGCTCGCGTCCCGCATCAGCAGCCCCTCCTCGGCGGCGCGCCGGAACGGGGTGCCGTGCGTGTACGGCTCGCCGAAGTAGGTGTCCCAGGTGTCGAGGTGCGCGTCGAAGTGGACGAGCGCGACGGGCCCGTGCAGCGCGTGCGCGGCCCGCAGCGCGGGGAGCGCGATCGTGTGGTCGCCGCCGATCGCGACGGCGCGGGCCCCGTCCCCGGTGAGGTCGCGCAGGCCCGACTCCACCTGGGTGATCGCCGCGCCGATGTCGAACGGGTTGCAGGAGATGTCCCCGGCGTCCACGACCTGCATGGACGCGAACGGAAGCACGTCCAGCGCCGGGTTGTAGGGCTTGAGCAGCCGCGACCCCTGCCGCACCGCCGCCGGGCCGAACCGCGCGCCCGGACGGTACGAGACCCCGCCGTCGAACGGCACGCCCACGATCGCGACGTCGTAGCCGGAGACGTCGCCGCGGGCCGGAAGCCGCGCGAACGTCGACGGGCCCGCGAACCTCGGGACCTCCAGTGCGTTGACCTGTCCGACCGGCTCCATCGATGTCCTTTCGCGTGATTGCTGAAGTTCGCGGGGTTGCCAAATAGGGGTCGCTGTGCGTGAGGGGTTAGTCGCAGGTTAGGCGCGGGATCGGGTGGTGCCGCCGTTGACGTGCAGAATCTGGCCGACGAGGGTCGGGAGCCGGTCGTCGGCGAGCAGTGCGATCGCCGCCGCTACCTCCTCCGGTGCGGCGATCCGGCCGAGCGGGACGCGGGCCGCGTACCGCTCGCGGATCTCGTCCACGCTCACCCCGGCGGCCGTCGCGTCCACTTCGAGCTGCGGGGTGTCGATCACGCTCGGCGCGACCGCGTTGACCGCGATGCCGAGCGGGCCGAGTTCCCGGCCGAGCGACTTGGTGAGCGCGATCATCCCGGCCTTGGACGCGGAGTACGCCGTCGCGTCCGGCCAGCCGATCAGCCCCCACTCGGACGAGACGAGCACCATCCGGCCGCCGCCGCGCTCGACCATCCCGGGCAGGACGGCCTGCGCGCAGGCGAACGTCCCGCCGAGGTTGACGTCGACGATCCGCCACCAGTCGTCCGGGTCGTGCGCGGCGAACGGGGCCATCGTCATGTGGGCGGCGGCCGCGACGAGGACGCCGACGTGCTCGCCGGTCCGCTGCTCGACGTCCGCGACCATCGCCTCGACGGCCTCGGGGTCGGCGACGTCGGCGGGCGCGGCCACGCCGTCCAGTTCGGCGGCGAGGGCCGCGACGCTCCGGTCGGGATGGTCGTTCAGCGCCACGAGGTGGCCGTCGGCGGCGAGCCGCCGCGCGACCGCCGCGCCGAGACCGCCGCCGGCGCCCGTGATCAGCGCCACCGCCATCTAGATCACCGCCCCGGCGTTGGGGGACAGGACCTCGCCCGCGCAGAACGTCCCGTCCTCGACGAGGTAGGCGGCGGCGAGCGCGACCTCTTCGGCGGACGTCAGCCGTCCCGCCGGGAGGGTCTGCAGGTAGGACGCCTTGCGCCAGGGCGACTCGGGCGGCAGCAGCGGCGTGTCGGTCGGGCCGGGCGCCACCGCGTTCACCCGCACCCCGGACGGTCCGAGCTCCACCGCCAGCGACCGGACGAACCCGATCACCGCGCCCTTGGCCGCGGCGTAGTGCGCCTCGGCGTCGCCGCCGCCGATCGCCAGCTCGGACGCGACCGCGACGACCGCGCCCTCGCCCCGCTCCACCATGCCCGGCGTCACGGCCCGGCACACGTTCACCAGGCCGCCGAGATGGACGCGGAGCATGCGCCGCCACTCCGGCCACGCGATGTCCGACACCGGGACGATCGCGTAGTGCCCGGCCGCGCACAGCGCCGCCCCGACCGGGCCGAGCTCCCGCTCGATCCGCCGGACCGCGGCGCCCACCTGCGCGGGGTCGGACACGTCCACGCCCACCGAGTGGTCGGCGTCCGGCGCGGGGCTGAGGTCGAGCCCGGCGGTCGTCCAGCCGCGCCCGGACAGCTCGCGCACCATCGCGGCGCCGATCCCGCTCGCCGCCCCCGTGACGAGCGCGACCCGGCCTTGTCCGGCAAGGCTTTCGGGACGCTCCGGTCGTTCCGGCATCGGGCCTCCGATCCGCTCGGTATCCCCTGGTGGGGCGGAACTCCCAGGCAAACCCGCCATAACAGTGGGTGACAAGGGAGACAGCGATTTCTTGGCCGAACGCACCGCGGGGCACCCGAAAGGTCGTGCTCTTCTCCAAAACTCGTTTCCTTGCCCAAAAGACGGCGACGCGCCACCGTCCACGCGCGTCCCGGAGTGAGAGGCTGAGGCCGTGACCAGCGATCCGGCGGTGCTGCGCCTCACGGTCCGACAGCTCTTGGAGATGCCGCGGTTCCGGCTGCGGCTGGTCGCCGGGGCGGACGGCCTGGACCGGTCGATCCGCTGGGCGCACTCGACCGAGCTGCTCGACCCCGGGCCCTACCTGCGCGGGAACGAGATCGTCCTGACGGTCGGCGCGGCGCTGCGGGACGCGGCCGCCTGCGCGTCGTTCGCCGGGTCCGTCAAGACGAGCCGCGGCGCCGCGATCGGCTACGGGATCGGCGACGTCACCGACGCCGCGCCCGCGGACCTGCGCGAGGTCTGCGACCGGCTCGGCCTGCCGCTCCTGGAAGTGCCGCCGGAGGTCCCGTTCCTGAGCTTCACCGAGTGGTTCGCCGAACGGCTCGCCGCCGGACGGGACGAGCGGCACGAGCGCGAGGAGACCGGACGCCTCCTCCGCATGGTGGGGGAGGGGCTCGCGTCCGCCGAGGTGCTCCGGCCCCGGATCGACGACGCGGGCCTCGACCCGGCGACGCTCCGCGCGATCGCGATCCCGCCGCCCGAGGAGGATCTGCCCGGCGTCCTCGGCGTGGACGGCGACACCGCCATCGTGATCACCGACGGGGACGGCGTCTGGCCGGAGCCCGCGGGCATCGGCAGCCCCGGCCCGCTCGACCACCTCCCGCTGTCGCTGACCGAGAGCCTCGCCGCGCTGGACGCCGCGCGCCGCACCGGCGGCGTCGTCCACGCCGCCGACCTCGCCACCTTCCAGGCCCTGCTCGGCCGCCTCGACCAGGACCAGCTCGCCCCGTTCATCGACCAGATCGCGCGCCCGCTCGCCGACTACGACGACGCGCACGGGACCCGCCTGGTCGAGACGCTCCGCACGTTCCTCGACAAGGGCGGCGCGGTCGGCGCCACGTCCCGCGCCCTCTACCTGCACCCGAACACGCTGCGCCACCGGCTGTCCCGGATCGAGGCGCTCACCGGCCGCAACCCGCTCCAGTTCGAGGACCGGGTGGCCCTCGCCATCGCGATCTGGTCGGTGACCCGGCGCGGCGTTTCACCGTCCTGACGGCGGCGGACGATTCGGTTATCCGCGCGGCGGGGAAGGTCGGGTCGGCGGTGCCCTTTTTGTGATTACCGCAGGGTGTTCACTCGGCTAATTCTGGTTTCTCTGATTTGGATGGTTTTGTCCAGGATGATCGTGGTGTCGACCTGGCGAAATGCGAAGTTCATCCGGCCTGTCGTCGGTGAACGGACGGACGTGTCGACAGCACGGCCGATTCCGGCCGTCCAAAGATCAAAGAGAGTGCGGCGCCCCCCGAGTCTCGCTGGTCACGAGGGTCACTGGGGATTCGCCGGGACGGGCACGCAGAGTATTGCTAAATGTCCCGAATGCGAATGTGGACAGGTCCAAATTCGATGTTCCTGACCTGCTGCCGAGGGACGGGTCTAGGTTTGTGGGCGTCGGGCGGCGGTCCCGAACGGCGGCGCCCGCGCACCGCGAACCCGTCCCGCCGAAAGGAGCGTCAGACCGATGACGGATGCGAGCCCCGGCCCGCGACAGGGTCCGGACGCGAAGATCAACACTGACGTTCCCCAGTCGGCCCGGATCTGGAACTACTGGCTCGGCGGGACCGACAACTACGAGGTCGACCGGACCGCCGGCGACCAGTACGTCGGGCTGTATCCCGGCATCGTCGACATCGCCCGCGCCGGGCGCTACTTCATGGATCGCGCCATCCGGTTCCTCGCCGCCGAGCGCGGCATCCGCCAGTTCATGGACTGCGGGACCGGCCTGCCCACGCTCGACAACACCCACGAGATGGCCCAGCGCGCCGCCTCCGACGCGAAGGTCGTCTACGTCGACAACGACCCGCTCGTCCTCGCGCACGCCCGCGCCCTGATGGCCGAGGGGCGCACCGCCTACATCGACTGCGACCTGCACGACCCGAAGACGATCATGGACCACGCGGCCGACCTGCTCGACCTGACCCAGCCGGTCGGGCTGCTGATCATCGGCGTGCTCGGGCACATCGTCGAGCCCGGCGAGGCGTACGGCGTCGTCAAGGGGCTGATGGAGCCGCTGGCGTCCGGCAGCTACCTGATCCTGCACGACTCGACCGACCAGAACGAGGACTTCAACGCGGCCCAGCGCGCCTACGACGAGACCGGCGCCATCCCGTTCCGGCTGCGCAGCCCCGACTTCATCCGCCACTACTTCGACGGTCTGGAGATCGAGGAGCCGGGACTCGTGACGAGCGGCGCGTGGCGTCCCGAGGTGGACGTCGAGGCCGCCCCGCTGCCGACGCTCTGCGCGGTGGCCCGCAAACCCTGACGCCCGTAAACCCTGACGCACGGCGACCTCGGACCGCCCCGCCATACTGAAAGGTAGCTCAACGTCCCGTCTTCGACGCGGTGCGTGAAGGTTATAGTGAGGCGGTCGTCGCACGTTGATCTCCCGGGAGGAGTCCCCGTTGGCCTCCGTCGCGATCACCGGCAGGAGACGGTACACCGGCGCCCAGGGCGGTGATCCGCTCGTCCCGCGGATGCTGCTGGCCCGCCGGCTGCGCGAGCTGCGCGAGGCGGCCGGGCTGAGCCGGGCCCGCGCCGCGCGGGCGATCAGCGCGTCCGACTCCAAGGTCGGACGGCTGGAGCTCGGCCGGTCCGGCTGCAAGCCGCGCGACGTGGCCGCCCTCCTCACCGTCTACGGCGCCGACGGCGACGAGCGCACCACGCTGCTCGCCCTCGCCGAGCAGACCAACGCGCGCCCCTGGTGGGCGGACGACGCCGACCTCGTCCCGTCGTGGGTGCGGCCGTACCTGACCGCCGAGCAGGCGGCCAAGCTGGTCAGGACGTTCGAGACCCGGTACGTCCCCGGCCTGCTCCAGACCGAGGACTACGCCCGCGCCCTGTTCGTCGCCGGCGGCTCCGGCCCGGACGTCGAACGCCGCGTCGAGTTCCGGACGCGGCGGCAGCGCGTGCTGCGGCGCCGCCCGCGCCCGCTCAACCTGTGGATCGTGCTGGGCGAGAAGGCGCTGTGGCGCCCGGTCGGCGGCCCGGCCACGATGCGGGCGCAGATCCAGCGCATCATCGAGCTGTGCAGGCGGCCGAACGTGACCGTCCAGCTCGTCCCAGACGCGACCTGCACGGCCGTCGCGGGCGACGGCCCCCTCACGCTCGTCCGGTTCCCGCAGCAGGGCCTGGCCGACCTGGTCTACCTGGAGCGGACCGGCGGCGCCCGCTACCCGGTGCGGCCCGCCGAGGTCGAACGGCACTGGCACGTGTTCAACAGACTGGTGACCGAAGCGTCCCCGCCCGAACACACGCCCCGGCGCCTGGCCTCCATCCTCACCACGTACTGAGCCGCCGCGTACCGGCCGGGACCTCGCTCCGGGGTTCCGGCCGTCCCGTGCCCGCCCTCGTGCCCGCCCCCGTGCCCGCCCGGTGGCCGCGTCCGGTCGCCGGATCATGATCGCGTGCTGAGAATGCGCCATGACAAAGGGTGATCGCCGGCAAGGTGGATCGCATATTCCCGTCTGACCACTTCCGGTCTATATTCATAAAAGACGGATATTCGGGAGGGTCGGCGCGGTTACCAGGGGACGTAGGCCGCATGACCCTCATTGCCCGCGATTCCGGGCGAGCACCCGGTTATCGGGCAGCGTTGTTGACCGCCCCATACGCCGCCGTCCTCGAAGGAACGTCATGTCCGTCAGCGAGCGTTTGTGGAACGAGACAGCGGAACGTCGTTCCCGCGACGAACTGCAGGCCGGAGAGAACTTTCCGGTCGCCAGCCGCCTCCTGCCCGCGCGCCACCGCGCCCATCTGCTCAACGTGTACGGCTACGCCCGGCTCGTCGACGACATCGGCGACGAGGCTCCCCCGGAAGAGCGCGCCGGACTTCTCGACCTCGTAGAACGCGACCTCGACCGCGTCTATGCCGGGGAACGTCCGGAACTGCCCGCGATGCGCGACCTGGCCCGCACCGTGGCCGCGTGCGGAATACCCGCCGAGCCGTTCCGCCGCCTTCTCAAGGCCAATCGCCAGGACCAGGACGTGACGCGCTACGCGACGTTCGACGACCTGCTGGCGTACTGCGCGCTGTCCGCCGATCCGGTGGGGCACATCGTCCTGCACGTGTTCGGCGCCGCCACCCCGGACCGGCTCGCCCTCTCCGACAAGGTGTGCACCGCGCTCCAGATCATCGAGCACTGCCAGGACGTCGCCGAGGACCACCGCAACGGCCGCGTCTACCTGCCGCAGGACGATCTCCGCCGCTTCGGCTGCGTCGAGGGCGACCTGTCCGCCGCCGTCACCCCGACGCGGCTGCGCGGCGTGGTCGCGCTCCAGGCCGACCGCGCGGCGCGGCTCCTGGCCGAGGGCACGGCCCTCACCCCGCGGCTCCGCGGATTCGCGCGGGTCGCCGTCTCCGGCTATGTCGCGGGCGGCCTCGCCGCGCTCGCGGCGCTGGACCGAAACGCTTATGACGTGCTGGGCGGCGCGCCGAAACCGAAGAAGTCGCGGTTGCTCGTCGAGTGGTCGCGGACTTTGGGAAGGAGATGAGGAGATGGACGAGGCCAGCGCTCACCGGTACTGCGAGAGCGTTGTGCGGACGCAGGCGCGCAATTTCTCCTACGGGATCCGGCTGCTGCCCGCGCCGAAGCGGCGGGCGCTCAGCGCCGTCTACGCCTTCGCCCGGCGGATCGACGACATCGGCGACGACCACGACGCGCCTCCCGATACGAGGCTCGCGCGGCTGGCGGACGAACGCGCGCGGCTCACCCGCATCGCGGACCATCCGGACGACCCGGTGCTCGTGGCGCTGGCGGACGCGGCCCGCGACCACCCGATCCCGCTGGACGCCTTCGGCGAGCTGATCGACGGCTGCGAGGCCGACGTCCGCGGCGCAACCTACGACACCTTCGACGACCTGCTCTGGTACTGCCGCTGCGTAGCGGGCGCAGTCGGCCGGCTCTCCCTCGGCGTCTTCGGCACATCCGATCCGGACACGGCGATTCCGCGAGCGGACGCGCTCGGGGTCGCGCTCCAGCTCACCAACATCCTGCGCGACATCCGCGAGGACGGGACGAACGGCCGCGTCTACCTCCCCGCCAAGGACCTCGCGAGGTTCGGCTGCTCGCTGCACCTGGACGAGTCCGGCCGGTTCACCGACCCGCCGGAGCACCTCGTCTCGCTGATCCGGTTCGAGGCGGCCCGCGCGGACGAGTGGTACGCGACCGGGCTGAAGCTGCTCCCCCTGCTCGATCGGCGCAGCGCCGCGTGCGCGGGCGCGATGGCGGGTATCTACCGGCAGGTGCTGAAGCGCATCACGGCCGACCCGCTGGCCGCACTGGAGACGCGGACGTCGCTGCCGACCTGGCAGAAGGCGACCGTCTCCGCGATGGCGATGTCCGGGATCCGGCGATGACCGGCCCCGTGCGAGACGTGGCGATCGTCGGTGGCGGGCTCGCCGGCATCACCGCCGCGCTGGCCCTCCAGGGGGCCGGGCTGCGGGCGACGGTCTACGAGGCGCGTCCCCGGCTCGGCGGCGCGACGCACTCCTTCCAGCGCGACGGCCTCACCGTCGACAACGGGCAGCACATCTTCCTGAAGTGCTGCACCGCCTACCAAGGGCTGCTCGGACGGCTGGGCGCGCACGACCTGGTCCGGGTGCAGGACCGGTTCGACGTCCGCGTCCGCACCCCGGACGGCGGCGGCGGGCGGCTCCGCCGCGCGAAGGCGCCGGGCCCGCTGCATCTGCTCCCGGCCCTCGCCGGGTACTCGCTGCTGCCGCCGTCCGACCGGCTGCGGGCGGTGCGCGCGTCGCTGGCGCTCGACCGGCTCGACACCGCCGACCCCGAACTCGACAAGACGAGCATGGGCGGCTGGCTCGCCGGGCACGGCCAGCGCGAACGGGCCCGGCTCGCGCTGTGGGAGCTGTTCGTCACGGCCGCCCTCAACATCAGGCTGGACGAGGCGGCGCTCGGCCCGGCCGCGTTCGTCTGCAAGACCGCGCTGCTCGGCCGCTCGGACGCCGCCGACATCGGCGTCCCGGCCGTCCCGCTCGGGGAGTTGCACGGCACGATCGCGGCGAAGGAGATCCAGGAGGGCGGCGGGAGCGTCCGGCTCGGGGCGAAGGTGACGGCCATCGAGGACGGCCCGAAACTGCTGGTCGACGGCTCGCCGGTGAGCGCGGACGCGGTGGTCGTCGCGGTGCCGCACCGGGTCGCCTCGGGGCTCGTCCCCGAGGAGGCGTCCCCCGACCGCGCGAAATGGGCGGGGCTCGGCTCCAGCCCGATCGTCAACGTCCACGTCGTCTACGACCGTCCCGTCCTGGACGAGCCGTTCGTCGCGGCGATCGACTCGCCCGCGCAGTGGATCTTCGACCGGACGCGGATCGGCGGCCCGGCGTCGGGCCAGTACCTGGCCGTGTCGGTGTCGGCGGCGGACCGCTGGATCGACACGCCCACCGCCGAGATCCGCGACGTGTTCCTCGCCGAGCTGGCGCGGCTGCTCCCGGCCGCCCGAAAGGCCCGCGTCACCGACTTCTTCGTGACCCGGGAGCGGCACGCCACATTCCGCCAGGGCCCCGGCAGCGGCGCGCTGCGCCCCGCGTCCGCGACGCGGCTGCCGTGGCTGTTCCTCGCCGGCGCGTGGACCGACACGGGCTGGCCCGACACGATGGAGGGAGCCGTGCGCAGTGGCCTGAGCGCCGCCCGGCTGGCCCGGCGGCACCTGTCCGGCGCGGGCGGGGCGAAAGGCGCGAGCACCGCGAACGGGGTGACCGGACGATGACCGCCGTCCCCGCCTCGATCACCGACGGGCGCGCGCTGGTCGACCAGGCGATGCGCGCCGCCGCCGAACGCCTCGACCCGTCGATCCGGAAGGTCGTCGCCTACCACCTCGGCTGGACCGACGAGCACGGGCGTCCGGCCGCGGCGGGCGGGAAGGCGCTGCGTCCCGCGCTGGCGCTGCTGTCCGGCCGCGCGGCCGGGACGTCCTACGAGACGGCGCTGCCCGGCGCGGTCGCCGTCGAGTTCGTGCACGCGTTCTCGCTGCTGCACGACGACATCATGGACGGCGACCGGACGCGCCGGCACCGTCCCGCCGCGTGGACGGTCTTCGGCCCGTCCGCCGCGATCCTCGGCGGCGACGCCCTGCTCGCGCTGTCCGAGGAACTCCTGCTGGACGAGAACACGCGCGGCTCGCACTGGGCGGCCCGCGCGCTGACCGCCGCGACGCAGCGGCTGATCTCCGGCCAGTCGTTCGACCTCGGGTTCGAGCAGCGCGACGACGTGACGCTCGACGAGTGCCTCACCATGGCCGCGGACAAGACGGGCGCCCTGCTCGCCTGCTCCTGCTCGATCGGCGCGATGCTCGGCGAGGGCCCGGCGGACCTCGTCACCGAGCTGACCGGGTTCGGCTCCGAGATGGGCCTCGCGTTCCAGCTCGTGGACGACCTGCTCGGCATCTGGGGCAGCCCGGACACGACCGGCAAGCCGGTGC
Source organism: Actinomadura syzygii (assembly GCF_008085905.1). GTDB lineage: Bacteria > Actinomycetota > Actinomycetes > Streptosporangiales > Streptosporangiaceae > Spirillospora > Spirillospora syzygii. The sequence continues at coordinate 137,492 of NZ_VSFF01000013.1, read as the reverse complement.
TGTCCGACCTGCGGGCGCGCAAGAAGTCGCTCCCGGTCGTGTTCGCGCTGAACGCGGGGACGCCCGAGTCGGCGCGGCTCGCCGAGCTGTACGCGCGTCCCGGCACGGCGTCCGAGGACGACCTGCGCGAGACGGCCCGGCTGGTCGAGGCGGCGGGCGGGCGCGACTGGGCCGCCGCGGAGGCGGACCGGCGCATCGCGTCCGCCGAGAAGCACCTCGGCGACGCGGGCATCGACGAGCACGTCCGCGCCGAGTTCCGCGACATCGCCCTCTTCGTCACCGAAAGGGACCACTGAGGCCCCGGCCCAACGCACGCGGACAGTAAGGAGCGCTGAATGACCACGACCGACGTGTCCGGACTCACCGGTGCCGCCGCTGCCGCCGCCGAGGCGGCCCGCGACCACCTCCTCCGCCTCCAGTCGCCGGAGGGCTGGTGGAAGGGCGAGCTGGAGACGAACGTGACCATGGACGCCGAGGACCTGCTCCTCCGGCAGTTCCTCGGCATCAGGTCCGACGCGGAGACGGCGGAGGCGGCGCGCTGGATCCGCTCCCAGCAGCGGCCGGACGGGACGTGGGCGAACTTCCACGGCGGCCCGCCGGACCTGTCGACCACCATCGAGGCGTACGTCGCGCTGCGCCTCGCCCGCGACCCGGTCGACGCCGACCACATGCGCCGGGCCGCGGGGTACGTCCGGGAGTCGGGCGGGATCGAGGCCGGCCGGGTCTTCACCAGGATCTGGCTGGCCCTGTTCGGGCTGTGGTCCTGGGACGACCTGCCCGTCATGCCGCCCGAGCTGATGTTCCTGCCGAACCGGTTCCCGCTGAACGTGTACGACTGGGGGTGCTGGGCGCGGCAGACGATCGTCCCGCTGACGGTGCTCGGGTCGCTGCGTCCGGTGCGGGCGCTGCCGTTCGACCTGCCGGAGCTGCGGAGCGGCGTCCGTCCGGCGAAGGACGAGCGGGGCTGGGGACGGTTCTTCACCGGCCTCGACCGCGTCCTGCACGTGTACCAGCGGCGTCCGGTCGGCCCGCTGCGCCGGGCCGCGGTCCGCCGCGCCGCCGACTGGATCATCGCGCGGCAGGAGGCGGACGGCTGCTGGGGCGGCATCCAGCCGCCCTGGGTGTACTCGCTGATGGCGCTGTACGAACTCGGCTACGGCCTCGACCACCCGGTGATCAAGCGGGGCCTGGACGGCCTCGACCGGTTCACGATCCGGGACGAGAGGGGCCGCCGCCTGGAGGCGTGCCAGTCCCCGGTGTGGGACACGGTCCTCGCGATCAACGCGCTCGGCGACGCGGGCGTCCCGCCCGCCGACCCGGCGCTGCGCCGCGCCGCCGCCTGGGTCGTGGACGAGGAGGTCCGCGGCCTCGGGGACTGGGCGGTGCGCCGCCCGGACGTCCCGCCGGGCGGCTGGGCCTTCGAGTTCGACAACGACGTCTACCCCGACACCGACGACACCGCCGAGGCGATTCTCGCGCTCCGCAAGGTCGATCTCCCCGAGGCGGAGCAGCCGATCCAGCGCGCGATCCGGTGGCTGGAAGGTATGGCGTCCCGGGACGGCGGGTACGGCGCGTTCGATGCCGACAACACCCGGGAGCTGTGCACGAAACTGCCGTTCTGCGACTTCGGCGCGGTCATCGACCCGCCGTCCGCGGACGTGACCGCCCATGTCGTCGAGGCCCTCGCGGGGGAGGGCCGCGCCGAGTCGCGCACGGTCAAGCGGGCCGTGGTGTGGCTGCTCAAAGCGCAGGAGGCGGACGGCTCGTGGTTCGGACGCTGGGGCGCCAACCACGTCTACGGGACGGGGAGCGTCGTCCCCGCCCTGGTCGCGGCGGGCGTCCCGGCGCACAAGCCGCCGATCCGCCGCGCGGTCGAATGGCTGGAGGCGCACCAGAACCCGGACGGCGGCTGGGGCGAGGACCTGCGCTCCTACGAGGACCCCGCCTGGATCGGACGGGGCGAGTCGACCGCGTCGCAGACGGCGTGGGCGCTGCTCGCGCTGCTCGCGGCGGGGGAACGGTCCCATGCCGTGGACGCGGGCGTCCGCTGGCTCGTCGACCACCAGCGCCCGGACGGCACCTGGGACGAGGACCAGTTCACCGGCACCGGATTCCCCGGCGACTTCTACATCAACTACCACCTCTACCGGCTGGTCTTCCCGATCAGCGCCCTCGGGCGCTACCTCGGAGGCTCCAGATGACGCGCCCGGCGGAGACCACCGAGTTCACCCCGCCAAAGGAGGTTCGACCATGAGCATGCCCATTCGCCAAAGCGTTCGCATCGGGACCTATATCCTCCGCAACAAACTCCAGGGCCGGGAGAAGTTTCCGCTCATCGTCGAACTCGAACCGCTCTTCGCGTGCAATCTCGCGTGCGCCGGGTGCGGCAAGATCCAGCATCCGCACGACGTCCTCAAGAAACGCATGCCGGTCGAGCAGGCGGTCGCCGCCATCAAGGAGTGCGGCGCGCCGATGGTGTCGATCGCGGGCGGCGAGCCGCTCATGCACCCGCAGATCGACGTGCTGGTGGCCGAGCTCATCAAGATGAAGAAGTTCGTGTTCCTGTGCACGAACGCGCTGCTCATCCCCAAGAAGCTCGACAAGTTCAAGCCGTCGCCGTACTTCGCGTGGGCGGTGCACATCGACGGGCTCAAAGAGCGGCACGACGAGTCGGTGTGCAAGGAGGGCGTGTTCGACGACGCGGTCGCCGCCATCCGCGAATGCCAGCGGCGCGGGTTCCGCGTCACTACGAACACGACGTTCTTCAACACCGACACGCCGCAGACCGTCATCGACGTCCTGAACTACCTCAACGACGACCTCAAGGTCGACGAGATGATGATCTCGCCCGCGTACGCCTACGAGAAGGCGCCCGACCAGGAGCACTTCCTCGGCGTCCAGGAGACGCGGGAGCTGTTCCGCAAGTCGTTCGCCGACGGCCGCCGCAAGAAGTGGCGGTTCAACCATTCGCCGCTCTTCCTCGACTTCCTGGAGGGCAAGGCCGACTTCCCGTGCACGGCCTGGGCGATCCCGTCCTACTCCCTTTTCGGGTGGCAGCGCCCCTGCTACCTGATGTCGGACGGCTACGCCCAGTCCTACAAGGAACTCCTGGACGAGACCGACTGGGATTCCTACGGTCGCGGCCGCGACCCGCGCTGCGCAAACTGCATGGCGCACTGCGGCTATGAGCCGACCGCCGTGTTCTCCACGGTCGGCTCTCTGAAGGAATCCCTGCGGGCGATCCGCGAGAAGTGATGGCGGGCCGCCCGTGGCGATGTCACGGGCGGCCGACGCCGGGGACGTCCACCTCCACGGCCTGCACCTGGCCGCTGCCCGGCGTCACCGGTTCCGGCTCCGTCATGCCGCGCCATTCGGCGGCGACGACGAAGAGCGTCCGGCCGTCCGGGCCGCCCAGCGCGCAGGCGAAGCCGCCCCGGTCGAGCTCGACCGTGTCCAGGACGGTCCCGCCCTCGGCGACCCGGACGCACCGCCGGTTCGGGACGTCCGCGTACCAGACGGCGCCCTCCGCGTCGAGGCAGATGCCGTCCGGCGCCGCGGCCTCGCCGAGGTCGGCCCAGACACGCCGGTTGGACAATCCGCCGTCGCCGTCGATATCGAAGGCCAGCAGGTTATGTCCATAGGAATCCGCGACGACCAAGGTCGAGTCGTCCGGGGTGACGGCCATTCCGTTGGGAAAGGCGATGTCACCCGCGACCTCTCGCACTGAGCCGTCGGAGGCGGCCAGGAAGACGCTTCCCGGTTCCGCTATCTCGCCGCTCATCGGGTCGAATCCGACCCTGTTGACGTAAGCGTTGCCCTTTCCGTCAAGGGCGATGTCGTTCCAGCCCGGCCTGCCGAGTTCCGCGTGGACCGTGAGGGAGCCGTCCGCTTCGCGGCGCAGCAGCCGCCCGTCCGCCGACGAGACGATGAGCAGGCGTCCGTCCGGGTGCCAGGCGGTGCAGAGCGGCAGCGACGCCACCCGCGCGACCACCTCGCTCTCCCCTTCGAGCCCGATCGCGACGACCTCGCCCGCCGTCCAGTCGGAGAAATACAGCCGGTCGCCGTGCCAGCGCGGCGACTCCACCAGCCCGTGCCCGGTGAGCAGCGTCCTGACCTCGCGCATCGTCGTTCCACCTCCGTCTCGCGCGCGGGCCCGGCGGCCCGCGTCCCACCCTCTACACGAACGGGGACCGCCCGGATCGACAGCCGCGGCCGAACGGGTTTCACTTCGCACTGGTATACCCGCTGACTTCCCCATTTCCGTAAAATCCGCGCCGCCGCGAGGGCTTTCTATTTCCTACGGTTGGACAAAATGTGAAAGGTGAAAAAGTAGAACTTCACAGCGCCTAGTGGGGCGGGTAAGTTGTCTCCGGAATGCTCCCGAGGTCGTGTGATCAACGTGACCTGCCCGCCGGTAGAAAAGGCGTGCCTCCCATGAAGCTCCCCGCCGCGTTTTCCCGTTCGCTGCGTACGCCCGCCGTGGTCACCGCCATGGCGGTCGCGGCCGCGCTGCCCGTCCCCGCCGCCGCGGCGGCGCCCGTCCCGGCCGGTCCGGCCGCGGCGCGCGCCGCCGACCCCGCGTTCGACTTCAACGCCCCCAAGGTGCTCGCCACCAACCTGACCGTGCCCTGGGGCCTCGCGTTCCTGCCCGACGGCAGCGCGCTCATCTCGGAACGGCCGTCCGGCCGCGTCCTCAAGCTGGCCCCGGGCTCGACCACCCCGACCGAGGTGGCCAAGCTCACCGGTCCCGTGTCCACGGGCGAGGGCGGGCTGCTCGGCCTCGCCGTCTCCCCGACCTACGAGCAGGACGGGTACGTCTACGCGTACTACACGTCCTCGTCCGACAACCGGATCGTCCGGTTCAAGCTCGCGTCGCCCGCGCAGCAGGAGGTGCTCTACTCGGGCATCCCGAAGAACACCTTCCATGACGGCGGCCGCATCGCCTTCGGCCCCGACGGGAAGCTCTACGCCACCGTCGGCGACGCCGGGACGCGGACCAACGCCCAGGACAAGAACTCCCCGTCCGGGAAGATCCTGCGGATGAACCCGGACGGCACCCCGCCCGCCGACAACCCGTTCCCGAACTCCCGGGTCTACTCCCTCGGCCACCGCAACGTGCAGGGCGTCGCCTGGGGCAACGGCCAGATGTACGCCACCGAGTTCGGCGAGAACTCCTGGGACGAGATCAACCACATCGTCCCCGGCGGCAACTACGGCTGGCCGAACGTCGAGGGCAAGGGCGGCGAGCCCACCTACATCGACCCCCTCGTCGTCTGGCAGACGCGGGAGGCGTCGCCCAGCGGCGCCGCCGTGGTGGGCGACACCCTGTACGCCGGGGCCGTCGGCGGACGGCGGCTCTGGACGGTCCCGCTGGACGGCAAGGGCGGCACGTCCGGCGCCCCGACCGCCGTCCTCTCGGGCACCTACGGGCGGATCCGCACCGTCTCCCTCGCCCCGGACGGCAGCCTCTGGATCATGACGAGCAACCGGGACGGCCGCGGCTCGCCCGCCGCGACCGACGACCGCGTGATCAGCTTCCCGAAGAAGAGCCGCTAGCCGGGTCGCTTCCGGCGCTCCCGCGGCTGGACCGCCTGCGCCGGCCGGACGAGCTCGGGTCGTCCGGCCGGCCGCGGGTTTCGCCGCGTCCGGCGCCCGTCCGGCCGCCGCCCTTCGCCGGAGCCGACCGCCGTGCTCTGCTGTAGGGAGCGCCGCTCCCGGCGCCCGCGACCGAAAGGCAGGACGGACATGCCGGACGCCCCGCAGGGCCGCCTCGAACCGCACGGCCGCCTCGAACCCCAGAGCCGCCTCGACCCGAGCGAACTGCAGACCGACCGGCCGCACTCGGCGCGCGTGTACAACTACATCATCGGCGGCGAGGACAACTTCGCCCCCGACCGCGAGACCGCCGCCGAGGTGCTCGCGGGCTGGCCGGGGCTGCGCACGTCGATGCTCGCCAACCGGGCGTGCATGCGGCGGATGGCCCGCTACCTCACCGGGCTCGGCCTCCGGCAGTTCGTCGACGTCGGCAGCGGCATCCCGACCTCGCCGAACCTGCACGAGGTCGTCCAGACGATCGCGCCGGACGCCAAGATCGTGTACGTCGACAACGACCCCGTCGTCCTCGCGCACGCGCGCGAGCTGCTGACCAGCACCGCCGAGGGCCGCACCGCCTACATCCAGGCCGACATGCGCGACCCGGAGGCGCTGCTCGGCGACCGCGTCCTGCACGGGCTCGTCGACCTCGGCCGGCCGGTCGCGCTCACCGTGATCGCGATGCTCCAGTTCGTCGCGGACGCGCAGGGCCTGGTCGAGGCGCTGGTCGGTCCGCTCGCGTCCGGCAGCCACGTCGCTGTCACCGTCCCGACCGGGGACCTCGCGCCCGAGTCGCGGCGGCTCGCCGAGCAGTACACGCGCAGCGGGATCCCGATGCACCTGCGCGACCGCGCCGAGGTGGAGCGGCTGTTCACCGGCCTGGAGATCCTCGCGCCCGGGGTCGTCCCGATGCCGCGCTGGCGTCCCGAGCCCGGCGTCGCCCCGCTTCCCGACACGGCCACCAACATGTACGCGGCCGTGGCCCGCAAGCCCTGACCGCCCGCCTCACGGGACGCACCGCCTCACGGGACGCACCGCCTCACGGGACGCACCGCCTCACGGGACGTACAGCGACAGCGTGTCCGCGACGCACGCCGGACGCTTCTCGCCCTCGACCTCCACCGTGACCCGCACCGTCGCCAGCTTCCCCGCCGGGGAGTTCTTCACGTCGACCAGCTCGGCGCCGCCCCGCACGCGCGCGCCCGTCCTGACCGGCGAGGGGAAGCGGACGCGGTTGAGCCCGACGTTGACGCCCATCGCCACCCCGTCCACGTGGAAGATCTCCGGCATGAACGCGCTGACCAGCGACAGCGTGAGGTATCCGTGCGCGATGGTGCCGCCGAACGGGCCGTCCGCCGCGCGCTCCGGGTCCACGTGGATCCACTGGTGGTCGCCGGTCGCCTCGGCGAACAGGTCGATCCGGTGCTGGGTCACCTTGCGCCAGGGGCTGTGGCCGAGGTGCTCGCCCTTCGCGGCGGCGAACTCGGCGAGGTCCGCGAAACGTCTCATGCCGCCGATCCTCACGATTCGGCCCGGCGGCGGGCAATGCCGCGGCGGCACAAGACGCCGCCTCCCGGTTTGTCCATGGGCGGACGTACGGACGGTCATGTCCCCTGCTAGTGAGGGTAGGGGCAGGGGAAGGCGCAACCGGCAACCGAGGGGACGGCATGGACGACGCCTGGAAGGAGGAGTACCACGGCAAGGCGCCGGAGCTGTTCGATCCCGCCCCGGTCGGCGTCGCCATCACCACCGGCCCGGACCACACCCTCACCTACACCAACGAGGCGTTCCGCAGGAGTTTCGGGGACCGGGCCCCCGGACGGCCGATGCGCGAGACGTTCCGCGACCTCCTCCAGGAGGACTACCTCGACCTGTTCGACCGCGTCCTGTCCACCGGCCTCCCGGTCAGCCTCGCCGAGGCCCCGATCAGCCTCTACTACCCCGACAGCGGGTACGAGGAGCGGTTCTTCTCGTTCAGCCTGTCCAGGATCTCCACCGACAGGCCGGGCATCCTCATCCTGGTCGTGGACGTCACCAGGCACGTGATGGCCGCCCAGCAGGCCGACCACACGGTCGAGCGGCACCGCCGCGCCCTGCACAGGTTCCAGAGCCTCCTGCGGGTCAGCGCGGACATCGTCTGGGTGACGAACCCGGAGGGCGAGCCCATCGAGCCGAGCCCCGGCTGGGAGCGGGTCACCGGGCAGACGTGGGAGGAGTTCCGGGGCCGGGGGTGGCTGCGGGCGCTGCATCCGGACGATCGCGAACCCGCCTACCGGTCGTGGCGCGCGGCCATCCAGGACGCCCGCCCGTGGGAGTACGTCTACCGGCTGCGCACCGTCGACGGCGACCACCGGCACTTCGAGATCCACTCCGCGCCCGTCTTCGAGGACGGCGCCATCGTCGAATGGGTCGGGACGTGCGTCGACATCGAGCAGCGCTGGCGGCAGGAGCGCCGCAGGGAACTGCTGGAGCGCGCCGCCGTCGCGACCGCCGAGCACGCCGGGGTGCGGGAGATGCTCGGCGCGCTCGCGGACGTCCTCGTCCCGGCGATCGCCGACGGGTGCGGCGTCCACCTGCTGCCCGACTTCACCGACCGGCGGGGCGGCGCGCCGGTCGTCGCCGAGCGCGTCGCGACCGCCGCGCGGGCCGGGCTGCCGCGCCAGCCGCCGTCCGGCGAGGAGTGGTTCGCCGCCGACAGCGAGTTCACCCGGACGGTCCGGCGCCGCCGCCCGCTGCACCGGACCTTCCCGCCCGGCGAGCCGCCGCGCGGCCTGCTGCCCGAGGCCACCCGCGACTGGCTCGTCAAGGCGAGCGCGAACAGCGTCGTCATGCTCCCGGTGACCGTGGACGGGACGGTCGCCGCCGTCGTGACCGCCGCCGCCACCGCCGACCGCGAGCCGATCAGCGGGGACGACGTCGCCCTGCTCGGCCAGCTCTTCGACCACGCCCACGACGCGCTGAGCAGCGCCATCCAGTACCAGCGCACCCACCAGGTCGCGCTGGCCCTCCAGCACAGCCTGCTCGCGGAGCCGCCCGCCGTGCCCGACCGCGAGATCGTCGCCCGCTACCGGCCGAGCCCCGCGACCGCCGAGGTGGGCGGCGACTGGTACGACTCGTTCGTCCTGCCGGACGGCGCGCTCGTCCTCGCGATCGGCGACGTGGCGGGGCACGACCTCGCCGCCGCGGTCGCGATGAGCCAGCTCAGGAACATCCTGCGGGGGCTGATCGTTGACCGCGAGGGCCCGCCCGGGGAGATCCTGCGGCGGCTGAACATCGCCATGGCCACGCTGACCCCGGACGGCACGGCCACCTGCGCCCTCGCCAAGATCGAGGAACCCGAGCCGGGCGAGCCGCGCCTCAGCTACGCCACGGCGGGCCACCCGCCGCCGCTCCTCGTCGGCCCGGACGGCGACTCCCGCCTCCTGGAGGACGGCACCAACCCCCTGCTCGGCCTCGGCGACCTCTTCGACCCGCCCTTTCGCAGCGCGACGCTGGGCCTGCCGCCCCGCCACACCCTGCTGCTCTACACCGACGGCCTGGTCGAACGGCCGGGCGAGAACCTGAACATCGGCCTCGGACGGCTCCGCGAGCGGGCGGGCGAACTCGCCGGGCTACCGCTCGCCGCCTTCTGCGACGGCCTGATCGGCCACCTCCCGACCGCGGGCATCGACGACATGGCCATGATCGCCCTCCGCCGTCCGGGCTGACGGGACCTCAGCGGTGGTCTATCTTGAGCCGGACGCAGGCCGGACGCAGGCCGTCAAAGGGAGGTGGGCCGGTGCCGCGCAGACCGCTCGGGCAGTTGGAGGCGGAGGTCCTCGCCGCGCTGGCCGGGCTCGGCGGGCACGCGAGCACGGCCGAGATCGTGGCGCGGCTCGACGGCGACCCCGCCTACACGACGGTGAACACGATCCTGCACCGGCTGCACGAGAAGAGGCTCGTGTCGCGCACCCGGTCCGGGCGGTCCTACCGCTACCGGCTCGCCGTGGACGAGTCGGCCCTCGTCGCGGGACGCATGCACGACCAGCTCCGCCACGCCAGCGACCCGGGCGGCGTGCTGAGCCGGTTCGCGCGGTCGCTCAGCGCGGACGAGGCGCGCGCGCTGCGCGAGTTCCTCGACGTCGCCGACCGGCCGGAGGACGCCGGGTGACCTGGTTCACCTTCCTGCCCCTGACGATCATGCTGACGCTGGGAACGGCGCTCGGCCGGGCGCCGCTGCCGCTGCACCCGGCCTGGTCGGCGCGGCTGCTCGCGACGACGGCGGCGATGGCGGCGACGGCCGCGCTCGGCACCGGGATCTTCGTCGGGATCAACTACGCGGCGTCGCTGGCGCCGTCCGCCGCCGCGCACGTCCCCGAATGGGCGCTGTTCGGGGACGACCGGCCGGTGCCCGACCTGGTCGGCGTCCCGGCGTTCGTCCTGACGCTCGCCGGGCTGGGCGCGGCGGCCTGGACGGCGGTCCGCTGGACGCGCGAGCTGCGCGCCGCGCGGACGGCGGCGGCCGGGGAGCCGCTGGAGACCGACGTCCCGATCGCCGTCGCGGTGCCGGGACGGGACGGCGGGGTGCTCCTCTCCCGCGGGCTGCTGAGCAGGCTGACGACCCGGGAGCTGCACGTCGTGTTCCAGCACGAGACGTCGCACCTGCGGCACCGGCACCACCGCTACCTCGCGGCCGGGCTGCTCGCGGCGGCCGTCCTGCCGCCGCTCGGGGCGCTGCGCGCGCGGCTGCGCCTCGCGGTGGAGCGCTGGGCGGACGAGGACGCCGCCGAGGCCGTCGGCGACCGGACCCTGGTCGCCCGCACGATCGCGAAGGTGGCCCTGGCCCAGCCCCTGGCCGCCGGGCCGGGCGCCGCGTTCGCCGACTCGGGGGTCGTCCAGCGCGTGGAGGCGCTGCGCGGCACGGCCCCGGCGAAGAACGCGGTCACCGGCCCGCTGCTGTTCATGGGCAACGGCGTCGTCACCGGCACGCTGACCGCGACGACGCTGCAACTCGACCACGTCCTCGTGTCGTGCCTGGTGTCGCTGCTCGCCTTCGGGTGACCCGGCCCGGCCGGGTCAGAGCTCGAATTCGGCGGGGTCGAGGCCGACGGCGAAGCACGCCTCGCGGACGATGGCCTTCTCCTGGTCGTCGAAGTGGCCGTCCGCGCCGCCGATCACGATGCCGATCTGGATGACGGCGCGTGCCTCGGCGGGCTTCTTCTTGGTCTTGCCGATGTCCTGGAGCACCGACACCTTGCCGAAGTCGAAGTCGGCGGTCAGCTTGGAGACGTAGTCGTTGAAGCGGCGCTGCAGGTCGTCGGCCGGGAAGTTCTGCAGCACCTCGTTGGAGGCGATCAGCGACGCGGTGCGCTGCCGCTCGGCCGGGTCGACGCTGCCGTCGGCGGCGGCGACCAGCGCGCACATCGCCATGCTCGCGTCGCGGAACGCACCGCTCTTGAGCTCGTTCTTCTTGCTGAGGAGCTGAGTCTGCATGGTCTGGGTGGACTCACGCAGCTTGTCCCAGAAAGGCATGTGTCATCCTTCGCTCGTCGGCTTTCTGCCACAAATGTAGTAGCAGATCCGGGCGGACGGGCGGCGCCGCTCGCCTTACGACATCCCTAACGACAGGGTGTCGGGAAATGAGTCGAACCCCGCGCGCCCGCGGAGCATCCTTGAGACAGAGGCGCAGACGAAGGAGATACGCCACGACGCACGGGGGCGAGACGACGATGAGCGACCAGGGGCTGCTGCGGTTGGGCGCGCGGATGGCCGAGGTCGAAGGGGCCTGCGTCCGGGTGCTGCGGGCGTCCGGGCCCCGCGAGGAGGAGCGCGAACTGGCCGAGCTGGCCGAGGCGGCGTCCCTGCTCGCCGCGGCGGCGCGGAGCATGATGCCGAGCACCGGGACGAGCACTGGAGCGAGCGCTGGGACGAGCACCGGGCCGGGCACGGCGGCCGGACGGCCGCGAGGCGGGGACCGGCGGCCTCGGGCGGGCGCGCCCGAACGGACGCGGTTGCGGCGCCGGATCGTCCGCGTCCGCCGCACCACCGAGTGGATCATCTCGCGGTCCGGCGGCGGCCCGCGCGGCTGAGCCCGGCGCGGCCCAGCCAGCGCGGCCTAGCCGACGTGGTTCAGCCGACGTGGACGACCGGGCGCCGTTCGACGTCCGGCTCGGCCTGGCGGAGGATCTCGCGGGTGAGGGGCGGGATGTCGCCGCCGCCGAAGACGAGGTAGCGCAGCAGCGCCCCCACCGGGTTGCCCTCCACCCAGTGGAAGTAGACGTGCGCCGGCTTGCCGGTCTCGTCCTGGACGTGCAGCAGGATCGCGGCGATGGCGTTGGCGATGCTCGGGCTCTCGGCGCGCAGGATCCGGTAGCCGTGCCGCTCCTCGCCGACGACGCGGACGGTCGACTCGAACTCGGAGGCGTCCGAGACGGTCATCTCCAGGAACAGCAGGCCCTCGTCGGCGCGGAGCCGGTGCAGCGCCCACGCCTCGTCCGCCTTGTCGCGGTACTCGCGCTCGTCGCGCTCGTCCGGCTCGTTGGCGATGACGTGCAGGTCGCGGGTCTCGTCCAGGAACCGGCGGGCGGTCTCGTCGAGCTCGACGCCGGTGATGCGCAGCTCGGTGGAGCGGGTCGCGCGGGAGATCAGCGACGTCACGACGATGGCGACGCAGAACAGGACGGCGATCACCACGCCGTCCGGCCGCTCGATGACGTTCGCGACGGTCGCGTACACGAGGATCGCCGTCACCACGCCGAACCCGACGCCGACACGGCGCCGTCCGCGCCGCCAGGCCGCGAGCGTCGCGGCGACCGCGGCGGACAGGATCAGCGCCAGCACCCCGGTCGCGTACGCGCCGCCCTGCGCCTCGACCTCCGCGCGGAACAGCAGCGTGATCGCGAAGGAGACGCCGGTGAAGATGAGGACGAGCGGCCGCGTCGCGCGCGCCCAGTCCGGCGCCATCCCGTAGCGGGGCAGGTAGCGCGGCACGATGTTGATCAGCCCGGCCATGGCGGACGCCCCGGCGAACCACAGGATCGCGATCGTGCTGATGTCGTAGACGGTGCCGAACCAGTCGCCGAGGTTCTCGTGCGCGAGGTAGGCGAGCGCCCGGCCGTTGGCCTTGCCGCCGTCCTCGAACTCCTTCTTCGGGATCAGCACGGTCGTCGCGAAGCTGGACGTGATCAGGAACACGCTCATCAGGGCCGCCGCCGTGGTCAGCAGCTTGCGCGCGCCCCGGATGCGCTGTTCGAGACCGCCCTTGACCAGCGGCATCACGGCCACTCCGGTCTCGAACCCGGAGAGGCCGAGGGCGAGTTTCGGCATCACGAACAGCGAGACGGCGATCATCGCGATGGGGCTGGAGTGCTCGGTGGTGAGGACGTCCGTCCAGTCGCCGACGAGCGAGGTGTCCCCGGCGACCTTGGCGAGGGCCGTCCCGACCACGACGATGTTCAGCGCGAGGTAGACCGCGACCAGCACCACGGCGATGGAGATCGCCTCGCTGAAGCCCACCAGGAAGACGCCGCCGAGCGCGGCGATCAGGACCAGCGTGACGGGGATCTGCCAGCCCGCCATCGCGTCCGGGACGAACGGGTTGTGCAGCAGGTGCGCCGTCGCGTCCGCCGCCGACAGGGTGATGGTGACGATGAACGCGGTGGCGACGAACCCGAGCAGGAACAGCACGAGCAGCTTCCCGCGCCAGCCGGGCAGCAGCCGTTCCAGCATCGACAGCGAGCCGAGCCCGTACGGGCTCTGCCCCGCGACCGACCGGTACACCGGCAGCGCGCCGAACAGCGTCAGCGCGACGAGCAGCAGCGTCGCGATCGGGCTGAGCGCCCCGGCCGCGAGCGCCGCGATCCCCGGCTGGTAGCCGAGGGTGGAGAAGTAGTCGACGCCGGTCAGGCACATGACCTGCCACCAGGCGTGCTGCTTGTGCGGCGCATCCTCGTGGCTCGGCCGGCGGTGCGGGCCCGCCTTCCGGCCGGGACGGTGCAGCCCCTGCAGCAGCCATCGCCGCATACCTGAGCCCGTGTCCCGCTGGATCGACGCGCTCATCCGCATTCACCTCGGTCCCACCCCGACTGACAAAAACAGGACACTTTACTGGCGTCAGGGCGGGTCGTGCGTCACCTCGGGAAGAAAGATCGGCGAACACGCGCCGGACGGGCTATCGGCGGGCCTGCTCCAGCACTCTGCCGAGGACGGCGCGGACGCGGTCCGGGTCGGCGTCCTCCTCGTTGAGGAGGATGGCCGTGCACAGGCCGTCGGACAGGGCGACGAAGGCTTCGACGGCGCCGGGGTCGTCCGTCTGCGTGCGGGCGAGTTCCGCGACGTTGTCGCGCCAGCGCCGGGCGACCGGTCGCAGGGCGGGACGGCGGGCGGCCAGGGTGGACAGCTCCCGTTCGGCGAGTGCGCGCTCCCGCCCCGGCCCGGCGGATTCGGCGATGAGCCGGGCGAGGCCGTCGAGCGGGTCGTCGCCGGACTCGATGAGCCGACGAATGCGGGTGGTGTACTCGTCCGTGACGCTGGTCAGGGCGGCGACCAGCAGGTCGTCCAGGGTCGCGAAGTAGTAGAGGGTCAGGCTGGTGGTGATCCCCGCCTCCTTGGCGACGGCGCGGTGGGTGACACCGGTGGCGCCGTCGCGGCGGACGATCGCGAGCGTCGCCTCGATGATCTGCGCCCGGCGGCGCTCGCCGCGCAGCCTGCGCCTATCGACGGTGCCCTGCCCGGCAGTGCCCTGTTCAGCCGTCATCCCCGCTCACCAGTCGTCTCCGCCCCCGACCGTCGAGGCTACCGGCTCCGCCTCGGGGTCGGCCTCGCCGAGCGGCCGGAGGTGGCGCAGCGTCGCGAAGCAGGCCACCGAAGCGGCCGCCATGGCGACGCCCGCCACCGCGGCGGCGGTGTTGAGCCCGCTGGTGAACGCGGCTCGCGCCTGGTCGAGAGCCTCCTCCGGCAACCGGGCGTCGAGGGACGAGGCCCCGGAGAGGCTGTCGCCATAGGCGTCGGCCTCGGACGCGGACAGCCCGGACGGCGCCTCGACCCCCCTCCGGTAGATCACGGTGGTGAGGCTTCCCAGGAGCGCGACGCCTGCCGCGACGCCGAGTTCCTGCACGGCCTCGGAGAGCGCCGCCGCCGCTCCCGACTTCTCCGCCGGTGCCGCGCCCACCACGATGTCGGTACCGAGCGCGGCGATGACCCCGAGCCCGAGGTAGATGAACGCGAACCCGGCGACCACGCTCGTCCTGTCGTCCGTCCCCGCGAGGGTGAGCAGGACGTATCCGGTCAGCGACACCGCCAAGGTGCCCGACATGACGACGCCGGGCGACACGCGTCCGGCCACGAGCGGGGCGCCGATCGCGCCGACGAGCATGGCCAGCGCGGGCGGCCCCATCCACAGCCCGGCCGCCGTCGGCGAGAGGCCGTCGACGAGCTGCAGGTACTGGGTGACCAGGAACATCACCCCGCCGAAACCGACCAGGCCGACCAGCAGGACGGACAGTGCCGCGGAGAAGGCCCGGCCGGTGAAGAGCTTCATGTCCAGCAGCGGTTCGCGCAGCCGCAGTTGGCGACGGACGAACACGACCCCCGCCCCACCGCCGACGAGGATCGCCGCCAGAGCCCGGACGTCGACGCCCTCGGCGGCAGCGTGCTTGATCGCGTAGACGATCGGCAGCATCGCCGCGAGGGAGAGCCCGACGCTCAGCGGGTCAAGACGTCCGGTGGCCGACCGGTACTCCGGCAGCAGCACCGGCGCACCGGCCAGGACCAGCGCGGCCACCGGCACGGCGACGAGGAAGACCGCGCCCCACCAGAAACCGGCGACCATCGCGCCGCCCGCGACCGGGCCCGCCGCCATCCCGAGGGCGAACATCGTCGCCCACACGCCGATCGCCAGCGCCCGCTGCCGGACGTCCCCGAACATGTTGCTGATCAGCGACAGCGTCGACGGCATGAGCGTCGCGCCCGCCACACCCAGCAGGGCCCGCGCGACGATCAGCCAACCGGCGCTCGGGGCGAAGGCCGCGAAGACCGAGGCCGCGCCGAACGCCGCCACCCCGATCATCAGCAGCCGGCGCCGCCCGACGCGGTCGCCCAGCGTCCCCATCGTGATCAGGAAGCCCGCGATGAGGAAGCCGTAGGCGTCCATGATCCACAGCGTCTCCGTCGCGGACGGGCGCAGGTCCGCCGCCAGGTTCGGGACGACGAGGTAGAGCGCCGTCACGTCGAGTCCCAGCAGCATGGTCGGCAGCGCCAGCAGCGCGAGCCCGGTCCACTCGCGCCACCCGGCGCGCCCTCGCTGTGCCATGCCCGTCCCGCCCCCGTCGAATAGATAGTTGAACCAACGTACTACTTGTACGTTAGTTCAACTAAATCCGGCGGCTAGCCGCGGGTGGTGGTGCGGGCGTAGTGGGCCCTGGCCTTGGCGCGGTTGCCGCAGGCGGTCATCGAGCACCAGCGGCGGCGGCCGTTGCGGGACGTGTCGAGGAACCACAGGATGCAGCCGTCCCCGGCGCAGCGGCGCAGCCGGTCCGGGGGAGCGGCGGCGATCAGGTCGAGGTGGGCGCGGGCCGCGAGCCAGGCCGGACGCCACGCCTCGTCGTCCAGGACGGGGTGCTCGGCCGGCGCGCCGTCCTCCAGGGAGAGGCGCAGCGTGCCGTGGGCCAGGACGGCGTTGACCCCGTCGTCGACGCCGTCGTCCAGGGAGCGGCGGATCGCCGTCCGTGCCGCCCGGAGGGGCGCGAGGTAGCGCTCCGGATCGCCGTCGGCGCCGCCCGGCGGCAGGTCGTGTTCGCGCAGCCAGGCGGCGAGCGCGCCGGGCTCGTCGAACTCGTCCAGCATCGCGTCGCCGCTGGGCCATCGCGTGTTGACGAGGTCCAGCGGGAGGGGTTCGCCGGTCAGTGGTCGATGCGCCATGGCTCCATGCTAACCGGCAAGACGAGCTTGACAAGTTAGGCGCGAACCTGGCTAACTCTGACTGTCGTTATTCGTTTCAACGGTTAGGGGCAATGATGGTCGTCCGTCATCACACGGTGCGGGTCAACGGGCTCGACGTCTTCTACCGGGAGGCCGGAGACCCGGCCAAGCCCGTCCTGGTGCTGTTGCACGGGTTTCCCACCAGCTCGGCGATGTTCCGCGACCTGCTGCGCGACCTGGCCGACGACTTCTACCTCGTCGCGCCCGACTACATCGGCTTCGGCCAGTCGGCGATGCCCTCCCTGGACGAGTTCGACTACAGCTTCGACAGCCTCGCCGAGGTCACCCTCGGGCTGCTCGACGCGCTGAGGCTCGACCGCTTCGCCATCTACATCCAGGACTACGGCGCGCCGATCGGGCTGCGCATCGCCAGCCGCAACCCGGAGCGGATCACCGCGATCGTCACGCAGAACGGGAACGCCTACGAGGACGGGTTCACGCCCTTCTGGGACGGCCTCTTCGAGTACTACAAGGACCGCGAGACCCACGAGCCGACCGTCGCCTCGTCGCTGGGCCTGGAGGCGATCCACTGGCAGTACACGCACGGCGTCCCCGCCGACCGCCTGGACCGCGTGTCGCCCGACTCCTGGACGCTCGACATGAGCTACCTGAACCGTCCGGGCAACAAGGAGATCCAGGTCCAGCTGTTCTGGCTGTACCAGACCAACATCGCCTCCTACCCGGCCTTCCAGGAGTACTTCCGGACGCACCGTCCGCCCACGCTGATCGCCTGGGGACGCAACGACGAGATCTTCGGCGTCGAGGGCGCCCGCGCCTACACCCGCGACCTTCCGGACGCCGAGCTCCACCTCCTCGACGCCGGGCACTTCGCCCTCGAGACCCACGGCCCCGAGATCGCCGCCCTCATCCGCGGCTTCCTTCCCCGCGCCGTGGCCTGACCCGCACGGGTCCCACCGCCACCGGCCGCGACCGGCCCGGTCGCCGCCGGTGGCGCCGTCGGATCCGCGCGCCGTCAGGCCCGGACGGGGAGGGCGGCGCGGGCGACGGCGTCGCGTTCGGCCGCCTCGCGCTCGGCGGCCTCCCGTTCGGCGGCGGCGCGCAGGTCGTAGGCGGTGCGGGCGGCGGCGATGGCGCTCTGGTGCTCCTCCGTCCACCCGACCAGGGCGCGGATGGTGCTGTGCAGGGTCGCGCCCATCGGCGTGAGCGCGTAGTCGACGCGGGGCGGGACGGTCGGGTGCACCGTCCGGCTCACCAGCCCGTCGCGTTCGAGATGGCGCAGCGTGCGGGTCAGCATCCGCTGGCTGACGCCGTCGATCGCGCGGCGCAGCTCGGTGAAGCGCAGGCTCCGCTTGTCGAGCAGCGCGATCACGAGAAGCGACCACTTGTCGGCGACGCGGTCGAGGATCTGCCGGACCTCGCAGTCGGCCCGCTGGTCCCACTGGACGACGTCGTCGTCAAGGCCGGTATCACAGGGGTTACCGAGGGACTCCGAAGTTCCGTCTTCCATGCTCACCAATGGTGTCCGACGATGCTGTCGGTTACAAGAGGGAACCGACCGACATTCGGGGAACCACCCCGGACGGCTCCCTCCGCGAAAGGGCGCCATGTCTGATTCCGTGACCGGGTCCGCGGACGGGCCCGTCCGCCTGACGGGACGCGCGCGGGCCGTGCTCCTGGTGCTGTGCGGCGCGATCTTCCTGGAGGGGATCGACGTGGCGATGCTGAACGTGGCGCTGCCGTCGATCCGCGCCGACCTCGGGCTGTCGACCGGGACGCTCTCCGGCGTCGTCAGCGCCTACGTCCTCGGCTACGGCGGGTTCATGCTGCTCGGCGGGCGGGCCGCCGACCTGCTCGGGCACCGCCGGGTGTTCGTCTCGTCGCTGGCCGTCTTCCTCGTGTTCTCCGGCCTCGGCGGGCTCGCCACCGAGGGCTGGACGCTGCTCCTCGCCCGGTTCGCCACGGGCGTCGCCGCCGCGTTCATGGCGCCCGCCGGGCTGGCGCTGGTCACGTCCAACTTCCCGGCGGGGCCGCTGCGCACGAAGGCGCTCGGCTTCTACGCCGGGACGGCGGCGGGCGGCTTCTCGCTCGGCGTCGTCGCGGGCGGAGTGCTCGCCTCCGCCGGATGGCGGTGGGTGTTCTTCGCGCCGGTCGTGTTGTCGGCGCTGATCCTGGCGGCGGCGCTGGCCGTCGTCCGCGACACCGGGGGCGAGCGTCCGCAGGGCGGGTTCGACCTGGCGGGCGCGTTCAGCATCACGGGGGCGATGCTTTCGCTGGCGTACGGCGTCGTCCGGCTGGAGCATCCCGGTGAGGAGATCTGGTTGACCGTCGTCGTGTTCGCCGCCGGTCTGGTGCTGCTGGGGCTGTTCGTGGTGGTCGAACGGCGGTCGTCGTCGCCGCTGGTGCGGCTCGGGGTCCTGCGGTCGGCGCCGCTGGTGCGGGTGAACGTCGCCGCGCTGCTCTTCCTGGCCGCGTTCGCGGGATTCCAGTTCCTGGTCACGCTGTACTTCCAGGAACTGCGGGGCTGGAGCACGCTGGAGACCGGCCTCGCCATGCTGGTGATCGGCGTCGACACCGTGCTCGCGCCCGTCCTGACGCCGCGCCTGGTGGACCGGTTCGGCAACGTCCGGGTGCTGTTCGGCGGGGTCGTGCTCGCGGCCGTCGCGTACGCGCTGTTCCTCCCGGTCGGGACGGACTGGACCTACGCCGCCATGCTCCCGTCGCTGGTCCTGCTCGGCGTGTCCTTCGCCCTCGCCTACGGGCCGCTCACCATGGCGGCCACGGACGGCGTCGCGCCGGACGAGCACGGGCTCGCGGGCGGCCTGCTCTACACGTCCGTCCAGTTCGGGACGGCGCTCGGCCTGTCCGCCGTCACCGCCGTCAGCGTCGCCGCCGGATCGGGGATGGACGGCCTGCGCGCCGCGCTGATCGTCCCCGTCGTGGCGGCGGCGCTCGGCGCGGTCGTCGTCGCGACCGGCCTGCGCGCTCCGCGCGACGCCCCGCCGACCGTGGCGGCCCCGGCCGAGACGGTCGCGCCCGTCGCCTGACCGAGGTCAGTCGAGCCGGACGACGCTGCCGAGCAGGGGCAGCAGCGTCCGGCCCAGCCCGGTCAGGTCGGCGCGGAGCCGGGTGGCGATCTCGTCGCAGGCCGGGAAGCCGGTGACCGTCCCGACGACGACCGTGGCCTGGCGGACGCCGAACGGCTCCTGGAGCCGTCCGGCGTCCGCCAGCCGCCGCACGAACCCGCCGATCCGGCGCAGCCGCCAGTCCTCCCGTCCGGCGACGACCTGATGCGCCTCGGGATCGACGGCGGAGAGGCTGATCAGCCGCCGGAGCAGCTCCGGGTCGGTGCCCCAAAACCGGCACAGCTCGCCGACCATCGCGGTGAAGGCGGCGGCCGGGTCGCCGATCCCGGCGGCCTCCCGCATCCCGGCGACCAGCCCCGACCGCTGCGCGAGGTCCTCGCCGACGGCGTCGAGCAGGCCGAGCTTGGACTCGAAGTGCCGGTAGATGGTGACCCGGGTGACGCCCGCGTCGGCGGCGACGTCCTCCAGGCTGAGCCGGTGGTAGCCGGACGCGACGAGGTGCCGCCGGGCCGCGTCGAGGATCCCGCGCCTCGTCCGCTGCACGTTCGCGGCCCGCAGTCCCGTTTCCCTCACCATCCAGTCATGATACAGCTTGTATATTGAGATGCAGGTCGTAACATCAACGGAGGAAGGGGCGAAGCATGGCCGACCGGCAGGTGGCGCTCGTGACCGGCGCGAACAAGGGGCTCGGCAAGGAGACGTCCCGGCAGCTCCTCGGCTGCGGGATGACGGTGTTCATGGGCAGCCGCGACCCGGACCGCGGCGCGGCGGCGGCCGATGACCTCGGCGGCGCCGGGACGGCCGTCCCGGTGCGCCTCGACGTCACCGACGCCGCCGACGTCGAGGCGGTGGCGGACCGGCTGCGCCGCGACCACGGACGCCTCGACGTGCTGGTCAACAACGCCGGAACCGTCGTCGACCGGCTCCCCGCCGACACCACGGCGGCCGAGCTGCGCGAGACCTTCGAGGTCAACGTGTTCGGCGTCGTCACGCTCGTCCACGCGATGCTGCCGCTGCTGCGCGCGTCGGCCGCGCCGCGGATCGTCAACGTGTCCAGCACGACGGCGTCGATGGGGCTGACGAGCGGCGGCGCCGACTTCGGCGGCGACGCCGACCGGCGGATGGCGTACGCGGCGTCGAAGGCCGCGCTGAACATGCTGACCGTGCAGTACGCCCGCGCCTTCGCCAGGGACCCGGACCTCGCGCACATCGCGATCAACTCGGCGACGCCCGGCTACACCGCCACCGACCTCACCGGCCACCGCGGCGCCCGGACCGTCGAGGAGGGCGCCCGGATCATCGTGGACCTGGCCGCGTCCGCGGACGCGGTCCAGACCGGCGGCTTCTTCAACGACCGCGGGCACGTGCCCTGGTGATCGGCTCATCGCCGCCGGATCGGACGATGATCGGATATGCATGAAGGGTGATCGATCCCTCCGGGCCCGTGCCGAAGTACCTCCAGCTCCGCGCCATCCTGCTGGACATGATCGAGAACGACCGGCTGCCGGTGGGGGCGCCCGTCCCGTCCGAGCGCGACCTCTGCCGCAGGTTCGGGCTGTCGCGGGCGACCGTCCGGCAGGCCGTCGACCAGCTCGTCGCCGAGGAGCGCCTCCGCCGCGTCCAGGGGAAGGGCATGTTCGTGGCGCGGCCGAAGGTGTGGATGCCGAAGGAGCTGGTGTCCTTCACCGAGGACATGCGCGCCCTCGGCATGGCGCCCGGCTGCGTCGACCTCCGCGCCCGGACGATCGAGGCCGACGCGCGCCTCGCCGGGTACTTCGGCGCGGCGCCCGGGCTGTCCGTGCACGTGCTGGAGCGGCTGCGGCTCGCGGACGGCGAGCCCATGGCGGTGGAACGCTCTCATGTCCCGGCGTCCCTCGGGCCGGACCTGTTCGAGCGCCGCGCGCCCGGCGGCTCCCTGTTCAAGGTGCTGGAGACCGAGTTCGGGATCGTCATGGACGAGGGCGACCAGACGATCGAGGCGGGCCCGGCCGGGCGCGAGGACGCCACGCCGCTCGGCGTCGCGCCGGGCGCCGCCGTGTTCTTCCTGCGGCAGCGGACGTACAGCCGCGGGATCTGCGCCGAGGTCGCCTTCTCCACCTACCGGGCCGACCGGTACCGCATCCACCTCGGGTTGAAGTCCCCGCGCCGCTCCGCCACGTAGGTGGGCCGAGTCAGCGTTTCGGCGGTTTCGCGCGTTCGGTGAATTCGGCGAGCCGGTCGATCACGCGGGCGGTGGTTTTCACGGCGAATACCGTCCACAGGATGAGGGGGCCCAGCAGCCAGCCGCCGATCACGTCGCTCGTCCAGTGGTAGTTGCACCACACCAACGCCGTTCCGTACGAGCCCGCCGCGACGGCGATGACGGCTCCGATCGCGGACAGTTTCCAGCGCGTCAGCGGCCAGGCGGCGAGGATCAGCGCGGTCCCGTAAAGGGTGAGGAATGTGGTGGTGTGGCCGGACGGGTAGAACCCGGTCCCGCTGTTTCCCGGATCGGCGGGATTGGGGCCCGTCCGGTGGTAGAGCAGTTTGGGAATCAGCACCGTGACGACCAGCAGCGACACGGCCGCCACGGCGTAGAGCATCGGCCGGACGTCGCGCCGGAGGAACGCCAGGACGAGGGCGACGAGGGCCAGTACCGTCCCGGCCGCGAGCGGGTCGCCGACCTCGGCGTACTCGCGGGCCGCGCGCGTCGGAGTGGGCCATCCTCCGTCCGCGGTGGCGTGCACGACGGCGTCCCTGATCGTCACGTCCAGGTGGATGACCGGGCCTCCCACCAGGACGAGGAGGGTCCACACCGCCAGCGCGGCGGCCAGCGCGAGGGGCGCGGCGACCCGCCGCCACCGGCCCGCGCCCGGCTCGGCGGACGGCGCGACGGGTCGTCGCATTTCGGACGCACGCACGAGCCAACCCCCGGTCGCCACCTGTGCCTGGGCTCCACGTCCGGGACGAGGTCGGCGCGGCGGCCCCTTCGCCCGGCAGGACGACGGTACAGCGCGCGACCGCCCGGCCGCGGCGACGCGCCGCTGTCCCGGTCCATTGTTGTGTAAGATCATCAGCAGTTGTACGGCCCCCCGAGAAGGTGCTTCTTGACAACCGCCGAATCATTAGGTGATCGGGAACTGCGGCAGCGGAGAGAGCACGCCGACCGGCTCGGCGACGGGGGCGATACGTCCCGCGCGATCGCCCTCCTCGGAACGTTGCTCCCGCGCTTTGCCGACCACTACGGCCACGCCCATATCGAGACGCTGACCACCCGCGACTTCCACGCGCACTGGATCGGGGAGGCGGGCGACCCGCAATACGCGCTGCGCGCTTTCCGGGAATATCTGCCCGAGTGGGAAAGGGTCGCGGGCCCGGAACATCCGAACACGCTCCATTGCCGCCAGAACCTCTCCTTCTGGACCGGCGAATGCGGCGACTTCGCGGGCGCGGCCGACCGGTGCCGCGACCTCCTGCCCGTCCGGGCGCGGGTCCTCGGCGCGGAGCACCCCGACACCCTCACCACGCGGCACCGGCTCGCCTACTGGACGGGCGAGGCGGGCGGCCACGAGACCGCCCTCGAAACGCTGGACGCGCTCCTCGCCGTCCGCGTCCGGCTGCACGGCGCCGAGCATCCCGACGCGCTCACCACCCGGCACGAGATCGCCCGCCGGACGGGCCTCGTCGGCCGCCCCGGCGAGGCGGTCGCGCTGTTCCGCGAGCTCCTGCCCCTCCGCGAGGCGGCGTGGGGGCCGCGCAACGCGAGCGTGCTCACCACCCGGCACGAACTGGCCCGCTGGACGGCCGAGGCCGGGGACCCGGCGACCGGCCGCGCCCTCCTCGAAGAGCTGCTGCCGATCCGCCGGGACGTCCAGGGCCCTGATCACCCGCGCACGCTCACGACCGGCCACGAACTGGCCCGCTGGACCGCGGTGACCGGCGACGCCACCGCCGCCCACGCGCTCCTCGCCGACGTCCTGCGGCGCCGCCGCCGCGTGCTCGGCGCGGACCATCCGCACACGCGCGCCACCGGGTCCCTGCTCGGCGGCCTGCCGACCCCGGAAGGCGCCTAGCCGTGGCCGCCGCCGAAGGGGCGGTGCGGGTGTTCTCCCCCCACCTCGACGACGCCGTCCTGTCGGCGTCCGTGCAGCTCACGCGCCCGCACGCGGAGGTCGTGACGGTGTTCGCGGGCGCGCCGCCGGGGAGCGTCGAGCACACCGAATGGGGACGGCTGACCCGGGCGCGCTCGGCCGCGGAGCGGCACCGGGAGCGGCTGGCCGAGGACGACGCGGCCATGTCCGCGCTGGGCTGTGCTCGGCGTCGCCTCGACGAGCCGGAGGACGAGTTCCGCACCGGCGAGCTCGACCTCGGACGGCTGGCCGACCGCCTCCGGCCCGAGATCGCGGGCGCGGCCGAGATCTGGATCCCGGCCGGTATCGGCGGCCACCCCGACCACGTCGCGCTGCGGCGGGCCGTCCTCGCCGCGCTGGACGCCGCCGGTGACCGCGCCACGCCGGTCCACCTCTACGCCGACCTCCCCTACACGATCGTGCACGGCTGGCCGACCTGGGTCACCGGCGCTGAGCCCGCCGAGTACCTCGATCCCGACCGGTGGGTCATCGATGAGCTGGTGTGCACCGGCGTCGACCCGGACGCGCTGGTCGGGCGGGCCGTCCGGCTCACGGCCGACGAGCGGGAGCGGAAGGCGGGTGCCGTCAGGGCGTACCGCAGCCAGCTCCCGGCGCTCGGGCTCGGCCCCGCCGACGCGCGGCGGTGGACGGCGCTCCTCGGCCACGAGGCCGCGTGGCGGATGGCGCGATGACCGTCCGGCTCAGCGCGGTGATCATGCATCATCCGCGCCGGGCCGCGCTGCTGCCCGGACTGCTGAGGTCGTGCGCCCCGCTGGCCCCGAGGGTCATCGAGGACCCCCGCCCCGGCGGCCCGCCCAGCGCGTTGCGGACGGCCAAGCGCGCCTGGGCGTCGATCACCGCCGACGCCACCCACCACCTCGTTCTGCAGGACGACGTCGTGCCGGTCCCCGGCTTCGCCAGAGAACTGACCGAGGCCATCGCGCATCGTCCCGGCTTCGGGCTGGCGTTGTGCGTCAATTGGAACAGCCCGCACAATTCCTATTTGACGCGCAAGGCCGCTATGGCGGGACGCGCCTGGGCGCCGCTTTCTCGTTATGAGTGGACGCCGACATTGGGATTGGTGCTGCCCGTCCGGGAGGCGCGGGCGTTGGCCGAGCACCTGTCCCGGCTGCCCGACGACGCGTTCTGGGGGGACGACGACGAGGCGATCATCGACTTCCGCAACCGGCGCGGCCTGCCCATGACCGCGACGATCCCGCATCTTGTCGACCACACCGACCATCCGAGCCTGGCGGGCAACGACCTGGACGGCTCGCGGCACGGGACCGTCCTGGCCCCTGGTCTGCGCCTGCCGCCAGGGCACTGGGCCGACTCGCCGGATGAGGCCGGGTTCACCGGCGGGCCGCACGAATTCACCGTGGAATTGCGCGGGTCCCGCTGCCTGATCAGGTTCGTGCGTCCGGGCGCGGACGAATACGTCTCCCACCCGTACGGCTGGTATTGGCACGACTGGTGCGGTGTCGCGGGCTTCGATCCGGACACGATACTCGACGGTTTCGCGGATTTCCTTTCCAGCGGCCTTGTCGCGGGCGGCGTCACGGTCGCGGAAGCGACCGAGGTCTGGGCCGCCGGTTACCTGCTCGGTGCGGACCTCGCGCGTTCCGGGGCTCGCCCGGTGGCGGACGGACCCGTCCGGGCTGCGCTGCGGACGGCGGCGCTGGAATCGTGGATCGACTCGGGGCTTCGGGCCCGTCCGGCGGCGGACGCCCGCGCGGCGTACGCGGCGATCTGCGCGGCGGGGTGCGCTCGCGGGTCGTCCGACCACAGCGGGGCCGCGTGTCCGGTGTGACGGCGGTCGTCGAGCGTATGGCGCGGCGCGAGGCGGCGGTCTTCTTCCTCCGCTCGCGCGAGATGACGCCGCTGGTCGCAAGGGTGCTGCGCTGCCCGACGTGCGGCGCAGGCGCGGACGATGCCGAGGAGTATCTGCGCGGCTTGCCGGTGTGGGGCGGGCGGCCCGCCGTCACCGTCCTGCCCGTCACCGAGCCGCGCCCGGACGGCGGCGACCCGGCCCTGACGATGCTCGCCTGCGAGGCACTGCCCGCCCGCGCCTTCCTGTTGATCGCCGAAGCCGCGTACAGCACCGTGGCGCTAGACGTCCGAACCCGCGCAGTCGCTTGGACCACACGCCCGCCCAGCACCGAGGCAGACGCCCTTCACTCGCTCGACGCCGCTGAACGCTGGGCCGACGCCCTCCCGCCCCAGCCGTCCGACGACGCGGTACTCCCCATCTCCACCCGCCTACGCCCGGACCCCCGCCAGGAATGGCAAGCGCACCGAACGCGGCTCGCACAGCACTTCCTAACGCCCCACTGCACGACGCACTCGCTGCTGAAACTGAACGAGGCGTACCATCGCCTCCGCATCCGCGCCGCCGCCGACATGCTGGAACGCGAGGCTCAGCTCGGATACTGACGCGCGGAGAACATTGCGATCTCGGTGAGGTGGACGTCCGGCGGGGTGCACAGCACGTGGCGCACCTGGGCGGCGACGTCGCGGGGGTCGAGTCCCTCCTCCCGCTGGTCGCGTTCGGCGTCCGCGCGGAGGGCGGGGTCGGTGATGTAGCCGCCGTGGTTCGTCCTGACCAGGCCCGGCGCGATGACGGTGACCCTTATGCCCTTGTCGTGCAGTTCGCAGCGGATCGCCTCGCTCATGGCGTGGACGGCGTGCTTCGTCCCCGCGTACACGCCGCTCGCCGGATGGGACACGCGGCGGCCGCTCATCGACCCGATGTTGACGATCTGGCCGCGCGGGCTCCGCGCCAGGTGCGGGACGGCCGCCCGGGTCACGGCGAGCAGGCCGAGGATGTTCACCTCCACCATGTCCTGCCAGTCCGAGGTGAGCCCGTCGGTGACGTAGCCGAGGCGGAACGTCCCGGCGTTGTTGACCAGCGCGTCCAGGCCGCCGCCCAGCCCGGAGGCGGCAGCGGCCACCCCGTCGGCGGCGGCGTCGGGGTCCTTGAGATCGGCCTGGACGGGGACGCCGCCGATCTCGCAGGCCAGTGCTTCGAGGGGACGGGCCCGCCGCGCCAGCACGGCGACGTGCGCGCCGCGCCCCGCGAGGTCCCGCGCGATCGCCTCACCGATTCCGGTGGACGCGCCGGTCACGAGCACGCGCCGCCCTTTCAGTCCTGTGTCGCGGACGTCATCGGACAAAGACGCTCCCCTCTCCGGAACCGCACACGGGATTGACGTTCAGTTCGCTCGTCGCCCAACGGCGTATCCCGCCCGCGAAACGGCGGCCGACGAAGAAGGCGCCGGTGACGGAACGCGCGGGCGCCGCTCGCATTCGCCCGCCCTGGAAGGAGGTGAGGCGTTCCGTCTCCGATGGGACGAAACGCTGCACCGCCCAGAGGCGGTCGTCATCGAGCGCGCGGTCGATGCTCCGCGCCCATTCCGACTCCGCCATCGTCGCGCCAAAGGCGACGTCCGCGCCGCCGTATCCGTCGACCGGTTTAAGGACGAGGCCGTCCCGGTGCCGCGAACAATGGTCGAGGAGGTCGATTGGCGCGCCGTCGCGGGTGGTTCGTCCGTCCGCCAGGAGGCGAGTCCAGGGCAGAACGTTGCGAACATCGGCCGCGTTCGGAACGGTGCCGTTGTCGGCGGCCTCGGAGAGCATCGCCAGCAACGTCTTGTTGGCGAACACGTCACCGACGAAATCGCCGACAAGGACGACTCGTCCGGCGGCGATGTAGTTGAGCAGCCGCCGCCACCGCCCGGCCCTTTCCGGGTGGTCGTCTTCGACTTCCTCGAAGAACCGGTAGACAGCCGCGACACGGTTTCCTTCGAGCGTGATGTGATGCCCGGTGAGGTCGAGTTCCTCGATCGGCGCGACCACGGCGTTGAGCCCGCCCCGCCTGACCTGCGACTCCAGCGCGCGGCGGAACACCGGGGGCATGTTGTCGTGCCCGTCCGCCCAGTAGGCGATCACCACGAGATCGTCCGGCCGGAGCCGTTCGGACGCCAGAACGTGCTCGGCGAGCGAACTGACCGTATCGACGGAACAGACCCCGGCCTCTTTCAGGAAACGCTCCGCTCGCGGCCACCCCACAAGCGCGCGGGCGAGCAGGTCGCTTTCGCCGAGCCCGCCGAGCCAGGTGCCCGCGTTCAGTTCGAGAAGCCGCGGAACGTCCCCGTGCCAGATGACGTCGGGACGAGCGATCCGCGCCCAATCCTGGCGCCGCGCAACATGCAGAAGACCCATCTTCCAGCGCTCGATCTGAAGAGCCTCGGCCGCCTTTTCGGCATCGTCCTCGAAAGTCGCGCGCAGCAATTGGTCGATGCCCGCCATGACCGCCCGGACGCCCCGCTCCAGCGAATCGACCGCGCCCCGGGACAGGATCTGCGGCGTGACGGTGTGCCGCCATTCGTCCAGGCGGTATCCCAGCTCGATGAACTCTCCCATGGCCCGGCCGGGGGAGACCGGCGACGGGCTGAGGAATTCCGCCGCCTCGTCCGGGTTCTCGGCGAGCAGGCGGTTGAACGCCTCCGTCACATCCAGGGCCCGCGTCGGCATTCCGCACCGCTTCCATCCCGTCCGATGATCAAGAGAGTAGCGGCCGGTCGCCGCGGCGGGCGGCGAAACGTGAACGCGCCGGTGTCGATGAGGCTGGCCCCACTGTTCGCGGTCCGGGGAACCTGAACGCGGATTCGGGAGATCGCCGCAATGTGCCGGGCCGGGCCGCGAACCTAGCGTCGTCGTCCATGACCACAAGTGAATCCAGGCGGGGCCGCGCCGTCCGGGGGACGGTCGCGGTGCTCGCGGCGGGCGCCGTGATCGGCGTCCCGGCCATGGCCCCGGCGCCGGCGCGGGCCGTGGCCCCGCGCGGCTGCGAGCACGCCGCCGCCCGGCAGGTGCTGAACCGCATGACGGGCGTGCACGGGATGCCCGGCGCGGCGGTGCGGGTCGACGACCCGCGCTGCGGGACGTGGACGGCGGCGACCGGAACCGCCGACCGGCGGACCGGACGTCCCATGGACGCCGCCTCGCGGACCAGGGTCGCCAGCATCACCAAGACGTTCACCGCGACCACGGTGCTCCAGCTCGCGGCCGAGAAGCGGATCGCGCTGGACGCGCCCGTCGCGCGCTACCTGCCCGGCCTGATCGACCGGAACGGCCACGACGGCCGGAAGATCACCGTGCGGAGCCTGCTGAACCACACCAGCGGCCTGCCCGACCACATGGAGACCTTCGCGTCCGCCGACGAGTTCCGGTACCGGCATTTCGAGCCGGGGGAACTGGTCGACCGCGCGCTGTCGCTGCCCGCTCCCGAAACCGAATGGCATTACTCCACCACCAACTACGTCATCGCGGGGCTCCTCATCGAGAAGGTGACCGGGCACCGCGCGGAGGCCGAGATCCAGCGCCGGATCATCGGCCCGCTGCGGCTGCGCGACACCTACTGGCCGGGCGACGAGCTCCGGATCAAGGGCCGCCACCTGCGCGGCTACGTCCGGCAGGAGGACGGCAGGGTCGTCGACTACACGGAGATGAACACCACGGCGGCGTGGACGGGCGGCGCGCTGATCTCCACCCAGCGGGACGTGTCCGCCTTCTTCGGAGCGCTCCTCGGCGGCCGGCTCCTGCCGCCCGCGCTGCTCGCGGAGATGAAGGACACGGTCGCCCTCGACCCCGACCGCGTCTGGGACGGCGCCGCCTACGGCCTCGGCCTGATCGGCACGCCGCTGCGCTGCGGCGGGACGTGGTGGGGCCACGCCGGTGACATCGACGGCTTCACCTCGATCGCGGGCGTCGCGCCGTCCGGCCGCCGGGTCGCGATCGCGTTCAACGAGAACCCCGCGACCAAGGAGGCGTTCGACGACGAGCTGAACCTCGTCCAGACCGCCCTGTGCGACAAGTGACGCGTGCGGCTAGTGACGTGTGCGACAAATGACGGAGGCAACGATGGTGACCACGATCCGATCGGTGGCCGTGCTCGCGGTGGGCGCCGCCGCGGCCGCCGCGCTGGCGGTGTCCGCGATGCCGGGGGCGAGGTCGTCGGCCGCCTCGACGCCCGGTGACCTCAGCCGGTTCTACCAGCAGCGGCTCGACTGGAAGGCGTGCACGCTCGGCGCGGACGACGAGACCGGCAAGGAGTTGGACGCGGCCGGCGCGCGATGTGCGGACGTGACCGTCCCGCTCGACTACACCAGGCCGGACGGCCGGACGATCAAGGTGGCGATCTCCCGGCTGAAGGCGTCCGGCCCGGGGCCGCGGCTCGGCATGATGCTGCTCAACGGCGGCGGACCCGGCGCGGCCATCGACCTGCCGCCGTACATGCGGAACCTGATGGGCGCGGCCGGTCCGCGCTACGACCTCGTCGGCATGGACCCGAGGTCGCTCGGCCGCAGCGCCAAGGTCGACTGCGGCTGGCCCAGCGCCACCTGGGTCAAGGGCGCCGGGCCGACCCGCCGTTCGTTCGAGCGGGGCGTGGCCTTCGCGAAGGACCTGGCGGACCGCTGCGCCCGGACGAACGGCGACGTGATCCCGCACATCAGCACCCGCAACATCGCCCGCGACATGGACGTCATCCGGGGAGCGCTCGGCGAGAGCAAGATGTCCTACAACGGTGCGTCATATGGCACCTACCTCGGTTCGGTGTACGCGACGATGTTCCCCGGCAAGCTCGACCGCGTCCTCCTGGACAGCTCGCAGGACCCCTACTCCTGGGGTCCGCGCCTGATCGCCGGAACCGAGGACGCCAACGAGCGCGCCCTCGCCGCGTGGGCCGGATGGACCGCCGAGCGCAACCGGACCTACGGCCTGGGCGACACCCGCGACAAGGTGCTGGCGGTGGTGGACGGCATCGCCGCCGAGTCGGGCCGCCGCCCGCTCGCGGTCGGCCGGTACCGGGTGGACGCCTCGACGTTCCCGAGCGTGCTGATCGACAACCTCGGCACCGACGAGGACGGCGCCCGCGCGGTGCTCGCCGGGTCGATCCGGGTTTTCCGGGAGGCCGCGGCGGGACGTCCGGCCAAGCCCACGCCCGAGCTGGACGACGAGCTGTCCTACCTGCTGACCGGCGCCGCTTCCGCCGAGGGCAGCGGCCAGTCCGCGATCATCTGCGGGGACCGGGCCGCGCCCCGCGACCCCGCGTTCTACTGGCGGGACGTCCAGAGGCACCGCCGCTCCAGCCCGACGTTCGGACCGCTGGCCCGCAACATCCAGCCCTGCGCGTTCTGGGCGACGCGCCCCGCCGAGGCGCCGACGAGGATCGACGCGGCCCTGCCCGCGCTGATGGTGGCCGCGACCGGCGACACCCGCACCACCTACGAGCGGAACGAGACCGTCCACCGGCTGCTGCGCGGCTCGCGGATGATCACGCTGGACGGCTACGTCCACGCTCCCTACCAGCGCGGATACCCCAACACGTGCGTCCGGGACCGGGTGAACGACTACCTGCTGACCGGCCGTCTCCCGGCCAAGGACCAGACCTGCCCGGCGGAGAAGTGACCGCATGACGCCGGGAGCCCCGGATCGGGACCGGTCCCGATCCGGGGCTCCCGGATTCGCTGCTGGAAGATCAGGTGGAATTGCCTGATTGGAGATTCGAGTCGTGGACGTCCATGACGACGGCGCCGCTCGTATCGCTGTCGCCTATCTGGGCGTTCACGTCACCGGTGCCGCCGGTCACCACATTCGAGTCGTCGTAGGTCGCGATGTTCCGCTTTCCATGGACGGTCGTGCCGAGGTTGTCGTAGCCGTCCGCGCCGATCGTGAGGGAGTTCTTACCGGTGGCGTTGGATTCACCGTCGTCGGTCACCTTGCTGGAAGTCTGGCCTTTCGGGGTGGCGGGCGCCGCGGGCAGGGCGACGGGCGCGACAGTCGGCCGGGGGTCCGCTCGCCTGGCGTTGTCGTCGCTGTTCTCGTCGCCGTCCTCGCCGTCTTCGTTATGGTCGCCCGACTTGACTGTCGAGCCCGTTACGTCGACGGCGTTGAGGCCGCTCGAATCGGTGTCCCCGGTGTTCGCGTTGAGCCGCCCGTTCCGGTTCACGAACAGGTTGGAATCGTCGTAGACGGCGATCTGGTCCTCGCCGGAGACGTTCACCGAATGGTCCTCGTATCCCGAGATGGCGGTGCTTTGTCCCTTCTCCGAGACGGGAATCGGGAACTGCGGCGTCGTGGCCCGCGTGCGGGTTTTCCGGACGGGCCGCGGCTTCCCGACACGGGAGCCCGCCGGGTCCAGAGACGCATGCCCGGCCTGGGCGGGAGGCTGCGGCTGGGCTGCGACCGGGCCCGCACCGGTCGGAGTCGCGGGCGAGCCATTGGTCGAGGTGCCGGACTGGAGCGTCGAGTTCTTGTCGTCGATGCCCAGGGTCCCGCTTGAGGAGACGTCGCCTGTGTTCGCGTTGGGGCGGTTGCCGTCCCCGACCGTCGCCACCGACCGGTCGGTGACGATGGTGTTGTTGTTGCCGTAGACGTTCACCACCGTCACGGGCGCTTTGGCGCCATTCCCGACGTGCTGCGACGGTCGTGGCGCGCCCGGAGGGGTCGCGGCGTTCGCGCCGTTGCCGAGCAAGATCGTTCCCGCCGCCGCGATGGCGATCACGAAAATGCGAAACGTCATACTTCCCCCTTCTCGGACGCGCGCGGAGACCCTGAACCCGGCGCGTCGAAGACCCCGTTTTGATTTACCGCAGCATGGTAACGAGGGCGGGCGGAAGTTTGCCAAGGAAAACGTTTAATGCAGTGCCAACATCATGCCACCCTTCTCATCTTGGCGCGGACAGTGGTCTTTTTTCGCGCCCATCGGCATTCGTTTCCGCCGGTCAGAGGCGAAAGCCCGACAATTCGTCGCGATGGCGAGAATGGAGACGGTATTGCCGATGTGTCGGCGTCCTCAGCCTTCGGGGTAGAAAAGGAACAACGTGCAGCCTGTGGTGGTCTGCGGGACGTGACTGGACCCCGCCGGGGCGTGGATGAACGACCCAGCCGGGTAATCGCGGACGCCGTCGTTGAAGACGCCCGACGTCACGAAGACTTCCTCCGGGCCGGGCTCGTGGACGTCTATGCCCTGCCAGCAGGAGCCCGGGTCCATTTCCAGCACGTGGGCGGAGGCGCCGTCGTCCCCTTTCCACAGCGTGCGTAGGCGGATGCCCGGGAAGAGTTCGCGAACTGGGGCGTCCTGGACGGCCGCCCACACGTAATCGACTGTCGCCATGAGGCCAGGCTGCCCGAGCGTCCACCCCCGTCCCCAGTGTCAGGAATGACGTCTTGGGGTACTTTCCTGCCATGCATCGTGTGGTGGCGCTCGTCCGGCCGCAGCAGCTGACCTTCGAGCTCGGCTGCGCGGCCCAGGTGTTCGGCGCGCAGTGGCCGGCGCTGCCCGTCCGCTACGGCTTCGGCGTGTGCGCGGAGCGGCCCGGCCAGGTCAGCACGCGCGCCGGGTACTCCATGCTGGTCGAGGACGGGTTGGAGGCACTGGGCCGCGCGGACACGGTGGTCGTCCCCGGCTGGACGCCCGTCGACGAGGTGCCGTCGCGCGCGGTCGTCCGGGCCCTGTGGGACGCGCACGAGCGCGGCGCGCGGGTCGTCAGCATCTGCACCGGCGCGTTCGCGCTGGCGCACGCGGGCCTTCTGGAAGGACGGCGGGCCACCACGCATTGGGCGCGGACGCGGGAACTGGCCGAGCGCTTTCCGTCCATCCAGGTCGACCCCGACGTCCTTTACGTCAACCACGGGGACGTCGCCACGAGCGCCGGCGCCGGTGCGGGCATCGACCTTTGCCTGCATCTGGTGCGCGCCGACCAGGGCGCCGGTTATGCCGCGCACGTGGCGCGGAGCATGGTCATGCCGCCGCACCGCGAAGGCGGGCAACTGCAGTACGCGGCGCCGGCCCGTCCCGTCCAGATCGACGGTTCGCTCGCGCCATTGCTGGAATGGGTCACCGGACGGCTGGCCGAACCCATCAGCGTCCAGGACATGGCCGCGCACGCGGGCGTCTCCGCGCGCACCCTCGCCCGCCGATTCACCGACCAACTCGGCGTCGGCCCGGGACAACGGCTGCTCGCCCAGCGCCTTTCCGCCGCCCGGGAACTGCTGGAATCCTCCGACCTTCCGCTGGACGCCGTCGCGCAGCGGGTCGGGCTTTCCTCGTCCACCAACCTCCGCAGGCGCTTTATCCGCGCCCTGGGCACGACCCCCGGCGCCTACCGCCGCGCATTCCACGCCCGTCCCCGCTAAAAACCACGCACATCCGGTGGCCGTGCGGAAACGGCAGCTATTCCGGCTCGGCGTCAGCCGGGCGGGTCGGGGACGAGTTGTTCGCGGGCGAGCCGCTCGACCAGCACCGGGACGAAATCCCGAATGGGCCGGTTGTCGAAGCGGCGGTAGATCGCGTCGACGGCCTGCGTCACCTGTTCGGGACGCCGCCGACCGGCGAAACTGCGCAGCAGGCGGTCGGTCACCTCGCGCATGACGTGCTCTTCGCGCTCTATCGGATTCCCGGACGGGGTCATCGACAGGCCCCCTCGACCGGGCGGCGGCTGGGGCATGAACTGCTCGGCGAGGTGCGAATACCCCAGCGAGCACGCGCCCACCCGCGGCTGGACGGTGTCGATCGTCGCCAGGTCGGCCTTGATGGCGACGCTCACCAGGGAAATGAGTAACGCGATGTCGTCGTCGCCGCCCAGCCAGATCCGCACCCAGCCGCTGCCGGGCCGGATCCGCACGGACGCGCAGTCCATGAGGGGCCGCCGCATCCGCCAGATGAGCGGCCAGGTCAGATACAGCTCGGCCAGATCACGGCCGTGCAGGTGCAGGATCTGATCGCCCCCGCAAGCGAACGCCCTGCCGAAACCGCAATCGGCTCTGCACAACCTCAGCGCCGGCCACCCGCTCAACTGCTCCACCACGCAGTCGGTCGGACAGATCCCCAGACCACCGGTCCCGCCCATACCCGCAGGATCCTGCCTTGACCAGCATGATCAGTACCCGCGCCGCGAAATCGTTACCAGAATGGTTGCCAAGCCGCCGTTTTCTCGTCGGCTCCCCGCCAAACCCATCACCTAAGAGGCCGACAACGGCCACGACGAACGGCACCCGATTCCCAAACGTAGCAAAACCGTACTTGTTTCACTCGACCGCCCCGCCCATAAATCCAGTTATGGTCTACCCAATGGAGGTCACGGACGGATCGTGTACGTCGAGGTGATCGGTCGGCCGCCGGTTCGGCGGGGGGTTCAGTAGGACGCCTCGTGTTCGGTCAGGGCGGTGCGGCGGAGTTTTCCGGCGTCGTCGCGGGGTGGGCGGTCGGTGAAGCGGAAGGTGCGGGGGATCTTGTACCGGACGAGGCGTTCCGCGAGGAAGGCGCGCAGGTCGTCCGCGGTGAGGGGGACGGCGGCCTGCACCACGGCGTGGACGCGGCGGCCGAGGTCCTCGTCGAGGAGGCCGACGACGGCGCAGTCGAGCACGGACGGATGCTCGCTGATCGCCGCCTCGACCTCCGCGGGGTAGACGTTGGCGCCGCCGGTGATGATGAGGTCGGTGCGGCGGTCGCTGAGGTAGAGGTAGCCGTCGGCGTCCAGCCGGCCGAGGTCGCCCACGGACTCCCACTCGCCCGCCCGCCGGGGCTCCGCGCCCACGTAGCGGTAGGGCGGCGTGTCCGGGCCGGGCCGGGTGTAGACCTCGCCGAGTTCGCCCGCGGGGAGTTCGGCGAGGTCGGGGCCGAGGATCTTCACCTCGCCCCAGAGCGGGCGTCCGACCGAGCCCCGGTGCGCGAGCCATTCGACGCCGTCGATGTGGGTCATCATCTGGCCCTCGGTGGTGCCGTACATCTCGTGGACGTTCGCCGCGCCCACCAGGTCGAACCACGTCTCCTTCAGCCAGGCGGGACAGGGCGCGGCGCCGTGCCAGACCTGTTCGAGGGAGCCGAGGTCCCACGAGCCGCCCTTCTCCAACTCGCGCAGCACCCGCAGCATCATCGTCGGGACGAGGCTCACCCAGTCGACGCGGTGCTTCTGGACGGCCTCCAGCACGGAGACCGGGTGGAACTTCTCCAGCACGACCAGATGCTGGCCCGCGAACAGCCCGTACATGGAGAAGTTGAACGGGGCGTTGTGGTACAGCGGTCCCGGGACGAGCTGGACGCCGCCGTCCCGCTGGCTGAGCAGCGACGCGGTCGCCGCCGGGTCGAGCTCGCCGCGCTGGCCGGAGACGATCAGCTTGGGCCGCCCGGTGCTGCCGCCCGACGTCGGCGCCTTCCACGACGGCCCGACGCGCGGCTCGACGTAGGCGTCGCTGAGGCCGGGGTCCGGGGCCTCCTCGGTGACGACGAGGACGGGCTTCGCCAGGTCGATGATCGCCGCCCGTTCCGCGTCCGGCAGCCGCGGGGAGATCAGTTGCGGGACGGCGCCGAGCTTCCACAGCGCGAACACCACCGCGTAGAAGCCGATCCCGTTGGGCAGCCCGACCGTGACGAAGTCGCCCGGCCCGACGCCCCGGCTCCGGTAGGTGCGCGCCAGCCGGTTGGCCCTGGCCTCCAGCCCGGCGCGGGTCGCGGTCTCGTTCCCGCAGGTCACGATCGGCCGGTCCGGGTCGGCCAGCGCGAGGTCGGTGAGGATCTGCCCGAGCGGGACCACGCCGCCCTCACCCACGGGTGAACCGCTTCATGAAGTCGGGTTCGACGATGAAGCCGTGCACCTGCGCGTTGTGGCTGTGCGCGAGCTGGTGCAGCGCGAACGCGTGCCGGATCGCGTCCGGCCTGCCCTGCGCGTCCTGCGCCGCGTTGACCGACCGCTTGGCGAGCTTCAGCGCGAACGACGGCTGCTCGGCGATCCGCGCGGCCAGCTCGAGGGCCGTCTCGGTGAGCCGGTCGCGCGGCACGACCCGGTTGACCATGCCGATCCGCTCGGCCTCGCGGGCGGTGAGCGCGCCCGACGTGAACAGCAGCTCCTTGGCCTTCCGGACGCCGAACTCGTACGGGTGGTTGAAGAACTCGACGGCGTTCACGCCCATCGCGACGACGTTGTCGATGAACTCCGCGTCCTCGGAGGCGACGATGAGGTCGCACGGCCACACCAGCATCAGCCCGCCCGCGATCACCTTTCCCTGGACCTCGGCGATCGTCGGCTTGGGGATGTCGCGCCACCGTTCGGAGAACCCGAGGAACACCTCCTCCTCGCGGGCCATGAGCCCCTCCGCGCCCGGTCGCGTGAAACCGGACGCGGTGCCGACCGTCCGGTGGCCGTCCAGCGCCCCGAAGGGGTCCTCCTCGCGCAGGTCGTGGCCGGACGAGAAGTGCGGCCCCTCCGCCGCGAGCACGATGACGGCGATGCCGTCGTCGTGCGCGGCGCGGTCGAAGGCGTCGTTCAGCTCGTAGAGCAGGCCGGTGTCCTGCGCGTTGCGGCGCTCGGGCCGGTCCAGGACGATCCGGGCGACCTTCGGCAGCGGCGTCTCGTACCGGACGGAGCTCATCGGCGCCCCTCCCACAGGACGCGCTCGGCCCCGGCCGGGTCGTCGACCGCGGTGACGGTGTCGGTGATCAGGCCGACCGTGCGGGCGGACGGCTCGTAGGGCGCCCAGCCCGGGTCGCCGGTCGTCACGAAGGCGACCCAGACGGCGTGGAAGGCGTCCGCGACGGACTGCGGCGGCTCCGGTCCGATCCGCGCTTCGAGGCCGGGCGCGTCCAGCGTGTCGAACGCGAACGGGATGTCGACGCCGTGCCCGGAGCCGAGCTCCGGGGCCGCCCAGTCGAACCGGTAGATCCAGGTGTTGCTCCTTCCGCGTTCCTGGGCGCGCGCCTCGGCGGACCGGACGACCGGGACGCGGAAGTACCAGTCGGAGACGACGGCCGACAGCAGGTCGCCGGGCCGCGCGTCAGGCCGGTTCGCCCGGTAGACGGCGAGCGCGCGGTCGGCGTCCAGGCCGTAGGCGGCGGCGGACGCGTACAGCGTGTCCTCGTCGATCGCGTCGATCGCCCCGGACGCGACGAGGATCAGCCGGGCCTCGTCGGCGGTGGTGCCGGTCAGCAGCGCGACCTCCGGGTCGGACCCGTCCAGCGGCGGGCCGGGCAGGACGTCGCCGTCGACGGTCGGCGCGAACGGCTGCGCGGAGAGCGCGAGGTCGCCCCACTTGTCGGGGTCGGGGGCCGTCTGCACCTCCTCGACGACCGCGCGGACCCCCCGCGCGATCGTCGCCGGGGACAGCCGGGCGAACGACTCGCGGGTCGGCTCGGCGTTCACCCGCAGCGCGAGGTCGGCGGCGACGAGCCGTCCCGTCTCCGGCGTCAGGACGTGCTGGGCCCCGCCGCTCTGCGCGATGGCCCGCTGGAAGAGCCCCTTGGCGCGCGGCATGGACAGCAGCGTCTGCACGCACCACGCGCCCGCCGACTCGCCCGCGACGGTCACCCGTCCGGGGTCGCCGCCGAACGCGGCGATGTTGTCCTGCACCCACTGGAGCGCGGCGATCTGGTCGAGCAGGCCGCGGTTCGCGGGGGCTCCGTCCAGGTAGGCGAACCCTTCGGCGCCGAGCCGGTAGTTGACGCCGACGAACACGACGCCGTCGCGGGCGAACGCCGTCCCGTCGTATTCGGGGACCGAGTTCGACCCGTTGGTGAACGCGCCGCCGTGGATCCACACGAGGACCGGGAGGCCGCCTCCGCCCGGCGTCCAGATGTTGAGGTTGAGGTAGTCGTCGCCCTCGATGTCCACTTCGGGGAACAGCGGGACGTACATCGGGATGTAGTCGTCCTTGGGCGCGGTCGGCCCGAACGCGGTCGCGTCCCGGACGCCGCCCCACGGCTCGGCGGGCTCGGGCGGGCCGAAGCGACGCTCGCCGGACGGCGGCTTGGCGTAGGGAACGCCCAGGTAGGCGGTGATCCCGCCGTTGTCGCGCCCGCGCAGCGCACCCTGCTTGGTTTGCAGCAGATAAGCCATGATGTCACCTCCATGAAACATCGAGTGCTTATGTTTCATACATTGGGGTGGCCTTCGACCCGTTGTCAAGGTGTAACGTCCAATGAGGAGGTTTCATCTATGGAACAGACCCCGCTGCAACGTCAGCTGGCGGGCCGGAAGGGCAGGCCGACCGCCCTGGACGCCTTCCGGCGGGCCCGCGCCGACTTCCTCGCCGGACGGCGGCTCGACGTCCAGTCCCTGGCGGCGGAGCTGGGCGTCAGCCGCGTCACCCTCTACCGCTGGGTGGGGACGAGGGAGCAGCTCCTGGTCGAGGTCATCTGGTCGTTGACGGAACGTACCCTGCGGGACGAGTGGGAACGCCTCGCGTCCGAGCCGGGCCCGCGCGTGCCCGAGCTGATGGTCCGCCTGCTGCGCGCCATCTGGGACCAGCCCGGCGCCCGCAGGTTCCTGGAGCAGGAGAACGATCTCGCGATGCGGCTGCTGACCCTCAAGTCGCACGGCTTCCAGCCGAGGCTCCTCGACCTGATCCGCGAGAAGGTCGCCGAAGACCTGGAGGACGGGCGCGTCTCCACGCCGCTGCCGTTGGACGATCTCGCCTACACCGTCCTGCGCGTCACCGAGTCGTTCCACTACCTGCCGACCATCACCGGCGAACCCGCCGACCCCGACGCCGCCGCCCGCGTCCTGGCCGCCCTGCTTCCCCCGCCCCGCCCCTGACGCCCGAGCGCGCGGCCCGCCTCCCGCCGGCCGCGCGCCCGAAACCGCCGGTCAGTGCTTCTTGCGTCCGACGCCGATCTGCATGAGGTCGCGTCCGGGAACGACCTGCCCCGCGAAGTCGCGGCCCGCGCGGCGCCACCGTCCGTCCGGGAGGTGGCCGGGCGAGAAGTGGTTCAGGACCAGCTTGCCCGCCCCCGCCCGCCGCGCCACCTTCCCGACCTGCTCGATGGTGGTGTGGGAGCCGATCATGTGGTTGATGTAGCCGTCCTTGGTCTCCTGCGGGACGGGCAGCGCCGCGATGCTCTGCTCCACCCACGCCTGGTCGATCACCTCGTGGACGAGGACGTCGCAGCCCCCGGCGAGGTCGATCAGGTTGTCCGAGACCGTGGTGTCGCCGGAGAACACCACCGAGCCGTCGTCGGTGTCGAACCGGAAGCCGAACGCGGGGAACATCTGCCCGTGGTCGACGAGCGTCGCCGTCACGCGCACCCGGTCGTCCTCGTAGACGGGGATGGGCCGGTTCAGGCGCGGGATCTTGCGGCCGGGCGCGGCGCCGCCCGGCAGCGCGATGTCGTGGGCCCTCACCCGGGCGGTGATCGCCGGGGACCCGGTGTCGAAGAGCCGGTCGTTGAAGTCGGTGGCGAACGCGGCGACCAGGGACGCGGTCATGTCGACGGTGCCGGGCGTCGGCGCGGCCGGGTTCACCGGCTCGGGCGTGGGCCGGGCGGCCGGGAACACCGCCGGGAGGGCCCCGCGCCGCCCCGGCCCGAACACCTGGACGGGCCGGTCGTCCCGGCCTAGCCCGCCGCCGCAGATGCCGTAGAGCAGCAGGCCCGGATAGTCGGCGACGTGGTCGGAGTGCAGGTGGGTGAGGAACACGGCGCGCAGCTCGCCGAGGTCGTTCTTGCCGTCGCCGGGCCCGAGCAGGCCCGCGTCCCGGAAGTTGTGGACGGAGGAGTTCCCGCAGTCGACCAGGTAGATGGCGTCGCCGACGACGAGCGCCGAGGACACGCCGTCCCGGTCCGATCCCTTCCACCAGATGGGCCCTCCGGCGGTGCCGAGCAGGACGAGCCGCGTCCCGTACCCCTTGGCGGCCGGCGCGGCGGACGGCGCCGCCGCCGACGCGGTGCCGGACAGGACGCCGGACACGGTCATCGCCCCGGCCGCCACTCCGGCCGAGCGCAGCAGCCCCCTGCGGGACAGCCGCGAGCGGGGCTCCCCGCACGACTCCTCATGGGCCTCTGCGCGGAATTCTTCTCCGGACTCTTCGCACATGGTGGGACGACCTTCCTTCGCTGGGGGTGGCCAGAGGCATGCGGCGAGACGGTCGCCGACGACCGGCGAGGGGCGTGAATCTCTGTAGCGTTCACTACAGAGATTGGCGTGACCCTACGGCCGATCGGGGCGCGCTGGCAAGACCTCCCGCGTGCCGTCCAGGTAGGCGAGGACCGCCCGGACGCGGCGGTGGCCGGAGTCGTCCGGGGCGAGGCCGAGCTTGGCGAAGATGTTGCCGACGTGCTTGTGGACGGCGTTGTCGGAGATGCGCATCCGCTCGGCGATGGTGGCGTTGTCGTGGCCCTGCGCCATCAGTGCGAGGGACTCCCGCTCGCGGGCCGTGAGGGCGTCGAGCGGCTCGCCGGGCCGCGCGAGGAGCTGGGCGATCACCTCGGGGTCCATCGCGGTGCCGCCGGACGCGACGCGGCGCAGCGCGTCGACGAACTCGGCCACCCGTCCGATGCGGTCCTTGAGCAGGTAGCCGATGCCGCCGCGCCCGTCGGACAGCAGCTCGCCCGCGTACTCGCGCTCGACGTACTGCGACAGCACGAGGATCGGCAGCGCGCCGTGCTCGCGGCGGGCGCGCAGCGCCGCGTGGATCCCCTCGTCGCGGAACGTCGGCGGCAGCCGCACGTCCACGATGGCGATGTCGGGACGGTGCGCGGCGACGGCGGCGAGGAACGCCGGGCCGTCCCGGACGACCGCCGCCACCTCGCAGCCCTTCGACGCGAGCAGCAGCTCCAGCCCGCTGGACAGCAGGACGTTGTCCTCCGCGATCACGACTCGCACGGCGCCGCAGCCTCCGGAACGATCGCTACACGGACGGCGAGCGTGGTGGGACCGCCCGGCGGGCTGTCGAGCCGGACGGAGCCGTCCAGGGCGGCGACCCGCCGCCGGATCCCGGTGATCCCGGTGCCGCGCGCCTCGTCGGCCCCGCCCTTCCCGTCATCGGTGACATCGATGGACAGGACGTCGCCCGCCCGCTCGACCCGGACGTCCGCGCGGGTGGCGGCGGCGTGCTTGGCCACGTTCGTCAGCGCTTCGGCGATCACGTAGTAGGCCACCGCCTCCACGGTCGCCGGGAGCGCGTCCAGCCCGGCGCGCTCGACGCGGACCGGCACGCCCGACCGGGCCGCGAGGGCGGTCAGCGCGCCGTCCAGCCCTCGGTCGGCGAGGATCGGAGGGTAGATCGTCCGGAGCACGGCGCGCAGTTCGGCCATCGCCTCCTCCGCCGTGTCGTGCGCCTGCCCGATCAGCGTCGCGACCGTGTCCGGGTCGCCCGCGAGCGCCTCACGGGCGATGCCCAACTGCATGGCGATGGCCACGAGGCGCGCCTGCGTCCCGTCGTGGAGGTCGCGTTCGATCCGCTGGAGCTCCGCGCCGTGGGCGTCGACGACCCCGACCCGGCTCCTGGTCAGCGAGTCGACCCGTTCGGTCAGCCGGTCGCGGGCCGAGGGCGCGAGCACCGCCAGGCACAGCCGCGCGTGCAGCCGCGCCAGCGCCGGGAGCGCCCACCACGCCGCCGCGCCGAGGACGGCGAGCTGCGCGGAGCCCGCGACCAGCGCGGTCGTCCACCCGTCCACGTGGACGTCGACGACCGAGAACAGGGTGGGGCGCGCGTCGGCGGGGAACGCCCACCACGACGTCATCGCCACCACGGCGACCAGGATGTTGCCCAGGCACGTCAGGGCGGCGAGGCCGAGCGGGAACCCGGCGGCGACGTGCGCGAACGTCCAGGCGAGATTCCGGTGCGTCCGGCCCTCGGCGGGGACGCCGAGAAGTCTGGCGGCCCGTTGCCGGTGCCAGTCCGCCCAGGCCCGCGCCACCGGCGGCGCGAGCAGCACCGGCAGCGCGAGCACCGTGGCCACGGTGGTGACCAGCGTGCCCAGCAGGTAGGCCGAGCCGCGGAACGCCCGATCGCGCATGCGCGCCCCCTCCCTGGCGACGGCGGTTTGGAGATCATTGTCCGCCGCCGGTTCCCGCGGCGCACTACAGCGGGCTGTAGGACGGCGCCTGCGGTTGGCTGTATCGGACGGGACGTCCAACGCGCATAGCGTCCTCGGCCATGAAACCGAGACTCCTGCTGACCCGGCTGGTGCCGGTCGCCGCCCTGATCGCGCTGTCCGCCGCCGTCGCGCCGCTGAGCGAGGCCGACGGCGCCCCGCCTCCGCCGCCGCACTGGAAGCGCTGCGCCCAGGGGCCCGGCGACACGCTCGGCCGCAAGCTCGACAAGGCGGGCGCGCGGTGCGCGGAGGTCGCCGTCCCGCTCGACCACTCCAAGCCGGGCGGACGCACGATCAAGCTTGCGCTGTCCCGCATCCGCGCCAAGGACCGCGCCCATCGGATCGGGACCCTGGTCCTCAACAACGGCGGCCCCGGCGAACCCACGCTCGGCATGCCCCTGGACGTCCGCGCGGCCATGAAG
Organism: Actinomadura syzygii; assembly: GCF_008085905.1. Lineage (GTDB taxonomy): Bacteria > Actinomycetota > Actinomycetes > Streptosporangiales > Streptosporangiaceae > Spirillospora > Spirillospora syzygii. Next base: position 94,501 of record NZ_VSFF01000013.1, on the reverse strand, counting down.
GACGTCGCCCGCCGCTACGACCTCGTCGGCCTCGACCCGCGCTTCGTCGGACGCAGCACGCCGCTCGACTGCGGCTGGCCCATCGGCATGTGGCTCCGCTCGGCGGGCTCGACCCGCGCCCGGTTCGACCACCAGGTGGCGGTGCAGCGCGATCTGGCTGAGCGCTGCGCCCGCCGCCACGCCGACGTGCTCCCGTACGCCAACACACGCGACACCGCCCGCGACATCGACTTCGTGCGGCGCGTGCTGGGGGAGCGGCGGATCTCGTTCCTCGGCTACTCCTACGGGAGTTACCTGGGCGCGGTCTACGCGCAGATGTTCCCCGGCCGTACCGACCGGGTCGTCCTGGACAGCGCGGGAGACCCGGAGGCGTGGGGCGCGCGGGCGCTGCGCGGCACCGAGGACGAGGCGGAACGCGCGCTGCGCGGCTGGGCGGCGTGGGCCGCCGAACGCCACGGAACCTACGGGCTCGGCGCCACGCCCGCCCGGGTGCTCGCGACCGTGGACGGGATCGTCGCTGCGGCGGAGGAGCGTCCGCTGCGCGTCGGGCGGTACGAGGTGGACGATCAGGCCGTCCCGTATCTGCTCTCGGTCGGGTCGGGGGACGACCGTCCGGCGGGGCGCGCGGAGTTCGCGTCCACCGTCCGGACGCTGAACGAGGCGGCGCACCGCCGTAAGGCCGACCCCGGCCCGGAACTCGACGGGTTCCTGGCGTTCGTCCTGACCAGTGAGGGTTCCCCGCTCGTGAGCCCGGCCGCGGCGATCACCTGCGGCGACCGGGCCGCGCCGCGAGACCCGGACGCCTACTGGGACGACGTCCAGCGCAGCCGCGCGCTGCACCCCCTCTTCGGCCCGCTCAAGAACAACATCTGGCCGTGCGCGTTCTGGCCGAACGACCCGCGCGAGGCCCCGACGCGCGTCGGCAACGCGACTCCGGCGCTGATCGTGTCCGCGACCGGCGACGCCGCCACGACCTACGAGGGCAGCCAGGCCATGCACCGCGCGCTGACCGGCTCCCGCCTGCTCACCCTGCGCGGCGTCACCGCCCACGGCATCTACGGCGAATACGGCAACGCCTGCGTGGACGCCGAGGTCAACGCCTACCTGGCCACCGGCGTCCTCCCGGCGACCGACCCGACCTGCCACGCCGGGACGCGGTGGCCGGGGGAGCGCGGACGCTCGTGATCGTCGCCGAGCCGGAAGGCCCGGCGATCGCCCTTTACCGGTCGCTCGGCTTTGTCGAATCCGAGCGGCAGGTCAAGGTCTCGGGCGGGGCGTAGAGGACTTCGCGGGCCTGCTCGGCGGCGCGGAAGAGGCTCTCGGTGACGAAGTCGAGGAAGCGGGCGGCGTTCTCCAGGCGGGCGGCGGCCGGGGTGCCGGGCCCGAGCACGTCGACGCCCTGGCGCGCGGCGTCGGCGAACTCGTCGTTGGAGCGGGCGCTGCGGATCATCGACTGGTACCACAGGTCGTCGTCCACGACGTAGCGGTCGCGGCGCCGCTCGTCGCGCCGGCGGCGGACGAGCTCCAGGTTCTCCAGGAACGTGATCGCCTTGGAGATGGACGCCGGGCTGACCCGCAGCCGCTCCGCCAGCTCGGACGCGGTGAGGCTCCCCGAGTCGGTGGTGTAGAGGCAGGCCAGCACCCTGGCCATCATCTTCGGCAGGCCGGACGTCATGAAGACGGTGGTCAGCCGGTCGGTGTACTCGCGCACGGCCTCGGCGTCGCGTCCGTCGGCCCGCTCCGCCGCCTCCGCCCGCGGCACGGCCCGCCTGCGCCGGTGGGCGCGGCGCTCGGTGGCGTGGTGGGCCAGGTCGGCGCGGTAGCCGGTGGGCCCGCCGTTGCGCATCACCTCGCGCGTCACGGTCGAGGTCGGACGGTCGAGCCCCCGGGCGATCTCGGCGTAGGGGAGGCCGTCGGCCAGCCCCGCCGCGATCTGCCGGCGGTCCTGCTGGGTGAGCCTGCCTCCCGGCATCGCGATCCCCCTCCGTGGCGGTCCGTGGACGCCTCCACCATAGCGTTCACCGGCTTGCCATTGCAATGAGGGGGCGGGTGTTGTTGCGTTAATCTTGAAGGCTGTTGCAACACTTTCAAGCTTCTTACCTGTGTAAACATGACTCTCATGCAACGTACTTCTTGCAGTGATTTGGAATGCAACGTAGCGTTTCCATCGTTGGAAACCACGAGTGCAAGGAGTGCGCGATGCGACGGTTCGACACCCCCGACCCGATCTCCACCGTCGTCGAGATCCCGGCGGGACGGGTCCGGCTCATCGCCGCCGACCGAGGTGACACAGCGGTCGAGGTCCGTCCCGCGAACGCCGCCAAGGGGCGGGACGTGCGGGCCGCGGAGCAGGTCGCGGTCGACTTCGGCGACGGCGTCCTGCGGATCAAGGCCGCGACCGGCGGCCGGGCGCTCGGCCCGGCCGGGTCCGTCGAGGTGACGGTCAAGCTGCCCGCCGGATCCCACGTCAAGGCGGCGACCGCCGGAGCCGAACTCCGGGCCGTCGGACGCCTCGGCGACGTCGTCTTCGACGGCGCCTACCGGCACATCAAGATCGACGAGGCGGCGGGCGTCCACCTCACCGCGACGGACGGCGACGTCGAGGTCGGACGCCTGAACGGCTCGGCCGACATCAGCACCATGCGCGGCGACATCAGGATCACCGAGGCCGCGGGCGGCAAGGTCGTGCTGCGCACCCAGTCCGGCGACATCTCGGTCGGCGCCGCCGCCGGGGTCTCGGCCGTCCTGGACGCGGGCACCGCCTACGGCCGCATCGACAACGCCCTCAAGAACGACGGCGCGCCCGCGCTCGACATCCGCGCCACCACCTCCCACGGCGACATCACCGCCCGCAGCCTCTGAGGAGCAGAACCGTGACGAACCTGGCCATCGCGGCGAACGGGCTGCGCAAGTCGTTCCCCGGCAAGGACGGCGACAAGGTCGTGCTCGACGGCGTCGACCTGGCCGTCCCCGAGGCGACGATCTTCTCCCTGCTCGGGCCGAACGGCGCGGGCAAGACGACCACCGTCCAGATCCTGTCCACCCTGCTCCGCGCGGACGCCGGAGAGGTCCGGGTCGCCGGGTTCGACCTGGCCCGCCAGGCGGACGACGTGCGCGGCGCGATCGGCGTCACCGGGCAGTACTCGGCCGTCGACAAGCTGCTCACCGGCGAGGAGAACCTGCTCCTCATGGCCGACCTCAGGCACCTGTCCCGCCGCGACGGTAGGCGCAGGGCCGCCGAGATGCTGGAGCGGTTCGACCTGGTCGACGCGGCCCGCAAGCCCGCCGGAACCTACTCGGGCGGCATGCGGCGCCGCCTCGACCTGGCGATGACCCTGGTCGGCGACCCGCGCCTGATCTTCCTGGACGAGCCGACCACCGGCCTCGACCCGCGCAGCCGCCGCACCATGTGGGGCATCGTCCGGGAACTGGTCGCGGGCGGCGTCACCGTCTTCCTGACCACCCAGTACCTGGACGAGGCCGACCGCCTCGCCGACCACATCGCCCTCCTCGACCACGGACGGCTGATCGCCGAGGGCACCGCCGACGAGCTCAAGCGGCTCATCCCCGGCGGCCACGTGTCCCTGCGGTTCACCGACGACGACGCGCTCAAGGACGCGCTCGACGCCCTCGGCCGCGGCTTCGTGGACCCGTCCGACGACGACCGGCTCACCTTGCAGGTCCCGTCGGACGGCGGCGTCGCGTCCCTGCGCGAACTGCTCGCCCGGCTGGACGCGGCGGGCGTCGAACCGTCCGACCTCAGCGTCCACACGCCCGACCTCGACGACGTCTTCCTCACCCTCACCGGCCGCGACCCCGGCCAGAACACGGATCAGAAAGCGGAGGTCTCCCGATGAGCGCCCTCGGTCTCGCGGCCCGCGACTCGTCCACGATGGTCCGGCGCCAGCTCAAGCGCCTGATCCGCTACCCGTCCATGACGGTGCAGCTCGTCATCACGCCGGTGATCCTCCTGCTCCTGTTCGTCTACGTCTTCGGCGGCACGCTCGGCGCGGGCATCGGCGGCGGGCGCGACACCTACGTCGACTACGTCGTCCCCGGCATCCTGCTCATGGCCGCGACCATGGCCGCGACCGGAACGGCGGTCATGGTCGCCACCGACATGACGGAGGGCATCATCGCCCGCTTCCGCACCATGCGGATTTCCCGGGCGTCCGTTCTCACGGGACATGTGGTCGCGAGCGTCATTCAGCAGCTCGTCGGCATGGCCGTCGTCATCGGAGTGGCCCTGGCGGTCGGTTTCCGTCCCAATGCCACCGTGCTCGAATGGCTGGCCGCCGCCGGGCTGCTCACCCTGTTCGTCGTGGCCATCACTTGGCTGTCGGTCGCGCTCGGCCTGAAGTCGCCGACGCCGGAGGCGGCGAGCAACGCGCCGATGCCCCTCGTGTTTCTCCCGTTTCTCGGCAGCGGATTCGTTCCCACGGACTCGATGCCGACCGTCCTGCGCTGGTTCGCCGAATACCAGCCGTTCACGCCCATCATGCAGACCGTCCGGGGCCTTCTGCTCGGAAGCCCCATCGGCAACAACGCCGTCATCGCCATCGCGTGGTGCGCGGGAATCGGCGTCGTCTCCTACCTCTGGGCCAAGCACACCTACAACAAAGCGTGACCGTGAACCGGCCGGAAGGGCCGTCAGACCACCCGGTCTGGCGGCCCTTGGCCGTTTCGGGTGCGGAACGCGCGCCGGTAGTCGGTCGGCGTGACGCCTACATGCCGGGTGAAATGGCGGCGCAGGTTCGCGGCGGAACCGAGGCCGCTCTGCCCGCTGATCTGGTCGATCGGCAGGTCGGTGGATTCCAGCAGGAGGCGGACGCGCCCGAGCCGCTGGTCGAGCAGCCACCGCGACGGGCTCGTCCCGGTATGGGCCGCGAAGCGGCGCGCGAACGTCCGCGAACTCATCTGGGCTTGCCGGACGAGGTCGGTGACGGTCAGCGGCTCGTCGAGACGCGCGGCGGCCCATTGCAGGACGGGCCCGAGCCCCTCCGCGTCCGTGCGCGGGACGGCGGCCTCCACGTACTGGGCCTGCCCGCCGGGCCGGTGCGCGGGCACCACCATCCGCCGCGCGACCTGGTTCGCGACCTCGGCTCCGAAGTCGCGGCGGACGATGTGCAGGCACAGGTCGAGACCGGCGGTGCGTCCGGCGCTGCTCAGCACGTCCCCGTCGTCGATGTAGAGGACTGAGGCGTCCACCCGCACCTCCGGGTGGCGGCGGCGCAGCGTCTCGGCCCACATCCAGTGGGTCGCCGCCGGACGCCCGTCGAGAAGCCCGGCCGCGGCCAGCGCGAACGCGCCCGTGCACAGCGACACGATCCGTGCGCCCGCGCGGTGGGCGCGCACGAGCGCGTCGGTCAGCCCGGACGGCACCACCAGCTCCGACTCGACGTACTCCATCGGCAGGGCCGGGACGACCACCATCTCGGCCTCCGCCAGCGCGTCGAACCCGTGCTCGGCAGGCACGCCGAACCCGAACTCGAACCCCACGTCGCCGGGCTCGGCCGCGCAGAGCCGCAGCTCATACCACCCGCTTCCGCCCTTGGGCCCGGTCAGCTCGCTGCGGTCCACACCGAACACCTGGCAGGCGATGCCGACCTCGTACAGCGGCATCCCGTCCAGCAGCGCGAGGGCGACCGTGGCCATGGACGCCTCCCGGGGCGGAAGTGGCCGAAAACGTGCGGATATCGGCAAGTATGCCACTCGCCGCCGCAACGACCGCGCTGCCAGGTTTGGGAACGTCCACGAACCACCCGCGCAAGGAGTGACGATGTCAGACGACTGGGCGGTCGTTGAGCTTCGGCGATACACCTTGGTGCCGGGCGGGCGCGACATTCTGACCGAGTTGTTCGATCGGGAGTTCGTCGAGTCGCAGGAAGCCGTCGGGATGCGCGTTATCGGGCAGTTCCACGACGAGGACGACCCGAACCGCTACGTGTGGCTGCGCGGTTTCCGCGACATGGAGGCGCGGAAGGCGGCGCTCACCGCCTTCTACCTCGAAGGCGACGTGTGGCGGGAGCACGGCGCCGCCGCCCGCGCCACGATGGTCGACTCGAGCGACGTCCTGCTGCTGCGCCCGGTCGCCGAGGGCTCCGGGTTTCCCGCGACGGAGCCGCGTCCGCCGGTCGGTGCCGCGCGTCCCGGGGCGCGGGCCTCGGCGACGATCCTTTATCGGGGCGCGCCCGTCGACGCCGCGTTCAGCGCGTTCTTCGACGCCGAGGTCGTTCCGTTCCTGACGGAGATGGGAGCGGCGCCCATCGCGCGATTTCAGACCGAGGCGTCCGAGAACACGTTCCCGCGCCTTCCGGTGCGGACGGGGGAGAACGTCTTCGTCTGGTTCTCCCTCTTCGAGTCCGCCGCCGACCGGCGCGCCCATCTCGACCTCTTGGCGCGCTCACCGAAATGGTCCGACCAAATCCTGCCCGCGCTCGACCGGGGTTCCGCGGCGCCTTTGGAACGGTTGCGCCTCGTCCCGACCTGGCGTTCGGCGCTGCGATGACCGGGGCGTCCCGCAAAACGGGCACCAATGAACGCGCCATGATCGGGTAAAGGGTCGGCATGCGAATCGGTGTGCTCGACGTGGGATCCAACTCCGCTCATCTCAAGGTGGTGGACCTCGCCGTCGGCGCACCGCCGGGCTCCGTGACGACGGTCAAGCACCCGACCCGGCTGGCCGAGGCGATCGACCCCGAGGGGGCGGTGGAGAAGGCGGCGGTCGACCGGCTGGTCGCGTCGGTCGGGGAGGCCGTGCGCGCCGCCGCCGCGCACGGCGTCGAGGAGCTCGTCTCGTTCGCGACGTCGGCGGTGCGGGACGCCGCCAACCAGGAGGAGATCGTCGCCCGCGTCGCGGCGGCGACCGGCGTGCGGCTCGGCTTCCTGGCCGGCCGGGACGAGGCGCGGCTGACGTTCCTCGCCGCCCGCGCCTGGTACGGCTGGTCGGCGGGACGGCTGCTGCTCGCCGACATCGGCGGCGGGTCGCTGGAGATCGCCCACGGCGACGGCCAGGAACCGGCGCTCGCGCTGTCGCTGCCGCTCGGCGCGGGCCGGCTCACCCGCGCGCACCTGCCGGGGGACCCGCCGTCCCGCAAGCACGTGCGCAGGCTGCGCCGCCAGGTGTACGAGCGGCTGGCTGAGACGTCCGCCCAGGTGCGGCCGGGGCTGGAGGGGGAGCGTCCGGTGCGGGCGGTGGCGACGTCCAAGACGTTCACCCAACTGGCCAGGCTGACCGGGGCGCCCAAGCGCAAGGCGGGCCCGTACACGCGGCGCGTGCTGGACGTGGACCGCCTCCGCGAGCAGATCCCCGTCCTGGCGGGGAAGCGCGCGGCGTCCCGCGCGAAGCTGCGCGGGGTGTCCCGGCCCCGGGCGGCGCAGATCCTGGCCGGTGCGATCGTGGCCGAGGCGCTGATGACGACCCTGGAGGTCGACCGGGTCGACATCTGCCCGTGGGCGATCCGCGAGGGCCTGATCGTGCGGCGCCTCCAGGCGATGACCGATCCGGCGGCGGCGGACGACGAGACCGCGCGGCTCACCCAGGCCGTCCCCGCCACCGCGCGGCGCCCGGTGCCCGTCCTCACCGGCTGACCGGACTGTTGAACGGACAACTCCGTCGTATCGGGGCGTATGGGACGCAGGTGAGCGGGTAGCGCAACCGAGTGTCAAGCCGACGGAGGAGACGATGACCGTTCAGCAGGCCGCGACCCGGGGGCCCGCCGCGCGAGCGGCGGTTCCGGTGCCGCCCGGAGCGCGGGGCCCGCTGTCGCGGGCCGTCGTGGAGACCCTGACCGGCGGGCCGCCGGGCCCGTCCGACGCCCTCGGGGCCGTCGCGTCGGCCGACCCCTACGGGGAGGATCTGCAACTCGCCCTCCACACCTGTTTCGAGCTGCACTACCGAGGGTTCGCGGGCGTGGACCCCGACCGGGAATGGGACCCGGACCTGCTGCGCCTGCGCGGCGCGATGGAGGCGGTGTTCCTGGACGCCCTGCGCCGCGACGCCGACCTCCGCGACCCTTCCGACGTGGACGGCGCGCTCGACGAACTCCTGGTCGAGCCCGTCGACGGGCACGGCGTCACCCATCATCTCCAGGACGAAGGGGAGCGGTGGCACCTGCTGGAGCACGCCGCGCACCGCTCGGTGTACCACCTGAAGGAGGCCGACCCGCACGCCTGGGTCGTCCCGCGCCTCCGGGGCCGGGCCAAGACGGCGCTGGTGGCGGTCCAGCACGACGAGTTCGGCGGCGGCCGTCCGGAGATGATCCACCAGGGCCTGTACGCCGACCTCCTGGACGACCTCGGCCTCGACGCCTCCTACGGCGGCTACGTGGACGCGGCCCCGGCGGTGACGCTGGCCACGGTGAACATGATGTCGATGTTCGGCCTGCGGCGGTCGCTGCGCGGCGCGCTGGTCGGCCACTTCGCCGCCGCGGAGATCACCACGGCGCCGTCCGCGCGGCGGATGGCGCGGGCCCTGGAGCGCCTCGGCGGCGGCCCCCGCGCGCTCCGCTTCTACACCGAGCACATCGAGGCGGACGCCGTCCACGAGCAGGTGCTGCGGTACGACGTGATCGGCGGCCTGCTGGCCGACGAGCCGGACCTCGCGCCCGACGTCGTCCTCGGGATCCGCGCCACGAACCTGCTGGAGGACCGTCTCGCCGGCCACCTCCTGGGCTGCTGGCGGGCGGACCGCACGTCGCTGCGCCGCCCCCTTCCGGGGACGGTGGGCCGGTGATGCTGCTCCGCCCGCCGGGGGTGTACCGCCCGCAGTCCGACACGCGGCTGCTCGCGGAGGCGTTGCGCGGCACGGGCGTCCACCCGGGCGCGCGAGTGCTGGAACTGGGGACCGGGACGGGCGCGGTCGCGGTCGCCGCCGCCCAGGTCGGCTGCGAGGTGGTCGCGGTGGACGTGTCCGCGCGGGCGGTGCTCACGGCGCGGCTCAACGCGATGGTGCGGGGCCTGCGCGTGCGGGTGCTGCGCGGCGACCTGTTCGCGCCGGTCGCCGGGGAGGTCTTCGACGTGATCGTCGCCAACCCTCCCTACGTGCCGGGCGACGCCGACCCGATGACGACGAAGGGCCTCGCCCGCGCGTGGGAGGCGGGCGACGGCGGCCGGATGCTCCTGGACCGCATCTGCAGGGCCGCACCGCAGCACTTGGCGCCGTCCGGGACGCTGCTCGTCGTGCATTCGGCGCTGAACGGGGTGGCGGCGACCCTGGTGGCGCTGCGCCGCGCCGGAATGCGGGCCTCGGTCGTGGCCCGGCACCGCGAGCCGTTCGGCCCGGTGATGCGCGGCCGCGCCGACGCCCTCGCGGCGCGGGGGCTGCTGAGCGCGGGCCAGGGCCACGAGGACCTCGTGGTCGTGCGCGCCGAAAGGATCATGACGACGGGAAGGGATCATGACGTCGAACGCCGAGCGGCCTAAGGGAACGCGCGTGCGGGTCGTCCCCGGCGGGCCGGTGCTGGTGGAGGGCCCCGTCGAGGTCGTCCTGGACGACGGCTCGACGGTGACGTCCGACCGTTTCCTGGTGGCGCTGTGCGCGTGCCGACGCAGCCGCGCGTTCCCGTTCTGCGACACGAGCCACCGCCGCCGCGTCCGCTCCGGCGCGCCGGACGACAAGGAACGTCCGGCGGCCGACTGACCGGACACGGAACTTCGGGAGCCGACCCCCGATGCTCAGCTTCGCCGGGCCGAATGGCGGGGGCGTGCCCGACCTCCTCGTGAGCGAACTCCTGGACGCCCTCAGCGTCCGGTGACGGCGCCGAGCGCTTTGGTGGCGGCGTCGATGGCCGCGTCCGCGGAGATCTCCAGCAGGCCGGGGAAGGGCGCGCGGCCGTGCGGGTCGCCGTGCCGCCCGGCCCACAGGACGTGGTGCTCGGCGCGCGGGGGCGGGCCCCAGTGGCCGGGCGGCACCGGGCCGAACAGCAGCACCGATGGCGTGCGGTACGCGGTGGCGAGGTGCCCGACGCCGGTGTCTCCGCAGACCACCAGCCGGGCGTCCGCGATGAGCGCGGCGAGTTCCGGGAGCGGCGTGCGGCCCGACAGGTCGGCCGACTCCGGCAGCCCGGCGAGCCGGACGACGCGGCGTGCGAGGGCCGTCTCGCCGGGGCCGCCGGTGACGACGACGCGCTCGCCGCCGTCCCGCAGCGCCGCCGCGACGGCCGCGAACCGCTCGGCGGGCCAGCGCCGCGCCGCGAACGCCGCGCCCGGATGGACGACGACCGCGCCGGGCGCGGGCGACGCCGCCGCGGGCTCGGGCAGGTCCAGGTCGGCGGGGTCGGCGGCGAACCCGAACGCCGTGACGAGGTCGCACCAGCGGGCCACCTCGTGCTCGTCCGGGTCCCAGCCGGGGCCGCCGGTGTACCCGGCGTCCGGGCAGGCGAAGGCCAGCAGCTCGCCGGGGGCGAGGGCCGCGAGGAGCCGGTGGCTCCGCGGGCCCCGTCCGTGCAGGTTGACGGCGACGTCCAGCGGACCGACGGCGCGGGGGAGCGGCACCTCCAGCCCCACCGCGGGCAGGATGTCGTCGACGGCCCCCGACTCGCGGGCGAGCGGGCCGAGGACGGCCGGCGCGCCGAGCGTGATCCGCGCGCCGGGCATCCCGCGCCGCAGCGCCCGTAACGCCGGGACGGCGGTCAGCAGGTCGCCGAGCCCGAGTGCCCGGAGCACGAGCACCCTCTTGCGGCTCACGGCCACGACGGTTCCCGCGACGGGCAGACGACCATCTCGCGCATCGTGACGGCGACCTTCCCCGCCGTCTCGACGGCGAGGGCGCGGGTGAACCCGACGACGCCGGTGATGAGGACGTTCATGACGCGGTTCCCTTCGTGTTGGACGGCAGGCGCGTGGTGGAGCGCCCTTCCAGCAGGGGCGGCGGGACCTCGAACACGACCGCCGCGTCAACGTCGCTGAGCGCCTCCAGCACCCAGACGCGGTCGCACGCGGGCGTCACCGGCCGCCCCGTTTCCGCGCCACGTCGGTGAGGAGAGGACCTGTGCGGTGCCAGCGCCGTAGGCATCGACCTCGTAGAACCGGAGCGAATCCTCTGTAGGTCATTCGCCATTGCCGGGAGCCGGACACCTAAACAGAAGCAGCCCGAAGTTCCTCCAATCTGTTGATTTACCGGGACATTTAACTTTTCGAGCATGGCGTGGAGGACGCCGGGTACCGGCCGGACGATGCGCCTGACCGCCGTCCTCACCACCCGGGAGCGGCGGCGCGGGACGGATCTCCCGACGCCGTCGCGGACGAATTCGCCGCCGGACCGCTGACGTTTCGCCGCGCTGGCCCGGATACGTCGCGGGAGCAGCCCCGCACCGGACCCGAAGGGAGGCGCGGATGCGCGCAATGGCCGCCCGGTGTGGAGACCGGCCTCGGCGGCGGCGACCCGTGGCCCGCCGCGCACCCGATCCCCGCCCCGCCGTCCTGACCCTGCCCGGGTGACCAGAACGGAGCGGCGCATCCGGCTGGCGATGCACGCGGGGTTCTTCCTGCTGCTCGCCGCGTCGGCGTCCCGGCTGGCGGTCAGGCACGGGCTGGGCGGCGCGACGCCCGCGCTGCTCGCGCTGAGCGGGGTCCTCGGCGCCGGGTACGCGCTGGGCGCCGTCCGCTGGGACGCGCTCGGCCGCCGCGGCCGCCTCGGCTGGCTCGCCGCCGTGCTCGTGTGCTGGCTCGCCCTGGTCGCCGCCGCCCCGAGCTTCGCCTGGTGCGCCGTCCCGCTGTTCTTCGCGGCGCTGCGGCTGCTGTCGCCGCGCGCCGCCGTCGCCGCCGTCGTGGTGATCACCGGCGCGGTGATCTTCGCGGCCGTCTACCTGGCGGAGCCGTTCGACCCGAGCCTCGTGCTCGCCCCGATCGCGGTCGCCGGGATGGCGGCCGTGATCCTCCTGGAGTTGCAGCGGCTCGTGGACGAGCTGGTCCGCACCCGCGGCGAGCTGGCGGAGACGCAGCGCGCGGCCGGGGTGCTGGCGGAGCGCGAGCGGCTGGCCCGCGAGATCCACGACACGCTCGCGCAGGGCCTGACCAGCCTCGGGATCCTGCTCCAGGCGGCCGACCGGCAGTGGGACACCGCGCCGGAGGAGGCCCGCCGCCATCTGCGCCGGGCCGCCGACGCCGCCGCCGCGAACCTCGACGAGGCGCGCCATTTCGTCCGAGCGCTGGCCCCGCCCGCGCTGGCGTCCGGATCCCTGCCCGCCGCGCTCGCCGAGCTGGCGGGCGCGGAGGCCGGAGGCCCGCGGGTACGGTTCCGGACGGTGGGGGACGAGTACCCCGTGGACGTCCAGGTGCAGGCGGCGCTGCTCCGCGTCGCGCAGGGCGCCGTCGCCAACGCACGCGAGCACGCCGCCGCGACGGCGGTGACGATCACGCTGACCTATCTGGACGACGCCGTGTCTCTGGACGTGGCCGACGACGGCTCCGGCTTCGATCCCGCCGCCGTCGCGTCCGCCCCGGGACGCGGATACGGGCTCCGCGCGATGCGGGACCGGATGGCCGAGATCGGCGGCGCCCTCGCGGTCGAGAGCGCTCCGGGCACCGGAACCGTCGTCGCCGCCACGGCCCCGCGCCGGGCGGCACCATCGAACTCGGAGGACCGGGGATGAGCGTGGTCCGGGTGACGATCGTGGACGACCATCCCGTCGTCCGGGCCGGGCTGCGCGCCCTGCTCGGCGGTGAGCCGGACATCGAGGTGGTCGGCGAGGCGGCGGACGGGGAGGAGGCGGTCCGGCGGGTGGGGCTCGTCCCGACCGACGTCGTCCTGATGGACCTCCAGCTCGGCCGGGGGATCGACGGCGTCGAGGCCACCCGGCGGATCCTCGCGCTCCCGGATCCGCCGCGCGTCCTCGTCCTCACCACCTACGACTCCGACGCCGACATCTCCCGCGCGATCGCGGTCGGCGCGGCGGGCTACCTGCTCAAGGCGGGCCCGCCGGACGAGCTGTTCCAGGGCGTCCGCACGGCCGCGCGCGGCGAGACGGCGCTGTCGCCGGAGGTCGCGACCCGCCTCGCGGACCGGCTGCGCGAACCCGCGCCCGCGCTCAGCCCCAGGGAGATCGAGATCCTCGAACTGCTGGCCGAGGGCCTGTCCAACCAGCGGATCGCGCGCCGCCTGCTGATCAGCGAGGCCACCGTCAAGACGCACCTGGTGCACATCTTCGCCAAGCTCGACGTCGGCACCCGCACGGCCGCCGTCGCCGCGGCCGTCGAGCGCCGCCTCATCCGCCTCCCCGGCTGAGGGGGCCCGGCGGGTCCGCGGGCTCGACGGCGACGGTGACGCGCAGCCCGAGGACGTCCGCGACGCGCTCCAGCGCGGGCAGCGACGGGACGCGGGAGCCGGACTCCAGCAGGGAGATCGCCGGCTGCGTCAGCCCGGCCCGCTCGGCGAGCCCGGCCTGCGTGAGGCCGCGGGCGCGGCGCCTGAGGCGGATCGCCTCCCCGATCGGCTCGTGCACGGGCACCTCCTTCCTCCTCACACGGTCGCCGTGCGACGTCCGGTTCCCATCGGACGATCGGCGGGACACGACGCGCCGTCCGGTCGACGCTTGCGTCAACCGATCGGTTGATATCGCCGGACCCGCCGCATGGGAACGACCCGCCGAAAGCCCCTATCCCGCCGGGGAATTCGGGTCGGCAGGCCGCGCCTCACGCATAATTTATTCGCCGTTCCGAGTTGCCTCCGCAGTTTTCCGGTGCCTAGTCTCCGCTGCACCGGTCGAGATCCGGCCGGACGCCGAATCCCCGAAAAGGGGAGCCGGGGACCCAGGTTCCTTCGGGGTGAATCCGCTGGCCGCCAGCGGTAGGGCCGTCTCCTGGCCCGAACCCGTCAGCTAACCCGGCAGGCGGAAAAGGAGAGGTGGACGCCGGTGCGAACGGGCATCCAGAAAACGATCGGAAAACGCGGGCGGGGCAGAATGCTGCTGATGGTCCCGGTGATCGCCGGAGGCGTCGCCGTCCCGCTGGCCGTGACCGCCGGAACGGCGAGCGCGCCCGAGGCCGAGCGACCCGCCAGGGCCGCCGCCGCGCCGATGCCGCAGACCCAGAAGACGGTGACGGCTCCCGCGTCCCGCCCCTACGGGGTGGACGTCTCGCATCACGACAAGGGGTTCGACTGGAGCCAGAAGAAGCTCTCCTTCGGCATCGTCAAGGCCACCGAGGGCGTCGAGCACAAGGACTCGACCTTCGTCCGCAACTGGGCGGAGATCCAGGAGAACGGTCTGGTCAGGGGCGCTTACCATTACGGCCGCCCCGGCAACGACCCGGTGCGGGAGGCCGACCACTACCTCAAGACGGTGACGTCCGCCGGACTGCGTACGGGCGACCTTCTCGTCCTCGATTTGGAAACCACGGACGGCCGCTCCAAGAGCGAAGTGAACGACTGGGCCAAGCGCTGGCTGGAGCGCGTTCAGCAGAAGACCGGCGTCAAGCCGCTCTTCTACAGTTCGTGGTCGTTCGCGAAGGAGTACGGCAAGGGCCTGGGCGAGTATCCGCTGTGGGTCGCGCACTACGGAAAGGCGCGCGGACGGGTCACCGCCCCTTCGCCGTGGAAGCAGTGGGCCATTCACCAGTACGCGTCCACCGACCACGACCACAACGTGTCCCGGCTTTCCGCGGACGGTCTCCGGCAACTCGGCTACGACCCTTCGGCGCCGAGTTCCGGCTGACCGGTGTCCTACGGAATCCCTCCGCAGGTCTCGCGGATGACGTGGCGGGCGTTGGCCGAGATGACGCGATTGGTGGCCCGGTAGCAAGGGAGCTGAATGAGGGCCATCGACAGCGCTCGGCCACGCCCGCGCGTCCAGGCCGCGTCGTCCAGTCTGGAAGCCGATGAGGAACAGGACCCCGGCGACGACGAGCCCGGTCTCGACCAGGTGGACGAAGGCATCGGGATCGCCCCAGCCTGCACGCCCCCGGAGCGAACGCGCCACCGGCCCGCCGCCGGGGGCTGGACGATGTCCGAAATGTCCGTTGTCTTGCCGATGGCGACCGAAAGGTGTCGACCGTCGAAAATGGAACGGTCTTAAATGGTGTGCGCGGTGACGAAAAGTGATTGGACGATAACAATTTTCGTACCGAAGGGCGGCCGGGCAGGCCGGATGTCATGCCGACTGGCTGGTAACTGATACAGGACGAGCGTAGATGTTGGCAGTTTCAACCCTTGTAAAGGGCCTCATTCATTCAGCACAATTCCGGAAACCGTCATCCTGGGCCGACCCCCCTCCCCCGCCACCCCCAGGAGCTCCCCGTGAGGTCCATTCCGCTGATCGTGCTCGTGGGCGGCACCGCCGTCCTCGTCGCCACCGCTCCCTACATGATCACCCAGTCTCCCGACTCCGCCCTCGCCCCGGCTCCCGCCCCCGACGTGCTGCCCAAGCGTGCGCCCGCCCCGGACGCCGACTCGCTGAACGAGGCCGCGGCCGGTCGCGTCGCCGCCGAGGCAGCCGCCCCGGCCCGCGGCGGCCACCGGTCGTCCGCGTCCGGACCCGGCCGTGCGTCCGCCCCCCATCTCGCGGCTCCGGACCCTGTCGTGGCGGCCCCCGCCCCCGGCTCGCCGTCCGACCCCGGAAAGGCGAAGCCGGGCAGGCCCGACCCCGGCAGGCCCAAGCCGGGGCCCGTGACCAAGCCTGATCCCCCCAAGGGCCACGACCCCGTGACCCCGCCCGACCCCGGGACCCCCGAGCCGCCGAAGGGCCACGACCCCGACCCCGAGCCGCCGCCCGGCCTGCTCAACGCCCCGGACCCCGAGGGCGGCGAGACGATCTTCGCGCGCGGCGGCGCCCGCTGCACCCTGGGCTTCAACGTGCGCAGGTCCGGCAGCTACTACTTCCTCACCTCCGGCGGCTGCGCCGAGGTGGGCCTGAAGCTGTACGCCGATCCGACGTTCGTCATCGAGCTCGGCACCGTCGTCGAGGTCAGGAACTCCACCGCGCTCGTCCGCTATGTCAGCCCCCGCGTGGAGCGGCCCGGCAGCGTCGGGACGCCATCGGGTTCGCAGGACGTCATGGCGGCGCGCGGCCTGGAGGTCGGCCAGCGCGTCTGCCGCACCAGTCCCGACACCGGAATCAAGTGCGGCACCGTGACGGCGCGCAACCAGAGCGTGCGTCTGCGCGGAGGGACGATCACCGGCCTGGTGAAGACGACGATCTGCACGGAGTCCGGCGACACCCCGGGGACGCCCTACCTCTCCGGCCCCTTCGCGGTCGGCCTGGGAATCGGCGCCGGCGGGAACTGCGACGGCGGCGGCTCGTCCTTCATCCAGCCGCTCGACGGAGTCCTCTCCGCCTTCGACGTCGAAATCTACTGAGGGCTTCCCGCTGCGGCTCGCCGGGACGCCAATGGCATCCTTGCGAGCATGAAGGTGATCGTCGTTGGAGCGACCGGAACGGTCGGACGCGCGGTGGTGAGTGCGCTCGAACCAGCCCATGAGGTGGTTCGAGCGTCCCGACGCGGGCCGGTCGCCGTTGACTTGGAGGACCCGAGTTCCCTGGACGCCCTGTTCGCAGCAGTACCCGACCCCGATGGCGTGATCTGCTGCGCGGCCAGCGGGCCGCTGGTGTCATTGGAGACGGTGACCGATCACGAGTTCGCCCAGGGATTGCAGGGAAAACTGCTGGGGCAGGTCGCTTTGGCCCGACGGGCGCTGCATCATCTGCGCGACGGAGGCTCGATCGTGCTCACGGGCGGCACCTTCGCCGCCCCGCTGAATGGCGGTTCGCTGGGCGCCCTGGTCAATGCGGGATTGGACGGTTTCGTCCGCAATGCCGCCGCTGAACTTCCGCGCGGGCTGCGCATCAATGTGATCAGTCCGGGCTGGATCCGTGAAACGCTGGAAGGTCTCGGCATGGAAGCCTCGAATGGCACCCCGGTCGCCGATGTGGCCAATGCCTATGTCGAGGCGATCGAAGGATCCGCGCAAGGTCTGACGATCGTCCCGTGACGAATTGAGGCCGGAAGGCCGCGGCGGGCGGCGTGCTCGCCCGCCGCGGCCCGGGTCGGTCGGTCAGCGGAGGACGGGGTAGTCGCGGACGATCGGCAGCCGCGCCCAGGCCCGTCCGAGGCCGAGGGTGGTGCCGTTGTCGGCGAGCGCGACGGCGACCAGGAGCGCGGCGTAGATCCAGTGCATGTCCATGAAGGGGTTGGTGTCCGGCCAGAGGGACGCGGCCGCCAGCATGAGGAGCAGGAGCGTTCCACCGGCCGCGGCGATGCGCAGGCAGATGCCGAGGAGCAGCGCTATGCCGAGCCCGCCGAGTCCGAACATGAACAGGGCGTCGACCCAGACCTTTCCGGCCATCGCGTGGAAGAGGTCTTTGAACGGGCCTTCGGTGTGGCTGAGAAAGCCCTTGGACGGTGAGACGCCGTCGAGCCAGCCTTTCTCGGTCGGCTTGCCGAGACCGAAGAGCTTGTCGACGAAGGCCCAGAGGAATGTCCAGCCGAGGAAGATCCGTCCGGCGGCGAGCGCATAACGGGCGGGATGCTTCGAGTCCAGGGAGGACGACGGGCGCAGGGGGGTTTCGAGGGACATGGGAGTTCCTTGGGGCGGGGAGCTGACGGGCCATTCGACTGCGAAGTTTCCTATCTGTTCCCTTTCCTGGCAAGCGTCGCGACCGTTCCGCCCGGTGTACTGGAGTAAATGGTCGTTCGCTCATGTCGAGTGAGCTGGCCGGTCGTTTTGGACGGCGTCCGCGTCGATCGCCCGTCCCGCGCCGGAGACCGCATCACTCAGGTCGAACAAGGTGAACTCCCCGCCCACCACAGCCGCCCACCTGCGAGAAGGCCGTCCCGCCGAACCGGTATTTCGCGTTTTCCCAAGCCGCAAGGGACGGTTCCTATGAGAACTCTCTGAATGTCTCCACCACGGACCAGGCCGTCCTGGGTCTGAACGGCGGTGGTCCGGCTCGCGGCGCGGCGCCAGACCGTCCGGTCGGTGGACCCTCAGCGCCTTTTCTGAGAAAACACGGAGATGAGCGGTGAATGCTGGCGGCACCATGACCAATGCTGATCCCGAAGCCACGGGCCTTCGAAGAGCCGACGGCACGTCCGTCCGGGTCCTCGTCGTGGACGACGAGCCCGACTTGGCGGAGGTGCTGTCCCGCGCGCTGGCGCTGGAGGGCTGGACGGTCCGCACCGCCGCGGACGGCGCCGAGGCGCTCGCCGTCGCGGCCGACTTCCGCCCGGACGCCGTCGTCTTGGACGTGATGCTCCCCGACATCGACGGCCTGCGTGTCCTGCACCGCCTCCGCGCGGGCGCGCCGGACGTGTGCGTCCTGTTCCTCACCGCCCGTGACGCCGTCGAGGACCGCGTCGCCGGGCTGACGGCGGGCGGCGACGACTACGTCACCAAGCCGTTCAGCCTGGAGGAGGTGCTGGCCAGGCTGCACGGACTGCTCCGCCGCGCGGGCATGACCCGCCGGGCCGACGCCGCGCGCCTCATCACGGTCGGCGCGCTCACCATGGACGAGGACGCGCGGGAGGTGACCCGCGACGGCCGTCCCGTCGAACTCACCCCGACCGAGTTCGAGTTGCTGCGGCTCCTGATGCGCAACCCGCGCCGGGTGCTGAGCAAGGCGCAGATCCTCGACCGGGTCTGGAACTACGACTTCGGCGGCCAGGCCCACGTCGTCGAGCTGTACATCAGCTACCTGCGCAAGAAGATCGACGCAGGCCGCCCACCCATGATTCACACCGTCCGTGGTATCGGGTACGTCCTGAAGGCGGAGACTCGGTGAAGGGTCCGCGGTCGCTGTGGGCGCGGCTCACCGCCGGGCTCGTCCTGCTGCTGGCGTTGAGCTGCCTCGCGGTCGGGATCGCGACCACCACCGCGCTCGCCCGGTTCCTGGTCGGACGGCTGGACGACCAGCTCACCGCGTCCGGCGGCCGGTTCCCGGCGAGCCTGGAGCACAACTGGCCGAGGGACACCGGCAACGGTCCCGACACCCGCGGCCAGGCGTCGGGGACGTTCGGCGCGCGGCTGTTCGCAGGGGCGGTGACGCAGGCGGCGGTCGTCCGCGGCGACTCCGACGAGCCGGTGCCCCTCACCCCCGCCGACCGCCGCGCCCTCGCCGACCTGCCCCCCGACGGCCGGGGACGCTCCCTCTCCCTGACGGCCCTGTGCGAGTACCGGGTGGTGGCGGTGCCGGGCGCCGACGGCGACGTCCTGGTCACGGGCCTGCCGCTGCGGCCCGCCGAGGACACGCTGCACCGCGTCGTGCTGGTCGAGGTCGTGGTGTTCGCGGCCGTGCTCGCCGCCGCCGCGATCGCGGGCGCGGTGATGGTCCGGTTGACGTTGCGCCCGTTGCGGCGGGTCGCGGCGACCGCGTCCCGGATCACCGAGCGCCCGCTGGCCAGCGGGCAGGTGGCGATGCCCGAGCGCGTCCCCGACACCGACCCGCGCACCGAGGTCGGACGGGTCGGCGCCGCCCTGAACCGGATGCTCGGCCACGTGGAGAACGCCCTGGCCCGGCGGCAGGCCAGCGAGGAACGGCTGCGCCGCTTCGCCGCCGACGCCAGCCACGAACTGCGCACACCGGTCGCCGCGATCCGCGGCCACGCCGAACTGGCCCTGCGCACCGCCGAACCCGTCCCACCCGACGTGACCCGGGCGCTCGGACGCATCGAGGCCGAATCGGTCCGGATGGCCGAACTCGTCGACGACCTGCTCCTGCTGGCCCGCCTCGACGCCGGCCGCCCCCTGGACACCCGCCCGGTCGACCTGACCCGGATCGTCCTGGACGCCACCGCCGACGCCCGCGCCGCCGGTCCCGAACACCGCTGGGAACTGGTCCTGCCCGAACAACCGGTCATCGTCACCGGCGACGCCCGCAGCCTCCACCAAGTGGTCGCCAACCTGCTCGCCAACGCCCGCGCCCACACACCCCCCGGAACACACGTCACCGCCAGACTCACCCTCACCGGGAACGACGTCGTCCTCGACGTCGAAGACGACGGCCCAGGCGTCCCCGCAGAACTACGCGACGAGGTCTTCCACCGCTTCGTCCGCGCCGACCAAGGCCGCTCACGCACATCAGGCAGCACCGGCCTCGGCCTCGCCATCGTCCAAGCAGTCGCCACCGCCCACAACGGCCACGCCGAACTGATAACCGACGACCACACGATCTTCCGAGTCACCCTCGCTCATTCGGTGAAGATGAGGAGGTAGCTGAGAAGCGCGCCCGGGCGTCAGCCGCCCGGGTGTCAGCGGGGCGGGCTGTCCGGTGGGGTGGCGCCCAGGTGGGTGGCGGCGGCGCGCATCGTGCCGCGGACCGTACCCAGCAGGCCGCCGGTCAGGTGGAGGGCCATGACGCCGGGCAGGGTGATCACCTTGGGAACGATCGTGCCGCCGCCGGCGGGGGCGGCCGGGGCGGCGGCGAGGCTGCCGAAGCGGTGCTGCCGCTGGTGGTGGATCCGCAGGGCGTGCCGGAAATGCTCGGCGCGGAAGTCGGGCCAGAGGACGTCCAGGAACACCAGTTCGGCGTGGGCGCAGTGCCAGAGCGGGAAGTCCGACAACCGCTGCTCGCCGCCCGAGCGGATCAGCAGGTCCACGTCGGGCAGGTCAGGGTCCTGGAGGTGCCGGGCGAACACCTCGGTGGTGATGTCGTCGGGCGGGATTCCGGCGGCGGCCAGCGCGCGGGCGGCGTGCACCAGGTCGTCGCGGCCGTCGTAGCCGACGGCCATTGTCAGATTCAGCCCGTCGTTGTCGCGGGTGATCTCCTCGGCGTGCCGGATCTTCGCCGCCATGTCGTCGGAAAGGCGGCCTTCCAGCGCGCCCAGCATCCGCACCCGTACCCCCTTGGCGTGAAAGCGGGACAGGCTGTTGTCGATGATCCTGTTGGCCAGAGTGCTCATCAGGAATCCGACCTCGCCCGCCGGACGCGACCAGTTCTCCGTGGCGAGGGCGAAGAGCGTCAGCCACGGCACGCCCTCGGCGAGCGCGGCGTCCACGACCGCTTCCAACGCGGGCATGGAGGCCAGGTGTCCGTGAATGCGCTCCAATCCGCGGTTCATGGCCCAGCGGCCGTTGCCGTCCATGATGCAGGCCACGTGCCGGACGGAGTTCGCTGACGCCATCTGTCCTCACGGCCCCGGCCGACCAGACGGTTCGCCCGGTCCCGCGTCCGTCACGGTTTCGGGCGCCGTCGCCCAGGGATGTCCGCACCCCGCATCGAGGATCGGACCTGCCAGGTCGCCGGGCATCGGGACGTGTTCCGCCGTCGTGCCGAGCGGCTCCCCGAGCAGGGCACGGGCCAGGCGGGCCTTGGCGAACCGGGCCGTGTCGTGCAGGTTGTCCACCAGGTTGCCGCCCAGATGCACCGTGACCGTGACGGGCAGCGTCACCAGCCCCCCGACACCGACCAGGGACGGGACGAGTCGGCGCCTGTCTCCGGTGACGGCCGCGCGCATCGGATCGCCATCATGCAGGTCGGCCTCGAACGGCGTCAGGTCCGGTACGCCGAGGTGGGGCGCGTCCTCGTGATGGAGGTCTTCCTCGCACCGTTGGCGCAGGTCATAAAGCTCCAAGGCGCGCCGGAAATGCTCGGTGGTGAAGTCGGGCCACAACACGTCCAGGAAGATCAGCTCGGCGTCGGCGCAATGCCAGGGCAGCACGTGCGACAGGCGGTGCCGGCCACCGGTCCGGATCACGAGGTCGACCTCGGGCAGGCCGTCGTCACCGTGCAATCGGCGGTGGACGGCGTCGGAGGTGACAGGCCCGCCCTCGCTGTCGCCGGACCTGTCGCCGCGTCCGGTGGCGAGCAGGGCGCGGACGGCGTCCAGCAGCTCGGAGCGGCCGTCGTGATCGACGGCGACGGTCAGGTGCAGCGCGGTGTCTCCGGCCGGGAGCGCACCGGCCTGGACGAGCCGCGCGGCCGTCTCCTCGGGAAGCCCGGACGTGTCGCCCAGCGTCCTGATCCGCACGCCTCGGTGGTGCAGGCGTCGCGCGCCGAGACCGTTCAGCAGGGGGTCGACCAGCATCCATGCCGCGTCCCGTACCGCCTCGGGCGGCGGGACCAGCGTCAGGAAGGGCACGCGCTGTTGGAGGGCCGCGTCGATCACCGCCCGCAACGCCGGGTCCGCCGGCACGGAGACGGGCGAGAAATCCAGGCCGCGGTAGCTGGCCCAGTGGGTTCCGCCGTCCATGATGACGACGACGTGTCCGGGGAGGGTGGACGACGCCATACGACCTCCAGGTTGGCTACGCACCGTAGATAGCCGCCTTGTACGAGGCTAGGAAATGGCTGCTATTCCTGCCATCTAGCGCGCCCGTGGGAATCGCACCCCCTTACCGCCAGTCACGCCATCACTAAGAGTGACGGACGAGTGGCATGCCGTGCGGCTATCGCGGGCGCAATACCCGTCTCGTCTCTTTCTGCTGGGCAGGTCAGGCCGATATTGGTCGCGTTGGGGTGATATGTGCTGCTCGTGGCACTGCCCGGCTTTACAGTTGCGGTCGTGGCGGAGGGTATGGGCCTGCTGGTAGGTGGTCGGTACCGGTTGATCGAGCCGGTCGGTCAGGGCGGGATGGGGCGGGTCTGGCGCAGTCGCGACGAGGTGCTCGACCGCGAGGTCGCCGTCAAGGAGATCCTGCTCCCGCCGGGCGTCGCGGACGAGCAGCGCGAGCTGCTGATCGGCCGGATGATGCGCGAGGCCCGCGCCGCGGCCCGGCTCAACCATCCGGGGATCATCACCGTCCACGACGTGGTCGAGCATCGGGGCGCACCGGCGATCGTGATGGAGTTCCTGTCCGGGACGTCGCTGGGCGTCGAGATCCAGCGACACGGACGGCTGCCCGTCGAGCGGGCGGCGCGCATCGGTACGGCGATGGCGGACGCGCTGGCGGCGGCGCACGCGGCCGGTGTCCTGCACCGGGACCTCAAACCCGACAACGTGCTGCTGGCCGGGGACCGTCCGGTCATCACCGACTTCGGCATCGCGGGCATGGCCGACGCCACCGTCCTGACGCTCTCCGGCATGGCCATGGGCACGCCGCGCTACATGGCGCCCGAGCAGATCGAAGGCCGTCCCGTGGCCGCCAGCGACCTGTGGTCTCTGGGCGCGACGCTCTACGCGGCGGTCGAGGGCGTCCCTCCGTTCGACGGGCCGACGCTGACGGCGGTGTACGCCGCGATCCTGACGGGGGAGCCCCGTCCGGCGGAGCACGCCGGGCCGCTGACCGTCGTCCTCGACGTGCTCCTGGTCAAGGACCCCGACCAACGCGCGGACGCCGAGGCCACCGGCCGGGCGCTGGCCCAAGTCCTGTCTGAACTCCAGGCCCCAGCACCGCCTGCCCCCGCGCCGCCCGAGGACACCGTCGCGGTGCCTCCCGCCGTGGAAACGACGCTGCCGAGCTCGCCGTCAACCGAGCCCACCCGCCCGGCGGAGCGGGCCGACACTCCCGGCCGATGGTCTCGGCGGACCGTCCTGTTCGGCGGCCTCGGAGCCCTCGCGGCCGTCGCCGCCGGTACCGGCGTGACGGCGGCCTTGTGGCCGGAGCCGTCGGCTGGACAGGCCGATACCGCCGGCCGCCACGGCACGGGGACCCAACCGTCCTCCCCGAGTCCGCATGTCGTCAGGACGGCGACCTACGCGCGGACGCTCACCGGTCACACCGAATGGGTGACCTCGGTGGCGTTCAGCCCTGACGGCAAGACCCTGGCCACCGGCAGCGGCGACAAGACGGCGCGGCTGTGGGACGCGAGCACCGGCAGCCCTGTCGCCACTCTCACCGGTCACGCCGGAATCGTCCAGTCCGTGGCGTTCAGCCCCGACGGCAGGACGCTGGCCACCGGCTCGGACGCGGCAATGCTGTGGGACGTCGCGACCGCGCGCAGCACGGCCACGCTCACCGGTCAGAAGTACTCGGTCAACGGGGTGGCGTTCAGCCCGGACGGCAAGACGCTGGCCACGGCCGCCGGTGAAGCGACGGTGCGGCTGTGGAACGTGGCCGACGCCGGCGCCACCGCCACGCTTACCGGCCACACCAGCTTCTTGGAGTCCGTGGCGTTCGCACCGGACGGCAGGACCCTCGCCACCACCAGCGCTGACGGCACCGCAAGGCTGTGGAACGCGAGCACCGGCGCCGCCACGACCACCCTCCGAGGCCACAAGGGCATCGTGTTCTCCGTGGCGTTCAGCCCTGACGGCAGGAGCGTCGCCACCGCCGGGGACGACAAGACGGTCCGGCTGTGGGACGTCGCCACCGGCCGTCCAACCGCCACCCTCCGAGGCCACACCGAAGCCGTCAAGTCGGTGATGTTCAGCCCGGACGGCCTGACCCTGGCCAGCGCGAGCGGAGACAAGACGGTCCGCCTGTGGGAAGTGTCCACCGGACGCAGCATCGTGACCCTCAAAGGACGGTTCAAGCAGTACTCCTACTCGGTGGCGTTCAGCCCTGACGGCAAAGTCCTGGCCGCCACCGGAGACGAGGTGGCGTGCATGTGGACCTTGGACTGAGCGGCGGCGCTCAGCCTGAACGAGACCGTCGACGGATGGGCGCCCTCCGCCGATGGCGGAGGGCGCCGTCGTGTTTTCTAGGTGACCGTCCGCAGGCCCGCCCGCAGCCGGTCGTCCCGCAGGGGACGCACGGCGATGCGGAGCAGGGCGAGCGCGTTGTCGTCGCCCGCGATGCGGTTGACGCTCAGCGCCTCGCACGACACGCAGTGATGGATGAGCATCCATTCACCGTCCGGCCGCACGGTGAGGCTGAGCGGCGCCATCCGCCCTCGGCAGCCCGCCCGCCGGTCGCCCGGCGTCAGGTCGTCGAGGTGCAGGCTGGTCAGGCAGTGCGGACAGTGGTTGCGGTGCACCGTCCCCGGCGCGTCGGCCGGGACGTCGAGACGGCATCCGACGCATCGGAACGCGTCGAGCCGTCCCTCCGGCCCGGCCTTGCGCCGCTGGACTCTTTCCCGCCGGTGTTTTCGCCGTGGCATGGGTGCCTCAGAGATCGCCGAAAGGTTCGAGCGGGAACGGTGGTTGTGCCAGCGGTCGCACGGCCATCCGCATCAGGATGAACTGGTTGTCGTCACCGCTGATGGGGTTGGACGTGAGCTCGCCGCACCGCGAGCAGCGGTGGACGACCATCCAGTCGCCGTTCCGCAGCACCGCGATGGAGATCGGCGCCATCTGCGACCCGCACTCTGGCCGTCCGCCCTCGCGGTCGAGGACGTGCCGGGAGTGCAGGCAGCTCGGGCAGTGGTTGCGCCGGACGCCGTCCGGGGCGAGCGCGGCCACGTTCAGGCCGCAGCGCACGCAGTCGAATGTCTCGGTGCTGAGTACGGAGCGTGATACGTCCTTGGACACAGCAGGGTCCTCCTTGCCGATCGGTCATGGAACAGCAGCAAGGAAGCGCCGAACGCGCCTTGCTGGAGTCGCCGCGCACAGCGAACCTGGCCGTCCGGCCGACAGGGAGAGAACTGTCAGGGGCGTTGACGGCCCAGGGCATGGGTAAGCGCGCTCGGCGCTGACCGGGGCATAAAACCTGACTCTCTAGGCACAGAGGCCGACCATGACCAACAAGACGCCCCGACCCTAACAACCCCCCGACCAGCCGATCCACCGATTTTCCTCGCATCGTTCGGCTGCGTCGGGGTGGCTAGGTCGGGGCCGAAGGCTGTCCGGATCCTGCGCGAAGTACTTGGCTGACCTCGCCGCAGGCTTAGCGTTTGAAGAGGTAGGCCAGCATGGCGGCGGTCGTGAAGGCGACCAGGATGTAGAACATGACGTAGGCCATCAGCACGACGGCCGCCAGGACGAAGACCGCGAACGCGACGATCGAGATGACGACGACGGCCGCGCTGCCCACGATGACGGCCGACACGTTCGCGGCGGTGCCGTGCGCCAGCGCCAGTGCCGAGGTGCCCGGCAGGCCGCGGGGAGCGGGCAGCAGCACGGAGACGAGAGCGAGTGCGCCGAACGAGACCAGGCCCGCCTCCGTGGCGAAGAACTCCAGGACCGTCCAGAGGACGGAGAGCGGCCAGTGCAGCGACCAGGTGTGCACCGCGTCGTTGAGCCACTGCGTCTTCACCGCGAACGGCCCGGCCGCGATGGCGGGCGAGTGCTTGTAGATCTGTCCCCAGGCCACCAGGACGGCGATCACGACGCCGAACAGCCCGGCCCGTCCCGGACGGCCCTGCGGCATGACGTCCGCCCGCATCAGCCCGACCATGAGGAACGGATAGCCGATCATCACGGCGATGCCGAGCAGCAGGACGAGCAGGTACAGCGGGTACAGGAACGTGACGAGGATGGCGTTGTGCTCCACCCCGACGCGGGGGATCGCATAGCCGAAGGCCAGGTTGTGGAACAGCGGGACCCAGGCGACCAGGCCGACGACGGCCGCCGGGGCGCGCACCTTCTTGGGCAGCGCCATCGCGCCCCACACCAGCAGCGCGCCGCCGCCGAGGAAGCACAGGATCAGGACGCCGGCGAGCCAGGTGGGCGAGGTGTTGGCGTCGTCGTCGCTCGCGCACTGGTCGCCGCCCGAGTCGAAGCAGGCGAAGAGCGTCTCGCGGTTGCCGGAGGCGTCCCCGCGGACCCAGCGGCGGTCGACCGACTCGTACCGGACGCCCAGCTCGAACTCCTTGGACAGCCTCCGGCGCGTCCCGTCGCCGGACAGCACCGCCCGGTACGTCTCGTCGCTGTCGACCCGGCCGAGGTGGAAGGCGAACGAGCCGCCCTTCCGCGTCGTGGCCGACGCGGCGGGCTCCCATTCGCCGCCGAACATGCCGCCCCGCCGTTGCAGGACGACGCTCAAGCCCGAGGCGGCGCCCTCGAACCTGCCGCTGATCGTCACGGGTTCGCGGTTGGTCGGGTGCGCGGGAGTGGCGCGCAGCGACGGGGCGTCGGCGCGCGCGGCGGGCGCGAGGACGCACAGGAACGCGATCACGAGCGTTCCCACGGCCAGGAACCAGGCGGTGCCGCGCCGCGGACAGGGGAGGGCTGAGGACGGCATACGGCTCCTTGCGTGATCACGGTCCGCGCGGACGAGGTCGTCGCGCGGGCGGCGGCGGGGCGGGGCGAACGGACGGGAGCCGGTGGGGAAAGCGCTGCGGATCAGGGGAGCGCGTCGCGCGGATGCCGGTCGGTGAGCCCGGAAGGTTCCAGGCCGAGTGCGCGCTCCAGGTCCGCGGGCGAATGTTCGCGCAGGTAGGCGGCGAACTTGTGCTTGACCTGGTCCATGTAGCCGGACGCGGTCTTCTCGGTGATGAACAGGCGCCGCGCGATGCTGCGGAACGACTCGCCGCGGGCCCGTCCGGCCAGCACGTCCCGTTCCCGAGGGGACAGGTCGGGCAGCCGTCCGCGCCGTCCGGCCAGCTCTGCCAGCCCGGTCAGCGCCTGCGTGATGACGATCCGACCGGCCGCGACATCGGCGGCGGCAGCGGCGAGCGCGGGCAGCGGCTCGGCCTTGTGGACGACGCCGCGCGCCCCCGCGTTCAGGCACGCGACCAGCACGGCGCGGCGCCGCTCGTTGGTGTAGACGAGGACCCGCCACCCGTCCGCGGCGAGCGCCGCCACCGCGTCCGTCCCCTGGAGGACGGGATCGGTCGCGGTGCCGGTCAGCGTGAGGTCGAGCAGGACGACCTCCACGCGCGGACGGACGGCCAGGAACTCCGCCACGTCCCGGCACGCGGCCACGACGTCCAGACCGGGCACCAGGACCCGGAGGCCGTCCCGGATGAGGGTGTCGTCGTCGATCGCCGCGACCCGCACCTGCGGCTCGTCGCCCGTCACGGCGTGCCCTCCGGCTCGACGGCCTCCCACGAGGCGGGCAGGGGGCCGCGCAGCGTGACCCGCGTCCCGTCGCCGGGGACCGAGTGCACGTGGACGGCGATTCCGTGGGCGGCCAAGGCCCGCTCGACCTGGTCGCGCAGCCCGAACCCGCGCGGCGTGGCGGCCGGGTCGAAGCCGCGGCCGTCGTCGGCGACGGTCACCTCCCACTCGCCTTCGGCGGGGTCGGCGTCGGCGTGGACGACGACGTTCGAAGCGTCCGCGTGCATCCGCACGTTCGCCAGCAGGGTGCCCACGGCGGCGCGGACGGCCCCGGCGGCGGGTTCCGGAAGCGGGACGCCGTCGGCCAACTCCACGCTCGCCTCGACGGGCAGGTCCCGGTAGTCGCCGACGGCCGCGCGCAGCACCGAGACCAGCGACGGGCCGGGCTCGCCAGCCTCCACCGGCGGGTCGTCCAGGAATGCGCGGACCCGGTTGGCCAGCGCCATCGCCTGCGCGCGAAGCGGGCCGTCCAGCTCCTCCGGTACGCCGCCTCCGGCGAACAGCCGCAGCACGCTGATGTTGTCGTGCAGCAACCGCTGCTGCCGTTCCCGCTCCCGCAGCCGCGCCGCCTCGGCCGCCGCCCGCGCCGCCTCCGACCGTGCGCGCTCGGCGTCGCCCGCCAACCGCCGCAGGTAACCGACCAGGAGCCGGGCCAGCACCGCGAACCCGACATAGGCGAAGGCGTTCCCCAGTGCGGTCGCCGCCGAGCCGCCCGCCGCCCCCGGCAGGGTGGCGACCAGGTAGCACCCGGCGAGCACGACGACGGCGACCGCGATGTGCCGTCGCCGAGTGAACACGACCGCCGCTCCCACGGCGGAGCTCAACGTGCAGGCGAAGCCCCACGCCGTCCAGCTCCCCGTACGGTCGGACGCGGCGGTGAACAGCGGCTGGGCCAGCAGCACCGCACCGGCGGTCGCCGTGTCGGCCCAGCCCCAGCGGCGGTCGCGGTAGGCGCGGGCGCTCACCACGACCGCGCCGATCGCCGCCGACTCGGCCAGGTAGCCGCCGAGGACCACCAGCAGCAGGACCGGCGAGGTCGCCTCCCGCAGCGCGACCGGCGACGCGACGGCGAACTGCGCGAGGTTCACCGCGCGCACGCCCGCGAACACCGCCACCGCGCACAGCTCGACCCCGGCCGGAGTCGTCGGCAGCGCGGGTGTCGCCAGCCCGCCGATCAACTTCATGACCGAATGATCCACGATGCCGATTCGTCCGCACTACCCGGCATTTCCCGGGGGCCTTCCCTTGACCGCGTGTGCGATCGTCTAGGGGCCGGCCGCCGTGTACGCGGCGCTCCCAGGCCCGCGACGCGAAAGGACGGCGACGTGTCCGACTTCGATGATCTGGTGTCGGCCGAGCGGCGCAGGATCGACGCGCAGGCGGCGGCGCACGCCGCGCACGAGAGCGCCCGGCGGCACGGCGAACTCCCCGAATGGCAGCAGGTCGTCGCCCGCGTCCAGGACCTGCTGTCGGCCGCGGCACGCCACCTGCGAGACGCCGGCGTCCCGCCCGTCCCCGTGCTGGAGGCGCGCAAGCCCAACCAGCGGCTGGAGCTCTGGGGGCTCGTGCTCGCCGGGCGCGTCGTGATCGTCGGCCGCCGCTGGCCGCTCGGGCCCTTCGCGTTGGACGCCGACGCCCGCGCGTACCCGATGGCCCGCCTGCAACCGCTGCTGCCCGCCTACCCACTCTCGGAGAACCCTCCGAAGAACAAGAAGCTGCGCAAGGCGCGGCTCCGGACGGGCCTGGCGGCCGACCAGCAGGTGATGTGGGCGAACAACAGTCCGTACGTCCTCGACCCGGCCGTAGGCGTCGAAACCGGTCGCATCGCCTGCTTCGGCAAGGGCCAGGACGGCACGCCGCTGCTCCTCTCGGACGACCCCGCCCAAGGCCAGCCCTTGGAGCCTTACCTCGCGAAGTCCGTCGCCCAACACATCGCCCAGAACAGCCGACGCTGACGGCTGGCCCGCTACGGGTGGTCGGCGGGAGGGGGAGGCGTCCAGCGGTTGGAAGGCGTGGGGATGCCGTGGGCGGGTTTGAGTTCTTCGGGAATGGCGTAGTGCATCACGCGGCCGCGGGTCAGTGACGACAGCTCCAGGTGGGTGACCAGGCGGCCGAGCCGGTCGGACATCTGGGCCGCCCACGGGCCGCGGTCCTCGAAGCTTTCGAGGACGCCCAGCAGGGCGGGGCCCATCTTGACGAGAGTGTCGAAGCGGGAGCGGGGGACCTGGAGCCAGTCGGCGGCGGTGTCGCCGATCAGGAAGCGGATGAGGGCCGGGACGATGGGGTCCAGCAAGGTGCCGGGCACGACCTGCTCGTACATGTCGATCAGTTGCCGGGTCAGGTGGACGCCCTCGGTCGAGGGACCCATGTGGCGCATCATGTACCGGTCGGAGAACTCGCGTGCCGCCTCCAGGTCGGGCGGGATCTCCTCCGGGTCGCAGCCCAGGACGGCGCCCACGACCTTCCAGGCGTAGTAGTAGGCGTCGGCGCCGCCGGGCGTGATGTGGACGCCGAGGCGGTGCAGGGCGTCCAGCACCTGGATGCTGAACATCATCAGCCCGCCGAGCATGTCCTCCTGGCAGATCGCCACGGGTTCGGGCCAGCGGTTCTCCTGGCGCAGGTGGCGGCGGATCGTGGCGTGCAGCAGCCGCACCTTCTGCGCGGCCGGAAGGAACCGCCCTCCGGCCTGGAACGCGTCGGGTTGCATGAGGTAGACGGTGAACTGCCCGGTCTCCGCCATCCGCCGCGCCGGGTATTCCAGCGAGTGGGTGGCCGACAGCAGTTTCGCCACGTGCGGGACGACGTAGCACGCGGGCATGGACGCGAACGACAACGCGGTGGAGATGTGCACGTCGTTGTCGATGAAGAACTCCCGCGCCTGCTCCATCATCCCCCAGTCCACCCACTCCGGCGGCGTGGCCGTGGCCTCCAGGTAGTCGCGGGCGGCGACCGGGAGCCCGGCGGGCAGCTCCTGCCCGGAGGTGGTGACCCAGCGCATCAGCGTGTTGAACCGGGGCACCTCCCCGCCGGTGAACAGGGCCTCGACGGTGGCGTCGGCGAGTTTGTCGCCCTTGAGGCGCAGCGAGTCCATGTAGGCGCCGGTGTACCGGCCCTTCGCGGTGGACGGGCCGGTCTCGGCGGTGGCGGGTTCAGGCATCAGCGGTCACCTCGGTGATCAGTCGGGTCAGGGCGCCTGCGGCCTCGGACGGCAGCCGCGCGCGGGCGAGGGCCGCCCGCGACGCGGCGGCGCGGTCGTCGATCATCTGCCGGACCTGGTCGCGGGCGCCCGAGCGGTGCATGATCTGCCGGATCCGCGCGCCCTCGTCCTCCTGGACGGGCGCCCGCAGCAGTTCCCGCAGCTGGGAGCGGTCGCCGCCGTCGGCGCGCTGCAGCGTGAGGGCCAGCAGCGCGGTGGGTTTGCGGCCGGTCAGGTCGTCCAGCGACGACTTGCCGGTCTCGGCGGGGTCGCCGAACACGCCCCACAGGTCGTCGCGCAACTGGAACGCCTCGCCGAGCGGCCGGGCGTACGCGGCGAGCGCGGACAGCACCCCCGGCGCCGCGCCGCCGAGGACGGCGCCGATCCGCAGCGGCCACTCGATCGTGTACGACCCGGTCTTCAACCGCACGACCTGGAGCGACAGGCCCACGTCCGGCGCGGCCCCGGTCCGCAGGATCTCCAGGCACTCGCCCGCGATCAGCTCCCGGCCCATCGCCGTCCACGCCGACACGGCCCGGGCCAGGAACGCGCGCGGCAGGCCCGAGCTGTGGAACAGCTCGCCCGCCCACGCCAGCAGCAGGTCGCCGACCATGATGGCGAGGCCGTCGCCGAGCCTGGCGTGCGCGGTGACCCGGCCGCGGCGCAGCGGGCTGCGGTCGATGATGTCGTCGTGGACGATCGCCGCCGCGTGCACCAGCTCCAGCGCCGCGGCCGCCCGCACCATCGAGTCGGCGTCGGGCTGCCCCGCCGCCCGCCACCCCCAGTAGCAGAACGCCGGGCGGATCCGCTTGCCCCCGGTGACCGACGCGCGCAACTGCTCGGCCACGGGCGCCAGCTCGCCGTCCAGCGCGGTCAGCTCGCCGATCTCGGACTCGACGAACTCCTCCAGGGCCCGGTCGACGCGGACCCGAAGGTCACCCATCGTCCCGCACGAGCTGGGCGGGCCGGGCCGTCTGAGGGGGCGCGGCGGCGCGCTCGCTCACCCGCCGGGCCAGGACCTCCATGTGCGCCAGCGGCGAGGGCGCGTTCCGCCGCAGCGCCAGCTCGCCCCGCGCCCGCAACTCCTGCCGCACGTCGCCCAACCCGGGCAGGCGCCGCACCAGGCCCCGCATCCCGCCGAGCACCACGTCGGCCGCCCCGGCCGCCAGATGGAGCACCTCGTCATGCGCCCCGGAATCCTCGCCTCGCACCATCACGACCCACAGTCATCGAGACAACACCGTCGGCAATATCAACCCACTTTCGGTTACGTCCTGCAATAACCGCATGACGATTCTCACCTCTTGGTGAGAGCCGCCGGCCCGGCGAGCCGAGATCAGGCGATCTCGACATAGTCCGGCTCGGCCTACCGGCTTTGGTGTTGGAAACAAAGGGTGTTCCACCGTCGATTCAGACTGAGGGGCGCCGCGCCCCGTTGCCAGTCGGCTCAGCCGTGAGCGGGATAATCCAGGACGAATTGGGCGGTGCCGTTCACCGTCACGATGCGGCCCGGCTTCCGCGTACGACGGGACGGTCGTTCGCCCAGCCCAGATCCGCCGTGTAGGTCGAGCGCGTCCCTCCTTCGAGGCACTTTCCCACCCAGCCGTGGAAGAAGATGTGCTCGCCGAGCACGTCGGCGCCACCGGGGCCCCGCACCGCGCCGTCGAGGGTCTCGGTCGTCATCAGCGGCCGGTCAGCCTTGCTGAAGGGCTCCGCGAGCGACGAAGACACGGCGTAACTCGTGAAGTAATCGTTGCCGCAGTACGGGCCGCCCGAGTAGAAGAGCACGTACTGGGTGGGACGTTTGATCAGCACAGGCGCTTCGATCACACCATTCTCGACATCGCGATCGTTGCGGATCAGTTCCTTGCGGGGGCCGACGAGAGTGATTCCGTCGGCATCTGCCTTCTGCAGCCAGATGATCGAGGGCGTGCCGTTGTTCAGCGCGTTCCCGTCATTCTTGTAGAGCAGATATCTCTTTCCGTCCGTGTCGACGAAGCTCGCCGGATCGATGTCGCCGCCCTCACGCGGGTCGCAGACGAGGGGGCCGCCGTCGATGGGCCGGAACGGGCCGAGCGGTCGGGTCGAGAGCGCGGCGCCGATGCACATGCGCTCGTTCGCGGCGCTCGGGGCGGTGAAGTACATGAGGTACTGGCCGTCCGCGCGGCGGGAGACGTCCGGCGCCCAGAAACCGCCCTCCTTCGCCGCCCAGGACGGCCTGGTGGGCAGGGCGTCCCCGCGTATGGTCCACGGTCCGGAGGCGGACGGCGCACTGGCGACGGGAACGGTGCCCCTCGAACTGCTGGTCGAGTAGGCATAGACGGTGGCCCCGACTTGGATGACCTCCGGGTCGGCGAAATCGGTGATGACCTCTTTGGGAGGCGCCGTTGCCGTCGTTGAAGGCTCGGTGGCCGCCGCTGGAACCGATCCGACATGCGCCATGGCCGTCACCAACCCGGTGACCAGCAGCACGGCAAGACCAGACGATCGCATCACGCACTCCTCATAAGCGCAGGGACGGTGGAGTCTTGAGAGCTGCCCCGCCGTGCCGTGGCGGGGCGAATTCACTCCAGGTAGTCGAGGCGGCGCACTCCAGCCCAGTGCTGATTGGTGATGCGGTAGTGATGCGCGGCCTCACTGCCGGGGTGCTCTGGGCCGATGTTGACGGTGTCGGCTCGGGACCAGTCGCCGTCGACCTTCTGGTCGACGAAGTAGGTGAACTCGTTGAAGTCGAACTCCGAGGACACGAACGTGTTGGTGATGGTGAGCGAGCGGCGCCTCAGAGTCAGCACAGGTGGGAGGGCGACGGTCTGGTCTTGCCAGACCCGCGGTCCTCCATGGAGGGGCTGCCATACCGCCGCCAAGGCCCCGTTCACGGCGACGGTCGCGGTCTGCATCGCGATGATCGCGTCGAGACGGCGGGTCAGACGTAACTCGGTATGGGCGGGATCGACGCTCACGGTGAATTGGCTCGACCCGCCACTGCTGAACGCACGACCGTCGTCGGTCAGGCGTTGTCGCGGGTGGCCGCCCGCATTGGTGAGCGTCGAGAGACCGATGGCACAGGCCAGCCCCACGGCGACGATCAGTCCGACCGGCAGCGCGAGCCGCCGCCGAACAGCCTTCCCACCGCGCCCGGCCCCTCCACTGACCGGCTGACCCGTCCCGCCGACCGCCGCACCGCCGTCCTCCGCACCGCCGTCCTCCGCACCGCCGTCCTCCGCACCGCCGTCCTCCGCACCGCTGACCGCCGCGTCGTCGTCCTCCGCGTCGCCGTCCCTTGCGCCGCCGTTTTCGGGTTCGACGTCCTCGCGTGCGTTGGGGGAGGGCTCGGGGACCGGCGTGTTCTCCTGCTCGGCTTCGGGGGTCCGCATGGTGAAGGTCTGGGTGAGCTGGGTGATCTTCGCTCGTTCCCATGCGCGTTCCCAGGCGGGGAGTTCGTCCTCGGGCACCTGGCAAGCCCGCAGGAACGCCACCATGAACGCCTTCTTGGGAAACCTTCGTCCGGCCAACATGTCCGAGCACGTGGCCCGCGCCAGGCGGGTTCCGCCCGCCCGGTTCGCACGCAGTTCGAGCTCCCGCAGCGACACGTCGGCTCGGGCGCACTGTTCGGCCAGCAGCCTCGCCAGTTCCTCTCCGGTCGTCACCGAGTCCAGCTCGGACTGACGGGCGGTCGGAGGGTCTGCTGGATCATTGCTCGTCGTCACGCCTGACCTCTGCGCTTCAGTTCTGCTGTCCCGCTGCGGCCGAGTATCCCACCGATTGTGTCCGAGAGTGTCCGAGCGGTGACGACACGTGTCCGGTTGTGGTCCGGGGCATCGCCGATCGCCGTCCGCGACCGGTCAGAGCCTGGACGGAGTACGGACGAGTCCGACCGCCGCCCTGTTGGACACCTTCACGGCCGAGCTTTCCTGTTCTCGCGCACCGTGCATGGCGGGTCATGCACGGCTGGATTTCGAAGGAGCGAGAATGGCGAAGCTGATCAGCGAAACCGAACCGACGCAGTCCGTCCTCTACCGGAAGAAGCCGCCGCCACCGGCGAACCGCGGAACCGTCTCCGACGGGCAGCGTCGAGGCAGCGTGCTGACGACGGCGCTGGGACTGCGGATACCGGCCGAGCTGACGTTCGAGGACTGGGAGCGGGCCGGTCGCCAGATCACCGCGGTGGTGAACTCGTCCGCGTGGTGGCTCGGCGACTGGCTCGTATACGGCAAGGAGCACTACCGCGACCGTTACGAGCGCGGAATTCTCGCCGCCGGACTGCAGTACCAGACGCTCCGCAACTACGCCTGGGTCGCACGGCGGTTCGAATTGTCCCGCCGACGTGCCGCGCTGAGCTTCCAGCATCACGCCGAGGTCGCGTCACTGCTGGTCGAGGACCAGGACAAATGGCTCGACCGCGCCGAGAAGGCGAAGTGGACCACCAAGCAACTGAGGGCGGGCATCCGGCTCTCGTACGCGGCCGAGGTCCGCGAGGCGACGCGGGACGAGGCGACACGGGACGAGGCCACACGGCGGCTCGCGGTGCCCGGCAGCCACCTCGAACGCTGGCGCTTGGCAGCGGACCAGGTCGGCACGGACCTGCGGCAATGGGTGCTGACCACCCTGGACAGCGCCGCCGCGCAAGCGCTGCG
Organism: Actinomadura syzygii; assembly: GCF_008085905.1. Taxonomy (GTDB): domain Bacteria; phylum Actinomycetota; class Actinomycetes; order Streptosporangiales; family Streptosporangiaceae; genus Spirillospora; species Spirillospora syzygii. Next base: position 58,924 of record NZ_VSFF01000013.1, on the reverse strand, counting down.
GGACTGACATCGGCGTCAGGCTCGGGGCTCCTTCCCGGTCAGCCGGATGAGGGACGCGAGCATGGCCAGGACCATGATGCCCATGAGCACGTAGAAGGTTGGGCCGAGCGCGTCGGTGAAGGCGTCGGCGGCCGCGCCGTCGAGGTCGGACGACCCGACGAAGATCGCGATGACCAGGTCCCGGGGAATGGACCGGGACGCGGACATGATCGCCAGCGGGAAGGAGAACACCCATCCGATGCTCGCGAACGTCCGCAGCATGCCGGAGGAGATCCCCATGAGGTCCCGCGGGGCCGCCTTCATCACTGCGGAGCTGTTGGCGGGGATGAAGAACCCGAGACCGACCCCGTTGACGATGTTCGCCGCCACGATCAGCCAGACCCCGCCGGTGACGGAGACCTGGGCGTAGCAGCCGAGCGCGATGATCTCGGCGCCCAGCCCGACGGCGATCGGCGGCAGCGGCCCGGTGCGGTCGGCGAGCCGCCCGCTGCCGAGGCAGATGATCCCCGCGATCACGTATCCGGGCATGATCAGCAGCGCGGTCTCCAGCGGCGACCGTCCCTCCGGACCCTGGAGATACATGATCGCCAGCCAGAGCACGGCATAGTTGGCCAGCCCCTGGAGGAGCGCGGCGAGCAGCGGGGCCGACAGCGCCGGGATGCGGAAGAGCGACAGTCGCAGCATCGGCTCCGCCTGGCGCCGCTCAAGCTGGACGAAGACGCCGAGCAGCACGACGCCGCAGGCGATGAGCACGGCGAAGAAGAGGCTGAACGGCTCGGTCGCCAGCTTGGTGGTCGACCACAGGACGCAGAACAAGCCCGCGCCCAGCGTGCACATGCCCGGCAGGTCGAGGCCCCGCCGCTGCCGGGGGGCCTCGTCGCGCAGTGCCCCGCGGGCGAACGCCATGGCCACCGCGCCGACGGGAACGTTGATCCAGAAGATCCACCGCCAGGACACATAGGTGATGAGCAGGCCGCCGAGGACGATGCCCGCGACCGCGCCGAGGCTGAAGCCGACCCCGGTATGGCCGTAGGCCCTTCCGCGCTCGTTCCGGGAGAACGCGGTCGCGATGATCGCCCCGCTGTTCGCGGTCAGGAACGCGGCGCCCGCCCCCTGGCACAGGCGGAACACCAGGAGCGAGGGCAGGTCCCAGGCGAGGCCGCAGAACAGCGACGCCACGGTGAGCAGGACGAAGCCCGTCTTGTAGATCCGGGCGGGCCCGTAGAGGTCGCCGAGGCGTCCGGCCTGGGTGGTGAGCAGCGTGTTGACCAGGAGGAATCCGATGATGAGCCACACGAGCGAGGCCAGGGCGGCGCCGAGGCTCTGCTCCATGGTGGGCAGGGCCAGGACCACGATCGTGGTGTCCATTCCGGAGAGGAACACCCCGGTCATGACCACGCCGATGACGGACCCTTTTCGCGCGGGCGCCGCCTCGGGGCCGGTCAAAGTGTCTTGTGCAGTCGACATCCGGCCTCGATCAATCCCCTTCTCGCACGGCAGTGACGATGAGGAAGGTTCCGGGCGTGTACTCGTCCACAATGGCCATTCCCGCCGAGGAGAGCGCCTCGCTCATTTCCTTCTGAGGGAACGACGTGACGCCCAGGCACTCCTCGTGCCGTTGCTGGAAGTACCGGTAGAGCGGATCGGCGGACGGCCGGTAGGTGAGCATCGTGAACGTGCCGCCCCTGTGCAGGCACCTGCCGATCTCGCTGATCGTGACTTCCGGATCGTCGATCGACTGGATGGTGTTCCAGCAGTTCACCGCGCCGAGGGAGCCGTCGGCGAACGGAAGGGACCGGGCCGGGCCGCGCATCGTCAGCGCGTCCGGGACGACCTCCCGCAGGCGTCCGACCATCGCGGACGCGAGGTCGAAGGCGATGACCCGCTCGCCGCCGAACCGCCGCGTCAGAAGCCTCGTCCAACGGCCCGTTCCCGCCCCGAGGTCGAGAAGCGGGCCGCCTTCCGGACGCGCGTGTTCGAGGAGATACCGGTCCTCGTCGGTGATGGAGACGGCGCCGTTCCAGTTCGACCCGTTGATGCGCAGGAAGGCCGGGCGTAGAAGAGGCTCATACCTCGACAGGTAGAGCGGCGAATTACCGGCGATCTGGTCTCCGGCCCCGAACGACTCGGCGGAGAGGTCGAGATAGCCGTGGTCGGTCATGTAGTCGACGGCGCATTGAGCGCAGACCACGCTCGCCCCGTCGCGCACGAGTTCGCTTTTGCAGGACGGACACCGAATCACAGCGGCGAATTTGTCGAAAAGCGATGTCGCCTGCGCGGCGGGCGCAGGCGCGGTCTCCGGCTCTGGTTCGTGAGGCGCCTCGGACGTGACCTGCCCCGTGGCGATGGCGGCGGCGGCTTTGCCGCCCATATAGGCGAGGAGTGTCCGGGTGTCCTTCTCCCAGAACGAGGACGCCGCTTCGGGGGACAACGTCGCCAGCCATCGGCGTTCCCGATCGTGCTCCGCGTCGGTGAGCGTCCAGCGGATCGGGGACGGCCACGCCCGGCCGATGAAAGGTGCCGAAGGATCGAATGACGCGAGGCAGCGTTCGAGGCGGGCGAAATCGTCCGGATCCAGTGCGGCATTTCTGGCCGCCGGGAGTATCCGCGCGGCGTCTTCGGGGAAATGCGCCAGGAGATAGACCAGGGCGGCGCCCAGGGGCTCGTCCTGCTTCAGCGTGTCCAGCAGTTCCACGAAGCGGGGCAGCCCGTCGCGTATCCGCCGGCGCAGCTCCGGGGCGTCGTCTTCGGCTGTCTCGGCCAGCAGGCCGAGCAGGACGGCGAGATGGGCGCGCCGTCCGGCGGGCACCGCCAGCACCCGCTGAACGATCTCCTGCGCCGCGTCCGACGCGCCCGGACGCGGGCGTCCCCCGGCCCACACCATGCGGAGCAGGTCGAGGGAAAGCTGATAGACCTCATCTTCATTTACCTGAGAGAACTGTTCGAGGCGCTCGCTGAAGGCGGCGGCCTGCGCTCTCATATATGTCTCCCAACGCACGGTGGATGAGCGGAAGCGACGTATCCCGTGCAGAGATCGGACAGTTTCGTCCAGGTATAACAGGATATGTCGGCGACCGGCAAGGGGCCGCCCCGTGGCGCGTCCCGCATAAGGCGGCTGGTTATAATCGCCGTGGCCGACGAATCCGCAAGTCGGTCGGCACGTTGCACGCCGATCAAAGGTTTCCGTGCATTGTTGCGGCCACCGCAAATATGCCTGTCGGAAGCCAATTCATATCTGCTTGTGAGGTGCGTCACAACAGGAGAGGCGATGGTGTCGGCACCGCCCGGGAATCGTCACTTCTCCCGCCGCCTTGCGGCACGCACACGCACCCACCCACACATGGACGTACACGGAGGGGAACGTGGAACAACGTCGACTCGGCACAGGCGGACCCTCGGTCTCCGCCCTCGGACTCGGATGCATGGGAATGGCGGGACGCTACGGTCCCGTCGACGAGGCCGAGAGCCTCGCGACGCTCCGCGCCGCGCTGGACGAGGGCGTGACACTGCTCGACACCGGCGACTTCTACGGCATCGGGGACAACGAGCGCCTGATCGCCCGCGCCTTGCGGAACGGGCGGCGTGACCAGGTCGCGGTGAGCGTGAAGTTCGGGGTGCTCTGCGAACCGGGCGGGGGATGGGCGGGGCTCGACGCGCGTCCCGAGGCCGTCCGCAACTCCCTGGCGTACACCCTCCGCCGCCTGGAGACCGACCACGTGGACGTCTACCGTCCGGCGCGGCCCGACCCGGACGTGCCCATCGAGGAGACCGTCGGAGCGATCGCCGAACTGGTGACCGCCGGGTACGTGCGCTCCATCGGGCTGTCGGAGGTCGACGCGCAGACCCTTCGCCGGGCGCACGACACCCACCCGATCGGCGACCTCCAGATCGAGTACTCGATCCTCTCGCGCGAGATCGAGGAGGAGATCCTGCCGTTCTGCCGACAGAACGGCATCGGGATCACCGCGTACGGAGTGCTGTCGCGCGGCCTGCTCTCGGAGAGCCGGTCTCGGCAGAAGACGCGGGACGGCGACATCCGCGGCGGCTTCCCGCGCTTCCAGGGCGAGAACCTCCGGCACAACCTCGCGTTGATCGACGGGCTGCGCGAGGTGGCCGAGCCCACGGGGATGACGGTCGCCCAACTCGCCATCGCCTGGGCGCTGGCGCGAGGAGAGGACATCGTCCCCGTGATCGGGGCGCGAACCCGAGCTCAACTGGCCGAGGCGCTGGCCGTCGCCGACGTCCGCCTCACCCGAGCGGATCTCGCGGCCGTCGAGCGGGCGGTGCCCGCCGGATCGGCCGCCGGCGACCGCTACCCGAGCCGCCCCATTCCGAACCCCGACGACGGCGAAGAGTGAACCGAACCCTCCGACCCCAAGGATGAGCAGATGGCAGACCGACCGACGATAGCGATCCTGCACCCCGGACAGATGGGCACCGCGATCGCCCGGCAGTTGCTCGGCGGCGGCGCGGACGTGATCTGGCTGCCCGAGGGACGCAGCCGGGCGACCCGCGAACGCGCGGACGCCGCCGCCCTGCGACCGGTGGGCGACCTCAAGACCCTGGTCGCGGAGAGCTCCGCGATCCTCTCGATCTGCCCCTCGAACGCGGCCGAGCACGTCGCCGAATCCGTCGCGGAGCACGGGTTCACCGGGACCTACGTCGAGGCCAACGCGATCTCCCCGGAGCGGGTCCGGCGCATCGCCGCCACGGTCGCGGCGAACGGCGCCACCGTCCTGGACGGCGGGATCCTCGGCGCGTCCGGCGCGGAGATGCGCTTCTACCTGTCCGGGCCGTCCGACCGGGCCGCCGCCGTCGCGGGGCTGTTCGACGGGACCGGGGTGGCCGCGATCCCGCTGGACGGGGAGGTCGGCACCGCGTCCGCCCTCAAGCTGGCGTTCGCCCTGTGGCAGAAGGGGGCCCGCGCGCTGGCGGCGGTGTCCTACGCGCTGGCGGATCGGTACGAGGTCGCCGCGAGCCTGTGCGCCGAGGCCGAGACGGAGGCCGACGCGGAGAAGGGACGCACCGGCCGTTCGCCGTTCAGCAGCCCGGACCGCTACCTGCTGCCCGCCGCGGTGCGCGGCTGGCGCTGGGAGCACGAGATGGCGGAGGTCGAGAGCGCGCTGGACGCGGCCGACCTGCCCGGCGAGCTGTCGCGCGGAGCCGCCGAGGTGTTCGCGCGTTGGGCGCCGCTGAAGGACCGGCCCGAGGACGAGTTGGCCGAAGCCCTCGCCCTGCTGCGCGCCGAGGGGACGGGCGCCTCCCGGCAGGGCTGAGGACGCGGCCCGGGACGACCCGGGCCGGACACGGGAACGTCGCGGGGCCGACCGCCGAGAACGAGGGCGCGTCGGCCCCGCCGCGTTCGGGAGCCCCGTCCCCGCCGCGCTTCAGCCGCCTACCGGCCGCATCGCGGCCGCCTTTCGTGGTCCTCCGGTCTGTGATACAAACAGTATCTAGTGAAACGACCTGTAACATCGGAGGTGCCCGGATGACCACCAGTCACCAGGGGGTGACGACGGCGGAACGGCCCGGCCAGGACCGCATGTCGCGCCTGCTGATGATCCTGCTGGCCGCGGCGGTGGGCGCGGCGGTGGCGAACCGGTTCTACATCGAGCCGCTGCTGGGCCTGGTCGCCGACGAGTTCGACGTGTCCAACGCGGCGGCGGGCCTCCTGGTGGCCGGCGCGAACGTCGGTTACGTGGTCGGGCTCGTGCTGCTGGTTCCGCTCGGCGACCTGCTGGATCGGCGCTGGCTGGTGACGGCCATGCTCCTGCTCGCCGGTGCGGTGGCCCTCGGCTGCGCCGCCGCACCGGCGCTTCCCGTGCTGGCCCTGGCGCTCGCCGGGCTGGCGATGATGTCGGTGTCCGCCCAGATCCTGATCCCGCTCGCCGCCTCCCTCGCGGGGCCCGACGAGCGCGGGCACGTCGTGGGCTTCGTGACGAGCGGCCTGCTGATCGGCACGCTCTCCGCGCGCACGCTCAGCGGGTTCGCGGCGGGCATCGCCGGATTCCGGCTGATCTTCGTGGTCGCGGCGGTGCTGATGGTCGTCCTCGCGATCCTGCTGAACCGGACGCTGCCGCCCACGCCGTCGATGCGGCGCACCGGCTACTGGACGCTCCTCGGGTCGGTGACGACGCTGGTGAGGTCCGAGTCCGAGCTGCGCCGCCGCATGATGCTGGCCTTCTTCCAGTTCGCCGGTTTCACCGTGCTGTGGACGCCGATGGCCTTCCTCCTCACCGACTCGCCCTACGACTACGAGGCCACGACCATCGGCCTGTTCGGGCTCTTCGGAGTCGCCGGAGCGCTGGTCGCCCCATTGGCGGGACGCCTGGGCGACCGCGGCCACAGCGGCCGCACAGTCACGATCTCCCTGACCGTGATGCTCGCCAGCTGGGGACTGCTCGTCCTCGGCAGCACCTCGGTCATCGCGCTCATCGTCGGCATCGTGCTGCTCGACGCCGGGTTCCAGGGCGCCCACATCAACCACCAGCGCACCGTCTTCGCGATCAATCCCGAGGCGCGAAGCCGGATCAACACCGCCTACATGCTCGCGTTCTTCCTCGGCGGTGTGGCCGGTTCGACGTCGGCCGCGTTCGTCTACAACGCCGCGGGGTGGTCCGGGATCTGCCTCCTCGGCGCCGGGCTCGCGACGGCCGCGCTCGCCGTGTGGTGGATCACGACTCCGCGCGGGGCCGACGACCTCGCCGAGAGCACCGACAATGGCTGACCGGCGGCGGCGCGGCGGCGCGGGTCGGCCGGCTGGGCTCAGTCGGACGACTGACCGTTCTCCGGGATGCAACTCCCGAGGGTGTCCCGGACGCGGGACCGCAACCAGGCGTGCGCCGGGTCGGCCTCGCTCCGCGGATGCCACGCCATGCGAATGGCGACGGGAGTCGCTGGAATGGGGAGCCCGAATGACCGCAGCCCCGCCTTGAACAGGCCGGGATGCAGGATGACCTCCGGCGCGATCGCGACCAGATCGGTCTGGCCTATCACCGGGAACGCAGTGGTGTAGTGGTGCGTCGTCATGGTGACGCGGCGGCGCAGATCATATTTCGCGAGAGACGAGTCGACCGCGGCGCCCGCCGCGTCGGCCTCAAGGACGTCGATATGCGAGGCGTTCGCGAACCGCTCGACATCGATCGTTCCATCTAAAAGCTCATGGCCGGCCCGCACCACGGCGACGTAGCGGCTGAACAAGAGATTCTCGACCCTCAGCTCCGGTGAGAAGGAATGGACCCTCCCGATCTCCAGGGCTGCGGTTCCCTCGCGCAGGGCGTCGGGGTCGGCTTGGCTCGCGGACATGAAATGAAAGGTCGCGCCCGGTATTTGCGGGTAGTCGTATGACATGAGCCGCGGAGCGAGGACGCCCGCGTATCCGTCATCGACGAGCAGCACGAAGTTGCGCCAGGCGGACGCCATGGCGTCCACCTCTCCGGAGGAGAACAACTCCTCGGCCTCGCGGACGAGAAGGTGAACCCGTTCGCGCAGCTCGATTCCTCTCGGAGTGACGACCATGCCTCGTCCCGCGCGGGCGAGTATCGGATCTCCCAGCCGGTGGCGAATACGGTGCAGCGTCCGGCTCATGGCGGAGGGAGAAAGATGCAGCCGCTTTGCGGCCTGGGTGACGCTCTCTGTCTGAAGAAGGGCGTCCAGCGCGACGAGCAGGCGAAAATCACTGGGCAGGGAGAGCTCAGCGTCGTTATTCGGTGGAACCACTTCTGATGACACTCCTCGCAGCGGCGGTACCTGATCTACGGTAGCTCAGATGGAGGATCGACCGTATCTCGGCCAAGTCATTATCATACCCACGGACAGGCGCTAATTTGAAGGGCATGATGGCCTGTCGATGAGGCCCGTCCATGCGACTCGGGGGAGCAGGCTGCTTTTTCGTGGCGGGTCAGCTCTCGGCCGCGTCGAATCGCAGCGGAGTGATCTGCTGGATGTCGTACTTTTCGCGCAGGTTGATCACGGCATCCACATTGGCGGTGCCGCTGTCGAACATCTCCAGCAGCTCCTCGAAATACGCCTCGTGGTCCGGTGGCGGCGCGGAGAGAAAGAGCATCCGGGCGGGAGTGTCGTGCGGATTGGTGAAGGCGTGCGGGCACCCGGCGGGAACGAACATGCAACTTCCAGGGCCGGCGCGGACCGGACGGCGGCCGTCCGACCCGCGCCAGGAACGCCAGTCCTCGGGCGTGCGCTCGTCCGGCTCGAATGCGAGCAGTTCGAGTTCTCCGTCGAGAACGTAGAAGATCTCTTCGGTGCGGGTGTGGACATGCGCGCCCACGTCGAATCCAGGTGGGACGACGACCTCGAAAAGCGAGCCGGTGCGCGAATGGTCGCCCGTCACCTTGAAGGTCACTTCCTGGGCCTTGGTGACGAATTTCCGACCGGCGCCGGGCGGTATGACGAGACCGTCGGTCATGGCGCGTTCCTTCCCGAGTTCCGCTGGCGAGGACGAGGTCACGAGACGGGGTGGCGGGCGGCCCGCCGAGGGGCCGCGGCCCGCGTGGTCGTCCCGTCCGCCCAGGTCCCGACCGCCATCTCGGCCGTGATCCCCGGGCCGAAGCCCGCGATGATCCCCCTTTCGTCGTTCTGCGTTTCGTCCTCTTCAAAGAGGCGTCGCAGCGCTTCCAGGACGACGCTGCTGGCGATGTTCCCGTATTCGGTGAGCGTGGCCCTGCTGTGCCGGAAGGCGTCGGGCTTGACGTCCAGGAAACGGCACAGATCGTCCAGGATTCGCGGGCCGCCCGCGTGAATGATGTAGAAACCGAGTTTGGACACGTCCCAGCCCTGGTCGCTCACGAGGTCGCGCAGGACCGGGGCGAGCGGCTCCATCGTGGTGGGGACCCGCTTGTCGAGCTGGAAGTGGAATCCGGTGTCCTTCACGGCATAGGAGATCCAGTCCTCGGTGTTCGGAATGAGGTAGGACGCGTTGCGCTCAAGCCGCATTCCGGCGCCGCCGTGACCGCGGACGACGGCGGCCGACACCGCGTCCCCGAAGAGGCCGTTGGACAGCAGTGAGCCGATGTCGTGGTCCGTCGGCTGGTAGCACATTGAGCAGAACTCGCACGAGACGATGAGCGCGTTGCTGCCGAGGTGGGCGTTGCAGAAATCGTGCGCCCGGTTGATGGCGGCGCCTCCCGCGGCGCAGCCCAGCTGCGCGATGGGAATCTGCCGCGTGTCGTGCCGGAAGCCCATGGAATTGATGAGCCAGGCGGTGAGCGACGGCATCATGAACCCGGTGCAGGACACGTAGATGATCACGTCGATGTCCTGGGCTGTCAGTTCCGCGTTCTTCAGCGCGAGCTCCACGACCGCCGGGACCCGCTTTTTCGCGTGCTGTTCGTAGGCGAGGTTTCGCGCCTCGAATCCTGGATGCCGCAGCGTCTCGTCGAGCGGGAGGATCGTGTGCCGCTTGAGCACCCCGGTGTTGCGGATAAGCCGCAGCACCAGCTTCAGCTTGGGGTGGTCGGCGTGCAACTGCTCGGCCAGCCGAAGCGTGTCGTCCAGGGTCACTATGTTTTCCGGAACATTGACGGCCGGCTTGCAGAGGATCGGCATCGTGGCACCATCCTGGGAGTTGGGAGAACCATCCTGGCGGGAGCATGCCCGACTCTGGTGTAAAGAAATTGGCCCCGTGGGTCGCCCGGTCGGACCCCGAGAAGTCGATGGTCGTTTCCATTCGACCTCGCGGACGAACCCAATACCAGAACATCTCTACAGTCGCCAGCGCTGGCAGGTCAACCCTTATTACGCTGAGTTCGCCTTGTTCGGGACCGGTCCTTTTTGTGGCGCATATCACAGGAGCCGCTTCTCGATATGCCGTGGAGAAGGATAGTTGAGCTGCGCGCAAGGGTGGCGGGCAACTATTGAGGGCATTGCAGCGATGGCTCTACCAGTGGCTCCGCCGCCCGATCTTGCGCTCGGTGAAAAACGGGGTCTTTTCGATTACACGGGCCTTGATGAGACTTCTTGCTCGTGTCAGGGTCGTCTGATATCCCTGGACTTCCGTGCACCGACCGTCGATTGAACCGGTTTGCCGAAGACGGATCCGAGCGGGACGCGGAGCGCCGGCTCGATGGAACCGCCTTTGCTGGGAAGGGTTGGCAACTCGATGGCGAAGATAGTAGTGATCGGTGCGGGAATGGCCGGGCTGGCGGTCGCCCTGTTCTGCGCCCGGCGCGGCCACACGGTCACCGTCGTGGAGCGGGATGATCAGCCGAAGCCCGAGGCGAGTGCCGAGGAGGATTTCACGGGATGGGAGCGCAACGGCGTCCCGCACGCCCGGCAGGGCCATAACTTCCTCGGCCTCTCCAGCCGGATCATGCGGGAGGAGGCGCCCGACGTCCTGGACGCGGTCGCCGCCCGGGGCGCGCCGCGGGTCCCGATCGCGGGCGGGGGCGGCGACGAGAACGTGCTGTCCCGCAGGCTCGTCTACGAGGGGGCGCTGCGCCGTGTCGTCGAGGCGGAGCCGGGCGTCGAAGTGCTGTCGGGGACGTCCGTCAAGGGCCTGCTGGTACGGGGCGAGCTCGCCGGTGTCCCGCGTGTCGTGGGCGTGCGGCTGCCCGGCGGGGAGGTCGCGGCGGACGTCGTCGTCGACGCGAGCGGACGGCGGACGCGCTCGGTCCGCTGGCTGGCCGAGGCGGGCGGCCGTCCGCCGCGGGAGACCGCCCAGCCGTGCGGGTTCCACTACCTCACGCAGCACTTCCGGCTGCGCGAGGGCCAGTCGTTCCCCGCGCTGACCGTGCCCATCTACGTGAAGCTCGACTACACCAAGCTGGTGCTCTTCGCCGGCGACAACGGCTGCTTCCAGGTGTCCATGACGGTGGCGGCGGACGACCCGCTGCGGCACCGGCTGCGCGAGCCCGGCGTCTACCACCGATTCCTGGAATCCGTGCCGCTGACCGCGCCGTGGCTCGACCGCAGCGAATCGATCGACGAGCCGCACCCGATGGGGAACCTGGAGGACAGGTGGCGGCGGCTGGTGAACGACGGAAGCCCCGTCGTCGCCGGTCTCGTCCTGCTCGGCGACTCGGCGCTGCAGACCAACCCGGCGTTCGGACGCGGCGTGCCGCTCGCCTTCCTCCAGGCCCGGCACTTCGCCGAGACGGTCGAGGCGGCCGATGACGCGGCCGGTTTCGTCTCCCGGTTCGAGGAGTGGGCGGAGCGGAACCTGGGCTTCTGGTTCAGGGCCCAGGTCGCCAGCTCCCGCGAACAGCGCGAGCACATCGAGGCGGGCGTCCGCGGAGAGCCCATCGCCCCGCCCACCGACCCGATGGGCCGGTTCATCGCCGCCCTCGCGATCGTCAGCGAGGACGATCCGGAGGTGAACGCGGTGCAGTTGCGGTTCTTCAACATGCTCATGACACCCGAAGCCCTCGTCAACGACCCCGTCGCGGCGCCGCGGATCCGGGACTTCCTCGAAACCCATGCGGACCCTGTCGTCCCCGCACAGGGTCCGGACCGGACCGAGTTCGAACGACTCGTAGCCCACTGACCGTCGCCGCTCAGCGACCTCGCCGCATGACAACAAGGAGCCACCGGATATGACGCAGCAGAACGGATCGGTTGGAAACCTGGGGAAACTGGCGGACCTCAGCGTGCCGATGGCGATCAGGGCGGCGGCGACGCTGCGCATCGCCGACCACGTCGCCGAAGGCCCGCGCACCGCCGCGGAACTGGCCGACATCGTGAAGGTGAACGCGGGCCCGCTCGACCGGGTGCTGCGCCACCTGGCGAACGCGGGCGTGTTCAGCGAGGACGCGGAGGGCCGGTACGGGCTGACGCCGGTAAGCGAGGCGCTCAGGGACGATCACCCGTCCCACCTGCGCAAGCGTCTGGACGTCGACGGCGCGCTCGGACGCGCCGAACTGGCCCTCGTGGAGCTGCCGGGCACCGTGCGCGCCGGAACCAACGCCTACACCACGCGCTACGGGCGATCCCTGTGGGAGGACCTCTCCGCCGACCCGGCCCTCTCGGATTCCTTCAACGCGATGATGGCGATCAACCTCGCCGGGGTGGCCCCGTCGATCGTGTCGGCCTACGACTGGGGATCGCTCAAGCACGTGGTGGACGTCGGCGGCGGCAACGGGGCGCTGCTTAGAGCGCTCCTCACCGCGTACCCGAACCTCCGCGGCACGCTGGTGGAACTCCCCGAGGCCGCCGAGGCGGCCGTGCTCGCCTTCGAGGACGCGGGCCTGGCCGACCGCGTCGACGTCCGCTCCGGCAGCTTCTTCGATCCGCTCCCGTCCGGCGCCGACGCGTACGTGCTGTCCGACGTCCTGCACGACTGGGACGACGAGGACGCGAAGGCCATCCTCGGGCGCTGCGCCGAGGCGGCGGGAAGCGACGGAGCGGTGCTCGTCGTCGGGGAGTACGGCCCGGACGGCGAGTCGCCGAGCACCACCATGGACCTGCGGATGCTCGTCTACCTGAACGGCCAGGAACGCAGTGTCGGCGAGGTCGCGTCCCTCGCCGCCGACCGCGGGCTCGCCGTCGCCGGCGTCCACACCGAGGGCGAGATCTCGGTCGTCGCGCTCCGCCTCGACGACGAGGAGGACAAATGACGAGCCGTTCCATTCCTCTTGTCCCGCCCGAGTTCTCCTCGGTGGAGGAGGAGCGCCGCCACCGCAAGGAAAGGCTGGCGGCAGCACTTCGCCTGTTCGCGGTGCACGGCTTCGAGGACGGTGTCGCCGGGCACATCACGGCCCGCGACCCGGGATTCCAGGACCATTTCTGGATCAACCCGATCGGCATGCCCTTCTCACATATCCGGGTGAGCGACCTCATCCTGGTGAACGACCAGGGAGAGGTCGTCGAGGGGGAGCACCGGACGCACGAGGCGCCGTTCTCGATCCACTCCGCGATCTACCGGGCCCGCGCGGACGTCCAGTCCGCCGCGCACAGCCACTCCATTCACGGCCGGGCGGTCTCCTCGCTCGGCGAGCCGATCGAGCCCATCACCCAGGACTCCTGCGCCTTCTACAACGACCACGGATACCTCGACGACTACACGGGCGTGGTGCTGGACGAGGCGGAGGGCAAACGCCTCGCGGCGGCGCTCGGCGACTCGAAGGCCGTCATCCTGCGCAACCACGGCCTGCTCACGGTCGGGACGTCCGTGGACGCCGCCACCTGGTGGTTCATCTCCATGGAACGGTCGTGCCAGGCCCAGCTCCTGGCGAAGGCCGCCGGGAAGCCGATCTACATCGACGACGCGAGCGCCGCGCTCACGCACCGGCAGCTCGGCGGCGAGTTCGTCGGCTGGCTCAACTTCCAGCCGCTCTACCACCAGACCGTCCGAACGCAGCCGGACCTGCTCGAATAATGCGGAAGCCGGGTTTTGGCCTAGTTGAGGCGGACGACTCCGTTGAGGAGCGTGATGACGAGGCCGTCCAACTGGTCGTGGCGGAGTTTGAGCCGGACCGCCATCTCGTCGCACGGCACGAACCCGGTGACGGCCCCGATCGCGGTCGCGGACCGGTCGACGTCGGCGTCGCCGCGGAGGCGCCCGTCGTCGGCGAGCCTTCGGACGAAGGCGGCGACCTGGTCGTAACGCCACTGCTCCCGGCTCCCCACGACCTGGTCGGCCTCCGGATCCACGGCCGCGAGGCCGATCAGCCTGCGGAACAGGTCGGGGTCGGTGCCCCAGAACCGGCACATCTCCGAGACCATGGCGCGGAACGCGGCGGCCGGGTCGGCCATCGCCGCGGCGGTCTCCATGCCGCGCACCACCTGGGAGCGCTGGGCCAGGTCGTCGGCGACCGCGTCGAGCAGCCCGAGCTTCGACGTGAACTGGCGGTAGATCGTGACCCGGGTGATTCCCGCGTCCGCGGCGACCTGCTCCAGGCTCAGCCGGTGGTAGCCGACCTCGATCAGATGCTTCCGGGCGGCGGTGACGATCGCGCTCCGGGTACGCGCGACGCCCGCCGCGCGCAGGCCCGCCGCAGCCCCCCGGGAATCCTTCTCGCTCACAAGCCCATGCTACAAGCTGTAACCAATGCCGCAGCTCGCAGGCCGAATGCCGGGCGAGCACCGCGCCATTTCAGTTCACGCATTCCAAGGGAAGGGGCGTCGCCCGGAATGGCCGTGCTCCCATGTCCGCGAAACATCGGCGCCGGGCCCGCCGAGGGGCGCGCCCGGTGAAGGCCGTCCTGCTCACCGGGTTCGGCAGCCCGGACGTCCTGCGGGCGGGGGAGTTGCCGACGCCGGAGCCCGGCCCCGAAGAAGTGCGGGTCAGAGTACGCGCGGTCGCCGTAGCGCGCACCAAGGACGTCGCCACGCGCGCCGGACGTCCCCCCTTCGGGCCTCTCATCAGGCGTTTCCCGCACGTGCTCGGCACCGAGCACGCCGGTGTGGTCGACGCGGCCGGACCGGGTGTGAGCCCGGCCCTGGTCGGCCGCCGGGTCGGGGTGTCGGCCATCCTGCCCTGCCGCGAATGCCGTGCCTGCCGACGGGGCCGGGAGGAAGCATGTCCGAGCCTCGGGCTGATCGGCGTCCACCGTCCCGGCAGCTACGCCGAGTACTGCGTCGCCCCGGCCACCGGAGTGCACGTCCTGCCGGACGACGTCAGCGATCCCGAAGCCGCATCCTTGGCCGCGAACGGCCCGGTGGCCCGCGCCCAACTCGACGCCGGTGACGTGCGGGAAGGCAGCACCGTCCTCGTGGTCGGCGCCTCCGGCTCACTCGGATCCACCGTCGCCGCACTCGCCGCGTACCGGGGCGCCACGGTGATCGGCGTAGGCCGCGCGTCCCGTCGCCCGGACGGTCTCACCGGCCTTCCGATCGCCGCCGCGCTGGACGCCACCGCCGACCTGGCCGACCACATCCGCGAGGCCACCGACGGCGAGGGCGTCGACTGCGTGATCGACAACCTGGGCGTCCCCGCACTGTGGAAGGCGTACCGCCCGGCCCTCGCGACGATGGGCCGCATCGTCGTCTCCGGCGCCATCGAACACGACCCCGTCCCCCTACAGTTGCTGCCGTTCTACCTACGCAGCCAGTCGCTGATCGGAGTCCGCACCGGCAACCGACGCCAGATCGCGGCCCTCTGGCAAGACGTCCGCACCGGCTTCCGCCCACCCCCCTCCCACCTACACCAACTCCCCTGGACAGACGCCCCTTTAGCCCACCGCCAAATAGAGGACGGCACCGCCCACGGCCAAACCATCCTCGAAATCCCCTAATGCCCCCCGCGTGAGTCCGCCGCTTTCACCGGGCTGGCGTTGCAGTTGATCGAGCTTTAGCCCGACACGGCGTCGATGACGCTGGGCGTGTGTTGGGGGTGGGTTAGGCCGAGGTGTTCGTGGATGCCGCGGGGGCCTGTTGTGCCGCCGCCGGGTCCATCCACATGACCTGCCAGCCGTGGCCGTCGAGGTCGTAGAAGCTGCGGGAGTACATGAAGCCGTGGTCCTCGGCGTCGTCGGCCTCGGAGCCGCCCGCCGCGAGCGCGGCGGCGCTGACGCTGTCGACCTCGTCGCGGGAGGACACGCTGAAGCAGTACAGCGCCAGCGTGTGCGTGGTGGGATCGGCGATCGGGAGGTTCGCGAACAGCATGCGGCCGGGGTGCGCGGGATTGGTCATGGTGGGTAATAGGTAGACCTCTTCGGATTGCGACACCGCTAGGTCGTATACGGTGTCGCGGCCACGGGCGTGTGCGCGGACCCGGCGTGCACGATGACCGTTTCGCCGGTGGGGGAGATGAGCTTTCCGTATTCCTCGGGTATGAAATCCTCTTGATCAGGATTCATGAGGAAGAACTGGTGGTAGTCGATGGAGGTCCACTCGGGGCCGTGCCGGGCGATCAAGGTCATCGAGCCGTTCCTCCAGGTGGGCTGCGGCGGCCAGGTCCCGAGTTTCTGACCTCCAGGATGCATGATCCTTACCCTGGGGCAATCTCCACCTGTATGTCCGGTAGATGATATTTTGCTGTTGGTCATTGCCGATTAGGCGTTTTTGTGTCCGTCTGGGAGGTGGGCAACCGTCGATGTGAGCCTGTGATCACCGTCCCGGCGACATGACCGACGGGTGCCTCCTCCGGCGCGCGGACACGCCAGGGCCAGGCCGATCGGGTCGTCCCGTCGAGCCTTGGTCACTGTCGCACACGCCCGCGCGGGAACGCGGCACCGGCCCATGGCAGCCGGGTCCGACTTCACCGTCCCCCATCAGGGTGCCGCGCCGCCGGGGCGGCACCGCCCGGCAGCAGACCCCCGAGGTGAAGCGCCATGTCGATCGACGCCCGTTCCTCCAGCGAATCCCCGCAGGCCACGTCCTCTCGGCGGCCGTCCCGGCCGGAGTCTCCGCGCGCGGCCGAGGGCATCGCGTTCCGCCGTCTCGTCGGACCGTTGCGCAAAGACCCCCTCCAAGCCCTGTCCCAGATCGTGCAGGAGCGGGACGGTGCGATCACCCGCCTGAACCTGGGACTGTTCCGGCCCTACCTGGTGACGCGGCCCGACGACGTCAAGCACGTCCTGGTGACGCGCGCCAGGGACTGCTACCCGCGCCAGGGCATGATGTGGGACGCCATGCAGCGGCTGGTGGGAGACAACATCGGCGGCGAGGGCGACAAGCACGCGGAGGCGCGGCGGGCGCTGCAACCCCAGTTCGCGGCCGGGCACCTGCGGGAGGTCTACCCGGGCTGGGCGCCGGTGGTCACCCGGGCCGTCGACGACCTCGTCCAGCGCCGGGCGCCGGGAGAGGTCTTCGAGATCTACTGGGAGGCGACCCGGGTCATCCACCGTGCCGTCAACGACCTGTTCTTCGGCGGACGGATCAGCGTCGAGGACGCCGAGCTGGTGGGCCGGGCGGTCCGGACCGCGACCACGTCGATCGTCCCGCGGCTGCTGGTGCCGTGGATGCCGAACCTGATCCCGCTGCCGGGCGACCGGCGGTTCCGCAAGTCGGTGCGCACCGTGGACCGCGTCATCGAGCCGCTGGTGAAGGCGGCACGGGAACCGGGCAACGCCGGGATCGCCTCGATGCTGGCGCGGCGCGGCCGCACCGACCGGCAGATCCGCGACGAACTGGTCGCGCTGGCGGTCGCCGGCAGTGAGAGCACGGCGGTCGCGTTGAGCTGGCTGCCGGTGGTGCTCGCCGACCATCCCGAGGTCGAGGCCCGGCTGTACGCCGAGATCGACGCCGAGATCGGCTCCGACCCAGGGGCGGACGAGAACGCCACGCCGACGCTGGAGCAGCTCGAACGGCTCACCTACACCAAGCGGGTCCTGCGCGAACTGCTGCGCATGTACACCGTCGGCTGGATCATCCCCCGCGTCGCGCAGCAGGACGACGTGATCGACGGCGTGCGCATCGCCTCCGGATCGATCGTCGTGATCAGCCCCTACCTCACCCACCGGCTGCCGCAGGCTTGGCCCGACCCCGACCGGTTCGATCCCGACCGGTTCACCCCCGAGGCCGAGAAGGCCCGCCAGAAGCAGTTCCGGGACGGGGTGCCCGACCTCGCCTTCGGATATGGGCACCATGCGTGCCTGGGGCAGCAGTTCTTCGAAATGGAGGCCCTGCTCATTCTGGCGTCGCTGCTGCGCCGCCATCGGCTGAGCCTTCACCTGCCGTCCGGCTCGTCGCCCATCCGGCCCAAACCGGGTCTGGCGCTGAACCCGGACCGGGACGTCCAGGTCACCCTCGAACCGCGCGTCTGACCCTCGCCGACCGCGCTCGACGAGGGGCTCGTCGGCCCGCCCGCCGTGTCGGGCGCGGTCGCATGCGCCGGTGCGAGAAACCCGAACCGCCGTCCCGACAATGGAGCCGCCCCATGCAGCCAGCGCATCAACTGAATCCGCAAGTGCCCCAGTACGGGGCCGTGGCGCAAGCCGAGGACGTGATCGAGCGCCTCCGGGCCCAGTGCGAGGACGACCTGCGGTACACCATCGCGCGCTATAGCGAACTATTCCCCTCCGATGTTTTCGACGGGGGACTACCAAGCAAGCTGGCCAGGGCCATCGTCGCCCAGGCGCCCGGCAGCACCGCGGCGCTCTTGGCGCACGAGGCGCGGGCCTCGCTGTGGGTCTTCCCGGTCGATTGGCTGATCGACACCCGCGCGCGCTCGCGCGAGGAAGTGCGCGGTCTGCGACGGCGATGCCTGGCCGTCGCCGACGGCGCGGAACCCGAGCCCGGGGACGCGGTGGGCGCCTTCCTCGCCGAACTGCGTGACGACCTGGCCGCGCGTCCCGCCTTCGCCGAACGCCGCCCGCTGTGGCGGCGCCACCTGGCCGCCATGCTCGCCGCCATGGTCCGCGAATGGGACTGGCGGTTCGCGCGCGCCGCGTCCGACCCGCGCGAAGGCCCCGCGGCGCCGCCGACCTTCGAGGATTACCAGGACAACGCCGACAACTTCGGATCCACCTGGGTCAACGTCGTGCACTGGATCGCGCACGACGAGCCCGGGGTGGCGGAGTGCCTGCCCGAACTGGTGGACGCCAGCCAGCGCGTCCAGCAGACGTTGCGGCTGTTCAACGACCTGGCGACCTGGCAGCGGGAGAAGAACACCGGAGACCTCAACGCCCTGCGCCTGGTGACGTCCGACGTCCTCAAGCGGCGGATCGGCGAACTGCTCACCGAATGCGCGGCGCTGATCGACGCCCTCGCCGACGCCTGCCCGGACGGCGCCGACTACCTGCGTCGGCAACTGCGGTTCTCCGACGCCTTCTACTCCGCGGGGGACGACTATTGGCGGCGAGTTTGACCCGCGCGTCCCCGTAATGCGGCGCTCGGCAAAGCCCGACCGTCCCCGCTCGTGTGGCGAGCGGCACGAAGCCGACATTCCACATTCCCGACCTACCCGGCGTTGCTAATGTGCTGCGCGTGGCTGGTGGCGTCTCGTACGGCCGGTGTCCTCCGGACCGGGACCACATCACCCCCCTTCCCCCCCGGGTCGTTGGATTTGAGGAATTGCCGATGCCTGTGCGTCTCCGTAAGCGGAATCGTCCGTCGAACCTCCGGTTGGGCCAGAAAATCACTCTGTCGCTGGTGGCGTTGTTCGCGCTGTGGGCCTTCGCCGCGTGGGTGACGATCAGCGACGGGATCGGCCTGTACGTGGCGGCCCAGCGTGACAGCCAGGTCGGCCGGCCCACCAAGACGTTGGTCAATCACTTGCAGGACGAGCGTCGCGTCTCACAGCTCGAACTGGGACGTGCGGCCTGGGCGCGTCCGGCCGCGCGGCGAGTGTCGCCCGAACTGACCGCGCAGCGCGCGCAGACCGACCGGTTCGTCCGGGAGTGGCGGCTCACCACGGCCAAGACCGAGGACCAGAAGACCAAGGGGCATGTCCGCCAGGTCGCCGCCTACCTCGACCGGCTGCGGACGGTCCGGCAGCAGATCGACACCGGTGCCATCAGCCGCAGCCAGGCGATGCTGGTCTACGACCAGGCCATCGACGAGTGCTTTGAGATCAGTCGCGCCACCGCGGAACTGGACGACAAGGACGTCGCGGCCGACGGTCGTGCGCTGATCGAGCTGACGCGCGCCCGCGAGTCCCTGTCGCGCGAGAACGCCCTGGTGACCGGGATCTTGGCCAGGGGACGCTTCGACGCGGAGGACCACAACCGGCTGGTCGCGCTGGCCGGGATCCGGCAGGCCGACTCCGACACCGCCGCCCGCCACCTGCCGCCCACCGACCGTCCGCGCTACCAGCGGCTCACCGGCTCCAACCTCTACCGGACCCTGGAGGGCCTGGAGAGCAGGCTCATCGAGCAGGTGCGCCCCGGCGGACGGCCCTCGGTGTCCCTCGAGCAGTGGCGGCAGGTCGCCCAACCCACCCTGGACCAGCTCGACCAGGACATCGACGCCGGCGGTGACGACCTGGTCGGACGCGCCAAGCCGGGCGGCACCCTGGTGATCGTCAAACTGGTGCTGGTCGCCGGTCTCGGCCTGCTCGCGCTCCTCGCGGCCATCGTGGTCTCCATCACCACGGCGCGTGCCCTGGTGGGGCAGTTGCGGCTGCTCCGCGACGCGGCCCGCGAACTGGCCGAGCAGCGGCTGCCCAGCGTCGTCGAGCGGCTCGGACACGGCGAGAAGGTCGACGTCGCCGCCGAGGCCCCACCGCTCCAGTTCGGCTCCGACGAGATCGGGCAGCTCGGACAGGCGTTCAACGACGTCCAGGAGACCGCGCTGCGGACCGCCGTCGAGCAGGCCGAACTGCGCCGCGGCATCCGGGACGTCCTGCTCAGTCTCGCCCGCCGCACCCAGACGCTCGTGCACCGGCAGCTCACGATGCTCGACACGATGGAGCGCCGCCGCGACATCGAGGTCAAGGAACTGGAGGAGCTGTTCCGGCTCGACCACCTCGCGACCCGCATGCGGCGCAACGCCGAGAACCTGATCGTCCTGTCCGGCGCGCTGCCCGCCCGTGGGTGGCGCGACCCGGTCCCGCTCGTGGACGCCATCCGCGGCGCGGTGGGCGAGGTCGAGGACTACACGCGCGTCACCGTCCTGCCGCTGGGCCCGATCAGCCTGAAGGGTTCCGCGGTCGGTGACGTCACGCACCTGCTAGCCGAGCTGATCGAGAACGCCGTGTCGTTCTCCCCGCCCGAAACCGCCGTCCAGGTCAGCGGAACGATGGTCGCCAGCGGCTTCGCCATCGACATCGAGGACCGCGGGCTCGGCATGACGGACGAGAAACTCGACGAG
This sequence comes from Actinomadura syzygii, assembly GCF_008085905.1. Taxonomy (GTDB): domain Bacteria; phylum Actinomycetota; class Actinomycetes; order Streptosporangiales; family Streptosporangiaceae; genus Spirillospora; species Spirillospora syzygii. The sequence goes on along the minus strand of NZ_VSFF01000013.1, from coordinate 38,278 downwards.
ATCAACACGAGCCTCGCCGACCCGCCCGACTTCAACCTGCACAGCGCACCTCAGCTCGGCCTGTTCGTGGTGGGGCGGCTTGCCCAGCGCCACGACTTGAAGATCATGTTGAAACGGTCCGCGTACGGCGGGATCACGGCCGTCGTGGTCATCCCACGGGAACTGATCAGCGAGATCAAGGAACCGGTCGTCGTGCCGGAACAGGCCCGTCAGCTGGTTCAGGTCGGCGCCGAAACCGCACCGGCCGATGCCGCGCCCGCGACGACCACCGGCGGTCAAACGCCACTGTCTCCCGGCAAACAGTCTTTGGCCTTGGTCGCGACGCCCGGCGACGGCGATGAGCGTGCCGCCGCTGCGGCCCCGGCCGAGTCCAAGTCTGAACCCGCGCCCGAGCCCGAGCCCGAGAAGGCCATCATCACCGACCCCGCCACCCCGGGCGGACTGCCCGTCCGGGTGCCCCAGGCCAGCCTCGCCGCGCCTCTGAAGGAGGACCCGCCCGCCGCCGTACCGCAGCCTTCCGAGGACGACGCCGATGCGACGCGCTCGCCCGACGAGGTCAGGCGGATGATCGACTCCTACCAGAAGGCCACCCGCCGCGGCCGCGCCGACGCCGCCGACAAGGACCCCGAGAGCGCCGAGACCCCGACCGACCAGAAGGGCACCGAGGCGTCCCCCGGCGCCACCGCCGACGACGAGGACGCCTGACGGCGTCGAAGGCCGCGTCCTCGCGCTAGGACGCGGCGGCTGATACGGACCGAGAACCCGTCGGTGGTGTGGGCGTTGCGGCGTCCCAGACCGGCGGGTTCTTCGGCGTTCATATGTCCCCTTAATGGTTGCGAGTCGTACTCGAATTAGATCTTGATCGCCCTCCTCGTCCTCGGTGGCCAGGGTGGGACAGGCCAGGTGCTCACCATGCCCGCTGCCCCCCATCAGAGGGTTCTTCGGTTATCTCTGACGTAGGGTTGAGGGCATGGGGACTGAGGAGGCGAGCGCCTTCTTTGCTCGGGTCGGGGCCGCTCTCATCAGGGAAGTCGAAAGCAAACCGAGAAGAGATATCGGTCTTTCGGAAATCATTGATGAGTGCGTCTCTATCGAGGACGGCGACGGGGAGTCCGACGCGGACGCGCAGGAGTTCGGGGCCGTCGTTGTCAGGGCCGTCGAACTGTGCGGGAACCCGGCCCTGCTCGATCCTCTGGACGAGGCCGAGAGAGGCAGGCAACTCCTCCTCTTCGGGGTTCTCCTCTCCTACCTGCTCGAACACGAGGCCCACGGGCTCGCGCCGCGTCCCCTGGAGGGCTACATCGAGCTGGTGGTGCGCAGCCCGGACCCGCACCTCGCGGCGATGTTATGGATCATGGTTTCGGGCGTCCTGGAGGGACTCGACGCACGGGAGATCAGCGGCGCCGCCGACGCCCGGATCCAGTCCTGGTTGAAGGAACGGGAATCAGAGTTCCGAGACGTCTTCTTCCGGGAGACACGGGGCGTGGCCTCGGCGGTCGGCGCCGCGCTCCACGACGAGGCCGAGAACCGGACGCACCGTTATCCCGATCTCCGGACCCTCATCGAGGAGGCTCCCGAAGAGGACGTCACTGACGCACCCGTCCGGGAGAACGAGGCTCACCTCCGCGGGCTCGGCCACGGAGCCTTACGCGCGGCCTCACTTTGTGAGCAGGCCGCCGAGATCGACGCGCTCTCACCCGAGGAACGCGCCGAAGGACTCGCGGCGCTCGTCGCCTTTTTCCATTTCGTGGTCGAGAACAAGGTCTGGCATCTGGCCCCGCAGCCCCTGACGTCCTATCCGATCCTGTGCCCGCTGTTCGAGAACCCGGCCGTTCGAGCGCACGCGGTGGGCTGCGCGGCGTCGATCACCAGGGAGAGCGGCCGCATCCAGGAGTCGTTCGACCTCCTGCTCACCCTCGAACCCGACCTTCCGGAGATCCTTCCCGAGCAGGTCGTGACGTTCCGGCTGCATGGCGCGAACACCCTGCGCGACCTGCGCCGTCTCGACGAGGCGTCCGACTGGTACGCCCAGGCCGAGCGGGAGGCCGAGAAGCTCGATCCGGACACGAGGGCCACCCTTCTCGATGACATCGCGCACCAGAGCCACCGCAGGTCCCACTACACCGGTAGCTCCGAAGGACGTCCCGGCCAGGGGACGGAGTACGACCCGAACCCCTTCCTCCCGGGATCGATCTTCAACGATCCCGAGCGGTGGAGGCGTCAGCCCTGGCAGTTGCTGACGCTGCTCCAGAACGCCAGGCACGGCAACGATCCGATCACCGCGCACGAGGCGCTGACCCACCTGGTCGACGTGGCCGCCCCGGCCGACCATGACCTGCTCGCCTCGGCGCACCAGGAGGCCGCCGAGCTGGCCCACACGATCGGGGCGCCGGACCGGGTGATCCGCTGGCACGGCTTCCTCTCCCTGTGCGCCACGGTGCTGAGCGGCAACCACCGCGAACTGGGCGGCAGGCTGTCGCGCCAGGCGACGCATCTGGCCTCGCTGGACGATCATCTGTCGGCCTTCACGCTGGCCCGTTGGGCGATGGGCGTCGACCACGTCCCGCTCTACACGGCGGGAATCCAGGCCGACATCGGCTACGTGCTGCTGCGCAACGGCACCCTTGAGGTCTCCAGGGACAGATTCGAGACTTCCCTGGAGTCCGTTCCCGGCGACGGGCTCGTCCAGGCGCAGAAGGCCATGGTCGAAACGCTGCTCGGCCTGCCCGCCTCCGAGGAGGACGAGCGGCGCCGACGCCTTTCGCCGACCGGGGAGCAGGGGGCGGCGCGCTGGCACGCGGCGGCCGGACTGCTCTCGGTGCCGGCCGCCGGGCTCGGGACCTGGTTCGATCTCCTGCGGTACTCCAAAGGCCCGGTCACGCGGTGGTCGCCCGACCTCCAGACCACGCTGGAGTCGTTCCAGCGGCTGCCCGAAGGAGACGGACGCCCCAATTCCTTCGGCAACGCGCCCATCGACGACGTCAAGGCCCGGGTGTTCGAGATCCTCTACACCCGGGGGCTGCTGGCGCTGCTCGACCGGTACTGGAGCGTCCCGCGATGGGCCGGCGCGGCCTGGGCGCTGGCAGGAGGCGGTTCGGCCGAGGCGCGACGCGAGGTGGGGCTCGACCTCATGGTCGCGGCGCCGGCGAAGGAACGGGCCCTGACGCTGGCCGCCGAGGCGGGACCGCAGGTCACCGAGGCGGAGCGGCGCGGGATCGCCGCGCACGTCGACCGGTTGCTGGCGCTCACCTTCCTGCCGGGTTCGGCCGCCGAGGCGTTCGGGGACTCCCGTGCCGCCGCCGCGGAACGCCGCTGGGCGGCGGAGTTCGTCGCCGCTCACGGCGGCGGGCTCGCGTTCCGGGTGCGGGACCTCGACGACCCCGACGGGGCGGGGGCACGGAGTGACGAACTCCAGAGCCGGTACTGGGACGCCTTCCAGCAACTGCCGATGCGGCTCCAACTGACCATCGCGAAGATCGGGGAGCTGCGGCAGGCCGCCGCCGAGGCGGGGCCGGTACGTGACCTCCGCTCGATCGAGAACGCCACCCTGGCAACTCTCGTTCCCGAGGACGCCCAGGCCATCCGGGAGGTGTTCGCGTTGCGGGCGAGGGGCGAGGACGTCCTGCCCGCGCACACCGACCGTCTGCGCGAGGAGATCGGCGGCTGGTTCGCCCGTCCCGGCCTGGCCGCCCTCGACCTGGTCCAGGGCGCGGGAGCGGCGCATGCGATCGCCTGCCGGTCCGAGTCCGCGCGGGACGTCGCGGTGGCCGACATCGCGGTCGGACGGGCCGAGGCGCAGGCCGCGGTCGGCGCGCTCCGGGTGGCTCCGGCGGTTCCGGAAGCGGCGGGACGCCTGGCCGCGGCCCTCCGGGAGACGGTGGGCGAGGCGGAGGAGGTATCGCTGCGGCTGCGCGAGCCGTGGGAGCAGATTCCGGTCGAGAACCTCCCAGACGCCACCGGACGTTCGCTGGCGCAGGACCATGTGGTCGTACGGCGGCACGGTCGGCGTCCACGTTTCGGGTTGGCGACCGTGCCCTTTCCCGACCGGGTCGAGGTGCTCGGCGACCCGATGGGCCCGCAGGACGCACTCGGCCTGCCCGGTGCCTTGGAAGAGGCTCGCGCCGTCGCGGCCCTTTTCGGCACGGTGCCGGTGGTCCAGGAACAGGTCACCTGGGAACGCCTGCGCTACAGCGCCCGCACCGCCGACCTCCTATGGTTGTCGACCCATTGCGAACCCGTCCCCGAGCTCGGCGGAGCCGCCGCCCTCCGCCTCCACGACCGCTGGGCGCTGCCCTCGGAACTGGCGGCCCTGGACGTCAACCCGGGCCTGGTCGTGGTCCTGACGATCTGCGCGGGTGGCCGGGCCGTTCCGCTGGGCAGGGTCAGTGAACCGCCGACCGCCACCGCGTTCCTTCGCGCCGGAGCCGACCTCGTGATCTCGCCGCTCCGTCCCATTCACGACAGGACCTGGTCTCCCCTGATCGTGGACGCGCTGACCCATACGCTGGACACCGACCCCACCCCGGCCGCTCTGGTCCGGTCCCTGAACGCCGCCACCCCCGCCGCCGAACTCTCCGCGCCCTGGATCATGCACGCCTGACCCTTTCCATTCCTCTTTCTTCGGAGCCTTGATGCGCCTGGAACTTGAGAACAGCGGCCTCACCCCCGAGGATCTGGCGTCCCTGGGTGATTTCACGTCCTCCCAGAGCCCCACCGGAGACCGGGGCCCCACCACCGACCTCCTGGTGGGCATCTCCGTCAACCTGGCCAGCGGCACCCTCACCGCCGCCGCCACCGGCCTCTGGATGGCCTGGCGTCACCGCCGCCGCCAAGCCCTCCGCGACGCCGACACCGCCACGGTCCACGTGGAGTTCCAGACACCCACCACCACCCACACCGCGATCATCCAGTTCCACACGACCGGCACCGAAGCCGCCCAAACCCTGGCCGCCAGCACGCCTCCCGACACCCACACCGTCCGCATCACCTTCCCGGCCCCCTAATCGGGCTCGTCCGGGTTCGGGCAGCTTCGGTCTCGTTCCCCGGTCACTGGGCCCGATAGCCTGCGCATGTGCTGAAACCGGTGTCTGGGAGCGACCGGGATGACTGAAGCCGAAGACGTTCGCCGGTTGGCGCTCGCACTACCTCACGTGGTCGAAATCGACAGCGACGGCTTCGATTTCCGGGTCGGCGGCAAAGGGTTCGTCTGGTCCTATCCCGAGCGCAAACCGGGTAAGTCGCGCGTCATCCGGACCGACATCGCCGTCCTTTACGTCGGCGACGAAGCGGAGAAACAGGCGTTGCTGCTCGGTGAGCCGGAACGCTTCTTCACCACTCCCGCCTACGACGGGCTGCCTCTGGTCATGCTGTGGCTGAGCGAAGTGGACCTCGACCGTCTGGAAGAACTCGTCACCGACGCCTGGCGCATGCGTGCGCCGGACACGCTCGCCGGGGGAGCCTGATTCAGCGGGAGCGCAAGGGAGAGGCCATCAATTGGGCGGTGGTCTGTCAGGCGGGTGTGTCGAGGCAGGACGGGCGTGGGGTTTCGGCGTAGTCCTGGGTCGCTATGGGCAAGGGGCACGGCGGTCACGGGGACGCGGAGACGGACGCCGCTACGACGACGCTGTCACGCCGGGCCGCCCAGGTTCAGCAGGGCGGGGCGCGGGCGGCCGTGCTCGGCGTCAACGACGGCCTGGTCAGCGTGCTGTGCATCATCCTCGGCGTCGCGGGCGCCGGGTCGGGGCAGACGGCCGCGCGGCTGGCCGGGGTGGCGGGGATGGTCGCGGGCGCGGTCTCGATGGCCGCCGGCGAGTGGATCTCGGTGACCGCCCAGGTCGAGTTGTTCAAGGGCGTCCTGGGAGATCTGCGGCGTATCGTCCGGGACCATCCGGGCGTGGTGATCGGCAAGCTGGAGGAAATGCTCCAGGACACCGGACTGCCGTCCGACATGTCGCGCGCGGCGGCGCACGAGATGGCACGCGACGAGGGGACGCTCTTCTCGACCTCGGCGCGCCGCGTCGTGGGCGTCAACCCGGACGAACTCGGCTCGCCCTGGAGAGCCGCGGTCTCGTCCTTCTGCCTGTTCGGGCTGGGTTCGCTGGCGCCGCTGCTGCCGTGGTTCTTCATCGGCGGCCGGACCGCCGTCGTGCTGTCGATAGCCGCCACCGGCGCCGCCGGACTCGCGGTGGGCGGGGTCGTCGCCTACTCCAGCGGACGCTCCGTCCTGTACGGCGCCGTCCGCCAACTCCTCATCATCCTGCTCGCCGCCGTCGTCACCTATTACATAGGCGCCCTGTTCGACGCCACCTGGCACGCCGGAACGGGAACGTGATTAGCCTCCGAATCATGCACTGACGCGTTGCGGAGGCGATGCGATGCTTGCACGTATGCGCGGATTCTCCGGGAATATGGGGCTGCGAAGCCGGGAGTTGGTTTGAACGGCGGGGCGACGCGGAAACCCGTCCTGGTCCTGATGGGATCCGGGGAGACCGCTCCGACGATGGTGAGCGTGCACCGGGAACTCGTCGCCCGGCTGCGTCCGGTGAAGGCGGTGCTCCTGGACACGCCCTACGGCTTCCAGGAGAACGTCGCGGAGATCTCGGCGCGGGCGCAGACCTACTTCGAGCGCAGTGTCGGGTTACAGGTGGACGTCCCGCCGGGCCTGCGCGGATTCGGTGAGATAGGCGCGGACGGCGAGGCCGGCGGCGATGTGGGCCTGGCCGCCGTGCGCGGCGCGGACTGGGTGTTCGCCGGTCCGGGCAGCCCGTCGTACGCGCTGGCGCAGTGGCGGGACGGTCCGGTGGGCGAGGCCCTGGCCGACCACGCGCGGACGGGACGCGCCGCCCTCGTGTTCGCCTCGGCGGCGGCGTGCACGCTGGGCGCGTACGCGCTGCCGGTCTACGAGATCTACAAGTCCGGCACACGCCCGCACTGGCTGGACGGCCTGGACGTCCTCGGCCGTCTCGGACTGAAGGTCGCGATGATCCCGCACTACGACAACGCCGAGGGCGGCACGCACGACACCCGGTACTGCTACCTCGGGGAGCGCCGGTTGCGGGTGCTGGAGCGCGAACTCCCCGACGACGCCGCCGTGCTCGGCCTGGACGAGCACACGGCCGCGCTGGTCGACGTCGGCCGGGACGCGGTGGAGGTGCGGGGACGGGGCGTCATGACCGTCCGGCGGCGCGGGGAGAGCGTGGTCGTCCCGTCCGGCGGGTCGGTGAGCCTGACCGAGCTGCGCGCGCTGGTGCGCGGCGAGGTCGCGCGGCCGGCCGCCCGGCCCCGGGACGAGGACGCGGAACCGGCGGCGCCCCAGGCGACCTTGCGGGACACCGTCGTCGGCTGCGAGGAACGCTTCGAGACCGGGCTCCGCGAGCGCGACGCCGAGGCACTCGTGCGGGCCGTCCTGGACATCGACGCCGCCGTGGCCGAGTGGGCCGGAGACACCGAAGAGGACGAGGGCGGCACCGACTGGGCCAGGGACGTGATGCGCAGCCTGATCGTCCGGCTCGGGCAGACGGCCGACCGTGGCCTGAGCGATCCTCGCGACGTCCTGGAACCGGTGGTGGAGCCGCTGATCGGTGTCCGCGCCGAGCTTCGCCGGACGGGGTGCTTCGCGCTCGCCGACACCGTCCGGCACGCGCTCCAGACGATAGGAGTGGAGGTGCGCGACACGCCGGACGGTTCCCATTGGCGTCCCGACGCGTGAGGAGGGCGAGACTCCGGCGACTGTCTTGCGCATGAAATGCTGTTGCGATGGGCTTGCAGCAAGCTGTCACGGGGGAGTCGGTGGTCGTGGTGGAGGCGCTCGCCTTCCGCGTGACCGGTGACGGCGGCCTGGCCTTCCGCGCGCTGGCGGGGGAGCTGGGCGGTGGACGGCATCCGGACGCGGTCGCGCGGGAGCTGCTGGGATTGTCCCGCGACACCGCCGCGCACCTGCTGCACTCGACGAGCTGGCGGCACGAGCCGTCCGGACGGGTGGTGCTCACCTACGCCTGCTGCCCCGACCCGCGGCCCGGCCTTCCCGCCGTCCCGCTGGCCGACCGGACGCTGGCCCACGGCGAAGGCCCGGCCAGCCCGTCGCCGGACCGGCCGCGGATCGAGCAGGTGGCCGCGCACGCCGTCCGCCACCTGGCGTTCCTGCGGCACACCGACCCGTCCGCCCGCCAGGTGATCGAGTCGGTTCCAGGACTGCCCGATGTCCTCGCCTCGTGGTCCCCGGTCCCGGCCGGGCAGTTGCCGGGCTCGGGCTACAGTTGCTCGGCCAGCCCGATGAAGATCCCCTCGGGGCCGCGGACGTAGCAGAGCAGATAGCTGTCCTCGAACCGGGCCACGCCGCCGAGGAGCTCGGCGCCGTGGGGGAGCAGGCGGGCGATGGTGTCCTCGATGTCGTCGACGGCGAACATGACGCGGTGCATGCCCAGGGTGTTGTGCGGCTGATCCCGCTGTCCGGCCCCGACCGCTGCGGGGGACTGGTACTTCGCCAGCTCAAGTCGGCTGTGACCGTCCGGGCTGCGCATCATGGCGATGTCGCAGCGGACGCCATCGAGTCCCATGGTGAGGTCCACCCAGGGCCCTTCGACCTGCGCCTTGCCCTCCAGTTCCATGCCGAGTTCGGTGAAGAAGGCGACGGCGGCGTCCAGGTCGCCGACGACGATGCCGACGTTGTCCATCCGCTGAATCGTCATGGTGGTTCTCCTTCGTCTTTGGCGCGGCCCATCGTGACCACTGATGTACCTGGGACGGAGCCGACGCCGCGTTCTCGACATCCCCAGCGGAGATCGCAGGGACGAAGACGATCAGGGCAATGGTTCGTCCGTGGAACGGTATGTCCGTTCACCGGGTCGTGCACCGGCGTCGGTGCGGTGGTCAATGATCTTTCCTGGTGTCGTCCAAGGAATCGGCGGGACCGGGGTGCGGGCAAGGAGGCGGGTATCGCGAGGATCGCGGCCGAAACCGGCTGACTTGACCGGATACTCGGGAGAATTGATGTCATATCGACACTTCATCGTGGGGTTCACCGCACTCGGGATCGTCACGGCCGGGGGCGTCGGCACCGCGCTTGCCGATACCGCCCCTGCCGACACCGCGCTTGCCGACACCACTGCGCGCGCCGCCGTCACCCGGACGGATCCCGGGCCCTTCCCCGTGGATCACGTCCTGTCGAACAAGTCCCTGGTGCGGGCGGCCGCCGCGCTGGTCGAGGCGGCCAAGCGGGAGGGCGACCAGCGGGTGACCATGGTCATCATGGAGCGCTCGGGCGTGATCCGCGAGGTCGTCCGGACGCGGAAGGCGGGCCCGCAGACGTATGAGTCCGCCAAGCGCAAGGCATACACCGCCGTCGCGTTCGGCCGCCCCACCAGCGAACTGACCGACAACGCGACCGTCAACCAGATTCCCGGGACGCTCACCCTGCCCGGCGGCGTCCCCGTCATCTACCGGGGGTTCCCGATCGCGGGCATCGGCGTCGGCGGCGCCCCGGACGGACGCATCGACGAGCGCATCGCCAACGCGGTGCTCAACGCCATCTACCACTCCGGCAAGCGGAAGGGGGCACGTCCGTCCACCCGCTCGTGAACGCGGCCCGGCCCGGCATGTCCCCTGAGGGGCCGTCTCAATCGGCAGGGCCAAGGGCGGGTGCCGCGGTTAGTGGGAGGTGGGAGGCGGGATCGTTTTGACTGTTGTCAGGTCTGATAGGCCCGACAGGGTCAGGACGGGCTCCAGGAGGGGCGGGGCGATCAGTTCCAGGCGTTCGGCGTGGGCGAACAGGATGCTCAGGCCCGCGCTGTCGAGGTACTCGACCGCACTGAGGTCCACGACGAGGCGGCCGTCGGCGCCGCCGAGGGCCGTGTCGATGGCCGCGGCGAACTTCTCGCTGTTGCTCATGTCGATCTCGCCGGTGGCCGTCAGGAGTGCGGTGCCGTCCGGGCGTTGACCGGTCGTGAGCGTCAAAGGTGCGGTCATGGCTCGATCCTGGTGTGCATGCGGACGGTGGTGCCGTCGGGGCCGGGCGTGATCGTGAGCTGTTGCATCATCGCGCGCATCAGGGCGGTGCCGCGGCCGCGGTCGGAGGCCAGGTCCGGCCGGGGGGTCTTCCACTGGCCCGAGTCGGCGATGGTCAGGTGCAGCCGGTCCACGTCGACCTCCGCGCGCAGCGTGACGATGCGGCCGGGAGTGTGACGGTGTCCGTGTTCGATGGCGTTCGCGCAGGCTTCACCGGCGGCGACGAGGACGCTCTGCGTCGTGCGGCGGGACAGTTGGCAGCGGGCGAGCCAGTCGCGAAGCGCCTCGCGGACGGGTGCGAGCTGGGCGGACTCGGCCGGGAAGGCCACCTCCAGCGGGGCCGGGTGCCGGTACAGCAGCAGCGCGACGTCGTCGTCGTAACCGCCGGGGGGCGCCAGTATGCCCATGATGCGGGTGGCGAGATCGTCCAGGGCCTGGTCGCGGCCGTCCTGGACGGTGCGCCCGGCCTGGGCGATGCCTTCCGTCAGGGCGCGGCGGCGGCGTTCGACCAGGCCGTCGGTGTAGAGCAGGACGGTGGCGCGGGCCGGGATGACGGTCTCGGCGGTGGGCCGGGGACGGCCGGGCCTGACCGCGAGCGGCACGGACCTGCCGTCCGCGAGCAGTTCGACGGCGCCGTCGCGGTGGGCGAGGATGGCGGGCGGGTGCCCGGCGCTGGAGTAGGTGAGGCCGCCGGTGTCGGGGTCCAGGACGCCGCAGAAGACGGTCGTGCAGGGAGCGCCGGCGACGCCGACGGCGAACTGGTCGAGCGCCATGAGGGTGTCGGCGGGGCTGGAGTTCTGGAGCAGGAGCGCGCGGCAGGCACTGCGCAACTGGCCCATGACGGTGGCCGCCTCCAGACCGCGGCCGACGCAGTCGCCCACGACGATGCCGATGCGGCCGTCGGGGAGGCCGAAGGTGTCGTACCAGTCGCCGCCCACCTCCAGCGGGCTGGCCGCGGGCTCGTAGCGGACGGCGAACCCCTCGGGCAGCTGCGAGGGGCCCAGGATGGCGCGTTGCAGGGCGAGGGCGGTGTCGCGCTGCTGGTCGATCTGGTGGGCGCGGACGAGTCCCTGCGCGATGTGCCCCGCCAGCAGCGTCAGCAGTACCTGGTCCTGGTCGGTGAAGGGGCGCCGTTCACTCAGCTCGACCCAGACCGCCAGTGTGCCCTCGGGGTGCTCCAGGGTGATGGCGGACGGATGCTCCGCCGACGGGGTGAGCGTGGGTTGGTCGCGCAGGGCGTCCAACCCGGTGCGCCGCCGCTCCGGCAGGGTCTGCCAGGTCAGGTGCCGGTCGGTGCCGACGAGGGCGGGCGGCGCGTCGTCCCGGAAGAGGACGGCCAGCACCCGCCGGGCGCGCCACAGTTTCCGCAGTTCGTCCAGCGCGCCTTCCAGGGCGTCCGACAGGCCGGCGGCGCGGGCCAGTCGCAGGCTGAGCGCCGCCAGGGCGGTCTCACGCTGGATGGCGTAGTGATCGGCGGTGACGTCGCGGAAGGTTCCCACGACGACGCGCCGCCCGGTGTCCGGGTCGTGGACGTGGTTGAAGGAGGCGCTGACCCACAGCCGGTGCCCGTCGCGATGGTCGACGGGGATGGTGTAGGTGCCGTGCGTTCTGTCCAGCAGGGTGGCGAACGCGTCGGAGACCATCCGGTGCGCCTCCCGGTCGGTCCTCTCGTTCGGCCACCACGGGTGCACCGGCGGATAGGGCAGATCCTCCGGCCCGTAGCCGAGGATGTCGGTGAACGCGGCGTTGATCTCGATGACGGCGCCGTCCTCGTCGCAGACGAAGAACGCCTCCTGGAGCGAGTCGATCAGTGCCGAGCGCCAGCGGGAGTGGTGGTTGCGCATCCGGGCGAGTTCCAGGTTCGCCCGGACCCGGGCCAGCAGCTCGGCGGCGGCGAAGGGCTTGAGCAGGTAGTCGTCCGCGCCCGCGCGCAGCCCCTCGATCGACGCCTCCTGCCCCGCGCGGGCCGACAGCAGCAGCACCGGCACCGCCGCGGTGCGCGGGTCGGCGCGCAGCTCGGCCACCAGCTCCAACCCGTTCAGGTGGGGCATCATGACGTCGCTGACCACCAGATCGGGGGCGTCCCGGCGCACCGCCTCCAGCGCGGCCCGGCCGTCATTGACGGTGTCGACCCGGTAACCGGCGCCGCGCAGCAGCCGGCCGAGGTACTCGCGCATGTCGCCGTTGTCGTCGGCCACCAGCACCGTGGCGGGCGCGGCGGGCGCCCCGACCTGCGCCGGATCGGAAGGCGGCTCCGTCGTCGGTTCGGACGGCGGGCCGAGGGCCGGGTCGGACGGCGCGCCTGAGCCGCGTTCGGCAGGCCCGCCGGGCAGCCAGCGCAGGACCTCCTGCACGTAGGGGTCGGCGGTGGACGACACCGCCTGGGCCGCCCCCGGCGAGCCGATGGCCTCGGGGGGCAGGTGGGCCGTCCCGAACGGCAGCCGGATCGTGAAACGGGTGCCCTCACCTTCGCGGCTGTCGGCGGCGATGGTGCCGCCGTGCAGGCCGACGAGCTCCTTGACCAGGGCGAGGCCGATGCCGCTGCCCTCGTTGGAGCGGGCACGCGCGTTCTCGATGCGGTGGAACCGCTCGAACAGCCGCGGCATCTCCTGCGCGGGCACGCCGATCCCGGTGTCGGCGACGGTGACCACGGCGTACCCGTCCTCGGCGCGGGTCGAGACGCGGATGCCGCCGTCGAAGGTGAACTTCAGCGCGTTGCTGAGCAGGTTGAGGATCACCTTCTCCCACATGCCGTGGTCGAGGTGCACCGGCTCGGGCAGCGGAGGGCAGTCGACGTCGAGTTCGAGGCCGGCCCGGTCGTACGCGGAACGGAACACGCTGGCCAGTTCCGCCGTGACCGCCGACAGGTCGGCCGGCTCGTAGGTCGCCTGCATCCGGCCCGCCTCGATGCGGGAGAAGTCCAGCAGGGCGTTGACCAGCTTCCCCAGCCGCATCCCGTTGCGGCGGACGACCTCCAGGTCCTGCCGCACGCCGTCGTCGGCGTCCGCCAGGCGGCCGCGCAGCTCCTCCACCGGACCCATGATCAGGGTGAGGGGGGTGCGGAACTCGTGGCTGATGTTGGAGAAGAAGGTGGTCTTCGCGCGGTCCAGCTCGGCCAGTTCCTCGGCCCGCCGCTGCTGGGCCTGGTAGCTGCGGGCGCCGGCGAGGCCCGCCGCGAGGTGCCCGGCGATCAGCTCCACGAACCCTTGGTAGCCCTCCTCCAGCGGCCGGTACCGGTTGAGCGCGGCCACCAGGAACCCGTAGGGCGCGTCGCCCTGCCGCAACAGCGGGACGGCCAGCGCCTGGACGGGCGGCTGCGACCAGCGCCCGGTCGGCAGCCCGGTGAACGGACCGCCGCCAAGCGGTACCAGCGCCGATTCGCCCCGCGCCAGTGTCGCCGCTGGCCACACTGTTCCCGAAACAGCGCCGCCGGATTCGTCCACGGGCAGTTGGAGCGGCGCGGCCGGATGGCCTTCGGTGATTCCGGTCGCACCCGCCAGCCGGGCCGACCCGCCGTCGAACAGGTAGGTCAGGGTGAACGGGAGGTCCGAGCCGTTGCGGTCCAGTTGCCGGTGGGCGAAGGCCAGCGCCTCGGACTCGGTTCGCACCACGCTGGGATCGGAACCGAGATCCCGCAGCGTCGCCATCCGCCGCTCTCCGACGACCCTCTCGGTTTCCTCGCTGACCACGCACAACATGCCGACTACCGTGCCCACATCGTCCCGCAGCGGACTGTACGAGAATGTGTGATACGTCTCTTCGGTGTATCCCGACCGTTCCAGGAAGAGCAGCAGCGCCTCGTCCCAGGTCGCCTGCGCCGTGGTGAGGACGGTGTCGATCCGCGGGCCGATGTCGTCCCAGATCTCGGCCCACACCTCGCGGGCCGGTCGGCCGAGCGCCCAGGGGTACTTGCGGCCGAGGGTGTCGCGCCGGTAGGCGGCGTTGCAGAAGAAGGTCAGCTCCGGGCCCCACGCCATCCACATCGAGAACCGGGACGACAGCAGGATGCTCACGGCCGTCCGCAGGCTCTGCGGCCAGGCGGCCGGCGGGCCGAGCGGGGTCGCCGCCCAGTCGACCGCGGCGAGGTGGCGGCCGACCTCGTGGTCGGCGGCGAACACGTCCGTCCCGGCCGCGGTCGGCGCGCGACCCTCACGACCGTCAGCTTGCGTCACCGGACGTCCTTCCGCGTCGCCCTCTCCACTTGTCCCGTTTCCCCCCGAAGCCGGGGAAGAGGTGATGCGTAGAAAAAGTAGGATAGAGCAGCTTATGGGCGAACCCGCTCAGCCTCCGGCCAGCACCCTCCCCACAGGAGTCCTCTCGGTGACGCAATACGACCTCACCATCGACCTGCCAGCTCAGGACGGCGACGTGCCCGTCCTGCGCGTCGCCGGAGACCTCGACCACCACACCGCGCCACGGCTGCGGGAGGCCCTGGACAAGGTCCCGTGGGCCGCCGGGGGAATCCTCGTGCTCGACCTGTCCGGGCTCGCCTACTGCGACTCCACCGGCATCACCGTGCTCATCAACGCCTACAAGCGCTCGAAGCCGACCGGCGGACGACTGCTGATCGCGGGCCTGAACTCCGACCTCCGCGAGGTCTTCACGATCATCGGGCTCGACCAGATCTTCGTCTTCCATCCCACGGTCGACGAGGCGATCGCAGCCTCCCACCAGGCGTGACGAGATTCCACCGACCGACGCCGGGCGGCGCCGACACGGCCGTCGGCCCGTCCGTCCGTCTTGTCCGTAATGCTCTGTTGAGGGCGGTAATGTTCGGGCGGCACTGTCGCGCGATGTCGAGCGGGCTCGCGCGTGATGGAGGGGAGTACGGCCGATGACCGGTGCGTCGGACAGCGCGCATCTTTCGACGCTGCTCGAGTCGGAGCGGGAGACACTGCTCGGCCGCTGGGTGGAGATCGTCGCCGCGACCATGCGCGGACGCCTCACCGCGGACGAGCTGAGGGTGGAGCTGGGCGAACTGTACGCGCTCATCGAGCGGGCGGTCCTCGGCGGAGACGACGAGGCGGCGGGCGAGCTGCGCGCCGCGCTGGGGGAGATATCGCGCAGCCGCGCGCGGCAGGGGTTCACCCCCACCGAGACCGCGACCAGCGTCTTCGCGCTCAAGCAGGCGGTCCTGGAGCGGGTCGAGGCGTCCGCCGACACCGCCGCCTACGCCGAGTTCGCCGCGTTCTCCTCGCGCGTGGACGAGCTGGGGCTCGTGACCTTCGAGACCTACGCCGCCGCCCGCGAGCAGGTCATCGCCGACCAGATGGAGCAGCTGCTGGAGCTGTCCACGCCGGTGGTGAAGCTGTGGGACGGCATCCTCGGCGTGCCCCTGGTCGGCACGCTGGACTCGGCGCGCACGCAGGTGGTCATGGAGTCGCTGCTGGAGCGCCTCGTCGAGACGGGGTCGCAGATCGCGATCCTCGACATCACGGGAGTGCCCGCCGTCGACACCGAGGTCGCCCAGCACCTGCTGAAGACCGTGATGGCCGCCCGGCTGATGGGCACCGAATGCGTGATCTCCGGCATCCGGCCGCAGATCGCCCAGACGATCGTGGCGCTCGGGGTCGAGTTCGGCGAGATCGCCACCAAGGCGACCCTGGCCGACGCCCTGGCGTACGCGCTGGACAAGACCGGGGCCCACCCGGGCGAGCGGACGGGCGCCTGATGGACCGCGTGCCGATTCTCAAGATCGGTGAGGTCCTGCTGGTGTCGATCCAGGTCGATCTGCAGGACCAGACCGTCCTCGCGCTGCAGGAGGACCTGGCCGAGCGCATCGTCGCCACCGGCGCCCGCG
Source organism: Actinomadura syzygii (assembly GCF_008085905.1). Taxonomy (GTDB): domain Bacteria; phylum Actinomycetota; class Actinomycetes; order Streptosporangiales; family Streptosporangiaceae; genus Spirillospora; species Spirillospora syzygii. Next base: position 22,476 of record NZ_VSFF01000013.1, on the reverse strand, counting down.
GCGTGATCATCGACATCACCGCGGTCGACATCGTGGACTCCTTCATCGGCCGGATGTTCGCCACCATCGCCTCGATGTCGCGGCTGATGGACGCCGAGACGGTGGTGGTGGGAATGCGTCCCGCCGTGGCGATCACCCTGGTGGAGCTCGGGCTCTCCCTCGGCGGGGTGCGCACGGCGCTGGACCTGGAGAAGGGCATGCGGCTGCTCGGCGCGCCGCTGCCCGCCGCCGGTCCGGGCGCCTTGGACGGCCGGTGACGACTCCGCCGGGCGACGCGCTGCCCATCGCGTCCAACGAGGACGTGGTCCAGGTCCGGCAGAGCGTGCGGGCCGTCGCCGCGGCGGTCGGCATGTCACTGGTGGACCAGACCAAGATCGTCACCGCGGCCAGCGAGCTGGCCCGCAACACCTTCGTGCACGGCGGCGGAGGCTCCGCCCAGGTCGAGCGGGTCGTCAACGCGCGCGGCCGGCCCGGTGTCCGGCTCGTGTTCACCGACAAGGGGCCGGGGATCCCCGACGTCGCCCAGGCGCTCACCGAGGGATGGACGAGCGGCGGCGGCCTCGGCCTCGGCCTGCCGGGCACGCGCCGCCTGGTCGACGAGTTCGAGCTGGAGACCGCGGTCGGCGAGGGCACCACGGTGACGGTGGCGAAGTGGGCCCGCTGACGGCCACCGGCTGGTTGAGCAGTCCGCCCACCGGTGACGCGGTGTGGGCACGGGCGGAGGAGCCGAGCTCCGCCGCCGGGATGCGCCGCCACGCCGCCCGGCTGGCCGGACGGCTCGGGTTCGGCGCGGAGCGCCTGGGCCAGATCCAGATCGCGGTGACCGAGGCCGCCACCAACCTGGCCAAGCACGCCGTGCGCGGCGAGATGCTGGTCCAGGTGGTCCGCGTCGGCGACGACGCCGCGCTGGAGATCGTCTGCCTGGACCAGGGCCCCGGCATGGGCGACGTCCCCGGTTCCCGCCTGGACGGGTACTCCACGGCCGGCACCCTCGGGATCGGCCTCGGGGCCATCGAGAGGATCGCCGACCACAGCGGCATCCACTCGCTCCCGCACGCCGGCACCGTGCTGTTCGCCCGGTTCCTGCGCGGGCGCGGCGAGGGAGCCGCCGCGACGGCGCCGTCCCGCCTGCCCTTCGCCGGGCTGACGCGCCCGATCGAGGGCGAGGAGGAGTGCGGCGACGCGTACGTCGTCCGGGTGGAGGGCGGCACGGTCTACGCGATGCTCTGCGACGGGCTCGGGCACGGGCCGATGGCGGCGCGCGCGGCGTGGGAGGCCGTCGCGGCGGTGCGGGAGGCGACGCTGCCCGCCGGTCCCGCCGACCTCCTGGCGCAGGTGCACCGGCGGCTGGGCTCGACGCGCGGCGGCGCGGTCTCGGTGGCCGCCGTCGACCCCGGCAGGGGCGTGGTGCGGTTCGCGGGACTCGGCAACGTCGCCGGCTGGATCCTCGGGCGCGAGCGCAGGCAGGGCATGGTCTCCGTCCCGGGGATCGCGGGGGCGCAGGCCAGGCGGCTGCGCGAACACGTCTACGAGCTGCCGCCGGGGGCCGCGGTGGTCCTGCACTCCGACGGGCTGACCGGCAGGTGGGACGCCGCGGGCCGTCCCGACCTCGGCCGCGACCCGCTGCTGCTCGCCGCCGACCTGCTGCGCGAGGCGGGGGTCCGGCACGACGACCGCGGCGTCCTGGCCGTGACCACCGCCGGGTGGAGGTGAGGGCGTGGCCGAGGAACTGCTGCGGTTGCGGATATCGGACGAGCAGGGCGTCTTCGCCGTCCGGCAGGCCGGGCGGCACGTAGCCGCCGCGGTCGGGCTGGACGCGCAGGACCAGGTGCGCGTCGCCACGGCGCTCAGCGAGGTGGGCCGCGAGCTGTTCGCCCACGCCGGTGAGGTCACCGTCGTCTTCCTCCTGGACGGCGAACAACCGCCCTGCCTGGTGGTGGAGCTGGACGCCGAGCCCGCCCGGGGCGCGGACCGTCCGCGCGACGGGGCCGCCGCCGCCGCGCGCCTCCTCGACGCGGTCGAGGAGGCGGGGGCCGGGCGGGGCGTCCGCCTGCGCAAGCACCTGAACCCCGCCGCGCTCGCGGTGGACGGTCCGGCGCTGGACGAACTGCGCGGCACGCTGGGGCGGCTTCGTCCCGTCCCGGCGCTGGAGGAACTGCGGACCCAGAACGCCGACCTCATCGAGGCGCTGGAGGACGTCCGGCGCCAGCGCGAGGAACTCCGGGTGCTCAACGCCGAGCTGGAGGAGACCAACCAGGGCGTCATGGCGCTCTACAACGAGCTCTCCGTGGAGCTGGAGGAGACCAACCGGGGCGTGGTGGCGCTGTACGCCGAGCTGGAGGAGAAGACCGACCAGCTACGCGAGGCGGGAGCGGCCAAGAACCGGTTCTGGGCCAACGTCAGCCACGAACTGCGCACCCCCGTCAACGGGGTCATCGGCCTGACCCGGCTGTTGCTCGACCCGGCCGCGGAGCCCCTCACCGGGGAGCAGCGGCACCAGATCTCCCTGATCGGCGACGCCGGGGAGACTCTGCTGGCGCTGGTGGGCGAGCTGCTCGACATGGCCAAGGCCGAACAGGGCCGGCTGGCGCCGCGCCGCGGCGTGGTGCGGATGCCCGTCCTGCTGCGGCGGCTGTCGGACATGCTCGCCCCCATGGCGCAGCCGCCGAGGGTGGAGCTGCGGACGGAGAGCGACCCCGCCGCGCCCGCCGACGTCGTCACCGACGAGGAGATGCTGACCCGCATCCTGCGGAACCTGCTGGCCAACGGGCTGAAGTTCACCGACGACGGGGAGGTGCGGCTGACCGTACGGCAGACCCCGGACCACCTGGAGTTCATCGTCGCCGACACCGGCGTGGGCATCCCTCCCGGCGAGCAGGAGCGCGTCTTCGAGGAGTTCTACCAGGTGCCGGGCGGCAAGCGCGGCGGGACCGGACTCGGCCTGCCCTATGCCCGGCACCTCGCCCGCGCGCTCGGCGGCGACCTCCTGCTGACCAGCGAGCCCGGCGCCGGGACCACGGTGACGCTGCGGCTGCCCCCGCACCGGAGCCTGGCCGAACTCGGGCTCGGCCACGTGCTCGTCGCGGACGCCGACGAGGCCGCCCGCCGGGCCCTGCGCGGCCTCCTGCACGGCGCCGCGGAGCGGATCACCGAGGTCGCGGACGGGCCGGCCGTCCAAGACCTGCTCGACACGGACCTGCTCGACACGGACCCGCCCGGCCTGGTCCTGCTCGGACCGAACCTGGCGGCCTCCGACGTCGCAGCCGCGCTGGCGCGACCCGTGCCCGGGGCCGTCGTCGTGCTGGTCGTCCCCGCCGACGGCGTCCGCCCGGACGAGTCCGGGCCGGGGCAGGCCGACGCGATCCTGCCGGAGGACCAGCTCTCCCCGACGATGCTGGCCGACGCGGTGACGCGCGCCCGCGCACCGCGTTCACAAGGGACCGACCGATGAACGACAGCTCCTCGTACACGACCCTGGTGGTCGACGACAACGACACCAAGCGCTACATCATCGGGAGCTGGCTGCGCCGCGCCGGCCACACCGTCGTGGAGGCCGCCTCGGCCGCGCAGGTGTGGGTGCGGCTCGCCGAACACGAGGTGGACCTGGTCGTCCTGGACATCCAGCTCCCCGACGTCAACGGCATGGAGGTCTGCGAGCAGATCAAGGGCTCGCCCGCCACGGCGTCCCTGCCCGTGATCCACATCTCCGCCACGGCCGTCGACGTCGCCGACCGCACCGACGGGCTGCAGCGCGGCGCCGACGCCTACATGACCGACCCGATCGATCCGGGCGAGTTCATCGCCACCGCCGAGGCGGTGCTGCGCTACTACCGGGCCAGGCGGCGGGCCGAGCGCATGGCCGACCGGATGGCCGCCTTCACCCGGACGTCGCTGGCCGTCAACGCCGCCGAGACCTTCGACGCGCTCGCGGTGATCGCGGCGCGCGGCGCGTTCGAGATCTTCGGCGAGCCCGCGGCCGTGTTCCTGCTGCCCCCGGACGGCCGGATGAGACGGACCGTCGCCGCGGGTGGCGTGCCGCGGTCGCTGCCGTGCCCGACCGGCATGCCCGCCCGGCTGGCGGAGCTGACCGGGCTCGGCGAGGACACCGGCACCCGGGTCGCGCCGGTCTCCGCCCGGCAGTGGGCCGAGCTGCTGCCGGACGCCGTCGTCGGTGACGACGTCCTGCTGGTGACCTCGCGGATCAAGCCGGACCGCCCCCCGATCGGCGTCGCGATCGGCGCGCGCGGAGCGGCCGACGAGGACGACGCCAACCTGCTGCGCCAGCTCGGGCAGACGCTCGTCCTCGCCATGGAGGCGCTGCGCTCGTACACCGTGGAGCACCTGATCTCGCTGACCCTCCAGCGCAGCCTGCTGCCGGCGGCCCGGCCGGTCGTGCCGGGCTGGACGTTCGCCGTCCGCTACGAGCCGGCCAGCGACCAGGCGGAGGTCGGCGGCGACTTCTACGAGGTCATCGACCGGGGCCACGAGGTGCTGATCGCCATCGGGGACGTCCAGGGGCACTCCCTGCACGCCGCCACCGTGATGGCCGAACTGCGGCACGCGCTGCGCGCCTTCGCCGAAGAGGGCCATGACGCCGTCGCGATCCTCGGACTCCTCAACGACGTGCTGCAGCGCTACCACAACGACCAGACGGCCACCATGTGCCTGATGACCCTGGACCCGCGGACCGGGGCGCTGCGGGTGGCCAACGCCGGGCATCCGCCGCCGCTGCACGTCGCGGGTGGACGGGGCGAGTACGGCGGTCGCGGCGGCCTGCTGCTCGGCTTCCCCGTCAGCCACGTCGGGTCCGAGGAGTTGACGGTGCCGCCCGGCGGCGCCGTCGTGCTGATCACCGACGGGCTGGTCGAGGAACGCGGCGTCCCCCTGGGCGACAACCTCGATCGGCTGCGGACCGTCGCCGCCCAGATGGACGACGACCTGGAGAAGTTCAGCGACCGCATCATCGCCGAGTTCGGCCCCCGCGAGGACGACGTCGCGCTCATCGTCATGCGCCGCGACCTCGCCTGAGGCGTCCCCGGGACCTGCCCATTCGGTCTGGTAGGGCGCGCGTAAAAAACCGGGTAAGGGCGTGGAATAGTTCGGTCCCGGAAGGGCATATCCGGGGCCGGAGGTGCAGAGATGGTTCCGTTGCTACTGGTTCTGCTGCTGATTGTCGTCCTTGCCGGCGCGGGTTTCGCGCTGAAAGCCCTGTGGTGGATCGCGATAGCGGTCCTGGTGCTCTGGCTGCTCGGATTCGTGGTCCGTCCGAACAACGCCGGAGGCGGCCGCGGTCGATGGTACCGCTGGTGACCGGGCGTTCACGCTGGTGAGCGACCCCTCGGGTCGCGGAGCGAGGCTCCCCTTTTTATCCGGCCGGACAGAAGTCCTCGAACCGTCAATGGCCCTCGGATCGTCCTTTCCGGACGGCCCGGGGGCCATTGCCGGATGGCCGGGATGGTAAAGCGGCGTCCGGGTATGCCACCGCGACCGGTCAACCGCGTGGAGCCGTTCACTGAGCGAGGCTGTGGGGGCCGGATGTGTTGTTGTGGTGGGCGGCGGGCGGGCGTTGGATGGCCTTTTCGATGGCGGCCAGCCGGTCGGCGAGCAGACCGATGGCGCCGACGGCGCGGTCGGCCGGGCCGCTGCCGGTTCCGCCGAGGGCCTGGGCGCGCTGGTAGGCGGTCTTGATGTGGGCCCACCGCTCGGCCTGCTCGGGGGTCGGCGTGCCGCGGAGTTCGGCGAGTTTGAGGAGATTGGCCTCGGCGCCGGTGGTGAGGGTCTGGGCTTCGGCCTGGTAGTGGTCGTCGATGAGGGCGTCGAGCTCGTCGCCGTTCATGATCGGGACGATCCGTTCGGCGAGCTTGTTCATGTCGCGGTAGGAGCCCTGGAGCTGGAACGGCGGTTCGGTGCGGGACGCGCCGGACTGGGCGGCCGAGGCGATGTAGGCGCGGTTGACGGTCAGGACGACCGTCCGGGCCTGGAGCAGTTTGCGCAGGACGGACAGGACCTGGTCCAACTCGGCCTGCGCGTAGGGGTGGGTGAGCCGGTCCGGTCGCACCGCCTGGTCGCCGGACGCGAGCCGGACGAGCAGTTCGACGTCGCCGCGGTCGCGGGTGGACAGCGGCGCCAGGACCGGGTTGGAGGTCAGGGCGTTCTCGATGTAGCTGAGAGCGAACAGGTCGTCCTTGCCGGTCAGGACGTCGCCGAGGTTCCAGATGTCGGCGCGGTTGGCGAGCATGTCGGGTACCTGGAACCGCTGTCCGGACTCGGTGTAGGGGTTGCCGGCCATGCTGACGGCGAAGCGTTTGCCGCGCAGGTCGTAGGTGCGGGTCTCGCCGTCCCAGACGCCCTCGATGCGGCGCTGCGCGTCGCACAGCGAGATGAACCGCTGCAGCAGCTCGGGGGAGGTGTGCTGGATGTCGTCGAGGTGGAGCAGCACGTTGGCGCCCATCTCCAGCGCGAAGTTGATCTTTTCGACCTCCTGCCGGGCGGTGGCGTCGGGCGCCTCGGCGGGGTCGAGGGAGGTGACGCCGTGGCCGAGCGCGGGCCCGTTCACCTTGACGAAGATCAGGCCGAGCCGGTCGGCGACGTACTCCATGAGGGTCGTCTTGCCGTAGCCCGGCGGGGAGATCAGCAGCAGCAGGCCCATCTGGTCGGTGCGCTTGGCGTCGCCGGACGCGCCGAGCTGTTTGGCCAGGTTGTCGCCGATGAGCGGCAGGTACGCCTCGTCCACCAGCCGGTTGCGGACGAAGGTGCTCATCACCCGCGGCTTGTGGTCGTGCAGCCGTAGGCGCTTCTGTTCGGCGGCCAGCAGTTCGGTGCGGCGGCGCTGGTAGGTGCGGAACGCCGGGATGTGCTCGGTGCGCAGGCGGCGGGTTCGGGCGAGGGTCTCGTCCAGGCGCAGTTCCAGGCGGCGGCCGGTGAGGCGCGGGTGGGTGCCGAGCAGACCGTCGACATCGGCAGAGATCGACGCGGTCACGTCGTAGCGGGGGAGCGGGCCGCACAGCAGCACGGCGAGGGCCTCAGGCAGGTCGTGGGCGTCGGGCAGGTCGTGGGCGGTGGGCAGGTCGTGGGCGGTGGCGGCGAATGAGCGGAGCCATGCGTCGGCGAGCTGGTGCCGGGTGCGCAGGGACGCGGTGCCGAGTGCGTCGAGGTCGTCGGTGAATTCCTTGTGGGAGTCGCCGAGCGCTTCGCGGAATCCGGTGAGCAGCGTGCGGGCCCCGGCGCTGGTCGCGAACCCGATCGGCGCGGACGCGAGTTCCTCGACCAGGTACTCGGCGGCGAGGCTCGGGTCGGCTGGGGCCGGTGCGTCGAACTCGGCGATGGCGGTCGTCAGCTCGTTGACCAGGTCGGCGACGGCGTCCGGTCGGCCGAAGGCGCGGCGGGCGCGGGCCAGCGACGCGGCCCTCGTGGTCCAGGCGGCCCGATGCGCGTCGTCCGCGCCGTGGGCCCAGAACAGCTGGGCCGCGGCGCGTCCGTCGGACGGGTAACGCAGCAGGCCAGCCGCCGTGTGCAGGCGCAGTAGCGCGGTGAGGATCGCGACAGCGTCGTGGTCGTGGACGCCGCGTTCGTAGCCCTCGTCGTAGCGGGTCGCCGCCGTCTTCCTTACGAGTTCCAGCAGTCCAGGCTCGGATTCGGTTTGGATGGTCTCGGGTCCCCGCTCGGCGAGGATCAGGGCGGCGAGGTGTTCGGCGCGGTAGGTCTCGGGTGTCTCGGAGGCCAGGCTCTGGTTCCAGAACCGCTTGGTCGCGGCGAAGGCCGCGTCCCGGACTGGCGCGCGGTAGTCCGTGCCGGTGACGCTGAAGGCCAGCGCGCCCTGATGCGGGACGAGGGTGAGTTCGATCGGCTCGGTGTTGACCGCGAAACGGTGTCGGCCGAGGCGGATCGTGCGCCCGTCGTCGGCGTAGAGGTCGAGGCGGTCGCGCAGCGACCGGCCGGCCTGCTGGCGGGCCGCGGCGATCCTGCTCTCCAGTTCCTCGGCGCGCCCGGGTTCGCCGAGGTCGCGGAGTTCGCCCGCGACGGTGCGCAGCCGCGCCACCATCGCGTCGGTGGCGAAGTAGGTGGTGACCTCCTCGGCGCTGCCCAGGTCGGCGGCCCTGCGCCGCACGCTGGACAGGATGCGGTCGGCCGAGCCGGCGAGGCGGTCGGCGCGCCGGGCGCGCTCGTCCAGCAGCGCCTGCTTGCGCGTGGAGAACGCCTCGTACAGGTCGGTGCGCTTGGCCTCCAGTTCGGCGAGGAAGTCGTCGAAGTCGGCGAAGCGCGACTCCAGGGCCTCGACCTGGAGCAGCAGCCGGCCGAGGTGCTCGTCGCAGCGGCGCGGGGAGTCGGCCATGGCGATCGCGCCGCCGATGGCCTGGTCGAGCACCGCGAACTCGGCCGCGAACGCCGCCCGCCCTTCGGCGTCGAGCAGGTCCCGGCGGCGGTTGTCCAGGACGGCGCGGGCGCGGTTGAGGCCGCCGAGGACCTCGCCGACCCGTTCCAGGATGGCGGTGCGGGCGGTCGCCTCGGTGATGTCGAGGGCCCCGACGACCCGGGTGACGACCTCCAGCCCGTCGGTCTGCGCGCCGAGCCGCTCGGCGACCGCCTCGCAGTCGGCCACCGTGGTGACGGCGTCAGCCTCCTCGGTCAGCCGCGCGACCTCGGCGTGGTACTCGGTGAAGGCCCCATCGCCTTGCAGGAACTCGACGGCGCGGCGGCCGGAGTTCTCCAGCTCGTCTTCCAGCGTCGCCGCGAGCTCGTCGATGCGGACTGTGTCGACGTAGCGCAGCTCGCGCAGCGTCTCCACCCGTCCCTGGGCGCGGCGCAGCTCGGCGAGCCGGCTCACCCACCCGTCCGCGCCGCCGGGCGCCTCGGCCCGCGCCCGCCGGACGATCCCCTCGGCCTCCTCACCCGCCCGCGCCACGGCGGCGGCCGCCTGCTCGGTGAGGGCCCGGACGTTCTCGTACTCCTCCAGGACCTGCCGCGCGGTGCCGCGGACCCCGGCCAGCGGCGCCGCCAGGTCGCCCAGATCCCCCTGGGCGAACCAGTGGTGGCGGTCGGCGGCCCGCACGCAGGCCGCGACGAGCGCGTCGAACACCTCGGCCGACGGCGCCATCTCCTCGACCATCCGGGTGATGCCCAGGCAGTCGGAGACGCCGCGCACGAGGTCGGCGTTGCCGACGCGCTCCAGCGGCCCGGTGCCGACCGGTCGCGCGGCGGCGTGCGCGTCGGAGGCGAACGGCGTCAGCCACACCTGGACGGGGTGGACGAGGCCCGGTTCGTCGGAGAAGGCCCGCAGGACCAGCAGCGTGCCATCGTCGAACAACGAGTAGCCGTGGCAGGTGACCGGCGTGGCGACCTGTTCCCGGATCACGTTGTAGGGCAGCAGCAGCGAGCGTCCGTCCGCGCGGGCGTGGAAGACGTACAGCACGTCCTCGCCGTTGGGCGAGCGCACTGTCCGCTCGAACTCCAGACCGGTGACGTCGACGTCGAAGGTCTTGGCGGCGCCGGTGGCCAGGAGGTAGCCGCCGGGGAAGACGATCCCGTGGTCGCCGGGCAGCCGCCGGCATGCCTGCGCGATGCCGTCGAGCCGCACCACCTCCTTGGTGCGGGTGTTGAACACCAGGTGCCGCCAGGCGGTCTCGTTGTACGGGCGGACCCGCAGCAGGACCAGCGCGCCGACCCTGGCATGGTGCACCTCGGCGTCGGCCAGGCTCTGCAGCGGCTCGTCCACGGGCTCGCCGTAGACGCCGGTCCCGGACTCGGTGTCGTCCTCGATCTTGACCGTGAGGGTTCCGCCGACCGTCCCGACGAAGACCTCGCCGCCGATCGAGACGTGCGGGTGGCGGCCGAGGACGTGGTCGTCGCGGGTGGTCGCGGTCCACTCGACGTCGTGGGACGCGGGAAAGACGTGGTCGCGTTCGCCCTGGTTGTCCTCGTAGAGGACGGCGCCGTCGGCGCCGACCCGCCAGCGCAGGACCCGGACGTCGTCCAGCTTCGGGCCGGTCTGGAACACCGCCAGGAGCCGGCCGTCCAACAGGCGCAACTGCAACAGGCGCGCCTGCCGGTAGTAGCGGTACATGTCGGCGAAGTCGCGTTGGAAGCGCGGGTCGTCCAGCAACCCGGGCACCGCGTCGGCCCCCGCCTCGGTGAGCGTGAACGCCGCCGCGCCCTCGGCCGGGTGCTCCACGGCGAAGCGGTGGAGGGTGAAGACGTCGGCGACGTCGGTTCCGGGCTTCGCCCCGAAGGACACGTTGTAGCCGAACAGCATCGTCTCGCCGAGGGCGACGATGTCGCGGGGCACGCCGTTGTGCCGGGTGCGGATCCGCTCGGTCCCGGCGAGCTCGAACTCGGCGCCGCCGAAGGTCTCCACCCGGCGGGCGTTCAGCGTCTCGGCGCGCCGGGCCAGCTCGGCGGCATGCTCGGCCAGCCGGGCGCGCAGCACCTCGTAGGTGCCGTGATCGAGCCCGCTCTCGTCCTCCCGCACGGACGTCTCGTCGGGGATGTCGATGACGGGCTCGGTCACGGGTGTCCTCCTCTGCTCCTGCGGTCCCTGCTCCTACGGCGCGGTCAGTTCGTGGCCGCGTTGACCGAGTTCGGCGCGGCCGCCTTGGCGAGCGGTGCTTCGGTGAGCGGTGCTTCGGTGAGCGGTGCTTCGGCGAGCGGTATGTCGGCGAGCGGGGCGTCCGCGACGCCGAGCCGGTGCGCGGTGTCCAGCAGCTCGCGGAGCTTCCCGCTCTCCGGGCCGCCGCTCTTGATCAGCCGCACCAGCAGCGCCGACAGGGTCAGGTCCCGGACGCTCGCGGCGTCCAGCGAACCGAGCAGCCGGGACACGTCGGCGGTGAAGTCCCCGGACCCGTCCAGCCACGGCCCGGCCAGCGTCTGCGCGACCTCGGAGTTCTGGACGAAGCCGTCCACGCTCCGGCCCAGCGAGACCGCGCCGACGAGCCGGTCGAAGAACACGCTGTCGCCGCCGACGATGCTGATGTCGGCCTTCTCCAACCCGGTCGCCAGCACCGTCGCCTGCGCCTCCGCGACCTGCCGCTGCACCTCGATCCCCGCCAGCCGGACGTCCTTGTCGGCCTCCAGCCGCAGCCGGTACTCCTCGTGCCGGCGGCTCGCCTCGTCCAGCGCCGCCATCGCCGCCGCCTTGTCGGTCAGCCCCTCGGCCTCGGCCTTGAGCTTCTCGCGGACGGCCGTCGCCGCCGCGTGCGCCGTCTCCCGCGCCACGACGGCCCGCGCCCGGCCGACCTTCTCGATGGCCTCGGCGTCCCGCTCGCGCACCTGGACCTCGGCGAGCCCGGTCGCGGCGGCCTCGGCCCTGATCCCCTCGGCGAGCCGGATCTTGGCCTCGGCGTCCAGATCGGCGGTCTGCCGGCGGGCCTCGGCGAGCGTCAGCTCCTCGCGCGCCCGGTGCTCGGCCGCCGCCTCCGCGGCCTCGGCCGCCTTGATGTCCTTGACCAGGTTCTCCTGCGCCTCCGCCTCGGCCTGGATGATGACCGCCTGGCGGGTCCGCTCGGCCTCCTCGACGGTGCGCAGCCGCTTGATGTGCTCCTCCTGCTCGGCGACGGTCCGCTCCACCGCGATGCGCTCCCGGACGACCTCGGCGATCTCCCGCTTCTGCGCCTCGACCTCCTTGTTCGCCGAGATCCGGGTCAGTTCCGTCTCCCGCTCGCGGGCGATGACCTCCAGCAGCCGGTCCTTCTCGATCCGCTCGCTCTCGATCGCGATGACCCGCTCCCGGTTCTTCGACGCGACCTCCACCTCCCGGTTGCGGTTCTCGGTCTGCACGCCGAGCTGCTCGTCGGTGCGGATGTGCGCGCTCTGCGCCCGCAGCCGCTCCTCGGCCTTCACCCGCTCGACCTCGGCCTCCTCGCGGGCCCGGACCGTCTCGATCTCGCGCTGCTGCTTCAGCTCGGCGTCCGCCTGCCGCCGCTCCAGCTCCAGGATCGCCTCGCGCGCCTCGACGTTCTGCCGCGCGATCTCCTTCTCCTCGGTGCGGGCGTGCTCGTTGGTCCGCACGTGCTGGATCGCGGTCAGCTCGGTGATCTTCCGGATGCCCTGCGCGTCCAGGATGTTGGACTTGTCGAGCGACAGGAGCGAGGTCTGCTCCAGGTAGTCGATCGCCGCGTCTTCCAGGCTGTAGCCGTTCAGGTCCGTGCCGATGACCTGGATGATGTGGTCGCGGAATTCATTGCGGCGGGTGTAGAGGTCCTCGAAGTCCAGGTGCTTGCCGACGGTCTTGAGCGCCTCGGAGAACTTGGCCGCGAACAGCTCCTGCAGCGTGTCCTGGTCGCTGGCCCGCGCGGTGCCTATCGCCTGCGCCACCTTGATGACGTCCTCGGCCGTCTTGTTGACCCGGACGAAGAACGTTATGCGGATGTCGGCGCGGATGTTGTCCTTGCAGATCAGCCCGTCCCGGCCGGTCCGCTCGATGTCGATCGTCTTCACCGAGATGTCCATGAGCTCCGCCTTGTGCAGGACGGGCAGCACGACCGCGCCGGTGAAGGTGACGTCCACCTTCTTCAGCTTGGAGATGATCAGTGCCCGGCCCTGCTCGACCTTGCGGAACAGGCGGGTCACGACGAACACGATGCCGAGGGCGACGAACAGCAGCAGCGCGACGAGCACGCCGGCCCCGATGGTGATGGCATCCAAGGAAGTCCCCTGTCTCTCGGGTTGGAGGAGGTGCGGATCAGGCGGCCGGATCGTCCGGCCGGGGCGGCGCCTCGTACGGCATCACCAGGAAGCACTCGGCGACCGGGTCGTAGTCGAAGATCAGCGCGGTGCTGCCCGCCGTCAGCCCCGTGCCGCCCGCTCGGCCCGCGACGGGGACGTCCGCGCTCGGCTGCCGGACCTGCACGATCGCCGACGACCCGTCCGCCGAGGTCACTTCGGCCTGGCCGAAGTCCGGCCCGACGCGCCCGGTGCGGATGACGCACATCTCGCCCACGAAGTCACGCCGGGACGGCTCCGCCGCGCCCTGGAACACCCGGCGCAGCGGCCGGACCAGGCCCCGCGTGCACAGCCACGCCCCCGTCAGCGCGACGAGCAGCACGCCGACCGACAGCAGTGCGTGCACCGCCACGCCGCCGGTGTCGCCCATCAGCACCGAGCCCGCGAGGCTCACGAACCATGCCAGGCTGATCACCAGCGACAGCGTCACGGTCGCCGGGACGCCGCCGAGCCCCGCCGCCCCGAGGAACCCGCCGCCCTCGACCTCGACGCCGGCCCCTGTATCGGCATCGGTGTCGAGGGCGTCGATCCCGAGGCCGCCGAGCAGGACCACGATCCAATACCCGGCGACCACCAACAGCGCGAAACTGAACAGCGCCGTCGGAAAACCAAGCGCAGCATCAAAGAATTCGACCATGGTGAACAGACTTTCTGTCCGACGGCGCGATCAAACGGGCGCGGGCGTAGAACGCAGGCCGTGAAGAAAGGAAAGAGCGAGTTGCTCAGGCAATGGGCAGGTGACCGGAACGGTCACCTGCTATCAGGGAAAAGGAAAGCGAAGGCGACCGGGGGTCGCGGCCCGGGAGGGCGGGAACGGGGTCGCGGGAAGGGCGGCGCGACTCGTCGCAACGGCTGTCCCTGGAGGGTGTGCTCGTCTCGGCTCATCGGCCTCTCCTGGTCGGAGACGCGCCACTGACAACGCGTCATACATTTGCCGACCAGACTTCCCGGCACACCAAGGGCCACATTAGCGCATTCTTGGCACCGGGTAAAGCGCATTAGTAACCGAGGTGACCGATGCCACCCCGAGGCGCGTCTACCGCCAAGGGTTTCTACTCAATTCACCAAAAGTGCGCCGTCGACGTCCCAGGGGTGGACGGCGATCAGAAGCGTCTTGGCAGGGTCGACGGCCAGGGTGTGCGTGGAGCCATTGGTCAACGTGGCCAGCCGCAACCCGGCCCTGTGCAACGCGCGCACGCCGTCAGAGACGTCGGGATGGACGTCAAGGTCAGCCAGGAGCACCCACACCGCAGCAGGGGGCGATTTGAAGCGGGGCGGTGAACCGTTTGGCGCGGTTGGTGCGACGTACAAGGCGTGGATGGGAGTTGGGGCTCGCGGGTGGCGCGGTGGCTTGTGGCCAGCGTGCTGGTCGCGGTCGGGGTATCGGGTAGCCGCGCATGGTGACCCGACCGCCGGATCCCCGGGAGGATTCCCAGCTTCTTGCGGCGATCACCGACGGCGACAGGGAGGCGTTCGCTGAGCTTTATCGGCGGCACCTGCCGTGGCTCTTGGTGCGCCTGGGGCGGCGGTGCGCATCACCGGAACTCGTCGACGAGGTCGTGCAGGACACGTTCGTGGCGGTCTGGCGGTCGGCCGGGAAATGGGATCGCCGGGGCGAGGTGGCCGCGTGGATCTGGGGGATCGGCATCCGGCGTCTGGTCGACGCGCTGCGGCGGAGTCGGCCGCCGACCGATGAGCTGACCGAGTTCGCCGGAGTCGAGACATCGGCCGAGGAGCACGTGCTGCTCGCCGTCCAATACGGCGACGTGGGGGCGGCGCTGGCAAGCCTGTCGCCGGAGCTGCGGGCCGTTGTGCAGGCGACCGTCCTGGACGGGCTGACGACGCGGGAGGCCGCCCGGTTGCTCGGCATTCCACCCGGCACGGTCAAGACACGGATGATGCGCGCCCGCGCTCTGCTGCGGGAGCGGCTGGCATGACGGGGAGGTTGGGATGACCGGTTGGCACCTGGATCAGGAGTCGCTCCGCCGGTATTCGCAGGGGGTCGCTTCGCCGGTGCTCGCCGCGTCCGCCGAGGCGCACCTGGTGAAATGCGCGGCTTGCCGGGACGTGATCTCGTCCTACGTGGATGCTCGGCGGGTGGAGGCGATCTGGCGTGAGGTGGTCGACCGGGTCGACGCCCCTCGGCGGACCTGGCCCGAACGGATGCTGGCCCGGCTCGGCGTCGGCGAGGCGACGGCGCGGCTCGTGGCCGCGACGCCGACCCTGCGAGGGCCGTGGTTGCTGGCCGTCGCGGGTGTGCTCGCGCTCGCGGCCTGGGCGGCTCAGGCCGATGAGCGCTTCCTCCAGATGTTTCTCGTGGTCGCGCCGCTCGGGCCGCTGGCGGGTGTCGCGGTGGCCTTCGCGGGCGGCCTCGACCCGACCCGGGAGATCGGGCTCGCCGCGCCATATTCGGGGCTGCGATTGCTGCTGATACGTACGGCCGCGGTCTTGGCGGTGACCGTGCCGATCGTGGCCGCGGCCGGGCTCGCACTACCCGGCTCGAAGTGGCTGGCCGCCGCCTGGCTCCTGCCCACCGCCGGGCTCATCTGCACCGCGCTGGCTCTGACCTCCCGCATGACGCCCGTCGTCGCGGTCGGCGTCGTGGCGGGGGCGTGGGTGCTGGTGACCGCTCCGGCCACAGTCGCCGGTCACCTCGGCGTCGCCTTCGGCATCGGAGCCCAGTTCTTCTGGCTCGCCGGGGCCATCGGCGGCGGCGCCTGGCTCGCCGTCACCCGAAACACCATCACGATCAGGCTGGGAAGAAGCGCATGACAACAGTGAGCGTGCATGGCGCGACCAAGTCCTTCGGCCGGACGAGGGCGCTGGACAGCGTCGACCTCGACGCCGATCCCGGGGTGACCGGGCTGCTCGGACCGAACGGGGCGGGAAAGACGACTCTGCTCCGGATGATCGCCACCGTTCTGGTACCGGATCAGGGCACGGTGTCCCTGCTGGGCCGTGACCCGGCGCGTCCCGCCGACCGTACGGGGATCCGCCGACGCCTCGGCTACCTGCCCCAGGACGCCGGTTTCCACCGGGGGTTCACGGTCTTCGAGTTCGTCGACTACGTGGCGATTCTGAAGGAGATGACCGACCGGCGGACGCGGCACGACGAAGTCCGCCGGGTCATCGCGCTGACCGGGCTGGAGTCCGTCAGCGCGAAGCGGATCCGTGCCCTTTCCGGCGGAATGCGGCGGCGGGTCGGGTTGGCTCAGGCGCTGCTCGGCGACCCCGACCTGCTCGTCCTCGACGAGCCGACGGTCGGCCTCGACCCCGAGCAGCGGCTGCGGTTCCGAGAGATGATCTCTCAGGCCGGTGAGGGACGCACGGTGGTCCTGTCCAGCCACCAGACCGAGGACATCACCGCCCTGTGCGGCAGGATCGCCGTGATCCACCAGGGCCGGGCCCGATTCGTCGGCACGCCCGCCGAGCTGACCGAGCAGGCCGCGGGACGCGTGTGGACGGACACCCAACGGTCGCCCGACGCGCTCACGGCGTGGCGCACCGGTGACGGCGTCTACCGCAACGTCGGCGACCCACCGGCGGGCGTCGAACTGATCCCGCCCACGCTGGAGGACGCGTACCTCCTGCTCATGAGCGAACCCGAGCTGGAGGTCACCCGCTGATGACCGCTGCGGAATCCGTCGCCACCGGCCCGGTCGAGGTCGTCTCCCGCCGCTTGACGCCACTGATCGGCCGGGAGGCGCGCCGCCTCGTCCGGCATCCCGTGCTGTGGCCGGTCCCCGTCGTCGTCACCGTGACCACCGCCTTCGACACGGCCAGCGGCGGCCGGAACGCCGGCTACTGGTACGGCACCATCTTCACCGCCCTCACGTTCTTCGGGCCGATATTCGTCCTCTTCTCGGCGAACCTGGTCGCCAGCAGTGCCCGCCGCAGTCGGGCCGAGGAGATGCTGAACGTCACGCCCATCACGGACACCCGCCGGACGTGGGCGATGAGTCTGGGCGTCGCCCTCCCGCTGGCCGGAGTCGGCGTCATCGGGGCGGGTGCCATGGCTCTCATCGACAGCGTCAAGTACATCTCGCCCGAGGACGTGTGGACTGCCGGCGAGCTCGCCCAGCTTCCGTTCGTCCTCGCCGGGGCCGGGCTGCTCGGCGTCCTCGCCGCCCGCTGGCTGCCCTTCGCGGGCGGCGTGCTCGTCACCTTCCTCGCCGCGACCCTGGGCGGCGTCATCCTGTTCAGGCGGTTCGACTCCGGCATCTGGTGGATGTGGTGGACGACGGGCACCCCCTTCGAGGGGCAGGCGCCGGCGCCGGGCGAACCGTGGCTGCATGCCGCCTACCTGGCCGGACTCTGCGCGTGCGCCGCCGTCGCCGCCGTCTACCGCGATCGCGCGCAATGGCCGCGGCTGGCCCTCGTCGGTGGGCCGGTCGTGGCCGCCACCCTCGCGCTCGGCTGGCTCCAACTGCCATGACTCCGTCCGTGGCGTGGGAACTCGTCCGCAGCGGCCACCTGGTGCGCAGCGTGCGCCTGGCTCCCTTCCTGTCCGGCGCCGCCGCCGTCGCAGTGTTCCTGGCGGCTCGTCGCGGCGGCACGCACGACGTCATCGGAGACCTGCGCGTCCTGGGCCTGCTGCTGGCACTGGGGAGCGGGTACGTGCTCGATGACGGCGCGGCTGTCACCTTGCAGGCCAGCCCGTACAGCCTGGCCCGCCGAATCTGGCTGCGCATCGGCTTCGCCGCGGCCGTTGTCGTCCCATCGTGGACGGTCATACTCGCTCGCTACCTCCCCTCGGCACCGGCCGACGACCGGTGGGCCCTCGGCGTCGGCCTCACGGTCGAACTCGCCGCCGCACTCACCGTGATCTGGGCCGTTGCCGCGTGGGGCCGTCGCCACGGATTCGAGCACCCCGGCGTCATCACCACGCCCGCGCTGCTGGCCGGACTATTGCTCGCGACGTCAATTCCGCAAGCGCCAATGTTGATCGCCTACGGAGCACAATGGACTCCGGCTCACCTGCGATGGTCGGGCGTTCTGGTCATCGCGTTCTGCGTGCTCATGGCCGCAATGCGCGACCCCGCCAGCGTCTGGAAAAGGAGCAGCGCGTCCTCTTTCGCTACCTGGCGCATATGGCGCTCGTGATAGCACTGTGATCTGTCCGCGCGCTGGCGCGTCTGAGCAGTCGTGTCTGCGTGATCGGGATGGCGGCGGTTCTTCTGACCGGCCCGCGCCGCCCCTGACCGTCACGTGACCCGTTCATGGCCGTCTGTTTTGAACGCCGTTTTCCGGGCATCCGCGTTTCCGTACGATCCGGCGCACCTTGGAGGAACCACCATGTCGACCGCGATATGGGTCATCATCGCCGTCATCGTCGTGGCCGCCCTGGTCACGGCCGCGTACTTGGCCCGGAACGCGTCCCGCACGCGGCGGCTCAGGCAGCGGTTCGGCCCAGAGTACGACCGCACCGTGGAGCGCGCGGGCGGCCGAGCCGCGGCCGAGCGTGAGCTGCGCTCCCGCGAGCGCCGCCACGAGGAACTCGACCTGCGCGACCTCGACCCGACCCGGCGCGAGCAGTACCGCGAGCAGTGGCTCCGCGTCCAGGAGCGTTTCGTCGACGCCCCGGACGCCGCGGTCGAGGAGGCCGACCGCCTCGTCACCGTCGTGATGAGCGAGCGCGGCTACCCGGCCCGAGGCTTCGAGGAGAAGGTCGCGCACCTCTCCGTCGAGCACGGCCGCACGATGGACCACTACCGGAACGCCCACGCGATCAGCGGGAAGGCCGCCGCCAAGCAGGCGTCCACCGAGGACCTGCGCCAGGCGATGGTGCACTACCGCGCCCTGTTCGAGGAACTGCTCGCCACGCCCGGCGAGCCGACCGGGCACGAAGCCGCCGCGGGGACGGGGCGGCACCGCGACGACCGGACCACGAGGAGCTGACCCCGATGGAGCACAGGCGACCCGTCGACACGGCGCCGAACACGGCCGGCGACACGCACGTCGCAGGATCCGCGACCGCACCGAAGCCGCCGGTCATCGAGGCCCCCACCGCACCGTCACCCCCGCCGCCTCCCGCCGAGCCGGGACCGCCGCCGACACCGGCGCCGACACCGGCGTCGGCGTCCGGACCGGCGAAGACGCCCGGACCGGCGGAAAAGCGCGGATCGGCGGAGAAGCGGGCGCAACTGCTCGACCCGGCCGAGGCGGAGCGGTTCCGGCAGCGCTGGCACGACGTCCAGGCCGCGTTCGTCGACGACCCGGGAGAGGCCGTCCGCCGGGCGGACGATCTCGCGTCCGACGCCGTGGACGCGCTCGGACGCGCGATAGCCGCGCACCGGCAGACGCTCACCGAAGGCCGCGACGACCAGGGGAAATCGGACACCGAACGACTCCGCCTGGCGCTGCACGGCTACCGAGACCTCCTGAACCAGGTCATCGAAGCCTGACCCGTAGTACCGGGCCGCGGCACCAGGCCGTGGACCCGCTGAGCGCAAAAGACACAGCCCGGACCGGTCGCCCATGCCGGTTCCGGGCTGTCCGGCGTAGTGGTGGCAGTTGCCGGGGATGGCCGTCGAGATCGTTTCAGCGCTGACGGGCCGGGCGGACGACGATATGGCCTGATCCCTGCGCCTCGAAGCAGGGCAGGACCGCGGCGACGCCGTACAGGAGCCGGCGGACGTTCACATCGATCATCCGGTCCCACTCCTCGACCATCCCGGCGTCGAGCCGCGACAGCGGCATGACCCCGGCGTTGCCGATCAAGACGTCGACATGTCCGAAACGGTCCTGGGCCTCTTGGACGAACCCCTGCTCGGTGACGCCGCACTCTTCGGGGGAGAAACGCACCCAGGAATCCACCCGAATTCTGACCTACTACACGGCGAAATGGCGGGCGATGTGCGGGCCAGGACGAGATGCGGCGCGGCGCGGTGGCCCGGGTGGCGGCGGGCCGTGTCGGCCTATGCGACGGCTCCCGTGATGCGCCTTGGACAATCCACTCACCAAGCGTGAGAAAGTAGTCGCGGAGAGTGTTGTAGGAGTGCGAATGACTTCCAGGAAGACGAACTCATGCACATGATGGCTGGCCCTCCCACGGTCCTCAGGGAGGGCCCCACCCTGCGGTTGCGGGACCTGGTCGCCTCCGACCTGGAGACCTTGACGCGGATCTGGGGAGATCCGGCCGTCATGGCGGACATGAGCAGTGAGGTCCGAACGGCGCAGGAATGCGCCGCGCTGCTCGATCAGGCTCGCCGCGACGCGCAGGAGCGGCCGCGCCGTTCCTACCGCATGGTGGCCGTACGGCGCCGGGACGATGTGGTGATCGGTACCACCGCCGTCGATCTGGAGCGGCATCGCAGCGCCTTCTCGCACTCGACCAGCCTCCTGCCCGAGTACCAGCTGACGGGCGCCGCCGTGGAGGGCTTCGCCCTCGTCTGCGAACTGGTCTTCGAAAGCCTGAACCGGCACAGGTTGACGCTCACTTGCACGGTGGACAACACCGCAGTGGAGAGGATCGCCCTAGCGGCCGGAGCGACACTGGTGGGCACGATTCCCGAGTACGCCTGCAAGAACGGCAATTGGCGTGATGACAAGCTGTTCAGCCTGGTGGACCATCAGTGGCGCGACAGCAGGCTGTTGAAACTGGTGGAACGCCAACGCCGTGCTCGCGGTCAGCGGCCGCCCTTGGCGCTTGCAGGAACCTGACGCGACCCCATGGAAATCACCCATCCCACGACGGACGGGGTCGTCCACCCGCCTCGCCAGACCGTCCCGACCCGGGTCCTGGTGCTGGCGCTTGGCACGTTCGCCGTGGGCACCGACGCCTTCGTCGTCGCGGGCGTGCTGCCGAGCATTGCCGCCTCGCTACACATCGGTATCGCCGCAGCGGCCCAGTCGGTGACGGTGTTCTGCCTGGCGTACGCGGTGCTGGCGCCGGTCCTCGCCACGCTGACCGGCGCCTGGCCGCGCCGCCGCGCGCTGTTGACCGGACTGCTGGTGCTGGCGGCCGGGAACGCCGCCACCGCCCTGGCCCCCTCCTACGGAGCGCTGCTGGCCACCCGCCTGCCGGCCGCCGTCGGCGCCGCCCTGTTCACCCCGGCCGCAGCAGCCGCGGCCACCACCCTGACCGCACCCCAGCACCGGGCTCGGGCACTGTCGTATGTGCTCGTCGGACTGGTCTCGGCCACGGCGCTGGGCGTCCCGGCGGGAACGCTGCTGGGAGGAATGATCAGCTGGCGGACCACGATGTGGCTGAGCGCACTGCTGGCCGCCCTCGCCGCGGCGGCCCTCGCGCTGTGGCTTCCGCACGTCCCGCAACCGCCCCGGATCGGCCTGCGGACGCGGCTGGCGCCGCTGGGCGACCGGCGGGTGACGGCCCTGCTCGCGACCACCGTGGCGATCTCCATCGGGAACTATCTGTTCCACACCTACATCGCGGTGATCCTGTCCCCGGTCACCGGTGGGGACACCACCTCCTTGGCGGTGCTGCTGCTGGTCGGCGGCCTGGCTGCCACCGCCGGTGTGCTGGTCACCGCCGCCTGGGCCGACCGGTTCGGCCCCCGCCGGGTGATCGCCGCGGTCACCGGTGCCCTGGCGGTCTGCCTGGTCCTGGCCCCCGCCGCCATCTCCCTCGGCCCGGCCGTCGCGGCGGTGTTGATGGCGGCGTGCGGATTCGCCGCCTGGAGCACCACCGTCCCCCAGCAGCACCGCCTGATCGCGGCCGCGCCGCATTCGGCCCCGCTGGCGGTGGCGCTCAACGCCGCCGCCGTCTACGCCTCCGCGGCCATGGCCGGCGGCACCGGCGGCCTGGTCCTGGACGGCTTCGGGCCCACGGCGCTGCCCTGGGCCGCCGCCGGATGCGTCCTCCTGGGCCTGGCCACGTCCGAACTGGCCCACCGCATGACGGCCCGGCCGTCTCGCTCGCAGTGAGCTGATTCGCGCGACCCGGCGACTCGCCGAGCACGTGACCTCTGCATGGCCAAGCCATGCGAGCGGGTGCCATCATCGAGACCGGCACCCAGTCCTGCCGCCGCACTCGTACCCCGCATGGAGACGTGACCGTGATCAAAACGCTCCGCCCCGAGGACTACAACGAGGTGCTCCACGTCGGGCATTTCTTCCGCAAGGGTGTCCCCGTGCTCATGGATCTCACGCGACTGACCGACGATGTGGCCAGGCAGATGGTGGATTTCTGCGCTGGACTGATCTGCGGACGAGGCGGAGAGATGGAACGACTGGACAAAAAGATCTTTCTCCTCCAGCCGCCGGCCAGGCCCCGGATCGCCGCCGCGCACATCCCCGATCTGGCCCACATCGTCGATTGACGCTGTCCCGGACGTGGCGATCAAGCATCGTCCGCATCTGATCGATGTCAGCTGCCCGGAAAGTGAGGTCGACTGGTGCGGGATCGACTGTTAGCGGGTCTGATGGCCAGGATCACGAGGTGCTTGGAAATAGGCGACCCGGCACCTCTGCTGGAGCCTGAAGTACTGCGAGAGGCCGCTCAACTGATGGAGCAGGCGTTCGCCCAGGCCAATCCGGTGGTAGCTGATCCGGAGGTCTTCACCACCGTGGGCCTGCTGCACTACGCGAGATACCGGATGCTCCCAACGGCCCAGGTGGGCGATGACCTGCGGGCCACCCTGGCCCTCTTCGGGATGGTGCAGGAGGAGTTCCCCGAGCGGATACCGCCGCTGATCCGCACATTGCTGGCCTCCGCCGACGAGGCGATTCAGGGTCAGCGGTCCGCGGTCTCCGCCGAAGCCGCCATGGTGGAGATTCGGGCGTTTGAAGGCGGTGGGGACC
>NZ_VSFF01000012.1 GCF_008085905.1 Actinomadura syzygii | reverse complement strand
TCCCGCGGGCCCCGGCTCCGGGGCAACCCTTCTAACTTACCTGACTCGCCCCCGTTGTCAAGAAGATCCAGGAAGATCTTTTTGACGGACGAGGGACCTGCCAGAACCCCCACACCACGACACCACCACAAGCCAAAGAAGACTCGCGAAGATCGTTTCGTGGGGGGCGCCCTGCGGGCCGGCCACCTCGCGGTGTCCTGCGTCCCGTCCGGGCTTGCCATTCAAGGGTAACCCGGTCCGGAGCAAGCTGCGAACCGTTTTTCCTTTGTCGGCTTCCCCTGGGGCCGTCCGCCTCCCGGCGTCCCGCATCCCCTTGGGGCAGGAAGAACATTAGGCACCCCCGGACGGCCCGTCAAATCGAGCTCGCCCAACTCTCGTCCAAGCAAGGATAAGTCCTGGTCATCGAGCGTTCACGGGATCGGCGTCAGGCGCGCGTCAGTGTCGCGTCAGCGGACGGCGGCCGATGTCCGCGCCGTGTCAGCGGCCTCGTCGAAGGTGGTGGACGACACAGCGAAGACCGCGAAGGGCGGACTGATGGACGATGTGATTCGCGCCGAAGGACTGCGCAAACAGTTCGGGGACACCAAGGCCCTGGACGGCGTGGACATCTCGGCGCGCCGGGGGACGGTCCTCGGGGTGCTGGGGCCGAACGGGGCGGGCAAGACGACGGCCGTCCGCGTGCTGGCGACCTTGCTCAAGCCGGACGCCGGACGGGCCGAGGTCTGCGGTTACGACGTCGTCAAGGACGCCGTCCGGGTGCGCGCGATGATCGGGCTGACGGGCCAGTACGCCTCGGTGGACGAGGAGCTGACCGGCTTCGAGAACCTCGTGATGATCGCCCGCCTGCTGGACTTCCCGCGCCGGGAGGCGAAGGCCAGGGCGCGCCAGCTGCTGGACAGGTTCCGGTTGACCGACGCGGGGGCCCGGGCCGTCAAGACGTACTCGGGCGGGATGCGGCGGCGGCTCGACCTGGCGGCCAGCCTGATCAACCATCCCGAGGTCATCTACCTGGACGAGCCCACGACCGGGCTGGACCCGCGGGCCCGCAACGAGGTCTGGGACACGGTCCGCGGCGTCGTCGCGGAGGGCGCGACCGTCCTGCTGACCACGCAGTACCTAGAGGAGGCCGACGCGCTCGCCGACCGGATCGCGGTGTTCGACCACGGACGGGTGATCGCGGAGGGCACGTCCGACGATCTGAAGGGGCGGATCGGTCGGCAGACGCTGGTGGTGCGCGCCTCCGAGCCGTTCCGCACGGCGCAGCTCACCTCGATCGTCGCCGAGCTGAGCGGCGAGCGTCCCGAGGTGCAGCGGCCGACCGGGCTGGTCAGCGTCCCGGTGCACGATCCCGGTGTGCTGTCGGCGCTGGTCAGGCGGCTGGACGAGGCGTCCATCACGGCGGCCGAGCTGGCCCTGCGGATGCCGAGCCTGGACGAGGTGTTCCTCACGCTCACCGGCCATCTCGCCGAAGACGAAGAAGAAGCGACCGAAGAATCCGATCTCGTCACCGAGGGGAGCGTGGCATGACCGCCATCGCCGTCGAAACGCGCCGGCCCGCCACCGAGCCGCCCGCGCGCATCAGCCCGCAGCGAACACTGCGCCACGGCCTCACGCTGGCTTGGCGCAACATCTCCCAGTTGAAGCACTCCCCGGAGAAACTGCTCGACACGACTCTCATGCCGATCGTGTTCCTGCTGCTTTTCCTTTACGTGTTCGGCGGGGCCGTCGCGGGCGACACGCACTCGTATTTGCAGAAGTTGCTGCCGGGGTTGATCGCGCAAATGGCGATGTTCGCGACGATGGGTCTTGGGACCGCGCTGAACGAGGACATCCACAAGGGCGTGTTCGACCGGTTCCGGAGCCTGCCGATCGCCCGTTCCGCGCCGCTGATCGGTTCGGTGCTCGGTGACACGGCCCGGTTCGTGACCGTGATGACAGTCCTCGTGGGATTCGGGTCGATCCTCGGGTTCCGGTTCCACACCGATCCGCTCTCGGTGCTGGGTGCGTTCGCGCTCGCCTACGTGTTCTACCTGGCGGTTTGCTGGATCTCTGTCCTGGTGGGCTTGGTCGCGCCGACACCGGAAACCGTCCAAGGGCTGGCGTTCATCTGGGTGATGCCGCTGACCTTCGGGAGCAGCATCCTGGTGCCGGACACGTCCACGATGCCGGGATGGCTCGAAGCGTGGACGAAGGTCAACCCGGTCACGCACCTCGCGGAGTCGATGCGGGCGCTGATGGTCGGCGGACCGGTCGGAAACCACGTCTGGTACACGCTCGCGTGGGCGGCCGGAATCGTCGCGGTCACTTTCCCGCTGGCCATGCGGATGTATTCGCGGAGGGCCTGACGTCCGCCCCGGAGGGCCGAGGCAAGCGAAGAAGGCGAGGCATGACCCGAACGGGGGCGCCTCGCCTTCTCGCGTTCCCGGCCCCTAGAGCGGCGGACGGGTCAGACGGGTTCGGGCGCGGTCGACCGGACGAGGTCGACGCCAGCGGCGAACACGTCCTCGCGGGTGACCTGGCGGCCCCGCTCGTACGCGGCGGCGAACGCGTCCGGTCCGAGGACGGACGTGACGTAGGCATGCGTCCGCTCCTCGTCGTAGGACGTCACGTCGCGGAAGCCGTGCAAGGTGTGGGCGGTGCCGAGCAGTTCCGCTGCCCGGACGCAGGCGCCGCGCGCGGCGGCGCACGCCGCGAGGCCCTCGACCATGGTGGCCAGCGCGGGATTGCCCATCAGCGCGTCGTTCTGGAGGTCGGTGAAGGCCCTCGTGTGCCAGTCGAGGGCGGCGTCGAGGTCGCCGTCCTCCTCGGCGAGGGAGCCGAGGCGGCTGAGGGTGCGGCGGACGGCCTGCGCGAAGTCGGGACGGTGCCCGCGCGGCTCCGTCCAGTGGCGGGCGCGGGCGGCGTGCGCGCGGGCGGCGGCGCGGTCGCCGCCCTTCAGGTCCATCTCGCAGAGCTGGAGGGACGCCCCGGCGGCGTCGGCGAGCTCGCCGATCCGCTCCATCTGCGCCATGGCCCGCTCCACGTCGTCGCGGGCCTGGGCGAAGTCGCCCCGCTCGGCCCGCGCCCGGCCGAGCTGGGCGAGGATCGACGCGCCCTGCTCGGGGCTGACGCCCATGGTCGCGTAGCCGTACGCCTCCTCGCCGAGCGCGACGGCCTCGGCGGGCTCGCCGCGCGCCATGGCGACCTGCATCATCCCGCTGAGCACGAGGATCATCCCGAAGCGGTCGCCGAGGTCGCGGAACCGGGCGTAGCCGTCGGCGGCCTCCGCGGCGGCCTCGTCGATGTGCCCGGTGTTGATGGCCATGTGCGCGAGCAGCGTGTGGGACACGGCGCGGACCCAGGGGTCGGGGTGGTCCTCGATCCGCCGCAGCCGCCGCCTGATCTCGTCCAGGTCCCCGCTGAGCAGCGCGGACGCCGACTCCATCAGGGCGAGGACGGGATGCAGCGGCCGCTCGGGCAGGGCCTCCGCGACCGCCTCGAAGACGGCGTTGAGCGACTCCCGCGTCGGGCCGACGTCCCTGGTCATCTCCTTGATGATCTTGGCCGAGATGACGCAGAGGGCGTGCTGCTCCTCCAGCCCGGGCGGCGGGTCGTCGCCGACCATGTCGCGGACGGCGACCGCCCAGTGCCCGGCCTCCATCTCCATGTCGCGCAGCACCCAGAACCAGACGAGCGCCGCGACGAGGCGGAGCCCGGTCTCCCCGTCGCCGGTGTCGACGACGTGCCGGAACGCGACGGTGACGTTGCCGCGCTCGGCGGCCAGCCGCTCGGTCCAGCGGAGCTGGTCGCGGCGGCGCAGCTCCGGCTCGGCGCGCTCGGCGAGGGCGACCAGGTGCGCGGCGTGCGCGGACCGGACGCGCGGCGCCTCCCCGGCCTCCTCCAGCCGCTCCCCCGCGTACACGCGGACGGTCTCCAGCAGCCGGTAGCGGACCTCGGCGTCGCCGTCCGCCATGACGAGCGACTTCTCCACCAGGGCGGCGATCACGTCGATGACGTCCTGCGGCTCGGGCGCGTCGGGGGCGGGGAGGCCGCACACGTCGACGGCGGCGTCCGGGGTGGCGCCGCCCGCGAACACCGACAGGCGGCGCAGGACGGTGCGCTCGACGTCGTCGAGGAGGTCCCAGCTCCAGTCGACGACGGCGCGGAGCGTGCGGTGCCGGGGCAGCGCCGTGCGGCTGCCGCCGGTGAGCAGCCGGAACCGGTCGCCGAGCCGCGCGGCGACCTGGCCGGGGGTGAGGGAGCGCAGCCGGGCCGCGGCGAGCTCGATGGCGAGCGGGATGCCGTCGAGGGCGCGGCAGATCTCGACGACGTCGGCGACGGTCTCGGCGTCCACGGCGAAGCCGGGCCGGACGGCCGCCGCCCGGTCGCCGAACAGCCGGACGGACGCGAACCCGAGCGCCTCGGCGGGATCGGCGACGTCCGCGTCCGGCAGCGGCAGGGACGGCACCGGGCACAGCGACTCGCCGGTGATGCCGAGCGGCTCCCGGCTGGTGGCGAGCATCCGCACGCCGGGCGCCTGCGCGAGGACGTGGTCGGCGAGCCGGGCCGTCGCGTCGAGGACGTGCTCGCAGTTGTCGAGGACGACGACCATCCGCTTGGCGGCGAGGAAGTCGGTGAGCCGTTCGAGGGGCCTCGGCACGACCCGCGTCTCGACGGGCCGGACGGTCTCCGGGACGGCGAGCGCGACGAGCACGGCCTGCACGACGTCGGCCGGGTCGCTCACCGGCGCCAGCGGGACGAACCACACGCCGTCCGGCGTCTCCTCGACGAGCGCTGCCGCGCTCTCTCCGGCGAGGCGCGTCTTGCCCGCGCCGCCGGGGCCGGTCAGGGTGACCAGCCGCGTCTCGCGCAGCAGCTTGCCGACGCGGCGGGACTCCTCCTCGCGTCCGACGAAGCTGGTGAGCTGGGCGGGGAGGTTCGTGCGGGTCGCGGGGCGCGAGACGTCCGGCGGCGCCGCGGGCGGCGCGACGGGCTCGGGCGGCTCGGCGGCGCGGCCGGCGACGGGGTCGCGGCGGAGGATGGACAGGTGCACGGCCGACAGCTCGGGCGACGGGTCGACGCCGAGCCGGTCGGCGAGGGCGCGGCGGGTCTCCTCGAACACCTCCAGGGCGTCGGCCTGCCGTCCGGCGGCGTAGAGGGCGCGCATGAGCTGGCCGCGCAGGCGTTCGCGGAGCGGGTTCGCGGCGGCGAGCGGTTCGAGGTCGGCGACCGGCGGGACGGGGAGCCCGGCGGCCAGTTCGGCGTCCACCCGGTCCTCGACGGCGGCGAGCCGCAGCTCCTCCAGCCGGGCGATCGGCGCGGCGGCGAACGCGGCGTCGGCGGCGTCGGCGAGGGCGGGGCCGCGCCAGAGCCGGAGCGCGGCGCGCAGCAGGTGGGCACGCCGGGCGGGGTCGTCCTCGGCGCGGGCGGCGACGACGTCCCGCTCGAACGCGACGGCGTCGACCTCCGCCGGGTCGATGCCGAGCCGGTACCCGGCGGGGCCGTGCTCGACGAGGTCGCGGCCGGCGACGCCGCGCAGCCGCGAGACGAGCGCCTGGAGCGCGTTGCCGCCGCCGCTCGGCGGCGCGCCGTCCCAGAGGTCGTCGAGCAGCCGGCCGACCGACACCGGCCGGCCCGCCTCCGCCGCCAGCCGGACCAGCAGGACGCGCAGCCGGGGGCCGCTGACCTCGACGGGCCTGGCGGTTTCGTCCCGCACGTCGAGCGTGCCCAGGATGCCGATGCGCACGAGTCCCCCTTCCGGGTGTCATTGTCGCCGATGCGCCGTCGTCCCGCGCGCACGGAGGCGGCGCGCGGCCGGTAACCGGAGCGGCGAGGAACGCCCCAGAAGCCCCAATCCTTACGTTTGCCACAGAAAAATCGGGTACGGCCATTCTATGGATCTGTCATTCCTCAAGACGCTGTACGAGCGTCCGGGCCCCTTCGCGTCGGTCTACGCCGACCTGACCCGGACGACGGAGGACGCGTCCAAGGCCGCCGAGCTGCGGTGGCGGGCGCTGCGCGCGGATCTGGAGGACCGCGACGCCCCGGCGGCCACGCTGCGCGCGATCGAGCAGACCATCGACGAGGAGATGCTGGCGCGCCGCTCGGAGGGCCTGGTGGTCTTCGCGGCGGACGGCGAGGTGGTGCACAGCGCCCGCCTCCCCGGCCCGCCCGCGGCCACCCGCGCGACGGTGGGGCCGCTCCCCGACGTCCTGCCCTACCTGGCCGAACGGGGCGAGCGGTTCCCGCACCTGCTCGCCGTGGTGGACCGCCGCGGCGGCGAGATCGACTGCGTCGGCCCGGACGGGCGGCACCGCCGCTTCGAGGTCCGGGGCGACGAGGACTACCCCATCCGCAAGACCAAGGCGGGCGACTGGAACCAGTCCCGGTTCCAGCGCTCGTCGGAGAACGTGTGGAAGGCCAACGCCAAGAAGGTCGCGCATGAGATCGACCGCGCCGCCGACCGCTGCCGCGCCGAGGCCGTGCTGATCGCCGGTGACGTGCGGGCGCGGACGGCCGTCCTGGAGGAGGTGTCGGAGAACGTCCTCGAACACACCGTGGAGACCGACAAGAACACGACCGTCGACGACCCCGCCCTGGACGCCGAGCTGCGCCGCCTGCTGCGGCTCAAGACCACCGAGCGGATCATGGCGGTCGCCGAGCGCTTCGACCGCGAGCTGGCGAACGGGCAGCGCGCCGTCGCGGGACTGCCCGCCACCACGGAGGCCGTCCGGCAGGGGCGCGTGGAGACGCTCCTCCTCGACGGCGACCCGAACTCGGGGGACCGGCTGTGGATCGGCCCCGACCCGAGCCAGGTCGCCACGTCCCCCGAGGAGCTGCGCGACGCGTTCGGCGTGCCCGCGCCCGAGCCGGTCCGGGCCGACGCCGCGCTGGTCAGGGCCGCGGCCGCGACCGACGGCGAGCTGGTCGTGCTGCCGTCGGACGGGCCCGGCCCCGGCCTGCACGTGGGAGCCGTCCTGCGCTACACCGCCTGACTGAGCCGGACGGTCAGTCGCACTTCGGGGTGGCGCGCACCCCGAAGTGCAGATAGCGCTCCCCGGTGGGCAGCGCGTAGAAGGCGACGGGCTGCCAGGTCCGCTCGTCGGGCTCGCGGACGGCGAACAGGTTCCCGGCCGCGTCGACCGGGTGCAGGTCGTACTCGGCGACCGGCTCCGCGACGATCTCGGCGAGCGGGCCGGTCGCCGTCATGCGCAGGACGGCCCGCCCGGCCCGCTCGAACACCTCCAGGTCGGCGCCCGTCCGGCTGTAGCGGCCGGTGTGGCGGCGGACGTCGACCGGCGGGGGCGGCGCGGCGGGCTCCACCGGACGCGGCATCGCGACCCCGGCCAGCTCGGCGAAGACCTCGCGGAACAGGTCCTCGTACAGGTCGACGTGCTGGCCGCCGTTCGTCAGCAGCACCACCGCGAGTCCCTCGTCCGGGAGGACGCGCAGGTACGCCGACTGGCCGATCGTGTTGCCGTCGTGGCCGACGAGGCGGCGGCCGTCCCAGCCCATCCGCGCCCAGCCGAGCCCCCACGAGTCGCCGGGGCCGTACCGGTCCGGCAGGACGGCGTGCTCGGCGGCCATCTCGGCGACGCTCCGCTCGCTCAGCAGCCGCGTGCCGTCCGGGGCGAGGCCGCCGGTGAGGTGCAGGCGGGCGAACGCGAGCGCGTCCGCCGCGGAGGCGGTGATCAGCCCCGCCGGGCCGAGCGAGCGGGGCAGCGCCCACGTCCCGGTGCGCACCGGGACGGCGTCGCCGTCCGCGACGTGCCCGGCGGCGGCGCGGTGCAGCAGCGCCTCCTCCGGCAGCGTCACGGTGTGCTCCAGGCCGAGGGGCTCGATGAGCCGCTCGCGGAGCGCCCGGTCCCAGGTGCGGCCGGTGAGCTTCTCGACCACCCGTCCGGCGAGGGTGAACCCGGCGTTGCAGTACGACCAGGTCGCGCCGAGCGGATGGTTGCGCGCCACCTCGGCCAGCTCCGCCGTGTACTTCTCGACGCAGTCGTCGCCGCGCCCGGTGTCGGTGAACACGTCGCCGTCGATGCCGCTCGTGTGGTTGAGCAGGTGCCGCATCGTGACGCGCTTCGTGCCCTCCAGGTCGCTGAGCCGCAGCTCGGGCAGGACGTCGACGACCGGGGCGTCCAGGTCGAGGAGGCCCTCGTCGACGAGCTGCATGACGAGCGTCGCCGTCCACACCTTCGTCATCGACCCGATCTGGAAGATCGAGTCGGGCGTCGCGGTCACGCCGGTCGCCGTGTTGAGGACGCCGTGCGCCGCCTCCACCAGCTCGTCCTCGCGTCCCGGGGCGATCCGCAGGATGCCGAAGACCGCGCCCGGGACGCGGTGCCGTTCAGCCAGCTCCTCAAGCCTGCGCTGCCAGTGCGCCGCGTCGATGGAGGCACGGCCTGTGCCGCCCGCGTAGCGCTCGACCCAATCCACGATGCGCCGGTTGAAGTCGGCGCGCTGCGAGGGCGGCCCGTCCAGGAAGAAGAAATGCGAGGCGTCCGGATAGTAGACGAGCCGGGACGGGACGCCCCGCGCCCGCAGCGCGGCGAGCCACTGCTCGGCCTGCCCGTCCGGGCAGCGCAGGTCGGCGGTGCCGTGCAGGAGCAGCGTCGGCGTCCGGACGTCCTCGACCCGGCTGTACGGAGACATCTCGGTGTACCGGTCGGGGCTGGACCAGGGCGTCCCGCCGAGCTCGTACTCGGCCAGATGATGCCCGCAGTCCGACGTCCCGGTGAGGCTCACCAGGTCGGACACGACGCCGCCCGCCACCGCCGCCGCGAACCGGCCGGTCCGGCTCGTCAGGTAGCAGGTCATGTAGCCGCCGTAGCTGTAGCCGGAGACGGCGATCCGGGACGGGTCCGCGACGCCCTCCGCGACGAGAGCGTCAAGCGGTTCGAGGAAGTCCGCGGCGTCGGCGACGCCCCAGCCGCCGAGCGCGCCGGTGAAGAACGCCTCGCCGTAGCCGTCGCTGCCCCGCGGGTTCAGCAGCAGGACCGTCCAGCCCCGCGCGACGAGTTCCTGGTGGTACATGTGCGCGTGGTCGGCGGCGGCGTTCCACGCGTTGTGCGGGCCGCCGTGGATGTCGAGCAGGAGCGGGCCGGGCGTATCCGCGCCGGGGTCGCGCATCACCCAGCCCTGCACGACGGCGCCGTCCGAGATGGGGAACACGCGCTCCTCGCGCCGGTACGACTCGGCGCCGGCGAACGGCGCGCCGTGCGCGGTGCGGACGGTGTCGACCCCCGTCGCGAGGTCCACGGTGACGACCTCGCCGAACGACTCCTCGGTGGTCAGGACGAGCGCCGCGGTCCCGTTCCGCGCATCCACCCCCGAGACGACCCACCCGGGGCCGCCGACCACTCGCCTCGGCGTGCCGTCGCCCGCCGTGGGCGTCACGTACAAATGCGTGCACCCCTGGTCGCGGGCGCAGAACAGCACCTTCTCCCCGTCCTCGACAAGGCGCGGCACCGACCCCGGATAACCGGGCATGCCCGGCATGACGTTGCGGTCGAGCATGCCGGACAGGTCGGTCGCCGGTCCGCCGTCGAGCGGCACGCGCAGCAGCCGGTTGTGGCCCAGCACCGTCCCGTACGTGCCGACGACCAGCAACGCGTCGCCGCCGGACGTCCACACCACCGGGCCCACGCCCCCCTCGGCCGGACCCACCCGCCGCGGGACGGCCTTCCGGTCGGACACGTCCAGCACGTACGCGGCGACGTGCGCGGTCAGATCGGTGTCGGGCATGGTGGCGCCGAAGGCGAGGCGCGTCCCGTCCGGCGACCATGAGGGCTCCCCGGCGTGCCAGTCCCCCGACGTCACCCGGCGGGCCTGCCGCGTCTCCAGTTCGAGAACGAAGACATGCGCCCGAACCCGCCCGAGAAGCCCGGCGCCGTCCGCCCGATGGTCGATCCGGTCGGTGACGATCGGCGCGGTACGCCTGCGGGCCCGCGCCGCGTCGTCCTCGCCGGGAAAAGCGTCGAGGTCGACGGGAGCGGTGAACGCGAGCGCCGTGCCGTCGGGTTTCCAACACGGCGGCCCGGCGCCGAGCGGCAGATCGGTGACCTTCTCGGGTTCGCCGCCGTCGGCCGGAAGGAGCCACACCTGCGGGGGGCCGTCCTCGCCGCGCAGAAACGCCACCTGGGACCCGTCCGGCGACCAGGCGGGCGACACGTCGGCGGCGCCGCGGGTGAGCCGCCGGGGCCGGCCCCCGGCGGTGTCCACGGTCCACAGGCGGCGGACGCAGCGGTCCGCGGCGGTGTCGTCCGTGCGCAGCACGTACACCAGCCGCGTGCCGTCCGGGGACAGCACGGGCTGCTCGGGCAGCGCCAGGTCGGTCAGGTCGTCGATGCGCAGGCGTCGGGTCACCGGAGCCCCTCTGGTCGGGTCGGGCTTTCTCAGATGCCAACGATTCGGTCAGGAAGCGGGTTCGGGTGACGGCACCGACGTGAATGGGCGAAACATGACAAAGGAGTGGCGACCGGCGCTTTCGCGCCGAACTCGCCACTCCCAGACTCCGGGTGGAGCTATGGGGATTCGAACCCCAGACCTCCTCCATGCCATGGAGGCGCGCTACCAACTGCGCCATAGCCCCTCGGTCGGGAAAAGCTTAGTGCACGCAGGGAGCGCTCCGGACGCGGGCCGCGGCGGGACGTCCCGCCGCGGCCCGCGTTCGACGTCAGCCCTTCTTCGCGGTGTAGGTGTACCAGCGGTCGTTGACCGTGGGCACGTGCACCGTGACGTTCCTCGGCCACTCGACCGGCACTCCGAGAACCTCGTTCTCCCGGACGGTCCGGCCGTTGCTCGCGGTGTGCTCGCTGGTGACCTGGCCGGTGGTGTCGGGACGCGAGGGACGCGCGGGAGGCGCCTCCTTCTCCGCCCGCGACGTGCAGACGACCCGGCCGAGGTCGGGACGTTTCGGAAGCAGTCCAAGGGACGAGATCGCCTGCAGCGCCTTCGCGCAGTCGCTCGTGCTCACGGTCTGCGTCCCGGCGCTCCCCGCGGGCGCACCCGCGGCGGGCGCGCTCGCGGCGGCGGGCGCGCTCGCGGTGCCCGGCGCGGGCGGCGGCGCGGCCAGCGCGACCGCGGGCACGGCCGGGACGGCGGCGGCAAGCACGAGCAGCAGCGTCCGTCCGGTGATCCGGCTTCTCATGGGGCAGTCCTCATCTCGATCGCGCATCGCCACCCGGTGGCGTTCCCGCATGATCAACACGATGAAGCGCGCCCGGACGAAAGCCGACCGCCGTCATGGCGAACCTTTTGCGGTCAGACCCAGCCGAGCCGCTCGCGGACCTCGTCGGGCGCGTAGCCGCGCTGGCCGCCGTCCCCGATCCACACGGTCCCGTCGGCCTCGGCCACCGGCCCGACCGCATGCTCCTGCGGAAGCCGCGGCTGGATCGCGAGCCGAACCCGCGTCCCCGGCTCGTACTTGCGCAACTCGTCGATGAGGTCGCCCACCGTGACCTCCCGCGTCGCCCCCCTGCGATGTCTTCCCATACCAGGCATGAAACCACCCCCCGCAACCATCCGCTCCGCCCACAAGCACGGACCACCCCGAACGGAGCCCCCACCAGCACAGACCCGGCGCCCCAAGCCACCACGGCCAGCACGGAACCAGAGACCCAAACCACAAGGGCCCGCACGGGAACAGCGACCCAAGCCACAAGGGGGGCGTGGGGGGCGGAGCCCACCACATCGGGGGTCCGGGGGTTGCCCCCCGGGTCAACACGACGAAGGAGTGGCAGGGAAGAGGCAAAGCCTCGACCACACCACTCCCAACTCCGAGTGGAGCTATGGGGATTCGAACCCCAGACCTCCTCCATGCCATGGAGGCGCGCTACCAACTGCGCCATAGCCCCGCCGCCGCGTGGACGTTCATCCCGCGGCGCCCCGCCAGTGTATAGGACGGAGTGAGTACGGCTCGAATCGTTTGCGGTTCAGGTTCCGGCGTCGGGACGGTCGTCGCTGAGCACGGGTTCGGGGAGCGTTCCGGCGTTGTGCTCGGCGAGGCGCCAGCCGCCGATGCGCATCTCGGTGATCACGGACCAGCAGCAGTTGGACAGTCCGCCGAGCCGTTCCCACGTCTCCTCGGGCAGGCCGAGGAGGTGGGACATGCCGAGGCGGAGCGCGGCGCCGTGGGACGCGACGACGAGCTGCCCGTCCGGCTCCAAGCCGTCGAGGGCGCGTTCGAGGGCCGCGCCGACGCGCTTGGCGACCTGGGCGCTGGTCTCGCCGCCGGGCGGCTGCCAGGCGGCGTGCTCCGCCGGGTACCGCTCGCGGATCTCGCGGTTGGTGAGGCCCTCCCAGGCGCCGCCGTCGCGTTCGATGAGGTCCTTGTCGTACCGGACGGGGAGCCCGGTGATGTCGGCGAGGGCCTGCGCGGTGTCGGCGGCCCGCCGCAGCGGGGACGACAGCAGCGCGGTCGGCTGGAGGCCGGCGAGCAGCCGCGCCGCCCGCCGGGCCTGCTGGACGCCGGTCTCGTCGAGAGGGATGTCGGCCTTGCCCTGGAAGCGGCGTTCGACGTTCCACGCGGTCTGCCCGTGCCGCCACAGCACCAGCCGCCGCTTCCCCGGTTCCCTTGTCGGACGGGGTTCGCTCACTCGGGGCTCCCGACGGCGCGGGCGCGCTGGGCCTGGTGGGCGGTGACCCGCTCGGGGAGTTCCATGAGGGGGCAGTCTTTCCAGAGCCGTTCGAGGGCGTAGAACATGCGGTCCTCCTCGTGCTGGATGTGCACGATGATGTCCGCGTAGTCCAGCAGCACCCAGCGGCCTTCGCGCTCGCCCTCGCGGCGGACGGGCTTGGCCCCGGCGTCCTCCCGGAGGCGCCGTTCGACCTCGTCCACGATGGCGCGGACCTGGCGGTCGCTGGGGGCGGAGCAGAGCACGAACGCGTCGGTGATGACGAGCTGCTCGCTCACGTCGTAGGCAAGAATGTCGTCGGCCAGCTTGTCGCCTGCCGCCTCGGCGGCGATCCGGACGAGCTGCGCCGCCCTCTCGGATGCGGTCACGATGCGCTCGCGATCCTCCCTGTAGGGGTCGTATCCGCTAACACCATCTCACGGGTGGCGGCCTGCGGTCCCCTTTGTTGATGTTCGACCGCCGTGCCCGGGCGGCCGCTTCCGACTCCAGCGTATGTCCCGGGCCGGACGGCCTGCTCAGGCCGCCGTTTCCCGGTAGAGGTCGCGCTTGTTGATGTACTGGACGATCCCGTCCGGAACGAGGTACCAGATCGGCTCCCCGGCGTGGACGCGCTCGCGGCACTCGGTGGACGAGATCGACAGCGCCGGCACCTCCATCAGCGACACCCGCCCGTTCGGCAGGCCGGGGTCGGCGAGCCGGTGCCCGGGGCGCGTGACGCCCACGAAGTGCGCCAGCTCGAACAGCTCGTCGGTGTCGTGCCAGGTCAGCATCTTCTCCAGGGCGTCGGCGCCGGTGATGAAGAACAGGTCGGCGTCGGGCCCCTGGACCTGCCGCATGTCACGGAGCGTGTCGACCGTGTACGTGGCCCCCGGGCGGTCGATGTCGACGCGGCTGACCGAGAACCTCGGGTTGGACGCGGTGGCGATGACGGCCATGAGGTAGCGGTCCTCGGCGGCGGCGACCTTGCGTCCCTCCTTGTGGGACGACAGGCCGGTGGGCACGAACACGACCTCGTCCAGCGAGAAGAAGTGCGCGACCTCGCTCGCGGCAACGAGGTGCCCGTGGTGGATCGGGTCGAACGTGCCGCCCATGATCCCCAGCCGCCGCTTTTGCGTCATGGCGACGAGAATAGTCAGCCCGGCCGGGGCCCGGCACGTCCGGGGCGGCGGCTCAGGACAGGCCGCGCAGCGGCGGGCCGCCGTCCTCCCACGACACGACGCGGACGGCCTTGCCGACCTCCGTCCTCGGCACGGTGCCCGCGGGCAGCACGAACACCTCGGCGGTCAGCCCCAGCGACTCGTGCAGCCGGTGCGCCAGCTCCGCGCGCGGGTCGCCGGACAGCGCCTCGCACGCCACCAGCAGCCGCGCGGCGGGGCTTCGCCGGTCCACGACGAGCTGGTAGTGCGGCCGGACGAGCCCCGACCCGAGCAGCACCCGCTCGACCTCGCTCGGGTACACGTTGACGCCCTTGACGACGAGCATGTCGTCGGCGCGTCCGAGCACCTTGCTCATCCGGACGAGCGTCCGCCCGCAGTCGCACTCGCCCCGGTTCAGGGACGCGATGTCGCCGGTCCGGTAGCGCAGCAGCGGCAGCGCCTGCTTCGTCGGGGTCGTGAACACGAGCTCGCCGGGCGTGCCGTCCTCGACCGGGACGCCGCTCGACGGGTCGACGGCCTCGACGATGAAGTGGTCCTCGTTGACGTGCAGGCCGTCCTGCTCCAGGCACTCGGTGGCGACGCCGGGCCCGATGACCTCGGACAGGCCGTAGATGTCCATGGCCTTGACCGGCAGGACGTCCTCGATCGCGGCGCGCAGCTCCTCCGACCACGGTTCGGCGCCGAACAGGCC
The DNA here is from genome assembly GCF_008085905.1 of Actinomadura syzygii. GTDB lineage: Bacteria > Actinomycetota > Actinomycetes > Streptosporangiales > Streptosporangiaceae > Spirillospora > Spirillospora syzygii. The sequence goes on along the minus strand of NZ_VSFF01000012.1, from coordinate 423,652 downwards.
GGCCTTCAGCGCGGGCAGCTCGACACCGGCCTCGGCGACGGCCTCGCCGAGCCGCAGCGCGTACGCGGGCGTGCAGGTCAGGACGTCCGGGCGCAGGTCGGCGAGCATGCGCACCTGCCGGTCGGTCATCCCGCCCGACATCGGCACGACCGTCGCGCCGAGCGCCACCGCGCCCTGGTGGATCCCGATCCCGCCGGTGAACAGCCCGTACCCGTACGCGTTGTGGACGACGCTCCCCGGCGACGCCCCCGCGCACGACAGCGACCGCGCGCACATCGCGGCCCACAGGTCGAGGTCGGCCTTGGTGTAGGCGACGAGCGTGGGGCGTCCGCGCGTCCCGCTCGACCCGTGCACGGCCGCGACCTGGTCGCGCGGCACGGCGAGCATCCCGAAGGGGTAGTTGTCCCAGAGGTCCTGCTTGGTGGTGAACGGAAGCTCGCGCAGCCCGGCGAGCGTCACGTCCGAGCCGCCGCCGACACCGGCCTCCTTGAGCCGCCGCCCCTGGACGCCGTCCGCGGCGAGCAGCCGATCGACCAGCCCCCACAGCCGGTGCCGCTGCAGCGCGGCCCGCTCGTCCGGCGACATGGCCTCGGCTTTGGGGTCGAACATGAAGCGCCTCCCAGGCGACGACCGGAGCCGGACGAGGCTCCCACGCCGGGGAACCCTGCGGCAAGGTGGTTCGTCGGAACTACCATGCCAGACATGACGGAGAACACACCGGATCGAGTACGTGCGCGGTTCCCGGGGATCAGTTCCCGGGCCTATGAACACCCGGCGGACCGTTCGGCGCTTGTGGCGCTGCGCTCGCTGTCCGGGTTCGACGTCGTCCTGCGCAAGCTGTCGGGGCTGGTCAACGAGCGGTCGCTGCGGCTGATGTTCCTCGGCGGGACGGTGCGCGTCGGGGAGGACCAGTTCCGCAACCTCTACGACATGGTGCGCGACGCCTCCTACGTCCTCGACATGCCTGAGGTGCCGGAGCTGTACGTCCGGCAGGATCCGACGCCCAACGCGATGGCGCTCGGCTCCGACCACCCGTTCATCGTGGTGAACACCGGTCTGATCGACCTGCTGGACGAGGAGGAACTGCGCTTCGTCGTCGGCCACGAGGTCGGGCACATCCTGTCCGGGCACGCGGTGTACCAGACGATGATGCAGATCCTGCTGCAGCTCGGGTCGCGGCTCGCGTGGCTGCCGCTCGGCAACATCGGGATTGCCGCGATCATCATCGGGCTGCGGGAGTGGTTCCGGAAGGCCGAGCTGTCGTCCGACCGGGCGGGGCTGCTCGTCGGGCAGGACCTCGACGCCGCCAAGCGGGTGAACATGAAGCTCGCGGGCGGGACGCGGCTCAGCGAGATGAGCAGTGAGGCGTTCCTGCAGCAGGCGCGGGAGTACGACGCGGCGGGCGACGTCCGCGACGGGCTGCTGAAGTTCCTGAACCTGCTCGGGCAGTCGCACCCGTACGCGGTGATCCGGTTCGCCGAGATCGACCGGTGGGGCAAGAGCGCCGAGTACGAGCGGATCCTCGCGGGCGACTACCCGCGCCGGGACGGCGACGGGGACGCGTCCGTCTCGGACGAGATCAAGAACGCGGCGCGTTCCTACCGGGAGTCGTGGGAGCGGACGGCCGACCCGTTCGTGGGCAAGGTCCGCGACATGGCGGACGCGGCGGCGGGGGCGGCCGGCGGGCTGTTCGACCGGTTCACCCGGCGCGACGACGGGCCGACCGACAGGAACTGAGAGCACGGGCCAGGGCCGTCGCGACGCGCGGCGGCCCTTTCGCGTGCCTAGAAGGGGGCCGGGACGAGGAGTTCGACGTTGCGGTCGGCGGCCTCGCCGCGGCGGTGCTCGTCCCGCTCCTGCCAGTCGTTGCCCGCCAGCTCGCGGGACAGCGACGCCAGCCGGACGGGGTCGGTGAGCCGTCCGCCGTAGGACGCGGGCCCCGCCGAGTCGATCACCGTCGCGAAGATCGACAGGGTGCCGTCGCCGTTGTCGGCCAGCTCGACGATCCGGCTCTGCTGGGGGAAGTCGATGTGCGCGGCCGTGTTCACCTCCCAGAACCCTCCCCCGCCCGGTCGCGTGTGCGGGATGACGTGGTTCCGGTGCGTGTGGCCGTTCACCCACAGGACGACGTTCGGGAAGCGGAGCAGGAGCGCCAGCACCTCGTCCCCGAGGACGCGGTCGCCGCCGAGCCCGTTCTTCAGCGACCCGATCGGGTGGTGGCTGAACAGGACGACCAGCCGGTCCTTCACCGCGTGCTTCACGGCGGAGCCGTCCGCGGCGAGGTAGCGGCTGCTCGCGGCTTTGAGCTGGGACTCCAGCCACGCGAACTGCTTCCGGTCGAGGGAGCCGTCCGAGTAGCCGTTCGGGTTGACGGTGTCGAGGACGAGCCCGCGCACGACGCCGCGGTCGAAGGCGTAGTAGGCCGTCCCGTCGACGAGGTTGGCGAGGGTGTAGCCGTGCCCGGACAGGGCGGCGGTCGTCTTGAAGTGCTCGGCGACGACCTCGCGGCGGCCGAGCATCCGCCGGTTCCGGTCGGGCGTCACGGGACGGAACAGCCCGCCCGCGCCGCCCTGCTCCCGGCTGAGCCGGATCAGCTCGGCGGCGTCGGCCTCGGCGAGCATCCGGGCGAGGCGCTGGGCCTGGGCGCCGTCCGCCGGGGCGCCGATCTTGATGCCGCCGGTCGCGAGGCCGGAGATGAGCGGGCTGACGGGCAGGTTGCCCTGGACGAGCCCGTCGTGGTTGCCGAAGACCGCCAGCCAGGGCGAGTCGAGCCCGGTCGCCTGGAACGGGCGGCGGGCCGCGTCGATCAGGCCCTTGACGCGCGGGAAGCCGTACTCGGCGATGGGGAGGTCGGCGTCCGCGCCGGGCGGCGGGCCCTCCGGGTGCCAGAACGCGCGGTCGTAGGACGTCCAGTCCATGACGCCCTCGTACCGGTTCGGGTCGCCGGAGTCGGGGCTGATCCGGCCGCCGTCCAGCAGGTCGATGATCCAGCGGACCTCGTTGTACTGGACGTTGTCCGCCGCGTCGCCCGTGTTGATGGTGAACGCGAGCGGCAGCCCGGTCGCCGGGCCGCGGCCGACGGCGTTGACCGCCCGGACCATCGCCTCGGCGACGTGGGTGGTGAGGATCTCCTGCGGCCGGTACGCGCCCTCGACGGGCAGGACGTCGAGGACGTCCTTGAACCGGTCGACGAACTCGACGCGGGCCGGGGACTGCGCGTCCACGATGTGCACGTCGGTGAGCTGGCCGAAGGCGAGGAGGCCGCGGCGGGCGGCGGCCCGCCGGGCGGACGCGGCGCCGCCGAGGTCGCGGCGGAGCAGGTGCGGCTCGCCGGGCCCCGCGGTCACGAGGCGGTACCCGCCCGCGCCGGGGGCGCCGAGCAGGTACGTCCGGTCGAGGGTGGTGCCGGCGACGGGGCCGCGCGGCGCCGGGGCGCCCGCGCGGGCGGGTCGCGAGGGGAACGCGACGAGTCCTGCGGAGGCGAGCCCGGCGCCGAGGGCGGCGCCCTTCAGGACGCGGCGGCGGGTGTACTCACGGGTCACAATCGTGAATCACACCACGACCGTCAACGTGACATCAATGGCAAGAATGCCGCAAGTCTGGCGCGTTTGGGTGAAGCGGACGCTACCCGCGGACGTGGCCGTCCCCGGTGACCACGTACTTCGTGGACGTCAGCTCCGGCAGCCCCATCGGCCCGCGGGCGTGCAGCTTCTGCGTCGAGATGCCGATCTCCGCGCCGAAGCCGAACTCCTCGCCGTCGGTGAAGCGCGTCGAGGCGTTCACCATCACGGCCGCCGAGTCGACCAGCGCGACGAACCGGCGCGCGGCTGGCTGCGACGTCGTGACGATCGCCTCAGTGTGGCCCGAGCCGTACTCGCGGATGTGCGCGACGGCGTCGTCGAGGGAGTCGACGACGCGGGCGGCGATGTCGAGGGACAGGTACTCGGCGTGCCAGTCGTCCTCGGTCGCGGCGACGACATCGTCGCCGTATGACCGGATGCGGTCATCGCCGTGGACCGTGACGCCCGCGCTGCGCAGCGCGTCGAGCGCGCGCGGGACGAACGCGTCCGCGACGTCCGCGTGCACGAGGACGGTCTCCGCCGCGTTGCACACCGACGGACGCTGCGTCTTCGCGTTCAGCAGGATGTCGACGGCCATGCCGACGTCGGCGGCGGCGTCCACGTACACCGCGCAGTTCCCGACGCCCGTCTCGATCACCGGGACGGTCGACCCCTCCACCACCGAGTTGATCAGCGCCGCGCCGCCGCGCGGGATCAGCACGTCCACCAGGCCGCGCGCCCGCATCAGGTGCTTCACCGACTCGCGGGACGTGCCCGGGACGAGCTGCACCGCGTCCGCCGGGACGTCCGACCCGGCGAGCGCCTCCTGCATCACCCCGACGAGCGCCGTGTTCGACTCGTACGCCGACGACGAGCCGCGCAGCAGCGCCGCGTTGCCGCTCTTCAGGCAGAGCGCGGCGGCGTCCACGGTCACGTTCGGGCGGCCCTCGTAGATGATGCCGACGACCCCGAGCGGCACCCGCACCTGCCGCAGGTCGAGCCCGTTCGGCAGGACGTTCCCGCGCACCGACTCGCCGACCGGGTCGGGCAGCGCGGCGACCTTCCGGACGGCGTCCGCGACCGCCGCGATCCGCTCCTCCGACAGGCTCAACCGGTCGATCATGGACTCGGACGTGCCGCCCTCCCGGGCCCGCGCGACGTCCGCCCCGTTCGCCTTGACGATCTCCGGCGCGGCGGCGACCAGGGCGTCCGCGATGCGGTGCAGCGCCGCGTCCTTCGCCGCGCGGGGCAGCGGCGCCAGTCCGGCCGCGGCCGCCTTGGCGCGCCGCGCCACCCGCAGGAACTCCTCGGCCTCGCTGTCGCTCATCGCGTGTCCCCTCCCGTAAGGACGACCAGGTGGTCGCGGTGGATTATCTCGCGCTCGTACTCGGCGCCCAGCTCGCGGGCCAGCCAGCGCGTCGAACGCCCCATCAGCTCGGGCAGCTCGGACGCGTCGTAGTTCACCAGCCCGCGGGCGACGACCCGTCCGGCGGTGTCGCACAGGTCGACCGGGTCGCCCGCGGCGAAGTCGCCGTCCACGCCCGTCACACCGGCCGGAAGCAGCGACTTGCGGCGGTGCACGACCGCGTCGACGGCGCCCGGGTCGAGCGTGACGCGCCCCTGGCCGGTGGTGGCGTGGGCGAGCCACAGGTTCCGGGACGACATGCGCCGCCCCTCCGCCGGGTGGAACAGCGTGCCGACGCCCTCGCCCGCCAGCGCGCGCGCGGCGGACGCCGCGTTCGTCAGCACCACCGGGATCCCCGCGATCCGGGCCGCCTCCACCTTGGTGATCATTCCGCCGGTGCCGACCCGGCCGGACCCGCCGAGCTCGACGCCCGTCAGGTCGTCCGGGCCGCGGACGTCGGGCACGCGCCTGGAGTCCGGGCGCCTAGGGTCGCCGGTGTAGAGGGCGTCCACGTCCGACAGCAGGACCAGCGCGTCCGCGCGGGTCAGGTGCGCGACCAGCGCGGCGAGCCGGTCGTTGTCGCCGAACCGGATCTCGTCCGTGGCGACGGTGTCGTTCTCGTTCACGATCGGCAGGACGCCGAGGGCGAGGAGCTGGCCGAGCGTGCGCTGCGCGTTGCGGTGGTGCGAGCGGCGCATCATGTCGTCGGCGGTGAGCAGCACCTGCCCGACCGTCAGCCCGTACCGGGCGAACGACGACGTGTACCGGGCGAACAGCAGGCCCTGGCCGACGCTCGCCGCCGCCTGCTGCGTCGCCAGCTCGCGCGGCCGCCTGGTCAGGCCGAGCGGCCCGAGACCGGCGGCGATCGCGCCGGACGACACGAACACGATCTCCGTGCCGTCGGCGCGGCGGGCGGCGAGCACGTCCACCAGCGCGTCGATGCGGTTCGCGTCGATCGTCCCGTCCGGCGTGGTCAGCGAGGACGACCCCGCCTTGACCACGAGCCGCCGGGCCTTCGCGACCGCCTCGCGCTCACTCATCCTGCCCTGCCTTTCTGGGAAGCGACCCACACCCCCGGGCCGGAGGGCTAGCGGTATCCGTCGAGGCGGCGGTCGGTGCCGCGGGGGCCCGGGGCGACGTCGCCCGCCGGGACCTCCGGCTCCCAGTCGAAGACGACCGAGTCGTCCAGGGTGCCGATCAGGACCGTCGCGCCGGCGCTCGCGCCAGCCTCGCCGAGCGCGTCCTCCACGCCGAGCCGGGCCAGCCGGTCGCCGAGGTAGCCGACGGCCTCCTCGTTGGCGAAGTCGGTCTGCCGCAGCCACCGGACCGGCTTCGCGCCCGTGATCAGGTAGGTGTTGTCGCCCAGGTCGCGGATCTCGAAGTCGGCGCCGTCGCCGACCGGCTCCGGACGGATGACCAGGCGGGTCGGCTCCGCCGGAGGCAGCGACGCGCGGTACTCGGCCACCATCGCCGCCATCGCGAACGACAGCTCGCGGAGGCCCTCGTGCGTCGCCGCCGACACCTCGAACACCCGCAGCCCGCGCGCCTCGAACTCGGGCCGCACCATTTCCGCGAGTTCGCGCCCGTCGGGGACGTCCACCTTGTTCAGCACGACGATACGCGGACGGTCCGACAGCGGACGGTCGCCGAGCACCCGGTCGTAAGCCTGCAACTCCCGCTCGATGACGTCGAAGTCGCTGACCGGATCGCGGCCCGGCTCCATCGTCGCGCAGTCGAGGACGTGCGCCAGCGTGGACGACCGCTCGATGTGCCGGAGGAAGTCGAGGCCGAGGCCGCGTCCCTCGCTCGCGCCCTCGATGAGGCCGGGCACGTCGGCGACCGTGAACGTCGTGTCGCCCGCGCTGACCACCCCGAGGTTCGGGATCAGCGTCGTGAACGGGTAGTCGGCGATCTTCGGCTTGGCCGCGGACAGCGCCGCGATCAGCGACGACTTGCCCGCGCTCGGGAACCCGACCAGCGCGACGTCCGCGACGCTCTTCAGCTCCAGGACGACGTCGCGCTCGTCGCCCGGCTCGCCGAGCAGCGCGAATCCGGGCGCCTTCCGCTTCGCGGTCGCGAGCGCCGCGTTGCCGAGCCCGCCGTGCCCGCCGCGCGCGACCACGAACCGGGTGCCCTCCCCGACCAGGTCGGCGAGGACGCGGTCGCCCTCCTTGACGACCGTGCCGTCCGGGACGGCGAGGACGACGTCGACGCCGTCCGCGCCCGTCCGGTGGCCGCCCTGGCCCGGCCGCCCGTTGCCCGCCTTGCGGTGCGGGCGGCGGTGGTATTCGAGCAGGCTCGCCGCGCCCGAGTCGACGACGAGGACGACGTCGCCGCCGCGCCCGCCGTTCGCGCCGTCCGGGCCGCCGAGCGGCTTGAACTTCTCCCGGTGGATGGACGCGCAGCCGTTGCCGCCTTTCCCGGCGGCGGCGTGCACGACCACCCGGTCGACGAACTGCGCGCCCGATCCCGCTCCAGCGGCCACGACGACTCTCTCTCCTCGATGAGAACAGCGAAAGGGCGGACCGATCGAACCGGTCCGCCCTTTCCGAAACGTGAAGAACCCAGGCGGACTATTCCGCCGGGGGAACGATGCTGACCGCGTTGCGCCCGCGGTAACGGCGGAACTTGACCGCGCCCGCGACCAGCGCGAACAGCGTGTCGTCGCCGCCGCGGCCGACGCCGGGACCGGGGTGGAAGTGGGTGCCGCGCTGCCGGACGATGATCTCGCCCGCGTTCACGACCTGGCCGCCGAACCGCTTCACGCCGAGGCGCTGGGCGTTGGAGTCGCGACCGTTACGGCTGGACGACGCGCCCTTCTTGTGTGCCATGAGACCGCTCCCTTACTTCCCGGCCTTGATACCGGTGATCTTGACCTCGGTGTACGGCTGGCGGTGACCCATGCGCCGCTTGTACCCGGTCTTGTTCCGGTAGTGCATGATGTTGATCTTCGGCCCCTTGACCGCGCCGAGGATCTCGCCGGTCACCTCGTAGCGGGCGAGGTCGGCCGAGCCGCTGATCACGTCGTCGCCGTCCACGACCAGCACGGCCGGGAACGTGACGGTGGAGCCGACATCGCCGGCCAGCTTGTCGACGGTCAGCACGTCATCGACGGCGACCTTCTCCTGCCTGCCGCCTGCGCGGACAATCGCGTACACCGCGGAAACCCTTCGTCTTCGCGCGCTTCCGGACTGAACCGGTCCCGCACGTGGCTGTACCAGCCCCCGGACGGGGGCCTACCCCCGGCACGGGGCCGAGGGCGGCACACCAGAGGGGGCCCTCTGATGCTCTCTGCTTGACCCCCGCCGGACCGGCGGGGACGCACCGTACGCCCCAACGGGGTTCGCGATGCGGATTTCGGAGTGACGCGCCTGCGGCTCGTCGTCGCCGGACACGTCGAGACGTGCCCAACCTGAAGAATGATACCTGACTCAGGAGGCCGCGAATCCGCCGACCGGCCGTGGGACCGGGGATCGCGGCCCGCCGGTGACCCCGGCCCCGGACGGACGGCGGATGCCGTCCGCCCGGTTCCGGATCTCGCGGGTCAGTCGGTGGACGTGTCGGCGGTGACGTCCGGCTCGGCGGACGCCGGTGCGGTGGCGCGGGTCCGGCGGACGCGGCGGCGGCGACCCGGCGCCTCCTCCTCGTCGTCGGACTCGGCCGCGGCCTCGGCAGGCGCAGTGCCGTTCAGTTCGGTGCCGTTCGACTCGGTGCCGTTCGACTCGGCGGCCGTCAGGTCGGCGTGCACCGGCCCGGCGTCGGAGGCTGTGTCGGAGGCCGTGTCCGCGGACGTGTCGGCGGGCGGCTCGGCGCCGTTCGAGACCGGCTCCGGCTCGGCCGCCGCGTCCGCGACCTCGGCCGCGGGCTCCGCGACCGGCTCGGGCCGGACGTCCGGGGCGGGCTCGGGCTCGGCGGAGTCGAGCGTGCCGGGCGCGGTGTCGGCCGTCTCGTCCGCGGCCTGCGCCGCCTCGACCGCCGCCTGCGCGGGCGGCTCGTCGGCGTCGATCTCCGGCGGCGGGCCCGCCGGGCGCTTCGCCGGACGCGACCGGCGCGGCCGCGTCACCACGGGCTCGACCGGCTCCGGCTCGGCCACCTCGACGACCTCGACCGGCGTCGGCTCGGGTTCGGGCGTCCGGGAGGACTCGTGCTCGGCGAGCTTCTCCTCGACCGCGCGCTCGACCTCGCCCTTGCGGCGACGGCGGCGGCCGGTCTCCTTGCCCGCCGCCTTCTCCGCCTTGGGCTCGACCGGGGTCAGGTGGACGTGGATGCCGCGCCCGTTGCAGGACTCGCAGGTCTCCGAGAACGCCTCGACCAGGCCCTGCCCGACCCGCTTGCGGGTCATCTGCACGAGGCCGAGCGAGGTCACCTCGGCGACCTGGTGCTTCGTCCGGTCCCTGGACAGGCACTCCACCAGGCGGCGGAGCACCAGGTCGCGGTTGCTCTCCAGCACCATGTCGATGAAGTCGATCACGACGATGCCGCCGATGTCGCGGAGCCGGAGCTGCCGGACGATCTCCTCGGCCGCCTCCAGGTTGTTCCGGGTGACGGTCTCCTCCAGGTTGCCGCCCTGCCCGGTGAACTTGCCGGTGTTGACGTCGATGACCGTCATCGCCTCGGTGCGGTCGATCACCAGGGAGCCGCCGGACGGCAGCCACACCTTGCGGTCGAGCGCCTTCGCGATCTGCTCGTCGATGCGGAACGCGGACAGGGCGTCCTGGCGGCCCGTCCAGCGCTCGACGCGGTCGGCGAGGTGCGGGGCGACGTACTGGACGTAGTCGGAGACCGTGTCCCACGCCTCGTCGCCGGAGACGACGAGCTTGGAGAAGTCCTCGTTGAAGATGTCGCGGACGACCCGGATCGTCAGGTCGGGCTCGCCGTACAGCAGCGACGGCGCGGAGGCCGTCTTCACCTTCTTCTGGATGTTGTCCCACTGCGCGGCGAGGCGCGACACGTCGCGGGACAGCTCCTCCTCCGTCGCGCCCTCGGCCGCCGTCCGGACGATGACGCCCGCGTTCTCCGGCATGACCTTCTTCAGGATCGACTTGAGGCGGCTGCGCTCCTTGTCGGGGAGCTTGCGGCTGATGCCGGTCATCGAGCCGTCCGGGACGTACACGAGGTAGCGGCCGGGCAGCGAGACCTGGCTGGTGAGGCGGGCGCCCTTGTGGCCGAGCGGGTCCTTCGTCACCTGGACGAGCACCGACTGCCCGGACTTCAGCGCCGACTCGATCCGGCGCGGCTGGCCCTCCAGGCCGGAGGCGTCCCAGTTGACCTCGCCCGCGTACAGGACGGCGTTGCGCCCCTTGCCGATGTCGACGAACGCCGCCTCCATCGACGGCAGCACGTTCTGGACCTTGCCCAGGTAGACGTTGCCGACGTACGACTGGTGCGTCGCGCGGTTCACGTAGTGCTCGACGAGGACGTCGTCCTCCAGGACGGCGATCTGCGTGCGCTCGCCCTCCTGCCGCACCACCATGACCCGCTCGACCGACTCGCGGCGCGCGAGGAACTCGGCCTCGGTGATCACCGGCGGCCGGCGGCGGCCCTGCTCGCGGCCCTCCCGGCGGCGCTGCTTCTTCGCCTCCAGCCGGGTCGAGCCGCGCACCGACTGGACCTCGTCCTCGGCGGCGGCGCGGGCCTCCCGCGCGGTGCGGACGTGCACGACGGTGTTCGGCGGATCGTCGGTGCCGCCCGAGCCGTCGCCGTCGACCCCGGAACGGCGCCTGCGGCGGCGCCGGCGGCGGCTCGTCCCGGACCCGGACTCGTCGTCCTCGTCGTCGCCGTCGTGCTCGGCGTCCTCGGCGTCCTCGGCCTTCGACTCCTTGGCCTTGGCGGGCTTGTCCTTCTTCGCGTCCTTCTTGGCGGCCTCCTTCTTGGCCGCCTCCCTCTTGCCCCTGGCCGGCTTGGCGGGCTCTTCCTTGGGCTGCTCGTCCTTCGGCTCCTCGGCGGGGGCCTCGTCCTCGCCGCCCTCCTTGCCGCCCCGGCCGCGGCCGCGTCCGCCGCGGCGGCGGCGCCGGCGGGACGGACGGTCGTCGGAGTCGTCCTCGTCGGACGGCCCGTCGTCGTGCTCGTCGTCGCCGGTGTCGCGCTCCGCGGACTCGTCCCGCTCGTCGCGCTCGGGCCGCTCGCTCTTCGCCGGGCGGGTAGCGGGCTCGGCGGTCGGCTGCGGCGGCTGGAAGACGACCATCGGCGGTTGGAACGTGACGCCCGGGATCCCGACGCCGCTCGCGGGCTCGGTCTCCGACACCTGGCCGGTGGACGGCGCCGCTCCCGCGACCGGGACGGCGGGCACCTCCGGAACCGGCGGCACGGCGGGCGTGGACGGCGCGGCGGACGCCGTGGACGCCGCCGTCGTCGAGCGCCGCCGGGTGCGGGTGCGCCGCGTGGACGTCTCCTCAGCGCCTTCCGCCGACTCGGCGGCCTCGGCCTTCGCCTTGGCCTTGGACGGGCTCTTGGGCTCGCTCTTGGGTTCGGGCTCGGTCTCGGCGTCCGGGGAGGTCTCGGCGCCGGTCATCGGGACGGCCTCGGCCGTCTCGGCCGCCTTCCCGCTCCGCGTGCGGACGCGGCTGCGCGTCCGGGTGGCCCGCTTCGGCGGCTCGTCCGCCGCCTCGCCGTCGCCGGACGCGGGCGTGGACTCCGCCGCCGGGGGCTCGGCGCGGGTCTCCTCCACGTCGGGCGGCGGCCCGGCGGGACGGCTCGCGCGTCGCGCCCGTCCGGTCGCCGCGTCGCCCGCGGCGTCGTCCGCCCCGGGCGTGTTGTCGGCCGCGCTCTGAGACTGGGCGCTCGCGGCGCTCCCCTTGGCGCTCTCCGTGGCGTCCGCGCCGCCGGTGTTCTCGTTCTCCGTGCCGTCGGCCGTGGCCGAATCCGCTTCGTTCTCAAGCATCCGGGCAATCTCCCGTCAGGCTCCCGGGCGCGTCCGCCCGTCCCGCCGAGGGGCGGAACGAGACGGTGCGCCGCGCGGGAGCACTCCGTCAGTCAGTCATCGGCGCCGTCATCACCGGACCGTGGTCCGGCCACGACGACGAAGTCGTCGGGGGTGCGCCCGCCGTACCCTGCGGGACCGGTTCCGTGTCGCCACGGCTTCGGTCTCACGGTCAGGCGCTGACGGCATCCACGCTCGCGGCGTCCCCGGGCTGCGGCCGCTCCTGGCCGCCGGCCGTCGTGGCGTCCTCGCCGGACGGCAGGCCGATCTCCCGGTCGGGATCCAGAGGATCCGCGAGGCCACCGGTTTCCGCGTCGAGGGGCCCCTGCGCCAGCCTGGTCACCAGTGGGGGTGACGGCGGCGCGAGGTCGGCGACCTGGCGCAGTCCGGTGAGGATGTCGTCGGGTCGTACGGCCGGGTTGGAATGCCGAACAACCATTCGAAGTATCGCACAAGGGGCATCCGCCGCCTCCGCGGCGCGCCGGTCCAGCTCGAATGCGGACACGGCGGCGCGCACGTCGAAACGGCGCCGTCCCTTCTTGGTGAGGCGCTCGACCTCGATGTTCTCGGCGGCCGTGAAGGCGGCCACGGCGGCGGCCGCGTCGTCGTGCGACACGCCGTCCAGCCGGATCCGCCATTCGGACGCCTCGAGCCGATCGGCGAAAGCGCCCGGCTTGTGCCGCGCGTCGCCGTCGCGTCCCGCTCTTACCGGCACGACGTCCACGACGTCGATCCCGGGGGGCAGGGCCGCGTCGAGATCGGCCCGAACCCGCGCAGGGTCGCGGGTCTCGGTGAGCCCGATCTCCAGGTACTCGGCCTCACTGGCCACCCCTGTCGCCGCCGCACCCGCGTACGAGATCTTCGGGTGGGGGGTGAATCCGGCGCTGAACGCCACAGGGATCCCGGCGCGCCGGACGGCGCGTTCCACGGCCCGGGATATGTCGCGGTGGCTCGTGAACCGCAGCCTGCCCCGCTTGGTGTAGCGGACGCGCAGACGCTGGATCACGGGGGCCGGCGCCGGACCCTCCGGCATGGGTGGCAGGGTTCTGGTCCTTCCTACTCGCGTCGAGTCGAAAAACAAGGTCTCCCTATAGAGTACGGGTCGGCTGGCGTCGTTCCGCCGCGGCCCGTCCCCTGAGCGGCCGAAGGCCCCGCAGGCCAAGGGGTTCCGCAGGCCCGTTCCGGCCATGGAGCCCCTGGCGGGACGGCCCCGGAGACCTCGAAGCCCTCACTTACACAACGTTGAGCGGGAGCAGTTTCCTCCCGGTGGGGCCGATCTGGATCTCCGTGCCCATGGTCGGGCAGACGCCGCAGTCGTAGCAGGGCGTCCAGCGGCAGTCCTCGACCTCGGTCTCGTCGACGGCGTCCTGCCAGTCCTGCCAGAGCCACTCGCGGTCGAGCCCGGCGTCGAGGTGGTCCCACGGCAGGACCTCCACCTCGTCGCGCTCCCGGACGGTGTACCAGTCGAGGTCGACGGGCTCGTCCGCGAAGACCTCGGCGGCGCAGGCCGTCCAGCGCTCGTAGGAGAAGTGCTCGCTCCAGCCGTCGAAGCGGCCGCCGTCCTCCCACACCGCGCGGATGACCCTGCCGACCCGGCGGTCGCCGCGCGACAGCATGCCCTCGACGATCGACGGCTGCCCGTCGTGGTAGCGCAGCCCGATGGCGCGGCCGTACTCCCGGTCGCCGCGCAGGGCGTCCTTCAGGGCCTGGAGGCGGCGGTCGACGGTCTCGTGGTCGCACTGCGCGGCCCACTGGAACGGGGTGTGCGGCTTCGGCACGAACCCGCCGACGGACACCGTGCAGCGGATGTCGCGGCGCCCGGTGGCCTCCCGGCCCGCCTTGATCACGCGCTTGGCCATGGCGGCGATGGCGAGGACGTCCGCGTCCTCCTCGGTGGGCAGGCCGCACATGAAGTACAGCTTGACCTGCCGCCAGCCGTTCTCGTAGGCGGTGGTGACGGTGCGGATCAGGTCGTCCTCGGTGACCATCTTGTTGATCACCTTGCGCATCCGCTCGGAGCCGCCCTCCGGCGCGAACGTCAGGCCGGAGCGGCGCCCGCCGCGGGAGAACTCGTTCGCGAGCGTGATGTTGAAGGCGTCCACGCGGGTGGAGGGCAGCGACAGCGACGTGTTGGTGCCCTCGTACCGGTCGGCGAGGCCCTTCGCGACGTCCGCGATCTCGCTGTGGTCGGCGCTGGACAGGCTGAGCAGCCCGACCTCCTGGAACCCGGACTCCTTGAGCCCCTGGTCGACCATCTCGCCGATCGTGGTGATCGACCGCTCCCGCACCGGCCGGGTGATCATCCCGGCCTGGCAGAACCGGCAGCCGCGCGTGCAGCCGCGGAAGATCTCCACGCTGAACCGCTCGTGGACGGTCTCGGCCAGCGGGACCAGCGGCTTCTTCGGGTACGGCCACTGGTCGAGGTCCATGACGGTGTGCTTCTCGATCCGCCACGGGACGCCCGGACGGTTCGGCGCGACCCGCTGGATGCGGCCGTCCGGCAGGTACGTCACGTCGTAGAAGCGGGGCACGTACACGCCGCCGGACGCGGCCAGGCGGAGCAGCAGTTCGTCGCGGCCGCCGGGCGCGCCCTCGTCCTTCCACTCGCGGATCACCTCGGTGATGCCGAGCGCGATCTCCTCGCCGTCGCCGAGGACGGCCGCGTCGATGAAGTCGGCGATCGGCTCCGGGTTGAACGCGGCGTGCCCGCCCGCGATCACGATCGGGTGGTCGTCGGTGCGGTCGGCGGCCTCCAGCGGGATCCCGGCGAGGTCGAGGGCCGTGAGCATGTTCGTGTAGCCGAGCTCGGTGGAGAACGACACGCCGAACACGTCGAACGCGGCGACCGGGCGGTGCGCGTCGACGGTGAACTGCGGGACGCCGTGCTCCCGCATGACGGCCTCCATGTCGGGCCACACCGAGTACGTGCGCTCCGCGAGGACGCCGTCGCGCTCGTTCAGGATCTCGTAGAGGATCTGGACGCCCTGGTTCGGCAGCCCGACCTCGTAGGCGTCCGGGTACATGAGGGCCCACCGGACGACGGTGTCGTCCCAGTCCTTGAGCTGGGAGTTCAGCTCGCCGCCAACGTACTGAATCGGCTTCTGCACGCCCGGGAGCAGCGGCTCCAGACGCGGGAAGAGCGACTCGACCGGCATGACGGAACCCTCCGTGCAGGGGACGTGGGATGAACGGTCAGTCTACCGGCGCCCCGCCCTTCCTCCGCTCAGTCGAACGGGCGCCGCCGTACATGGACCGCCTGCAGCAGCCCGAAGGCGATCATGTTGGCGAAGGTGGCGGAGCCGCCGTAGGACACGAACGGCAGCGGCAGCCCGGTGATCGGCATGATCCCGATGGTCATCCCGACGTTCTCGAACGTCTGGAACCCCAGCCAGCACACCACGCCGGTGGCGACCAGCGTCCCGAACAGGTCGGCCGCCTGCGTCGCGATGCGCAGGCCCCGCCACAGCACGACGCCGAGCAGGGCGATGATCACGGCGGCGCCGACGAAGCCGAGCTCCTCCCCCGCGACCGTGAACACGAAGTCGGTCTGCTGCTCGGGGACGAAGTGCCCGCCCGTCTGCTGGCCGTGGAACAGGCCCTTGCCGAGCGCGCCGCCGGAGCCGATCGCGATGCGGGCCTGCTGGGCGTTGTAGCCCGCGCCGCGCGGGTCGGCGTTCGGGTCGAGGAACGCGGTGAACCGGTCGATCTGGTAGTCCTTCAGCAGGCCGAAGAACCAGACGGCGAAGGCCGCGGCGGTGCCGCCGCCGACCAGGCCGACGAGCCAGCGCTTCTGCGCGCCGGAGATCGCCAGCATGCCGAGCACGACCGCGATGAACACGAGCGTGGTGCCGAGGTCGGGCTGGAGCATGATCAGGACGCCGGGCACCCCGGCCAGCACGAGCGCGAGCAGCACGTCGCGGCGGCCCGGGCCGATCTCCCCGTCCCGCGGCTCGCCGAGGATCATGGCGAGCAGCACGACGAGGCCGACCTTCGCGAACTCCGACGGCTGCACCTGGAAGCCGCCGCCGATCACGATCCACGAGTGCGAGCCGTTGATCGTCTGGCCGAGCGGGGTCAGCACGGCGAGCAGCCCCACGCACGCCGCCCCGTACAGGATCGGGACGTACGCGCGCAGCAGCCGGTAGTCGAGGACGGTCACGACCCCGCCGAGCAGGAACCCGATGACGAGGTTCAGGATGTGCCGCTTGAGGAAGCCCTCGGGGTCCTTGCCCTGGTCGGTGAGGAGCTGGTACGTCGCCGACCTGACCAGCAGGGCGCCGATGACCGACAGCGCGACGACGACGAGGAACAGCGTCCAGTCGAGCCGCCGCAGCCCGGCGACGCGGCTGCGCCAGCCGCGCCGGACGGCGTAGCCCTCGACCGTCCCGACGCCGGAGCCGGTGATCATTCGGCGGCTCCCTCACCGGTGATCTTCGGTAGCTCGGCGGGCAGCCGGCCGTCCTTCAGGATGGGCTTCTTGTGGCCGTTCAACCCGTACATGGCCTCCCAGATCTCCCGGACGGCCGGCGCCGCCGTGGACGCGCCCGTCCCGCCCTGCGAGACCATCGCGACCACCGCGAACCGCGGCTTCTTCAGCGGTCCGAACGAGGCGAACCAGGAGGTGTCGTCCTTGCCGTAGACCTCCGCGGTGCCGGTCTTGCCGCCGACGTCCACGGTCTTGAAGTCGAACCCGCCGAACGTGCCGGCCGCGGTGCCGTCCTTGGTGACGTCGCCGAGCGAGTCGCGGATGTACTTGAGCACCTTGGCGTCGACCGGGAGCCGCCCGGCGGGCGGCGCGCCGAGGCGGCGCTCGACCGTGCCGTCCGGGCGCATCACGGCGACGCCGAGCCGCGGCGTCACCATCCGGCCGCCGTTGGCGACCGCCGAGTACGCGCGGACGAGCTGCAGCGGCGTCACCAGCACGTCGCCCTGCCCGACGGAGAAGTTGGCCGCGTCACCGGGCCGCCACACGAACCCCTCGGTGCAGTTCTCGGTCGCGACGGCCTTGAGGTAGGCGGCGCGCGCCGGGTCGGTCTTCGCGAGCTGCGGGTAGCCCTGCTTGGCGCCCTTGCAGTTCGCCTCCTTGGTGTCCTCCCAGAAGCTCTTCTTCCAGCCCCGGTCGGGGATGCGGCCCATGCTCTCGCTCGGCAGGTCGATCCCGGTGCGGGTGCCGAAGCCGAAGTTGCGGGCCATCTTCACCATCGGGTCGGACGGGTTCTTGCGCGGCTTCATCCCGCCGTCGCGCTGCCACTCCTGGTAGGCGAACCGGTAGAAGATCGTGTCGCAGGACTTGACCAGCGCGGTGTGCAGGTTCATCGGGCCGTAGCCCTGGCCCTCGAAGTTGCGGAACGCGCGATTGCCGACGTTGTACGAGCCCGGGCAGTCGTAGGTGCCGTGCAGGCTGTTCCCGTCCTTCACCGCGGCGGACACCGAGGAGATCTTGAACGTGGAGCCGGGCGCGAACTGCCCCTGGGTGACCCGCGAGATCAGCGGCTCGCCCTTCTTCTTGCCGAGCAGCGCGTCGTACTCGTCCTGGGAGATGCCGCCCGTCCAGATGCTCGGGTCGTAGGTCGGGTAGCTGGCCATCGCGACCAGGTTGCCGGTCTGCACGTCCATGACGACGGCGGCGCCCGCGTCGGCCGGGTGGCCCGCCTTGCGCGCGCCCTCGACGGCGTGCTGGAGGGCCTTCTCCGCGGCGCCCTGCACCCCGGCGTCGATGCTGGTGACGATGTGGGAGCCCGCGACGGGCGGCTGCTCCGCCGCGGTGCCGGTGACACGTCCCTGGCTGTCGACGAGCACCTTGCGGAAGCCGGGCTCGCCGCGCAGCGCGGTGTCGTATTGCGCTTCGAGGCCGGCGCGTCCGACCAGGTCGACGCCGCTGTACCCGGTGACCTTCAGGCCGGTGCGCCTGTCGAGCTCCTCCTGCGTGACGGGCTGCAGGTAGCCGAGCACCTGCGCGGCGCTCGCGCCCTCCGGGTTCGGGTAGTCGCGGACCGCCTGGACCTGCGCGGTGACGCCGGGGAAGTCCTCCTGGCGCTCCATGATCTGCAACGCGCGCTTCGGGTCGACGTGGTCCTCGACGGGGATCGGCTGGTAGGGCGAGCCGGGCCAGCACGGGCGCTTGATGCCGGGGCCGCAGAGCCGGATCCGCTTGGTGATCTCGTCCTGGCTCACGCCGAGGACGCCCGCCAGCCGCTTGACGATCGACTTGCCGCCGTCCTTCTGCCGGGACAGGGTCGTCCGGTCGACGGACACGACGAGCGCGCTCGTGTTGCGGACGAGGGGCCGGCCCCGGTCGTCCAGGATCATGCCGCGGACGGCGGGCACGACGATGTCGCGGGTGCGGTTCTGCGCGGCGATCCCCTGGTAGTGCTCCCCTTCGAGGACCTGCAGCGACCACAGGCGCCCGACCAGGACGAGCAGCAGCGCACCGACCAGCACGTACAGGACGACGAGTCGGAAATGGGTACGCGGGTTCACAGCGTCCCGCCCCGCCCCGACATCGCGCGGTAGCGGGCGGCGGGGACCGCGAGGCCGTCCCCGCGGGTTCGCTCGCCGCGTTCGTACCGGCGGGTGGCCCGCAGCACGGCCCACACGACGAACGGGCTGGCGATGACGTCGTACAGCACCTGCGGCGGGACCATCCGCGACACCGACGCCCACTCGGCGCGCGGGTCGCCGAGGATCATGCCCGTCACCGCGTAGAGGACGGTCCCGGCGAGGGCCCCGGCGGCGACGGCGAAGAACGGCACGACGGACTGCCGGTCCATCTCGGCGGTCGCGACCCCGCACAGGTAGCCGATCAGGCAGTAGACGAGGGCGTACCGGCCGATGGTGTGGTCGGCGGGCGGGACGATGTCGGCGGCGAGCCCGGCGAGGAACCCGGCGACCATGCCCGTCATCGACCCGGCGACGAGCGCCAGCGCGACGACGGCGAGCAGCACCAGGTCGGGTTGGACGCCGCCGGGCAGCGGCAGCCGGTTCGCGACCGACACCTGCAGGATCAACGTCACGACGATCACCACGGCGGCCACCGCGGCGCGCCCGGCGGGCGACGCCTCGGGCGGGTTCAGCACGTCAGTCTCCCCGGCTCGGTCTCGTGAACGGGCTCTTCGTTCCGCTCGGCCGCGCCTCCGGCCGCTTGCCCCGCGTCGGGGTGGCGGACGGGTGCGCGGACGGGCTCGTGGACGGCGCGGGGGGCGGCGGCTTCGGCGGGAGCAGCGCGTCCCGCGGGTCCTGCTTCGGCGGCGCGACGACGACGGCGACGACGTCCAGGCTGGTGAACCGGACGAACGGCCGGACGTAGGCGGTGCGGGTGAGGCCCCCGGCGGAGCGGTCGATGCGCTCGACGACGCCGATCGGGACGCCCGGCACGTACGGCCGCTGGCCCTGCGATCCGAGCGTCACGATCCGCTGGCCGACGGCGATCGGCGCGGTCGCGTCCAGGAGCTGGAAGCGCAGCGGCGTGCCGCCGCCCCCGCCGAAGCCGCGGCGGCCGCGGCCCTGCACGATCCCGATCTCCTTGGACGCTTCGAGCCGCGACCCGATCGAGGACGTCTGGTCGGTGGCGAGCAGCACGGTCGCCGTCGCGGGCCCGACGCGGGTGACGCGGCCGACGAGCCCGTCGGCGCTCATCACGGTCATGTCGCGGGTGACGCCGCCGCGGCTGCCGACGTCGATGGTGACGGTGTCCTCGAAGCCCTGCCCCGCGGAGATGACCTGCGCGGCGAGGACCTTGTAGCCGCCCGTCCCGGCGGTGCCGAGCATCCGCTGCAGCTGGGCGGACCTGTCCTTGTCGAGGCTCAGCGCGCGGAGCTGCTCGCGGAGCCGCTGGTTCTGCCGTTCGAGCCGGTCCGCGCGGCGCCGCTCGCCGGGCGCGTCGGTGATCGAGTCGAACGTGTCGCCGACCGGCCGGACGACCGCCGCCGACACGCGCTCGACCGGGCCGAACACGGTGGCGCCGACGTCGCGCAGGCCGCGCAGCGGCGAGTCGTCGCCGCCGCGGTAGTCAATGGTGATCATCGCGAGGGCCACGACGAGCAGCGCGCCGAGGACGACGCGGGTGCGCCGGGTGTCCTTCACCCACCGACCTCCCGTTTCTCAGTCAGTCCGGGGGTATCAGTGACGCGGCTCCGGCACGAGCACCTGCCGGAGGGACTCGAAGTCCTCGACGCACTTGCCGGTGCCGAGCACCACCGAGTCGAGCGGGTTGTCCACCAGGTGGATGGGCATCCCGGTCTCCTCGCGGAGGCGCTCGTCGAGGTTCTTCAGCAGCGCGCCGCCGCCGGTGAGGGCGATCCCGCGGTCCATGATGTCGCCGGACAGCTCGGGCGGGCACTTGTCGAGCGTGGTCTTCACCGCGTCCACCACGGCGTTGACCGGCTCCTCGATGGCCCGCCGGACCTCCTCGGCGGAGATCACCACGGTCTTCGGCAGCCCGCTGACGAGGTCGCGCCCGCGGATCTCCGCGTGCGGCTCCTCGTCCCCACCCGGATAGGCGGAGCCGATCGCCATCTTGATCTCCTCGGCGGTCCGTTCCCCGAGCATCAGGGAGTATTCCTTCTTCGAGAAGGAGATGACCGCCTGGTCGAGCTCGTCGCCGCCGACGCGGACGGACTGGCTCGTGACGATCCCGCCGAGCGAGATGATCGCGACCTCGGTGGTGCCGCCGCCGATGTCGACCACCATGTTGCCGGTCGGCTCGTAGACGGGCAGCCCGGCGCCGATCGCGGCGGCCATGGGCTCCTCGATGATGTACACGCGGCGGGCGCCGGCCTGGTAGCCGGCCTCCTTCACCGCGCGCTGCTCGACGCCGGTGATCCCGCTCGGCACGGCGACGACGATGCGCGGCTTGGCGAAGTGCCGCCGCTTGTGCACCTTCTGGATGAAGTACCGCAGCATCCGCTCGGTGACGTCGAAGTCGGCGATGACGCCGTCCTTGAGCGGGCGGACGGCGACGATGTTGCCCGGCGTGCGGCCGATCATCCGCTTCGCCTCGATGCCCACGGCGACGATCTTCCCGGTGTTGGTGTTGATCGCCACGACGGACGGTTCGTTGAGGACGATCCCGCGCCCGCGCACGTAAACCAGAGTGTTGGCGGTTCCGAGATCGACCGCCATGTCACGGCCAAGAAACGACAGCTTGTTACCCATGAAGAAAGGGAGCCCTTCATGATTGATGGGCGTGTATAGCGGCGCGTCCATCGTAACGTGCGGCCGCGTCCGCGGGCAGTCACCCCGCCGTCGCGCGTCCCCCAAAAAACGAGTGTTGACCAGCGCCTGTTCCCCAAACCTAGGTCACGGATCTTGCCCGTGCCAAGACCACGCGCCAGATTGTGACCCCAATCCGCCCGAGAAATTGGACCGCCCTAACCCAAGGTTCGAACCGCCCCCCACACCACGGCCGAACCACACCCCGCGCAACAGTTCGGCCCAGAACCGAGCCTCGGCCGAACCCCACCCCACACCACACCCGAAGCCCAGCCCGCACCACGGCCGAACCTCAACCGGCGCAACGCTCGAACCTGAGCCGGGGCCACGGTTCGTGCGGCCGGAGGCGCCCCAGCGCCGGAGGCCGCACGAACCGCCGCACGGCGGACCGTTTCCCGAGAAGCGAACGCGAATCGGGAAACGGCCCGCCGTGCGCAACGGGGGTTCCAGGGGGTCGCCCCCCTGGGCTAACTGGGGAAGAAGAGCTTGATCTCCCGCTCCGCCGAGTAGGTCGAGTCGGAGCCGTGGACGATGTTCTCGCCGATCTCCAGGGCGAAGTCGCCGCGGATGGTGCCGGGGGTGGCGCTGACCGGGTCGGTGGCACCGGCGAGCGCGCGGAACGCCTCGATGGCGCGGGGGCCCTCGACGACCATGGCGACGAGCGGGCCGCCGGTGATGAACTCGACCAGCTCGCCGAAGAACGGCTTGCTCGCGTGCTCCTCGTAGTGGGCCTCGGCGGTGTCGCGAGAAAGGGTGCGGAGCTCCAGCGCGACGAGCTTCAGGCCCTTGCGCTCGATGCGGGCGATGACCTCGCCGATGACGCCGCGGCGGACGCCGTCGGGCTTGACAAGGACCAGGGTGCGCTCGGACACGGGTGGCTCTCCTCGAAGACTTTCGGATTCATGCGGCGCGCGAATCCTACCGGGCGCGGGACGTTGCGACGGACCTGCCGGGCACTGCGGCGGCGACGGCGGCGAGCAGGACGGCGGCGGCCGCGGCGACGACGAGCCAGCCGTGGTAGCCGTCGAGCAGCGCGTGCGCCCGCTCCGCGTCGGAGGCGGGCCGCAGCCGTTCCAGCCGCGCCGCCTGCAGGGACAGCACGATCAGCTGCCCGGTGAGCACGGCGGGGAAGCAGAGCGAGAGGCCGAAGAGGGCGGCGCCGACGCCGGCGTCCCGCAGCGACGCGGCGAGGGCGCCGCCCGCGCCCGCGCCGAGCAGGACGAGCGGCCCGAGCAGCGTCCAGCGGTCGTGGACGTCGGCGGTGAGGCCGAGCGGGACGGCCGCGGCGACGAGGCAGCAGCCGGCGCGGACGGCGCGGCGCGCGGGGACGCGGGTGGAGCCGAGCGCCGCGAGCACGGCGGCGACGGCGGCGGCGCCGAACGGGAGGAGCGGGGCGGCGGCGTCGCGCCCGTGGGCGTCGGCGGCGAGTCCGGCGAGCGGGCCCGCGACGGGGTGGCAGAGCATCCCGGCGGCGATCATGACGACGGCGCAGCCGAACGGGCTGCCCGCGGTGGCGTCGCGGCGGGCGGTGAGGGCGAGGCCGAGCAGCGCGGTCAGGGCGAGCCCGGCGACGACGAGCCGCGCGCCGGGCGACCACGCGTGCGCGGCGACGACGGCGAGGAACGCGAAGCCCGCCGCCGGGGCGAACGGGAGCAGCAGCTGCCCGCGCTCGGCGAGCCGGGCGGCGGGCAGGACGGACGGCCCGCGCCCGCGCAGCACCAGGTGGACGGCGGCGGCGACGGCGGCGGCGAGGGCGGGCCACGGGTAGGGGGCGAGGGCGTCCCGCCAGTCGCGGGAGACGTCCCCCGGCGGGACGGCCCGCAGCGCCAGCGGCATCGCGATGATCAGCATGCCCGCGAGCACGCCCGCCCAGAGCGCGGCGAGGGCCCGGCTGCGGCGCTCCCACACGAGGACGAGCGACGCGGGCAGGACGATCCCCGCGCCCGCGCCCTGCGCGGCGCGGACCGTCCCGGCGAGCGCGACCGAGTCGGCGAGCCGGGCCGTCCCGAGCCCGGCGAGCAGGACGGCGAGCCCGGTCGCGAGCACGCCCAGCGCGGGGAACCGGCGCGCGGCGACGGCGCCGAGCGGGACGGCGACGAGCAGCGCGGGCAGGGACAGACCGGTGGCGCGCAGCAGCGCGGGGACGCCGCCGTCGCCGAGGCCGAGGGCGTGCGCGGCGGCGGGGACGACGTCGCCCGCCGCGTCCGGGACGACGAGGACGGCCGCGGGCGGCGCGGTCAGGGTCAGCAGCACCGCGCCGAGCGTGCCGAGCCGGTGCCGCGCCCGCCGCTCGGGCCGCGCCCCCGGAGACCACTGGACGGGACGGGCGCGGCCGGACACGGGCCCGCCGGTGCGCGATGACAGCGCGTGCAGAGACAGCGCGTGCAGAGACACGGCCCGCTCCTTCGCAGGGTCGTCATCCGCCGGACGCGCATTCCGGAAAGTGAAGTATGTCGGAATTGCGAAATAGATCGGAAATAGCCACACATGGCGGACGAGATCGTATTTTCATCCGGCATTGACCGGCCGCCCCGCATCGCTCAAGCGATCGGCGGCGAATAAGGACCGGCGTACCGTCCCGGCGAATTTAGCGCGGCCGGACGCTCTCCGCCTTGCGTCCCATCCAAATGGCCGTCCCCCAGAGCGCCCCGAACAGGACGCCGAGGAAGAACATGGCCGGGACCATGAACCCGGTCGCGACGATCAGCACCTGGAGGACGGTCCCCACCGCGACCGCCCACCGGAACCGCAGCAGCCCCGCGAGCAGCAGGCACGCGACGGCCAGCCCGCCGCAGACGCCGCCGGCGGTCGCGCCGTCGACGTCCAGCACCGACACCGCCACCGGGATCGCCAGCGCGATCACGATGGCCTCGCACCCCAGCACCGTGGCGAGCAGCCGCCGAGCCGGATTCGGCGCCGCGGTCCGCCGTCCCGTGGTCGTCATCGCCCCTCCTCGACCCGGAGCAAGGTGCGGGCGTCTCCGGCGGTGACCACCGAGCCGGTGATCAGGACTCCGGCGCCGCGGTACTCGCCGGTCTCCTCGGCGAGGCCGATGGCCCGGTCGATCGCGTCGTCCAGCCGGTCCGCGACGTGCACCCGCTCGGGGCCGAAGATGCTCTCGGCGATCTCGGCCAGCTCCTCCGGCGGCATCGAGCGCGGCGAGGAGTTGCGGGTGACGACCAGCTCCTCCACCACGGGTTCGAGCTGGTCGAGGACGCCCGCGACGTCCTTGTCGGACGCGATCGCGAGGACCCCGGCGAGCCGGGTGAAGCCGAACGACTCGGTGACCGTGTTGACGGTCGCGGCCATCCCGGCGGGGTTGTGCGCGGCGTCCAGCAGGACGGTCGGGCTGGTCCGCGCGACCTCGAGGCGGCCGGGCGACGCCGACTTCGCGAACCCGCTGCGCACCAGCGCCGGGTCGAGCTGCCCCTCCTCGCCGCCGAGAAAGGACTCGCCGGGCGCGATGCGGGTCGCGGCCTCCAGGTTGTGCTCGCCCCTGGTCGGCGCGCCACTGGCGAACGCCTCCACGGCGGCGAGGGCCGTCGCGGCGTTGCTCGCCTGGTGGTCGCCGAACAGCGGCAGGAAGATCTCGTCGTACACGCCGTGCAGGCCCTGGAGGCGGAGCTGCTGCCCGCCGACCGCGACGTCCCGGCTGAGCACGCCGTACTCGATGCCCTCGCGGGCGACGGCCGCGCCGGTCTCGGCGACCCGCCGGAGCAGCACCTCGGCCGCCTCGACGGGCTGCTGGGCCAGCACCGCGACCGATCCGGGCTTGATGATCCCGGCCTTCTCCCCCGCGATCTCCTCCAGCGTGTCGCCGAGGTAGCGGGTGTGGTCGAGGCCGATCGGGGTGATCACGGCGACGGCGCCGTCCGCGACGTTGGTCGCGTCCCAGACGCCGCCCATCCCCGCCTCGACGACCGCGACGTCGACCGGGGCGTCCGCGAACGCCGCGTACGCCATCGCCGTCAGCACCTCGAAGAACGACAGCTCCACCGGGTGCTTGCCGTCGACGAGCTGGACGTAGGGCAGGACGTCCTCGAACGCGGCGGCGAAGCCGTCCTCGCTGATCGGCTCCCCGTCGATCGCGATCCGCTCCCGCAGGGTGGTCAGCTCCGGGCTGGTGTACAGGCCCGTGCGCAGCCCGCGCTCGCGCAGCAGCGCCTCGACGAGCCGGGCCGTGCTGGACTTGCCGTTGGTCCCGGCGATGTGGATCACCGGGTAGGCGCGTTGCGGCTCCCCGAGGACGTCGAGCAGGTCGCGGACGCGGTCGAGGGTCGGATCGATCTCCCACTCGACTCCGCGGGCCATGATCGCGCCGATGGCGCGCCGGTAGCCGGACGGCTCGCTCAGCTGACTCACGGCCACGAGCCTACTCGGGGATCGACCGCGCCCCGGACGCCCCCACACTGGAGGCATGGACGTCTTCTACCGGGAATGGGAGCGGCGGTCCCCCGGCGAGACCCGCGACCTCTCCCGCTCCCGCGCCCTCGCGGACGCGCTCGGCCTGCTGAACCCCGGTGTCCCGGTCCTGGTGGTCGTCGGCTCCAAGGGGAAGGGGACGGCGGCCACCTACGCCTCCGCCTACCTCGCGGCGGCCGGGCTGCGCGTGTGCACGGTCACGAGCCCGGGGCTGCGCAGCGACCGCGACCGGATCAGGGTGGACGGGCGCGCCCTGTCCGCCGCCGAGCTGGCCGCGCTGCGGGACGTCCTCGAAGAGGCGATCGCCGCGCTGCCGCCCCGCTCGCACGGCTACCTGGCGCCGACCGGGCTCTTCACCCTCTCCGGCGTCCGCCACGCGCGGGAGGTGGACGCGGACGCGATCGTCCTGGAGGCGGGGATGGGCGGACGCTCCGACGAGGTGTCCCTGTTCAGCCCCGACGTCGCCGCGATCACGCCGATCTTCCTGGAGCACGCCCACATCCTCGGCGATACCCCGGCGCAGATCGCCAAGGAGAAGGCCGGGGTGGCCGGGCCCGGCACGGTCGTGGTGTCCGCGCCGCAGTCCGCCGAGGTCTCCGAGGCGCTCGGGGACGTCCAGCGCATGCGGCCGGGCGACTCCGGCCTCCCGCTCGGGCTGCTCCCCGCCGGTCTCGGCCGGACGAACGCCGAACTCGGCGTCGTCGCCGCCCGCCGCCTCCCCGGGATCGCCGAGCCCCCGCCCGAGACGCTGCGGGACGTGCTGGCGTCGATCGTCCTGCCGGGACGGCTGTCCTGGCACGACGTCCCCGGAACCGCGACGCGGCTGCTCGTCGACTCCGCCGTCGACCGGACCGGGGTGGCCGCGGCGCTCGCCGCGGCGCGCCGCGCCTGGGACGAGATCGACCACGTCGTCGTCTGCCTCCCCGACCACAAGGACCTGGACGGCGCCATCGCCGAGCTCGAAGGGCTGCCCGTGACGTTCGCCCGGCTGCCGTGGCCGCGGCTGGGCTTCACCCGCCCGCTGCCGCCCGCCTGGGACGTCGTCGACGCGGCGGACGTCACCCGCGAGTCCCTCGCCGCGCTCGGCCGCCGCGTCGTCGTCCTCGGCACCGTCTACTTCACCGGGCACGTCCTCGGCGCGGTGGACGCCTCGACCGAGCGGCTGTTCGTCACCGCCGCCGTTCGACGTCCTTTCTGATCCGCCGCATCACGTCGGCCATCAGGGTGAACTCCGGGTTCGCCGACGGGACGTTCGACGCGACGATGCCGTAGGAGTCGACGGTCGCCCACGCGCAGTACGTGTGCGTCTGCGCCAGGACGGCGAACGTGCCGCACACGGCCCGGCCGCCCATCGGGCCGGGCTCGGCGTCCTGCCCGGCGATGAACGTCGTCGGCTGCGCCTTCTGGAGGAAGTCCGCGGGGTTGCCGACCCGGCCCGTCCCGCCGACGAACAGGACGTTGACCGGCCGCACCGGCTCCTCGCTGTAGACGGCCTGGCCGCGCTTGGCCGCCGGGACGCCGCCGGCCTCGACCGCGCCCGCGACGAACGGGTACGCGGCGCTCGCCGGGGGCCCGACGAGGCCGTCGCGGTGCAGGCCGCCCGCCGTCCCGCCCGCCTCGATCACCCTCTTGGACGCGGGAAGGCCGGCGACGCGGGCGTTCTGCCCACCGCCGCCGTCGGACCGGACGGCCAGCACGCCCGCCACGACCACCACGCCCGCGACCAGCAGGCCGCCAAGGGCCAGCAGCAGGCGCGGCCCGCGCCGCAGCCCGGCGGCCGGGCCCGGCATCGGCGGCAGCGGGCCCGTGCCGTTCGGCAGCGCGGGGAACGCGCCTGATCCGTCCGCGACGACCGGGTGGCCGCCCGTCGCGTTGCCGACGATCGGGTGGCCGCCCGTCCCGCCGTTGATCACGATCTGCGGGCCGGTGCCGTCCGGGACGACCTGGAACTGCCCCGAACCGCCCGGGAGGATCTGCGGGCCGGTGCCGGGCTCGACCGTCCACCAGGGGCGCGAACCGCCCCAGGGGCCCTGCTCGCCGTCCGGGCCGCCCGCCTCCTCGTCCTCGGCCCGCCGGGGGTCGTCACCGGACACCGGGTCCGGCCTGTCGGACCGAGGTGGTGATTCGGCCATTGCACTCCCGATGGTTCATGTGCCGCAAAGCCCGGCAAGCCCACCCGGATCGTAGACCGCACCGGGCCGCCGCGCCGACGGTTCCGCCCGCTCGCCCGGCTCAGCCCGCGGGCAGCGCGGCCAACTGCGACTCAAGGCGCTTGATGTCCGCCTCGGCCTGCGCCAGCCGGTCGCGGTTCTTGGCGACGACCGCCTCCGGGGCCTTCGCCATGAACGCCTCGTTGCCGAGCTTGCGGCTCGTCTGGTCGACCTCCTTGCGGGCGGCGGCGAGGTCCTTCTCCAGCCGCTTCCGCTCGGCCGCGACGTCGATCGCCCCGGCCGTGTCGAGCCGCACCGCGACGCCCTCCACCGGCAGCGACGCGGTCGCCGCGAACCCCTCGCCGGGGACGGTCAGCCGCAGCAGCGACCGCACGCCCTCCTCGTGCGCGGCGAGCGGCGAGCCGCCCCACTCCAGTGCCGCCGCGACCTTCTGGCCCGGCTTGAGGCCCTGGTCGGCGCGGAACCGGCGGACCTCGGTGACGAGCCGCTGCAGCGACTCCACCACGGCCTCCGCCGCGCTGTCGGCGCGGCCCGGCTCGGCGGTCGGCCACGGCGCGGTGACGATCGTCGCGCCGCCTGTCAGGGACGTCCACAGCTCCTCGGTGACGAACGGGATCACCGGGTGCAGCAGCCGCAGCAGCTTGTCGAGCACCTCGCCGAGGACGCGCCGCGTCGCCTCCGCCCGCTCGTCGGCGAGCTGCACCTTGGCCAGCTCGACGTACCAGTCGCAGACCTCGTCCCACGCGAAGTGGTAGAGCGCCTCGCACGCCTTCGCGAAGTCGTAGCCCTCCAGGTGCTCGTCGACCTCCGCGACGACCGACTGGAGCCGCGACAGGATCCAGGCGTCCACGGTCGACACCGCGGTGGGCATCTCGCCGCGGACGTGCGCGCCGTTGATGAGCGCGAACCGCGTCGCGTTCCACAGCTTGTTGCAGAAGTTGCGCGAGCCCTGCGCCCACTGCTCGGCGACCGGGACGTCCCCGCCCGGGTTCGCGCCGCGCAGCAGCGTGAAGCGGGTCGCGTCGGCGCCGTACTCGTCGATCCAGTCGAGCGGGTCGATGACGTTCCCGAACGACTTGGACATCTTCTTGCCGAACTGGTCGCGGACCATCCCGTGCAGGGCGATCGTGCCGAACGGCTGGACGCCGTCCATCGCGTACAGCCCGAACATCATCATCCTGGCGACCCAGAAGAACAGGATGTCGTACCCGGTGACCAGCACGGACGTCGGGTAGAAGCGCTTCAGGTCGGGTGTCTCGTCCGGCCAGCCGAGCGTCGAGAACGGCCACAGCGCGGACGAGAACCACGTGTCGAGGACGTCGGTGTCCTGCGTCCACCCGGCGGGCGGCTCCTCGTCCGGGCCGGGGCAGACGACGTCGCCGTCCGGCCCGTACCAGACCGGGATGCGGTGCCCCCACCAGAGCTGCCGGCTGATGCACCAGTCGTGCATGTTGTCGACCCACTCGAAGTAGCGGGACGCCATCTCCGGCGGGTGGATCTTCACGCGGCCGTCGCGGACGGCGTCGCCCGCGGCCCGCGCCAGCGACTCGACCTTCACGAACCACTGCAGCGACACGCGCGGCTCGACGACCGTCGCGCAGCGCTGGCAGTGCCCCACCGAGTGCGCGTACGGACGGATCTCCTTGACGATCCGGCCCTGCTCGCGCAGCGCGGCGACGACCGCCGGGCGCGCCTCGAACCGGTCGAGGCCCTCGAACGGGCCGGACGCGGTGACGACGCCGCGCTCGTCCATGACCGACAGGGACGGCAGCGAGTGGCGGCGCCCGATCTCGAAGTCGTTGGGGTCGTGCGCGGGCGTCACCTTGACGGCGCCCGTCCCGAACCCGGGGTCGACGTGCTCGTCCGCGACGACCGGGATGCGGCGGCCGGTCAGCGGCAGCTCGATCTCGCGTCCGACCAGGTGCGCGTAGCGGGCGTCCTCCGGGTGGACGGCGACGGCGGTGTCGCCGAGCATCGTCTCCGCCCGCGTGGTCGCGACGACGATCTCGTCGTCGCCCGACCCGTACCGGATCGAGACGAGCTCGCCGTCGACGTCCTCGTGCTCGACCTCGATGTCGGACAGCGCGGTCAGGCAGCGCGGGCACCAGTTGATGATGCGCTCGGCGCGGTAGATGAGGCCGTCGTCGAACAGCCGCTTGAAGATGGTGCGGACGGCGCGGGCGCGGTCGTCGTCCATCGTGAACGCCTCGCGCGTCCAGTCGACGCCGTCGCCGAGCCGCCGCATCTGGCCGAGGATCCGGCCGCCGGACTCCGCCTTCCACTGCCAGACCCGCTCGAGGAACGCCTCGCGGCCGAGGTCGTGCCGGGACACGCCCTCCTTCGCGAGCTCGCGCTCGACGACGTTCTGGGTGGCGATGCCCGCGTGGTCCATGCCCGGGACCCACACTGCCTCGTAGCCCTGCATCCGCCGCCGCCGGATCAGCGTGTCCTGGATGGAGTGGTCGAGGGCGTGGCCCATGTGCAGCGAGCCCGTCACGTTCGGCGGCGGGATCACGATGGAGTAGGCGGGACGCTCCGGCGCCCCCTCCGGGTCGGCGGTGAACAGCCCCTCCGATACCCACCGCTCGTAGAGCCGGCCCTCGACGTCGGCCGGTCGGTACTGGGTGGGCAGGTCGACGTCCGCTGCGGCCCCCTGGCCGCGCTCAGTGCTGGGCTGTGTCACGGCTGACGATTCTACGGGGACCCGGGAGGTGGCGGCGCCTCCGCCGTCCCGCCCGGGGGGACGCGGGTTCCCGCCGCGGTCGGGACACAGGTCACCTGACACCGGGTCGCCCCGCCGGAAAGGGTTGCGGGGAACACCCGAAACGGCGGCGCGGGAGGAGGGGGATGGGATGCGAGCGGCACTGGCACGCGCTGCCGTGCTGGCCGGCGCGTTCACCGCGGGGGCCGTGGCGGCACGTGCCGCGACCATCCCCCACCTCCGCCGCCTCACGTCCGACCTGCAGCGTTCCCGGGAACGGATCCTCGCGAGCCGCGAGGAGGAGCGCCGCCGGCTGCGGCACGACCTGCACGACGGGCTCGGCCCGACGCTCGCCAGCCTCGCCATGTCGCTGGACGCCGCGCGCATCACCCTCGCCTGCGAGCCGGAGCGCACGGACCCGCTGCTCGCCGACGTGCGCAACCGGCTCGCGTCGGCGGTCGGCGAGATCCGCGAGCTGGCGCACGGCCTCCGCCCGCCCGCGCTGGACGACCTCGGCCTCGTCGCGGCGATCGAGTCGTTCGCCGACGGCTGCTGCGAGCGGGTGGACGTCCGGTTCGACGGCGAGCACCTGGAGCTGCCCGCCGCCGTCGAGGTCGCGGCGTACCGCATCGCGCAGGAGGCGCTGACGAACGTCCGGCTGCACGCCCGGGACAGCACGGCGACCGTCCGGCTGCACCGGGACGTCGAGCTGCACCTGATGGTCGCCGACACCGGGCCCGGCCTCCCGGACGCCGCCCGCAACGGCGGCCAGCCCCGGCCGCGGCGCGGCATGGCGGCGATGAAGGAGTGGGCGGCGGAGATCGGCGGAAGCTGCGCCATCACGTCCAGGACGGGCGGCGGAACGGTCGTCACCGCACATCTTCCACTCACCCCGGCGGAGGTCGCCGCCGGGTACGATCGTCCCTTCACGGGGAAGGGACGGGCGTAGATGACGGAGATCATCCGTGTCCTCATCGCCGACGACCACCCGGTGTTCCGGCAAGGCCTGAAGGGGCTGCTGCAGGCGCTGGGCGTGGAGGTCGCGGGCGAGGCGGAGAACGGTCCGGAGGCGGTGAAGCTCGCCGCCGACCTGCAGCCCGACGTCGTCGTCATGGATCTGCACATGCCGGGCGGCAACGGCATCGAGGCCACCCGGACGATCACCCGGACCAGCCCGCGGATAGGCGTCCTCGTCCTCACGATGTTCCGCGACGACGACTCGGTGTTCGCGGCGATGCGCGCGGGCGCCCGCGGCTACCTGCTGAAGGAGTCCGGCGCCGAGGAGATCGCCCGCGCGGTGAAGGCGGTCGCCGCGGGCGAGGCGATCTACGGACCGGAGATCGCCCGCCGCGTCCTCACCTACTTCACCGACATGCCCGACCCGAGGCGGGCCGCGTTCCCCGAGCTCACCGACCGGGAGCGGGAGGTCCTCGAACTGATCGCGCAGGGCCGCAGCAACTCCGAGATCGCCGGGACGCTGTTCCTCAGCCAGAAGACCGTCCGCAACCACGTGTCGAACATCTTCATGAAGCTGCACGTCGCGGACCGCGCCCAGGCCATCGTCGTGGCCCGCGAGGCGGGCCTCGGCGAGTCCCGCGGCTGACCTTCGGCCTTAACCGGACGGCGCGGGCAGCCGCGGCTCCCGGTATGCCGATGGCGTCCCGTCCGGCCCGAACTCGAGTCCCGCGAATCCCCGCGGGTAGGTGTCGGGCTCGTACAGGAACCGGAGCACGGTGCCGTCGGGGTCGGGCACGTCCAACGCGGCCCCGTAGGGCCCCCGGTGCTGGACGTCGCCGTGGGAGAAGCCGAGGCTCTGGCACCGCCCGATGATGATGTTGAGCGCGTCGGCCGACTCGACCTTCAACGCCACGACCTCGGCCCCGGAGAGATCCCCGGCGCAGTACCGCCGATCCCGCAACGAGACGTGCAGGTCGGCCTCGGGTTCCCATAACACGACCCCGCGCACGGCCCCGTCCTCGAAGAACTCGAACACGGGCACGAGATCGAGCAACCGCCGATACCACTCCGTACTGGCCACCAGATCCGACACCGGAACCTTCACCTGTCGAATCTTCGCAATACCAACGCCCATCCCCCCACGATCCCACGCCCCCCACCCCACCGATCGGAATTCAAGACAAGAAATGATCATGGGACCGCTCCATCAAGCCCGCGCCGACCCGCCCCCAAGACCACCACCCGGCTCAAGCGCCCACGACAACAGCCCCAAGACCGCAACCGACAGGAGGACGTGAGAAGCCCCACATCCTGTAACCAAATCACCCACGGCACCCCGGGGGTCGCCGGGGTTAGGAAGCGGAAGCCCCCACTTCCCGCAACCGAATCACCGACCGCAACCGGCAGGGGGGGGCGTGGGGGGCGGAGCCCCCCACATCGGGGGTCCGGGGGTCGCCCCCCGGGTCAACACGAAGTCCGCGCGAAGGCGAGCGCCCTCCGCGAGCACACGTCCCCTAAGCGGACTTCTCCCGCGGCTCGCGCTTCGGCCGGTCGCGTGGGACGAGGGTCGGGTTGACGTGCTCCAGGACGGCCTCGCGGGTGATCACGACGCGGGCGACGTCCTGGCGGCTCGGGACCTCGTACATCACGGAGAGGAGGACCTCCTCCATGATGGCGCGCAGGCCGCGGGCGCCGGTGCCGCGCAGGATCGCCTGGTCGGCGATGGCCTCCAGGGCGTCGTCGGTGAACTCCAGGTCGACGCCGTCGAGCTCGAACAGCCGGTGGTACTGGCGGACGAGCGCGTTCTTCGGCTCGGTGAGGATGTTGATCAGGGCTTCGCGGTCCAGGTTGTGGACGGACGTGATCGACGGGAGCCGGCCGATGAACTCCGGGATCATGCCGAACTTGAGCAGGTCCTCGGGCATGACGTCACCGAGCACGGCGGAGCCGTCCTCGAAGTCGGACTTGGAGCGGATCTGCGCGCCGAAGCCCATGCCCTGCTTGCCGACCCGGGACTCGACGATCTTCTCGAGACCGGCGAACGCGCCGCCGCAGATGAACAGCACGTTCGTGGTGTCGATCTGGATGAACTCCTGGTGCGGGTGCTTGCGGCCGCCCTGCGGCGGGACGCTCGCGGTGGTCCCCTCCAGAATCTTCAGCAGCGCCTGCTGGACGCCCTCGCCCGAGACGTCCCGGGTGATCGACGGGTTCTCGCTCTTGCGGGCGATCTTGTCGACCTCGTCGATGTAGATGATCCCGGTCTCGGCCTTCTTGACGTCGTAGTCGGCGGCCTGGATCAGCTTGAGGAGGATGTTCTCGACATCCTCGCCGACGTAGCCCGCCTCCGTCAGGGCCGTGGCGTCCGCGATGGCGAACGGCACGTTGAGGAGCTTGGCGAGCGTCTGCGCGAGCAGCGTCTTCCCGGATCCGGTGGGGCCGAGCAGCAGGATGTTCGACTTGCCCAGCTCGACCGCGTCGTCGCGGCCGGTGTCACCGGACTGGATGCGCTTGTAGTGGTTGTAGACGGCGACGGACAGCGCCTTCTTCGCCGTCTCCTGCCCGATCACGTAGGAGTCGAGGAACTCGTAGATCTCCCGCGGCTTGGGCAGGTTGTCCCACTTGAGGTCGGAGGTCTCGGAGAGCTCCTCCTCGATGATCTCGTTGCAGAGATCGATGCACTCGTCGCAGATGTACACGCCCGGACCCGCGATGAGCTTCTTGACCTGCTTCTGGCTCTTCCCGCAGAACGAGCACTTGAGCAGGTCACCACCGTCGCCGATGCGTGCCACCCAACTGTCTCCTTTTCGTGGGGCCGTCCGCTGTGGAGAATGCGGCGCAGCTCGGTTGCGTCCCGAAGGCTCTCGACGTTGGATTCGACGTTACCGCCTCCAACGGGGTTGGAAAGCCCCTCGCCCGGAAGTGTGACGCCCGGGCTGGGGGTCTCCCACGTCCTCGTGTCGTCTCAGGACGACACTACCTCGGCCTTGCGCTTCCTGCTGGCGAAGACGTCGTCGATGAGACCGTAGTCCTTCGCCTCGTCCGCCGTGAGGATCTTGTCGCGCTCGATGTCCTTGCGGACCTGGTCGATGCCCTTGCCGCTGTGCTCGGCCAGGATGCTCTCCAGCAGCTCCCGGATGCGCAGGATCTCGCGCGCCTGGATCTCGATGTCGCTGGACTGGCCGTAGGTGCCCTCGGTCGCGGGCTGGTGGATCAGGATCCGCGAGTTGGGCAGCGCGGCCCGCTTGCCGGGCGTCCCGGCAGCGAGCAGCACCGCGGCGGCGGACGCGGCCTGGCCGATGCAGACCGTCTGGATGTCGGGCTTGACGAACTGCATCGTGTCGTAGATGGCCGTCATCGCCGTGAACGAGCCGCCGGGCGAGTTGATGTAGATGCTGATGTCGCGGTCGGGGTCGATCGACTCCAACGTGATCAGCTGCGCCATCACGTCGTTGGCGGACGCGTCGTCGATCTGCACGCCGAGGAAGATGATGCGCTCCTCGAACAGCTTGTTGTACGGGTTCATCTCCTTGACCCCGTACGTGGTGCGCTCGACGAACGACGGGATGATGTACCGGTTGTCGACCGGCATCGGAGAGCCGCCCGCGTGGACGCCGGGACGGACCAGATCACTGAAGCCGGGGCGGTAGAGGTCGCTCACTGTGTGCCTCCGAAATGTAGTGAGGTCGTCAGGAGACGGGGCCCTCGGAGGGCACCTGGGTTGCGCTGAGCACCACGTGGTCGACGAACCCGTAGTCCTTGGCCTCGTCGGCGGTGAACCAGCGGTCGCGGTCGGAGTCGCGCTCGATCTGGTCGAGCTCCTGTCCGGTGTGCTCGGCGATCTTCTCGGCGAGCGTGCGCTTGACGTACAGCATCTGCTCGGCCTGGATCTTGATGTCGGAGGCGGTGCCGCCGATGCCGCCGGAAGGCTGGTGCATCATGATGCGCGCGTGCGGCAGGGCGTAGCGCTTGCCGTGCGTCCCCGCGCACAGCAGGAACTGGCCCATCGACGCGGCGAGGCCCATGCCGACCGTGACGATGTCGTTCGGGACGTACCGCATGATGTCGTAGATCGCCATGCCGGCGGTGACGGAGCCACCTGGCGAGTTGATGTAGAGCGTTATGTCGCGGCGCCCGTCTTCGGCCGACAGCAGCAGCAGCTCGGCGCAGATGCGGTTGGCGATGTCGTCGTCGACCTGCTGGCCGAGGAAGACGATCCGCTCGCGCAGCAGCCGCTGGAAGAGCTGGTCGCCGAGCGGCAACAGGGGCGCTTCGGCGACCCGCGCCTGGATCCGCGACGTCTCGTCGAAAGTCGGAGGCATGCTCACCGGGTGTTCCTCCGGTCCTTTTAATCGGTTCGGATGATTGGACATTAACGCGCGCACGGGCCCGCTTAAGCCCGTGAGGCCGCCTTTTCGCCAGGGGCGTACCCGGGCGCCACCGGGCGTGTCACGGAATACGCGAGACCCTCGCGAACGCGGCATACCCGGAGAGGGCGCGTCCCACCCGGACGGGACCCGTATACAGCGGACGCCCCGCACCCTGGCGGGGGTGCGGGGCGTCCTGCTGGCGCCCGATGCCGCGGAAGACCGCGGGGGGCGGCTCAGGACTCCTTGGTCTCGGCGTCCTTCTCGTCCTTCTCGTCGACGGCCTCGGCGTCGGCCTTCGCCTCGGGGGCGGCCTCCGCCGTCTCCTCGGCCGTCTCCGGGGCGTCCTCGGCGTCGGCGTCCTCAGCCTGCTCAGCCTGCTCAGCCTGCTCAGCCTGCTCGGTCTCACCGTTCAGCTCGCGCTGGACGGCCTCGACGTCGATGACGTTGCCCGACTCGTCCTTCACGGTGACGTGCTCGACGACGAGGTTCAGCGCCTTGCTGCGCAGCACCTCCGACACGATCGCCGGGATCTGGTTGTTCTGCGTGAGGTACTCGGCGAGCTGCTGCGGCTGCACGCCCATCTGCATGGCCTGCGTGAAGACGTACTCCGACAGCTCCTCGTTCTCGACGCCCAGCTCCTCCTGGACGGCGAGCTGGTCGAGGACGAAGCCGCCCTTCACCGCGAGCCGCGCCGCGTCGGCGACGTCGTTGTCGAACTCCTCCTCGGACTTCTCCTCGTCCTTGAGGTAGTCCTCCTTGGACATGCCCGCCATCTGGAGCTGCTGTTCGAGCTGCTGGTTGCGGCGGCTGATCTCCTCGTCCACGACCTTCTCGGGCAGCGGGACGTCGATCTTCTCGAGCAGCGCCTCAAGGGCCTTGTCGCGCGCCTCGGAAAGCTGCTGCATCCTCACCTGGCGGCCGAGCCGGGTGCGGACGTCCTCGCGCAGCTCGTCGATCGTGTCGAACTCGCTCGCGAGCTGGGCGAACTCGTCGTCCAGGTCGGGCAGGTTCTTGATCTTGACGCTCTGCACGGTGACGGTGATCTCGGCCTCCTCGCCGGCGCGCTCGCCGCCGACCAGGGTGCCGGTGAAGGTCTTGTCCTCGCCCGCGGCGAGACCGGTCAGCGCCTCGTCCAGGCCCTCGACGGCGGAGCCGCTGCCGACCTCGTAGGAGAAGCCGGCGGTGGAGGCGTCCTCGACCTCTTCGCCGTCGACGCGCGCGACGAGGTCGATGGTGGCGAAGTCGCCCTCCTCGGCGGCGCGCTCGGCGGTGGTCAGCGACGCGAACCGCTCCCGCAGGTTGTCGATGGTCTCCTGGACCTGCTCGTCGGTCACCTCGGCGTCGTCGACGACGACCTCAAGGTCGTCGTAGTCGGGGACCTCGAACTTCGGACGGATGTCGACCTCGGCGGTGAAGGCGAACTGGGTGCCGTCCTCCAGCGCGGTCACCTCGACGTCGGGCTGCCCGAGCACGAAGATCTCGGTCTCCTCGACAGCGCGGCCGTACAGGTCGGGAAGCGCGTCGTTGACGGCCTCCTGCAGGACCGCCCCCCGGCCGACGTACTTGTCGATCAGCGGGGCGGGGACCTTGCCGGGCCGGAAGCCCTTGATCCGCACCTGCTGGGAGATCTCCTTGTACGCCTTGTCGAGGTTCGGCTTGAGCTCGTCGAACGGAACCTCGACGGTGAGCTTGACCCGCGTGGGGGTCAGCTCCTCGACATCGGTCTTCACTGGGGTCGGTCTCCTTGATCGGGCGCTGCTTCGGCCGCGGCGTCGACACGTGCTGTTCATGCTGCCTGCGAGGCCCTCGGCCTGCACGCGGACGGCCCTCGTCGGTCGGCCCGCCCGTGTCGTCCAACGGCCGGTCAGTCTCTCAGCGGCGCGGGCACGCCGAATACGGCTCCGCGCCTTCGCGCGGCCAAGTCTATGGGGTAGCGGCGCGGTGTGCGGACATCGGACGCCCGCGAAACCGGCGAATCAGCGTCAGCGATCCCGTACGGGCAGTGACATCACGCATGGGAAGGCCCATACTCGTCCGGGATGAACGGGATAGCCGCGGCCTTCAGTGCGACCGGTCTCTACTACCTCGGTTTCGCCGTCTTCAAGCTCGCGGCGGACCGGATGGCCCCGCTCCGGGGCAACCGCGTCCCGCACATGGCCTGGACGATCCTCACCAACTGGATCTTCCTGATCGCGCTCGCGTTCGTGCTCGGCGGGCTCGGCCTGCAGATCCTCGCGCTCGGCGGGCTGCCGCTGTCCACCGCCGTGCCGATCTTCATGTCCGGCGCGGTCCCGCTGCTGCTGATCGCGCTCGTGTTCTTCGGCGAGCGGCTGACGGCGCGCGAGTGGCTGAGCGTGGTGCTGATCGGCGGGGCGATCCTGCTGCTCACCGCCTCGCTGAGCGGGGACGAGCCGATCCGCTCGGCGGCCGCGCCGCTGTGGAAGATCGCGGTCGTGGTCGCCCCGGCGGTGCTGGTGCCGGTGCTGATCCTCGTCCTCGGCGACCACCGGCCGGACGGCCGGCACGCGCGCCCGGTGACGGGCATCGCCTACGGGCTGGGCTCGGGCTTCCCGGTCGGCACCGCGGAGCTGGCGATCAAGGGGTGGAGCGACGACCCGCACGCCACGAGCGTCCGGATCGCGGCGACGCCGTGGCCCTACCTGACGGTGGTCGCGGCGGCGATCGGGTTCGGGATCATGGTCATGGCGTTCCAGCGCTGCCGGGTGTCGGTCGTGGCGACCGTGATGACGGTGTCCGCGAAGACGTACCTGCTGACGATGGGGACGTTCATGTACGCCGAGCCGTGGCCGCAGGACGCGGCGCACTCCGCGATGCGGCTGGGCGCGCTCGTGCTGGGCGCGGTCGCGGTCGCGCAGTTCCCCCGGCACCGTCCGATCGCGGACGAGCCGCGCGGCGAGGCGTCCGACGGAACGCGGCCCGAAAGGGACCCGTTCGGCGGCGATCTCGCGGCTGTGCCGTCCGTCCTGGGCCTGGCCCGCGAGGCGGCGGACGAGCGGGACGGACGCCCGCCGCTGCCGCAGCCGCGCCGGCCGCTCGGGCAGGGGCCCTACGACCGGGCGGAGCCGCCGCGGCGTCCCGTCCAGCCGCGGTCGGCGACCGAGACCGGGTCGGACGGCCGCTGGCGCGGCTTTAGCGGCTGACGGACACCCCGGCCAGAACCTCGGCCGGGCGCCCGTCAGCCGCTTCGCGAATCCGGTCGGGTCAGCGGCCCTTGCGTCCGTCGCCGGGGAGGCCCTTGTCGAGGCCCGCACGCCGCAGCGCGTCGGCCATGGCGCCGCCGCCGGAGGAGCCGCCGCTCCCCTGGGCGTCGCGCCCGCGCCCGCTGCGCTGCCCGCCGCCGCCCTGACCGCCGCGCCCGCCCTGGCCGCCCTGCCCGCCGCGTGCACCGCCCTGGCCACCGCGTCCGCCGCCGCCCTGACCGCCGCCGCGCTGGTTCTGGCCGCCGCGGCTCTGGCGCGCGCCGCCGCCCTGCTGACCACCCTGCTGACCGGCCTGCTGGCCGCCCTGGCGTCCGCCGCCCCTGCGGGGCTCCTGGCGGTCGCGGCCGGGCTCGTCGTCCAGGCGGAGCGTGAGCGAGATGCGCTTGCGCTGCAGGTCGACGTCCAGCACCTTCACCCGGACGATGTCGCCAGGCTTCGCGACCTCGCGCGGGTCGGACACGAACTTGTCGGACATCGCGGAGATGTGGACGAGCCCGTCCTGGTGGACGCCGACGTCCACGAACGCGCCGAACGCGGCGACGTTGGTGACGACCCCCTCCAGGATCATGCCGGGCTCCAGGTCGCCGAGCTTGTCGACGCCCTCCTTGAACGTGGCCGTCTTGAACGCCGGACGCGGGTCGCGCCCCGGCTTCTCCAGCTCGGCGAGGATGTCGGTGACGGTCGGCAGCCCGAACACGTCGTCAACGAAGTCGGACGGCCTGAGCGAGCGCAGCGCGCCCGAGTTGCCGATGAGCGCCTTGATGTCGGCGCCGACCGCGTCCAGGATCCGCCGGACGACCGGGTACGCCTCCGGGTGCACGCTGGACGCGTCGAGCGGGTCGTCCCCGCCGGGGATGCGCAGGAACCCGGCGCACTGCTCGAACGCCTTCGGGCCGAGCCGCGGGACGTCCTTCAGCCCGCCCCGGCTGCGGAACGGACCGTTGGCGTCGCGGTGCGCGACGATGTTCTCCGCGAGTCCCTCCCCGATCCCGGACACGCGGGTGAGCAGCGGCGCGGACGCGGTGTTGACGTCCACTCCGACGGCGTTCACGCAGTCCTCGACGACGGCGTCGAGCGAGCGCGACAGCTTCACCTCGGAGATGTCGTGCTGGTACTGCCCGACCCCGATCGACTTCGGGTCGATCTTGACGAGCTCGGCGAGCGGGTCCTGGAGGCGGCGGGCGATGGAGACGGCGCCGCGCAGCGACACGTCCATGCCCGGCAGCTCGCGGCCCGCGTACTCCGACGCCGAGTACACCGACGCGCCCGCCTCCGACACCATGATCTTGGTGAGCTTGAGGTCGGGGTGCCGGGCGATCAGGTCGGCGGCGAGCTTGTCGGTCTCCCTGGACGCGGTGCCGTTGCCGATGGAGACCAGGTCGACATTGTGCTCGCGGGACAGGCGGGCGAGCGTCTCGATCGACTCGTCCCACTTCCGGCGCGGCTCGTGCGGGTAGATGGTGTCGGTGGCGACGACCTTGCCGGTCGCGTCCACGATCGCGACCTTCACGCCGGTGCGCAGGCCCGGGTCGAGGCCCATGGTGGAGCGGGTCCCGGCGGGCGCGGCGAGCAGCAGGTCGCGCAGGTTGGCGGCGAACACGCGGACGGCCTCGTCCTCGGCCTCCTGGCGCAGCCGGGCGCGCAGGTCGATGCCGAGGTGGACGAGGATCCGGGTGCGCCACGCCCAGCGGACGGCGTCGTTCAGCCACTTGTCGGCCGGGCGCCCCTGGTCGGTGATCTGGAACCGGCGCGCGATCTCGGCCTCGTAGGAGCTGCGGGCCGCCGGGGCGTCGTCCGGCTCGTCCTCCGGCTCCAGGTCGAGGTCGAGCACCTCTTCCTTCTCGCCGCGGAACAGCGCGAGGACGCGGTGCGACGGCAGCTTCGCGAACGGCTCGGCGAACTCGAAGTAGTCGGCGAACTTCGCGCCCGCCTCCTCCTTGCCCTCGCGGACGCGGGAGAGCATCCGGCCCCGGTTCCACATGCGCTCGCGCAGCCCGCCGATGAGGTCGGCGTCCTCGGCGAAGCGCTCGACGAGGATGGCGCGGGCGCCCTCCAGCGCGGCGGCCGCGTCGGCGACGCCCTTGTCGGCGTCCACGTAGCCGGCGGCGGCCGCCTCCGGGTCGTTGGACGGGTCGTCCAGCAGCAGCTCGGCGAGCGGTTCGAGCCCCGCCTCGCGCGCGATCTGCGCCTTGGTGCGGCGCTTCGGCTTGTACGGGAGGTAGACGTCCTCCAGCCGGGCCTTGGAGTCGGCCGCCATGATCTGGGCCCTGAGCTCGCCGGTGAGCTTGCCCTGCGACTCGATCGACTCCAGGATCGCGCCGCGCCGCTCGTCCAGCTCGCGCAGGTAGCGCAGCCGCTCCTCCAGCGCGCGGAGCTGCGCGTCGTCGAGCGCGCCCGTCGCCTCCTTGCGGTAGCGGGCGATGAACGGGACGGTCGCCCCGCCGTCGAGCAGGTCCACCGCGACCCGCACCTGACCCTCGCGGACGCCGATCTCCTCGGCGATCCGCTGGGTGACGGGCCGCGGGCCCTCGTGTCCGGTGGACGTCTGGCTGATGGTCGCTGTCACAGCTTGGTTCGCTTTCTCCCCTGGATGTCGCCGTTGCATTGTCCAGGGATCCGGGCCCGTTGTCTTGTCGACCGCAGTGTCGGTCGCCTTCCCGCCTGCCCGTGACCGCGCGGTCACGGACTGGGGCGGGGTAGGGGGAACTCCCCCAGGGGGTGCCGGTGAATGGGGGCTTAGCACCACCGATCCCTGGACGGCCACCGAACACAATGATGGGGTCGGACTGCCGGGGAACGCACCCATGGAGGAACACGTGAGCGACAGCGAGCGCCTCGCCGAGCGACTCGGAGGGTACGCGCGGCGTGCCTTCGTCGGCCTCGTCCGGGGCGTGATCCAGATCGTCCTGGCGTTCACGGTGAACCTGCCGCTGTTCATCCTCGCCGTGCTGTCGATCGCGTTCATCCCGCTCGGCGTGGGCGTGCTGCTGGCCCCGGCAGTGTTCGGCGCCATCAGGTCGATCGCCAACCAGCAGCGGGTGTGGGCGGACGAGTGGTACGGAGTGCGGATCGCCGTCCCGTACCGGGCGGAGCCCGCCGGGGGCCTCGGCCCGTTCGCGCGGCTGGGCCGCCTGCTCACCGACCCGGCCACCTGGCGCGACCTCCTGTGGTCGTTCCTGAACGTGCCGGTCGCGCTCGTCCTCGGGATCTTCGGCGGCGGGCTCGTCCTGTACGGCCTGGAGGGCGTGTTCGTCGCGCCGTGGCTGTCGATCGTCACCGCCTACGGCTGGGGCCCGTTCTGGCCGCTGGAGGACTGGGGCGCGGTCGGCATCGTCGGGTCCGTCGTGCTGGGCGCCGGGCTGATCGCGGTGTCGGTCCCGGTCGGGCCGATGTTCATGAAGGCGCACGCGCTGTTCTGCCAGTCACTGCTCTCCCCCACCCGCGCCGCGCTGACCGAGCGCGTGCAGCAGCTGACCGAGACCCGGTCGGAGACGGTGGACGCGTCCGCCGCCGAGCTGCGCCGCATCGAGCGCGACCTGCACGACGGCGCGCAGGCCCGGCTCGTCGCGCTGAGCATGAACATCGGGCTCGCCGAGGAGATGATGAAGCACGACCCGGAGACCGCGCAGCAGCTCCTCGCCGAGGCCCGCGCCGCGAGCGGGACGGCGCTGACCGAGCTGCGCGACCTCGTCCGCGGCATCCACCCGCCGGTGCTCGCGGAGCGGGGCCTCGACGGGGCCGTCCGGGCGCTCGCGCTCGGCCTGCCGCTGCCCGTCGACGTCCAGGTCGACCTGCCCGGACGCGCCGACGCCCCGGTCGAGTCGGCGGCCTACTTCGCGGTCGCGGAGATGCTCGCGAACGTCGTCAAGCACTCCGCCGCTCCACGGGCCTGGGTCCAGATCGAGCACACCGGCGACCGGCTCCTCATGATCGTCGGGGACGACGGGACGGGCGGCGCCGACCCCGCGCGCGGGTCCGGCATGCGCGGGATCGAGCGCAGGCTGGCCGCCTTCGATGGCACGATGGCCGTGACGAGCCCGCGCGGCGGGCCGACCGTCGTGACCATGGAGCTGCCGTGCGCGTTGTCATCGCCGAAGATCTCGCCCTCCTCAGGGACGGGCTGATCCGCCTCCTCGGCGCCTTCGACTTCGACGTGGTCGAGGCGGTGGACAACGGGCCCTCGCTGCTGCGGGCGCTCACCACGCACCGTCCGGACGTGGCGGTCGTGGACGTCCGCCTCCCGCCGACGTTCACCGACGAGGGCCTGCGGGCCGCGCTCGCGGCCCGCAAGGAGATCCCCGGGCTGCCGGTGCTGGTGCTGTCGCAGCATGTCGAGCAGCTCTACGCGCGCGAGCTGCTGTCCGACAGCGGCGGCGGCATCGGCTACCTGCTGAAGGACCGCGTGTCCGACGTCAAGGTCTTCGTCGAGGCGGTGCGCCGGGTCGCCGGCGGCGGCACCGCCCTCGACCCGGACGTCGTCTCCCAGCTCCTCACCCGGCACGCCCGCGAGGAGCCGCTGCAGCAGCTCACCCCCCGCGAGCGCGAGGTGCTCGGCCTGATGGCGGAGGGACGGTCCAACGCGGCGATCGCGGCGAAGTTGTTCGTCACCGAGAAGGCGATCAGCAAGCACACGAACAACATCTTCGGCAAGCTCGGGCTGCCGCAGTCCGAGGACGACAACCGCCGCGTCCTCGCCGTCCTCGCCTACCTGGGCGCCTGAGCCATCGGCCCCGGCCGTGTCGGCAAGCCCGTGTCAGCGAGCCCGCGTCAGCAAGCCCGTGTCATCGAGCCCACGGCGGGACGAGCCGCTCGGCGCCCTGCGGGGCGATGTCGCAGCGCGTGTCGTCCACGAGCTTCTCCGGGTCGTAGGCGAGGCATCCGGCGTGGGCGGCGACCACCGCGGTGAAGCCGGCGTCCGGCCGGGTCGTCATCTGGCGCGGCACGTCGGCGGGCAGGACGAGCGTGTCGCCGGGGCCCGCCTCCAGCGTGCGCCCGTCCAGGTCGATGGACACGGTTCCGGTGAGGAACGTCCAGACCTGCTCGGTGTCGAAGGCGTGCAGCGGCCCCGTCCGGCCGGGCGCGAAGTCGACGCGCCAGACGGCGATGCCCTCGGTGCCGCCCTGGGTGGGCGTGGCGGACGTCGTCATCGTGCCGTTGGGCGTCTCGGTGCGGCGGCTCTCGGCGGCGCGGATGAGCGTCATGGTTCCCGATCCCCTAAGTTAGACAATGTGGTTGTCCATATAGTCAATGAGGTTGTCTTTTATGTCAAGCGACCGTGACCTCGGCGAGCCCGCCGAGCCCGCCGAGCCCGCCGAGCCCGCCGAGCCCACCGAGCCCGCCGAGCCCGCCGAGCCCGCCGAGCCCGCCGAGCCCGCCGACGCGCCCGGATACGAGCTGCCCCTGCGGCTCTTCCTGGCCTTCCGCGGGATCGTCGACGAGCTGAACGCCGAACTGGCCCGGCAAGGGCACCCCGACCTGCGCCCCATGCACGGCTTCGTCTTCCAGGCCATCGGCCCGCGGGGCACGACCGCGGTCGAGCTCGGCCGCAGGCTCGGCGTCTCCAAGCAGGCGGCGGGCAAGATGATCGAGTCGCTGGAGCGCGCCGGGTACGTCGAGCGCGGCGCCGACCCGGTCGACGCGCGGCGTAAGATCGTGCGGCTGACGGCGCGCGGGACCGACTCGCTCGACCGCGCCGCGCTGATCTTCGAGCGGATCCGGGACGACTGGGTCCGGCGGCTCGGCGCGGACCGCGTCCGGGCGCTGGAGCACGATCTTCGGCAGGTCACGCCCGCCGATCCGTGGCGGCTCGACGTCCCCGGTTGGTTCGGCGCGGGTTGAGATTTCTTTGCGAGGTTCCGACCCATATGTGCCCAGGCAGCCGCTTAGACCACCCCGTGCGGGGCGATCACGGCGCGCGCAAGCCCTTGAACGCACCGTTCCACCCGGTTACCATCCACCCAATTCTTAGGAAAGTTTCCTAAGAGTTGCTGGGAGATTCCTGTTTGTTTCGGGGGCCGGACCGAACGGAGAATCATGTC
This sequence comes from Actinomadura syzygii, assembly GCF_008085905.1. Lineage (GTDB taxonomy): Bacteria > Actinomycetota > Actinomycetes > Streptosporangiales > Streptosporangiaceae > Spirillospora > Spirillospora syzygii. The sequence continues at coordinate 378,681 of NZ_VSFF01000012.1, read as the reverse complement.
AAGACCGGGCGGACGGCGAGCGATCGCGCTCGTCGGCGCAGCTACTCTGGCGGTCGGCACCGCCCTGCTCTCGGCGCCGCCGGCGTCGTCGGCGGGGACGGTCACCGCCACCTGTACGAAGACCTCTGACTGGGGCGCGGGCTTCGGTGGCACGTGCACAGTCACGAACGGGACGAGCGCCGCCCTGAGCGGGTGGAAGGTCGAGGGCGACCTTCCTTCCGGCACTTCCGTGACCTCTGTGTGGGACGCGACCAAGACCGTCTCCGGGAACCACTACACCTTCAGCAGCCTCGGGTGGAACGGCGCGGTCGCCGCCGGTTCCAAGGCCACCTTCGGCTTCAACGGCACCGGCTCCGGCTGGTTCACCGGCTGCAAGATCAACGGCCTGGCCTGCGACGGCACCGGCGACCCGGGCGGTCCCGGCGACGACACCGAGGCTCCCTCCGCTCCCTCCGGCCTGCGCGTCACCGGCAAGTCCGCCACCAGCGTCTCGCTCTCGTGGACCGCCTCCACGGACAACGTCGCCGTGTCCGGCTACGACGTCTACAACGGCAGCACCAAGGCCACCTCGACCACGGGCACCAGCACCACGGTCAGCGGTCTCTCTCCCAAGACCGCGTACACCTTCAGCGTCAAGGCCAAGGACGCCGCCGGGAACGCCTCCGCCGCGTCCGCCACCGTGTCGGCCACCACCGACGACGGCGGCGGCAACGGCACCGCCGGCGACAAGGTGATCGGCTACTACACCAACTGGGGCGTCTACCAGCGCAACTACCACGTCAAGAACATTGAGACGAGTGGTTCGGCCAGCAAGCTGACCCACATCAACTATGCGTTCGGCAACGTCCAGGGCGGCCGCTGCACCATCGGCGACTCCTACGCCGACTACGACAAGGCGTACGGCGCCGACCAGAGCGTCGACGGCGTGGCCGACAACTGGGAGCAGCCGCTGCGCGGCAACTTCAACCAGTTGCGCAAGCTGAAGGCGAAGCACCCGAACCTGAAGATCCTCTGGTCGTTCGGCGGCTGGACCTGGTCCGGCGGCTTCGGCCAGGCGGCGCAGAACCCGGCCGCGTTCGCCGACTCCTGCTACAACCTCGTCGAGGACAAGCGCTGGGCGGACGTGTTCGACGGCATCGACATCGACTGGGAGTACCCGAACGCCTGCGGCCTCTCCTGCGACACGAGCGGGCCGGACGCGTTCAAGAAGCTCCTCGCCGCGGTGCGCGCCAAGTTCGGCTCCGGCAACCTGGTCACGGCAGCCATCACCGCCGACGCCAGCAACGGCGGCAAGATGGACGTCACCGACTACGGAGGCGCCGCGCAGTACGTCGACTGGTACAACCCCATGACGTACGACTACTTCGGCGGCTGGGACGCGAAGGGACCGACGGCCCCGCACTCCCCGCTCACGTCCTACCCGGGGATCCCGCACGAGGGCTTCAACACCACCGACACGATCGCCAAGCTCAAGGCCAAGGGCGTTCCGGCCAACAAGCTCCTGATCGGCCTCGGCTTCTACGGCCGCGGCTGGACGGGCGTCACGCAGTCCGAGCCCGGCGGCACCGCGACCAACCCCGCACCCGGCACCTACGAGGCCGGGATCGAGGACTACAAGGTCATCAAGTCCAGGTGCCCCGTGACCGGCACGGTCGCCGGAACCGCCTACGCCAAGTGCGGCGACCAGTGGTGGAGCTACGACACGCCGTCCACCATCGGCGGGAAGATGAAGTACGCGGGCGCCGAGGGCCTCGGCGGCGCGTTCTTCTGGGAGCTCAGCGGCGACACCACGAACGGTGAGCTCATCTCCGCCATCAAGAACGGTCTCGGCTAAGCCGCGTCCGTCAAGAACGGTCTCGGCTGAGCTGTTCGCAGAGGGGGTCCTCCCAGCCCCTTCAGTACAGCCGAGACATCGGGCCCCTGACCAACCGGACGCCGGTCAGGGGCCCGCCCTTTTTGTTCCCGCGCGGTGCGGCCGCGCCGTCAGTCCGTCTGGAGGACGGCCTGGATCTCCAGGACGACCTGGATCTTGTCGCTCAGCGCCAGCCCGCCGCCCGGGATGGTCGTCCCCTCGCCCACGCCGAACTCGAGCCTGCTGATCTCGCCGGTCGCGGTGAACCCGGCGCGGGCGCCCTTGAACGGGTCGTCCTGGCGGAACGGGTCTGGGCCGAAGCCCTCGGGGACCAGGTTCAGCGGGATCTCCTTGGTCAGCCCGCGCAGGGTCAGCTCGCCGTCGAGCACGAAGCCGTCCCTGCCGGGACGGAGCCCGGTCGAGCGGTAGGACATGCTCGGAAACTTCTCCACGTCCAGGAAGTCGGCGGACCTGACGTGCTCGTCCCGCTGGGCGTTGCCGGTGTCGATCGAGGTCAGGTCGATGGTCGCGGCGACGGACGAGTCGAGCGGGTCGGCGCCGGTGGTGATCGTCCCCTCGAACGTCCCGAACCGGCCGCGCACCTTGCTGACCATCATGTGCCGGATCGTGAAGCCGACGCCGGAGTGGGCGGGGTCGATCGTCCACGTGCCGGCGACGTAGCCGGGGACCTCGACAAGCTCGGCAGTCATCGTGTCTCCTAAGGTTATGAAAGGTAAGGCGGTTCCGATCAGGAACCGTGGGGCGCGCCTCCATGGTGCGGACGCGCTCGGCCCCGGCACAAGAAGGCACTTTTTCCTGCCCTGGTCACCTGGAGAGAACCGATGGAGTACACGGCGGATCGCTGCCGCGCCCGCGAGACCCTCGACCGGGTCGGCGACAAATGGTCGCTGCAGGTCATCGCGCTGCTCGGCGAGCGCACCAAGCGGTTCACCGAGCTGAAGCGCGAAATCGACGGGATAAGCCAGCGGATGCTCACCGTCACGCTGCGCGGATTGGAGCGCGACGGCATCGTCACGCGCAAGGTCTATCCGGTGATGCCGCCGCGCGTGGAGTATTCGCTGACCGAGATGGGCGCGACGTTGATGGACGCGGCCAACACCCTCGTCTGCTGGGCGGAGAGCCACCTGGCGGAGATCGACGCCGCCCGCGCCGCCTACGACGCGCGCGCCGCCGACCCGGAGGCGTGAAGGCGGGCGGGCCGCGAAATGGGCGTGCCGTCGCGGTCCGCGTCGCGTAGCGTGGAAGGCGATGGACTTTCACGAGGTGGGACGGCGAGCTAGCCGCGCCGAGCTGGGGGACGAGCAGTCGTGCCCGGCCCGGCTCGGCGGTGTGCGCCGTCATCCCATCGACCTCGTGAGGCCGTCCCATGCGCTCTGCTGACATTCGCTCGGCATTCCTCGACTTCTTCCAAGACCGCGACCACCGGGTCGTGCCGTCCAGCCCGCTGATCCCGTCCGACCCGACGCTCCTGCTGGCCAACGCGGGCATGAACCAGTTCAAGCCGTACTTCCTCGGGGAGACGGCGCCGGAGCGTCCGCGGGCGGTGTCCGTGCAGAAATGCGCGCGGACGTCCGACATCGAGAACGTGGGCCGCACCACGCGGCACGCGACGTTCTTCGAAATGCTCGGCAACTTCTCCTTCGGCGACTACTTCAAGGCCGAGGCGATCTCCTGGGCGTGGGAGCTCTTCACGCGCCATTACAACCTCGACCCGGAACGCCTCTGGGTGACCGTTTACCTGGACGACGACGAGGCGGCGCGGATATGGCGGCGCGTCGGCGTCCCCTCGTCGCGGATCCAGCGCCTCGGAATGGAGGACAACTACTGGTCGATGGGCGTTCCCGGGCCGTGCGGGCCGTCCTCGGAACTGCATTACGACCGGGGCCCGTCGTTCGGCCGCGAAGGCGGGCCCGCCGTGGACGGCGAGCGCTACCAGGAACTGTGGAACCTCGTCTTCATGCAGAACCTCCGCGGGGAGGGGACGGGCAAGGGCGGATATCCGATCCTGGGCGAGCTGCCCGCGAAGAACATCGACACCGGGCTCGGGCTCGACCGGCTCGCCACCGTCCTCCAGGGCGTGGACACGGTGTGCGAGACGGATCTGCTCGCGCCGACGTTCCGGCTCGTCCAGGAAATGGCGGGCCGCGAATACCCGGGACGCGACGGAAGCGAAGAGTCGACGTCGTTCCGGATCGTCGCGGAGCATTCGCGGTCGGTCGCGTTCCTCATCGCGGACGGCGTCCTGCCCGCGCGGGACGGCCGCGGCTACGTGCTGCGCCGCCTGATGCGCCGCGCCGTCCGGCACGCGCGCAAGCTCGGCATCGACGAGCCGGTCCTGCCGGATCTGACGGCCAGCGTCATCGGAAACCTCGGCAAAACCTGGCCCGAGCTGACCCGGCAGGAGGACCTCATCCGGCAGGTCGTGTCAGCCGAAGAAGAAGGCTTCGAGCGGACACTCCGCCAGGGCTCCCAACTCCTCGACGCGGCGATCGCCCGCGCGAGCAGCACGATCTCCGGGCGCACCGCGTTCGAGCTGCACGACACCTACGGCTTCCCCATCGACCTCACCGTCGACGCGGCGCGCTCGGCGGGCCTCACCGTCGACGAGACCGAATTCGCGGATCTGCTCGAAGATCAGCGCCGCCAGGCGCAGCAGGCGGGCCGGGGCCGCAAGGGCGACGCGGTCGCACGCGCGGACGCCTACCGGCGGATCACGGCTCAGCATGGCCTCACCGACTTCGTCGGCCACTCCGCGACAAGAGCGGAAACAAACGTCCTCGCACTCCTGGACTCCAGCGGTCCCCTCCAGAGCGCGGTCGAGGGCGACGAGGTCGAACTGATCCTGACGCGCACGCCGTTCTACGCGGAGTCCGGCGGCCAGGTCGGGGACACGGGCGTAGTGCGCACCTCGTCCGCGAAACTCCAAGTGCTCGACACCCAACTCGGCCTGGACGGCCTGCACGTGCACACCGTCCGCGTCCTGGAGGGCGAGGTGCGCCCCAGCACGGGGGCGGAGGCGGTCGTCGACGCGGACCGCCGGGCGGCGACCGCGCGCTCGCACAGCGCGACCCACGTCCTGCACGCGATGCTGCGCCGCCACCTCGGCGACCACGCGGCACAGCGCGGCTCCCGCGTCGAACCGGGACGCCTCCGCTTCGACTTCGCGCACTTCTCGTCCTTCGACACCGAACCCGTGCAGACGCTGGTCAACGACTACCTGCTGGATGATCCCAACGTCCGCGTGTGGGAGGCGTCCCGCGCCGAGGCGGAGTCGGCGGGGGCGTACGCGCTGTTCGGCGAGAAGTACGGCGACTCCGTCCGCATCGTGGACATCGGCGACGCGTCCCGCGAACTATGCGGCGGGACGCACGTCGGCCACGGCTCCCAAGCGGGTCCGGTCCACATAGTCGGCGAGTCGTCCATAGGCACCGGCCTGCGCCGCATCGAAGCCCTCACCGGCTCAGACGCCCTACGCCACTACGACCACCAACAGGCGCTCCTCACCGAACTAGCGGAGTTGCTGAACGTCCGTCCCGACCAGGCACCGGAAAAACTGCGCCAACGCCTGGAAACTCTGACCGAGACCCAACGCCACCTGGAAACCCTGCACCGCGCCGAACTGGACGCGCACGCAGAACGCCTAGCCTCCGAGGCCAACCCAGTCCCCGGCGGCTGGCTCCTAGCACGCTCGATCCCCGCCCTCACCAGCACCGACCTCCGCACCATCGCGACCGAGATCCTCACCCGCCGCGGCCCGCGCGGCATCGTCATCCTCGGCACGACGACCGACGAAAAAGCTGCGCTGGTCGCCGCGACGAACACCACCATCCAGGCCCGCGACGTCCTCACCACCGCGGCGCGCGAGGTAGGCGGCGGCGCAGGCGGCAAGGGCCCACTGGCGAACGCGGGCGGCCGCCACCCCGACCGCCTCCCCCACGCACTCAGCACGGCGGCGTCGGAGGCCCGCTCGATCCTGGCGGCACTCCCCTAACCAGAACGGGCCGCCCGGAAAACCGGGCGGCCCGCTCCGTTGGTCGGGCTGGCGGGATTCGAACCCACGACCCCTGGCACCCAAAGCCAGTGCGCTACCAAGCTGCGCTACAGCCCGCACGTCACGACGACGCGAGAAGTCTAGACCCGATCCGCCACGGCCCGCTCGGCCTCCCGCGGGCACGCCCACCCCCGCGAACCCTGTACGCTACGGGATGGCGACGGAGGTCTCACACCCTCATTCGCACGCGGGCGTAGCTCAATGGTAGAGCCCCAGTCTTCCAAACTGGCTACGCGGGTTCGATTCCCGTCGCCCGCTCCGGTGTTTCCCCGGGGTCAGCGTTATGCAGGACGCTCCATTTCCCGGTGCTTCAGTCACGCTTACGGTGGCGCTGCGGAAGTCCGCCTTAAGGCCAGGTCAGCGGCAGGATTAGCCGGGCTCCTCTGCTAGGCCCATGGCGAAGGCGAACGTCGCCACGAATTCTCGGTAAGCCGGGTCCGGCTCGCTTGCAGCCAGGTCTGCCAGCTCGGCGGTGAGCCGCAGTTTGTCTGCGCCGGAGAGTTGGTTCAGGAGGTAGCCGGCGTACTCCTGTTGTTTGAGCGCCGTGTCGTTGTCCAGGACCGTCTCATCGCAGACCTCGAAGAACCATGTGTACGCCACTACGGCCTTGAGTAGCTGCGTGAGCAGCTGAGGGGATTCACTCATTCCCGTATCCCACCAGGCTCGGCCGACAGCGCGTCACGGGGCTGACCTGGGGCCCGGGAATGTTGCGTTGGAGCTCGTCAGTGTCGCCCGCGACTACGATCGGGGCGTATGGGGTTGCGGCTTGTTCAGGTGAATTTCAAGGCTCGGGACGACTCGGCGCTCGGACGGTTCTGGGCGGACGTGCTCGGGTGGGGCGTTTCCAGTGAGGGGCCCGGCGTGACCAACGTCGAGCCTGTGGGGTTCGACTGGCCTGATCCGACGGCGGTGTGCGTCGATTTCGTGACCGTCCCGGATCCGGAGACGGTTAAGGATCGGGTGCATCTCGATCTCGCCACTACGTCTGAGGCCCATCAGGTGGAATTGGTCGCGCGGCTGGAGGGACTGGGGGCGACGCGAGCCGATGTGGGGCAGGGGGACGTCCCGTGGACGGTCATGGCCGACCCTGAGGGCAACGTGTTCTGCGTGCTGGAGCCTCGGGAGGTCTACCGGGACACCGGGCCGATCGCCGCGGTGGTAGTCGACTGCGCGGATCCGCGGGCCATGGCCCGGTTCTGGGACGAAGCTCTGGATTGGACACTGCACGAGCTGACCGACGAGCATGCGGTGCTGCGTGCGAGCGAGGGCGTCGGGCCGTACCTGGAGTTCCTTCGCAAGCCCGGCGAGAGGGCGTGGTGGAACCGCGTCCACATCGATGTGCTGCCGTCCCCCGTCGAGGACAAGGACGCGGAGGTGGCCCGGTTGCGGAGCCTCGGCGCTACCGACCTCGACGTCGGTCAGGGTGACGTGCCGTGGACGGTCCTCGCCGATCCGGAGGGCAACGAGTTCTGCGTCCTCGGCCGAGGCTGAGGCGACGGCCCGCAGCGGTGTTTCGCTCGGGGGGCGTCGGGTAGGTGGCACGGCGCGCCGAGGTGAGGGGTGGTGTGACGTGGGCGTTCGCACTTGGATCGGGTCGTGGCCCGTCTACCGCCAGTTCACCGGTGACGACCCGCTCGGGCGGGGTGCCGCTGCTAAGAGCGCGGGATCCGAGCGGATCAAGGCGCGGGTGAGCACGGCCGACAAGGTCGTGAAGTCCGTCTGCCCGTACTGCGCCGTCGGTTGCGGGCAGGACGTCTACGTCCAGGACGGCAAGGTCACCCAGATCGAGGGCGACCCGGACTCACCGGTCAGCCGGGGGCGGCTGTGCCCGAAGGGCTCGGCCAGCCTCCAGCTGACCACCGGGTCCGCCCGCGAGTACCGGGTGCTGTACCGGCGCCCGCACGGCACGGAGTGGGAGCCGCTCGACCTCGACACCGCGATGGACATGATCGCCGACCGGGTGATCGAGGCCAGGCGGCAGGGGTGGCAGCAGGAGGAGGACGGCGTCCGGGTGCGGCGCACGCTGGGCCTCGCGAGCCTCGGCGGCGCGACCCTGGACAACGAGGAGAACTACCTGATCAAGAAGCTGTTCACCGCGCTCGGCGCGGTGCAGATCGAGAATCAGGCCCGCATTTGACACTCCTCCACCGTTCCCGGTCTGGGAACCTCGTTCGGACGCGGCGGCGCGACCACCTTCCAGCAGGATCTGCAGAACGCTGACTGCATCGTCGTCCAGGGCTCGAACATGGCGGAATGCCATCCGGTCGGGTTCCAGTGGGTGATGGAGGCGAAGGCTCGCGGCGCGAAGCTGGTCCACGTCGACCCCCGGTTCACGCGGACGAGCGCCGTGGCCGACGCGCACGTACCGCTGCGCGCCGGTAGCGACATCGCGTTCCTCGGCGGGATCGTCAACTACGTCCTGCAGAACGAGAAGTACTTCCGCGACTACGTCGTCGCGTACACGAACGCGCCGATGATCCTGTCGGAGGACTTCCGCGACACCGAGGACCTGGACGGCGTGTTCTCCGGCTTCGACCCGGAGAAGCGCGTGTACGACCACACGACCTGGCGGTACGCGGGGATGAACGTCCAGTCGGCGGCCGGTGAGCGGGACATGCAGTGGGACGAGCGCGCCCCGGCCGTGTCCGAGGCGGGACGCGGCGAGGCGCACGGCTCGGGCGGCGCGGCGATCGGCGAGGGCACGCCGGAGCGCGACCTGACGCTGGAGCATCCCCGGTGCGTGTTCCAGGTGCTCAAGCGGCACTATTCGCGGTACACGCCGGAGATGGTCGAGCGGATCTGCGGCGTCTCGCAGGACCGGTTCCGCGAGGTCTGCGAGCTGATCGCGGAGAACTCCGGGCCCGACCGGACCACGGCGTTCGCGTACGCGGTCGGCTGGACGCAGCACACGGTCGGCGTCCAGTACATCCGGACGGCCGCGATCCTCCAGTCACTGCTGGGCAACATCGGACGGCCGGGCGGCGGGATCCTGGCGCTGCGCGGGCACGCGTCCATCCAGGGCTCGACGGACATTCCGACGCTGTTCAACCTGCTTCCCGGATACATCCCGATGCCGCACGCCCACACCAACGAGAACCTGGACGCGTTCGTGCAGGCGGAGTCGGCGGAAAAGGGCTTCTGGGGCAACATGCGCTCCTACATCGTCAGCCTGCTGAAGGCGTACTGGGGCGACGCCGCGACGCAGGACAACGACTTCTGCTTCGACTACCTGCCCAGGCTGACCGGATCGCACAGCACGTACGAGACGGTGATGGCCCAGATCAACGGCCTGTGCAAGGGCTACTTCCTGATGGGCGAGAATCCGGCGGTCGGGTCGGCGAACGCGAAGCTCCAGCGGCTCGGGATGGCGAACCTGGACTGGCTGGTCGTCCGCGACTTCTCGCTGATCGAGTCCGCTACGTGGTGGAAGGACGGCCCGGAGATCGAGACGGGCGAGATGCGCACCGAGGACATCGGCACCGAGGTGTTCTTCATGCCCGCCGCCACGCACACCGAGAAGGACGGCAGCTTCACCAACACGCAGCGGATGCTGCAATGGCACCACCAGGCCGTGGAGCCCGCCGGGGAGGCGCGCAGCGAGCTGTGGTTCATGTACCACCTGGGCCGCATCATCCGGGAGAAGCTCGCCGCGTCGACAGAGGAGATGGACCGTCCGCTGCTCGACCTCGCCTGGGACTACCCGACCCAAGGGAGGCTGGACGAACCCGACGCCGAGGCCGTCCTCGCCGAGATCAACGGGCGGGACGCCGACGGGAACCCGCTGTCGTCCTACACGCAGCTCAAGGACGACGGGTCCACGTCGTGCGGCTGCTGGATCTACTGCGGCTGCTACGCGGACGGCGTCAACCAGCCCGCCCGCCGCAAGCCCGGCTCCGAGCAGAGCTGGGTCGCGCCGGAGTGGGGCTGGGCGTGGCCGATGAACCGGCGCGTCCTGTACAACCGCGCGTCCGCCGACCCTGACGGCAACCCGTGGAGCGAGCGCAAGGCACTCGTGTGGTGGGACGCCGACAAGGGCAAGTGGACGGGTCATGACGTGCCCGACTTCGTCGCCGACCGTCCGCCCGACTACCAGCCGCCGGACGACGCGACCGGCCCGGACGCGCTCGCCGGGGACGACCCGTTCATCATGCAGGCGGACGGCAAGGCGTGGCTGTACGTCCCGGCCGGACTGACGGACGGCCCGCTCCCCGCGCACTACGAGCCGCAGGAGTCGCCGTTCACGAACGCGCTGTACGGGCAGCAGCGCAACCCCGTCCGGCATCTGCTGCCGCCGCATCCGGACGACCGGTTCGCGCCGAGCGACGGCGCGCCGGGCGCGGACGTGTTTCCGTTCGTCGCGACGACGTACCGGCTCACCGAGCACCACACGGCAGGCGGGATGTCGCGCTGGCAGCCGTACCTGGCGGAGTTGCAGCCGGAGTTCTTCTGCGAGGTGTCGCCGGAGCTGGCGGCCGAGCGGGACCTGGAGCACGGCGGCTGGGCGACGATCGTCAGCCCGCGCAACGTGGTCGAGGCGCGCGTCCTGGTCACCGACCGGATGGCTCCGCTCACCGTGGACGGGCTGACGCTCCACCAGGTCGGCCTCCCCTACCACTGGGGCCCGAACGGCTACAGCAGGGGCGACGCGGCGAACGAACTGCTGCACCTCGCGCTGGACCCGAACACCCACATCCAGGAGGCGAAGGCGCTGGCGGTCGACATCCGTCCGGGACGGCGCCCGCGCGGGCGGGACGCGGCGGCGCTCGTCCGCGAGTACCGGGAGCGCGCCGGGATCACCGCCGACACCGGCACCGAGCTCTAGCGCGCGAGCCCGACGGCCCGGACGATCTCGTCGTCGTCGCCCGGCGGGACCGCGCGCAGGTCGAGCAGGCAGCGGCCGTCGTCGACGCGTCCCATCACGGCGGGCGCGCCGAGCCGCAGCCGGGCCGCGTACGGCTCGGGCAGCGACACGGCCGCGCTCGGCAGGACGACCCCGGGCGCGCCGCCGCCGCCGACCGCCGCCTCGCTCGCGACGGGCCGCGCGTCCACCCCGGCGTCGCGGAGCCGGGCGGCGAGGCGTTCGGCGCGCTCGCGCAGCGCCCCGACGTCGGCGTGCAGGGCCAGCGCGGTCGGGGTGGCGGGGCCGCGCAGGGTCGCCTCCAGCGCGGCGAGCGTCGTCTTCCCGGCCCGCAGCGCCCGCGCGATCGGATGGCGAGCGAGCCGCCGGACGAGGTCCGCGCGGCCGAGGGCGATGCCGCACTGCGGGCCGCCGAGCAGCTTGTCGCCGCTCGCGGTGACGAGGTCCGCGCCGGATTTGAGCATGGACGCGGCGTCCGGCTCGTCCGGCAGCAGCGGCTCGGGGGCGAGGAGGCCGGAGCCGATGTCCGCGACGACGGGGACGCCGAGTCCGGCCAGCTCTGAGACGCCGGCGCCGCGCGTGAAGCCGGTGACGCGGAAGTTCGACGGGTGAACCTTGAGGATGAAGCCCGTCTCGTCGCCGATCGCCTCGGCGTAGTCGCCGGGGGTCGTCCGGTTGGTGGTGCCGACCTCGCGCAGCCGGGCGCCGGTCGCGGCGAGCAGCTCGGGGATGCGGAAGCCGTCCCCGATCTCCACCATCTCGCCGCGGCTGATCACGATCTCCCGGTCGTGCGCCAGCGCGGACGCGGCCAGCACGAGCACCGCCGCGCCGTTGTTGACGACGTGCGCGGCCCCCGCCTTCGGCACCCGCTCCAGGAGCGCGTCCAGGACGGACCGTCCGCGCCGCGCGCGGCGTCCCGTCTCCAGGTCGAGCTCGACGTCGGTCGGGCCGGACGCCATGGCCGCCGCCTCGCGGGCCGCGTCCGAGAGCGGCGCGCGCCCGAGGTTCGTGTGCAGCAGGACGCCGGTCGCGTTGATCACCGGACGCAGCCCGGACGCGGTCGGCGGCAGCGCCGCGACGGCGGCGTCGGCCACCGCGTCCGGCGGGATCTCGCCGTCCCGGGCGCGCCGCTGCGCCGCGCCGATCGCCGCCTTCACCACGCCTCGGCCGAGACGTCCGGCCGCCAGCGCGAGCCGCGGCTCGGCGAGGAGGACGTCGGTGCGGGCGATCCGCCGCCGCGCGTCCTCGCCCATCGGCGCGGGCGCGCCGGGCGCGGCTTCACGATCCATCGGGCGACCTCCGCGGTGTTTCCGCCAGCATCGCATGCGCGGCACGCCGCGCCGGGACCGGCGCGCGCCGAGATGTATCATGCATGAGTCATGCATGATGAACGGTTGGCGAACCTGCTGGGCGCCGCGTCGCTGGCGGTGACCGACCTCGTCCTCGCCGGGACGACGGCCGCCGGACGAGTGAGCGCGAGCGGCGCGGCGGCGCTGATCGTCCTGGCCGAGGAGCCGGGGCTGGGCGTCACCGAGCTGGGCAGGCGGGTCGGGCTGACCCAGTCCGCCGCCGCCCGCATGGTGGACGGCCTCCGGGACGCCGGGCTCGCGCGGCGCCGTCCCGGCGGCGGGCGCGCCGTGGAGGTGCGGCTGACCGCGAAGGGCGAGGACGCGGCCCGCCGCATGCTCACCGCGCGGGGCGCGCCGCTGGCCGACGCGCTGGCCGTCCTGGACGGCGGCGAGCGCGAGGCCCTCACCGTCATCCTCGGCAAGCTCCTGGCCCGCCTCTACGAGACGATCGGCGACTCGGACGTCATGTGCCGGTTCTGCGACCGGCGCTGCTGCACCGAGGGCGCGGTCTGCCCGGTCGGCCAGGCCGAGCGGGACGCGGGAGGCGCGTGACCGGCCCGCTCCTCGCCCTCGCCTCGGCGCTCCTCTACGGCGTCGCGGACGTCTGGGGCGGTCTGCTGGCGCGGCGTTCCGGCTTCGCCGCCGTCGCGTTCCTGGGCCAGGCCGGAGGGCTCGTGTTCGCGGTCGTGGCCGCGCTGCTCGTCTCCGCCGACGGCGTCGAAGCCGCCGACCTCGGCTGGGGCGCGGCGTCCGGCGTGGGGACGGGCCTCGCGATGGTGTTCCTCTACCGGGGCATCAGCCTGGGGAACCTGAGCGTCGTCGTCCCGGTCAGCGCCGTCGGCGGGGTCGCGCTGCCGGTCGTCGCGGGCGTCGTGTTCCTCGGCGACCGTCCGCCGGCGGCGTCGTGGGCCGGGATCGCGGTCGTGCTGCCCGCACTGTGGCTCGTGTCCCAGTCGCGTTCGGACGAGCGCGGCCCGGTGCGCGCGGCCCTCGTCAACGGGCTCGTCGCCAGCGTCGGCATAGGGGTCCAGTACCTCGCCCTCGCGCAGGCGGGCGAGGGCTCGGGTCTCTGGCCGGTCGCCGCCGGACGGGTCGCCGCCGTCCTCGCCGTCGCGCCGATGATGTGGCCGTCCGATCAGCGCCTGCCGTCCGGGAGGGCGTGCCTCTGGTCGGCGCTGAACGGCGGGCTCGCGGCGGCGGCGCTCGTCTGCTACCTGCTCGCCACGCGGGAGCAACTGGTCGTCGTCGCGGTCGTGCTGTCCTCGCTGTACCCGGTCGTGCCGGTGCTGCTCGGCGTCACGGCGCTGCGCGAGCGGCTGTCGTGGCCGCAGGCGGCCGGGCTGGCCGGGGCGGGCGCCGCCGTCGTCCTTCTGACGCTCGCCTCCTCCTGACGCTCGCCTCCTCCTGACGGCCGCGTCCTCGTGAGGGCCGAATAAACGGGGGCGGTCCGCGTGCTTCTACCGTGATGGGCATGAGCGAGGCACTTCGTGGCAAGCAGGACGTCGGCGGCAGGCGTCCGCGACTGGTGGGCAGGCGACTGGCGCTCGTCTTCGCCGCGACCTTCGCGAGCCTGACGGGCGTCTTCCTGCTGCTGTCGGTCGTCCCGATGTACGCGTCGGCGTCCGGGGCGGGCGGCGTCGGCGCGGGGCTCGCCACGGGCGCGCTGATGCTGTCCACGGTGCTCGCCGAGCTGGCCCTCCCCCGGCTGCTCGCGCGGTTCGGGTACCGGCCGGTGTTCGCGGTCGGCCTGGTGCTGCTGGGGCTGCCGCCGATCGCGCTGGTCTTCGCGTCCGACATGGCGACGATCACCGTGGTGAGCCTGGTCCGCGGGCTCGGCTTCGGGGTCTCGGTGGTGGTGACGAACGCACTGGTGGCGGCGATTGTCCCGGCGGAGCGGCGGGGCGAGGCGCTCGGCCTTTTCGGGCTCACCGCCGGGCTGCCGACCGTCCTCGCGCTGCCGCTCGGCGTCTGGCTCGCCGGGCACGTTGGCTACACCCCGGTGTTCCTCGCGGGCTCGGCCGTGACGCTCGCCGCCCTCGCGACGCTGCCCGGCCTGCCGAGTCTCCGGCCCGAGGCGACCGGGCAGGCGTTCGGCATCGTCGCCGGGCTGCGGACGGCGGCGCTGCTGCGTCCGGCCGCCGCGTTCGCCGCGACCGCGATGGCGGCGGGCATCCTCGTCACGTTCCTGCCCGAGGCCGTCCCGGACGGGCGCGTCGCGGCGGCGGCCCTGCTCGTCCAGCCCGCCGCGACCACCTTCACCCGCTGGTGGGCCGGACGCGCGGGCGACCGCCACGGCGCCGGACGCCTCCTCACGCCCGCGCTCGTCGCGGCGGCGGCCGGGGTCGCGCTGCTCGTCCTGGTGCCGAACCCGGTGGCCGTCCTCGTCTCGATGGCGCTGTTCGGCGCGGGCTTCGGCATCGCCCAGAACGTGAGCCTCGCGGTGATGTACCAGCGGGTGCCGCCGTCCGGCTACGGGACGGTCAGCGCCGTCTGGAACATCGGCTACGACGGCGGCATGGGCGCGGGCGGCGCCGCGTTCGGGGTGATCGCGGCGCAGACCGGCTATCCGCCCGCGTTCGCGCTCACCGCCGCGGTGATCGCCCTCGCGGTGCCGCTGACGCTGTCCCGGCGCGTACCCAGACGCCGGAAATGACCCCTGACGGGTGGTTACATGCTGTCACCCTCAGGCAAGGCGATGCCCGGTTGTAGTCGTGGTGAAGCTGTGAGTAACTGGTCCCCGGGAGTCCGGACGGCTCTTCGCGAGGAGCGGCCGTCCACCGCAATGACCAGCGAGGGGACCGACCATGGACGACATCGCGGAGCGGGTGACCCGGCTCCTGTCCGGCCCGTCCGGGCTCGGCACGTCGGCGGCGCGCATCACGGACCTGCTGAGTCCGGGCAAAGGGACGCCGTCATGCCCGCCCGCCTGTCCGCCCGCCACCGAGCCGGCGGGCGGCACGACGGAGGCCCCACCTACCGAGCCCCCGACCGAGCCCGCCGACGGGCCTACCGACCTACCTACGGACGCGCCTGAGGACCCGGCCGCCGGGCTTCCGGCCGACGCGCCGCTCCCGCCCACCCGGCCGCTACCGAGCCCGACCCGCAAGGGCGGCCACTTCTCCCCCGGCTACGCCGAGCGGGAATGGGGCGACGGCTCCCTGTCGCCGCTGTACCTGCCGGTGACCGCCCGCGTCGACGACGACCTCGCCCGCGTGGTCAACGACCGGCTGGTGGCCTGGGCGGAGGAGGTCGGCATCTACGCCGACCAGATCGACCAGTTCCGCGAGACCGGGTTCGGGCGGCTCGCCGTCCTCGCCCACCCCGAGACCGACGACGTCGACGCGCTACTCCTCGGGGCCAAGATGAACGCCGCCTGGTGGGCCAGCGACGACTACTACGCCGACGAGACCGACCTCGGCGCCTCCCCCACCAAGCTGCCGCCCCGCCTCGCGCTCGTCACGTCCGCGATGGACCCGCCGCCCCCCGCGGGCCGGTACACCGCGCAGCTCGAGGAGGCGATCCGCGCCGACCCCGTCCTGATGGCGCTGCGCTCGGCCACCGACCACGCGCGGCGGCTCGGCACGCCGTCGCAGATCATGCGGCTCTGCAACATCACCTCCCAGATGTACGTGAGCTGGACGGCCTACGCCGCCTGGCGGCACCTCGGCGAGCTGCCCCAGGTGTGGCGCTACCTGGCCGCCCGGCAGCACGACAGCTTCTACACCTCGATGACGCTGATCGACATCGTCGGCGGCTACTACCTCGACGCGAACCTGTTCTTCGAGCCGCGCGTGCACCGCGCGGTGATGCAGGCCGGCACCGCGGCGGTCATCGTCAACGACCTCCACTCGGCGGAGAAGGAGGCGGCCGACGACCTGCCCGACTGCAACGTCGTGCTGCTGATCGCCGAGGAGGAGGGCTGCCCGCTGCGCGAGGCCGCGGAGGTCGCCATCGCGCTGCACAACGACTTCGTCCGCGGCTTCGAGGCCGCGCAGAAGGAGCTCGCCGTGCTCCCGTCCCCCGAGCTGCAGCGGTTCCTGCTCGGCGTCCAGGGCTGGATGGCGGGCGGCTTCGAATGGCACCAGGGCAGCCGCCGCTACCAGTGACCCCCGCCCCGCCCTCCGACCCGCCCCGCCCTCCGACCCGCCCCGACCACCCTCCGAGAAAGGATCACCACGTATGGCCTCTACCACGGGCAGCCAGGTTCTGAGCAGCCTCTACCAGCACTCGGTCGCCGACTACTGGAACGCCGAGAGGAACCCGGTCAACCTGCGGCTGGGCGAGGTGGACGGGATCTACCACCACCACTACGGCATCGGCGTCGTCGACTGGACCGTCCTCGACGGCCCGGCCGAGACCCGCGAGGAGCGGACGATCGCAGAACTGCACCGGCTGGAGACCGCCCAGGCGGAGCTGCTGATGAACCATCTGGGCCCCGTGCACCCGTCCGACCGCCTCCTCGACGCGGGGTGCGGTCGCGGCGGCTCCAGCCTCATGGCCAACCAGCGGTTCGGCTGCCGCGTGGACGGGGTGTCGATCTCCGAGTCCCAGGTCGAGTTCGCGACCGAGCAGGCCGCCCGGCGCGGCGTCGACGACAAGGTGGGCTTCCACTTCAAGAACATGCTCGACACCGGCTTCGAGACGGGAGCGTTCCAGGCCATCTGGAACAACGAGAGCACCATGTACGTCGAGCTCGGACTGCTGTTCGCCGAGCACTCCCGACTACTACGCCGCGGCGGCCGGTACGTGACCATCACCGGCTGCTACAACGACGCCTACGGGCTGCCGTCGCGCGCCGTGAGCGAGATCAACGCGCACTACATCTGCGACATCCACCCGCGCAGCACGTACTTCAAGGAGATGGCGGCGAACCGGCTCGTCCCGGCGAGCGTGATCGACCTGACCCCGGCCACCATCCCCTACTGGGAGCTGCGGGCGAAGTCCTCGCTGACCACCGGCATCGAGGCGGCGTTCCTCGACGCGTACAAGGGCGGCAGCTTCCAGTACCTGCTGATCGCCGCCGACCGCGTCTGACCGTCCCCGAGGCTCGGCCCGCCACCGTCGCCGGTCGCGGGCCGAGCCCTTTTCGCGGCGGCGTTCAGGCGTGCCCGGGCGAGGACGACGATCCGGGCTCTTCGCGACCGGGCTCTTTACGGCCAGGGTCGGTGTGGCCCGGTTCCGTGAGGTCGTGCTCGGCGAAGCCCGGCTCGGGGAGGCCCGCCTCGGCGCGGTCCGGTTCGGGAGCGTCCTGCCGGGGACGGCGCGGCACCGCGTCCGGCGAGCGGGGCGCGAGCTCCTCGCCGCGGCCCGGCCCGGCGGCGCGCCGGCCGTCGCCCGCGCCCTCGGCGAGCAGGCCGGACGTCTCCAGGTACTGGAAGCCGCGGGGGGTGATGTCCCAGGCGTTGTGCCGCCACTCCTTGCGCCGCCACACGAGCCCCGCGGACAGCAGCCGGCGTCCGACCCGGCTGACCTCGGTCTCGTCGGTGCCGAGCGCGGCGGCGAGCTGCTTGTTCGACAGGCCCTGGCGGCGGTGGACGGCGACGAGGAAGCGGGCGGCGTGGCTCTCCGGCCGGAGCCCGAGCTGCAGCCCGGACGGCAGCCGCCGCAGCGCCCAGTGGACGACGTCGATCAGCCCGAGGATCCGGCCGCGCTGCTCGCGCTGCGCGCCGTCCAGGCCGGTGACGTCGAGATAGTGGCGGTGGAGCCACTGCAGCCCGTCCTGGCATTCCACGAGGGCGGGTTCGTCTGCGCTCAGCGAGGCGTCGGTGATCAGCATCCCGAGGGCGCTGAAGTGACCGTCGCTGATGACCTTGGCGTGTTCCATCGAGTCGATGAGACGCCGGACCTCCGTCCGGCGGTCACGGGCGGAGGCGGTAACAGCGCTCATGGTCACACTCCTGGAGTAGGCGAGCACCGTTGGACCACTCCAGAGTGCGTCCATGCCAAGTGATTGTCAAGTGACCCAGTCCTCAGTATCGCCAGAAGGACGTATGTGTAGCGGAGGACGCTGAAAGCCGGGCCCTGGCAGAGTTAACATCGGTCCACCACCCGTAACCGTGCGTGTCAACCCCCGGGGGCGCTTATGACGGATCAGTTGGCCGCGGCCGAGTACTCGGCGGAACCAGCTGATCTCTTCGTCCAGCTCTACGACGCGATCCCGGACGACGTCTTCGAGGGCTGGGCGGCGACGCGCTGGTACGCGGCGGAGCGGGTGCGGCAGGAGGCGAACGAGATCGCCGACTCGGTCCTCGCGACCGGCACGTTCGACCCGGCGCGGACGGCGGGCGTCGTCGCCGCGCGCGGGGACCGCGGGCGCTTCGTCATCCTGCTCGGCCTCGACATCGCCCTCGCCCACGCGAGCCCCTACGGGCCCTACCACGACGCGCCCGCGCTGGCCGGAGTGCTGGTCAACTACCTCACCGAGGGCAAGCTGAACGGGCCCCGCACGACCGGCGCGCTGCTGCCCCGCTGCGCGTTCGCCGGACGTCCGCGCGGGCTGCGGACGAAGGCCGAGTTCTTCGGGGTGCACCGCGTCCCGCAGACGGAGTGGGCGATGATCGACCATCGCGTGCTGCCCGCGGTGAACGACCCGCACCTCAACCGGGACGAGCCGGTCGCGGTCGGCTGCGCGCCGGTGCTGGAGACCTACGACGACATCGAGATCGAGTTCGCGGAGCGGGCGGGCCTGACCGTCTACCGGCTCCGCCCGATGGACACCTCCGGCATCCGCAGCCGGGTCAAGGCGATCATCCGGCGGCTGGACGAGTCCGGCGCGCAGCTCGCCGTGATGCCGGAGGCGTCGCTCTCGGACTCGCTGCTGGAGCTGTGGAAGGAGGTCGCGTTCGACACGGCCGCCCGCGACCGCGCCCGCCGCCCGCTGCGCTTCCTGCTGCTCGGCACCGGCCCGGTCGGCGGCGGCGACCCGCCGCCGAACCGCGCCGTCCTGCTCGACCGCTGGACGGGGCAGGAGCTCCTCGTCCAGGACAAGCTGTCCGGGTTCACGCTGGACGCCGACCAGATGCGGCTGTGGCGGCTGCCGGACGCGCCGTCCACCGGCTCCGCCGTGGAGTACGCGCGGCCGGGCCGGAAGGTGTCCGTACTCGACTCCTCGCTCGGCCGCCTCGCCGTGCTGATCTGCGAGGACCTCGCCCGGTCGGTCGGCTGGGAGCGGGAGCTGCGCTCGTGCGGGGT
Source organism: Actinomadura syzygii (assembly GCF_008085905.1). GTDB lineage: Bacteria > Actinomycetota > Actinomycetes > Streptosporangiales > Streptosporangiaceae > Spirillospora > Spirillospora syzygii. The sequence continues at coordinate 359,359 of NZ_VSFF01000012.1, read as the reverse complement.
GTCGCACCTGCTCGTCCCGATCTTCTCCAAGCCGATCCTGGAGTTCCGCTGGGAGCAGCGCTCCGCCGAGCGGCAGGTCATCGAGCTCGGGACATGGGTGACGGTGTCCAACAGCCTCGCGGTCGGCGCCGCCATCCCGGACGACGAGCCGCGCGTCCCCGGCCCCCGCTACACCTGCCTCGTCACCGGGCCGAAGAGCCTCGACCGCGTCGCGTACCAGACCGAGGGGCAGTTCGGCGTGGCGCGGACGGGCGCCGAGCTCGGGCGGCTGCCGACGTCCGAGCTGCCGCGCGTGTTCCCGGGCGCCGCCTACGACGCCTGGTTCGACCACTGGCAGGACGACAAGCGGTAGCTCAGTCGACGGTGAACGGCTCCGGGCTGACGGCGGAACCGGCCGGGGTGTTCACGACCGGCGGCGCCGTGGTGGCGCCCGCGGGGAGGGTCGTCCGCACCAGCGTGTCCGTCGCGTCGATCACCGCGGCCCGCGCCGCGCCGAAGCGGACGCTGGTCGCCCCGTCCAGCCCGTCGCCCTGGATCGTGACGGCGGTGCCCGGCGGCCCGTTGTCCGGGTCGATGGAGGAGACCTTCGGGGGGATGGCGTGGTCGCGGCCGCGCTGCGCGGGCGCCAGCAGCGTGGCGAACACCGCGCGGAACTTCTCGGCGGTCTCGCGGGAGAACTGGCCGACGAGCGCGGCGATGGCGGCGACACCGTAGGGGTTGACGTCGTCGGCGCCGCCGAGCGGCGAGGTCAGCCCGCCGCGCACCACGAGGTAGACCATCAGCCCAAACAGGGCGCCGACGATCGGGAGCGTCAGGTACATCATCAGCCAGCTGCGGCGCAGCGCCCGGTTCCCGACGTACCAGTAGAACGACCGCAGGACGTGCGTGACCGCCCCGAGGGCCCCGGCCGCCATGACCACCAGGAACAGGCACGTGTCGCGGGACACGGTGGGCGACCAGCCGAACAGGTGGACCGTCTTGGCTGCGGCGCTCGGCGCGCGGCCGTCCGGCGCGGGGGTCGGCGCGGGCGGCCACGCCTCCACGAGGACGGTCACCAGCAGGGCCGTGAGGACCAGCAGGACGGCGAACACGATCACGATGTCGCGGGTGCGGGCGTATTCGCGTCCGACCTCTGAGTCGGCCACGGCTCTCCATTCTGTTGTTCGTGCCGGTTGTGCATGCCTGTTGTGCGCTGCTTTTCGTCCCCTGCCGATTATCGAGCCGCGCCGGGATGGCGTTTCGCCACTCCGCCCTCACGCGCGGGCGGCACGGCACTCGCTGCCACGAAGGCGTTACAGGGCTCTCGCGCGGGAAGGTCGCGAAGCGTATGATCCAGGTCACTTTCACAATCGATCAAGGTGGGCGCCATGACCGAAGCCCTGTCCGCAGCCGCCGTCCCCGCGCCGTCCCGCCGTTTCGCGCTCGGCGTCGGCGCCGACGGGACCTACACCCGTCTCGGCCAGGTGGCGGCGTTCGTCCTCGGGCTCATCACGACGTTCGTGTTCCTGCCGCTCGTCGTCGTGGCCGCGTTGCTCTACACGCGAGCCGAAACGCGGTTCGCGGACGATCCCGCGCGGGCGCGCGTCCTCGTGCGGTGGTCATGGCTCTGCATCACGCTCTTCCCGCTCCTCGTCGCGGGGGCCATTGCGGGCCTTGTGGCGGCGATCGTCGCCATTACCGGTTGATCTTCTCCGGCGCTTAACCTCGGGCTCACCTGCCGTCCGGAATCGCGATTTACGTTCCGGTCGGCCGCCGTTGACGACCATCTTTCCCCCAGGGTGGGACGGCGGCGCCAGGAGGCGCTGATGAGACTCCGATCCAGACGCGCGATCGCCGCAGCGGCGGCGCTCGTCGTGCTGAGCGGCGGGGCCGCCTACGCGGGCACCCGCAAGCAGGCCGGACCGCAGGGCGACGGCACCGGCGTCACGCCCGTCGGGCACCTCGTGACTCCGGCCGGAACGCAGGTGACGCTGGGGCTGCTCCCGCTCGCGTCCGCGCTGAGCCCGGACGGCTCCCGCCTGCTCGTCGTCAACGCCGGGCAGGGCGTCCAGTCGCTCCAGGTCGTGGACACCTCGTCCGGCGCGGTCGGCCAGACGATCGGCTACAAGAGCCCGCAGGCGCTCTACGCGGGCGTCGCGTGGAGCCCGGACGGGACGCACGCCTACGCGAGCGCGGGCGGCAACAACAAGATCCGCGTGTACGACGTCGCGGGCGGGACGCTCACCGAGAAGGCGTCCATCGCGCTGCCGACGACGAATCCGGACGGCCAGAAGGTGAACATGTTCCCGGCGGGCCTCGCGGTCACGCCGGACGGGAAGCGGCTCCTCGTCGCCGACCAGCAGGCGGACGCGCTGTCGGTGGTCGACCTCGCGTCCGGGAAGGCGGAGACGACGGCGGTCGGGCACCGGCCGTACGGCGTCGCCCTCGGCAGGGACGGGAAGACCGCGTACGTCGCGAACCAGGGCGGCGCGTCGGTGAGCGTGGTGGACGTGTCCGGTACCGCGCCCAACGTCATAGGGAACGTTCCAACAGGCACCCACCCGAACAAGGTCTCGCTCAGCGCGGACGGCTCCCGCGCGTTCGTCACGGCGGGTGACGGGGACGAGGCCGACGTCGTCGACACGGCGCGGAACAAGGTCGTCCGGAAGATCGACCTGAGCCCCTACAACGGCGCGCCGATCGGCAGCAACCCGGTCGCGTCGGCGCCGTCCCCGGACGGGCGGCTGCTCTACGTCGCGAACTCCGGGAACAACGACGTGGCGGTCGTCGACCTGCGCCGCGGCCGCGTCACCGGCATGATCCCGACCGGCTGGTACCCGACGTCGGTGCACGTCCTCGGCGACCGGCTGCTGGTCGTCAACGCCAAGGGGCTCGGCGCGGGGCCGAACGACGGTCCCGGCAGGCCCGACCCGCACGGCGGCGGCACGGCCGACAAGTACATCGGCTCGATGATCAAGGGGACGCTGTCGCTGATCGACCGTCCGTCCGACGCGGGACGGCTGCGCGCGTGGTCGCGGCAGGTCGTCCGCAACAACGGGTTCGACGAGCGCGACCGGGTGCGCGGCGGTCGCGGCGACGGCGGGCACGTCGTCCCGCTGCACCCCGGCGCGAAGACGCCGATCAAGCACGTCATCTACGTGGTGCGCGAGAACCGGACCTACGACCAGGAGTTCGGCAGCATCGGCAAGGGCGGCGGCGACGCGAGCCTCAACCTGTTCGGCGACGAGTCCGCGCCGAACGCGCGCGAGCTGTCGCGCAGGTTCGTCACGTTCGACAACTTCTACGCCGACGCCGAGGTCAGCGCGCAGGGCTGGAACTGGGTGGTGGGCAGCAACTCGAACCCCTACTCCGAGCAGGTGTGGCCCGCGAACTACTCCAGCCGCAACGCGCCCTACCCGTCCGAGAACGGGACGCCGGAGATCGCGCCGAACAGCGACCCGAAGGACGCCTACATCTGGCAGCGGCTCAAGAGGGCGGGCGTCCCGTTCCGCAACTACGGGTTCTACGTGCAGCACGACGCGCAGGGCCGGGCGTCCGCCGAGGACCCGGTGCTGAGCGCCGCCACCGACCCCGAGTTCCACGGCTACGACCTCGCCTGCCCGGACAGCCCGAACTCGTTCACGCCGCTGTCGAAGACGTGCGGGACGCCGCGGATCAGCCGGTGGCTGACCGAGTTCCGCGGGTTCGAGAAGAGCGGGAAGCTGCCGTCGGTCGAGTTCGTCCGGCTGCCGAACGACCACACGGCCGGGACGAAGGCGGGTTCCCCCACCCCGCGCGCCTACGTCGCCGACAACGACTACGCGCTCGGCCTGCTCGTGGACGCGGTGTCCAAGTCGAAGTTCTGGAAGGACACGGCGATCTTCGTCACCGAGGACGACGCGCAGAACGGCCCCGACCACATCGACGCGCACCGCACGCTCGCGCTGGTGATCAGCCCGTACACGCAGACGGGCAAGGTCGACTCGACGTTCTACAGCACGGTCTCGATGGTCCGGACGATCCAGCTGATCAGCGGCATCCGCCCGCTCACCCAGTTCGACGCCTACGCGACGCCGATGACGGCGGCGTTCACGTCGAGGCCGAACGCGCGTCCCTACGACGCGGTCGTCCCGCAGTGGCCGCGGACGGAGACCAACTCCGCGTCCGCCCCGCTCGCGGCGATCTCCGCTCGGCAGCAGCTCGGCAAGGAGGACCAGATCGACGAGCGGACGTTCAACCAGGCGATCTGGCAGAGCGTCCGCGGCAAGGGCGCCGAGATGCCCGAACCGCGCCACCGCCTCCCCGGCGCGCCGACCGTGGGACACGAAGATGACGACGACGACTGAATGACCAGGTGACCGGGAAGAGGACGGAGGGGAGACGGGTTGGCACTGTTCATGAGCGTCCCCTTCTCCGTCCTCGACCTGGCACCCGTCGTCAGCGGCTCCACGTCCGGCGAGGCCCTGCGCAACACCCTCGACCTGGCCCGGCACGCCGAGCGGCTCGGCTTCCACCGGTACTGGCTCGCCGAGCACCACGCGATGCCCGGCATCGCGAGCTCCGCGACGGCGGTGCTGATCGGGCAGGTCGCGGCGGCGACGTCCGCGCTGCGGGTCGGGTCCGGCGGGATCATGCTGCCGAACCACGCGCCGATGGTGGTGGCCGAGCAGTTCGGGACGCTGGAGGCGCTCTTCCCGGGACGCATCGACCTCGGCCTCGGCCGCGCGCCCGGCACCGACCAGGCGACCGCGCTGGCGCTGCGCCGCTCCCCGCAGGCCCTGTCCGTGGACGACTTCCCCGAGCAGGTCGTCGAGCTGCGCGGCTACTTCGGCGCGGACAGCAAGGTCACCCCGGCGGCGGGCAACGAGCCGCCGGTGTGGCTGCTCGGCTCCAGCGGGTACAGCGCGCGGCTCGCCGGGCTGCTCGGGCTGCCGTTCGCGTTCGCGCACCACTTCAGCGCGCAGAACACGGTGCCCGCGCTGAACCTGTACCGGGAGTCGTTCCGGCCCGGCGCGCTGACCGAGCCGTACTCGATGATCGGCGTGGCGGTCACCGCCGCCGACACCGACGAGCGGGCGGTGGAGCTCGCGCGGCCGCAGGCGCTCGCGTTCCTGCGGCTGCGGCAGGGCAACCCGGGGCTCCTCCCGACGCCGGACGAGGCCGCGTCCTACCCGTACACGGCGCTGGACCGGCAGATGATCGACTCGCGGCTGGCCGACCAGGTCGTCGGCGGGCCCGAGACGGTGCGGCGCAGGATGGACGCGCTGATCGAGCGGACCGGGGTCGACGAGGTCATGGTCACCACCCAGGTCCACGACCACGCCGACCGGCTGCGCTCCTACGACATCCTCGCCGACCTCTACAGCCTCGCGGCCAGCCCCGCGTGACCGCCCGGCGGGGCCTGACCCGCTAGCGGGGCCTGACCTGGAAGTCGAACGGGACGGTGCCCGGGTCGGGCAGGGCGGTGCCGCCGTCCACGCTCAGCACGGCGCCGTTCACGTACGACGCCTCGGGCCCGAGCAGCCACATGATCGCGGCGGCGGCCTCGTCCGGGCTGCCCGCGCGGCGCTGCGGGACGAGCCGGGTCACCTCGTCGTACGCCTCCTCCCTGGTCAGGCCGTGCGGCTCGCCGAAGAGGGCCATCTCCATGTCCGACATCTCGGTGCGGATCCAGCCGGGGCACACCACGTTGGCGCGGACGCCCTGCGGACCGTAGTCCGCCGCGATCGTCTGGGTCAGCATGGTGAGCCCCGCCTTGGACGTCGCGTACGCAGCGACCCCCGCAGGGACGCGCAGCGCCGCCACCGACGAGACCGTGACGAGGGACCCCTTCGCCTCGATCAGGTGCGGCAGCGCGGCCCTGGCCAGCAGGAACACCGAGGTCAGGTTGGTCCTGATCGTGGCGTCCCAGTCGTCGGGCGACAGGTCGAGGACGGCGCCGTTGCGCAGCGTGCCCGCGTTCGCGACGATCCCGTCCAGGCGGCCGTGCGCGGCGACGACGTCCTCGACGAGGCCGGCGACCTCGTCCGGCGAGGAGACGTCGCAGACCCGGGGCTCGGCGCCCGTCTCGGCCGCGACCCGGTCGAGCGCCTCCTTGCGCCGCCCGCAGATCACCACCCGGTCCCCGGCGGCGGCCCCGGCCGCGGCGACCGCCGCGCCGATCCCGCTGCCGCCGCCCGTGACGATCAGCACCCGTTGCATTCGCATCTCCCTAGTTCCGCCGTCCGCCGCCCTGGGGCGCGGGTTCTCCAAGGTAGGCCGCGTGGAGCACGTTCGGCGCCTTGCGCAGCGGCGCGGCGGGGCCGCTGTGCGTGAGACGGCCGCCGGCCAGCACGTGCGCCGTGTCGGCCACCGCCAGCGCGAGCGTCGCGAACTGCTCGACGAGCAGGACGGCGACGCCCTCGTCCGCGAGCGCGCGGACGGCGGGCAGCAGCCGCTTGACGATCACCGGCGCGAGGCCGAGCGACATCTCGTCGATCAGCAGGACCGACGGGGACATCGCGAGCGCGCGGGCGAGCACGACCATCTGCTGCTCGCCGCCGGACAGCAGCCCGGCCTGGACGTCCATCCGCTTCGTCAGCTCGGGGAACAGCTCCAGCGCGCGGTCGGCGCGGGGGCCGCGCCGCACGGCGCGCAGGTTCTCCGCGACGGTCAGGCCGCTGAACACGGTCCGGCCCTGTTCGACGAGCGCGATGCCGCGCTTGGCGCGCGACACGCGGTCGAGCCCGGACAGGTCGTCGCCGTCCCCGGTGAGCCGTCCGGACGCGAGGGGCAGGACGCCCGCGATCGCCTCCAGCAGCGTCGTCTTCCCGGCCCCGTTCGGGCCGAGCAGCACGGTCACCTGCCCGGCCGGGACGGTGAACCCGACGTCCCGGACGATCGGGGCCCCGCCCCGGCCGACCGACACGTCCTCAAGCCGCAGTTCCCTCATGCTCCATCAACCATTCGGCAGTTTGATCCAATCCGGTGTGAGCACCGTCCAGCCGCCCCGTCCGTCCGGCTGGACGAACTTCGCGGCGAGGTTGGATGCGTGGGCGTCGCCGGGGCCGAACGCGAACGGCGTCCCGGTCATCGCGGAGGGCAGCGGCCGCAGCGTCTTCATCGCCTCGGTGACGGACTCGCGGGTGATGTCCCCTTCGATCGAGCGCAGCACCGTGACCAGGTGCTTCGCCGCGAGGTACCCGCCCTGCGCGAAGGCGGTCAGCGGCACCTTGTGGTCCTCCATGGTGGTGCGCCATTCCCTGTTGGCCCGGGAGGCCGACTCGGTGTACGGCTCGAACTCCGACAGCGCGATGATGCTCCTCCCGGACGAGCCGAGCGCCTTCGCGACCTCCTCTGTGTACCCGGGCGCGAGGAACAGCCATTTCATGTCGGTGACGTTCTGCTTCTGCGCCGCCTTCACCCAGCCGATCAGATCGGGTTCGACGCCGTTGAACAGGACCGCCTCGCAGCCGGCGTTCCGCGCCCGCAGGACGTAGGGCTTGAAGTTCGAGGAGGCCGTCGCCAGGCTCAGGTCCATGATCAGCGGCTTCTTGCCGGTGAGCCGGGACCAGCGCGCCACGCCGTCCTTGTACGCCTCCGCGGTGCCGCCGATGATGGAGAGGAAGACGCAGAGCTTGTTCAGCTTCAGCGTCTCGGACGCGTAGTACAGCGTCACGGCCGAGCCGAAGAACGGGCCGGTGTTGACCGGCGAGATGTTCGCGGAGCTGAAGCAGCCGGGGTCCACCCCGACGCCGCGCACGTCGGTGATCTTGCTGCGCGCGTAGAGCGCGCCGTTGACCTGGCAGTCGAGCAGGCTCGCGCCGCCCGCGAGCGCCACGGCCTGCTTCCGCTCGATGACGTCGCGGCCGGCGAGCGCGGCGCCCGCCGGGTCGCCCTTGTCGTCGGCCATCGTGTAGACGATCTTCCGGCCGTTGATGCCGCCCTTGTCGTTGACGTCGTCGAAGACGGCGCGGGCCGCGAGCGAGGACTCGGGAAACGCGACGGGGCCGCTGAGCGTCGACACCGACGCGATGTTGATCGGCTCGTCGCCCGCGGCGGTGCCGGTCCCGGAGTCGCCGCAGCCGGCCAGCGGAGCCGCCAGTACGGCGGCGAGGAGGATCTTCGTGATGCGCATCTCAAAATGCCTTCGGTGTGGACGACCATCCGCCGCGGCGGGCACCTGCGGTAGGTCGCGGGGGTCGAGGGCGGTGAGCACGCCGTCGAAGACAGCGACCTCCGCCGCATTGCCAGGTCGAGGACGCTCTTCCGATCCTCGGGCGAATCCTGCCACGCGGCGTTGTGGATGTCGGCGAAAACGGCATTTGGGAGGTCAAAGCGGTGTCCGACCCTGGTCACGTGAGGGCCGCCTCCTCTCCGCCGAGGTAGGCGCGGGCGACCTCGGGCCTCGCCAGCACCTCCGCGGGCGGGCCCGCGGCGATCACCGCGCCGAAGTCGAGGACGACGATCCGCGCGCAGGCGTGCCGGACCATGTCCAGGTCGTGCTCGATCAGCAGCACCGACGCGCCGTAGCGGGCCGGGACCTCCACGAGCCGGTCGGCGAGCGCGAGCGACTCGGCGTGCGCGAGGCCGGCGGCGGGCTCGTCCAGGATGATCAGTTTCGGCTTGGCGAGGATCGCGGCGGCGACCTCCAGCAGGCGGCGGCTGCCGACGTCCAGGTCGGCGACGTGGGCGTCGCCGGGCGGGCAGCCGAGGAACCCGCGGATCTCCTCCAGTTCGTCGCGGGTGACGAGGCGGTGCGCGGCGAACCGCAGGTAGGCGTCGACGGCGAGGCCGGTCGGGACGCGGTCCTGCTGGAACGTGCGGCGCAGCCCGGCCCCGGCGCGGCGGTGCACGGGCAGCCCGTCGAGGCGGCGGCCGTCCAGGGTGACCGAGCCAACCGCGGACGGCAGGAACCCCGACAGCGCGTCGACGAGCGTCGACTTCCCCGCGCCGTTCGGACCGATGAGCCCCATCACGGTGCCCTCCGGGACGACGAGGTCCACCTCCTGCAGCGCGGTGACCTGCCCGTACCGGACGCCGACGCCCTTGGCCTCCAGCAGCGGCTTCGCGCCGAGCGGCGGCCTGCCGCCGCCGATCGGCTCGCGCGCCGGCGGCACCGCGGCGGGACGCCGCGCGCGCAGCCGCTTCGCGAACCCCTCGCTGATGCTGGTGCCCTGCGACAGCGCCTGCACGGCGCCGACGCCGAACAGCACGTTCGCCCAGTCCTGGGAGATCCCGGCGCGGCGGAAGAACTCCGGGATGAACATGATCAGGAAACCGCCGAACAGCGCGCCGAACACGAACTCGCCGCCCGCCATCACGGCGACGACGAAGAGGGCGAGGGAGCCGATCGTCCCGAAGTTCTGCGCGGTGATCATACCGACCTGCCCGGCGAGCAGCCCGCCCGCGAGCCCGGCCGCGAACGCGCTGAGCGCGAACGCCGACAGCTTGGCGCCGGCGACGCTCGTCCCGGCGGCGGCGGTGGCGCGCTCGGAGAACCGGACGGCCCGCCACGACGCGCCGATCCGGGTGCGTCCGACCCATTCGACGGCGAGCGAGAGGACGACGAACAGCAGCCCCGCGTAGACGAAGTACATGCGGTCGGTGGCGATGAACTCCGGCCGCATCACCTGCTGGTAGCTGTCGACGCCGGGGAAGTTGATCGCGGACACGACGACGTCGGCGGCGGCGGCGAAGCCGAGCGTGACGACGGCGAGGTGCACGCCGCGCAGCCGCAGCGCCGGAAGCCCGATGAGGACGCCGAACGGCATCGCGACGACGCCGCCGACGACCGTCCACAGGATGAGGGTGCCGGGGGCCGACCAGACGTTGAGCTGGGCGACCGTCCACGCGCCGACGGCGGCGAACGAGAGCTGGCACAGCGAGTTCATGCCGGCCCGGCCGACGATGCCGAGGCCGAGCAGCGCGACCGCCGACACGAGCGCCGACGTCGCGAGGAACAGCCAGTACTGCGGGACGGCGACCGCCGCGACCACGACGACGAGGAGCGCCGCCAGCGGCTGCCGGAACATCGCCGTCCGTTTCACCAGGTTGGGATCAACGCGCGGCATCCCACACCTCCCGCCGCTGGGACCAGATGAGAATGGCGAGGATCGCCACGAAAGGCACCGTGTCGCGGTACTGCTGCAACTGGCTGACGTGCGCGAGCGCGCCTTGGAGCGCGCCAAGACCAAGGCCGCCGGCGACCGTCCGGCCGAGGCTGCGGAACCCTCCGACGAGCGCCGCCGCCCCCGCCGGGATGATCATCAGCGACAGCGACGTCTGGTCGCTGGTCTGCTGCGGCGCGACGACGAGCAGGACGGCGGCGGCGAGCAGCCCCGTGACCGCCCACATTCCGACGCCGAGCCACCGGGACGGGATGGCGTGCAGCTCGGCCGTCGTCGGGCGCTCGGACAGGGCGCGCAGCCGCAGGCCGAGGACCGTCTTGTCGAGGAACAGCCAGGCGCCCGCCGCGACCGCGATCGAGCCGACCGTGCACACGGCCGCGGCCTGGGTGATCGTGATGCCGTTGACGGTGAACAGCGACCCGCCGAACTTGCCCGGGATCCGCCTCGGGTCGGTGCCGTAGGCCAGGTAGGACGCGGCGAGCAGGGACACGAGGAACGCGATGGAGATCGCGGACCGCTGGTCCGCGCCCGCCTCGCCGAACCAGCGTCCCATCACCCAGCCGAGCGCGGCGGCGACGACGGTGGCGGTGACCAGCCCGGCGAGCGCGGCGAGCCCGTACGGCCAGCCGTGGTCGACGGTGAGCGCCATCGTGTACACGCCGATCACGCCGATCGCGACCTGCGCGAAGTTGACGACCCTGACCAGGCGGAACATCAGCGTGAGGCACAGGCCGAGGGCGGCGTACGCACCGCCCCCGGCCAGGCCCGCTATCGCACCCTCAAGCATTGGGGAGTTTGATCCAGTCCGGGGTCAGCACGGTCCAGCCGCCGTTGCCGTCAGGCTTGACGAACTTCGCCGAGGTGTTGGGCGCGTGCGCGTCGCCGGGCCCGAACGCGAACGGCGTGCCGGTCATGTTCGAGGGCAGCGGCTTCAGGTCCTTCATCGCCTTGGTGACGGACTCGCGGGTGATGTCGCCCTTGATCCCGCGCAGCACCTCGACGAGGTGCGTGGCGGCCAGGTAGCCGCCCTGCGCGAACGAGGTGAGCGGCACCTTGTGACCGGCCATGGTGTTCCGCCAGTCCTGGTTGATCGTCGACTTCGAGTCGGTGTACGGCTCGAACTCCGAGAGCGCCACGACGTCCTTGCCCGCCGGGCCCAGCGCCTTCGCGATCTCCACGGTGTAGGCGGGCGCGAGGAACAGCCACTTGATGCCCTTGACCTTCTGCGCCTGCGCCGCCTTCACCCAGCCGACCAGCATGGGCTCGGTGCCGTTGAACAGGACCGCCTGGCAGCCCGCGTCCCGGGCCCGCAGGATGTAGGGCGTGTAGTCGGTGGTGTTCGCCGACAGGCTCAGGTCGGTGATCAGCGGCTTCTTGCCGGTGATCTTGGACCAGCGGTCGACGCCCTCCTTGTAGGCGTTCGCCGTGCCGCCGATGATGACGAAGAACGAGCAGACCTTGTTCAGCTTCAGCGTCTCGGACGCGTAGTACAGCGAGACCGTCGAGCCGAAGTACGGCCCGGTGTTGACCGTCGAGATGTTCGGCGAGCTGAAGCAGCCCGGGTCGATCCCGATCCCGCGTATGTCGGTGATCTTGTTCTGCGCGTACAGCGGGCCGTTGACCTGGCAGTCGACCAGGCTGGCGCCGCCCGCGAGGGCGACGGCCTTCTTGTTCTGGATGACGTCGCGGGCGGCCAGCGCGGCGCTGGACGGGTCGCCCTTGTCGTCGGCCGCGGTGTAGGCGATCTTCCGTCCGTTGATGCCGCCCTTGGCGTTCACGTCGTCGAAGACGGCGCGGGCCGCCTGTGACGCCTCGGGGAAGGTGACCGGGCCGCTCAGCGTCGACACGGAGCCGATGTTGATCGGCCCGTCGCCGCCGGAGCCGGAGCCCGAGTCGCCGCAGGCGGCCATCGGGGCGACCAGCGCGGCGGCCAGCAGAATCTTTGCGATGCGCATCTCACATGCCTTCGGTGCTGTGGACGACGCGGCCGTCGAAGACCGTCATCGCCACGGGGACGTCCGGGAGGTCGTGCGGGTCGAGGCCGGTCAGGCAGCCGTCGAGAACGGTGACGTCCGCCGCCTTGCCTGGTTCGAGGGAGCCCTTCCAGTCCTCGGCGAAGTCCTGCCACGCGGCGTTCGCCGTGTAGGCGCGGACGGCGTCCGGGAGGCCCACGCGCTCCTCCGGGCCGAATGTCCGGCCGCTCGCCTTGGATTCACGCAACAGCATCGCCGTGATGCCCTGCCGCCAGTTCGGGTAGGTGACGGGGGCGTCGGAGCTCGCCGTGACGGGGATGCCCGCCTCGATCGCCGAGCGCACGGGATACTGGTAGGCGGCCCGTTCGGGGCCCAGCATCTCCTCCAGCATGTCGACGATCGTCCATTTGATCGCCGGGTTCATGTTCGCGCCGAAGCGGTGCTCGGCGAGCTTCCGGAGGCTCTGCGCCCCCGGGAGGTCAGCGTGGATCACGTAGTGCCGCGGGTCGTCGCGCGGGTGCTCGACCTGCGCGGCCTCCAGCGCGTCGACGACGGCGTCCAGCCCCCGGTCGCCGGTGACGTGGATGCCGAGCTGGTGGCCCGCGACGTGGGCGAGCCTGACCATCTCGTTCAGCTCGCGGGCGCGCAGCGCGTCGGCCGCGCCGTGCACGCAGAGGCAGCCGAACCCGCCGCCGTCGTACTCGTCGTGCATCCAGGCGGTCTTGTTGGGCGGGGTGCCGTCCGCGAAGATCTTCACGCCGAGGACGCGGAGCAGCCGCGGGTCGACGTCCGCCGGGATCCGCGCGGCGTCGAGTCCGGCGGCGATCTCGGCCGCCGAACCGCCCATGCCGGTGAGCAGCAGCAGGACGCTGACCCGCGCGCCGAGGTCGCCGCCGCGGGCGAGGTCGGCGTAGACGTCCAGGGTGAGCTGGTCGGCGGCGCCCGCGAACAGGCTCTTGCCGCCCGGCCCGAGGCCCGGCTCGGTGAAGCTCGTGATGCCCTCGCGCTGCAGGACGGCGACCGCCTCGCGGATGGCCTGCTCGACCTCCGCGCGGGTGTAGGCGGGCAGCCGCCCCTGGACGAGTTCCTGGGCGCGCTCGGCGAGCAGCCCGGTCGGGTTGCCCGCGCCGTCGGCGTGGACGACCCCGCCCTCCGGCGCCACCGTGTCGCGGTCGACCCCGACCAGCTCCAGGGCGCGCGAGTTGGCCCAGGTCAGGTGGCCGGTGAAGTCCTGGAGGTAGACGGGGTGGGCGGGCGAGACCGCGTCCAGGTCGGCGCGGTCGGGCATCCGGTCGGCGTCCTTGCACTCGGCGAGGTAGCCGGGGTCCCAGCCGTACCCGCGGATCCACTCGCCCGCCGGGGTCGCGGCCGCGGCCTCCTTCACCGCCGCCTGGATGTCGGCGATCGACCGGACGGTCGGGAACCCGACGTCCAGCGCCAGCGGCGGACGGGCCACCCCGAAGGCGCAGCCGTGCAGGTGCGAGTCGTTGATGCCGGGAAGCGCCGTGCGGCCGCGCAGATCGACCACTTCCGTGCGCGGACCGGCCAGCGCGCGGATCTCGGCCGTGTCGCCTACCGCGGTGACCGTCCCGCCGGTGATCGCCAGCGCGTGCGCCGCGGAGAACTCCGCGTCGACGGTCAGGACCTCGCCATTCAGCAGCACCAGGTCCGGGGTTGCTTCCATCCTCCGCCCCTCCTTTGGGCCCAAACGTATTTGCGAACGTACGGGCCCGAAAGACGGAGGGTCAATAACGGGCGCATAACGGAGTGATGCCCTTCACAGACCCCCGTGCATGATGAAACCACCGGCCCTGCCCGAGGGTCGGTGGAATCGGGATCTTGGCAGGTCAGTCCGTGAAGGCGGCGTCCAGTACGGCGAGCCCGTCGGCGAGCAGCTCATCGGAGATCACCAGCGGCGGGAGGAAACGCAGCACGTTTCCGTACGTGCCCGCCGTCAGCACCAGCAGGCCCCGCTCGTGGCACCGCCGGGCGACCCGCGCGGTCAGTTCGGGGTCCGGGTCCTTCGTGCCGGGCCTGACGAGCTCGACGGCGAGCATCGCGCCGCGGCCGCGGACGTCCCCGATCGCCGGTACCCGTTCGGCCAGGGCGCGCAGCCGGGGCAGCATGACCTCCCCGATCCGGCGGGCGCGCTCGGTCAGCTTGCCGTCCTCGATCTCCTCCAGCACGGCGAGCGCCGCCTCGCAGGCCAGCGGGTTCCCGCCGTAGGTGCCGCCGAGCCCGCCGCCGTGGACCTTGTCCATGATGTCGGCGCGGCCGGTGACGCCCGCGAGCGGCAGCCCGCCCGCGATCCCCTTCGCCGTCGCGACGATGTCCGGGACGATCCCCTCGTGCTCGCAGGCGAACATGTCGCCGGTGCGGGCGAAGCCGGTCTGCACCTCGTCCGCGACGAAGAGGATGCCGTTCGCGCGGCAGAACTCGGCGAGCGCGGGCAGGAACCCGGGCGCGGGGACGATGAACCCGCCCTCGCCCTGGATCGGCTCGATCACCACGGCCGCCACGTTCGACGCGCCGATCTGCTTCTCGATCTGGTCGACGACCTGCGCCGCCGCCTCCGGGCCGCAGTTCTGCGGGCCGGTCGGCCAGCGGAACGGGTAGGCGAGCGGCGCCCGGTACACCTCCGGCGCGTACGGGCCGAACCCCTGTTTGTACGGCATGTTCTTCGAGGTCAGCGTCATCGTCAGCAGCGTCCGGCCGTGGTAGCCGTGGTCGAACACGACGACCGCGTCCCGGCCGGTCGCGTACCGGGCGATCTTGACGGCGTTCTCCACCGCCTCCGCGCCGCTGTTCACCAGGAACGAGCGCTTCTCGTGGTCGCCGGGCGTGATCCGGTTGAGGTTCTCGCAGACCGCGACGTACGACTCGTACGGCGCGACCATGAAGCAGGTGTGGGTGAAGCGCTCGGCCTGGGCCCTCACCCGCGCGGCGACGCGCGGGTTGGCGTTGCCGACGTTCGTCACCGCGATGCCGGAGCCGAAGTCGATCAGCGAGTTGCCGTCCGCGTCGACGACGACGCCGCCGTCCGCGTCCGTCACGTACACCGGCAGGACGCTGCCGACGCCCGGCGGCACCGCCGCCGTCCGGCGCTCGTGCAGTTCCCGGGAGCGCGGCCCGGGGATCTCGGTCACGACGCGGCGTTCCTGCGGAAGCCGGTCGCCGCTTGCGGGCAGGGCAGGGTCCTGGCTGGTCATGGCCCGAACATAGGCCGGACGCCGCCTACGATGAACAGTACGGGACGGCGAATTCCGTCCCTCCGGATGGACACTTTGCACAGGGATTGCGATGCCGCCCACTCTGGCCACCGTCGCCGCGCTCCCCCAGCTCGGCCTGCGCTCGCGCACCGGCCCGCTCCCGGAGACGCCGGTCGTCTGGGTCGCGGTCAGCGAGCTCGAGGACCCGACGCCCTTCCTTGAGGGCGGCGAGCTCGTCCTCACCACGGGCATGCGGCTCACCCCGGCGAACGCCGCCGCGTACGTGTCCCGCCTGGTCGGACGGGGTGTCGCCGGGCTCGGCTTCGCGGTCGGCGTCATCCACGACACCGTCCCGGCGGAGCTGCTCGCGGCGGCGCGGGCGCAGGGGCTCGTCCTGCTGGAGGTGCCCCGGCCGACCCCGTTCATCGCGATCGGCAAGGCCGTCTCGCGGATGCTCGCCGCCGAGTGGTACGAGGACGTGACCCGCGCGTTCCAGGCGCAGCGGGAGCTGACCCGCGCCGCCCTCACCGGGCCCGGCGCGCTCGTCGCCCGGCTCGCCCGGCTGCTCGGCGGGTGGGCGCTGCTGCTCGACCCGGCGGGGGACGTCCGGCACGCCGAGCCCGCCGCCGCCCGCGACCGCGCCGCCGCGATCGCGCCCGAACTGCCGCGGCTGCGCCGCCGTACGCCCGACGGCGGGACGGCCGCGAGCCTGGCCCTCGCCGTCCCCAACGACCACGTGGTCGTGCAGCGGATCGGGCTCGGCGGGCGGCCGCGCGGGTTCCTCGCCGTCGGGACGGACGCGCCGCTCCCGCACGCCGCGCACACCATCGTCGGCGCGGCCGTCGCGTTGCTGACGCTCCAGTCCGAGACCCCGCGCACCGGCCGCGACCTGCGGGCCTCGGTCGCGGCGCTGCTCCTCGACCGGCCCGGCGACGCCCCCGACGTGCCGCGCGGCCCGGTCCGGGTGCTGGCCTGCGCGGGCGGGCCCGCCGTCCCGGACGCGCTGGAGTCCGACCCCGCCGGGGCCCGCTGCCTGACGCTGCCGCTCGGCGGGCACGCCGCGGTGATCGTCCCGGACGGGCTGCTCGGCGCGGTCGAGCCGCTGCTCGCGGGCACCGGCCCGATCGGCGTCAGCGACCCGATCGGCATCAGCGACCCGGCGGGTGGCGACCTCCCGGCGGCGCTGCGGCAGGCGGAGGAGGCGCTCGCCGCCGCCGTCCGGGCGCGGCGGGACGTCCTGCGCCACGCCGACCTGCCCGGACAGGGCATCCTGCGGCTGCTGGAGCCCGGCCCGGCGGGCGCCTTCGCCGCCGCGCTCCTCGCACCGCTGCGGGACGAGGGCCTGATCGAGACCGTCCAGGCGTACGTCGCGGCGAACGGGCAGGGCGAGGCGGCGGCGCGGGCGCTCGGCGTCCACCGGCACACGCTGCGCTCCCGGATGCGCCGGGCCGCCGAGGTGCTCGGCCGCGACCCGGACGATCCGGCCGTCCGCGCCGAGCTGTGGATCGCGCTCGCCATCTCGTCCAGCCCCGCCCCGAGGATTGGACATCATGGCGAGTCGAAGCACGGCTCACCGGAGATAGCGTGAACGTATGAACGTGACTCCATTCTGGCTGGCCGGCCGGCCCGAGACCGGTGCCGGCGAGCTCACCGTTACGCACCCCTACGACGGCCGCGTGGTCGGGACGGCGGCCGTCCCGACGCCGGAGCAGGTGGAGGAGGCCGTCGCCGCGGCCGACGCGCTCCGGGCGCGGGCCGCCGCGCTGCCGCTGCACGTCCGGGCCGAGGCGCTCGCGCACGTGTCCGCGCGGCTCGCCGAGCGGTCCGAGGAGGTCGCCCGGCTGATCACCGGCGAGAACGGCAAGCCGCTGCTCTGGGCGCGCGGCGAGGTGACCCGCGCGGTCTCCACGTTCCGGTTCGCCGCCGAGGAGGCCCGCCGGTTCAGCGCCACCACGCAGCGGCTCGACACCGACCCCGCCGCCGAGGGCCGGATGGCCTACATCACCCGCGTGCCGCGCGGCCCGGTGCTCGGCATCTCGCCGTTCAACTTCCCGCTGAACCTCGCCGCCCACAAGATCGCTCCGGCGATCGCGGCGGGCACCCCGATCGTGCTGAAGCCCGCCCCCGCGACGCCGCTGTCGGCGCTGCTGCTGGGCGAGCTGCTCGCCGAGACCGACCTGCCCGCCGGGATGTTCTCGATCCTGCCGGTGCCGAACGACCGGGCGTCCGCGCTGGTGGACGACCCGCGCCTGCCGATCGTCTCGTTCACCGGCTCGGTGCCGGTCGGCTGGGCGATCAACGACCGCGCGCCGCGCAAGCACGTCACCCTCGAACTCGGCGGGAACGGCGCGGCCGTCGTCCTGCCGGACGCCGACCTCGACTGGGCCGCCAAGCGCATCGGGCTGTTCGCCAACTACCAGGCGGGGCAGAGCTGCATCGCCGTCCAGCGCGTCTACGTCGACCGCTCGGTGTACGAGGAGTTCGTGCCGAAGCTCGTCGAGACGGTCGGCGCGCTCGTCACCGGCGACCCGTGGGACGACAAGACCCAGGTCGGCCCGCTCGTCAGCCAGGAGGCGGCGGAGCGCGTCGAGTCCTGGGTGGACGAGGCCGTCGCCGCGGGCGCGAAGGTCCTCACCGGCGGCACCCGCGAGGGCGCGGCGTACGCGCCGACCGTCCTCTCGAACGTCCCCGAGGACGCGAAGGTCTCCCGCGAGGAGGTCTTCGGCCCGGTCATGCTCGTCCAGCCGGTGGACGGCGTCGACGAGGCGTTCGCGCTGGTCAACGACTCCAAGTTCGGGCTCCAGGCGGGCGTGTTCACCCGCAACCTCGACATCGCGTTCCGCGCGCACCGCGAGCTGGACGTCGGCGGCGTGGTGATCGGGGACGTCCCGTCCTACCGCGCCGACCAGATGCCGTACGGCGGCGTCAAGGACTCGGGCGTCGGACGCGAGGGCCTGCGGTCGGCGATGGCCGACTACACCGAGGAGAAGGTCTTGATCTTCACGGGGCTGCCGCTCTAGCCCGCGCTAGCCGCGTTTGCGGGGCCCCGCGTACAGACCCGTGCGCAGGGCCCCGGCCGCCTCGGACAGCGCCTCCCGGAACCGTCCGCCGAGCGACCAGGTGTTGGCGAACCCGTGGAAGAGGTCCTCCTGCCGCCGCAGCGCGACCGGCACCCTGGCCTCCCCCAGCCGTTTCGCGAACTCCTCGCCCTCGTCCCGCAACGGGTCGAAACCGGCCGTGACCAGATACGTCGTCGGGAAGCCGCTGAGATCCTCGGCCAGCAACGGCGACGCCTTGGGCTCAGCGCGGCGGCCGACGTCCGGGCAGTAGTGGTCGCTGAACCAGACCATGTCGGCGTCGGTCAGGTAGAAGCCGTCCCCGAACACCTCCCGGGACCTGCGCCGCACCGTCATGTCGGTCGCCGGGTAGATCAGCAGCGCGAAGTCGGGACGGCGTTCGGCGAGCAGCCCGACCACGGCGGCGAGGTTGCCGCCCGCGCTGTCGCCGCCGACCGCGATCGCGTCCGGATCGGCGCCGAGCGCCCCGGCGTTCGCCGCCGCGTAGGCGTAGGCGGCGAGCGCGTCGTCGGCCGCCGCCGGGTAGGGGTGCTCGGGCGCGAGCCGGTAGTCCACCGACAGGACGCGCACCTCCGCGTGCACCGCCAGATACCGGCACACCGTGTCGTGCGTGTCGAGGTCGCCGATGACCCATCCGCCGCCGTGGTAGAAGACGAGCAGCGGGGACCCGTCCGGCAGCCCGCGCGGCGTGTAGAGCCGCGCCGGAACCCCGCCCGCGTCCACCTCCTTCGCCCCCACCGGCCGCCCCGGAGCGCGCCTCAGATAGATCTGGCTCCGCGCGAGCCCGCCCCGCGCCGCCGCCACCGTGGGCGAACTCAGCTTCGAGCCCTCCAAGCTGATCAGCCGCAGAAGGAACTGGGCGTCCAGCGAAAGCTCCTGCCCCTCCAACCGAACCGGCGCCCCCGCGATCACCCGCCTGACCGGCCGCGGCAACCCGAACGCCGCCCGCAAGAACCCACTCACCACCGAAGGCGGAACCCTCTCCGCCACCCGCGCGAGCCCACTCTCCACGCCACCGCCACCCGCCATACGATCACCCTCCAGCGCCAGGCCAACGCCAACCCTACTTCCCAGTAGCTCGGGGAGTCGACGCCGCACTCGGCCGGCCCGTCCGTCTAGGCGCGGGTGATGGTCACGGGCATTTCCTTAATGCCGTTGACGAAGTTGGAGCGGACGCGGCGGGGCTCGCCTGCCAGGCGGATGTCCGCCAGGCGGGGTAGGAGTTCCTCGAACATGATGCGCATTTCCAGGCGGGCCAGGGCGGCGCCCAGGCAGTAGTGCGGGCCGCCCTTTCCGAAGGCGATATGGTCGTTCGGGGTGCGTGTGACGTCGAAGCGGTCCGGGTCGTCGAAGACGTTCTCGTCGCGGTTGCCGGACGCGAACCACAGCACGACCTTGTCGCCCTCCCGGATCCGCGCGCCGCCCATCACGGTGTCGCGGGTCGCGGTGCGGCGGAAGTGGTAGACGGGCGACGCCCAGCGCAGGAACTCCTCGACCGCGCCCGGCATCAGACCGGGGTCCTCGCGCAGGCGCTCGGCCTGTTCCGGGTGGTCGATCAGGGCGCGCATGGCATGCGTGATGGCGTGCCGGGTGGTCTCGTTCCCGGCGACGACGAGCAGCAGGAAGTAGTTGTCGAAGTCGCGCTCGGAGAGGGGCACGCCGTCCGCCGGGGGCTGGTTGACGAGGCGGCTGATCAGGTCGGCGCCCGTGCCGCCCCGGCGGCGGGCGGCGAGCTCGCGCCCGTACTCGAAGACCTCCAGGGAGGCGGGGCTGCGGAACGGGAGGTCGCGGTACCGCTCGCTCTCCGCGCTGTGCAGCAGGACGTCGGCGTAGTCGGGGTCGGTGTTGGCGATGATCCGGTTGCCCCAGTCGATGAGCTTGCGGGTGTCGCCGTCGGGGACGTCCAGCATCCGGGCCAGCACGTTGATCGGGAAGTCGGCGGCGATCTCCGCGACGAAGTCGAACGTGTCCCCGGTCAGGGCCGCGTCGAGGGTGCGGGCGGTGAGGCCGCGCAGGAACGTCGCGTACCCGGCGACGGCGCGGGGCGTGAACTCGCGGGACAGGAGGCGGCGCAGCGCCAGGTGGCGGGGGCCGTCCATCTCCAGCATGGAGCGGCGGATCCCGGCCTGGCGCTCGTCGACCTCCTCCAGGTTCACGAACTCCTCGGAGGTGAACGTGGCGGCGTCCCGGTCGGCGGCGACGATGTCGGCGTGCCGGGTCAGGGACCAGAAGCCGCGTCCGCCGTCCGGCTCGGGGTTCCAGTGGACGGGCGCGGCGCGGCGCAGTTCCGCGAACATCCGCCAGGGCGTCTCGCCGTCCATGAAGTTGTCCAGGTCGGCGAGGTCCACGGCCAGGGTCTCGTGCGGCAACCGGGCCCCCTCAGAGGTGGTAGGCGTACTCGGTGAACTCCCAGTCGGTGACGTGCCGGCGGAAGCGCGCGACCTCGTCCCGCTTGTAGGTCAGGAAGGCGGTGACGAACGGCTCGCCGAGCACGTCGGCGAGGGCCTCGTCGGCGGCGAGGGCGTCCAGCGCGGTCGGCAGGTCGCCGGGCAGGACGGGCGCCTTCGCGGCGTCGTAGCCGTAGCCCTCTAGCGGCGGCGGCGGGACGGCCTTGTCGCGGATGCCGAGGTAGACGGCGGCGATCAGGCCCGCGATGCCGAGGTAGGGGTTGGCGGACGCGTCCCCGAGCCGGACCTCCATCCGGGACGCCTCGCCCCGCTCCGGCGGGATCCGGACCATGGCGCTGCGGTTGTCGAGCCCCCAGTCGGTCAGCCAGGGGGCGAGGCTGTCGGGCCCGAACCGCTTGTAGGAGTTGATCGTGGGGTTGAGCAGCGCGGCGAGCGCGGGCGCGTGCTCCAGCACTCCCGCGATCGCGTGGTGGGCGACGTCTGAGAGGCCATCCGACGCGGTTCCCGGGGGGTGTGGGGGGTCGTCCCCCCGCGAGGGATCGGGGTGGGAGCCCGCGAAGACACTGCGGCCGTCGGCGTCCACACAGGAAAGGTGGACGTGGAACCCGGACCCGTCCTGGTCGTTGAACGGCTTGGCCATGAAGGTGGCGAGGCGTCCCTCCGACCGGGCGATCTCCTGGACGCCCGCCTTGAACCGGAACGCGCGGTCGGCGGCGTCGAGGGCGCCGGAGTGGTCCAGGTTGATCTCGAACTGCCCGCCGCCGAACTCGTGGTTGCCCATCGTGACGCCGAGGCCGAGGTCGCGCAGGTGCCGGAGGGTGCGCAGCAGGTGGCCCTCGGGGTCGCCCTTGCGCCCGGCGGTGTAGACGTTGCCGGTCGCGTCCGCGTACCGGCGCCAGCCGGTCGGCGAGGACGGGTCCGGGTCGCACACGTAGTACTCCAGCTCGGGCCCGGCGACGGCGTCCAGCCCCAGTTCGCCGAGCCGCGCGACGGCCCGCCGCAGCACCTCGCGGGGCGCCTCGGGGCAGGGGCCGTCGCCGTCCGGCTCGAACGCGTCGCCGACGCAGGACGCGACGCCGTCCTCCCACGGGATCGGGGCGATGGTGGACAGGTCGGGCCGGATGCGGATGTCCGGGAGCCCGGCGTCGAGCCCGCCGGGGACGTCGACCGTCCCGCCGCCGGGCGTCGTGTGGTAGACCGCGCGGCAGAACGACAGCCCGTGGTCCATGACCGCGGGCAGCCGCTCGACGAGCACGTCCCGCGCGCGCTCGACGCCGATCAGATCGGCGTAGGACACCCGGACCACGTCGATCCCGTCGGCGGCCAGCCGTTTCACCACGTCCTCGACCGGTCGGCTCACGCACACTCCCTCAGATCATTTGGACTCAAACCATATGGCGGCCGAGAGATTCCTGACAAGACTCCTGCCCCGAATGCGCTGATCACCAGCGCCGGAGTGGCGGATCCCGGCGGAACCAACTATCGTACGGGCCCAAACGACTTGGTTTCCGGGAGGACGTGGTGGCGACCGTGCGAGGCTTCCTGCACCCGAGGACGGCGACGGGCCGCTCGTCCCTGATCCCGAGCCCGCCCTGGCACTACTCGGGCGACCTGCTCACCGTCGAGTACCGCACGGACCCGGCCCGCGTCGCCGAACTGCTGCCCGCCCCGCTGTCCCCCGCCGCGGAGGACCCGGGCGCGGTCGCGATCATCTGGGCGGACTGGCAGTCGTGCTCGGCGTCCGGCGAGGAGCTGCTCGACCCGGTCCGCGCGCAGTACAAGGAGTGCTTCGTCGTCGTCCGCTGCTCCTTCGAGGGACGGACCTACTCCCGCTGCGTCTACATCTGGGTCGACAAGGACTTCGCCATCGCGCGCGGCCTGCACCAGGGATATCCGAAGAAGCTCGGCTCGATCCACCAGACCCGCCCGCACCCGTTCGGCCAGGGCGCGCCCCGCCTCGCGGAGGGCGGCCGGTTCGGCGCCACCCTCGCAGCCGCCGACCGCCGCCTGGCCGAGGCCGCGGTGACGCTGCGCGGACCGTCCGAGACGAACGGCTTCGTCAACGGCCACCCGATGGCGCACCACCGCTACCTGCCGTCCATCGAGCCCGGACAGCCCGCCGCCCTGGACGAGCTGATCGAGTCGGGCGCGGCGAGCTTCGAGGCGGGCCCGGCCTGGACGGGCGACGCCGACCTGACGCTCTACGACTCGCCCACCGAGGAGCTCTCCCTCCTCACCGTCGAGGAGCCCATCGCCGCGTACTACCGCCAGGTCGGCGTGGTCTGGGACGGCGGCCGCCGCCTGGCCTGAGCCCGGCGCCGGCAGTAGGCGACCGTGACGGCGGCGAGCAGCGGCCCCCACGCCACCAGCGGCGCGTAGGCGACGACCCCGAGCACGCCTTGCCAGTCCTGGAAGCCGATCGGGAAGTTGTCCGGCAGCGGGTCCCCCCGAACGGTCTCGTGGAGGACGAGGGCGGTCACGACGACGACCGTCCACAACACCGTCAGGATCGCCGCGCCCACGGCCGCCGGAATCACCGCCGCCGCCGTGGGGACGCGGCGTCCGCGCAGCCCCGGAATCCAGCGCGGGAACACCTCGCCCCACTCTGCGACGAGCCCGACCCCTAGGAAGGCCACCCCTTCCGACAGGATCGACAGCAGCACCACGTACAGCTCCATGGGCAGCCACGCCGGGACGTTGCCCCGTACGTCGCCGGACCCGAAGGCGTCACCGTCGATGATCGGCAGGTGGAGGGCGAACGCCGCGATCCGCCACAGCCCGGACGGCAGCACGGTGAACGGAATCGCCAGCGCCGCGATCCGCGCCCACCGGGGAACGCCCGCGACGGGTTCGTGCGCGGCTCCCCAGGCGGCGCGCAGGCGTGCGGGCGATGCGGTCACGAGGGTCATCGATGCCCCTTCCGGCGACGGTTCGTGGACGTCCCCAGTCCACCGCCGCACGCCGCGGGAGCTGATCACCCGTCAGCGCGGTGTCGCTCCCCCGGACGGGTGAGATCTCGCGCCGACCAACGCCGCGACGCCCGGCCCGTCGAGCCGCGCCAACGCGGCGTCGTCCCGCCCCGTGAGCAGCAGCAGAAGCGCGGCGATGGGACCGGAGACCTCGGGACCGTCGCCCACCGTCCAGTCGACGTCGACGGCGGTCAGCCGCACCCCGCGCAGCCGCCGCCGAGCGCGAAAGGGGAACCCGATCCGCCAGGTGATCTCCGCGGAACCGCGCGCCGCCTCCGGCGGCATGGCCCGCTCGATCCCGAGCGGGACGGCGATGTCCTGCCCGTGGACGAGGACGTCGAGCATCGCGTAACCGAGCTTCTGCCCCGGCGCGAGGCGCCGGGACCCGGACGCCTCCCGCAGAGCCGCCGTCAGCCGCTCCGGCGAACGGCGGGCGGCCTCCCGCCGGGCGGTGTTGTCGATCATCCGGTTGAAGCCGCCACCGGCCTTCACCGCCTCGACCAGCGTCCACCCGAGCCGGGCGCGCGGCCCGAGGCCCAGGTGGGCGGCCACCTCGCGGACCCGCCATCCCGCGCACAGCGAGGGCCGCTCCCACTGCTCGTCGGTGAGCCCGGCGAGCAGATCGGCCAGTCCCGCCCGCTCGGCGTCGATGACCCGCCACATGGCCGCAGCGTCCACACGCGCCCCGTCCTGATACGATCGGCCGACCTTTTTAGTCAGCTTCTCTGTCTAAATTAATTCGAATCTCTGACTAATGTCAAGGAGTCGCATGGCGGCCGAACCCAACATCGGCGTCCTGCTGTTCATCGCCTACCGGTCCATGGAGAGCCACGTCTTCGCGGAGCTGGCGGCGGCGGGCCACGACGACATCACGCAGGCGCAGGCCAAGCTCCTGCAGCGGGTGGACGAGGACGGTTCCCGGCTCAGCGACCTGGCCGAGTCCGCCCAGGTGACCAAGCAGACGGCCGGATACCTCGTCGACCAGTTGGAGAAGGCCGGATACGTGGAGCGCACGATCGACCCGGCCGACGCCCGCGCCCGCCTGGTCCTCCTGACCGCTCAGGCCCGCGCACTCCGCCCCGTGGGCGACGCCGCGGTCGCCGAGGTGGAGGCCCGCTGGACGGCCCATCTCGGCAAACGCCGCATGGACCAACTCCACGACATCCTCACCCGCCTCCGCGAGATCACCGACCCCTACCTAGACCACTGACATCACCGGCCGAGGTTCACGGTGCCCCGTACGCAGGCCGCCCCCATCACGTCTGGCGAACCCGAAACTGCGCACACACCGAAGCGAGCTAAGAAGACTTACGAGCCACCGCGGCATATCCGGCGACTACCTTGGGCTCTCCCCAGGGCGTGTGCTCAGGACGCCACCGAGACATCGACACCACGCCCGGCTCCAGGACGTCCAGCCCCTCAAGGAACGAGCGAATGGCGTTCCGCCCTCGCGGAACCATCGGATTCGCGGACTTCTGGTTCCACTCGGCCTGCGCCTCCTCCTGAGCGGTCTCTCCCGCGTCGAAGTCGAGCGTGGCATGCGTCATGACCAGATAACTGCCCGGCGGAACCGCGTCCATCAGCCGACGCAGGATGAGTTGAGCCTCCCGGTCCTCGTGCACGAAATGCATGATCCCCAGCAACATGATTCCGACCGGCCGCGAGAAGTCCAGCGTCTCGGCGGCCCGCTCCAGAATCCCGCCCGGATCACGAAGGTCGGCCTGAATGTAATCGCACTCACCCTCGGGGCTACTGCTCAGGAGCGCCCGAGCATGCGTGAGAACCAGCGGATCATTATCCACGTATACGATCCGTGACTCCGGAGCGACCCGCTGCGCCACCTCATGCGTGTTGTCCATGGTCGGCAGCCCGGTACCGATATCCAGAAACTGGCGGATCCCGCCTTCACCGGCGAGATGCCTCACCGCCCTCCCGAGGAAGGCGCGGTCAGCCAGCGCGATATCCACGATCTGCGGGAACATGGCCTGAAACTGCTCGGCCGCCCGCCGATCGACCTCATAATTCTCCTTGCCGCCGAGTAAGAAGTTCCAGACCCGTGCCGAATGCGGAACGGACGTGTCGATACGAGGCGTCTCCGACAACGCCACCACCTCCCGGAGTGATCAACTAGCAGGACAACCTAGCGATCAAGACTCCGGAGAGCGCCCCCCGCCACCGATCTGACCGTAGGTGGACGAAGCGGACATGCCCGACCCGATCGCCGCGCCTGCCCCCAGCGCGCACGGGCCCCCAGCGCGCACGGGCCCCCAGCGCGCACGGGCGGCCCCTCGTCAAGCCCGCGCGGTTTTCCGAACCGCGGGGATCGTACGGAGCCAAACGAGGCCCGGTAAGGGGTAGATTCACATTCTGTCCAAAGAGAGGACGCACGTGACCGGGCATCACACACTGCAAGAGACCGAGCAGGCCATCCAGCGGCGCCTCGGCGACGTCCCCCTGCGGCACGACGCGATGATGGCGGTCTCCAACATCTACCGCGCCGCCGCCGCCATCCGCCAGCACTTCGAGAGCTCGGTCCTGCGCGGCGCCGACCTGACCTGGACCGCGTTCGTCGTCCTCTGGGTCGTCTGGATCTGGGACGAGATGGAGACGCGCCACGTCGCCGAGGAGGCGGGCATCTCCAAGGGCACGCTCACCGGCGTCGTGAAGACCCTGGAGGGACGCGGCCTGATCGAGCGCGGCTCGCACGCGACCGACGGACGGCTCGTCCTCCTGCGCCTGACCTCGAAGGGCCAGGAGCTGATGCGCGGCCTGTTCCCGGCGTTCAACGCCGAGGAGGCGTTCGTCGTGGAACGTTTGAGCACCGACGACAACAAGGAACTCGCCGAGACGCTCCGCTCCGTCATCGAGCACCTGGAGGACGGGGGCGAGCAGCGCCGGGCGGCCCTCCGCGAGCAGTCACCGCCCCCGCCCCGCCGGTCGGGCCGCCGCTCCCGCACCTGAACCGAGACGGCCCCCGAACAGCTTCCCGCCGGCTCCCGAACAGCTCCCGGCACCCCTTGCCCGCTATCGTTTGGGCCCATACGATACCGGGATGACGCCACGTTTCGTGCTCGTGCTCAGCGAGAACTGGACCCTGACCACCGGCCGCGACCTGCCCGTCCTCGTCCGCTGGGCGCGGGAGGCGGAGGACGCGGGCTTCGACGCCGTCATGGTCAGCGAGCACATCGTCCTAGGCCCGGACGCGGGCGCCAAGGGCGTGATGGGCAACCCCCGCGACTACGCCTACCCCGGCAACCAGGACCCCTTCACCCCGTGGCCGGGCTCGCTCATGCTGCTCGGCGCGATCGCGTCCGCCACCACCCGGATCAGGCTCGCCGCGGCGGCCGTCCTCGCCCCTCTCCGCCACCCGCTGGCCCTGGCCCGCGACATCGGCACGCTCGACCTCCTCTCGGAGGGGCGCCTCGTCGTCCAGCCGACCGTGAGCTGGAGCCGGGACGAGTACGCCGCGATGGGCGTCCCGTTCGAGAAGCGGGGCGCGATCCTGGACGAGCAGCTGGAGATCTGGGACCTGCTCTGGCGCGGCTCCCCCGTCTCCTACTCCGGGACCCACTTCTCCTTCGAGGACGTCTACTTCGAGCCTCGCGCGTACCGCGAGGACGGGCCGCGCATGTGGTTCGGCGGGCAGCACCTCCACGACCGCCTGCTGGACCGCCTCGTGAAGTACGGGCACGGCTTCCACCCGCTGGGCCGTCCGACCCCGGACGAGGTGGACCGCCTGAAGACCGCGATGTCCGCCGCCGGCCGCGACGCCGCCGACCTGGAGATGATCGGGGGCTGCCGCCCGGTGTTCCCCGCCGACGACTCCGTGTCCCCGCTCGAACCGGCGCTGGAGAGCATTCCCGCGCAGCTCAAGCAGGGGTTCACGACGTTCTGCATCAAGCCGTCCCAGTTCACGGACGACCCGGACGCGGTAGGCGCGTTCTGCCGCGAGGTGGTGAACCGCGCGGCAGCCCTGACCTCCTAGGAGGAACGCGGCGGGCGGATCCCGCGGAATTCCCAGTCCCCACCGAGCACGGTGGACATGACCTCCTCCGACTCGGTGGGCTGGGCCCCGCAGTCGTCCCGGATCGGCACGGGCCCCGCGACGATGTGGTTGCGGAGCCGTCCGAGCCCCTCCGCCTCGACCTCCACCACGTCCCCCGGCTGGACGGGACGCGAGTTGGCGGGCGTCCCGGAGAGCAGCACGTCCCCGGGATAGAGCGTGATGGTGCGGGCGATGTCGGCGACGAGGTAGTGCATGTCCCACTCCATCTCGTCCGTGCTGCCGTCCTGGACGAGTTCGCCGTTCACATACGTCCGCAGGTACTTCCCATGGAAGTCCCAGTCAGTGACAAGACCGGGCCCCAGGGGACACAGGGTGTCGGAGCCCTTCACACGCAGCATCGACCCCGCATCCGTGTCGCGGAAGTCGTGCAGCCCGTAGTCGTTCGCGACCGTGTACCCGGCGATGTAGTCCCCGGCCTCCTTGGGCGACACGTTCCGCGTCGTCCGCCCGATGACGATCGCGATCTCGCCCTCGTAGTTGAGGTACTTGCACCGCTCAGGACGAACGACCGCCCCGCCATGCGAGTTCAACGCAGAGATCGGCTTGTGAAAGTAAGTCGGAGCGGACGGCAGCTTCGTCTGGAACTCCTCGACACGGCTCCGATGGTTCAGGTGCACCGCCACGACCTTGGACGGCTCACAAGGCGGCAGATGCACGGCGTCGTCGACCCCGACCCGCCGCCCGTCCCCGCTGACGAGCTCGTCGCCGTCCCGGACGACGGCCGTGGCGGCGCCGTCCAGCAGGATCCGTCGGTACTCGGTCATCGGCTGGTCCATCCGTTCTCGGGCCGGTCGAACCAG
This sequence comes from Actinomadura syzygii, assembly GCF_008085905.1. Lineage (GTDB taxonomy): Bacteria > Actinomycetota > Actinomycetes > Streptosporangiales > Streptosporangiaceae > Spirillospora > Spirillospora syzygii. Next base: position 330,769 of record NZ_VSFF01000012.1, on the reverse strand, counting down.
ATGTGCACCTGGCCGGTTCCGACGGAGTTCTCGTACTGGCTGTACTGGCGTCCCGGGGCGCTGCAGGCGTGCTCGCCAAGGGCGCCGATCATCATGAGGTAGTGCCCGAAGCGCGCCTCGGGCTTGAAGGTCAGGAACTCCGGCATGGCGTCGAGGACGCGCCCGTGGTCGCCGTCCTTCAGCCACGCGATGCGCTGCTCGTCCGCCGCACGCGCCTCCGGCGTGAAGATGTGCTCGGGCCCGGACGCCTCGTGGTCGCGGATCACCCGCAGCGGCCAGAACGTGTGCGACAGCGCGCCGGACGCGATCAGCAGGACCCGCCGGTCGGTCTCGGCGATCGCGTCGCCGAGCGCCCGGCCGAGGCGTAGGAAGTCCTCGGTGTCGGCCGTCTGGCACACCCCGATCGACATCCACCGCTTGCCGGGCAGGCCGAGGTAGGGGTCGTCGCGGACGCCGAGGTGCGTCCACAGGTTCACGGTCGCGTAGTAGATCGGCAGGTAGGGGTCGTCGACCGGGGTGATGTACGTCCCGTGCTTGCCCGCATACCGGGCGACCGCCCGCGCCAGCTCCGGATCGCCCGGGAAGTCGTACGGCATGCGGCACATGCCGCGCGGCAGCTCCTCGGACGTGTACAGCCCGGCGCGCCGCTCCTGAGCGGTCGTGACGAACTCGACGGTCGTCGCCCAGTGCGAGTCGAGGACGACGACGGTGTCGTAGTCGTCCTTCTCGAACACGTCCAGGCGGAGGCGCTCCAGCCCGGAGACGAGCGTGGTGTCCTCGCCGTTGTTCAGCTCGCGCCGGGTGACCTCGGGGAGCACGATCGTGGGAACGTGCGCGAGGAGCCCCGCGCCGACTATTTCGCCCATGGCGCCGTCACCGTGTTCTTCAGGTCGCAGTAGAAGTCGAAGCTCCAGTCGCCGCCCTCGCGTCCCATCCCGGACTGCCGGGACCCGCCGAACGGAGCCTTCAGGTCGCGGACGAAGAAGCAGTTGACCCACACCGTCCCGGCCACGAGCCGCTCGGTGACGCGCCGCGCGCGCTCTGGGTCGCCCGTGGCGAGGGTGGCGGCGAGCCCGAACCGGGTGCCGTTCGCCATGGCGACGGCCTGGTCCTCGGTGTCGAACGTCTGGAGCGTGAGGACGGGCCCGAAGACCTCCTCGGTGAGGATCTCGGCGCCCTCGGGCGCGCCCGCGAAGAGCGTGGGCCGGTAGTACAACCCGCCCAGTTCCTCGTTGGGACCGCCGCCCATGAGGGCTCGCGCCCCGTCCGCCTTGGCGCGCTGGACGAAGCCGTCCACGCGTTCGAGGTGGCGGCGGTGGATCTGCGGGCCGATGTCGGTGGTCTCCTCCCGCGGGTCGCCCTGCCTGATCCGCCCGGCCTTCTCCAGGAAGCGCGCGGTGAACTCGTCCGCGATGGACGACTCGACGAGCAGCCGGGTCGCGGCGAGGCAGACCTGCCCGGCGTTGTCGTACTGCTCGACCGCCAGGTCGACGGCGAGGTCGAGGTCGGCGTCGGCGAAGACCAGCAGCGGCGACTTGCCGCCGAGCTCCAGCGACAGCGGCGTCAGGTTGGGCGCCGCGGCGGCGGCGATCGTCCGGGCGGTGGGGACCGACCCGGTGAAGCTGATCCGCCGGACGTCCGGGTGCGCGGTCAGCGGCCCGCCGACCTCCGCGCCATAGCCCTGGACGACGTTGAAGACCCCGTCCGGCAGCCCGGCCTCGGCGGCGATGTCGGCGAGCAGCGACGCGGTCAGCGGCGTCCACTCGGCGGGCTTCAGCACGACCGTGTTCCCGGCCGCCAGCGCGGGCGCGATCTTCCACGTCGCGAGCATCAGCGGAGCGTTCCACGGGGTGATCAGCGCGCACACGCCCGCCGGGTCCCAGCTGACGTGGTTGGTGTGCCCGCGCGTCTCGAAGTCGTCGTGCCCGAGCTTGAGCAGCCAGTCCGCGAAGAACCGGAAGTTGTGCGCGACCCGCGGCATCACGCCGCGCCGGTGCGACCTGATCAGCGCGCCGTTGTCGGCCGTCTCGACCTGGGCGAGCTCCTCGATCCGCTTCTCCACGCCGTCGGCGACGGCGTGCAGCAGCCGGGCGCGCTCGTCCCGGCTCGTCCGAGCCCAGGCCGGGAAGGCGCGGTGGGCGGCGGCGACCGCCGCGTCCACCTCGGCCGCTCCGCCCCGCGCGATCTCGGCGAGCGGCGTCTCGCCGATCGGCGAGACGTCGGTGAACGTCCCCGCCGACCGGACGCGCTCGCCGCCGATCCAGTGCCCGGGGTCGACGGCGACCCCCGCGACGGTTGCCATCGCTCCACCTCCATATTGTTTGGTCCCAAATAATCTAGGAAGCGGGGGTGCGATGGTCAAGCCGCGGCGACTACTGTTCGGGATCAAACGAAATTTCGAGGAGGGCCTGTGAACGACGTCCCGTACGAGGAGTGGCGCGCCCGCGCCGCCGGGCTCGTCCCGTACACCGGGCACCACGTCGGCGGCGTGTTCACCGGCACCGGCGCGACGCCGGTCGTCTCGCCCCGGGACGGCAGGACGATCGCGCGCGTGGCGGCCGCCGGGACGGCCGAGGTCGACGCGGCCGTCGCCGCCGCCCGCGCCGCCTTCGACACCGGCCCGTGGCCCCGCCTCTCCCCCGCCGAGCGCAAGGCGGCCCTGCTCCGCTGGGCCGACCTGGTCGAGCGCGACCGCGCGACGCTCGCCCTCCTGATCAGCCTGGAGATGGGCAAGCCGATCAGCGAGGCGTACGGGATCGAGCTGCGCGCGGTGATCAACTGCCTGCGCTGGTACGCCGAGGCCGCCGACAAGCAGCTGGACGAGTCGCCGCGCACCGCGTCCTCGTCGCTGGCGCTCGTCACCCGGGAGCCGGTCGGCGTCGTCGCGGCGGTCGTCCCGTGGAACTTCCCGCTGACGATGGCCGCGTGGAAGCTCGCCCCGGCCCTCACCGCCGGGTGCGCGGTCGTCCTCAAGCCCGCCGAGGAGTCGCCGCTGTCGGCGCTGCACCTGGCCGCGCTCGCCACCGAGGCGGGGCTGCCGCCCGGCGCGTTCAACGTCGTCAACGGCCCCGGCGAGGTGGCCGGACGCGCGCTCGGCGAGCACCCGGGCGTCGACGTCCTCGCCTTCACCGGCTCGACGGAGGTCGGACGCCATTTCCTCCGTTACGCGGCCAACTCCAACCTGAAGCGCGTGTGGCTGGAACTCGGCGGGAAGTCGCCGAACATCATCCTCCCGGACGCCCCCGATCTGGAGGCCGCCGCCGACACCGCCGCATGGGGCATCTTCTTCAACGCGGGCGAGATGTGCACGGCGCCGTCGCGGCTTCTCGTCCACCGCTCGATCGCCGCCGAGGTCGTGGACCGCGTGGTCGCCCGCGCCGAATCGCTGCGCACCGGCGACCCGCTCGACCCGGCCACCGAAATGGGGCCGCTGGTCTCCGCCACGCACCATTCCCGCGTCCTCGCGCACATCAGGGCGGCGCAGTCGGACGGCGCCCGGCTGCGCACAGGCGCGGAGGTCGACGGCCGTTTCATCACCCCCACGGTCTTCGACCAGGTGAAACCCGAAATGCGGGTGGCGCGGGACGAGATATTCGGGCCCGTCCTCGCCGTTCTCGAATTCGACGACGTGGACGAGGCCGTCGCGCTCGCCAACGACACCGACTACGGCCTGGCCGCCGCCGTCTGGACGTCGAACCTCTCCACCGCGCACCGCGTCTCCCGCGCCCTCCGCGCCGGGACGGTCTGGGTCAACTGCTACGAGGAAGGCGACATGAGCGTCCCGTTCGGCGGCGTCAAGCAATCGGGCCACGGACGCGACAAATCCCTGCACGCCCTCGACAAGTACACCGACCTGAAGACGACGTGGATCGAACTGTGACCGGCCCGACCCGCCCGCTGATCGCCCTTCCGGCCCGTTTCTCCGAGTCGGCGTCCGCGCTCCGCTACCGGGCCGAGGTCGCGGCCCGCGCCCTGGTGGAGGCGGTGTTCCAGGCGGGTGGCGAGCCGTTCGTCATGCATCCGGCCGCGCCGTTCGACGCGTCCCGGCTGGCCCGCTGCGACGGCGTCCTGCTGCCGGGCGGCGGCGACCTGCACCCGCGCCACTACGGCGAGAAGACCGAGCACGAGGCCCTTTACGACGTCGACGACGAGCAGGACGAATTCGACCTCGCGCTCGCCGCCCACGTCCTGGAGGCGGGCGTCCCGACCCTCGCGATCTGCCGGGGACTGCAAATCGTCAACACCGTTCTCGGCGGGACGCTCAACCAGCACATGCCGCGAGACCACCGCCACAAGGTGCATTCGGTGAACGTGAAGCCCGGCACCCTTCTGGCCAAGACCCTCGACACCGAGGAGACCGCCGCCTCCTGCTATCACCACCAGTCGATAGCGACCCTGGCCCCCGCCCTGACCCCGACGGCGTTCGGGTTCGACGGGACGATCGAGGGCGCGGAACTGGCGGAACCGGGGCATTGGTTCCTGGCCGTCCAATGGCATCCCGAGGACACGGCCGCCACCGACCGGACACAGCAGGCGCTGTTCAGCGCCCTTGTTCAGGCGTCTGCCCGTTCGTCCGCTCAAGGAAGGCGTCGATGAGGGCGAAGGTGCGGCGGGTCGATTCGGCCTCGTCCCGCTGAACCGACGCCAGCACCGCGTCGGGGTCGATGCCCCTTGCGCGCATCAGCGCGGCGGCGCCGTGCGCCGACCAGAGCCCGAACTCCTCGGCCGTGATCTCGGGGTGGAACTGCACGCCCATGGAGCGTCCGAGGACGAACGCCTGCGAGGAGACGGCGCTGCGCGCGACCTCCACGGCGCCCGGCGGCAGCACCCACCGGTCGAAGTGGAACTGGAACCAGGGACCGGGGCCGACGATCGAGGGGTCGTCCGTTTCGACGTCCACCCAGCCCATCTCTGGGCTCGGAGACCGTTCCACGGCCCCGCCGAGCGCCGCCGCGAGCGCCTGGCCGCCGAAGCAGACCCCGAAGACCGGGACTCCGGCGCGGTGCGCGGCGGCGAGCATCCGCAACTCGGGCTCGACCCACGACGCGACGGCCGGGTCGTACACCGACCAGGGCGCGCCCATCGGGACGATCAGATCCCACTCCGCCGGGTCGGGGAAGTCGAAGGTCACGCCCGGTGCGTGCTGCCGCTCCTCGGGCACCACCATCAGCTCGGCGACCTCGTACCCGTGATGGACCAGCCGCTCCCCGACCGGCCCGGACGGCGACACATGATCATGTTGTAGCAGCAACGCGCGCACGGCACCCCTCCCGGACCAAATCGTAAGCCCCCAAACGACCTTTCCCGTACGGATTCGCCGCGATGCGTACGGTGGCCGCTTCACTCCGAATCGTCCCCGAATCGGGGCCACCCGGAACGGGGAGCGGCGGGAGGGCGCGGCGAGGCCGCGCCCCCGCGCTCAAGGCTTGCGGAATATGAGGTGGCCCGAGGGGACGCGCTCGCCCTCCAGGGCCGCGCGGCCGACGCGGCACACCTCCACGAGGCCCGTCTCGGCGAGCAGGGCGGCCATCGGCTCCAGCGGCCAGAGGTAGGCCCGCGCGACCCGGTGGTCGTGCGGGACCGGTTCGTCCCCGTCGCAGGACTGGAACCCGATCAGCAGGTGCCCGCCGGGGACGAGCACCCGGTACAGCTCGGCGAAGATCCGCGGCAGGTCGTCGGGGGCGACGTGGATCGTCGAGTACCAGGCGAGGACGCCGCCGACGCTCTCGTCCGCGAGGTCGAGCGACGCCATCGTCCCCACGTCGAAGCGCAGGCCGGGGTGCTCGGCGCGGGCCAGCTCGATCATCTCCGGGGACAGGTCGACGCCGAACGCGTCCAGTCCGAGCGACACCAGGTGGCCGGTCAGCCGCCCCGGCCCGCAGCCGAGGTCGGCGACGGGGCCGAGGCCCCGGACCAGGTCGGCGAACGCCATGAGCATGGCGCGGTCGAGCGTCATGTCGGCGAGGGCGTCGCGGAAGGTGTCGGCGTAGAGCTGGGCGACGGCGTCATACGCCTCGCGCGTGGCGGATTCGGTCATGGGCCCGCACGGTAGCGCGCCTGCCGGGACGCCGCCGTGCCGGGCGCGAGGCCCGCCAGCTCGCGTCCGACGGCGGCGGCCGCGCGGCGGCAGAACGCCTCCGGCTCGTCGGCGGCGTCAGGACGCTCGTCCACGAGGACGTCGGCGAACCCGTCGCGGAGCAGGTCCGCCGACCGGACGCCCTGCGCCGCCGCCAGCTCGTCCGCGCGGGCCGGGGTCCGGTGGACGATCAGCGACGCCCCCTCCGGCGGCAGCGGCGCCAGCCAGCCGTGCCGCGCCACGAGCACCCGGTCGGCGGGCAGCAGGGCGAGCGCCGCGCCGCCCGCCCCCTCGCCGAGCAGCAGGCAGAGCGTCGGCGCGGGCAGCGTGATCAGGTCGGCGAGGCAGCGCGCTATCTCCCCGGCGAGGCCGCCCTCCTCCGCCTCGGCGGACAGCGCGGCGCCCGGCGTGTCCACGACGGTGACGAGCGGCAGGCCCAGCCCGGCGGCGAGCCGCATGCCGCGCCGCGCGACCCGCAGCCCGGCCGGGCCGAGCGGGTTCCCGGCGCGCCGGCCGACCCGGTCCTGGCCGACGAGGACGCACGGCGCCGCGCCGAACCGGGCGAGCGCGAGGACGATCCCCCGGTCGGCCTCCCCCTGGCCGGTGCCCGACAGGGGCGTGACGTCCGCCGCGCCGTGCCGCAGCAGGTCGCGGACGCCCGGACGGCCCGGCCGCCGCGACCGCTCGATCGACTCCCACGCCGCCGTCTCCGGCACGGCGGCCGGGACGAGCGGCACGGGCGGGGCGGCGGGCGGCGGGGCGCCGCACAGGACGTCCAGCGCGCGGGCCGCCACCTCGGCCAGGTCGTCGACGCCGACCACGGCGTCCAGCAGCCCCTTGGCGGCGAGGTTCTCGGCGACCTGCACGCCCGGCGGGAACGGCTCGCCGCGCAGGCCCTCGTACACGCGCGGCCCGAGGAACCCGATCAGCGCGCCCGGCTCTGCCGCCGTGACGTGCCCGAGCGACCCCCAGGACGCGAACACTCCCCCGGTCGTCGGATGCCGCAGGTAGACGAGGTAGGGCAGCCCCGCCGCGCGGTGCGCCGCCACGGCGGCGGTGATGCGCGCCATCTGCACGAACGCGGCCGTGCCCTCCTGCATGCGGGTCCCGCCGGACGACGGCGCGGCGAGCAGCGGCAGCCGCTCGGCGGTGGCGCGCTCGACGGCGGCGACGATCCGGTCGGCGGTGGCGAGGCCGATCGACCCGGCGAGGAAGCGGAACTCCGACACGACGAACGCGACGCGGCGGCCGCGCAGCCGCCCCTCCCCGGTGCGGACGGCCTCGTCGCAGCCGCTGCGCTCGCGGGCGGCGGCGAGGTCCCGGCCGTAGGGCGAGCCGGGCTCGGGCCCGGCGCGGGGCGGGACGTCCCAGGACGTCCACCGGCCGCCGTCGAGCACGCGGCGCAGCAGCCCGGTCGCGCCGACCCGTTCCGTCACGTGCTCCATCATGACCGTGAGGGCTGGTCAGGGGCCGTCCGGGGTGGACACTGGAGGCACCGTGGCAGAAGGGACGTCGCCGTGTCCGAAGAGATCAACGCGGAGATCCGCTTCGCGTCCGCCCGTGAGCTGGCCCGCCGGATCCGGGCGCGCGAACTGTCCGCGCGGGAGGTCGTCCAGGCGCATCTCGACCAGATCGAGCGGACGAACCCGCAGGTCAACGCGATCGTCACGCTGGTCGCCGAACGCGCGCTCGACCAGGCGCGGGACGCCGACGAGCAGCTCGCCCGCGGCGCCGACCCCGGCCCGCTGCACGGCCTGCCCGTCGCGCACAAGGACACCCACGCCACCGCCGGGATCCGCACGACGTCCGGCTCGCCGATCTTCGCCGACCACGTCCCGGCCGCCGACGACCTCGTCGTCGAGCGGATCCGCGCCGCCGGGGCGATCACGCTCGGCAAGACCAACGTGCCGGAGTTCGCCGCCGGTTCGCACACGTTCAACCCGATCTTCGGCGTGACCCGCAACCCGTACGACCCGTCGCGGTCGGCGGGCGGGAGCAGCGGCGGGGCGGCGGCCGCGCTGGCCTGCGGCATGCACCCGATCGCGGACGGCAGCGACATGGGCGGCTCGCTGCGCAACCCCGCGTCGTTCTGCAACGTCGTCGGGTTCCGCCCGTCGCCGGGACGAGTGCCGTCCTGGCCGGTGCCCGCCGGATGGGCGACGATGGGCGTGCAGGGCCCGATGGCGCGGACCGTGGCCGACGCGGCGCTGCTGCTGTCCGTCCTCGCGGGCCCGGACCCGCGCAGCCCGATCGCGCTGGAGACGCCGGGCTCGGCGTTCGCCGTCCCGCTCGGCCGCGACCTCGCCGGGCTGCGCGTCGCCTGGTCCCCCGACTTCGGCGGGACGGTCCCCGTCGACTCCGCCGTGACGGGCGTCCTGGAACCGGCCGTGAAGGTGTTCGAGGAGCTGGGCTGCGCGGTCGAGGAGGCGTGCCCCGACCTGTCCGGCGCGGACGAGGTCTTCCGGACGCTCCGCGCCTGGCACTGGGACGTCGCCCTAGGCCCCCTCCTGGACGAGCGGCGCGCCGACTTCAAACCGTCCCTCGCCGCCAACATCGAGGCGGGACGCGCCCTCTCCGGCCCCGACGTCGGACGCGCCGAAGCCCTGCACACGGCGCTCTTCCACCGTGTCCGGGAGTTCTTCGGACGGTACGACGCGCTCCTCCTCCCGGTCAGCCAGGTCCCGCCGTTCGACGCCGAGATCGAGTACCCGGACGAGGTCGCCGGGCAGCCCATGCCCGACTACCTCGAATGGATGCGGTCGTGCTTCCTCGTCTCGGCGACCGGCTGCCCCGCGCTGTCGGTGCCCGCCGGGTTCACCGGGGACGGCCTCCCGGTCGGGCTCCAGATCGTCGGCCCGCACCGGGCGGACCTCGACGTCCTCCGGATCGGGCACGCCTTCGAGCAGGCCACCCGGCACGGGACGCGCCGCCCGCCGCTCGCCTGACCCGGCGCTCGGGCTCAGTCGTCGTCGAGCGGGATGCGCAGGACGAACCGCGCCCCCTTGCCGCTCTCGGCGGCGACGAGCGTCCCGCCGTGCGCGCGGGCGATGTCGCGGGAGATCGTCAGGCCGAGCCCGGTGCCGCCCGGGTCGCGCCCGCGGCCCTCTTCGAGCCGCTGGAACCGCCAGAAGACGCGCTCGCGGTCCTCGGGGGCGATGCCGGCGCCGTCGTCCAGGATCTCCAGGACGGCGTCGCCCCCGTCCACCGCGACCGTCACCCACACCCGCGACGCGGCGTGCCGCTCGGCGTTGTCGAGCAGGTTCGTCAGCAGCCGGACGAGATGGTGCGGGGTGGCGCTCACCATGATCCCGTCGGGCGCGCCCACCTCGATCGGGACGCGCCGGGGCCGCCGCCCCGTCTCCGCCCGGACCAGCTCGCCGAGGTCGACCCGCTCCCGCGAGACGCTCACACCCGCGCCGAGCTTGGCGAGGATCAGCAGGTCGCTGACGATCCCCTGGAGCCGGTCGGCGTCGGCGAGCGCGGCGCGGGCGACGGCGGGCCAGTCCTCGTCCTCGGGATGTTCGAGGGCCAGTTCGAGCTGCGCGCGGAGGCCGGTCAGCGGGCTGCGCAGCTCGTGCGAGACGTCCGCGACGAAGCCGCGCTGCCGGGTCAGGACGGCCTCCAGCCTGCCGAGCGTCACGTTCACCGACTCCGCCAGCTCGGACACCTCGTCCTTCGGGCCCGGCACGGTGACCCGGCGGCCCGCGCCGCGCCCGGTGATCTCGGTCAGCTCGCCGCTCATCACCCGCACCGGGCGCAGCGCATGCCGCACCGACAGCGACACGATCCAGGCGAGCGCGACCGTCGCGATCACCACCAGCCCCGCGAGCAGCCCGGCGAGCAGGCCCCGGTAGCGGACGAACAGCGTGCTGGGCGCGCCCACGTGCACGATCCGCCAGCCGCCGGGAGAGCTCACCTTCTCGGAGACGACGTACACCGCGCCCTTGCCCGGGATGTCGATCGTGCGGGACTCGGGATGCCCCGGCCTGCTCGGCGGCGGGACGTCCAGGGGCCCGTGCCCGCTCAGCGAGTCGCTCGACGCGACGAGCGCGCCGTCCGCGCTCACCACCTGGAGGAGGGTGAACTCGGTGTCCTGGACGGGCAGCGTCCCGTGCGGGTCGGTGCTGTGCACGAGCGTGCTCACGTCCGTGACGACGAAGTCGCCGCGCTCGTGCAGCCCGCCGTACACGACGCCCCGGACGGCCTGGTAGAAGATCACGGCGCCGACCGTGAGGAGGAGCGCCACGACGAGGGTCGCGGCGGCGGTCACGCGAGTCCGCAGCGACCAGCGCGACGGCGTCAGCACGCCCCGGAATCTCCGCACCCCGGCGCCCTCCCCCTTCCGGCACGCGCGGCCCGCACGCGGCGCCGGGCGCCGCGCGCGTCCAGCGCCTGGGGGGTTGAACGCAGAACTGGTTGTTACCTGGTCATTGCCCGCCGAAACATGGCCGCACGCTGGGCGGACGTCCCGATCGGCCTCCAGGTGCACAGGGCGCGGCGACGGCATGACGTTCACGTATCCGGACGATCCGTCGCCCCTGCGGATGGCGCGTTCCACGGCACGGCCCGCGCACTTCCTGGAAGATCACGCCATAATCCGCCGCCGAACGGGGATGGACGGGACTGCGGGTGAGACACCGGTTGCCCGCGGAGACCCCAGAGACCGCGGGAACGCCGGAGCCGAAAGCCCCGGGGACGCGGAGACCTCGGAAACGAACCTCGGGAACGGAGCTACGGGAGCGGGCATGGACGGAGACATCAGGCCGCTCGAACCCGCCGACCCGCGCGAGGTCGGCGGCCACACACTGCTCGGCCGCCTCGGAACCGGCGGCATGGGGACCGTGTACCTCGGCGCCGACCCGGTGTCCGGCGGGCGCGTCGCTGTGAAGACCATCCATCCGCACCTCGCGGGCGACCCGTCCTACCGCCGCCGCTTCAAGGACGAGGCGTACCTCGCCGGGCGCGTCGCGTCGTTCTGCACGGCGCGAGTCCTCGCGCACGGCGAGGAGGACGGCCGCCCCTACCTCGTCACCGAGTACGTGGGCGGCATCTCGCTGCACGACCGGCTCGTCGACGACGGCCCGCTGCCCGCCGCCGACCTGCACGGCGTCGCCGTCGGCGTCGCGTCCGCGCTCGCCGCGATCCACGCCGCCGGGCTCGTGCACCGCGACCTCAAGCCCGCCAACGTGATGCTCACACTGTCGGGGTGCCGGGTGATCGACTTCGGGATCGCGCGGAGCCAGGACATGCCCGGCGCGACCGCGGCGACCGGCAAGGTCCTCGGCACGCCCGGCTGGATGGCCCCCGAGGTCCTCATCGGCGGGCCCGCGACCTCGGCCGCCGACGTGTTCGCCTGGGGCTGCCTCATCGCCCACGCCGGGACGGGCCGCATGCCCATCGGCGGCGACCCGGCCACCCTGCGCACCGGGGCCGACGAGCCGGACCTGTCCGGGCTGCCGGAGCCGCTCGTCCCGGCGGTGCGGTGGGCGCTGGCGCGGGACCCGGCGGACCGTCCGCCCGCGTCGGAGCTGCTGCTCGCGCTCGTCGCGCAGCCGCCGGTCGGCGTCGGGGCGGCCGCGCGTCCGGCTCCCGCGGCGGCCGTGGCGGCGGGCGGGGTGGAGATCGCCGTGCCGCGCCGGCCGCGCCCGGCGCCGTCCCCGCCGCCGCACGTTCCGCCGCGTCTCGCCGCCGATCCGGTGGAGACGCCGACCAAGGCGTTCACGCCGCTCGGGTGGGCGGTGACCGGGCCGTCGCCCCGGACGCGGCTGCTCGCGGGCCTCGGCGCCGCCGCGGGGACCGTGCTGATCGGGGCCATCATCGTCGGCCGCGCCCAGGCCAGGCTCGTCCGGCGGGCCCGCCGCTAACGGGCCGCCCGGTGGCGGGCGGGTCGGTGGCGGGCGGGCCGGCGGCGAGTCAGGTGCGCCAGATCACGACGAGGGCGCAGTCGTCGTCGCGGGCCGCCGCCATCGTCTCGACCAGCTCCCGGGCGCCGCTGCCGAAGCCCTGCGGGACGAGCCGCTCCGCCTCGCCGAGCAGCCGGTCGATGCCCGCGTCGAGGTCGCTGCCCGGCGACTCGACCAGCCCGTCGGTGTAGAGGAGCAGGGCGTCGCCGGGGCGGAGCGTCCCGTGCTCGGGGACGCACCGCAGGTCCGGGACGACGCCGAGCACCACGCCCTTGGCCGAGCTGACCTGCCAGACGCCGCTGCCCGCGTCGAACTGCACGGCGGGCGGATGGCCCGCCGACTCCACCGTGTACTCGCCGGTCTTGAGGTCGACCACGACGTGGACGGCCGTGACGAAGCCCTCGTCCCACCGCTGGCGCTGGAGGTAGACGTTGCACGCGGGCAGGAACCGATCAGGCTGGACCGATCCAAGCAGTCCCCCGAACGCACCGGACAGCATGAGCGCTCGTGTACCGGCGTCGGTGCCCTTCCCGGACACGTCGACGAGCGCCACCTCAAGCGTCCCGCCGTCGCAGGTCGACACGACGAAGTCACCGCCGAACGACGACCCGCCCGCCTGCAGCAGGACGACCTGCGAACCCCAGCCGTCCGGCAGCTCGGGCAGCTCGCCCTGGCGCTTCAACCGGTCGCGCAGCTCCAGCAGCATCGAGTCGCCGCGCAGCCCCTGGACGCCGAGCTTCTGCCGCGTCCGGGCGAGGCTGAGCGCGAGCACCGCCGTGATCGTCAGTGTGGCGATCATGCCGGGGCCCATCGCGGCGACGTCCTGCGAGGCGTTGTAGGCCGCCATCGCCACGACGACGCCGAGCAGCGCCAGCAGGGCGCGGACCTTCAGCAGCAGCCCGCCGCCGAGCACGATCAGCACCAGCGCGCCGGACGGGGCGAGGCCGCGCGAGTCGCTGGAGGTGGCGAGCCCGATCGCGATCGCGGCGGCCGCCAGCCCGGCGAACATGTACCGCTCCCTGGTGAGCTTGCCCCTCCGGAGCCAGCGGTACAGCGCCACCAGGATCGGGATCCTGCGCAGCGCGGCCCGCAGCCTCGGCGGAAGGAAATGCACCAGTCGTTGCAGCATTACTCCGGCACTGTACCGACCAAACACGTCCGGGGGCCCGCATCCGAGGCACCGGCGGGGCCTTGCAACGGTCCAGCCTCCTATGATCCTGATTACCTGCGTTCTTCGAGGGAGCGGCACATGGGACAGCCGGGCATGCGGATCACGGTGGACGCGGCGATGCGCGCGCGGGACGTCTCCCGGCCGAGACCGGAGGGCGAGGGGCCGCCGCAGCCCGTTTCGCAGCCGCCCGCGCCCGCGGACTCGGCGGCGGGAGCCGCACGGCGGACGAAGGCCGCCAAGAACGAGCGGCGCCGCCTCGGCAAACGCGGCGGCGCGCCCCGGAAGCCGTCCGCGGACGGGTCCTAGCCCCGGCGCGCCGCCGGGCGCCGGAGCCTGCCACAATCGGGCCCATGCGCGTGTTTCTGGGAACCGACCATGCAGGCTTCGAGCTGAAGGAGCACCTGGTCTCCTGGCTGAAGGAGAACGGGCACGAGGCCGTCGACTGCGGCGCGTTCGAGTACGACGCCGTGGACGACTACCCGCCGTTCGTCCTGCGCGCCGCCGCGCGGACGGCCGCGGAGCCCGGCACGTTCGGCGTCGTGATCGGCGGCTCCGGGAACGGCGAGGCGATCGCGGCCAACAAGGTGAAGGGCGTCCGCGCCGCGCTGGTCTGGAACGAGGACACCGCGCGGCTCGCCCGCGAGCACAACGACGCGAACGTCATCAGCATCGGCGCCCGGCAGCACGACCTGGCGACCGCGACCCGGTTCCTGGAGCTCTTCCTCGGCACCGCGTACTCCGGCGAGTCGCGGCACACCCGCCGGATCGACATGCTCTCCGACTACGAGCGGACCGGCGACCTCCCACCGCTGCCCAACGAAGACTGACGAAGACTGACGGGCGCCGACGGCTCCTCGGCCTACTCGTCGCGCTGGCGGTCGATCCGGGTGCGGTCGGCGAGGTCGAGGTCGTCGTCGTCCCGCTCCGGGGTGTCCTCGGGCGGGTCGGCGGGGGCGTCGTCGCGCTCGGCCGCGTTCTCGGGCTCCGGCGGCTCCTCATCGTCCGCCGCGGGCTCCGGCGCGGGCGCCTGCGGAGCGGACGGCACGGCGGGCTGGGCGGGCTGAGCGATGGGCTGGGCGGGCTGCTGCGGCGGGACGGGCGGCGCCCCGAACTGCTGCGGCGCGGGCGCTCCCGGCTGCTGCTGCGGCGGCACGGGCGCGGCGCCCCACGGCGGCTGCTGCCCCTGGCCCTGCGGCGGGACGTACGGCACCGCCGACGGATGCGGCTGCATCGGCTGCTGCGGTGGCATCGGCTGCTGCGGCTGCATCTGCTGAGGCGGCGCCTGCTGCGGCATGGGCTGCTGGTGCATCTGCTGCGGGACGTACGGCTGCTGCCCGCCGTACGGCTGCTGCGGCTGCTGGACGCCCAGCTGCGTTCCCGGCTGCATTCCCGGCTGCATGCCGTACGCCTGCCCGCCGCCCCCGTACGGCTGCTGGACGCCCGGCGTCCGCGGCCGGGACATGAGGAAGCCGCCCACCGCGCCGAGCCCGGCGATCCAGCCGAACGCGAAGCCGGACGAGACGCCCTGGCTGATGGACGAGAAGATCGCCTCCGACGCGGACCGGAGGTCGAGCGTCCAGTACAGCAGGGGGCCGAACACGAGCCCGGCGATCCCGGCCGCGACGATCGCGGCCCACCAGCCGACGATCAGCGCGCCGAGCGGGCCGCGGTTCACGTCGAGGAACCGGGCGGCCGCCGCGACGAGCGCCGCCAGCAGGACGAAGAACAGCAGGGTGGTGAAGTCGACGGCGAGGACGAACGTCCACTTCGAGCCGTCGCCCGGGGTGAACCGCCAAGCCAGCGCGTGCGACCATGAGACGAGCGGGCCGATGCCCTCGTTGTACCTGAAGTCGCTGTCCCGGATGGCGTCGACGACCCACTGGTTGTCGAAGAGGAGGGCGAAGACGGCGACGGGGAGCACGGCGCCGCCCGCCATCATGAGGATCCGGCGCATCGTCATGGTCGAAGGGTAGTGCTGATCACCCGCCGCCGGTAGGCGTTCGTCACCCCGCGTAGGCGACCGGAAACCGGAACCCCGGATCGACCTGCGCCTCGAGGTTCTCGCCCGTCGCGCGGTTCGCCCAGCTCCGCGCGTTCTTGACGTGGAACTCGACGGCCTGGCGCTGGTACTTGTCCCAGTCCTTGACGCGGGCGTCCACCTCGGCGCGCATGCGGTCGAGGGCGGCGGTGTTGGTGTCCTCCAGGGCGACGCCGCCCCGGCCCTGCTCCACGGCGCGGACGGCGGCCGACTGCCCGACCCACGTCAGCAGGTCGTCCCCGACGTGGTCGCGGAGGTAGGCGACGTCGTCCTCGGTCTGGACCTTGTTGCCGACGACGCGGATGGCGACGTCGTAGTCGCGGGCGTACTCGGTGTACTGCCGGTAGACGCCGACTCCCTTGCGGGTGGGCTCGGCGACCAGGAACATCAGGTCGAACCGCGTGAACAGCCCGGACGCGAACGTGTCGGCGCCCGCGGTCATGTCGACGACGACGTACTCGCCGGGGCCGTCGACGAGGTGGTTGAGGTACAGCTCGACCGCGCCCGTCTTGGAGTGGTAGCAGGCGACGCCGAGGTCGTCGTCGTTGAACGGCCCGGTGGCGAGCAGCGTGACGCCGTCGACCTCCTGGCCCGCCGCGTGGATCGGGTCGTCCCCGCGGAAGCGCAGCAGCCGCGAGCCCGCGCCCGGCGGGGTCGTCTTGACCATG
This sequence comes from Actinomadura syzygii, assembly GCF_008085905.1. GTDB lineage: Bacteria > Actinomycetota > Actinomycetes > Streptosporangiales > Streptosporangiaceae > Spirillospora > Spirillospora syzygii. The sequence continues at coordinate 314,913 of NZ_VSFF01000012.1, read as the reverse complement.
GTGGACGCCGCGGAGACGCGCGGGTTGTCGCCGCGCAGGTACTCCTTGATCTCGGTGAGCCGGTCGCCCAGGGCGGGCACCTTGGCGGCGCGGTCCTCGTCCAGGCCGAGCGCGACGCCGAGATGCTGGTTGATGTCGGCGTCGACGGCCACCACGGGAAGTCCGCGCCCGGCGAGCCGCCGGACGAACAGCGACGACAGGGTGGTCTTGCCGCTGCCGCCCTTGCCCACGAACGCAACCTTCACGAAAGCCCCATTTCGGAAATGAAAACCGTAACCGTTGTTCCTTCGGGGTCACGAGTCTGGCAAGGCCGGGAGTCCGCGCGCAAGCGGAAACCCCGAACCGAAAATTCACCCGGCGCGAGCACCCGCGGCGAACGCCGTGCGAGGCGACCCGAGCCCTGTGAACAGGCCGGTTCCGCTCGCCGCGTCCAACGCCGGGGCGAGCCCGGGACGCGGGCCGGGGACGAATTCGCCACGGCGAGCAACCTCGGCACGGCCTGGCGGGTGTCATAGACGTGGAAACAGAAGAAGCGGTAGCCCGCGGCGGCGGTCCCGGCGGTGGGGACGATCCGGCGGCCATGCTCACCGCGCTGTTCGCGGACCATCACGTGTCCCTCGTCCGGCTGGCGCTGCTCGTCGTCGGCGACCGGCCGACGGCCGAGGACGTCGTCCAGGACGTGTTCGCCGCCATGCACGCCCGGCTGGAGCGGCTGCGCGACCACGACCGGATGCTGCCCTACGCGCGCCGGGCCGTGATCAACAAGTGCCGCACCGTCCTGCGGCGGCGCAAGCTCGCGGGCCGGCTGCACCGCCACTACGAGCCGCCCGTCTGGTCGGCCGAGTCCGCCGCGCTGCTCGGCGAGGAGCACCGCGAGGTGCTGGCCGCCCTGCGGGCGCTGCCGGACCGCCAGCGCGAGGTCCTCGTCCTGCGGTTCTACCTCGGCCTGGACGAGGCCCAGATCGCCGAGGCCGCCGGGATCTCCCGCGGCACCGTGAAGTCGACGTCGTCGCGGGCGCTGGCCGCGCTCGCCGCCAGGTTGGGGGAGGAACAGTGAACGAGATCGAGGAGCGGCTCGGCCGGGCGATCGACGCCGCCGTCGCGACGGTGCGGCCCGAGGACCTCAGGCCGCTGTCGGCGCCGGAGGCCGGGACGTCCCGCCCCCGCCGCGCGGCCCGCCACTGGGCGCCGGTCGCCGCCGTGCTCATGGTCGTCATGGTCGTGACGGGGGCCGTGCTGGTGACCAGGCAGAACGATCAAGCTCCGGACACGCGCCCGGTGTCGGCGGCGACGCGCTACCTGCTCGCGCTGCCCCCCTCCGAGGGCCCGGACGTCCACGACCAGGTCCGGATCGTCGACCCGTACTCCGGGCGCACGCTCCAGCGGGTGTCCACCCCGCGCGGTGCGGGGCGCTGGTCGGGGGCGGCGGGCACCGCCGACAACCGGACCTTCTTCCTGCTGGCCACCCCCGACGACGGCGAGCGGGGACCGGACCGCCTGTACCGCCTGCGCATCGACGACCGGGGCCGCGTCGCGGTGCTCGCCCCGCTGCCCGGCGGCGACCTGCCCGGCGGGTCGGTCGGGCGGCTGACGGCCTCCGCGGACGCCGGCACGCTGGCGTTCACGGTCGACACGAGCAGGGGGCCGGAGCGTCCGAGCGTCCGCGTGAACGTGCAGAACGTCGCGAGCGGGCAGCGCACGGCCTGGGACCTGACGGGGCACGCCGAGTACCTGTCCCTGAGCGCGGACGGCCGCGGACTCGCCTTCGCGTGGTTCTCCACACCGGCCGGCGACGGCATCCGGATGCTGGACACGGGCGCCCCCGCCGGGGACCTGAGCGTCCGGAGCCGGCGCGTCGTGTCCATCCCCGGCCCGCTGGACGAGGTGAAGAACCTCTGGCTGAGGATCGAGGGCGGCGTCCTGCTCGTGGAATCGGAGCAGGCGTCCCGCGCCAGGCTCCTGGAGGTGTCCCCCACCACCGGGGCGGTCACCGCCACGCTGCTGGAGCGGGCGGCGTTCAGCGTCTCCTGCCGCACCGGCGACGGCCGCTACCTCCTGCTCAGCACCGGCGGCGCGACGCAGTGGCTCGATCTGCGGGGCGGCCGCGCGGTCGTCGTCCGCGACACCGGCGACGTCGTGAACAGGGAGGTCGTCTGCTGATCGCGACCGTCCCCCGGGATCAGCGGACGGCGGCCGCCGGGTCGAAGCCGAACGGCAGTTCGAGCCGGTGCTCGGCGAGCAGGTCGGCGTCGGTCAGCAGGTCCCGGGTCGGACGGTCCGCGGCGATGACGCCGCCGGACAGGATCACCGAGCGCGGGCACAGCTCGGCCGCGTACGGCAGGTCGTGCGTGACCATCAGGACGGTCACGTCCAGGCCGAGGAGGATCTCGGCCAGCTCGCGGCGGCTCGCCGGGTCGAGGTTGGAGGACGGCTCGTCCAGCACGAGGATCTCCGGCTCCATCGCGAGGACGGTCGCGACGGCGACGCGGCGGCGCTGCCCGAACGACAGGTGCTGCGGCGGGCGGTCGGCGACGTCCAGCATGCCGACGCGGGTCAGCGCGTCGCGGACCCGGCGGTCCAGCTCGGGGCCGCGCAGGCCGAGGTTCGCGGGGCCGAACCCGACGTCCTCCCGGACGGTCGGCATGAAGAGCTGGTCGTCGGGGTCCTGGAAGACGATGCCGACGCGGCGGCGGATCTCCCGCAGCGCCTTCTTGTCCTTCGGGTCGACGGGCAGGCCGCCGACCCGCACCCCGCCGAGGCCGCCGTGCAGGATGCCGTTCAGGTGCAGGACGAGCGTCGTCTTCCCGGCCCCGTTCGGCCCGAGGAGGGCGACGCGCTCGCCGCGCCCGACCGTCAGGTCGACGCCGTAGAGCGCCTGCGTGCCGTCGGGATAGGCGTAGGCGAGGCCCGTCACCTCCAGCGACGGCGGCGCTTGCGCGGTCATGGCACCATCCAAGCAGCCAGCGTCACGAGGGCGGCGGCGAGGGGCAGCGCGGCGGCGGCCGTCCACTGGACGGCGGACGCGCCGACGTCGTGCGTCACGGGCATCCGCCCGTCGTAGCCGCGGCTCACCATGGCGAGGTGGACGCGCTCGCCCCGCTCGTACGAGCGCAGGAACAGCGCGCCGATCGACTTCGCGAGCACCCGCGTGGCGCGGACGTCGCGGGCCTCGAAGCCGCGGGACGCCCGCGCGACCTTCATCCGGCCGAGCTCGGCGGTGACGACGTCGCCGTAGCGCAGCATGAACGTCGCGATCTGCGTGATGAGCTGCGGCATCCGCAGCCGCTCGATGCCGAGGAGCAGCAGCCGGGGCTCGGTGGTGGCGGCGAGCAGGATCGACGCGACGACGCCGAGCGTCCCCTTGGCGAGGATGTTCCAGGCGCCCCACAGCCCGCTCTCGCTGAGCCGCAGCCCCAGGACGCCGATCTTCTCGCCGTTCGCGACGAAGGGCATGAGGAACGCGAACGCGACGAACGGCACCTCGATCACGATGCGGCGCGCGACCGTCAGGAAGGGGACGCGGGCGGTCGCGGCGACGACCGCGAGCAGCACCGCGTACAGGCCGAACGCCCAGATGCCCTCCCGGGGCGTGGCCACGACCAGCAGCACGAACGCGAGAACGGCGACGATCTTGCACTGCGGCGGCAGGCGGTGCACCGGCGAGTCTCCGGGCACGTACAGCCGGTGCGCGTGCCCGGCGCCCATCAGCCCTTCCGGGACGGTTCGGCCGACGCCTTAGCCGGCTCCGGAGCGGCGGCGCCCCCGCGCCGCCGGACGGCCCAGAACAGCCCCCCGCCGACCAGCAGGACGGCCCCGACGCCGATCACGCCGGACAGCCCGCCCGACAGCCGCGCGTCGTCGACGCCCTTGACGCCGTAGTCGCCGAGCGGCGAGTCCTTGAGGGAGTGGTCCTTCTCCTTGGCGGAGATGCCCTTGTCGGCCGCGACCTTCTCCAGCCCGTCCGGGTTGCCGCTGGCGTAGTAGCTGACGATCCCGGCGAGGATGAGCGAGACGATCAGGAACCCCGCGAAGAACCTCTTGGTGGTCATCGGAACGCTCCTCTCAGACCCGGGACGGCTCGGCCGGCCCGTCGGCGGAACCGGCGGGACGTCCCGCGGTGCGCAGCTCCAGCGGCTTGATCAGGTCGCGCGCCCCGTACACGAGGTCGGGCCGGACGGCGAGCACGCTCGACACCGTCACCGCCGTGATCAGCGCCTCGCCGATGCCGATCAGCACGTGCACGCCGATCATCGCGGTGGCGACCTTGCCGATCGACACGTCCGCCGTCCCGCCGAGGGCGTAGATCAGCGTGAACATGACGGCGGCGGCGGGGACCGAGACGACGGCGGCGGCGAACGACGCCCCGGCCGCCGCGGCCCGCGTCTTCGGCAGCACGCGCACCAGCAGCCGGAACAGCCCGTACCCGACGATGACCGTGGCCAGCGCCATCGTGGTGATGTTGACGCCGAGCGCGGTGAGGCCGCCGTCCGCGAACAGGAGCGCCTGCATGAGCAGGACGACCGACACGCACAGGATGCCCGTGTAGGGCCCGACGAGGATCGCGGCGAGCGTCCCGCCGAGCAGATGCCCGCTCGTCCCGGACGCGACCGGGAAGTTGAGCATCTGCGCGGCGAACACGAACGCGGCGGTCAGCCCGGCGAGCGGCGCCGTGCGGTCGTCCAGCTCCCGCCTGGCGCCGCGCAGCGCGATCCCCACCCCGACGACCGCGACCGCACCGGTCGCGACCGACACCGGCGCATCGATGAATCCGTCCGGTACGTGCATGCTTCACCGCCCCTACCCGTTTTCGATAGGACCAGTTTGAGGGCATCGCCCTAGTAGTTGCAACTAAGTCGCAACTACGTCACCGTGGCGGCACCCTCCGGCACTCCGACGGGCGCCCGGCCAGTCGGCCGGTCAGTCGCCCGGTCAGTCGAAGATCGGGTCCCTGGTGCGGGTCCGCTTGAGCTCGAAGAAGCCGTCGGTGGAGGCGACCGCCAGGACGCCGTCGAAGAGCTTGACGGCGGCCTCGCCGCGCGGGATCGGGGTGACGACCGGGCCGAAGAAGGCATGGCCCTCGACCTCGATCACCGGGGTGCCGACCTCCTGGCCGACCCGGTCGATGCCGTCCTTGTGCGACGCGCGGACCGCGTCGTCGAAGTCGGTCGACTCGGCCGCCGCGGCGAGCGACGGGTCCAGCCCGGCCGCCGTCAGCGACGCCTCCAGGAACTCGCGGTCGAACTTCTGCCGCTCGTGGTGGCGGCGGGTGCCCATCTCCGTGTAGAGGCGTCCCAGCACCTCAGGGCCGTACTTCTGCTCGGCTGCGATGCAGACGCGCACCGGCTTCCACGCGTCCTTGAGCCCGCGGCGGTACTCCTCGGGGATGTCCTTGTCCTCGTTGAGGACGGCGAGGCTCATCACATGCCAGCGCACGTCGATCGGGCGCTGCCGCTCCACCTCCAGGATCCAGCGGGACGTGATCCACGCCCACGGGCAGAGGGGATCGAACCAAAAGTCCACCGGCGTGCGCTCGTCGGTCGTCAACGTCTGCCTCCTTGGCCTGTACCAGGTACGTGAATGCGACAACCGGGGGTCGCCCGTCCTGATTCCCGGTCGCGCGAGGGGACCCCAAGACCGTGGCGGGGCGGGCCGGATCGCCGTCCGGTTGGTAGACATGGGGGCACCAGACGATAAAGCCGACCGAGGAGTTCATGTGGCAGGCAACCTCACGCGCGACGAGGCGCGGGAAAGGGCCCGGCTGCTCGCCGTCGAGTCGTACACGGTCGAACTGGACCTGACGACGGGCAGTGAGCGGTTCGGCTCCACCACGGTGGTGCGGTTCGGGAGCGCCGAGACCGGCGCGTCGACGTTCATCGACCTGCACGGCGCCGTCGTGCGGGAGGTGACGCTGAACGGGAACGCGCTGGACCCCGCGTCCTACGACGCCGAGAAGGGGCGCGTCCCGCTGCCCGGCCTCGCCGCCGACAACGAGCTCCGTGTCGTGGCCGACTGCGCGTACTCGCGCTCGGGTGAGGGCCTGCACCGGTTCGTGGACCCGGTCGACGACAGCGTCTACCTCTACACGCAGTTCGAGACGGCCGACGCGCACCGGATGTACACCTGCTTCGACCAGCCCGACCTCAAGGCGACCTTCGAGCTGACCGTCAAGGCGCCGGAGAACTGGGAGGTCGTCACGAACGAGGCCGCCGAGTCGGCCGGCGGCGGGACGTGGCGCTTCGCGCCCACCCCGAAGATCTCCACGTACATCACGGCGCTCATCGCGGGGCCGTACCACGTCGTCCGGGACGAGTACCGCCGCGCGGACGGCACCGCCATCCCGCTCGGCGTGTACTGCCGGGCGTCGCTCGCCGAGCACCTCGACGCGGACGCGATCGTCGACGTGACCCGCCAGGGCTTCGAATACTTCGAGCGGGTGTTCGGCCGCCCGTACCCGTTCGGCAAGTACGACCAGCTCTTCGTGCCCGAGTTCAACGCGGGCGCGATGGAGAACGCGGGGGCGGTGACCTTCCTGGAGGATTACGTCTTCCGTTCGAGGGTCACGGACGCGGCGTACGAGCGCCGCGCCGAGACGATCCTGCACGAGATGGCCCACATGTGGTTCGGCGACCTCGTCACCATGCGCTGGTGGGACGACCTATGGCTGAACGAGTCGTTCGCCACGTACATGAGCGTCCTGTGCCAGGCGGAGGCCACGAAGTGGAAGGGTTCGTGGACGACGTTCGCGAACCTGGAGAAGGCGTGGGCGTACCGGCAGGACCAGCTGCCGTCCACGCACCCGATCGCCGCCGACATCCCCGACATCCGCGCGGTCGAGGTGAACTTCGACGGGATCACCTACGCCAAGGGCGCGTCCGTGCTGAAGCAGCTCGTGGCGTACGTCGGCCTCGACAACTTCCTGGAGGGCGTGCGGAGCTACTTCGACCAGCACGCGTGGGGCAACACGGTCCTGACGGACCTGCTGGGCGCGCTGGAGGAGAGGTCCGGACGCGACCTCGCCGCGTGGTCGAAGGAGTGGCTGGAGACCGCCGGGGTCAACACCATGCGCCCGGAGTACGAGGTCGACGCGGACGGGAACTTCACGTCGTTCACCGTCCTCCAGGAGGCGAAGCCCGACTACCCGACGCTGCGTTCGCACCGCCTCGCCATCGGGCTCTACGACCGGGCGGACGAGGGGCTCGTCCGGCGTGCGCGGGTGGAGCTGGACGTGGTCGGCGCCCGCACCGAGGTGCCGCAGCTCGTCGGGCGCAAGCGGCCCGACCTCGTCCTGGTCAACGACGACGACCTCACCTACGCCAAGATCCGGCTCGACGAGCACTCGCAGCGGACGCTGGTCGAGCACATCGGCGAGATCAAGGACAGCCTCCCCCGGGCGCTGTGCTGGTCGGCGGCGTGGGACATGGCCCGCGACGCCGAGATGGCGACCCGCGACTACATCCGGCTGGTCGCGAAGGGCATCAGCGGCGTCACCGACATCTCGGTCACGCAGACGCTGCTGCGGCAGGCGCGGACGGCCGTCCAGCAGTACGCCGACCCGGGCTGGCGCGAGGAGGGCCTCGCGCTGCTCGCGGACACGCTGTCGGCGCTCGCCCGCGACGCCGAGGCGGGCTCGGACTTCCAGCTCGCCTACACGCAGGCGTTCGCGGCGTCGGCGGTGTCCGACGAGCACCTGGCGTTCGTGCAGGGGCTGCTGGACGGATCCCAGGTCCTCGACGGGCTCACCGTCGACACCGACCTGCGCTGGTCCCTGCTGCGCCGCCTCGTCATCACCGGCCGGGCGGGCCAGGCCGAGATCGACGCCGAGCACGAGCGCGACCGGACGGCCGCGGGCGAGCGGCACGCCGCCGCGTGCGCGGCGGCGATCCCGTCCGCCGAGGCCAAGGCCGCCGCGTGGGACCGGATCGTGTCCGGCGACCTGCCGAACGCGGTGTACCGGGCGACGCTCGGCGGGTTCGTCGAGCCCGACCAGGCCGCGCTGCTCGTCCCCTACGTCGACCGGTACTTCGCCGAGGTCGGACGGGTGTGGAAGGAGTGGTCCAGCGACATGTCCCAGACGTTCGCCGAGGCCGCCTACCCGTTCCTCGTGATCGAGCAGTCCACGATCGACCGCACCGAGGCGTACCTGGCCGACGAGAAGCCGCCGCCCGCGCTCGCCCGGCTGCTGTCGGAGGGACGCGACGGGGTGGCCCGCGCGCTGCGCGCCCGCGCGAAGGACGCCACCGCGTCCTGACCCGGCCTGACCCGGTATGTATGACCCTGTGCAGGTGCCCCGTGACCGTGCGATCGTTACATGGTCACGGGGACGGCGGCACCGCCGGGGCCATGGGGAGGGGTCGATGTGAAGACGGCTCGGGACGTTCTCACCGCGCTGGCGAGCCGGTACGCCTTCGGCGACCTGGAGGCCCTGATCACGCAGGGCGCCCTGGCCGCGGACGGCCGTACCGGCAGGTCCACCAGGGTCGCGGCGCTCTGCGCGTTCGGGCAGCGCGTCCTCGACCTCGACGCCGAGGACTTCGGCATGCCCGAGGACGTCGGCGAGGTCCCGTCCGTCCTGCTCGACCGGGCGCGGGCCAGCCGGATGCCGCAGACGGCGCGGGAGCGGCCGCGCGGGGCGCTCGCCAGCCTGCGGCCCGCGTACTCGCTGCTGCTGGAGGTCATCGCGGTCCGCTGGTCCCGGCGGGACATGGCGGCGCTGGTCGCGGCCGTGCACATCGCCAGCGAGTACCTGCCGATGCTCGCCTGGGAGCCGGTCCTCGGGCACGCCGGCGACCCGGCCAGGATCGGCGCGGCGGTGAACGGGGAGGGCAGCCGGTTCGGCGTCCCCGTCGACCCGGGGACGCCGCGGATGTGCGACCACACCCGGCCGGAGCGCGCCGCCTGCGAGCGGACGCTCCGCGTGTCGCGGGAGCCGGGGCCGGGCTGGCGCGCCTACCTGGACCGCCAGCACAGCCAGGTCGCCGCCGCGCTCGGCGACTGCGCGGCCCGCTGCCGCACGCCCTGCACGGTCGTGACCCGGCTGGACGACCTCGTCCGCGCCGACCTCGCCGGCCGGTGCCGGCTCGCCGCCGACTTCACCGACGGCGCGCTCGTCAAACTGCGGCACGCCGCACCGGTCGGGCACGGCTTCGGGGTGCCGTCGCCGGAGGAGGTCCAGTCGGCGTGGACGCGGGCCCGCACGTCACTCGCCCACCAGCCGCTGGGCAAGGCGGCCCTGGCGGGTGCGGACGAGGACCCCTATCCGCTGCCCGGCCTGCCCGCGCTGTTCTCGGCGATCGCCGCCGCTGACCTGCGTCCCGACACGCTCCTCCACGACGTGACGAAGCGGATCACTTCGGCGCTCGGCTGAAGAGGTTCAGGGCGCGGGCTTCGAGATCTTCCAACAGGACGGGCGTCCCGTCCGCGTCGGCGAGGGGCACGCGCCAGTTCGGGTACTCGTCGGTGGTGCCGGGCTGGTTCTGGGTGCGGCGCTCCCCCACGGCGTCGGCGAGGGAGATGCCGACGAGGCGGGCCGGGGTGCGGGTCAGGAAGTCGTGGAGCGCCGTCACGATCCGCTCGTCGTAGGCGGTGGAGCCGTCCGCGAGGGCTTGCATGACCTCGTCGGGCGCGGCGTCCAGCAGGCCCTCCTCGTGCAGGACGTCCAGCCAGCCGGAGAGCGTGCGGCGGTGGTCCTCCTCCTCGTCCGCGCGGGGGCGGGTGAGGAGTCCGAGCCGGTCGCGCAGGTCGATGTGGTCGCCGTGGACGAACCCGCTGATGGGCGGCATGTCGTGCGTCCCGACCGTGGCGAGGGACGCCTCCCGCCACCGCTCCGCCGGTTTCGGACGCCCCGACCCGTCGCGCTCGAACCAGAGCAGGGACGTGCCGAACACGCCCCGCTTCGTCAGCTCGTCGCGCAGCCCTTGTTCGACGGTGCCGAGGTCCTCCCCGACCACCACCGCGCCGAACCGCTCAGCCTCCCAGGTCAGGCAGCCGAGCAGCGCGTCGCGGTCGTAGCGGACGTAGGTGCCGTCCGCCGGGGACGCGCCCTCCGGCACCCACCACAGCCGCGACACCTGCATGGCGTGGTCCAGGCGGATGCCGCCCGCGTGCCGGAGCGCCGCCGCCGCGAGCTCCCGGAACGGCGCGTAGCCGCCGCGGGCGAGCGCGTCCGGGCGCCACGGCCGCTGGCCCCAGTCCTGGCCGCGCTGGTTGAACTCGTCCGGCGGCGCGCCGACGCTGATCCCCGGCGCGTACAGGGACTCGTCGGCCCACGTGTCGGCGCTGCCGTGCGGGACGCCGACCGCCAGGTCGTGGACGATCCCGACCGCCATCCCCGCGTCCAGGGCCGCCCGCTGCGCCGCCGCGAGCTGCCCGTCCAGCCGCCACTGGAGCCATTCGTGGAACCGGGCGCGGGCGTGCCGGGACGGATCGTCCACGACCGCGTGGTCGCCCGCCCGCCGGAGCGCGGACGGCCAGCGCCGCCAGTCGGACGTCCCCTGCTCCTCGCTGATCGCGCACCAGGTCGCGAAGCGGGCGAGCGCCGGGCCCTCGCGGCGGCGGAACTCCTCGAAGGCCGTGTCGGGGGCGTCCCGGCGGGCGCGGTACATCGTCTCGAAGGCCGCGAGCTTGGCCGCCCAGACCGCGTCCCGGTCGAGCGGGCCCGTGCCCGCGCGCAGCTCGGCGGCGGTCGCCGCGAACCGCTCCCGGTCGTCCGCGGGCAGCGCGGCGTACTCGGGCATGTCCTCGACCCGCAGGTAGAGCGGCGAGGGGAAGCGGCGGCTCGCGGGCGAGTACGGGGACGGCCCGACCGGTGGGACGGGCTCGGTCGCGTGCAGCGGGTTGACCAGGACGAAGCCCGCGCCGAGCGTCCGTCCGGACCAGGCCGCGAGGTCGGCCAGGTCGCGCAGGTCGCCGAGGCCCCAGGACGCGCGCGAGCGCACCGAGTAGAGCTGCGCCGTGAACCCCCAGGCGCGCGGCGGCGGCCCGAGCGCCGCGGGCGCCACCAGCAGTTGCACGTGGACCGGATGCCGGTCGCGGAGGCGGCGGACGCGCAGCCGGTGCCAGCCGGACGGCACGTCGACCCGCTGCGCCAGCGGCTCGAACCCCGGCCCGGACGGCTCGCCGCCGCAGATCTCGATCTCGACCTCGGCGTCCTCGCCCTGCCCGAGGTAGCGGCGGAGCTCGGCGAGGACCGGGCCGGTCGCGCTCCCGTCCCCGCGGCGGACGACGAGGGTCGGCGGCAGCGCGTCCTCCCGGGCCCGCTCCCGCTCCAGCGCGTCGCGGACGCCGGCCGGGGACGAGGCGTCCACCCCGAGCGCGGCCAGCACCGCGACGAGCGTGTCCGGCGCGACGGTGACCGCGCGCCCCCGCCAGTCGTCGTAGTGGGTCGCCACGCCGTGGTACTCGGCCAGCCTGGTCAGTTCGTCGGCCATCCCTGCACCATGCCCGGTGCGGGCTGGGTCACGCCGTCCAGATCGGGGGCTTCCGGTCGATCCAGGGACGGGCCTCCTCAAGCTGGGCGGACAGCGAGATCAGCGTCCCCTCGCCGCCGAGCCGCCCGGACAGCATGATCCCGATCGGCAGCCCGTCGCCGCTCCAGTGCAGCGGCACGTTCACCGACGGCTGGCCCGAGATGTTGTACATCGCGCAGAACGGCGTGAACCGCTTCTGCCGCTCGAAGTTCTCGGCGGGCTCCTGGTCGTGGAAGTAGCCGACCGGGGCGGGCGGCTGGGCCAGGGTCGGGTGCAGGATGGCGTCGAACTCGTCCATCACGGGGAACGCCGCCCGGAGCGCGCCCTGCAGCGCGGCGTGCGCCTGGAGCAGCCGCGGCGCGCCGGTCGCCTCGCCGCGCGCCCGGAGCCAGCGGGTCAGCGGCTGGAGGAGGTGCTCGCTCTCCTCCGCGACGGGAGTCAGCGTCGCCATCACGCCCCAGAGCGTCTCGAAGTGCGGGACGAGGTCGGGCCCGAACACCTGCGGCAGCTCCACGACCTCGTGCCCCAGCTCCTCCAGCAGCGCGGACGCCTCCTCGTAGGCGGCGACGCAGTCGGGATGCACCTCGGCGTCGGGGACGGCGGGCTGGATGCCGCGCGCGATCCGGAGCCGTCCCGGCGGACGCTCGGCGTAGGAGGAGAACGTTCCGTCGACCGGCGGCGCGGCGTACAGGTCGCCGGGCATGTGGCCCGCCATCACGTCCAGGAGGAGGGCGGCGTCGCGGACGGTCCGCGCGATGGGCCCGTTCGCGGACAGCCCGAAAAGGTCCGGGACGATCGGCCCGTGCGACACCCGGCCGCGGGTCGGCTTGATCCCGACGAGCCCGCACACGCTGCTCGGGATGCGGATCGACCCGCCGCCGTCGCTGCCCTGCGCGGCCGGCGCCAGCCCGGCCGCGACCGCCGCCGCGGCCCCGCCGCTGGACCCGCCCGCCGACCGGGAGGTGTCCCACGGCGTCCGCGCGGGCGGGGACACCGCGCCCTCGGTGTAGCAGGGCAGCCCGAACTCCGGCGCCGCCGTCTTGCCGAGCAGGACCGAGCCCGCGTCCCTGAGCCGGGTCACGACGTTGTCGTCGGCGAACCCGGTGAGGTCGGCGTACACGGCCGAGCCGAAGGTCGTCCGGACGCCGTCGACGAGGTTCAGGTCCTTCACCGGGACGGGGACGCCGTGCAGCGGCGGCAGCTCCGCCGGGTCGGCGGCGTCCAGGACCGCCTTCTCCGCGAGCCTGGCCTCCTCGCGGGCCCGCTCCGCGGTGACCGTCGCGTAAGCGCCGACCTGCGCGTCGAGCCGTTCGATGCGGGCCAGATAGTGGTCGGTGAGCTCGACCGGCGATACTTCCCTGGTGCGGACGGCCGCCGCCATGCGGGTGGCGCTGAGGTCATGAGGTTGTGTCACAGACCGGAACGCTAGACGCCGTGTGCGCGGGCATCAAAAAGGGCAGGCAGCATGCAGCGGTCGAAAGGAGAAGAATACTTACGTACCCATCCCTGACGGCAGTGAATCACTCACGCGCGGCGACAAAACTATTAACCCGGCATGACTAGTCGCCAACCGGACTGATGATTACTCTGCGCACGGAGGATCATGCCCCCGAAGGGAAAGGAATACGGAGCGTCACCATGGCGACCATGGAGCGGGGCAATACGCAGGCGGCCAGGGCGCAGCCCACGGCCGGGTCGGACGAGGCGGCGGCAGAGGAAATGCGTGAGCACCATCACCAGGCTCCGGTGAAGGAGCGTCCCGAGGAACCCGAGGAGAACCCGGGCGCGACCGTGCTCGACGACCCCCGGACCCGCCGGTGGCTGTGGCGGGGCGGCGTCGCGGTCGGCGCGGGCGCCGTCGTCGGGCTCGTCGCCGGCTGGCGGCTCGGCCTCACACTCGCGGTCCTCGTCGTGATCGCGGACATCGTCCGCCGCTCCCGCACGGACTCCACCGTCACCGCCTGGCAGAAGTCGTCGGCGGCCGAACGGCGGACCGAGAAGCAGCTCAAATCCCTGCAGCGCAACGGATACCTCGTGCTGCACGCGCGGGCCGTCCCGCGCGACGACGAGGGCGTCAGCGACGGGCGGATCGACCACCTGGTCATCGGCCCGAGCGGCGTCTACGCCATCGACTCCGAGAAGTGGGACAAGCGTCTCCCCGTGCGCACCATGTCCCACCTCAAGCTCTTCCACGGCCCCTTCAACAAGAAGGACCGCCTCGACGAGGCCCGCTGGGAAGCGCAGATGGCCAGCAACATCCTCGGCGAGGAGGTCGGGTTCGACGTCCCGGTGCAGCCGTCCGTGGCGATCTACGGACCGTCCATCCCGTGGAAGGTCATGCGGGTCAGGGACGTGGACGTCTACGCGGGCAACCGGGCGCGGGCCTATCTGCGGCGCCGTCCGAAGATCCTGACGGACGGCGACGTCCAGCGGATCTTCCAGGCGGCCGAGCAGGCCCTTCCGCCGAAGTACCCCGACTGAGGACCGGCGCGGCCCGACTTCCCCGGGCCGCCCGGACGATCCGCGCCCGCCCCGCGCGGCCGCGACGATCACGGCGGACCGGTGTCCGCCCCGCATACCGGTACGACGGAGAGGCCGGGACGTCCCGCGTCCCGGCTTTCCGCACGTCTTCGGGCGATTCGACGGCGGCCGGCGGTTGGTAGCATCGACTGGACACCGGCCCGCCGCGCGAACCTCCGCTGAGCCGGCGGCAGCGCCGCGACCCGCCGCTGCGATCCCAGTACGGCGCCTCGCCCGCCGCGCCCACGTCCGCGCGGCCCGCGACCGCGCGCACGGCACACACACGCAGGGCACGCCCGCCCCAGCTTGGAGAGGTCCCGAACATGCCACCGCTCAGGTCACGCACCGTCACCCACGGCCGCAACATGGCGGGCGCGCGCGCCCTCATGCGCGCCAGCGGCGTCGAACGCGAGGACTTCGGCAAGCCGATCGTCGCGGTGGCGAACAGCTTCACCCAGTTCGTGCCGGGCCACGTCCACCTCGACGAGGTCGGCAAGGTCGTCGCCGGGGCCGTCCGCGAGGCGGGCGGGGTGCCCCGCGAGTTCAACACGATCGCCGTCGACGACGGCATCGCCATGGGCCACGACGGGATGCTGTACTCGCTGCCGTCCCGCGAGGTGATCGCCGACGCGATCGAGTACATGGTCAACGCGCACTGCGCGGACGCGCTCGTCTGCGTCTCCAACTGCGACAAGATCACGCCGGGGATGCTGCTGGCGGCGCTGCGCCTCAACATCCCGACGGTGTTCGTGTCCGGCGGGCCGATGGAGGCGGGCAAGCCGGTCGAGGGCGTGATGGACGGCAACAAGCTCGACCTCATCGACCCGATCATCGCGTCCGCCGACTCCTCCCTGTCGGAGGAGAAGCTGCTGGAGATGGAGGAGAGCGCCTGCCCGACCTGCGGGTCCTGCTCCGGCATGTTCACCGCGAACTCGATGAACTGCCTCACCGAGGCGATCGGGCTGGCGCTGCCCGGCAACGGCACCGTCCTCGCCACGCACACCGCCCGCCGCCGCCTCTACGAGGACGCGGGCCGCACCGTCGTCGACGTCGCCCGCCGCTACTACGACGGCGACGACGACTCCGTCCTGCCGCTGAACATCGCGACCCGCGACGCCTTCGCCAACGCCATGGTCCTGGACGTCGCGATGGGCGGCTCCACCAACACGATCCTGCACCTGCTCGCCGCCGCGACCGAGGCGGGCGCCGACTTCGGGCTCTCCGACATCGACGAGCTGTCCCGCCGCGTGCCGTGCGTCTGCAAGCTGGCCCCGGCGACCGGCAAGTACCACGTCGAGGACTGCCACCGCGCCGGCGGCATCCCCGCCCTGCTCGGCGAGCTGAACCGGGCCGGGCTGCTGCACAGCGACGCGCACTCGATCCACTCGGCGACCATGGACGAGTTCGTCGCCAAGTGGGACGTCCGCTCCCCCGACGTCCTGCCCGAGGCGGTCGAGCTGTTCCACGCCGCGCCCGGCGGCGTCCGCACCACCTCGGCGTTCAGCCAGAGCGCCCGCTGGGAGTCGCTCGACCTCGACCGCGAGAACGGCTGCATCCGCTCGGTCGAGCACGCCTACACCGCCGACGGCGGGCTCGCCGTCCTGCGCGGCAACATCGCCCCCGACGGCGCGATCGTCAAGACCGCCGGGGTGGACGAGGAGCTCTGGACGTTCACCGGCCCCGCCGTCGTGTTCGAGTCGCAGGACGACGCGGTCGAGGGCATCCTCAGCGGAAAGATCAAGGCCGGGGACGTCGTCGTGATCCGCTACGAGGGCCCGAAGGGCGGCCCCGGCATGCAGGAGATGCTGTACCCGACGAGCTTCCTCAAGGGCCGCGGGCTCGGCAAGGCGTGCGCGCTGATCACCGACGGCCGGTTCTCCGGCGGGACGTCCGGCCTGTCGATCGGGCACGCCTCCCCCGAGGCGGCGGGCGGCGGCGTCATCGCCCTCGTCGAGGACGGCGACCGCGTCGTGATCGACATCCCGAACCGCGTCCTGGAGCTGGACGTCCCCGCCGACGAGCTGGAGATCAGGCGCGAGAAGCTGCTCGCCGACCTCGGCGGCTACCGGCCGCGCGACCGCAACCGCCCGGTGAGCGCCGCGCTGCGCGCCTACGCGGCGATGGCGACGTCGGCGTCCACGGGCGCGGCCCGCGACGTGTCCCAGATCGAGGGCTGAGCGCTACGTCGGAGGTAATGGCCTCCGTTCCCCGTCAGGGGCCAGAGTGGCAGGGGCCGGGGAAGCCCGGCCCCGCCGCTCGGAAGGAGACCGCGATGACCGCGTACGCACTCGCCCACCTGCGTCCCCGCCCGCCGCTGCACGAGGACGTCTTCGTGTACATGGAGCGCATCCAGGCCACCATGGAGCCGTTCGGCGGACGATTCCTCGTCCACGCCAGCGACGCGGAGGTGCTGGAGGGAACACTGGAGGGCGGCTACGTCCTGGTCGAGTTCCCCGACATGGCCACGGCCCGCGCCTGGTACGCCTCGGACGCCTACCGCGAGATCCTGCGCATGCGAACGGACCACATGGAGGGCACGCTCGTCCTGTTGGACGGCGTCCCGGAGAACTACGACGCCACGAAGACGGCCACGGCCCTGCGCACAGCCCAGGAGGGCTAGGAGCAGCACCCTCCGCCGCAGCACCCGCCGCCGCCCCCGCCCGCCGGACGAGGCGGCGCGGACGCACCGGTGACGGCGACCGTGGACAGCAACTTGACCGTGTCGTCATGCCCCTCCGGGCACGGCGCCGGATCGGACGCATTGATCATCGGCCGGGACACCTCAAAGGTCGACCCGCAGGCACGGCAACGATAGTCATAACGAGGCACCCCCCAAGGATACGGGCCTGCTTGCCCAGGGGGTCGTCCCCCTGGAGATCAAGCCGCAGGCTCCGTTACGTAGGCGGCCCATTGGGGGTCGCCGTCGTTGATCAGGCCGATCAGGCGCCAGTGGGCGCCTCTGGGGACGGCGGGGGTGATGGTCAGCGTCCAGCCGATCTCGGACAGGAGGCGGTCGGCCTTGCGGTGGTTGCAGGTCATGCAGGACGCGACGCAGTTCTCCCAGGTGTGCTTGCCGCCGCGGCTGCGCGGGTGGACGTGGTCGATGGTCTCGGCGCGGAGCCCGCAGTAGACGCAGCGGAAGTTGTCGCGGCGCATCAGCGCGGCGCGGGTGAGGGGGACGCGGGTCCGGAAGGGGATGCGGACGTAGCGGCGGAGCCGGATGACGGACGGGACGTCGACGGCCATCGTCGCCGAATGCAGCACGGCGCCCGAGGTGTCGTGGTGGACGATCTCGGCCTTCTCCCGAAGCACGAGGCAGACCGCCCGCCGGAGCGGGAGCGTGGTGAGTGGTTCGTACGTCGCGTTCAGGAGGAGGACCTGTCTCATCTCAGACGCCCTCCGCCGGGCTGTCCTGCTGTTCCTCCGCCTCGGCGGGCGCGTCGGAGCGCGCCTCGCACCGAGGCCCGATTATCGATTCCGGTACCTGCGCACTCGCCATGAGGACCTCCCCGGGGCGAACCGACCAAAATCAGTGTGGCGTCTGAGGGAGGCCGTCCGCTACCCCAATAGTCCCCCTTCGGGGGCCTGATCGAACGCAAACCCCGGTTCGCGGCGCGTTGGAAAGCGCGGGACGGGCTGCCCGGAAGGCCCAATACGGTGTATCCATGACGCCGTTTCCGCCCGCGCACCGCGCGGACATCGTCGAGGAGATCCACGGACACCGGGTCGCCGACCCGTACCGGGCGCTGGAGGACGCGGGCAGCCCGGAGACCAGGGAGTGGCTCGCCGCCCAGGACCGGCTGTTCCACAAGGTCGCGGACGCCCTGCCGGGCCGGGCGGGGCTGCGGCGGCGGCTCACCGAGCTGCTCGGCGCGGGCAGCGTCGGCGCGCCGGTGTGGCGGGGCGGGCGGCGGTTCTTCACCCGCCGCACCGCCGACCAGGAGCATCCGGTGCTGTACACGGTCGACCCGGACGGCTCCGAGCGGGTCCTCGTCGACCCCACGGCCCTCGACCCGGAGGGCACGACGACACTGGACGGCTGGCAGCCCGACAAGGAGGGGCGCCGCCTCGCCTACAAGTTGTCGACCGGCGGGGACGAGGAGTCGCTGCTCTACGTCATGGACATCGCGTCCGGCGAGCGGGTGGAGGGCCCGATCGACCGCTCCCGGTACTCGTCGGTGGCGTGGCTGCCGGGCGGGGAGGCGTACTACTACGTCCGGCGGCTGCCCGCGCGGGACGTCCCGGCGGGCGAGGAGCAGTACCACCGGCGCGTCTACCTGCACCGGGTCGGCACGGAACCCGACACCGACGACGTCCTGATCTTCGGCGCCGGGATGGACAAGACCAACTACTACGGCGTTGGCGTCAGCCGGGACGGCCGGTGGCTGACGGTCTCGTCCTCGCAGGGCACGGCCCCGCGGAACGACCTGTGGATCGCGGACCTGTCCGCGTCGCCGCTGGAGTCGCCGGAGCTGCGGCCCGTCCAGGTGGGCGTGGACGCGGGCACCGGCGTGCACATCGGACGCGACGGCCGCGCGTACATCTTCACCGACCGCGACGCGCCCCGCTCCCGGCTGTGCGTGGCCGACCCGTCCGACCTGGCGTACGAAGCCTGGCGGGACCTGATCCCGCAGGACCCGGAGGCCGTCCTCACCGACTTCGCGATCCTGGACGACCTGGAGAGGCCGATCCTCCTCGCGGGCTGGACGCGCCACGCGATCAGCGAGATCACCGTCCACGACCTGGAAACCGGCGAACGAACCGGGACGGTCCCGACGCCCGGCCTGGGCTCGATCGGCGGCATAGTCGAGCGCCCTGAGGGCGGCCACGAGGCATGGTTCGGCTACACCGACAACGTGACGCCCTCCTCCGTCATGCGCTACGACGCAAGAACACGCGAAACGACACTCTGGGCGTCAGCACCAGGCACGGTCGAGGTCCCAGAGATCGAGACGCGCCAGGTGACCTACTCGTCAGCCGACGGCACCCAAGTCCGCATGCTGGTCTCGTCCCTCCCCGGCCGCACGGGCCCGCGCCCGACCATCCTCTACGGATACGGCGGATTCAACATCTCGCTCACCCCGTCCTACTCGGCGAGCATCCTGGCCTGGGTCGAGGCAGGCGGCGTCTACGCGATCGCGAACCTGCGCGGCGGCTCGGAAGAGGGCGAGGACTGGCACCGCGCCGGGATGCGCGACCGCAAGCAGAACGTGTTCGACGACTTCCACGCCGCCGCCGAGAAGCTGATCGAGGACGGCCTGACGACCCCGTCCCTACTGGCGATCTCGGGCGGCTCGAACGGCGGCCTCCTAGTAGGCGCCGCGCTGACTCAGCGCCCCGACCTGTACCGCGCGGTCGTCTGCTCGGCGCCCCTCCTGGACATGGTCCGCTACGAGCGCTTCGGCCTAGGCCAAACCTGGAACGACGAATACGGAACCGCCGACGACCCGGAGGAATTCGGCTGGCTGATCGGCTACTCCCCGTACCACCACGTCCACCCGGGCACCGCCTACCCGGCCGTCCTGTTCACCACCTTCGGCAGCGACACCCGAGTAGACCCCCTGCACGCCCGCAAGATGTGCGCCGCCCTCCAGTACGCGACCGCCTCAGAGTCCCCGATCCTCCTGCGCAACGAGTCAGACGTAGGCCACGCGGCCCGCTCTGTGACCCGCTCGGTGGACCTGATGACGGACACCCTCTCCTTCCTGGCCGCCCAGACCGGCCTCCCCCTGGGCGACGAGTTGACAAGTGGTCTAATAACAGGATGACCATGGTGCGGAACTCACCTCCCATAGACCGGGTCCTCGCCCTTCTGCGCGACGAGCCCGCCAACCCCGACACCACGCGGGGCTACTTGGACCTGCTGGGCCCGGAAGCCGACCGCTCACCGTCGCTCGCCCAGTCGGTGATGGAAACAACGTTCCTACCGAAGATCTACGAGCGAATCTGGCGCCCAATCGGCTTCAACGTGGCAAAAGGCTGGCCACTTGGCCCCGACACGGCCACCGAACACGCCATGGCCCGAGACTGGCTATTTCTATCCGGAGACCCGGCAACAGTCCTGGACGTAGCCTGCGGCCCCGGCAACGTAACCCGAGCCCTGGCAAAAGGCGTAGGAGAAGAAGGTCTACTAATTGGCCTGGACGCATCCCACCCAATGCTGACCCGCGCCGCAAAAGACACAACAGACCCGAAAATCCAATACGTCCGAGGCGACGCAACAGACCTGCCCTTCCGCGACGCCACCTTCGACGCCGTATCCTGCTTCGGCGCCCTCTACCTGTTCAACGACCCCTGGGCGGCAATAGACGACATGACCCGCGTCCTAAAACCAGGCGGCCACCTAACAATCCTGACTTCCCGCCACCCCGCGATAATCCCGACCCCAGGCATAGCCCGATCCCTACTACGCCGAACCACAGGCTTCAAAATCTTCGGCGACAAAGAAGTAACAAACGCCCTGAAAGATCGCGGATTCCAAGACCTAAAACAACACCGCTACCCTTTCATGCAGCTTGTAGGCGCCCGCCGCCCGCACTAGAGCGTAGTAAGGCCAGGCCAGGTGCGAGCGAAGCGAGAACCTGGCCGAAACCAAAAAGCAAAGCGAGCCCAAGCGAGCGAGCGGCACCCCCCGCACCGTCTACTGCACCGACCCCAGCCACCACAGGACCCCGCAACAGGCGAAAGAATCGCGATCGCGTCCGAAGGCAGGTTCGAGCGAAGCGAGAACCTGATCGCGCAGCGAGCCGCAAGGCGAGCCGGAGCGATGCAGCGATCGCACCGCGTTTCTCGACGATGGAGGGCCTCCAAAGTGCGATGCTGTGTTTCCCCAGGTCAAACAGGGGCCACAAGTTCAAACGACCTCAAGGGAGCCATCGCGGGAGCCGCTATCACCGCGCTCTCAGGAACCCATCAGCTCGAACATGCGTTCGAACTGATGAGAGGTCGAGGCGGGAAGGCCAGACGCGCCAACGTCTGCCCCTCCCTTCGTCCACCACTCGGTAAAGGCGAGAGGCGAACGCAATGGCAAGCGTACTCATCAACGGGTACAGGGGCAGCATCTACCGGGAAGGCAAGGGGTACACAGGCGTCCTCGATTTGGGAGTGCACCCCAATGGCAAGCGCAACCGCCCCAAGCGCAAAGCTGCAACGAAGGCCGCCGTCGAGGACAAGCTGACGAAATTAGCTGAATCGCTCGAAAAGGGCCGCATAGCCACGAGGGACAAAACCGTTACCGAAGTCGTCGCGGACTACATTGACGACCTGGAGCGGCAGGGGCGCGCCCCGCAAACCATCAAGGGTCTCCGGTCGGCGCATCGGAACCACATCGCGAGAATCGGCGCGCTCAAAGTGGACAGCGAGTTGAACCCGACGCGGGTCTCCGACTGGTTGATCGACATCGCAGAGAACTTGTCCACGAAATCGATCATCAACGTTCATGGCCTGTTGTCGAGCGCAATTGACCGCGCGATCGTTCACGAGATCACCGACCGGAACGTGTCTCGAATGGTCGCCAACATCCAAGGAAAGAAGGACGGTCGAGAGAGTAAGAGTTTCTCACCTGAACAGGTTCGCGCGATCCTGGCGCGCGCGAGCGCGGAGGTTCCTTATCGCCTGCGGTTCGGCGCGTACGTGGTTCTCGCTCTCACCAGCGGACTGCGCGGTGACGAGCTGGACGGCCTGAAATGGTACGGGCTAGACATGGATGCTGGAACGGTATCGGTCGTACGCGCCGACCGACACCGAGGGAAGACCAAGACCAAGCAATCGGTCCGGTCGCTGGAGTTGGCGGATATCGCCATTGCCGCACTCAGGGTGTGGCGGGAAATCCAGGTAAAGGAATTCGCCGCATTCCGTGGAACGGTCAGCGACGAAACGTTCGTCTTCACGCGCCCGGACGGGACTCAGTACACGCAGCGGACGGCGCGGTATGACTTCCGTAGGGTCCTTATCGCGGCGGGGATCAGCGACCCGGACACCTGGGCCGTGCGAGAAACCCGGACAACGTTCGTCAGCGTCATGTCGCACAATGGCGTCCCTCGCGAGGTTATCGCAGATATCTGCGGTCACACGGTCCGGACGCTGGAGAGGTACTACCGCAAGGTGTTGCGCCCGGTTCACCGCCAGAGCGCCGACGTGATCAACAGCGTGTTCCGCGCCGCCTGACCAATCACACACCCGGAAGCGCCTGACGCTTGCGTCAGGGGCTTCGCACACCCGCCGAGAATGTAGATCCCGACAGGAACGGCTTGCATTTATGGGGGCTGACCTGATGGTATGTGCATCCGTCGGCGCGTCCTGAAAGGTGCGCCGACGGATGCACCGAGGGATGCGGCGACGGCACCGTTGCAGCAGAAGTATCGGTCAGGATCTCTCCTGTTCCCGGGTGACGGTTGGCGCAACACCGAGATGCTTAGCAAGAAAAGCGTGCATTTGTTGCTCTACCGAGCGTCGAACCTTTTTGCAGCGCCGCCTGGAGCATTCTGCAAGTTGCCAGGTGACGAACAGGTCGGGATGGATTCTGTAGTGGACGCCGAACTTTATCGGAGTATTGCCGAGCGTTGCGAACTGTTTCGCCTGTGGGTATTGCTGGAGGATGTCCTCGCGCATGGCTTCGTGCGCCGCCGTAGTGGTGGAGTATCGGTCCCAGCCGAAGAAGAGATTGACGTCAATGGCGTTCTCAGTGGACATTTTCGTGGAGTCGCACTTCAATCGCCACATATGCCAATGCTTCATCGCGGCTCCCTTCTCTTGCGTTGCTTGCGTCAGCCGCTTAGGGCCAACGTCGGCCGTGGCGCGCGATTCCGAACCGGAAGAGCTTGTCAAACCATTTCAGTTCCGAATAAACCGTCTGGATGTCGCCATGGACAGCACGGTGAACCTGGCAACGATTGATGCTCCACATATCATGATCCGTCCGAACGATGTCCCATTCCGGGAATCGACATCGCAATACTTCGAGTTGCCACCTTTCTCGAATACGCCGGAATATGTGCACTCAGAACTCCTCAAGAGGTTGGAGATGACGCGGAGTCGCGCGGCAGGGAGCGTTGGGGGCTCTCGCCTACCGCGCGCAACCTTCCTCCCAACCGGCGCGACTGCCGTTCCCGCCTTAGGTCTCGGAAATGAAGCCGCGCCGGAGTCTCACTTAGAAGTCTCGACCTCGAACCAGACATTGCCGCCGGTCTCGTCTGCGTACGAGCCCCAAGCGCTTGCGAGCGCGTTGACGAGAAACAATCCTCGCCCGTGTTCGGGATATGGCGTGCCAGGCTCGGTGATTCTCGGCGTGCTGTGTGAGGAGCCACCGTCGATGACCTCGACCCGAATTCGGTCCCGCAGTTCGATGATGAGAAGCAGGATCTTACCGCCGTTGTCCTTCGAGGTGGAGTGAACAATGGCGTTCGTGACTGTCTCGCTTGTGCACTGCTCGATGGTTTCAACAACGTGTTGAGGGAAGCGTTCCATCAGCCCGACACGAATTGCTCGGCGCGCTCGGGAGACTTCTTCAGGAGAGCAGCAGAGCGTCACTCCTTTCATTGGTTGCGTGAATGTCTTCATTTCCTCTCCTCGCGTTGCGGCGGCCGCTTCGTGCTTTCTGGTGAGTCATATCCTGTCACCATGTCCACGAAGCGCTAGCGCGTCATGTCCGTACGCGCATACGCTGACGTCATGGAGGCACACAACATCTCCGAGGCACTTCAAATGATCTTGGATGGGCGCGGTTGGACCCAGGACCGCTTAGGTTCGGAACTGGACATGGATCAGCCCACGGTGTCGCGCCTGATCGGCGGCAAGCGAGACCTGAAGATCAACCACGCTGCCGCATTGCTCGCCCGTGTAGGCTGGAAAATACGCATAACCCCTCAAAATGAGGAGTCGGACCCCGTGAAGCGTCGCGAGTTCATTGCCGCCGCCGCGTCGGTGACCCTGATTCCAACCCCTACCGCCAGCCCGTACGGAGACGCGGAATACGTCCAGACACTGGCCAATCGGCTTACTGCGTCGGAAGCCCAATTCGGCGGGACCCCACTTGTTTCGACAGCACTTCGTCACGTCCAGAACGCAAAAGGCGCGATCAAGGGGCGAGACCAGCGCCTTCAAGAGGCAGCATCCAACCTCGCGAGGAGTGCGTCACTGATACTTCACGACGCGCGACTCCCCCGGGAAGCCGAAGAGGTCGGATCAGTCGGACTAACGCTCGCACGACGCGCAAACTACGTTGAGGGCGTCGCACACAGCCTTGAGAATCTCTGTTGCTTCACCACGTCAGTTGATTCAAGAAGGGCGGCACACTATGCCCGACGGGGGCTGCAACTCGAAGAGATCACAACTGAACATCGGGCACGCTTGAACGCCAGGCTTGCAGTCGCACTTGGACAAAGTGCAAGGGTATCAGGTTTCAATATCAGCGAATCACTCTCCGCGATAGACGCCGCCCGTGAGCTTGAGGGGCTATCTCCGATCACCGAGGCTGTGATCGCCGCAAACGCTGGACTCTCGCTCGCGAAGGTGCGGAACTACGAGCGGGCAAACATGGCGTTTGAGGATGCCGTCCGCATGTTTGAGAACCTCCCGCTCTTCTCCGCAAATTGGCGTTCACGTCAGATCTTGGCATCGCTTGCGGCGGGCCAGATCTCCACGGCGGCGGACCAAATCGAGGGGCTATCCGCAGTCGCTCCACTCGTGACCTCAGCGCGATTGGACGGGCACGTGAGGCAAATTCTTACCTACGCGAATCAGTGGCACCGCGTCCCTGAAATGCGAGAGGCAATCGGGCACCTCCGCTCGGTTGCGACGCCAGCCCCCCGGCGAACGTAGAGAGATGATCGAGGTTGGCCGACGGCCGATCGGGTTGACCAGCGTGAATGCGAGCCGTCCGCGTCCCCCGAGGGGGACGCGGACAGGGACACGGACGGTGACGTGGACGAGGACGCCGGGGGCACGGTGCTCAGAGCGCCGACACGGGAGCCGGGAGCCACACCGGGAGCCAACCCCGGAAGTTCCAGCCTGACCGCCTCAGACGCCACTACGACGCCCGAACGGCGCACGGCCAGGCCAACAGGCACCCGTCATACTCCGTCCGACTCCGTGACGGGACTCCTTGACTGAGTGCCTCCAAGGCCCGAAGGAGGAGAGAAACGCAATAAACAAGCGGGGCCGCCCCGTCGGGCCGCGCCACCGGCGTGACGACCCCGCGGCTCAGGTGTTCACCGGAGTTGTTTCTCGATGTAGATGTTGACGATTCCCCCGATGGTCTCGCGGCGGGTCTCCGTCCAGCCGAATTTGCGGTAGAGGGCGAGGGCGGGCTCCTGGAGTTCCGTCGTGTCGGCGCGCAGGATGCGGTAGCCGTGTTCGACGGCGCGTTCTTCCAGGGCTTGGACGAGCGCGGCTCCGTAGCCGCGGCGTTGGAGGGCGGGCAGGACGCGGAGGCGGACCATTTCGGCGGCGTCGAGCGCGGGGGTGCCGGGGGCGTAGCCGCCGTAGGCGCGGGCGCGGCCGCCGGGGACGAGGTCGGCCCGGCGCAGGCCGCCCATCGCGACGATGCCGCCGTCGAGTTCGCCGACGAGGAATTCGCCGTCGTTGCGGAGGTAGATGTCGTCCATCCGGAAGAAGTCGTGGTCGTAGTAGACGCCGTCGCCGGGCCGCAGGCCGACCTGGGCGAGGCCCTCGCGGTGCAGGGCGAGGACGGTGCCGTGGTCGGCGGCGTGGTAGCGGCGCAGCCGGAGTTCTCCGAAGCGCCATTCGGGCGGCTCGTCCGTCAGCCGGACGAGGGTGCGCGCGGGATGGCTCGGCCAGGATGCGTTGTCGGGCGTGGCCATGCCGCCTCAGACCTGCTCGGACGGCGGGACGGACGGGCGGCCCTGGGTGGGACTCTGCACGAAGGGCCCGGCGAGCGCCTCGTAGAAGTCCTTCAGCCCGGGGATCTCGCCGTGTTTCGCGGAGACCGCGGCGCCGATCTGGCGGGCGCGGTGCACGAGGATGTCGGACCGGTGGTCGGGCGGCAGGTCGTGGATGGCCTCCTGCCCGGCGGCGAGCGCGGCGTCGGGGTTGCCGCCGTGGAGTTTGCACATGGCCCGGTCGAGGCGGACGAGGGTGAGGTCGACGCGGTCGGTGGGCGAGTAGAGGGTGAGGGCGTGGCTGAGCGCCTCGTCGCCGTGCTTGTGGTCGCCGAGGCTGGTGAAGGTGTCGCCTTCGTAGAACGCCATCTGCCGGTCGGTGAACCCGAACACGAGGTCGCCGGTGTCGGTCTTGGAGAGTTGGTCGAAGACCGACCGGCCGCGGACGAGGGCGCGCCGGGCGCTCGGCGCGGCGTCGCCGCGGCCGCGCAGCGCGAGCATGCCGAGCGCGCGGGCCTCCACGGCGGGGGCCATGGCGGCGGCGACGCCGGGCGTCCGGCCGGCGAGGTCCTGCGCCTTGCGGGCGAGGTGCAGCGCCTCGCGCGGGTCGCCGTAGTACATGGGGACGAGCGACTCCCGGACGGTCACCCAGGCGCGCAGCTGCCGGTCGCCGGTCTCGTCGGCGGCGGTGCGCGCGGTGCGGAAGAACGAGCGGGCCAGCCGGTGGTCGCCGAGGTTGATCATGATCAGCCCGGACAGCCCGGACAGTTGCGCGGCGATCCGGCAGAGCCGCTCCTGGAGCTCGACCGGCTGCCGTTTGTCGCACATCCGCCGCACCTCGCTGAAGTCCAGCAGGACGTCGCAGAGCATGCGCAGGGAAGGGGTGGCCTGGTACTGCTGTCCGTAGCCGTACGTGGTCTCCTCCCACTGGTCGAGCATGGTCGGCGAGACGGTCGCGCCGACGAGGGTGTCGTCCATCTTGCGGCGCAGGTTGTCGACCGCGCCGAGGAACTGACCGTCGAGCGCCACGCCCGCTCCGGCCAGAAGTTGCAGAAGGGTCCTACGAAGCACGATGTCCTCCTCTCCCACATCAATGTTCAAGGGGCCGTCTGCGCGGTCGGGGCCCCTTAGATCCGTCACCGTCGCCCAGGGCCGCTCTCCGGACCTGGGGACGATCGCCCCGACGAGCGCGTCGGGGTCTTGGGCCGGGCGCCGCTCGGACACCCGGGGCTGGGGGATGTTCCCCGCGCCTGGACGGACGGCGTGGCCACGTCCGCAGATGCAGGGGCTCTGGTAGTCGAGCGCGTCGGGCTCGACCCGGTACACGGCGCACAGGTAGTGGAGGTACTCGGGGCCGGGGCGCTTGTAGCCGCTCTCGTAGGCGGACAGGAGCGTCTCGCCTAACCGGGGCGGAGGCTTGCCGTCCACCTCGTAGAGCGCCTTGACCTGGGCGACGATGTCGGACAGCGCGACGCCGTGGGCGAGGCGGTGCGCCTTGACCCGGCTGGTGCCGAACAGCGGCCCGCACGCCTCGTGGATCTCCTGCGCGATCTCGACCGGGGAGCGCCCTCTGGCCAGGGCATGCGCGCGGATCCGGCGAGCCACGTCCGTTTCCTTACGGGGGGGATCCGACATCGGCTCCGGCCTCCTCCACCGTCGGGCGGGGACGTCGCTTCCCGGGGGGAGGACGGTCGTCCCGGCCACGGCGACCGGTCATTTTGGTTGGCCACGAGAGATAATCTCTCGCGCACGCAGCGTAACCCCCGTCACAGTGCGGGCCAAGCGATTCCGCGGAAGTGGTGAGGTCTCGGATGGGTCCCGCGCACCGTGGGTAGAGAATCTTCCTCCGCAGGGGTGGAGACTTCCTCTGAGGTGGGGCAATCCGGTTCTCCGCCGGACGCCGGGTCACTTGACCGGGCACCGTGAGAGTTGCAATTCTCGCCGCGAGTGACCGAACGGCTCCACAGAGTCGATCAGTTGTCGATCACTCGTCCGGTGCTCACGGAGCCCGCGCCCGCAACGCGGCCGGCGCTCGCCTACGGAGGGGGTGCGAAGGTGGTCAGCGACAGACGCGTCGGCTACCTCGAACAGCTTGAGCACGAGCTCGACACGCGGGGGCTCGTCGCCCGCGTCGTCCGGACCCGCTCGGGCCCGGCGTTCCTGCGGGTGGTGAACCCGGAGGCCGCGAGCCTCGCGGAGGACGTGACGTGCGCCCCCGCCCCCGAGACCAAGGACCACTACTTCTGGTGGTCGTGGGGCGAGCGCATGCACGCCGTGGACGACGTCGGCGGCGCCGCCCTGAAGCTGGCGCACGTCCTGCAGCCGCTGCGGCGCTGACCGGCGCACCGGCGTTCCGGCGGCCGCCGGAACGCCCCGCAGACCGGGCGCGCCCCGCGCCCCGCGGCTGAAGATACAGCGCGGCGGTCGCGGGCGCCGCAGGGGCGCGCCCGCCGGTCCAACCCTCCCCGGCCAGCCGTGACCATCCCCGAAGCGAGTATGAACCGGTCGGAAACGTCCCCTACGATCAGGCTCGTACCCGCCGGGGGCACGGCGCGGTGTCCAGGCACCACAATGGCCGGGGAGGGTTCTTCGCATGTCGTTCGCCGTCGCTTCGTCGTTGCCGTGGGCTCAGGACGGCACCCCGGAGGCAGCCTGCGGCGACTCCACGCCGACCACCGCGTGCCGGCTCGTCTGGAACATCTCGCACAACAGCGGGTTCACGAAGTTCTACGCGGACTGGCTGGACGCCCCGCTGGGCACCCTCTCCAAGATCATCCTCACCTTCGTCATCGCGCTGATCGTGCGCAACCTCGCGCACCGGATGATCAGCAAGGTCACGATGCAGATGGCCGAGGGGACGATGGCGGAGAAGGTCCGGGAGCGGTCCCGGACGGTCTTCGACGGCAACCCCGTCCTGCTCAACAAGCGGCGCGCGCAGCGGGCGCAGACGCTCGGCTCGGTGCTGCGCTCCATCGCGTCCATCGTGATCATGGGGACGGCGGCGTTCAGCATCCTCGGCTCGATCGGCCTCAACATCGCGCCCATCCTGGCGAGCGCGAGCGTCATCGGGGTCGCCGTCGGGTTCGGCGCGCAGAACATCGTCAAGGACTTCCTCGCCGGGCTGTTCATGCTGCTCGAAGACCAGTACGGCGTCGGCGACATCATCGACGTGGGCGGCGCCAAGGGCACGGTCGAGGCGGTGACGCTGCGGGTCACGCGGATGCGGGACGTGAACGGCGTCGTCTGGTACGTCCCGAACGGCGAGATCAAGAAGGTCGGGAACGAGTCGCAGAACTGGGGCCGCGCCGTCCTCGACATCCCGGTCGACATCCACGAGGACACCGAGAAGGTCAAGGAGATCCTGCAGAGCACCGCCGACGAGATGGTCGCGGACGGGCCGTGGAACGACATCGTCCTGGAGGAGCCGTCGGTGTGGGGCGTGCAGGCCCTCGCCGGTGACGCGATCGTGATCCGCGTCGTGCTGAAGACGGCGCCGGGCAGGCAGGGCGACGTGGCGCGCGAGCTGCGCGAACGGGTCAAGCGGTCGTTCGACGAGGCGGGCGTCACGGTCGCCACCCCGGCGCCGTGACCGTCCAAGATCCGGATCGGGACGCGGCCCGCGGGGGGACTCGCATAGGGTGGGGAGCGCTATGGCTGAACAGGTGACCTTC
The DNA here is from genome assembly GCF_008085905.1 of Actinomadura syzygii. Lineage (GTDB taxonomy): Bacteria > Actinomycetota > Actinomycetes > Streptosporangiales > Streptosporangiaceae > Spirillospora > Spirillospora syzygii. The sequence goes on along the minus strand of NZ_VSFF01000012.1, from coordinate 285,420 downwards.
TATGAGGCGGTCGGCGGCGAGGAGACCTTCCACCGGCTGGTGCACCGCTTCTACCAGGGCGTCGCGGACGACCCCGACCTCCGCGCCCTCTACCCCGAGGAAGACCTTCGCCCCGCCGAGGAGCGGCTCCGGCTGTTCCTGATCCAGTACTGGGGCGGTCCGTCGACCTACAGCCAGCGGCGCGGGCATCCGCGGCTGCGGATGCGGCACGTCCCCTTCGTGATCGACGAGGCCCAGCGGGACGCCTGGCTGCGCCACATGCGGGTCGCCGTCGAGGAGCTGAAGCTGCCCGAGCAGCTGGAGCAGCAGCTCTGGAACTACTTCACGATGGCCGCCCAGAGCCTCGTGAACGCCCCCTCCGCCCGATAGGTCCCCAGGCTTCCCGGCCGCCGAGACGGCCGAGAAGACGGCGCGGTGTGCCCGGCCCGTGCCAGGGGTCGGCGCACGGGCCGGGCACACCGCGAGTTCCGCTACCGGCCTTTCCGGGCTACAGCGGCGGGCGCTGGAGCTGCAGCGGGTCGTCGGCCGCCGGGGCGGACTTGAGCGACTGCGTCCCCGCCTCGACACCGGCCCAGCGCTTGAGGGAGGCGATCGCCTTCGCCTTCTCGTCCGCGGTGAGCTTGTCGATCAGGCGGGCGCTGTGGTTCATGCCCGGCGCGACGTAGACGGCCGAGTCGCGGCTGCCGTGCCCGAGGCGGAACGGCTCGGAGCCCCACGGGTCGTTCGAGCCGTAGAGGAACAGCATGTGGTTGGCGTTTCCGCGCACCCAGCGGTCGATGTCGCGCATCGCCTTTCCGCGGTCGAACCGCATCGGGACGTCACGCGGGACGTAGGTGCGCGGCTGGTAGCTGCTCTCGTACCGCAGCAGCGGGCGCAGGCTCTTGAACTGCGGCGTGGGCCAGCCGAGCTGCGTGCCCGCCTGGTAGTAGTACGGAATGTAGGGCTCAAGGCCCTGGTCGCTGTAGAACGACAGCCCGGAAATGGTGTCGAGCGTCTGGTAGATGTCGTCGTCGGACGCGTTCACCGCGGGCAGCGACGCGCAGTCGGACTGCAGGCTGTACTGCCAGAACGCCCACTCGTAGTCCATTACCGAGTTCTCGAAGGCGCGGTCCTGCGTGCGCAGGATGTTGAACGTCCAGCCGCCCTCGTCGGCCGCGGCCTTGAAGCGCTTGAGCATGGCCGGGCGGCGCTTCAGGAACTCGCGGGCGAGCCCCTTCACATGGGCGCGGCATTCCGGGTCGGTGCCGACCTTCTTGAAGAAGTCGTCGTAGGCGTGGTCGTCGTTGTTGTTCACGTCGTTAGGGGCCACGTACACGACGCTGCCGTCCACGTCACGCGGGTAGAAGCGCTTGTGGTAGACGGCCGTCATGCCGCCCTTGCTGGCGCCCGTCGAAATCCATTTGCCCTTGTAAATCGTCTTCAGCGCGCCGATGAGGCGGTGCTCGTCGGTCGCGGCCTGCCAGATGTCGTCCTTCGACCAGTCCGCGGGCTCGGGACGGGACGGCGTGAAGTACCGGTACTCCACGGAGATCTGGTTGCCGCCGACGAGCGCCGTCGGCTCGGCCGTGAACATCGTCTCCGGCGTGTTGTAACCGCTGGTGTAGAGCACCATCGGCCGGTCGGACGCCTTGTGCTGAAGCATGATGCGCTGCTCGAACCACGGCCCGCGCGGCTTCCGGTGATCCACCGGCTGCCGGTATTCGAGCCAGAACCAGCGGTAACCCGGCAGCGCCGACGTCTTCTCGGTCACCTGCATTCCGGGAATCGCCCTGAGCTGGTCAAGGATGTCGACGGCCTGAACCGTTCCCCGCTGGGCCGCGCCCGCATGCGTGGTGCCCGCCTGCGCCGCCGTGACGCCCGCCCCGGTCATTCCCGCGGCGAGCAGCAGTGCCATCGCTCCTCGTGAGACGCGCCGCATTAGTGCCCCTTTCGCGTGGGTTCTCCACATTCGCGTCGCGACCTTAGAGGGAGAAGGGTGCCGAAAACGGATTGCTGTTGCGCTTGTTACCTATCCGTGACTGCTCAGTTGTCACGCCCCCGCCCGCCCACGGCACCCCGCGCCCGACCGAACGCGGAGCGCGGCCAGTCGCGGGGCGGCCGAACGGGGCGGGCTCGCACGCGGGCATGGGTGAACGCGGGGCGCGCACGGCGTCACACCGATGGATCGGGTCAGGCGGGCGGGGTCGGGGTGATGCCGTCGTCCCAGGGGGCCAGGCGCTCGAAGAAGCGCTCGTCGTGCCAGCGGCCGTCCAGGTGGATGTGGCGGCGGGCCGTCCCCACGACGGTGAAGCCGTTCCGTTCCAGGACGCGCTGCGAGGCGTGGTTGTCGACCCTCGTGAACGCCTCGACGCGGTGCAGCCGCAGGTCGGCGAAGGCGACGTCCAGGGCGAGGCGCACGGCCTCGGTCGCGACACCGCGTCCGGCGTGCGCGCGCGCCACCCAGTAGCCGAGGAAGCAGCTCTGCAGGGGGCCGCGCAGGACGTTGTTCAGCGTGATCCGTCCGGCGACCTCGCCCTCCAGCAGGATCACGCCCGGCCACATCTCGCCCGTCGCGTACGCCTCCACCAGGTGCTGGAGGTTGTCGCGCTGGCCGTCGACGGTGAAGTACGCGTCGTCCCGCACCGGCTCCCAGGGGCGCAGGTAGTCGCGGTTCTCCGCGTAGAGGGCGGCGAGCGCCTCGGCGTCCGCCATCTGGACGACGCGGAGCCGCACCTCCGACCGGACGCTGTCGAGCCGAGGCGGCGTCCCCGCCAGCGCGGTCATGCGCCCGGCGCCAGGTAGCGCCCGACGAACTCCCGTTCCGCCGCGGTGAAGCGGCGCAGCCGGTTCGTCTCCGGGTCGAACGCGACCATGGTGGACGTCGCCTCGGCGTAGACGTTGTCGTCGTCCCGCACCTCGTAGGCCAGCTTGAACGACGCGGCGCGGGCCTCGGTCACCCACGTCTCGACGCGGATCGGGTAGACGGTCGGCAGCAGCGGCAGCCGGTAGTCGATCTCGTGCCGCGAGACCACCATGCCGCGGACCGGCTTCTCGCCCTTGCGCACCGGGTCGCCGTGGAACATCTCCAGCCGCGCGTCCTCCAGGTAGCCGAGGAACTTGACGTTGTTCACGTGGCCCTGGGAGTCGATGTCGCCGAACCGGATGTTGAACTCGTAGACGTGCCGGTACTCGGCCTCGGGCAGGTCGGTCTGCTGCATGTCCTCGCCTGGGGGTACGGGAAACCGGTCCGGCCCGATGTTACCCGCAGTAGGTTCCGCCGCCGCGGGCGCGCCGGGCGCGCCCGCGGGGTCGGGTGTATCAGTCGCGGGTGAGCTTGCGGTGCGTCACGCGGTGCGGACGGGCCGCGTCGGCGCCCAGCCGCTCGATCTTGTTCTTCTCGTAGTCGGCGAAGTTGCCCTCGAACCAGAACCAGTTCGAGCCCTCTTCCCACGCGAGGATGTGCGTCGCGATGCGGTCGAGGAACCACCGGTCGTGCGAGGTGATCACGGCGCAGCCGGGGAACTCCAGAAGGGCGTTCTCCAGGCTGGACAGCGTCTCGGTGTCGAGGTCGTTGGTCGGCTCGTCCAGCAGCAGGACGTTGCCGCCGAGCTTGAGGGTGAGCGCCAGGTTCAGCCGGTTGCGCTCCCCGCCGGACAGGACGCCGGACGGCTTCTGCTGGTCGGGGCCCTTGAACCCGAACGCGGCGACGTAGGCGCGGGACGGCATCTCCACCTGGCCCACGTTGATGTGGTCGAGACCGTCCGACACGGCCTGCCACACCGTCTTCTTGGGGTCGAGGCCGCCGCGGCCCTGGTCGACGTAGGAGACCTTGACGGTCTCGCCGAGCCGCAGTTGGCCCGCGTCCGGCTGCTCCTCACCGACGATCATCCGGAACAGCGTGGTCTTGCCGACGCCGTTCGGGCCGATGACGCCGACGATGCCGTTCGGCGGGAGGTTGAAGGACAGGTCGTCCATGAGGACGCGGTCCTCGAAGCCCTTGGTCAGCTTGTCCGCGACGATCACCGTGTTGCCGAGGCGGGGGCCCGGCGGGATCTGGATCTCCTCGAAGTCGAGCTTGCGGGTCTTGGCGGCCTCGGCCGCCATCTCCTCGTACCGCTCCAGGCGGGCCTTGCTCTTCGTCTGCCGGGCCTTCGGGTTCGACCGGACCCACTCCAGCTCGTCCTCGAGGCGCTTCTTGCGCTTGGCGTCCTTGTTGCCCTCGACCTTGAGGCGGTCGGCCTTCTTCTCCAGGTACGTGGAGTAGTTGCCCTCGTACGGGTAGCAGCGGCCCCGGTCGAGCTCCAGGATCCACGTCGCGACGTTGTCGAGGAAGTAGCGGTCGTGGGTGACGGCCAGGACGGTGCCCTCGTACTTGGCGAGGAACTGCTCCAGCCACTGGACGCTCTCGGCGTCGAGGTGGTTGGTGGGCTCGTCCAGCAGAAGCAGGTCGGGGGCTTCGAGGAGGAGCTTGCACAGCGCGACGCGGCGGCGCTCACCGCCCGACAGCTTCGACACGTCGGCGTCGCCGGGCGGGCAGCGGAGCGCGTCCATGGCCTGTTCGAGCTGGCTGTCGAGGTCCCACGCGTTGCGGTGGTCGAGCTGCTCCTGGAGCTTGCCCATCTCCTCCATGAGCTCGTCGGAGTAGTCCGTCGCCATCTTCTCGGCGATCTCGTTGAAGCGGTCGACCATCGCCTTGGTCTCGGCGACGCCCTCCTGCACGTTCCCGAGGACGGTCTTCTCCTCGTTCAGCGGCGGCTCCTGCTGGAGCATGCCGACCGTGTACCCGGGCATGAGGCGCGCGTCGCCGTTGGACGGCTGCTCCAGACCGGCCATCATGCGCAGCAGCGTCGACTTACCGGTGCCGTTCGGTCCCAGGACGCCGATCTTCGCACCCGGGAGGAAGTGCAGGGTGACGTCGTCGAGGACGACCTTGTCGCCATGTGCCTTGCGCACACGCTGCATCGTGTAGATGTACTCGGCCATATTTCAAGCCTAGAGGGTCGCGGGCACCGCTTCGTCGCGGTGCGGGAGGTTACGCGGCGCGTTACGCGGCGGGGGCGGGGGGTCCGTCGAGGGCGGGGAGGCACACGCGGTCGCGGCCCGACGACTTCGCGCGGTACAGCGCCAGGTCGGCGGCGGCCATCAGCTCAAGCAGGTCTTCGCCGTGGGTGCGGAACAGCGCGACGCCGACGGACACCGTCACCGTCACCGTTCCCTCCTCCGCCGGGACGGCGAGGCGCCGTACCCGGCCGCGGAGCCGCTCGGCCACCCGGCACGCCTCCACGGTGTCGGCGCCGGGGAGGAGGACCACGAACTCCTCGCCGCCGAACCGCCCGACGACGTCGTAGTCGCGGAGCTGGTGGCAGAGCGTGTTCGCCACCCCGATGAGCACCTGGTCGCCCATGAGGTGGCCGTGGGTGTCGTTGACGCGCTTGAAGTGGTCGATGTCGATCAGCAGCAGGGCGACGGCGTCGTGGGTGCGCTGGGCGCGGGACAGCTCGGTGTCGGCCTCGCGCTGCCACGCCGAGGCGTTGAGCAGGCCGGTCTTGGCGTCCGTCCGGGCGGCGGCCTGGAGCTGCTGGTGCATCAGGCTCCGCTGCAGCAGGACGACCGGGGGCAGCGCGAGGAGGAGTAGGCCCAGCGACAGCGCGCTCGTGATCGTGACGAGGATGCCGACGCACAGCTCGACCACGTCCAGGAGGACGATCTCGCGCGTCCAGAGGACGTCGCGCCAGCGGCTCTCCGGGTTGGCCGCGTGCGCGGCGATCGCGACGATCGCCGTGTTCACCACGGTGAACAGCGCGGCGCACCCCACCGCCGCCGGGATGCCCGGATACCCGTCGACGACCCAGTCGCGCGCCCCCTCTAACGGCTCCGGCACCACCAGGTGGAACACGCCGGACGCGCCCGCCCCCGCGATCCCGTACGCCGCCGCGACCAGCACCCGCCGGTAGATCAGCGTCCGCCGCACCCGGAACTGCAGCAGCGCCTGGAGCGGCACCGGCAGCAGCAGCGAGTACACCGGCGGGAGCAGCAGCGCCACCGGCAGCCACCACGCCGACAGCAGGTCGCGCGCGACCCCCGCCGGCATGCCGAGCCGCCGGGACGCCTCGATGCACACCGCGCTGCACGCGAGGAGGGCCGCGAACGTCGTGACGTCGCCCATCCTGAACGGCGTCTCGACCAGCCCCGCGGCGATCAGCCCCAGATGGACGGCGACGACCACCGGAACGTAGACCAGGAGCAGGGGCGGACGCCCCAGAAGCGCCCGGCGCCTCGGCCTTCGGGCCAGCTCCCCACCACGGTCCTCGGCGGACGACTGCACTGCCGTCATCCTTCCCCCTTACGCGCATCACGTTGTGTAACACGATAGTTGCAACGTGTGCGGAAGGGGCGTGAAACAGGTACGTTCGGGAACGCACATGCGGGCGACAGCCGAGGTCGCCCCGCATCAGGGACCGCGGAGTCGCGGTCCCCGGCACATCCTGAGGGGGATACACCATGCGCGGCGTTTCCTGGATCTGACCAGGCCGCAGAACCCCGACGGTGCGGGGGCGAAGACCGACGACCGAACCACCGCCGGCCCCGCCCCCGCTCCCCGGAGAATCACCTCCCCCCACTTCCCCCCTCAGGGCCCACACCGGCCCACCCCACGCCCTGCCCACTCCCCAGCGCCGGGCACCGCCCCCGCCTGCCCAAAGGCCGCCGCGCCGCCCGCCCGAAGGGCACCGCGCCGCCCGCCCGAAGGCCGCCGCGCCGCCTACTCAGGGACGTCGCCCTCCTCGGTCGCCGACGACGGCGCCCGACCAGACATCGACCACTGAGCCCGCCATCGCCAAGACCGTCCGCCGCCGGTCAGCGGGTGAGTTAGGCCGCTTGGGGTTGGGGTTCTTCGGTCGGGGTCAGGGCCCATTCGTCGGCGGTCTCGCGGGCGAGGCGGCGGTCCTCCTCGGTCAGGGGGCCGTTGCGCTGGGCGGCGCGGAAGTCGGCGGTGCCGCGGGTCAGGTCGGGGCCGAGGGTGAGGGCCTCGACCTCGGCGGAGAAGCGCCACTGGTCGTCGCGCTCGTACTGGCGGATCCGCAGGCGGCCGGTGACCAGGACGGGCGTGCCCCGCTGGAAGTCGGACCCGTTGACGTTGTCGGCGAGGCCCCGCCAGCAGTTGACGGTCAGGAACAGGGCGTCGTCGTCCTGCCACTGGCCGGTCTGGCGGTCGAAGCGGCGCGGCGTGCAGCCGACCCTCAGCGACAGGAACGGCGTCCCGTTGGCGGTGACGGCGTAGCGGGGCTCGGCCGCGACCCAGCCGGTGATGGTGACGTGCGCCTCGTTCATGAGCGTCCTCCGTGGGACTCGTGCAGTCCATGTGCTGACGAGTCAACGGTGACGCAGCGCGACCGCCCCCCGGAAGCGATGCCGCGATTGTGGATAACTCAGGTGCGGCCGAGCGCGACGTCCACGTCGCGGCGGAAGCGGGAGTACACCTGGAGGTCGTCCTCGACGGGGGCGACCACCTTCTCCCCCGCGACACGCTCGATGCCGACGCGCATGTGGTGTTCCATCTTCTCGGCGTGTTTGGCCGACGACAGCGCCACCAGGTTCCGGCACGCGGACGCGGTGAGCCACCCCATCCCCAGCGTGCACACCACGAGCACGGCGACGTACGGGATCAGGCCCGGCTCCCCGAGGAGGCCGCCCGGGTCGTCGCCGCCGAGGTCGAACACACCGTAGGCGACGAGCAACCCGATCCAGAGGACGCTGAGCACGGCGACCAGCACGAGGAAGTACTGCCAGGTCTTGACCAGCCACCACCAGCGCGGCACCTGGTTGAACGTGGGCAGGGCGTCCTTCAGGGACTCGCCGAGCGCCTCGGGGATCTCGGTCGCGTGCGCGCGGGCCGCGGCGCGGACGGACCGCCCCCAGTGGGCGGGCAGCTCGGGCGTGATGCCCTCGGTGACGCCCTGGAGCGCGTTGTCGACGTCGCCCTGCTGGGCGCCGATCGGCCCGGTGAAGGCGCCGCGCAGCTCCTCGCGCAGCTCGGTGAGCCGCATCCGGCGCAGCGGGTCGGAGCGCAGCCGCGCGACGATCGCGGCGACCGGCCAGCCGACGAAGTCGGCGGCGCGCAGCTCGTAGGCGCTCTCCATGGCCTCGGCGACGGCGGGCGCGCCCGCCGCGTCGGTCAGCGCCTGGACGAGGTCGCCGCGCCGCCCGTCGTCCACGGTGGTCGGGGGCTCGCCGTCGAGCCGGTACCCGGCGAACCGCTCGGCGACCCGGTCGACGTCCGCGGACAGCCGCTCGGTGCGGGCGCGGCGGGCGGCGACGGTGTCGACGAGGATGTCGCGGAAGCCGTAGACGCCGTCCTCGGCGACGGCGGAGGTGGTCACGATCCGCGGGTCGGCGAGGCCCTCGGCCTCCAGCAGGCGGCGCAGGTCGGCGACGCAGTCGTCGATCTCGTGCGGGGCGAGCCGGTCGACCTGGTTCAGCACGATGAGGGTCACGCCGGTGTGCCGCGCGAACGGGACGATGTAGTTGCGGTGCAGTGCCGCGTCGGCGTACTTCTGCGGGTCGACGACCCAGACCAGCAGGTCGGCGATCGTGACGAACCGGTCGACCTCGGCGCGGTGCATCGCCTGGATCGAGTCGTGGTCGGGCAGGTCGATGAGGACGAGCCCCTGCAGCGAGGCGTCGGCGCGTTCCAGGTCGAGGGCGCTGGCGCGGGCGTAGCGGTGCCGCTTGTCGACGTCCAGCCAGTCGAGCAGGGGGCCCGCGCCGTCCAGTCCCCAGACGCAGGCGTGCGCCTGGGACGTCATCGGCCGCCGCATCCCGGTGGGCGACAGCTCCAGCCCGCAGATCGCGTTGAACAGGGACGACTTGCCGCTGCCGGTGCCGCCCGCGAGGGTCACGACGGTGTGGTCGCCGGACAGCCGGAGCCGCTGCCCGGCCCGGTCGAGGAGCGCGGCGGCGTCCTCCAGGACGGGCTGGTCGAGCCGTCCGATGCCCGCCTGGACGAGCCGGTCGAGGCCGTTGAGCCGTTCGGTCAGCCCCGGCGGCCCGAGGGGAGCGGCGCCGTCGCCGGGGCCCGGGAGCGGGATCCCGCCGGTTTCCGCGGACGGGTTCGCGGGGATGGCCGAGGTGGTCATCGGGCAACCTCAAGGTTGTAGGTGGCCTGGTAGAGCTGGACGGGGACGGTCTCGTCCGGGATGCCGGCGGAATCGAGCACCTGCCCGAACCTGATGGCCTCCTCGTCGAACAGCATCCCGATGCGGCTGCGCAGGTCGGCGCGGGCCTTGGCGCCCATGCCGCGCAGCGACTCGGCGCCGAACAGCGCCTTCAGCAGCCGCTGCGGGACGGCGCTGTTGCCGCCCTCCACGGCCACCTCGGACGTGCCGTACCCGAGCAGCCCGATCATCAGGACGAGCGAGACCGCCTCGGTGTCGAACGAGACCAGCTTCGCGACCGAGCGCTTGGTGACGCCCTCGGTGCGGATCAGCTCCTGGACGTGGTCCTGCCAGGAGCTGACGGCCCGGGTGACGCGGCGCGACAGCTCCGGGGAGACGTGCACGAGGTCGGCGCCGGCCGCGGCGAGGACCTGCCGTCCGGCCGGGTGGTCCCGCCAGCGGGCGATGACCTGCTCGGCGCCGTGCTCGGCGGACGCCATGATCAGCGATTCGAGCCCGCTGCGCAGCGCCGCCTTGAGCGCCCGGACGCGGGCCGGGCTGCTGCGCCGCCGTCGGCTCGCGGACCGGCCGCGCCGGGGCCGCTGGGCGTGCAGCGAGCGCAGCAGGTCGCCGGTGCCCGCGAAGTCCTGCCAGCGGGCGAGGACCTCGCCGCGCAGCAGCGAGCCGTTGCGGGTGGCCTCGTCCAGCTCGGCGAGCGCGGTGCCGTACCCGCCGTCGACCTCGCGCGCCAGCTCGGTGCGCTGCGCGACCTGCGCCTCGACCTGCCGGGCCACCTCGGGGACGCGGGTGCGGAAGCTGTCCAGCACGGCGGCGAGGGTGTCCTCGATGACGATCTCGCGGTCCTCGGCGTCCTCGGCGACGCCGGTCAGCCACGCGCGGATGTCGGCGACGACCTCCTCGGGGAGGCGGCTGTCCTCGACGCGGGTCTCCGGGACGGTGAACCGGCGCGCGTCGCCGACCTCGTTCTCGTCCAGCATGGAGCCGAAGTGCTCGACGATCTCGGCGCCCTGCGGCCCGGCGCCCTGCGGGACCCGGGACAGCACGACCCCGATCGTGGCGCCGTTCTCCTTGGCGCGTTGCAGCATCTGCCACACCTGCGCGTCGGCGTACCGGGCGGCGGTCGTGACGCACAGCCACAGGTCGGCGGCGGCCATCAGCTTGGTCGCGAACTCGTAGTGGTCCTCGAAGACGGAGTCGAAGTCGGGGCTGTCGAGGAGGGCGAGGCCGGGCGGCAGGACGTCGCTGGTGATCACGACGAGCTGGTCGCCCGCGATGGCGTCGGGGGCCGGGCCGCGGACGCGCCCCATGCCGGGCAGCATCGGGCCCTCAAGGAACCAGCGCGCGTGGTCGGGATGGCAGACGAGGATCGGGCTGCTGGTGGTCGGGCGGAGCACGCCGGTGGCGCTCACCCGGGACCCGACGAGCGTGTTGACCAGCGTGGACTTGCCCGCGCCGGTCGACCCGCCGAGCACCACGAGCAGCGGCGCGCCCGCGGCCTGGATGCGCGGGAGGACGTAGTCCTGGAGCTGGTCGCGCAGCTCGTCGCGGGCCTCGCGGGCCTCCTCGACGCCGGGGACGTCCAGCAGGAACTCGAACGCGCCGAGCTGTTCGCGCAGGACGTTCAACGCCCGGGTCAGCTCGCCCTGGTGGACCGTGCCGCGCGCCGGGCGGACGGCGCGCCGCCGCGCGCGCTTCGGCCGCTCGGGCCGCTCGTCGCCGCCGGTCTCGGGCTCGGCCGCGGACTTGGCGTCGGCCTGGGCCTCGGCTTCTTGATCCTTGTCGTTCGTGTCGCCGGGCTCCTTCTTGGACCGGGTGCCCGACCGCCGCCGCCGCGCGCCCTTGCCGGACGTGGCCGCGCCGGGCGCGGCGCCCTCGCCGGGCGCCGCGGAGTCGTCCGCTCCGCGTCCCGGGCCGGCGCCGGCCTCCTCGTCGTGGACCGCGCTCTGCTCTGCGGGGGGTGTCACGGATCCCGTCCCATGTCCGCTCGAATCATGTCGATCTCTCGTGCCACGTTGACGACGTCGCCCACGACCACGATCGCCGGGGGCCGGATCCCGCCGGCGGCCATCTCACCGGCCACCGTGCCCAGCGTCGCCGTCAGCGTCCGCTGGCCGGGGAGGGTGCCGTCCTGGACGACGGCGACCGGCGTGTCGGACGACCGACCATAGCGCATGAGGGCCGCCGCGATCAGCGTCATCCGCTCGACCGCCATGAGCAGGACGATCGTGCCGCCGCCGCGGGCGAGCGCCGCCCAGTCGACGGTCGAGTCGGGGTGCCCCGGCGGGACGTGCGCGGAGATCACGTGGAACTCCTGCGCGACGCCGCGGTGGGTCACCGGGATGCCCGCCGCGGACGGCACCGCGACGGCGCTGGTGATGCCCGGGACGACCGTGACCGGGACGCCGTGCCGCGCGCAGTACAGGGCCTCCTCGCCGCCGCGGCCGAACACGAACGGGTCGCCGCCCTTCAGCCGGACGACGAAGCGCCCCTGCTTGGCGTGCTCGACGAGGTACTCGTTGATGCGGTCCTGCGCGACCGTCCGGCCGTAGGGGATCTTGGCCGCGTCGATGACCTCGACGTCCGTGGGCAGCTCGTCCAGCAGGCCGCCGGGGGCGAGCCGGTCGGCGACCACGACGTCGGCCATCGCGAGCAACTGCCGCCCGCGCACGGTGATCAGCCCCGGGTCGCCGGGCCCGCCGCCGACGAGCGCGACCCCGGCGGGCTTGCGCCGGGAGTGCCGGGACTCAAGGCCGCCCTCGCGCAGCCCCTCGACGACGGCGTCGCGGATGCCCGCGGCGCGCCGCGGGTCGCCGCCGAGCAGCACGCCCACGGTGGCCTCGCCCGCGTGCCCGGACGCGGGCGTCCAGGCGGGCGAGGACTCGGCGTCGTCGGCCCGGACGGACCAGATCCGCGCGGCCTCGGCCTCGGCGACGACGTCCCCGTTGACCTTGGCGTCGTCGGTGACGGCCTGGACGAGCCAGGCCCCCGCGCAGTCGCCGGGGCGGTACGGCCGCTCATGCCAGACGATCTTGTCGCGCTCGGCGAGCCCCTGCAGCGAGGCGGTGACCTCGGGCGAGACCAGCACGACGGCGGCGCCCGCGTCCAGCAGCGCGGGCACGCGGCGCTGCGCGACCCGGCCCCCGCCGACGACGAGGACACGCCGACCGCGGAGTCGCAGTCCTAGCAGGTACGGGGGCACGTGCTGTTCTCTCGATCGTGAAGTGCGGGGCGCCCCGCGGACGCCGGTTACGGACAACTGTCTTTGTGGAACAAAGGTACTCGCGTTCAGGAGTGCATGGAGAGGGCCTCCGGCCAGTCGATAGCCGAGCGTGACTCATTCGGTGATCGATTAGTTACGGACTCAGGCTTCCTTTTCGCTGACGCCCGCGGAGTCGAACGTCGCGACCTCGTGCAGCACCCGCACCGAGCCCTGGACCAGCGGCAACGCCAGCAGGGCCCCGGTCCCCTCGCCCAGCCGGAGCTCCAGGTCGACGAGCGGGCGCAGGCCGAGCGCGGCGAGCGCGGCGGCGTGGCCGGGCTCGGCCGAGCGGTGCCCGGCGACCCACGCGGCGACGGCGTCGGGGGCGAGCGCGGCGGCCGCGAGGGCGGCGGCGCCGGCGATCACGCCGTCCAGGATCACCGGGACGCGCTGCGCCGCCGCGCCGAGGACGAACCCGGCGATCCCGGCGTGCTCCAGCCCGCCGACGGCGGCGAGGACGTCCAGCGGGTCCGCGGCCTCGGCGGGCAGGCCGTGCCGGGCGAGCGCGGCGCGGACGACCTCGACCTTGCGGGCGTGGGTGGCGTCGTCGACGCCGGTCCCCCGTCCGGTGACCCGCTCGGGCGGCAGGCCGGTGAACGCGGCGATCAGCGCGGCGGACGCGGTGGTGTTGGCGATCCCCATGTCCCCGGTGATCAGGCACCGCGCGCCGTTCGCCACGAGTTCACGGGAGATTCCGATGCCGGTCTCGACGGCGCGGCGGGCCTCGTCCGGGGTCATGGCGGGGCCGCCGGTCATGTCGGCGGTGCCGGGCGCGACCTTGCGCGCGAGCAGGCCGGGCGCGGGCGGCAGTTCGGCGGCGACGCCGATGTCGACGACGGTGACGTCCGCGCCGACCTGGGCGGCGAAGGCGTTGACGACGGCCCCGCCCGCGAGGAAGTTGGCCACCATCTGCGCGGTGACCTCCTGCGGCCACGGCGTGACGCCCTGCGCGTGGACGCCGTGGTCGGCGGCGAACACGGCGACGGCGGCGGGCTCGGGCGGCGGGGGCGGGCACCGTCCGGCCAGCCCGGCGAGCTTGACCGACACCTCCTCCAGGACGCCGAGCGACCCGGGCGGCTTGGTGAGCCGGGCCTGGTGGTCGCGGGCGTCCCGCATCGCGGCCTCGTCCGGCGGGACGACGGCCGCGACGGTCTCCTCGATCAGGTTCACGCTCTCCTACCTCTCTGGCGGATCAGATGCCGAGTTCGCCGAGCGTCTCCAGCAGGACGTCGTTGGACGCCCTGTCGCGCACGGTGATGCGCAGCCAGTCGGGGCCGAGGCCCGGGAACGTGTCGCCGCGCCGCACGGCGTAGCCGCGCTGCCTGAGCAGCGCCCGGATGCCGAGGCCGTCGGGCACGCGCAGGCACAGGAAGGACGCCCGCGCCTCGGGCACGACGTAGAGGCCGCGCGCGGCCAGCTCGGCGGCGAGCCTGTCCCGCTCTGCGGCGAGTTCGACGGCCCACGCCTCGGCCTCGGCGACGGCCTCCGGCGCGGAGCACGCCTCGATCGCGACGAGCGCGGGCGTGGACACCGCCCACAGCGGCTGCGCGTCGGCGAGGCGTCCGACCAGGTGGGGGTCGGCCAGGACGTATCCGGCGCGCAGCCCGGCGAGGCCCCACGTCTTGGTGAGGGAGCGGATCACGGCGATCCCGGCGGGGAGCCTGCCCGCGAGGGACTCCGGCTCGCCGGGGACGCAGTCCATGAACGCCTCGTCGACCACGACCGTCCGGCCGGGACGGGCGAGCGAGGCGACCGCGTCGGCCGGGTGCAGCACGGACGTCGGGTTGGTGGGGTTGCCGATCACGACGAGGTCGGCGTCGTCGGGGACGTCCGCCGGGTCGAGGGTGAAGTCCTTGCCGAGGACGACCCGCCGCACCGCGTGCCCGGCGGCCCGCAGCGCCGCCTCCGGCTCGGTGAACTGGGGGTGCACGACGGCGGCCTTGCGCGGCGCGAGCACCCGCGCGAGCAGCACGAACGCCTCCGCCGCGCCCGCCGTGAGCAGCACCTCGCCGGCGGCGCGGCCGTGCCGCCGGGCGACCGCACGGCGGGCGGCGCGCGGATCGGGGTAGGCGGCGAGGTCGGCGACGGACGCGCGGATCCGCTCGGCCAGCCAGGCGGGCGGGGTGCCCGTCCGGACGTTGACGGCGAAGTCGGCGAGCCCGTCGCCGACCTCGGCGTCGCCGTGGTGGCGCAGGTCGACGTCCGGGGGGCGGGTCATGGACGGCCCTCCTCGTGGTCCGGCTGCTGGTGGCGGGGCTGCCCGTGGTGTGACTGCCCGTGGTGGATTTGCTCGTGGTCGGGCTGCTCGTGGTACAGCAGGGCGTTGACGGCGGCCGCGGCGACGACCGAGCCGCCCTTCTCCGAGGCGTTGCTGAGCTGCGGCAGCCCGCTCGCCCGCAGCGCCTCCTTGGCCTCGCGCGCGCCCGCGAAGCCGACCGGCACGCCGACCACCAGCGCCGGGTCCACCCCGCGCGCGATGATCTCCGCGATCGCCTCCGGGGCGGACCCGACCGCCCAGACCGCGCCCGGCCCCACCTCCGCGTACGCGAGCCGGACGGCGGCGGCCGACCGGGTGATCCCGGCGGCGCGCGCCATCCGGGCCGAGGCCGGGTCGGCGGCGTGGCAGACCGTCTCGCGGGCGCTGATCCCGGCGGCGACCATCCCCTCGTCGGTGACGATGGGCGCGCCGCCGCGCAGCGCCGTCCAGCCCCGGTGCAGGTGCTCCTCGCTCGTCACGAGGTCGACCGCGTACTCCAGGTCGGCGGTGGCGTGGATCACCCGCTCGGCGACGGCCCGCCACAGCGGCGGCATCGGGGACAGGTCGACGCGGGACCGCAGGATCTCGTACGACCGGACCTCGATCGGATGGGGCTGGCGGACGGTCAACTGCGCCTCCTGCTTCGGGTTCCGGACCACCAGGGTGTCACGGGACGCGGCGCGCTATCGCACTATGCCGGGCTAGTTCGACTTGCTCGACTCGCCGGATTCGTCCGGCCCGTCGGGCTCATCCGGCTCATCCGGCTCGGCGGGGAGGGCGGGGGTGGTGTCGATGGGACGTCCGGCTCGGGGCGGGCGGCGACCCGCCGACGGGACGCCCCGCTCGCCCCACACGACGATCACCGGTTCCTCGGGCGGCGCGTCCAGCGGGGACGCCTGGAGCCGGACGGCCGCCGCCGCGAACCCGCTTTCGGCCAGGGCGTCCAGCATCTCCCCCGCCGCGCCGTCCCCGGGCGCGACGGCGACGAGGCGGGACGGGCCGAGCGCCGCGCAGACCCGCACCGCCTCCGCCCCGGCGACCCCCGGCCCGAGGAAGACCGCGTCGGGTCTCGGCAGGTGGTCGGCCGTCGAGCGCACGTCCCCCGACGCCATCGCCACCTTGACCCCGTGCAGCCGGACGTTCTCCCGGATCCGCTCGCACGTCGCGTAGTCGCGGTCGACGGCGACCACGGCCGCGCCGAACCGCGCGCACTCGACGCCCACCGAGCCGTCGCCGGACTCCACGTCCCACACCATGTCCCCGACCCGCGGGCCCAGCCTGGCCAGGACGAACGCCCGCACCTCCGGCCGGGGCCCCGCGCCGTCGCCGAAGGCGTCCGAGGGCAGCGCCCACCCGGCGGGCCCGGGAGCGGTTCCCGAGATCCAGCACGACTCCCCTAGCGCGCGCCGGTTGTCCAGGACGAGCACCACGTCCGGCTCATTCCAAGGACGAGTGGTCGCCTCGGCCGGACGGACATAGACGACCCGCTCCCCAGGCCCGTCGAGGTCTTCGCAGACGACGAACGAACGCGGAGTGACGGGGAACAGCGCGCGCGCCAGTTCCGCCGGCCCCGCCCCAGGCCCGGTCAGCACGGCCACCTTGGGATGGGCCCGGCAGGCGTTCACGGCCTGTCTGAGGTGTCCGTCCCTGGCGGACACGACCAGCGCGTCGTCCCAGGGCAGTCCCGCTTGGGCGAACGCACGCGCGACCAGAGGCGCGGCGGGGAACGTCTCCGGGCCCTGCCCGTCTTCGAGCAGGGGCCGCAGGACGCCGAAATGGCCGGGGTCGCCGTCGACGACGAGCACCACGTCCTGGTCGGTGACGTCCACGCCGCGCAGGGCGCCGACCACATCGTCGGTGGCGATTCTCTTCGCGTCCGGGGGCAGGGGCAGCGCGTCCAGCAGCCGGGCCTCGCCGATGACCAGGGCGGCGCTGTCCAGCGCCGCCCGCGCCGCCTCGGCGAGGGGCGAACCGTCACGGCCGACGACCGTCAGCATGATCTGCTCCGCCGCCTACCGAGCTGTTCCGGGGGGTGTGGGGGGTCGTCCCCCCCACATCAGACCGAGCCGGACTTCGACTCATGCGCCCGTACATGCCGACCATGCGCTCGCCCTCCGCGTCCACGAGCACCACCTGCGCGGCGACGGGACTGGCGGACGTCCCGGCGGCAGCGGCGGCGAGCCGCTCCAGTTCCCCAGCAGTCCGGCGGCACAGCTCCCGGCCGCACGGGCCGAGCCGTCCGGCGGACTCCCACAGCTCGTAGGCATGCCGGGGCGTCGGGGCGTCGGCGACCTCGGCGGCGAGCGCGGCGCCGCCGTCCATGTCGAGGGTGATCGAATCCAGCACGCCCGCGAGCCCGGAACCGCCGCCGAGGAAGGCGGCCTGCTCGCCCAGGCCCGTGACCAGGACGAACCGCTCGATGCCGTCCGCGACCGCCTGCTCGACCGCCGCGCCGAGCCCGTCCGGGCCCGCCTCCGCGAAGCACGACCCCGGCAGGGTCGGCATCATCCGGCGGGCCGCCTCGCCCGCGCCCGCGCCGTGGACCACCCGAGTGCTCATCACGGCTCCCGGTGCGCCGGGTCGGTCGAGATGCGGCTGAAGACGACCATGTCGCGGCTGATCCCGTCGGCGTCGCGCTCGGCGCCCCGCGCGACGCCCTCGCGCACGTACCCGGCCTTCTCGGCGACGCGGAGCGACGCCCCGTTGGTGACCATGGCGCGCAGCTCGACGCGGTGCAGCCCGCAGTGGCGCAGCGCCCAGGCGGTGATGAGGGAGAGCGACTCGGTGGCGTGGCCGCGGCCGCGCGCCCCGGGCCGCATGCCGTAGCCGACCTCGCAGCTCAGGTGCTCCCAGTTCACGCGGAACAGCCCGATCGTGCCGAGCAGGTCGCCGGTGCCCGGATGGATGGTCGCGAGGTGGATGCCGAGGCCGAACCGCTGCAGCTTGTGGACGCCCTCCCGCAGGAACCACGCGATGGGCTCGGCCTCCAGCACGCCCGGGAAGTTCGGGGGGAGGAAGTCCTCACCCGCGCGGATCACCTCGATCAGCGAGGGCGCGTCGTCGAGTCCGAACGGGCGAAGCACGACCCCTTCGCCCTCCAGCCGGACCCCTCCACCGAAGGCCTTCACCCGCGCTCTCCTCCGCCTGCCTCGACCACCGCACAGCATAGGCTGTCGCGGTGAGCTACCAGCGCCTGTCCCCGGACGAACGGCGCGCCCAGATCCTGGACGTCGCACGGCGGATGTTCACCGAGCTCCCCTACGCCGAGGTGTCGACCGCCGCCATCGCGCGCGAGACGGGCGTCCAGCGCGGTCTGATCCACTACTACTTCGGGACGAAGCGCGAACTGTTCCTCAAGGTCGTCCAGGGGCTGACGGCGGAGGCCGCGCTGCAGGCGCCCCCGCCGGACGAGCGGCTCACCCTCGCCGATGCCGTCGAGCTGTGCGTGGACCTCTTCCTCGACACGGCGGAGCGCAACGCGACGACCTGGTTCGCGGCGCTCGACGCCGAGGGCTTCGGGCAGGACCCGGAACTGCTGCGGATCGTGAACCGGTTCCGCGACGAGACGGTGGAGCACATGCTCGCCGTCCTGCGGGTGCCGGAGCCGACCGAGACGCTGCGCGCCGTCCTGCGCGTCTACTCCGGGCTGGCGGACGCGGCCACCCGGCAGTGGCTACAGGAGCGGACGCTCGACCGCGCGCAGGTCCACACGCTTCTCGCGCGGTCGCTGCTCGCCCTGGTGAACGACATCGGCCCGGCCCTCGAACGGGACCGCCCAGCGGAGGGCCGACGGGGCCAGCGGGGCTAGCGGAGCGCGGCGGCGGCCGTCGCGCCCGGCACGGCGAACCAGACGGCCTTGCCGCGGACGGACGGCCCGAGCCGCGACCGGGTGCGCCGCGTCCCCCACCGCCCGCCGGACAGCTCGCGGACGATGCTCAGCCCGCGCCCGCAGTCGCCGGACGTCCACGAGTAGCCGGGCAGCGCGGCCTCCGCGAACGCGTCGAAGATCGCGCAGCGCACCTCACCGGCCGCGCCCGCGTCCGGGGTCCCGGGCGGCTCGGGCGGCTCCGCGCCGGGGAGGTAGAGCCACAGCTCGTGCGGGCCGTGGTCGCCCGCGTGCTGGTGCGCGTTCGTGGCGAGCTCGCTGACCATGAGCTGCGCGTCGCAGATCGCGCCGGGCGGCACGCCCAGCTTGGCGAGCGCGTCGCGCAGGACGCGGCGGGCGTGCCCGGCGCAGCCCGGCCCGCCCGGCAGGGCCCAGACCCAGCCGGGCCTCGCGCCGGTCCGGGCGGCGCGCCCGGCCCCGGCGGTCATCGCACCGGTCGTCGTCGCACCGGCCGTCATCGCACCGGCCGTCATCGCATCGGCCGTCTTCGCATCGGACATCGTCTCCGCCGTCGGTTCGGCTGCCGCCGGTTGGGCTGACGTGCTGTTCACGGGTTCCTCCCGCGCTCCGGCCGGCCGGGCGTCCCACCGCCAGGTCCGTCACATTCGGTCCCCGTGCCGTTACAGGGCCAAGGGTCTCGTGAGATTCTCACCTTCGCAACTGCATTCGCGGAATTGCTCTGCCCTTCCTGCCGGGTTCGTCAATCGCGTTGTGACGCGCCCCGAGAGTGGTAAGACTCCACTCCCATGACCTACCGCCCGACCGTTCGTGGCCGCCGCCTGGCACGGGAGCTCCGCAAGCTGCGGGAAGAGCAGGGCCTGACCCTCCAGGAGGTGGCGGACCGGCTCGACTGGTCGCGAGCCACCGTCTCCCGCCTGGAAACGAGCCAGACCCGTCCGAAACCCGGCGACATCGCCGACATCCTCGATCTCTACGGCGTGCCGAGCCCCGACCGCGACGCGCTGATCACCCTCGCCCGGCAGGCCGGGCAGCGCGGCTGGTGGACGGCGTACCAGGACGTGTTCGCCGGCAGCTACGTCGCGCTCGAGGACGAGGCGTCCCACATCCGCACGTGGGACCCGCAGCTCGTGCACGGGCTGCTGCAGACCGAGCCGTACTCGCGCTCCGTGATCACGGCGGGCCGGCTGCTGCCCGGCCCGGAGGACATCGAGCGCCGGATCGCCGCCCGCAAGATCCGCCAGGCCCTCCTCGACCGGACGGACGCGCCGCGGCTGCAAGTGATCTTCGACGAGGCGGTGCTGCGCCGTCCGATCGGCGGCGCGGCGGTGATGCGCGAGCAGTTGGAGGCGCTCGCCAATGTCGGAGCGACCCGCCCATCCGTCACCATTCAGGTACTTCCATTTACAGCACGGGAGCATGCGGGCCTAGACGGACGATTCACCATATTGTCGTATCCAGACCCTGCTGACCCAGATATCGCCTACGTAGAGGGCACCATGGGCGACGTTTACCTTGAGAGTGCTGAGGCAATAGCAAAACATAGGGATCGCTTCGAACGCATAGAGGAAGCGGCCCTGTCCCCCGAGGAATCCGCGCACCTCATAGCCGAGGCAGCAAGGAGCAGCCCGTGACCAACCCGCAGCGCGAACTCACCGGTGCCGTCTGGCGCAAGTCCTCCCACAGCGGGAGCGGCGATCAGTGCGTCGAGGTGGCGTCGCTGACCGGAGACTTTCGCGCGGTCCGTGACTCCAAGGACCCGGCCGGCCCCGCGCTGGTGCTGACGCGGTCCGCCTGGCGGAGCCTGTTGAGCGCGATCAAGGAGGTCTAGCGAGCAATTCCCCCCGGGGGCCGCGGCGCGCGTGCCGCGGCCCCCGCCCATGTCCGGGCCCCGCCCGCGTCCGGCCCCCTGCACGTCCGGGCGCGTCCCCTTTCGACGAACTAGAACGTGTTCTAGTATCGCGTGCGTCGCCAACCGGGAGGGTGTCCCATGACCGCGGACCTGAAGCTCGGCATCAACGTCGGCTACTGGCAGCGCGACCCCGACGACCAGACCGAGACGGTGCTCGCCGCCGAGCGCTGCGGCTACGACTCGGTGTTCACCGCGGAGGCGTACGGCTCCGACGCGTTCACCCCGCTCACCTGGTACGCGGCGCGGACGTCCCGGATCAGGCTCGGCACCGCCGTCGTGCAGCTCTCCGCGCGCACTCCGGCGGCGACCGCGATGCACGCGCTCACGCTGGACGCGCTGTCCGGCGGACGGCTCATCCTCGGGCTCGGCGCGTCCGGCCCGCAGGTCGTGGAAGGCTGGTACGGGCAGCCGTTCCCGAAGCCGCTCGCCCGCACCCGCGAGTACCTCGACATCGTCCGGCGGGTGTGGCGGCGCGAGGAGCCGGTGACGAGCGACGGCCCGCACTACCCGCTCCCCCATCCGGGCGGCGCGGGGCTCGGCAAGCCGCTGAAGTCGATCGTCCATCCGGTGCGCCCGGAGATCCCCGTCTACCTGGGCGCGGAGGGGCCGAAGAACGTCGCGCTGGCCGCCGAGCTCGCGCAGGGCTGGCTGCCGCTGTTCATCGACCCGCAGCAGATCGAGCCGGTGTTCGGCGCGTCGCTCGCGGGACGCCCGGACGGCTTCGAGATCGCCGCCACCGTCGTCACGATCGTCACCGACGACCTGCGCGGCGCGCTGGAGTTCGCGAAGATCCCGCTCGCCTTCTACATCGGCGGGATGGGCGCCCGCGACCGCAACTTCCACCTCGACATGATCGGCCGGCTCGGCTACGCGGAGGAGGCGGCGCGCGTCCAGGCGCTGTTCCTGGAAGGTCGCCGAGACGAGGCGATCAGGGCCGTCCCGGACGAGCTGGCCGACGCGATCTCCCTCCTCGGCCCGCTCGGACGGATCAGGGAGCGGCTCGACCTGTGGCGGAACAGCCCGGTCACCACGGTCCTGGTCGCCGGGGTCCGGGACGAGCCGACCCTGCGCGCCCTCAAGGACCTCGCCGACTCCTGAGCGACCCTCGGGAGATCAACCCCACATCCCCGTCTGGAATGGAGGTAGGGCTACGGGCGCTGCACATAACAGCACCCGGCGATAAGCATGACTGGAGATGGGACACACGATGTCCACGCAGGAAGACGCCGCCCGCCTGCTCGTCAGGATCCTTGAGGCGGAGGGCGTCGAGTACGTATTCGGCATCCCGGGCGAGGAGAACATCCATTTCGTCCACGCCCTGAACGACTCGTCCATCCGCTACATCCTCGTCCGGCACGAGCAGGGCGCCGCGTTCATGGCGGAGATCTACGGACGGCTGACCGGGAAGGCGGGCGTGGCGTCGGCGACGCTCGGGCCCGGCGCGATCAACCTCCAGCTCGGCGTCGCGGACGCCACCACCAACAGCACCCCGGTCGTGGCGATCTCCGCGCAGGTCGGCCTGGACCGGATCTACAAGGAGTCGCACCAGATCATCGACCTCGTGTCGCTGTTCCGGCCGGTGACGAAGTGGGCGGAGCTGGCGCCGACCCCCGAGTCGCTGCCCGAGGTGGTGCGCAAGGCGTTCAAGACGGCGCAGACCGAACGTCCCGGCGCGGTGTACCTGGCGATCCCGGAGGACGTCGAGTCGGCGAAGGTGTCGGCCGACCTGCGGCCGCTGCCGGTCAACGTGGTCCGGACGCAGGAGCCGTCGCCGTCGCAGATCGCCCGCGCCGCGGACGTGCTGGCGCTCGCGCGGCGGCCGGTCGTCCTCGCCGGGCACGGTGCGACCCGCGCCCGCGCGAGCGAGGCGCTCGTCTACTTCTCCGAGCACCTCGGCCTGCCGGTCGCGACCACGTTCAACGGCAAGGGCGTCTTCCCGGACGACCATCCGAACGCGCTCGGCGCGGTCGGGTTCATGCGCCACGACTATGTGAACTACGGGTTCGACGAGGCGGACGTCCTCATCGCCGTCGGCTACGAGCTCCAGGAGTTCGACCCGGTCAAGGTCAACCCGAACGCCGACAAGAAGATCATCCATATTCACCGGTTCCCGGCGGAGGTGGACGACCACTACCCGGTCGAGGTCGGCATCCAGGGCGACGTCTCGCGGACGCTCCGCGCGCTGGCCGACTCCGTCCACCGCCGCTTCGACGTGAACGGGACCGGCCGCAGGATCCGCCAGATGATCGCCGGGGAACTGGCCGAGGGCGCGACCGAGGACGGCCACCCGCTCTCCCCGCGCCGCATCGTCGCGGACGTCCGCGAGGCCATGGGACGCAGCGACATCGTCCTCGCCGACACCGGCGCGGTGAAGATGTGGATGGCCCGCATGTACCCGACCTACGAGCCGAACACGCTGCTCGTGTCGAACGGGCTGTCGTCGATGGGGTTCGCCGTCCCGGGCGCGATCGCCGCGAAGCTCGCGCACCCGGAGCGGAAGGTGCTCGCCGCGACCGGGGACGGCGCGTTCCTGATGAACTCGCAGGAGCTGGAGACGGCCGTCCGGGAGAACGTCCCGATCACGGTGCTTGTCTGGGACGACTCCGCGTACGGCCTGATCGGCTGGAAGATGGACCTGGACCTCGGCACCAGTTCCAACATCACGTTCGGCAACCCCGACTTCGTGAAGTACGCGGAGAGCTTCGGCGCCCGCGGCTACCGCGTCGAGTCCGCCGGGGAGCTGCTGCCCACGCTCCGCAAGGCGCTGGACGACGACGCGGTGTCGGTGATCGCCGTCCCGGTCGACTACTCGCACAACCTCCGGCTCACCGACAAGCTGGGAGAGCTGACCGACCCGTTCTAGGCTCCGGCGGGGTCAGACGCGGCAGACGATCTCGCCGTGGGTGACGGAGAACCAGCCGTCGTCGGCCGCCGCCCACTCCTTCCAGCCCTCGTACACGCGGCGCAGTTCGTCGCGGGTGGCGTGGCCGCCCGCGACGGCCGCGTCCGCGACCCCCGACCTGAGCATGCGTCCGCCCCAGGACTCGCTCCACCACTCGCGCTCGGCGGGCGTCGCGAAGCACCAGGCGGACGCGGTGGCGGTGACGTCGCTGAACCCGGCCTCCCGCGCCCACGAGACGAGGAGGCGCCCGGCGTCCGGCTCGCCGCCGTTACCGCGCGCCACCTTGTAGTAGACGGGCAGCCAGGCGTCCATTCCGGGCGGGTTCGGGTGCCAGATCATCGTCCCGAAGTCGGCCTCGCGGGCGGTGACGACGCCGCCGGGCCTGGTGACGCGCCGCATCTCGCGCAGCGCCTGGACGGGGTCGGCGATGTGCTGCAGCACCTGGTGCGCGTGGACGACGTCGAACGCGCCGTCCGCGTAGGACAGGGCGTGGACGTCGGCGACGGCGAACTCGACGTTGTCCAGCCCAGCGGTGTTCCGGCGGGCGTCGGCGAGGACGGTCTCGGCGGCGTCGACGCCGAGGACCCGTCCGGGGGCGACGCGCTCGGCGATCCCGGCGGTGATCGTGCCGGGGCCGCAGCCGACGTCCAGCACCGACGCCCCGGGGCGCAGGTGCTCGATCAGGTGGGCGGCGGAGTTCTCGACCGTGCGCCACAGGTGCGCGCTCAGGACGTTCTCGTGGTGGCCGTGCGTGTAGGTCGCCTTCGGGGTCATGCGGATCACCTCTCTGTGCCGTCCCCGCACCCTACGCCGAGTTCTCAGATATCGAGAAACATGTCTTGCAATGTGAGACACACGGGCAAAGGAAAAGGGGACCGGAAGCCGGTCCCCTTCGCCGGGTGCGCGCGGTCAGGCCGCCACGGCCACGCGGGCGGGCCTGCGCCGGACGGGCCGCGCGGGAACGCGCGGCGCGGGCGGCGCGGGCAGCGCCTCGACCGGGGCCAGCGCGGCGGGCGCCGTCACGGCGGCGGTCTCGGCATAGGCGTTCAGCGTGGCGTGGGAGAGGTCGGTGAGCCACGGCTCGACGACGGTCCGCTCGGCGGGCCCGTCGAGCCGCGGGTAGGAGAGATGGAACGTGCCGGTCGCCGCGCTCATGTCGACACCCCTTCCTTCTTGCCCGGTGGCACCGCGCCGGTGCGGTCGCCACCGTCTGCGACATACCCCTTGGTACGTCGTTACAAGCCACTTGGTTCGACACCTGTTCCCGGGTGTCTCCCAAATCACAAGGTCAACGCTACGCACCGGGTCTGACATTCTCGAACGTTTATTCGGCCGGAGCCCCGCCGCGGGCGGCGGATTCACCCCGGCACGGGGACTCGGTCAGGAACGGCGGGCGCGGATCGACTCGGCGATCTCCATGACGGGCATCACGATCCCGGCGTAGATCACGAAGGCGGCGAACGCCAGGACGAGGGGCAGATATATCAAGGACATGCCTCCAGCGTGCGCGCCGGGAGGGGCACTCCGCATCGGGCGAGGGTCCGGTCCCGAGGGGCGCGGATCAGCCGAACGGCTGATCCGCCGGTCCGCCACGGGTCGTACGCTGCCTGAGCGTGAGCGACATCGGCGCGCGGCTCGACCGCATCCACTCGGTGGGCGGCTGCCTGCTGCGCCTCGCCTACGCCGGGTTCGCGGGCCTCTACCTGCTGGGCTGCGCGGTCTCCGTCCTCGGCGAGCTCGGGACGCTGTGGCTGGTGGCCGTCGCGGCGGTCGCGAACGGCGCGGCGATCTCCGGCCGCCGGTTCGCCGGCTGGACGTTCGCCGCCGTGTCGCTGTCCGCGCTGACCACCCTCTACGGCGGGCTCGCGGGCGTCCCGGAGCTCGGCCAGCCGAGCCTGTTCGCGGAGATCGGCGGCCTGCTGATCGTGCTGGCCCGGACGGTGTGGCGGACGGACCGGCAGCGGCTCGTCCCGACCTCCGTCATGATCGGCGCGGCGATCATGACGACGCCGCTGCGCTACTCGCCGCTCGCCGCGCTGCTGTTCACCGCCCCGCTCGGCGTCACCGTCGCGATCGCCCTCGGCATCGGGCTGTACCTGCGGGCCGTCGACGCCCGCCGGTCCCGCGCGCTCGCCGCCGCGCGCCGGGACGAGCGCCTGGAGCTGGCCCGCGACCTGCACGACTTCGTCGCCCACCACGTGACGGGGATCGTCGTCCAGGCGCAGGCGGCGCGGTTCACGGCCGGGTCCGGCGCGGCCCACTCGCCCGAGCAGCTCGACGCGATGCTCGGCGGGATCGAGAAGGCGGGCACCGAGGCGCTGACGTCGATGCGCCGCATGGTCGGCCTGCTCCGCGACGCCCAGCACGTCGACGCCCCGGACGGCGAGGCCCGCGGGGACGGCGGCGCCGCGACCCGTCCGGTCGGGGACCTCGCCCGGCTCCGCGAGCTGGTCGACGGGTTCACCCATCCGCCCGCCGCGCTGACCCTCGCGCCCGACCTCGGCACGCTGCCGCCGGAGGTCGCGACGTCGGCGCACCGGGTGGTGCAGGAGGCGCTCACCAACGTCCGCAAGCACGCCGCCGACGCCGCGACCGTGCAGGTCACGCTGGTGCGGGTCGGCCACGACGTCGAGGTCGCGGTCCGCGACGACGGCCGGGGCCGGGGCCGCCGGCTCCCGTCCGGCGGGTTCGGGCTGACCGGGCTGTCGGAGCGGGTCGGCGCGCTCGGCGGGCGGCTGCGCGCGGGCCCGCGCCCGGACGGCGGCTGGGAGGTCGTCGCCGTGCTGCCGGTCCCGGACGGCCGGGCCGCCGCCGACCGCTGAACGCCGGCCCGTGACCGCCGGTCGGGGATTGCTGACAGAATCGGCGCGTGGCCATCCGCGTACTGATCGCCGACGACCAGGAGATGGTCCGGACCGGTTTCCGGATGATCGTCGACTCGCAGCCGGACATGGAGGTGGTCGGGGAGGCCGCCGACGGCGCCGAGGCCGTCGAGCTGGCCCGGCGCCTCCACCCGGACGTGTGCCTGTTCGACATCCGCATGCCGCGGCTGGACGGCCTCGCCGCGACCCGCGCCCTCGCCGGTCCGGACGTCCCCGACCCGCCGCGCATCGTGATCGTCACGACGTTCGACATGGACGAGTACGTCTACGGGGCGCTGCGCGGCGGCGCGGTCGGGTTCCTGCTGAAGGACAGCGGGCCCGCGCTGCTGGTGGAGGCCGTCCGCGCGGCGGCGAGCGGCGGGTCGCTGGTGTCGCCGTCGATCACCGTCCGGCTGCTGGAGCACCTCGCCCGGCCGTCCGCGGCGCCGCGCCCGCCGAGCGAGCCGCTCACCGACCGGGAGGTGGACGTCGTCCGGCTCGTCGCCCGCGGCCGGACGAACGAGGAGATCGCCGCCGAGCTGTTCGTGTCGCTGTCCACGGTGAAGACGCACCTCGGCAACGTGCACCGCAAGCTCGGCACCCGGAACCGGGTCGAGACGGCGGCGTGGGCGTGGGAGTCGGGCCTCACCGCCTGACTGAAGAGCGATAGGCACGGGGAAAGGGAGAGGCGCTGGCACCGGAGTCGCTGAACGGGCTGCCCGTGACCGTCCTGATCGTCTGGGCGCTGTTCGCCGCCGGGTGGGGCCTCGTCCTGCTGCGGCTGCGCGGCGGGCTGCACGGCCCGGACCGGGGGCCCGCGCTGTTCGCGCACACGGTGACCCCGCCGGGCGTCGTCCTCGCGTTCTCGCTGGTGGGCTTCGGCTCGCTGTACGCGACGATCGCGCTGACCGCCGAGTGGTGGGCGCTGCTCGCGGTGACCGGGTTCCGGCCGGAGCGGCTGCTGTCCACCGGCGGGCTCGGCCGCCTCGCCGCCTGGGCCGCCGTCACCGCCGCGGGCACGTTCGCGACCGTCCGGCTCGTCTTCCATGTTTGAGCGTGAACCCGTGTGGGGCCGCGTAAGTCAAACGTACGTAGTATCCAAAGCAGCGAAGCGCAAAAGGCCGTTGGAGGTGGAGCATGCCGTGTGCGTTGTGCGGCGACATCATCCCGGCCGAGGTCGCCCGGTGCCCGGCGTGCGGGGCATGGGCGCGGCGCCGCGACTTCCGCGCCGTCGGCGTGGCCGTGTTCATGCTGCTCGGCTTCAACGCGTTCGTCGCGCTCGGCTCGGGGATCAGCCTGCTCAGGTTCGCGCACCCGCTGCGCGGGGCGACGCATGACAGCTACGACGCGGCGGGCACCGGCCACGCCCTCGCCCCCTACGCGGACGTGTTCACGATCAGCACGATCATGGCCGCGGTCACCGGCGCGCTGTACCTGACCTGGCTGTGGCGCGCCTACCGGCAGTCCCCCGGACCGCACCGGTACCACCGCGCCTGGGTGCTGCTGGGCTGGGTGACCCCGATCGTCAACCTGTGGATGCCGCCGCGCGTGGTCTACGAGGTCTGGGTGAACAGCGGCCGGTACCGGACAGCCGAGCGCCAGGCCGCCGGGCTCGTCGTCGGAGGCTGGTGGGCGTGCGCCCTGCTCGGGCTCGTCCTCGGGCACGCGTTCACGCACGGCAGCGTCGACACGCTCGCGGACGCCCGGTTCGACGTCCACGTCGGCGTCGCCGCCGCCGCGTTCCAGGCGCTGGCCGCGACGCTGGCGATGGCCACCGTCTTCCAGATCACGCGGTTGCAGTGCCTGTTCGCGTCGTCCTCGGCCGACGCGCCGGGTCCCGGCTAAGGCGTCGGGCCGGAAGATCCCCGGCTGGTGTGCCACAGGCGCGCCGCGGGCGGGCGCTTGACCGCGCCTCCCGCGTGGCCGACGTCCGAGTACGGCGACATCGCGAACCCGGTGGGATGGACGATCCGCCGCCCCACCGGGCGTCCCGGACGCGGCGGGCCCGCCATCGCGGCGCGGACCGCGTCCATCCCGCCGCGCAGCCACTCCTCGTGCAGGACGGTCATGTCCCAGCACGCGTACGCGGTGATCGACGCGGAGCCGGAGCCGGGCCGGGCCGCGGCCGCCCGCCGGACCCGGCCGCGCGCGACGAGCAGCCAGCGGCCGAACACCGTCGCGGCGCACCTGTCCTGCACGGACTCGAAGAACGTGAGGTCGACCGGGCCGGTCGCGTCGTCCAGCGTGGCGAAGATCACCCGCTGCCCGGACCGGACCGCCGGGGTCTGCGTCGCGACCTTGACCCCGGCGACGAGGACGTCCGCCCCGTCGGGGCGTCCGGGCAGGTCGGCCGCGCGGACGACGCCGAGCGCGTCGAGCAGCCCGTCGAAGAACGTGACGAGGTGGCGGCTGACGTCCATGCCGAGGACGTCCAGCTCCGCCTCGACGACCTCGGCCGGGGTCATCGGCGGCAGCCCGCCCGGCGCGGCGTCGTCGGCCGGGACGAGCCCGAGCCCGAGGCCGGAGCCGTCCGCACCGTCGAGCGGGAGCTGACCCGCGACCACCGGCGGCGGAGCGGCGGACCGCTCCAGCGCGCCGACCCGGCAGAGCAGGTCCCGGCGCAGCGCCCCCGTGTGGACGCCGTCGAACCCCCCGGCGAGGACGAGCCGCTCCGCCGTCGGCCGGGACACCCGGGCGCGCCGCCAGAAGTCGGTCAGCGACACGTACGGACGGGCGTCCACGATCTTGTGCACCTCGGCGTCGGAGATGCCCCTGACCTCGCTCAGCGCGACCCTGATCCCGGCCGGGCCGCCCTCCGACACCGGCTCGACGTGCCACGCCTGCGCCGACCGGTTGACGTCCAGCGGCAGGATCGGGACGCCGAAATGCCGCGCGTCGTCCAGGATGACCCGCTTCGGATACATGCCGGGGTCGTGGGTGAGGACGCCCGCGTAGAACGCGGCCGTGTGGTGCCGCTTCAACCAGGCCGACTGGTAGGTGGGCAGCGCGAACGACGCGGCGTGCGCCTTGCAGAACCCGAACGCGCCGAACGCGGTCAGCATCCGCCACACGCGCTCGACGGTCTCCGCGTCGTAGCCGCGCGCGAGCGCCCGCTCCCGGAACCACGCCCCGACGACGGCCTGCCCCCGCTCATGGCTGAGGCTCCGCCGCGCCGCCTCCGCCTTCGACAGCCCGCAGCCGGTCATGACGTCGAGGACGCGGAGCACCTGCTCGTGGAAGACGACCACGCCGAGGCTCTCCCGCAGCGCCGGTTCGAGGTCGGGGTGCGGGTAGGCGGGCTCCCGCGTCCCGGCGCGGGCCTCCAGGAACGGCGTCACCATGTCGGAGTTCACCGGCCCGGGACGGAACAGCGAGATGTCGAGGACGAGGTCGTCCAGGTCGCGGGGCTGGAGGCGGCCGATCAGCTCCCGCTGGCCGGGCGACTCGATCTGGAAGCAGCCGAGCGTCCGAGACGTGCGGACCAGCGCGTACGTCGCGGGGTCGTCGCGCGGGACGTCCTCCAGCGCGATCTCCTCCCCCGTCGTCCGCGCGACCTCCGCCACCGCGTGCGCCATCGCCGACTGCATCCGGACGCCGATCACGTCCAGCTTGAGCAGGCCCATCGCCTCGACGTCGTCCTTGTCGAACTGGCTCATCGGGAAGCCGGTCGCGGCCCGCTCCACCGGCGTCCGGTCGCGCAGCGTCGGGTTCGACAGCAGGACGCCGCACGGGTGCATGGCGACGTGCCGGGGCAGGCCGTCCAGCCGTTCGGCGATCCGGAACAGCACCTCCAGGCGCCCGGACGCGAGGTTGCTCTGCCGCAGCTCCGGCAGGTCGTGCAGCGCGGCCGTGATCTGGCTCGCCCGGATCTGCGGGAACGCCTTCGCGATCGCGTCGATCTCGGCGGGCGGGAGTCCGACCGCGTTGCCGACGTCGCGGATCGCGCTGCGCGCCCGGTAGGTCTCCATCATCGACACGCAGGCGGTGCCGTCCGCGCCGAACCGGTCGAACAGCGCCTCGTACGCCTCCAGGCGGCGGGCGGACTCGACGTCCAGGTCGATGTCGGGCAGGCCGTCCCGGCTGTCGGCGAGGAACCGCTCCATGAGCAGGCCGTGCCGCAGCGGGTCGAGGTCGCCGATGCCGAGCGCGTAGGTGACGAGGCTGCCCGCGCCCGAGCCGCGGATCGCGCAGCGGATGCCCCGCGCCCTGATCAGCGCGGCGGCCTCCGCGACCGTGAGGAAGTAGGACGCGAGGCCCTTCCGGGCGATCACCGCCAGCTCGTCGTCGAGCCGCGCCGCCGCCGTCCGGGAGCCGTCCAGGCCGCGGCGGGCCAGGCCGTCCGCGCAGCGGGCGACGAGCCGCGCGTACGGGTCGCCGCCGGCGGACGGCAGGTGGACGTCGTCCATGCCGAGGTCGCGGGCCGGGTCGAGGACGCACCGCTCGGACAGCCGCCGCGTCTCGGCGAGCAGCGCGTCCGCCTCGTCCGGGCCGCAGGCCAATTCGGCGACCCGGCGCATCTCCGGGACGGGTTTCAGGTACGCCTGCCCGGTCCGGTCGTCCAGGTGGCGGCGGTCGAGCGGGACGCGGCGGCGCGTCACGTCCAGTACCTGCGCGACGGGATGGTCCTCCGGGTCCAGGTAGCGGACGGCGTTGCCGAGCACCGCGGGCGCCCCGGCCGCGCGGGCGAGGGCGAGCATCCGGGCCGCGCGGGGCCCGTCGCCCTCGTCGAGGTGGTTCACGATCTCGACGGCCGTCTCGACCGTGCCGCGCCACCGGCGCAGGAGGCGGGCCGCGACGTCCGGACGGCGCCCGGCGACGGCGCGGCCGACGTCCGACCACGGCCCGAGCAGGACGACCAGGCCGTCCGCGTGCGCGCCGACCATCTCCCGCGTCACCAGCGGGTTCCCGCGCTCGCCCGCCGCGTGCGCGGCGGTCACCAGGCGGCAGAGCGACCGGTACCCGGCGCGCCCCGCGGCGAGGACGACGATCCGCTCCTCGCCGGTGGACGCGACCTTCAGGTCGGCGCCGACGACGGCGCCGATCCCCGCGTCCGCGCATGACAGAACGTGACGGACCGCGCCGTACAGCCCGTCCCGGTCGGTCAGCGCGAGCGTCTCCATGCCGAGGCCCGCGGCACGCTCGGCCAGCGCCGCCGGACTGGCGGCGCCGTACCGGAGCGAATAGCCCGAAGCGACATGAAGGTGCACGTCAATCCCATACCCGGGATAGCATCCAGCTGTCGGCGGGCACGTCGTAGCGCAGCTCGTAGACGCCGACCTCGCGGCCCGGGGCGGCCTCGACCCGCCAGAACTCCCGCTCTCCGGTGGCCTCGCCGTCGGGCTGCCGCTCCCGCCACCAGTCACGGGTCGTGACCCAGTGCTCCAGCACCCGCCGGACGGTGTAGAGCCGGCCACGCCAGACGAACCGGACCGGACGTCCGTCGCTCACCCAGACGTCCACCGGGTCGCCGAACACGCGCGTCATCTGCCTCCCCCTCGCGCTCACCGCACGGGGGAAGGACATGCGGACCTGTGACGATTCGAACGAATGTTCGCATCAGGGAGTGTAGGGAAGTCGCCGCCCCGCGAGCAAGGCGGGTCGGCGGAAACGCGCGCCCGAAGATCAGGCGAGCAGGCGGGCGAGCCGCTCGGCGACGTCGGCCACGTCGGCGACGTCGGCCATCCCGCCGCCCGGCCACAGGTAGGACCAGCCCTCGCCGGACGGGGTGGCGACGACCATGAGCTGCCTGCGCGCCCCCGGTCCCGACACGCTCAGCAGTGACTCCCCGGGGCCGGTCAGCCGCCAGGACAGGCCGTGGGCCTCGACCTCGTGCGCGAGGGCCGCGAGGTGGCGCTTGCGCACCTCGGCGATCCCCCGTCCACCGACTACAGACACAATCAGCCGCCTCAGCATGGTCCGAGCCGCCGGGCGATGACCTTCGGCGACCGTCCGGCGACGGTTGGTGACCGACTCTCAGCATGACCCGGATTCCCTCGCTGCGCAGCGGAAATCCACAGAGTGGGACGGTCGCCGGAATATTCGGCGAGGATGGACCGTAGAGCGAGCCGCGACGCGCCGGGCGGCGATGCGCCATTCCGGGGCTCCGGAACGGGTTCCGGATGGTGGAACCCGGCGCGCATACGGAGGACGCGTCCGTGATAAAAGCCTCTGAGAGCCGGGCGCGCAGCGCCCGCGTCCAGCGGACAGAAGGAGCGAGCCGATGAGCGCCGTCCCCGCCGGCGACCCGTCGAGCCCCGAGACCGGCGGCGCCCCCGCCCGTGCCGGCGCACCCGCGGCCCCCGCGCAGGAACCGGAGGAAACGCCCGGTCAGCCGCCCGAGCAGCCGCGCCCGCAGGCGCCCGAACGGCCGGCGGAGCCCGGGCAGCCGCCCGAGCCGCCGGCGGGCCGGACGCCCGCGCTCGCGGGCCTGCGCGAGCGCAAGAAGCAGCGGACCCGCCTCGCCCTCCTCGACGCCGCGCTCGACCTGTTCCTCTCGCAGGGCTACGAGGAGACCACGATCGACGAGATCGTGGCCGCCGTGGAGGTGTCGCAGCGGACGTTCTTCCGTTACTTCGCCACCAAGGAGGACGTGATAACGGGCACCCTCGCCGAGCACGACCGCGTCCTGAAGGAGGCGCTCGCCGGTCGCCCGGCCGAGGAGCGGCCGTTCACCGCGCTGTTCGAGGCGCTGCGCGTGGTGCTGTGCGCGATCGCCCAGGGCGACCCGACCGACAGCGCCCGGTTCCGCCGCGTCCGGCAGGTGATCGAGTCGACGCCGACGCTGGTCACCGCGCACATGGCGGCGCACTCGGCGACGACGGACGCGCTCGTCGCCGAGATCGCGCGGCGCGAGGGCGTCGACCCCGTGGCCGACCTGCGGCCCCGGTTCGTCGTCGCGTTCTTCATGGCGGCGGTCAAGGTCGCGTTCGAGGACTGCGCCCGCCGCGACATCTGGGACGCGGGCACCGTCGCCGCCCGCGTCGAGGAGGCCGTCGCGCTCATCGGCCGCACCGTCCGCGACTGGGTTTGAGCGCCCGCCCGGTGGAATAGCCCGCCGGGGACGCGGGTTGCCTTGATCGTTCCCAACCGTCCGGCAGGAGGGCACCACATGCGCGCGATCGTCGTCACCGAGACCGGCGGACCCGAGGTCCTGACGCCCGCGGAGCGGCCGCGGCCCGAGCCCGGCCCCGGCGAGGTGCTGATCGACGTGGCGGCGGGCGGCGTCAACTTCATCGACGTGTACTACCGGACGGGCGCCTACCCGCAGGAGCTCCCCTACACGCCGGGCGTCGAGGCCGCCGGGACGGTCGCGGCGGTCGGCGAGGGCGTCCGCGAGTTCGCGGCGGGCGACCGCGTCGCCTGGGCGAACATCCAGGGCGGGCACGCGGAGCAGGCCGCCGTCCGGGCGGACAGGGTCGTGCCCGTCCCGGACGGCGTCGGCCTGGAGGACGCGGCGGCCGTCCTGCTCCAGGGCATGACGGCGCACTACCTGACGCGGGCGACGTACGCGATCCGGGAGGGCGACACCGTCCTCGTCCACGCGGCGGCGGGCGGGATGGGGCTGCTGCTCGTCCAGGCGGCGACGGCGCTCGGCGCGCGGGTGATCGGGACGGCGTCCACGCCCGAGAAGCGCGACCTCGCCGCCGGGGCGGGAGCCGACGCGACACTCGACTACGACGACTTCGCCGCCCGGGTGCGGGAGCTGACCGGCGGGGAGGGCGTCGCGGCCGTGTACGACGGGGTCGGCGCGGCCACGTTCGACGGGAGCCTCGCGAGCCTGCGCCCGCGCGGCGTCCTCGCGCTGTACGGGGCGGCGAGCGGCCCGGTGCCGCCGTTCGACCCGCAGCGCCTCAACGCGGCGGGCTCGGTGTACCTGACGCGGCCGTCGCTCGTGCATTTCATCACGGCCCGCGAGGAGCTCTTGGAGCGCGCCGCCGACGTCTACCGCTGGGTGGCGGACGGCCGGGTGAAGGTGCACGTCGGACGCCGGTACGGCCTCGCCGACACCCGCTCCGCACACGCCGATCTGGAGGCGCGGCGGAGCACCGGCAAGCTCCTGGTGATCCCCTGACCGTCCCTCCGGGGCGCGGCGGCTCCCTTAGGCTGGGCTCGAATATACGATCTCCGAGGAGCCCGCCCGCCATGACGACGTACGCCGCCGGACCGCTGGAGCAGGACGAACCCCGCGTCCTCGGCCCCTACCGCCTGCTCGGACGTCTGGGCAGGGGCGGCATGGGCACCGTGTACCTGGCCGCCGAGCCGGACGGGCGGCGCGTCGCGGTGAAGGTCGTGAACCGCGACCTCGCCGGGGAGTCCGCGTTCCTCGCCCGGTTCCGCCGCGAGGTGACGGCGGCGCGGCGCGTCCACCGGTTCTGCACCGCGCCCGTGATCGACGCCGCGCTCGACCAGGACCCGCCCTACATCGTCACCGAGTACATCGACGGGCCGAACCTGGAGACGGCCGTCGGCGACAAGGGCCCGCTGGGCGGCTCCGACCTGGAGGGCCTCGCGGTCGGCGTCGCCACCGCCCTCGCCGCCATCCACGGGGCCGGGATCGTCCACCGCGATCTCAAGCCCGCCAACGTGCTGCTGTCCTCCACCGGGCCCCGCGTGATCGACTTCGGCATCGCCCGCGCCCTCGACGCCGCCGACGGCCCGACCCGCACCGGCCAGTTCGTCGGGACGCCCGCCTACATCGCGCCCGAGGTACTGCGTGGCGAGACCGTCGAGCAGGCGTCGGACGTGTTCTCCTGGGGCTGCGTCGTCGCCTACGCGGGGACGGGGCAGCCCCCCTTCCAGGGCAGGACGGTCGCCGAGACGTTCCAGCGCATCGGCGGCGAGGAGCCGGACCTGTCCGGCCTCGACCCGCGGCTGCGCGAGATCGTCGCCGCCGCGCTGCACAAGGACCCGCGGCGCCGGCCGTCCGCGCGGCGGCTCCTCACCCGGCTCGTCGGCCAGGACGACCTGGAGCACACCACCGAGACGATCTCGCTGTCCTGGCGCGGGCCGGAGGCGAACGGCGGCGCCCCGGCGGCGGGCCCGTCCGGCGCCCGCCGCGCGACCGACGTGCCGCGGCCCCGGCCCGCCGCCGAACAGCCCGCGGCCGCCGCTCCGGTCGCGCCCGTGCCGAGCACGGCGTCCGCGTCCTCGTCCTCGGCGGAGGGCGAGTCGACGGTGGTCGTCGACCTGCCGTTCCCGGCGTCGTGGCAGGGGCCGCGCCGCTGGTTCAGCCTGCTCAGGGGGCTGCTCGTCGTCCCGCACCTGGTCGTGATGCTGGCCATGTACGCGCTGCTGGTGGTCGTGATGTCGCTGAGCTGGCTGGTCGTGCCGTTTACCAGGCGCTACCCGCGGGTGCTGTACCGGCTGGCGGTCGGCTGCCACCGCTGGTCCGGCCGCGTCATCGCCTACGCCTTCGGGCTCACCGGCGAGGTGCTGCCGCCGTTCCGGACCCTGCCGCGGGCGCGCCGAACGTCCTGAGCACTTCGAGCGTCCGAATTACCGAGGCCCGCTAGGGTTCTCCGGAAGACTCCCCGATTCCCCCAGTTCAGGAACGCGATGACCACGCACGCAGGAGAGAACGGCGAGGCCCTGCGCCCCGAGGACCCCACGGAACTCGGCCCCTACCGGCTCGTCGGCCGGCTCGGCCGCGGCGGCATGGGAACGGTCTACCTCGGCACGGACCGCGCCGGCCGCCGCGTCGCCGTCAAGGTGATCAACCGGGAGCTGGCCGGGGAGGCCGCGTTCCGGGACCGGTTCCGCCGGGAGGTGACCGCCGCGCGGCAGGTCCGCCGGTTCTGCACCGCGCCGGTCATGGACGCCGAACTCGACCACGACCCGCTGTACGTCGTCACCGAGTACATCGAGGGCCCGAGCCTGGAGCGCGCGGTCGCCGAGCGCGGCCCGCTGCCCGGCTCCGACCTGGAGGGCCTCGCGGTCGGCGTCGCCACCGCCCTCGCCGCCATCCACGGCGCCGGGATCGTCCACCGCGACCTCAAGCCCGCCAACGTGCTGCTGTCCTCCACCGGACCCCGCGTCATCGACTTCGGCATCGCCCGCGCCCTCGACGCCGCCGACGGCCCGACCCGCACCGGCCAGTTCGTCGGCACCCCGAACTACCTGCCGCCCGAACTGCTGCGCGGCGAGCAGGTGACCCCCGCGTCGGACGTGTTCTCGTGGGGCTGCGTCGTCGCCTACGCCGGGACGGGCAGCGCGCCGTTCGCGGGCAACACCGTCCCGGAGATCTTCTACAAGGTCGCGCACGAGGAGCCGAAGCTCGACGGCCTCGACGCCGACCTGCGCGACGTCGTCGCCGCCGCGCTCGACAAGGACCCGCGGAGCAGGCCGTCCGTCCAGGACCTGCTGGCCAGGCTGGTCGGCAACGGGCAGACCGACCCGGCGACGCTCGCGGAGACCGTCCAGGCGGGCTGGCACGACCCGGGGCGCGGCGGGCTGGGGAACGGGCTGCCGAGCGACCCGACCGTCCAGGCTCGGACGGGCAGCCCAGGTCAGGCGGGGTTCCAGCAGGCGGCGTTCCAGCAGCCCACGGCGATGCTCGGCGCGGACGTCACGCGCGGCGATCAGCGCGCGGCGGCGGGGCGGTCGTTCCCTCGCCGCCCGCTGATCATCGCGGGGGCGGGCGTCGCCGTCCTCGCCGTGCTGGCCGCCGTCGGGTTCACCGTGCTGGGCTCCGGCGGCCCGCCGGACAAACTCGCCACCGTGTTCAGTGACGACTTCTCCAACAAGGACTCCGGCTGGGGCTCCTACGCGGGCGAGAACAACTACCAGAACGGCAGGTACCGGATCCTGACCGACAGCACGCACGCGAGCGTGCTGGAGGACGTCCCGAAGGACGAGTTCGCCCCCGACCCGATGCTCGCCACCGTGACGGTCTCCGTGGTGCAGGGCCCGGACGACGCCGCCTACGGCCTGAGCTGCCGGTCCGCCAACGACGACAAGGACAAGTACGTCTTCGTCGTCCGCAAC
The DNA here is from genome assembly GCF_008085905.1 of Actinomadura syzygii. Classification (GTDB taxonomy): domain Bacteria; phylum Actinomycetota; class Actinomycetes; order Streptosporangiales; family Streptosporangiaceae; genus Spirillospora; species Spirillospora syzygii. The sequence continues at coordinate 248,250 of NZ_VSFF01000012.1, read as the reverse complement.
GACGGGAAGGGCGCGGCGCTCCGCAAGTACAACGGCGACAAGGGCAGCAAGGAACTGGACGCGCCCGACTCCGTCCCCGGGTTCGCCAAGGGCGAGCCGAACAAGGTGCAGATCGCGTGCGAGAGCGGCGACGGCGGCAAGTCGGTCCGGCTGCGGCTCTGGGTGAACGGCGAGCGGGTCATCGACGCGAAGGACGACGACCAGCCGCTCGGCAACGGCAAGGCCGGGCTGCGGGTCGAGCGGGGCGGCAACCCGGCCCAGCAGATCACCGCCGAGTTCGACGACTTCGACCTGTCCAAGATCCTCTCTTAGCCGGGCCCGGCCCGTTTCAGGCCGGGAGGTAGCCGTTCGTCCAGCGGGTCAGTTCGGCGAACACCTGCGAGCGCGCGGGCTCCGCCGACAGGACCAGGTCGTGCAGGCCGCCCTCGATCCGGACGAGCGTCACGTGCCGTCCGATCCGCGGCGCCCAGCGCGCCATGTGCTCGACGTCCAGGACCGCGTCGGCGCCGGTCACGTCCAGGACCTTCCGGGTCGGACGGACGCTCCGCCTCGACGCCATCACCAGCACCGGGACGTCGACGTCCAGGCCGCGGTGCAGCCGGAGCTGGCCCCGGCGCACGGCCGCCAGCCACGCCGCCCGCACCGGGAACCCGGCGATCGGCTTCCAGCCCAGGTCGAACTCCCATTCGCCCTCGTGGTCGCGGTGGAGGCTGCGCGGATACCGCTCGGACACGCTCGCCGGGAGCTTCGCCTTCGGGAACCGGGGCCGCAGCGCCCGCGCGAGGCCCGCGCCGAGCTTGCGCATGACGAGCGGCTCGGCGATGTCCAGGAACGGGCTGTTGAGGACGACCCCGTCCACCAGCCCCTTGCCCCGAGCGTGGTCGGCCCACAGCGCGGCGATCAGACCGCCGGTGGAGTGGCCGTTGAGGAGGAGCGCGTCGTGGCCGTCCACGTCCCGGACGATCCGCACCGCCTCGTCGATCTCCGGGAAGTAGTCCGCCAGGCTCTCGACGTAGTTCGGGGTCTGGTGCGGGCGCAGCGACCGCCCGTATTTGCGCAGGTCGAGCGCGTAGAAGTCGAATCCGAGGTCGAGGTAGAAGTCGGCCAGGTGCTTCTGGAAGAAGTAGTCGACGAACCCGTGCAGGTACAGCACCGCACGGCGCGCCGGGACGTCCCGGCGGCGTCGTACCAGCGTCGCCACGACCTCGCCCTCGGCGTCCTCGCCCATCGGCAGCTCGATCGCCTCGTAGCCGGGGCCGAGCACATCCGCCGTCACGTCCACGCTTCCTCCCGCAGAGATTTGCGAACAATGCCCTTTATCGCGGCGTCAAACGAACAACACCAGTGTCCTTCGCCTCCCGGGAGTCGAGCCATGCAGGGTCCCCTTCGCGACCGCGACCCGCGGCGGCTCGGTCCGTACCGCCTCACCGCCCGGCTCGGACGCGGCGGGATGGGCACCGTCTTCCTCGGCGCGGACGGCGCGGACCGGCAGGTCGCCGTCAAGGTCATCAACGCGGAGCTGGCCGACGACGAGGCGTTCCACGAGCGGTTCCGGCGCGAGGTGACGGCCGCGCGGCAGGTCCGGCCGTTCTGCACGGCCGCCGTGCTGGACGCGCGGCTCGACGGCGAGCCGCTGTACGTGGTGACCGAGTACGTCGCCGGGCCGTCGCTGGAGGAGGCCGTCAAGGCGGGCGGGCCGCTGCGCGGCGGCGACCTGGAGTCCTTCGCGGTCAACATCGCGACCGCGCTGAGCGCGATCCACGGGGCGGGGATCGTCCACCGCGACCTCAAGCCCGCGAACGTGCTGCTGTCGTCCACCGGGCCGCGCGTGATCGACTTCGGCATCGCCCGCGCGCTCGACTCGACCGACGGGCCGACCCGCACCGGGCAGTTCATCGGCACGCCCGCCTACCTCGCGCCCGAGCTGATGCACGGCCGGGAGGTCACCCCGGCGGCGGACGTGTTCTCCTGGGGCTGCGTCGTCGCCTACGCGGGCACCGGCCGCGTCCCGTTCGGCGGCGGCGCCCTCCCGGAGATCATCCATCGGGTGACCAGCGCCGATCCTGATCTGGAGGGGCTCGATCCGGCCGTCCGCGCCGTCGTCGCCCGGTCGCTCGCCAAGGACCCGGCCGCACGCCCGGCGGTCAAGCAGTTGATCAGCGCCCTGACCGGCGAGAACGACCCACTCGTGCCCCTCGCCGCGCCGGAGTCGCCACCGCCCGCCGCGCGGTTCGCGGCGCCGTCCGCAGTGGGGCCCGCGGTGGAGCCGACGCTGCCGGGCGGAGGCGTGCCGCGGACGCGGGCGGCGTCGGCGCCCGCGCGGCTGGCGCGCTCCCCGCAGCGGCTCGGCCTGCTCGCCGTCACCGTCGCCGCCGCCGTGGTGCTGTCCGTCATGGCGCTCATGCCGGACCGGATGTCGTCCGGCGACGGCGCGGCGGAGGGCGCGCAGGCGCCGGCCAGCTCGGCGCTGTCCGACGCCGAGCCGCCGAAGCGCGACGAGAAGGTCTTCGAGGACGACTTCGACGACGCGGGCTCCGGCTGGAAGGCGACCGCCGGCGCCCGCTACCTCGACCGCGAGTACGTGCTGAGCGGCGCGGCGCCGACGGGCGGGACGACGGCGGGAGGCGGGGCGACCGCCGACGCGCCCGTCCCGGTCGTGCCCCGGTCGCAGCTCATCGAGGTGAAGATCGAGTCGATCGGGGCGGACGGCGAGGCCGGGGTCTTCTGCCACGGGCGGCGCGGCTTCGCGTTCCTGCTCAGCGCGAGCGGGCACGCGCGGATCGCCGCCTTCGGCTCCACCGGGACGCTGACGGACATCGCGGCCAACCCCGCCGTCGAGGTCCGCGACAAGCGCAACCGCGTCCAGGCCGCGTGCGTCGTCCAGGACGGGCACCTGTCGCTCGGCATGTGGGTGAACGGGAAGGCCGCGGTCAACGCCACCCGGCCGCTGCCCGCGGGCTCGGGCAAGCCGGGGTCGAGCGGCCTGCTCGTCAGCCGCCCGGACGGCACCTCCGGCCGTCCCGAGGCGACGTTCGACGACTTCTCGCTCTGCTCGGTCTGACCCGCGTTCCGGCGCGGGTCAGTCCTTGCGGCCGGTGGCCGCGACGGTGACGCCGAGCCCGATCATCATCAGCCCGCCGGTGCCGCCGATCGCGGCGAGGCGGCGGGGCGAGCGGGCGAACCACTCCCGGGCCGTCCCGGCGACGAGGCCCCAGACGCTGTCGCTGAGCAGCGCGATCACCGCGAAGACCAGCCCGAACACGATCATCTGGAGCGCGACGTGCCCGTGCTCCCGGACGACGAACTGCGGCAGCACGGCCGCGAAGAACACGGTCGTCTTCGGGTTGGTCAGGCCCACCAGGAAGCCCTGCCCCAGGGCGCGGAGGTCGCCGCCCTGGGTCCGGTCGTCCGCGCCGATCGCCTCCTGGAGCGAGCGGCGGCGCCGGATCGCCTGCACCCCGAGGTACACGATGTAGACCGCGCCGACGATCTTGAGCGCGGTGAACACGAGCGCGGAACGCTCCACGATCGAGCCGACGCCGACCGCGACGGCGACCGTCAGCACCAGCGCGGCGAGCACCCCGCCGACGACCCCGGCGAGCGCCGTGCGGCGGCCGTGGGCGAGCGCGCGGCCGACGACGAACAGCACGGACGGCCCCGGAATGATGATGATCGCGAAGGCCATCGCGGAGAAGGCCAGCATCTGGTCCATCGACACCATGGGCCGCACACTACGCACCGGATTCGCCGCAATCCCACCGGATTTTCGTGATCGCTCCGGATTGCGACATAGCCCACTTAGGCGGGCGAACCGGGGCTCGGGTTACGGGAGGACGTCCCAGCTCCCGGCGCGGCGGACCAGCAGGTCGTGGGCGAGGAGGGTGCCCGCGGGCACGTCCCAGGCGGGGTCGGCGTCCTCGCCGCGGTCGGCCGTCCAGACGCGGGCGACGGTGCGGCGGAGCCGGTCGACGCCGTCCGGGTGGCCGGTACCGGACGCGATGAACATGTCCCGCGCGGGGACGGCGACGACGAGGTCGCCCTCGACGTCCTGGGCGAGCTTCTCCATGAAGCCCTCGTCCAGCAGGAGGCCGGATTCCAGCGTGCCGCGCCCGCGCTGCGGCTGGCCGGTCCCGCCGCCGAGGGTGACCGTCACGGCGCGCACCTCGGGATCCCAGCTCAGGCCGAGGTCGGGGCGCAGGTCGCGCAGGTTGGCCACCGCGTTGCGGCGCAGCTCCTCGGGCGGCACGCCGAGCTCGGCGCAGTGCCGCCGCGCGACGTGCTCGTGCCGCCGTCCGGACGGGACGCCCTCGTCGGCGACCTCCACCGCGTAGGTGACGTAGAGCCCGGCGGCGAACGGGTCGCGGACCGGCTCCTCGTCCGGGGGCAGCGGGAACTCCAACTGGACCTCGGCCGGGACGCGCGCCTTCATCAACGGGACGATCAGCTTGGACCGCGGCTCGGTCACGGGACGCTCCTCCTGACGCCTGCCTGTTGCTCGCCTGTTGCTCGACATTTGCGGCCGGTTCTCGAATGGATCACCCTACCGGTCGGGGCGGCCCGGCCGGTGGGACGACGGGCAGGCCGTCCGGCGCGCCTTCCCGGATGATCCGCCAGACGGCGTCGACGTCCAGATTCTCTTCGACGAGGTCGCCGAGCGCGTCGAGGGTCGCCTCCCGGATGGCCGCGAACGACACATCGGACGCGGGCGTGAAATGGCGACCGCTTTCCTGAGCCACATCATGGAGGAAGGCACGGCGGAAACCGTCGTTCTCCATTGCGCCGTGCCAGGTCGTGCCCCAGACCGCGCCTTTCCGGCATCCGTCGAGGAACGGCTCTCCGCGCGCGGTCACGACGCCGTGGTGAATCTCGTAGGCGTGGACGTCCTCACCGTAGGCGCTCCCGCGCGGTCGGCCGAGGATCTTCTCTTCCCCGAATTCGACTTCGGCGGGGAGGAGGCCGAGGCCGTCGATTCGTCCGGCTCCCGACTCGACGTGGTCGACGATTTTCTCCGCGAGCATCTGGTAGCCGCCGCAGATGCCGAGTACGGGACGTCCTTCGCGGGCGCGCCTCGCGATCTCGTCCGCCATTCCGCGTTCGCGGAGCCAGGCGAGGTCGCTCACGGTGGCCCGCGTCCCCGGCAGGACGACCAGATCGGCCTCCGCCAGATCCCCCACACTGGCCGCGTACCGGACGACGACTCCCGGCTCGCAGCCAAGGGCGTCCAGGTCGGTGAAATTGGATATCCGCGGAAACCGAACGACCGCGATGCGCAGCGTCTCCCGCCCGACCGGGCCTCTCGCGTCGGGACGCGGCGCGTCCAACGCGAGGGTGTCCTCGGAGTCGAGATAGAGGCCGAGCTTCCAGGGCAGCACGCCGAGTGTCGGACGTCCAGTGAGCGCATTGAGCTGGTCGAGGCCCGGTTCGAGCAGTTCGCGTGCGCCGCGGAACTTGTTGATGACGAATCCCGCGATGAGCGCCTGGTCCTCGGGTTCGAGAAGGGCGACCGTCCCGAACAGCGACGCGAAGACGCCGCCCCGGTCGATGTCACCGACCACGATCACGGGAAGGCCCGCGTCACGGGCGAGGCCCATGTTCACGATGTCGCCCGCGCGCAGATTGATCTCGGCCGGGCTTCCCGCGCCTTCACAGATCACGACGTCGTATTCGGCACGGAGTTCCGCGAGGCTGTCCCGGACGACGCCCCTCAGCCATTCCTTGTGCTCCCCATAGGCGAGCGCGTCGACCTCCGCCACCGGACGTCCGAGCACGACGACCTGGCTGCGCCGATCGCTGCCCGGCTTGAGCAGCACCGGATTCATGGCCGCCTTCGGCTCGACCATCGCCGCCTGCGCCTGCATGTACTGCGCGCGCCCTATCTCCGCGCCGTCGCTCGTCACCATCGAATTGAGCGACATGTTCTGGGCCTTGAACGGCGCGACCTTCACTCCCCTGCGCGCCAGCCACCGGCACAGCCCCGCCGTGACGACGCTCTTGCCCGCGTCGGACGTCGTCCCCGCGACCAGCAGCCCCGCGGTCACCGCAGGGCCCAGACGATGGCCGCCGTCGCGAACGTCACCACCGCGGAAAGCTCAACGGCCCGCCTGATATCGCGCACTTCGGGGGCCCGGCCGTCTCCCATTTCAGGACGCCGCTCAGCGCGCCCCCCATATTCGTTCTCTCCACCCAGCCGAACTCCGAGCGCCCCGGCGAAGGCGGCCTCGCACCGTCCGGCATTGGGACTCGGATGCTTCCCACCGTCCCGCCGAAAGACTCGCCAAGCCTCGCGTCCCGAGCAAAGCGAGACCAGCGCCCCAGTCGCGCGTGCCGGAACCCAGTTGGCGACATCGTCGAGTTTCGCGGCGGCCCACCCGAAACGCTCGTACCGCGGATTCCGGTAGCCCACCATCGCGTCCAGCGTATTGACGGCCCGGTACATCAGCAGCCCCGGAATGCCGCCGACCGCACCCCACACCAGCGGGGCGACGGCCGCGTCGCTCGTGTTCTCCGCCACCGACTCGACGACCGCCCGGGCCAGTTCTTTCGCGTCCAGCCCCTCGGGGTCGCGGGCGCACAAATGGGAAAGCCGCCCACGAGCCGCGTCAACGTCTCCGCGCTCCAGCATTCGGGCCATGATGAGCCCCTCGCGCCCCAATGACGTCCCACCGAGAACGCCCCACGTACACGCCGCCGTCACCAGGACATTCCCACGCCCCACCCGCTGCAAGCCGACGCCGACGACCCCCGCGCCACCCACCAACAGCCCGGCGAAAACGGCGCCGCGCCACCGGGAGTCCCCGTAAAGAGACTTTTCCGCCATTGACGCGACCCGCCCGAATCCGGCGACGGGATGCCACCTCTTCGGATCGCCGAGCAGCGCGTCCAGCGCCACCCCGAGCACAAGCCCCTCAGCAGAGACGCGCATCGAGTTCATCCCAGTTCCGCTCAAGCCAATCCTGCGCCCGCCGTATCCGCTGCCCGGCGACCGGCCACATCCGCGCCCAGCCGCCACCGCCCCGCGCCCGGTTCCGCATCGCCCGATAGGACCTCTCGAACCTCACCCGCGCCGCCGGAAGCACTTCCCGCCGCCGTTCCCGCTCGAGCCCGTAGGCGTCGCAGAAAAGCCGCAGCCTGCGCCCGACGTCGGCGCGGTACAACAACGCGTCCCGATCGGCCGGATCGGCGATGGGCCCCCAATGCCGCAGCGCCGTGACAACATCGAACAGCCGGGTGGTCGGCCGCGCCAGATCAAAATCAATCAACGCCGCCGGAACCCCGTCCCGGAACACGACGTTCTCGAATGTGACATCGCAATGCCCGATGACCTCGAACTCCCCGTCGAGATTCGAGGTCTCCCCGTCCCACGGCGCGCCGTCCGGCGCCTCATACGACGCCACGGCCTCGTGGTAACCCCTCAACAACCGCCCGACGCCGCGCAGCGCGTCCTCCGAAACCGCGTACCCGGGCAGCGGCCTGCGCGGCGCCTCCCCCGGCACCCAGCTCAGAACCTCGCGCCCGCGCTCGTCCACGCCCAGCACCCGCGGGGCCCCGTCGAACCCCACCGACTCCAGATGCCGCAACAACCCGTGCACGGCCGGACTGTGCGCCCGCAACGGCCTGCGCACCGTCTCCCCGACCCGCACCACACCCTCCGAAACACCCCCCTCGGAGAGCGGCACCTCAAAGTTCACCGCCACAGCACCCCAAGATAAGCCTCCGAACCCACCACCCACGCCCGTTCACCCGTGGTAGTGGCGTTATAGATGTGGAGCCGGAGGACCCGCCCCCTTACACTGTGTCCCGGCGTCCCGCCGGGCGCCGAGCGCCCGTAGCTCAGCTGGATAGAGCATCGGACTTCTAATCCGACGGTCGCGGGTTCGAATCCTGCCGGGCGCGCCACCCCTGACCTGCAGTCTTACCACCGCCAAGATCCCAGATCTTGCCCGATATGTCCCCCCGTCTGCTCGATGTCTGCTCGGCTGTCGCAAACCTGTCGCCGAACCCGCCTCCAACCCCGCTTGATCACCAGTTCCGAGGACCCCTGGCAACGCGCCGACGGACCCGCGACAACCACGGCCTGACCGGGGCTGGACGTCTCTAGGCCGACCAATTGAGTTGAGACGGCGCACCGGTGTCCGCGTCCAGTCCGGGGCTCGGATGCGGACACGGCGCGAAGAATCCGACGGTCAACCTCCGCCGGTCATCGCCTTGCCACCTCCGCCAGGCGGGCGATACGTCCCAGTGTCGCCGTTTCGGTGCGTTCGGCCTCGGCCCGGCCGTTGAGGATGGCGGCCGGCGGCCGGCATCTTCGGCCGACGGGCGGGCCAGGTCAGGCAGAACGCCGGTGCAGGTGTCGAAGGCGATCCGTGATCGACGACAACCCCAGCGTCTCCTGCACGACTTTCAGATCCCGCCCAGCGCGCAACAGGATGGTCGCCGCGCCTTGCCGCAGATCATGCAACCGGACAGGCGGAAGACCGGCCTGCATCGCCAGCAGCATGAACTGCCCAGGCATCACTGCTCGCCTTGCCTGCCGGGCTGGTGATCGCCGCCCGGCTTGGCAGATCCCCGCCGCAGCGTGCCTCCTGAGCCTGATCCCGCACGCGGACCTCCGCACCCCGAACACTCACCTCCATCGCGTGGGCCGGAGGTGGCCGAAAGCGAACTCGGGACCATCCCGCGTGCGCGGGGAGCACAGAACGGCCGCTACGCCGCTAGCCCGTCCAGAGGATGTCGATGATGCGGAGCGTCTCGGATTCCTCGTCCACCAGGAGCGTCAGCATGCCTTCGCTGTTGGAGCCGAAGAAGGCGTGCCGGATTGCTGTTTGCTCTGGCCGTTCCGGTACCGCGTCCCATGGGGCTTCCAGGAGCTGGAGGAGGCGTTCGAGGAGTGGGCCGTTGCGGACGTCTTCGGGAAGGCCGTTGAGTTCGTAGAGTGCGCGTCCGTGGAAGCCGTCGAAGCGGTAGGTCACACCCGGCCTTCCCAGCCCGGCGGGGTGTAGCGCACGAAGGTCTCTTCACGGCCCTGTAGGGCGTCCCGGACAGCTTCGTCGTAGCCGGGACGGGCGTAGGCGATGGCCCGCAGCCGCCACTGCCGCAGCAAGGTCTGAACCTGCTTGAAGCGCGCCAGGTCGTGAGCCGCGTCGAGCGCCTCGTCATACTCGGCCCGGAACTGGTCACGATGCGACGGTGGGAGCGCATCGAAGATCGCGGCCGGGTCCTCACCAGGATCACGCGGCGCGGTCGGTTCCTCGGGCTGGGCGGTCATGGTGTCCAATCTACCTGTGGGGCACGCCGAGGCAGGGCCCACGACGGCAGGACGCGGCCACGAGCAAGATCCGGAGAATGCGCGGAATGATCTTGCTTCCGGCGGGTGGACGCTCGGGAGTGCGCGCAGGTCGGTGAGGCTGCCGACCAGCCGGAGCGCTTCGGACTTTCAATCCGCAGGTGGCGGGTTCCCACGCAACCCAGCACCCCTGACCAGGGCAAAGTGAGTACGTCCGGTATGTCCCCCGCCGGGGATGTCCCAGTTTCTCCGGATGGCTGCTCGATGGCTGCTCGGCGACGGGTTCCGGGCTCCTCGCGGGTCGGGCACGGTCGGTCCCCGGAGTTGCGGGACCAACGACAGTCGATCACGGGATCGATAAGACTTCCGCAGATCCGCCCACTGGGTGAGGCGGACATTCGACGATGTGCTATCGGAGGCATCGTGGTGGTCGCAGACATGCCTCCGAACAACATCACGCGATCTCAGAAACGCGATCCCCCTGGCTGCAGAGAAGAAATGCACCTCGATCTGGCAGGCGGCGGGCTTACACTGCCTCGGCTGGGCGACCCGGTGCACCTCGCCGAGGCCACACGTCTCTGCGCGAGTGCCTCGCCATACGGCACCGAGGCCTCGCCCTGCCGGAACTCTCGGTGGTTGCACACGGCTGCAAGGCTTCTGAGCGATTGGCTCACCCAACTGAGACCGGCCGTGACCGACCAAGCAGAGCAGGCTAGCGCGACGGGCCTGCACAACCCGGGCCTGTTCGTCGCCCAGGCCTTGGCCGCAGGAGTGCGGGAGGAGATCCCGCTACTCGCCCTGCCCGCCGCGCTCATGACCGACGCCCGGCTTGGCAGATCCTCACCGCGGTATGCCACCTGCGGTGATCCCACATGCCTCCCTCGGTGACCGGTCTTGACCTCTGCGCAGTGTTCGCCGGGGCGGCTGGTGGATGTACTTCGGGTCGCCCTGGCTATGGCTGTAGCCGTGGTGTACCGCGGGCGGTCAGTGTGGCGGGCATGGGAGGCCAGCGTTCCGATGGCGGCCCGGCCACCGAGCGAAGCGATTGGCGGCCGTGCTCCGAGTCAGCGGACGTATGCGCGCCACGTGTTCGCGTGGTCGGTGGAATTGGCGAGGTCGAGGCGGAGTGTTGGAATGCGCTGGCCGGGGCCGACGACTTTTACATGTCTCACGAGTGGTTAGCTTCCATTGAGCGTGATCGTGTCGCTAGGGCCCGGTACGTGCTGGCGCTGGCAGGTGATCGGCTGATAGGCGCCTTGCCGATTTATCGATTGCTGTATGAGGGCGGCACGTTTTATCAGAATCAGCGCTTCCGGACGCTGTTGGGCATTGAAGGCGACCATTTGGTCGCGGGCTCCCGGTTGTGCAATCGCGGTGGTGTGCTCTTGGCCGACGATCTGCGAGCGGACGTGGGTGAGCAGACGGTCCGGGTGCTGCTGCAGGCCGCGCTGGCGGTGGCCGAGGGCGAGGGCCTGCACGGAATAGTCTTGCCCTATCTGCCGGCCGCGCAGGTGCAGCGAATCCGGCGAGCGGCGTGGGTCGTCGCCGCGCGGGACGACGCCGAGGCGATCGTCAGCGGCGCGAGCGTGGGCGTGGACGCCTATGTCGAGCGGCTGCCGAAGAAGCGGCGGTACTACGCGCGCCAGGAGCGCGACCGGTATGCGAAGGCCGGTTGGCGTTCCGGCGTCGAGCCGCTGGCGGGCTGTGTCCCGGAGGTCGCGCGTCTGGTGAGCGAGGTGAACCGGCGACACGGCGACACGGTGCCCGACTTCCTGCTGCGGCGGATCTTCCGCTGGGAGGCCAGGGCGGTCGGCCCTCGTGCCGTGGTGCTCACCTGCCGGGACGAGCGCGGCGCGCTGGTCGCCTGCGCCGTCGACTTCGTGTGGCGCGACATGCTCTACCTGCATGCCGTCGGGCTCGATCACGAGCGGCTGCGGGACTCGTTCGAGTACTTCAACCTCATGATCTACCGGGCGATCGAGTATGCGTCCGAGCACGGTCTGGACAGGCTGCACCTGGGGCTGGTGACGCGTGCGAAGACACTGCGGGGCGCGGTGGCGAACCCGCTGTGGACGGCGGCCGTCTTGTGCGGAACGGCCGGTCGCGCCCCGGGGGTTCGGTTCGTCGACGGCTCGGCCGACACCGGGATGTAGGGCCCGACGGTTCTGGCGCCGCGGGCGTCCCGCGGCGATCCTGGTGGTGCAGAGCCGGAGTGGAGGGGACGAGATGAAGGCCGAACCGCTGTCGCTCACCACCAGGGAGCTGACGACGCAGACGTGGCCGGACTTCGAGACGCTGTTCTCTCAGGGCAACGGCTGGGACTTCTGCTGGTGCACGGCCTTCCAGCGCGACAAGCCGCTGCCGGGGTCTCTGCACCGCACCCGGGCCGAGCGCAGCGTCGTGAACCATCGACACAAGCGGGAGCTGGTGTGCCAGGGCCGGTCCCACGGTGTGCTCGTCTACGACGGCGGGGCCCCAATCGGATGGTGCCAGTACGGCCGGAAGGACGAGCTTCCGCTGATGGACGGCCGCCGCGGCAGGTTCGCCAAGCCGCCGCTGGACGGCGTGCCCGCCGAGGACTGGCGTGTCACCTGCTTCGTCGTCGCCAAGAAGTACCGGCGGCGCGGTGTCGCGGCGACCGCGCTGCGCGCCGTGCTCGCCGCGATCGGCGACGCCGGAGGCGGGCTGGTCGAGGGCTATCCCCTCGATCTCGCGACGAAGGACCGGTGGGGCCCTGGGACCTGGTCCGACTACGGCCATTTCGGCACGGTGTCGATGTTCGAGGCGGAGGGATTCACGCGGGTCGGGATGCTCCGCCCCACTAACGCGATCATGCACAAGGACGTCTGAGGGCGGCCCTCGGCTCAGAACGCGAACGTCGTCTCGACGGTCCGCCCGCCGCCCGCCCGCTCGGCCGCGGACGCGGCGAGGTCGCGCGTCACGCACATGCGCTGGAGCCAGCGGTCCTGTCCGTCGTATCGGGCGGTGAACTCCGAGCGCGCATGCACGGCACGGCGGTTGTCGATCACCAGCAGGTCACCGGTGGACAGCCGGACCCAGCGTCTGACCTGGTTGGCCGCGGTCCGCAGGGCCTGCACCGCGGCCTCGGCCTCCTCGGTGAGGCCGACCATCAGGTCGAGGTCGAAGTTCAGGAAGGGATCGTGCGGGTCGCCGTACAGGATGGGCACCGCCGGCCCGTTTCCTTCCGTGGCGTTCGGGCTGCCGAACGAGTAGTCGATCCCGGGACGGTACAGCGGCTCGAAGAGAATGGCGCGCTCGCAAAGCGTCAACCGGGAGAGAATCATGCGGATGCCAGCGGTGATGGTCTTCGCCTCGTTGTCGTGATCGGGTCGCAGGCACAGCAGGAGAAGGTAGTCGGGCGGGTAGGGGTGAAAGCCCATTTCGGTGTGGAAGCCGAGCAGGATAGAGGAGCTTTCAGAGGATATCTTGTTGGCGTTCTCGGGTGTCGGGACGACGTTCTGGAACAGGGAACCGGACTGTTCCTGCAGATAGGTGAACGGTGATCCGAGCGCTGAAGCGAAGGCCGCCAGCCACAGTTCGCTGAGCCAACGCTTGCGGTGCGGACGTGCATGCGGATCCGCAGGAGTCGGCGGCAGGGACGCCCCCAGAGGCAGGCCGGAGACGAGGAGAATCCCGTAGTCGTTGGACCGTTCGCGGAATGTGCTGACCGTGTGCCTGATCGACCTGGGAAGTTCATGGAAACACAGTTCGGCCGCTGCGATGAAGGCGTCGTCGTCCTCATGGGAGTTTGGTAGCTCCGTAGCGGTGATCGGGTCCAGTTCCGCGTGGAGTGCCGAGGCGTCGATGGCGTGCGGGCCGGACGCGCGCGCCAGACAGGGTTCGGGATCGAAGGAACGTGTGGCGAATGCCTGGCCGCGGACCTTTTCGGCATGCCGCTCGCCGACCGACGCATCGACCTGTCCGGTGGCCAGCCATGAGATCGCGTTCAGTAGGAACAGCAGGTTGTCGCGGCGTCCCAGGAACGGAAGCGTGAACATGTCGGCATTGCTGACGACGACGATCCGGCCTTCGCCCCGGGTGGCCGCACCGGCGACGGTGTGCCCGGCGTGGCTGAGCAATGCGGTCATGTCCGCTTTGATCGGACGGGCCCGGTGAAGGTGGACGGTGTCGATTCCGCCCGTGATCGGGTGGCCTGGAACGGCGGCGCAGGTGACGTCGTAGGTCAGCAGATGCTCGGCGGTTGGACGCTGCTGGGAGACGAAGATGTCTCCAAAGGAGAAACGGGCCACCGCCGAGGTCAGTGACTCGCCTGGTCGCGTTGGAGGACGATCGCCGTCGCCGAAGGCGAGGATTCCGCCTCCTCCGTCGAGGAAATTCGCGAGCAATTCGGACTCCTCTGCTGTCACCGGCCGGTCGGCTTCGCGGCCGCCGGTGGGCATGAGAAGTACGTCGGTTCGAGCGAGCGTCTCCGCCGTCCATGGCCGGTCGATGATCTGCGTGCGCTCGGCGAAACCGTCGAAGATCTCGGGTAGGTGCGCGACGTAGCCCAGTTCGGTGTACTCGCGAGTGGAATGTCCGCCGGTTCTCCGTTTCGGATCGGCGGACCATACCCTAGAATGCGAGAGGTCCAGTGCAACGCGCATCGTCGTGATCGACCTTTCTGCTGCGGTTCCATTGGAGCTCCGCGCCCACGGAGATTTCCGATCGTAAGCAGATGCCATACACCACCCGTACAGACAGGGTGGACTCGCGCGGGAAGGACGCCGAGACGATGCCTCTTTTTCCGGGCTGGCGATCGCTGGCCCGAAGTCTCGTGCCCGACGACTTCGACGTGCCGACCGAGTGGCGCACACCCGTGTTCCGCTTGGAGGCGCTGAGCGAACGGCACAACGAGGGCGACCGCGAGGCTTGGATGTCCAACATCCCCTTCGTTCAGGCCACCGCGGGTTTCGCCGGCACGACATGGCCCCCGTCCGAGGGCATGTCGCTGGAGGAGAACATGCAGTCGGTGCGCCGCCACATCCGGCATTTCGCCGCCCGAGTCGGTTTCACCTACGCCGTGATGCAGTCCGGAAGCGACGACGTCATTGGCTGCGTCTACCTCTACCCCGCGGCCGACGACGAGCACGACTGTGAGGTCCGCACGTGGGTGCGTGCCGATCTGGCCGTCCTGGACGCACCGGTCCACCATGCGGTCACCGAATGGGTCGAGACGGCATGGCCGTTCCAGGCGGTGCTGTCACATCCCCGGCCGCGACACCAGGGCGTGACGCCTGGCCGGGACGCCTGGGCGTGACCGTAGGCCGCATGTAGGGGGCGCGTATGTGCGCTGTCCAGTCTCTGAGCCATGACGCAACCGCCTCGCGTGTCCGGTGCCCGCCGGTCCCGGCCTCTGCCGGAACTGGCCGTCAACGGCGGCACGCCGGTGCGCTCGCCGCGACGGCGCTGGCCGGAGTGGCCCGTCCCGGCGCCAAACGCCGACCGCAATCTGCGCGAGGTTCTGAGTGCCGGCCGCTGGGCGATCAGCGGCCCGCAGGGACCGGAGTTGTTCGAGCGCCGGTTCGGCCGAGCCTTCGCCGCCTACACCGGCTCCCGGTATTGCGTTCCGGTCGACCACGGTTCCAGCGCGCTGGTGATCGCGCTGGAGTCGCTGCGGCTGGACCACGGCGACGTCGTTCTGGTGCCCGCCCTGACCTGGATCGCCTCGGCGTCGGCGGCGCTGCGCGCCGGGCTGCTGCCGCTGCTGGTGGACGTCGACCCGGCCACCGGCTGCATGACGGCCGAGCATCTGGACACCGATGTCCCGGCACGCGCGGCCGTCGTGGTGCACTGGGCGAACGTCATGGCGGACGTGCCCGCGCTGGTGAAGGCCGCCGCCGCACGCGACATGGTCGTGATCGAGGACGCCGCGCAGGCGCACGGCGGCCGGTGGGAGGGGCGCGGCGCCGGCTCGATGGGCCGCCTGGGCTGCTTCAGCTTCCAGGACCGCAAGGTGCTGACCGGTGGTGAGGGCGGCGCCGTCGTCACCGACGACGGCGCCCTCGCGGTCGCGCTGGAGGAACTGCGCGCCGACTCGCGCAGCTACCGCCCAGAACCCGCCGGGCCGGACGAATTGGAACTCGCGGAGACGGCCGGCATCCATGGCGCGAACTTCTGCATGAGCGAGTTCAACGCCGCCGTCCTGTGCGCGCAGATCGAGGTCCTGGAGGAGGAGCACGACCGGCGTGAACGCAACTTCCGCCTGCTGGCGGGCCTGCTGGCCAGCATCGACGGAGTGCGGTTGCTGACTCCTGCGCCCGAGCAGACACGCTTGGCGATCTACGAGGCGACCTTCATCTTCGATGAACTGCCCCCGGGCGTGACCAACCAGGACATCGCGACTGCGCTGTCCGCCGAGCTCGGACGCGGCTTCTACCTCACCGACACGCCCCTGCACCGAAGCCCGCTGCTGCGGCCGTGGACCAAGCCGACGCTCAAGCCGCTCGCCGACCGGTTCGCCGACCTGCACCGAGGACGCCGGTACCCGGTGACCGATCACATCGCGACCCACTGCGTGCAGACGCACCACAGCGCTCTCCTGGGCGACGCCACGGACATGAACGACATCGCCGAGGCGATCGACAAGGTCACCCGGGCCATCGGCTGACGGACCGCGTCGGCGATGAACCTTCCACAGTGAGGTGCAGCATGACCATCCGCGCTTCCAGCCCTGGTCCGGCGGCAGTCCCGCTCACGGGGCCGCCCGACGTCCAAGCGTCCGAGACCCGGTCCGCCCAGCCGACCGGGAGGCCGCACGACACCGGCGACGCCGAACTCGTCGGCGTGTGGCTGCACGGGGCCCGCGGCTCGGTGGCGACGACCGCCATCACCGGACTGCTCGGCCTGCGCGAGAACCTCCTGCCGCCCATCGGGTGCGTGACCGAGCGTCCGCCGTTCGACGAGGTGCGCTTGCCGGTGTGGTCGCGGATGGTCGTGGGCGGGCACGACATCACCGGCGACCCGATCGACAAGCGCGCCGAGGCCCTTGTCGCGAGCGGCGTCGTCCCGCACGCGATCTACCGGGCGGTCCGGCCCGGTTTCGGCGAGGTCGAGGCCGAACTGCGTCCTGGATACGACCCGGCGGTCCAGCGCGGCCCGCAGCGGGAGGCCGTCGAGCGGATGGCCGCCGACATCGAGGACTTCCGGGCCCGCCACGGACTCGACCGGGTCGTCGTGATCAACGTGGCCTCCACCGAGCCGCCCACGCCGCCGTCGCCGCAGACCGCGGATCTGGCCGCGTTGGACGAGGCGCTCGGCGACGCGTCCCAGCGCGTGCTCCGCCCGAGTTCGGTGGCGGCCCTGGCCGCGTTCCGGTCCGGCTCCGGGTTCGTCGACTTCACACCGTCGACCGGGGCGCGGCTCCCGGCGCTGGCCCAGGCCGCGCGAGAGCACGGCGTGCCCTACGCCGGGTCGGACGGCAAGACCGGAGAGACCCTGCTGCGCAGCGTCCTCGCGCCCATGTTCGCCTCGCGGGCCCTGCACGTGCTGTCGTGGACGGGGACCAATCTGCTCGGCGGCGGCGACGGCGCGACACTCGCCGACACCGAGACCGCCCACAGCAAGCTGCGCTCCAAGTCGGGCGTCCTGCCGTCGGTCCTCGGCGAGGACGTGACCGCGCCGCTGCACATCGATTACGTGCCCGACCTGGGCGATCACAAGACCGCGTGGGACCACGTCTCCTTCGAGGGCTTCCTCGGCGTCCGGATGACGATGCAGCTGATCTGGCAGGGCGTGGACTCCGCCCTGGCCGCCCCGCTGGTCCTCGATCTAGCCCGGCTCGTCGCCGCCGCGCACGCCGCCGGGCACGTCGGCCCCGTCCGCGAACTCGCCTACTTCTTCAAGGACCCGATCGACCAGGACGTGCACGCCTTCGCCCGCCAGGACCTGCTGCTGGCCCGGTGGGCCGAGTCCCTGCCGCGGCGGTCCGGCTGATGCTTCCCAGCCGCCGACGCTCCTCGCCCAGGAGGGCCGGGGCGCCCCGCGATGGGCTGGCCGGGCTGGCGTTCACCGCCGCCCACGCCGGCGGGCGACAGGTTCTGCGCCTGCTCGGCGACGCCGGGACGCGGGCACGGGTCGACGCTGCCGACGAGCACGCCCGCGATCCGGTGACGGCCGCCGACCTGGCCAGCGACGAAGCGATCCGGACGGTCATCGGGCGGCGCCGCCCGGACGACGCCTGGCTCACCGAGGAGTCCGGTGCCCGTCCCGGGACCTCGGGGCTGCGCTGGGTCGTCGATCCGCTGGACGGAACCGTCAACGTCACCCGCGGCATCCTGCGTTTCGCGGTCAGCGTCGCCGTGGAGTCCGAATCAGACGGAGCCGTCCTGGCGGCCGCCGTGGTCCAGCCCGCCTCCGGGGAGTGGCTCGTCCTGGATGACGGGACAGTGAAGGCGAGCTCCGGCCAGGCGCCGGGCGTCAGCGCCCGCGAGCCGGGCAGGGCGCTGGTGGCGTTCGCCGTGCCGAGCCCGCCCGCCGCCCGGCGGGCCGCCTACACCGGTCTCGCCGCCGTCGCCCCGCGGGTCCAGGACCTGCGCAACTTCGGCTCGACTGTCTGCGACCTGGCCGCCGTGGCGACCGGACGCCTCGACGGATTCCTCAGCGTCGACGCGAAGCCGTGGGACCTCGCGGCGGGCGTGGCACTGGTCGAGGCGGCGGGCGGGACGAGCCGCCGCTGGCACCGCTCCGACGGACTCTGCTTCCTGGCCGTCGGCGGCGCGGCCGTCGTGGACGCGCTGCACAGGTGGACCGATGAGTGACCTCCCGGTCCCCTTCCGGCTCGCACTGGTGGGCGCGGGACGGATGGGCCGCCAGCATCTGGCGGCTCTGGCCACCAGCCGGACCGTCGAGATCACCGACATCGTCGAGCCCGAGCCCGCGACACGCCGCGCGCTGCCGGGCGACGGCCGACGGGTCCATGCGAGCCTTTCCGACCTGCTGGCCCACCGGCTCCCCGACGGCATCGTGGTGGCCGCGCCGACCGACGAGCACGCCGGGCTGACCAGGACGGCCGTGGCCGCCGGAGTGCCCGTGCTGTGCGAGAAGCCCGCCGGACGCTCAGCGCGCGAGGTGGACGAACTGGCCGCCTTCGCGGCGGCGCACCGCGTCCCGGTGCAGGTCGGCTACTGGCGCCGCCACCTGCCGGTGCTCGCCGCGCTGCGCGAGCGGATGCGGACCGCCGCGCTGGGCTCGATCTACCTGGTCACCGCCGCGCAGTGGGACGGTGAGCCACCGGCGGCGGTGTTCCGCGCCACCAGCGGCGGGATCCACCTCGACATGGGCGTCCACGAGTTCGACCAGATCCGCTGGCTCACCGGCGAAGAGGTGGTGGACGTCCACGCCGCGGTCGCCGGCCACGTCGAGGACCCGGCGGCGGCGACCGCCGGAGACGTGGACGGCGCGGTCGTCACCCTGCGGCTGTCGGGTGGGACTCTCGGCACGGTCAGCCTCGGCCGCTACTTTCCCGGAGGCGACATGGTGCGGGCGGAGGTCTTCGGCTCGCGCGGGTACGAGCGCCATGACCTGCTCGATCCCGTGGATCCCGGTCGCGTGTTCCACGACGCGCTCCGCCGACAGGCCGATGCCTTCGCAGACCTCGTCCGGACCGGGCGCCGCTCGGGCGCGTCCCTGCTCGACGCGGCCCGCGCGGTGGAGATCGCCGAGAGGGCGGCCGCCGCAGCGCGCACCGCCAGGCCCCTGACCGCCAACCGATAGCCCCCGCACCAGCGACCCTTCATCCAGTCCGCGTATCCAATCCACGCTCAGACGCGGAACTTGCGCATCAGCCTGCGCGAGGCCAGGACCAGGCTGCCCACCATGAGCGCCAGCAGGTAGGCGGCGTTGCCCAGCAGGCTCCATCCGATCTGGTCGAGCGCGATGCCGCGCACCAACTCCACCGCGTGGTAGAGCGGAGTGAGCTCGACCAGCACCTGAGCGGCCCGCGGATAGTCCGCGACGGGCACGAACGTCCCGGAGAACAGGAACAGGGCCGTCTGCACGATGCTGATGTAGTCGTAGTCCTCGAAGACGCGCATGATCGTGGCGATCACCAGGCCCACACCGCCGAAGGCGAACCCGACCAGCAGCGCCGCGGGAACCGTCGCCAGCGCCGACCAGGGGCCGATCAACCCCATCCCGGCCATCATCGCCAAGAACGCGCCGCTGTAGAGACCGCCGCGCACCATGGCCCAGGCCAGCTCGCCGAACGCGATGTCGACGGGCGTCACCGGCGTGTTGAGCACCGCGTCGTAGAACCGCATCCCGGTGATCTTGACGAAGAAGTTCACGCCGGACTCGATGATCGAGCCGTTCATCGCCGCCGCCGCCAGCAGCGCCGGACCGACGTAGGTCAGGTACGGGACCGTCCGCCCGCCGCCCACCGCCACGTCGCCGACCAGGTCGCCGACACCCCATCCGATGGCCAGCAGGTAGAACACCGGCTCGGCGAAGCCCGACAGCAGCAGCCACCAGTAGCCGCCGCCCGAGCGCATCAGCGCCAGGTTCTGCTCGGTCACCGCCGCCGCCCGGTGCAGGCGGAGCTGCTCTCCTCCGACGGCGCGCGCCGCGACGGCCACCAGCATCGGTCTCTCCTTCCCGCCGACCGTCGCCGGCTAGGTCGCCAGCCGCTTGACGAACCGCGGATGGGCCAGCGCGAGGCCGCCCGCGAACCACGCCGCCAGCACGCCGACGTGCGCGGCCACCGGCCATGCGGTGCCGGTTCCGAGGGCCGCCGCGCGGCACAGCTCCACGCCGTGCCAGAGCGGCAGCGGGTAGGCCACCAGCGAGAGGGGCTCGCGCAACTGGTCGACCGGGAAGTAGGCGCCGCTGAAGAACGTCATGACCATGGTGGCGAACCGCATGACCGTCATCAGGTACGGGCCGGTCACCGAGGCCGAATAGGCGAACATGGGCGCGGCGACCGACAGCCCTACCAGTGCCGCCACCAGCGGCGTCAGCACCGCCCATGCCGAGCCGACCGCCCCGAAAGGCACCATGACCACCAGGAACGCGGCCGACGCGGCGGCCACCCGCAGCGCGATGTAGAGCAGGTGGCCGGCGAGGATGTCGGCGACGCGGACCGGCGTGGCGGCCATCCCGTGGTAGACCTTGTCCCAGGTCATGTAGGACTGGACGGGGAAGCCCGACTCGGTGATCGCGACCTGCATCCCGGTGAACGCCAGCATCCCTCCGGCGATGTAGTGCAGGTACGGCACCGGCAGCGCGTCGCCCCTGTCGACGTACTCCCCCACCGCCGCGCCGACGCCCACGAACAGCAGCACCGGCATCGCGAACGAGCTGAACAGCGTGCTGCGCCACATCCGGCGATAGCTGACCAGGTGGTACTCCAGCACCGCGACCGAGGGGTGGGCCATCAGTCCTCCACCAGGGTGCGGCCGGTCAGGCGCAGGAAGACGTCCTCCAGGCCGGCCCGGCGGACCAGCACACCCGACGGCGCCAGGTCGCGCCCGTACAGGACGGGAGCCACCGTGTCGCCGTCCGCGGCATAGAGCAGGATCCGGTCCGGGAGCACTTCGAGGCGGTCGCCGATGCCCTCCAGCTTGTCCGCGTACGGCTCCAGGGCGTCGTCGCCGAACCTCAACTCGACCACGTCCTTGGTGCAGTACCGCTCGATCAGCGACGGCGGCGATCCCTCGGCGACGATCTTCCCAGCGTCCATGATCACCAGCCGGTCGCAGAGCTGCTCGGCCTCGTCCATGTAGTGCGTGGTCACCACGAGCGTGACGCCGCGCCGCTTGAGCCGGAACAGCCGGTCCCACACCAGGTGCCTGGCCTGCGGGTCGAGGCCGGTGGTGGGCTCGTCCAGCAGGATGACGTCGGGATCGTTCACCAGCGCGCGGGCGATGGCCAGCCGCCGTTTCATGCCGCCCGACAGCGTGGACACCTTGCTGCCCGCCCGCTCGCCGAGCTGCACGAAGTCCAGCAGCTCCGCCGCCCGCCTGCGGGCGTCCCGGCGGGAGATCCCGAAATAGCGGGCGTAGGTCGTCAGGTTGTCGCCGGTGGTCAGCTCCGGGTCCAGGTGGTCGTCCTGCGGGCAGACGCCGAACCGGGCGCGGATCGCCGCGCCGTCGCGCAGCGGGTCCATGCCCAGGACGGTCAGCTCCCCGCCGCTCGGCGGCGACACGCAGCCGATCATGCGCATCGTGGACGTCTTGCCCGCGCCGTTCGGACCGAGGAACCCGAACGCCTCGCCGGCGTGCACCGCGACGTCGACACCGTCGACGGCGATCCGGTCGCCGAACCGCTTGACCAGGCCGCGGGCGTCGATGAGCGGAGTGTCGGAGCTCGGGCGGGCCGGTGACACCGGTACCGTCTGCTCGGCTGGTCCAGGGCGCGCGGTCACACCGGCAAGCCTGCACGCCTTTGATACAGACGCAGTACACGCAGCTCCGCCGGGCGCGTCCGTTGCGAGACGAACCGCGCAGAGCACGCCTCACTTACGCCCCGTACGGCCCCTGTACCAGCGGCATATGGGCGCGGCGGAACGTGGCGGCCGTGAAGGAGCCACCTGTGACCACGCCATCGCCAAGCGCGCCCGGCAGGCCCGAACACCGCTTCCAGCTCGGAGGCTCGGCGTGGTGGCTGTGGCACGATGCCGTCTTCCGCTCCACCGGCTTTCCCGTCGGCGGGCTCTCCCGACTGTCCGCACCGGAACTGGCCCGGTTGACCGACGCCCACCTGGCGGGCGGGGCGACCGTCGAAGACGTGGAGGCGGCGGTCGCACGCACCGCCGAAGCCCAGGCACGGGAGATCGACGCCCTTGTCACCGACGAACGCCTCCGCGAGGCGGTCATCTGGGAACAGGCGTCCGCGCCCGCGCTGCTGGACGCCCTGGCGGACACCGCCGGCCAGCCGCGCGACGACCGCCGCCGCGAGCTGGAGAACGCCTTCGGACGGCTCTGGCAGCGGTACAGCGCCGTCAACGACACGATCGGCTTCTTCGGGCCGTTCGTATGGGCGACCCTCGACCCGCGCGCCGCGCGGACCGTGGCGACAGCCGGGCCCGTCCGCCCGTCGCGCAGGGAGGTGTTCCTGGAGGCGTGGGCGATGGCGGCCTACGGTGCCAGGCTCGCCGAGCGGCCTGAGCTGCGCCGCTGGATGCCCCTCTCACCGCGCACTCACCATTTCCTGGACGGTGACGCGATCCGCAGGCCGGGCCTGCCGCCGATCACCGTGACGCCCGAGGAGGCGCAGGCGATCGCGCTGTGCGACGGGCGCCGTCCCGCCGCCGTCGCCGCCGCCGACCTCGCGGCCGCCGGCGTCCTCGGGACCGGCGTCGACGAGGCGGCCGCGCTGCGGTTCCTGAGCGGCCTCGTTACCCGGCGGCTGCTGGAGTGGAACGAGAACCTGCCGGTCGGCCCGGAGACCGAAGACGTACTCGCCGAACGCATCGCGTCGATCGGCGACGAGGAACTCCGGGCCAAGGCCCAGGAGGGTCTGGACGCGATCAGGTCCGCCCGCGACAAGGTCGCCGCCGCGGCGGGCGACCCGGATTCGCTGCTGCCCGCGCTCGAAGCCCTGAACGCGGTGTTCACCGACGTCACCGGCCGCGCACCGCGGCGTCCCGGCCACGGCTATCCCGGAAGCAACGTCTGCTACGAGGACACCATCCGCGACGCCGACGTCACCCTCGGAGGCGACGTGCTCGCGCCCGTCACACCGGCGCTGACCATCGCCCTGCAGGCGGCACGATGGCTGACGGCCGAACTCGCCCACCGCTTCGAGACGGCCCTGGCAGAACTCATCCGGGTCAAGCACGCGGGCGCAACCGGGCTGTCGCTGGCCGACGTGTGGGACGACGGCCTCGAAATGCTCCTTGGAACCGGGCGGAACCCATTCCCCGATGTGCTCAGCGAATTCGAAACGCGCTGGCGAGAACTGCTGGAGCTCGACGACGACGCACGCCGTCAGAACGTCGCTTCCGCGCGACTGCGGGAACGCGCCGAGCGGCTGTTCGCCGCCGACCGCCCCGGATGGTCGCTGGCCCGGATCCACAGCCCCGACCTGCTGCTGTGCGCACCGTCCATCGAGGCGATCAATGAGGGACTCTTTCTCGCCGTCCTCGGCGAACTGCACGTGGCGTATGCGACCTATTCCATTCCCACCCTCACCTGGGCCCAGCCCGATCCGCACCGGCTGATCGACCTCGCCGTCCAGGACTACGGGCGGCCCCGCATGATCCCGCTGGTGCCCGCCGTGTGGTCGCGCTACGCCAAGCGGTCCCTGCAGTTCTACGACCACCGGGCCGACCGGTACATCGGGTTCGCGCGGGCGACCGGCGTCGCGGCCGACCGCGTCGTGAGCACCGGGTCCGTCGCGATCGAGCCCACCGCCGAAGGCCTCGCCGGCAGGCCGCCCGGCGGCGCGCTCATCCCGCTGACCGAGTTCTTCGGCACGCACCTGTCGATGTGCTGCACGAACGCGTTCCGCGAGGTCATGCAGGGCGCCGCGCACACGCCGCGGGTGACGATCGACAATCTGGTGATCTGGCGGGAGACCTGGCGGCTGACCCGCGCCGAGATCGCGGCGCTGGCCGCGCCCACCGGAGAGGCCGCCGCCTACCTGGCCGGACGCCGCCTCGTGACCCGACGCGGGCTTCCAGAGCGGTGCTTTGTGCGGCTCTCCACCGTGAAGAAGCCGATCTACGTCGACTTCACCAGCCCGCTGTACGTGTCCCTGCTGGGCTCGATGATCCGCTCCGCCCTGAACGGCACCGGCCGCGCCCTGGACGTCACCGTGACGGAGATGCTGCCTGACCTGGACGCGACGTGGCTGCGCGACACCGAGGGAAACCGCTACCTGTGCGAGTTCCGGCTCCAGGTCACCGACGCCGAGCCCGCGCGGTGACGCCGTCCGGCGGTGCCGGCGGTCCGGGATCAGACGTAGGACTCCCGGGTGCCGCGCCGCCGGACGTCCAGCGCGGCGCAGTGGAAGGACCCGCCGATCGCGTTGAGGTGCTGGAAGGGCAGCGGTATCGGCTGGAAACCGTGCCGCTCAAGCTGCCGCGCCAGGCCGACGTCGCAGGAGTCGACGATGACCCGCTCCTCGTCGACGCTCAGCACGTTCATGTTGATCCAACCGCTGGTCATGCAGCGCGGTACGGCTCCCGCGGGCCGCGGCCCCTCGGCCACGATCTTGTCCCAGCGGGCGAACGGCGAGCGCGCCAGGGCACGCTCCGACACCCGGGTCGGGTTGACCAGCACCACGCCTGGACGAAGCGGCAGGACGGTCGCGTCGATGTGCATCGCGTGCGGGTCGTCGACGTCCAGCAGCGTCACCGTGAAGTCGGAGCCGAGGTAGTCCCGCAGCCACCGCACTCCCGCGCGGTTGGTGACGTTGCTGAGCTGCCCGACGATGTCCCTGCCCACCCGAACGAAGTCGGCGGCGTCGAACGCCGGCGCCGACTCGTTGACCGCCCACGGCCCGGAGTCGGCCGCGACCCGGTCGGGATCGCTCTGGGGAGCCGACACCCATACCGCTCCCCCGGCGCCGTACTCGGCCAGAAGCGCCCGGTAGGCGGTGGTCTCCTCCTGCCGTGACCGCCACGCCATCGGCGCCTCGATGATCCGGCTGCCGACGACGAGCAGGCAGTCGCGCGGCATGGCGCTCGTGTACCCGCCCCTCCCCGCCCAGTCGACGGCGTCGGGACGCCGCACGGTCACCCCCATACCGGACAGCTCGTCGGCCAGCCGGTCCAGCTCCTCCTGCGCCGCGTCGACGATCTCGGCCGGGAACGGGGAGCCGCCGTTCGCCAGGAACATGTCCTGCCATTCCTCCGGCATCGTGGCTCGGATCATGCGCTCGGACTCGCGCGGGATCGCGCTGCCCGTGGCCACGCCCACGATGACCTCTTCCAGCGGGTCCCATTCGGTGTAGGAGTTGACCGGTGAAGTCTCGTCGCTGGATTGCGTGCGGGAGTACAGCAGCCCTGGCGACTCGGTGCCGCCGGTCGTCTGCGGGCTGAGCGCGTAGGCGAAGTTGAATCCCAGCCGGCGGCCCGTCCGGCCCAGCCGCGAGACCATGTGCGCGGTGGTGTCGGACCTGAGCAGGTAGGCGTCGCCCGCCGCGAGTTCGACCTCCACGTACTCGTCCATGACGCCCAGCACGCTCGCGGCGTCCTGCAGCAGCCGAGGGCGCGCTCCTTCGGGCGCGACCTCCACCACGACCACCACCGACAGCGGGTAGTCGTCGAAATGCGCGCCGAAGGTGTCGCCCGGTTCCACCAGGGAGTTGAGGACGTAGCGGTCCACGTCCTCATACAGCGGGTACACCTCCTGGCCGACGATGTCGCCGATCAGTTTCAGCAGGTCCGGCGAGTAGTACAGGTCAGGGACGAGCGTCGAGAGGGCGTCGATGACGGGTGCGCCGAGAGTCCGCATCCGCCGGGTCGAACCGTCCATGCACTCCATCTGGAAGTCCTTGCGGACGGAGTGGTCGAGAAGCCGGCCGGTCTCCTTCGCCAGCAGCCTCAGACCCGGGCTCGACAGGAAGCCCGGCATCACGGCGAACGCGTTGGAGTCGTAGTCCGAGCCGAGCCGCTTCAGTTCGGACTCGTCACAGGCGGTCCACTCGTCTCTGATCAGCATCGTTCCCCCTCGGATGGGTCACAGGCGAGCGTGCCGGGAGCAGATACGCCAGCGGTACAGCTCACCTCCAGGCGGGCGGGCTCCGCAGCGGCAGAGTCCGCCGGGCGGGGCCCTGGCTTCTGAACGCACCCGACCTGTACGCGCGGTGTATGCGGCCGCGCCACTCTCGATCGCAGGCGGCCACCCGCCCGGCGGCCGCCGGGCTCCTAACGGAGGCCGGGCTCCTAACGGAGGGAAGGGCGTTGCCTGCGTACGATCCCGCACGCCGTGCCCCGGTCACGGGGCATCGGTGGGAGTCGGCCCTGCGCGGGCTGCGCGCCGAGGCGCTCGACTGCGTGCAGACGACGGTCGCGCTGCTCGCCGACCACGTTCACGGCGTCGGCGCGCACTTGGCTCTCGGCACGGACTGGCGGTTCCCGACGCCGCACGACGCCGCCGCGGCGAGCCTCCGACCGCCGCTGTCGGCCCGGCTGGCGCAGGCCGCGCGGCTCGGCCTGTCGGCCGTCCCGTCCGGGAGCCAGGCCACCTCCGGTGACGTGTGCGAACGCGCCAAGACCGGTGAGCCGGTCTTCCTGGTGGCGGACGCCTACGTCCTGCCGTGGGTGCCTTACACCGGGCACCGGCACATGGCGCACAGCTTTCTGCTCGCATCCCGTCCCGGCGGCCACCTTGTGGTGGACGCCTACCACAACGACACCGAATGGGGCCCCGCGCGGCCCGGCGCGTGGGCCCTGACCGACGGTGAGCTGGACGCCGTCCTCGCCGACGGCGCGACCGTGGTCACGATCGAGCCGACCGGGAAGCGCCCGGTGCCGCCCGCCCCGGCGGAGGTCCTCGCAGCCAACGCCGCACAGGCTCAGGACGCCGCCGCCCACATCGACGGCTACATCGCCGCGGTCGAGCGCGGCCTCGATGACACCGAGGCCGTCGAGAACCTGGTGCTCGACATCTGGCTGCTGGGCAGGGAACGTCTGCTGCACGCGCTCTGGCTCGGCGAGCATCCGGCGGCGGCGCGCGCCCGTGAGCATGCCGCCGCCTGGCGGCGGTTGGCCGCGCACAGTTACCTGGCGATGCGCAGGGCCCGCACGGACGGCCGGTTCGCCGGGACCGTGCTCGCGGAGATGTCCCGGCAACTGCACGCCGACGCCGATCTGGCCCGCTCGCTCGCACCAGAACCGCCGCCGACTCCGGCCGGCGACGTGCCACCGGTCGGCGCGGTGACCGTCGCCGTCCTCGACGCGGTGCGGCACACGCTGCGGCTGGACGAGCAGACCATCCGTGCCGCCGGGACCCTGCGCGCCCTGCCGGGCTTCGACTCCTTCCGCCTCGTCGACATCATCAGCCGGGTCGAGGAGCGGCTCGGCGTCCGGCTGCCGGGCGACCTGTCCGGCGACAAGCTCAGCGACATCGACGGGCTGTGCGAGCTGTTCACGGCCGCGGCCACCGAACGGGCCGGGCGGAGCGGGCGATGACGACCCTCCTGCACGACCTCCTGGACGCCACCGCCGCACGCCGTCCAGGGCATGTCGCCGTCCGCGACCACGACACCGAACTGCGCTACGCGGACCTGGCCGCGCGAAGCCGCAGGCTTGGCGACTGGCTGCGCGGCACCGGTGTACGGCGGCACGACCGGGTCCTCCTCGCCCTGCCCGCCGGTGTCGACCTCGCCGCGCTGGTCTACGCCTGCTCCCGCGTCGGCGCGGTGTTCGTCGTCCTGCGTCCCGACACGCCCGCGGCGGTGGCCGCCCATGTCTGCGCCGACTCGGCGGCGACCCTGATGGTGACCGATTCGCAGCCGCTGCGCCGGGTGGCCGCTGAGCACCGCATCGCCGCCTACAGGCCGCCGGACGCCGCGCACCCGACGCACGGCGGCCCGGACGGGCCTCCGCCCGTTCCGGTGCTGCCGGTCGATCCGGCGTGCTTCGTCTACACCTCGGGCAGCGTCGCCATGCCGAAGGCGGTCGTGAGCACGCACCAGCAGATGACGTTCGCGGCCGGGGCCGTCCAATCCCGGTTGCTGTACGGCCCGGCCGACGTGGTCTACAACCCGCTGCCGCTGTCCTTCGACTACGGCCTCTACCAGCTCTTCCTCTGCGCGATCGGCGGCGCGCGGCTGCACCTGGCCACCGCCGAGGACGCCGGGCACCGGCTGGTCGCCCGCCTCGCCGAGGCGTCCGCGACGGTGCTGCCCGCGGTGCCCTCGCTCGCCGCGAACCTCGCGCGCCTGCTGGAGCGCCGTCCGGCCCCGCTGCCGCGCCTCCGGCTGATCACCAACACCGGGGCCGCCATGCCCGACGACCTGCTGCGGCGGCTGCGGCGGCACCTCCCGCAGACCCGGATCCAGTTGATGTACGGCCTGACCGAGTGCAAACGGGCCACCATCATGGATCCCGACGAGGACCTGGAACGTCCGGGCGCGTGCGGCCGGGCGCTGCCCGGCACCGAGGTGTACACCGTCGACGACCACGGACGGCGCCTGCCGCCGGGCCAGATCGGCGAAGTGGTCGTCCGCGGCCCGCACGTGATGGCGGGCTACTGGCGGCATCCGCGGCTCACCGCGCAGCGCTTCCACCGCGCCGAAGGGCTGTTCCCCGAACTCCGCACGGGCGACTACGGCCGGCTCGATGAGACCGGATGCCTCTACTTCGTCGGACGCCGAGACGACCTGTACAAGGAGCGCGGCGTCCGCGTCAGCACGATCGAGGTGGAGGCGGCGGCGCTGCGGGTTCCGGGCGTGCACGCGGCGGCGGTCGTCCCGCCCTCGGACGGGACAGGTGGAGCGACCTTGTTCGTGCGCGCCGGGCTCTCGTCCGAGCGGGTGCTGAACGCGCTGCGCGACGAGCTTGAGGAGGCCAAGGTCCCCACACGCTGCGTGGTCATGGACGAGCTGCCGCTCAACGCGCACGGCAAGATCGAGCGCCGCGCGCTGGCGAGCCTGGCCGGTGCCGCCGATGACTAGCCACTGGACGCACATCGCGGACCGATTCGGGACGCCGGCCTACGTCTACGACCTGGACGAGGTCACGCGGGCGCACGACCTGCTGCGCGCGGCCCTGCCTCAGCCGAGCCGCCTGCTGTACTCGCTCAAGGCCAATCCGCATCCGGCGATCGTGCGCACACTCACGGCGCTCGGCTGCGGCGCCGAGGTCTGCTCGGTCGGCGAACTCGCCACGGCGCTCGACGCGGGTGCGGCACCGGAACACGTCCAGTACACCGGCCCTGGGAAGACCGACGCGGAGGTGGCCGAGGCCGTCAAGTCCGGTGTCCGCTGGTTCTCGGTCGACTCACCGACCGGGCTCGACCAGGTGACGAGCGCCGCGGACCGCGCCGACGGCCCGGCCACGATCCTGTTGCGCGTCAACGGCACGGCCACCGCGCCGGGTCAGGGGCTCGCCATGACCGGCGTCCCCTCGCAGTTCGGCGCGGACGAGGCATGGGCGCGCCGGCACCTGACCGCCGTCCGCGACCGCATCGCCGGCTTCCACCTGTTCCAAGGCACCAACCTCGCCGACGAGGCGGCGCTGCTGGCGCAGTTCGACGCCGCGCTCCAGACGGCCGCCCGCCTCGCCGCCGCCACCGGGTACCGGCCGCGCGTCCTCAACCTGGGCGGCGGCTTCGGCGTTCCCTTCGCCCGTTCCGGCGCGCTGCCGCGGTTCCCCGCATTGGCGGACGTGCTGGCCGCCCGGCTCGACGCGATGTTCCCGGGCTGGCGCGACGGGGCACCCGCGGTGGTGTTCGAGTCGGGACGGTACCTGACAGCCGCCTGCGGCTCGCTCCTCACCCGGGTGACCGATGTCAAGCGCTCGCACGGCCGTCCGGTCGTGGTCCTGGAGTCGGGCGTCAACCACCTCGGCGGGATGTCGGGGCTGCGGCGGCTGCCGCCGATCGTGCCCGAGCTCGTCGCGGGCGACGGCGAGCCACGCGCGACCCTGCGCGAGGCGATCATCGCCGGGCCGCTGTGCACTCCGCTGGACACCTGGGCCCGTTCGGCGGACGTGCCCGAACTGCGTCCGGGCGACCTAGTGCGGGTGCCCAACGTCGGAGCGTACGGGCTGTCGGCCAGCCTGCTGGCCTTCCTCGGCCGCCCGGCGCCCCGCGAGGTCGTCCACGCGCGCGGCGCCGTCACCGAGGTGTCGCAGCCGGCGGTGGTCCGGCTGCCCGCCGAGCCGATCGAAGGGACCTGACCCATGGACGCCGACACCGACACCAGCACAGACATCGGCGCCGAGACGCCTGCCGAGAAGCCTGCCGAGGCGGGCGCCGGGCTGGACGCCGGGTTCGCCGAGCTGCTGTCGCGCCATCTGCGCTACCTCGGCTCCGCGCCGCTCACCGGCGATGCCCGGCTGCGCGACCTCGGCCTGGACTCGATGCAGGCCATCAACCTGCTGTTCGCCATCGAGGACGCCTACGGCGTGTCGATCCCCGACGAGCTGCTGGTCGACGAGACCTTCGAGACCGGCGGCAACCTGTGGTCGGTGGTCGTCAGACTGCGCGAGGGAGACCGGCGGTGAACCCGGCCGACCGCGACGCCGTCGAAGCGACCTGCGAGGCCGCCGAGCGGGACGCCGCCGCGGCCGACGCCACCGCCACGTTCCCGGTCGCGGCGCTCACCGCCATGCGCGACACCGGGCTGCTCGGCCTCACCGCGCCCGCCGACCACGGCGGCCGCGGCGGCGGCGTCACCGATCTGGTGGAGGCGACGATCCTGCTGGGACGCGCCGACCTGTCCGTCGCCCTGATCTTCACCATGCACTGCCAGCAGGTCATGACGCTCGCCCGGCACGCCGGGCCGCGGCTGCGCGAGCGCGTCCTGCCCCAGGTCGCCAAGGGCGCCATGTACCTGGCGTCGGTGACGACGTCGGCGGGTTCGGGCGGGCGGCTGCAGACCTCCTCGTCGCCGAGCCTGCGCGACGGCGACCTGATCCGGATCGACCGGGACGCGCCGATCGTGACGGGCGGCGCGCACGCCGACGGCTTCCTGATCACCGTGCAGACGGCGGGCACCGCCACACCCGGCCAGGTGGACCTGGTGTTCGCCGCCCGCGACCAGCTCGACGTGCGGATGCTCGGCGGTTGGCAGCCGCTCGGCATGCGCGCCACCGAGAGCACGCCGATGCGACTGACCGGCGCGGTTCCGGCCTGGCAGACGGTCGGCGAGCCCGGCGGCTTCCCGGCGATCGCTGCGGGCTTGTTCGCCCCGCTGGCGCACGTCGGCTGGGCCGCCGCCTGGCTCGGCACCGCGGCGGGTGCGCTCAGCAGGGTCGTGCGGCACCTGCGCGGGCCCGGACGGTCGGCGGCGGGACCGCCGGGCGAACTCGTCCGCGCGCACCTGGCCACGGTCCGCGGCCGCCTCGACGTGGTCAACGCGTTGCTCCGGCACACCGCCGCCGTCTTGGACTCGGTCGGCGATCTCAGCGCGCCGCCCGTCCAGCTCTTGGTCAACACGCTCAAGGTGCGGGCCTCGCAGGAGTGCTATCAGGCAGTCGACGAGCTGATCGACGTGGCCGGGCTCAAGCACGGGTACATGGCGGGATCCGCCCTCGGGCTGGAGCGCGCGCTGCGCGACCTGCGCTCGGCGTCGCTCAACTACAGCAACGACCGCCTCACGCTGGCCAACGGATCACTGGCCCTGATGGACTCGCAGGTCCACCTTGTCTGAACGCCCGGCGTCCGGACACGCCGACGCGTTCAGGCGCGCCGTCGTCGACGCGGCGGACGCCACCGGGACACGCCCACTGTGGCGCGCTCTCGGGAAGCTCGGCGTGCTGGACGGCCTCTATGACGCGGCCGAGGTGGACACGGAGCGGTTGGACGTCCTGCTCACCGAACTCGACGCGCGCCAGCCGCTGGGGACGGTGCTGGCGGTGTGCGTCCAGGTCGCGTCCGCCATTCCGCTGCTCCGCTCCGCCGCGCACGTCAGCCCCCTGGCGCGGACGGTCGCGGCCGAGGCGCAGCGCGGCGAGGCGGTCCTCGCCCTGGCGGCGACCGACGCGGCGGCCTCCGGCTCCGCCCTGATGAACATGGGCACCCGCGCCCGCATCGACGACGATGGCGTCACCATCAGCGGCGGGAAGGACTGGATCGCCAACGGCGGCGCCTGCGACTACGCGCTGGTGCTCGCCCGCCACCGCCCGGCCCGCCATTTCACCAGTTTCTGCTGGACGCTGGTCCCGGCCCGGAATCCCGGAGTGCGCCGCGAGCGGGCCACCACCCGGCACTTCGCCGGCGCGGACGTCGCCCACCTGCGCTTCGCCGACGTCCGGCTGGACCGTGCGCACGTGATCGGCAGGCCGGGCCGGGCCCTGGCCGAGTTCGCCCGGCACATCGGCGCCGAGCGGCTGGCGGGCGCGCTGTGGGCCCGCGCCCTGTGCCGGCGCGTCCTCCGCGACACCCACCGGTACCTGTCGGAACGACCAGCCGATGGAGGCTCGCTCTGGCACAACCAGGCCGTCCGCGAACGCTTCGCCCGGTGCCTGGTCGAATGGAGCCGCCTCGACGCCATGTGCGCCGCGCACACCGCGACCGCGCACACCGGCGGTACGTCCGCGATCACCGAGGGGATGGTACTCAAAGCGGCCTACGCGCAGAGCGCCGACCGGATCCTCGGCGAGTGCGCGGACCTGCGTGGCGCCGAGGCGTTCAGCGACGGGCCGTTCGGCGACGGCGGCCTCGTCGGCCTTCGCGCGCAGGCGGCGATGTTCGGCATCGCGGGCGGCGCCACCGGCGCGATGCTAGCCGCCATCGCCGACAACGCCGCCGACCTCCTCGGCGCCGGTGCACGAGGCGAAGCGGAGGTGCCGTGGCAGCGCTCGGGCTGACCTGCTACACCGCCAATCTGCACCGCTACCTTGACGCCGAGTGGGACGCGGACCGGCTGATCGCGTCCTCGATCCGGCTCTCGGTGCGCGCGGACGGCGACCGGCTCGCCTTCTCCCACCACGCGCCGCCGCTGGACCGGCTGCCGGATGGGTCGCTCCTGCGGTACCGCGGCACACACTCCGTCCCGCCCGCATTGCCGTACCTGGCGGCCGAGCTGAAGCGGCACGGCCGGACCCTGGTCGTCACCGACAGCGCCAGGCTGCCCTGGTCGGTGACCTACGGCGGGCCGCCCGCCCCGCACTGGCTGCTGATCGACGGACACCGGGCCGACTCCTGGCACGCCGTCGACGAGTTCACGGCCCTGCTGCCCGACGGCAGACGGCAGCACGGCCACCGAGGCTGGCTGAGCACCGCCGAGTTGTCCACGGCCATGGCGGTGCCGCCGTCCTGGACTCCCGAGCAGCACCGCCGCAACACGCTGGCCTTCGGCTCACCGGTCCCCGTGCCCGCGGCGGCGGCGCTGTGGCTGCACCGGAGTCCCGGCACCTCTGGCCCGGCGCGATCCACCGACGCCGAAGGCTGGCTGACCGGCGACGACACGGTCCTCCCCTTCCTCGCGAACCGGCTGAGCGGAGACGGCGCGCTCCTCTCCCGCCACCTGGAAGACCTCTGGGCCGCTGCGGGTCACCGATGCTTCGCCTGCCGCCACCGGCTCGCTGCAGAACCCGACGACGACACACGGCAGGAGCTAGAGGCGACGCTCGCGCGCTGGGAACGGCTGCCCCAGACGCTGAGGATCGCGACCGAATCCGCCGACCGCGGCCGACCACGCCTCAGCCTGATCCGCGCGTCCCTGACGGGCCTGCTCCACATGCCGGACGACGAACAGGCACCAGAGGGAGCACGATGACCGCCGAAGCCGTACCGGCCACCCTCGACGCCTGGTTCACACGGACGGCGCACCGGTTCGCCGACGCCTGCGCACTGGAGGTCGGCGGCGTCGGCCTCACCTACGGGCAGTTGGCCGGACTCGCCGAGCACGTCGCCGCACGCATCAGGGCGGTGGCGACGCCCACCACTGTTGCGCTGGTCGCCTCTCGCAGCGTGGCCGCCTATGCGGGTTACCTGGCGACACTGCGGGCCGGTGCGGCGGTGGTCCCGCTGAGCCTCGACGCCCCGCCCGACCGGTGTGCCGCGATGTGCCGCGCGGCGGGTGTCGGCGCCGTGATCGTCGACGCCCGCGGAGCCGACGCTGGCGGCGAGGTCGCGCGCGCCCTCGGTGTGCCCGTCGTCGACTTGACCGGTGACCGCTGGTGGGACCATCTCCCGGCCGCCAGCGTCATCGCCGCGCCCGGAACGGGGCCCGACGACATGGCCTACGTCCTGTTCACGTCCGGGTCGACCGGGCGTCCGAAGGGCGTGCCGATCCGCCACCGCCAGCTCGCCGACTACCTCGCCCACTGCACGCGAAGGTATGAGATCGCGCCCGGCTGCCGCGTCTCCCAGACCTTCGAGCTGTCCTTCGACCCGTCGGTCTTCGACATGTTCGTCACCTGGGCGGGAGGTGGCACGCTGGTGGTCCCGCAGCGCGAGGAGATCCTCACCCCGGCACGGTTCGTCACCGAGCGGCGGGTGACCCACTGGTTCTCGGTGCCCTCGGTGATCTCGCTCGCCCGTCGGCTGCGCGGGCTGCCCGCGGCGAGCATGCCGGACCTGCGCTGGAGCCTGTTCGCCGGCGAGCAACTGACGCTCGCCCAGGCCGCGGTCTGGGCGGACGCGGCACCGCGGTCCGTCGTCGAGAACCTCTACGGCCCGACCGAGGCGACCATCACCTGCACCGGCTACCGGCTACCGGCCGACCGCGCCCGATGGCCCTCGACGGTCAACGGCACGGTGCCGATCGGCCGCGCCCATCCGCACCTTGAGGTCGTCGTCCATGATGGCGAGGGCGCGGCCGGCGAAGGCGAGTTGTGGGTGCGCGGATCGCAGCGCTTCACCGGCTACCTCGACCCGGCCGACGACGCCGGAGCCTTCGCGCCCGGCACCGCGCCCGGCGACGCCGCGTGGTACCGCACCGGCGACCGCGTCCACTGGCAGGACGGCGAGCTCGTCCATCTCGGCCGGACCGACGACCAGGTCAAGATCGCCGGCTTCCGCGTCGAGCCCGGCGAGGTCGAGGGCGTGCTCCGAGCCTGCCCAGGAGTGCACGACGTCGCGGTCGTGGCGGTCGCGGCCGACGACGCCGCGGGCGGACGTCTCGAACTGCACGCGGCCTACACCGGCGAGCGGCGCGGCGAGGACGAGTTGAGCGAGCACGTCCGGCACCGGCTGCCCGCGTACATGGTGCCGGTGCGGCTGCACCACCTGCCGCGCCTGCCGGTGAATCCCAACGGCAAGGTCGACCGGCTCCGCCTGCGCGAGGTCTGCGCGGCGGCGGCCCGGTCCGGCGGAGCCGCAGCCTCCGCGGCTGTAGGCGATGTGTATCCGCCGTCACGATGATCGGGGTCAGCGGCGTCGCGCCGTCGCCGGGTGGTGCGACGGCGGACTCCGATTCCGGAAAGGAGTCGACGTGTCCGTCACCGACCGGGCTTCACCGGAGGTCGTCGAACTGTGGGACGGTGAGCGCATCAGAGGCTGGCAGGACTACCACCTCGCCGGCGTCGCCGACCTGATCAGTGCGGTGAACCTGTCCCAGGCGCTGCTGGCGCTGGTCGGCTCCGGCATGCTCGACCGGCTGCGCCAGGACGGCCCGTGCCCGCGCGACGCACTGCTCGACGGGCTCAATCCCGAGGTCGGCGCCGGTTTCCTGCGCTACCTGTCGGTCTGCGGCGTGCTGGAGGAGTTCGGTGGCGCTTACCGGCTCACGCGCCGTGGCACCATGCTGACCAGCGACATAGCGCTCGCCAGGCTCGGCTTCTACCTGGAGGCGTACGGCCCGGTCACCCGGGCGATGACCGACCTGCTCACCGGCTCGGCCCGCTACGGCGTCGACGTGACCCGGGCGCCGGCGGCGCTCGGCCGCCACTCCGGCACCGTCTCCACGGTGTCCTACCTGCCGATCGTCCGCCGCGCGATGGCGGGACGGTCGGCCGCCCGACTGATCGACCTCGGCTGCGGCACCGGGTCGCTGCTGATCCAGCTCTGCCAGGCGGACCCGGAGCTGACGGGCGTCGGTCTGGACATCGCTCCAGAGGCGATCGCGGCGGCGCGGGAGACGGCCGACCGCGCCGGCGTCGGCGACCGGGCCCGGTTCGCCGTGGCCGACGCGTTCGATCCGGCGACCTGGCCGGACGGATGCGACGGCGCCGAGGTGATCTGCGGCATCGGCGTCCTGCACGAGCACTTCCGGGACGGCGACGGCCGGGTCGTGGAGCTGCTCGACCGGTACGCCGACATCCTCACCGGCGACCGCGTCCTGCTGATCGGCGAGCCGGAGGTGCGCTACGACAACCGGGAGAACGACTCCGACTTCTTCCTGGTCCACGTCCTGACGGCGCAGGGAATCCCGCGCGACCGGCAGGGCTGGCTGGCCGTGTTCGGCAGGACGCGCCTTCAGTGCGGGCGGCTCTACACCAGCGCGGTCGCCGGTCCTCGCACCTGCTTCTACGAGCTGACGCCCGAGAAGGAGTGACCCGTGCGCCTCGGCGTCATGATCTTGACCGAGGAGCCGTGGCGGACGAACGCGCACCGCTGGCGCGCCGCCGAGGAGCTGGGGTTCGACTCCGCCTGGACCTACGACCACCTGCACTGGCGAGGGCTGCGCGGCAGCCCGTGGTACGCCAGCCTCCCGGTGCTGGCCGCGGCGGCGGCGCTCACCGAGCGGATCACCATCGGCGTCATGGTGGCCTCACCCAACTTCCGGCATCCGGTGACGCTCGCCAAGGACGTCATGACCATCGACGACATCTCCGCCGGACGGTTCGTGCTCGGCATCGGGGCGGGCTCGCCCGACGCCGGAGACGCCGCCGCGCTCGGCACGCCCCCGCTCCCGACGGGCGAGCGAGCGGCCCGGTTCGCCGAGTTCGTGGAACTGACCGACCGGCTGCTGCGCACGCCGCTGACCACCCACCGCGGGCGGTTCTACACCGTCCAGGACGCCGTGATGATCCCGGGCTGCGTGCGCGACCCTCGCGCGCCGCTGGCGATAGCGGCGAGCGGGCCCCGCGGCCTGGCGCTGGCGGCCCGGTACGCGGACGCCTGGGTGACCATGGGCCCGACGGACTGGTCGCGTACCCACGAACCCGCCGGATGCCTGGCGGCGGCAACCGAGCAGATGGCCCGGTTCCGGACGGCGTGCGCGCGGGCGGGCCGCGATCCCGGCGACCTCGACCGGATCTTCGTCAGCACCGGCTGGGCGGGCGACCCGCTCGCCTCCCCGAAGGCGTGCCTGGAGATGGCCGAGCGCTACGCCGCGGCGGGCTTCACCGACCTGATCGTCCACTGGCCCCGCCCGTCGGGCGTCTACGCGGGCGACCCGGCGATGCTGGACCGCATCGCCGAGGAGGTGCTACCGCAGATCCACCGGCTCTGAGCCACCCGCGCACGGCGCTCCATGCGCACGGCGCTCCATGCGCACGTCTTACATGCACACGTCTTACATGCACACGGCGTAGGCCTGCCGTCCGCGAGGGCCCGCCGCGGCGCGGACCGTCCCGCCGTCCCGGTCGACGCCCGCGACGCACGTCTTGCTGCCCAGCGACAGTTCCTGCACCACCTGGACGTCGTGGCCGCGCCGCCGCAGATCTTCCACGGTCTCCGGCGCGGTGCCCGCCTCCACGACCAGGACTCCGGGACGGCACGCCCGTGGCGTGAACGACGAGGAGAAATGGTCGCTGTGAAACAGCGGCACCTCCGTAGCGGATTGCCAGTCCAGGCCGAACTCGGTGATGGCGAGGAAAGTCTGGAGCGTCCACACGTCCTGCCGGTCTCCGCCGGGCGTCCCGAAGGCGAGGAAGGATTCGCCGTCGCGCTGCACCACGGTCGGGCTGAGCGTGGTCCGGGGCCGCTTGCCCGGGGCCAAGCTGTTGGGATGCCCGTCGAGCAGCCACATCGACTGCGCCCGGGTGCCGAGAGGGAAGCCGAGGCCCGGGATCACCGGCGAGCTCTTCAGCCATCCTCCGCTCGGGACGGCCGCCACCAGATTGCCGTGCCCGTCGGCGACGGCGACCGTGCACGTGTCGCCGGGACGGGTGGTGGCCGCGAGGACGATGGTCGGCATGCCGCTCTGCAGCTGGAACATCCAGTCCTCCAGCTCCGGCATGGGCGTGTCTTGGACCGGCCGCGGCATCCACGACGAGCGGCCGCCGGGCGTGCCGGGCTGCGGGTCGCGGGCCGCGCCGTCACCGATCAGCTTCCGCCGTGCCGCGTTGTAGTCGGGACCGAGCAGGTCGTCCATCGGGACGGCCACATGGTCGGGATCGCCGTACCAGGCCTCCCGGTCGGCGAAGGCGAGCTTGGCCGCCTCGGCCAGGGTGTGCACGTACGCGCCGCTGCCTC
This sequence comes from Actinomadura syzygii, assembly GCF_008085905.1. Taxonomy (GTDB): domain Bacteria; phylum Actinomycetota; class Actinomycetes; order Streptosporangiales; family Streptosporangiaceae; genus Spirillospora; species Spirillospora syzygii. The sequence goes on along the minus strand of NZ_VSFF01000012.1, from coordinate 210,030 downwards.
GGCCAAGGGCGCCAAGGTCGATGCCGTCCAGCAGTGCTAGTTGCTGCGCGAAGACGGGGCCCTGCGACCAGGGCCCGGTCTTGTGCACCAGGTACGGGCCGTAGGCGAAACTCGTCGGCGTCTCGACGGGCGCCCGCCAGGACGCCAGATCGTCGGCGCACAGCAGCCCGCGGTGCCGCCGTCCCGTCGCGTCCAGCACCTCGCGGCCTTGGGCGAACTCGCCGATCGCCGCCGCTACGAATCCCTGGTAGAACGCCGCGTGCGCCGCCTCCAACTGGGCGTCGCGGTCGGCCGACACCGATTCGGCGTGGCGGAGGATGCGCCGCATCGTCTCGGCCAGCGCCCGGTTGCGGACCACCGTGCCCGCGGCGGGCGGTGTGCCGTCCGCGTTCAGGTAGGTGCGACCGGACTCCGGCCACGCGTTCTGGAACAGCGGCGCCAGAGCGCCGATGGCCCGCGCGGCGTCGGGCACCAGCGGATGACCGCGCTCGGCGTAACCGATCGAGTGTTCCAGGACGTCCGCGAGCCGCACCGTGCCGTGGTCGAGCAGGAGGCGCAGCCATGCGCCGAAGGCGCCGGGAACGCAGGCGGGCAGCAGTCCTGACCCTGGGATGCTGCGCAGGCCGAGCTCCTGGAAGCGCTCGATCGTCGCGGCGGCCGGTGTCGGGCCCTGCCCGCAGATGACCGTGGTGGTACCGGTGCCGGCCCGGTGGGCGACGATGGACACGTCGCCGCCCAGCCCGTTGGAGTGCGGCTCGACCACGGTCAGGACGAAGCCCGCCGCGACCGCCGCGTCGAAGGCGTTGCCGCCCCGGTCGAGGACGGCCATGCCCGCCGCCGAGGCGAGCCAGTGCGTCGTGGAGACCGCGCCGCGTGTTCCGATCAGTTCGGGACGGATGACGGACACAAGCTCCCCTTTCCCTTCGGCCGGAACGTCGTCCGCGCCGCCGCGGAGCGAGCCTCCGCCAAGCGGCGGTGGACCTGTAAACTCGGCTCATCGACCGGCAATCGCGACACGGCGCTGACCGCACGCTCATCTCCGACCAGAGCCCGGCGGAGCGGATCTTCGGTTTCTCCCGCGCGGTGCGGGTGGGCGATTTCATCAGCGTCGCCGGCACGACGGCCATGGCGCCGGACGGCCCGGTCGGCGGAGCCGACATGGCCGAGCAGACCAGGGAGGTCCTGCGCCGGATCGCCTCCGCACTGGAGCGGGCCGGAGCGGGCATGCCCGACGTCGTGCGCAGCCGGGTGTTCGTCACCGACATCAGCGCCTGGCGGCAGGTGGGCGAGGTGCACCGCGAGGTGTTCGCCGCGATCCTGCCCGCCGCCACGATCGTGGAGGTGTCGGCTCTGTTCGACCCGCGCCTGCTGATCGAGATCGAGGTGGACGCGATCGTCGCGTGACCGCGCGGCGCGGCGTTGACGGGCGCGAGTCGGGCAGCGAGTTGCCGACCGGCGGCGCGGTGGTGACCCGGCATCAGCCGAGGCCGACCGGGCGCGCACCGGTCACCGCGGACGGCATCCGGACGTCGGAGCCGGCGACCTCGTCCAGGATGCCGATGATGCCGTCCTCGCAGGCGGCCACTTCCGCGAACCACGGCTCCCCGATGGGGTCCGGGGCGCCGTGGCCTTCGGGATGCAGGCCGTTGACGGCGCAGTCGCGGACGATCGCCACCAGCCGGCGCTGCAGTTGGGCCGTCACGTCGTGCTGGGTGACGGCGCCGCGCAAGGTCAGGAAGTAGTTGTCGTAGAGCAGTTGCAGCACGCGGAGGTCCCCCGATCGGAAGGCGGAGCGCCGCAGGAGCGACTGCCCGTCGGGGACCAGCCGGGCCGCGATCACCTCGTGCACCAGCCGCTGCACCCTGATCGCCTCCACCAGCTCCCGGGCCTCCACCGTCTCGGTGAGCGCGGTGCGCCGACCGCGCAGCAGGTCCCTGATCGGCCAGTAGTCGGGAGCCCAACTGCCGCTGAAGGACGGATGCCGCAACCTCATGCTCGGCCGGATCATGTCCTCATACAGGCCGCGCGGGCAGGTCGCGGTGTACAGGAGCATGGCGCAGTAGCCGCGGACGTAGTTCCGCACCGAGACCAGCATCGACTCCACCTCGTCCTGTGAACGAGAGCCCGCCGGATGCGAGGACGCGTCGTGGACGAGCTGCCCGATCAGCCGCCACAGGATGAAGCTGACCTGATGCCCTGTGATCCACCGAAACCAGAAGAGTTCCTCCGCTCCGGGGACGACCTCGGCCCCGTCGGCCCCGTCGCCCTCGTCGGCCGGTTCCGCCGCCAGGCCGAACCGCTCGATGAGCGAGCCGCGCGCGGGACCCGGCCCGGCGGCACCCGCGTCGGGGTCCTCCACCGGTGGATGCCAGGCGCCGGGCGGCGGAAGCGTCAGGGGCTCCACACCGAAGGGGCGACCACCGAAGTCCCAGCGCCGCGGTGACGGACGGCCCGTCAGGACGGGCCACGGAGCATGGTCATGGCTAGGCCGCTCGCGGGACATGAGTGAACTCGAATTCCAAGCCGTTGACGTCGAATGTGTAGAAACTGCTGACGCCGTCGTCGACGACGATGGGGCTGGGTGGGTCCTTCACCGCGAAATCGAAGCGGCCTGATTCGAACAGGTCGATCCAGTGCCGTCGTATCGTCACCAGATCCTGTGGGTCGCTCACGGCGAGGCAGAGGTGCTGGTACTGGGTGACGCTCTCGCCCGGTGCCGGGGCCGGGCGCCCTTCGCGTTCGAACAGGTGGATCCGCACGGTGCCGACCGTCATTTCCACCAGCCGCCTGATGCCGGGCAACCGGCCGTTGGTCAGGTCGGAGAAGATCTCCTGCGTGAAGGTCGGGCGGGCGCCGAAGAACGCCTCGTACCACTTCTGGGAGTTCTCCAGGTCATTCGTCTGTACGGCGATGTGATGGAACACCGGAAGGGGCTCGGGGAAGGGATGTGCTTTCTGGTTGGACATGCGAGTCGGCCTCACTCATTCCTTTCCAGGGCGCACACTTTGTACAGCTCCTCGATCCGTGCGCCGACGGCCGGGTCTTCGGCGTCCCGGGCGATCTCGCTCATCGCGTCCCAGGCGAACCGCTCGCCGCCGTCCGCCCGGTAGCTCTTGCGGATCACGATGCCGAACACCTCGTTCAGGTTCTCGAGGTCGACGACTCCGGCGAGCGCGCGGATCGCCGTCCGCTGCTCGTCGGTGAGCTTCGGCCGGTGCACCAGGTTCGGTTCGGGGATGCCCTGGACCGGGTTCCGCTCGATCCGCAGCAGCGCGTGATCGGGCAGGTCCGCGAAGTCCATGATCAGGTGCACCCGGCGAATGTCGGACAGCACCGCGGCGCTGTGCATTCTGGAGACGTCCAAGGACCACAGCTCACCGGGGAACATCCGGTAGACGGTGCCGTCCTCCATGAACAGGCAGGTCTCGTCGGTGGTCAGCGGGACGTGCAGCCGGTGCGCCGCGCGCGCCGCGGTCGGTTTGTCGGTGAACTCCAGGAAGTCGCGGTGCGGGAGCAGCACGGCATCGGTCATCACCACCAGCCGCGCGAAGCGCAGATGCTCGACGACGACCGACTCCTCGATCAACCGCCGCAGATACGGCAGCTGTTTCCCGTAGACCGTCGGCTGCGCCGGCAGGCTGGTGTCGTAATGGGCGATGACGCCGTCGCCGACCTCCCCGCCGCACGACCAGATCATGCAGGTCTTCCACGGCTGGCCGCTCTGGAATTCAGGGTATTGCTCGGCGTAGTGGAAATCCCTGCCGAGTTCCAGCTCGTCTTGAACGCGAGACCGGTCGATCGAGATCCGCCCCAGCATTTGGGTACGCATGGTCATTCCCTCCCGGTCAACGCGCCACACGACATGCTCAGTGGCGCTCGTATGCGGCTGATACATCGGCGGTACGGTCGACTGTGTCGGCGTATGCGGGATCGGTCACCTGCAGCCGCAGTTCTCCGAAATAGGTGCGGCCCTCCTGGTCGGGCACCCAGGTCTGCTCCTGTGTCGGCAGCATCTCGCTGACGGCGACCTCGGTACGTTCGCCGTGCGCGGCGGCCGCCGCGCGGACCGCGGAACCGAACGAGGCGACGAAGGCGGGGCTGGTGAAGTCCACGTACACCGGCTTGCTCTCGGTGGCGATCTTCGCGAAGCACCGGTCGGGCAGTCCGTGCTCGGCCACCAGCCGGCGCCCGGCCAGGTACTGGCCGGGTTCGTCGCCGCGCACGGTGAGCCCGGCGAGTTGCGCGGCGGTCATGCGCCAGGTCTCCCGCGTGACCACGAGCCGGTCGACGGTCACCCGCGGCGTGTGCGGACCTTGCGTCACGCCTTTGAACGCGTCGGCGACGACCGTGGACAAGAACATCCCGAACAGCTCGATCGCGGGCACCCGTTCACCGGTCGGCAGTGTGGCGACCGGCCGACCGTCCACGACCTCGACGGTGACGGCCTCGGTCGGGACCAGCCGGTGGGTGTCGACGCCGCCGGTGCGGGTGAAGGCGATGTTCCAGTCGTCCGGCGCGGGCTCGGCGTACACCAGCCGTCCCGCGTACTTGGACCAGGTGAGCGGCAGCAACGGCACCATCCGGGGACGGCCGAAGTCCCGCACCATCGCCTCCAGCATCCGGCCGGGCTCGGCCTTGGGCCAGTTCACGGCCCGGTCGCACAGCGTTCCGCTGGCCACGTGCAGCTCGCCGAGCACCACCAGGTAGTCGCCGCGGTTGACGTTCTCCACCGACTCGGCGCAGATGTGCAGGTCCGGGCTGTGAACGCGTGCGGCCGACCAGCCCGGCCGATCGGCGGCGAACAACTCCGCGACCCGGCCCGCCAATCCGGCGCTCGTGAATTCGACCCTTCGCTGCGACTCGGGGAGGCGCGGCAACCCGAACAGCGTCCGCCATCGGGAGACGAGCTCCTCCAGCCCGTCGTCGACCGGCCCTGCGCCGCGACCGGAGACCAGCTCGATCGCCGGGTACCAGATGTCGCTGAGCCGGACGGGCCCGCCCGGTCCCTTCTCCACCAGCCGCAGCAGCTCCCGTTCGTAGGCGGCCGCGATGTCGGCGGTCAGCCAGCGCGCGATCTGCATCACCAGCGCCAGTGCCGGGGCCATCGCGTCGATGACGCGGGAACCGACGGTCAGCCGCAGGTCGCGCGTGGTGTCCTCGTAGCACAGGCCGCGTCCCGCGTAGGTCTGGCCGAGGCGCTGGCGCGGTTCCCGGCCGGTCAGCGCGGTGAACTCGGCGTCCAAGGCGGCCATCGCCGGGGCGAGCGTCGCGGGATCGCCGGCGGCCCCGGCCACCGCGGCGCGGGCCGCCCGCAGCCGCCGCAGCCCCTCCGATGCTCTACGCCGCAGGCCGTCATCGCCGATCGCCGCGATGCGGTCGTCCAGGACGGTTTCGGTGTGCGGGGCCACCGGCAGGTTCGCGTCCCATCTGATCAGCTTGCGGGACGCGAGGCCGGCCAGGAGTTGGTAGCCCTCCTCGGTCGTGCCGACCGGCGTCCGCGCGTCCGCGACCAGGTCGGCGACGATTCCGGCGGCCGGGCGCCGCCCGTCGCACCTCGTCAGGGCCGCGGTCTCCCGCTCTGTCAGCGTGAGGGGATCGCGCCCCGGCCGACGCAGCAGGTCGCCGTCCAGCCAGAAGTGCGGCATCGGTGTCGGCGGAAGCTCGCGCCGCAGCTCCGGGTCCTCGGCGAGCCGCGCCCCGTAGGCGGCCAGCGCCCACGGCTCCAAGAACACGCGGCGCCGGTCGAGGAGCCGCGGGCCCGGCGTCGCGTCGAAATCCGGCACGGATGGATCAAGCGTCGCCCAGGTCAGCGGGCCGAAGAAGCCGATGGTCTCGGTCTTGGCGCAGTACCGCTGCCAGTAACGGGACAACTGCTGCTCGCGGTACCGCCATTTGCTGGTGCGCGATCCGCCCGGTCCCCGGCCCGCGATCGCGTCGAGCAGGACGACGGTGGGCGGGTTCTGCCAGGTGATCGCTTCGCGCAGCAGCGGATCGGCGCTGATGCGGCGCAACTCGGCTGAACTGGCGGCGACCGCGCGGTCGAACTCGGCGGCGAACGCGCCCGGTTCGGCGGTGCCGGCGAGGTGTGCGTCCGCGGCGGCCGCGCACTGCGGGGCCGCCAGCAGGTCCAGCCCCGCGGCGGGGAATCCGGTCGTCCGCAGCAGCACCTCTCGCCACACCGTCCACGGCGTGTTCCCGAGTGGGAAGCGATGCCTCACGTCCACGGCGGCGCCCTTCCGCGTCCGGTCTGCGTCCGAAGATGACCGGGAGGGTTCGCCGTAGCGACCCGGCCTGCCGCAAGCCTCCGGCCGCCGCCTACAGCACGGCTACAACCGCTGGCGTGTACGGGCCATATATCCGCCCTGGGAACACTGGGCGCGCGGACCGCCGTGGAGCGGGCCGCCAGGCCACGCGCGGCCCGTCTCCTGGAGGGATCGGTGGATGGCAGTCGGCAGTGCCCACCAAGGCGCCCACCAAAGTGTGGAGGTACGGGACGGCACGGCCGCGACGGTCGCCGCGGCGCCCGTGGTCGCGGACATCGCGATCATCGGGTTCGGGTCGCGCGGGCTGAGCGTGCTCGAGCGTGTCGTCACCCTCGCCCGCGATTCGCCCAAGAGCCCGGCGGGTAAGCGCGGGCCGGTGCGGGTGGCGGTCGTGGATCCGGCGGGCACCGGTTGCGGCGTCCACGCCCCGGATCTGCCTGACTATCTCCTGCTCAACTCGCCGTGCGCGGAAGTGTCGATGTTTCCGGACGAGGGAACCGTGCCGCTCGGGACCGTTCGGCGAGGGCCGAGCCTGTACGAATGGGTCAGCGAAGGCGTCGCAGGCCCGCAGGAGGACTCCTTGCCCCGGCGTCGGCCTGTGCATCCGGCCGACTATCTGCCTCGCAATGTCCTCGGTGAGTACTTGCACTGGTTCAAGGGCCAGGTGCTGGACTCTGCAGGCGGCCACGTCGAGGTCACGATGCTTCCCACGACCGCCGTCGACATTCGTGACGAGGCCGCCGGGCAGCGTTCGATCGTCTGCGCCGACGGCTCGACCGTGCTGGCCCGGCACGTCTTCCTCACGACCGGATACACCGCCGAGAACGCCCCTCCAGACGAGCCGGGCCGCGAACAGACGATCGGCAGTCCCTACCCGCTGCCCGGAGACACCGGCGCGATCGCGCCCGGGCAATCGGCCGCGATCGCCGGATTCGGCCTGAGCGCGATGGACGTGATCGCCTGCCTGACGGTCGGCCGAGGCGGCCGGTTCTCCGGTAGGGGTGAACGGATGCGGTACCTGCCGAGCGGCGCGGAGCCCGTGCTGCTGCTGTACTCCAGGACCGGCGCCCCGTACCGGGTCAGGCCCAGAATCGGCCGGGACGGCCCCGCGGACCCGCCGGTCGCCTTCACCACCGCCGCGATCGACGCGCTACGTCGCAGCCGCGGACCGCGCCTCGACTTCCGCATCGACGTGCTCCCGCTGCTCCTCACCGAGATGCACATCGCCTACCGCCGCGCTCAGGCGCGGCGCGCGCGCTTGGGCGACGTCCTGCTGATACTCGACGACCTGTCGCGCGACCCGGAACCGGCCCGGCTGCACCGGACGCTCGACGCCTTGGCGACCCGGCTCGGCGCGTTCGACGCCTGGGCGGCCCTGGACGGCACGGCCGGGATGGCCCGCCGGGACAGCGCGCAGTACGCCCGCTGGCTCGTCGACGCCATGCGAAGCGACCTGCGGGAAGGCGCCCGGCCGCTGTCCGAGAGCCCGCTCAAGGCGGCGCTGGAGGTCATGGAGGACCACCGGGACGTGATCCGGCACGCGATCGACTTCGACGGCATCACCGACCGGTCCCGCGCCTACTTCACCGGCCCGATGACCTCCCTGTTCAACCGCGCGGTCGTCGGTCCGCAGTGGGAGCGGCAGGCCGAACTGCTGGCGATCATGGCGGCGGGCGTGGCGCGCGCGCCGTTCGGACCGGCTCCGGCGGTGTCGTGGCACGCCCGGACGGGGCGCTGGCGGATCGTCTCGACCGGGCTCGGACGGCCGCATTCGGCGGCGGCCGACTGGCTGATCCGGGCGCGCGTGCCGCCGCCCAGCGTCGACTCGTCCGCCAGCCCGCTGCTCGCCGCGCTGCGCCGCGCCGGGCGGATCCGCCCGCTGCCGCCCGAGAGCGGCCGGCCGAGCGGGATCGACATCGACCGCGACCAGCACCCACGGGCCGTCGACGGGCAGCCGGACACGCACATGTGGGTGCTCGGCCCGCTCTGCGAGGGAGCCACCTACTACAACAACCAGGTCCCGTCACCGGCCCAGTTCTCCCGTCCCGTCCACGACGCGCATCGCTGCGTCACGGCCGCGCTCGCCGACCTGCCGGTCTGACCCGGCCGTGGGCCGGCGGCGAGCCCGGCCGACCCGAGCCCGTACGTTGCGACAGCCGAGGTGATCTCCGTGCGTGATGCCCTATGACCGAGCACGTCCAGTCCGCCGGACTGCTCCCGGCCCAGGAAAGCCATTGGGAACTGATGTGCGGGCTGTCGCCCGACGCTCCGGGCGCGTCCCGGTTCATCGTCGTGGACAGCCGGTTCATCGATGCGCCCATGGACTATGAGGCCGTCAAACTCGCCTTCGCCGACGTCACCCGGCGCCAGGACGCGCTGCGGCTGGTCTTCGACACGATCGACTACGAGCCCCGGATGCGGATCGAGGCAGCGGCCGAACCGCAGGTGGAGTACCTGGATCTGTCCGCGCTCGGCACCGCCGCGCAGCACGACCGCATCGCCGAACTGGTGTATTGGGAGAACAACCGCAGTTTCGACCTGCTGCGCGGCCCGGCCTGGCACGCCTGGTTCGTCCGGCTCGCTGCGGACCGCCATTTCCTCAATGTGTGCTTGTCGGAGGCCATCGCCGACGGCTGGGCCACCAAGGCGCTGGTGGAGGACCTGCTGGCCGGGTACGCGGCGCACGTCGGCACCGCCGCGCCGCCCGAACCCGCGCTGTCGTTCGCGCAGATGGACGCGATCCAACGCCACCGGATGGAGCCCAGCGGGGACAGGCTGGAGTTTTGGCGCGAGCGGTTGCTCCCGCTGCCGGACGGTTCGCTGTTCCAGGCGCGCACCACCGCGCGGACCTCGGTACTCACCCGCGACCGGATCGACGTCACCTTCACGCCGGAGCTGCTGGCGACGCTCAGCCGCCGCGCGTGGCAGTCGCGGACGACCGTCTACATGGTGCTGATGGCCGCGTACCACGCCCTACTGTCGCTGGAAACCGGGCAAGAGCGGACGGTCCTGAGCACCGTGACGCTCGGCCGGGCGAGCAGGCGCGAACGCCGGTCGCCGCTCCCCTGCACGGTCGACCCTTACGTGGTCACGACGCTCACGCCTGGGACGTCTTTGCACGAGGCAATCCGGAGAACCCATGCGGCGATGGTGGAGGCGATGTCCAACCTGGTGCCCTACACATCACTGGCCCGCGCGATCAATCCCGCCTTCGACTCGCAGCGTCCCTGGCCCGACAGCGACCTGTGCCACGGAAACTTCTACGCCGCCGCGTTCGGCGACTCCGACATCACGCTGGCGGGAATGCGTGTGCGAGCACCACTGCTGCCCGGCCGCGAACCCGCGGGCGGCAGCACACCCACGCTGCACGCGGGGACCTTACCGTCCGCCCAGCAGGACGTGTGGACGGCGTACTGCGGCCCGAGCATGGAGGTCTACCCCGAACGGGACGGGTGCGCGCTCATCTACAACGGCGAGATGTACGCCCACGAGGAGATGAAGTCCTACATGGACTCCTACCTGTGGGTCGTCGAGGAGATGGCGGCCTCTCCGGAGACGACGATGCGGGAGCTCAGCGAACGGTACGCGCTCCGAGACGCGCGCTGACGCCGACAGCGGCCGGCTGGGCGGGCAGCCGGTCCAGCGCGGCCGCGATCCGCTCAGGAGCCGCCGCGGAGTCGCGCATAGTGCCGTCGTGGAAGGCCGCATAAGCCGCCATGTCGAGGAGTCCGTGGCCGCTGACGCCGAGCAGGATCGTGCGGCGAACGCCCTCGTCGTCGGCCCGCCGCGCTTCGACGACCGCGCCGTGCACGGCATGCGCGCTCTCCGGCGCGGGCAGGACCCCCTCGGCCTTGGCGAACTCGACGGCGCTGGCGAACACCGCCCGCTGCGGGTGGGCCGCCGCCTCGATCAGTTTCCGGTCGTACAGAGCGCTGACGAGTTTGGACGCGCCGTGATACCGCAGGCCGCCCGCGTGAATCCGCTCGGGCGCGAAGGTGTGGCCCAGTGTGTACATCTTCTGCAAGGGCGTGCTCCGCGACGCGTCGGTGAAGTCGTAGGCGTACCGCCCTCGGGTCAGGGTCGGGCACGCCGCGGGCTCCACCGCCACGCAGCGCGGACGCGGACCGTCCGCCGGGCCGATGAACGGCATGCACAGCCCGCCGAAGTTGCTTCCGGCGCCGAGCGAGGCGATCACGACGTCCGGAGCGCGGCCCGCCTCGGCGAGCTGGGCGGCGGCCTCCAGGCCGATGACGGTCTGGTGGAGGATCGTGTACGTCTCACCGCTGCCCGTGCAGAAGTAGCCGCCGGGCTCCCGCGCGTCGGTCAGCGCCTCCGCCAGCGCGATCGAGAGGCTGCCCTGCTCCTGACCGTCGGCGCGCGCCCGGCGCCCGACCTCCGTCCGGTCGGACGGGCTGGGCAGCACCGACGCGCCGAGCATCTCCATCATGGTGCGGCGGTACGGCTTGTCGGCATAGCTGGAGCGCACCATGTACACCGTGCAGGCGAGCCCGAACATGGCGCACGCGGCGGCCACGGCCGTGCCCCACTGCCCGGCCCCGGTGCCGACGACGAGCCGGGTGGCGCCGGCGCGCCGGTAGTAGTACGCCTGCGCGACCGCGCTGTTGAGCTTGTGGCTGCCGCTGAGATTTCCGCCCTCGTACTTGTAGAAGATCGCGCACCGGGTGCCGAGCGCCCGCTCGAACGCCGCCGCGCGGCGCAGCGGCGTCGGCCGCCACTGCCGGTAGCGCTGCGCCACCTCGTCCGGGATCGGAATCCAGGACTTCCCACCGACCTCCTGCCGGATCAGCGCGGGCGGCACCCGCAGGGTGGTGGTCCGTGGCGTGGTTCGCGGGGAGCCTGAGCGTCCCGGCGGTGGCACATCGGGCGGCAGCTCGAAACCCAGATCGGGCAGGACGTTGTACCAGGCGCCGGGGACCTCGGTCATTCGGACAGGTCCATGGCCGACACCGTCAACGACTGGCGCATCAGCGCGACGATGTCGTCGACGGTGTCCAGGCGGCCGTTCATGATGGCGGCGTCGTCGAGGTCGATGTCCAGCAGCTCTTCGAGATTGACCAGCAGCCGGACCAGTTCCAGCGAGGTCAGGTCCAGCTCGTCGCCCGGCTGGTCGCCGTCGTGGTCACCGTCCCCGTCACCGCCCTGCCGCACCTGGTCCACAGCCTCCACGACGATCTGGCGCAGTTCTTGGTCGTTCATGTGATGTCTCACCCTCGCGAATCGGGACGGGACGGAGACGCGCCGTCATCGCGCGGCGCACCGCCGGTGTCATCGGCTGTAGACGAGCGGGCATTGAGCATCGATGTCGAGGGAGTCGCCCACCTTGAGCGCGGCGAGCAACCGCCTGGGGAGGATGTTCGGCGTCCCGTTGAACGTGGCGCCCGCCGGCATCCAGGAGATCGCGAACGCGGGTCGCGGTAGCGGGGTCATGTTGGCGCCCGCCGCGTGCGCGGTGTCGCCTCCGTGGACGATGAGCGAGCCGGCCCGGACCGGGCACGGGACGGGCTCGGCGAACTCCCACTCGGGATTGAGGTGGCGAAGGCCGTCCAGCCGCATGTTGCTCTTGGTCGTCACGCGCGCCTTGTGGCTGCCCGGCAGGTAGTGCATGCACCCGTTGCGCAGGTCGGCGTCGACGAGCGCGATCCAGAACGTGGACGCGCCCGGATGGGTGAAGGAGAACACCGGGGTGTCGGTGTGCCAGCCCGTGGGTTCTCCCCACGCGGGCTTGAACATGGTCTGGTCGTGCCAGATCCGGACGCCGTCGACGTCGGCCAGGTCGCACGCCATCCGTCCGAGCCTGGGATCGAGGACCAGATCGCGCACCCTCACGTCGGTCTGCCAGAGGTTCACGTGCTGGGACAGCACCCGCACCCAGGCCCGGCTGTGCTTGGCGAGGGCTTCGCGCAACCGCAGTCCGGACAACGGCTGAGGCTCCCCGGCCTCGTCGGCCCGCGGCTCGTCCGGTTCGCTCGGAAGCCGGGCGTCGCCGCGCTCGCGGACCGCGTCCTCAAGGACCGTCCGCCAGTGCCGCGTCTCCGCGTCGTCCAGGAAACCGTCGACGACGAGGAATCCGTTCTCGCGGTAGGAGTCGATCTGCGCCGAGCTCAGCTCGTCACGCATGGGCCGCCTCCGATCGGCGGTCGGGGTGTTCGACGATGCCCATCTCCCGGCCGAGCCTGCCGGTGGCCTCGCGCAGCTGCCGGTCGAGCCGGTCGCGGTCGGCTCCCCAGCCGACCGCGTATCCCGCGCGGCCCTCCTCGCTCACCGGGAGGCGCGCCCGCTGGCCGGGCAGGACGAGCTGGTTGACGATCTTCACGTCGGGCAGCCCGGCGATGACGGTCGCCGGCGGGACGAACCTGCGGACCGGCCCGCTGCCGACCAGGAAGCGCACCTCCGCGAACGGCACCGGCGACCAGGCGGCGTCCGGCTCGGGGAGCGGCGGCGTCCGGCCCAGGGCCAGCTGCGCCTGAGCTTCGTACAGGTCGATCCCGGTGACCCGCTCCGTCAGTTCGGGCACCAGCGCACCGCCCGGACGGAAGGTGACCTCCAGCAGCGTCCACCGGCCGTCGTCGATCTTGAATTCGGCCTGCATCACGCCGTCTCGCAGCCCGTAGGCGTCCGCGACCAGCCCGATCTCGGACGTGGCGGTCTCGCGGTCCGGCTGGACGGCGGCGTACGTGGCGGACACGGCGATGAACCCGTCCGGCCCGACGTACTCGGCGTCGCACACCGAGACGAAGGCGGGCACCCCGTCCAGGACGACCGCGTCGACGCAGACCTCCCGTCCGCCCACGAACTCCTCGATGACCACCGTGCGCGAGGGCGACAACGAGCGGACCACCGGCCACTGGCGGCGTGCCTCGGCGGCGTCGGCGACCTGGAGCACTCCCGCGCTGCCCGCGCAGTCGACCGGTTTCAGGACGCTCCAGCCGGAGCGGCCGTCGTAGAAGGCGTCGAGGTCGTCGGCGCCGGAGACCTGCCGCCAGCGCGGCGTAGACAGCCCGCGCCGTTCACCGACCCGGCGTTGGAGCAGTTTGGAGCGGGCGATCAAGGCGATCTCGGGCCCGATTCCGGGAAGTCCTGCGTCGTGCGCGACCTGGGCGGCCGTCAGTTGGGAGTTGTCGGCCAGGGTGACGACGCCGTCGCACGTGCGCGCCAGTTCGGTCAACTCCGTCACGGCGGCCGAGCCGTCGCGCGGGTCGAGCGCGACGAAATGGTGGACGAGGTGTTCGTACCGTCCGCCGGAATAGCCGTCGGCCAGCACGATCTCCAATCCCAACTCCCGCCAGACGGCGAATGCGTGGTCGCGCATCGTGCTCGCGCCCACCACAAGGAGCCGGGGACGGGAACGCCGCGCCCCGACATGTCCAGCGCTCATGAGATCAAATGCTGCTCAACACGAGTACAGGCGTGATACATCCCGGCTATGGCCGGGCGGCCAGCGTCACAAGTGGGCGGTGAAGCTCTATCGTGGGGCCGGTGAATCGTGATCGCAGAGTGCGGATGGACGTCACGTCCGTGACCATCAGCGCGCCGAATCCGCGCGAGCTGGCGGCATTCTATGCGCGGCTGCTGGGCTGGCCCGTGGCCGATGTGGAAGAGCCCGAACCGGGCGAACCGCCCGAGTCCGGCTGGGCAAAGATACGCCCGCCCGCGGGCGAAAGGGGGCCGACACTGAACTTCGAATACGACGCCGACTACGCGCGGCCGACGTGGCCGACCGCGCCGGGCAGGCAGCAGATCATGGAACACCTCGACATAGCCGTCGAAGATCTCGACGCGGCCGTCGCGTGGGCCGTCGAATCGGGAGCCGTGCTCGCCGACTATCAGCCGCAGCCGGACGTCCGGGTGATGCTGGATCCGGCCGGTCACCCGTTCTGCCTTTTCCTCTGACTATCCCGCCTTCTCCCGCTCGACGTCGCGGGCGAAGCATTCCCGAGCGTAAAGACCGAGAATTCTCGGCAGATGATAGGTCGGGACGCCGGACTCGGGCTCACGTGAGATCAGCAGCCCCTCGTGGACGAGCCGCTCCAGCAGGCGATCGGCGGCGAAGGCCGGGAGCCCCAGCGCGGCGCCGAGATCCGCCGCCGTGATGCGGTCGGACGCCAGCCGCCCGCACATGCCGAACGCCCTGCGGCAGGCCGGGTCCAAGGCCTGGCGGCTGGTGTCGAACAGCCGCCGCAGGGACATGCCGTCCACGACGAGTTCGTCGAGCACCCGCTCCCCGTCGCGCAGGTTCTCGGCGAGGAAGCGCAGCGGGTGGCGGGGCCGCGCTGCCAGCCTGGCTCCGACGATCCGGATCGCGGCCGGCAGCCGACCGCACGCCTCGACGATGGCCGTCGCCGCCGCGTACTCCCGCTCGGTGCGGTCCACGCCGATCAGGTGGCTCAGCATCTGCACCGCGGCGCTCACCGACAGCGGCTCCAGGGCCAGATGCACGTCGGCGCGGATGCCGACCAGCCACCGCCGACTCGTCACGATCAGCAGGCTCCGGCCGAGACCCGGCAGCAGGGAGATCACCTGATTCGCGTCGGCCGCGTCGTCCAGCACGATGAGCGCACGCCGCTCGGCGAGCACGGACCGGTAGAGGGCCTGCCGGCCGTCCCAGGACCGCGGGATCGCCTCCGGCATCAGCCCGAGAGTGCCCAGCAGCTCGGCGATCGCGTCGCTGGGCGACCGGGGCTCGGCCGTCGATCCCCGCAGATCGAGGTAGATCTCACCGTCGGGATGGGCGCCGCACACGGCCCGTCCCGCGGCGACCGCGGTGGCGCTCTTGCCGACTCCCGGCACTCCGGAGACCAGCACGGTCGGCACGTGGTCGACCGCGCCGCGGTCCGTCCGGTCGACCAGCGCGCGGACCCGCGCCACCTCGGCGTCCCGGCCGATGAGGGTCGGGACCCCTGGAAGCTGGCGCGGCGTCAGCACCGCGGACGTCGTCCACCTCCGCTCCGGCCAGGACACGTCCAGGACCGCCGCGCCCTCCAGCACGGCGGCGTGGACCTTGCGCAGCGCCGGGCCCGGCTCCACTCCGAGTTCCCTGACCAGCCGTTCCCTGGCCTGGGCGAACGCCGCCAGCGCCTCGCTCGTCCGGCCGATCGCGTGCAGGACCATCACCAGCGAACACCACAGGCCCTCGTCGAGCGGCCGTTCACCGATCAGCTCCTGGAGCGGGGCCACCAGGCCCGCCCGTTCGCCGAGGGCCAGCCTCGCGTTGATCCAGTCGGTCTGCGCCTGCCAGCGCAACTCCTCCAAGGCCACGGTCTTGGCGCGCATCTCGGCGCCCAGTTCAAGTTCAGCCAGCGGCGTGCCCCGCCACAGCCCGATCGCGTCGCCCAGCAAGGTGACGGCGTTGGCGTAGCCGCCCGACCGCAGCGCAAGCTGCCCATTGCCGACTAGCGTCGTGAAACGTTGAAGATCCAACTCTTCGGGGTGGGTGTGGAGCCGGTAGCCGCCCGGGTGGCTGTCCAGCCTGTCGCGGTGACCCGATCGCCGCAGGATCGTGCGTAGCTGACAGGTGTAGGTGCGGACGTTCTCCACCGCTGAACGCGGGGGCGCATCGTCCCAGATGCCGTCGATGATCCGATCAAGCGTGACCACTTTCCCGGGGTGCAGAAGAAGGATGGCGAGTAGCGCGCGGATACGTTTGGCGTTGATGACGATCGGGAGTCCGCCGGGACCGATGACTTCGAGGGGGCCCAACACGTAATACCTCATGTGGAATCTTTCGCAGACACGCTTAACACACCATACGAGAACGCCGTTCTGCACTTTGCCGCAGGCACGGCCGACCGATGAATGAAACTAATGAAGCAGCGAAGGGTTCAGCGTTCCGCTGATCTGGGAGCCGTCTCGAAGGAGGGGGCACCGCCGGAACCGGGTACGGGGACGGCGTCTAACCTAAATCCATTCGCGGCGGTGGGGGCAGCCAAGCAGACAGCGATCACCCCTTCCCCAAGCGGCCGGAGCCGGGGCCGACGGCCCTCGTCCAGCACTGTGACCTCGCAGCCGGGTATGTGTGGCCGGCCAGGTTCCACTATGCATGCTCGACTGGTATCTGAACATACTTGACTTCATCGAGTAAATATCGGCCCTGCTGACACAGCGCCAATCGCAGGTCCCAAAATCAAAATAATACTCGGCGTGACCCTCGCTTTACCGGAATATTGCATTCCCGGCCAAACCCGTCTGGTAGGGGCTTCGATGTCACCGTGAGGCAATTGCATAGATGCGCCCGAGATGTCAGCTCTCTGTGTTGATCGGACGCCCTCAGTCTTCGCTTCGCTCAAGCTGATCCGAGCGCGCAGAGACGGCGAGTCGGGCGTGAGCATGAGCACCGATCGCAGCAGTGTCCCGCGCCACAGCGGCAAGGACGGCCTGGAACGCGGCCGTGCGGCGGGCCGACCTGCCGCTTAGCAGGCCGCAGCGCGATGGTGGCGCAGCAGCCTCAGGGTGTGGGGCGGCACGCCGACACCGACAAGAGCGTCGAGGTGCCCAATGAATGAGCCTGGGTAGTGGCCTGCCAGTCCTCTTCGATCATGTATTTGAGACCTCCCCCCATGCGCGGGACGCACCCCGGCGTAGGGCAACGTCTCAGCGTAGATCGCGGATCATCCCCGCGCGGAGAGCACTCCTTCACCGCCTCTACCGCCAGCTGATAGTTGGGACCATCCCCGCGTGCGCGGGGAGCACCGCGGCCCGGGGGTTTTCGCATGTCCGGGGGTGGGACCATCCCCGCGTGCGCGGGGAGCACTCCTTCGACCTGGGGAACCTGAGGTACCTGAAGGGACCATCCCCGCGTGCGCGGGGAGCACGGCGCGGCGGTCAGTGGCGTGTACCCGCACACGGGACCATCCCCGCGTGCGCGGGGAGCACCGCGCCGCGTTAGATAGTGGCAAGGGAGACACGGGACCATCCCCGCGTGCGCGGGGAGCACGACCCGAACTCGGCGTCCGGACACACGATCCGGGGACCATCCCCGCGTGCGCGGGGAGCACGGACACCCCCCTTACCAAGTCGGGTCGTCGCTGGGACCATCCCCGCGTGCGCGGGGAGCACTTCGACCTGACCCTGCGCCAGCTCTACTACCAGGGACCATCCCCGCGTGCGCGGGGAGCACTTCCACACCCAGTACGAGAACACGTTCGTTCCGGGACCATCCCCGCGTGCGCGGGGAGCACTTCCGCTACTGCCTCTTCCAGGGAGTAGCGCCGGGACCATCCCCGCGTGCGCGGGGAGCACGAGCCAGGGCCAGGCATTGGGCGAAGAGTCGCGGGACCATCCCCGCGTGCGCGGGGAGCACCTTCGGCGGTGTTCCGTGGAACACCTGGGCCAGGGACCATCCCCGCGTGCGCGGGGAGCACACGGCTTCCCTGATCCGGGCGTCGAGCTTCCCGGGACCATCCCCGCGTGCGCGGGGAGCACTCTGGCTGACCTGCGGGTTTGTCGGGTGTTGGGCTCGTTTTGGAGCACTTTCACAGATTCCGACATTTCGGGCTCGGGTCAGCGGCGGCCGTAGCGGCGGCGTTTGGAGGCCTTGCTCCAGCCCGCGGGCGGGGGCTTGGAAGAAATGCTCGGCTGGGACTTGGGGCGGCGGAGCAGGGTCAGGCCGTCGTGGTCGATGGGATGCCATTTGTGGTCGCGGGTTTCGAAGGTGAAACCCTGCTCGTTGTTGGTGGTGTAGCAGAGCAGGGCGCGGCCGGTGTCGGCGTACTGGTGCACCTCGTCCCAGAGGGCCTGCCTGATGCGGGCGGAGGGGCCGCCGATAAAGACGCCAGGGGCGATCTCCATCAGCCAGCGGGTGAGGAAGCCGCGCAGGCCGGCAGGGCAGTTGGTGAGGATGATGATGGTCACCAGTGCACGTCTTCGGCGTAGTTGCGTCCGGACTCGATGTTCATGCCGTGGTCGCTTTGCAAAGTGACGTGATCGGTGTCGTCGCCGGTGGGATCCTCTGCGGTGTCGTCGGGGACTAGCAGGGACTTGATGTCGTGGACGCAGCGTTTGAGGAGGCCGACTTGGTTGACGCGGTCGCGGATGGCGCGGCGGGTGCGGGAGCCGACGTCGTCGGGGCTTTCGGCTGCGACGTCGAAGGCGACCGGGATGGCGATCTCGGTCTTGTACAGGTCGGCGATGTCCAGGACGAAGGCGAGTTCGTGGCCGGAGTGGATGAATCCGAGGCCGGGTGAGCAGCCGAGGGCGGCGACGGTGGTCTGGGCGATGCCGTACATGCATTGGGCGGCGGCGGTGACGGCCTGGTTGGCGGTGTCGCCGGTGTCGAAGTCGCCGGGGACGTAGCGGCGTCCGTTCCAGGTGAGGCCGACGCGGGCGGCTTCGTAGCGGTAGCGCTCTTTGACGCGTCGTCCTTCGCGGCCGAGGAGTTCGTGGCGGCTGAGTCCGGAGGGGTCTTCGCCGGGAAATCGCATGCTGTACATGGCGCGGGCGACATTCAGGCGCGTGCGGCGGTTGGCCCAGGCCGTCGCTTGGGCTTCGACGAGGGCGGAGGAGCGGTTGAGGGATCGGCCGCCGGAGTAGAACCGTACGCCTTGTTCGCCGACCCAGACGACGCCGGCGCCGCTGTCGCCCAGGACGCTCATGGCCTGGTGGGTGACGCGGGTTCCGGGGCCGAGCAGGAGGGTGCCGATGGCGGCGGACGGGATGTGGGTGACGCCGTCGGCGTCTTCGGCGGTGATGGCGTTGTCTTCGCGGTGAAGTGTGCAGCGTTCGAGGTAGATGAACGAGAGCCGGTCGCTCATCCGAGTGAGTTCGTGCGGTGAGGACGCGCCGCGTTTACCGACGGTGGACATCGGTCATGCCCGGGCGAGGGTCATCAGGCCGCAGCCGTAGGCCTTGGCTTTGCCGAGTCCGTGGGTGAGGGTGCGGCGGAAGGCGTCGGGGTCGGTGATGTGGAGGCGTCCGTCGTAGGTGACGGTGACCAGGGTGACCGGCTTGCCCGCCCCCTTCTTTTTGAAGGCGAGTTGGCGGCGGTTGTGGAGGACCAGTTCATGCTGGGCCAACTCGTGCTGGGTCAGCTCGTCCTGCTGTTTGTGCGCGGAGGGTTTGCGGACGATGGTGAAGCCGCCGCTCTGTTGGCGTTGCAGGAGCCAGCCCAGCTGGTGGCGGGGGCTGATGTGGGCGGTGGTCTTGGTCGGTACGCCGTCCTTGTTGCGGACGGAGTGGACCGGGTTGGCGGTGAGGCGGAACGCCCACTGGTCGCCCGCGCCGAGGCGGTCGAGGAAGGGGCCGTAGTCGTAGGTCTCCCAGCGGGCGGTGGTGGGCCATCCGGCCTGTTCGACCAGGTGGGTCAGGTCAGGCTTGTAGGGGCTGACGATGCACAGGTGGGTGCTGTGGCGGCTGTCGCGGTCGATCCGCCACAGCACCCGCGGCGCGTCCGGTGTCGGGTCGGGAAGTTCGGCGAACGACGACATGACGGCCGCGTGCAGCACCTGCGGGGAGGACAGCAGTTTGCGGGCGCCGATCCGTTCGGGATTGATCCGGAAGCGCGTCAGGTACATCACTGGCCTCGCAGGGCGGCGGTCGGGTCGTGGTCGGCGATGGGACGGGGTGCGGCCGGGTTGGGGATCTCCACCGGCTGGTGGCGGACGCCGCGCAGCGCGTAGCGTCGGTGCCGCGGGTCGAAGCTGAGCGGCTGGTCGCGCAGGGTGTCGACCAGACCCTCCGTGCCGTCGGCCTCGATGATGGTCTCCAGGGTCACCATCGGTTCACGGCTTTTGCGCTGGTGCCACGACGATGCGCGCCACTGCTCGTCTTCCAGCCGCGCGTCGAGGGTCTGGTCGTGGTGGACGGCGAGCTCGATCGGTCGGGCCGGCGGGCATGATCGGCGTCCGAGGTAGGGCAGGAAGACCGGTTCGCGCAACGCTCGGTGCAGGCGTTCGATCAGGTCGCCTTCGCCTTCGACCGCGGCGACGAACACGGCGTCGGCCAGGTAGAACCGTTCGGAGAGCGGCATGGATCGGCCGGTGTCGAAATGCTGTGCGGTCTGGTAATCGCGGACGGGAACACCGCGCTGGTCGACGCGCACACCGAAGCGCAGCGCCGCCAGATCGGCCAGGTCGTCGGTGCGCTGCAGACCGAGCGCGGCGGCCAGCATGCCGATGACGCCGCTTTTGGTGGGTGCCTGCTCGGTCGTGCGGCGCGCGAACCGCGCCGAGGCCCCCCATGCCTGGAGGGGGCCGGCGAGCTGCATGGTCAGGACGCTCACCGCTGTTGTTCCTGACGTCCGGCGACCTCCTCGCCCACCGCGTTGACCAGCTCGGGCAGGGACACCTGGGTGCCGAGGGCGGACAGGGGCTCGGTGTTCTTCCCGACGCGCAGTACCCAGGTTCGGGCGTCGTCGGCGACGCCGTAGGCGTCCTCGATCTCGGGCACGTATCGAGCCAGCCGGGCGGCGGCTTCCTGGACGAACCCGCCGCCGTCCGGGCCCTGCTTGCAGGGCTCCTCGAACGCGGACACGAAACTGATCGGACGGGACGAGCGGATCTTCACCACGACCGCGTCCGGCAGGGTGTGGTTGCCGAACGTGTTGACCTTCCCGGTCGGCATCGAGGTGATGAAGCCCTCCACGAACGCCTCCACCGCGCGGCGGACCGGCTCGGTGAGCGGCTCGTCGTCGCGCAGGCCCTTGCCGAGGTTGTCGCTCAGCCGGTCGACGTCGAGGGCGGCGTAGCGGTAGAGGGTGGCGGAGTTGAACTCGACCGTTCCGATCATGCCGGCGCCCAGGTCGTCGTCCTCGCGTTCCTTGTGGTCGTCGACGGCGGTGTAGTAGTCGGACTCGTTCTCCACCTGGTGGACGCTGAGCGCGTGCGCGACCTGGGTGGCGGCGTCGACGTTGATGTCGGCGCCGTCGGCGACCATCCGTCCGAACAGCGCGATGTCGACCGAGTGGCGGGCGTTGGCGATCTGCTTGGCCCGCGCCTTGGTGTCCTTGTCCTTGAAGAAGGTCTTGATGTCGTCGCGGCCCTCGACGGCGAGTTCGGCGAGGCCGTCGAGTTGGCGGGCGCTGAGGAACATCAGGTACTTCGACTCCGGGGCCGCCGCGGGCTCCTCGTCACCGTTCTTGGCGGTGCCGCCGCGGCGTTTGGGGACCTCGATCTTGGAGCCGGTCGCGTTCTGCACGGTCTCGGCGGCCAGATCCCACGCCTCGGTCTGCGGGATCGAGGGGTCCAGCTCGTGGATGCGGTCGGCGAGCAGCTCGGCGACCCGCTTGGTCCGGACGCCGAGCTCGCTGGGGTCGAGCAGGTCGTGGAAGCTGGTGCGGGTGGCGCGCTTCCACGCCTGGCTGGACACCCGGGCGCGGCGCACCCCGCCGTAGACGGCGGTTTTGGGCGTGCCGGTGTCGTCCCGGTTGAGGTTGCTGGGCGGGACGCTCTGCAGCACATGCAGGTCGATGATAGTGCGGGTCATGTGACGTCCTTGTCAGTGCTGTCCTGGGTGGTGGCCCGGGTGGCGGCCTCGTCCTGCGGCGTCTGTTCTTGTCGTCCGGGCGGTTGGGGCCGGGGCTGGTCGCCCGGGTCGCGGGGCGGCCGGTAGGTGTGGAAGCCGTGCCCCCACTGCCGGCGGACCTGCGCGAGCCCGTCCGGTGTGTGGGCGCGGTAGAGGTTTTGTGCCAGCAGCGCGTAGTCCATGGGGATGGAGTCGCGGCGCAGCAGGGAGACGATCTCGCGGAGCCGGTAGGCCAGGACCTCCAGGCTTCCCGCCGTCCCCACCCGGACGAACCGCCGCCGGATCGGCTCGTCGATCCTGTCGGGCGGCATCAGTCGCCGGACGGCCGCGCCCAGGTCAACGCCGGGGATGTGCATCTTCTGTGTGGTGCGCGACTGCTGGTGCAAGGCGTACAGGGTGACGGCCAGGAAGACCGCGTTCTCTGCGCGGACGGCCTGCTCCTCGCCGAGCGTCTGATCCTGGTAGAGCCGCTCGGTCCCGGTCAGGCCCCACAGCTCCGGAACGTCCTGCGGCAGCTTGCCCGCGCCGCGGCGCAACTGAGCCAGGCGGCCGACCGCGGCGCTGGTGTCGCGCAGGTAGCCGTCCTGCAGCTCGCGGACGAAGTCCCCCACGACCTGACCGACCAGGTCGGACGCGTACTGCCGCTCGCCTGCGGTGGTGGCGGTCATGAACTGGCCTCCATGGGCTCCTCGAGTGCTTGCCGCGCCGGTTCATCGGGCTCAGGCTCGGGGGCGGTCCCGGGCAACGCTTTGCGGAGCCGGTAGCGGAAGGTCGCCTCGGCGCGTGAGGACGTCAGCCACAGCTCCTGGCCCTTGCCGGTCTGGATGACGCGCCCTTCCCAGGCGCCGTCGCCGGCGTCAGCGACTTCCCGGGCTCCCAGCCGGGCGAGGATCGTCCGGGCCGTGTCCTGCCACGCCGCTCGCTGCGGTTGGGGCGGGTGGCTCGGGTCCAGGGCGGCGAGCCAGTCGCGGAAGGAGCCGTCCAGCATGCCGTAGGCCTGGGTTGTGGCCCGTTCTCGGGCGGGATCGGGGCCGGCGCCGACGGCGCGGGCGAGGTCGGCGGCCAGGTCGCCCAACACGTTCACGGCCCTGTCGGCATCGGCGACCGCGTCGATCGCGGCTTGCCCGAGCCGGGTGTCGCGCTCGTGCAGCAACACCACCGGCATGGCGACCGAATCGTCGATCACCTCGTCGATCACCGACTGCTGCGTCCCGTAGCGTGCGGCGACCAGCCGCGCTCGGATCAGGAAGTCCGGGTCGAAGTCGCCTTCGACCGTCAGGCGGGCGACCCAGTCCAGGATCCGCGGCCGGACGATGTCGGCCGCCTCGTTGCGCTGCTCGGCCCCCGGGGTGCGGCCCGCGACCAGCGCGCCCAGCCCCCGCCACGCGCTCTTGCCCGGGTCATGCTCGCGCGGCAGGTACACCTGGGCCACGCCGAGCTTCTTCTCTTGGGCCTGGCTGCGCCGCCAACTGGTCATCGGTTCGCGCATGTGCTGGTTGCGCGGGCTCAGCGGGTCACCGTAGGCGAGCACCACACCGTGGACGCCCTCGTCATCGAACGCCAGCCGGACCCGCCGGGACTGCCAGGTGTACAGGTCACGCACCCCCGCCGGACGACGGCTCAGCTCCAACGGCTCCATCTGTGTCGGGCCGGGCGGCGGGTGCCGCCACGCGGGACGGTCCCGGTCGGCGTCGATTCTGAGGTTGGTGGTGTCGAAGGCGATCAGGTTCAGCAGCAGCGTCTCGCGCAGGTTCGCGCCCTCGACGAACACGCCGCCCAGGTTGCCCGTCCACCCGACGCCCAGTGGATAGACCTTGCCGCCCTTGGCGCGCTTGTCCTTGTCCGCGCCGGTCTTGATGCCGGAGGTGTCGAACGCGTGCGCGTGCACGACCCACCGGGCGGCCTCGGCGAACGACAGCCGTTCCACGCCCCGCGCCCGCATGGTGAAGAACTGCGCCCCGTTGGGCACGTCGGCGACGAGCCGGTCCAGGGACGCGATCTCCTTCTTGGCGGTCTGCAGCCCGGCCGTCTGGAAGAACGGCGTCTCGGAGTGCAGCAGGTCGAAGCGGCTCCGGTGCCGGGCCAGATATTCGCTGACGCCGTCGTCCCCGTGCAGGGGAAGGCCGTCCTCCCAGAGTTGCTGCCAGTGCTCCAGATCGGTGGGGCCCTCGACCACGTCGTGCAGAATCGCCAGCAGCAGACGCAGCAGCGCCAGCTCCTGGGTCGGGACGTCCCCGACCAGACGCCGCACCGTGTCGGCCTGCGCGAAGACCTCCAGCAACGACAGTTCGTCCTCGGTACCGTCGTCGCGCAGTACCGGCAGCCACGACTCGCGGGTCAGGTCGAAGGCCGCTAATGGAGCCTTACCGGGCATTCGTCACCTCAAGACCATCGGCAGGGGTGTACAGCAGGTCGAAGCCTGCCAAGCGGGTCCGACAGTTCTCATCGAGCATCAAGATCAACTCACCGGCCAGCCAATGACTGTCCTTGGACTGCCACGCCAGGACGCAATCGGCCTCCAGCTCCCCGATCGCCCGGTCCAGCACGTCCGGGATCGAGAATTGGAACGGCAGCCGCAGCCCACACGCCGCCACGGTCCGCGCCAGGTCCCCCGGCGGGACGGCCTCGGTCGGCAACTCCCGGCCCCCGTTCTTCCCCAGCCACGGCAGCGTCCGGACGGTCCCGTCAGCGAGGCGCTGCACCACCAGCACCTCCAACGACTCCCGACTGTCGCGCACCTGGGCGCGGCCAGCCCGGGTGTCATCGGCGTCGCCGACACCGGCGTCCACCCAGCCGATCAGCGCCCGCCCCGGACGCCCCACCGCATTGATCTGGAAATCCGAGGCCTTGCCGCGCAACATCTGCTGACGCACCACGTGCTCCTTATGCGCGTGCTCCATCGCGTCCTGCCACGCCGTCGGGCCGACCGGCCCCGTCCCGTAGGCCGCCTGCACCACCCGGCTGATGTCCTCGGGCAGCCGCACCACGTGACCCGTCGCCGCCGTCCCCGACAGGTACAGCTCCAGCACCCCAGCCGACCGCAGCAGCGCATGCCGCCCGTAGACACGCTGCGACCCCTTGACCGGCTCCACCGGAACCGCGTCCCAGTCCGCACCCGTCACCAGGCACCGCGCGACCCGCACCCGCTCGGGGCGCTCGCACTGCCGCTCACCGCGCTCATGCCGATGCAGACGCCCCATCCGCTGCAGCAGCAGGTCGACAGGACACAGATCCGTCACCAGCAGATCGAAATCGATGTCCAAAGACTGTTCGGCGACCTGACTGGCCACCACAATGTGCTTCCCGGGACGCTCACCCGCATCCCTTCCGGGTGGCCCGAAAAGCCTGAGCAGCTCAGCGTCGTTCCCGGCCCGGTCCAGATCAACGAAACGAGCGTGGGCAACGGTGATGGTCACCGTCGGGAACCGGGCCCGCAGAAACTGGGCCGTCTCCAGGACCCGTCCGACCGTGTTGCGCACCACCAGCGCGCAACCGCCACCGGCCAGCTCATACTCCAGTCGTTCCGCCAGAGCACCGAGATCGTCACTCAGCGGCTCGGCCCACACGTCGGTACGCCGCCCCGACGCCGCCGCTTCCTCCACTACCGGGGG
Organism: Actinomadura syzygii; assembly: GCF_008085905.1. Classification (GTDB taxonomy): domain Bacteria; phylum Actinomycetota; class Actinomycetes; order Streptosporangiales; family Streptosporangiaceae; genus Spirillospora; species Spirillospora syzygii. The sequence continues at coordinate 184,682 of NZ_VSFF01000012.1, read as the reverse complement.
CCTCGCCGGTTCGATCGCGGTCAGCAGCGGATACCCCGTGGTCTTCCCGACTTTGGCGAGGTCGGCTGCGCCCGGCCCGGCATACGCCTCGGCTAGCTCGCGGCGCCGCTGCGCGGGCAGCGTCGCCGACAACACCACGACCGGCACACCGTAGACGCCCAGCCACGACAACACCCGATCCAGATAGGAGTTCATGTAGGTGTCATAGGCGTGCGCCTCATCGATGACGACGACCTTGCCCGCCAACGCCAGATGACGAAGCGCCAAGTGCCGGCTCTTCAACCCCATGAACAGCAACTGGTCGATCGTCCCCACCACGAACGACGCCAGCATCGCCTTCTTACGTCCATGCAACCACTGGTGCGCGACCAGCTCAGCAGACCAGACGTGCCTATCGTCCAGTGCCCGCCACTCGGCCTGGCCACCGTCCACCTCGACACCTGCGACCGCTCGCCGCCCGGCCCGAACCAGCTCACCAAAGTCCTCATTCAGCGCCGCCTTGGAATGAGCCAGCATCACCGACCGCAACGCCGCACCATCCGCGTCCGGGACCCGACGCAACCATCGCAGCATCCGTGGAAACATCGCGTTGCCCGTGGCCATCGTCGGCAACGCCACGAATACACCGCCCGCTCCCGAACGCGCCGCGAACACCTCCGCGACAGCCAGCGCGGCCTCGGTCTTCCCCTCCCCCATCGGCGCCTCGATCACCATCAACCCCGGTGCCGACATCCCCCTCGCCACCTCGACCGCGCGCGTCTGAACGGGCCGGACACAAGCATCGGCAGGCAGATCGAAACGCGAGAAGAACAACTCCTCCACGTCGATGTCCGTCTCTGCCGCCCGCCACGGCACCGGAAGGGCAAGGCCCCGCCACGCCGCCTCGACACGCTCTTTACCGCTGACATTTAAGCCATCGGGAAAATATGGGAACAGATCAGAATTGCTGGCGATCCAGTCGGCAACGATAACCACACCCGTCAGCACCACCTGCGCCGACTGCGAAAGCTTCACCCGACGCCAATCGTCCAGGCGACCCTCAACCCCGCACATCACTGCACACGCATCCAAAATCTCCTTCTGGACGCCTCGCCACGCCGATTCACAACCCGGCGACCACAGCAGATCAGGATGCACATTCAGCTCGCGGATGCCCGCATTCGTCGGCGGCACCCCATGATGCCCACCCGCAACAATCGAGAACGGCAAAGTCACAGACCGCGGCCAGCCCCGCTCAACCAGCCACTCCCGCAACAGAACCTGCCCTGCCAGGCCATGAGGGGCAAGCCTGCGGTCAGACAACCGCTGGCGAGACGGCATACCCAAGCCCACATCGCGCATCTTGTCCGCCAGCGAATCAACCTGACACGCAAACGCCGGCGTCGCTTTACCAACGTCATGCGTCGTCGCCAACCAAACCACTAGCCGACGAGCATCCTCAATACCCTCAGGAAGGCAATCAGCCACCACCGCGCGGACCTGGAAAGGCACCCAGGCATCCCACAACCGCCCTGCGACAGCACCACTGTCAGCCAGATGCCGCCACAACGGCAGCCACCCGTCGGACTTCCGATCATGCTTAGCCCAGACCGAACGAGCCGCCTCCGACAGCCGCCCCCGCAGCCAAGCACCCCCCACTTCGCCCTCGAACACAAGCGGATTCAACACGACAGGAGCGATCATCTTCTCCCAGTCAGCATCACCGACCACAAGAGGCCAGTTGAGCCCTCAAACTCGCATGTACAGGAAGTACGACACATTGCCCACTTCTTTCCAAATTGGGCAGGATCAGACAAATCTATGACATGCCACCGAAACGCCAAGTCATGCACCAAAGCAGACTGCCTCCACCAGATCAAGGTCCACTAAGATCCAGCGTCCATAGCCACTCACACAGCGCATCTCCAGGCACCCCTCAGAGATGGCACCACTGAGTTGAACGACCCGGGCCGACGAATCTGGCCATAGAGCCTCGCCAGTCACCGAACGCGGCGAACCGCAGGCAACTTACGCGACATCGAACCGACTGCCCGAAATGTCCTTATCCGCAGAAGTGCTTCAGAACGGCCCGACCGCTCCATAGAGTCCCAGGTCAGGGAGAGTGCTCCCCGCGCACGCGGGGATGGTCCCACCCTGCGCGGGTCCGTCTCCACGTCGCCGTGGTGCTCCCCGCGCACGCGGGGATGGTCCCAGCCCGCAGGGCTTGCCAGGCACGCAGGCCCCGTGCTCCCCGCGCACGCGGGGATGGTCCCGCGGGTATCGCGGCGGTCGCGTACATGGTGCGGTGCTCCCCGCGCACGCGGGGATGGTCCCAGCAGGAAGGGGAAGCCATGAAGCCCACACCGGTGCTCCCCGCGCACGCGGGGATGGTCCCTGCGCGATGCGCTTCCGGTCGGTCAGCTCTGTGTGCTCCCCGCGCACGCGGGGATGGTCCCTCAGCCGGATCGGTGACCCAGATCGGGCCGCTGTGCTCCCCGCGCACGCGGGGATGGTCCCGAGCCCGGTCCTGGTCCCGCCTCTACCGGGCCGTGCTCCCCGCGCACGCGGGGATGGTCCCCGTGGGTACCGTCTGCGCTGATCAGGACTTGCGTGCTCCCCGCGCACGCGGGGATGGTCCCTCGGTGCAGCGCAAGACGATCTCGCGGATGACGTGCTCCCCGCGCACGCGGGGATGGTCCCCCCGTGATGCCCGCACCGGCGGGTTTGGGTTCGTGCTCCCCGCGCACGCGGGGATGGTCCCGGCGCACGGTCGTTCGCGCTGGTGTGGGGGAAGTGCTCCCCGCGCACGCGGGGATGGTCCCTGGGTGCAGGTCGTCGCGGACGCCCCGGTCGAGTGCTCCCCGCGCACGCGGGGATGGTCCCCACGGCCCGCAACAAGAACACGGACGGCTCGTGCTCCCCGCGCACGCGGGGATGGTCCCGGCGTCCGGAGCTCAATGACGCGCTTGGGGATGTGCTCCCCGCGCACGCGGGGATGGTCCCTGTTCCAGGGGTTCGGCAGAGAAGTCCGCGAAGTGCTCCCCGCGCACGCGGGGATGGTCCCCCCTGAAAGGAACCCCATGTTCGGCATGGACCGTGCTCCCCGCGCACGCGGGGATGGTCCCGTCGTAGGGGCCCATCTGGATGGACGAGCCGGGTGCTCCCCGCGCACGCGGGGATGGTCCCTTGACAATGACGAAACCCCCGGTCTCTGGGTGAGTGCTCCCCGCGCACGCGGGGATGGTCCCGGCGCGGCCTGCACTTTGGACCATGCCTCCCGGTGCTCCCCGCGCACGCGGGGATGGTCCCCGGGCGGGGAGCGCGTGCGTCTGGACGGGGCCGTGCTCCCCGCGCACGCGGGGATGGTCCCGACGATGTCGGAGACCCGAAGGGTGAAGCCGTGTGCTCCCCGCGCACGCGGGGATGGTCCCGGCGAGGTCGCCATCCAGTCGCCCGACGTCGGGTTCTCCCCGCGCACGCGGGGATGGTCCCAGACCGGCCCTCAAGGACTCGTTCGCTAGTCCGTGCTCCCCGCGCACGCGGGGATGGTCCCCTCGGGTGCTCGCTCCCCCAGCGTCAGGCTGAGTGCTCCCCGCGCACGCGGGGATGGTCCCGGTGGCCACAGTGTTCCTGCTGTGGGGAGCCGGTGCTCCCCGCGCACGCGGGGATGGTCCCGCCGCCCCAACCCTCACCAGATGGCGTTCTTGGTGCTCCCCGCGCACGCGGGGATGGTCCCCCGACCGCTACGGGCCCGAGCGCGGTCATGGCGTGCTCCCCGCGCACGCGGGGATGGTCCCTTCCGGCCAGAGCCCCACGAGATCGACCCCGTGTGCTCCCCGCGCACGCGGGGATGGTCCCACCCACCGCCCGCCGATGATCAAGGTCACGGAGTGCTCCCCGCGCACGCGGGGATGGTCCCGTCGGCGCCCTTCTTGGCGCGCTGCTGCATGGGTGCTCCCCGCGCACGCGGGGATGGTCCCGACTCCGACAGCGCCAGGGTGGCCCGCCACAGGTGCTCCCCGCGCACGCGGGGATGGTCCCCGTGGTCGCGAACAGGTGCGGCCCGATGCTCGGTGCTCCCCGCGCACGCGGGGATGGTCCCCAACGGGAGGACGAATGAGCAACGCCCGGCTGGTGCTCCCCGCGCACGCGGGGATGGTCCACTCATATGGGACGGGGTCTGATGTTGAGCGGCGGTGCTCCCCGCGCACGCGGGGATGGTCCCCCGAACTGGCCCGCCACCCGGTTGCAGCTCGGGTGCTCCCCGCGCACGCGGGGATGGTCCCCTCCTGGAGACGAGGACCACGAGCCTTCCACTGTGCTCCCCGCGCACGCGGGGATGGTCCCGTCGCGGTCACCCCCGACAACCTGATCGGATCGTGCTCCCCGCGCACGCGGGGATGGTCCCAGTTCTCCTCCAACCAGAGCGTCTATTCAAGGTGCTCCCCGCGCACGCGGGGATGGTCCCGAGGCGCGGGGGCCGGTGAGGGTGTCGCGGTAGTGCTCCCCGCGCACGCGGGGATGGTCCCTCGCTTCACGGCCTGCTGGAGGACGAGAACCTGTGCTCCCCGCGCACGCGGGGATGGTCCCCGGAAGGGAGCCCCCGGCCTGCCGGGGATGTCGTGCTCCCCGCGCACGCGGGGATGGTCCCACCGGGTCGGCACAGCACGGGGTGAGGAACCGGTGCTCCCCGCGCACGCGGGGATGGTCCCACCATGGGAGCGCGCACCTCGCGATGGAGCGTGTGCTCCCCGCGCACGCGGGGATGGTCCCTACGTTTCGCCTGCGTCGCTGGACGACGCGACGTGCTCCCCGCGCACACGGGGATGGTCCCCCGGCGAGCGTGGAGAAGGTCGTCTCCATGACGTGCTCCCCGCGCACGCGGGGATGGCCCCTGCTCCCACGGCAAGCGCGGGATCTCAGTCACGTGCTCCCCGCGCACGCGGGGATGGTCCCCGCGGCGGGCACCCGGACAGAGCGGGCGCCCCGTGCTCCCCGCGCACGCGGGGATGGTCCCTCCAGCGGTCGCCGGACGAGCCCGAGCCGGAAGTGCTCCCCGCGCACGCGGGGCTGGTCTCCCAGAGTCCTCGGTGAACCAGACTCGGAGGACGTGCTTCCCGCCTGCGCGGGGATAGTCCCTCCATGTAGCCCCGCCATACGAGACGGTGGGATCCACAGGGACGAGATCTCCAGGTTGTCCCAGTGGTGGCGGCGTAGGTGCCGTTTGTGCCCCGCCCCGAGGCACGAACCTGCGCAACACCGGATTGTGTCCGCTCGTTGTTTGCTCGTATGTCGCGGAACATGCCGGCAGCCGACAACCCGAAAGGACATTGAAGCCGGCGGGTAACTCTTCTAATCCGACGGTCGCGGGTTCGAATCCTGCCGGGCGCGCCACCCCTGACCAGTGCAAACACCACACCCCGGACGTGCCGCCCCGCCCGCATGGGGCCGGACTGAGGCCCACCTGGGGCCCAGGCATTCCCCCACACACCGGGCAAGCCCCACACAGCAACATCAACAACGATCCCGAGCCTCGGAAAGGCAGCACTCATCGCGTATCGACCTGTCACCGGCGCCGATACGGACGGTTATCCAGTTGGTCCTCCAGGTAGAAGGACTGGGAGCCCGGGGCTCACGATTACTCGACGATGCGGCCCATCGGCCGCTCCTGCTATCCGGGGGTCAGCAGCGTTGCGGTCGGCCGAGCTGACGTGCAGGATGCGCCACCGACACCCGTGGTGGGACCGCACCGGCCTTGCCGCGTCGGCGTTTCCGGCAGCCGGTGTCTCGCCGACACACCCGGTTGGTGCCGGGCACCAGCTGGCCCGCCTTCAACAGGTGCTTAGCGGTCCTCTCCGCCGCACGTTGAGCGACCTCGGGCAGCACCGAGGTGTAGGTGTCAGCCGTCAGCACGATGCTGGAATGCCCCAGCATGTCCTGCACCACCTTCAACTCCACCCCCGCCGCCAACGCCAACGTCGCCGCACCATGACGGAGATCATGCAACCGGACCGGCGGCAACCCATGCTCGGCGACCAGGTCACGGAACAGCCGGGTCAGCCGCTCCGGGGCCAGCGGATCACCGTTGAGGCCGGTGAACACATAGCCACTGTCACGGTGGCCCGACACTGCCTTTTCACGCTGCTGCCGCTCGCGATGATCACGCAGTGCGGCGGCGGTGGTGCGGTCCAGCGCGATGACGCGGGCGCTGGTGGCGGTCTTGGGCGGACACGCCGTGAGATACCCCTGGTGCTGCTGGATCTGCTGGCAGATCACCGCCGCCCGCTGGTCCAGGTCCACGTCACACCACCGCAGCCCGGCCGCCTCCCCGCGCCGTAGCCCGCGTAGCGCGATCAGGTGGAACGCCGCGTACAGCCGGTGCTCTCGGATCGCGTGCAGGAACTCGGCGGTCTGCACGGCCGTCCACACCGCCACCGGAGGCCGCTCCCCCGTCCGCTGCCAATGCTCCACCCGTGCCGCGGTCCACACCACCGCCCGCGGACGCCGCGCCACCGGCAACTGCACCCGCGACGCCGGGTTGTCCCCGATCAGCCCGTACCGGATCGCCGCGTTCAACGCCGTGCGCAACGTCGCACGGATCCGGTTCAGGGTCGCCGCCGATAACGGCGCACCCCGCGCCTCGTGTTGACGGGTTATCGCCGCGAACATCGCCTGCACGTGCGCGACTGACAGCTCCACCAGCACGATCCGCCCCAACTACGGGGTCAGGTAGCGGCGGACGTGATGGCCGTAGTTCTTACTCGTGGAGGCCGCGCCGGTCCGAGTGGCAAGCCACTGTGCAAGCCACGCCCCGACCGTGAGCAGCCCACCACCCGCGCCCGACGGCTTACCCAGCCGCGCCAGCGCCTCCTCGGCCGCCTTCCGCGTACCAAAGCCACCACGCCGAACCCGTCGCCGGCGCCCATCGGACCCAACCGGCAACTCCAGCCGGACATACCAACTCCCATGCCGACGGCCAGCCCCCAGCTTCGGACAGCCCGCGCCCAGCGCCTTCCCCGACTGCGGGTCCACACAGCCACAGCGCCGGTACACCCGACCAGAACCCTTGATGAACACCATGGCGCCATCTACGCAACCCAGGACACTCAAGCCTGCGGGCCAGGGACACATCACCAGACCCGGTGGACTCCATCTTGCTCCCTGTTGCAAGTGTGGGCGGTGCTCACATCGGGTATAGGCGCATACCTCGCAAACCTGCGGCAGTCGCGGGTAGCTATGCCCATGCCTCGTCCGAGTGCGCGTCCAATCGCCAATCCCCGGTAGGCCCGTTGACGTCGGCGACGTTGGAACCGTCGGTCGGTGAGGCCACCCGTCACCAGGTTTAGGACACGTCGACCAACGATATCGACGCGACGGCCCGCACTCTGTAGGCGCTGTCCTTACTCACCGCACATCTGATGTTGTCACACGTTGACGTACTGGCCCAGCGGCACGTGAGGAAGTCGACCACCGCGTTCGCCTGGGAGTCCCGCGAATCGTGAAAGATCTACCTTTTTGGGCATTGACGTCGCGGTCCCGCCCCCAAGGCAGCGAGGCTACCGGAGCAAACCGGCGGCACTTCGACCAGATGTGCTTACGTGCGCGATCTGCACCCAGCAGATTTCATTCCAGTGGCCCGTCGGTCTGGCGCATACGAAGGCGTTAACCAGTGTTCGTTGCCCATTGTGGCCAAAAGAGTTTTAGGCAGGCTCTTGAGCCTTGCTGAGCCGCGGGTCATTCTCCAGGCAGGGTGGATTCACTGTCTTGGAAGGCGGGATCCTTCATGGCCGGAAGCCGAAGCCGTGATCCGTTGCCCGGGTGCACGGTCGAGGAAGCGGTCGCGGGTTTCGGGGCCGACGTCAGCGAGAAGCTGAGCCGAGGCGGAGCCCCGGAAGATCAGCTTCGCGGACCGCTGGAGCTTCTGCTGAAGCGGGTAGCACTCAAGCTCGGACTTGACGCCGTGGCCTACGGCGAGGTGCTGCTTAAGGACATCCGCGCTCGCCCCGACTACGCCGTTGATCTCGGTAGCACCCGTGTGGGCTACCTGGAAGTCAAGGCCCCCAAGCGGGGCGTGCCCTGCACCAAGGAGTGGCGTCCGAACAAACGTGAACGAGAGCAATGGGAACGGCTCCGCGCCCTGCCCAACTTGATCTACACTGACGGCACGTCGTGGGCACATTACTCGTTCGGTGAATGCAAGAATCTTGTCCGTTTGGACGGTGACCTCACCAATCCTCGCAAACCCCTTCGTCTCTCCGGCGCTGGGTTCTCGGATCTCGTCCTTGATTTTCTGTGTTGGGAGCCTAAGCGGCTGACCTCCCTGCCCGAACTCATCCGGCGAGTCGCTGGACTGTGTCGGCTGCTGCGCGACGAAGTCGTGGCGATTCTGCGTGGCTCGCCCGATCATCGCGCCTACGAAGGACTCAGCCTGCTCGCCGAGGACTGGCGTGCCCTGCTCTTCCCCGGTTTGGACGACCTTGGCTTCGCCGACGCCTATGCCCAGACCATCGTCTTTGCGATGCTGCTGGCCCGACTGGACGGCATCGTCTTCCAGGGCACACCCTTGCTGGAGATCGGCCGCCAGCTCAGCAAGAAGCACCTCCTCATCGGGCGGGCCTTCCAGGTCTTGCTGGACAGTGCCGCCGTGGAGGAACTCCGCACGATCGACACCCTGCACCGCATCATTGGTGTAGTCGACTTCACCCGGCCCAAGGGCATTCGGCCAAGCATCTACGTCGATCTCTATGAGAAATTCCTTGCCGCCTACGATCCGAGCAGACGCAAAGAAAGCGGCAGCTACTACACACCCGAACCCGTGGCGCATGCCATGGTCGACTTCGTCGACCAGATCCTGCGCAGTCGGCTGGAAAGACCATGGGGCTTCGCCGATGACGACGTCGTCGTGGTCGATCCCGCGATGGGCACAGGAACTTTCCTGGTCGAGGTCGTCCAACGCGTCGCCGACACCATCGGCCAGGCCCAAGGAGACGGCGCACGCAACGAGCGCTTACGCGAACTGCTTTCCACCCGGCTGGTGGGCTTCGAGGTACAGGTCGCTCCCTACGCGATCACCGAGCTGCGCATCCATCAAGCCTTGTCCCGCTTCAGCACCGAGGTCCCCAGTGTCGAGACCCGCTTCCTGACTGACGCCCTTGAGAACCCGGCGGCACAGCAAGGGCGCATGGGCGGCGCCGCCACCTGGCCTCTGGAACGCTCCCGCCAGGAGGCCAACCGCTTCAAACGCGAAGTGCCCGTCATGGTAGTGATCGGTAATCCACCCCACGTGGAGAACACCAAGGGACAGGCACCTTGGATCGAGCAGCCCCGCCACTCCGGCACGGACGGCAACCGGACTCGACCCTCCCTGGATGAGTTCCGCACTCCCGGAATGGGCAGGTACACGTCCGATCTACACGGCATGCCGTGGCTGTTCTGGCGCTGGGCCATCTGGAAGGCATTCGAGGCCCACGACGACCACAACCAGGGAGTCGTCGCCTTCATCGTTCCAGCGAGCCTCATCAGCAGCAGGGCGTTCGCCGGTGTCCGCCGCTACCTGCGGAGCATCTGCGACGAGGGCTGGGTCATCGAACTGTCACCTGAGGGCAACCGATCCAAAGCCGGAACACGAATCTTCGGCGCAGCGGTCAGTCGCCAACTCTGCATCGCCGTCTTCAGCCGCTCCAACGATCCCGCACCCACAAGGCTGGCCATCGTCCGGTATCTGGAACTTCACGGAAGCCGACAAGGGAAACTGGCCCGGCTCGCCGCGCTCGGACCAGACGATCCGGAATGGCGGACCTGCAGAAACGGCTGGGAAGCGCCCTTCCTCCCGGAAGCAACTCCCGAATGGTCGCAGTATCCAGCGCTCAGCGACATCATGCCGTGGCGATCACGCGGCATCACCCCAGGCCGCTCATGGATCTACGCCCCCGATCCAGACACTCTCAAGACCCGCTGGCTCCAGCTAATCACAGCTTCCGGCACCAGTCGTGTCCAGCTATTCAAGGAGGGGCGCGACCGCAAGATTGACACTGCGCCCTGCCCTCTCCCTGGCTTTCCACCCGCCAGCGGATCACTCTCTGGAGAAACCGGCCCCTGCCCGGAACCTATCCCCGTCGCGTATCGTCCGTTTGACCGGCAGTGGATAATTCCCGACAGCCGCCTGATGGAGATGCCCCGGCCGCCGCTGTGGGCCGTACGTTCAGATCACCAGATCTATGTGAATGAGCAGGATTCCCACAGCATCAAGAGCGGCCCAGGGCTTTTATTCACCAACCACATTCCCGACCTGGATCACTTCAACGGTCGCGGCGGTGGCATAAGGCCGCTCTACCGAAACGCCCACGACACCAGCGACACCTCAACCAACATCGCCCCCGGCCTGCTATCCATACTTTCACAGATCTTGAAGTCCACGGTCACAGCCAGCGACCTGCTCTCCTACATGGCCGCCGTCACCGCTCACCGCGGCTACACCGAACGGTTCCGCTCAGACCTCAAGCTTCCTGGCGTCCGTGTACCTTTGACGACGGAACCCGAGCTGTGGGCCGAGGCCGTCGAACTCGGGCGGCACCTATTGTGGCTGCACACCTTCGGCGAGCACCAGCATGATGGTGCCGCAGGTCGGCCCCGTGGACATCGAGTTCTCGCCCAGCATTTCGGCATCCATAATCCTGCGCCGATCAGTACCCTGCCCTCCCGCTCGGCCGGAGAGATCACTCACGATGCGACCTCCCTGACCTTACACATCGGCGCTGGCAGCATCCGCCCCGTGACACTAGACGTCTGGGAGTACGACGTCGGGGGCATGCGAGTCATACGGCACTGGCTGAACTACCGAACCACCGAGTACCACGGCCGGTCCTCCCCACTTGACCACGTCAGGCCGCAACGCTGGACGGCCGCGATGACCGACGAACTCCTCGCCCTCACTGCGGTTCTCACTGGATGCGTGGCCCTAGAGGACCAACAGAAGGACCTCCTTCAGAGGATATGCACCCATCGAACAGTAAGCGCGTCAAAACTCACCACAGCGGGAGTGCTTCCACCTCCAATAACCGCCACAGCGGCACCACGACTGATCAGAGACCCACTTACTCAGCCCCTCCTCCAGCATTTCGAACAACAGGCGCCCGCAGACTAATTGCTCGATGCTCGAGGCGGAACTGAGGATTTTCAGCGGCCGTTCCGTGTGTGTGCTGATCACAGCATGATCGCGGACGGCGTAGGCGGTGCCGGACGTCAAGAAGCTCTCGTTAGCACAGTTGATCTCTCACAACCCCCGTCCACACCAGAGGCCTCACATGCTTTTGTACCGTGCTTCGCTGCCATTGTCGCGTCAGACCCTGGCCTACACCACCGGGGGTGGTGTGCCGCCGGGCCATCGGTAGCAAGGGCCGGTGCCTTCCTGCGGGCATGCAGGCCCTGATGACCTTGGTCTACCTGCGCAAGGGCGAGACCTACGCCGACCTGGGTGCCGGATTCGCCGTCTCCGTCACCACCGCGTGACGCTACGTCAGCGGGGCCGTCAACGTACTGGCCGCCCGCGCGCACAACCTCGGCGCCGCGCTGTCCAACGCGGTCAAGGACGAGCTGCTGTATCTGGTGCTGGGCGGCACCCTGATCTCGATCGACCGGGTCGCCGCCAACCGGCCCTGCTGCTCGGGAAAAACACCGCCGCCACGGCATGAACCTCCAGATCATCGCCCTCCGGACGGGACCTTGCTGTGGGTGTCGGGACCCCTGCGCGGCTCGGACCGCGGCCCGGATCTGGGGCATCATCTGAGCACTGGCCGCAACCGGGCTGCTCGTGCTGGCCGACAAGGCCTACCACAGCGCCCGCGCGCACGTCCTTCAAGGGTTGCGACAAGCCCGAACCGCAAAAGGACGCCAACCGCTGGCGCGCCAAGCTCCGCGGACCCGGAGAACACGCGAACGCCCAGCTCAAGCCATGGCGAAATTTGCGGAAGCTCCGCTGCTGCCCCCACCGCCCCGGACGTCTCGCCAAGGCAATCCACACACTGAAAACTCCGCGAGACCGCATCACGCTAAGAAGGCTCACTCTCGGATTGCCGAAGCCCGTCATCCGGGACCTCAAAAGCGGGACCTTCTATGGCGGGACTCTCGCTCCGCGGAGGCGCTGTCTCACCCGTCGGGGCACAGATCCCGGACCTTGGAGATCACGTCGCTGAGCCACGCCGGCGGATCCAAGATCGCCTCAACAGCGGCCTGCCGATAGGTGGCCCAGTTCTTACCGTCCACTCCACGCCCGTCGGTGATGAGCGATCGCCGCGCGTCCTCCCAGTCGGGCCATTCGCTGCGCAGATACGTTTCCAGGTCCTCGTGGGCGACCGCATAGGGGTCGTGCACCTTCGTCACCGGAAAGTCCTCTGGCACCCCGCCGAGGTAACCGACCAGCAAGCGGTTCTTGCGTTTGTTCTCCTCGACCTTATCCGCTTTGCAGTTGGCATCACCGTCGAAGACGGCGTAGCAGGGCACGCCCAACTCGGTGAGGACCGCATGCGCCAGCGCGATGTTGTCCTTGCCACCGACGTTGGCCACCACGACGCTGTGTCTCTTCAGCGGGTCCAAACGTTGACCACAACCTTCCCAAACACCCTTGTCGGTACTGCCCTCCACCAGGAGTACGGCGTGACCAAAGAGCGCCTCGGGGAGGTTCAGGAGGTACATGTTCGTCAGCCGCCGGTCGATCTGGTCCCTGCCCAGCACTGTGCTGAGTCGGGCCGCGACATCGTCGGCGGTTGTCGAATGGATCCGCACGGACGGTGCGCCTTGAGCGAACTCGCGCGTCATCCGGCGGATCTGCGCGAAGCCCTCGGTCTCCAGGAAATACGGACTGTGCGTCCCGTACGCGATCTGGACCCCGTGGCCGGTGTCGGCGGCCAGCTTGCGCAGGATGGCTGCGAATGCGCGGGCCTGCACCGGGTGCTGAAAAAGCTCCGGCTCCTCGATCGCGAGTAGGATCGTGCGATCGCTTGCCGTGACGGCGCTCTGCGCGAGGACACGCAGGGCGGTGACGAGCAGGGCGCGCTGGAAGCCGTGTCCCTGCTGGTCGATCCGGGTGCGCGCAGTGCCGTCCTGGATGGAAACCTGGAACTGCGCCTGCGGCAACAGCAGCTCGGGTACGAGCGAGTCGACCTGAACGCGCCGGCCCATGGTCAGCTGCTCGATCTCCGTGGTCAGCTGATCCGAGAGAGATTCCAGCTGCTTTCCGAAGTGCTTACTCTGGATGCTCTCCCGGTTCGCGTTGACCAGTATTTGCAGCTCGGCCATCTCCTCCTCCGCCTCACTGCGGTCGATGGCCTGGTTCAGGATCCGCCCGATGACGGAGCCCTTGACATCCCGTCCCTCCTCGCCAGCCCGCAGATCGGCGCTGACGAATACGTAGTCGAACAGGCCGGTCATCTTGGCCTGGCCGGCGAACCCGAAGAAGTGCGTGTCGGAATCGAGCTCCGTCCCCTCAAGCAGCTCTGGGTGCTCACGCTCCCACCTGGTCATCGCGTCGTCCAGTTCCTGAGCATTCTTGACGGGCGGCAGGTCCAGCCCGGGGTCTTCGTCGGTCAGCGTCCTGTAACGCTTGCGGCGATCCACCGCACCCTTGATGGCCCTGATCTCGTCGAAGGGCGGGTAGGTGAGCGCGCGTCCCGACAGCTTGTCGGAACCGTCCTCCCAACGGCGCCACAGCCACACGGTCTGGACGTCACCGGCCGCGTACTTGCCCAGCGCGTTCCGGTCCGTGTCGGTGAGGTCGGAGAATTCCACCCCGACGCTGATCTGCTTCCGCTCGGCCCCGGCCCACACGTCGTCTTCGGTAAGCCCACGGCCTCCCGGCGGACCGTTGAAGAACCACTCCAGCGCGCGCAGCACCGCGGACTTGCCCACCCCGTTCGGCCCGATGAAGGTCGTGATGTCGTCAAAGCGGATGTCCACGTCTCGCAGACACCGATAGTTCCTGATCGCCACCCGTTTTATCCGCACACACCAACCTCACTGCTCACAGGCGTCCTACCGCAACCCAATTCGGTGACTGACCGCAGTGCGCCGTTACGACAGAAAATGTAAACTGGAGGGAGTCGCCGGACGTCTGCGCGACCTCGACTGATAAGTGATTCGGCCTGCTCGCCAGGCCGACTGCGGGCATCGGCGGCGTGCTGATGTGCCCAGGCGATCGTGGAATCCACGCCCACCTCCCGCTAGGGCACCGGCTCGGACCCGCCGCCGGGCTCGGTCAATGAGTTGCCGCCTTGCCACTCCGGCCGCCAACTGGGCCACTAGTAGGACATCGGCAGAAGTGGCTCAGTCGCGCCCACGCCTAGCGGTGACGAGGCGGTTCGACCTGACCGACGTGCAGTAGGCGGTGCTGGAGCCGTTGCTGCCGATCCGCAAGCCAACAGGTCGTCCGCCGAATTGGAGCAAGCGGCAACTCATCGACGGCCTCCGATGGCGGGTGCGGGTCGGTTCTTCATGGCGAGACGTGCCCGTGCAGTACGGGCCCTGGCAGATGGTTTACGGGTTGTTTCGCCGATGGCAGCGCGAGGGCACCTGGGCGCGCGTCCTGACCGCTCTGCAGACCCGGTCGGACGCGACGCGGCGGGGCTGATCACCTGGGAGGTGAACGTGGACTCCACCGTCATGCGGGCGCACCAGCACGCCGCCGACGCCCGCAAAAGGGGGGGCTGCGCAGGCCGAGCCGCCGGAGGGGTAAGCCACGAACGAGTACGAACATGCCGCTTTACCTGCGCAGACAAATTTTCGGCAGGGACACCGTGGCCGCCGATCCCGGCGACTACCGCGACCGCCATGCTGTGGAGTGCGGCATCGACCGGCTCAAACACCAGCTGCATAGTTGTTGGCGTGGGGGCCGTGTTCGCTCGTTGTTTGCTCGTATGTCGCGGAACAGCTCGGGCCTGAGCGGCACAAGACATCACTCAACGGCGCCGCCGGGCAGACGGAACGGTGTATAGCGGCACAGCGCAGCGGCCTGCGTGACGGGACGGCAGGTGATCGAGGGATCTTCTAATCCGACGGTCGCGGGTTCGAATCCTGCCGGGCGCGGCACCCCTGACCTGCAGTCTTACCACTGCCAAGATCCTGGACTCCGTTCGGGATGTCCTCCCGTCTGCGTTGAGCGGGCGACCTGGTGTGCGCGTGCAAGCTGAGGCTCGGATGCGGACACCGGTGCGAAGAATCCGGCGGTCAACCTCCGCTGGTCATCGTCTTGATACCTCGGCCAGGTGGGCGATGCGTCCGGGTGTTGCCGTTTCGGTGGGTTCGGGTTCGGTGCGGGCGTTGAGGATGACGGCGGCTGCGTCTTCGGCGGACTGGCGGGCCAGGTCGGGAAGGACGCTGATGTAGGTGTCAGAGGCGATCGTGATCGATGACAACCTCAGAGTCTCCTGCACGACTTTCAAGTCGTGCCCGGCGCGCAGCAAGATGGCCGCCGAGCTGGTCCAGGTGGTGGTCGCCCGAGTTGGTCGCGGGCGTGCGTGCGGCCCATCCAGAGCCGCTCCGAGTCCACGGTCTTCCCCGAGAGCGCCTCGTACCTGCGCATTCCCGAGGTCTGGGCGGTGTCGGCGCCCAGGTCGGCGCCGCGAACGTGCTCGATGCGCCCGCGCCAGGCCGCTGCGTCTCGTCCGTCACGATCCCATCCTCGCTCAATGGGACTCGGCCGTTTCTAGCGCCGACGAAAGAGTACGCCGGACACGGGATCGTCCAAACTCGCCGGAAATTGAGTCGGTCATCGCACAGCGTATTTTGATGTGCGTGATGGGATGCTTGATTTAGCCGCAGGCGACGCAGTCACGGTCGTCCACAGGGCCGGGCTGCTCCGGAATAGCGGGCAGAATGGGCGCTCGCCACCGTGGCCGCTCGCGGCGACTGTCGTTCAGCCCGCTGCGGCGTGTTCGCCGTATGGTTCGTCGGCCAGCAGTATGCGCTGTTGGAGTTCCCGGAGGGCGCGGCCCGGTTCCAGGCCCAGTTCGTCCTGAAGTGTCTTCCGTGCCATTTGGTAGACCTTCAGGGCGTCGGCGCGCCGCTCGGAATGGTACAGCGCTTGCATGAGCTGCCTGTAGAACGCCTCGTGCAGCGGCTGCTCGCCGACGAGGCCGTAGAGGAAGCGGACCATCTCGCGGTGTCTGCCGAGCGCCAGGTTGGACTCGACGAACCACTCGGTGCATTCCAGCCGCAGTTCCTCCAGCCAGGTGACGAAGCCGGCGATGATCGGGCCGTCGCGCAGTTCGGGCAGGATGGGGCCGCGGCACAGGTCGAGGGCCGCGCCGAGCGCGGTGGCGGCCTGTTCCGGCCGGTTCGCGCGGGCGGCGTCCCGGCCCTCGTTGACGAGTTGCTGGAACTGCCAGAAGTCGAACTCGTGATCGCGCGGGCACAGGACATATCCCGGGGCGCGGGTGACGATCGGGGTCTCCGCCCGGCCGGGCCGGGTCAGCAGCTTGCGCAACTGGTAAATGTAGACGTACAGCGCGTCGGTGGCCCGTTTGGGCGGATTGTGGTTCCAGATCTCGGTGACGAGCTGGTCGAGCGAGACCACTTCTCCCGCCCTGATCAGCAACGTGGTCAGCAATACTTCCATCTTGCGCGCATTGATGACGAGAGTCTTTTCCTCGTCGACGACGCGCAGCGAACCCAGGATCTCATACCTCACTGTCGCACCAACCCGGAGAAGTGATCGGTCGGGCCCTTACGGCTGACGGCCTTTCCCCTTACCTCCGCCACCTTGGCAAACCGGCCCGTACGAATGCATCAGCGAAAGTACGTACATGGCCGGATCCTGCCACCCAGACACCGCTAAGACACTGCACAGGAACCAGCTAGATCGACTTAAGCCCGTCCTCCTAGCGTTCGAACCAATGATCGCCGCTGGGAGGAACGGAATGGTCGCGCCCGACATTCATGTGCTGTCCGCCGGCTCCGCGCTGCCCGGGCCTCCGATCGACAACGCCGCCCTCGCCCGCCGATTCGGCATGGACCGGCTCTGGGAGGAATGGGTGGACGCCTTCATCGGCACCCGCACCCGGCACCTCGCGGTCGACCTCGACTCCGGGGAGGTGCGGTACTCGCTGGCCGACCTGGCCGAGTCCGCCGCCCGCCACGCGCTGACCGCCGCGTCGGTCGACCCGGGCGAGGTGGACGTGATCGTCCTGGGCACGGCCACCCCCGACATGCTCATGCCCGCGACCGTCAACCTCGTGGCCGACCGGCTGGGCATCGACGACGTCCAGTCCTACCAGTTGCAGTCCGGCTGCGCGGGCGCCGTCCAGGCGCTGGACGTCGGCAGGCGGGCGCTCGCCACGGGCGAGCACCGGGTGGCGCTGGTGATGGGCGGCGACGTGTGCGCCAAGCACTTCGACCTGGGCGTCGACCTGGCCGAGCTGGAGCCGTCGGAGCTGGTGAACGTCGTGCTGTTCGGCGACGGCGCCGGGGCCGCCGTGCTGACCGCCGAGCCGGCGCCCGGCTCCGCGGCGCTCCGGCGGGTCGTCAACCGGCTGGTCGGGCTGGACCGGGCGCCCGGCCAGGTCCTGGAGTGGTTCGGGCCCGCCGACCGGCCGTCCGGGCGCGTCGCGGTCCGCGAGGACTACAAGGCGATCGAGACGTCGGTGCCGACGATGGCGGCCGAGGTCCTCAAGGAGCTCCTGGACGACCTGGGCTGGCAGCGCGGCGACATCGACCACCTGCTGCCGCCGCAGCTCTCCGGGACGATGACCGCCCGCATCGTCGAGGTCCTGCGGACGCCGGGCGCCAAGGAGGTCACCCGGGTCCGCGAGACCGGCAACAACGGCAACGCGATGCCGTTCCTCCAGCTCGAACAGGCACTGGCGGACATGGTCTCCGGAGACCGGGCGATCGGCATCGCGGTCGAGTCGAGCAAGTGGATCAAAGCCGGGTTCGCCCTGGAGAAGCCGTGACCCGCCTCGCGGGACGACCGGAGGGCCGCATGGACACCAGGATCGAGCCGTTCCCTCGCGAACGCCGCCACACCCTCTACTTCCTGGACCAGGCGCGGGCGTTCGCACCCGTGTTCCTGGACACCGAGGTCGACTGGTCCGGCATCCGGCGGCGGCGGACGTCCGGACGCGGCTTCTCCACCGTCACCCACGTGCTGCACGCCGCCGCGCGCGTCCTCGCCGAGCATCCCGAGGCCAACTCGGCGTTCAGCGGCGGCGTCCGCCCGAAGGTCGCCCGGTACGGCTCGGTGAACGGGAAGCTGACGTTCGACAAGGTCCTCAACGGGCGCCGGATCGTGCTGTCGACGGTCCTGGAGGGGCTTCAGGCGGCGAGCCTGGAGGAGATCCAGGACCGGGTCGAGCACTTCCGGGACGGCGACCCCGCCGTCATGCCGGAGTTCGCGCGGGTCCGGGCGCTGCACAGGCTGCCGTGGCTCGCCGGGCCGGTGGCCTACCGGGCGGTCTCCCGCTCGCTGCGCCGCCGCCCGCAGACCATGGGCACCTTCGCGGTCACGTCGCTGGGCCATCGCCCCGTCGACGGGTTCCACTCCGTCGGAGGCACGACGATCACGCTCGGGCTGGGCCGCGTGACCGACCGGCCGGTCGTGCGCGGCGGGCGGGTCGAGGTGGCCCCGGTGCTGCGGCTCAACCTGGCGTTCGACCACCGGGCGATCGACGGGGCGGAGGCGGCCGACGTCCTCGCGGAGATCAAGGAGCGGCTGGAGGCGGACGGCGGCGGCGCGATCCGGGAGGCCGCGGCCGAGGGCCGGGCGAACGGAACGCGACCGGCCGCACCACGGGGGACGGAGGAACACCGGTGAACGACGTCGAGGAGCTCAAGCAGTTCGTGGTGGTCCACGCCAGGGCGCAGTCCATCCCGAAGAAGCGCTACACCGAGGTGCTCGCCCGCATCGACAACGACGTGGACGGCCGCCCGGGGTCGTGGGCCGTGGAGTGGACCCGCGTCGCGGACGCACTTCGCGCGCGAGGCCAGCTGCTCGACGCCTGCCGCTACTACGGCCTGGCCCGCTTCCCCTTCGTGGACGGCCCCGCGCGGCGGGCGGCCCTGGAGTCCTGCGTAGGCGCCTTCGACCAGTGGCGGTCGGGCACGGGACTGGAGCCGCTGGAGGTGGAGCTGAAGGGCGGCGTCGTCCGCTGCTGGACGAGCGGCCTGTCGGCGACGCGGCGGCTGCCGCTGCTGGTCATGACCGGCGGAATCGTGTCGGTCAAGGAGCAGTGGGCCCCGATGCTGGCCCGGCTCGGCCGCCTCGGCATGGCCGGGATCGTCACCGAGATGCCCGGCGTCGGGGAGAACACCCTCCCCTACGACGAGGACTCCCCGGCGATGCTGTCCGGGATCCTGGACGCCGTCGCCGACCGGGCCGACGTCGACCACACCTACGCCGCGTGCATGAGCTTCAGCGGGCACCTGGCGCTGCGGGCGGCGGCGGACGACCCGCGCATCCGCGGGATCGTCACGGCGGGCGTCCCGGTGAGCGCGTTCTTCACCGACGAGCGGTGGCGGCGGCGGGTGCCGCGCGTCACCGTCGACACGCTGGCGCACCTGCTCGGCACGGGGTCCGGCGAGGTCTTCGACCGGATCGGCGGCTGGGCGCTGGACGACGCGCTGCTCGGCTCCCTCGGCGTCCCGGTGCACTGCGCGGCCAGCACCCGCGACGAGATCATCCCCGCCGCCGACGTCGAGCTTCTCCGCCGCGCCGTCCGGGACCTAAGTCTCGTCGAGAACGACGACGTGCACGGCTCGCCGCGGCACGCCACGGAGACACGCCTCTGGGTGGTGCTGTCGCTGCTGCGGATGCGGCGGACCGGCGGCCCCGCGTACGCGGTCCTGCGCA
This sequence comes from Actinomadura syzygii, assembly GCF_008085905.1. Taxonomy (GTDB): domain Bacteria; phylum Actinomycetota; class Actinomycetes; order Streptosporangiales; family Streptosporangiaceae; genus Spirillospora; species Spirillospora syzygii. Next base: position 164,869 of record NZ_VSFF01000012.1, on the reverse strand, counting down.
CCCTGCACGCGGCGCTGCGGCTGCGCGGAAGGTTCACGCGTGCCGCGCCCGCCGCGCCCTGACGCGACCGGTCCGCCGACGCGCCCGCACCGTCATCGCTCATCCATCGAACTGGGGACGAAACGGCACCATGCGTGACACCGAAGCTGCTTACACCGGGCCGGAGGACTCCGCCGTCGCGGTCGTCGGGGTGGCGTGCCGGTTGCCCGGGGCTCCGGGACCGGACGCCTTCTGGGATCTGCTCGGCGCCGGACGGGACGCGATCACCGAGGCCCCGCCCGACCGCTGGACGGACGGCGACGGCACCACGCGGATCCGTCGCGGCGGGTTCCTGGAGCGGGTCGACCGTTTCGACGCCGCGTTCTTCGGGATCAGTCCGCGCGAGGCCGCCGCGATGGATCCGCGGCAGCGGCTGATGCTGGAGCTGGCCTGGGAGGCGCTGGAGGACGCCCGGATCGTGCCCGCGACCCTGCGCGGCAGCGCGACCGGCGTGTTCGCCGGGGCCATCGGTGACGACTACGCGTCGCTCGTCACGCGGATCGGCGGCCCGGCGCTCGGCCGGCACACGATCACCGGGCTGAGCCGGGGCGTCATCGCCAACCGGGTGTCCTACACGCTGGGGCTGCGCGGACCGAGCATGACGGTGGACGCCGCGCAGTCTTCGTCGCTGGTGGCGGTGCACCTGGCGTGCCAGAGCCTGCGCCGCGGGGAGTCGGAGCTGGCCCTCGCGGGCGGTGTGAGCCTCGCCCTCACCGCGGAGGGCACGGTCGCGGTCGACCGGTTCGGCGCGCTGTCCCCCGACGGCCGCTGCTACGCCTTCGACGCCCGCGCCAACGGCTATGTGCGCGGCGAGGGCGGCGGCGTCGTGGCGCTCAAGCCGCTGGCCGCCGCGCTGGCCGACGGCGACCCGGTGCACTGCGTGATCCTCGGCGGGGCGACCAACAACGACGGCGGCACCGACGGCCTGACCGTGCCGAGCGCGGCGGCGCAGGAGAGCGTGATCCGGCGGGCCTGCGCGGCGGCCGGGGTGTCGCCCGCCGACGTCCAGTACGTCGAGCTGCACGGGACGGGCACCCGCCGCGGCGACCCCGTCGAGGCGGCCGCGCTCGGCGCGGCCCTCGGCGTGCGCCGCGCGCCGGGGTCGCCGCTGCTGGTCGGATCCGCGAAGACGAACGTGGGCCACCTGGAGGGCGCGGCGGGGATCACCGGACTGATCAAGGCCGTGCTGAGCATCCGGCAGCGCCGCGTCCCGGCCAGCCTCAACTTCGAGAGCCCCAACCCGGACATCCCATTGGACGAGCTGAACATCCGCGTCCAGCGGGAGACCGGTCCCTGGCCGCGCCCCGACCGTCCGCTGGTCGCGGGAGTGAGCTCCTTCGGGATGGGCGGGACGAACTGCCATGTCGTCCTGGCCGAGGCGCCCGGACGCCCCGAGCCGGAACCGGACGCCGACCGGGACGCTCTGGACGGCGACGCCGCCCCGGTCCTGTGGCCCGTGTCGGCCGCGAGCCCGACGGCGCTGCGCGGGCAGGCGGCCCGCCTCGCCGAGTTCGCCGCGTCCGGCCCGCACGCGGCGGACCAGGACGTGGCGTACTCGCTCGGCGTCACCCGGACGGCCTTCGAGCGGCGGGCCGTGGTGGTCGGCGACGACCGCGCGGAGCTGCTGCGCGGCGTCACGGCCGTCGCGGCGGGCACTCCGGCCGCGGGCGTGGTACGCGGCGTCGCGGGCGCGGGAGGGGCCGCGTTCCTCTTCTCGGGCCAGGGCTCGCAGCGTCCGGGCATGGGAGGCGAGCTGTATCTGGCCCACCCGGTGTTCGCGGCGGCGCTCGACGAGGTGTGCGCGCACTTCTCCGCGCCGCCGAAGGACATCATGTTCGCGCCCGCCGGCTCTCCCGAGGCCGCGTCGCTCGACCGGACCGCCCACACCCAGACCGCCCTGTTCGCGATCGAGACGGCCCTCGCGCGCCTGCTCGGCCACTGGGGGGTGCGGCCGGCGCTGCTGCTGGGCCACTCGGTCGGCGAGATCACCGCCGCGCACATCGCCGGGGTGCTGTCACTGGAGGACGCGTGCGCGCTGGTGGAGGCCCGCGGACGGCTAATGCAGGCGCTCCCCGCGACCGGCGCGATGGCCGCGCTCCAGGCGACCGAGGACGAGGTCCAAGCCGCGCTGGACGGACGGCACGACGTGGTCATCGCGGCCGTCAACGGGCCGTCCGCGGTGGTCGTCTCGGGCGACGAGGACGCCGTCCTGGAGGTCGCCGCGCACTGGCGCGACGCGGGACGCAAGGCGCGGCGGCTGCGGGTCAGCCACGCCTTCCACTCCCCGCACATGGACGGCATGCTCGACGAGTTCCGCCGGGTCGCCGAGGGACTGCGGCCGCGTCCCCCCGAGATCCCGGTCGTGTCGAACCTGACCGGGGCGATCGCGACCGGCGAGCAGCTCACCGCGCCTGAGTACTGGGTCCGGCACGTCCGCGAGGCGGTGCGGTTCGCCGACGGGGTCCGCGCCGTGGCGGGCGCCGCCGTCGCCGTGGAGTTGGGCCCGGACGGGGTGCTGACGGCGATGGCGCGCGAGAGCCTGCCGAAGGGCGTCGCCCTGGTGCCGGCGCTGCGCCGTGACCGTCCCGAGGCCCGCACGCTGGCGACGGCGCTCGCCACGCTCCACGCCCACGGGGCCGAACTCGACTGGGACGCGCTGCTGCCCGGCGCGCGGCGGATCACCCTGCCCACGTACGCGTTCGACCGGCGCCGGCACTGGCTGAAGGGCCCGCCCGCCCGGCAGGCGGAGACCGCGCAGGTGGAATCCGCGCAGGTGGAATCCGGCCCCGACGAGGAGCCGCCGACGGGCGCGACGGAGGCCCCGACCGGACTGCCCGAGGCCGAACGCGCGCACCGGCTCCGCGAACTGGTCCGCGTCCACACCGCCCTGGTGCTCGGACACGACGATCCGGGCTCGGTCGACGACACCCGGGCCTTCAAGGAGCTGGGGTTCGACTCCCTGATGGTGGTCGAGCTCCGTGACCGGCTCGCCGACGCGACCGGCATCGACCTGCCCGCCACCCTGCTGTTCGAGCACCCGACCGCCGCCGCGGTCGCCGACCTGCTGGCGCGCGAGACGTCCGACGCCGCCGAGCCGGTCCGTCCGGACGACGTCCCAGCCGCGTCCGCTGACGACGATCCGGTCGTCATCGTGGCCATGGGCTGCCGCTACCCCGGCGGCGCGTCCTCGCCCGAGGAGCTGTGGCGGATCGTCTCCTCCGGCACCGACGCGGTCTCGCCCTTCCCCGAGGACCGCGGCTGGGACCTCGACGCCCTGCGCGACACCGACCGGCCCGGGTCCTCCCACACCCGGCACGGCGGCTTCCTCTCCGGCATCGCCGACTTCGACGCCGGGTTCTTCGGCATCAGCCCGCGCGAGGCCGCCGCGATGGACCCGCAGCAGCGGCTGCTGCTGGAGACCGCCTGGGAGACGCTGGAGCGGGCCGGGATCGCGCCGGGGACGCTCCGCGGCTCCGCGACCGGCGTGTTCGTCGGCGCGACCGCCCAGGACTACGGGCCCCGCCTGCACGACCCGGCCGACGACGCGGGCGGCTACCTGCTGACCGGCACGTCCGTCAGCCTCGCGTCCGGCCGCGTCGCCTACACGCTCGGCCTGGAGGGCCCGGCGGTGACCGTCGACACCGCCTGCTCGTCGTCGCTGGTGGCCCTGCACCTCGCCGCGCAGGCGGTGCGCCGGGGCGAGTGCTCGCTGGCCTTGGCGGGCGGCGTCACGGTGCTGTCCACGCCCGGGATGTTCGTCGAGTTCAGCAGGCAGCGCGGGCTGTCGCCGGACGGGCGCTGCAAGGCGTTCGCCGCGGCGGCCGACGGCACCGGCTGGGCCGAGGGCGTCGGCCTGGTCCTGCTGGAACGGCTGTCGGACGCCCGCCGCAACGGCCACCCGGTCCTCGCCGCGGTGCGCGGCTCGGCCATCAACCAGGACGGCGCCAGCAACGGACTGACCGCGCCGAACGGGGCGTCCCAGCGGCGCGTCATCGGCCGGGCGCTGGCCGACGCGGGCCTGTCCCCCGCCGACGTGGACGCCGTGGAGGCGCACGGCACCGGCACCCGGCTCGGCGACCCGATCGAGGCGCGCGCCCTGCTGGCGGCCTACGGCCGGGACCGCGACCCGGAGCGGCCGCTGCTGCTCGGCTCGGTCAAGTCCAACATCGGGCACGCCCAGGCCGCCGCGGGCGCGGCCGGTGTGGTCGCCATGGTGCAGGCCATGCGGCACGGCGTCCTGCCGCCGACCCTGCACGTGGACGAGCCGACCCCGCACGTGGACTGGTCGTCCGGCACGGTGGCGCTGCGCGTCGAGGCGACGCCGTGGCCGGAGGCCGGCCGGCCGCGGCGCGCCGCGGTGTCGTCCTTCGGGATCAGCGGCACCAACGCCCACCTGATCCTGGAGGCGGTGCCGGAGCCCGCGCGGGAGCGGGCCGCCGCGACCGGCGGGCCGATCGGAGCGCTGACGGCGTGGCCGGTCACGGCACGGACCGGGGACGCGCTGCGCGCGCAGGCGGCGCGGCTGCGCGACCTGGACGCCGATCCCGCCGACGTCGGCTTCTCCCTGGCGACGGGCCGCACTCACTTCCCGGAGCGGGCCGTCGTGCTCGGACGCGACGCCGCGGAACGGCTGCGCGGCCTCGACGCGCTGGCCGCCGAAGGGTCGGCGCCGGAGCTGGTGCGGGGAACGACCGCCGCCTCGGGGGCGACCGTGTTCGTCTACCCGGGGCAGGGGTCGCAGTGGGTCGGCATGGGCGCCGAACTGCTGGACTCCAGCCCGGTGTTCCGCGCGCGGGCCGAGGAGTGCGCGGCGGCCTTGGAGCCGCACGTCGACTGGTCGCCGCTGGACGTGCTGCGCGGCACGGGGGCCTCGCTCGACCGGGTGGACGTCGTCCAGCCCGCCCTGTGGGCCGTCATGGTGGCGCTGACCGCGCTGTGGGAGTCGCTCGGCGTCCGCCCGGACACCGTCATCGGCCACTCGCAGGGCGAGATCGCCGCGGCGGCCGTTTCGGGGGCGCTGTCGCTGGCGGACGCCGCCGCCGTCGTTGCCCTGCGGAGCAGGGCCCTGGTCGCGCTGGCCGGAACCGGCGGCATGGCCTCGGTGCTGCTGCCCGCGCCGGCCGTCGCCGACCGCATCGCCGCCTGGGGCGACCGGCTGGACGTCGCGACCGTCAACGGCCCGAACGCCACGGTCGTCGCCGGCGACGCCGCCGCGATCGCCGAGCTGGTCGCCGGGTGCGAGGCGGACGGCGTCCAGGCGCGGACGATCCCCGTCGACTACGCCTCGCACTGCGCCCGGGTCGACGGCATCCGCGACGAGGTGCTGGCGGCGCTCGCGCCGATCCGCCCGGGGCGGCCCCGCGTCCCGATGCTCTCGACGGTCACCGGGGAGCCGGTCGGCGACGGCGAGCTGGACGCGGCCTACTGGTTCCGCAACCTGCGGCGGACCGTGCGGTTCGCAGACGGCGTCCGCGGGCTGCTCGGCCGCGGCGGGGCGTTCTTCGTCGAGGCGAGCCCGCATCCGGTGCTGACGACGGCCGTGCAGGACGTCGCCGAGGACGCCGGAACACCGGCGGCGGCCGTCGGCACGCTCCGCCGCGACGAGGGCGGCCTGGACCGGTTCGCCCGCTCGGCGGCCGAGCTGTACGTCCAGGGCGGGCCGGTCGACTGGGCGGCGGCCCACCCCGGCGCGCGCCGCGCCGACCTGCCCACCTACGCCTTCCAGCGCGAGCGGCACTGGCTGGCCGCGCCCGCGGCCTCGGGCGACGTGGCCGCGCTCGGACTGGCGTCCGCCGACCATCCGCTGCTGGGCGCGGCCGTCGCGGCGGCCGACGGCGACGCGACGGTGCTCACCGGGCGGATCTCCACGCGGACCCATCCCTGGCTCGCCGACCACGCGGTGACCGGCACCGTGCTGCTGCCCGGCGCCGCGATCGCCGAACTGGCGCTGCACGCCGGTGCGCGGCTCGGCGCGGAGGCCGTCGACGACCTCGCGCTGGAGGCGCCGCTCGTGCTGGACGGTGCCGAGGCCGTCGAGATCCAGGTCATCGTCGGCGCGGCGGACCCCTCGGGACGCCGCCCGGTCGGCCTGCACTCCCGGCACGGCGAGGGCCCCTGGACCCGCAACGCCACCGGTGCGCTCGCGCCCGCCGCGGGGCCCGCGCCCGGCGACGACCTGGCGGTCTGGCCGCCGCCCGGCGCGGCGCCGATCGACCTGTCCGGACGGTACGACGAGCTGGCCGCCCAGGGGTACGACTACGGCCCCGCGTTCCAGACGCTGCGCGCCGCCTGGCGCACCGGCGACGCGGTGTTCGCCGAGGTCGGGCTCGCCGAGGCCGAGGCCGGGGACGCGGCCGGGTTCGGCGTCCACCCGGCGCTGCTGGACGGCGCCCTGCACGCCGTCGGGCTCGCCGTCCCCGCCGACTCGGAGGGGCCGCTGCTGCCGTTCTCGTGGAGCGGCGTGCGGCTGCACGCGGTGGGCGCGTCCACGCTGCGGGTGCGCATCGCCGCCGCCGACGCCGGGGCGGTCTCGCTGACCTTCGCCGACGCGCGGGGCACGGCCGTCGGCTCGGTGGACGCGCTGGCCATGCGGCCGGTCCCTCCCGGGGCGCTGAGCCGGGCAGGCCGCCCGTCCGGCCTTTACACGATGGAGTGGCGGCCGGTCCCGCTCCCGGCCGACGGTTCCGCCCAGGCCGTCGTGCTCGGCGCGGAGACCTTCGGACTGCCCGCGGTCGCCGACCTGGACGCCGCCGCCGAGGCCGCGCCGGACGCCGTCCTGGTTCCCGTCGAGACCTCCGATCCCACCGAAGGCACGCGGGTCGTGCTGGCCCGCGTTCTCGACCTGCTGCGGGCGTGGACGGACGAGGAGCGGTTCGAGAACGCCAAGCTCGCATTCGTCACCCGTGGCATGGAGGCCGACCCGGTCGCGGCGGCGGTCTGGGGGCTGGTCCGCACGGCCCAGGCCGAGAGTCCCGATCGGTTCGTGCTGATCGACGTGGACGGGGAAGGGGCAACGCGCGACGTCCCGGCGGCGTTCGCCACCGGGGAGCCGCAGTCGGCACTGCGCGAGGGCTCCTGCCTGGCGCCGCGACTGGCCCCGGCCTCACCGGAGGGAGGGACGCCCGTCGCGTTCCCGCCGGACGGAACGGTGCTGATCACCGGCGGCACCGGGACCCTCGGCGCGCTCACCGCACGCCACCTGGTCGCCCGGCACGGCGTCCGCCACCTGCTGCTCACCAGCCGCTCCGGTCCCGCCGCGCCCGGCGCCACCGGACTCGCCGACGAACTGACCGCCCTCGGGGCGACCGTTCACATCGCCGCCTGCGACGTCGGCGATCCCGACGCCCTGGCCGATCTCCTCGACTCCGTCCCCGCCGACCGTCCGCTCACCGCGATCGTCCACACTGCGGGGACCCTCAACGACGCCACCATCGCCAACCTCACCCCCAGCCACCTCGACGCCGCCCTGGGCGCCAAGGCCGACGCCGCCTGGCACCTCCACCGCCTCACCGGGCACCTTCCGCTCAGGGCCTTCGTCCTCTACTCCTCCGTCACCGGCACACTCGGCAGTCCGGGCCAGGGCGGATACACGGCCGCCAACGCCTTCCTCGACGCCCTCGCCCACCACCGCCGGGAACAGGGGCTCCCCGCGACGTCCATCGCCTGGGGCCTCTGGGACGAGGCCAGCGGGATGACCGGCCACATGAGCCGGGCCGACCGCACCCGGATGCGGCGCGGCGGCGTCGCGCCGCTGGACACCGGGCAGGGCCTGGCCCTGCTCGACGCGGCGCTCGGCACGGCGCGGCCGGTGACCGTCGCGGCGGCGCTCGACCTCGCCGGGCCGCGAACCGGGCCCGTCGCGGCCCCGCTGCGCGGACTGGTGCGGGCACCGGCGCGGCGGGCGCGCGCGGCGGACGCGGCCGAGGACGGGACGTCCGCGCTCGCCCGCAGGCTGGCGGCCGCGCCGGAGGAGGAACGCCACGGCATCCTCCTCGACCTGGTCCGCGCCCACGCCTCGACCGTCCTCGGACACGGGACGCCGGAGACGGTCGCCGCCGGGCGGCCGTTCAAGGAGATCGGGTTCGACTCGCTCACCGCCGTGGAACTGCGCAACCGGCTGGCCGCCGCCACCGGGCTGCGGCTGCCCGCCACGCTCGTGTTCGACCACCCCACACCGGACGCGCTCGCCGCGCGGTTGCAGAGCGGACTGCTCGGGGACGTCGCCGTCGCGCCCGCCGCCGCGCCCGCCGTCGAGGCCGCGGTCGGCGGAGACGAGCCGATCGCGGTGATCGGGATGGCCTGCCGCTACCCCGGCGGCGTCGCCACGCCCGAGGATCTCTGGGACCTCGTCGCCGCGGGCGGCACGGCGCTCGCCGACTTCCCCGGCGACCGAGGCTGGGATCTGGACCGGCTCTTCCATCCCGACTCGGAACGCCCCGGGACCAGCCACACCCGCAAGGGCGGCTTCCTGCGCGACGCCGACCACTTCGACCCGGCCTTCTTCGGCATCAGCCCACGCGAGGCCGCCACCATCGACCCGCAGCAACGGCTGCTGCTCGAAACGGCCTGGGAGACCATCGAGAACGCCCACATCGATCCCACCGGCCTCGGCGGCACCGCCACTGGCGTCTACACCGGCATCATGTACGGCGACTACGGGTCGCGGCTGCACTCCGTGCCGGAGGAGTTCGAGGGATACCTCGGCAACGGCAGTTACGGGAGCGTGGCGTCCGGCCGGGTCGCCTACACCCTCGGCCTCCAGGGTCCGGCGATCTCGGTCGACACCGCCTGCTCATCGTCGCTGGTCGCCACCCACCTCGCCTGCCAGGCACTGCGCTCCGGGCAGGTCGGGCTCGCGCTGGCGGGCGGTGTGACGGTCATGGCCACCCCCGCCACGTTCGTCGACTTCAGCCGGCAACGCGGGCTGGCCCCCGACGGCCTGTGCAAGCCGTTCGCCGCCGCCGCCGACGGGACGGGCTTCGCCGAAGGCGTCGGGCTGCTCCTGCTGGAGCGGCTCTCGGACGCTCAGCGCAACGGCCATCGGATCCTCGCCGTCATCCGCGGCTCCGCCGTCAATCAGGACGGCGCGAGCAACGGACTGACCGCGCCCAACGGCCCGTCCCAAGAACGAGTCATCCACACCGCGCTCGCCGACGCCGGTCTCAACGCCGCCGACATCGACGCCGTCGAAGCACACGGCACCGGCACCACCCTCGGCGACCCCATCGAAGCCCAAGCCCTCATCAACGCCTACGGCCAACGACGAAACCCGGAAAAGCCCCTCTGGCTCGGATCCATCAAGTCCAACATCGGGCACACGCAGGCCGCCGCGGGCGTCGCGGGAATCATCAAGATGATCCTCGCCCTCCGGCACCGGAGACTCCCGCAAAGCCTCCACATCGACGCGCCAAGCCCCCACGTCGACTGGGACGACTCCGGCGTCCGACTCCTCACCCAAGCCCGCCCCTGGCCCGAAACCGAAAGCCCGCGCCGCGCCGCCGTCTCCTCCTTCGGCATCTCCGGCACCAACGCCCACGTCATCCTCGAACAACCACCCGACGAGCAGGAACCAGAGCGTCCCGAGGCGGCCCGCGTCCCGGCCGTGCCGTGGGTCCTGTCCGCCAAGTCCGACGCGGCGCTACGGGACCAGGCCCGGCGGCTGCGCGCGCTGGTCGAGGACGACCCCGGCGCCGACGTCCCGGCGGTGGCGCACGCGCTCGCGACGGGCCGGGCGCTGTTCGACCACCGCGCGGCGGTGGTCGCCGGGGACCGCGACGGCCTTCTGGACGGGCTCGCCGCGCTGGCCTCCGGGCGGACGACCGCGGCGGCCGTGCGCGGCTCGGCGGGCCGTCCGGGCGGCGTCGCGTTCCTGTTCTCCGGGCAGGGCTCGCAGCGCGCCGGGATGGGCCGCGACCTGTACGAGAACTTCCCCGTCTTCGCCGAGGCCCTGGACGAGACGTGCGCCGCCCTGGACCCGCACCTGGACACGCCGCTGCAGGAGGTGATGTTCGACGAGGACGGCGCGCTGCTCGACCAGACCGTCTACACCCAGCCCGCGCTCTTCGCGTACCAGACCGCGCTCCACCGGCTGATCACCTCCTTCGGGATCGTCCCGACGCACTTCCTCGGGCACTCGATCGGCGAGCTGACCGCCGCCCACCTCGCGGGCGTGCTGTCCCTGGAAGACGCGGCCACGCTCATCACCACCCGCGCCCGGCTCATGCAGGACTCACCACCCGGCGTCATGATCGCGATCAGCGCCGCCGAGGACGCGGTCGCCGAACGGGCCGCCGGGCGGGGGCTGGCCGTCGCGGCGGTCAACGCGCCGGACGCGGTCGTCGTCTCCGGCGACGCCGGGGACGCGGACGAGGTCGCGGCCGAGTTCGAGGAGCGCGGGCACCGCGTCCGGCGGCTGGCGGTGGGCCGCGCCTTCCACTCGGCGCACATGGACCCGGTCCTGGACGAGCTGCGCGCGACCGCCGCGCGCCTGACCCTCCGCCCGCCGGAGGTGCCGATCGTCTCCGACCTGACCGGTGGGATCGCCACGGACGAGCTGGCCGACCCGGACTACTGGGCCCGGCACGTGCGCGGCACCGTCCGGTTCGCCGACGGTGTGGCGGCGCTGGACGCCGCCGGCGTCGGCGCCTGCCTGGAGCTCGGTCCCGACGCGACGCTGACCGCGCTCGTCCGGCGGGTCCTCGGTGACGACGCCGTGGCGGTCGCGACCGCGCCGCGCGGCCTCGACGCCCCCACCGGCGTGGTCGCGGCGCTCGCCGGGCTGCACGTGCGCGGCGTGCCGGTCCGCTGGGAGGGGCTGACCCGTCCCGGCCGTCCCGTGCGGCTGCCGAACTACCCGTTCCAGCGCGCGCGGTACTGGCTGGACGCCCCGGTCGGCTCCGACCCGTCCGGGCTGGGGCTGGCGGAGACGGGCCATCCGCTGCTCGGCGCGGCCCTCCAGGTCGCCGGGCAGGACGAGACGCTGTTCACGGGGCGGCTGTCCGCGGGGGCGCCGTCCTGGCTGGCCGACCACGAGGTCGCCGGGACGCCCCTGCTCCCCGCCTCCGTGCTTGTGGAGCTCGCCCTGCGGGCGGGCCTGGAGACCGGTCTCGAACGGATCGCGGAGCTGGCGCTGGAGGCGCCGCTCGTGCCGCCCGAGTCCGGCGCGGTGCGGCTCCAGGTCGTCGCGGGGCCGCCCGACGCGTCCGGGCGCAGGCCGGTGTCCGTGCACGCGCGCCCGGACACGCCCGGCGCGCCGTGGACGCGGCACGCCACCGGCGCGCTCACCGCGGCCGGTTCGCCTCCCGAGCCGCTGACGCAGTGGCCCCCGGCGGGCGCGACCGAACTGCCGGTCGACGGCGTGTACGAGCGGCTGGCCGACCACGGTTACGGATACGGCCCGGCCTTCCAGGGCCTGCGCGGCGCCTGGCGGCGGGGCGGCGACCTCTATGCCGAGGTCGAGCTGCCCGGCGGGACGGAGACCGCGCGGTACTCGGTCCACCCGGCCCTGCTCGACGCCGCCCTGCACGTCCTGCCCGCCGCCGACGACGGCGCGGGGCCGCTGCGGCTGCCGTTCGCCTGGACCGGCGTGTCGGTGTTCGCCACCGGAGCCACCCGGGTGCGCGTCCGCCTGTCCCCGCGCGGGGAGAGCGCCTTCGCGCTCGCGGTCCACACACCGGACGGCGATCCGGTGCTCACCGCCGACGCGCTGACGCTGCGTCCCGTGCGGGCGGACCGGCTGGCGCGGGCGGCGGGTCGCGGCGCGCTCCGGCACGTCGTCTGGACGACGGTGCCGCTCGCCGACGCGCCGGACGACACGGTCGTCGTCCTCGGGCCGGACGGGCTCGCGGGGCTGCCGGGAACGCCGGACGCCGTCGTCGCGCCCGTCGTCGCGCCCGTCGTCGCGCCCGTCGCCTCGCCCGGGGCGGATCCGGTCGCGGAGACGCACGCGCTGGCCGGTCAGGTGCTGGGACTGCTCCAGGAATGGCTCGCGAGGCCGGGCGCGGAGGCGTCCTGGCTGGTGGTGCTCACCGAGAGGGCCGAGGCGGCGCGGGAGGGCGACGTCGTCGCGGACCTGGCGGCGGCGGCGGTCCGCGGGCTCGTCCGCTCGGCGCAGTCGGAGGACCCCGGCCGGTTCGTCCTGCTGGACCTCGACGGCACCGACGCCTCCCGGTCCGCCGTCGCGGCGGCCGCCGCGTCCGGATGGCCCGAGCTGGTGCTCCGCGACGGGGTCGCGCTCGCCCCGGAGGTCGCTCGGCTGCCGGTCACCGACCGTCCCGCGCCGGAGCTGGACGGGACGGTGCTGATCACGGGCGGCACCGGCACTCTCGGCGCGCTCACCGCACGCCACCTGATCACCCGGCACGGCGTCCGCGACCTGCTGCTCATCAGCCGCTCCGGCCCCGAAGCACCCGGCGCCCGCGAACTCCACGCCGAACTCACCGCGCTCGGCGCCCACGTCACCATCGCAGCCTGCGACGCCGCAGACCCCGATGCGCTGAGCGCCCTGCTCGACGCCGTTCCCCCCGACCGGCCGCTCCGCGCCGTCGTCCACGCCGCGGGCACCACCGACGACGCGACCACCGCCAACCTCACCCCCGACCGGCTTCACAGCGTCCTGACCGGCAAAGCCGACGCGGCCTGGAACCTCCACCAGCTCACCCAGCATCTTCCGCTCAGGGCCTTCGTCCTCTACTCCTCCATCGCCGCCGCCCTCGGCAACCCGGGACAGGGCAACTACACCGCCGCCAACGCCTTCCTCGACGCCCTCGCCCACCACCGCCACCGGCAAGGACTGCCCGCCACGTCCATCGCCTGGGGCCTGTGGCAGACCACCAGCGCCATCACCCGAAGCCTCGACGTCGCCGGCCGCAGAAGGCTCGAAAACGCGGGCCTGCGGCTGCTGGACGACGAAGAGGCACTGGACCTGCTGGACGCGGCGCTCGGCCAGGACCGCCCGGCCGTCGTCGGGGCGCCGATCGACCGGCTGGGACGCGTCCAGAGGCGACGCCCCCGGCGTGAAGCCGTCCCGCCCGACCACGCCGACCTGCCGCCGGAACGCCGCCGCGAGACGCTGCTCGACCTGGCCCGCACCGAGATCGCGGCGGTCCTCGCCCACCCCGACCCGCGCGCGATCGGCTCCGAGGCGTCCTTCGAGGAGCTGGGGTTCGACTCGCTGACCGGGCTGGAGCTGCGCAACCGGCTCGCCACCGCGACCGGCCTCGGCCTGCCCGCATCCCTGGTGTTCGACCACCCCACGCCCGCCGCGCTCGCCGCCCATCTGGACGCCGAACTCACCGGCACGCGGCACGCCCCCACGACCCACGTCGCGTCTGGTCGGCCGGACGAGCCGATCGCGGTGATCGGGATGGCCTGCCGCTACCCCGGCGAGATCGCCACCCCTGAACAGCTCTGGGACCTCCTCGCCCAAGGTCGGCACGCCGTCACCGACTTCCCCACCGGCCGGGGCTGGGACCTCGACCGGCTCTACCACCCCGACCCCGACCACCCCGGCACCAGCTACACCCGCAAGGGCGGCTTCCTCCACGACGCCGACCATTTCGACCCCGCCTTCTTCGGCATCAGCCCACGCGAGGCGACCGCCATCGACCCCCAGCAGCGACTCCTGCTCGAAACCGCCTGGGAAGCCATCGAGAAGGCCCAGATCGACCCCACCACCCTCGCGGGGACGGCCACCGGCGTCTTCACCGGCATCATGTACGCCGACTACGCGGCCCGCCTCCATGCCACCGGAACGTCCACCCCGGTCGAGGGCTACCTCAGCACTGGCAGCGCGCCCAGCGTCGCCTCGGGGCGCATCGCCTACACCCTCGGCCTGCAGGGCCCGGCGATCTCGGTCGACACCGCCTGCTCATCGTCGCTGGTCGCCACCCACCTCGCCTGCCAGGCGCTCCGCTCCGGGCAGACCGACCTCGCGCTGGCGGGCGGCGCCACCGTCATGGCCACACCCGCCACGTTCATCGAGTTCAGCCGACAGCGCGGGCTGGCCCCCGACGGCCTGTGCAAACCGTTCGCCGACACCGCCGACGGCACCACCTGGAGCGAAGGCGCCGGACTACTCCTCTTGGAACGGCTCAGCGACGCCCAGCGCAACGGTCATCCCATCCTCGCCGTCATCCGGGGCACGGCCGTCAACCAGGACGGCGCGAGCAATGGACTGACCGCGCCCAACGGCCCGTCGCAAGAACGAGTCATCCACACCGCCCTCACCGACGCCGGTCTCACACCCAACGACATCGACGCCGTCGAAGCACACGGCACCGGCACCACCCTCGGCGACCCCATCGAAGCCCAAGCCCTCATCAACACCTACGGCCGCCAACGCCCCACAGGCCGACCCCTCTGGCTCGGATCCATCAAATCCAACCTCGGCCACACCCAAGCCGCCGCAGGCGTCGCCGGAATCATCAAGATGATCCTCGCCATCCGGCACCGGACGCTCCCCCAAACCCTGCACGTCAATGCCCCAAGCCCCCACATCAACTGGGACGACTCCGGCGTCCAACTCCTCGCTCAAGCCCAACCCTGGCCCGACACCGACCGCGCACGCCGCGCCGCCGTCTCCTCCTTCGGCATCTCCGGCACCAACGCCCACATCGTCATCGAGCAACCACCCGAGACGGCAGAGCGGCCCGAAGGCGAGCGGACCTCGCGGCCGATCCCGTGGCTGCTGTCCGCGCGGACGGAGACCGCGCTGCGCACGCAGGCCGTCAGGCTGCACGACTTCGTCCAGGCCGCCCCCGAGCTGGACCCGGTCGACGCGGGGCTGTCCCTGGCGACGACCCGCGCGGCGTTGGACCACCGGGCCGCGATCGTGGCGTCCGACAGGGAAGAGTTCCTCGACGGTCTACGGTCGCTCGCCGCCGGCGAGTCTCCGCCGCAGATCGTCCAGGACACCGCGCGTGAAGGAAAGGTCGCGTTCCTCTTCCCGGGGCAGGGTTCCCAGCGGCCCGGCATGGGACGCGAGCTGTACGCGGACTTCCCGGCGTTCGCCGAGGCGCTGGACGAGACCTGCGCGGCGTTCGACCCGCACCTGGACGTCCCGCTCCGGGACGTCATGTTCGGCGACGGCCCGGAGGTCGACCAGACCCTCTACACCCAGCCCGCGCTGTTCGCCTTCCAGACGGCCCTTTACCGGCTGACCACCTCCTACGGTCCCGAGCCGCACGCGCTGCTCGGGCACTCGATCGGCGAGTTGACCGCCGCCCACCTCGCGGGCGTGCTGTCCCTCGAAGACGCGGCCGTCCTCATCACCATCCGCGCCCGGCTCATGCAGGACTCACGGCCCGGCGCCATGGTCGGCATCGGCGCGTCCGAGGAGGAGGTCGCCGAGACCCTGGCCGCGTATACCGACCGGCTGTCCATCGCCGCGGTCAACGCGCCTGGGGCGGTGGTGATCTCCGGTGACCCGGAGGCGGCCGAGGAGGCGGCGCGGCTCTGGGCGGAGCGCGGTCGCCGCACCCGGCGGCTGAACGTCGGCCGCGCCTTCCACTCCCCGCTGATGGACCCGGTGCTGGGCGAGCTGCGCGAGGTCGCGCGCACGCTGGAGCACGGCCCGCCGAAGATCCCGCTGGTCTCCAACCTCACCGGGCGGACCGGCGACCGGTTCACCGATCCGGACTACTGGGCCGAGCACGCGAGGGGGACGGTGCGGTTCGCCGACGGCGTCGCCGCGCTCGCCGAGCAGGGCGTGACGACGCTGGTGGAGCTCGGCTCCGACGCCGTCCTCACCCCGGCGGTCCGGCAGACCCTCGACGGCGGCGCCGACGCGGTGCCGACGCTGCGCCGCGACCGGCCCGAGACCCGCTCGTTCGTCACCGCGCTGGCGCGCCTGCACGCCCGCGGCGCGGCGGTGGACTGGCCCGCGCTCATCGGCCCGGCCCGGACGGTCGCCCTGCCCACCTACCCGTTCGAGCACGCCCGCTACTGGCTCGACGCGACCGCCCCGGCCGGGGACGTCGCGACCGCGGGCCTCGACCCGACCGGGCATCCGCTGCTCGACGCGGCCGTGCCCGCCCCGGACGGGTCCGTCACCTACACCGGCCGGATCTCCGCCGCGACCCGGCCCTGGCTGGCCGATCACGCGATCGACGGGACGGTGCTGCTGCCGGGCGCCGCGTTCGCCGAGTTCGCCCTGGCCGCGGGCGCGCGGCTGGACGGGGAGGAGCTGGGCGGGCTGACGCTTGAGGCGCCGCTCGTCCTGCCTGCGGAGGGCGTCCGGATCCAGGTCGCCGTCGGCGCCCCCGACGAGGCGGGCCGCCGCTCGTTCGACGTGCACTCGCGGGGCGACGGCGGCTGGATCCGCCACGCGACCGGCCACCTGTCCGCCGCGCCGACCGAAGCCGCACCCCCCGGACCCGTGCCCCCCGAACCCGTGCCGTCCGCCGCGTGGCCGCCGCCGGGCGCCGATCCGGTCGACGTCGACGGCCTGTACGCCCGGCTGGCCGAGCGCGGCTACGACTACGGACCGGCCTTCCAGGGGCTGCGCGCCGCCTGGCGGCTGGGCGGCGAACTCCACGCCGAGGTCCGCGTTCCGGACGCGGCGCGGGACGGCTTCGCCCTGCATCCGGTACTGCTGGACGCCGCCCTCCACCTCCTCGCGGTGGAGGCGGAGGACGACGAACTCCGCCTCCCGTTCGCCTGGACCGGCGTCAAGCTTCGCTCCGCCGGGCACACCGACGTACGCGTCCGGGTCGTCCGCGACGGCGGTGACAAGGCCGCTCTGACGTTCACGGCCCCGGACGGAACCCCGGTCGCGACGGTCGGGTCGATCGCGGTCCGCGCGGTCGATCCCGCGCGGCTCCGGGAGTCCGGCACCGGGCCGCTGGAACAGGTGTGGCGCCCGGTGCCGCCCGCGTCCCGGCCCGCCCCCCGGGCGCTGGTCCTCGGCGACGACACGCTGGGACTCGGCCTGGAGGCTCATCCCGACCAGGACTCGCTGGCGGCGGCGGCCCTGGAGATCGCCCTTGCCGTGTTCCCCGCCCCGATCGGCGACGACCCGGCGCGGGCCGCGCACGACAGCACGCGTCAGGCCCTGGAACTGCTCCAGGGCTGGCTGGCCGACGACCGGTTCGACGATGTTCCGCTCGCCGTCGTCACGCGCGACGCCACGGCGGGGAACCCCGTGGCGGCGGCCGTGCGGGGCCTGGTGCGCTCGGCTCAGTCGGAGCATCCCGGCCGGTTCGTCCTGGTGGACCTCGACGGGACAGAGGCGTCCCTGCGGAGCGTCACCGACGCCCTGGCCTGCGGTGAACCGGACGTGGCCGTCCGCGACGGCCGCTGCCACGCGCCCGTGCTGGCCCCCGTGCCGTCCCCCGACGGTGGGCCGCCCGTACTGGACGGGACGGTCCTGATCACCGGCGGCACCGGCACCCTCGGCGAGCTCACCGCACGCCACCTCATCGCCCACCACGGCGTCCGCGACCTACTGCTCATCAGCCGCTCCGGCCCCGAAGCACCCGGCGCCCGCGAACTCCACGCCGGACTCACCGCACTCGACGCCCGAGTCACCATCGCAGCCTGCGACGCCGCAGACCCCGGCGCCCTGAACGCCCTCCTCGACACCATCCCCCCAGACCGACCGCTGAGCGCCGTCGTCCACGCCGCAGGCACCACCGACGACGCCACCCTCACCCACCTCACCGCCGACCACCTCCGCACCGTTCTGACCGGCAAAGCCGACGCCGCCTGGAACCTCCACCAACTCACCCAGCACCTCCCTCTCCAGGCGTTCGTCCTGTTCTCCTCCGTCGCCGCCACCCTGGGGAACCCCGGTCAGGGCAACTACAGCGCCGCCAACTCCTTCCTCGACGCCCTCGCCCGCCACCGCCACCAGCGAGGACTGCCCGCCACGTCCATCGCCTGGGGCCTGTGGCAGACGACCAGCACCATCACCGCCCAACTCGACGCCACCGACCGGAAACGACTGGAGCGAACGGGCCTGCGACCGCTCGCCGACGACGAAGCGCTCCGCCTCCTCGACGCGGCGCTCGGCTCGGACCGGCCCGCGCCGATCGCGGCCGGGTTCAGCGGGCGGCTGCTCCGCGAACTCACCCGTTCCCGGAGGCGCGAATCCGAAGGCGAGCCGCGCACTGGGCGGTTGCGCGAGCTGCCCGCCCCCGAGCGGCGCGACGCCGTCACCGCCCTGGTCCTGGCGAAGGTCGCCGAGGTGCTGGGGCACGCCGCGCCGGACACGGTCGACCGCGGCCGGGGCTTCCAGGACATGGGCGTCGACTCCCTCACGGCGGTGGAGCTGCGCAACCGGCTCGACGTGGCGACCGGGCTGCGGCTGCCCGCCACGGTGGTCTTCGACCACCCGAGACCCGACGCGCTGGCCGAGTTCGTCCTCGGGGAGCTGGACTCCGCCCCCGGCGGCCCGCGCCCGTCGCCGCTGTCCGACCTCGACAGGCTCGAAGAGGGTCTGCACGACCTGCCCGAGGACCTGCGCGCACAGCTCGCGGCCCGGCTGGGCGACCTGCTCGACCGGCTCGCACCGGCCGCCCCCGAACCCGCCGCCGAATTGACCGAGCGGCTCGACTCCGCCTCCGACGACGAGATCTTCGACTTCATCGACCGGGAGTTCGGCGCCGAGACCGGCGCCGAGGATCGACGAGGACTGACATCACATGGCGAATGACGGACGACTCCGCGACTACCTCAAGCGGGTCACGCTCGACCTGCACGCGGCCCGCGAGCGGATCCGCCTGATGGAGTCCGAGCGCACCGAGCCGGTCGCGATCGTCGCGATGGCCTGCCGCTACCCCGGCGACGTCGCCTCCCCCGAGGAGCTGTGGGAGCTGGTCGCGGCGGGGACGGACGCGATCGGCGCGTTCCCCGCCAACCGCGGCTGGGACCTGGACCGGCTGTACGACCCGGACCCCGACCATCCCGGCACGTCCATCTCCCGGGCGGGCGGGTTCCTGCACGACGCCGACCGGTTCGACCCCGAGTTCTTCGGCATCAGCCCGCGGGAGGCGCTGACCGTCGACCCGCAGCAGCGGCTCCTGCTGGAGCTGGCCTGGGAGTCCTTCGAACGCGCCGGGATCGATCCGGCGGCGCTGCACGGCACCGCCACCGGCGTGTTCACCGGCGTGATGTACGACGACTACGCCGCGCGGATCCGGCCCATCCCCCCGGCGTTCGAGGGCTACGTCGGGACCGGCAGCGCCCCGAGCGTCGCCTCGGGCCGGATCGCCTACACCTTCGGCCTGGAGGGCCCGGCCGTCTCGGTCGACACGGCGTGCTCGTCGTCGCTGGTCGCGCTGCACCTGGCCGTGCAGGCGCTGCGCCGCGGCGAGTGCCGGCTGGCGCTGGCGGGCGGGGTGACCGTGATGGCCACCCCGAACACGTTCGTGGAGTTCAGCCGCCAGCGCGGGCTGTCCCCCGACGGCCGGTGCAAGGCGTTCTCCGCGCAGGCGGACGGCACCGGCTGGGGCGAGGGCGCCGGGCTGCTCCTGCTGGAGCGGCTGTCGGACGCGCGGCGCAACGGCCACCCGGTCCTGGCCGTCGTGCGCGGCACGGCGGTCAACCAGGACGGCGCCAGCAGCCGCCTCACCGCGCCCAACGGACCGGCCCAGGAGCGGGTCATCGCGCGGGCCCTGGAGGACGCGGGACTGCGACCCGGCGAGGTGGACGCGGTCGAGGCGCACGGCACCGGCACCGCCCTCGGCGATCCGATCGAGGCGCACGCCCTGATCCGCGCCTTCGGCGGGGACCGGCCCGGCGGGCGTCCGCTGTGGCTCGGCTCGGTCAAGTCCAACATCGGGCACGCGCAGGCGGCGGCGGGCGTCGCCGGGGTCATCAAGACGGTGATGGCGATCCGGCACGGACTCCTGCCTCCGACCCTGCACGTCGGCGAGCCCGCCCCGGACGTCGGCTGGAGCGCGGACGGCGTCGCGCTGCTCACCGAGGCCGTCCCGTGGCCGGAGACGGGCCGGGCACGGCGCGCCGGGGTGTCGTCGTTCGGGATCAGCGGCACCAACGCGCACGTGATCGTCGAGCAGGCTCCGGCGGAGGACCCCGCGGCGGACGAGCGGGCCGGGACCGCCCCGGCGGCGACGCCGTGGCTGCTGTCGGCCGGGACACCGGCGGCGCTGCGGGAGCTGGCCCGGCGCCTGCACGACCGGGTGTCGGCCGACCCGGGGGCCGACCCCGCCGACGTGGCGTTCGCGCTGGCCACCGGCCGGGCCGGGCTGGAGCACCGGGCCGCGGTCGTCGGCGCCGACCGGGCGGCGCTGCTGGACGGGCTGGCGGCGCTCGGCCGGGACGAGCCCGGCGACGGGACGCTGGTGGGGACCGTCCGTCCCGGACGGCCGGCCTTCCTGTTCTCCGGGCAGGGCAGCCAGCGGCCCGGCATGGGGCGCGGGCTGCACGCGGCGTTCCCGGTGTTCGCCGACGCGCTCGACGAGGTGGCCGGGTCGCTCGACGCCCACCTCGACCGGCCGCTGCGCGAGGTGATGTTCGCCGCCGCGGGCACGCCGGACGCCGCCCTCCTCGACCAGACCCGCTACACCCAGGCCGCGCTGTTCGCGTTCCAGACGGCCCTGTACCGGTTGCTCGACCATTGGGGCGTCCAGCCGAAGGTGCTCGCCGGCCACTCGATCGGCGAGCTGACCGCCGCGCACGCTGCGGGCGTGCTGTCCCTTCCCGACGCGTGCGCGCTGGTGGCCGCGCGGGGACGGCTGATGCAGTCGGCGCCCGCAGGCGGCGCGATGGCGGCGGTCCAGGCGTCCGAGGACGAGGTCCGGGCCGCCCTCACCGCCGGCGCGGACGTCGCGGCCGTGAACGGCCCCGCCGCCACGGTGGTGTCCGGCGACGAGGACGCGGTGCTGGCGATCGCGGAGCACTGGTCCGGGCTCGGCAGGCGCACCCGGCGGCTGAACGTCTCGCACGCCTTCCACTCGGCGCACATGGACGGCGTGCTGGAGGAGTTCCGGCTGGTCGCCGCCGGTCTGGAGTTCCGGCCGCCGGTCATTCCCGTGCTGTCGAACGTGACCGGGGAGCGGGCCACGGCCGAGCAGCTTCGGTCTCCCGACTATTGGGCCAGGCACCTGCGCGAGGCCGTCCGCTTCGGCGACGCGCTGCGCGCCGCGCGCGCGTCGGGCGTCGCCACGGCCGTCGAGATCGGCCCGGACGCCGCGCTCGCCCCGCTGGCCGCCGAGCCGGACACGCCGCCGATCGTGGCCGCGCTCCGGCGCGACCGGCCCGAGCCGGTCGCGGTGATCGAGGCGCTGGCCGCCCTGCACGTGCGGGGCGTGCCGGTGGACTGGCGCCAGGTGCTGCCGCCGGGACGGCCGGTGCCGCTGCCGACCTACCCGTTCCAGCGGGAGCGGTACTGGCTGGACGCCCCCGCCGTCGCGGACGTGGCCGCGGTGGGTCTGAGTGCGACCGACCACCCGCTGCTCGGCGCGGCCGTCGCCCTGGCGGACGGCGACGGCCACCTGCTCACCGGACGGCTGTCGCGCGACGCGCACCCCTGGCTGGACGACCACACCGTGCTGGGCGCCGCCGTGGTGCCCGGCGCCGTCCTCCTGGAGCTGGCGCTCCTGGCCGCCGACCGCGCCGGGGCGGGCGGCGTCGCGGAGCTGACGCTGGAGGCGCCGCTCGTGCCGCCCGACGGCGGCGCGGTGCTCCTCCAGGTGCGGGTCGGGGAGGCCGACCAGGACGGGCGACGCTCCATCGGCGTCTATGCGCGCGCCGCAGACGCCGCCGACGACGACGAGCCCTGGACGCGGTACGCGACCGGTCGGCTGGACGTGGGAGCGCCGTCCGCCGCGTCTGGCCCGGCGGCGTGGCCGCCCGAAGGGGCCGTCCCGCTGCCCGTCGACGACCTGTACGAGCGGCTCGCCGACGCGGGACTGTCCTACGGCCCCTCGTTCCAGGGCGTGCGGGCGGCATGGCGGCACGGCTCGGAGGTGTACGCGCGGATCCAGCCGCCCGGCGAGACGCCGGAGTGGCCCGGGCTGAGCCCCGCGCTGCTCGACGCCTGCCTGCACGCCGCGATCCTGGCCGTCGACGAGGCCGACGGGCCGCGCGTCCCGTTCTCCTTCCGGGACGCGGCGCTCCACGCCACCGGGGCAGGCGACCTGTGGGTGCGGTTGTCGCCGACCGGCCCGGACGCGGTGTCGCTCGACATCCGCGACGCCGCCGGGACGCCCGTCGCGTCCGTCGGATCACTCACCACGCGGCCGGTGTCCCGGGAACGGCTGGCCGCGCGGCGTTCCCTGCCGCTGTTCGCCGTGGACTGGCAGGCCATCACCGCCCGGACCGCCGAGGCCGAAACGCGGGTGGAGGTCGTCGAGCCGTCGGGGGACGATGCGCACGAGATCGTCGCCGACACCTTGCGGATCCTCCAGGACCGGATCGCGCAGGATCCGCCGCCCGCCGGGCCGCTGGTCGTCCTCACCCGCGGATCCGTCACCGACGACGTCACCGACCCGGCGGGCGCGGCGGTCTGGGGACTGGTGCGGACGGCGCAGACCGAGCACCCCGGCCGGTTCGTGCTGCTGGACGCCGAAGACACCGGCGAGCCGGTGCCGTCCGGCCTGCCGGTGCCGTCCGGCCTGCTCGGCGCGGCCCTGTCCACCGGAGAACCGCAACTCGCGCTGCGCGACGGCGAGTTTCGTGTGCCCCGGCTCACCCGCGTCACGGCCGAGCCCGCCGCCGCAGAACTCGACCCGGGCGGGACCGTGCTCGTCACCGGCGGCACCGGCCTGCTCGGCGGGCTCGTCGCCCGTCATCTCGCGGCGGCGCACGGCGTCCGCCACCTGCTGCTGACCAGCCGCCGAGGGCCGGACGCCGAGGCTGCCGCGCGGCTGCGCGCCGAGCTGGCCGAGCTGGGCGCCGAGGCCACGATCGCGGCCTGCGACGCCGCCGACCGGGAGGCCCTCGCCGCACTGCTCGCCTCGATCCCGGCCGACCGGCCGCTCACCGCCGTCGTGCACGCCGCCGGGGTCCTCGCCGACACCACCCTCGCCCGGCTCGCCCCGGCGGACCTGGCGAAGGCGCTGCGGCCCAAGGCCGACGCCGCCCGGCACCTGCACGAGCTGACCCGCGACCTCGACCTGCGCGCCTTCGTGCTGTTCTCCTCCCTGGCCGGGACGCTCGGCTCCGCCGGGCAGGGCGCCTACGCCGCCGCCAACGCCTACCTCGACGGGCTCGCCGCGCACCGCCGCGCCCGGGGCCTCCCGGCCGCCTCGCTGGCGTGGGGGCCATGGGCCGAGGACGGCGGGATGACCGGCGGGCTCGGCCGGGCCGACCGGGCGCGCATCGCGCGGACCGGTGTCACGCCGCTCTCCACCGAACTCGGGCTGCGGCTGTTCGACGCGGCGCTCGCGTCCGGCCGGGCCGTGACCGTGCCCGCCGACCTCGCGCTCGGCGCCGTCCGCGACGCTCCGCCGCTGCTGCGCGGCCTGGTCCGCGCGCCGACGCGACGGCAGACCGCGGCGGCCGGATCGGTCTCGGCTCCGGCCCTGGCCGGGCTGCCGTCCGAAGAACAGCGCCGCCTCGTGCTGCGGACGGTCCGTGCCCAGGTGGCGACCGTGCTCGGGCACCCGAAGCCCGACACGATCCCCGCAGCCAGGCCGTTCGTGGACCTGGGGTTCGACTCGCTGACCGGGCTGGAGCTGCGCAACCGGCTGACCACCGCGACCGGCCTCGACCTGCCCGCCTCCCTGGTGTTCGACCATCCGACGCCCGAGGCGCTGGCCGACCACCTGTGGGACGCGCTCCTCGGCCGCCGGGAGCGCGGCGAGGTCAAGACCGCCGTCGCCGCGGACGAGCCGATCGCCGTGGTCGGGATGGCCTGCCGCTACCCCGGCGAGATCGCCGCCCCCGAACAGCTCTGGGACCTCCTCGCCCGTGGCGAACACACCATCACCGACCTGCCCGCCAACCGAGGTTGGGACCTCGACCGGCTCTACCACCCCGACCCCGACCACCCCGGCACCAGCTACACCCGCAAGGGCGGCTTCCTCCACGACGCCGACGCGTTCGACCCGGCCTTCTTCGGCATCGGCCCGCGCGAGGCCGCCGCCATCGACCCCCAGCAGCGGCTCCTCCTGGAGACCGCCTGGGAGGCGATCGAGAACGCCCGCATCGACCCCACCGGCCTCGGCGGCACCGCGACCGGCGTCTACACGGGGATCATGTACGGCGACTACGCCGCCCGCCTCCACGCGACACCCGCCGACTACGAGGGCTACCTCAGCACCGGCAACGCGCCCAGCGTCGCCTCAGGCCGCATCGCCTACACCCTCGGCCTCCAAGGCCCCGCCATCACCATCGACACGGCCTGCTCGTCCTCGCTGGTCGCGACCCACCTGGCCTGCCAGGCTCTGCGGTCCGGGCAGGTGGAACTCGCGCTGGCGGGCGGCGCGACGGTGATGGCCACCCCTACGACGTTCATCGAGTTCAGTCGGCAGCGTGGGCTGGCGCCGGACGGTCTGTGCAAGGCGTTCGCCGACACCGCTGACGGCACCGCTTGGAGCGAAGGCGCCGGGCTGCTCCTGCTGGAGCGGCTCTCCGACGCTCAGCGCAACGGCCACCGGGTCTTGGCGCTCATCCGCGGCTCGGCGATCAACCAGGACGGTGCGAGCAACGGACTGACCGCGCCCAACGGGCCGTCCCAAGAACGAGTCATCCACACCGCACTCACCGACGCGGGCCTCACACCAGCCGACATCGACGCAGTCGAAGCACACGGCACCGGCACCACCCTCGGCGACCCAATCGAAGCCCAAGCCCTCATCAACACCTACGGCCGCGAACGCGACCCCGACCGACCCCTCTGGCTCGGCTCCATCAAATCCAACCTCGGCCACACCCAAGCCGCCGCAGGCGTCGCCGGAATCATCAAGACCATCCTCGCCATCCAGCACCGCACACTCCCGGCAACCCTCCACGTCGACACGCCCACATCCCATGTCCCCTGGGACGACTCCGGGATCCAGCTCCTCGCCGAAGCCCAGCCCTGGCCCGACACCGACCGTCCACGCCGCGCCGCCGTCTCCTCCTTCGGCATCTCCGGCACCAACGCACACATCGTCATCGAACAGGCAC
This sequence comes from Actinomadura syzygii, assembly GCF_008085905.1. GTDB lineage: Bacteria > Actinomycetota > Actinomycetes > Streptosporangiales > Streptosporangiaceae > Spirillospora > Spirillospora syzygii. Next base: position 139,756 of record NZ_VSFF01000012.1, on the reverse strand, counting down.
CCGAGACGGCAGAGCATGTCGCCGCTACCGGGACGGGGCCGGTGGCCTGGCCGTTCTCCGCCAAGAGCGGCGCCGCCCTGCGCGCCGCGGCGGGACGGCTGCGCGACCTCCCGGCGGACGGGCCCGAGGCGTACGCGGCCGGACACTCGCTGGCCACCACCCGCGCGGCGTTCGAGCACCGCGCGGTCGCCGTGGCGGAAGACGGGGACGGCCTGCGGCGGGCGCTGGCCGCGCTGGAGGCGGGCGAAACCGCGCCCGGCCTGGTCGAGGGCGCGGCCACCGACGTCGGCAGGGTCGCGTTCGTGTTCCCCGGCCAGGGCTCGCAGTGGGAGGGCATGGCGGTCGACCTGCTCGACACCCACGAGGTGTTCCGCGAGCGGCTGCTGGCCTGCGCCGAGGCGCTGGCGCCGCACACCGGCTGGTCGCTGGTCGACGTGCTGCGCGGAACGCCGGGCGCCCCGCCGCTGGACCGGGTCGACGTGGTGCAGCCCGCGCTGTTCGCGGTGATGGTCGCGCTGGCGGAGGCGTGGCGGGCCGCGGGGGTGCGGCCGTCGGCCGTCGTCGGGCATTCGCAGGGCGAGATCGCGGCGGCGTGCGTGGCCGGCGCCCTGTCGCTGGAGGACGCGGCCCGGGTGGTCGCCGTGCGCAGCCGGCTGCTGACCCGGCTGGCGGGCGGGGGCGGCATGGCCTCGGTCGCGCTGCCCGCCGGGACGGTCCGCGAGCGGGTCGCGGGCACCGGCGTGGGCGTCGCGGCCGTCAACGGGCCCGCCGCCACGGTCGTGTCCGGCGACTCGGCGGCGCTCGCCGAGCTGCTGGAGCAGTGGGAGGCCGAGGGAGTACGGGCCCGCCGGATCGCGGTGGACTACGCCTCGCACTCCGCCCAGGTCGAGACCGTCCGCGACGAGCTGATCGCGGAGCTCGGGGACATCGCGCCCCGCCCGGCGGAGACGCTGTTCCTGTCGACGGTGACCGGCGAGGCGCTGGACGGCGCGGAGCTCGACGCCGCGTACTGGTACCGGAACCTGCGCGAGACCGTCGAGCTGGACCGGGCCGTCCGGGCGCTGCTGGCCGACGGGCACGGGCTGTTCGTCGAGACCGCTCCGCATCCGGTGCTCGGGGCGGCGGTCCAGGACACCGTCGAGGACGCGGGCGCGGCGGCGGCCACGGTCGGGTCGCTGCGCCGCGGCGAGGGCGGGCGGCTGAGGTTCGCGCTCTCGGTCGCCGAAGCGTGGACGCGGGGCGCGTCCGTCGACTGGCCCGCGCTGCTCGGCACCTACGGCGCGGCGACGGTCGCGCTGCCGACCTATCCGTTCCAGCGCCGCCGCCACTGGATCGACGGCGGCGGCGCGGGCGACCTCACCGCCGCGGGTCTCGACCCGGCGGAGCACGAACTGCTCGGCGCGGCCGTCCCGGCGGCCGACGGCGCGAGCACGATCCTCACCGGACGCCTGTCAGTGGCGGGTCACGCCTGGCTGGCCGACCACGCCGTCGGCGGAACGGTGCTGCTGCCCGGCACGGCGCTGCTGGAGCTGGCCCTGCACGCGGCCGACCGGACCGGCTGCGGGGAGGTCGAGGAACTGACGGTCGAGGCTCCGCTGCCGCTGCGCGCCGAGGGCGCCGTCCAGGTCCAGGTGGTGGTGGGCGAGGCCGACGGGTCGGGACGGCGGCCGGTCGCGGTGCACGCCCGTCCGGCCGACGGCGCGTGGACGCGGCACGCCTCCGGAACCCTCGCCCCGGGAACCCCGGAGCCGCCCGGCCCCGGCCCGGCGGCCTGGCCTCCGCCCGGCGCCGTCCCCGTGCCGGTCGCCGACGCCTACGACCGGCTCACCGCCGCCGGATACGGCTACGGCCCCGCCTTCCAGGGGCTCGCCGCGGCGTGGCGGGACGGCGACGACCTCTACGCCGAGGCCGTCCTCCCCGAGGACCTGCGGGACCGGACCGCCGGGTTCGGCCTGCACCCGGCCCTGCTCGACGCCGCCCTCCACGCGCTCCCGCTGGACGCGCTCGACCGGGACGGCGCGGACCCGGTCCGGCTGCCGTTCTCCTGGACGGGCGTGCGGCTGCACGCGGTCGGCGCGACCGCCGTCCGGGTGCGGATCACCCGATCCGGCGACGCGGTCGCGCTGGCGGTGTCCGACCCGGCGGGCGGGCCCGTCCTCACCGTCGACTCGCTGGCGACCCGCCCGCTCCCCGCCGGAGGGCCGGTGCCCGCGCCGTCCGGCGCAGCACCGCTGCTCCAACTGGAGTGGCGGCCCGTCATCACGGCTCCGGCCGACGAGCCACCGTCATGGACGCGGCTCACCGCGGGCGAAGACCTCGCCGCCGTACTCGCGGAAGGTCCGCCCGACCTCGTGCTCGCGGACCTCCCGGCCGGGGACACCCCGGACGCCGTGCGCTCGGCCGTGCACCGCGCGCTGGCCCTCGTCCAGGAGTGGGCGGCCGACCCGCGTGCCGCGGCGTCCAAGCTGGTGCTGGTCACGCACGGCGCGACCGGCGACCGGGATCCCGACCCGGCGGGCGCGGCCGTGTGGGGCCTGGTGCGCTCGGCGCAGACGGAGAACCCGGGCCGCTTCGCACTGCTGGACCTGCCCCCCGGAACGCCGGATCCCTCCGACGAGGTCGTGGTCGCGGCACTGTCCCGTGGCGAGGACCAGATCGCCCTGCACGGGGAGGACCCGACCGTCCCGGCGCTCGCCCGCGTGAGCACCGGCGACCGACTCGTCCCGCCCGCCGGGACGGCGGCCTGGCGGCTGGGCGTCACCGCCGCGGGCACCCTGGAGAACCTGGCGCTGCTGCCCTGCCCGGAGGTTCTGGAGCCGCTGGAGGCGGGGCAGGTCCGGGTGGGGGTGCGCGCGGCGGGCCTCAACTTCCGGGACGCGCTGATCGCGCTGGGCCTCTACCCCCTGGAGGCCGAGATCGGCGGGGAGGCGGCCGGGATCGTCCTGGAGGCGGGGCCCGGCGTGACGCGGGTGGCGCCCGGGGACCCGGTCATGGGCCTGTTCCCCGGCGGCGCCGGGCCGCTGGCCGTCACCGACCAGCGGTACCTGGCGCGGATCCCGGACGGCTGGACGTTCGCGGAGGCCGCGGCGGTCTCCGTGGTCTACCTGACCGCCTTCCTCGGCCTGGTCGACCTGGCCGGGATCAGGCCCGGCGAGCGGCTGCTGCTGCACGCCGCGACCGGCGGCGTCGGCATGGCGACGCTGCGGCTGGCCCGGCACTGGGGCGTGGAGGTGTTCGCGACGGCCAGCCCCGGCAAGTGGGACGTGCTGCGCTCGCTCGGACCCGACGACGAGCACATCGCCTCGTCGCGGAGCCTGGACTTCGCCGCCAAGTTCCTGGAGGCGACCGGCGGTGGGGGCGTCGACGTCGTCCTGAACTCCCTCTCCGGGGAGTACGTGGACGCCTCGCTACGGCTGCTGCCGCGAGGCGGCCGGTTCCTGGAGATGGGCAAGACCGACGTCCGGGACGCCGACGCGATCGCCGCCGCGCACCCGGGGGTGGTCTACCGGGCGTTCGACCTGATGTCGGCCGGACCCGACCGGATCGCCGAGATGCTCGACGAGCTGCACCCGCTCTTCGCCGACGGGACGCTCGCCCCCCTGCCGGTCACCGCCTACGAGGTCCGGCGGGCGCCCGAGGCGCTGCGGTTCCTCTCCCAGGCCCGGCACGTCGGCAAGCTCGCGCTGACCGTCTCCGGGCTGTCCGGCGCGGGGACCGTCCTCGTCACCGGCGGCACCGGCACCCTCGGCGGGATCGTCGCGCGGCACCTGGTCACCGCGCACGGCGTGCGGCGGCTGCTGCTCATCGGGCGCCGGGGCCCGGAGGCGCCGGGCGCGGCCGAGTCGTCCGCCGAGCTGGAGGCGCTCGGCGCGCGGGTGACCGTCGCGGCCTGCGACGCCGCCGACCGGGACGCCCTGGCGGCGCTGCTCGCCGAGCACCCGGTCGGGGCCGTCGTGCACGCCGCGGGCGTCCTCGACGACGGCCTGGTGGAGGCGCTGACCCCCGACCGGGTGGACGCGGTGCTGCGGCCGAAGGTCGACGCGGCCTGGAACCTGCACGACCTCACCCGGGACATGGACCTCACCGCGTTCGTGCTGTTCTCCTCGGCCGCTGGGACGCTCGGCGGCCCGGCGCAGGGCGGCTACGCCGCCGCCAACGCGGCGCTCGACGCGCTCGCCCGGGCGCGGCGCGCGCGGGGCCTGCCCGCCGTGTCGCTCGCCTGGGGCCTGTGGGCCGAGGCCAGCGGCATGACCCGGCACCTGACCGGCGCCGACCACGCCCGGCTGGCCAGGACCGGCATGCTGCCGCTGCCGACCGGGGAGGCCCTGGCGCTGCTGGACGCGGCGCTCGCGGCCGAGCCCGCGGTGACCTTCCCGGTGAAGGTGGACGCGGCGGCGGTGCGGGACGCCGCCACGGCCGGCACGCTGCCGCCGCTGCTGCGCGGGCTGGCCGAAGGGCCTCCCCGCCGGGTCGCGGCCGTCGCCGCGACCGCCGGTCCGGCACTGGCCGAACGGCTCACCGGGCTGACCCCGCCCGAACGCGACCGGCTGCTCCTCGACCTGGTCAGGTCGAACGCCGCGACCGTGCTGGGGCTGGCTCCGGGCGACGTCGGCGCCGAACGTCCGTTCAAGGAGCTCGGGTTCGACTCGCTGGGCTCGGTTGAGCTGCGCAACCGGCTCAACGCCGCCTCCGGGCTGCGGCTGCCGGCCACGCTCGTGTTCGACCACCCGACCCCGGCCGCCGTCACCGCGTACCTGCGGGGCGAGCTCGGCGCCGACGAGGCCCCGGGATCCGCGGCGCTGCTGGCCGAACTGGACCGCATCGCCGCCGAGCTGGACCGGCTGCCGCCCGGCGACGACGCCGGTCCCGCGGTCACCCGGCGGCTGCAGTCCCTGCTGTGGAGCTGGACCGACCGGGCGGGCGGCTCCGGCGCTGACGCCCTGGACGCCGATGCCCTGGACGCCGACCCCCTGGACGGCGGCGAACCCGAGCCCGCCTCCGACGACGACCTTTTCTCGGCCCTGGACCGGCTCGGGGCCGTCTCGGGGCCGTCTCGCTCGACGACTGACGCCACCAGACCCCACGGGAGCACCCGGTGAACGACGAGACCAGCAACGCGGACAAGCTGCGCGCCTATCTCCGGCGGGCGACGAACGACCTGAAGGTGGCGCACCGGCGGATCCGCGAGACCGAGGACAGGGACTCGGCGCCGATCGCGATCGTCGCGATGAGCTGCCGCTTCCCCGGCGACGTCACGACGCCGGAGGAGCTGTGGGACCTGGTGGCGCGGGGCGGCGACGCCATCGGCGCGTTCCCGTCCGGCCGGGGCTGGGACGTCGAGGACCTCTTCGACCCCGACCCCGACCGGCCGGGCCGCACCTACACCCGGCACGGCGGGTTCCTGTACGACGCCGCGGAGTTCGACGCCGGGCTCTTCGGGATCAGCCCGCGCGAGGCGCTGGCCGCCGACCCCCAGCAGCGGCTGCTGCTGGAGACCTCGTGGGAGGCGTTCGAGCGGGCGGGCCTGGACCGGGCCGCGCTGCGGGGCGGCCGGACGGGCGTGTTCACCGGGGTGATCTCGCAGAGCTACGCACCGCGCCGGGACGAGATCCCCGACGACGTCGGCGGCTACCTGCTGACCGGGAACACGAGCAGCGTCGCCTCCGGCCGCATCGCCTACACCTTCGGGCTGGAGGGCCCCGCCATCACCGTCGACACGGCGTGCTCGTCCTCGCTGGTCGCGATCCACCTGGCCGTGCGGGCGCTGCGGCGCGGGGAGTGCGACCTGGCGCTCGCCGGGGGCGCGACCGTGATGGCCGCGCCGGACGTCTTCGTGGAGTTCAGCCGCCAGCGCGGCCTCTCCCCGGACGGGCGGTGCCGCGCGTTCTCCGACGCGGCCGACGGCACCGGGTTCGCCGAGGGCGTCGGGCTGCTCGTGCTGGAGCGGCTGAGCGCCGCGGAGCGCGCGGGCCACCCGGTGCTGGCGGTGATCCGGGGCTCGGCGGTCAACCAGGACGGCGCGAGCAACGGCCTGACCGCGCCCAACGGCCCGTCGCAGGAGCGGGTGATCCGGGAGGCGCTCGCCGACGCGCGGGTCTCCCCCGCCGGGATCGACGCCGTGGAGGGCCACGGGACCGGGACCACGCTCGGCGACCCGATCGAGATCCGGGCCCTGATGTCGGCCTACGGCGCCGAGCGCCCGGCCGACCGGCCGCTGTGGCTCGGCTCGGTCAAGTCCAACATCGGGCACACCCAGGCCGCCGCCGGGGTCGCCGGGGTGATCAAGATGGTCATGGCGATGCGCGACCGGACGCTCCCGCGCACGCTGCACGCGGACCGTCCCACCCGGCACGTCGACTGGGCGGGCCGGCCCGTGTCCCTGCTGAGCGAGGAGAGGTCCTGGCCGCGGGGCGACCGGCCGCGCCGGGCCGCGGTGTCCTCGTTCGGCGTGAGCGGCACCAACGCGCACATCATCCTTGAGGAGGCCGGAGAGCCCGCGCCCGTCGACGAGACCGAGCACGCCGGGACCGGGGCGCAGGCCGTCGCCTGGCCGGTGTCCGGACGGGGCGAGACCGCGCTGCGCGCACACGCGGGACGCCTGCGGGACCGGATCGAGGCCGACCCCGGCCTGGCCCCGTCCGACGTCGCCCGCACCCTCGCGCGCCGGACTCCGCTGGACGATCGGGCGGTGGTGGTGGGCGAGGACCGCGACGAACTGCTGCGGGGCCTGTCCGCCCTGGCCGCCGGGGAGCCCGCGCCGAACCTGATCCGGGGCACCGCCGACACCGACCGGGTCAACGGCGGCGGGACGGTGTTCGTGTTCCCCGGCCAGGGCTCGCAATGGCTCGGCATGGGTCTGGGCCTGCTGGAAGCCTCCCCGGCGTTCGCCCGGTACCTGAAGGACTGCGCCGAGGCGTTGGAACCGCACACCGGGTGGAACCTCATCGACGTCCTGCGCCAGACGCCTGGCGCGCCCACACTCGACCGCGTCGACGTCGTCCAACCCGCCCTGTTCGCCGTCATGGTCTCCCTGGCCCACCTGTGGCGTTCCTTGGGCATCGAGCCCGACGCCGTCATCGGCCATTCCCAGGGTGAGATCGCCGCCGCTCACACCGCGGGCGCCCTCACCCTCTCCGACGCCGCCCGCATCGTCGCCCTGCGCAGCCACGCCCTCCTGGACATCACCGGGCACGGCGGCATGGTCTCGCTCGCCCTCCCCGCATACCAGGCAGCCCAACTCCTGGCCCCCTACGGCGACCGGCTCACCATCGCCGCAACCAACGGGCCCACCACCACCGTCATCTCCGGCGACGCGTCCGCCCTCGACGATCTCCTGACCGTCTGCGAAACCCGTGACATCCGCGCCCGCCGAATCCCGGTGGACTACGCCTCGCACTCACCGCACGTCGACGCCCTGACCGACCACCTCCGCCAGATCCTGGGCGGCATCACTCCCCAGCCACCGCAGATCCCCTTCTACTCCACCCTCACCACCACTCCGCACACCCGCTTCGACACCGACTACTGGATCCAGAACCTCCGCCAACCCGTCCAGTTTCAGCAGACCGTCCACACCCTCCTCGAACATGGGCACCACACCTTCGTCGAGTGCAGCCCCCACCCCGTCCTGACCGCTCCCATCGCGGAGACCGCCGAACACTTCGGCGACGCCGCCGGGCAGGTCACCGCCACCGGCACCCTCCGCCGCGACGACGACACCTGGCCCCGCGTCCTCGCCTCCCTCGCCGACCTCCACACCCACGGCACCGCCGTCGACTGGACGGGACTGCCGGGAGCCGAGCGGGGACGGCTCGTCGGCCTGCCGACCTATCCGTTCCAGCGCCGGAGCTACTGGCTCACCCCTTCGGCGGCGGGCGGCGACGTCACGACGGCGGGGCTGGCGGACGTGGGCCATCCGCTGCTCCGCGCCGCCGTCGAACTGGCGGACAACGGCGACCTGGTCCTCACCGGCCGGATCTCCGCGCGCACCCACCCGTGGCTGGCCGACCACACCGTCGGCGGGCGGATCCTGCTGCCCGGCACCGCGTTCGTCGAGCTGGCGCTGCACGCGGCCGACCTCGCCGGATGCGACGAGGTCGAGGAGCTGACCCTGCACGCGCCCCTCGTGCTGCCCGAGAACGGCACGGTGCGGCTCCAGATCGTCGTCACCGCGGAGGGCGAGCACGGGCGGCGCGAGGTGCGGGTGCACTCCGGCCGCGCCGACGGATCCGGCAACGGGCCCTGGGTCCACCACGCCTCCGGCACGCTGCTGCGCGCGGCCGCCGGGGAGCCGGAGGAGGGCCCGGCCGCCTGGCCGCCGCCCGGCGCGGAGCCCGTGGACGTGCGGGACCTGTACCCGCAGCTGGCCGAGCGCGGCCTCGGCTACGGCCCCGCCTTCCAGAACGTCACGGCGGCCTGGCGGGACGGCGAGACCCTGTACGCCGCCGCGACGCTCCCCGAGGACCGGCGATCGGACGGCTTCGGCATCCACCCCGCCCTCCTCGACGCCGCCCTGCACCCGCTCGCCGCGCGGGGCGACACCGGCCGGATCATGCTGCCGTTCTCCTGGACGGGGGTCCGTCTGCACGCCGCGCAAGCGTCGTCGGTGCGCGTCCGGCTCGCCCCGGCGGGCGCGGACGCGGTGGCGGTCGCCGTCACCGACCCGGCGGGGGCGCCGGTGTTCACCGCCCGGTCCCTGGTCGTCCGAGGCGTGGAGGCGGACCGGGTCGGCGCGGCGTCCGCCGCGTCCGATCCGCTGCTGCGCCTGGCGTGGAGACCGCTGCCGCCGTCGGCGTCTCCGGAACCGCCCGCGCCGCGCACCGCGGTCCTGGGCGAGGACGTCTTCGGCTTCGGGGTCCCGGTCGTCCAGGACCTCGACGCGGCCTCCGACGCCGACCTGGTGTTGGCGCCGGTCCCGCCGGGGCAGGACGTCCGCGCCGCGACGGGCGCCGTCCTGCGCCTGCTGCAGGACTGGCCGACCGGCGACCCGCAGGCGCGGCTCGCGGTCGTCACGCGCGGCGCGGTCCGCGCGGACGGCGGCGAGCGCGGTGGGGACCCGGCCGCCGCCGCGGTCTGGGGCCTGGTGCGCAGTGCCCAGTCGGAGTCCCCCGGCCGGTTCGCGCTGATCGACCTGGACGACGTCCCGGCGCCCGGGACGCTCGGCGCGCTGCCCGAGGACGAACCGCAGGTGGCGCTCCGGCGGGGACGGGCGTACGTGCCGCGCCTCGTCCCGGCCGGGAACGACGACCTTCTGAAGCCTCCGGCGGACGAACCCTGGCGGCTCACGGTCGCCGAGCCCGGCACCGTCGAGAACCTGGCCCCGCGCCCCGCGCTGGAGACGGCGCGGCCCCTCGCGGACGGCGAGGTCCGGGTGGGCGTGCGCGCCGCGGGCGTCAACTTCCGCGACGTCCTCATCGCGCTCGGCGTGTATCCGGGCGAGGCGCGGATCGGCAGCGAGATCGCCGGAGTCGTGCTGGAGACCGGCCCCGGCGCCGACGACCTGCGGCCCGGCGACCGGGTGATGGGCATGGCGGACGGCGGCACCGGCCCGATCGCGGTCACCGACCGGCGCCTGCTCGCCCCCGTCCCGGACGGCTGGACGTTCGCGCAGGCCGCCACGGTGCCGGTCGCGTTCCTCACCGCCTACCACGGACTGTTCGACCTGGCCGGGCTGAGCGCCGGCGAATCCGTGCTGGTGCACGCGGCGGCGGGCGGCGTCGGGATGGCCGCCGTCCAGCTCGCCCGGCACCGGGGCGCCGAGGTGTTCGCGACGGCGAGCCCCGCCAAGCACGCCGTGCTCCGTGAGCAAGGGCTTGAGCGGATCGCCTCGTCCCGCACGACGGAGTTCGCCGACCTGTTCCTGGAGGCGACCGGCGGCCGCGGCGTGGACGTCGTGCTCAACTCCCTGACCGGCGAGCACGTCGACGCCTCGCTGCGGCTGCTGCCGTCCGGCGGCCGGTTCGTCGAGATCGGCAAGGCGGACGTGCGCGACCCCGCCGACATCACCGGCGTCGACTACCGGGCGTTCGACCTGATCGACGCGGGACCCGACCGGATCGCCGAGATGCTGGCCGAGCTGGTGCCGCTCTTCGCCGCCGGGGCGCTGCGGCCCCTGCCGCTCACCGCGTGGGACGTCCGCGCGGCCCGGGAGGCGTTCCGGCACGTCGCGCAGGCCCGGCACACCGGCAAGGTCGTGCTGACCGTGCCCGCCCCGCTCGACCCCGCCGGAACCGTCCTGGTCACCGGCGGCACCGGCACGCTCGGCGCGCTCACCGCGCGCCACCTGGTCACCCGGCACGGGGTGCGCCGACTGGTCCTCGCCGGCCGCTCCGGCCTCGCCTCGAAGGGGGCGGCGGAGCTGGCCGCCGCGTTGCGGGACCTCGGCGCCGAGGTGGAGATCGCCGCCTGCGACGTCGCCGACCGGGACGCGCTCGCCGCGCTGCTGGCCGCGATCCCCGCCGAGCGTCCCCTCACGGCGGTGGTGCACGCCGCCGGGACCCTCGCCGACGGCACGATCGGCTCGCTCACCCCGGACCGGCTTGACGCGGTGCTGCGCCCGAAGGCCGACGCCGCCTCCCACCTGCACGAACTGACCCGCGACCTCGACCTCGCGGCGTTCGTGCTCTACTCCTCGGTCGCCGCCGTGCTGGGCAATCCGGGCCAGGGCAACTACGCCGCGGCCAACGCGTTCCTCGACCGGCTCGCCGAGGCCCGCCGCCGCGAGGGCCTCGCGGCGACCTCGATCGGCTGGGGCCTGTGGGAGGAGACCAGCGACCTCACCGGGAGCCTCGACTCGGACGGGCGCGCCCGCCTCCGCCGCGGCGGCCTGCTGCCGCTGCCCACCGACGCCGCCCTGGCGCTGCTCGACGCGGCGCTCGCGGACGGCTCGGCCGCGGTGACGGCCGTCCGGTTCGACGCGTCCCGGCTCCGCGGCCGGGCCCCGGCGCCGGTGCTGCGCGAGCTGGCGGGCAGGCCCGCCCGGCGCAGCGCGGCGGGAGAGGGCGCGGCCACGTCGCTGCGCGAGCGCCTGGCGGCGGTGCCCGAGGCCGACCGGCGGGAGATCGTGCTCGGCCTCGTCCGCCGGGAGGCGGCGGCCGTGCTCGGGCACACCGGCACCGACGCGATCTCCGCGAGCCGGCCGTTCAAGGAGACCGGATTCGACTCGCTCACCGCCGTGGAGCTGCGCAACCGGCTGAGCGCCGCGACCGGGCTGCGGCTGCCCGCGACGCTGGTCTTCGACCATCCGAACCCGGCCGCGCTCGCCGCCCATGTGCTCGCCGAGGCCGCCGGGGACGCCGCCGCCCCGGCCGCGCCCGTCCCGGCGCGGGCCGCCGCCTCCGACGACGACGAGCCGATCGCCATCATCGGGATGGCGTGCCGCTACCCCGGCGGCGTCACCGGCCCGGACGACCTGTGGGAGGTGCTCGCCGCGGGCCGCCACACCATCACCGACTTCCCCGGCGACCGCGGCTGGGACCTCGACCGGTTCTTCGACGCCGACCCCGAGCGGCACGGTACCAGCTACACCCGCAAGGGCGGATTCCTGGACGGCGCCGACCGGTTCGACGCGGCGTTCTTCAACATCTCCCCCCGCGAGGCCACCGCCATCGACCCGCAGCAGCGGCTCCTGCTGGAGACCGCCTGGGAGGCGATCGAGAACGCCCGCATCGACCCGTCCAGCCTCGGCGGCTCCGCCACCGGCGTGTTCACCGGCGTCATCGCCCAGCAGTACGCGCCGCGGCGGCACTCCGGCTTCGAGGATCTGGAGGGCTACTTCGTCACCGGGAACACCGGCAGCGTCGCGTCCGGGCGCATCGCCTACACGCTCGGGCTGGAGGGGCCCGCGGTCACCGTCGACACGGCGTGCTCGTCCTCGCTGGTGGCGATGCACCTCGCCGCCCGCGCCCTGCGGGCGGGGGAATGCGCGCTGGCGCTGGCGGGCGGCGCGACCGTGATGGCCACACCGTCGATCTTCGTGGAGTTCAGCCGGCAGCGCGGACTCGCCGCCGACGGGCACTGCAAGCCGTTCGCGGCGGCGGCCGACGGCACCGCCTTCGCCGAGGGCGCGGGCCTGGTCCTGCTGGAGCGCCTGTCGGACGCCCGGCGGCTCGGCCACCCGGTGCTGGCGGTGATCCGGGCCTCCGCGATCAACCAGGACGGCGCCAGCAACGGACTCACCGCGCCCAACGGGCCGTCCCAAGAGCGGCTGATCCACCGCGCGCTCGCCGACGCCGGTCTCGGCACCGACGACGTCGACGTCGTCGAAGCACACGGCACCGGCACGACTCTCGGCGACCCCATCGAAGCCCAAGCCCTCATCAACACCTACGGCCGACACCGCGACCCCGGCAAACCCCTCTGGCTCGGATCCATCAAGTCCAACATCGGGCACACGCAGGCCGCCGCGGGCGTCGCCGGGGTGATCAAGATGGCGCTCGCGCTCCAGCACGGGACCCTTCCGGCCACGTTGAACATCGACGCGCCCAGCCCGCACGTCGACTGGTCGGCGGGCGCGGTGTCCCCGCTCACCGAGCCGCGGCCCTGGCCGCGCGGCGACCGGCCACGCCGGGGCGCGGTGTCCTCGTTCGGGATCAGCGGGACCAACTGCCACATCATCATCGAAGAGCCGCCGGCGGCGCCGGACGAGGCGTCCGCCGCGACGGAGCCCGCGCCGGGATCGATGCTGCCGGTCTCGGGCCGGACCGAGGAGGCCCTGCGCGCCCAGGCCGTGCGCCTGCGCGCCCATCTGGCCCGGCACCCGGAGCTGGAGCTCGCCGCCGTGAGCCGGACGCTCGCGACCGGACGCGCCCACCTTCCCCACCGAGCGGTCGTGGTGGGTGAGGACCGTGAGGAAATCCTGCGCGCGCTATCCGCGCTCGCCGCCGGGGAGCCCGCTCCGAACCTGATCCAGGGCACCGCCGCCGAAGGCGACCACGGCGCCGGGCGGACGGTGTTCGTGTTCCCCGGCCAGGGCTCGCAATGGCCCGGGATGGGTCTGGGGCTGCTCGACACCTCCCCGGTGTTCGCCCAGCACATGCGGGCCTGCGCGCAGGCCCTGCGACCCCACGTCGACTGGGACCTCATCGACGTCCTGCGTCAGACGCCCGGCGCGCCCACACTCGACCGCGTCGACGTCGTCCAACCCGCATTGTTCGCCGTCATGGCCTCCCTGGCCCACCTGTGGCGTTCCTTGGGCGTCCACCCGGACGCCGTCGTCGGCCACTCCCAGGGTGAGATCGCCGCCGCCTACACCGCGGGCGCCCTCAGCCTCCCCGACGCCGCACGCATCGTCGCCCTGCGTTCGCAGGCCCTTCTGACCATCACCGGGCACGGCGGCATGGCGTCCATCAGCCTGGCCGCCGACCAGGTCACCCAGCTCCTGGCCCCCTACGACGGCCGGCTCACCATCGCCGCCGCCAACGGGCCCACCACCACCGTCATCTCCGGCGACGCGCCCGCCCTCGACGACCTCCTGACCACCTGCGAGACCCGCGACATCCGCGCCCGCCGCATCCCCGTCGACTACGCCTCACACTCACCACACGTCGACGCCCTGACCGACCACCTCCGCCAGATCCTGGGCGGCATCACTCCCCAGCCACCCCAGATCCCCTTCTACTCCACCCTCACCACCACCCCGCACACCCACCTCGACACCGACTACTGGATCAACAACCTCCGCCAACCCGTCCAGTTCCAGCAGACCATCCACACCCTCCTCGAAGACGGACACCACACCTTCGTCGAATGCAGCCCCCACCCGGCGCTCACCAGCCCGACCACCGAGACCGCCGAGACCGCCGACCGGCGCGTCACCGCCACCGGCACCCTCCGCCGCAACGACGACACCTGGACCCGGGTCCACGCCTCCCTGGCGCACCTTCACACCCACGGCGCCACCCTCGACTGGCGCCGCCTCGCACCGTCCGCGCGGACCACCGACCTGCCCACCTATCCGTTCCAGCGGACGCGGTACTGGCTGGACTCCCGGGAGACCGGCGACGCCGCGGGCCTGGGCCTGGAGGTCGCCGGGCATCCGCTCCTCGGCGCCGCCACCGAGCTGCCGGAGGACCGGGGCGTGCTGCTCACCGGGACGCTCTCGGCCGCCACCCATCCGTGGCTGGCCGACCACGCCGTCGACGGGACGGTCCTGCTGCCCGGCGCCGCGCTCGTCGAACTGGCGCTTGAGGCCGGGCGCCGCTGCGGGCACGACGCGGTCGCCGAGCTGACCCTGGAGGCGCCGCTGCTGCTGCCCGACCAGGGCGCCGTCCAGATCCAGGTGAACGTCGGCGAGACCGGTGAGCGGGGCCGACCGGTGTCCGTCCACTCGCGTCCGTCGGACGGGGTCTCCTGGACGCGGCACGCCACCGGGACGCTCACCGACGACACCCCGGCTGAGGACGCCGTGACCGACGCCGTGTGGCCGCCGGAAGGGGCCGTCCCCGTCGAGCTCGACGACCTGTACCCCCGGCTGGCCGATCGCGGCTACGAGTACGGGCCTCGGTTCCAGGGGCTCAAGGCCGCCTGGCGGCGCGGCGGGGAGGTCTTCGCCGAGGTCGCGGTCCCCGAGCCGTCCCCCGGCGGGTTCGGCGTGGACCCCGCGCTGCTGGACGCGGCGCTGCAACCGCTCGCCCTGGAGGCGCTGGAGGACGGCGGCGACGACGGCTCGGTCCGCCTCCCCTTCGTCTGGAGCGGAGTGCGCCGGCACGCCGACGGGCCGACGGCCGCCCGCGTACGGCTGGCGCCCGCGGGCGAGGACACCGTGACGGTGCGCGTCGCCGACACGTCGGGCCGCCCGGTCCTGTCCGTCGAGGCGCTGACGATCCGCTCGGTCTCCCGCGAACGGACCATGACCGGCTCCGGCGACACCCTGTACCACGTCGAATGGCGCCGGGCCTCCGGGAGCGGGTCGCCGCCGTCCGGCGAGACGGTCCTGCTCGGCGGCGAGGCGGGCGCCCGCGACGGCCGCACCGTCCACGGCGACCTGTCCGGGCTGCGGGCGGCCCTGGACGGCGGCGTGCCCGCTCCGGCGGTCGCGCTGTGGACGGTGTCGTCCCAGCCGGGCGAGGACCCGGCCTCCGCCGCGCGGCGGACGGCCGCCGAGACGCTGGCGCTGCTCCAGGACTGGCTCGCCGACGAGCGGCTGTCCAGGACGCGCCTGGTCGCCGTGACCCGCGGCGCGACGGCCGCGCTGCCCGGCGAGACCGTCGCCGACCCGGCCGCCGCCGCGGTGTGGGGCCTGCTGAGAACCGCGCAGAACGAGCACCCCGGCCGGTTCGGGCTGCTCGACGCGGACGACGCCGACCCGGCCCGCTGGCCGGTGCCGCTCACCGCTGACGAGCCCCAGCTCGCCCTGCGCGACGGGACGGCGTACGTGCCCCGGCTGGCGCCGCTCACCGCGCCCGCCGCGCCGGGCATGGCCGCCGACCCCGACTGCACGGTCCTCATCACCGGCGGCACCGGCGCCCTCGGCGCGCTGCTGGCCCGCCATCTGGTCGTCAGCCACGGCGTGCGCACGCTCCTGCTGGTCAGCCGACGCGGCCCGGACGCGCCCGGCGCCGCGGACCTGGCCCGCGAGCTGACCGAGCTCGGCGCGAAACCGCGGATCGCCGCGTGCGACGTCGGCGACCGCGACGCCCTGGCCGAGCTGCTGGCGTCGATCCCGCCGGAGCATCCGCTCCGCTCGGTCGTGCACACCGCGGGCGCGCTGGACGACGGCGTCCTCACCGGGCAGGCGCCGGAGCGGATCGCCGCCGTCCTGCGTCCGAAGGCCGAGGCCGCCTGGCACCTGCACGAGCTGACCCGCGACGCGGACCTGGCGTCGTTCGTGCTGTTCTCCTCCGCCGCCGGGGTCCTCGGCAACCCGGGCCAGGGCGGCTACGCCGCCGCCAACGCCTGCCTCGACGCCCTCGCCCAGCACCGGGCGGCGCTCGGGCTGCCCGCGACGTCGATCGCGTGGGGACTGTGGGCCGGGTCCGAGGGAGCCGAGGGCATGGCCGGCGGGCTCGACGCGGCCGACCGGCGGCGGCTGCGCAGGCACGGGCTGCTGCCGCTCCCGGTCAAGCGGGGCCTGGCGCTCTACGACGCCGCGCTGGCGGCCGGGCGGCCGGACGTGGCCGCCGTCCGGCTGGACCTGGTGGCGCTGCGCGGCGGGACGGGCGACCCGCCCGCGATCCTGAGCGGCCTGGTGCGCAGAGCGGCCCGCGCCGTCCAGGATCCGGCGGGCGCGCCGCGACTCGCCGAACGGCTGGCGGGCCGATCCGCGCGGGAGCGGCGAGGGCTGCTGCTCGACGTGGTGCGCGAGCACGTGGGAGCCGTCCTCGGCCGGTCCGACGCCGGGGCGATCGACGCCGACGGCGCCTTCAAGGAGCTCGGGTTCGACTCGCTGACCGCCGTGGAGCTGCGCAACTCGCTCGCCGCCGCGACCGGGCTGCGGCTGCCCGCCATGTTGGTCTTCGACCACCCGAACCCGGGCGCCCTCGCCGGATACCTGGCCGGGGAACTGGCGCCCGCGCCGGAGGAGGGCCTCCCGGCGGTCCTCGCCGAGCTGGACCGGCTGGAGGCGACGCTGACCGCGTCGACCGTCGTCGACGACGCGCGGCCGGAGATCACCATTCGGCTGCGCGGGCTGCTGGCCCGCTGGACCGACGGCGGCTCCCCCGGCGCCGCTCCCGCCGACGTCGGCGGGCGGCTGCGGGAGGCCAGCGCGGCAGAGGTCCTGGACTTCATCGACAAGGAGCTCGGGCGCGCCCTGAGCTGAGCGCCCAGAGCACGGGGCTGGAAGAGAAGAGATGATGACGCACGAGACGGACGACGGGAAGCTCGTCGACTACCTCAAATGGGTGACGGCCGAACTGCACAGCACGAGGGCGCGGCTGGCGGACGTCGAGTCCGGCGGCGCCGAGCCGGTCGCCGTCGTCGGCATGGCCTGCCGGTATCCGGGCGGGGTCGCCTCGCCGGACGACCTGTGGCGGCTGGTCGCGGACGGCGGCGACGCGATCGGCGGCTTCCCCGCCGGGCGCGGCTGGGACCTGGACGGGCTGTTCGACCCCGATCCCGACCATCCGGGCACCAGCTACAGCCGCGAGGGCGGGTTCCTGCACGACGCCGACGCGTTCGACCCGGCGTTCTTCGGCATCAGCCCGCGCGAGGCCCTCGCCATGGACCCGCAGCAGCGGCTGCTGCTGGAGGTCGCGTGGGAGACGTTCGAGCGCGCGGGCATCGTCCCGGCGGACCTGCGCGGCAGCGCCACGGGCGTGTTCGCCGGGGTGATCTACGCCGACTACGCGGCCCGGCTCGGCCGGGCGCCCGCCGAGGTGGAGGGCTTCCTCGGCAGCGGCAGCGCGGCGAGCGTGGCCTCCGGCCGGGTCGCCTACACCTTCGGGCTGGAGGGCCCGGCCGTCACCGTCGACACCGCGTGCTCGTCGTCGCTGGTGGCGGTCCATCTGGCGGCCCACGCGCTGCGGCGCGGCGAGTGCTCGCTGGCGCTGGCGGGCGGGGTGACGGTGATGTCCACGCCCGGCGTGTTCGTCGAGTTCAGCCGGCAGCGCGGGATGTCGCCCGACGGACGGTGCCGGTCGTTCGCGACGTCCGCCGACGGCACCGGCTGGTCCGAGGGGGCCGGGCTGGTGCTGCTGGAGCGGCTCTCCGACGCTCGGCGCAACGGGCACCGGGTCCTGGCGCTCGTCCGCGGTTCAGCGATCAACCAGGACGGGGCGAGCAACGGGCTGACCGCGCCCAACGGCCCGTCCCAGGAGCGGCTGATCCACCGCGCCCTCGCCGAGGCCGGACTCACCACCAACGACATCGACGCCGTCGAGGCGCACGGCACCGGCACCACCCTCGGCGACCCCATCGAAGCCCAAGCCCTCATCAACACCTACGGCCAACAACGCGACCCCGACAAACCCCTCTGGCTCGGCTCCATCAAATCCAACCTCGGCCACACCCAGGCCGCCGCGGGCACCGCGGGCATCATCAAGATGATCATGGGCATCCGGCACCGGACGCTCCCGCGAACCCTCCACGTCGACGCGCCGACACCACACGTCGACTGGGACGACTCCGGCGTCCGACTCCTCACCGAAGCCCGCCCCTGGCCCGAAACCGAAAGCCCGCGCCGCGCCGCCGTCTCCTCCTTCGGCATCTCCGGCACCAACGCCCACGTCATCCTCGAACAACCACCCGACGAGCAGGAACCCGAGCAAGACACGGACGACGGGGACGCCGCGTCCAGGGTCGTGCCGTGGACGCTGTCGGCCAGGACGCCCGGCGCGCTGCGCGGGCAGGCGGAGCGGCTGCTCGGCTTCGTCCGCGCCGAGGACGCGCCGGGGCCGCGCGCCGTCGGCCGGGCGCTGGCGACGACCCGCACGGCCTTCGAGCACCGGGCCGTCGTGGTCGCCGCCGACCAGGACGAGGCCACCCGCGCGCTGGCCGCGCTCGCGCGGGACGAGCCGTCTCCGAACGTGGCGCGGTACCGGGCCGCGAGGCCGCCGGGCGCGACCGCGTTCCTGTTCTCCGGGCAGGGCTCGCAGCGCGCCGGGATGGGCCGCGACCTGTACGAGGACTTCCCCGTCTTCGCCGAGGCCCTGGACGAGGCGTGCGCGGAGTTCGCCGGTCACCTGGACGAGCCGCTGCGCGAGACGATGTTCGCCCCGCCGCGCTCCCCCCGCGCGACGCTGCTGGACCAGACCCTCTACACCCAGCCCGCGCTGTTCGCCTACCAGACCGCGCTCCACCGGCTGATCACCTCCTTCGGGATCGTCCCCACCCACCTCCTCGGACACTCGATCGGCGAACTCACCGCAGCCCACCTCGCGGGCGTCCTGTCCCTCCGGGACGCGGCCGCCCTCATCGCCGCGCGCGCCCGCCTCATGCAGGACGCCGGGGACGGCGTGATGATCGCGGTCAACGCCTCCGAGGACGCGGTCCGCGCACTGCTCGACGGCCACGGGGACCGGGTCTCGATCGCGGCCGTGAACACGCCCGACTCGGTGGTGCTGTCCGGCGACGCGGACACGGCGCTGGAGCTGGCCGGACGGCTGGCGGAGCAGGGCCTGCGCACCCGGCGGGTGAACGTCAGCAACGCGTTCCATTCCCCGCACATGGACCCGGTCCTGGAGGATTTCCGCGCGGTCGCGGACGCCCTCGCGTTCCAGCGGCCGACGATCCCGGTCGTCTCCAACGTGACGGGCGCGATCGGCGGCGCGGAGTTCACCGATCCCGGTTACTGGGCCCGGCATCTGCGCGGGACCGTGCGCTTCGCCGACGGGATCACGACGCTTCGCGCCGAAGGCGTGACGACGTTCGTGGAACTCGGGCCCGACGCCGTGCTGAGCGCGATGGTCAGGCGCGGCCGGTCCGAGTCGGACGCCGGGGCGATCCCGGTGCAGCGGGCCGGGCGGCCGGAGGCCCGCACGTTCCTGACCGCCCTCGCCGCGCTGGACGCCGCCGGGTCGCCGGTGGCCTGGTCCGCCGCCTTCGGCCCCGGTCCGGTCGCGGCCGACCTGCCCACCTACGCGTTCGAGCGCGACCGGTACTGGCTGCGGGCCGACGCGCCCGCGGCGGCGCCGCCGGACGACGGCGGCCCGGACCCCGCGTTCTGGGCGGCCGTCGACCGCGGCGACCTGGACGCGCTGACCGCGGCGCTGGAGGCCGAGCCGCACGAGGAGCTGGCGATCGGCGCCCTGGTGCCCGCCCTGGCACGGTGGCGGCGCGGCCGCCGCACCCGCTACCGGACGGTCTGGCGGCCCGTCGCCGACGGGCCGACTCGCGGGACGCCCGGCCGGTGGGCGGTGCTCGTCCCCGACGAGGTCGACGCGGCCTCGGCCGAGCCGCTGCTGGACGCCCTGCGGGCCGAGGGCCTGGACGTCGTCCCGCTGCCCTTCCGCACCGGTGAGGCGGCGCCGTCCGGCCCGATCCCGGACCGGATCGCGGGCGTCCTCGCCCTGCTGGCCTTCGACGACGGCGCGCCGAAGCGGGCCGCCGAGCTGGTCCGCGCGGTGGCCGGCGTCGACGTCCCGGTCTGGCTGGCGACCCGGCGGGCCGTCGCCGCCCGTCCCGCCGATCCGCCGCCCGACCCGTCGCGCGCCGCGCTCTGGGGCCTGGGCGAGGCGCTGGCCGCCGAGCGTCCGGGCCGGGTGGGCCTGGCGGACCTCCCGGACGGCCCGGACGCCGGGCCGCCGGCGGCGTTCGCACGGACCCTGCGCGCGGGCGCCGACCGCGACCAACTGGCGTTCCGCGAGTCCGGCGTGTTCGCCCGGCGCCTGACCCGGGCGGCGCCGCCGTCCGGCCTCGCGCCGCGCGGCGACGGGACCGTGCTGGTCCTGGCCCCGCGCGGGGTCGACGAGGACCTGGTCGCGCGGGCCGGTGCGGGCGCCGCCCGCACGGTGGTCGCCGCTCCGCCGGAACTGGGCGCCGGGGAGACGACGGACTGGGATCCGGCCGACGCGTCCGGGCTCCGGAGCCTGCTCGCCGCCATTCCGGCGGACCGCCCGCTGGCCAGGGTCGTGTTCGACGCCGCGGCGCCCGCCTCGGTCGAGCCGGACGGCGCGGCGGCGCCCACCTACGGCGACTTCGCCGCGGAGCTGAAGGCGCTGGTGAAGGCGGCCCTGGAGATCGACGCGCTGACCCGCGCCGACGAGCCGCCGCTGCTGGTGTTCCGCACCCGCTCGGGCGCGCTGCTGCCGGTCCCGGGACGGCCCGCCGACGCGGTCGCCCGCGCGTTCCTGGACGCGGTGGCCGCGGCACGCCGCGCGGCCGGCTTCCCCGCCGCCTCCGTGGCATGGGACCCCGGCGTGGACGTGCCGGGCGTCGCCGCCGCGCTCGGCGCCGAGGCCGAACCGCCCCTCCTGCTCGCCGACACGGACTGGGACGCCGTCGCCGGCCCCGTCCCGCCGCTGTTCGACGAGCTGCGCTCCGCGCCCGACACCGCGCCCGAGGACGCGTCCGGCGCGCGGGACGGCGGCACCGGCCCGGACTGGCGGGAACTCGTGGCGGCGGCACCGGCGGACGAGCGGGAACGGCTGCTGGCCACCCTGGTCAGGACGCACGCCGCCGCCGCGCTCGGCCACGCGTCCCCCGAGGCGATCGAGCCGGACGCCGACCTGGCCGAACTCGGCATCACCTCGTTCTCGGCATTGGAACTGCGCAACCTGCTCGCCGAGGCGACGGGAGTGGCGCTGCCCGCCACCGTCGTGTTCGAGGAGCCCACCCTCTCCCGGCTCGCCGCGCGGCTCCGCGCCGGACTCGACGGCGCCGCCGAGAGCGACCTCGAAAGATCGATCTAGCCCTGCCCACCGGAAGCGATCTGGAGCAGAATCATGGACCCAACCGTAATCATCGCGGGCGGCGGCCCCACCGGACTCATGCTCGCCTGCGAACTCGCCCTCGCCAACGTGCACGCCGTCGTCGTCGAGAAGCTCCTCGACCCTTCCGGGGAGTCACGGGGAATGGGGTTGCACGCGCGGTCTCTGGAGACCCTCGACCAGCGGGGACTGCTGGAACGGTTCGGCGACGACACCCCGGTCTGGCCCCGGGCGCACTTCGCGCTGATGTGGATGGACCTGAGCGACTTCGACACGACCTTCACCTACATCGTGCCGCAGTGGCGGACCGAGAAGATCCTCGACGAGCGGGCCCGCGAACTCGGCGTGGACCTGCGGCGCGGCGAGGTCGTCGTGGCCGTCGACCAGGACGACGACGGCGTGAGCGTCGGCGTGCGGAACGCCGCCGGCGAGGAGTACCGGCTGCGCGGCGAATACCTGGTCGGCGCGGACGGCGGCGGCAGCACCGTCCGCAAGCTGGCCGGGTTCGACTTCCCCGGCACCGACTCGACCTACCACGGCGTCCTCGGAGACATCGAGGAGTACGACGCCGTCGACGGCATCGAGACGACCCTCTACCCCGACAAGGGCATGTACGCCGCGATCCCGCTCGGACCGGACGTGCTGCGCATCATGACCACCGAGTTCGACGCGGAGCTCCCGCCCGACGACCAGGAGGTCACGCTCGACGAGCTGCGCGCCAGCGTCAAGGCCATCACCGGCGAGGAGCCGAGGGTCGGCAAGCCGCGCTGGCTGTCGCGGTTCGGCAACGCGAGCCGGCAGGTCACCGCGTACCGCAGGGGCCGGATCTTCCTGGCCGGGGACGCCGCGCACGTCCACTACCCGATGGGCGGGCAGGGCCTCAACTCCGGCATCCAGGACGCGGTGAACCTGGGCTGGAAGCTGGCCGCCGAGATCAACGGCTGGGGCCCGCCCGCCCTGCTGGACAGCTACCACGCCGAGCGGCACCCGGTGGCCGCGCGGGTCGCGAGGAACACCGAGGCCCAGCTGGCGCTGCTGCACCCGGTGGGGAAGATCGGGCCGCTGCGCGACCTGTTCGGCGAGCTGCTGCAGTACAAGGAGGTGCGCAGGCACCTGATCGAGATGGTGACCGGCATCGCGGTCGCCTACGACTTCGAGTATCCCGACCGCGCGGACGGCCCGCACCCGCTGGAGGGCCGCCGCATCCCCAACGCCACGCTCGCCACATCCGACGGCGAGCGCACCGTGGCGGAGACCCTGCGGGCGGGGCACGGGGTGCTGCTGGACCTCTCGGGCGGCGACGCGGAGAGCGTCGACGTCTCCAACTGGGCCGGGCGGGTCGACCTGGTGCGCGCCCGCCCCGTCGAGGAGATCGACGCGGCGGTGGCGCTGGTGCGCCCGGACGGCTACATCGCCTACGCGCACGGGGACGGCTCCGACCCCGAGGGCCTGGAACTGGCGCTGAAGACCTGGTTCGGCTGAGCCGCACGGCCTCCGGGAACGGCGCTCTCCGGCGGCGTGGTCGCATGCCCGCGACCACGCCGCCTTGCCGCACGCAAGGAACGTCCGCGTCCACTGGATCCGTGTTGCTGTAGACGTCCACGTTCACTACGTCCTATAGTTGCTGTAGACGTCGACGTTCCCTACATGCGGGGCAACGTGCGCATACTCCGCTCCCACAAGTTCCCATGACCTCGTTCTCCTGGAGCCACGATGGCGACCGCCCAGACCAGTGACACAAGTCCACCGCCCTACCGGCAGCGCTCCGGCATCGTCCTCACCGCGCTGCTCGGCTGCCAGCTCATGCTGGTGCTGGACGTCACGGTGGTGAACATCGCCCTGCCCCACATCAAGAGCTCGCTGGGCTTCTCGGCCGACAACCTGGCCTGGGTCCTCAACGCCTACACGGTGGTCTTCGGCGGGCTGCTGCTGCTCGGCGGCCGGGCCGGGGACATCCTCGGCCGCCGTGCCGTGTTCATGGCGGGGGTCGCGCTGTTCGGCGTGGCGTCCCTGGTCGGCGGGCTGGCCCCCGACTCGGGCTGGCTGCTCGGCGCCCGCGCCGCGCAGGGCCTCGGCGCCGCGCTGGCCTCGCCGTCCGCCCTCGCCCTCATCTCCACCAGCTTCGCCGAGGGGCCCGAGCGCACCCGGGCCCTCGGCCTGTGGGGCGCGGTGTCCGGGTCGGCGTCGACCCTCGGCCTCATCGTCGGCGGCGTCCTCACCGACGTGCTGTCGTGGCGCTGGGTGCTGTTCATCAACGTCCCGATCGCGGTGCTGGTGCTCGTGCTCACGCCCCGGTTCATCCGCGAGGCCGACCGGCAGCCCGGCCGTTTCGACATCGCCGGCGCCGTCACCTCGACCGTCGGGATGGGCGCGCTGGTCTACGGGTTCATCCACGCCTCGTCGGACGGCTGGCGCGACTCGATCACGGTGGGCTCGATCGCCCTGGCCGTGGTGTCGCTGCTGCTGTTCGTCGCCGTCGAGTCGCGGGCCCGCCAGCCGATCACGCCGCTGCACCTGTTCCGCGACGCCGACCGGATCCGCGCCTACCTCGTCCTGCTGCTGATCGCGGGCAGCATGCTCGCGATGTTCTTCTTCCTCGCCCAGTTCCTGCAGGAGGTCCTGAAGTTCGGGCCGCTCAAGGCGGGACTCGCCTTCCTGCCGCTGTCGCTGGTGCTGATTCTCGCCGCCCAGCAGACGGCGTCGGTGCTGCCGAAGGTCGGCGCCAAGGCCCCCACCGCGATCGGAGCTGCCGTCACCGTCGCCGGGCTGGTCTGGCTGGGCTTCCTGGACGAGAACAGCGGCTACCTCACCGGCGTCCTCGGCCCGCTGGTGCTGTTCGGGATCGGGGCCGGCCTGATCTTCGTCCCGGCCACCGTGGGCGCCGCCGCCCGCGTCGCGGACGACGAGTCGGGCGCCGCCTCGGGGATGCTCAACTCCATGTCGCAGATCGGCGGCAGCCTGGGACTGGCCGCGCTGGTCACCGTCGCCGGGACGGCCGCGAGGCACGAGGCCGAGCACCCCGTCGCCGGGCTCTCCCCGGCTCGCCAGGCCGAGCACGTGCTCACCTACGGCTTCACCCGGGCGTTCCTGGTCGCGGCCGCGCTCGCCGTCGTGATCCTGCTCATCAGCCTCACCGCGCGCCGCCGTCCCGCGCCCGCCGCGCAGACGCCCGCCGAAACCGCCGAGACCGCCGAGACCGCCGAGACCGCCGAGACGAACGCCGCCGAAGCCTGACGTCCGGCCGTCCCGTCCCACTTAAGACGGCTCCAAGGGGTCGCTTCAGCTCCCGCGACGATCCTTGGTGGGACTTCACACGACCCACCCGGAACCGAGCACGGCGGAAGGAAGCTGAGCATGACCTATGAGGCGAACGCGGACCTGGTGACCGGCCGGCTGATCGTGCTGTCGAGCGACTGACCGGAGGAGCCATGAAGCCCGGGCACGCAAAACGCGCCATCGCCGTCCTCGGCGCCGCCGCCGTCCTGTCCCCGGCGGCCTCGGCCTGCGGGTCGGGCGAGGCCGCCGAGAGCGGCTCCTTCGCCTTCGCCACCGACCAGGTGCCGCAGTGCCTGGATCCCGCGGTCAGCCCGCAGGACGTGGTGGCCCTCATCGGCCGGAACATCTTCGACTCGCTGGTCGCGCAGGCGCCCGACGGGACGTTCCGGCCGTGGATCGCCGAGAAGTGGACGGTCTCCCCCGACGGGAAGACCTACACCTTCACGCTCCGGCAGGGCGTCACGTTCTCCGACGGGACGCCGCTGAACGCCGCCGCGGTCAAGGCCAGCCTCGACCACATCGTCGACCCGCAGACCAAGTCCATCTACGCCGCCCGGCTGATCAGCGCCTTCGACGAGGCCACCGTCGCGGACGACCGCACGGTGCGGATCAGGCTGAAGCGGCGCAGCACTCCCTTCCTGCAGGCGCTGAGCACCACCTACCTCGGCATCCAGTCGCCGTCGTCGCTGCGGGCGCCCGGCGCCGCCTGCGGCCACCCGGTCGGATCGGGCCCGTTCCGCCTCGACGCCTGGACGCGCAACGTCAGCCTGATCCTCAAGCGCAACCCCAAGTACGCCTGGGGGCCGCCGACCGCCGCGCACACCGGGCCCGCGCGGCTGAACCAGATCACCGTCAAGTTCGTCACCGAGGACGCCGCCCGGTTCGGCGCGCTCGCCAGCGGCCAGGTCGACGCCATCGACGACGTGCCGCCGGTGAACGTGAAGACCCTCAAGGCGTCCTCCGGGCTGCGCCTCGCGCACGCCGACATCCCCGGCGTGGTGTTCACGACGTTCCTGAACGCCTCGCGCGGCCCGCTCGCCGACGAGCGGGTGCGCACCGCGCTGGTGCGCTCGGTCGACCTCGACACCCTGGTCAGGTCCGCCTACTTCGGGCAGTTCGAGCGGGCGTGGAGCGTGCTCAGCCCGTCGACGCCGGGCTACGACACCGGGGCGCCCGGCACCTGGAAGTACGACCCGGCGCTCGCCGGGCGGCTGCTCGACCAGGCGGGCTGGACCGCCCGCGACTCGCAGGGCTACCGCACCAAGGACGGCAAGCCGCTGGAGCTGCGCTGGCCGTACGTGCCGCAGTTCCTGGCGAAGTTCCTGGTCGTCGCCCAGGGCATCCAGGCGCAGGCCAAGCAGGCCGGGTTCAAGATCGACCTGGCTCCGGCGGACTCGGGCACCTTCGGCCGCGAGTACGTCAAGGGCGACCTGGACCTGTACTCCTCCAGCTTCGTGCGCGCCGAGCCGGACATCCTGCGGCTGTTCTTCACCAGCGGGCAGAGCTCGGCCAAGGGCGGCGGCGCCATCCTCGGCACCGGGTTCCCCCAGTTGGAGCGCTGGCTGAACGAGGCGGAGAGCTCGGCCGACCGGGCCGCCCGCGTGGCCGCCTACGTGCGGGCGCAGCGGTTCGTCACCGAGCACGCGCTCGCGCTGCCGGGCTACGTCCCGGCCGACCTGGTCGGCTACTCCGCCAAGGTCAAGGGACTGGCCTTCGAGCCCAACGCCTACCCCCTCTTCTATGACGTGACGGTGGGGGGCAAGGCGTGAAGCGAGCGGAGGGCCGGACGGCGGACGGCCTGATCGGCTGGACGCTGCGCCGGCTCCTGCTGTCGGTGATCGTGGTGTTCGGCGCGGCCACGGTCACGTTCGCCACGCTGCAACTCACCCCGGGCGACCCGACCTACGCCGTCCTGAACAATCCGTCCCCGCCGCCCGAGCTGGTGGCGCACGTCCGGCACGACCTGGGTTTCGACCGGCCGGTCGCCGACCAGTACACAAGGTTCCTCGGCCGCCTCGCCACCGGCGACCTCGGCCGCTCCTACCAGCTCGACCAGCCGGTCTGGCGCGTCATCACCGCCCAGCTCGGCTCGACGGTGGAGCTGGCCGCCGCGGGGTTCGTCCTGGCGCTCGGCGCGGCGGTGGTCCTCGCCACCGCCACGGCCGGGCGCCGCCCGCTGGTGCGCCGGGCCTCCGCCGCGCTGGAACTCCTGTCGGTCTCCACCCCGTCCTTCTGGACCGGGATCGTGCTGCTGACGTTCCTGTCGTTCCGGCTCCACCTGTTCCCGGCCACCGGCGGCACCGGCCCGCGCGGCCTGGCGCTGCCCGCGATCACGCTGGCGCTGGGCATCGCCGGGGCCTACACCCAGGTGCTCCGCGAGGGGCTGGAACGCGCGCTGGACGAGCCGTTCGCGCTCAACTCCCGGGCCCGCGGGTCGGGCGAGACCGCCGTCCGGCTGCGGCACGCGCTCCGGCACGCGCTGACGCCCATCGTGACGATGTCCGGATGGACGATGGGCACGCTGCTCACCGGCGCGGTCATCGTCGAGTCGGTGTTCAGCCGCCAGGGCCTCGGCCGGACGCTGGCCACCGCCATCTCCGGCCACGACCTGCCGCTGGTGACGGGCATCGTCGTGCTCGCGGCGGCGGCGTTCACCCTGCTCAACATCGCGGTCGACCTCCTGTACCGGATCCTCGATCCCCGGCTGCGGGAGGCGGCGCCGTGACCGCCGTCGCGAGCGCCGAGCGGCTGGCCGGGGCCGGTGACCGCCGCGTACGGCCCGGGGCCGCGCTGGCCTGGACGTTCCTCGCGCTGGTCGCCGTCGCCGCGCTCTGGCCGTCGCTGCTGGCCGGGCACGAGCCCAACGCCGTCGATCCCGCGCACGCCCTGGCCGGGCCCGGGGCCGGCCACCCCTTCGGCACCGACCAGCTCGGCCGCGACGTCCTCAGCCGGATCGTGTACGGGACGCGCGCGTCGGTGACCATCGGGCTGGGCGCGACCGCGTTCGCGGTCGTCGCCGGCTCGGTCCTCAGCACCCTGGCCGCGCTCGGCGGACGGGCCGCCGACGAGCTGGTCATGCGGACCACCGACGTGTTCCTCGCCTTTCCCGGCCTGCTGCTCGCGATGCTCGTGGTCGCGGTGCTCGGGGGCAGCACGCTCAACGCGACGCTCGCCATCGGGATGTCCAGCGCCCCGGGGTTCGCACGGCTGATCCGCGGCCAGATGCTGGTGATCCGCGAGTCGGACTACGTGCAGGCGGCGCGGGCGCTCGGGCGGCGTCCGCTCGACGTCCACCTGCGGCACACGCTGCCGAACGCGCTGCCGCCCGTGCTGGTGCTGGCGACCGTCCAGGTCGGCGCGGCCATCATCGGCGGCTCGTCGCTGAGCTTCCTCGGGCTCGGGCCGAAGCCGCCGACGGCCGAGTGGGGCGCGATGCTCGCCGAGGGGCGGAGCTTCCTCGCCGCCGACTGGGCCGTCGCGGTGTTCCCCGGCCTGGCGCTGACGGCGACCGTCGTGGCGTGCAACGTCGCCGGCCGCGGCCTCCAGCGGAGGTTCGAGGGGCGGCGCCATGTCGTCCGCTGAGCCCCTGCTCCGCGTCGAGGACCTCCAGGTCGCGTTCCACACCCCTCAAGGCGTCGTCCAGGCCGTGCGGACGGTGGACTTCACCGTCGCGCCGGGCGAGTGCCTGGCGGTCGTCGGGGAGTCCGGGTCCGGCAAGAGCGTGACCGCCCGGACCCTCATCGGCCTGCCGGGCCCGGGCGCACGGGTCCGGGCCCGGCGGCTGACCCTGGACGGCGAGGACCTGCTCGGCCTGAGCGAGCGCAGGTGGCGCGAGGTGCGCGGCGGCCGGATCGGGTTCATGCCGCAGGACGCCCTGTCCGCGCTGGACCCGCTGCGCAAGGTCGGCGCCGAGGTCGCCGAAGGACTGCGCAACCATCGCCCGGCCCGCCGGGCGGACGTCCGGGCCGGGGTCGTCGAGCTGCTGAGGCTGGCCAGGATCCCCGAGCCGGACCTGCGCGCCCGGCAGTACGCGCACCAGCTGTCCGGCGGGCTCCGCCAGCGGGCCGTGCTCGCGACGGCGCTGGCCGCGGGCCCTGGGCTGCTGGTCGCCGACGAGCCCACCACGGCGCTGGACGTCACGGTGCAGGCCCGGATCCTGGACCTGCTGGCCGCCCGCAAGGCCGAGGGCGTGGCGATCCTGCTCATCAGCCACGACCTGGCGGTGGTGGGACGGCTCGCCGACCGGATCGCGGTCATGCACGACGGCGTGTTCGTCGAGACGGGCCCGACCGAGCGGATCCTCACCGAGCCGGCGCACCCCTACACCCGCAGGCTGCTGGCCGCCGTCCCGTCGGCGCACGCCAAGGGGACGCGCCTCAGCCTGGAGCCGCCCGCGACCCCCGCGAAGGCGCCCCCGCCGGAGGTCGCGAGCGGCCGCGTCCTGGAGGTGTCCGGGCTGACCAAGACCTTCCGGACCGTCGGGCGGCGGCGCCGCACCGCGGTCGAGGACGTCTCGTTCACCCTGGAGGCCGGCGAGACGCTGGGCGTCCTCGGGGAGTCGGGATCGGGCAAGTCCACCGTCGCCCGGATCGTGCTCGGCCTGCTGGAGCCCGACGCCGGGTCCGTCGCGCTGCACGGCCGCCCGTGGTCGGCGCTGCGCGAACCGGCCCGCCGCCCGCTGCGCCACCGGATCCAGTTCGTCCAGCAGGACCCGCTCGCCTCGTTCGATCCCCGCTACACCGTCGAGCGGATCGTCGCCGAAGGGCTGCGGGACCGGCCCGGCCCGGGCCGCCGCCGGGACCGGATCGCCGACCTGCTGGAACAGGTCGGGCTCGACGGCGCCCTGCTGGACCGGCGCCCCGCCCAGCTCTCCGGAGGCCAGCGCCAGCGGGTGGCCATCGCGAGAGCGCTCGCGCCCGGACCCGACGTGATCGTCTGCGACGAACCGGTGTCCGCCCTCGACGTGTCGGTCCAGGCGCAGATCCTCGACCTGTTCGCCGACCTGCAGCGCGGCCTGCGGGTCGCGCTCCTGTTCATCTCGCACGACCTCGGCGTGATCTACCACGTCAGCGACCGGGTCATCGTGATGAAGGGCGGCCGCGTCGTGGAGACCGGCGAGGCCGCCGAGGTCTTCGCCCGCCCCCGGCACGAGCACACCCGGGAACTGCTGTCCGCCCTGCCCGAACTGCGGGACGCCGGTCCCGCGGCCACCAGCTCGCCCAGCCCCTCCTGACGACCATGATTGGGAGCCCTCCATGACCGAGGCAAGCCGAATCCCCCTGTCCGTGCTCGACGTGGCGCCCGTGTGGCGCGGGTCGACGGCGACCGAGGCGCTGCGCAACACCCTCGACCTGGCCCGGCGGGTCGAGCGGTTCGGATACCGGCGGTACTGGATGGCCGAGCACCACAACACGCCGAGCCTCGCGACCTCCGTCCCGGGCGTCATGACGGCCGCGGTCGCCGGGGTCACCTCAACGATCCGGGTCGGGTCGGGAGGGGTGCTGCTGCCGAACCACGCCCCGTTCGTGGTGGCCGAGCAGTTCGGCACCCTGGAGGCGATCCACCCCGGGCGGATCGACCTCGGCCTCGGCCGGGCGCCGGGCACCGACCCGCTGACCGCGCGGGCGCTGCACCGCACCTCGTCCGGCGACGACTTCCCCGAGCGGATCTCCGAGCTGCTCGGGTACTTCGCCGGGCCGGACGGCAGCCCGTCCAAGAGCCTGATCAACGCCGTCCCGGCGGGCGAGCACCGCCCGCAGGTGTGGGTGCTCGGCTCCAGTCCGGCGAGCGGCCAGCTCGCCGGGCTGCTGGGCCTGCCCTACGCCTACGCCCACCAGATCAGGCCGCAGCTCACGGCGGTGTCCATCGGCGCCTACCGCGAGCACTTCCGCCCGTCCCCCGACCTGCGGCGCCCGCACTCCATCGTGTGCGCGATGGTCGTCGCGGGCGAGGACGACGCCAAGGCCCACCGCCTCATCGGGCCCATGGGGCTGACGTACGTGCTGCACCGGCGCGGCGTGCCCGTCGGCGACCCGCTGCCCACCCAGCGGGAGGCCGACACCTTCGTCTACACGACGGGCGACCGGGAGCTGCTCGACGAGTACCTCGGCCCGCAGCTGATCGGCGGCCCCGAGACCCTCGCGCAGAAGGTGCCGGAGTTCCTCGCCGAGACGGGGGCGGACGAGCTGATGGCCCTCACCGGCATCCCCGACCACGAGGCGCGTATCCGCTCCTACGAGTTGCTCGCCCAGGCGGTCGGCCTGGCGCGGGACGGCGTGTCCGTCACGGGCTGACCGGCCCGGCCGGGGAGGCCGTTGCGGAGGCGGCGCCGTGCCCGGCCGTGAGCGGCAGCAGGACGCGGTCGACGATCGCGGTCACCAGCGCGTCCGGGATCCGGCCGCCGCCCGCGACGACGTGGTCGAGCAGCAGGGCGGGGCCGACCGAGGCGACCAGCGGGTCCACCATGGGGGCGGGGACCTCGCCGCGCTCGGCGCCCCGCCGCAGCGCCTCCAGGATCAGCTCCTTGCAGGGCCGCAGCACCCGCTGGTCGAAGATCGCGCGGAAGTCGCGGTCGCCCTCGACGGCCACCACCGTGAAAGCTCCCGCGCAGGTCGCGTCCGCTCCCCGCTTGACGCACGACAGCAGGGCGACCAGGTCGTCGCGCACGGTCTCGGCCTGCGGGACGTCGAAGGGCGACGGCAGGACGCTGCTCAGCGCGTCGAGGACGAGTTCCTTCTTGTTGCTCCAGCGGCGGTACAGCGCGGCCTTGCCGGTGCGGGCGGCGAGGGCGACGCTGTCCATCGTCATCCGGGTGAAGCCGACGTCGGCCAACTGCTCGAAGACCGCGTCGAAGATGGCCTGCTGGAGCTCCGCCCCGTGTCGCCGTGGCGCTCCCGCGGCGTCGTCGGCGTGCCCGACGGCGGCGGCCCTGCCCATCCCCCGCCTCCAGTGAACGTAGGCGTCTCCCAGCGTTTCCATGGTACCCGGACGGCGTTCGCCGCCTATGCCCCGGCGCGGGGACGCCCACGGCCGCGGCGCCCTTCTCCGACGCGCATCCCGCGTGACCAAAACAGGCCAGCCGCGCTCACTCTGGGTTACCTCGCACCGATGGGTGTTCATCGCGCATGAGCGGATGGCTCGACGGTCGGGCCGATCGGCGGAGCGGCAATCAGGAGTCTCTCGCGGACGGTGAGGGGCCGCACACGCGAACTCCGGAGGTCAGGAGGGGGGACGCGCGCATCCGAAGCGTATTTATCGCCGGTGAACGGCGGGGAAACGCGGCAAATTGCCTGATCGTCCAATATGAAGGATGATATCCTACTTAACCTATCGGATTTACACTAAATCTGTTAGCGTACTCAGCATGCCTTGAGCCCTCTGTCCATGGTCAGGATTGTCGGTTTCGGCCCCGGCCGGCCCGCCGAGGTGCGGCGAAAGGACTCAGTCGCCTGTGGCAAAGACCCGGAGTGCTCCCGACATTCATCTCGTCCGCCGTACCGAATCAGCGGAGTTGTGGACCGCCGTGGACCGCCTGGGCGGCCGCGGCCGCGCCCAGTTGATCGAGGTCGTCGCCGAACCGGGCATGGGCAAGACCCGCCTGCTGGCCGAGGTCGCCTCCCGTGCCACGACCCGCGGCCTCACCGTCCTCAGTCGGCGCTGCACCGAGAAGGGCCGCGACGCCCTGGTGCGCGCGCTCGCGCACCTGGTCCTGGACGAGGCCCCCGGCCTGCCCGACGCCTCGCCGTCGGAGCGCCGGGACCTGGCGGTCGACGCCCCCGACCATTGGGGCTGGCCCGCCGAGACCCCGGACCGCGACTACGCGCCGTTCGTCCGCCGCCTGGCGGAACGCGTGGCCTCCTCCGCCCGGGGCCAGAACGGCCTGGTCATCCTGCTCGACGACTTCCAATGGGCCGACAACGCGTCCATCGAGTTGATCGAACAGCTCGCCCAGCACCGCGTGGAAGCGCCCCTGCTCGTCGTCATCGCCCAGCGGCCGTTGCAGGCGTCCGCCCGGCTGCGGGGCGCGCTCGCCCACGGCTTCGAACTGGGCACGGTGCGCCGCGTCGAACTTCCTCCGCTGACCAGCGCTCAGTCCGCCGCCCTCCTCGGCCTTCCCGTCGACGACCACCGGCTCGGCGAAATACACGAGGAGAGCCAGGGCACCCCGCTCTACCTGCTCGCCCTCGCGGGCATGCGCTCGCAGGGCGACATCCCCGAGCAGCT
This sequence comes from Actinomadura syzygii, assembly GCF_008085905.1. Taxonomy (GTDB): domain Bacteria; phylum Actinomycetota; class Actinomycetes; order Streptosporangiales; family Streptosporangiaceae; genus Spirillospora; species Spirillospora syzygii. The sequence continues at coordinate 106,952 of NZ_VSFF01000012.1, read as the reverse complement.
CGCGACGTTGATCCTCGACGAGATCGGGCGGCTCGGCCCGTGCGAGTCGCTCATCGTCGCGGCGGCGGCCGTGCTCGGCGAGGACTGGGACATGGAGACCCTGGCGGCGGTGGCCGAGACCGACCTGGACCACACGCACGCGGCGCTGGCCAACCTCACCCACCGTGACCTCTTACGCCCTATGGAACGTTCTTCTTCCTTCTCGTTCCGTCATCCCATCGTCCGGCAGCTCGTCTACAGGCGCTCCGGCCAGGGGTGGCATGTCGGAGCGCACCGAAGGGCGGCGAACTTCCTCGCCGGGCGCGGGGCCTCGGCCGGGCGGCTCGCCGTCCACATCGAGCGGTGCGTCGCGAGGGCGACACCCGGCGACCGGCAGATCCTGCGCCGGGCCGCCGAGGACGTCCTGTTCCAGGACCCCGCCACCGCGACGCGCTGGCTGCGCCTCGCCGTACGCATCACGCCCGAGGACGAGGACCTGGAACGCGGCGGGCTGATGCTCATGCTCGCCCGGGCCCTCGGCCTCACCGGACGGCTGCGGGAGAGCCGCGACCTGCTGCACGAAGCCCTCCGGCTGCTTCCCGAGGAGTCGATCGGCCCCCGCGTCGACACGGTGGCCTTCTGCGCGTTGATCGAATGCCTGCTGGGGAACTACACCGAGGCGCGAGCCCTGCTGGCGGGCGAGTTCTCGCGGCTCGGCACCGACGACCTGCCGCGCGAGGCGACCGCCCTGCTCATCGAGCACGGCGTCATCGGCGCGCTCGACGGGGACGTGCCCTCCTGCGACCTCGTGAACCTCACCAAACGCCTGGCCCGCGAGCACCGGGACCTCGTCGCCGAGGCCGGCGCGCTGGCGTTGAGCGGGCTGTGCGACGCGTTCAACGGGGACATCGAGGGCGCTTGCGCGGTGCTGGCGGACAGCGCCGCGCTCACCAACCGGCTGGCCGACACCGATCTCGCCACCCATCCGGAGTACCTGGGGGTGCTGGCCTGGGCCGAGGCCCTCACCGGCCGGTTCGGCGACGCGCGCCGGCATTTCCAGCGGGGCGTCGCGATAGCCCGCAAGTACGGACACGTCCACGTCCTGTCCGTGCTGCTCCTCGGCACGGCCATGACACACGTGATCACCGGCCGCCCGAGCGAGGGCGGCCGGCTCGCCGCCGAGGCCCGGGAGATCGCCGAGCGCATCAACGCAGTGCATCCGCAGGGCCTCTCCATCGCCGTCCAGGCGCTGAGCGCCGCCTGGCGGGACGAGGGCGAGGAAGCCGTCAGGCTGGGCGAACAGGCCGAGGAGATCCTGCACGGACACGACTTCCACTGGAGCGCCTTCGCGTCGATGGCGCTCGCCACGGCGGCCCGCCTGGGCGGCGACCCGCAACGCTGCCTCACGTTGCTGCTCGACGTGGGCGGTCTCGACCAGCGGCAGCTCCCGGCGGTGCTGCGCTCGTCGTCCCTGGAGACCCTCACCGGCGCCGCCGCGGCGCTCAGCGGGCACGGCGCCGAGCCCGCGGTACCGGCCGGGCAGGTCGCGGCGTGGGCGCGCCAGGCGGAGCAGATCGCCGATGCCGTCGGCCTGCCGGCGCACCGGGCGTTCGCCCTGGCGGCCCGCGGGCACGCCGCCCGCGCCGAGGGCGACCCGCGCGGCGCCCGGCACCTGTACGAGCGGGCGGCCCAGTTGTTCTGCGTCGCGGGGCTCGCGCACGCGCAGGCGCTCGCGCTCACCGCCAAGGCGGCGTGCCTGGCCGCGGACGGCCGGGCCGGCGAGGTCAGGGCGACGCTGGCACTGGTCGAGGAACTCGCCCGCCGCAACGGGATCCGCGCGATCGACCCCCTGGTCCGCGGCGTCCGGCTGCGCGTCTCGGGTCCTCCCGCCGCCCCTGTGGACGAGCGGCTGACGCTGCTGACGGCGCGGGAGCGCGAGATCGCCGAGCTGGCCGGAATGGGCAAACGGACCCGGGAGATCGCCGAAGAGCTGTCGCTGAGCCCGCGGACCATCGACGTCCACCTGAGCAGGACCTACCGCAAGCTGGGGATCGGCTCGCGTGCCGCGCTGGCCCGCCTGATGACCGCGTCCGCCCGGACGGCCCAGCCGGAGGGCGACCTCTGGACGACCGGAGCGATCGCGCACTGACCCGGTCGGGGACACCAGATGGCTGCCTAAGGTGCGTTTAAGCCCCTCCCGCGAGGATCGTCACAGCGCTGATCCGGGAGGGACGATGGTGGCGGGCCCCGAGTCACCGCCGAAGGAGCCGCTCGACCCGGTGGAGGACGTCCGGCGCACCGAGATCCCTGAAGGGAACCCCGCGTGAACACCATCGAAGACTTCGTCGACCTCGTCCGCGACGAGCTGGGCCTGCCCGTGACGACGGAGACGATCGGCCTCGGCTTCGACCAGATCGAGGGATGGGACTCCGTACTCCTGCTGGTGCTGCTCACCACGATCGAACGGGAGACCGGCCGCCGCGTCTCCCTGCCGGACGTCCTGGAGGCGGCCAGCCTGGAGCAGGTGTACCGCTTGGTCGCGGACGACCCCGCGGAGCTCCGCCGATGACGACGAGCACCCGCCCCGCCCGGCTCGACCCGGCCTCGCTCAAGGCCGTGCTGGGCCACTTCGCCACAGGCGTGGCCGCCGTCACCGGCCTGTACTCCCGCGCCCCGGTCGGCCTGATCGTCGACTCGTTCACCGCCGTGTCGCTGGCCCCTCCCCTGATCTCCTTCTGCGTCGCCCACACGAGCACCACCTGGCCCCGGATGCGCTCCAGCGAAGGACTCTGCGTGACCTTCCTCGCGGCGGAGCAACTGGACCGGGCGCGGCGCCTGGCGACCTCCGGAGCCGCCAAGTTCCACGGCGTGCCCTGGACTCCGTCACCGGCCGGGCTGCCCGTCATCGACGGCGGACTCGCCTGGCTGGAATGCGAGATCGACGCCGAACACCCCGCCGGCGACCACGTCATCGTCGTCGCCCGCGTCCACCGACTCGCACACGCGAACACCGGCGCCGACCCGCTACTGCGCTACTCCGGCAACTACGGCCGCTTCACCGACGACCTCGAAGACACCCACTGACGAGGCGCAGGCCAGACCGGCGACTGGCCCGAGAACGACTTCTCCGGACGGACGTTCGGCAACGCCCACTTCGAGCAGGTCTGCCTTGCCTCCGGCTGACCCGCGCGGGGCGCGGGCCAGCCGTTGCGCGAGGTCAGCGGACGGGCACCGGGATGATCGGCAGCGTGACCGCCGACGGGTGCTCCGGGTCGTGCAGGACGGTCTGCGACGCGGGCTGCGTGGTCGTGTCGGCGCCGAACTTCCCGCCCGTGTTCGGGTTGCGGTCGTACATCGGGAAGTTGCTGCTGGAGATCTCCAGCCGGATGCGGTGGCCCGCCTTGAACACGTTGCTGGTCGGCCACAGCTTGATCGTGTACTTGTAGACCTCCCCGGGGGTGATCAGCTCCGGCTTCTCCAGCGAGACCCGGTACCGGGCGCGCTGGATGCCGTCCCGGATCAGCATCGAGGTGCCGTCCGGGTAGACGTCGGTGAGCTTCGCCGTCCAGTCGGTGTCCTTCGCCGAGGACCTGGCGTAAAGCGTGACCGAGATCGGGCCGGTGACCTCGGTGTCCTTGGTGAGCTGCGGAGTGCTGTAGACCAGCACGTCCGACCGCTGCTCGACGGACCGCTGGTCTTGCGGGCCGCCGGGCACCGAGCTCTGGAAACGGCCGCCGACGCTCGGTACCGGGTTCGCCGGGTCGTACTGGTACTGGTCGGCCTTCTCGGCCGTCGCGGGCGCGGTGGCATCGAGCGTGCCGCCGCCGTTCGCCGTGTTCGCGTCGCCCTTGCTGTGCAGGTAGTACGTGGTGTTGGCGGTGCCGGGGATCGGCCAGGATTCAGCCGTGCGCCACTTGTTGGCGCCCATCACGAAGACCTTCACCGGCGGATCCTTGTCGACGCCGTTGTCGATCCCCTTCAGCCAGTGGTCGAACCAGCGGACGTGCAGATCGCCCCACGCGACGACCGCCTCCGGACCGAAGTCGACGGCGCCCACCTTGCGGCCCGAGCCGCCGTGCGTCCACGGCCCGACGAGGAGCTGCGTGCCCTGCCGGGCGACCTCGGACCCGCCCTGGGCGCGCATCCCGGCGAAGTTCTCCACCGTCCCGTTGAGGAAGATGTCGGACCAGCCGCTGAAATTCATCGACGGCACCTTGACCTGCGCGTAGTGGTCGCGGATGGCCCAGCGCTTCCAGTAGTCGTCGTAGCTCGGGTGGTCGATCCAGTCGAAGTAGTACGGCGCGACGCGGTTGTCCTGCGGGTACAGCGGCGGGAAGTTGTTCAGCGGCTGGTACTTGTACCACTTGGTGTGCAGGTCCTTGGACGCCTGGTTCATCTCCGCCCGCAGCTTCGCGCCGTCCGGGAGCTTGCTGGTGACGCCTCCGGTGAGGAAGCTCAGCAGCCAGTCCTGGATGAACGCCTGGTACAGCGCGCCGCCCTCGTAGGTCCATCCGTCGTAGATGTCGGAGGACGTGAACCCCGGGGCGATCGTGACCAGGTGCGGGGGCGTGAGGGTGGCGGGCTGCCACTGCGTGAGCCCCGGATAGGAGAACCCGTACATGCCGACCTTGCCGTTGGAGTGCGGCAGAGCGGCGGACCACTCGATGGTGTCGTAGCCGTCCTCGGCCTCGCTCCGGTACGGGTAGAAGGTGCCGTCCGACTTGTACTCACCGCGGACGTCCTGCACCACGACGAGGTAGCAGGCCTTGGCGTAACGGTCGGGGGCGCCGTAGACGAAGCTCAGGGCGCCCTCCTTGTTGTAGGGCAGCCGCATCAGGATGACGGGGAACTTGCCGTCCCCTTTCGGCGTGAACACGTTGCTGCGCAACACCGTCCCGTCCCGCATAGTGGCCGGGACGTCCTTCTCGACGCTGAATTCGCACACCTCCGCCTTCGCCGCGGCGTCGGCCGCCGCGCCGGGCACGGCGGCGACGCCACCCAGCAGCATCACGGCCGCCGCGACAAGGGACAGCCGCCAGCTGCGACTTCTTCTGTTCGCCCAGGTCGTCCGCCGTCTCGCGCGCATCGCCGCAACCCCTTTCTGGCCGGGGCGGCGGGGCCGCCCGCCGACTGGTCGACATCGTCGGGCGGAGCATCGCATGATCACGACGGCTGGTCAGGAGGGTGGTCAGGGGCTCTCGGTCGAACGGTCAGTCGGGTGCGACGAACGGTCCCGTTTGTGGCGAATTGCCGGGATGCGCTGCCAGGTGACTCATCGGGCATGGCCCGGCGCCCGGCTCAGGTTCCGGGGAGGATACGGCGTGTTTCGTAGGCCCACATCGCGATCTCGACCCGGTTGCGGGCGCCGAGTTTGGCCATCAGGCTGGCCAGATGCGTCTTCACCGTGCTGAGGCTGATGTGCAGCGCATCGGCGATCTCGGTATTGGTCAGCCCGCGGGCGACGGCGAGGAGCACCTGCTCCTCGCGGGCGGTGACGGCGGAGATCGGCTGGGCCGCGGGGCGGCCGGCGGGCAGGTCCGCGAATGCCTGGAGCAGGCGGACGGTGACGCTGGGCGCGATGAGCGCCTCACCGTCGGACGCCGACCGTACGGCCTGGGCCAGAAGGTCTGGTCCCGTGTCCTTGAGGAGGAATCCGCGGGCGCCGGCGCGCAGCGCGCCGTAGACATACTCGTCGAGGTCGAAAGTGGTGATGACGACCACGGCAAGCGGGTCGGCGACGTCCGGGCCGGCGACCAACCGGGTGGCCTCGAGCCCGTCGGTCACGGGCATGCGGATGTCGAACAGGCAGACGTCGGGGCGCAGTTCGCGGGCAAGGCGTACGGCCTCCCGTCCGTCGGCGGCCTCGCCGACCACCTCGATGCCGGGCTGGGCGTTCAGCATGATCCGCAGCCCGGTGCGGATGATGGTCTGGTCGTCAGCGACGAGGACGCTGATGGGCACCGCTTTCGGCCCTCCCTTTCGGCAGCTCGGCTTCGACATGCCAGCCCTGGTCGGCGCCGGGACCGGCCTGTAGTTCGCCGCCGAGCAGGGCCGCGCGCTCGCGCAGTCCGGCAAGTCCGTATCCGGCACGGCCGTATCCGGCACGGCCTCGGCCGGTGCGTTGGCCGTTGTCGCGCACGCTCACCCGCACCGTGTGCCGTTCGCCGGTGACCCGGACCACGACCTCGGTCGCGCTGACCGCATGGCGCATCGCGTTGGTCACCGACTCCTGCACGATGCGGTAGACGGCCGCGTCCACGGCCGGGGGAAGCGTGTCCAGCTCGCCGTCGAGCCCCAGGTCGACCTTGAGGTGAACACTCGGCGTGCGGACCAGGCGCTCCAGGTCCGCGACGCCGGCAGGCGGCGCAAGTTCGGCGCCGACCCCGCGGTCGCGCAGCGTGGCGACCATGGCCCGCATTTCCTCCAGCGTGCGTGCCCCTTCCTCCTCGACCCCCTCCAGCGCCTCGACGGCGGCGGACGGGTCGGTGGCCGCGAGCACCCCGCCCGCCTGGGCGCGGATCACCATGGCCGACACGTGGTGGGCCACCGTGTCGTGCAGTTCCCGGGCGAGCTGCTCGCGCTCGCGGGAGCGAACCTGCTCCAACTGCCGCTCGCGTGCGGTCTCCCAGAACCGCACGGCGGCCCCGATCAAGCCGGGCAGCGACAGGAAGACGAAGCCCCCGACCTGTTCGGCGGCCGGGGTGTCGTACGTGACGACGCACAGCGCGAAGGTCGCCAGGATCACCACGCCGCCCAGCACGATCTCGCGTCCCGATCCCCAGCGGAGCAGCGCGTACACCAGCACGAGCACGACCACGCCGGTGTCCAGGCCGACGGGCTCGCGCGGTGCGGCGACGAGCGAGGCCGCCTGGAGCAGGCTCGTCGAACCGAACGCCAGCGTGACCATCGCCAGCGGGCGCGTCCGGCGCCACAGGGGCAGCAGGCACAGCCACACGGCGAACACCACCGCCACCGGCCGCCACACGACGTCCTCGCGCAGGGTGGCCTCCAGCACCACACCGCCCAGGCCCGCGGCGAGCAGCGCCCAGTCCCGCCACACCCGGGCGGGCGCGTCGGGCGGCCGGGGTTCGGTCCACAGGGTTCGCAGGTTCTCTCGCAGCACGGTTCTCAGCCTAGGGACCGCGCCGTGCCGCGCATCGGCCGAAAGGACGGGACGTCAGTCCGCCCTGGGGCCGACGAATCCGCAGCCCACGAGCCGATGCCGCACAGCGCCGCGGCGACGAACCTCGGCATCGTCGGCCGTACACGGACGGCCGACGAGGTGGTTGGAGGACCCGATGCTCTCGAAAGCCCTGTTGCGCCTGGGCGCAAGCTCCGCCCGCCATCCCTGGCGGGTGATCGCGGCATGGCTGGTCGCCGCCGCGCTCGCCGTCCTCGCCGCGAGCGCCATCGGCGGGCGGACCGCGGACTCGATGACCGCTCCGGGACTGGACTCCCAACGGGCCGCGCAACTGATCGAGCGGGCCGGCACCGGCCAGGAGGGGATGACCGCCCAAGTGGTCGTCACCCCCCTCGACGACGGTGCGACGTTCCTCGACCACGGCAGCGCGCGCATGGCTCTCACGCGGCTGCAGACCGAGGTGCGGCGGCTGCCGCACGTCCTCGGCACGAGCGACCCGGCGGGGGTGCTCGACGCAGGCCGGGACACCGCCGCGCGCGGCGGCCTTGTCTCGGCCGACGGGCGGATCGCGGTCGTCCGGGTGCAGTACCCCGACCAGAGCCGGCTGTCCGCCAGGGACCTCGACGCCCTCGTCGATCTCGGCGACCGGCTGCGCGCCGAGCTGCCCCTGCGCATCGAGATGGGCGGAAACCTCTTCTATGCCTTCTCCGACCCCGACGGCGGCCCGAGCGAGCTGATCGGCATCCTCGCCGCGGCCGCGATCCTGTTCCTGGCGTTCGGTTCGCTCGTCGCCGCCGCGCTGCCGATAGGCATGGCGGTCTTCGGGCTGACCGTCGGAGTCGCCACGATGACAGTGCTGGCGGGGGTGACGGACGTCCCGACCTTCGCCCCTGTCCTGGGCAGCATGGTCGGGCTCGGAGTCGGCATCGACTACGCGCTGTTCGTGCTCGCCAGGCACCGGGAGTACCTCGCGCGCGGGTTCGATCCCCGCGAGGCGGCGGGGCGAGCGGTGGCCACGGCGGGGAGGCCCGTGGTCTTCGCCGGCGGCACCGTCGTCGTATCGATCCTCGGCCTGGCGGTCGCGAACGTGCCGTTCATGACGGTGGGCGGGCTCGCCGTCTCGATCGTCGTTCTCACCATGGTGGTCGCGTCGGTGACGCTGCTGCCGGCCTTCCTCGGCGCGGCCGGCCCACGCCTGGCCCGGCCCGGCCGGATCGGCCGGGCCCTGCGGACCAGGAACCCGGGCCGACTCGCACGGCGGCGGGACCCGGCGGCGGGCGCCGCCCCCGCCACCGGATGGCGGCGCTGGATCGGGCACGTCAACCGGCACCCGCTGCCGTACGCGGTCGGCGCGGCGGGGCTGCTGCTGACCGCGACGCTGCCCGTACTCGGCCTGCGCGTCGGCCTGCCCGACGACGGCTCACTGCCCCGCAGCCGTACCGAGCGCCGCGCCTACGACCTCGTCGCCGAGGGGTTCGGCCCGGGCACCAACGGTCCCCTCGTCATCGCCGCGGACCCCGCCGGTGATCCGGGGGCGCTGAACCGAGTCGTCGCAGCGGTCACGGCGGATCCGGGCATCGCATCCGTCGCGCCGACGCATGTCGATCGGGCCACCGGCATCGCGACCCTCGCGGTGTTCCCAACCACCAGCCCACAGGACAAGGCCACGACCGACACCATCGCCCGGCTGCGCACCGACGTGCTGCCCACGGCGATCGGGCACGGCCCGGCCAGGGCCCACGTCGGCGGCGCCGCCGCGAGCCTGTCCGATGTGGGCCAACGCACCAGCCAACGCCTGCCGCTGTTCGTCGCCGCCGTGCTGGCGATGTCGTTCCTGCTGCTGATGCTGGTCTTCCGCTCGATACTCGTACCGCTCAAGGCGGTACTGCTGAACCTGCTGAGCATCGGCGCGGCCTACGGCATCATGGTCGCGGTCTTCCAGTGGGGCTGGGGAGGCGCACTCATCGGGCTGGAAGCGACGGTTCCGATCGTGTCGTTCATCCCGATGTTCCTCTTCGCCATCCTGTTCGGCCTGTCGATGGACTACGAGGTGTTCCTCCTCTCCCGCGTACGCGAGGAGTACCTGCGCACCGGCGACAACGGCACGGCGATCGTCGAGGGCGTCTCGGGCACCGCCCGGATCATCACCTCAGCCGCTCTCATCATGGTGGCGGTCTTCCTGTCCTTCGCCGTCGCCGACGACCCCTCCGCCAAAATGTTCGGGCTCGGCCTGGCCACCGCGATCCTCATCGACGCCACGGTCGTACGCATGGTGCTGGTACCGGCGACCATGACACTCCTCGGCCGGACCAACTGGTGGCTGCCGAGGTGGCTGGACCGGATGCTTCCCCGCGGCCCGGTCGGCACCGACGCGGAATCCACGGGTGAGGCCACACGTCCACGGCTGGTTGACCGTTGACTCAAACCCTGCCGCCCTTGGCGTCCGGCCGGATGCGGGATCGGCCGACGGGACCGCTTACCCTCACCTTCTTCAGGACGGGGATGAACTGCGGGCTGTCCGCGACGTGGCCGTATCTCAGAGCGGGCTATGGAGCCTTCCGGACCAGCGCGGTATCAGTTCTTATGGTCGGCGATCACTCCGCAGGCCGTGCGGCCGCCTGAGTCGCCCGCCTTCAGGGTGTCGGCGTCCGGGCCCTTCTTGCCGCCGGACTCGTACCGCTCCGGGATGTTGCCGTGGTTGTCGGCCAGCGCGTGGACCACGATCGCGCTGCCGTCGGCGTCCAGCAGGTCCTCGGCCCGGAACCGGTCGGTGACCGTCTCCGACGTTCCGCGCCCGTCCTGCCCGATCAGCAGGTTCGGCAGGTCACCCGCGTGCGCCCCGTGACCGTGCGTCCCACCCAGGTCCAGGTGCGGACCGGCGGTGAAGAAGGGGCTGACCTTGCCGGTGTTGGGATCGACGGCCCCGGGATCGCACTTGCCGGTCGCATGGATATGGAAACCATGGAAACCGGCGGGCAGGCCCCACACCTGGACCGACACTCGCTGGAATCCCCCGTCGGCTCCCGCGACGGTCAACTTCCCGACTTCCTTGCCCTGGACGTCCAGGACTTGCGCTGTCAGGCCCTGCCGTCCTTGACCGGTGGCCGCCTGGACGGCCGCCGAGACCGCCACGACCCCCGCCGCTCCCCCGATCGTGGCCAGGATCGCCAGGTGAGCGATTGAAACGACTCTCTTCATGTCCGTCTCTTTCTAGGAGTGGGAAGACCTTCTACACCGCATGCCTTGCTAGTGGCACCCGCACAGGGACATCAACGGCGCAAAGCAAATCCGGCAGCCTTCAACAAAACCCAGTCACCTATGGCCAACCGGTTGCCCCGCGCACCCCCCTTATCCCGTTCCAACAGCCCGTCGGCCGTCAACCTGCTGTCCAACCTGGGAGAACGGCGATGAGCATGCCGGGGATTCATGAGAAGTCGCGGACGAGAGTCCTGCGTCGAATCGCCACCCGATCGCGGGCCGCGAATCCAGAGAACCGCTCACCAGGAAGGCGAGCAGCGTGATGCCCAACACGGGCACGGCCCAGCCCACCAGCCAACTCGCCGGTATCCCGCTGAGCAGTAGGGTGCAGTCGCGCGGTGCGTTGTGCTGTACAAGGTGTCGTCCGACCGGTCGGCCTATGGCAGAGTTACGACATAGATACCCTTCTTGCGTTCTGCTGAGCGGGTCCGCATCCCCGTTGCTCCTCCTACGCTCGCGGGCCATTGCGTTGTCCTGGACCACGTCGCGCCGCGCAGGGTGGCGCCGGTGAGCCTGGTATCGGAGAGCTTCGCGCCTTCGAGTTTCGCGCCTTCCAGGCGCGCATGGACCAGGGATGCGAAGCTCAGATCCACCGACCGCAGGTCCGCGCCGCCCAAGTTCGTCCCACCCAGGTCCAGTTCGACAAGGCTCTTGCCGCGGAAGCTGATGTTTGACAGATCAGCCTCGTAGTTACAGCCCCCGCGCCAGCAGGTGGTGAAGTGCGGTCGCCGGACAGGGATCACGCCGAGGGCGGCTCGAACATCGACGGCCAGATCGCTCTTGTTGGTGTTGGGACCAGTGGCCCGATCTTGGGCGTGTAACCGTACGTAGCCCGCCAAGGTCCGGATGATGCCGCGTCGATCCCGTGCGGAGTCATCGAGAAGTCGCCGCAAAGCGTAGATGGCACTGAGCCGGACAGCGGGATCGGACGAGCTCAACTGCTCGGTGGCTTTGTTGTACCGGTCGGTGATCTGACCCTGTTCGGCGTTGTGCAGGGTCAGCCACGTGGCGACGAGGCCGGCCAACGTGAACACCACGCCGAACAGGATGCCGATGCTATTGAGGGTCTGGTGTCGACCGGCCCGCCGCCGGCTCAGGAGCTCAAGACGCTGTTCGACGGGAAGCGCGTCGAGTTCCTGCTGCGTGGGTTCGGTGATCCGGGCACGCCGCCGCCCGCGGCCTGTGGCCAGGGGAGGACTCGCTCCCTCCGCGTCCGCCGGGTCCACCGGCTCATTCGGGGGTGTGCCAGACTCGGCCGGATCGCTCACCTTCGGCACGGTAAGCGCTGACCAGGCCATCATGTGCGGCGAACCGGCCGCGGCAGCCCGTCCGCCTCCGGCCATGCGTTGGCGTTGATCGCGATCCTGTCACCCAGTGCGCGTGGGCACGGCCGCCCTGACACGATTTGGATCACCTGAACATCGTCGTGACGAAGGGGTACGTGGGGCCCATGGGCATGGTTGGGCTGGACGGCTAGGTGCGTGTTCTGAAAACTGTCTGACCGGTCGTCAGGTTGAGTCTGCTGCTTGCTGGGCTCGGGTCTTGGTGAGACTGTCAGAACTGGGTGCGGTCGACACGATCGTCCACTGGTCGGTCAGGTTGTCGTGCTTCGGTGCCGACGGTGCGTTAGCCCCGTCGGCACCGAGTTGGCCTAATCGCGGGCAGCGGCCTCAGCCGTTGAGCACGTACTGCTCCCACGGGCCTATCTCTGTCGCGCGGGCCCGCAGCATCCCTTGGTCTCCGCCGGTGTAGCCAAGCTCGGCGGACACATACCGGCTGTTGGCCTGAGACTGCAACGCCCACCTGCCGGTGCTCTGGTTGTAGAGCAGGTTGAACTTCTCCCACGGGCCGACGGCCGTCGCGCGGGCCCGCAGCATGCCCTGGTCGCCGCCGGTGTAGCCCAACTCGGCGGACACGTACCGGTTGTTGGCGGTGGAGTAGATCGTCACGGTGGACCCAGATACATAGAAGCTGTACTGCTCCCACGCGCCAATGGCTGTTGCGCGGGCCCGCAGCATGCCTTGATCGCCGCCGGTGTAACCCAGCTCGGCGGACACATAGCGGCTGTTGGCGGTGGAGTAGATGGTGGTCCCTGCTAATGCATCCTGGACGCTGCGGCCGTGGAGCAGAGTGGCCTGGTTGGCCGAAGTGACATGGACCCACCCGAAGTGCGTGGCGGGGCGCACCGGTGCCGCCGTAGCCGGTGGGGCGGCGAGGGCGAAGGCGGTCGCGAGGGCGAGCATGACCACCACAAATGAACGACGCATGCGTGAATACCTTTCACGTTTCCCGGCTTTTTGAATGGGAGCCCGGGTTGTGCCGCGAGTATGAACGCGCACCGTTTGTTGCCACAAGGCCACATATGGGTACTTTGACCGGTTATGGCCTACCTGTCCGGTCAGCGGCCCGCCTCCGGCGCGCGGGCCTGCACCGCTTCCGCGACGTCCCCGCCACCCCGCCAGACGTCCCGGCCACCACCGGACGAGAATGCCAGGCACCATTGACGAAAGAGCCGCACGACGAGCCGGGAGTAGACCGCAGGCAAGACCCGTACGGTGCGGCGTCTCTGGTCTGCCGCAGCGGTGGCTCGTCGGAGTCGATGAAGGCGCGGTTGGGCGGGGTGGGGCTCCAGTGGACCTGCGGATCCAGCCATTGAATCGGTCCATTGTGGGCCGCGAGCAGCGGTCGGATTTTCTCGCGGATGAATCAACCGCCAATCGCGGTTCACTTGTTGGTTAACGGCGGGTGACGTCGGAATGTGCAAGCCTTTTACTGAACGGTTCGCGGTAGTTTGAGCGTCTCATTGTGGCCGGTTCCTCCGCGTTCAGGGAGAAGGCTCATGCTGACCAGCTTGAATTCGGCGCTTGACAGTCGGGGGCTGTTGACCGGGCTGACGGTCGGCGTGGTGACGTTCGTCTGCGGCCTGGTGTACGGCAGGTTCCGCAAGCGGCGGCTGATCAGCTGGGCCGTGCTGTACGACGAGCCGATCAACCGGACCTTCCAGGACGACGGTCCGGACATGTGGGAGATCTCCTCCCAGGGACAGGAGATCGACAAGGGGAGCCTGGTCGTCCTGGACATCGCCAGCGCCGGCCGGGACGACATCGTGGAACAGGACTTCGCTCTGCCGCTGTCGTTCCAGTTCCCCGGACGCGAGGTCGTCCATTTCAAGGTCCGCGATTCAGAGCACGTGCGCAGAAAGACCATCGACGCCCCCGATGAGGAGATGCAGCCACCCGACGATCGGTCGAAGATCGTCCTGCCTCTCTTCTCGCTTAACCGGGGAATCGGCTTCAAGTTGCTGGTCCTGCTCAAAGAAACGGCCTCGGGGACCGGCACATCCAACGACCGCAACTACGAGGTCGTCGACGGCGGCACGGTGCGGGGCGGCGAGATCCAGCGCCGCAAACCCCACGATCGTCGCTACTGGTTCAGGGTGATCGCCGTGGGCACGGTCCTTTTGCTGTTGTTCGGCCTCACCGGTGGCATCTATCTGGCGAACCGGGTCGTCACCCCCGCCCCCGACTGCGCGATCGGCGCGTTGACCGTCCAGGGCTCGACCGCATTCGCGCCGATCGCCAACAACGTGGCCAACGAGTACGAGAACGCCTGCACAGGCGCGTCGATCACGATCTCCGCCGTGGGAAGCGGCGCCGGCCTGGACGACCTGCGCCAGCGTCCGACCCCGGGAGTGATCGCCATGACCGACGGCGAGGAGGACGGGAACACGCCGGGGCTGAGCGTCCGCCCGGTGGGACTGGTGATCTTCGCCGTGGTGGCCAACAAGAACCTCAAGCTGTCCGACCTGACCACCGCACAACTCCGCGACCTGTTCCGGAACAGCCCGTCCCCGGCGAACGGCAGCTTCATCGTGGTCGGACGCGACAACGGCTCGGGCACCCGAAGGAGCTTCGAGCAGAGCGTCCTGGGCACCCGAAGCACCGACTTCCCAGCCTCGGCCACCTGCCCGACCGCCCCCCAGAGCACACCGGCCGCCTGCACGATGAACACCACCATGGACCTGCTCACCTACATCGACCGCACCCCGAACGCCATCGGATACGCCGAAGCCGACGCGCTCACCTACTTCCCGAACGTCAGAACCCTCCGCATCGACGGCATCCCGGCCACACGCTCGGCCACGTTGAAGGGCTCCTACCATTTCGTCGCGACCGAGTACCTCTACACCGCGGGACAGCCGCGCGGCCTGACCGCCGACTACCTGGAATTCCTCACCAGCGACCCGATGACCGCGCGGCTGCGCGACCACAACTACGTCGGCTGCTCGGAACTATCCGGCACCGCCCTCGCCGGCCAATGCACCTGACCGTGAACCATTGCGGTTCGACCGCCGCGAAACGCTCGCCCCGACGAGCCGTCCGGGCGGCACGACTGCGGCATCACTGAGCGACTGTGGACGTGGCGTCAAAGCAAACCCGTTACGTGGCCCCCTCGCTGAAAGTGTTTCGGACGCAGGCGATGGACCACTCAATTTGACCTTGACCGGTGACGACGGGTTTTGCGGACGATAGAGAGGCCGCTTCCGGCCAGCACCACTTGTACCCCGGCCCGGGCGCCCATTCGTCGTCACCACCCTTCCGGACGAGCCCCACCCTCTGCCCGAAGGAACCGCATCCCCGCAGGTCGGAGCCCACGAGCAAGCACTGCCAGGCGACCGCTTTGGTCCGGGCCGGGCGATAGAAGCGCCTTCGCCAACTGAACCATCATTAGCCGATCATGATTGGAGAACCTCACAAGTCACATGCCGTTCAATTGCGGTTTTACTCACACAAAGCATGAATCTTCAAACGAAGCATTACGGTTCCCATCTGCGCCGCAATACACGGCGCCATCACCATCGGTCGAGCGGGGGGTACGTCCCGTGGTGCATCGTGGCCCGCGCCCGCGCGTCCTTGCGGCCGCCGCCGTCGGGCTGTCCGGCCTGGTCGTGGCGGCCCTTCTGATCGTGCAAGCGTTCAGAGAACAAGAACACCAGGCCGCCGCTCCGCCCACGCCCGGTGAGGCCGCGTCCAGGCTCCCCGCACACACAGCGTCGTCCCTGGTGTTGCCGCCTTCGGTGCCGTTGCGTCTCGACGTACCGCGGATCGCCGTCCGGACACCGCTGATGATGCTGGCCAAGAATCCGGACCAGACCGTCGAGACGCCGCCGCTCCCCCGCGCCCAGGAGGCGGGCTGGTACCGGCTCGGCGCCGCTCCCGGCAGCCGCGGGGCGGCCGTGATCATCGGACATGTGGACACGGCCGACGGCCCCGCGGTCTTCTACCGCCTGGGCGCCCTCCGCCCCGGCGACCGCGCGAACGTCCTGCGCACCGATGGCCGCACCGCCGAGTTCCGGATCGACTCGGTCGAACACGTCGGCAAGAATCGGTTCCCCACCCGGCGGGTGTACGGCGACCCCGGCTATGCGGCGATCCGGCTGATCACCTGCGGCGGGCGCTTCGACCGCCGCAGCGGCCACTACACCGACAACGTCATCGCCTTCGGCCACCTGGCCCGGGTCAGCGGCACGGGGGCCCGCTGACATGCGCCCCGACTCCGAGCACGGCATGACCGTCCCGCAGCGTCCCACCGGTCGCCACCTGGGACACCACCGGCTCTCCCAGCGCGAAACCCCCGCACCCGGCCGGTTGGCGGTCCCGACCGCATGGGACCTCGGCACCTCACCGACCATCACCGTCCCCGACCGGGTGATGCCGCGCCGCCGCCCGGCACCCCCGCAACCGGTCGCACCACGTGCACCCGCCGCTCCTCGCCGACCGGTCGCCACGCCACCGCCCCACCCGCGCCCGGCACCGACCCGGTCCCACCCCCGGGACGGCAAACGCGACCTGCCGCCCATCCACGCGGACGCGATGAGGGTGACGGTCCTCATCCCGGCGCACAACGAAGCGAAGCAGATCACCGAGACGATCGCCTCCCTGCGCCAGCAGGAACGCCCGCCGGACCACATCGTCGTCATCGCGGACAACTGCACCGACGCCACCGCCGCGTTCGCCCAGCTCTGCGGCGTCGAGATCGTCGGCACGCGCGGGAACCGGCACAAGAAGGCGGGCGCGCTGAACCAGGTCCTCGACCGGCTGCTCCCGATCTTCGGCCCGGACGACGCGATCATGGTGATGGACGCCGACTCGGCGCTCGACCCCGGCTTCATCCGCAACGGCGTCGACTACCTCGCCTCGGGCCGCTACGCCGCGGTCGGCGGCACGTTCACCGGCAAACCGGGCGGCGGCACGGTGGGGATGTTCCAGCGCAACGAGTACGCCCGCTACGCCCGGGACGTCCGGCGGCTCCAGGGCAAGGCGCTCGTCCTGACCGGCACGGCCACCATCTTCCGCGCCGCCACCCTTCAGAAGGTGGTCGCCGCCCGCCGCGAACGCCGCCTCCCCGGCCTCCCCCACGTCTACGACGTCCGGGTGCTGACCGAGGACAACGAACTCACCCTCGCCATCCTTCATCTCGGATTCCGCATCCTGTGCCCGAAGGAGTGCACCCTCACCACCGAGGTCATGCCGACCTGGCGCGAGCTGGCCCAGCAGCGGCTGCGCTGGAAACGCGGCGCCCTGGAGAACCTCCTCGACTACGGCTGGACGCCGATCACCCGCCCCTACTGGGGCCGGCAGTTCCTCTCCCTGATCGGCATCCTGGTGATCACCGCCTACCTGTCCTCGCTCGCCTACTCGGCGATCTGGCTCGGCGGGATCCAGATCAGCCCGATCTGGGCCGCCGTCACCGTCATCTTCATGGTCGAGCGGGTGGTCACCGTCCGGCAGCGCGGGCCGCTCCAGATGGCCCTCGCCGGCACCATCGTCGTCGAAATGATCTTCGACGTCTTCCTCCAGATCGTCCAGGCCCGTGCCTTCTGGCAGGCCGCCTGGCGCAAAGAAAGGAAATGGTAGGCATGTATAACAATCCCCCCATCGGCGGCGTGGCCGCCGGCTTCGGCGGCGCGGCGGCCGCCTCCCCCTGGCTCGGCCTGCAGGCCCTCTGGATCGGCCTGGCCCTCTTCACCGTCGTCTCCGCCGCCCTGGCGGTTAAGCGGATCCTCCCCGCCCGCGGGCACTGACCCGGCCGGACCGCAGCCATGGCCGACACACATCGGCCACTGAAGGCAGCTTCAAAGCGTTCGGTCCTGCGGCCTGATTCGAGGCCGCAGGACCGTCCTATGGGGAACGCGGACTATGGGTGGAAGGTGTCGAAGTAGTCGGCAGGGAGTTTGTTGAGCCAGGCGTGGGTGACGCCGGTCCAGCCGATGCGCAGGAAGTCGGCTTTGCCGTCTCCGTCGAGGTCGGCGAACTGGATGTCCTTGGGCGGAAGGTCGCCGTCCTCTGCGATCTTGCCGATGTCGCGGTAGGTTCCGCCCGAGCCCCGGGGCCCCTCGTTGATCCAGGCCCTGGCGCCGCCCTTGAGCGTGATGAGGATCCGGTCGGCGCGCTTGTCGCCGTTGATGTCGGCGTACCTGATCTCCCTGGGGTTCTGCAGGGCGCCGCTGATCTGCTGCGGCGGCGTCCAGTCCAGGTAGGTCAGTTGCCGTTCGGTGGCGAAGCCCCGGTTGTACCAGGCGGTCGTTGCGCCGTCCGGTTTGATCAGCAGGTAGTCGTCGCGGCCCCCGCCGGTGACGTCGGCGAACCGGATCTTGGTGGACGGGTCGATGTTCAGCCGCTCTCCCGCGGAGCCGTTGGAATAGACGTGGGTGTTGTCGCGGGGCTCCATGCACATGCGTGAGCCGGCCGGGTTGCCGGCCTTCCAGGTGTGCAGGTCGATGGTGCCCTTCAGGTCGACGACCATGCAGTCGGGGAAGCCGTCCCCGTCGACGTCACCGAACCGCAGTTGATTGCCGACCGCCCCGGCCCGGGGCTTGTAGGAGTTCTGGCCTTCGACGAACGGGACCCAGGCATTGCCGGACGGGCCGCCGTTCCACCAGAACCGGAAGTTCTGGTTCTTGTCCACCGTGACGAACTCGGCCTTGCGGTCCTGGTTGATGTCGACCATCCAGAACCGGTCGGTGGAGGGGAACTGCTTGGCCTGGATGACTCCGCGGTCATCCCAGTGCGTGCCCAGTTTGGAGCTCTTGTCGTCGGTGCCCGTGCCGCCGTCGGTAATGCCGCAGGCGTCGGACACCTCTCCGGAGTCCTGGTAGACGGGATCGAGGATCCGTCCCTGCGCGTTCGCCTCGTTGGCCGCCTTCACGAACGCCGCGCCGATCTTGTCGTATCCCTGGTCGGTGGGATGGTTGCCGTCCGGGCCGATGTCGGAGAGCTGCAGCCCGTGGTCGACGTACATCACGTTCACGCCCTCGTCCCCGAGCCGCTCCACCAGGCCGGGGATCTGGGCGTTGAAGGTCTTGCCCCGCGCGTCCCAGGCCGGGTCGGTGTAGGGCTGCACCCCGGCCACGAGCACGAGGGTGCTCTCGGCGTCCTTGCTGATCTGCCTGATCAGCGATTCCAGCCGTCCGATCGCGCCGTCCATCTGGTAGTTCTGGTTGACGTCGTTGCCGCCCGCGATGAGCGTGATGACGTTGGGTTTGTAGAGCTTGACGGAACAAGTGGCCTTGTCGGCGATCTCATGGATCCTGCGTCCCGGCCAGCCTTCGTTGTCCCGGTCCGCCATCCGGCCGACCCGGACCGAGCCCACCATGTCCACCTGGGGGGTGTCGTCGGTGTCGTTCATGAGCTTGACCTTGGCGCCGCCCTCGCCGGTCTCCCCGCCGTTGCGTTCGGCTATCCCTTGCAATCCCTGGTCGAGGACGTCCCGGTAGCCGTTTCCGTCCGAGCTCTTCTCGCCATAGGTGGTCGATGACCCGAGCGGCATGGCGCGGTAGGCGTACCGCTGCTCGTCACCGGGGCCGACGATCCAGTTCTCGACCGATGCCGTTGCGATGGCGGCGTCGAACGCCTCGGCCATCTTGGTGTACCCGCGGTCATTGGGATTCAGGCCGTCGTCGGCCAGATCGTCGGTCGTGACCTCGCCCATGTCGACCACGGCGACGTGCTTGCCGGCTCTCGCCCGCTGCGCGACGACGCCCGGGATCTCCTTGTTGAAGGCGGCGATCCTGGATTGGACGGTCTCGTCCCGCACGGGCGCCAGCGTGGACACCAGCACCGCGGCCTTGGGGGCGTCCTCGAGAACCTGGTCGATCAACGTCCCCATCTCGGCAGCGGCGCCGGCGACGCCGCGTTCCATTTCGGTGGTCCCGGCGTTGAGCAGGACGACGTTGGGCTTGTACTGCCCGACCGCGGTGTCGGCCCGGCGCGCGATCTCGCCGATCGTCGCGCCGGGATAGCCCTCGTGGTCGGGGTCGGGCGTCTGCCCGGACCGCTGCGAGCCGACGAAGTCCAGGCTGTGGACCTCGCTGATCGCCCTGCGGCGCAGTTCGTCCCGGAAGCCGGATCCGTGCGAGCTTCCGTAGCCTTGGGCGCGGCCGTCACCCATGGGCATGACCGCCAGATCTTCGATCCGCTCGGCGGCGCCCGCCGGCCGCCGCCTCGTTTGCTGGTAGATCCATCCCTGGATGGCCTGCAGGGCCACCGCGTACTGCTGCGGGCCATGGAGGCCGACGTAAACCCCTTGGAGCCTGCCGTCACGGATCACACCGGCGCCGGAGTCACCTTGGATGGGGCTGCCACGGAACGGTTGCATTTGCAGCAACGCCCCGTCGGGGCCCCAATCCCGCATGGGCGGCACAGCGCGGTTCAGCTCCACTTCGAGCCTGGCGCTTCTGAGCTCCAACGCCGGCGGACCACCTGGCTCGGTCGGTCCGAAGCCGTGGATGTCGACTTGCTGAAAGACCGGCGGCCTGCGGGTGTCGTCGTACTCGATGATCCGGTTGAAATTCTCCACTTCACCGTTGAGCTCAAGCAGGGTGACATCGGTGTTGGGATGCGGCACGTTGCGCCTCACCTCGAAGGTCTCTCCGAGGCCGCGGATTCTGCCGCCGACCCGAACCGTCATGCGCCCTGCGCTGGGCACGCAGTGCGCTGCCGTGAGGACCCAGTTCGGCGCGATGAGCGATCCGGTGCATCTGTAGCTTCCATCCAGCAGCACCTCGACCTGCCCCCAGCTGCCTAAGGCCACTTCACCGTTGATGATGGCCCGTGCGGAGGGCGCGGCAGGGGCGCCGAGAACGGCCAGCACCGCGATCAGCGCTATGGCCAGGCCGCGCGACCACGGTCTCTCGGGGGAGACCCGTCTCATCATGATGTGCCCATTCGTGGTTCCAATTCCGTTCGGAAGGTGACGTGAACTTGACAAATACCTTCGTGCCTGCGGCGCGGCATACGAGTTCCTCACCGTCCTTTTCGGGAAACGCGCCCCCATGCGGCGAGCCGTTCGCGGCGGGCGATCCCTCACCAGGCATGCCGGTACTAAGCAATTTGCCGTCACAGGCTCCGGCGCTCAATCCCGCCTACGAGAACCGCCCGGTACAGCCAGCGCTACCACCGTCCATCAGAACGGCGTCAGACCCGTCCAACGGAATAATCAGATAAGCAAGCGTCCGCACAGAGATCAGCGCAGGCGGCGGAGGTGGGGGTCCCATGTTCGGCGTGGCGCTAGGCGGATGCGGGCGTCGACGGTCACTACTCCGTCCGGGCGGACTATGGCGGGGTTGAGGTCGAGTTCGGCTATCTCGGGGTGGTCGGCCACCAGTCTGGAGAGGCGGAGCAGTGTGTCGCGCAGTGCCGCGAGGTCGCCGGGCGGACGGGCTCGATGCCCCAGCAGCAGAGTGGACAGGCGCGGTTCGCGGATCAGGTCGTCGGCCTCCTGCTCGGTGAGCGGGGCCAGCCGGGCGGCGCGGTCGGACAGCGCGTCGGTGTCGATGCCTCCGGCGCCGAAGATGACCACGGCGCCGAACACCTCCTCCTGGACGGCGCCGCACAGCACCTCGACGCCGTCTGCCGCCATGGCCTGGACGACCACGCCCTCCAGATCGTCACCGAACCGGGCGGCGAACTGGCGGAAGGCATTGCGGACGTCGCCGTCCCCGTGCAGGTCCAGTTGCAGGGCGCCCGCCGCGGTCTTGTGCACGATGCCGGGGACGTGCGCTTTCAACGCGACCCGGCCGCCGAGTTCGCGGGCCGCCGCCGCTGCTTCGTCCTCGAACCGCGCCCATCGCCAAGGGGCCAGCGGCAGGCCATAGGACTCCAGGAGCCGGAAGGTGTCGGTGGGCGGCAACCATCCGCCGTCCGGGGATCCGGTCAGGAAGCGGGCGGTGATGGCCGCAGCCTCCTCCGGCCGCAGGTCCGGCATGGCGGGCGGCGTATCGGACGGGACGCCCCGCCGCCGGGCGTGGGACCAGGCGTGGGCGAACGCGCGGACCGCGTTCTCCGGGTAGGCGTAGCACGGAACACCGTCATCGTTGATCAGGACGGTCTCCGGCTGCCCGAGGACGACGGCGGCCATCGGCTTTCCGTCCCCGCCGAGCGCCCCTCGCAGGTCACCGAGAGCCGTGGGCGCCAAGAGCGCCAGCACGAGGTCGACCGATTCGTCTGCGGCGACCGCATCGAGCACGCGGCGGAACGCCCCGGCCGATACCGCCGCGGTGGTGTCGACGGGGTTCGCGACCGCCGCGCAGGCGGGAAGCAGCGCCGCCAGGCGCCGCTGCGTGTCCGCTCCCAGGATGGGAACGGTCAGTCCGGTGTCGGCGCAGGCGTCGGCGGCGAGCACCCCGGCCCCGCCCGCGTTGGACACCACCGCCACCCGCCGCCCGTCCGGCAGCGGCTGGGTCGCGAGCAGCGCGGCGGCGTCCACCAGTTCGCCCAGGTCGTCGGTCGCCACGATCCCGGCCTGCTCGAACAGCGCCCGGCGGGTGAGCTCCGGGGTCGCGGCCGCGGCGGTGTGCGACGCGGCCGCCCGGGTCCCGGGCGCCGAGCGTCCCGCCAGGACGGTCAGCAGCGGCATCCGCTCGGCGACCCGGCGCGCGGTGCGGGCGAACTTGCGCGGGTTGCCGAACGACTCCACGTGCAGGATTCCCAGCCGGGTCGTCTCGTCCGACTCCCACCACATGAGGAGGTCGTTGGCGCTGACGTCGTACTTGTCACCGACCGAAGCGAACGAGGAGACGCCTATGCCCAAGCGTGACAACTGCTCCAACAGCGCGATCCCGACGCCGCCCGACTGCACCGCCACGCCCGCCTGCCCGGGGACGGGATGACGGGCCCCGAACGTCGCGTCCAGCCCGATGGCGGTGTTGGCGATTCCCAGGCAGTTGGGCCCGACCAGCCGCATGCCGTGCTCGCGGCACACCGCCAGCAGGTCGCGTCCCTGCGCGGCGGACAGCCCGGAGCTGAGCACCACCAGGGCGGACGTGCCGAACCGCCCGCACGCGGCGGCAACGCCCGGCACCGACTCCGCGGGCACGGTGACGACCGCCAGGTCCGGCGGTTCGGGGAGGTCGGCGAGGGACGCCACGCACGGGACACCGTGCAGGTCGTCGGGCCCCGCGCAGTGCGGGTTCACCGCGTGGACGCTCCCCTTGAAGCCACCGGCGACGATGTTGCGCAGGACCTCGGCGCCGACCGTCCCGGTGTTGCGGGACGCGCCGACGACCACGACCGTCCGCGGGCGCAGCAACGGCTCCAGGCTGGCCACGTCCGCGCGGCGTTCCCGCTCGGCCACCGCGTCCAGGTACCGCTCGTCGACTGCGAGCGGCAGCGTCAGGTCGACGACGCCGCCGGAGACGCGGCGGCGGGCGGGCATCCCGGCGTCGGCGAAGACCCGCAGCATCGCGGTGTTCTCGGCCAGCGTGTCGGCTCGGAACGCCCGGAACCCGTTGGCGCGGGCCAGCGACCCCAGATGCTCCAGCAGCAACGTCCCGACGCCCCGGTGGTGCATCCGGTCGGCCACGGCCATCGCGACCTCCGCCTCCCCCGGTACGTCGGTCGGCTCGTACTCCGCCACGCCGACCAGGTCCCCGTCCAGCCACGCGCCCAACGCGGCGTGATCGTCGCCGTCCGGGCGGCAGACCCGTCCGGCCACCGCGCTCGCCATGCCCCGGTTCAGGCCGAAGAACCGCAGGTAGAGACTCTCCTCGCTCAAGCCGCCGTGCAGCTCGCACACCGCGTCGCGGTCCGTCGCGTCCAGCCGCCTGATCTCCACCTGCGTTCCATCGGTCAGCAGGGCGAACGCCCGCGCGCCCGAGAGGCTCTCTGTCATGCCTCCAGGGTCCGACGAGACGGACCCGCAGATCAGCGTCCCAAGGTCACCGGCCGCAGGGACCTTGGTCCCACACCTTCGTACGTGCCGCGGCTGGCGGCGCCGGGGCCAATGGCCAGGCCGCCGGGGGCCAAGGTCCCTAGGGCGAACCACCGCGCACGGCCAATGCTCATTTCAACGGCCAATGCTCATGTCATCGGTCCACGCGCAGAAGGAGGCTCCCAATGCCTGGCACAGTTCCGGAGCAGTTCGACATCCAGGTCACGACCACCACGGACGTCGCTGAGGACGACGTGCGACGCGCCCACGAGATCGTCACCCGGGTGCTGGCGCACGCACCGCGCCCGGTCCTGCACGTCAGTGTGACGCTGAGCGTGCACCACGATCCCGCCGTGCCCCGGCCCAATCTGGTCTCGCTCCGCGTCGATCTCAACGGGCTGCCGGTCAACGCCCACGCCGCGGCGGCATCGATGCAGGAGGCCATCGGCCTGGCCGGTACCCGGCTGCGCGCCCGCGTGGAGAGTTCGGTTCAGCGCCGGGACGCCTTCCGCAGGACGCCGCGGCACACCCGGGCGTCCGGCAAGGGAGAACACCGACGGCTCGGATGAGGGACGGACGCCGCCCGCGCCGGGACGAAGGTCCCTACGGACGGGCGGACGCGCGGCGGACGCTGAGATCGGCAGAGCGTCCGCAACGGGCGGGCGCGCCGCGCACGAGTTGCTGCCGCCGCTGACACCCCGGTGACCGCACTGACCTGAGGAGAGGGACATGTCCACGCAACGAACGACGATCCTGGCCGGAGCCGACGGCTCGGCGTCCTCTGATCACGCCATCGGCTGGGCCGCGGACGAGGCCGCGCGCACCGCCACGACCTTGCGCATCCTGCACGTGGTGGAGACGGCCACTCTGGACGGGCCGGGGCACACCACCGACGGCATCTCCGAAGCCCTCGTGAAGTCCGGCAACCAGATCTTGGAAGAGGCCCGCGCCCTGGCCCTGCACCGCCGCCCGGCTCTGGCGGTCGAGACCATGCTCGTCCATGACCGCACCGTCGCGGCCGGGCTGCGCCAGTACGCCGACGAAGCCACCGCCGTCGTCGTCGGGCATCGCGGCCGAGGCGGCTTCACCGGACTGCTGCTCGGCTCCACGAGCCTGCGCCTGGCCGGCCACTACCCCGGCCCCGTCATCGTGATCCGCGACCGGCCCGAGGGTGACGACCCCACGACCGAGGAGGTCGTGGTCGGGCTGGACCTGGTCGAAGACCCGGCACCAGCGCTCGACCACGCGTTCGCCGCGGCCGCCGTCCGGGGCGCGCCGTTGCGAGCGGTGCACGCCTGCCGTCTGCCCACGCTCGCGATCGAGGCGCGAGTGGAGTGGCCGATCCTCGCCGACTCGCTCCGCGGCCACCTGGCCACGACCCTCGCCCCTTGGCGGGAGCGCTACCCCGACGTCAAGGTCGTCAAGGGCGTGGTCGCCGGGCACCCGACCGAGGCGCTGGCCATGGCCTCAACCAACGCCGCCCTGCTCGTCGTGGGCTCGCGCGGACGCTCCCTCCCGCTCGGCTCGGTGAGCCACGGCGTGATCCACCACGCGCACTGCCCGGTCGCCGTCGTCCGCCCCTACGAATGACCGGACTGTACGGACCTCGGTCCGCCGAGTGATGCGGGCGGAGCACGGCTGGGCGCTGCGCCGGGACGGGACCGCGTGGCGCCGGGTCGTAAGGACCTGGCGGGCCGCGCCGCTCGCGACACGGCTGACACGCTGCTGCTCCTCCCCGACGTCACCGCCGTCATGCGTGACCATGGGGTACCGACGTCCCGGCGCTCCCGTCCGTCGCCACGGGCACGCGAATCGAGGCCACATGAGCACCGACCTGGAAACACTCGACCGAGCCACCTGCCTGGACCTGCTCCGCCGCGTCCAGGTCGGCCGCATCGCCTGGGCCGGGGACGGCGGGATAGTCGACGTCCTGCCGGTCAACTTCGTCATGGACGGGGAGACGCCCGTCTTCATGACCGCACCCGGATCCAAGTTCGACGCCGTCCGCGCGGGGCGTCCGCTCACCTTCGAAGCCGACGACCTCGAACCCGCGCTCCGAACCGCGTGGAGCGTCCTCATCACCGGCCGCCCCGAGATCGTCACCGACCCCGGCGAGCTGGAACGACTCCGGACGCTGCCCCTCACCCCCTGGATCCACTGGCCCGACGCTTCCTTCGTACGACTGAGTCCCCACAGCGTCTCCGGCCGCCGGATCCCGTTGCACCCGGGCGGAGTCACCGTCGAACACGTCGACCCCACAGACGACTCCGCCTGAAACCGCGCCACCCGGGTCAGGCGTCCCTGACCTCGTCGATCGCCGCGTTTCCTGTAGGTGGGTGCCCCCGGTCACGCCTCCTTGAGCGGGACGCACCAGGACAGCACCGTCCCGCCGCCGGGCCGTGGTTTGGCGGTGCATGAACCGCCCAATGCTCTGGCCCGCTCGTCGATGTTGCGAAGCCCGCTGCGACGGCCGCCCTCAGGGATGCCGACGCCGTCGTCCTCGACCAGAACCGTGACGTCGTCACCGACGTCGATCTTCACAGCCGCCTCGGTCGCGCGCGCGTGCCGGGCGACGTTGGAGAGGGCCTCCTGGACCACGGCGAGCAGGTGGTCGCCGGTCTCGTCGTCGACGGCGGTGTCGAGCAGCCCGTCCAACCGGACCGAGGGGGCGAACCCGAGCTGCTCGGTCGCGGCGTCCACCAGCGCGTGCAGGCGGCTGCGCAGCGACTCCTCCACCTCCGGGCCCTGCAACGCGAAGATCGTCGAGCGGATCTGCCGGATGGTGTCGTCCAGGTCGTCCACGGCGCGCTGCACCCGGACCGCCACATCCCGCTTCTGTGTGATCTTGATGGCCGCCATCAGCCCCATCGCGGTCGCGAACAACCGCTGGATCACCGTGTCATGCAAATCCCGGGCAATCCGGTCACGATCCTCCAGCAACGTCAACCGCTCGGCGTCCCGCCGCCGCCCGGCCAACTCCAGCGCGACCGCCGCCTGCCCGGCGAACGCCTCCAGCAACCGCTGCGTCCCCGCCGAGAACACCGCACCACCGGGCGCGTTGATCACCGACAGGACGCCGCGCGCCGAAGCACCCAACCCGAGCGGCACCACCAGCAGCGGACCGATCGGCACGTGCACCGGGACGCCCGCCTCCTGCGCCGCCTTGCTCCCGTCGGCCAGCCGTAGCGCGGCGCCCTCGGCGAACACGGGCCCGGCGACGGAATGGTCCAGCGGCACCCGCAGTCCCTCAAGCCCCTCGGCGCCCGAGCCGTGCGCGGCCGCCACCGTGAAATGTCCGGCGCCCTCCTCGACCAGCGCCACCGCCGCCAAATCGGCGTCGGCTATCTCCCGGGCGCGCTGCGCGACCAGCGCGGTCACCTCATACGGATCAGTCCCCGACAACAACGCCGTCGAGATCTCCCCCGACGCCTCAAGCCACCGCTCCCGACGCCGCGTCTCCTCATACAACCGCGCGTTCTCGATCGCCACCCCCGCCGCCGTCGCCAGCGCCGTCACCACGACCTCGTCCTCCTGATCGAACTCCCCACCACCCGCCTTCTCCGTCAAATACAGATTGCCGAACACCTCATCCCGCACCCGAATCGGAACACCCAGAAACGACCGCATCGGCGGATGATTCGCCGGGAAACCACTGGACGCCGGATGACCCCCCAGATCAGGCAACCGCAACGGGTGCGGCTCGCGGATCAGCAGCCCGAGGATGCCGTGGCCCTCCGGCCAGTGCCCGATCGCCTCGATCTCGGCCTCACCGACACCGACCGTGACGAACCGGACCAGCCGCTCCCCCTCCTCCCCGATCACCCCCAGCGCGCCGTAACGGGCGTCGACCAGCGTGATCGCGGCCTCGGTGATCCGCCGCAGCACCGACTCCAGATCAAGCTCACTGCCCACCGAGACCACGGCCTCCAGCAGCGCGTGTACACGGTCTCGCGTCGACCGCGCCGCCTCCAACCGCGCCTGCAACTCCATCAGCAGGTCGTCCAACTGCAACTGCGGCAGGATCAGCCGCGCCCGATCCGGGCTGGTGTCAGGTCCCTCGGCCACGCCGCCAGTATCGCCCACCGACGGCGACGAGAGTCATGCTCCAGAAACACCGAGCCGATCCGTGGGACCTTCGGCCCTGGGAGCAGGCGCATGTTGGACGCAGGCTGGGGAGCGTCAGGAGGTTCCGCCCTGGACGGCGGAGCCGCCGGCGGAACGGGAACACGCCTGGGGGGAGCCATGACCGAGCCACTGGAGCAGCGCGCCGTCGCCGAACTGATGTCCCGCGACCTGCTCACCATCGCCGAGGACGAGTCGGTCCTCATGGCCTGGGAGCTGATGTGCAAGGCCGAGGTGCACCACCTGCCGGTCGCCGACGTCCAGGGCGGCTTTCTGGGCGTCATCGACGCCCAGACCCTCACCGCCGCCTGGAACGCCACCACCCCACGCGACGCCCGGCGTCCCGTGACCACCCTTCTGCCGCACCGCCGCCCCGCCACGGTGCGCCCGCAGTCCGCCGTGGCCGAGGCGGCCCGGGCCATGCTGGAGGCCGACACCGACTACACGCCCGTGACCGACGAACACGGCGCCCTCGTCGGTCTGATCACCGCCCGTGACCTGATCGCCGCCCTCGCCGGTGCACACCGCGACATCGCACCGCGCAGCGCGGGGATGCCGTCCCTGTACCGGGTGGAGCCGGTACTCCCCCAAACCCCGGGTCACCCGGACCGGAGCCGGATAGGCCCTGATTGACCGTGGCCTGCCAACGCCATTGATCCGGCCAGGTCGACGCTGGGTCGCGGCTCCGCTCGGGTCCCGGGGCCGAAGGTCGTCGATGTCTAGAAGCCCACGGCGTGACTACGTGTGCGGGCGCGAAAAGAGCCGCAGCCATCGATCGACGGCTGCGGCTCCTCTTTCGGCGGTGTCAGCGGGTCAGGACGACTTTGAGAGCCCCGGTGTGGGCGGCGTCGGCGAAGACGTCGTACGCCGTGGGGAACTCGTCCAGCGTGAAGTGGTGGGTGATGAAGCGCCCGGCGTCCAACTGGCCGCCCGACAGCAGGCGGAGCAGGGTCGGGGTGGAGAAGGTGTCCACCAGGCCCGTGGTGATGGTGATGTCACGGATCCACTGCTCCTCCAGGTGCAGCGCCGCCGGAGCGCCGTGCACGCCGATGTTGGCGATCCGGCCGCCCGGCCGGGCCAGCGCGACCGTCAACTCGAACGCCTCGGGCACGCCGACCGCCTCCACCGTCACGTCCGCGCCGAGCCCGTCGGTCAGGTCGCGGACGGCGCTCAGGGCGTCCTCGCGCGAGTTGTTGATCGTTATGTCGGCGCCGAACTCCTTGGCCGCCTCCAGTCGGCTGTCGGCCAGGTCGATGGCGATGACGTGACTCGGGCTGAACAACCGCGCGCCCATGATCGCCGCCAGCCCGATCGGGCCCGCGCCCACCACGGCCACGACGTCGCCCGGGCCGACGGCCCCGTTCAGCACGCCGACCTCGTAGCCGGTCGGCAGGATGTCGGCCAACATCAGCACGTCCTGCGCGGGCACCCCGGCGGGCAGCGGGTGGACGGAGGTGTCCGCGAACGGCACCCGCACGTACTCGGCCTGCGTCCCGTCGATCTTGTGGCCGAGGATCCAGCCACCGCCGCCCAGGCACTGCCCGTAGCGGCTCTCGCGGCAGAACCGGCACCTTCCGCAGGCGGTGATGCACGACACGAGCACCTGGTCGCCCGGCTTGACCGTCCGCACGCCGGGACCGACCGCCTCGACCGTGCCGACCGCCTCGTGCCCGAGGATCCGCCCGTCCGTCACGGCCGGGACGTCGCCCTTGAGGATGTGCAGATCCGTGCCGCAGATCGTCACCGCGTCCACTCGGACGATCGCGTCACCGTCGTCGATGAGCTGCGGCTTGGGAACCTCCTCCCATGCCTTCTTCCCAGGGCCGTGGTAAATGAGCGCACGCATGGCATGCCTCCTTCATTGAAGTCTCTTCTCGGTCACCGCGAAACCGGGTGCTCGCGCACGGGCCCCGCGCCGCCCATATCTAGTCGGAATGGCGGATAGCGGTCATTCATCAGAAATGCATAGCGGACGTCCCGCAGCTCCCAGCGGTTCATCCCCATGACGAAGTCGAAGATTCCGCGCGGATGGGGGCTTGTGAACAGCACCTACGTTCACCTTCGTCGACCCGGACCGCCGCGGCGAGGGAGCTACGTCCGCAACCGGCAGGACCAACGTCCGCAACTCGCCCCCCGCACCCACTGACAGTGCACTTCGACGGTGCCGCGTACCTCGAAGGACGAAGGTCCCTGGCGCCGTTCCTTTAGCCGACAGAGCCTGGAAGCGAAGCCGAACAGTGCCAACGGGAGACGAGATGACCACTCCGCTAGGGATCAATGGATTCGGCAGGGCTAGAACGCTTATCGGGCTTGGCTTGGCGGTTGGGGGCCTCGCGACGGCCTATCGGGTGTTCTTGCGCGAGCGGTGCCTCACGTGGGGCGCGACCGGCGACGAGGCGAGCATGACCATGCCTGGGGACGATCTGCTGGCCGAGCCCGCCGTCCTGGCCACCCGGGCGATCACGGTGCACGCCCCCGCCACGGCGGTCTGGCCCTGGCTGGTCCAGATGGGCAGCGGCAGAGGCGGCGCCTACACCTACGACTGGATCGAGAACCTCCTGGGCCTGGACATGCACAGCGCCAGGGAAGTCCTCCCCGAATTCCAGAATCTAAAGGTCGGCGAAACGTATCCGCTGGGCCCCAAGGGGCCGCGCCTTCGCGTGGAAATCCTTGACCCCGACCACGCGCTGGTGTTCCGATCCGAGGACGGCAATTGGGTATGGGCGTTCGCGCTGCTGCACTGCGCCGAGGGAATTCGGCTGATCAGCCGCAACCGCATCGCGATGCCGCACGCCTCGATCCCTGCCCGGCTGTTCAATCTACTGGTCATGGAACCCGGAAGCCTCATCATGGAACGCAGAATGCTGCTCGGCATCAAAGAACGCGCCGAGGCCCTCGCCCGAAACCCGATTTCTATTGCACCTGCCTGATGAGGGCCGAGCGGACGCCCGCGGCGATCTCCAGGTCTTCGCGGGCGGTGACCACGACCGCCGCGACCGCGGCGTCCGGCGGGCTGATCACCGAGTCGCCCCGGGCGGCGTCGTTGCGCTCGGGGTCGAGCCGGGCGCCCAGGTAGGCCAGGTCGGCGGCCAGCCGCCGGCGCGTCTCGGGGGCGTGCTCGCCGACCCCGCCGGTGAACACCAGCGCGTCCAACCCGCCCAGGGCGGCGGTCATCGCGGCCGCCTGGCCGCGCAGCCGGTGATGGTAGACGGCCAGCGCCGACACCGCCTGTTCGTCGTGGGCGGCGGCTCGGGACCGCAATGTGCGCATGTCGCCTGTCCCCGCCAGGGCGCGCAGCCCGGAGCGGTGCTCGAAGGCGTCCCGCAGTTCCTCGGCGGGGACGCCGTGCGCCAGCAGCCACAGCGGGATGCCGGGGTCGATGGCCCCCGCACGGGTGGCCATGACCAGTCCGTCGAGCGGGGTGAACCCCATCGTGGTGTCGACGGACCTGCCGCCCGCCACCGCCGCCAGCGACGCGCCCGCGCCCAGGTGGCACACCACCATACGCAGGTCGGAGAGGTCGGCGCCCAGCAGTTCGGCGGCGCGGCGGGCGGCGTAGGCGTGCGACAGGCCGTGGAAGCCGTAGCGGCGCAGCCCGTACCGTTCGCGCCATTCGGCGGGCAGCGCGTAGGTCGCGGCGGCCTCGGGGAGGGTGGCGTGGAAGGCCGTGTCGAAGCAGGCCACGGTGGGGACGTCGGGGAACGCCCGGTGGATCTCTCCCAGCGCGTACAGCGACAGCGGTTGGTGCAGCGGCGCCAGGTCGGCCAGCTCGTGCAGGCGCTCGGCGACCTCGTCGTCGATCACCACGGGACGGGTGTAGTCGCGTCCGCCGTGGACGAAGCGGATGCCGACCGCGTCGGGCCGCGGCAGCCGCGCCACGGAGGCGAGCACGCGCTCGGCCTCCCGATCCGCCCCGCCCGTGGACAGTTCGACACGCGCGCGCACGGTGTCGTCGGCCTCCACCAGGCTGAACTTGACGCTGCTGGAGCCGGGGTTGACGGTGAGGACTCTCAATGCGGCCACGTCCAGTTCTGGATTTCGGGGGCGTCCTGACCGTGTTCGCGGGTGTAGGCGCGGAGGCGGAGGCGTTCGTCGGCCATGCGCTGCCTGATGTGGGCGACCCGTCCGCCGAGGGTCGGGACGCGGTCGATGACGTCCATGACCAGGTGGAAGCGGTCCAGGTCGTTGAGCATGACCATGTCGAACGGCGTGGTCGTCGTCCCTTCCTCCTTGTAGCCCCGGACGTGCAGGTTGTGGTGCCCGGCGCGGCGGTAGGTGAGCCGGTGGATCAGGTACGGGTAGCCGTGGAAGGCGAAGATGATCGGCTTGTCGGTGGTGAACAGCGCGTCGAACTCGGTGTCGGACAGCCCATGCGGGTGCTCCTCGACCGGCTGCAAGCGCATGAGGTCCACCACGTTCACCACCCGGACGCGCAGTTCCGGGAGCAGTTGACGGAGCAGGTCGACGGCGGCGAGGGTCTCCAGCGTCGGGACGTCGCCCGCGCACGCCAGCACCACGTCGGGATCGGCTCCGCCATCCGTGGACGCCCATTCCCAGATCCCGATTCCGCGGGTGCAGTGCGCGACGGCGGCGTCCATCGGAAGCCAGACCGGAGCGGGCTGCTTTCCGGCGACAATTACGTTGACGTAGTCGCGGGAGCGCAGGCAATGGTCACCGACCGACAGGAGGGTGTTGGCGTCCGGCGGCAGGTAGACCCGGACGATCTCCGGTTTCTTGTTCATGACGACGTCCAGGAAACCGGGGTCCTGGTGAGTGAAGCCGTTGTGGTCCTGCCGCCACACATGCGAGGAGAGAAGGTAGTTGAGGGACGCGATCGGGCGTCGCCACGGCAACCCACGGGTCACCTTCAGCCATTTCGCGTGCTGGTTGAACATCGCGTCCACGATATGGATGAAAGCCTCATAGCTGTTGAACAGGCCGTGCCGTCCGGTGAGGAGATATCCCTCCAGCCAGCCTTGGCAGAGGTGCTCGCTCAGCACCTCCATGACCCGTCCGGCCCGGGCCAGGTGGTCGTCGGTCGGGAGCAGTTCGCCCGCGAAGACCCGGTCGGTGACCTCGAAAACGGCGCCCAGTCGGTTGGACGCGGTCTCGTCCGGTCCCATGATGCGGAAATTGGACGGGTTGGCGGCGACGACCTCCCGCAGGTAGTCGCCGAGGACGCGGGTCGCCTCCGCCGTGGCCCGGCCGTGCTCCTTCACCGGCACCGCGTACGCGCGCGGGTCGGGCAGGTCGAGCGGGCGCAGCAGCAGGCCGCCGTTGGCGTGCGGGTTGGCGCTCATCCTGCGTTCCCCGGCGGGCGCGAGTCGGCGCAGTGCCGCGACCGGGCGTCCCTCGCCGTCGAACAGCTCGTCGGGACGGTACGACCGCAGCCACTCCTCAAGCTGCGCGAGGTGTCCGGGGTTGTCGCGGACGCCCGCGAGCGGGACCTGGTGAGCGCGCCATGTCCCCTCGACGGGGAGCCCGTCGACCTGCGCGGGGCCGGTCCAGCCCTTCGGCGTCCGAAGAATGATCATCGGCCAGCGAGGCCGCCGCGCCGAGCCCTCCTGCCGCGCCGCCCGCTGGATGCGGGCGATCTCGTCGAGGGCGCGGTCGAGCGCCTCGGCCATCTCCCGGTGCATGACGGCCGGGTCGTCCCCGGACACGATGATCGGGGCGTAGCCGTACCCCTCGAAGAGACGGACCAGCTCGTCCTCCGGAATGCGGGCCAGCACCGCCGGATTGGCGATCTTGTAGCCGTTCAGGTGCAGGATCGGCAGCACCGCCCCGTCGTGCACCGGGTCAACGAACTTGGTGGAATGCCAGGCGGTCGCCAGCGGCCCGGTCTCGGCTTCCCCGTCCCCGACGATGCACGCGACGACGAGATCCGGATTGTCGAACGCCGCGCCGTAAGCGTGCGCGAGCGAATACCCGAGTTCGCCGCCCTCGTGAATGGAGCCCGGCGTCTCCGGCGCGACATGGCTCGGAATTCCGCCGGGAAAGGAGAACTGGCGAAACAGACGCTGCATCCCGGCCTCGTCCTGGGAGATTCGAGGATAGACCTCGCTGTAACTCCCCTCCAGCCAGGCGTTCGCGACGGCCGCCGGGCCGCCGTGCCCCGGCCCCATGATGTAGATCATGTCCAGGTCGCGCGCCTTGATGACCCGGTTCAGGTGGACGTAGCAGAAGTTGAGCCCCGGCGAGGTCCCCCAATGGCCCAGCAATCGCGGTTTGATGTGCTCCGGCCGCAGCGGTTCGCGCAGCAGCGGATTGTCCAGCAGATAGATCTGCCCGGCCGACAGATAATTCGCCGCCCGCCAATATGCGTCGATCAGCTCGATCTCGGTGCGAACGGGGTCTGCGGTCGTGGACGTCACTGCTCCTCCAATTGCGCTCGTTGATCTCAGCGAATCACGCCGCGGCGGCACCAGGGCAGGGTCGAAGGTCACACCCGGGCGGGCTCGGAAAAGGACCTTGGTCCGTTGCACACCGAGATCCCGGGGTATTCGCTGTTGAGACGGAACTTCGCCGCGAGGCGCGAAGGAGAGAACGATGCGAGCCATGGAACGGATGTCCGTACCCCGGAGGGCGCGCCGATGCGGGTGATCTCGGAGGATCGGCTCGCTGCCGTCCTGGCCAGCCTGCCGGGACGGCCGCGCGTCGTCGCCGGGGGCAACTTCGCCACCCCGCGCCGGATCCTGCCGATCCTCGACGAAGCGCTCCCGGAGTACCGGCTGTTCATGCTGAACGCCCAAGGCGACCTGCCCGACCGGGACGGCGTCGCCCTGGAGACCCCGTTCGTCGGCGCGGGCATGCGCGGCCGAGGCAACCTGCGGTACTTCCCGTCCCGCCTGTCGCTGGTGCCCGAGCTCCTGAAGGGCCCGCTGCCTCCCGACGTCGTCGTCGTGCAGACCTCGGTGCCCGTGGGCGGGACGGTCTCGCTGGGCATCGAGGTCAACATCCTGCCCGCCGCCATCGAGGCCGTCCGCGCCCGCGGCGGACTCGTGATCGCCCAGCTCA
This sequence comes from Actinomadura syzygii, assembly GCF_008085905.1. Classification (GTDB taxonomy): domain Bacteria; phylum Actinomycetota; class Actinomycetes; order Streptosporangiales; family Streptosporangiaceae; genus Spirillospora; species Spirillospora syzygii. Next base: position 72,226 of record NZ_VSFF01000012.1, on the reverse strand, counting down.
ACCGGCACATGCCCTACACCTACGGCGACGCCGTCCTGCCCATCGACGAGATCGCCCACGCCATCGAGACCGACGAGCCGCCGGCCACGCCGGCGACGCGTCCGCCCGGAGAGATCGCGACCCGGATCGGCCAACGCGTGGCCCACCTGGTGCCCGAGCACGCGACCCTGCAACTCGGCATCGGCGCCGTCCCGGACGCGGTCCTGGACTCCCTCCTGGACCGCCGCGGCCTCGGCGTGTGGTCGGAGATGTTCAGCGACGGCGTCCTGGCACTGGAGAAGGCCGGCGCGCTCGACCGGACCGTCCCCATCACCGCCTCGTTCGCCTTCGGCAGCCGCGAACTGTACGACTGGGTCGACCACAACGAACGCGTCCGGATGCTGCGAACCGAGAAGACGAACGACCCCAGCCTCATCGCCCGCCGACCCCGTCTGATCTCGGTGAACTCAGCCCTGCAAGTCGACCTGTACGCCCAGGCCAACGCCAGCCGCGTACGCGGAGTCGTCTATTCGGGGTTCGGCGGCCAGACCGACTTCGTCGTCGGCGCCCTGCACTCCCACGGCGGACACGCCATCATCGCCCTCCCGTCCTGGCACCCCCGCGCCGACGTCTCCACCGTCATCCCTCGCCTCGCCGGGCCGGTCACCTCTTTCCAACACAGCTACATCGTCAGCGAACAAGGCACCGCGACCATCTGGGGACACGACGCCGCCTCCCAAGCCCAGCAAATCGTCGACCAGGTCGCCCACCCCTCCGCCCGCGGCGACCTACGCGAACAAGGCCGCCAACTCGGCTTCCCACTCACCTAGCAACCCCACACGCTCCGCTGAGCCTTTCCCGGATCGCCTGGTCGAGGCGGCGCGCTGGGGGCGCCATTACCGGGGTCGGGGTGGGGCGGGGCACTCTTTCCAGGCGAATTCATAGACGTCGGCGTTGGGCAGTTCCAGGAAGCTCTTCCTGTTCTTGTCCGAAGTGCCGATGTCGATGAGCATGCCCGTCTGGATGCGAATGAGCGGGTCCTCCCCACAAGCTTTGTACTTCAGTTCGGTGTCAGAGCCCGGAAGTTGCCGGACCCCCCTGAACGGGCCACTGAGCTTCTCTACTCTCGTCCGCGGACCTGGGTCGCCCGGGAAGAAGATCCGCGATGTCAGAACAGCCGAGGCACCGGACTGCAGTTGTCCGCGGACCGTGTAGTTCACCGGCCTGACGGCAAAGGTGTGGCTCGACGGAATGTGGTAATCAAGGAAGAGGTCACATTGCTTCCGGTAGTCATCCGGACCTGAGCCGGCGCCATCCTGGGCAGCCATCGAGCCCAGCCGGATGGTGAATCCGGTGTGGTCCTTCTTAAGGGTGACCTCTACTTTTCCGTCCGGTCCAGGCGGGCATCCTGTACCTTCGAATCCCACCACCCCCAGGGTCATCTCCCCAGGTGGGAGGGGGTCCGCGGCCGCCGCGACGGAGGTCGGGCAGGGCAGGGCGAGAGTGGCACTCAGAGCCACGAGCGTTGTGCGTCCGGTGTTCATCATTGGGCAGCACTCCAGGCAGGCGTAAGCGAAGGCCGTGCCGGCGCTCGGCACAGCCACGGTGATCCTGGAGCCGAGAATCCCGATCAGATTAATTCCACACAATGAACAATGTCAATGTTGAATTCGTTCTATTTCCTTTCACCTTTTAACTTGATGGGCCGCTGTCGGGGTCTCCTGAACGCCGTCGGGGCTCCGTTTGGTGAGTGATCCGGTTTGGCCGCGTGGGTCACCTTGCTGATTAGCGCCGGTATTTCTTGATGGGCTCGGTCATCTCGCCGGGGGTGTGGACGCTGAGCGGCTCGCCCGCACGGCTGAGGATCGACAACTCCCCCGGTACCGCGTTCTCACCGGCCCCGACGACGATTCGCCAGCGTCTTCTGAAATCGGTCGCACGCTGCCCGGTTCCTTGCACAGGGGCGTCGGACAGCGACTACTGGCCATCACATGTATCCCCCGCAGGTCATCGACGCAAGGCGCCTGCGGTTGTGCCCGTGCGCTCGCGCAGGAGGATCCGGAGTGTGTTGGCGTGCTCGTAGCCGACCTTCCGAGCAACGATCTCCAGGGGTAGGTCTGTGGTTTTCAGGAGGTGCGAGGCGCGTTCGACGCGCAGGTCCTGGACGAAGCGGACGGGTGACGTTCCGAGCGTGCGGCGCATGGCCCGCTGGAGCGTGCGTTCGCTGACACCGATGGCCTGCGCCGCGTCGGCGATCGAGATCGGTTGATCGAGGTGGGTCCGAGCCCAGCGCTCGAAGGCCGCGAGCGTCGGGTCGCTCTGCGCGAGTGCCGCGGCGATGGTGTACGCCGCCTGTGACGGGCGCTCGTCGACGACCAGATATCGGGCGACCAGATCCGCAAGCGACGGACTGCTCATCCGGACGATCGCGAGTGCGAGGTCGACATGTGCGAAAGCCGCCCCGGCAGTTGTCACACCGTCCGATGTGGTGACCATGCGAGTCTCGTCGACCGTGACCTCTGGGTAGCGCATGCGGAAGTACGGTGCGAGCCACCAACTCGTAGTGGCGTGCAGCCCTTGAAGGACTCCCGACTCGGCGAGCAGGAATGTACCCGTGCAAGCGGAGGCGATGGGTGTGCGGCGTTCGCGTGTCGTGGCCACCAACTTCCGCACCGGCGCGGCGTCCGAACTCGAGACGCGCGCGATCAGGGCATCGGGCCGTTTCTCGGCCACAGCGGGCACCAGCAGCAGGTCCGCGTCCTCGGCCGCACTGACGGGGGTGGTCTCGACCAGGTGCCCGGCGCCCGTACGGACTTGTCGGCGAAAGCCGATCGTGGTGGCCTTCCAGGGCGGCGGCGGTTCTGGAAGCTCGCCCCGCATGTCGTTCGCCCCGGCCAGCACATCGAGGACGGCCGCGAGCCCGGAGTCGAAAACGCCGTCGTATGCGAGTACAGCGACATGCATGGCGGAAACGATATCGATCAGGTCGTTTCCGCCACTGGGTGGGGTGGGCTTGAGCGGCCTAGATTCTTCGATGTCCGGACGAGATCCAGTGCTTGTACCGGCGCCACACGTTTCCACGAATCCACATCACGGGAGTGCATCATGACCAAACTCGGACTGCTGGCGAAGATCGAGGCCAAGCCCGAGTACGCCGACAAGGTCGAGGCCCTGCTGCACGACGCGCTGCAACTCGCGCTGCAGGAGGACAAGACCGTCGCCTGGTTCGCGTTCCGGCTGAGCGCCACCACTTTCGGCGTCTTCGACACCTTCGATGACGAGCAGGGGCGCCAGGAGCATCTGGAGGGCAGGATCGCCGCCGCGCTGATGGAGGCCGCGGAGACCATGCTCAGCGAAGCGCCTGAGATCCGGCCCCTCGATGTCCTGGCCGCCAAGCTTCCCTGACCGGGCCGAATAAGACGCCTCGATGGGACGGGTCGGTGAGGATCCGGTTCGCCTCAGTCATGTTCCAGGCGAACCGGTCGACCTTGGACGCTTAGCACTGACCCGTCCCAGACGGCGGCCGGGGCCTGATCGAGGCTGGAGCTAGACGATGCGACTTTCAAGTTGGTCGTCCCATCCGAGACGAACAAGATCAACGGCGCGCGCGTCCCCGCCCCGATAATGATCAGAAAGCATGACACGGCCATTTGCGGAGCGCTTCTCGGCTGCTCCCAAAACAAGGATGGTCGCCGCAACGAGGGTCTCACTGCACTTCTGCGCGAAGCCTCACGGGCGACTCCTCTTTCGTCCGTATCTGAGCCGTGCGCGCTCAAACGGGCTGGCAGGAGTCTCCGGGCCGCTGCGAAACGATCTCGCAGGGCGGCGTTGCGGGCGTTCTGATTTCGCGAATACGGATCCGCGTAACCGGCACGTCTTCAACGAGATTCGGCGTCCGATCGTCTCATTGGCGCTGAGAGCCGGAAGAGCGGAGGGGCGGCTGTGGCGCTTTCGGAGAGTCCGTCACGTTCGAAAAGGATCAGACAGGCTCTGGATTGGAGCACCGTTCCGCCGGACATAAAGGACGACTTCGTTCGGGACACCGAGCGGGGGCTGGCGTTCGTCGCGGCCTTCGTCCGTGTCTTCATGGTCGTCTTCCTGGTCATTCCGCTGTTCGGGTGGCACAAGCTGGTCCATCCCTGGCTCGCGGTGCTCGCCCTTCTCGCCGCGGCGGCCGAGGCCGCCTACGTCGCGCAGCGGCTGCGCGACACCAAGAAGATCAGGGACGATGTGCGGCTCGCCGTCGTGGACGTCGCGTTCTGCATCATGCTGATGACGGTCGGGTCGCAGGCCGCCGCGCCGCACGACCGCAACGTGATCATGACCGAGGTGATCCCGTTCAGCCTGATCGCCTCGCTGATCCTCGCCTTCGCGATCGGGCTCCGCGTCCGCTCGCTGCTGGCGATCCTCGTCCTGTGGGGTTCCTGGTGCCTGGCCCTGCTGCCCGACGTCGGGCTGAAGCTCGGCTCGGACCTGCTCGGCTTCGTCATGTGGTTCGTCGTCGGCCTGTACGTCGCCACGCAGTTGCGGTCGATGGCCGTTAAGACAGCCGAAGCCACGGCCGCCGCCCACAAGGCCAAGACGGAACTCGACCACCAACGCATCTTCCGGGACATGCACAACGACGTAGTGGGCATCTTCGACCTCCTCGCCGTCGACATGCGGCTGCCGGAGGACGCGCGCGACCTCGCCGCGTCCGGCGGTCGCGCCGCGCGGAACCTGCTCCGCGGCGTTCACGGGGACCAGCCCGCCTTCTACGCCCGCCTGATGGAGCTGACCTCCCGTTATCGGCTGCGGGGCATGCTCGTCCATCCGCGCTTCCACATCGACGACGAACCGCCGGAGGACGTCGCCGACGCCGTCCTCGGCGCCGCGGCAGCGGCGCTCGCCAACGTCCGCCGGCACTCGGGACCGGCCCCGGAGGCCACGTTCTTCGCCGCGTTCGACGCTGACGGCGTCCTGATCGTCAGCGTGGTCGACGAGGGGACGGGCTTCGACGTCGACTCCGTCCGTCCGGGCGGCGGGCTCGGGCGGCTCCCACAGGCGGTCCGCGATATCGGCGGCTCCTTCGAGGTCCGTTCGACTCCCGGCGAGGGCACACAGGTCCACATCACATGGCCGGCGGAGGAGGAATAGCGATGATCGAGAGGCATGTCATCGTCATCGACGACCACCCCGGGTTCTCCCAGTTGTACTCGGACGCCCTGCGCGCATTACTGGAACCGCGGGGCTGTAGCGTTCTGCTGCCGGTCGACCGGGTGGAGGCCGTTCCATCGGCGCCGGACGCGCGGAGCGTGGCGATGTGCGACATCCATCTCGGGCGCGGCAGGTTGTTCGGGAGCCGGGCCGTGGCCCATTTGAAGTCGAAGGGCTGGAACGTCCTGCTGTTCTCACATGCCGCGCCCCGCCTCCAGATGCTCGAGTGCGTGGTCGCGGGGGCGAACGGCTTCATCCCGAGCTCACGCCCGGACAAGCTGGTGGAATGGGCCGTCGTGCGGGTCGCCGACGGGCTCCTGCACATGTCCGCGGAGCTCGCCGAGGCGTTTCTTCAAGAGTTCCGAAAAGAGAAGGTCCTGAGCCCCTGGGACCGAAAGACCTTACGCCGCTATGAGTGCCAATATTATGGCGGTCCAATAGCACCCGAGGCGGACCAGCAGGAACTGCAACGTTTGTTCCGCACGCTCGCGGTGGGTCTGCGCGGACGCAAGCTGACCCTGGAACAGCGCCGGGTCGCCTGGGCGGTGGCCTGCGGCGGCGTCTCCAGCAACGCCGACATGGCCGAGTTGATAGGCAAGACCGAGAGCAACTTCAGCCGCGAACTCAGCCTGCTCCTGGCCAGCTTCAAGGCGGCGTTCGAGCGCGACTACGCCGTGGTCGAATGGCTGCACCGTGAGACCGGACATCCCGTGTTCGCGGATGAGGCCGCGCGCTACGACCCCGCGGAGTTGCGCAAGGTCAGCCAACTCCGCCTCACGTTGCCGGGCGAGCCGGAGGACCGGGCGGAGTTGAAGGCCCAGACCGCGGCCCGGCTCTGGGCACGCCGCCTCGGCCTGTGCGCGGGAGACTGCCCGGAGAAATAGCCCGAATCCAGGAAACGCTGGAAGACCGGAATCGGAGAGGCTCGAAGGTGAGCCGGTGCACAAGGCTCGGCCATCTTCAGAGAAAGCGGCCGGTCATGAAAGATGAGTCTGCCTCACCTCCTCCGCCAAGAAAACCTCCCAAGTCGAAAGCGAAGGGGCCGAAGAATTCCGGGGGCTCCGCACGTGCCGGATCATCCGGGAACGCGTCCTCGAAGAAGCCCGGCGGGTCTCCCTCGAAGAAGCCCGGCACGCCGTCCAAGCGCGGGACGTCCGGCAGGCGCCACCAGGCACGGCGCGACGCCTCGACCGGTCGATGGCTGAGCAGGCGCGTCATCGCGCTCACCGGAGGTCGCTGGGAGTACATGAATCCCAACGAGCAGATCAGGTTCGTGAACCTGGGCATGCTCATGATCTTCACCACGGCGCTGGCGATCGGCTCCGCGACCGCCCTCGCCGCCATGGCGACGCATCGTTCGATGCTCGCGATGCTGCCGGTCGGGCTCTTCTTCGGCGGCTTCGTCTTCTTCATCGACCGCTCGGTGACCAGCTACGTCCCGAACTACCGGAACGTGCGCTTCGTAACGAAGAAATCCGCCAAGACGGTGAAAGCGCCTCTCGGTGAGGTGAAACTGCCGTCCGAGACCACCTTAGAGGTGAAAAAGGATCCGCCCGGCCATGGCTGGGGGGTGATCGGACCGCGCATCGCAATCGCGGTCGTGGCGTCCCTCCTGGTCTCGGAGATCGTACTGACCTACATTTTCCAGGATCTCATAGGCCAGCAACTCGACAACGACCACGGCGCGCAGATCACAACTGCTCAAGAACGGCTGGACCGCGAGTACAAGGGCCGCGTCCAGCCGTTCCAGAGGGAGATCGACAAAGCGAAGAAGTACGAGGGAAAGGTGGCCGACGACTACGCCGCGCGCGAGCGGCAGGCCAACTGCCAGTTGCAGGGCAGCTGCGGTCTGGCAGGTGCGGGCCCGCTGTTCACCGAGGCCAAGAACTCGTTGGACGCGCTGCGCCAGCAGAAGAAACAGGCACACGACGCCGTCGTGAAGGCCGAAGAGAAGAACCAACCAGAGATCGACCGGCTCAACGCCGAACGTGACCGGCGTAAGACCAAGGTCGTCTCCGACACGGGAGCGGTGAAGGGCCTGCTCGCCAAGGAGGAGGCATTCTGGTCGCTGACCAAGTCGAGCGGGGTCGTCCTGTTCTTCCGCGTCATGCTGGCTCTCCTGCTTCTGGCGATCGACCTCTCACCGATCATCTACAAGCTGTCTCACAAGGCGGAAGTACACGACCAACGCGTACGCGATGAGAACCTGCGCGACCGCATACGCAGCTTCTGGGAGAACCTGGGCGACGACACCCCCGGCGGAGGCCCGGGCGGCGGACCTCCGGATCCGGCCACCGCGCTCAAGGAGCAGATGCAAACGCAGCGGACGATCCTGGCGTATCTGCATCGGCAGGCGCTGACCCGGCTGCGCCAGCGCGCCGAGGAGAAGATGCTGCGCCTCAAACTGAGGCAGCAGTACGAAGCGCAGCAACGCCGCGCCACCGGCAAACAGGCGACGGTCAGCGACCTGAACGCCCGCCGCAAAAAGCACGGAGCATAAGAGGAACGGCGCAGTCCCGGCGCGCTCAGCGGCCTCCGGGGGGACTTGGACATCCGCGTTCAGCCACGGCGACGCCGCCACGTGCCGCGGGTCGCGGGTCGCGGGTCGTGCGGCCGCGCCGATCAGAAATCTCATTGATCGGTCATCCAGCGATCCTTCGGAAGCGAATCCCGGGTTGTCGCTCGCGGTTGGTGGTCGTGACCCAGCGGTCACCGGGAAGCGCGGGCGGCGCAGACCACCGCTACCTGAAGGGACGAAACCATGAAGGGCACACGCGTATCGCGGATCGGCAGACGGACGGCGGCGATCTCGCTCGCCGGTGTTGCCGCCGCGACGGCACTGATGGGCACCGCGTCCAGCGCCTTTGCCAGCCCGACCGGCTGCTCCACCACCCTCAAAAGTGACGCCCGCACCGCGGAGAGCCGGTGCACCGGCGGCACCGGAGAACACCGGGTGTGGATACGGCAGTACGTCCCGTTCCTCGGCGACCTCGATTGCTATGGGCCGTGGGTGGCGGTCGGAGCCGTCTCGAGCGTGACCTGCAGCATCCACCAGAACATCTTCGTCACATACGAAACCAGGGGATGACGGTGGGCCGGCGACCGTGGGCGCGCACGCCCACGGTCGCGGTCAGCGGCCCGCCTGGACGCCTACCGGAGGGGCTTGATCAGCCGATCGGTGGGGCGAGGTACTCCAGCGCGTAACCGTCGCCGGACGCGGTTACGCGCGCGATGCCGGGTGAGTCGAGGTGGGCGCCGGCTACGAAATGGTGCGGTCGGGTCAGTTGTTCGAGGAGTACCGCTCGCGCGGCGCGGGCCTGGGACTGGTCGCCGTCGAACTCCCAGGCCACGTTCGGCCGATCGAATTGAAGCGTGGGAACGTGAACGGTGTCGCCCCAGGCGAGAAGGCAGCCGGTACCGCTCCTGACCTCGAAGACGGTGTGACCGGGTGTGTGGCCCGGTGTCGGGACGGCGGTGGTCCAGTCGTTGATCGCGACCTTCTCCGGCACGGGTACGACCCGGTCGCGGATCGGCTCCAGCCGCCCCGTGAACACCGAGGCGTCGCCCGCGCCGATCCACACGCGTTCGAGTTCGGTGAACGCCTCTGGGCCGTCCGGCGCGATCAGACCGCTCACGTGGTCTTCGTGCTTGTGGGTGATGGCCACATCGGTGACGCGCGCACGGTCGATTCCCGCCTCGTCAAGCGCGTCGTAGATCAAACCCATGGTGGGGTCGTGCCAGGCGTTGGACGCGCCGGTGTCGATGAGAACCGACCGCGTGCCGTCGGTGACGAAGAAAGCGTTGACCGACAGCCGCAAGTTGTCGCCCACGAGCGGGACAGCGGTCGGCAATTCGTCGAGCGCGCACCCGTCCTCGTCGCGGAGCCGTGTCGGCGGCATGTCGATGTACCCGTCTCGCAAGGAGACCACCTGCAGATCGCCGAACTCAAACCTGGCATGGTGCCGTCCACTCGAGATCAAACGCATGGAACCTCCGTCATGTGGGGCGCACATCGCGCGCCATCTTCAATGGAAGATACATTCTTCTTTAGGAGAAGCTACTACGCTGTGCGCAGCGAGGCACCCATCGATCAAGGAGCACGGTGGTCCAGCTAGACGGAAACGCGGCCGACCCGCAGCACGGTGACGACCTGGCCGGCGCGTTCGGCGGCAACGTGCGGCGACGCCGTGAGGAGGCGGGCCTGACGCTGGAGCAGCTGTCCACGCGGTCGTCGGTCAGCAGGGCGATGCTGTCCAAGGTCGAACGCGGTGAGAAAAGCCCGACGATCGGCGTCGCGTCCAGGATCGCCCACGCGCTCGACACGTCGCTCTCGGACCTGATCGGCGCACCGGCCGCCGCCGCGTCTGGTGTGGCCGTCGTCATGCGCAAGAACGATCGCCCTGTTTTCCGTGACCCGGAGACCGGCTTCGAGCGGCACATCGTGTCGGCGGCCCCTGGCGCGGGAGGAGCCGACATGGTCGTCCACTACCTTCCCGCGCAGGTCTCCACCGGGCTCCTGCCCGCCTACCCGCCGGGGACGGAGAAACAACTCGTGGTGCTCGAAGGCACCCTCGACGTCGCGATCGGCGGAATCAGCGAGACCCTGAACACAGGCGACTCCCTGTTCTTCCAAGCCGACGCGGACCACGGCTTCGCCAACAGAACGAATGCTCCCTGCGAATACATCATGGTCATCTCGCGCAGAGCCTGATCGGCCGCCGGTTCTTACGAGGTCCACCGAGGCGGTGGCACCTGACCAAGTCGACTGTGTCGTCGCCACCTCCCGGCGGCCCGACCGGCTGGAGGATCTGCGCGCCGCGCACGGCGAGCCGTTCAGGCGCATGGCGATGGTCCGGACCGACCTCGCCCGCACCCACCTGCTCGAACTGGTGAGGATCCGCACCTCCCAGATCAACGACTGCGCGTTCTGTCTGCGCATGCACACCCGCGACGGTCCTCTCCCCTGAGCAGGTCTCGGCGGTCGTCTGGCTGACGACGGTGATGAACGCCTTCAACCGTGTCGCGACCACCAGCCGGTACCCCGTCCACGGCTGACAGAGCTCGGTGAGCGTTGGAGCGGTCGTCATGCGTCGTCGGCGGGGCGCTCGACCTTTGCCCAAAGGCTGGGCAGGTTGACGACGATGCCCTCCTGGGTGCTGCGGGCGATCACCACGACGGCCTCCTCGTCAGGGGAAGGGTTCTCCTCCCGGTGCGGGAGGTACGGCGGGACGAAGATGTAGTCGCCCGGCCCCGTCTCCACCCGGACCTCATCGTCGCCGTCGGCGAAGACGAACACGGGATGTCCGGAGACGATGTAGATCGCCGTCTCGGCCTCGCCGTGGTGGTGGTCGCCCGAGTTGGTCGCGGGCCCGACGTGCGTGCGGCCCATCCAAAGCCGCTCCGAGCCCACGCTCTTCTCCGAGATCGCCTCGTACCTGCGCATTCCCGAGGTCTGAGCGGTGTCGGCGCCCAAGTCGGCGCCGCGAACGTGCTCGATGCGCCCGTGCCAGGCCGCCGTTCCCCGTACCCGCGTCTCGTCCGTCACGATCCCACCCTTACCCAACGGGCCTCGGTCGGCTACGTGGTCGGGCCAGTCCGGAACCCGAGCGAGATAGCACGGTCATCGTCATGACGCTGGCCGCGATCCCGGCGAGGAACATGATCGTTGACGGGGACGTGCGGTCCACCACGATGCCCCCGACCAGGGCACCGGTGGAGAGCGTCGCCTGGAAGGACGCCGTGAACAGCACGGACGCGGCCTCCGGCGCGTGCGGGGCCGCCCTGACGAACAGAGTCTGCGAACAGACCGGAACGGCGCCGTAGCCCACGCCCCACACGATCAGCAACGCGACGGCGCCCGCGTCCCATCGCCCCAGAAGGGGGAACATCAGCGTGGCGAAGGCGATGAGCCCCCCGGCGAGGCCGAAGGCCGCGTACGGGTAGCGGGCGCCAGCCGTACCGCACAGGAAATTGCCGAGGATTCCGGCGACGCCGTAAGCCAGCAGAAACACCGTGATCAGTCCTGATGACACGTGCGTGACCCGCTCAAGGAAGGGCGTCACATAGGTGTAGGCGCCGAAATGCGCCAGGACGATCAGAAAGGTCACCAGCAGCGCGAACCGGGTGCCGACGTTCCGGGTCATGTCGCGCAGCACGGCGAGCCGGGTGACGTGCTCGGCGGGCAGCGGCGGAACCAGCACGGCGAGCGCGACGAGCACCGCCGTGGACAGCACGCCCATCACCGCGAAGCTGGCCCGCCACCCCGCCATGTCCCCGATCAGGGTCCCGAGCGGCACGCCGAGTACCGAGCCCAGCGGGACGGCCGAGAAGATCAGCGCGGTAGCCCGGCGCGTCGAGCCCTCGGGCACCAGCCGGTTCGCCAGTCCCGCGCCGATCGACCAGAAGCCGCCGATGACGATCCCGACCAGAACGCGCGAGACGAGCATCGCCCAGTAGCCCGGCGCGGCGGCCGCGATGAAGTTCGCCGACGCCAGCAGGAACATGCAGGCGCACAGCATCAGCCGCCGGTCGATCCGCGCCGTGGCGACGGTGACCGTGGGAGCCGCGACCGCCGCCAGGTACCCGGGCAAGGCCATCGTCAGCCCGGCCGTCCCGTCGGAGACGGCGAAGCCGGAGCCGATGGACGTCAGCAGCCCGATCGGCAGGATCTCGGTGGTGACGATCGAGAAGATTCCCATCGTCACCGTGAGCACCGCCGCCCAGCCCGTCATCGACGAGCGGGACGACGGCGCGGTGTCGACCATCGACATCGGTTCCACCCTGTTGGTTGGGGAGCGCACTGGAAGTGCGTCCCACCCAACAGTCATCACCCGCGAAGCTCTGGCGGCTTTTCGCCGTCAACGTGCTCAGTCGGCGAGGTCCAGTGCGGATCGGACGATGCCGTCGGTGTCGATGCCGTGGTGGCGGTAGACGTCCGCGAGCGATCCCGACGGCGTCGCCGACCAGCGAGTACTGCCGCCCGGCGCCCGTCCCGCCGAACGCCGTGTCGACGTACCGGCGGGAGATCGCGCCCCAGATCGGCGCCGTGGCGCCGATGCCCACCGACCCGGTCGAGTAGTCGACGGGATCGGGATCCTTCGCCCGGCTCGGATAACTCTGCAGCCCGCCGAACTCCCGCAGCCGGGGCAGGTAGGAGGCGTCGAGACGGCCGAGCAGGTGGTTGATCGCGTGCAGCACCGGCGACGCGTGCGGCTTCACCGACACCCGGTCCTCGGGCCGCAGGTGCCTGAACCACAGCGCGGTCATGATCGACACCAGCGACGCCGAGGACGCCTGGTGGCCGCCGACCTTGAGCCCGGACGGGTTGGGCCGCACCTGGTTGGCATGGTGGACGATCGCGCTGGACAGCCACAGGACGCGACGCTCGACCTCGCGCAGCGCTTCGGCCTCGCGCAGCGCTTCGGCCTCGGTGCTCGCCGGACCCTCGCTCACCACCGGGCTCCGCATCGCTCCGCCCTCCCGCTCCGTAGACGATCAGTCGGCATCTCTTCTCTCTTCCACCCGAATACGCCTTTCATCCGAATGGTGCCCCGCCACGGTGTTCGTGAGTTCTCCGATCTCCGCGACGGCGACCGTGACGACGTCGCCGCGCCGCAGGTGGACGGGCGGACGTCGCCCGGCGGCCACCCTGGCGGGCGTGCCCGTGCTGATCACATCGCCCGGCCGGAAGGCGAAGTGCCAGCTGAACCGCTCGATGAGGTGGGGCACCTCCACGGCGAGGTCGGAGAGCGGGGCGTCCTGCACGGTCTCGCCGTTGACCGCGGTAGTGAGCCGCAGTGCGCCGAAATCGCCGACCTCGTCGGCCGTCACCACCGCGGGTCCGAGCGACTCGCCCTGTCTCGGACGCTGGCGGCGCTCTGGGCCGCGCGCCAGCGAGGTGAGCAGGACGGCCCGGCGGATCAAACGGGGGCGAGGACGATTTCGAATCGGGCCTTCGACCAGAGGCCGTTGATCGCGCGGCCGTCGGGGGTCGGTGTGTCGGCGGGGCGGCTTTCGAAGTCCTTGACGAGTGAGTCCCGCACGCCGAAGACGGTGTCGGATTCCAGGAGGTCGTCGCCTCGTACGAAGATGTGGGTGACCAGCGTCCGGTACCCGTCCACCTTCACCAGGAAGTGCAGGTGGGAGGCACGCATGGGAGAGCGGCCGACGGCGGCGAGCAGCGCGCCCACCGGGCCGTCGTGCGGGATCGGGTACGGGGTCGGCGTGTTCGCCCAGAACCGGTACTCCCCGTCCGGGCCGGTGAACAGGTGGGCGCGTCCCATGGTGCGGTCGTCGTCGTACTGCACGTCGTAGAAGCCGTCGGCGTCGGCCTCCCACACCTCGACCCTGGCACCGGGGACGGCGGCGCCCGCGGTGTCGCGGACGGTTCCCTCCACCCAGCACGGTTCGCCCGGCGCGCCTCCGGAGACGTCGCCGCCGAGTTCGATCCGGGGCGCGCCGTCGACGAAGAACGGTCCGAGCACGGTCGCCTCGGTGGCGTCGCCGTGGGCCGGGTTGTTCATCGTGATCATCTGCATGGACGCACCGAGGACGTCCGAGAGCAGGATGAACTCCTGCCGCACGTCGTCGGTGATGTGGCCGACCCGGGTGAGGAACTCGACGCCCTTCCGCCACTCCTCCTCGCTGAGCCGGACCTCGCGGAGAAAGGCATGCAGATGCCGCACCAGCGCCCGCATCAGTTCTTTGAGCCGTGGGTCGGCGCAGTCGTCGAACGAGCGCAGCACTCGTTCGAGGAGGTCCTGTTCGCGGCGTGCCCGCTCGGCGGCGATGTCGGGCGCGCTGTGATCGTGGGTCATCGGGGCTCTGCTCCTATCCAGGCCGCCCGAAGCAGGGCGGTGAGGTCGTCGGCGGTCACGGTTCGCGGGTTCCCCGCGGGAAGGACGTGCAGCACGGCCTGGACGGCGGCCGGGATGCCGTCCTCGGGCACGCCGAGGTCGCGCAACGAGGTCGGAGCGCCGCGGCGATGACCATCGCCTGGGACGCGCCGACCGCAGCGACCTCCTCGGCGAGCGCCGCCGCGGCCTCGCCGGAGGCGAACCGGACCCGCTGCGGAAGGGTCTCGTGCTCGAAGCGCATCCGCCAGGAGGGGTCGGGCGCGTTCATGCGTCCGCCGTGTTGAGCAGGGCGTCGTCGGGGTCGTAGGCATAGATCCAGCCGTTGGCCACCAGCGGGTCGGCTTCGGCGAAGGACCTGTCCCGGGCTTGCTGGTCCGGTCCGTCCGGCAGGTGGTTCACGAGCGACCTGGTGTGGCTCGCATCCTGCAGCCGACTTGTGCGCGGGATCCGCAGCCGCTCGTAGCGCCGCAGGGCACGGGGCGGATCGTCGAGGTCATCGGCCAGGCAGCGGGCGAGGACGGCGGCGTCCTCGACGGCCTGGGCGGCGCCCTGCGCGAAGAAGGGGAACATCGGGTGGGCCGCGTCCCCGAGGAGGGTCACGGCGCCCTCGCTCCAGCGCCGCAGCGGCGCCCGGTCGAGGAGGGCCCAGCGGCCTGGGGTCCCGGCCGCGCGGATAAGTGCGGTGAGCCTCGGGTCCCAGCCCTCGAACTCGGCCAGGAACTCCTCCACCGTCGCCGTCGCGGTCCAGGACTCGACGGCGTCGTCCCGCGCGGGCGCGAACGCGACGAGGTTCACGGAACGCCCGGCGGAGACGGGGTAGTGGACCAGGTGGTGGCCGGGTCCGATCCACAGGGTCTGGGCGGCGCGGCGAGCGAAGTCCGGGGCGTGTTCGGACGGGACGAGCGCGCGGAACGCGCAGAGGCCCGAGTAGGTCGCGGACGCCGACTCGGTGATCGCGCCCCGCACGACCGAGTGGATCCCGTCCGCCCCGATCACGACGTCGGGCTCGACGGTCTCGCCGTCGGCGAAGCGCAGCACCGGCCGCCCGTCGCCCCGGACGGTCAGGTCGACGCACCGGCTGCCGAGCCGGACGCCGCCGTCGGGAACGGCCGACCGCAGGGCTTCCAGCAGGTCGGCGCGGTGCGCGGTATAGGTGTGCTCCCCGTACAGCCGCTCGCATGCCGAGGCCAGGTCCTCGGCGGACAGCACGGCGCCGTCGCGCCACCGCCGGAACTCCCAGCCGACGTCGAGCCGGACGGCGCGGGCGGCGAGGGCGGCGAGCACACCGAGCCGCCGCAGCAGCCGGGCCGTGTTCGGGGCGACGACCAGGCCCGCTCCCACCTCCCTGAGCTGCGACGCCTGCTCGTAGACCGTGGCCGAGATCCCTTCGCGACGCAGGAACGCACCGGCCGCGAGGCCCCCGATGCCCCCTCCCACGATCGCGATCCGCGGGCCTTCGGCCCCTGCGTCGATCATCCGCTCACGCTCCCGCACTCCTCGGCCAACCCGGTACCGCGATGATTCCCTCCCGCCCCTCGCACGCCATCAGTGTGTTCATCTGATGGACATGCTTGTTGGGCTGTCGCCCACCCGAGGCCGAGGGGGAGGTAGCTTCCCCGCATGCCCCGTACCCGTGAACGGGGGAGACCCTGGGTTCTCGCTTCTTGGACGTCCTCTTCGCCCGGCCCGTGGGCGCGGCGGGCCGCCGCGGCCACGGGGTCGGACGTTCACCCGGCGAGCGAGGCCGCCTCGTCGTCGCGGGGGAAGAAGGGCAGTTCGATGTGGACGCGGTCGGCGGCGGCGAGGATCGCGGACGCGTCGTCGACCGGCGGGTGGATCGCCTGGTTGATCCTCCTCTTGATGTCCGCGCCCTCGGCGCCCGACGCCATCACCCTGCGGTCCCAACCGCGGGTGAAGACGCCGCCCGCGGCGCCCAGGTCCAGGCAGGTGACGTAGGGGCCGGGGGTGAAGTCGCGCGGCGGGACGCCGAGCAGGTCGGCCGCCGCGTTGTATCCGGCCACCTTCCCGAGCGGGGTGGCGTGCTGGCACGCTTGCAGGACCGTGTGCTCGTCGTCGAACGCCGCGCTGGCCGCGTCCCCGGCGGCGAACACCCCGGGCCGGGCGCGCAGCCACCGGTCGACCGGAACCCGCCCGAGGTGGTCGAGCTCGTCCGAGATCTGCGCGGTGAGTTCGCTCGCCCTCATCCCGACCGACCACACCACCGCGTCCGCCTCAACTTTGGTGCCGTCGCTCAGGACGGCGTATCCGTCGCCGACCTCCGTCACCGTCGTCGCGAGGCGGCGTTCGACGCCGAGTTCGTCCAGTGCCGACTCGATCTCCTCGCGCGGGCCCGGACCCAACCGGCTCCCGACCGTCTCGGACCGATCCACCAGCAGGACCCTGCCGCGGGCCGCAAGGGCGGTCGCGATCTCCAGGCCGGTGAATCCGGCGCCCACGACCACGACTGAGCAGTCCCTCCGGCCGTGCAGGAAGCCGGTGAGCCGCCGGGCGCCGTCCAGCGTGTCGATGTCGAAGAGGCGGTCGGCCCCGGGCAGGTTCCGGGGCCGGACGAGCCTGCTGCCCGCCGCCAGCACCAGTCGGTCGTAGCCGATCTCCGCGCCGTCGGCCACCACCGTGCGGCGCTCGGCGTCGATCGTGCTCACCGTGGCCCGCAGGTGCTCGACGCCGATCGGGTCGAGGATCCCGCTCAGCTCCACCTTGGCCAGGTCGGGCTCCGGCTCGTACAGGCGCGGACGAAGCACCAGGTGCTCGCCCGGCGCGACGAGCGTGACGCGCAGGTCCGCGTCCCCGCGTGCCAGCGCCGCTCCCGCCGCGCTCCACACGCCCGCGAAACCGCCTCCGATGATCACAACGTGCGCCATCGTGGTCGTCCTCTCCCAGCCTCGCCCTCCGCGGATCGGAGGGAATCGGCAGGGAGTCAAGACAGCGGACTCAAACGTGACCGATACGGCCGAGCTTCTTGGGATTGACCAGTCTCCTGAACACCGTGATCCGCCCGTCGGCGACCTCCACGGTGTCGAGCCAGACCAACGTGCCCGCGCGGTATGTCGCGAGGGCCGGGTACCCGTTGGCCTCGACGATCCGGAACGCGTCGGGACGCCTGATCTCGACCTGCCTGATCGCCAGCAGGGCGATCCGGTCCGCGCCCCGGACCGGCGCGAGCGCCGCGGTCGCCTCGCCGCCGCCGTCGGCGACGTACACCGCCTCGGGGTGCAGCAGTTCGACGAGGGCGGCCAGGTCCCCCGCGTCGGCGGCCGCCTTGAACGCCCTGAGCACGCGTTCGGTCTCGGCACGGCCGGCCCGTGGCCGCTCCGCGACCGCGGCGACCCGCGCCCGGGCGCGGGAGGCGAGCTTGCGGCCGGCGGCGGGCGTGCCGCCGAGCACCTCGGCGATCCGCCCGAACGGGAGGCCGAAGACGTCGTGGAGCAACCAGCGCGACGCGTTCGGCGGGGCTGAGGGTCTCCATGACCACGAGCATCGCGGTGCTCACCGCCTCGTCCATGATCACCTGAGCGGCCGCGTCCGGGCCGGTCAGCAGCGGTTCGGGCAGCCAGGGGCCGACGTAGGACTCGCGCCGGACGCGGGCCGACTTCAGCACGTTGAAGGACGTCCGGGCGGCCAGGGTCACCAGCCAGGCCCGCAGGTCCCGCACCTCGGACAGGTCGGCGGCGGCCGCCCGCAGCCAGACCTCCTGCGTCACGTCCTCGGCCTCGGCCACCGTCCCGAGGATCCGGTAGGCCGCGCCGAAGACCGCGGGACGATGCGCCTCCCAGTCGGACTCCGCCAACGCCCCGGTCGACTCCATCCGCGGTCCCCTTCCCCCGGCTCGGCGATCGACCGCCGATTCTAGGGACGGCCGTCCTCCGGGCCGGTCGGTGCGGTGCCTCGTGGCGCTAGGGGCGGAGCATGACGGGGACGGCCAGGCCGCCGGGACGGAGGCGAGGACGACGGACGTATGGAGCAGGACGCGCATCGGAATGAACACGCCGGACAGCTCGAGCCGGAGGCGGGTTGCTCCCGGTCACCTGCAGGCTCATCTCCAGTCACCGACTGGACGGGTGTCTTCGATGGGTGTTCGTTGTACGCTCATGGGTGGACTCCTAGACATTCTGTCGCACGGGATGGACGGGAGTAGCCGTTACGGCGGCCTCTTGCTGAACCCAAGGGGCCGCCCTCGGCGTTCATGGGCTAAGGCGGCTGCACATCCACGCGAGCGAACCGCTCGCAGAGGATCCGCAGGAACTGGAACGCGGTGTCGCTGCGATGGCTCAGCAGGAAGCCCTCAAATTCCTCCACGGGTAGCACCGCCCCTTGGACGGACGTCGTCGCGACGGCGGTCGCCGAGCGAGGTCGGCGACCGAGCGCCGAGACGGCACCCAGCAGGGAGCCGGGGCCTGAGATCTGGGGCGGCCGGTCGTCGGCGCCGGATCCGACCTCCACTTCGCCCGACAGAACGATCACCACCGTGGTGTCGTCCTCGTCCTGCCTGAACAGCGTCGTCCGCGCGGGCCAGATCCGGCGCAGCCCGCGCCGCAGCAGGTCGGCGCGCTCGGCCGCGGAGAACATGGAGAGGAAGTCGGGCAGGACGCCCACGAGCCGGTCACTGGCTGCTGGCACGCGGGCCATAGCCGGCCTCCTCCCGCAGCCGTCCGCTCAGGGTGGAGATGTCGAGAAGGTCCTTCGGCCGTCGCAAGCGCAGCTTGTAGGCCAGGACGTCCCGCAGCGGGGCGAACCGGAGGCCCCCGAACACGTCGGCGTCGTCGATGAGCTCGTCGGCCCCGCGCGCGCCGGGGATCCACTGCCGGGAGAACTGGAGCCGTCCGCCCCACAGCGAGACGATCATGTCGCCGCTGTACCGGCCGCGGCCGTGCACGCCGCGGACGTAGGCGTAGTCCCAGACGTGGTTGCGGGCCACGATGTCGAGGTCGCTGACGCCGCGGCGCAGGCCGTGCGCGAGGAGCGGGCCGCTGCCGAAGATGACGAAGTCGTCGGGGTCGAGGTCCATGGCGGCGAGCCGTCTGAGCAGGGGGTGCTCCAGCAGCCCGGCGGGAGAGCCGTTGTCGTGGGTCATTCCGCCGTGTCCCTTCGAGCGGAGGCGGTCCGGTCGCCGGTGGCGATCCTGCGGAGGAACGGGACGTCCTGGATGATCACCCGGCGCCGCCCGGTGCGGACGAGGTTGCCGTCCCGGAAGATCTTCATGATCTTCTTCACCGACTCCACGGACAGGCCGGAGACCTGCGCCAGCTCCTCGTGGTCGAGTTCCAGCAGCACACCGGTGGCGATCTCGTCGCCGAGGCCGCTCTCGATGAGCTCCTGGAGCGCCAGGGCGAGCCGCGGCTCGGCGGCGAGCTCGCTGTGGGTCAGCCGGGTGTCGGCCTCCCCCAGGCGGCTGGTCAGCATGTAGATGAGGGCGTCGAGGACCCGCGGGTTCTCGTCGACGAAGTCGTTCCACTGGTTGGCCGACAGGTGCAGGACCTCGACGTCGCGGATCGACCAGACGTTGGCCGACCGCGGCGAGCCGTACCGGGCCGAGGACTCGCCGACGGGCTGCAGGCCCTTGCGGATCCCGATGAGGCGCTCGGGCGCGCCCTTCGTCACCTTCAGGTGCCCTTTGAGAGGGACGAGCACGAAGTTCGTCCACTCGCCCTCCTTGAAGAACAGGTGCTTCGGAGGGCGCTGGAGGATCTGACCCTCCTTCTTCAAGATGGCGAGCTGCTCGTCGGTGAAGAAGGGTTCCCCTGGCCTGTACCGATCCGCTGCCATGCGTCTAAAGGTATTATTACCTCTAGCGAAGCGCAAGACATCACGCCAAGAAGATGGCCGAAGACCGGATGCTTCCGGCGCGGGACCTCATCTTCGGTGTGGCCTCGGCCCCTTAGTCACAGGCCATGGCACCGCCGGCTAGCGGCCGGGCGTCCCGTCGCGACCGGGCGGTGCCAGCCCTTCGAAGGCCATTGCGATGATCTCCGTCACCTGCTCGGGCGTGACCGGACGGGTGCGTAGCAGCAGGCGGTAGTACAGGGGCGCGTACAGCATCTCGACGACGACGTCCACGTCGACGTCCTCGCGCAACTGCCTCTGCTCCTGGCCTCGCCGCAGCCGCTCCGCGCAGGCCCGGACGCGCGGCTCGAGCATGACCTTCCGGAGGGACGCGGCGATCTCGGGGTCCTCCTGCGCGGCCGCGATGAGGCTGACGTACGGCGCGAAGTCCGCGCTGGCGAACGCCTCCGCGACCACGACCATCTGGGCGCGCAGGTCGGCGCGCAGGTCGCCGGTGTCCGGGAAGTCGGTCGTGGCGTTCACGCGCTCGTTGAGCGCCTCCTGGACGACGGCCGCCTTGGACCCCCACCAGCGGTAGATCGTCTGCTTGCCGACCCCGGCCCGCTTGGCGATCTCCTCGACCGTCGTCCGCGCGAGGCCGCGCTCGCGGCAGAGGTCGAGCGCCGCGGCCAGGATCGCCTGGCGCGAGCGCTCGCTGCGCCGCTGCTCGTTCGGCATGTTCATGCCCGGAATCCTATACGAGACGAGACGGAGCGTCTTGACAGTGGGGTGGCGGCTTCCTATCGTCGAGGCGAAACAAGACGAGACGTCTCGTCCCGTTCTAGGGCCGTGCGCTGTTCGGCACCGGTCCGGCCGACCGGGTCCCGGAGGGGCCCGTGAAGGAGGCTCGCCGTGAGCGAGGCATCAACCCGCAGGTACGCCGGCCTGTTCGGCGTGGTCGCAAGCCTGTTCATCATCGTCCAGGTGCCGCTCTACTTCCTGTACTCCGGGGCGCCGCCGGACTGGAACATCCTCACCCGCAGCCTGATCGGCATCACCGGCTGCACCCTGTACGTCGTCTACTTCATCGGGCTCCGGCAGCTCATCGTGAAGGTCAGCCCGGCGCACGACTGGCTGGGATCGATCGTCCAGATGGCGGGGCTGCTCTGGGTCGCCATGGTGTTCGTCCCGCAATCCATGGAGGTCGGGGCGGCCATCTCCGTCGACCACGACATCGACACCACGACGGAGGGCCCGTTCGCGGCGGCGCAGTACCTGATGCAGGGCGGGATCTCGCGGCTGCTCATGGCGCTGTTCCTGATCGCCTTCGGGATCACGGTCCTGCGGCTCAGGCTGCTGCCCGCGTGGGTGGGGCGGTCGGCGTTCGTCGTCGCCGCGATCAACCTGGCGTTCGTCCCGGCGGTGTACTTCGGCGACGACGCGGCCGACTTCTACAGCGCGCAGGGCTGGGGCACCACGGCCAGCATGGGCGCGCTCTGGAGCGTCTGGACGCTGGCCGTGAGCGTCGGCATCCTCCGGAGCGCACGGAGCACGACCACGGCGCCGCGGGCGTCCGCCGTCCGGTCCGGGCAGCGGGTGGCCACGCACCTCGGCTGAAATCGGCGGAGGAACGAAGGTGCCCGGGCGTTTCCGCCCGGGCACCTCTCAGTCGCGAACGCTTCGGCCGGTCAGTCGATGGGGGTCGGGATGATCGGCAGGGTGATCGAGGACGGGTGCTCGGCGTCGTGGTAGATCGTCTGGGCGGCGGGCTTCGTCCGGTCGTCGTTGCCGAACTGCCCCCCCGTGTTCGGGTTGCGGTCGTACATCGGGAAGTTGCTGCTGGAGATCTCCAGCCGGAGGCGGTGGCCCGCCTGGAAGACGTTGCTGGTCGGCCACAGCTTGATCGTGTACTTGTAGACCTTTCCGGGACGGATCAGCGACGGGCGTTCGAGGGAGACCCGGTAGCGGGCCCGCTGGATCCCGTCCCGGACGAGCATCGAGGTGCCGTCCGGTCCGACGTCGGTGATCTTCGCCGTCCAGTCGGTGTCGCGCGCCGAGGACGAGGCGTACAGCGTCACCGAGATCGGGCCGGTGACCTCGGTGTCCTTCGCCAGCCGCGGCGTGTTGTAGACGAGGACGTCCGGCCGCTGCTCGATGAGCCGCTGGTCCTGCGGGCCGCCGGGCACCGAGCTCTGGAACCGTCCGCCGAAGCTCGGCACCGGGTTCTCCGGGTCGTAGCGGTACTGGTCGGCCGTCTCGGTGGTCGGCGCGGCGGTGCTGAGCGTGCCGCCGCCGGTCACGGTGTTCGCGTCGCCGTTGCTGTGCAGGTAGTACTCGGTGAACGCGGTGCCGGGGATCGGCCATGAGTCGGCGGTGCGCCACTTGTTGGCGCCCATCACGAATATCTTCACGGCGGGGTCCTTGTCCACGCCGTTGTCGACGCCCTTCAGCCAATGGTCGAACCAGCGGAACTGAACCTCGTCGATCGACACGACCGCTTCCGGGCCGTAGTCGAGCGCGCCGACCCTTCGGCCGGAGCTTCCGTGCGTCCACGGCCCGACGAGCAGTTTCGTGCCGTTCCTGGCGGTGGCCGAACCGCCGCGGGCCTGCATTCCGGCGAAATTCTCGACCGTCCCGTTCAGGAAGATGTCCGACCAGCCGCCGTAGTTCAGGGCCGGGACGGTGACCTTCGGGTACTTCTCGCGGATGCTCCACCGCTTCCAGTACGAGTCGAAGCTCGGGTGGTCGACCCAGTCGTAGAAGTAGCGCGCGACGCGCTTGTCCTTCGGGTAGAGCGGCGGGAATTCGTTCAGCGGCATATGCCAGTACCACTTGGCGAACAGCGCCCGCGACGCCTGGCTCATCTCCGCCGACAGCTTCGGATAGTCGGGGAGGCGCTGGATGGCGCCCCTGGCGAGGAAGCTCAGCGGCCAGTCCTCGGTGAACGACTGGTACAGCGCGCCGCCCTCATAGGTCCAGCCGTCGTAGATGTCGGACGACGTGAACGCCGGGACGATCGTGACCAGGTGCGGTGGCGTGAGGGTCGCCGGAAGCCATTGAGTGAGCCCCGGATACGAGAACCCGTACATGCCGACCTTGCCGTTGGAGTGCGGCAGTTTCGCGGACCATTCGATGGTGTCGTAGCCGTCCTCGGCCTCGTACTTGTAGGTGTAGAACTCGCCGTCCGACTTGTACTGGCCGCGGACGTCCTGGACCACGACGAGGTAGCAGGCGGAGGCGTAGCGGTCGGGGTTGGCGTAGAAGATGTTCTCGGCGCCCTCCTTGTTGTAGGGCAGCCGCATCAGGATGACGGGGAAATCCCCGTCGCCCTTCGGGGTGAACACGTTGGAGCGCAGGACGGTCCCGTCGCGCATGGTGGTCGGCACGTCCTTCTGGACCGTGAACTCGCACTGGTCCGCCGCCGCCCCTTTCCCGGCCGCGCTGGCGCCCGGGGCGACCGCCATCCCGCCCAGCACGAAGACCGCGGCCCCGAGAGACAGACGCCAGCTCCGCCTTCGTCCGCCCGCCCAGGTCATTCGCCGCTTCGCTCGCATCGCCGCTTCCCTTCCCGGTCGAGGCCGGTGGGCCGGTCGTCGGCCTTCCGGGGGCCTCCTGCTCGCCCTTCGACCGCTCGACGTCGTCGGCCGGAGCATCGCATGATCATGTTGGCTGGTCAGGAGGTCGGCCGCGGCGTTGCGGCGAGTCACGGGCCTGCCGCGGCGAGCAGCACGGGGCCCTCCGCCGAACGGACCACCGCCCGCGACGAACGGGGTGTTCGCGAAGATTGCCCAGGTTTGTTGGTGTGTTCCGGACGGTCGGCCGCCGTCGGACGCGCCGAACCGACCGTTCGCCGATCGCCGCGGTCGATCATCGCTCGATCAGGGCCGTTGGACGATTGCGCCGCTCGGAAGGTGCACTCGGCTTCGGCGGCGTCCCGGGCCTCCGGCCCCGCCGTGATCATGCCGCGCGGGGAGCCTATCCGGCGGCGTGACGCCGCGGCCAGTCCGGCGTACGCGCGAGGCCGGCCGCCGTCCGGGCCTTCGTTCAGCCGTGCAGGATGGTGGGGTGTCCGAGTCACCGTTGCCCGGTGGGTTCGTGAACGCCAGCGTCCGTGTGGGCGACACGGTTCGCAGGCGTCCCGCGGCCCGTTCGGGTCCGTCCACGAACTCCTCGTACTGACGGCCGCGACGTCCTGGCCGGACGCGAGGAAGTGGTCTGCCACAACGATCTGTCACCGAAGAACGCGCGGGATCGAGGCCGCTGCCCAGGTCGGGGAGCCGGCGATGGCCCGGCTTCGGCAGGCCGGTGCCGTCACCGAAGTGCAAGCCGCGTACCGGTGGGTCGAACAGCACAAGGGTCAGCTCAATTCGGCCCTGCTGCCATAGCCGTACCCGGGTCAGGGGGTTACGCGCATTCCCTGGACGAGGACGGCGGCGTACTCGTGGCGGGGCGGTAGCGCGTCGTCGCCGAGGAGCAGGAGCGTGAAGGCGTAGTTGAGGCAGGCGCCGATCAGCAGGCGGGCGGCGCCGACCGGGTCCGCGTCCGCCGCGACCCGGCCGATTTCCTGCTCCTGCCGCAGGTAGACGGCGACGGCGTGCTCCGCCTGGTGGGGGCCGAGGCGGCGCGGCCGCATCACCTGCCGCAGCCGGACGAGCTGCGCCGGGTTGGCCAATACCGCGACCTTGGCGGCGAGGACCTCGCTGTAGAAATTGATGGTCGCCTCCGCGACCATCACCAGGTTCTTGCGGACGCCGGCGCCTCCGGCGTGCGCGAGGAGATCGGCGACGGTGCCGACGTAGACGGGCAGCCGGTCCTGGAGCAGCGAGAGGTAAAGGTGCAACTCACCGTGTTCGGTGCCCTGGACCGACCGCATGGAATGGCTCACCGCCTCGACCACGAGGCGCCGCACGCCATCGGCGGGACTCTCGGGCGCGGAACTCGACGCGGATGCCGGTTCGGGCTGCATGATCTCCCCAGGTCATTTGGCCTCCCCATCACCTGCGACGCGCCATCCTCGGTTGGGGGACGGGCACCCGCGCATAAAGCCGCAACCGTCTAATGACCGGCATCGCGTGATGGCGAATCCAACATATGGGGCCACACCTTTTCGACGCAACGAAAACAAAATCTTGCCCACCAGGAACTTGTCGGGCCGCGGCGCTGACCGTCCCCAGGCAGCACCTCCGCGCGGGCCGGATCGCCGGTCCGGCCGCACCTCCGGGAGCGCGCACGGGACCGTCACGACCGTCCGGCCGGTACGTCGTGCCGTCCCGCGCGCCTACCGGGTCTCACCGGGCCGATCAGTGATCTTCATCTCGGCATCGAAACCGTTCAGGGAATTGGCCGCTATTTAGCGACATATTCGTTCATGCGGGCGATGCGTCATCGGGCAAGAAAGCCCCGGAACCGCCCGCGAACCCAGCGCTCTGCCTCACTGCGAATGGCCGGGCGGCCGGGGCCCCGGAAGTCGCCGCGCGGCATCGTCGGCGTGCGCGAAGAGGGTGGGTGACCAGTCGCGTGACCGGTTCCCACAGGGCGCGCAAGTCCGTTGTCGTCACCCATCGCGGGGCCGTCCGGTACGGCCTTCGGCAGGCCGCCGCGGCGGCGCCCCGCGCGATCATAAACGTTCGAAGGACCGCCAGGGCAATGTGCGCCCGGACGGTCCGGTAATCCGAATGTCGATCTCGGCGAAATCGAAATGTCCGACCCGGCCCCGGCCGTCCATCCCCATCGGCGGAGGGCCGGGCCGAACATGTCTCGGTGCGTGCGGCCGGGAGTCGCGCTCAGCCCGACCGGCTCCGGCACCGCGGTGTCATCCTCAGTGGGCCGTGCAGGTCGGCTCGCCGGACTGCGCGGACATGCTGACGGCGTCCCACGCGGCCTTGGTCTTGGCGTACAGACCGCAGGTCGGGTCGAGGTTCTTCGCCGCGGACAGCGTCAGGACGCGGTACCGGGGGTAGCTGGTACCGGAGGTCTTCATCGCCATCGCGTTGTAGAAGATCTTCGAGGCGGTCGAGACGCCGACGCCGGTGACCTGGCTGTTGTTACAGGTCGGGCTGGTCGGCTTGCCGCCGCCGGGGTTGGAGCCCTCGGCGAGCAGGTAGAACCAGTGGTTGCCGGGCCCGGCCGCCTTGTGCACCTCCATGTTCGGGACGGAGCTGGAGTAGCAGTTCGGGTCGTTGTTGACCAGCGACGGGTTGTACATGTTGCGGATCGGGCCGCTGCCGGTGAGGTTGACCAGCTCGCCGACGGTGTAGTCGGGAGTGTCGGCCGGGTTGTTCAGGAACGCCTCGACGGACGCGCCCCACACGTCGCCCACGAACTCCTGGGTGCCGCCGCCGGACATGCTGCCCGGGGTGAAGTTGTCCAGGCCGTGGCCGAACTCGTGGTCG
This sequence comes from Actinomadura syzygii, assembly GCF_008085905.1. Classification (GTDB taxonomy): domain Bacteria; phylum Actinomycetota; class Actinomycetes; order Streptosporangiales; family Streptosporangiaceae; genus Spirillospora; species Spirillospora syzygii. The sequence goes on along the minus strand of NZ_VSFF01000012.1, from coordinate 46,023 downwards.
ACGACGTCGGTCGACGTGATCCACTGGTTCTGGTTGTTGTGACCGAAGTCGGCCTCGCTGCCGGTCCAGTAGGCGTTGACCTGGTTGAGCCCGACGTACGCCGGGGACCAGCGGCCGCTGCCGTTCAGGCCGTTGCGCCCGTAGGACTTCAGCAGGTCCCAGAATCCGGCGCCGGCGTACATGACGTCGACGCAGCCGGACTCCTTGTTCGTCTTGGAGGCACTCCCCCACAGGTCGTCCGGGCCGGAGAAGATCTGCTTGCCGCTGTAGTCGCCGCAGGTCAGCCCGGAGCGGGCCGGGTCGCTCAGGGTGTACTGGCCGCCGGACTGGGTCGTCCCGATCGTCAGGTTCGAGCCTTCCCAGATGCCGGTGCCGGTGCCCGCGTAGACGAGCTCCTGCTCGGCGAACCGCTTGCCGGTGCGCGCGTCGACGTACACCTTCTTGCGGCTGTTCTCCTTGCCGTCGCGGCCGGAGACGGTCGCCTCCCACGCGAGGCGCGGGGCGCCCAGCGCGTAGACGACGAGGCGCGGCTTGACGGCGGTGCCGTCGGCCTTGGTCAGCGCGGCGCGGGACGTCTTCGCCGCCGCGGCCTGGCCGATCTTCGAGGTGATGCCGACGTCGATGGCCTGCTTCTGGGCGACCGACAGGTCGCGGACCTCGCCCTGGTTGTCGGTGACGACCACGAAGTCGCCGCCGACCACGGGAAGCCCGCGGTAGGTGCGCTCGTAGGCGACGTAGTTCAGGTTCCAGGGCGTCCCGATCACCTGCGTGCGGACGAAGGCGTCGTTCGCGCTCGGGTGCAGCTCGGGGGCGCGGGCGGCGACGATCCGCTCGGCGGTCGCGCGGGCGGCGAGCGTCGGGTCGGGGGCGGCCGACGCGGGGAGCGCCTGCGCGACCAGCGGCGACAGCCCGGCCGCGACGAGGGCGACGGACGCGGGGACCGCCAGGAGATGTGTGCGTTTCACTGCTGCATGCCTCCATCGACATGGGGGGAGGCCGCCCCGCGGGGGGTTGGGGCGGCCGCAGGGCACGACGACCGCCGCCGGCGGGCCGGGCGCCCATGTCACGCGCGGGCCGGCGGGGAGTTGGCCGGTTCCTTACGGCGGACGGTGAAAATGCGGGGTGATCGGGAGCGGGCACCGGAGCGGGCGGACGGTCGGGTTGCGCCTTGCGAACACGAGAGTGACATCTGCGAATCCGAAAGGGGCCTTCCACTTCGGCATAGCTTCGCGCTATGGGGCGTGAACTGCGGCATTTTCGAATACCGGCCAGATAGGACTTCACGGGCGACGGGCCGAAGGCGATGCGGCCCGTCCGACATTGGTGGTCGCGCCGTCGTTCCAGGTCAAACGGAGACATCTGCCGGATACCGAGCCCGCTGGACGCCCTGCCCGCACAAGCATCTCTACCTGCGACGATGCAGGGAGCCAGGGCTCCGAGATCCGAGCTTCTGGAGCGATCGAAGACGCCGGGAGCCCTCCGTCAATGGGTCCGTCGGGTGTGCAATGATCATTGATCTTGGGAATTGCACACACGTCGGCGAACCACTACACGGCAGACGGCGCGCCTCCGGTGTGATCAGCGATTGAATGGACCATGAATAACTGGATCGGCGAACTTGACGCCCTAATTGAAAAGTTAAAACACCGCGGTCGCGGACCCCGTGAAACCGCAGGCCAGTTCACCGTTCCAGCAACAATGGAAGTAGCCGGGAGCCGACGCCGGCGCCGCGCGGGCCGCCCCGTGGCCGACGGCAGGGGACGCCATGACCTTCTGTTTCACATCCGCAGACGGGGAAGGGGTCTGGACAGGCGACTCAAGGAGGCCGAGATGCCGCAGCGGGCGTGGAGCAAGAAGCGCGAACGCCAGTACGAGGACATCAAGCAGTCCCAGGAGGAGCGCGGGGCCGGGACGCGCCGCGCGGAGGAGATCGCCGCGCGCACCGTCAACAAGAACCGCGCGCGGACCGGGGAGGCCAAGCAGAAGAGCAGGACGTCGACCGAGGACATCTCCCCGCAGCGCCGGGGCGGGCTCCGTTCCGGCGGGTCCGGCCCGCGCGGCCGGACGAAGGAGCAGCTGTACGCCGAGGCCAGGCGGAAGAAGATCGAGGGCCGCTCGAAGATGTCGAAGGCGGACTTGGAGAAGGCGCTCGGCGTCTGACGCGCCCCCGATCACGTGTGCCAGTGGCCGACCAGCTCGGCGTACAGGGGGCTGCGGCGCAGCAGCGTCTCGTGCGTGCCGAGGACGGCGGACGGCCCGTCGAGAAGCAGGATCATGTCGGCGCGCTCGGCGGAGCTGATGCGGTGGGCGATGACGATCAGCGTGCCGCCCCGGTCGGCGAGGGCCCGCTCGGCGCGGGCCTCGGCGGCCGGGTGCAGGTGGCTGGTCGCCTCGTCCAGGACGAGGATCGGCGCAGGCGACAGGTAGGCCCGCGCCAGTGTGACGAGCTGGCGCTCCCCCTGCGAGAGCCCCCCGCCCCCCGGTGGGATCTCGGCGTCGTACCCGCCGAGCCGTTCGACGGTCTCCCCCAGTCCGACGGCGTGGACGGCGTCGTCCAGCCGCGCCTTGCTGGCCTGCGGGCACAGGTAGGCCAGGTTGTCGCGCAGCGGCGCGGCGAAGATGTAGCTCTCCTGCGGGATGAGGGTGATGGCCGTCCGCGCGTGGGCCGGGTCGAGGGGGACGCCGCCGAGGGTGACGCGGCCCCGCTGCGGTGCGAGAAGCCCGGTGAGCAGGTTGGCGAGGGTCGACTTGCCGGTGCCGCTCGGGCCGACCACGGCCAGGTGCGTCCCCTCGGGGACGTAGAGGGACAGGTCCTCGATGACCGGGGCCGCGCGCGGCGAGTAGGCGAACGTCACCCGCTCGGTCTCGACGTCGAAGGACTCGACCGCCGCCGGAAGCGCGGAAGGCGCCGCAGCCGCCGGGACGGCGCAGATCTCCGCGAGCCGTCCTAGCACCACGGCGAGGCTGAGCAGCAGCGTTCCGCCCGCGTCCACGAGGACGGTCACGGCCGGTTGCAGCCCGGTGACGAGGTAGGCGACCGCGCCCGCGATGTCCCCCGCCGTGAACCCCTGGTGCGCGGTCAGGTAGGGCGACAGCAGGAGCAGCGCCAGCAACGGAAGGTGCACCCCGAGCGCGAGCACGGGCAGGCGGACGAGCCGCGTCCTGGCATAGGCGCGCAGGGCCCGCGCCTGGGCGTCGACGACGCGGCCGACGGTGTCCGCCGCGCGGTCCTCGGCGGCGCAGGCGACGACGTCCCGGACGCCGTGGACGACCGCCGCCGCGCTCTCCCCGATCTCCTCCGCGCGCAGCACGACGGCCCGGTAGCGGCGCACCTGGAGCCCGACGAACGCGCCGAACACCGCCACGCCGAGCGCCACCGACAGCCCGACGGCCAGCGCCAGCCGGGGGGCGAGGAGGGTCAGCCCGACGAGCGCTGCGACGCCCGCCGACAGCAGCTGGCGGACGTTGCGCAGCGCCGCCCCGAGCAGCGCCCTGACGGCCTCCGCCTGCTCGGTGACCTGCGAGACCCCGGCGCCCGCCGCGTCCGGCGCGCCGCCGGTCATCCGGCGCAGCGCGGCGGACACGACCTCGCCGACCAGGGAGTCTCTCAGCGGCTCGACGGTCGCGGCGAGCCACGGGTAGACCCGGCCCGTCGCCACCGCGCCGACGACGTACAGCACGGCGAGCGCGGCCAGCCAGCCGAGGCCGGTCAGCGGACGCCCGGCGAGGAACCCGCGGTCGACGGCGCGGGACAGCAGGAGCCCGGACGCGAACGTCGGGACGGCCTCGACCGCCGACCAGGCGGCGAGCCGCCGCACGGCGGGCCACTGCCCGCGCACGTGCCGGTGCAGCAGGCGGGCGGCGGGCGGCGCCGTCATGCGCCCGCGGCCGGTTCCGGCGCGGCGGCGCCGTCCGCCGCGGGCCGCGCGTCGAACACGGCGCGGTAGCCGGGGTCCGGCCACAGCTCGGCGTGCGGCGCGAGCGCCCGGATCCGGCCCGCGTCGAGCCAGGCGACGAGGTCGGCGCGGGCGGCCGTGGCCGGACGGCGCGCCACGACCAGGCTGGTGCGTCCGGCGAGGACGCGCCGCAGCGCCTCGGTCACCTTCAGCTCGGTGGCCGTGTCGAGGCTGCTCGTGGCGTCGTCGAGGACGACGATCCGCGCGTCGGCGAGGGCGGCCCGCGCCAGCCCGAGCCGCTGCAGCTCGCCGCCGGAGAACGGGGCACGCGCGAGGGGCGTGTCGTATCCCTCGGGCAGCGCCCGGACGAAGTCGTCGGCGGCGGCGGCCCGCGCGGCGCGGCGGACCTCGGCGCGCGTCGCGTCCGGACGGGCGTAGGCGATCGTGTCGTGCACGGTGGCACCGAGCGGCGCGGGACGTTCGAAGGCGTAGGCGACGGCGTGCCGCAACCGCGGGAGCGGAAGCGCGGTCACGGGCACGCCGTCGAGCTCCACGTGCCCGTCGTCGGGGTCGAGGAGCCGTCCGATCGTCGCCACGAGCAGGCTCTTCCCGGCGCCGGACGCGCCGACGACGGCGACGGCGGCGCCGGGCGGCACGTCCAGGTCGAGGCCGTCGAGGACGGCGCGGCCCCCGGCCCGGACGGTGACCCGCCGGAGGCGGAGCCGTCCGGGCCCGTCCGGGACGGGACGGGGCCGCGCGGGCGGCCGCACCGCTGGGACGGCCGCCAGGACCTCCTCGATCCGTCCCGCGCCGACCTGGCAGTTGAGCAGTTGGACGAAGGTGTCGAACAGCGACGCCGACGCGACCGCCATCGCCGCGTAGGACGCGCTCGCCACGAGCTGGCCGGTGGTGACGTCGCCCGTGGCGAGCCGCACCCCGGCGACGGCGACGACCACGACCTGGGTGAGCGGGGCGAGCAGCGCCAGCCGCCGGCTCACCCGGCCCTGCACCTCCCACGTCTCCCGTCCGGCTTCGCGCAGTTCGGGGAGCGGCGCGAGGATCCGCCGGGCCTCGGCGTCGGCGGTGCCGCTCGCCTGGATCGTCCGGATGCCCTGCCGGGCGTCCAGCAGCCGGGTGGCGATGGCGGCCTGGGAGATCTGGTAGCGCGCGAACGGCTCGGTGGCCTGGACGACGAACACCCGCAGCGCCAGGACCAGCGGCGGCACGCTCGCCGCGAACGCGGCGGCGAGCCACCAGTCGATGAGCGCGAGCGCGATCACCGCGCCCGCCGTGGACGCGATCGCGGCCGCCGCTGCCAGCAGCAGGACGGGGAACGCCGCGGGCCCCGAAGCGCTCTCGGTCAGCCGGGAGAGGACGTCCCCCGTGGGAAACCGCCGCCGGCCCTGCGGCCCGAGCGCCAGGACGCGGCCGAGCATCCGGTGCCGGAGCCAGGCGGTGAGGTGGCTGCCGCAGTAGGCGCCGAGGACGTCCTCCCCCGCGTCGGCCAGGATCGCGACGCCGAGCGTCACCGCGAGCGCCGTCGTCGCCGCGCCCAGGTTCTCCTGCGCCTGCGCGGCGTCGATCGCGCGGGCGAGCATCACCGGCGTGGTCAGCGTCGCCGCGACGCGGACGGCGGTGAGCGCCGCGAGCACGCCCATCCGCACCCGGAAGCGGCGGACGGCGGCGCGCATCAGCCGCCGTCCTCCGGCGCGGAGGAGGGCGGACCCGCCGGGCGCCGCGTCGACCGTCGGTTTCCGGACCACCCTGGTCGGCTCCGTTCCGTTCTGGCCGAAGTCTTTCTAGAATCAGAGGTGGGTCCGGTCACGGACCGGCTGTTGCCGGTCCGTGACCGGGGTTCTGCGGGCCGGGGTCTTTCTCAGGGGTCCCGGGTTCCGCATGGGATGCGTCGTACTAGCAGGTGACGCCGATGCAGATCGTGTTCAGCAGGGTCAGCAGACCGGTGCACGCGCACGTGCCGCCCAGCTGGACGCCGTCGATCTCGATCGGGTCGGTCTCCGGCAGCTCCTGCAGAGCGGCCACGAGGTCGCCGTCGAACGTGTCCATGGTGTTCACCTCCTTTCCTGGTCGATCGCGTAGGTCCGCTCCGCCGTGAGGCAGAACCGGACCACCGTTTCGCGCAGGACCGGGGGCCATGCCTGGACGACGCCGTGGTGGTCGCCGTCGGCCTCCAGGTAGTCGAAGTCGACTCCTTCGGTCCTGCCGAGTTCGAGGAGGCGCCGCCGCAGCGCCCGGGACTGCGCGACGGGGACGATCTCGTCCCGCGCGCCGTGCGCGAGCAGCAGCGGCACCGTGAGCGACGCGCATTCGGCCAGCACGTCGCGTCCCGGCCCGGGTTCGCCGCGGGCGGCGATCCGGCTGAGCCGGGCGACGCGGTCGCCGACCGCGCCGGGCGCGGCGGCCCGCAGGCCGTCCGCCGAGGTGAACGGCGCGAGGGCGGCGCAGCCCGACCACAGCTCCGGGAACCGGCACGCGGCGAGCAGCGCGAGGAACGCGCCGTAGCTCCCGCCGAGCACGACCGGGCGCGGCAGCCCGACGTCGTCGCGGTCGCGGGCGATCATCCCGCCGAGGTGGACGACGTCGTCCAGGTCGGGGCCGCCCCAGTCGCCGAGGACGGGCCGCAGGTGCCGTTCGCCGTAGCCGGTGCTGCCCCGGTAGTTCGGCGCGACCACGGCCGCGCCCGCCGCCGCGAGGTGCTGGAACAGCGGCTCGAACTCGAACCGCCAGGCCGCGAGCGGCCCGCCGTGCAGCGCCAGCACGAGGCGGCGGGAGCCGAGGTCGCCGTAGACGATCGCCTCGATCGGGCCCGCCGGTCCGGGCAGCTCGATCAGCTCGGCGCGCCGCCAGCCGCGGCCCGCGCCGGGGGCGGCCGGGGCGAACGTCCAGGCCGGTCCGGCCGGGCCCGGCGCCGGTCCGGGCGCCGTCGCGAGGGTCGGCGGACGGTGCGGAGCGGCGAAGCGCACGTGGATCCGGCCGTCGTCGGCCCAGCGGGCGGGCCCCCACAGCATGCCGCGCGGGCCGGGCACCGGGGTGACGCGGTCCGCGTCCGGCGTGTAGACGGCGAGCCGCGCCGAGGCGCCGTGGATCTCCCGGAGGAGGAGGTGCTCCCCGCTCGGGTCGAAGGTCAGCGGCGTCCGGAGCCGGGACGACCGGTTCAGCGTCTCCGGGAACCGGACGGGTCCGCCGTCCGGGAACCGCAGCCCGGTCTGCTGCGCCCCCGCCTGCTGGACGCCCGGCGACGTGGTGGTGACGGCCAGCGCCCCCGAGCGCGGGTTGTACGCGGCGATCCGGTCGGACGTGGTGTCGGACACCGACCAGACTCGACGCCAGGAGCGTTCGCGCAGGTCGACGAGGATGCCGTCGGTGCGGCGTCCCGGCTCGGAGTGGTCCAGGGCGAGGGTGCGCCCCCGGTCGATCCACACGCCGCCCGACAGGACGCCGGGAACGCGCAGGACCGTTTCGAGCCCGGTGGCGGTGAGCCGCGAGATCCTCGAACTCCGCTCGTCCTCGACGGTGACGAGCAGCGCCGTCCGGTCGGGACCGGCGAGCAGGAACCCGGCGAGCATGGACGGGACCTGCCAGGACCGCGTGATCCGCAGGCCCGCGCCGACCGGTCCCGCCGCGAGGACGGATCCGTGCCCGGCGGGCTCCCCGTGGTCGCCGGTCGCGGGCCGCACGACCAGGACGCGGCCGTCGTCCAGCGGGAGCACGGCGCAGGCGCGGCCGACGAGCGGCCCGTCGGCGGTGTGCGCGGGGGCGGCGCCTTCGTCGGTGGAGGCGAGCGCGCGGCGGGTCGGCGCCGGACCGGCGAGGTCCCAGCGTTCGAGCGTGACGTCGTCGAGCACGGCGCTGAGGCACGCCGCCCACCGTCCGCCCGCGGAGAACGCGAACCCGAACCGGGTCGGGACCGGCGGCAGGTCCGGGACGGCGAGGTCCGTCGCGGCGGCGTTCACGAGAGCCGCCCGGAGTCGAGCGCCGCTGCGGGGACGCCCGCGTCGTCGGCGGCGAGGTCGGTCGCGAGGTCGGCGGCGCCGTCCGCCGTCCACATCCGGGCGCCGCCGTGCCGTAGTCGGAGCAGGAAGCCGAGGATGCCGCTCATGCCGTCGCCCCACGTCACCGACACCTGGCCGAACTCGTCGGGGAACACGAGGTGCCCGTCGCGCCGCGCCCGGTTGGCGAGGACGAGCTCGGCGAGCCGCCACGCGCCGTCGCGGTAGCGGTCGTCGCCGGTGAGGGCCGCCATGTCGAGCAGGAAGTCGCCGTTGCCGGACAGCCCGTGGCACTGCCCGAGCGCGGCGCGCCAGCGGTTGTCCAGGACGGCCCGCGCCGCGCGCTCGGCGTACCGGTTGAACCGCTCGTCCCCGGTCGCCGCGCCGAGCCGCGCGAGGAACGCGCCGATCCCGGCCGCGCCGTGGCACCAGAACGGCGCGGTCGGCGCGTCGCCGTGCCCGGCGCCCCACATCGCGGCCCGGTCGGTGATCGTCGCCGCGTCGAGCAGGCTCTCCCCCACCTCGACGGCGAGGCCCCGGTAGTCGTCGCGGCCGGTCGCCTCGGCGCAGGCGATGAGGAAGCAGCCGACCCCGGCGACGCCGTGCGCGAACCCGTGGAACCGCTTCCCGGCGAGCTTGGACTCGTGCTGCGCGGGAGTGCTCCAGGTCGGACCGCCCGGCGCCGCCACAACCCCGTCGACCAGCGCGTCGGCGGCGGCGACGGCCCGGTCGGCGTACCGCTCGCGCCCGGTGCGGGCCCAGAGGTGGAGCGCGGTCATGCCGAGGCCAGCCGTCCCGTGGGTCATGTCGGGGCCGGGGACGGCGAACGGCAGCCGGTCGGCGGCGGCGAGGGCGCCGTCGACGAGGTCGGGGTCGTCCAGCGCGAGGCCCGCGTCCAGCACCGCCCACGCGGCGCCCGCGGCGCCGAAGTAAAGCCCGGCGGGACGCGCGGAACCGTCGTCCAGCCGCGCGAGAGTCCAGCGGGCCGCCTCGCCGACGGCCGGGCGGAGGCCGGGAACGGCGGCGAGCTCGTGGCACCGGACCAGCGCGCCGAGGACGCCCGCCGCACCGTGCTGGACGCTGCACGGATCGGGTGCGCCGTGGACGCACGACGCGGGCCACAGCGCGTCGCCGTTCCCGGGGGTCATGGTGGCGAGGAGGTGTCCGCTGATCCCGGCGACGGCCTGCCGGGCCTGCTCCCGCAGCCGTTCCCGGCGGCCGTCCGAGCGTCCGGCGCCCCGCCGCTCCGCGCCGGTGCCCGCCTCGCCCGGGACCGCCGCGTCCGCCGCCGGCACGCCCGCATTCTGGGCGCTGACCGCCGGTGCGCTCGCGGCCGGGGCGGACGCGGCCTCAGTGGTGGTATCGGGGGCGGCGGTCCGGAGGTCGGCCAGCGCCTCGCGCGCCTGGGCCGGGGTCCAGCGCTGGTCGGGGTCGTCGGCCGTCAGCCCGAGCAGCATCGGGATGACCGGCGCGGGCAGGTTCAGGCCGCGGGTGCGGGCGCGCAGCAGCTCCGCGAGCCGCTCGGCCAGCGGACGCGCCGCCGGACGCTCCCCCAGCAGGTACGGCGGCCCGGCGGTGATCACGTGGCAGAGCGTGGCGCCGAGGCTGAAGTAGTCCGCCGCGAGGTGCGGGGACGCCCCGTCCATCTGCTCCGGCGCGGAGTATCCGGGGGTGCCCGAGCGCAGCGGCGCGCCCGCGAGATCGTCGGCGGGCACCGCCAGCTCCAGGTCGATGAGGACGGGCGTCCCGTCCGGGCGGACCATGATGTTGTTCGGGTTGAAGTCGCGCACGATCAGCCCGGCGCCGTGCGCCGCGATCATCAGGCCGGTCAGCCGCTCCGCCATCTCCAGCGCGGCGGGCAGGTGCGGCCCCCAGCCGCGGACGACGATCAGGTCCGAGCTCCACTGCCGCAGCGCGGTCCCCGGGATCATCTCCTCCGCGAGGAACAGGTGGCCGCCCTGCGTGAACAGCTCGACCGGGCGCGGCGCCACCCCGAGGTGCGCGATGGCGGCGAGGGCGCGGTGCTCCGCCCGGAGGCTGTCGCGGATGTCCCGCCCGGTCTCGTCGGCGGCGACGTGCGGGCGCGCCTCCTTGAGGACGACCGGCTCGCCCGTCCGGGTGTCGAGCGCGCGGTAGACGCCGCCCTTGTTGGTGTGCCGGATCGCCTCGCGCACCGCGAAGCGCGTCCCGATGAGGATCTCCCCCTGCCCGTCGCCGCCGCCCGCGCTCGCGGGGCGGTCGGGGAAGGGGGAGGTCACCCAGGAGGGCGGCTGGTAGGTGCCGGCGCGCCGGTCCTCCACCGGGTTGCCGTCGGGGTCGAGGATCATCCAGGCGTAGAACCCGTCGTTGGTGATCCGGCGGTCCTCGACGAACGCGCCGTACCGGTAGTGCACGAGGCTGCCCGGCGCGTACTGGCGGTCGGACAGGATGCGCGGCCCGGCGAGCCCCGCCGTCGCCTCGTGCAGCTCCGCCGCCAGCCGGACGGCCTCGTCGTCGCTCCCGGGGTAGACGGTGAGGAACTTGCCCGAGTGGCCGCGCGAGGTGTTCCGCGCGTTCAGCACCGCGACCTGGTCGTGGCTCGCCGCGAACTTGAACGAGGAGCCTCCGGCGAGGAGGACCGCGAGCGCCCGGTCGAGCACCTCCTCGGCCGACGCGGGCGTCGCCGAGACGTGCAGCTTCCACCCCTGCGCGGGACAGCCGCCGCCGTCGCGGGTGAGGTGCCGCCACACGGGGCTGCGGCGGACGGTCCAGCCGGACGGGGCGGGAAGCGCGGCGAGCGCCCGGTCGAGCACCTCGGTCAGGCGGGCGTCGCCGGACTCCGGGGCCGCGGCCCCGGAGAAGACGCTGAAATTGAATTCCGCCATGCTGGGTTCGCCGCCCTCTTTCCCGTTCCGCCGGCCTCGGTGGACCACGCGATGTGGTCCGGTCCGCCCTTTATCGATCGATCATTTCCACCGATCAATGTGCGTCTCAGGGCGAACGAGGACACGGTAGCCACGAATCCCCGAAAAGCGCCAGAGGGGACTAACAACTGATCTTTACTGCGGCGGAATAGAAACCTTACTCAGCGGAAAGTCGTCGGGTGACGAGTGTGACGACAGAGCCGGACGAAGCCGGAGAGAAGACCAAAATGTGAACTATGTCCAGCTTTGCTGACTGGCAGATCGGCGGGGCTTCCGCCAATTTGACTCCGAATCGGTTTTGGTCCGGGTCATGGCCGAAGACTGCCACGCGCGCCGCTGGCACGGCGTCCTGGAGATGTGCTACGAACCGTCACGCGATGTGATCGAACACTGGTCAAAAGGGTCGCGACGGAGCACTCGGGCAGCCGTCCGACATGCCCGCATCCCCTACGCCGTAAGCCTTTCCGACGTTCGGCGAAGGTCGTGACGGCCGCCCCCATTCGCACGGGACGGGGCGGCGCCGAGCTCGTTCAGGCGCCCGACCAGAATGGATCGCGGCCTATAAAACCTATCAGTTTGGTCTGGATATCCGCGTCGGCGGGGACGTCGACCCGGGCGCCGTACTGGCCCGAGGAGCGGAGGACGTCCTCCATTCCCTCCATGCCGCCGAGGAGCCGCGCGCAGAAGTCGGGGTCGAGCCGATCGTCCTGGCCGGTGGCCCGCGAAAGATCCCAGGTGTGCATGAACACGTCAGCGGTGTAGAACTGGTCGATCGCGGCAGCGAGCGGCAGATTTCCGGTGTGCGGATTGCTGAATTCCCGGTCGGCCGTGCCGGGATCGTCCAGGACGGCCTGCACGCCGTCGCAATGGACCTGCCAGGCGGCGACGGGGTCGTCGTCCACCGAGGGGCCGTGCGGCAGCTCGATGCCCGCGCCGGACGCCAGGAACCCCGGGAACCATCCGGTCAGGTGCCGGACGACGTCGCGCGCGGTCCAGTCGGGGACCGGGGACGGGACGTCCCACGACCGCACGGCGCGGACCCTGTCGGTGAACAGTCCGGCGATGTGCCGGTGCCTCTCGTCCGGACGGTCGGGCAGCGCCATGGCGAACATCCCCTGTGCTCTCGGGCCGACTGGATACCCGGCGGATCTTAGCCTCGCCCGATCCGGCCGCGCTCCCACATTCGAACAAAAGTTCGCCCCGGAGGACCGATGAGTTTTCCGGACGCCCCTGGTCTGCCTTGGCGAGAACCCCCACCGAAGGAGAGCACGATGGCCGCCACCCGGACCCCCGCCACCGCTCAGACCCCCGCCGCCTCCCAGGGCGCCGCCACCTCCCAGGGCACCGCGGCTCAGTCCCCCGCCGGCTCCGGCGTCCGCTGGCGGAGCCGGGTCCTGTGGGCCGTGCAGATCGCGCTGGCCGTGTTCATGGTCGTCGCGTCCGGCCTGCCGAAGCTGTTCGGCGAGCACACCGCCGTGCAGGTCTTCGAGGACATCGGCTGGGGCCAGTGGTTCCGCTACTTCACCGGCGCGGTCGAGATCGCGGGCGGCCTCGGGCTGCTGATCCCCCGGCTGTCCGCCGCCGCCGCCACCGGGCTGGTCGGCGTCATGATCGGCGCGGTGATCACCAACATCGGGCTCGGCAGCCCCGAGGTCGTGCCGTTCCCGGCCCTGCTCGGCGTGGTCTTCGCGGTGATCGCCTGGAACCGCCGCGAGAAGGCCCGCGGGCTCCTCGACCTGTTCCGCCGTTGAGCCGAGCCCCGGACCAGCCCAGCACGACCCCAGCCCGGTCCCGGCCCGGACCCGCGCGAAAGCCGACCAGGTTCCCCTGGTCGGCTTTCGGCGTTCGCGAACGAAGGGATCTACGTCCAGGGCGCCAGCGGGTACCAGATGAGGTCGCGGGAACCGAGGATCCGCACGTTCCAGTACAGGACGGTGAAGACGCCCGCGGTGAGCAGCGGGGCCGCCACCATGCCGGACGCGCGTCCGGGCTTCGCGGCCAGCCAGCCCTGGAGCCGGTTCCCGGCCAGCAGGACGACGGCGAGGAACAGCACGGACAGGATCACGATGTTGCCGAGGGACTGGAGGCTGAACGCCGCGGCGCCGTAGAGCGGGTTGTGGCTCTCGGCCGCGTCCCGGAACATCTGCCGGAACAGGGCGAACGGGCGTCCGACCAGGAAGCCGCCGATGAGCGCGCCCATGACGACCAGCGGCGCGTTCGGGTGCTTCGCCGACAGCCGGGCGAGCGGGTCGGGGATGATGCCGAGCGCGGACAGCCCGAGGCAGATCAGCGTCACCCCGATGATCCCGAACACGACCATCGCCTGGATCAGGCGCGGGGTCCACACGTCCATGGTCTTCGTCGTCTGGAACTGCGGCATGTGGGTGCCGACGAGCCCGACGACCGCGCCGTACGTGGCCGACACGGAGATCATGCCGACCGACAGCCAGCCCAGCGGCCTGAGCGCCTGGACGAGGCGGTCGCGCTTGGACCGGCGTCCGACCATGGGGGCGAGCGCGCCGAACACGGCGATGTTGCAGGCGGTGAAGGTGCCCGCGACACCGGACGCGAGGGCGAACGCGATGCCCGCCATCGTCCCGGCGATGGGGGTGCCCTTCGCGTGGTGGCCGAGGAGGGTGTCGGCCACGTTGTCACCGATGGTCTGGTCGACGAACTCCGCCGACCAGACGACGGTCAGCAGGAATCCCGCGAGGACGCTGGCCGCGAGGACCAGCAGGCGCCTGCGGGGGAAGGCGCCGACGACGAACGCCGGCGCGGGCTTCGGGACGGTGATCGGCGAGGGTTCGGCTGCTCGGGTCACGGTGGCCTCCGCATCGGGAAACGGGGGTGGGCGCACGGCTCATCCGGGAAAGCGGACCGTGCGCATGAAGACGGGCAGCAGCCACGGGCGACGTCCCCGGACCACCACCCGCCCGCTGAGGAGGGCGCGTGCCTTGCTGATGCGCCCGAAGAGCATCAGGCTGAGCGCGGGCGGGTCGAACGTCAGCCGGACGTCGACGTCGCCGCCCGGCTCCTCGACGAAGACCCGCCGGTCCTGGAGCACGATCGTGACCGGCGTCATGTGCCTGGACCGGAACTCGACGGCGACGCGGCGGCGCGGCGGCGGCGCGGTCGAGTCCAGCAGGTGGCCGAGGCCGTTGCGGGTCATCCCCGCGACGAACAGTTCGAAGAACATGCCGATGTCGCCCGGCGGGATGGTCCAGTCCGCGCGGCTCGCGCGGGCGATGTCGCGGCCGTGGAGCTGGATCTCGTTCAGCAGGTGCGCGAGCAGGCCCGCCATCGGGACGCGTGCCCCGCCCAGCCAGTGGACCGGCTCGCCGGGCTCCGCGCCCGCGCTGACCTCCAGGACGTCCGCGACGTCGGCGCGCAGCGCGGCGGCGATCTCGGCCGGGTCCCGCTCGCGGAACTGGCCGAGCATCACCTCGTTGAGGTCGGCGACGGTGTCGACGGTGGCCGTCCGCAGCCCGTCCATGCCGTCGAAGGGGAGCGGCTCGCGGGGGCCGCGGACGAGGGCGGTGTAGAGGCGCGCGATGGTCGCGACGTGCGCGGCGGTGTCGGCGACCGTCCAGTCCCTGGTCGCCATCGCCGCGGGGTCGGAGACGTCCGAGAGCAGGTCGCCGAATCTGCGGGTGGCCTTGTCGACGGCCCGTCGCGCGGACTGCAGCTGGTCGGATGTCACCGGTGCGGCCATGGGCGGCACGCTCCTCTCCGCCGAGCGGCGGTCCGCCGGGAATGCTTGTCAACTGCGACGGAACCCGACGCGGAGGCGGCGGTCAAGACGGCCGGGCGCACTGCGCAAGCTCGGAGAAGATGATCGACACGGGGCGTCGCTAGGCTGAGCCGTGCAAAGGCAGCGGGGAGCGCTTGCGCGCGGAAGGGAATGCCTGCCGGATGAGCCCCAGAAAGGTCGATCCCGAAGCGCGTTCCCTACTCTTGGACGTCGCCGCGAGACTGCTTTCCGAAGAAGGGCCGCAAGCATTGTCCGCGCGCCGGATAGCGGCCGAGGCGGGCAGTTCAACAATGCCGGTCTACACCAATTTCGGCGGCATGGCCGGATTGGCGAGAGAGATCGTCTACGAGGGTTTCGCTCGGCTGGAGAACCATTTCAGCCTGATCCGCGCCTCGGACGACCCGGTGGCGGACATGGCCCTCCTCGGCCGCGCCTACCGGCACAACGCGATGCAGAACCCGCACCTGTACGCGGTGATGTTCGGCGCCGCGTCCCTCGCCGGGTTCAGCCTGTCCGAGGAGGACCGGCAGCACGGGCGGTACACGCTGACCCGGGTCGCGACCTGCGCCGGGCGCTGCATCGCCGCCGGCCGCTTCCGCGCGGACGACGCGGGCCTCGTCGCGCACCAGATGTGGAGCGCGACACACGGCCTCGTCATCCTGGAGCTCGGCGGCTACCTCATCCCGCCCTACGACGCGGAGACGTGCTTCGAGGCGCAGCTCGTGTCGCTGATGGTCGGCGTCGGCGACGACCCGGAGACCGCGGCGCGGTCGGTCGAGGCGTCCGGACGGCGGCTGGAGGACGAGCTGATCCGCCCGTGGACGCTCAAGCAGGACGGCGTCGCCGCCCGCTCCGCCTGACACCCGCCCGGCCTGACGCCCGCCCGGCCAGACCGGCCCGACCACCCCGCCTGACCACCCGGCTCGGCGATCCGAGCCGGGCTCCAGCCGGGTCAGGCGGGGGCGGCGACGGTCTCGACGATCTCGTCCAGCGCGGCGAACACCCGCGCGACCTGGCCCTCGTCGTTGTAGAGGTAGGCGGAGATCCGCAGCACCTCGTTGTCGGTGAAGCTGTCGACCAGCGGCTGCGCGCACATGTGCCCGGACCGGCACATGATCCCGTAGGAGTCGCTGAGGATCCGCGCGACCTCCCGCAGGTTCCGCACCCCGCGGATCGCGAGGCTGATCGTCGCGGACCGGTCGGCGGACGGCGACACGGGCCCGAGGACCCGCAGGTAGGGCCGGGCGAGCGCCTCCGCGGCCTGCCGCCGGGCGAGCGCCCGGTCGTGCGCGGCGAGGGCGGCGGCGCCGATCCGGTCCAGGTAGGCGATCGCCGCGCCGAGCCCGTAGACGCCGCCGATGTTGGGCGTGCCCGCCTCCAGGCGGTGCGGCGGGCGGCGCAGCTGATACCGCTCGGTGTCGACCCAGTCGACCGTCCCGCCGCCGAGGTTCGGCGGGTCGAGGAGGGAGAGCGCGCCGTCCGCCCCGCACAGGACGCCCACACCGGTCGGGCCGAGCATCTTGTGGGCGGAGAAGGCGAAGAAGTCGACGTCGTCGAAGTGCAGCCGCCCGTGCGGGGCCGATTGGGCGGCGTCCACGACCGTGACCGCGCCCGCCTCCTTCGCCATCGTCGCCATCTTCTGGACGGGCGCGTACACCCCGGTCACGTTCGAGCAGTGGCTGAGCGCCACCACGCGGGGACGGCCGCGCAGCAGCTTCTCGTAGGCTTCGAGGTCGACGCGGCCCGAGCCGTCGACGGGGATGTGCCGCGCGCGGGCGTGCCGCCGCCACGGCAGCGCGTTCGAGTGGTGCCCGTCGAACGGGACGAGCACCACGTCGCCCGACCCGAGGCCCAGCCCGGACGCGACGAGATTCAGCGCCTCCGTGGTGTTCAGCGTGAACACGACCTCGTCGCCGCGCACGCCCGCGAAGTGCGCGACCTGGCGGCGCACCGCCTCGAAGTCCGCCGACGCGGTCTCGGAGAGCCGGTGCTTGCCCCGGTGGATGTTCGCGCTGACCTCGGTGTAGTAGCGGGTCAGCTCGTCGACGACGGGGCGCGGCTTGAGGGTGGTGGCGGCGTTGTCCAGGTAGACGAGGTCGCGCCCGTCCACGCGGCGTCCGAGGATCGGGAAGTCGGCGCGGACGCGCCTCGGCAGGTCGGTGACGGACTCCGTGTCGATCATGCTGGCCTCTCCTGGTCCAGGGGACGGACGGGCAGGTCGGAGACGCAGGGGCGGAGGCGGCCGTCCGGTCCGGCGGGCAGGTAGCGGACGGCGGACGCCGTCAGCCGGACCCGCTCGCCGAGCAGGGCCCGGAGGCGTTCGACCAGGCCGTCCTCCAGCGCCCGCGTGTCCTTGACGTTCGGGACGTACTCGACGCGCACCTCGTCCTCCCGGTGCTGGCTGACCTGGTAGACGTCCAGCTCGGGGCAGTCGCCGACGGCGCGGTCGACGTCGCGCGCCCCGATCGGCGCTGGACGTCCGGGGACGGTGAGCAGCGTGCCCGAGCGCCCCTCGAAGCGGCAGAGCGGCAGGTCGGAGCCGCAGGGGCACGGTTCGTCCCACACCCGGTAGAGGTCGCCCGTCCGGTACCTGATGTGCGGGGACAGGCGGTCGCCGACGCTGGTCACGACCATTTCGGCCAGTTCGCCGGGCGCGGCCGGGCGGCCGCCGCCCGCGAGCGGCTCCACGAAGTAGGACCGGTTGTTCAGGTGCGTGAGCCCGCGCGGGCATTCGACGGCGAGCCAGCCGAACTCCGACATCGTCACCGCCTCCGCGACGACCGCCGGGCCGCAGTGCTCGGCGATCCGGCGGCGCGCCACCCGGGTGGCGGGCGTGTACGTCAGGACGATCGCGCCGACCGGCGGCGCCTCGCGTCCCGCGGCGGCGAGGCGGCGGAGCAGGAAGGCGAGGGCCGTCGCGTCCGCCTCCAGCCAGGCGGGGGCGTGCGCGCGCAGCTCGTCGGCGGCGCGGCCGAGCAGGGCGTCGGGGGCGGCGAGCGGGTCCGGCGTGGACGGCAGGACGAGCGTCCCGTCGCCGAGCGTCCGCCGCTCCATCGGGGTGTACGGGCTGGCGCACTCGACGCCCGAGCACTCGGGGGCGGTGTACCGGGCCGACCGCCCGGACGCGCCGCCGAGGATCGCGTCCCGGAGCGGCGGGTGGGCGGCCAGCGTCACGGCCCGCCGCGCGGCCAGGAGGACGGCTCGCACTGCGGTCGCGACCCGGTCGTCGCCCACTCCGCCGCTCCCCTGGACGAGGGTTCCCGGCTCGCCCAGGGTCCGGCCCCGCGCGAGCACCCCGCGCGGGAAATCGGCGCGATAGTCGGCGCGGCGGGTGAGCGGAACGCGCGCCCAATCCGCCGGCCCGTCGATCCGCGCGGGGCCTTGCTCACGCCCTTCTCGCCGAAAGAAGGGAACCCGCGCGCGGGCGAACTCGAAGTCGGCGACGGCGCCCTCGAAGGCGTCCGCGTCGAACGCCGGGCGGCGGCGTTGCAGAACGGAGTACTCGGCCACCGGAATCCTCCTCTTCGAGGCACCCCCACAACGCCAAGCAAAGTAATCTCGCGAGCCCTTGTCCATCTTCTGGATTGCTCACTCATCAGCCCATTAAATAACCGAGTTATAAAACACAGTGATTGATTTCCCGACCTAGGAAGGCGGTTATTCGTGTAGTAAATTGACGCCAATTGGCGATCCCGCTGCGGAAACTCAGGAGAAGGTCATGGCCAGCATTCAACCGCGCTCGTTCCCGCGCCGAAGAACGCCCGCGCTCGCCGCGCTCGGGGCGGCGGCCGCCGGCCTGCTGGTGGCCGGCGTCGGGTTCCAGCCCGCCGCCGGCGCGGACGCCGGCGCCGCCGACGCGGCCGTCAGCACGTCCAGCTTCAAGGGCGGCGACGGCACCGACTACACGGTCACGAACCACATCGTTCGCGGTAAGGACGCGCGCGGCCACCGCAAGGAGTGGCTGCTGGTCTGGACGGGCGACGCGGGCCCCGAGGCGGGCGGCAAGGGCCACGCCGCGCACGGGAAGACCGGCGCGAAGGGCTCGGCCGACCCCGACTTCCTCGCGGTGATCGACGCGACGCGCGGCTCCCCCGACTACGGCAAGGTCGTCAACACGGCGACCCTCGGCCCGACGCTGCAGAACGAGCCGCACCACATGCAGTACGTGTGGCACAAGGGCGACAAGGTCTTCGCGGGCGGGCTGCTCAGCGACACCACGTACGTGTTCGACGTCGGCCAGCTCCCGAAGATCAAGCTCAGCGGCGTCGTCACGCCGACCGACACGCCCTGCGGGACCGTCCCGGACGCCTTCTGGACGCTCAAGGACGGCACCGCCTACGGCGCCTACATGGGCGGCCCCAACGTGTCCGGCCCCTGCACGTACACGCACGGCGAGACGCGGATCGGCAACGGCGCGGGCGGTACGCCCGGCGAGGTGCTCCGGCTGGACCAGAACGGCAAGGTGCGGGTCGAGTACCCGGCCGCCACGAAGGGACCCGAGGCCGAGACCTGCCACAGCATCCCGCAGCTCGACCCGCCGAGCTGCGCGAACCCGCACGGCATCCAGGCGCGCGAGGACCTGAACCGGCTCATCACCAGCGACTTCGCCGAGGTCCGCAACCTGCTCGGGACGCCGCCCGCCGACTTCTACATCACCCGCGACACGGTGCGGATCTACGACATCGCGAAGCGGGACCGTCCGAAGCTGCTGTCGGTCTCGCACCTGCCCGACGGCCCGCGCAAGGAGCCGTTCGGCACCTACGAGGAGCCGCGCGTCGTGATGGAGACGACGGTCACCAACGAGCGTCGGCACCGGGGCGCGTTCGCGTCGACGATGGGCGGCGCTTCCATCTTCTACACGCCCGACATCACCGACCCGAAGCCGAAGTGGCGCGAGGTGTTCGACGACACCACCGCGTTCACCAGGCTCGCCCCGCAACTGGAGAACCGCGTCGGCATGGACGGCGGCGCCTGGCTCCAGACCAGCGCCGACGACAAGTACCTGTACCACACGGTCATGCGCCGGGGGGACGAGTCGTCCGGCGGCAAGGACACCGGCATGGTGTACGTGCTCGACATCCGCAAGCTCGTCGCGTCGGGCAAGAAGACCCAGTGCAGCATCGACACGCTGGACGAGACGACCCGCGGCGGCCGCGAGCCCGACTGCCCGTCGCTGGTGAGCGTCCTGCCGATCGAGGACCCGACGTCCGGCGGCCCGCACTGGGCGGCACTGGACAACTTCCGGCCGGGCTACGACGGCCTCTACCGGGAGACGCGGCGGCCGGACCGGCTCGCGATGGCGAACTACTTCGTCGCGGCGACGCCGTTCGACGGCGACCACCGGGTCTGCATGGTGAACATCTCGCCGAAGCAGCAGCTGTCGCTGGACCAGCGGTTCAAGGACGAGCGCACCGGCCACCCGTGCGTGGAGTTCAACCGGGCCGAGTGGCCGCACGGCGCGACGGGCGACGCCCGCCCGCACGGCGTCCTGTTCGCGGTCTCCGATGCCGACGTCCGCTGACGTCGGGCACGGCCGGGAACGTGCGCGGCCGTCCCGCCGCTCCCCGTCCGCCGACGCGCGGACGGCGGCACGTGGAGCGGTGCGGACGGCCGCGCTCGGGGCGCTGCTG
Source organism: Actinomadura syzygii (assembly GCF_008085905.1). GTDB lineage: Bacteria > Actinomycetota > Actinomycetes > Streptosporangiales > Streptosporangiaceae > Spirillospora > Spirillospora syzygii. The sequence continues at coordinate 25,836 of NZ_VSFF01000012.1, read as the reverse complement.
GTCGCGGCCGCCCCGGCCCTCGCCGCTCCGGCTTTCACGGCCTGGGCGGACGGCGGGCACGGCGGGCACGGCGCGGTGTCCGGCGGCGGCTGGCCGACGACGGCGATCCGCGTCGTCGCGCTGCTCGCCACCGCCGTCGTCGCGGGCGCCGCGCTGCTCCGGCCGCGCACCGGACCGCCGTCCCGGCGGCTGACGGCCGCCGTGTCGGTCGCGGCGGCGGTCGGCGCGGTCGGCTACCTCGTGGCCGTGGACCGCGTCGTCCTGGCGCTCGCCCTGGCGGCGGTCGCGCTCGCGGCGCCGCGCCTGCTCCCCCACCCCCGGCGCTCGGTCGCGGTCGGCACCGTGCTGGCGGGCGCGCTCGCGGCGATCGTCGCGAGCGGCTCGCTCACCGCCGCCGCGCCGGGCCCGGACCGCGCCGTGCCCGGCGTCCCGCTGCTGCGCGACGTCGCGCTCGGCGGCGCGCGGCCGTCGATCCTCGTGACGCCGCAGCGGCCGGGGTGGAACCTCGTCCACGCGGGCGACGCCCCGGTCTCGGTGGGGACGTCGCGCGACCGGCTGAGCGCCACGGAGCGGCTGGCGGGCGCGCCCGGCACCTGGCGGACGGTGTGGCTGCCGTCCGGGCGCAGCACCCTGTACGTCGGCTCGGGCGGGCGGACGGCGTCCGTCGCGGTCGACACCGGACGTGTGCAGCCCGCGTCACCACGGCTGCGCACGGACGGCCCGGAATGCGCGAGCGCCGCGCTCGGGGCGCTGGTCGCGGGGACGCGCGGCGCGGACGTCCCGTGCCCGGCCGACCGGCTCGACGCGGCGGACGCGGACGCGCTCCGCGCGACGGTCGCGTTCATCGCCGGGCGGCGCGTCCGGTCCGTCCACCTGGTCGGCGACGGGTCGCCGCGCTCGGCGGCGGCGGAGGCGGTCGTGCGGGAGGCGTGCGCGAAGGCCGGGGTGACGGTCGCGGCGAAGGCGGCGGCCGACCGTCCGGTCGTCGTCGTGGCGGGCTGGTCGGGGGCGGACGCGACGCTCCGCGACCTGGCCCGGGGCGCGCTGCGCGGGCAGGGCGCCTACCTCGCGCCGTGGCTGCTCACCGCGCCGCTGCTCGCCGTCCCGGCCGGGCAGATGCTGCCGCTGCGGTTCTCCCCGCGCGACCCCGAGCCGCTGCGGTACGCCGCCGAGCTGCGGTCCCGGTTCCCGGACGAGACGCCGTCCGCCGCCGGGTTCCGCGCGTGGCGGGGCGCCGCGGACACCGGCCCGGCCCGGCTGTACTCGGCGTCGCTCGTCAACCTGATGCCGCCCGCGGTGCTCGCGCAGCATCCGCACTCGGGCACGAGCTGGCTCCCCGGCGGGACGATCACCGTCGCCACCGGCCCGCTCCGCTGAGCGGACGGGCAAGGGGAGAGCGCGATACGAAGACGAAGCGCCGACCAGGCGGTCAACCGCTCACACGGTCAGGCCGTGAGGCCGAGCAGCCGCGAGCAGCGGATGATCGCCTGGTCGGTGCCGTCCATCACGAGCCGCCGGGTCAGCGTCGCCTCGATGGGGCTGAGCCGCCCCGCGCCGATCTCGATGAACGTGAACGCGTCGGTGCGGACGGCCAGCACCGGCTCGCCGGGCGCCGGGCCCTGCACGACCCCGGCGGCGCCGTCCGCGACGCGGATGTGGAAGACCTCGTCGTCGACGCGGAACTCGTACGTCTCGTCCGGGCCCGCCGCGTCCTGGACGATCATCGCCTCCAGCGCCAGCACGCCCCAGCGCGGGCGCGCCAGGTCCCCCTCGCTGGGCGCGCCGAGGACGCCGAGGCCCCAGCGGGCGAGCTCCAGCACGGCGCCGCGCAGGCCCGTGCCGAGCTCGGTCAGCTCGTAGGCCCGCACCTTGGAGCCGGGCCGCGGGACCTGCCGCACGACGCCCGCCTCGGTCAGCGTGCGCAGCCGCGCGGCCAGCAGGTTCGTGCCGATGCCGGACAGGCTGGCGAGCAGCTCGTTGTACCGGCAGGGCCCGGTGAGCAGCTCGCGGACGATCAGCAGCGACCACCGCTCGCCGATCACGTCCAGCGCCCCGGCGAGCCCGCAGTACTGCCCGTAGGCGCGGCGGCGGCGCCCGCTCTCGGCCTGCTTGTCTCGTACCGGCACTTCACGATCATATACCGCTTGTTGATCAACGGGAGCGAGCACGGCGGATCATCCCAGCCCGGCCATCGCCCGGACGACGGCGTCCACCTCGGCCGGGGTCGTGACGATGCTCGGCCCGAACCGCAGCGCCTGGTCGCGGTACGGGGTGACGCTGGCGACGATGCCGTGCTCCTCGCGCAGCCCGGTGACGAGGTCGCCCGGCTTGCGCCCGGTGACGTTGCAGCACACGAGGCCCGACGCCACGGCCGGGTCGCGCGGCGTGAGCAGCGTGACGTGCCGCATGCGCGCGAGGCCGTCCTTCAACCGGGCCGCCTGCTCGCGGGTGCGCGCCGCGATCCGCGCCGGGCCGATCGCGCGGTGGAACTCGAACGCCTCGGGCAGCGCCCAGCGGTGCTCGTAGGTGTGGAACCCGCCGGGCGTGGTGAGGACCGCCGCCGGCCCCTCCGGCGGCTTGCCGCTCCACCAGCCGAGCAGCGCGGGCATCGAGAAGCTCGGGATCGTCGGGTCCATCCGGGCCCAGGCCGCCTTGGCGCCCCAGATGACGCCCGTCCCGCGCGGGCCGAACAGCCATTTGTGGGTGCCGGTGACGAAGAAGTCGCAGCCGAGTTCGAGCGGGGTGGGCGCCTCCGCGCCGAAGCCGTGCACGGCGTCGACGCAGAGCAGGACGCGGTCGGCCTCGTCGCGTCCGCGGTTGGCGTCGGCGACCATGTCGGCGACGGCGCGGACCGGGAGCTTCACGCCCGTCCCGGAGTGGACCCAGGTGACGGCGACGGCCCGGGTCCGCGGCGTGATCCCGGCGCGCAGCCGGGCGACCATCTGGTCGGCGGACGCGGCGGCCGGGTCCTCGTAGAGCCGGACCCTCCTCACCGCCGCGCCGTCCCGGGCGGCGCGCAGGCGGAGCGACTCGTGCGTCGCGTAGAAGTCGTGCTCGGTGGTGAGCACCTCGTCCCCCGGCTTCAGGCGGAGCCCGGCGTAGAGGAGGGCGAGGCCCATCGTGGTGCTGTCGGTGAGCGCGATCTCGTCGGAACCGCCGCCGAGGAAGGCCGCCGCCGCCTTGCGCACCGCCTCCTGCCGCGCGTCGAAGCTCTCGACGTAGATCGCGGTGTCCCGGTCGAGGGCGCGGCGGTGCCGGTCGATCGCGGCCGCGACCGGCGCGGGGTGCGCGGCGAGGTAGTAGGCCGTGAACTGGAGGTGGCGGCGGTTCAGCGGGAACTGCGCCCGGACCGACGCCCAGTCGCCCGGGTCGAAGCGTCCGCCGCGCGACTCGCCGGGGCCCGCGGCGAGCGCCGCCGCGCCCGGCGCGGCGAGGGACATCCCGGCGCCCGCGAGCGCGCCGCGCATCACGGCCCTGCGGGTCGGGTTGACGTACCTGCGGATCACGGCGAACTCCTTGCATGGGGCGGCATCGGGGGCGGCACCGGACGGCGGCGGGGAGAAACGCGGGGAAAAGGTGCGTGACACGTGAGAAGAGGCCCCCGGCCCGATGCCATCCGGGGGCCTCCTCTGCCACTGAGAGCTAGCCGAAGCTCAGCTCACCGCGGTGGGAGCTCAGCCGAGGCTCAGCTCGTCGCGGATCTCGGCGGCGCACTTGGCGGCCAGCGTGAGGACCGGCTTGGCGGCGGCGTCGTCGATCTCGTCGACCGCGTAGAAGTCCACGGCGGCCTTCGAGGTGAAGGTGGAGCCGACCGGCGCCCACTCGGACACGTCGGTGGAGGTCATGACCAGGGCGTCGCGGTTCGCGTAGACCTTGTCGCCGACCGTGATCAGCAGGTACTGCTCGAACGTCGCGGTGCCCGGCAGCAGCTCCTCGCCGTGGCCGGTCAGGGTGCCCTTGTTCTGACGGGCGTGGTTCTGCTCGATGAGGATGTCGGCCTCGTCGCTGTGGAAGTGGGTGAGCAGGCGCTCGAGGGCGACCTGCGGGCGGCCGTCGGCGTCGCGGGTGACCTCGGAGGCGGTGCGGACGCCGCTGATGCCCTCGACGTTGCGGCAGTCGAACGTCTCGCCCTGCAGGAAGTGCAGGGTGATCTCGCCGTCGAGGCGGACGCCCGCGAAGTGCTTGCTGCCGAGGATGGTGGCGGTCTGGGTCATGGGGACCCCTCCAATCGGTGTGTAAATACATAGTGATTCGCACCCCAGAACCCCGTCATCTCCCAAATTGCTACACGTTTGGATAGTCATTGGAGGGCCAGGTGTCGGCCGTCGGCGCAGGCCCGGCGCGGGCCCGCGCGGGGCATGGCTCGTTCGGGCCATGCCCCGACGCCCCGAATGGCCCGCGCAGGCGAAGCCGACCACTTCGGGTCCGCCGTAGCGTCCATCGCCGTAGCCCACCGGCCGTGTCCCCGCGGCGGCTTCGACGAAAGGAACCGGCTGTGACGCAGGAACTGACCCGACCGCCGCAGATGAGCCCGGAAGCGCGGGAGAAGTACCTCGCGGAGGCGCACACCGCCGTGCTGACCGTCTCCCAGGAGGGGCGCGGCCCGCTGGCCCTGCCCATCTGGTACGGCTACGAGCCCGGCGGCGACGTCCGCGTGATCACGCGCGGGGACAGCCAGAAGGCCGAGATGATCCGCCGCGCCGGCCGGATCACCCTCTGCGTCCAGTCGCCGGAGCCGCCCTACCGGTACGTGACCGTGGAGGGGCCGGTCTCCATCCAGGAGACGGTCACGCCCGACGAGCGCAAGCAGCTCGCCGCGCGCTACCTGGGCCCGGAGTTCGGCGAGGCGTTCGTCCAGGCCACCGCCGAGGCGACCCCCATGATGATCGCGGTGTCCATGCGTCCGGAGAACTGGCTGTCGCAGGACCAGACCGACTGGCCGTGACCGGACCCCCGCGCGCGATCGGAAACCGTTGATCATCGCTGCCCCGTCCAGGGGTGCCGCCAGGCCGGTGGTGAGCGATGATGGCAGCGTGACGGCAACCGATGGCGTTCTGTTCGACGGATGGGACCTGCTGCGCCGCGGAGCCTGGCGGGACGCCCACGCGAGGTTCGCCGCGGCGCTCGCCTCCCCGCTGGACGCGGCCGCCGAGGCCACGGCCGCCGAAGGGGCCGCGGCGGCCGCGTGGTGGCTGGACGACGACGCCGAGATGACGGAGCGGTACGAGCAGGCGTACCGCAACTACCGCGCCGTCGGCGACGACTGCGGCGCGGCGCGCGTCTCGGCCTGGCTGGGCAACGGAGCGGTCCAGTTCAAAGGCGAGACCGCGATCGCGCAGGGCTGGTTCCAACGGGCCAGACGGCTCCTCGCGAACCTCCCCGAGAGCGAGGAGCACGGGCTCCTCGCCCTGTTCGAGGGCATGGCCGCGCGCCTGCGCGGCGAGCTCACCGACGCGATCGCCTACGCCGAGCAGGCGATGGCGATCGGCGGCCGGCTGCACTCGCCCGACCTGGAGATCCAGGGCATGGCGCTCAGCGGCACCGCCTACGTCAGCCAGGGCCGGATCAGCGAGGGCATGCGGCTGCTGGACGAGGCGGCCGCCGCCGCGCTCGCCGGGGAGGTGCGCGAGGTCGGCTCGGTCTGGATCCCGACCTGCTACCTCGTCCAGGGGTGCGAGCAGACGCGGGACTGGGAGCGGGCCGAGCAGTGGTGCGGCCGGGTGATGGACTTCTGCCGCCGGTACGACCTCGGGTCGCCCTTCTCCCGCTGCCGGACCCACTACAGCACCGTCCTGCTGTGGCGCGGCGACTGGGACGAGGCCGAGACCCAGCTCCTGCGCGCCGCGGACGAACTCCAGGAGCAGCGCCCCCGGTTCGCCGCGGAGGCGTGGGCGCGGCTCGGTGAGCTGCGCCGACGCCAGGGCCACTGGGACGAGGCCGCCGAACTCTTCGAGCGCGGCCGGTCCCTGCCCGCCGCCCGTCTCGGCAAGGCCGAGCTGCTGCTCGACCGAGGGGACGCCCAGGAGGCCGTCGACGTCCTCGAACGGGTCCTGGACGGCATCTCCGACGAGGACCGCCTTGAGCGCAGTCCGGTGCTGGAGGCGTTCGTCCGGGCCGCCGCCGCGGCGAAGCGCCCCGACCTGCTCCCCGGCGCGACGAAGGAACTGACCGAGATCGCCGAAGACGTCGGCGGCGAAGCACTCCAAGCCTCGGCGCTGTGGGCGCAGGGCGTCGGCTGGGGCATGCAGGGCGACACCGACCAGGCCATCACCCTGCTCACCCGCGGCGTTGAGCTGTTCGAGAGCGCCCGCGGCCCCTACGACGCGGCCCGTGCCCGGCTCGACCTCGCCGCCATCCTCACTGACAGCGGGCGCACCGGCGCCGCCGCGCAGGAGGCGCTGGCCGCGCAGGAGACGTTCGAGCAGCTGGGCGCGATCGCCGACGCCCGCCGGGCGAGCAGGCTGGTCGGGCTGGCCCGGCGCACGTCCACCCTCGAACTCACGGCCCGCCAGGTGGAGATCCTGCGGCTGCTGGCCGTGGGGCTGACCAACCGCGAGATCGCCGAACGGCTCGTGCTGAGCGAGCACACCGTCAAGCGGCACGTGGCCAACATCCTCACCCGGCTCGACCTCCCGTCCCGCGCCGCCGCCGTCGCCTACGCCTCCCGCGTCGACCTGCTCTGACCCGTCCGGGCCACCGGGCGCGCCGACCGCGCGCTCGCCGGGGACATGGCCCGTTCGGGCCACTCCCCCGGGATGGCCGGTTGGCCCGCTCGGTCGAAGCCGCCACCGGCCCGCCGTCCGTAGCGTCGCTTCCATGACCGAATACGCCATCGTGACGCAGGCCCAGCAGAAGGCCTGGTCTCTGGGCGACCTGAGCAAACTGGCCGCCCATACACCGCCGCTTTACGCGGAGTCGCTGTGCGAGGCGCTCGACCTGCACTCGGGTGAACGCGTCCTCGATGTGGCCGCCGGGACGGGGACCACCTCGATCGCCGCGCTCCGCCGGTTCTGCGAGGTCATCGCCACCGACTTCGTGCCCGAGGGGCTCGTCAAGGCCGAGCGGCTCGCCTCGGCCGAGGGCCTGAAACTGGAGACCCACACCGCCGACGCCCAGGAACTGCCGTTCGAGGACGAGTACTTCGACGTCGCGGTGTCCACGTTCGGCGCGATGTTCGCGCCCGACCAGCAGCGGGCCGCCGACGAGCTGCTGCGCGTCGTAAGGCCCGGCGGCCGGATCGGCGTCCTCGCCTGGTGCCCCGACGGGATCATCGGCGAGTACGCCGCCACCATCGGCAAGTACATCCAGCCGCCGCCGGGGCTGCGGTCCCCGTTCGAATGGGGGACCCCGGCGCGGGCGCGCGAGCTGTTCGCCGACCGCGCCCGGTCCGTCGACAGCGTCCGCAAGGCCCAGCCCTTCCGGCATCCGTCGGTGGAGTTCGCGGTCGAGTACTTCCGCGCCTGGTACGGCCCGGCCCGGGGCGCGTTCGAGCGTCTCGACGACGAGCGGCGCAAGGCGCTGCACGCGGACATGGTCGCGGTGTGGGGCGCGGGCAACCAGGCGTCCGACGGCACGCTGGTCGCCCACGCGGACTACCTCGAAACGATCGTCGTCAAGGCCTGAGAGCCGGAGGACCGACATGACCTCTACCGCGCTGAAGCACCCGGGGGTGGTCCTCACCACCCTCAGCCTCGGGATGCTCGTGGTCTCGCTGGACGCGACCATCGTCAACGTGGCTCTCCCGAGCCTCGCCGCCGGCCTCGACGGCGACATGGACAACGTGCTGTGGGTCGTCAACGGCTACGTGCTGGTGAACGCCGCCCTGCTGGTCACCGGCGGGCGGCTCGGCGACGTGCTCGGCGCCCGCAGGATGTTCCTGGTCGGCCTGGTGGGGTTCCTGGTGGCCTCCGCCCTCTGCGGCGTCTCGGAGAACGTCACCCAACTGGTGCTCGCCCGGTTCCTTCAGGGAGTGACCGGAGCGCTGCTCGTCCCGCAGGTGATGACGCTCATCTCCGACATCTTCCCCGCCGAACGGCGCGGGGCGGCGATGGGCGTGATGACGGGGACGATCGGCATCTCCGCGATGAGCGGGCCCGTCCTCGGCGGGCTCATCCTGAACGACTGGAGCTGGCGCTGGATCTTCTACATCAACGTGCCGGTCTGCACGGCGGCGATCGTGCTGACGCTGCTGTTCGTGCCTGACGCGAGACCGGCGAACCGCCACAAGTTCGACCTCATGGGCGTCTTCCTCGTGACCGCCGGGCTCGGCGCCATCACCTACGGGCTCATCGAGGGCCAGCGCTACGACTGGGGCCAGGTGACCGGCGTCATCACGATCCCCGGCATCCTGGTCGTGGGAGCCCTGGTCCTGGTCGCGTTCGTCTGGTGGGAACGGCGCTACCCGGAGCCGCTGCTGCCGCTCAACCTCTTCCGCTACCGGGCCTTCACCGTCGCCACGCTGCTCAACTCCGTCATGTACCTCACGATGTACGGAGTGACGCTGCTGGTCACGCTGCACCTGCAGTCGGTGTCGGGGCACAGCGCGCTGCGCACCGGCCTCACCTACGTCCCGATGGCCCTGGCCATGGGCATCTTCGCGGCCGTCGCGGGCCGGTTGACCGACCGGACCGGCGCCCGCTACCTGATCTTCGGCGGCACGCTCGTGCTCGCGGCCGGGTTCGGCGCGATGGCGGTGGTGGAGTCGGCGACCTCGACGTCCACCGACTTCCTGCTGCCGCTGTTCGTCGTCGGGATCGGCGTCGCGTTCGTCATGGCCCCGGCCACCACCGAGGCGATGATGGACCTGCCCGAGCGGCTCGTCGCCGCCGCGTCCGGCGTGTTCAACAGCAGCCGGCAGATGATGGGGGCGCTCAGCATCGCCGTCGTCGGCGCGGCGCTCAGCACCGGCCTCGCGCACCAGATCACGCCCGAGGCCGAGCGCGTCGCGCAGCAGTTGCCGCCGGAGCAGCGCGCGACCTTCGTGTCGCAGCTCAGCAAGGCGGTCGGCGAGGGCGGGTTCGCCTCCGGCCAGCAGGCCGGTCCCGGCGGCGACGCCGGCCTCGTCCAGCGGCTGACGCACGACGCCTACGGCGCGGCGTTCGCCGCGGCGGAACGTCCGACGCTCTACATGCTCATCATCCTGCTGCTGGTGGTGGCCCCGACCTTCCTGCTGCTGCCCAAGCGGGCGAAGGCGGCCAAGGCGGCGACGACCGCGGATGCGGCGGAGGCCATGCCCCCGCGCCAGCAACAGGATCCGGTGGGGTGAGACGCCGGTCGGCAAGCGCGCGCGGTTCCGCCGGGACGTTCCGGCCGGCGGAACCGCCGCGTACGCGCGTCGGGGGTCTCCCGTTCGGGGGATCGGGACCGGGTGGTTCAGGAGCGCGCGGTGTAGAGGGCCATGACCTCGGGCGCCGCGCCGGCGTCGGTCACCTCGTCCAGCAGCCGCCGCATCTCCGCCAGCCGGCCGGGCTCGATGAGCCCGGGGAGCAGCGAGGCCCACATCGTCCGGACGCAGCGCAGCGGTTCCTCGCGGTCCCCCATCGCGGCGAAGACCTGCTGGCAGCCGGTGAACGCGGCGACCAGGAAACCGGCCACCGCCTCGACGTCGACGCCGGGAGCGAGGTCGCCCTGCGTGCGCGCCTCCCGGAGCAATTCGCCGATCTCGTCCGCCCAATGCTGGAAGAGGGAGCGCACCGAAGGCGAGACCAGGCTTCGTTCGATGGTGAGGCGAATTCCGGCGCGGACTATGGCGTCGGCGCGGAAGCGGCCGGCGAGTTCGCCCGAGAGCGCGAACAATAGGGGCATCGCGCGGGGGAACTCGGCGCGCATGCAGTTGATCAGCGAGGGCCAAAGTTCGCGATACTCGTCGAGGATCGCGGTGGCGAGCGCCTCTTTTGAGGAGAAGTGGAAGTAGAGCGCACCTTTGCTCATTTTGGGACGTGCCACTATCTCGTCCAGCCGGGCACCCGCATACCCCTTGGCCTCGAACAGCTCGGCGGCCGCCCGAAGTATCTGCACGCGGGTTCGACTGGCCCGTTCCTGCATCTGGCGACCCCTCTATCAGCGGCGGGGAGCACGGTGACTCGTGTTGCGTACAGTCAACAATGCCCGTTTCCACGATGATAATCAATAGGCAGTCACACTAAGGAAGTGTCCCGATACGGACACGACCCAAGCCGTTCTGATGACCGTCACAAAACAGGCTTCGGACCTGGGTAGATGCACCACTTGCAACAGCCGTAATCGAACTCGCCGGTGGGGCGCAAGGAATACCAGAGACTCTCCAGATGATCAACCCCTGCCTTTGCAATATGCCCGGACGGCAAAGCTGGCCACATCTGGCGCTTGCAAAAACCAACTCGCCGGTTTTAAATGAATGAGAACTGAGCTCATACGTGAGCGGGGCCGATTTTACTACCCGGCCAGCATGACTCCTCACCGAGAGTGGTCGTCGCCAAATGTTGCACCGGAGTCCAGAGTTGATCAACGATGGAGTGCCGCCGTCCTTGGCGGCTCCGGCTTCGACACCCATCGGCTCGCATTGGGGGTGGGCTGTTCTCCAGATCTGAAAAACCCCGCGGACAAGGTCCGCGGCCGGGGGGAAATGACAAGTCGTCACCCGCAGGACGGCAGGTCGTCTGCGATATATGGAACGCATAGGACACCCGACCAGGGGGACACGATGGAGGACAGCGTAGAGCGGTCCATAGCACGCGTGATCCACGCGATGCGCGAGAACCTGGGTGAACCGATCACGATCGACGACATGGCCAGGATCGCCATGTTCAGCAAATTCCATTTCTCCAGGATCTTCCGGGACTCCACCGGGACGTCGCCCGGCAGGTTCCTGTCGGCGCTCCGGCTGGAGGAGGCGAAGCGCCTGCTCACGGAGACGAAGCTGAGCGTCGCCGACATCAGCAACCGCGTCGGCTATTCCAGCGTCGGCACGTTCAGCTCCCGCTTCAAGATCAACGTCGGCGTCGCGCCGAGCGTCTACCGCGAGACCGGCGGGACGCCGCCGCGCGACGGCATCTCCGGCCGCCGCCACGACGACCAGGGGTCCGCCACCATCCACGGGATGGTGACCCTCCCCGAGGGCATGTACGGCCGGCAGACGTTCGTGGGCCTGTTCCCGGACGCGATCCCGCAGGGCTGGCCGGTGCGGTGCGCCGAGCTGCCCGGCCCCGGCCCCTACTCGCTGAAGAACGTCCCGCCGGGCGAGTGGCACGTCCTGGCCTGCTCGGAGATGGCCTGCTCCGAACTGGCGGGCCTGGGCGGTGCGGACACGATGCGGAGCGACGCCACCGGCGCCGACCGCACTCCCGCGGTGGGCGTCAACGGGCCGATCGTCGTCCGTCCGGGCAGCGTCGCGTCGGCGGCGGACGTCCGGCTGAGACCGGCGACCCCGCTCGACCCGCCGATCCTGCTGGCCCCGCTGGAGCCGCGCGGCATGGCCACCGCCGCCATCTGACCCGCCCACCGACCCCACGCCACCCGCTCACCACGCCGCCGCCGATCAACCACGCCGCCCACACACGCCGCCCGAATCACGCCGCCCACCACACTCGACTTCGATCCACCACGCTCCCGCCGACCCGCCATATCCGGATCACGTCCGGACCAGGTCCTGGCAAGGCCCCGGCCCGCCGCGCAGCACGCGGCGGGCCGGGGCCTTCGAGCAGGTCAGGTGGGCCGCGGAAGCGACCGCGCGTTGTCCAGGGTCAGCATGCGCCCGGCGTGGAAGACGAGCGCGGCGTCATGCGGATGCCGCTCCAGGGAGAGCAGCCGCCCCACGAAGATGGAGTGGTCCCCGCCCTCGTAGCGCCGCCAGACCTCGCACTCCAGCGCCGCCAGCGCGCCGCCGATCATGGGCGCGCCGGTCGCCCGTCCCGGCGACCAGTCGACGGACTCGAACTGCGCCGCGCCGAGCGGACGCCCCCGGTCGGCGAAGTGCCGGGCCAGCCCGTGCTGGTGCGCCGCCAGGACGGAGATCCCGAAGTGCTCGGCGCCCTCCATGCAGGCGTGCATGACCGCGTCGTGGCCCACGCAGACGAGCACCAGCGGCGGGTCGAGCGACACCGACGTGAACGAGTTCGCCGTCATCGCGTGCGGGGTCTCGCCGCCGACGGTCATCACGACCACGCCGGTGGCGAACGCGCCGAGCGTCCGGCGCACCGCCTCGGAGCCGAGCTCCTCGGACGCGGGCGGGTGCGCGCTCACACCGGGCTCCCCACCTGCGCGTACGGCGCCAGCGCGCGGACGAGGACGTCCGGGACGCGCGCCGGGGCCGTCCGCCCGTTGGGCCCGCGCATGCACGCGACGCGCTGGCGTCCCCGGGCGATGAGCGTCTCGTCGCCCGCGTCGCCGAGCCGGACGTAGTCGAACCCGAACTCGAGCTGCGTCTGCGCCAGTTCGATCAGCCGCATCCGGACGGACAGCTCGTCGAACGCGGTGATCTCGGCGAAGAACTCGCAGTCGACCCTCAGGGTGAACAGCTTCAGGTCGTCCTGGAGGTCGGCGAGCACTTCGGGCGCCCTCCGCTTGAGGAACATCTCCCGGCAGCGTCCCTGCCAGCGCAGGTAGTTGACGTAGTAGACGTTGCCGACGAGGTTCGTCTCCTCGAAGCCGACCGTGTGGAGGTACTCGAAATACTCCGCCATGGGGACTATGACCGCCCTTCGGTGAGGATCGCGAGGACGACCGGGCCCGGCACGTCCCGCAGCGTGGTGACGAGGGTGCAGACCGACAGCCCGCCGGACGCGAGGACCGCCCAGCCGCCCGGCCGCGCGTGCAGCAGGGAGAGCGGCGAGTCCGGCGGGAGGCCCGCCTTGCGGAGGCATTCGAGCGCCGCCCAGACCCGCGTGCCGGCCGCGTCCGCGTCCTCGCCCATCGCGGTGGTGAGCAGTGCGGCGAGCGGCGCGGACGCACCGAGCAGGTCGGCCCAGTCGCCCGCCGCCCGCCCGGCGACCGGCTCGACGTCGCAGGCCAGCGTGCCCTCGCCGACCGCGCAGAGGGTGACGCCCGCGCCGTGGGACGCCGTGACCGTGCGGCCGTCGCGCAGGCCGGGCCTGCCGTCCGGCCGGTAGGTGATGAGCGCGGAGCGGCCGAGCGCGCGGCCCGCCGCGAGGGCGGTGCGGGCGCGGTGCTCGCGGGTCCGGTCGGGGTCGACGACGGGTTCGACGGCGACGGCGACGCGGGCGCCGGCGAGGTCCTCGACGGCCCGCTCCAGGTAGGCGCCGAGCAGCGGGGCGACCCAGGACCCGGGCCGCTCGTTCTTCCGGACGGCCCGCAGCCGCAGCCCCTCCCAGCGCTCCACGACCTCCCCGGAGCCCGTCCGGACGGCGATGTCGTACACGTAGGTGTCGCCGTCCCGGTAGCGCTCGGTCGCGCAGAACCGCAGCTCACCGGTGCCCGACGCCACCTCCTGGGGGTTCCGGGGGGCGTGGGGGGTCGTCCCCCCACCAAGATCAGGACCGGCCGGGTGCAGGCGGTCGATGCCGATGGGCAGGAGCGTGGCGTCCGGGACGCAGACCTGGCAGCCGTGCATGAGGGCGTCGCGCATGCCGGGGTCGCCGAGGACGAGGTCGCCGGGAAGGTAGCCGGCGAACCAGTCGGTGTCCTGGAGCGCGACGTCGGCCTCCACCCAGCGGGCGGCGGCGCGGTGGTAGCGGCGGAGCCGCTGGAACCGGTCGCCCTGGAACAGCAGGCCGGAGTACAGGTCGGTCGCCGGGTCGAGCGGGACGCCCGGCAGCTCGTCGCCCGCGGCGTAGGGCGGACCGTCCGGCACCGCCTCAGCTCTGGCCCCGCCCTCGGCGGGGACGCGCAGGACCGCGCGGAAGTGCTCGGCCGCGAACCCGGTCTCGCTGCTGCGGATGACGGCGCGGACGGTGTCGGTCCCGGTGACGACGACGGCGATCCGGATGGTGGTGGACCCGTCCGGCGGGACGACGATCGGGCGCGGGAACTCCGCCTGCTCGATCACCGGCGCGCCCGTCCGCCCGGTGACGGCGGCGGCCGCCTGCGCCATCGCCTCCATGCCGAGCACGGCGGGGAACAGGAGGTCGCCGTCCACCCGGTGGTCGGCGAGGTAGCGGTCGGTGCCCGGGTTCAGCTCGACCTCGGCGACCAGCTCGACGCCGTGGTAGCGGACGAGCGGACGGTCGACGAACCGCAGCAGCGGCAGCGGCGGCGCGTCCCGCCGGACGGTGTCGACGCCGCCCGTCCGGCCGCTGATCACGGTGACGGCGGGGACGTCGGGGTCGGTGACGAGGCGGCGCATGATCTCGACGCCCTGGTCCGGGGTGATCGGGGTGATGCCCTCCTGGGCGAGCGACTCGACGACCGAGAGCCGCTCCCCCATCCCGACGCCGGACCAGACCGACCACTCCATGCAGACGGCGCGGCAGCCGGGCCGCTCGGCCGCGAACTCGCGGGTGAGGTCGGCGAGCCACTCGTTGGCCGTCGCGTAGTGGGCCTCGCCGCGCAGCCCGGCGCGGCCGATGATGCTGCCGAACGTCACGAGCAGGCGGAGCCGGTCGCGGCCGGTCGCGGCGAGGACGTTCCGCAGCCCGTCGATCTTGGGCGCGAACGCGTCGCGGATCGCGGCGGCGTCCAGGTCGGCGAGGCCGCGCGGCTCGTTGCGCCCGGCGCCGTGCAGGATCGCGGTGACCGGGCCCATCGTCCGGGTGATCTCGGCGACGGCCGCCTCGACCTGCGCCGCGTCGGTGACGTCGGCGCGGAAGTAGCGGGCGGTGGCGCCCTCGATCGTCATCCGGCGCAGGTTGGCCGACAGCTCGGCGTCGGCGGACGGGTCCGAGCGCCCGAGGAGGGCCAGCCGGGCGCCCGTCTCGGCCGCCAGCGACAGCGCGCACTCGGCGGTGATGCCCTTCCCGCCGCCGGTGACGAGGACGACGTCGTTCGCGTCGAGCGGCGTGTGCGTCCTGGCCTTCTCGACGGGCAGCGGGCGCAGCGTCGGCACCCGCCGGACCCCGTCCGCGTCGTAGTGCGCCTCGCTGAACGCGCCGGTCGCCGCCACCTCGGCGACGATCCAGTCGACCGCCTCGATGCTCGCCGGGACGTCCACGACCGTCACCCGGAGTTTCGGCGCCTCCTGCAGCAGCGTCTTCGCGAGACCCGCCGCGCCGCGCCCGTGCTGGACGAGGACGAACCGCCCGTCCGGCGCTCCCGCGAGCGCTTCCCGCGCGCCCTCCAGGGCGAGGGCGAGGTGCTCCTCCGCGCAGCGTTCGGGCAGGCAGACGAGCACGCCGCCGCCCAGACCGGCGCTCCGCAGCGCGTCCCGGAGCGGCTTCGCGAGGACGTCGCCGGGGTCGGCCCACAGCGACCACTCCCCCGCCTCCCCGCCCGGCTCGGACGCGGCGCGCAGCGGGACCTCGTCCAGGTCGACGGCGAACGGGCGCGCCCACGCCTCCGCGCCCTCGACGACGGCGGGCGGCGCGCCGTCCGGCGCCCCGGCGGCGAGCGCCTCCAGCGTCTCGGCCAGCTCCCGGATCGTCGCGGTGGCGAAGTTCAGCGGCGACTGGGCGACCGGCACGCCGAGCGACCGCGCCGCCTGGTTCATCACCTGGCCGACCGTGATCGAGCTGAGGTGCATGTCGTCCAGCAGGTGGCTGTCGTCGGACACCATCTCCACCGGCAGCTCGGCGCGCTCGGCCACGAGCCGCCGCAGCAGCTCGACCCCGGACACGCCGTCGGCGGCCTCCTCCTCGGCGGCGGCCCCGCCCTCGGCCCGCCCGTCCACCGCGGGATCCTTGAAGGGGACGTCCGCGAAGCTCACGGTCGGGGCCTTCTCGCACGGGCTGGTGAAGAACGCCTGCTCCTCGCCGATCTCCAGCGGGCGGGTGAGCCGTCCCCGGAACAGCGCGGCGTGGTCGACGGGCGCGCCGGACACGTAGGCGGCGCCCGCGACGCGGAGCAGCCCGCGCAGCGACTCGGCGTCGGTGTCGAGCGCCACGGCCGGGACGTCGGTGACCTCCGGCAGCAGGGACGAGAGCACCCGGCCGGGGCCGACCTCGACGAACAGGTCGACCTCCTTGGCCGCGAGCCCGACGGCCTGCGCGAACCGGACCGGCGCGGTGATCTGGCGGCGCAGCAGGTCCGGGACGTCGGTCCGCGGGCCGAGCACGTCGCCGGTCACCGTGGACACGACGCGGCGGGCGAGCGGCCCGAACGGCTCCCCGTCGAGCCAGCCGCCGAACTCGTCCGCCGCCGGGGCGACGAGCGGCGAGTGGAAGGCGTGCGACACGCGCAGGGCCGTGGTGCGCAGCCCGGCGTCCCGCGCGCGGGCGGTGAGCGCCTCGACCGCCTCCCGCTCGCCCGCGACGACGGTCTGCGCGGGCCCGTTGTACCCGGCGACGACGACGGGCAGGTCGCCGATCAGCGGCTCCACCGCCTCGGCGGGCGCGCCGATCCCGGCCATCGTCCCGGACGAGGACCGCTCGGTCATGATGCGCCCGCGGGCGACGGCCGCGCGGAGCAGGGTCTCGCCGTCCAGGGCCCCGGCCCAGTGCAGCGCGGAGATCTCGCCGAGGCTGTGCCCGACGGCGACGGACGCCCGGACGCCGAGCAGCGAGAGCGCGCGCAGCCCGGCCCGCGTCCCGGTGACGATGCGCGGCTGCGCGACGGCGGTCGCGGCCATGTCGCCGGACGCGGGCAGCGCTGCTCCCGCGTACACGTCCTCGACCTCGGCGAACCGGCGGCGCAGCGCCCCGCCGCCGGTGCCCCGGCCGGAGCCCTGGCCCGGGAACAGGTAGCCGATCCGGCAGCCGCCGGACGCGCGGCCGACGAACAGCCGCCCGTCCGCCGTGACCGGGACGTCGTCGCCCGCGTCGAGCGCGTCGAGGGCCTCGCCCAGGCGGCGCTCCGCGTCCTCCGGCGAGGAGACGACCATCGCGGCCCGGTACGGGAGGTCGCGGAGCCGCCGCTGCAGCGCGGCGGCGAGGTCGCCGATCTCGGCGTAGGACAGGCGCGGCGCCCAGTCGGCGAGCTGCTTCAGGCGGTCGCGCAGCTCGTCGGGGGTGGCGCCGTCGACGAGCAGCAGCTCGGCGTCCTGCGCGGACGCGGCCAGCTCGCGCGCGGGCCCGGGCAGCGAAGCGGATCGCCGCGTGCCCTCCTCCATCCCCTCGACCACGATGTGGGTGTTGATGCCGCCGAACCCCATCGACATGACCCCGGCGCGGACCGGGCCGCCGTCCGGCCAGGGCTCGGCCTTGCGCAGCATCCGCAGCGGCGCGGACTCGGCGGTGAGCAGCGGGTGCGGGTCGAGGCAGCCGGCGGTCGGCGGCAGCACCTGCTCGCGCACCGCGAGCACCGCCTTGATCAGCCCCGCCACCCCGGCAGCGGCCTTGGTGTGCCCGATCATGCCCTTGATGGAGCCGATCGCCGCCGGCGGGCCGCCGGACCCGTTCACGGCCTCCGCCCGCGCCTCGGACAGCGCCGTCAGCTCGGTGTCGTCGCCGACCTCGGTGCCCGTGCCGTGCCCCTCGAAGAGGCCGACGGTGTCGATGCCGAAGCCCGCCATCTCGTAGGCGCGGCTCAGCGCCAGCCGGTACCCGCCGACCTCGGGGCGCGTGATCCCGCCCCGCCCGTCGGAGGAGATGCCCCATCCGGCGATGCGGGCGTGCGCGGGACGTCCCGCCGCGGCGGCGTCGTCCTCGCGCATCAGCACGACCATCCCGCAGCCCTCGCCGGGCCAGAACCCGCTGGACGCCTTGTCGTACACGCGCATCTCGCCGCGGGCGAGCGCGCCCGTCTTGGCGAATCCGATGATCTCGAACGGGTCGATGGAGAGGTCGACGCCGCCCGCGATGACGACGTCCGCCTCCCCGTCGCGCAGCGCCCGGCACGCGGTCGCCACCGACAGCAGCGAGGACGAGCACGCGCCGTCCACCGTGTAGCCGCCGCCGTTCAGGTCGAAGTGGTTGCAGATCCGCCCGGCGATCGTGTTGGCGAGGCCGCCCGCGAGGGTGTCCTCGTCGATCGCCGGGAACGGGCTCTTGTAGACGTGTTCCAGCCGGTCGAGGAAACCCGCCAACTGGTCGTCCCGCCAGCCCTGGTCGAGCAGCGCCGCGCCGACGACGCGCTTCACGTAGGGCCAGCGCAGCCGCATCAGGTTCGCGCGGGTGAACTCGCCCGCGAGGGTGTTGCCGACGACCACGCCCGTGGTCTCCTTCGGCAGGCCCTCGCCGCGCGGGTATCCCGCGTCGGCGAGGGCCCTGTCCGCGACGTCCAGCGCCAGCCAGTGCGTCAGGTCCGTGGAGCGGAACGTGCTGCCCGCCACCCGGTGCCCGACCCGGTCGAACTCGTAGCCCTCGATGACGGCGGCGTTCCGGGCGTAGAAACGGTCCGGCGCCGCCGGGTCGGGGTCCCAGTAGTCCGCCAGCCGCATCCGCTCGTCGGGCAGCCGCCGGAAGGCGCGCCGCCCGGCGAGGATGTTCTCCCACAGCTCCCGCGGGGAGGCGGCGTCCGGGTAACGGCAGGCCATTCCTACGACGGCGATCCCGACCATGATGCGATGCCTTCTTTCCGAGTTCCGGACCGGCCCGCGGCGGTCGCCGCGGCGGCCGGGCCGGATTCGGGCCCGCATCGGGTGGCCATCGAATTTATTTGCCTCGCAATTTATCCGGCCCGGCCTTTTCAGGATGCACCAGGACAAACCAACCGTCTTCTTCCGTTGTGCTTCGGTATTGGATAACGACGTTTCATAATGGCGTAATTAATTGTGCTCGGCGGATTCGCGCAGCGCGCTCCGGCGGGCCCGCCAGTGCGCGACCCACCAGCCGGCGCCGCGTGCCGCGCACACGATCGAGGTCGCGAAGAACAGCGTGTACACGACGTTGAACAGCATGAGCACGCCGTACACGAACGCCACGCTCCCGCCGAACATGAACTGCGGGATCGGCTTGGACGGCGTCGTCCCCGGGTCGGTGATCATGTAGTTGGTGAACAGCACGAACGCGACGCCGGTCATCACCGCGAGCCCGGTGTAGAGCGGGGCGTCCCAGATCCAGTGCCGGACGAGCGCCTGGATCGCGAACCCGCCCGCCCAGCCGACGATCAGCATCACGCGGCCGGTGAGCATCGAGTTGATGACAGTCCCGGCGGTGATGATGACCAGCGGGATCAGGACCCGGAACAGCGTCCCGGCATACTCGGTGAACATGTAGGGCGGCGCGATGCTCACCCACGACCCGAAGCACAGCAGCGTCACCGTGATGCCGAAGTTGGACGGGTTCATGAAGTGCCGCATCCGCCCGTTCACCGGCGCCTTGAACACGTGCTTGCCGCCCACCCCGACCACGACGCCGAACATGACCGGCCACCACTGGTCGTTGGCGTACAGCAGCATGTTGACGGCGAGGGCGGTGATGTGCGCCGGGAGCAGGAACTCGTA
Source organism: Actinomadura syzygii (assembly GCF_008085905.1). Taxonomy (GTDB): domain Bacteria; phylum Actinomycetota; class Actinomycetes; order Streptosporangiales; family Streptosporangiaceae; genus Spirillospora; species Spirillospora syzygii. Next base: position 6,428 of record NZ_VSFF01000012.1, on the reverse strand, counting down.
CAGGCCGCGCATGCCCCGGCCCCGGTAGCGCGGGCTCCGCTGTTCCGCCCACGCGCTGATCCATTCGAAGCTCAGCTCGGCCGTGTACCCGGTGAGTGCCGCGAGGATCGGCCAGATCCACGCCTGCTCGAACCCGAGGACGGTGTATCCGAGGGTGTTGAAGACGGTCAGCGAGATGGCGAAGTTGCGCAGCGCGAGGTAGCGGACGTCCGGCTTCGGCTTCGCCGGAGCGGCCGGCGCCGCGGGCGCCTTCGCGTCGACCGGCGGGGCGGTGGACGTCGCGGCCGTCGCGGCCGCCGTGGCCGGGGTGGACGCTGTGGATGTCATCGGCGCTGAACCTCCTGTGCGGTTCCGTCCAAGAGAAGGTCGTGGGTGCCCGGCGCGAGGCTGAGCGTCTGCGTGTGCGGCTGCCCCTGCGCGTCCCGCCAGCGCAGTTCGGCCGACACCGGGCCGGTCGCGTCGCCGAGGCCGAAGTCGACCTCGAAGCCGCGCTTGCCGCTGTGCCCGCCGCCGCCGTCCAGCCGGGAGATCCGCGTCCGGCCGTCCGCGGTGCGGACGCGGACCGTCGTCCCGTAGGCGGGCGCGCCGAGCGCCTGCATGCCGCCCTTGTCCGCACCGCCCTTGCCCGCGCCGCCCTTGCCCGCGCCGCCCGCGGCGGGCCGGTAGAGCCGCAGGCCGAGGTGCTTGCCGAGGCCGGGCGAGTTGTTGGCGTAGAACGCGGGCGGGCCCCACTGCCGCGCGACGGCGAAGTCGAGGGCGCCGACGCCGCGCGTGTCGGCGATCGCGATGCCCCGGGTGGGGATGGGGACGTCGAGCCCGAGTTCCTTGCTGAGGTTGACGAACGCGCCGCCGTCCTTCGGACGCGCGTAGAACGCGATCGGCTGCGAGCCCGCGATGTCGTCGCCCGGCTGCATGTCCGGCCACATCTTCGGGTCGGTGTAGAGGTCGTCGTTGGTCATGGCCATCTCCTGCAGCCAGGGCCAGCGGTTGATCTTCCCCTTGATGAATCCCTCCGCCTGGACGATGTCGGGCCGTCCGCTGTTGAGGAAGTCGCCCGCCTTCACGTCCCAGCCCCAGCCGGTGAACGCGAAGCCGAGCTCGCGCGCCTTCTGCTCGAACGGCGCCTTGCCCCGGGCGAGCAGCCTCGCCATTTCGGACTCGTCCTTCGCCTGGTTGATCCAGGCGAAGTTGCTCTCTTCGAGGCCCCACGCGGTGGTGATGTTGCTGACCACCATGTCGAAACGGCCGGTGCCGTTCAGGTCGGCGAAGTCGATGCCCATTCCCTTGAACGAGCTCTTCCCCAGGACGAACGATTTCGGCGTGTGCGGGTGGCGCGTTCCGAGGACCTCCTTGAATTTGATGGCGCCCGGCTTGGAGACGTTGTCGAACAGGTGGTCCTTGCCGAAGTCGTTGGCGATGTAGAGCTCCGGGAGGCCGTCGCCGGACAGGTCCGCGCTCGACGCCCCGAGCGCCCAGCCCGTCGCCTGCTCGTGCGGGATCGCCGCGGTCACCTCGGCGAACCGCGCCGTCGGCCGCTCTCCCGCCGACCCGTCGTGCCAGCGCATGACGTGCGCGCCGCCGCCGTTCTTGGCGTTCGACATCGACGCGTTCATCTGCACGTTCTTCTGGCCCTGCGGGTCCAGGACGTCGGAGTCGGGGAAGTAGTTGGCGATCAGGATGTCGGGGTGCCCGTCCGCGTCGTAGTCGGCGACGTTGACGGTGTTGGTGTGCCACTTCGGGCCGCGGTAGGAGCCGTCCACGGTCCCCGAGGGGACGAGTTCGACCGGCTCGTACGAGGCGGCCGCAGGCGCCTTGGCGTTGGACTTCGCCAGGAAGATGATCGGCGTCCGTCCCCAGTAGGAGACGAGCAGGTCCATCCGGGCGTCGCCGTTGTAGTCGCCGGGCGTGCAGCCCATCGGCGCGATCGCCGGGCCCATGGGGAGCGGCGCCGGGTTGAGCGTGAACGGCGTGTACCGTTCCGCGGCCGGCGTGGTCGGCGCGTAGGTGACGACGACCTGGTCGGTGCGCGGGTCGACGATGCAGAGGTCGTCCTCGCGGCCGTCGCCGCGCAGGTCGTTGAGGGCGACGCCCGCGCCGACCGCGGAGATCCACGACCGCACGTGGTAATAGGCGGGGTTCACCTGCCGGATCGTCCGCGTCGGCGAATAGCCGGGCGGCATCGCGATCGGCATCTCGGTGAACTTGTAGCGGTCGGCCATCCGGTCCCGGTCGGCGCTCGACGCCTGCGGGAGCCGGGCCGCGAAGAACAGCGCGGTGACCAGGACGACGACGACCAGCGCTGGGACGAACCTCCGGCCTCGCGTCCAAAGAACGGCCATTTGCGTCCTCCTCTGATGTTCGGTGATTTTCTTTCGCCCATGGGCATGCCAGAGCGGAAGGATTTACGGGGAAACGCCGTCACGGCGTGGGAGTCAGCCCTCCGCGGGCCGGTACACCGCCTGGATGCGCCTGCGCCACGCCTCGTAGGCGGGCATCGCGCCGTCCGCGGGAAGGCCGTGCAGTGTGTCCTGCGTGATGGCCGACGCCTCCTCCACGGACGAGCCGCAGAAGACGTCGGTCGCGACCGCCGTGTGCGGGACGACGAGTCCCGCGCGCAGCCGCGTCGCCGCCGCGAACGCCGCGCCCTGCGCCACCTCGGCGCGGAACCCGGACGCGAGCTTGCGCAGCTTCTCCAGGTCGGCGCCGTCGCCGCCGCCCGCGTAGGTGGCGGCGAGCCCCGCGCCGCTCCACAGGTCGGCGCGGCGGCCGGGGCCGAACCCGCCGATCGTCGCGGCGAGGCGCTCCACGTCGCCGCCGCACACGAACCAGAGCGCGCGGCCGACGCCCTGGTCGGCGGCGCGGGAGGCGTAGCGCGTCCCGTCCGGCCAGGGAAGCCTCAGCCGGGGCGGTTCGCGGCGGGTGACGTGCCGCTCGGTCGCGAAGTACGCCTGGTGGAAGCCGTACCCGTCGGCCGCGAGCCAGCGCAGCAGCGGGTCCGGGAGCCTGATCCGGCGCCAGAGCGGGCGGGGCAGCCGCGCCATCGCCCAGCCCGCTCCGACGTTGGCCATGTACACGTGCGGGTCGGCCGCGCCCGCGATGAACTCCGGCAGCTTCGCGGACCGCCACGGCGTGATCGCGTCGACGATCGCGAACGCCATGGCGGCGCCCTCATAGGCGAAGCCCTGGTAGGGGCGCTCGACCGTGCCTAACAGCCGTGCCGCCTCACCCAGGTCGCGGCTGACCATGGCGTGCTTGAACCCGGTGAGGAAGTTGCCTCCCGCCTGTTCCAGATGGTCGCGGGTCTGGGGGTCGCGCGCGTGGAAACCCCTCTTCGCGAACGTGGCCTCCGCCGGGTCCGGGGTCAGCAGCCGGTCTCGAAGCGTCCCTGACAGCGTCGGCATCGGTCCTCCCTGTCGCCCGGGCATCTTCACAGTCAGCCTGGCTCCGGTCAGGTCCGACCGTCATCTTCTGAATTGCCCTGGCTTAAACGGGGGGCCGGCGCGGATCAGGTCGCGAGGAGCTCCTTCAGCCCGGCGTCGATGAAGGCCGTGTCCTCGGGATTGCTGCCGTGCCCGGCGAAGTGGCCCCACACGCCCGGGATGACGCGGAGCTCGGCGTTCGGGATGTGCTGGACGGCCCACGCCTCGTCCTCGGGCGGGAAGTAGAGGTCCTTCTCGGCGGGCATGACCAGCGCGCGGGCCTTGATGGACGCGAGCGCCGCCCTGGTGTTCCCGTCGAACCCGGGGGTGCGGCCGACGTCGGAGTTCTGCCACGTCCAGAGCAGCTGCGCGCCGCGCAGCGTCGCGCCGCCTTGCAGGACGAGGTCGCCGAGATCGAAGGTCGTGGGCATGAGTCCCCCCTTAGTTTCCAGAGAAACTATTTAGGCCGGAACCGAAAATCAAGGGGTGAGCTGGTGCAACACGTCGAACTCCAGCCCGTCGGCGGCCGCGATGAACACGTTCTGCCGCAGGTGCCGGTCGCGCACCTCGACCGGCCCGCGCGGGCCGTCGTAGCCGAGCCCCTCCGAGACGGCGTTCATCGAGCGGACGTCCAGCTCGCCGCTGCGCCGGAACAGCTCGGCGAGCAGCCGCACCCCCTCGTAGCACGACTCCCCCATGCTGTTCAGCGGCGGCGCCTGCGCGCCGAACCGGCCGTGGTAGCGGGCGCCGAAGTCCAGTCCGTCGCCGGTCGGGAGCGTCTCGAAGAAGCCCGCCGCGGCGAACAGCCCGCGGGTGCCCTCGACGCCCGTCGCGAGGAGCATGTTCTCGTCCATCAGCGGGCTGAACCGGATCTGCGGCAGGCCCGCCTTGCCGAACGCCCGGTTGAAGGCCACCGCGTCGTCGCCGACCAGCAGCATCAGGACGGCCTCGCAGCCGCTCGCCTCGATCCGGCGGAGCGGCTCGCCGAAGTCCTGGGTGCCGAGCCGGACGTAGATCTCGTCGCAGAGGACCGCGCCCTGTTCGGCCAGGTAGGCCCGGACGGCGCGGGCCGTGCCGCGCGGCCACACGTAGTCGTCGCCGAGGATCGTCCAGCGGCGGACGCCCAGTTCGGACGCGAGCCAGCGCAGCGCCGGGCGGAGCTGGCGCTCGGGCGTCTCGCCGGTGAGGAACACGCCGGGCGACCGCTCGCCGCCCTCGTACAGCGCGGTGTACACGTACGGCACGCGGCCCGCGATGCGCGGCGCGAGGCACTGCCGGACGGCCGAGATGTGCCAGCCGGTCACGGCCTGCACGGCGCCGTCCCGGACCAGTTCGTCGACCGCGGCGGCGACGCGGGCGGGCGGGCCGCCGCCGTCCACGACCCGGAGCCGCAGCCGCCGCCCGAGGACGCCCGCCTCCGCGTTGACCTCCTCCTCGGCGAGCCGGGCGCACAGCTCGGCCGAGGGCCCGAAGAGTCCCGCGGGCCCCTGCCGTGGCACCACGAGGGCGACGTCGAGGGCGTCCATACTGGGACGTTAGTAGATACCGACGCCGAAATAGTTTCAATGAGACGGTAATCTTCGGTTCCAAGATGACTACAACAGGTATCCCGCAGGCCGAGCTGGACCTGCCCCGCGTGCTCTCCAGGGTCGAGCGCGGCATCGCCGCCCGGCTCGGCGCGGCGTTGAAGGCCGCCGGCTCCACCGTCGAGGAATGGCGCGTCCTCTCCCTGCTGTCGGACGGCGCCGGCCACACGATGACCGAGGTCGCCGACTTCGCGCTGCTCCCCGCCCCCACCCTCACCAAGATCGTTGACCGGCTGGTCTCGGCGGGCCGGGTGTTCCGCCGGGTGGACGACGCCGACCGGCGCCGCGTGCTCGTGTTCCTGTCCGAGCACGGCCGCGAGTCGCTGGACCGGCTGACCGCCGCGACCGAGGGCGAGTGGAGCCGGGTCCGCGAGTCGGTGGGCCGGGAGGAGCTGGCGCTGCTCCAGGCGCTGCTGACCCGGATGTCCGCGCAGCTCGACTGAGGCCACCGGTTCACGGAGAAATACTTCTCCCAGAAAGTTGTCGCCCGTCCCAGGCGGCGGGTCAGTGCAGGAAGTTCCCGACGCCGGAGGCCATGGCGTCCGCCATCCGCTGCCGGAACGCGGCGCTCGAGATCTTCGCCGCGTCGCCCGCGTTCTGCATGTTGCCGCATTCGATGAACACCGCCGGGACCGTGGACATGTTGAGGCCGCCGAGGTCGTCCCGCCGGTCGAGGCCGTCGCGTCCGACGTAGGTGGCGGGGGGCATGCCCGTCCCGGAGCGGTAGGCGTCGCGGAGGGCCGTGCCGAGCCGCCCGGACGGCTGGACGATTCCCGCGTTCCTCCCCACCGGCTCGGGCTCGATGACGTGGAACCCGTGCCCGGACGGCTCGGCGCCGTCCGCGTGGATCGACACGACGGCGTCGGCGCGCAGCCGGTTCGCGATCTCCGCCCGCGTCGTGACGCACGGCCCGACCCCGGTGTCGTTCTTCCTGGTCAGCGACACCTCGGCGCCCTGTGCGCGCAGGACCGCCGCGAGGCGGTTGGCCACGTCCCAGGTGAAGGCGTGCTCGGGATAGCCCTGCCCGGTGCTCGTCCCGGTGGTGTTGCAGGGCTTGTACCCGTTCCCGATGAAGACCTTCTTGTTGATCACCTCCGGATGGGCCTCGTTGCCGCCGTTGTGGCCGGGGTCGATCACGATCGTCTTCCCGCGCAGCGACGAGGCCGTGCCCGGCGGGGCCCCGGACGGCGCGGTCGGCGGAACCGTGCTCGTGGCGGGCGTCGGCGCGGGGGAACTCCCACCGTTCCCACCGCCGCCGCACGCGGCGAGCGCCGTTCCGGCGCACAGCAGGACGGAGGCCCCGAATATCCTCACCGGCCCATCCCCCCGTGACGCTCCGGTCCCCGACTCTCCCAATCTGCGCCGTCCAGCCGTGCCTAAACACGGGCCTGAACCACGGCATGATGGCCCTCTGCCGGGAGGG
>NZ_VSFF01000011.1 GCF_008085905.1 Actinomadura syzygii | reverse complement strand
GCACCCGCCCGCCCTCGGCCACCGGACCGAAAATCTCCTCCAGATGGTTGGCGTACAGGTTCGCCAACCCGCCGTGCGTCACCACCACGCCCTTCGGACGCCCCGTCGAACCCGACGTGTAAATCACATAGGCCGGGTGGTCGCGGGTCACCTTCACGGCGGCCAGAGCGGCGGACGGGGCGGCGGACGTCCGCACGGCCTCCTCGACCAGCACCGGATCGGTGAGGTTCAGCATCGCGGCGACGTCGCGGGTGGCGATCGTGCAGGCCGGGCGGGCGTCGTCCAGCATGAACGCCAGCCGCTCAACAGGATGATCCAGATCCAACGGCAGGTACGCCGCACCCGCCCGCAACACCGCCAAAATCGCCACCACCGCATCCACCGAACGCGGCACCGCCAAACCCACCACCGAACCAGGACCCACACCACGCCCCACCAACACCCGCGCAAGACCATTCACACGCCCACTCACCTGAGCAAACGTCAAAGACGCCTGACCACACACCACCGCCGTCGCGCCAGGCGACACCGCCGCACGCTCGGCGAACCGATCAGCGACCGTCCCCGCCCGAACCGGACGCGACGGGCCTGCGGAGAAGGACGCGATGGCGGCGCGTTCGGCGGGCGTGCGGACGTCCAGGGCGCTCAGCGGACGGTCCGGCTCGGCGGCGACGGCGGCGAGCAGCACGCGCAGGCGTTCGGCGAGCGACTCGGCGGTCGCGTGGTCGAACAGGTCGGCGGCGTAGCGGACGCCGATCGTGAGCGCGTCGGAGCCCCGGACGCGGCGGACGACGATGTCGAGGTCGAACTTGGCGGTGCCGGTGTCGGCGGGCTCCTCGGCGGTGTCCAGCCCGAGCAGGCCGGTGGTCTCGGGTCCGCCGCCCTCGTAGGCGACCATCGTCTGGAACAGCGGGTGCCGGTTCGGCGTCCGGGCGGGGTTGAGGATCTCCACGAGCCGGTCGAAGGGCAGGTCGGCATGCGCGAACGCGGCCAGATCGGCATCACGGACACGCCCCACCAACTCCGCGAACGACGGATCACCCGACACATCCGCACGCAACACCAACGTGTTGACAAAGAAACCGACAAGGCCGTCCAGCGCCTCATCATCACGACCCGCCACCGGATAACCCAGCGGAACATCCTCACCCGCACCCAACCGGCACAACAACGCCGCCACCGCCGCCTGCACCACCATGAACACGCTCGTGTCGGTGGCGCGGGCCAGGCCGGACACGGCCGCGCCGAGGTCGGCGGGCACGGCGATCTCGGCGGTCCCGCCGCGGTGCGAGGGCTCGGTGGGACGCGGCCGGTCGTAGGGCAGCGCGAGGTCGGCGGGCAGCCCGTCGAGTGCGGCGCTCCAGAACGCCTCGCCGCCCGCCGGGTCGCCCGCGTCCTGCCGCCAGAGCGTGTAGTCGGCGTACTGCACCGGCAGCGGAGCCCAGTCCGGTGCCCGACCGGCGGCGCGCGCCCGGTAGGCCCGGTCCAGGTCGGCGAGAAACGGGGCCAGCGAGCCCTCGTCGGCGGCGATGTGGTGGAACAGCAGGACGAGCGTCCACGTGCCGGGGCCGCCCAGCAGCGTCACGCGCAGCGGCGGCTCGGCGGTCAGGTCGAACGCGTGCCGGACGGCCCGCTCGACCGCGCCGTCCCCGCCCTGGCCCCGTTCCCGGACGAAGGGCGCGGGCAGCGCGGCGTGGACGCGCTGGTAGGGTTCGCCGTCGCGTTCCCCGATCGTCGTCCGCAGCGGCTCGTGCCGTTCCTGGACGTCGTGGATGGCCCGCTCCAGCGCGGCCGGGTCGAGGTCGCCGGTGATGCGCAGCACGATCGGGATGGTGTAGGTCGGGTTCGGGCCGTCCAGCCGGTCCAGGAACCACAGCCTGCGCTGGGCGTGCGCGAGCGGCAGCGGGTCGGGACGGGCGGCGGCGCGGCGCAGCGGCGGCCGGTCCGGGCCGCGCGCGGCGGACCGGGCGCGGGCGGCGAGGGCGGCGGCGGTCGGGGCCTCGAACACGTCCCGCACGCCGAGGTCCGCGCCGGTCAGCGCGCGGAGCCGCCCGACGAGGCGGGTCGCGAGCAGGGAGTGGCCGCCGAGCGCGAAGAAGTCGTCGCCGGGCCCGGCCCCGGGCAGGCCGAGGACGTCGGCGAACACTCCGCAGACGATCTCCTCGTGGTCATCGCGCGGACCGCCGCCCGGCGCGGCCCCGGTCCCGGACGCGGCGGGTGCGGGCAGCGCGGCCCGGTCGATCTTGCCGCTGATGGTGGTGGGCAGCGCGTCGAGCATGACGATGGCCACCGGTACGGCGTGGCCGGGCAGTTCGGCGGCGAGCGCGCGGCGGGCCGCAGCAGGATCGGCGGTCCCGGTCGCGTACCCGACGAGGCGGGGCGCGCCCGGGGCGTCCTCACGGACGACGGCGGTCGCCGCGGTCACGCCGGGGACGCGGGCGAGGGCGGCCTCGACCTCGCCGAGCTCGATCCGGAAGCCGCGGAGCTTGACCTGGTCGTCCACCCGGCCGAGGAACTCCAGGTTCCCGTCCAGACGCCACCGGACGCGGTCGCCCGTCCGGTACAGACGCTCGCCGGGCGCGCCCGACGGCGCGGCCACGAACCGCTGCGCGGTCAGGCCGGGCCGGGCGAGGTAGCCGCGGGCCAGCTGCACGCCCGCGAGGTACAGCTCGCCCGCGACACCGTCTGGGACGGGCCGCAGCCGGTCGTCCAGGACATGGACGCGCGTGTTGTCCAGGGGATGCCCAACAACCGGCGTCGCGCTGTCGGCGACCCGCGCGGCCAGGGCGTCAACGGTGAACTCGGTCGGCCCGTAGTAGTTGACGACCTCGACTTCGGGACGGTCGCGCAGTGCCGTCCACAGCCCGTCCGGGACGGCTTCGCCGCCGAGCAGGAACACCGCCGGCAGGTGCCGCCCCTCGTCCAGAAGTCCGGCCTCCAAGAGCTGCGCCGCGTAGGAGGGGGTGACGTCGAGGGCATCGATCCGGTGCGTGGCGCAGTAGGCGGCGACGGCCCCGGCGTCGCGGCGGTCGATCTCGTCCAGGACGTGGAGTTCGTGCCCGGCGATCAGCCAGAGGAGCTGTTCCCAGGACGAGTCGAATGAGAACGACGCGGTGTGCAGCGCGCGGACGCGGCGTCCGAGGCGCGCGGCGGCGGGCTCCACGAAGGCCCGCAGGTGGTCGTGGTAGAGGTTGGCCAGCCCGCCGTGTTCCAGGACGACGCCTTTGGGCCGTCCGGTGGAGCCCGAGGTGTAGATGAGGTACGCGGGCTGCCTCGGGTCGATCTCCACCTCGGGCGGGGACGCGGAAAGCGTCCCCAGGTCGGCGTCGTCCCAGGCCAGCCGCGGCGGCCCGGACGAGGGAAGCTTCCCGGCGGCGTCGCCCGCGGTGAGGACGAGGGCGGGCGCGGCGTCGTCCAGCATGAACGCGATCCGCCGCGCGGGCAGGTCCAGGTCGAGCGGCAGGTAGGCGGCGCCCGCCTTCAGGACCGCGAGGATCGCGGCCACTGACAGGGCGGAGCGGGGCAGTGCCAGGGCCACCACCTGCTCGCGGCCGATCCCACGGTCCAGCAGGAGGCGGGCGCCGCGGTTGGCGTGTTCCTCCAGCTCGCGGAAGGTGTAGCTCGTCGTCGGGTCGGTGACCGCGACGGCGTCCGGGGTCGCGGCGGCGCTCGCCGCGAACCGGGCGGTCACGGGCCCGGGCGGGACGGTCCGGTCAGTGATGTTGCGTTCGGCGTGGACGCGCCGTTCGGCGTCCTCCAGCAGGTCCAGGTCGCCGACCAAGGTGTCGGGCTCGGCGCAGGCGCGGCGCAGGATCGTGACCAGCCGGTCCGCGAGGGCGGCGGCGGTCGCGCGGTCGAACAGGTCGGCGGCATAGCCGACCTCCAAGTCGAGGCCGGGCGAGCCCGCGACGTCAGCGACGGTGATGTCGAGGTCGAACTTGGCGACGCCGGTGTCGGCGGGCTCCAGGGAGGTGTTCCCGCCGAACAGGTCCGAGACGTCCCGGGTGACGGTGTCGTGGGAGACCATCACCTGGAACAGCGGGTGGCGGGCCATGGACCGGGTCGGGTTCAGCGCCTCCACGAGCCGGTCGAAGGGCAGGTCGGCATGCGCGAACGCGGCCAGATCGGCATCACGGACACGCCCCACCAACTCCGCGAACGACGGATCACCCGACACATCCGCACGCAACACCAACGTGTTGACAAAGAAACCGACAAGGTCGTCCAGCGCCTCATCATCACGACCCGCCACCGGATAACCCAGCGGAACATCCTCACCCGCACCCAACCGGCACAACAACGCCGCCACCGCCGCCTGCACCACCATGAAGACGGTCGCCCCCGCCTCGCGGGCGCAGCGGCGGATCTCGGCGGCGACGTCGTCGGGCATGGCGATCCGCACGACTGCGCCCCGGTGGGACGCGACGGCGGGACGCGACCAGTCGAACGGCAGCGGCAGCTCCTCGGGCGCACCGTCCAGGACGGCCCGCCAGTGGTCGAGCGCGGCGCGCGTGCCGTCGCTGGCGGCCTGCCGCCAGAGCGTGTAGTCGGCGTACTGCACCGGCAGCAAAGCCCAGTCCGGTACACGACCAGCGGCACGCGCCCGGTAGGCCCGGTCCAGGTCCGCGAGGAACGGGCCGGAGGACCACTCGTCCGCCGCGATGTGGTGCAACACGATCGCCAGCGTGTGGCTGCCGCCGTCGCCGGAGGTGAAAAGCGTCGCGCGCAGCGGCGGCTCGGCGGCGAGGTCGAAGGTACGGCGCAGCACGGCCGTGAGATCGCCGTCGCCCCGGTGCAAGACGGGCACCGCGCCGGTGACCCGCTGGTACGGCTCGCCGTCGTGCTCGGCGACGACGGTCCGCAGGATCTCGTGCCGCCGGGCGACGTCGGCGAGCGCCGCCTCCAGCGCGGCGGCGTCGAGGTCGCCGCCCGTCCGCAGCACGATCGGGATGTTGTAGGTCGGGCTCGGTCCTTCGAGACGGTGCAGGAACCACAGCCGCCGCTGGGCGTCTGACAGCGGCACCCGCCCAGGCCGGTCGGCCGGGACGAGCGGCGGCCGTCCCGCCGCGGCGCGGGCCGCCGCGAGCCGGCGCGCGAGGCGGGCTGGCGTCGGCGCGTCGAAGACGTCGGCGATCGTCGCCGCCGCGCCGAGCGCCGTGCGGGCGCGGCTGGCGACGCGCGCGGCCAGCAGCGAATGCCCGCCGAGGGCGAAGAAGTCGTCGTCGGGGCCGACCGCGGCCAGGTTGAGGAACTCGGCGAACACGCCGCAGAGGAGCTCCTCGCGGAGGTCGCGGGGTGTCCGGGCGCCGTCGGCGGCGCCCGTCGGCTCAGGCAGGGCGTTGCGGTCGACCTTGCCGTTGGCGGTCATTGGGAGGGCGTCCAGGACGACGACCACCGACGGCACCATGTACTCGGGCAGCCGGTCGGCGACCGCGCGCCGCAGTGCTCCCGGGTCGGGGCGCTTCCCGTCCGCCGCCGGGACAACGTAGGCAGCCAGGTGGCGCACTCGCGGACGGTCCTCGCGGACCACCGCCACGGCCCGTCCGACCTCGGGCCGCGCGGCGAGCGCCGCCTCCACCTCGCCCAACTCAATCCGGAAGCCTCGGATCTTGATCTGGCCGTCCACCCGGCTAAGGAACTCCAGGGACCCGTCCGCGCGCCGCCGCACCAGGTCGCCGGTGCGGTACATGCGGGTGCCCGGCGGGCCGAACGGGTCGGCGGTGAACCGCTCGGCCGTCAGCGCCGACTTCCCGTGGTAGCCCCGCGCGAGCTGCGAGCCCGCCAGGTACAGCTCGCCTGCCGCGCCGGGCGCGACCGGCCGCAGCGCGGCGTCGAGCACGTATCCGGCCGTGGTCGGGAACGGCTCTCCGATCCCGGGCACGCCCCGGTGACTGCGGGCGAGGCGCTCCGACGTCGCCCACACCGTGACCTCTGTCGGCCCGTACACGTTGACGACGGTGGGCGCGGCGACGGCGAGGCGTTCGGCGAGCTCGGCAGGCAGCGCCTCGCCGCCGACCAGGACGCGAGTGTGGCGGACGGCGTCCGGGTCGTGGTCGAGCAGGGCGTGCCACAGCGCCGGTGTCGCCTGCATCACGGCCGGCCGGTGCGCGGCGACGAGGGCGGCGAGCGCCGCCGGGTCGCGGACGGTGTCGCGGTCCGCAAGTACGACCGTCGCGCCGCTGGTCAGCGGGCCGTACAGCTCCAGCGCGGCGATGTCGAAGGAGGTCGTCGTGACGGCGACGAGCCGGTCTCCGGCGGCGAGCGCGAGGTCGCCGCGCATGGCCGCGAGGAAGTCCGCGAGCGCGCCGTGCGGCACGACGACGCCCTTGGGACGCCCGGTCGAGCCTGAGGTGTAGATGACGTAGGCGGCCGAGCGCGGGTCGATCTCCACGTCCTCCGGCGGCGCGGGCCGGACGTCCGCGTCGACGGCGCGCACGTCCAGCACGGGCACGTCGGAGGGAAGGACGGCGCCTGCGGTGAGGGCGCAGACCGGGCGGGCGTCGTCCAGCATGTACGCGAGCCGGTCGGCCGGATAGTCCAGGTCGAGCGGCAGGTAGGCGGCGCCGGTGCGCAGCACGGCGAGCAGGCCGACCACCAGGTCGGCGGTGCGGGGCAGGGCCACCGCGACGACCCGTTCGGGGCCCGCGCCGCACGCGGCCAGCCGCGCGGCGAGCGCGGCGGATCGGCGGTTCAGGTCCTGGTAGGTCAGCCGGGTCTCCCCGGCGGCCAGCGCCAGCGCGCCGGGCGTCGCGGCGGCCCGCGCGGCGAACGTGGTCACCACCGACGGTTCCGCGCCGCCCGCTCCGGCCGCCGGGCGCACGACGCGGTCCCGGACGGGCGGGGGCAGCAGGTGCAGGCGCCCGGTGGGAGTGTCGGGCGCGGCGTGCGCGAGACCGTCCAGCAGCGTCGCAAACTCGTCGCGGTGACCTTGTAGCGCGGCGGCGTCGTAGACCGCCGGATTGCCGTCCAGCTCGAACCGGATACGGCGCAGTGCCGTGTTCAGATGCGGTGCCGTGTTCAGATGCGGCGCGGTGTCCAGGTAGAGCGCAAGGGTGACGTCCTCGACGGGCCCGGCAGCGAGGTTGCGCGGCGTCGCGGGGACTCCCGCGAAGTCCAGCGCGTAGTCGAACGCCTTCACGTTCGCCATCGGGCCGAGGACGCCCAGCCCGCGGCCGACGAGGGACAGGTCGCGGCGGACGTCCTCGATCCGGTACCGCTGGTGGCGGCGCAGGTCGCGCACGCCGCTCGCGACCTGCCGGGCCAGATCGCCCAGCGGCGCCGCGGGCCGCACGTCCAACCGCAGCGGCAGGACGTTGACGACCATGGTGGGCACGCGGGCGGCGGCCGACCCGAGCCGCGTCATGGCGGGCAGCGACAGCAGCACGTCCCAGGTTCCGCCGACGCGGTGGGCGTGCACGGCGAACGCGGCGAGGGCCGCCTCCGACCAGGTGACGCCGGCCTCGTCCGCGAGGGCGAGCAGCGCCTCGGTCGCCTCCGGGTCCAGTGTTCCGCCGGCGCGCAGGAACGAGGGCGACGCGGGCGCGAACGCTCCGGCGAACGACGTCGGCTCGGGCCGGTCGGCGAGACGGCCGCGCCAGTACGCGCGGTCGCGCTCGAACGCGGTACCGGCGCGGTAGGCGTCCTGCTCGGCGAGCACGGCGGCGAGGTCCCCGAACGGGGCGGGTCCCGGGTCCTCGCCCGCCATGAGCGCCGTGTAGATCCGCGCCGTGCGCTGGGACAGCAGCATGAACCCGTAGGCGTCCAGCAGCACGTGGTGCACCCGCTGGTACCACAGGTAGGCAGCGTCGCCGACCCGGTACAACGCGAACCGTGTCAGCGGACCGGCCACCAGGTCCACGGGTGTGCCCATGTCCGCGCGCATCGCCGCCAGGGCCGCCTCCTCGGGGGACGGCTCGTCCCGCGCATCGATCACCTCCAGCGGACTCGGGGCGGTCGCGCCGAGCCGCTGGTACGGGATCCCGTCGTCCTCTTCGAGCCGGGTCGTGAGCGTGCCCGTCTCGGTGAGGCAGCGCCGCAGCGCCTCCGCCAGAGCCGCGGGATCGAGCGGACCGTCGATCCGGACGTACTGGCCGACGTTGTAGACGGGGCTGCAAGGGGTGATGCGCTGGGCGTACCAGACTCCGGCCTGGGCTCCGGTCAGCGGGAGGCGGTGCGGGCGCATGGACATGGTGGCTCCAAAGCGTGATGGACGGGTCAGAGCGACGGCAGGAACGACTCGATGTCGCCGAGGATCCGGACGGCCTCCTGGTACCGGCTGGTGAAGAAGCCGCGGATCGGGTGGACCTGGCCGTCGCGCGCCGCCTTCAGCGCCTTCCAGTTCTGCTGGCCGAGCAGCGTCGCGGTCTCGGCCGAGGGGCTGCCGCCGGGCTCGTCGCCGTCCACGAGGATCACGTCGGCGGCGGCGAGCGTGCCGATCTCCTCGAACGACTTGTCGAAGGAGAAGTCGCCGCCGTCGACGCCCTTCACCGGTGCCCAGGTGACGCCGAGGTCCTTCAGCACGATCCCGAGCCAGGACGAGGCGGTGTAGACCGAAAACTTGCCCGCCTCGCCGGAGTTGACGATCGCCCACTTCTTCCCGGTGAGCTTGTCGGCGTACTTCGCTTTCAGCTCCGCGAGCTTGTCGGTGTAGGTCTTCTTGGTCTGCTCTCCGGCGGCGGCCCGGCCCGCCGCGTCGTCCACCTTGAGGGAGGTGGGCAGCAGTTCGTCTGGGTCGCCGATGCCGTAGGACAGGACGGGCGCGATCGGCTTGAGCTTGTCGATCGGGAACGTGACGCGCTTGGGCGCGGAGATGACGATCAGATCAGGCCACAGTGAGACGATCTTCTCCAGGTTCAGCTCGTTGCCCTCCCCGACGAGGGGCACTTTCTTGATCTGGGCGCGCTGCTGTTCGGTGAGGGCGTTCTCGTCGATGTCGGTGACGCCGACCATCGACACGCCCGCGTCCAGGAGCCAGGCAGCCGCGTAGGACAGGCCGATGATCCGTTTGGGCTTCGCCGGGATCTGAACCGGTCCGTCGGGCGTCTGTACGGTGCGGGCGGACGTGCCCGTGGCCTGGCTCGTCGCGTCGTCGCCGGGCGAGCCGCAGGCGACGAGGGTCAACGCGAGCGTCGCGGCGGCGCAGGCGACGACGAAGCGGCGCAGTCTGGCGCGAGGTCTGGAGGGAGTGCCGGACACGGGTGTTTCACCTTCGTTCGTCTCAGGGGTGTGACAGGGGTGCGGCGGGGGCCGGGCCGCCCGCGAAATCGCCGCCGGGCGCGTCACCGGGGCCGGTGTTCTCATCGTCGGCGTCGTCCTCGTCGTCGGCGGGCAGTTCGGCCCGGCGCAGGCCGGGGACGAACACGGCCGCCAGGACGGCCGCCGCCGCGCAGACCACACCGTTGACCACGGCCGCGCCGGACGGGTTGAACCAGCGGGCCAGCGCGGCGGCCTCGATGTCGCCGACGATGTCGCCGGTGGTCTCCTCGGCGGTGACGACGCTGGTGATCCGGCCGCGCAGCCCGTCCGGCGTGTGGTGCTGGACCAGGGCGTACTCCAGCACCTCGTACACGACGCCGGCCGCGCCGACGACGGCGAGCGCGGCCAGCGCGGCCAGGACGTGACCGCTCAGCCCGAACGCGACCGTGCCGAGTCCTCCGGCGAACACGGCGGCGAGCAGCACCGCGCCGGGCGCGCGGACGCGGCCGATCCATCCGCTCGTCGCGGAGGCGAGCACGGCACCGGCGGCGGGCGCGGTGTAGAGGAGGCCGAGCGTCAAGTCGCCGCCACCGAGCCGCTTGTCGACCACCTCGGGGAACAGCACGGTCGGGACCGCGAACAGCGAGGTGACCAGGCCGAGCGCGAGCAGCGCGCCGACCGTGCGGTGCCGCAGGGCGAACCGGAACCCGGCGAGCGGCGATGAGCGGCCCGCCGAGTCCTCGTCGTCCTCGTCGTCGTCCTCGCCGCCTGGCGGGAGCGGGCGCACCCGCGCGACGAGCACGGTCGTGATCCCGGTCGCGACGGCGGCGACGAGGAACGCCCAACCCGGCCCGGACAGCGCGATGAGCACGCCGCCGAGGAACGGCGCGGCGATGGCGCCGATGTCGCCGGTGAGCGAGACGAGCGCGCCGGCCGCGCGCAACTGGTCGGGGCGGACGAGCGTCGGCGTCACAGCCATCAGCGTGGTGACGCTGACGCCGGTGGCGAGGCCGTCCCAGGCGACGCAGGCGTAGATCGCCGTGATGCTCGGGTGGTCGGAGAACGCGTTGCCCGCCAGCGCGAGGAACGCAAGGCCCGCCAGTGCCCGCGCGGCGACGATCAGCGTCCGGCGGTCGGTCCGGTCGGCGAGCACTCCCCCGGCGAGCGAGCCGGCCAGCACCGCAACGCTCATGATCATGCTGCTGGCCGCGACGCCGAACGACGACCCGGTCAGGTCGTACACTTGCGCCGACAGCGCGACGGCCGCCATGCCGAGGCCGAGCAACGAGACGACCCTGGCGAGGAAGATCCGGCGGAAGTCGCGGGCCGTCCGCAGCGGCTCAAGGTCGATCAGCAGTTCACGCAGGCGCACCGCTCACCCCCGTGGTGTCGTCGGCGGGAACCGGGCCCTGGGACCATCGCCCGTGCCTCGGCGCGCGCGGGATGACCAGCGGCGCGCCCGTCTCCGGGTCCGGCACGACCCGGCAGTCCAGCCCGAACACGGCGCCGAGCAGGTCAGCCGACACCACGTCCTCGGGGACTCCCTCGGCGACGATCGCCCCGTCGCGCATCACCACGAGGTGTGTGGCGTATCGGAACGCCTGGTTGAGGTCGTGCAACACCGCGACGACCGTCCGGCCGCGCTCGGCGTGCAGCTCGGCGCACAGGTCGAGGATGTCGATCTGGTGGGCGACGTCGAGGTAGGTCGTCGGCTCGTCCAGCAGCAGCAGCGGCGTCCGCTGGGCGAGTGCCATCGCCAGCCAGACCCGCTGCCGCTGACCGCCGGACAGCTCGTCCACCGGGCGGCGGGCCAGGGCGGTGACGCCGGTGGCGTCCATGGCCTCGACGACCGCCGCGTCGTCCTCGGCGGTCCACTGCCGCAGCAGCCGCTGGTGCGGGTGCCTGCCGCGCGCCACGAGATCGGCGACGGTGATGCCGTCCGGGGCGATCGGCGACTGCGGCAGCAGGCCGAGCCGCCGCGCGACCTCCTTGGACGGCAGCGCGGTGATGAGCGCGCCGTCCAGCACGACCGCGCCGGCCTTGGGCTTCAGGATGCGGGCGAGCGCGTGCAGCAGCGTCGACTTGCCGCACGCGTTCGGGCCGATGACGGCGGTGAACTCGCCGTCGGGCACGGCCAGGTCGAGCCCCTCGGCGACGACGCGGCCGTCGTAACCGAGGGTCAGCGCGTCGGCCCGCAGCCGCGCGCCCATGCCGGAACCGGTCACGCCGGATCGGTCCTCGGATCGGTCTCCGGATCGGTCCAGGAGAGCCCGTCGGCGGAGGGGACCAGCCCCCCGCGCAGCAGCGGTGACTCCGCCGTGGCCCGTCCGAGCACGCCGCGGCGCTGGATGTCGTTCATCTCCTGCATGACCGACGCGACCGCCGGGACGCCGAACAGGTGGTTCATGCGTTCGCCCGACTCGGTCTGCATGGACCCGGTCGCCTCCACGGCCGCGCCGAGCGCGCGCGAGGAGCCCGCGAACCGCGCGGTGAGCGCCGGGGCGTCGGTGAGGGCGGCCTCGCCGGATGCGACGCCGCCGACCAGGGCCACGAACGCCTCCATCGCGGAGGCGTCGAACAAGGTGACCTTCTTGGCCTTCCAGAAGTAGGTGTCCTCGCTGGCCTGCATGTCGTAGAAGGCGCTCAGGAACTCGTAGAAGACGCCGTACTCGCGGCGGTAGCGGCCCTCGAACTCGGTGAACGCCCGGTCCTCGGGGACGCTCCCGTCCAGCACGCTGTTGATCGAGCGGGCGGCGAGCAGCCCGCCGTAGGTGGCCAGGTGGACGCCGGTGGAGAACACCGGATCGATGAAGCAGGCGGCGTCGCCGACCAGCGCCATGCCCGGCCTCCAAAAGCGGGTGTTGGCGTAGGAGTAGTCCTTGCGGACGCGCAGTTCGCCGTAGGTACCGGTGGTGACCCGAGTGGCGTCCCCGAGCAGGTCGCGGACGATCTCGCAGCGGTCGATGAATCCGAGCAGCGCCTTCTCTCGGGCGTCCTGGTCGCCCTGGACCTCCTGCGCGGCGGTGTGGCTGATCACCGCGCCGATACTGGTCAGCGTGTCGCTCAGCGGGATGTACCAGAGCCAGCCCTCGTCGAACGCGGCGCACAGGATGTTGCCGGAGTCCGGGGCGGGCAGCCGTCCGCCGCCCTCGAAGTACCCGAACAGCGCGAGATTGCGGAAGTGCTCGGAGTAGACGCGCTCGCCGCCGGCGGCGCCGCTGATGCGGGTGCGGTTGCCGGAGGCGTCGATCACGTGGCGGGCGCGCACCTCCCGCACCTGGCCGGACGCGCCGGTGTACCGGACGCCGCGGACCCGCTCCTGGTCGGACAGCACTTCGCCGACCGAGGCGTTCTCCCTGACCTCGACGCCCCGGGCCGCGGCGTTGCGCAGCAGGATGTCATCGAACTTCATGCGCTCGACCTGGTAGGCGAACGACGTCGGCCCGGACATCTCGGGCGAGAGCGCGAACAGGAAGTTCCACGGGAGGGGGTTGGTCCCCCAGCGGAAGCTCCCGCCGCGCTTGACGGTGAATCCGGCTCGCTCGACCTCCTGCTCGACGCCGAGTAGCCGGCAGATGCCGTGCACGGTCGCGGGCAGCAGCGACTCGCCGATCTGGTAGCGCGGGAATGTCTCCTTTTCCAGCAGGAGCACCCGGTGGCCGTGTCTGGCCACGAGAGTGGCGGCGGTCGAGCCGCCAGGGCCGCCGCCCACCACGACGACGTCGTACTCCTCGGTCTTCACGCGTTCTCCTCTTCGGTTCGCCGCGCTGCGGCAGAGGTGCCGAGCGTCGGGACGGCGCCCCGGCGGCGCGGGCTTCTCAGCGGGTGAGCTTGGCGACCCAGTCGGCCACCGTCGGCCGCTCGGCCAATTCGGCCAATTCGACGTCGGCGCCCTCGGCGCGCCAGCGCTCGATGAGCGTCATCAGCCGGATCGAGTCCAGTCCCCGGTCGATGAGCTGGACCTCATCGGTGATCTCGTCCTGCGGCACGCTCAGGACGTCGGCGACGTCGGCGCGGATGCGTTCCGGGGTGAGCGGCGTCCGCTCCATCACGTCACTCCTCAGACAATGAACTTAGGTAAGGCTTGCCTAACTCTGCGAAGTCGGATGGGCCATGTCAAGGGCGTCCAAGAGACGCATAGATCACTCTTGACGGCCAGAGACGCCCTCTGGAATATAGGTTTGCCTAACCTAAGTTAGGTAGACCTAATTTCGGGGGTGCGGTGATGCGCGACCGCGTGACGGCCGTGACCGGTGCCGCCGGCGGGATCGGCGCGGCGACCGTAGCCGCGCTCGTGTCCGCCGGACGGCCGGTCGCGGCGCTCGACATCGACCAGGACGGCCTCCGCGCACTCTGCGGCGACCTGCAGGAACGGCGGCCCAACGAGGCCCACACCGTCCAGGCGCACACCGTCGACATCCGCGACAGAGCCGCCGTGGAGGCGGCGCTCGACAAGGTGGAGGCAGGGCTCGGTCCGGTGACGGGGTTGGTCAACGTCGCCGGTGTGCTGCGTCCCTCGCCCGTGGTGTCGACGACCGATGACGACTGGGCCGCAACGTTTGCCGTCAACACCACCGGCGTCTTCGTGGCCTGCCGCGCCGCCGCCCGCAGGATGGCCGAACGCGGCCAAGGCGCGATCGTCACGGTCGGGTCCAACGCCGGCGGAGTCCCGCGGACCGGGATGGCCGCCTACGCCGCGTCCAAGGCCGCCGCGGCACACTTCACCCGCTGCCTCGGACTGGAGTTGGCCCCGCACGGCGTGCGCTGCAACATCGTCTCGCCCGGCTCCACTGACACCCCGATGCTGCGGGCCCTCGGCGCGGGCGACGTCGTCGAGGGCGACCTGGCGAGCTTTCGCACCGGCATCCCACTCGGCCGCGTCGCGGACCCGCGGGACGTCGCCGAGGCGGTGCTCTTCCTGCTGTCCGAGAAGGCCCGGCACATCACCATGCACGAGTTGTACGTCGACGGCGGCGCCGCGCTGCGCGCCTGACCCGGAGCCGATTCGGAGCCGATTCCTTGACGATCCTCACCCAGTCCCACGCCGACCTCCTGAGCGACTACCGGCCC
The DNA here is from genome assembly GCF_008085905.1 of Actinomadura syzygii. GTDB lineage: Bacteria > Actinomycetota > Actinomycetes > Streptosporangiales > Streptosporangiaceae > Spirillospora > Spirillospora syzygii. Next base: position 502,393 of record NZ_VSFF01000011.1, on the reverse strand, counting down.
CAGGAATCCTTCTTCTTCCGGTCGCCCGCGCATGGGCTGCTCGCCCAGGGCACCGTGGCCGTCGTCCCGACCTGCAATCCCCGAAGCCCCGCCGACGCCGTCGCGCGACGGGTCCGCGCGACGCTCGCCGAGGCCCGGGACCTGGGGCAGCCGCGGCCGATCGTCGTCGGCGCCCTGCCCTTCCATCCCTCGACCCCGGCCCGGCTGCGGGTCCCCCGCACCGTTCGGTGGACCGGTCCCGCACCTGCCGCGGCCCCGCCCGTGGGACCGCCGGTCGGTTTCGCCGAAGTCCAGCACGTGCCCTCACCAGAGGTGTACCGGCACGGCGTCGGCGAGGCGCTGGAACGGCTGGCCGACAGCCGGATCCGCAAGATCGTCCTCGCCCGTGCGCTGCACCTGGAGGGTGCCCGGCACCCGGGGGCCGGGGCGCTGCTGCGGCGCCTCGCCCACGACAATCCCGCCGGCTACGTCTTCGCGGTGGACCTGCAGCCCGGCCGGACGCTGCTCGGCGCGAGCCCCGAACTGCTCGTGCAACGCGACGGCGGACTCGTCACGGCCAACCCGCTAGCCGGTTCGGCGCCGCGACACGCCGACGCCCGCGCTGACGCCCGCGCGGGTGAACGGCTGCTCGCCTCCGAGAAGGACCTGCGCGAACACGCGGTCGTCGTGGAAGCCGTCGCCGAGGGGTTGCGTCCGTTCTGCCACGACCTCCACGTCCAGGACGAGCCCTCGCTGCTCGAGACGCCGACGCTGTGGCATCTGTCGACGCAGATCCGCGGGCAGCTCCGCGACCCCGAGGTGACCTCACTGCATCTGGCGGCGGCACTGCACCCGACTCCGGCGGTGTGCGGCACGCCGAGGAGCCTGGCGATGCGCGCCATCCAGGAGATCGAGCCGTTCAACCGCAGCTTCTACAGCGGCGCCGTCGGTTGGTGCGACTCGTCCGGCGACGGCGAATGGGCCGTCGCGATCCGCTGCGCCGAGGTCGCCGACGACGAGATCCGCATCTATGCGGGCGCCGGAATCGTCGAGGGCTCCGTTCCGGACGCAGAGCTGGCCGAGACCTCCGCCAAGTTCCGCACGTTCTTGCGTGCGATCGGCATCGACCAGGACCTGTGATGCTCGACTACTGCACCCCATGGCCGGACGAGACCGCGGCCCGCTATCGCGCCGCCGGGTACTGGCGCGGGGAGACCTTCAGCGCCCTGCTTAGCCGGCTCGCCGCCGAGCACACCGACCGCGTCGCGGTGGTCGACGGACGACGGCGCTGGAGCTACACCGACCTCGACGCGCGGGCGTCGTGCCTCGCCACCGGACTACGCGGCCTCGGGATCGGCCCGCGCGACCGGGTCATCGTCCAACTGCCGAACATCGCCGAGTTCCTGGAGACGGCATTCGCGCTGTTCCGGCTCGATGCCATCCCCGTATTCGCACTCCCCGCGCACCGGTCGAGCGAGATCGTCCACCTGGCCCGGCAGTCGGAGGCGGTCGCCTACATTGTGGCGGCCGAGCACGGAGGCTTCGATTACCGGCCGCTCGCCGGAGCCGTCCGGGCTCAGGTGCCCGGACTGCGACACGTGATCGTCATCGGCGACGCCTGCGGGTTCACTTCGTTCGACACACTGCGCGACCACGACACCGGCGGTTTTCCCGTGTGTGACCCGGCGGATGTGGCCTTGTTCCAATTGTCGGGCGGCACCACCGGGACCCCGAAGATGATCCCACGCACGCACGACGACTACCTCTACAGCATCCGCGCGAGCGCCGAGATCTGCGGGGTCACGACCAGCACCGTTTACCTGGGCGCGCTGCCCGTCGCGCACAACTTCCCGATGAGCTCTCCCGGTGTCTTCGGGACTTTGCATGCGGGCGGACGGGTCGTCATGGCACCGCAACCATCGCCCGCCGCCGCGTTCCCGTTGATCGAGGCCGAGCGAGTCACACTCACCGGGCTCGTCCCTCCGCTGGCGATGCTGTGGATGGACACGGCTCGCACCACCCCGCACGATCTGTCGAGCCTGCAGGTGCTCCAGGTCGGCGGGGCCCGGTTCAGCGACGCGGCTGCCGGCCGCGTCCGCAGTGCCCTCGGCTGCGACCTCCAGCAGGTCTTCGGCATGGCCGAGGGTCTGGTCTGCTACACGCGTGCCGGTGAAGCAGAGAGGTATCACCTGACGACACAGGGCCGGCCGATTTCCCCCGACGACGAGATCCGCGTGGTCGACCGCGCCGGGAACGAGACCCCGCCCGGGGAGCCCGGCGAACTGCTCACTCGAGGGCCCTACACCATCCGCGGCTACTATCGCGCCGCCGAGCACAACACCGTCGCGTTCACTCCGGACGGGTTCTACCGGACTGGCGACATCGTCCGCCGCCTCCCGTCCGGCCACCTCGTCGTCGCGGGCCGGGAGAAGGACCAGATCAACCGCGGCGGCGAGAAGGTCGCCGCCGAAGAGATCGAAAACCACCTGCTCGCCCACCCCGCCGTCCAGGACGCCGCCGTGGTGGCCGTCCCCGATCGCTTTCTCGGCGAACGGACCTGTGCGGTCGTGGTGCCTCGCGGAGTCGCCCCAGTCGCCGGCGAGCTGCGGGAGTTCTTGCGCGACCGCGGGCTCGCCTCCTTCAAGATTCCCGACCGAGTTGAGATCGTCACCCGATTCCCGGTCACCGGTGTCGGAAAGATCAGTAAGCGCGAGTTGCGCCGGGCTCTGGCCGCACACCTCACCTCCACCCCTTAGGAGTCATCATGGGCCTGCCCCGGATTGCCCCGTACCCGATGCCCGACGCAGCACCCGAGAACCGGGTTTCCTGGACCGTCGAGTCCAGCCGCGCCGTGCTGCTGATCCACGACATGCAGAACTATTTCGTCGACGCCTTCGCCCGCGACCGATCCCCGATCCCCGAACTCCTCGCCAACATCCTCGCTCTGCGCGCTCACTGCGACAACCGCGGAATCCCGGTCGTGTACAGCGCCCAGCCAGGCGCCCAGACCGCGCAACAGCGCGGACTGCTCCAGGACTTCTGGGGCGCTGGCATCCCCGCCGACCCCAAAGCCGCCCAGATCATCGACCCGCTCGCCCCGACCGGTTCCGACATCCTGCTCACCAAATGGCGCTACAGCGCCTTCCAGCGCACCCCGCTGGACACGGTGCTGTCCGATCTCGGTCGCGACCAGCTCATCATCACCGGCATCTATGCCCACATCGGCTGCCTCATGACAGCGGTCGAAGCGTTCATGCGCGACATCGAGACGTTCTTCGTCACCGACGCCACAGCCGACTTCTCCGCCGACCATCACGCTTCGGCCATCACCTACGCCGCCGAACGCTGCGCGATGGCTCTCACCACTAGCCGCCTGCTCTCCCGACTGGTCGCCCATCCCGCGCCTGCAGCCCAGTAGCCGCGTCGATACACTGCGGCCCCGTCCGTGCCGGGTGGGCCAGACCGTTTACGGTCACGGACCACACACGTGCGAACGAGCCGCACTGCTCAGCAGCAGGCCGTGTGGCGGATGGCGTGCGCGGCCTGCGCCTGGGTCGCGGCCGGTTCAGTGACGGGCTCGCCGGGCCGTCGCCACGAGCCGACCTCCGGGCGGTCCGCGCGACGGCGGGGAGATTAGGCCGTGGACCGGGGCAGCTTGGCGCCATCGTCAAGGTCGTCTCAGGCTGCGGGTACCCCTGTGGTCATCCAGACCACGCGGAGCACTGCTGGCGGTGTTCGCCAGATAGCGGCTATCGGAACACCGAGATCACGGCAACCGAAGGTGCGTGGCCAAGCATCGCCCGTTTCAGATGATGGTCGCTGACCGCATCCCGGGAAGAGGTCGCAACCGCAGCACAGTTGGGAGCGTCCCGCGTTCGAGGGCGGTGCAGAGCCGGTGGATGGCCTCGTCCCGGATACGCCGCCGCAGATCGACTGGGTCTGCGTCCTGCTCATAGGCGATGTCGAGCCGCAGTTCGGGCCGCTTGGACGAGCCGATCAGCCGGGCCCGCACCTTGCGCACGCCCGGGTACTCGCCGATCTCGGCTTCCAACGCGCCCGCGATCGCCTTCGCCTCCACCCGCGCCATGCCGACCTCGACGTCCGGCTCCAGTGCGAGGCTCCGCAGCCGGCCAGAGCGGATCTGCATGAACAGCCAGGCCATTCCCAGCAGCGCCACGACCACAGCCGCCGCGGCGACGGCCGGCCAGAACCAGCCATGGTCATTGGCGAAGCGGCGCGCCTCCTCCAGCACCGGGGCGGAGGATCGCGCATCTCCGAAGGCACCCCAGCCTCGTGCCAAACCACCGGTTCCGGCGGCAGCGAGGAAGACTCCGAGCAAGATCAGGCCGGTGCGGTTGACGTGCGCTGGACGGCGGTCCATCACCCCTCCCGGTGCTTCATCCGCACCGCGACCGAGCGAGCGGGCAGCGGCCCGAGCCGGTCGAGCCGCTCGCGTACGGCCTCGGCGACTCCCTCGTCCAACCCCGCGGGCGCCTGCACGGGTGTCTGCGCGACCACCCTCACCCGCCGACGGCGCAGCCGGACTCTCCGAACACCCGACACTCCCGGTGCCCCCTCGGCCGCCGCAGCGGCGAGGCGCTTGAGCCCGCGCCTGCTCACTCCCGTCAGCAGGCTCGGGTCGCGCCCGTGCAGCGGGACGACGCGGGACGTGCCCGGCAGCACGGCGGCCAGCACGAAGCAGGCGCCGATCAGCGCTAGGACCGCGAAGATCGCGAGCGCGTACCAGTCGTTCCAGTCCGCCTTCCGCACCCACCCGTACGGGAAGACGCGCGCCGGATGGTCCAGTGTCGTCGAGATGACCTCGATCGCCGTCAGCACGCCGGCCACCACCATCAGCAGCGCACCGGCAAGGGCCGGCAGCACCCGCCTCGAGCGGAACGCGTGCTTGGCCGCCCGGTCGGCCCTGCGCGTACCACCCGCACGCGTGCGCGGCTCGGTCGCTGGCCGGTTGCTGGCGGGCGCGGTCACCGTACAGTCCTCCCGCCGAGCGCCGGGCTCCTCAGCTCAGCCACGTCGACGTCCACCTGCCGGACGGTGAGCCCGGTCAATTGCTTAACCCGATCGCGCACGTTCTGGCGCACCTGGCGGACAACGGCGCGCAGGGGCATCGGATAGGCCACCGACAGCGTCATCTTGGCCGTCACGATGTCCCCGGTCACCCGTACCTCGGTGCGGGCGGGACGCCGCCCGGGGACCGGCACGCCGACGATCGTCCGGCCGAGACCGCCCGATTCTTCGACCTCCTGCGCGGCCTTGACGACGATACGCGCGACCGCCCGCTCGCGGATCGTCGTCCTGCCGCGCTCGGGGTGTGTCACCGCCGCCGTCCGGCGCCGCCCGGGGAGAAGATCTCCCTGAGGTCAAGATCGCCCTCGATGACGCGGCCGCCCACAAAGCCGAGCACGCCGAGGAACAGCACGAGGAAGAAGGCGCCGACGCCGCCGAACGCCCCGGCGAACCCCAGGGCCACCCCGAAGGCCAGACCGACCAGGGACCACAGCACTCTCACATCCATCTGAGTCTTCCCCTTGAGCTCCGCGAAACGCTCACCCGTCATCGGCCACGTCCCCGATCAGCACGTCCACCGTCCGCCGGCCGGCCAGCGGGCGCACCAGACACCTGACGTCGTCGGCGATCTCGGCGAAAGGCCGTCCATACTGGACGACCACCCCCACCTCGATCACCGCGTCGTGAACGGCGACGCCCGGCAACGGGGGCCCTGCGCGATAGGTCGCGATCCAGCCGCGCGGACCGGCCGTCAGTCCCAGCACGTCCGGGCACGTCATGGTCGTCTCGGCAACCCGCTCCGCCAGTTGAGCGAGCGGCTCCCCACGGCTGGACGCCACCCTGGTCGGGTCGCTCATCTTTCCGCTTCCGCCAGGCTGGCTCTCCTCTGGCCGACCGCCTGGCCGTGCCCCTACCAAGAGCCGCGGCTCGCCCGTCCCCCTCCTCCCGACCGGACCCGGTTCACCGGCGGCCCCCGCCCAGGGCCGGTGGGGCGCGCCCGGCGCGTCCGGCGGGGAAATCATCGGACTCGGGACTCCTCGGGTCGCTCCTCCGGCTCGTCACCGGCCACGTGGACGTCGTCCACGGTGATGTTCACCTCGACGACCTCCAAGCCGCACATGTGCTCGATCTCGCTGACGACGTTGGCGCGAACGGCGGAGGCCAACTCGGGGATGGACAGCCCGTACTCCACGACTAGATCGATGTCGACGGCCGCCTGACGCTCACCGACCTGCACGGCCACACCCTGCGTGCTGTCGGCCGTCAAGCCCGGCATCCGGTCCCGAACCGACCCGAGTGTCCGGGACATGGCCGCGCCCATCTCGTGCACGCCCCCGACCTTCCTGGCGGCCATGGTGGCGATCTTCGCGACGACGTCGTCAGCGATCCTGGTGTTGCCGCCGGACGTGACGAGCTCACTCGACCCGCCGTCGGCACTACGTTTGCGCCTCGTCCCAGCCGCGCCCTGCCCTGCGCCCCGCCTATCATCCTGACTCACGATTGCCCCCTGGACACACACGCCGACCCAACCGCCTCGGCCAACGTGCCGTTAATGCTCGCTGAGCGTCATTGAAAACCGTGATATAGCTAAAGAGTGGGTCAATCAGGTGATTCGAACGAAATTGACAGCACGCCCCGCCGGCGTTTCAGGCCAGAGGCGAATCAAGGAATACGCCCCTAAGTCGAGAGCGCGTCGTTTCCGTCGCCGAAACGAGAGATCGGGACTGCCAGCCGCCGACGTTCGGCGGGGGCGGGAGGTCGCCTCCGCAGCCCGCACGTGGAAGTCGCGGATCTGGTCAGGCCCGGCGCCGAGCGCGGTAGCAAGCAGCGCCGTCTCCTGGCTCAGTCTGGTCCGGCTCATGAGCCGGTTGTCGGTGTTGACCGTCGCGTTGATCCCGCAGCGTCGGTGAGCGCCGCCTTCCGCGCCTCCATGTCGCGGAAACCGCGCAGCCACACGTAGCGGTTCGGGTCGTCCTCGTCGTGGAACTGCCCGATAACGCGCATCCCGACGGCTTCCTGCGACTCCACGAACTCCCGATCGATATCCGCACGTTTTCGGCCACTTCCGCCGCGGGAGGCGTCCATGGCCACGGTCGCCCTCGCGCTGCTGGACGGGATGCCGCTGTACGAGGTCGGCATCGCCTGCCAGGTGTTCGGTGTGGACCGCAGCGAGCTGACCGGGCCCAAGGGCGGGGTCGGGTGGTATGAGCTGCGGCTCTGCGCGGCCGAGCCCGGCGACGTGGGGTTCGAGTTCGGGTTCGGCGTGCCTGCCGAGCACGGGTTCGACGCGCTGGCGGAGGCCGAGATGGTGGTCGTCCCGGCGCTGCCGATGGAGCACGTGGAGTCGGAGCTGGTTCGTCCGGCAAGCCCAGATGAATTCGCCGACGTTCGCCCGCCGCTTCGCGGCCCATGCCGGGACGAGCCCGTCGCGGTGGCTGCTCGACCAGCGGCTTGGGCGCGTCCGCCTCCTGCTGGAATCCACCGACCTGCCGATCGACCAGATCAGCGGGCAGAGCGGCCTCGGCTCCGCCGCGAACCTGCGCCGCCATTTCACCCGGCATGTAGGCGTCACGCCCACCGACTACCGGCGCGCGTTCCGCACCCGAAACGGCCAAGGGCCGCCAGACCGGGTGGTCTGACGGCCCTTCCGGCCGGTTCACGGTCACGCTTTGTTGTAGGTGTGCTTGGCCCAGAGGTAGGAGACGACGCCGATTCCCGCGCACCACGCGATGGCGATGACGGCGTTGTTGCCGATGGGGCTTCCGAGCAGAAGGCCCCGGACGGTCTGCATGATGGGCGTGAACGGCTGGTATTCGGCGAACCAGCGCAGGACGGTCGGCATCGAGTCCGTGGGAACGAATCCGCTGCCGAGAAACGGGAGAAGGGTAAAGGCATCTCCAGGACACGTCTCGGTACTGATCTTTCCTCCGGCCCACTCACCAGGTGCCGCTTCGAAGGCGGCAGAACATCTGAGTGACAAGTTAGCCTCACAGTCGTTGTTCAGGACCTGGGAATGGCGGTCGCACGCTGGTTCCGCTGGGTATGCCTGATCGGTGTGCCGGTCACATTCGCCTACTACGCCGTCTTCACGGTTCCCCGCTGGCCAGGCTGGCCACCTGGATCTATCACGGCCAGGGGTCCTACCGCGGGCATCGGCTGTGGTGGACGGTGCACGCGCGCAACAAACGCTGCGTCACCCTGGACCTGCGCTCGCCGGAAGGCCGCGACCTGCTGCTTCAGGTCGTGAAGTCCGCCGACGTCGTCATCGAGAACTTCCGTCCGGGGACGCTCGAACGGTGGAACCTGGGCTACGACCGGCTCAGCGAGCACAACCCGGGACTGGTCCTGGCCCGCATCTCCGGATACGGCCAGACCGGTCCCTACCGGGAGCGCCCCGGGTACGCGTCGGCGGCGGAGGCGATGGGCGGACTCCGCGCGATCAACGGTCATCCCGGGGAGGCGCCCCCGCGCATGGGCATCTCGCTGGGCGACTCCCTGGCCGGCATGTTCGCGGTACAGGGAATCCTGGCCGCCCTCCTCGGCCGGGGCGAGACCGGCGCCGGGCAGGTCGTGGACGTCGCCTTGACCGAGGCGTGCCTCGCGCTCACCGAGTCGGTCATCGGCGAGTACGACAGGCTCGGCCGGGTGCGCCGCCCCTCGGGCACCAGGCTCGAGGGGATCGCACCGTCCAACATCTTCCGCACCGCCGACGACCGGTGGCTGATCGTGGCCGCCAACCAGGACAGCGTGTTCCGCAGACTCTGCGCCGCGATGGACATGCCGAAGTTGGCGGACGACCAGCGGTTCACCGACCACCGCGCGCGGGGCAGGCATCAGGACGAGATCGATGAGATCGTCGGGCAGTGGGTCGCCGAGCACACCGCTGAGCACGCCACCGCGGCGTTGCTGCGCGCGAACGTGGTGGTGGCACCGGTCCACACGGCGGCCGACATCGTCGCGGACCCACAGTTCAGCGCACCAGGTCAGCGGCCGACTATGCGAGAGCTATGGGTCTCCACAACCACTCCTTTGTACAATCCGTAGCAATCTGATCACACAAGGGAGTCGAAATGGTCATGGAAGTTTCGCCCAACGATCCCCCGGGGAACCTTCCCCGCGGACTTCCGACGTTCGTCGGGCGAACTCTCGATCTGCTGGAGATCGGACGGCTCCTGTCGGAGCACCGCCTGGTCACGGTGACCGGGGTCGCCGGCGTCGGCAAGACCCGGACCGCGCTTCGCACCGGGGAGGACCTGGCGGGCCGGTTTCCGGACGGAGTGTGGCTGATCCCGCTGTCCCAACTGTCCGATCCGGCCAATGTCCCCAATGCCGTCGCGCTGGAGATGAAGGTGCGCGACCAGACCGCGCGGCCGATGATCGACCTCCTCGCCGCGCATCTGGCGGGCCGCAGTTGCCTCATCATCCTGGACACCTGCGAACACCTGCTGGAAGGCTGCGCTTTCGTCGCCCGCGAGTTACTGGCGGCGTCACCGCAGACCCGCATCCTGGCCACCAGCCGCGAACCGCTCTTCATCGCCGACGAGGTGATCTTCGAACTGGAGCCGATGCCGACCCCGGCCGAGCAGGGCGGCAGGACGGGAGGCGACTCGGTGCGGCTGTTCGCCGAGCGGGCCCGGCAATGCGTCCCGGAATTTACGGTGACGCAGGACAACGCCGAAGCGGTCGGCGCCCTGTGCGACCGTCTGGACGGGCTGCCCTTGGCCCTGGAGTTGGCCGCTGCCCAACTCCTCCACCGGACGGTCGAAGACCTCGCCGACCGGCCCGATCCCCGCGCTGTTCCACCCGAGGCGAAGGCCGAGACGATGTCGGAGGTGGTGATCGAGGCGATGTCACCTCGCACGGCGCTCGCCGCGCACGGCGGCCTGTGGACGGCGATCGGCTGGAGCCATGAGCTGTGCACCCCGGCCGAACGGCTGCTGTGGGCGCGCGCGTCGGTGTTCGCCGGCCCCTTCACCCGGAAGGCCGCCGAGGAAGTCTGTGGAGGCGGCCCGCTCACCAACCTGGACGACGTGCTGGAGCGGCTGGTCGACCAATCGGTCCTGATCCTGCGCGGCGACTCCTACCGGTTACTGGACGCGCTGCGCGAATACGGCGCGTTCTGGCTCGCCGAACTCGGCGAGGACGACGATCTGCGCGCGCGGCATCGCGACCGGTACCTCGCCATCGCCCGCCGAGCCTTCCCCGAGTGGACCCGTCAGGGGCAGGTCGGGTGGTATCAGCTGCTGGCAGATGAGTTCGCCGAGGTCAGGAAGGCGATGCGGACCTGCCTGGACGAGCCGGGGCCGAGCGCGCTGGAACTCGCCGGCGCGCTGTGGTTCTTCTGGATCTCCTGCGACTTCGAGCGCGAGGGCCGCGAATTCCTGGAACGGGCGCTGAACCATCACACCGTCCCGGGCCCGCTGCGCGTCCGGGCGGCCTGGGCCCTGGGCTGCGTGATGAACTTCCAGGGCGATCTGGACGGCATCCAGATGTGCATCGCCGAGTGCCGTTCCGCCGCGCCCGATCCGACCGCGGTCCGGGCCGCCGACTACATCGAGGCCACCGACTGGGCCATGGGCGGCAAGCCCGAACAGGCCCTGGAGCGACTCGTCCACCTGGTTTCGGCGGCTTGGGAGGACTCCGTCCAGGAAGCGGTCTGGATGCTGTCGAAGGCCGCCCTGGCATTCGCCCGGGTCGCCATGGGCGACTACCCGGCAGCCACCGAACTCGCCGACGATCTCAGGGAGGACGGCACACGACGCGGCGAACTGAAGTTCCGTTGCTGGGGCCACTACATCCATGCGCTCATCGCCCTGTTCACCAAAGACCACGCCGCCGCGGCAGAACACGCCGGAGTGGCCTTCGACGGGAGCCGACAGCTCAACGACGCCTCGAACATGGCGCTGAGCCTTGAGGTCGTCGCGATCGCGAACCATGCCCAGGGTGCCCCCGAACGCGCCGCGGTGCTGCTCGGCACCAGCACCCGGCTGTGGAGCCACGACGGCGGCCGTGACCGTTTCACTGTCCCTCAACTGGCCGTGGCACGCCAGGAATGCGAGAGGTCCATCGCCGATGCCATCGGCAAGGACGCTCTGAACACGCTCTTCACGACCGGCCTGCACGCCACCTGGCCCTAGGCTTGCGGCACGGAGAACCGCAAGGTAGGTGTCCCCCGGTCTCGCTGAGCGCCTCCGGGCACCACCGGCGCACTGCAGCGTCCCCCGCGATGGCAGCGACCCCGTCCTGACTGCGGCGTGCGGCGCGTATCCGCTCCACGATGGGTGAGCGTGTGGCGATCAAGAACCGGACAGGCATTCGGTGCTCGGCGGCGACGCCGTGGAGGAGTCGGTGATGAGGAGGGGATCAGGCATTCTCCATGACCAGCGGCCCGCATGGCGCATCCAGGTGGCGAGGCCCGGGGTCACAGTCGCTCGAGAACACCACCGCGTCTATGAAGCCCATCATGTCGCGTGATGCAGAGCGTCGCGCTCTGCGCCTCGTTCGGTGGGCCGGGTGACTGCCAGGTCTTGGCGGCGGAGAAGCAGCACGGCGCTGCCTCACTCAGCTGCTCTTGGGAGTAGCGAGCGAGGGCCCGCAGCGCTATGACGATTCAGATCACCAGTTCTTGGCCCCGGCCGTCCGCCCATAGATCCCTCGTGGACGTAGCGGGTTGTGTCTAGGAGAATCTGCCGCCAGAGGTCAGCCCCGGCACCTCAGCGGCGGGGCTGTGTTCAACTCGACCGGGGTGGCGTCGGAGCGTGCGCTCGTCCGCAGTACACGCGGCCTTGCGCGTGAGAGGGAGGGCCGCCGCCGGGGCGTTCCCTGCGGCGGGACCCGAAGTCAGAGGTCGGGTTTAGGGGCTCTCGAACCCGGCCGCGGTCAGGGTCGTCTTGCCCTGTGCCGAGAGCACGAGTTGAAGGAATTCCTTGGCCAGGGCGGGCTGGGGTGCTTTGCCCAGGGTGGCGATGGGGTAGTCGTTGATGGCCTTGGCGGCCTCGGGGAAGTCGATCCCGTGCACCTTGGCGCCGGCTGCCTTGACGTCGGTGCGGTAGACCAGCGCGGCATCTGCCTCACCGAGGGTGACCTTGTTCAGGGCGCCTTTGACGTCCTGTTCCAGCGACACCGGCTTGACCTTCACCCCGGCGGCGGCCAGGGCCTTGGTGGCGGCGGCGCCGCAGGGGACCTGCTGGGCGCACAGCACCACCTTGACCTTGGGCCCGGCCAGGTCCTTGATGCCGGTGACCTTGGCGGGGTTGTCGGCGGGAGTGGCGATCTGGAGCCGGTTGCGCACGAAGGTCTGCGGTTGCCCGTCGGTCAGGCGGGCGTCGGTGACGGTCTTCATCGTGGCCGGGCTGGCCGCAGCGAACACATCGGCCGGAGCGCCCTGGGTGATCTGCTGCGCAAGGGCGGAACTGTCGCCGAAGTTGAACCGGACCCTCACCCCCGGATGCGAACCCTCGAAAGCCTTGCCGAGCGCGGTGAACGACTCGGTCAGCGACGCCGCCGCGAACACCGTCACCGTCTTCCCGCCTCCACCCGAACCTCCCGCGCCCTTGTCACCGGTGTCGCCGCAGCCGGTAACGGCCGCCGCGAACAGAGCCAGCCCAGCCGCCCCGACTGTCAGCCGCGTGGACCGCCAGGTGGACGGCCGGGTGGACACCGCCGTTACCGGGCCGGTGGCCTGGTGGCCTCTCGGGCGGGTGCTCTTGGGGGCGGTGAGGTGGGTGGTCAGGCGCTTGAGCTTGAGCAGCACAGCAACTCCTCGAACAGGGGGATGGGCCCGGCAGGGGGCGGATGCCAGATCAGGTGGGGGCCGGGCGTTCGACGACGACGTTGGTGGACTTGACCACGGCCTCGGCGAGCACACCGACCTGCAGACCGAGCTGGTCGGCGGCCTCCCGGCTCATCAGCGACACCAGCCGGAAAGGACCGGTGGTGATCTCCACCTGGGCCATCACCCCGTCCCGCACGACCTCGGTCACGATGCCGCGCAACCGGTTGCGCGCCGAGGACGTGGAGTTCTCACGCTGCCCCGACCCGTGCTGAGCGCGGGCGAACGCGGCCAGATCGGCCCCCTCGACCACCCGCCGCCCCGCCTGGTCCCGATGCGCGGGCAGCCGCCCGGCGTCGATCCAGCGGCGCACGGTATCGGAACTGACGCCCAGCACCGCACTCACCTCGTTGATCCGGTACACCACCACAGCACCCTCTTCCCGCAGAATCTACCTTCTGCGCCAGTATGGCCATGCAACTGCCAGGCAATAGTTTCCAACCGTCCTCAGATGCGAAATCCTTGCAAGGGAGTGGGCCGCGCCGTCGTCCCACCTGGCACGTGCCCCAAGGAGCGCCCATGGACAAACCAGGTTCAGCCCCACTCCCCCACCCGACCACCCCACACGGCACCATGGCGGCCAACTCACATCGCACACACAACCCCCCGCAAGCGAGCGCGCAGGTCCGGCTCACCGGAGAACTGGAACGTGCGACGCCGCTGACCGTGGCCGATCTGCGAGCGATGCCCCAGCACACCATGCCCGCGAAATTCTTATGCGGCAGACTCGGCGCACAACGCCACGAGTACACCGGCACACCCCTGCTGGGCGTGCTCCTGGCCGCCCGACCACGATTCGACCCCGCCGTCCGCAAGGACCGAGTCCGGTTCCTGGTCACCGTGACCGGCCGCGACGGACACCTCGCCGTGCTGTCCTGGGCCGAAATCGATCCCCAGTACGGCGACACCACCGTGCTACTGGCCACCAGCGTCGACCACCACCACCTGGACACCCAAGGCCCACAACTGGTCGTCCCCGGCGACGCAGCCGGCGGCCGATACGTATCCCAGATCACCACAATCTGGGTCGGACCAGCCATACCCACCCGACCCCCTACCCGCCGATAAGCCCAGCACGACCGCAGCAGCGGACCGGAGACCATCAGGAAGGCGAGCGGCTCTACTGGCAGGCCGCCAGCGCCTGGCAGCCATTCGCGCTACTGGATTGGTCCAACTGCGAGCAGAGACCAGTGACCTCGAGGAGGCTGAGCAGCTCTACCGGCAGGCCACCGACACCGGGAACCCCGACACGCTGCCGCGGCTGGCCACCCGCAGGACATAGCCGGAGAGCTAGAGGTGGTGAGCGAGCAGATCGAGGAGCCAGGTGACGATGCCGCCCCAAGACGGTGGCCTTACTCTTGCGAGATCCGCAGTATGCCTTAGCCCGTCTCGTCTAGGATGACCTCGCAGGTGTTGCCTTTCAATTCTGACCGCACATGCGCTTGTACCCGTCCATGGCTTCTTTTTCGTCCATTGCGGAGTACTGCTTGCCGCCTATGTCGACGGTGTCGCCGCTCTCGCTGACGGTGATCGCCTCGGTGCCGCCTCCACCCGACCAGATCACCTGGTCACCCGCGTCGTTGAGCTCGCCGGTCCTCTTCGCCTTGTCGTTGATGACGACGGCGCTCTTCCCTGTGCTTTGGCACCCGAACGTGTGGTAAGTGACGCTGCTTCCGTCGATGATGATTTTGCCGTTCCTGTCGTAGTACGCGCCGTCCAGGTCGCTTCCACCGCAGGCGGAGAGCGCGAGAGCGGCCATGACGGCCAAAACCGCAGCGGCTGCGGCCCGCTTGACATCCCTGATGAGCACGCCGTCCCTCCCCGTAGCCGTCTGCGGCATTCCCCGCGGCCTCCTCGTTCGCCAGGCACCGTGTCACAGAACGGTAGACATGGTACAAATAGTCGAATGCCTGTTCGACGGCGGCCCTGTGGATGGGACGGGATCGCAGGCGATGGCGACCCAGCCCAGAGGAGTGACATCAAAGTCGGTGCAACGGCACGGCCCGTGGCGATCATTCCTCCTGCATGATGAGCGGCGCCCATCCACCAGGCGCATCAGGGAGAGGCAATTGGCGCAGCACACTGCACGTACGGAGAGGCACTCGGCAGCAGGCCCCGATCGTGATCGGTGTGCCAGTCGCCTGTCTCCGCGTCGGTACCGGGCCCACCCACAGCAGGGGACGAGATCCCTGGCTGGGAGCGAGGTAGCGATGGTGCAGGACGTCGCGAGACATGCCCGTCATGATGTCGGGCGGCGCCGTCGCTTCTCCCTGTCCATGAGCCGATGGGCGGAGGAGTCCCGCATGCAGGGACCCAATCCGGTTGCCCGCATGGATCTTCGGATAGGAGCCGTCGCCTGAAGGTCCGTCTCATCCCTCTATTGAGGATCGAAATGTTCCCCGCTGGCTATTAGGACCCCTCAGATAGGAAGGAGAAACCGGGTGCCCACCGTATCGAGGTAGGCGTCCGGTCATCCGCAATGGCCTACGTCGAGAAACGCGGGCGATATTTCCGTGGCCGCTACCGCAACCCCCCAGGCGTCGTCCCCCAATGGGGCACCGTGTCCGCAGATGAGAACGGGGACCCGTTCACCACCCGGATCGCGGCCTACAACGCCGCCAACGACAAGGAGGCCCAAATCCGGCAACTCGTCTCCCGGTGGGAGGGTCCACCCGTCGAAGGCGTCACCCTGGATCAGTGGAAACGCCTTCTGGCCGGGCGGCGCCGAGCCCGTGGAGAAAGGAACCCCTTCGCCGGGGAGATCACCCTCCGGACATGGATCGAAACCAAATGGTTTCCCGCGCAGGACATCGAGGCCCGCAGTCTCGAGAGATACGAACAGCACCTGCGGCTGCGGATTCTCCCAACATTCGGCGACCTGCCCATCAACGCGATCTTCGAGCGAGAAGAGATCGAAGCGTGGGCCATCGGGCTCCGTCGCCGGTATGCCCGTAGCACGGTGGATAACGCTCGGAATCTGTTGTCCACCATCCTCGGGGACGCCTGCGAAGGAGGACTGCTCGACGTCAACGCCGCGGCCCGGCGCCGCCGACGAGGCAAGATGGTGGATCAGCGCGCCAAAGACGCCGAGAAACCACGGCCATGGGTGACTCCGCTTCAAGCGCTGCTGATCGCCGAACGATGCGCGGTGCTGACCGGGCGGGACGACGACTTCGTCATGTGGACGGTGTGCGCTTGGTGCGGGTTGCGATGGGGCGAACTCATGGGCTTGCAGCGCCACCATCTCCGCGGCGACACGTTGGCCGTAGAAACACAGCTCGACTACAGGGCCAAACCGGTGGGGCTCCGCGCGCCGAAAGAGGGGTCCTACCGCAACGATAACCCGCACTATTTCGGTGCCGTGGATCTACCACCATTCCTGATGGAACTGTTCGCGCGGCATGTGATCAAAGGCTCAACTGGTCCCTGCGGCTGCCCCTGTGGGGGCGAAGACTTCCTGTTCCTCAATCCTCGCGGAGGACATCATGGCCACCGCGGATATGCCGACTTCCCCTGGTTGCCCGCCGCTGCAGGAGTGCATCCCGCCCGCCGACGGCGGCCTGGCCGGGCTAGAGGCGCCCAGGCCCGGCCGGTCCTGGTCAACATGGTCCCGGGTTGGCCCGGCCGCCCCCTGCGGCCCGCGTGGCCTGCCGCCACCGGGCCCGACTGGTCGCCACCGAGAGTGCAGGGTATTCCTCGCTACGACCTTCCCATCGTGGATGACCGCGCGGTCGACTGTCCTCGGTGCGGCGCTCTGGCAGGCGAACCCTGCATCTGGCCCCATGGGAGCGCTGAGCGGCACCGGCCTCGCCGTGCCGCCGCCGCCGCTGCGGGGCACGTCCAGCAGTTGGAACTCGCGTCGTGGCTGCCGATCGCCGCGGACTTGACGCCCCATGGGTTCCGGCACTCCCAGCGGGTCTGGCTGGACGACGTGGGCACCTCCAAGGTCCTCACCCATGACCGCCTCGGCCACGCGCTGCCAGGCATCGGGGGAACCTACGCCCACGTCTCCCCATTCATGCGCCAGCAGCTCCGTGAGCGGTTCCAAGCGCTGTGGGAACAGACCCTGGAACAGCGGCGCGCGCTGTCGCCGGCCTCCCTCGTACCGGCCTTGAACGATCTATTGCTCGCCGCGTGAACGGGAACGCTGGCGGCTGTCTCCCGAACGTCTCCCAATCGGGGAGACGGCAGCCGAGATCCTCATCAGCGGTCGTCCATCGACTTGAGCCTGCCATCAGTGGATCGTTGATCCTCGCAGGTCAGCTTCCATCTGACGGGCGGCCTTCGGGCGCAGGGGGCCGTCAAGCTATACCGGGACGCGAAGATCCTCGAAGTCGGCGAGGGAACGTCCGAGGTCCAGCGAATGCTGATCGCCCGAGCCCTCGGCCTCCCGCCCGCCTGACCCCTGCGCGCGGTGCGCAGCATGACCCCAGTAGCCCCATGGCGCTCGGCACTGACCGCACCGTGCCGAGCGCTTTTCTCGCGCGCCGACCGTCCCCCGGCGGCGGAGACGCTCGACGGGCCTACGCTCGCGGGCGTTCCAGCAGCCGGGAAAGGACGACGATGCTGCGGGTCCGTAGCACGAGAGGTTCACTCCGAATCCGTTCCAGGGCTGCTTCCAGATGCCGAGTGTCGGCGGCGAGCAATCGAACGATCGCGTCGGGCTCGCCCACGACCGTGCAGAGGTCGGCGATCTCCGGATGCCTCTCCAAAGTGCTGAGAATATCGTCCGAGGAGATCTTTCCCGCGCAGTAGATTTCGACGAACACCTCCGTCCGCCAACCGAGGACGTCGAGGTCCACGACGGCGGTGAAACCTCGGATGACGCCCACTTCGCGCAGCCTGTCCACCCGGCGTTTCACGGCCGGCGCGGAAAGCCCGAGCTCGTCTCCTATGTCGGCATACGTCGTTCTGGCGTCATCCACCAGGCGGGCGATGACTTTTTCGTCGATGTCGTCCCGTTCTGCATGCACGGCCGGTTCCTCCATGACTCTGCATTCTTATACGGGAGCACGTCCGAGAAGCCTCCTGGGGATCAACGCCGCCGACATTTCCCAGGGGACCGGGAGAGCAGGCCGAAACGGTCACCCAAAAAACACTGCCCGGCTTATTCTTCGCCGTGGGTAGCCAGAGCATTGCGCAACGCGCGTAGGGCGTAGTGGGTTCGTGACTTGACCGTGCCCTGAGGGATCTGGAACTGCTTCGCCACCTCCGCGACCGAGCGGTTCCGGTAGTAGACCTCGATGAGCATGCTGCTGTGCAGCTCGGGCAGGGATTTCAGCGCCTCGACGACCACGATGGAATCGACGACCCGATCGGAGTGGTCGCCGCCGGCGGCGGCGCCGCCGGCGGAGCCGGCCTCGGGCAGTTCGGGCACTTCCAGCGGCCGGGTCGCCTGCCGTCGGGCCCGGTCGAACGCCAGGTTGCGCAGGATCGTCAGCAGCCAGCCCGTGAGCGGGATGGTGGCGGTGGCCACGATATGGACGTGCTTCCACGCTCGGATCAGCGTCTCCTGTACCAGGTCCTCGGCCGCGGCCCGGTCCCCGGTCAGGCGTGTCGCGTAGGCGAGCAGCATCCTGCCGTACTCGTCGTGAATGCCCCTGATCAGTTGCTCGTCCCGTGCCGCGTCGCGCTCGTATGGGTTTTCCTGAATCGGGCAGGCTACCGCCGTCACCGTTCCTCCATTGATATCGCGGCACCGGGTCCTGCATTCGACCGCGGCACGCCCGGAGCCGACCGATAATCTCGTGCCGACCACCCGTACGAGCAATGTCGAAGGAACGGTTCAAGGTTTCAGGAATTACTTGAAAAGAGTACCTGGAACGGACCGAAGCGACACCGGCGAGGGCCGACGCCATTATCGGCGTCGGCCCTCGCCTGCCTTCCCGCCTGCGGGGTCACGGGAAGGCGGCGCACCGGAGGGGACGTCGGGGCGGCGCGCCACGGGACCCATGATATGCAGCGGCTCACCCGATCGCCGCGGCTCGACGTTGCATATCGGGAGCGATCTGTTGCGTGTTTTCACAAGCCTGGCGACTGGACGTCCATTACGCGGCGGCGAGCGTACGATAATTGTCACTGGAAACGTTTGTCGAAGTCCGGCGCGGCAGCAGACGGTCCGCCGGACGGCACAGCGAAGGAGACCGCGTCATGGCTGGGAACCTGTCCGTCGATCCGGCGGGGTTCGGAGCGCTGTCGGCGTCGCTGCACGGGAGCGCGGCGACACTGCACGAACAGGCCGCGCGGCTCACCGCCGGGACCGCCGCCGCCTACGGCGAGACCGACGCCGGCGCGGAGGCCGAGCGCGAGCATCAAGCCCTGGTCTGGGGCATGCACGACCACCTGCGGGACACGGGGGATCTGCTGGCGGAGTCCGGCGCCGAGGCGGCGCGCACGGCGCGGCGGTACGACGAAGCCGAGGAGGACCGGATGCGGACCGCGACCGTCCTGGCCAATGCCGTCTGACGCCACGGCGCGGGCACTGGCGGCCGTGGGGGTGAGGCATCCCGGCGGGGACCCGGCCGCCCAGCGGGAGCAGGCCGGCCACTGGCTGACGCTCGGCGACCACTTCACCGAGCAGGCCGGCCAGGTGTCGGCCGGGTCGGCGACGCCGCACTGGCAGGCGCCGTCCGCGGCGGGCTTCCAGCAGCACACGCTGAACCTGGCGAACAACCTCCAGGGCACGGCCGCGGTCGCGCAGAGCGTCGGGAACGCACAGGGCCATACCGCCGCGGGACACGACATGGTCCTGCGGATCCTGCGGGAGTTGGGCATCCAGATCGCGATATCGATCGGCTTCATGGCTCTCGCGTCGGTGCTCCCCCACCTGGCCGCCGCCGCGATGGCCGAGCTGACGCTGCTCGCCGAGACGGCGGGACGGGCCGTGCAGATCCTCGTGTCGGTGCTGCGCGCCCTGGCGCGGTTCATGACGCGGGCGCGGCTGTGGCTGGAGCGGCTGGCCAAGCAGACCTGGCGCACGGAGCGGTTCAGCATCAACTGGGGCCGTCCCCTGGTGGACGGCTCCCGCGACTTCGTGACCGACATCGTCACCAACGTCACCTCGTCCAAGATCCTCAACGAGCCGATCGATCCGGCGAAGGTCTTCACCAGCGCGGCCGTCTCCTTCGCCGGGGGCGGGCTGTTCGGCGGGCTCGAGGGCAGCGGCGTCAAGAAGGTCGTCGACGGGGGCGGCAACATCAGGCGGGGAACGGACGGCCTGCCGGAGTTCAAGACCTTCAGCGACCAGGTCAAGACCGAGTTGAAGAAGATCGGGCCGCGACCGCGGCCGCGGCCCGACGGCGGGCCCGTCGTGCCGCTGCCGGCGGCCGCGGCGGCCCGGCAGCGGGCGGCGCGGGCCGAGGCCGCCGCCCGGGCCGCCGGCCTGCTCGACCCGGTCGCGGCGCGGCGGGCGCTGGGCCAGGCGGGGAACGCGCGGCGGGCCCAGCGCCAGGCCGTCGCCGCGCGGCGCGACGCCCAGCTGGAGTTCGACCAGGCCGAGGCGGCCTTCGACCGGATCGACGAGTTCGTCCGGCGCGGCTGGATGCCCCAGGAGGCGGGCTACGATTCCGCGCAGCGGCTGGTGAACGCCGACACGGCCCTGGCCCGCGCCCGTACCGGGGTCGACACGGCGGACGCCGCGCTCGGCCAGGCGCGCCGGGGGGAGGGCATCGTCGAGAACCTGGACAACGCCCGGGACGCCCTCCGCCAGGTGTCCCCCGTCCGCCGTTTCCAGGAGCACTGGCGCCACAACATGTGGAACGAGGGGGTGCCCACCGGCTACGAGGAGGTCATCGCCGGCGGCCGGCGCGTGCTGAGACCGAACGCGTGGGAGCCGACGAACCTCGCCGGCTTCGGCGCGCAGCCGTTGAAGGGGTTCTCCTCCCCGAAGCCCTGGCAGGAATGGCTGATCTACGACGGGACGAAGGACTTCATGAAGTCCTTCGTCAACGACACCGTCAAGAACGCGATCGACTTCGGCCAGCACGGCGGCGACCCCAATCTCATCTGGAAGAAGGCGCTGCTCTCGGGCGCGTTCGCGGGCGGGCGCGGGGTGTTCAACGGCTTCGGCGCCAATGTCTACTACCCGAAGGTCGGTCTGGAGGAGCAGTTCTGGAAGATCGGGACCAAGGGCCTCGACGTGACCATCAGGAACGGCTATGTCGAGCCGCTGATCGACCCGTCCGACAAGTGAGCCGCCTGAACCCCGACCTCGTCTCGCGCGTAGCACGTGCAGCCCCAAGGAGTGGAGGATCCGATGGCCGCGCCCCTCGCGCACAGGACAGGACCGCCCGGCGCCGCCCGCACGGCGGACGCCGTGCCCCGGCCGCTGCCCGTCCGCGGCACGCTGCTCGGCTTGCGCGCGGTGCAGATCGCCGCGTGGCCGCCCGCCGTCCTCGCCGTCGCCCACGGCCTGGACCGCCCCGGCGCCGCCGGCGCCGCGCTCGTCGCGACCGGCGGCGCGGTCCTCGGCGCGACGCTCACGCGGGCGGGGCACCGCTGGGGGTACCAATGGCTCGCGACGGCGCTGCTCAGGCGCCGCCGTCCGGTGCGGGCGACGCTCGCGCCGCACGCCGCGCCGGACGCCGGACTCGCCGCGCTGCGCGGAACGCTGCTGCCCGAACTGCGCATCCCCCAGGCCGGGCCCGCTCGGTCGAAGATCGGTGTGATCGAGGACGGCGGCGCCTGGACGGTCGTGATCTCCGTAGCGTGCGGCGCCGACGCGATCGGGCCCGCCGATCTGCTCCCGGGCGCGCTGGCGTCCGTCCTGCACGGCGACGAGATCACCCTGAGCGCCGTGCAGGTCCTGGTGCACGCGGTGCACGGCGGCCTCGGCGGACGGCCCCGCTCCGAGCTGGTGCGGATCGCGCTGCGCGTCGATCCGCGGACCGCCGGTCCGGGCAGCGAGGCGTTGCGGGTGCCGTCCTTCCAGCGCACGCTGCGGCTGCGCGCCCGCCGCGTCGTGGAGATGCTCGCCGCGGCGGGCCTGGAGGCGCGGATCATGGATGCCGGGCAGGCGCGCGCGGCGCTGCTGGCCGACGCGGCGGTGGACCCGTCCGCCGAGCGGCCGGCGCACCAGGGCTGGCGGTACTGGTCGGCCGGGCGCCACCGGCACACCGTGCTGTGGGTGCGGACGTGGCCGCGCACCGGGCTGTCCGCGTTGCAGGACGGGCTGGCGGGGCTCCCGGCGCACGGGACCGTCCTCTCCGTCACGCTGGCCCCGGCGCCGGACGGGACGGTCACGGCCACCGCGCTCGTCCGCGTGATCACCTCGGCCGGGCACGGCCGCGCCGAGGCCGCCCGGAGGGCGGCGCGAAGGCTCGCGCGCTCCCATGGCGCCCGGCTCGTCCCGCTGACCGGCGAGCACCATCGGGGAATGCTCGCCACGCTGCCGCTCGCCCGTGCGATCGACGGCCGGGTGACGTGGCGGCACGCCCACCGGGCCGGGACCGGGCCCGCCACGGCCGTCCGCATGGTCGGCGGCGGCCTCCCGCTCGGCCGCGACGGGACGGGGGCACCCGTGCTCCTCCCGGCCTTCCGCGAGGCGCCCACCCGTATCGCGCTGCTCGCGGACGCACGGCTGGCCGGGGTGCTCGTCCTGCGCGCGCTGCGCTCGGGGGCCGCGGTCGGGATCGCCGGCGGCGACGAGGCCGCCTGGGCACGGGTCGCCCGTGCCGCCGGGAGCGCCGCGGCCCGGCTCCGGATGGCGCCCCCGGACGATCCCGCTCCGGTGGAGGGGACGTGCCCGCTGCCGTGGCTGCTGGTCAGCGGGGGAGCGCCGGCGCACGAGCCGCCCGGCGCCTGGTGCACGTCCATCGAGATCCTCGCCGAGGGCGGCGCGGGCCCGCTCGGCGCGCACGACGCCACGGTCGTCCACCGGCCCGCGGCGGCGGCCGTGGACGCGCTGTGCCGGACGTTCCGGCTGCCCCGGCGGATGGCCGACGACCTGCGGATGCTGCCGCCGCAGGCCGTCGCGCTGGTCCGCCGCGGGACGGTGCGGGTCGTCGACCTCTCGCCGACGCAGGACGAGCGCCGCCTGCTCGGCCACTGAGATCCCCGCCGCGGCGTCGGCCCGGCGACGCCGCGGCCTATTGGCCGTTGCGCTCGTCCCGGTCGAGGAACGCGGCGAGGTCGAGGGACTCGAAAGGGTTCTCCGGAAGGATGTCGGCCAGGTCGAGCCTGCCGTTCATGACCGCGTCCCAGTCCAACCCGCGCGGCAGTGCGGGGGACAGCGTCTCGCTCATCTTCCCCATGGCCTTCTCACGCGCCCTCTCGACGGTCCGGACGATGAGGTCGGCCAGGTCGGTGGGCGCGAGGTCGCGGTAGTTCTCGTCGTTGAACCTCAGCGACACCAGTTCGCCCAGCGGGCCGACGGTGACGGTGAGGACGCGTCGGTCCGCGCTCACCGTCGTCCGGGCCTTCTTGATCTCCTCCCGCAGTTCCCGCAGCTCGCCGCGGCGTCTGCCGAAGTCCTCGACGAACTCCTCGATCATGTCGGGCAGGGCCTCGATCACGTCGGGCAGGTCCCCGATGCCGGGCTCCACCGCACGGCGCCGGGCGCCGCCGTCTCTCTCCGATGACACGGTGGTCCTCTCCTCTTCAACGTCCCAGGGTCGGTGCGCCCGGCGCGGAGCCCCAGGCATCGTCGTCGCGGTCGACGTACTCGTTCCTGCGTTCCCGTTCGTCGTCGGCACCGCCGTACGGTTCGCCGGACAAGGGCATCGGCCCGCCCTCGGTCGTGCGGCGGCCCGTGCCGTCGGGACCGGCCGACATCAGGCCGTAGCCACCCCCCAGCGGCATCGGCGGCGGCACCGGAGCCCGCGGCGCACCCGGCGCTGAGGGCAGGGCGGGCTGCGGCGGCCGGTTCGCCGTTCCGCCCACCGGGGGGAAGGGACCCGTGGTGAGCAGTCCGGCGGGAGGCACGAGGTCGGCCGAACCGACAGGGGGCGGCGCGCCGAGCGTTCCGGACGGAGCGCTGCCCGGCGGCGCGGCGACGCCGCCGGGCCGTGCACCGGCCCTCGGGCCGGTGTAGGGCCGGTCGCCGAGCACGCCGTCGAACCCGGCCCCCGGACGGATCTGGAGACCGGCGGTTATCGGCGGCGGAGCGGCCACGGCGGGATCGAGCGGCACCAGCTTCGGGGCGTCGGCCGCGTCCCGCGGGACGGCGTCGAGCGCCCCGGGTTCGGTGACCAGGCTCAGGCCGCCCACCCCGGGCGCCCGCGGGGCGGTGACCGCGGGCGGGGCCGCGGTCCCCGGGACGACCGGCGGAGGCGCCACCGGCGGAGGGACCACCGGCGGGGGCACGACCGGCGGAGGGACGACCGGCGGAGCGACGTCCGCGCCGTCCACGTCGGTCTTCAGTGCCGGGCCCGGAAGGTCCGCGGGACTCGGCGGCGGGGCGTCGCCGGGGTCGGTCAGGCGGCCGCCCGCCGTGGCGTAGGCATCGGCGAGCGTGGTGATGATCTTCCGCATCTCCTTGTCGAGCGCCGCCTCGATCTCCGGATACCGGCTCACGTCGACGGTGAGCCCGGCGCCGCCGTTCTCGACGTAGGGAGCCGGGCCGATGTCGCCGGGCGGGGGGCCGTTGCCCGAGTTGTACGCCGTCGCCGCCGTGTTGTAGGCCGTCACGTCGTCGTTGTAGCGGTCGATGGTGTCCTGCGCGGCCTGGGTCATCGCCTCCTTCACGGCCGTCCGCGCGTCGGTCAGGTCATCACCGGCGGTGTCGAGCACGCTCTGGTAGGACGGCGGCCCGCCGAGCACGTCGGCATGCCCCACGACGATGGTGAGCACCTCGTTCATCAGTCCGGTGAACGCGGCTGAGGCCGGTCCCGCCCAGGTGCCGCCGGGCCCGGTCAGGTCCTCGGTGCCTTTCTTTCCGGCGGCGGCGACGTCGTCGAGCTTCTCCTTGGCATAGGCGAAGTGCTTCCCGGCGTCCTCGAACGTCTTCGGCGTCCCGGCCAGGACTGCCGCCTGCACCTGCTGCCAGGTCCAGTCCGCGTAGACTCCGCCGTCGAACGGTGGCGCCATCGTCCGCCTCCTCGGGTCCGGCGCGCGGTCAGCGGCCGAGGACGCCGGCCCCGGCCTCGGACTCGGCGCCCCAGATCTCCTCGTCCTCGGTCAGCCAGGTCGTGCGCTCGCGGTTCTGCTCGCCGCCGCCCGCACCGCCCGGCGCGCCCATGCCGCCGCCCATGGGCGCGGGGCCGCCCGTCCGGGTCCGGCCGCCGGGGCCCTTCGCCCCGAACGCGGCCTCCCCCGGCTTGGCACCCCGCGGACCGGCCGACCCCGGCGGCGGCCCACCGGACGTGAGCCTGCTCAGGTTGGGCGGGGCGACGCCGAGCTTCTTCAGGTTGTTCAGCAACCGAGCATCGGACAGTCTGGGCGACCTGATCCCCGGAACCGTGAGCGACCTGCCACCGGGCCCCCTCAGGTTCCCGGTCCTCGGGCCGCCCGGCACCCGGCCGACGGGCCCGAACGGTCCCGGGCCTACCAGGTTCGGGCCCACCGGGTTCGGGATCGCTCCGACGCCCGGCAGGTTCCGCTCGGCCTCGTCGGCGGCGCGCCTGGCCGCCTCCGCGGCCTGCCTCCGGGCCGCCTCCCGAGCCGCCGACTGATCGGCTCCCGGGTTTCCCGGGGCGCCGAGCAACGCCTGGCCAGGCAGGTTCTTCTTGGCCTGCTCGGCGGCCTTCTCGGCGTCCAGCGCCGCCTTCTCCTTCGCCTCCTGCTGCGCCTTGTCGAACTCGTCGGCCGCGTCCTTCTGCTCGTTCTTCAGGTCGTCCAGGTCCTTCTTGGCCTTGTTCTTGAACTTGTCGAGGTCGTCCTTGTATTTGTCGGCGTCCTTGTCCTTGTCGGGGTCCGGGAGCCCGCCGCCGGGCCCCGGTCCGGGCGGGAGCGGCGCCGCGGGCGCCGGCATTCCGTTGCGCGACTTTCGGTAGTTCTGCGCGAGCTCGTTTATCGTTTTCCGCATCTGCACGGACAGCTCGTTGTCCATCTCCGGATAATGGGAGATGTGGACGATCGTCGTCCCGTTCTGGTCGTGCCACGGTTTCGGCCCGCTCAGGTCGGTGACGTTCGACTGGCCGATCGTGTACGTGTGCTCGTCCGTCCAGCGTTCGATGACGCGCCTCGCCATCTCGGCGTCCTGTCCGTTGACCGTATTGATCGCCCAGGTGAGATAGCCGGCCGCGTCGTCCAGCGTCGTCTTGTAGGACGGAGGCCCGGTCAGCGGATCCGCGTGCGCCTTCACCGAGGCCATGGTCTTCAGCGCCAGGCCCTTGAACGCCGTGGCGGCCTCGCCCTTCCACAGCGGGTCGTCGAAGCCGACCAGCGAGTCGGTCCCGGCCTTCATGTTCTGCCAGGTGGAGTCCAGCGCGGTGTAGGCCGCGTCGAAATGGCCTCCCGCGGTGACGAGCGTCGACGGATTGGACGTGCCGCCGAGCGAGTTCTGCGCGGTCTGGAAATCGGTGTTCACCGAGCCGGTGATCGCCATTTTGATCTTGCGCCAGTCCCAGCCGTCGTACTTGTCGTCGTCCGGCGAAATGTCCTTGTCATCAGGCATGGCAACCCTCTCGGAATCAGGGGGCGGGCGGGAGAACGGTGCGCGCGGCCTCAGCCGGCCGGACCGGCGGGCAGCAGGGGCTCGATCTTCCCGATGAGTTCCCCGACCTTTGCGGCGAGGTCGGTGTTGAGCGCCTCGGTGGTGTCGTATTTCTTGGCCATGTCGTCCAGTTCGGTCGCGAACCGCTCGACGGCCAGTTTCAGGCTCGCCAGGTGCGCGGAGTACTGGTCGGCCCGTCCCTGCTGCCCCCAGCCGATCAGGTCGCGCAGCAGGTTGGCGTCCTTGAAGTTCCCGGCCGTGACGTCGACCTGGTTGATCCTGTTCTGGGCGTCCTCGATCGACGGGATCTGGTCGCGCAGCATCTTCGCGAAATTGCGCAGCGCCTGCGGCGTGACCTGGATCTCCTTGTCCTTCGCTGCCATGACTCCCCCTTCGCGGGACGTGCGGCGAAAGGCCGGCGCGGGCGCCGTTCGCCACCCGCGCCGGCCCCTGTCGGCGAGCCGCGCCGGCCTGCCCGGCCTGGTGCGGCTCGCGCTCGGCCCCGGGCCGCCGGTCAGCCGTAGACGTTCTGCCAGGCCTTCCTGTTGACGGCCTCGGTCACGTCCACGTTCTCCACCATCCTCTGCAGGGTGGCGCCGCCGGTGACGGCGGCGCCGTGCATCTGCGCGGCGGACTGGTTCCAGATGAGCTGCTGGGTGTCGTACTCCTGCCGCTCCGTGCCCTGCCAGTTCTCGTCGCCCAGGAGCAGCTTGATATCCCGGTCCATGTTGGTGAGCGTCTGCTGGATCTGGGTGGCGGCGTTGTCCATCCTCGTGGTGATGTCGTCCATCATCACGCGCTGCATCCGCATCCGTCCGTCAGCGGGTGGCATGATCGTTCTCCTTCCCGGCCGGGCTCACCGGCCGTTCGTCGACTGGGGGCCCGCCGGTCAGACCGGCAGGCGGAGCGCCTCGACCTCGGCGGCCGCGGCGTCGGCATGGGTGCTGTTGTCCAGCTCCCGCTGGTCGTTGGCGTCCTTGTTGCCGCCCATCGTGATCTTCACGGCGATCAGCGCCTCGATGATCCGGTGGTACTTGGCGTCCCAGGCGAACATCGCGCCCAGGTGCTTGTTGGCCGCCCCGGACTCGAAGCTGGCCCCGAGGTCCTCAAGCGTGCGGAGCATGTCCTTGCGGATCGCCGCCAGCACGTCGATGTGCTGGTCGATCTTGTTCGCCGCATCTCCCATCGCGGCGCTGTCGGTGATCTTCAGGTCGCCTGCCGCCATGTCTCACCGCCTCTGTTCTGGCCTTCTCCAGGCCGGTCGAAGGTGTCTGCGCCCGTAGCTACGCGGTCTTCCAGGGGCGGGTTCACGGGTTCCGCCGCGTTTCCGGACGGGCGGACCCAGTGGGCTCGTGGGCGGCGGGCTCCCGAGCGCTCCGGGACGGACCCGGCGTCCCTACCGGTTCCAGGAGCTCTTGGAGGGCCCGGTGCATGCGGACGCCGTCGGGCACCGGCGGCGCGTAGTTCCGGTTGCGAATGTGGGCGAGCAGCCCGGGGTCGGGTGACAGCCTGTGCTCCGCCAGGTAATAGGCGACGGCGTCGGTCCAGATCCAGTGGCCGTCGGTGCGGAAGCTCATCGGCACCACGGCTCTCCGGGCGGTGTCCACGACGTCGTCCAGCCGCGCCTTGGTGATCATCAGTGGTGCCGCGGAACGCAGATAGGCCAGCAGCCGGTCGCGCTCCACCGCGTCGTGGATCCGGGCGTGGCCGTCCCGGTAGCGGGGGCCGGTCTCCGGATCGATCTCGCCGAAGGTGCCCGCGACCTGGACCGGAGCGTCGTCGGCCGCCCAGATCAGCTCGCCGTGGCCGCGGGCCAGCCGCTGGTAGAGGGGCAACTCGCGGCCGGTCCGGTACACCTCGGCCGACGGCTCGCGCTCGCCCGCGGCCGCCAGCGCGTCCTGCAGGCTCCCCGTGGCCGCCACCGGATCGGCGGCGGTCGTCTCCGCGACGTACACGCGGCGCGGCGGCGGCCACGGCGCGCCGTCGGCCGGGACCCGCCACGCCCGCCACAGGCCGATCACGCCCGGTTCCGCGGCGGCCCACCGCACGGCCGCCGGGTCCGGATCCCGCCCCCCGTCCCCGTCCGGTGGCCCTCCGGCCCTCGCGTCGAAGAGATAGGGCAGGGCGGCCCGGTCGCCGCCCTGCTCGGCCTGCGCCAGGATCGCCGGGTCCGCCCCGGCCTCCTCCAGCAGCTCGGCCAGCACCTCGACGTCCTCGAACGTCAGCGGGATCCGCTGCTGCAGGGCCGCGAGCGTGACGGCCCGCGCCATCTCCCCCGGGCGCCCCCGGGCCGCCAGGCTCCGGGCCCGCGCGACCAACGGGACCGGGGCCCTGGCGGCCAGCCGCAGCAGCATCTCGTGGCATGCCTCCGACCGCGCCTCGTCCGCTCCGCTCTCCCCCTTCGGAAGCCCGGTTCCGCCGCTCATGCCCGCGTCTCCTGCGGGTCCGGGGCCGACCGCGCGCGCGGGACGCGGTTCGGGGTCACGGTCATCAGGCAGGACGCCCCCGCTCCGCCGAGCCGCAACCGGACGATCCACGGCCCGCCGGGCGGGTCGGGCTCGGCGGCGCTCTCCGCCGACATCACGGCGACGACCGGGCCGCGCCCGCCGCCGGGGGCGAGGGCGCTCAGCGCCCGGACCCGGCTCACCCTCGGGCCGTCCGGCATCTCCGCCAGGACCTCGCCGACCAGCGCGACGGAGGCATGCCCGGCATCGGTGGACAACTGGTGGACCAGCGCCTCGGCGAGGCGGGCCACGGCGTCGGCGGGCCCCTTGATCCCGACGGTGCCCGAGACGGCGCCGAGGTCGAGGAACAGGCAGCCCCTGGACGCGGCCCCGAGGCAGACCACGGCCAGACCGTCCGGCACGTCGTGCGGCAGCGGCCGCCAGAACGTCGCCTTGGCGTGTCCGCTGACGGCGAGCGCCACCAGGTCGTCGCCGAAGCCCACCTCGTACTCGACCAGCGGGGGAAGGTCGGGCATCGTCAACTCCGCCGCCGGCGGCGCGGCGGGCGGGGCCGGGTCGGGCCGGCCGAAGGGGTCTGAGCGCGGCGGCGGGCCGTCGTGTCCGTCGCGGCCCGGGCGCGGCCGGGCGGCGGCACGGGGCAGGGCCCAGAGCTCCGGCGACTCCGGGCGCCGGATGTTCTCCCCCTCCGGCGGCCAGAATCCCGACGCGTTCGCCCGGTGCCAGGCGTCGTTCTCCCGGTGCCAGGCGTCATTCTCCTGGGGCCATGCGTCGTTCTGCTGGGGCCAGGCGTCGTCCGGGGGCTCGGTCCGGCGCCGGCGGAACAGGCGGCGTCCGGAGTCGTC
Source organism: Actinomadura syzygii (assembly GCF_008085905.1). GTDB lineage: Bacteria > Actinomycetota > Actinomycetes > Streptosporangiales > Streptosporangiaceae > Spirillospora > Spirillospora syzygii. The sequence continues at coordinate 472,657 of NZ_VSFF01000011.1, read as the reverse complement.
CGCCTCGTCGTCCCGGCCCCAGAAGCCGGTGTCGACGGCCTCGCGGGCGGCGGCGGTCTCGTGCTCTTCGGCGCGACGCCGCCGTGCGCCGCCGGTGATCCGCCGCTTGGCGCGCACCGAGGTGATCCCGCCCATCAGGAGGACGACCCCGATGAACGTCCCGGCGCCCGCCGCCAGCGCCGGGACGACCGGCAGCGAGCAGAGCGGACCGTCGGCCCGAGCGGCCTCGGCCCCGGGCGGCGCGGCGGGCACGCCGGACGCGGACGGTTCGCCCGTGCGCACGCCCGGCCCGGCCGCGTCGGCGGGCAGGACCAGAACCCAGCCGGGCTCGATGGTCTCCGGGCTGGTCAGGCGTCCGCCGCCCGGCTGCGGCCGGCCCTTGTTCAGCTCGAAGATCTCCTCGGCGCGGGCACCGTCGCGCAGCGTCCGCCGAGCGATGTCGTACAGGAACTCCGGTCTCCCGTCCCGCGGCCGGGCCACCACGTAGTACTTCACGTCCGCGGCCGCCGCCAGGACCGCGTGGACGGGAACCGGCCCGGCGGCCTGCAAGGGGGCGAGAGCGAGCCCCCCGGCGAAACCGAGGACGAGTAATACGGACTTCATCGCCAACCTTTTCAACATTTCCCAGCATCCCCTTGCCGCCATGAAATGGCGTGGTCGTCACTACTGCTCGTACTTGGGTTCACGGCGGATCGGCCTGCCGCCGTTCCGCCGTTCTCGGTGCCGGCGCGCGAATCAGCCGGGCAGATCTCCCGGGAGGATGACGCGGAGGTCGTCGGGCGTCGGATCGGCCAGCCGGCTCACACGGGTGGCGTGCCGGGCGACCATTCCGTCCATCACCTGGCGGCAGTAGCGGCCGTTGCCGTGCGGCTCGTCCACCGGCAGCCGCACGTAGTGCCCCAGCAGCCCGCGCACGGTCTCCGGCGCGAGTTCGTAGCCGGCCGCGCCCGCGTGCTGCTGGGTGATGGTGACCATCTCCTCCGGGCTGTAGTCCGGGAACTCGATGCGGTGGGTGAAGCGGGACCCGAGCCCCGGGTTGGACTCCAGGAAGCGCCGCATGCGGCCGGTGTAGCCCGCGACGATGACGACGGTCTCCTCGCGGTGGTCCTCCATCAGCTTCACCAGCGTGTCCACGGCCTCCCGGCCGAAGTCGGCCTCGTCGGCGCCCTTGGGCGTCAGGGTGTACGCCTCGTCGATGAACAGCACGCCGCCGCGGGCCCGGTCGAAGACCTCCTTGGTCTTGATGGCGGTCTGGCCGCGGTACTGGCCGACCAGGTCGGCGCGGGCGACCTCGGTGACGTGGCCGGCGGCCAGCACGCCCATCGCCGCCAGCAGCCGCCCGTAGAGCCGCGCGACGGTGGTCTTGCCGGTACCGGGCGGCCCCGAGAACACCAGGTGGCGGCTCAGCGAGGGGGCCGGAAGCCCCGCCTCCCTGCGCCGCCGCGCCGTCCGCAGCAGGTCGACCAGACCGGTGACCTCCTGCTTGACCTGGGCGAGGCCGACCATCCCGGCGAGCGTTTCCAGCAGCGTCTCCAGGTCCTCGCCCTGGGCGCGGGCCCCGGCGGCCACTCCGGAGCCGGGGGCCTCGCCGACGTCCTCGGGAAGCAGGCGGGTCAGGTCGCCGGGGGTGAGCTCGGTGCTCTCGGCCAGCCGCCGCGCCTGCCGGTCGACCATCCCCTCGAACGTCTTCCGGGCGGCCCGCGCGTTGCCGAACGAGGCGTCGCGGCGCATCCGGTCGAACCGCTCCAGCAGCGCCCGGCGGGCGCTCTCGTCCAGCTCGAAGCGGTGCCGCTCGCACATCGCCTCGACGATCGTCACCAGCTCGGCGCCGGAGTAGTCGGCGAACTCGATCGTGCGGCTGAACCTGGAGGCCAGTCCCGGGTTGGAGTCGAGGAACCCGCGCATCTCGTGGGAGTAGCCCGCCACGATCACCACCAGGTCGGCGCGGTGGTCCTCCATCAGCTTGACCAGGGCGTCGACGGCCTCGCGGCCGAAGTCGGGCCCGGTGCCGCCCTCGCCCCCCGCCGACAGCGCGTAGGCCTCGTCGATGAAGAGCACCCCGCCGAGCGCGCTCCGCACGACCTCCGTCGTCTTGATCGCCGTACCCCCGACGATCTGCGCGACCAGGTCGGCGCGGGCGACCTCCACGACGTGCCCGGAGCGCAGCAGCCCGAGCGCCGCCAGGATCCGCCCGTACAGCCGGGCGACGGTGGTCTTGCCGGTGCCGGGCCCTCCGGTGAAGACCAGGTGCCGGCTCATCGGCGGGACGGGCAGGCCCATCTCCTCCCGGCGCCTGGCCAGGTTGATCAGGCTGATGAGGGTGGCGACCTCCTTCTTCACGCCGTCCAGGCCGATGAGGCCGGCCAGTTCCGCCTGCAGCGCGGCCAGGGTCTCGGCGCCGCCGCCCGGGTCGCCGGACGGCCGGGCGCCCGCCGCCTCGGGATCGGCGCCCGCCGTCCCGGGCCCGCCGGGGCCGGTCCCGCCCGCGGCGGCGGTGCCGTAGGCGTCGGGGCGACCGTTGCCCCGGCTGGTCAGATCCTCGACGGTCAGCCGCGCGTCCGGCGAGGTCTGGCGCAGTCCGGACCCGGCGTTGTCGCGGACCAGGCATCGGGTCACCGAGACCGATTCGGCGGCCTCCACGACCACCCCGTCCGCACCGTTGCCGAAGACCTCCGAATCGCTGACGGTGCCCCGCGCCCGCGCGCCGAAGCGCAGCCCCGGGCCCTCGCAGTCGTGCACTCGGCAGCGGGTCAGCGCGGCCTCCCCGTCATCGCCGACGACCACGCCGGTCCGCGCCGACAGATCGCATTCCCGAAGCGCGACCGCGCCCCCGGCGGTGACCTCGACGGCGGGCCCGTCCCCCCGGGTGAAGCTCGTGCCGCCCGCCTCGAACCGCGCGTCCGCGCCCACGACGAGCCCGGTGCCGCCGTTCCCGCCGATCTCGCAGTCCTCGATCCGGCCGCGTCCCCCGTCGACCACGACGATCCCGTGGCCGGCGCAGCCGCGCACGGTGCTGCGCCGCAGCGTCGGGCTCGCGCCGTTCTTGACGCCGACGCCGTAGGAGTGGCAGGCGTCTATGTCCAGCTTGAGGAACTCTCCGCCCGAGTCGTCGAGCACCGCCACCGCCACGTCGGCGCAGTCCCGGACACGGACGTCGGAGAAGGACGGCTGGCTTCCGCCGTCCACCCAGATCGCCGCCCCCTGCGCGCCGGTGATGTCGAGGTCCTCGAAGGTGCCCTTCGCCCGGTCGGTCACCTGGACCCCGTGGCCGGCGGCGCCCGAGATGCGGCAGCCGCGAAGGGTCGGCGCCGCGCCCGCCCCCAGGGCGACGCCGTGCGAGCCCGTGCCGAGCACCGTGCAGTCCTCGATCAGCGGGGCGCCGTCGCTGGCGACGTACACGCCGATGCCGGAGGTGTCGCGGATGGTGCAGCGCACGATCGAGGTGGAGCTGTGCTGTTCCAGGGCGACCGCGGGCCGGTCCGCCTCCGACAGTTCGCACTCCTCGACGACGCCCCGGGCGCTGCCCGTCGCGCACACCGCGTTGCCCCCGGCGGCGCGCAGCCGGGACAGCCGGACGCGCAGGTCGGCGCGGTCGGCGACGACGACCGCCGAGCTGCCCACCGCCTCGATCACGGTGCGCTCCACCGTCCCGGTGCCGGAGTCGACGGCGACGACGCCCGCGCCTTCGGGGTTGGTCACCCGGCAGTCCGCCATGCGGAGCTCGCCCCGCGCCCTGACCAGCACGGCGGACCAGGCCGCGCCGATGACCTCGCAGTCGCGGACCGTGCCCGCGCCGAGGGGCACGTCCAGCGCGGGATGCTCGGCCGCGCCGCGCAGGACGAGCCCCTCCAGCACCACCTGCTCGGCCGCCACCACCACGGCGCTGCCGTCGGCGGGGCCCGCGAGCTCCACCGCGCCGCGCCCGCCGTCGGCGACGATCGTCACGTTCCGGTCCACGACGACCGTCTCCTCGTACCGGCCGGGCGAGACGCGGACCACGCCTCCGGCGGGGGCCATCGCGACCGCCTCGGCGACGGTCGCGTAGCAGTGCGGATGCCCGGATGCCACGACCAGGACCGACATCAACCCACCCCCATCGGGGAAACGGTTCTACGGACGAAACCGCGGACGGCCCGCGGACGGTCTGCGCGCGGCGCCGCTGGGCGTGCGTTCCCCGGCAGACCACCTGGAACTACGCACCGGCGACGCCGCGGTTCACCAGGCGACGGACGGAATCGGGAGTAGAGGCCGCGGGTGCGGTGGTCCAGGCGAGAGCCTTGTTGTTCCGCACCTATTCCAGGTACGACACGATGACGCCGTCGCCAGAATCTCACTGATCGTGGAAAATCCACGTCTCCGGAAAGGCGTTGCCTTTTCGCGCCATTTTTGTCGACGCTCGACAGCCTACGAAGGGAACCTTTCTCTGCTGTCGAACAATTGTTGCGCGCCACGCTCGTTCCGTTGCGGAACGGTGTCTTCGCGTCCGGTCCCGGCCGCGTCGCGTCCACCCGGCCGCCAGCCCTGCCCGCGTCCCGATCGGACCACCGCGGCGACGACGCCCACCACCACGACCGCCCCGCTGACCACCATGACCAGCGTGAGCGCCCGGTCGACGGCCCGCTCGTCCGCCGGCACGCGCTCCGGCAGGGCCACGGACGGCGCCCGTCCCGCCGCCCGCTCGCCGGGGATCACCGCGCCGACCGCGTCCACCGGGTTGACCGTCCCCCATCCGACACCGGGGTCGGGGACCCGTGCGCCCGGACGGGTGGCGGTGTCGAGCAGACGGCGCTTCACCCGCGCCGCCGACTCCTCGGGACGGTAGGCCCGGACCAGCGCGGCCGTCCCCGCGACGTAGGCCGCCGCGTACTCCCCGCCCGAATCCGCCACCTGCCCAGGCCCGCGAACGCCGAGGCCCACCAGGTCCGCGGCCGGTGCCGCCAGATCCACCCGCGCCGCGGACCGGTCGCCCGCGGCGCTCCCGGACCCGGCCGGAGCCCCGCCCGGCGCCGCGCCGACGGGCGTCCCGGCCTGGTCGGTACCGGCGACGGCGACGACGGCCGGGTAGGCCGCCGGGTGCCGCCTGGAGGCCGCGTCCCGGTCGGGTCCGGCCGCGGCGCGGTCGTCGAGGGCCGGGGCCACCACCAGCACGTCCCGCGCCGCCGCATCCGCCACCGCGCGGGCGAGCCGCGCGTTCCCCGCGACCGGCGGGACCGCCACCGAGATCACCTTCGCTCCGCCCGCGACGGCCGCGTCGATCCCGGCCGCGAGCCCGGTCGCGGTCGGCTCCTCGCCGTCCCGCGCGACGCGCACCGGAAGGACCGTCGCGCCGGGGGCCACGCCCGCGAAGCCCACGCCCGTGACGGGTCGCGCGGCGACGATGCCCGCCGCGAACGTTCCCGACCCGGCGCAGTCGTCGTCGGCGCGGCCCCCGGACGTCACGTCCCGGCCCGGGCGCACCCGTCCGCGCAACTGCGGGACGTCGCCGTCCGCCCCGGTGCCGAGGACCGCGACCACGATCCCCTCTCCCCGGGTCAGATTCCAGGCCCGCTCGGGGGCGAGGGCCTGTTGCGCCCAAGGGGTCTCCGCCGACCGGTCGGCGGCCGGTTCGGCGCATCCGCCGATCCGCGGGGCGGTCCCGGCGGCCGCGCCGACGCCCACGCCGAGCAGGGGCGCTCCGGCGACGAGCAGGACGGGCACCGCCACGACCGCGCGGCGCACACTGAAGGGCATGGCGATGCTCCTCTCGATCGGTCAGTCGATAGGTCACGGACGTTCGTCGGCGCTGATCCGGGCGGATGTGAAGCGGCGGCCGGCGTCATCGAGGCACAGGGCGAACCCGTCCGCCGCGGGCGCGTCCGGCGCGGGCGGCTCGGCATGCCCGGCCACCGCCGCGCGGAGCCGCTCCAGTGTCGCCGGGCCGCTCTTCGCGGGATCGGCCGGAGCGTCCACCCGGATCCGCTCGTCGAGGTAGACCACTCGGCGGGCGCCCTGGTCCACGGCGAGGACGGCGAACAGCGACCCGGCCGCGAAGAGCACCTCGCCCGGATCGTCGCCGGCGTCCAGCAGGCCGATCCGGCGCGCCGTCCGCGACCACACCGCGAACAGCGTGTCGCCCTGGCGCGCGGGCGCCCTGCCGGTGGCCCGTACGAACGCGGGTTCCACCAGCACCTGCCCCGGCACGTAACCCGCCGCCCGCGGCCCGCCGAGATCCGCGGTCCGGAAGACCGGTCCCCGCTCGGCCGTGAGGAGGCGCAGCGCCGAGATGACGCACGCGGCCTCGGCGGCGCGCTCGCCGGGCTCGCCCGACCGCAGCGCGGGATCGAGATCCGGCAGGTCACCGCTCAGATAGGCGCGCAGGGCCGACAGATCCGTCGCGATCGCGTCAGCGGGCTCCCGCGACAGCGCCCCGCGCAGCGCCGGCCGCTCGGTCAGCAACCGGCTCACGACGGCCTGGTGGGTGTCGCGCCGGGTCCCGCCCTCCTCCCGGAACCTCCGCCGCTCCTCCGCCGTACTGCGGTGGCCCCGGGGGAACACGGCCCGCACCGGCACGCTCGCGGGCGCGGACGCCCGCTCGGGCGGCGACGACGCGGTCTCCGCTCGCGGCACGGGATCCGGCGACCGGGACTGTGTGACCGGCGGGGCGGTCATCGGCGGCGGGACGGCGGCATGCGACGGCGCTTCGACGGGCGCGGGGGTCGCTTCGCCTTCTCGGTGATGGCCCGCGACCAGGACGTCCTGCGGACGCGGGCGCGGCGGCAGGACGGCCGTCAGCGGCGCGTGCGCGGGCTTGGACGCCCGCTCATGGTCGGAAGCGGGGGCGGGCGGGCGTGCGGGCGGGAAGGCCGGGCTTTCCTGAAGGCGAAAGTCCGTCCACCGCGTCGGGTCGCCGGGTGCGCCGTCGGCGACGGTGACATGGGCGCTGTAGCGGTTGGCCAGCCACTGGCCGTACGCCCGCGGCCCACCGGCGGCGGCCCCGTGCATGACGAGCCGGAAGGACCGGGCCAGCGAGACGGGGAGCTGGTCGAGGAGGCGTTCGAGGACGGCCCGGTCCCCCGACCGCGCGGCGTCCCCGTCGGCGAACAGCGTCACGCGCGCCTCGTCGGGCGGCACCGAGGCGGTGAGGCGCGCGGTCACCGGGTCGTCCGAACAGCGCAGCCGCAGGCCCGCGGGGACCTCGTCGACGCCGGCCTCACCGGAGTACCGGATCAACGTCGCGCGGGCGAGGGGCTGCCATCGAGGCGCGGGGTGCAGCGGCCCGAGCGCCTCCGCATGCCCCCCGGACGACATGCGGAGCCACCTGCCGAGCCCCTGCGGGCCCCACGCGAGGAGGGCGCCCGACCCGGGGTCCTGGACGAGCGCCGTGTCGGGCGCGACGATCTCGATCCCGTGCCGGCGGCACAGCTCCGCCAGGCCCGGACGCGCCCCGCGCGACATCGCCCCCGGCCACGCGAGCCGCAGGCTACGGGTCGCCGCCGCGGGCAGCGTCCCGAGCAGCGACTCCAGGACGGCCGGCACGGCCGATCCGGCCACGGTGGGCGCGATGGCGACGGTGGGCCGTTCAGGGTCGGGCCGCAGGCCCGCCGCGCGCCGGAGGAAGCCGGCCGCGGACGACTCGTCCCGGTACACGGTGAGGCCGGCGGCGATACGGCCGGCGGTCATGCCGAGGCCGCGGAGCGGGATCTCGGTATCCGCGCCCGCCATCGCGGTGTCCCAGCGGGGGCTCGGGTACACCGCGCCCGCGGGCCGGGGCCGGCCGCCGGGGACGTACCGGTGCCACTGCCAGTACGCGGCGGGCTTGTTCTCACTGAAACCCCAGGTGACCACGCATGCGGGATGGACTTTGAGCAGGCCCGACGTGGCGATCAGGTCGAGGGAGTGGCGCTCGGCCAGCCGCTGGGCGTGCCGCGGCGCCAGTTCCGGGAGCAGCAGCCGCACCGGACGCGGCCCGTCGCCCGGGTCCGGACGGCCGAGGGCGGGCATGGCCGCGAAGGCGGCGGCCGCGGCCTCCAGCGCCGACCCGCGGGACCCGGACCCTTGCACGGCGAGGATCGGGCGCGACGGGTCGCCGGGGATCCGCGACATCTCGTCCCGCAGTTCCGGAGTGGGCGGCCTGTCATAGAGCAGGAACCCGGCCTGGATCGGATCGGCCGCCCAGCCCGAGGGGAGACCGGCCGCCCGGTCGCTTCGTCCGGCCGTCGTGGTCATCGTCCGTTCACCGGGCCCCGCCGGAGGGCGGGCGGGCGCAGGCGGCCGGCTCGTCCGCGGGCGATCGCGCGCCGCTCCGTTCGGCCCGGTGGATCCGGTCCCCGAGCAGGACGGTCTCCCGGGTCCCCGGCTGCCGGGCCGCCTGCCCGGCCTTCGAACGGCGCTGCTTGCGGCGGAGGGCCGCGCGCTGTTGGGGGGTCGTCCCGCCCCATATCCCGACGGGTTCGCGACGTTCGATCGCTTCTCGGCGGCACTCCTGCTGCACGGGGCATCCAGCGCAGACGGCCTTGGCCTGGGCTATCCGGCGCTTGCCGTCGGACGCCGCGTCGGGCGCGGAATCGGAGGCGGCGGCAGGAAAGAAGACCTCGGGATCGACATCGCGGCAGGCGGCCGAACGGCGCCATTCGGTGCCGTCTCCCGATTCCGCCGGACGAATCTGTTCATCGCTAACGGGCATTTCCGCTCTCCCGAATTGGGCAGGCTGAGTGAACTGAGCAGGCTGAGTGAACCGGGCAGGACGAGCCCGCGGCAAAGGGCGCGGACTTCAGGTCTCGTAGTGAAGTACGGGCAATTCATGGGCCGGTTCACTATCAGGTCCGGACGCTCACCGCTTCGCACCCGCCCGGGGAGCGTCCGCCCGCGTGCGGTCCCTTCGCGTGTGCCGCTCGATGAGCCGCGACAGAACGATGACGCTGCGGGTCCGCAGGACGTCGGGTTCGAGCCGGATGCTTTCCAGCGTCCGTTCGAGGTGTTCGAGGTCTTCGGTGCAGAGCCGGACCACGGCGCTCGGCGCTCCGGCGACGACGCAGATCTCGGCGACCTCCGGATGACGCTCCATGGCGCGGCGGATATCCGCGCGGGAGGTCCGCTCCGCGCAGTAGAGCTCCACATAGGCCTCGGTCCGCGGACTTCCGTGGCCGCGATCCACCATCGTGGTGAAGCCGAGGATCACTCCCCTGTCGCGCAATCGATCGACACGCCGTTTCACCGCCGAGGCCGAAAGGCCGACATCGGCTCCGATATCGGAGAACGTGGCGCGCGAGTGGTCGAGCAGATGCGCGACGATCCTCCGGTCGAGTTCGTCGCCGGGAAAGTGGGACGGGGGCAGCATCGGTCCTCCTTCATCGGGCTCTCGCCCCATGCACGACGGGACCGCTCGCCGCGGGTGAGTACGGCCGGTTAGCAATGGGTGAACTCACCCGGCGACGAGGCCCGTCTGGACTATCGAGACGCCGCGGCGGCGGGTGACGTACTGCGCGCGGCCCGGCGGGAGGAGCTGTGGCTTCACGTCGCCGAGGAAGGCGCCTTCGTCCCGCGGGCAGGACAGCAGCAGCGCCGGGGTGTTGATCTCCCAGAGGCGGCGCATCAGCGGGTCCATCATGCCGCGGACCGCGTTCGCCGTGGACCGGGCGACGACCAGGTGCAGGCCGATCTCGGCGCCCAGCGGCAGCAGGTCGAGCAGCGGCTTGAGCGGGCTGTCGAAACCGCTGCCGACCAGGTCGTAGTCGTCCACGAGAAGGTAGAGCCGCGGGCCGTGCCACCAGTCGCGGCGCGCGAGCCGCTCAGGGCTGACGTCGGCGCCGGGGACCCGCTGGCGCAGCGAGCCGACGACGTCCTCGACGTTCTTCTCCAGCGCCATGCCGGACACGGCGTATCCGAGCTTGCGCTCCGCCGGCACCACGTCGTACAGGCCCCGCCGGAAGTCGGCCAGCATGACGCGGGCCTCGTCCACGCCGAAGCGCCGGTCGACGGCGCGGGCGACGAGCCGCAGGGCGTTGGTCTTGCCGCTCTCCGAATCGCCCCACACCATCAGGTGCGGCTGCTGCCCGAAGTCGTGGTGCACCGGCGACAGCGCGGCCTGGTCGATGCCGATGGCGACGCGCAGGTCGCCGCTCGGCGCGGGGAGGGAGTCCGCGGTGACCTCGTCCGGCAGCATCCGGACGGCGGGCGCGACCGGCCCGGTCCATTCGTCGGCGACGGCCCGGACCGCCGCGCGCAGGGCGTCGCCGAGGTCCTCGCCGGAGCGGGCGCCGTCGAGGCGGGGTACGGCCGCCAGGAACTGCATGCCGTCGCGGGTGAGGCCGCGGCCGGGCTCGGCGGGCACCCGGCCCGCCGCCCTGGCGTTCACCTCGGACTCGATCGGGTCGCCCAGGTGCAGCTCGAAGCGGCTGGCCAGCAGGTCGCGCAGCCACGGCCGGATCTCCGACCAGCGGGTGGCGGACACGACGAGGTGGATCCCGTAGGACAGGCCCCGGTTGGCGAGGTCGGAGACGACGCTCTCGATCTCCTCGTACTCCTGGCGCACGCTGAACCAGCCGTCGATGATCAGGAAGACGTCGCCGAACGGATCGGCGGCCGCCCACGGCTCGTTCCCGCGGCGGCGGAAGTCCTCCATCGACTCCACGCCGTGCCGGGTGAAGGACTGCTCGCGGGCGGCGAGCAGGGCGGCCATCTCCGCGACGGTGCGGACCACCCGGTCGCGGTCCGTCCGGGAGGCGATCGTCCCCACGTGCGGCAGGCCGGTGAGGGAGGTGAGCGCGCCGCCGCCGAAGTCCAGCACGTAGAACTGCACCTCCTCCGGGGTGTGGGTGAGCGCCAGGCTCAGCGCCAGCGTGCGGATGAGGGTGCTCTTGCCGCTCTGCGGGGCGCCGACGATCCCGACGTGGCCCTCGCCCCCCGCCAGGTCGGCGACCAGCAGGTCGCGCACGCCGTCGAGCGGCTTGTCGACGATGCCGAGGGGGACGGTGAGCCGTCCCCGGCCGGGCCAGCCCACGGTGGTCAGCCCGCGATCGGGGTCGGGCTCCAGCGAGGGCAGCACCTCGTCGAGGGTCGGGGGCTCTGCCAGCGGCGGCAGCCACACCTGGTGGGCCGGGGGCCCGGCGTCCTTGAGCCGGTCGAGCATCACCCGCATGAGGGTGGTCCTGCCGGCCTCGCCGGCCGGCCTCTCTCCGGGCGTCTCCGCCGGCTCTTCGGCCTCGGGAGGTTCGGGGGTCTCAGGTGGTTCGACGTAGACGGTGCCGTAGGGCACGACCTGCCGCCGGACCACGGCCGCCTCGTGCCTGACCCGTTCGCCCTCATGGAGGGAACCCGAGACGTACGCGGCCTTGAACCGGGTCAGCCCGTCGGTGCCGGCCTTGAGGTACCCGTTGCCCGGCGAGGACGGCAGTTCGTAGGCGTCGGGCACGCCGAGCACGCTGCGGCTCTCGGCCACGGAGAAGGTGCGCAGCCCGATCCGGTACGACAGGTGGCTCTCCAGTTGATGGATGCGGCCCTCGTCCAGCCGCTGCGAGGCCAGCAGCAGATGAACGCCGAGGCTCCGGCCCAGCCGCCCGATCATGATGAAGAGGTCCATCATCTCCCGGCGCGAGGACAGCATCTCGCTGAACTCGTCCACCACCACGAACAGGGTCGGCAGCGCGGCAAGGGCGGCGCCGCCGACGCGCGCCTTCTCGTAGTCGAGCAGGGACGCGTGCCCGGTGCGGCGCAGCAGTTCCTGCCGCCGGACCAGTTCGCCCTGCAGCGCGTCCTGCATCCGGTCGACCAGCGGCAGCTCGTCGGCGAGGTTGGTGATGACGGCCGAGGTGTGCGGGAGCTCGTCCAGGCCGAGGAAGGTCGCGCCGCCCTTGAAGTCGACGAGCACGAAGTTGAGCGTCTCGGACGAATGGGTGGCCGCCAGCGCCAGCACGAGGGTGCGCAGCAGCTCGCTCTTGCCCGAGCCGGTCGCGCCGATCAGCATGCCGTGCGGGCCCATGCCGCCCTGCGCCGACTCCTTGATGTCCAGCTCGATGGGGGCGCCGTCCTGCGCGACGCCGATCGGGACCCGCAGCCGGTCCCACGGCGAACGGCCCGCCCAGATCGTCGCGGGCTCGAAGCCGCGCGGGTCGGCGATGCCGAGCAGCGCGTTCAGGTCCAGGTCGGCGGCCAGCGGATCGTCGGCCGCCGCGCCCCGGCCGAGCCTGCGCGGCGCGAGCACCTTGGCCAGGGCCCGCGCCCGGACGAGGCTGAGCGCGTCCGGCCGTCCCACCGGCGCCGGGACGTCGCGCCCGACCCGGTCCGCGCCGACCGACTCGACCCGCTCGCCGGTGACCTCCAGGCGCAGCGTCACCCGGTCGGCCTTCCACGGCAGCGCGCCGGACAGGTCCAGCACCAGCACGTTCCGGAACCCGGTGTCGCCGATGCGCGCCCCCGGCGGCGGCGCCACCCCGTCCAGGACGATGACCGTGAACGGCTCGTCCGCGGCGGGCCGGGCGGCCGGGTCGAACTTGGGCCGGTCGGCGAGCCCGTCGCCCAGCAGCCGTTCCAGCTCGGCGTAGCCGTCGGTGACCAGCCGCACCGGTCCCGCGGCGTCGGCGGCCTCCGGGTGGTGCGCGTGCGGCAGCCACTTGACCCAGTCCCACTCGTCCCGCCGGTCCGCGCGGACGCACACCGCGAGCCTCAGGTCCTCCGGCGAGTGGAAGACGACGAGCTGCGCCAGCATCGCCCGGACCAGGCCGCGGACGGCCTCGGCGTCGCCGCGGAACAGCAGCCGGGCGAAGGCCCGCAGGTAGACGGCGGTCGGGAGGTCCGGCAGCGCGGTGTAGGCCCGGATGAACCGGCGCAGCGCGCTCGCGCACAGGGGCTCCAGATCCTCCACCGGCTTGCTCTGCGGCGGGCGCAGCCGCACCGCCAGGCGCTGCTCGCCGACGCCGATCCGCGCCTCGCCGAAGTCGTCGTCGGTGGGCCGCCGCTCCCACAGCCGGGTCGACAGCGCCGCCGACCACAGCGACCGCGGCGCCGGATGCCGCCAGTGCACGGCCCTGATCTGCTGCTCGGCGTGCCGGCGGACCTGGCGCCTGATCTGTGAGAGGTAGCGCAGGTAGTCGCGCCGCTCGCCGTTCATCTTCCGCTTGCGGTCGCCGGAGTTGCGCAGCGCCATCCCGACGAGCATGCCGAGGCCCGCGACCGCCATCAGACCGGCGCTGAGATAGCCCATCACCGCGCCGCCCGGGCCGACGAAGACCAGCATCATCGCGCCGGACGCCAGCGCCATCGGCAGGTACGTCACGGCCCCGATCCAGCCGCCGCCCTGCGCCTCCGGGATCGCGGGCGGCTCCTGGAGCACGATCTCGCCCTCGGGCATCTCGGGACCCGACCGCTGCGGCGGCCGCCGAACCGTGCGCGTGCCCATCGTCACTCCCCTGCGTGAACTGGCGTCCCGAACCTCTCGTAGGTCGGTTCGGAGACGCGACCGGGTCGGGCTGGTCGGAGTTACGACCGGTGACCCGCGGCGGTTCGGCCGGTCGACGCGAAGAAGTTCTTTTTTCCAAGGAAGGAGGAGGCGCGTGGCGAACATGACGAGCGAGACCTGCCGGGTGACCGTGGTCGCGCCGACGGGATGGATCGAGGTCGCGGTGCCGTCGGACGTCCCGGTCGCCGACCTGCTGCCCGTCCTGGTGCAGCAGGCCGGCGACCACGCGGCCGAGGAGGGGCTTGAGCACTCCGGGTGGGTGCTGCAACGGCTCGGCGAGGAGCCGCTCGACGAGGACCGGACCCCCGCGGCGCTGGGGCTGCTCGACGGCGACACGCTGTATCTCCGTCCCCGGGACGCGGGCCTGCCGGCCCTGGAGTTCGACGACGTCGTCGACGGCGTGTCGGCCGGGGTGCGCTCGCGGCCGGCCCGCTGGCGCGAGTCGACCACCCGGTGGATGTTCCTCGGGCTGGTGGCCGTCACGCTGGCGACCGCGCTGGCGGTGCTGCTGTCGGCGCCCATACCCGCCGCCGAGCGCGCGGCGGCCGCGGCGCTGATCGAGATCACGCTGCTCGCCGCCGCGGCGGGCATGTCGCGGGCGTTCGCCGACACAGCGGCCGGGGTGCTGCTCGGCGCCGCCGCCCTGCCCGACGCGGCGCTGGCCGGCGCGCTGGCCGTGCGGCTCGCCGAGCCGGCGGGGAGCGGCGGCCTCGGCGCGCCGCACCTGGCCGCGGCGTCCGCGTCTGTCGCGGGCGCCGCGTTCCTCGCGATGCTCGGCACCGGCGCGGCGGGCCCGCTGTTCCTGGCGGCGGGCGGCCTCGGCGTCGCGGGCACGGCCGGCGGGATCCTGGAGATCGCCACCCGGCTGGACGCGCCGCGCTCGGCGGCGGTCGTCGCGACCGTCGCGCTGACGCTCGCGCCGGTCGTCCCCGTAACCGCCTTCCGACTGGCCAGGATGCGGCTGCCGATCCTGCCCCGCACCCCCGAGGAGCTCCAGCAGGACCTCGAACCGGTCGCCAGCTCCACGCTGCTCGACCGGGCCGCGGTCGCCGACCACTACATGATCGCGTTGTCCGCCGCGATCGGCACGGTCGCCGCCGCGTGCATGACGCTGCTGCCGCGGCAGGACGGCTGGGAGGCCGCGGCCATGCTGCCGGCGATCTGCGCGGCCCTGATGCTCCGTTCGCGCGTCATGTCCGGCGCCTGGACGCGGCTGGCCGTGATCCTGCCCGCGTGCTTCGGCCTGGCGCTGTACGTCGTGCGCTGGGTCGGGGACCGTCCGGCGGCCGCCGGCGCGGTCCTGCCCCTCCTGGTCGCGCTCACCGGCCTGTTCCTGGTCGGCGCCGAGCGGATGCCGGGCAAGCGGCTGCTGCCCTACTGGGGACGCGCCGCCGACCTCGCCGAGTCCGCCGTCTCCATCGCCCTGCCCTTGCTCATGCTCGCCGTCCTGCACGGCTACGGCTGGGCGCGGGCCTTCGGGGACTGACGGCCATGCAGAACAAGCGGGATCAGGTCCAGTCCCACATGTGCGCCGTGGGACGCCTCAACGCGGCGCTCGTCAGCGGCGACCCCGACGCCCCGGACGCGCCGATGAGGCGCGTCACCACCGGCGCCGTCGTCGGCGCGGTCATCGGCACGCTGCTCCTCGCGGGGTTCGGCGTCTACGGGCTGATCAGGCCGGGCGGATCCACCGACTGGCGGACCGAGGGCGCGCTGGTCTCGGTGAAGGAGAGCGGCGCGCGCTACGTCTTCCTCGGCGGCCGCCTGCACCCGGTGGCGAACCTCGCCTCCGGCCGGCTGATCGCCGGGCCGGACGCCAAGCTCGTCTCCGTGCACGAGGACACGCTCGGGAACACCCCCCGCGGCTTCCCGGTGGGCATCCTGGGCGCGCCCGACGCGCTCCCCCGGTCCGCCGCGCTGGGAGGACGGGACTGGCTGGTCTGCACCACGGCCTTGACCGACCCTGCGGGCCGGACCGGCGACCAAGTGGTCATCACGATGAACGTGGCCGCGCCGAGTTCGGCCGCCGCCCCGGACGAGGGCGTGCTCGTCCGCGCGTCCTCCGGCCAGGCGTATCTGCTCTGGCGAGGCAGGAGGCACCGCTTCGCCAGCGCCGCCGGGCCGTTCTCCCTGGGATACCGAGGCGTCGTTCCGTACCGCGTCGCGGACCAGTGGATCAACCTGCTGCCCGCGGGCGGGGACGTGGCGCCGCCCCCGGTTCCCGGGCGGGGCGACGCGGGGCCCGACATCGGTGATCGTCCGACCCGCGTCGGCCAGGTCTTCACCACCGAGAACCCCGGGACCGCGAAGCAGTACCTCGTCCTCTTCGGCGACGGGCTCCGCCAGGTCAGCGAGACCGTCGCCGCCTTGCTGCTCGGTGACCCCGCCACGGCCGGCGCGTACGGCGGCCGGGCGGTGCGGGCCGTCCCCCTGCAGTCGGCCGCCGCGGCCCGGTTCCTGTCCAGCGCCCCCGGCTTGTCCGGCGGCCTGCCCGGCACGCCTCCGCCCGTCCGACAGGCGGGTGGAGTCGGCCGCCCCATCTGCGCCTCGGCCCGCGCGGGCTCCGACCGGGGCGCGAGCGTCCAGGTCGTCGTGCCTCCGTCGGGGGTCCCCGCCGGAGGCGTGCCGGTCACCGACCCCGGCCCGAGGACGGCGCAGGTCGTCCTGGTGAAGTCGGGCACCGGGGCGCTCGTGCGGTCGCTCCCGGCCCCGGGCAGCGGGATCGGCGTCCGCTACCTGATCACCGATCTCGGTGTGAAGCACCCGGTCCCCGGCGACGACGACCTCTCCGCGCTCGGATACGCGCGCCTACGGCCGGTGCCCGTCCCGCCGGCCCTCCTCGACCTGCTCCCGTCGGGCCCGCCCCTGTCGCGTGCCGCTGCCGCACGTCCCAGCCAGACCGGCGGAAACTGAACTCGCGGAACCCGGGCCTCCGCCGGGAGGCGCGCGGTCGTTCGGTTGAGCCGCCCCCTCGAACAGGAAGGGGGCCGGGGCGTGGATTGCTCCTCCACGCCCCGGCCCCCATCAGGTCGGACGGTCAGCTCGTCGAACCGCCTGCTTGGGAGAGGACCGAAGCCTTCCTGGTCCGGAACGCGCCGACCTCAGCGGTACGCCACGCGGCGGAGCCGAGGCCGCAACGGATCGCATCGATCCGGAGCGGCACCCGGCTCTCGCGGTGAATGGCGGGCCCTCTCGTTATGAGCAGTTCTGGCCGTTGTTTATGCAGTCGGTGGCCCGGCGCATGAGACCGTCGGGCATCACGTTGACGAAGTCTCCGTGATCGGTGATCGGGCTGTGCTTCTCGCTGGGGAACCCATCCAGCGCGAACAACCGGTTTCGCGGGATGTCGTAGGTGAGCAAGTACTCCAGATGCGGGATGGGCTTGAAGTCGTCGCCGCACTTCCCGTCGCGCTTTGGGAAGACGACGTGGGAACGGTGGTCGGCGCTGTCGGTGTTCTCACCGTCCCAGCAACTCGGGAAGTCCAGGACGCGGGCCACCCGGCTGCCGGGCGGGCAGAGCGGGTACTTCTCGGTCCGGCGGTCGCCGAATCCGGTGCACGTCCATTGGGCCCGCGCCTTCTCGCCATCGCCCGACTTCGCCTTCGCGTCCCCTGTGATCATCCGCAGGAAGCGCGGCATTTCACGGACGTCGCCCCGGGCGTTCCCGGAGAACCGC
Organism: Actinomadura syzygii; assembly: GCF_008085905.1. Classification (GTDB taxonomy): domain Bacteria; phylum Actinomycetota; class Actinomycetes; order Streptosporangiales; family Streptosporangiaceae; genus Spirillospora; species Spirillospora syzygii. The sequence goes on along the minus strand of NZ_VSFF01000011.1, from coordinate 455,549 downwards.
AGTGTGACCGATGCCGGGGTGAGCGGCCTTCCCACATTGCCGTCCTTTTCGCTCTGCCGTGCCTGCGGGGTGTCGTCCCGCTGGCCCCGCAACCGCAGGACCGGCCAGTAGTAGGTGGACTTGTCCCCGTTTCCGCACGTGGTGTCCGCGCGCTTCAGGCTCTCGTCGTCGGAGTCCCCGTCGGTGGACTCGTTGCCGACATAGTCGTGAAGGTGCTGGGCCCCGTTCCGCACTCCGGGCGCCGCGATGAAGTTGTCGGAGTTGTAGTGCTCGTTCTCGTTCCTGCCGCATCGCGAGATGAACGTCCCGCCCGAGCCGCCGTCGCGGAGCCTCGGCCGGCGGAAGTCCGGACGGACGTCCAGGATGTCGACGAAATCGTTCCGCTCGGGCCCGAGGTCGTCATCGCCCTCGCCGTGATCGTCGTCGTCGCGGTCCCTTCCCTTCCGACCGTCGGCCTTGCCTCGATGGCCGCCGTCCCGATCACCATGCTCGTGGGCGCCGACGGCCATGGCCCCGAAGGCGGGTCCCCGCGCCGCCGACGCCGAATGGTTCCCCGTCACGACGGTCGTGAACGCCATTGCGGGCACGATCACCAACAGGTGGTTGATTCGCATTAGCCACTCTCCTTAGATTGCCTGAGGCTGGGCGTGATCAGTGATGCGCATCGCCCATTTTCAGTTCGCCGCCGACCCTCGCCTTGATGGATTCCAGCGACTGCGGCGTCCCCACGACGGCGAAACGAGAGCCGACCAGATAGGCGCCTCCCCATTTGGTGGCCTCGCTCAGCCAGGCGTCCCTGTTGCGATCCGTACCGAAGGTCACCATGGTGTAGCGGCCCTGCGATGTCCTGCAGGCGCCCTGGCGCAGATCCCTGACATTGCGTTTTCCGGTGATCTGCGTGCAGCCGATCTTGGAGGCCAGTTCCTCGATGTCGGCGGGCGCCCCGGCGGGCGGACCCGCCGGGGCCCGCGAACCGCGATCAGAGGAACAGCCCACGGCCAATCCGAAGATCAGCACGGTGACGCAATACCGTTTCGTGCGACGAAGAATCCCTCCGCGCCCTTCGCAGCTCATCCGACACACCCTCCCCATATGTGGAAGCGATCGACTCGCCCAGAGCTACGACCGATAGAGGGGACGAGTTCACGGTGATTTCAGCCGTTTCGGGATCAGTGACGGGAGGCGAGGGTCCAGCCGGTCATCAACCGGTTAGCCGGAACGATGGCGGCGGCGCTCGATCGCGGACCAGCTGCCCGGTGGCCGTGACCTCGATGTCGGTCTGCAGGCCCACGATCAGCTCACGGTCACGATCGACGTGGCCGGGCACGTGCGCGGTGATCATGAGCCGGATCAGGGAGCGGCCCGACCTCGGCCGGGCCGCTCAGGGGTGGCGCGCCGTGAACAGCAGCGCGACCGCGGCGATGAGCACCGGCACGGCGAGCAGCCAATCGATCCGCCTGTCCTCTCGGGTGACCAGGACGGTGACCGTCCCGAGGGCGGCCGGGGCCTCGAGGCCGGTGTCCTGGAGCGCAGGACGGGGCGGCCCCAGCGTGGCGCGGCGGCGAAGTCGCGGGAGGGGGAGTCCAGGGCGGCGACCTGAAGCCGAGGTGCCGGACGACTGGCCGAGGGTTGGACAACGCGGCGCCGCGGCTGATCCTAAGGTCGGAGACTGACCCGGCAGTGCTCGTAATGGTCCGGGGAGGCCAGGGACGAAGATCCTTCTTAGTGGTAGAGCGCCGTGTAGATCATCGCGACAAGCGTCCCTGGCAGCACGCCCCTCGTCCCGGAAATTCTGGAAAGGCCGGTAACGCGCGACAAATGGGCGTTCAGGACTCCTGGCAGGCTCGTGCGAGGCCGCGGATCAGTTCGTTGAGTGTTTGCTCGTCCGAGCCGAACGTGAGGCGGACGTGTGTGTCTGGCGCGTGCATGTCGGCGCCCCGCACCGTCGCGATGCCGTTGCGCAGGAGGGCGCGGTCGATGGCGGCCGGTGTGTCGCCGAGGCGGGAGCAGTCGACGAGCAGGAAGGCGCCGCCGGCGGGTCGCGCGGGCCGGGCGAGCCCGCTCGCGGCGATGCCGTCGCAGACGAGGTCGCGCTTCGCCTGGTATGTGGAGAGCGCCTGGTCCAGCCAGTCGCGGGGCCCGGTCAGGGTGGCGACCGCGGCCCGCTGCGGGACCACTCCGCAGCACACCGCCTCCCACTCGAAGCGACGGTTGAGCGCGTCGACGATCGACGGCGGCGCCAGGACGTAGCCGAGCCGCCAGCTCGCGAGCGCGTAGTACTTGCTGAGGCTGGTGACGGTGATCAGATGGGGCCAGCGATCGGCGAACGTCTCCACCGGGTGGTAGCGGCGGCCGTCGAACGTGAAGTGCTGCCATGAGTCGTCGGAGATGACGAGCAGCCCGTGGCGCGCCGCGATGTCGACCACCGCCTCGACGGTCGCGGCGTCGGGAAGGTAGCCCGTCGGGTTGGTCGGGTTGCACAGGAGGACGGCACGGCTGCGGGACGTGACGGCGGCCTCCAGGCCGGCGAGGTCGAGTGCCCAGCCGTCGCGCTCGCGGGACGGGACGCGGACGGGCGTCGCACCGGCCTCGCGGACGGCGCCGTCGAAGAAGTACGTGGGCGTCGGCACGATCACCTCGTCGCCCGGCGCGAGCACCGTGCGGAGCACCAGGGAGAGGCCCTGCATCGCTCCGTGGGTGATCAGCAGGCGGCGCTCGGGATCGACGCGGAAGCCGTGCTCGCGCGCCAGCTCGGCGGCGATCGCGGCGCGGAGTTCCGGGAGGCCGCGGGTGTCGCGCGGATCGGGCCGGTTCATCGCCTCCGCGACCGCCCGCCGCACGTGCTCGGGCATGGGGAGGACCGGGGCTCCGACGAGCGGAAGGATCCGCACGCCGTCGCGCGCGCTTCGCGCCGCGCGGGCGAGCGTGCTCATCGCGCCCAGCCGCGGGAAGTCGCTCTCAGCGGGAAGGGCCCAGGATTTCGAGGTGCCTCGCTGCATGAAGAGAGCTTGGCACATTGAGATATCAATGACAAGGATAAATATCTCTCACCTTCCATTGAGGAGTTCCCTGCTGTATCAACGCTTCGAGTTGGTATGCTGGCCGGGTGTCCGACATCCATGGCGTGGTCCCAGGAACGCCGCACATTCCCGCGCTGCTGCTGGTCGGCAGGGACGAGACCGGCCTCGACCGCACGAGCCAGGCCTACCGGGCGATCCGGCGCCAGATCATCGACCTGACGCTACCGCCCGGCAGCAGCTTCACCGAGACTTCGCTCGCGGAGCAATGGCGCATCAGCAAGACTCCGGTTCGCGAGGCGCTCGCGCGGTTGAGGCGCGACGGGCTCGTGACCGCGCTTCCGCGCGCGGGCTACGTCGTCAGCCCGATCACGCTCCAGGACACCGACGCCCTCTGCGGCCTGCGGACGCTCCTGTCCGGCGAGGCGGCCGCCGCCGCGGCGCGCCTCGGCGTCACGGCACCAGCGCTCGAACGGCTCGAAGTGCTGTCCCTGGTGCCGTTCGCGCTCGCGGCGGGCGAGGTGGAGCAGGAGGAGTCGCTGCGGGCCGGAATCGAGTTCGAGGCCATCATCGCCAACTTCTGCGGCAACCCTCGTCTCGGCAAGACGATCGTCGACGTGCTCGACGAACTGGAGCGGGTGCTGCGGATGGCCGCGCTGATAGATCCCGGCATCGCGAGCCCGCCCGGCGAACTGGGAGCCGTCTTCGAACGACTGCGCGAGCGGGACGCGGACGGCGTCCAGGACGCGATGCGGACGCGATGCGAGCGCGTACGCCGCGACCTGCTGCAGGTTCTGGCGAAGAGCACGTCCGTGAGCAGAGCCCACATCGAACTGCCCACGTCACTCCCGCCGACCTGACACCCGACCGGGCACACCACTCCCGCCTGCTCAGGGCACGCCCAGCCCCAGTGACGCCACTCCCCCTCAACCCAGCGCCGCGACTGCAGCCGTCACTCCCTGGGCCCATTGCCACGACCGGAGACATCGCTCCCACTGGGCCAAGGCATGGCCGGGCATGCCGCCCGCCAGCGGCCATTGCCACGGCCAGGGGCGTCACTTCCAGCGCCCAGGGGCCACGGCGGGGGCCCTGTGGTCGGGGTCTGGGCGACCGCTTCTAAATGCGGTCAGGCCCCTAGGCCGGGAGTGGTGCCGGTCCAGGGGCCTGGCCGTTCGGTCAGACCGCCGTCGGGAAGCGGAGGTCGGGGCCGCGCTTCGCGTCCTCCGGCTTGTCGTCCGGCCAGCGGCTGGTGACGGCCTTCGCGCGCGTGTAGAACGCGACGCCCTCGGGACCGTGGATGTGGTGGGCGCCGAACAGCGAGTCCTTCCAGCCGCCGAACGAGTAGAACGCCATGGGCACCGGGATCGGGACGTTGACGCCGATCATCCCGACCTGCACGGAGCGTTGGAAGAGGCGGGCCGCGTGGCCGCTGCTGGTGAAGATCGCCGTGCCGTTGGCCAGGTCGTTGCCGTTGATGAGGTCGATCGCCTCTTCCAGCGAGCCGACCCGCACGACGGCGACCACGGGGCCGAAGATCTCGTCGCGGTAGACGTCCATCTCGGGCGTGACGCGGTCGAACAGCGTCGGGCCGACGAAGAAGCCGTCGCCCTTGACGTCCGGCTCGCGCCCGTCGACCACGAGGTCGGCGCCCGCGGCGACGCCGGAGCCGATGTAGCCCGTGATCCGGGCGAGCGCATCGGGCGACACGACCGGGCCCATCTCGGACCCGGCGTCCAGCCCGGGCCCGACCTTGATCGCGCGCGCCTTCTCGCGCACGAGCTCGACGAGCGGGTCGGCCGCGGCGCCGACCGCGACGGCGACGGAGATCGCCATGCAGCGCTGGCCCGCCGAGCCGTACCCGGCGGCGACCAGGTGGTCGGCGGCCTGGTCGAGGTCGGCGTCGGGCAGCACGACGGCGTGGTTCTTGGCGCCGCCGAGGGCCTGCACGCGCTTGCCGCCGGCGGTCGCGCGCTCGTGCACGTACCGCGCGATCGGCGTCGAGCCGACGAACGACACCGCCGCGATGTCCGGGTGGTCGAGGATCGCGTCCACCGCGGCCTTGTCGCCGTGGACGACGTTGAAGACGCCGTCCGGCAGACCCGCCTCGGCGTAGAGCTCGGCGATGAGGTTGGACGCGGACGGGTCGCGCTCGGAGGGCTTGAGCACGAACGTGTTGCCGGTCGCGATCGCGATCGGGTGCATCCACAGCGGGACCATCGCGGGGAAGTTGAACGGCGTGATCCCGGCGCAGACGCCGAGCGGCTGCCGGAACGAGAAGAGGTCCACGCCGGACGAGACCTGGTCGGAGTACTCGCCCTTGAGGAGCTGCGGAATCCCGCAGGCGAAGTCGATCACCTCCAGGCCGCGGACGAGTTCGCCCCTGGCGTCGTCGAGGACCTTGCCGTGCTCGACGGACACGATCCGCGCGAGGTCGTCGAGATTCTTCTCAACGAGGTTGCGGAAGGCGAACATCAGCCGCGACCGGCGCATGAGGGAGGTGTCGGCCCAGTCCGCCAGGGCGGTGCGCGCCGCCCGCACCGCGGCGTCGACGTCGCCGGGCTCGGCCAGCAGCACGTCGGCCTGGTGTTCGCCGGTCGCGGGATTCCACACCGGTGCGGTGCGGCTCGACTCGCCGGCGGTTTCGCGGCCGCCGATGACGTGCCGGATCGTCCTGACCGCCGAGGTACTCACTGTGCTCACAGGCTGCTCTCTTTCATGGGATTCCAGGTAGGTCCGTCGGCGGGTCCGCCGCGCCGGCGTCAGACGATCAGGTCGCCGCCGTTGATATCGATGGCCGCGCCCGTGATGTACGCCGCGCGGTCGGAGGCGAGGAACGCGACGAGTTCGGCGACCTCCCACGGCTGCCCGACGCGGGGCACGGGGAAGGACCGGGCGGCGCGTTCGAGCTCGTCCTCGGGCAGCAGGCCGCGGGCCATCGGCGTGTCGATGAGGCCGGGGCAGACGGCGTTCACCGTGACGCCGTCGGGTCCGCTGACCTTCGCCAGGTGCCGGGTGAGCCCGAGGACGCCGTGCTTCGCCGTCGTGTAGTGGGCGCCGCCCGCGGTGCTGATGGTCTTGCCCGCGGTGGAGGAGAAGTTGACGACGCGGCCCCAGCCGCCGTCGCGCATCGCGGGCAGCGCCCGCCGGCAGCACAGGAACGTCCCGTGCACGTTGACCGCGAGCACGCGGTTCCACTCGGCCTCGGTGATGTCCTCGAACGGGGTCGGTGGCGCGATACCCGCGGCGTTGACCAGGATGTCGAGCCGCGATCGCTCCTCCAGCAGCGCGGCGAACGCGTGGTCGACCAGGTCGCCGTCCGTCACGTCCACCGCGACCGACCGGACGTGGTCCACGTCCACTGCCAGCGTCGACGCCAGTTCGACGGCGTCCGGCGGGGCGAGATCGAACACCGCGACGGTCGCGCCGCGGCGGGCGAGCGCGTGCGCGACCGCCAGGCCCATGCCGCTGGCGCCGCCGGTCACGACCGCGACCCGGCCGTCGAGCTCGCGGCTGTCGGCGCCGGTGGGCGCCCGGAGCCCCTCGACGGCGGTCACGAGCCGGCCGCGCCGGCACGCGCGCGCCCGAAGGCGGCCGCCGCGAGTTCGAGCTGGTCGGCCGTGTGCGCAGCCGAGACCTGCACCCGGATCCGCTCCTCGCCGAGCGGGACGACCGGATGCGACAGCGCGAAGGCGAGGACGCCCTCGCGGCGGAGCGCGGCCGCCACGTCGCAGGCCAGCGTGCCGCCGCGCAGCATGACGGGGACGATCGGGTGCTCCCCCGGCGGCACCTCGTAGCCGAGGTCGCGCAACGCCGCGCGCAGCCGGGCGGTGTTGGCGGCCAGTCGCTCCCGCAGCCCGGGACGCTCGCGCGCGACGCGGATCGCCGTCAGCGCCGCGGCGGCCAGCGGAGGGGACATCGCGTTGGTGAAGATGTACGGACGCGAGACCTGGCGCAGCGTCTCCACGACCGGGCGAGGACCGGCGACGAAACCGCCCGCCCCGCCGCCCAGTGCCTTGCCGAGCGTCCCGGTCAGCACGTCGATCCGGCCCGCGAGCCCGAAGTGCTCGGCGGTGCCCGCGCCGGTCGCGCCCAGCACGCCCGTGGCGTGCGAGTCGTCGACCAGCAGCGCGGCGTCGTGGCGCCGCGCCAGCTCGCAGAGCCGCGGCAGCGCGGCGACGTCGCCGTCCATGCTGAAGACGCCGTCGGTGACGATCAGCCGGTGGCGCGCGTCCGCGGACTCGGCGAGGCGGCGTTCGAGGTCGTCGAGGTCGGCGTGGGCGAAGACGCGCCGCCGGGCCCGGGCCAGGCGGATGCCGTCGATCAGGCTGGCGTGGTTGAGCGCGTCGCTGAGGACGACGTCGTCCGGCCCGAGAAGGGCGTCGAAGACGCCGAGGTTCGCGTCGAAGCACGAGCCGTAGAGGACGGCGTCCTCGGCTCCGACCAGGTCGGCGATGCTCGCCTCAAGCTCGCGGTGGACCTCCCTGGTGCCGCAGAGCACGCGTCCCGCCGCGACGCCGAGCCCGCCGTCGCGCAGCGCCCGCCGCGCCGCGTCGAGGACCTCGGGATCACCGGCGAGCCCGAGGTAGTCGTTCGAGGCGAGGTTCACGAGCGTCTCGCCGTCCACGCCGAGCGTCGGGCCCTGCGCGCCGGAGACCACGAGGTCGCGGCGCAGCCCGGTGGTCGTCCGGCGTCCGTAGAGCTCCGTCCCGAGCCGGTCGAGCAACGCGACGTTCACGCCGTCCCGCCGGGCCAGTCGGCGCAGGGCACGACCTCGAATCCGCGGCCGGGGAACACGGCGTCCATGAAGAAGTCGTGGACCGCCTGGTCGCCGTCGCCGCAGCCGTCGCGCAGCACGGTGACGTGGTAGCCGCGGTCCGACGCGTCGTAGCACGTCGCCGCGACCATGGCGGCGGTCGCGACGCCGGCGACCGCGATCCTGTCGACGTCGCGGGCGCGGAGCACGAGGTCGAGATCGGTGCCGGCGAACGCGCTGGCGCGCCGCTTCAGCACGACGACGTCCTCGGCGGCGACCGGCAGGTCGATCTCGGTTCCGGGCGATCCCTCGTGGAAGGCGTCGCCCGCCTCGTAGAACGTCCGGTACAGCGCGTTGCCCGGCGGCAGGTCGGCCCCGTTGCCGCGGAAGCCGAAGTGCACGAACACGACGAGGGCGCCGGCCGCGCGGGCGCGCGGGAGCAGGTCGGCGAGCGGCGGCCGGACCCGCTGGGCGAACGGGTAGCCGCCCGTGATGCCTCGCTGGATGTCGCCGATGATCAGTGCGGTGGTCATGACAGGCTCCCGTCCGGCCGCCGCGTCCGGCGGCCATGGTGATCGTGATGGCCGGCGGCGGTCAGGTGAAACCGCCGGTCGCCGCTGAGAGGCATGTCAGCGCGCCCGGTTGCGTATGCCAGCGGTGGCGGATGCGTCGATCACGCCGTCCTCGCTGATGACGACGCCGTAGTCCCGTTCGGCTCCCTCGCGGGTCACCTTGCCGTCGAGGACGTCCTCGAGCACCCGCTGCGGGCTGCGCTGGAACGGGCTGCCGTGCCCGCCTCCGCCCGCGGTCACATGCCGGTGGCGCGCTCCGGCGGTCATCGCGAAATGCGGTTTGGACTCCAGCACCCGTTCGCCGGGCCCGCCGAGGTCGAGCACGTTGAGCGAGGGCGTGCCCTGCGCGCCGCCGTCCAGCCCGTACGGCAGGAACTTCCGCCGGTCGGACCTGATCTGCACGCTCGCCTCCGGCGCCAGCAGCGTCATGTCGCGGAAGGTCGCGAGGCCGCCGCGCCAGCGGCCCGCTCCGCCGCTGTCGGGGAGGTAGCCGTAACCGTCGATGCGGATGTGCCCGGAGCGTTCCAGCTCCTCGACCGGCGTGTTGGTCAGGTTCGCGCCGAGCGAGCTGATCCCGTCCACGCCGTCGCGGTCGGGACGGGCGCCCCACGCTCCGGCCAGGGGGTCCCACAGCACCATGGACTCCCCGTCCGGGCCGACGAGGCCGATCGCGATCCCGTCGGGTCCGCCCTCCCCGGCCGCGGGCACCCGGGACGGGAACACCGGGGCGAGCGCCCCGAGCACCGCGTCGATGATCCGGAAGCCGACGAGCCCGCGGGCGCCGCGCGCGGCGGGCCGCCGCCCGTTGAGGATGGAGGCCGCCGGGATGACGAAGCTGAACGGCCGGTAAAAGCCGCTGTTGGCCGGGATGTCCGCGGCGAGGACGCCCTGGAGGGCGGCGTAGGCGGCGGATCGGGTGAACGAGGACGTCGCGTTGAGCGCGGAGTCGACCTGCGGCGCGGAGCCGGTGAAGTCGAGTTCTATCCCGGACTCCGACAGCGTGGCCCGCACGTGGATCGGGATCGGCCCCGACCCGAGGCCGTCGTCGTCGATGTGGTCGACGAACTCGTAGGTGCCGGGGACGGCCTCGGCGAGCGCGGCGCGCAGCAGGGTCTCGGAGTAGTCGAGCAGTTCGTCGACGAGGCCGGCGAGCCGCCGGACGCCGTGCCGCGCCGCGAGGGCGCGCAGGCCCTCGGCCCCGGTGTGGCAGGCCGCGAGCTGGGATTCCAGGTCGCCGCGCAGCAGCTCGGGTTCGCGGACGTTGCGCAGGATCAGTTGCAGGAATGTCTCGTTCAGGGTGCCCGCCTCGACCAGGCGCGACGGTGGTATCTGAACGCCCTCGGCAAAGATGCTCGTTGACTGCACTGCCATGGACCCGGCCGCCCAGCCGCCGACGTCGGTGTGGTTGACGACCGTGACCGCGAAGCCCAGGAGGGTCTCCTCGGTGAACACCGGCGCGACCGCGAAGATGTCGGGCAGGTGCATGCCGCCCCGGGACGGGTCGTTGAGCAGGTAGACGTCTCCGGGCTGGATCCCGCCGCCGAACTCGTCGAGGATCTCCTCCATCGCGTCCGGGATGGAGCCGAGGTGCACGGGCAGGGTGTTGGCCTGCGCGATCACCCTGCCCCGGGCGTCGCACAGGGCGGCGGAGAAGTCCATGCTCGACGCGACGAGCTGCGAGTGCGCCGTGCGGACGATCGTGATCGCCATCTCGTCGGCGAGGCCGGTGACGGCGTTGCGGAAGACCTCGAAGGTCACGGCGTCGCGGATCATGAGGCACCCCAGGTGATGACGATGTTGTTGAACCGGTCGCGGTGGACCCGGGCGCCGGGCGGGACGAGCGTGGTGGCGTCCATGTCCTCGATGACCATGGGTCCCTCGACGGGTTCGGCGCCGAGGTCGGAGCGTCCGACGACGGGCGTGGGCACGACCTCGGCGAACCGGCAGTCGCGGGTGGCGGGCCCCCCGGACCCGGCGGCGGCGGGAAGGCCGAGCACGTCCGCGATGGACACCGGGGTGGGCACGCGGCCGCGCACCCGGAGGTTGACCAGCTCCACCAGTTCGTCCGTCCCGGCCCGGCCGTAGGTGCGCTTGTGCTCGGCGTGGAACCGCTGGCGCACCTCGGCGAGCAGGTCCTCGGTGAGGTCGCCGTCGGGCACCCGGATCCGCAGTTCGAATCGCTGGCCGCGGTAGCGCACGTCCAGGAGCCGGTCCACGACGCAGTCCGCTCCGAGGTCGGCGCGCACCTTCGCCGACAGCCGCGCGAACTCCGCGGCGAGCGCGCTCACCTCGGCGAACTCGGACCGGTACGGAGTGAGCTCGTGGTGTTCGGTGTCGGCCACGAGCAGGCCCAGGCTGCTGAACAGCCCGGGGTACACGGGGACGATCACGGTCGAGATGCCGAGCTCGCGGGCCAGCGCGGCGGCGTAGAGCGGACCGGCGCCGCCGAAGGCCACCATGGTGGCCTCCCGCGGGTCGCGGCCCCGTTCGCTGGTCACCGCCTTGACCGCCGTCGTCATGCTGGACACCGCCACCTGGTACGCGCCGCGCGCGGCGGCGGGCACGTCGGCGCCGAGCCGCTCTGCCACCGGCGCCAGCGCCCGCTCGGCCAGGTCCGGGTGGATCGCCACCCGGCCGCCCGCCAGCGCCTCCGGGCTGAGATATCCGAGCGTCACGTTGGCATCCGTCAGGGTCGCCAGCTCGCCGCCCTTGCCGTAGCAGGCGGGGCCGGGAAGCGACCCGGCGCTGGACGGGCCCACGTGGAGCGCGCCCGCCGCGTCGACGGAGATGATGCTGCCGCCTCCGGAGCCGACCTCGGCGATGTCGATCGACGGCGCCCGCACCGGGTACCCGGCGCCGGAGCTGAGGCCGCGGGCGACGTTCATGCCGCCGCCGACCTCGTAGTCGACCGAGACGAACGGCTCGCCGTGCTCGATGAGGGACGCCTTCGCCGTCGTCCCGCCCATGTCGAACGCGACCACCGTGGACAGGCCGATGAGCTGCGCGAGCTTCTGCACGGCGGTGACGCCGGCGGCGGGACCGGACTCGATGATCTGCACCGGGCGCCGCGCGACCGAGGCCGCGTCGAGCAGTCCGCCGCTGGACTGCATGACCAGCAGCGGGGCGCTCACCTTCGCGTCCCGCAGACCCGCTTCCAGCCGGGTCAGGTAGCCGTGGACGGCGGGACCGACGTAGGCGTTGACCGTCGCCGTGCTCGTGCGTTCGTACTCGTGCGGCTGCGGAGACACATCGACCGACGCCGTGACGTACACGCCGGGCAGTTCGGCTCGCAGCAGCTCGGCGACCCTCCGCTCCTCGTCAGGGCGGACATAGGAGTTGAGCAGGCACACGGCCACCGCTTCGACACCGTCCGCACGCAGCCGGGCGGCCAGGGCGAGCACCTCGTCCTCGTCGGTCGGCGGGTCGAGACGTCCGTCGGCGGTGATCCGCTGGCCGAGTTCGTACCGGTTCCGCCGCCGGGCGAGCGGCTCGGGCTTGGACCACGAGAGGTCGTAGAGCACCGGTCGGCGGAGGCGTCCGATCTCCAGCACGTCGCGGAAACCGCGGGTGGTGACCACCGCCGTGCGGACGCCGCTCATCGAGAGGATCGCGTTGGTGGCCACGGTCGTGCCGTGCAGCATCGCGACGACGGCCTCCGGCCGGGCACCCGCCGAGGAGAGCACGTCGGTGGTCGCCGAGACCACGCCGGAGCCGTAGTCCGGCGGCGTGGACGGAACCTTCACCGGGACGACCTCTCCGGCCGGCCCCAGTGCGATGACGTCGGTGAAGGTCCCGCCGATGTCGGCGCCGACCCGCCAGCCGGCCGGTCGAAGATCGGGACTGAGGGGCACGGAGATCTCCTTCGCTCAAGCTTGAGATTACAGTATGGGTAAGTTGAGATATCAGCAAGCCGCGTTGGCATTCTTTCGAAGGCACACGATGCGCCTACTGGGGATGACCTTGTTTCGCCGCAGGGACGTTATCCCGCCCGGCGCGCGGCGGCGCCGCGTCCGAGCGTGTGGCCGGTTCGTCCACCGCCGTCCCGGGACGCGGACCCTTTCGGCGGCCGCCGAGCCAGCCGGACGGCGCGAAGCCGAGTTCACGACCCGAGGTGATCCCGCCGGGACGCAGAAGCAAGGTCAGCAGCAGCGTGAGGGCGAGGATCAACTGCTGGACGCCGGGATGCGGGCTGATCTCGACCGGGCCCACGCCGCCTCCGGCCTCGATCCTTCGCAGCAGCTCGGCCAGGACGGAGATGAAGATGGTCCCGACGACGGCCCCGCTCAGACTCCGTATCCCGCCGACGATCAGCATGAGCAACGTGAGAAGCGTGAGCTGGAGGTAGACGTCGCCCGGTGTCAGCGCTCCGAGGAAGCGGGCGTACAGGCCGCCGCCGACGCCGCACACGAACGCGCTGATGACGAGCGCGACCGAGCGGTCGCGGCGGATGCGGATCCCGAGCGCGGCGGCGGCGACGGGATCCTCGCGGGAGGCTCGCAGCCGGAAGCCGGACCGGCTCGACTGGTAGGTCAGCGCGACGACGATCGCGCCGATGAGCCAGGGCACGGCGGTCCCGATGGTGAGGTCGGCCGGGATCCCCACGATCCCCTGCGAGCCGCGCGTGACCGCGTCCCAGTTGCTGATCACCACGTTGACGCTGATCAGCAGCGCCAGGCTCGCGATTCCGGCCGCCATCCCGTCCAGGCGCAGGGTCAGCAGCGCGAAGACGGCCGCGACCAGCACCGAGAGCACACCGGAGACGAGCAGCGCAGCGGGCAGGCCGAGTTCGAGTTCCGCGAGCCAGCCGGGAAGGGCAGGCAGCAACGCCTGCTTCAGGCCCCGAGGAAGGGTCGTCAGCGCCGTGGTGTAGGCGCCCACGCCGACGAACACGACGTGGCCGAAGGACAGCACGCCCGAGTTGCCGACGTAGATGTACGTGCCGACGGTGATGACGCCCATCACGAGCATCTGGGTGGCCGTCCGCTGGGTCGTCTCCGAACCGAGCAGGGCCAGGCCGCTGACCGCGAGCACCAGCAGGCTGCAGACGACGGCGGGTGCGCTGCGCGCGAGCACCGAGCGACGCGCGCCCGCCCGAGCACCGGTCGCCTGTGCACCGGTCGCCTGTGCTCCGGTCACCCGCGCTCCGGGCGTCTCCGGGTCGGGCGTCTGCGGGTCGGGCGTCTGCGGGTCGGGCCGTGGGCCGGTCATACGCGCACCGCCCCGGGACGGCCCGCGATGCCGTGCGGGCGGAACATGAGGATCACGACGATTCCGAGGTACACCAGAGCGTCCTGGTAGGGCACCACACCACCCGGCAGATATGCCTGGAGCATCACCGTGAGCAGCGCGAGCACGTACGCGCCGAGGGCCGCCGCCCACAGCCGTCCGAGCCCGCCGAGCACGATCGCGACGAAGCCGACGAGCACCGGCCGCAGGCCCATGCCCGGCGTCAACGTGCCCGTGCTCGCCACCAGGAAGATCGCCGCGATCGCGGCGAACGCGCCGCTCACTCCGAACGCGGCGGCGACGACGAGGTTCGCGCGCACGCCGAGCGCGCGGGCCGTCCTGAAGTCCTCGGCCGCGGCGCGCATCTGGACGCCGAGCGGCGTGGCGCGCAGGAACCACGCGAGGCCCGCCAGCAGCACGGCGGTGACACCGATGATCGCGATGTCGAGCCGGCCGACGGACAGTCCCGCCACCTCCGTACTCGTGCCGAGGCTCCCGAGCACGTCGACGCTCTTCGGATCGGCGCCCTCGAACAGCAGCGCGCCGCCCTGGACGAACAGGCTGAGGGCGAAGGAGGTCATCAGCAGCGTCTCCCCGCTCGCCCCGCGCACGGAGCGGAAGGCGAGCCGTTCCATCGCGAGCCCGCATCCGATGACGACCGCCACGACGAGCACCGCCGTCACGGCGAACGGCAGGGCGGCGAACCACAGCAGCGCGTACCCGCCGATCATGATCAGCTCGCCATGGGCGAAGTTGATCAGTCCCATGATGCTGAACAGCAGCGCGACGCCGAGGGCGATCAGGGCGTAGAGGCTGCCGAGACTCAGCGCGTTGACGAGGTTCTGGGCCACCGCGCTCACCCCATGCCCAGGTGCCGGGCCCGCAGGGCGGGGTCGCGCAGCAGTTCGGCGGGTTCGTCCACGCGTTCGATCACGCCTCCTCGCAGCGAGAACAGATGGTCGGCGAGCTTCACCGCGCGCCCGACGTTCTGCTCGACGAGCAGGATCGTCAGGCCCTCGTCGCGGAGCGCGGCGAGCGCGGCGAACAGCTCGTCGAGCACGACCGGGGCGAGCCCGAGCGAAGGCTCGTCGAGGACGAGCAGGTCCGGCGCGGCCACCAGGGCCCGGCCGATCGCGAGCTGCTGGCACTCGCCGCCGGACAGGACCGCCGCCCGCTCGGAGAGGCGATCCGCCAGCGCGGGAAAGTGCCGCAGGGCCAGCCCCACCCGTTCGGCGACGTCGGCGCCCTTGGCCAACGCGCAGCCGGCGAGGCGGAGGTTCTCGCCGATCGACAGCGTGCGGAACACGCCGCGCGACTCCGGGACGAACGAGATCCCCGCCCGCGCCCTGCGCTCGGGCGCCCAGCCCGTGATGTCCCTGCCACGCCAGCGGACCGATCCGCTCCGCGCTCGGACCAGACCTTGGATCGCCAGCATGGTGCTGGACTTGCCGGCCCCGTTCGGACCGACGATCGCGACCACGTCACCCCGCTCGACGCTGAGCGAGACGCCCTTCACGGCGTCGATCGGCCCGTACGAGACGCGCAGATCGGAGACTTCGAGCAGCGTCATTCCATCGCCTCCGCCCCGAGATAGGCGGACACGACCTCGGGATCCGTCCGGATCTCGTCCGGGCTGCCGACCCGGAGCGTGACGCCGTGGTCGAGGACGTGCACGCGGTCGCACAGGCTGAGGATCACGCGCACGTCGTGCTCGATCACGACGATCCCGCAGCCGATCTCCTCGTGGATCCGCCGCACGGTCCGTGCCATCGCGGCGCTCTCGTCGTCGTTGAGGCCCGCCGCCGGCTCGTCGAGCAGAAGCACCCGTGGCCGAGCACACAGAGCACGGGCCATGCCGACCCGCCTCTCCACTCCGTACGGCAGGTCGCGGGCGAGGACGTCGGCGCTCTCGTCCAGGTCGAACCAGCCGAGCGCCTGGCCCGCCCGTGCGCGCGCGGCCGACCGCGTCCTGCCGGAGCCGATCACGGCCGCCTCGCAGTTCTCGCGGACGGTCATGTCGGGGAAGAGCCGGACGTCCTGGAACGTCCGGCTGATGCCCGCCCTCGCCCGGCGCGGGGCGTCCCAGCCGGTGATCCGGCGGCCGTCGAGCTCGACCTCGCCGGCGGTGGGGCGCTGGAAGCCCGACAGCACGTTGAGCAGCGTCGTCTTCCCGGCGCCGTTCGGCCCGATCAGCCCGAGGATCTCACCGTCGCCCAGTTCGAGGTCGACGTCGTCCAGCGCGCACAGTCCCGCGAAGCGCACGGTGACGTGGCTCGTGCGGAGCAGTCGACGCATCCGGCTCAGCCTTCCTTGATCTTGCGTCCGCCGGCGTAGGTCGCGACCACGCTGGTCCGGCCGCCCTCGACGCTCAGGATCGTCGAAGGACGCTCGGTCACGATGTGCTGCTTCGCGCCGTACCCGGTGGGGCCGGCGATCGTCTCGTACGAACCGAGGCCGTCGATCGCCTTCGCCAGCGCGGGTCCGCTGGTCGTCCGCGCCGTCTCGATCGCCTTGGCGATCACCTGCACGGTCGCGTAGCCGGTGAGCGCGTAGGACGTGACGGCGCGCTCGCCGAACTTCGCCTTGTAGCGCGCGAAGAAGTCGTTCACGTCCGCGCGCGGATCGTCGCCGTACAGCGACGCGAAGGCGTCGTAGTAGAAGTTCTTCAGGTCCGGGACGCCCTTCAGCCAGTAGTCGCCGTCCATGGACATGTTGGACATCACCGGGATGTCGACGCCCGCGGCTCGGAGCTGGCGCAGCACCGTGCCCGCTCCCGGGTTGTAGCTGCATAGCTCCAGCACGTCGGCGCCGGACGCGCGCAGCCGCGCGATCTGACCGGCGAAGGACGTGTCCTTCTGCTGGATCGTGTCGCTCCCGACCACCTTGGCCTCCGGCTGGGCGCCGAACGTCGACTCGAACGCGGCGCAGGTCTCCTTCGTGTGCGTGATGCTCGGGTCGCGCCAGAGGTACGCCTTCCGGTAGCCCTTGTCGTAGGCGAACCGGGCCACGTTCGTCGCCCCGGCCGCGCTCTTGGTGCCCATGGAGTACGCGAGCGGACCCAGCGTGGGCACGTCGAACTGCGAGGAGCCCGCACAGGGCGACACCGCGACGACCTTCTTGCCGGTCGCCGCGATGGCCGCGGGGCTGCCGAGGTCGAAGTCGCACGTGACGAACATGGCCTTCGCGCCGCGCGACAGCAGGTCGAGGCCCACGGTGGTCCCGAGCGCCCGGTCGGATTTGGTGTCGCCGTACTTGAGTTCGAGGCGGTGGCCGAGGACGCCGCCGCGGGCGTTGATGTCCGCGACGGCGAGTTCGGCGCCGCGGGACGGACCGAGGTCGTAGGCCGCGGCGAACCCGGAACGCGCGACCGCCATCCCGATGACGATCGGCCCGTCCGGCAGCTTCGCCTTCGCGGACGACGCCCCCGAGTCGTCGTCGTGGCCGCCGCAGCCGGCGGCCATGGTCACACCAAGGATCCCTGCGGTCAGAAGGAGGGCGGTTCGGCGCATCTCGCTAATCCCTTGATCTCGATGGCCAGCGTGTCGTCGCAAACCTAGGGCACTGAAATCTCAATGTCCAGACTTAGATATCTCAACACCACCACCTGAAAGATCAACACATGCACCTTGCTCTGACCTGGCCGATCTTGCGGAGGTTCAGTCGGCGATGGAGGAGGCAGCCTCATGCACTTCAGCGGCATGGAGGTCTTCGACGCCTTGTCCGTCTACCCCTGAGAGATTCTGTCCCCGTGGCTCCCGGCTGATCCCGCCCCGCTCGAAGCGCACCGGGATGCGACCTGGCCGTGGCTGCAGGCCGTCCGCCCGCCGCGTCCGCCAAGACGGGCGGCGATCGGGGGCGGTATTCGGGGAGGCGGGCATCCGGGGCGTGGGCGCGCTCCGAAGGTGAAGTGTGAAATTGATGCGCGGGCGCCGCGCCGTGGAACCCGGGCGGGGCGGTCCGGGGGTGGACGGGCTGGTGGTGGCCGGTGCCGGGTGCCTGGCCGGGATGGTCGCGGCTCAGGTGGCGTCGGGGGTGGTCTCGGATCCGGTGCCGCTGACCGGTCCGGTGGTGGGTCTGCTGGCGGCGGGGACGGCGTGCTTCGTCGCGTCGCGGCGGGGGTTCGGGCGTGCCGCCGGGGCCGTCGGCGCGGCGGCGGCGGTGGGCTACGCGGCGGAGTCGGTCGGGATGCGGACGGGCGTCCCGTTCGGAAGGTACGCGTACACACCGGTGCTGCGGCCCCAGTTGGGCGGTGTTCCGGTGGCGGTCCTGGGGGCGTGGGCCGGGATGGGGCTGGCGTCGCACGCGGTCGCGGCGGCGATCGTCCCGGCCGGGCGGAGGGCGGCGCGCGTGGCCGTGGGCGCGGCGGCGCTGACGGCGTGGGATCTGTTCCTGGATCCGCAGATGGTGCGGCAGGGCCTGTGGACGTGGGCTGACGGCGGGATGTACCGGGGCGTGCCCGTCAGCAACTTCGCCGGGTGGCTTGGGGTGTCGGCTCTGCTGATGGCCGTGGTGGAGCCCATCGTGGAGTGGGGGCCGGACCCGTCGGGGTGGCTCGTGGGGGCCTATGGCGTGATGGCGGGGATGGAGACGCTCGCGTTCGCGGCGGTGTTCGATCCGCCGGACCGGCTCGTCGCGGTGACCGGCGGGGCGGCGATGGGCGTGTTCGCCGTCCCGGCGGCGGTGCTCGCGATCAGGCGGCGGCAGGCCGCGAGTCCACGGCCTGCGAGAAGGCGGGCGCGCAGGCGGGCATCGAGGTGGCCCGCATGGCGGAGGTGATCGTGGTCGGCGGCGGGGTCGGCGGGATGGTCGCCGCGCTGCTGCTGGCGCGCAACAGGCATGCGGTCCGGTTGTTCGAGCGGCTCGACAGGCTCGGCGGGAAGCTGGCCGAGTACGAGCGCGACGGGTTCGTGTTCTCGCTCGGCCCGTCCCTGCTCACCATGCCCCGGGTGTTCAGGGAGCTCGGAATCGGACGCGCGATGGTGGAGCCGGAGGAGCTGTGCCTTTACCGCTTCGCCGACGGGTCGCGGCTGCGCGCGTTCCGCGATCCGGCCCGGATGGAGGAGCAGGTGGAGTCGCTGGCGCCCGGCCAGGGGGCGGCGTGGCGGGCCTTCCACGGCTGGGCTCGGGAGTGCCTCGCGGCGTCGCGCCGGACGTTCTTCGCCGGGCCGCTGGGCCGTCCGCCCGAGCACGCCCGGATCGGCGATCTGCTCGCCGTCGCGCCGGGCCGCACCCTGCACGGGCTGGCGCGCCGCTTCTTCGCGGACCCGCGGCTGCGCCAGTACGTCGGCCGGTACGCGACCTACGCGGGGTCGAGCCCGTACCGGGCCCCGGCCGCGCTCGGCTGCGTCCCGGCGATCGAGCACGACGAGGGCGGCTGGTACGTGCCGGGCGGGCTGCCGCGGATCGCCGACGATCTCGCCGGGGCGCTCGCGGCGGCGGGCGTCGAGGTCCGCACCGGCGCCGAGGTGACCGAGGTGGTCGCCGACCGCGCGGCGGTGTCCGGTGTGCGGCTGGCCTCGGGTGAGCGGGTGACGGCCGACGCGGTGGTGGTCAACGCCGACGCGGCGGCGCTGTACGGCCGGTTGCTGCCGGACCGGCGCCGCCTGCGCCGGATCGCCGGTCTCGGCCTGTCGTCCTCGGCGCTGCTGCTGCTGGCCGGCGTGGAGGGCCGGACTCCGGGGCTGCCGCACCATTCCGTCGTCTTCTCGGCCGACTACCGGCGGGAGTTCGACGCCGTCTTCCGGCGGCGGACCCCGGCGGCGGACCCCACCGTCTACATCGGCTGCTCGGCGGTGGACGACCCTTCGCAGGCGCCGGCCGGAGCCGAGAACTGGGTGATGCTGGTCAACGTCCCCGCCCGGGATCCGGGCGGGTGGCCGATGTCCGTCGAGTCCTACCGGGACCTGGTGCTGGAGTTGCTGGCGCGGCGCGGGCACGACCTGTCGGGACGGCTCCGGTTCGTGGAGACCTTCACCCCGGCGGATCTGCGGGACCGGTACGGAGCGTGGGGCGGGGCGATCTACGGCAGCGCCTACCAGGGCCGGTTCGCGCCGTTCCGCAGGCCCGGCAACCGCGGCCCGCGCCGCGGGTTGTACCTGGTGGGCGGGTCGGCGCATCCCGGTGGCGGGCTGCCGCTGGTCGCCATGGGCGGGCGGATCGTCGCGTCCCTGGTCGAGGAGGACTTCACAGGGGACCGCGCCCGCGCCGAACGAGGGTGGCGGCGGTGAGGCCGCTGACCGTGGCGCAGGCGGTCGCCGCCGCGGTCGTGGCGGTGCGGCTGGCGCGCGGACGGACACGGCCCGCGGCGCTGGCCCCGAATCCGTCCAGGCCCGCGCCCGAGCCGGTCTCGGTGGTGATCCCGGCACGGGACGAGGAGTCTCGCCTCGCGGGCTGCGTCGCGCCGCTGCTCGCCGACCCGGCGGTGCGCGAGGTGGTCGTCGTGGACGACGAGTCCCGCGACGGCACCGCCGAGCTGGCCGGGCGGCTCGGCGCCAAGGTCGTCGCCGGTGCGCCGCCCCCGGACGGGTGGGTCGGCAAGCAGTGGGCGCTGCACCAGGGCGTGGTCGCGGCGGCCGGGCCGATCGTGGTCCTGCTGGACGCCGACACGCGTCCCAAGCCCGGCCTGTGCGCGGAGCTGGCGGCCCTCCTGGACGCCTACGACCTGGTGTCCGCGGGACCGAGGTTCGTCTGCGGCGGCGCGGCCGAGCAGGCGCTGCACGCGTCGTTGCTCGCCACGCTCGTCTACCGGTTCGGCCCGCTCGGGCCGCCCGCCGCGTCCGTTGACCGGTTGCTGGTCAACGGCCAGTGCCTGGCGTTCCGCAAGGCTCGGATGGTCGAGGCCGACGGGTTCGCGCGGGTCCGCCGCCACCTGACCGACGACGTGGCGCTCGGGCGCCTGCTGGCCCGGGACGGCTGGCGGGTCGCCTTCCGGGACGCGGGCGCCCTGCTGGAGGTCGACATGCACGAGTCGGTCGCCGACGTGTGGCGCCAGTGGGGCCGTTCGATCTCGCTGCGGGACGTGACCTCGGCGGCCCGCCTGTCCGGAGACCTGGCCGTGGTCTGGCTGGCCGCCGCGCTTCCCGTCCTGCGGCTGGCGGCGGGACGTCCCGCCCCGCTCGACCTGGCCCTGCTGGCGCAGCGGTTCCTGCTCGTGGCCGCGCTGCGGGGAAGCTACGCGCGTCCGGGCGCGGGCCTCGCGGTGTCCCCGCTGCTGGACGTGGCCGCGGCCGTCCGGTTGACGCGGTCGGCGCTGCTGCCGGCACGGACCTGGCGCGGCCGCCGCTACGGCCGCGCGGCGGTCAGGCCCGGCGGCCCGTCACGGCGGCCTGTCCGAAGCGCAGCCCGATGAGGCACATCAGCGCCCCGGTGCCCGCGACCTGCCCGACCGGCGCGAAGAACAACTGGAGCACCGGCAGGGAGAACACCGCCAGGCGGGCGCCCCAGGCGAACGAGCGGAAGGCCAGGCCACCCGCGATGAGCAACGCGACACCGAGCGCGAAGGCAGCCGGGCAGATCACGGCGAACCCTCCCGCGAACGTGAGGATGGAACGTCCGCCCCGCCGACCGGCGAACAGCGGCCAGGCGTGGCCGATCATCGCGGCGGCCACCGCCGCGTACACCGGCAGCACGCTCGCCCCGGCCGCCGATCCGAGCGTGCCCGTCCCGGCCCCGCTCACCAGCAGCCCGGCCAGCCCGGCCAGCGTCCCCTTGAGCATGTCGCCGGCGAAGACGGGCACGGCGGCCTTCCAGCCGAGCTGGTCCATCATGTTCCAGAAGCCCGGGTTGCGGTCGCCGACGTCGCGCGGGTCGAAGCCGTGGGCGCGTCCGACGAGCACCGCCACCGGCACCGAGCCGAGCAGATAGCCGCTGATGACCGCCACCAGCACGGGGATCATCGCCTCGTTTCACCTCATCAGGTACACGGGCCTGGACGCCATGCGGCACATGGCGTTCGACCGCCCGGTGCTGCGCGGCACCGGCGGCCTGCGGTTCTGGCGGCTCCTGGGCACGGGGAGGGGCCGGTCCATGAGCCTGAGCGCCGACCTGCGCCGCTGGGCGCTGTTCGCGGTGTGGGACGGCGAGCGGGCGCTGGACCGTTTCCTGGAGCGCTCCCCCGTGGCGGCGCGCTGGCGCGACGAGGCCGTGGAGTCCTGGCACGTCCGCCTCGTCCCGCTGAGCTCGCGCGGCGGCTGGGGCGGGCGCGACCCGCTCGCCGGAGCCGCGCCGGGCCCGTCCGCGCCGCCGCACGCGCCGCCGCACGGGCCGGTGGCCGTGCTGACCAGGGCGTCGATCCGCCCGTGGCGGCTGGCGGCGTTCTACCGCTCGATCCCCGACGTGGACCGCCTGCTGCGCCGCCAGGACGGCTGCGTCGCCTCGATCGGGGTGGGCGAGTGGCCGCTCGCCCGGCAGGCGACCTTCTCGCTGTGGGACGACGAGCAGGCCATCGGCCGCTTCGCCTACCGGGCGGCCGCGCACCGCGACGTCATCGGCCGCGTCCGCCGCGAAGACTGGTACAGCGAGGAGCTCTTCGCGCGTTTCAGCCCGTTCGGGAGCGAGGGGTCCTGGGACGGCCGCGACCCGCTGCGCCCCGGCCGGGCCTGACCCGTTCACCCGCCCCGCCCCGACGCGCGGCGACCGTTCAAGCGAGAACCGTGCACGGGGGCGGGCGCCTGCCCGGCGGCCAGGTCGGACGCCACCGCGCACGCGCGAGCGATGGCGGCCGGGCTCGACGAGCCGTGCGCGACGACGACCGTCCCGGTCAGTCCGAGCAGCGCGGCGCCCCCGTGGGTGTCGGCCGCGTACAACCGCGCGACCTCCTCCAAAGGCCCGGAGTCGGCGATCCCGGCATCGGCCGCCAGCCCCAAGACGGTGCGGACGCAGCCCTCGATGTTCTTCAGCACGATGTTGCCGGTGAACCCGTCCGTCACGACCACGTCGACGGTGCCCGCGAGCACGTCGTCACCTTCGACGTTGCCGTGGAAACGGACCGGCAGGTCCGGCAGCAGCCGGGCGGCGTCCCGGACGAGCCGGTTGCCCTTGCCCGGCTCGGCGCCGATGGACAGCAGCCCGACCGACGGGTCGCGGACGCCGAGGACGTCGCGCGCGTAGGCGGCGCCCAGCGTCGCGAACTGGGCGAGCATCTCCGCCGTCGGGTCGGCGGTCCCGCCCGCGTCGATCAGCACGGTGGAACCCGACAGGGTCGGAAGCGCCACGGCCAGCGCCGGACGCCGCACCCCCTCGCGCCGCCCGAGGGCGCGGACGGCGCATGCCACCACCGCCCCGGTGGGTCCGGCCGAGACGAACGGCAGCCCCTCCTGCCGGGCCAGCTCGCAGCCCACCATCAGGCTCGACGTCCGCCGGAACGCGGTGCGCCCGCCCCGTTCGGTCATCGGGACGGCGTCGTCGGCGTGCCGCACCTCCACCTCCCCGGAGGCGCCGTGTCGCCGAAGCCGCCGGTGGATCTCGTCGGCCCGTCCGACCAGGATCACCGGCACCCCGTGCTCGCGGCACGCGGCCAGCGCTCCCGGCACCGTCCGGTCCGGTCCGTGATCGCCGCCCATCGCGTCCAGGATCACCGGGGCCCGGCGAGCGGCCATCTCAGCGCGCCCCGGCGGGGACGCGCCGCTCGGCCCGGCCCGCGGCGGACGCCGCCAGCAGGTGCCGCGCGTAGATCGCGGCACGCCGCCGGCGGGGCACGCGGGCGCGGGCGGTCAGCACGTCGTGGTCGGCCGCGGCGATCCGGCCGAGGATCCCGCCGTACAGCTCGTACGCGGCGCGGATGCAGGGCCGGGACGACGGCGCCAGCAGCATCACCCCGTCCAGGGCGCGGCGGTAGTGGCCGCGGGCCCGGTCGGCCTCGAAGGCCACGAGCTCCCGCACGGCCCGGGTGCAGGCGCCGCCGGCGAGGTCGGCCTCGGACACGCCGAAGGCGGCCAGATCCTCCTGGGGCAGGTAGATGCGGTCTCGCCGCAGGTCCTCGGCGACGTCCCGGATGAAGTTGGTGAGCTGGAACGCGCGTCCGAGCTCCCGGGCGGGCTCCCGCGCGGCCTTCTCGGCGCCCGGCACGGTCTCCAGGACGGGCAGCATCATGAGTCCGATGGCGGCGGCCGACCCTTCCATGTAGCCGAGAAGGTCTTCGTAGGCGGCGTACCGGGTGACCGTCAGGTCGCTGCGCATCGACGTCAGGAACGCGTCGACGTCCGCGCGGTCGACGTCGAAGGAGCGCACGGTGTGCGCGAACGCGGGCAGCACCGGGTCGTCCACCGGCTCGCCCGCCGTGGCGGCGTCCAGCCGGCGGGTCACGGCGTCGAGTGCCGCGGCCCGTCCCGCCGCGCCCGCGGGTCCGCACTCGTCGACGATGTCGTCGACATGCCGGGCGAACCCGTACAGCGCGTGCACATGCCGGCGTTTCCACGCCGGCAGCAGCAGCGTGGCCAGGTAGAACGAGCGGCCGTGCCGGGCGTTGAGGCGGCGGCAGTGCTCGTAGCTCGCGGTCAGCGTCATCTGCTGTCCTCCAGGATCCGGGCGGCGGCCAGCCGCCCGGAGATCAGGACGGGTGGGACGCCCACGCCGGGCGCGGTGTGCATCCCCGCGAAGTGCAGGCCGGGGACGCGGCGGCTGCGGCCCGCGGGCCGCAGCCACGCCGTCTGGCGGAAGCGGTGGTCGAGCGCGAAGGGCGTGCCCGCCGAATGGCCGAGCCGCGCCCACGCCGGTGGGTCGAAGGTCATGCGCGGCACCGATCGCAGGTCCTCGTAGCCGAGGTCGGCCAGGCGCCCCAGCAGGCGCTCCTCCAGTCGCGGACCGAGCAGGTCCCAGTCGGCTCCGCTGGTCAGGTTGGGCACCGGTTCCAGGACGCTCAGGGTCGGACGGTCCCCCGGCGCGGCGGTGTCGTCGGGTTCCGGGGAGGTGACGAGCAGGCTCGGGTCGGGCTGTGGCCGTCCGGCCGCCAGGGCGTCGAAGGTTTCGGCCCACTGGCGGCCGAAGTGGAGGGTGTGGTGCGCGTGGTCCGGCGGCCGCCGGGCGATCCCGAAATGCATGACCAGGCAGGACGGCGAGTACCGCGGTCTGCGCAGCCGCCAGTCGCCCGCCGCCTCGGGCAGCAGCCCGCCATGCGCTCGCGGCAGGTCGCAGGCGATGACGACACGGCTCGCGGGCAGCCGCTCCCCGCCGTCCAGCCGGACCGCCGTCACCCCGGACGCACCGGCCTCCACCCGCTCGGCGCGGACGCCGTACCTGATCGAGGCTCCGGCCTTCTCCGCCACGGTCGCCATCGCGCGCGGGATGGCGTGCATGCCGCCGCTGGACGGGAAGTACACCCCGCCGACGGTGTCCATGTGCGCGATGACGGCGTAGATGGCGAGCGCCTTCTGCGGAGGCAGACCCACGTAGAGAGCCTGGAAGGTGTGCGCCTTGATGAGCCGTTCGTCGGTCAGGTGGGCGCTCACGTACCGGTCCAGGCGCCGGAAGCCGCCCGCCGCCGCCAGCTTGAGCAGCGCATACGGACGTGCCATGCCGCGCAGCCGGGTCATGTCCGCGTCGATGAACGAGGACCATTCCGCCTCGAACAGCTTCCCGAGCCGCCGCCGGAACCGCAGGTACCGCGCCGCCTCCGCCGGGCCGCACAGGTCCCGGACGTTGGCCGCCATCCGCTGCGCGCCGGCGACGACGTCCAGGCGGGACCCGTCGGGAAAGGCCAGCCGGTAGAACGGGTCCAGGCGGCGCAGCGGCAGGACGCTCTCCAGATCCTCGCCCGCCGCGCCGAACGTTTCGGCGAGCACCTCCGGCATGGTCAGCACGGACGGGCCGGTGTCGAACCGGTAGGGGCCGGTGCGGGCCGTCCCGCAGCATCCGCCCGGCTCGTCCCGCGCCTCGACCACCACCACCTCGCGGCCCCGGCCCGCCAGGTGGATCGCCGCGGACAGGCCGCCCAGGCCCGCCCCGACCACGACGACCGGATCCCGCCGCGCCATCAGCGCCGCCCGCGCTGACTGCCGTCCTGTGCCACATGGTGTGGGGAGCGCACTGTTTCTCCATCGCCGTCCGTATAGGTGCTGTCCATTCCTTCGGGACCCGATGGTCGGCTGGTTGCATCCGGGCGGCGATCGGCCCGCGAACTCCCGGCCCTCGACTGGCGGGGCTGGACGGGCCGGTGGGGCGCGAGTGAGGCGGGTGGCGGTGTCCTGGTGCGGCCGCGCGGGTGGAACCCGCAGGTCACCTCTGGCGTGACCATCTGCGGCCAGACGTCGGCGATGGCCCGGCCACGCCTCCTGGGGCACGATGAGCCGACGGAGGGCTAAAAGCGGCCCTCCGCGCTCCCGTCACGTATGGTCGCGCTTTTCTCCGAATCCGGTACCACGTACCGATCGGCTAATTCCGCGTGCGCGAAAACGCAGATCATCCTGATCAGCGGTCGCGCTTTCGGCAGTTACCGCCAAGCCAACCCTGCCGACCCGGCAATCGTACCCGGAATCATTTGGCAGGGTCCAAGAAAGGAGAAAGTCGATGAAGACGCGCATCAAGTGGGGGATGGCCGCGCTGGCCGCCTCCGCGGCGTTGGTCGCGGGCTTCCCGGGCAGCGGCTCAGCCCAGAACGCCAAGATCCAGGCGTTCGGGATCTCCGCCGACGGCACGCTGGTGGCGGCGTTCAAGACCGACGCCCCGCAGGTCCTCGACTGGGTCAAGAACCCGACAGGGCTGGTCACCGACACATCGCTGATCGGGATCGACTTCCGGGTACAGGACGGCAAGCTCTACGTCGTCGGCAACGCCGGCGGCATCTACACGGTCTCGCTGGACGCGGGATCCGAATCGACCCTGACGAAGGTCTCCCAGCTCACCGCAGCGCTGAAGGGCACGAACTTCGGAGTCGACTTCAACCCGGCGCTCGACCGGCTCCGGGTGATCAGCGACACCGGCCAGAACCTCCGGCACGACCTCAACACCAACACCACGGCCATCGACAGCCCGCTGTCGGCCAACAATGTCGCGGCCGCCGCCTACACCAACAACGACCTCAACAACGACACCGCGACCACCCTGTTCGACATCAACGCCGACACCGACCAGGTCGTCATCCAATCCCCGACCAACAACGGCCTCCTGGTCGCGACCGGTGCGCTCGGCGTGAACGTCGCGCCCAACGCCGGTCTCGACATCCACAGCGTCCTCAGCAACGGCAAGACGGTCTCGAACTCGGCCTTCGGGACCTTCGTCGCGCCGAACGGCGCCTCCACCTTCTACACCGTGGACCTGCTCACCGGCGCGGCCACGGCGGTGGGCAAGTTCCCGCTCCCCATCACCGACGTCGCCGTCGCCCTCGACTCCCGCTGAGCTCCCGACCCATGACCACACGATGAGCCCGTCCCCCCCGGGACGGGCTCATCGCCCATGCCCACCCGTCCCAAGTCGATCTGGCCGAATGCGGCTGCGCGGCGCCGATTCTCCGGCGCCCGAAATCGGCGCGTTCCAAGGAGATTTCGCCCCCTACCACAGCAAATGATCATATTTCGGGAGTAGCTCCCCCGGCGGTCGGGCCGCTCCCGGCCGCGTCCGACTCCACGACCTCCGCGAACGTGATCCGGTGGGACGCGCAGTCCGGCTAGCCTGTGAGATGTGCCACCGCACCGACCAAGGGGGCATCCCGTGGCCGACGCCACCGACCATGAACCGACCTCGCTCGACCTCCGGACCGACGTGGCCCACTCGGCCCGGGTCTACGACTACCTGCTCGGTGGAAAGGACCACTACGCCGCCGACCGCGCCGCAGCCGAAGAGGTCGTGAAGGTCGCCCCCTACATGCGGACGTCCATGCGGGCCAGCCGCAACTTCATGGTCAGGGTCGCCCGCCACCTCGCCATCGAGGGCGGCGTCCGGCAGTACCTCGACATCGGGACGGGCCTGCCGACCTCCCCCAACCTGCACGAGGTCGTCCAGAGCGTCGACCCCGCCGCGCGCGTCGTGTACGTCGACAACGACCCGATCGTCCTCACGCACGCCCGCGCGCTGCTCACCAGCACCCCGGAGGGGCGGTCCCGCTACATCGAGGCCGACCTGAGCGACCCGGACGCCATCATCACCGCGCGCGAGGTGCGCGACACGCTCGACCTGACCAAGCCCGTCGCGCTCTGCCTGATCGCCGTCATCCACTTCATCCACGACGACGACGAGGCGCTGCGGATCGTCCGGCGGCTGATGGAGCCGCTGCCGTCCGGCAGCTACCTGGCCCTGTCGACGATCAACCTCGACAGCGCGGCGCGGCCGGTCGCCGCCGTGAAGAAGCACAACGAGCACGGGATCAAGTCCAAGGGCCGCACCACGGAGCAGATCACGCGGTTCTTCGGCGGGCTCGACATGGTCGAGCCCGGGATCGTCCCCGCCCACCACTGGCGGCCGGACGACGAGGCCCGCCGCATCGACGACTCGCAGGTCTCGATCTACGGCGGCCTCGGCCGCAAGCCCTGAGGTCCACGGCCCGCCGGGCCCCGCGCGGTAGGGTCGGCGGATGCTGCTGCGCGCCTACGGGATCGCCCGCTCGCTGGTCATGTACTACGGCGTCCCCGGCAAGCACCGGCGGGCGCGCCGCCTGTACGGCGAGTTCATCGGGCCCGGCGACGTGGCGTTCGACATCGGCGCCCACGTCGGCGGGAGGGTGCGCGTCTGGCGGGGTCTCGGCGTGCGGGTCGTGGCGGTCGAGCCGCAGCCCGACTGCCTGCGCGTCCTGCGCCTCCTCTACGGCCGCGACGACGGGACCGCGATCGTGCCGGAGGCGGTCGGAGCGGAGCCCGGGCACGCGCGGCTCGCCGTGTCGTCGGCGACGCCGACCGTTTCGTCGATGTCGCCCGGTTGGATCTCGTCGGTCGCGTCCGACCGGAGTTTCGCCCGCGTCCGCTGGGACGAGTCCGTCGAGGTCGAGGTCACGACGCTGGACGACCTCATCGCGCGGCACGGCGTCCCGGCCTTCTGCAAGATCGACGTGGAGGGGTTCGAGGCGGACGTCCTGCGCGGCCTGACGCGGCCCGTGCCCGCGCTGTCGTTCGAGTACGTCCCGTCCGCGCACGACGCCGGGCTTGAGGTGCTGCGCATCGTCGAGCGGCTCGGGGCTGAGGCGGGCGGTTACGTCTACAACTACTCGCCCGTCGAGACGATGCGGCTCGCCAGCGAGCGCTGGCTCGACGCGGCCACTCTGGAGAAACGGCTCGAACGCATCCGGCCGCGCGGCCGGTCAGGCGACGTCTACGCCCGTTTGAAGCGATAGGGGCGGGTCAGTCGGACGGCGGCTTGGTGAATTCCGCCAGCCACGCCTCGACGTCCTCGGACGGCAGTTCGCGGAGGCTGACCCGCGATTCCAGTGCCTCATGCAGAACGGGGTACATGTTCCCGGGTGACCACTGGGCGTGAAAGGACCTCTCGGCCAGGAAGAGGGTCGGGACCCCGGCGATGACCGGAATGGCCTCGAATGGCGCGGACCCGGGGAAGAACAGTCCGGTGACGGCTTCTCCGGCGGGCCTCTTCACTCCCGGATAGAAGAATCCGAGAAGCTGGTGGTCGAGCAGGTCCGCCGCCGTCCGGTGGTCGTCGGCGGTCAGCCCCCGGTTCCGCGCGTAGCGGACGGCCGCCGGGTCGGCCGGCTCGGCGTCGAGGTAGCCGGGCCCGGCGTGGCGGAGCAGGGCGTCCTGGGCGAGGGCGAAGAAGTGGTACATGCGGTCCCGCACGCCGGTCAGGCCGAGGGCGAAGCCGCGCCGGTTCCGCACGTCGATCAGCAGGACGTCGCGGCCGTCCACGAGCGACAGCACCTCACGGAGGTAGTACAGCGTCTCGTAGTGCTTCTGGAGCGCGTCCACCAGCGCGGCGATCCCGGGACGGGCGCGCAGCCGCCGCCGCGCCGCCTCGTCCCGGCTGAGCATCGTCATGGCCGCGAGCAGCACGAACGGCAGCGCGTGATGCGCCCGGACGAGGTCGGGAGACCGCTCGAACAACTCGTCGTCCGCGCCCGCGCCACCGTCCGCGCCGCCGTCCGCGCGCTCCTTCGCCAGCAGCAGGTGGCGCTCCATCAGCGCGAGGACGGCGTCGACCGGGATCGCCGCGGAGCCGCCGCGCTCGACCAGCACCCCGCAGACGAACGCCATCATCCCGGCGCGGAAGGCGTCGCCGCCGTCCAGCACCCCGGTCAGCTCGCCGAGGGCGGCGTCGGGGTCGGTGATGGACTGGAGGAACTCCTGCACTTCGGGACGTCCGATCAGGTCGGTCCCGGCCCGGCATTCGGCGAGGTCGCTGGGCTGCCCGGTGAAGGCGGCGATGCCCGGAGTGCGCAGCATTTGATCATGTTAGTGCCTCGCCGCTCGGCCCCGCGCCGCCTCGCGCCGCGCCGACCGCCTCGCGCACCGCCGGGACGATCTCCCCCGCCCAGCGCTCGACGGACGCGGGTTCGGGCGTCCCGCCGTCCGGCGAGAAGAGCATGAAGCCCGACGCGCCGTGCTCCAGCACCGCCCCGGTCAGCTCCTCGACCCACTGGGCGGCGGAGCCGCCGATCCAGCGCCCGGCGCGGTCGCGCGTCGCGTCCAGCGGCTGGCCGGTGATGCGGCCGGGAAGGTTGTAGACGGTGCGGATCTCACGCGGGTCGCGTCCGGCCTCCTCCGCCGCAGCGTCGATGACGGCCCGCCCCTTGAGGTACCGCTCGCTGAGCCAGTCCGCCGCGTGGCCGGGGATCCAGCCGTCCGCGACCCGCCCGGTGGCGGCGAGGGACTTCGGGCCGACCGATCCGGTCCACACCGGCGGCGCGGGGACGGGCGCGGGCGCGATCCCGTCCACCCGGTGGTGGCGGCCGTGGTGGGTGACCGGAGGCCCGCCGCCGGACAGCTCCTTGACCAGGACGATCGCCTCCTCGAACGCCTCCACGGCGGCGGCCGGGGAGAGCCGCTCGACGCCCATGTCGGCGATGCGGTCCCAGAGCCCGCCCGCGCCCATGCCGAGGACGACCCGTCCGCCGGACACCGCCGACAGCGATGTCACGGCCCGCGCCAGCATCGGCGCAGGACGGGTCGGCAGATTGGTGACGTTGGCGAACCCGGAAAGGCGCCGCGTCCGTCCGAGGACGAACCCGAGAGCCGCATAGGCGTCCAGGCGTTCACCGAGATAGGGATGGTCGGACAGCGAGAAGACGTCGAGGCCGTCCCGGTCGGCCCGTTCCGCCATCCGCAGCAGTTCCGGCGCTTCGTCGACGCGCGGATGCGTGCCGAATCCGAAGACGACGTCCGGAAGAGTCATTTTCCTGCGTCCTTTCAGGCGGTGCCGAACAGGTCGGCGAAACGTCCGGTGAACAGGTCGGCGCCCTTGTATTCGGCGACCTGGGCGGGCTGGAGGAGGGACGGCCCGTCCGGCGTGGGCAGTTGCCCGACTCCCCCGGTCGGCCCGAGCGGCAGCAGGATCATCGGGTCGGGCGTCGGCCGGTACACGGCCTCCGGCCGCTCGCCGCGCAGCTGGGCGAGGATGTTCTCCGCGACGATCTCCGCGTGCCGCATCGCCCACCCGGCGCGCTTCACCTCGGGGACGTCGGTGAGGTCCCCGATCGCGTAGACGTGCTCGTATCCGCGGACGGCGAGCGTCTCGGTCACGGGCACCTCGCCCCGCGCCGTCCTGCCGACGAGCCGCCCGTCGGCGAGGTAGTCGCTGTTGACCTTGACGCCGTGCGCGCGGAACCAGATGTCGGCGGTGATCTCCTCGCCGCCCGTGGTGGTGACGGTGAACGTCCCGGCCACACCGGACTCCGGCTCCGGCGGCGCCGCCAACCCGACGCCGAGCAGCACGCGGACGCCCAGCTCGTCGAGCTGTCGGCGCAGGTCGCGACGCAGCTCCGGATGGTAGCCGGGCATCAGCGGCTCGGCCGGGTCGACGACGGTCACCCGCTTGTCCGGCCACACCGTCTTGATCTCACCGGCCAATTCCAGCCCGACCGGACCGGCTCCGGCGATCAACACGCGGTCGGCGGCGGCCAGTTCCTTGTGGGTCCGGCGCAGGTGGTCCAGGGCCTCGTCGGTGGAGTCGGCCTCGGGCTTGGCCGGGTAGCTGTAGCTGGAGCCCGATGCGAGGACGAGGTAATCGGCGTCGACGCGCCGTCCGGAGGCCAGGGTGACGCCGCCCGGGTCGACCGACGCCGCGCGGTCGCGGACGAAGCTGCCCCGCGCCAGCAGCGTGCCGTAGGGGAAGAAGACGTTTCCCGCCCAGTCGGGACGGGTCAGCGCACGCAGCGTCCCGGCCGCGTTGACGAAGGCGTCCCGCGGTTCGATCAGGACGACGTCGGCCTCGGCGTCGAGGGCCTTGGCGACCGACGCGCCGCCGTACCCGCCGCCGATGACCGCCACTGTCCGGCTCATAAGCACTCCTCATGATTAAAGTTCGTAGAACGAACCGTATTAGTTCGTGCTACGAACTTCAACTCATGGAGGCGGCGCTTGTTCCGCGACGGAGGACGTCACATGAAGATGACCGGGACGTCGTTGTCCATGACGACGCGGCCGAGCAGGGCGGCGAGCGCCGCGCGCTCGTCGTCGCCGAGGCCCGCCGCGAGCTTCTCCACCCGGCGGCAGGTCTCCGGATAGAAGCCGTCGATGAGCGCCCGGCCGTCGGCGGTCAGCGCGACCCGCACCGCCCGCATGTCGGCGGGGTCGGGCTCGCGCCGGACCAGGCCGAGGCGCTCGGTGCGGTCGACCAGCCCGGTGAGGCTCGACTTGGCCAGCCCGAGCATGCCGCCCAGCTCGCCCATCCCGCGCGGCTGCGCCATGAGCACGCACATCAGGACGCCCTGCTGCGACGTGATCCCGTGCTCGCGAGCCGACTCGGCGTACACCGCGTTCACCAGGAACGCGCCGCGCACGAGCGCGTTGACGACGCCGATCTCCCCATCACCCTGCGCTCCCACACGTCCACCCTAGCCGCGAAGTTCGCGGAACGAACTACCGGCCAGGGGCCGTGCGCACCCCGTCCTCACGGCAAAGGGGCTCTAAAACACGGCCCGGCGATGTCACACCCGCGGGCGTTCCGGGGTCTTCATGGGAGAGCACCCTAGGAGGGAGACGCAATGCGAGTCTTCGTCACCGGGGCGACGGGGGCGCTGGGAAGGCACCTCGTTCACGCCCTGATCGCGGCCGGTCACGACGTCACGGCCACCACGCGGACGCCCGGCAAGGCCGCCGGGCTGCGGGAGGCGGGCGCGGAGCCGGTCGTCCTCGACGGCCTGGACCGGGACGCGGTGATCGCGGCGGTGTCGGCCGCCGCGCCGGACGTGATCGTCCACCAGATGACCGCGCTGTCCGGCGGGACGCGCGGCTTCCGGAACTTCGACCGGATGTTCGCCGCGACGAACGAGCTGCGCACCCGCGGCACTGACAACCTGCTGGCCGCCGCCGAGCGGGCGGGCACGCGCCGGGTCGTCGCGCAGAGCTACGCCGGGCCGGGGCCGGACGCGCGTCCCGGCGGCGGGCTGAAGACCGACGACGACCCGCTCGACTGGCGTCCGCTCCGGACGGCCGTGCGGGGCCCGGCGGCGATCGCCTACGTGGACGCCACCGTCCCGGTGAAGGCGGCCGAGGGGATCGTGCTGCGCTACGGCGGCTTCTACGGCCCCGGCGCCTCGGAGGCCATGCTCGGCGCGGTCAGGAAACGGATGATTCCGCTGGTCGGCGGCGGGATGGGCGTCTGGTCGTTCGTCGAGGTCACCGATGCCGCGGCGGCCACGGTCGCGGCGGTCGAGCGCGGCGAGCCCGGCGTCTACAACATCGTGGACGACGACCCCGCGCCCGTCGCGCACTGGCTGCCCTACCTGGCCCAGACGATCGGCGCGAAGCCGCCGCTGCGCGTGCCCGCGTGGCTGGGACGCCTGCTCGCCGGAGACCTCGTCGTCGGCCAGATGACCGGCTCGCGCGGATACTCGAACGAGAAGGCCAAGAAGGAACTCGGCTGGGAACCGCGCTACCCGAGCTGGCGGGACGGCTTCCGCGCCTGGACCTCCGGGTGAGCCGCGCCTGACCAGCGGTCGTTCCGGCAGGGACCTCACCAGCGGTCGGACGAATACGGCCTCAGCCAGAGGATCACCTGCAGCGTCACGGCCTTGAACCACGCCTGGTGCATGCGCTCGACGTCCTCCTCGCCGTGTCCCTTCTTCGCCAGGAACGGACGCATCGTCGCCGTGATCGGGTAGATGAACGCCACCATGTAGCGGAGCGGAATGTGCGATATGGACGGGGCGTCGTCCGTCTTGTTCTTCTTCTCGAAAGTGTGCCGCAGGCCGATCTCGTGGGCGTAGGAGAGCCATTCCCGGTCGTGCGGGCGGCGGCAGGTGTCGAGGATCCACTGGCCGAACCGTCCGCGGACGCGTCCCAGGTAGTCGTTCAGGACGGTCCCGTCCGGGGTCGAGAAATAGGCGACGAGATGCGGGTTCGCGGCGACGAAGCCGTACCAGACGTCCAGGACGTCCTCGACCTGGTCTTCGAGGACGTCCCCCGCCGTTCGAAGGGCCTCCCGGTCGTCGGCGGTGAACAGGACGCTCGCCTCAAGCTGCGCCAGCTCCTCCGCCGAGACCGGACTCGGCGCCGTGGAGCCATAGGTGTATCCGGCCGGAACCTGCGTGATCATGCGAGCCACCCTTCATCTATAGGACTCCTATGTGTTTATAGAGAGGAGTCCTATAGGGTGTCAAGCATGGGTGGACGGGATGTCGCCGCGAAGACGGTCGACGCGCTGGAACGGCTGACCGTCGCCTACCGCGCTTTCAGCCAGCAGATGGCGGGCGCCCAGGGGTTGAGCCCGCTCCAACTCCAACTGCTGACCGTTCTCGCGGCCGGGCCGCCCCCGGCCGCGAATGTCGACGCGCTGCACCGCGAACTCCAGGTGACGCAGCCGACGGTCAGCGACGCCGTTACCGCGCTCATCGGAAAGGGCCTGGTGACCCGGCGGCGCGACCCGTCCGACCGGCGCAGGTTCGCGCTTTCGCTGACCCCGGCCGGACGCGAGACCGCCGATTCCATCGCCGCCCAGCGCGGCGAACTGGTCTCCATAGTCGAGACGCTCCCCGAGGGCGAACGCGAGACCGTGCTGAACTCGCTGCTGCTCCTCATCGCGCACCTGCACCGCGAAGGCGTCATCACCGTCGCCCGGACGTGCCTGACCTGCCGGTTCCACGAAATGCACGACAACGGCCACCATTGCACGCTCCTGAACACGCGCCTCGGCACCGCCGACCTGCGTGTCAACTGCCCGGAGCATCTCTCCGCGTAAACCGGATTGCGGGAGCGGCGGCCGGACGATTACCGTCCGGCGGGTAAGTCGACCCGACCGCGAGAGGGGATCACATGCGACTCGGGATGAACACGGCCGCCGCCTCGCACCCGGAGCCCACCTGCCGCTAAGGCGTCACGACTCCCGGTGACAGGGCGGACAGCGGTCATCACCCGTATTCCGCCTTTCCCGAGGAGCTCTTCTTGCCTGCCCTCAGTTCGACGCGCCTGGGCGCGGAGTTCACCAAGCTCTGGGCCGCCTCGGCGGTCTCCAACATCGGCGACGGCGTCACCCTGGTGGCCGGTCCGCTGCTCGCCGCCACCCTGACCCGCGACCCGGCGCTGGTCGCGGGCGCCGCGTTCGTCCAGGCCCTCCCCTGGCTGCTGTTCTCCCTGGTCAGCGGCGCCCACGTGGACCGGGTCGACCGGCAACGGCTGATCTTCGCGGTCAATGTCGCGCGCGGGGCCACGCTCGCCTGCCTCACCGCGATGATCGCCGTCGGAGTGGTGAACATCCCACTCCTTTACGCGGTGTTCTTCCTACTCGGCACCGGCGAGACCCTGGCTGACACGGCATCGGTCGCCCGGCTGCCCACCATTGTGCCGCCCGAACGGCTGGCATCGGCGAACGCGCTGCTGATGGCCACCTTCACGGTCGGCAACCAGTTTCTCTCCAAGCCGTTGGGCGCGGCATTGTTCGCCATGGCCGCCGCGATTCCGTTCGGCGTCAACGCCGTCACGTTCGTCGTCGCGGCGCTCTTGGTCGCGTCGATGCGCCCGGTGCCCGTCGAGCCCGTCCAGCGGACGCGACGCGCGCTGCGGACCGAAATCGCCGAAGGAGTGCGCTGGCTTTGGTCGCACGAATTGCTACGCACCTTGGCTGTCGCCATGGGCGTGGCGAACCTGGCGTTCTGCGGCGCGTTCTCGGTCTTCGTCCTCTACGCCGAAGAGCGCCTCGGGCTCTCCCCCGTGGGATATGGATTCCTGCTCACCACGTTCGGCATCGGGGGCCTTGTCGGAACCGCTGTCGCGGACCGTTTGCGGCGACGCTTCGGCGCGGCCGCGCTTCTCCGGGGCGGGTTGGTCGTCGAAGCGGCGACCCATCTGACCCTCGCGCTCACTACGCGGGCCTGGCTGGCGGCAGCCATTCTCGTGGTCTTCGGAGTGCACACGATGGTTTGGGGAGTGATCTCCGCCACCGTCCGGCAGCGCGCGACTCCCAATCACCTGCTCGGACGGGTCACCAGCGTCTATTCGCTGATCGACGCCTCCGGTGCCGCGACCGGCATGCTGCTGGGCGGATTGGCGGCGCGGGCCGTCACCATCACCACCCCGTTCTGGCTCGCCGGTGCGCTGACCGCCGCGGTCGTCCTTGCGTCCTGGCGCGCGTTGGGAAGCGCCTCTGCTCCCTGAACATCTGGTATCAGTCGTCATGGAGGAGATCTGGCGTGACGTATGCCGAAATACCTTTGACCGAGTCCATTCGGGCAGCGATTGAGGACGGTTGGGGGCGGGAGGTCGAGGGCCCGGCTGAGAGGTTGCACGGCGGGGAGGAGTCGGCCGCTTACCGGATCGGGGATCTGCTGGTGCGAGTCGGCCCCGAGTGGCGGAGCACAGCCATGGCGGAATGGTGCAACGCGGTCGCCGAGCACGCTGCGTCCGCCATTCCCGAAGCCGTGGCCCCATTTCGGACGCGGGCGGGAACCACGACGGTCCGCGCCGACGGACGTCCCGTGTCGCTGTGGCGGTACGTCGCAGGCGAATGGCCCGACGACCGCGATCCCCGCATGCGGACCCAGGCCGCGCGGACGCTCGCGCGCCTGCATCGTGCCCTCGCCTCCTATCGCCCGCCGCCGCGCCGAGAGACGGCCTTCGCCGAAGTCGGCCTGAACGGCGACCCGCCCGTGGAAGCGCCCTACCTCGCCGACCCGGATCTGGACCGCTGGCTTGCCGACTACGCCGAACACAACCCCGCGCGCCAGGTATTGCACGGCGACTTCTACGCAGGCAACACGCTGGCCCACGACGGGCGCCTAGTAGCCGTCCTGGACTGGGACGAGATCTTCATCGGACCGCCAGAGCTGGAGGTCGCCTCGGCCGCACTCGAATGGTCGGACGAATTCGGCGACGCCGAGCAGGAGCGTCGCCGCTTCATCACCGACTACCACCAGGCCGGCGGCACCGCCGGACCCATCGACGACCGGACCGCCGCCCAGCTCATCCGCCACAAACTGCGCCGCGAAGCCGCCTACTTCGAACTCGCCCGCGAACGCGGAACCGAATTCGACCAGGACGACATCGCCTACCACGAACGCCGAGTAGCAGCCTTCTTCCAACTGAAGTGACCTCCCGCGGCTCGATACGAGACCGTACGCTGGGGCGATCTCTGGGAGGTCATGGATGATGGACCGGCTGTACGAACGTTCCAGCAGGCGATGCGAGCCGGACGCGCTCGATCCGGCGGTGCGGGACGCGCTCATGGAGCACGGCGAGGCGCATCAACTCGGCGACGTGGCCACGGCCGCGCGGATGTGCTGCGTGACGCGCAGCGTCCGGCTCAAGCGGCCAGGGCTGCTGGCGAGGCTGACGAAGTCGGGCGACCCCGACACCGAGCACACGACGATCACCCTTCTCCTACCGCGCTACTTGGTGGTGGCCGTAACCGGGGCCCAGCGCGGAATCCACGTCCGCTCGATTCGCCTGGAGGACGTCAGCCTCGACTCCGCTCTGCCCGCGAGCCTGGACACGGGCATCTCCGCCACGGGCCCGTGGTCGGGAACGCCGGAACACTCGTCCTTCCACATCGCCCTGGGCGACGACCCAGACGGCAACGCTTTTCTCACCGAACTACGCACCGCCATCACCAAGGCAAAGACCGCCTAACCCAGGTGTCCTCAATCACTGATAGAGCTACAAGGAAAAGGGGACGACCGCGGGTGCAGTCATCCCCTCAAGAAGCCATGGGTCAGTGAGTCAGGTCGAACGACCCGTCCTTAATTCCGCCGAGGAGGGACGCCCACTCGGACGGCGCGACAGAGAGCACAGGGCCACTCACGTCCTTGGAGTCACGCAACGCGACGCCTTGCACCATCAGCGCGGCTACCTCGACGCACTGGCCTCCACCACCATCGCTGTAACTGCTCTTGCGCCATCCCGTGCGAAGAACCATTCGATAGGTCATGCCCCTGACCTTAGTCTCTCGATCAGGTCCAAGGAGTCGCTAGGCGACAACGAAGCCGTGACCAGGTGGTCGAACGCCAGCGCATGTCGGCGCACGTCTTCATCCTCTTCGAGGTACCACCCCGTTGTGAGGTTCTCTATCAGCACGACAGAGAGATCCCGCGTCGTCAGGATGTGGTAGGAGCCGTTGTGACCAGGCTGAGCCCCGGCCGAATAGGGCAGCACCCGAATTTCAACATTCGACAACTGGGCAGCATCGCTCAAGCGCCGAAGTTGCGCATCCATGGTACTCACCCCACCCACTTGCTGACGTAGCACCGCCTCACTGATTACCACATTCAACAGCGCGGGCCGAGGTTTGGCGAGGACTCGCTGTCGACGCAGGCGAATGGCTGCCAGCTTCTCAATATCGAGGGACTCCCCCATGGAAATTTGCGACCTGATGACGGCTCGGGTGTAATCCTCCGTTTGAAGAAGCCCTGGAACCAGATGAAGCTGGAAACTCCTCACCATCGTCGCCTCGGCCTCAAGCGCGATGTAATCCAGCGTGCTGGGCTGTAGGTCGCCCTCGTAACGGTGCCACCACCCTCTCTCAGCCGCATTCTGGGCTAGTTCAAAGAGGTACTCGCGCTCGCGTGTGTCAGTGACGCCGTAGCGGTCGAGCATGTGTTCCAAGGCGGGCCGACGGATGCCGCGTTTGCCGGTCTCAAGCTTGCTCAGCGAGGACGGCGTGCGGTTCAGCAGGCGCGCGGCCTTCTGGAGGGTCAGGCCGCGCTCCTCGCGGATGGCACGAAGACGCTGGCCGAGCTTCCGGCTTCGCATGGTCGGGCGCCGCTGATCATCCATAGCGTAATCATGACCCGACTGTCCGTGATCGTGGAAGTCGTTTTCCAAGTTGGCCAAAGTGACTCGGTCAAATGTGACCGGGGCACTGTGCCCCGGGACCTCGGGACGACGCGGGTGAACGCATCACTCGGCGGGGAGCGTCCAGCCCATTCTTTTCGGCGACGGTGATCCGGAAGGAGTGGACTGGTGACGGTGCCGACCCTGAGGTTCGACACGCTTCTGCTGCCCGGGATTGATCGGGCGGCCGGGCATGCGCGGCAATGGCTCCACGACGTCCTGGGCGACCACCCCGCGCTGGACGACGCCGCACTCTGCATGAGCGAGTTGGTGGCGAACGCGCTGCGGCACACGGACTCC
Organism: Actinomadura syzygii; assembly: GCF_008085905.1. Classification (GTDB taxonomy): domain Bacteria; phylum Actinomycetota; class Actinomycetes; order Streptosporangiales; family Streptosporangiaceae; genus Spirillospora; species Spirillospora syzygii. Next base: position 416,332 of record NZ_VSFF01000011.1, on the reverse strand, counting down.
GGGCCGGACGGGCAGGTCCGCGTGGAGGTGGGTCACTCGGAGCGGGTGGTCCGGGTGGAGGTCGTGGACGACGGCGGCGGCGCGTCCGTCCCGCATCTGGCGCTGGTGGGCGAGACGGCGGTGTGCGGACGGGGCCTGCTGCTCGTCTCGTTCCTGACAGCGGACTGGGGCGTGGAGCGGCGCGGCGAAGGCCACGCCGTGTGGTTCGAGATTCATTCGCGCTGAGCGTGTCAGATGCGGGTGGGCTCCATACCAGCGAGCGTCCGGCGGAATCCCAATTCGTCGGGGCCCATATGGGACGGCGCGTCCCGCGCGTCGGCGAGGGTGTCGAAGACCGCCTCGACCCTGAAATGCGCGGGTGTCAGGTGTCCGCCGAGGACGACGGACGGGTCGACGTCCCGCAGCCAGGCCAGGCCGGACAGGTAGGCGTCCCGGTCCATGTCGGCCGGTCGCGGGGTGTCGGCGGCCGTCCAGAGGCGCTCGCCCGCGACCCGCTCGTCGTCCGGGACTGCGGCGACGTCCTCGCTCTGGACGAGGTCGCCGGACGTCATCGGCGCGCCGAAGCAGTCAGAGCCGAAGCAGGCCCCGGTCAGCTCGTCGATGAGCCCGGTCGTCGCGGGGTTGTCGCGGAGGGGCGGCCGGAACGCCATGAGCCGCCGGTCGCCGACGTCCAGCCGCTCGCCGGGATTCAGCACGAACACCCTTTCGCGCGGCACACGATGCTCCAGCGACAACAGCCCTAGGCCGGAGAGGGACGTAACGAGCAACGCGTCCCGCGCCGTGGCAAGGATCTCGAAAATGCTGCCCGTGTGGTCGGGGTGGGTGAGGTAGACCCAACGGAGGTCGTCGGGTTCGACCAGCGACCACAGCTCGTCCAGGAAATCGGGGCTGGACGCGCGGAGCCCGGTGTCGATGAGCACTGGTTCCCGGGCGTAGACGACGTAGGCGTTGACCGGCAGAAACCCCAGCCCGGGTATCGCGATGACGTCCGTCAGCTCGGCGATGTCCGGCGCGGGACGAGAGATGTGCATGATGTCCCCAAGAGTCGCTTTTGAGACATATGCACCGCGTGTGGCCGCGTACCCTCCCGCGCCGTCCAACACCCCGCAAAGAATCCCCAACCACCGACACCCACCCCCGCAACGACGGGTCACCGCACCCACGCAGGAGAGGATGGAGCCGAGTTCACCTTCTTCTGCCGTTGAGGAGCCGACCTCTATGTCCATCCGCAGGGTCATGCCCGACATCCGCTCAGAGGCCATGGAGGAGAGCCGCGACTTCTACGGCCTCCTCGGGTTCGAGGAGGTCATGAACCTCGGCTGGGTCATGACGCTCGCCTCCCCGTCCAACCCCACGGCCCAGGTCACCTTCATGACCCGCGACGAGACCGCACCGGTCGTGCCCGACATGAGCGTCGAGGTGGAGGACGTCGACGCGGTCTGGGCGCTGATGCAGGAGCGCGGCGCGGAGATCGTCCACCCGCTGCAGGAGGAGGAGTGGGGAGTACGCCGCTTCTTCGTCCGCGACCCCAACGGCCGCGTGATCAACATCCTGACCCACCTCTAACCTCTCGCGGCGCCCTCACCGAGTTACGCCCCTGCGGCGCCTCCAATTCTGGACGCGCCGGAAAATGCTATATCGCCGTTGGTAAACGCATTCCGTTCCATCTCGACATAATGACTTCTAGCGAATGGGGGTCTAGTGTCCGTCGAGGTGGCCGCGATACGGGTGGGCGGATCGGTGGCGCAGTTAGCCGTCGGACGGTGGCTCGCCGGACGTTCCGGGAGGGACGCCGCAGGCAAGGACCTGGTCGAATTGATCAGGACCGGGTTCCCGGACGAGATCAGGCGGCGCGACGCGCAACGCCAGCTCGACGGGATCGCCGATTCGGTCGCCAAGCGGATATTGACGTTCGTCCCGCACGAGTTCCGCGGCCTCAACGATGGCGATCGCATAGCCGCCCTGCACGAGGTGACACGCACGCTGGAAGCCGCCGACCTTTCAGACGAGGCTTTCTTCGCAGCCGATGCCGATGCGGTGAAACTGGCACGCGGCCTGCGTTCACGGTTGCCCGCGCGCCGAGCCGAATTCGAGCTGGGCGAGGCGGGAGCACGGCTCTATGAGGTCACGCTCGACGAGTGCTGTGATTGCCTGGCCCGGATCATCGTCCATCTTCCGCAGTTCGGGCCGCGTGCGTCGGTGGAGATGCTCGGGCGGCTGAGCGGTGTGTCCGAGCAAGTCGGGGCCGTCCTGGCACGGCTCCCCGTCCGGACGCTGGACGCACCCGAAGGCGAATCCGAGGACGACGAGTTCACCCGCCGCTATCTGGCTTCCATCAGCGAATCGCTCGACACACTGGAACTGTTTGGCGTGCGATTCGAGCGGTTCACCCGTCCGCAGACGACGCTGAGCGTCGCCTACATAAGCCTGAACGTGTCCGACGAAGGCCGACGCGACCGCCACCGCCTGGCTCCACAGGCCGTCCCAGTCAGCGATTGGCGGGACGAGGCGAGTACGGGCACCGTTCGGGTCGAGGCAGCACTCAGCGATCAGCGATTAATGCTGTTGCGCGGAGAGGCGGGGAGCGGCAAGAGCACGCTGCTGCGCTGGCTCGCCATAACGGCGGCACGCGGTTCGTTCAGCGGGCCATTGAGTGAGTGGAACGGATGCGTCCCGTTCGTCATCAAGCTGCGCAGCCATGCGGGCGGGCCATTGCCGCGTCCGGAGGAATTCCTCGATGACGTCGCCGGGAACCTCGCGGGCTTGATGCCACGGGGATGGGCGCACCGGCGCCTGACGTCCGGCCGTGCACTCCTCCTGGTCGACGGCGTTGACGAGGTGACGACCGCCCAGCGCCAGACGGTCCGGCAATGGCTCAAGGCGATCGTCGCCGAGTTCCGTGACATCCGGATCGTCGTCACGTCGCGTCCCGCGGCGGCCGGGTCCGACTGGCTACGCGCCGAGGGATTCAGAACAGCGTTCCTCGAACAACTCTCCCCGGCAGACCTGCGGACGCTCGTCCAGCACTGGCACAACGCCATCCGCGACTGCCCCGACCTGCCGTGCGCCCTAGAGCGCATCCCCTCATACGAGGCACGTCTACTGGCACGCTTCGAGGCGGCTCCACACCTGCGGACGCTCGCGTCCAGCCCATTGCTGGCCGCCATGCTGTGCGCCCTCAACCTCGACCGCGAGGCACTCCCCCGCAACCGCATGGGACTCTACGCAGCCGCCCTAGAAATGCTCCTCGAAACACGTGACACCAAGCGCGGCATCCCAAGCGACCTCGAACGCGAGCAGAAGGTCCGCACCCTCCAGGACATCGCGTGGCATCTCTCGACCAGTGCTCGCGTGGAGCTACCCAAGCCAATGGTCGAGCGACTGGTCGGCGAGCGATTGGCTTCGATGCCACAACTCCGCGTTCAAGCGGACGCCGTCTTAGACGAACTGCTCCAGCGCAGCGGCATCTTGCGCGAGCCGGTACCAGGACGCATTGACTTCGTGCACCGGACCGTCCAGGAATACCTAACCGCCAAACATGCCGCCGACCTCGGCGACATGGACCTGCTCGTGAAGAACGCCCACCGCGACACCTGGCGCGAGACGGTCATCATGGCCGCTGGACACGCCAATGAGCCGCTACGACGCGAACTCCTCACCGGCATTCTGACCCGCGCCCGTACGGAGACACGGCACGCCCGCGCCCTGAAACTCCAGGCGGTCGCCTGCCTTGAGACACTGCCATCCATCCCAGGGGATCTCCGTCTGAGGCTCGATCAGTGCCTCGATGATCTCATCCCGCCTCGCGACGGAGCGTCCGCCCGCTCCCTCGCCGCCGCCGGGGACCCCGTCCTGGCTCGCCTACCGCACACTCTCGACGGCCTCACCATGGCCGCCGCCGAGGCAACAGTGCGAACGGCCTGGCTGGTCAACGGCCCGGACGCCCTTGGAGTGCTGGCTCGGTACGCGTCCGATCCGCGCTGGCCTGTACAGCGGGAATTGTCAGAAGGATGGAAATACTTCGACTCCACCGAGTTCACGGAACGTGTGCTCACACATCTTCCTGCCGGCGGTTGCCTTAAGATGACCCAACAACAACGACTCAACGCCCTGGACCTGGTACCGCATCTCGGCGGGCTGGTAGTACGAAGGGATGAGATCAATGAATTCGGCTTTTTCTACCACCACGCAGAGACCTTAAGGCTGCTGGAACTTACCGCATATGAGTCGATGGCGAACGCCATGCTTCTTCCGATCATGCCCAGGTTGCGATCCCTCTATCTGAACGCTCCTCATGTGGGCGAAGTCGACTTCCTCGAACGCCTTCCCCAACTGAGGACGTTCTGGCTTCGCGAATGTCGCACAATTACAGACTATTCACCATTACAAGGCCAGTGCGCCCTGACCACCTTGTGGCTCGTTAACTGCACTAACCTGACCAGTCTTGAAGAACTCCCCCCGTTACGGCCTATGCACAGCCTGAGTATCAGCGGTTCGAGGCTCAGTGGGGGTCTCGACGAGATCTCTCGGGAGACACCCCGGCTGAGCACCCTCAGCGTGAATAGATGCGACTGGGTGATGTCTCTTCGTCCCCTTTCCAGCCTTCCGCTCACCGCCCTCTACATGGACGACTGCCAACATGCAAGCGACTTCGATGCGCTCTCGCCTCTCACCGGGCTGGAGATCCTGTCGATGGGCGGCAGCAGCATCAGTAATCTCGAACCACTGCGACACCTTCGAAAGCTGAAGACTCTGTGGTTACACGACTGTCAGAGACTCAACGATCTACAGCCGCTCGCATCGCTGCCCAGGCTGAAGACCCTGCACATCGGTGGCGCCTCGCCCGGACTCGATCTTGCGCCGCTCGCAGCCAGCCGCACACTCGCCGTCTACATCAAGCCTGGCCAAAACGTCCGCAACGCCGAGGCGCTCGGCAGCCGACTGAAGATCCTTTAATCCGCCCCTGGCCCCGCCTGCGCTGCGACCTCTCGACACGGGCGAGTAAGCCCGCAAGCCCTCGCCCAGATCCAACCCGCACGCGTCACACATTGGGGCTCCGTGGCGTCTTGTGGGTGAAGGACGGTTGCGGGCGCGCTGGGGGCGTGGTCGCTGAGTGGGAGTCGGGGGTTGCGATGAGTTTGGGGTGGTCGGGCGGTCTGGCTGTGGGTGCGTGTGGGCGGAGGGAGGGCGGGATGTCGCGTCTGTCACACTTCGTTGACCTCAAGGTTGGTCGAGGTCGGACGCTTGGATGCCTGGAGCTGGGCGGTTCTGTCGTACCCCGTTGGAATACTCCCGGATCCTGCGGAGTTTAACCGTTCGCGAAAGTGTCAGTCGCTGCAGTAATTTTGCGGCGGTACCCCCTGAACGACCCATGGTCCCTGCGTGCCCGCGTGCGCGGGCCTCGACGATTGGAAGTCTCTCTTGACCGCTCCCGCGTCTCAGAAGACGGCGGACGGCCCACTCAAGGAACCCGACGCAGGCGGTGGCCTAGACCGCGGCGTGCTCGTGGTGGCCGGGGTCGTCGTCCTCGGCGCGATCATGTCCATCCTGGACGTGACCGTCGTCAACGTGGCCATCAACGACCTGGCCAAGGAGTTCAACACTTCGCTGGCCACGATCCAGTGGGTGGCCACGGGCTACACGCTGGCGCTCGCCACCGTGATCCCGATCACGGGCTGGGCCTCGGCGAGGTTCGGCACGAAACGCCTGTACATGGCCTCGATCGGGCTGTTCGTGATCGGCTCGACGCTGGCCGGTCTCGCGTGGTCGGCGGAGAGCCTGATCCTCTTCCGGGTCCTGCAGGGGCTCGGCGGCGGAATGATCATGCCCGCGGCGATGACCATCATGACCCAGGCGGCCGGGCCGCAGCGGGTCGGTCAGGTGATGAGCATCGTCGGCGTGCCGATGCTGCTCGGCCCCATCCTCGGGCCGATCATCGGCGGCTACCTCGTCGACGACGTGTCCTGGCGCTGGATCTTCTTCATCAACCTGCCGATCGGCATTGTCGCGCTGCTGCTGGCGGGCAGGGTCCTCAAGCGGGACGAGCCCAAGCCGGCCGAAAGGCTCGACCTGATCGGGCTTCTCCTGCTGTCCCCGGGCCTGGCCTCGCTGATCTACGGCGTGGCGAAGGGCGCGGAGGAGCGCGACTTCCTCCAGACCCAGCCGCTGATCTTCACGGTGGTCGGGGCGGTGCTGGTCATCGGGTTCGTGTTCCGGGCCCTGTCCGCGCAGAACCCGCTGATCGACCTGCGGCTGCTGCGGCGCCGGTCGGTGGCTGCGGCGTCCGGCACGATGGTGCTGTTCATCACCGCCTTCATGGGCGCGATGCTGCTGCTGCCGCTGTACTACCAGACCGTGCGCGGCGAAGGCGCGATGACGGCGGGCCTGCTGTTCGCCCCGCAGGGCCTCGGCGCGATGGTCACGATGCCGATCGGCGGCAAGCTCACAGACCGGATCGGGCCGGGACGCGTCGTCCTGTTCGGCCTGGTCGTGGTGGTCCTGTCGGTGGCGGGCTTCGCTACCGTCCTTGGGGCCGACACGTCCTACTGGGTGCTCGGTTCCGTGCTGTTCGTGATGGGCCTCGGCATGGGCATGACGATGATGCCGACCATGGCGGCCGCCATCCAGACCCTCGTCCACGACGAGGTTCCGCGGGCCAGCACGATGCTGAACATCATCCAGCAGGTGTCGGCGTCCATCGGCACCGCCGGGATGTCGGTGCTGCTCGCCAACCGCCTCACGAGCGAGCTCGGCGGCGGTGGCGGCGGCGAGATCGGCAGCACGCAGAAGCCGCCGCCCGAGGTGATGGCGAAGATCGCCGGACCGATGGCGGACGCGTTCCAGCACACCTACCTGTACGCCCTCGGGCTGATCGCCCTGGCCTTCATCCCGGCGCTGCTCCTGCCGCGCCGGCGGCCGGACACCACCGCCGCGACCAAGGCCGACGCCCCGATGCCGATGCACTGAGCCGCCGCGGGACGGCTCGCAGGACGCTTCTGGCGCGGTCCAAGCCCCGGTCTGGCCCCACTCGGGGCCGGCCGGGGCCTTCGCCGTCCAGGGCCGTCTCAGCGCCCCACGAGCCAACCCCTCCAAAGCGCCTCCGGCCCTCTCCGGCACGTCCGCTCAGCCATCGTGGTCCCGCCCAGCCCGTGCGTTCCCGCCTAGGCGTCGCGGTCCCGAATTCAGGGTGGCCGCCCTGGCTAAAGGCACCCTGAAGTCGTCCCAGCGCGCCACTAAAGGCGAGCACAGTCACCGCCGCGCCGTTCGGCTCGACTCTTCATGTCGCCCCAAGGCACCGCTTGAGGCGTGTGCTCAGGGGGTCGTGGGGTGTTTGGCGGGCCAGTACTCGTCGCGGAGTAGGCGTTTGTAGAGCTTGCCTGTGGGGTGGCGCGGGAGGTCTGGGCGGAAGTCGATCGCGCGGGGGCATTTGTAGTGGGCCAGGTGGTCGCGGCAGTAGGCGATCAGCTCGGCCGCCAGTGCGGGGCTCGCGTCGTCCATGGAGTGCGGTTGGACGACGGCCCGCACCGCCTCGCCCATCTCCTCGTCCGGGACGCCGAACACGGCGACGTCCGCGACCTCGGGATGGACGGCCAGGACGTTCTCCGCCTCCTGCGGGTAGATGTTCACCCCGCCGCTGATGATCATGTAGGCGCGGCGGTCGGTGAGGTAGAGGAAGCCGTCCTCGTCGACGTAGCCGATGTCGCCGAGGGTCGTCCAGCCGCGGCCCATCGGGTCGCGGGACGCGGCGGTCTTGGCCTCGTCGCCGTGGTACTCGAAACGGGGGCCCTTGTCGAAGTAGAGCGTCCCCGGAGTGCCGGGCGGGAGTTCGCGGCCGTCCTCGTCGCACACGTGGACCTCGCCCAGGATGGGACGTCCGACCGTGCCGCGGTGGGCCAGCCAGTCGTCGGGGCCCGCGTAGACGAAGCAGTTCGCTTCGGTGCCCGCGTAGTACTCGTGCAGGATCGGCCCCCACCAGTCGAACATCCGCTCCTTGACCGGGACGGGGCACGGCGCGGCCGCGTGCACGGCGGCGCGCAGCGTCGACAGGTCGTACCGGGCGCGGGCCTCCTCGGGGAGCTGGAGCATCCGGATGAACATGGTGGGGACCCACTGGCTGTGGGTGACGCCGTACTTCTCGATGGCGGCGAGGGCCTGTTCGGCGTCGAATTTCTCCATCACCACGACCGTCGCGCCGAAGCGGTGCATGGTGAGGCAGTAGCGGAGCGGGGCCGCGTGGTAGAGCGGCGCCGGGGACAGATACACCGAGTCGGCGTCGGGCTGGAAGAGCAGCGAAAGAAGCCCGTGGAGGATGTTCTGGCTGCCCATGGGGCCCTTGGAGAGGGGCGGCTTCACTCCCTTGGGACGACCGGTCGTCCCGGACGAGTAGAGCATGTCCGAGCCTTCGCACTCGTCCTCGATGGGCGTGGACGGGTACCGGGCGACGCTCTCCTCATAGGACGAGTAGCCGGGTGACGTGCCGCCGAGCATCAAGCGCAGCGGCACGTCCGGCGCGGGACGCGCGTTCTCGACCGCCGCGTCGGCGATGAACGCCTTGGCCCCGCAGTTGCCCACGATGTAGGCGATCTCGTCATGCTGGAGCCGACTGCTGATTGCCGTGTAATAGAGCCCGGACCGCTGGGCGGCCCAAGCTATGGCCAGGTAGAGCGGATGGTTCTCCAGCATGAACGCGATGTGGTCCCCCGGGCGCAGTCCCTCCGCGCGGAGCAACTGAGCGAGCCGGTTGGACTCCTCGTTCAGTTCCCTGTAGGTCACGACCGTCCCGGAGCCCGCCATGATGACGGCGGGCTTGTCGGGCGTCAGCCCGGCGTTCTGCCCCAGGTGCATGGCCGCACGCTACCTGGCGGGACCGCCGGATGAAATGAGATTCGGTCTACCGGGCGACGTCCGCCGGGTCAGACGAGCATGTGGTCGAAGTCACCGTCCTTGGCTCCGCCCACGAACGCCTCCACCTCCTCGCGGGTGTAGACGAGCACCGCCCCCTCGGGGTCTCGGGAGTTGCGCACGGCGATGTCCCCGGTGGGGAGCTCCGCCATCTCGACGCAGTTGCCGGACGGATTGCTCCGCCGGCTCTTCTGCCAGACGAGTTCGCTGCGCAAGACGTCCAGCATCTGATGGCCGTCCATCGTTGGTCTGCCCCCTCTAGGCGTCTCAGCCTTCCGAACCCGGAAGGCCGCGATCTCGCCCCACCCCACACAAATGGTACGAGATGCACGTGCATTCGTTCTTGCATCCGTTCATGCAGACGGTCTTGCATCTGCACGACTTGAGGAGCAAGATAGCGAACGCTCGCCGGTGACCACCCCGCACGCCTCTGAGGTTAATGACCATGACCGTTGACCAGGCAGACGACGTCGCTGCTCCCGCCGCCATGGGAAGCGGACGGTCGCGGCGCCCCGCGGCCCTTCATCCATGGCCCGACTCTCCCGCCGCCGCGCCGCAAGGCCCGAACGTCCCGGCTCCGGTGCCCGCGAACGCCCCGGTCGCCGTGCCCGGCCTGGCCGGGCGCTGGCCCGCGCCGCACGCCGGAACCCCGCGCACCGCCCGCCGCGTGTTCCCCGCGGAGATCACCGCGCCGCGCGCGGCACGCGAGTTCACGCAGCTCACGCTGGACGCCTGGGGCGTGTCCGAGGAGACCGGGGACGTCGTCGTCACCGTGTCCGAATTGGTGACGAACGCACTCCGGCACGGTATGGAGGGACTTCCCCAACCGCTACCGCTGTGTCCGATCCAGCTCGTCCTGGTCGGTCACCCGAGGCGGCTCGTCGTCTCGGTGACCGACCCGGGCGGACGCGCGCCCGAGCCGGTCCCGAGCGATCCCGACCGGTTCTTCGAGGGCGGCCGCGGCCTGCTCGTCGTCGGCGCGATCAGCGACGCCTGGGGCTGGGCGCGGCTCGCGACCGGCGGCAAGGCCGTGTGGGCGGCCTTCGACCTGCGGGTCAGCCCTCCATCGCCGCCGGAAGCGACTCGGCCGGCTCCGACGACCGCACCGGATTCTCCAGCTCACTGAGGAACTCGTGGGCCCAGCGGTCCACGTCGTGCTCGATCACGCGGCGGCGCATCGACCGCATCCGCCGCGCCTGGTCGGCGTGCTCGGCGTCCAGCGCGGCGAGCAGCGTGCCCTTGAGGCCGTCGATGTCGTAGGGGTTGACCATGAACGCGCCCCGCCGCAGCTCGGCGGCGGCGCCGGTGAACTCGCTGAGCACGAGCGCGCCGCGCAGGTCCTTGCGGCATGCCACGTACTCCTTGGCGACGAGGTTCATGCCATCCCGCAGCGGGGTCACCACCATCAGGTCCGCGGCCAGGTAGAGCGCGGTCAGCTCGGCCCGGTCGTACGAACTGTGCAGATAGTGGATGACCGGAAAGCCGATTTCGCCGTGTTCGCCGTTTATGCGACCGACGAGCTGTTCGATCTCCTCGCGGAGCAGCTGGTACTGCTCCACCCGTTCCCGGCTCGGCGTCGCGATCTGCACGAACACCGCCTGGCCCGGCTTGAGGCGGCCGTCCTCGAACAGCTCGCCGAACGCCTGGAGCCGCTGCGTGATGCCCTTCGTGTAGTCGAGCCGGTCGACGCCGAGGAGGATGGTCGCCTCCCCGAGGTCGCTGCGGATCTCCTTCGCGCGCTCCTGCACGTCGGACCGTCCGACCAGGTCGTTCAGCTCGCCGACGTCCACCGAGATGGGGAACGCGCGGGCGCGGACGACGCGGTCGTCCCAGTACACGTCCTGCTTGACGTACCGGGCGTCGAGCAGGCGGCGGCAGAGCCGGACGAAGTTGGCCGCCGCCCCCGGCAGCTGGAAGCCGACCAGGTCGGCGCCGAGCAGGCCCTCCAGGATCTGCCGCCGCCACGGAAGCTGCCAGAACAGCTCCAGCGGCGGGAACGGGATGTGCAGGAAGAACCCGATGCGCAGATCGGGGCGCAGCTCGCGCAGCATCCGCGGGACGAGCTGGAGCTGGTAGTCCTGCACCCAGACGATCGCGCCCTCGGCCGCGACCTTCGCCGCCGCCTCCGCGAACCGCCGGTTGACGCCGACGTAGGCGTCCCACATCGCGCGGTCGTAGACCGGCGGGGCGACGACGTCGTGGTAGAGCGGCCACAGCGTGGCGTTCGAGAAGCCCTCGTAGTACAGCTCGACCTCGCGTGCGGACTGCGCGATGGGGACGAGGGCCATGCCGTCCTCTTCGAAGGGCTCCAGCTCCTCGTCCGGGGCGCCCGTCCAGCCGATCCAGGTCCCCTTCCTGCGCCGCATCACCGGGGCGATGGCGCTGACCAGGCCCCCTGGACTCCGCCGCCATCGCGGCACCCCGTCCGCCCCGACGTTCCGATCGACCGGAAGCCGATTGGCCACCACCACGAACTCACTACCGCGCGACACCTGCGACCTGCCTCTCCAGGAACATTCAGTGATCACCATGCCCAGAAACGGTCATCAGGAACATCCTGTCACTTCGACGTTAAGGGCTGATGTCCGGAAAAGGTCGGTGTCAGGAGGGTGGGGACGCCCCCGCCGGGGATTGGAGCGGACCAGATTCCTTTCCCGGCAGGTGACCGCTGTTGATCGTCCGGTCACGGTGGACGAGTCACGAGCCGGATAGTCGGACAAAAAGTTACATACATCACATTTCGCCCGTAGACGCCGCCAGCCCGCCCGCGCGGGCGGCGGCGGTCGCGAGGACCGGGCCGCACGGGCGCGGACGGGCTGGTTGGGGTGGGTCAGGCGAGCCGGGGGGGCGGGTCAGGCGCGGACGGACTCCCGGTATCGTCCGGCGCCCTCGCCGTGGCGGGTCCACAGGAGGGCGTCCAGCGAGTACCGGCCGGCGCCGGTGAGCGCGAACAGCACCGAGACCGCCGCGAGGACCATCACGTACTCGTAGCCGCCCTTCTCCGAGAACAGGCCGTTGTCCATGTGGACGAACCAGAACGCTCCGGCCATGTTCAGCGCGATGAGCACCCCGGCGAGCGGGACGAGGAACCCGGCGATGAGCGCGAGGCCGCCGAGCAGCTCGACCCAGGTGCAGTACAGCGCGGACAGGCTCGGCACCGGGATGCCGAGGTGGTCGAAGGACCTCGCGACCTCCGCGTGGCCCTCGTCGACGAGTTTCTGCCAGCCGTGCGCGACGAAGATCACGCCGACCGCGAGCCGTCCGAGGAGGAGTCCGGCGTCGGGCATGGCGGGGTGACCGCGGGGTGGGAGCATGCCTCGTCTCCTTCGGTTGAAGATTCAAATATGAACTTTCCCGACGCTAGCAGGGTGATTCAAATCCAGACCATTTAGAAACTTCGAAATCCATTCAAGACAACTAGAATCCCCATATGAGCGACGGTGCGGACGCCCTGGGACCGGATGAGCTGCGCGCCTGGATGGCCTTCCTCGCCGCGAGCCACCTGATCGACCACGAGGTCGAGCGGCAGCTGAAGCGGGACGGCGGGCTCTCGCATCCCGAGTTCGAGGTGCTGGTCGGGCTGTCGCTGGCGGAGGGCCACCGGCTGCGGATGTCCGACCTCGCGCGCAAGGTGATGGTGTCGAAGAGCCGGCTGACCTACCAGGTGACCCAGCTCGAACGCGCCGGGCTCGTCCGGCGGACGGGCTGCGAGGACGACCGGCGCTCGGTCTGGGCCGAGCTGACCGACGCGGGCGCCGAGCGGCTGGCCCGGGCCAGGCCGGGGCACCGGCGCGTCGTCCGGGAGACGCTGATCGAGGTGCTGACGCCGGAGGAGCTCGCGGTGCTCGGCGACGCCCTCGGCCGCGTCACCGACCGCCTCCGCGCCCCCGCTGACCGCTTCCCCTGAGCGCCCGGCGGGTCGGGGGCGGCCCGGTGCGGGTTCGCGAGAGGGTGGGGGCATGCGCGACTTCGGTGGGATCGTGGAGCGGACGCCCGTCCGGGTGGTGCGTCCGGGGTCGGCGGACGAGGTCGCCGCCGCCCTCCGGGACGCCGCCGCGAGCGGTCTGGAGGCGCTGCCCCGCGGCCTCGGGCACTCGACGTACGGCCAGTCGCTGACGTCCGGCGTGTCGCTCGACCTGCGCGGCCTGAACGGCGTCGACGTGGTCGAGACGGGCGCGGCGGACGGCGGAGGCACTGCGGTGGCCGGGGCCGGGGCGACCTGGCGGGAGGTCCTCGCGGCGACGCTGCCGCACGGGCTGACGCCGCCGGTGCTGACCGACTACCTCGACCTGACCGTCGGCGGGACGCTCTCCGCGGGCGGCGTCGGCGGGACGTCTCACCGGTACGGGACGCAGGCCGACAACGTCCGCGCGCTGGACGTCGTCGTCGGCGGGCAGGCGGTGCGCTGCTCGTCCGGCGTCCTTCCCGAGGTGTTCGACGCGGTGCTCGGCGGGCTCGGGCGGCACGGCGTGATCACGGCGGCCGAGCTGCGGCTCGTCCCGGCGCCGGAGCGGGTGCTGGCCTGCACCGTCCCGTGCCGGGACGCGGCGGACGTGCTGCGCGTCCAGCGCGATGTGCGGGCCGAGGAGGTGTCCGCCCAGATCAAGCCCACGGACGTCGGGTGGGCGTACGAGGTCAAGGCCGTCCTGCACGGGGACGGCGGCGAGCCTCCGCCCGGCACGGCCGAGACCGAGGAGCTCGCGTACTTCGACTTCTGCGACCGGATGCGTCCCGACGTGGAGGAGCTGATCGCGCTCGGCGAGTGGGCGCGCCCGCATCCGCTCGGCATGGTGTTCCTGCCGGTGTCACGGGCGGCGGAGGTGATCGGGGCGACGATGGCGGAGACGACCGCGGACGACCTCGGGCTCAGCGGCGTCACCCTGATCAAGGCGCTGCGGTCCGGGCGCGCTCCGGTGCCGGGCGGGGAGGCCGTCCTGTTCAGCGTGCTGCGCGCGGCGTCGCCCGGATGCGCGCCGGTCGAGGCGATGCTGGCCGCGAACCGGACGCTGCTCGACCGCGCCCGCGCCGTGGGCGGCGCCCGGTACCCGGTCGACTCGGTCCCCTCCTGAGCGCGTGGGTCACGCGATCCAGTCACAGGGCGAGGGCGAGGACCTCCGCGCCGGGAAGGGCGGTCAGGGCCTTGCCCGGGACGAGGAGCTTCGAGCGGCGCAGGCCGCTGCCGATCACGACGCGGGACGCGGCGGCGACGGCCTCGTCCACCAGGATCGGCCAGCCCGCGGGGAGGCCGACCGGGGTGATGCCGCCGTACTCCATGCCGGTGAGGGACGTCGCGTCCGCCATCGGCGCGAACGACGCCTTGCGGGCGCCGAGGCGCTTGCGGACGACGCCGTTCACGTCCGCGCGGCCGGTGGCGAGGATCATGCAGGCCGCGTAGCCGACCTCGCCGCCGCGCTTGGCGGCGACGACCACGCAGTTGGCGCTCGCCTCGAGCGGGACGTCGTACCGCTCGCAGAACGCCGCCGTGTCGGCCAGTTCGGGGTCGATCTCGGCGGTCTCGGCGTCCGGCGCCGCCGCGATCGCCGCCGCGACCGGGTCGGCCAGCAGGTCCAGGCGGTCGCCCGCCGGTCGCCAGTCGAGCGTGCCGAGCATGGACGTCCCCCTCTTGAACTCGGCCGGAGGCTCCCCGAGCCTGTGGTCAGGGTCCCACCCTGCCACGGATCTCGCGGAGGCGATATGGTCCAGTGGATGAGCCAGTGGACCTCTGGAGGCACTGTGCCGCCCTCGCCCATCCCCCGCGACACCGTCGTCGACGCCCTCGTCGACCGGCTCCGCGACGACGTGCTGAGCGGCCGCTACCCGCCCGGCTCGTACCTGCCGCCGGAGCGGGAGCTCGCGGCCGGGTACGCGGTGACGCGGACGTCGCTGAAGCACGCGATCGTCCGGCTGGCGCAGGCGGGGCTGCTGGAGACGCGGCACGGCGTCGGCACGCGGGTCCGCGACTACGAGCGGCTCGGCGGGCCCGAACTGCTGCCGATGCTGGTCAGCACGGTCGGCCCGGCCTGGATGCGGGAGGTCTTCGAGGTCCGCAGGGAGATCGGCGCGCACATCGCGGGGAAGGCCGCCGCGCACGCCACGGCCGAGCACCGCGACCGGCTGCGGCGCCTCGCGGCGGTGCTGCGGGACGCCGAGGACGCCTCCACCGCGCAGCTCACCGAGTGCGAGATCCACCGGGTGGTCGCCGCCGCGACCGGGAACCGGGTCTACGGGTTCATGATCAACGCCCTGCTGAACGCCTACCTGGCCGTCCGGGACGGGTTCGCGCACGCGTTCGCCGACCCCGCCGTCGCGGCCGCGCGCATCGCGCCGCTGGTCGAGGCGGTGTGCACGGGGGACCCCGGCCGCGCCCGCGAGGCGGCGGCCGCCTACTTCACCGAGACCGAGGCGATCATGATCGCGGGACCGCGACGCCCCGGCGGCGGACGCGGCTAGCCCGCGCTTCGTCCCGTCGCGCAGGACGAAGCGGAGCCGGTCGGCCGTCCGCTAGGCAGCGGCGGCGACCACGCCGTGCGGGTCGAGGATGTACTTGCGCGCCGCGCCCTTGTCGAACGCGGCGTACCCCTCGGGCGCCTGGTCGAGCGGGATGACCGCCGCGTTGACGTTCCGCGCGATCTGCACCTTGTCGTACAGGATCGACATCATGAGCTGCCGGTTGTAGCTCATCACCGGGCACTGCCCGGTGACGAAGTACAGCGACTTGGCCCAGCCGAGGCCGATCCGCAGGCCGAGCTGGCCGACCTTCGCGTTCTCGTCCTCCGCGCCCGGGTCGCCCGTGACGTACAGGCCGGGGATGCCGAGCCCGCCCGCGGCGCGGGTGATGTCCATCAGCGTGTTGAGGACGGTCGCGGGCTGCTCCCCCGCCGACCCCTTCGGCCCGTGGCCGCGCGCCTCGAACCCGACGCAGTCGACGGCCGCGTCCACCTCGCCGACACCGAGGATCTGCTCGATCTGCTCGGAGACGTCGGCGTGCTGCGACAGGTCGATCGTCTCGCAGCCGAACCCGCGCGCCTGCCCGAGGCGTCCCTCGTTCATGTCGCCGACGATCACGACGGCGGCGCCGAGGACGTGGCACGCGGTGGCGCAGGCGAGCCCGACCGGGCCCGCGCCCGCCACGTACACGGTGGAGCCCGTGGTCACGCCCGCCGTGTAGGCGCCGTGGTAGCCGGTCGGGAAGATGTCCGACAGCATGGCGAGGTCTTCGAGCTTCGCCATGACCGTGTCGCGGTCGGCGGGGAACCTGAGCAGGTTGAAGTCGGCGTACGGGACGACCGCGTACCGCGCCTGCCCGCCGTGCCAGCCGCCCATGTCGACGTACCCGTAGGCGGCGCCCGGACGGTCCTGGTTGACGTTCTCGCACACGCCGGTGTGGCGCTCCTTGCAGTTGCGGCAGCGCCCGCAGGCGATGTTGAACGGGACGCTGACGAGGTCGCCCTCCTTGATGAACTCCACGTCCCTGCCGGTCTCGATCACCTCGCCGGTGATCTCGTGGCCGAGCGTGAGCCCGGCGGGCGCGGTCGTCCGACCGCGCACCATGTGCTGGTCGGACCCGCAGATGTTGGTGGCCAGTACCTTGAGGATGGCGCCGTGCTCCAGCTTGCGGCCGTTCTGCTCGGCCAGTTCGAGCTTCGGGAAGTCCAGGTCCTCGACCGTGACCTCGCCGGGCCGCTGGTACACGACCCCTCGGTTGGTGTCCGCCACGACCCCTCCCTCCGCGATTGAGGATCGTCCGGAACCCCTACCCGATTTATTGCCGTTAGTCCGATTCTCTGGCGGGCGGTTCCGAGCCCAGACAGCGCAGGACGGCGAGGACGCGGCGGCTGTACCCGGTCGCGTGCGACAGGTCGAGCTTGTCGAAGATCGCGTTGACGTGCTTCTCCACCGCGCTCTGCGAGACGTGCAGGCTCGCGGCGATCGAGGCGTTGGTGTGGCCCTGCGCCATGGCGCCGAGGACGTCCCGCTCACGCGGGGTCAGCCGGGCGAGGGGGTCGTCCCGCGCGCCGTGCGCGGCGAGCAGCCGCCGCACCACCTCCGGGTCGAACGCCGCGCCGCCCGCGCCGACCCGGTCGAGCGCGTCGAGGAACTCGTCGACCTGGGCGACCCGGTCCTTCAGCAGGTAGCCGACCCCGCCGCTGTCCGCGGTGATCAGCTCGGCGGCGTAGCGCTTCTCCACGTACTGGGACAGGACGAGCACGCCCACGTCCGGCCACCGCCGCCTGATCTCCAGCGCGGCGCGCAGGCCCTCGTCGGTGTGGGTCGGCGGCATGCGGACGTCCACGACCACGACGTCCGGCGGACCGGCGGCCACCGCGGCGAGCAGCGCGTCGCCGTCCCCGACCGCCGCCGCGACCGCGTGCCCCTCCTCGGCCAGCAGCCGGACGAGGCCCTCGCGGAGGAGCGTCGAGTCCTCCGCCAGCATCACCCGCACGGCAGCATCACCCGCACGGCAGCTCCGCGGTGATCACGGTCGGGCCGCCGGGCGGGCTGGACACGGCGAACTCGCCGTCCAGCGCGGCGACCCTGCGGGCGAGGCCGGCGAGCCCGCCGCCCGCCGGATCGGCTCCGCCCGAACCGTCGTCCTCGATGCGCACGCCGATCATTGTGGCCGACCCGGTGACGTCCACTTTCACGCGGCTCGCCCCGGAGTGCTTGGCGGCGTTCGTGACCGCCTCGCAGACGACGAAGTACGCGGCGGTCTCGACCGCGCGCGGCGGACGCCCCGGGACGGCGTAGCCGATCTCCACCGGCAGCGGCGAACGCTCGGCGACCGTCTCCAGCGCGGCGCGCAGGCCCTCGCCGTCCAGCGCGGCCGGGTAGACGCGCCAGGCGACCTCCCGCAGGTCCTCCAGGGCGCGCGCCGACTCCTCGTGGGCCTGCCCCAGCAGGTCGGACGCGCGGTCGGCGTCCCCGGCGCGGCGGGCGCGGCCGATCAGCATGCCGAGCGCCACGAGCCGCTGCTGGACGCCGTCGTGCAGGTCGCGCTCGATGCGGCGGCGCTCGTCGTCGACCGCGTCCACGACCTGCGCCCGGGTCACCGAAAGGCGCGCGATGCGGCGCTCGTACTCCTCCAGCGGGCTCGGGCCGAGGCAGCGGCGGGCCACGGTCCGCTCCAGCGCCGCGACCCCGACCAGGCCCTGGACGGCCAGGAACAGCAGGACCAGCCCGAACACCGCCGTGTAGACGACGATCCCGGGGGTCGGCGGGATGCCGTCCATGTAGTCGCCGGTGATCCACCAGCTCGCGGCGAGCTCCGCCGCCATCGCGGCGCCGTAGGCGATCAGGAACATGATCACGCCGCCGAGCAGCCCGACCGGCACCCGCAGGACGAGGTAGGCCAGCGCCCGCGGCGGCCCGTAGTCGGCGGGGCCGCGCTCGCCGAGGAACCTCCCGAGGCGCCGGCGCTCCAGCTCGGCGGCGGCGCGGGCGGCGCCGGCGACGATCCCCGGGACCGTCCGGCGGCCGCGCGAGAAGGCCAGCGAATAGGCCATCAGCAGCGCCGCCGCGGCCAGCAGGACCATCTCCGCGCCCGCCGTCACCGCGCCCAGCAGGAGGCCCACCGCGACCCGCGCGACCGTCCGCGCGGGTCGTCGGCGGGTGCTCCGGGCGTCAGAGGATGCGATCACGTTCGATCTCTCGTGTCCCCGCCCGATGCTCTCCGGTCCGCCGTCCCCTCACGATACGCACGGCGGCGAACGCCGCGACCGCGACGGCGGCGAGCGCCAGCACCGCCTTGGAGTACACGCCGGCGTACTCCTCGACCGTCCGCCAGTTGTCGCCGAGCCCGTACCCGGCGAGGACGAACGCCGTGTTCCACAGCAGGCTGCCGAGGCCGGTGTAGAGCAGGAACGTCGTCATCCGCATCCGCTCCACCCCCGCCGGGACGGACACCAGGCTGCGGAAGATCGGGATCATGCGGCCGAGGAACACCGCCTTGGCGCCGTGCCGCGCGAACCACGCCTCCGTCCGGTCGAGGTCGGACAGCTTGACGAGCGGCAGCCACGCCACCAGCGCGCGGACGCGGTCGCGCCCGATCAGCGCGCCGATGCCGTAGAGGGCGAGCGCTCCGGCGAGGCTGCCGAGGGTCGTCCAGAGCAGGGCCGCCGCGAGGCTCATCCGGCCCTGCGCGGCGGTGAACCC
The DNA here is from genome assembly GCF_008085905.1 of Actinomadura syzygii. Lineage (GTDB taxonomy): Bacteria > Actinomycetota > Actinomycetes > Streptosporangiales > Streptosporangiaceae > Spirillospora > Spirillospora syzygii. Next base: position 397,279 of record NZ_VSFF01000011.1, on the reverse strand, counting down.
GGCCAGCGGGAGGATCACCTCGCTCGGCAGCGGGGGGAACAGGTTCTCCAGCGCGATGGCGAGCCCCGCGCCGGGCGCGCCGAGCCTGTCCATGAGGTCGGTCGCCCAGCCCGCGACGCCGCCCGCGGGCTCGCTTCCGGACGCCGCGTACACCGTTTCGATCATGCTTCGACGCTAGGAACGGGGCGGGCCCGCGGCCATGGAGTGCGCCGCCGGACCGTCCGGCCGCGCGCCGCACCCCGCACCTGCGGAAAACCACACCCCGCGCGGTTCTGGACGGGCCGTCCGATGAAGCGCGGAGCCGTGCGCCCCGCCCGCGTCCGGACGGGCCGTCGCGCCCCCGGACGGTGGCCGCCGCACCCCGGACCGTGGCCGTTCCCGGCCGTGGCGGCCGAGCCGGATTCAGCGGAGAGTGAAACCCGGCCCGCCCGGGACGGGTGTCCCTGGACGCCCGGAACCCCGGTTGTCGCAGGCAGCGGGCCCTGCGGACGCCGGTTTCGGACATCGCGCCGGGTCAGCCGACCTGTAAAGAATCTTTATAGATCGACTTTTCCGTTAAGACCCTTTCTTGTAGCGTTCGCAGCGTTTTGTGAAGCGAATTCGTGAACGGACATTCCCGCCACAAGATCGTATAAGGACGCCGCGATGCCCATGGCGACCAGCCTGGCCGCGGCCGCGCTCCTCGGCCTGCTGACCTTCCTGGCCACAACGCGGCGCGGCCTGCGCGAAGAACGCCCCCACGACGGGCACCCCGAGTCGCTGACGGCCGTCCTCGGCCCGGGTGACGAGGAGTACCTCGCATGGCTGGCCGACCACCATTGGCCTGGCGACGAGTACCTCGACCTGGAGCACGAATGGGCGGAGGAACTGGAACACGCCGAGACACCCGGGTGTTATGTCTCACCGTTGTGCCCACAGTGCAACCTCCGGCGCGAGGACGTCTGGCCGTGCCCGAACTGCGGCCGGCTGCTGCATTCGTCCTGCGGGCACGGGATGCGGCGGCGGCAGGTCCAGCGCCCGTACCGCACCCACGCCACCAGCTCGGACGCGGTCATCGCCGAGTGGATCTGCACGGGCTGCACGTCCGTCGTCGGCCTGGACGTGGACCACGGCGACGAGCCTGACGGGGGTCTCTTGCGCTGAAAACGCGGAAGTTGCCCCATCTTGTCCGGCTTCACACGTTAAGTACGGTAAAGAATCCCTCATCCACTTGCATATTTCGGACGAGCAGCGGCAGGCTGCATCTATGTCCTTAATCACTGGGGACACGTGGAGGACCCTGTGACCGCTCAACCCGACTCGATCTGCTGCCACCAGCCGCACTGCCCGGCTCCCGACGACCTCGACCGCGAGGCCGCGCGCACCGTCGCCAGCCACCCGGAACAGGGCTGGAGCCTGCTCTGCAACGGCGTAGTCGTCTTCGAGGACACGGGCGAGCTGCTGCCGGACGGCCGGGTCATCGCCCCGCACCGTCCGGGCACCGCCGCCTAGGCTCCACGACGACCACCTGATCATTTCGCCGGGCCTGGCCCGGTATGCCCGGCGTGCCCGGAAACACCTGGTCCGGACGCCGGAGCTCGCCCCTGCCCGCGTGTCGCGGCGCCCCCGCGGGACGATCACGTCCAGCCTGGGAGAGGGGCCTCACACCGGAAGCCCTGGCCGAACCTGGCCGGGCCCGTGTCGTACGCGCGTCCACATGAGGCTTCGGGGGTCTGGTATGCCCGGCGATTCGCGTATCGGGCTCCCATCCGGCGGAGTCCCCCGGTAGCGTTCACTTGTTTCGCTACTTACGCAAGAATCATGTGGAACTCGACCGCGAAAGGACGGTGTGGTGTGATCACAGTCCTGGTCCTCGTGTCCCTGGTCGCCCTGTTCGGTCTGTGCGTGCCGGACCTGCTCCGCCCCATGCCCGTAGGACCGTCGCACGATCCACCGCCGGGCGGCGTGCCGGTCGTCCATCCCGAGTCGATGACCGCCGAGCTCGACCCCGTCGACGAGGAGTACCTCGCGTTCCTCGCCGACGAGCTGTGGCCCGACGACGAGTACCTCGAACCCGAGCCCAGCACCGACGGCGAGGAGGAGTCGGGCGGCAGCGGCATGCTCCTCTGACCGCGTCCCGATCCAGGCACGGCCGGGTGGCCGCGAGGTAAACCGCGCGGAGCGCCGACCCGTCCCAGAGACGTCGAGCGCTCCCCTCGACCACCGCTGAAGTCGGCGGCGCGGGGAGCGGCTCGCCCGTTCCGGGTCCTGCCCCGCTCCGCCCGGAGCCTGTCTGCGAGGACGCGATGACGGTGCAGGACACACCCCGCCCGGGCTATGTGGGTGTCGAGGTCGAGACCGGCGAGTCCGGGCGCCTGGTGCGCTTAGTCGGGCTCTACCTGAAGGACGGCGAGACGCTCCTGGCGCTGGCCGCCACGGTCAAGGCGCTCCCCACCCTCACGCACGTCGCCGTCACCGACCGGCGCATCGCCGGATTCTCGGCGGCGGACCTGGCGCGCGAGGGATTCCGGCAGGAGGCCCCGCTCGCGGGCCTCGCCGCCGCCGAGACGCGCGCCTCGTACAAGGGGCGCTGGTTCCTGGTCGTCCGGGACGCTGCCGGGACCGAGACCGACTTCGGCGACGTCCACGACCAGGACGCGCCCCGCCTCCGCGAGATCATCGAAAACCTCCTCCACCCACCACGGCCCCAACACCCTGCTCCGGCCCCGTCACAGCCGGAGGCGCAGCACCCGGCCCCGTCGCCGCAGCCTCAACCGCTGTACCGACAGCAGCCGGAGGCGGTGGGGTTCGCGCAGCCGGTCGACCCGGCGGGGTGGCGGTACAACCCGCCGCCTACCTGGCCCGCGCCGCCCGCGGGCTGGGTCCCGCCGCCTGGTTGGCGGCCCGATCCCGGTTGGCCGCCTCCGCCGCCCGGCTGGCAGTTCTGGCTTCCCGGCGCACCGCCCGTCCCGCCGCCCGCCGCACCGCCCGCCGCACCGCCCGCCGCACCGCCGCCGCCTCAGGCCGCGCCCGTGCAGCCGCCCGCCGGGGCGGGGCGGCAGCCGCGGCCGGTGTTCGGCGGCAAGCGGCAGCGCATCGAGGAGCTGGAGGCGGAGAACGCGGAGCTGCGGCACTGGCTGGAACGGCTCGGCGGGCTCGAAGCGCCCCAGGTCGCCGCCGAGATCGAGCGCCTGAGCGCGAACGCCGCCGATGTCCGGCGCGAAGCGGAGGAGGCCCGCAGGGAGCTGGCCGAGCTGCGCGAGGGCATCGTCGAGACGCAGGACCTGGCGCTGCTCCAGGAGGCCGGGATCTACGAGTACCAGCATCCGCTCGCGGACGTCGTCGCCTACAAGGCGGAGCTGGCGCGCGTGAAGGACCGCATCAAGTCCATGGCGAGCGGCGGAAAGGCGGTCGTGGGCGCGACGAACTGGACGGTGAACGGCTCCGCCGCGCAGGGCACGAGGATGGTCCGCGACTTCTCCAAGCTGATGCTGCGCGCCTACAACGCCGAGGCGGACAACCTGGTCAGGACGATGCGCCCCTACAAGCTCCAGTCCGCGATCGACAGGCTCGACAAGACCGCGCAGACCATCGAGCGGCTCGGCAAGACGATGGACATCCGGGTCAGCGGCCGGTACCGGGAGGTCCGCGTCCGCGAGCTGCGGCTCACCGCCGACCACCTCGCCAAGGCCGAGGAGGAGAAGGAGCGGGTCCGGGCCGAGCGCGAGCGGCAGCGCGAGGAGGACAAGGCGCGCAAGGAGTTCGAGCGGGAGAAGGCCCGGCTGCTCAAGGAGCGGTCGCACGTCGAGACGGCCCTCGCCCGCCTGGAGGCCAACGGGGACGCGGCCGGGGCGGCGGAGCTGCGCGCCAAGCTGTCCGACGTCGAGTCCGCGATCACCGACGTGGAGGGACGGGCCGCGAAGGTCCGCGCGGGCTACGTCTACGTGATCTCCAACATCGGCGCGTTCGGCGAGCGGATGGTGAAGATCGGCATGACGCGGCGGCTGGAGCCGATGGACCGGGTCCGGGAGCTCGGCGACGCGTCCGTGCCCTTCAAGTTCGACGTGCACGCGCTGATCTTCAGCGAGGACGCCGTCGGCCTGGAGGGACGGCTCCATCAGGAGTTCGCCGACCAGCGCGTCAACCTGGTCAACCCGCGGCGGGAGTTCTTCTACGCGACGCCCGCCGAGGTCCGCGCCGTCCTGGAGCGCATCGCGGGCAACCACCTGCTCCAGTACACCGAGTTGCCGGAGGCGGTGGAGTACCGGAACAGCCGGAGGTGACGGTCAGCCGGCGGTGGGCGCGGGCAGCGGCTCGCCGGTCTCCAGGAGCGTCTTCAGGCCGGACAGGAGTTGCGGCCAGCCGTGCCGCGACATGCCGAGCAGCGTCTCTCCCCCCTCGTGGACGACCGTGAGCTTGACGGTCTCCCCCGCGGGCTCGATCTCGAAGGTGACCTTCGAGCGCGGTTCGGCGAGGAGGGCGGCGCGGGTCTCCTCGTCCACGCCGACGGCCTTCGCCCACTCCGGCGTGAACGTGTGCCAGGTGTAGGACAGGCGGCGTCCCGGCTCCGCTTCGAGGACGACCTGCTCCGGGTCGGCCGTGGTGGCGCCGTCCTCGACCCAGGTGATCGTGGAGCCGCGCTTCCAGTCGGTCTCGAAGGCGACGCCCCAGTAGCGGCGGGTGAAGGCCGGGTCGGTCAGCGCCTGCCAGAGTCGCTCCGGCGTGGTCTTGATGTAGGTGGTGTAGACGAACTCACTGTCGGTCATGGCGTCGTGCTCCTCCTCCAGTGCGGTCTTCAGGTCGGCGAGCGCGCTCGCCCGCTGCCGGTCGTAGCGGCTCATCCAGCGGTCGGCGATCGCGTTGATCGGGGCGGCGTCGAGGTGGTGCAGCTTCTCGCGGCCCCGCCTGGACGTGCTGACGAGGCCCGCCGCCTCCAGCACGGCGAGGTGCTTGCTGACCGACTGCCGGGTCATGTCCAGCCCGGCGCAGAGCTCGCGGAGCGTCTGCCCGTTGCGGGCGTTCAGGCCGTCCAGCAGGCGGCGGCGGCTGGGATCGGCCAGCGCCTTGAAGACCTCGTCCATGCGTCGTCCCCTTGACATGCAACCGTCCGGCTGCCTTTTCACCATAGGCAGCCGGACGGTTGCATGTCAACGCGGTCAGCGCGCGTCGGCGCGCCTCGGTGCGCGTCGGGTCAGTCGCCGGTCTCGGACTTGAGGATCTTGGCGGACGCGGCGTCCACGTGCAGTTCGTGCTCGGCGCCGTCGTTTCCGGTGACGTCGACCTCCCAGTAGGTCTGGCCGTGCTCCTGCTCGAACTCGGCGGACGTCACACGGCCCGGGACGGCCTTGAGCGCGGCGTCGGCGGCGCCCGACGCGGAGACCGTCGCCTTGCGCAGCGCGGCGGCCTCGGCCTGGTCGTCGTCCTTGTGGCCGCCCCGGTCGTCGCCCCGGTCGTCGCCCCGGCCATTGCCCCGGTCGTCGCCGTGACCGTCGTCGTCGCGGGCGCCGGTGTCCGGACGGTCGGCGCGGTTCGTGAGCACCTTGCCGGTGCCGGAGTCGACCGTCACGTCGCGCCATCCGCCGCCGTCCGCCAGGACGTCGACCTCCCAGACGGGCTTGCCGTGCTCGTCGTCCAACTCGACCTCCCCAGCCTTGCCGGGGACGGCCTTCAGCGCCGCGTCCACCGCCTGGGACGCCGTGACCGCCGTCGCCGGTGGCGGGCTGTCGGCCCGCTCGGACGGGGACGCGGACGGTGACGGGGACCCGTCGTGGGACGCGGCGAAGGCGGTGGCCGCTCCCCCGCCCGCGAGGACGCCCGCGGCGACCACCGTCACCAGCAGCCCGCGTCCCGTGGCCAGACGCCGTGCGTCGATCTTCATCGAACCTCCCTGTGTCGCGCCGGCGGACCGTCCGCCGCCGCAGTTCCGAAGGCTGTCGCGGCTTCCTGTGGCCCGGCTGAAGCAACCTGAAGCCTTCTTCAGGGAGGATTTGGCACGCTGAGAGCATGCGCCTGCTGATCGTCGAGGACGAGAAACGCCTGGCCACGTCCCTCGCCCGCGGGCTCGCCGCCGAGGGGTTCGTGGTCGAGACCGTCCACGACGGCGCGCGGGGGCTGGACCGGGCGCTCGGCGGCGAGTTCGACCTGATCGTCCTCGACATCATGCTGCCCGGCATGAACGGGTACCGGGTGTGCGCGGCGCTGCGCGCGGCGGGCGACGAGACGCCGATCCTGATGCTGACCGCGAAGGACGGCGAGTACGACGAGGCGGAGGGCCTCGACACGGGCGCCGACGACTACCTGACCAAGCCGTTCTCGTACGTGGTGCTCGTCGCCCGGATCCGCGCGCTGCTCCGCCGCCGGACGCGGGGCGCGGCCCCGTCGATCGTGCTCGGCGACCTGACCGTCGACCCGGCGGCGCGGCGCGTCTTCCGCGGGGACGCGGAGGTGGAGCTGACCGCCAAGGAGTTCGCCGTGCTGGAGCACCTGGCGGCGAACGCGGGCCAGGTCGTGTCCAAGGCGCAGATCATGGAGGCGGTCTGGGACTTCGCCTACGGCGGCGACCCGAACATCGTCGAGGTGTACGTGAGCGCGCTGCGCCGCAAGCTGGACGTCCCGTTCGGACGCAAGTCGATCATGACGGTGCGCGGGGCCGGGTACCGGCTGGCCAGGGACGGGGGCGCCTGACATGGCGCGGATGCCGTCGTCGGTCCGGGCGCGGACGACGCTCGGCGCGACCGCCGTCGTCGCGGGCGCGCTGGTCGCGGCCGGGCTCGCGGTCGTCCTGCTGCTGCGCGCGAACCTCGGCGGGCAGACCGATCTGCAGGCGGAGGTGACCGCGCGGGAGATCGCGTCGCAGCTCGCCACCGGCGCGTCGTTCGGGAGCCTCGATCTGCCGGACGGCGAGGAGCACCCGGTCCAGGTCGTGGACGAGCGCGGCCGGGTGCTGGCGGCCAGCGACCACCTGCGGAAGATCACAGGCACGGGGTCGTCGAACGTCCGGCCCGGCCCGACCGGCGAGCCGGGGGACGACGGCGGGCGGCGCGGCGGGCACGGCGGCGACGATCCGGGACGCGGCGAGGTGTCCGACGACGATCCGCGCCTCACCACCGGCAGCGCGACCGTCGACGGCCGCACCGCCGACTACCGGTTCGCGGCGGTCCAGGTGACGACGCCGCGGGACGAGACCGTCACCGTCTACGCGGGCGCCGACCTCGCCGCCGCGCGGGACGCGGTCGGCACCGTCACCCGGGCGATGCTCGCGGGCCTGCCGCTGCTGCTCGCCGTCGTCGCGGGCGTGACGTGGCTGGTCACACGGCGGGCGCTGCGTCCGGTGGAGGCGGTCAGGGCGGAGCTGGCGGAGATCACGGCGGCGGGCGACCTGGCGCGGCGGGTGCCCGTCCCGGACGCGCGGGACGAGATCGCCGGGCTCGCCGCCACCACGAACGAGACCCTCGCCGCGCTGGAGGACTCGGTGGCGCGGCAGCGCGGGTTCGTCGCGGACGCCTCGCACGAGCTGCGCAGCCCGATCGCGTCGCTGCGCACGCAACTGGAGGTCGCGGCGGCGCATCCGGAGCTGCTGGACGTGCCGGGCCTGATCGCGGACGTCGTCCGGCTCCAGCACCTCGCCGCCGACCTGCTGCTGCTCGCCCGCATCGACGCTGGCGACCGTCCGCCGGAGCGGCCGGTCGCGCTCGGCCGCCTCGTCCGGGACGAGCTGGACCGGCGAGCGCCCGGCGACCGCATCCCCGTCCAGGCGTCGATCGAGGGCGACCCGCGGGTCATGGGCGTGCCGGGACGGCTGTCCCGGGTCGTCGGCAACCTGCTGGACAACGCCGAGCGGCACGCGGACGCGGCCGTCCGGCTGTCGCTACGCGCGGAGGCCGGGGCCGTGGTGCTGCGCGTCGCCGACGACGGGCCCGGTGTGCCGCCCGCCGACCGCGCGCGGATCTTCGAGCGGTTCGTCCGGCTGGACGACGCGCGCAGCCGGGACGAGGGCGGTGCCGGGCTCGGCCTCGCCATCGCCCGGGACCTGGTCGTCGCGCACGGCGGGGAACTCATCGTCGGCGACGCCCCGGAAGGCGGCGCGCTGTTCGAGGTTCGGCTTCCGGCTATTTGAGGAGTTGGCGGGCGATGACCATGCGCTGGATCTGGTTGGTGCCCTCGTAGATCTGGGTGATCTTGGCGTCGCGCATCATCCGCTCCACCGGGAACTCCCGCGTATACCCGAACCCGCCCAGCAACTGCACCGCGTCGACCGTGACGTCCATCGCCACATCCGAGGCCAGCGCCTTGCACGCCGACGACACCAACGTCAGGTCCCGGATCTTCTCGCCGTGCATGGCCCGCTCGGACTTGATCGCCGCGTGATAGGTCAGCTGCCGCGCACCCTCCAACCGCATCGCCATATCCGCCAGCATGAACTGCACACCCTGGAAATCAGCGATCGGCTTGCCGAACTGACGGCGCTCCTTCACATACCCCAGCGCGAAATCCAACGCCCCCTGCGCGATCCCCAGCGCCTGCGCGGCAATGGTGATCCGGGTATGGTCCAGCGTCGCCAGCGCCGTCTTGAACCCGGTCCCCTCCGCCCCGATGATCCGATCGGCCGGGATCCGCACATCCTCCAAGATCACCTGGCGGGTCGGAGAGCCCTTGATACCGAGCTTGCGCTCCTTGGGCCCGAACGACACACCCGCATCGCCCTTCTCCACCACGAACGCCGAAATCCCCCGCGCACCCGCACCCGGATCCGTCACCGCCATCACCGTGTAATACTCCGACTCCCCCGCATTGGTGATCCACATCTTCGTGCCGTTCAGCACCCAGAAATCACCGTCACGCACCGCGCGGGTCTTCATCCCCGCCGCGTCCGACCCCGCCTCAGCCTCCGACAGGGCGTAGGAGAACATCGCCTCACCACGCGCCACCGGCCCCAGATACCGCCGCTTCAACTCCTCCGACCCCGACAACAGGACCGGCACCGTGCCCAGCTTGTTCACCGCCGGGATCAACGACGACGACGCGCACGCACGCGCCACCTCCTCGATCACGATCACCGTGGCCAGCGCGTCCGCCCCCGCACCGCCGTAGGCTTCGGGCACGTGCACCGCATGCAACCCGGCCGCCACCAGCGCCCCAAGCGCCTCGGCCGGGAACCGCGACTCCTCGTCCACCACCGCCGCGAAAGGAGCGATCTTGGCATCGGCCAACTCACGCACCGTCCCCCGCAGCAACTCGTGCTCATCCGACGGCGCGTACGCGGGATAGTCGCTCATCGCTCCCCATTTAGTTTGACGACCAATATTTGAACGCCAAAATAAACGAGGGCGGCCCGACGCGTCAAGGCCGCGCCGGTCGGCGCGGCCCGCGGACACGCTGCTGGAGCAGGACTCGAACCTGCATGACGTGGTCCAGAGCCACGCATCCTGCCGTTGGATGATCCAGCACCGGGTGCCCGCCGGCGGGCGGTGGCGTCCGCCCGCTCGGGCACGGCGGACCGGCCGGGGGTCGTTACTCCCGCCGGTCCAGTCCAGAGCCGCACCCGGGAATCGAACCCGGTCCGCCTGGTTGGAAGCCAGGAATCTCACCACTTCGACCTGTGCGGCGCAACACAATACGGGCAACACGAATTCGTGCCATTCGCTTTGCGTTACCCATATGGTGCGCGACAGGTCAGGAGGCGCGCAATCGAATTACGCCGCGGGGCCGCACCGGGGCCGTTCCCAGGGCGGCCCCGATGCGGCGTCGGCGGATGTCAGATGGTCCTGCGGCGGGTTCGCGCGGAGCGTCCGCGCCCAGGGATCAGCAAACGCTGAAGGACGCGGAACGGCAGTGTGACAACGGCGATGACCGCGCCCGCCACGGCGCCGAGAACGCCCGCGACGGTTCCGGCGATGGCGCTGAGCGCTGCACTGATGCGGCGCATGGGATTCACTCCTTCGAGTCGTCCTGACTCGCCCATACCCCGCCCCAGGGATTTACACGGATTTTGCGCCGACGATGACCGTGGCGTGGAATTCGTCGGAGAACGCGACATCGGCGCGGAGGCCGCCGCGCTCGACGGCCGCGACCGCGTCCGGGACCTGGCGCTCGCTCGTCTCGAAGAGCAGGCGCCCGCCCGGCGCGAGCCATCCTGACGCCCCGGCGGTGACGCGGCGCAGCACGGCGAGGCCGTCCGCGCCGCCGTCGAGCGCGACGCGCGGCTCGTGCACCCGCGCCTCGACCGGCATCAGCGCGATCTCCCCGGCCGGGACGTAGGGGACGTTCGCGAGCAGCACGTCGATCCGGCCGCGCAGCGCGTCCGGGAGCGGCTCGAACAGGTCGCCCTCGTGGACGTGCCCGCCGAGCGGCGCGAGGTTGCGGCGGGCGCAGCGCACCGCCGCCGGTTCGACGTCGGCGGCGTGCAGCTCGTACTCCTCCAGGTGGGAGGCGAGCGCCGCGCCCAGCGCGCCCGAGCCGCAGCACAGGTCGACGACGACGGGACGGCCGGGCAGGTCCAGCGCGGCGGCCCGCCGGACGAGGAACTCGGTGCGCCGCCTCGGGACGAACACGCCGGGATCGACGGCGACGCGGAGCCCGCAGAACTCGGCCCAGCCGAGGACGTGTTCGAGCGGCAGCCCGGCGGCGCGCCGCTCCACCATCCCAGGTACATCGGAGGGGGTCGCGGCCGTCTCCAGGATCAGGCGGGCCTCGTCCTCGGCGAAGACGCATCCGGCGGCGCGCAGCCTGGCGGCGACGGCGGATTCGGTGAGCGGCATAGTCATGATCGGCCAAAACGATATCCGAGCGGCGCAACGCCCCGCCCGCCCGCGGTGTTCTCCGGGCATGAGCATTTACGCGGACAGAGTCGCGGAGGCCGACTGGACGGCGCTCGCCACGGAACTGGACGCCTACGGCAGCGCCCTGACGCCTCCGCTCCTCACCAAGGAGGAATGCGCGGACATCGCCGACGTCTACGACGAGGCGGGACGCTTCCGCTCGACCATCGACATGGAGCGGTACCGGTTCGGTTCCGGCCAGTACCGGTACTTCGCCGAGCCGTTCCCGGAGCCGGTCGGCGAGCTGCGCGCGGCGCTGTATCCGCGCCTGCTGCCGATCGCGCGGGAATGGGCGGCGCGGCTCGGGCGTCCCGCGCCCTGGCCGGACACGCTCGCCGAATGGCTCGACGAATGCCACGCGGCCGGGCAGACGAAGCCGACGCCGATCCTGCTGCGCTACGGCCCGGAGGGATGGAACGCGCTGCACCGCGACCTCTACGGCGACCTGGTGTTCCCGATGCAGGTCGTGATCGGCTTGGACGAGCCCGGCGTCGACTACACCGGCGGCGAGTTCCTGATGGTCGAGCAGCGGGCCCGCGCCCAGTCCCGGGGGACGGCGACGCTCCTCCCCCGCGGTCACGGCCTGGTGTTCACGACGCGGGAGCGTCCCGTCCGGACCAGGCGCGGCTGGTCGGCGGGGCCGATGCGGCACGGGGTGAGCGTCGTCCGGTCGGGTCATAGGCGGACGCTCGGCCTGGTCTTCCACGACGCGGCCTGACGGCCCGCGCACCCGGTTCGCGGCATCCCCAAGGCACGGCGACAATGGAGGGTCGCCCAAGACGAGGGGTTGCCGGTTGTCTCCGACGCTCGACCTCAAGGCCGACTGCGCGAACTGCTTCGGGCTGTGCTGCGTGGCACTGCCCTTCGCCCGGTCGGCCGATTTCGCGATGGACAAGAAGGCGGGCGACCCGTGCCGGAACCTCCGCGCCGACTTCCGCTGCGGCGTCCACGCCGAACTGCGCGAGCGCGGGTTCGCGGGCTGCACGGTCTTCGACTGCTTCGGGGCCGGGCAGAAGGTGTCGCGGGAGACGTTCGGCGGACGCGACTGGCGGGGCGATCCGGGCGTCGCCCGCGAGATGTTCGCGGTGTTCCCGGTGATGCGGCAGCTCCACGAACTGCTGCGATACCTGGACGAGGCCATCGCGATGCCCGCCGCCGAACCCGTCCGCGACGACCTGCGCGAGGCGCTGGACCGCGTCGTCCGCCTCACCGAGGGCGCACCGGCGGAACTCGCCGCGCTGGACGTCCGGGAGGTGCGGGGCGAGGTCAGCGTCCTCCTCCTGCGCGTCAGCGAACTGGCCCGCGCCGACGTCCCGCGACGCGGGAAGGACCGGCGCGGCGCCGACCTCATCGGCGCGAACCTGAAGGGCGCCGACCTGCGCGGGGCGGACCTGCGCGGCGCCTACCTGATCGCCGCGGACCTGCGCAACGCGGACCTGCGGCGCGCCGACCTGATCGGGGCGGACCTGCGGGACGCGGACCTGCGCGGCGCCGACCTCACCGGAGCGATCTTCCTCACCCGGCCCCAGCTCGCCGCGGCCCGGGGCGACGCCGCCACGCGGCTCCCGGCCGCGCTCGGCCGCCCCGCCCACTGGCCGGACCATCCCGACCGTTGACCGACATGCCGGTTTAGCCCCGCCGACCTGGGGAATTTCCGGAGCGCACGTCATCCGGGGGGCTTGCGTGACGCAGGTGAGATGGTGGGGCACGGGGATGGTGGCGCTCGCGCTGCTGGTCCTCTGCTCGGTGCTTCCCCTGCTGAACCGCGCGCTCGGCAGCGGCGGACGGCGCCTCGCGCCCGGCACGATCGTGTCCATCGGCACCGAGCAGAACGGCGTCCGTCCGGTGACGGTGACCGTGCTGCGCGCCGGATGGGTGCTCAGCGAGGCGGACACGTCCCTGACCAGCAACGCCAAGCTGCTCAGCGACGACATCGTGTTCAACCTCAGCGTCGTCGTCCCGCTGTCCTCGCTGGACGCGCAGAAGCTGTGGGGCGGTCTCGGCCGCATCGTCGCCGCCGGAGGCCGCGCGCGGCTCGCGACCGCGCCCGCGCCCGTCGTCACCGCGCACGGCATGACCGGGCTGACCGGGCGCATCATCGGACGCGACCGCGTCGGAGTCGCCGCCGTCTTCGCCACCGACACGCTGGGCGCAACGGTCACGGCGGCCGGTCCGCCGCGCGCGTTCGGCGCGGCGGCCGCCGAGATCGAGGCGATGGCGCGGACCGTCACGGTCATGGCGCCCTAGCCGTGACCCACGAGGCCGTGGACGACGAGGCCCTGACCCGGCGTCCGGCGCGCGGCGGCGTGCCGCTGACCCGTCGCCCGGCGTTCTGGCTGTGGGCGGCGGTCTGCCTGATCGGCGGGTGGATCGCGGTCACCGGGCTGGACGCCGCCGTCCGCGCGTTCCCGGCGGGCGCGGTCGCGGGAGCGGCGCTGCTCGCGCCGACGCTGGTGATCGGGGTGTGGGCGCTGCGGCGGCTGCATCCCGTCCGGACCCGCCCGATCGGGTACTCGCTGGTCGCCCTGGCGTGGGGCGCGTTCGGCGCGTTCGGGCTGGCGCTGCCCGCGAACGCGGCGTTCCAGGCGGTCCTGTCGAAGACGGCGGGGCCGGGCTTCAACGCGGAATGGGGCGCGGCGATCGCGGCCCCGGTGAACGAGGAGACCCTCAAGCTGCTCGGCGTGGTGACGCTGGCGCTGATGGCGCCGACCTCGATCCGCGGCCCGCTGGACGGCTGGGGCTACGGCGCGCTCGCCGGGTTCGGCTTCCAGATCGCGGAGAACTTCCTCTACGTCCTGAACACGATCGTGCTGACCGGGGCGACGCAGGACCTGCACGCCGCGTTCTTCTCGTTCGGCGGCCGCGTGATCGGCGGCGCCTGGTGGAGCCACTGGGCGATGACGGCGATCGGCGGCGCGGGGCTCGGCTGCCTGCTCGGCCGCGCGACCCGGACGACCGCCGTCCTCGCCGCCGGGGCGTTCCTGCTGGCGATGGCGCTGCACGCCTGGTGGGACGCGCCCATCCTGATGGGCCTGGGGATGCTGGTACTGAAGGGCGTGCCGATCCTGTTCGCCGCGATCGTCACGTACCGGCTGGCGCGGCGGCGCTACCTTACGCACTTCCGGCGGACGGCGTACACCGAGACGGTGCGCGGCGTGTTCGTCCCCGGTGAGGGCCACGTGCTCGCGCACCGCAAGTGGCGGCGGAAGGAGCGGTGGGAGGTCCCGGCCGGCGAGCCGCGCCGCCTCCTCGCCCGCCTCCGCGCCACCGAGCTGGAGCTGATCGAGGACGGCCTCGGCGGCCTGGAGCACGACCCGCGGACGGCCGACCTGCTGCGCGGCGACGTCCGCCGCATTCGCCATCACCTCATCTCGGGCCCGTCGCCGCCGCGCGTCGCCTGAACCAGGAGCACGCCTGAACCAGGAGCACGGCGCCGCACACGGCGGCGGCGAGGAACGGCGCGACCGCCGACCCGCCGGACGCGAACGCGCCCATCGCGGCGACCCCGGCCGACGCGCCGAACTGCCGGACGGCGTTGAGCAGCCCTCCGGCGGCGCCCGCCGTCCCGTCCGGCGCGGCGGCGACCACCGTCGTGGCGAGCGCGGGCAGCGCGAACGACACCCCGAAACCCGTGCACAGCAGGGCCGGGACGAGCGCCGGGTAGCCCGCGCCGTCCAGCAGCGCGACGCCGAACAGCACGCCCCCGAGGGTCAGCAGCGCGAGCCCGCCGAGCACCGGCGGCCGGGCGCCCGACCTCGCGACGATCCGTCCGGTGAGCAGCGGGTTGAACGCGAACGGCACCGTCATCGGCAGGAACGCGAGGCCCGTCTGGAGGGCGCTCAGGCCGAACTCCCGCCGGAACACCAGCGGCAGGACGAACAGGATCCCCGTCATGGCGAAGTTGACCGCCGCGCCCGCCGCCAGCGCCGCGCGCATGCCGCGCGCCCGCAGGACCTCCGGGACGAGCACCGGCGCCGCGCTCCGCCGTTCCCGCGCCGCGAACACCGCGCCCGCCAGCGCCGCGCCGGCCGCCGAGCACAGCGCGTGGACGGCGGCCCCTGAGCCGAGGGCGATCAGCGCGTCCGTCAGCAGCCCGGCCACGGCGCACGCGAGGAGCTGCGCCACCGGATCGACGGCGCGCCGCCCGCGCGGGCACCGGACGGCCCGTCCACCCGCGAGGACGAGCACGGCCGCCGCGATCGGCACGTTGATCAGGAAGATAGCGCGCCACCCGGCGAGCCCGACCAGCGCGCCGCCCGCGACGGGCCCGGCCGCGAGCGCCGCGCCGCTGGTCGCCGCCCACGCGGCGACGGCCCGCGCCCGCTCCGCCGGGTCCGGATACAGCCGCGCGATCATCGCCATCGACGCGGGCACGCACGCGGCGGCCGCGACGCCGAGCACGGCGCGGAGCGCGACGAGCGTCCACAGGTCCGGCGCGGCGGCGCTGAGCAGCGACCCGATCCCGAACGCGGCGACGCCCGCGCGGAACACGCGGTGCGCGCCGTACCGGTCGGCGACCGCGCCCGCCGAGAGGAGGAGGGCCCCGAACACGACGGTGTAGCCGGTGACGGCCCATTGCAGGCCGGTGATCGTCCCGTGCAGGGAGCGGGCGAGGTCGGGCTCGGCGACCGACAGGACCGTCGTGTCGAGCAGGACCATGAAGTAGCCGAGGGAGACGCCGAGCAGCGCGCCGCGGCGGCTCGCGGCGGACGGCGGGCCCACGGACGTGGGCGACAGGACTGCGCTCATGACCGCCCAGTCTCGGAAGCCGCGCCGTCCCGCTCCACCGGCGGCGCCGCACGCCGCGTTCGGAATAGCCGAACGCCCGGCCCGGGTTGGCACCGGCATGGACCTGCGCCAGCTCCGCACGTTCGAGGCCGTCATCGCCCACCGGACCGTGACGGCCGCCGCCGACGCGCTCGACCTCGCGCCGTCGTCGGTGTCGGAGCAGGTCCGCGCGCTGGAGGGGTCGCTCGGCGTGGCGCTGTTCGAGCGCGGCCCGAAGGGCATGCGGCTCACCGCGGCGGGCGAGCGGATGCACGCCTGGGCCGGACGCCTCCTCCAGCAGGCCGAGCAGGCCCGCCGCGAGGTGACCGAAGAGCGTCCGGCGCTGCGGCTCGGCGCGCTGGAGACCATCGCGGCGACGCACGTCCCCGGCGTCCTCGCGCGGCTCGCCGAGCGGCGTCCCGGCCTGCGGGTGGACGTCCGGTCCGACGCGGCCCGCGACCAGCTCCTCGCCGCCGTCGCCGCCGGGGACCTGGACGCGGCGCTCCTCCTCGACACCGGCGACGCCGTCGGCGGGCTCGGCTTCCCGGCCCCGGCCGCCCCGCTGGACCACGTCGACCTGGCGGACGTCCCGCTGGCCCTCATCGCCGCGCCGGGCCACCGGCTGGCCGCGTCCGCGCGCGTCGGGCCCGCCGACCTGCGGGACGAGAAGCTGCTGGTCAACGTCCCGGCGTGCTCGTTCTGGCTGGCCGGGGAACGGCTGTTCGGCGACGCCGTCGAACGGGTCGGGGCAGGGAGCGTGACGGTCATGGCGGCGTGGGCGGAGCGGGGGCTCGGCGTGGCGCTCGTGCCGGAGTTCGCCGTCCGCGACCGGATCGCCGCCGGGACGCTGGCGAGGCTCGCACTGGACGCGCCCGCCCTGCGCCTCCGCCTCGTCTGGCGCGCCGACCGCGAGGCGCTCCCCGACCTGCGGGAGATGCTCTACGCGGCCGGCGCCTGACCCCTGGCCGCCTCGCGTTTGCCCCAACCGGCCCCGGGTACCCGCCCAGCGTTGATCAGTGCGCGGCCTGGGGGGACGCGATGGCGGGACGGAAGGGCGCGGCAAGGGCCGAGCGGCTTCAGGACGTCGCCTGGGGCGTCAACGACCGCCTCGGCTCCACCGAGTTCCTCCGCCGGAACCTGCGGAAGGCGTTCCCGAAGCACTGGTCGTTCCTGCTCGGCGAGATCGCGCTGTACTCGTTCATCGTCCTGCTCATCACCGGCGTTTACCTGACGCTGTTCTTCCGGCCGGGCGGCATGACCGTCGTCTACGGCGGCTCGTACGCGCCGCTCCGGGGGATCAGGATGAGCGAGGCGTACGAGTCCACCGTGCACCTGTCGTTCGACGTGCGGGGCGGGCTGCTGATGCGGCAGATCCACCACTGGGCGGCGAACCTCTTCCTCGCGGCGATCTCGATCCACCTGATGCGGATCTTCTTCACCGGCGCGTTCCGCAAGCCCCGCGAGATCAACTGGCTGATCGGCGTCACGCTGTTCGGGCTGGCGCTGGCCGAGGGGTTCGCCGGGTACTCGCTGCCCGACGACCTGCTGTCCGGCACCGGGCTGCGGATCATGCAGGGCATCGTGCTGTCCATCCCGCTGATCGGGACGTACGCGAGCCTGTGGGTCTTCGGCGGCGAGTTCCCGGCGAGCGAGACGTTCATCCCGCGGCTGTTCACGGTGCACATCCTGCTCGTCCCTGCCCTGCTGCTCGTGCTCATCACCGCGCACCTGATGATCCTCTGGCACCAGACGCACACGATCTGGCCCGCGCGGGGACGCCGCGAGCGGGCGGTCACCGGCGAGCCGACGTTCCCGAGCTTCGCCGCGCAGAGCGCCGCCTACTTCCTCTACACCTTCGGCGTGCTCGCGCTGCTGGCGACGGTCGCGCAGATCAACCCCATCTGGCTGTACGGGCCGTACGAGCCGGACCAGGTGTCCACCGGCTCGCAGCCCGACTGGTACGTCGGGTTCCTCGAAGGGTCGCTGCGCATCATGCCCCCCGCGTCGACGACCCTGTTCGGGCACACGGTGTCGTGGAACGTGCTGCTGCCCGCCGTCGTCCTGCCGGGCGTGTTCCTGACGCTCATCGCGCTCTACCCGTTCGTGGAGCGCTGGGCGACGGGAGACGAGCGCCTGCACCACCTGCTGGACCGTCCGCGCAACGCCGCGACCCGGACGGCGATCGGCGCCGCGGTCATCGCCTGGTACGGGAACCTGTGGGCGGCGGGCGGCAACGACGTCATCTCCGAGGTGTTCCACATCCGCCTCTTCTGGACGACCTGGTTCTTCCGCGTCGGCTTCTTCCTCGCCCCGCTGCTGGCGTTCACCGTGGCCCGGCGGGTCTGCCTCAGCCTGCAACGCCGCGACCTGGACAAGCGCGAGGAGGGCGTGGAGAGCGGCCTCGTCTCGCTGACCCCGGACGGCGGCTTCACCGAACGGCACGAGCGGCCGTCCGCCGACGAGCGGGCCCTGCTGCGGACGCGGCGGCCCGGCGAGCTCGTCGCGCCGTACCCGCACCACGTGATCCCGCTGCCGACGCCCGACCGCGCCCGCACCCAGATCCGGACGCGCGTCAACCGCTTCTACCTCAACTACCAGAGCGAGGCCGACGGCGGCGGCCAGGGCGACCTGAGCCACGACTCCCACCGGGACGGTGAGTAGCGAGCGGAGCGCGTCAGTCGGGCAGGGCGAGCTCGGCCTGCCCGGGCGGCTCCTTCGGCGGGTAGTGCAGGTCGAACGCCGGGCGCAGCGACCGGATCCGCGGCATCGACGTGAAGTTGTGCCGCGGCGGCGGGCACGACGTCGCCCATTCCAGCGAGCCGCCCGCGCCCCACGGGTCGTCCACGGAGACCTTCGCGCCGCGCCGCCAGGTGAGCAGGACGTTCCACAGGAACGCGAACGTCGACGCGCCGAGGATGAACGACCCGACCGACGAGACGAGGTTCAGCGTGGCGAACTGGTCGGCGTAGTCGGCGTACCGGCGCGGCATGCCCTCCGCTCCCAGCCAGTGCTGGACGAGGAACGTCGTGTGGAAGCCGATGAACAGCGTCCAGAAGTGGATCTTCCCCCAGGTCTCGTTCAGCATCTTCCCGGTCATCTTCGGCCACCAGAAGTAGAAGCCGCCGAACATGGCGAACACCACCGTCCCGAACAGGACGTAGTGCAGGTGGCCGACGACGAAGAACGAGTCGGTGAGGTGGAAGTCCAGCGCCGGGGACGCGAGGATCACCCCGGTCAGCCCGCCGAACAGGAACGTCGTGAGGAACCCGAGCGCGAACAGCATCGGCGTCTCGAACGTCAGCTGGCCCTTCCAGAGCGTCCCGACCCAGTTGAAGAACTTGATCCCGGTCGGCACGGCGATCATGAACGAGGTGATCGAGAAGAACGGCAGCAGCACCTGCCCGGTGGCGAACATGTGGTGCGCCCAGACCGTCATCGACAGCCCGCTGATCGCGATGGTCGCGGCGACCATGCCGAGGTAGCCGAACAGCGGCTTGCGCGCGAACACCGGGATGATCTCGGTGACGATCCCGAAGAACGGCACCGCGACGATGTAGACCTCCGGATGGCCGAAGAACCAGAACAGGTGCTGCCAGAGCAGCGCCCCGCCGGTCGCGCCGTCGTAGATGTGCGCGCCGAGCCTCCGGTCGGCCTCCAGCGCGAACAGCGCCGCCGCCAGCACCGGGAACGCGATGATGATCATCAGCGCGGTGAGCAGGACGTTCCAGCAGAAGATCGGCAGCCGGAACATCACCATGCCGGGCGCCCGCATCGCGACGATCGTCGCGATCATGTTGACGCCGGTCAGCGTCGTGCTCACCCCGGACAGGACCAGCCCCATCACCCACAGGTCCTTGCCGTGGCCGGGCGAGAACGTCGCCGAGGTGAGCGGCGAGTAGGCGAACCAGCCGAACGACGCGGCGCCCTCCGGCATCAGGAACCCGGCGAGGACGAGGAGCGCGCCGAACAGGAACAGGTAGTAGCTGAGGGTGTTGAGCCGCGGGAACGCCACGTCCGGCGCGCCGATCTGGAGCGGGACGATCACGTTCGCGAACCCGGCGAACAGCGGCGTCGCGAACAGCAGCATCATGATCGTGCCGTGGATGGTGAACAGCTCGTTGTACCGCTCGGCGCCCATCAGCTGCGTGCCGGGCTCCAGCAGCTCCGCCCGCATCAGCATGGCCATCAGCCCGGCGATCAGGAACATCGTGAACGACGTGGCGAGGTAGAGGTAGCCGACGACCTTGTGGTCGGTCGTCGCGAGGACGTCCCCGATCCGGGTGCCCTTGCGGTGCCGCGCGAGCGCGTCGGCGGCGCTGGTGTCGGTCTCGTCCCGCACGGCCGTCATCCCGGTCCCCTCCCCCTGCTCACGAGCCCATCGGACCGGTTGCCCCGGAGACCCGTTTCAAACGCGGGCCCGCGCGGGGCGCGGGCGGCATCGTTCGCCGGTCACCGGGCACGACGGCGGCATGGAGGAGACATGGAGGAGATGACGCTCACGAGCCCCGCGTTCGCCGACCAGGGCCCGATCCCCGCCGCCCACTCCCACGCCGCCGGGGACGTCTCCCCGGCGCTGCGCTGGACCGGCGTGCCCGCAGCCTGCCTGGAGCTGGTCCTGACCTGCGAGGACCCGGACGCTCCCGGCGGGACCTTCCTGCACTGGGCGCTCGGCGGCATCCCGCCGGAGCGCGACGGGCTCGGCGCCGACGAGCAGCGCCCGCGCATCGCGCGGGGCCGCAACGACTACGGCGACAACGGCTACGGCGGCCCGCAGCCGCCGGTGGGCGACCCGCCGCACCGGTACGTCTTCACGCTGTACGCGCTGCGCAGGCCGTCCGGGCTGACGTCCGGGTTCGCGATCGACGAGCTGCGCGCGGCCGTCCGGCACAACGTCCTGGCGACCGCCGAGCTGGTCGGCACCTACGCCCGCTGACGTTTCGCGCCGCCCGGCCGGGTAGGGCCCTGGAGCGGTCCCCTGGCCGCGTGTTTCCGCGTGTTCGGAGTCGGAGGAGGCTCGATGAAGGCTGTCACCTGGCACGGCAAACGGGACGTCCGGGTCGAGAACGTGCCCGACCCGACGATCAAGGAGCCGGACGACGCGATCATCAGGATCACCTCGTCCGGGATCTGCGGCTCGGACCTGCACCTGTACGAGGTGCTCGGCCCGTTCATGGGCGAGGGCGACATCCTCGGCCACGAGCCGATGGGCGTCGTCGAGGAGACCGGGCCCGAGGTCACGCACGTCAGGCCCGGCGACCGCGTCGTCATCCCGTTCAACATCTCCTGCGGCCGCTGCCACATGTGCGACATGCAGCTCTACGCGCAGTGCGAGACCACGCAGGTCCGCGAGGAGGGCATGGGCGCGGCGCTGTTCGGCTACACCCGGCTGTACGGGCAGGTGCCGGGCGCGCAGGCCGAGTACCTGCGGGTGCCGCAGGCGCAGTTCGGCCCGATCAAGGTGCCGGACGGCCCGCCCGACGAGCGCTTCGTCTACCTGTCGGACGTGCTGCCCACCGCGTGGCAGGCCGTCGACTGGGCCGACCTCCCCGAGCGCGGGACGCTCACCGTCCTCGGCCTCGGCCCGATCGGCCAGATGGCGGCGCGCATCGCGCGGGTGCTCGGCCACCGGGTGATCGGGGTGGACCTCGTCCCGGAGCGGCTGGAGATGGCGCGGCGGCACGGCATCGAGGTGATCGACGCCGACGACGCGGACGACGTCCCGGACGCGGTCCGGCAGACCACCGGCGGCCGGGGCCCCGACTCGGTGATCGACGCGGTCGGCATGGAGGCGCACGGCTCGCCGGGCGCGAAGTTCGCGCAGACCCTCACCGGGCTGCTGCCGGGCAACTCCGCCGCGCCGCTGATGTCGCGCGTCGGGGTGGACCGGCTCGCCGCGCTGACCACCGCGATCGAGACCGTCCGCCGGGGCGGGACGATCTCCGTCATCGGCGTGTACGGCGGCATGACCGATCCGTTGCCGATGCTGCGCATGTTCGACAAGGGCATCGCCCTCCGGATGGGCCAGGCGCACGTCAAGAAGTGGATCGGCGACCTGCTCCCACTGGTGACCGACGACGCCGATCCGCTCGGCGTGATGGACCTCGCGACCCACCGGCTGCCGCTCGCGGACGCGCCGCGCGCCTACGAGATGTTCCAGAAGAAGCAGGACGGCGCGATCAAGATCCTCCTCCAGCCGAGCACCTGACACACGCGAGAGCCCGGGCGCGACGCGCCCGGGCTCTCGCACACCCGACCGTTCAGGCGGGCACGTGGTCCTTCTTGCGCGTCCAGTGCCGGTGCTCCTTGACCGCGTCGAGCAGCTCGGCCGCGAAGTCGCCGCTCGGCCCCGTCGCGGTGACGACGCCGCTGTCGCTGACCGTCCCGCCGCCGTCCGAGGCGATCTGCACGCCGTTGATCCCGGCGCGCTGCAGCAGCCCGATGCCCGCGTCGAGCGCGCCGACCGCCTTGCAGTGGACGAACGCCTCCGCGACGAAGTGCACGGCGTCGCCGTCCTCCGAGAGCGTCTGGACGCTCTGGTCGCCGCCCGGCACGAGCACCGCGTCGTACAGGACGGACGCCACGGTCGGCATCGCCCGCGTCACCTCGACCTGGCCGCCGTTCGCGGCCTGGAGGAACCCGTCCTTCGCGGCGAGGACCTCGCACACGGCCCCGGCGTCCGTCAGCGCCTCGCCGACCGCCGCGACCGCCGCCGAGTCGACCCCGTTCGCGGCGAGGATCGCGATCTTGCGCCCGCGCACCGAGTCGGCGCGGGCGTGCGCCTGGCTGAGCGCGGGCGAGCTGCGGCCGTGGTTGGCGCCCGCGGGCGCCTGCGGCGGTTCCACCCCGACGCCCTCCGCGACCGCGACGGCGAGGTCGTGGTCGACGTGGTTGAGCTGCTCCACGACCCCCTCCCGGACGTGCTTCCGCTCGCACTTGCCGAGCTCGAACCGGAACGCGCCGATGATGTGCTCCCGCTCCCAGTCGGCCATGCTGTTCCAGAACAGCGTCGCCTGCGAGTAGTGGTCGGCGAAGCTCTCGCTCCGCTTGCGGACGACGTCGCCGTCCACCCGCTCCTGGTAGTGGGTGAAGGAGCCTTCGCCGCCGACCACCGGGCACCCGCCCGACAGCGAGTTCTTGTGGTAGCTGGCCTGGCCCCGGTGGATGTCCATCTGGTGGTAGCCGTCGCGGTGGTGGTTGCGGACGTCGGCCACCGGGCGGTTCACCGGGATCTGCGGGAAGTTCGGCCCGCCGAGCCGGATCAGCTGCGTGTCCAGGTAGGAGAACAGCCGCGCCTGGAGCAGCGGGTCGTTGGTGAAGTCGATGCCGGGCACGACGTTGCCGATGCAGAACGCGACCTGCTCGGTCTCGGCGAAGAAGTTGTCCGGGTTGCGGTCCAGGGTCAGGGTGCCGACCGGCCGCACCGGCACCTCCTCCTCCGGAATGATCTTGGTCGGGTCGAGCAGGTCGAACCCGAACCGGTGCTCGTCCTCGACCGGGACGAGCTGGACGCCGAACTCGTACTCCGGGAAGTCGCCCGTCTCGATCCGCTCCCACAGGTCGCGGCGGTTGAAGTCGGGGTCCTTGCCCGCGATCTTCTGCGTCTCGTCCCAGGCGAGCGAATGCGTACCGAGCTTCGGCCGCCAGTGGAACTTCACGAACGTCGGACGCCCCTCGGCGTTCACCAGCCGGAACGTGTGGACGCCGAACCCCTGCATCATCGCGTAACTGCGCGGCAGGGCGCGGTCCGACATCAGCCACATCATCATGTGCATCGTCTCGGGCTGGAGCTGAACGAAGTCCCACAGCGTGTCGTGCGCGGACGACGCCTGCGGCATCTCGTTCGGCGGCTCCGGCTTCACCGCGTGCACGAAGTCGGGGAACTTGATGCCGTCCTGGATGAAGAACACCGGCATGTTGTTGCCGACGAGGTCGAAGTTCCCCTGCCCCGTGTAGAACTTCGTCGCGAAGCCGCGGACGTCGCGGACCGTGTCCGCCGACCCGCGCGAACCCGCGACAGTTGAGAACCGTACGAACACCGGCGTGGACAAGGACGTGTCGCGCAGGAACTCGGCGGTCGTGTAGTCGGCGAGCGACTCGTGCAACTGGAAATGGCCGTAGGCGCCCGCGCCGCGCGCGTGGACGACCCGTTCCGGAATCCGCTCGTGGTCGAAATGGGTGATCTTCTCGCGGAGATGGAAGTCCTCGATCAGGGTCGGGCCGCGTTCGCCCACGGTCAGCGAGTTGTCGGTGTCGTCGACCCTGATTCCCTGGTCGGTGGTGAGCCGCGCGTCCTCCGGGCTCACCCGCCGACGCTGCAACTGCTCCTGCTTGCGGTCCTCCCGGCCGGCGGGGTTGGCCATTGTCAGCTCCCTCGGTGGTGAATGGACACTGGGGCGGCTACCCCGCCAAATCGGGGACATGCGGGCTTTGACCGGACTTTGATTTCCCCCCCCGCCCGCCGGGCGGTCCGCCGCCGACCGGGCGGCCGGACGCGCCCGGCGTCCGCACCGGCCGACCTCGCCTTCCTCGCCCCTTCCCGCCCCCTTCCGCTGGAATCCGCTACGGTCGGGGCTGCCGCGCAGGCCAGGGGAAGGAAGACTGAGTACACATGGCCGAGAAGGTCATTAAGGTGGACGACATCGACGGCGCCGAAGGCGGCGATGTCGCAAAGCGGGACTTCCAAGTCCTGGGCCGGACGTTCACGATCGACTTGAGCGACGACAACTTCAGCCGCCTGAACGGGACGCTGGACGCGCTCGCGCCCTTCATCGAGAACGCCGTCGAGGTGAAGCCCGCGGGGAAGGGCCGCAAGTCGCCCGCCGCGAAGATCAAGGGCTACACGAACGGCGATGTCCGGGCTTGGGCATTGCGAAGTGACATCGAAGTCTCCGAACGTGGCAAGATATCGGATGAGGTCTATGCTGCATTCATCGAGGCACATCCGGACGCGAAGCCGGAGGCATAGCTAGAGGGAGTCCCCGCATGGCACAGAAGGTCGAAGTCCTTCTCGTGGATGACATCGACGGAGGAGAGGCCGACGAGACCGTCAGCTTTTCCATCGATGGCACCGCATACGAGATCGACCTGAGCAAGAAGAACGCCGCCAAGCTGCGCAACGGCCTGGAGCCGTTCGTCGCCGGCGCCCGCAAGGCGCGCAGGCCCGCCGGACGCGGTGGCCGCGCCACCCGCACCGCGGGCAGCCGCGAGCGCTCCGCCGAGATTCGAGAGTGGGCGAAGAGCCGCGGCATCAAGGTCAATGAGCGGGGCCGTATCCCCGCCAATGTGATCGAGCAGTACGAGGCCGCGCACTAGCGGTCGCGCGCGCCGCCGGGCGAAGTTCCGGCAGGGCGTCAGGGGCCGGGGTGGGGAATTTTCTCCGCACCCCGGCCCCTTGCGTGCGCATCGGGCAAATCGCCTTTTCGGTACCGCATTCCCCGCGCCGGGACCGCGCCGCGAACCGGCGGCGGCACCGAACCGCTCCAGAAGGGGGAGAATGCCGGGAATGGTGCGAGACAACACAATAGGCTCGCCGCAGGGGAACGGCCGAGGGGGCAGACCGGCTTGAGAGGCGCGACGCGACGGGACCGTGTCCGTTACTGGTTCGACACCACGATGTCCAAGGGGACGCCGGCGCTGATCGGCTGGCTCGCCCTCGCGTCGGCGGGGCTCGTGCTGGTGGTGGCGACGGCGGCGGTGCTCGTCGCGCCGCGCGACAGCGACGAGAACGGGCACTGGCCCGGCATGGTGTGGCGCAGCCTGCTCCGCACGCTCGACCCGGGGACGATGGGCGGCGACAGCGGCACCGGACCGTTCCTCGCGCTGATGCTGGTGTCCACGATCGGCGGGATCTTCATCGTCAGCTCGCTGATCGGCGTCCTCACCACCGGCCTGGAAGCCAAGATCACCGAGCTGCGGAAGGGCCGGTCGCGGATCGTCGAGCACGGGCACACCGTGCTGCTCGGCTGGTCCGAGCAGGTGTTCACGGTGGTCGCCGAGCTGGTGGAGGCGAACCAGAGCAAGCGCCGCTCGTGCGTGGCGATCCTCGCCGACCGCGACAAGGTCGAGATGGAGGACGCGATCCGCGCCCGCGTCGGCGACCTCGGCCGCACCCGGATCGTGTGCCGCACCGGCGACCCGCTGAAGGTCGCGGACGTGGAGCTCGTCTCCCCCGGCACCGCCCGCTCCATCATGATCGTCACGCCGGAGGCGGACGACGCCGACACGCGCGTCATCAAGGTGCTCCTGTCGCTCGGCGCCCGGACGTGGGGCCGCAGCCGCCCGCACGTGGTCGCCGCCGTGCACGACTCGGCGAACCTGCCCGCGGCGCGGCTCGCGGGCGGTCCGTCCGCGCACGTGATCGACGCCGACGACGTCGCGATCCGGCTGATCGTCCAGTCGCACCGGCAGTCGGGGCTGTCTCAGGTGTGCACCGACCTGCTCGACTTCGCGGGCCACGAGTTCTACATGCGCGCCGAGCCCGCGCTGACCGGGTCGACGTTCGGCGAGTCGCTGTCGGCGTACGAGCTGGGCGTCCCGTCCGGGCTGCGCCGCGCCGACGGGACGGTCCTGCTGAACCCGCCGATGGACACGGTGATCCGGGAGGACGACGAGGTCATCGTCCTGGCCGAGGACGACCTGCTGATCCGGCTGGCCGCGACGCCCGCGCCGCCCGTCAGGGAGTCGGCGATCACGACGGCGACCGTCCGGCCGCCGGTGCCCGAGCGGACGCTGATGCTCGGCTGGAACCACCGCGCCCCGAAGATCATCGAGCTGCTGGACGAGTTCCTCGCGCCCGGCTCCGCCCTCGTCGTCGCCGCGCCGCGCGAGGACCCGACCGACGACCTGCGCCCGCCCGCGAACCTCAAGCTCGGCTTCACCCGCGCCGAGCCGACCGAGCGGCCGTCCCTCGAATCCCTGGACGTCGGCTCCTACCAGCGCGTGATCGTCCTGTCCGAGGAGGGCTACGACCGGGAGCACGCCGACGCCCGCACCCTGGTCACGCTGCTGCACCTGCGCGACATGGAGGACGCGCTGGGCGACCCCTCGTCCCCCGACCCGTTCGCGATCGTCAGCGAGATCAACGACGACGCCAACCGGGAGATCGCGCAGGTCACCAAGGCCGACGACTTCGTCGTCAGCGAGAAGCTGATCAGCCTGATGCTGACCCAGTTGAGCGAGAACCGGCACCTGTACGACGTGTTCGCCGACCTGCTCGACCCGGCCGGGTCCGAGATCTACCTCAAGCCCGCCTGCGACTACCTCGCGCCGGGCGTCGAGGCCGACTTCGCGACGCTGATCGAGTCGGCGCGGCGGCGCGGGGAGGTCGCGCTCGGGTACCGGCTGACCGCGCGGTTCCACGAGCCGCCCGGCTACGGCGTCGTCCTGAACCCGGACAAGACGGCCCCGCTGACGCTGTCCGCCGACGACCGGGTGATCGTGCTCGCCGAGAACTGACCGCGGCGCGTCACTCGCCGGGGAGCGTGAGGTCGCGGCCCGCGCGCAGGGCGCTCGTGACGCGGTCGCGCAGCGCCCGCTCGGCGTGGTGCGCGTCGTCGGCCATCCCGCGGATCTCCGCGCCCGCCATCTCGTCCCCGACCGTGCCGGCGAGCAGGTCGCGGTAGCGGGCGTTCTGCTCGGGCAGCCCTTGCAGGACGCGCGACTCGTGGTAGGCGTCGTCGGCCTCCCCCGCCCGCCGCGCGTACGCCTCCAGCGCCTCGATCCGCCCGGTGACGGAGCGGACGGACGCCGCCAGCGCCCGGTCCTGCGGTTCGAGCAGGGCGCGCACGCGCGGGGACAGCCGCTCGGGCTGCTGCGCGACGCGTTCCCCGCGCAGCCGGGTGTGCTCGGCGAGCACGCACGCGATCTCCCATTCCTGCCGTGGCAGGACGACGGTGTTGTTGACGTCGTCGAGGAGCCCGGCGCCGTGCGACCGCGACCCGAGGACGGCGTCGACGGCCCGCTGCGCCCGGACGAGCAGCCGCGCCGCGGGCCCGTCGAAGTCGCCCGGCAGCAGGTAGGAGCCGTGGTGCTCGCGCGCGGCGCGGGCGGCGGCGGGCTCGCGGACGTACCGCAGCGCGCCGGCCGTCCACCCGGTGAAGCTCACGGCGGCGAGCAGGAGGGCCGCCTCGTCCTGCCCGAGGAGCAGCAGGAGGATCTGCAGGGCCGGCGTGACCATCATCGCGACGACGGGCGCCCTCCCCCACCGCGCGGCGCCGCCGACGAGGTCGTCCCCGTCGAGCGAGGCGAGCAGGAACAGCCGCAGCCACCCGCCGGGCAGCACGCCGTAGAAGAACGCGAACGCCGGTATCCAGAGCAGCCGCGCGACGACCGTGGCGGGGCGGAGCCGGGGCAGGGGCGGCGCGGGCTGGCAGGCCGGGACGAGCCGCTCCGGCGCGGCGGCGAGGACGGCGCGGTCGTCGCCGGGGACGCCGGGGTCGAACACCGGACGGGGGCGGATCTCCTCATTCATGGGCACTCCCCACCGACCCTAGGCAGGCGGGCGGCCCGGCTCCACGAATGTCACGGGATCCGGACATCGGACGCTGCCGCGGGCCCATCGCCGGGTCAGTCCTGTAGCGCGGCCCAGACCTCGCGGTCGCGGTCGGCCGTCCAGATCCGGGGACGTTCGACGCCGTCCATCTCGTCCCAGAGGCGGGACACGTCGAACGGCAGGCAGTGCTCGAAGATCGGCCAGCGGCCGTAGGCGGGCGCGAGCGCGGCGTGGACGGCCTCGAAGGCGTCCCTGAGCGCACCGCCCGCGTCTTTGACGCGGCCGGTCTCGCGGATCATCGTGTCCAGGAAGTCGCGGGTCTGCGCGACGGCGGCGGCCGCCTCGTCCCGGCCGTGCGCGACGGCGCCGCGCCCGCCGACGAGCGTCTCCGCGCCGAACGAGGCGACGTGGTCGAGCGTGCCCGTCGCCCATTCGCGGTGGAAGGCGTCCCCGGTGTAGAGGGCGGCCTGCGTCTCGACGAGGTCCCCGGCGAACAGGATGCGGTGCCGGGGCAGCCAGGCGACGATGTCGCCCTCGGTGTGGCCGCGTCCGCAGTAGGCGAGGTCGAGGTCGCCGCGGTCGCCGCCGAGGTCGATGGTGAGCGTGCTGGAGAACGTCGTGGTCGGCCAGGTGAGGCCGGGGATGCCGTCCGGGTCCTTGAACAGCCGGGGCATCCGGCCGAGCTCCGACTCCCAGTCCTGCTTGCCGCGCTCGGCGATCAGCGAGCGGGTGCGGTCGTGGGCGATGATCACCGGGGCGTTGAACGCGCTGGCGCCCAGCGTCCGGACGGCGTGGTAGTGCGACAGGACGAGGTACCGGATCGGCTTGTCGGTGTGCGCCCGCAGCACCGTGAGCCAGTCCCGGGCGGCGGCGGGCGTGGCGAGGGCCTCGAAGCAGACGAGGAAGTCCTCGCCCTCGACGGCGCCGATGTTCGGGTCGCCCTCGGCGGTGAGCGCGTACACGCCGTCGGCCAGGATCTCCAGGGTCGGGGTCTTGTCGCCCAGATCTGCGGACGACGCGAACGGCTTGGGCATGGGCGCCCCCTCGCATCCGGTGGCCGCGGCCTCTGCTCGTTCATGGTTCATTCCACGCAGAGCGGTAGATAACCGTCCTGATCTTCCGATGGGAGAGGGACGCATGACGGGTAGGTAGATCTCGCACATCGACCGGAGACGAAGGGAGACAGGGTGATCGCGGGGCTGGGGCTGCTGGCCGTCCTCGTGCTGACCGTCGCGACGGGCTACTTCGTGGCGCAGGAGTTCGCGTTCGTCACGGCGGACCGTCCGGTGCTCGACGCCCGCGCGGCGGAGGGCGACCGGGCCGCCGAGCGGGCGGTGCGGGTCATGGGACGGCTGTCGTTCATGCTGTCCGGGGCGCAGCTCGGCATCACCGTCACCGCCCTGGTCGTCGGGTTCATCGCGAAGCCCGCGCTGGGCGGCCTCATCGACCCGGCGCTGGACGCGGCCGGGGTCCCGGCGGCGCTGTCCGGCGGGCTCGCGGTGGCGCTCGGGTTCGGGTTCGCGACCGTCCTGCAGATGGTGCTGGGCGAGCTGTTCCCGAAGAACCTGGCGCTGGCGAAGGCGGAGCCGATGGCGCGGGCGCTGGCCGCGTCCACGCTCGCGTACCTGACGGTGGCCGGGCCGCTGATCAGGCTGTTCGACGCGGCGGCGAACCGGCTCGTCCGCGCGGTCGGCATCGAGCCGGTCGAGGAGCTGCACCACGGCGCGACGCTGGAGGAGCTCGGGCACATCATCGGCGAGTCCGGCGAGAAGCTCCAGGCGGGCCACGCCGACCTGCTGGAGCGCGCCCTCGTGTTCGCCGAGCTGGACGCCGAGGAGGTGATGATCCCCCGCGTGGACGTGGTGACCGTGCCCGCGTCCGCCCGCGCCGCCGAGCTCGACGAGGTGATCCTGGCGAGCGGGCACTCCCGGTACCCGGTCGTCGGCGACAGCGTCGACGACCTCGTCGGCGTCGTCGGCCTCGCGGAGCTGATCCGGCTCGCCCCGGCCGAGGCGGAGCGCACCGAGGTCCGCGCGATCGCGCGGGAGCCGCTGCTGCTGCCGTCCTCGCTGCCGCTGCCGGACGTCGTCCTCCGGCTGCAGGGCGCCGCCGCGCCGTTCGCCTGCGTGGTGGACGAGTACGGCGGCTTCGCGGGCATCGTGACCTGGGAGGACGTGTCCGAGGAGCTGGTCGGTGAGATCGCCGACGAGAACGAGCCCGACGAGGACGTCGCGATCCGCACCGGCGAGTGGTGGACGACCGACGCGGGCCTCCGGATGGACGAGGTCGCCCACGAGACGGGCATCGGGCTCCCCGAGGGCGACTACGAGACCGTCGCGGGCCTCCTGCTGAAACGGCTCGGACGGGTGGCGCGGCGCGGCGACGTCGTGACGATCGACCTCCAGCCGGACCGGCTGGACGAGCCCGCCCGCACCGCCGTGATCGAGGTGCTGACCGTCCGGCGGCACGTGCCGGGGCTGATCCGCGTCCGCACCGTCGTGCGGGCGTCGGAGGACGAAAGGGAGGAGCAGCGATGAACCTGGCTCTCGGCGCGCCCGTCACGCTCGCGCTGCTCGCCGCGAACGGCTTCTTCGTCGCCACCGAGTTCGCGCTGGTCGCGGCCCGGCGGCCGCGGCTGGAACGCGCCGCCGCGCGGGGCGGCCGGGCCGCCGCCGCGGCGGTCGCCGGGATCGACGAGCTGTCGCTCACGCTCGCCGGGGCGCAGCTCGGCATCACGATGTGCTCGCTCGGCCTCGGGCTCGTGTCCGAGCCGGTGTTCGCGGAGACGCTCCTCCCGCCGTTCCACGCGGCGGGGCTGCCGTCCGGCGCGGCGCATGCGGTCGCGTTCGTCATCGCGCTGGCGCTCGTGACGTTCCTGCACATGGTCGTCGGCGAGATGGCGCCGAAGTCGGTGGCGATCACCGATCCGGAGCGGTCGGCGGCGGTGCTCGGGCTGCCGTTCCGCGGGTTCGCGACCGTCGTCCGGCCGCTGCTCGCCGCGCTGAACGGGACGACGAACCTGCTGCTGCGGCTCGTCGGCGTCCAACCGGTGAACGCGCGGGAGGTGTCGCGGACGCCGGAGCAGCTGCGCAGCATCGCGCAGGACTCGCGGCGGCTCGGGCTGATCGGCGACACCGAGCTGACCCTGCTCACCGCCGCGCTGGACGCGCCGCGCGCCCCGCTCGCCGAGCTCGTCGTCCCGGTCTCGGAGGTGGTGTCGGTGCCCGCGGCGGCGACTCCGCAGGAGGTGATCGACGCCTCCGTCCAGACCGGCAGCCTGCGGATCGTGCTGCGCGGCGGCAGGCGGTCCGGCTCGGCGCGGATGGTGCACGTCCGGGACGCCTACCTGGCCCGCGCGCGGGGCCGGAAGACCCCGGCGGACGAGCTGGCGCACCCGGTGCCCGCGATGCCGATCGCGACGCCGGTCGGCGAGGCGGTCGCGATCCTGAAACGCCACCACAGCCATCTCGGCCTGGCCGTCACCCCGGACGGGCGCGCCGCAGGTCTCGTCAACCTCGACGATCTCCTCACGACCCTGATCGCCGTCCGCTAGGCACGGCGCGCGTCAACGTGGGTTGACACTCGGGCAGGCGTCAACCTACATTGACAGGCATGAGCGATGGAGTGACGCTCGCCCAGGAGGCGAGCAGCCGGGACCCCGCGGTGGGGCTGCGGGCCGTCCGGGCGCTGCGCGAACTGTCCGAGCGCCTGGAGGCGCTGCAGGTCGCGAGCGCCCGCGAGCAGGGCTGGTCCTGGCAGGAGATCGCGGTGTGCCTCGGGGTGAGCAGGCAGGCCGTCCACAAGAAGCACGGCGGCGGCAGGCGCCGCATTCTGAAGAAGGAGGACTAGCGGGATGTTCGAGCGCTTCACCGCCGACGCGCGGGAGATCGTCGCCGGGGCGCAGGAGGAGGCCCGGCGGCTGCGGCACCACCACATCGGCACCGAGCACCTGCTGCTCTCCCTGCTCGCCTCGGACGGCCCGGAGGCGCGGGCCGCGGCCGCGCACGGGCTGACCGCGGGCGACGTCCGGGCACGGCTCGTCCACGGGTCGGCCGACCCCCTCGACCCCGAGGCGCTGAGCACGCTCGGCATCGACCTCGACGCCGTCCGGGAGGCGACGGAGCGGACGTTCGGCGAGGGCGCCCTCGACGCCCCGGCGGGCGAGCGCGGCGCCGTCCGCAAGGGCCACATCCCATTCACGCCGAGGGCGAAGAAGGCCCTGGAGCTGAGCCTGCGGCAGTCGCTCCGGCTCAAGTCGGGGGACATCCGCGCCGGCCATCTCCTGCTCGGCCTCCTCCAGGACGAGAAGTCCCTGTCGGCGCGGCTCGCGGCCGAGGCCGGCGCCGACCTCCCCGCGCTCCGCGCCGAGGCCGAGCGGCTGACGCGGTCGAAGGCCGCCTGACCCCCCGCGGCCGGTCAGCGTCCGCCGAACCGGCCGCTGAGGACGGCGACGCAGGCGGCCCGGCGGCGCGGGTCGTCCGGGAAGCGGCGGGCGCATTCGGACCGCACCCACGGCGGCACGCCCGGCCGCGGCCTGGCCTTCGGCCGTTTCGAGGGACGCGAGCGCGGGCGCCCGCTGGCGGTGGGACGCCTCCGCGTCGGAACCGCCCGGGTGCCGCGCGGTTTCGCGGACCCGCCGCCCGCTCGTTTCGGTTTGGCGCCGACGCGTCCCGGTTCCGCCGCGCCGCTCTTCGGGGCGGGCGGCGGCGCCGGGACGGACGACGGCGTGACCGTGTCCGGCGCGGCGGGACGGACGGGAGCCGGGCGGCCCGCCGCCCCGTGCACGGTGACGAGCACGGCGGCGAGCACCCCCGTTCCCAGGACGGCCGCGACCGCCGCCGCCACGACCGCCCGGAGCGGCGGACGGCGGCGCGGCGGCCTCGGCCCGGCGCGGGTGTACCCGGCGGGCGGAACCTTCGACGAAAGACGCACCCACCGATGGTCACGCTCCGCATCCGAACGGACACGCAGAAACGCCGCTACTGTTGCCGCCTCGATACCGGCGAGCGTCTCGTGCGGTTCCTCAGCGGGCGGGCGCGACGGTGAAGCGGCGGAGGCTCAGGGCCGGGTTCGTCTTCCGGACGGCCGCGATCCGCTCGGGCGACACCTCCGCGGACGCCACGCCCGTCCCGTCGCCCAGCCCGGCCGCCACCACGCCCATCGGGTCGACGACCATGCTGTTCCCGGCGCCGGTCGGGGCGCACTGCCCGGCGGCGGCGACGTAGACGGTGTTCTCGATCGCGCGGGCCCGGACGAGCGTCCGCCAGTGGTCCTCCTTCAGCGGGCCCGGCACCCAGTCGGCGGGCAGCGCGAGGACGTCGGCGCCCGCGTCCACGATCCGCCGCGTCACCTCCGGGAACCGGACGTCGTAGCAGGTCTGCATGCCGAACGTGACGCCCTCGACCGCGAACGTCTGCGGCTCCCCGATCTCACCGGCACGGACCACCGCCGACTCCTTGTACCCGAACGCGTCGTACAGGTGGAGCTTGCGGTACTCGGCGACGACGTCGCCGCCGGGGCCGATGGCGAGGAGCGTGTTGGAGATGCGGTCGGGGTCGTCCAGCCGCTCGTTGACGCCCGCGACGACGTGGACGCCGAGCCGGGTCGCCAGCTCCGCGAGCCCGGTGGTGAACGGGCCGTCGAGCGGCTCAGCGGAGTCCAGGAACCGCTGGTCGAGCTTCGGCGCGGTGAACATGGCGAACTCGGGGAACACGACGACCGCCGCGCCCCGTCCGGCCGCCTCGCCCGCCAGCTTGCCGATCGTCGCGAGGTTCTCGTCCTTGTTCACGCCCGGCGCGAACTGCGCCACCGCGACCTGCACCATGCGAATGTCCCTCCTCTTTCAGAGCCGGTCGACGGCGGTCACGCGGACGACCGCCTCGCCCTCCTGGTCCGAGCCCGCGAGGTCGACCTCGGCGCTGATCCCCCAGTCGTGGTGGCCCTCGGGATCGTCGAACACCTGCCGGACGCGCCACAACTCGTCCTCGGGGACCTCCTCGATCTGGAGGAGCTTCGGACCGCGCGCGTCGGGGCCGGTGAGCAGCTCGTCATGCTCGGCGAAGTACCCGTCCATGGCGTCCGCCCACCCGGCCGCGCCGAAGTCCGGGTCGAGGTCGCCCAGCTCCGCGTACTTCTCCAGCGCCGCCAGCTCCACCCGGCGGAACATCGCGTTGCGCACCAGCACCCGGAACGCCCGCGCGTTCGCCGTCACC
Organism: Actinomadura syzygii; assembly: GCF_008085905.1. GTDB lineage: Bacteria > Actinomycetota > Actinomycetes > Streptosporangiales > Streptosporangiaceae > Spirillospora > Spirillospora syzygii. The sequence goes on along the minus strand of NZ_VSFF01000011.1, from coordinate 363,014 downwards.
CTGGTGATCCGCTCCTGGATCGGCGCGTCCAGCTCCTCGTCGGTGGGGTTCGCGAGCTGCTCCCACTCGTCCAGGAGGCTGGAGTCGACCTGCCGGACCAGCTCGCCCAGCCACTCGATCAGGTCGATCAGGTCGTCCGTCTTGATCGACTCCGGGACGGTCTGCTGCAGCGCCTTGTACGCGCCCGACAGGTACCGCAGGACGAGCCCCTCCGCCCGCGCCAGCTCGTAGAACCCGATGTACTCGGTGAACGTCATCGCGCGCTCGAACATGTCGCGCACCACCGACTTCGGGCGCAGCGGATGGTCGCCGACCCACGGATGGCCCGCCCGGTAGATCCCGTACGCGGCGTCGAGCACCTCCTCCAGCGGCTTCGGGTGGTCGACCTCCTGGAGCAGCTCCATCCGCTCCTCGTACTCGATGCCCTCCGCCTTCATCTCCTGGACGGCCTCGCCCCGCGCCTTGTTGACCTGCGCCGCGAGGATCTGCCGCGGGTCCTCCAGAGTCGCCTCGATCACCGACAGGACGTCCAGCGCGTACGACGGCGACGCCGGGTCGAGCACCTCGAACGCCGCCAGCGCGAACGTCGACAGCGCCTGGTTGAGCGCGAAGTCCTCCTGGAGGTCGACGGTGATCCGCGCGTACCGGCCCAGCTCGTCCGGCTCGGCCAGCACCTCCACCACCCCGGCCGAGAGCAGCGACCGGTAGATCGCGATCGCCCGGGAGATGTGGCGGCGGCGCGCCGCGGGCTCCTCGTGGTTGTCGGTCAGCAGCCGCTTCATCGCCTGGAACGCGTTGCCTGGACGCGCGATCACCGACAGCAGCATCGCGTGGCTGACCTGGAACCGGGACCTCAGCATCTCCGGCTCGGCCTTCTGGAGCTTGGCGAAGACGTCCTCGTCCCAGCCGACGAACCCCTCCGGCGGCTTCTTCCGCTGCACCTTCCGGCGCTTCTTCGGATCGTCGCCCGCCTTCGCGAGGGCCTTCTCGTTCTCCACGACGTGCTCGGGGGCCTGCGCGACGACGAAGCCGACCGTGTCGAAACCGGCGCGTCCGGCGCGTCCGGCGATCTGGTGGAACTCGCGGGCGCGCAGCCGCCGCACCCGATGCCCGTCGTACTTGCTCAGCGCGGTGAACACGACCGTGCGGATGGGGACGTTGACACCGACGCCGAGGGTGTCCGTCCCGCAGATGACCTTGAGCAGCCCGGCCTGGGCGAGCCGCTCCACGAGTCGCCGGTACTTCGGCAGCATCCCCGCGTGGTGCACCCCGATCCCGTGCCGGACGAACCGCGACAGGTTCCGTCCGAACTTCGTCGTGAACCGGAAGCTCCCGATCAGCTCCGCGATCCGCGCCTTCTCCGCCTTGGTGCACACGTTGACGCTCATCAGCGACTGCGCCCGCTCGATCGCCGCCGCCTGCGTGAAGTGCACCAGGTAGATCGGCGCCTTCTGCTCGGCGAGCAACTCCTCGATCGTCTCGTGCAGCGGCGTCACCCGGTAGTCGTAGATCAGCGGGACGGGCCGCTCCGCCGACGTCACCAGCGCGGTCTGGCGTCCCGTCCGCCGCGTCAGGTCCTTCTGGAAGAACGTGACGTCGCCGAGCGTGGCCGACATCAGCAGGAACTGCGTCTGCGGCAGTTCGAGCAGCGGGATCTGCCACGCCCAGCCGCGCTCGGGCTCGGCGTAGAAATGGAACTCGTCCATGACGACCACGCCGATGTCGGCGTCGGCGCCGTCCCTGAGCGCGATGTTGGCGAGCACCTCGGCGGTGCAGCACACGATGGGCGCGTCCGCGTTGACGCTGGCGTCGCCCGTCATCATGCCGACGTTGTCGCGTCCGAACATTTCGCAGAGGTCGAAGAACTTCTCCGACACCAGCGCCTTGATCGGCGCGGTGTAGAAGCCGACCTTGTCATGGCCCAGCGCCGCGAACAGCGCGCCCGCCGCCACCAGGCTCTTGCCCGACCCGGTCGGCGTGGACAGGATCACGTTCGCCCCGGACACGACCTCGATGAGCGCTTCCTCCTGTGCGGGATACAACGTGATCCCGCGTCCCGACACCCACCGTTCGAACGCCTCGAACAGCGAATCGGCGTCGGCGTCGTTTCCGGTGGGAAGCTCATCGATAAGGCTCACCCCTCCATCCTGCCCCCGTTCGCGCACTGCCGCGTCACCGCCTCTTCACGGTGAGCGCCGTGACGGCCCCGACAGCGGCCGCCACCACGTTCAGCACCCCGCCGATCACCGGCGCCAATTCCACGATCGTCTGCATGGCCCACTCCCGTCGTCCTGCGAACGAGAGCAGCCTGCGCCGGACGCGCATCCGGTGGGCGTGCGCTTGCGTGACGTGCGTTGTGCGCTCTGCGGAGCCTGTTGCTGACCTGGGGCTTCGTGGTGGGACGCGGTACGCGGGCGCACGAGTGGGGTTACACCAGGGCGTGGCCGTACTCAACTGCGAGGGGCGCGAGATCGGGCTCCCCGAACGTCTCGCGCATCGCCTCGAAGGCAGTGACTTTGTCCTCGCCGTATCGCCTCACATGCAGCGCGAACGAGTCAGCCGACACGAACCTCGGCGGGATGGACTTGCTGTGAAACTTGTCCGCGTACATGACGACCCGCTCTTCGTCGGACTCGGCCACGTAGTCACCTTTGGGGAGGGGAAGACGCTGGCTCTCGATGTCGTCCGCGGTGAGGCCCATCCCGGTGTGATGCGAACAGAACCGGCAGATCTCCTCGGGGAACCCTTCGCTGCTCAGGATCTCGTGTCCCAGGACGCCGTGCCGGACGTACTGCTTGTGGTCGAGTTCGCCGGTGACGTCGTACAGGCGGTAGACGCCGATGTCGTGCAACAGACATCCGGCCCGGACGAGGTCTTTGTCCACGTCGAGCCCGTCGACGACCTGCTCGGCGATGCGACACACGATGACGCAGTGCGTCCAGACGAGATCGAACGCCTGCGGGCTCGGCGCATACCGCTCATGCAAGGCCCGGATCTCATCGTCCCCCGGAATCCACACCCGGCAATTCTACAGCTAACTATGCCCACGGCACCCGACGCAGCGCTTCCGCGATGCTGTCATCGACGTCGGACACGTCCATACCAAGCCACCGCAGTCGCTCAGCCGCCGCCCATACGCTCATCCCGAGCCGCCGAGAGACGCGCAGTAAATGAAGCAGCGGCACGGGCTGCTCTACGTCAAGCCATCGGTCGGAAATTGAATGGCCATAGCGCAGCAGCACTAGATCCACCGGATCGGGTGCATTCGCGATCTCACCAGGCGGAACGGTCAGTCCGCACTCGATCAAATGCCCGGCTGCCTCTCCGGGACTGATGCCCATCTCGACAGAAGCTCGGACCAGATGGGCCCGGTGCACAACACACCTCGGATCGAGCCACGCACCGGTAAAGAACCTCTTCGAGAGCAGCCGCATCCGCGGCTCGTCGAGTTTGGCAGGGAACGGTCCGTTCGGGACTCTCATTCCATATTCAGCAAGACGCGCCGCTGCCTGCTCCGGTTCGAGATCCGCCCGACTGCTCACGATCAAAAAATTCGACAGCGGAATCTCTTGCTCGATCGGCCACCAGGGTGGAAAACCGTCTCCATCTCGGCTGAGCAGTTTTAGATCTCCGTTAGAGGCACGCTCAGGTAGCCGCCGGGGGGAGGGCACAGGGACACCGTAGGCAGCTAGGCGGGCGGCGACTTCCGGAATCGAAATGTTGAGCGCGAGTGACGCGCGGACTAGATGAGCAGGAGAAAGCGTTAGCGTGGGATCAATTTCATCTTGCTCTTCATAGCCGAATCTCCAGTCGAACAACGCATAGTCAGCTTCGGATGGCCGAGCTGGCAGAGCAAGATCATCAACATGGAAGCCGAATTCACGAATCCATTCGCACACCTCACTGGTCGAAATTCCTAGATCCCACGCACTTTTCACGACATGACTGCTCGGCAATGGCTGCGGCCTGCTGTTGATCGGGTTGACATCATCCGAACTCCAACACAGCATGCGCAGTTCCTGAGCAGAGATCGCTTTTTCCGGAGGCCTGCCCGGCGGTATCAGATGGCCGTATCGTTCCAGTCGGCTCATCAGGTCTCGCAATCCGCAGCCGAACTGAAGTGCCACTGCAGCTATGTGTCCATAGGGGACGACATCAGTCACTTCCCACCATTGGGGCCTGCCGGTACGTCGCTCGCTGAGTAACGTGAGGTCGACCTCGTTGCCACCAGAAGCCGGAAACCGTTCTGGCTGGATTTCCTCGACGCCCACGTCGACTGCTCGCTGCGCCACCTCACGTGGCGTTACTCCAGTCAGCAGCGCCACCCAAAGTACATGACCCGGAAAGCGCTCGACACTCTTCCTCTCCCAGGCCCAGTCATTCGGACTAACCCTTCGGTCCGGCTGAACATATCTGGAGATACCCCCTAAGAGAAAAGTGTCGGATGGCCGGGCACGCCGCAATCTCCCGCGACCGACTACTGACTCCTTCATAAAATCAGGTAGCCGCCCATGCGCCGCCATACGCCATATCGCCACGTGGTCACTTACGTATGGACCAAAATCCACGTTCCAGAAATTGAGCCCTTCACCTTCGGAACGCTGTTCGACGCGATCACCCTCTAAAGCGAGATAGGAGTCTTGGAGGAGACAGCCGGTGTGGGCGACATCCACCGTCCCCTCTCGCGTCATGAGGCCCGCACTGGATTCGGCAGACGCCTCGCTGATAAGATCTCCCAGCCTGGGGCTGGCCCACGCGACGTTGCTCAGCCAGCAGACGTCCAGCAGATCACGTCCCGTTGAAATCAGTTCGCTCAGCGCCGAAACCAGCAATTTCTCAGACTGGTCAGAGACGTCGGAGAGGACCTTCCTTCGGTCCACGGAGATTTGTTCCGGCGCGTGTGCGCCAGTAAGATTGACGACCGCGCCATACAGGGTGCCGTCTTCCAATCCTGCGAAAACTCCACGGCGCACGCTTGGCTTGACATAGATGCCGTCGACCAGAAGGCCGCCACCTTTCTCGCACCAGACGACCTGGCCGCCGTCGTCGTCCTTCCAGGGGACGAGTTTGCCGTGTGCATCAAGGCCATCAGTTTCCCAGGACGGGCGTGCGCGGGGTCGCAATACGCCGGATTCCCACGTCTCACGTTGCGCCTCGTGCTCAGCAGTAGTGCGGAATTCGGCGATGCCGAGGAAGCGGCGCAACTCTTCCACGCAGGACAGAGCGTCCTCGCTCTCGCGGAGGTACAGCTTTACCGAGGTGCCTGGAGAGCGGTCGGTGGGCAGATGCTCGATGTGGAACAAATGACCCGGGCCGAAGATCGAAACCATCAGCGTAGGGTTCGAGCGGTGGCCCCGGTCCAGGGGTCGAGTGACGACCTCGATCTCGTCGGCGATCATGAAGTAGCTGAGGACGCCGATGCCGAAACGGCTGTTGGCGTGGAACGGGATGGGTGGGTCGGCGTTCTTCCAGTCGGCCGACTCGATCAGGAACTCGGTCGTGTCGGTGAAGCGGGCACCGGCCTGCGAGAAGACCTCCGTGAGGACGGACTCGGTCATGCCGATTCCGTTGTCGCGGCATTCCAGGTAGGCGCGGCCGTTCTCGTCCACGCCCTGGGTGAAGTGGATGCGGCCGTTCCACTCGTCCAGCCAGTCGCCTCGGCTGCGGTAGGCGTGACGGGCCCGGCGGTAGCGGCAGGCGTCCAGCGCGTTCTGATACAGCTCGCGAATGGCGAGACCGCGATCCTGGTAGAGCTGTTCGCCCATGAGCAGGTCCTGCACGCGGCGCTCGTCCAAGCGGAATCGGCTGACGCGTTGGAAAAGGAGGCGGCCGTCATCGTTGGTTCCGGGGCGGACGTCGTCGGCGGACGCGCGGGACGGCAGCCGCGTGAGCACCTGCATCGTGGAATGGTCGCCGCACCCCTGCCGGATCGTGTGCAGAAGGGCGTCGACCTGGCTCGCGTACTGGCGCAGCCCTTCGAGTTCGGCGGCGTGATGGCAGTCGGCGCGCAGGACGAGGCAGTCCGACTGGAGCACCCATTTCGCCCGGGACGACACCGTTTCCCGGAGCTCGCCCAGATCCACCGGATGCGGGATGCCGAGGTGTCGCACCACGATGTCCGGGAGCCGGACGAGGTCGAGCGTCAGCGCGTAGGCGACCGTGAGGATCTGTCCGATCAGTAGTTCCCGCACGCGCTGCTCATGCGGCTCCCCAGCGAACAGGACGGTCTCGAACTGCGGCGCGTTCTTCCGATCGGTGTCGCCGAGTTCGGAGAGGTCGAGGCGCAGCGCGGCTAGGAATCGCTGGACGGTCTTCGCGTCGAGCACCTCGTCCCGCATGCGGTGGTCGGCGATCTCGATGCCGCTCAGCAGAGCGTGCACGGCGCCCAAGGCGTAAGCCTGCGGATACCGCGCTACCCAACGATGGAACAGCCACCAGCCGATTTCCGTGGTGGCTGGGTCTCGGTCCGGCAAGGTCCGGGCCTGTGCGCGGTCGACCAGTTCACGCTGCCCTCTGAGAAAGGTCTCGTATTCGCGCCGCGCTCCCTCGCCACCCTCCGCGCCGAGGTCGAGCGGGGCGATGTCACGAAGCCCGGCAAGCGTCTTGACCATATGGGTGTGGTGCAGCAGCGGAACCAGCACCAGAAGCGCGGCCTCGGCCGGGGAGAGATCGCGCAGGAACTCCGCGAGCGGGGTGCGCAGCAGCCAATCCGTCCGTTTGGCGAAGCGGACGGCCAGCTCGGCATCGAGCCAGAGATCGTCGTCCAATGCCGCTTCGGCCGTACCGCTCAGCCGTCCCAGGCGTTCGGCGATGTCGATGGTCGCGTCCCGGAAGGCGGAGGCATCGCGCTGCTCGTCGACCAGTTCCCAGGCGATGTGTTCGGAGACGTGCTCGGCCCACGGAGACCGCGCAACCGTTTTCGCGACAGGCACCTGCCCGTACAGCCGGACGGCCGCGCGCACGTCGTCCTCTCCCCCGCCCAGGGCCTTTACCAGCAACGCCAACTGCTGGTCGTCGACCGGCCGCCGCCGACCGCGAAGAAAGTCGTTGACGCGCGAGGCCGAGGCCAGGTTCATGGCGGCGGCGATCTCGCGGAGGCTCTTTCCGCCGTTGTCCCTGTGGACGCCGTCGAGGAGTTCCAGCAGCCGCCGGTACGGGCCGTCCTCCGGCCATGCCGTGCGATCGATCCGGTGCCCGCCCGCCACGTCCGCCTCCCGTCGCCGCCCCCGGGAACGTATCTACACCGCCCATAGACCGGCAGACCACCAGAATCGCGCGACGACCGGTTAGGGACGGGCTGCCCGGCAACAACCCGCTGGAGCGAACCGACTCGAAAGGGGCACGGCATGAGCAAGAGGGACGAAGAACCCGGAGCCAGTTCAGGTCTGGAGGACCAGCCGCATCAGCGCGTCGTCCCCGGCACCGACAGCGCGGAGGAGGGCTACGAGTCGGACGCGGAGGGCGGCACCCGCCAAGGCAACCCGATCGCGGGCGTCGAGCGTGACCCCGACGAACCGTGACGCAGTGCGCCGACAGTATGGCGGTCTCCGGGCGTCCGGGCGGGTCAACACCCGGCGCCTGGAACCGTCAGGCGGTCACTTCGGTGCGGTCGCCGCCCCAGAGCGTGTGGAACGACCCTTCACGGTCGACACGCCGATACGTATGGGCGCCGAAGTAGTCGCGCTGGGCCTGGGTGAGGGCCGCTGGGAGGCGGTCGGCGCGGAGCGAGTCGTAGTAGGCCAGGGCCGTGGAGAAGCCGGGCACCGGGATGCCGAGCCGCGCGGCCGTGCCGACGACCTCGCGCCAGGCGTCCTGGGCGTCGCCGACCGCTTCGGTGAAATGGGCGTCGGTGAGCAGGGTGGGCGTCTCCGGGTCGGCCTGGTAGGCGGCGCGGATGCGGTCCAGGAAGCGGGCGCGGATGATGCAGCCGCCGCGCCAGATCGCGGCCATCGCGCCGAGGTCGATGTCCCAGCCGTACTCGGCGCTGCCCGCCTGGATCTGGTGGAAGCCCTGCGCGTACGCGACGATCTTGGAGGCGTAGAGCGCCTTCTCCACCGCGTCCGCGAGGCCGGAGCCCGCGACCAGGCCGCGGGAAGGACCCGGGAGGTTCTGGGCGGCCTCGCGCAGACCCGCGTGCCCCGAGACCGACCGCGCGAACACCGCCTCAGCGATGCCGCTCACCGGAACGCCCAGGTCGAGCGCGGTCTGGACGGTCCAGCGCCCGGTCCCCTTCTGCTCGGCCTGGTCGAGGACGACGTCCACGAAGGGGCGTCCGGTGGCGGCGTCGGTGTGCGCGAGGACCTCGGCGGTGATCTCGATCAGGTACGACTCCAGGCGGCCGGTGTTCCACGTCCGGAAGACCTCGGCGATCTCGGCGGGCGCGAGCCCGGCGGCGTGCCGGAGCAGGTCGTAGGACTCGGCGATCAGCTGCATGTCGGCGTACTCGATGCCGTTGTGCACCATCTTCACGAAGTGCCCGGCGCCGTCGGGGCCGACGTGGGTGCAGCAAGGCGTCCCGTCGACCTCGGCGGCGATGTCCTCCAGGAGGGGGCCGAGCGCGGCGTAGGACTCGGCGGATCCGCCCGGCATGATGCTCGGGCCGTGCAGCGCGCCCTCCTCGCCGCCGGAGATGCCGGTGCCGACGAAGTGGATCCCGCGCTCGCGCAGCGCGGCCTCCCGGCGGCGGGTGTCGACGAAGTTGGCGTTGCCGCCGTCCACGATCATGTCGCCGGGCTCCAGCAGCGGCGCGAACTCGTCGATCACGGCGTCGGTCGGGCCGCCCGCCTTCACCATGATCACCAAACGGCGGGGCCGCTCCAGGGCGGCGACGAACGCCTCCGGCGTGTCGGCGGGCACGAAAGTCCCCTCGCCGCCGAACTCCTCCACCAGGGCTTTCGTTCTGGCGGAAGTGCGGTTGTGCAGGGCCACGGAGTGCCCGTGCCGGGCGAGGTTGCGGGCCAGGTTCCGGCCCATCACGGCGAGGCCCGTGACCCCGATACGCGCCATTTCCATTGGCTCGGTCCTCCTCGTATGCCACCCTGATCAAGGGGTTGTACGCATGGCATGATCCCCCCGTTCGAGCGGGCGACACCGCTGGTGTGCACGGTGCGGCCGAGCGGACGGGACGCGTTTGCGTGTCTCTTCGATGGTGACATTGGCCAGGGGGTTTGGATGCTGGGACTGCCGGACGAGGCGGCTGCGTGCCTCTTCGATCTGGACGGGGTACTGACCCGCACGGCCGCGGTCCACGCGGCCGCCTGGAAGGAGATGTTCGACGGCTACCTGCGTGAGCGCGCCCGGCGCACCGGCGAGCCCTTCACCGAGTTCGACACGGTGAAGGACTACGGCCGGTACGTCGACGGCAAGAAGCGCGAGGACGGCACACGCTCCTTCCTGCACTCGCGCGGCATCGAGCTGCCCGAGGGCGATCCGGACGACCCGCCCGAGGCGGAGACCGTCCGGGGGCTCGGCAACCGCAAGAACGCGCTCGTCCTGAAGATCATCGAGGAGCGCGGCGTCGAGACCTTCGACGGCTCCATCGACTACGTGCGCGCGGCGCGCGCGGCGGGGCTGCGGACGGCGGTGGTGTCGTCCAGCGCCAACACCGTCCAGGTGCTGCGGACGGTCGGCATCACCGACCTGTTCGACGCGCGGGTCGACGGCGTCGTCGCGGCCGAGCGGCGGCTGCCGGGCAAACCGGCCCCCGACATGTTCATCGAGGGCGCCCGCGAGGTGGGCGTCCAGGCGGCGCGGGCCGTCGTGTTCGAGGACGCGCTGGCCGGCGTCCAGGCCGGCCGCGCGGGCGGCTTCGCCTACGTAGTCGGCGTCAACCGGGTCGACGAGGCGCACGCCAAGGCGCTCGCCGAGCACGGCGCCGACATCGTCGTCTCCGACCTGTCCGAGCTCCTGGAGGACAAGTGACCAACGCGGACGGGCAACTCGCGGCCGACAGGCCCGTGTTCACGGTGGAGCCGTGGTGCGTGCGGGAGCCCGAGCTCCGGCTCGACCGGCTGGCGCAGACCGAGTCGGTGTTCGCGCTGTCGAACGGGCACGTCGGGATGCGCGGCAACCTCGACGAGGGCGAGCCGCACGGGCTGCCGGGCACCTACCTGAACTCCTTCTACGAGCAGCGTCCGCTGCCGCACGCGGAGACGGCCTACGGCTATCCCGAGTCGGGGCAGACGGTCATCAACGTCACCAACGGCAAGGTGATCCGGCTGCTGGTGGACGACGAGCCGTTCGACGTCCGGTACGGGCGCGTCCACCACCACGAGCGGGTGCTGGACATGCAGGCGGGGACGCTCACCCGGCACGTGGAGTGGACGTCCCCCGCCGACAAGACCATCAAGGTGACGTCCGTCCGGATGGTGTCGCTGACGCAGCGCGCCGTCGCGGCGATCTGCTACGAGGTCGAGCCCGTCGATGGAGCGGTCCGGGTCGTGGCGCAGTCCGAGCTCGTGACCAACGAGGCGCTGCCCGGCGGCGGCAAGGACCCGCGCGCCTCCGCCATCCTGGACTGCCCCCTCGTCAGCGAGGAGCACGTCGCCAACGGCACGAAGGTCCTGCTCCTGCACCGGACGCGGCGCAGCGGCCTGCGGATGGCGGCGGGCATGTCGCACGACATCGAGGGCCCGAAGTCGATGGCGATCGACACCGAGAGCTCCGCCGACGTGGGACGGCTGACGGTCGCGACGCGGCTGGAGCCGGGGCAGAAGCTCCGGATCGTGAAGTACCTCTCCTACGGGTGGTCGAGCCGCAGGTCCCGTCCGGCGCTGCACGACCAGGTGGTCGGGGCGCTCGCGGGCGCGCGGCAGACCGGCTGGGACGGTCTGCTCGCCGAGCAGCGCGAGTACCTGGACGACTTCTGGGAGGGCGCGGACGTCGAGGTCGAGGGCGACGCGGAGATCCAGCAGGCCGTCCGGTTCGGGCTGTTCCACGTCCTCCAGGCGGGCGCGCGCGCCGAGCGGCGGATGATCCCGGCCAAGGGGCTGACGGGCCCCGGCTACGACGGCCACACCTTCTGGGACACCGAGACCTTCGTCATGCCGGTGCTGACCTACACGTCGCCGGGCGCGGCGGCGGACGCGCTGGCCTGGCGGCACATGACGCTGCCGCTCGCGGTGGAGCGCGCCACACAGCTCGGCCTTGAGGGCGCGACGTTCCCGTGGCGGACGATCCGCGGCCACGAATGCTCGGGGTACTGGCCGGCGGGCACGGCGGCGTTCCACATCAACGCCGACATCTCCGACGCGGTCGTCCGGTACGTGGACGCCACCGAGGACCAGCAGTTCGAGCGCGAGATCGGGCTCGACATCCTGGTGCAGACGGCGCGGCTGTGGCGGAGCCTCGGCCACCACGACGTCGGCGGCGTGTTCCGCATCGACGGCGTCACCGGCCCGGACGAGTACAGCGCGGTCGTCGACAACAACGTCTACACGAACCTGATGGCGCGCCGGAACCTCCAGGAGGCCGCGGAGATGGCGATGCGCCATCCGGACGTGGCCGACCGCCTCGGCGTGGACGCCGAGGAGGCCGCGTCGTGGCGGGACGCGGCGGCCGCGATGCTGATCCCCTACGACGACCGGCTGGGCGTCCATCCGCAGAGCGAGGGGTTCACCAACCACGACCGGTGGGACTTCGCCGCCACCAAGCCCGACCACTACCCGCTGCTGCTGAACTTCCCGTACTTCGACCTATATCGGAAGCAGGTGGTGAAGCAGGCCGACCTCGTCCTGGCGCTGCACCTGTGCGGGGACTCGTTCACCGACGAGCAGAAGGCCCGCGACTTCGCCTACTACGAGGGGCTGACCGTCCGCGACTCGTCGCTGTCGGCGCAGACGCAGGCGGTCGTGGCGGCGGAGGTCGGGCAGCTGGAGCTGGCGCACGACTACCTCGGCGAGACCGCCCTGATGGACCTGCACGACCTGAACCGCAACACCCGCGACGGGCTGCACATCGCGTCGATGGCGGGCGCGTGGAGCGGGCTCGTCGCCGGGTTCGGCGGGATGCGGGCGGGTCGCGGCGAGCTGCGGTTCGCGCCGCGGCTGCCGGGCGGCATCAGCAGGCTGGCGTTCCGGATGACGTACCGGGGCAGCCGCGTCCGGGTCAACGTCACCGCCGAGTCGGCCCTCTACGAGCTGCTGGACGGCCCGTCGATCAAGCTGTCGCACCACGGCGAGGAGTTCACGCTCGCGGACGAGCCCGTCGAGCTGCCGATCGACCAGATCCCGGCGCGTCCGGCGCCGGCGCAGCCCGCCGGGCGGGAGCCGCTGCCGCGCCGCATCGACCCGCACGGCCGCGACCCGCGCCGCCGCGGCTGAGGCTCATTGCCGGGGACGTTGGCCGGGGGCGGTCAGCTCGCGCAGGCGCCGCAGCCGGGCGCGGACGCCGCCGCCCCCGCCGGGCGGGACGGGGCGCCGTCCGCGCCCCGTCCGGCGAGCAGGCGGCGCGGCCCCGGGCCCTCGTCGCCGAGCTGGTCGTAGGGGTTGGCGAGCGCGCACTTGCTGATCGACAGGCAGCCGCAGCCGATGCAGTCGGTGAGGTCGTCGCGGAGCCGTTCGAGCTGGCGGATGCGGGCGTCGAGGTCGCCGCGCCAGTGCTCGGAGAGGCGCGCCCAGTCCTCGACGGTGGGCGTCCGCTCGCAGGGCAGGGTGCCGAGCGCGTCGCGGATCTCGCTGAGCGGGATCCCGACCCGCTGCGCCACCTTGATGAACGACACGCGGCGCAGCGTGTCGCGGCTGAACCGCCGCTGGTTGCCCGCCGTGCGGCGGCTCGTGATCAGCCCCTTGGACTCGTAGAAGTGCAGCGCCGAGACGGCCACGCCGCTGCGCTCGGCGAGCTGGCCGACGGTCAGTTCGTGCACCCGGTGCTCAAGCCGCGTCATGCCACGCACCTTATGCGAACCGCGGCCCGTACTGGGCTTTCAGTACTGGACGGCCGAGCCCGCCCCGCCGCGCCGCTCGGCCGTTCCGGCGAGCCGCCGCAGCCGGAACGCGGCGCCGACCATGGCCGCGCCGAACAGGATCGCGAAGAGCCCGATCAGCCAGACGACCGCGAGCGCCCCGGACACCGGCCACACGAACAGCAGGATCCCGAACAGCACCGAGATCGCCCCGGTCAGCGCGTACGCCCATTCGCCCTGGAGCTCCTTGCGCAGCGCGATCGCCGCGACGATCTCCAGCACGCCGGTGGCGACCGCCCACGCGGCGATCAGCATCAGCAGCACGAACGCCGTGATGCCCGGCCAGACGAGCGCGGCGATGCCGAGCGCGATCCCGGCGGCCCCCGCGACCAGCAGCACGCCGCGCGGCGCCCCGGTCGTCCCCCGGACCGCCTGCGCCACCGCGATCACCCCGTCCAGCAGCGCATACGCGCCGAACAGGGCGACCAGCACGACCACGGTGATACCCGGCCACACCCACGCGACGATCCCGAACAGGATCGCGAACGCACCACGTACCGCGAGCACCCACCAGTGCCTCGCCATCAACTCGAACATGCGGCCTCCCCGAAACCGAGATCCCTCCCCATTTCAGCCGCTTTCCCCCACAAACACCGCCAAGCCCAGTCGAGAACTCGGCAAAGTCCGAGCCTCGGTTCCGGCGCGGCCTTCACCCACGCTCGAACCTCAGCCGGACCCCACGGTTCGTGCGGCCGGAGGCGCCCCAGCGCCGGAGGCCGCACGAACCGCCGCACGGCGGGCCGTTTCCCGAGAAGCGAACGCGAATCGGGAAACGGCCCGCCGTGCGCAACGGGGGTTCCAGGGGGTCGCCCCCCTGGGAGAACTCAGTGCTCCAGGCGGCGTACCAGGTCGTGGTACTCGTCCCACAGGGCCTTGGGCATGTGGGTGCCGAACTTCTCGAAGTGCTCGGGGACGAGGGCTGCCTCCTGCTTCCAGACTTCGGTGTCGACCGAGAGCAGGGTTTCGAGGTCGGCGTCGTCCAGGGTGAGGCCGTCGGTGTCGAGGGCGTCCCTGGTCGGGAGGTGGCCGATCGGGGTCTTGACGGCGTCGGCGCGGCCGTTCAGGCGGTCGACGATCCACTTCAGGACGCGGCTGTTCTCCCCGAACCCGGGCCAGATGAACTTGCCGTCGGCGTTCTTGCGGAACCAGTTGACGTAGTAGATCCGCGGGAGTTTCTCGGGGTCGGTGGCCTTGCCGATGTCGAGCCAGTGGCCGAAGTAGTCGCCCATGTTGTAGCCGCAGAACGGCAGCATGGCGAACGGGTCGCGGCGCAGTTCGCCGACGGTGCCCTCGGCGGCGGCGGTCTTCTCGGACGCGACGTTCGCACCGAGGAACACGCCCTGCTGCCAGTCGAAGGACTCGGTGACGAGCGGGACGGCCGACGCGCGCCGTCCGCCGAACAGGATCGCCGAGATCGGGACGCCCTTCGGGTCCTCCCACTCGTCCGCGATGATCGGGCACTGCCCGGCGGGGGTGGTGAAGCGGGCGTTCGGGTGCGCGGCCGGGGTGTCGGAACCGGGCGTCCAGTCGTCGCCCCGCCAGTCGGTGAGATGCGCGGGCGGCTCGTCGGTGAGGCCCTCCCACCAGACGTCTCCGTCGTCGGTGAGCGCGACGTTCGTGAAGATGCTGTTGCCCCAGAGCGTCTTCACGGCGTTGGCGTTGGTGCTCTCGCCGGTGCCGGGCGCGACGCCGAAGAACCCGGCCTCGGGGTTGATCGCGTAGAGGCGGCCGTCGTCGCCGAACCGCATCCAGGCGATGTCGTCGCCGATCGTCTCGACCTTCCAGCCGGGGATGGTCGGCTCCAGCATGGCGAGGTTCGTCTTGCCGCAGGCGGACGGGAACGCGGCGGCGACGTAGCGGGTCGCGCCCTCCGGCGGCGTCAGCTTCAGGATGAGCATGTGCTCGGCCATCCAGCCCTCGTCGCGGGCCATGGTGGACGCGATCCGCAGCGCGTAGCACTTCTTGCCGAGCAGCGCGTTGCCGCCGTACCCGGACCCGTAGGACCAGATCTCCCGGGTCTCGGGGAAGTGGGTGATGTACTTGGTGGAGTTGCACGGCCACTTCACGTCCGCCTGGCCCGGCTCAAGCGGGGCGCCGACGGAGTGGACGGCCTTGACGAACGTCCCGCGCTCCTCGATGAGGCGCAGCGCGCCCGTGCCCATCCGCGTCATGATCCGCATCGACACCGCGACGTAGGCGGAGTCGGTGATCTCGACGCCGAGCTGGGAGATGTTGCCGCCCAGCGGACCCATGCAGAACGGCACCACGTACATGGTGCGGCCCTTCATGCAGCCGTCGAAGAGCCCGTCCAGCGTCGCGCGCATCTCGCCGGGCGCGACCCAGTTGTTGGTGGGGCCGGCGTCCTCTTCCTTCTCCGAGCAGATGAACGTGCGGTCCTCGACACGGGCCACGTCGGTCGGGTCGGACGCCGCGTGGAAGCTGTTCGGACGCTTGGCGGGGTCGAGCCGCGTGAGGGTGCCCTGCTCGACGAGGACGCCGGTCAGGCGCTCCCATTCCTCGTCAGAGCCGTCGCACCACTCGACGCGGTCGGGCTTCGTCAGCTCGGCGATCCCGCGCACCCACTCAGTAAGTTCGGTGTGGCCTGTAGGGGCCTGGTCGAGGCCGGGGACCTGGTTGGACACGGGCAACTCCTTCAGCTGTTCGCAGGATGTTTGCATGATGAACAAGACCCGCTGTTTTTGCCATTTGGTCTGGACCAATCCCGTCCGCTTTTGGGGCATCGTGCCCGCTTTTGTGACCGATATCACGCATGCCGGAAGATCGTCCGGGCGGCCGGGTCACCCGTCCGCCAAGGCGTGCTCAAGCTGGGTAAACGTGGGTCTCGGTGGCCTTGACCGCCGCCCAAATCTCGCTGCCCTCCGACAATTGGAGTTCCGCGACGGCGGCGGGAGTGACTTCCGCGACGGCGTCGAAAGGCGGCCCGGACAGTTGCACCCGGACGCGGTCCCCCTGGCGTTCGACCGCGGCGACGCGGGCGCGCCACAGGTTCCGGGGGCTGCCGTCCGGGCGCGTCCGGTACAGCGCGACGGCGGCGGGCGCGAAGGCGAGGAACACGTCGCCGTCGAGCGGGTCGGCGGTGTCGAGGGTGGCGGCGCCGTCCGCGACCGCGACCCGGCCCGCGTCCGCGCGTCCCCGGTAGAGGTTCAGGCCGACCAGGCGCGCGACGTAGCCGGTGCGGGGACGGCGCGCCACCTCGGCGGGCGTCCCCTGCTGGACGAGCCGTCCGCCCTCCACGACGACGATGCGGTCGGCGAGCACCATCGCGTCCAAGGGGTCGTGCGTGACGAGCACGGCGGCGCCGGAGAACCCGGCGAGATGGCGGCGCAGCGCGGCGCGGATCTCCAGCCGGGTGTGCGCGTCGAGGGCGGCGAGCGGCTCGTCCAGGAGCAGCAGCCCCGGCTCGACGGCGAGCGCCCGCGCGAGGGCGACCCGCTGCGCCTGCCCGCCCGACAGCGCCCGCGGCCGGACGGACGCGAACTCCGCGAGCCCCACCCGGTCGAGCCACTCGGCGGCGATCCGGCGGGCGGCGCGGCGTCCGGCGCCCTGGCAGCGCGGCCCGAACGCGACGTTCTCCAGCGCGCTGAGGTGCGGGAACAGCAGGTAGTCCTGGAACACCATGCCGATGCCGCGCCGGTCGGGCGGCAGCGGGCGCAGGTCGTCGCCGTCCACCCGGACGTGCCCGCCCGTCATCGGGACGAGCCCGGCCAGCGCCCGCAGCGCGGTGCTCTTGCCCGCCCCGTTCGGGCCGAGCAGCGCGACCACCTCGCCGGGCGCGGCGGCGAGCGCGAGGTCGAGGTCGAACGCGGCGCGCCGCACGACGAGCCGCGCGTCCAGTCCCGTTCTCATGCGGACGCTCTCATGTGCCCGTGCTCACCCACCGGTCGCGGAGGGCGGCGAGGACGGCGACCGACACCGCCAGCAGGACGAGGCTCAGCACGATCGCGGCCTGCGGGTCGGTCTCCAGCGCGAGGTAGACGGCGAGCGGCATCGTCTGCGTGCGGCCGGGGAAGTTGCCCGCGAACGTGATCGTCGCGCCGAACTCTCCGAGCGCCCGCGCCCAGCACAGCACCGCCCCGGCCGCGACGCCGGGCGCGACGAGCGGCAGCGTGACCCGGCGGAAGATCGTCCAGCGGCTCGCGCCTAGGGTGGCGGCGGCCTCCTCGTAGCGCAGGTCGGCGGCGCGCAGCGCGCCCTCGACGCTGATCACGAGGAACGGCATGGCCACGAACGTCTCGGCGAGGACGACCCCGGCGGTGGTGAACGGGAGCGTGATCCCGAACCAGGCGTCCAGGTGTTCGCCGACGAGGCCGCGGCGGCCGAGCACGAGCAGCAGCGCCACGCCGCCGACCACCGGTGGCAGCACCAGCGGCACCGTCACCAGCGCCCGGACGAGCCGCACGCCCGGGACCGGCGCCCGCGCGAGCATCCACGCCAGCGGGACGCCGAACAGCACGCACAGGCAGGTCGCGAGGGTCGCGGTGAGCAGGGACAGGCGCAGCGCGTCGAGCACCTGGTCCTGCGCGAGG
Organism: Actinomadura syzygii; assembly: GCF_008085905.1. GTDB lineage: Bacteria > Actinomycetota > Actinomycetes > Streptosporangiales > Streptosporangiaceae > Spirillospora > Spirillospora syzygii. The sequence goes on along the minus strand of NZ_VSFF01000011.1, from coordinate 345,506 downwards.
CGAGTGCCGAGCGTCGTCCACGGCGCGCGGGCGAGCAGCCCCGCGAGCGGCAGCACCAGGAACGCGAGCCCGGCCAGTGCGGGCGCCACCAGGATCAGCGGCGGCCGCGGGGACTCGGGCGCCCGCCTCACGGCGCCTCGAAGCCCGCCCGGGTCAGCGCGTCCCGCCCCCGCGGGCCGAGCACGAGCCCGATGAACTCCTTCGCCAGCGCGGACCGCGGCGCCTTCGCGACCTCCACGATCGGATAGTCGTTGATCGCCTGCGCGGACTCGGGGAACTCGATGCCCTCGACCTTGCCGCTCGCCGCCTTGGCGTCGGTGCGGTAGACGAGCCCGGCGTCGGCCTCGTCCAGGGACACCTTGGTCAGGACGGCCTTCACGTCCTGCTCCCGCGACGCGGGCTTGACCTTGACCCCGGCCGCGCCGAGCGCCTTCTCGGCGGCGGCCCCGCACGGCACCTGCACCGCGCACAGGACGACCTTGAGCCCCGGCCGCGACAGATCACCGAGCTCGCGCACCTTGCCCGGGTCGTTCTTCGGGACGGCGATGACCAGGCGGTTCTTCGTGAACACCTGGGGCGTCCCGGCGGCGTCGCCCGCGTCCGTCACCGTCTTCATCGTGGCGGGGCTCGCGGCGGCGAACACGTCCGCGGGCGCGCCCTGCGTGATCTGCTGCGCGAGCGTCGAGCTCCCGCCGAAGCTGAACCTGACCTTCACGCCGGGATGCGCGGCCTCGAACGCCTTGCCGAGCGCGCCGAACGTCTCGGTGAGCGAGGCGGCGGCGAACACCGTCAGCGTGCCGCCCTTCCCCGTCGCGGCGGTCTTCCCGGACGCCTCGCCGCCGTCGTCGACGTCGCCGCAGCCCGCGACGGCCGTGAGCAGCAGGGCGGCGGACGCCGCCGCCGTGATCGACCTGAGCACGGTTCCTCCCTCGGTCCGGCAGCCTTCAGTCCGGCAACTTCAGTCCGGCAGCTCGACGACGACGTTCGTGGACTTCACGACGGCCTCCGCGACCACCCCGACGCGCAGGCCGAGATCGTCCGCCGCCTCCCGGCTCATCAGCGACACGACGCGGAACGGGCCCGCCTGGATCTCCACCTGGGCCATCACGCCGTCGCGGACGACGTCCGTCACGATCCCCCGCATCCGGTTGCGCGCCGAGGAGAACCGCGCGCCCTGGTCGGACGGGCCGTTCCCGCGCGCCTGGTCGCGGACGAACGCGGCCAGCTCGGCACCCGGCACCCGGCGGTGCCCGAGCTCGTCGCGGGACGCGGGGAGGCGCCCGCCGTCCACCCAGCGGCGGACGGTGTCCGCGCTGACCCCGAGCAGCGCCGCCGCCTCACTGATCTTGAACGTCGTCACGCCGCCCAGCGTAACGACCCGCAGATACCAGGAGAAGACCGGTACAGGTGGAGAAACTGCTAGCCGACGGGATCGATGTCTCTCGCAGTCGCGACAGTGCCGTCCGCGCCGACGACGTCGCCGTCCAGCAGCACCTCGGCGATCATGCCGAGGGCGGCGTGGTCGACGAGCCGCTCCCGCCTGATCCGGCCGAACGCCGACACCTCGACGTAGGTGCGCTCGCCGTCCGCCGCGACCCCCTGCGGGCCGGTCGACCGCAGCGCCGCCAGTTCCGCGCCGGTGACCTCGGCCGAGAACAGGTGCGCGCGGTGCGCGGACAGCGTCGCGTTCACCTGCCGCGGCCCGTGCTCGCGCAGGCGCGCCGCGTCCAGCAGCAGGCCGGTCTCCTCCGCGACCTCGGCGAGCGCGACCTCGGACGGCGTGCCCGCCCCGGACCCGCCCGGCAGCTCGTGGACGAACCCGTTCACGCACGGGCTGCGGAACTCCCTGACGAGGACGACCTCCGTCTCGTCGAGCGTCCGGCCGGGGCGGTGCAGGACGACGGCGGAGACGTCCGCCCGTCCGATGACGACCTCGTTGTCCTTGACCCGGTCCTCGGAGGCGACGTGCATCCGCACGTGCAGCCCCCAGAGCATGCCGAACCGGAACACCACCCGCGCGCCGACCAGCGCGTTCCCGGCGCTCCGCTGGCCCGCGTACCAGCTCTGGAACGACGCGTCCCGCCACAGCAGCAGCGGGACCTCCCGCTCGCCGCCCGCCCGCGCCGCCCCGGCGCCGATCCGGTCGAGGGCCGCCGCGACCGTCCCGCCGATGTCGGACGCCGTCGGCACGCCCGACTTGGCCGCGTAGTGCAGCAGGTAGCGGTTCTTCGGCGCGTCCGGCGGGGCGCCGAAGACGGCGCGCCCGCTGTCGTGCCACATCCCCCACTCCACGTTCGTGGTGAACGCGGGCAACGTGTCCAGGTCGCGCGGGACATAGAACACCACCTCGTCGGACAGGTGCAGGCAGCGCTCCTCCCAGTCGACCTGTCCCGTGTAGTCGTCGTGGACGCCGTGCCGGTGCTCGGGCACGAACACAGCCAGCCGCCCAGGGCCACGCCAGCGTTCGCGCAGGGCGGCGACCGCGTCCGGACGCCATGACGGCACGTCCGCCGAACGGGGCGTCGGCCCGGCGAGGAAGACGGCGGCGTCCCAGCGGTCCGGGGGCTCCTCCCGCGCGTAGACGACGGTGACCTCGGCCCTCGCGCCGAATCCGGATTCCATGACGTGGCTCCTCTCGTCCGGCCCGTGTGGAGTGGTCCGGTGGGGGTAAAGGGGGATTCAAATCAGAATCACACGCCCGGTCAGGAGGAATGATCATGACTGGGACCATGCGCGCACCACGCTCACGGGGCGGCCTGTCCGGGACGCTACTGGTGCTGCTCGGCCTGTGGGGCGGCCTGCTGCCTTTCGTGGGCCCCTACTTCGACTTCGGCTTCGCCCCGGATGACACGTGGGTCTACGACACCGACCGGCTCCAGCTCGCCATCGCGCCCGCCGCGGCCGTCGTGCTCGGCGGGCTGATCGTGCTCGGCGCCGCGAACCGGGCGTTCGCGATGTTCGGCGGCTGGCTCGCCGCGCTCGGCGGCGCCTGGTTCGCCGTCGGGCCGTCCGTCGCCCAGCTGTGGGACGTCGACGGCGTCGGCGCCCCGCTCGGCACCGAACAGGGACGGCGGCTCGCCGAACAGCTCGCCGGGTTCACCGGCCTCGGCGTCGTCGTCGTGTTCTTCGCGGCGCTGGCGCTCGGACGGTTCGCCGTCGTCGGCGCCCGCGAGGCGGACGCCGCGTCCGCCGAAGCCGAGGACGGGAAGTCCGGGTCGGGCACGACGCAGCCGCTCGTGTACGGGCGGTACGCCCGGGAGAACCAGCGGCCCCCCGCCAGCACGACCGGGGCGCCGGACGACCGCCACGTCGCCGGAGAGCGAGGCTACGAGACCTAAGCGAGGCTACGAGACCTAGCGGTATCGGCGGTCTAGCGGTGGCGGCGCATGTCGCGGACGGACTTGGTCGTCTCGTGGCTGCGCCGCTCGTCGTCCAGCCGGACGTCGTCGCGGTCGGTGAACATCGCGACGAAGGCGATGAGCAGGCCGACGCCGCCGATCCACGGCTGCCGCCAGACGAAGCTGAGCACCACGCAGACCGCGGCACCGCAGATGAGCAGCAAGAGCTTCACGTCGCACCCCTCGACCGCACGCGCACCTGTCCCCGGATCGACGAGTAATGGAAGACTTACTCGCGTCCCGTAGGAAGCATCCTGACATGCCGCGGCCCGCCCGGGAAAGATCCCCGGCGGGCCGTGTGCCGGTCGGTCCGGCCGCTCCGCGCGCTCGGCGGCGCCGCTTCTCCGCTACTTCTTCGCCTTGCCGCGCTTCTCGCGGATCTTCATCGTCACGTCGAGCGGGGTGCCGGGGAAGCCGAACTCCTCGCGCAGCCGCCGTTCGATGAACCGCCGGTACCCCTCCTCCAGGAACCCGGTGGTGAACAGCACGAACCGCGGCGGGCGCACGCCCGCCTGCGTCGCGAACAGCACGCGCGGCTGCTTGCCGCCCCGGATCGGATGCGGGTGCGAGCTGACCAGGTCGGCGAAGAACTGGTTGAGCTTGGACGTCGGGACGCGGGTGCCCCACCCGTCCAGCGCCGTCTCGATCGCGGGCACCAGCTTCTCCATGTGCCGCCCGGTCTTCGCCGAGACGTTCACCCGCGGCGCCCAGCGCGCGCTGTGCAGCTGCCGGTCGATCTCGCGGTCGAGGTAGTGGCGGCGTTCCTCGTCCAGCAGGTCCCACTTGTTGTAGGCGATGACGAGGGACCGGCCCGAGTCGATCACCATCGAGATGATCCGGAGGTCCTGCTCGGCGAGCGGCTGGGACGCGTCGACCAGCACCACCGCGACCTCGGCGCGCTCCAGCGCCGACTGGGTGCGCAGCGTCGCGTAGAAGTCGGCGCCCTGGTTCTCCCGGTGCCGCCGCCTGATGCCCGCCGTGTCGATGAACCGCCAGGTCTTCCCGCCGAGCTCGATCAGCTCGTCGACCGGGTCGCGGGTCGTGCCGGCCACCGCGTCCACGACGGCGCGGTTCTCCCCCGCCACCTTGTTCAGCAGGCTCGACTTGCCGACGTTCGGACGTCCGAGCAGCGCGATCCGGCGGGGGCCGCCGACCTCCCCGAACGTCTCCGGCGGGGCCTCGGCGGGCAGCGCCTCCAGCACCGCGTCGAGCAGGTCGCCGCTGCCGCGCCCGTGCAGGGCGCTGACCGGGTGCGGCTCGCCGATCCCGAGCGACCACAGCGCCGCCGCGTCGGCCTCGGTGGCCACGTTGTCGACCTTGTTCGCGGTCAGCACCACCGGCTTGCCGGACCGGCGCAGGATCTCCACCACGGCCTCGTCGACGTCCGTCGCGCCGACCGTCGCGTCGACCACGAACATCACCACGTCGGCGAGGTCGACCGCCAGCCGCGCCTGCTCGGCGATCGCCGCGGCCAGGCCGGAGGAGTCCGGCAGCCAGCCGCCGGTGTCGACCACGGTGAACCGCCGGCCGCTCCACGCCGCGTCGTAGGCGACCCGGTCGCGGGTCACGCCGGGGACGTCCTCGACGACCGCCTCGCGGCGCCCGAGGATCCGGTTCACCAGGGTGGACTTGCCGACGTTCGGACGCCCGACCACCGCCACCACCGGCGCGGGCCCCTCGTCGGCGGCGACGCCGGGGTCGGCGTCCACCGTCTCGAGCACCGTCTCGATCTCGTAATCGCTCACTGTCGTTTCCTCGCGGGGACCGTCAGGCCGCCCGCTCACTCATGCTCTTTGGCGAGGCGGACGACCGCCTCGATGACCTCGGCGAGGCTCAGCTCCGTCGAGTCGATCTCGTGCGCGCCGCCCGCCCGCGTCAGCGGGGACGCCGTCCGGGTCGAGTCGAGCCGGTCGCGGCGGGCCTGCTCGGCCCGCGTCACGGTCACCGACGCGCCCGGGTCGGCCGCGAGGTCCTTCGCGCGGCGCACGGCCCGCGCCTCCTCGCTCGCCGTCAGGTACACCTTGACCTGGGCGTCCGGAATGACGACCGTGCCGATGTCGCGGCCCTCCACCACGATCCCGCCGGCGCCGATGATCTCGCGCTGCAACTCGACCAGCCGGGCCCGGACCGCCGGGACGGAGCTGACCGCGCTGACCGCGTTCGTGACCTCGCGGGTGCGGATGGGACCGGACACGTCCGCCCCGTCCACCGTGATCGTCGGCGCGTCGGGGTCGGTGCCCGACACGATCACCGGATCCGCGGCCCGCGCCGCGACGGCCGCCGCGTCCTCGACCGGGACGCCGTGGCCGAGCATCCACCACGTCATGGCGCGGTACATGGCGCCCGTGTCCAGGTAGCGGAGCCCGAGCGCGCGTGCGACGCCCTTGGAGGCGCTGGACTTGCCCGACCCGGAGGGTCCGTCCATGGCGATGACGAGCACGATCGGTCCCTCTCTCGTTGGGCGGGCGTCAGCCCAGGCTACCGGTCCCCCGGCACCCCGCGGACCGCCGCAACCGGACGCGGAGCGCCCTAGCCGGGGACGGACCAGCCGCGGGCGCGCAGCTCCGCCGCCAGCCGCTCGGCGGCCTCCGGCACGACCGCGAGCTCCAGCACGCCGAGCGGGCGGCCCGGCGAGTGCTCGATCGTCACGTCCTCGATGTTGACGCCCGCGATCCCCGCCGCCTGGAAGATCATCGCGAGCTCGCCGGGACGGTCCGGGATGACGACCTGGACGGTCGCGTACGCGGGCTGGTCGCCGCCGTGCTTGCCGGGGATCCTGGACCGGCCGGCGTTGCCGCGCAGCAGCAGGTCGGCGACGTGCTGGGCGGCGTCGTCGCTGCCGTCGCGCAGCAGCGACGCGGCGACCGCGAGGTCGGTGGCGACGGCCTCCAGCACCTCGGCGACGGGCGCGGAGTTCGCCGACAGGATCCCGATCCACAGCCGGGGGTCGCTCGCCGCGATGCGGGTGACGTCCCGGACGCCCTGCCCGGACAGGCCGAGCGCCACGTCGTCCGCGCCGGTCAGCCGCGCCGCGACGGCGGCGGACACCACGTGCGGGGCGTGCGAGACGAGCGCGACGGCCCGGTCGTGCTCGGCCGCGTCCACCTCGACGGGCATCGCGCCGCACGCCCGCGCGAGGCCCCGGACGGCCGCGACCGTCTCCGGCGCCGCGTCCGGCGTCGCGCACAGCGCCCACGGGCGGCCGAGGAACAGGTCGGCGCGGGCCGCGCTCGGCCCGGACCGCTCGCTGCCCGCGAGCGGATGCCCCGCGACGAACGCGGTCAGGTCGCAGCCGAGGTCGGCGGCCTGCTGGAGCGGCAGCGCCTTCACGCTGGCGACGTCGGTGTAGGCGGTGGCGAGGCCGCGCTTCTGCGCGTCCAGCAGCGTCACCGCGACGGCCGCGGGCGGCACCGCGAGGACCGCGAGGTCGGCGGGCTCGGCGTGCACGCCGTCGGAGAGCGCGCCGCCGGGCAGCGCGTCGCCCGCGCCGAGTTCGACCGCGAGGCGCAGCGCCGCCGCGTCCCGGTCGGTCAGCAGCACCTCGGCGCCGCGCTCGCGCATGGCCAGGGCGATCGACGTGCCGATCAGGCCCGTGCCGACCACGATGATGCGCCGCGGCGCCGCGTCCTCGTCCACGCCGGTCACCCTACTTGCACGATCGTCACTGGGCGATGTCGAGCCGGAGCGCGGTCGCTCCCCGCAGGTAGACGTGCTGGACGTCCGACCGCGGCCGGTCGGTCTCGATGTGCGCCATCAGCCGGATCACCCGCGGCAGCGCGCCCGGCACGCCGATCTCCGTCGCGCACAGCAGCGGCACCTCGTGGAAGCCGAGCTTGCGGGCGGCGAGCGCCGGGAACTCCGCGGTCAGGTCCGGCGTCACCGTGAAGATCACGCTGATGACGTCGTCGGTGTGCAGCTCGTTGCGGGCCATCACCGCGGCGACGAGCTCCGCCGTCGCCTCCAGGATCTGGTCCCGGTCGTCGGCGTCCACCTGCGTCGCCCCGCGGACCGCGCGTACCGCCACAGCCAGCCCCTCCTCGATGTCTCCGTGCCGTGTCTCTGTGCCGTGCCTCTGCGCCGTCTTTAGGCCGTTCTACAGGCCGACGGCCTTGTACAGCTCGCCGATCTCGCGGGCGGTCAGCGCCCGCATCCCGCCCGGGCTCAGGTTGCCCAGCTTGATCGGGCCGAACTCGGTCCGGGCGAGCTGCTGGACGGGGAACCCGACCTCCTTCAGCAGCCGCCGGACGATGTGCTTGCGCCCCTCGTGCAGCGTGATCTCCACCAGGATGCGCTTGCCGACCTGGTCGAAAATGCGGAACTTGTCGGCCTTGGCGGGGCCGTCGTCGAGCGTCACGCCCGCCCGGAGCCGCTTGCCGAGATCGCGCGGGATCGGCCCGTGGATCTCCGCCAGGTACGTCTTCGCCACCCCGAAGGACGGGTGCGTCAGCCGGTGCGACAGCTCTCCGTCGTTGGTGAGGAGGATCAGCCCCTCGGTGTCGGTGTCGAGCCGTCCGACGTGGAACAGCCGCTCGGGCACCTCCACGTAGTCGGCGAGGGACTTGCGGCCCCGCTCGTCCGACATCGTGGACACCACGCCGCGCGGCTTGTTGATCGCGTAGTAGCGGGTCTCCGCGCGGGTCTCGACCCGCTTGCCGTCGACGTGGATGACCGCGCGCTCGGGGTCGACTCGCTCGCCGAAGCGGAACACCCGCTTGCCGTCGACGGTGACGCGGCCCTCGCCGATCAGTTCCTCGCAGTGCCGGCGGCTGCCGATCCCGGCGTCGGCCAGGACCTTCTGCAGCCGCACGCCTTCGTTGTCGCTCACGTGTCCTCAACTATCTCGTCTGGCAGGTCGTCTGGGAGGTAGGGGGCGAGCTCGGGGAGCTCGTCGAGGTCGCGCAGGCCGAGCCGCTCCAGAAAGTACCCGGTGGTGCGGTACAGGTGCGCCTGGGACTCCGGGTCCTGGCCGGCGGTCTCGATGAGGCCGCGCAGCGTCAGGGTGCGGATCACGCCGTCGCTGTTGACGCCGCGGATCGCCGACACGCGGGCCCGGCTCACCGGCTGCCGGTACGCGACGACGGCGAGCGTCTCCAGCGCGGCCTGGGTGAGCCGCGCCTGCTGCCCGTCGGTGACGAACCGCTCCACGACCGGGGCGCACACGTCCCGGGTGTAGAACCGCCAGCCGCCGGCGACCTCCCTGAGGTCGAACCCGCGGCCCTGCTCGGTGTATTCCGCGGCCAGCTCGCGCAGCGTACCCGCGACCTCGCCGCGGGGACGCTCCAGCAGCTGCGCGAGCGTCATCTCGGTGACCGGCTCGTCCACCACAAGCAGGATCGCCTCGATCGAGGCGCGCAGGCCCGGCGGCTCCGGCGCCTCCGCGGCGTCCGCGGCCTCCGCCGGGCGCGGCACCGCCGCGGCGTCCGGGGCCGCAGGGGCGTCCGCGGCCTCGGGGGCGGGGTCGTCAGTCATCGTCTCCCTCGTCCTTCTCGGGCTTCTGGGCGGCATCGGCCTTCTGCGGGGCGCCGTCGTAGTCGTCGCCGACCTCGACGTCGCCGTCGTCGGCGCCGGTCCAGGTGACGTGCAGCTCGGCGAGGGGCTGGTCCTGCTCGAACGTGACGTTCCGGTCGCGGTACAGCTCAAGGAGCGCCAGGAACCGCGCGACGACCTCGTAGGTGCCCTGCGCGTCGGACGCGAGGACGCGGAACGTCGTCGTGCGCAGCCGCCGCAGCCGCTCCACCACGATCTCCGCCTGCTCCTTGACGCTCGCCTTCGGCTGGTAGATGTGCTCGACCGAGACCGACGGCGGCTCCTTCGGGGTGAGCGCCTTCGCGGCGAGCCGGGCGAACTGGTCCGGGCCGAGGCCGAGCAGCACCTCCGGCAGGACGTTGGCGAACCGCGGCTCCATCGGCACGATCCGCGGGAACCGGCGGCTCGCGTCCGCGATCCGCGCGGCGATCACCCGCGCGACCTCCTTGTAGGCCCGGTACTGCAGCAACCGCGCGAACAGCAGGTCGCGGGCCTCCAGGAGGGCGAGGTCGTCCTCGTCGTCGACCTCGCCGGACGGCAGCAGCCGCGCCGCCTTCAGGTCGAGCAGGGTCGCGGCGACGAGCAGGAAGTGGCTGGCCTGGTCGAGGTCCCAGTCCTTGCCGTGGGCGTGGATGTGCGCGATGAAGTCGTCGGTGACCTTGTGCAGCGACACCTCGGTGATGTCGAGCTTGTGCTTGGAGATCAGGCCGAGCAGCAGGTCGAACGGGCCCTCGAAGTTGTCCAGGTGGACGCGGAAGCCGTGCTCGTCCCCGGCTTCCCGCTCCGTTCCCGGCTCCGGGTCGGGCGGCGTCTCGTCCACGTCGCTCACGGTAGCGGAGGACGGCTCCCGCGCTGTGCTCACCGGCCACATCGTCCCACGCGGCGCGGCGTGCTCGCGCCAGGCCCGATCACCACCGGTCACCGGCCGGGGGTCAGCGGCCCGTCATGCGGTGGACGACGCCCTCCACGTACGCGCGGGTGAACCGCTCCGACGGCCCGTTGATCTCCACATCGCCGCCGGTGATCGGCTGGAGCACCTGCGCGGGCTCGGACACGAGCGACCCGCCGACGAGCATCGCCATCCGCCCGGAGGGCAGTCGCGCGGTGCTCGCCTGCGCGGCCTTGCCGGTGAGCGCGGCGAAGCCGGAGGCGTCGCGGGGCGTCAGCGTCATCCCGAGGCTCCAGGCCAGGCGGCCGGTCGCCGGGTCCGGCGGGACGGCCCGGACCTCGTCCAGGCGGTGGACGGTCAGCGCGTCTGCGCCGAGGGTGAAGCAGGCGGACCCGTCGGGCGCGGGCAGCGCGCCGCCTTGGCAGGGCGGGCGGCTCTCCGCCGCGATGAGCCGGAACGTCAGCGGCTCGCGCAGGTCGACGGGGCCTAACGACGCGGCGGAGGCGCCGCCGCGGCCGTCGTCCCGCAGCAGCCAGGCCGCCAGCCCGCCGATCGCGACGAGCACGGCGACGACCGCCGCGATCAGCACGAACACGAGCGGCCCGGCGCCTCCGCCGCGCGGCGGAGGCAGTGCGGCGGTCGGTGGCGGGAAGGGCGGCGGCGGAGGCCCGTACGGGGTCCCGGGGGGACGGCTCACCGCGCCCTTACTCCACTTCGGCCCACCTGACGAGCACCTCCCGCGCGAGGCTGCGGTAGGCGTTCGCGCCCATCGAGTTGGGGTCGAAGAACGTGATCGGCTCGCCGGCGACGGTCGCGTCCGGGAACCGCACCGTGCGGTTGATGACGGTGTGGAACACCTTCTCGCCGAACGCCTCGACGATGCGTCCGAGGACCTCGCGGGTGTGCAGCGTGCGCGAGTCGTACATGGTGCCGAGGACGCCGTCGATGACGAGGTCCGGGTTGATCCGGCCCTGCACCTTCTCGATGGTCTCCATCAGCAGCGCGACGCCGCGCATCGCGAAGTACTCGCACTCCAGCGGGATCAGCACGCCCTCGGCGGCGGCCAGCGCGTTGATCGTGAGCAGGCCGAGCGACGGCTGGCAGTCGATCAGGATGTAGTCGTAGTGCGCGACGGCCGACTTCAGCGCGCTCTGCAGGATGTACTCGCGTCCGACCTCGTGGACGAGCTGGACCTCGGCGCCGGACAGGTCGATGTTGCTCGGCAGCAGGTCCATCCCGTCGACACCGGTCTCGATGACGATGTCCTCCCACTCGGTGTCGCGTTCGAGCAGCAGGTTGTGGATCGTCAGGTCGAGCTGGCGCGGGTCGCCCTTGCCGAGGCCCACCGACAGGGCGCCCTGCGGGTCGAAGTCGACGAGCAGGACGCGGCGGCCGCACTCGGCGAGCGCGGCGCCCAGGTTGATCGTCGTGGTGGTCTTGCCGACGCCGCCCTTCTGGTTGCAGACGGCCACGATCCGTGCGGGCCCGTGCTCGGCCAGCGCCTCCGGCTCCGGGAAATCCGGAACGGGACGCTGAGTGGGCCCGAGGGCGCGGCTCGGGTCGGTCTCTATGGTGGCGGAGGAAAGGACCCCTCCTCCACCGTTAGTGCTGGTCACCAGATCCCTCCCCGGCGGCCCGGAAATGCCATCCAGAACGGGGACTCTAGGGCCGTCCCTTCCATGGCTCAAGCCGACGCGCGCCGATCGTAGCGATTTGTCAGCCCAGGCGGGCGGGTCCTGTCAGGTTCGGTCAACCCCGGGGCCGCGAGCCGGTCAGCTCCGCGCGCGGGGATGGGACGTCGCGTACACCTCGCGCAGCAACTGCACTGTGACCAGCGTGTACACCTGCGTCGTGGTCACCGAGGCGTGCCCGAGGAGCTCCTGCACGACGCGGACGTCGGCGCCGCCGTCGAGCAGGTGCGTCGCGAACGAGTGCCGCAGTGTGTGCGGGGACACCTCGGAGAGCCGCGCGCGGTCGGCGGCGGCGCGCAGCACCATCCACGCGCCCTGCCGCGACAGCCGCCCGCCGCGCGCGTTCAGGAACAGGGCGGGGCCGCCGCGCCCGGCCGCGGCGAGTTCGGGACGGGCCCGCACCAGGTAGGCGTCCACGGCCTCGCGGGCGTAGTCGCCGATCGGCACGACCCTGGCCTTGCCGCCCTTCCCCGCGACGCGGGCGAACCCGTCGCGCAGGTCGAGGTCGTCGACGTCCAGGCCGACGGCCTCGGAGATCCGCGCGCCCGACCCGTACAGCAGTTCGAGGAGCGCGCGGTCGCGCAGGCCGCGGGCGGCGCCGGGACCGTCGCCGGACGGCGCCGCGGCTGCGAGGAGGCGCTCGACCTCGTCCAGGGAGATCGCCTTCGGCAGGCGGCGCGGCGGCGTCGGCGGCTTGACGTCGTGCGCGGGGTCGGCGGGCGCGTGGCCCTCGCGGAGCGCGAACCGGTGCAGCCCGCGGACGGCGACCAGCGCCCGCGCCGCCGACCCGGCCGACAGCGGCGGATGGTCGTCGTCGCCCTCCCGCAGGCCGACGAGGAACGCGCGGACGTCGTCCTCGGTGATGTCGGCGACCGCCGCGCGGCCCCGGCCGTCCTGGACCTCGACGTAGCGGCGCAGGTCGCGGTGGTAGGAGCTGAGCGTGTTGGCGGCGAGGCCCCGTTCGACGGCGAGGTGCCCCAGGTAGGCGCGGACCACGGAGGCGAGCGCGGAGCCGGCGGCGGCGCCCGGCGGCGCGGCGGTCCGGGGGGTCGGGGACAGTGCGGCACCTCTTCCGGCGGCGGTCGGGCCTCCGGCCGGGCGGCGGCCCCGGCCGATGCGGACCCGCCCATCATGCCCCCTCCCGCCGGGGAGGGGGACATCACCCGCGACGCCCCGGCGCGTCGGCGCGGCCGATCGTCGGGGCGTCCGCGCGGGCCGGGCGCCGGGGCGGTCAGTCCTCGGGGGCGTCCACCGGGCGCAGGTCGGCGAAGCCGGAGTCGCGGGCCGCCCGCACGGCGAGGACGCCCACGCAGGCGATCATGTTGTGCACCTCGCCCGCCAGGACCTTGCGGACCGCGTCGTCCAGCGGCACCCACACGATCGGCATGTCGGCCTCCTCGTGGACGCGCTCGAAGTCGATCTCGTCGGCGGGCACCTCGGCGAGGCCGCGGGCGAGGAAGATCCGGACGCGCTCGTCCGCCATCCCCGGCGAGGGGTACACGTCGACGAGGGTGTCCCAGCGATCGGCGCGGTACCCGGCCTCCTCCAGCAGCTCCCGCTCGGCGAGCTTGTGGAGCGGCTCGCCGGTCACGTCCCGCAGCCCGGCGGGCGGCTCCCACAGCAGCCGCGACACCGGGTGCCGGTACTGCCGCAGCAGCAGGACGCGGTCGCGGTCGTCGAGGGCGAGGACGCCGACCGAGCCGATGTGCTGGATCACGTCGCGGGCGACGAGCTCGGTGCCGTCGCCGCGCGGCATCTCGACCCGGTCGGTGCGGACGTCGAACACCCGCCCCTCGTACACGGTGGTGCGCTCCGCGACCGGCCACCGCTCCGGACTGTCGCGGACGTCGTCCGGCGTCATGACGCGGTCACGTTTCCGGCGTCGGCGCCGCCGGCGCGGGCGGCGGCGTAGTCGAGGGCCGCGGAGACGAGCCCGGTGAACAGCGGGTGCGGGCGCGTCGGCCGCGACCGGAACTCCGGGTGCGCCTGCGTCCCGACGAAGAACGGGTGCTGGTCGACGGGCAGCTCGACGTACTCGACCAGCCGTCCGTCCGGGGACAGGCCGGAGAACCGCAGGCCCGCCTGCTCCAGCCGGTCGCGGTAGGCGTTGTTGACCTCGTACCGGTGCCGGTGCCGCTCGGACACCTTCGCCTCCCCGTACAGCCCCCGGACGACCGAGCCGTCGGCCAGGTCGGCGGGGTAGAGGCCGAGGCGCATCGTGCCGCCCATGTCCCGCTCGCCGGCGACGACGTCGACCTGGTCGGCCATCGTCGCGATCACGGGGTCGGCGGCGGTCGCGTCGAACTCGGCGCTGTCGGCGCCGTCCAGCCCGCCGAGCGTCCGCGCCGCCTCGATGACCATGCACTGGAGGCCGAGGCAGATGCCGAGCAGCGGCAGCCGGTTCTGCCGGGCGTGCCGGACCGCGCCGACCTTCCCCTCGATGCCGCGGACGCCGAACCCGCCGGGGATCAGCACGCCGTCGACGCCGTCCAGTTCCCGCTTGGCGCCCTCCGGCGACTCGCAGTCGTCGGACTTCACCCAGCGGATGTGGACCTTGGCGTCGTTGCCGAACCCGCCGTGCCGCAGCGCCTCCGTCACCGACAGGTAGGCGTCGGGCAGGTCGATGTACTTGCCGACCAGCGCGATCGTGACCTCGCGCGCCGGCTTGTGGACGCGCCGGAGCAGCTCGTCCCAGGCGCCCCAGTCGACGTCGCGGAACGGCAGGCCGAGGCGGCGCACGACGTAGGCGTCCAGGCCCTCGGAGTGCAGCACCTTCGGGATGTCGTAGATGCTCGCGGCGTCGACCGCCGAGACGACGGCCTCGCGGTCCACGTCGCACATCAGGCTGATCTTGTGCTTGAGCCCGTCGGTGATCGGCCGGTCCGACCGGCACACGATCGCGTCGGGCTGGATGCCGATGGAGCGCAGCGCCGCGACCGAGTGCTGCGTCGGCTTGGTCTTCAGCTCCCCGGACGGGACGATGTACGGCAGCAGCGACACGTGCAGGAAGAAGCAGTTGTCGCGGCCGATCTCGTGCCGGATCTGGCGGACCGACTCCAGGAACGGCAGCGACTCGATGTCGCCGACCGTCCCGCCGACCTCGGTGATGACGACGTCGACCTCGGTGTCGTCCGCCATGCCGCGGATGCGGTCCTTGATCTCGTTGGTGATGTGCGGGATGACCTGCACGGTGTCGCCGAGGTACTCCCCGCGCCGCTCCTTGGCGATCACGTTGGAGTAGACCTGGCCGGTCGTGACGTTCGCCGACCCGTGCAGCTCGGTGTCGAGGAACCGCTCGTAGTGGCCGATGTCCAGGTCGGTCTCGGCGCCGTCGTCGGTGACGAACACCTCGCCGTGCTGGAACGGGTTCATCGTCCCGGGGTCGACGTTCAGGTAGGGGTCGAGCTTCTGCATGGTGACCCGGAGGCCGCGGAGGGTGAGAAGCCGTCCCAGGCTCGACGCCGTCAGCCCCTTGCCGAGGCTGGACGCGACACCGCCGGTGACGAACAGATGCTTGGTAGGACGTGGTCTACCAGTGGCTGCCGAAGGCAAGAAGGCACTCCCGTGGTCGTTGCGAGGCGGACGAGTCTCACTGTCCACGGGCCACCAGGATAACAGCCGTGACCACCGGTTCGTTTACCGAGCGTCCCCCACCAGGGCCCCTACCGCCGGAGACGCGCGCCGCCCGGCGGTGAAGGGCCCCTCGGGGCCCCGGATCAGGGCCCGAAGGAGGAGGGCAGCGCGTTGGACCCCGCGGGCATGATCGTGCGGAGTTGGCGCGTCAGCTCGTCGATCAGCGACCGGGCCTGGTCGGCCGCGTTGCGGGCGGCGTCGCGCTCCTGGGACAGCTCGGCTATCTGCGCGCGCTGCTCGGTGACGGCCTGCGCCAGCTGGTCGACCCACTGGTCGCGCTCGGCGAGCTTCTCGGCGACGGCGTCGCGCTCGGCGGCCATCTGCCGCATCGCGGCGACGGTCTTGTCGCGTTCGCGGCCCGCCTGGTCTGCGCGGCCGCGGGCCAGGGTCAGCTCCGACTCGGCGCGCGCCTGGGCCTGGACGGCGGCCTCCCGCGACCGCTCGGCGGCCTCCCGCGCCTTGGCGTTGCCGTCGCGCTCGCGCTCGGCCTTCTTCGCCGCCTCCAGCGCCTGCGAGGCGGTGCCGAGGGACTGGTCGCGCTCCGCTTCGGCGGTCTCGGTCCGCTTGGCGGCGTCCTGGGCGCGGCGCTCCGCGTCCTGGGCGCGCCGGTCGGCGTCCTGCGCGCGGCGGTCGGCGTCCTGGGCGCGGCGCTCGTTCTCCTGCGCGCGGCGCTCGGAGACCTCGGCGCGGCGGCGGGACTCGTCGGCCTCCTTGCCCGCCGCGACCACGGCGTGCTGGAGGTTCTGCGCCGTCATCTCGGCGTCGGTGACCTTGGCGCGCAGCGCGGACAGCTCGGCGTGCGCGGCCTCCAGCCCCCGGGACAGCTCCGCGGCCTGCTCGGCGACGCGGTCGCGCTCGGCCTCGGCGGACCGGCGGCCGCCCACGGCGTCCTCGACGGCGCGCAGGGCGTCGTCGCGAGCCTCGCTCATCGCGTCCCGCTGCTGGATCGCCTGCCGGACCGTCGCCTCCGCCTCGGCGACGCGCCGCTCCGCCGCCTCGACCTGGGCCTGGATCTGCTCGACCTGCGCGCGCGCCTGATCGGCCTGGGCCCGCGCCTGGTCGGCCTGGACGCGGCCCTGCTGGGCCTGGTTCCACGCGGCGGCGGCGTCGCGCTGCGCGTTCTCCTTCTCGGTCTGCAGGGCGGCGATCTGGGCGACCGCCTCCTTCTGGACCTCGGCGGCGCGGCGGTCGGCGTCGGCGAACTGCCGCTCGGCCTCGACCGCGCGGCGCTCGGCCTGCTCGGCCTGGCCGCGGGCGCGCTGCACCTCGGCCCACGCGGCGGCGGCGTCGCGCTGCGCCGACTCCTTCTCCTGCTGGACGGCCGCGACCTGCGAGGCGGCCTCGTTCTGCGCCTCGCCGACGCGGCGCTCGGCCTCGACGACCCGGCGCTCGGCCTGCTCGGCCTGGCCGCGGGCGCGCTGCACCTCGCCCCAGGCGGCGGCGGCGTCGCGCTGCGCCGACTCCTTCTCCTGCTGGACGGCCGCGACCTGCGTCGCGACCTCGCTCTGAGCCTCGTTGACCTTGCGCTCGCCGGCGGCGAGGGCGTCGCCGATGAGGTCGGCCATCTGGCGGAGGCGCTCGACGATGTCCCACGGCTGGGCCTCGCCCTGCTCCAGCTCCGGCCGGGTGGACTGGGCCGGCTGGCCGGGTTGGCCCGGCTGGCCGTGCTGTCCCGGCTTGGCCATCTGGATCGGCAGCTGCGCCGCGGGCACCGGGGACTCGGGCGCGCGGCCCGGGTCGCGCCCCATGGCGGGCCAGGGCGCCGCGCCGTCGGGGACGCCGCGGGCGCCCGATCCGTTCAGCTCGCTCACTGCTCTGCCCGCCTCACGGCCCGGCGCCACGCGGGCGGCACGGCTCCGCTCGTCGCGGTCGCCCCGTCCCTCGCCCGACGCATCGCCCGACGGCTCGTCATCTCGCTCACGTGTCTCCTCGCCCGGCGGCGCCCGGCCGCCTCCGCGGGGGTCGGTGTGCTCGTCCCGTTCGCTCCGCCACCGGCCCGGGGCCTCGTCGCTTCGCTCACGAAGGCACTCTAGCCCCGACCAGCGGAGCGTTTGCCCAGTTTGGGGTTTGCCTTCTCTTCCCCGGCGCGGTATCGCCGCACGCAGACCGCCTGTTCAGGACACCGACGGCGGTCGGGACGGTGCCGCGGGTCACATCCCGCGCGCGCCCCGGACGGGTGCGACAATCGCGCCCCATGGAGCTTCGCACCCTGTATCCGCCGATCGAGCCGTACGACTCCGGGCTGCTCGACGTCGGCGACGGCGACCGGATCTACTGGGAGGTCTGCGGGAACCCCGACGGGAAGCCCGCGGTGATGCTGCACGGCGGCCCGGGCGCCGGGTGCGCCCCGGCCCACCGGCGGCAGTTCGACCCCGAGGCGTACCGGATCGTCCTGTTCGACCAGCGCAACTGCGGGCGGAGCCTGCCGCACGCGAAGGATCCGGAAGTGTCGCTTGAGGCGAACACCACCTGGAACCTGGTCGGCGACCTCGAGCGGCTGCGCGAGCACCTCGGCATCGAGCGGTGGCTGGTGTTCGGCGGGAGCTGGGGCAGCGCGCTGTCGCTGGCCTACGCGCAGACCCATCCGGAGCGGGTGACCGAGCTGGTGCTGCGGGGCATCTTCACGCTGCGCCCGTTCGAGCTGTACTGGTTCTACCAGGAGGGCGCGTCGCTACTGTTCCCTGACCTCTGGGAGAAGTACATCGAGCCGATCCCGGAGGACGAGCGTGAGGACCTCATCTCCGCGTTCCACGAGCGGCTGGAGTCGCCCGACCGGGACGTGCGGGTCGCCGCGGCCAAGGCGTGGGCGACGTGGGAGGGGTCGACGATCACGCTGCGGCCCGACCAGGAGCTCGCCGACGACTTCGGCGAGCCCGACTACGCGGTGGCGTTCGCCCGCATCGAGAACCACTACTTCGTCAACGCGGGGTTCCTGGAGGACGAGCAGCTGATCCGGGACGTGGACCGCATCCGGCACATCCCGGCGGTGATCGTCCAGGGGCGCTACGACGTGTGCACCCCGGTGGCGACGGCCTGGGACCTGCACCGCGCGTGGCCGGAGGCCGACTTCCACATCGTCGACGACGCGGGCCACGCCTACAGCGAGCCGGGCATCCTGCACCGGCTGATCGAGGCGACCGACCGGTTCGCCGGAAAGCCCTGACCCGTAATCCGACCGCGCTGAGCGCGGCGTCGGGACGGCGCCTGGGCGGCCTTGAATCGGCTGCGTCGTAATGCGGGCAACGGTTGCACCGGAATCGGGTCGGGGTGCGGCTCGGCGCCGCGCCCCGGCCGGCCGGGTTGTCAGCCGAAACGGGGTGGTTCTTACCTTTCGGTAAGGCGGACCTTGCTCTTTTGTTACCGATCCTGCCCCTTGACCGACAGTGGATCCACCCCCCAGAACCCACGTCGACGCCTTGCCCCACACCCGCCCCAGCACGCCCGCGAACGGACGACCTCCCGCGACGCGACGTGACGCCCGCCGCACCCGCGCAGTTGACACGAATTCTTAGTGACTTACCTCACACAACCGATACACAAATCCCGTCCCCATGCGCTGACACGACATTAAGGTTGCGTTCAGGAAACGTCCTGACGGCGTACTCCGAGCATGCGGCAGTACCTCCTGCGTAGCATGGGGAAAGGCGTACGGCGGGCCGCTTGGGAAATCGCAGAATTGCACCGAATTCGGCGAAGCATTTAACCCTACCCAGCGCGTACCAGGCTAAACATCCCGCCCATAACATTCCGCAGCGATCATGTCGCGCGATTCGCTAAGTTGCCTGGACATGGCAGCGCAACCCCTGGAAAGACCGACCCGACGCCACGATTCGAACGAGACGAACGCGGACGTGCGACTCCAGGAGCCGAGCCTCGCCGACGGCCCGGAGCTTTGGCGGCTCGCCCGGGACTCTTCCGTCCTGGACGTCAACTCGCCTTACAGCTACGCCCTTTGGTGCCGCGATTTCGCGGACACTTCCGTCGTGGCGCGCGACGGCGGCGTCCCCTGCGGATTCATCACCGGCTACGTCCGCCCGGGGCGGCCCGACACGTTCTTCGTCTGGCAGGTCGCGGTCGACCGCGACCACCGCGGCCGCGGCCTCGCCCGCCGCATGCTCGACCGCCTCGCCGACCGGCTCGTCCCCCGCGGGCACCGGTTCATGGAGGCGACGGTCACGCCGGACAACACCGCCTCCACCGCGATGTTCGAGTCGTTCGCCCGGGACCGCGGATGCGAGGTCGTCCGCGCCCCGCTGTTCGGCGCGGAGCACTTCCCCGATGGGGGACACGAGCCCGAGGTGCTCTTCAGGATCGGCCCGATCGCCACGCGAACCGACGGCGCGAACTGACAGGTCCACTCCCCCACCAAGCTCCCACCTCTACTGCCTGGAGGCAGCACATGGACGTTTTCGACCACATGGAATCGGAAGTCCGCGGCTACTGCCGCGGCTGGCCCACGGTGTTCGCGACGGCGCACGGCAGCCACATGACCGACGAGCACGGGAAAACGTATCTGGACTTCTTCGCCGGCGCCGGGACGCTGAACTACGGGCACAACAACCCGCAGCTGAAACGCCGGCTGCTGGACTATCTCGCCGGCGACTCGGTCGTGCACGGCCTCGACATGTACACGACCGCGAAACGCGACTTCCTGGAACGATTCAACGAGTACGTGCTGCGCCCCCGCGGGTTCGACTACAAGGTCCAGTTCCCAGGACCCGCGGGCAATCACTCGGTCGAGGCGGCGCTGAAACTCGCCCGCAAGTACACCGGCCGCGAGACGGTCGTCAGCTTCACCAACGCCTTTCACGGGATGACGCTCGGCGCGCTCGCGGTGACCGGCAACTCGATGAAGCGCACCGGCGCGGGCGTCCCGCTCGGGCACGGCGTCGCGATGCCCTACGACAACTACCTCGACGGCCGCACGCCCGACTTCCTGCTCTTCGAGACGATGCTGGACGACAGCGGCAGCGGCCTGGACAAGCCCGCCGCCGTGATCGTCGAGACCGTGCAGGGCGAGGGCGGCATCAACGTCGCCACCGCGGAGTGGCTGCGCGGCCTCCAGGACCTGTGCCGCCGGCACGAGATCCTGCTGATCGTCGACGACGTGCAGATGGGCTGCGGCCGCACCGGGCCGTTCTTCAGCTTCGAGGAGGCCGGGATCGTCCCGGACATCGTCTGCCTGTCCAAGTCGCTCAGCGGCTACGGGCTGCCGTTCGCGATCACGCTGATGAAGCGCCACCTGGACGTGTGGGACCCGGGCGAGCACAACGGCACCTTCCGCGGCTTCAACCCCGCGTTCGTCACCGCCGTCGCCGCCCTGGAGGACTACTGGGCGGGCGAGGGCATGGAGAAGCAGACGATCGCCAAGGGCCAGCAGGTCGAGACCGCGCTCGACGAGATCGCGCTCGCGCACGCGGGCGCCGTCGACGGCGTCCGCGGCCGGGGCCTCGCGTGGGGCCTCGTGATGAACGACGCCGAGCTGGCGCCGAAGGTGTGCGCCGAGGCGTTCTCGCGCGGGCTGCTGATGGAGACGTCCGGTCCCGAGGGCGAGGTCGTCAAGCTGCTGCCGCCGCTCACCACGACCGAGTCCGAGCTGGCGCACGGCCTGGAGATCATCGCGGACTCGCTGGAGGCCGTCCGGCAGACCGTCGCGGTCTGACCCGGCCCCGACCGGCACCGGTCCGAGCGACCCCGACCACCGTCCGAGCCGCTCCCGGGCCCCGCGCGGGCCCGGCCTCGGGCCCCCGCGGGCCCGGCCTCGGGCATATCCGGAAAGAGGAGATTCATGATCGTTCGTTCCCTTGACGAGATCATCGGCACCGAGCGCGACGTGCAGGCGCCGACCTGGTGCAGCCGCCGGTTCGTGCTCGCCAAGGAGGGCGTCGGCTTCTCACTGCACGAGACGATCCTGTACGCGGGGACCGAGACCAGGATGTGGTACGCGAACCACGTCGAGGCCGTCTACTGCATCGAGGGCAACGGAGAACTGACCAACGACGAGACCGGCGAGAAGCACAAGATCGAGCCGGGCGTCATGTACCTGCTGGACGGCCACGAGCACCACACCCTGCGCGCTCACACGGACGTCCGGACCGTCTGCGTGTTCAACCCGCCCTGCACCGGCCGGGAGGTCCATGACGAGAACGGCGTTTACCCCCTGCTGACCGAGGAGGACGCATGAGCATCATCGAGTCGCATCCGACGATCGACGACGCCTATCCCACCCGGAAGGCTTCCGAGGCGGCGCTCCTGTACCGGCAGGACCCGGTGGTGTACGGCGGGCCGGGGGACGGCCCGGTCGACGCCGCGACCCTCGACTCGTTCGAGGCCAACGGATTCCTCGGCGTCGACCAGTTGCTCGCCCCGGAGGAGGTCGAGGACTACCGCGCCGAGCTGCGCAGGCTGTCCGCCGACCCGCGGGTGCTCGCGGACGAGCGGACGGTCACCGAGCGCGGCTCGGACGAGGTCCGGTCGATCTTCGAGATCCACAAGATCAGTGAGCTGTTCGCCGGACTCGTCCGCGATCCCCGAGTCGTCGGACGTGCCCGGCAAATCCTGGGTTCGGAGGTTTACGTCCACCAGAGCCGGGTCAACTACAAGCCAGGGTTCACTGGCAAGGACTTCTACTGGCACTCGGATTTCGAGACCTGGCACGCGGAGGACGGCATGCCTCGGATGCGCGCGGTGAGCATATCCATCGCGCTCACCGAGAATTTCGTGCACAATGGCGGGCTAATGATCATGCCTGGCTCGCACAAGACCTTCGTCGCCTGCGTCGGAGAGACCCCGGACGACCACTACAAGGAGTCCCTGCGCGGCCAGGAGATCGGCACGCCGGACCCGAACAGCCTGTCGATTCTGGCTGAGAAACACGGTATCGAGCTGTTCACAGGGGCGGCCGGCTCTGCCACCATGTTCGACTGCAACTGCATGCACGGCTCGAATGGGAACATCACCCCGTTCCCCCGCTCGAACGTGTTCATCGTGTTCAACAGCGTCGAGAACACATGCGTCGAGCCGTTCTCGGCGCCCGCGCCGCGTCCGGAGTTCATCGGCGCCCGCGACTTCACCCCCGTCGGCGCCGGAGCCGCTACGGGAGACGAGAGGGCCCGGCCCTCCTCGAATGGCGTCGCGGGCGGCTGAATGAACACAACGATTCGATAAACCCGACACCTCGACCCCGCGCCTGTGAAGGACCCGCAGTGGTCTTTCACAGGCGCGCGGTCACACCATCCAGGAGTTCGATGATGACCTCTTCGAGACGCGACTTCCTCCGCACCGCCGTGCTGCTGTCCGCCGCGGTGCCGCTGGCCGCGGCGGGCTGCTCCACGACGGACCCGGAGGAGGAGAAGAAGGGCGGGGGCACGCTGCAGAAGGCCAAGGACGCGGGGTCGATCACGGTCGGCTTCGCCAACGAGGCGCCCTACGGCTACACCGACAAGTCCGGGAAGCTCACCGGCGAGGCGCCCGAGCTGGCCAGGGCCGTCTTCAAACAGCTCGGAATCGACGACGTGAAGGGCGTCCAGGTCGACTTCGGCGGCCTGATCGCCGGGCTCAACGCCCGCCGCTTCGACACGATCGCCGCCGGGATGTTCATCACGCCGGAACGCTGCGCGTCGGCGGCGTTCGCCAATCCCGAATACGTTGCCAAGAGCGCCTTCATGGTGAAGCAGGGAAACCCGAAGGGCCTGAAGGCCGCCGGGGACCCGGCGAAGACCGGCGCGCGGGTCGGCGTCATGACCGGCGCCGTCGAGGCCGGATACGCCGAGAAGTCCGGGGTCAAGAAGAGCAACATCAAGACGTTCGCCGACCAGCCGAGCGCATTCGAGGGGCTCAAGGCCGGGCGCATCGACTGCATCTGGCTGACCCGCATCTCGCTCGCCGACCTGCTGTCCAAGCACGAGGGGCAGGGATTCGAGGTCACCGAGCCTTTCGTCCCGGTCATCGACGGCAAGGAGCAGTTCGGCGCGGGCGCGTTCGCCTTCCGCAAGGCCGACGCGGACCTGCTGAACGCCTGGAACGGCGAACTCGACAAGCTCAAGCAGCAGAACAAACTGCTGCCCATCCTGCAGCCGTTCGGCTTCACCCAGGCGGAGATGCCCACCGCCGGCGACACGGCCGCCAAGTTCTGCCAGGGCTGACCCGTGGGTGACGTCCTCGACGGCTACAACCAGTGGCTGGACGGCGCGTGGCTCACGTTCAGGCTCACCCTGCTCGGGGGCGCGCTGGCCCTGGTCCTCGCCCTGGTCTTCGGCCTGGCGGGCACCTCGCGCCGCGCCTGGGTGCGCGGCCTGAACCGGGTGTACGTGGAGTTCTTCCGCGGCAACGCGACGCTCGTGCTGCTGTTCTGGTTCTTCTACGCGCTGCCCCTGATCGGGCTCCGGTTCTCCACCATGTTCGCGGCGGTCCTCGCGCTCGGCCTGAACATCGGCGCCTACGGCGCGGAGGTCGTCCGCGGGTCGATCAAGGCGGTCCCGAGAGCGCAGTACGAGGCGACCGTCGCGCTGAACTTCACGCCGTACCAGCGGATGCGCCGGGTCCTGCTGCCGCAGGGCTTCGCGCTGATGCTCCCCCCGTTCGGGAACCTGATCATCGAACTGATGAAGGGCACGGCCATCGTGTCCCTGGTCGGCCTGGTCGACCTGACCCGCGTCTCGAAGAACATCCAGGGCAGCACGGGCCAGACCGTCGCGGCGTTCACGGTGGTGCTCGTCCTCTACTTCGTCATCGCGCAGGTGCTGCAGCTCGCCGTCCGGTACGCCGAGCGGCGGGTGGACCGCATGCTCGGCCGCCGGCTGCCGAGTGAGCCGTCGCTCGGCACGATCGCCGCGGGCGCGCCCGGCACGGGGGTGAGCGGCTGATGGACTGGGACTGGCAGTACTCCGGGGACATCCTCCCCGACCTGCTGGACGGCCTGCGCTACACCGTCATCGCGACCCTGGCCGGCTACGTGATCGCCCTGGTGCTCGGGCTGGTGTGGACGCTGCTGCGCCGCTCCCCGAGCCGGGTGTTCAACCAGGCGATCCGCTGGATCACCGAGTTCATCCGGTCGACGCCGCTGATCCCGCAGCTGTACTTCGTCTTCTTCGTCCTGCCCGCGTGGGGCATCACGATCGGGTCGCTGACGGCCGGGATCATCACGCTCGGCGTCCACTACTCGACCTATACCGCCGAGGTGTACCGGGCGGGGATCGCCGACGTCCCGAAGGGGCAGTGGGAGGCGTGCACCGCGCTGAACCTGCCGCGGTCGCGGGTGTGGCTGGACGTGGTCCTGCCGCAGGCGATCCGCCGGGTGATCCCGACGCTCGGCAACTACCTGATCGCGATGTTCAAGGACTCGCCGATGCTGCTGGCGATCAACGTCGCGGAGCTGCTGTTCTCCGCCTACCAGGTGGGGGCGAAGTCCCTGCAGTTCCTGGAGCCGATCACCATGGTCGGGCTGTTGTTCGTCGTGGTCAGCGTCATATCCTCGATACTCGTCCGCCGCCTGGAGAGGCGTTATGCCACCAATTGATCCCGCCGCAGGCAGTCCGGGGGGCGTGGGGGGTCGCCCCCCCTCGGAAAACACTGATCCCGCCGCCGAAGACGCACCCAAGGCCCCCGCGGACGCCGCGGGCGTCTCCACGGAGAAGGGGGGCGCGCCGGAGGCCGCGCTGCCGCGCGGCGAGGCGCCGGGCATCCGCTTCGAGAAGGTGGTCAAGCGGTTCGGCCACAACGTGGTGCTCCGCGAGCTCGACTTCTCCGTGGCGCCGGGCGAGCGCGTGACGCTCATCGGGCCGAGCGGGTCCGGCAAGACCACGATCCTACGGCTGCTGATGACGCTGGAGAAGCTCGACGACGGCCTGATCTGGATCGGCGACGAGACGCTCTGGCACATGGAGCGCGGCGGCAAGCGGGTCCCGGCCGGGCAGAAGCACCTGCACGAGATGCGCAAGCAGGTCGGCATGGTGTTCCAGCAGTTCAACCTGTTCCCGAACATGAACGTGCTGCGCAACCTGACCGAGGGGCCGGTGCGCGTCCTGGGCCTGTCCAGGGACGAGGCCGTCGAGCGCGCCCGCGGCCTGCTGGACATGGTCGGCCTCGCCGACAAGGAGAACGCGCACCCGACCCAGCTGTCGGGCGGCCAGCAGCAGCGGGTGGCGATCGCGCGGGCGCTCGCCATGCAGCCGCGGGTGCTCCTGCTGGACGAGGTCACCTCCGCGCTCGACCCGGAGCTCGTCGTCGGCGTCCAGGACCTGCTGCGCGACATCGCCCGGCAGAGCGACATCACGCTGCTGTGCGTCACCCACGAGATGACCTTCGCCAAGGACATCTCGGACCGGGTCCTCATGTTCGACCAGGGGCAGATCGTCGAGGAGGGTCCCCCGGAGCAGATCTTCGGCGAGCCGTCCGAGCAGCGCACCCGGGACTTCCTGCAGGCGGTCCTCGCGACCTGAGCCGCCGCGCGTCCCCGGCGCGTCCCGTCGCGTCCTCGCCCGTCGCCCGCGTTCCCGTCGCCCCGGGGACGCGGGCGGCCTCGTCCCCGGGCCCCCTGGAACGTACCGAACCTCGTTCGGTACGGTGAGGGGCGGGCGTGAGGAGAGCGAGGCGATGGACGGCGCTGCGATCGCCGGGCTCGGGATGACCGAGCTCGGCCGGGTGTACGGGCGGAGCCCGCGGCGGCTCGCCGCGGACGCGGTGCGGCTCGCCGCCGCCGACGCGGGCCTGTCCCCCGGCGACCTGGACGGCCTGCTCGTCAGCCACGGCACCGGCGGCTCCCCCGGCATCGAGCTGGCCGAGACGCTGGGACTGCGCGACCTTCGGCTGCTGGCACAGGTCAACGCGTTCGGCGCGACCGCCGGGGCGATGGTGTCCTACGCGGCGACGGCGGTGCTGAGCGGGTCGGCGACGGCGGTGGCGTGCGTGTTCGCGGACGCGCCGCTGAGCCCCGAGCGGTCCGCCGGGTCGGCCTACAACCGCGACGCCCGCGAGTGGTACGGGTTCGGGGGGATGACGGCGGCGCTCGGGCTGCGCAGCGTCAACTCGTTCTACGCACTGGCGGCGCAGCGGCACATGTCGCGGTACGGCACCACCAGCGAGCAGCTCGGCGCGATCGCCGTGTCGACCCGCGCGTGGGCGGCCGGGAACCCGCGCGCGCAGATGCGGGACCCGATCACGGTCGAGGACCACCAGAACTCCCGCTGGGTGTCCGAGCCGCTGCACCTGCTGGACTGCTGCCTCGTCTCCAACGGCGCGATCGCGGTGGTCGTGACGAGCGCGGACCGGGCCCGTGGCCTGGTGCGCCCGCCCGTCCACCTGTGGGGGTGGGGGCAGGGCCATCCGGGGCACCGCAGGGAGCGCGGCAGCGAGTTCGGCCTGGCGACGGGCGCGGCGGCGTCCGGCGCGGCGGCGATGAAGATGGCCGGGATCACCGTCTCCGACGTGGACGTCTGCGAGCTGTACGACTGCTACACCTACACCGTCCTCGTGTCGCTGGAGGACTACGGGTTCTGCGCCAAGGGCGAGGGCGGCGCGTTCGCCGCGTCCGGCGCGCTCGGCCCCGGCGGGACGCTGCCCACCAACACCGGCGGAGGCCAGCTCTCCGCCTACTACATGTGGGGCATGACGCCGCTGTCGGAGGCGGTGATCCAGGCGCGCGGGGACGGCGGCGAGCGGCAGGCGCCGGCCAACGACGTGATCCTGGTCAGCGGGAACGGCGGGATCCTCGACCACCACTCGACCCTGATCGTCAGCCCGCACCCGAAGGGGGCCTAGCCGTGGAGATCGGCATCCTGCGGCGCGACGGCCGCACCGACCCGTTCTTCGACGGCGCCGCCGCCGGGCGGCTCGTCGTCCGGCGGTGCGCGGCGTGCGACCGCTGGTTCGCGCCGGACGCGCCCGCCTGCCCCGGCTGCGGCGAGGAGGACCTCGCCTGGGCCGAGGCGAGCGGCGACGCCACCCTCGTGACCTGGACGATCCTCCCCAGGGACCCGCCCGTCGTGCTGGCGCTGGTCGAGCTGGCGGAGGGGCCGTGGCTGCACGCCCGCCTGGACGGCGTCGACCGCGCCGACCTGCGCGAGGGCCTCCCGCTGCGCGCGGCGTTCGGCCACCCGGACGAGGGCGAGTCCTACGTCCTCTTCCGCACGGTGTGACCACCCCTGGACCGAATGCCGTTCGGGCCGTTAGCGTCGGCGCATGGACACCGAGGTCTGCCGCCGGTTCGGCATCGAGTTCCCGCTGTTCGCCTTCAGCCACTGCCGGGACGTCGTCGCCGCCGTGACCAACGCGGGCGGGTTCGGCGTCCTCGGGGCCGTCGCCCACTCCCCCGAACGGCTCGACGAGGAACTGCGCTGGATCGACGACCACGTCGGCGGACGCCCCTACGGCGTGGACGTCCTCGTCCCCGGGAAGATCGACGAGTCGGCGGAGGGCCGCGGCGGGCTGGACGCGATGCTCGCCGCGATCCCCGACGAGCACTGGACGTTCCTCGCCGAACTGTTCGCCAGGTACGACGTCCCGCTCCCCGACTTCGAGCGGGCCCGGCGGGCCGAGGCGCGCGGCGGCGCGCGGGTCACCGCGGCGGGCGCGACCGAGCTGATCGAGGTGTCGCTCGCCCACCAGGTCGGCCTCATCGCGGGCGCGCTCGGCACCCCTCCCCCGCTGATGGCCGAGATGGCGCGCGAGCGCGGCGTCCCCGTCGCCGCGCTGGTCGGAACGCCGGAGCACGCCCGCCGCCAGGTCGACGCGGGCGTGGACCTGATCGTCGCGCAGGGCGGCGAGGCGGGCGGGCACACCGGCGAGATCTCCACGATGGTGCTCGTCCCCGAGGTCGTCGACACGGTCGCCCCGCTCCCCGTGCTTGCGGCGGGCGGGATCGCCACCGGGCGGCAGATGGCCGCCGCGCTGGCGCTCGGCGCGTCCGGCGTGTGGTGCGGGTCGGTGTGGCTCACCACCGAGGAGGCCGAGACGTCCCCTGCGGTGAAGGCGAAGATGCTGGCCGCGACGTCCCGGGACACGGTCAGGTCGCGGTCCCGCACCGGCAAGCCCGCCCGCCAGCTCCGCTCCGCCTGGACGGACGAGTGGGACGGCCCCGCCGGACCCGGACCGCTCGGCATGCCGCTCCAGATGATCGTCGCCGAGGGCGCGATGCGGCAGATCACGAAGGCCGCCGAGTCCGGCAACCCGGGCGCGCGGGAGCTCGCGAACTACTTCGTCGGGCAGTGCGTCGGCCTCATGAACACCGTCCGACCCGCCCGCCAGGTCGTCTACGACATGGTGGACGACTTCGCCGCCGCCGTCGAACGCCTCAACGCCATCACCAAGACGGGCTGACCGTCCGTCCCGTCGCGCTCTCCACGCCGAGACCGGCCCGGTGCGCGCGGCAGGACGCGCCCTAGTGGGGCTCCTGCCCCGCGGCCCGATCCCGGATCCCGCTCAGCACGGCGGCGAGCAGTCGATCGAACTCCGCCGCGGAGCCGAAGTCGGCCTGGAGCGGCGCGAGGCGGCCAGCGCCGGGTACGCGGCGGCATCGATCGCGGGCATGTCGGCGGGACCGTCGGGGCCGCCGCTGAGGACCGCCAGCAGATGGGTGTGACACCGGCCGCGCCGCGGTGACGACTCGCGGCCTTCCTCGACGTGTGATTTAATAAATGACTGTACATTTATTAATGGAGGGACGCGATGGCAGGACGGCCGCGACTGGTCGACGACGCGGCGATCCTGCGGGCGGCGGTCGAGGTGATCGGACGGGTCGGCCCCGCGAGGCTCACGCTCGCCGCGGTGGCGGAGGAGGCGGGGGTCGTGCCGGGGACGCTCGTCCAGCGGTTCGGGTCCAAGCGGGGATTGCTGCTCGCGCTGGCGGATCAGTCCGTCCGGGAGACGGAGACGTCGCGGCACGACCGGGAGAGCTCGGCGCTGGCGGCGCTGCGAGCGTTCGCGGTCGAGTCGATGTCGGAGATGGCGACGCCGGAGCGGTACGCGAACCACCTGGCCTTCCTGTGCCTGGACCTCACAGATCCCGAGTTCCATGAGCGCGCGTTGGCCGTCCACCGGGCGAACGGGCGGCTGATCGAGTCGCTCCTCAGCGAGGCGGCTGAGGCGGGCGAACTCCGTCCGGGGACGGGCGCGAAGGCGCTCGCCGAAACCGTTCAGGCCGTTCTCGCGGGGGCCGGGCTGACGTGGGCCCTCGATCGGGAGGGCACGCTCGCCGAACGCCTCGGCCGCGAGTTGGACGCCGCCCTGTCACCGCATGTCCCGTGAAGGAGGAACCATGCCGGACCTGACCGGACACGTCGCCCTCGTCGCCGGGGGCACCCGGGGCGGCGGGCGGGGCATCGCCGTCCAGCTCGGCGCCGCCGGGGCGACCGTCTACGTGACGGGCCGCAGCAGCGGCTCCGGGGGCTCCGGGCTCGATCGTCCGGAGACCATCGAGGAGACCGCGAGCATGGTCACCGAGGCGGGCGGCGCGGGGATCGCCGTTCAGGTCGATCACAGCAGGCCGGACGAGGTCCGCGCGCTCGCGGACCGGATCGCCGCCGAGCAGGACGGGCGGCTCGACGTCCTGGTCGACTCGGTGTGGGGCGGCGATCCGCTGACCGACTGGGAGCACCCGCTGTGGGAGCAGGACCTCGACAGCGGCCTGCGGCTGTTGCGCCAGGCGGTGGAGACCCACGTGATCACCAGCAGGTTCGTGCTGCCGCTGCTGGTCGCCCGCGGGCGCGGCCTGGTCGTGGAGGTGACCGACGGCAACACGGCCCGCTACCGAGGCTCGTTCTTCTACGACCTGGCGAAGTCGACGGTGATCAGGCTGGCCTTCGCGCAGGCGGCGGAGCTGCGGCCGCACGGGGTCGCGGCCGTGGCGATCACGCCCGGGTTCCTGCGCTCGGAGGCCGTCCTGGACCACTTCGGGGTCACCGAGGCCACCTGGCGCGACGCGATCGCCCAGGACCCGCACTTCGCGTACTCCGAGACCCCCGCCTACCTCGGACGCGCCGTCGCGCACCTCGCCGCCGACCCGGACGTCATACGTAAAACCGGACGGGCCCTCGCCACCTGGAGCCTCTACAAGGAGTACGGGTTCACCGACGTGGACGGCACCCAGCCCGACTTCGCCGCCCACTGGGCGGACGCCCTGGTCGACGAGCACGGCCCCCTCGGCGACCCGCTCTGAGTCAGGCGGCGACGTCGATGACCAGCCGGTCGTCGCGGGTCTCGACGTCCGTGCCGAGCGCGGCGCAGGCGCGGGTGAAGCGCTCCCCGATCCAGCGGCGGTCGGCGTCGTCGGCGAGGCGCGTGCTCGCGAGGTCGAGGCGCAGCGGCACCGCCTCGATCCGGGACGGCCGCGCTTCATCCAGTGTGACGACGAACAGCAAGCCGAGGTCGTTGCGGAGCGTCTCGTCCACGGCGTAGTCGTCGATGAAGTCGCCCATGTCGAACAGCACGGGCACGTCCACGCCGTGGAAGACGTGCGCGGAGCTGCCCGCGACGAGCGTCGCGCCCGCGTCCACGAACTCCTCGGCGGCCCGCCGGACGTAGCGCAGCGGCTCCCCCGTCATGTTCGGCCCCCAGTGCGGGAGCACGATCACGGCGTCGTTCTCCGCCCGCAGCCGCCGGATCTGCTCCAGCAGATGCCCCGGCACGCCCTTCATCAGGTCGGCGTACGCGACGCCCGGCCGCCCCTCACCGGCCGCGAAGTCGGACGGGTGGTCGGTGACGCCCAGCACCGCGATCTTCACTCCCCCGGCTTCGAGGACGGCGCACTCCCGCGCCTCCGCGACGCTCTGACCAGCGCCGACCGCCGAGACACCGGCTCGCCGGAGATGGTCGAGCGTGTCGGTGAGGGCGTCCGTCCCGTAGTCGAGGGCGTGGTTGTTGGCGAGGTTCACGCAGTCGACGCCGAGGTCCGCGAGGGCGTCGGCGGCGACCGGGGGCGCGCGGAAATGGAACGGCTTGCCGGGCGCGTCCCAGCGCCGTCCGCGGTCGGACACGCAGCATTCCAGGTTCACGAGCGCGAGGTCGGCGTCCGCGAACGCCTCGCGCACGCCGCCGGAGAACAGCCCGTGCGGGCCGGACGCGGCGATCCGATCCGCCACGCCGCGGCCGAGCATGGTGTCCCCGGCGAGCGCCATGGTGACGGTCATCGGGTCCCCCATCGGCGGGTGTGCCGTCCTCCAGCCTACGAAGCGCGCGTGAACCAGGTCACCTGGGCGCCGTTGCCGAACGACTCCCGTGCGGTCGGCTCGAACAGCGTCGGCCGGAACCCGCCCGCGAACGCGGGGACCCCGTCCCCCGCCACCACCGGATAGCTCTTGACGATCAGCTCGTCGATCTCGGAGAGGACGGCCGCCGCGAGCCCGCCGCCGCCGCAGAGCCAGACGTCCTTGTCGCCGTCCTCGGCCTTCAGTTCGCGGACGACGGAGAGCCCGTCCCTGACCAACTCCACGGACGGGTCGGCGATCTCGTCCAGGGACGTGGACGCGACGTACTGCCGGATGTGCGCGTAAGGGCTGGTCACACCGATGTCGAGCGCGGGTCGGTAGGTGCCGAGCCCCATCACCAGCGTGTCGAACCGCCTGTTCGGGGCGTCCTCCAAGCCGACCTGCCCGCGGACGTGGGTGGGGATGGTCTCCGGGTACCGCTCGTTGATCCACGCCGCCATGTCCTGCCCCAGCGGGTAGAGGTCGATCTCGCCGCCGGGACCGGCGATGTAGCCATCGATACTGACACCGATGTAGTAGACGAGCTTTCGCATGTATTAACACTCCGTTCGTAGTACTCTGACTGAAGTGGTTTGAACTTAGTACTACGGATGGAGTGGTGTCAACATGCGCCGTAACACCGAGCGGCGGACCGCCCTCGTCGACGCCGCCATCGAGGTGCTCGCCAGGGAGGGCGCGCGCGGGCTGACGTTCCGCGCGGTCGACGCCGAGGCGGGCGTGCCGGTCGGCACCGCGTCCAACTACTTCGCCAACCGGGACGACCTGCTCACCCAGGCGGGCGGCCGGATCTACGAGCGGCTCCAGCCGGACGCCCGCACCCTCGCCGGGATGTCCACCGGGCCGCGCGACCTCGCCAAGGTCGTCGAGGTGCTGCGCGAGACGGTCGGCCGGATCTCCGAGTTCCGCACCGGCTACCTCGCGCTGCTCGAACTGCGGCTGGAGGCGACCCGGCGTCCCGACCTGCGCGCCGTCCTGACCGAACGCGTCCGCGCGGACGTCGACACCAACGTCGCCCAGCACCTCGCCTCCGGCCTCCCCGGCGACGCCACCTCGGTGCGCCTGCTCTACCTGGCGCTGAACTGGCTCATCGTCGAACACCTCACCCTGCCGGGCGTGTTCTCCGACGAGGACGTCCACGACCTGGTGGCGCTCGCCGTGGAACGCGCCCTCCCGCGCTGATCCCGGCCGCGCGGGTCAGCGCGCCGGGCCGACGACGACCTGGCCGTAGGCGTCGGCCGCGGCGGCGAGCACCTCCGGCGCGATCTCGAACCCGTCCGGACGCGGCGCCGACCGGTCGCGCCCGGCCTGCCGGAACATGCCCTCGATCCCGCCCGGCGTGGCGATCATCAGCAGGTCGGCGTGGTCGGACGTGATCCGGTAGCCGTGCGGAATGTTCCGCGGCAGGTACCCGATGCCGCCCTCGGACAGTTCCATCTCCTCGTCTCCCACCCACAGCAGCGCGCTGCCCTCGATCAGGAGGAAGATCTCGTCCTCGCGGGTGTGCATGTGGAACGGCGGCGCCTCCCCCTTGGAGACGTCGAAGCGTCCGACGGTCACCTGCCCGTCCGTCGCGGCCGCGTCCAGCAGGACGGCGAACGTGCCGCCGTCCAGCCATTCGAGCTTCTGCTGCTCCCCTGCCTGGGCCAGGTACGGAATGCTCATGACGACTTCTCCTTAGCGGAATATTTCGTCCGCTTAACGTGGCCAGCGCGCGGTTGATTCCCCGGGGAACGCTCAGGGGTGTGCGGCGCGATTACGGTTGATCCGGAAACTCGCCCCGAGGAAGGCATGCGTGGCCAGGACGAACGAACCACCAGCGCACGAGGAGGCCGCTCCTCGCCGGACGCGCCGTCCCCGGCGGGACGCGGGGGCCAACCGCGAACGGCTCCTCGCCGCCGCCGTCACCGCGATGCTCCGGGACGGCCGCAACGTCCCGCTCGCCGCCATCGCCGCCGAGGCGGGCGTCGGCGTCGGCACCCTCTACCGCAGGTACCCGGACCGCCAAGCCCTCCTGCACGATCTCGAACACCGCGCCTACGACCTGCTCGTCGGCATCCTGGAGGAGATCGACGCCCAGGACCGGACGGGACGCGACGCCATCGCCGACTACCTCGCGCGCTGCCTCGCCGTCGGCGACCAACTCGTCCTGCCGCTGCGCGGGGCGCCGCCGCTGACGAGCCCCGAGGCCGTCCGCGCCCGCCGGACGATCTACCGGCTGCTGGACGCCTTCCTCGCGCGCGGCCGGACGGACGGCACCGTCCGCACGGACGTCAACGCCACCGACGTCATCGTCTTCTCCGCCCTCGTCACCCAGGCCCTGGCGCACGGCCCGAACCGGCCGCTGGCGGCCGAGCGGCAGATCGCGATCTTCGTGACCGCGCTCGCCGCCGACGGCCCGCTCGGCATCCCGCGCCCCGAGATCACCCAGGACGACGTCGAGGCGTCCTTCGCCGCGCACGCCACGCGCGCGGCCCCTAGGTCAGAGGACGGCCGGGCCCCTTCTTGACCTGCTCGATGAACAGTTCGGCGAGCGCGTGCTGCCCCGCGGCGGTCGGGTGGTAGCTGCGCGGCTCGGCTTCGAGGGCCGACAGGTTCAGCAGCAGGCCGTTCATGTACGGGGCGCCGCTGCCCACCTCGTGCCCGGCGAACGCGCTGTAGGCGTCGACGTACTCGACGCTGCCCTGGCCGTGGCGGGCGGCGATCCGCGCGTCCGCCTCCGCCGCCGACTGCTGGACGAGCCGTCCGAGGTCGTAGGCCCGCGCGTTCAACCAGCGCTGGTCGGACACGCTGATGTTGTCCCCGCCCACCCCGTTGACCTCGGAGAACGCCTTCGGGTAACCCATCACGATCACCCTCGCGCGGGGCGCCCTGGCGCGGATGTCGTCCAGCAGGCCGGGCAGTGTCTGCCGGAGCGCGGCCAGGCGGCCGGCGACGTCCTCGCCCTGCCCGGTGCAACTCTTGCTCCACGGCAGCCTGACCACGCACCCGGCGAGGACCTTGGCGAACCCGACGTCGTTGCCGCCGATGCTCAGCGTGACCAGGCTCGTGTCGGCGCCGAGGCGGCCGAGCTGGGACGGCTCGCCGCCGCGCCCGCCGCGGAAGTCCTGGATCGTCGCGCCCGAGCAGGCCCAGAACGCGCTGCCCCGCGCGAACCGGAACGCCTGGGAGACCTCGTGGTAGTACGCCTTGGACGTCCGGTGGCACCGGTTGAGCGGGTTGCGGTCGGCCACGGTCGCCTCCGCGCCGACGCCCGCGGAGTAGGAGTCGCCGAGCGCCACGTACGCGCCGTTCGTGGCCGCCTCCAGCGGCGTCGGCGCCTGCTTCGCGGCGACCGGATCGGCGATCACCTCGGGCTCGGGCCCGGGACAGCCCGCGCCGAAGACCTTGCACCGCGTGGCGGGCAGCGCCACCAGCGGCACGACCGCCAGCGCGAGCAGGCCCGCCAGCAGGAGGAGCGCGAGCCCCCGCTCGCCGAAGCGGTCCCGCGCCCATGCCCCCGGGTTGATCATTATCCTCCTCGTACCGTCCATGGGCGAGACGTTCCGGGCGGCATCCGGGTTCCCGCCTTTACGTTGTAGATCACTAACGGGCGGGGGTCGGAGCCCACATGACGAGCCTGGGTCCGAGCACGTGGAGGCCCTCCTCGATCTCCGCCTCCCAGTACGCGCGGATGCCCGGCCCCCAGCGCTCCTCGAGCAGCTCCTCGAACCCGTGCGCGGCGTACCAGGGGGCGTTCCACGGGACGTCCTGGAACGTCAGCAGGCTCACGCCGGGCGATCCGCGTCCGGCGGCGCGGGCCTTGACCGCGTCCAGCAGCCGGACGCCGATCCCGCGCCCCGTCAGGTCGCCGCGCACCGAGATCTGCTCCAGGTGGACGGCGCCGTCCACCTCGCCGAGCACCGCGAACCCGACCGGCGGGTCGCCCGCCACCAGGATCTCCCCGCCCTTGTCGATCACCAGCTCGGCCACGGTCGGACCCGGCGGGAACACGATGCCGATCTCGGCGAACATCGCGTCCCCGGAGTTCTCGATCGCCGCCAGGAGCGGCAGCTCGTTCGGCCGCGCATCCCGCACCTCAACGTCCACCCCATGATCGTAGGCCGCCCACCGAAAGTCGTCCTCCCGATAAACCGACGGTCGGAGAAGCCATGGATCAGCTCACCGGCCGGAAATCCGAGTGCAGGGCGGTGCGGCCCGGTTCATGCTGAGGTATGGCTTGGACGCTGACTGACGACCTGGACGCGTTCCGCACCCACACCGACGAGTTCCTCCGCAGCGATCCCGTGGCGCATACCGTGCCGCTCACCGTGCTCGACACCCTGCTCGGACAGGGACCCGGCCTCCGTGGTGACGTGCTGTTCGGCTGGTGGACGCACGCCGGGATGGTCGCCGCCACCTTCCTGCGCACCGGCTCGTACCCGGCGATGCTGAGCGCGATGCCGGAGCGAGCGGCGCGGGAGCTGGCGAACGCCCTCGCCGAACGTGCCGCCGCCGTCTCCGAGACCAACTGCCCACAGGCCGTCGCCGGGCCGTTCGCCGAGGCATGGACGAGCAGGGCCGGAGCCGCGAGCGAGGTGGCGATGCGGCAGCGGCTCTACCGGCTGGACGAGCTGACCGTCCCGGATCCGCCGCCTGCGGGCGCCCCGCGTATCGCCGGCGCGGGCGACTGGGACCTCGTACTGACGTGGTTCGGCGCGTTCAGCTGGGACGGCGGCCACGCCACGATCGACCCGGCCGTGGTCGAGGGGCGCGTCGCCAAGGGCTGCGTCACCCTGTGGGAGGAGGACGGACGTCCCGTCGCGATGGCCGGGCGGTCGCCGACCGTCGCCGGGATGACGCGGGTCGCGCACGTGTACACGCCGTCGGAGCACCGCCGCCGCGGCTACGGCGCCGCCGTCACCGCCGCGATCACTCGCGAGGCACAGGACGCGGGCGCCGTGCACGTCGTGCTCTTCACCGACCTCGCGAACCCGACCAGCAACGCCATCTAT
Organism: Actinomadura syzygii; assembly: GCF_008085905.1. Lineage (GTDB taxonomy): Bacteria > Actinomycetota > Actinomycetes > Streptosporangiales > Streptosporangiaceae > Spirillospora > Spirillospora syzygii. Next base: position 309,179 of record NZ_VSFF01000011.1, on the reverse strand, counting down.
CAGCGGCTCGGCTTCCGCCCGGTGGAGGACCGGGTGGTCCTCACCTTCAACTGACCCCGCGCGGGGCGATCACTTGACGCCCGCCTCCTTCATTTCGCGGAGTTCGCGTTTCAGTTCCTTCGTCTCGTCGCGGAGGCGGGCGGCCAGCTCGAACTGGAGGTCGGCGGCGGCCTGGTGCATCTGGGCGGTCATCTGCTCGATGAGGCCCTCGAGCTCCTCGCGCGGGCGCTCCCCGACCAGGTCGGCGGCGTGCCGTCCGACCTCCCTGGTACGGGACGCGAGCCCGGGAACGGGCGCCTTGCCGCGGCTCTGCTGGCGGCCCGCGCCGCCGATCAGCGTCTCGGTGTCGGCGTCCTCGCGGGCGAGCGAGTCGAGGATGTCGGCGATGCGCTTGCGCAGGGCCGTCGGCTTGATGCCGTGCTCCTCGTTGTAGGCGACCTGCTTGGCGCGGCGCCGGTTCGTCTCGTCGATCGCGCGCTCCATCGACGGAGTGACCGTGTCGGCGTACATGTGCACCTGGCCGGACACGTTGCGGGCCGCGCGGCCGATCGTCTGGATGAGCGACGTCTCGGAGCGCAGGAAGCCCTCCTTGTCGGCGTCCAGGATCGCGACGAGCGACACCTCGGGCAGGTCGAGGCCCTCGCGGAGCAGGTTGATGCCGACCAGCACGTCGTACTCGCCGGCCCGCAGCTCGCGGAGCAGCTCGACGCGGCGCAGCGTGTCGACCTCGCTGTGCAGGTAGCGGACCTGGATGCCGAGTTCGAGGAGGTAGTCGGTGAGGTCCTCGGCCATCTTCTTGGTGAGGGTGGTGACGAGGACGCGCTCGTCCCGCTCGGTGCGCTCGCGGATCTCGTGGATGAGGTCGTCGATCTGGCCCTTGGTCGGCTTGACCACGACCTCCGGGTCGACCAGGCCGGTGGGCCGGATGACCTGCTCGACGACGTCGCCCTTGACGCGGTTCATCTCGTACGTGCCGGGCGTCGCGGACAGGTACACGGTCTGGCCGATGCGGTCGAGGAACTCCTCCCACTTGAGGGGGCGGTTGTCCATCGCGGAGGGCAGCCGGAAGCCGTGCTCGACCAGCATCCGCTTGCGGGACGCGTCGCCCTCGTACATCGCGCCGATCTGCGGGACGGTCTGGTGCGACTCGTCGACGACGAGGAGGAAGTCCTCGGGGAAGTAGTCGAGGAGGGTGTTCGGGGCGGTGCCGGGGCCGCGGCCGTCGATGTGGCGGGAGTAGTTCTCGATGCCGGAGCAGGTGCCGACCTGCCGCATCATCTCGATGTCGTAGCTGGTGCGCATCCGCAGGCGCTGCGCCTCGAGCATCTTGCCCTGCCGCTCCATCACGGCGAGGACGTCCGCCAGCTCGGTCTCGATGGCGCCGATGGCCCGCTCCATGCGCTCCGGCCCGGCGACGTAGTGGGACGCGGGGAAGACGTAGAGCTCCTCGTCCTCGGTGATGAGCTCGCCGGTGAGCGGGTGCAGGGTGGCGAGCTTCTCGATCTCGTCGCCGAACATCTCGATGCGGACGGCGAGCTCCTCGTACTGCGGGATGATCTCGATCGTGTCGCCGCGGACGCGGAACGTCCCGCGGGTGAAGGCGAGGTCGTTGCGCGTGTACTGCATGCCGACGAGCTGCCGGAGCAGGGCGTCGCGCTCGATCTCCTGGCCGACGCGCAGCCGCACCATGCGGTCGACGTACTCCTGCGGGGTGCCGAGGCCGTAGATGCACGACACCGACGCGACGACCACGGTGTCGCGGCGGGTGAGCAGCGAGTTGGTCGCCGAGTGCCGCAGCCGGTCGACCTCGTCGTTGATCGAGGAGTCCTTCTCGATGTAGGTGTCGGTCTGCGGGATGTACGCCTCGGGCTGGTAGTAGTCGTAGTACGAGACGAAGTACTCGACGGCGTTGTTCGGCAGCATCTCGCGCAGCTCGTTGGCGAACTGCGCGGCGAGGGTCTTGTTCGGCTGCATGACCAGCAGGGGCCGCTGGACCTTCTCGACCAGCCACGCGATCGTGGCGGTCTTGCCGGTGCCGGTGGCGCCGAGGAGCACCGAGTCCTTCTCGCCGCCCTCGACGCGGACGGCGAGCTCGGCTATCGCCTGCGGCTGGTCGCCCGACGGCGTCATCTCGGTGACGACCTCGAACGGCGCCACGCGGCGCCGAAGATCAGTGACCGGCCGCATCGTCGCCTCCCCTGGGTACGGCTTTCTCCCTGCCGTCACAACAGTACGCAAGGCCACCGACATTCCGCGTCCCCGCTGGTCGGAACCCGGTTTCCGGCCCGCCGTCAGGACGCGGGCAGCGGGATCCGGGCCCGCACGGCGTAGCCGCCCGCGCGGGGCCCCGCCTCGAAGCTGCCGCCGAGGGCCGTGACCCGCTCGCGCAGCCCGACCAGGCCGTTCCCGCCGCTCGGCAGCCGGTGCTCGGGCGGGGCGGTGGGCGGCTCGTTCGCCACCTCGACCTCGACGGCCTCGGGCAGCAGGGCGAGGCCGACGCGGGTGTCGGCGGCCCCGGCGTGCTTGTGCACGTTGGTGAGCGCCTCCTGGACGAGGCGGTAGACCGTCCGTCCGACGGCGGCGGGCATGGGCTGCTCCTCGCCGCGGATCGCCAGTTCGACCTTCAGTCCGGCCGCGCCCGACTGCCCGACCAGCTCGCGGACGTGCGCCAGCGTCACCGCCTCCTGGGGCAGGGCCTCCTCGCCCTGGCGCAGGACCCCGATGACGTGGCGGAGCTCCTCCAGCGCCTGCCGCCCCATGTCGCCTATGACGGTCGCGGTCTCCGCCGCCCGGACGGGGTCGCGAACGGCGATGGCCTTGAGCGCCCCCGCGTGCACGACCATGACGCTGATCCTGTTGGCGACCACGTCGTGCATCTCCCGCGCGATGCGGGTGCGCTCCTCTCCCCGCGCGCGCTCTGCGAGGAGGTGCTGTTCACGTTCCAAACGCGCGGCGCGCTCTTGGAGCGAGATGACGAGCTGCTTGCGCGCCCTCATGTAGAGGCCGAGCAGGACGGGCACGGTCACGAACACGATGCCGAACATGGCCTGCGCGAGGAACGAGCCGTTCTCGGCCGTGGGCCCGGGGAACGCGAGCGAGGCGACGTAACCGGCCACCGCGATGGTCACCACCGTCGGGCGGGACGCGGTGTAGGCGGCGAGCGAGTACATGATGACCAGCACGGCGAAGACGCCCGCGCCGGTGACCGTCCCGAAGACGAGCGTGAACAGGGCGAGGGCGACCGGGTGGACGCGCCGCGTTACCACGGCGAGGCCGAGAAAGGCGCTGCACGCGGCCACGACGGGCGGCGGAAGCCAGAACTTCTGCTCGGCGAACCACATGAACGTGCCGTCGCCCGCGGCCAGCGACACGGCGATGACCACGTCGAGCGCACGCGAACGGCGCGTCGGCCATGCCGTCGCCCACCAGCCCCGCACGCGCATGCGGACGAGCCTATAGCGGGCCGCCGACACCCACGGTCGTCCAAGTCGGGAAGGCCGCGGGGGCCGGCGGGTGATGGGCGGCAGCCTCCGAGGGCACCCGAATCGCCCTGCCCATGGGGCTTCCCCGCCGTCCAGGCCCTGTGGTTACGATGACGGCGCCGATCGTGTGCTCCAAGGGGGGACGACACCCCGCGCGCCCCCGGAACGCCCTCGGCGACGCCGACACAGGACGGGGTAGCCGCCGACCATGACCCGTTTCGCCAACTGGCTCGCGAAGAACGCCGACGCCGTGATCGCGCTGGTGCTGGCCGTCACCGTGGCGGTGATCGGCCTCGGGGTGAAGCTGCCGAACGAGACCGATATCACCAACAGCGCGATCCTCGCGGTGATCGGCCTGCTCGCGACGTCCGTGCTGCGCGACCGGGGGCGCCGCATCCCCGTCGAGGCCGAGGTGCGGGACACGCTCCGCGCGTCCTCGTCCACGCTGGACGACCTGAGCGGCAAGCTCACCCACATCGAGAGCTTCGAGAACGTGCTGTCCGAGACCAAGCGCGCGCTGGACGAGACCACTGTGGTCCGGGTCATCGGCGGCGCGCAGGTGGCGCACGTGCTCGAAGAGGCCCGCCGCGACACCGACCGGTGGTTCTTCAAGGGCGGCACCGGAACCTACATCCGCGCGCGCACACTGCCCGAGTGCGTCGGGACGGCGCGCAGGGAGCGGCGCACGCTCCTGTTCCGCCTGGAGATCCTCGACCCCACCAACGTGGAGGTCTGCGAGGCGTACGCACGTCACCGCCGCTCCGTGTCGGACGGCCCGGACGCCACCGGCGAGCCCTGGACGCTGGAGCGCACCCGCAAGGAGGCGTACGCCACGATCCTCGCGGCATGCTGGCACAAGCAGCGGTTCGCCATGCTCGACATCGACATCGGCCTGTCCCGCACGATGACGACGCTGCGGTACGACCTGGCGTCGTCGCGGGTCGTGGTCACGCGGGACGACCCGCGCGGTGAGGCGCTGGTCATCGACAACAACAAGTTCTATTACAGCTGGGTCAGCGCGGAACTGCAGACCAGCCTGGACCAGGCCCGCCGCGTCCCCATGGAGCAGGCGCGGCTTGCCCCGCTGGACGACGAGCCCACGGTCGAGGAGGTCCGCAAGCTGTTCGAGGTGATCGGGATCGACCTCGCGCACGGCTACACCGACCGCGACGTCATCGAGATCATCCGTAAGGCGCTGCGCCCCAAAGACCCCTACGAGTGAGCGACGAGACCGAACCCGCCGCCGAGACCACTACCGAGACCACCACCGAGCCCGCTGCCGAGACCATTGCCGAAACCGCTCCCGCGAACTGGTGACCGAGTGAGGTACGAGGAGATCCGCCAGGAGATCAGAGCCGGAACGGCGCCGCGGACGCTGCCCGCCTGGGCGGGAGGCGTCCTGGACGACGTCGCCGCGGGGCGCTCCCCCGTCCCGGCAATGCGCCACCCCCTGGGTTTCGTGTGCCTTCCCGTGGAGCGAAGCGGCGACTTCGGGGTGTGCCTTCACATCTGGACGCCCGAGGTCGGCCCCGCCCCGTTCACCACGTCCGCCGTGCACTGCCACAGCTGGGATCTGCTCAGTTTCGTCCTGTACGGGACGGTCCGGAACGTGCGGATGGACGTCCAGGAGGGTCCCGGCCCAGCGGGCGGGGACGTCCAGCAGGTCTTCGAGGTGGTCAGCCAAGGCGAGGTGGACGAGTTAAGGGCCACCGGACGCGCCGTCCAGTACTCCCCCGGCCCGTCCAGCACCCATCGGACCGGCGATTCCTACACGCTTCCCGCGGGCGTCTTCCACACCACGCTCATCGAGGAGGGCCCGGACGCGGCGACCGTCGCGCTGGGGCGGCAGACGCCCGGCGGCGGCGACCTGTCCCTCGGCCCCCTGGACACGCCCTCGCACCACGTGCGACGTTCACGTTCCGACGACGCCGCCATGGCGGCGGCCCTGCGGCGCTCCGCCCGCCGCATCGCCGACGCGGCTCCCGCCCACGCCGCGACGACCGAAGAGGCCCGATGACCGCAGCGAAGCGAGGATCTTCGGGCCTCCCCCTCGGGGGTCTGGGGGTCGTCCCCCAGAAAGGCAGAGCCTGATGAGACCCATACCCCCGTCACCGGCTCCCACCGTCGATCTCGCCGCCGCCCGCAGGGTCGCGGTGGACGCCGCCGAGGCGGCTGGCGCGCTGCTCAGCGCCGGTATGGGCGGGCCGCTGGAGATACGCCCCAAGGGCACCGGCGGCGACGTCGTGACAGAGCTGGACACGGCCGCGGAGGAACTGATCCTGGGGCGCATCCGCGCGGCGTATCCGGGTCACCGCATCATCGCCGAGGAGTCGGGGATCCTGGACGGCGCACCCGGCGAGGAGATGGTCTGGCTCGTCGACCCGCTGGACGGCACCAACAACGTGGCGATCGGCATGCCCGTCTACGCGGTGGGCCTGGCGCTGTGCGCGCGCGCAGAGCCCGTCTTGGGCGTCGTCCACGACCCCGTGTCAGGACGGACGTGGTCCGCCGTTCGCGGCGAGGGCGCCCTGGGCCCGGAGGGAACCCCGGTGACCCTGGCCGAACGTCCACGACCGGGACGGGAGAACAACCCCGTCCTGGCGTGGACCCAAGGGCACCAGGTCACCGCGACCGACCGGGTGGCATGCGGCCTACGCACCGCGCTGGAGAGCCGGTGCGCGCGGATGCTCCAGCTCTGGGCGCCGCTCGTGGCATGGACGATGCTCGCCCGAGGCGACATCGACGGGATCGTCGGCTACCTCCCCGAAATCGTCGACCTGCCCGCGGGCGCGCTGCTGGCCGCCGAGGCGGGCGCGGAACTGCGCCGCCTGGACGGGCGCCCCTACGAGCTCGGCATCGACCGGACGCCGTCCGAGCTGGGCTTCGTGGCCGCGCGCCCGGAACTGCTCGACCGCCTCCTGGAGACCACGGCGGAGTTCGCGGCCGCCGACCCGCGCCCCACCGGGTCAGCCGGTCAGCAGGAGCGCCGGGACGGTGGCCGCGCAGCCCGCGACGGCCAGTACCGTCCCCGTGAGCACGAACTTGCGGATGGGGACGCGGACGTCCCACCGGCGGCACCATTCGAACCACAGCAGCGTGGCGAGGGACCCCCACGGCGTGATGACCGGGCCCACATTCGTCCCGACGAGCAGTGACAGAAGCTGCTCCTTGTTCGACGCCGGTACGGCCGACTCCCCCGCGACGTAGGCGGGAAGGTTGTTGAGCACGTTCGACAGCCCCGCCCCAGAGAACGCGGCCCTGTACGCCCCCGCGACGCCGTCGTCCCCGCCTACCAGCGCGTGCATGGCGTCGTCCAACCCGAACCGCTCCAGCGTGGGGACGACCAGGAACAGTCCCGTGACGAACACCATGAGCTGCCACGGAATCAGTGCCGGCTTTAGGGCGGCCCTGTCGCGGACAGCGAACACGCCCACCGCCACGACGGCCGGGATGGTCGCGGCGATGCCGAGCTGGATCCCGGTGTGCACGCCCGCGAGGATCGCCCCGATGAAGAGCAGGCAGGCGAGCCCGGTCGCGGAGAACAGGACCCGGTCCCGGATGGGCGCGGGCTCCGGCGGGTCGTAGGCGTCCGCGCCGCGCATCCGCCGCCGCCAGTAGAACACCCACAACAGGACCATGGTGACGGCGAGGACGGCCAGTTGCGGCACCCACATACGGGCCGCGAACTCGCGAGTCTCCAGCGCTACCCGGTCGGCGGCCAGCAGGTTGGTCAGATTCGACACCGGCAGCAGGAGGCTGGCCGTGTTGGCGAGCCAGACGGTCGTCATGGCCAGCGGAAGGGTCGCGATCCGCGCGCGCGCAGCCAACGCGAGCATGACCGGAGTGAGCAGTACCGCAGTCGTGTCCAGGTTGAGGAAGACGGTGGTGACCGACGCGAACGCGACGCAGAGCAGGAACAGCGCGACGTAGTTCCCCCGTCCGGCCCGCGCCATCCGCTGCGCGATCGCGTCGAAGACGCCCGCCTCCTTGGTCAGCTCGGCGAGGACGATGACGCTGAACAGGAAGAGCAGCAGGGGCGCGATCCGTCCCACGCTGGCCCGCGCCGTGTCGGCGGGCAGCAGGCCGGTCGCGACGAACACGAGGCCGAGGACGAGCACGCCGACGCGGATCCAGTCGAGGACGCCCAGGGAGCGTGCCGCTCGGCGCAGCGTCTCGGTCCGGAATGGCACGCGCGACATGATCCCATAGGCGGCACGGCGGGCAGCCCTCCCGGCCGCGCCGCGCGATACTGGCGGCATGACACCCCCCGGCGGCCAGACCAGGCAGGAGCGTCCGACCGACTTCTTCATCAGCTATTCGCCCGCGGACGAGCGGTGGGCGTCGTGGATCGCCTGGCAGCTGGAGGCCGCGGGGCACCGCACGATGATGCAGGCGTGGGACTTCGTCCCCGGCACCAACTTCATCGACTTCATGGACCGCGGCTTGTCGGAGGCCAAGGCGGTGGTCGCGGTGCTGTCCCGCAACTACCTGCGCTCGCGGTACGGGCGGCTGGAGTGGATGGCGGCGCTGCGGGCCGACCCGGACGACCCGTCCCGCAAGCTCGTCACGGTCCGCATCGAGGACTGCCCGATCGACGGCCTGCTCTCCACGATCACCTACGTCGACCTGGTGGGGATTGACGACCCGGACGAGGCGCGCGGCCTGCTGATGCGGCGCATCGGCGAGGCGCTCGCCGGGCACGCGCGCCCACAGAACGGCCCTGGCTTCCCCGGAGCGGGCCGCCCCCTCCCAGGGTCCCGCGACCCGCTGCCCGGCCGCCTGGAGGACGCTGAGGGGCCCGGAGAGGGCTCGTCGGGACGGCCGGAGCCGACCGGGGAGCGGCCCGTCCGCCGGGCGCCGGTGGCCGCGCCCGCCTACCCGGCCGCGAACGGCGCCGACGCGCCGCGCGGGCGGCTCAGCGTCCTGCACGTGTCCGGGCCCCGGTTCGGCCGGACGCTCGCCGAGCCGGGCGAGCCCACGACGGCCGTCGAACTGCAGGACCGCATCTGGAGCGACGTCACGCGGCTCGCCGATTCCGGGGTGCCGCGTCCCGATCTGCTGGTCGTGTCCGGGAACCTCACCCATTCGGGCAGCCGCAAGGAGTTCGCCGAGGCGCTGTCGTTCCTCACGAGCCTGCGTGCCCTGCTCGGCCTGGAGGCGCAACGAGTGGTCGTCGTCCCCGGCACGCACGACGTCACGCGCGCGGCATGCCAGGCGTACTTCTCCAGTTGCGAGGCAGACGACATCGAACCGCAGCCCCCGTACTGGCCGAAATGGCGTCACTACGCCGGATTGTTCAAGGAGTTCTACCAGGGCATCGACGCCCTCATCTTCGACAGCGCCCAGCCGTGGACGCTCTTCCCCATCCCAGACCTGCGCGTCGTCGTCGCCGGGCTGAACTCGACCCTTCCGCAGACCCACCGCGAGTCCGACCGGTACGGACGGGTCGGCAGCGCGCAGGCCGCCTGGTTCAACGAACGGCTGCGTCATTTCGAGGAGGAGGGATGGCTGCGCCTGGCGGCGGTCGAACACGCCCCCGTTTCCGGTGAGCCCAGAGCCCTGCGCGACCCCGAGACCGTGGAGACGCTGCTCGGCGGTCACGTCAACCTGTTCTTCCAGGGAACGGAGTCGGACTACGGCACGATTCCGCTGCTCGGCAATGGCGTCCCATCGATTCCGACGCTCGGTCCCGGCCGCCACCAGACCGTCGTACTGCGGCGGGACGGCCTGGAGCGATGGATCCCAGAGGACGCGGAACGACGCGGCCCAGAGCGCCTCGAACGCGAATGGTCGAAGGCCCAGGGAACGTTCCCCGCGCTTCGCGCCGAGACGCCGCCCGCTGCGCCCTCGCCGGAGCTGGGCCCGCGGGCGAACGCATCCGTCGACCCCGTCCCCGACCCGACCGGGCAACTGCTCGACCGGCTGACCGAGGCGTGCGAGACGCGGTTCGAGCGCGCGACCATCCGGCGGATCGTCCCCGCGCCGGGCGAGGACGGCCGGTCCGACCCACCGCACTTGCTCCTCACCCACATGGAGGACGGTTTCGTCCGCCAGTACCGCATCGGTGCCCACGTGGGACAGGTGACCGAAGAGGACGTGGACGCGTTCGTCCGCCACGTCCACGCCGACGGCACCGACCACGGGTCCGAACTCGTGTACCTGGGTCCGGCCCCAGCGCGGTCCGTCCGCGACGACGCGCTACGGCGCGGCATCCGAGTACGCAGCCTCACCGAGTTCCAGGGGCTGGTCGACCTGTCGGAGTACGTCACGTCCCAGACGGGGCGTCTCTCCGCCGGGGGCCTTTATCCGACGTCCCTGTACGTCCCGCAGCGATACCGGGAACTCGACCGTTTCCGTGCGGAGACCCCGTCCGGTGAGGAGAGCCGTTCGGCCACGGACGTCCACGAGGACGTCGTCGGCGAGATGCTGCGGCTGCTCGCCGCCGACCACGGGCGGTTCCTGCTGCTGCTGGGCGACTTCGGACGCGGCAAGACGTTCGCCCTGCGCGAGCTGGCCCGCCGCATCCCCGAGGAGCTGCCGCACGTCATCCCGATCCTCATCGAGCTGCGTGCCCTGGACAAGGCGCACTCGGTGGACGGCCTCGTCGCCGCACACCTGGCCAACCACGGCGAGGAGCTGATCGACCTCAAGGCGTTCCACTACATGCTGCGGCAGGGGCGCATCGTCCTCCTGTTCGACGGCTTCGACGAGCTGGTCACGCGCGTCACCTACGACCAGGCCGCCGACCATCTCGACACTCTGCTCCAGGCCGCCCAGGACAAGGCGAAGATCGTGGTGGCGAGCCGGACGCAGCACTTCAAGTCGCAGGCGCAGGTGCTGACCGCCCTCGGCGAGAAGGTCGGCGTCCTCCCGCACCGGCGCGTCCTCAGTCTGGAAGAGTTCTCGCCCCTCCAGGTCCGCTCGTACCTGGTGAACCGGTACGGCGACGAGGACACGGCCGACGCGCGCCTCAGCCTCCTGACGGGGATCGAGGAGCTGCTGGCCCTGACGTCCAACCCGCGGATGCTGTCGTTCATCGCGGACCTGCCCGAGGACAGGCTCCGCGCGGTCGCGCAGGCCCGCCGCGCGGTCAGCCCCGCCGACCTCTACCACGAGATCCTGTGGTCCTGGCTGGCGTACGAGGCCGACCGGGTCGCCGGGGCGGGCGGGCCGTCCGGGCTGCGGGCGGACGACATGTGGCGCGCCGTGGGCACGCTCGCGCTGCGGCTGTGGGAGGGCAACGAGCAGTTCCTGCGCCTCGCCGAGCTGGCGGACGTCGCCGACACCCTCACCGGCCTCACCGGAGGGCGCATGTCGCCGCACCAGGTGACCCACGCGGTCGGCGCCGGAAGCCTGCTCGTCCGCACCGACGAGGGCCTCTTCGGGTTCATCCACACATCGGTGATGGAGTGGCTCGTCGCGCGCCACATCGCGGACGAGTTCGCCACCGGCGCGGCCCCGTCCGCCCTGGGCAGGCGCGCGCTCACCCAGCTCACCGTCGACTTCCTCTGCGACCTCGCCGACACCCGCACCTGCCAGGACTGGGCGGCACGGGTCCTCGCCGACCCCGACGCGGACGACACCGAGCGCGCCAACGCGATCCGCATCACGACACGGCTGCGCACCCCCGCGCGCACCGATCTGCGCGGCGCACGGCTCCAGGGCGAGGACCTCTCCTACCGCGACCTCCAGGAAGTGGACCTGACGGGCGCCGACCTCACCGACGCGCAGCTCGTCGGCGCGAACCTGTCGCGGGCCGTGCTGCGCGACGCGTCCCTCGCCGGAGCCCGCCTGGACGAGGCCAAGCTGACCGGCGCCGACCTCCGCGGCGCGGACCTGTCGCGGGCCCGGCTCGCCCGCGCCGACCTGCGCGACGTCACCGTCGACGGCAGCCACTGGACCCGCGCCGCCCTCGTCGACGCCGCCCTGCCCGCGCGCGTCGCCGACGCGCCCGAACTGCGCGAGGCGGCGATCGTGCCGGGCCGCCCCATCGACATCCAGGTCGCCCCCGCCGCGGTCGGCGTCCCCTACGGGTTCCACTTCCAGACGAGCCGCCTGCCCCAGCCGCTCGCCTACAGTCCGGGCGGATCGGTCCTCGCCGTGGGGAGCGAGGACGGCGGCGTCCTCATGTGCGACGCCATCACGGGCACTCCCCTGCGCACCCTCCAAGGCCACACCGACCGCGCCTACGCGGTCGCGTTCGACTCCCCCGGCAACATCCTCGCGAGCGGCTCGGCGGACGGGACGGTCCGGCTGTGGGACTTGGCCACGGGCCACACCTCGCACACGTTCACCGTCCACCCGGAAGGGGTCTGGCCAGTAGTCGTGGGCGGACGTTCCCCGTCCGGCGCGAACTTCGTCGCGGCGGGCGCGGCCGACGGCACCATCCGCGTCTGGGACATCGTGTCCGGCGAGCTACTGCACGAACTCTCCGGGCACACCGCGCCCGTGTTCACGGCGGTGTTCGACCCGGCGGGTTCGCTCATGGTGACGGGCGACGCGGGCGGCACCCTCCGCGTCTGGGACCTCGCCACCGGCTCCCTCATACGCGAACTCACCGGACACCGCGGCTCGGTGTTCCGCGCGGTGTTCCACCCGGACGGCTCCCTCCTCGCCGCGGGGGACCAGGCGGGCGTCATCCGTCTCTGGGACATCCGCACAGGCGAGATCAGGCAGGAGCTCCTCGGGCACACCGGGCGCATCTACGCGATCGCCTACCACAAGGACGGCAACGTCCTCGTGACAGGCGACACCGACGGTTCCGTCCGCATCTGGGAGGACGGCCTCCACCGCCGCACCCTGTCGGGCCACGGCGGCGGCATCTACCAGGCCGCGTTCAGCCCGGACGGGAGCAGGCTCGCCACCGCCGACAGCGCCGGGTCCGTCCGCCTGTGGGACCCGGCGAACGGGCGGCAGCGCCTCGAACTGTCCGGGCACCGCGGCGCGGTGTGGCCGTTCGCGTTCCGCCCGGACGGCGCCCAGCTCGCCACCAGCAGCAACGACGGGACGGCGCGGCTCTGGGACGCCGAGACCGGGCAGTGCCGCGTCGTCCTGCGCGGGCACGGCCGCCGCGTCACCGGCGTCACGTTCAGCCCGGACGGCGGCACCCTCGCCAGCAGCGGCAACGACGGCCTCGTCCGGCTGTGGGACCCGCGGACCGGCCGGATGGTCCGCGAACTGCGCGGCGTGGCCGACAACCTGACGTCCGCCGCGTTCAACACCCGCCACTCCCAGCTCGCCACCGCCACCAACGACGGCGGCGTCCACCTCTGGCAGGCCGGGACGGGCGAGTTCCAACGCGAACTCAACGCGGAGACCGACCACGTGTGGGCGCAGGCGTTCGCGCCCGCCGGAGACGTCCTCGCCACGGCTAACGACGACGACTCCGTCCGGCTCTGGTACTGGACGACCGGACGCGAGATCGTCAACCTGGCCGACCACAAGGGCCGGGTCCGCTCCATCGACTTCGCACCGTCCGGGGCCTTGGTCGCCACCGGGTGCGACGACGGCCTCGTCCGGCTGTGGCACCCGCGCACAGGGGAACTGGTGTCGGTCCTAAGCGGCCACAGCGACCGCGTGTACCGGGTGGTGTTCTCGCCGTCCGGGGAGACTCTCGCCAGTGCGAGCAACGACGGCACCGTCCGGCTCTGGAACCCGACGACTGGAGAGGCACTCCACACCCTCACCGGCCATACCGGCCGCCTCTGGAGCACCGCGTTCCACCCGTCAGGGGAACTGCTCGCCAGCGCCGGGGACGACACAGTCGTCCGGCTCTGGGACCCGTCCAGCGGACGTCTCCTGCACACCCTCACCGGCGGGCACACGCGCCGCGTCTGGTCGGCCGCGTTCAGCCCGGACGGCGCCCTCCTCGCCACCGCCGGGGACGACGGCGCCATCATCCTCTGGGACGTCACCGACCGCGCCGCCCCCGTCCGCCGCGCGACCCTGCTGGGCCTCGCCGAGGGCTGGGCGGCGTTCGCCCCCGACGGGCGCTACAAGTGGGAGGGCAACGCGACCGCCGAGTTCTGGTACGCCGTCGCCATGTGCCGCTTCGAGCCGGGGGAACTCGACGTCTACCTACGCGAAGTCCACCAGTTGCCCATGGACGCCCCCTTCTAGGGGGCCGCCGCATCCGGAACCGGTCAGGTGGAGCGGGTCAGGTGGAGCGGGTCAGGGACTCCCAGAGGGCGTCGACCTGCTTCTTCAGGTCGTCCAGGGTGCCGGAGTTGTCGATGAGGCGGGTCGCTACGGCGCGTCGCTCCTCTGGGGACGCCTGGTTCGCCATCCGGGCGCGGGCGTCTTCCTCGGTCATGCCGCGCCGCGCCACCAGCCGGTCGAGCCGCACCTCCTCGGGCGCGTCCACGACCACGACCTCGTCGTACATGGACGCCAGCCCGTTCTCCGCGAGGAGCGGCACGTCGTAGACCACGACGGCGCCGGCGGGAGCGGCGGCCATCAGCTCCTCCGTCCGCTCCCCCACCAGCGGATGGACGATCGCGTTCAGCGCCGCGAGCCGCTCCGGGTCGGCGAACACGATCCGGCCGAGCCTCTCCCGGTCGAGGCCGCCGGACGGCAGCAGCACGTCCTCGCCGAACTCCGCGACGACGGCGGCGAGGCCCGGCGTGCCCGGCTCCACCACCTCGCGGGCGATCCGGTCGGCGTCGATGACCACGGCTCCGCGTGCGCGCAGGAGGGCCGACACCTCGCTCTTGCCCGAGCCGATCCCGCCGGTCAGTCCCACTTTCAGCACGGGCTCACCCTAGCCGTCAGGCCGTCTCCGCCGGGACGAGGGGTTTGCGCATGTGGACGAGCGTCAGATGCGCCGCGACCCGCTCCCGGTGCGTCTCGGCGTAGCCGAGCTTGCGGTACAGGCCCAGGTTCGAGTCGCTCAGGTGGCCCGTGAACAGCACGCAGGCGTCGGCGCGGCCCGCGACCTCGTCCTCCAGCGCGACGAGAAGCCGCCTGCCGATCCCCCGGCGCTGCATGTCCGGGACGACGACCAGCCGCCCCACCAGGCACGTGTGGTCGCTGAACTGCGCGCGGACGGCCCCGACCATCCGCGTGCCCCGGACCGCCTTCAGCACCACCGCGTCCCCCGCGAGCACCTTCTGGAGCTGCTCGATCGACTCGACCAGCGGGGGGATGAACGGGTCGCCGTACAGCTGCGCCTCCGAGACGTAGGCGGCGCGCTGGACGGTCAGCAGCTCACCGGCGTCGTCCGGCCCGGCGCGCTCTATCGCGACCGTCGGTTCACTCATGGCTCGACCCTAGCGGCGGAATCGGGGCGGGTCCGGTCAGCGGCCGATCCTGACCGTCACGGCCACCGGATAGTGGTTGGACGCGTCCGAGCGCGGCACGTCGTAGTCGGTGACGAGGACGCCGTCCGAGCCGAAGATCCAGTCGACCCGGGCACCCTCCGACGTGGTCGGGGACGAGTCGTCGCCGATCGCGACGCTGCGCAGGTCGGTGCCGTCGGTCAGCGCGGCGATCTCCCGGCTGCCGGGACCGGCGTTGAAGTCGCCGCCGATCAGCGTGCGCGGCGCGCCGCCCCAGGCGCGCAGCAGCGCCGCGACCTCGCGGCGGCGCTCGTCCGCCCGGTCGTCGCCGCCCTCAAGGTGCGTGGACCACACGTCCATGGTGGTCGCGCCGACCGCGAGCCGCGCCCACACGTAGCCGCGGATCTGCGACCAGTCGCCGCGCGGCATCCGGCCCGTCCCGGAGCTGCGCACCGGCAGCGACGTCAGGATCGCGTTGCCGAACTGGCCGTCGGCGGCCGGGCCCCAGATGAGCTTCATGCCGAGGCGCCGCGACAGCCACACGCCGACGTCGGTGGTGCCGGACAGCAGCGACCCGCGCCCGGCCTCCTGCAGCAGGACGACCTGCGCCCGCTGCCCCTCGATGACCCGCGCGATGCCCTCGGGGTCGAGCCGCCCGGACTGGTCGACCGCGTCGTGGATGTTGTAGCTGAGCACCCGCACCTGGCCGGGGACGGGCGCGGCCTGCGCCTTGCCGTCCGGCGCGGCCAGGGTGAACACGACCGTCCCGGACAGCAGCAGGAGCGCGGCGGCCCCCGCCCCGGCGGCGCGCACCGGCGCGCGGGCGGGCAGCGGACCGCCGCGGGCGGCCGTGATCGCGGCGAGCCCGCCGAGCAGGATCCCGGCGAGGCCGGGCAGCAGGTTGTTCGGGAACGGCAGCGGCGACACGGCGCTGACCTGGTACGGGACGAGCACCACGACGATCAGCAGGCCGCCGAGCGCGGCGCCCGCGTCGACCCGCCGGACGGGCCCGCCGGTCCCGGCGCGGCGCAGCGGCGCGCGGCACGCCACCGCGAGCAGCCACGCGGCCAGCACCTGCCCGACGATCACGATCGGGACGATCTCGATGCCGGAGATCGCGTAGGTCCCGGCGGCGGCGCCCGCGCCGACCCCGAGGACCGTCCCGCCGAGCACGCACACCCCGCCCGGGACGGCCCGGACGGCGAGCCCGGACGCGAGGAACGCCAGCGCGAGCCCCTGCCCGATGACGATCGCGACGTGCGCCCCGGTCAGCGACTGCCAGCCGGACGACGCCACGAACGCCGGGCTGGAGAGCACCAGCACCTGGAGGGCGAGGAACGGTCCGAAGGCGGCGGCGCCGAGCGCGTCCCGCCAGGAGATCCCGGGCGCTGTGACCGGCCCGGACGCGAGCTCGCGGTACAGCGCGGCGGCGCCGAGGCCGACGAACGCCAGGCAGGCGAGCCACGGGCCGAGGCCGTCGCGCCAGACCGGGTCCCAGGTGGCGAAGCACATCCGCACCGCGGTGTCGATCGACAGCCCGGCGACGGTGGCCGTGGCGAACCCGACGCCGGACAGGCCGCGGGCGCCCTCGTACAGCGCCGCGATCGCGATCATGCCGACCGCGGTGCCCACGAAGGCCAGCCAGGTGCGCGGGTCGATCGCCTGCGCCAGCAGCCGGACGGCGAGCAGCCCGCCGATCCCGGTGGCGAGCAGCCCGCGCGGGCCCGCGGCGCGGCGGATCAGCGGCGCGGCGAACCCCACCAGGTACACGGCGAGGATGGCGGCGCCGGCGGCGCCGACCCCGGCGTCGTCGGCGAAGTGGTCGAACTGGGGTAGGGAGAACCGCAGGGTCTGCGCGAGGACCGCGACGGTGACCGCGATCAGCGCGAGCCGCGCCGGCCCCTGCGGGACGATGGACGGCCCGGCCGCGGCGGGGCCGCCGGTCCTCGTGCCGACGTCGGCGTCTGTGCTGGCCAATTGAACGAGAGCTCCGGGGGACGGGCGGACCTTCGGGGACGACGGCAAAGCTATCGGACCCGGCGCAGCCGAGCACGGCCGGAGCGCGATCCGGTCGGATCGTCCTCCGGCCGTGGCCGCTGGATCACCGGTGGAACGCGACCACCGCCGCGCGATGGAGCTGCGCGGCGGTGGTCGACGGTTCCGTCACTGGCCGCCGGAGAGCTTCTCCCGCAGCGCGGCGAGCGCCTCGTCGGTGGCGAGGGCGCCACCGGACTCGCTCTCCCCGCCGCCGGAGTAGGAGGTCTCGCCCCCGCCGCCGCCGCCGGACGCGGGCTCGGCGCCCGCCTCGGCCTCGGCCTTGCGGGCCTCCTCGATCTGCCGCCGGTGGGCGTCGAAGCGGGACCGGGCCTCGGCGTACTGCCGCTCCCAGGTCTCGCGCTGCTCGTCGAAGCCGTCCAGCCATTCGCCGGTCTCGGCGTCGAAGCCCTCGGGGTACTTGTAGTTCCCCTGCTCGTCGTACTCGGCGGGCATGCCGTACAGGGTCGGGTCGAAGTCCTCTTCCTCGATCCCGGCGGCGCCCTCGTTGGCCTGCTTGAGCGACAGGCTGATCCGGCGCCGGTCGAGGTCGATGTCGATGATCTTCACGAAGATCTCGTCGCCGACCTGGACGACCTGCTCGGGGATCTCCACGTGGCGCTCGGCCAGCTCGGAGATGTGCACCAGGCCCTCGATGCCCTCCTCGACGCGGACGAACGCGCCGAACGGCACCAGCTTGGTGACGCGCCCGGGCACGACCTGCCCGATCTGGTGGGTGCGGGCGAACTGCTGCCACGGGTCTTCCTGCGTCGCCTTGAGCGACAGCGAGACCCGCTCGCGCTCCATGTCGACGTCCAGGACCTCGACCGTGACCTCCTGGCCGACCTCGACCACCTCGGACGGGTGGTCGATGTGCTTCCAGGACAGTTCGGAGACGTGCACGAGCCCGTCCACGCCGCCGAGGTCGACGAAGGCGCCGAAGTTGACGATCGAGGACACGACGCCCTTGCGGACCTGGCCCTTCTGCAGGGTGTTGAGGAAGGTCTGGCGGACCTCGCTCTGCGTCTGCTCCAGCCAGGCGCGGCGGGACAGGACCACGTTGTTGCGGTTCTTGTCCAGCTCGATGATCTTGGCTTCGAGCTCGCGGCCCACGTAGGGCTGCAGGTCGCGGACGCGGCGCATCTCGACCAGGGACGCCGGCAGGAAGCCGCGCAGCCCGATGTCGAGGATGAGGCCGCCCTTGACGACCTCGATGACCGTGCCCGTGACGATGCCGTCCTCGTCCTTGATCTTCTCGATCGTGCCCCAGGCGCGCTCGTACTGAGCGCGCTTCTTGGACAGGATCAGTCGCCCCTCCTTGTCCTCCTTCTGGAGGACGAGCGCCTCGACGTGGTCTCCCACGGAGACGACCTCGTTGGGGTCGACATCGTGCTTGATGGACAGCTCACGCGAGGGAATGACGCCCTCGGTCTTGTAGCCGATGTCGAGGAGGACCTCGTCACGATCGACCTTGACGACAGTGCCTTCGACAATGTCGCCGTCGTTGAAGTACTTGATGGTCTCGTCGATCGCGGCGAGGAAGGCTTCCTCGGACCCGATGTCGTTGACCGCTACCTGCGGGGTGGTCGAGGTGGCCTCGGTGCTGCTCGTCATGTGTCGGCTGGCTCCGGTACGGACATGGAAGTCGTATGGGTTATGCGCGGAGGGCCGGTACCGCCCTGCCGAAGACCGGAATGGGACGCGGTCGCTGCCGCGTCAGTGAACCGAACCGAGGTCGCCGACCTGACCGAGCGCGAGCCTGCTCCGTCCGAGGCGCGCAGGCCCACAGCGCAGCGATCAGGATATGGGACCAGCCGCGCGTGGTCAATCCGGTTCGGCGCGCGTCGGCTCAGTAGGCGCGCGCCCGACCGCGGAATCCCTTGGCCAGCCGGTCCTCGGCGGTCCTCGGAAACGTCACGGTGTTCGGATCGCCGTCAGATGTGTACCGCTCATCCGGGTTCTTGTCCAGATATTCCAACCACGCGGTCGAGCAGTACCGGGTGCAGTCGTTCTCCTTGATCTTGCCCTCGGAGCGGACCCGGTCGATGTTCCACCGGTCGAAGTCCTCGTCGAACGGCGAGATGGACGGCCGCCACCCGGCGAGGAAGATCCCCTGGAAGGCGTACCGGCCGTTCTCCTTCTCGGCCCACGCCTTCTTCCTCGGGACGGCCCCGAACGGGTAGGCGAACGTCGTCGTGTGGGCGCCCGTCAGCCGGACGATCCGGTCCTCCATGCCGCCGATCTCGTCCTGCACCCGCTTCTCGGGCATCCCGGCGAGGCTCGGGTGGGACACCGTGTGGTTGCCCAGCTCGAACCCGTGCCGGCGCAGCCAGTTCAGCCCGGCCGGGGCCTGTGTGTCGTCCATCCCGAACAGCTCCTTGTTCAGGTAGAACGTCGCCGTCGGACGGAACCCGGGGTTCTCCTGCGCGACCCGCAGGATGATCGCGACCGCCGTGTCCGGCTTCGGGTTGCCCGCCGCGTCGAGCGCGAAATGGCCGGGCGTGCTGTCGTCGAAGGTCAGCACCACCGGGTGCCTGCCCGCCGGGACGTTGAACACCCCGTTGACGAACTCCGCCGCCGTGACCGGCACGTAGCCGCCCTTGGCGAGCCGCGTCAGCTCGTCGTACAGCTCCTTCGTCGACCGGTCGAGCGACATCTCCGGCTTCGGGACGATCCGGTGGTACATCAGCACCGGGACCTGCCCCAGCTCGTTCGCCTTGACCGCCACCGCTCCCGGCGCCGCCGCCGGAATCGGCGCGGTCGGCGTCGCAGACGGCAAAGGACTCCCAGACGCCCCTGAGGCACCCGGTACGGCTTTCCCCGTCGCCTTGGCCGCGTGGGCAGCGGCAGGCGCTTTCACGGCCGCACCGGCCCGCTGAGCGCTCTGCTCCTTGTCCCGCCGATGCCCGGGGAGAGTGAGCCCCAGGATCACCGCCCAGACAACCACGACTCCAGCGATCTTGTGAAGCAGAGGCACGCTACCCCCCCGCCGAGCGACCTGACAGGACCCGGTGGACAGCGTACGACCCTCCGGACATCCACGGACACCCGCTCGCCTACCCCCAAGATGGTTGTTTATCCAGGGAGGTGAATACACCCAGGCGGGCACCCTCTGGAACCCCCGTGGCGCACGACGGGCCGTTTCCCGGTCCGCGTTCGCGGCTCGGGAAACGGCCCGTCTTTCGGCGGTTGTCCTGGGCTAGTGGGCTGCTTCTTGCCAGGTGCGGCCGGTGCCCATGGAGACGCTCAGGGGGGCTTGGAGTTCGTAGGCGCTCGCCATCTCCTTGCTCACCAAGGTCTTGAGGTCGTCCAGTTCGCCGGGGGCCACCTCGAAGACCAGTTCGTCGTGGACCTGGAGGAGCATCCGGGACGTGAGGCCCGCCGCGTTCAGCGCGCGGTCGACGTTCAGACTGGCGACCTTGATGATGTCGGCGGCCGAGCCCTGGATCGGCGCGTTGAGGGCCATCCGCTCGGCCATCTCGCGGCGCTGCCGGTTGTCTGAGTTCAGGTCGGGCAGGTAGCGGCGGCGGCCGAGGATGGTCTCGGTGTAGCCGTCGTGGCGGGCCTTGCCGACGATGTCGCGCAGGTAGTCGCGGACGCCGCCGAACTGCTCGAAGTACTCGGTCATCAGCTCGCGGGCCTCGGCGGGTGGGATGCGGAGCTGCTGCGACAGGCCGTACTCCGACAGGCCGTAGGCGAGGCCGTAGTTCATCGCCTTGATCCGGGCGCGCAGCTCGGAGTCGATCTGGTCGGGCGGCAGCCCGAACACCCGGGACGCGGTGATGGTGTGGAAGTCGGCGCCGGAGCCGAACGCCTCCAGGAGCGCGGCGTCCTCGGAGAGGTGCGCCATGATGCGCAGCTCGATCTGCGAGTAGTCGGCGGTGAGGAGCGACTCGTAGCCCTCGCCCACGACGAAGCCCTCGCGGATCTGGCGTCCTTCCGCCGTCCGGATGGGGATGTTCTGCAGGTTCGGGTCGGTGGACGACAGCCGCCCCGTCGCGGCGATCATCTGGTTGAACGTGGTGTGGATGCGCCCGGCGTCGTCGGCCATCGGGATGAGCGAGTCGACGATGCTCTTGAGCTTGGCGACCTCGCGCCACCGGAGGATGCGCTCCAGGACGGGGTGCGGCTCCTTCTCCAGCAGGTTGGTGAGGGCCTCGGAGTCGGTGGTGTAGCCGGTCTTGGTCCGCTTGGTCTTCGGCAGGTTCAGCTCGTCGAACAGGACCTGCTGCACCTGCTTCGGCGACCCGAGGTTGAACTCGTGGCCGACCGCCGCGTGGGCCGCCTGCTCCTGCTCCTTGACCTCGCCGCCGAACGAGGCCGACATGCCCGCGAGGTGGTCGTTGTCGACGGCGATCCCGGCTCGCTCCATGCCCGCGAGGACGCCGACGAGCGGCAGCTCCACCTCGTGCAGCAGCCGGGTCGCGCCGCGCTTGTCGAGGTCGCGGTCGAGGACGTCGGCCAGCTCGGTGACGGCGCGGGCGCGCACGGCGAGCGCCTCGGCGGCCTCCTCCTCGCCGGAGCCGTCGAGGGTGAGCTGCCCGTTGTCCTCGCTCTCGGTGCGCAGCTCGCGGTGCAGGTAGCGGAGGGCGAGGTCGGCGAGGTCGAACGTCCGCTGGCCGGGCAGGGCGAGGTAGGCGGCGAGCGCGGTGTCGCTGGTGACGCCCGCGAGGGTGAGGCCGCGGGCGGCGAGCGCCAGCATCGGCCCCTTCGCCTCGTGGATCGCCTTCGGGCGCTTCGGGTCGGCGAGGTAGGCGGCGAGCGCGCGCTCGTCGTCCTCGATCAGCTCGGCGGGGTCGAGGTGGACGGCCGGACCGTCCTTGGACGCGAGCGCCAGCGCGGTGATCTCGCCGGTGCCGCGCCCCCACGTGCCGGTGACGGCGACGCCGAGCCGGTCGCCGGAGCCGGCCTCCAGCCAGGCGCCGAGCGCGCCGGGCTCCAGCGCGTCGACCTGGACGTCGAAGCCCTCGTCGGCCTCCGGCTCGGCGGTCGACAGCGTCGCGTACAGCCGCTCGCGCAGGACGCGGAACTGCAGCGAGTCGAACAGGGTGTGGATCTCGTCGCGGTCCCACTGGCCCATGGCGAGCTGCGGCGGCGTCAGTTCGAGGCCGACCCCGGTGTCGAGCTTGTTGAGCTGCTGGTTGCGCAGCACGCCGGCGAGGTGCTCGCGCAGGCTGTCGCCCGCCTTGCCCTTGATCTCCTCGACGCGGGCGACGAGCGCGTCGAGGTCGCCGTACTTGGCGAGCCACTTCGCGGCGGTCTTCGGGCCGACGCCGGGGACGCCGGGGAGGTTGTCGCTGCTCTCCCCGACGAGCGCGGCGAGCTCGCGGTACCGCTCGGGCGGGACGCCGTAGCGGGCCTGGACGGCGGCCGGGTCCATCCGGGAGAGCTCGGAGACGCCGCGGACCGGGTACAGGACCGTGACGTCGTCGTTGACGAGCTGGAAGGCGTCGCGGTCGCCGGTGACGATGAGCGTCCGCATGCCCGCGGCGACGGCCTGGACGGACAGCGTGGCGATGATGTCGTCGGCCTCGAACCCGGCGACCGAGAGGCGCGGGACGCGCAGCGCGTCCAGCACCTCGAAGATCAGGCTGACCTGGCTGCGGAACTCGTCGGGCGCCTTCTGGCGGCCCGCCTTGTACTCGACGTACTGCTCGTGCCGGAACGTCGGCTCGGAGCGGTCGAACGCCACCGCGATGTGCGTGGGCTGCTCGTCGCGCAGGACGTTGATGAGCATCGAGGTGAAGCCGTACACGGCGTTGGTCGGCTGCCCGTCGGACGTTGAGAAGTTCTCCACGGGCAAGGCGAAGAACGCCCGGTAGGCCAGGGAGTGCCCGTCGAGCAGAAGGAGCCGGTCACGCTTGTCAGGGGTCGTCGCTGTCGTCGCCACACGAGGACTCTAGTCTGCGACCACGACAGTTTCGCTGAGGCCGGTGTCTCCCGGCCTCCGGGGTCGCCCCCCAGGAAAGGCAGGGTGTAAGTGACTGAGACGGACGGCGCGGCCCCCCGGGACGGCGCCGCGACGAACGCCGGGGCCGACCAGTACGGCGACCTGGCGAAGACCATGGGGGTCGAGGTCCTGGAGGCGTCCCCGGAGCGGGTCGTCGGACGGATGCCGGTGAAGGGCAACACCCAGCCGTACGGGCTGCTGCACGGGGGCGCGTCGTGCGTCCTCGCGGAGTCGCTCGGGTCCCTCGGCGCAGCGCTGCACGCGGGCCCGGGGCGGATCGCGGTCGGCGTCGAGATCAACGCCACCCACCACCGGTCGGCGACCGAGGGGCACGTGACGGGCGTCGCGACCCGCACGCACGGCGGCCGGACGCTCGCCACCTACGAGATCGTCCTCACCGACGACCGGGACCGGCGGATCTGCACCGCCCGCCTGACCTGCATGCTCCGCGACGCCCCCGGCGGCTGACCGGACCGGTCCGGACGACCGATCGGGTTGAAACGGTACGATCCGGACTTTCTTTGCGATGCGCCGCCCGAGGTCTGTAGCGTGGCACGGAACGGCCCGGGATCACCGAGTAGACAACGTACGCGCCCGGGGAAGGTTCGTACGGCCCCAAAGGTGATCCCGGGTCAACGCATGTCCGGGCCCGGACGCGCCGGACGCCAGACATGCCGACACCGGTGTAAGGCCGACAGTGGTTGCGGTTGCGTTGCGAAACGCCCCGCCGCGTTCACCCGTGCCGCGTTCCGCCGTACGTTCCGGACATGCCCTCCCGTAGCACGCACGTCCTCGGGACACGGCCACGCGCCGGCCGCGCACCCGCCGCGCTCGCACTCGCCTTCGCACTCGCACTCGCGCTCGGCCTCGCCGCGGCCCTGGCGGGCTGCTCGGGGTCCGGGCACGCCAAGGCGCCGCCCGCCTACAGGATCCCGGCCGAGACGGCCCGCGAGGGCGAGGCCGTCCCCGAGGGCAGGACGGGACGCAGCGCCGACACGAGCTTCACCGTCATCGGCTTCCGGCAGGGCATGACGGACGTGATGGGCACCCACGCCGCGATGGACGCCAAGGGCGCCTTCACCCGCATCCGCCTCCTCGCGGTCAACACCGGGCGCGACATCCAGGTCTTCGACACCTGGAAGCAGCGGCTCGTCACCGCCGACGGCAAGGTCCACTCCCCCGACGTCAACGCCACGATGATCAAACGGCAGCCGGAGCGGCTGTCGGTCGGGGCGTCCATGCGCGTCGAGTTCGACCTGTGGTTCGACGTCCCGCGCGGCGCGAAGGCGAAGGCCGTCCGGCTCTACGGCTCGCCGCCGGTCGGCGCGGTCAGCCAGCCCGCGCCCGCCGAGATCGAGCTGCCCTAGGGCGCGGAGACGCGAGAAGACGCGGGAAAGCGCGCGCCCGCCGGATCCACGTGGATCCGGCGGGCGCGCGCGGCGAACGGCTATCCGGCGTCCTCCGGCGGCGCGTCCTCGGCGGGCGCGCCCGCGGCGTCGCCCAGGTCGCCGCCCAGGTACGCGGCGCGGACCTGCGGGTCGTCGAGCAGCTCGGCGGCGGGCGCCGACTTCACCACCCGGCCGGTCTCCAGCACGTACGCGCGGTGCGCGATCTGGAGCGCCTGCTGGGCGTTCTGCTCCACCAGCAGCACCGTCGTGCCGCGCCGGTTGATCTCCTGGATGATCGTGAAGATCTGCTGGACGAGCATGGGCGCGAGCCCCATGGACGGCTCGTCCAGCAGGAGCACCTTGGGCTTGGCCATCAGCGCCCGGCCGATGGCGAGCATCTGCTGCTCGCCCCCGGACATGGTGCCGCCGGCCTGCCTGCGGCGCTCGGCGAGCCGCGGGAACAGCTCGTACGCCTCGGCCAGTTCCTTGGACGGGTCGTCCTTGCGGGCGTAGGCGCCCATGAGGAGGTTCTCCTCGACGGTCATGCCGGGGAAGACGCCGCGTCCCTCGGGCGCCTGCCCGATGCCGACGCGCACGCGCTTGTGCCCCTGCATGCCGCTGATGTCGCGACCGTCGAAGTGGATCGACCCGCGCGACAGCGAGCGCAGCCCGGAGATCGTCTTCAGCGTCGTCGTCTTCCCCGCGCCGTTCGCGCCGATCAGCGTGACGATCTCACCCTGGTCGACCGACGCGGAGATGCCCTTGATCGCCGCGATCTTTCCGTAGTGGACGTGGATGTCCTTGATCTCAAGAAGCATCGGCGGGAGCCCCCAGGTACGCCTCGATGACGCGCGGGTCGTTCTGCACCTCGGCGGGCAGCCCGTCCGCGATCTTCTGGCCGAAGTCCAGGACCGCGACCCGGTCGCTGATCCCCATCACGAGGCTCATGTCGTGCTCGATCAGCAGGACCGTCACGCCCGTGTCGCGGATCTTGCGGATGAGCTCCTGCAGGGCGACCTTCTCCGCCGGGTTCATGCCGGCGGCGGGCTCGTCCAGCAGCAGCAGCCGCGGATCGGTGGCGAGCGCCCGCGCGATCTCCAGCCGCCGCTGGTCGCCGTACGGGAGGTTCTTCGCCGCCTCCTCGCCGCGGTGCGGGATGCCCACGAGCTCCAGCAGCTCGCGGGCCTTCTCCCGGCCCTGGCGCTCCTCCTTGCGGTGCCAGGGCAGGCCGAGCGCCGCGCCGACGAAGCCCGTCCGGTGGTGGGCGTCCGTTCCGACGAGGACGTTCTCGACCGCCGTCATGTTGTGGAACAGCCGGACGTTCTGGAACGTCCGCGCCACCCCGAGCTTCGTGACGGCGTACCGCTTCTTGCCGTCGATGCGCTTGCCGCCGAAGACGACCTCGCCCTCGGTCGGCTTGTACACGCCGGTGGTGACGTTGAACACCGTCGTCTTCCCGGCCCCGTTCGGGCCGATCAGCGCGAAGATGTCGCCCTGGCCGATCGTGAGGTTCACCTTGTTGAGCGCGACGACGCCGCCGAACCGCATGACGACGTCCCGCAGCTCCAGCACGGGCGCGGCGGCCTTCCCGGCGCCGGTCCCGGCGCCCGCCGCGGCGCCCTTGTCCAGGCTCACTTGCCCTCCTCCGCCGTGACGGTCTGACCGGGCCCGGCCACCTCGGCTCCCATGCTGCCCATGCCGCCGGTGCCCTCGGCCAGCTCGGCCTTGCGCTGCCGGGACGGCCACAGGCCCTCCGGACGGAAGATCATCATGAGCACCAGCGCGGCGCCGAAGATCAGCATCCGGTAGTCGGACAGGCCGCGGAACCGCTCGGGGAGCCAGGCGAGCACCGCGGCGCCGAGCATGACGCCGGGGATGTTGCCGGAGCCGCCGAGCACGACGCCGGCGAGGATCAGCGCCGACACGAGGAACTCGAAGTTCTGCGGGTTGATCGACGTCTGCTGCGAGGCGAACACGACGCCGCCGCTGCCGCCGATCGCCGCGCCGATCGCGAACGCGGCCAGCTTGAACTTGAACGTCGGGACGCCCATCAGCTCGGCCGCGTCCTCGTCCTCGCGGATCGAGGCCCACGCGCGGCCCACCCTGGACCGCTCGAGCCGCTTCACGAAGATGATCGCGATGATGATGAACAGCAGGAGCAGGTAGTAGTACGGCCGCGAGTCCAGCAGCCCGTACTTGAGCGGCTGGACGCCGAAGATCTCGAACTCCGACAGGGTCGGCGGGTGCGGGATGCCCTGCACGCCGCGCGGACCGTTCACGTAGGAGCTGTTGTTCGCCGTCCGCTTGACGATCTCACCGAAGCCGAGCGTGACGATCGCCAGGTAGTCGCCGCGCAGCCGCAGCGTCGGCGCGCCGAGGATCAGCCCGGACAGGCCCGCGAACGCGATCGCGAGGAAGAGCGACTCCCAGAACGACCAGCCGTACTTCGTGGCGAAGATCGCCATCGTGTAGCCGCCGACCGCGTAGAACGCCACGTACCCGAGGTCGAGGAGGCCGGCCATGCCGACCACCACGTTCAGGCCGAGGGCGAGGAGCACGTAGATCGCGATCTGGTTGCTGAGCATGGACGGCCAGTCGCTGCCGCTCGGCGCCATGAACTCGCCGATCGCCTGGTTCGGCAGGAGCAGCCCGCCGATGACGAGCAGGAGGTACACGGCCCAGCGGACCGGGCCGGGAGCGGTCGACCACGCGTTGCGGAGCGGGTCGAGGGACAGTCTGTCGCGGGCCGCCCGGAGGCCGCCCGGACCGTCGTTTCCGTTTCCGTTCTTCGTGAGGTTCATGCGCGCGCCTGCTGGAGGGACTCACCGAGGATGCCGGTGGGACGGAACATCAGGACGAGGATCAGCAAGGAGAAGGCGACGACGTCGCGCCACTGCGACCCGAACAGGCTCGACCCGTACATCTCCAGCAGCCCGAGCGTGAAGCCGCCGACCAGGGCGCCGCGGATGTTGCCGATGCCGCCGAGCACCGCGGCCGTGAACGCCTTGATGCCGAGCAGGAACCCGACGAAGTAGTTGGTGCTCTCGAAGCGCAGGAAGTACAGCGCCGCGGCGACGCCCGCCATGATGCCGCCGACGAGGAACGTCGTGGACACGACGCGGTCGATGTTGACGCCCATGAGGACCGCGGTCTCCGGGTCCTGGGCGGTGGAGCGGATGCCGCGGCCGAGTTTCGTCCGGTTCACGAACTGGTCCAGCGCGACCATCATCAGCACCGCGCCGACGAAGACGAGGAGCTGGTCGTTGCGGATGAGGATCGGGCCGACGTCCACCACGTCGGAGAGCTTCTTGAAATGCTCGTTGACGTCGAGCTTCCCGCCCTCCTTCGAGGTGCCGAACACCCGGTGGACCACGACCGCGCCCATGAGCTGCTGGATGAAGATCGACGCGCCGATGGCGGAGATCAGCGCCGCGAGTCGCGACGCCCCCCGTTTGCGGAGCGGCCGGTAGGCCGTCACCTCCAGGAGCATCGCGCCGCCGCCCGCGACGGCGCCGGCGACGACCGCCATGAGCACCACCACGCCGATCAGGGCGAAGCCGCCCACGTCGGAGACGCCGAGGGTCCGGACGGACCAGAGCGCCGCGAAAGTCCCGACCATGAAGACGTCGGCATGTGCGAAGTTGATCAGGCGGAGGACGCCGTAGACCATCGTGTAGCCCAGGGCAAGCAGGGCGTAGATCGCGCCCAGCGCAAGCCCGTCGATGGTCGACGGCCAGAATTGATTGATGAAGTCGTCGAGCACCTTCGGTCGCCTTTGTGAAAAGGAGCGGGAGCGCTGTAGCGCTCCCGCTCCCGCGCCATCAGGGGCCCCCGGAACGGGGACGGTTCGTCGTGGGCGTCCGTGACGCCTACGCGGTCGGCTTGGCCTCGTTGCTGTTGCCGAGCAGCGGCAGGAGGTTGCCCTTCACCTCGTAGATGAAGATGTCCTGCGCGGCGAGCTCGCCGTTGGCGTCGAACTTGATCTGCTTCCCGACGCCCTGGAAGTCCACGGTCTTCAGGAAGGCGTTGATGTCCTCGGGCTCGGACTTGCCGGCCTTGAGCGCCTCGATGAACGTGCTGGCCGCGTCGAAGCCCTCGGTCGAGTAGATCGCGACGTCGGAGCCGAACTTCGCCTTGTAGTCGGTGGCGAACTTCTTGGCCTTCTCGTTCGTCTTGCCCTCGGCGTCGATGAGGCAGCCGCAGCTCAGCAGCGCGCCCTGCGCGTTCTTCTCGCCCGCGCCCTCGATCAGGCCGGTGGCGAGCGAGCCGTCGCCGGACATCATCTTGCCCTTGTAGCCGCCCTCGCGGAGCTGCTTGAAGAGGCGTCCCGCGACCGCGTAGTAGCCGCCGAAGTAGACCGCGTCCGGCTTGAAC
This sequence comes from Actinomadura syzygii, assembly GCF_008085905.1. GTDB lineage: Bacteria > Actinomycetota > Actinomycetes > Streptosporangiales > Streptosporangiaceae > Spirillospora > Spirillospora syzygii. Next base: position 280,675 of record NZ_VSFF01000011.1, on the reverse strand, counting down.
TGGTTGATCTTGTTGACGGTGGAGGAGTAGTCCGTCGCCTTGTCGTCGACCGCGTCGGACTGGGTCTGCGCGCCCGCGCCGCCGGCCGCCTTCGCGATGGCGTCGGCGAGGCCCTTGCCGTAGTCCTGGTTGTCGGACACGGTGAAGATCTTCTTCGCCGCGGCCGCCTTGGTCAGGAAGTTCGCGGCGCCGGCGCTCTGCACGGCGTCGTCGGCGACCACGCGGTGCCAGTACTTCCAGCCCTTCTCCGCCAGCGTCACGTTCGTCGCGGACGGCGTGACGCTCGGGATCTTCGCCTCTTCGAGGATCGGCGCGACGCTCTGCGACTCACCCGAGAAGGCCGGGCCGATCAGGCCCACGATCTTGTCGTTCTTGACCGCGCCCTGCGCCAGCGTCGTCGCCTGCTCCGGCTTGCCCTGGCTGTCGTACTTCTTGAGCTTGATCTTGACCTTGGGGTTCGTCGCGTTGTACTGCTCGACGGCCAGCTGCGCGCCCTGCCAGGGCGGGATCACGAGGCCCGAGTTCTCACCGGTCAGGTCGCCCATGAACCCGATGGTGACCTCGTTGCCACCGCCGCCGCCGGAGTCCTTGTCGTCTCCGCCACAAGCCACGGCGCTCAGCGCGAGAACCGCGCTCACCGCCAGCGCGCCGGTGATCCTCATCTTGTTGCGCCGCAAGGTGCCCAACCTTTCCATCCGGATCCGGGAGAGGATCGGGTACGAGTCATGCCCCGACGCCGACGCCCTCGGATGGAGAAATCGGTCACTCGGGGATCAGCTATGTCGTACACCGTTGACCCGCCTCAGAGCAGGCCCCCCGGATAGAAGGGTTACTCGTTCGTTACTCCCCTGTGCTCATCCCATTCCCGGCGTTGCCAGGCATGATTACCCAGAGTAAGCATTCCGGGCCAGTCTGGGATGTCGGGAATGGGCCTTGACAACGGGCCGGATGACAGCGATATGGGGTCAACCCGCGGTCAGCCCGCGGCGGGCTCGTCCCGGCCCGGGGAGGAGCCCCCGGTCGCGCCCGCGACGACCGCCTCCGCGACGGCCCGCATCGTGAGCCTGCGGTCCATGGAGGTCTTCTGGATCCACCGGAACGCCTCCGGCTCGGACCAGCCGTGCGCCTCCTGCAGCAGCCCCTTCGCGCGGTCGACGACCTTGCGCGTCTCCAGCCGCTCCTGGAGGCCCGCGACCTCGGCCTCCAGCGCGCGCAGCTCGGTGTACCGGCTGACCGCCATCTCGATGGCGGGCGCGAGGTCGGCCTTGGAGAACGGCTTGACGAGGTAGGCCATCGCGCCCGCGTCCGTCGCCCGCTGGACGAGCTCGCGCTGCGAGAACGCCGTGAGGATCACCACCGGGGCGATCCGGTCGGCGGAGATCCGCTCGGCCGCGGAGATCCCGTCCAGGACGGGCATCTTGACGTCGAGGATCACGAGGTCGGGACGGCGCTCGGCGGCGAGCCGCACGGCCGTCTCGCCGTCCCCCGCCTCACCGACGACGTCGTAGCCGTCCTCCTGGAGCATCTCCTTCAGGTCGAGCCGGATCAGGGCCTCGTCTTCCGCGATGACAACTCGCCGAGCGCTCTCCACGCGCATGAGCCTATCGAAACCCGCTACCCTGGTCCGGAGCCGCCCCTGCCACGGCACCGCAAGGCCGACGCAACACAGATGTCCGGTTTATCCGGACCTGAGCCCCGATATCCCAACGGCAGAGGAAATGGTCTCAAACACCATCAAGTGTGGGTTCGAATCCCACTCGGGGCACTTTTCTCCGCGTCCGCCGCTTCGCGGCCCGGCTCATCCGTCCCGTGGACGCCTCCATGGTCGTGGACGCCCGGGCGCCGCACCCCCTTCGTGAGTTAGCTCAGGCGTGTCGGCGTCGCTCGCTTTTCCGGAGCGAAAGGGAATTGAGACCGGCCGGTGATCCCTGCGCGGTGCGCAATTTTCGCAAGGCGGAGCGGGGAAGGCCCGGGGCGGGCGGCGTCAGCGCCGCCGATGGTCGGTGTCCGGCCGCCAGTGCCGGATCCCGTCAGTGCTGGATCTCGTCAGTGCTGGATGCCGATCGCGTCGCCGAGGGCGTGGACGCGCAGCGCGTTGGTCGAGCCGTGGGTGCCGGGCGGCGAGCCCGCCACCACGACGACCTTGTCGCCCTTCTGGCACCGGCCGAGTTCGAGGAGCGCCTGCTCGACCTGCCCGAACATGGCGTCGGTGTGGTCGGCGTGCGGGACGACGAACGTCTCCACCCCCCACACGTGCGCGAGCCGCCCCCGGACGGCGGGCACCGACGTGAACGCCAGCAGCGGGATCGGCGACCGGTAGCGCGACAGCCGCCGCGCCGTCTCGCCGGACATCGTGAACGCCGCGAGGGCCTCCGCGCCGACGATCGCGCCGACCTCGGCGGCGGCGCGGGCGATGGCGCCGCCGACCGTCTCCGGCATCCGCTGCAGCGTGTGGGTGGCCTGCAGCGCGGCCTGCTCGGCGGTCTGCACGATCCGGCTCATCGTCAGGACGGACTCGATCGGGTACTGCCCGACGCTCGTCTCGCCGGAGAGCATCACGGCGTCGGCGCCCTCGAACACGGCGTTCGCGACGTCGGAGGTCTCGGCGCGGGTGGGCCGCGGCGAGGAGATCATCGACTCCAGCATCTGGGTGGCGACGATCACCGGCCGGGCCTTCTCGCGGCACAGCTCGATCGCGCGCTTCTGCACGATCGGGACCTGTTCGAGCGGCAGCTCGACGCCGAGGTCGCCGCGGGCGACCATGATCCCGTCGAAGGCGGCGACGATCTCGGGCAGCCGCTCCACCGCCTGCGGCTTCTCGATCTTGCCGATGAGGGGGACGCGGACGCCCTCCTCCTCCATGATCTGGTAGCAGATGTCGGCGTCGGCCGGGGTGCGGACGAACGACAGCGCGACGAGGTCGACGCCGAGCCGCAGGGCCCAGCGCAGGTCGCGCTCGTCCTTCTCGGTGAGGGCCGGGACGCTGACCGGCACGCCGGGGAGGTTCAGCCCCTTGTTGTCGGACACCATGCCGCCGACGGTCACCGTGGTGTGCACGCGGGGGCCCTCGACGGACGTGACCTTGAGGGCGACGCGGCCGTCGTCGATGAGGATCGAGTCGCCGGGCCCGACGTCGCCGGGCAGCCCCTGGTAGGTGGTCGACACCTCGCGGCGGGTGCCGGGGACGTCCTCGGTCGTGACGGTGAACTCGTCGCCGAGCGTGAGCCGTACGGGGCCGTCCGGGAAGCGGCCGATGCGGATCTTGGGGCCCTGGAGGTCGGCGAGGACGCCGACGCCGCGCCCGGTCGCCTCGGCGGCGGCCCGGACCCGGTGGTAGACCTCCTCGTGGACGGCGTAGTCGCCGTGGCTCATGTTGAGCCGGGCGACGTCGATGCCCGCCTCGACGAGAGCGGTGATCTGCTCCGCGCTGGAGCAGGCGGGACCGATGGTGCTGACAATCTTGGCTCGACGCGTCACGGCAACAACGGTACTTAGTTACTCGTCGGTACCGATATTCGTGCAGGATATGGTCGTCCCCGGTTCACCGATTGGTCTAGCTCAGAGGTCTAGACCACATCTGGCCGCCGCACCGTTGAACCCCGCCGAGCACCGCCCGAGCCCCGTCACCTGGGCCGCCGGGCCGTCCGGTCAGGGCTTGAAGGCGTCGACGGCGGCCTGCGAGAACGCCTTGAGGTCGTCCGGCTTGCGGCTGCTGACGAGGATGTTCGGCCCCTGGTCGCAGATGTGTACCTCCTCGTCCACCCACGTCGCACCCGCGTTGCGCAGATCGGTCTGGAGACTCGGCCAGGACGTGAGGGTGCGGCCGCGGACGGCGTCCGCCTCGATCAGCGTCCACGGGCCGTGGCAGATGACCGCGACCGGCTTGCCCGCGTCGAAGAACGACCTGGCGAACGCGACGGCGTTCGGCTGCGTGCGCAGGAAGTCGGGGTTGGCGACGCCGCCGGGGAGGAGGAGGCCGTCGAACTCGGTGTGGTCCGAGACGTCCACGGTGGTGTCGACGGGGAAGGTGTCGGCCTTGTCGAGGTGGTCGAACGCCTGGAGCCGCCCGGACTGGGTGGACACGAGCCGCGGCGTGCCCCCGGCCCGCTCGACCGCCTGCCAGGGCTCGGTCAGCTCGACCTGCTCGGTGCCCTCCGGGGCGCAGAGGAAGGCGATGGTGCGGCCTTGGAGATCGTTGTTCGGCATATTGCCCTCCTTGTGGTTAAGGCTTACCAATGGCCTTGCCCGCGAGGAGGGGTGGTATGCAGGAGGCGTGAATCCCACCGGATACCGCGAGCTCCCGGCGCCGGGGCTGGCCTGCGCCTGGACGGCGGCCCTCCCGGCGGACGCGGAGCCGTTCACGCAGCGCGTCGTTCCGGACGGCTGCGTGGACGTCATGTGGTCCCCGTCCGGGATTCTCGTGGCGGGCCCTGACACGGGGCCCATCCCGGCGGTCATGCCGCCGGGCCACACGGTCGCGGCGGTGCGGTTCGGGCCGGGGACGGCCCCGCCCGTGCTCGGCGTCCCGGCCGACGCGATCCGCGACGCTCGGCTCCCGCTGCGCGACCTGTGGGGCGACGAGGCCGACCGGCTCGCCGACGCGGTCGCGGCGGCGGACGACCCGCTCGGCACGCTCGTCGCGGCCGTCCGCGCGCGGATCCGTCCGGCGGACCCGATCGTCCCGGCGGTGCTGGCCGGGCTCGCCGGAGGGTCGGTCCGGGACGTGGCCGACGACCTCGGCCTCAGCGAGCGGCAGCTCCGGCGGCGGTCGCTGGCGGCGTTCGGGTACGGGCCGAAGACGCTGCAGCGGGTGCTGCGCTTCCAGCGGGCGCTGGCGCTGGCGCGGGCGGGCGAGCCGCTCGCGGGCGCGGCGTTCGCGGCGGGCTACGCCGACCAGGCGCACTTCGCGCACGAGGTGCGGGACCTGGCGGGCGAGCCCGTCCGGAAGCTGCTCGCCGCCTAGGCGAGGGCGCCGGTCAGGGCTTGAGCCTTCCGTAGGCGCGGAGTGTCCGGAGGCTCTCGACGGTGACGAAGCCGCGCCATTCGGGACGGGTGATCGGCGTCCAGACGAGGAAGCCGATGTCCCAGCCGCCGTCGTCGTCCTGCGCGTCGATCAGCGCGTCCAGGTGGGCGTCGATGACGTCGTCCGCGAACAGCCGCCGCCCGAACCCGCCGGGGAACGGCGCGAAGTCGAGCGGGAGATGCCGGGCACCGGCCGCGTGCGGGTCGAGTGAGACGGGCGCGGCGAGCGCGTCGCGGACGCGGGCGAAGGCGGCCTCGGCCCGCTCGCGGTCGGGGACGTGGTCGAGGAAGGTCAGGATGGACAGGGCGTCGTAGGGCCCCGGCTCGATGTCGGCGTCCTCCAGGTGGCGCCAGCAGAAGTCGGTGGCGGGGCCGGTCCAGGGGTGCGAGGAGCCCGCCCGGTAGAGCCTCCCGGCGAGGCTGCCGGTCGGGTTGATCGCGCCGGACGGCTCGTCCGCCGCCCGCCACCAGGGCCCGTGCGGCGCGTCCCGGACGGACGGCAGCACGAACGGCGCTCCCCCGTCCGCGCCGGTGATCGACGCCAGGTAGTCGCCGATCCGGTCCACCGCGGGGTCGGCGTCGGCCCCCGCCTGGTGGAGGACGTCGAGGGCGTGCTGCGCGGGGACGGGCTGGCTCGCCTCGCCGCGCAGGTCGGGTTCGAGGGCGTGGCCGTAGCCGCCGTCCGGGTTCTCGTAGCCGCGCAGGGCCGCGACGACCGGTCCGGGGCGTCCGCCGCGGAAGTGGAGGGCGAACCGGCGGCGGTCGATGAGGCGGCCGTTGAGGCGCATGAACTCGGCGGCGCGGTCGAGGCCGGTGCCGTGCAGGACTCTCATGCCGTCCACGCTAGGGCGGCCGCTTCCGGCCGGTCTTGCAAGAAACGGACACGAAGGAAACGGACACGCAGGAAACGGATGACGCGGTGGGCCCGACCACCCCAGCGGTGAGTGGCCGGGCCCTCGATGTCCCGCGTGCGGGGTGCGGGAGCGGGTGGTCCGCCACCGCTCGGACGGGCTCGGGCCGTACCGCGGCCGCGTCGCGGACCTTGGCGGGACGGTAGCCGACGGGCCGGAAGTGCACAAGTGGCAGACGGTATGCGAAGCGTGACGACGATCGGTTCGTCCGCCCCCTGCCGGACGGCCGTTTTCCGGACGGACCACGTTTGTGGTCTGCTGTCCGGCATGAGTGATCCACTGGACGAACGTGACGTCGCGGGCGACCCGCTCGCGCTGGTGGCGGGGGCGGCGGCGCCGTATCTCGGCGGGCTGGCCGAGCGTCCGGTCCACGACCCGTCGCGGGACGCGCTGCTCGACGAGTTGGACGGCCCCCTTCCCGCCGAGGGCGACGGGTCCGTCGCCGCGGTGGAGCGGCTGCTGCGCGTCGGGACGGCCGCGGCGACGCACTCGTCCGGGCCGCGCTGCTTCCACTTCGTGGTGGGCGGGTCGACGCCGGCGGCGATGGCGGGCGACTGGACGACGTCGCTGCTCGACCAGGGCGCGGGCCTGTGGGTGCTGTCGCCGTTCGCGGCCCGCGCGGAGACCGTCGCGCTGCGCTGGCTGAAGGAGCTGTTCGGGCTGCCCGCCGAGTTCGGCGGCGTGCTCACGCCGAGCGCGACGCTCGCGCACGTGGCGGGCCTCGCCTGCGCCCGGTACTGGTGGGCGGACGGCTACGGCGTGGACGTCACGTCCCGCGGCCTCGCGGGCCTGCCGCAGATGCCGGTGTTCAGCAGCGGGCTGGTGCACGTCAGCACCCGGAAGGCGCTGCAGATCCTCGGCTGCGGACGCGACACGCTCCGCACGTTCGCGCGCGACGACGCGGGCCGCGTCGACCTCGACGCGATGGACGCGGCCCTGTCCCGCGTGGACGGCCACGCGGTGATCGTGGCGAACCTGGGCGAGGTGAACACCGGCGACTCCGACCCGATCGACGACCTCGCCGACCTCGCCGAACGGCACGGCGCCTGGCTGCACGTGGACGGCGCGTTCGGGATGTTCGCCGCGCTGTCGCCGCGCACCGAGCACCTGGCACGCGGTGTGGAACGTGCCGATTCGGTGACGGCGGACGGGCACAAGTGGCTGAACGTCCCCTACGAGAGCGGGTTCTCGTTCGTCCGCGACCGGTCGCTGCTGAGCCGCTCGTTCGGCGCGTGGGGCGCGGCGTACCTGCCGGACGAGGACGACGAGCGGATCAACTACAACATGCTCGGCCCGGAGTCGTCCCGGCGGGCGCGGGCGCTGCCGATCTGGGCGACGCTCCGCGCCTACGGGCGGGACGGCTACCGCGAGATGGTCGAGCGGCACCTCGACGTCGCGCGGCACCTGGGCGAGCTGGTCGAGGCGTCCCCGGACCTGGAGCTGCTCGCGCCGGTCCAGCTCTGCATCGTGTGCTTCCGTTACCGCCCGGAGGGCGTTTCGGAGAGCCGTCTCGACGACCTGAACGCGCGCCTCGGCGAGGCGCTGATCGCGGACGGCCGCGTGTTCGCGGGCACCAGCACCTACCGGGGCATGACGGTGTTCCGCCCCGCCCTGGTGAACTGGCGGACGACGAAGGCCGACGTGGAACTCCTCGTGGACGTCCTGCACGAACTGGCCCCCGGCGTCCGCGGCTGAGCAGCCGTCAGGCCGAGCAGTGGTCCCAGCCGAGGCTCTCGTCCAGTTCCTCGAACGGCTGCGTGAGGCTGTACCAGCAGCCCGAGTCGTCGCGGAACACGGCCTCGACGCCGTAGGGCCGCTTCTCCGGCTTCTGGACGAACTCGACGCCCGCGGCGGAGAGCCGCTCGTAGTCGGCCTGGCAGTCGTCGGTGTTGAACGCCCCGGCGCCGAGGACGCCCTTCGCGATGAGCGCCCGCATCCGCTCGGCGGACTCGGGGTCCATGGTCGGCGGGCCGGGGACCATGAGCGCGAGGCTCAGCTCCGGCTGGTCCTTCGCGCCGACGGTGACCCAGCGCATGCCGCCCTCGCCGAGCGTCATGTCGTCGCGCAGCTCCAGGCCGAGCTTCCCGGTGAAGAACTCGATGGCCGAGTCCTGGTCGAGGACCCACACGGTGGCGAGCCCCAGTCTCGTGATCATTTCAGCGCCTCCCAGTCGATGCGTCTGCGAACCGCTTCCACGCTAGGAGGCCCCCGGACCTGCGGGCTTCTCGATAATTGCGAAGCGGTCACTCCCCGCTGAAGCCACCGGCCCAGAGCAGCACGAAGCAGCCCGGAATGGCCGACGCGCCACCGGACCGGGCGCGCCTGCGGAACTCGGTCGGCGTCATGCCCACCTGCCGCTTGAACCGCGTGCAGAACGTGCCGAGGCTCGTGAAGCCGACCAGCATGCAGATCTCGGTGACGGTGAGGTTCGCGGTGCGCAGCAGGTCCTGGGCGCGCTCGATGCGCCGCCGCGCGAGGTACCGTCCGGGCGTCTCCCCGTACACCTCCCCGAACAGCCGGACGAAATGGTACGGCGAGTAGCCCGCGCGGGCGGCGACGGCGGCCACGTCCAGCGGCTCGCCCCAGTCGCGGTCCATGGCGTCCCGCGCCACCCGCATCCGCCGCAGCACCTCGGTGTCCTGCACCGACACCCCGCTTCCCATCCCCCGATGCTGACACATGGCACCGACGAAAGGACCCTGGCATCGAACCTGACCCGGGGCCACGGTTCGTGCGGCCGGAGGCGCCCCAGCGCCGGAGGCCGCACGAACCGCCGAGCGAGGGGCCGTTTCCCGAGCCGCGAACGCGGACTCGGGAAACGGACCCTCGCGAGTGACGGGGGTTCCAGGGGGTCGCCCCCCTGGGCAAACACGGCCCCTCGCGAGCAACGGGGGTTCCAGGGGGTCGCCCCCCTGGGCTAAAGAGGCCGGGCCGTGGGCGGAATGGGGTACGGCAGGTCCGTGCGGCCGTTGAGGTAGGCGTCCACGCCGTGGGCGGCGGCGCGGCCCTCGGCGATGGCCCAGACGATCAGCGACTGGCCGCGGCCCATGTCGCCCGCGGCGAAGACGCCGTCCACGGACGTCTTGTAGTCGCCGTCGCGGGACACGTTGCCGCGCTGGTCGAGGTCCACGCCGAGCTGGTCGAGGAGGCCCTCGCGCTGCGGGCCGAGGAAGCCCATCGCGAGGGTGACGAGCTCGGCGGGGATCTCCCGCTCGGTGCCCTCGACCGGCTGGAACCGGGTCTCGGGGCCGCCGACCTCCACGAGCCGCAGGGCCCGGACGTTGCCGTCCGCGTCCCCGGCGAACTCGGTGGTGGACACGGCGTAGACGCGGTCGCCGCCGAGGTCGGCGAGCTCCTCGTGGGCGCTCTCGACCTTGAACAGCATCGGGTAGGTCGGCCACGGCTGGGCGTCCGGACGCGCCTCCGGCGGCCGCGGCATGATCTCCAGCTGCGTGACGGACGCGGCGCCCTGCCGGATCGCCGTGCCGATGCAGTCGGCGCCGGTGTCGCCGCCGCCGATGACGACGACGTGCTTGCCCTTTGCCGAGATCGGCGACTCCTCGAAGTCGCCCTCCTGCGCCCGGTTGGACGGCGGCAGGTACTCCATCGCCTGGTAGACGCCCTTGAGGTCGCGTCCGGGGACGGGCAGGTCGCGCCACGCGGTCGCGCCGCCCGCGAGGACGACGGCGTCGTGCTCGGCGCGCAGCTCGTCGGCGGTGACGTCCACGCCCACGTCCACCGAGGTCTTGAAGACGGTGCCTTCGGCGCGCATCTGGTCGAGGCGCCGGTCGAGGTGCCGCTTCTCCATCTTGAACTCGGGGATGCCGTAGCGGAGCAGGCCGCCGATCCGGTCGGCGCGCTCGTAGACGGTGACGTCGTGCCCGGCGCGGGTGAGCTGCTGCGCGGCGGCAAGGCCCGCGGGCCCGGAGCCGACGACCGCGACCTTCTTCCCGGTCTTCACGGCGGGCGGGCGCGGTACGACCCAGCCCTCGGCGAACGCCCGGTCGATGATCTCGACCTCGACCCGCTTGATGGTCACCGGGTCCTGGTTGATGCCGAGGACGCAGGCGCTCTCGCACGGGGCGGGGCACAGCCTCCCGGTGAACTCCGGGAAGTTGTTCGTGGCGTGCAGCCGCTCGATCGCCTCCCGCCAGTCGTGCCGGTAGACGAGGTCGTTCCACTCGGGGATGAGGTTGCCGAGCGGGCAGCCCTGGTGGCAGAACGGGATGCCGCAGTCCATGCAGCGGCTCGCCTGCTTCTCCAGCCGGTCGTTGCCGAAGTCCTCGTAGACCTCGGACCAGCTCCGGATGCGGACGTCGACCGGGCGGCGCTTCGGGAGCTCCCGCCGGACGGTGAGGAAACCCTTCGGGTCGGCCATGTTCGGGAAGTCCCCCTCTCAGCTCTGCGCGGCGGCCATGACGGCCTCGTCGACGTCGCGTCCCTCGGCCTCGGCCCGCGCCATGGCGTCGAGGACGCGCCGGTAGTCCCGCGGCATGATCTTGGTGAAGCGGGCCGCGGCGGCGTCCCAGTCGTCCAGCAGGCGGCGGGCGACCGCCGAGCCGGTCTCGGCGTGGTGCCGGCCGACGAGCGTCCGGACGAACTCCAGGTCGGCGTCGTCGAGCGGCTCCAGGGTCACCATCTCGCCGTTGACCCGCTCGGGCACCAGGTCGAGGACGTAGGCGATGCCGCCGGACATCCCGGCCGCGAGGTTGCGCCCGGTCCGGCCGAGGACGACCGCGCGGCCGCCGGTCATGTACTCGCAGGCGTGGTCGCCGACGCCCTCCACCACGGCGGTCGCACCGGAGTTGCGGACGCAGAACCGCTCGCCCACGACGCCGCGCGCGAACAGCTCGCCGGACGTGGCCCCGTAGAGGATCACGTTGCCGCCGATGATCTGCTCCTCGGCGGCGAACCCGGCGTCGGCCGGCGGACGCAGCGTCAGCCGCCCGCCGGACAGGCCCTTGCCGACGTAGTCGTTGGCGTCGCCGACCAGCCGCAGCGTGACGCCGCGCGGGACGAACGCGCCGAACGAGTTCCCCGCCGAGCCGGTGAAGGTCACGTCGATGGTGTCGTCCGGCAGGCCGTTCCCGCCGTGCCGCTTGGTGACCTCGTGGCCGAGCATGGTGCCGACCGTCCGGTTGACGTTGCGGATCGGCAGCTCCAGCGTGACCGCGTCCCCGAAGGAGACCGCTCCCTCGGAGAGCTGGATCAGCGTGTTGTCGAGGGCCTTCTCCAGCCCGTGGTCCTGGACGGTGGTCCGGCGCAGCGCCGCGCCGTCCGGGACGTCCGGCCGGTGCAGGACCGGCGTGAGGTCGAGCCCGGCGGCCTTCCAGTGCTCGACGGCCCGCCGCGCGTCGATCATCTCGACGTGGCCGATCGCCTCGTCCAGCGACCGGAACCCGAGGGCCGCGAGGTGCTCGCGGACCTCCTCGGCGATGAACTCGAAGAAGTTCACGACGAACTCGGGCTTCCCGGCGAACCGCTCCCGCAGGACCGGGTTCTGGGTGGCGACGCCGACGGGGCAGGTGTCGAGGTGGCAGACCCGCATCATCACGCAGCCCGACACGACGAGCGGCGCGGTCGCGAAGCCGTACTCCTCCGCGCCGAGCAGCGCGGCGACGACGACGTCCCGGCCGGTCTTCATCTGCCCGTCGGTCTGCACGACGATCCGGTCGCGCAGCCCGTTGAGCAGCAGCGTCTGCTGCGTCTCGGCGAGGCCGAGCTCCCACGGCGCGCCCGCGTGCTTCAGCGAGGTCAGCGGGGACGCGCCGGTCCCGCCGTCGTGGCCGGAGATCAGCACGACGTCGGCGTGCGCCTTGGACACGCCGGCCGCGACCGTCCCGACGCCGACCTCGGCGACGAGCTTGACGTGCACCCGCGCCGCCGGGTTGGCGTTCTTCAGGTCGTGGATGAGCTGCGCGAGGTCCTCGATGGAGTAGATGTCGTGGTGCGGCGGCGGCGAGATGAGGCCGACGCCGGGCGTGGAGTGCCGGGTCTTGGCGATCCACGGGTACACCTTGTGGCCGGGCAGCTGGCCGCCTTCGCCGGGCTTCGCGCCCTGCGCCATCTTGATCTGGATGTCGTCGGAGTTGGTGAGGTACTCCGACGTCACGCCGAACCGTCCGGACGCCACCTGCTTGATCGCGCTGCGCCGCAGGTCGCCGTTCGGGTCCGGGGCGAAGCGGATCGGGTCCTCGCCGCCCTCGCCGGTGTTGGACTTGGCGCCGAGCCGGTTCATCGCGATCGCGAGGGTCTCGTGCGCCTCGGCGGAGATGGAGCCGTAGGACATCGCGCCGGTGGAGAACCGCTTGACGATCTCCGACACCGGCTCGACCTCGTCGATCGGGACGGGCCGCCGCTCGCCGTCGCGGAGCCGGAACAGGCCGCGCAGGGTCATCAGCCGCTCGGCCTGCGAGTCGACCCGCGCCGTGTACTCCTTGAAGATCTCGTAGCGGCGGGTGCGGGTGGCGTGCTGGAGCTTGAACACCGTCTCCGGGTCGAACAGGTGCGGCTCGCCCTCGCGGCGCCACTGGTACTCGCCGCCGACCTGGAGGGTCCGGTGGGCGAGGTCGTTGCCGCCGGGCGGGTAGGCGTGCGCGTGCCGGCGGGCGACCTCGCGGGCCAGCACGTCGAAGCCGACGCCGCCGAGCCGGGACGTGGTGCCGGTGAAGCAGCGGTCCACGACGTCCGCGCCGAGCCCGATCGCCTCGAAGATCTGCGCGCCGGTGTAGGACGCGACCGTCGACACGCCCATCTTCGACATGACCTTCAGGACGCCCTTGCCGTACGCCTTGACGAGGTTCCGTACGGCCGCGGCGGCGTCCACGCCCTCGATCACGCCGCCGCGGACGAGGTCCTCGACGGTCTCGATCGCGAGGTAGGGGTTGATCGCGGACGCGCCGTACCCGATGAGCAGCGCCATGTGGTGGCACTCGCGGGCCTCGCCGGTCTCGATCACGAGCCCGACCCGCGTCCGGGTCTTCTCCCGGATCAGGTGGTGGTGGACGGACCCGGTCAGCAGCAGCGCCGGGACCGCGGCCCGCGCGGCGTCCGCGCCCCGGTCGGACAGCACGATGATCCGCGCGCCGCCGTCGATGGCCCGGCTCACCTCGGCGTTGATCTCCGCGAGCCGCGCCTCCAGCGCCGCTCCCCCGCCCGCGACCTCGTACAGGCCGTGGACGACGTGCGCGTGCAGGTGCGGCAGCGACCCCTCGTCGTCGATGTGGATGATCTTGGAGAGTTCGTCGTTGTCCAGGATCGGGGTCGGCAGGACGAGCCGCCGGCACGAGTCGGGGCCCGGCTCCAGGAGGTTGCCCTCGGGCCCGAGCGTGGACTGCAGCGAGGTGACGAGCTCCTCGCGGATCGCGTCCAGCGGCGGGTTCGTGACCTGCGCGAACAGTTGCTTGAAGTAGTCGAACAGCAGCCGCGGCCGCTCCGACAGGACGGCGATCGGGGTGTCGGTGCCCATCGACCCGATCGGCTCCGCGCCGCTCTTCGCCATCGGCGACAGGATGATCCGCTGCTCTTCGAGCGTGTACCCGAACGTCTGCTGCCGCCGGACCAGCGTCTCGTGGGTCGGGATCTCCCGCTCGCGGTGCGGCAGCTCCTCGAACCGGACGAGGCCCTCGTGCAGCCACTCGCCGTACGGGTGCTCGGCGGCCAGCTCGGCCTTGACCTCGTCGTCCTCGACGATCCGCCCGGCGGCCGTGTCCACCAGGAAGATCTTGCCGGGCTGCAGCCGCCCCTTCCGGACGACGTCCGCGGCCGGGATGTCGAGCACGCCCGCCTCGCTGGCGAGCACCACCAGGCCGTCGGCGGTCACCCAGTACCGGCCGGGGCGCAGCCCGTTCCGGTCGAGGACGGCGCCGACGACGGTCCCGTCGGTGAAGCTGACGCTGGCGGGGCCGTCCCACGCCTCCATGAGCGTGGAGTGGAACTCGTAGAACGCGCGGCGCTCGGCGTCCATCTCGGCGTGGTTCTCCCACGCCTCCGGGATCATCATCAGCACGGCGTGCGGCAGCGAGCGGCCGCCGAGGTGCAGCAGCTCCAGGCACTCGTCGAACGAGGCGGTGTCGCTGGCCTCGATGTCGATCACCGGGTAGATCCGGGACAGCTCGCCCGGGATCAGGTCGGACTTCAGCAGCGCCTCGCGGGCCCGCATCCAGTTCCGGTTGCCCTTCACCGTGTTGATCTCGCCGTTGTGCGCGATGAACCGGTACGGGTGGGCCAGCTCCCAGGCCGGGAACGTGTTGGTCGAGAACCGCGAGTGGACGAGCGCGATCGCGCTGCTGAACCGGCGGTCGGACAGGTCGGGGAAGAACGGCTCCAGTTGCGGGGTCGTCAGCATCCCCTTGTAGACGATCGTCCGGCTGGACAGGCTCGGGAAGTAGACCGCGACGTCCTGCTCGGCGCGTTCGCGCATGCAGAACACGGCACGGTCCAGCTCCAGGCCCGTCCTGCCGTCGTGCGGGCCGCCCGCCGCCGGGGCGACGAACAGCTGCGCGAAGTGCGGCATGACGCGGCGCGCGGCGGGGCCGGTGAAGCCCGGGTCGTGCGGCAGCTCGCGCCAGCCGAGGACGGTGAGGCCCTCGTCCGCGCAGAGCGCCTCGACGTGCGCGGTCACGGCGGCGCGCTCGTCGCCGTCGGACGGAAGGAACGCGATGCCCGCGGCGTACGCGCCGGGCTCGGGGAGCGGGAAGTCGCAGACCTCGCGGAAGAAGGCGTCCGGGATCTGGACGAGGATGCCGACGCCGTCGCCGTCGTCGGGCTCGGCGCCGACCGCCCCGCGGTGGTCGAGGTTCTTCAGGACCGTCAGGGCCTTCTGCACGATGTCGTGGCTCTTGCGTCCGCGCATGTCGGCGACCATGCCGACACCGCAGGCGTCGTGCTCGTTGGCGGGGTCGTACAGGCCCTGGGGGCGCGCGCGGCCTACCGCGTCCGGAGTGCGGGCAGCAGGTGTGAGGGCAGCAGCAGCCATCAACCCTCCCGTCGTCGTCGTGTCGTCACTGCTTCTGTGTCAGTGCAGGCTCGGGACGACGTTGGCCCTGCTGCGGTGAGATGACATTACATCACTGTCGGGAACATGCCCGACCTGACCGGATCGCGAAACTTCTCCGCGCAGATCGACCCGGGTCATCTCACAATGGTTTAGACCAGCGTAGCCGTCCGATCTTGGAAGGAAGTGCCCTGACCTCGGTGAAAATCATCACCGGGAGCCGAGGTTTATGGCCCTCTTTACGTTACTTGCCGGAAACCTTGACCCTCGTCGGGAAGTCGCTACTGAGTGGTGCGCGCCGCACGGCCGAGCACCGCCGGGGCCTTGCCGCCCTCGATGAGGAGGGACAGCAGCGCCGCGTCCTTCTCGTCGCCCGTGCCGTCCAGCCGCTGCGCCCACGTGACCACGGCGAAGTGGCCCATGGCGAGCCCGCGGGCCATGCCGAAGCCGCGCCCGAACCCGTCCAGCGGCGCGGGCGCCTCCAGCGGCCGGACGAACCCCGCGCCGATCGTGTGCTCCAGCGTCGCGACGAACCGGTCCGCGTCCGCCGACCCGGCCAGGTTGAACACCGCGACGGCGAGGCCGTAGCCGCCCTTCGGGCCCGCGTAGATCCCGCGCGCCGCCTGCGTGCAGCCGCCCTTGCCGAGCGTCTCCACCACGGTCGCGCCCCACGCGGCGGCGGCGCAGTCGGCGTCCAGGCGCTTGGCGCGCAGCTTCACCTTGACGTCGCCGTCCGGGACCGACAGCGCCGCGGCCGAGGCCGGGAACGCCTCCTCGATCGTCAGCGGCTTCGGATCGGCGCTCCGCGACACGATGCCCGCGTACGCGGCGGACGACGGGGAGCTGGAGTAGGAGTCGGGCGACAGGCCGTTCCCGGCGGGCTTCCCGATCTTCGCGGCGGAGGTGTCGCGGGGGTGGGCGGCGCCGCCGTCCAGGACCGTGACGGCGGCCAGGCCGAGCAGCACGAGCACGGCCAGCGCCGCCGCCGCGCCGAAGTACAGCTTCGGGCCGAACCCGCCCTTCCCACTCTTCCCGGGCGGTCGCCGTGCGGCGGCCGGTTTCGCGCCGCGCCGCTTGCGCCCCTTCGGCTTCCGGCCGGGGCCGGGAGGCGGGGCCACGGCGTCGTCGTGCGGCGGCCCCTCGTAATGCTGCTCGCCGTACTGCGGCTCGTTGTACTGCGGTTCGTCCTCGTAGGGCGGGCGCGGCGGCGGGACGGGACGGCCGGGACGCGGCGCCGGGCGGCGGGACGCGCCGGTCCGGCGCGGACCGCCCGCGCTCGTCCGGCGGGCGGCGGGGCGGCCGCGGCCCGC
This sequence comes from Actinomadura syzygii, assembly GCF_008085905.1. Lineage (GTDB taxonomy): Bacteria > Actinomycetota > Actinomycetes > Streptosporangiales > Streptosporangiaceae > Spirillospora > Spirillospora syzygii. The sequence goes on along the minus strand of NZ_VSFF01000011.1, from coordinate 264,437 downwards.
GCGGCTCGACGGCGGCGTCCGCCGGGGGCCGCCGCCGCGGCGGGGTTCGTCGGGGTCCACGACCGGGGAGACTACTGCCCGGCGAGAGGTGACACGCCCGCGCGCCCCCTCATGACTGTCCCGCGCGCCACTGTCGCATCCGTCACTGTCGCGTCCGTCACTGGCCCGGCCTTCCGGTGGAGGCGAGGTCCATCCGCCCGTACAGGAAGTCGGCCGCGTTCTCGATGACCAGGCTCACGTCGATCATCTCGTTCAGCGAGTCGGGGCGCTTCCCGCCGGTCCGCTCCACCGCCGTGATCACCGCGTAGTGGCCGTAGGTCTTGGCGTAGGCGGCGCTGAACCCGGCCCCGAACGCGGGGACGCCCGGCATCTTCAGCGGCAGTACCCAGCCCGCGTCGGTCTGCGGGTCGAGGTCGCGCAGGACCTGCTCGACGCCCTCCTGGCCCGCCATGTTGATCACGATGAACTGGCCGGTGTACTTCTTGTCGGCGCTCACGTACGCGGCCCGGACGACCTGCGTGCAGCCGAGCTTCGCGAGGTCGCCCTGCAACCGGGCGCCCCAGGTCGCGGTCTTGCAGTCGGACGCGAGGTCCTTCGCGGCGAGCGTGAAGACGTACGAGCCGGACTTCAGGTCCTTCGCGGCGAACGCCTCGCCCTCGGTGATCGCGCGGGCGTCCGCGGTCCGGTTCGCGATCGCCTTGAACCCCTCGCCGTTGTAGTCCGGCGTGTAGGCGACCGGGGTCACCTTCCGCGGGGCGGCCTCGTCGTCGCCGCCGCCGGTCAGCACGACGACCGCCGCCACGGCGGCGATCAGCACGACCAGCGCGGCGGCCGCGCCGAACAGGAGCTTCGGGGCGGGGCGGCGGCGGCCTGGCTTCTCGTCCGGCCAGAAGTCCTTTCCGCGGCCCTCGGGCCCGGCTTCGGGGGAGCCTGTGTCACGAGCCTCGATCACGTCCCGGAGCTTAGCGGCCCGGGTGCCGCCGCGTGGCCAAAAGGGCGTTTCATCCAGTTTCCACCGGCCCCGGCCGGCGGCGGGGTCAGCCGGTTCCGATGAGGGCGCCCACGCCGTAGGTGATCGCGGCGGCGGCCGCGCCGAACAGGAGCTGCCGCGTCCCGCCGAACCACCAGGCGCGGGTCGTCACCTTCGACACCAGCGCGCCCGCCGTGAACAGGCCGAGCCCGGCGATCCCCGCCGCGGGCCACAGGCTGGACGCGCCGAGCAGGTACGGCAGCACCGGCAGCAGCGCCCCGACCGCGAACGACAGGAACGACGAGCCCGCCGCGAGCAGCGGGGACGGCAGGTCGCCCGGCGTCACGCCGAGCTCCTCCCGGGTGTGGACCTGGAGGGCCTCGTCCGGGTCGCGGGAGAGCTGCCGCGCGACCTCCGCCGCCGTCTCCGGGTCGACGCCGCGCGCCTCGAACACCCCGGCCAGCTCCCGCTCCTCGGCCGCCGGATGCCGGGCGAGCTCCCGCCGCTCGACCTCGATCTCCGCCTCCGCCAGCTCCGACTGCGACGCGACCGAGATGTACTCCCCCGCCGCCATCGAGAACGCCCCGGCGGCGAGGCCCGCGAGCCCCGCCAGCAGGACGACCTTCGCCGACGCCTGTCCGCCCGCGATGCCGGCGATCAGCGCGAAGTTGGAGACCAGGCCGTCCATCGCGCCGAACACGGCCGGACGCAGCCAGCCGCCGGTGACGTCGCGGTGCTGGTGATGGCGCTCCGGCGGCGCGCCCGTCCTCCCGCTGGTCATCTCCTCCGCACCGGTGCTCTCGGACCTACTTCCCGTCCGTGACGGGCTCGGCCTTCTTGGGCTCCTCGGCCGCCTCGGCCTCGGGGTCGGCCGCCGCGGTCTCGGCGTCGGCGGCGTTCGGCTCGTCCCCATCTTCGTCGGACGCGGCGGCGGTCTCGTCGCCGGGGTCCTCGGTCTCGGCAGCGGCGTCCTCAGCGGGCCGGTCGTCCCCGCCCTCGTCCCCGTCCCCGTCCTCGTCCCCGCTCTCGTCCTTGGACTCGGGCTCCTTCGCGAGGTCTACCGCGTCCTCGGAGGTGTCCGGCTCGGCGTCGGCGGGAGCATCACCGGACGGGCCGTCGGAGGCGCCCTCCGCCATCGCGACGACGACGTTCAGCGGCTCGTCCCTGTTGCGCGCCCAGTAGATGTAGCCGATCGCGCCGAGCAGCAGGATGAGCGACGTCCAGTCGTTGAGCCGCAGGCCGAGGACGTGGTGGGCCTCGTCGATGCGCAGCGCCTCGATCCAGCCGCGTCCGACCGTGTAGGCGGCGACGTACAGCGCGAACGCGCGGCCGTGCGTCAGCTTGTAGCGGCGCTCGGCCCAGATCACCAGGACCGCGACGCCGAGGCACCACAGGAACTCGTACAGGAACGTCGGGTGGTAGGTCGCGACGTCGGCGTACTTCGGGTCGAGCGCGGGCCCGCCGTCCAGCACCGGGCGGTGGTTCTCATCGATCTTGATGGCCCAGAAGGCGTCCAGCGGGCGGCCGTACAGCTCCTGGTTCCAGTAGTTGCCCCAGCGGCCGATGCCCTGCGCGAGGACGATCCCCGGCGCGACCGCGTCGGCGAGCGCCAGCGTGGAGATCCCGCGCCGCCGGCAGCCGATGATCGCGCCGACCGCGCCGAGCCCGATCGCGCCCCAGACGCCGAGGCCGCCCCGCCAGATCTCCAGCGCCCTGACTGGGTCGCCGTCGGACCCGAAGTAGCGCTGGTAGTCGGTGAGGACGTGGTAGAGGCGCCCGCCGACGAGGCCGAACGGCACCGCCCACACGGCGACGTCGATGACCACGCCCGGCGTGCCGCCCCGCGCGGCCCAGCGCCGTTCGCCCAGCCAGACCGCGACGACGATGCCAAGGATGATCATGACGGCGTAGGCGCGGATCGGGATGGGCCCGAGGTGCCAGACGCCCTGCGAGGGACTCGGGATGTATGCCAGCGGGTGCATGACCGATGAGGGTACCCCTACCCGGCGCGGTGCGCCGCGATCTCTACGGGCGCGCCTGGTGGCGGCCTGTCGCCACTCCCGTGGCGCGGGCGCCGCCGGGGGCGCGGCGCCCCCCGCCGACCGCCGCGACGGCCTTGCGCAGCTCGTCCGGCGAGCCGAGGACGTCGTCGTCGACCCTCCTGCCGTTCAGCGCGAGGAACGGGGTGGCGTCGACGCCCGCCCGCCCGGCCTGGGAGCTCGCCTTCTCGACCTGGTCGATCTGCCGGGAGCGGTCGACGCAGTCGGCGAACTCGGGGCCGGTGGCGCCGAGCCGCCTCCCCCAGGCGATGAGGTCCTGGTTGCGGAAGCCGACGTCGCCCTCCGGCGGCTGCTCGCCGTAGAGCTTGTCGTGGTAGCGCACCCACGCGCCGGCCGGGAAGCAGGCGGCGGCGTTCGCCGCCCGCCGCGAGTTCGACATCAGCGGCTCCTGCTGGAAGAGCTGGAACGGCCGGTAGACGACCCTGGCCCGGCCCTCGGCGGCGAGCTGCTTGAGCGTCCCGCCGATCCGCCGCTCCAGCGCCCGGCAGGCGGGGCACTGGAAGTCCTCGTACAGGTCGAGGACGGGCGTCGCGACGCCGGGCCGCGCCATCGCGACGGCGCCGTACTGCTCCCGCGCCGTCGGCGCCAGCGGGCCGTCGTAGCTGCTCTCCAGCGTTCCGTCCCCGTCGTGGCGGCCGACGGCCACGACGACCACCGCGACCGCGACCGCCGCCGCGGCGACCCCGCCGAGGACGACCACCAGCAGGCGCCGCCGCCGCTCCCTGGCCTCGGTGCGCGTCCGGTCGTCCGCGGGAGTCCGCGGCCCCCTGCCCTGCTCGCTCATCGATCCCCCGATCGGCACGGTACGTGATTGCGTGCGTCCACGAGCGTAGCGGGGACGGGTCGCCGGGGCCGGGGAAAAACGCCGCGCCGCGCCGTCCCCGGCGGGGACGGCGCGGCGCGGCGGCGGGCGGGCGCCCGCGAAGACTCAGCTCGGCGGAGCGGTCACTTCCCGGCGGCCTTGGCGGCGTCGATCGTCGCCCGCAGCGCGCCCGGGTTCATGAACTGCGACTGGTCGAGCTTCTTGCCGTCCAGGAACACGGTGGGCGTGCCGTCGACGCCGCGGTCCTGGAGGGCGTACTTGGTCATCGAGTCGACCACGGACTTCTTCTGCTCGTCCCGCACGCACTTCTCGAAGGTCGGGTCGGAGATGCCGATGTCCTTGCCCCACTTGACGAGGTCGTCGGGCGAGAAGCCCTTCTCGCCCTCGGTCGGCTGGAACTTGAAGAGCGCGTCGTGGTAGGAGATCCACTTGTCGGCGGGCACGCAGAGCGCCGCCTCGGCCGAGCGCAGCGAGTTGATCTTGACCGGGTCCTTCTGCTGGCCGAACAGGTGGAACGGCCGGTAGACGACCTTGACCTTGCCCTGCTGGGCCAGTTCGATGATCGTCTTGCCGCTGCTCTGCTCGAACTGCTTGCAGATCGGGCACTGGAAGTCCTCGAAGATCTCCAGCTCGGGCTTGGACACGCCGTTCTGCGCCATCACGATGGAGCCGTCGCCCTGCCGGCTGAGCGGGGCGACCGCGCCCTGGTGGACCGCGGCCTTGCCGTTCTTGCTCTGGTGATCGACGATCAGGACGGCCCCGACCACGATCACCGCCACCGCCACCACCGATCCGATGACGATGGCGAGCAGCCGCCGCTGCTTCGCACGCGCCGCCTGCTTCTTCCGGTCGGCGGCCAGGCGCTCCCTCGCGGAACGCTCTCGTGCGGCCTTGCTCATTGGTTCTCCTATTGCGTGGGGGCCGCACCGCCACCGTGCGGCGCGGTCACGGCGAGACTAGTCGACTTGACCGATCCGCCGGAATTCGTCGATCAAGACGAGCAGGAACAGCAGGACGGTGACCACGTGGACCCCGCTGCACCAGAGGCAGATCTTGTGCAGGATGGCGAACTCCACGGTCACGAGGTAGACGACGAACAGCACGCCGACCGAGACGCTCGCGATCCGTCCCCAGCGGATGGGCGGCCACGTCGAGCGCAGCGCCCACGGCGTGATCAGCGCGGCGAACGCCACGAAGAACGCCAGCCCCAGCAGGGGCATGGGGATGCCGAGCAGGGTGGAGTACTCGCTCGTCGTGACCGCGTGGCAGTCGACGGTCTTGGACGCCGAGCACACCAGCGCGCCGTCGTCGTAGTGCGTGATCGTCAGATAGACCGATATCCCGAACCCGGCGATCGTCAGGAGCCAGGCCACCGCCTGGAACCAGGCGGGGGGCAGCGGCGGAGCGGCCGTCTTGGCACGGCCCTTCGCCGTCATCTCTTGCGTCATCGTGATCATGATCCTTCCAGGACCGCCACACCCGGCGAACACACCTTACGGGAGACCGGCGATACCACAAGCATCAACTCGGAGGCACCGTCCGGGAGTTCCCGGGCGCCTCCCGGCACGTCCGGCGGCGGGTCGGAACCCGCCGCCGGACGGCCGCGGACTTAATCAGCGGCGACGTCCTCGCAGTAGGCGGACGCCTGCGCGGCGGTCGTCGCCCGTGACGGTCAGCGACCGCCGCGGACTCCCGCCGCGAGTTCCTCGGTGAGCGCGCGGAGCCCGGTCAGCCCGGACGCGAGGTCGGGCGCCTCCAGCAGCCGCCGGACGAACGCCGACCCGACGATCACCCCGTCGGCGAACCCGGCGACCTCGGCGGCCTGCGCGCCGGTCCCGACGCCGAGCCCGAGCCCGACCGGCAGCGGCGCGCCGCCCTTCTCGATGAACGCGCGGGTGCGCTCCACGAGCCGGGGCGCACCGGTGTCGACGGCGGAGCGGTCGCCGGTCACGCCCATCAGGGACGCCGCGTACACGAACCCGCGGGACACCCCGGTGATCTTCTCGATCCGCTCGTCGGTGGAGCTGAGCGCGACGAGGAACACCCGGTCGAGGCCGTGCTCGTCGGACGCCGCGAGCCACGCGCCGCCCTCCTCCGGCGTGAGGTCGGGCGTGATCAGCCCGGCGCCGCCGGCGGAGGCGAGGTCGCGGGCGAACCGGTCGACGCCGTAGTGGTCGACCGGGTTCCAGTAGGTCATGACGAGGGTGGGGACGCCGGTGGCGGCGACGGCCTCGACCGTCGCGAACACGTCGGCGACGCGGGCGCCGCCGACCAGCGCCTGGTGGACGGCGTCCTGGATGACGGGGCCGTCCATCATCGGGTCGGTGTAGGGCAGGCCGATCTCGATGACGTCGCAGCCCGCGTCGACCATCGTCTTCAGCGCGTCGATCGAGCCCTCGCGGGTCGGGAACCCGGCGGGCAGGTAGCCGACGAGCGCGGCGCGCCCCTCCGCCTTGGCCTTGTCGTAGGCGGTCTGAGCGGTCATTCGCCGTCTCCCTCGGGCATCAGGCCGAAGAACCCGGCGGCCGTGTGCATGTCCTTGTCGCCGCGTCCGGACAGGCACACCACGAGCGTGGCGTCCGGGCCGAGCTCGGGGCCGACCTTGAGCGCGCCGGCGAGCGCGTGCGCGGACTCGATGGCCGGGATGATCCCCTCGGTGCGGCAGAGCAGGGAGAAGGCGTCCATCGCCTCGGCGTCGGTGATCGCGCGGTACTCGGCGCGGCCGGAGTCGCGCAGCCAGGAGTGCTCGGGGCCGACGCCGGGGTAGTCGAGGCCCGCGGAGATCGAGTGGGTCTCCTGGGTCTGGCCGTCGTCGTCCTGGAGCAGGTAGGTGCGCATGCCGTGGATGACGCCGAGCGAGCCGCCGACCAGCGTCGCGGCGTGCCGCCCGGTGCCGACGCCGTCGCCGCCCGCCTCGAACCCGTACAGCTTGACGGACTCGTCGGGGACGAAGGCGTGGAACGCGCCGATCGCGTTGGAGCCGCCGCCGACGCAGGCGACGACGGCGTCCGGCAGGGACCCGGTGAGCTCCAGGCACTGCCGCCTGGCCTCGACCCCGATGATCCGCTGGAAGTCGCGGACCATCATCGGGAACGGGTGCGGGCCCATCGTGGACCCGATGCAGTAGTGGGTGTCGTCGACGGTGGCGACCCAGTCGCGGAACGCCTCGTTGCAGGCGTCCTTGAGGGTGCGGCTGCCGTTCTTCACCGGAATGACCTCGGCGCCGAGCATCCGCATCCGCGCGACGTTCAGCGCCTGCCGCTCGGTGTCGACCTCGCCCATGTAGACGACGCAGTCGAGGCCGAGCAGGGCGGCGGCCGTGGCGGTGGCGACGCCGTGCTGGCCCGCGCCCGTCTCGGCGATCACCCGGGTCTTGCCCATCCGGCGGGTGAGCAGCGCCTGGCCGAGCACGTTGTTGATCTTGTGCGAGCCGGTGTGGTTGAGGTCCTCGCGCTTCAGCAGCACGCGGGCGCCCGCGTGCTCGGAGAAGCGCCCGGCCTCCGTCAGCAGGCTGGGGCGCCCCGCGTAGTTCGCGAGGAGTTCGTTCAGTTCCCCGGTGAACGCGGGGTCGTGCTTGGCGGTCTCGAACTCGCGGGTCAGTTCGTCGAGCGCCGCCATCAGCGCCTCGGGGGCGAAGCGCCCGCCGAACGATCCGAAGTGGCCGGTGGCGTCGGGCAGCGCACCGCGCGCGGTGTCGATGGTCATGGGTAAACGCGTCCTGTCATGCGAAGAGCGGCTGATCGGTCTCGGGGTACGGATCAGCCCCGCCATCGCTCCCGGAGCGGCTCGGCCTGCATGTCTGAGACCTTAGCCGCTCTGCCGCAGCGCCGGGTGCGCTCCGGCGGCGACGAGGTCGGCGACGGCGGACCGCGGGTCGCGGCCGATCACGAGGCTCTCGCCGACCAGCACGGCGTCGGCGCCGTTGGAGGCGTAGGCGAGCAGGTCGTGCGGGCCGCGCACGCCGGACTCGGCGATCTTCACGACGTTCTTCGGGATGAGCGGCGCGACCCGGGCGAACACCTCGCGGTCGACCTTCAGCGTCCGCAGGTCGCGGGCGTTCACGCCGATGACCTTGGCGCCGGCGTCGACGGCGCGGGCCACCTCGTCCTCGGTGTGGACCTCGACGAGCGGGACGAGCCCGATCGACTCGGCTCGCTCCACCAGCGAGACGAGGGCGTCCTGCTCCAGGGCGGCGACGATCAGCAGGGCCATGTCGGCGCCGTGCGCGCGCGCCTCCCACAGCTGGTAGGAGGTGACGATGAAGTCCTTGCGCAGGACGCAGACGCCGACGTTGGCGCGGACGGCGGCGAGGTCGTCCAGGCTGCCGCCGAACCGGCGCCGCTCGGTCAGCACGCTGATCACCTTCGCGCCGCCGGACTCGTAGTCGCGGGCGAGCGCGGCGGGGTCGGCGATGGCGGCGAGCGCGCCCTTGGACGGGCTGCTCCGCTTGACCTCGGCGATCACGGTGACGCCGGGGCCGCGCAGCGCGGCGAGCGCGTCCCGCGGGGCCTCGGCCGCCGCGGCCTTCTCCTTCAGGGCGCCGAGCGGGACGTCCCGCTGCCTTTCGGCGAGATCGGCCCGGACGCCCTCCACGATCTCGTCCAAAACGCTCAAGGTCGCAGGCCCCCTATTTCAGGTCGTTCCGTGCACCGATCGTAGCCGCCCCCTCGGACGGCGCCCGCAACCGGGCGGCCCGTCGCGGGCGCCTCGCGCGCTCTAGGGGGCCAGGGCCTGCCCGAACGGCAGGTTGCGGACGACCCAGTAGACGATGAGAAGGCCGAGGAACGCGTACGCCACCACCGGCCTGAACAGAGCGGAACGCATCGGCAGCCCCCGCGCGGCGAGGACCGTCCACCGCACGTACAGGTAACCGAACACCGGCAGCAGGAGGAACAGCAGCGGGTTGAAGCCGAACGCCGTCCCGACGTCGCCGTGCGTAAGAGCGTGAACGAGCCGCATCATCCCGCACCCCGGGCAGTAGTAGCCGGTCATCAGCAGGAACGGGCACGTCGGGTAGTGCCCGGCCTCGTTCGGGTCCCGGAACGCCACGATCAGCGATCCCGCGACGACACCGCCGAGCACGGCCCCCGGCCCCACCAGACTCCGCCAGGCGAACCCACGCCTCTGCGAGTCGACGGATGCCTCGGTCACACGCCCAACCATAGAACGCCCTCCACGGGGCCGCCTCCCAGACGTGCGGGACTATCCGTCCAGGACGTAGCCCACTCCGCGGACCGTCCTGATGGGGTTGCCCTGGCCGAGTTTCGCGCGGAGCTGGGCCACATGGACGTCGACGGTGCGGCTGCCCGCGCCCGCGCCGGGCCCCCAGGCGGCGTCGAGGAGCTGCTCGCGGGTGAAGACGCGGCCGGGGTTGCCCATGAGGAATTCGAGGAGGTCGAACTCGGTGACGGTGAGGGTGACGCGGCGGTCGCCGATGACGGCGGTGCGCTCTCCCGGGTCGAGGGCGACGGCTCCGGCCCGCAGGGGTCCCGGGGCCTCGGCGGGGGCGCCGCGGCGGAGCGCGTCCGCGACGGCGCCGACGAGGACGCGGGGGCTGAACGGCCGGTCCACCCGGCGGTCCCCGACCGCGCGGGCGACGAGCGGGTCGAGGGGCCCGGTGACGGCGATGACGGGGGCGGGGCAGGCGGCCTCGGCGACCCGCCGGTACAGGTCGGCGGGCAGCGCGGAGATGGACAGGTCGAGGACGACGGCGGCGGGACGGCTGCGCCCGGCGGCGGCGGGTCCCTTCGCGGGGTCGGCCTCGATCTCGACGTCGAAGCCCTCGCGGGCGAGGTAGCGGCGCTGGAGCTCGGCGACCGCTGGGTCGTGCTCGACGACGAGGACGAGCCCGCCGCCGTCGCCGCTCACGGACGTCCGTTCCGGTGGGCGGTCGGGTCCTCGCCGCGGTCGAGGGACTTCCACATGGACGACGGGTCGGCGGGGTCGGCGGGGGCTGCGCTCGCCTTCGGCGCGGTGGCGGCGCGCTCGTAGCGGGCGGACATGCGGGGCCATCGCGCGCCGCGCAGCACGGTGACGAGACCGGCGGCGGCGAGGAGGACGCCTCCGGCGAGTGAGACCGTCCACCACAGGTTCACGTCCACGGAGGGGTCGGCGCCGAGTTTCAGCAGCGCGCTCTTGTCCCCGGCGGCGGACAGCACGTTCGAGCGGCGGACGGCGGTCGCGGAGGCGTAGGCGATCCCCACGCCGAACAGGGCGACGAGGACGCCGACGCCCGCGCGCACGCGGCCGCTGGTGGCGAAGAGGGCGGCGAGCCCGGCGAGCCCGGCCCACCCGAGCGCGCCCGGCGCGCCGCCGAGATCGCCGCCGCCGAGGTTCTGCGCGAACGGCGTGATGGCGTGCTCGGCCTTGACGGAGGCCCAGGTGCGTCCGGCGGCGAGGAGGGCGAGCCCGGCCCCGGCGGCGCAGAGCAGCGCCGCGATCCCCCGCTCACGCCCCGGCGTCACGGGGCGGGGTTCGGGTCGGACGGTCGGACGGACATGCCGTCCATTGTGCAGGCTCCCCGCCGGGCCGCCGCACCGCCCCCGCCCGGAGTCCGACCGCACCCGTTCCGGCGAGCACTCATCTATCGCCGGAAAAACACCGGAAAGAAGTGGGAAATGCGATAAGAAACACGAAAGGACCCGTTCCCCCGAGGCGGAGGGACGGGCCCTGACGTACGACTACTGGCGTTACAGGGGGACGACCTGGTCTGCCTGGGGACCCCGGTTACCCTGCGTCACCTCGAACTGAACGCGCTGGTTCTCGTCCAGGGTGCGGTATCCGGAGGTCTGGATAGCCGAGTAGTGCACGAAGACGTCCGGCCCGCCGCCGTCCACGGCGATGAAGCCGAAGCCCTTCTCGGCGTTGAACCACTTCACGGTGCCCTGCTGGGGCATGTCTTTCTCCTTGCGGCAAAACCTGGGCCCACACCTCGCGGGCCCGTGCGGTCGCTGCGGAACGCTCTCGCCCCCGGTACGGTCCCGGAAAAGCCAAAACGCCCGCTGCCATCAGTCCGCGGGCGTCTTGAACGATCGAGAACCACGACTGCAACCGACCGCCCCACCGTATCACCGGTTCCGCGTAAAGCGGAGGAGCCGCAAGCCTTCCGATTCTTCCCTCCGCGAACCGTGCCGTTACCTGGCCGTTAAAGACTCCAACCCGTCTCGGTCAGGCTCTTGACAGCGTCCGTCGCCCCCGTGAGCCGGACGTTCGCGACGTCGCGGCGGCCCAGCGCCCAGAGGACGAGTTCGCCGACGGGGCCGTGCACGCGGACGGCTCCGCGGCCACGTCCCGACACCCGGGCGGCCCGCCCGTCCGGTTGGACGAGCGTTACCTGAACATGAACTTTTCTTAGGACAAAGCGGGCAATTCTTATCCGCCGCCAGAGCAGTTCCTCGAGTTCCGGAGAGATCTCCCGCGGCTCCCAGTCGGCACTCGCGCGGCGGATGTCCTCATGGTGAACAAAGAACTCGACGCCGTTCGCGTTTCTGTCCACGCCCGGAAGCGCGTACGGCGAGAACTTCGGCGGTCCCTCCCGAAACCGTTCTACCAGTCGGTCGAACGGGACGGTCTTGGCCGCGCGGCGCCGCACGCGCTCGGTATAGAAGGACAACGGCGGAAGCAGTATTCCCGGCGCCGCGTCCGGACGCCCTTCCCGGACGACGAGATGCGCCGCCAGATCGCGGGCGCTCCACCCGGCGCACTTGGTGCCGGCGTCCGGCCCGGCGTCGCGCAGCGCGTCGGCGAGCAGCAGCCGCTCGGCGCGCACCGGGTCCGGGCCGCGGTCGGAGGTGCTCATCGCCTGATCCTCATCGCCTGATCGTAGGCCCCGGCCGGTCGGCCGGGAATAAGCGAGGGCCGCTCATGGTAGGGAGTATCCGAGCCCGCAAATCCCCCCATACCCCGCTAGCAGGGGGCAATTCCCGGGCACCACGCCGCCGTGTCGAGGAGTCGCCATGCCACCTGCGTCCAAACGGGTCAGCCCGCACGTCCTTCGGGAGGGGCTCGGCGTGCTGAGGGTCGCGGTGCGGGCGGAACCCCGGGTCTTCGCCCTGTCGGTGCTCGCGAGCGCGCTCTACGCGGCGATGACCGTGGCGACCGCGCGGGTGCTCGGCTGGGCGACGGAGACGGTGGTGCTCCCGGCGTTCGAGTCCGGGCACACGACCGCCGGGGCGCTGTCCGGCGCCGCGCTCGCCGTCGTCGGCGTCGCGCTGCTGAAGGCGATCGGCGTGGCGGGCCGCCGCTACTACGCGGGCGTCATGCAGTACCGCCTCCAGGCCGAGTACCGCCGCGCCGTGACCCGCCAGTACCTGCGGCTGCCGCTCGCCTGGCACCACCGGCACCCGACCGGGCAGCTCCTGTCCAACGCAAACGCCGACGTCGAGGCGGTGTGGGCGCCGATCGCGCCGCTGCCGATGGCGGTCGGCGTGGTGTTCATGCTGCTGATCGCGGCGGTCTCGATCGTGGTCACCGACGTGGTCGTGGCCGGGGTCGGGTTCCTCGTCTTCCCCGCGATCGCGCTGATCAACGTCCTGTACCAGCGGCGGCTGTCGCCGGTCGCGACCCGCGCGCAGCAGTTGCGCGCGGAGGTCAGCGAGGTGGCGCACGAGAGCTTCGAGGGCGGGCTGGTCGTCAAGACCCTCGGCCGCGAGGAGGCCGAGACGGCGCGGTTCGCCGAGCGTACCGAGGCGCTGCGGGACGCGAACGTCGCCGTCGGCCGGATCCGCGGGCTGTTCGACCCGGTGCTGGAGGCGCTGCCGAACCTCGGCGTCCTCGCCGTCCTGCTGATCGGGTCGGTGCGGCTGGACTCCGGCGCCATGTCGCCGGGCGACCTCGTGAACGTCGCGTACCTGTTCACGCTGCTGTCCTGGCCGATCAGGGCGCTCGGCTGGGTGCTCGGCGAGGTGCCGCGCAGCGTCGTCGGCTGGGAGCGGGTCCGGGCCGTCCTGGACGCGACCGGCTCCCTCCCCTACGGCGACGGCGGGCTGGACGGCGGCGGGAAGGCGTCCGCGCTGGAGGTCAGGCACGTCCGGTTCGGGTACGAACCGGCGCCGGAAGCGCCCGCCGCCGCGGAGCGGGACGTCCTGCGCGACGTGACGTTCGCGGCGTCCCCCGGCCGGACGATCGCCGTGGTCGGCCCGACCGGCTCCGGCAAGTCGACGCTCACCTCGCTGCTCGTCAGGCTCGTCGACCCGGCGGACGGGGCGGTGCTCCTCGACGGCGTCGACCTGCGGGACGTGCGGCGCGGCGGGGTCGCCGAGACGGCGGCGCTCGTCCCGCAGCAGACGTTCCTGTTCGACGACACCGTCCGGGGCAACGTGACGCTCGGGCTGGACGTCCCCGACGAGCGGGTCTGGGAGGCGCTGCGCCTCGCCCAGGCGGAGGGGTTCGTCGCGGCGCTCGACGCCGGGCTCGACACCCGCGTCGGCGAGCGCGGGGCGACGCTGTCCGGCGGGCAGCGGCAGCGGCTCGCGCTGGCGCGGGCGCTGGTCCGGCGGCCGCGGCTGCTCGTCCTGGACGACGCGACGTCCAGCGTCGACCCGCAGGTGGAGGCCCGCATCCTCCAGGGCCTGCGGGAGGCGCGGTCCGGGGACGCGACCGTCGTGGTCGTCGCCTACCGCAAGGCCACCATCGCCCTCGCGGACGAGGTCGTCTACCTGGAGCACGGCCGGGTCGAGGCGCGCGGGGCGCACCCGGAGCTGTTGGAGCGGTCCGAGGGCTACCGCAACCTGGTCAACGCCTACGAGCGGGCGGACGCGGACCGGCAGGCCGTCGAGGGCGGCGAGGAGGCACTGGCATGAGCATGACGATCGAGACGGGGACCTCCGACGGCGCCCTCAGCACGCTGCGCCGCGGGATCCGGATGAGCCCGGAGTTCACCGCCGGGCTGGCCGGGACGCTCGGGCTCGCGCTCGTGTCCACGGCCGGACGGGTGGTCGTGCCGATCGCCGTCCAGCAGACGATCGACAAGGGCCTCGGCGGGACGGACGGCCCCGACCTCGCCTTCATCCGGACGGCGGTGCTCCTCTGCGCGGCGGCCGTCCTGGTGACGGCCGTGTGCGCGTACCTGATGAACGTCCGGCTGTACCGGACGTCGGAGGGCGGCCTCGCCGCGCTGCGGACGAAGGCGTTCCGGCACGTCCACGACCTGTCGATGCTCAGCCAGAGCAGCGAGAAGCGCGGCTCGCTGGTGTCGCGGGTCACGGGCGACGTCGACCAGATCAGCCAGTTCATGCAGTCGGGCGGGCTGATGTTCATCGTGTCGATCGGGCAGCTGATCGTCGCGAGCGTGCTGATGCTCGTCTACTCGTGGCAGCTCGCGCTGCTGGTGTGGGTGGCGTTCGTGCCGCTCGGGTGGGCGCTGCGGCGCTTCCAGCGGATCCTGTCCACCGCCTACATGGGGGTGCGGGAGCGGATGGGCGACCTGCTGGCGGCGGTCAGCGAGTCCGTCGTCGGCGCCCCGGTGATCCGCGCGTACGCGTCCGAGGAGCGGACCGGCCGCCGGGTGGACGAGACCGTCGACGCGCACCGCGACGCCCAGTCCCGCGCCCAGGCCATGGTCGCGCTGACGTTCCCGGTCAGCGAGCTGGTCGCCGCCGCCGCGACGGCGGCGGTCGTCATCGCCGGGACGCTGCTCGGCATCGGCGGCCACCTGACGGCGGGCGAGCTCATCGCGTTCCTGTTCCTCGTGACGCTGTTCGTCAGCCCGATGCAGACCGCGACGGAGGTGTTCAACCAGGCGCAGAACGCGATCGCCGGATGGCGGCGAGTGCTCGGCGTGCTGGACACCGTCCCCGACGTCGCCGACCCCGGCGCGGACGGCGAGACCCTGCCGCGCGGTCCGATCGAGGTCCGGTTCGAGTCGGTGGGGTTCGCGTATCCGGGCGGGCCGCCCGTCCTGCACGACGTCACGGTCGACATCGCGCCGCGCAGCCGGGTCGCGGTCGTCGGGGAGACGGGCTCGGGCAAGACGACGTTCGCGAAGCTCCTCACCCGCCTCATGGACCCGGTGTCGGGCCGCGTCCTGGTGGACGGGGTGCCGCTCGACCGGGTCCGGTTCTCGTCCCTGCGGGAGCGGATCGTCATGGTCCCCCAGGACGGCTTCCTGTTCGACGCCTCCCTGGGCGACAACGTCCGGTACGGGCGTCCGGAGGCGTCCGACGCCGACCTCGTCCTCGCCCTGACGGAGCTGGGCCTCGCCGACTGGCTGGACGGCCTCCCCAGCGGCCTGGACACCCCGGTCGGCCAGCGCGGCGAGTCCCTCTCGGCTGGCGAGCGCCAGCTCGTGGCCTTGGCCCGCGCCTACGTCGCCGACCCGGACCTCCTGGTCCTGGACGAGGCGACCTCGGCCGTGGACCCGGCGACGGAGGTCCGCATCCAGCGCGCCCTGGACGGCGCGACCCGCGGCCGAACCGCCATCTCCATCGCCCACCGCCTCTCCACCGCCGAGTCGGCCGACGAGGTGATCGTCTTCGACGCGGGCCGCATAGTCCAACGAGGCCCCCACGCGGACCTGGTGGCCCAACCCGGCGTCTACGCCGACCTCCACGCCTCCTGGATAGCCCAACGAACCCTCTAACCGCTGACCGGCCCCACGGGTCGTGCGGCCGGAGGCGCCCCAGCGCCGGAGGCCGCACGACCCGCCGAGCGGCGGGCCGCTTCCCGGGCCGCGAACGCGGAACGAGAAGCGGCCCGCCGCGAGCAACGGGGGTTCCAGGGGGTCGCCCCCCTGGGCAAACACAGCCTCTAAAACACTTGCCCGTTATCTGGTCGCGTGCGCATTCTGGCCTCGTGAATAACGAGGTCGTGTTGGAATCGGCGGGTACGCTGCACGGTCAGATGCAGCGGGGGCTCGGGAGGGCCGCGCGGCGCGCGGCGGACCGCCGGGGCGCGGGCGAGTACGTGTACGACTGCGTGCGGCGCGATCCGCGGTGGGACCCGCAGTGCGAGTCGCGGAGGTTGTACTACGCCCGGTTGATGGTCGATCTGGAGTTGCCGGCGGGGCCGGTGGCGGCCCATCTGTTCGATCCGGCGGACCACGCGGACGCGGACGAGTGGCGGGTCGATCTGGCGTTGGGCGTGCTGGCGGACCTCGTGCGGCTGAGCAGGCGGGAGGCGGCGGTGCCGCTGCGCCGGTACGCCGAGGAGGGCGCGCAGTGGTTCGACGCCGTTGAGGAGTTGATCGACCTTGAGGATCCGTCGCTGACGGTCGGGTTGGACGATCTCGTCGCCGCGCGGTGCGACGAGGGCGATCTGGAGATGCTGATCCCGTCCCATCGCAATCCGGTGATCGAGACGTGGGCGGCGCGGCAGCCGCGGATCGCGGAGGCGCTGGCGCGGCACCGGGAGGCGGGCCGGGCGGCGCGCCGGGCGATGGTCGCGGCGCCGGGCCGGGACCGGCAGAGCGAGGACGAGCTGCTCGATCTGGCGCGGCGGCGCGGGGAGGGCGCGATCGCGGCGATCTTCGAGCTGGGCAGGCGGCGGACGATGGCGCTGCTGGACCTCGCGGAGGAGCTGCTGCCGCAGCGGCCGAGCCGGTACGGCGGCGCGGTGTGCCGGGCGCTGCGCGAGTACGGCCCGGAGACGCTGCCGCGGGCGCGGGCGTGGGCGGCCGAGCGCGGCGGCTGCGCGGAGATGGGGCTGCGCATCCTGGCCAGACACGGCACCCGGCAGGACGTCCCGCTGCTGATGGACGAGTTCCGGGGCGCGCTCGGCAGGCGCGAGTGGCGCGCCGCCGCGAGTCCGATCGAGGGCCTCGGCAGGCTCCGCGCGGGCGAGGCCGTGCCGCTGTTGAAGTCCGCTTGGACCGAGTCGACCTATGCCTATTTGAGACCCCGGATATTGACCGCGTTGACGAGAACGGCCCCGCACACCGCCGAGTCCTACACCGTCGAGGGGCTGTGGGACTGCGAGGAGGGCGTCCGCGTGGAGGCCGCGCAGTCCGCGCCGCTGACCGACGACACGCGGCTGCGCCTGCAACGGCTGCACCACGACGGGGCCGAGGAGCCCGACGTCCGCGCCGCCGCCGCGGCCCGCCTGATGACCTGACCCCGCCGCCGGTGAACCCCGCCGGGCCGGGATGCGTATTCACCCCCCGAATCGCGCGTCTCACCCCGGAGGAAGAGCGATGGGTCCCCGACACCACCTCGGCCTGCTGAGGCCGGTCCTGCTGTGCGCGGCCGCTTTGGCGCTGCCGCTGGCCGCGGGCTGCTCCGCGAAGTCCGGCGCGTCCGGCGAGAAGGACGCGAAGCCCGCGTCGATCCAGCGGCTCGCCGAGCAGACGGGCTGCGCGCTCACCGGCAAGCGGAAGGTGAAGGACCTGGAGCAGGGCAACTGCAAGACCGCCCAGGGGCGGTACGTCCTGCTCAGCTTCACCACCGACCAGGGCATGAACGCCTGGCTCGACGAGGCCAAGCCGTGGGGCGGGGCGTACCTCGTCGGGCCGCGCTGGGTCGCGGTGAGCGAGGACAAGACCCTCACCACGCTCCGCAAGGACCTCGGCGGCGAGATCGTGTACGGCGCCGGGCACGACATGGGCGGCATGAACCACGGCTGACCCGTCCGGCGCGTCCCCTCAGGTGCGGTCCGGCTCAGGTGCGGGGCGCGCCGGCGGTCAGCTCGGACAGCCGCATCGCCATCCTCCGGCGCACGGCCGGGACGCGGTCGAGCACCCGCAGGAGCAGGTTGCGGGCGCGCCGCGCGGGGGCGCCGCCGGAGGTCGCGGCGCGGGTCATCCGGTCGGTCATCCTGACGACGCCCTCCGCGACGGGCCGCCGCTCGGCCTCGTACGCGTCGAGGCTCGCCGCGGGCGCGTCCCCGGCGAGCACGGCGGCGAGCCGGGGCGCGAGGGCGATCGCGTCCTGGAGGCCGGTGTTCATGCCCTGGCCGCCCGCGGGGCTGTGGACGTGGGCGGCGTCCCCGGCGAGCAGGACGCGCCCCGCGCGGTAGCGGTCGGCGAGCCGGTGGTGGACGCGGAAGCGGGAGCTCCACACGACCTCGGTCACCCGGCCGGGCGAACGGCGGGGGCCGCGCTCGTCCAGCAGCGCCTGGACGTCGGCGAGCGCCGGACGCTCGGGGGCGTCGTCCATCGTCGCGACGATCCGGTGCCGCCCGCCGGGCAGCGGCGCGACGACGACGAGGCCCGCCGGGGAGAAGAACAGCTGGACCTCGTCGGGCCGCAGGCCCCAGTCGAGCCGGACGTCGGCGAGGACGAACGACTGCGCGTACCCGGCCCCGGCGAAGCCGATCCCGGCCAGCTCTCGGACGGTGCTGTGCATGCCGTCCGCGCCGACCGCGTACCGGGCGCGCACCGTCTCGCCGGTCGCGGTCGCCGCGGTGACGCCGTCCCCGTCCTGGACGAGGGAGACCACCTCGTGGCCCCGGCGGACCTCGCCGCCCGTCGCGCGCAGCCGGGCGGCGAGCACCTCCTCGGTGACGTCCTGCGGCACCATCAGCGTGTACGGGTACCTGGTCGGCAGGCCGTCGAAGTCGATGGCGAGCAGGGCCCGGTCGCCGTCCCGGACGGTGAACCGCGGCACGACCACGCCGCGTCCGACCAGCTCGTCGGTGACGCCGACGGCCTCCAGGACCTCCAGGGTGCGGGCGTGGACGACGGCGGCGCGCGAGGTGTTCGCGCCCTCGGCCTGCCGGTCGACGAGCACGACGTCCACGCCGCGTGAAGTGAGCGCCGCGGCGAGCGCGAGGCCGACCGGACCGGCGCCGACGACAAGGACGTCCGTGCTGGTCGGAAGGCCGGCGGGGAGGGGTGCGGGGGGCTGTGCGGACATGGCGTCCTCCGAATCAACAACTGTTTGCCAACGTCTGTTGGCATTGACTGTACGCCGACCGCCACCCGTTGCCAACACGTGTTGGCCTACGATTGTGGGCATGGCATTCACGCAGCGCTCCGACCAGACCCGGGCGACGATCCTGGACGCGGCCCGCCGCCGGTTCGCCGCGGACGGGTACGACCGGGCGACGATCCGCGCGATCGCCGCCGACGCAGGCATCGACCCGTCGATGGTGATGCGCTACTACGGCAGCAAGGACGGCCTCTTCGCGGCGGCGGCCGACGTCGACCTGCGGCTGCCCGACCTCGCCCGCGTCCCGGCCGGCGACCTCGGCCGCACCCTCGTCCGGCACTTCGTGGAGCGCTGGGAGGGCGGCCTCGCCGACGAGGTGCTGCCCGTCGTGTTCCGGTCGGCGATCACGAACGAGGCCGCCGCCGCCCGGCTCCGGACGATCTTCGGCGGCCAGGTCGCCGCCGTGCTCGCCCCGCGCGTGCCGGACCCGGCCGAGCTCCCCGCCCGCGCCGGGCTGATCTCCTCGCAGCTGCTCGGCATCGCGCTGTGCCGCTACATCCTGCGGCTGCCGCCGGTCGTGGACATGGACGTGGACGCGCTCGTCGCGAACCTGGCGCCGACCGTCCAGCGGTACCTGACCGGACCGCTGCCCGGCTGAGGAGGGGGACGGTCAGGGGGTGCGGGCCCCGGCGTCCTCGGCCGGGTCGGCCTCGCCGCGCACGAGGAGCGCGCCCCAGCGTTCGAGGGCCGGGCCGATCCGCGCGAGGACGCGCCGCGCCGCCAGCCCCCGCCCGATCGTGCCCGGACGCAGCAGCGGCCGCCCCGGCCCGTCGACGACGACCCGGACGGCGGCGACCGGACGTCCCCCGGCGCGGGCGGCGACGACGGCGGACTCCATGTCCGCGACCCGCGCGCCCTGCGCCGCCCAGATCGCCCGCTCCCTGCCCCGGACGACGCGGTCGGTGGTCACCAGCGGCCCGACCTGCACGCTCAGCCCGTCCCTGATCAGCTCTTCGGCGAGCAGCCGCGGCGCGCCGCACGGCACCGGGCGGGCGCCCGGGTCGGCGGCGCGGATCTCGTCGGCGACGAGGACGTCCCCGGGCCGCAGCCGCTCGTCGAGCGCGCCGCCGAAGCCGACGACGACGAGGGCGGCGCGGTCGCCGGGCAGCCGGTCGGCGCGGCGGGCGCGGTAGCCGACGACCACGACGGGCATGCCGGCGAGGCCGCGGCGCACCGCGCGGGCCTCCAGGCCGAGCGCCGCGCACACCACCGGGCCCACGGCCCGGCAGGTCTCGTCGGCCCCGTACTGGTCGGCCCCGTACTGGTCGGCCCGGTACTGGTCGGCCCGGTACTCCGCGGCTCCGTACTCCGCGGCCTCGTCGGCGGTCATCCGTCCAGCGAAACACGCCGGACGCCGAAGATCCAGTTCCGTCACCGCGCGGGACTACATCCGGCCGCCGGGAATCCGCCTCGCGGAGGGCGCGGTCCGGCGGTGCGCGCGCCTAGACTCCGCGGCATGACCTCCTTTCCCCTTCGGCGGAAGCTGGCCGTGGTCCCCTTCCTGCTGCTGCCCCTCGGCGCCCTCGCGGCGTGCGGCGGGGAGAACAGCAAGACCGACTGCAACGTGAACTCGTGCACCGTGACCTTCGACCGCGGCGTCGACGCGAGCGCGTCCATCCTCGGTGTGAAGGCCGAGTTGGTGAAGGTCCAGGGCCAGATGGTCACGCTGAAGGTCGGCGGCCAGACGGTGACGGTACCGGCCGGCGGCGACGGGGAGCAGGCGGAGGGGTTCGACGTGTCCGTCCAGTCCGTCACGAAGGACCAGGTCGTCGTGCGGATCTCGGCGAACGGCTGACCGGGGCACCCGCCGGGGCGGGCTAGGATTCGCTCATGCGTTCGATGAGCGACGCGGAGCGCCGGGCCAGGCTCGGCGTCCGCCACCGGCTGTCCCCCGCGACCCGGGCCGGCGACGTCCTCGACGCCGCGCGGGCGGTGGTCGTGCTGCACGCCACCGACCCGGCCACCGTGTTCCTGGCGGTCGCGGCGCGCACGGCGGGCGTCGGCCCGGCGGCGGTGGAGCGCGCCCTCTACGACGACCGGACGCTGCTGCGGATGCTCGCGATGCGCCGGACGATGTTCGTCGCGCCGACCGAGCTCGTCCCGGTGCTCCAGGCGTCCACGGCGAACGCGCTGGCGGTCAAGCAGCGCGCGACGTACGGGCGGATGATCGAGCGCGGCAGCGACGTCGCGGACGTTCCGGCGTTCTTCGCCGAGGCGGAGCGGGCCGCGCACAAGGCCCTGCTGGAGCGCGGCGAGGCGACGGGCGCGCAGCTCAGCGCCGACGCGCCCATCCTGCGGACGCAGGTCGACCCGGCGCCCGGCAAGTCCTACTCGCGGCCGACGAGCGTCACCACGTGGGTCCTCGTCACGCTCGGCTGCGAGGGCCGCATCGTCCGGGGCCGCCCGAACGGGACGTGGGCCAGCAGCCAGTACCGGTGGTCGCCCGTCGAGGCGTGGCTGCCCGGCGGCGTCGCGGACGTCCCGCCCGCCGAGGCCCGCGCCGAACTCGTCCGCCGGTGGCTGCGCGCGTTCGGCCCGGCCCCCGCCGCCGACCTCAAGTGGTGGACGGGCTGGAACGCCGGTGACGTCAAGAAGGCCCTCGCACTCCTCGACGTCACCGAGGTCGACATCGGCGGCGGCACCGGGATCGTCCTGTCCGACGACCTGGAGCCGACGCCGCCGCCCGAGCCGTGGGCGGCGCTGCTGCCCGCCCTCGACCCGACGCCGATGGGCTGGCGGGAGCGCGGCTGGTTCCTCGGCGGGCACGGCCCGCGGCTGTTCGACCGCAACGGCAACATCGGCCCGTCCGTCTGGTGGGACGGCCGGATCGTCGGCGGCTGGGCGCAGCGCGCGGACGGCGAGATCGCCGTCCGGCTGCTGGACGACGTCGGCGCCGACGCCGGGGCCGCGATCGACGCGGAGGCCGCGCGGACGGCCGCCTTCTACGGCGGCGTCCGCGCGGTCCCGAGGTTCCGCACCCCGCTGGAGCGCGAGCTCACGTCCTGACGCGGGCGATCAGGGACGCGACGACCTGCGCCCGCTCCGGCGGCCCGGCGGCGAGCCCGCGCAGCACGTCCAGGTCGTAGCGGCCGAGCTCGACGCCGTGCTCGGCGCAGACGCGCAGGAGCAGCTCCAGCGTCCGGGCCCGCATCACGCCGTGCTTGGCGTGCCCGGCGTAGATGTCGCGGACGTCGGCGTAGGCGTCCGCCTCGGTGTCGTACGGCCCGCTCACGGCGGCGGCCTCCCTCACCGGCGCGGTCACCGGATCCTCCCGAGGCGGTAGTCGGCGCCGTCCCGCCAGAGCAGCCAGCCGCCCGCGGCGAGCACCTGCCCGGCCCAGGTGTGGACCCGCCCGGTCCTGGTGTCGTAGACGGTCGAGCTCCGCCCGGCCGCGTACGCGATCACGCGGTCCCCCGCGGTGAGCTGCGCGGCCGCCTCGTCCTTCGCGCCGTCGCGCGGGGTCCGGGCGATCTCGGCCCGGCTCTTCCAGCCGTCCCGCTCGACGATCCGGAGGCGGCCGTCGACGGCCCAGGCGAAGTAGCGGCCGTTGGCGGCGGCCTGCCATACCTGCTCCGGCGGGGCGGGCGTCCCGCCCCCCAAGAACGTGGTGTGGTCGCCCTCCGTGACGCTCTTGACCTCCTGCTCGGGCAGCGTGACCGGGCGCACGCCGGTGGGCAGCGGATGATCCCTGACGACCCGGTCCTTCCTGACGTCGATCTCGCGGAGCACGCGCTTCTGCCAGGGCTCCACGACGAACATCGTCGGGTAGGCGAACGCCTTGGCCACGCCGAGCGTCGACCCGAGGTGGTTCGCGGTCGATTCGCCGGTGTCGCCGCAGCCCTTGGTCCTCGCCTCCCACGGCTGCTCCATCGGGTCGCTGGCGACGACCATGCCGCCGCTCGCGAGGACGGGCTGCTCCGGCGTGGTGCCCTGCGGCCCGATCCGGCGCAGCAGCCCGCCGGACGTCCGGCAGGTGAGCAGCCAGGACCCGGGATTGATCCAGGTCGTGAACCCGGGCCCGGTGCTGAGCCCGCCCTCGGCCTTCGCGGTGAGGTCCTTCGGCTTCGGGGCGCGCGGCCCGGCCGACCAGACGCGCCGGTCGGGGGTGCGGCCGATGACCGAGCCGTCCGTCCCGACGGCGTCCGGGCGGAACGCGGCCCCGCCCGCGACCGTGCCGGGGATCGTGACGATCGTGGACCCGTCCACGAGGGCGCCGGGCGTCCCGGCCGCGCCGAGGGCGTCCGGTCCGTCGTCGTGCAGCGCGGCGGGCAGCGTCGCCGCGACGGCCACCCCCGCGGTCGCGAGCGCCGCCGCCGGGACGGCGACCCTGCGCCTGGCCCGCGCGCGGCGCAGCCTGCGGGCGTTCTCGGCGTGCGCCCCGGCGCGTGGGCGGACGGCCTCCGCCCGCGCCCCGAACGCGTCCCGGAGCCTGTCCTCGATGCCGTTCATGCGTCCCTTCCCTTCCGGGGGACGGCCCCCGGCCCCCCGTAGGGGCGGGGCCGTGATCCTCGCTCAGCCGCGGTCATGCGTCCTCCTCGTCCTTGAGTCGCCTGCCGAGCGCGGCGATGGCGCGGGCGCCGTGCGCCTTGACGGTGCCGACGGCGATGCCCAGCGTCTCGGCGGTCTCCCGCTCGGTCAGGTCGAGCCAGTACCGCAGCACGAGCACCTCGCGCTGCCGGGCGGGCAGCGCCGCGACCGCCGCGAGCAGCGCCCGGACGTCCTCGCCGTGCACGACGTCGTGCTCGGCGGACCCGGCCGTCCCCGGCGGGGCGAGCTGCGCGTGCCTGCGCCGCGCCATCCGCAGGTGCCGCAGCCGGCTGCGGGACGCGTTGCACACGCTGGACCGCAGGTAGGCGAGAGCGGCCCCCTGGTCCCGGAGCGTGCGGCGCTTGCGGTGCAGCCGGACGAAGGCGTCCTGGACGACGTCCTCGGCGTCATCGGCGCCGAGCAGCGCGGCGAGTCTCACCAGCCCCCAGAAGTGGTCGGCGAACAGTTCCTCGTACCCGTC
The DNA here is from genome assembly GCF_008085905.1 of Actinomadura syzygii. GTDB lineage: Bacteria > Actinomycetota > Actinomycetes > Streptosporangiales > Streptosporangiaceae > Spirillospora > Spirillospora syzygii. The sequence goes on along the minus strand of NZ_VSFF01000011.1, from coordinate 240,715 downwards.
GTCGTCTGCGTGCGCGTCGTCTTCGCGTCCGTGGTCTCCGTGCCCGTGGTCTCCGCGTCCGTGGTCTCCGTGCGCGAGGGGCATGGCGACGGCCTCTGCTGTCACGTGGTGCGTCACACGCCAGAGACGAACGTCGGCCGGGAAGGTTTACTCGGCGCGCGCGGGTTTCTCGCGGTTGCGGCCCGCGCGGGCGGTTAATTACCAAGTAGTAGCCAATCGCGGACGGAGACAGCATGGCGCCCTGGGATCGACTGCCCGCCCCGCCGGTCGGGCTCCTCCGTCCCCGCGGGCTGCTCCCCTACACCGTCGAGCGCGACCTGCCGGTGGCCATGCCGGACGGCGTGGTCCTGCGCGCCGACCGGTACATCCCGCTCGGGGTGCGGCGGCCGCCGACGATCCTCGTCCGGACGCCCTACGGGCGGCGCGGCCCCGCCGCCCTCGCGAACGGGCTGCCCTTCGTCCCGTTCGGGTTCCAGCTCGTGGCGCAGAGCACGCGCGGGACGTCCGGCTCCGGCGGCGAGTTCGACCCGCTCGGCGGCGAGGGCGAGGACGGCCTCGCCACCGTGGCGTGGCTGAAGCGGCAGCCGTGGTTCCACGGGGCGTTCGCCGCCTTCGGCCCGAGCTACCTCGGCTACGCGGCGTGGGCGATCGCGGCGGAGGCCGGTCCGGAGCTTAAGGCGATGTCGCTGCAGATCACCGCGTCCACGTTCCGGGACGCCGCCTACGTCGGCGGGTCGTTCGCGCTGGAGTCCACGCTGACCTGGACGGGCCTGACGCACCGGCAGCGGCGGCGGTTCGGGATGCTGACCGGGCCGCTGGTGTCGCACCGCCGGGCCCTGCGCGCCGCCCGGTCCGGCCGCCCGCTCTCCGAGCTGGACGTCCTCGCCGGCGGCGAGCAGATGCGCTTCTACCAGGACCTCCTCGCCAGCCACGCCGAGGAGAACGGCTACTGGGACGGGCGCGACTTCAGCGGCACCGTCGGCGAGGTGGGCGCACCCGTCACCATGCTCGGCGGCTGGTACGACGTGTTCCTGCCGTGGCAGCTCCGGGACTACCTCGCGCTGCGGGCGGCCGGGCACGTCCCGTACCTGACGATCGGGCCCTGGTGGCACACCGACCCGCGGCACGGCCTCGTCACGATCCGCGAGTCGCTCGCCTGGTTCCGGGCGCACCTGCTCGGCGACCCGTCCGGGCTGCGGCGCGATCCCGTCCGCGTCTACGTGACGGGCGCGCGGGAATGGCGGCACTACCGCGACTGGCCCCCGCCCGGCATGCGGCAGGCGCGCTGGCACCTGCACGCGGGCGGCGGCCTCGGCGAGGACGGCCCCCGGGACGGGCCGCCGACCGCCTACCGCTTCGACCCGGCGCGCCCGACGCCCGCGCTCGGCGGGCCCACCCTCCTCGGCAGCTCCCGGCCGGTCGACAACCGGCCCGTGGAACGGCGCCCGGACGTCCTCGTGTTCACCTCCGCCGCCCTCCCCGAAGACCTGGACGTGATCGGCCCGGTCGGCGCCGACCTGTTCGTCCGCTCGGACCGGGAGCACACCGACTTCGTCGTCCGGCTCTGCGACGTCGCGCCGGACGGGGCGTCCCGCAACGTCTGCGAGGGCGGGCTGCGCCTCCCCGCCGCCGCGGAGAAGCCCGTCGGGACGGACGGCGTCCGCCGGATCGCCGTCGACCTGTGGCCGGCCGGGCACCGGTTCCCGCGCGGGCACCGCGTCCGCGTCCACGTGACGAGCGGCGCCCACCCGAAGGTCGCCCCGAACCCGGGCACCGGCGAGCCGCTCGCCACCGCGACCCGCATGGTCACGGCCCGCCAGGAGGTGTTCCACGACCCCGACCGGCCGTCCGCGATCATCCTGCCGATCGCCGAGCGCGGGCCCGACGCCGCCGTTCCCGCCGACGAGGACGCCCTTTAGCGGACCGGCTCGCCCGCCTCGCGCAGGGCCGCCTTGACGTCGGAGATCTTCAGCTCGCCGAAGTGGAAGACGCTGGCGGCGAGGACCGCGTCCGCGCCCGCCTTGACCGCGGGCGCGAAGTGCTCCACCGCCCCGGCGCCGCCGCTGGCGATCACCGGGACCGTCACCGCGCCGCGGACCTTCGCGAGCATGTCCAGGTCGAAGCCCGCCTTGGTGCCGTCCGCGTCCATGGAGTTGAGCAGGATCTCCCCGACGCCGAGGTCCTGGCCCCGGCGGGCCCACTCGACCGCGTCGATGCCTGTCCCCCGGCGTCCGCCGTGCGTGGTGACCTCGAAACCCGAGGACGTGCCGTCCGCCCGGCGCGCGTCGACCGACAGGACGACGCACTGCGACCCGAACCGGTGCGCGGCCTCCCGCAGGAACTCCGGACGCGCGATCGCCGCCGTGTTCACCGAAACCTTGTCGGCGCCCGCGCGGAGCAGCCGGTCGATGTCGTCCACGGTGCGGACGCCGCCGCCGACCGTCAGCGGGATGAACACCTGCTCGGCCGTCCGCCGGACGACGTCGTACGTCGTGGACCGGTCGGCGCTGGACGCGGTGATGTCGAGGAACGTCAGCTCGTCCGCGCCCTCGGCGTCGTAGCGGGCGGCCAGCTCGACGGGGTCGCCGGCGTCCCGCAGGTTCTGGAAGTTGACGCCCTTGACCACCCGGCCCGCGTCGACGTCCAGGCAGGGGATCACCCGAACCGCGACGGTCACTTCACGGCCTCCCCACTCATTTCACGGCCTCCAGGGCTTCCTCCAGCGTGAACGCCCGCGCGTAGAGGGCCTTGCCGACGATCGCGCCCTCGACGCCGTCCCCGGCGAGCCCGGCGAGGGCGCGCAGGTCGTCCAGGGACGAGACGCCGCCCGACGCGATCACCGGCTTGTCGGTGCGGGAGCAGACCTCGCGGAGCAGGCCGGTGTTGGGGCCGCGGAGGGTGCCGTCCTTGGTGACGTCGGTGACGACGTAGCGGGGGCAGCCGTCGTCCTCCAGGCGGGCGAGGACGTCCCACAGGTCGCCGCCCTCGCGCGTCCAGCCGCGGGCGGCGAGGGTGGTGCCGCGCACGTCCAGGCCCACCGCGATCCGGTCGCCGTGCGAGGCGATGATCTTGCGGCACCAGGCCGGGTCCTCCAGCGCGGCGGTGCCGATGTTGACCCGGGCGCAGCCGGTGCCGAGGGCCGCCTCCAGCGACGCGTCGTCGCGGATGCCGCCGGACAGCTCGACCTTGACGTCCAGCCGCCCCGTCACCTCGGCGAGCAGCTCGCGGTTGGAGCCGCGGCCGAACGCGGCGTCGAGGTCGACCAGATGGATCCACTCCGCGCCCGCCCGCTGCCAGGCGAGCGCCGCGTCCAGCGGCGCGCCGTAGGAGGTCTCGGTGCCGGCCTCCCCCTGGACCAGGCGGACGGCCCGGCCCGAGGCGACGTCGACGGCGGGAAGGAGCGTCAGGGACATGCGGAAACCCTATCGAGGCAGATGACGGAAGCGGACAGGTCAGCCGAGCGTGCCGAGCCAGTTGCGGAGGAGGGCCGCGCCGGCGTCGCCGGACTTCTCCGGATGGAACTGGGTGGCGCAGAGGGGGCCGTTCTCGACCGCGGCGACGAAGCGGTCGCCGTGCTCGGACCAGGTGACGAGCGGGGCCGGGATGGTACCGGTCGGGTCGGCTTCGAGGTCCCAGCTCCGCGCGGCGTAGGAGTGGACGAAGTAGAACCGCGCGTCCGCCAGGCCGTCGAACAGGACGGACCCGTCGGGCGCGTCCACGGTGTTCCAGCCCATGTGCGGGACGACCGGCGCGTCCAGCCGGTCGACCGTGCCCGGCCACTCGGCGCAGCCCTCGGTGGTGACGCCGTGCTCGATGCCCTTGGCGAACAGGATCTGCATGCCGACGCAGATGCCGAGGACGGGACGCCCCCCGGCGAGCCGCCGTCCGATGATCTGCTCGCCGCGCACCGCGCGCAGCCCCGCCATGCAGGCGGCGAACGCGCCGACGCCGGGGACGACCAGGCCGTCCGCGTCGAGCGCGGCGTCCCGGTCGGCGGTGACGGTCACCTCCGCGCCCGCGCGGGCCACGGCCCGCTCGGCGGACCGCAGGTTCCCCGACCCGTAGTCGAGGATGACGACCTTCCTCACAGCCACAGCACGCCTCCGAGGACCGCGAGCCCGGCGAAGATCAGCAGGATCAGCGCGCCGAACTTGATGCCCTGCTTGATGAAGCTGTAGACGCCCGCGAGCAGGAACAACGCGACCGCGAACAGCGCGACGTTGCTGAAGCCGAGCTCCGCGCCGGCGATCTCCACCGCTACAGCGCCCCCTTCGTGGACGGCACGCCGTGCACCTTCGGGTCGAACGCCACCGCGTCGCGCAGCGCCCGCGCGAGCGCCTTGAACTGCGCCTCCACGATGTGGTGCGCGTTCCGCCCGTACGGGACGTGGACGTGCAGCGCGACCCGCGCGTTCGACACGAACGACTCGAACACGTGCCGGGTCATCGTGGTGTCGTACTCGGGGCCGATCATGGGGGCCATGCCGTCCGGCTCGACGTGCACCAGGTACGGGCGGCCGGACACGTCGACGGTGACCTGGGCGAGCGCCTCGTCCAGCGGGATCGACGCGTCGGCGAACCGCCGGATGCCGGACTTGTCGCCGAGCGCCTCGCGGAACGCCTGGCCGAGCGCGATCGCGGTGTCCTCGATGGTGTGGTGGCTGTCGATGTGCAGGTCGCCCGTGGTCTTGACGGTCAGGTCGAACGACCCGTGCTTGCCGAGCTGGGCCAGCATGTGGTCGAAGAACCCCACGCCGGTCGCGACGTCGACCTGCCCGGTGCCGTCCAGGTCGATCTCGACGAGGACCGTGGTCTCCTTGGTCCCGCGCTCGACTCTGCCCTTGCGCGTCACAGACCCTCCTTCAGTGCTTGTGTCAGTGCGGTGCGGAAGGCGGCCATCTCGCCGGGGGTGCCGACGCTGACCCGCAGCCACTCGGGCGGCCCCACCTCCCGGATCAGGACGCCGCGCGCCAGCAGCGCCTCCCACACGGCGCGGCGGTCGGGGAACGTCCCGAACAGGACGAAGTTGGCGTCGGAGTCGGCCACCCGGAACCCCTCGGCGCGCAGCCACGCGACGATCGCGTCGCGGTCGCGGCGCAGCGCCTCGACGCCGCCGAGCAGCTCCGCGCCGTGCGCGAGCGCCGTGCGCGCCACCGCCTGCGTGACCGCCGACAGGTGGTACGGCAGCCGGACGAGCAGCAGCGCGTCGACCACGGCGGGGTCGGCGGCGAGGTAGCCGAGCCGCGTCCCGGCCATCGCGAACGCCTTGGACATCGTCCGGGTGACGATCAGCCGGGGACGGCCGTCGAGCAGCGTCAGCGCGGACGGCGTGCCCTCCCGCCGGAACTCGGCGTACGCCTCGTCGACGACGACCATGCCGGGCGCCGCGTCGAGGACGGCCTCGATCGCCGCCAGCGGCAGCGCGGTGCCGGTCGGGTTGTTCGGCGAGGTCAGGAACACGATGTCGGGACGGTGCTCCTCGATCGCCGCGACCGCGCGGGCCGGGTCGATGCCGAAGTCGTCGTCGCGGACGGCGTTCACCCAGCGGGTCCCGGACACCCCGGTGATGATCGGGTGCATGGAGTAGGACGGCTCGAAGCCGAGCGCGGTGCGGCCCGTCCCGCCGAACGCCTGGAGGATCTGCTGGATGATCTCGTTGGAGCCGTTCGCCGCCCACACCCGGCGGCCGTCGAGCCCCACGCCCGGCGTGTCGGCGTTCAGGAACGCGGCGAGGTCGGCGCGAAGGGCGACGGCGTCGCGGTCCGGGTAGCGGTTCAGGGTTCCGGCGACGTCCATGACGGCCTCGCCGAGCGCCTTCACCAGCCGGTCGGACGGCGGGTACGGGTTCTCGTTGGTGTTCAGCGCGTACGGGACGTCGAGCTGCGGCGCGCCGTAGGGCTCCCGGCCGCGCAGGTCGTCGCGCAGCGGGAGGTCGCCGAGCGAGGTCACGACGGCACCTCCCAGTCGAAGCGGGCCTTCAGCGCCGCGCCGTGGGCGGGCAGGTCCTCGGCCTCGGCGAGGGCGACGACCCGGGCGGTCGCGTCGGCGAGCGCGTCGCGGTCGTACTCCACGACGTGCACGCCGCGCAGGAACGACTGCACCGACAGCCCGGACGAGTGGCAGGCGCACCCGCCGGTCGGCAGGACGTGGTTGGACCCGGCGAGGTAGTCGCCGAGCGAGACCGGCGCGTGCCGTCCGACGAAGATCGCCCCGGCGCTGCGGACGCGGGCGGCCACGGCCGCGGCGTCCGCGGTGTGGATCTCCAGGTGCTCGGCGGCGTAGGCGTCCACGACGCGCAGGCCGTCGTCGACCGAGTCGACGAGGACGATGCCGGACTGCCGCCCGGCCAGCGCCTCGGTGATCCGCCCGCCGTGCTTCGTCCGGGCGACCTGGGCCGCCAGCTCGGCCTCGACCTCGTCCGCGAGCCGGACCGAGTCGGTCACGAGGACGGCGGCGGCGAGCACGTCGTGCTCGGCCTGGCTGATCAGGTCGGCGGCGACGTCGACCGGGTTCGCGGTCGCGTCGGCGAGGATCGCGATCTCCGTCGGGCCCGCCTCGGCGTCGATGCCGATCACGCCCTTGAGCAGCCGCTTCGCGGCGGCGACGTACACGTTGCCGGGCCCGGTGACGAGGTCGGCGCGGCGGCACTCCTCGGTGCCGTAGGCGAACATCGCGATCGCCTGCGCGCCGCCCGCCGCGTGGACCTCGTCGACGCCGAGCAGCGCGCACGCCGCCAGGATCGACGGGTGCGGCAGGCCGCCGAACTCCTTCTGCGCGGGCGAGGTGACGGCGAGCGAGGCGACGCCCGCCTCCTGCGCGGGGACGACGTTCATGACCACGCTGGACGGGTACACGGCCTGCCCGCCCGGCACGTACAGCCCGACCCGCTCGACCGGGATCCAGCGCTCGGTGACGGTGCCGCCCGGCACGACCTGCGTGGCGACGTCGCCGCGGCGCTGCGCCCGGTGCACGACGCGCGCCCGGCGGACGCTCTCCTCCAGCGCGTCGCGGACGGCCGGGTCGAGCTCGGCGAGCGCCCGCTCGATCTCCGCCGCCGGGACGCGGGTGCGCTCCAGCGCCACCCCGTCGAACGCCTCCGTGTGCTCCCGGACCGCCGCCGACCCGCGATGGCGCACGTCGTCGCAGATGGGCCGCACCTTCTCCAGGGCGGCCTCGACGTCGAGCTCGGCGCGGGGCAGCACGGAGCGCAGGTCGCCGGGCAGCGAGCCGCGCAGGTCGATTCGGGAAATCACCCGTCCAGTCTACGGAGTGCCCTCCGTCCCTCGCGCACCGTCTCACGTGCCGAGACGCACGGGTCGATCAGGCTTTCAGCTCCCCGTCGAGGACGGTCGCGGCCGTCCCGGACAGGACGACGCGGTCACCGCGCAGCGCCACGCCGACCCTGCCGCCGCGCGCCGACGCCTGGTACCCTGTCAGCGCGCCGCGGCCGAGGCGCGCCGCCCAGTGCGGGGCGAGCGCGCAGTGCGCGGAGCCGGTCACCGGGTCCTCCCCGCCCTCCGGCAGGACGCGCGGGGCGAAGAACCGGGACACGAAGTCGTACCCGCGCCCGGCGTCCGCCGCCGCGGTGACGATCACGCCCCGGGCGTCGACGCGGGTGAGCGCCGCGACGTCGGGCGCCAGCTCGCGGACGGCGGTCTCGTCCGCGACCTCGGCGAGCACGTCGTTCTGGACGTTCCGGCCCGCCGCGGCCACCGGGACGCCGAGCGCCTCGGCGAGCCCGTCCGGGACGTCGACCGGTTCGGCCGGGCAGGACGGGAAGTCCATCGACAGCGCGCCGTCCGCGTCCCGCTCGACGGTGAGGACGCCGCTCTTGAGCGTCCGGAACCGGACCGGGCGTCCGGGCTCGGCCGTCCCCGTCTCGTACAGCGCGTGGGCGGCGCCCATCGTGGCGTGCCCGCACAGCGCGACCTCCACGAGCGGGGTGAACCAGCGCAGCTCGTAGTCGGCCTCGGGGTCGTCCGGGAGCGGACGCGCGAACGCGGTCTCCGAATGCCGCATCTCGGCCGCGACACGCTGCATCCATGCGGGCTCGGCGGCGTCCCGGAGAAGGCACACCCCCGCCGGGTTCCCGCTGAACGGACGGTCGGCGAAGGCGTCCACGACGAGCATCCTCATGGCGGCGACGGTACCCTCCGCCCCGCGCGGGCGGCACGGCCGATCGGGGGCGAGCGGCCCGGCACCCGGCGGAGCGATGACTTTCGCTTCACAATCTGAAAATCTCTCTCTTACCAAGATCATCGCCTTCGACGTAGGCTGGCGCCGAACGGCGTTCCCCCGGTGGCGCCCCCGGAACGTGGAGAGAGAGTGTGACCGAGCGGCTCCCCCTGTTCCCGCTGGGCACCGTGCTGTTCCCAGGGCTGGTGCTCCCCCTGCATCTGTTCGAGGACCGCTACCTCAAGCTGGTCGCCGACCTGCTCGACCGGCCCGAGCCGCGCGGTTTCGGCGTCGTCGGCATCGAGCTCGGCCACGAGGTCGGCGAGTCCGCCGCGCACCGGCTCGCGGAGGTCGGCTGCGTCGCCGAGCTGCGCGACGCCCGCCGCCACCCGGACGGCCGGTACGACGTCGTCACCGTCGGCGCCCGCCGGTTCCGGCTGAAGGAGCTCGACCGGTCCCGCCCCTACCTGCAGGGCGAGGTCGAGCTCCTGCCCGAGGACGCGGGGACCGACCCGGAGCCCGCGGCGGTGCGCGTCCGGCGGCTGTACCGGCTGTACCGGCACCGGCTGCGCGCGGCGGGGGCCGGCCCGTTCGAGGACGGCGACCCCCCGAGCGACCCGGTGGCCCTGTCGTACGCGATCGCGGCGGCGCTCGTCCTGGACGGCCACGAGAAGCAGCGGCTGCTGGAGTGCGAGGACGCCGCGCTCCGCCTTGAGGCCGAACGCGACCTGCTGGCCAGGGAGAACCGCATCCTGGACGTGCTGCCGATGCTCCCCGCCGGCCAGTTCCTGGACGGTTCGTTCCACCCGAACTGACCGGCCCCGGCGGGCCACGGCAGACTTGCGCCATGAGCACCCCGAAGGCCAAGGGCGGCATGGGCACCCCGGCGACCGTCGCGGCAGCCAAGGCGAAGATCGAGTTCACCCTGCACCCCTACGAGGCGGACCCGGACGCCGAGTCGTACGGGGCGGCCGCCGCCGAGGCCCTCGGGATCTCCCCCGACCGGATCTTCAAGACGCTGCTCGCCGAGGTGGACGGGCGGCTCACGGTCGGCGTCGTCCCGGTGTCGGCCACCCTCGACCTGAAGGCGCTCGCCGCCGCCGCGGGGGGCAAGAAGGCGCGGATGGCGGACCCGAAGGACGCCGAGCGCGCCACCGGCTACGTCGTCGGCGGGATCAGCCCGCTCGGCCAGCGCAGGCGGCTGCCGACCGTGGTGGACGAGTCGGCGTCAGGGCTCGCGACCGTCTACGTCTCGGCCGGGCGCCGCGGACTGCAGATCGAGCTCGTCCCCGCCGACCTCGTCCGGCTCACCGGCGCCGCCGTCGCGGCCATCGCCCGCGGGTAGCCGCCGGACGAGAAGTTCGAGCAGCCCGTACGCGGCGACCGCGACCACCGCCCAGAACACGAGGACGCCCTTGGCGCGCAGGTCGGCGACGCCCGTCACGGTGTCGCCGTCGTGGGCGCGGCGGACCGCGGCGTGGAAGCCGTCCAGCCCGATGAGGTGGCCGGTCCGCCAGACGAGGACGGCCGCGGCGACGCCGCCGACGGCCAGCCCGAGCAGCAGCGCGAGGTCGTTGCCGCGGCCGCCCGCCAGGTAGGCGGCGCAGCCGCAGACCAGCCCGGCGATCATGGCGATCAGCGCGAACCGGGCGTCGATCCCGATCGGACCCTGACCTTCCGGATCGGCCAGCAATGGCTCACCTTGAACTATTACGTATGTCACCTTGGGGACGGTCTTCGCCCACAGCAGCCCCAGCGGCGGACCGAGCAGCGTGACGATGGCGGCGGTGACCGCCCACGTCCGAAGGATCCTCGACGTCAAGAGCCGCCCGGCGGGTCCCCGCACCTCGTACGCTCCTCGATGAAGGTCCTCTGACAGCGAAAGCCTAGCCTGTCCGATTACCGCCCACGATGGCCCCGACCACTGGGATAATGTGTGCCCGACATGTCCGGATTCAGTCCCGCGTTCGAACGCCTCGGCGCCGCGCTGGCGGCCGTCGTCCTGCAGCAGCAGGAGACGCTCGCCGAGTTCCTGCCGCGCGAGGACTGGAGCGCCGACCTCACCGCGCGCACCTACTCCAGCGGCGGCGTCACCGTCCGCGTGTCCCTGCTCGGCAGCTACGCCGCCCGCGAGCGCACCTGGCTGTGGGGCTGGGCCAACCCCCAGTTCGGCGACGCCCATCCCGCGGTCGCGCCGACCCTCGTCATCCGGACGATCGGCGAGCGCCTCGGCGTCGCCGAGTTCACCACGCCCGAGGTCGACCTGTCCTGGTACGAGGGTCCCGCCGGGCACGGCGGCGAGCTGATCGCGATGGCCGCGGGCGGCGTCCTCGGCGGCGCCGGCTACATCGGCGCCGGCTACGACGGCGGCTCCGCCTACCTGCACGTCGACGACCCGCAGGCCCCGCCCGCCCAGTGGGACCCGGTCCCCCTCCCCCGGCTCCTCGCCAACGCCGCCAGCCTGTTCCCGCACGAGCCGCGGCTGACGCTCGCCGGGCTGCTGTCCCGGCACCGCGTCCCCTACCGCCAGACCGACCTGCTCACCGAGGCCCATCTCCCCGGCGGCGGCACCGCCCGCGCCCGCTTCGACGGCCTCGGCCGCTTCGTCGACTGGACATCGGAACTCGAACTCCAAACGGTCCCCGCTCCGTCACCCTGAACGACGGCCTCAGCCGGGGCTACGGGTCGGGCGGCCGGAGGCCGCCAAGGCCGGAGGCCGCCCGACCCGCCGAGCGAGGGGCCGTTTCCCGAGAGCGAACGCGTTCGGGAAACGGCCCCTCGCGAGCAACGGGGGTTCCAGGGGGTCGCCCCCCTGGGCTAACCAAGGCAGGATGGGCCGAGAAGTTGCTTCAGGTCGCCCATCAGGGCGGGGGACGGGGCTACGCGGAGGCGGTCGTCCAGGCGGATGACCGTGGTGCGGGGGCCGTTCTGGACGTGCAGGTGCACCTCCGCCGAGCCCGGGTGGGTGACCAGGACCTCCTTCAGCCGCGACACCGTCGGCGGTGTGCAGCGGCCGAGCGGCATCGTGACCGACAGCGGGCCGGTCGCGTCGGTGATCGTCAGGTCGGGCTGGACGACCTCCATCGCGATGATCTTGGCGACGTCCTCGCGGCGGTCGAGCCTGCCCTTGACGACGAGGATCGCGTCCTCGGCGAGCAGCGTCGAGCAGAGCTGGTAGGCGGACGGGAAGCACAGCACCTCGATGGACCCGCCGAGGTCCTCGAGCTGGAACATCGCCCACGAGTTGCCCTGCTTGGTGACCTTGCGCTGCAGCCCGGACAGCAGGCCCGCGACGATGACGATCTGCCCGTCCGGCCGCTCGCCCCCGTTCAGGACGGCGATCGTGCAGTCGGCCTCGCGCTCCAGGATGTGCTCGACGCCGAGCAGCGGGTGGTCGGACACGTACAGGCCGAGCATCTCCCGCTCGAACGCGAGGAGGGTGGTCTTGTCCCACTCCTCGCCCTCGGGGATCGCGACGGCGAACGCGTCCTCGCCGCTCTCGTCCTCCAGGGCGCCGAAGAGGGAGTCCTGGCCGACGGCCTCCTTGCGCTTGATGTCGATGACCGAGTCGATCGCCTGCTCGTGCACCATCAGCAGGGCCTTGCGCTGGTGGCCGAGCTCGTCGAACGCGCCCGCCTTGATCAGCGACTCCACGACCCGCTTGTTGCAGACGATCGGCGGGACCTTGTTCAGGAAGTCGTTGAAGTCGGTGTAGGCGCCCTTCTCCGTGCGGGCGGCGACGATGCCGTCCACGACGTTGGTGCCGACGTTGCGGACGGCCGACAGCCCGAACCGGATCTCGGTGTCGCCCAGCGGGGTGAAGTCGGCCTCGGACGTGTTGACGTCCGGCGGCAGCACCTTCAGCCCCATCCGGCGGCATTCGGACAGGTAGAGGGCGCTCTTGTCCTTGTCGTCGCCGACGGACGTCAGCAGCCCCGCCATGTACTCGGCCGGGAAGTTCGCCTTGAGGTAGGCCGTCCAGTAGGAGACCAGGCCGTACGCGGCGGAGTGGGCCTTGTTGAACGCGTAGTCGGAGAACGGGACGAGGATGTCCCACAGCGTCTTGACGGCCTCCTTGGAGAAGCCGTTGTCGATCATCCCCTGCTCGAAGCCGACGAACTGGGCGTCCAGCTCCGCCTTCTTCTTCTTGCCCATGACGCGGCGCAGAAGGTCTGCTTTGCCGAGCGTGTAGCCCGCCACCTTCTGCGCGATCGCCATCACCTGCTCCTGATAGACGATCAGGCCGTAGGTGGTGTCGAGGATCTCCCTGAGCGGCTCCTCCAGCTCCTTGTGGATCGGGGTGATCTCCTGCTGGCCGTTCTTGCGGAGCGCGTAGTTGGTGTGGGAGTTCGCGCCCATCGGGCCCGGCCGGTACAGGGCGCCGACGGCGGAGATGTCCTCGAAGTTGTCGGGCTTCATCAGCCGGAGCAGCGAGCGCATCGGGCCGCCGTCGAACTGGAACACGCCGAGGGTGTCGCCGCGGGCGAGGAGCTCGTACGTCGGCTGGTCGGTCAGCGGGAGGGCGAGCAGGTCGACGTCCACGCCCTTGTTCTTCTTGATGCCGGTGAGCGCGTCGTCGATGATCGTCAGGTTGCGCAGCCCGAGGAAGTCCATCTTGAGCAGGCCGAGCGTCTCGCAGGTCGGGTAGTCGAACTGCGTGATGATCGCGCCGTCGGCGTCCCGGCGCATGATCGGGACGTGGTCGGTGATCGTCTCCCCGGACATGATCACCCCGGCGGCGTGCACGCCGGTCTGCCGGATCAGCCCCTCCAGGCCCTGCGCCAGATCCATGATCTGCTTGACGTCGGGCTCTTCCTCGTACAGCTTGCGCAGCTCGCCCGCCTCGCCGTGGCGCGGGTGCTTGTCGTCGAAGATGCCGGAGAGCGGGATGTCCTTGCCCATGACGGCGGGCGGGAACGCCTTGGAGATCCGGTCGCCGAGCGCGTAGGGGAAGCCGAGGACGCGGCCCGCGTCCTTGATGGCGGCCTTCGCCTTGATGGTGCCGAACGTGGCGATGAACGAGACCTTGTCGGCGCCCCACTTCTCCGTCGTGTACCGGATGACCTCGGCCCGCCGGTCTTCAGGGAAGTCGATGTCGATGTCGGGCATGGACGCGCGCTCGGGGTTCAGGAACCGCTCGAAGATCAGCCCGTGCGGGATGGGGTCGAGGTCGGTGATGCCCATCGCGTACGCGACCAGCGACCCGGCGGCGCTGCCTCGGCCGGGGCCGACGAGGATGCCGTTCTCCTTGGCCCACATGATGAAGTCGGCGACGACGAGGAAGTACGACGGGTACCCCTTGCCGAGGATGACGCCCATCTCGTACTCGGCCTGCTCCTTGTAGCCCTCGGGCAGGCCGTCCGGGAAGCGGCGCCCCAGGCCGTTCCAGACCTCCTTGCGGAACCAGGTCTCCTCCGTCTCGCCCTCGGGGACGGGGAAGCGGGGGCTGAGGTCCTGGTACTCGAACATGCCCTGGGGCTCGACGCGGTCCGCGACCAGCAGCGTGTTCCGGCAGCCCTCGGCCCAGATGTCGGACGAGTCGATGCCGCGCATCTCGTCGGCCGTCTTCAGGTAGTAGCCGGACCCGTCGAACCTGAACCGGTCGGGGTCCGCGAGCTGCTTGCCGACCTGGACGCACAGGAGCGCGTCGTGCGCGGTCGCCTCCGACTCGTGCGTGTAGTGCGAGTCGTTCGTGACGACCGGCGGGATGTTCAGCCGCTTGCTGATCTCGATCAGGCCGTCGCGGACCCGGCGCTCGATGTCGAGGCCGTGGTCCATCAGCTCAAGGAAGTAGTTGTCCTTGCCGAGGATGTCCTGGAAGTTCGCGGCCGCCTTGAGCGCCTCGTCGAACTGGCCGAGCCGCAGCCGCGTCTGCACCTTCCCGGACGGGCACCCGGTCGTCCCCATGATCCCGTCGGCGTGCTCGGCGAGGAGCTCCTCGTCCATGCGCGCGTACTTGAAGACGAAGCCCTCGGTGTAGCCGCGGCTGGACAGCTTGAACAGGTTGTGCAGCCCCTTGGCGTTGCGCGCCCACAGCGTCATGTGGTTGATCAGGCCGCCGCCGGAGACGTCGTCGCGCTTCTGGCTCGGCTCGCCCCACTGGACCTTCTTCTTGTGGTACCGGGACTCGGGCGCCATGTACGCCTCGATCCCGATGATCGGGGTCACCCCGGCCGCCGTCGCCTGCCTGTGGAAGTCGTAGGCGCCGTGCATGTTGCCGTGGTCGGTCATGGCGATCGCCGGCATCTCCTGCCGCCCGACCTCCTCGAACATCTGCTTCAGCCGGGCGGCTCCGTCGAGCATGGAGTACTCCGTATGAACGTGCAGATGAACGAAAGAGTCGGCCATGCCTGCTGCGCCTCCTGCTGCTCGTCGCATGCGACCGCGCACGTACCTCGCGGCACGTGTCGCGTATCGGACCGGGGGAAGATCGTCAACCCGGCGGCCGGCCGGACTGACGCGGTGCTGAGAGCCTAACTCTCTTCTTCCGCCCCACGTGCCACGACGCGCCCATTCCGGCGGGCACTACGGTAGGCCCCCGGCGGGACACCGAGCGTGCGCTTGAAGTGCCGAGACAGGTGCGCCTGGTCGGCGAAACCGGTGCGGGACGCGACCTCGGCGGGGCGCAGGCCCTCGTCCAGCAGGTCGCGCGCCGCCCGGACGCGCACCTGGTTCAGGTAGGCGTGCGGCGGCAGCCCCACCGTCTCGCGGAACGCCCTCAGCAGCGGGAACGGGCGGGCGCCGACCGCCTCGGCCAACTCGTCCAGCGACGGCGGGCCGACCAGGTTGGCGTGCAGGATCTCGCGGGCCTCCCGGACGGCGCGCGGCATGCTCGGCGGACGTCGCGGGTCGTCGCGGCGGACGTCGCGGGAGTGCCCGGTCAGCAGCCGCGCCAGGGTCGTCCGCAGGAAGGTGGACGCGGCGAGCGCGTCGCCCTTCTCGCCCGCCCGGTGCACGGCGCGCAGCAGGGCGGCGGCGGTCGGGTCGTCCAGGACGGCGTCGGGGAACGCGGGCGTGCCCGGCCGCGCGCCGAGCTCGGCGGCCACCGCGGCGACGACGTCCACCGGCGGGTAGATCACCCGGTACGCCCAGCCCTCCGGCGCGCCCGCGCGCCCGTCGTGGATGACGCCGGGGTTCACGACGACGACCGAGCCGGGCCCGGCCCGCACGACCCCGCCCGGGTGCTCGAACTCCTCCACGCCCGCGTCGATCACGCCGAACACGTAGCCGTCGTGGGTGTGCCGGGCGAACCGGTGCGTGACGTAGCGGGCCCGCAGCAGGTCGACGTCCGGGATCGCCGGATGCCGGAAGAAGTGCGCGGCCTCCCCCGCGCCGGACACCGCGCCCATACCGGTCATGCTAGCCGGGACGTCTCGGTGGGCGAGACGGCGCCGTCCGGGGTTTGACGGGCGCCCTGCGTCCCGGCATACGATCGGAGCATGGAACGCCGCTACTTCAGGTTTACGCGGCCGGCTCCGGGCGAGCCGGTCCGCACCGCGACCTGAGCGACGACCCCGGAGCCGGCCACAAGGCAGAGTCCCCCACGGGCTCTGCCTTTCCTGTTGATCGGAGCGGCCCCGGCACGGACCCCTTGCGCGCGCGGCCGCAGCACGAGAGGGGACCAGACATGCACGACCAGGTCATCGACCCCGCCGGGCCCGGCGCGCCCTGCCCCGCCTGCGGGCGGGCGGACGAGCTGCGCGTCCCGCTGCCGGCGGCCGCGCGGATCACGACGCTCGGCGAGGCCCGCGCCGCGATCGACGGGCTGGACGCGGCGCTCGCCGTCCTGCTGGAGCGCCGGGCCGCCGTCGCGGCGGTCGTCCAGCGGCTGAAGCCGGTCGGCGGGTTCGCGGGGCGCGACCCGAACCGGGAGCGGGAGATCGTCGCGGCGATGGCGGAGCACGCCCCGTCCCTCGGCCCGGAGCGGCTCGCCCGGATCATGACGGCGGTGATCGAGGCCGGGCTGGACGCGGCCGAGTCCCCGTGACGGGCGCGGGACGCCGTCCCGCGCAAGAACGTTCAAGAACGCCCGGCGGCCGTCCGGCTAGCGTCGCGGGCATGGAGGTCACCGAAGCCGAGAAGGCGGCGGCGCCCGCGGAGAGCACGCGGTCCGCCGCCGTCCGGGACGGGCTGGGCGTGGGCCTCGCCGTGGGCGTGTCCGGCGTGGCGTTCGGCGCGGCGGCGGTCACGGCCGGGCTCGGCGTCGCGCAGGCGTGCGTGCTGAGCCTGCTCGCGTTCACCGGGGCGTCGCAGTTCGCGCTGGCCGGGGTGATCGGCGGGGGCGGCGGGCTGGTCGCCGGGTCGCTCGGCGCGATGCTGCTCGGCGGGCGCAACGCGCTGTACGGGCTGCGGCTCGCGCGGATGCTCGACGTGCGCGGCTGGCGGCGGCTGCTGACCGCGCAGGTCGTGATCGACGAGACCACCGCCGTCGCGACCGCGCAGCGCGGCCGGGCCGCCGCCCGCGCGGGCTTCTACACCACCGCGATCAGCCTGTACCTGACCTGGAACGTGACGACGCTGGCGGGCGCGGCGGGCGCCGCCCGGCTCGGCGACCCCGACGCGATCGGCCTGGACGTCCTCGGCCCCGCCGTGTTCCTCGCCCTGCTGTGGCCCCGGCTCACGGCCGGGCGCACCGAGGTACGGGTCGCGGCCGCCGCCGCGGTCATCGCGATCGCCGCGACACCGCTGCTGCCGCCCGGCGTCCCCGTCATGCTCGCCGCGTTCGCCGCGCTCCCCGCCCTACTTCGTGGGACGGAGAAATGATGAGCGTTTGGATCGCCGTCGTCGCCACCGGGCTCGGGTGCTACGCGTTGAAGCTGGCCGGGCTCGTCACGCCGCAGCGCGTCCTGGACGACGCGAGGATGCGCCGGTTCACCGAGCTGGTCCCGGTGGCGCTGCTGACCGCGCTGATCGCCGTCCAGGCGCTCGCGGACGGCCGGACGCTGGAGTTCGACGGGGCGCGCATGGCGGGCCTCGGCGCGGCCGTGGTCGCGCTCCTGCTGCGGGCGCCGTTCCTGCTCGTCCTGGTCATCGCCGCCGGGGTCGCGGCGGGGCTGCGCCTGCTCGGCCTCTGACGCTCAGGACTCGTCCTGGACGATCTCCAGCGCGCGGGCCAGGTCGTCCGGGTACGGGCTCTGGAACTCCACCCACTCGCCCGTGGACGGGTGCTCGAACCCCAGCCGGACGGCGTGCAGCCACTGCCGCCGCAGCCCGAGACGCGCCGCCAGCGTCGGATCGGCCCCGTACGCCAGGTCGCCCACGCACGGATGCCGGATCGCGGACATGTGCACCCGGATCTGGTGCGTGCGCCCCGTCTCCAGGTCGATGTCGAGCAGGGTGGCCGCGCGGAACGCCTCGACCGTGTCGTAGTGCGTGACGGACGGCTTGCCGCCCGCCACGACCGCGAACCGCCCGTCACCGGACGGGTGCCGGTCGATGGGGGCGTCGACCGTCCCGCGGAACGGGTCGGGATGCCCCTGGACGAGCGCCTGGTAGCGCTTGTCGATGCGCCGCTCCTTGAACGCGCGCTTCAACCGCGAGTAGGCGACCTCGCTCTTGGCGACGACCATCGCGCCCGTGGTGTTGGCGTCCAGCCGGTGCACGATGCCCTGCCGCTCGGACGCCCCGCTCGTCGCGATCGTGTGCCCGGCGCCGAGCAGCCCGCCGAGGACGGTCGGGCCCGTCCAGCCGGTGGTGGGGTGGGCCGCGACGCCGATCGGCTTGTTCACGACGACGATGTCGTCGTCCTCGTAGAGGATGCCCATGCCGGGGACGGGCTCGGCGACCGGCGCGGGGGGCGCGGGCGGCGGCGGCAGCGTCACCTCGAGCCAGGCGCCCGCGTGCAGCCGCTCGGACTTCGTGATCACGGCGGCGCCGTCCAGCAGGACGTCGCCCGCCGCGATGATGTCGGCGGCGCCGCCGCGCGACAGGCCGAACAACCGCGCGAGGGCGGCGTCGATCCGCTCGCCCTCCAGGCCGTCCGGGACGGGGAGGCCGCGCACGTCGCCCATCAGGACTTCTCCTCCGACGCCGGCGCGCCGCCGCGCTCGGGCTCGCCCTCGTCACGCCGCTCGGAGTCGGGCTTCGGGGGGTCGTGCTTCGAGGGGCCGTGCTCCGGTGAGTCGTGCTCCGGGGGGTCGTCGCCGCCGGTGACGCGCGTCCCGTCGACCTGGAGGCCGCGGGCCGCCAGCAGGACGGCGAGCGCGCCGCCGCAGACGATCGCCGAGTCGGCCAGGTTGAACACCGGGAAGTCCGGGACCTGGATCCAGTCGACGACGTGCCCCTTCAGCGGCGCCGGGGCGCGCAGCAGCCGGTCGATCAGGTTGCCGATCGCGCCGCCGAGCAGCAGGCCGAGGCAGACCGCCCAGGGCAGGCTGCGCAGGTTCCGCGCGGTCCGCAGGATCGCCACGACCACGCCGAACGCGATCAGGGTGAAGACGATCGTGTAGCCGGTGCCGATCGAGAACGCGGCGCCGCTGTTGCGGGTCTCGCGGAGCGTGAGCAGCCCGCCGAGCAGCCGGACCGGCTCCTCGTTCTGCAGCGTCGCCACCACGATCGTCTTGGACGCGATGTCGGCGGCGAGCGCGGCCAGGGCCACGGCGACCAGCACGCCGACGCGGCGCGGCCGAGGAGATCCCGTGGATTCCTCGGCCCCGCCCTCTGGGTTCGTTGAGTCGCTCAGCGGCGTTCCTCGCGTTGTTTGCATGTCACACACAGGGTCGCACGCGGGAAGACCTGGAGGCGCGCCTTGCCGATCGGCTTGGCGCAGGACTCGCAGGTTCCGTACGTGCCGGCGTCCATCCGCTGGACGGCCCGCTCGATCTGGGCGAGCAGGTCCTGGGAATTGTATGACAGTGCCAGCTCATGCTCGCGCTCGTAGGTCTTGGCGCCCGCGTCGGCCTGGTCGTCGCCGGCGCCGTCGCTCGTGTCGCCCTCGGCGATCTGGTTCGCGGACGCGGCGATCTCGGCGCGCAGGCCCTCGATCTGCTCGCGCAGCGCACTCCGGACCTCGGCCAGCTCGGCGGACGTCCACTGATGCTCGCCCTCGCGGACCGGAAGTTCGGCCGCCTTGGCGCGCGGCTCGGCGTCCGGCTTCACCGTGTTTCCCTCGTCCACGGGCTCCGCGGGCGGGCCGGGCTTGGCCGGGGCGCGCTTCGCGCCCGGCTTGCGGGCTCTCGTGGCCGGTCCCTTCGCGGCCGGTCCCTTCGCGGCGGGCGGCTTGGCCGCCTGTGGCCGCGTCCCCCGGGCGGTCCCGGCTGGTGCCTTCTCGGCGGGCTGTGCGCCCCTCCTCGCGCCGGCCATGTCGGCCTCCCTCGCGCTGGTCGCCTCGACGGGCAGTGCGGGCAGCATAGGTCCCCTTCCTCGGACGCGGCAAACGACCTGGGCCGCGTTACCGACCGCTTATGCCCGGTCGCCGATCGCCTGGAAACCCAGCGCCGTCGCAGGAGATCGCAAAGGAACGGCACCGGGCCCGCCCCGGCCCTCGGCCGGGGAGAAATCGGGAAGAGAGCGCGTCCCGCGTGCGTTAGAGTCTGGACGAGCAGTCGTATCGGCAGGCCGTGATGGGGACACCTGCCGCCGCACAGCAGCCATGAGCGACCCGGGGACGGTGCGAGCCCGGGGGCGAGCCCGGCGGCCTGATCACCCCGGAGCCGCCGGAGGAACCGCCCCGCCGCGGGCGCAGTAGAACCGGCAGTCGGGACTGGAACGAAGCGGGCCGTGCCGTGCGGGCGGCCAAGGAGGGTGGTACCGCGGGGCGCCCGGACGGATCCGGGCACGCGCCTCGTCCCTCCGGTCAACGTGTTCGCGTCGATCCGGAGGTCCGCCATCGTGAGCCGAGCCTTTCGGCCCCTGCCCGCGCAGGTCGATCTGCCCGCCCTGGAGCGGGACATGCTGCGCCGCTGGCAGGACAGCAAGATCTTCGAGCGGTCGCTGGAGCGCACCGCGTCCGGCCCCCGGTGGGTGTTCTACGAGGGGCCGCCGACCGCGAACGGCATGCCGGGCGTCCACCACGTCGAGGCCCGCGTGTTCAAGGACGTCTTCCCGCGCTTCAAGACGATGAAGGGGTTCCACGTCCCGCGCAAGGGGGGCTGGGACTGCCACGGCCTGCCCGTCGAGGTCGCCGTGGAGAAGGAGCTCGGGCTCACCGGCAAGAAGGACATCGAGGAGTACGGCGTAGCGGAGTTCAACGCCCGCTGCCGTGAATCCGTCCTGCGCCACGTGGACGCGTTCGAGGAAATGACCGAGCGCATGGGCTACTGGGTCAACACCGACCAGGCGTACCGGACGATGGACTCCGACTACGTCGAGGCGGTGTGGTGGTCTCTGAAGCAGGTGTTCGACAAGGGCCTGCTGTTCCGCGACTTCCGCATCACCCCCTACTGCCCGCGCTGCGGAACGGGCCTGTCCGACCACGAACTGGGCCAGCCGGGCGGGTACGAGGACGTCACCAGCCCGTCGGTGTACGTGCGCATGCCCGTGACGTCCGGCCCGCTGGCCGAGCTGGGCGCGGCACTGCTCATCTGGACGACGACGCCATGGACGCTGGTCTCCAACACCGCGGTGGCCGTCCACCCCGACGTGACGTATGTGGCCGCCCGTCCGAAGGGGTCGGACGAGGTGCTCGTCGTCGCCGAACCCCTCCTGGAGCAGGTGCTCGGCGAGGACGCCGAACGCCTCGCCTCCTACCAGGGCGCCGAGCTTGAGCGGACGACCTACCAGCGTCCCTTCGACCTGGTCGACATCCCGGACGCGCACTACGTCGTCCTCGGCGACTACGTCACCGTGGAAGACGGGACGGGCCTCGTCCACCAGGCGCCGGCGTTCGGCGCGGACGACATGACCGTCTGCAAGAACTACGGCATGCCCATCGTCAACCCGATCGGCCCGGACGGACGCTTCCTGCGAGAGGTCCCCCTGGTCGGGAACAAGTTCTTCAAGGACGCCGACGAGCCCCTCACCGACGACCTGCGCGCGCGCGGGCTGCTGTTCCGCGGCGGGCACTTCGAGCATGCCTACCCGCACTGCTGGCGGTGCCACACCCCGCTGCTCTACTACGCGCTCCCCGCCTGGTACATCCGCACCACGCAGATCAAAGAGCGGCTGCTGGAGGAGAACGAGAAGACGAACTGGTTTCCGGAGACGGTAAAGCACGGCCGGTACGGGGAGTGGCTGCGCAACAACGTCGACTGGTCGCTGTCCCGGAGCCGCTACTGGGGCACGCCCCTCCCCCTCTGGGTCTGCGGTGAGGACGAGGAACACGTCACCTGCGTCGGGTCCCTGAAAGAGCTTGGGGAACTGGCGGGGAGCGACATGTCCTCGCTCGACCCCCACCGCCCCTACGTGGACGACGTCGCGTTCCCCTGCCCTCAGTGCGGTGCCGAGGCGCGGCGCGTGCCCGACGTCATCGACGCCTGGTACGACTCCGGGTCGATGCCGTTCGCGCAGTGGGGCGCCCCCCACCGCAACAACGAGATGTTCGAAGACTCCTACCCCGCCCAGTACATCTGCGAGGCCCAGGACCAGACGCGCGGCTGGTTCTACTCCCTGATGGCGGTCGGGACGCTCGTGTTCGACCGGTCGTCCTACGAGAACGTCGTCTGCCTCGGGCTGATCCTCGCCGAGGACGGCCGCAAGATGAGCAAGCACCTCGGGAACGTCCTGCGGCCCATCCCGCTGATGGACGAGCACGGCGCCGACGCGGTGCGCTGGTTCATGGCCGCGAACGGGCTGCCCTGGGCGTCCCGCCGGGTCGGGCACAACGCGCTGGAGGAGATCGTCCGGAAGGTGCTCCTCACCTACTGGCACACCGCGTCGTTCTTCGTCCTCTACGCCAACGCGGCGGAGGCGCAGGGCCGCGCGTGGACGCCGGACCGGCTCGCCGAGGCGCCCGCCCCCGCCGACCGGCCGCTGCTCGACCGGTGGGCCCTCGCCGAGCTGCACCGGACCGTCCGGGAGGTCGACGCCGCGCTGGAGACCTTCGACACGGCCCGCGCCGGGCGGTTCCTCAGCCAGTTCGTCGACGACCTGTCCAACTGGTACGTGCGGCGGTCGCGGCGGCGGTTCTGGGAGGGGCCGGAGAGCCCGGACGGCGCGTCCGCCTTCGCGACCCTCTACACGTGCCTGGAGACGCTGACCCGGCTGATGGCGCCGATCGTGCCGTTCGTCACCGACCACGTGTGGGACGTCATCCGTCCCGAGGACGCCCCCGAGTCGGTGCACCTGACCGACTGGCCGGCCGTGGACGAGAGCCTCCTCGACGACGCGCTGACGGCGCAGATGGCGCTCGTCCGGCGGCTGGTCGAGCTCGGCCGCTCCGCCCGCGCCGCGAGCGGCGTCCGGACGCGCCAGCCCCTCGGCCGCGCCCTCGTCGGCGCCGCCGGCTGGCCCGCGCTGCCCGAGCAGCTGCGCGCGCAGATCTCCGAGGAGCTGAACGTCCTCGGGTTCGAGGAGCTGTCCTCGATCGGCGGCGACCTGGTCGAGTACGAGGTCAAGCCCAACTTCCGGGAGCTCGGCAAGCGCTACGCCAAGGACACCCCGAAGGTCGCCAAGGCGATCTCCGCGGCCGACCCGGCGGAGCTCGTGCGGGCGATCCGCGCGGTCGCGGCCGAGGTCGAGGCCGACGGCGTCGGCGCGGTCGCCCTGTCCGCGGACGACGTGATCGTCACCGAGCGGCCGCGCAGCGGCTGGGCGGTGGAGAGCGCCGCGGGCGAGACCGTCGCGCTCGACCTCACCGTCACGCCGGAGCTGCGCCGGGCCGGGCTGGTGCGGGAGGCGGTGCGGCTCGTCCAGGACGGCCGCAAGTCCGCCGGGCTGGACGTCACCGACCGCATCGAGCTGTGGTGGGAGGCCACCGGCACCGACCTCGCCGAGGCGCTGCGCGCCCACGGCGGCGAACTCGCCGCCGAGGTGCTCGCCGCCGGGGTCACCGAGGGGCGCCCGGACGGCCTCACCGCCAACCGCGACGAGGAACTGGGCCTCACCTACTACCTCAGGAAGGCCTGACGCCACGCCGCGCCTCCCCCGCCGTCGCCGGTCCGCGCGACCGGTTCGGCGGGGGAGATTGTCGCGACACATCGCGTTTGCCATCATTGAGGGGTGAACCTTCCCGAGCAGCCTTCCGAGTCCGGAGTCCCCGCGCGGCCGGCGGCCGCCGGCATGCGCGCGTCGGACGCCGACCGGGACCGGGTCGCCGACCGCCTGCGCGAAGCCCTCGCCGAGGGACGCATCACCCCCGAGGAGCACGCCGAGCGCATCGACGCGGTCTACAACGCGAAGACGTACGCCGAACTGGAACCCGTCCTCAGCGACCTTCCGCCGGAGCACGAGGCGCGTCCCCGCGTGGACCTGCGCAAGGAGGAGGAGACCCTCGCGCCGCCCGCGCCGCAGTCGCCCAACCTCGTGGCGATCTTCAGCGGGGTCGAGCGCAAGGGCCGCTGGCTAGTCGAGCCCACCACCAACATCTCGTGCGTGTTCGGCGGCGCCGACCTCGACTTCCGGCAGGCCGTCCTCAGCCGGCACGAGGTGACCGTCAACATCACCTGCGTGTTCGGCGGCGTCAACCTGGTGGTGCCGCCCGGCGTCCGCGTCGTCGGATCCAACACGGCGATCTTCGGCGGCAACGACCTCCCGGAGGACGACACCACCGACCCGGACGCCCCCGTCATCCGCGTGACCGGGACGGTCCTGTTCGGCGGCGTCAGCGTCACCCGCCGCGCGATCGACGACAAGAAGCACCGCCGCGACCGCCACCGCGAGATCCACCAACTACACCGCGAACACCACCAGGAAATACGCGAACGCCGACGCGAACTACGCGACGACACCCGCGAGCGCCGCGACGAGCGTCGAGACCGCCTACGCGAACTACGCCGCGAGCGCAGGGGCTGAGGTGGTTTGCCCAGGGGAGCGCCCCCCTGGAACCCCCGTCACGAGCGAGGGGCCACCCGCAGGAACCCAAGCCGCCACCCGCAGGAACCTAAGCCGGGGCCACGGGGCGGGTGACCGTAGGCCGCCAAGGCCGGAGGTCGCCCGACCCGCCGAGCGAGGGGCCGTTTCCCGGGCCGCGAACGCGGAACGGGAAACGGCCCCTCGCGAGCAACGGGGGTTCCAGGGGGTCGCCCCCCTGGGCAAACACGGCCGGGTCAGTCGCGGGCGCGTTCGCGGTCGGGTTGGCAGACCAGGCAGGGGGTGCAGCCGCGGGACTTGGCCTCCGCGCGGGACAGCGACTCCAGGTCGTCGGCCTCGTCGCCGATGTCCTCGATGAGGGCGCAGTCGGTGCGGTGGTAGCGCTTGGTGCCGCTCAGGATGCGGACCTGAAGGTCGTCGCCCTCGGACTCGGCCGGGGCGGGGTCGGCGTCCTCGTGCGGGACGTCCGCGTCGCCGGAGTCGCGCGGCTGCGGGGCGGCGGGCTCGGACGGCGCTTCGGCGGCCGTCTCGGGCGCCGTCTCGGCGGGCGCGGAGGTCTCGGCGGCGGGCTCGTCCAGCGGCGCCGGTTCGGCCTCGGCGGGCGCTTCCGCGGCGGAGTCGTCCTCCGGCTCGGGCGCGGCGGGCTCGGGCCGCTCGGCGGGCCTCGGAGCCTCCTCGACGGGGGCCAGGCTCGCGACCGGCAGGTCGGTCAGGGTCGGGTTCACCGGAGCGCGCGGGGGCTCCGGCTCCGCGCGCGGGATCTCGGCCGTCGTGTCGAACGCGGTCGGCGCGGCATGCGGAGCGGGAGGGGAGGGCGGGGCGGGCGGCTTCTTCGCCAGGCCCACGAGGCCGCTGTCGGAGCGTGCCGTGCCGGGCTTCGGAGAAGGGGTCCCGTCCCCCGCCGCCCTGCTCGCGTCCGGGGACGCGGGTGCCGACGCCGCGGCGCGCGCCGCCAATGCGGTGTCGGGCAGGCAGGCGGTACAGGGGCTGAACCCCTCCTCCTTGGCCTCGGCGTAGGTGAGCTCCTCGGTCTCGCGTCCGGCGAGCTGGCGGCAGGTGTCGAGGTGGTAGCGCTTGCGCCCGCGCACGACGAACACCAGCGCGTCGTCGGGGACGTCGGCCGGCGGGGCGGGGACCTCCACCGCGTCGTCCGCGTCGGCCGCCGGGCCCCTGGCGTCGGGGACGCCCCGCGCGTTCGCCGCCGCGGCGGGCGGCCCGGCGGGAGGCACGGCCTTCCCGCCCTTGGCCCGCTTGGGCTTGTCGGCCTTGCGCGCCTTGCGGGAGGGCTGCGTGACCGCGCCCGTCCCGAAGAGCTCCTTGCGCCGCAGGAACACCCCGATGGTCAGGCACAGCGCGGACACGATGCTCACGGCGATCGATATGTAGATCACCACGAGCGCGTCGAGCCCGAACACCTGTGCGCTGTCTCCGTTGCCCGCGACGATCCCCGCCACCAGCAGGGCGATCGCCACGACCACTAGGACGCCACTCAGGATGATCACAGGGTCTCTCCCACTCGTTCAGGCCGCCGGCTCCCCAGCCGACCGGCCCCGGCCGCCTTCCCGCGCCGCGCGGACGGCGAGCACGCCGTCCGCGGCGATCGGGACACACTACCGTCCGGACGCGGGGCGTCAGCGCCTCTCGTGCGGCGGGTTGTCACCGCCGCCGCTGTGGAAGGCGCCGGTGGCCGAGTGCTGCACCTGCTGGGCGGCGTGCTCGGCCGGCGGCGGGAACGCGCCGGGCGCCGACGGGGCCGCGGCGCCCGCCGTGGCGGGACGGTTCTCGCCGTGCGGAAGGGCCTGCGGGCCGGTCTGCGGGGCGGTCTGCTGCGCCGGGGCGGGGGCCGCGCCGGGGACGGCGGCGAACGCGCCCGTCTCGGTGCTGCCCGCCTCCAGGTCGCGGAGCTGACCCTCCAGGTAGACCTTCAGACGGCTGCGGTACTCGCGCTCGAACGCGCGCAGGTTGTCGACCTCGCGCTCGAGCTCCTCGCGCTGCTGCACGAGCGAGCCCATGACCTGGCGGTGCCGCTCCTGCGCGTCGCGGTCGAGCGCCTCGGCGCGGGACCGGGCCTCGCTGACGATCTGGTCGGCCTGCCGGCGGGCCTTGCCGAGGATCTCCTCGGCCTCGCGGCGGGCGCGGCCGAGCGTCTCGTCGGCCTCCCGGCGGGCGTCGGCGATCGCCTGGTCGGCGGTCTGCTGCGCGAGCGCGAGGACGCGGGCCGCAGTGTCCATGTTGTCCTCGCCGGTGGGCGCGGAGGCCATGCCGAGGCCGCCGAGCACGGGCTCCGGCTCGGGCTGCGGCTGCGGCTCGGGGCGCGGCGGCTCGGGGATCTTCTGGACGTCCGGCTTCGGCTCGACGATCGGGGCGGCCATGGCGGGAACCTTGCCGCGCAGGCACTCGGCGAGCTTGGCCCGCAGCTCCTCGTTCTCCTGGATGAGGCGGTCCAGCTCCGCCTCGACCTCGTCGAGGAAGGCGTCCACCTCCTCCTCGTCGTAACCCGGCCTCAGTCGGGTGGTACTGAACTGCTTGTTCCGCACGTCGGCGGGTGTCAGCGGCATGTTCGTCTCCTTGGCGCGCTTGGAGTCTGTCCGGAAGGACGGTATCCGATCAGAGCCTCTGCACGAAGATGATCAAGACCCAGACCACAAGGATGAGCACGGTGAAGCTGAGGTCCAGCGCCACGTTACCCAGTCGTATGGGCGGGATGAAGCGCCTGAGGAATTTAAGCGGCGGATCGGTGACGGTATATGTCGCTTCCGCGATCACCAGCACCACGCCGCTCGGCTTCCACTGCCGGGCGAACGACTGCAGGACCTCCAGGATCAACCTCCCGATGAGGAACAGGAGGAAGAAGTACAGGATCGCCTGCAGCACGGTTCCAACGATGTTCACGGGTACTCTCGCATGTGGCTCTCAGCTCTGGTTGAAGAACCCTCGTTCCGCCATCCGGGCCTTGTCCTCCGCGGTCACCTCCACGTTCGCGGGCGACAGCAGGAACACCTTGTTCGTAACACGCTCGATGCTCCCATGGAGCCCGAACACGAGACCCGCCGCGAAGTCGACCAGACGCTTGGCGTCGCTGTCGACCATCTCGGTCAGGTTCATGATCACGGGCGTGCCCTCCCGGAAGTGCTCGCCGATGGTCCTCGCCTCGTTGTAGGTCCTTGGATGCAGCGTAGTGATGCGCGCAAGGTCGGTGGTACCGGACTCGTACAGCGAGACGGAGCGTCGCTCGATGGTGGACGTGGAGTGATGGTCGCGATCGCGGTCCGCGGTCTCGTCGGCTCGGGTAAGCTGACCGCCGGATTCGTCCTCGCGACGACGGCCCTGACCGGTGTCGGGCTCTTCGTCGTAGACCTCGTACTCGTCGTAGTCGCCGTACTTCTCGTCGTACCGGTCGTCCTCCACAAGGCCGAGGTACACCGCCATCTTGCGCATCGCGCTGGCCATACGCCCCTCCAGGTCCTGTGGTGGCGGCTGCGGGCGCGTCCGGCGCCGCCGGTGGACTGTCCGTCGTGGCGGCCCGCGTCAGGGCAGGCACCACTCGGGGGACATTACCTGACGATTGCCCGTCGGCCGCCGAGCAACGCCGTACCGACCCGCAGGTGTGTCGCGCCGCATGCGATCGCCTGTTCCAGATCGCCGCTCATACCCGCAGAGACGATCCGGGCGTCCGGATGGTTCCGCCGGATGTCCGCCGCGACCTCGGCGAGCCGGGCGAAGGCGGGCCGCGGGTCGGCGCCGAGCGGCGCGACGGCCATCACGCCGCCGAGTTCCAGCGCGTCCGCGGCGGCGATCTCGTCGGCGAGGCCGGGCGCGGCGTCCGGCGCGGCGCCGCCGCGGCCCTCCGCCGCCTCGGCGGGGTCGAGCGAGACCTGCACGAGACAACGGAGCGTTCGCCCGTCGCGGGCGGCGGCGTCGGACAGGGCGCGGACGAGCCTGGATCGGTCCACCGAGTGGATCACGTCGGCGTACCCGGCGACGGCGCGCGCCTTGTTGGTCTGGAGCCGTCCGACGAAATGCCAGGTGAGCGGGAGGTCGGCGCATTCGGCGGCCTTCGGGCGGGCCTCCTGGTCGCGGTTCTCGCCGACCTCCGTCACGCCGAGCCCGGCGAGCAGCCGCACGTCGGACGCCGGGAACGTCTTGGTCACCGCGATCAGCGTGAGCTCGGCGGCGTCCCGTCCGGCGGCGGCGCAGGCGGCGCCGATCCGGGCGCGGAGGGCGGCGAGGCCGTCCGCCAGCTCGGCCCGGCGCTCGTCCGGGGTGAGCGGAGCGGTCATCCGTTGAGCCAGACGAATCCGGCGAAGCGGCCGGTGCGGCCCTCGCGGCGGTAGGAGAAGAGGTCCGGGTCCTCGATGGTGCAGCGCGGGTCGACGCGCACCTCGGACACGCCCCCGGCGGCGAGCTGCTCGGCGACGCCCGCGCGGATGTCGAGGCCGGGCGTGCCCTTGGACGTGGTCGAGTACGCGGCGGGGACGGCGGCGGCGACCTCGTCCCGCATCCCGGCGGGCACCTCGTAGCAGGCGCCGCACGCGGCGGGGCCGATCGCGGCGGTCGTCCGCGCGGGGTCGGCGCCGTGCTCGACCATGGCCTTGAGCAGGGCGGGGACGACCCCGGCCGCCGTTCCGGGGCGGCCGGAGTGCGCGGCGCCGACGACCCCGGCGGCGGGGTCGGCGAGCAGGACGGGCGCGCAGTCGGCGACGAGGACGGCGAGGACGAGCCCCGGCACGGTCGTGACGACGGCGTCGACGGGGCCGGGGAGGTCGGGGGACGCGGCGAACGCGACGTCGGTGCCGTGCACCTGCCGCATGAAGACGGTGCGCAGGGGGTCGGCGCCGAGCAGGGCGGCGGCGCGGCGCCGGTTCTCCCGGACCGCGGCGGGGTCGTCGCCGACCGCGCCGCCCAGGTTGAGCGAGTCGTAGGGGGCGGTGCTCACGCCGCCGGCGCGGCCGGTGAAGGCGGCGCCGGCGCCGTCGCCCAGGGCGACGGCGGTGATCACTTCAGGAAGTCGGGGACGTCGAGGTCGTCGTCCTCGTCGAACACCACGGGACGGCGGCGCTGCCCGGAGGCGGCGGGCCCGCCGTCGTTCTCGCCCGCGTGCACGCGGGACGGGGACTGCTCGGACGCGGCGCGCGGCGCGGGGGCGCGCGAGCCGGAGTCGCCGCCGGGACCGGCGGGGTCGCCGGACGGGCCGGGCTGCGGCCCCGCGCCCTCCGGACGTGCGGATTCGTCGCGCCGGTCGCCCTTGCCGTGCGCGGGGCCGTGCGCGGGGCCCGGCGCGGGCGGCGGCGGGTTCTCCGGACGCGGCGGCGGGGCGGGCGCGGTGGGCTGCGGCGCGGCGGCGGCCTGCGCGACCGACTGGTGCGGCTGCTGCGGGACGGTCTGGTGCGCGCCGGAGTCGGACCGTCCGACCCGGCTCGGGATCGGGTTGGACGGCGCGCCGGCCCCGGCCGACGACGGCGCCGGGCGCGGCGGCGGTGGCAGCCGCTTCGCCTCCGGTTCGGGGGTCGGCTTGGCCGGACGCCCCTCGTCGAACCCGGCCGCGATCACGGTGACCCGGACCTCGTCGCCGAGCGCGTCGTCGATGACCGCGCCGAAGATGATGTTGGCGTCCGGCGCGGCCGCGTTCGAGACGAGCTGCGCGGCCTCGTTGATCTCGAACAGGCCGAGGTCGGAGCCGCCGGAGATGGACAGCAGCACGCCGTGCGCGCCGTCGATGCTCGCCTCCAGCAGCGGGCTGGAGATCGCCATCTCGGCGGCGGCGACCGAGCGGTCGTCGCCGCGCGCGGAGCCGATGCCCATGAGGGCCGAGCCGGCGCCGGACATGACGGACTTGACGTCGGCGAAGTCGAGGTTGATCAGGCCCGGCGTGGTGATCAG
This sequence comes from Actinomadura syzygii, assembly GCF_008085905.1. Lineage (GTDB taxonomy): Bacteria > Actinomycetota > Actinomycetes > Streptosporangiales > Streptosporangiaceae > Spirillospora > Spirillospora syzygii. The sequence goes on along the minus strand of NZ_VSFF01000011.1, from coordinate 210,755 downwards.
GTCGGTGATGCCCTGGACACCGGACAGGAGCACCTGGTCGGCGGCCTTGAAGGCGTCCAGCACGCTGACCTGCCGGTCGGAGATCGACAGCAGCCGGTCGTTCGGAATGACGATGAGGGTGTCGACCTCGTCGCGCAGCGTCTCTATGCCGGCCTCGGCCTGCATGGCGCGGCGCTTGCCCTCGAAGCTGAACGGGCGGGTGACCACGCCGATCGTGAGGGCGCCGAGCGAGCGCGCGATGTTGGCGACCACGGGCGCGCCGCCGGTGCCGGTGCCGCCGCCCTCCCCCGCGGTGACGAAGACCATGTCGGCGCCCTTGAGCACCTCTTCGATCTCCTCGCGGTGGTCTTCGGCGGCCTTGCGGCCGACGTCGGGGTTCGCCCCCGCGCCGAGGCCGCGGGTGAGCTCGCGGCCCACGTCCAGTTTCACGTCGGCGTCACTCATCAGCAGCGCCTGGGCGTCCGTGTTGATCGCGATGAACTCGACGCCCTTGAGTCCCTCTTCGATCATCCGGTTGACGGCGTTGACGCCGCCGCCGCCGATGCCGACGACCTTGATGACCGCGAGGTAATTCTGCGGTGCTGCCACGACGAGGGGCCTTTCCGCTCTCTCCGACCGCCCTGCCCGGTCTGCCGACCGTGCCGCCGCGGTGTTTCCTGACCTGTGTGCACTTCTGGGCCGCGCCCGGAGCGTGACCCGGTCGCGACGACCGGTCCCTCCCCGAACCCTCACCCTCAACTTGAGGCTTACAGTTATGTCAACCTGAGGACTGATACGGACAGTAGGGCGGCCTTACCGCCAGGGTCAACTAACCTCCCCCGAACTCCACCGGCGTGTCGCACTGGACACGGGTTTGCCCTGGTTGCCGAAGCCCGCCCGGGCGTTCCCGCACCGCTCACGCCGCCGTCGCCTCCCCTCGTCCGCGCCTCTGCCGCGCCGGCCCGCCCGATCGGGGCCGGTCGTTCCAGCGTGCCCCATCGGACGCCCGGAATCGCCCCGACACACGGGACGGGACCCGAGGCGATCCGCGGGCCGCCTCCGGCGATGACGCGCCGCGTCCGGACGGCCGCCCACCGCGCCCCCCGTCACCGGGTCTTGAGAATCTCGGGTGAGCTGACGTCCACCGAGCGGACGGCACGTCCCGCCGCGGTGCGCCACAGGGCGTCCAGCAGCCGGATCTTCTCTTCTGCCCGTTCCGCGCCGCCCCACACCACCGTCTGGCCGCCCGCCATCGTCAGCGTGACCGCGTCCGGGCCGGTCGCGGCGACCTCGCCGAGCCGCTCCCGCACGCGTTCCGGCAGGTCGGACAGCACGCTGAGGGCCGCGAGCGTCGCCCGGTCGGACGGCCCGGGCGACGCGACGGCCAGCACCGGAAGCCCGGACACCCGCGACTCGTCGTCGGCCACGACGACGCCGTGCCGGTCGATCCGGTAGTAGCGGCCGCCGCGCTCGTACACGGCGACGGGCACCCGCTCGCGGACGACGATGCGGACCGTCCCCGGCCACTGCCGCCGCACGTCCGCCGACTCGACCTCGCGCAGCCCCTCGACCCGCTCGGCGACCGCGCCGGTCTTGAGCCGCGCCATCGGCGTGCCGAGGTCGATCCCGGCCGCGCCGACGATCCGGTCGCGGGACGCGAGATGCTCCCCCGTCACCTCGACGTGCCGGACCACCAGCAGCCGCGAGCCGAGCAGCACCCACGTCACGAGGCCGAGCGCGCCGAGCACCAGCAGCGTGACGAAGATCGCCTTCCACCGGTTCGGGCGGGGGCGCCCGGCCGCCGGGGCGGCGGCGCCCGGTCGGCTCGTCCCGGTATCGGTCATGGCCTCAGCTTGGCAGCCGCGCCGCCGGACGCCGCCGACCGCGCGGGGCCCGGCGTGTCTCGCCAGGTCAGGCGTTCGCGAGCCGGTCGAGGATGAGTGGGCCGAGCTGCGTCACGTCCCCCGCGCCGAGCGTGATGACGACGTCGCCGGGCCGGGCGATGGACGCGGCGACGGCCGGGACCTCGTCGCGGACCGGCGCGTACACCGCGCGGGTGCCGCCCGGGACGGCGTCGGCGACGAGCGCGCCGGTGACGCCGGGCTCCGGGTCCTCGCGGGCGCCGTACACGTCGAGGACGACGGCGGCGTCCGCGAGCCCGAGCGCCGCGCCGAACTCGGCGGCGAAGAAGCGGGTGCGGCTGTACAGGTGGGGCTGGAAGACCGCGACGAGGCGGCCGCCGCCGTCCTTCCCGCGCAGGTAGTCGCGGGTGGCCTCCAGGTCGGCGGTCAGCTCGGTCGGGTGGTGGGCGTAGCTGTCGAAGACCTCGACGCCGCCCGCCTCGCCCTTGCGCTCCAGCCGCCGCATCGACCCGGTGAAGGACGCGAGGCCCGCGCGGACCGCGTCGAAGCCGTGGCCGAGCAGCCGCGCGACCGCGACGGCGGCGGTGGCGTTGTGGGCGTAGTGCCGTCCGGGGACCTCCAGGCGCACCTCGCCGAGGCCCTCGATCTCGAAGCGCGAGCCGAGGCCGCGCGGGGTGAACCCGGTGATCCGCAGGTCGGCGTCGGCCGCCTCGCCGTAGGTCAGCACGGTCAGGCCGCGCTCGCGGGCGGCGGCGGCGAGCTCGCGGGCGACGGGGTCGTCGGCGCCGGCGACCAGCGCGCCGCCCGGGACGACGCGCCCCACGAACGCGGCGAAGTTCTCCTTGACCTGCTCGAACGCGCCGTAGTTGTCGAGGTGGTCGGCCTCCACGTTGGTGACGACCGCGATCTGCGGGGAGTACCGCAGGAACGAGCCGTCGCTCTCGTCGGCCTCGGCGACGAACACGTCGTCGGAGCCCTCGTCGGCGCCGAGGCCGGTGGTGACGAGCTGGCCGCCGATGCAGTAGGACGGGTCGGCGCCCGCGTGCTGGAGCGCGACGGTGAGCATCGACGTCGTCGTCGTCTTGCCGTGGGTGCCCGCCACCGTCACCGCGCGCCGCCCGGCCATCAGCGCGGCCAGCGCCTCGGAACGGTGCAAAACGCGAAGTCCCCGCTCCCGCGCGGCGACGAGCTCCGGGTTCGAGTCGCGGATCGCGGTGGACACGACGACCGTGTCGGCGTCGCCGACGTGCGCGGCGTCGTGCCCGACGAAGACCTTCGCGCCGAGCTCGGCGAGCTGGGCGAGCAGCTCCGAGTCACGGGCGTCGCTGCCGGACACGGCGATGCCGCGGCGCAGCATGATCCGGGCGATCCCGGACATCCCCGCGCCCCCGATCGCGATGAAGTGGACCCGGCCGAGTTCGCCGGCGGGCACCGCGTCGCGGGGATCGATCAGGCTCATCGGGCGGCGCCCGCCGCGTGGACGACGTCGTACACCATCCGGGCGAGCGCGACGTCGGCGTCCCGGCGGCCCATCCGCCCGGCGGCCTCGGACATGGCCGCGACCCGGCCCGGGTCGGCGAGCACGGGCAGCAGGTGCCGGGCGATCCAGTCGGGCGACAGGTCGGCGTTGTCGACGAGCATCCCGCCGCCCCCCGCGACGATCGGCTCGGCGTTCAGCCGCTGCTCGCCGTTCCCGATCGGCAGCGGCACGTACACCGCGGGCAGCGCGACCGCGGCCAGCTCCGCGCAGGTCATCGCGCCCGCGCGGCACATGGCCATGTCGGCGGCGGCGTAGGCGAGGTCCATCCGGTCGCAGTAGGGGATCGTGACGTACTGCGGGCCGCCGGACGCGGGCTCGGGCTCCTCGGTGTTCTTCGGCCCGACGATGTGCAGCACCTGGATGCCCGCCTGCCGGAAGTACGGCGCGGCGGCCACCGCGGCCTGGTTCAGCGACCGGGCGCCCTGCGAGCCGCCGAAGATCAGCAGGGTGGGCAGGTCGGGCAGCAGGCCGAAGTAGGACCGCGCCTTGTCGCCCGTCGCGAGCCGGTCGAGCGTGGCGATGTCGCGGCGCAGCGGGATGCCGACGAAGGTCGCGTTCGGCAGCGGGGAGTCGGCGTGCGAGACGGCGACGTGCTCGGTGAACCGGGCGCCGAGCTTGTTGGCGAGGCCCGGCTTCGGGTTCGCCTCGTGGACGATGATCGGCACCTTGCGCTTGCGCGCGGCGAGGTACCCGGGGGTCGCGACGTAGCCGCCGAACCCGACCAGCACGTCCGCCCGCGCCTGGTCGAGGATGGCCGCCGCCGCGTTGATCGCCCCGCGCAGCCGGCCGGGGACCGACAGCAGTTGCGGGGTCAGCGTGCGGGGCAGCGGCACCGGTGGGATCAGCGCGAGCTCGTAGCCCCGCTGCGGGACGAGCCGGGTCTCCAGCCCCCGTTCCGTGCCGAGGCAGACGATCCCGGTGTTCGGGTCGTTGCGCCGCAGCGCGTCCGCGAGGGCCAGGGCGGGCTCGATGTGTCCGGCGGTGCCGCCGCCGGCCAGGACAACCCTCATGCTCGTTGACAACTCCTCAGCGTGTTCAGAAGGGGGGATTCAGCGCCGTGCCAGACCCAGCCAGCTTAGAGCCCTCACGACCGGTCCGGGGCCCCGTGCGGAGAGTGCCTGCCGCGCGCCGGGCTCGCGCTTGGCGAAGGCGAGCAGCATCCCGAGCGCGAACAGGCTCGGGATGAGCGCCGAGCCGCCGTAGGACACGAGCGGCAGCGGGATCCCCGTGATGGGCAGCACGCCGATGACGGCGCCGATGTTCACGACGGCCTGCACGACCAGCCAGGCGGTGGCCCCGGCGGCGGCGAGCCGGGTGAACGGGTCCTTCACCCGCCGGGCGATCCGCAGGCCCGCGTAGGCGAGCAGGCCGAACAGGCCGAGGACGACGAGCGTCCCGACCAGGCCGAACTCCTCCCCGACGATGGCGAAGATGAAGTCGGTCTCGGCGTGCGGGAGGAAGTCCCACTTGGCGCGGCCCTCGCCGAGGCCCGTCCCGAACAGCCCGCCGGACGCGACCGCGTACAGCCCCTGCGTGCCCTGGTAGTTGGTCGTGAGCTGGTTCCCGGACGGGTCGAGGAACCCGGTGAGGCGCTGCATCCGGTACGGCTCGACGACGATGAGGATCGACACGAGCAGGCACACCAGCCCGGCGATGCCGACGAACAGGCGTCCGGGCGCGCCGACGACCCACAGCAGGCCGAGGAAGATGGTGAGCAGGACGAGGGTCGTCCCGAGGTCGCTGCCCAGCATCACGAGCAGGACCAGCGCGCCCGCCCCCGGCATCAGCGGGACGAGCAGCGGCCGCCACTCGGTGAGCTGGCCGAGCCGCTCCTTGCGGGCGAGCAGGTCGGCGCCCCACAGCACGAGCGCGAGCTTCGCCAGCTCCGACGGCTGGATCTGCACCGGCCCGAGGTCGACCCAGCGGGTCGCGCCGCCCGCGCTGCGGCCGAGCCCGGGGATCAGGACCAGCCCGAGCGCGACGACCGACAGCAGCAGCAGGGGGTAGGCCAGCGCGCGGAACGTCTTCACCGGCAGCCGGGACGCGACCCACATCGCGGGCAGGCCGATCGCCATCCACACGGCCTGCTTCTGGAACAGCGTGTACGCCGACCCGGTCTCCTGGAGCTGCTTGACGCTGGACGCCGACAGCACCATCGTCAGCCCCAGCGCGAGCAGCATCACCGAGCAGCCCAGCACCAGGTAGTAGGACGTGAGGGGACGGTCGAGCAGCCCGACGGCGGCGACCACCTGCTCCCGCGGCCCCGGACGTCCGCCGCTCCCCTCCCCGGTCGCGGCGGCCACGGCTAGTCGGCGTCCCGCGCCGCGCCGCCGGCCGGCCCCGGCCGCACCGGGCCGCCGGCCGCGCGGCGCGCGTCGGCGAGCCGCCCGACGGCCGCGATGAACGCGTCGCCGCGCGCCGGGTAGTCGGTGAACATGTCGAAGGACGCCCCGACGGGCGCGAGCAGCACGGTGTCCCCGGGGCGGGCGAGCCCGGAGGCTTCGGTCACGACGCGGTCCATCGCCCCAGTGTCGGTGTCGGGGACGTCCACGACCGGGACATCCGGGGCGTGTCGCGCGAGAGCCTCGGCGAGCCGGTGCCGGTCGCGGCCCATCAGCACGGCGCCGCGCAGCCGCCCGGCGCACGAGCGGACGAGGTCGTCGACGTCCAGGCCCTTGAGCAGGCCGCCCGCGATCCACACGACGTTGCGGTAGGCGGCGAGGGACGCGGCGGCCGCGTGCGGCTGCGTCGCCTTGGAGTCGTTGACGTAGGCGACGCCCGCGACGTCCGCGACGTGCTGGATGCGGTGCGGGTCGGGGACGAACGCGCGCAGCCCGTCCCGGACCGCGTCGGCCGGCGCCCCGAACGCGCGGGCGAGCGCGGCGGCGGCGAGCGCGTTCGCGACGTTGTGCGGTGCGAACGGGCGGACGTCGCCGAGCGCGGCCACCTCCACGGCCTGGGTCCCCGGGTCGCCGGTGAAGGCCCGGTCGACCAGCAGCTCCTCGACGACGCCGAACTCGCCGGGACGCGGCACCCGCAGGGTGAAGCCGACCCGCCGCTCCACGCCCTCGGCGCGGTCGGCCAGCGCCGTGGAGGTGTCGTCGTCGGCGTTGAACACGGCGACGCAGCCCGGCGCGAAGATCGTGGACTTGGCGGCGACGTACGCCTCCATCGAGCCGTGCCAGTCGAGGTGGTCGGGCGCGACGTTCAGCACGGCGGCGGCGAACGGGCGGATCGAGCTGGACCAGTGCAGCTGGTAGCTCGACAGCTCCACGGCGAGGACGTCGTACGGCTCGGAGACGGCCTCCACGATCGGCGTCCCGACGTTGCCGACCGCGAGGGCCTTGTACCCGGCGGCGGTGAGCATGGACGCGAGCATCCGGACGACGGTGGTCTTGCCGTCCGTCCCGGTGATCGCGAGCCAGGGCGCGGCGTTCTCGGGACGGAGCCGCCACGCCAGCTCGACCTCGCCGATGATCTCGATCCCGGCGGCCGCGGCCGCGGCGAGCAGCGGGGTGTCCGGGCGCCAGCCCGGCGACGTCACGACCAGCTCGGTGCCCGCGGGCAGGGAGTCGCCGTCGCCGAGCCGCACCTCGACCCCGAGGGCCTCCAACTCGGCGGTGCGGGCGCGCTGCGCCGCGTCGTCGCGGGCGTCCACGGCGGTGACGCGGGCGCCGTGCGCGGCGAGCACGCGGGCGGCGGCGCGGCCGGACACGCCGAGCCCGGCGACGCAGACGGCGCGGCCCGCGAAGGCGCTCCCGGCGGACGCGCCGCCGGCGGATGGGCGGTCGGTCACTTCTTCGGCATCCATTCCAGGTAGAACAGGCCGATGCCGATCGCGACGAACAGCGCGGACATCAGCCAGAAGCGCACCACGATCGTCGTCTCGGCCCAGCCGGACAGCTCGAAGTGGTGCTGCAGCGGGGCCATCTTGAACACCCGTTTCTTCGTCATCTTGAACCCGCCGACCTGGATGATCACCGACAGCGTGATCATCACGATCAGCCCGCACAGGATGGCGAGCAGGAACTGCGTCCGGGTGAGGATCGCGAGGCCGACCAGGACGCCGCCGAGGGCCAGCGAGCCGGTGTCGCCCATGAAGATCTTCGCGGGCGGCGCGTTCCACCACAGGAAGCCGAACACGCCGCCGAGCACGGCCGCGGCGACGACCGCGAGGTCGAGGGGGTCGCGGACGCTGTAGCAGTTCGGCGCGAGGGCGAAGTCGGTGCAGCTGTTGCGGAGCTGCCAGTTCCCGATGATGACGTAGGCGGCGAGCACCATCCCGGCGGGGCCCGCGGCGAGGCCGTCCAGCCCGTCGGTGAGGTTCACGCCGTTGGACATGGCCGCGATGAGCAGCAGCGCCCACACCACGAACAGGTACGGGCCGATCGAGGGGCCGAAGTCGCGCAGGAAGGACAGGTGGGGGTCGGCGGGGGTGATGTCGTAGCCGTTCGGGAAGTTCAGCGAGCCGACCGCGAACACCACCCCGACGAGGATGATGCCGATCATCTTGGCGCCGCTGCGCAGGCCGAGGCTGCGCTGCTTGAACACCTTGATGTAGTCGTCCACGAACCCGACGAGGCCGAGGCCCGTCATCAGGAACAGCACCAGGACGCCGGAGATCGTCGGCTCGGTCCCGGTGAACAGGTGCGCGGCGGCGTACCCGACGAGCGAGCCGACGATGAAGACCGTCCCGCCCATCGTGGGGGTGCCGCGCTTGTTGAGGTGCGCCTCCGGGCCCTCGTCGCGGATCATCTGCCCGTAGCCGAGCCGCTGGACGATCCGGATCCACACCGGCGTCCCGACCATCACGAAGATCAGCGCGACCCCTGCCGCGATGATGATGTTGGTCATTGGAGGCCCTCCGCGAGTATCGCTTCGGCGACCCGTTCGAGACCGGCCACCCGGGAGCCCTTGACCAGCACGACGTCCGGCGGCGCGAGCCGCCCGCCGATCGCGGTCACCGCCGCGCCGACGTCATCCACCTGCACGCACTCTCCCGTCCATGACCCCACCTGCGCCGCGCCGTCAGCGATCGGCGCCGCGTTCGCGCCGACGACGACGAGCCCGGCGAGCCCGCACCGCGCGGCGTGCGCACCGATCTTGGCATGCTCGGCCGGGGACGAGTCTCCCAGTTCGGCCATCTCGCCCAGGACGGCGAACGCGCGGCGGCCCCGGGCCATGTGCGCGAGGACGTCCAGCGCGGCGCGCGTCGAGTCGGGGTTCGCGTTGTAGGCGTCGTTCACCACGGTCACCCCGTCGGCCCGCTCGGTGACCTCCATCCGCCACCGGCTCATCGGCACGGCCTCCGCCAGGCCCGCGGCGATCTCGGCCGTGGCCATCCCGGTCGCGCGCGCGGCGGCCGCCGCGGCGAGCGCGTTCGGGACGGCGTGCGCGCCGTGCAGCCGCAGCGCCACCGGCGCGGACCCCTCCGGCGTGACCAGCGTGAACCGGGCCCGGCCCTGGTCGTCGAGGCTCTCGTCCCGGGCGCGGACGGTCGCGTCCGCCGACCGGCCGAACGTGACGACGGCCCCGGCCGTGCGGGACGCCATCGCGGCCACCAGCGGGTCGTCGGCGTTGAGCACGGCGGTGCCGTCCGGCGGCAGCGCCTCGACGATCTCGCCCTTGGCGCGGGCGATGTTCTCCCGGCCGCCGAACTCCCCGACGTGCGCGGTGCCGACGTTCAGCACCACCGCGACGTCCGGCCGCGCGATCCCGGTCAGGTAGGCGATGTGACCGATCCCACGCGCGCCCATCTCCAGGACGAGGCGCCGCGTCTGCGCGTCGGCGCGCAGCACGGTCAGCGGCAGCCCGATCTCGTTGTTGAACGACCCGGGCGGGAAGATCGTCGGCCCGGCCCGCTCCGCGAGCAGCCCGATGAGGTCCTTCGTGGACGTCTTGCCCGCCGATCCGGTGACCGCGACGACGGTCACGTCCGGGAGCCGGTCGAGGACGCCGCGGGCGAGCCGCCCGAGCGCCTCCTGGACGTCGTCGACGACCACGCACGGTCCGTCCACCGGGCGCTGCGCCAGCACGGCCGCCGCCCCGGCGGCGAACGCGGCGGGCGCGAAGTCGTGCCCGTCCGCGCGCTCGCCCTTCAGCGCGACGAACAGCGCCCCCGGCCCGGCCGCGCGGGAGTCGATCACCACGGGACCGCGCACGACGGCGTCCGGGGGCCCGTGCCGCCCGCCCCCCGTGATCTCCGCGATCGCCGACAGCGGAAGTGGGATCACGCCTGCGTCCCGTCCCCTCTTGTCCCTCTCGGATGGCGGCTCGAACGGCGGCGGAGCGCGTCCCGGACGACCTCCCGGTCGTCGAACGGGTGCACCACGCCCGCGACGTTCTGGCCCTGCTCGTGCCCCTTGCCCGCGACGACGAGGACGTCGCCCCGGCGCGCCCGGGCCACGGCCAGCTCGATCGCGGCGGCGCGGTCCGGCTCGACCACGATGTGCGCGCGTTCGGACCGCGGCACCTTGAGCCCGCCCTCGACCATAGCGGCGAGGATGGCGAGCGGGTCCTCCGACCTCGGGTTGTCGCTCGTGAAGAAGGCCCGGTCGGCGAGCAGCGCGGCGGCCTCCCCCATCAGCGGGCGCTTGCCCCGGTCGCGGTCGCCGCCGCAGCCGAGGACGACGGTCAGCTCGCCCTCGGTGACGGGGCGCAGCGCGGTCAGCACGGCCTCGACGGCGCCCGGCTTGTGCGAGTAGTCGACGAGGGTGACGAACTCCTGGCCCTCGTCCACCCGCTCCAGCCGGCCCGGCACGCCCGGCAGGGACGCCACCCCGCGGACGGCGGCCTGCAGCGGGATGCCCGCCTCCACCAGCGCCACGATCGCGGCGAGCGCGTTCGCGACGTTGAACGGCCCGGCGAGCCCGACCGCCCCGTCGGCCTCGATGCCGCCGGGGCCGACGACGCGGAACACGCTGCCGTCCGCGCCGACCCGGACGTCCTCGGCGCGCCAGTCGGCCGCCGGGTCGCCGGACGCGGAGAACGTCGTCGTCGGCACGGTCGCGATCTCCAGCAGTTCGCGGCCGTGGTGGTCGTCGAGGTTCACGACGCCGACGCGCGAGTACTCCGGCGTGAACAGCTTCGCCTTCGCGTGGAAGTAGTGCTGCATGGTCGGGTGGTAGTCGAGGTGGTCCTGCGAGAGGTTCGTGAACACCGCGACCTCGTAGGCGGCGCCGCCGACCCGGCCCTGCGCCAGCGCGTGGCTGGACACCTCCATCGCGGCCGCGCCGACGCCCCGCTCCCGCATCATCGCGAGCAGCGCGTGCAGGTCGGTCGCCTCCGGCGTGGTCAGCGCGCTCGGCACCCGGTCGCCGCCGACGCGGATCTCCACGCCGCCGATCAGGCCCGTCTCGATCCCGGCGGCCCGCAGGCCCGCCTCCAGGAGGAAGACGGTGGTGGTCTTGCCGCTCGTCCCGGTGACGCCGATCAGCGTGATGTCGCGTCCCGGCTCCCCGTACACCCAGGAGGCGGCGTCGCCGAGCCTGGCCCGGACGTCCGCCACGACCAGCACCGCCAGCCCGGTCGCCGCGGCCCGGTCGTAGCCGTCCGGGTCGGTGAGGACCGCGACCGCGCCCGCCTCCGCCGCCTGCGCCGCGAACTGGGCGCCGTGCGCGCGGGCGCCGGGCAGCGCCGCGTACACGTCGCCGGGGCGCACCGCCCGCGAGTCGTGGGTGATGCCCGTCGCCGACACGTCGTCCCAGCCGTCCGGCTCGATCCCGAGGAGCGCCGCGAGCCCGGTCAGCGGACGGGCCGGATTGGTGGTGGGACGCATGACGTCACTTTCGGTACGAGCGGAACGGGACGGTTTATGCACGGGTCGTGGTGGGCTCACAGGCGAGGAGAGTACTCGCTGCGGTCAGTCTCGGGCGTAGATCTGGACGGTAGGCGGCCTGCTCCCCGTCGGCGGGATCCGCTGGGACTGAAGCGCGAAGCTCATCACGTCCTTGAAGACGGGGGCCGCCGCATCGCCACCATAGTGGCTGCCCCGTTTCGGGTTCTGCAGGACGACCTGCACGACGAGGCGCGGATCGTCCGCCGGGGCGAACCCGGCGAACGACGCGGTGTAGCCGCCGCCCTTGTAGCAGCCGCAGCGCGGGTTGACGATCTGGGCGGTGCCGGTCTTGCCCGCGACGCGGTAGCCCTCGATCTGCGCCTTCGGCGCGGTGCCCTCGGCGGTCGGGACGCCCTCCAGCATGTCGCTGATCTGCTTGGCCGTCCGCGCGCTGATCACCTGGGTGCGGCGCGGCGCGGGCGCCGGGGTGAACCGGTCGTCGTCGCCCACGGTGCCCTCGACGAGGGTGGGCGCGACGCGGACGCCGCCGTTCGCGATCGTCGCGTACACGCTCGCCATCTGCACCGCGTTCACCGACATCGACTGCCCGAAGGCGATCGGGTAGCGGTCGACGCCCGACCACTTCGCGGGCGCGCTCAGCAGGCCGGGCGTCTCGCCGGGCAGCGGCAGGCCGGTCTTCTGCCCGAACCCGAAGTCGCGCATCGTCTGGTACAGCCGCTGCGCGGAGATGCTCTCGCTGGCGAGGATGGTGCCGACGTTGCTGGACTTGGCGAGCACCCCCGCGAACGTCAGCCGCTCCGGCGCGTGGCGGTGCGAGTCGTTGAACACGCGGTCGTACTTGTTGATCCGGTCGGGGACGGTGTACGGCGTGTGCGGCGTGACGCCGCCGTGCTCCATGACGGCGGCGGCCGTGACGACCTTGCCGGTGCTGCCCGGCTCGTACGCCTCCTGCACCAGCGGGCTGCCCCACAGCCGCCGGTCGGACCGGCCGTAGCTGTTCGGGTCGAAGCCGGGGGCGGACGCCATGGCGAGGAGCCGTCCGGTGCGCGAGTCCATGACGATGACGCTGCCGCTCTGCGACCGCGTCGCCCGCACCTGCCTCTCGATCGCCTGCTGCGCCATGAACTGGAGGTCGCGCTGCAGGGTGAGCCGCACGCCGTGGCCGGGCTTGGACGGGACCTTCTGGTCCTCGCCCATGGGGATGTGCTGCCCCTCCGGGCTGATCTCGACCCGCTGCCAGCCACCGCGCCCGGCGAGCACGCCGTTCAGCGAGCTCTCCAGCCCGGCGGCGCCGTTCCCCGTGTCGTTCACGAACCCTATGACGCCCGCGGCCAGTGAATCGTTGGGGTATTCGCGGCGGTATTCCAGGCGCGTCCCGATACCGGGCAGGTCCCACGAGACGATCAGCCGGGCCTGGTCGGGCCGGACGCCGTGCGCCACGTACACGAACCGGGTGTTCGTCTTGCTGATCTGCTTCAGCACGGTCGCCGCGTTCAGCCCGAGCGTCGGCGCCAGCGCGTTGACGACCTGCTGCCGCCGTTCCGGCTTGATGAGGGTCGGGTCGGCGGTGATCGCCCGCGCCTCCACCGTCATGGCGAGGGGATGGCCCTGCGCGTCGGTGATGTCGCCGCGGACGGCGGGCAGCTCGATCCGCTGGAGCCGCGTCAGCATCGCCTGCGCGGTGTACTTGCCGGACTCGATCGTCTGCAGCTGGACGAGCCGCCCCGCGAACAGGGACAGCACGAACGCGATGACGAGCAGGCCGACGTTCAGCCGCTTGAGCGGGTCGCGGCGGTGAAAGGGGACGCGCGGCTTAGGAGGGCGGCCGGGGGGCCGCCGTCCCGCTCCGGGACGCGGGCCGCGCGGACCGCCGCCGCCGCTCTTCGGCCGTGCGGGGGCGGTGCGCACCGTCCCGCCCATGCCGGAGGCGGCCGCCTTCCGCTGCGGCGCCTTCTTATCCCGACCGGTCTGCGTGCCCTTACGCGCCGTCGCCTTCTGCTTTTGCGCAGCGTCCTTGCGCGCGACCTCTTTCCGCGGCGCCTCTTTCTTCGCCGCTTCCTTGCGCGCTGTTTCCTTGCGCGCTGTTTCCTTCCGCGGCGTCTCTTTGCGCGCGGCTTCTTTGCGCGGTGTCTCCTTGCGGGGCGTGTCCTTGCGGGGCCTTTCCTTAGGGGGCGTGTCCTTGCGCGGCGCGTTCTTGCGGGGGACGGGGATCATGCCGCTGCGCGCGGGACGGCGTGCGGCGCTGCCCTTCGTGCCCGGCCGTCCCGCGCCGTCCGAGCCGCGTCCGCGGCCGGGCGGAGGCCCGGGGGTCCCGCGTCCCGGCCGTTTCGTCACCGTGCCCCCCGCTCCTCGCCGCGCCCGCTCACGGCGCTCCGGGTCCGGCCCCGGCGAGCACGGACGGCGGCACGCCGTCGCCCGGCACCACGGTTCCGGGCACGCCGACGACGCCCGCCGCGCTTGCCGCCGCGGCGGCCTCGCGCGGGACGGGCTGGATCGTGCCGCCGCCCGCCCGCCCGGTGTCGGGGTTGAAGAAGGCCATCTCGCCGGGCTGCCTCATGCCGAGCGCCTTCGCCTTGTTCGACAGCCCCTCCGGCGAGCCGCCGCGGGCGATGTCCGCCTCGTACGCCTGCCGCTGCTGTTCGAGCTGCTTGTTGCTCTGCTGGAGCCGCGACAGCGTGAACGCGTCCTTCGCCAGGACGGTGTTCAGCAGCAGCAGGCTGACCAGGGCACCGCCGAGCAGCCCGACGATGAGCAGCACGAACGGCGCGCGCGGCGCGGCCCGCCGCGCCACCGCCGGCCGCGCCGCTTCCTTGGCCGAGGCCCGCTTCGCGCCGGACTTGGCGGCGGGCTTGGTCGTGGTCTGCGGAGCGGTCTTGGCGGCGGGCTTGGCCGTCGTCTTCGTGGCGGGCTTCGCGGGCTCCTTCGTGGCGGGCTTGGTCGTCGCGGGTTTGGCCGTCGCGGGTTTGGTCGCGGGGGCGCCGGTGGCGGCCCGGGTCCGCGCGGCCGCGGACTCGGCGGCCGTCCGCCGGACCCGCTTCGCCTTGCCCTTCGCAGGCCGCGTACTGATCGTCGTCATGTCGCCGTGCCTTTCCGGGGGGCGACCCCCAGGCCCCCGGGACGGGGCCCCGAAGATCCTCGCTTCGCTGCGGTCATCGGGCCTCCCTGACGCGCTCGGCAGCGCGGAGCCGCACTGATCCGGCCCGTGGGTTGGTCGTGGTCTCCTCGTCGGACGGCAGTTCCGCCCCGCGTGTTAGAAGCCGGAACCTCGGTTCGTGTTCGGGCAGCGGGACGGGCAGGTCCGGCGGGGTGGTGTCGGCCGCCTGGGCGGCGAGGACCCGCTTGGTGAGCCGGTCCTCCAGGGAGTGGTAGCTGAGGACGGCGACCCGGCCGCCGACCGGGAGCGCGTCCAGCGCGGCGGGCAGCGCCCGGCCCCAGATCTCCAGCTCGCCGTTCACCTCGATGCGCAGCGCCTGGAACGTGCGCTTGGCCGGGTTGCCGCCGGTGCGGCGGGTCGCGGCCGGGATGGACGTGCGCACCAGGTCGGCGAGCCGCCGGGTGGACTCCAGCGGCGCGCGCTCGCGCTCGCGGACGATCGCCGCCGCGATGCGCTGGGCGAATCGCTCCTCGCCGTACTCGCGCAGGATGCGGGCGAGCTCGGCGGGCGGGTACCCGTTGACGACCTCCGCCGCGGTGAGCCGCTGGGTGCGGTCCATCCGCATGTCGAGGGGCGCGTCGTAGGAGTAGGCGAAGCCCCGCTCGCCCTCGTCGAGCTGCGGGGAGGAGACGCCGAGGTCGAACAGGACGGCGTCCACCGAGGGGACGCCGAGCCGGCGGAGCACCGCCGGGATCTCGTCGTAGACGGCGTGCTCGAGCGTGACGCGGTCGCCGAACGGGGCGAGCCGGCGGGCGGATCGCTCCAGCGCCGTGGTGTCGCGGTCGAGGCCGATGAGCCGGAGCCGCGGGACCTCCCGCAGCATGGCCTCGGCGTGCCCGCCCATGCCGAGGGTGGCGTCGAGGTATACGGGGTCGCGGCCGGTGACGGCGAGCGCCGCGGGAGTGAGGATCGCGAGGACGCGGCCGAGCATGACCGGCACGTGGCCGCTCGCGGGCCCCCGGTTCTCGGGCGCGTGGTCTCCCACGTCCATGCTTCACCCCCAGTGCTGTTGCCACCTAGCTCGCGGACTGCGTGGCATCGCCGGCCGGACGACCGATTCCGAACCCCCCGGCGGCGGCCTCGCCCGGCCAGGTCCCCATCCGCTGCCCTGGAGGAAGTTTCACCGCGACGTTGCGCGGGGGTCGCCGCCTGGCGCCGGGGAAGCTGCGCCAGATGGCTAGGAGAGCGGCTGGAGACCTGGCCGAACGTGGGCCATTGCCGGTCATCGGACCGACGAGTCGTGTCTCAGAGGATCCCTGGCAACACCTCCTCCGAGACGTCGGAGAACGTCTCCTCCTCCTGCTCCAGGTAGGTCTCCCAGGCCTGGGCGTCCCAGATCTCCAAGCGCGTGTTGGCTCCGATGACGGTGCAGTCGCGGGTGAGCCCCGCGTACTTGCGCAGCGGCGGCGGGATCGTGACGCGGCCCTGTTTGTCGGGCACCTCGTCGGACGCACTGGCGAAGAAGACCCGGCTGTAGCTCCGCACGGCCTTCTCGGTGACCGGCGCGGCACGCAGAGCCTCGGTAATCCGCTGGAACTCCGCCATGGGGAAGACGTACAGGCAGCGTTCCTGGCCCTTCGTGATCACCAATCCCCCCGACAGCTCCTCGCGGTACTTCGCCGGCAGGAACAGTCGTCCCTTGTCGTCGAGACGCGGTGAATGGGTGCCGAGGAACACCGGCCCCACCTCCCGCGCCGCATGGGTCGCTACCGCGCCCCACGGCGCCCCACTCTACTCCACTCTTCCCCACCGTCAACAAGAAAAACACGTTCCAGAGGCCGATTCTGCCGATGAATCCCCAGCTCAGAGGGGTGGTGCCGGGTGGGGGCGCGGCGCGCGCCGTCCGCGCGGCGCGATCCGGGAAAACGGCCAGAAATGGTTCATCCGCCGTTCGCGCGGAGAACCGGAACGGACCCGCGCCGGGCGAACGTGGAGTGAAGTGGAGGGTTCACGAGGTTCGGCCGCCGATCCCGTGGAGCACAATGGGCTCGCGTTCACCATGAACATCGCGACGGGGCCGCCGACGACGTACTGTCGGTTGGACGAGCGCACGGAGCGCCGCACCGGCCGTGGGGCGACCGGCCTTCGATTCGGGGGCCTTCGAGCAGACGTCCCGGCCGGGACGGTTGAGGAGGGTTTGGTGGCAGTAGGCACGCACGGCGAGTCGTTCATGGAGACCGACCCCCCGTCCTCCCGCACTGCCAGGCGGGGCGGTCCGCCGCCCGCGGCGTCGGGGCCCGGCCTGGACGGCCTCGTCCAGGTCGCGAACAAGATCCGGGACGCGGTCGAGTCGGTGATCGAGGGCAAGCCCGCGGTCGTGCGGCTCGCGCTGACGGTGCTGCTGGCCGAGGGGCACCTGCTGATCGAGGACGTCCCCGGCGTCGGCAAGACGATGCTCGCCAAGGCGCTCGCGCGCTCGGTCGACTGCTCGGTGCGGCGCGTGCAGTTCACGCCCGACCTGCTGCCCAGCGACATCACCGGGGTCAGCGCCTACAACCAGGAGATGCGCGAGTTCGAGTTCAAGCCGGGCCCGGTGTTCGCCAACATCGTGGTCGGGGACGAGATCAACCGCGCGTCCCCGAAGACGCAGTCGGCGCTGCTGGAGTGCATGGAGGAGCGCCAGGTCACGGTGGACGGCACCACCTACGAGCTGGAGCCGCCGTTCATGGTGATCTCCACCCAGAACCCGGTCGAGATGGAGGGCACCTACCCGCTGCCGGAGGCGCAGCGCGACCGGTTCACCGCCCGCATCTCGATGGGCTACCCCGACCCGGCCGCCGAGATGGAGATGCTCGACACGCACGGGCAGGCGTCCCCGCTCGACCGGCTCAGCCCGGTGGCGCACGCGTCCGACGTCCGCGACCTGATCGAGGTGGTGCGCAGGCAGCACGTCTCGCAGGCCGTGCGGCAGTACGCGATCGACCTGGTCGGCGCCACCCGCGGGCATCCGGAGCTGCGGCTCGGCGCGTCGCCGCGGGCGACGCTGCACCTGGTGCGGGCCGCGCGGGCGTACGCGGCGCTCGACGACCGCGACTACGTCGTCCCCGACGACGTGCAGGACCTCGCCGTCCCCGTCCTCGCGCACCGGCTGCTGCCGACCGCGGAGGCGCAGGTCGACCGGCGCCGTCCCGAGCAGGTCGTGGCCGACCTGGTGAAGCGCCTGCCGGTTCCGTCCCCCGGGAAGTGAGCGTTGAGACGAGCGCTGGGCGGGCTCACCACCCGCGGCCGGTCCTTCGTCGCGGCGGGCGCGACCGCGATCGTGTGCGCGTTCGTCCTCGGCGAGCGCGACCTGCTGCGCGCGGGCGTGCTGGTGCTGGCGCTGCCGCTGCTGTGCACGCTCGCGGTGTCGCGGACGCGGTACCGGCTGGCGTGCGCCCGGCGGCTCGACCCGCCGCGGCTGCCGGTCGGCCGGGAGTCCCGCGTCGACCTGCGGCTGGAGAACGTGTCCCGGCTGCCGAGCGGGCTGCTCATGGTGGAGGACCGGGTGCCCTACGCGCTCGGCGGGCGGGCCCGGTTCGTCCTCGACCGGATCGAGCCGCACGGCCGGCGTGAGCTCGGCTACCGCATCCGCTCCGACGTGCGCGGACGCTACCGCGTCGGGCCGCTGACCGTCCGGCTCGCCGACCCGTTCGGGATGGTGGAGCTGGTCCGGTCGTTCAGCCTGTCCGACACGCTGACGGTGACGCCGGCGATCGTCGCGCTCCCGACCGGGCGGCTGTCCGGCGCGTGGACGGGCGGCGGCGACAGCATCGCCCGTGCCGTGTCCGCCGCGGGCGAGGACGACGTGACCCCGCGCGAGTACCGGTACGGCGACGACCTGCGCCGCGTCCACTGGCGGTCGACGGCGCGGCACGGCGAGCTGATGGTCCGCCGGGAGGAGCAGCACTTCCAGAGCAGCGGGACGCTGTTCCTCGACACCCGCCGGAGCGCGCACTGGGGCGACGGGCCGGGCGGGTCGTTCGAGCAGGCGGTGTCGGCGACCGCGTCGGTCGGGGTGCACCTCGTCCGGACGGGGATGAACCTGCGCTACGTCACCGACATGGGCGAGACGCTCCCGGCCACGCCGTCGGAGGGCGCGTTCGAGGGCCTGCTGCTGGACGCCCTCGCGGTGGCCCGGCGGTCGTCGTCGCGGTCGCTGTCGGCGGGCGTCACCGCGCTGCGCGCCGGCGCGGGCGGGGCGCGCGAGGGCGACGGGCTGGTCGTCGCGGTGTTCGGCGTCCTGTCCCGGGACGAGGCGCGCGCGGTCGCGGCGACGCGGCGCGGCGCCGGGACGTCCGTCGCCGTCCTCGTGGAGGGGCAGCACGCGCGGAACGCGGCGACCGGCGACGAGCCGGCCGCGGAGTCGGCGGCGGGGCTGCTGCGCGCGGGCGGCTGGCGGGTGGTGACGGTCCGGACGGCGGCGGAGCTGGCCGGGGCGTGGGGACGGGCCGGACGGACCGGCGAGGACTTCGTCAAGGGCGGCGCATGAGATTCCGGATCACGGTGATGGCGGGCGTCGCGACGCTCGCCGGCTCCCTCGGCCTCTACCCGCTGTTCGAGCGGAGCGGCTGGTTCTGGGCCGGGTTCGGCGCGGTGCTCGCGGTCGGCGGCGCCGGGCTGCTGGCCCGGCGGCTGCGCCTGCCCGCCCTGGTCAACCTGCTGTTCGGGCTGGTCGGGCTGCTGCTCTACCTGAACCTCGCGTACGCGGCGAGCGAGTCGTGGTTCGTGCTGCCCTCGCCCGCGTCGGTGCGCCACCTCGTCGACCTCGGCGAGAACGGCTGGCTCGCGGCGAACCGGTACGCGGCGCCCGTCCCGCTGCTGCCCGGCATCGAGCTGCTGGTCGCGGCCGGGGTCGGGCTGGTCGCCGTGCTGGTCGACCTGCTCGCGGTGCGGCTGCGCCGCGCCGCGCCCGCCGGGCTGCCGCTGCTCGCCATGTACAGCGTGCCCGCCGCGGTCCGCGAGGACGGCGTCAACTGGCTGGCGTTCGGCGCGGGCGCGTTCGGCTTCCTCGCCCTGCTGATGGCGGACGCCCGCGAGCAGGTCGGCGGCTGGGGGCGCATGGTCACCTCCTACCACCGCCAGCGGGAGGTGCCGCTCGCGGGCGCGGCGCCGCCGGCGGAGCCGGCGGTCCGGCCGGACGCGGCGGCGCTCGCCGCGACCGGCCGCCGGATCGCGCTCGGCGCGGTCGCCGTGGCGGTGCTCGTCCCCGCGGCCGTGCCGGGGCTGCAGCCGCGCGGGATGCTCGGCATGGGCGGCGGCGCGGGCGGCGGCACGCAGACCGTCACCACGCCCGACCCGCTGGTCAGCCTGAAACGGGAGCTGACCCGGCTGGACGACTCGGTCGTCCTCACTTACAAGACCGACGACCCGGACGGCCCGGACTACCTGCGCCTCTACGCCCTCGACAAGTTCGACGGCGACCGGTGGACCTACAGCCCGCTGCAGAGCAGCGCCAAGGACCGGCTCGACGGCAGGGATCTGCCCGCCCCGCCGGGACTGTCGGTCGCGTCCGTGCGCGAGGTGACGACCAGGGTGCACGTGCGGTCCGAGGTGAAGGACATGACGTTCCTGCCGGTGCCGTACGCGCCGTCCCGGGTGTCGGTCAAAGGCGACTGGCGGGTGCACGGCCCGTCGCTGATGCTGTACTCGCTGCGCGACTCCGCGGGCGGCCGCGACTACATCGTGCGCAGCCTGCGGGCGCGGCCGACGGCCGCGCAGCTCGCCGCCGCGGGCACCTACCCGGCCGAGGTCGTCGCGCACTACACCGCGGTGCCGCGGAACGTCCCGCCGCAGGTCAGGCAGCTCGCGCAGCAGATCACCTCCGGGTCGTCGTCGGCGCTGACGCAGGCGGTGCGGCTGCAGCGCTGGTTCACCCAGACCGGCGGGTTCAGCTACGACCTGAAGGCGCCCGCGCCGCAGCGCGGCGGCGACCTCGCCGACTTCCTGCTGCACAGCAGGCGCGGCTACTGCGAGCAGTTCGCCGCGTCGATGGCGCTGATGGCGCGGATCCTCGGCATCCCGTCCCGGGTCGCGATGGGCTACACGCCGGGCAGCGAGGTCCGGCCGGGCGAGTGGGTCGTCCGGTCGCGGGACGCGCACGCCTGGCCCGAGCTGTACTTCGAGGGCTCCGGATGGGTGCGGTTCGAGCCGACCCCGGCGGGCGCGGCCGGGCAGGGCACCGCGGTCGCGCCCGGCTACAGCCTCCCGGCGGTCAGCGCCGGCGGCGGGTCGGACGGCGGCACCGCCGAGACGCCGGACACCTCGTCCCCGACCGACGCCGAGTCCCCTTCGCCGTCGCCGTCCGCGCGGCACCGCAACGACGAGGGCGGCGAGGAGGCCGCCACCGGGCAGGACGGGAAGAAGGGCGGGTTCACCGCCGCGCCGTGGGTCGCGGGGGCGGTGCTGATCCTGTTGCTGCTGGCGGTCCCGATGGGGCTGCGGATGTTCACGCGCCGCCGCCGCTGGGCCGCGCTGACGTCGCCGCCGAAGCCGAGGCCGAGGGCGCCGGCGTCCCAGGCGGCGTGGGACGACCCGGCGGCGGGGGCGGCGCACGCGGCGTGGCGGGAGATGCGCGCCGACGCGCTCGACCACGGGCTCGAATGGCGGGCGAGCGACTCGCCGCGCGCCACCGCGCGGCGGCTCGGCGAGCTGCTGGAGCTGGACGCGGCGGGCGCGCAGGCCCTGACCCGCATCGCCCGCGCCGAGGAGCTGGCCCGGTACTCGCTGTCGCGTCCCGCCGAGCCGCCGGAGCGGCTGCGCGCGGACGTCCGGACGGTCCGCGAGGCGTTCGCCGCCTCGGTCGGCCGCCGCGCCCGCTGGCGGGCCCGGCTGCTGCCGCCGTCCACGATGACGCAGACCGGGACGGCGCTGCGGACGGCGGGCAACCGCGCGCTGGACGTCACCGCCCGCCTCAACGACCTGCCCGCCCGCATCCGCCGCCGGTAGCGCGCCCCGGGAAAGAGTTCGTCCCGGCCACGCGGAGCGATCCGCGTACGGCCGGGACGGGAGAATGCCGTGACCTCGACGGCCTCGGTCTCTGTCCTATTCGGTTTGTCGGCTCCGGTCAGTCGGCTCCGGTCAGTCGCCTTCGGTGCGGCGGCGCCAGCGCTCTTCCATGCGCTCCATGAATCCGGCCTTGGCGGGCCTGGACGACCGCCCGCCGCCGCCTCCCCCGCCGCCTCGCGCGGCGGGCTCGGTGCCGATTCCGGTCATCCGCTTCCAGCTCGTCAGCGCCCAGACGCAGCAGACGACCATGAGCAGGAAGCCGGTCACGCTGACCGCGATGGTGACGGACCCCTGGTTGATCACGAGGCCGGCCATCAGGGCGCCGACGCCGACCACGAAGCCGAAGGCCGCCTTGACGATCCGCCGCTTGTAGTGGACCTGCGGGTTCGTCGAGCGGACCGCGTGAGCGAACTTGGGATCCTCGGCGTACAACGCCGATTCGATCTGTTCGAGCATGCGCTGCTCGTGCTCAGAGAGCGGCACGGCACCTCCCAACGACAGCCCCGCGACGGGGTCTCCGATGCAGGACGCGAACGTCAACGGTGATATGCCCAGAATACGAGCACTGTCGAGCGTACGAAAGCGAACGGCCCGTCGAGGGCCCCGCGCCGGTCACCCCACAGCCATCTTTCATCGCGTCCCGTCCCTGCCGTCACGTCCGTCACCGGGTTCCGCACGCCGGACCAGCGCGGCGGGGCGGACCGCGCCGCTGCCGAACCGGTGCGCGACCTGGTCCATGGCTCGCTCGGCCTCACGCCAGCCGTGTTCGGGCTCGTCAAAGGTGAGCTGACGGGGGGCCTCGCCGGCGGGGCGGAGGTTCTCGACCCGTACCCCGACCAACCTCAGTCGTACCCGTTCCAGGCCCGCCCCCTCATAGAGCTCGCGGGCTGTGACATAGATCACACGGGCGAGATCGGTGGGCTCGGCGAGCGTCCGCGCGCGGGTGATCGTCTTGAAGCCGGCCATCCGCAGTTTGACGCTGACCGTGCGGCCCGCGTTCCCGCTGGCGCGCAGCCGCGCGCCGACCTTCTCCGACAGCCGCAGCAGCTCCCGGCGGATGACCTCCGGGTCGTCGACGTCGGTGTCGAACGTCTCCTCGGCGCCGATGCTCTTGTCGGGGGTGTGCGGGACGACCTCGCGCGGGTCGCGTCCCCACGCCAGCTCGTGCAGGTGCGCGCCGAGCGCGTTGCCCAGCTCCCGCTGGAGGGTCGCGAGCGGGACTTCGGCGAGCTGGCCCACCGTCCGCAGGCCGAGCCGGGTGAGCGTCTGCTCCGTCCGCTCCCCCACGCCCCACAGCGCCGCGACGGGCAGCGGGTGCAGGAACCCGACGACGCCGTCCGCCGGGACGACGAGCAGCCCGTCGGGCTTGCACCGCGTGGACGCCAGCTTCGCGACGAACTTGGTGCTCGCGACGCCGACCGAGCAGGTGATGCCCTGCTGGTCGCGGACTTGCTCGCGGATCAGCCGGGCGATCTCGGCGGGCCGGCCGAGCCGCCGCCCGGCGCCCGCGACGTCGAGGAACGCCTCGTCCAGCGACAGGCCCTCGACCAGCGGAGTGACGGACCGGAAGATCTCGAACACGGCCGCCGAGACGCGCGAGTACTTGCCGTGGCTCACCGGCAGCACGACCGCCCGCGGGCAGAGCCGCCGCGCCCGCGACATCGGCATCGCCGAGTGGACGCCGAACGTCCGCGCCTCGTAGGACGCCGCCGACACCACCCCGCGCGGCCCGGCCCCGCCGACGACGACGGGACGCCCGCGCAGCTCAGGACGCTCCAGCAGCTCGACGCTGACGAAGAAGGCGTCCATGTCGACGTGCAGGATGTGGCAGCCGGTGTCGTCGGCGGGCGGGCCAGGCTGCGGCCCCGGCCGGTGAAGCTGCTGCTTGCGGCTCACGGCGTCATTCTGCCGCGCCGCCCCTGGAAGGACGACCCCCCAGATCCCCCGATGGAGCGACCCGGTCCGCCACGAGGTGGAGCTGGGTGGCGAGGTCGCGCAGGACGGGGTGGACCGCCGCGGCCGACTCCAGCGCGATCAGCGCCTCGGCCGAACCGGCGTCGCCGTCGAGCATGCCGCTCGGCACCAGGTCGGCGAAGATGCGCACGCCGTGCAGCTCGGCGACCCGCAGGCCCGCGCCGCGCACCAGCTCGGACAGCGTCTCCCTGGTGAAGCGGCGGGGCATCCGGTCGCCGTCGCCCCAGCGCCCGGCCGGGTCGGTCAGCACCCGGCGGGCGTCGTCGAAGTGCCCGGCGAGGGCGCGGTGCAGCACGGCGGCGACCTGCCCGGCGACCAGCACGCTGACCGATCCGCCCGGCCGGACGGTCGAGGTCAGCGCGGCCATCGCGGCGCCCGGGTCGTCGACGTACTCGAGGACGCTGTGGCACAGCACGAGGTCGGCGGCGTCCGGGCCGAGCAGGTCGGGCAGGTCGACGGCGTCGCCCTGCACCGCGCGGACCCGCACCCCGGACTCGGCGGCGCGGCGCTCCAGCGCGGCGAGCGCGTCGGGGTTGGCGTCGACGACGGTGACCCGGTGCCCGAGCTCGGCGAGCGGGACGGCGAACCCGCCGGTGCCGCCGCCGACGTCGACGACCTCGCCGGGCCCGTGCTCGGGGGCGATCCGGTCGAGGACGCCGCGCAGGGCGTCCCACAGCACGGCGCTCCGCACCCGGCTGCCGCCGCGCGCACGTTTCTGCTGCCGGCCGCTCACGGCCACTCCCCTGACGTCGCTCATCCCGGCCCAGCCTAGCCGCCCGCGCCGCCCGGCCGGGTCGCGGGCGACCGCGCCGTTACCGGACCGCGCGATCACCGGACCGCGCCGCTACCGGACCGCCGCCGTCACAGCGTGAGGGACGGCTTGAGCCGCTGGAGGCGCGACAGCAGGCCGTTGACGAACCGGGGCGACTCGTCGGTGGACAGCTCGGTCGCGAGGCCGACCGCCTCGCTGATCGCGACGGCGTCCGGGACGTCGTCCACCCAGAGCAGCTCGTAGGCGCCCATCCGCAGGACGTTGCGGTCGACGGTGGGCATCCGCTCCAGCGTCCAGCCGGTCGCGTACTCGGCGATCAGCTCGTCGATGCGGTCGCGGTGCTCCTGGACGCCCTCGATCAGCCGGACCGCGTGCGGGTACTCGGCGAGCTCGTCCTGGTTCGGACGGCCCCGCGCGGCGAGCACCGCGGACGGCTCCTCCTCCCGCAGCTCGGCGGCGAACAGGATGTCGAGCGCGAGTTTGCGTGCCTTGGTCCGCGCGGCCATCAGCCGCGGCCGAGGTACTCACCGGAGCGAGTGTCGACCTTGACCTTCTCGCCGGTGGTGATGAACAGCGGGACCTGCACCTGCGCGCCGGTCTCCAGCGTCGCGGGCTTGCTGCCGCCGGTGGAGCGGTCGCCCTGCAGCCCCGGCTCGGTCTGCGTGATCTCCAGGACGACGGCCGCGGGAAGCTCGATGTAGAGCGGGTTCTCGTCGTTGAACGCGATCGTGGCGTTCTGCTCGGGCAGCAGGTAGTTCGCCGCGTCGCCGACGACGGTCGCGGGGATGTGCGGCTGGTCGTAGGTCTCGGTGTCCATGAAGACGAAGTCCTCGCCCTCGCGGTAGAGGTACTGCATCTCCCGCTTGTCCACGCTGGCCACGTCGACCTTGGTGCCGGCGTTGAAGGTCTTGTCGACGACCTTGCCGGACAGGATGTTCTTGAGCTTGGTGCGGACGAACGCGCCGCCCTTGCCGGGCTTGACGTGCTGGAACTCCAGGACGGTCCACAGCTGGCCGTCCAGGTTCAGCGTCATGCCGTTCTTCAGGTCGTTCGTCGTCGCCACTGCGCTGTTCTCCCGGTCGCGGACCCGCGCGCCTAGAGGACGAGCAGATCCTTGGTGGTAGTGGTGAGGAGCTCCGGGCCGTCCGCGCGGACAACGATCGTGTCCTCGATGCGGACCCCGCCCCGGCCCGGGAGGTAGACCCCCGGCTCCGCGGTGATCGGAACCCGGTCCATCAGCTTACCGGTCCCGTCGTACCCGAGGAGCGGAGCCTCGTGGATCTCCAGGCCGACGCCGTGCCCGAGCCCGTGGGTGAACTCCTCGCCGCGCCCGGCGTCCGCGACGACGTCGCGGGCGGCCGCGTCGACGGCCTTGGTCTCCGCGCCGGGGACGGCCGCGGCGATCCCGGCGAGCTGCGCCCGCAGGACGAGGTCGTACACCTCGCGCTGCCATTCGGCGGGCTCGCCGATCGCGACGGTGCGGGTCATGTCGGCGTGGTAGCCGCCGTACCGGGCGCCGAAGTCCATGGTGACGAGGTCGCCGGTCTCCAGCTCGCGCCCGCCGGGGCGGTGGTGCGGGACGGCGCCGTTCGGCCCGGACGCGACGATCGACTCGAACGCGGGCCCCTCGGCGCCGAAGTCCACCATCGCGCGCTCCAGCGCGATCGCGACGGCCCGCTCGGTGACCCCGGCGCGGATCTCCGGCAGGACGGCGTCGAACGCGCGGTCGGTGACGGCGCACGCCTCCCGCAGCAGCCCGATCTCCTCCTCGTCCTTGACCCGGCGGAGCTCCTCGACGAGGTGCCCGAGCGGGACGAGCGGGACGTCGGCGTGCCCGGTCAGCGCGGTGTGCCGCTCGACGGTGAGGTCGTGGGCCTCGAAGCCGAGCGGGCCGAGGCCCCGCTCGGCGGCCCGCGCCGTCAGCACCTCCGCGACATGCCGGTCGACGACGAGCGGCACGTCGGGGCAGACGCGCTCGGCCGTCCCGGCGTAGCGCGCGTCGGTGGCGAGGACGGCCTCGCCGTCGGCCCCGACGAGCAGCGCCGCCCGGGAACTGGCGAGCCCGGTCAGGTAGCGGACGTTGACGAGCCTGGTCACGAGCAGCGCGCCGGCGCCCTGCCCGGCGGCGAGCGCGGCGAGCCGGCGGCGCCGCGCGAGGTGCGTCTCCCCCATGCCCAGGACTTTAGATCATCGTCCGGGCGGCGGGACGGGCGGGCGCGGCGCCGTCGTGGTCCCCGCCGCCGTCGGGCGCGCCCGGCCGGTCAGGCTTCGGCGGCCATCTCCTTGACCTTCTCGATCAGGGCGAGGCGGCTCTTGTGGTCGCCCGCGACCGGGGTCACGTTGAGCGTCGTCACGCCGGACTCGCGCATCGCGGCGAGCCGCTCCCGGACGTGCCCCTCCGGGCCGATCAGCGACATCTTCTCCAGCAGCTCGTACGGGACCTTGGCGGCGGCCTCGTCCTTCTTGCCGTCGAGGTAGAGCTCCTGGATCTCCTCGGCCTCCTTCTCGAAGCCGTACCGGCGGGCGAGGTCGTTGTAGAAGTTCTTGCCCTTGGCGCCCATGCCGCCGATGTAGAGCGCGGCCATGGGGCGTCCGAACTCCAGGAAGCCCTGCACGTCGTCGCCGATCGCGAGCGTGCTCTGGCCGACGACGTCCAGCTCGCCGAGCGCCGGGTCGCGCTTCGCGCGGCCCGCGGCGAGGGACGCGCCCCACACGTCGGCGGCCTTCTCCGGCAGGTAGAAGATCGGCTCCCAGGCGTCGGCGATCTCGGCGGTCAGCTCGACGTTCTTCGGGCCGATCGCGGCGACCATGATCGGGATGTCCGGGCGGACCGGATGGTTGATGATCTTCAGCGCCTTGCCGAGGCCAGTGCCCTCCCCGGCGGGCAGCGGCAGCTTGTAGTGCTTCCCGTCGTGTTCGAGCCGCTCCCGCCGCCACACCTTGCGGCAGATCTCGATGATCTCGCGGGTGCGGCCGAGCGGCGCGGTGTACGGGACGCCGTGGAAGCCCTCGATGACCTGCGGCCCGGACGCGCCGATGCCGAGCGTGAACCGCCCGCCCGAGACGTAGTCGAGCCCGGCGGCGGTCTGCGCCATCGCGGTCGGCGTCCGCGAGTAGATGTTCAGGATCCCGGACGCGATCTCCACACGCTCGGTCTTGGCGGCGATGTAGCCGAGCTGGCTCACCGCGTCGAAGCTGTACGCCTCCGCGACGTAGACGATGTCGAGCCCGGCCTTCTCGTAGTCGGCCAGCTCCTCGACGGTCTCCTTGAAACCGCCGGAGTAGCTGAGCGCCATCCCGATGCGCATGGGCGTCCCTCCCTAACCGAATCCGATTCCAGGCGACGGTAACCTACCCGGGCCGCGCCGCTCACCGGCAGGGTCAGCCGAGCCGGTCAGCCGAGCGGGGGGCCGTTCAGGGCGGCGAGGGCCGGGCCGTACATGCCGGTGCGGATCTCGCCGACCACCGTGCCGTTCTTGGCGGCGAGGGACGCGGCCAGTTCGACGGCGGCCGGGAGCACGTCGGCCTCGGCGGCGGTCCGCTGGACGATCCCCGCCGCGCGCGCCTCGTCCGCCGTGTACCGGCGACCGGTGATCATCGCCTCGTGAGCCGTCGCGGCGGACAGCCGGGCCCTGATCAGCGCGCTCATCCCCGGCGTGAAGCTCATCCCGAGGTCGACCTCGGGCAGGCAGAAGTAGCCGCGGTCGGTCCGCATGACGGTGAAGTCGTGGGCGAGGGCGAGCATCGCGCCGCCCGCGAAGGCGTGCCCGTTGACCGCGGCGACCGTGGGCATCGGCAGCGTCAGGAGCCGCGCGTACAGGGCGTGGACGCGGCCGAGGTAGGGCTCGAACTCGTCCCGGTGGGCGCCGAGCCAGTC
Source organism: Actinomadura syzygii (assembly GCF_008085905.1). Taxonomy (GTDB): domain Bacteria; phylum Actinomycetota; class Actinomycetes; order Streptosporangiales; family Streptosporangiaceae; genus Spirillospora; species Spirillospora syzygii. The sequence continues at coordinate 182,815 of NZ_VSFF01000011.1, read as the reverse complement.
CAGGTCGAGGCCGTTGGAGTAGAACTTGCCGGTCCCGGCGGTGACGAGCGCGCCGGGGCCGTCGTTCTTCGCGACGGTGTCGAGCGCGTCCTCGACGGCGGCGAGGAAGTCCGGCCCGAAGCGGTTCTCGCCCGCGTCGAACCGCAGGACGTACACGTCTCCGTCGCGCTGGAGGTCGATCACGAGGCTCTCCTTCGTCCGTGCCCGCCCCGACCCTACTCGCGGGTAGCAGGCCGGGGCGACCGGGGCTTCGGCATGACGTCCGTCATAACCGGCGATCGCTATGACGTCCGTCATGGACAACGCGCAGACCATATGATGAATGTCATAATCGGGGGCATGGGCAGGGACAGCCGGGAACGCATGGTCCGCAGCGCCGCCTACCTGTTCCGCGAGCGCGGCTACAGCGGCACCGGGTTCCGCGACGTCATCGCGCACAGCGGCGCGCCGCGCGGGTCGATCTACCACCACTTCCCGGACGGCAAGGCGCAGCTCGCGGAGGAGGCCGTCCGGTACGCGGGCGACTTCCTCAACGCGGGCATCCTCGCGGCCACCGAGGGCGGCGACGCCGCGTCCGCCGTGGACGCGTTCGTCGGCTGGTGGCGGCAGGTGCTGTTCAAGAGCGGGTTCCGCGCGGGCTGCCCCGTCGTCGCCGTCACCGTCGAGTGCCACGACGACGCGCCGCAGCTCGCCGCCGCGGCGGCGGCCGCGTTCGGACGCTGGGAGGACACCCTCGCCACCGGGCTCGGCAACGCGGGCGTCCCGGACGACCGCGCCGCCCGCCTCGCCCGGCTGATCGTCGCCGCCGTCGAGGGCGCGACGATCCTGTGCCGCGCCCACCGCGACGTCGCCCCGCTGGACGACGTCGTCGCCGAGCTCAAGGACATGGCGCGGCGCGCCGCGGTGGAGACCTAGATCGCCGAGGAACCTAGGACGCGGCGTTCTCGGCGGTCAGCTCCGCGACGGCCTGCAACGCGAGGACGTAGGACATCGTCCCGAACCCGGCGATCGTCCCGGTCGCGACGCCCGCGACGACGGACGTGTGCCGGAACTCCTCGCGCGTCGCCGGGTTGGTGATGTGCACCTCCACCAGCGGCGCGGTGAGCTGGGCGAGGGCGTCCCGCAGCGCGTACGAGTAGTGGGTGAAGGCGGCCGGGTTCAGCACCACGGGGATGCGCCCGTCCGCCGCCTCGTGCACCCAGCGCAGCATCTCGGCCTCGTCGTCGGTCTGCCTGACCTCGACGTTCAGGTCGAGGCGGCGGCCCGCGTCCCGGCACAGCGCGGCCAGCTCGTCGAAGGTCGTCGTCCCGTACTTGTCCGGCTCGCGGATCCCGAGGCGCCGCAGGTTGGGCCCGTTCAACACGAACACGCGCGTCACCGGGACACCTCCTCTCTGGGGGACGCCCCCCAGACCCCCGTGGATCGGTCTCCCGATGATCCTCGCTCCGCTCCGGTCATCGAGAGACCTCTCGATATGCCGCCGCGAGGAGTTCCTCGTCAGGGCCCTCCAGGCGGCCGGGCTTGGCGACGCCGTCCAGGACGACGAACCGCAGCGTCGTCCCGCGCGACTTCTTGTCGACGGTCATCGTGGCGCGCAGGCCCGCCCAGTCGGCGGCGTAGGAGACGGGCAGGCCGACGGAGGCGAGGACGTCGCGGTGCCGCCGGACGACATCGGCGGGCAGCCGTCCGGCGAGCCGGGCCAGTTCGGCGGCGTACACCATGCCGATGGCGACGGCGTGGCCGTGCCGGAACCGGTAGTCCTCGGCCTTCTCGATGGCGTGCGCGAGGGTGTGCCCGTAGTTCAGGATCTCCCGGAGCCCGCTCTCCCTCAGGTCGGCCGACACCACGTCGGCCTTGACCTTGACGGCGCGTTCGACCAGCTCGCGGGTGTGCGGGCCGTCCGGGTTGGCGGCGCCCTTCGGGTCGTCCTCGACCAGGTCGAGGATGGCCGGGTCCGCGATGAACCCGGCCTTGATGATCTCCGCGAGGCCGCTGACGTAGTCCTCGCGCGGCATCGTCATCAGCGTCGTCAGGTCGCACAGGACGCCCGTCGGCGGGTGGAACGCGCCGACGAGGTTCTTGCCCTCCGGCACGTTGATCCCGGTCTTGCCGCCGACCGCCGCGTCGACCATGCCGAGCAGCGTCGTCGGGACGAGCACCGCCCGTACCCCGCGCAGCCACGACGCCGCCGCGAACCCGGCGAGGTCGGTGGTGGCGCCGCCGCCGACGCCGACGACGACGTCCGTCCTGGTCATGCCGAGCCGGGCGAACGACGACCACAGCCCGGCGAGGACGCCGACCTCCTTCGCGGCCTCGCCGTCCGGGACGGGCAGCGCGTGCACCGCGTACCCGGCCTGTTCGAGCACCCGGCAGACGGGACGCGCGATCTGCGGAAGCCCCTCGGCGTGGACGACCGCCACGGCGCGCACCCGGTCGCCGACCATGCCGGGCAGCTCGCCGAGGACGCCCGTCCCGATCACGACGTCGTACGGCTCGGGGCCGCCCACGTGGACCCGCGACCGTGTCACGCCGTGCCCTCCAGGGCCTTCGCGATCTCCTCGACGATCTCGGCGGGCTCGCGCCCGTCGGTGTCGACCTCGATCGTGCCGAGCCGCTGGTAGATCGGGAGGCGCTCCTCCAGCAGCTTGCGCATCTGGCTGCGCGGGTTCAGCACGAGCAGCGGCCGCGCCGACGCCAGGCCCACCCGCTTGATCGCCTCGGCCAGCCCGACCCGCAGGTAGACGACGCTCTGCCCGGCGAGCAGCTCCTGCGTCTGCGCCGCCAGCACCGCGCCGCCGCCCAGCGCGACGACGCCCGGGTGCTCGGCGAGCGCCACCGCGACGGCCGCCGCCTCGAGCTCGCGGAACCGCTCCTCGCCGTCGTCGATGAAGATCTCGCCGATCGGCTTGCCCGCGGCCCGCTCGACGTCGGCGTCGGTGTCGCGCAGCGGGACGCCGAGCCGGTCCGCGAGCGCGCCGCCGATCGTGGTCTTGCCCGAGCCGGGCGGCCCGATGATCACTGCCTTCGGTCGCATGGGTCAGCGCGTCCCGTCCAGTTGGTCGTCAGCTCACTTGATGGTCAGCGAGGACAGGTATCCCCGCAGGTTGCGGGCGGTCTCCTCGGCGGAGTCGCCGCCGAACTTCTCCAGCGCCGCGTCGGCGAGGACCAGCGCGACCATCGCCTCCGCGACCACCCCGGCCGCGGGCACGGCGGTGACGTCGCTGCGCTGGTTGATCGCCTTCGCGGGCTCGCCCGTCCTCACGTCGATGGTGTCGAGCCGCCGCGGCACCGTCGAGATCGGCTTCATCGCGGCGCGCACGCGCAGCGGCTCGCCGGTCGTCATGCCGCCCTCGACGCCCCCCGCGCGGTTCGTGCGGCGGCGGATGCCGTCCGGGGTGGCGTCGATCTCGTCGTGCGCGCGGGACCCGGGCCGCCGCGCGGTGGTGAACCCGTCGCCGAGCTCCACGCCCTTGATCGCCTGGACGCCCATCAGCGCCCCGGCGAGCCGGGCGTCGAGCCGCCGGTCCCAGTGGACGTGGCTGCCGAGGCCGGGCGGCAGCCCGTAGGCGAGCACCTCCACGACGCCGCCGAGCGTGTCGCCAGCCCGCTTCATCTCGTCGACGTGCGCGACCATCCGCTCGGACGTCTCCGCGTCGAAGCAGCGCACCGGGCTCTCGTCGACCAGCGCGAGGTCGCCGGGCTCGGGCAGGGCGTCCGCGGGCGCCTCGACCTCGCCGAGCGCGACCACGTGGCTGAGGACGTCCACGCCGAGCGCCTGCTTGAGGAACGCCTTGGCGACCGTCCCGAGCGCGACCCGCGCGGCGGTCTCGCGCGCGCTCGCCCGCTCCAGCACCGGCCGCGCGTCGTCGAACCCGTACTTCTGCATGCCGACCAGGTCGGCGTGGCCGGGACGCGGCTGCGACAGCGGCGCGTTGCGCGCCTGCGCCTCCAGGACGGCGGCGTCGACGGGGTCGGCCGACATGACCGTCTCCCACTTCGGCCACTCGGTGTTCCCGACCTCGATCGCGACCGGGCCGCCGAGCGTCGTCCCGTGCCGGACGCCGCCGACGATCGTCACCTCGTCCTGCTCGAACTTCATCCGGGCGCCCCGCCCGTGCCCGAGCCGCCGGCGGCGCAGCTCCTCGGCGATGTCCGCCGAGGTCACGCGCACGCCGGCCGGCAGCCCCTCCACGATCGCGGTGAGGGCCGGGCCGTGGGACTCACCAGCGGTCAACCAGCGCAGCATGCCCCCGATCCTATTGAGTCCCGCCGCGCGCCCGTGACGGGCGTCCACCATCTGAGAGGCTGGCCGGGGGGTGTCGCGATGACGGGGGCGCTGCGAAGGGGGCTGCTCGCGCAGGCGGGGGCGTGCGCGGAGCTGGGTTCGCCGATGTACGCGGAGCTGCTCGCGCGGGCGGCGGACGACCCGGGCACGGCGGTCGCGGACGTACTCGGCGACCGGACGGGCCCCGGGTTCGTCCTCGGGATGCTCGGGGCCGTGCACCGCCTCGTCCTGGAGGGACGGGCGCCCGGCCTGGCCGCGCACTACCCGACGGCGGGCGGCGCGAAGGACCCGCTCGCCGCCTGGCCCGCGTTCCGCGACGCGCTGGTCGAGCACGCCCCGGAGGTCCGCGCCGGGCTCGCCGACCCGCCGCAGACCAACGAGGTCGGACGGGCCGCCCCGCTGATCGGCGGCCTCCTCGCGGTCGCCGCCGCCACCGGCCTCCCGGTCAGGCTCCTGGAACTCGGCGCGAGCGCGGGCCTCAACCTCCGCGCCGACCACTTCCGGATCTTGCACGAGGGCGGCGCCTACGGGCCGGAGGCGGGGGTCGTCCTGGAGGATGCCTGGCGGGGGCTTCCTCGGGTCGACGCTCGGCTCGTGATCGTGGAGCGGCGCGGCTGCGACCTCAACCCCCTGGACCCGGCGTCGCCGGAGGCGCGGCGGCGGCTTCTGTCGTACGTCTGGCCCGACCAGGCGGCGCGGGTCGCGCGGCTGCGCGCGGCGTTCGCGGTGGCGGAGCGGGTCCCGGCGACGGTCGTGCGGGCGGGCGCCGCCGAGTTCCTGGACGGCGTCGCGCCCCGCGAAGGCGTGGCGACGGTCGTCTGGCACTCGACGATGCAGGCGTACCTGTCGCCGGACGAGTCCGCCCGCGTGCTCGCCCGCCTGGAGCAGGCCGGGGCGGCGGCGACCGCCGACGCCCCGTTCGCGCACCTGTCGTTCGAGGGGCCGGACGCGTCCCGCCTCGACGCGGCGCACGTCCTGACCCTGCGGCTGTGGCCGGACGGCGGACCGGCGATCCTCGCCGAGGGCCCCTCGCACGGCCTCCCGACGACCTGGCGCTAGCCGACCTCCCGCCAGTCGAGGACCGGCGCGGCCATGTCGCGCACGGCGGCGAGGAACCCGAGGGGCGAGCGGATTTCAGCCGCGGCGGACGACGCTCAGTTCGACGCCGCCGACGATGCGGCCGCGCAGCAGCTCGGCGAGCCGGTCGGACACCCGCTGCACGGTGCGGCGCTCGTCGTGCCCCTCGACCACCGCGAACCGGACGGCCAGCTCGGTCGAGGTGCCCTCGGTGACGCGGACGCCGCTGACCGCCTGGTCGGAGCCGAACGCGGCGTCGACGGCGGCGAGGACGTCCGGGTCCTCGTGCGGGGGCGGGACGGGACGGCCCTCGGCGAGCAGGTGCAGCCGCAGCCCGTCCACGGCGAACGGGACGGGCCCCGCGACGTCCACGACCAGGGCGTCGGCGCCCTCGTCCAGGGCGGCGCGGCAGGCGTCCCCGGCGCGGACGGCGACCGGCCTGGCGTCCGCGCGCCACGCCCGCATCGTCTCGGTGCAGGTGAACCCGAGGACGCCGCGCCGGCCGTCGTCGCCCATCAGGGTGGGCACCGCCATGTCGCTCGACTTCTCGCGGCGCAGCCCGCCCGGCGCCTCCTCGGACTCGGTGAGGACGGCGACGACGGGCACGAGCAGCCGCGCGTTCCGCAGCCGCCGCAAGACCGTGTGCGCGCCGACGCGCCCGGCGGCGTACCCGGCGAGCGCCTCGCACAGCCGGGGGTCGGCGCTTCCGTCGTCACCGGGGAACTGTGGTTCGGGAATCGTCAGTCCGGACACGCCAGGAAGGCTATATCCTCCGGCGAGCACGGTGGGCGACTATTCGGATACTGTCCGTGCCGGAAGATCAGCCGAGGTCCGCGATCGCCGCGACGGTGCCGCCGCCGGACGGCCCCTGGTGCACGGCCGCGACCGACACGAACACGGCCGGATCGCCGGTCACGGACGCCGCGACGCCGCCGACGCACGCCTTGATCTGCCGGTGCCAGTGCACGTCGGAGTCGTCCAGCATGATGTTGCGGCGGCCCCGGACCGAGCCGCTCGGGTCGGCCTCGCACTTGATGAACACGTTGACGAGCCGGTCGCCGAGGTCGGACGGGTGCGGGCGCTCCGGGAGGTCGACGCCCGCCGACCTGACCGCGTCCCAGATCCCGTCGGCGTCGAGCGCGTCCTTCATCACACCGTGCCCGGCGCGGTACCGGCCGCCGACGCCGCGCACGTTCCCGACGACGACGATCTGCGCCCGGTCGAGTTCCACGCCGGACGAGCAGGACGCCACCGACGAGTACAGCGACAGGTCCTTGTGGATCCGCTCCGCGGACGGCGGCTCGATCTCCCCGAGCGCGACGGCGATGCCGAGCGCGGTCGTGGAGTTGGAGATGTCCATGGACTTGAGGGTGTCCTCGGTGACGACGCCGTGCCCGCGCGACTTGGCGTCGTTGATGGTGTCGAGGGTGAGCAGCGGCGTCTTGGTCTGCACGTAGTGGACGTCCGCCGGGTCGTCGATGCCCGCGGCCTTCATCGCCTCCCGGACGCCCGCCGCGACCGTCTCCACCATCGCGGGACGTCCGATGTCCTCGGGCCGGATGACGTCGCTCATCGCGACGCCGACCGACAGGCGCGGCTCGTCCGAGCGCGGCGCGGACGCCGGGTCGACGGTGGCGAACACGGTGGCGTGCGGGCTGAGGACGCCGTCCGTGCCGCCCGACCACACCAGCGGGACGCGCGCCACCTCGTCCGGCGTCCGGGTGCCCCGGTCGAGCAGCACCTCGCGGAAGGCGCGGTCGGCCAGCAGCCGCGTGTAGTCGTTCACGCCGCCGTTGCCCTCGGTCTTGCCGACCACGGCGAGGACCCGGTCGGCGTCCAGGACGCCGTCGTCGATCAGCCGCGCCAAGCCGGACGCGTCGGTCACGCTCTCGATGGGGATCTTGCGGACTTCGATCGGATCCGGCACGGCACGCTCCTCAACCGCAGTTCGTCATCCCTGTCCCGGCTCGCGGGTCAGCGCAGCCGGGCGAGGCGCTCGACGGCCTCGTCGATCACCTCGTCCCGCTTGCAGAACGCGAAGCGGACGAAGTGCGCCCCCGCCTCCGCGTCGTCGTAGAACACCTGTGTGGGGACGGCGACGACGCCCGCCTTCGCCGGAAGCGCGCGGGCCAGCTCCATGCCGTCGGTGAAGCCCAGCGGCCGGATGTCGGCCTGGACGAAGTACGTCCCCTGCGGCCGATAGGTGACGAACCCGGCCGCCTCCAGCCCGGCGATCAGCCGGTCGCGCTTGCCCTGCAGCCCCTTGCGCAGCTCCTCGACCCACGGGGTCTCGTTGCCGAGCGCGTACGCGGCGGCCCGCTGGTAAGGGGCGCTGGCCGTGAAGGTGAGGAACTGCTTCACCGTCTGGACGGCCCGCACGTACGGCGCGGGCGCGGTCACCCATCCCGTCTTCCAGCCGGTGGCGGAGAACGTCTTGCCCGCCGACGACACCGACACCGTCCGCTCGCGCATCCCGTCGAGCGTCGCGAGCGGGACGTGCTCGGCGTCGTCGAACGTCAGGTACTCGTACACCTCGTCGGTGATCGCGACGAGGTCGTGCTCGCGGCAGACGTCCGCGATGACCTCCAGCTCCGCGCGGGTGAACACGGTGCCGGACGGGTTGTGCGGCGAGTTCACCAGGATCGCCCTGGTGCTCGGCCCGACGGCGGCGCGCAGCTCGTCGGGGTCGAAGGTGAAGCGCCCGTCCACCGGGCGGAGCGTGACCGCCCGGCGCCGCGCCCCGGCGAGCGCGATCACGGCGGCGTAGGAGTCGTAGTAGGGCTCGAACACGACGACCTCGTCGCCGGGCCCGGCGAGCGCCAGCACCGCCGAGGCGATCCCCTCGGTCGCCCCGACGGTCGCGAACACCTCGCCGGCCGGGTCGTACGACAGCCCGTACCGGTCGAGCCGCTGCGCGGCCACCGCCTCCCTCAGCTCCGGCAGGCCGGGACCCGGCGGGTACTGGTTCAGGCCGGTCCGGATCGCCTCGACCGCCACGTCCAGCATGGCCTGCGGGCCGTCGGTGTCCGGGAAGCCCTGGCCCAGGTTGATCGACTCCGTCGAAACCGCCAGCGCGGACATCTCCGCGAAGATCGTCTCGCCGAATCCCTGCATGCGCGCTACGAGAGGCTCACCCACGCCGACCAGAGTAGCGGCGGGGTCAGATCCAGCCCATGTCGTGGGCGGCGCGGGCGGCGGCGACGCGGGTCGGGGCGCCGAGCTTGGCCATGGCGGTGGACAGGTAGTTGCGGACGGTCCCCTCCGACAGGTGCAGCAGCGCGGCGATGCGGGCCGTCTCGGCGCCCGTGCCGGTCAGCCGCAGGACCTCGCGCTCGCGTTCGGAGAGCGGGTTGTCGCCCGCGGCCATCGCGCCCGCGGCGAGGTCGGCGTCCAGGTAGCGGCCGCCGCCGTGGACCTTGCGGATCGCGGCGGCCAGCTCCTGCGTCGGGGCGTCCTTCGCGACGAAGCCGCGGACCCCGGCGGCCATCGCGCGGCGCAGGTAGCCGGGACGGCCGAAGCTGGTCAGGATGCAGACCGCGCAGCGCGCGCCGGACGCGGCGAGGTCCTCGGCGACGGCGAGCCCGTCCGCGCCGGGCATCTCGATGTCGAGGACGGCGACGTCCGGGTCGTGCGCGGCGACGGCGGCGGCGACCTCGTCCCCGCGTCCGACCTCGGCGACGACCTCCAGGTCGGGTTCCAGGCCGAGCAGCGCGGCGACGGCGCCCCGGATGAGGTGCTCGTCGTCGGCCAGCAGGACGCGGATCACGCGGTCCTCCCGGCGGCGGCCTCGGGCGCCTGTCCACCGGGGGCGTCGTCTTCACCGGGGGCGTCGTCGGCCGGGCCGGGGAGCGGGACGACGGCGCGCAGCAGGAACCCGTCGCGGCCGTCCGGGCCCGCGGTGACCTCGCCGTCGAGGACGGCGAGCCGCTCCGCCAGCCCGGTGAGGCCCGAGCCCGGCGGGCCGTCCCCGGCGCGGACGCCGTCGTTGCGCATCTCCAGCGCGACGGACCCGCCGCAGGAGCTGAGCGTGACGACGCACCGCCGCGCCTCGCTGTGCTTGATCACGTTGGTGGCGCCCTCCCGGACCACCCAGGCCAGCACCGTCCGCACCTCGGGCGGCAGCCCGGCGGCGGGGCCGTCCGCGCGGTCGGACGCGGCGCGTCCGGCGAGGCCCTCGACCGTGCAGCGGATCCCGGCGGCGTCCAGCACGGCGCGGACGCCCGCCAGCTCGACGTCCAGCTCGACGGCGCGGTACCCGTGGACGGCGGCCCGCACCTCGCGGAGCGCCTCCCGGGCGGCGTGCCGCACGTCGGCCATCTCCGCGCCCGCCCGCTCCGGGTCGGCGGCCGCGAGCCGCATCGCCAGCTCGCTCTTCACCGCGATCAGCGACAGGCTGTGGCCGAGGAGGTCGTGCAGGTCGCGGGAGAACCGGAGCCGCTCCTCGGTGACGGCGAGGCGGGCGAGGGCGTCCCGCGCGTCGTGGGTCTCCTGGTGCAGGTCCCACATGCGGCGCTGGTACCGGTTGACGAACGCGACGAGCCCGCAGACCCCGGTGTACAGCGCGGTCGTGAACGGCAGGATCCCGTACCAGGGGAGGTGCCCGCCCGGGTAGAGGCGGCCGGAGGCGACGGCGGCGACCACGCCGCAGACCGTCCCGGTGGCGACGCACAGGACGGCGATCCGCCGCCGGCTCATCGGGGACAGCACCACCGCCGACAGCCAGAACACCGGGCCGACGCTGAACAGCGGATGGGCGAGGAGAAGCAGGCTCATCGCGGCCGCGACGGCGCCGCTGAGGACGAGGTCGCGCCGGGTCGCGCCGCCGCCGAGGCCCGCCCGGACGAGCCGCGCGTAGCACCAGCAGAGCAGTCCGAGCCCCACCGCCCCGACCGGGACGAGGGGCGCGGCGAGGTTCCCGTCCTTGTAGGCGAACTCCAGCCCGGCCAGGCTCGGCGCGACGAACCCGAGCGCGGCGAGCAGGAACGACCGGTACGTCACCCGCCGGTAGCGCTCCAGCCGCCGGGTGGCGCGTTCTTCGAGGTCGGCCGTGGTCGCGACCGTCATGTCCTGGCACCTCTCATGCCCCCATCCTCGCGAGCGGCGCGGACGTCCGGTAGGGGCGGGTGTCAGCGGATCGGCGTGACAGGTGTCATGCGGCCCGGGTCGGACGGCTCAGCCCGCGACGCTGACGACGTGCCCGGCGGCGTCCGGGTCGGCGGCGAGGTCGATCAGCGCGACGGCGAGGTCGGCCCGCGCGATGGACAGGCCGCCGAAGACGTTGCGGTCGACGGCGCTGCGGTACCGGCCCTTCCCGGGCCCGTCGGTGAGCCTCGGCGGGCGGACGATCGTCCAGGCCAGCCCGGAGGCGCGGACGGCCTCCTCGGCGGCGCGCATGTCGTCGAACGCGTGCCTCAGGATCCGCTGCAGGACGAGCGGCTTCGCGACGAACCGGGTCAGCGGGTCGTCGCCCGGCCCGGCGTCCAGCCCGGCGGCGCTGGTCAGCAGGAACCGCTCCGCGCCGGTGGCGCGCATGGCGGCGAGGACGGCGCGGGTGCTGTCCGCGCAGACGGTGGTCGGGCGGCGTCCCTCGCGGGAGCCGATCGCGGTGATGACGGCGTCGCGGCCCTTGACCGCGCCCTCGATCGCGGCCGGGTCCATGGCGTCGGCCTGGACGACGGCGAGGCCGCGGCTCGCGCCGTCCCGCAGGTCGGCGGGCAGCGCGGCCGGGTCGCGGACGACGGCGGTCGTTTCGTGCCCGGCGGCCAGCGCCCGCCGGACGGCGTGCAGGCCGGTCCGCCCGCTCGCGCCGAAGATCGTGAGCTTCATCGGAGGTCTTCCCTTCCCGAAGAGAGTGAGTGAATACTTACTAACCCCTAGAGTGGTAAGCGTTCACTCACCTGTCAAGGGGGCGGTTCATTGAGCGCGCGGGAGCGGATCCTGGACGCGGCGGCCGACATCATGCGGCGGCACGGCGTCGCCCGCGCCACCACGAAGGAGATCGCGAAGGCCGCGGGCTACTCCGAGGCCCTGCTCTACAAGCACTTCCGCGACAAGGAGGAGCTGATGCTGCTCGTCCTGCGGGAGCGGATGCCCGCCTTCGTGTCCAAGGGCGTGCCGGGCGAGGGCACCGTGGAGGCGAACCTCGTGGCCGTGGTGCTGGGCGGCGTGTACTTCTACCAGCAGAGCTTCCCGATGATGGCGTCGATGGCGGCGCAGCCACGGCTGATGGCGGCGTCCAGGGAGGCGCTGCGCAAGTACGACGCGGGTCCGCACGAGCCGGTCGCCGCGCTGACCCGGTACCTGGACGCCGAGCGCGGCCTCGGCCGGATCGCCGCCGCCGCTGACACGCGGGCGGTGGCGGCGCTGCTCATGGGCGCGTGCTTCCAGCAGGGGTTCCTGCGCTACTACTCCGTGGGCGCGGACGGCCCGTCCCCGCCGGAGTCGGACGCCCGCGACCTGGTCCGCCCGGTGCTGGCGGAGCTGCTCCCCTAGGGCGTGATCTCGGTGAGGCGGGTCTTCACGACCTTGCCCATCGCGTTGCGCGGCAGCGCCTCGACCAGGTGCACCACGCGCGGGCGCTTGTGGACCGACAGCCGCCCGGCGACGAAGTCGGTCAGCTCGCGCGCCGCGACCCCGTCCGCCACCACGTACGCGGTGACCTGCTCGCCGAGGTCGTCGTGCGGGGTGCCGACGACGGCCGCCTCCCGCACGCCGGGATGCGCGAGCAGCGCGTTCTCGATCTCGCCCGCGCCGATGCGGTAGCCGCCGCTCTTGATCAGGTCGGTGGACGCGCGGCCGACGATGCGGTGCCAGCCGTCCGGGCCCACGGCGGCGATGTCGCCGGTGCGGAACCAGCCGTCCGCGGTGAACGACTTCGCGGTCGCGTCGGGACGGTTCAGGTACCCCTTGAACAGCAGCGGAGCGCGGACGTGCAGCTCACCGGGCGTCTCGCCGTCGAGCGGGGCCGGGGAGCCGTCCTCGGCGGCGAGCCGCGTCCGGACGCCGGGCAGCGGCGTGCCGACGTATCCGGGACGCCGGTCGCCGTCGGCGCGCGCGCTGACCGTGATGAGCGTCTCGGTCATCCCGTAGCGCTCGACCGGGCGGTGACCGGTCAGCTCCGCGAGCCGCTCGAAGACCGGGACCGGGAGCGGCGCGCTGCCCGACACGAGCAGCCGGGCGCCGCGCAGGGCCCGCGCGGCGGACGGGTCGGCCGCCGTCCGCGACCAGACCGTGGGGACGCCGAAGAACAGGCTGCCGCCGTCGCCCTCGGCCGCCGCCGCGTACAGCTCGGGCCTCGGCCGCCCCGTGTGGACGAGCCGCGACCCGACGCGCAGCGCCCCGAGCACGCCGAGGACGAGCCCGTGCACGTGGAACAGCGGCAGCCCGTGGACGAGCACGTCGTCCGGCGTCCACGCCCAGGCGTCGGCGAGCCCGTCCAGCCCGGCGGCGATCGCGCTCCGCGAGATCAGCACGCCCTTCGGGGCGCCGGTCGTCCCGCTGGTGTAGAGGATCAGCGCGGTCGCGTCGGCGGGGACGCCGGCCGCCGGGGCGCCGCCGCCGCGCGGCAGCGCGTCGACCGGGACCAGCGGCGGTTCGCCCTCCGCCCGCTCGGCGCCGGAGGCGGCGAGGAGCAGGCTCGCGCCGGAGTCGCCGAGGATGTGGGCGCGCTCGGCGGGCCCGGAGTCCGGCGGGACCGGGACGACGGGCACGCCCGCCAGCATCCCGCCGACGACCGCGACGACCGTCTCCAGTGACGCCGTGGCGTGCACGGCGACGGCGTCCGCGCCCCGGATCTCGGCGGCGACCGCCGACGCCCGGTCGAACAGCTCGTCGCGCGGCAGCTCGCGTCCGGCGACGCGCACCGGCCCGCCGCCCGCGTCCCCCGGGGTGCCGAGCAGGTCCATCATTCGCCCCTCTCCCGTTCGTGCGTGTCCTGTTCGTACGTGTCCTGTTCGTGCAGGTCTTGTTCGCGCGTGTCTTGTTCGTCCAGCCAGGCCAGGACGGCGCCGGTGTGCTCGCCGAGCAGCGGCGGCGCGGTGTGACCGCGCGGCGGCGCGCCGTCGAACCGCAGCGGCGGGCCCGGCAGCTCGATCCGGCCGAGCTGCGGATGGTCGACCTCGACGACGAGGCCCTGCGAGCGCGTCTGCGGCGACTCGTACACCTCGTCGATCGTCCGGATCGCCCCGGCCGGGACGCCCGCCTCGGCGAACCGTCCGAGCCAGGCGTCGCGGGCGCCCTCCGCGAGGGCGCGCTCGATGTCGGCGGTCAGCTCGGCGCGCCGGGCCGTCCGGTCCGGAATGGTCGCGTAGCGCGGGTCGTCGGGGTCGAGGCCGACGAGCGGCGCGAACCTGCGCCACAGCCCCTGGTTGGCGACGCCGATCTGGAGCCGGCCGTCGGCGCAGCGGAACGTCCCGTACGGGGCGAGGGACGGGTGGTCGTTGCCCACCGACTCGGGGACCTCGCCCGCGACCGTCCAGCGCGTCCCCTGGAACATGTGGGCGCCGACGACCGACGCCAGCAGCGACGTGCGGACGACCGCGCCGCGCCCGGTCCGGGTCCGCTCGTAGAGCGCGGCGAGGACCCCGGCGACGCCGTTGCCCGCCGCGAGCACGTCGGCGATCGACAGCCCGGCCTTGCTCGGCGTGCCGGGCGGCCCGGTCACGCTCATGACGCCCGCCTCGCCCTGCATGATCGCGTCGTAGCCGGGGCGCCCGCCGTCCGGCCCGTCGTGCCCGAACCCGGTGATGGACAGCACGACGAGCCGCGGGTTCAGCCCGTGCAGCCGCTCCACCGGGAAGCCGAGCCGGTCGAGGACGCCCGGCCGGAAGTTCTCCACCAGCACGTCCGCGTGCCGGACGAGCCGGGCGAGCACGTCGCGCCCGCCGTCCGACTTCAGGTCGAGGACGATCGACTCCTTGTTCCGGTTGATCGACAGGTAGTACGTGCTGACCTGCGCGTCACCCGCGAACGGCGGGCCCCAGCCGCGCGTCTCGTCGCCGCCGTCCGGCTGCTCGACCTTGATCACCCGGGCGCCGAGGTCGGCGAGCGCCATGGTGGCCTGCGGTCCGGCGACGACGCGGCTGAGGTCGACGACCACGACGCCGTCGAGCGGTCCGGGCAAGGGCGTCCTCCTTCGGGGGTCCGGCACCTGGAAGTATGCCGTCCGTGCCGGACGACGCGCCGAACCGCCCCGCGACGAGCCCCGTGACGAGTTACGCCGCGCTCGCCGCGCGGCTGCTCGCGCTGCCGCCGTCCTGCGGCCCGTCCCGCCTGGTCGCCGTGGACGGCCCGAGCGGCGCGGGCAAGTCCACCTTCGCCGACCGGCTCGCCGAAGTCCTGGTCGGCGCCGGAGGCGCTCCGGGGGGCGCGGGGGGTCGTCCCCCCTCGGAGGGCACTGTCGGCGCGCCGGTGGTGCGGTCGGACGACTTCCGCGTCCCGTGGGACGCCGATCCGCTGACCTGGTGGGAGCCGCTGCGGCGTGCCGTCCTGGACCCGGTGGGGGCGGGACGGCCCGGCGCGCTGCGCCGCTACGACTGGCGCCGCGGCGCCTACGGCCCGGCGGAGGAGGTCCCGGCCGCGCCCGTCCTGCTCGTGGAGGGCGTCGGCGCCGCGTGGGCGGGGTCGCCCGCCGCGTTCCGGATCTGGATCGACGCGCCGCTCGACCTGCGCCGGGCCCGCGCCGCCGACCGCGACGGCGCGGAGTACGCGGACGCCTGGGACCGCTGGTCCGCCCGCGAGACCGCGTTCTTCGCCGCGGACGGCACCCGCGCCCGCGCCGACCTCCACGTGGACGGCGCGCGCCTGGGCCGGGACCGTTTCCGGACGACGCCCGTCCGGGACGGCCCCGGCTCCGGCCGCTGAGAAGCGTCCGACCTGCTGGCTAGCATCGGAGGGGCCGGGCACCGGAGGGAGGCGCAGCATGCCGATCGAGAGCGAACACCGCACGTCCGACTCGCCGTACGTCGCGCGGGTCTGGCGCGGCCGCGCCACCGGGGCGGGCAGCCTGACGTCGGTCGCGACGTCGAACTGGGAACTCGTCTTCTGGACGGTCGACGGCGCCGCGCACGCCGCCGTCCGGGGGCCGGAGACGACCGCGTCGACCGCCGGGCTCGGCGGCGAGTCCGAGTCCCTCGGGATCACGTTCGCGCACGGCGCGTCGATGCCGCACCTGCCCCTCGCGCGGCTGGTCGACGGCATGGCGGAGAGCCCGTACGCCGACGCGCGCCGCTTCGTCCTGCTCGGCGAGGAGTGGGAGGTCCCCGGCTTCGACACGGCGGAGGACCTCGTCGGACGGCTCGTGCGCGCGGGCGCGCTGACCCGCGACCCGCTCGTGGACGAGGTCGTGTGGGGTGGCATCGCCAAGGTCGGGTCCCGGTCGGTGCAGCGGCGCGTCGTCACCGCGACGGGCCTGACCCAGGGCGCGATCCGGCAGATCGACCGCGCGCGGCACGCCGCCGTGCTGCTGGAGGAGGGCGTCCCCGCCCTGGACGTCGTGCACCGGCTCGGCTACTACGACCAGCCGCACATGGCGAGGTCGTTGAAGCGCTTCATCGGACGGACGGCGACCTGCCTCCAGCGCGGCGCGGACGCCGACGAGCCGATGTCGCTTCTGTACAAGCTCCAGGACGAGGAGCGTTTCTAATGTGGGGCCCGCCGCGCCGAACACGCGCGGCGACACCTCACCAGAAAGGGACGACCCGATGTCCGAGGGCACTGCCACCTCAACCGAAGGCACCGTCACCTCCGCCGACGGCACGACCATCGCCTACACGGCGTGGGGCGACGGCGACCCGGTCGTCATCGTCGACGGCGCGACCGCGCACCGCGCCACGACCCCGGAGAACGCGCAGACCGCCGAGCTGCTGGCGGGCGGCTTCCGTGTGATCAACTACGACCGGCGCGGGCGCGGCGGGAGCGGCGACACCGCGCCCTACGCCGTCGAGCGCGAGTTCGAGGACCTCGCCGCGATCATCGAGGGGCCGGGCGGCGGACGTCCGGCGACGGTGTTCGGCTGGTCGTCCGGCGGGCTCCTCGCCCTCAACGCGGCGCAGGCCGGGGTCCCGGTCGCGCGGCTCGCGCTGTTCGAGCCGCCCGCCGTCGTGGACGGCGGCCGCCCGCCGCTCCCGTCCGACTACGTCGAGCGGCTCGACGCGGCCGTGGCCGAGGGACGTCCCGGCGACGCGGTGGCGCTGTTCATGACGGCCGCCGCGATGATGCCCGAGGAGGCCGTCCAGGGGATGCGCGGCTCCGACTTCTGGCCCGCGCTGGAGGCGGTCGCCCCGACGATCGCCTACGACGGGCGCAACGTCGGGGACGCCATGTCCGGCAGGCCGCTGCGCGCCGACCGGTGGGACAGGGTCGGCGTGCCCGTCCTCGTGCTCCACGGCGAGGACACGTGGCCCGCCCTCGCCGCCGGAGCGAAGGCGGTGGCCGACCACCTCCCGACCGCGACGCTGAAGGCGATCCCGGGCGAGAACCACAGCACCACGGCGCCCGCCCTCGCGCCCGTGCTGGCCGCCTTCGCGAAGGGGGCCTGACATGGGACGCATCGTCGTCACCGAGTTCATCTCCCTGGACGGCGTCGTCCAGTCCCCGGGCGGCGAGGACTTCAAGTACCCGAACTGGAGCTTCGACTTCGACCGGGGGCCGGAGGGCGAGCAGTTCAAGACCGACGAGGCGCTCGGGTCGGCCGCGCTGCTGCTGGGCCGCGTCACCTACGAGGGGTTCGCGGCCGCGTGGCCGCAGTACGAGGGCGAGCTCGCCGACAAGTACAACGGGATGCCGAAGTACGTCGTCTCCGGCACGCTCAAGAACCCCGAGTGGAACAACACGTCGGTGCTCTCCGGCGGCCTGGCCGAGGAGGTCGCCCGCCTCAAGCGGGACGTGGACGGCGAGATCTCGGTGGCGGGCAGCATCCGGCTCGTCAAGGGGCTGCTCGCGCTCGACCTCGTCGACGAGATCCACCTCATGTGGTTCCCCGTGATCCTCGGCCACGGCCTCAAGCTCTGGACGGAGACGCCCGACAAGAGCACATGGACGCTCACCGAGTCGACGCGGTACGGGAAGGACGCCCTCGTCACCGTCCATCGACGGGCGCGGTGACATCCACGGGCGCGGTCACGTCGGGCGCGGTGACGTCGACGTCGGCCGACGCGGCCCCGCCGGACAGCCTCGGGTAGCCGGGGCCCCGGTCGAAGAAGGGGGCGGGGCCGCGCTCGGCGCGCAGCCGGGCGCGCAGGGCCGCCGTCGCGTCGCCGTCCACGCGGCCGTCGGACGACAGGACGGCGCCGTAGTCGTCGCGGGCGCCCGCGGCCGACACCTTCCCGTCGCGGACGTCGTCCGCCACCCGCGCCGGGTCGCGGTCCAGGGGGTCGCCCCAGCCGCCTCCCCCGGTCGTCCGGATGCGGATCACCTGACCGGCGCGGACGGGCTGGTCGTCGACCAGGCCGTCCATCTCCTCGCCGTCGATGTCGACGCGGAACGGGCGCCCGGCCCGGCCGCCGTTGACGCCCCAGCACGACAGGATCGACCGGTCCGCGATCGACATGTAGTGCGCGTCGCGCAGCATCCGGATGTGCTTGTCGTAGCCGAGCCCGCCCCGGAACTCCCCCGGCCCGCCCGAGTCGACGGCGAGGCCGAGGCGCTCCACGAGGAACGGCCAGCGCGCCTCGGCGAACTCGGCGGGGATGTTGCGGGAGTCGGGGACGACGTGGATCGTGTCCTCGCCGTCCGCGTAGTAGCGGCCGCCCGACCCGCCGCCGAGCACCTCGCGCATCAGGTAGGGGCCGCGGTCGTCGTCGCCGTAGACGCCGGTGTAGCGGATCGTCTCCTGGTCGGCGGGCATCCGCCCGCCGGTGGCCTTGGCGAGGACGCCCGCGAGGACGCCGAGCAGCCGCAGGATCACGAACGTCCGCGCGTTCGTCGGCGCCGGGAACACCGGCGTGAGCAGCGTGCCCTTCTCCGGGAACCGCATCTCGATCAGCGGCACGACGCCCTCGTTGACGTCCAGTTCGGCGGCCCGCTCCGGCGTGTCGGCGAGGTTCCGCAGGACGGGCGCCAGCCACTTCTTCAGGAACACCCCGTCCGCGTAGTCGCCCGCGTGGTTGATCGGCCCCTTGGCCTGCGGGGACGTGCCGGTGAAATCGATGACGAGCGGGACGTCGGCCGCCTTGTCGACGGTCAGCGTGATCCGCTGCGCGTGGAGGCGGGGCGGGTCGACGCCGTCGTGCTCGGCGTAGTCCTCCCAGACGAACACGCCGTCCGGGATCTTGGCGAGCAGCTCGCGGCGGAACGTCGCGGTGGTCCGGTCGATGATCGCGTCGAAGCACGCCTCGACGTCGGCGCGGCCGTAGCGGGCGAACAGGTCGCCGAGGCGGCGGGCGCCCATCAGGCAGGCGGAGCACTCGGCGTCCAGGTCCCCGGCGAGGGAGTCGGGCATCCGCGAGTTGCGCGTCATGATCGTCAGCGCCGCCCGGTTCGGGACGCCCTCGTCCCACAGCTTGATCGGCGGGACCATCAGGCCCTCCTCGAACGCGCTGCGGGCGTGGCTCGGCATCGACCCCGGGACGGCGCCGCCGATGTCGTCGTGATGCCCGAACGCCTGCACGAACGCGACGACCTCCCCGCCGTGGAAAACGGGAACGGTGACGCACAGGTCGGGCAGGTGCCCGATGCCGCCCTCCGACAGGTACACGTCGTTGTGGAAGAACACGTCGCCGGGACGCATCTCCTCCAGCGGGAAGTCGCGGACGACCGGCTGGACGAGCGCGGAGTAGGACCGTCCGGTCAGCTTGCGGAGCCGCCGGTCGTGGATGCCCGCGCGGAAGTCGTGCGCGTCCCGGATCATCGGGGACCGGGCCGTCCGCGCGATGGCCGTCTCGACCTCCCGCTCCACGGACGCCAGCGTCCCCTCGACGATCTCCAGCAGGATCGGGTCGATCATCGCTTCACCACCAGGTTGCCGTGGCCGTCGAGTTCCGCCGTGAAGCCGGGGTGGAGCGGCAGCGTCGACCCGAACTCCTCGATGACGGCCGGGCCGGTCACGGCGTCGCCGGGGGCGAGCTTCTCGCGGCGGTAGACGGGCGTGTCCGTCCAGTCGTCGAAGTAGACGCGGCGCGCTCCGGTCAGCGCCCGGGACGGGTCGCCGTCCCCCGGCGGACGTTCGGCGAGGCGCGGCCGGTCGATCGGGCCGATCCCGGAGACGCGCAGGTTGACCCACTCGACCGGATGGCGCGGATCGTCGCGGTGGCAGTAGCCGTAGAGGGCCTCGTGCGCGTCGTGGAACCGGCGGACGACCTCGGCGCGGAACGCCCCGTCCGGCGGGCCCGCCGGGGCCGCGACCCGCACCTCGAACGCCTGCCCGTAGTAGCGCAGGTCGGCGGAGCGGGCGAAGCGCCGCCGGTCCGGCGGGAAGCCCTCGCGGGCGAGCGCGTCGGCCGCCTCCGCTTCGAGCTCCGCGTAGATCGCGGCGGGCAGGGCGGGGTCGAGTTCGGCGTCGCGGACGACACTCGTCCGCACGTAGTCGTTCTTCACGTCCACGGTGAGCAGCCCGAACGCCGACAGGTTCCCGGGGTTCTCCGGGACGACCGCGACCGGCAGCCCGAGCACGTCGAGCAGCCGGCACGCGAGCAGCGGCCCCGACCCGCCGAACGCGACGAGCGGGTAGTCGCGGACGTCCAGGCCCCGCTTCACCGTGATCTGTCGGATCGCGTTGGCCTGGTTCCACGCGGAGATCTCCAGGATCCCGGCGGCGGCGCGCTCGATGGGCAGGCCGAGGTCGTCGGCGAGGGCGGCGAGCCCGGCGCGGGCGGCGGCCACGTCGAGCGGGACCTCGCCGCCGAGCAGGTGCGGCGGGATGCGGCCGAGGACGGCGTGCGCGTCCGTCACCGTCGCCTCCGTCCCGCCGCGCCCGTAGCAGAGCGGGCCGGGGTCGGCGCCCGCGCTGCGCGGCCCGACCTTCAGCGCGCCGTCCGGCGACCGCCACGCGACCGACCCGCCGCCCGCGCCGACCGTCACGATGTCGATCATCGGGATCTTGACGGGATGGCGGCCGATCGACCCCTCGGTGGTGAGGGTCGGCTCGCCGTCCAGGACGACCGCGACGTCGGTGGACGTCCCGCCGCCGTCCAGCGTCACGACGGAACCGCGGCCGCTGTGCGAGACCACGAACGCGGCGCCGAGCGCGCCCGCCGCCGGGCCGGACAGCACCGTCGTGATCGGCTGCCGTGCGACCTCCTCCGCCGACAGCACGCCGCCGTTGCTCTTCATCACGAGCAGCCGGGCCGCCGCGCGCTCGGCGATCCGCGCGAGGTAGCCGTTCATCGCGGGTTTCACGGCGGCGTCCACCAGCGTCGTCACCGACCGCTCGTACTCGCGGTACTCGCGCAGCACCTCGCACGACAGCGACACGACGGCGTCCGGGTGCTCGCGGGTGAGGACCTCCCGCATCGCCAGCTCGTGCGACGGGTCGGCGTAGGAGTGCAGGAAGCACACCCCGATCGCGCGGATCCCCGCGTCGCGGAAGAAGCGGGCCGCCGCGACCGCCGACTCCTCGTCGAACGGACGCAGCTCCGCGCCGGTGTGGTCGAGCCGCCCGCCGACCGTCCGCACCCGGTGCGCCGGGACGATCCGCGGCGGCTTCACCCAGAAGTAGCTGTTGCCGTACCCGTCCGGGACGCTCTGCCGCGCGATCTCCAGGATCGGCCCGAACCCCTCCGTCGTGACGAACCCGAGGTCGTCGACGCGGTCCTCGAGCAGCCGGTTCGTGGCGACGGTCGTGCCGTGGCAGAGGGCCGCGACGTCGTCGGGCCCGGCGCCGAGCAGGGCAAGGATCTTCGTCACACCGGCCGCGAACCCGGCGGCCGGGTCGGCGGGCGTCGACGGGGTCTTCGTGGTGACGAGCGCGCCGTCCGCGTCCAGCGCCACGACGTCGGTGAACGTCCCGCCCGTGTCGATCCCGATCCGCAGCCTCATGGACACGGGTCTACCGGACGCCGCCCACCTGCGGAACCGTCGCAACCTGCCAACGCGCCCGGCGTACTTTCGTGCGCGCCCGCTGCGGCTAGGCTGAGCACTTCCCAATCCGACCCGAACGCTGGAGCCCGTCAATGGCGCTGGAACGCCCCGAGATCGACTTCCCCGAGGGACAGCCCCCCTCGAACCTCGACATCACCGACATCACCCAGGGCGACGGGCCCGAGGCGACCAAGGGCGCGAACGTCTCGATGCACTACGTCGGCGTGTCCTGGTCGACCGGCGAGGAGTTCGACGCGTCCTGGAACCGCGGCTCGACGTTCGACTTCCCGCTCGGCGGCGGCCGCGTCATCAAGGGCTGGGACATGGGCATCGTCGGCATGAAGGTCGGCGGGCGGCGCAAGCTCGTCATCCCGCCGCACCTCGCCTACGGCGACCGCAGCCCGAGCCCGGCGATCAAGCCCGGCGAGACGCTCATCTTCGTCGTGGACCTCGTCGCGGTGAACTGAGTCTCGCTGAACTGAGTCGCGGTGGGCTGACTCGCGGTGAACTGACCGCGCGGCGGCCGAGCAGGTAGCCGAGCGCCACACCGGCGAGCGCGACGGCGCCGCCCGTCCCGAACGCGACCGCCATCGGCCACGCCGGAGCGACCCGCTCCGGCGTGGCCGCGGCGCGTCCTGCGTACACCGGGCCGGGCGCCGCCTGCGCGGGAGCGGCGGGGACGGGTTCGGGCGGGGCGGCGATGTCTGGCGGCGCGGCGATGTCGCGTTCGACGGCGGCGAAGAACTCGCCCGCCGTCCGCTTCGCGACGGTGCCGAGCATCCGCTGGCCGACGCCGCCGACCATCCCGCCGACGACCGCGTCCGCGTCGTAGTCGATCCGGGTCGCGGCGTCGCCGTCGCCGGAGAGCCGGACGCGGACCGTCGCGTCCACCGTGCCCGGCGCGCCCTGCCCCCGCGCACGCAGGACGAACGAGCGCGGCGGGTCGGGGTCGGCGAGTTCGACGCGGCCCGCGTAGGTGCCGCGGATCGACGCGACGCCCGCCGAGACGGTCATGCGGTAGGCGCCGGGGCTGGTCTCCTCCAGGGACCGGCAGCCGGGGATCGTCCGCGCCAGGACGGCCGGGTCCTGGAGCGCGTCCCAGACGCGGGCGAGCGGCGCGGCGACGGTGGCACTGCCGGTGAGCTGCATGTCCCGACTGTAGGGAACGGCACGGCGGGGCCGAACGGCAACATCTGCCGAGTACACGCCGAGGATTGGGCGGATGCGCTCGCTTTCGCGTGGGAAATGGTCAGATATGTCGGGCGAGTCGCGCCGTCCCGCGAACCCTCCCGGCGAACGGCGCGTCAACCGATGCGGAACACCTGAAGACTTGAACGACCGACCGACCCCGATCGAACCCCTCGACCGAACGGAGCACGCGGCCGATGCCCGGGAAAGCGCCCCTGATCACCATCGTCGCCGCCGCGCTCGTCGGCGTGGTCGCGGGCGGCTGGCCCATCGTCACCGCGCAGGCGGGCGGCTCGGGGCCGTCGACGCGGACGCGGCTCGCGTCCGTCCTCGGCGACCAGCAGTGGGACACGCCGAAGCCCGGCACGTGGACGATGCCGAAGCCGTCCACCGACGGCCTGCCCCCTGTCATCGACCACATCGAGACGCAGGAGCGCGTCGTCTTCCTCACCATCGACGACGGCTACGAGTACGACTCGCGGTTCGTGAACCTGATACGCACGCAGAAGGTCCCCATCATGACCTTCCTGACCTCGACGTACATCAAGGGGCAGGGCCAGTATTTCTGGGCGATGCGCAACGCCGGGTCGCCCATGGAGAACCACACCGTCAGCCACCCGAACATGCCGACGCTCAGCCCGGAGGCGCAGAAGAAGCAGATCTGCGACGCGTCCGACGAGATCGCGAAGCAGTACGGGCGGCGTCCCGAGGTGTTCCGGCCGCCGTTCGGCGCGTTCAACCCGACGACCCGGCAGGTCGCCAAGGAGTGCGGCATCAAGTCGATCCTGATCTGGTCGGCGGAGTTCTACAACGGGACGTCCGGTCCGGGCGTCGGTTTCAACGGCTTCGCGCGCGGCGACGGCGGCAAGGGGTTCAAGCCCGGCGACATCATCCTCATGCACTACCGCAAGGGCCTCGCGCAGGAGCTGGAGATGATCCTCGGCTGGATCAGGCAGGCCGGGTTCCGCCCGGCGGCCGTGCAGAACTACCTGCCGAAGTCGCTCGGCGGCAACGCCCCGGAGACGCCCGCGCACGGCTAGCGGACGCGCGACCGAAAACCGACCTTCCCGGAGGAATCCCGGTTAGCGCGGACCCCTTCCGCGGCCTTGACTAGGGTCAACACGCTGGCGGGGTTGAGGTCCCCCGCAAACCCGAGCCGACCCCGCCAGCCTCTCCCACCCGGCCCTCTCCCCCTACCGGCCGTGAGGTCATCCGGTCCGGGCGCCCTCGCGGACGCGGAGCGACGGGTCGTCCGCCGCCCGCAGCCGCAGCGTGTGGAGGTCGTCCGGGGAGATCGGCATCGCGTCCACGCGGACGCCCTCCGCGTCCTCCACCGCCGACGCGATCACCGCCGACACCGGGATGACGCCCGCCTCCCCCGCCCCCTTGATCCCGAGCGGGTTCAGCGGCGACGGCGTCTCCAGGTGGCCCGTCTCGATCCGCGGGACCTCCGTCGCGTACGGCATGAGGAAGTCCATGAACGAGGCGTTCAGGAGCTGGCCGGACTCGTCGTAGGCCATCCGCTCGTACAGCGCGCCGCCGACGCCCTGCGCGACGCCGCCGTGGATCTGCCCCTCCACGACCATCGGGTTGATGAGCCGCCCGCAGTCGTGGACGACCGCGTACCGCAGGATGGCGATCTCCGCCGTGTCCGGGTCGACCTCCACGATCGCGGCGTGCGCGCCGGACGCGAACGTCGACCGGACGGGCGAGTAGTACCCGCGTCCCTCCAGGCCGGGTTCCTCCCCGGACGCGACCGGTGGCTCGGTCGCCGGGCGCCCCACCGCGAACTGCGTCGCCGCCGCGGCCTCCTCGTCGAACGCGTACCGCAGCGGGTTCGACAGCACCGCCACCGTCCGCAGCGGGACCGACGCCGACATGTCGCCCCGCACGTGCACCACCCCGTCGGTGACGTCGAGGTCGCGCGGGTCGGCCTCCAGCGCGTCCGCCGCGATCCGCAGCGCCTTCTCGCGCACCTTCCGGCAGGCCAGCGCGATCGCGTTGCCGCTCATCACGGCGGCGCGGGACGCGAACGTCCCGACCGCGTACCCGAACCGGCGCGTGTCGCCCGTCGTGACGTGGACGTCCTCCAGCGGGACGCCCAATTCGGCGGCGGCGATCTGCGCGAACGCCGTCTCGTGGCCCTGGCCCTGCGAGGTCAGCCCGGTCGAGACGTGCACCCGCCCGGCCGTGTCGATCTCGACGTGCCCGCCCTCGTACGGGCCGACGCCGGTGCCCTCCACGTACAGGCCGAGGCCGATGCCGAGCCGCCGCCCCCGGGACGCGGCGGCGCGCTCGGCGGCGAAGCCGTCCCAGCCGATCAGCTCGCGCGCCTTGCGGAGCAGCTCCGGGTAGTCGCCCGAGTCGTAGATCAGCGGGCGCCCGTCCTGGAAGAGGAGGCCCTGGTCGTAGGGGAACTCGTCGGGCTGGATGAGGTTCGCGGCGCGGACGTCGGCGCGGTCGCGGCCGAGGTGGCGGGCGATGCGGTCCATCGTCCGCTCCATGCAGTAGACGCCCTGGGGACGCCCCGCGCCCCGGTACGGCGTGACGATCAGCGTGTTCGTGTAGAGGCTCGTCACCTCCGCCCGGTACGCGCCGATCTTGTACGGGCCGAGGAGCTGGGTGGACGTGACGATCGGGATGATGATCCCGTACGGGGTGTAGGCGCCGTGGTCGTGCCGGATCCGCACGTCGAGGCCGAGGACGCGGCCCGCGTCGTCGAACCCGACCCGCACGTCCTGGACCTGCCCGCGCTCGTGCGCGGCGGACACGAAGTGCTCGCGGCGGTCCTCGGTCCACTTGAGCTCGCGGTCCAGCAGCCGCGCCGCCCACGGGACGAGCACCTCCTCCGGCCACGGATGGACGATCTTCACGCCGAAACCGCCGCCGACGTCCGGCGCGACCACCTCGACCTTGCCGTTCGGCAGCCCGAGCCGCGCCGCGATCGCCGCCCGCACGCTGGTCGACGTCTGGGTGGAGGAGTACACGCGCAGCGAGCCGTCGTCGGCGTCCCACCGCGCGTAGACGCCGCGCCCCTCCAGCGGGGTGGACGCGCTCCGCTCGATCGACAGCCGGAACTCCAGCGCGTGCGGCGCGGCGTCGATCGCGGCGGCCGCGTCCCCGGTCTCCTGGACGAGCACCGCCCCGACGTTGCCCGGCACGTCGTCGTGGACGAGGTGCTCGGCCCGCGCCGCCGCCTCGATCCCGACGACGGGCGGCAGCGGCTCGTACTCGACGTGGACGCGCTCGGCGGCGTCCTCGGCCAGGTACCGGTCATGGGCGACGACCATCGCGACGGGCTCGCCGACGTGCCGGACGACGTCCCGCGCCAGCGGGTAGCCGGTCCGGCCGTGCGTCAGCGCCGGGTGCGGGATGAGCAGCGGCAGCGGGTCGCCGACCCGGCCGGGAAGGTCCTCCCACGTGTAGATCGCGACGAGCCCCTCGACGTCCAGCGCGCCGGACACGTCGATGTCGGTGATCCGGGCGTGCGCGTGCGGCGACCGGACGAACGCGGCGGCGAGCGCGCCGCGCCCGAGGTCGTCGAGGAAGCGGCCCCGGCCGGTGAGGAACCGGCCGTCCTCGCGGCGCCGGACCGGCTCGCCGAACACGCGCGTCCCCATCGGTCACTCCCCTGGTTCGGCCGGCTCGCTGAGCAGGTCGGCGGCGCGGTGCACCGATTTCACGATGTTCTGGTACCCGGTGCAGCGGCACAGGTTTCCGGAGATCCCTTCGAGCACCTGGTCGCGGGACGGCCGCGGGTTCTCCCGCAGCAACGCCGTGACCGTGCAGAGGAACCCGGGCGTGCAGAACCCGCACTGGAGGCCGTGGCACTCGCGGAACGCGCGCTGCACCGGGGACGGCGTGCCGTCCGGCGCGGCGAGGCCCTCGACGGTGGTGACCTCGTGCCCGGCGGCGGTGACGGCGAACATCAGGCACGAGCGCACCGGGTCGCCGTCCAGCAGGACGGTGCAGCACCCGCACACGCCGTGCTCGCAGCCGACGTGCGTGCCGGTCAGCCCGAGGTCGTGCCGGAGGAAGTCCGACAGGAGCCGCCGCGCCGGGACGCTCGCCGTGCGGGGCGTCCCGTTGACGGTCAGCTCCACCTCGAACCGCTCCTCCATCACTCCCCCGCCTTCCGCAGCGCCTCGGCGGCCGCCGCCGCGCAGGCGCGCTCGGTGAGCACGCCGGTCAGGTGCCGCCGGTAGGCGGCACCCGCGTGGATGTCGGACTCGGGGTCGACGCGCTCGCGGACGTGCGCGGCGGCGGCCGCCCAGTCGCCGCGCGGCCCGGCGGCGCCGCTCAGGTCGAGGACGAGCGGCGTCGCGGACACGCCCAGGTATCCGGCGCGGGCGGCGCGGACGCGCAGGTCCTCGTCGAGGGTGACGACGGCGGCGACGCCCGCGAGGGCGTAGTCGCCGTGCCGCCGCGCCGTCTCGGTGAACGCGGTGCCGGTGCGGGGCGGCAGCGCGGGGAAGAACGCGGAGACCGCCAGCTCGCCGGGTTCGAGCGAGGACTCCAGCGGCCCGGCGAACAGCTCCGCCGCCGGGATCGTGCGCCGCCCCCGGCTGGACGCGGCCTCGACCGTCCCGCCGAGGACGGCCAGCACGGCGGGCAGCTCGGCGGCCGGGTCGGCGTGCGCGAGGCTCCCGACGACCGTGCCCCGGTTGCGGATCACCGGGTGCGCGACGTGCCGGAGCGCCTGCCCGAGCAGCGGCTGCACGGCCGCCGCCTCCGCCGACCGCTCGACCCGCGCGTGCCGGGCGAGCGCGCCGACGCGAACGCCGCCGTCCCCGGCGCGCAGCGCGTCGAGCTCGGCGATCCGGTTGATGTCGACCAGGTCGGACGGCGCGGCGAGCCGCATGTTCAGCAGCGGGACGAGGCTCTGCCCGCCCGCGAGCACCTTCCCGGACGGCGCCGCGGCGAGCGCGTCGAGCGCCTCGTCCACGGTGCGCGGGGCGTGGTAGCCGAACGGCGGCGGCTTCATCGCGTCCTCCCGTCAGCCCGCGCCGGTCTCGGGCGCGCTCGGGGGGCGGACCGGTCCACCGATCTCCCGCTCGCCGGGCGCGATGACGCCGCCGCCCGAGCCGTCCGGGCCGCGGACCGCGTTCAGCACGTGGTACCCGAGGAGGACGGCGATGGTGCCGAGCGCGATGCCCTGCAGCGGGAAGTCGTCGGTGATCTTCAGGGTGACGTCCCCGATCGCGAGGATGATCCCGGCCGCGACCGGGACGAGGTTGACCGGGTCGGCGAAGTCGACCCGGTTCTCGATCCAGATCTTCGCGCCGAGCAGCCCGATCATCCCGTACAGGACGACGGTGATCCCGCCGAGCACCCCGCCCGGCGTCGCCGCGACGAGCGCGCCGAACTTCGGGCACAGCCCGAACAGGATCGCGACGGCGGCGGCGACCAGGTAGGCGGCCGTCGAGTAGATCCGGGTGGCGGCCATGACGCCGATGTTCTCGGCGTAGGTGGTGGTGGGCGAGCCGCCGACGGCGGTGGCGAGCACGGTGCCGACGCCGTCCGCGGCGACGGCGCGGCCGAGGACGGGGTCGAGGTCCGCGCCGGTCATCGCGGCGACCGCCTTCACGTGCCCGGTGTTCTCCGCGATCAGCGCGATCACCGGGGGCAGCGCCAGCAGGATGGCCGAGGTCTTGAAGTCGGGCGCGTGCAGGCTCGGGAACCCGAACCAGTCGGCGGCCTGCACGCCGTCGACGTTGATGCGGTCGTGCGGGAACGCCGTCGCGACGCAGTACGGGCCCTCGGCCGGGCATGCCTTGCCGGACGCGTCCAGCAGGTTCTGCCCCGGCAGCACGGAAGTGATCTTGCCCGCGGTGCTGTCGAGGAGCCACGAGAGCAAGTACCCGAAGACGAGGGCGAGGAGCACCGCGATCCGGGCCCAGAAGCCGCGCAGCAGCACCGCGCAGAACACGGCGAACCCGAGCGTCGCGAGCGCGACCCACTGGTCCTGCGGCCAGTACACGTTCGCGACGACCGGCGCCAGGTTGAAGCCGATCAGCATCACGACCGCGCCGGTCACGACCGGCGGGAACACCCGGTGGACGACGTCCCCGCCCGCGAAGTGGATCAGCACGCCGACGAGCGCGAGCACGACGCCCGCGACGAGGATCGCGCCGGTCACGGTGGCGCTGTCGCCGCCCGCCGCGCGGATCGCCGCGACCGCGCCGACGAACGACGCGCTCGTCCCGAGGTAGCTCGGCACCCGGCCGCCGACGATCAGCAGGAACAGCAGCGTCGCGACCCCGGACATCATGATCGCGAGGTTCGGGTCGAGGCCCATCACCACCGGGAACACGAAGGTCGCGCCGAACATCGCCACCACGTGCTGCGCGCCGATGCCCGCGGTGCGCGGCCACGACAGCCGCTCGTCCGGTCCGACCACCTCGCCCGGCGGCGGGGTGCGCCCGTCGCCGTGCAGCTTCCAGCCGATCATCATCGGGCCCTCCCGCCCAGCCGCCCTGCCCACCCGGCCCGCCCAACCCGGCGCGGGCCTGCGGGCAAGGTAGATCTACCCAGGTGGACGGGCATCGGCGACTGTTGCCAAAGCCCGCCTCCCGGATTGGGAGGACCGGCCCGTGTGAGACGCGGGAGGCGCGACCGGCGCGCCCCCTGGGAGCGTCGCGACGATGACACTACCCTCGGTACCACCCTCAGATACCGCGCATGCGCAGCACGTGAAGGGCGAGGGTGAGGTTGAGCCGGAGATGCGCGTCCTCGGTGAACGCGCCGAGCATCCGTTCCAGCTTCCCGATGCGGTAGCGGAGCGTGTTGTAGTGGAAGTGGAGCCTGCGGGCCGTCTCGGCGACGTTGAGGTTGGTCTCCAGCAGCACCTGGAGGGTGCGGCGCAGGTCGACCAGCTCCGGCTCGTCGTCGGCGGCGAGGTCGCCGAGCGTCTCCCGGACGAAGGCGTGCAGCTCCTCCGGGTCGGACACGAGGCTCAGCAGCCGGTACACGCCGAGCTGGTCGAAGTGCGCCCGCGCGCCCGTGCCGTTGAGCTGCCGGCCGACCCGGACGGCCTTCACGGCCTGCTCGTACGCCTCGGGCAGCGCGGCCGGGGACGTCACCGTCCGGCTGACGCCGGTGGAGAACGTCCGCCGCACCGGCAGGTGCTCGGCGAAGATCGACGACGCCTCCTTCAGCATCGCCTGCACCGGCCCGGCGGTCAGCTCGGCGGGATCGTCGCCCTCCGCGCCGACCACCGCGACGACCTCGTGCGCGAAGCTCGCGACGGCCGCGCCCCGGTCGTGCCGGCGGACGGCGGTCGTCCAGGCGGCGGCGAGCCGCTCCTGCGCCGAGCGCTCCTCGGCGCCGCGCCCGCCGCGCGCCGCCGCGTCGGCGTCGGGCGGCTTCGCGCGGCCCTTCGCGTCCGGCTCGGCGGCCGGACCGCCGCCGCGCGGGCGGCCGTCCAGCTCGGCGACGATCACCATGACGGGACGGTCGAGGTCCCAGCCGAACCCGTCGCAGTGCGCGACGACCCGGTCGTCGTCGCCCGCCCGTCCGGCGAGGATGTCGCGCAGGAAGTCGGCGCGGTACTTGCTCTCGACGGCGGCGACGGCCTGCTGCTTCGTCACCACGAGCGCCGCGACGGTCGCCGCCCGCTCCAGGATGCCGAGGTCGGAGCCGCGCAGCGCGCCGCCGGGGCTGAACGCGATGATCCGGCCGTGGTCGAAGCCGCCCGCCATCACGGGCACGACCAGGTGGTCGCCGGTGCCGTGCGCGCCGATGATGCCGCAGCCGCCGCGGCCGCACGCGGCGTGCCGCCCGGCGTCGAACGCGCGCATCGCCTGGACGTGCTCGTCCGGGCCCGCGCCCGCGAGGACGCGCTGCTCGCCGTCCAGGACGACGACGGCCACGTCGAGGAGGGTCGCGACCTCGTCCACGACCTCCTGGAGCCCGCCGCCGCACAGGACGATCTGCACCAGCGCGCGGTGCACCTCCTCGGTGCGGGCGAGCACGGACGCCTGCCGGTTCAGGATGTCGGTCAGGACCTGGTTCAGGATGTCGTCGAAGCCGACGTCGTTCGGGAGCAGGATCAGGGGGAAGCCGCGGCGGTCGGCCTGCGCGATCATCTCGGCGGGGAGGGAGTCGAGGTAGCGGCCGAGCTTGATGGCGAGGGCCGCGAGCCCGCGCTCGTCCAGGTCCGCGACCAGGTTGTCGAGCGACTGGGGGGTGTTGCGGAGGGGGTAGCCGGTCGTCAGGAGCAGTTCGTTCGGCTTCACCCACGACAGGATGTCGGGGACCTCCATCACGTTGAGCCGCTGGACGACGCGCTCCAGCCCGGCCCGGCCGGCGATGAGGCGGGCGCCGTTGAGGGTGCTGACGCCGAGGACCTCCCCGACCGAGAGGCCGTAGGTCAGTGTTCCGGTGCTTGCGAGCCTGAGGGCCGGTGGGCCCGGGTCCGCGGTTGTGTAACTCATGCCAGGGGTCACCTCGCCTTTTGGTGCGTACATCGCCCGTTTTGGCGTGATCGCTACCGGTTCCTGATCAACACTGACAACAAAGACGAACGATGACAACCATCCTTGGCAGCTTTCCCCATACGTCCGTCGCGGGGCCCGTTCTACGGTCTCCGCAGAGGCCGGGCCGCCCGTGCGCCGGGCGGCAGCCGACACCGGTCTCGGGAGGATCCGTGACTGCCGTCGTCCGCGACCCGATCCCGCTTCCGGTCCGTTCCGGGGCACGCGGGGGGACGTCCCCGCACCAGAGTCCGGCAAGGTCAGGCGGTGCGCGGCCGCCCGTGGCGGGGGCCGCGAGCCTCGCGCTGCGCCCGCTGCTCGACCCGCCGCGCCGCGCCGCGCGGGTCATCGCCGTGTTCCCGTCCGCGCTGTACGTGGAGATGCGGGGCGGCCCCGAGCCGCGCGTGCTCGCCGTCGTCGCGTCGGACGCGCACCGGCTGCCGAACTCGGTGGTCGTCGCCGCGACGCGCCGCGAGCAGCCGTTCCGGTCGGTCCGGGAGGGCGCCGACGCGTGGGTGGGCGACGGGCGGGTGGAGGCCGGTCCGCTGCACGTCCGGGTCCGCCGCTGGTGGGACCCGGCGCCGGTGCTCGGGACCATGCGGCCCGCCGCGCTCGGGCACGGCGTCCGGACGCTGGAGGCCGCGTTCGCCGCCGCGGGCATGACCGGCGGCGGCCTCTCCGGGCATCCCGACCCGGACGTCCTCGCCGCGTGCTGCGCCGCGGGCGACCTCGCGGGCGCGGTGGAGGCGGCGGAGCGGATCGTCGGCCTCGGCCCCGGCCTCACGCCGAGCGGCGACGACATCCTCTGCGGCCTGCTCGTGTCGCTGCGCCTGGTCGGCGGCGCCGTCAGACATTGCCGGACGGGCGTGTGGCTGGCCGACTGGCTGGGCGCCGCCGTCACCGCGGACGCTGGCACCCGCACGACCGCGCTCGCCGCGACGCTGCTGCACTGCGCGGCGGCGGGCGGTGCGGGCGCGGAGGTCGCGGCGGTGCTGCGCTGCGTCGCCGGGCACGAGCCGCCGGGGGCGGCGGTGCGGCGGCTGCTCGCGGTCGGGCACACGTCCGGCACGGATCTGGCGCACGGCGTCCTCGCAGGCTGCCGCGCCGCTTTGGCCCTCGTGGTGTTGCCCCATGCCCCGAGGGTGACTGCATGAGCGGAGCGGACCGGGGGGTGTGGGGGGTCGCCCCCCACCGGAGGGCGGCATGAGGGACGACTGGGTCGAGGTTCGGCGAGGGAGCTACCACGACTCGGTGACGCTGATGCGGGTGAGCCGGGCGCTGTCCGAGCGGCCGGATGTGGCCGCCGCGATGGTCGCGATGGGCACCGGGCTCAACCGGGAGATGTTCGGGCGGATGGGTTTCGACGTCCCGGAGGAGGCGGGCCCCGACGACCTGGTGGTGGCCGTCCGCGCGAAGGACGGCGACGCGGCGGAGGCGCGCGAGGCGCTGGACGGCCTGCTGCGCGCGACGTCCGCGGCCCCCGCCGCGCCGGGAGCGGCGGCCCCGCCCCGGACGACCGGCTCCGCCGCCGCCCGCGCGGACGCGACCGTCGCGCTGCTGTCGGTGCCGGGACCGCACGTGTTCCCCGAGGCCATGGACGCGCTCGACGCGGGCCTCAACGTGATGATCTTCAGTGACAACGTGCCGCTCGCGCAGGAGATCGCGCTCAAGGAGGCGGCGGCGCGGCGCGGCCTGATCGTGATGGGCCCCGACTGCGGGACGGCGGTGGTCGGCGGCGCGGGCCTCGGCTTCGCGAACGCGGTGCGCCCCGGCCCGGTCGGGGTCGTCGCCGCGTCCGGGACGGGCGCGCAGCAGCTCATGTGCCTGCTCGACGCGGCCGGCGTCGGCGTGAGCCACGTGCTCGGCGTCGGCGGCCGGGACCTGTCGCCGGAGGTGAGCGGGCGGTCCGCGCTCGCGGCGCTCGCGGCGCTCGACGCCGACCCCGGCACCGAGCTGATCGTCCTCGTGTCCAAGCCGCCCGCGCCGCAGGTCGCGGACCTGATCCGGGAGGCGGCGCGGCGGCTCGACACGCCGGTGTCGTTCGCGCTGCCCGTCCCCGGCGAGGACGACCTGACCCGCACGGCGGAGAAGGTGCTGAAAGCGCTGGGCCGGAAGGTCCCCGAGTGGCCGAGCTGGCTCGGGTCCCGGCATCCGAAGCCCGTACGAGGGCGGGCGCTGCGCGGCCTGTTCGCGGGCGGGACGCTCCGCGACGAGGCGGAGGCGATCGCCCGGGACGCCCTCGGCTGGGACCTCGCGTCCCGCGGCCACCGGTTCACCGACTTCGGCGACGACGCGTTCACCCGCGGCCGCGCCCACCCGATGATCGACCCGTCGCTGCGGCTCGCGGCGGTGCGGGAGGAGGCGGCCGACGCCGAGGTCGGCGTCCTGCTGCTGGACGTGGTGCTCGGCCACGGCGCCGAGCCCGACCCGGCCGCCGCGCTCGCCCCGGCGGTCGCGGCGGCGGTCGCGGACCGCCGCGACCTGGCCGTCGTCGTGTCGCTGTGCGGGACGCCCGCCGACCCGCAGGGCCGCGACCGGCAGGCCGCGGCGCTGTGCGAGGCGGGCGCGGACGTGTTCGCGTCCAACGCCCGGGCGACCCGGCACGCCCTCGCCCTGCTCGACGGCGCGCCGGTGGAGGGGAGGGCCGGATGACCGACCAGCGGCACAGGCTGGGCGGCCTGCTCACCCGCGACCCGGCGGTGGTGACCGCCGGGGTGGAGGTGCTCGCGGACGCGCTCGCGGACCAGGCCGTCCCGGTGGAGCGGGTCGACTGGCGGCCGCCGCCCGCCGGGACGGAGGCCGCGCTCGCCGCGGTGCTCGGCGACCCCCGGCACGCGGACGCCAACGCCCGCGCGGTGCGGCGGATGGTGACGGCCCGCCCGCATCTCGTGGACGTCCGCCCGGCGCGGGACGTCCTCGGCCTGGACACCGGCACGTTCCTGCACGCGGGCCCGCCGCTGGAGTGGGAGCGGGCGTCCGGGCCGATGCGCGGCGCGCTGATCGGCGCGATGCTGCTCGAAGGGATCGCCGAGACGCCGCGCGGCGCTGAGCGCGAGCTCGGGCGCGGCGCGGCCGTGCTGGAGCCGTGCCACCGGCACGCGGCGGTGGGGCCGATGGCGGGGGTGGTCAGCCCGTCCATGTGGATGCTGGTGGTCGAGGACGCCGAGCACGGCGGCACCGCGTACTGCTCGCTGAACGAGGGGCTCGGCAAGGTCCTGCGGTACGGGGCGTTCGGCCCGGAGGTGATCGAGCGGCTGGTCTGGATGGGCGAGGTGCTCGGCCCGGCGCTGCGGGCGGCGGTCCGGCGGCGCGGCCCGCTCGACCTGATGTCCGTCGCGGCGCAGGCCCTCCAGATGGGCGACGAGCTGCACAACCGGAACCGCGCGGCGACGTCGCTGCTGCTGCGCGAGCTGGCGCCCGCGCTGCTCGCCGCCGAGGACGTCCCGCGCGGCCGCGCGGCCGAGGCGCTGAGGTTCGCGGCGGGCAACGACCACTTCTTCCTGAACGCGGGCATGGCGGCGGCGAAGGCGTGCGCGGACGCGGCCCGGAACGTGCCCGGCTCCAGCCTGGTCGTGGCGATGGCGCGGAACGGGACCGACTTCGGCGTCCAGGTGTCCGGGACGGGCGACCGCTGGTTCACCGGACCGGCGGGCGTCCCGGACGGCCTCTACCTCGGCGGCTACGGCCCGGACGACGCGAACCCCGACATCGGCGACTCGGCGATCACCGAGACGGCCGGGATGGGCGGGTTCGCGCTGGCCGCGGCACCCGCGATCGTCCGGTTCGTCGGCGGGGAGGTGCCGGACGCGCTCGCCGCAACCCAGCGGATGTACGAGATCACCCTCGCCGAGCACCCGGTGCTGCAGATTCCGCTGCTGTCGTTCCGCGGCACCCCGGTGGGCGTGGACGTGACGCGCGTCGTCCGCACCGGGATCCTGCCCGTCATCGACACCGGCATCGCGGGACGCGAGCCGGGCACGGGCCAGGTCGGCGCCGGTCTGGTCGAACCTCCGGCGAACGTCTTCACCGACGCTCTGCACGCGCTGGCGGAGACCGCGTAAGCGCGTTTTCGCTGGGTAGCGCCCTCTCCATGAGCGGAGCGATCACCGGGGAGCAGTACGCGCTGAGCGCGGGGCCGTACCAGGCCGTCGTGACCGAGGCGGGCGCGGCGCTGCGCGAGCTGACGTACGAGGGGCGGCCGGTGGTCCTGCCGCACGGCGCGGACGAGCCCGCCCCGGCCGCGTACGGGCAGCTCCTGATCCCGTGGCCGAACCGGGTGGACCG
This sequence comes from Actinomadura syzygii, assembly GCF_008085905.1. Taxonomy (GTDB): domain Bacteria; phylum Actinomycetota; class Actinomycetes; order Streptosporangiales; family Streptosporangiaceae; genus Spirillospora; species Spirillospora syzygii. Next base: position 147,493 of record NZ_VSFF01000011.1, on the reverse strand, counting down.
GGGCAGGTACAAGTTCGGGGGCGAGGCGCACCAGCTCGACCTGTCCGAGCCGGAGCGGGGCTGCGCGCTGCACGGGCTCGTCCGCTGGGCGCCGTGGCGGGCGGCGGAGGACGAGCCGGGGCGGGTGCGGCTCGCGTATCGGCTGCTCGGGGCCGCCGGGTACCCGTTCCGGCTGGACCTGGAGGCGGAGTACGCCCTGGACGCGGCGGACGGCCTGACCGTCCGGGTCACCGCCCGCAACACCGGCCCGGTGACCGCGCCGTACGGGCACGGCGCGCACCCGTACCTCACGGTCGGCGAGCCGATCGACGACTGCGCGGTGACGCTCCGCGCCGACCGCTACCTCCCGGTGGACGACCGGAAGATCCCGTCCGGGCCGTCCGAGGACGTCACCGGCACCTTCTACGACCTGCGCACCGGTCCCCTGCTCGACGGCCGCCGGATCGACAACGCGTACGCCGAGCTGAACCGCGACGGCGAGGGCCGCGCGTGGGTGATCCTGTCCGGCGGCGGGCGGACGGCTCAGCTCTGGGCCGACGAGGCGCATCCCTGGATCGAGGTCTACACCGGCGACGACGCCCCCGACCCGCGGCACGGCCTCGGCGTCGAGCCGATGACGTGCCCGCCGAACGCGTTCGCGACCGGCGAGGGCGTGCGGAGCCTGCGGCCGGGCGACGAGTTCACCGGCGCCTGGGGAATCCAGGCCGCCCAGGACGGGCCGAGGCGCACGGAACAGGTTCCCTAGCAGGCACGGGGTGGGGGATCATATCGGGGTGAACTTCAGCGTCTCCTCGTTCGACGACCTGTCAGCGCGCATCGCCGCCGTCCGCGACGAGCACGGCGAGCGCTTCCCCGGCGGCGCCGAGGGACGGCAGCCGGTGCACACGGTGTACGTCCCGGCCGACCGGTTCTCCCGGTCGACGCCCGCCGACTTCGGCGCGGAGGCGCTGCGGCTGCTGAACACGCACACGCCGGGCGCGGGTTCGTTCGGCGCGGCGTTCGGGCTGGACCCGGAGATCGCCGGGCCGGTCCGCGAGCGGGTCGCGGCGAAGCTCGCGTCCGAGCCGGTCGAGGACGTGCGGATCGACTTCGAGGACGGCTACGGCGTCCGCCCCGACGCCGAGGAGGACGGCCACGTCGCGCAGGTCGTCGAGGCCGTCGCCGCCGCGTACCAGGTGAAGGGCCTCCCCCACTACTGGGGCGTGCGGGTCAAGTCGTTCGCGGACGGCGGCCACGACCGCGCGATGCGGACGCTCGACGGCTTCCTCACCGCGCTGCGCGACCGGCTCGGACGGCTGCCCGGCGGGTTCACGATCACGTTCCCGAAGGTGGTCGCGGCCGAGCACGTCGCGCTGTTCACCGAGTACCTGGACCGGCTGGAGACCGCGCTCGGGCTGCCGTCCGGGATCCTGCGGTTCGAGATCCAGGTCGAGACGCCCGAGGCGCTGTTCGACGGGGACGGCCGCGTCGCCCTGCGCGCCATCGCCGAGTCCGCGGCGGGCCGGCTGACCGCCGCCCACTTCGGCGTGTTCGACTACACGGCCGCGCTCGGGCTGCCGCCGCACGAGCAGCGGCTCGACCACCCGGCCTGCGACTTCGCCCGGCACGTCATGCAGGTGTCGTTCGCGGGCACCGGCGTCCGGCTGTCGGACGGCTCCACCAACGTCATCCCGCGCAACGACGGCCCCGACGAGGTCAACGCGACGTGGGCGACGCACGCCGCGCACGTCAGGCACTCGCTGCGGCACGGCTTCTACCAGGGCTGGGACCTGCATCCGGCGCACCTGCCGAGCCGGTACGCCGCCGTGTACGCGTTCCACCTGTCCGGGGTGGACGACGTGATCGGACGGGTCCGGGCGTGGCACGAGCAGGCGGCGGGCAACGCGGGCGGCGTCCTGGACGAGCCCGCCACCATCCGGGCGCTGACGTCCCGGCTCCGCCGCGCGGTCGACTGCGGCGCGCTGGACGAGAGCGTCCTGCCCCCGTCCTAGCGGCGCCCCGGCCCTGAGACGGGCCGCCAGCGCGGGCCGACGGCGTTGAGCAGGGCGCGGAGCTGCTCCTCCTCGTACGCGAAATGCGCGTCCAGCTCGGCGGTCATCCGGTCCAGTTCCGCCCCGACGTGGCCGAGGTCGCGCGAGGCCGGGTCGTCGAGGAGTTTCTCCAGCCTGCGCCGGTTCTCGGTGACGGCGACGTGCTCACGGCGCAGCCTGCCGAGCACCGGGGCGAGGCCGGGGAACTCGCGCTCCAGCCGGGGGAAGGCGCGTCCCTCCTCGTTGTCGTGATGCTGCCCGAGGACGTCGCACACCGAGACGCAGTGCTCCCTCAACTGGTCCGCGAGGCCGGGAGCCGCGCCACGCCGGAAGCCCCGGACGTCGGCGCGGAGCGCGGCGAGGTCCGCGCGCAGGCCGTCGTGGATCTTCACCAGTTCGTCGCCGAGCGCCCACGCGCGCCCGTCGAGGAACCCGCGATGGATCTCCACGACCGGGATGACGCGGTCGGTCATCCGCTGGTACTCGGCATACGCGGGGTGACGGGCGGCCTGGCGGGCGAACAGCTCGTCCCGCTCGTCCCCCTCGACCGGGAACGCGACGCCGTCGAAGGTCTCGCCGCCCGCCTCGCCGCCCGCCTCGCCGCCCGCCTTCACGACCACCTTCACGGCCACGCGCGGGTCGGCGCGCACGTTGCGGTACCAGTCGGGGTCGCGCGGGCTCCCCGCGTTGGACGCGAAGACGAGCAGGCGGTCCCCGTCCGCCAGGTACGCGAGCTCCGTGGAGTGCCGCCGTCCGCTCCTGCGGCCGGTGCTGACGAGGACGAGCAGGTCCGACTCGCCGGGCTCGGTCATGCGCGGTCTCCTATCCTGGACGCGACCGGATCACTTTGCTTTGCGAGCAAAGCCTTTAATGAAACAAAGCTATTTTGGACGCGGAGCGCATGTCAACCGAGGAGAGCGCCGGACCGGACGTCGACGACGGCATCCGCACGATGCTGCTGCTGATGCCGCGGCTGGTGTCGGCCGCCAAGCGGATCAGGGTGCCCGCGGAGCTGTCGTCCTTCGACCTCGCGCCGCGCCACCTGTCGCTGCTCGCCTACCTGCTGTTCGACGGCCCGCTGACGGTGAACGCGCTGGCCGGACGGCTGGAGGTGGCGCCCGCGACGGTGTCCCTGATGGTCGGCGACCTCAGCCGCCAGGGCATCCTGGAGCGCCGCGAGGACCCGGCCGACCGGCGCCGCACGATCGTCAGCGTCGCCGCCGAGCACCTGCCCGCGATCAACGGGTGGCTCGGCCAGGGCGCCGGGGCCTGGCGCACCGCCCTGGAGCCGCTGACCCCGGCGCAGCGGCGGATGTTCGTCGACACGCTGCTCGCCTACGAGCGCGCCGTCACCGCCGCCCGTTCGGGCGGCGGTCAGGGGCGGCGTTGAGGGCGGCGTTGAAGGCGGCGAGGTCCTCGGGCGTGTCGATGTCGTCGGGCGCGGCGACGTCGTCGCAGGGGACGGCCGTGACCAGCTCCGGGTGCGCGCGCAGGAAACCGCGCGCCCCGACGTCCCCGACCGCCGCCTCCGCCACCGGCCCGAAGTGCTCGGCCGCCAGCACGACGGGGTTGCGCGGCGCTCCCCCGTAGGACGCCACCGCTATCGACGCGCCCGCCTCGCGCGCCGCGAGCAGCAGCCGCACCGCCTCGGCGGTGACGAGGGGCTGGTCGACCAGCGCGATCGCGACGGCGGGGCAGCCGGGCGGCAGCGCGGCGAGCCCGGCGCGCAGCGAGGAGCCCATGCCGTCCCGCCAGTCCGCGTTCGGGACGACGACCGCGCCGATCACCTCGATCGGCTCCGCCCCGGTCACCACGAGGACCGGGGAGCAGCCCGCGTCCCGCAGCATCCGGACGCCGCGGTCGACGAGCCGCTCGCCGTCCAGTTCGAGCGTGGCCTTGGGACGTCCGAGCCGGCTGCCCTCGCCCGCCGCGAGAAGCAGGCCCGCCGGGGAATCCACGCGCACCGTCATCCCCGCGAGGGTAGTCCGCTCATTGCGTGTCGGCGTGGATGCGGCCGCTGGTGTCGGTGAGCGGGCGTCCCGAGCCGCCCCAGCGGAGCTGGACGAGCTCCGCCGCGATCGACACGGCGGTCTCCTCCGGCGTCCGGGCGCCGAGGTCCAGCCCGATCGGCGAGCGCAGCCGGGACAGCTCCGCCTCGGACACCCCCGCCTCGCGGAGCCGGGCGAGCCGGTCGTCGTGGGTGCGCCGCGACCCCATCGCGCCGACGTACCCGGCGCCCGTGCGGAGCGCCACCTCCAGCAGCGGGACGTCGAACTTCGGGTCGTGGGTCAGGACGCAGATCGCCGTCCGCCCGTCGACGCCGCCGCCTGTCTCCTCCAGGAACTTGTGCGGCCACTTGACCACGACCTCGTCGGCGTCCGGGAACCGCTTCGGCGTCGCGAACACCGGGCGGGCGTCGCACACCGTCACGTGGTAGCCGAGGAACTTGCCGATCCGGGCGACGGCGGCGGCGAAGTCGATCGCGCCGAACACGAGCAGCCGGGGCGGCGGGGCGAACGAGTGGACGAAGACGGTCAGCTCGTCCAGCCGCCGCTCCCCCTCCCGGCCGTAGTGCCGCTGGCCGGTGAGGCCCTGGGCGAGCATGCCGCGCGCGTCGTCGTCGACGGCGGCGTCGAGGCGGGCGGCGTGCGGCTCGCCGGGCGCGAGCGACCCGGACGCGCGGCCGGCCCACACCACCCGGCGGGCGCCGACCGTGCCCGGCCCGGCGACGACGGTCGCGACGGCGACCGGCTCGTGCGCCGCGATCGCGGCGGCGACCTCGGCGAACTCCGGGAACGTCGCGGGGCCGACCGGCTCCACCAGCACGTCCAGGATGCCGCCGCAGGTCAGGCCGACGGCGAACGCGTCGTCGTCGCTCACCCCGTACCGCTGGACGACCGGCCGCCCGCTCGCCAGCACCTCCTGCGCCAGGTCGTAGACGGCGCCCTCCACACAGCCGCCGGACACGCTGCCCGCGACCTCGCCGCCCGCCGACACCGCCATCGCCGCGCCCGGCGGGCGCGGCGCGCTGCGGAAGGTGTTCACGACGGTCGCGAGCCCGAACGTCTCCCCCGCCGCGTACCAGGCGGCGATGTCGTCCAGCACGTCACGCATGTGCGCTCCTCCCCTTCCGGGCGCCGCGGCCGCCGGCGACGAGGCGGGCCAGCTCCTCCAGCGCGGCGAGGCTGTGCCCGGACGTGAAGTCGTCCACGTGCGGCAGCGCCGCCGCCATGCCCGCCGTGAGCGGCTCGTAACCGGGCCGCGCCTTGTGCGGGTTCGCCCACACCACCCGGTGCGCGAGCCGCCGCAGCCGGGCCGTCTGCTCGCCGAGCAGGGCCGCGTCGCCGCGCTCCCAGCCGTCCGAGGCGATCACGACGACCGCGCCGCGGGCGAGGCCGCGCTGCCCGAACCGGTCGAGGAACTCCTTCAGCTCCGCGCCGAGCCGGGTGCCGCCGCTCCAGTCCGGGACGGCCGCCGACGCCGCCGCCATCGCCGCGTCCGGGTCGCGGTGGCGCAGCTCGCGGGTCAGCCGGGTCAGCCGTGTGCCGACGCTGAACACCTCCACGCCGCGCCCGCCGGAGCGGGCGGCGGCGTGCGCGAACCGGAGCAGCGCGTCGGCGTAGGGGCTCATCGAGCCGCTGACGTCGACGATCAGCACGACGCGGCGCGGGCGCGTGCGGTGCGCGCGGCGGCGCAGCAGGGACGTCTCGCCGCCGCGCCGCAGCGTCTCCCGGACGGTCCGCGCCGGGTCGAGCCGTCCGGTGGGCGCGGGCGCGAACCGGCGGGACCTGCGGCGCTCGGCGCCCGCGTCCAGCACCGCGATCAGCCGCGCGACCTCGGCGCGCTCGGCCGCCGTCAGCCGCGCGACGTCGCGGTCGCGGAGCACCTCGATGGTGCTGGCCGTAGCCGCCTTGACCTCGCCGTCGCCGTCCCCGCCGTCCTCCGCGCCGGGGTCGGGAAGCGCCGTCCGCCGGACGACCACGGGCGGCGGGCGGCGGCCCGGACGGACGGTCGCGCCGGAGAAGTACGCGGCGAAGCAGCGGTCGTAGCGGGCGAGGTCGGCGGGGTCGGCGCACAGCGTGAGCCGCCCGGCCCAGTACACGTCGTTCGGGTCGAGGACGTCGAGGTGGTCGAGCGCGGCCAGCATCGCCTGCACCCGCTCGGGGTCGGCGGCGCCGCCCGCGGCGCGGACCGTCCGGGCGAACCCGACCATCGTCTCGGTGACGTCCCGCCGCATCGGGCTCACCCGCCGTCGAGCAGCGCGCCGAGGCCGCCGCCGAGCACGCGCTGCTGGTCCTCGCGGTACTTGAGCACGGCGCCGAGCGTCACGGCGGCGGACGCCGGGTCGAGCTCGCGGACGCCGAGCGCGACGAGCGCCTCCGTCCAGTCGAGGGTCTCGGCGACGCCGGGCGGCTTCAGCAGGTCGGCCTCGCGCATCCGCTGCGCGGCGCGGGCGACCTGCCCGGCGAGCCGCTCCGCCGCGCCCGGCAGCCGCCGCCTGATGATCGCGACCTCGCGGTCGAACGACGGGTGCTCCAGCCAGTGGTACAGGCAGCGCCGCTTCAGCGCGTCGTGGACCTCGCGGGTCCGGTTGGACGTGACCACGACGACCGGCGGGCGCTCCGCCCGGATCGTGCCGAGCTCCGGGACGGTGATCGTGAAGTCGCTCAGCACTTCGAGCAGGAACGCCTCGAACTCGTCGTCGGCACGGTCCAGCTCGTCGACGAGCAGGACGCTCGGCGACGTCTCCAGCGCCTGGAGCAGCGGGCGGGCCAGCAGGAACCGCCGGTCGTACAGCTCGCCCTCCAGCCGCGCCACGTCGGCGACGCCCGCGGCCTCGGCGGCGCGCAGGTGCAGGAGCTGGCGGGGGAAGTCCCAGTCGTAGAGGGCCTGGGAGGCGTCGAGCCCCTCGTAGCACTGGAGCCGGATCAGCGGCGCGCCGAGCCCGCGCGCGAGCGTTTTGGCCAGCTCGGTCTTGCCGACCCCGGCCTCGCCCTCCAGGAACAGCGGACGCCCCATGCGCAGGGCGAGGAAGCACGCCGTGGCGAGCCCGTCGTCGCACAGGTAGGCGTGCCTGTCGAGCAGTCCCGCGAGCGCCGCGGGCGATCCGGCCGGGTCCGCGGCCGGTGGCGCCGTCTCCCCCACGGCTCTCAGGCTACTCAGCCCGGGATGCCACGGAAACGCCGCCGGGCCTTGCGTTTTCGCGGCCGGCTCCCCCCTCCGGCAAAAGCATGGCAAAACAGTAGGGAAAGTTGACTTTACCGGTCGCGACGCAGAGCATTGGAGCCATGCGAACCGGTGACGGGAACGATCCCGACCTGACCGACGAGGCGACCTACGAGCGGTTGCGCGACCCGTCCCGGCGCGGGCTGCTGCGCCTGTCGGCGGGCGCCGGGTTGACCGCGGGGCTCGGCGGGGCGCTGCCCGCCGCGCTGCGCCCCGCCCCGGCGGCGGCCGCCCCGGTCGCGGCCTCGTTCACGGCTCCGCGCGCCACCCCGTTCACGACGGCGGCCGCGACCGGGATCGTCAAGCCGCTGCCGCCGGAGCTGTTCATCGAGCACGGGACGAACGCCGAGACCCGCTGGGAGGCCATGCGCGGGATCGGCGACCTCACCCCCGTCGACCGCTTCTTCGTCCGCAACCACGTGTCCACGCCGCTGATCGACGCGCGGACGTGGCGGCTGAAACTGTGGGGCACCGGCCTCGCGGGGTCGCCGGGCGAGGACCGTCCGATCGAGTTGTCCTACGACGACCTCCTCGGTTTCCGCTCCGAGACCATCACGTCGTTCATCGAATGTACGGGCAACGGGCGCGGCTTCTACTCGTCCCAGCAGGGGCAGCAGGTCTCCGGGACGCCGTGGAGACTCGGCGCGGTGGGCGTCGCGCGGTGGCGCGGGGTCCGGCTGTCGGCGGTGCTGCGGCGCGCAGGTATTACCCGCGCGGCCGTGGACATCATGCCCCGCGGGTTGGACGCTGACTACGTGGACAAGGGCGAGAACCTCGGCCGCGTGCGGCGACCCCTTCCCGTCGCGAAGGCGATGAAGGACGTGCTGCTCGCCTACGAGATGAACGGCGCCCCGCTGCCGCCCGACCACGGCCACCCCGTCCGCCTGGTGGTGCCGTCGTGGGTGGGCATCGCGTCCATCAAATGGCTCGGCGACATCCAGGTGTCCGACGAACCGCTCTACTCGCCGTGGAACACGCGCTACTACCGCCTGTTCGGCCCGACCTACCCGGAGGGCGGGACGGCGCCGCTGACCCGCATGAACGTCAAGTCCGCGTTCGAGCTGCCCTGGGACGGGACGCTCCCGGCGGCGCGCCGTCACGTCCTGCACGGCCGGTCCTGGTCGGGCAACGGGCGGGTGCGGCGCGTCGAGGTCAGCGACGACGGCGGCCGGACGTGGCGCCCCGCGCGGGCCCTCGACCGGCACCCGAACCCGCGCGGCTGGGTCCGCTGGGAGTTCCCGTGGCATCCGCGGCGCCCCGGCCGGTACGAGCTGCTCGCGCGGGCCACCGACGAGACCGGCGCGGCGCAGCCCGCGACCGTCCCCTTCAACACGCTCGGCTATCTGTTCGGCGCCGTCGTACGGCACCCGGTCACGCTCGTCTGAAAACTCGTCTGAAAGGACCCCAATGGCACTGTGGAAGCCGGACCCGACCTTCTACGCCTCGCCGCGCGACGCCGCGTCCGCCCCCGCCGAGAAGCTGGCGTACGTCGCCGCCTTCGACCGGGCGGCCGAGAAACCGGACGCGATCGCCGTGCTGGACGTCGATCCGGGCTCCGGCTCCTACGGCTCCGTGGTCGGCTGGACCGACCTGCCCTATCTCGGTGACGAGCTGCACCACTTCGGCTGGAACGCGTGCAGCAGCGCGCTGTGCCCCGGCTCGCCGCACCCGCACGTGGAGCGGCGGTACCTGATCGTCCCGGGGCTGCGGTCGTCCAGGGTCTACGTGATCGACACGAAGGACGACCCGACCGCGCCCAAGATCGTCAAGATCCTGGAGCCGGACGAGCTGGCCAAGCGCGCCGGGTACTCGCGCCCGCACACCGTCCACTGCGGGCCGGAGGGCCTGTACCTGACGGCGCTCGGCGGCGCGAACGGCGAGGAGGGGCCGGGCGGCATCGCCCTGCTCGACCACTCCTCGTTCGAGGTGCTCGGACGCTGGGAGGTCGACCGCGGCCCGCAGTACTACGCCTACGACGCCTGGTGGCACATCGCGCACGACGTGCTCGTGTCGTCGGAGTGGGGCACGCCGTCGATGGTCGAGGACGGCGTCGTCGGCGAGCTGCTGCTCGGCCGCAAGTACGGGCACTCGCTGAACTTCTTCGACCTGCGCAAGCGCAAGCACGTCCAGACCGTGGACCTCGGCGACGAGCACCAGATGGTGCTGGAACTCCGTCCGGCGCACGACCCGACCAAGCAGTACGGGTTCGTGGGCGTGGTCGTCAGCGTCGAGGACCTGTCGGCCTCGGTGTGGGTGTGGCACCGCGACGGCGACGCCTGGGCGGCGAAGAAGGTCATCACCATCCCGGCCGAGCCCGCCGACGCCGCCGACCTGCCGCCGGTGATCCAGCCGTTCGGGGCGGTGCCTCCCCTCGTCACCGACATCGACCTGTCCGTGGACGACCAGTGGCTGTACGTCTCCTGCTGGGGCACGGGCGAGCTGAAGCGCTACGACGTCAGCGACCCGTTCAACCCGGTGGAGGCGGGTTCGGTGCGGATCGGCGGCATCGTGAACCGCACGCCGCACCCCGCCGCACCCGATCAGCGTCTCGCCGGCGGGCCACAGATGGTCGAGGTCAGCCGCGACGGCAAGCGCGTCTACGTCACCAACTCGCTGTACGGCGCCTGGGACGACCAGTTCTACCCGGACGGCGTCGGCGCGTGGATGGCGAAGCTCGACTCCACGGCGGACGGGTTCGCGTTCGACGAGCGGTTCTTCCCCCACGGGGACGACTTCCGGGGCCTGCGCCCGCACCAGACGCGGTTGCAGGGCGGGGACGCGTCCTCGGACTCGTACTGCTACCCGTGACCGACGGCTCGCTCGCCGCCCTCGTGGCGCTCGGCGCGTTCCACGGGCTGAACCCCGCCATGGGCTGGCTGTTCGCGGTGGCCCGCGGCTTCCAGGAGCGGAGCCGCTCGCTCGTCCTGCAGTCGCTTCCCGCGATCGCCGCGGGCCACGCCGCGTCCGTCGGCGCCGTCGCCGTCCTCATCACGCTGACCAGCTCGGTCGTCGCGACGCAGGGCGTCGCGATCGGCGGCGGCGCGGTGCTCGTCGCGTTCGGCCTGTGGCAGTTGCTGTCCAAGCGCCACTTCCGCTGGGTCGGCATGCGGATCTCGCTGTGGCAGCTCGCCGGATGGTCGTTCCTGATGTCGTCGGTGCACGGCGCCGGGCTGATGCTGCTTCCCGTGCTCACCTCGACGGGGACGGCCCCGGCGGGCCACGACCACGGGCTGGCGGCGTCGTCCGGCAGCGCGCTGTCCACCGGAGTGTTCGTGACCGCCGTGCACACGCTGGCGATGTTCACCGTCGCGGGCGTCATCGCCGTCGTCGTCTACGAGGTCGTCGGGCTGGCGATCCTGCGCCGGGCCTGGTTCAACCTCGACCGGCTGTGGGCCGCCGCCCTGATCACCGCCGGGACCGTCACGCTGCTGACCGCCCTTTGAGCATCCGACCGGTCAGGCCGGGTCGGGCGCCTCGCCGCGGGCGTGCAGCAGAGCGCGCAGCTCGGTGAGCTGGCGGGCGGCCAGCGTCTTCTCGGCGCCGTTGATGCCCATCGCGCCGAGGGACGTGCCGTCCGCCAGGTCGAGCGTCGGCCACGGGTCGCCGACGGTCATGGAGACGCCGAGCACCTCGGGCCATTCGAGGCGGCGGGTGCGGAACGCGTTCACCACCGTCAGGCCCGACTCGTCGGCCGTCACGCGGCACCGGGCGAGCATGTGCAGCACCCACCCGATGAACACCCCGAACCCGACGATCAGGACGCGGTCGAACAGCTTGAACTGCGGCGCCACCAGCACGGCGAGCGCGATCAGGCCCAGCATGATCACGCCCGCCGTGAGGTAGGCGACGAGCCGCGTGGTGCGGGGCCGCCAGACGGTCGGCAGCGCCGGCGGCTCGCTCGACGATCTCTGTTCGGTCAACGCGCCCCGGCTCAGTCGACGATCTTGGCGATGGGGATTTCGAGGATGTCGTGCGCGCCCGCCGCCTTCAGCGCCGGGATCAGCGTGTTGACGCCGCGCTTGGCGACCACCGACTCCACCGCGTTCGACTCCCCGCCCGCCAGTGACGTCACCGTCGGCGACGACATCGACGGCATGATGTCCAGCACGTTCTTCAGGTCGGCCTGCGCGACGTTCAGCTTCAGCAGGACGTTGCCCCGCGCGCGGATGACGCCCTGCAGCAGGAGGGCGATGTCCTCCATCGCGGCGCGCTTCTCGGTGTCCTCGTACGCCTCGCGGTTGGCGACCAGCTCGGTGTAGCTCGTCAGGAGCGTGTCGAGGATGCGCAGGCCGTTCTTGCGCAGCGAGGAGCCCGTCTCGGTGAGGTCGACGATCACGTCCACGATGTCGGGCACCTTCGCCTCGGTCGCGCCGTAGGACGGGACGACCTTCGCCTTCACGCCGTGCTTGTCGAGGAACCGCTTCGTCATCGCCGGGAACTCGGTGGAGATCCGCACGCCCTCCGGCAGGTCGGACACCCGCTGCCAGGGCGCGCCGTCCGGCACCGCCATGATCACGCGGACCGGGTTGGACGTCGCCTTGGAGTACTTGAGCTCGCCGAGGCTCACCACGTCCGAGTCGGTCTCGGTGATCCAGTCGCGGCCGGTGATGCCGAGGTCGAACAGGCCCTGTTCGAGGTAGGTCGGGATCTCCTGCGGGCGCAGCACCCGGACGCGGTCGATCCGCGGGTCGTCGATGGACGCGCGGTAGTCGCGGTCCGACGCCCGCTGGACGGTGAGATCGGCCGCGTCGAACAACTGCATGGTCGCCTTCTCCAGCGACCCCTTGGGCAGGACGAGTGACAGCACGGAAACGCCTTTCGATGAGGATTGGTACGGGATTCCATCCGGAGAACCGGAGCGAGAGTCAGTCAGGAGCAGAGCCCCTGGACCCCTACATATGCGCGAGTCATTCAGGGGCGGAGCCCCTGGACCCCTACATATGCTCCAAGCCGTGTCCGGCGTGACCGTGATGCCGCAGACCTCGCAGGGTCAGTGCCGTGTCGAGTGCGGCCACAGTCGCCTCCCATCCCTTGTCCTCGGAGCTGCCCGGCAGCCCGCTGCGTTCGATCGCCTGCTCAATGGTGTCACACGTGAGGACCCCGTTGCCCACCGGAGTCGACTCGTCCAGCGCGATGCGCGTCACGCCCGCGGTCACGGAGTCGCAGACGTAGTCGAAGTGCGCGGTCGCCCCCCGGATCACGGCGCCGAGGCAGACCACCGCGTCGAGATCGCGGGCGAGCTGCTGCGCCACCACGGGCAACTCCAGGGCGCCCGCGACGCGGGCGACGACCGGCTGGTCGACGCCGCACGCCTTCGCCGCCGCCAGGGACCGCTCCAGCAGCTGGTCGGTGATCTTCCCGTGCCAGCGGGTGCAGACGATCCCGAGCGTGACGCCGGAAGCGTCGACGGTGATGTCCTCGGGGCGTCCCGCGCCGCTCATGAGAGTCCTTCGATCTGGTGTCCGAGACGGTCGCGCTTGACCGTCAGGTAGCGCCGGTTGTGCTCGGTGACGACGACGGGCATGGCCTCGCGTCCGCGGACCTCCAGGCCGAACCCGTCCAGGCCCCGGAGCTTCTCGGGGTTGTTGGTGAGCACCCGGATGGAGCGTACGCCGAGCTCACGCAGCATATGCGCGGCGTTGGAGTACTCGCGCGCGTCGGCGGGGAGCCCCAGCTCCAGGTTGGCGTCGACGGTGTCGGACCCGTTGTCCTGGAGGGCGTACGCCTGGAGCTTGGCGAGCAGGCCGATGCCGCGCCCCTCGTGCCCGCGCAGGTACAGGACGACCCCGCGTCCCTCTTCGGCGATGCGTTCCATGGCGGCGTCGAGCTGGGTGCCGCAGTCGCAGCGCTCGGAGTGGAGCACGTCCCCGGTGAGGCACTCCGAATGGGCGCGGACCAGGACGTCCTCGCCGTCGCCGACGTCCCCGAGGACGAGCGCGACGTGCTCGCCGCCGTCGACCGCGCTGGAGAAGCCGACCGCGCGCCACATCCCGTACCGGTTGGGCAGGCGCGTCTCGACGACGCGGGTGACCATCGGCTCATGGCGCCTGCGGTACTCGGCGAGCTGCTCGATGGAGATGAGCTTGAGCCGGTGCTCCTTGGCGAAGACCTGGAGTTCGGGGAGGCGCGCCATGGTGCCGTCCTCGTTGACCACCTCGGCGAGGACGCCCGCCGGGGCGAGCCCCGCCAGCCTGGCGAGGTCGACGGCCGCCTCGGTGTGGCCCCTGCGGCGCAGGACGCCGCCCTCGCGGTAGCGCAGCGGGAAGATGTGCCCCGGCCGGACGAGGTCGCGCGGCTCGGACGCGGAGTCGCACAGGGTGCGGATCGTGCGGGCCCGGTCGGCGGCGGAGATTCCGGTGGTGACGTCGAGCCGGGCGTCCACGCTGACCGTGTACGCGGTGCGCATGCGCTCGCCGTTCTGCGCCGTCATCAGCGGGATCTGCAGCCGGTCGAGGTCGGCGCCCTCCATCGGGACGCAGATGACGCCGCTCGTGTAGCGGATCGTGAACGTCAGCAGTTCGGGGGTCGCCTTCGCGGCGGCGAAGATGATGTCGCCCTCGTTCTCGCGGTCCTCGTCGTCCACGACCACGACGGGCCTGCCCGCCGCGATGTCGGCGACCGCCGACTCGATGGAGTCGAAGATCCCCGTGTCGAGGACCCCCGTGTCGAGGACCCCCGTGTCGAGGATCGCCGTGTCGTCGCCGCCGTTCATGCGGTCACCGCCTTCTGCCTTGGGCCGTGCGAGCCCCGGGACTCCCGGAGCCAGTTCCTGAACCCGACCATCACCATCACGAAGAAGATCCCGTAGACCGCGCCGGAGACGTACAGCCCGGACTTGAGCGCCAGCGGCACCCCGACCAGGTCGACGAGGACCCAGACCACCCAGAAGTCGACCAGCGCGCGACTCTGCGCGAACGTCGCGACCGCGCTGCCGACGAAGATGTAGGCGTTCGCCCACGGCGACCACGCGACCTTGAGCCATTCCTGGTGGACGAACAGCTCGGCGACCACGGCAGTGCCCACCGCCAGCGCGGCGACGAGGACGGCGCGTTCCTTGGGCGTCGCCTGCCGGACGACGAGCCCCTGGGCCTGCCGCCGTCCGCGAGCCCACATGGCCCACCCGTAGACGGCGAGGCCGCAGAACAGCACTTGTTTGAGAGCGTTCCCCGGGACGTGCGCGTGCAGCGACGCGGCGAGCAGGAGGAGGGCGCCCGCGAACTGGACGGGCCACGTCCACAGCGTCTTGCGCATCGCGAGCCAGACGACGGCGAGCGAGAGGATGTTCCCGACGAGGTCCGTCCAGAGGACGTGCTCGCCGAAGACCTCGAACCCGGCGCCGAGCCAGTTCACGACCGATCACCAGGCGTTCGATCGCCCAGCATGCGTTCGACGTACTTGGCGACGACGTCCACTTCGAGGTTCACGGGGTCGCCCGGCTGCTTGATGCCGAGCGTGGTGAGCGCGAGCGTCGTCGGAATGAGCGCGACGCTGAACCGGTCCGCCCCGGCCTCCACCACGGTGAGGCTGATGCCGTCCACGGTGATCGAGCCCTTGTCGACCAGGTAGCGGCTCAGCTCCGGGGGCATCGACACGGTGACGACGTCCCACCGCTCCCCCGGCTCCCGGGACACGATCCGGCCGACGCCGTCGACATGGCCCTGGACGAGGTGCCCGCCGAGCCGGTCGGAGAGCCGCACGGGACGTTCCAGGTTGACCTTCGCCCCGGGTTCCAGCGCGCCGAGGCTCGACTTGTCGAGGGTCTCCTTGATGACGTCGGCGGCGAAGATCTCGCCCTTGACTTCGACGACGGTGAGACAGACGCCGTTGACGGCGATCGACGCGCCGTGCACGGCGTCCTGGACGACGAGCGGGCCGCGGACCGCGAGCCTGACCGAGTCGCCGGCGGTCTCGATCGCCACGATCTCGCCGAGTTCCTCGACGATGCCGGTGAACATCTCCCGGGCCTCCTATCCAAGGCTCCGGGGAACGCACAAATGCACCGACACCACGCCCCTGGCAAGGGACGTGCCGCGCGCTGCCTCCCATCCGGACTTTCACCGTCGGTCCCGGAATTCCACCGGGTCAACCGGCCGATGGAATCGGCCGGGTCGCGGACTGTCACCGCCGGTTCGGAATTTCACCGACCCCGGAGCACGCTTTCATGCTTGCCAACCAGTGTGCCATGCGATGCATTCCCGCCCGGTGTGACCATCGCCACCAATCGTGGCCGGGCGTCCGCTATGCCGGTTCCGCCGGGACGACGCGCAGGCCGGACGGGGTGGCGGTCACGCGGGTCAGGTCGTCCACCATGTGGTGGGCCGCGGTCAGGACCTCGCGGGGGTGGCTGGTGAGGACCGCGACGACCGTGGCCCCGGCGGCGCGGCCCGCGGCTATGCCCGCCGGGGCGTCCTCGATGACAAGGCAAGAGGACGGGTCGACGCCCAGGTGTCGTGCGGCCTGGAGGTATCCGGACGGGTCCGGCTTCCCGGCCGGGACGTCCTCGGCGGTCACCACCACCTGCGGCAGGGGCACCCCGGCCACACCCGCACGCACTTTCAGTTGGGCCCTGTCCATGGACGTGACGAACGCGTGCGGCAACCCGTTCATGTTCGCCAGGAGGTCGACGGCTCCGGGCAGGGCGGTGATGCCTTCGCTGCCCTTCGCCTCCAGTTCCTCCAGGCGGGCGGTGGCGTCGGCGACCTGGTCCGCCGGGAGGAAGTCGGCCACGCGGTCGCCGGTGCGGCGTCCGTGGGCGTCGGAGAGGAACTCGTCCGGGTCGATGCCGTACTCGGCGCCCCATTCCCGGGCCGCGCGTTCGATGAGGGGCGTGGAGTCGACGAGGGTGCCGTCCACGTCGAACAGGACGGCGGCGCAGGAGAGGATCACCAGCCCGCCTTCGCGGTCGCGTCCTCGGCCTGGCCGCGCAGGCGGCGGACGGCCTCGGCCGGGTCGTCCGCGCCGTAGACGGCGCTGCCCGCGACGAACACGTCCGCGCCCGCCTCGGCGCACCGCTCGATCGTCTCGGCGCTGACGCCGCCGTCCACCTGCAGCCAGACGGGGAGGTCGCGGCCCTTGATCAGCTCGCGGGCGCGGCGGACCTTCGGGAGGACGACGTCCAAGAACTTCTGCCCGCCGAACCCAGGCTCGACGGTCATGAGGAGCAGCATGTCGATCTCGCCGAGGAGGTCGGCGAAGCCGTCCACGGGGGTGGCCGGGTTGACGCCGAGGCCGGCGCGCGCGCCCGCGGCGCGGATGGCGCGCAGGGTGCGGATCGGGGCCTTCGCCGCCTCGGCGTGGATGGTGACGCTCTTCGCCCCGGCCTCGGCGTACTCGGGGGCCCAGCGGTCCGGGTCCTCGATCATCAGATGGCAGTCGAGCGGCAGCGGGCTGTGCTTCAGCAGCGCCTGGACGACGGGCAGCCCCAGGGTGAGGTTCGGGACGAAGTGGTTGTCCATGACGTCGACGTGGACCCAGTCGGCGGAGTCGGCGATGCGCTCGACGTCCTCGGCCAGGTGGGCGAAGTCGGCGGACAGGATGCTGGGTGCGATCTGAGGTGCCATGATGCCCCGAGTCTATTGGGGCCTATCGGCGCGTTCCTCCCGCCCGTCGCCCGGCCGTGTGAGCGCGGGGGCGGGCCTGGAGGCCAGTCCCAGCCGGACGAACGCCTCCGGCGCCCCCGCAGTGACCCAGAGCCCGAGCACCGCCTGGACGACGAACGCCTGGACGAGGTGGGTTCCGCCGAACAGGCTCACGATGGCGGCCCCGGCGATGCCCACTGGGACGCGCGCAAACCGTCGCCAAAGGACTCCGCCCGGGTCGAACCATCCTCGGGCGGAGAGCAGGGACAGTCCCGCCAGGACGCCGAAGAGGCCGCCCGTGGCCTTGGCCGATCCGACCAGGTCGAGGGGTTCGATGTGGCCTCCCGCCGCCCGGATGGCATGGACCCAGGCGTCCGGCCAGTGCCAGCCTTGGAGCGGCCGCAGCGCGCCCCAGGCCGCTGCCAGCAGCACCAGCGAGATCGCCAGGGCGAGCACGATCTGCACGGCGAGATGACGCCGCGTCCACCAGGGGACGACGATCGGCTCCAACCCCAAGGCGGCCACCAGGATGGCGAGACCGATTGCCCATCCGCCAAGGACCTGACCGACCGAGTGGACCCCGAGGTAGACCCGCGACATCCCGATCAGGACCACGAGAGCCGCCGCACCCGTCCAGACGTACCAGCGCCGAGTCTGGACGGCGAAGAAACCCCAGAACACGGGTGCGTTCTGGGAGTGGCCGGACGGCATCCCGAACGACGACAGGGACTCCCTGCCCTTGACCGAGGGGTCCGTCCAGTAGGGGCGTGGGTCGTGGAAGACGAGCTTGAGCAGCCCGTTGAGGAACGCGCCGAACAGCAGGATGACCGTGACCCGCGCCGCGAGACGCGGGGCCACGCACCAGAAGAGGACCACCAGCACCGGGAGGTAGAACGCCGCGCTGCCCAGGAACGACATGACATGCATGAAGTCGGTCAGCACGGATCCCCCGGGAGTCAGGCTCGACGTAGCAGCGCCAGGAACATCGCGTCAGTGCCGTGGCGGTGCGGCCAGAACTGCGCGTACGGGCCGTCGCCCAGGCCGGTGAGGTCCGGGGCGATGGACGTCAGCACGGCCGGTGCGTCCAGCCGTTCGACGTCGTCGCGGTCGCGTAGGACGTCGTCCACCACGACGCGGGTCTCGGCCAGGTGGGGCGAGCAGGTGACGTAGGCGACGACGCCGCCGGGACGCACGGCCTTCAGGGCGGCGGCGAGCAGCCCGCGCTGCAGGGCGCCCAGTTCGGCGATCGCCTCCGGGCCGCGCCGCCAGCGCGCCTCCGGGCGGCGGCGGAGCGCGCCGAGCCCGGTGCAGGGCGCGTCGATCATGACCCGGTCGAACGACGCGGGCCGCCAGGCGGGCGCGGTCCCGTCGGCCGCGACCACTCCGGCGCGGTCGTCGACGGCGCGCCGGACGAGCCCCGCGCGGTGCGGCTGGACGTCGGCCGCCAGCAGCCGCGCGCCGCGTTGCGTGGCGAGGGCCGAGAGCAGCCCGGCCTTTCCGCCCGGTCCGGCGCAGAGGTCGGCCCAGCGGGCGTCGGTCCCGTCCACGGGCGCCTCGGCGAGGGCCAGGGCGACCATCTGGCTGGCCTCGTCCTGGACGGCGGCGCGTCCATCGCGGACGGCGGCGATCCCGGCCGGGTCGCCCTCGCGCAGGAGGGCGGCGTAGGGCGAGTACTGGGCGGGCTCCGCGCCCGCGTCGCGCAGCTCTTCGACGGTGGCCCGCCCGGGACGCGCGACCAGGGTGACGCGCGGGCGGGCGTTGTCGGCGGCCAGCAGCTCGTCGATCTCGCCTTCGCCGACCGCGTCCCGCAGGGCGGAGACGATCCACTTCGGGTGGCTGTGCCGGATGGAGAGGCGGGACGTCGGGTCGGCGTCCGCGGGCGCGACGATCTCCAGCCAGGAGTCCATGTCGCGGGTGGCGACCTTGCGGAGCACCGCGTTGGCGAACTTGGCCTGGCCCGGGCCGGAGACGGAGCGGGCCAGCTCGACCGCCGTCCCCACCGCCGCGTGCGGCGGGATGCGGGTGCCGAGCAGCTGGTGCGCGCCGAGGCGGAGGACGTCCAGGAGCGGGGCGTCGATGCGGCGCAGCTCACGGTCGCTGCACAGGGCGAGCACCGCGTCGTAGGTGCCGCGGCCGCGCAGCGTGCCGTAGGTGAGCTCGGTGGCGAGGGCGGCGTCGCGTCCGGTCAGGTTCCGGTCGCGCAGCCGCGCGGGCAGCAGGAGGTTGGCGTAGGCGTCGCGGGTCTCGACGGCGCGGATCACGTCGAACGCGGTGCGGCGGACGAGGTCCTGCGGGCGTCCCGTCCTGCGGGGGCCGCCCGGCCTGCGGTTCTGGGTCTGTCGGCGGTTCCGGCTGGGCGGCATCAGTGCAGCGCGTCCTTGCCGATGAGGTTGACGCCGCGGATCCAGTCGGCGGCGGCCATGCTCCGCTTGCCCTGCGGCTGGACCTCGCCGAGCGCGACGGGGTGCGTGGCCGTCCCTACCAGCACCTCGTTCTTGCCCGGGAGCAGTGCCCCCGGCGACAGGGTCTCGGCGTCCGGCACCGGGCGGACCGGTCCGAGCTTGACGCGGGTCTCGCGGAAGTTGGTCCACGCGCCCGGCGCGGGCGTGCAGGCCCGGACGAGGCGGTCGATGTGCAGGGCGGGGCTGCGCCAGTCGACGTGCCCGTCCTCCGGAGCCAGCTTCGCCGCGTGGGACACGCCCTCCGTCGGCTGGGGACGCGGTTCCAGGACGCCCGCCTCGATCCCGTTCATCGTGTCGAGCAGCAGGCTCGCCCCGGCCTCGGCCAGGCGGCCCAGCAGGTCGCCCGTGGTGTCGGTCGGTTTGATCGGCTCGGTGAGGACGCCGTAGACCGGGCCCGTGTCGAGCCCCTCCTCGATCTGGAAGGTGGCCGCGCCGGTGACGTCGTCGCCGTGCAGGATCGCGCGCTGCACGGGGGCGGCGCCGCGCCAGGCGGGCAGCAGCGAGAAGTGGAGGTTCACCCAGCCGTGCCGGGGGATGCCGAGCGCCTCGCGGGGCAGCAGCGCCCCGTAGGCGACGACCGGGCAGCAGTCGGGCGCGATCTCGCGGAGCCGGTCGAGGAACTCCGGGTCGCGCGCCTTGGCGGGCTTGAGCGCCTCGACGCCCGCCTCGGCGGCCAGGGACGCGACCGGGCTGGCGCTGAGATGGCGCCCACGGCCCGCGCGCCCGTCCGGGCGGGTCACCACCGCCGCCACCTCGTGCGAGGACTCCAGAAGCGCTCTGAGGGCCGGGAGGGCGGTCTCGGGCGTGCCCGCGAAGACCAGGCGCATCTAGATCGCCTTCCCGAAGGTGCGGTGCGGCGACTCCTTGACGACCGGCGTCGTGTCGCCGAACCACTCGGACTGCCTGATCGCCTTCATGGCGGCCTTGCGCTGCTCCGGGTCCATCCGGTCGATGAAGATGACGCCGTCGAGGTGGTCGGTCTCGTGCTGGACGCAGCGGGCCAGCAGGTGCGTGCCCTCCAGCGTGATCGGCTCCCCGTGCATGTTGAAGCCCTTCGCCACGGCGCGGACCGCCCGCGCGGTGGGGAACGCCAGGCCCGGCAGGGACAGGCAGCCCTCGTCGTCGGTCTCCTGCTCGTCCGACAGGTCCAGGGTGGGGTTGACCACGTGCCCGAGCCGGTCGTCGACGTAGTAGGTGAACACCCGCAGGCCCACGCCGAGCTGCGGTGCGGCGAGGCCGACCCCGGGAGCGTCGATCATCGTGTCGGTGAGGTCCTTGACGAGCTGGCGCAGCTCCTTGTCGAAGTCCTTCACCGGCTCCGCGGGCGTGCGCAGCACGGGGTCGCCGAAGAGGCGGATGGGCTTGACGGCCAACGGGGACTCCGTTTCGTACGAGGTTTCCTGAGGGATTCGTTGCCTGAGGGGTTCCCGGACGGTCTCCAGGGGACGGGACGATCCCTCCAGTTTACGGAGACGTCCGAGAAAGCTTGACACTCCGCGAACCGGGATGCATCACACTCCGCGGCGCGCCGCCTGATGCGCGGACCGCGCCTTGTAGGCGGCGGTGCGCGCGGCCTTGGCGGTCGCCTTGTCCGGATGGTGCGCCCCTAGAGCCTCAAGCACATCGGGCACGCCGGGATGGTCGGTGCGCCACAGCTCGTCGACCATCTCCTCCATCTCCGCCCCGGGCGGCGCGTCGGCCAGGGCCGCCTCCACCGCCTCGTCCGGTTCGGCGGTCTCCAGCATCCCGGCGACGGTGTCCACGAACACCCAGAGGTACTCCTCGCGGGCGAGCTCCCGTCCGGACGGGTCGCCGGTGGCGTTCAGCCAGAGCGCGGCATAGGGCGAGACGAGCGGATGCTCCCGCGCGGCCCGGACGACCGGGGCCGCCTCCGGGCCGATGCGGTGCAGGACGGCGGCGGCGAGGTTGCGCGCGCCCGGGCCGCCGGTCCGCATGACGTCCAGGAGGTCGGCGGCGGCGTCCTTCGGGTCGTGGCGCGCCAGCCAGCCGTCGATCTCCTCGTCGGCGGCGTCGGGGCGGTACCAGGTGAGCCCGGCGATGAGGTCGGACGCGCGGGCCTTGGCCAGCTCGCCGATGACGGGGGCGTTGAACCCGTCCGCCAGCAGGAGTTCGCGCACCGCCCAGACGCCGAGCGGCGTCAGGGCCCGTCCCTCTCCGGCCTCCTCGACCACGCCCCACTCCCCGAGCGTGGCCAGTTCGAGGTGGAAGGCGTCCGTCACCAGGGCGGTCATGGCCTCCGAGTCGCCCAGGTCGTACGCCTCGTCGACGTGTTCGAGCAGAGCGTCCACGAGCGTTTCGGGCTCGGTCGGCTCCTCCTGCTCGTACAGATGGATGAGCACGCCGGTCATCTCGTTCTGGACGAGTTCCACCGCATCAAGGCCGTCCGCGTAGTCGTGCCCTGGGACGACCAGTGCCTCGAACAGGGGCAGCCAGGCGGCGAGGAGGGTCGAGTCGTCACCGGAGCGGAGACCGTCCAAGGACGGCCCGGGGGCGGCCCTGCCCTGCTCCGCGGCGACGACCTTCGCCTCGACGGCGGCCCACCAGAGCCTTTCCAGCTCGCCCGCGTCCTCCAGGCCGCCGTGGCGGCGCGGGGTCCGCAGCCCCACGGCGACGGCGGCGGCCTCGGCGTCGGCCTCCGTGAGCGTGTCGTGCTCGGTGAGGGCGCGCTCGCCCGTCCATTCGGCCAGGGCGAGGATGTTCTCGGTCAGCCGCGAGTGGCGCACGGCGTCGGCCAGGTCCGCCACGGGCGCGAGACGGACGGGCGGGACGACCAGTTCCTCCGCCTGCCGGAGGTACCCCTCCGTGCGGGCGTAGCGCTCCTCCTCCGGCAGGGCCTCGAACTCGCGAACCCATGCGTCGACCGCGTCCTGGTCGTCCAGGGAGACGCCGTCCGCCTGCATCAGCCCGCCGATGACCTCCGCGGCCGCCTGGCGCTCCTCTGAGTCGACCTCCGCGACGAGGTCGGCGAACTCGGGGGCGGTACGGTCGAGCTCCGCCTTCAGAGCGGCGGCGTCCTCCGCGGTGACGGCCCCGGTGTCGTCGAGGTAGGCGACGATCCGGCGGAGCGCCTCCAGGACCGTGGGGACGTCCTCGCGGCCGGCCACCACCGACTCGGGGAACACGCCGAGCAGGAGCTCGCGCAGCTGCTCCGGGGTCAGCGCCTCCGGGCCCGGCAGGCCCATCTCGTCCCGCACGAGTTCCAGCAGGATGCGGGTCCCCTGCTCGTCCAGCGCCTCGTCGCGCTCGTCCGCCCATCGCCGCAGGTCGCCCGCGATGGTCTCCACCCAGTTGTCGGCCACGCGAGAACCCTATTGGTCAGATCAACTCCAGGGGGTCGATCTGGACCCGTACCGTCTCCGCCGCCTTCCGCGCGCTGCGAACGCCCTGCGCTTCCTTCAGAGCGCGCGCGAGAACGGGCCCCGTCGCGCGCGGAACGCGGATCAACGCGCGCTCCTTCTCAGGCGCGTCGGCTCCGGCTTGCGGCGCTGGCGGAACGGGCACCGGCCCCAGCACCTCCGCGCCGTCGGGCAGCCTCGCGACGGCCAAGAGCTCGCGAATGGCGGCGGGCGTCGCGGTCAATGACGCCATCCGCGCGGCGGGCGGGAAGCCCACCTGCCTGCGCTCGTCCAACTCCCGCTCCGCGTAGGTCACCGGATCCCACCGGACGAGGGCCTGCACGGTGGGCAGCGACCCCTCGGCCGCCACGACGACCGGCCCCTGCGGACGGACGAGCGACGCCGCGTTCATCCACCGCCGCAGCGTCTCCTCCCCCGCGCGCAGATCCGGACGCCCGAGCAGGACCCACCCGTCGAGGAGCAGCGCCGCGCTGTACCCGCCCTCGGCGGGCGGCTCCGCGCCCGGCGTCGACACCACGAGAGCCCGTTCCGGACCCACCCGCTCAAGGATCGACTCCCGCCCGGACGTCCGCACCGGCACGCCGGGGAACGCCCTGCCCAGTTCCTCGGCCGTCCGCTTGGCGCCGACCACCACGGCCCGCAACTGGAAGAACCCGCACTCGGCGCAGTGCCAGTCGCCCGCGATCCGCCCGCACCAGCGGCAGTGCGGGGCCGCGTGGGCCGACGTCAACGCCAGCGGCCCCTGGCATGCCACGCACTGCGCGTGCGTACGGCAGCGTCCGCACGCGACGCCCGGGACGTACCCGCGCCTGGGCACCTGGACGAGGACGGGCCCCTGCTCCAGCGCCCCCCTGGCCGCCTCGAACGCGACGTTGGGCAGCCGCGCCGTGCGGGCGGCGGCGTCCCTGGCGAGCTGGGCGTCCTCTCCCACGTACCGGACGCGGGGCATGGCCGTGCGGACACGCGCCCTGTCCGCGCTCAGCGCGCGCGCCCACCCGGACTCGACGAGCAGGGTGGCGTCCGTGGTCCGGGTGAAGCCGCCGATGAGCGCCCCCGCGTCCGCCCGGTGCGCACGCAGGGCGAGGACGTCGCGCGGGTGCGGATACGGGGCGTGCGGCTCGGCGTGGACGTCGTCGCCGTCGTCCCACAGCACGACGAGCCCGAGGTCGGCGACGGGCGCGAACATGGCGGCGCGCGTCCCGACCACCGCCCGCGCCGTGCCGCGCAGGACGGCGAGCCACCTCCGGTACCGCTCCGCGGGCCCCAGCTCGGCCGTGAGCGCCACGTGGCGGCCCTCCCCCAGCTCGGCCCGCAGGGCGGCGTCCACGCGCGCCGCGTCGCGTCCGTCCGCGACGACGACCAGCGCGCCGCGCCCCCCGCGCAGGGTCGTCGCGACGGCCCGCGCCACGGCGGCCGTCCAGTCCGGGCCGGGCAGGGCCGTCCAGACGGCGCGCGGCGCCCTGCCCTCGCCCAGGGCGCCGAGGAACGACGCTCCGGCCGGATATTCGCGCCACACGCCGATGTCGTCTTCAGGGGGCTCGCCGTCCTCCTCGCGGGGCTCGGCGGCGGGTTCCGCCTCCACCCGCGCGTGCCTCGGCGGGACGGCCAGCCGGAGCACGTCGGCGAACGTCCCCGCGTACCGGTCGGCCACCTCCCGGACCAGCGCCGCCACCTCCGGCGTCAGGACGCGCTCGGACGACGTCACCCGCTCCAGGAACAGCAGCTTGCCGTCGTGGTCGCTCTCGGCCGCCCGCTCCAGGACGAACCCGTCCACGAGCTGCCCCGCGAACCGGACCCGCACCCGGCACCCCGGGACGACCTTGGCGTCCAACTCGGCGGGCACCAGGTAGTCGAACGGACGGTCCAGGTGCGGGAGGGACATGTCGACCGCGATCCGCGCGACCGGCGACTCCTCGGCGGGACGCCGCGCCCCCTTCTTCGGCGACCTGCCCTTTCCCCCGGCGCGCGGCTTCGCGGAGGGCGCGCTCGGCAGCTCGTCCAGCCCCGGGATCAGGTCCGTTCCGCCGCCGTCCTTGGTCACGCCCCCGTCCTACCAGATCAACCCGACAGTCGACCGCGCGCGCTAGGGTTGGTCCGATCAACAGGGCGCGCGTCCCGTTGGCCCATTGCCCGATCTCCTTCGCGCCCGCTCCTTCCCACGAGCCCGTGCAGGCGATGACCACAGCTCATACTCCAGACACCGCGCGCACTCAGGAGCGGACGGACGCCCAGGCCAGGCGGGGGCGGCCCCGCTCCTCCCCACCGTTCTCCTGGAAGAACTGGCGGAAGTGGGCGAACCCGCGCCACCCCGTCGTGGCGGCCACGGTGGCCGCGGGAGTCCTGCACCTGGTGTGGGCGCTCTACCTCGCGACCGAGGGCGGCGACCTCGCCGCGCAGGCCGCCTGGACGGACTTCGCCTGGGAGCACCCCACCTCGGCCTACAGCTTCGCCTGGTACGGGGGGATGCACCCCGCGTCCTACAGCGTGATGTCGCCGTACCTCATGGCCGTGTTCGGGATACGCACGGTCGCCGTCGTCTGCGGCACGCTCTCCGCCGCGCTGACCGGGGCCCTGCTCAAGCGGTTCCGGGCGCCCGTCGCGCTGCCCGCGTCCCTGTGGGCGGCGTTCGCGCTCTCCTGCAACTCCGCGTCCGGACGGGTCACGTTCGGCCTCGGCCTGACGTTCGCGCTGATGGCGACGATCATGGCGTTCACCCCGCGCGGCACGCCCGCCCTGCGCGCGGCCGGAATGGTCGGCCTCGGCCTGCTCGCCACGCTCGCCAGCCCGGTCGCGGGCCTGTTCCTGATGGTGCTCGCCGCCGCGCTGTTCCTCACCGGCCGCCGCCGCGCCGGGATCTGCATCGCCGCCGGGCCGCCGATCGTCGTGGGGACGACCAGCCTGCTGTTCCCGTTCAGCGGCGTCCAGCCGATCTCGCTCACCGCGATCGTCCTGCCGTGCATCGCCAGCGTGGTGGCCATGCTGCTCTGCGCGCCGAAGGAATGGCGGCTCGTCCGCGTCGGCGCCGGGATCTACCTGGCGGGCATCGCGCTGACCTGGCTGATCCCGTCGCCGGTCGGCAGCAACGTCGAACGCCTCTCGCTGCTGTTCGGCGGGATGTTCCTGCTGTCCGCCGTCGCGCGCGCGCAGGGTCTGATCCGCATCGGCGTGCTGTCGCTGGCGTTCATCGTCACCGCGTCCTGGCAGGTCGTGAAGCCGGTCGACGACCTGATCCACACCGAGCCCGCGGCCGCCGCGGCCAGGCACGGCAGCGGCCTGTCCACCGAGCTGGTCGCGCTCGGCGCCGCCGACTCGCGCATCGAGGTCGTCCCGCTGCGCTCCCACTGGGAGGCGTCCGGCCTGGGGCGCGACTTCATCCTCGCCCGGGGCTGGAACCGCCAGGTCGACGCGGAGCGCCACGAGCTGTTCTACGAGGAGGGCGCGCTGACGGCCGAGTCCTACCGCCGGTGGCTGGACAAGTGGGCCGTGCAGTACGTCGTGCTGCCCGAGCAGGAGGTCGACTGGTCCGCCCGGGACGAGGCCGCCCTCGTGGAGAAGGGCCAGCCGTACCTGACGGAGATCTGGAGGGACGAGCACTGGCGGCTGTTCCGCGTCCTGCGCGCGACCCCGCTGGTGGACGCCCCGGCGTCCGTCGCCAAGCTGAACGCGGGCAAGCTCGTCGTGGACATGCCGTCCAGCGGGTCCGTCCTCATGCGGGTCTCCTGGTCGCCGTGGCTCAGGGTCACGGGCGGCAAGGCGTGCCTGGAGCGCGCGGGCGACTTCGTCCGGCTGAAGGCCGACCGGCCCGGCCGCTACACGGTCGCGGCCCGCTACGCCCTCCACCGCGGCAACCACTGCGAGCCCTGACGGCCCCCCGCGCACACGGCCGGGACCCGCACGCACGCGAAGGGCCCCGGGGACATGGTCCCCGGGGCCCTTCGGCTGAGCGGTCAGGCCGTCACAGACCCGCGGCGGCGGCGAGGGCCTTGGCGCGGTCCGTCGACTCCCACGAGAAGTCGGGCTCGGCGCGGCCGAAGTGCCCGTACGCGGCGGTCTGCTGGTAGATCGGGCGGAGCAGGTCGAGGTCGCGGACGATCGCGGCCGGACGCAGGTCGAACACGTCCGCGACGGCCTTCTCGATCTTCTCCGGGGCGACGTTCTCGGTGCCGAACGTCTCCACGAACACGCCGACCGGGTGGGCCTTGCCGATCGCGTAGGCGACCTGGACCTCGGCGCGCCGGGCGAGCTGCGCGGCGACGATGTTCTTCGCGACCCACCGCATCGCGTACGCGGCGGACCGGTCGACCTTGGACGGGTCCTTGCCGGAGAACGCGCCGCCGCCGTGCCGCGCCATCCCGCCGTAGGTGTCGACGATGATCTTGCGTCCGGTGAGCCCGGCGTCGCCCATCGGCCCGCCGATCTCGAACCGGCCGGTCGGGTTGACGAGCAGCCGGTAGCCCTCGGAGTCGAGGTCGAACTCGGCGAGCACCGGGTCGACGACGTGCTCCTTGACGTCCGGGGTCAGCAGCTCGCGGAGGTCGATGTCCGGGGCGTGCTGGCTGGACACGACGACGGTGTCGAGGCGGACGCCGCGGTCGCCGTCGTACTCGATCGTGACCTGGGTCTTGCCGTCCGGCCGCAGGTAGGGGACGTCGCCGCTCTTGCGGACCGCGGACAGCCGCTGGGCGAGCCGGTGCGCCAGCGTGATCGGCAGCGGCATCAGCTCGGGCGTCTCGTCGGTCGCGTAGCCGAACATCAGGCCCTGGTCGCCCGCGCCCTGCCGGTCGAGGTCGTCGACGCCCTCGCCCTCGCGGGTCTCGTAGGCGTCGTCGACGCCCTGCGCGATGTCGGGCGACTGCGCGCCGATGGACACCGACACGCCGCAGGAGTGCCCGTCGAAGCCCTTCTTGGACGAGTCGTAGCCGATCTCGAGGATCTTCTCCCGGATCACGCCCGGGATGTCCACATAGGTCTCGGTGGTGACCTCACCGGCCACATGCACCTGACCGGTCGTGATCATCGTCTCGACGGCGACCCGGCTCTTCGGGTCGTCCTTGAGCATCGAGTCGAGGATCGCGTCGCTGATCTGGTCCGCGATCTTGTCCGGGTGTCCTTCGGTGACGGACTCGGAGGTGAACAGGCGGCGTGACACGTACGCGCACTCCTTGCAGCGGCTGCTGACTGACGTCGCAGGACGGATACTTGTTCGAGTTTCGGCCCGGAGACGCCCCCGCGCCGGTCTTCCCCACGCATGCTAGGGCCGCAAGTCTAGCGGGATCATCCCCGGACGCTGGCATGACCGGCCTCTTCCCCCGGACGGCGACCCCGCGGCGACCCCGCGGCGGCCCTCCCGGCGCCCGCCCGCCAGGCGATCAGTCGCGCGGCGGGGCGGGCAGGCGTTCGGCGACGAGGTCCCAGACGGCGTCGGCGAGCGCCTCCTTCGCGCCCCGCGGGACCTCCGTCCGGGAGCCGTCCGCGCCGAGGATCACCGCGGCGTTGTCGGGCCGCCCGAAGGTCAGGTCCTCGCCGACCTGGTTGACGACGAGCAGGTCGCTGCCCTTGCGGGCGAGCTTGGCGCGGCCGTTCGCGAGGACGTCGTCGGTCTCGGCCGCGAACCCGACGACCACCTGCCCGGGCCGCCGCTCGCGGCCCAGCTCGGCGAGGATGTCGGGATTCTTGACGAGCCGGATCGGCTCCGGCTCCGCGCCGTCCGTCTTCTTGATCTTCGAGCCCCGGTACCCGGCGGGACGGAAGTCGGCGACGGCCGCCGCCATCACGACCGCGTCGGCGCCCGCCGCGGCCTCCAGCACCGCCGCGCGCATCTCCTCCGCCGAGGTGACGGCCGCGATGTCCGCCCCGGCCGGGTCCGGCAGGGCGACGTTGGCGGCGACGAGCGTGACGCGGGCGCCGCGGGCCACCGCTGTCCGGGCCAGGGCGTACCCCTGGAGGCCGGACGACCGGTTCCCGATGAACCGGACGGGGTCGATCGCCTCCCGGGTGCCGCCCGCCGAGACGACGACGTGCCGTCCGGCGAGGTCGCGGGGCGCGGCGCCGCGGGCGAGGACGCGCCGGGCGACCTCGAACAGCTCCGCCGGGTCGGGCAGCCGGCCGGGGCCGGTGTCCTTGCCGGTGAGGCGGCCGGACGCGGGCTCGACCACGACCGCGCCGCGGGCCCGCAGCGTCGCGACGTTCTCGCGGGTCGCCGGGTGCTCCCACATCTCGGTGTGCATCGCGGGCGCGAACACGACCGGGCACCGCGCGGTGAGCAGGGTGTTGGTGAGCAGGTCGTCCGCCAGCCCGTGCGCCGCGCGGGCGAGCAGGTCGGCGGTCGCCGGGGCGACGAACACGAGGTCGGCGCTCTGCCCCAGCCGGACGTGCGGGACGCCGGCGACGCCGTCCCACACCCGCGCCGAGACCGGGTTGCCGGACAGGGCAGCCCAGGTGGGCTCGCCGACGAAGCGGAGCGCGTCCTCGGTGGGGACGACGGTGACGTCGTGCCCCGACTCGGTGAGCCGCCGGAGCAGCTCGCACACCTTGTACGCGGCTATGCCGGCGCTCACGCCGAGGACGACGCGCGGCTTACGGGAGGTCATGCCGACACTGTTCCATCGGGCGCCGCGCGCGGACGCGCCGGGGTCGCCCGGGGGGAACGTCGAGGCCGTGCTCAGCCCTCGATGGGCTCGGCGTTCAGGAGGCCCTCGCGCGTCTCGCGGAGCGCGATCGACAGCGGCTTCTCCTGGACCTGGGTCTCGACGAGCGGGCCGACGTACTCGAGCAGGCCCTCGCCCAGCTGGGCGTAGTAGGCGTTGATCTGCCGGGCGCGCTTGGCCGCGATGCTCACGAGACCGTACTTGGTGTCGACGACCTCAAGGAGCTCGTCGACCGACGGGTTGGTGATGCCCTCACTGCTGGTTGCCACTCGGTGGCCTTCCGATAGGTCTCGCCGAGAGATCTCGACTATTGGACAGCCATCAAGGTTAGCAGCTCGCCGCACACGTCCCGTACGGACGTGTTGACCAGCGTGACGTCGAACTCCTTCTCGGCGGCGAGCTCGACGCGGGCCGCGTCCAGCCGCCGCTCGATGACGTCGGGGGGCTCGGTGCCGCGCCCGGTGAGGCGGCGGACGAGCTCGTCCCAGCTCGGCGGGGCGAGGAAGACGAGCCGCGCCTCGGGCATCGTGCCGCGGATCTGCCGGGCGCCCTGGAGGTCGATCTCCAGGAGCACGGGTTCACCGCGGCCGAGCCGCTCCTCGACGGGCCGACGCGGGGTCCCGTAGCGGTTCCCCGCGAACTCGGCCCATTCGAGGAGTTCGCCTCCGGCGACGAGCCGGTCGAAACCGGCGTCGTCGACGAAGTGGTACTGCACACCCTCGGTCTCACCCGGGCGGGGGGCCCGGGTTGTCACCGAGACCGACAGCCACACCCGGGGGTGTGAACGCCGGATCTCGGCGACGACCGTGCTCTTGCCGACGCCCGACGGTCCGGACAGGACCGTCAGCCGTCGTGCGAGCGGGCCTTGGGCGCTGGAGCCTTCCGGCGCGGCCATGGGCGCACCGGAGTCGGGCGGGATGGAGCCGGACTCGGGTCGACCCGAGCCGGCCGCGGCGGCCTGGCCGCCGCGCCCGCCCGTGAGTCGCGCGTCAGCGGTTCGCACTTCCGCCGAACTCACGCTCCAGGGATGCGCGCTGGTTGGCGCCGAGGCCCCGCACACGGCGGGACTCGGCGATGCCCAGACGCTCCATGATCTGCTTCGCACGGACCTTGCCCACACCGGGCAGCGATTCAAGGAGGGCCGACACCTTCATCTTTCCGATGACGTCGTCGGCCTGTCCCTCTTTGAGAACCTCGGCGAGCGAGGTTCCCCCGTGCTTGAGCTTGTTCTTAACCTCGGCCCGCTCCTTGCGAGCCTTGGCAGCCTTCTCCAAGGCTGCGGCGCGCTGTTCGGGGGTTAGGGGCGGAAGAGCCACGCCGGGTCACCTCAGGTTTCCACTCGACGGAGTCGGACGGGTTGGGAAACTAGCGAGTTCACCACCCATAAGGCAACGTGAAGTGCCGTTTAGCCCGCCACAAATTCATGAAAATCACTCCCTGGAGTGTCCTCAATACCGAGTGTACACATCTCGGCCGTCGCGGCGGCCCATCCCCCCGCCTTGCTGGGACTTTCGCATGATCGTGAAAATCCCCCCTATCTAACCCCATATGCGGCACTAGCTACCCTTCGCCCGTTACGCTTCGCGCCCGGCGGGGGCCGTTCCGCCGCGATCCCGCCGGTTCGCCGGACCGGGCCGGGGCGCCGCCCCGGGCCGGGCCTGTGAGGTCTCCCACAAATGATCCCGACCGAGTGACGCTCGTCACGCCGTGCCGTTCCGCACGTCGCGACGCACCCTCAACTGTCATCCTCGACAACACGCCACCCGCCAAGATCGACTCCCACCCGGAGGCCACCGCCGCCGCAGCAGCTCCCCCGCCCGCGCGCAGGGCATCACACGAACGCGGAACGAACGGCGTCCCGCCGGCAGGCGTCCCCGGCGCGAATCGCCCCACCGCGTGAACGAGTTCACCGTTCGGTGCGTAAGTCAATGCGGATGAGTCAGATCTCCGCGCGATCTCGGTATTCGCATGCGACTAAAACCACAATGGGCGCTGCGACGTGTCTCGGAACGCCCCCGTGAAAAGGGTGTCCACTGCGTTTATCGGGCCGCCGGGTTCGGCGACGGGCTACACCTTCCGGAGCCTGGCGGCGATGGCGGCGGCGGCCGCTCCCGGGTCCGGCGCGCCGGTGATCGGACGGCCGATGACGAGCAGGTCCGCGCCCGCGGCCAGGGCGGCCTCGGGGGTGGCGACACGGGCCTGGTCCTGCGTCGCGGCCCCCGCCGGGCGCACGCCCGGGGTGATGAGCGCGATGTCAGGGCCGACCTCCGCGCGGACGGCCGCGGCCTCCTTCGGCGAGCAGACCAGCGCCTGCGCGCCCGCCCCGACGGCCAGGGCGGCGAGCCGCCGGACGGCGTCCGGCGCGGGCCCCGCGAGGCCGAGCGCGGCGAGGTCGGCGTCGCCCAGCGAGGTCAGCACGGTCACCGCGGCGATCTTGGTGGCCGGGACGGCCTCCACCGCCTCGCGGATCATGGCGGGGCCCCCGGCGGCGTGCACGGTCAGGTAGTCGGGCTTCAGCCGGGCGACGGCGCGCGCCGCGCCGCGCACGGTCGCGGGGATGTCGTGCAGCTTCAGGTCGAGGAAGACCTGGACGCGGCTCGCGCCCCGGACGCTCGCGACGACGTCCGGCCCGTACCGCAGGTACAGCTCCAGGCCGACCTTGACGGTGCTGACGTGCGGCGTGACCAGGGTGGCCCAGCGGGCGGCGGTCTCCAGGTCGGGGGCGTCCAGCGCGACGGCGATGGGAGCTGCGGTCACGTTCTCTCCTTCTCGGGCTCCTGGGGGCGCACCTGGGGCGGGACGTACCCGGCGGGCTTGTGCGCGAGGCCCACGGCGTCGGCGAGGCGGTCGATGCGGCGGGCGGCGAGGGCCTCGTCCAGCTCGCGCTGGACCCGCGGGACGGCCCCCGGGTCGTGGAACAGGGCCGTGCCGACGGCGACCGCGGACGCCCCGGCGAGGACGAACTCCAGCGCGTCCAGGCCGGTGGCGATGCCGCCGACGCCGATGATGGGCGTCCTCGGCAGCGCGGCGTGCACCTGGTAGACGCAGCGGACGGCGAGCGGCCGCACGGCGGGCCCGGACAGCCCGCCCGACACCCCGGTGAGGGCCGGCCGCAGCGTGTCGGTGTCGATCGCCATGGCCTCCATGGTGTTGATCAGGGTGAGGCCGTCCGCGCCCGCGTCGACGCAGGCCAGCGCGATGGTGACGATGTCGGTGACGTCCGGGGCGAGCTTGGCGAAGACCGGGACGCCGGGCCGGGCGTGGTCGCGGACGGCCCGCACCACCGACGCGGCGGCGGACGGGTGCCAGGCGAACATGCGGCCGCGGTCCTCGGCGTTGGGGCAGGCGATGTTGACCTCGATCGCCGCGACCCCCGGCACGTTCCGCAGGCGGCGCGCCAGGTCGCCGTACTCCTGGACGCTGTTGCCGGCGACGGAGACGATCGTCCGGACGTCCTGCTCGATGAGCCAGGGCAGGTCGTGTTCGAGAAAAGTTTCGATACCGGGGCCCGGCAACCCCATTGCGGTCAGAAGTCCACTGGGGGTTTCGGTCACGCGCGGAGTGGGTCGTCCCGCGCGCGCCTGGGGCATCACGGACGTCGTGACGAACGCCCCGAGACGGGTGAGATCGAAGAACTGGGCGAGTTCGCGTCCCGTCCCGCCGCACCCGGAGGCCGTCATGACGGCGTTGGACAGCTCCAGGCCGCCGAGCGTGGTCCTGACCCGGTCGCTCACTGCGCGCCCCCTTCGGACAGGTTCAGGACCCGCGGAGCGCCGAGCGCGTCGAACGGGATGGTCCCGAGGTCGCCCCAGCGGACGCGGTCGCCGCGCAGGACGGGCCCGTCCGCGCAGGCCCGCACCATGCGGGTGACGCCGTCGTCGCCGTGGAGGGGAAGCATGCACGTCATGCAGACGCCGATGCCGCAGGCGCCCGTCCGCTGCAGGAACTCCTCGACGGACACCTGCGACGGGAGGCCGAAGTCGGAGGCGACCTGGGTGACGGACCTGAGCAGCCCGGTGGGCCCGCAGCCGTAGACGACGTCCGTGCCGGTCTCCTCGATGACGCGGGGCAGGACGTCGCGGACCGTGCCCCGCTCCCCCATCGAGCCGTCCTCGGTGGCGACGGTCGCGGAGTCGCCGATGCGCTGCGCCATCCGCGAGCCGAACACCTGCTTCGCCGACGCCCCGCCGAGCACGAAGTGCACCTGGCAGCCGCGCCGCAGCAGCGTGTCGGCGAGCGCGAACACGGCCGCGCCGCCGGGCCCGCCGCCGACGAGCAGGCAGCTCACCGGGTCGCGGGGCAGCCGGAAGGGGCGGCCGAGCGGGCCGACGAGGTCGATCTGGTCGCGGGAGCGGCGGCCGGCGAGCCAGGCCGTGCCGGGCTCGGTGTCGGCGAACACGAGCTCGACGGTGCCGCCGTAGTCGGACTTGACCTCGTGCACCCCGAAGCACCGCCGGACCAGCCGGGAGGTGTGCTCCCCGCCGACGGCGAGCGCCACGAACTGGCCGGGTCTGAACCGCTCGGCGATCGCCGGGGCCACCAGCGTCATCGCGTGGTAGTCCTGCACCTGGCGGACCGTCAGCACCGTCGCCGACGTCTGCACCGGCGTGTCGGACACCCGTCACCCTCTCCTCGTCGCGTTGCGCCGGGCGGGCCGGGGGACGCAGCATCCGTCCCCCGGCCCGCCCGCTCGTCTCACCCCTCCGCCGGGCCACCGTCCGCGGCTCCGTCGGCGGTTCCGTCGGTGCCCGCGTGCGGGGCGGGCGCGCCCGTCCGGCCGTGCGCGCCGCTCATCCGCTCGGCGTGCTCCTGGAGGGAGCGCACGCCGACCTGCCCGCCCGCGACGGCCTCGATGCCCTGCACCGCGGCCGCGAGGCCCTGCACGGTCGTCACGCACGGTACGCCCCGCAGCACGGCCGCGGTACGGATCTCGTAGCCGTCGAGCCGCGGCCCGGACTGGCCGGGGCTGCCGAAGGGAGTGTTGACGATGAGGTCGACCTCGCCGTCGAGGACGCGCCGCACGATCGTGGGCTCGCCGTCCGGGCCCGGACCTTCGCTGTGCTTGCGCACGATCTTGGCACGCACGCCGTTGCGGCGCAGGACCTCCGCGGTCCCTTCCGTGGCAAGAATCTCAAAGCCCAGGTCAGCGAGCCGCTTGACGGGGAAGATCATGTGCCGTTTGTCGCGGTTGGCGACCGACACGAACACCCGCCCCTTGGTCGGCAGGGAGCCGCCGTAGGCGGCCTGCTGCGACTTGGCGAACGCGGTGCCGAACACCTCGTCGATGCCCATGACCTCGCCGGTGGAGCGCATCTCGGGCCCGAGGACGATGTCGACGCCCTGCCCGCGCTCGTTGCGGAACCGGTCGAACGGCAGGACGGCCTCCTTCACCGCGATGGGCGCGTCCAGCGGGAGGCTCCCGCCGTCGCCCGCCGCCGGGAGCATGCCCTCGGCGCGCAGCTCCGCGACGGACGCGCCCATCATGACGCGGGCGGCGGCCTTCGCGAGCGGCACGGCCGTCGCCTTCGACACGAACGGGATCGTGCGGGACGCCCGCGGGTTCGCCTCCAGCACGTACAGGACGCCCGCCGACACCGCGTACTGGACGTTCATCAGCCCGCGCACCCCGACGCCCCGCGCGAGCGCCTCCGTCGCCTCCCGGATCCGGCGGACGTCGTCGTGCCCCAGCGTGATGGGCGGCAGGGCGCACGCCGAGTCGCCGGAGTGGATGCCGGCCTCCTCGATGTGCTCCATGACGCCGCCGAGGTACAGCTCCTCGCCGTCGAAGAGGGCGTCGACGTCGATCTCGATGGCCTCGTCCAGGAAGCGGTCGACGAGGACGGGGTGCTCGGGGCTCGCCTCCGTCGCGCGGGCCATGTACGACTCCAGCGTGACGTCGTCGTACACGATCTCCATGCCGCGCCCGCCGAGCACGTACGAGGGCCGGACGAGCACCGGGTACCCGATCTCGGCGGCGATCTCGCGGGCCTCCTCGTAGGACGAGGCGGTCCCGTGCTTCGGCGCGAGCAGCCCGGCCCGGTGCAGGACGCGCCCGAACGCGCCCCGCTCCTCGGCGAGGTGGATGCTCTCCGGCGAGGTGCCGACGATCGGGACCCCGGCGTCCTTGAGCTTCTGCGCGAGGCCCAGCGGCGTCTGCCCGCCGAGCTGGACGATCACGCCCGCGACCTCGCCGGACTGCTGCTCGGCGTGGACGACCTCCAGGACGTCCTCCAGTGTGAGCGGCTCGAAGTAGAGCCGGTCGGAGGTGTCGTAGTCGGTGGAGACGGTCTCGGGGTTGCAGTTGACCATCACGGTCTCGTAGCCCGCCTCGGCGAGCGTGAACGAGGCGTGGACGCAGGAGTAGTCGAACTCGACGCCCTGCCCGATGCGGTTGGGCCCGCTGCCGAGGATGAGGACCTTCGGCCTGGCCCCCGGCGGGACCTCGGTCTCCTCGTCGTAGGCCGAGTAGAGGTACGGCGTCCGCGCCTCGAACTCGGCGGCGCACGTGTCGACGGTCAGGTACACGGGGCGGACGCCCAGCGCGTGCCGGACCTCGCGCACGACCTCCTCCGACAGGCCGCGCAGCTCGCCGAGCTGCGCGTCGGAGAACCCGTGCCGTTTGGCGCGGACCAGCTTCTCCCTGGTGAGCGCGTCGTCGGAGGTGCGGATCTCCTCGGCGACCTCGTTGATCGCGGAGATCTGGTCGAGGAACCACGGGTCGATGCCGGTCGCCTCGTACAGCTCCTCCAGGCTCGCCCCGGCCCAGAGGGCGCGCTGCACGTCCCGGAGCCGCCCGTCGTGCGGGCGCCTGGCGGACTCGGTCAGCTCGGCCGCGTCCGCCTCGCCGGCCCAGCTGAACGACGAGCCCTTCTGCTCCAGCGACCGCAGCGCCTTCTGCAGCGCCTCGGTGAAGCAGCGCCCGATGGCCATGGCCTCGCCCACGGACTTCATGTGCGTGGTGAGCGTCCCGTCCGCGCCGGGGAACTTCTCGAACGCGAACCGGGGCACCTTCACCACGACGTAGTCGAGGGTGGGCTCGAACGAGGCGGGCGTCTCGCGGGTGATGTCGTTCGGGATCTCGTCCAGCGTGTAGCCGATGGCGAGCTTCGCCGCGATCTTCGCGATGGGGAACCCGGTGGCCTTGGACGCGAGCGCCGACGACCGCGACACCCGCGGGTTCATCTCGATGACGATCATCCGGCCGGTGCCGGGGTGGACGGCGAACTGGATGTTGCAGCCGCCGGTGTCGACGCCGACCTCGCGGATCACGGCGATCGCGACGTCCCGCATGTTCTGGTACTCGCGGTCGGTCAGCGTCATCGCGGGCGCGACCGTGATCGAGTCGCCGGTGTGGACGCCCATCGGGTCGAGGTTCTCGATGGAGCACACGATCACCACGTTGTCGTGGCGGTCGCGCATGACCTCCAGCTCGTACTCCTTCCAGCCGAGGATCGACTCCTCCAGGAGCACCTCGGTGGTCGGGGACGCGTCGAGCCCGGCCCCGGCGATGCGGCGCAGGTCGTCCTCGTCGTGCGCGAACCCGGACCCGGCGCCGCCCATCGTGAACGACGGCCGGACGACGACCGGGTAGCCCAGTTCGGCGGCCCCGGCGAGGCACTCGTCCATCGTGTGGCAGATGACCGACCGGGCGGACTCGGCGTTCAGGCCCCGCTCGCGCGCGACCTTGGCGACGACCTCCTTGAACTTCTCGCGGTTCTCCCCGGCCTGGATCGCGTCCACGTCGGCGCCGATCAGCTCGACCCCGTACTCGGCGAGCACGCCCGCCTCGTAGAGCGCGATCGCGGTGTTCAGGGCCGTCTGGCCGCCGAGCGTGGGCAGCAGCGCGTCCGGCCGCTCCCGCGCGATGATCTTCTCGACGGCCTCCGGGGTGATCGGCTCGACATAGGTGGCGTCGGCGAACTCCGGGTCCGTCATGATCGTCGCGGGGTTGCTGTTGACCAGCGTCACCCGCAGGCCCTCGGCCCTCAGCACCCGGCACGCCTGGGTGCCGGAGTAGTCGAACTCGCACGCCTGGCCGATGACGATCGGCCCGGAGCCGATGACCAGGACGGAGTTCAGGTCTTCGCGGCGCGGCATTACCTCGGGCCCTCCATCAGCTCGCTGAACCGGTCGAACAGGCCCGACGCGTCGTGCGGGCCCGCAGCGGCCTCCGGGTGGTACTGGACGCTGAACGCCGGGCGTTCGAGGAGCCGCAGCCCCTCCACGCACCCGTCGTTCAGGTTGACGTGGGTGACCTCGGCCGGGCCGTAGGGCGTGTCGAACGGGCCGTCCGCGGGCGCGTCGACGGCGAAGCCGTGGTTGTGCGCGGACACGTCGACCCTGCCGGTCGCGCGGTCCTGGACGGGCTGGTTGATGCCCCGGTGGCCGAACCGCAGCTTGTACGTGCCGAGGCCGAGGGCGCGTCCGAAGATCTGGTTGCCGAAGCAGATGCCGAAGAACGGCGTCCCGGCGTCGAGGACGCCCTTGAGCGCGTCCACCGCGTACCCGGCGGCGGCGGGGTCGCCGGGGCCGTTGGAGAAGAACACGCCGTCCGGGTCGAGCGCGAGGATGTCCTCGGCCGTGCTCGTCGCGGGCAGGACGTGCACCTCGCAGCCCCGCTCGGACATCCGGTACGGCGTCATCGCCTTGATGCCCAGGTCGACGGCGGCGACCGTGAAGCGCTTCTCGCCCTGCGCGCGGATGATGTACGGCTCCTCGGTGGAGACGTCCCGCGCGAGGTCGGCGCCCTCCATCGAGGGGCTCTGCCGCACCCGTTCGAGCAGCGCGTCCTCGCCGGGCGCGACGGCCGCCGTCCCGCTGAAGATGGCGGCGCGCATCGCGCCCTTGTCGCGCAGGTGCCGCGTCAGCGCGCGGGTGCCGGGGATCGCGATGCCCACGACGCCCTGGTCGCGCAGCGCCGAGCCGAGCGAACCGGTGGCCCGCCAGTTGGACGCCACCCGCGCGGGCTCGCGCACCACGTACCCGGCGACCTGGATGCGGGCCGACTCGGGGTCTTCGCCGTTCATGCCGGTGTTGCCGATGTGCGGGGACGTCATCGCGACGATCTGGCGCGCGTACGACGGGTCGGTGAGCGTCTCCTGGTAGCCGGTCATCCCGGTGTTGAAGACCATCTCGCCGAAGGTCTCACCCTCGGCTCCGTACGGCGTCCCGCGGAACACCCTGCCGTCTTCCAGTACGAGCAGAGCAGGGCTCATTGAAGCTTCCCTTCCAGGACGGTCGGCCTGCCTCGCAGGAACGTCGCGACGACCCGTCCCGGCAGCTCCAGCCCCGCGAACGGGGTGTTGCGGCTCTTGGACGCCAGGGCCGACGGGTCCACGGCGCGGCGCGGCGACGGGTCGTACAGCGTGATGTTGGCGGGCGACCCGGCCTCCAGCGGGCGGCCCTGCCCGGAGAGGCGCCCGATGCGCGCCGGCTGGACGGACATCCGGTCGGCGACCCCGGCCCAGT
Source organism: Actinomadura syzygii (assembly GCF_008085905.1). Lineage (GTDB taxonomy): Bacteria > Actinomycetota > Actinomycetes > Streptosporangiales > Streptosporangiaceae > Spirillospora > Spirillospora syzygii. Next base: position 108,705 of record NZ_VSFF01000011.1, on the reverse strand, counting down.
CGAGCAGCCCCGTCTCGACCATCGCCTCCTGGACGACCGGCAGCGCGGTCTCCAGGCCGACCATGCCCATCGCGGCGACGGCCCACTCGGTCTCCTTCGCCTCCACCGGGTGGGGGGCGTGGTCGGTGGCGACGCAGTCGATCGTCCCGTCGGCGAGGGCGCGGCGGAGCGCGTCGACGTCGGCGGCGGTGCGCAGCGGCGGGTTCACCTTGAAGATCGGGTCGTAGGTCCCGGCCCTGGTGTCGTCCAGCAGCAGGTGGTGCGGGGTGACCTCGGCGGTCACCGGGCAGCCCTTGCTCTTCGCCCAGCGGAGGATCTCCACCGAGCCCGCCGTGGACACGTGGCAGACGTGCAGCCGCGACCCGACGTGCTGGGCGAGCAGGACGTCCCGCGCGATGATCGCCTCCTCGGCGACCGCGGGCCAGCCGCGCAGCCCGAGCGCGGCGGACATCTCGCCCTCGTTCAGCTGCGCGCCCTCGGTGAGCCGCGGCTCCTGCGCGTGCTGCGCGACGACGCCGTCGAACGCCTTCACGTACTCCAGCGCCCGGCGCATGATGACCGCGTCCGACACGCAGTGCCCGTCGTCGGAGAAGACCCGGACGCGGGCGGCGGAGTCGGCCATCGCGCCGAGCTCGGCGAGCTGCTCCCCGGCGATGCTCCGGGTGACGGCCCCGACCGGATGGACGTCGCAGTACCCGGCCTCGCGGCCGAGCCGCCACACCTGCTCGACCACGCCCGCCGTGTCGGCGACGGGGTCGGTGTTCGCCATCGCGTGGACGGCCGTGTACCCGCCGACGGCGGCGGCCTTCGTCCCGGACTCGACGGTCTCGGCGTCCTCGCGGCCGGGCTCGCGCAGGTGGGTGTGCAGGTCGACCAGGCCGGGCAGGGCGATCAGCCCGGCGGCGTCGACGACCTGCGCCCCCGACCCGTCCAGGCCGGCGCCCACCTCGGCGATGGCGCCGTCGCGGACGAGGACGTCGGCGGCCTCGCCGCCGAGGATCCGCGCGCCCCTGATGACGTACGTCTGGCTCACTGGGAGACCTCCTTGCCGATGGCGGGCTCGGACCCGCCGAGCAGCAGGTACAGGACGGCCATGCGCGCGCTGACGCCGTTCGCGACCTGCTCGACGATCGTGGAGCGGACCGAGTCGGCGACCTCCGCGGCGATCTCCACGCCCCGGTTCATCGGGCCGGGGTGCATGACGATCGCGTGGTCGGGCAGCTGCGCCATCCGCTCGGCGTCCAGCCCGTAGCGGCGGCTGTACTCGCGGACGGACGGGAAGTACGCCGCGTTCATCCGCTCCTGCTGGACGCGCAGCATCATGATGACGTCGCTCTTCGGGATCACGCCGTCGAGGTCGTAGGAGACCGAGCACGGCCAGGTGCCGATCGCGACCGGGAGCAGCGTCGGCGGCGCGACGACGGTGACGTCCGCGCCGAGCGTGTCGAGCAGCAGGACGTTGGATCGTGCCACCCGGCTGTGCAGGACGTCGCCGACGATCGTGACCCTGCGGCCCTCCAGGTCGCCGAGCCGCTTGCGCATCGTGAACGCGTCGAGGAGCGCCTGGGTCGGGTGCTCGTGGGTGCCGTCCCCGGCGTTGACCACGCTGCCCTGGACCCAGCCCGCCAGCCGGTGCGGCGCGCCGGACGCGCCGTGCCGGACGACGACGCCGTCCGCGCCCATCGCCTCCAGGGTGAGCGCGGTGTCCTTCAGGCTCTCGCCCTTGGACACGCTCGACCCCTTGGCGGAGAAGTTGATCACGTCGGCGGACAGCCGCTTGGCGGCCGCCTCGAACGAGATGCGGGTGCGGGTCGAGTCCTCGAAGAAGAGGTTCACGACCGTCCGGCCGCGCAGCGTCGGCAGCTTCTTGATCGACCGGCCCGCGATCTGCGCGAGCTCCTCGGCAGTGTCCAGGACGAGGAGCGCGTCGTCGCGGGTCAGGTCGGCGGCGGAGATCAGATGGCGGTTCACCGGGCGCCTCCCGACGTGCCGGGCAGTGCGGGGTCGGGCAGCGCGGGGCCGAGCAGCACCTCGTCGTGCCCGTCGTTCTCGTCCAGCAGGACCTTCACGGTCTCCCGCATCGAGGTGGGCAGGTTCTTGCCGACGTAGTCGGCGCGGATCGGCAGCTGCCGGTGGCCCCGGTCGACCAGCACGGCGAGCTGGACGGCGCGCGGCCTGCCGAGGTCGTTGAGGGCGTCCAGGGCGGCGCGGACGGTCCGGCCGGAGAACAGGACGTCGTCGACGAGGACGACGACCCGGTCGTCGATCCCCTCCGGCGGCACCTCGGTGCGGCCGAGCGCGCGGGCCGGGCGCATCCGCAGGTCGTCCCGGTACATGGTCACGTCGAGCGAGCCCCAGGGCACCGGGCGGCCCTCGACCTCGCGCAGCGCCCCGGCGAGCCGCTCGGCGAGCGTCACGCCGCGGGTCTGGATGCCGAGCAGCAGGACGTCGTGGCCGCCCTTGGTCCGCTCGAGGATCTCGTGGGCGATCCGGGTCAGCGCGCGTCTGATGTCGGGACCTTCCAGAACGGCCTTGGGCCGGGGGTCACCGTCCGCCACGCGCGCCACCGTCCGCCGGTCCTGGCTGGAGGCAGCATTCACCGCCTGAACCTCCTTTCCCGCCTCACGGGACGGGTCTTAAAGGACGTCATGTCCCTCACACGGTAGCAGCCGGCCCGCGCTGCCCCGCACCCGGACCGCCCCGCGTCTTCGCAGGTGAGAGGGGTCACATCGGAGAACTTCGGAAACCGGGGAGCGGACCGGCGGACGGCCCGGACCGCCTGGCCCGCCGGGCTTGCGGGCGATCCGTGCCACCCGGTCGAAGTCCTGCGGATTCGACCGGTTTTTTCCAATCGGCTTGACCTGTGGGCTTCCCCGTTTTACCGTCACTGTCCGTAACCATCCCCGGGGGCCACTCCTGAGGCCGAGGCTTCGAGAATCGGCTCCCCTCCGGCGCAAGCCGGAGTCCGACGACGATGAAAGTGAGCCTGGGGGCCGCGAAATGCCGTCTGAATACGCTAAGGCTCTCGGCGCGCGCCTGCGCGCCATCCGCACCCAGCAGGGCCTGTCCCTGCACGGCGTGGAGGAGAAGTCACGTGGCCGCTGGAAGGCCGTCGTCGTGGGTTCGTACGAGCGGGGCGACCGCGCCGTCACCGTTCAGAAGCTGGCCGAGCTCGCCGATTTCTATGGCGTGCCGGTTTCCGAGTTGCTGCCCGGCGGAGCCGCGCCGAGCCCGCTCGGGCCTACACCCAAGCTCGTGATCGATCTAGAGCGGTTGCAGCAGCTTCCGAAAGACAAGGCCGGTCCTCTCGCCCGTTACGCCGCGACGATCCAAAGCCAGCGGGGCGACTACAACGGAAAGGTCCTGTCCATTCGTCAGGAAGACCTGCGTTCACTCGCGGTCATCTATGACAAGTCCCCGACCGAGCTGACCGAAGAGCTGATCGGCTGGGGCGTCCTCGACCCGGAGGCGCGCCGCGCCGTCGAGTCGTTCTGATCCGCACGCACCATCGGGACGGGGTCCGGCGTCATGCCGGGCCCCGTTTCGCGTCCGGGTCCGGTTCCGGCGGCGCGGGGCGAGCAGCGCCAGCGGGAGCACGGCGGCCATCACGGCGGCGCTCACCGCGAACCCGGCCGTGTACCCGGCGTCGCCGGGGACGCCCGCGACGACGACCGCGCTGATCTGCGTGCCGAGCGACGCGCCGACCGTCCGGACGAGCGTGTTGATCCCGGTCGCCGCGCCCGTCTCCCCCGCCGGGACGGCCGCGACCACCAGGTTCGCGACCGCCGCGTAGGCGAAGCCGAGACCGATGCCCCGGGCCAGGCCGCCGACGTAGAGCTGCCACATCGCCGCGTGCTGGAAGACCACGAAGGCGTATCCGAGGCCCGTCGTCAGCGCGCCGCCGAGCAGGACCATGCGGGAGCCGATCCGCCGGTCGAGCAGGCCCGCCGTCATCCCCGCGAGCGTCATGCCGACGCTCGCGGGCAGTTGCAGCAGGGCCGCCTGGGTGGCCGTCCCGCCGAACCCGTAGCCGGTGTCCGCCGGGAGCTGGACGAGCAGCGGGAACAGCAGCCCGCCCGCCATCAGCGCGTACCCGGACAGCAGCGACGCGGCGTTCGCCGTCCACACCCCGCGGGCGCGCATCAGCCGCAGGTCGACCAGCGGCGCGGCCACCCGCCCCTCCACCCGCAGCCACGCGGCGGCGGTGACCGCCGACAGGGCGAGCAGGCCGAGGACGCCGGGCGACGTCCAGCCCCAGTCCATGCCCTGGGTGAGCGCGGTGAGCGCCGCGACGAGCCAGGCCGCGAACAGCGCGGCGCCGTACCAGTCGACCCCGGCGGCCTTCCGGGGCGCCGATCGTGGAACGATCCACCAGGCCAGCGCCACGCCCGGCGCGAGCCCGGCGACCGGCGCCCAGAGCAGCCACCGCCAGCCGAGCAGGTCGATGATCGGCCCGGCGAGGCACCAGGAGACGGCCCCGCCGAGCCCCAGCATGGACGACATGAGCCCGATCGCCGACGCCGTCCTCGCGGGCGGGACGACGTCCCGGATGATCGTGTAGGCGAGCGGGAAGACGCCGCCGCCGACGCCGCTGAGGGCTCGTCCGGCCAGCATCGCGGGCACCGTCGTCGCCAGGGCCGCGACGACCATGCCCGCGAGGGAGACCAGCAGCACCGCGAGCAGGACGCGCCGGGGGCCGTGCAGGTCGCCGAGGCGTCCGACGACGGGCGTCGCGACGGCCGCGGAGAGCGTCATCGCGGTCAGCGACCACGCCGCCCCGGCGGGGGTCGTGTGGAGGCCGCCCTGGATCTGCGGGAGCGCGGGCGTGACGACGGCCATCGACAGCGAGTAGGCCATCACGCCGAGGAACGCGAGCAGCGGCACGAGCCCGCGAACGCCGCCCGCCGCCACGTCCCCTCCTTAGTTCGCCTACCTAACTATCTCATGGAGCGGCGATCGTCCCGCCGGCGCGTAGGGCCTCGACGCGCCGCGGGGACAGGGACAGGACGTCGCGGAGCACGTCCTCGGTGTGTTCGCCCAGCGTGGGGGCGGTTCTCGGCGGCGTGGACGCGCCGTTGAACAGCAGCGGTGAACCTGGGGCGAAGTGCTTGCCTATGCCGGGCTGGTCGAGCACGGCCATCAGGGGTTCGCCGTCGAGGGCGCCGGTGACCTCCGCGAGGTCCCTGTAGCGGGACCACAGGACGGACGTTCCGCGCAGACCCTCCTCGACCTCAGCGCACGTGCGGGACGCGAACCAGGGCGCGAGGACGCCGCCGAGCGCCTCGCGGTAGGCGAAGCGGTCCCCGGCGCGGCGGAAGTCGGCGTCCAAGGCCCGTTCCAGGGCGTCCGCCACCTCGCCGAGCCCGGTCGCCGCCACCAGGTCGCGCCAGTGGCGGGGCGTCAGCGTGGCGACCATGACGCGGCCGTCGGCGGTGGCGAAGTCGCGGCCGAAGTCGCCGAACAGGTCGTTGCCCAGCCTCGGGCGCGGGGCGCCGAGCTGCGCCTCCGCGAGGTAGCCGAGGTTCCCGGCCGTGGCGAGCGCGACGTCGTGCAGCGCGACGCGGATGCTCTGCCCCTCGCCCGTGCGCAGCCGGTGCCGCTCGGCGGCCAGCAGCCCGACCGCCGTGTAGAGGCCGCAGGCGACGTCCCAGATGGGCAGGACGTGGTTGACCGGGGCGTCGTGGTCGGCCGGGCCCGTGATGGACGGGAAGCCCATCGCGGCGTTGACGGTGTAGTCGACCGCGTTTGCGCCGTCCCTGCGTCCTTGCAACTGGACGTGGATCAGGTCTGGCCGCTTCTCCCGAAGCGCCTCGTAGGTGAGCCCGTCGCGGGGCGGCGCGTTGGTCAGGACGACACCGGCCTCGACGGCGAGGGCGGCGGCGAGGTCGCGTCCGTCCGGGGAGCGGAGGTCGAGCGTGACGGACCGCTTCCCCTTGTTGAGCCCCGCCCAGTACAGGCTGCGCCCGGACGGGGCCAGCGGGTGGCGGTCGATGTCGGGGCCGCCGCCCACCTGGTCGACGCGGATCACGTCCGCGCCGAGCTGGGCGAGCGTCATGCCGCCGAGCGGCGCGGCGACGAAGCTGGACAGCTCGACCACGCGCAGCCCCGCGAGCGGGCCCGCCGTCATGGGCCGATCTCGATGAGGGAGCGCGCGCCTTGGCCGCCCCGCATCCGGTCGAACGCGGCGGGGACGCCGTCCAGGCCGATGCGGTGCGTGACCAGGGTGGACAGGTCGAGCCGTCCCGCCTCGACCTCGCGGACGAGCAGTGGCACGTCCCTGTCCGGGACGGACGAGCCGTACACCGAACTCGTCAGCCGCCGGTTGAAGTGGAACAGCTCCAGGGCGTTGAACGTGACGGAGTCGTCGCGGGCGCCCACGCCGACGACCGTGCACTGGCCGCCCCTGCGCACCGACTGCCACGCCGTCCGGATCAGGTCGGCCTTGCCCACGCACTCGAAGGCGTGGTCGGCGCCGCGTCCGCCGGTCAGCGCGCGGACCTGTCTCGCCAGTTTCGGGTCGCCTTCCAGGTAGTGCGTCGCGCCCGCCGCCTCGGCTAGGCCCTCCTTCTCCGTGCCCCGGTCGACGGCGATGATCGTCGCGGCCCCGGCGAGGCGGGCGCCCATGACGGCCGAGAGCCCGATCCCGCCGAGCCCTATGACCAGCACCGACTGCCCTTCGCGGACGCCCGCGGTGCCGCGGACGGCGCCGATGCCCGTCAGCACCGCGCAGCCGAGCAGCGCGCTCAGGTCGAGCGGCGCGGACGCGGGCAGCGGCACCACGGACCGCTCGGCGACGACCAGCTCCTCGGCGAATCCGCCGACGCCCATGCAGGCGTGGAGCGCGGCCCCGTCCAGCGTGGCGCCGGACGGCGGGCTCACCGCCCCCTCCGCCGCGCCGCACAGCCACGGCTCGCCCTCGCCGCAGAACCAGCACTCGCCGCAGGCGGCGGCCCAGTTCAGCACGACGTGGTCGCCGGGACGGACCCGCGTGACGTTCTCGCCGGCCTCCGCGACCGTCCCGGCCGCCTCGTGCCCGAGGACGAGCGGGAACGCGGGCGCCAGCGTCCCGTCGACCATCGACAGGTCGGAATGGCACACCCCGGCCGCCGCCACCCGGACCCTGACGTCCCCGGGCCCGACCGGGGGCAGTTCGATGTCGCGGACCTGCGGCGGGACGTCCGGCCCGGTGGCGACGACGGCCTTGACCATGGATGCCTCTCCTCGGCTGGGGTCGGAGCTGTCAGAGCTGGATGGACTTGGTCTCCAGGAACTCGTCCAGGCCGTACCGGCCCAGCTCGCGCCCGAGCCCGGACTGCTTGTACCCGCCGAACGGGGCCAGCGGGTTGTAGGCGCCGCCGTTCACGTCGATGGAGCCCGTCTTGACCCGGCGGGCGAACGCGAGCGCCCGGTCCTGGTCGGCGGACCACACGCCGCCCGCGAGTCCGTAGCGGGAGTTGTTCGCGATCCGGAGGGCCTCGTCGTCGTCGCGGAACGGGATGACCGACAGGACCGGGCCGAAGATCTCCTCCTGCGCGACCGTCGCGTCCTGGTCGACGTCGGCGAGCACGGTCGGCGCGATGTAGTGGCCGCGGTCGAAGCCGTCCGGCGCGGCCGTCCCGCCGGTGACGACGCGCGCGCCCTCGGCGACGCCGGTGTCGATGAAGCCCCGCACCCGTTCGAGCTGGGTCTTGGACACGAGCGGCCCGAGCCGGGTCGACGAGTCGAGCGGGTCGCCCGGCGCGTACCCCTCGGCGGCGCCCTTCACGAGGTCGAGGGCCTGCTCGTAGAGGTCCTGGTGGACGAGCATCCGCGTCCAGGCGGTGCAGGTCTGGCCGCCGTTCAGGTAGGCGTTGGCGACGCCGACCTTCACCGCGGTCCTCAGGTCGGCGTCGTCCAGGATGACGTTGGCGGACTTGCCGCCGAGCTCCAGCGCGACCTTCTTGATCGTCCCGGCGGCCAGCTCGGCGACCCGGGACCCGGCCCGCACCGAGCCGGTGAACGACACCATGTCCACCTCGGGATGGGCGGCGAGCGCCTCCCCGACGACCGGCCCGTACCCGGGGACGAGGTTGACCACGCCCGCCGGGATCCCGGCCTCGTGGACGGCGTCCATCAGCAGGTAGGAGACCAGCGGCGCGACCTCGCTCGGCTTGATCACGATCGTGCAGCCGGCCGCGAGCGCGGGCGCCAGCTTGCAGGTGATCTGGTGCAGCGGGTAGTTCCACGGCGTGATCGCGGCGACGACCCCGGCCGGTTCCCGGACCACCAGCGAGTTGCCTATCCGCTCCTCCGGCAGGCCGCCCGCGATCAGCTCGGCGTACGACCCGACGACGGTCTGCGGCAGCCCCGCCTGGACGCGGGTCGCGAGGCGCATGGGGGTGCCGACCTCGCTCGCGATCGTCCGGGCGATGTCGTCGGTGCGGGACGCGAGGGCGTCGCGGAGCCGTCCGAGGTACTCGGCCCGCTCGGCGTAGGACGTCGCCGACCAGGCGGGCAGCGCGGCGCGGGCGGCGCGGACGGCCCGGTCGGCGTCCTCGGCCGTCCCCTCCGGCACGGTGCCGAGCGTCTCCTCGGTGGCGGGGTTCTCGACGGCGATGACGCCGCCGCCCTGCGGGCTCGTCCAGGCTCCATCGATGTAGAGGGCGTCTCGATCGTGCACGGCGTCTCCTCGGGGCTCGGAGGATTCCACGGAGGCCCACCGCTCCGGCGGCCCTACCGCCCCCGACGCTATGCTCCCGCCCCCCACCGCCCAGGACCGGGGTCCCCACCCACACCGCACTGAGCCCTTCGCCGACGCGTCGGCGAAGGGCTGGTCGGTGGGGGCCGGGGCGGGCCGCCGCCGGTGGTGAGGCCGGGCGGGACGGGCGCCCCGGCCCCCGGTGCGGCCGCCCCGGGGAGGGGGACGGCCTCCGGTGAGGTCAGCCCGCCTCGGGGACGGGCAGCGTCGGCTGGCTGGTGATGCCGAGGGTGTCCTCGACGAGGGTGACGAAGACCTCGGCGTCGTGCAGCAGCTCCTCGGCCTCGCGCGGGGTGGCGGCGCGCGGCAGGCCCGCCTCGGCGGCGGCGCGCTTGTCGGCGCCGGCGGCGAAGAAGGCGGCCCACTCGCGCAGCGCGGGCTCCGCCTCGGGCAGCAGCACCCACACGCTGCGCGGACGTCCGCGCCGGTGGGTCTCCAGCGGGTCCTTGGACGCCAGCACCGCGGCGGCGGCGCGCAGCGCGGCCAGGTGGGCGCAGACGTAGCGGACGGCGGGCGAGGTGGCCTCGGCCGCCTCCGCGAGGCCCATGCGGGCGGCGTGCAACTGGCCGGCGGCGGTGTGCGCCGGGCGGGGGGCGGGCAGCGGACGGTGGCGCGGGCTCGGCGGCGGCGCGGACGCCGCGGCCGAATGGACCTGCGCGGCCGGGTGGGCCCCGCGCGCGGTCATCGTTCCGGACATGGTCTGCCTCCTTCCGGGGCTCGGGCCGGCCGGGCGGAGAGCTTCCCCTCACTCCGCCCGGCCGTCCGTCCCGCCGGAGCACCGCATGCCCCGGCGGGGACGTCGCCCTGGCGCGGGCCGCGAGTCCCGCACCACGTCGAACATAAGTTCGACGCATTCCCAGTAAAGCGCCCGCCCGGCGATTCGTCAACGTGTTCGAACGTGTGTCGTGTCCCGCAGGTCAGCGGGCTTGACAGCAGTGGAACAGGCGGGTCGGACAGTTCCTCAGGAAGGCCGTCTGACGTGCACTGGAACGTTCGTCCCGAGGATGCCGGGGAGGTACTCGGCGATGTGCATCGGCATCCGGACGCACCCGTGCGAGGCGGGGTAGTCGGGCACGTCCAGGGCGCCGTGGAAGGCGATGCCGCCGTTGAAGTAGATGGGGTTGTAGAGCTGTCCGAGGGGCGAGGTCTCCCAGCCGGAGGCGCGGCGTCCGGTCCGGAAGTCGCCGGTGCCGGTCGTGGCGTAGCGGCAGCGCGGGACCTTGGCGCCCCGGTCCTTCGCGCAGTAGCGCTCCCCCGAGCCGGACGAGATGTGCGAGATGAGGCGCGGCGCGCCGTCCTTGTAGAGGACGAGGTACTGCCGCCGGAGGTCGACGTCAACCCGGTCCTTCTCGCGCTTCTTGGCCATCGGACGCGGTTCCTTGGGCGCGTCCAGGGCCTTCCAGAAGGAGGCGGTCAGCGTGCTCTTCTGCTTGAGCCGGTTGACCCCCTGGAACGCCCACACGGCCATCTGCGTGGACACCCCGTACTTCCCGTCCACTTTCCCCGGGTCGTAGTGCAGTTCCTTGAGGCGGCTCTGCAGCGCCTCGACGTCGGCCCCCTTCGCACCCGGTTTCAGCTTGCGATGCGTAGGCGTGGGCGTCGGGGTGGGCGTCTGGGCGGGGCCCGCGGGCTTCGAGGACGGTGAGACCTTCGGCGGCGGGGGCGCCGCCTCGTCCGTCCCGTTGCAGGCCGCCAGCAGGACGGCCCCGGCCACCAGTACCGCGGTCTTCCGCACGTCGATCGGTCTCCCTCGCATGAGGCGACCTTAAAGTGCTACCCATGCATCCGAATGCCGAAATCGTCGCAAAGGCCCTGCTGGACCATGGCGCGACCGGAGCCATCGTCGAACTGCCCGATTCCGCGCGGACGGCGCAGGCCGCCGCCGAGCAGCTCGGCTGCGAGGTGGGCGCGATCGCCAACAGCCTGGTGTTCGACGCGGACGGGGCGCCCCTCCTCGTCATGACGAGCGGCGCGCACCGGGTCGACACGGCGAAGGTCGCGGCGCTGGTGGGAGCGGCGAAGGTGAGGCGGGCGTCGCCGGAGTTCGTCCGGGAGGCGACCGGGCAGCCGATCGGCGGCGTGGCCCCGCTCGGCCACCCCGCGCCGATCCGTACCCTCGTGGACGTCTGGCTGGAACGGTACGACCGGGTCTGGGCGGCGGGCGGGCATCCCCACACCGTCTTCCCGACGTCGTACGAGGAACTGCTGCGGATCACCGGGGGCGCCGCAGCCGAAGTGGAGTGACGAGAATGGCCGACATGGAGATCTGGCACAACCCGCGCTGCTCGAAGAGCCGCGCCGCGAAGGCCGCGCTGGACGCGGCGGGCGTCGAGTACACCGAGCGCCGCTACCTGGACGACCCGCCCACGGCGGAGGAGTTCGACGCCGTCCTCACGCGGATCGGCGCCGAGCCGTGGGACGTGGCGCGCCTGAACGAGCCGGTCGCCAAGGAGCTCGGGCTCAAGGACCTCGACCGCGACCGGGCCCGGTGGATCGAGGTCATGGTGGCGAACCCGGTGCTGATCCAGCGGCCGATCGTCCTGTCCGGGGACGCCGCCGTCGTGGCACGAGACGAGGCGTCCGTGCGCGAAGCACTCGACAGCCGCTGAGCAGGGTGTGATTCTGGGGAGTCGGACAACGCCGAACGGTGACCTCCGGGAGGGTCGATGGGCGCGCAGATGGGCGGCGGGCAGATGCGCACCGGTCCGGGCGCCCGCGACCCGCAGTTCAGGGGGATCGACCCGCCCGCGCTGGACCAGGTGATCAGGCAGCTCCAGGACGCGCAGAACGCGATCCAGGGCTGGCTGAACGGGCACCGTCCGCCGCCGGGGGTCCCGACGGCCGGGTACCGGCAGGCGGACGAGGTCGCGCGGTGGGCCGCCGAGCAGCTCGAAATGCTGACCCGGCGCTACAACTACGCGGTCACGCACCCGTCCCCGGGCGGCGAGGTGGACGCGCCGCCCGCGCCCACCCCCGCGCCGACGCCGGGGACCCGGACGCCGCAGCCGGCGAAACCGCCGAAGTCCGTCCAGCCGCCGCGCGGGCCGTCCCAGCACGCACCGACGCCGCGCGGCGCCGGGGACATCGGCAACTTCCCCGACCGCAAGGCCGCGACCAAAGCCGCCAGGACCGACGCGCTGGCCGTGGTCGCCTCGATCCGGGACGGACGGCCCGTCCCCGACCCGGTGTGGCGGCACCTGAAGGCCAACGCCGACGACCCCGACTACACCGGGGCGCTGTACGAGCGCCTCGGCCCGGCGGGCGCGGCGGCCCTGCTCAAGGCGGCGCACGGCGACGAGGCGAAGGTGAGGGCCGTGCAGGAGGCGCTCGGCGTGTCCAGCCACCACATGACCATGGACGCGCGCTGGCTGCGCGCCTTCCTCGCCGAGGCCGACCGGGCGGGGGTGCGCCCGGTCGCCGTCCAGGTGCTGGCCGGGGCCGACCTGAGCCCGCGGGCGCGGGAGGCGCTCGCCCGGATCGGCCCGCGCCCGCACGCCGCCGACGTCGCCTGAGCCCCCGGCCCCCGAGCCCCCGGATGTGAGGTCGCCATGGCCGCTCCACCGCCCCCCGGAAGCCTTCCGCCGCCGCTGACCGGCGCGGCCGCCGCGCAGCTGTCCCCGGACGAGCGTCCGAACCCGGACTACGAGCACCTCTACCGCGCGTACGCCGACGCCTACGGCAGCATCGACCGCCTCCGCGGCGCCCTCGACCCGCCCGTGCGGACCCTCGGCGGGACGGACGCCTGGCTGGGCCCGGAGGCGCGCGAGTGGGGCGGCCGGCTCGACACCGAGCGCGGCACGCTGAAGAAGGCCGCCGACCGCATCCTCTGGGACATCTACGACCGGCTCTCCGCGACGCAGCGGACGGTCGCCCGGGTCTAGTCTCTGTCGGGTGAGGGACCTGAAGCTGCGCGAGATCGACGAACGCGCCTTCCTACGCAGGCTCGGCCCCATGCTGGACGTGTACGCCGCCGCGATGGCCCCGCCGAGGGAGCAGCTTCCGGGACGCCACACCATCATGGAGCGGCACGCCGCCCACCCCGGGTTCCGCGCGTTCGTGGTCGAGCGGCGCGGCGCGCTGCCCGTGCTGGCGGGCGGCGTCCACGGGTTCGCGTACGGGTTCCGCGGGGCGCCCGGCCAGTGGTGGCACGACGTCGTGTACCGCGCGCTCGCCGACCGCGGCGGCCCTGATCACGCGGAGTCCTGGCTGGAGGACGCCTTCGAGGTCGCGGAGCTGCACGTCCATCCGGACGCCCAGGGCCGGGGCTTCGGCCGGGCGCTGCTGAACGCGCTGTGCGAGGGGCGGCCGCAGCGGACGGTCGTGCTGTCCACGCTGGAGCGGCGGCCGGACACGCCCGCCCGCACCCTGTACCGTTCCGTCGGCATGGTCGACCTGCTGACGGACTTCGAGTTCCCCGGCGGCGGGCCCCGCTACGCGGTCATGGGCGGGACGCTGCCCCTCGCGCCGTACCCGGCCCCGTCGACCAGCGAGTAGACCTCGCGCGTCGCCGTCGACTTGTTGAACGTGATGAAGTGGATGCCGGGCGCGTCCTGGTCGAGCAGCTCCCGGCACAGCTCGGCGGCGTGCTCGATGCCGAGGCGGCGGACCGCCTCCGGGTCGTCGCCGACGGCCTCGAACCGGGCCCGCACCTCCGGCGGGAACGGCGCGCCGGACAGCTGCTCGGACCGCTCGATCGTGCTGAGCTGCGTGACCGGCATGATGCCCGGCAGGATCGGCACGTCGCAGCCCGCGGCGGCGACGCGGTCGCGGAGCCGGAAGTAGTCGTCGGCGCGGAAGAACATCTGCGTGATCGCGTAGTCGGCACCCGCGCGGCACTTCTCGACGAAGTGGCGGGTGTCGCCGTCGATGTCGGCCGAGCGCGGGTGCTTGTAGGGGAACGCGGCGACGCCGACGCAGAAGTCGCCGTAGGACCGGATCATCCGGACGAGGTCGGCGGCGTACTCGACGCCCTCCGGGTGCTTGACCCACTCCCCCATCGGGTCGCCGGGCGGGTCGCCGCGCAGCGCGAGGACGTTCCGGACGCCGGCGGCGGCGAACCGGCCGATGAGGTTGCGCAGCTCGGCCTGGGAGTGGTTCACGGCGGTGAAGTGCGCGACGGGGGTGAGCGTGGTGTCGGTCGCGATCCGCTCGACGATGTCGACGGTCTTGTCGCGGGTGCCGCCGCCCGCGCCGTAGGTCACGGACACGAACGTCGGGTGCAGCGACTCCAGCTCGCGGATCGCGCGCCACAGGTTCCGCGCGCCCTTGTCGGTCTTCGGCGGGAAGAACTCGAACGAGAACGACCGGCCGCCCGAGGCCAGCAGCTCGCGGACGGTCGGCGGACGTTCTGGGCGGAGACGTGGCATTCCCCAAGCCTACAGAAGCCCCCCGAGGGCCTCGCGCCCTTCCGATCCGGGTGACCCTCAACACACCGCACGGGCGTTATGTCCGCATTTCTGAAGATTTAGTGACATCTCACGTTTTCGGCGGACGGTTGGATCCGCCCAGGTGGATACGATCTCGGCATGTCGACCAGCCGCATCCGCCGCGAGGTCGACGAGGCGCTCCTGGCCTTCGTCGACCGGCAGCGCCCCGCCCTCCTCCGCATCAGCGGCGACCTCGCGCCGCTGATGTCCGCGCTCGACGCCCTCCTCGGCGGGGGCAAGCGGCTCCGCCCGGCGTTCTGCTACTGGGGGTGGCGCGCGGCGGGCGGCGCGGACGGCCCGGACATCGTCACGGCCGCGGCCTCGCTGGAGCTGCTGCAGGCGAGCGCCCTGATCCACGACGACGTGATGGACTCCAGCGACACGCGGCGGGGGCAGCCGTCCGTCCACCGCCGGTTCGAGGCGCTGCACCGCGCGCAGTCCTGGCCGGGCGACGGGGAGGCGTTCGGCGGCGGCGCCGCGATCCTGCTCGGCGACCTGTGCCTCGCCTGGTCGGGCGAGATGTTCGAGACCTGCGGCCTGGCCGACGCCGTCCGCGGCCGGGGCCGGGCCGTCTACGACCTGATGCGCACCGAGGTCATGTGCGGCCAGTACCTCGACATGCTGGAAGGGACGCGCGGCGAGGCGAGCGTCAGCACGGCGCTCCGGGTGGTCGAGTACAAGAGCGCCAAGTACACGATCGAGCGCCCGCTGCACCTCGGCGCGGCCCTCGCCGGGGCCCGTCCCGACGTGATCTCCGCGCTCGCCTCCTACGGCCTGCCGCTCGGCATCGCCTTCCAGCTACGCGACGACGTCCTCGGCGTGTTCGGCGACCCCGCCGAGACCGGCAAGCCCGCGGGCGACGACCTGCGCGAGGGCAAGCGGACCGTGCTGATCGCCCTCACCCTGGAGCGCGCCTCCGCGCCGCAGGCGGCGGCCCTGCGGCGCCGCCTCGGCGACCCGGACCTCGACCGCCCCGGTGTGGACGAGCTGCGCGCGATCATCCAGGAGACCGGCGGCCTCACCGCCTGCGAGGCGATGATCGAACGCTACCTGGGCGAGGCCGAGAAGGCCCTGGAGGCCGCCCCCATCACGACGGAGGCCCACGAGGCCCTCTCCGCCCTCGCGGTGGCCGCGACCACCCGCGTTACGTAACAAAGGGCCCCGGAAGATTGGGGTTCGGCACTCGAACGTTCCATTGACACGGTACAAATTAGGGAGATCTTCGTCCGTCCCCGCCGAGTCGGAGTCCCCCAGTGCCGCACGACACCTCCCGCGGGAGGACGAACCCCGGGCGTCCGCGCGACGCCCGTCCGGCGCGCCCCGGCGGCGCGGCCAGGTCCCCCCATCCCGGACGCACGGGCAAGGCGGCGCGGCCGCCGCAGGGACGTCCCGCGAGCGGCGGTTACGTCGTCGGACGGGACGCCGAGGGCCCCCGGTTGCAGCAGGTCGTCGAGGATCGCGGTCCGCTGCCCGCGCCGCAGCTCCGCAAGGTCGCGGGGCGGACGGCGGCGGCGCTCAACGCGCTGCACCGCGCCGGGGTCGCGCACGGCGACCTCCGGCCCGCCAACGTCCTGCTGACCCCGGACGGCGCCAAGGTCGTCGACGCCCGCGACCCGGACGCGCCGGGCGGGTCGCCCGCCTACCTGGCCCCGGAGCAGGTCGAGGACGAGCCGGTCGGCCCGCCCGCCGACGTGTTCGCCTGGGGCGCGACCATGGTGTTCGCCGCGACGGGGCGCCCGCCGTTCGGCACCGGGCCGAGCGCGGCGGTGATGCGGCGCGTCACGTCCCGGCGGCCCGACCTCGGCGGGCTGGACGGCCCGCTGCGCGACCTCGTCGCCCGCTGCCTGGACAAGAACCCCGCCGCGCGGCCGACCGCCGCGCAGCTCATCCGCGCGCTGCGCGAGGGGCACGGGCCCGCGCCGAAGCCGCGCCCGACCCGCATCCCCCGCTACCGCTGGCGGATGATGGTCGCGCTCGCGGCCGTCGTCGTGTCCGGCTTCGCACTCGGCATGCTCTTCTGAAACCGGCCGCCCCGACCGCCGGGCCGCCGGGGTTCACCAGTGCGGCGGACGGTCCTCCAGGAGGCGGTCGTCGTCGCCTCCGCCGGAGCGCCACTCGCCCCAGCCCGTGTCGGTGTCGTCGGAGGTCTGGTCGGGCAGGATCTCCAGGTCGTCGTCCAGCTCGACCGGCCGCTCGTCGTCGGGTCCCACGCTCATGATCTCCATTGTGGGCGATCGCGCACCGGGGCGCACTGTGATCCGGGTCAAACCATGACAAGGGTCAGGGCGCGAGCACAAGGGTCAGGGCGCGAGCACAAGGGTCAGGGCGCGAGCACAAGGGTCAGGGCGCGAGGACAAGGGTCAGGGCGCGAGGCGGCGGGCGAACTCCGCCGCCGCGGCGCCCGGATCGTCCGCCTCGGTGATCGCCCGGACGACCACGACGCGGCTCGCGCCCGCCGCGCGGACCTCGTCGAGGTTGCCGAGGTCGATCCCGCCGATCGCGAACCACGGCCGGGTCGGACGGCGTTCCGCGACGTGCTTCAGCAGCGGCGGGCCCGGCGCCGAGCGGCCCGGCTTGGTCGGCGTCGGCCACACCGGGCCCGCGCAGAGGTAGTCGACGCCCGGCTCGGCGGCGGCCGCGGACGCCTGCCCGTCCGAGTGCGTGGACCGGCCGATCAGCGGGTCGCCGCCGACGATCTCGCGGGCGGCGGGGACGGGCAGGTCGTCCTGGCCGAGGTGCAGCACGTCGGCGCGGACGGCGTGCGCCACGTCCGCCCGGTCGTTCACCGCGAGCAGCGCGCCGTGCCGGTCGCACGCGTCCCGGAAGACCTCCAGGTGCGCGATCTCCCGCCGGGCCTCCAGGCCCTTCTGCCGGAGCTGGACGATGTCGACGCCCCCCGCGAGGGCGGCGTCGAGGAAGTCGGGCAGGTCCCCCTGGCGCTCGCGGGCGTCGGTGCAGAGGTAGAGGCGGGCCCTGCCGAGGCGGGCGCGGAGCGCGACGGCGCGCTCGCCGGGGAGATGCCTGGACACGTCGGCCCTTCCATGAGGTCGCGGGGCCGCGCGGGAGTTCCGCGCGACCCCGCGATCGTGTCACGTGCGTGGTGGTCGGTCTGCCGCGGGTGCCGCCCTGAGCGGCTCCGCGGCCTGCAACGGCCGGTCTGGAAGGCCGGTTTAGAAGGCCGGTCTAGAAGGCCATCGCCTGGGCGCGGCGGCGGACCTCGGTCCCCCGGTTCTCGGTGAGCGCGTCCACGGGCGTGCCGGGCAGGGTGTCGTCGGCGGTGAACAGCCAGCGGATCGTCTCGACGTCGTCGAACCCCGCGTCCGACAGGAGCGTCAGCGTGCCGGGCAGGCCCTTGATCACCTGGCCGTCCTTGATGAACGCGGCGGGCACCTGGGGCTCGCCCTCGCGGCGGACGGCGAGCAGGCGGTGCTCGCTGATGAGCTGCTTGATCCGGTTGGGCTTGATCCCGAGTCGCGCGGCGGCCTCCTTGAGGGAGAGCCACTCGCCCGCGAGGGCGTCGGTCCGGGGGTCCAGTGCGCTGTCAACGGTTGCGTGCATCTGCGTCACGCCCCCTTGCTACCACGCCTTCGGAAGAATCAAACCCCCTGAACAGCCGTAACGTCTGCGCGGGACGCGCGATGCGCGTACCGCCCAGCCGCGCTATCCCCGCGCGGCCTGCCGGACGGGGACGTCCGGATCGGCGAGCGCGTCCGGGTCGACCGGCGTCCCGGCGGCGATCACGCGCCGCGCCTGGACGAGGTCGCGCGGCCGGTCCACGGCGAGGACCGCGTCGAGCCGGTCGCCGGTCAGCCACGCCAGCGTCCACTTCCGGCCGGACGGGTCGCCGCGCAGCACCGTCCGCTCGGACGCCGCGTGGCTGCCCGCGTACTGCACCATGCGCCCGAACTGCTCGGACCAGAAATAGGGGGCGGTGTCGTACACGGCGTCCTGGCCGAGGAGGGACGCGGCGGCCACGTCCGGAGCGTTGAGGGCGACGTCCCAGTGCTCGACGAGGAGCCGCCGCCCGTACCGGGCCGACCACCAGGCGGCGCAGTCGCCGACGGCCACGACGTCGGGGCGGAGCGCGCCGGGCTCCTCGGCCCCCCTGTAGGTGCGGAACGAGCCGTCGGTGACGATGCCGCGCTCCAGCAGCAGGCCGGAGCCGTCCAGCCAGGACAGGTCGGGACGGACGCCGACGCCGGTGACGACCTCGTCCGCGTCGATCCGGCCGCCGCCCGCGAGGACGAGCCCGCCGTCCCGGACCTCCGCGACCTTGACGCCGGTGCGCAACTCGACGCCCGCCTCGGTGTACCAGGGGGCGGTGTGCGCGCCCGCCTCGGGGCCGAGCGCGCCGGCGAGCGGGGCGTCCGCGGCCTCGACGACGGTGACCGCGCAGCCCTTCTTCGCGGCGGCGGTGGCGACCTCCGCGCCGATCCAGCCCGCGCCGACGATCACGATGCGGGCGCCCTCGACGAGCCGGGAGCGCAGGTCGCGCGCCTGGTCGATGGTGCGCAGGACGTGCTGCGGGCCGTCCCCCGGCAGCGTGATCGGGACGGCCCCGGTCGCGATGACGAGGCCGTCGAACGGCAGGTCGCCCGCCGTGGACGCCACGACGCCGCCGCGCTCGTCCAGCCGCAGGCCGGTGGCGCGCTCGCCGAGCAGCAGGTCGGCGCGCAGGGCGTCCCAGTCGGCGTCGACGGTCGTGTCGTCGGACTCCCCCGCGAGGACCGCCTTGGACAGCGGGGGCCGGTCGTAGGGCAGGTGCCGCTCCGCCGAGACGAGCGTCAGCCCGCCCTCGTACCCCCTGCTCCGCAGCGACTCCACGGCGCGCACCCCGGCGAGCCCGCCGCCGACGACGATGACCCTGTCCATGAAGGTCACCCTAACGGGCGCCCCTCCGGAACTGGGCGCCTGTCCAGACAGGCGCACATGACCCGGGGGACTAAGGTGTGAACCAGCTAAAACGGCACAGAGCGCGGGAGTCCGGTACGACCGGGCTGAGAGGGCGGCTGGAACGGGCCGCCGACCGCCACGACCTGATCCGGATCATGCCGGCGAAGGGAGCGCGCATGGAGATCGTGATCGTCGGGGCCGGGGTCATCGGCCTCGCCACCGCCTGGCGGGCCGCCGCGGGCGGCGCGGCCGTCACGCTGGTCGACCCCGAGCCCGCGAGCGGCGCGTCGGCGGTCGCCGCGGGGATGCTCACCCCGGTCAGCGAGCTGACCTACGGCGAGGAGCCGCTGCTGCGGCTCGGCCTCGCGTCCCGCGAGCGGTACGGCGCGTTCGTCGCCGAACTGGAGGACCTGACCGGCCTCGGCACCGGGTACCGGACGGACGGGATCATCGAGGTCGCGTTCGACGCCGACGACCTCGGGCACCTGGACGACCTGCGCCGCTTCCAGGAGAGCCTCGGCATCCCCGTCGAGGCGCTGACAGGCCGCGAGTGCCGCCGCGCCGAGCCGATGCTCGCGCCCGGCGTGCGCGGCGGGCTGCTCGCCCCCGAGGACGGCTCGATCGACCCGCGCCGGCTCACCCCCGCGCTGCTCGCGGCGGGCGAGCGGACCGGCGTCCGGCTCGTCCGGCGGCGCGCGGCCGGGCTCCTCGTCGAGCGCGACGCCGCCGTCGGCGTCCGGCTCGACGACGGGACGGAGCTGCGCGCCGACCGCGTCCTGCTCGCGGCGGGCCCCTGGTCCGGCGACCTCGACGGGCTGCCGTCCGGGACCGTTCCACCCGTCCGTCCGGTGAAGGGGCAGGTGATCCGGCTCCGCGCGCGGACGCCGTTCATCGCCCGCTCCACCCGCGGCATCGTGAAGGGCTCGTCGGTCTACCTGGTTCCCCGCGCGGACGGCGAGGTCGTCGTCGGCGCCACCCAGGAGGAGCTGGGCTTCGACACCCGCGTCACGGCGGGCGGGCTGTGGGAGCTGCTGCGGGACGCCCGCGAGCTGCTCCCCGGCATCACCGAGCTGGAGTTCGCCGAGGTGTCGGCGGGCCTGCGCCCCGGCTCCCCGGACAACGCGCCGGTGATGGGCCCGACCGCGCTGCCCGGCCTGTACGTCGGCACCGGGCACTTCCGCAACGGCGTGCTGCTCACCCCGGTCAGCGCCGACATCCTGGCCGCGACGCTGCTGGACGCCCCCGTCCCCGACGTCGCCGCCCCGTTCGCACCCGACCGCTTCTCTCCCGAGGTGACCTCATGAAGGTGATCGTCAACGGCGAGCCGCGCGACCTGCCGGACGGCGCGACCGTGGCCGAGGCCGTCGCGTCCGTGACGGCCGCCGGAGCCGGCGTCGCCGCCGCGCTGAACGACGAGGTGGTCCGCCGCTCGGCGTGGGAGACGACGCGGCTGGGCGACGACGACCGGCTGGAAGTGCTCACAGCGGTTCAGGGAGGTTGAGGGGTGGACGACGACAGGCTGGTCATCGCGGGCGAGGAGCTGGGGTCCCGGCTGATCATGGGGACCGGGGGCGCGCCGAGCATGAGCGTGCTGCGCGCGGCGCTCGCCGCGTCCGGGACGGCGCTGACCACGGTCGCGATGCGGCGCGTCGACCCGTCCGCGCGGGGCTCGGTGCTGGACGTCCTGTCCGAGTGCGGGATCCGGGTGCTGCCGAACACGGCGGGCTGCTTCACGGCGGGCGAGGCCGTCCTGACCGCGAAGCTCGCCCGGGAGGCGCTCGGCACGTCCTGGGTGAAGCTGGAGGTGATCGCGGACGAGCGCACCCTGCTGCCCGACCCGATCGAGCTGGTCGAGGCCGCCGAGCAGCTGGTCGCGGACGGGTTCGTCGTCCTGCCGTACACCAACGACGACCCCGTCCTCGCGCGGCGGCTGGAGCAGATCGGGTGCGCGGCGGTGATGCCGCTCGGCTCGCCGATCGGGTCCGGCCTCGGCATCCGCAACCCGCACAACATCGAGCTGATCGTCGAGCGGGCGGGCGTCCCGGTGATCCTGGACGCGGGGCTCGGCACCGCGTCGGACGCGGCCCTCGCGATGGAGCTCGGCTGCGACGCCGTCCTGCTCGCGACGGCCGTCACCCGCGCGCGGCACCCGGAGCGGATGGCGGCGGCGATGCGGCACGCGGTCGAGGCCGGACGGCTCGCGCGGCTGGCCGGGCGCATCCCGAAGCGCCGCTACGCGCAGGCGTCCTCGCCGTTCGAGGGCCTCGCGACGTCGTAGCAGCGCTAAAGGTTTGGTTGCAGCAATATTCGCTGGACCTGAACAGTGGACGGACGGAGACTGGGGCCGTCCACCCCCGGGTCCGCGTGCCGCAACCTGGCACGTCCCTTCGGTGTTCATGGAAACGTCCCATACCTAAGGTGCGTGACATGCAGCACGAGAACCCCGCCTCAGGCAAGCTCGCGATCGCCGCGGCCGCGGTCACGGTGGTCCTCTGGGCCTCGGCCTTCGTCTCGATCCGCAGCGCGGGCGCCGAGTACAGCCCGGGCGCCCTCGCCCTCGGCCGCCTCCTCGCCGGGACGATCGTCCTCGGCGCGCTGCTGCTCGTCCGGCGGGAGGGGTTGCCGCCCAGGCAGGCGTGGCCCGGCATCGTCACGGCGGGCGTCCTGTGGTTCGGCGCGTACATGGTGGCGCTGAACTGGGGCGAGCAGCTCGTGGACGCCGGGACCGCCGCGCTCGTCGTCAACATCGGCCCGATCCTGATCGCCCTGCTCGGCGGCTGGCTGCTGAAGGAGGGCCTGTCGTCCCGGCTGCTGGCGGGCCTCGTGGTGTCGTTCGCGGGCGCCGCCGTCGTCGGGCTGTCGATGTCCGGGGAGGGGAACTCCTCCGTCGGCGGCGTCCTGCTCTGCGTCGCCGCCGCCGTCACCTACGCGGCGGGCGTCGTCAGCCAGAAGCCCGCGCTGCGGCACGCCTCCGCGCTGCAGTTCACCACGTTCGGCTGCGCGATCGGCACGGCGGCCACGCTGCCGTTCGCCGGGCAGCTCGTCTCCCAGGCCGCGGACGCTCCCGCGAGCGCCACCCTCAACGTCGTCTACCTGGGCGTCTTCCCCACCGCGATCGCGTTCACCACCTGGGGGTACGCGCTGGCCCGGACGTCCGCCGGGAAGATGGGCGCCACCACCTACGCCGTGCCCGCGATCGTCGTGTTCATGTCGTGGCTGTTCCTCGGCGAGGTCCCCGGGCTCATCACGCTCGCCGGCGGGCTGCTGTGCCTCGGCGGCGTGGCCGTATCCCGCAGCACCCGGCCGCTGCGGCGGCGCGCCCCGGTGGACCCGTCCGCCCCGCCCGTCCCACCGGGGACGGACCCCGGGCTCGTCGATGCTCATACTCACGACTGATGAGACCACGTCTGACCGGGCCGTAAACTCGCACCGATGGACGCGACGGGTGCCGATCCCCTCGTCGGGCGGGTGCTCGACGGGCGCTACCGCATTGAGTCCCGCGTCGCGCGGGGCGGCATGGCGACGGTCTACGTGGCCCGCGACATCCGGCTCGACCGGGTCGTCGCGATCAAGATCATGCACGCCGGGCTCGCCGCCGACGAGGACTTCGTCGCCCGCTTCATCGGCGAGGCCAAGGCCGCCGCCGCGCTGTCCCACCCGAACGTCGTCGCCGTCTACGACCAGCGCACCGACGGCGAGCACGTCTTCCTCGTGATGGAGTACGTCGCCGGGCACACGCTCCGCGACGCGCTCGGCTCGCTCGGCCGGCTCGGCCCGCGCGCCGCGCTGGAGATCATGCAGCCGGTGCTCGCCGCGCTCGGCGCCGCGCACCGGGCCGGGCTCGTGCACCGCGACGTCAAGCCCGAGAACGTCCTGATCACCGAGGACGGCCAGGTCAAGGTCGCCGACTTCGGGCTCGCCCGGGCCGAGACCGCGAGCAAGATGACCAAGACCGGCGTGATCATCGGGACGGTCGGCTACCTCGCCCCCGAGCAGGTCATGACCGGCGACGCCGACGTCCGCTCCGACGTGTACGCGGCCGGGGTGATGCTGTTCGAGCTGCTCACCGGGCGGCTCCCGCACCGGGGCGACACGCCGCTCGCCGTCGCGTTCCAGCACGTCAACGAGAAGGTCCCGGCGCCGTCCAGCGTCGTCCCCGGCATCCCGCTCCGGGTCGACGAGCTGGTCACGGACGCGACGAGCCACGACCCGGACCGCCGCCCCCGGGACGCCAACCAGTACCTCGCCGAGGTCGCCGAGGTGTTCGGCGGCCTGCCGCGCGACATCGACCGGCGGATCGAGGAGGCGTCCCGCACCGAGACCAGCGTGCTGGAGACCCCGCCGATGGGCCCGCCGGCGGGCGGGCGCACGGCCGTCCTCGACGCCGCCACGCTGCCGCGCGAGTACGCCCCCGCCGCCGAGCGGACCCGCGCCGACCGCGCGATCGGCGCGCTGACCGGCCGGTACGTCCTGGTCGCGCTCGGCACCGTCGCGGCGATCATCCTGGGCTGGGCGGTGTGGTACCAGACGTCCGGGCAGTACGAGCACGTCCCGCGGTCCATCGTCGGGATGAAGCTCACCGACGCCCGCGACCGGCTGGAGAGCTCCGGCCTGAAGGTCCGCACCGCGAAGGCCGTGTACGACGACCGCGTCCACAAGGGCGACGTGGTGAAGACCGACCCGGCCGCCGGGTCCCGCGTCGCCAGTGGCGCGACGGTGACGCTGACACCGTCCCGTGGCATCACGCCCCGCAAGGTGCCGGACGTGTCGGGCAAGTCCCTCCCCGAGGCGAAGCAGACCCTGGAGGACGAGGGCTTCAAGGTCGGGCGGACGACCAGCACTCCGTCCCAGACCGTCGAACGCGACAGGGTCATCGGCACCGACCCCGACGCGGGCGAGCGCCGCTCCCCCGACGAGCCGGTCGGCATCATCCTGTCCACCGGCATGTCGATGCCCGGCCTGATCGGCCAGGACGGCGACACCGCCGCCAACCGGCTCCGCTCGATGGGCCTGAACGTCAAGGTCGAGAAGAAGAAGGTCGACGGGAAGCCGTCGAACAGCGTGGTCGAGCAGAACCCGGCCGAGGGCGAGGGCGTGTCCCGGGGCGACGAGGTCACGCTCGTCGTCAACAAGCGCGACTGCCTCGTCGACGCGGGCCCGATCCAGTGGGGCTGCGACGACGACGGGGGCGAGCAGAGCATCCCCGTCCCCGACCTGACCGGCCGCCGCGTCGACGACGCGAAGAAGGCCCTGGAAGACTCCGGCTTCCGCGTCAACGTGACGGGCTTCGGCGGCGACAACGTCCGCTTCCAGTCGCCGCGCGACGGCGAGGCCCCGCGCGGGTCCACGGTCACGATCGTGCGGGGGCCGTGAGCGGATAGGCTGAACCCGCCATGACCTCACCCATCGCCCCTCCCACCAGCCCCGTCGGGGGCCACGTGCCCGTGGCGGGCGGCCTCGCGACCGGCGGCCTGAAGTACGCGGCCGACATCGGCGCCGAGGCGATCCAGGTGTTCGTCGCCAACCCGCGCGGCTGGGCGCAGCCCGCGGGCAGGCCCGCCGAGGACGAGAAGCTCCGCGCCCGCGCCGACGTCCCCGTGTACGTGCACACGCCGTACCTGGTCAACGTCGGCTCGCCGAACCCCGAGACGCTGGCGAAGTCGCTCGCGAGCATCCGGCACTCGCTCGTGCGAGGGCGGGCGATCGGCGCGCGGGGGGTCGTCGTCCACACCGGCTCGTCGGTGACGCAGACCTACGACGCGGCCATGGCCCAGGTGCGCGAGCACGTCCTCCCGCTGCTGGAGGAGATCCCCGACGACGGCCCCGACCTGCTCCTCGAACCCATGGCGGGCCAGAACAACATGCTCTGCGCCAAGGTCCAGGAGCTCGGCCCGTTCTTCGAGCGGCTGGAGCACCATCCGAAGCTCGGCGTGTGCTTCGACACCTGCCACGCCTTCGCGGCGGGCCACGACCTGGCCGCGCCCGGCGGCGTCAAGGACACGATCGACGCGCTGGTCGCCACCGTGGGCGAGGGACGCCTCAAGCTGATCCACGCCAACGACTCGAAGGACCCCTGCGCCTCGGGCCGGGACCGCCACGAGAACATCGGCGCCGGTCACATCGGCGAGGCCGCGTTCGGGGAGCTGTTCCGCCACCCGGCGACGGCGGGCGTCCCGTTCCTGATCGAGACGCCGGGCCGGGCGCCGGAGCCCCACGGCAAGGACGTCGCGACCCTGAAACGCCTCCGCGACCAGTGATCCCGCCGGGTTCGGGGCGCGGGGGTCCAGACGAGAACGGACCCAGGCGCCGCCGGACAACCCCCCGACTGTCCGACGACGCCTGAGCCACAGGTCGCCGGATCCCACCCCCCCGGTACGGGATCCAGCGACGCACGATCCGGCGTTTCGACTGGCGTTGGCCGGATCTCCGGGTTTGCTCTTGTGGGAGGTTCGCGCCGGGAGCGGCGGCCTTCCGGCCCTTCGTCCCGCCGCCCGCCCTCCGGGGCGGTGCGCTTGTGGCGCCACTGAGAACTCTAGAGGTGTGGTGCCACCGCTCCGTACTGCGAAAACCCTGCCCTCGGTAAGCGGTTGGTAGTCAGAGATATGCGTAGCGTAGCCATGCGACGAGCGGTCGGCGGGACGGGACGAACGGTCGTTGGGAACGGTCCACCACGGGGCGTCGCACGATTTTCGATGACTGCCGGACGGTCAGCGGGCGAGCGCGTCCTCGGGCAGGTGCAGCCGCATCATCGCCCGTCCGGCCCGGCGCGGGACGCGGCCCCGGGTCAGCAGCGAGACGCCGAC
Source organism: Actinomadura syzygii (assembly GCF_008085905.1). Classification (GTDB taxonomy): domain Bacteria; phylum Actinomycetota; class Actinomycetes; order Streptosporangiales; family Streptosporangiaceae; genus Spirillospora; species Spirillospora syzygii. The sequence continues at coordinate 82,846 of NZ_VSFF01000011.1, read as the reverse complement.
CATGACGGCGAAGGCCAGCGGCGCGGCGACGACCGCGGGCTCGCCGAGGACGGCGCCCGCCCAGCCCGGCCAGGCGCCGCCGAGCACGCGGACGAGCCCGGCGGCGACGGCCGTCCCGCCGCCCGCGAGGAGCCCGGCGGCGGCCCCGGCGGCGGTGAGCCCGCGCCACCAGATGCCGAGGACGAGCAGCGGGCACAGCGAGCACGCCGACACGCAGAGCGCGGTCGTGACCAGCGTCGCGGCGCCCTGCGTCCCGGCGAGCGGCAGCAGCGCTAGCGGCACGGCGAGCGCCACGACGATCCCGCCCCGGAACGCCGTGACGCCGCTGCGGCGGCGGGAGCACTGCGAGATCGTCCCGGCGAGGGCGACGACGATCCCGCAGGACGTGGAGATGAACGCGGCGAACGCCCCGGCGGCGACGATTCCGGTGAGCAGCGCGCCCGCGGGTCCCGGCAGCATGCTCCGCGGCAGCGCGAGGAGGGTCGCGTCGGTGTCGCCGGTCATCAGCAGCTCGGGCGCGTAGAGGCGGCCGAGCGCCGCGTACAGGACGGGGAACACGGAGAACAGCGTGAGCAGGACGGGCACGAACGCGGCGGTGCGCCGGGCGGCGGCCCCGCAGGTGCTCGTGTAGAAGCGCATCAGGGTGTGCGGCAGCCCCATCGTGCCGAGGAGGATGCCGAGCAGCGCCGAGTAGGTGCGGAAGAGGCCGTGCTCCTCGCCGCGCGCGAACGGCGTGGACCAGGTGGCGCCGTCCTGGACGGGGAGCCGCTCCGCGTGCGGCGCCGCGGCGCCCGCCGGGAAGACGATCTCGGTGCCGCCGCCGACGCGGTGCCGTCCCGGCGCGAGCGGCACCGGGCCGCCGTCGCGGGGGGCGCCGTCGACGCTTCCGCGCGCGGTGACGGTCACTGCGGCGGGCACCGTGACGTCGGCGTCGGCGGCGACGCGCACCCGCGTGACGTGCTCGAAGCGCGGCGGCGCCCCGTCGAGCGGGTCGGGGGCGCCGTCCAGCCGCCACATCGCGGCGAGCGCCACCGCGGGCACCGCGACCGCGACGATCTTCACCCAGAACTGGACGGCCTGCACGGCGGTGATGCTCCGCATCCCCCCCGAGGCGACGAGGACCACCGCGACCGCGACGACCACGGCGGGGCCCGCCCAGCCGGGCGCGCCGGTCAGCACCCGCAGCGTGAGGGCCGCGCCCTGGAACTGCGGCAGCAGGTAGAACCAGCCGACGCAGCAGACGCAGCCGGTGACGATCCGCCGGACGGCCCGGGACCCGAGCCGCCATTCCGCGAAGTCCGACACGGTGTAGGCGCCGGACCGGCGCAGCGGCGCCGTGACGAACGCGAGCAGCAGCACGTACGCGGCGGTCGCGGCGACGGGCAGCCACAGCATGTCGGCGCCGTAGGCGAGGACGAGCCCGGCGGCGCCGAGGTAGGCGGCGGCGGACAGGTACTCCCCGCTCACCGCCGACGCGTTCCACCACGGGGTGACGCCGCGGGACGCGACGAGGAAGTCGGCGGCGGTGCGGGCCCGGCGGCGGCCCCGCGCGCCGAGCGCGGCGGTCAGCCCGAGCGCCGCGAGCAGCGCGACCGGCGCCGCCGCGGCGGCGACCCCGGTCACCGCCGCCCCGCCTCCCCGCGCTCGGCCGACCCGCGCGAAGGTGCGACGGCAGGGGCGATGGCGGCGCGTTCGGCGCGTTCGGCGCGCTTCAGCTGCCAGAGGGCGGTGACCACCCAGAGGGGCTGGAGGCCCGCCGCGAGGACGGTCCACCACACCGGCACGCCGTCCGCCCGGACCCGTGCCAGCGCCGGGACCAGCGCGAGCAGCGCGGGCAGCCCCGCCACGGCGGCGAGGACGACCGCGCCGGTCCGCAGCGCGATGCCGAGCTGGACGCGGATCAGCGCCCGCGCCTCGGCGGGGCCCGGGACGGGATGGGGCGGGTCGGGATCCGGCGGCTCGCCCCCGGAGTCGTCCGGGTCGGCGCCGGACCGGTCGGCGCCGGACGGATCAGGGCCGGACGGATCGGGGCCGGGCCCGCCGGACGGCCTGCGCTCGCGCGGCGCGGCCGTCGCGGTGCGCGCCGCCCGCTGGTCGCCGGTCATCGCCGCTCACCGCCTCCGTTCCCGGCGGCACCGTTCCCGCCGCCCCTGTTCTCGCCAGCACCGTTCTCGCCGCCGCGGGTCCCGCCGTCCGCGGCGTCCGGGTGGTGGAACTTGCGGACGAGCCGGTCCCGCACCTCGCGGGTGTGCCGGCGGCTGACCTGGAGCAGCTCGTCCCCGATCTGGACGGCGGCGCGGCCCCCGTCGAACCGCACCTCGGTGATGTGCGCGGACGCGACCAGCGTGCTCCGGTGGATGCGGATGAACCCGGCCGCCTCCCACCGCTTGGTCAGCGCCGACAGCGGCATCCGGACGAGGTACCCGCCGTCCGCCGTGTGCAGCCGGACGTAGTCGCCCTGCGCCTCGACGTGCGTGACCGCGCGCCGGGACACGAGCCGGGTACGGCCGCCCAGCTCGACGGGGATCATCTCGTCCTCCGGATCGCGCGCGTCCCCGCCGCGCGGACCGGCCCGTTCGACGGCCCCCGCCACCCGCCGGACGGACTCGGCGAGCCGCTCCGGCCGGACGGGCTTCAGCAGGTAGTCGAGCGCCCCCAGCTCGAACGCGGTGACGGCGCAGTCGTCGTGCGCGGTCACGAAGACGACGTTCGGCGGCGCGGCGAAGCCGGTGAGGAGGCGGGTGAAGTCGAGCCCGTCGAGGCCGGGCATGCGGATGTCCATGAAGACGGCGTCGAGGCGCTCGCCGTCGACCAGCATCCGGCTCAGATCGCGCAGCGCGGACGAGGCGTCCCCCGCGCAGCCGACCCGTCCGACCCGCGGATCCTGGCGGAGCAGGTAGGTCAGTTCCTCCAGCGCGGGGCGTTCGTCGTCGACGGCCAGGACGTGCAGCATGAGGGCGACTTTGCCGCGATTACCGTCTGTCCGCAATCGGTTCCGAAAAGTGAGTGCCGTGCGGAGGGGCGCTCGTCAGTCCGGAAACACTCCTGGACGGTACTTCGGGACGCGTAAATTTACCTTGGTCCCGGCGCCGAGCGCGGTCTCGACGGTGAGCCCGTACTCGTCCCCGTAGACCTGTCGCAGCCGCTCGTCGACGTTGGCGAGCCCGATGCCCGCGCCGCCCCCGTCGCGCCGCCGCGCGCGGGTCGCGACGCTCCCCCAGCCGGTCGGTCCGGGCCCGCCGAGCGGCGCGGAAAGGATCTCCTGGAGGCGCTCGGGGTCCATGCCGACGCCGTCGTCCTCGACGCTGATCGCGGCCTCGGCGCCGGAGTCGCGCGCGATGATCGAGACGTGGAAGGCGCCGGCGCGGCCCGCCATGCCGTGCCGGACGGCGTTCTCGACCAGCGGCTGGAGCGCGAGGAACGGCACCGCGACGGGCAGCACCTCGGGCGCGACGTCCACCCGGAACCGCAGCCGGTCGCCGAACCTCGCCCGCTCCAGCAGCAGGTAGCGGTCGATGGAGCGCAGCTCGTCGGCGAGCGTGGTGAAGTCGCGCGGGTCGCGGAACGAGTAGCGGGCGAAGTCGGCGAAGTCGAGCAGCAGCTCGCGGGCGCGCCCCGGGTCGGTGCGGACGAACGAGGCGATCGTGGTCAGCGAGTTGTAGACGAAGTGCGGGGAGATCTGCGCGCGCAGCGCCCGCATCTCGGCCTCGGCGAGCCGGAGCCGGGCGCCGTCCAGCCCGGCGAGCTCCAGCTGGCCGGTGACCAGCCGGGCCGCCTCGCCGACCGCCCGGACCCGCGCGGTCGACGCGTTCCGCCAGTAGGCGGTGAGCGCGCCCTCGACCCGTCCCTCGACGGTGAGCGGGGCGACCATCGCGACCCGCGCCGGGCAGCGCGGGTTCGGGCAGCCGAGCAGCTCCGGGGCGATCACCCGCGGGCGGCCGGTGGCGAGCACCGGCAGGGCGTGCCGGACGGCGTCCGCCGCGTGCGCGCCGCGGGCCGCGCCGTCCCACGCGAGCAGCCGGGGCGCGGCGCGGACCCGGCCCGGCTCGGCGTCCCCGTCGAGGTCGTCGGGGTCGTCAAGGCCGTCGGGGTCGTGCGCGTCGTCCGGCGGCAGGACGCCGACCAGCGCGACGGCCTCGGCGCCGAGCAGGGCGCGCAGCGGGCGGGCGGCCTTGCGCGCCGCGTCCTCGGTCAGCCCGGCGCGCAGGGCCGGGGACGCGCGCGACAGCAGGTGCAGGCTCGCGAACGCGGCGGGCTCGGCCCGGCCGGACGGAGCACCGGGCAGGCCGCCGGACAGCGCGCCGCGCGTCGGCGGGCGCCGCGCGGGCGGCAGCGGCGGCCGGGCCCGGCGGCACGGGAGGCGCGCCCGGAACGGCCCCCGGCGCGGCCACGGCACGGCCGGGGGCGGCGACCACCGCGCCGGCGACCACCGGGCCGGCCGGGACGGCCGCACCCGCCGGGACAGCCGCCCGCGCAGCGCGCACGCTCCCGCGGTGGCGCCGGAGGCGGCGGCGCACGCCACGACGTCCGCGACGGACGGTAGGAACATGACAACGTACGGTAACGCCTGTCGTCCGCGCGGGCGCGTCTGTTGGCCATTTACGAAGGTCTCGGATGTGTCGCATACGCCCAAGGCGCGCGCGATCCGGGACGGCCGTCACAGCGGCGGCGACTCGCCCTCGTCCTCCTGGTAGGAGTAGCGCTGCTCCCGCCAGGGGTCGGCCACGTTGTGGTAGCCGCGCTCCTCCCAGAAGCCGCGCCGGTCCCTGACCAGGTACTCGACGCCCCGGACCCACTTCACGCTCTTCCACGCGTACAGGTGCGGGACGACGACGCGCAGCGGGAACCCGTGGTCGGGGCTGAGCCGCTCGCCGTCGCGGTGGGTGGCGAACATCGTCCCGTCGGCGAGGAAGTCGATCAGCCGGATGTTGGCGCTGTAGCCGTACTCGGCCCAGACCATCACGTGCGTCACGTCCGGGGCGGGCGGGGCCAGCTCGACGACCGCCGAGCACGGGACGCCCTCCCACTCGTTGTCCGGGATGGTGAACTTCGTGACGCAGTGGAAGTCGGCGACGGCGGACGCCTTCGGGAGGGCGTCGAACTCGTCCCACGTCCAGCGGTGCTGCTCGCCGGACTCCGTCGCGCCGAAGACGCGGAAGTCCCAGTCCTTGGGCCGGAACTTCGGCACCGGCCCGTAGTGCAGGACGGGCCAGCCCCGGGGGACGTACTGGCCGGGCGGCAGCTCGCGTGGCGTCGGCGTGGACCGATCGGGGTGGGACATGACGCGGCCATCCTGCCATCCGGCGTGAGCTGAGCCATATTCGGGGTGGGCTCCCGACGCACGCCGCGACTTCGGCTACGCTGTGCCCATGCGCAGCATCGTCTATTTCTTTTGGTACGACCGGCCCGGGAGGCTGGTCTGCCAGACGCTGCGCTGACAGACCACAGAAGGCGAGAGCCCCGGGCCGCATCGGCCCGGGGCTTTCGTCGTCCCAGGGGGCCGTTCGCGAGGCCCGCCAGGGCACCGGGCACGCGCCCGGCTGATAAGGAGAGGCAGTACACCATGGTCGTCGTCATGGCCCCGGAGGCCAGCCAGGCGGATGTCAACGCCGTCGTCTCGCTCGTGGAGACGGCGGGCGGCGAGGCGTTCGTCAGCCGCGGCGTGGAGCGGACCATCGTCGGGCTCGTGGGCGACGTCCAGCAGTTCGGCACGCTGAACCTGCGCGGGATGCGCGGCGTCAGCGACGTCGTCCGGATCTCAGCCCCGTACAAGCTGGTCAGCCGGGAGAACCACGCCGAGCGGTCGGTCGTGCGGGTCGGCGGGGTGCCGATCGGCCCCGGCACGGTGACGCTGATCGCCGGGCCGTGCGCGGTGGAGACGCCGGAGCAGACCCTCGGCGCCGCGCAGATGGCGCGGGCGGCCGGGGCGACGCTGCTGCGCGGCGGCGCGTTCAAGCCGCGGACGTCCCCGTACGCCTTCCAGGGCCTCGGCGAGGCGGGCCTGCGGATCCTCGCGGACGTGCGGGAGGAGACGGGCATGCCGATCGTCACCGAGGTGGTGGACGCGGGCGACGTGGAGCTGGTCGCGTCCTACGCGGACATGCTGCAGATCGGCACCCGCAACGCGCAGAACTTCGCGCTGCTGCAGGCGGCGGGCGAGGCGGGCAAGCCGGTCATGCTGAAGCGCGGCATGGCCGGGACGATCGAGGAGTGGCTGATGGCGGCCGAGTACGTCGCGCAGCGCGGCAACCTCGACATCGTGCTGTGCGAGCGCGGCATCCGCACGTTCGAGAAGGCGACCCGCAACACGCTCGACATCTCCGCGGTGCCGGTGGCGCAGCGCCTGTCCCACCTGCCGGTGATCGTGGACCCGTCGCACTCGGGCGGCAGCCGCGACCTCGTCCTGCCGCTGACCCGGGCGGCGATCGCGGTCGGCGCGGACGGCGTGATCATCGACGTCCACCCGCACCCGGAGACCGCGCTCGTCGACGGCCCCCAGGCGCTGGTGGACGGCGACCTGCGCGAGCTGGCGAAGCTCATGCGGGACCTGCCGCCGATCGTCGGCCGGACGCCCACCGAGGCCCCGGACCCGGACGCCGTCCCGGCCTGACCCTCCGGCGCGCCGATCGGCTATCGTGCGGCGCGTGGAGTACTGGACCCCGAACTGCGGACCGCCGCGCTCCTGACGGGGCGCGGCGAACGCACTCGCGCGTACTGAGACCCGGCCCGGCGCGGCCCGCGCCCGGCCGCGTCCTTCCGTGCCCCGAATCCGGATGACCTTCTCCGTCGGATTCGAGTTCGGGAGCCTTCCTCGTGTCCCAGCGCACGTCCATGTCCGTATCCACGTCCGCCCGCCGCCGCTCTGGAAGGGGCCCCTCCTCCTCGCGCGTGCGCGGGGGCGGGCGGGCCGACATCATGATCGCGGCGTCCCTCTGGGGGACGACCGGGACCGTCCGCACCTTCGCGGACGGGTCGTCCGCCCTGTCCGTCGCGGCCGTCCGCATCATCATCGGCGGGCTGATCCTGCTCGCCGCCGCCGCGCTCACCCGGCGCGGTGCCGGGCTGCGGCGGCTGCTGCGCGGCCGCCGCAACCTGCCGCTCATCGGCGCCGGCGCGGTCGCGATCGCCGTCTACCAGACGGCGTTCTTCGCGGCGGCCGGGCGGACCGGCGTCGCGGTCGCCACGGTCGTCACGATCGGGAGCGCGCCCGCGTTCACCGGCGTGCTCGGCGTCGCGGCCCGGCGGTCCGCGCCGACCGGCCGCTGGGCGCTCTCCACGGCCGGGGCCGTCGCCGGCTGCGCGCTGCTCGTCGGCGGCGGGCGGGACGCGGGCGCCGAGCCGGTCGGCATCGGGCTGTCGCTGCTGTCCGGGCTGTCGTACGCGGTGTACGCGACGATCGCGTCCGTCCTGATCACCCGGGGCGAGGACGACCGGGCCGTCGCCGGGGCGCTGTTCGGGACGGCGGCCGTGCCGCTCGTCCCGGTGCTCGCCGTCGCGCCCGCGGGCTGGGCGCTCACCGTGCCCGGCGGCCTGATCGCGCTCTACCTCGGCGTGGTCACCACGGGCGGCGGATACCTGCTGTTCGCGCGCGGGCTGCGCACGACGCCCGCCACGACCGCGACGACGCTGACGCTGGCGGAGCCGGCGGTCGCCGCGGTGCTCGGCACGGCCTTGCTCGGCGAGCGGCTCGGCGGCCCCGCGCTCGCCGGACTCGCGCTGCTGGCGGCGAGCCTGGTGGCGCTCGTCGCGCCGGTCCGGCGGCGGACGAGGGGCGGTCGCGCACAGGGCGGTAACGAATTGGTCTGAACCATTGGCCGCCGAGGGCGCGGCGAGGATGATGTCCGGCATGACTACGGGCGATGGTGACGCCGGGGGGCGGCTGTTCCCGGAGGATCTGGACGGCGTCGACCCCGTCGCGGCGGTCGTGCTGGCGGACGCCCGCCGCGCCCTCTCCGCCTACCCGGAGCTGGTCGTCGTCGGCGCGCTGTTCACGGCCGCCGAACAGGTCCGGGACGGCTGGCAGGTGGTGTGCCAGTGCGATCCGCTGCCGCAGGGCGCGCGTGAGCTGCTGGCCGTCCACCTGGAGGAACGGGCCGCGGACGGCGCGCCGGACGGGGCCGAGCTGCTCGCCGCCGCGCGGACGCTGCAGGACGAGCCGGTCGACGAGGTGACGGCGGGCGGGCGGCGGTTCCGGATCGTGCGGATCGAGCAGCTCGTCCGCACCGGCCCGGACGGGCCCGAGCCGCCCCGGCCGACCGACCTCGACGAGCCGCCGGCCGGGGGGCGCGGGACGGCGGTCCGGCCCTACGACCTGCTGGCCGAGGACGGTCCCGCCGCCGACTTCGCGATGACCGAGCTGCTGTGCCAGGTGCTGGACGCGGCCGCCGCTGCGGGGGGCGAGCCGTCCGGCGCGTACCTCACCCCGGTCGCGCTGGCGCCCGCGTTCACGGTCGCCGAGCGGACGGAGCGGCGGTGGCGCCCGGTCGGGCGGCTGCACGACGCCCCGCGGCAGGCCCGCGACGCGCTGGTCACCTACTTCCGGCACGTGGTGCCGGCGGTGGAGAGCCCCGGCGCGACGGACGTGGCGCAGTTCGCCGAGGCGGCGGAGCTGATGGCCGACGACACGCGCCGCAACGGCATCGCCGTCGCCGGGCGCCGGTTCCGGATCGTCCGCGTCGAGCGGATCACGCTGCTCGGCCCGGACGGCCCCGAGCCGCCGCGCCCCACCGACTTCGACGCCCGCTGAAGCGCGGTACGCCTAGGAGTCGCCGTAGACCGGGCGGTGCTCCTGCACCGAGCCGGCGAGCTGGTCGGCCAGCTCCCCCACGTCGAGGCGCTTCTCGATCTGCCGCAGGTCGTCGATCTTGGCCTTGGTCTCGGCGCGGCGCGGCGCGAGCATGGTGCAGCAGTCCTCGTCCGGCAGCTCGGAGATCGACAGCGTGCTGATCCGGCGGGCCTGGTCCATGATCTCGACCTTGTCCATGCCGACGAGCGGGCGCAGGATCGGCATCTCGACGGCGTCGTCCAGCGCGGTGAGGTTCGCGAGCGTCTGGCTGGACACCTGGCCGAGCGCGTCGCCGGTGATCAGCGCCGCGCCGCGCAGCCGTCTGGCGAGCACCTCCCCGGTCCGCAGCATCAGCCGGCGCTGGGCGATCACCGCGAGCCGGTCGGCGCCGGACGACTTGATCTGCTGCTGCGCCTTGCCGAACGGGACGACGAACAGCCGCGACCCGCCCTGGAACCGGTCCAGCTCGCGGACCAGCGCGTACGCCTTGTAGATCGACTCGGGGCCGGTGAACGGCATGCCGGAGAAGTGCAGGTAGTCGACGCGCAGGCCGCGCCGCATCATCCGGTACGCGGCGACCGGCGAGTCGATCCCGCCGGACATCAGCACCAGGGCCCGGCCGCTCATCCCGACGGGCAGCCCGCCCTGGCCGGGCAGGCCGCCGGAGTAGACGAAGACCTCGTCGCGGTCGACCTCGATCGACAGCGTGTGGTCGGGGTCCTTGAGCTTGACGGGCTGGCCGTACTTGTCGGCGACGAGCGCGCCGATGTGCCGGTCGAGCTCGGTGGACGTCATCGGGAACCGCTTGTCGCGGCGCCGGGACCGGACGGCGAACGAGCCGGTGCGGCCGTCCATCAGCTCCAGGGAGGCGCGCTCGACGCTGGCGACGTCCTTGCCGACGAGCCAGGCGCGGTGCGCCCAGACGATCCCCATGACGTCGGTGATCCGCTGCGCGACCCGGCCCATGGTGGCGAGGTCGGCGTCGTGCTTGCGGACGATGAACACGCCGTGGCGGCGGATGACGTCCACCCGGGCGATCGGGCGGACGGCCTGCCGCACGTTGTCGGCGAGGCGGCGCTCGAACAGCTCGCGGTTCTTGCCCTTGAGGACGACCTCGCCCAGTTTGAGCAGCACGCACGGCTCGCCGTCGACCGGCGACTGCTCCCGGACGTCCGCGGGCGCGGTGTCGAGCGTGGTCATGCGTGATCCTCCCGGCGGGAACAGGTCAAGGACGGGTCTCCAGTGTGGCCCAGAGAGACCAACATCGCGACCGCGTATGACTGTTCCCGCCAAGGGACGGTCAGCCGGGGACGGTCAGCCGAAGAAGACCTCGGCCTCGGAGTAGCGCTCCAGCGGGACGGTCTTCAGCTCCTTGGTCGCCTCGTCCAGCCCGACGCGGACGATGTCGGTGCCCTTGAGCGAGACCATCTTGCCGTAGTCGCCGTCCTTGACGGCGTCGATCGCCTGGAGGCCGAAGCGGGTGGCGAGGACCCGGTCGAACGCGGTCGGCGTGCCGCCGCGCTGGATGTGCCCGAGCACCGTGGCGCGGGCCTCCTTGCCGGTGCGCTTCTCGATCTCGTCGGCGAGGGCCTGGCCGATGCCGCCGAGCCGGACGTGCCCGAACGCGTCGCGCTCCTTGGCCTGGAGCTCCATCTGCCCGTCCATCGGGTGCGCGCCCTCGGACACGACGATGATCGGCGCGTAGCGGGTCTTGAACCGGCTCTCGACGTACTGGCAGACCTTGTCGATGTCGAAGGGCCGCTCGGGGATCAGGATGACGTTGGCGCCCGCGGCCATCCCGACGTGCAGCGCGATCCAGCCCGCGTGCCGTCCCATGACCTCGCAGATCAGCGCGCGGTGGTGGCTCTCGGCGGTGGTGTGCAGCCGGTCGACGGCCTCCATGCCGATGTTCACCGCGGTGTCGAAGCCGAAGGTGTAGTCGGTGGCGTTGAGGTCGTTGTCGATCGTCTTCGGCACGCCGACGACGTTGACGCCGTTCGCGTACAGCTCGCGGGCGACGCCGAGGGTGTCCTCGCCGCCGATGGCGATCAGCGCGTCCACGCCGAGCCCGGCGAGGTTGTCCTTGATCCGCTCGATGCCGCCCTCGACCTTGACCGGGTTGGTCCGGGACGAGCCGAGGATGGTCCCGCCGCGGGGCAGGATGCCGCGCACGGCCTGGACGTCGAGCGCCACGGTGTCGCCTTCGAGGGGGCCGCGCCAGCCCGCCCGGAAGCCCACGAACTCGTAGCCGTAGACCTGGACGCCCTTGCGCACGACCGCGCGGATCACCGCGTTCAGGCCGGGGCAGTCGCCGCCCCCGGTCAGCACTCCGACGCGCATGCCGTCTCCTTGTCCCGCCACCGGGCTCCTCCCTCGATCCACATGGTCAGACTAGCCGTCCGCGCACGGCGGAACGCGGCATTCGCCGGGTCGCCCGGCGTGCCGTCATTGGTCTAGACCATAGCCGTTCGGCGGGTCCCCGGCGTCCCGATCGAGCCCTTTCTCGATGGCGTACCGGACGAGCTCGACGCGGTTGTGGAGCTGGAGCTTGCGCAGGGTGTTCTGCACGTGGTTCTGCACCGTCCGGTGGGACAGGACCAGCCGCTCGGCGATCTGCTTGTAGGTCAGCCCCTTCGCGACGAGGCGCAGCACCTCGGTCTCGCGGTCGGTGAGGCGGGGCGCGTCGTCGGCGGCGGGCGCGGGCCCGGCGGCGAGGCGGCGGTACTCGCCGAGGACGAGCCCGGCGAGCCCCGGCGTGAACACGGCGTCGCCCTCGCCGGTGCGGCGGACGGCGTCCAGGAACTCCTCGCGGGCGGCGGACTTGAGCAGGTAGCCCGTCGCACCTGCCTTGACGGCGTCCAGGACGTCCTGCTGCTCCCCGCTCGCCGACAGCACCAGCACCCGGACGGGCGGGTCGGCGGCCGCCAGGTGCCGGGTGACCTCGACGCCGCTGATGTCGGGGAGCTGGAGGTCGACGACGGCGACCTGCGGGCGCGCGGCGGCGGCGACGCGGACGGCGGCGCGGCCCTCCCCGGCGGTCGCGACGACCTCGTGCCCGGCCTCGGCGAGGTCGCGGGCGACGGCCTCGCGCCACATGGGGTGGTCGTCCACGACCATGACCCGGAGGGGAACCTCGCTCACGCCCCCAACCCTAGCCGCGGCACGGTCATCTCGATCTCGGTGCCCGCGCCCTCGGCGGACGTGATCGCGACCGTCCCGCCGAGGTCGCGGACCCGGCCGCGGATGGACTGGGCGACGCCGAGCCGCCCGCCCGCCGCGGCCTCGTCGAGGCGCCCGGCGGGGATGCCGGGGCCGTCGTCGCGGACGCTGACCGTCACCTCGCCGGGGGCGTCCTCCAGCAGGACCCATGCGCGGGCGCCGGGGCCGCAGTGCCGGCGGACGTTGTCCAGCGCCGCCGCGACCGCCGCCGCCACCTCCCGCGCGGCGTGCGCGGGCAGCCGGACGTCCGTCGCGGGCGTGGACACCGTGACGGACGGCGACCCGTGCGCGGTGAGCAGCGGACGCAGGTCGACCTCCCCGCGCGCCTCTCCGCCCGCCTCCCGGACCGGGGTCGCGCCGATCAGGGACCGCAGCGCCGCCTCCTGCTCGCCCGCCAGCCGTCCGAGCTCGGCCGCCTCGCCGCCCAGCTCCCCGCCGCGCCGCCGCACCATCGCCAGCACCTGGAGGACCGAGTCGTGGATGCCGCGGGCGAGCCGCTCCCGCTCCCGCGTCGCCGACTCGAGCTCCACCGCCCGCGCGAGCCGCGCCTCCGCGTCCAGGGCCAGCCGGACGACGTGCCCCACCACGAGGCCCGCGAAGACCAGCAGGACGATGCCGTTGAACGTCCGCGAGCCCATCCCGCCCGTCGTCCCGGCGAGCGCGTGGACCAGCAGGTTCGCGGCGGCGAGGACCAGCGCGGCGAGCACGCCGACCCGGCGTCCGCCCGCCACCGCCCAGGCCAGCACCGGCGCCGCCACCCACGACACCGGCAGCGTCGGACGTCCCGCCTGGATGTTCGGCACCGACTCCACCCACGCGGTCGCGAGCAGGCACCCGGCCGCCACCGCCAGGTCGGCGGCCAGCAGTGGCCAGCCCCGCCGGTCCCGGTTCCGCCGCCGCGGATCGGCGTAGGCGCGGACGGCGTACGCCGTCCACGCGGCCATGACGCCGAGCACCGCCCAGCCCGCCGCCGGATGGGCGTACCCGCCGAAGTTCATGGCGATCACGACCGCCGCGTACCCCAGCGCCAGGACGCGGTAGACCGCCACGGCCCGCCACAGCGCGGCCTCCAGCCCCAGCCCCGGCTCGCCGCCGTTCATCCCCGCCCGCTCAACTCGGCCCGCTCAACTCAGCCCGCTCGAACCCGGCCCGCTCGAACCCGGCCTATCCCCGGTCGCTGAGGCCGCCGTCGTCGTCGACCGGCACGACGGTCTTCCCGGCAAGCTCCGCCTTCACCTCGGCGGCGTACCGGTCGACGTACTCCTGCCCGGACAGCTCCCGGATCGCCTGCATGATCTCGTCGGTGATCTGCCGCAGGACGTCCCGGTCGTCCTCCTGGCCGTAGTAGCGGGAGAAGTCCATCGGCTCGCCGAACCGCACCCCGGGCCGCACCCCGAGCCGCGGGAGGGTCCGGCCGGGCGGCATCAGCCGGTGCGTGTTGGTCATCGCCATCGGGACCACCGGGACCCGCGACTTCAGCGCCAGCCGCGCCACCCCCGTCTTGCCCCGGTACAGCCGCTCGTCGGGGGCGCGGGTGCCCTCGGGATAGATGCCGAGCAGCTTGCCCTCCGCGAGGATGCGCAGCCCCGTCCGCAGCGCGGCCTCGGAGGCGGAGCCGCCGGTCCGGTCCACCGGCACGACGCCGACCCCGGTGAAGAAGCCCTTGCTGATCAGCCCCTTCAGGCCCTTGCCGGTGAAGTACTCGCCCTTGCCGATGAAGAAGATCGGGCGCATCAGCGGCAGCGGCCCGAAGAAGTGGTCCGCGAACGACAAGTGGTTGCTGACGAGCAGTGCCGGACCCCGCTTCGGGACGTTCCGGATCCCCCGGTTCCGCGGCCACCACCCCAGATAGAGGATGGGCGAGAGGACGACCCTGAGCAGGATCCAGAACCAGAGCATGCGGGGACCTTCCTCGGGCCGGCGCCTGCGGGGCGGCGCGTCCGGCCCCTGGCAGACGGGATGATGGGACATCCTCCCACTCCGCGTCCCGCCCTTCTACCGGCCGGTACGCGGGCGTCGCCGGGTCCCGGGAATGAACGTAGGGTTTGATGCGTCAATCTCAATCGGGTGCGCCGCGGGGCTTGTCCCGGGCGGCGCAGCGAATACCGTGGGACACACGTTTCAGGGTGTCCGGACGGGCCGCCGCGGGCGGCGCGGCCGGACGCACATGTCGATGGGGAGCGGAGGCCGTCATGCCGAGGCTGTCGGCCACGCCGGAGTGCCCGAAGGAGCCGGCCCCGTGAATCGCCGTGGCAATGGACTGTCAGCGGACGCCTACGCCCCGCTCGTCGACCTCGCCCCGCACCTCGCCGACGCGATGCTCGCGGCCCTCGGCGAGGCCGGGGTGGCGGCGTACGCGTCCTCGCCGTCCGACCTCGCCGACCTGGCCGAGCTCGCCGAGCCGGCCGGGGAGCACCTCGGCGGCGACCTGCTCGACCGGCTCTACGTCGACGTCGACATGAAGCCCGCCGCCGAGGGGATCCTGCGCGCCCACCTCGCCCGGCTGCGCGACGCGTCGGCCCGACGCTCGGACGAGCCGTCCGAGCGTCCCGAGGCCGACGTCGACGTCGGCGGGCCCCGCGACGCCGAGGGCGGCGCCGCCCCCGCCAAGGACCCGGGCGACGTCGCCGAGCGCGACGAGGACGCCATCTGGGCCGAGATCGTCGCGGGCTTCGACTCCACCCCCGACGGCGACGACGTCCCCTGGCCGGACGAGGAGAACGTCCGCGAGCCCGCCGAGCCGCCCCGGGAGGGCGACGACCGCACCGGCCGCCTGCCCCGCGCCCGCGTCGTCAAGGCCGCCGAGCCCCCGGACTTCCCGCCGGACGCCGACGACGACTCCCACTACGTCCCGCCGCCTCCCCCGCCGCTGCCGAGCGCCGACCCGCTGACCAAGGGCGCCTGGATCGCGCTCATCGGCGGCCCGCTCTACCTCCTCGTCACCGTCATCCTCGACTGGGAGGTCCCCGGCTGGGCCGCCTTCCTCGCCGTCGCCGCCTTCATCGGCGGCTTCGTCACCCTCGTCCTCCGCATGGGCGACGAACCGAGAGACCCCGACGACGGAGCCGTCGTCTAGGAAAGCTCCAGTTCTAGGAGAGCTCCAGTTCCGCCAGCAGGGGGCGGTGGTCGGTGGCCTCCGGGTAGAGGGCCGTCAGGGTTTCGTCGGCCGTGGGGACGCCGCAGCCGTTGATCCGGATGTCCGGGTCGGTGAAGACGGCGTCTATGCGGCGGGCCGGGTTACGGGACGAGAAGGTCAGTTCCTCGCCGGACGGGGCGGTCGCGTAGGCGTCCTTGAAATGGTCGGCGAGGAGTGTCCAGGACGGGCCGCCCGGCTCCTCGTTGACATCGCCTGCCAGGACCACCGGGGCGCGGTGGCGGGCGCGGGCGCGGTCCAGGTGGGCGAGGATCTCGCGGACGTGGCGCAGGCGCGGCCCGTCCCGCAGGTCCAGGTGCGTGCTCGCGGCGATGACGCGGGCGCCGTCCAGTTCCAGGACGGCGATCGCCAGGGCGCGGCGGTGCAGGTCCGGGTCCGGGGTGAGCAGGTGGAACTCGCGGGCCACCCGGCGGACGCGCGGCGCGGCGAGGACGCCGAGCCCGCAGGCCCGCCGTCCCGCCGCGACGCCCATGCCCGACGCGCGCGCCAGGCGGCGGCGCCTCAACCACCAGGCGCCGAAGCGCGGTACCTCCTGGAGGCACATGACGTCCGGGGCGAGCCCGCGGACGACCCGCGCCAGCGCGACCGGGTCGTCGCGCAGCGACCGGATGTTGTAGCTCAGCAGGCGGAGCGCGGCCATGTCCAGACGGCCCTGTTCAGACGGCCATGGTCAGACGGTGACGTCCTCGCGGGGGCGGACGCGGGCCAGGTCGGCGGCGCCGACGATGCCCGCGGCCGAGCCCAGCTCGGCGATGCGGATGTCCGGCAGCGGGCGGTGGCCGCGGCCGGTCAGCGCGTCCTCGAACGCGGCGCGTATCGGGTCGAGGAGGAGGTCGCCCGCGTCGGAGAGGCCGCCGCCGATGATGAACGCGCCCGGGTCGAGGATCGCGCTGAGGTCGGCGAGCCCCTGGCCCGCCCAGTGCGCGATGGTCCGGAAGCACTCCAGCGCGGCCTTGTCGCCCTCGCGGGCCGCCTGCGACACCTCGGGACCGCTGATGCCCTCCGGGCGGCCGTCGCCGAGTTCGAGGAGGCGCCCGGCCATCGCGGGCGCGACCCGGGCGAGGTCGCGGGCCTCGTGGACGAGGGCGTTGCCGCTGGCGTACTGCTCCCAGCAGCCGCGGTTGCCGCAGCCGCAGCGGCGGCCGTCCGGGACGACCCGGAAGTGCCCCATCTCCGCGCCGATGCCGAAGCGGCCCCGGTACAGCTCGCCGTTGATGATGATGCCGCCGCCGATGCCGGTGCCGAGCGCGACCAGCACGAGGAAGTTCTCGCCGCGTCCCGCGCCGAACCTGGCCTCGCCCCACGCGGTGGCGTTGCCGTCGTTCTCGACGACGACGGGCAGCCCGACCAGGCTCTCCACCTTCTCCTTGATCGGCTCCTCCCGCCAGGCGAGGTTCGGGGCGAACAGGACGGTGGAGCGCGACTCGTCGACGAAGCCGGCGGTGCCGAGCCCGACCGCCGTCACCTCCTCGAACTTGCCCTTGAGCAGGTCGACGACCTCGGCGATGGTCTCGGCGGTCTCCTTGGGGTTCGTCGACGGAGTCGGCCGGCGAACCTTCTCCAGAATGGTCCCCCGGTGGTCGACGACCCCGGCGGCGACCTTCGTGCCGCCCACATCAACGCCGATGGTCAGGGCCATGTACGCTTCCTCCTCCTCGCGCGCCCCGGATGGAGCCCGTACCGCACTACCCGATGTCGATGGGGCCGCCGCCGGTGGCGGCGGACCACGGCTCGCCCGTCTCGGGGCGTCCCGACCGCTCGGACGTACCCGCCCGTGCGCTCTCCGACGCCTCCGCGGGGCCGTCCCGGCCGCCCGGGGAGGGACGGTCGAACGCCGCCGCCACGTCCTGCGCGGCGGCGAGCAGCGACCGTCCGGCGTCCCGCAGGTGCCCGGCGGCGTCGCGCCACGGGTCCTCGCCCGGGTCGTCGCCTGGGTCATCGCCCGGGTCGGGGGCGGTGTCCGGGCCGCCGCCGACCCGCTTGATCAGCGCGTCGACCAGTCTGGCGGCCTCGGTGAGGACGTCGCCCGGATGCTCGCTCATGGGTCCATCTTCCATCCGTCGTCGGCGTGAACGGTATCGCCTCCGTGACGTGCTCAGCTTTCGACGTGGCGCTTGAGGCTCTTGAGTGCGGAGTCGATGATGCGCTTCTCGCCCTTGCGCTTGACCATGCCGATCAACGGGATGCGGACGTCGACCGCGAGCTCGTAGGTCACCTCGGTCGCGCCGTCCTCCTCGGCGAGGCCGTAGGAGCCGCGCAGGCCGGTGACGACGGAGCCGGGCTCGACCAGCGTCCAGGTGACGCGGTCGTCGTCCTCCCAGGCGTACTCGAGGCCGACGGTGTCGCTGAACGGGCCGCCGTCGAAGGTGAGGCGGGCGCGGGACGCGCGGCCGTCGGCGCCGGTCTCCTGGACGGTGAACCCGCGGATCCCGCTCGCCCACCGCGGGTACTCCTCCAGGTCGGCGATCACCGCCATGATCTCGGCCTTTCCGGCCTTGATCGTGATGGAGGAGCTCGTGCGGTCAGCCATCTGCGTCTCCCTCCGGGGCGCTGAGCCCGTCCGGGCCCGTCTGGTAGAGCAAAGTATCTTTCACACCGTGAGGACGTACGGCGCGCCGCGAGCCCGGAAGTGCCCGACGTTCACGCATTCGGTCCGGCCGATACGCGTCCGGGCGGCGAGGGGCTGGTGGACGTGCCCGAACAGCGCGTAGCGCGGCTGCGTCCGGCGGATCGCGTCGAGGATCGCCTCGCTGCCCCGCTCGAACCGGCGCGCCACCTTGTCGTACAGCAGTTCCGGCACGGCGGGCGGGATGTGGCTGCACAGCACGTCCACGGCGCCGACCGCCTCGACCTTGGCCGCGTAGGCGTCGTCGTCCAGCTCGTAGGGGGTGCGGTACTCGGTGCGCAGGCCGCCGCCGACGAACCCGAACCGCAGGCCGCCGATCTCGGCGGTCTCGCCGTCGAGGACGTGGTGGCCGTCCCGCAGGTGCCGCGCCCACATGCGCGGGACGTCGACGTTCCCGTACGTGAGGTAGGCCGGGGACGGCATCGCCGCGAACAGCTCGGCGTACTGCCGGTCGACGGCGCGCTCGATGTGCGGCCACGGCTCGCCGTCCAGCGACGCCCACAGGCCGCGGGAGAACTCGCGGGCCTCGGCGAAGCGCTTCGCGGTCCGCAGCGCGATGAACCGGTCGGCGTTCTCCTGCCCGAACAGCTCGGCGAAGATCCCCTGCCCGTGGTCCTGGTAGTCGACGAAGAGGATCAGGTCGCCGAGGCAGACGAGCGCGTCGGCGCCCTCCGCGGCGCGCGCCAGCGCGTCCGCGCGGCCGTGCACGTCGCTCACCACATGGATCCTCATGAACCGACTCTAATGGCGCGGTTCGCCCGTGTAGACGGACGGGTCCGCACCGTGTGTCCGCACCGCGTGCGCGCTGCGTCCGCGCCGTGCGCGGGGTCAGCCGGCGGCGGCCGACACCAGGGCCCGCCACTCCCCCACCAGGGCGGGGTCGACCGGCGCGTCCCAGGCGCCGTCCGGGCGGACGGCGGTGCCGACGTGGAACGCGGTGACGCCCGCGGCGGCGAGGGCCGCGACGTGCTTGCGGCGCAGCCCGCCCCCGGCCATGATCATCCCGGCCGCGTCCGGATCGTCGGCGGCGCGCCGGACGAGGACGTCCATTCCCGCGTCCACGCCGCGCGGGGACCCGGCGGTGAGCACGGTGTCGAGCGCGCCGCCGAGGCCGCGGACGACGTCCCAGGCGTGCGCCGGGTCGGCGGCGTGGTCGATCGCGCGGTGGAACGTCCAGGGCAGCGGCGCGGCGTCGGCGGCGAGCTTGCCGGTCGCGCCCGCGTCGACGTGCCCGGACGAGTCGAGGAAGCCGAGGACGAACCCGTCCGCGCCCTGCTCGGCGAGGCCTGCGGCGGCGAGCCGGAGCCGGTCGAGCTCGCGGCCGGACGTGCGGAACCCGGCGTTGGCGCGCAGCATCACCCGCAACGGCAGGGTGGTGACGGCGCGTATCGCGGCGACGACGTCGGGGTCGGGGGTGAGCCCGTCCGCGGCCATGTCGGCGACGACCTCGATCCGGTCGGCGCCGCCGTCCTGCGCGGCGCGCGCGTCGTCGGCGGTCAGCGCGATCACTTCGAGCAGCGACACGGTTGCTCCCCCCGGAACCCATGGCCGGTGTGCGTCCCGCCCAGCGTAGACGGCCCGGCCGGGCTACCCGTGGGTATCATTCGACTCCGGAGAAGGCGCCGACTTCGCCGCCACCTTCCCGCCACCCCGTACGCCGACAACAGGAGCAGGCAGTGCGCGAGTTCAGCGTCCCCGCGATGGTGCAGGTCCCCGACTCCGCCACCCTGACCGACACGCCGTTCCGAAGGGCGGCCGAGGAGCCCGGCACGATCGTGGCGCGCCGCCGGAGCGGGGACGCGTGGCGCGCCGTCACCGCGGCCGAGTTCGCGGCCGAGGCGTCCGACATCGCCAAGGGCCTCGCCGCCGCCGGGATCGAGCCGGGCGACCGGGTCGCGCTGCTGTCCCGGACCCGCTACGAGTGGACGGTCCTCGACTACGCGGTCTGGACGGCCGGCGCGGTCTCCGTGCCGATCTACGAGACGTCGTCCGCCGAGCAGATCGAGTGGATCGCGGGCGACTCCGGCGCGAAGGCCGTGTTCGCCGAGACCGACGCGCACATCGCGCTGGTGGAGGGCGTCCGCGAGCGGCTGCCCGGCCTCGCGCACGTGTGGTGCATCGACGCGGGCGGCGTCGACGAGGTCGTCCGGCTCGGCGCGGAGGTCGGCGACGGGGTCGTCGAGGACCGCCGCCGCTCCCGCGCGGCCGCCGACGTCGCCACGCTCGTCTACACGTCCGGCACGACCGGACGCCCGAAGGGCTGCGAGATCACCCACGGGAACCTCGTCTCGACGGCTCGCAACGGGGTGCGCGGCGCGATCGCCGAGGTCGCCGTCGACGGCAGCTCCACGCTGCTGTTCCTGCCGCTCGCGCACGTGTTCGCGCGGCTGATCCAGGTCGCGACGGTCGAGGGCGGGATCGTCCTCGGGCACAGCGACGTCCCGAACCTGCTGCCCGACCTCGCCTCGTTCCGGCCGACGTTCCTGCTGGCCGTCCCGCGCGTGTTCGAGAAGGTCTACAACGGCGCCGAGCAGAAGGCCGCCGCCGAGGGCAAGGAGAAGATCTTCAAGGCGGCGGCGGAGACGGCGATCGCCTACAGCCGGGCGCTCCAGGCGGGGCGTCCCGGCCTCGCGCTCAAGGCGCGGCACAAGCTGTTCGACGTGCTCGTCTACGGCAAGCTGCGGGCGGCGGTCGGCGGGAACGTGAAGTACGCGGTGTCGGGGGGCGCGGCGCTCGGCGAGCGGCTCGGGCACTTCTTCCGCGGCGTCGGCATCACGATCCTGGAGGGCTACGGCCTCACCGAGACGACCGCCCCGGCCAGCGTCAACCGGCCCACCGCCATCAAGATCGGGACGGTCGGCCAGCCGATCCCGGGCGTGGACGTCCGCATCGCCGACGACGGGGAGGTCCTCGTCCGCGGCGTCAACGTCATGCGCGGCTACTGGAACGACGAGGACGCCACCAAGGAGGCCCTGGAGGACGGCTGGTTCCACACCGGCGACCTCGGCTCCCTCGACACGGACGGCTTCCTGAAGATCACCGGCCGGAAGAAGGAGATCCTGGTGACCGCGGCGGGCAAGAACGTCGCGCCCGCCCCGCTGGAGGACAGGCTCCGCGCCCATCCCCTGGTCAGCCAGTGCCTCGTGGTCGGGGACGGCCGCAAGTTCATCGGCGCGCTCGTCACCCTCGACGAGGAGGCGCTCGGCCCGTGGAAGGAGCGGCACGGCAAGCCCGCGTCGACGACCTTGGACGAGCTGCGCGCCGACCCCGACCTGATCGCCGAGATCGACGGCGCGGTCGCGGCGGCCAACACCTCCGTCAGCCACGCCGAGGCGATCAAGAAGTACGTGGTCCTCGGGGTCGACTTCACCGAGGAGGCCGGGCACCTCACGCCGAGCCTCAAGGTCAAGCGCAACGTCGTCATGAAGGACTTCGCCGCGGACATCGAGGGCCTCTACACGTCGTAGCCCTGGCTAGGCGCCCAGGGCCGGGCGGAGCGCGGCGACCGCGTCCTCGATCCGGGTCGGGCCGTTCAGCAGGTCGAGCGTCCGGCGGCGGACGTCGTCCGCGTCGAGCAGCGCCACGATCACCGCCGCCACGTCGTCGCGGGTCACCACGTCGCGGCCGACGGGCGGCTCGGCGAGCGTGACGAGTCCGGTGGGCGGGTCGTCGGTGAGCCGCCCGGGGCGCAGGATCAGCCAGTCGAGCGCGTCGCGGCGGCGCAGGTCGTCCTCGGCCTCGCCCTTGGCGCGCGCGTAGGCGGCCCAGACGTCGTCGCGGCCCGGCGCGGGCGGCTCGCCCGCGCCCATCGCGGAGATCTGCACGAAGCCGCGCACGCCCGCCCGCTCGGCCGCGTCGGCCATCAGCACCGACGCGCCGCGGTCGACGGTGTCCTTGCGCGCCGCGCCGCTGCCGGGGCCCGCGCCCGCGGCGAACACGACCGCGTCCGCGCCGGTCACGTGCCGGGTGACCTCGCCGACGCCGGCCGCCTCCAGGTCGCACACGACCGGGACGGCGCCCGCGTCCCGCACGTCGCCCGCGTGGGCGGGGTTGCGGACGATGCTCCGCACCGCGTCCCCGCGCGCCGCCAGCAGCCGGGAGAGCCGCAGCGCGATCTTGCCGTGCCCGCCCGCGATCACGATGTCCATGCCGCGATCGTACGGACCCGGGCGGCCCCGAGTCGCGCCGACGCGGCCGGTGCGGGCGCCGTCCTGTCCAGCGGCGCCCGCACCGGCCGCGCATACCGGATCGCCCCCGGACGGTCCGGACCTTCCGGACGCACTCAGCGGCGGCGTCCGGAGTTGATCGCGGTGACCGCCTGCCGCATCAGCCGCTGCCCCATCACGTTGATGAAGTCGCCGTGGTCGGTCACCGGGTCGTGCCCCTGCTCGGGGAACGAGTCGAGCGCGAACGCCAGCGCGCGCGCGGGCACCCGGTAGCTCAGCGTCATCCGCAACTGCGGGATGGCGACCGTGCCCTGCGGGCACTGGCCGGTCCGCTTGTCGGCGAAGGACACGTGCGTGCGGTGGTTGGCGCTGTCGGTGTTCTGGCCGTCCCAGCAGCCCGCGAAGTTCAGCACGCGCAGCACCTGGCTGCCGCGCGGGCAGAGCGGGTACTTGTCGGTGAAGCCCCGGCTCTGGAACCCGCTGCACGACCACAGCGCGTTCGCGTTCGTCAGCCCGTTCGTCGCTGACTTCGCGTCGCCCGTCGCCATCCGCAGGAACTGCGGCATCGCCCGAACCTTGCCGCGCGCGTTCCCGAGGAACTGGAGTTTCACCGACGACGGCTCGACGACGCTGCCGACGTTCCCGTCGACCTTGCTCTGCCCGGCGCGCTCGGAGTCGTCCTGGCCCGAGCGCAGCCGCAGCACCGGCCAGAAGTACGCCGACTTGTCGCCGTTGGTGCAGGTCGTCCCGGCGGCGGTGAGGGTCTCGTCGGTCGAGAACGCGTCGGTGTCGAGGTTGCCGACGTAGTCGTGGATGTGGTGCGCGCCGTTCACGACGCCGGGCGCGGCGACGACGTTGTCCGGGTTGCTGTGCGCCTGGCCCTCGTTCGTCCCGCAGTTGACGGAGAACACGCCGGAAGACCCGGCCCGCGAGGCGCGCGGCGTCTGCACGCGCGGGGCCCGCCTGATGTCGACGAACTGGTCGCGGCGCGGACCCTGCTTCACCTGGCTCTGCGGAGGAGGCGGCGAGCCGCCCGTCCGCCCGCCGGCTCCGGGGTCCTGCGGGGGCGCGGACGGGTCGGCCGACGGATCGGCCGGCGGGTCCGCCGAGGGGTCGGCGGGCGGCCCGGCCGAGGGATCGGCGGGCGGCTCGGCCGACGGGTCGGCGGGCGGCTCCGCGGACGGGTCGGCCGTCGGCTGCCCGTACGCCTGGACCGTCCGCCCCTGCTGCGCGACCGCGGTCCCGGTCGCCGCCTGGCTCACCGTCGTGGCGAGGGCCACCGCCGGGATGAGCACGGCGAAGACCTTTTTCTTATGTCCCATGGAAAGGTGCTCCCTTTTGCGGGGTGGGAAATACGTCAGTGCAGGGCCCGCCTGGGTACCAGGCCGGTGCTCTCCAGCAGCGACATATGCGTGTTGACGAATTTGAGGCACCGCTCAGCGAACGCGCGGATCTCGCTGTTCTCGCTCTGCGCGCGGACCTTCGCGATGACCGTGAAGACCTGGCCGTGCGCGGCGCGCAGCCGCAGCACGAACGTCTTGTCGAAATCGATCCCGTATTTGCCGGACATCTCGCGCAGCCAGCTCTTCTGGCTCCCGTTCGGCTCGTTCGGGAGGAGCACGCCGAGCCGCTGCGCGGTGGCGCGGGTGTCGGCGTCCAGCTGCAGGTGCTGCTGGTTGATGATCTCGCCGACCTCCCGCACGCGGGGCGTCGCGGCCCGCTGCTGTGCCTGCTGACCTGCGGGCATCTCCCACAGGCCCGCCTGCCGCACCTTGACGAGCAACTGCCGGTCCAGGGTGCTCAGCGGCCCCCAGCGGGTGTGCACGGTGCCGCCGAGGTTGTTCGCCGCGCTGCTCGCCGTCACTCCGTTCGGGTACATGACGACCGCGAACGCCGCCGCGACGGCGGCCGCCGCGAGCACGACCAAGATCACGCGACCCCGGCCGACGCGCCGCCGCGGGCGCGTTTCGGCGATTCCGTAGGATTTCCTCAAGAGAATCTCTTCCTCCTTCCGAGGATCTCTCGACGGACACGGCGCGGGTTCGGCGTCCAATACGCACCGCGCCGGTCCCGGGGTTCAATCTCCCCTCACCTTTTTCAGATTCCTCCGACGACGCGCAGCGCCAAAGCCGGGCACATCGCGACGGCCTTCTGCACGTCCTTCTCCATCCACGCCGGAACGTCCGTGCCGAGCACCACGGGAAAGCCGTGCCGGTCGAGCTGGATCAGCTCCGGGACGAGGTAGGCGCACAGCCCGTGCCCGTCGCAGCGGCTCCAGTCGATCGCGACCCGCACCTCCGTGCCGTCCGGCACCGGCAGCGGCAGCACCCCGTAGGTCGACAGGCCGCAGCCGCCGCCCCACCGGTGCGCGTCGATGTCCGCGCCGAACGCCTCCATCGCGGACAGGACAAACCGGGCCGTCCCGTCCGGGTGGGTGCAGGCGCCCCGGCCGCGTCCGACGCCCGCGGCGCGGCGGACGTCCTCGACCGTCCCCGCACCCTCGGTGAGCGCGTTCAGCGACCGGACGACGTCGGGCAGCCCGAGCCGGCACGGCCCGCACTGCCCGGCGGACTGCGCGGCCATGTACGCGGCGATCCGCGTGACCTCGCCGAGCGGGCACGTGCCCCGGGTGAGCGGCAGGATGATGCCGGCGCCGACCGTCCCGCCGACGCGGCGCATCCCCGCGCGCGACAGGACGGCGCGCGACACCCCGCCCGCGTCGAGCCACATCCCGTGGTAGCCGCCGACGAGGACGCCCGGCGACGGGTCCGCCCCGCACTGGTCGAGGACGGCGGGCAGCGGCGTGCCGAGCGGCGCCTCCACGACCTGCGTGCCGCCGACGGTGAGCAGCGTGGTGCCGGGCTCGTCCTCGGTCCCGGCAGACGCGTACAGGTCGGGGCCGAGCGACACCAGCACGGCGAGCTGCGCGAACGTCTCGGTGTTGGACAGCAGCGTCGGGCAGCCGTCCACCCCGGACTCGGACGCGCGGACCTTCACCCCCGGCGGGATCGGCGTCTCCCCGTTGATCGCGCGGACCACCGCGCCGCTCTCCCCGGAGATGAACCGCTCGGTCAGCCGGACGATCCGGGCGGGCATCCGCCGCTCGCTGATCGCCGCGCGGACCGAGCGGGCGGCCTCGTCGTCCTCGACCGCGACGACGATCCGCTGCGTGCCGAGCGCGGACGCCGCGATCTGCGCCCCGTCGAGGACGAGGTGCGGCGCCCGGCCGAGCAGCACCTTGTCCTTGGCGCTGCCGGGCTCGCCCTCGGCGCCGTTCACCACCACGACGACGTCCTCGGCGGAGCCGCGCGAGTCGCTCTTCTCGCCGGGCAGCAGCGGCGGCGGGTCGGTCGTCGGGTACTTCACCCGCGCCGCCACGGCCATCAGCTTGCGGGCGAACGGGAACCCGGCGCCGCCGCGCCCGCGCAGGTCGACCTGCTCCGCCATGCGGACGAGGTCGTCCAGGTCGGGGGCGCGGAGGCGGCCGTGCACCGCGAGGTGCCGGTCGAGGTCCAGCCGGTCGAACCGGTCGAACCCGAGCGTCAGCCGGGGCCCGCCGATCCCGGAGACCGTGACGGCCCGGCTCATCGCAGGACCTCGGCGTCACCGCCGCCCGCCAGGGGCATGCCACGCGGGTCGGAGACGGTGCCGCGCGGGTCGGCGAAGTCGCCCGCCGCGCGGGCGCGGGCCATCGCGGCGGCGCGCCCCTCCTCGTGGTCGCGGGCGGCCATGGCGCGCCGGTCCCGGGCGCGGCCCGCGCCGTCCGGACGGCCGTACGCGCCGAACTCCTCGCCGAGGACCCGCACGTCCCGCGGCTTGACCACCACGATCAGCCGGGTGATCAGCGCGAGCACGACGAACACCACGCTCATCACGTAGGAGAGCACGACCCACGGCGCGGCGGGCCGGCCGGTGATCAGCCCGTGCAGGATCGCCATCGGCCACGCGGCGTAGGCGAGGACGTGCGTCGACCGCCACACCCACGCCTTGCCGCGGAACGCGAACCGCGCCCGCAGCATCCCGGTGATCACGACGAGCAGCAGCAGGTCCGCGGCGACCGTGCCGATCCCGATCGGCCCCGCCGACGGGACGACGGCCTGCGCGGGCACCGCGAGCCCCGCCATGACCTTCACCGTCACGTGCGCGACCAGCATCGCCGTCGCGACGACGGCCGACGCCCGGTGCAGCGCCTGCGCGAGCACCCGGTGCCGGATCTTCAGGATCAGCCGGTCGGTCGCCAGCAGCCCGCTCATCACGGCGGTCGTGTAGGCGACGAGCGCGAACACGCCCGCGTAGAAGTTGAGGAAGTACTGCACGTTCGCGACCGCGACGGCGCCCTGCGGGGTCGCCGAACCGGCCAGCACCAGCACGGCGCCGACGAGCACCACGCGCAGCACCCAGCTGGGCACCGCGGGATCATCACTGTTGCGGATACGCACCGCTCTGGCTCCTCTTCTAGTTGGCGCCGGTCGCCGGGTCGGCGGCCGTTCCCCCGCCGCCCTTCGGATCGGCGCCGGGGGACGGCGGGGACGGCGGCGGGTCGTCCGCGGCCGGGGGGACCGGTCCGAGGTTGGCGAGCAGCGCCCCCGGCAGCACCTGGAGGACGCCGCGCTCGGCGAACCCGAGGAGGGGCTTCGCCCGCTCCCGGAACGTCCAGCCGCCGAGTCGCGCGCCGTCCAGCGGGACCGTGCCGAGCGCGCGGCGCACGCCGAACGCGACGTCGGCGTCGGGCGCGGCGGCCCCGCCGCAGGACCGGTCGGCGCCGGTGCGGCCGAGCGGCGCGCCCTGCCTCACGACGGCGCCGTCGCCGGGCTTCGGCCCGGTCCGCAGGTGGTAGTAGGTGGTGGCGACGCCGCTCGGGTGGATCACGACGGCCATGGCGCGGCCGGCGGAGTCGGCGCAGAACCGGTAGAGGCGGCCCGCGCCCGCGGCGAGGACGCGGCCGTCCCCGCCCGCGAACGCCAGCGACCCGAGCGGGCGCGCGGACTCGGTGTCGTCGGCGGTGGTCATCGACCACGAGTCGCCGACCTTCCAGGGCAGCATCAGCTTGTCGCCGGTCCGCGTCCCGTTGACGAGCGCGGTGGCCTGCTGGGCGGTGAGCGCGGCGTACCGGCGCAGGGTCTGCGTCTCGGCCGCGGGCATGACGCCGGACGGGGCCGTCCTGAGCAGGCCGTCGAAGACGCGGGCGCCGGAGAGGCCGACCTGCCAGTCGCGTCCCGTCCAGCGGGCCGCGTAGAAGGCGACCTCGGGGTTCGCGGTGCTCGCGTCGGGGACGGGGATCGCGGTCGTCCCGAGCACCCAGGTCCTGTCCGCGCTCGTGTGGGTGGCGCCGACGACCGGCGCGGCGGTGGGCGCCGCGCCGTACGCCTGCCGGGCGGCGGCACCGCGCTGCGCCAGCGTCAGCTCGCGGACCCGCGCGGCGAGAACCTTCAGGTCGGGGGCGGCGGGCGTCGCGGGCGTCCCGTCCGGCCCGGTCCGCGGCGACTGCCGGGGCTGCTGCGCCGGGACGCCGCCGCGCTGCGCCGGGGGGATCGCGCGCTGGGAGCCGACCGTGCCGGACGCGCCGCCGACCGGGCCGCCGTCCAGCAGCGCGCGTTCGGCGATGCCGAGCAGGGCCAGGCCGACGGCGGTGGACAGCACGATCGCCCCGACCCCCATCCGGTCGGTGGGCCGCTTCCCGCGCCGCGGCCTCGCCTTCGGACCGGGACGCGCGGTCGCCGTCCGGCGGCCCGGCCGTCCGGGGGCGGGCTGCGCGGAGCGGGTCCGCCGCTCCTCCGTCCGGCGTTCCGGACGCTGCCGGGACCGACCGCGCTGGGGGAACTCGCGGGAACGGTCCGGCCGGGCGCCCGCCCCACCGGTGCGCGCGTCGAACGCGGCGGCGGGCCGCGCCTCGGGCGCAGGCGGCGCGGGAGGCTGCGGGGGCGGGGGCGGGGGCGGGGGTGTGCGGGCGTCGAAGCGCCGGGTCTCGGCGTCGCGGCCGGACGGCGGGCGGTTGCGCGCCCCGAACCGGTCGTCGCGGGCGTCCGGCTGCTCGCCGCGCGTCGGGCCCGGCCAGGGTGTGCGCGGCCGGTCCTCGTTACGCGCCTGCCGGACGCGCTTGCGCTGCTCGTGCCGTTTGATGTCGCGCCGGGACGGCTCGCGGCGCGCCGACCTCCGGCCGCGCTCGGACCAGTCCGGCTGCTCGGACCACCAGGACCCCTCGGGCCACTGCGGCTCCTCCGACCGCGGCCCCCGCTGGGGCTCGGGTCTCGACGAGGGGCGCGCGGGCGTCTCCGCCCACGGTGAAGCATGCGTGTTCCGCCCAGACGCATGCCCGAAATCGCGTCGCGCCATGCCCTCTCCTGTGGAGGAGGCGGAGGGCTCGGCGAACGCCGGTAGGCTCCAGGTCGCCCGGCTCTCGGCCTGGCGACCGTCCCGCTGAGACATCGGGGGCGGCGGCTCGGGAGCCCGCTCGCTCCCACCGCTTTCCCCATGGCGGATTCCGGGGAACCCGCCCGATCACTCCGGGAGCATACGCCCCCGGAGCCACTCGGGTGCCGGTTGGAGCGAAAAACCGTGCGGACGCCGTCCCGCGGCCGTTCGGCCCTCATCAGCGGTACGGGCGGGCGCCACGGAGCGTTCACCGATCCGGGCGGCGGATCCCAGGACGGGTCAGCGGAGGGCGGCCAGGAAGCGGGCGGCGAGCGGCGCGGCGACCTTCGGGCCGGAGCCGCCCGTCTCGACGAAGACCGCGAAGGCGAGGCCGTCGCGGAAGCCGATGAACCAGGCGTGCGGGGGCCCGCTCGCGATCTCGGCCGTGCCGGTCTTGCCGGACGTCCCGTCCGGGAGCCCCGCACCCGCCGCCGTGCCGCCGGTGACGACCGCCCGCATCATCGCGCGGAGCGCGCCCGTCCCCGGCACCGGACGCGGCGCGGGCACCGCTCCCCCGCCCTCGCGGACGAGGTCCGGCGGCAGCAGCCGGGGCGAGCGCCACGAGCCGTCCGCCACGGCGGCGGCGACCGACGCCATCAGCAGCGGGCTCGCGAGGACGCGGCCCTGCCCGATCGCCGCCTCCGCCAGCTCCGCGCCGCTGCGCGGCGCGGGGAAGCCGCCGTCCGCGGCGTCGGTGCCCGGCGTGATCCGCGTGCCGAACCCGAAGCGGCGGGCGGACGCCGCGAGCTTCGCTGGGCCGAGCCGCTCGACCGCGAGCTGCGCGAACGTGGTGTTGCAGGACGCCGCGAACGCGTCCCGAAGCGTCGTCCGGCCGAGCGCGTGGCCCTCGTCGTTGCGGATCGTGCGCTGCGCCGTGACCGTCGAGGCCGGGCAGTCGGCGCCCGTCCCGGCGTCCGCGCCCTCCGCGACGAGCGCGCCCGCCGTCACCACCTTGAACGTCGAGCCGGGCGGGTACCCGCTGCCGAACGCGCCGAGCCCGCCGAGGCCGTCCGCCACCGCGGCGACCTCGCCGCTGGACGGCCGGACGGCCACGATCGCCGCCCGTCCCGGCGCCGCCGCCAGCGCCTTCTCCGCCGCCGCCTGCACCCGCCGGTCCAGCGTCGTCCGGACCCTGCGGCCCTTCACCGTCCCAAAAAGCTTCACGCGCTGCGGCGGGCCGCCGCCGTCGCGCAGGACGACCGCCGGGACGATCCGCTCCTCCTCGTCGCCCAGCCGGGACGCGATCCCGGCCAGGTACGGGGCGAGCGGGCCCTCGTTGGCGAGGGGGCGCCCGGCGCGGTCGGACAGGGTCACGGCGGGGACGCGCACCTGGCCCACCGTCCACTGGCCGCCGCCCTTCAGCCCCGGGTAGAGCGTCGCGGGCGTCCACCGGACGCGCCACCGCCCCTCCACCCGGCCGAGCCGCAGCTCCGAGGCGAACGTCCAGGTCCCGTGTCCGGCGAGCGACCGGCTGACGGTGAACGGCGCGTGCGCGGCGTCCGGGCCCGACCGGACGACCGGACGCGGGTCCAGCGCGATCGACGTGACCGCCAGCCCGATCGTCAGCGCCCGGTGCTGCGCGTCGAAGTCGGCGGGCGGGTCGGCGGCGAGGCCCCGCATCCTGTCCAGGTCGCCATTGCTCCACGCCGCGAAGTAGCGCGCCGCGACGCGCTCCGCCGTGTCGTGGTCGCGCCGCCGCCGTAACGCCCAGCCCGCGACGACGCCCGTCGTCAGCACCACCGCCAGCACGACGGCCAGCACCTTCACACCCCGGGACCGCACTCGCCCGCCTCCGCTCGTCCGCCGCCGCCCGTCCGTTCGGATGTTGATCATCTCAGTGTCCGAACGTTCCACGCATGTACCGGAAGCCCGATTTCGTGGCCGAACCTGGAAGGCGGGGGCCCGTCGCCCCGCGCCCGGACCCGGCCTCGCTAAGATCCCTGCGACGTGGAGTACTTCTTCTACTGCCGGGACAGGCCGGGCACGTTCCCGCTGCGCATGGAGCTGGCCGAGGCCCACTGGGCGTTCATGGACCGCTACGGCGACGAGCTGATCGCGCGCGGCCCGACGTTCGGCGCCGACGGCGAGACGGTGACGGGCAGCATGCACATCGCCGACCTCCCCGGCCCGGCCGCCGCCCGCGAGTTCGCGTTCGAGGAGCCGAACTACAAGGCCGGCGTCTACGGCGACGTCCTCATCAGCCGCTGGACGAACGTCCTCGGCCGGACGATGTGGCAGTTCGCCACGGCGGTCCCCGGCTACGAGCGCTTCCTGGTCATCGCGCACGGCAAGGCGGCGGCCCCCGGCGACGACAAGCTCGCCGAATCCCTCGGAGCCGAATCCCTCGGACAGGCGCAGCAGCGCTACCTCGACGGCCTCTACGGCGACCGGCTGATCGCGTACGGCCCGCTGCTGTCCGACGACGGCGCAGACCGGACCGGCACCGTCCTCCTCGTCGAGCTCCCGGACCGCGCCGCCGCCGAGACCCTGATGGACGGCGACCCGTACGCCCGCAACGGCCGCTACACGGACGTCGAGATCCACGCCTGGGAGTTCGGCGGCCGCCGGTAGCGGGCCGCGTGTCAGTCGAGCAGTTTCGCGAGCCGGGCGGCCTGGGTCTCCCAGCGCCAGTCGCGCTCGACCCACGCCCTGCCCCGCTCCCCCATCCGGCGGGCGCGTCCGGCGTCGGCGAGCAGGCCGCCGACCGCCTCCGCGATGCGGGACGCCGACCGCCCCGGCACGACCAGGCCCGTCTCCCCGTCCAGGACGGCGTCGGGCGCGCCCCCCGAGTCGCCCGCCACCACCGGCAGCCCGGACGCCGACGCCTCCAGGTAGACGATGCCGAGGCCCTCGACGTCGAGGCCCCGGCGGCGGGTCCGGCACGGCATCGCGAACACGTCGCCCGCGTCGTAGTGGGCGGGCAGTTCCTCCCACGGGACGCCGCCGGTGAACACGACGGAGCCGTCCACGCCGGACGACGCGGCGAGACGCTCCAGGTCGGCGCGGTACGGGCCGCCGCCGACGAGCAGCAGCGCCGCGTCCGGAACCATCCGTTGGACGCGCGGCCAGGCGCGGATCAGGGCGTCCTGCCCTTTGCGCGGCACCAGCCGGGACACGCACACCGCCACCGGACGTCCGGCCAGCCCGTGCCGCGCGCGGATCTCGTCGCCGCCCGCGCCGGGGCGGAACACCGTCTCGTCGACGCCGGGCGCGAGCCGCGCCATCCGGGCCGCCGCGTCCGGCGACAGCACCCGCGCCATCCGGGACCGCGTGTACTCGCCGAGGTAGGTGAGGACGTCCGTGTCGTCGCCGATGCGGGCGAGGAGGCGGCGCGCCACCGGCAGCGCCGCCCAGCCCGCCTCGTGCCCGTGCGTGATCCCGACGAGCCGCTCGGCCCCGTGCCGCCGCAGCGCCGGGGCCAGCAGGCCGAGCGGCGCCGCCGCGCCGAACACCACCGAGTCGCAGCCCTCCGCGCGCATGATCTCCGCCGCGCGGCGCCGCACCCCCGGCTCCGGCAGCATCAGCGACCCCGGATGCCGGACGACCGGGAACGGCTGCGCCGCGTCGAAGGCCGCGTCCCCCTTCCACGCCGGGGCGTACACGACCACCGAGCCGGGCGGCCGCCGCGCGGCCAGCCCGTGCACGAACGCCTGGATCCCGCCCGGCCGGGGCGGGAAGTCGTTGGTGACGAACAGCGTCCTCATCGCGGGCCAGCATACGTACGCCGAAGGCCCGGCGCCGCCATCGCGACGCCGGGCCTTCGTGAGCGCTGGATCAGTGCTTGACCTGCTCCGACCCGCTTTCGATCGCCTTCTGGTCGCTGTGGCCGTGCTCGTGCTCCTCGACGGGGATGTCGTCGAAGGTCCACGCGCGGTTCAGCCGCGAGCGCAGATGCCCGAGCGGGCCCTTGCTGCCGGGCGCCGGGATGCCCTCGGCGTCCCGCGCGGGCGCCTCGGGGCGGGCGTTCTCCTTGGAGAGGATGACGGTCTTCTCCTCCTCGCGCGGCGCCTCGTGCCGCTCGGAGAACCGCCCCTCCGGCGACATGAGGATGACGCCGCTCTCCACGCCGTGCCCGATCGTGTCGGCGTCCTTGCGCTGGAGGCCCAGGCAGATCCGCTTCGTCACGATGAACGCGATCAGCGGCCCGAGGAAGACCGTCACCCGGAAGAACCAGGTCGTCGCGAACAGCGAGACGTGGAACCGCTCCGCGAGGACGTCGTTCGCGCCCGCGAGCCACAGCAGCCCGTAGAACGTGACGGCCGCCATGCCGGTCGCGGTGCGGACCGGGGCGTTGCGCGGCCGCGTGTTCACGTGGTGCTGCCGCTTGTCGCCGGTCACCCACGCCTCGATGAACGGCCACGCCGCCGCGCCGCCGAACACGATGCCGAGCGGCACCGCCGCCGGGATCAGCACGTTCAGGCTGAGCGTGTGGCCCCAGGCGGTGATCTCCCAGTTCGGCATGATGCGCAGGGCGCCTTCGAGCACGCCCATGTACCAGTCCGGCTGGGACCCGGACGAGATCGCGCCCGGGTCGTAGGGGCCGAACAGCCAGATCGGGTTGATCTGCGCGAACGCGCCGAGCAGGGCCACCACGCCGAAGGTGAACAGGAAGTACGCGCCGGTCTTCGCCATGAACACCGGGTAGAACGGGTAGCCGTACACCTGCTGCTCGGTCTGGTTCTTGACCGGCATCGCCGTGTGCTTCTGGTGCCACATGATCATCATGTGCGCGGTGACCATGCCGAGGATCAGCGCCGGAATCAGCAGGATGTGCAGCATGTACAGGCGGGGCACGATGTCCTGGCCGGGGAACTCGCCGCCGAACAGGAACATGTAGATGTAGGTGCCGACCAGCGGGATCGACTCCGCCACGCCCTGCGTGATGCGCAGCCCGGTGCCGGAGAGCAGGTCGTCCGGCAGCGAGTAGCCGAACAGGCCCTCCAGCATGCCGAGGGTGAACATGCCGATGCCGATCAGCCAGTTCAGCTCGCGCGGCTTGCGGTACGCGCCGGTGAAGAACACCCGCAGCATGTGCGCCAGGATCGACGCCATGAACAGGATCGCGGCCCAGTGGTGGATCTGCCGCATGAGCAGGCCGCCGCGGACGTCGAAGCTGATGTGCAGCGTCGAGTCGTAGGCCTCGGACATCTTCACGCCCTGCAGCTTCGTGTACGACCCGTCGTACACGACCTCCACCATGCTCGGCTTGAACCAGAGCGTCAGGAACGTCCCGGTCAGCAGCAGGATGATGAAGGAGTACAGGGCGATCTCGCCCAGCATGAACGACCAGTGGTCCGGGAAGACCTTCTTGACGTTCCGCCTGAAGAAGGTCGTGGAGCCGAGGCGCTCGTCGATGAAGCCGAGCGTCCCCTCGATGGCCTTCGGAGGTGTCGCCTGACTCATCCGCGCTCCCAGAAGCTCGGGCCGACCGGCTCGTGATAGTCGCTGGTCGCGACGATGTACCCGTCCTCCACGGAGAGCGGGAGCTGCGGCAGCGGCCGCGCCGCCGGGCCGAAGATGACCTTGGCGGCGTCGGTGGCGTCGAACGTGGACTGGTGGCACGGGCACAGGATGTGGTGCGTCGTCTGCTCGTACAGCGCGGCCGGGCAGCCGACGTGCGTGCAGACCTTCGAGTACGCCACGATGCCGTTGACGTGCCAGTTCTCACGTCCCTTGGCGGGCTTGAACTTGTCCGCCGGAACGTTGATCAGGATCGTGACCGCCTTGGCGTTCTGCGTCAGCACCTGCTCCTCGGGCACCTCCTCCTCGATGCCCTCCGGCAGGACGGTGATCATCCCGCCGGGCGAGGAGAAGTCGCTGACCCGCAGCGGCTTGTTGGTGCCGTCCACCACCAGGCGGACGCCCTTCTTGCCCTCGGCCTGCGCCTTCTTGACCGCCTCGCCCCAGTAGGTGTGGCGGAGCCGCTTCTCCGGCAGCGGGCCGAGGTCGCGCAGCAGGACGAGCGGCGCCAGCCCGAGCGGCGCGGCGGCGAGCAGCAGCGTGCGGCGCAGCAGCGGCCGCTTGGTGATGCCGCTGTCCTCGGCGCCCTCCAGGAAGTCCTGCGCGAACGCGGCCCTGGTCTCCTCGTCGGCGGCCAGCTCGTGCCGCTCCTGGACGATCGGCTTGCTGGTCATCAGCCGGCGGACCCAGATCGTCACGCCGACGGCCATCGCGATGAACGACAGCGCCATCGTCCCGCCGAGCCAGAAGTTGGACTCGCGGGCGCGCACCACGCCGTGCATGCCGCCGTCGCGGCCACTCCAGCCGATGAAGTAGGCGATGAACGCGACGCTGGCCGCGAACGCGACCAGGAAGAACGTCGCGACGATGCGCTCCGCCCGCTTCATCGACGCCTCGTCGAGCTGCTCGCCCACGCCCGCGGGCGCCGAGATGTCGTCCTCGGCGAGCAGCGCCTTCTCCCGCGCGGGGGAGGGCGTGCCGATGACCCGCTCGCGGCGGCGGCCGTCCTCGCCGGGGCCCTGTGCGCCCTCGGTCTCGTTCTTGTCGTCGCTCATGACTTCTTCAGCTTCTTCGGCTTCTTCGCGGTGATCCACATGGCGGCCAGCACCAGCAGGCCGATCCCGATCAGCCAGCCGGCGAGGCCCTCGCTCACCGGGCCGATGCGGCCGAGGCCGTTCCCGCCCGGGTTCGGCTCCTCGCGGGTCTTGACCAGGTAGGAGATGATCGCCTGCTTGTCCTGCGGCGTGAGCGTCGTGTCGTTGAAGACCGGCATCGCCTGCGGGCCGGTCACCATCGCCTCGTACATCTGGGTGGGCGTGACGTCGTCCCCGGACAGCGGGGGCGCGTACTTGCCGCCGGTCAGCGCGCCGCCCTGGCCGGTGAAGTTGTGGCACTGGGCGCAGTTGGTGCGGAACAGCTTGCCGCCGAGCGCGACGTCGCCCTTGTCGGGGTCGACCGCGGAGGCCGGGGGCACCTCGGGCCCGCCGCCGAGCGAGGCGATCCAGGCGCGCAGGTCGGCCAGGTTCTTCTCGGCCTGGGCCTTCTGCTTCTCCGCCGCCTCGCGCTTCTCCGGCTCCTCGTAGTCGGTCTTGATCGAGGTGTTGAAGTCGGGGATCGGCTCCTTGCGCGGAACCTGCGCGCCAGGGTTCATCGCGGGCATGCGGCCCGTGCTGACCTGGAAGTCGACGGATGCCGCGCCGACGCCGATGAGGCTCGGCGCGATGGGCTTGCCCTTGGCGTCCTTCGTGCCCTCGGCGTTCAGCCCGTGGCAGCTCGCGCAGTTCTTGTTGAACAGCTCCTGGCCGTGCTTCAGGTCCTGCGCGGCCTGGGCGCTGCTCTGCGCCTCGGCCCGGTCACTCCGCGGCGAGAAGCCGGCGTAGACCACGCCGATCGCCGCCAGGGCCGCCAGCACGACGGCGTAGCCCGCCCACGGGCGCCGTCGCCATGCGGTGATCCTTTTCACGGAAATCCCCGTTCGGGTCATGTCTTGGGTGGGTCAAGGGTGGTCGGGCTGTCACATGTCGAGCAGGTAGACGGCCGAGAACAGGCCGATCCAGACGATGTCGACGAAGTGCCAGTAGTAGGACACGACGATCGCGCTCGTCGCCTGTTCGTGCGTCCACCGCTTCGCCGCGTAGGTGCGGCCGAGGATGAACAGGAAGGCGATGAGGCCGCCGATGACGTGCAGGCCGTGGAAGCCCGTCGCCAGGTAGAAGATCGACCCGTAGGCCGAGGACGAGAAGGTCAGCCCGTCCTTGGTCACGAGGTTGTAGTACTCGTATCCCTGCCCCGCGACGAAGTACGCGCCCATGAGGAGCGAGAGGATGTACCACTCGCGCAGCCCCCAGCGGCGGAAGTTCAGCAGGCCGCCGTCACGCCCGACCTTGCCCGCCTCGGCCTTGAAGACGCCCATCTGGCAGGTCACGGAGGACAGCACCAGGATCGTCGTGTTGACCGACGACAGCGGCAGGTCGAGCGGGGCGCCCGGCCACGCGTCGTGCCCGGACTGGCCGATCGTCACAGAGCGGATCGTGAAGAACATCGCGAACAGCGCCGCGAAGAACATCAGCTCGGACGACAGCCAAACGATGGTCCCCACGCTGACCAAATTGGGACGGTTCGCCCGTGCGTGAGGTGTTGTCTCTATCGCGGAAGCTGTCACGGGCA
Organism: Actinomadura syzygii; assembly: GCF_008085905.1. Lineage (GTDB taxonomy): Bacteria > Actinomycetota > Actinomycetes > Streptosporangiales > Streptosporangiaceae > Spirillospora > Spirillospora syzygii. Next base: position 46,358 of record NZ_VSFF01000011.1, on the reverse strand, counting down.
GCATTATTGCGCCCCCATCCAGTGAGTGACGCATGACCCCCCTACAAGGGTTCCCGCGCGTGTCCCGCGCGCCCGTGACCCGGTACCCTTCACGCCATGAGCAGCACCGCCCCGGAGAGCCCGATGAAGGTCCTCGTCTACAGCGACGACGCGAGCACCCGCGCCCAGATCCGGCTGGCGATCGGCCGCCGCCCGGCCGCCGGCCTCCCGAAGGTCGAGTTCGTCGAGCGGGCGACCCAGCCGGCCGTGGTGGAGACGCTCGACCAGGGCGGGATCGACGTCCTCGTGGTCGACGGCGAGGCCCAGCCCGCGGGCGGCCTCGGCGTGTGCCGGCAGGCCAAGGACGAGGTGTACGACTGCCCGCCGGTCCTCGCGATCATCGGCCGCCGCGACGACGGCTGGCTCGCGACCTGGTCCCGGGCCGACGCCGTGGTGAGCCTCCCGCTCGACCCGATGGCCGTAGCGAACGCGCTCGCCGGGCTGATGCGGCGGCGCCTGGAGACCCGCCTCCCCGCCCTGTAGGGCGCCCGAGAGAACGGCACGACATGGACGCGCGCACCACCTGGCCGGCGCTGCTCAACGCGCTGGTCTCCGGAGACTCGCTGACCAGCGAGGAGACCTCCTGGGCGATGAACGCCATCATGTCCGGCGAGGCCACGGACGTGCAGATCGCGGGCTTCGCGATCGGGCTGCGCGCCAAGGGCGAGACGGTCGATGAGGTCACCGGCCTCGCCGAGGGCATGATGGACAACGCCACGCCCATCGACGTCCCCGGCCCCATCGCCGACCTCGTCGGGACGGGCGGCGACCGCGCCCACACCGTCAACGTGTCGACGATGGCCGCCGTGGTGGCCGCGGCGGCGGGCGTCCGGGTGGTGAAGCACGGCAACCGGGCCGCCTCGTCCTCCTGCGGCGCGGCCGACCTGCTGGAGCACCTCGGCGTCGCGATCGACCTGCCGCCGGAGTCCACCGCGCGGATCGCCGCGGAGATCGGCATCACCTTCTGCTTCGCGCCGCTGTACCACCCGGCGCTCAAGTACGCGTCCCGGACGCGGAGCGAGCTCGGCACCCCCACCGTGTTCAACTTCCTCGGCCCGCTGACGAACCCGGCGCGTCCCGGCGCGCAGGCGGTCGGGGTGTTCCACCCGCGGATGGCGGGCGTCATGGCGGGCGTGTTCGCCGCGCGCGGCTGCTCGTCGCTGGTGTTCCGCGGCGACGACGGCCTGGACGAGCTGACCACGACCGGCACGTCCACGGTGTGGGTGGTCCGCGACGGGACGGCGACCGAGACCACGTTCGACCCGTCCGACCTGGGGATCCCCCCGGCGCGCCCGGACGACCTGCGCGGCGCCGACGCGACGTTCAACGGCCGCGTGGCCCGCGAGACGTTCGCGGGACGGCCGGGCCCCGTCCGCGACATGGTCCTGCTGAACGCCGCCGCCCTGATCGTCGCCTACGAGGGCGCCCCGGCCCCCGCCGACCTGACCGAGTCCCTCCGCGCCGCCACCGCCCGCGCCGCCGAAGCCGTCGACTCCGGCGCCGCCACCACCCTCCTCGACCGCTGGGTGGAGATCTCCCAACGCCTGCGCGGCTGACTCACGTCACGCCGCGGGAGGCGCTGGAGAGCCGCTGAGCTAGGTAGATCGGGACTATCGACAGCACGATCAACGCTGCTGCCAGGACGTTCACGACCGGGGCCTGGTTGGGGCGGAACAGGTTGTTGAAGATCCAGATCGGCAGCGTCTCGGCGCCGGGGCCCGCGGTGAAGGTGGTCACGATGATCTCGTCGAAGGACAGCGCGAAGGAGAGCAGCGCGCCCGCGAACAGGGCCGAGCGCAGGGCGGGGAACGTCACGTACCAGAACGTCTGGAAGGTGTCGGCGCCCAGGTCGGCGGACGCCTCCTCCAGGTTGGCCCCGGTCCGCCGCAGCCGGGCGAGGACGTTGTTGTAGATCGTGACGACGCAGAACGTGGCGTGCCCGACGATGACCGTGAACAGGCCGAGGCCGATGCCGAGCGGTTTCAGCACCACCTGGAAGGCGTTGCTGAGCGCGATCCCGGTGACGATGCCGGGCAGCGCGATCGGCAGGACGACGACGAGCGACACGGCCTCGCGTCCGAAGAACCGATGCCGGGCCACGGCGAACGCGGCGAGGGTGCCGAGGACGAGCGCGGCGGCGGTGGCCCCGACGCCCGCCTTGACGCTGGTGAGGACGGCCCGCCGGGCGCCGTCGTTGTCCATGGCCCGCGTCCACCAGTGCCCGGTGAACCCGGACGGCGGCCACCCGAACGCCCGGTCGGCGTTGACGGAGTTGACCAGCACGACCAGCAGGGGCACGTAGATCACGGCGAGGCCGAGGCCCATGAGGACGCGCAGCGCGATCCGCGCGGCGGGCGAGAAGGTCATCTAGAGCTCCCTGTCATCTAGAGCTCCCTGTCATCTAGAGCTCCCTGAGCGCGCCGGTGCGGCGGGCCGCGGCGAGGTAGCCGAGCATCACCACGACCGGGATCGTGGCGACGGCGGCGGCGAACGGCAGGTTGTTGGCGGCGCCGATGTTGTCGTAGACGACGTTGCCGAGGAGCTGCCGCCGACCGCCGACGATCTTCACGGTGATGTAGTCGCCGAGCGACAGCGAGAACGTGAAGATCGAGCCCGCCACCAGCGCCGGGAACGCCAGCGGCAGGACGACGGAGCGGAGCGTGCGCAGCGGCCGGGCGCCGAGGTCGCCGGACGCGTCCAGCAGCGAGTCCGGGAGCCGCTCCAGCCCCGTGTAGACGGGCAGGATCATGTACGGCAGCCACAGGTAGGCCAGGACGATCACGGTGGCGGTGAGGCCGTAGCCGGGGCCGGACAGTCCGAACGGCTTGAGCGCCTCGTTGACCAGCCCGCCCTCCGCCAGCATGACCCGCCACGCGTACGCCTTGACGAGGTAGGCCGCCCACAGCGGCGCCAGGATCGCGATCACCAGGTACGGCCGGTGCCGGGGCTTCGCGACCTTGGCCATGTAGAGCGCCATCGGGACGCCGACCACCGCGTCGATCACGGTGACGGCGGCGGCGACGCCGAGGCTGCGGAGCGCGACCGTCCGGTAGACGGGCTCGTCCACGAGGGTCTGGAAGTTGGCGAGCGTGAACTGCCGGACGACCTCGCCGGTGAAGACGTCCGTCGTCCAGAACGCGGTCACGAAGATCGCGGCGAGCGCGCCGAGGTACCCGGCGACCAGCCAGGCGAGCGGCGCCGACAGCAGCAGCGACAGCCGCAGCCGGGGACGGCGGTGCAGCAGGGCCGCCGCCCGGCGCCGGAGCGCCGGGCGGCGGCCCGCGGTCAGCCCTTGATCGTCGTCCACGCCTGGGTCCACTTGGAGTAGTCGACGCACTTGACGTCCTTGCGGCCATCGAGGCACTGCGCGATGGGGGTCGTCCAGAAGTGCACCTTCGAGAAGTAGGTCTCGTCGGTGGCGTGGAAGGTGTCGCAGAACTTCTTGTCCGAGGTCTCCGCGCACGCCTTGGCGTTGGCGGGCGCCTCACCGAACCACTCGGCGACCTGCGCGTTCGCCTTGGGCGACACGATCCAGTCCATCCACTTGTAGGCGCAGTCCGGGTGCTTGGCCTTGGCCCCGACCATCCACGTGTCGGACCAGCCGGTCGCGCCCTCCTTCGGCAGCGCCACCTCCACCGGCGCCTTCTCCGACTGGGCGAGGTTCGCGATGACCTGCCACGTCGTCCCGAGGACGGAGTCGCCGCTCTTGAACGCCTGGACCTCCTTCGTGTAGTCGGACCAGTACTCCCCCACCAGCCCGCGCTGCGTCTTCAGCAGCCCGACCGCCGCGTCGAACTGCTTCTGGTCGAGCGCGTACGGGTTCTTGATGCCGAGCTCCGGTCGCGCCGACATCAGGTACAGCGCGGCGTCCGCGATGTAGATCGGCGAGTCGTAGGCGGTGACCTTGCCCTTGTACGGGGAGTTCCCGTCGAACACCGCGCCCCACGAGTCCGGCGCGGCCTTCACCTTGTCGGTGCGCCACATGAGCAGGTTCGCGCCGCGCCCGTGCGGGATGCCGTAGGGGACGCCGTTCACCGAGTTCCACGGCTTCGTCTTCAGGCCGGCGAATACGTCGGCGTAGTTCGGGACGAGCTTGGTGTTGACGGGCGCGACCGTCCCGGACGCGATCAGCCGCAGCGAGGCGTCGCCGGAGGCGGATACCGCGTCGTACTCGCCGGTCCGCATCAGCGTCACCATCTCGTCGGACGTCCCGGCGACCTTGGTGTTGACCTTGCAGCCGGTCTGCTTCTCGAACGGGGTGACCCAGTCGACCTTCGGGTCGTTGGAGCCGTCCTCGGCGTACCCGGCCCAGGCGACCAGGTTGACCTGGCCCTCGCCCTGCCCGAGCGACTGCCGCATCGGCACCTTCGGGACGGTGAGGCCGCCCTGCCCGGCGCCCGTCGCCTTGTCGCCCGAGTCGCCGCAGGCGGCGGCCGTCAGCCCGATCGCGAGCGTCGCCGCGGCGGCGATCGCCGTGCGCGTGGACCACATTGGGGGGTCTCCTTATGTTCGGGGGTTGGGAGTCGTGCTCAGGAAGCGGGCGCGGCGGGCGAGGCGGGCACGGCGTCGGACGGGACGCGGAACTCGTGCGCCGCCTCCCAGCCGACCCGGACGCGGGCGCCGCGTTGGCGCGTCACGTCCGTGGACGAGGTCCGCAGGTTCTGCTGGAGCGCCACGACCCGGTCCCCCGAGTCCAGGTCGATGACGAACCGGGTGACCGCGCCCGCGTAGACGACCTCGGCGACCGTGCCGAGCGCGTGCCGGCCCCCGCCGGGCGGACCGGGGAGGTCGTCCCCGATCTCGACGTGGAGCTTCTCCGGCCGCACGCAGACGTCCCCGACGCGGTTGGACGTCCCGACGAAGCCCGCGACGAACCCGGTGGCCGGCCGCTCGTACACCTCGGCGGGCGTCCCGACCTGCTGCACCCGGCCCCGGTCGAGGACGGCGACCCGGTCGCTCAGGGTCAGCGCCTCCTCCTGGTCGTGGGTCACGAACACGAAGGTGATCCCGGCCCGGCGCTGGATGCTCTTCAGCTCGACCTGCATCTCCTCGCGCAGCTTCAGGTCGAGCGCGCCGAGCGGCTCGTCGAGCAGCAGCACCCGCGGCTCGTTGACCAGCGCGCGGGCCAGCGCGACCCGCTGCCGCTGGCCGCCGGACAGCTCGCCCGGACGGCGCCGCTCCAGGCCGTCCAGGCGGACGCTGCGCAGCGCCTCGACCGCCCGCTCCCGGCGCGCCGCCCGCGGCACCCGCCGCACCTTGAGGCCGTACTCGACGTTGCGCAGCACGTCCAGGTGCGGGAAGAGCGCGTAGTCCTGGAAGACGGTGTTGACGTCGCGGTCGAACGGGGCGAGGCCCGTCACGTCCACGCCGCCGAGCTCCACCGTCCCGGCCGTCGGCCGCTCGAAGCCCGCGATCAGCCGCAGGACGGTCGTCTTGCCCGACCCGGACGGGCCGAGCATGGAGAAGAACTCGCCGTCCCCGATGTCGAGGTCGACGCCGGCCACCGCCTCGACGGCGCCGAAGGTCTTGCGCAGATCGCGGATCCTGACCGCTGCTTCCGGCATGAACAGAAAACATATGGATTCATAGGTTTCAGTTCAAGTGATGTTCCGGTATCACTGTGTGAACACCGGGAAGGGGGCCCATGGAGAACGCGCACCTCGTCGTGTTCGCCCCGGTCGACAACACGGCGCGGGTGCACGCGGTCGTGCGGCGGCTCGGCGACGCGATCGCGCTCGGGCTCCTCGCCGACGGCGAGCAACTGCCGAGCGAGACCGATTTGGCCGCATATCTCGGTGTATCAACGGTCACACTACGCGAAGCACTGATGGCCTTGCGTCAGCAGGGGCTCATCGAGACCCGGCGGGGGCGCGGCGGCGGGAGCTTCGTCCGGGCCCCGGCCAGGCCGTTCGACCTCGACGAGCGGCTGCGCCCGCTCAGCGCGGAAGAGCTGCGCGACCTCGGCGACCACTACGCCGCGATCGCCGGCGCCGCCGCGCGGCTAGCCGCCGCCCGGTCGCTGCCCGACGACGTCCGCAGGCTGCGCCGCTCGCTGGACGAGATGGCCGCCGGGGCCCGCATGTGCCGCCTGGACGGGCGGCTCCACCTCGACATCGCGGCGGCGTCCCAGTCCGTCCGGCTCACCCGCGAGGAGATCCGGCTCCAGGCCGAGATCGGGCCGCTGGTCTGGGCCGTGCACGACCTGCCCGACCGGCGCGCCGCGGTGGACGCCGAGCACGCCGGGATCGTCGACGCCATCGAGCGCGCCGACGACGCCGCCGCCCGCGATGTAGCTGAAAGTCACGTCCTGAATGCGGTACAACGTCTGATTGAACGACGGCTCGAACTCTGACTCCCGAGGGGGACCCCATGCCCGCCGAGCCCCCGGCCGCCGTGGACGGTCCCCCCGCCGCCCGCGCGGCGGCCGCCCGCGTGCGCGCCACCCTGGACGGCGTCTTCGAGGCGGTGGCGCAGGTCCGCGACGCGGCGGGCCGCCGCCTGGACGACGTCCGCCGCACCGGCCGCGACCCCGTCCGCGCCGACCTCGCCGCGCTGCGCCCGCTGCTGTTCGCCCGGCTCGGCCCGCTGATCTGCGGGCTCGGCTTCATCGCCGCGCCCGAGCTGCTCGCCGACGCCGCCTGGTACCTGGAGTGGTGGCAGACCGGGCCCGCCGGGCGGCCGTCCCAGCTGCTGCGCGACCTCGACCCGGAGAGCAGCGTCCGCGCCGACTACACGCGCTGGGAGTGGTTCACCGGCCCGGCGGGCGGCGCCGAGCGGACCGTCTGCGGCCCCTACGTCGACTACCTGTGCAGCGACGAGTACGTCCTCACGCTGTCGGCGCCGGTCCTCGTCGGCGGGACGTTCGCGGGCGTCGCCGCCGCCGACGTGTACGCGCGGACGTTCGAGCACGAGATCGTCCCGGCGCTGCGCGAGATCCCCGCGCCCGCGTTCGTCGTGAACGCGCCCGGCCGGGTGATGGCGTCCAACACGGCGGCCTGGCCGCCCGGCGCCGTCTACCGCGGCGCCCCCGGCTTCGCGTCCCGCCCCTGCGGCGACCTCTCCCTGTCCGTGGTGACCGCCGGATAGGGCGGCCGGCGGTCTCGGTCGGCGTCTCGGCCGGCGTCTCAGTCGGCGTCGGGGAGGCCGAGGGCGAACGCCTGCTCCAGGTCGTGTTGGGAGTAGGTGCGGAACGCTATGTGCGTCTCCGTCCCGACGATGCCGGGGATCTTGTTGATGCGGCCCGGGATGATGTCGTTGAGGTCCTCGTTGCGCCGCACCCGGACCATCGCCATGAGGTCGTGGTCGCCGGTGATGGAGTAGACCTCGCTGACGCCGTCCACGGCGGCGATCGTCTCGGCCACCTCGTGGATGCGCGCGACGTCGGCCTTCACGAACACGATCGCAGTGACCACTGCACCCCTCCCCTGACGCTCCGGACGTCCCGACCCTATCTAGCCGCGGCTCAGGGCGGCGACGCGGCGGGCCGGTCCCGCGCGGCGCGCGAGGAGGGCGAACGCCACGCCCGCCAGGAAGCCGTAGATGTGCGCCGTGTAGGCCACGTTGCTCTTGTCGTCGCCGAGCGACAGCCACTGCAGGACGAACCAGTACCCGAGCACCACCCACACCGGCAGCCGCACCACGATGACCGGCGGCACCCAGCTCACGATCCGCCCGCGCGGGTTGAGGATGACGTAGGCGCCCATCACCCCCGCGATCGCGCCGGACGCGCCGATCAGCGGGACGGTGGAGTCCGGCGACGTCCAGGCGAACCCGTAGACGGCGACGAGCCCGAAGAACAGGTAGCTGAGCAGGTAGCGGAGGCGCCCGAGCCGGTCTTCGAGGCCCATCCCGACGACGAACAGGGCGACCAGGTTGCCGAGCAGGTGCAGCGCGCCGGAGTGCAGGAACATCGAGGTGAACGCGGACGTCCAGGGCGCCTTGTGGAAGCCCGCTGGCCCGCACTCGCGGACGATGTCGGCGGGCAGCGCCTGCTGGTCGCCGGTCGTCAGCTCCTTCGGGACGGCGCCGTACTCGTAGGTGAAGTGGGCCGCCTTGCACTCGCGGACGTGGTCGCGCCCGTACCAGGCGGCGAAGTTCGACATCGGGGTGAGCAGGAACACCACCACGTTGGCCGCCACCAGCAGGTACGTGACCCACGGGACGCGCCGGGCCGGCTGGCTGTCGTAGAGAGGCAGGGCCATGCGGGGTCGTCCTCTCCGAGCGCCGGGATTCCACGGTCACCCTAGCGGCGGCCGCCCCGCCCACGGGACTCCTGCCTTCCGGGGGACGGCCCCCGGAAGGCAGGAGGGCGCCATGATCCTCGCTCCGCTCCGGTCATGACGCCCCCGGCTCGTAACCCCGGTCGTAGGCGCGGTCGATCCATTCGCGGAGGCCCTCGGCGCCGTGCGCGGGGCACGTCCAGGCGCCGTCGACCTCGACGAGCCGGACGCCGGGCAGGTCGAGCCAGCGCAGCACGCACTCCATCTCCTCGGCGGTGGCCCCGGCGGACGGCGGCGCGCCGAGCGCGACCCCGCCGGGGGCCTCGCCGGACGGCGGGAACACCGTCTCGGCGGTGGCGATGAGCGCGTCGACGTAGGGGCGGGGCTGGGCGTGGGGCGGAACGGTCCCGGCGGCGGCGAGCCGCCCGTAGCGGACCACCGACAGCTCCCAGCCGCCGTCGAACGCGGGCCGCGCCGCGACCAGCTCGGGCAGCCGGGACAGCGCGGCGAGCCGCTGCCCGCGCGCGGCGGCGCGGACGAACGCGGCCAGCCGGTCGCGCTGGGCGCCGGCCTCCTCGTAGCGCTGCTCGGCCGCCAGCCGGTCGATGCGCACCCGCGCGGCGGCGACGACGGGCCGGACGTCGCCCGCCATGACGGCGCGGGCCGTCCCGACGTGGACGGCGTAGGCGTCGGCGGACTCGCGGCCGTCGCAGGGCGCGCCGCACCGGCCGAGCTCGGCGAGCGCGCACGCCCGCCCCTTGCCGCTCTCGATCACCCGCAGCGTCAGCCGCTGGGTGCACTGCCGCAGCGGGACGGCCTCGTGCAGCGCCGCCCGCGCCTCCTCGGCCTGCCGCCGCGACGGGATCGGCCCGAGGTAGCGCGCCCCGTCGGCGCGGCACTCGCGGACGATCGACAGCCGCGGGAACGGCTCGACGGTGAGCTTCAGCCAGATCGCCCGCTCGGGGAACTTGGACCGGCGGTTGTAGCGCGGCTTGTGCTCGGCGATCAGCCGCAGCTCGCGGACCTCGGCCTCCAGGCCGGTGGCGCACACGATCGTCCGGACGTTCTCGGCGATGCCGACCATCTCCCGGACGCGCCAGCGCGTCTCGGACCCGGTGAAGTAGCTGCGCACCCGCGACCGCAGGTCGCCGCTCTTGCCGACGTAGAGGACCTCGCCGGAGGCGTCCTCGAACAGGTACACGCCGGGCGCGCTCGGGACGTCGTCGGCGAGGTGCCGCTTGCGGCGCTGCTCGGGGGTCGGCGCCTTGGCGAAGCCGCGCATCTCCTCCAGCGAGGTGACGCCGAACGAGCCGATCCGCTCGATCAGCCCGTGCAGGACGTCGACGGTGGCGCGGGCGTCGGCGAGCGCGCGGTGCGTCGGCTCGTTCGGCGTGCGGAAGAACCGGGCGAGCGTGCCGAGCTTGCAGTTGGGGACCTCGTCCTTGGACAGGACGCGGCGCGCGAGGTCGACGGTGTCGACGACGGGGAACGCGGGCCAGGCGTAGCCGTGCTCGGCGCACGCGGCCTTGAGGAAGCCGATGTCGAACGGCGCGTTGTGCGCGACGAGCACGCAGCCCCGCGCGAACTCCAGGAACGCGGGCAGCACCGCCTCGATCCGCGGCGCGGCCGTCACCATCGCGGTGGTGATGCCGGTCAGCGCGGTGATGAACGGCGGGACGGGCCCGCCGGGGTCGACCAGGGTGCCGAGCTCGCCGAGCTCCTCACCCGCGCGCACCTTCACCGCGCCGATCTCGGTGATGGCCGAGTCGGCGGCCGACCCGCCGGTGGTCTCCAGGTCGACCACCACGAAGGTGACCCCGGAGAGGGGGGTGCCGAGGTCGTCCAGCGTCCCCTGGACGCCGCCCGCGGGGACTTCGGCGCCCTGGACACCGTGCGCAGCCGTCATGTGCGCGACCGTAGAGGACCCCACCGACAGAAGCCGGGGCCGCTAGGGTTGTGGGGCGCCGGAGGGTCCCGCCGGGCCGGGGGGTCGCGGGACCGGCACGGGGGCCGCGCGCGTTCGTCCGATCACGCGTCCGCCCTGGTTAGTGCGCGGACGGCTCGGGAAGACACAGCCCACCGGCGGCGAAAGCCCGGAAGGAGCGGGATCATCGACAGCGGCCCCGAAGCGACCCCCGGCGGCGAGGCCCCCGTGCGGCGCGCCGAGCACGAGCGAGGCCCGGCGGAGGCGCGCCCGACCGGACGGGCGGACGACTCGCGCGCCCAGACCCCGGGCTCGGGCGGCGAGCGCCTCGGCGGGCCGCTGCCGGAGGCCGTCCGGCAGTCGGTGGTGGAGGTCGCCGCCGACGTGATCGGCGGGCTCCCGGCGGACGACGTCCCCGCGCCGCTGCGCCCGTTCGCGCGGTTCGAGCGGCGCAAGCGCGCGAAGCTCGCGGGCCAGCACATCGCGGCCGCGCTGGAGAAGGACGCGGCGTTCCGCGGCCGCGTCGCCGAGCCGCTGCGCCGGTCGCAGGCCGCGCTGGTGGAGGCCGTCGAGGGCGGGGACGTGCCGCCCGCCGCCGACCCGGTCCGCGTCGCCGCGCTCGCCTACCTGCTGCGCCCGAGCGGCTGGACGGGCCTCGTCGAGTCCGCGCGGGCCGAGCTGGAACGCTCCGCCTCCGCCTCGGAGGAGGAGGCCGCCGAGCGCCGCGTCGCCGCGCTCAAGGAGGAGCTCGCCGCCGCCCGCGCGGGCCGCTCCGCCGACGCCGACCGGCTGCGCGCCGAGCTGCGCGACGCGAAGGCGGAGGTGGCCGAGCTGCGCCGCAAGCTGCACGACGCGCGCACCCGGTTCCGCGCGGCGGAGGAGCGCGCGGACGCGGTCGCCGCGGAGGCCGAGCGCAAGCTCGCCGAGGCGCGCGAGTCGACCGCGGCGGCCGAGAAGGAGCTGCGCAAGCTGCGCGCCCGCGCCGCGCAGGCCGAGGCCGCCGCCGAGGCGGCGAAGCGGGCGGCGCGGGAGGGCCGCAACGTCGACGACGTCCGGCTGCGGATGCTGCTCGACACGCTGGTGGACGCGGCGCAGGGCGTCCGGCGGGAGCTGGCGCTGCCGTCCACGATCGACCGTCCGGCGGACGTGGTCGGCGGCCTCGAACCGGACCGGCAGGCCCACCGCGCGCTGCCGGGACGCGCGCTGTCCGACGGCGACCCCCAGTTGCTCGACCGCCTGCTGACCCTCCCCCGGGTGCACCTCGTCGTGGACGGCTACAACGTCACCAAGACGGGGTACGGGGAGCTGCCGCTGGCCGACCAGCGGTCCCGGCTGCTGTCCGGGCTCGGCGGCCTCGCCGCGCAGACCCGCGCCGAGGTGACCTGCGTGTTCGACGGCGCCGAGCTGGACGCGCCGGTCGCGATCGCGGCGCCGCGCGGCGTCCGGGTGCTGTTCAGCCGTCCGGGCCAGACCGCGGACGAGCTGATCGGCGACCTCGTGCGGGCCGAGCCGCCGGGACGGGCCGTGGTGGTGGTGTCCTCCGACCGGGAGGTCGCGGACGCCGCCCGCCGGGCCGGCGCGCGGCCGTGCCCGTCCACGTTGCTGCTGCGCCGCCTCGGCCGCTCCTAGCGCCGCCGCGCCGCGGCAGGGGACGGGCCGCTCCGGACCGCCCATAAGGTCCCCATAAGCCTGCGATAAGGGACGCTTCGCCCTTCGTGATCATGAGGTCACAAATAGTGGACGATCTGCGCAAATGTCAATTGAACTGCGACGAATCGGTTGTGACGGTTGTTGCCCCTCGCTAATGTCGTCCGCTGACGTCGTGGACGAGAGGGGCGAAACCGATCGTGGCCAATGATCTCATCGGGGCACCGGCGCACCGGCGTGACCGGAGCGGGGGCACGGCGAGCAGGAGAGCGTCCCGCCGCCTTGCGGCGGTGGTCTGCCTGACCGTGACCGCCTCCCTGGCCTACCCCCCGGTGCTGGCGCACGCCGAGCCCAAGCCGACCAGGGCGCAGGTGCAGAAGAAGCTCGACCAGCTCAACGAGCAGATGGACCACAAGGTCGAGCAGTACAACCAGCTGAACGAGAAGCTGAAGATCGCCAAGAGGAAGTACGACGGCGCCAGGAAGTCGAGCGCGCAGGAGCAGGCGGCGTTCGAGGAGCAGCGCTCCAAGATCGCGCAGATGGCGGCCACCGCCTACAAGAACGGCGACTCGGCCGACGTGACCGGCTTCGTCGGGAGCAAGGACCCGCAGGCCATCCTCGACCAGGCGGCCGTCTTCTCGCACCTGTCGCACGAGCGCAACTCCCAGCTCACCCAGTTCCTCGCCACCGCGCAGCGGCTCCGCCGCGAGGAGGCTCAGGCCAAGAACGCGTACGACGACGTGAAGGCCAAGAACAAGGAGCTGCAGGACCAGAAGCGCAAGCTCCAGCTCGAGGTCAACAAGCAGAAGAAGCTGCTGGCGAAGCTCGGCGGCGGGTCGTCGTCCGGCGGCGGCGGTGGCGGCATCGGCGGGACCTACAACGGCCCGGCCAGCGGCCCGGCGCGGCTGGCGCTCAACTTCGCCTACGCGCAGCGGGGCAAGCCGTACGGCTGGGGCGACACGGGCCCGAGCTCCTACGACTGCTCCGGCCTGACGATGAAGGCGTGGGCGGCGGCGGGCGTCAACATCACCCGCACCACCAACTCCCAGTGGGCCGCCACGAAGCGGGTGGCCAAGTCCGACCTCCAGCCGGGCGACCTGGTGTTCTTCAGCGGGCTCAGCCACGTCGGCATGTACGTGGGCAACGGCCAGATGATCCACGCCCCGAGCACCGGCAAGACCGTGACGGTCGTGAGCATCAACTCCAGCTACTACGCGAGCAACTACTACGGCGCCGGGCGTCCCTGACGCGCGACGCCTCCCCTTCCGTAGGGCTACTTCGGCAACGGACCAGGCTTGACCTGGTCCGTTGTTGATTTTGTGGGGGTTTGCCTTCTCTTGGGGCTTTGGTACCTTGTACCCCATTCACGGCGCCCGCCAGGCGCCATGGCCCCCGCGACGCCCACCAGGCGCCGCGGCCGCACGCGGCGCTTCCGGCCGCGTGCCGGCGGCGCGCTCCACGCGCCGCCTCCCCCCGGCGGCGCGCTCCACGCGCCGTCCGCGCGGCGCCCGGAGGGCGCCGCACCGGTCTGCACGCAGACCGACGACCCCCCACCCGCCGCTCGCGCGCCTCACGCGAGCATGGCGCTGAGCGCGCCGCCCGCGGCGGACCCGAGGGGTCGGGCGAGGACGGTCCCCGGCGACGGGCCGCCGTCCGCCCACCATCAGGCGCCGCTCGTTCGCACGCGGGAGACAGGTCCCGCGCCGGGCCCCATTCCGCCCCCAGGATCGCAGCGGCAGCGCCGAGTCCGCCCAGCGCGGAACCGGGGACCCACGTCCGCCGGAGTCCGGGACACCCTCCCGGACGGGCATTCCGGCACCGGGGTGAATCGGCGGCCCTCTCCCGCACGTCCGGTGAGAGTCCGCCGTAGGGCCACTTCCACGCCCGAACCCGTCAGCTAACCCGGTAGGCGTCTTGGAAGAAGAGGAGTGAGTCCCGCAGCGTCACCTGGGGCGTGGCCGCCACCGCGCGGCCGCGCCCTCCCTTTCCCCTGCCCTCCCGCCGTGACCATTCCCCGTGCTCCGCGCTGGCGCCCCCGCTCGCCGGAGTCCCCGTCCCTCCCGCGCGCCGCCGATCCGGGCGGCCGCCCCGGCGGACGGACCGGAAGCCGAGGAGATCCCCCGTGCCAGGCGCGCACCGCAAGCAGACCTCCGGACGGCACCGCAAGCCGTCCCCCCTCTCCCTGACCTGGCGGACGACCGGCGGCGTGATCGCCGGCGCCGCCGTGCTCGGCGCCGCCGCGGCGACCGCGCAGGCGTCCGTCCTGGCGTTCGGCGACGCGGCCCCGGCGAGCGCCGCGGCCGCCGGCGTGAGCGGCCGCGAGGACGCGCGGACGGTGTCGTCCGAGACGTCCCGGTCGGCCGGGGCCCCCAAGAAGGAACGTTCCAAGCCGCAGCCCGAAGCGTCATCGAGCGGCCGTCCGCAGCCGGACGCGCCGGAGCCGCAGGCGTCCGAGAAGACGTCGGAGCAGCAGCGGCGGCCGACGGCGGCCGAGGCCATCGCGCTCGCGCGCTCGCAGGTCGGCGTCGCCGAGGACGCGGGCGGCGAGACCAAGTTCCAGAAGTGGTACATGGGCACGTCCCGCGCGCAGGAGACGCTCGCCCGCGACGGCGGCGCCCTCTCCGGCTACGGCGACGCGAACTGGTGCGACATGTTCATCTCCTGGGTGGGCGAGCGGCTCGGCTTCACCGCCGGGATGGGCGCCGACGCGTGGACCGTCGAACACGCCCGCTGGTTCCAGCGGAACGGCCGCTGGGGCGCCGAGCCCCGGCCCGGCGCGATCGTCTTCTACGCCTGGAGCGGCGGCAAGGCCAGCTCCGACATCCGGCACGTCGGCATGGTGATCAAGAAGGTGGACGACGGCACGATCGAGGCCGTCGAGGGGAACACCGGCAACGCCGTCCGGGTCAGGACGCGCTCGGCCGACGACGTCGTCGGCTACGGATACCCCGACTACCGGTCATGACCGCGACCTCCCGGCCCGGCGCTGCATAGGATCTCGCGCATGGAGGACGGACCCGGCCCCGGCGCCGGCGGCCCCGTGCCGCGCCGCCGGGCGCTCGCGCTGGGCGCGGGCGGGGCCGCCGCGCTGCTCGCGGGCGGCGGGGGCCTGCTCGGCGTCCGCTCCGGCCGGCACGCCGAGCCGCGCGCCCACGCCGACGGCGCGGCGCGCTCGTTCGCCCCGGCCGACGCGGCGGCCGTCCTCGCGGGCCGCGCCGCCGCCGTGCGGAGCGGCGACCGGACGGCCTTCATGGCGACGGTCGCGTCCGCGCCCGCCGCGTTCCAGGACGTCCAGTCCCGCATGTACGGCAACCTGCGCAGGCTTCCCCTGGACGGCTGGCGCGAGCGCGTCGCCGGCGTCGAGGCGGTGGACGACGCGGCGGGCGTCGCGGTCGTCCGCGTCGAGGTCCGCTACCGGCTGCGCGGCTTCGACCGCGGGGACGTGGCCCGCACCCGCCACCTGTCGCTCGCCCCGCGCCCCGGCGGCTGGACGGTCGTCGGCGACGGCTCGTCCCGCGGGTTCCGCGACGACGCCGAGATCTGGGACGGCGGCCCCCTCACGGTCGTCAAGGGCCGCGCGTCCCTCGTGGCGGGCGACGCGACCGGGCTCGCCGACATCGCCCGCCGCCTCGACGCCGCCGTCCCGGTGGTGAGCGGCGTCGTCGGCAAGGGGTGGGCGCAGCGGGTCGTCGCGCTGGCCCCGGCGGACGCGGCGCTCGCCTCCGCGCTGGCCGGACCCGGGCAGAGCCTCGGCCAGATCGCGGCGCTCGCGACGGCCGCGCCGTCCGCCGGCGGCGGGCGCGGCGAGGACCGGGTCGTCATCTCCCCCGGCACGTTCGGCCGCCTCAACCGGCTCGGCCGCGGCGTCGTGCTCACCCACGAGCTGACCCACGTCGCGACCGGCGGCGCCAGCGACCGCACGACCCCGCTGTGGCTGATCGAGGGCTTCGCCGACTACGTCGGCTACCGGGACGCGAAGATCGGCGTCCGCGCGGCGGCGGGCGAGCTGCGCCGCGACGTCGCCGCGGGGCGCGTCCCGGCGACGCTGCCCGCCGCCGCCGCGTTCGCCGGCGGCTCCGCGCGCCTCTCCCAGGCATACCAGGAGTCCTGGCTCGCCTGCCGGATGATCGCGGACCGGTACGGTGAGGGCACGCTCGCGCAGCTCTACCGGACGGCCGGCCGCGTCCCGGAGGCGACCGCGCTGCGCGACGTGCTGGGCCTCGACCGGACCCGGTTCACCGCCCTGTGGCGCGACTATCTGAAGAGGGAGCTCACATGAGCGAGGAGGTGGACGAGGGGCGGGCCGTCGCCGCCGAACCGGACCGCTCCGGCGGCACCCGGACCCCCCGGCTCGCCGCCGCGATCGCCGCGGCGGCGCTGTTCGCCGCGCTCGCCGCCGTCCTCGCGCTGACCACGCCGTGGAACCCGCTGCCGGGGAGCGTCCCCGGCGGGCATGTGCGGCCCGACCCGGCGCTCGACTTCTCCCCCGCCGAGATCGCCCGCTCCAGGTCGTTCGACTCGGCCCTCAACCCGCCCGCCTACGCGGGGCTCGCCGCCGGGCTGGTGCTGGTCCTCGTGCTCGGCCTGACCCCGCTCGGCGCGCGGTTCATCGGCTGGGTCACCGCCCGCACCCGCCGATGGCCCCTGCGCGTCGCCGTCGCCGCCGTCGCGCTGACGACGCTGCTGCGCGCGGCCGGGCTCCCGTTCCACATCTGGAGCGAGTCGGTGCTGCGCCGGTACGGGCTGTCCACACAGAGCTGGCCCTCGTGGCTCGTCGACCAGCTCAAGTCCCTCGCCGTCACCTGGGTCATCTACACGGTCGTCCTGCTCCTGCTGTACGCGGTGACGCGCCGCTTCCCGCGCTACTGGTGGACGGGCGCCGCCGCGGGCGGCTTCCTGCTGGTCGTCCTCGTGTCGTTCCTCTACCCGGTCGCCGTCGAGCCGGTGTTCAACAAGTTCCACCCGCTGCCGCGCGGGCAGTTGCGCAGCGACCTGCTCGCGATGGCGAAGCGGGACGGCGTGCCCGTCGAGGACGTCCTCGTCGCCGACGCCTCCCGCCGGACGACGTCGCTGAACGCCTACGTCTCCGGGTTCGGGTCGACGCGCCGGATCGTCCTCTACGACACGCTGCTGAAGTCGCCGCGCCCGCAGATCGAGTCGATCGTCGGGCACGAGCTCGGCCACGCCAAGCGCGACGACGTCCTGTGGGGGACGCTCGTCGGCGCGCTCGGCGTGTCCGGAGCCGTGTGCCTGCTCTACCTCCTGACGACCTCTCCGCGCCTGCTGAGGCGCGCCGGGGTCGTCCCGGAGCCGGGCCCCGGACGGCGCACCGGCGAGCGCACCGGCGGGGCGGCCGACCCGCGCTCCATCGCGCTCGTCCTCGCGCTGGTCGCGGCGGGGACGCAACTCGGCGCGCCGGTCCAGAACCTCGTCAGCCGGCGGATCGAGGCGCGCGCGGACGCGCACGCCCTCGGCCTCACCCGCGACCCGTCGACGTTCGTGTCGATGCAGCACGCGCTGTCGGTGCGCAACATCTCCGACCTCAGCCCGGACGCCATGGAGTACCTGCTGTGGATGACCCATCCCTCGGGTCCCGACAGGATCGCCATGGCCCGCGACTGGGCGCGGATGCACCGCGTCCCGGAACCGGCGCCGCTGCGCCGGCCGCCGAGCTAGGCCGCCGCCCGGCGGGCCGGGGACGTCAGTTGCCCTCGGCCCGCTGCTTCTCGGCCTGCTTCTTCGCGTCCCGCTGCTGCTTCTGCGCGGACAGGGTCGCGGCGTCCAGGTGCGGGGCCGTGGAGACCGAACGTCCCATGGCGCTGCCCTTCACCCACTCGGTCCAGCCGATCTGCCAGTAGCCCCAGCCGTTCTCCGGTTCGAGCTCGCGGCTCGTCCCCGTCACCGTCACCGGGTCGCCGCGCTGGGACATCTTGTAGAACCACGCGGCGTTGGACGGGCTGATGTTGATGCACCCGTGGCTGACGTTCTCGCTGCCCTGGGCGCCCACCGACCACGGCGCGCTGTGCACGTACTCGCCACTGTCGGAGATCTGCACCGCCTTGTACACGGTCAGGCTGTAGTACCCGGCGCTCCCCGGCCCGACGCCCATCCAGCCGGACGTCATGACGGTCGGGTCCCGCTTGTCCATCGTCAGGTGGACTCCGTTGGTCGTGGTGAACATGCGGGCCCCGCCCCTGCCCATGCTCGTCGGAATGGTGCGGGCCTTCTTCCCGTTGATCTTCACGACCATCTTGTGGCTGTCCTCGCCCGCCGTTGAGACATGCGAGTCGCCGATCTTGAACCCGAGCGCGGTGTTCTTCCCGCCGTACACGTCCCCGCCGGTCCTGACGCCGCTGAGATGTGCCTGGAACGTCACGTTGGTCTGCGCGGGCCAGTACTGCCTCGGCCGGAACACGACCTCCTTGTCGCCGAACCAGCGCCAGGCGCCCTCGACCGTCTTGTCCGAGCGCACCTCCAGCGCCTGCTCGACGGCCCTGCGGTCCTGCACCGCGCGGTTGAAGTGCACGATGATCGGCATGCCGACCCCGACGGTCTCCTTGCCGAACGGCGCCTCGACCTTCACCGCGTTCGTCTGCGCCACCTTCGCGGTGGTGAAGCGGTCGGTGATCGTCCTGGTCCGGCCGTCCTTGCCGATCGCCGTGGCGCCGACCGTGTAGGTCGCGCCCGGCTCCAGCGTCCAGCGGGACCGCCACCGCGTCCGGTCGGCGCTCAGGTCGCCCTCCATCGGCGCGGCGCCGCCCGCCACGGTCACGTTCGCGATCGTCCCCCTGTGCGCGTGGACCGCGATGGGGCTGTCCGGCTGCAGCGCCGCCCCGCCCCCGCCGCCCGCCGGCGACAACGTCAGCTTCACGGCGTCCGCGCCGTCCGGCCCGCCCGAGCAGGCCGCCGCCCCGGCCGCCATCACCGCCATCGCGCTCGCCCCGGCGAGCACCGCGACGGCCCGCCGTCTCCGGTCTCCCGGTCCTGAGCCACTCACCCGCATGTGGTCCCCCCGGTCGTCCACCTGGGCGATCGGTCCGCCTGCCAGCCCGGTCGCTGGGAACGGCGCCCAGTATGTGAAAAGGCCGGTACCCGCTAAAAAGCGGACACCGGCCCTCGATGGGGTTCTTTTACCGATCAGTGAACCATTCTCATCCGGCCGCCCCCAAACCCGGTCATCTCCGGGCCTAACGCGGGGGAATGGGATGGGCGAAATGGACTCAGTGCGCGAAATGGCCCCGGTAGTACTCGAAGACGAGACCGATCGTCGACAGCAGCGCGGCGGCGACCCCGAGGATCACCAGCCACCAGCCGAACACGATGCCGAGCGCCACCGCCGCCGCCGACAGCCCGACGAACAGCGGCCACCAGCTGTGCGGGCTGAAGAAGCCCAGCTCGCCCGCCGCGTCCGCGATGTCGCCCTCGGGGTCGTCCTCGTAGAGGGGGCCGCCGTTGGCGCGTTCGAGACGCCGGACGGTGAAGTGCACGTAGAACCCGATGAGCCCGGCGAGCCCGACCGCGAGGGCCAGCGCCGTCGTACCCGTCCAGTCCTTCGACCAGAGCCAGTACACGATGTCGGTGGCGAGGAAGAACAGCGCGGACCCGTAGAACATGAACGCCTGGACGCGCATCGCCTACTCCCCCTTCGTCCCGGCCAGCTCGCCCTGCGCGCCCACGTGCGGGTGGTGCAGGTCGAACGCGGGCCGCTCGGAACGGATCTTCGGAATCGAGTTGAAGTTGTGCCGCGGCGGCGGGCACGACGTCGCCCACTCCAGCGAGGCGCCGTAGCCCCACGGGTCGTCGACCTCGACCCGCTTGCCGCGCTTCCACGTGATGTACACGTTGTAGAAGAACGGCAGCATGGACGCGCCGAGGATGAACGAGAAGATGCTCGACACCTCGTTCAGACCCTGGAACTCGCTGGCGTAGTCGGCGTACCGGCGCGGCATGCCCGCGGCGCCCAGCCAGTGCTGGACGAGGAACGTGCCGTGGAAGCCGATGAACAGCAGCCAGAAGTGGATCTTGCCGAGGGTGTCGTTCAGCATCTTGCCGGTCCACTTCGGCCACCAGAAGTAGAAGCCCGCGAACATCGCGAACACCACGGTGCCGAACACCACGTAGTGGAAGTGCGCCACCACGAAGTAGGAGTCGGAGAGCTGGAAGTCCATCGGCGGCGAGGCAAGGATGACGCCGGTGAGGCCGCCGAACAGGAACGTCACGAGGAAGCCCAGCGACCACAGCATCGGCGACTCGAACGTCAACTGCCCTCGCCAGATCGTCCCCACCCAGTTGAAGAACTTCACCCCCGTGGGCACGGCGATGAGGAACGTCATGAACGAGAAGAACGGCAGCAGCACCTGGCCGGTGACGAACATGTGGTGCGCCCACACCGTGATGGACAGGCCCGCGATGCTGATGGTCGCGAACACCAGGCCGATGTAACCGAAGATGGGCTTGCGGCTGAACACCGGGAGGATCTCGGTCACGATGCCGAAGAAGGGCAACGCGATGATGTAGACCTCCGGATGCCCGAAGAACCAGAACAGGTGCTGCCAGAGCAGCGCGCCGCCGTGCGCGGAGTCGAAGATGTGCGCGCCGAGCTTGCGGTCGGCCTCCAGCGCCAGCAGCGCCGCGGCGAGGACCGGGAACGCGATCAGCACGAGGATGGACGTCAGCAGGACGTTCCACGTGAAGATCGGCATCCGGAACATCGTCATGCCCGGCGCCCGCATGCACAGGATCGTGGTGATGAAGTTGACGGCGCCCATGATGGTGCCGAACCCGGACATCGCCAGGCCCATCACCCACATGTCGCCGCCGATGCCCGGCGAGCGCACCGCGTCCGACAGCGGGGCGTAGGCGAACCAGCCGAAGCTGGCCGCGCCGCCCGGCGTCAGGAAGCCCGCGATGACGATGATGCTGCCGAACAGGAACAGCCAGTACGCCAGCATGTTCAGCCGCGGGAACGCCACGTCGGGCGCGCCGATCTGCAGCGGCATGATGACGTTGGTGAAGCCCGCGAACAGCGGCGTCGCGAACATCAGCAGCATGATCGTGCCGTGCATGGTGAACAGCTGGTTGAACTGCTCGTTGCTGACGACCTGGAGTCCCGGCTTGAACAGCTCGGCGCGCATCACCAGCGCGAGGACGCCGCCGAACAGGAACATGAAGAACGACGTGATCAGGTAGAGGTAGCCGATCACCTTGTGGTCGGTGGACGACAGCCAGGACGCGAGGATGCGGCCCTTGCTCGTCCGCGGCGCGGCGACCGACGCGCTCGGTGCGTGACCGATGGCCGTCACTGGGCACCTCCCGCGGCCAGAGCGGCCTTCGAATCGGCGATGAACTTGGCGTACTGGTCGGGAGTCACGACCTTGAGCTGGAACAGCATCCGGCTGTGGTCGACGCCGCAGAGCTCGGCGCAGCGGCCCTCATAGACGCCGGTCTTGTTCGCGGTGAACTCGAACTCGTTGGTGTAGCCCGGCATGACGTCCTTCTTGTAGATCAGCGCCGGGACCCAGAACGAGTGGATGACGTCGTTGGAGTGGAGCCGCACGCGGACCGTCTTGCCCGTGGGGATCGTCATCACCGGCTTGGCGGGGGCCGGGCCGTTCGGCGCGACCGGCTGCCCGACGACGCGCGCGGCGAGCTTCTCCTGACCCGCGGCGTCCTTCTCCTTGTAGTCGAACTGCCAGCTCCACTGGAAGCCCGTCACGTCGACGGTCACCGCGGGATTGTCGGTGGTCTTCTCGACGAAGTTCTCGTCCCGCGCGGTGAAGTAGAACAGGACCGCGATGATGACGAACGGGACCGCCGTGTACAGGATCTCGATCGGCATGTTGTAGCGGACCTGCGGCGGCAGGTCGTTGGAGCGCTTGCGGTGGAACAGCACCGCCCAGATGATCAGGCCCCAGACGACGCCCCCGACCGCGAACGCCGCGATCCAGGAGCCCTGCCACAGGTGGAGCATGCGCTCGCCCTGCACGCTGATCGGCTCGGGCAGGCCGAGGCGGCTGCCGCTGCACGCGGTCGCGGACGACGCCAGCAGCACCAGCGCGCCGGCGCTCTTCAATGCGCGGCGACTGCGCACAGGCGTACGCCGCTCCCTAGAGCGGGTCGGACTCACGGAATGCCTTCCCCACGGATGAAAGCCCGGGCTGCCGGGCGGAGAGATCAGTTGTCACACGTGTGGTGGACACACTAGCGCGAGGGTCGCCGCAACCCCCGATCGGGTGCCCGGTTAGTGTTTCCGCGTGGCCGAACCGAGCACGCCCGGCGCCCACCGCGACGCCGATCACCCGGGCACCGCCCGTTTCGGCGCCTATTTCGACGCCGCCTCGACCGAGCCGCCGCACCCGGCGGCCCGCGCGGCGCTGCTGGAGGCGCTCGACGCGGGCTGGGCCGACCCGGCCCGGTTGTACGGGACGGCCCGCGGCGCCCGCGTCCTCCTCGACCGGGCCCGCGCGCGGGTGGCCGGGGTCCTAGGCGCGCGGCCGGACGAGGTGTCGTTCACCTCGTCCGGCACCCAGGCGGTGCATTTGGCGGTCCTCGGCGGGCTCCTGGCGCGCCGCCGGGCCGGGCGGCACCTCGTCGTGTCCGCGGTGGAGCACTCCAGCGTCCTGCACGCGGCCGAGGCGCACGAGCGCGAGGGCGGCGAGGTGACGGTCGTCGGCGTCGACGAGACGGGCCGCGCCGACCCGGCGGAGTTCGCCGCCGCGCTGCGTCCGGACACCGCGCTCGCCTGCCTCCAGTCCGCCAACCACGAGGTCGGGACCGTCCAGCCGGTCGCGGAGGTCGCGCAGGCGTGCCGCGGCGCGGGCGTCCCGCTGTTCGTGGACGCGGCGCAGTCCCTCGGCCGGGCGGACGTCCCGGACGGCTGGTCGCTGCTCGCGGGCAGCGCCCACAAGTGGGGCGGGCCCGCGGGGGTCGGGGTGCTCGCCGTCCGCAAGGGCGTCCGGTGGCGGTCGCCGCTGCCGGACGACGAGCGGGAGCGGCGCCGCGTCCCCGGGTTCGAGAACGTCCCCGCCGTCGTCGCGGCGGCCGCCGCGCTGGAGGCGTACCGGGCGGAGATGGAGGCGGAGGCGCCGCGGCTGTCCGCGCTCGTCGACCGCGTCCGCGCCGAGGTGCCGCGGACGGTCCCCGACGTCCAGGTGGTGGGCGACCCGGTGCGGAGGCTGCCGCACCTGGTCACGTTCTCGTGCCTCTATGTGGAGGGCGAGGCTCTGCTGACCGAACTGGACAGGTTGGGTTTCGCCGTTTCGTCCGGAAGCTCGTGTACGGCGGATACGCTGCGTCCCAGTCACGTGCTGGAGGCGATGGGAGTGATTACCCATGGGAACGTGCGGGTATCGCTGCCGCGTGACGTCCGCGCGGACGACGTGGACCGGTTCCTCGCCGTCCTTCCGGACGTCGTCGCCCGGCTCCGCCGGACGACGCCGAACGACCCGACGCCGAACGGCCCGACGCCGAACGGCCCGGCGCTGAATCCGACGACGGACGATCCGGCGGCGGACGACACGACGACGGACGGCTCGGACACGAGCACCTTCGAGACAGGGAGGCGGTCGCGCCCATGAGGTTCCGAGGCCGCGCCAAGAACGGGGCCGCGCCCGCCGCCCCGCCGCCGCCCGCCGAAGCGTCGCCCGGCCCGCCGCCGGTGCTCGTCATCGACGCGCTGGGCCGCAAGTGCCCGATCCCGATCATCATGCTGGCGGAGCGGATCCGGGAGGTGCCGGTCGGGCAGGTCGTGGCCGTCCTCGCCGACGACGCCGCCGCCCGCACCGACGTCCCGGCCTGGTGCCGGATGAAGTCGCAGGACTTCGTCTGGGAGGAGACGCTCCAGCAGGGCGGCTGGGGCTTCCACATCCGCCGCACGTACTGAGGCTCAGCACGTACTGAGGCTCGGCACGCACTGGGACCGAACGAGGAAGGGCCGCGCCGTCCGGCGCGGCCCTTCCTCATGTCGCGTGGCTACGGGTTGGGGCAGGCGATGTGCGGCTCGACCTCCGCGGCGGCGGACGCGCCGTAGGCGGCGGTGAACCGGTCGAGGAACGCCCGGCGGCCGAGCGAGTACTCCTGCGGCCCGGCGGCCTCGAGCGCGTGCGCGGCGATGGCGTTGCCGACCTGGGCGGCGCGTTCGAGCGGCAGCCCCCACGCGGTGGCCGACAGGAACCCGGCGCGGAACGCGTCGCCGACGCCGGTCGGGTCGGCGACGTCGGTGACCGGGACGCAGGGGACGTGCAGCCCCGGCTCGCCCTGGCGGTCGATGACGACGCCCTTCGCGCCGAGCGTGGTGACCCGGACGCCGACGCGGGACAGGATCTCCTCGCTCGTCCAGCCGGTCTTCTCCTCGGCGAGGGCCTTCTCGTACTCGTTGCTGAACAGGTACGCGGCGCCGTCGATGAGGCGGCGGACGTCCGCGCCCTCCATCCGGGCGAGCTGCTGGGACGGGTCGGCCGCGAACGCCAGCCCGCGGCCGCGGCACTCGTCGGTGTGCCGCAGCATCGCCTCGGGGTCGTTCGGGCTGACGACGACGAGGTCGAGCCCGCCGACGCGGTCGGCGACCGGCTGCAGTTCGATCGAGCGGGCCTCGCTCATCGCGCCCGCGTAGAACGTGGCGATCTGGTTCTGGTCCTGGTCGGTGGTGCACAGGAACCGGGCGGTGTGGTGGATGTCGGACACGTGCACGGACGCCGTGTCGACCGCGTGCCGTTCGAGCCAGGAGCGGTAGTCGGCGAAGTCGTCACCGACGGAGCCGACGAGGATCGACTCCTTGCCGAGGCTCCCCATGCCGAAGCAGATGTTGGCGGCGATCCCGCCGCGGCGGATCTGCAACTCGTCCACCAGGAAGGACAGCGACACCCGGTCCAACTGGTCGGGCAGGAACTGGTCGGTGAACCTCCCGGGGAAGGTCATCAGATGGTCGGTCGCGATGGAACCGGTCACGGCGATGCGCACGGCGTCGCTCTCCTCGTGGTGGGTCGTCGAACAGTACTTCCCATCGCACCACACGTCCCGCCCGGTGCGCAGCCCGGCATGGGAACAGCGGGCATCGGAACGGGGCGGCCCGGACCCGTGGTCCGGCGCCGCCCCTCCCGAGACTCGCTCAGTTGAAGGAGTCGCCGCAGGCGCAGGAACCCGACGCGTTCGGGTTGTCGATCGTGAAGCCCTGCTTCTCGATCGAGTCGACGAAGTCGATGGTGGCGCCGGTCAGGTACGGGGCGCTCATCCGGTCGACGCGCACGTCGAGGCCGTTGAAGTCCTGGACGACGTCGCCGTCCATCTCCCGCTCGTCGAAGAAGAGCTGGTAGATCAGGCCGGAGCAGCCGCCCGGCTGCACGGCGACACGCAGCGCAAGGTCGTCGCGGCCCTCCTGCGCGAGCAGGCCCCTGGCCTTCTCGGCGGCGGCGTCGGTGAGGACGACGCCCTGCTGCGTGGTCTCCTGCGTGGTCTCGCCTGAAACCGTCATGTGTTCAGCTCCCGGGTCTCGCTGCGCCGCACGCTGCGGCGGACTGTCGCTTGTCCTCCAGGACGTCGTCGCACGCCCCTTCCCGTAGGACAACGTACCTCGCTACAAGGCCATTCCGCTTATCGCCCATGTCTAACGCCCCGGAACGGTGCGGTCTACGTCACACGCCGGTACGTCCGGGGATGTGCCATCATTAGTCGTCAAAGCGACGATAAGCCCTCGCCGCGAAGGGAGAGGCCGTGACCACCCCAGTGCGTGACCTTCCTCTGCTGCTGCTCGGCAGCGGATCCGACCCGGCCAGCGAGCGCGGCGTGGACTGTCCCGGCGAGCTGCCGCCCGCCTCCGACCCGGCGCTGGTGGAGCGCGCCCGCGCCGCCAAGGCCGCCCTCGGCGACCGGGTCTTCGTGCTCGGCCACCACTACCAGCGCGACGAGGTCATCCAGTTCGCGGACGTCACCGGCGACTCGTTCAAGCTCGCGCAGCAGGCGGCGGCGCGGCCCGAGGCCGACTATGTCGTGTTCTGCGGCGTGCACTTCATGGCCGAGTCCGCCGACATCCTGACCGCCGCCCACCAGCGGGTGATCCTGCCCGACCTCGGCGCGGGCTGCTCGATGGCCGACATGGCGACCTTCGACCAGGTCGAGGAGTGCTGGGACGTCCTGGAGGACGCGGGCGTCGCGGGCGACGTCGTCCCCGTGACGTACATGAACTCCTCCGCCGACATCAAGGGCTTCGTCGGACGGCACGGCGGCGTGGTGTGCACCTCGTCCAACGCCAAGCGCGCTCTGGACTGGGCCTACTCCAAGGGCAAGAAGGTCCTGTTCCTGCCCGACCAGCACCTCGGGCGCAACACCGCCGTCCTGGAGATGGGCTTCTCGCTGGACGACTGCGTCGTCTACAGCCCGCACCGCCGCGACGGCGGCCTTACGCCCGGCCAGATCCGGGACGCGAAGATGATCCTGTGGCGCGGGCACTGCTCGGTGCACGGCCGGTTCACCAAGGAGTCGGTGGACGACGTGCGGGCCCGCGTTCCGGGCGTGAACGTCCTGGTGCACCCCGAGTGCAAGCACGAGGTCGTCACCGCGGCCGACGAGATCGGCTCGACCGAGTACATCATCAGGGCGATCGAGGCCGCCGAGCCCGGGTCGTCCTGGGCGATCGGGACGGAGCTGAACCTCGTCCGGCGGCTCGCGAACGCCCACCCGGACAAGAACGTGATGTTCCTCGACAAGACCGTCTGCTACTGCTCGACGATGAACCGCATCGACCTGCCGCACCTGGTCCTGTCGCTGGAGTCGCTCGCCGCCGGACGGGTCGAGAACGTCATCGAGGTGGACCCGGACACCGCCCGCCACGCCCGCGCCGCCCTCGACCAGATGCTCGCCCTCCCCTAGCCCGAGCGGGCCGGCGGGGGTCAGAGGCCGGGGGCGTCCCAGACGGGGAACCAGCGGGCCCGGTCGGGCTCGATCGGCAGCTCGCCCTCCAGCGCCTCGCGGACGCGCGTCTCGACCGTGTTGTTGCGGCGGACCGTCCCCGGCTCGCCGGACGGGCGCGGCGCGAACGGGTAGAACGTCCCCCGGCCCGGCGTGTGGACGAGGACGCAGCGCTGCCGGTCGCCGTCCCGCCGGAACGCGACCGCCGAGCACAGCAGGTAGCCGCCGTACCCGGCGGCGGTGAGCGTGGCGCAGACGACGTGCAGGTCGGCGACCAGGCGGTCGAGCTCGTCCGGGGGCCGGGTGACGCGCACCCAGCCCCAGCCGTGCGGGTCGGCGGTCAGGCCCGTCGCGCGGGCCCCGTCCCCGGCGAGCAGCCCGGCGACGTCGCGCTGCGCGCGGCCGAACGCGCCGAACGGCCCGCCCTCCACGAGGCGGTGGCAGACGCCCGCCTCCCCGGACGGGACGAGCCCCGTCGCCGCCGCCAGCGCCGCCGCCGCGGACGGGACCCCGAACAGCCGGTCGAGGTCGGGCGGCGCGGGCGCGGGACGGCCGCGCAGCCCGGCCGGGATCCGCATGTCAGCCGCCGCTCTCGAACCGGAAGGACAGGGCCGCGAGCCGCTCCGTCCGCCGCTCCAGCGTCGGATGGCTGGACAGCAGGCCGAGCGCCCCGCCGCCGGCCGCCGCCACGCAGCGGGCGCTCACCGGGCGCAGCGCCCGCCGGTCGCCGCGGGACGCGTCCCGCATCCCCGCGTGGACCTTCCCGAGCGCGGACGCGAGGTCGGCCGGACGCCCGGTCAGCAGCGCCCCCGTCGAGTCGGCGCACAGCTCCCGGTGCCGGGACAGCGCGAGCCCGGTCAGCGTGCCCGCGACGCCCAGCACGGTCGCGGCGGCCCCGAGCGGCAGCAGGACGGCCCCGGAGACCAGGGCGGCGGCGCGCCGGGCGCCGCGCCTGCCGCGTCCGGTGAGGAGGCCCGTCCACCAGCGCAGGAACAGGCCCGCGCACATGCCGGGGAAGGACGCGACGGCGGTGACGAGCACGTCCCGGTTGGCGACGTGCGCGGTCTCGTGGGCGAGGACGGCGGCGACCTCCGCCGGGTCCAGCCGGGCCCGCAGCCCCTCCGTCACGCAGACGACGGCCGAGCCGGGCCCCGACCCGGCGGCGAACGCGTTCGGCAGGTCCTGGCCGGACACGGCGAGCCGCGGCTTCGGCAGCCCGGACGACATGCACAGCCGGTCGAGCACGGCGTGCAGCTCCGGCTCGTCCTGGGACGTGACGAGCCGCGCGTCCATCGCGTACAGGGCGAGCCGGTCGGCGGCGCGCACCGAGCAGACCGCGACGGCCAGCGCCGCCGCCACCGCCGCCGCGCCCCAGACCGGCCCGGCCAGGAACGCGGGCAGGACGGCGCCCGCGTACACGAGCGCGACAAGACCCACCGTGGCCAGCATCCGCCAGCCCAGACCCCTGTCCATGAAAGGACGTTAGAACGTTCCCGGGAGGCGGTCAGCGTCTCATGACACAGACGGCCGTGACGGGATGATCACAGGCCGGGGGCGCCCCAGACGGGGAACCAGCGGCCGAGGTCGTCCTCGAAGGGCAGGTCGGCGCCGACCGCGCCGCGGACCTGGAGTTCGAGCGCGTTGTCGCGCTTCTCCCCCGGCAGCGGCGCGAACGGGTAGAACGTGCCGCGCTTGTAGAGGTAGACGAGCGCGAGCCGCTGCCCGTCGGGCCCGCGGAACCCGGCGAGCGAGCACAGCAGGTGCGGGCCGAACCCGCCGGACTCCAGCGTCGAGTTCACCGCGTGCAGGTCGGTGACGAGGTCGGGCAGCTCCTCCGGACGGTGCGTGGCGAGCAGCCACGTGTAGCCGTACTTGTCGGTGCTGATCTCGACCTTGGGGCCCTCGTCGGCGTCCAGCAGCTCCTGGACGTCCTGCTGCAGCCGCGCGAACGCGCCGCCCTCCGCCGCGCGGAAGCACACCGAGCCCTGCCCGGTGGGCTTGAAGCCCGTCCCGGCCTCCAGCGTGATCGCGGCCGACGACAGCCCGAACAACTGGTCGAGGTCGGGCTTGGCGGGCTTGGAACGACCGAGGAGGGTGTCGAGGAAACCCACGGATCAGACTCCCCTGCTGAGCTCGGCGGAGATCTTCGAGAGCTGCGCGAGCCGCTTGTCGAGCGTCGGGTGCGTGGAGAACAGCGACGAGACGCTGAAGCCCCTGCCGAGCGCCGGAGTGAAGAAGAAGGCGTTGAACGCCTGCGCGGACCGCAGGTCGTTGGTCGGGATGCGGGCGATCTCGCCGCTGACCTTCGTCAGCGCGCTGGCCAGCGCGGACGGGCGTCCGGTGAGCAGCGCGGCGGCCCGGTCGGCGGACAGCTCGCGGTACCGCGACAGCGCGCGGGTGAGCAGGAAGCTGACCGCGTAGGCGAGCGCGCTCGCCGCGACCACGGCGAGCAGGATCAGCCCGGTGTTCTGGTCGTTGCTGCGGCGGCTGAACCCGCCCCACAGCCCCATCTGCAGGCCGAAGCGGGTGATGAGGCCCGCGCAGATGCCGAGGAACGACGCGATCGTCATGACCGCGACGTCCTTGTGCGCGACGTGCGCCATCTCGTGCGCGAGGACGCCCTCCAGCTCGACCGGGTCGAGCCTGCGGAGCAGCCCCGTGGTGACGCAGACCACGGCCTTCTTCTGGTTGCGCCCGGTGGCGAACGCGTTCGGCACGTCGGTGTCGGCGATCGCGACCCGCGGCTTCGGGGCGTCCGACATCGCGCAGATGCGGTCGATGACGCCGTGCAGTTCGGGCGCCTCGTCCGGCGTGACGACCCGGCCGTGCATGGCGAAGAGCGTCATCCGGTCGGAGAAGAAGTACTGGGCCATCAAGAAGACGACCGCGATGGCCAACGCGACGAAGGCCCACTGCGGCACGAAGACGAAGAACGCTCCCACGAAGACGACGTAAACCAGCCCCAGCAGGAACATCGTCACGAGCATCCGCGAGGTCAGCCCCCGGTCGGAGGCATAGCGCGTCCTGGCCATGCGGCCACCCCCTGTACTTGCCCGACACCGTATTCACTTGTCATAACGACCTGGACCCGGTTTTTGTGCCTGGCTGTCCGGTCGCAGCCCGGCGGCCGGGTCGGTCGGGTCCGGTCGGCGGCGCTCAGTCGGGGATCAGCCCTTCGTCGCCCAGCATGGCGCGGACCTCGTCGATGTGCGCGTCGGCGGGCGGCAGGATCAGCTCCGACGGCGCCAGGCTGTCGGCCGGCAGCGGCCTGCCCACCTTGCGGACGTTCTCCAGCAGCGCGTGCAGGGCCGCGCGGAAGGCCGTCTCGTCGCCCGTCTCGATCGCCGACTCCAGCTCGGCGTCGAGCGTGTTGAGGGAGGACAGGTCGGCGTCGGCGACGTCGAGCTGCCCCTCGCCCATCAGGCGGACGATCACTGCGCACCCCCGGGGTTCTGCGGCCACTGGGCCTGCTGCGGGGAGTCCTGCTGCTGCGGATGGGCCGTCGGCGCGCCGCCCTGGTTCAGCTCCTTCGGCGCGGGACCCTGGCCGAGCTCGGCCTTCAAACGCTCCAGTTCCAGATCGACGCCGGGGCCGGAGCCCATCCGGTCGAGCTCGGCCTGGATGTCGTCCTTCGGGCCGGAGAAGTCCTCAAGGGCGCCGGACGCCAGCAGCTCGTCGATCGCCCCGGCGCGGGCCTTCATCGTGTCGGTCTTCTCCTCGGCCCGCTGGATCGCGAGGCCGACGTCGCCCATCTCCTCGGAGATGCCGGAGAACGCCTCGTTGATCTTCGTCTGCGCCTCGGCGGCGGTGTAGGTCGCCTTGATCGTCTCCTTGCGGGTGCGGAAGGAGTCGACCTTGGCCTGCAGCCGCTGGGAGGCGAGCGTGAGCTTCTCCTCCTCGCCCTGCAGCTGCTGGTACTGGCCGCGCAGGTCGTTCAGCTGGCTCTCCAGCCCGGACCGCCGGGTCAGCGCCTCGCGGGCGAGGTCCTCGCGGCCCACCTGCAGCGCCTTCTTGCCCTGGTCGGTCAGCTTGGTCTGCTGCTGCTCGAGCTGGTTGATCTGGAGTTCGAGACGCTTGCGCGAGGTGGCGACGTCGGCGACACCCCGACGGACCTTCTGCAGCATCTCCAGCTGTCGCTGGTAGGAGTAATCCAACGTCTCGCGAGGATCCTCCATGCGGTCCAGGGCCTTGTTCGCCTTGGACTTGAAGATCATCGACATTCGCTTCATCACGCTCATCGCGCGGCGCCGGTCCCTTCGTGCTGTCGCCTCAGTCGTGAACTGGGCTCAATGACCACTGCTGGGGTTCTTATCACCCTACGCGTTAACGCGCGAGGCAGCCACGATGTTCGCAGCCGGTAGTCTGATCCCGTGTTCAAGCGTCGTACCCCGGAAGCCCCGGCGAATCCTCCTGAGGTAGTAAAGACGGGAGGCAAGGGACGTCCCACGCCGAAGCGTCGGGACGCCGAGAAGCTGCGTCGGCAGCCGATCACCGCGCCCCCGGCCAACCGCAAGGAGGCGTACCGGAAGGTGCGCGAGCGGCAGGCGGCCGACCGCGCCAAGACCCGCGCCGGGATGGCGAAGGGCGACCAGAAGCACCTGCTCAAGCGCGACAAGGGCCCGGTCCGCAAGCTCGCCCGCGACTACGTGGACGCGCGCCGCACGATCGGCTCGTACCTGATGTACGCGATGTTCGCGATCGTCCTGCTGAGCATGCTGCCGATCCCGCTGGCCCGGCTGCTGGTCCTGTTCGTGCCGCCGTTCCTGCTGGTCGCGGTGTTCGTGGAGGGCATCCTGATCAGCCGGGGGATCAAGAAGCTGGCGGCCGAGCGCCACCCGGACGAGGACGCGCGCGGCGTCGGGCTGTACGCGGCGATGCGGGCCATGCAGATCCGGCGGCTGCGGGTGCCGAACCCGCAGGTCCGGGTCGGCGAGAAGGAAAAGGTCTGACCCGGCCGGCGCGCTCTCGGACGCTCGTCCGGGAGCCGGCGGCGCGGGCGGGGCGAAGGGCCCGGTGCGCGGCGGACTAGGGTCGTGGCCATGGAGTTCCGAAACCTGGGCCGGAGCGGTCTGAAGGTCAGCGAGATCGCGTACGGCAACTGGCTCACCCACGGCTCCCAGGTCGAGGAGGACGCGGCACGCGCGTGCGTGCGGGCGGCCCTCGACGAGGGGATCACCACCTTCGACACCGCGGACGTGTACGCCGGCACGCGCGCCGAGGCGGTGCTCGGCCGCGCGCTGAAGGGGCAGCGCCGCGAGGGACTGGAGATCTGCACGAAGGTCTACTGGCCCACCGGTCCCGGCATGAACGACCGGGGCCTGTCGCGCAAGCACATCCTGGAGTCGATCCACGGGTCATTGCGCCGCCTGGAGACCGACTACGTCGACCTCTACCAGGCGCACCGGTTCGACTACGAGACCCCGCTGGAAGAGACGCTGCGGGCGTTCGACGACCTCGTCCGGCAGGGCAAGGTCCTCTACATCGGCGTGTCGGAGTGGCGGGCCGAGGAGATCGAGCGCGCTCTCAAGATCGCGGACGAGATGGGCCTCGACCGGATCGTGTCGAGCCAGCCGCAGTACTCGATGCTGTGGCGGGTGATCGAGGAGGAGGTCGTCCCGCTGTCCGAGCGGGAGGGCGTCGGGCAGATCGTCTGGTCGCCGATCGGGCAGGGCGTGCTGACCGGCAAGTACCTGCCGGGGCGGCCGCTGCCGGAGGGGTCGCGCGCCACCGACGACAAGGGCGGCGCCGACATGATCAAGCGCTACCTGAACGACGACGTGCTGACCCGCGTGCAGCGGCTCCGGCCGATCGCGGACGAGCTCGGGCTGTCGATGGCGCAGCTCGCGATCGCGTGGACGCTGCAGAACCCGAACGTTTCGGCGGCGATCGTGGGGGCGTCCCGTCCGGAGCAGGTCGCCGACAACGTCAAGGCGGCCGGGGTCAAGCTGGACGAGGACGTGCTGAAGCGCATCGACGACGTGCTCGGCCCGGTCGTCATCCGCGACCCGGCCAAGACCGGCAGCCCGCCGCGCCGCCCCTGAGCGGCCGCGCGAATTGGACGGGGACGGGCCGTCGGCCCGTCCCCGTCCCCGTGTGCGGGGTCATTCAGGGTCGTGCAGGCTCATCCCGTACACGACCGACTCGCCGTCCAGCAGGGTCACCGTGTCGACGTCGTCGGCGCGCAGCCCCCGCCAGTTCTCTCCCAGCCAGCTCTCCGCGTCCGCCTGGGTGGAGAACGTCTCCTCCGACATGCCGACCGTCCGCCCGTCGGCCTTCTCCAGCCGCCAGCTCCACGCCATCGTGTTCGTCCTCCCTCGTCGCGGTGAGATTAGCCCGTCCCGCCCGGCGCGGGGATCAGGACGCGGCCTCGATGGCGCGGCGGAGGGCGTCCGCGCTCTCGGTGTCGGACGTGCTCAGGGCCCGTCCGTTCACCCGCACGCTGGGCGTGGCCTGCACGCCGGACGATATGTAGCCCTGGCTGACCGTCCTGACACTTTCCGCGTAGCGCTGATTCTCGACGCACGCCGTGAACCCGTCGTCGGTGAGCCCGAACGGCCGCGCGTAGGCGACCAGTTCGGCCGTCGCGTACCCCCGGGTCTCCAGGCTCGGCGGCTGCCGGGCGTAGAGGGCGTCCTGGTAGGAGAGCCAGCGGGCGCCGTCGCCGACGCAGCGCAGCGCCGACGCCGCCCGGAGGGAGTTGTCGTGCGCGGGCTGGTTGCCCTCGCCGAAGATGACCATCGGGTGGAAGACGACCTTGGCCCGTCCCGCCACGGCCAGTTCCTTGAGCATCGGGTCGTGCATGCGGTCGAACGCGCCGCAGTGCGGGCAGGCGAAGTCCTCGTAGATGTCGACGACCGGGGACGTCACGCCGGGCCGGGCCATGACGAGGCTCCCGTCGGCGAGCGGGGTGGCCTCCGCGCCCCCGGCGATCTGCCCGACCTGGAGCCGGACGTCGCCTCCTCCGCCGCCCCCGCCGCCCTTGTCGTCTCCGCTCTGCGCCACCAGCACCACGACCCCGACCAGGACCAGCAGCAGGACGAGACCGCCGCCGATCAGCAGGAGCGCCGGTCCGCCGCCGCTCCTGCGCGGGGGCGGCGGGGGGCCGAACGGTCCGGGCTGCCAGCCTCCGGGCGGCGGCGGGCCGTAGGGCGGCTGCGCGCCGGGACCCGGGCCCGGAGCCGGACCGCCCGGCCACGGCGCGTTCGGGGGGTTGCCCACCGGGGCCTCCTCGGGGGGACGTCGTGAGCCTTCCAGCCGAGCGTAACCGTAGAGTTCCGGTCGAGATGGACATCGAGCTTCGCGGCGTGGCCGCGTCCGGCGGGTGGCCGGAGCCGGGGTGCCGGTGCGCGTCCTGCGGGCGGCTGCGCGCCGCCGGGACCCGGTACGGGCCGTTCGGCGCGGTCGTCGACGGCGTCCCGCTGGACGACCTCCCGCGCGCGGACGTCCACGGCGGCTACGAGGTGCGCGCTCCGCGCGGCGGACGGGCCCTTGTCGCGGCCGCTCCGGGGGCGAGGCCGGAGCCGGTCAGGGGCGTCGCGTACGACGCCGTCCTGCTGGATCTGGTGGGCTCGCCCGAGCATCTGGGCTATCTGCGCCATGTCGGAGCGGTGACGTCCGGGACGGAGATCCTGGCGGTCCACGTCGACCACCGCGTCTCCTCCCCGGCGGAGCTGGAACGCAGGACGGCCTTCTGGCGCCGTCCTGATCATGGCCCGTTCCGGACACTCCTGCTCGGCGGCACCCGCTCGGGCAAGTCGGCGGAGGCGGAACTGCGCCTGGCCGCGTGCGCGGACGTGCTTTACGTCGCCACCGGCCCGTCCCGCGACGACGACCCGGAGTGGACGGATCGCGTCACCGCGCACCGGCTCCGCCGTCCGGCGTGGTGGCGCACCGTCGAGACGACCGATCTCGTAGGCGTGCTGAAGTCGGCGACCGGCGCGGTCTTGGTGGACGGCATCGGGACCTGGCTCGCCGCCGCGATGGACGAGGCCGGGGCCTGGGAGCACCCGCCCCTCGTGCAACCCGTCCTGGACGACCTCGTGTCCGCCTGGCGCGGCACTGAGGCGCGGGTGGTCGCGGTGAGCGAGGAGGTGGGGCTGTCTCTCGTCCCCACGACGGCGTCCGGACGGGTGTTCGGCGACCTGCTGGGCGGGCTCAACCAGCGGCTCGCGGCCGAGTCCGAGGAGGCGGCGCTGGTCGTGGCGGGCCGCGTGCTGGAACTCGGATGATCGCCGGGCTGCGGCTGGCGGTCACGCTCCTCACGATCGTGCCGGTCGGGTCGGAGCGGGTCGACCGCGGCGCCGCGCGCTCGGCCATGCTGCTCGCGCCCGCCGTCGGGCTGATCACCGGCGGCGCCGCCGCGCTCGTGCTCCTCGCGGGCGACCTGCTGGAACTCAACGGCCTGCTCGCGGCCGCGCTGGCGGTCGCGGCGAGCGCGACCGTGACGCGGGCCCTGCACCTGGACGGCCTGGCCGACCTCGCGGACGGCCTCGGCAGCGGCCGTCCCGCCGCCGACGCGCTGGCGATCATGAAGCGGTCCGACATCGGGCCGTTCGGCGTCGTCACACTGCTGCTGACGCTGCTCGTCCAGGTGACGGCGCTGGCGGCGGCCCCGCATCCGGCCGTCGCGGCGCTGGTCGCGGCCGTGACGGGACGCCTCGCGCTGCCGTGGGCGTGCCGCGCCGGGGTCCCGTCCGCGCGTCCGGGCGGGCTCGGCTCGCTGGTGGCGGGCACCGTGCCGGCGCGCGCGGCGGTCGCCGCGACGGCCGCCGTGCTGGCGGCGGCGGTCGCCGCCGGGACGGCCGCCGGAGGGCTCGGCGGCGCCCTGCACAGCGCGGCGGCCGTCGGCTGCGGCGCGGCCGCCGCGCTGCTCCTGCTCCGCCGGGCCGTGCGCAGGCTCGGCGGCGTGACGGGCGACGTCCTCGGCGCGCTGGTCGAGGTCGCCGCCACCGCCGCGCTCATCACCCTGGCGACGCTGCCCTGACGTCGGACGCCGCCCCGACCTCGGACGTCGCGCCGGCCCCGGCCAGCGCGTGCCGGGCGTGGGCGCGGACGTCGGCGTCCGGGTCGCTGCGCGCCCGGTCCAGCGCGGACGCCGCCTCGGGGACGTCCCGGAACCCGGCGAGCGACAGCACGGCCGCCTTCCGGACGTCCAGGTGCGCGTCGTCCAGGGCCTTGGCGAGCGGCCCGGCCGCGACGTCCGGGGGCGCGGCGGCGAGGCCCCGCGCAGCGCCCGCGCGGACCTGCCAGGCCGGGTCGTGCAGGGCCGCGAGGGCGGCCTCGGCCAGCGGCGGCGGGCAGCCGATCCCCGCGGCCGCCTCCAGCGCCGCCGCCCGCACCAGCGCGTCGCCGTCGGCGAGGAGGCGGCCGAGCGACCCGGCCGCCGCCGGGTCGCCGACCGTGCCGAGGCCGTGCGCGACCGCCACCCGCACCTCCCTGGACGGGTCGTCGGCGGCCCGTCCGAGCGCGTCCGCCGCGTCGTGCGCGACGAGCCCCCGGACGGCCTGGATCCGCACCCGGTGGTCGGCGTCGTGCAGCGCGCCGCCGAAGACGTCCGGGGAGCCGAGCCGCAGGGCGCGCAGGACATCCAGGACGGCGGCCCTGACCAGCGCGTCCCGGCTGCCGAGCGCGGGCGCGAGGCCGGCCCGCAGCGCGTCGGTCGCGGGCAGCACCTCGACCAGCTCGCGCAGCGCGGTCGCGGCGGCCCGGCGGACCGAGCCGTGCGCGTCGCCGAGCGCGGCCGCGAGGGCCCCGGCGACGCCGTCCGGCGCGACCTCGGTGAGCGTGGCGACGGCCGCGCGCCGCACCTTCGGGTCGGGATCGTCGAGGTAGGGGGCGATCTCGCCGACGCCGGGCCCGGTCTCGGCGAGCCGCTGGAGTTCGAGGAGGCGCGGCGACCGCCCGATCGGCCGCGCCTCCCCGACCGGACGCGCCGGGCCGTCCGCGCGAGCGGCGGCGGGGGCCGCGGACGGCTCCGGCGCGAGCACCACCGGTTCCCCCGGCTCGGGGACGGCGAACCCGTCGACCGGCACCAGGTACGGGGCGACCGGACGCTTGACGAACTCCATCGCCCCGTCGTCCCGGCGCCGCAGGTTCAGGTGGTACATCCAGGTCGCGTCGTCCCGCTCGGGCAGGTCGGCGCGGTCGTGGTAGAGCCCCCAGCGGCTCTCGGTGCGGGTCAGCGACGAGCGGGCGGCCATCTCGGCGCAGTCGCGGATGAACGTGACCTCCGCGCAGCGCATCAGCTCGTGCGGGGTCCGCGCGCCCATCGCCTCGATCTCCGCCTCCATGCGCGTGAACGTCTCGACGGCGATGTCGAGCTTGGCCCGCGTCTTCGGCGGCGCGACGTAGTCGTTGACGAAGCGGCGGAGCTTGTACTCGACCTGCGGCTGCGGCGGCCCGCCCGGGTTGCGCAGCGGGCGGTAGATCAGCTCGTGCGCGGCCCGGACCTGGTCCTCCGGCAGCGCCGCCCGCTCCCCCAGGTTCGCGGACGCGTCCGCCCCCGCGAGGTCGCCGAACACGAACGCGCCGATCATGTAGTTGTGCGGGACGCACGCCAGGTCGCCCGCCGCGTACAGGCCGGGGACGGTCGTGCGCGCGTTCTCGTCCACCCATACCCCGGACGCCGAGTGCCCGCCGCACAGCCCGATCTCGGAGATGTGCATCTCCACGTCGTGGGTGCGGTAGTCGTGGCCGCGTCCCGCGTGGAACGTGCCCCGGGTCGGGCGCTCGGTCGTGTGCAGGATGCCTTCGAGGGACGTCAGCGTCTCGTCCGGCAGGTGCGTGAGCTTGAGGTAGATGGGGCCGCGCGCGGAGTCGATCTCCCGCTTGACCTCCGACATCATCTGCCCGGACCAGTAGTCGCAGTCGACGAACCGGGTCCCCTCCGCGTTGACCTGGTAGCCGCCGAACGGGTTCGCGACGTAGGCGCAGGCGGGCCCGTTGTAGTCCTTGATGAGCGGGTTGATCTGGAAGCATTCGATGCCGCTCAGCTCGGCGCCCGCGTGGTAGGCCATGGCGTGGCCGTCGCCCGCGTTGGTGGGGTTCTCGTACGTCCCGTACAGGTAGCCGGACGCGGGGAGCCCGAGACGTCCGGACGCGCCCGTCGCCAGGATCACGGCCTTGGCCGAGACGGTCACGAACTCGCCGCTGCGGGTGTCGAACCCCACCGCCCCTACGGCGCGTCCACCGGACGTCAGGACGCGCACCGGCATGACCCTGTTCTCGATCCGCACCTTCTCCCGGATGGACCGCTGCCGCAGCACCCGGTAGAGCACCTTCTTGACGTCCTTGCCCTCCGGCATGGGCAGGACGTACGAACCCGACCGGTGAACCCTGCGGACGGCGTACTCGCCGTGCTCGTCCTTCTCGAACTTCACGCCATACCGTTCGAGCCGCTTCACCATCGCGAACCCGCGCGTGGCGGTCTGGTGGACGGTCCGCTGGTCCACGATGCCGTCGTTGGCGCGGGTGATCTCGGCGACGTAGTCCTCGGGCGTGGCCTTGCCGGGGATGACCGCGTTGTTCACGCCGTCCATGCCCATCGCGAGGGCCCCCGAGTGCCGGACGTGCGCCTTCTCCAGCAGCAGCACGGACGCGCCGTGCTCGGCGGCGGTGATGGCGGCCATCGTCCCGGCCGTGCCGCCGCCGACCACCAGGACGTCGCAGCTCAGCTCGCGCCGCTCCGCCACGGGCGGGATCTCCATCAGACGGCCTCCTTCAGGCGAGACGCACCGGCGCCGAGCGCGGCGAGGACCGCGTCGCGGGACGCCGGGACGGGGAACTCGGCCGCGACCCCGTCGGGGCCGAGGACGACGACGCGGTGCCCGAGCAGCAGCGCCTCGTCCACGTCGTGGGTGACGAACACGACCGTCGCGGGGGCGCCGTCGAGCACGTCCAGGAGGAGCCGCTGCATGGACGCGCGGGTCTGCGCGTCGAGGGCGCCGAACGGCTCGTCCATGAGGACGGCGCGTGGCCCGGCGGCGAGCGTCCGGGCGAGCTGGACGCGCTGCCGCATCCCGCCGGACAGCTCGCGCGGCAGCCGCCCGGCCGCGTCCGCGAGCCCGACCCGGCCGAGCCAGCCGAGCGCGGCCCGGCGGCGCTCGCGGCGCGGCACGCCGCGCAGGGCGAGCGCCAGCTCGACGTTGCGGCGCGCCGTCCGCCACGGCAGCAGGGCGTCGTCCTGGAACATCAGCGCGCGGTCGGCGGACGGCCCGGAGACCTCCGCGCCGTCGGCGAGGACGCCCCCGGACACCGGCCGCAGCAGCCCCGCGAACGCGCGCAGCAGCGTCGACTTGCCGCAGCCGGACGGCCCGAGCACGACGAGGATCTCCCCCGGCGCGACGTCCAGGTCGAGCCCGGCGACGACCGACCGCCCGCCGTACCCGAGCGTGAGCCGCTCGGCCCGCAGCGCCAGCCCGCGCCGCGCCCCCCGGTGCGGTGCTCCCTGCGAGGGGGCGCCCCCCCGCGCCCCCCGGTGCGCTTCGCCAGTCATCAGCGCTCCCCCTCCCGCGGCAGCCATCGGGTGAGGCGGCGGCCCGCCAGCTCCACGGACGCGGAGGTGAGCCAGCCGAGCAGCCCGATGGTCGCCATCCCGACGAGCACGCCGGGGTAGTCGACGATCGTGTACGCCTGCCAGGTCCGGTAGCCGACGCCGAAGTCGCCGGAGATCATCTCGGCGGAGATCACGCAGATCCACGCGACGCCCATCCCGATGGACAGGCCGCCGAACACGCCGGGCAGCACCCCCGGCAGGACGACCCGGGCCAGCACCCGCCACCGTCCGCCGCCGAGGGTGCGGACCGCGTCCTCCCAGACGACCGGGAGCGCCTTGACCGCGTGCCTGGTGCTGACCAGGACGGGGAAGAACGCCGCCGCGAACGTGATGAACACGATCCCCTGCTCGTTCGCGGGGAACAGCAGGATCGCGACGGGGACGAGCGCGATCGCCGGGATCGGGCGGGCCACCTCGAACAGCGGCTGCAGGACGTCCCCCACCCAGCGGGAGCGCCCGGTGGCGACGCCGAGCGCGACGCCGAGGACGGCCGCCAGCGCGAACCCGGTGAGGATCCGCACGAGGCTCTGCGTGACGTCCTGCCAGTACTGCCCGTGCTCGACCTGCCTGCCGAACTCCCGGACCACGTCCACCGGGCCGGGGAACCGGTCGAAGCGCACCCAGACGCGCAGGTCGGCGGCGGTGACGAGCTGCCACACGCCGAGCGCGGCCAGCAGCGACGCCGCCCGGACGGGCCACCGGTACAGCCCGTCGCGGCGGGGCCGGGTGCGGTGCAGTCCGCTCATGCGCGCCGCACCGCCTCGGCGTACGGGACGACCTTCGCCCCCGAGTGCGCGGACACGTACTTCTGCGCGCCCTCCGGCGTCGCGAACGGCTTGAACCGTTGCCCGCCCTTCGCGGACGGGTCCTCGACCCAGACGTCCTTGTCGGCGAACCAGCGCGTCCCGGCGGCGGCGTCGGGGATGTAGACGGCCCTGATCTGCTTGCCTTCGCCCTGCAACGCCCGGACGTTCTTCAACAGGCACACGGGGTCGGCCACGGGACGGGTCGTGGGCTCGCCCTTCACCCACACCTCACCGGCGGTCTTGGGGTCGTCCACCTTTTTCTTGCAGACAGAGTCGTCGCCGGTGATGGCGGCCGGGTTCACGGTGGAGGCGGACTCCTGGTCGTAGGACGGCCCGACCACTTTCCTGATGTAGGCGTCGTTGACGAACGGGTCCACCTTGAGCGGCGTCTGGATGACGCCTAGCGACTTGAGGAACGGCACGTCCTGGACGAACGCGGCCCGCAGTTCCTTCTTGATGGTGGGGTCGAACGTCGCCACGCCGCCCGCGCCGTTGTAGAGGTACACGGTCTCGACGGGCAGGCCGGTCGTCGCCGCCACCGATTCCGCCGCCTGCAACGGGTGGGCGTGCAGGTAGTTCGTCGCGTCGATCTGCGCCTGCAAGAACGCCTGCAGTATCTCGGGCTTCTCCTTCGCGTAGCCCTTGCGGACGACCACGCCGTGGAACGTCGGGACGTTCAGGTCGCCGCCGTCGTAGAGCAACCTGGCCTGGCCCTTGTTCACCAGGAGTCCGGGCCAGGCGACGAACTGGGCGAAGGCGTCCGCGCTGCCCGCCTGGAGCGCGGACGCCCCCACGGTCGGCTGCTGGTTCTCCACCTTCACGTCCTTGGACGGGTCGAGCCCGTACTTGCGGGCCGCCCGGACGAACGTCCCGTGCCCGGCCGATCCGACGCTGGCGGAGACCGTCCCGCCCTTCAGGTCGCGCAGCGTCTTCGCCTTCGAGCCGGGCGCGACGACCACGCCGTTCAGCGAGCCGCGCAGGTTGTAGCCGGTGACCGACACCCACTCGGTCTCGGCGTCGCCGCCCTGCGCCTGCGCCCGCGACCCGTTGATCAGCAGCGGGTAGTCGCCCATCGAGCCGATGTCGATCTTCCCGGCGAGCATCTGCGCGGTGATCGGCGCGCCGGTGTCGTAGTCGCGCCAGACGACGGAGTGCTTCCCGCCCACCTCCTTCAGGCGCTTGTCGAAGTAGCCGAGCGAGCGCAGGAGGGTCCCGGCGGTGACGGTGTTGATGGTCTTGGACTGGTAGCCCACGACGATCTCCCCGGACCCGCCCCCGCCGGACGCGTTGCCCGCGACGGTGCAGCCGGCGAGCAGGGGGAGGAGCGCGAAAACGAACGGCCTTCTCATCGGGCGTCTCATTGGGGCGTCCTTCAGCGCAGGAGGTACGGCATGTTCACGGTCACGGCCCCGGTCGGACAGCGGTCCGCGCACGGGCCGCAGTACCAGCACTCGTCGACGTGCATGTACGCCTTGCCGGTCTCGGGGTGGACGGCCAGCGCGTCCAGCGGGCAGACGTCGATGCACAGCGTGCAGCCGTCGATGCAGAGGGCCTCGTCCACCGTCACCGGGACGTCGGCGCGGTTCTCCACCAGGGACATGGGGTGCTCCAGTCGGGAAGGAAGGCGCGTCGGGGCGCGTCAGGGAAGGGGGCGGCGCAGGGTGCCGCTCATCGCGATGCGGTCGCCGCGGAACCGGATGAACTCCAGGTCGACGGGACGGCCGTCCGCGAGATGGGTGAGCCGTTCGAGCATCAGCAGGGCCGCGCCGCGCGGGGCGTCCAGGGTCGCGGCCGAGTGCGGGTCGGCGTTGACGGCCTCCAGCGTGACCTCGGCCAGCCCGAGGCGCTGCCCGGCGATCCGTTCGAGCAGGACGAAGATGTCGTTGCGCGCGAGGTCCTCGCCGAGCAGCGGTTCCCCGAGGTCGCGCGCGATGTAGGTGAGGTCGAGCGAGAGCGGCAGCCCGTTCAGCCGCCGGATCCGCTCGATGTAGACGACCGGTTCGCGCGGCGGCGTCCGCAGCCGGTCCGAGATCTCCGTCGACGGCGTGATCAGCCCCGTCGTGCGGACCTCGTTCTCGACCTCGCCGTGCTCGCGCAGCGTCTCGGCGAGGCCGAGCAGCCGCTCCAGCCCGTGCGGGTACTTCGCGGCGACGGCGAGCGTGCCGACGCCGGGGCACCGCTCGACGAGCCCCTCGGCGCGCAGCAGGTCCAGCGCCTCCCGCACCGTGTTGCGGGACGTGCCGAACTCGCGGACGAGGTCGGCCTCGGCGGGCAGCGCGCCGCCCTCGAACCGGCCGTCCAGAACCTGGCGGCGGAGCACGTCCGCGACCTGCCGGGCGCGGTCCGCGCGCAGCCGCCGCGCGTCCGCCAGCGTGAGCCGCCCGGCGGCGGAGTTCGTCCTGGTCACGGCGTTAACCTACTAAATCCATCGGAATAGGTGAATAGAGGACGAGCTCCGCCAGGGAAAACGTCCGCGGCACCCCCCGCGACCTGCGGCGGGACGCCGCGCCCCGGCCGTTCCGCCACCCCCCGGGCGCCGCCGCGCCCTCCCCCGGGCCCGCGAAGGGGGCTTCGGCACGCCTTGCCGTACCCCGGGTCCAGGGCGGGCAATGCTTGATCCAAAAGGGCGAAACCGGTCAACGGGAGGACTAACATCGTGCTACGTGACGAGCATCAGCCTTGACGGCGCATCCCTTGCCAGCATTGACGTCGACGCGGTAGTGATCGGGGTCGCCCCGGCCGAGCAGGGGGTCGCGCCGGCCGCGGGCGCCGCCGACCTCGACGCCGCGCTGGACGGACGCCTCGCCGAGGCCCTCGCCGCGCTCGGCGCCGCCGGCAAGCCCGGCGAGGTCGTGAAGCTGCCCGCGCTGGGCGCCGTCGCCGCCAGGTTGATCGTCGCCGTCGGGCTGGGCGAGGACCCGTCCGCCGAGGACGTCCGCCGCGCCGCGGGCGCCGCCGTCCGCGCGCTCGCGGGCACCGCCCGGGTCGCCGTCGCACTGCCCGCCGACTCCGCCGACGACGTCGCCGCCGTCGCGCTCGGCGCGCTGCTCGGCGCCTACTCCTTCGACG
Organism: Actinomadura syzygii; assembly: GCF_008085905.1. Lineage (GTDB taxonomy): Bacteria > Actinomycetota > Actinomycetes > Streptosporangiales > Streptosporangiaceae > Spirillospora > Spirillospora syzygii. The sequence goes on along the minus strand of NZ_VSFF01000011.1, from coordinate 3,200 downwards.
CCTACCGCACCGGCGACAAGCACAAGAACCCGGTCGAGGAGATCCGCCTCGCCGGTCCCGGCGCGTCCGCGTCCGGCGCGGAGGACGCCGTCGAACGGGCCCGGGTGCTCGCCGAGTCCATCAAGCTCGTCCGCGACCTCGTCAACACGCCGCCGTCCCACCTCTCCCCCGAGGACCTCGCCGGTGAGGCCGAGCGCGTCGCCGGGGAGACCGGGCTGTCCATCGAGGTGCTGGACGAGAAGGCCCTCGTCGAGGGCGGCTACGGCGGCATCGTCGGCGTCGGGCAGGGCTCGGTCAACCCGCCGCGGCTCGTCCGGCTCGCCTACTCCCACCCCGAGGCGACGAAGACGCTCGCCCTCGTCGGCAAGGGCATCACGTTCGACTCCGGCGGCCTGTCCCTCAAGCCCTCCGAGGCCATGGACTGGATGAAGTCCGACATGGGCGGCGCCGCCGCGGTGCTCGGCGCGCTCGCCGCCATCGCGCGGCTCGCGCCGAAGGTCGACGTCGTCGGCTACCTCGCGATCGCCGAGAACATGCCGAGCGGCACCGCGCAGCGCCCGTCCGACGTGCTGCGCATGTACGGCGGCAAGACCGTCGAGGTCCTCAACACCGACGCCGAGGGGCGGCTCGTCATGGCCGACGCCATCGTCCGCGCCGGCGAGGACTCCCCCGACCTGCTCGTCGACGTCGCGACCCTCACCGGCGCGCAGCTCGTCGCGCTCGGCACCCGCACCGCGGGCGTGATGGCCAACGACGACGACGTCCGCGAGAAGGTCGTCGCCGCGGCCGGCCGGGCCGGGGAGGCCGCCTGGGGGATGCCGCTGCCCGCCGAGCTGCGCAAGGGCCTCGACTCCGCGGTCGCCGACATCGCCAACATCAGCGGCGAGCGCTGGGGCGGCATGCTCGTCGCCGGGACGTTCCTCAAGGAGTTCGTGCCGGACGGCGTCCGGTGGGTCCACCTCGACATCGCGGGCCCGGCGTTCAACAAGGGAGAGCCCTACGGCTACACCCCGAAGGGCGGCACCGGCGCCGCCGCCCGCACGCTCGTCGCCATCGCCGAGGACCTCGCGGCCGGCGTCCTCTGACCGGGCCGGGACGCCCCGGAGAGGCCGCGCCGAAAAAGGACGGACCGGAATTCCACGGGGGGCCGCCCACCGGCCCTGACGAAGAGCAGAATAGATTTCTCATGGCGGCGGGGGCCCGGAGACGTCGCGCCCCGCCGCGCCCATGGCGCCTCGACCCACGCGGCGCCACCACCGGGAAAGGGAGCGTCCAGTGGCCAACAGCGGCCCCTTCGACATCGTCGTCCTGGGAGCCGGCAGCGGCGGATACGCGTGCGCGCTGCGCGCCGCCGAGCTCGGCAAGTCCGTCGCGCTGATCGAGCGGGACGAGTCCCTGGGCGGCACCTGCCTCAACCGCGGCTGCATCCCGACCAAGGCGCTGCTGCACGCGGCGGAGATCGCCGACCAGTCCCGCGAGGCCGCCAAGTTCGGCGTGAAGGCCACCTTCGAGGGCATCGACGTGGCGGGCGTGAACGCCTACAAGGACAAGGTCGTCTCCACGACCGTCAAGGGCCTCACCGGGCTGATCAAGACCCGGGGCATCGAGGTCGTGCACGGCACCGGGCGGCTCACCGGCCCCACCACGGTCGAGGTCGTCACCGCCGACGGGCAGGCCCGCACCCTTGAGGGCGCGCACATCGTGCTCGGCACCGGCTCGCAGCCGAAGACGCTGCCCGGCCTGGAGATCGACGGCGAGCGCGTCATCTCCAGCGACCACGCGCTGCGGCTCGACCGCGTCCCCGGCTCGGTGGTGATCCTCGGCGGCGGCGTGATCGGCGTCGAGTTCGCCAGCGTGTGGCGCTCGTTCGGCGCGGACGTCACGATCGTCGAGGCGCTGCCGCACCTGCTGCCGCTGGAGGAGGAGTCCAGCTCCAAGCGGTTGGAGCGCGCCTTCCGCAAGCGCGGCATCAAGTTCGAGGTCGGCACCCGCTTCGAGGGCGCCAAGCCGACGCAGGGCGGCGTGTCCGTCACCCTCGAAGGCGGCAAGAACATCGACGCCGAGCTGCTGCTCGTCGCGGTCGGCCGCGGGCCGGTCTCCGACGGCATCGGCCTCGCCGAGGCCGGCGTCGAGACCGAGCGCGGGTTCGTCAAGGTCGACGAGTACTGCCGGACGAGCGTCCCCACGATCTCCGCCGTCGGCGACCTGATCCCGTCCCCGCAGCTCGCGCACGTCGGCTTCGCCGAGGGGATCCTCGTCGCCGAGCGGCTCGCCGGGCTCGGCCCGGCCCCGATCGACTACGACGGCGTCCCCCGCATCACCTACTCCGACCCCGAGGTGGCCTCGGTCGGCATCACGTCGGCCACGGCCCGCGAACGCGGGTACGAGATCAAGGAAGTCACCTACGACCTCGCGGGCAACCCCAAGAGCAAGATCCTTGGGACGCAGGGCGAGGTCAAGGTGATCGCGGCCGTGGACGGTCCCGTCCTCGGCCTGCACATGGTCGGGGCGCGCGTCGGCGAGCTGATCGCCGAGGGGCAGCTCATCTACAACTGGGAGGCGCTGCCCGGCGAGGTCGCGCAGCTCATCCACCCCCACCCGACCCAGTCCGAGGCGGTCGGCGAGGCGCATCTCGCCCTCGCCGGCAAACCACTGCACGTACACGGCTGACAAGCCGCCAAGTATCTCGAAGGAGTCGCTGAGACATGCCGGTCTCCGTCACCATGCCCCAGCTCGGCGAGAGCGTCACCGAGGGCACCGTCACCCGCTGGCTCAAGAAGGAGGGCGAGCGCGTCGAGACCGACGAGCCGCTCCTCGAAGTGTCGACCGACAAGGTCGACACCGAGATCCCCTCCCCCGCCTCGGGCATCCTGACCAGCATCACCGTCGCCGAGGACGAGACCGTCGAGGTCGGCGCGGAGCTGGCCGTCATCGGCGACGAGGGCGACGCGCCGTCCGGCGGCGGCGCCCCCGCGGCGGAGGAGCAGCAGCAGGAGCCCGCGCAGCAGGACCCGGCGCGGCAGGAGCAGGCCGCCGCGCCGCAGGCCGAGGCCCCGCAGGGCCCGCCGCCCGCCGCGTGGCCGCCGCCCGCCCAGCAGCAGCCGCCCGCGCCGCCGTCCCCGGCGCCCGCCCCGGCCCAGCAGGCCCAGCAGCAGGCCCCGCAGCAGCCGCCCGCGGCGCCGGAGCCGGCGCCCGCGGCC
>NZ_VSFF01000010.1 GCF_008085905.1 Actinomadura syzygii | reverse complement strand
TCTGGGTGTAGCCGGAGATGTCGTAGCCGCCGTCTTTGAGGGGTGATTGGTAGATCGGCAGCAGCCATAGGCAGTCGATCCCGAGCCATTGCAGGTGGTCGAGTTTGTTGATCAGGCCGCGGAGGTCGCCGTAGCCGTCGCCGTTGGAATCGGCGAACCCTCGGACCGACACTTCGTAGAACACCGCCGTCTTGAACCAATGCGGATCGCGCGGTGTTTCCGGACTGAACGCGTCCGGGACTGGCTCGGATGTGGTTGGAATCGCGTCGGGGGGAATTTCGGTGATTGGATCGTCCCTTGGCACCGCGCCCGGCACGGGGTCGTCCGGCGCGGAAGCGGGCCGTGGCTCATAAGGACCGCTCAACTCTCACTTCTCCCGATCGTCAGGATGTGTGCGGGTTTGGTATGTGGGTCGAGGTGGACGTAGTTGGCGGCGGTCCAGGTGTAGACGGCGCCGTCGAGTTGGTCGGTGACGGTGTAGGGGTGGTGGGGGTCGTCGGGGAGTCCGAGGGCGGGCAGGTCGAGGTGGACGGTCGCTTCACGCGCTTGGTGCGGGTTGAGGTTGATCACGGTGAGGACGACGTCGTCCAGGTGCCGTTTGGAGAAGGCCAGCAACTCCGGCTGGTCCACATCGTGGAAATGCAGATTCCGGAGCTGCTGCAGCGCGGGGTGGGTGTTGCGCAGGGTGTTCAGCGTGGTGAGGAGGGGGGCGAGGGTGGTCGGGTCGTCCCAGTCGCGGGGGCGGTATTGGTATTTCTCTGAGTTGCGGTATTCCTCGCTGCCGGGGCGGACGGGGGTGTTCTCGCACAGTTCGTATCCGGTGTAGACGCCCCAGGAGGGGGAGAGGAGGGCGGCGAGGATGGCGCGGATCTGGAACGCGGCGCGTCCGCCGTGCTGCAGGTATTCCGAGAGGATGTCGGGGGTGTTGGTGAAGCAGTTGGGCCGCATGTACGCCGCTGCCGGGCCTGCCAGTTCTTGGAAGTATTCGCGGAGTTCTTGGGGGGAGTTGCGCCAGGTGAAGTAGGTGTAGGACTGGTGGAACCCGGTTTTGGCGAGGGTGTGCATCATGGCGGGGCGGGTGAAGGCTTCGGCGAGGAAGAGGACGTCGGGGTCGGTGGTGTGGATGTCGGCCAGGAGTCGTTCCCAGAACGCGACGGGTTTGGTGTGGGGGTTGTCGACGCGGAAGATCCGCACCCCGTGGTCCATCCAGTGGTGAATGATCCGGCGGACCTCGGTGTAGAGCCCGTCGGGGTCGTGGTCGAAGTTGAGCGGGTAGATGTCCTGGTACTTCTTGGGCGGGTTCTCGGCGTAGGCGATCGTGCCGTCGGCGCGGGTGGTGAACCATTCGGGATGCTCGACCACCCAGGGATGGTCGGGCGAGCACTGCAACGCCAGATCGAGCGCGATTTCCAGGCCGTGGGAGCCCGCGTATTCGACGAAGGCGTCGAAGTCTTCCAACGTGCCAAGGTCGGGGTGGATGGCGTCGTGCCCGCCCTCCGCGGAACCGATGGCCCAGGGGGAGCCGGGGTCGTAGGGGCCGGCGTCCAGGGTGTTGTTGGGGCCTTTGCGGTGGGTGGTGCCGATGGGGTGGATGGGTGGCAGGTAGACCACGTCGAAACCCATGTCGGCGACCGCGGGGAGGCGTTTCATCGCGGTGCGGAAGGTCCCGGAGATGGGGCCGCGCCGCCCCATCGGATCCACCGTCGCACCCTCCGAGCGGGGGAAGAACTCATACCAGGCGCTGAACAGGGCCCGTTGCCGGTGCACGGCCAGGGGGTACCAGTCGCTGACGGTCAACAGGTCACGCAACGGATGACGGGTCAGCACGTCGGCCACGTCCGGGTCGTCGATCGCGTCCATCCGGTCGGTGACCGGGACGGTCTCGTCCCCGAGCCGCCGGGCCAGCCGCTCCACGGTCGGGCGGTCCTTGCCCGGCACCGCCTCGGCCGCCCGCGCGTACAGCAGGGATCCTTCGGTGAGCATGAGTTCGACGTCCTGCCCACGCGGCACCTTGATCCGCGCGTCATGCCGCCAATGCGCGATCGGATCGCCCCACGCCTCCACCCGAAACGACCACGAACCCACCCCGGTCGGCGTCACCCGCCCCGCCCACCGGTCCAACCCCGGCGCCACCTCCGCCATCACCTCACCCGGCAACTCCTCACCCTCCGGCGTCCGCAGCACCACCGCCGCGCCCAACCGCTCGTGCCCCTCCCGGAACACCGTCGCCGACACCTCGACCGTCTCCCCGACCACCGCCTTCGCAGGCCACCGCCCACACCCCACCACCGGCGCCACATCAAGGATCGGAACGCGACCGAGACTCGGAATGCCGGTTCCGCTGGACGTCCCGGACTCGTCGTGCATAAGGCCTCCTCTACCCGTGCGGGAATTCCGAAACGTCCATGCCCGCGAACCGGCAGATACCTCCTCCAAACCCCCGATAACTGTGTGCGACGCGCCGTTCACGCAACCCCGGCTGTCGCGTCCGCGCCGGGCACCGCATAGCGTGACGTTGCGTGAAGGCAATCCGACGATTCACGGTCCGCACCGTCCTCCCGGAGCCGCTCCGGCAGTTGGAGGAGCTGGTCCTCAACCTGCGCTGGTCCTGGCACCACGAGACGCTTGACCTGTTCCGCGCGGTGGACCCGGCGCTGTGGAAGGCCGTCCACCACGACCCGGTGCGGCTGCTCGGCGAGGTCGCGCCGGACCGGCTCGCGCGGCTGGCGGACGACCGTCGGTTCCTGCGCCGGCTCCAGGACACCGCCGAGGACCTGCACGAATACCTGACGGCGCCGCGCTGGTACCAGGCCAGGCGGGACACGCCGACGTCCATCGCCTACTTCTCACCCGAGTACGGGATCACCGCCGCGCTGCCGCAGTACTCCGGCGGCCTCGGCATCCTCGCCGGCGACCATCTGAAGACCGCGAGCGACATGGGCGTCCCGATCATCGGGGTAGGACTTCTCTATCGCCACGGTTACTTCTCGCAGTCGCTGTCGCCGGACGGGTGGCAGCTTGAGCGCTACCCGCCGATCGACCCGAACGGCCTGCCGCTGACGCTGCTCCGCGAGGCGGACGGCACGCCCGTCCGGGTGGCGGTCGGGCTCCCGAAGGGCAAGGGCCTGCACGCGCAGGTGTGGGTCGCGCGGGTCGGGCGCGTCCCGCAACTGCTCCTCGACTCCGACGTCGAGGAGAACGACCGGTCGGCGCGGGACGTCACCGACCGCCTGTACGGGGGCGGCGGCGACCACCGGCTGCTGCAGGAGATGCTGCTCGGCATCGGCGGCGTCCGCGCGATCCGCGCGTACTGCCGCGTCACCGGGCATCCGGCGCCGGAGGTGTTCCACACCAACGAGGGGCACGCCGGGTTCCTCGGCCTGGAGCGCATCCGCGAACTGGCGGACGAGGACGGCCTGAGCTTCGACGAGGCGCTGGAGGCGGTCCGCGCGGGCACGGTGTTCACGACGCACACGCCCGTCCCGGCCGGGATCGACCGGTTCCCGCGCGACCTGATCGGCCGGTACTTCGGCGGCTCGAACGAGGAGGAGCGGGTCCCCGTGGACCGGATCCTCGCGCTCGGCGCGGAGGACTACCCGGGCGGCGACCGCACCGTGTTCAACATGGCCGTGATGGGGATGCGGCTGGCGCAGCGCGTCAACGGCGTCAGTGAACTGCACGGCCGGGTCAGCCGCGAGATGTTCGGCGGGCTGTGGGGCGGCTTCGACACCGACGAGGTCCCGGTCGGGTCGATCACGAACGGCGTGCACGCGGGCACGTGGGTGGCCCGGGAGATGCTGGAGCTGGCCGCGCGGGAGCTGCCGTCGCTCGTCGAGTCCGGGCAGGGCTGGGAGGAGGTGCGGACCCGACCCGGCACCGAGCTGTGGCGGATCCGCGGCGTGCTGCGCCGCCGGCTCGTGCTGGAGGCGCGGCGGCGGCTGCGCGAGTCGTGGCGGCAGCGCGGCGCGAGCGAGGCCGAGGTGGCGTGGACCGACGGCGCGCTCGACCCGGACGTGCTGACGATCGGGTTCGCGCGGCGCGTCCCGTCCTACAAGCGGCTGACGCTGATGATGACCGACCCGGACCGGCTCCGCGCCCTCCTGCTGGACGAGGAGCGGCCGGTGCAGATCGTCGTCGCGGGCAAGGCGCACCCGGCGGACGAGGGCGGCAAGCGGCTGATCCAGGAGATCGTCCGGTTCACCGGGCGGGAGGACGTCCGGCACCGGATCGTGTTCCTGCCCGACTACGACATGGCGCTCGGGCAGCTCATGGTCCAGGGCTGCGACGTGTGGATGAACAACCCGCTGCGCCCGCTGGAGGCGTGCGGCACGTCCGGGATGAAGTCGGCGCTGAACGGCGGGCTGAACCTGTCGATCCTGGACGGCTGGTGGGACGAGTGGTACGACGGCCAGGACGGCTGGGCGATCCCGTCCGCCGACGGCCTCGCGAGCCCCGACCGGCGGGACGAGCTGGAGGCCGCCGCCCTCTACGAGCTGATCGAGGACCACGTCGCCGTCACCTTCTACGACCGTGACGCGAGCGGCCTGCCGCGGCGCTGGCTGGAGATGGTGAAGCACACGATCGCGACGCTCGGCCCGAAGGTGCTCGCGTCCCGGATGCTGCGCGACTACGTCGACGAGCTGTACACCCCGGCCGCCGCGGCGGCGCGGGCCATGACCGCCGACAAGTTCGCGGGCGCCCGCGCGCTCTCGGCGTGGAAGCAGCGGGTCCGCCGGGCGTGGCCGGACGTCGCCGTCGAGCACGTCGAGTCGGACGGGGCGGAGAGCCCGCAGGTCGGCGCCCGCCTCACCGTCCGGGCCGTCGTCGCGCTCGGCGGCCTCGACCCGGACGATGTCGCCGTCGAGGTCGTGTACGGCCGCGTCGACGACTCCGACGCCCTCGTCGCGCCGTCCTACCTGGAACTCGCGGACGGAGAGCCCGCCGAGGACGGACGCCACCGCTACACGGGCGAGGTCCCGCTAGGCCGCAGCGGCGCGTTCGGCTACAGCGTCCGCGTGGTGCCGAGCCACCCGCTCCTGTCGGGCCGCGCCGAACTGGGCCTGGTCGCGCTACCCCCGGACCCGCCCGGCATGACGAACGGCAATCTGCGCTAGCCCCGCCGTCGGCTAGTCGGTTTCGGCGGGGTCTCCGGCCAGGGCCTCGTAGGCCGGGGCGAGGACCTCCGCCAAGCCGCGGCGGCGGATCTTCACCGGCGGGGGCGGGACGACCTGGAGGACCAGGCCCGGCGGGGCGGGAGGGACGGCCGGGCGGTCGCGCAGCCCGGCGAGCCCGGACGGCGGCGTCCAGAACCCGGCGGCGGTGAGCGGCTCGTCGGCCATGTCGAGCGGGTCGGGCTCCACGGCGGAGTCGCGGCGCAGCGACGAGAGGAGGCTCTCGCGGCCCCGCCCGTTCCACAGCAGGATCAGGAACGGGTCGTCGTCGAACTTCTCCGCCAGCAGGTACAGGACGGCGGCGGCGTGCTTGCACGGATCGCCCCAGTCGGGGCAGTCGCACATCAGGTGCAGGTCGGACGCCTCGCCGGGGAACAGCGACAGGCCCAGCTCGGCGAACACCCACTCGATCTCGGGCGGCATCTCCCCGGCGAGCAGCCGCGCCTTGAACACCGCGCGGGACGCCAGCTCCCGCTCCACCGCGCGCCAGCCGTCCGGCTCGATCGCGTCGATGCCGAGCGCCACCTCGTACGGGTCGGGCGCGGTGCCCCGCACCCGCGCCGTCACCTCGTAGGGGGAGACCTTGAGGTCGAACACGTTGCCCTTGCGCGCGTACGTCCGGCCGCGCTGGAGGCGCCCGGTGTCGGCGAACGACTCGACCAGGTCGATGAAGCGGCGCGACCACCACCGCGCGCCGATCGAGCCGCGTTTGGTGCGGGCCTTGAGGCTCTCCGGCTCCTCGGACATCAGCCGCTCACCGCGTCCGGTGACAGCCGCAGGACGTCGCGCAGCTCGGCGACCGACAGCTCGGTCAGCCAGTCCTCGCCGGTGCCGACGATCGAGTCGGCGAGGGCCTTCTTGCGCTCGATCATCTCGTCGACGCGCTCCTCCATCGTCCCGACGCAGATGAACTTGCGGACCTGGACGTTGCGGGTCTGCCCGATGCGGAACGCGCGGTCGGTCGCCTGGTCCTCGACGGCGGGGTTCCACCAGCGGTCGACGTGGACGACGTGGTTCGCGGCCGTCAGCGTCAGGCCCGTCCCGGCCGCCTTGAGCGACAGCAGGAAGATGGACGGTTCGGCGTCGCTCTGGAAGCGCTCGACGAGGTCGTCGCGCCCCTGCTTGGACGTCCCGCCGTGCAGCCACAGCACCGGGCGTTCGAGCCGCCCCGCGAGATACGGCTGGAGCATCGAGCCGAACTCGGCGTACTGCGTGAAGACGAGCGCCTTCTCGCCCTGCCCGAGCACCTCGGCGCAGATCTCCTCCAGCCGTTCGAGCTTGCCGGACCGGCCGGGCAGCCGCGAGCCGTCCTTGAGGAGCTGCGCCGGATGGTTGCAGACCTGCTTGAGCTTCGCCATCGTCGCGAGGACGAGCCCGCGCCGCTGCGTCTCGTCGGCCTCCGCGATCTGCTGGAGCATGTCGTCGACGGTCGCCTGGTAGAGCGACGCCTGCTCGGCGGTCAGGTTGCAGTAGACTTTGATCTCCTGCTTCTCGGGCAGGTCGGAGATGATCGAGGTGTCGGTCTTCAGGCGGCGCAGGACGAACGGCTGGGTGGCCCGTTTCAGCGCCAGCGCGGCCTGCTCGTCGCCGTCCCGCTCGATCGGGATCGCGAACCGCCGCCGGAACGCGGCGCGCGGCCCGAGCAGCCCCGGGTTCGCGAACTCCATGATCGACCACAGCTCGGTGAGGTGGTTCTCGACCGGGGTGCCGGTGAGCGCGATGCGGTTGCGCGCCGGGATGCTGCGGACCGCCCTGGCCTGGCGCGTCCCGCTGTTCTTGAGCGCCTGCGCCTCGTCGCAGACGACCCGCTCCCAGCCGATCTGCGCGAGGGACTCGGCGTCGCGGGTCGCCGTCCCGTAGGTGGTGAGGACGAGGTCGGCGCCCGCCGCGGCCTGGACCAGGTCGTCGCCGCGGTGCCGTCCCGTCCCGTGGTGGACGTACACGCGCAGCTTCGGCGTGAACCGCGCCGCCTCCCGCTGCCAGTTCCCCACCAGCGACATCGGGCCAATCAGCAGCGTGGGGCCGGGGCGCGCGCCACCCTCGCGCTCGGACGCCATCAGGGCCAGCGTCTGGGCGGTGTTGTGGCAGATGATGCCCTCGGCGACGTAGTTATGGTGCTCGGCGACCTCGAAGTCGTAGACGTATCCCTCGTAATCGATGTCCTCCACCGAGACGACCGTGGCGTAGTGGACCTCGCGAGACGCCCGCTCCGCGAGCCCGTCGCGGATCCGCTGGAGGCCGACGCGGTCGAGATCGTCGTAGGCCGCCAGGGTCTGCGCCGTCCACTTGCTGCCTTTGCGGGCCGCGTACTCGACTCGTGCGTCACCGGAGAGGACGCGGTCCATGCCGTGTATCGCCTCCCATGCCGTCTTATTCGACAGCTCCTGGGTTCCGTAGAAATAGACGGTTTTTACTCCGAAATGGCGCATCGGGAGGCCGGTGAGGTCGTGGGCCCGGTAGAGGAGGTCGCTGCCGGGTATTCCCTCTACATTGGTGTTGGGCGGGAGTGAGCAGATCTCGTCCAGCCGAGCCTGTTTGGCCGGATCGGCGATTCCGATGAGCTCATTGAACGAGCGCAGGCTGGAGCCGCCGATCACGCCGACCTGATAAGGACGCCGAACGCGTTTCCCGTTGGTGGCGTACTTCCATTTGGTGGACACGCGCAGCCAGACGCCGAACCGGCGCAGCATCGTGCTGAGTTGGCGGATGATCCAGACGGAGGCCGAACTGATCTCCACCATTCGGCTCGATGCCGGTACTGAGCATTCGGCCGCGAAGTAGTTTCGCAGGAAGATCCGGACGGTGTCGTCGTCGGCGGAGACGATCGTGTCGGGAATGCGTTTGTGCGCGGAGTTTCCGCCCCAGCGGTACCTGTGCTCCTCCAGGAGGGCGCGGTAGGGCATTCCGCTGAACCTCAGATAGGCAGCCCTCGAGCCGGCCGCCGGAATGATCTTCGATTCGTTCATCCGGAGGCCGAATCGCTCGGTGACGCGCAGCAGTCGCGCGCGGAGGTCGTGCAGCACGCCGACGTCCTTCTGCGTGATGACCACGCTCGACCAGCGTCCCTCGGACCCCTCCGCGATCTGCCACGCGAGCAGGACGGTCAGATCCGGGTCGACCGGAGCGCCCCTGTGGTGCAGTCGCGCCGGGACACAGACGCGGGTGCCCGGCCGCAGGTCCCTCGTCCAGTCATCGAGGCCGAGAAGGCGATGACGGCGCGTGACCACGATCTGGCTTCCGTCGTCCAGGGAGACCCTTCGCACTTTCTCCCGGATGTGCTGGCGGTACAGACGGTCGACGTCGGCGGGCGCGATTCGGCCGTCGGCGGTGATGGAGTTCACCGTCAGTGCCTTCGCTGGCTCGGACCATTCGCCTTCCCCATGCCACTGTGGGATCGTCGCGTAGCGCGCCCAGACGTCCTTCGCCTTGGTCAGGGCGCCGTTGACATAGACGAATTCGTCCTTGCCGATACATTTTCCCAAGCCCATCGAGTCGGCCAGGATCCCGCCCAGGCCGATCCCGTCGAGGAATTTCAGCCAGGCCAGGCCGCGCTCCTGGAACGGGCGGAGCACTCCGTTGAATCCCTCGGGGGTGCGCATCGGGACGAGCCGCCGGTCGGCCTCCCCGGACAGCAGGTCGCCGAGCGCGCCGCCCGCGTCGACGCTGGTCAGCGGGAGCGCGTCGTCGCCCGCGTGGACGACGGCGCGGACCGCCTCCGCCGCCGTCATGCGGCCGCGCCGCGGATGGCGCAGGAAGTCGAGGGCGGCTTCGAGTTGGTGCTCGTCCAGCTCGACCCACTGGCCGCGCAGCCGGACGAGCGGCGTCTTCAACCGGGCCAGCTCCGCGAGCTCCTCCTCGTCGATGCTCTCGTCGCCGATGGCGAGTTCCCAGCGGAAGTCGACCATGGCCTTCAGGTCGAACCCCGACGATGCCGCCGACCCGGACGACGCCTCGGGGTCGTCGTTCCGCGTCGTCAGCTTCATGCCGAGCTTCGCCTTGCCCGCCCACTGCGGCAGCAGCACGCCGAACCCGGCGGCGGCCAGCATCGGCGCCGCCTGCCGCAGGAAGCGGAACGCGCCCGCCGTGTCGAGCGGCAGCCCGGCGGGGGACGGGCCGTCCAGCGCCGGGGACATCTCGGGGAACAGCCGCAGCGCGCGGCCGAGGCCGGTGAGCAGCGTCTCCTCGGCGCGCGGGATCGAGGCGGCCTCGCCCTCCCACACGGTCGCGGCGGGCACGTAGAGGCTCGGGTCGTCGGTGCCCTGGAGCGCGAACTCGACGCGCCACGCGGTCTTCTCGCCGTCCTTCCCCTCGTCGCCCGGGCCGGGCTCGGCGAGCCGGAAGCACACCCGCAGCGGGCCGGACGGGCGGCGCGCGGCGGCGGCCCAGGCGTCCAGCTCGGCGATCAGGTCGTCCGGGTCGTCGCGCGGCTCGCGGGCGACCGCCGCGGACGGCCCGGTGAGCGCGGCGGCCCAGCGCTCGGCGAGCGGCAGCCGCTCGGGGACCTTGCCGCGCCGGGGCGCCAGCAGCGGATGCGGCACCACCCCGCGGACCGCCGTGTCGACCAGCCCGGACAGCGCCTCGCGCAGCACCTCGGCGGCGGGCCGCCCGCCGCCCGCCGCGCGGCAGGCGGCGGGCATCGCGCGGGCCAGCGCCCGGAAGCGGGCCGGTTCGTCCAGCACCGGACGCCAGCGGGCGACGAGGTCGCCGTCCTCGCGTAGCAGCGCGGGCAGCACCTGCCCCCGCTCCGTCAGCCGGACGGCCTCGCCCGCGACCAGGCACAGGAAGCGCAGGTCGCCCCCGGGGACCACGTCGGCGCTCTGCTCGGCGGCCTGGAGCAGCGCCATCGCGGGGAACGGCTCCAGTACGAGCGCCGGGACGCGCCACAGGCGCAGCTCGGGCTCGTCCGCCACCGGCTCGGGCCCCAGTTCGGCGGACGGCAGCGGATGCCCGCCCGACGTCGGCAGCGCCATCGCCAACTCGACCCTGATCGCGCCCCGGACGAACGGCTCATACGACGTCCCCGCGAAATCACGCGAAGCGAAGGGGTGGACATCGTCGGAGGGAAGCCCATAGGGCCCGGTGCGCTCGGCCCACAAGCAGAGCGCACCGCCATGCCAGGTGGCGTGGGCGACGAGCATGGTCACCGAAGCTACCAGCAGCCTCTGACGTTCCGTTTCGTGCCTCACGTCGCGGGGCCGACCGCCGTCACGGTGGCCTCGGAGCGTCGCGTTAGGCTCGTGGCGTTTGCCGCCGTTTCACTCCAGGAGGGTCGCCGTGGGCGAGTTCGTACGGGTCGAGGTCGAGGACGGGGTCGCGACGATCAGGCTCGACCGTCCGAAGATGAACGCCCTGAACGCCCAGATGCAGCTTGAGCTGATCGACGCGGCGCGCCAGGTCACGCAGGACGACGCGGTCGCCGCCGTCGTCCTGTACGGCGGGGAGAGGGTGTTCGCGGCGGGCGCGGACATCAAGGAGATGGCCCCGATGTCGTACGCGCAGATGTCCGCCGGGCACTCGCGCCTGCTGCAGGACTTCGCGAAGGCGCTCGCCGGGATCCCGAAGCCGGTCATCGCCGCGATCACCGGGTACGCGCTCGGCGGCGGCCTCGAAACGGCGCTGACCGCCGACTTCCGCGTCGCGGGCGAGAGCGCCAAGGTGGGGCAGCCGGAGATCCAGCTCGGCATCATCCCGGGCGCGGGCGGGACGCAGCGGCTGTCCCGGCTGATCGGCCCGTCGCGGGCCAAGGACCTGGTGTTCTCCGGACGGCACGTCGGCGCCGCCGAGGCCCTCGCGCTCGGGCTGGTCGACCGGGTCGTCCCGGACGACCAGGTCTACGCGGCGGCGAAGGAGTGGGCGGCGACGTTCGTCGGCGGCCCGGCGATCGCGCTGCGCGCCGCCAAGCAGGCCATCGACGCGGGCCTTGAGGTCGACCTGGAGACCGGCCTGGAGATCGAGCGGACGCAGTTCGCCGCCCTGTTCGCCACCGAGGACCAGGCCGCCGGGATGAAGAGCTTCATGGAGGAGGGCCCCGGCAAGGCGACGTTCACCGGCCGCTGACCTCGGCCGCGAGGTCCCGCGCGTCGAGGACGTCGTCGGCGTAGCGCTCGGTCCACCGGCCGAGCGCGGAGAGCGGGACGAGCAGGCCGCGCCCCGGCGCGGTCAGCGCGTACTCGACGCGCGGCGGCGCCTCGGCGTAGCGGCGGCGGGTGACGAGGCCGTCGTGTTCGAGGCGGCGGAGCGTCCCGGTCAGGACCTTGTGGCTGATGCCGCCGATCCGGGCGCGCAGCTCGCCCGGACGCAGCGGGCCGTCGCGCAGCGCCCACAGCACGACGCCCGTCCAGGTGCCGGACAGCAGGTCGAGCGCGAGCCGCGTCTGGCAGTCGGCGGTGAACTCCCTGTCGCCCATGGTCTCCCCCCGGCGCGATTGTGCCGCGTCCGATACGCACCGGACGGTGCGGAACGGACCGCCTAGCGTCCCGTCCGACGGTAGTCGAGACGGGAGGACGTCATGCGGATCGGTGTGCTGGGCGCGGGGAACATGGCGGAGGCGCTCGCCGCGCAGTGGGCGGGCAAGGGGCACGAGGTGCGGATCGGCGCGCGGACGCCCGCGAAGGCGGTCGCGCTGGCGAAGCGCGTCGGAGCCGGGGCGACCGGCGGCACGTTGCGGGAGGCGGGGGAGTTCGGCGACGTCGTGCTGCTGGCCGTGTGGCACGAGGGCGTCCCGGACGTCCTGCGGCAGGCCGGGCCGCTGGCCGGGCGCGTCCTGATCGACTGCACCAACCCGATGGAGCCGCCGTTCGAGCGGTTGAAGACCGACGGCGGGCCGTCCGCCGCGCGGCGGATCGCGGACGCGACCGGGGCGCGGGTCGTGAAGGCGTTCAACCTGTGCCACGAGAGCGTGTGGCGGATGACGCCGCCGGTGTTCGAAGGGCGTCCGCTCGGCGTGCCGCTGTGCGGGGACGACGCCGAGGCGCTCGCGGCCGTCCGGACCCTGGTGTCCGATCTCGGCTGCGTCCCCATGGACGGCGGCGGCCTGGACCGGGCGGGCCTGCTGGAGGCGGCCACCGCGTTGTTCGTCGGGCTGTGGGTCGCGGGCGAGGACCCGCGGGCCATGCTGCCGCCGCCGGAGCGGGCCGTGGGCGAGCCGGTGCGCACGTCCGACATGACCGCCTAAACCGTTATTCGATTCTTCGGCGAGCCGCGTGGCCGCGCCAACACGGGCCGCTAGCATCGGCCGCCATGCGGCACGCGTATCGCACGGCGCTCGTGACGGGGGCGTCCAGCGGGATCGGGGAGAGCTTCGCCCGCGTCCTCGCCGCCCGGGGCACCGACCTCGTGATCGTGGCGCGCCGGACCGGCCTCCTCGACGACCTGGCCCGCGAGCTGGTCGAGCGGTACCGGGTCGCGGTCGAGGTGCTCGCGGCCGACCTCACCGACCTCGCCCAGCGCGCCGAGGTGGAGGGACGGCTCCGCGCCGACCCCGTCGAACTGCTCGTCAACAACGCGGGCCACGGCGCGTTTGGACCGTTCGCGGAGACGCCGCTGAACGACCACCTCGCGCAGGTGGAGTTGAACGTGACGGCGCTGGTGCGGCTCACCCACGCGGCCCTTCCGGGAATGGTCGAGCGGCGCCGGGGCGGGGTGCTGAACGTCGCCTCGATGTCGGGCTTCGCGCCTTCGCCGGGGAGCGCGACGTACGGGGCGACGAAGGCGTACGTGGCGTCGTTCTCCGAGAGCCTGCACTCCGAGGTGGCGGGCAAGGGCGTGCACGTCACGGCGCTGTGCCCCGGCTTCACCCGGACGGAGGACGACGTCCCGTCCAACATCCTGTGGCTGCGGCGCGACGACGTGGCGCGGGCCGGGCTGGACGCCGTGTCCGCCGGACGCGCCCTCTGCATCCCCGGCGTGCAGTACAAGGCGGCGTTCCCCGCGTTGCGGCTCGTCCCGAGGCCGCTGCTCCGCGCGGCGGTGAACCGCGTGTGGCAGCAGGCCGCCGACACGCGGTGACGAAACGCACACCCTCTCCTTCGCCCGGGTCTACAAAACTCGGCGCTCCCTGATTGTCGCGGAGGCGACTTGACGCGGGTCGCGCGCACTGGCGACGATCGAACCTACGGTTGAGTAGGTTCGCGAGTATGGCCTGCTGGCAGCCCCTGACACGTGCCGCGCGCTCGGCGGCACCGTCCGGTACGTCCACGTCGTCCAGTGAAGGAAACGCATGTCCGTGACCCCCGAAGAGAAGCTCCAGACCGGCCTTCTGCTCGACCTCGAGCCGGTGGTCGAGAAGGAGCTGAACCGGCACCTGTCGATGACCAAGGAATGGTTTCCGCACCAGTACGTGCCGTGGAGCGAGGGCCGCGACTTCGACGGTCCGCTGGACGGCGAGCCCTGGTCGATCGAGCAGTCGAAGCTGAGCGTCGAGGCGCGCGAGTCGCTCATCGTCAACCTCCTCACCGAGGACAACCTCCCCGGCTACCACCGGGCGATCGCCACGGTCTTCGGCCGCGACGGCGCCTGGGGGACCTGGGTCAACCGGTGGACGGCCGAGGAGAACCGGCACGGCATCGCCCTGCGCGACTACCTGACCGTGACCCGCGCCGTCGACCCGGTCGCGCTGGAGCGTGCCCGCATGCACCACATGGAGGCGGGCTACGAGGCCGACCACGGCGACTCGTTCCTGCACGGCGCGGCGTACGTGTCGTTCCAGGAGCTCGCCACCCGCGTCTCGCACCGCAACACGGGACGGGCGTCCGGCGACCCGCTCTGCGAGCAGATGATGACCCGGATCGCGGCCGACGAGAACCTGCACATGATCTTCTACCGGAACCTGATGGCCGCCGCGCTGGAGGCCGAGCCGAACGCGACGATGCGGGCGATCACCGACGTCGTCACCGGGTTCCAGATGCCCGGCCACAGCATCGACGGCTTCATGCGCAAGTCGGTGATCATCGCCAACGCCGGGATCTACGACCTGCGGCTCCACCACGACGACGTGCTCGTCCCGGTGCTGCGCAAGTGGAACGTGTTCGACCGCGCCGACCTGTCCGGGGACGGGGCGAAGGCGCTGGAGGAGCTCGGCGAGTTCCTGGGCGGCCTCGACGCCGCCGCCACCAGGTTCGAGACGCGCCGCGAGGAGCGCCGCGCCCGCCAGGCGGCCCGCCGCGGCTGACCGGCCCGACTGACCGGCCCTGGCCGCCGGTTCGGCCGATGGTCCGTTTTGTCCGGAACGTCGGCCCGGTTTCCGGCGTCTAAGGATTCATGGGGACGCATCGGCGACTGGGCGGCTATCGGTTGCTGGACGAGATCGGACGGGGCAGCACCGCCGTGGTGCACCTCGCCATGGATCCCCGCGGCCGCGAGGTCGCGGTGAAGGAGCTGAGGCCGGAGTTCAGGGGAGAGCCGGAGGCGATCGCGCGGCTGGCGCGGGAGCTGTCCGCGCAGGGGCGGGTGCGCAGCAGCTACGTCGCGCGCCTGCTCGACGGCGAGGTCACCGCCGAACGGCCGTACGTGGTCATGCAGTACGTGCCCGGCTGCCCGCTGAACGACCTGATCTCGGCGTACGGGCCGCTGCGCCGCGACCGGCTGGCCCGGTTCGCGCGGCGGCTCGCGCTCGGGCTCGCCGACGTCCACGACGCGGGCGTGCTGCACCGCGACGTGGCGCCCGGCAACGTGATCGTGATGGGCGACCGGCCCACGCTGATCGACTTCGGCATCGCGCACGAGGCGGGCGCCGAGCAGCTCACCAAGCGCGGCATGGTCGTCGGGACGCCCGCCTACCTCGCCCCCGAGCTGATCGAGGGCGAGCGCGCCACCCCCGCCTCCGACGTGTTCTCCTGGGCCGCGACGGTCGCCTGCGCCGCGACCGGGCGGCCGCCTTTCGGACGGGGCTCGCTGCACGGCGTGTGCTTCCGCATCCTGCGCGGCCAGGCCGATCTCGACGGCGTCCCCGAACCGCTCGCGGGGCTGCTGCGGAGCGCGTTCCGGCGCGATCCGGCCCGGCGGCCGACGGCGCGCCGGCTCGCGGGCGCCCTGGCCGAGGGACGCGGCGGCGCGTCCGCCGCGTGACGGGCGGCGGTTCCGCGGGGACGCGATCCACGGAAGGTAGGGTTTTCGAAACGATGAGGGGAGCTGTCACGTCCGGGGACCGAATCGGCCACTACAGCGTGCTCCAGACCCTGGGGGAAGGGGGCATGGGCGTCGTCTACCTCGGCGCCGACCCCGAGGGGCGCAACGTGGCCATCAAGGTGCTGCGGCCCGCGGTCGCGGGGGACGCCACGGCGCGCCGCCGCCTCGCCCGCGAGGTCGACTCGATGCGCCGGGTGCACAGCCCGCACGTCGCGGAGATCCTCGACGCCGACGTGACCGCCGACCAGCCCTACATCGTCACCCAGTACGTGCCCGGCCGCACCCTTGAGGAGATCGTCGAGGAGGCCGGGCCGATCTACGGGCCGGGGCTCCAGCGGCTCGGCGTCGGGCTGGCGTCGGCGCTGTCGGCGATCCACGGGGCCGGGATCGTCCACCGCGACATGAAGCCCGGCAACGTGATGCTCGTGGACGGCGAGCCCGTCGTGATCGACTTCGGCATCGCGCAGGCCGCCGACGCGACCCGGCTCACCGCGACCGGCATGGTCATCGGCACCCCCGGCTACCTCGCCCCGGAGATCATCGAGGGCGAGGACGCGGGGCCGCCGTCCGACGTGCACGCCTGGGCCGGGACCGTCGCCTACGCCGCGACCGGCCGCCCGCCGTTCGGCTCCGGCACCTTCGAGTCGATCTTCTACAAGATCATGCAGGGCACGCCCGACCTGGAGGGCGTGCCGGACGCGATGCTGCCCGTGCTGCGCTCGGCGATGGCCCGGCATCCGGCGGAGCGCCCGACCGCGGTGAACCTGGTCCAGCTCACCCGGCGCATCCACATCGAAGCGACCATCACCGACCAGACCCGGATCGACCGCCACTACCCGGCGCCGTCCGCGACGTCCTCACCCAGCACGTCCCAGCCGACGTCCCAGCCGAGCGCGTCGCAGCCGGTCGACGAGACCGCGCCCGACCACTCGCGGCAGTTCTCCATGCCGCTGGCCGCGCCGCCGCCGTCGGAGGTCCGGGCGCGTCCGACCACGCCCGGGTCGACCGCGATCCCGGCCGCCGCGACGCCGCCGCCCGCGCCCGCGCCGCCACCGGCCCAGCCGAAGGACTTCGTCGGCCAGCTGCCGCCCGCCGCGCCGCCGCCCGTCCCGCCGCCGGGGCCCGCCCCGACCCGGGCGGGGGAGCGGTACCAGCAGCACGGCTACGCCCGGGTGAACCCCCCGCCGAACCCCTACGACCAGGGCGGATACCCGCCGCAGTACGGGCCGCCTCCGCATCAGCCGCCCCATCAGCCGCCGCCCCACCAGCCGCCGGGCGAGTTGCAGCGCGGCGGCCCCTACGACGCGCGGACGCAGGACGCGCAGCGCCGCGTCGAGGACCGCGCCCGCACCGAGCGCGACCGCCCGAAGCCCTACGGCTGGTACCGGGTGCTGAGCTTCCTCGTCCTGGTGGCGCTGCTCGGGTTCGCCCACCTCGCGCCGCTGTTCGCGGTCGGCGTCACCGTCGCGGGCGTGCTCGTCCTGCGGATGGCCGACAAGGCCGCCAAGGGCATGGAGGGACGGCAGACCCGGCGCGGCCCGCGCTCGGGCGACGCCGTCGCCGCCGCGTTCCGGACGCCGCTGCACCTGCCGGGCGCGCTGATGTCCACGCTGCTGTGGACGTCGCTGAGCTTCGCCGCCGGGCTGATCATGCTCGGTGTGCTGATCTTCGCGAGGTCGGAGATGACGGCCTCGACCGCCATCGCCTACTCCGCCATGGCGGTGATCGGGCTGCTCTGCCTCGCGCCGGGCAGCGGCGCGCCGCGGCGGCAGCTCGCCCGGATCTGGGGTGCGGTGTTCCCGCGCGCCGAGGTCGCGCTCGCGGGCGCGCTGATCCTCGGGGTCCTCGCGACCGTGCTGGTCGTCGTCGCGCAGAACCAGGCGCCCGACACGGCGCCGCTGGACGGCATGAGCCAGGACCTGGAGGGCCTGCGCTCCGACGTCCACGACTTCGTCTCCGACATCCCCGGCATCCCCGGCATGTGATCGGACGTCCCCGGCGGGGTGCGCCGGGGTCGGTAGGGTGGCGACACATATGAGCGGCGAGACGAGCCACCAGGCGCACATCGGCCCCTACCGCCTGCTGTCCCCGCTGGGCGGCGACGCGGGGGCCGTCCACCGGGCGGCCGGGCCGGACGGGCGCGACGTGGCGATCCGGCTGCTGCCGCCGGGCGCCGTCCCCGACATCGCCCGCATGCGCGAGGTGCTCAGCCCCTACGTGGTGGACGTCCTGGACGGCGACCCGGCCGCGTCCCCGCCCTATGTCGTGTCGCGGTTCGTCCCCGGACGGCCGCTCGCCGAGACCGTCGCCGAGCACGGGCCGATGTCGGGGGACGCGCTGCGCCGCCTGGCGTCCGGGCTGGCCAAGGCGCTCGCGGCCGTCCACCGGGCGGGGCTCGCGCACGGCGCGCTGGGCCCGGAGACCGTCCTCGTCGTGGACGGCGCGCCCGTCGTCGTCGACTTCGCGCTCGGCCCGGAAGGCGCGGGCGGCGCGGGCGGCGGTCCGGCCGGGGACGTCCGGGCCTGGGCCGCGACCGTGATCTTCGCCGCCACCGGGACGCCGGACGCGCCCGCCGCCGTCCTGCCCGAGGCGCTGCGCCCGCTCGTCGAGGCGGCCATGGCCGCCGATCCGGGCGCCCGCCCGTCGGCGGCCGGGCTGGTGGAGGCCGCGGCCGGGCTGGTCCTGCCCGGCGGCCCGGAGACCAGGACCCCGCCGCCCCTCGCGCCGCCGCCGCGCCGGGCGCCCTCACCCGTCCAGCCCTCGCCCGTCTCGCACTCGCCCGTCCCGCGCCCGCCGATCCCCGCTCCGGCCGGGCCCGCGCCGGAGTTGGCGGTGGCGCGCGGGTGGGCGCGGCTCCTCACGGCCCTGGTGATGGTCATCGCGGTCGCCGTCGTGGTGATGGCGCCGATCGCCGGGCTCGTGCTGTCGCTCTGCGCGGTGACGCTGCTCCGCGTCGCCGGGACGACGGCCCGCGGCTGGGCGTGGGCGTTCGGCCGGACGCTGCTGACCGTCCCGTACGCGGCGGCGGTCGCGGTCGCCGTGCCGCTCGGGCTGGTCGCGGCGACGGCGGTCGGCGGCGAGATCGACTCGCTCGCCGCGTGCGCGTTCGGGGCCGGGGCCGGCGCCGCCGTGCTGTGGACGGCGCCCGGCGTCAGCGCCCCGAAGCGGCAGCTGGAGCGGATGTTCCTGTCGGTCGCGCGGCGCCCCCGGCGGATCGCCGCGGCGGTCGCGGTCCTCGGCGCGCTGGCCTTGCTGGCGGCGCTCGGCGCGCTGACCCTCACGCCGAGCTTCTCGCCGATGTACGGCCTCCAGCGGTCCCTGGAGAGCACGATGGACCGGTTGCAGAACGCCGTGAACAGGTTCTGATTCGCGAGTACACTACTGACGGGTAACATTATTCCGACACGGCCGAATCAGGGACCCGGGTCCGAAGCCCGTTCGGGTGTTTGGCAGGCTGTGACTTCGAAAGCGCACGTCCGCGTCGGCCCGCCAGGGCCGCGCACCTCTGCCGCTGACCTCAGCGGCCAACTGAGTGCAGGGGAGGTCGGCCACCGGCCATGAACATCGTCGTCCTGGTGAAGCAGGTTCCCGATACGGAGAGCCCGCGCAAGCTGAAGTCCGATGACAGCACGCTCGACCGTGCCGCAGCGGACGGTGTCATCAACGAGCTCGATGAGTACGCCATCGAAGAGGGGCTGCGCATCAAGGAGGCCCACGGCGGCGAGGTGACCGTTCTGAGCATGGGCCCCGACAAGGCCGCCGACTCGATCCGCAAGTCCCTCGCCATGGGCGCCGACAAGGCCGTGCACCTCCTCGACGACGGTCTCGCGGGCTCCGACGCGCTGCAGACCTCGTACGCGATCCAGCAGGCGCTCGGCCGGACCGAGTTCGACCTCGTGATCCTCGGCTCGGAGTCCACCGACGCGCGCACCGGCGTGCTCGCCGCGATGCTCGCCGAGCGGCTCGGCGTCCCGCAGCTCTCGCTCGCCAACAAGGTCGAGATCGACGGGACGTCCATCAAGATCCAGCGGCAGACCGACTACGGGTTCGACCGTGTCGAGGCGACGCTGCCCGCGGTGGTCAGCGTGGTCGAGAAGATCAACGAGCCGCGCTACCCCTCGTTCAAGGGGATCATGGCGGCCAAGAAGAAGCCGGTCGAGACGCTCGGCCTGGGCGACGCCGGCATCGACGCGGGCCAGGTGGGCCTCGCGAACGCGGCCACCGAGGTGGTCGACTTCGCCGAGGCGCCGCCCCGCGCGAAGGGTCAGATCGTCACCGACGAGGGCGACGGCGGCGCGAAGATCGCCGAGTTCCTCGCGTCGAAGAAGTTCGTCTGACCGAGGAAGGGGATTAGCGAACAATGGCGGAGATTCTCGTCCTCGTCGACCATGTCGACGGTGAGGTCAAGAAGGTCACGCTCGAACTGCTGACGCTGGCGAACCGGCTCGGCGAGGCCGCCGCGGTGTGGGTCGGCCCCGGCTACGAGAACGCGAGGGACCGGCTCGGCGAGTACGGCGCGGGCAAGGTCTACGTGGCCGCCGACGAGGAGCTGACCTCGTACGTCGTCGCGCCCAAGGCCGCGCTGCTCGCGCAGCTCGTGAACGAGAGGTCCCCGGCGGCGGTGCTGGTGGCCGCGACCGCCGAGGGCAAGGAGATCGCCGGACGCCTCGCGGTGAAGACCGGCTCCGGCGTCCTCACCGACGTCGTGGACGTCACCGACGGCTTCGTCGCCGAGCACTCCATCTTCGGCGGCGGGATCATCGCGCACGCGAAGGTGAAGACCGGCACGCCGATCATCGCCGTGCGGCCGAACTCGGTCGCGCCGGAGCCGAACGCCGCCGCCCCCGCCGAGGAGCAGGTGACGGTGGCGCTGTCGGACGCCGACAAGGCCGCGAGGATCGTGGAGAAGGTCGTCCAGGAGAAGGGCGAGCGCCCGGACCTCACCGAGGCCGCGATCGTCGTCTCCGGCGGGCGCGGCGTCGGCGGCGCCGACAACTTCTCGATCATCGAGGCCCTGGCCGACTCGCTCGGCGGGGCGGTCGGCGCCTCCCGGGCCGCGACGGACGCGGGCTGGTACCCGCACTCGTTCCAGGTCGGGCAGACCGGCAAGACCGTGTCGCCGCAGCTCTACATCGCGGTCGGCATCTCCGGCGCCATCCAGCACCGGGCCGGCATGCAGACCTCGAAGACCATCGTCGCCATCAACAAGGACCCCGAGGCGCCGATCTTCGAGCTGGTCGACTTCGGGATCGTGGGCGACCTGTTCCAGGTCGCGCCGCAGCTCACCGAGGAGATCACCAAGCGCAGGTGAGGGCCCCGTCGCCCGTTCGCTCAGGAGCGGGCGGGCGACGGGTACGGCACGGCCGCGAGCAGCGTCGGCTTGAGCATCGTGCCGATCTCCGCGTACGGGACGACCACGTCCAGCAGCCCGCACGCCGAGGCGTAGCCGAGGATCGACCCGTAGAACGCCACGCGGACGCCCTGCGGCGTGAGAGCCATCGTGACGTCGCCCGTCTTGACGAACCTGGACGGGTCGTCGGTCCCCTCCGGCTGGATCGGCCCGCCCGTGGACGTCCGGTCGCTGTAGCAGTAGACGCCGTCCGGCAGGTGCGTCTTGACCTTGCCGTCCAGCGGCCTGAGGCCCTGGTCGGACGGGACGCGGAACAGGTCGAGCGGCCGGTAGGACGCGCCGGTCCGCAGGTCGACGGTCGCGGCCTGCGACTGGTCCCAGCCCGTCCCGCGCTCGCCGCGCAATTCCACGCCGTACCAGACGGACAGCAGCCGGTCGTTGCGCATCAGGATCCGCGGCGTCACGACGTCGGTGTACCCGCCCCGGCCGATGCCGTCCAGGCCCTTGCGGACCTTGGCCCAGCGCTGTTCGAGCGGCGCCCGCAGCGCCTGGTTGATCTTGCGGTTGAGCGCCGCGTCGCCGCCCGCGACCTGGACGACGCGGCCCTGCGCCTGGAACGTCTTCCCGTCGCCGATGTCCCGCTGGGGCTCGCTCAGCGCGGCGAGCCGCGTCACGATCGGCTTCGGGGCCTCGTCGGCGGTCGCGACGTAGACGGCCGCGCCGCCGCCCACGGCGAGGGCGGCGGCCCCGCCCGCGATCGCCACCGTCCCCTTCGCGCCCAGCGCGCCGAGCGCCCCGGCCCCGGCGCCGCCGCCGCTGCTCCCGGCCGCGCCCGCCGCCCCGGCGGCCCCCGCGGCCCCGGCCGCGCCGGACGCCGCGCCGCCGGAGCCGAGGCCGAGCGCGGTCAGCGGGAACAGCACCGACAGCGCGGCGGCGGCCCCGGCGAGCGTCCGGACGCCGCGTCCCTCCCAGTCCGCGCCGTACGCGCCGGAGGCGACCGACTCCAGCTCGGCGACGAACGCCGCCGCGCCGAGCGGACGCTCCCACGGGTTCTTCGCCATGCCCCGCTGGATCAGCGGGCGGAGCGGCTCGGGGACGTCCTCCACCGGGACCGGCGCGGTCAGGTGGCGGCCCATCAGCCCGGCCTGGTCCTCGGCGGCGTACGGGCGGCGCCCGGTCACGCACTCGAAGAACACGCAGGCCGCCGCGTACACGTCGGTGGACGGGGACGCGGGCTCGTCCCGCCACTGCTCGGGCGCCATGTAGACGGGCGTCCCGGAGCGACCGGCGGCGCCCGCGTCCACGGCGATCCCGAAGTCGATCAGCTTGCTCAGCCCGTCGCCCCGGACGATCACGTTCGCGGGCTTGTAGTCGCGGTGCACGATGCCGACGTCGTGCGCGGACGCCAGCCCCAGCAGCGACCCCTTGAGCAGGGTCAGCGCCGCCTCGGGCGGCAGCGGGCCGCGCTCGGCGAGCACCGCCTTGAGGGACGCGCCGTCCACCGCCTCCATGACGATGGCGGCGCCGTCAGCCGTCTCGACCAGCCCGAACATCTGCGCGACGAACGGGTTGCGCAGCCGCCGCAGCAGGTCCGCCTCGCGGCGGAACCGCTCGCGGAAGCCGGCGTCCCCGGCCACCGCGTCCGCCAGGTACTTGATCGCGGCCGGACGCCCGGTCGCGTCGTGCCGGGCCAGCACGACCCGGCCCTGCGCGCCCTCGCCGAGCACCCGCAGCTCGCTGTACCCCGGGACCTGCCACCCGCCCATGCACCGCCCCCATCACCGTGATCCAGAACGGGTTATACCGGATCAGAGCGGCGGTGCGGCGGGTTAGGCGGCGATGGGCTCGGGCCGGGCGTCGGTCGGCGGGGCCTCGGCGGGGACGGCGGCGACGTCGCCCGGCGCGCGCAGCGGGACGAACCGGGCGCCCGCCGCGATGAGCAGCGCGAGCACGACGACCGTCGCGACGCCGACCCGCAGCGACGTGGCGTCCGACAGGAAGCCGACGACGACCGGGCCGAGCAGCAGCCCGCCGTAGCCCATCGCGCCGACCTGCGCCACGGCCGCGGCCGGACGGTCCGGCGCGACGGCCCCGGCCAGCGAGATCGTCGTCGGGACGACCGTGCACACCACGAGGCCGGTGAAGAAGAACCCGGCGATGGCGACGGGCGCCGCCGGGGCCAGCACGACGACCGTCATCCCGGCGGCGGTGCCGAGGCCCGCGCCGATCAGCAGCCGCCGGGTGCCGACCCGCATCCGGACGCGGTCGCCCACGAGCCGTCCGATCAGCATCGCCAGCTCGAACATCGGGTAGCCGAACGCGGCGACGGCCTCGGTCGCGCCCATCTCGTCGTGCAGCAGCAGCCCGCTCCAGTCGGCGATCGAGCCCTCGGTCATGAACGCGATGAACCCGAGGACGCCGATCAGGTACACGGCGGGCGGCAGGCGGCGGGCGCGGCGGCCCGTCCCGGACGCGGCGGGCGCGGGCGGGTCCGGCAGGTAGGTGCGGCCGAGCGCGAGGCCCGCGGGCAGCGTCAGCACCGCGGCGGCGAGCACGGTCTCGGTGAACCCGAGCCCGGCCGCGGCGGTGGCGACGCCGAACAGCCCGCCGCTCATCGCGCCGACGCACCAGCCCGCGTGCATGCCGCTCATGATCGACCGCCGGTACGCGCGCTCGACCACGCTGCCCTGCGCGTTCATCGCGATGTCGGTGATCCCGAACGTCATGCCGAACAGCACGACGGCGGCGAGCAGCACGCCGTAGGACGGGGCGAGCGCCACCGCCGCGTAGGACACCCCGGTCAGCGGCAGCGCCACCCGCAGCGCGGCGCGGCTGCCCGCGCGGGCCAGCACGCCGCGCAGCGCCTGCATGGCGGCGATCGCGCCGAGCCCCCAGACGAGGACGACGATGCCGATCTCGCCCTCGTTCGTCCCGAACTTGGCGGCCAGCGCGGGCATGCGCGCCACCCACACTCCGGTCAGCAGCCCTGCCAGCGCGAAGGTCAGGAACGTCCCCGTACGGGCGCGGAACAGCATGGTTCACCTCTTTCTCGGCTCGGCGGGGCCGCGGCCCCAGACGTGGTGGAACGCTCCAGACAGGTGGGTCCGGAGCGTTCGGGTGGTTCTTCGGACGGGGCGCGGGCGCGCCCGGGATCACCGCTCCAGCAGGCCCAGGAGCCGACGTTTCAGCGCGTCGAGGCGCCCGGCGTCGTACAGCTCGGGCTGATGGCTCACGACTTCCCAGAGCCCCTCGGCCGCCAGCCGGACGATCATCGCCGCGTCCGGGTCGGGGTCGTCCGCCGGGTCGCGGCCGTGCCAGCGGCGCATGGCCTCGTTCAGCGGCTCGGCCTGCTCGGGGTCGGCGGCGGCGGCCGTGATCGCCGACCAGCGCCGGTGGGCGCGGGCCTCGCCGGTGAGGATCTCGAACGTGGCCTCGACGTAGGCGCGGGTGTAGGCGCTCGGCGCGCCGTCCCCGTAGGAGTCGATGTAGGACGCGATCAGCTCGTCGAACTCCTCGATCACCCGCGCGACCATGGCGCGGACGAGCGCCTCCTTGGTCGGGAAGTGGTAGAGCAGTCCGCCCTTGCTGACGCCCGCGCGGTCCGCGACCGCGGTGAGCGTCAGCGCCTGCGTCCCCTGCTCGGAGAGGACGGCCTCGGCGGCGTCGAGGAGAGCTTCGCGTTTCATGACCATTTCACTGTACCGGCTGGACGGTACACACGCTAACCCGGCCCCGCGCGGCGCTATTCCCGGATGTTCCCCCGCGCTCTCCCGGCCCGCCCGCGCGGGGGAACATCCGGGACGCGGCTACTGTTGTCGGCGTGGTGACCTACCTCGACCATGCGGCGACCACCCCGATGCTCCCCGAGGCCGTCGAGGCGATGACGGCGGAGCTGCGCGAGCTCGGGAACCCGTCCTCGCTGCACGCCGTCGGCCGCCGCGCCCGCCGGGTGGTGGAGGAGTCCCGCGAGATCATCGCGGAGGCGTTCGACGCCCGGCCGAGCGAGGTCGTGTTCACCTCCGGCGGCACCGAGGCCGACAACCTCGCCGTGAAGGGCGTGTTCTGGGCCCGCCGCGCCGCCGCCCCCGCCCGCACGCGGGTGCTGGTCAGCGCTGTCGAGCACCACGCCGTCCTGGACGCGGCGCACTGGCTCGCCGGCCAGGAGGGCGCCCGGGTCGACTGGATCCCGGTCGACGGCGCGGGCCGCGTCCGCCCCGAGGCGCTGCGCGAGGCGCTCGGCTCCGGCGACGACGTGGCGCTCGCCAGCGTGATGTGGGCCAACAACGAGGTCGGCACGGTCCAGCCGGTGCCGGAGCTGGCGGCGGTCGCGCGCGAGCGCGGCGTGCCGCTGCACACCGACGCCGTCCAGGCCGCCGGGACGCTGCCCGTCGCGTTCGCGAC
Organism: Actinomadura syzygii; assembly: GCF_008085905.1. Taxonomy (GTDB): domain Bacteria; phylum Actinomycetota; class Actinomycetes; order Streptosporangiales; family Streptosporangiaceae; genus Spirillospora; species Spirillospora syzygii. Next base: position 521,647 of record NZ_VSFF01000010.1, on the reverse strand, counting down.
GAGCGGCGCGCAGGCGCTGACCGTCACCGGCCACAAGCTCGGCGGCCCGATCGGCGTCGGCGCGCTGCTGCTGGCGAAGCCGAAGGAGCCCGTCTTCCTCGACCCGGTGCCGCTGCTGCACGGCGGCGGGCAGGAGCGCGACGTCCGGTCCGGGACGCTCGACGCCCCCGCGATCGCCGGGTTCGCCGCCGCCGTCCAGGTCACCGCCGCCCGCCGCGACTCCGAGGCGCGCCGCCTCGCCGAGCTGCGCGACCGGCTGGTCGAGGCCGTCCGCGCGGCCGTGCCGGACGCGATCCTGAACGGCGACCCGGTCGACCGGCTGCCCGGCAACGCGCACTTCTCCTTCCCCGGCTGCGAGGGCGACGCGCTGCTCATGCTGCTGGACGCGCGCGGCATCGCCTGCTCCACCGGCTCCGCCTGCTCGGCCGGGGTCTCGCAGCCGAGCCACGTCCTGACCGCGATGGGCTCGGCCGCCGACCTCGCACGCGGATCGCTGCGGTTCACGCTCGGCCACACTTCCACCGAGGCCGACGTCAAGGCCCTCGCCGACGCCCTGCCCGCCGCGGTGGAACGCGCCCGCCGGGCCAGCTCGTAGCGACCTACCGGGGCAGCTCGTAGGTATCTGTCCAGGTTTGACCATCTCTTGGGCGGGGATCGAACGGCCCGTGGCGACGGATGTGAGCTCGGGACTAGAACAGGCGGCCGGACACCCGTGGTTTCACGGCATGTCCCGCGTGGGACTGGCGGCGAGGGCGTTCCTCTACCTGCTGATCGGCTGGCTGGCCCTCCAGGTCGCGTTCGGCGAGGGCGGACGGGAGGCCGACAAGAAGGGCGCGCTGGAGGCAGTCGCGGGCAAGCCGGGCGGACCGGTCCTCCTCTGGCTGATCGTGGCCGGGTTCGCCGCGCTCGCACTCTGGCAGTACGCGGAGGCGCTGTACGGGCGTCCCGTCCCGGACGGCGACAAGGCCACCAAGCGGGTGGCGTCGGCCGTGCGCGGCGTCGTCTACACGACCGGGTTCGTGACGGGCGTCGCGTTCCTGCTCGGGCACCACGGCTCGTCCAGCGACCAGCAGTCCAAGACGGCCACCGCGCGGCTGATGGCCGAGCCGGGCGGCCGCTGGGCCGTCCTCGCGGCGGGGGCCGGGTTCGTCGGATGGGGGATCGCCGTGATCGTCGGCGCGGTCCGCCGCTCGTTCCTGGACGAGCTGGAGACGGGCCGGATGGGTCCCGCCGTCCGGCGGATCGTCCAGCCCCTCGCGATCGTCGGCAACACGGCGCGCGGCCTCGTGACCGCCGCCGTCGGGGTCTTCCTGGCGCACGCGGCCCTCGCCTTCCAGCCGGACAAGGCCCAGGGCCTGGACGGCGCGCTCCGCGAGTTCGCGGGCACGCCCGCCGGACCGTGGGGCCTCGCCGCGGTCGCCCTGGGCGTCGTGACGTTCGGCCTGTACTCGCTCTGCGAGACCCGCTACCGGAAGGTCGACCCGACCCGCCCGGCGGGCGGCGTCAAGGCTGGTAAGGGGACAGCGCCTTCCAGCCTGGGTCGCTGGTGGAGGCGACTTTCGCCTTCCCTTCCGACCAGGTCGCGGCGAGCTGGTCGAGCTCGGAGATGACGCCCGAGTCGGGGTCGGCGTACAGGTGGAAGACCCGCAGGCCGTCGCCCGTCTCGTGGACGGCCAGCACCGCGCGGGCGCCGAGCTTCGCCAGCTTCTTCTCGAAGGCGCGCAGCGCGCCCGAGGACGGCTCGACCGGCAGCCGGTCGGGGTTGCTGTTGGCGTACGGGACGCTGATCGCCACGTGCAGGTCGCAGAGCGGGTAGTCCTGCCGGTGGAGCGGGAACCGGGCGCCGAGGCGGCTCGGGTGGCCGCGCGGGGTGCGGCCCTCGCCGGTCAGCCACGCGGGCTCGGCGAACGGCTCGGCGACCTGCTCGACCACGGCGGGCAGCATCGACGGCGGCAGCGCGTCGATCGGCGCCTCCGTCGCGATCGAGACCCGGCCGATCCAGCGGGCGACGTCGTCCTCGCCGAGGGCCCAGTGCAGGACGTTCACCGCGACCTGGATCTGCTGCTCCTCCGCGACGAACAGGAAGTCGGGATGGTAGGCGGTGACGTGCACGCGGGCCCGGTCGGCGTCGGCGCGCATGCCGAGCCGGACGTACTCCAGGTCGAACTCGTGGTCGCCGAGCAGGAGGTCCTGCGTGAGCATCTCGGGGTCGGCGTGCCGCGCCGGGTGGAAGACCCACCCGCCCGCCGCCGCCCCGGACGGCGCGGCCCGCGCCCACCGCTCGGTGACGCCGCGCAGCTCGGGGTCGCCGCCGCCGGTCACGGTGAGGATCGGCGCCGACTCGTCGCCGCCGATCTCCCACTGCAGGGCGGAGTGGATCCGGTGGACGCGGCGGGACAGCTCGGCGATCGCGTCCGCGGACAGCCCCTCGCCGGGCGTCTCCGGCTCGGGCCGGTCGGGTCCGGCGGCGAGGGACGCCTCGATCGTCGGGCGGGCCTGCGCCCACCACTCCCAGAACTCGCCGATCGCGGGCGGCGTGACGGCTGAGGTCTCGCGCGGTCGGCGGAAGATTCCCACCAGTCGTCTCTTCCTTGTCGTGGTCGAGCGCCGGCACGGCGCCCTCGGAAATCCCCCGAGGCCGTGCCCTTTCCGTAGACCCTACGCGAGCCGCCGCGCCGGTCGCGCGCGGGAAATACATGTCGGGCCGACGGCGGGCGGCGCGTACGCTCGAAGGCATTATGACTCTGCGCGTCCTTGCCGCCATGTCCGGCGGCGTCGACTCCGCCGTGGCCGCCGCCCGCGCCGCCGAGGCCGGGCACGACGTCACCGGCGTCCACATGGCCCTGTCCAGCAATCCGAAGTCGTACCGGACGGGCGCCCGCGGCTGCTGCACCCTGGAGGACTCCCGCGACGCCCGCCGCGCCGCCGACGTCATCGGCATCCCGTTCTACGTCTGGGACCTCGCCGAGCGCTTCCACGAGGACGTCGTCGAGGACTTCGTCAGCGAGTACGCGGCGGGCCGCACCCCGAACCCGTGCCTGCGCTGCAACGAGAAGATCAAGTTCGCCGCGCTGCTGGACCGCGCGATGGCGCTCGGGTTCGACGCGGTCTGCACCGGCCACTACGCCCGGCTTGCGGGCGGCGTCCTGCGCCGGGCCGTCGACCAGGGCAAGGACCAGTCCTACGTCCTCGCCGTGTGCACGCCCGAGCAGCTCGCGCACTCGCTGTTCCCGCTCGGCGACACGACGAAGGCCGACATCCGGCTGGAGGCAGAGCGGCGCGGGCTGCGGGTGGCCGACAAGCCCGACAGCCACGACATCTGCTTCATCGCGGACGGCGACACCCGCGGCTTCCTCGCGGAGCGGCTCGGCTCGGCGCGCGGGCCGATCGTCGACACCGACGGCAACGAGGTCGGCGAGCACGACGGCGCGTACGCCTACACGATCGGCCAGCGCAAGGGCCTGCGGCTCGGCACCCCCGCGCCGGACGGGCGGCCGCGCTACGTCCTCGACATCTCCCCGGTGACGAACACGGTCACCGTGGGGCCGCGCGAGGCGCTGGACGTCCGCGAGATCACCGGCGAGCGCCCGGTCTGGCTGAGCGAGCCGCGTGCCGGGGCGTTCGAGTGCCGCGTCCAGCTCCGCGCGCACGGCGAGGTGCACGCGGCCACGGCCGAGCAGGACGGCGACGTCCTGCGCGTCCGGCTGGCCGCGCCCGCGCGGGGCGTCGCGCCGGGGCAGGCCGCCGTGCTGTACGAGGGCGACCGGGTGCTCGCGTCCGCCACGATCGCGGCGGCGGCGCGCGTCCCCGCCTGAGAGGCCCGTCCGGCACGCGGCCGGGGCAGACACGCTGCGCGAGCTCGACGGGCTCGCCGCGCTGACGGGGTAGCGGCGTCGGTAGGGTTTCGGACGTGACGACGACCTACCCCTGGGAACCCGGGACGGCGACCGGGATCGGGTCGTACCCGGGCGACGATCCGGCCGAGGCGCTGCGGACCGTCCTCGGCGAGACGCCCGAGCTGCCGCACCTGCCCGAGCTGCCCGCGCGCGGCCCCGGCGCCGACCTCACCGGGCGGACCGCCGGGCTGCTCGTCGACATGCCCATCCACCTGGAGCCGTCCGGGTGGCGGTTCTCCGACCGGCCCGGACGCGACACGCTGCGCTCCCGCGACCACCTCGCCCGCGACCTGGACGTCCTGGAGGAGGTCGCGGGCGGGCACGACGGCCCGTTCAAGATCCAGGTGTGCGGGCCGTGGACGCTCGCCGCGACGATCGAGCTGCGGCACGGCGACCGGGCCCTGAAGGACCCGGGCGCCGTCCGCGACCTCGCCGCATCGCTCGCGGAGGGCGTCGCGGCGCACGTCGCGGACGTGCGGCGGCGGCTGCCCGCGGCGGAGATCCTCCTGCAACTGGACGAGCCGGGCCTGCCCGCCGCGCTCGCCGGGACGGTCCCGACCGCGAGCGGCTTCTCCCGGCTCCGCGCGGTCGAGGAGCCCGTCGCGCAGGAGACGCTCCGCACCGTGATCGACGCGGCGGACGCCTTCACGGTCGTGCACTGCTGCGCCGGGAACGTCCCGTACACGCTGCTGCGCGGCGCGGGCGCGAAGGCGATCTCCGTCGACCTGCGGCGCGTCCCGAAGCGCGACGACGACGCGGTGGGGGAGGCGATCGACGCGGGCACGGCCCTGTTCCTCGGCGCGGTGCCCGCGACCGACGCGATCCTGCCCTCGCTCCAGGCGACCGGGGAGCCGGTGCGGGAGCTGTGGCGGCGGTTCGGCTTCCCGGTCGCGCAACTCGCCCGGCAGGTCGTGATCACACCGGCGTGCGGGATGGCGGGGGCGTCCCCGCGGTACGTCCGGGAGGCCCTGAAACGGTGCCGCGACACGGCCCGGATGATCTACGAGGCGGCTGACTGACCCGGGGCGCGGCGAGGCTCGTATTGTCGGTGGCGACGGCGACAATAGGGGCATGACCATGAGTGACGCGGTTCCGAGCGAGGCCAGGCAGCGGCACCTGGAGCTGACCCGGGAGCTCGACGAGGCCAACTACCGCTACTACGTCCTCGACCGCCCGACGCTCAGCGACGCCGACTACGACCGGCTGATGCGGGACATCCGCGCGCTGGAGGAGCGGCATCCGGAGCTCGTCACGCCCGACTCGCCGACGCAGCGGGTCGGCGCGCCGATCGTCACCGACTTCGCGACCGTCCAGCACTTGGAGCGGATGCAGAGCCTCGACAACGCGATGACCGCCGACGAGCTGCTCGCCTGGGACGAGCGCGTCGTCAAGGAGGTCGGCGAGGTCGCCGGCTACCTGTGCGAGCTGAAGATCGACGGGCTGGCGATCGCGCTGACGTACGAGAAGGGGCGGCTGGTCCGCGGCGTGACCCGCGGCGACGGGCGCACCGGCGAGGACGTCACGAACAACGTCCGCACCATCGACGACGTCCCGCACCGGCTGGAGGGCGACGGCTGGCCCGACGTCCTGGAGGTGCGCGGCGAGGTGTTCCTGCCGGTCGAGGGCTTCGAGCAGGTGAACGCCGCGCAGGTGGAGGCGGGCCGGGAGCCGTTCGCCAACCCGCGCAACGCGGCGGCCGGGTCGCTGCGGCAGAAGGACCCGCGGATCACCGCGCACCGCCCGCTCGGCATGCTCGTCCACGGTTTCGGCGCGTGGCGCGGCGGGACGCAGCCCGAGAGCCAGTCCGGCGCGTACGAGCTGATGCGCGGCTGGGGGCTGCCGGTCAGCGACCGCTACAAGGTCGTCGGCGGGCTGGACGCCGTCCGCGAGTACATCGCCGAGTACGGCGAGGACCGGCACGGCACCGCGTACGAGATCGACGGCGTGGTCGTGAAGGTCGACCAGTTCGCGCTGCAGCGCAGGCTCGGGTCGACGAGCCGCGCGCCGCGCTGGGCGATCGCGTGGAAGTACCCGCCGGAGGAGGTCAACACCAAGCTGCTCGACATCAAGGTCGGCGTCGGCCGGACGGGCCGCATCACCCCCTACGGCGTGATGGAGCCGGTCAAGGTCGCCGGGTCGACCGTCGAGCGCGCCACGCTGCACAACGCGAGCGAGGTCAAGCGCAAGGGCGTGCTGATCGGCGACACGGTCGTGCTGCGCAAGGCGGGCGACGTGATCCCCGAGATCGTCGCGCCGGTGGCCGACCTGCGCGGCGGCTCCGAGCGCGAGTTCGAGATGCCCTCGCACTGCCCCGAGTGCGGCACCGAGCTGGCGTACGAGAAGGAGGGTGACGCCGACATCCGCTGCCCGAACGCGCGGTTCTGTCCGGGGCAGCTCCGCGAGCGGCTGTACTTCGTCGCGAGCCGCAACGCGCTCGACATCGAGGCGCTCGGCTACGTCGGCGCGACGGCGCTGACGCAGCCGCTGGAGCCGTCCGACCCGCCGGTGAAGAACGAGGGCGACCTGTTCCACCTGACCGTCGACCGGCTGCTCCCGATCATGAGCCCGGTCCTCGACATGCGGACCGGCACCCCGAAGACCGACCCGAAGACCGGCGAGCCGAAGGTCGTGTCGTTCTTCGCGAACAAGGAGGGCGAGCCGAAGAAGACCGTCGAGGTCCTCTTCGAGGAACTGGAGAAGGCGAAGGGGCAGCCGCTGTGGCGGGTGCTGGTCGCGCTGTCGATCCGGCACGTCGGGCCGTCCGCGGCGCGCGATCTCGCCCGCGAGATGCGCTCGATGGACGCGATCGCCGCCGCCACCGAGGAGGAGCTCGCCGCCGTCGACGGGGTCGGCCCGACGATCGCGAAGTCCATCAAGGACTGGTTCGAGGTCGACTGGCACCGCGAGATCGTCGACAAGTGGCGGGCCGCCGGGGTCCGGATGGAGGACGAGGGCGCCGCCGGCCCGCGCCCGCTGGAGGGCGTCAGCGTGGTGATCACCGGGTCGCTGGAGGGGTTCAGCCGCGACTCGGCGACGGAGGCGGTGCAGCGGCTCGGCGGCAAGGTGTCGGGCTCGGTCTCCAAGAAAACGGGCTTCGTGATCGTCGGCGACAGTCCAGGGTCGAAGTACGACAAAGCGGTCAAACTGGGTGTGCCGGTGCTGGCGGAGGAGGGGTTCCGCGTCCTGCTGTCCGATGGGCCGGATGCGGCCAAAGGTGTAACCCTGAGCGCCGACGGCTAACGCCGCGTGGTCGCGAGGGGTTTCACCAGGTTTGCGTTACTCAGGGGTACACTTCCACTACCGAACGGTGAGTGGTCGGCATGGAATGGGCATAACGCAACGTACCCAAACGGTTTCGCGAAGTTGAGCAAAGGTCGTACCCTCCCACTCATCACGACCTACACCTGAATCTCCGGACGTAACACCCGGGGGGCGTCCCCCGAGGTCGGGGACGCCCGGTGGCCGGGGGACGACCCCCCAATCCCCCCCCGAGGATGTGATGAAGGACCCGAACAACACGCGGAACACGGCGCCGCGCCGGGGCTCCCCGTTGTGGATCTACTTCGTCGTCGTCGTCCTGCTCGGCGTCGCCGTCTGCGCCACCGCGTTCTCCGGGGTGACCGGCCCCGACCTCGACGCGCTCGTCCGCTCGCCGGTGTTCTGGATCCTCGGCTGCTTCATCATCTTCGGCGAGCTGCGCCCGATCATCACCCCCGGGTCCACCGAGAACAACGGCGCGACCATGTCCACCACGTTCTCGTTCGCCGCGCTCCTGTACGCCGGGCTGCCGATCGCCGCCGGGCTGCAGGCCGTCGCCGTGGTCACCTGCGGCGTCTTCCGCGGCCGCAGCCCGCACCGCATCGCCTTCAACGCCGCGCAGTACACGCTCAGCCTGGGCGCGGCGCAGCTCGTCCTCGCGCTGTTCGGCGACCTCGCGACGCCCACCGACCGGTGGGTCCCGGACGGCGCAGACCTCCCCGCCGTCGCCCTCGCCGGAACCGTCTACTTCCTCTGCAACGACACCCTCGTCGGCTCCGCCGTCGCCCTGCACGAGCGGGTGTCGCTGGTCAAGGCCCTCCGCTGGGACCTCGGCTACCAGGTCCTCGTCCATCTCGCGCTGCTCGGGCTCGCGCCGCTGATGGTGATCGCCATGGATCGGTCCGCGGTGTTCGTGCCGCTGATCGTCCTGCCGTTCATCGCCGTGTACCTGAACGCGTCGGTGTCCGTCCGGCGCGAGCACCAGGCCCTGCACGACGGGCTGACCGGGCTCCCGAACCGCAAACTGCTGATCACGCGGACGGAGGAGGCGCTCGCCGAGGCGCGCACCGCCGAGAAGCGCGAGGTCGAGAAGCGCGAGGCGGAGCGGCGGGGCGCGGGCCGGCCGGGGAGACGCTGGAGACCCTGGGCGGGGGAGCGGGGCGCCGGGACCCGCGGGCCGCGCGGCCCGCGCGCCGGCCTCGCCGCCCGCCGCCGCAGGGCCGCCGACCCGCCAACGCACCGCGCCGGGCTGTTCCTCCTCGACCTCGACCGGTTCAAGGAGGTCAACGACACGCTCGGGCACCCCACCGGCGACCGGCTCCTCCAGCTCGTCGCCCACCGGCTGACGCACAGCGTCCGGCCCGGCGACCTCGTCGCGCGGCTCGGCGGCGACGAGTTCGCGGTGCTGCTGCCGTCCGTCCGGGACGAGGCCGCAGCCCGCGAGGTCGCCGCCCGGCTGCGCGCCGCGCTCAGCGAGCCCGTCCGGCTGGACGGCATGTCGTTCGACCTGGAGGCGAGCGTCGGCATCGCGCTGTTCCCCGACCACGCGCCCGACTTCGAGCTGCTGCTCCAGCGCGCCGACGTCGCGATGTACCACGCCAAGGAGACCCGCTCCGGCGTCGAGATCTACACCTCCGGCAAGGACCGCAACTCCCCGGCCCGGCTGAGCATGCTCGGCGACCTGCGCCGCGCCCTCGACCGCTCCGAGCTCGAACTCTTCTACCAGCCGAAGGTGTCCCTGCGGGACGGCCAGCTCGTCGGCATGGAGGCGCTGCTGCGCTGGCGGCACCCGGTGGACGGCGTCCTCGAACCCGCGGCGTTCCTGTCGGTCGCCGAGCAGACCTATCTGATGCGCTCGATCACCCACCACGTCGTCGACGCCGCGCTCACGCAGGCCGCCGCCTGGTGGCGGGAGGACCTCACCGTCCAGGTCGCGGTGAACGCGTCCGGCCGGGACCTGCTCGACACCGGCCTCACCGAGACGATCGAGGAGGGGCTGCTGGCCCGCGGGCTGCCCGCCGCCGCCCTCCAGCTGGAGATCACCGAGCGCATCCTGATGAACGAGCCCGCCTACGCGTCCGACACGGTCGGCGCGCTGGCCGAGCTGGGCATCCCGCTGAGCCTGGACGACTTCGGCACCGGTTACTCGTCGCTCGTGCGGCTGAACCGGCTCCCGGTCGAGGAGATCAAGATCGACTCCTCGTTCGTCGGGCGGCTCGCCGACTCGCCCGAGGACGCGGTCATCGTCCGCTCGATCGTCGACCTCGTCCGCACCCTCGGCCTGCGCTCGGTGGCCGAGGGCGTCGAGGACCCGGTCACCGCCCGGCTGCTCCGCGAGATGGGCTGCGACGCCGCGCAGGGCTGGCACTTCGGCCGCCCGATGGACGCCGAGACCGCCACCGACTGGCTCCGCCGCCACATGCAGCGGGCCCCCGAGCCCGCGGCCTGACCGGACGGTTCGGGATAGACCGGCTCAGTACGGACGGCGTTGGGTGTACTCGTCCTCGTAGTAGTACTCGTCGCGCGGCGGAGGCGGCCGGCGGACGACCGCGCGGCGCGCGGAGGCGATCCGGACGATGCCGACGACGAGCCCGATCAGGCCGCCGAGCATCAGGATCAGGCCGACCAGCCGGATGTCGACGCCGCTGAGGTCGACGTCGACCGCGTAGGCCAGGATCGCGCCGATGATGATGAGGGCGATGCTGCCGCCGATGGTCACGGCGACCCTCCTCTCGTCCCGGGGGGTGAACGAAGGGATGGTTCCCTCCACCAGGATCTGAAACGGCGCGCCGGACCGGGGGGCGGGTAAACCGGTCGGGCGGAACCGGGCGCGGCCAATAGGATGGCCGTCGAACCCAACTCATCCCAGGAACGGTTTCTCTCATGTCCGCCATCACCCGCGACGAGGTGTCGCATCTCGCCCGCCTGTCCAGGCTGGCGCTCGGCGACGACGAGCTCGACCACCTCGCCGCCCAGCTCGACCAGATCATCTCCGCGGTCGCGCGGGTGCAGGAGGTCGCCGCGCAGGACATCCCGCCCACCTCGCACGCGCTCCCGCTGACCAACGTCTACCGGACGGACGAGCTGCGACAGTGCCTCACCCCGCAGCAGGCCCTCGCCGGCGCGCCCGCCGCCGAGGAGCAGCGGTTCCGCGTCCCGCGGATCCTGGACGAGGAGGCGTGACGGGTGCTGGTCAAGAAGACCGCGGCGGAGCTCGGAGAGCTGCTCGCCGCCGGTGAGGTGTCGGCCGTCGAGGTCGCGCAAGCCCACCTGGACCGGATCGCCGAGGTGGACGGGCGGGTCAACGCCTTCCTCCACGTCGACCGCGAGACGACGCTCGCGCAGGCCCGCCGGGTCGACGAGCGCCGCGCGGCCGGGGAGGAGCTCGGCCCGCTGGCCGGCGTCCCCGTCGCGCACAAGGACGTGTTCACCACCGCCGACATGCCCACCACCGCCGGGTCCAAGATCCTGGAGGGGTGGCGCCCGCCCTACGACGCGACCGTGACCGCGCGGCTGCGCGCCGCCGGGCTGGTCATCCTCGGCAAGACGAACATGGACGAGTTCGCGATGGGCTCCTCCACGGAGAACAGCGCCTACTTCACCTCGCACAACCCGTGGGACCTGGAGCGCGTGCCGGGCGGGTCGTCCGGCGGGTCGTCGGCGGCGGTCGCGGCGTACGAGGCGCCGCTGTCCACCGGGACCGACACCGGCGGGTCGATCCGGCAGCCCGCCTCCGTCACCGGCATCGTCGGGATGAAGCCGACCTACGGCGGGTCGTCCCGCTACGGCGTGATCGCGTTCGCGTCGTCGCTGGACACGCCGGGGCCGTTCGCCCGGACCGTCCTCGACGCGGCGCTCCTGCACGAGGCGTTCAGCGGCCACGACCCGATGGACTCGACGTCCGTCGCCGAGGCCGTCCCGCCGGTCGTGGACGCCGCGCGCCGCGCCGACGTCAACGGGCTGCGGATCGGCGTCGTCAAGGAGTTCGCGGGCGAGGGCTACCAGCCCGGCGTGTCCGCGCGGTTCGACGAGGCGGTCGAGGTGCTGGAGTCGCTCGGCGCGAAGGTCGTCGAGGTCTCCTGTCCCAACTTCACGTACGCGCTGCCCGCGTACTACCTGATCGCGCCGTCGGAGTGCTCGTCCAACCTGGCCCGCTTCGACGCGATGCGGTACGGCCTGCGCGTCGGCGACGACGGCTCGCGCAGCGCCGAGGAGGTCATGGCGCTGACCCGCGCGGAGGGCTTCGGGCCCGAGGTGAAGCGGCGGATCATGCTCGGCACGTACGCGCTCTCTTCCGGCTACTACGACGCCTACTACGGCAAGGCGCAGCAGGTCCGCACGCTGATCAAGCGCGACTTCGAGTCCGCGTTCGAGCAGGTGGACGTGCTGGTCTCGCCGACCACGCCGACCACCGCGTTCCCGATCGGCGAGCGCGCCGACGACCCGGTCGCGATGTACCTGGCCGACCTCTGCACGATCCCGGCGAACCTGACCGGCAACGCCGCGATCTCCGTCCCGTGCGGCCTCGCGGACGGCCTCCCGGTCGGCCTGCAGATCATGGCGCCCGTCCTCGGCGACGACCGCGTCTACCGCGTCGGCGCCGCCGTAGAACGCGCCCTCGAAGACCGCTGGGGCGGCCCCCTGCTGGCGAAGGCTCCGGCCCTCTGAGCGACGAAGGAACGGCGGTACGTCAATGATCACCCGCGTCGAGATCGACGGCTTCAAGTCCTTCCTGGACTTCAAGCTCGACGTCCCGCCGTTCCTCGCCTTGGTCGGCCCCAACGCCAGCGGCAAGTCCAACCTCTACGACGCCATCGGCTACTGGCTGGACTCCAGGCTCTACCACTCTGACGCGATCCTGGCCGACCGCCGGGGAAGACCGGCGGAGCTCTTCCACATGGACGATGCCGGTCGCTCGGTGGAAGTGTTCACGGTCGAGATGTGCTGCTTGGTGAATTTGCCGGACGGTTTGGCCGGCATCAAAGCCCTCGCAGGTGCGCGGATGGAGGACGGTGTTCCTAAGCACCAGCTTTACGACACCAGAATCCTCGATCTGACAACCGATGGAGACTTGCCAGACGCAGTACGCACAAGGGAGTCCCGGCAGATACACGACTTCTTCCACGATGAGGATCGGTTCAACGTCGTGGCCAATTCCCTTGAGACCGAGTTGGTGCGGGTGCTGTCCTACCCTGGCGATCCGCGTGCGATGCGGTCCGTGGCGAGTCTGGCCGATCAGCGGCCGCTGCGATCCGACGGGGCCAACCTGGCCGCCGTGCTCGGGCGGATGGGGTCGTCCCCCGCGCTGGACGATCTGATGGTCGACCTCGCCGCCCTGGTGCCGGATGTGCGCGAGGTCAGGACCGAGCTGGACGAGAAGCGCCAGGAGTGGTCGTTCGAACTCGTCCTCGAAGGGCAGGGGAGCGTCCCCAGCACCCTTCTGTCGGACGGCACGCTGCGGATCCTCGGTCTTCTCGCCGCGCTGCACGATCCAGACCACGCCGGGGTCCTGTTGGTGGAGGAGATCGAGAACGGGCTTCATCCGGGTCGGCTCGCCGAGTTGCTGCGGCGGATCCAGGAGCGGGTGACGGACCTGAACGACCCGGCGTCGTTGGATCGTCCGCTGCGGCAGGTCATCATCACCAGCCATTCGCCCGTGGTGGTGTCCGAGCTGTACCGGTCGCGGCCCGAGGCGCTCGTCTTCATGGACACGGCGGTTCGCGTGGATCCGGACAAGGAGCGGGTGTCCCGCGTCACCGTCGCGAAATCCGTCCGCGACGGGGGAGAACCTGGAACATTCGTGTCGCCCCGGCAGGTTCGCAAGTACCTGGGGACCGTGCGGCAGGACGAGTTGTGAGCCGCCCGCTGGTCCCCGGGCTCGTTGCTGAGAACACCACCGACGAACGGTTCCTCGGGCCCGTTGTCTTCCGGCAGCTCAGGGCGTTGACGGAGCGGGGGACCCGGCACGTCGTGGACGTCGCCAAGACCGAGATCGGCGAATGCTGGACGATCAAGGACGCCGACCGGGTCTGCCGGGCGGTCCTCGAGCTGGCCGAGGACTGCCATCTGGTCTGCGTCCACAACGACCACAACGAACGCGGCAAGGCCGCGAAGGTCGTGGAGGTCCTGGGAGAGCGGGGCCTGACCACGCCCGTGATCCCGCTAGTGCCGGTGCGGGAGACGGAAGCGTGGCTGCTCGCCGACCGCGAGGTCTGGGCGGGGCTGCGGGGGAGCGACCCGTCGCACCTGCCCGTCCGTCCCAGGGACGTGGAGAAGATCCACGATCCCAAGCCGGTGCTGGACGCGGTTCGCCCGCGGCGCGGACGCCGCTCGCGGGCCGACTACTTCGATTACATAGGACAGAATGTCGACCTCGACGTGCTCGCACAGATCCCGGCGTACGCCGCCTGGGTGGCCGAGACGGAAGAGGCGTTGAAGGGACTGGGATTCCTGTGAGCGTGGAAACGTTGATGGACTACGACGAGGCGCTCGCGCGGTTCGAGCCGGTGCTCGGGATCGAGACGCACATCGAGCTGGGCACCGTGTCCAAGATGTTCTGCGGGTGCCCGACGGGGTTCGGGGCCGAGCCGAACACGCAGGTGTGCCCGGTGTGCCTCGGGCTGCCGGGGTCGCTGCCGGTCACCAACCGCGCCGCGATCGAGGGCATCATCAAGATCGGCCTCGCGCTGAACTGCGAGATCGTCGAGTGGTGCCGGTTCGCCCGGAAGAACTACTTCTATCCGGACATGCCGAAGAACTTCCAGATCTCCCAGTACGACGAGCCGCTCTGCGTCGACGGCCACCTGGAGGTCGAGGTCGACGGCGACACGTACCGGATCGAGATCGAGCGCGTCCACATGGAGGAGGACACCGGCAAGTCGCTGCACGTCGGCGGTGCCACCGGGCGCATCCACGGCGCCGAGTACTCGCTGGTCGACTACAACCGGGCGGGCATCCCGCTGGTCGAGATCGTGACGAAGCCGATCGTCGCGACCGGCGACAAGGCGCCGCTCGTGGCCCGCGCGTACGCGACGGAGCTGCGCGAGCTCGTCCGGTCCCTCGGGGTGTCGGACGTGCGCATGGAGCAGGGCTCGATGCGCTGCGACGTGAACGTCTCGCTGATGCCGCGCGGCGCGTCCGAGTGGGGCACGCGCTCGGAGACGAAGAACGTCAACTCGCTGCGGTCGGTGGAGCGGAGCGTCCGGTCGGAGATCGAGCGGCAGGCGGGCGTGCTGTCCGCCGGCGGCCGTGTCGTCCAGGAGACCCGGCACTTCCACGAGGACACCGGCCGCACGACGAGCGGGCGCAGCAAGGAGGAGGCGCAGGACTACCGCTACTTCCCCGAGCCCGACCTGGTGCCGATGGCGCCGGCCCGGGACTGGGTGGACGAGCTGCGCGCGTCCCTGCCGGAGCTTCCGGCCGCGCGTCGCCGCCGCATCCAGGAGGAGTGGGGGCTGTCCGACCTGGAGCTGCGGGACGTCGTCAACGCGGGCGCCGTCGATCTCATCGAGGCCACCGTCGCGCAGGGCACCGACGCCGGGGCCGCGCGCAAGTGGTGGATGAACGAGCTGTCCCGCCGCGCGACCGAGCAGGGCGTCGAGCTGGCCGACCTGCCGATCACGCCGGAGCAGGTCGCCCGCGTCCAGGCGATGATCACCGCGGGGGAGCTGAACGACAAGCTGGCCCGCAAGGTGTTCGAGGGCGTCCTCGCGGGCGAGGGCGGGCCGGACGAGGTCGTCGCCGCCCGCGGGCTCAAGGTCGTCAGCGACGAGGGCGAACTGGCGTCGGTCATCGACCAGGTGATCGCCGACAACGCGGCCGTGGCCGACAAGATCCGCGCGGGCAAGGTCGCCGCGGCGGGCGCGCTGGTCGGCGCGGTCATGAAGGCGACCCGCGGGCAGGCCGACGCCGGGCGCGCCCGCGAGCTGATCCTGGAGAAGCTCGGCGCGTCCTGAGTCGTTCGTCCGCTGACGCCGCTCGGGCGGCGTCAGCGGACGGGGACGCTGATGATGCGGTCGTCGTCCTTGGCGGGGTCGCCGCGTCCGTCCCTGTTGCTCGTGGTGATCCACAGCGTGCCGTCGGGCGCCGCGACGGCGGCGCGGAGGCGTCCGTACACGGCCTCGAAGTGCGCGGCGGGCCGTCCGGCCCTGCCGTTGTCGAGGGGCACCTGCCAGAGGCGCCGCCCGCCGAGCGCGGCGGCCCACAGCGACCCGTTCGCGTAGGCGAGGCCGGACGGCGACGCCTCGTCCGTCGACCAGGTCAGCAGCGGGTCGGTGAAGCCCTTGCGGCGGCCGACGCCCTCCACCTCGGGCCAGCCGTAGTTCTTGCCCTTCTCGATCCGGTTGATCTCGTCGAAGGTGTTCTGGCCGAACTCGGTGGCGTACATGCGGCCCTTGTCGTCCCAGGCGATGCCCTGGACGTTGCGGTGCCCGTACGTCCAGATGCGGTTGCCGAACGGGTTGCCGGGGGCGGGCTTCCCGTCGGGCGTGACGCGCAGGATCTTCCCGGCGAGGGAGTTCTTGTCCTGCGAGAGGGGGCCGTCGCCGGTCTCGCCCGTCGTGATGTAGAGCATCTTGTCTGGGCCGAACTGGAGCCGTCCGCCGTCGTGGTTGGGTCCCTTCGGGATGCCGGTGACGATCGGCTGCGGCGCGCCGAGGGACCCGTCGAGGGTGGCGCGGACGACACGGTTGTCGGACGCGGTGGTGAAGTACAGGTAGACGAGGTGGTCGGTGGCGTAGGACGGCGACACGGCGACGCCCAGCAGACCTCCCTCGCCTTCCGGCTGCACTCCTGGCACCTTCGCGATCTGCCGCCGTTGCCCGGACGGCGACACCCGCACCAGGTTCGCGGTGTCGCGCTCGGTGACCAGCGCGTCGCCGCCGGGCAGGAACGCGACGCCCCACGGCACCGCCAGCCCGGACGCGACGACGCGCGCCCCGCCCGGGCTCGCGGACGGGGACGTCGCCCCGGCCGTGGCGGGCGGCGGGGTGCTCGCCTCGCCGCCGCCGGAGCCGTCCGAGGAGCAGGCCGCCGCGGAGGCCGCGAGGAGCAGCGCGGCCGAGGCGAGGACGATCGTCTGCTGTCGCATGATCGTATGCTTGCGCACGGGGCGCCTCCGGAGGAAGCGCGGACCGTGCGCGTCTGGCGGTTCCGCCCGCCGGTATCGCCCCCGAAGGCGGTCACACAGGGTGATCTCCGGCAGGTCGGACCAGGAGGGACGATTCGGTTTCGGTCATCCCAAACCGTGATCCGACTAGGGCGTTCGTCGCCGGGAGGACGCCCAGCCTCAATCGCTCCGTGACCTACCGAACGTACATTGAGCGTCACGGTGATCCCGTAGTGCAGCAACGTCGCTGATCTCCGGCGGGCGAGACGGACGCGCTCGCAGGCCGGCCCGCGCACTCCGCGCGGGGCACGATTCATGGCCTCCCGCCCGTTATCCGGGCGGGACGAGTGGTGAAGACCCACATCTCCCCTGGCGCGGCGCTGCGCCTCCAGGGACCGACGCTCCATCGGGGCGGGAAGGAACACGGCGCGATGAGCGGCGACCACACCAGGCGGATACCGCCGCGTGCGCTGCCCGTCGCCGTGGCCGCCATCGCCGGCGCGCTGTACGCCACCGGCTCGCTGCTCGGCTGGGGCGGCCGCGCGTTCATCGCGTGGACCGAGGCCGCCGCCGCGGGCGCCGCCGCCGTGTCGCTGCTGCTGTCGGCCCGGCGACCGGCCGGACCGCCCGCCGACGCCGCGCCCGGCGGGCTCTGGCGGGCGTCCTGGCGCTGGTACGGGATCGCCGCCGCGGCCTGGTTCGCGGGCGCGCTCGGCAGCGCGCTGTCGGGCGCGGGCGACCCGGGCGGGCGCAGCGCGCTGTCGCTGTCCGTCCCCGATCTGTTCTACCTGGTGGCGCTGACGTCGCTGGTGGTCGGCCTGGTCGTGCCGATCAGGCTGCCCCGGGACGCGGGCGCCTGGCTCCGCTACGCCGCCGACACCTACGTCTGCGCGTGCGCGCTGTTCGTGCTCGGCTGGGTCGCGCTGTTCGGCAGGCTCTACCACCAGTCGGGGGAGTCGCCGTCGGAGTTCCTGCTCGAACTGCTGTACCCGCTGATCGACATCGTGTTCATCTGCGGGGCGCTGCCATTCGTCCTCGGCGCGGCGCGCGGCCGGCGGCGGCTCGCCTGGATGGGCTACGGCGCGCTGACGGCGGTCGCGGGCGCCGACATCGTGACGACGTTCGTCCGGCTGGACGGCGGCCGGGCGGCCGACGACCCGTCCGACATCCTGCGGCTCGCCGGGCTGCTGCTCCTGCTGCTCGTCCCGTGGACGGGCCCGGCCCCCGAACCCGACCTCCCGGTCGACGACATCCCCGCCGACGTCGCCGACTCCGGCGACGAGCCGGACGCCGCCGACCCGGCGGGCGAGCGGCGCGGCCGCATGATCGGCCCCGGCCTCGCCCCGGCCGCGGTCGCCGCCGCGGCCGGGCTGTTCATCGCGGGCCACTCGATCACCGGGGAGAACGGCCTCGAACCCGGCGTGTCGATCACCGCGGGCTCGGCCGCGCTGGTGCTGATCGCGCGGCTCGCCGGGCTGCTGCGGGAGAACGACCGGCTGCGCCGCGCGGTGGAGACCGGCGAGGAGCACTTCCGCGCGCTGACCGAGAGCATCGACGACGCGGTCCTCATCTGCGACCTCGACGCGACCGTCCGGTACGCCAGCGCGGGCGCCCTGCGCACCTACCACTACGCCCCCGACGAGCTGCTCGGCCGCCCGCTGAACGAGATCGTCCACCCGGAGGACCTGCCCCGCGTCCAGGACGTGTTCACCGAGTTCCTCGACGACCAGGCCGGGACGGCGGCGGGCCGCCTCGCCGACCCGCGCGACGCGCTGCGCGTCTCGTGCCGGGTCCGCGCCGCCGACGGGACGTGGCTGCCCACCGAGTCCACGGTCTCCTGGTTCACCGGCTCCGACGGCGGGCCCGCCCGCCTGCTGGTCACGACCCGCGACCTGAGCGAGCAGGCGGCGCTCCAGCGGCAGGTCGCGCACCTGACCTTCCACGACGGCCTGACCGGCCTGCCGAACCGGTCCTACTTCGAGGAGCGCACCCGCGAGGTGCTGTCGCGGCGCCCGTCCGCCGGCGCGGTCGCGGTCGTGTTCGTCGACCTGGACGGCTTCACCGCCGTGAACGACTCCGAGGGCCACGCGGCGGGCGACCAGGTGCTGTCGCAGGCGGCGCGGCGGCTGCGGGCGAACGTCCAGTCCGACGACACGGTGGCGCGCTGGGGCGGGGACGAGTTCGCGGTGCTCGTCCAGCTCCCGCCGGACGACCGTGAGACACGCGCCACTGTCGAGCTGGCCGGACGCCTCCTGCGGGTGCTTTCGGTCGACCCTTACCAGGTCGGCGACAAGCACATCGTGCTGACGGCGAGTGTCGGCATCGCGTTCGCCGGCGATGACGAGCGCCCGCCGGAGGGCGGCGGCTCGGACGCCGAGCGCCGCCTCCGCCGCACCGCCGCCGACCTGCTGCGCAACGGCGACCTCGCGATGGCCAGGGCGAAGGAGCTCGGCGGCGGGCGCGTCGAGGTGTACGCGCCGCACATGCACGCCGACGTCGTCCGGCGGCTCGAACTCGGCAGCGACCTGCAGCGGGCGCTCGCCGAGGAGCAGTTCGCGATCGAGTTCCAGCCGGTGGTGGAGCTCGCGACGTCCCGGGTGTGCGGGGTGGAGGCGCTGCTGCGCTGGTGGCGGGGGAGCGAGGCGGTGCCGCCGGAGGAGTTCATCGGCCCGGCGGAGGAGTCCGGCCTGATGATCCCGCTCGGCGGCTGGGTACTGCGCGAGGCGTGCCGGGAGGTCGCCCGCTGGCGCCGCGACTCCTGGGACATCGGCCTCTCGGTCAACTTCACCGGACGGCAGATCGCCGCGCCCCGGTTCGTCGAGTCGGTCGCGGCGGTGCTGGCGGAGACGGGCCTGCCGCCGCACGCGCTGACGCTGGAGGTGCGCGAGGAGGTCCTCGTCGAGGACGCGGGCCAGAACGTCGCGCGCCTGTCGGAGCTGCGCGAGCTGGGCGTCCGGCTCGCCATCGACGACTTCGGCACCGGGTACGCCTCGCTCGCCTACCTCGGGCAGCTCCCCGTCGACATCATCAAGATCGACCCGTCGTTCGTGGCGGGCCTCGGCTCGGACGAGACCCTGACCCTCCTCACCCGGACGATCGTCCGGCTCGGCAGCGACCTCGGGCTGACCGTGGTGGCGGAGGGCATCGAGCGGCCCGAGCAGCTCCAGGCGCTGCGCGACATGGGCTGCCCGCGCGGGCAGGGGTTCCTCGTGGCGCGGCCGATGGCGGCCGGGCGGGTGGAGTCCCTCGTCCGGACGAACCTGGAGGAGCACGGCAGGTCCGGCGACGTGCCGCTTCCGCTGCCGGGCTGACCGGCGGCGCGAGCGCCGGCCGGCGACCGAGGGCCGGTCACGGGCGTCTCAAATGGTGAGACAAAGTGTTCAATAATTTGACCGCGGGCCGGACATCGGCGAAAGTGGGGCCCGTGCAGAGCACCATCACCATTCTCGTAGTACTTGGTCGGCGCGCAGGCTGACCAAGCTCCTCGTCCTGCGCGCCTCCCCTCGACCGCCTACCGGCGGCGGGGGTTTTTTGTTGCCCGGCGAGCCAAGAGACACATCTCCCCAAGGGAAACCCAGATCATGACGACCGAACAGATGACGGGAGCCCAGGCGCTGGTCCGCGCACTGGAGAACGTCGGCGTCGACACCGTGTTCGGCATCCCGGGCGGCGCGATCCTCCCGGCCTACGACCCGATCTTCGACTCCGCGAAACTGCGGCACATCCTCGTCCGGCACGAGCAGGGCGCGGGGCACGCGGCCCAGGGCTACGCGATGGTGACCGGCAAGGTGGGCGTGTGCATGGCCACCAGCGGGCCGGGCGCGACGAACCTCGTCACGGCGATCTCCGACGCCTACATGGACTCGGTGCCGATCGTGGCGATCACCGGCCAGGTGGCCTCGTCCCTCATCGGGACGGACGGCTTCCAGGAGGCCGACATCGCCGGCATCACGATGCCGATCACGAAGCACAACTTCCTGGTGACGAAGGCCACGGACATCGCCCGGACGATCGCCGAGGCGTTCCACATCGCCGCGACCGGGCGTCCTGGACCGGTCCTCGTCGACATCGCCAAGGACGCCCTCCAGGCCACGGTCGAGTTCGAGTGGCCGGTCGCGCTGCAGCTGCCCGGCTACCGGCCCGTCACCCGGCCGCACTCCAAGCAGGTCAGGGAGGCGGCACGGCTGATCGTCGCGGCGGAGCGGCCGGTGCTGTACGTCGGCGGCGGGGTGCTGAAGGCGAACGCCTCCGCCGAGCTGAAGGTGCTGGCGGAGCTGACCGGCGCGCCGGTCGTCACCACGCTGATGGCGAAGGGCGCCCTGCCGGACAGCCACCCCCTGCACATGGGCATGCCGGGCATGCACGGCGCCGTCGGCGCGGTCGGCGCGCTGCAGCGCGCCGACCTGCTGGTCGCGCTCGGCGCCCGGTTCGACGACCGGGTCACCGGCAAGCTGGACGGCTTCGCCCCGAACGCCAAGGTCGTGCACGCCGACATCGACCCGGCGGAGATCTCCAAGAACCGGCACGCGGACGTCCCGATCGTCGGCGACGCCCGCGAGGTCCTCGCCGACCTGATCGTCGCCGTGCAGAAGGAGCACGAGGCCGGGCGCAAGGGCGACTACAGCGACTGGTGGCGGCAGCTCCAGGCGTGGCGCGACACGTACCCGCTCGGCTACGACACGCCGTCGGACGGCTCGCTGTCGCCGCAGTACGTGATCGAGCGGATCGGCCGCCTCGCGGGCCCGGACGCCTACTACGTCGCGGGCGTCGGCCAGCACCAGATGTGGGCCGCGCAGTTCATCAAGTACGAGCGGCCGGGCGCGTTCCTGAACTCGGGCGGCGCGGGCACGATGGGCTACGCCGTCCCGGCGGCGATGGGCGCGAAGGTCGGCGCGCCCGAGACGACGGTCTGGGCGATCGACGGCGACGGCTGCTTCCAGATGACCAACCAGGAGCTCGCCACCTGCGCGATCGAGGGCATCCCGGTCAAGATCGCCATCATCGACAACGGCAACCTCGGCATGGTCCGGCAGTGGCAGACGCTGTTCTACAACGCGCGCTACTCCAACACCGGGCTCCAGCCGCAGGCCGGGCACGCGGCCAAGCGGATCCCCGACTTCGTCAAGCTCGCCGAGGCGTACGGTTGTGTCGGCCTGCGCTGCGAGAAGGCCGAGGACGTCGACGAGGTCATCGCGAAGGCCATGGAGATCAACGACGCTCCGGTCGTGATCGACTTCGTCGTCCACAAGGACGCCATGGTCTGGCCGATGGTCGCGGCGGGCACCACCAACGACGACATCAAGATCGCGCGGGACATGGCGCCCGAGTGGGAGAACGGAGACTGACCCCGATGAGCCTGCACACCCTGTCGGTGCTCGTGGAGAACAAGCCCGGCATCCTGGCCCGGGTCGCGGCGCTGTTCTCCCGGCGCGGCTTCAACATCGAGTCGCTCGCGGTCGGCACCACCGAGCATCCGGACATCTCCCGGATGACGATCGTGGTGAACGTCGAGGAACTGCCGCTCGAACAGGTCACGAAGCAGCTGAACAAGCTGATCAACGTGCTGAAGATCGTCGAGCTGGACCGGACGGCGTCCGTCCAGCGGGAGCTGGTGCTGGTCAAGGTGCGCGCGGACGCCGAGACCCGGTCCCAGGTGCTGGAGACCGTCCAGCTCTTCCGGGCCAAGGTGGTGGACGTCGCGCCCGACGCCGTCACGATCGAGGCCACCGGCAACCGCGACAAGCTGGACGCGTTCATCAAGGTCCTGGAGCCCTTCGGCATCAAGGAGCTGGTGCAGTCGGGACTGGTGGCCATCGGCCGCGGCGCCCGGTCGATCACCGACCGCTCGCTGCGGGCCATCGAGCGCAGCGCGTGACTTCCGGCCGTCCCCGCCTCCCGGCGGGGGCGGCCTTCCATTCAGTGACAATCACGAAAGGCAACAAGCACTGTGGCTGAGATGTTCTACGACGACGCCGCCGACCTGAGCGTGATCCAGGGCCGGCACGTGGCGGTCATCGGTTACGGCAGCCAGGGGCACGCGCACGCGCTGTCGCTGCGCGACTCCGGCGTCGACGTGCGGGTCGGGCTCCGCGAGGGGTCGGCGAGCCGGGAGCTGGCCGAGGCCGAGGGGCTGCGCGTCGTCACCCCGGCGGAGGCCGCCGAGGAGGCCGACCTGATCATGCTTCTCGCCCCGGACCACCACCACCGGGAGATCTTCGAGAAGGACGTCAAGCCGGCGCTGGTCGAGGGCGACGCGCTCTTCTTCGGCCACGGGTTCAGCATCCGGTACGACCTCGTCCAGCCGCCGGAGGGCGTGGACGTGGCGATGGTCGCGCCGAAGGGCCCGGGGCACCTCGTGCGGCGGCAGTTCGTCGCCGGGCGCGGCGTGCCGGTGATCGTGGCGGTGGAGAAGGACGCGTCCGGCGGCGCCTGGCCGCTGGCCCTGTCCTACGCCAAGGCGATCGGCGGGCTCCGCGCGGGCGGCATCAGGACGACCTTCACCGAGGAGACCGAGACCGACCTGTTCGGCGAGCAGACGGTGCTGTGCGGCGGCGTCTCCGAGCTGATCAAGACCGGGTTCGAGGTGCTGACCGAGGCGGGCTACCAGCCCGAGGTCGCCTACTTCGAGGTGCTGCACGAGCTGAAGCTGATCATCGACCTGATCTACGAGGGCGGCATCTCGAAGATGTACTGGTCGGTGTCGGACAACGCCGAGTACGGCGGCTACTCCCGCGGCCCGCGCGTGATCACGCCGGAGACCAAGGCGGCGATGAAGAAGATCCTCGGCGAGATCCAGTCCGGGCAGTACGCCAAGGAGCTGGTGGACGAGTTCGAGGGCGGCCAGAAGGAGTTCGGCCGGTACCGCGAGGAGCTCGCCGAGCACCCGATCGAGAAGACGGGCGCGGAGCTGCGCCCGATGATGAGCTGGCTCAACGACTGAGCCCGTTCCTTCGCGGCATGCGTAGCGGCATGTCATCGCGGCGTGTCACCCCGGCGGGGTGACACGCCGCAGCCGTTCGCGGACACCGGGTGAACATTCGGTGTTGCCATGGGCATACGCGGTATGCATACTTGGTAGGCATGTCCATACGTCACGGCCTGCTGGCCCTGCTGTCGCAGGGCCCCCGCTACGGCTACCAGCTCCGCGCCGAGTTCGAGTCGTCCACCGGCGCGACCTGGCCCCTCAACATCGGGCAGGTGTACTCCACGCTGTCCAGGCTCGAACGCGACGACCTCGTCGCCCGCGTCGGCGCCGACGACGAGGGCCGCTTCGTCTACCGGATCACCCCGGCGGGGGAGGCGGAGGTCCGGCGCTGGTTCGGCACGCCGATCACCCGCACCGACCGGCCCCGCGACGAGCTCGCGATCAAGCTGGCGATGGCCGTGACGACGCCGGGCGTGGACGTCGCGCGGGTCGTCCAGGCCCAGCGCACCGCGACGCTGCGCGGCCTCCAGGAGCTCACCCGGCTGAAGATGGCGGCGCCCGCCGCGCCGGCCGAGCAGGGCGACCGCGCGTGGCGGCTCGTCCTGGAGTCGATGGTCTTCCAGGCGGAGGCCGAGGTGCGCTGGCTGGATCACTGCGAGGCGTTCATCGCGTCGGCCGGGCCGCCCGCGGTGAGCGCGCCCGCCCCCACGCCCGGCCCGGCCGACACCCCCGCGGAAACGGACGAGGAGGCGCGGCGATGAGCCTGCTCGCGCTCCGCGGGGTCTGCCGCGACCACGGCAGCGGCGCCGGCCTCGTGCACGCCCTCCGGAGCGTGACGCTGGACGTCGCGCCCGGCGAGTTCGTCGCCGTGATGGGGCCGTCCGGCTCCGGCAAGTCGACCCTGCTGACGCTCGCGGGCGGGCTCGACACCCCGTCGTCCGGGCAGGTCTTCGTGGCCGGCGCCGACCTCGGCGCGCTCGGCGCGGCCGGACGGTCCGCGCTGCGCCGCCGCAGCGTCGGCTACATCTTCCAGGACCTCAACCTCATCCCGAGCCTGACCGCCGCCGAGAACGTCATGCTGCCCCGCGAGCTGGACGGCGTCCGCGCCCGGCAGGCCCGCCGCGAGGCGGCGCACGCGCTCACCGAGGTCGGCGTCCAGGAGCTCGCCGACCGCTACCCGGACGAGATGTCCGGCGGCCAGCAGCAGCGCGTCGCGATCGCCCGCGCGCTCGTCGGCGACCGGCGGGTCGTCCTCGCCGACGAGCCGACCGGCGCGCTCGACAGCAACACCGGCGAGGACATCATGCGCGTCCTGCGCGGACGCTGCGACGCCGGCGCGTCCTGCCTGATGGTGACGCACGAGTCCCGGCACGCCGCCTGGGCCGACCGCGTCGTCTTCCTGCGCGACGGCCGGATCGTCGACACCACCCCCGCGGCCTCGGGCCCCGAGAGCCTGCTGCGGGAGGCGCCGTGACCGGAGCGAAGCGAGGATCATGGCGCGGACCCTCCGGGGGCCCGGGGGACGTCCCCCAGAAGGGCGGGACTCCGTGAGCGGGTATCTCTGCGCGCTGCGCATGGCGGCGCGGGACGCGGCGCGGTCCAAGGGGCGCACCGCGCTGGTGCTGGCGATGATCGGGTTCCCCACCACCCTGATCGTCATGCTGGCCGTCCTGATGCGGACGGCCGAGCCCACGCGGACGGTGGTCGCGGGCGAGGGCGAGCCCGTGTCGGAGGGCGCGGCCGTCGCCGAGACCGCCATCGGCGCGCTGGTCGTCACGATGATCGTGCTCCAGGTCGTGCTGCTGGCCGGGCCCTCGTTCGTCGTGGACGTCCGCCGCCGCCGCCGCGACCTCGCGCTCGTCGCCGCGGCGGGCGGGGAGGCCCGGCACCTGCGCGCCGTCGTCCTCGCGGGCGGTCTGGTCATCGGCGGGGTCGCCGCGCTCGGCGGGGCGGCGCTCGGGATCGCCGGCTCGGCGCTCGCGAAGCCGGTCATCGAGGCCGTGAACGACGACAAGCTCGGCCCGTTCCGGGTGCCGTGGGGACTCGTCGTCATCACGATGCTCGTCGCGGCGGGCAGCGGCGTCCTCGCCGCGCTGGTCCCCGCCCGGCAGGCCGCCCGGATGGACGTCGTGTCCGCCCTCGCCGGCCGCCGCGACCCGCCCGGCCGGGCCCGCCGCGGCCTGCCGCTGCTCGGCGGCCTGCTGGTCGTCGCCGGCATCGGGATCTCGCTGGTCGGCGTGCGGGTGATGCGCGAGTTCGGCGCGGCGCTCGGCGCGGCGGCGATCATCATCGGGCTGGTGATGGTCTGCCCGGCGGTCGTCGGGGCGTCGGGGCGCGTCGCGTCCAGGCTGCCGCTGCCGCTGCGCCTCGCCGTCCGGGACGCCGCCCGCAACCGCGCCCGCACCGCCCCGGCCGTCGCGGCGATCACCGCCGCCGTGGCCGCCGTCACCGCGCTGGCCATCGGGGGCGCCAGCGACTTCCGCCAGCGGGAGATCGAGTACCGCCCGGAACTGCCGATGGGGACGACCCTGGTCCGCATGCCGATGGAACGCGCGGACGAGGTCGGGCGGGCCGTCCGCGCCGACCTGGCCGGCGTGCCCGTCCAGACCCTGAAGGTCCTGCCGTACGAGGAGGGGTCCTGCGACCGCGCGGCCACCCCCGGGTGCCCCTCGGTGCTCGTCGCCGGCAAGGACGACGACGGCATGCGGGAGATCCTCCTGGACAACGTGGTCGGCGGGCCCCGCGAGGCGCGCCTGCTGCTCGGCCGCGACGACCCGGCCGTCAGCGCCGCGCTGACCGCGGGCAAGGTCGTCATGTTCCGGTCGCGGCCGCCCGCGAGCGGGACGACGACCATGCGCATCCAGTACCAGGACGGGCAGGGGAAGGGCCGCGTCATCAGGGACGTCCCGGCCGTCGCCGCCGCCGGGGAGCCGCACGTGCGGACGATCATCCCGCCCGCCGTCGCCGCGCGGACCGGGCTCCCGCTGCACACGGAGGCGTACGGCGTCGACCGCGCCGACCACCGGGTCACCAAGGCCGAGGAGTCGCGGCTGAAGACGACGATCTCCCGGTACACCCCGGAGTCCGAGCTGGTCTACGTCGAGCGGGGCTTCACCGAGTCCCTCGACGGCGTCCTGCTGCTGCTCGCGGGAGTCGCCGCCGCGCTGGTCCTCGGCGGCGCGCTGATCTCGACCGGGCTGGCCGCCGCCGACGCCAGGCCCGACCTCGCCACCCTCGCCGCGGTCGGCGCCCGGCCCCGGACCCGGCGGGTGCTGACGATGGCCCAGGCCGTGGTCGTCGCGGGGATCGGCTGCTGGCTCGGCATCGCGGGCGGGCTCGTGCCCGGCTTCGCCGTGACGCGCCCGCTCACCGAGGATCTCGAGGCGTCCGACGGGAGCGTGCCGGCGCACGGGGCGATCCTGGACGTGCCGTGGCTGCTGCTGATCGCCATCGGGGTCGTCGTCCCGCTCGTCGCGGCGCTCGCCGCCGGGATGTTCACCGCCGGCCGGCTGCCGATGACGCGCCGCGCGGCGGGGTAGTGACGGGCCGGTCCGGTCAGGGGGCGCGCCTCGCCGGACCGGCCGCGCCGGTCCACGTGCCGGTTCAGCCGCGCGCCGGAGGCGGTGGTAGCGTCCGGCGCGTGGCTGAGGCGGTGGCGGTGGGGGGACGCGCCGGCGTCGCGCCGACCGCGCGGCCGTCCCGGCGGCGGCGCGCCGCGCTCGCGGCGATGGTCGCGGGCGGCGCGGCGCTCTACGGCGCGTACTCGCTGCTGCGGCTGCGCGCGTTCCGGGCGGGCAGCTACGACCTCGTCATCTTCGACCAGGCGATCCGCTCCTACAGCCGGTTCGAGGCGCCGGTCTCGATGGTGAAGGGCGTCCACAACGGCTTCGGGCCCGGGTTCGCCGTCCTCGGCGACCACTTCTCGCCGATCCTCGCCCTGCTGGCCCCGCTGTACTGGATCCACGACGGCCCCGCGACGCTGCTGCTCGCGCAGGCGGTGCTGCTCGCGCTCGCGATCGTCCCGGTCTTCCGGTTCACCGAGCGCAGGCTCGGCGCGGCGGCGGCGTACTGCGCGGCCGGCGGCTACGCGCTGTCGTGGCCGGTCGCGGAGGCGCTCGCGTTCGACTTCCACGAGGTGGCGTTCGTCCCGCTGCTGTCGGCGCTGATGGTCGAGCGGCACGACGCCGGGCGGCGCGGCCAGGCCGCCTTGGCGGCGTGCGCCCTGCTCCTGGTCAAGGAGGACATGGGCCTGCTGCTCGTGGGCTTCGGCATGTTCCTCGCCACCCGCCGCGACTCCCGGGACGACCGCCGCGCGGGCCTCGCCTACGCCGTCGTCGGGCTCGTCGCGACCTGGATCTGCTCCCGCGTCGTCACCGCCGCGTTCGGCGGCGACAAGGACTACTACTGGGCCTACGGCTCCCTCGGCCCCGACCTGCCGCACGCCGCGGTGCACGCGCTGACGCATCCGTGGGACGTCGCCGCCGTCCTCGGCACCCCGCCGCAGAAGGTCCTGACGGTGGCGCTGGTCGTCCTGCCGCTGTTCCTGCTGCCGCTGGTCTCGCCGCTGACCCTGACGGTCCTGCCGCTGCTCGCCGAACGGATGCTGAACAGCCGTTTCAGCAACTGGTGGGAGCCGCACTACCACTACAACGCGTTCATCATCGCCGTGCTCGTCCTGGCGGCGGTGGACGGCGCGACCCGGTTGCGCGGCCGGATCCGGAGGGCGCGCGGGTGGCCGGCCGTCCTGCCGGGGGCCGCGATCCTGGCGGCGATGCTGGCCTGCGTCCCGTTCTTCACCTACCGGCATCTGGCCGACCCGGCGCTGTGGCGGCCGAACGAGCGGGCCCGCGCGGCGGCCGCCGCGGCGGCGCGGATCCCGGACGGCGCGCTGGTCGAGGCGGCGAACGGCGTCGGCCCCGCGCTCACGACCCGCGCCCGCGTCCTGCTGTGGGACGAGCGCTCCCGCGGCGCCCCGTGGGTCCTCGCCTACGTGGCACGGCAGGAGTTCCCCTTCGCGAGCGTGACCGACCAGCGCCGCCGGGTCGAGGAACTGGCCGCCGAGGGCTACCGCGAGGTGTTCCGCCGGGAGGGGTACGTCGTCCTGTACCGTCCCGGCCCCGATCCGTGGTAAGCCCTGATCATCCCTATTTTGGACGGATTGGCCAGTGACCGATCATCACGCCAGCCGTCAGAATGCGGGTGAAGGCACGATTTGAACAAAATCCTCTGTAGTTCTGGCGCACTTTGCCTGATACTTGAAGAAAGCCGTGACGGCCGCGGCCGACGCGGGACTCCCCGCGCTGAACCTCGTGTGACCGCCGCCGGAGCGGCAAAGGGGCGCGGCGCATGAGTGGTGTGATGCAGGTCGGGAACGACGGAGAGCCGAGAGCCGGCGGCACGGCGGAATTCGCCTCCCGCGCGGCGAACGCGCGGCCGGGCAATTGCCGCGGGCGAAATCCACATGACCGTGAAAACGGCCGGGAGCCGTGACGTGCCGGCGGCCGAGGAGAAGGACGTCCGGCGCTTCGAGACGTGCGGGCACGCCTGGATCGGCGTCCTGCGGCACGTCTGGGCGGCCGGAGAGGCCGGGCTCGAGGACGGCGGCCCCATCATCGAGGGCCCGCCGCTGCTGTTCGAGGTCGCCTCGCTCAGCTGGGAGGACCCGATCCTCTACGAGCACGGCGACCGGGCGCGGCTCGTCCGGCGGGCGCAGGAGCGCACCCGCCGCCCGGTCCGCGGGCGGTACTGGCCGCGGCTGCACGACCTCCAGGGCAACGACCAGATCCGCTGGGTCGTCGACCTGCTGCGCGCCCGCCCGTGGACGACCAGCGCGTGGATCTCGCTCACGGTCCCCGGCGAGCCGGCGGAGGGGCTGCCGTGCCTGACGGCGCTGTCCTTCCGCATCCGCGGCTACCGGCTGATCATGACGGCGATGTTCCGGTCGCAGGACGTCCACCGCGGGTACCTGACCTACATTCCGCTGCGCGACGTGCAGGTCCAGGTCGCCGACGCGCTGGGGCTGCCCGCCGGGCCGCTGCGCGTGTACGTGGACGTCCCGCACGTCCACGTCGCCGACGCGGAGCGGGTCGCGTCCGTGCTGGCGGCGGTGCCGGAGCCGAACGCGGCCTGACGGCGTCATGAGCCGGACGAACCACGACTTACCGGTGGGTGTCTCCCTGCCGCGAACCGCTCCACCCCACTGGAGATAGACTCGCGGAGGGGCGAGGGCACGACGAGGTGACCCGCGACTTCACCTGCACAGATCACATTCCATCCACATCCCGAAGGACTGTCTTCCTTGAGCATGCCCGTCGTCCTCGTCGCTGAAGAACTCTCCCCGGCCGGCATCGCCGTGCTGGAGGCCGACTTCGAGGTCCGCCACGTCGACGGCAGCGACAAAGCCCAGCTGCTGCCCGCCGTGGCCGACGTCGACGCGCTGATCGTCCGCAGCGCCACCAAGGTCACCGCCGAGGTGTTCCAGCACGCCTCGAAGCTGCGGGTCGTCGCCCGCGCGGGCGTCGGCCTCGACAACGTCGACGTGGAGGCCGCCACCAAGGCCGGCGTCATGGTCGTCAACGCGCCCACGTCCAACATCGTCACCGCCGCCGAGCACGCGATCGCGCTGCTGCTCGCCACCGCCCGGAACGTGCCGCAGGGGCACGGCGCGCTCAAGAAGGGCGAGTGGAAGCGGTCCAAGTACACCGGCGTCGAGCTGCAGGGCAAGACGGTCGGCGTGCTCGGCCTCGGGCGCATCGGCGTCCTCGTCGCGCAGCGCCTCGCCGCCTTCGACATGAACGTGATCGCCTACGACCCGTACGTGCAGGCGGCCCGCGCCGCGCAGCTCGGCGTGAAGCTCGTCACGCTCGACGAGCTGCTCGCCGACAGCGACTTCATCACCGTCCACCTGCCGAAGACGCCGGAGACGCTCGGCCTCATCGGCGACCGCGAGCTGCGCCTGGTCAAGCCCGAGGTGCGGATCGTCAACGCCGCCCGCGGCGGGATCGTCGACGAGGAGGCGCTCGACCTCGCGATCAAGGACGGCCGGGTCGCCGGCGCCGGCCTCGACGTGTTCACCTCCGAGCCGATGACCGAGAGCCCGCTGTTCCACCACGACAACGTCGTGGTCACCCCGCACCTCGGCGCCAGCACCCACGAGGCGCAGGAGAAGGCGGGCACGCAGGTCGCCCGGTCGGTGCGGCTCGCGCTGTCCGGCGAGTTCGTCCCGGACGCGGTCAACGTGCAGGGCGGCGCCGTCGCCGAGGACGTGAAGCCCGGCCTGCCGCTCACCGAGAAGCTCGGCCGCATCTTCACCGCGCTCGCGGGCGGCGTCCCCGTCCGGCTGGACGTCGTCGTCCGCGGCGAGATCGCCGAGCACGACGTCAAGGTGCTGGAGCTCGCCGCGCTCAAGGGCGTGTTCGTGGACGTGACCGAGGAGGCCGTGACGTTCGTCAACGCCCCGCTGCTGGCCCGCGACCGCGGCGTCGAGGTCACCCTCACCACCAGCGAGGACAGCCCCGACTGGCGCAACGTCGTGCAGGTCCGCGGGACGATGTCCGGCGGCGAGGTCGTGTCGGTGTCCGGCACGCTCACCGGCCCGAAGCACGCCGAGCGGCTCATCGAGATCAACGGCTACAACATGGAGCTCGTCCCGACCGAGCACATGGCGTTCTTCTCCTACGTCGACCGTCCCGGGATCGTCGGCGCGGTCGGCAACCTGCTCGGCGACGCGCAGGTCAACATCGCCGGGATGCAGGTCGGCCGGGACGCCAAGGGCGGCCGCGCGCTGATCGCGCTGACCGTCGACTCCGCGATCCCGCCGCAGCTCGTCGACGCGATCACCGCCGAGGTGGGCGCCGACATGGGCCGCCGCGTCGACCTCGACGGCTGAGCGGGACGCTTCCCCTCCGGGCCCGTGGCGGACGCTTGCCATCTCATATGGTGAGATTTTCCGCCACGGGTCGGGACAACCCCTCTTGACCAGAGGTAATCTCGCAGGTAGTCATGCGGCGCTTCGTAGTAATCCTTCGCTGCCGCAGCGGGGCCTGATCATCGGCAGGCCGGCACCCGCTGCGGAGGCTCTGCCTGGCCGTCAGTCCGATCCCTCTCGCCGGACCGTGCGAACCACGCCCTTCTCCGGCGGCCCCACCGGCCAGAAAACAGCGATCGGAGCGAACCATCATGAACGACACCCGTGACAACACCCCTGCCGACGACGCGCAGGAAGAGGCGGCCCGCGCCCTGCAGACCGCCCTGGACCGGCGCGACAACGGCGGCCGTTCCTGACCTGACCCGCCCTCGGAACCGGGCGGTGCGAGACTGGGGCGCATGCCTCCCGACGTCCCGCCCGACGAGGTGGCCGGGCTCCTGCGCGACACGGCCCGGCTCGGGCCCTACTTCGAGATCGGCACCGGCCCGGCCGGGGACGACGGATGGCGCCCGTTCCCCGGCGACGCCGCCCCGCTCGCCGCGCTGACCGCCGACCACGCCGAACGGCTCGGCGCCGGCGAGCGCAGGGTGGCGGCGTCGCTGCTGTTCCAGGGGCTCGCGGCGCGGCTGTGGTCGCCGGTCGTCGCGGCTGCGGCGCGGGGGATCGTCCCCGACCTGTCCGGCCTGCGGTGGCGCGGCGCGCCCGGCGAGCCGATCGCCTTCCGGCTCGCCGAGCCGCGCGGGCGCCGGGTCGGCGACGCCGCGCGGGCCGCCGACCTGATCTTCCCCATGGTCGTGGACGACCGGCTCCGGCCGCTGCGCGAGACGATGCTGACCTTCGTCTCCCTCGCCGACGGCCTGCTGTGGGGCAACGCCGCGTCCGCGCTCGCCGGGGGCCTGAACGTCGGCCCGCCCGACCCGGCGCGGCGCGCGATCGCCGCGGATCTGCTCGGCCGCCCGCCGCTCGCCGGGACGTGGGCGCCAGGCCCCGGCGGCTTCCGCCGGCGCAACTGCTGCCTGTACTACCGCGTGCCGGGCGGCGGGCTGTGCGGTGACTGCGGCCTGCGGGAACGAGACGACCGTTCCGAGACGTGAGACAAATGCCCAACCAATGAGACGTTTGCAGTAGAGTGCGCGCATGGCATCGCGCAGTGTTCGTCTGGCCGTGATCCCGGGTGACGGGATCGGCCCCGAGGTGGTCGCCGAGGGCCTCAAGGTCCTCGACGCCGTGTCCGGTGATCTCGCGTTCGAGCGGACGTCCTACGACCTCGGCGCCGCCCGCTGGCACCGCACCGGGGAGGTCCTGCCCGACTCGGTCCTCGCCGAGCTGCGCGAGCAGGACGTCATCCTGCTCGGCGCCGTCGGCGACCCGAGCGTCCCGAGCGGGACCCTCGAACGCGGCCTCCTCCTGCGCACCCGCTTCGAGCTCGACCACTACGTCAACCTGCGCCCGGTGAAGCTGTTCCCCGGCGTCGCGACCGCGCTCGCGGGCGTGACGGCCGACGACGTCGACATGGTCGTCGTCCGCGAGGGCACCGAGGGGCCGTACACGGGCGTCGGCGGCGTCCTGCGCAAGGGCACCCGGCACGAGGTCGCCACGCAGGAGAGCGTGAACACCGCGTTCGGCGTCGAGCGCGTCATCCGGTACGCCTTCGAGGTCGCGGCGTCGCGGCCGCGCCGGCACCTGACGCTCGTCCACAAGGACAACGTGCTCACCTTCGCGGGCGACCTCTACCAGCGCGTGCTGAAGCGCGTCGCCGAGGAGTACCCGCAGGTCACGACCGCCTACTCGCACGTCGACGCGGCGACGATGTTCTTCGTCAGCGATCCCGGCCGGTTCGATGTGATCGTCACCGACAACCTGTTCGGCGACATCATCACCGACCTCGGCGCGGCGATCGCCGGGGGCATCGGGCTCGCCGCGTCCGGCAACGTCAACCCCGACCGCACCGCCCCGTCGATGTTCGAGCCGGTGCACGGCAGTGCGCCCGACATCGCCGGGCAGGGCAAGGCCGACCCGACCGCCACGATCCTGTCCGTCGCCATGCTGCTCGACCACATCGGCGAGGGCGACGCCGCCCGCCGCGTCGAGCGGGCCGTCTCGGACGACCTCGCCGAGCGCGCCGCCTTCGGCGAGCGGTCCACGTCCCAGGTCGGCGACGCGATCGCGAAGCGAGTATCCGGCTAGGGGCACGCCTCTCTGGCCAGTACAGGGAACTCCGGGCGTGCCCGCGCGGCGCGCCCGGTTTTCGCGTGCGCCGCGTCCTCCCGGAGCAGTAGGTCTGGACGAAGTACGACAATAGGGACTAAGGAAGCCGCGGCGGCAAAGGGGCGGCCCCGGCGATCCGGCGAGAGGACGAACCGCGATGAGCGACACCCTGGACTTCGAGATCACCCGCACCGAGCGACCGGCGACCGCGGCGGACCGCGCGCGCGTCCTGGCCGATCCCGGCTTCGGACGGTACTTCACCGATCACATGATCACGATCCGGTACTCGCCGGAGCGGGGCTGGCACGACGCGAAGCTCGAACCGTACGGACCGCTGCCGATGGACCCGGCGAGCCAGGTGTTCCACTACGCCCAGGAGCTGTTCGAGGGGCTCAAGGCGTACAAGCAGCCGGACGGCTCGGTCGTCACGTTCCGCCCGTTCATGAACGCGGCCCGGATGAACCGGTCCGCCCGCCGGATGGCGATGCCGGAGATCCCCGAGCAGCTCTTCGTGGACGCCGTCGAGCTCCTCGTCCGCACCGACAAGGACTGGGTGCCCGACACGGAGGGCCACAGCCTCTACCTCCGCCCGTTCATGTTCGCCACGACCCGCGCGCTCGGCGTGAACAGCCCGGCGAGCGAGTTCCTGTTCATGGTCATCGCGTCCCCGTCCGGGCTGTACTACCCGCGCGGGATCAAGCCCGTCTCGGTCTGGCTGTCGCAGGACTACACCCGCGCCGCGCCGGGCGGCACCGGCGAGGCCAAGTTCGGCGGCAACTACGCGGCGTCGTTCGCCGGGCAGAAGCAGGCCGTCGCGGAGGGCTGCGACCAGGTCGTCTGGCTCGACGCGGTCGAGCACCGCTGGGTCGAGGAGGTGGGCTCGATGAACCTGATGTTCGTCTACGGGTCCGGCTCGCGGGTGCGGCTGCTCACCCCGGCGCTGACCGGGACGCTGCTCGCCGGCATCACCCGCGACTCCATGCTGAAGCTCGCCCCCGACCTCGGCATCCCCGCCGAGGAGGGCAAGATCAGCATCGAGGAGTGGGAGGCGGGCTGCCGGTCCGGCGAGATCACCGAGGTGTTCGGCTGCGGCACCGCCGCGATCATCAGCCCGGTCGGGTCGGTCAAGGGCGCCGACCGCGCCTGGACGATCGGCGACGGCGAGCCCGGCGAGGTCTCGATGCGGCTGCGCCAGGAACTGGTCGGCATCCAGTACGGCACGCGCCCCGACCCGTACGGCTGGGTCCACAAGATCGTCTGACTCGGACGGCCCTTCCGACCAGAGGTTTCGCGGTGTCGTCGGGCCCCGGCGGCAGGACCGCCGGGGCAGTGCCGTCTCGCCATCTGAGACAGATGTCCCAACTTTGCGCACCATGTGGCAGACTGGTGCGCGTCATGCGCCACAGCCTCGTGATTATCGGCAGGCGCGCCGGCAGCAGCTAACGGGACAGCGCCGGCGCGCAGACCTCTCACGTCCGTGAGGGGTCTTTTTTGTGTCCTGGCGCAGCCCCTTGGGGGTTACACCAATGCACGGCCCATCTACGCAAGGCGACGCATTCCACGTCTACGACACCACCCTGCGCGACGGTTCGCAGCAGGAGGGGCTCAACCTCTCCGTGCCCGACAAGCTCGCCATCGCGCGACACCTCGACGATCTCGGCGTGGGCTTCATCGAGGGCGGCTGGCCCGGCGCCAATCCGAAGGACACCGAGTTCTTCAGGCGGGCTCGAACAGAGCTCGACCTGAGGCACGCGCAGCTCACCGCGTTCGGCGCGACCCGCCGGGCCGGTGTACGGGCGGCCGACGACCCCCAGGTCGCCGCGCTGCGCGAATCCGGCGCGCCCGTCGTGACCCTCGTTGCGAAGAGTCACGACCGGCACGTCGAGCTGGCCCTCCGCACCACCCTGGAGGAGAACCTCGCGATGATCCGCGACACGGTCTCCCACCTGCGTGCGGAGGGCCAACGCGTCTTCCTGGACGCCGAGCACTTCTTCGACGGCTACAAGGCCAACCGCGCCTACGCGCTGGAGGCCGTCCGCGCCGCCGTCGAGGCGGGCGCCGACGTCGTCGCGCTCTGCGACACCAACGGCGGCATGCTCCCGGACGAGCTGGCCGACGTCGTCCACGAGGTGGCGTCCCTCGGCGTCCGCGTCGGGATCCACTGCCACGACGACTCCGGCTGCGCGGTGGCGAACTCGCTCGCCGCGGTGAAGGCGGGCGCCACCCACGTCCAGGGGTGCGCGAACGGGTACGGCGAGCGCAGCGGCAACGCCAACCTGTTCACGGTCGTCGGGAACCTCCAGCTCAAGCGCGGGATGAGCCTCGTCTCGGACGCGCAGCTCGCCGAGATGACCCGGATCGCGCACGCCGTGTCCGAGGTGACGAACGTCGCGCCCAGCTCGCAGCAGCCGTACGTCGGGCTGTCGGCGTTCGCGCACAAGGCGGGGCTGCACGCCTCCGCCGTCAAGGTCGACCCCGACCTGTACCAGCACATCGACCCGTCCCGCGTGGGC
The DNA here is from genome assembly GCF_008085905.1 of Actinomadura syzygii. GTDB lineage: Bacteria > Actinomycetota > Actinomycetes > Streptosporangiales > Streptosporangiaceae > Spirillospora > Spirillospora syzygii. The sequence continues at coordinate 485,814 of NZ_VSFF01000010.1, read as the reverse complement.
AACGACATGCGGATGCTGGTGTCGAGCATGGCGGGACGCGCGTCCGTCGAGCTGAAGGGGCGCGAGCTGGGCTACGACCTGTCCGGCGACAAGGCCAAGGCCGTCGTGGACAAGGTCAAGGAGCTGGAGTCCACCGGCTACACGTTCGAGGCCGCGGACGCCTCGTTCGAGCTGCTGCTGCGCGAGGAGCTGACCGGCGTCCGGCAGCGGCACTTCGAGGTCGAGTCGTGGCGGTCGATCGTGGAGCGCCGCCCGGACGGCTCCATGGTCAGCGAGGCGACCGTCAAGCTGCACGCCAAGGGCGAGCGGATCATCGCGACCGGCGAGGGCAACGGCCCGGTCAACGCGCTGGACAACGCGCTGCGCCTCGCGCTCGAGCGGCTCTACCCGGAGCTCGCGCGGCTGGAGCTCGTCGACTACAAGGTCCGCATCCTGGAGGGCTCGCACGGCACCGACGCCCGGACGCGCGTGCTCGTCGAGTCCGGGGACGGCGAGCGCGAGTGGGGCACGGTCGGCGTCGAGGACAACGTCATCGCCGCGTCCTGGCAGGCCCTGGAGGAGGCCGTCTCCTACTGCCTGCTCCGCGCGGGCCACGAGCCGGGCTGACCCTTCGCGCTGTGCTCGCCGCCGCCCCGCCGGGCCGACCCGGCGGGGAATGGGCGCGGGTCGCCGGGCATTATCGGGGGCATGAGCACCGAGATCACCGACAACGCCGAGCGGAAGCGCTACGAGATCAGGCTGGACGGCGAGCTGGCGGGCTTCGCCGACTACGAGCCCGCCGAGGGCGGCATGCTCGTCCTCACCCACACCGAGGTCGATCCCGCCTTCGAGGGCAAGGGCGTCGGCGGGACGCTGGCCCGCGGCGTCCTGGACGACCTGCGCGCCCAGAACCGGACGGTCCTTCCGCTCTGCCCGTTCATCAAGGGCTGGATCCAGCGCCACCCCGACTACCGCGACGTGGTGGCGCCGTAGCCGCCCTGGGCGCGCGGCCGCCGGGCCGGTCGTGGCCGCTCGTCTTCGGCCACGACCGGGGCATCAAGGCGGCTCGGTAGTCGCGTGCGGGTCAGTGGTCGCGCAGGGCGTCGAACAGCCCGTCGCGCGCGCCGGGCTCGCGGGTGACCTGCGGCAGGGCCGAGCCGGTCTCGACCAGCCGGGCGAGGACGGCCGGGGGCAGCAGCACGCCGCCGCCGAGCCGCCGTCCGTCCTTGAGGACGGTCCGCTCGCCCTGGCGGCCCGAGACGTAGAGGCCGAACGTGCAGCCGGTCCACTCGTCCCAGACGAGGGCCTTGCCGCCGGTGACGACGGTCGCGTCGACGGGGCCCTTGGGGTCGAGCCAGCTCCGGTCCACCTGGATGCCGCGGTCGCCGAGCGCCTCGACGACGGCGGTGATGTAGCCGTGCGCGGCGTCGACTTCGGGGTCCGGGTGGTGCGCGGGCGTGTGCGCGCGCATACGAGAAATGGACATCTCGGTCCTTTTACGGTTAATGGTGTCGTTGATGACGAAGACGGTGGTGCGTCAGGAACCGCGTTCCCACACCTCGACGGGCACCTCTCCGGCGATGAAGCGGATCCTATTGGTGCCCGGCTTGTAAATGGTGACGGTGAGGCGGAACGGCTCGCCGTGCTGGTCGTACGCGGTCCGCCGGTGCTCGATCACGGCGAGGCTGCCGCGGGAGAGCCCGAAGAACTTGAGCTCCTCCTCCGTCGGCTGCCTGGCGTCGAACACGTCCTCGTAGCCGGTCTGGACGTGGCCGCAGCTCTGCAGATAAGCGACGGTCCCCTCCTCGATGTCGGCCGACTTGAGGAGCGCCTGCGCCTGGATGGCCAGTTCCAGCTTGAAATACGAGTGCTGGAGCGAGTTCGGCTTGCCGTCGACGAACCGCTGCTGGGAGCGCCGGACGACCTGCGGTCTCGGCTCCCCGGGCGCGACCGGCGCGATGCCGAGCGCCCGCATCTGCGGCTCCTCGGCGTCCTCGACCTTGACCTCGGGTTTCGAGGAGTGGGCCGCGTGGTTCTGGCGCTCGGCCTCGGCCGTGAACGCCCTGCCCTCGCCGCCGCCGAAGCCGCGTCCGGGCGGGTTCTCCTCGCCCAGGTCGGTGTGGTTCAGCGTGATGACGAACGGCGCGGTCGGCTCGGCGACGAAGCTCCCCTTCTGGGGGACGGTCTCGACCAGACCCTGCTGGCGCAGCTCGTTGACGGCCTTCTTGATGGTGTTGGCCGAGACGTCCCAGTGCTCGACGAGTTCCTTCTCCGTCGGCAGTTGGGCGGCGGGCGGGAGGGTCCCGTCCTCGATCTGGGCACGGAGGTCCTGCGCGATCTCGACGTACTTGGGGATCCGGTCCGCCATCGCGACCTCTCATTGCAATCAGAGCGATTGGTTCCAACGATCGGGTTTTGCCCTACCTGATATGGGTTACACCTTTAGTGGGACCGAAGCCGAGAGAGCTGAACCAGACGGCTTGAACAGCCCGATGGTACCGGGCCGATCGTCGGAGTTTCCAGGAATCGGCTCAGATCAGCGGCCTGATCGGGTTCACCCTCTGCACCCCGCGGAGAGGAGCGTTGGAATGATCGGCGACCTGACCCTGTACCTGTGGATCCTCGGTCCCGCGGCACTGTTCCTGATCCTGTCCCTCTACGTCGTCCTGCTCGGCTACCGCACGAGGGGCCTGCAGTTCCGCAGCCGGATGCCCACGCCGACGTCGCCGGTCGGACGGCGGGGCGCGCTGGTCAACGTGGCGGTCCCGGCCGACCGCCCGCGCGGAACGCCGGCCGCCGATACGAGCAAGGTGTGAGGTCGCCCGGCAGGTCCGGCCGTCCGATGCGAACGGGTGTTCCTTCCGTTCGCATCGGCTCGGTCACGGAGGAATTTCGTCGAACACGCCGAAATCGGTGGCGGTTTTCGGGCAGAGCGTCCACTATGGGGGCGGAACAGCGCGTGTGAGGCATCCGCGCGCCCCCTTCTCAGCGCACCGACCCACCGGAGTGATCGTATGCTCGTCCGACCCTGGAGCCCCGCGGACCTCGGGCGTCCGACGGACGGCACGTGGGCGGACGTGGCCTTCGGACTGGGCGAGCTGTACGAGCACGAAGGCGACCTGGAGCAGGCCGCCGACTGGTACCGGCGGGCGGCCGAGTCCGGCCGCGCCGACGCGGCGCTGCGGCTCGGCGCCGTCCTCGGCCGGATGGCGGACGCCGGCCCCGCCGCCGACTCCGCCGAGGAACTGCTCGCCGAGGCGACCCGCTGGCTGAGCGGCGCCCACGACGCCACCACCCCGGACGCCATCGAGCTGATCACCGACATGCTCAACCGGCAGCTCCGGCGGGCGGCGCGCCGCGGCCTGGAGCCGGCCCACGCGGGCTGACCCGGCCCGGCGCGCCTGCCCGGTTTGTTATGAACCGATTCGCGCCCTTCGTCGTCGGACTCCATGAGATCGACGACGTTGGAAGGTGGGCGAGTTGAGCGGCGAGGAGCCCGGGTACGTCCCCCCGGACCACAAGACGACCGCCGAGTTCCGCGCCCCGCGCGGGCGCGCGGAGCCCGCGGACACCGTGCCCGATCCTGAGACGACCATCGTCGACGAGCCCGCGGACGACCTGGCAGAGCCGGTCGATCCGGCCGCGACGCTCCAGGACGTCCCGCAGGACGACCTACCGGGCGTCACCTTCCAGGACGCCCCGCGGGACGACGCGCCAGACGCCACCTTCCAGGACGTCCCGGTCGACGACCTCGAAGACGACGTCGAGGACGATCCCCAGGACGATGTCGAGGACCTGGCGGACGCGACCGTCATGGACGTCCCGGACGACGACGGCGCGTCCGTGACCGTCTCGGACATTCCCGTCCGGCCGAAGGCCGTGCGGTTCGAGGTGCCCGCGCCCGCGCAACCCGAAGAAGCCGGGGAAGCCGCCGAGGCCGTCGAAGCTCCCGAGGCTTCCGTCGTCGAGCAGGCGGCGATGCGGGAGCAGGCCCCGCCGCCCGCCGCCGCCGGGGCGGTCGTCGGGGAGGCGCCCTGGACGGAGCAGTTCGGCGCCGGGGCCGAGGCGACTCATCCCGGCGCGGGCACCCCCGTGTACACGCCGCCCCCACCGCCCCAGCCCGCGACGTCGCCCGTGCCGCCGGGCCCGCCGCCGTCCGGGACGTCCCGGACGCGGCGTCCGCTGCTGGCATTCGCGGTGATCGGAGTGGTTCTGGCGCTCGCCGCCGCCGCTGCCGTCGTGCTCCTGTTCGTTCGCGGATCGGACTCGAAGGGCAAGGCCGAGACACCCGCGGCACCGGCGGTGTCCACGTCGCAGACCCCCGGGGGCGGCGCGGCCCCGACGACGTCCGGCGAGCCGTCGCCGGGCGGGGCGCCCGCCACGCCGCAGCCTTCCGGGACGCCGCTGGAGGGGCAGCCCGCGTCACCGGCGCCGCCCGCCACGACCGCGCCGATCGGCCCGGTCGTGGACGGCGACGGCATCACCTACCAGCTCGTCCAGCGGGACGAGGGCTACTTCGAGGGCCGGATGGTCATCACCAACCGCACGGACAAGCCCATGAAGGCGTGGCGGCTGACGTTCCGCACCCCCGGCGCGGACGTGAAGAACATCTGGGGCGCGCGGCTCGTGCACGGCGGCGCGACCGTGGAGATCAGGAACCTGGACGGCGCGCCCGCGATCCCGCCGGGCGGCACCTGGGACGTCCAGTTCGGCGCGGCGGGCGCGACGGCCGCGCCGAAGGGCTGCAAGCTGAACGGGAAGGCGTGCGGCTTCTGACCCGCGGCCGGTGCGGGCCGGCGCCGTCCCGGGCGCATCCCGGGCGTGTCCGGGGCAACGACTAGGCTCTCGACCATGCGTATCGCCAGGTTCGCCACCGACGAGGTCATGTCCTTCGGCGTGGTGGAGGAGAACACCGTCGCGGCCATCGCGGCCCACCCGTTCGGTGACTTGACGTTCACCGGGGTGCGGCTGCCGCTCGCCGACGTCCGGCTGCTCGCGCCGATCCTGCCCAGCAAGGTCATCGCGATCGGGAAGAACTACGCGGACCACGTCCGCGAGATGGGCCACGCGGCGCCGCCCGCCGAGCCGGTCGTGTTCGCCAAGCCGTCCACCGCCGTGATCGGGCCGGGGGAGGCGGTCGCGTACCCGCAGAAGCTGTCCGAGCGGGTCGACTACGAGGGCGAGCTGGCGGTCGTCATCGGCCGGATGTGCCGCGAGGTGCCCGCGTCCCGCGCCGCCGACGTGATCCTCGGCTACACGTGCGCGAACGACGTCACGGCCCGCGACCTCCAGGCGAAGGACGGCCAGTGGACGCGCGCCAAGGGCTTCGACACGTTCTGCCCGCTCGGCCCGTGGATCGAGACGGAGGTCGACCCCGCCGACCTGGCGATCACGACGTCCGTGAACGGCGAGGTCAAGCAGGACGCCCGCACGTCCCTGCTGCTGCACGACGTCCCGGCGCTGGTCGAGTACGTCAGCCAGGTCATGACGCTGCTGCCCGGCGACGTGATCCTCACCGGCACCCCGGCCGGAGTCGGCCCGCTGGAGATCGGCGACGAGGTGACCGTCACGATCGAGAACGTCGGCAGCCTCACCAACCGCGTCATCGCCCGCGACTGACGACCGAGCCCGCGACCGACGACCGGGAGGGACGCCATGGCGTTCAGCGGCATCACCGACGAGGCGTTCGCGTTCTACGAAGGGCTCCAGGCCGACAACACCAAGTCCTACTGGACGGCCCACAAGGACGCCTACGAACGCCACGTGCGCGAGCCCCTCATGGAGCTGTGCGCCGAGCTTGAGGACGAGTTCGGCGCGGTCAAGCTCTTCCGCCCGTACCGGGACGTCCGCTTCAGCAAGGACAAGACGCCCTACAAGACGCACCAGGGCGGGCACACGAACGGGGGCTTCTACCTCCAGATCGACGCCGACGGGCTGATGGTCGCGGGCGGCATGTACGCGCCGAGCCCCGACCAGCTCCGCGCCTACCGCGAGGCCGCCGGGTCCGAGACGTTCGGCGGCGAGCTCCAGGCGATCGTGGACGACCTGCGCTCCGCCGGCATGGAGATCGCGGGCGACCGGCTCAAGACCCGTCCGCGCGGCACCCCCGAGGACCACCCCCGGCTCGACCTGCTGCGGCACCGCTCGCTCTACGCCCGCGAGGGGTGGCCCGCCGACCCGTGGATGGCGACGCCGGAAGCGGTGGCGCGGGTCCGCGAGTCGTGGCGGCGGCTGCGCCCGCTGGTCGAGTGGGGACGGCGGCACATCGGCCCGCCCGACTTCACCCGCTGACCTCACCCGCCGACTTCGCCCGCCGACTTCGCCCGCCGACGCCGTCCCGGCCGCCGCGCGGGCACCCGGTCCGGGACGGCGGGACGCGGACGCGAGAACCGTTTTGGTCGCGGTCCCGGCGTCCTGTAAGCTCATCGAGGCGCGAGCGACCCGCTGGAAACGGCGAGGTCGTCCGTACCTCCCTGGGGTATGGTGTAATCGGCAGCACGAGTGATTCTGGTTCACTTAGTCTAGGTTCGAGTCCTGGTACCCCAGCTGCGTCCGCTCACCACGGACACACGCCCCCGTCGTCTAGTGGCCTAGGACGCCGCCCTCTCAAGGCGGTAACGGCGGTTCGAATCCGCTCGGGGGTACGCCCGGAAATCGGGTCGAGGCGGAGAACGTCCGTCCAGTAAAGTGGTGGAAGCCGGAGCGGGAGACCGCGAAGGCGCACACAAGTCCTGCCCCCGTCGTCTAGTGGCCTAGGACGCCGCCCTCTCAAGGCGGTAACGGCGGTTCGAATCCGCTCGGGGGTACCTCTGGCCCCGCATTAGGGTGCCCGCATGAAGATCGAAATGGTGGAGAGGCTCTCCCCGTTCCGCGCCGCGGCCCTCACTCGCGGCATTCCGTCCGCCGATGTCGAGCGGTGGATTCATACCGCCCGGCCGTGCGCGACATTGACCCGGCACGGCGACGGACCGGTCGTCGGCACTCTCGGCGGACCATTACTGCTGCCCACCGACGCACCCGACCCCTGGTATCCGCTCGTCGCCGCCATCGACCTCGCCGCACTGCCCGCCGACGCGACGGATCTGCCGCTCCCACCCGACGGACAACTGCTCCTGTTCGCCTATCCCGACACGGAGACCGACGGCGAGGCCGTGTACGTCCCCGCTGGTACGGCCGTCGAGGAACGGAAAGGAAATCCCTACTTCGAGGCCGAGGCGTACGCCGACGTCACGGCGGCCTTTCCACGAGGCCCGCTGCATTTGGCCGTCGATGTATCGCTTCCGTATCACTGCTGGGTTGAGATCCCCGACCATCCCTACGTCGAGCCCCTCCCCGGGCATCCTCATTCCGAGGAACTGCGCGACACGTGGCTGGACACGGCCGACGAGATCGCCGGACGGGGCGCGTTGCAGATCGGCGGATACGCCTCGGACGAGTGCAGCGACATCGACCCCGTCCTCCCGGCGGACGAATCGCGCCAGGCGGACGACTGGGTACTGCTCGCCGACTGGTACACCGACATCAAGGGCCGGGAGGGCGCGACCGTCCACTGGGCCATCCGCCGGGCCGATCTCGCCGCCCGCCGCTTCGACCAGACCGACGTCACCGTCTTCTGGAATCCCTAGCCGAAGACGGCTCCTGGCGCCGGGCCGAGCAGATCCCAGCGATTCCCGGCGATGTCGAGGAAGACGGCGACCCGGCCATAGGGCTCGGTGCGCGGCGCGGTGACGAATTCGACGCCCGCCGCCGTCATGCGTTGGTGGGCGGCCTCGAAATCGTCCACGTCAAGGAAGAAGCCGACGCGTCCGGCGACCTGGGCGCCGATGGCGGCGGCCTGCCGGTCGCCGTCCGCGCGTGCCAGCAGGATCCCGGTCTCGGCGCCCGGCGGCCGGACGACGACCCACCGCTTCGGACGCCCGTCGTTGGTCAGCGAGGGCGAATCCTCGACCAGTTCGAATTCCAGGGCGCCGGTGAAGAAGTCGATGGCGCTGTCGTAGTCGTCCACGACGATCGTGACCAGGCCGAGCCGCATCTCCGAACCCCTTCGTCCGCCGGAGGCCCATTCTCGTTCACGCCCCGCCCGGTGAACGCCGTCGAGCGGGGAATGGTCCGGCCGTGGGGTGGAGGTCGTACGGCTCGCTCGCCGCGGTGATGGTGCTGGTCACGCTGGACGTCGTGGTCGACGGCCCGCTGCGGCAGCTCGACCATGCCGTCCATGAGTTCTGCGACGCGCATGTGCGGGGCCGCGCGCTGGAGTTCGTGCGCGGCGTCAGCAAGCTCGGCCAGCGCGGGTATCTGGTGCGCGTCATCGTCCCGCTGTCGGTGGTGGCGGCCGTGCGCAGACGATCGCTGCGGTATCCGGCGTTCGCCGTCCTGATCGCGTACGCGCTGTCGCTGACGCAGACGGGGTTGAAGTCGGTCGTCCCGCGCTCGTTCCCGTTCGGGGACGTGGACGTCATCGGCCGGTACGGCGACGCGTATCCGTCCGGGCACACGCTCAACGGGTTCGTGCTGGTGTGGGTCATCCTCGAACTGCTGGCCGCCGCGCTGCCCGCGGTGGACGGCGTCCTCCCGGCGCGCCGCCGCCGCGGCGCCGCCCTGGCGGCGGGCGTCGTCACGGCGGCGGCGCTCACGGTGTCGGACCAGCACTGGCTGACCGACGTGCTGTTCAGCCTCGCGCTCGGTCCCGTCCTGCTGGCGTGGCTGGTGGCGGCGGCCCCGTTCGAGCGTCGCCGCCTTCTTCCGGCTCCGCTGCGGAGCGCCGCGCGGGCCACCAGAACCGAGGCCCCGCGTCCAGGGCCAGAGCGGGGACGATGACCGAGCGGACGAAGAACGTGTCCAGCAGCACGCCCAGCGACACGAGCACCCCGATCTGCACCATCATCGTGATCGGCATGACCCCGAGGACGCCGAACGTCGCGGCGAGGACGAGCCCCGCGCTGGAGATCACCCCGCCGGTGACGCCGAGGCCGCGCAGCACCCCGGCGCGGTGCCCGTGCCGCGCCGCCTCCTCCCGGATCCGGGACACGAGGAACAGGTTGTAGTCCACGCCCAGCGCGACCATGAACAGGAACCCCATCAGGGCGACCTGCGCGTCCAGGGCGGGGAAGCCGAACACGTGCCGGAACAGCAGCCACGCCGCGCCGAGCGCCGCGAAGTACGACGCGACGACCGTGCCGACGACCAGCAGCGGCGCGACCAGGGCGCGGAGCAGCGCGATGAGCACGACGAGCACCACGCCGAGGACCAGCGGGATGACGACGCGCCGGTCGTGCGCCTGCGCGTCCGCGAGGTCCAGCTTGCCGGCGGTGCTTGAGCCGAAAGCCGCGTTCGGGACGTCCGCGCGGAGCCTCCGGACGGCGTCCGCGGCGGCGGCGCTGTCCGGCGGGGCGTCGAGGACGACGTCGAACCTGGTGAGGCGTCCGTCCGAGGACGGGCGCGGGTTCTCCACGCGCGCCACGCCGGGGGAGTTGCGGATCGCGTCCGCCGCGCGGGCGTCGCCGGTGACGGCCTGGAGCGGACGGCCCTGCCCGCCCGGATAGTGCTCGGTGAGCAGGCGTTCTCCGATGGTGGAGCTCGGGGTGTCGGTGAGGAAGTGGGCCCGGTCGAGTCCGGTGTCGATGCCGAGCGTCCCGGCGGCGAGCGCGCCGAGGACGGCCATCCCGCCCACCCAGACGAGCCGCGGGCGCGCCGCGACGCGCCGTCCGATCCGGTCCCACGGGCCGCGGCCGGACGGGACGTCGCCGTACCGGGGGATCCGTGGCCAGAAGATCCACCGTCCGAGGATCACGAGGAGGGCGGGCAGCAGTGTCATCACGACGACGAGCCCGCCGAGCACGCCGATGGCGCCGATCGGGCCGAGCGCGTAGTTGAAGCCCATGTCGGCGGCGAGCAGGCACAGCAGGCCGAGCGACACGGTCGCGGCGGACGCGGCGACCGGCGCGGCGGCCCGCCGCAGCGCGACCGCCATGGCCTTGTGCCGGTCCGGGTGGCGGCGCAGCTCCTCGCGGTAGCGGGCGAGGAGCAGCAGGGCGTAGTCGGTCGAGATCCCGAAGACGAGCGCGTTGAGGATCGCGGACATCCCGTCCGCCACGTACAGCCCGGCGTGCTTTCCGAGCAGGTAGACGACCGCGTTCGTGACCTGGAGCGCGATCGCCGCGTTCACGACCGGCAGCAGCCACAGGACCGGGCTGCGGTAGGTGACGAGCAGCACCGCCGTGACGAGCAGGATCGTGATGATGAGCAGCGCCTTGTCGACGTGCTCGAACGCGTCGCCGACGTCGAGCGCGCCCCCGGCCGGGCCGGTGAGGCGGACCTCCAGGCCGTCCGGCACGGCGCGGCGGGACTGGTCGCGGACCTTCTCAGCCCGGTCGGAGAGGGAGTCGTCGTCGGCCAGCGGGATGGCCAACATCAGCGCCCTTCCGTCGCCGGACGGGCGGGGCGGCGCGATCGTCCCGGCGGCGACGGGCGCGAGGGCGCGGCGGTCGGCCTCCGCCTTCGCGCGGTCGGCGGCCGTGACGCCGGAGGCGCGGACGTAGACGACGATCCCCGGCGCGAGCTCACCGCCCGGGAAGCGTGCCGCCAGCTTCTCGACCTCGGTCGACTGCGCGCCGCGCGGCAGCTCGGCGGACGACTTGCCCTCGACGACGTCCGGGAGCCTGCCCGCGGCCGGGACGGCCAGCACGGTGATCACGACCCAGAGCAGCAGCACCGCCCATTTCAGCGGCCGCCGGCGTGAACTGGGCGATGGTCGTTTGCGTGAGAGCAGCATGAGGTGCTCTCCTTTCGTTCGGGGGTTCGGTGTCGCGTGCGAACACGCCGGATTCGGCGTGGTGATGCGGGACCTCCGCCCGTCCGGGCCGCCGAGGGCCAACTCGGCGGCCCGGACCTTCCGGGCTCGGTCCCGGGACCTACACCTCGGGGAACGCCAGGAACCTGGCGTGGAGGGTGCGCGCGTCCGGCGGCGGGTCGTCGTCGGCGCGCTTGTAGCGGTAGAGGAGCGCGATGTACTCCTCGAAGAAGGGACGCACCTCGTCCGGCGTCAGCGTGACCGTGGCGAACGAGAACAGCAGGGCGTCCGCCCACGGGCCGAGGTCGTCGCGGGCGCTCTGGAAGCGGTCGAGCGCCTCCAGCTCGTTCGCGAACTCCAGCCGGGTCAGCTCGTCCACGGCGGCGCGCATCTCCGGCGTCTGCTCGCCGTACCGGGGGAGCCTGCGGTCGCCGGGCACGGCCCGCCACCAGCGCTCCCGGCCGCGCGCGAGCTCCGGGACCTCCTCGACGAGGCCGTGCCTGGCGAGCTGGCGCAGGTGGTAGCTCGTCGCGCCGGTGCTCTGCCCGAGCTCGCGGGCGAGCGTCGTGGCCGACACGGGCCCGCGCCGCGTCAGCTCGGCGATCCGCTTGCGCAGCGGGTGGGCGAGCAGCCGCACCCGCCGCGGATCGGTGATCGTCTCGGGCGGCGGTCGTTCCTTCATGCCCCGGACGCTAGAAGTTGCAAAGAGCCTTTGCAACGGTTCTTGGCAAAGTTCACCGCGGAGGGTGAGGGCCTGCGACCTGAGGGGGAGGGGCGGCCTGCCCCTCAGGTCGAGTCCGCTCAGCGGGACAGGACGCGGCCGTCGCTCAAGGTGATCACGTCGTCGGCGCGGTCGGCGGCGGACGGGTCGTGGGTGACCATGACGATCGTCTGACCCATCTCGTCCACGGCGCGGCGCAGCAGGGCGAGGACCCCGGCGCCGGAGCGGGAGTCGAGGTTGCCGGTCGGCTCGTCCGCGAAGATCAGCTCGGGGCGTCCGGCGAGGGCGCGGGCGCAGGCCACCCGCTGCCGCTGCCCGCCGGACAGCTCGGCCGGGCGGTGCCCGAGCCGGTCCCGGAGCCCGACCGCGTCGATCACCTCGTCCAGCCAGGCGGGGTCGGGCGAGCGTCCGGCGATGTCGGCGGGGAGCGTGATGTTCTCCAGCGCCGTCAGCGTCGGGACGAGGTTGAACGACTGGAACACGAAGCCCACCCGGTCGCGGCGGAGCCGGGTGAGGGCCCGGTCGCCGAGCGCCGTGATGTCGGTGCCGCCGATGTAGGCGCGGCCGGAGTCGGCGGCGTCCAGGCCCGCCATGACGTGCATCAGCGTCGACTTGCCGGAGCCCGAGGCTCCCATCACGGCGACGAAGCGCTCGCGGGGGATGGCGACGGTCACGGCGTCCAGCGCGGTGACGCGGGCGTCGCCCGTCCCGTAGGTCTTGCGCACATCCTCGGCGCGCGCGGCGAACTCGGTCACGTCCGTGCCCCTCTCATTCGACGTAGCCGATTGCAGCGGACGGGGCGGTGCGCGCGGCAGCGCACAACGGCGGGGGCCGCCGCCGAAGGTCGCGAGCGGGCCACGACTTTCGGAGGGGGCGCGCTTCGGTTGGCTGAGCACGGCATATGTGGTCAACTAAAATCACTCAGAGAGGGGCATGATGCGGGAGCGCTTGCACGAGGTGTCTCCGGGGGCGTCGCTCGCGGAGAAGGTCGAATGGCTGATCCAGAACCTGTGGCCGGCGGACGCGGAGCCGCCGCGCAACAACGTGGACGCGGCCGCCGCCGTCGCGCGCGCCACCGGGGAGGAGATCTCGTCCACCACCGTGTGGAAGCTGCGCACCGGACGGCAGGAGAACCCGCAGCTCAAGACCCTCACCGCGCTCGCCACCTTCTTCGGCGTGCCGATCGGGTTCTTCGGCTTCCCGAGCGAGGCCGAGCCGATCGGGGAGGACCTCACCCTCAAGGCGATCCGCCGGGACGTCGAGAGCGGCGTCATCCGCCCCGAGGTGCTGCGCGCCTTCGTCGACCTGTCGCCGGAGGCCCGCTGGGTCGTGGACGAGATGATCCTCGCCGCCGCCGCGGCCGACCGGCGGCGGACCCGCCTGGACGGCTAGCCGGGCGACCGGCTGGGCGACCGGCTGGGCGGCTGGCTGGGCGGTCGGCCCGCAGGTTTCCGGGGTGCCTGATCAGGTAGAGGACGGGTGGAACTGGTGACCCGTACCCCGGAGGGGCAATGGCGCCGTACGCGGTCGTCCTCTCGGTCGTGGGGCTGGTGGCGGCGCTGGTCGCCGCCGTCTACGCCGTCTCGTACGTCCTGACGCCGCCGGGGGCGGAGGCCGGGCTGCACCTGTCCGGGCCGTACCTGTCCGGGCGGCGCCCGGCCGAGCACGCCGTGTCGCGGTACCACGTGCGGTGGTACGCGGTGTCGATGGTCTTCCTGGCCTTCGACATGGAGATGGTCTTCATGTACCCGTGGGCGCTCGTCGTCGCGTCCGTGGGAGTGAAGGCCGTCGTCGAGATGTTCCTCTTCCTCGGGCTGATCATGGTCGGGGTCCTGTACGCGTGGCGCGAGGGGGCGCTGCGGTGGGCCTGAGAGGGTTCGCGCGGGGGTTCGCGGCGCCGCGCCCGTTCGTCGTCTCGGCGGCGGACGGGACGTCCGACCGGCTCGCGGTGGAGGCTGAGCTGCGGCGGCGCGGCTGGCGCCCGGCCCTCTCACCGGCGCAGACGGGGACGCTCGTGGTGTGCGGCACGCCGGGGGCGGCGCTGGCGGAGGCCATCGAGACCGTGTGGCGGGACATGCCCGAGCCGCGCGTCCGAGCGTCCGCCGACCTCGAAGGCGTCGAGGGCGGGGCGGCGCGGGCTCCGCTGGAGTTGGACGACGTCCCCATGGCCGACCGTGCCGACGACCGCGACGGGCTCCGGCTGGACGTCCTGCACGTGCCGCTCGGCCCCGTCCTCGCGGACTGGCCCGCCGGGTTGCGCGTCGACCTGACGTTGCAGGGCGACGTCGTCCAGGACGCGGCGGCCACGGCGGTCGACACGGCGGACGGCTCGTTCTGGCAGGGGCGCCCGGCCGCGTCCCGGCTCGACGGCCTCGCCCGGCTGCTGCGCGTCGCGGGCTGGGACGCGGCGGCCGAGCGGGCGGCGGTGCTGCGCGACGAAACGCTGTCGGGCGCGGTCCCGGACCGGGCGCTCGCGCGGCGTTTCGTCCCGTTCGCGCGCAGGGTCGGACGTTCGCGCCTGCTGCGCTGGATGACGCGGGACGTCGGCGGTGTCCGCGCCGCGCTCGACGGCCTTCTGCGCGACATCGGGGCGGCGCTCGAAGGACGGGACGTCCCGCCGCGCCCGCCGTGGCGCGCGGCGCTCGACGCGCTGCCCGCCCTGCTCACCGGGACGGAACTGGGCGAGGCGCGCCTGATCGTGGCGAGCCTCGATCCCGACCTCGGGACGGCCGCCGATGGTTGAGGTGCTCGTCCTCGGCGCGCTGGCGGTGGCGGCGGCGACGCTGAGCGGGACGCTCGCCGGGCGTCCCGCCGCCGCGCCGTTCCGGGAGGCCGCGCGGCTGCTGACCTTGCAGCGCCGCCGGACCGTCCGGGCGGACGTCCTGCTGACCAGGATCGGCGTGGTCTCGCTGCCGATGGCGGCGGCGCTCGCCGCCCTGGTCGTCCCGTTCGGCGGGCGCGTCGCGCTGTCGACGTCGGTCGGCGTCGTCTGGTTCAACGCGATGGAGGTCGTGGCCTGGGCGTCGGTGTGGCTGGTCGGGTGGGGCGTCAACTCGGCGTACGCGCTGGTCGGCGGGTACCGGTTCGTCGCGCAGGGCCTGGCCTACGAGCTGCCGCACATGTTCGCCCTGATCACGGCGTCGCTCGCCGCGCACTCGCTCGACCTGCGCGTGATCGGCGGCGCGCAGCACGGCCTCTGGTACGCGGTGTGGATGCCGGTCGCGTTCGCCGTCTACCTGGTGTCCACGCTGGCGATGACGTTCTGGGGGCCGTTCGGGCATCCGCTCGGCGCGGACCTCGCCGGGGGCGCGGCGCTGGAACTGTCCGGCCCCGACCTCCTCGTCTTCCTCGCCGGACGGTACGGGCTGCTGGCCGTGTCGGCGGGCGTCGCCGTCCCGCTGTTCCTCGGCGGGGGCGCCGGGCCGCTGCTGCCGGGCTGGTCGTGGTCGCTGGTGAAGACGTGCGCCGTCCTGTCCCTGCTGGTGTGGACGCGGCACCGCCTGCCCGTCCTGCGCATGGACAGGTTCATGACGGCGGCGTGGACGGTGCTCATCCCCGCCACGCTGCTGCAGATGCTCGTCGTCGGGATCGTCGTCGTCTGAGGGGAGGGGGTGCGGGTGGAGGCCGTCGCGTTCTGGGTGCTCGCCGTGGCCGCGGTCGGGACGGGCGTCGCCGTGTTCGTCGTCGACTCGATGGCGCGGGCGACGTTCGCGCTGCTCGCGTCCTTCCTGTGTGCGGGAGGCGAGCTGCTGCTCGTCGGGCTGCGCTACCTCGGCGTCCTGGTGGTCCTGATGATGATCATGGAGATGCTGGTGATGGCCGTCTTCATGGTCATGTACATGATGAACCCGGCCGGGCTGATGCCGATGTCGATGACGCACAACCGGCGCGGCGCGCTCGCCGTCGCGGGCGGCGCGTTCGCGGCGCTCGCGGCCGGGATCCTCCTCGTCCCGTGGCCGGAGCGGCGGGGCCGTCCGCCGCGCGACCCGACGGTGGCGCTCGGCGACGCGGTGATGGGGTCGTCCATGCTGGTCATGATGGTGATCGGCGTCGCCATCCTGGCCACCATGATCGCGACCGTGGTGCTGGCGACGCACCGGGGACGCTATGACGCTTGAGACGTTCCTGCTCCTCGCCGCCGCGCTGTTCTGCGTCGGGCTGTACGGCGCGCTGTCCCAGCAGTCGATCGTGATGCTGATGATGGGCATCGAGCTGATGGTCAACGGCGTGGTGGTCGCGGCGGCCGGGTTCTGGCACTGGGTGTCGCCGGGTTCGGCGGACGGGCAGGTGCTCGTCCTCGTGGCGATCACCGTGATGGCGCTGGAGATGGCGATGGGCTTCGCCGTCGTCACCGCGCTGTTCCGGGCCCGCGACGTCGACATGACCGACGATGCGGGAGACCTGCGCGGATGAGCGAAGCGAACCGGGGGGTGCGGGGGGTCGTCCCCCCGCAGGGAGCACGCGGATGATGTTGCCGGGGTGGCCGGGCGGGCTCGCGGTGGACGGGTTGTCCGCCGTCCTGCTGGTGACCCTGGCGGTCGTGCTGGCGGCCGTCCTCGCCTACTCGGCGCGCGAGGGGTACGGGCCGCGGTTCTTCGTCCTGATGCTGCTGTTCGCGGCGGCGATGGCCGTCACGGTCACCGCGTCCGACCTGCTGCTGTTGCTGATGGGCTGGGAGGTCATGGGCGCGATGTCGTACGCGCTCATCGGCTACGCCTGGCCGGACGCGGGCCGGGTCCGGGCGGCGGACACCGCGTTCCTCACCACCCGCGCCGCCGACCTCGGCCTCTACGCGGCGGCGGGCTTCGCGGTCGCCGGGGCGCACTCGCTCGGGCTGGACGCGCTCGCGCACGCGGAGGCCCCCTGGCGGGACCTGATCGCGGCCGGGGTCGTGGTGTCCGCGCTGGGGAAGTCGGCGCAGTTGCCGTTCTCGTTCTGGCTGTCGAAGGCGATGGCGGGCCCGAGCCCGGTGTCGGCGCTGCTGCACTCGGCGACGATGGTCGTCGCGGGCGCGTACCTGCTGATGCGCCTCCACCCCCTGCTGGACGCGACCGGCTGGGCGAGCACGCTCGTCTCCTGGGCGGGCGCGCTGACCGCGTTGCTGATGGGCGCGGTCGCGCTCGCGCAGCGGGACCTCAAGCAGCTCCTCGCGGCGTCCACCTGCGCGCAGATCGGGTTCATGGTGCTCGCGGCGGGCGCCGGGACGGTCGGCGGCGGCACGGCCCACCTGGTCGCCCACGCGGCGGTGAAGAGCCTGCTGTTCCTGTGCGCCGGGGTGTGGCTGACCAGGGACGGAAGCCACCGTCTCGTGGACGTCGCGTTCGGCGCGGGCGCGCTGGCGCTGGCGGGCGTCCCGCCGCTGTCGCTGTGGGTGACCAAGGACGAGGTGCTCGCGGGCGTCGGAGACCCGGCGCTGCTCGTTGTGGCGTTCGCGGCGTCGGTGCTCTCGGCCGCCTACGCCGGGAAGGCGTTGTTGCGCGTGTTGCGTCCTGCCGGGTCTTCGCCGGTGGGGCTGTCGCAGCGGGTTCCGTTGGCGGGGCTGGCGGTCGCGGCCTGCGGGCTCGGCGTGCTCGGGCTGCCGGGCGTCGCGGGGGAGTGGCGGCGGCTGCTCGGCGCGACCGACGACGTCACGCCCGACGTCTGGATGCTCGTCCTGTCCGGGGTGCTCGCCGTGGTCACCGTGGGCGCGGTCGTGCTGGCGCGGCGGGTGCCGGAGCCGGGATGGGCGCTCGACTGGCTGCTGCTGGAACGGGCGGCGACGGCGGGCGTGGTCCGCCCGGTGTTCGCGCTCGCGCGGGCGCTGGACCGGTTCGACGACCGGGTCGTGGACGGCGCCGTCCGCGGCGTCGCCCGCGCCGGGCGCGGGACGGCCGCGCTCGCCGGACGCCGCGTCGAGATCCGCGTCGACGGCGTCGTAAGCCTGACCGCTCGCGCCGCCCGGTGGCTCGCCGCGCTGGCCAGGCGTCCGCAGACCGGGCAGCTCCACCTGTACTACGCGCAGGCCGCCGTGGTGCTCGCGGTGCTCGTCGCCGTCGCCGTCCTGGCCGCCGGGTGACGCCGTGCTGACACTGGTGATCTTCCTGCCGCTCGCGGTCGCGGTCGTGCTCCCGGCCGTCCCGCGCCGCGCCGTGCCCTGGACGTGGACCGCCGCCGCCCTCGCCGAGGTCGCCCTCGTCGCCGCGATGTGGGCCGTCCACGGGACGGGCGGCGGCGTCTCGTTCGAGACGGACGCGCGGTGGATCCCCTCCGTCCGGGCCGGATACCACGTCGGCGTGGACGGGCTCTCGCTCCCGCTCCTCGCGCTGACCGCCGTCCTGTTCGCGGCGTGCGCGGTGTACTCGCTGCGGCAGACGCGCCGCGTGCGGGAGTTCGCCGGGCTGTTCCTCTTCCTGGAGACGGTGTGCCTCGGCCTGTTCGCCGCGCTCGACCTGCTGCTGTTCTTCGTGTTCTTCGACCTGTCGATCGTCGGCATGTACTTCGTGATCCTGCTGTGGGGGCACGGCGATCCGGCGCGGTCGGCGCTGAAGTTCTTCCTCTACACGTTCCTCGGGTCGCTCGTCCTGCTGCTGGGGTTCATCGGCCTCTACCTCGGCGCGGACCCGCACACGTTCGACATGGTGGACCTGACCCGGACGCCGCCGCTGTCCGGGTCGCCGGGCCTCGCCGGGCTGACGCTGCTCGCCGTCGGGATCGGGCTCGGGATCAAGACGCCGGTCGTCCCGTTCCACACCTGGCTGCCGCCCGCGCACACCGACGCGCCCGCCGCCGGGTCCGCGATCCTCGCGGGCGTCATGCTGAAGATGGGCGCGTACGGGCTCGTCCGCATCGCGATGCCGATGCTGCCGGACGCCTGGCGCCGCTACGCCCTCGTGATCCTCATCGTCGGGCTGGTCAGCGTGCTGTACGGGGCGCTGGTCGCGCTCGCGCAGGACAACGTGAAGCGGCTCGTGGCGTACTCGTCCGTGAACCACATGGGGTACATCGTCCTGGCTCTCGGCGCGGCCGGGTACGCGGCGGGCGGTACGGACGCGCGGCGGCTCGCCGTGACCGGCGCGGTGACGCAGATGGTCGGCCACGGCCTCGTCACCGGGGCGCTGTTCCTGCTCTGCGGTGTGCTGCGCGACCGGGCCGGAAGCTACGACATCGGACGGTTCGGCGGTGTCGCACGGGGCGCGCCCGTGTTCGCGGGCCTGCTCGCCGTCGCGTCGTTCGCCGCGTTGGGCCTGCCGGGCCTCTCCGGGTTCATCGCCGAGTTCCAGATCTTCGCCGGGACGATCGGCGCGGGCGCGGTCGCCACCGCCGTGACCGGCGCGCTCGCCGTGACCGGCATCCTGATCACGGCGGCGCTGTTCCTGCGCGTCCTGCACAAGGTCGTGCTCGGCCCGCCCGGCGAGCTGACGCCGCTGGTCACCGACGTGCGGCGGCCCGAACTGGCGGCGCTCGTCCCGCTGCTCGCGCTGTCGCTGCTGATCGGCGTCGCGCCGCGGGCGCTGCTCGACACGATCGAGCCGCTGTCGGCGGCCGTCGTCGCGCTGGTCGGCCGCTGATGCCCGCCATGAACGAGAACCCGGCCGATCTCGCGCCCGAGTTGTGCGTGTTGCTCGCCGCCGTGCTCGGCCTGGTCAACGGCCTGTTCCTGCCTCGGACGAAGCAGTGGCGCGTCGCCGTGGTCTGCGCCATCGGGCTCGTGTTCGGGCTGGCCGCCGCCGGGGTCGCGGCGTCGCGACCCGACCTGATGGCGTTCGGGTCGTTCGCCGTCGACCCGGTCACCCACGTCACGCGGATCGCCGTCCTGGGCTCGACGCTGCTCGTCGTCGTGCTCGCCGCCGGGGAGGTGCGCGACCACCCGCGTGAGAGCGAGCACTACGCGCTGATCCTGCTGTCGGCGCTCGGCGCGATGGTGCTGGGCGCGACGTCCGACCTGCTGGTGCTCGTCGGCGCGTACCTGCTGGCGAGCATCCCCGCGTACGCGCTCGCCGGGTTCGGCAAGGACGCGCCCGGCACCGAGGCCGCGCTGAAGTACTACCTGATGGGCGCGTTCCTCGGCGTCGTGATGCTCGCCGGAGTGACGCTGCTCTACGGGGTCGGGCGCGGCACCGCCTACGACACGCTGCGCGCCGGGCTGGCCGACGCCCCGCCCGCCGCGATGGCCGCCGGTGTCGTCGCGCTGCTCGCCGGGCTGCTGTTCAAGGCGGGCGCCGTTCCCGGGCACTTCTGGGTCCCGGACGTGACCGAGGGCGCGCCGCCCGCCATCGCGGCCTATGTCACCACCGTCCCGAAGATCGGTGCGTTCGCGGCGCTGTTCCGGTTCGGCGCGGAGACGGCGCCCGGCGGCTGGGCGCCGCTCGTCGCCGTGGTGGCCGCCGCCACGATGACGCTCGGGAACCTCGCCGCCTTCGGGCAGGACAACGTCCGGCGGTTGCTCGCGTACTCGACCGTCAGCCAGGCGGGGTACCTGCTCGTCCCCGTCGCCATGGCGGGACGCGCCGACCTCGCCCGTCCGGCCGTGCTGTTCTACGTCGCGGCGTACGCGGTGACGAACGTGGGCGCGTTCGCCGTCGTCCTCGCCTGCGGCCGGGACGACCTCGCCGGGTACACCGGGCTGCTGCGCAGGTCCCCGGCGGCCGGGCTGTCGCTGATCGTCTGCCTGCTCGGCCTCGTCGGGACGCCGCCCACCGCCGTCTTCGTCGGGAAGGTGCTGATGTTCGGCGCCGCGCTGGAGGGCGGCTACGCCTGGCTCGCGGCCGTCGCCGCCGTCAACACGGTCGCGAGCGTCTTCTACTACCTGCGGTGGATCGTCCCGCTGTTCGGACGGTCGGACGGCCGCCCGCCGCCGTCCCGGGCCCCGCTGGCGGTCGCGGTCGCGGCCGCCGCCGTCTCGCTGGTGCTCGGCGTCGGCAGCGGGATCGCGCTCGCCGCGTGAAGGACGGCCTCGCGGTCAGCCGTCGAACCATTCGGCGGGGGAGCGGGTCCGCGACGGTTCCGTCGGCGGCATCGGCGGGTAGGGCGGGTAAGGCGGCCGGATCTCCCGCCGCGCCTGGATGCGTTCCCGCAACTCGGCCTCGATGCGCATCTCGTCCTCGCTCGGCGCCATCGCGACGATCGCCAGCAGGACGATCGACACGACGCCGATCGCGCCGATGAGCGGCACGAGGAAGTCGGTCGCGGTCGCGCCGGTCGGGGGCGCCATGTCGTGGTGCATGGTGACGCGCATCGCCGCCATGCCCGTGTAGTGCATGCCGGTCACCGCGACGCCCATGATCAGCGCGGCCCCGGCGGTCGCCCACGCGCCCCGCACGCGCAGCGCGAACAGGAGCGCCGCCGACGCCGCCACCACCGCGATCGCCACCGAGGCCGCCACGAGTCCAGGCTGGTAGCCGATGTGGCCCGGCATGTTCATCGCCGCCATGCCGAGGTAGTGCATGCTCGCCACGCCGATCCCCATGACGACGCCGCCCGTGACGATGGCGCCGCGCCCGGCCTCGCGAAAGCCCACGAGGAACAGCCCGGCCGCCACCACCACGACGGCGATCACGCAGCTCAGGATGGTGCGCGGAACGTCGTAGCGGATCTCGGCGCCTCCCACGCTGAAGCCGAGCATGGCGATGAAGTGCATCACCCAGATCCCGGTCCAGCCGATCGCCAGCGCCGCGAGGGCCAGCCACGCGGCGCGGGCGCGTCCGGCCGAGACCCGCGCGCGTGCCGTGCACAGCAGCCCGAGCAGCGAGCCGATGACGGACATGAGATAGGCCAGGACCGGCGTCAGCACCCCGTAGGAGAAATGGTCAACCTCCGCCATCGGATCCCCCGGCTTCTCACGCGACGCGGTCGAGGGGATCATAGCCGGATAACCTGCACAAACGTCGATTCAGTGCCGGATGCGGCCATTTCTGGCAAGTCGGTCGTCCGTTTCAAGGGTTCGCGCGTCGGGTTCACCGTTGAAACGGAGGAAGGCTCAGGTGAGGAGGCCGTTCCGGTGCGCCAGGTCCAGGGCCGCCTGGGCGGCGGGGGCCAGGAGGCGGCGTTCGGCGGGGGCGACGTAGACGTACTCGTCCACCTCGCCCGCCGCGGCGATCGAGCCCTGGTAGGACGCCGTGAAGCAGGCCATCCGCACGTGCTCGAAGTCGGGCTGGTCGTGCGCGGGGGCGCGGACCACGCCCAGCTCGCGGAACGACGCCTCGTCCAGTTCGAGGGCGAGTTCCTCGCGGACCTCGCGGGACAGGGCCGTCCAGTCGTCCTCGCCCCGCTCCCGCTTGCCGCCGGGGAGGTAGAGGAGGTCGCGGCCCCGGGAGCGGACGGCGAGCATCCGGCCGTCCGACACCTGGACCCAGGCGACCACGTCGAGATCGGTCATAGCGGTCAGTCTGCTACACGCAGGGTCAGCGTCCCGGCGACGCGGAAGGCGCCCGCCGCCGAGCCCTGGTTGACGGCCAGGCCGAGCCAGCCGGACGAGTCCACCCACACCAGCGGCTCGCCGATCGCGACGCTGCCGAACGTCGCCACGAACGGGACGCGGGCGGAGTGCTCCCGTCCGTCCGGATCGGTCCAGGTCAGGGCAAGGACGGCGCCGTGCGGCAGGGGGCCGAACGCGGCGGCGAGGTGGTCCGGCCCCGCGCCGAGGACGAGGCTGCCGTAGCGGTCGGTGTACAGGACGGGCGCCGCCAACTCGCCGTCCCGCACCGACGGAGGCGGGACGTCCAGCGGCAGCGGCTCGACCGGCGCGCCGAGGGCGGCGACGTCCACGCCGGTGGCGAGGTGCGCGGCCGCGGGGGCGAAGACGTCCCGCCCGTGGAAGGACGCGGACACCTCCGGCAGCCGGTACGCCGGTTCCGCAAGGACGTGCGCCCGCACGATCCCGCCGAGCGCCTCCGCCGCCGGGACCAGCAGGCCGTTGTCGGGGCCGACCAGCACGTCCCCGCGCCCCGTCTCGATCGCGACCGGGCGGCGCGGCGTGCCGACGCCCGGGTCGACGATCCCGGTGTGCACGCCGACCGGCAGGTACGGGAGCGCCTGCCGCAGCAGCATCGCGCCCTCCCGGACGTCGAACGGCGTGATCTCGTCGGTCAGCACCAGCACGGTCGCCGCCGGGGCGATCCGGTGGACGACGCCCGCGCAGATCCCCGTGTAAGCGGCGCCGAAGTCGGTGGCCAGGCTGACGAAAGCGCGGCGGTCGGGCATGCGGCGACCCTATCCGGCGGCGCGTCCTGGACTCCGGCCAGGCCGCCGTATCCTGCGGGGATGCGCGCAGAGGCCCTCGACCCCGTCCTGCTGCGGACGTTCGTCGCCGTCGCCGACCTCGGCTCGTTCACCGCCGCCGCGGCCGCCGGCGGCTACACCCAGTCGGCCGTCTCCCGGCAGATCGCGGCGCTGGAGGACGTGTGCGGCGTGGAGCTGTTCGCGCGCGGCGCCCGCGGCGTCCGCCCGACCCCGGCCGGGGAGCACCTCCTCCCGCACGCGCGCGGCCTGCTCGACCGGCTCGCCGACACCGCCCGCGCGCTGGAGGGGCTGCGCCGCCTCGACACCGGCACGCTGCGGCTCGGCGCGTTTCCCACCGCCAACGCCGCGCTGGTGCCGCGCGCCCTCGCCCGGTTCCGGGAGCGGCACCCGGGCGTCCGGCCGCTGCTGCGGGAGGGGACGACCGAGCGCCTGCTGCCGATGTTGGAGGCGGGCGACCTCGACCTCGCCGTCGTCAGCACGCACACGCTGCCGTCGATCCCCGCCGGGGACCTCGTCGAGCTGCTGGACGACGCGCTG
Source organism: Actinomadura syzygii (assembly GCF_008085905.1). Lineage (GTDB taxonomy): Bacteria > Actinomycetota > Actinomycetes > Streptosporangiales > Streptosporangiaceae > Spirillospora > Spirillospora syzygii. The sequence goes on along the minus strand of NZ_VSFF01000010.1, from coordinate 462,571 downwards.
CTCGTCGCGCTGCCGAGCGGGCACCGGCTCGCCGGGCGCGACCGCGTTCCGCTCCGCGAGCTGGCCGACGAGCCGTGGATCGTCGCCGACCAGCCCGACGCGGTCGCCGCGCTCCGCGCCCGCTGCGAGGCGGCCGGGTTCGTCCCGCAGACGCCGCTGCGGGTCGCCGAGTGGGTGTCCAAGCTGGGCCTGGTCGCGGCGGGGTTCGGGGTGACGCTGGTGCCCGCGCTCGCGGCCGCCGCGATGTCCAGGGACGACGTCGCGCTGCGTCCGCTCGCGTCCGCCGCGCCCGCCCGCCGCACCGTGTACGCGGCGATCGGGCGGCACGCCCGCAGGTCGCCGCCCGTCACCGCGTTCCTCGCCGTCCTCCGCGACGTGGCCGAAGACCTGGGCCGCTAGGGAGGGCCGCTAGGGGAGGGCGGCGACGATCTCCACCTCCAGCAGCGCGTCCGGGTGGAACAGGCGCGACACCTCGACGGTCGTGCTCGTCGGCGGCGGGCCGGTGAAGCACCGGGCGCGGACGGCCCCGTACTCGGCGAGCCGGTCCATGTCGGTGACGAACGTCCGGATGTTGACGACGTCGGCGAAGCCCGCGCCGTGCGCGGCGAGGATCCGCTCCAGCAGCGACATGACCACCTCGGATTGGCGGGTCATGTCGCCCGGCGCGTCGACCTTGCCGCTCTCGTCCAGGGCGATCTGCCCCGACACGTAGAGCATCGAGCCCGGCGTCACGTGGGCGGTGTGCGAGTAAGCGGGGTTCGGCGGAGCGGGGACGGTCGCGGGGTTGTCGAACGTGACGCGCATCGGCGCGGTCCTCCTGACGTGGTCGGGGAGTGCGGTGAGGTCGTGGCCGCCGAGCCCGGCGGCGAGCGCGGCGTCCACCCGGTCCCTGACGGCGGGCAGCACACCGCCCAGGTCGGCGCCGTCCAGGGCGAGGGTGAGGTCCTTGGCCGCGAGGGCGACCGTGAAGCGGGGCGGGGCGCCCGGGACCGCGTCGCGCAGCCGCGCCGCCTGCGGGCTGATCCGGGCGAGCGCGTCCAGCGCCGCGCCGGTGTCGACGCCGCGCCGGTCGGCGGCGGCGAGGACCTCGCCGAGCACGGCGAAGTTCCCGACGAGGACGCCGTTCACCACCAGCTTCAGCGCCGCGCCCGCGCCCGGCGGGCCGACGTGCCGGACGCGGCCGAGCGGCTCCAGCGCGGCGGCGCAGCGGGCGAGGTCGGCGTCCAGCCCGCCCGCGAGGATCGCCAGCTCGCCGGTCTCCGCCTGCGGGACGCTCCCCGACACGGGCGCGTCGACGAGGCCGACCCCGTCCGGCAGCCGGGAGCGGACGCGCGCGACGGCGTCCGGCCCGATCGTCGACATGTCGACGACCACCGCGCCGGGCGCCAGCGCCCCGGCCGCGCCTTCCGGGCCGAAGAGCACGTCCTCGACGGCGGCGGCGTCGGTGAGCATCGTGATCACCACGTCGCGTCCGGCGGCGGCGGCGCGCGGCGTCCCGTGGACGGCGGCGCCGGCCCCCGAGAGCGGCGCGGCCCTCGCGGGCGTGCGGTTCCAGACAGACAGGTCGTGACCGGCGGCGAGGAGCCGTCCGGCCATGGGGGCGCCCATGCGCCCGAGTCCGAGAAAGGCGATTCGTGTCATGGCGCGACCGACGCTATGCGTCCAGCGGCCATGTCACCAGCGAAGACTCCGCACGGCAGGCATGCGCACGACGCATACCTCAGTCCACATGCCTCAGTGCAGCGCGAGAAGCACCGCGACGACCCCGAGCAGCACCGTCAGCCCGGTCGCGAACAGCACCGACCCGGGGTCGGCCGCGCCCTCGCCCGCCGAGACGCCGTGCCGACGGGCGTGCAGCTTCGCCCTGGCGCGCCGGATCTGCAGGGCCGCGCCGCCGCAGACGACGGCGCCCGCCGCGGCCGCGCCCGCCGACGTCGGCGCGAGCCGCACGCACAGGAAACCGGCGACGATCAGCGCCAGCGTCGTGCGGGACCAGGCCAGCGCGGTCCGCTCCGGCTGCGCGCCCGGGTCGCCGACCTTCATCGGGTCAGCAGGACGGCGATCAGCAGGGCGAGCGCCGTGCCCGCCACCCCGTAGGCCATCACGGGGGCGAGCACGGGCAGCGGCAGCGTCTCGGCGCGGCGCAGCGCCCGCTCGGTGCGCAGCCAGCGGCGGAACGCGAGCACCGCGACCAGCGCCCCGGCCGTGCTGAAGCCGACCGCGAGGACCGCCCGCAGCGGCGTCTCGATCAGGCTCTCGGCGAGCGCTATTCCGATCCCGCCCGCGATCAGCGCGAGCGCGGTCCGGATCCAGGCCAGAAAAGTGCGCTCGTTGGCGAGCGAGAAGCGGGGGTCCGGGTCCTCGCCCTCGGCGAGCAGGCGGTCGGTCCACCGGTCGCCGGAGGTCTCCGGACGCTGCGCGGCGGTCACCGGCATATCACTCTGCGGAATCTCGGCGGCGTGGTCGAATGCTGTCTCATGCATTCAATATTAGGCGGTCACCGCAAATGCTCAATTGCCGGGATATGAATGGTCAATTCCGATCTATCATCCCGGAATTGGGGGGACGTCCCAGGTCAGGCCGGACCGAAACGCCGCGCGGAGGCGTCTTCCTGGGCGAGCCTGTGCAATGCCGTCAGCACCTGCTCGTAGAGGACGGTCGACACCAGCAGGGAATGGACGGCGCGGGCGCGGGGCGTCCCGTCCGCGACCCGGCCGATCTCGTGCTCGGCGACCTCGCTCGCGGCGTTCACGTACGGGCGCAGGTCGCGCAGCGTGATCGGGAAGCCGAGCCGGCGCAGCGCGACGAAGGTGTGCGCGAGCAGGTCGCGGGCCGGGGCGCGCTCGCCGACGTGCCAGCCGAGCTCGCGGACGAGGGCGTCCACGTCCTCGCGGGCGGCGCGCCAGTGCGGGTCGTGCGGGGCGGCGACGTGCGGGCCGATCGCGTGCTGGGTGATGGCGAACAGCTCGTGCAGGCTGGTCCCGTCGTCCTCGATGGCGGCGATGATCTGCTGGATCGCCGACACCGGCAGCTCGCCGACGTCGCGCAGCGCGCTGATCAGCCGCAGCCGCTCCAGATGCCGGCGGTCGTACTCGGACCGCGTCGCGCTCACCGCCGAGCCCTTCGGGAGGAGGCCCTCCCGGATGTAGAACTTGATCGTCTGCACCGTGAGGCCGCTCCGATCGCTGAGCTCGGAGATCTGCACCGCCGCACCCCCTTTGCCGGAGGTCAACGCTATCGGCACCTGCTGTGCCGATACCTGGGCTTTCGCTCGGGCGTCCGACTTGCGTGGAACGTCGGCAACCGGGGGAATTCGCGACCGGCCGTCAGGAGGAGGTGCGGCGCATCCCCTCGGAGATCCGCTCGGCGGCGGCCGCGACGGGCGCGGCGTGCAGCCGGCCGGGCGAGCGGGTCAGCCGTTCGAGCGGCCCGGACACCGAGACGGCGGCGACCACCCGGCCGCCCGCGCCGCGGATCGGGGCGGACACCGACCCGACGCCCTGCTCGCGCTCGCCGACGCTCTGCGCCCACCCCCGGCGGCGGACGGACGCGAGCGTCGCCGCCTCGAACTTCGCGCCGCGCAGCCCCCGGTGCAGCCGGTCGGGCTCCTCCCAGGCGAGCAGGATCTGCGCGGCGGACCCGGCGGTCATCGGCAGGGCCGCGCCGACCGGGATCGTGTCGCGCAGCCCGCTGGTGCGCTCCGCCGCGGCGACGCAGACCCGGACGTCCCCCTGCCGGCGGAACAGCGAGGCGCTCTCCCCGGTGGCGTCGCGGAGCTGGGCGAGGACGGGCTGGGCGATGGCGAGCAGCCGGTCCTCCCCGGCGGCGACGGCGAGCTCGGCGAGCCGGGGGCCGAGGATGAACCGGCCTTGGGTGTCCCGGTGGACGAGCCGGTGGTGCTCCAGCGCGACGGCCAGCCGGTGGGCGGTCGGACGGGCCAGCCCGGTCGTCTGGACGAGCTGCGCGAGCGACGCGGGCCCGGCTTCCAGCGCGTTCAGCACGAGAACGGCTTTGTCCAGTACGCCGACTCCGCTAGAGTTGTCCATGTCTTGATATTGCCGTCTCGTAATTTGAGATGCAAGTCGGGCAGACCGGAACCGCGGGCCGCACCGGAGCGCCCCGCGCGACGCAGCGGGCGACGAAGCACGCGACGATCAAGGACGAGGTGGGAGCGATGGGCCGGACACTGGCCGAGAAGGTGTACGACGCGCACGTCGTACGGCGAGCCGAGGGTGAGCCCGACCTCCTCTACATCGACCTTCACCTGGTCCACGAGGTCACGAGCCCGCAGGCGTTCGACGGGCTGCGGATGGCGGGCCGCCCGGTGCGCCGCCCCGACCTCACGATCGCCACCGAGGACCACAACGTCCCGACCACGGACCTGCTCAAGCCGATCGCCGACCCGGTGTCGCGCACGCAGGTCGAGACGCTGCGCAAGAACTGCTCGGACTTCGGCGTCCGGCTGCACCCGATGGGCGACGACGGGCAGGGCATCGTCCACGTCATCGGGCCGCAGCTCGGGCTGACCCAGCCGGGCATGACGGTCGTGTGCGGCGACTCGCACACGTCCACGCACGGCGCGTTCGGCGCGCTCGCGTTCGGCATCGGCACGAGTGAGGTCGAACACGTCCTCGCGACGCAGACGCTGCCGCAGATCAAGCCGAAGACCATGGCCGTCACGGTGGACGGCGCGCTGCCGGACGGCGTCACCGCCAAGGACCTCATCCTCGCGATCATCGCCGAGATCGGCACCGGCGGCGGGCAGGGGCACATCGTCGAGTACCGGGGCGAGGCCGTCCGGTCGCTGTCGATGGAGGGCCGCATGACGGTCTGCAACATGTCCATCGAGGCCGGGGCCCGCGCCGGGATGATCGCCCCGGACGAGACGACCTTCGAGTACCTCAAGGGCCGTCCGCACGCCCCGCGGGGCGCCGACTGGGACGCCGCCGTCGAGTACTGGACGTCCCTGCGCACCGACGACGACGCCGTCTTCGACAAGGAGGTCGTGATCGACGCGGCCGAGCTGACGCCGTTCGTCACCTGGGGCACCAACCCGGGCCAGGGCCTGCCGCTCGGCGACTCCGTGCCCGACCCGGCGTCGTTCGACGACCCGGTGCAGCGCCAGTCCGCCGAGCGGGCCCTGGAGTACATGGGCCTCAGCGCCGGGACGCCGCTGCGCGACATCGCCGTCGACACCGTCTTCGTCGGCTCCTGCACCAACGGCCGCATCGAGGACCTGCGCGCCGTCGCGGGGGTGCTGGAGGGCCGCAGGGTCGCCGACGGCGTCCGCATGCTGGTCGTCCCCGGCTCCATGCGGGTCAAGAAGCAGGCCGAGGAGGAGGGCCTGGACGCGGTCATCTCCGCGTCCGGCGCCGAATGGCGGGAGGCGGGCTGCTCGATGTGCCTCGCGATGAACCCGGACAAGCTGACCCCGGGTGAGCGCAGCGCCTCCACGTCCAACCGCAACTTCGAGGGACGGCAGGGCCCCGGCGGGCGCACCCACCTGGTGTCCCCGGCCGTCGCCGCCGCGACCGCCGTCACCGGCCGCCTGACCGCTCCCGCCGACCTGTAGAGGACACGAGCCATGGAAGCCTTCACCACCTACAGCGGGCGCGCGGTGCCGCTGCGCCGCAGCAACGTCGACACCGACCAGATCATCCCGGCCGTCTGGCTCAAGCAGGTCAGCCGCACCGGGTTCGACAAGGGCCTCTTCTCCGCCTGGCGGGAGGACCCGGAGTTCGTCCTGAACCAGCCCCAGTACGAGGGCGCGGGCGTTCTGGTGGCCGGGCCCGACTTCGGGACGGGCTCGTCGCGTGAGCACGCCGTCTGGGCGCTCCAGCAGTACGGGTTCCGCGTCGTGATCGCGCCGCGCTTCGGCGACATCTTCCGCAACAACTCCACGAAGATGGGGCTGCTGCCGGTCGTCCTCACCGGCGAGCAGGTCGAGGAGCTCCAAACCGCCGTCGAGAAGGACCCGGCGCTGGAGGTCACGGTCGACCTGGAGAAGCGCGAGGTCCGCTGGGACGGCCGCACCGCCGCCTTCGAGATCGACGACTACACCCGCTGGCGCCTCCTGGAGGGCCTGGACGACATCGGCCTCACCCTCCGCCACGCCGACGCGATCAACGACTACGAGGCCGGGCGCACCCCCTGGCTTCCCGTCACGCTGTAGCGCTCCGGCGCCCTCGCGGGCGCAGCGCGTTTCGCCTGGCCCGCCGTCCTCCGCGACGGCGGGCCGGACCCCTTTTCGCCCCCTGGTGGACGACCGGCGATGTCGAACGGGGAGAATTCCCTTAGTGCGAACACACCGTCCGACCGTTTGGGGGGATGAATTGAGCACGGTCCCACGGACCGAGCCGCAGTGGGACGACCCGGCCCTGACCGAGCTCGCGCGGCGGCTGCGCGACGCTCACCGGGCCGTGGCGCCGCTGCCGCCGGACGACCGGCGGCGGCTCATCCGCCATCTCCTGGCGATCACCGATCTGGCGAAACGCGACCCCGAACTGGCCTCACGGAGGCTGGAGACGTTCCTCGCCGATTTCCACGAGGCCCCCGACGTCGGTTAGCGTGCGCAGTGGCCGGATCCGGTCCGGTCACCCGGCGAGACGGGGGCGAGGCCGACAAAAACGCCAGCGACACGCCAACTCGTGCGTGCAGGTGATTGTGTCCATGCTGAGGGTCCCTTAGTTTCGTTCGGGCAAGGGGGGAACTAGAGGAGTAACCCATGAACAAGCGTGAGCTGGTCGACGCCATCTCTGACCGGCTGGGCAGCAAGAAGGCCGCAGCCGAGGCCGTCGACGCCATCCTGGAGGCGATCCAGACCGCCGTCGCCAAGGGCGACAAGGTCGCCATCACGGGGTTCGGTTCGTTCGAGAAGGCCGACCGGCCTGCCCGTACGGCCCGCAATCCCGCAACGGGCAAGACCATCGAGGTTCCCGCGACGTCCGTGCCGAAGTTCAAGGCGGGCGCCGACTTCAAGAACCTGGTGGCCGGCAAGAAGTAGCCCGGCAAGAAGTAGCTCGCCGCGCCAGCGCCCGGGCCCGTGCTGACGGGACCCGGGCGCTGTCGCGTCTCCGGGGCGCTCAGCGGGGCGGCAGCGGGAACGTCGACAGCGTGACGACCGCGATCCGGTCGCCGTCGACCGCGAGGTTCACCCGCTGCCCGAACCGCAGCCGCAGCAGCCCGCCCGCCGCGAACGCGGCCGCGTCGAAGGGCAGCTCCGTCCCGTCGTCGAGCAGCACGCTGCCCGACCGGGTGTCCGCGTCGAACGCCTTCACCGTCGCCTGCATGAGCCGAATGCTAGGCCAGCGCGGGCAGCCGCGCCGCGACGGCGGACGTGCGCGGCCCCGCGCCGAGGGCGAGCGCGGCGCGGAGGTCGTCGAGGGTGTCGACGTCCTGCCGGACGGTGTCGGTCCCCGGCAGGACGATCTCGCGGGCCCCGCGGGCGCGGTGCGCGGCGCGCGAGTCGGCGCCGAAGGCGGGCGCGAACGGGACGCCGGGACGCGCCGTGTACAGGGTCGTCCCCGTTCCGGCCGCGTCCGGGACGAACGCCTCCGGCGCCTCTGCGGCCGCGTCCAGCACCCGGGCGAGTTCAAGAGGGCGCAAAGCGGGCAGGTCGGCGGAGAGCGCTCCGACGCCCGCGCCGGGGGCCAGTTCGCGGCCCCGGCCGGCGCCGTGCACGAGGGCCGGGTTCAGCCCGGCGTCCGGGACGTCCGGCACGACGCGGGCGCCGAGCGCGGCGAGGTCCGCGGCGGGAAGGGGGTCGTCGGTGACGACGATCACGGTGCGGACCCGGTCGCAGCGCAGCGCCGCCGCGACCGTGTCGGTCGCCACGGCGAGCGCGAGCGGCTCGCGGAGCGGCCCCGCCGCACCGGACATGCGGGTCTTCGCCCTGGCCAGCACCTTGACCGGCACCACGAGCGACCAACGGAGATCAAGCGCGCTGCGCGCTGCGGTAGACATGGCAACTCGACACTATGCGCACGTAACCGCGACACTTGAGGACACCCCGCGTTCGCCGCGGGGTGTGGGGAGTGAACGAGGAGGGGGCATGAGCCACGGATATTCGCCCGCCTGGCGCGGGCTCACGGTCGGCATCCTGCGCCCGCTGCTGTTCGGCCTGCTGAAGCGCGACTGGCGGGGCCGGGAGAACGTGCCCGGGGAGGGCGGCGTCATCATCGCCGCCAACCACATCTCCGAGTCCGATCCGCTGGCGCTCGCCCACTTCGTGTACGAGTCCGGCCGCTTCCCCGTGTTCCTGGCCAAGTCCACGCTGTTCGACACGATGGTCGTCAAGAGCATGCTGCGCGGCACGGGGCAGATCCCCGTCCACCGCGACAGCGACGACCCGGCGCACGCCCTCAAGGACGCCGAGCAGGCCCTGCGGGACGGCGAGTGCCTCGTGTTCTACCCGGAAGGCACCTGCACCCGTGACCCCGAGCTGTGGCCGATGACCGGGCAGACGGGTGTGGCGCGGATGGCGCTGTCCACGGGCGCGAAGGTCGTCCCGGTGGCGAGCTGGGGCGCGCACGAGCTGCTGCCCTACAAGAAGGGCGAGCAGACGGGCCTGGCCGCGACCCTCAAGAAGGGCCTCCACCCGTTCCCCCGCAAGACGATGAAGGTCGTCGCCGGGCCGCCCGTCGACCTGTCGCGGTACGCCGGACGGCCGCTCACCCGCGAGACGCTCCGCGCCGCCACCGACGAGGTCATGGCCGCGATCACCGCCCTGCTCGCCGGGATCCGCGGCGAGCAGCCGCCGAAGGAGCGCTACGACCACCACCGCGTCCTGGAGGAGCGGCGTCGCGCGGCGGCCGAGGCGTTCAAGCCCGCCGTGCCCGAGCAGGCCGCCCCCGGCCGGGAGACCGCCGCCGAGCGGAAGGCGGACGGCTCGTGACGTTCCGCACGGCCGTGATGGGGGCCGGGTCCTGGGGGACGACGTTCACCAAGCTGCTCAGCGACGCGGGCGGCGAGGTCGTGCTGTGGGGCCGCCGCCCGGAGATCGTCCAGGCGGTGAACGAGCGGCACGAGAACCCCGACTACCTGCCCGACGTGACGCTGCCGGAGGCCGTCCGGGCGACGCTCGACCCGGCGGAGGCGCTGCGCGGCGCCGACTTCGTCGCGCTGGCCGTCCCGGCGCAGACGCTCCGGCACAACCTCGCCGCGTGGGTGCCGCTGCTGCCGCCGGACGCGGTGCTCGTCAGCCTGATGAAGGGCGTCGAACTCGGCACGGCGCGGCGGATGTCGGAGGTGATCCGGGAGGTCGCCGACGTCCCCGAGGATCGGGTCGCGCTGTTCAGCGGGCCGAACCTGGCGCGCGAGATCGCGACCGGCGAGCCGGGCGCGGCCGTCGCGGGCTGCGCGGACGAGACCGTCGCCCAGCGCCTCCAGGCCGCGACGATGACGCCGTACTTCCGCGTGTACACGTCCACGGACGTGGTCGGCTGCGAGCTCGGCGGCGCGGTGAAGAACATCGTCGCGCTGTGCGTCGGGATGGCGGCCGGGCTCGGGTTCGGCGCGAGCACGCAGGCGGTGCTGATGACCCGCGGGCTCGCCGAGATCGCCCGGCTGGGCGCGGCGCTCGGCGCGGACGAGCACACCTTCGCGGGCCTCGCCGGGATGGGCGACCTCGTCGGCACGTGCATGTCGCCGCTGTCGCGCAACCGGACGTTCGGCGTGAACCTCGGGCGCGGCATGACGCTGGACGAGGTCGTCGCCGTCACCAGGCAGACGGCGGAGGGCGTGAAGTCGTCCGAGCCGGTGCTGGAGCTCGCCCGCAAGCACAACGTGGAGATGCCGATCACGGAGGCGGTCACCGCCGTCCTGCACCACGGCATGCCCATCAAGGAGGCGGCGATCTCGCTGATCTCGCGCTCCCCGAAGCCCGAGCGGTACGGGGTATGACCCGCGCCGGCGGGGCGCGAGCGCGGGCGGCCCGCTCATGGCCGCCGCGGACTGATCACCGATAGGGTCGGGCCTCATGTCCCAGGTTTCAAAGACGCGCGTGGCCGTCGTCTTCGGCGGACGCAGCTCCGAGCACGCGATCTCCTGCGTCACCGCGGGGGCCGTCATGGCCGCCATCGACCGGGACCGGTACGAGGTGGTGCCGATCGGCATCGCCCGCGACGGCCGCTGGGTCCTCGCGCCCGCCGACCTGCGGCTCGCCATCGAGGACGGGCGGCTGCCCGAGGTGACGGGCTCCGGCGGCGTCCTCGCGCTGCCGTTCGACCCGGACAGCCGCGGCCTGATCGTCGTCGAGCAGGGCAAGGTCCCGCAGACGCTCGGCGACGTGGACGTCGTGCTGCCGCTGCTGCACGGCCCCTACGGCGAGGACGGCACCATCCAGGGCCTCCTCGACCTCGCGGGCGTCCGGTACGTCGGCGCCGGGGTGCTGGCGAGCGCGGTCGGCATGGACAAGGGGTTCATGAAGCTCGTCTGGCAGGCGCGCGGCCTGCCCGTCGGCCCGTACGTCCTGGTCGGCGACCGGGAGTGGCGGCGCGAGCGCAAGCGCAAGATCGACGAGATCAAGGAGCTGGGGCTCGCGGACGGCCGCGCGGTGTTCGTCAAGCCGGCCCGCGCCGGGTCGAGCATGGGCATCAGCCGCGTCACCGACGAGGCCGACCTCGAGGCCGCGGTCGACGCGGCTCGCGAGCACGACCCGAAGGTCGTCGTGGAGGCGGCGGTCGAGGGACGCGAGATCGAGTGCGGCGTCCTCCAGGGCCTGGACGACGGCCCGGCCGAGGCCAGCCTGCCCGCCGAGGTGCTGATGGCGGGCGGCCACGACTTCTACGACTTCGAGACCAAGTACCTCGACGGCGCGACCAGCATGGCGATCCCGCCCGACCTGCCGCCCGCCGCGATCGAGGAGGTCCGCCGGATCGCCGTGCAGGCGTTCGACGCGCTCGACTGCGAGGGCCTCGCCCGGGTCGACTTCTTCCACACGCCGGACGGCGGCTGGGTCCTCAACGAGATCAACACGATGCCGGGCTTCACCCCGGCGTCGGCGTTCCCGCAGATGTGGGCGGCGACCGGGCTCGACTACCCGGCGCTCGTCGACCGGCTCATCCAGACCGCGCTGGGCCGCTCCACCGGCCTCCGCTGATCCTCTTCATCGGAACGGCAGCCACGCGGCGTTCTTGAGCGTGGCGGCGTCGGTGGCGCGGGCGCCGTCGTCGGAGAACGTCCAGAGGGTGTTCCCGACGACGAGCGAGCGCTTCACGCCGTTGCCGAACCGCTCGCCGTCCGGGTGGCGGACCGCCCCCGCCCTGGTGATGGACGTCCCGCCGATCTTGAGGACGAGGGCCTCGCTCGTCCCGCCGCCGGGGTTCATCACCGGGATGACGGTGAGGCCGGACTGCGGCCAGTACAGGAACGCGTGCGGCTCGAACTCGGCCTGGGACGACTCGTCCGGCAGCCGGTAGGAGGCGACCTTGCGAGGTTGCGCGCCGGACACGTCGAACAGCGAGACCTGGAGCCCGAGTGTGCGGCCGGATGCGTCCGCGTCCCGGCCGACGCCGAGCAGCCGCCCGTCCGCCAGCGGGTGCAGGTACGCGGAGTATCCGGTGATCTTCAGCTCGCCGCCGAGCCGGGGCCGCCTCGGGTCCTTCAGGTCGAGCGTGTAGAGCGGGTCGACCTGGCGGAACGTCACGACGTAGGCGGTCGTTCCGAGGAACCGGACGGAGTAGATCCGCTCGCCCTTGCCGAGCCCGCCGACGCGGCCGATCTCGTCGAGTCGTGCGCCGTGCTGCGCGAGGACGTACACCGCGCTCTCGGATTTGCGCTCCCGCGTGTCGATCTGGCTGGTGGTCGTCGCCAGGCGCAGGTTCCCGTCCAGTTCGGACAGCGAGTACTGGTTGAGCAGGAAGCCCTTCACCGAGCCGGACGCGACGTAGCGGGGGCGTTCCGTCCCGGCGACGTCGAACTTGTAGATGTCGGTGCGCGGCTCGGGGGCGCGAGGGGGCGAGTTCCACGTGTACGGGGTCGGGGGAGTGCCGGTGACGTAGAGGCTCTTCCCGTTGCCGTAGACGGTCGTCCCGTCGGCGGCGACGGCGATGGCCTTCGGGTCGCCGAGTCCCTTCGCCAGGTCGAACGTCAGCACTGACAGCAGCGACGACCCCGCGTACGAGGACGGGCGGCTCACCTGGTCGCACGGGCTCCGGTACGTCGCGGCGCGGCCGCCGCCGTCGTCCGTCCGGAAGGACGGCAGCCAGGCGTCGAGCGGTGCTTTCAGCACGGCGGCGCGGTTCGCCTCGATCGCCTGCTTCTCGCCCTTGCCTCCGTTCCCGCCGGGGAACTGGATCCGCGGCGTGGACCGCATCACGACCCGCACCGTCGAGCCGGTCTGCCGCGCGTCGACGTAGCCGGCTTCGGTGGTCATCGTCCCGATGACCTTCGGGGCGGCGGACAGGTCGACGAGCGTAAGCCGCGTGGTCGGCACGGGGGTCGGCGTCGGCAGGTCGTCGAACCCGCCGGGCCCGGGGAGGGGACGCCGCTCCATCGGGAGCATGGCCGTCTGCTGGGTCGTCACGAGCGCGCGGTCGCCGCTGAGCAGGAGCTGCGCGTCGCCGCCGCGGAAGGCGCCGCCGGAGCCGGGGAGGTCCATGGTGTGCGCGACCCTGCGGGTCGCCGGGTCGATGACGCGCAGCTCGCCGCCGGTCACGGTCACGATGCGGCGGCCGTCGGTCTTGACGAGGTCGGGCTCGTCCGCGCCCGGCTCGTGCGAGTTGGTGGTGGAGTGCTGCGGCGTGCCCGGCGGCGGCGCCGCGTTCGGGACGCCCGGCTGCGCCGCCGCCGGCCCCTTGCGCAGCGCGGTGTCGCCCTCGAGCGGCATCATGCCGGGGCCGCCCAGCCCGTACGGGCCGACCTGGTCGGCCGTCGCGCGGCGCAGGCCGTCGAGGAGGGCGTCGCAGCCGTCGTAGGCGACGAGCCGGACCTCCGGCCCCGGCGGGGCGGGGCGGGGCGCGTCGCCGGGGGAGCCGCCGCATCCGGCCGTCCCGGCCAGGGCGAGCGCTGTCACGGACGATGCGAGTGTGCGTCCACGCATTGACCTTGGACGCTAACAAGCCCGCCTAGGTTCCCCTTTAGTTGGATTTAGTCGGACGCATCCGGCAGGCCGAGTTCGGGGGACAGCTTCTCCCGGGCGAGGCGGGTGAGCGGGAGGTCGACGTCCAGTTCGTCCGCCAGCTCCAGGGCGAGGGCCAGGTCCTTCTCGCCGAGGTCGCGGACGTGCCGCAGCGTGTCGTAGAGGTCGTCGTCCGGCTTGAGCGGCGCGGTCGTGTCGCGGAGCATGAGCATGCCGGGCCCGCCGGTGATCGCGTCCGTGTGCCGGACCACCCGCCCGAGTTCGCGCAGCGGCACCCCCGCCGCCTCGGCCAGCCGCTGCGCCTCCGCGGCGGCCGTGTACGCGACGTAGTGCAGCAGGTTCCGGGCGAGCTTCGCGCGGGTGCCCGCGCCGACCGGGCCCATGCGCAGGACGAGGTCCGCCCACGTCCCGAACGGCTCGCGGCAGCGGTCGAACGCCTCCTGCGTCCCGCCGACCATGACCGCGAGGGTGCCCGCGCCGGCTCCGGCGGAGCCGCCGCTGACCGGCGCGTCCACGACGTGGATGTCGTACCGGAGGGCGCGTTCGGCGAGGTCCTCGGCCGTTTCCGCGCGGATCGTCGAGTGGATCGCGAGGACCGTTCCAGGCTGCGCGCTCGCCAGCACCTCCTCGCCGACCTCGCGCACCTGCGCGTCGTCCCGCACCATGACGGACACGAGTTCGGCGTGCGCGGCGACGTCCGCGACGCTCCGCGCCGCCCGCGCGCCCACCCCCACGAGCGGCGTCATCGCCTCCGGGCGGGCGTCATAGACGACGAGGCCCCGCCCGGCGAGGCGCGCCGCCATCGGCGCGCCCATCTGCCCCAGCCCGATGAACCCCACTGCCATGAACCGACCGCCTCTCCTCCGCCGACGCCGCCGACACCGCCGCCATCCTCTCCTGGCCGATTCCGACCGCCATACCGCCCCCTGACTTCGACCACCCGGCTCCGCGCGACCGCTCCCGCGAAGGGTCGAATAATTGCGTTGCGGCCATTCGCGCGGCGATGGCATCGTGGACGACGTCAGCCCGAAACACGAGGCTCCGAGAGGAGGACCGGCCATGGCTCTGGAGCAGTATCGACTTCGACTGCCCTCGGCGTCGCACGCCCGCCCCGGCCGGTATCCCGCCTCCTAGAGGCCCTTCCCGGCCGAGTCGCCGCGAGTGACGCCGCCTCACGCGAATTGCTTTCACGCGGCTCTACTCCAATTGGCAGAGAGGCCACTCTCAGGAAGTGGTTGTTCCGGGTTCGAATCCCGGGGGCCGTACGCAAGCCTCCGTAGTCCAATGGCAGAGACAGCGGCATGAGGTGCCGTGTGGTGTGGGTTCGAATCCCTCCGGAGGTACTGGCGCGGGTCCCGGGGGCCTCGCGCACGGGGCGGCGCCGACGTCGGAGAGTCGGGCTTGGCTGTAAACCAAGTGCCACGCGCTGAGTGGGTTCGACTCCCACCCGCCCCACCGGCTTGCCGCCCGGCTCCCCCCGAACTAACGTCCGGACACGTGTCCAGGAACGAGTCCCCGGTGGTCGAGGCGACGCGGCGCCGCCTCACCGAGACGGCGCCCTCCGCGAGCGCGTGACCGCCGTCCTGCGGGAGATCGCGCTGCCGGTGTCGGACGAGCCCGAACTCGCCGCCGCCTGCACCGGCGCTCGTCCACGCGGGGATGGGCTACCCGTCCTACGGGCGCATGGCCGACCGGCTCGCCGAGATGGCGGAGCTGATCCTGCCCGACGCCGCCGGATGACCGCTCGGGACGCTCAGATCTGGCCCTCGGGCTTCTGCGGGATCGTCGCCTTGATCGACGGGCCGAGCTCGATCAGCGCGTCCCCGGCCGGGTTGTACTTGGGCGGTACCGTCACCTCGACGTACGCCTGCCGCGCGACCGCGGTGAACGTCACCGGACGGTCGGCCGGCTGCCCGAACCAGTCGATGCCGTTGATCGTCACGAGCTGGGACTCGGGGCGGAGCGCGGCCGGCCGCGGCACCCCGCAGCGCAGCGCGATCGCGGGGGAGCCCCAGGCGGCGGTCAGCGGCGAGTCGGGGGAGGCGTCGCGGCGCTCCAGGCCGCGCACCTTCTCGGGGAGCCGGAGGCCCTCGCACAGCCGCCGCGTCGCCGCGTCCGGCCCCGGGACGGGCACCCGCACGGCGCCCTCGCCGCACGCCGCGGCCAGCAGCGCCAGCACGCCGAGCACGGCCACCGCCCGCGCCCCGCGAAGCCGCGGGGGCGACGCCTCAGATATGGACAATCGGGCAGGTGAGGGTGCGCGTGATGCCTTCGACCGACTGGATCTGCGCGACGACGAGCTTGCCCAGCTCGTCCACATTCCGCGCCTCCGCTCGGACGATCACGTCATAGGGGCCCGTGACGTCCTCCGCCAGCGTGACGCCCGTCATGCCGGAGATGTGGCCGGCCACCTCGGCCGCCTTGCCGACTTCAGTCTGGATGAGGATGTAGGCCTGCACCATCACGTCCTCCCCGGGCGGAGAATCTACGTCGGACGGTTCACCGTATCGTGTTACGCGCCGCGGCGGGCGGTGGGGGGCGCGCGGGCCGGACGGCCGCGTCCGGCACGCGTGGAACAGGGGGAATCGGCGAGATGGGGACGATCGGTGACCTGGGGGAGTTCGCGCTGATCGCCAGGCTGACCCGGCGGCTCCCGCAGGGCCCGGCCGTCCGGCTCGGGCCGGGCGACGACGCGGCCGTGATCTCCGCGCCGGACGGGCGTGTCGTCGCCACCACGGACGTCCTCGTCGAGGGCCGCCACTTCCGCCGCGACTGGTCCGGGCCCTACGACATCGGCCGCAAGGCCGCCGCGCAGAACCTCGCCGACGTCGTCGCGATGGGCGCCCGCCCGACCGCGCTGCTCGTCGGGTTCGCCGCGCCGTCCGCGACGGACGCCGAATGGGCGGAGCGGCTCTACGACGGGCTCGCGCACGAGTGCCGGGCGGCCGGGGCGTCGGTCGCGGGCGGGGACGTCGTCGCCGCGCCGGAGGTCACCCTCGCCGTCACCGCGCTCGGCGACCTCGGCGGCGCGCCGCCGCTCACCCGCGCCGGGGCGCGGCCGGGCGACGCCGTGGCCGTGCGCGGCCGGCTCGGGTTCGCCGCGGCCGGCCTCGCGCTGCTCGCCGCCGGCCGCGACGGCCCCGCCGAGCTGACCGAGGCGCACCGGCGGCCGCGCCCCCCGTACGCGGCGGGGGCGGAGGCGCGGGCGGCCGGGGCGACCGCGCTGCTGGACGTGAGCGACGGGCTCGTCCAGGACCTCGGGCACATCGCGGCGGCGAGCGGCGTCCGGGTCGACCTCGACTCGGCGGCGGTGCCCGTCCCGGCGGTCCTCGGGCCGGACGGGCTCCGGCTCGCCCTCACCGGCGGCGAGGACCACGCCTTCGCCGGGACGTTCCCCGCCGGAGCCGCCCTGCCGCCCTCCTGGACGCGGATCGGGACCGTCACCGAAGGGACAGGTGTCCGTGTGGACGGGCGCGAGCCACCACCCGGCGCATGGGATCATTTCCCGACGTGAGAGGCCCCGCGCGGCGGGCGTCCTTACGTGCGTGTTGACGTGTCTTGTAGGCATGGTTGGTGAGGGTTTGGTATACATCCGTGTGATCGAAGAGGGATGGGATGGGACGACACACCAAGCTCGGTCAACCGGATGACGAGCCCGCACCGGACGCCCGCACGTCCCAGGGCTCGTACTACGGGGCTCCGCCCGCACCGCCCTTCGACGCATACTCAGGCCCGACCGACGACCGGCTCTACGTGTCGCCGCACGAGACCACCTCGACGGGCCCCGCTCCCGGATACCCGGACGACCCGCCGTACGACTACGGGTTCGAGCCGCTCCCGGGGGACTACCAGGGGGGTCCACCCCCCGACTTCGGCGAGCCGTGGGCCGAGACGCCCGAGCCGTCCGAGAAGCCGGGCGGGCGGGGGCGGCTCAAGCTCCTCTCGGTGCTGCCCGTCCCGATGCTGCCGATCGTCGCGCTCGTCATCGCGGTCGGGATCGTCGCCTACGCGCTGAGCACGCAGCAGATCTCCCTCAACTTCGCGGGCGGCGCCCCCGCGCACGACTCGCAGCCCGACCCGCGCGACAACCAGGTCTCCCAGCGCGGGCCCGGCGAGCGCGCCAGCCGCGGCGCGGCCCGCCCGGACGGGCTCGTCGTCGCGTTCCGGGTCGCGTCCCGCAAGCCCGGCGGGTTCACCTTCACCGCGACGATCGCCAACAAGGGCCCGCAGCCGGTCGCCAAGTGGGCGCTCGCCTTCAAGATCGACAGCGCCTCGGTCACGGCGGTGAGCGGGGCGACCGTCGTCCGGACGGGGCAGGTCCCGTTCGTCCGCGGCCGCGCGGCGATCGCGCCCGGCGCCAGCGTGCGGATCGTCTTCGCCGCGAAGGGGACGCCCGCGAAGCCGTCGACCTGCGTCATGAACAGCAACCCCTGCTCCCTGGTCTGAGCCCGCCCGGCTAGGGCCTGGGCCGCCATGACGCCATAAGCTGGACGCCATGACGCCCACCCCGTCCGCTTTGCCCGTTCCGCCGGTCCAGGCGCCCCCGCTCGTGCTCACGATCGCGGGGTCGGACTCGGGCGGTGGCGCCGGAATCCAGGCCGACCTGAAGACCATGCTCGCCCTGGGCGTCCACGGGATGAGCGTCGTCGCGGCCGTCACCGCGCAGAACTCGCTCGGCGTCCAGGGGTACTGGGAACTGCCGCCGGAGGCGGTGCGCGCGCAGCTCGACTCCGTCCTGTCCGACATCGGGGTGCACGCGATCAAGACGGGGATGCTCGCGTCCAGCGGCCTGGTCGAGATCGTCGCGGAGGCGCTGGCGGCGTCGGACGCGCCCGCCGTCGTCGACCCGGTCGGGGTGTCCAAGCACGGCGACTCGCTGCTCGCGCCGGACGCGGTGCACGCCGTCCGCTCGGCGCTGATCCCGGCCGCGACCGTCGTCACGCCCAACCTCTACGAGGTGGAGCAGCTCACCGGCGTCAAGGTCGTGGACGAGTCGGGGCTGCGCGAGGCGGCCGAGGCGGTCAAGGCGCTGGGCCCCCGCTGGGTGCTGATCAAGGGCGGGCACCTGCCGGGCGAGCCCGCCGACCTGCTGTTCGACGGGGAGCGCGAGCACCGCTTCACCGCGCCCCGGCACGACAACCGGCACACGCACGGGACGGGCTGCACGCTCGCCTCGGCGATCGCGTCCCGGCTGGCGCTCGGCGACGACGTCCCGGCGGCGGTGGCGGCGGCGAAGGAGTACGTGACCGGCGCCATCGCGGCGGGCTTCCCCCTCGGCGCGGGCATCGGCCCGGTGGACCACGCCTGGCACTGGCGCCCCTGACCGGCCGCTCCCGCCCGGATGGCCGACCGCCCGGGTGCGGCTGACCGTCCGCGCCTGACCGGGCGCGTGCTCATTCAGGACATGCAAAAGCCAGTCCATCGGCGGATCCGATGGACTGGCTTGAAAGCCTGGTGGCTGGGGCGGACCTCAGACGGTCGGCTTGACGACCTTGCCGGCCTTGATGCAGGACGTGCAGGCGTTGATCCGCTTGGTGGCGCCGTTCACGACGGCGCGCACGCGCTGGATGTTGGGGTTCCAGCGGCGCGGGGTGCGGCGGTGCGAGTGGGAGACGCGCATGCCGAAACCGGGTCCCTTGCCGCAGACGTCGCAGACGGAAGCCACGGGAAACTCCAAGTGGTGTCGATGCTCTGACGGAGCGCCGCCCCGGCGGCCGCAGGCGGGCGAACCGGGCATCATGGGTGCTCACTGACGAGCGCCCCGGACGAGGCGCATGGATCAGAGTAGCCGACGGCGCGTCGGGTAGGCGAATCGGCCGCCGCCACGAGCACGGCCGGAGCGGCGGCGGGAGGGGGCGGGCGTTGGGCGAGGTGCTCGACGGCGCGGCGGTGCGCCGGTGGTGCGGGCTCGCGGCGGACGCGCTCGGCCGCGTCCGGACGGAGATCGACGCGCTGAACGTGTTCCCCGTCCCGGACGGCGACACCGGCACCAACCTGCACCTGACCGTCCGCGCGGCGGCGGACGCGCTGGACGCGCTCCCGCCCGGCGCGGGCGCCCCGGACACGTGGCGGGCGCTGGCGCGGGGCGCGCTGCTCGGCGCGCGGGGCAACTCCGGGGTGATCCTCAGCCAGGTGTTCCGCGGGCTCGCCGACGTCCTCGGCCCGCTGGACGCGCCGCCCGGCGGCGCCGCGCTCTCAGCGGCGCTGGCGCACGCGTCCGCGCTGGCCAGGGGCGCGGTCGAGCATCCCGTCGAGGGCACGGTCCTGAGCGTGCTCGCCGCGTCGGCGTCCGCGGGCGCGTCCGCCGGAGCCGATCTCGCGGGCGTCTCCCGCGCCGCCGCGGGCGGCGCCCGCCGCGCGCTGCGCGCCACGACCGGTCAGCTCGACGTCCTCGCCCGCGCGGGCGTCGTGGACGCGGGCGCCGCCGGGCTCTGCGTCGTCCTCGACGCCCTCGCGGCCGTGCTCACCGACGAGTACCCGGAGCGCTACGAGGTCCCGGCCCGCGCGCCCGGCGCGAGAGCCCCGGCGCCCGCCGCGCCGTCCGGGCCCGGCTACGAGGTCATGTACCTGCTGGACGCGCCCGACGACGCCGTCCATCCGCTGCGCGAACGGCTCGACGCCCTCGGCGACTCCCTCGTCGTGGTCGGCGGGGACGGCCTGTGGAACGTCCACGTCCATGTGGACGACGCCGGAGCCGCCGTCGAGGCGGGGCTCGACGCGGGCCGTCCGCACCGGATCCGCGTCACGTACCTGCACGCCGCACCCGGCGAGCTGCACGCGCCGTGCACCGGCCGCGCGGTCGTCGCGGTGACCGCCGCCGACGGCCTCGCCGCGCTGTTCGAGGAGAGCGGCGCGCGGGTCGTCCGGCGCCCGCCGGGTACCGCGCCGCCGCTCGCGGTGCTGGCCGAGGCGATCCTCGCGGCGGGCGACGAGGTGGCCGTCCTGCCGGACGGGCCGGAGGTCCTCGCCCTGGCCGAGGCCGCCGCCGAGCGCGCCCGGGACGCGGGGGCGCGGATCGAGGTGGTGCCCGCGAAGGCGTCCGTCCAGGCGCTGGCGGCGCTCGCGGTGCACGACCCGCTGCGCCGCTTCGGCGAGGACGTGATCGAGATGACCCGCGCGGCGGGCGCGACCCGCTTCGGCCGCCTGGAGGTCGCCGCGCGGGAGGCGGTGACGAGCGTCGGGCTGTGCCGGCGGGGCGACGTCCTCGGGCTGATCGAGGGCGACGTCGCGACGATCGGCGCGGACGTCGCGGAGGTGGCCCGGCGCGTCCTCGACCGGATGCTGTCCGGCGGCGGGGAACTGGTCACGCTGATCACCGGGCGGGACGCGCCGCCCGGCCTCGCCGCCGTCCTCGAAGAGCATCTGCGCGCCGTCCATCCCGACGTGGAGGCGGGGGTCTACGACGGCGGCCAGGAGAAATACCCGCTCCTCGTCGGCGTGGAATAGGGCGTCGAGTGATACGCGCCGCCGCTTTGGGCTAGAAAAGACTGCGTGGCGAACCTCGACGAGCCGTTGCGCGACGTCCTCGGCGACAAGACGGCCAAGGCCCTGGACAAGGGCCTCGACCTGCGCACCGTCGGCGACCTCCTGCACCACTACCCGCGCCGTTACGCGCACCGCGGCGAGCTGACCCAGCTCAGCGGCCTGGAGGACGGTGAGCACGTCACCGTCATGGCGGAGGTCGTGAAGGTGCAGGGCCGCAGCCTCAACCGCAGCCCCGGCTACGTCCTGGAGATCACCGTCACGGACGGGACGGGCGAGCTCAAGCTGAGCTTCTTCGGCCGCAAGGGGTCCTACCGCCCGGAGAAGGACCTGTCGCCCGGCACCCGCGGCCTGTTCGCCGGGAAGATCAGCACCTACCGGCCGCGCAGCGGGCGCCCGGTGCGCCAGCTCGCCCACCCGCAGTACAAGGTCGTCCACGAGACGACCGCCGAGGAGGCCGCGCAGGAGTGGGCGGACGAGATCATCCCGATCTACCCGTCCACGAAGACGCTCCCGATCGAGACGATCGGGACGTCCGTCGGCATGGTCCTCGACCAGCTGACCCTGCCCGCCGACCCGATGCCCGGCGCGCTGCTGCGCCGCCGCACCCTGATCGGCCTGCGCGAGGCGTACGAGGGCATCCACCGCCCGCGAAGTTGGGACGAGCTCGGCCGCGCCAAGGCCCGCCTCAAATGGGACGAGGCGTTCGTCGTCCAGGTCGCGCTCGCCCAGCGCCGCCTCGCCGCCGCCGCGCTCCCGGCCACCCCGCGCCCCCCGTCCTTCGGCGGACTCCTGGCCGAGTTCGACGCCCGCCTCCCGTTCGAGCTGACCAAGGGCCAGCGCCAGGTGGGCGACGAGATCGCCGCCGACCTGGCCGTCGAACACCCCATGCACCGCCTCCTCCAAGGCGACGTGGGCGCCGGTAAGACCGTGGTCGCGTTGCGGGCGATGCTCCAGGTCGTGGACGGCGGCGGGCAGGCGGCGCTGCTCGCGCCGACCGAGGTGCTCGCGCAGCAGCACTACCGGTCGATCACCGGCATGCTCGGCGACCTCGCCGAGGCCGGGCAGATCGGCGGCGCCGAGAACGCGACGCGGGTCGCGCTGCTCACCGGGTCGCTGGGCGCGAAGGCGCGCAAGGCCGCCCTGCTGGACGCGGCGTCCGGCGCGGCGGGCATCGTCGTCGGCACGCACGCGCTGCTGCAGGAGACCGTCCAGTTCGCCGACCTCGGCCTCGTCGTCGTGGACGAGCAGCACCGCTTCGGCGTCGAGCAGCGGGACGCGCTGCGCGAGAAGACCGGCGGCGGGCGGCCGCACGTCCTCGTCATGACGGCGACGCCGATCCCGCGCACGGTGGCGATGACGGTGTTCGGCGACCTGGAGACGTCCGTCCTCGGGCAGCTCCCGGCGGGCCGGTCGGAGATCCAGACGCACGTGGTGCCGCCGGAGAAGCCCGCGTTCCTCGCCCGCACCTGGGAGCGCATCAAGGAGGAGGCCGCGCAGGGCCGCCAGATCTACATCGTCTGCCCGCGCATCGGCGAGCAGGAGGGCGACGAGGGCGACGCCGTCGCGGCGGACGAGGAGGGCCGCCGCTCCCCGCTCGGGATCATGGAGGTGCTGCCGAAGCTGGAGGAGCTGCTCGACGGGCTGCGGATCGGCGTCCTGCATGGCAAGCTGCATCCCGACGAGAAGGACTCGGTGATGCGCCGCTTCACCGACCGCGACCTGGACGTCCTGCTCGCCACCACGGTCATCGAGGTCGGCGTGGACGTCCCGAACGCCACCGTCATGGTCATCATGGACGCCGACCGGTTCGGCGTCTCCCAGCTCCACCAGCTCCGCGGCCGGGTGGGACGCGGCACCCTCCCCGGGCTGTGCCTCCTCGTCACCGACGCCGAGCCCGGCGGCAAGTCGCGCGAGCGGCTCGCGGCGGTCGCGTCCACGACGGACGGCTTCGCCCTGTCCCGGCTCGACCTGGAGCAGCGTCGCGAGGGGGACGTGCTCGGCGCGGCGCAGGCGGGCCGCACGTCCAGCCTCCGCCTGCTCACCCTCCAGAAGGACGAGGACGTCATCCGCGACGCCCGCGACGAGGCGACCGCGCTGGTCGAGTCCGATCCCGACCTCGCGGACCATCCGGGCCTGGCGACCGTCCTCGCGTCCCTCCTGGACGAGGAGCGCGCCGACTTCCTCGAAAAGACCTGACGCTGAAAAGACCTGACGCTGAAAAGACCTGGCGTCCGACGCCGAAGTGACGCGTGCGGAAGGTTCTCTGGGGCGTTCCCCCCGTTGGATACTGAGAACACACGGTTGGTCACAGACGTCTGACATGTAGCGCGGGTTCGCATGCGACGGAGGAGCTCCCAATGACGGCGGTCGGCCCCCTGCTGCCCAACGACCCGGCCAGGCTGGGGCGGTACGAGCTGGTCGGACGGATCGGCGAGGGCGGGCAGAGCATCGTCTTCCTGGGACGCCACGAGGACGACGGCCGCCGCGCGGCGGTGAAGCTGCTGCGCGACAGGTTCGTCCGCGACCCGGAGTGGCGGGCGCGGTTCGAGCGCGAGCTGGCGATGATCGGACGGGTCGCGGGGTTCTGCACGGCGCAGGTCGTGGACGCCGACATCTCCGGCGACCTGCCGTACGTCGTCAGCGAGTACGTGCCGGGACCGTCGCTGAGCGGCCTCGTCAACGACGAGGGCCCGCGCACCGGGACGAACCTCGACCGCCTCGCGATCGGCACGGTGACGGCGCTCGCGGCGATCCACCGGGCGGGCATCCTGCACCGCGACTTCAAGCCGTCCAACGTGCTGATGGGGCCGGACGGCCCGCGCGTCATCGACTTCGGCATCGCGCGGGTGCTCGGCACGGCGGCGAAGAAGGGCAGCGGGGTGGTCGGGACGCCGTCCTACATGGCGCCCGAGCAGGTCACCAACACCGACCTCGGG
This sequence comes from Actinomadura syzygii, assembly GCF_008085905.1. GTDB lineage: Bacteria > Actinomycetota > Actinomycetes > Streptosporangiales > Streptosporangiaceae > Spirillospora > Spirillospora syzygii. The sequence continues at coordinate 439,072 of NZ_VSFF01000010.1, read as the reverse complement.
ACGGGCGTCGACCTGTTCACGTGGGCGGCGACGATGCTGTTCGCGGCGACCGGGCGGCACCCGTTCGGCAACGACACGATCTCCGCCGTGTTCCACCGGATCCTGAACTACGAGCCCGACCTGTCGGCGCTGCCGGACTCGCTGCGCGGCGTCGTCGCGTCGTGCCTGGCGAAGGACCCGGCGCGGCGGCCGGAGGCGCAGCACGTGCTGCTGCGGCTGATCAGCGGCGACGTCCCGGACGACCTGCCGGTCCAGGACACGCTCAGCACGGGCGCCCATCTCGCCGGGGACCCGCGCACGCCGCCGAACCCGCCGACCGTGGGCCGTCCCGGCTCGCTGATGGGGACGGACTCGGGCGGCACGGTCCCGCCGTACCAGCCGCCGACCGGCCCGCCGCCGCGCGGGCGGCGGGGCCTCGGGTTCGCCGCCGCCGGGGTCGCGCTGCTGGTCGCGGCGGCCGTCGGCGCGACGGCGTGGGCGCTGCTGTCGGACGGCTCGGGGGAGAAGCCCGCGACGGCCGACACCGGCCCGGCCGCGCCGCCCGCCGCGGCGGCGGAGGCGGTCGCCCCGGCCGCGCACGCGATCAAGGCGGTGCTGAGCCTCGACCACGCGACGCTCGACCGGGACGTCGCGGCGGCGCACCGCGCGTCCACGCCCCGGTACGGGACGGAGTACGACCGCCAGCTCGCGACCCGCGACTACCGCGAGCAGTTGAAGGAGAAGAAGGGCTCGGTCGCGACGGAGGTCGTCGACTCGGCGGTGGTGACGGCGGCGCCGGGCAGGGTGACCGTCCTCGCGTACGTGAAGCGGACGGTCCGCGCCGAGAACGCCGACCCGATCCGCCTCCAGGACCCGATGCGCGCGACGATGGTCAAGCAGGGGGCGGGCTGGCTGCTGGACAGCCTGTTCTCGCTGAAGGCGGGCTCGTCCCGCGCCGACACGGCGGGCGCGCAGTGGCCGGGGACGGCGGCGCACGGCGTGCTGGACGCGGTGACCCGCGACCCGTCCGTCGCGGCGGGCACGCCGGTGGAGATCGGCCTCCGCGCGGGCGGCCCGGCCGACCGGGTGACGGCGCTGGTGACGCTCGGCGTCTGCAAGGGCGGCTGCACGGACGCCGACCGGGTCGCCTTCCGGCGGCTCGGGCTCCAGCGCGCGGGCGGCGGCTGGAAGGTCGTCAGCTCGGAATCCCTCTAGACGCCGAATCCCTCTGGACGCCGGGGCCCTCAGACGCCGAGAGGGCGCCTCCCCGGCGGAGAGGCGCCCTTCTCAGGAGGACCGGTCAGGACTCGCGGACGGCGCGCCGCCGCGTCGCGGCGACCGCCGCGCCGCCCGCCGCGACGGCGGCGATGCCGAGCGCCAGCAGCGGCAGCGAGTCGGCGCCGGTGAACGGCAGCCCCTTCGGCGGGGTGATCTCGGCGGCCACGGCGCCCGCGCCCATCCCCGGGGTGGACGGCAGCTCGGGGAGCAGCGGCGAGGACGGCGGTCCGGGCGACGCGGGCGTGCCCGGCGGGGGAGTGTCCGGCGGGGTCGGCGGCGACGGCGGGACGGGGGGAGTCGGCGGGGTGGGCGGCGTCGGGGCGGCGCAGCCGCCGACGCAGGCGTGCACCGACAGGTTCGCCTTCAGCGGCGTCGCGCTCCCCGGGGACAGCGACGCGCCCGCCCCGGCGCCCACGTTCAGGAGCTGCGGGTTTCCGGCGGCGAGCGTCCGCTGCCCGCCGCCCACCGGGGTCGACGCACCGGCGTCGGCGCGCGCGCCCGCCCGCACGCCGCTGGGCCCGGCCGACGCCCGCGTCTTGAGCCGGACGTCCGCGCCGACCACCGGCGTGTTCACCCCGACGCCGAGGTAGAGCCCCGCGGTCGTGGTGTGCGTCCGCTTGTCGTGCTTCACCGGCGCGTCCAGACGGAGGCCGAGAAGCGGCGCCGAGGTCGTCGAGGGGTGCGCGGTCCGCTTGGCGAGGGGCTGGGAGGTCTCGGCGTGCGACACGCCGCTCATGGCCGCGATGCCGAGAACCGCCGCCCCCGCCGTCACCGCCAGTCTCCTACCGTTATGCACAGAGTTCTCCTGAGGGGTTGGGTTGCACAACCTGCGAGCACGTTTACACGTCCCGTAGTCGTTGTGAACAGCGATCGGGCCATTTGGGCGCAGGTTCACAAGAGACCGGCGTCCAAGTTGTGGATCTTTTGGGAAAACGCCCGTTATCGGGGGTGCGGGGGCGTCCGTTCCGGGTCTCGGACGCGGCGCCGCCGCGCCGCCCCGATACTGGGGGGATGACCAGGGTCATCGCGGGCAGCGCGGGCGGACGGCGGCTCGACGTCCCGCCGGGACGCGACACCAGGCCGACCAGCGACCGCGCCAGGGAAGGGCTGTTCGGCACCGTCCTCGCCCTCCTCGGACCGCTGGACGGCCTGCGCGTCGCCGACCTGTACGCGGGGTCCGGCGCGGTCGGGCTCGAGTGCCTCTCCAGGGGCGCGGCGCACGCCCTGCTCGTCGAGTCGCATCCGCGCGCGATGGCGGTGATCAGGCGGAACGCGGCGGCGCTCGGGCTGCCGGGCGCCGCCCCCTGCGCGGACAAGGTGGAGCGCCTGGTGAGGCGCCCGCCGCACGAGCCGTACGACCTGGTCTTCGCCGACCCTCCCTACGCGCTCGCGGACGAGGCCGTCACCGCCCTCCTGGAAGACCTTCGCGACAACGCCTGGACCGCGCCGGACGCGTTGGTCGTCGTGGAACGCGCGGCCCGCGGCCGATCGTTGTCATGGCCGGACGGATACGAAGCCGAACGGGAGCGGCGTTACGGAGAGGCGGTGTTCTGGTACGGGCGCGCGATCGGCCGTTGAGGAAGGCGGCTTCCGGGTAGGTGCCCCGCCATGAGGCCCGGCATCGACCGTGCCGTTGGGCGTACCTGGATCGTCGCGCTCGTGATGGCCGGCGCGCTCATGGCCAACATCACCTACGTGCAGGGGTTCGAGGCGCAGGACCTCCGCGACGACCCCCTCAACGCCCGCCAGTTCGAGGACCGCTTCAAGATCGACCGCGGCCCGATCGTCGCGGACGGCGAGCGCCTCGCCTGGTCGGACAAGGTCGGCGGCGACCGCTACCAGCGCCGCTACAAGGACGGCCCGGTGTTCGCGCCCGTCACCGGCTACTTCTCCGTGTTCGCCCAGACGGGCCTTGAGGACGCCGAGAACCACTTCCTGGACGGAACCGACGCCCGCCTCGCCACGACCGACCTCGTCGACCGGCTCATCGGCAAGCACGTCCCCGGCGGGACGGTCGAGTCCACCGTCGACGTGAAGGCGCAGCGGGCGGCCTACGACGCGCTGAGCGGCGCGGGCGCCCGGCGCGCGGCGGCGGTCGTGCTCGACGCGAGGACGGGCGCGATCAAGGTCATGGCCTCGACGCCGTCCTACGACCCGGACGAGGTGTCCACGCTCGACCGGCAGAAGGCCGTCAAGGCGTTCGACCGGCTCGGCGACCAGCCGCTGAAGCCGCTGCTCAACAAGGCGGCGAACGAGCTGTTCCCGCCCGGCTCCACGTTCAAGACCATCGTCGCGGCGTCCGCGCTGCGGGCGGGAGCGAGCGAGAACACGCAGGTCAGGGCCGGACGCAGCTACAAGCCGCCGCGCGCCGGGCAGGCGATCGCCAACGACGCGGGCGACATCGGCGGGTCCTGCGACCTGCCCCGGATCCCGCTCGCCGAGGCGTACGCGCAGTCGTGCAACACCACGTTCGCCTTCATGGGCGCGGAGAAGCCCGGCAACGACGGCGTCCGCGAGGCGGCGTCCCGGTTCGGGTTCGGCGACCGGATCGGGTACGCGCCCGGCCTGCGCGGCGTCGCCAGCTCGTTCCCCGAGACCGGCGAGCCGTCGCTCAGCGCGCTCGGCTCCATCGGGCAGGGCAGCACGGTCGCGTCGCCGCTGCAGATGGCGCTGGTCGCGGCCGGGATCCTCAACGACGGCGTCGTGATGAAGCCGCGCCTGGTCGACAGGCTGCGCGCCGCGAACGGCCGGACGGTCGAGAAGTTCTCGCCCGGCGAGCTGTCCGAGGCGATGAGCGCCGACCAGGCGAGGCAGATGCGCGACATGATGCGGGCCGTCGTCGAGCGCGGCACCGGGAAGTCGCTCAAGAAGACGTCGGTCCTCGGCGGCAAGACCGGGACCGCCGACATCGAGGGCGCGTCCTACAACGACCGCTGGTTCATCGGGTTCGGCCCGCGCTCGGACCCGAAGTACGCCGTCGCGGTGCTGACCGAGGCGCCCGGGTACGGCATCGAGTCGGGGCCGATCGCCGCCGAGATCATCGACGCGCTCGGCCGGTGAGGGGAGCGACCCGAGGGCCCGGGTGGCAGCGGGCCGAACGCGATTTGGTACGTTCGCGCCGCAGGTCAGAAACCGGGACCGAAGGGGTTCGCGCCGTGCGCCGTGTCGTCTGTCCGGGATCGTTCGACCCCGTCACCAACGGCCATCTCGACATCATCAGCCGCGCCTCCCGCCTCTATGACGAGGTGGTCGTCGCCGTGCTGATCAACAAGAACAAGAAGAGCCTGTTCACCGTGGACGAGCGCGCCGACATGATCGCCGAGGTCACGGAGGAGTACGGCAACATCAAGGTCGACAAGTTCTACGGCCTCACCGTCGACTACTGCCGCGAGCAGAACATCCCGGTGATCGTCCGTGGGCTGCGGGCCGTCAGCGACTACGAGTACGAGCTCCAGATGGCCCAGATGAACCACCGCATCGCGGGCGTGGAGACGCTCTTCATGGCGACGAACCCCGAGTACGCGTTCCTGTCGTCGAGCCTGATGAAAGAGGTCGTGAAGTTCGGGGGGGACATCTCCGGGCTCGTCCCGGACGTCGTCCACGAGCGGCTCGTGAAGCGCCTCCAGGAGGACTGACCCGGCGCGGCCGCGCGGCGGTCCCCGCCCCTGGTCGGACGGCCGCGAGTTGGGACCTCGCCCGGGTCTTCGGTACCCTGGGACATCGGCCATCAGTCACGGCCGTCATTCTCATGCCGCACGAAAGCAGGAATCCGCTGACACGCCTCGACCCCAACGCCCCTCTCGTGCTCGACACCCGAGCTCTGGGCAGGCAACCCGGGTCGTCGCGGGAGGAGAACCTGTCCGTTCCGGCACCGGAGGATTTCGGCGTCGAGATGGTGGGCGTCCCGGCGGGCGCCGCGATCGAGCTGGACATCCGGTTCGAGGCGGTTCTCGAAGGGGTGCTCGTCACCGGCACCGCGACGGTCCCCCTTGAGGGGGAGTGCGCGCGCTGCCTCGACCCGATCGCCTCGACCTTCGAGGCGGACTTCCAGGAGCTCTTCGTCTACGACGACACCCGCTCAGGCGGGAACGCCGGAGACGACGAACTCCGCCTCGAGGGCGACCTGATCGACCTCGAACCCGTCCTGCGGGACGCGGTGGTCCTCGCGCTGCCGCTGTCCCCGCTGTGCCGGGACGACTGCCCGGGCCTCTGCCCGGACTGCGGTGCACGGCTGGCCGACCAGCCGGACCACCGCCACGACGACGCCGTCGACCCCCGGTGGGCGGCGCTGCAGGGCCTCGAGGGCGACACGCCCGCGGGGTCCGACCGGGGGAACGGGAGCAACGGCTCCCGCGGAACAGCCGACCGACGAGAACGAAGGCAGGAGGGCTGACGTGGCCGTCCCGAAGCGGAAGAAGTCGCGCAGCAACACGCGGCACCGGCGCTCGCAGTGGAAGGCATCGGCGCCGACGCTGGTCGAGTGCCCGACGTGCCGCGACCAGAAGCTGCCGCACACCGCGTGCGCGACGTGCGGAACCTACGACCGGCGGCAGGTCATCGCCCCGTCGTCCTGAGTCTTCTCGCATCCGGGGGTGGATCCGCGCACGGCGCGGCCGCCCCCGATGCGGCAGGACGGGCACCCGACCACCCCGGCGCGACGTCGGCGTGGTGACCGGCGCGGGAACGAGCAGCGGTCCACCGCGGCTCACAGCGCCCGGAGCCGTGGTGCACGCCGGGATCAGCCGACCGGCGCGCACCTCGTCTTCGCGGACAACCCCTCCCCGCCGTGCGTCCTCGCCGTCCCGGCCCGACGGCCGCGCGCCGCAGACGCGCGTCCGCGCACTGCGCGGCGCAGCCCGTGAGGAGGGCTTGTGAGCGGCAAGAAGAACGACCCGGCGCCGGAACGTGCCGAACTGACCATGGCACTCGGCGTGGAAGTGGGCGCCGACCTGCTCGAACGGGCGCTGACGCACCGTTCGTACGCCTACGAGAACGGCGGCCTGCCCACCAACGAGCGCCTGGAGTTCCTCGGCGACTCGGTGCTCGGGCTCGTCGTCACCGACACCCTGTTCCGCGGCCATCCCGACCTGCCCGAGGGGCAGCTCGCCAAGCTGCGCGCCGCCGTCGTCAACATGCGGGCGCTCGCGGGCGTCGCGCGCGGCCTCGGCGTCGGCGCGCACATCCGGCTCGGCCGCGGCGAGGAGGGCACCGGCGGGCGCGACAAGGCGTCCATACTCGCCGACACGCTGGAGGCGCTGATCGGCGCCGTCTACCTCGACCGGGGGCTGGACGAGGCGTCCGCCCTCGTCCACCGGCTGTTCGACGCGCTGATCACCCGGTCGGCGAGCCTCGGCGCCGGGCTCGACTGGAAGACCTCGCTGCAGGAGCTCACCGCCGTCGAGGAGCTCGGCGTCCCCGAGTACCACGTCGCCGAGAGCGGCCCCGACCACCAGAAGACGTTCCGCGCGTCGGTGCGGGTCGGCGGGCAGGCCTACGGGTCCGGCGAGGGGCGCAGCAAGAAGGAGGCCGAGCAGCACGCCGCCGAGGCCGCCTGGAACGAGATCCGCGCGCTCGTCGTGCGGCGGGAGGCGGCGCAGGACGGCGCGGCCCCCGCGGCGGCGCCGGTCGACGGCCGCGAGCCCGCGGGCCAGGAGCAGGCGGGCCAGGAGCAGGCCGGGCAGGCGGCCCAGGCCGGTGCCTGAGCTGCCCGAGGTCGAGGTCGTCCGGCGCGGCCTCGAACGCTGGACGGCCGGCCGCGCGATCGCGTCCGCCGAGGTGCTGCACCCGCGCGCGGTGCGCCGCCACGAGGCCGGGCCCGCCGACTTCGCGGGCCGGCTCGCCGGGCGCACCGTGCTGACCCCGCGCCGCCGCGGCAAGTACATGTGGCTGCCGCTCCGCGCCGACGACGGCGCTGCCGGCGGGTCCGCCGACGGTGAACCCGGTGAGGCGCTGCTCGCCCATCTCGGGATGAGCGGGCAGCTCCTCGTCGGCGAGCCGGACCGCGAGCGCGAGAAGCACCTGCGGGTCCGGGTCGAGTTCGGCGACGGCGGCCACGACCTGCGCTTCGTCGACCAGCGGACGTTCGGGCACCTGATGGTCGCCGACCTCGTCCCGGACGCGGTCGGCGGCCCGGACGGCCCGGGGCTCGTCCCGGAGCCGATCGCGCACATCGCCGCCGACCCGCTGGAGAAGGGCTTCGACCCGGACGCGTTCTACGGCGCCCTGCGCCGCCGCAAGACCGGGATCAAGCGGGCCCTGCTCGACCAATCGTTGATCAGCGGCGTCGGCAACATCTACGCCGACGAGGCCCTGTGGCGCGCCAGGCTGCACTGGGCGCGCCCGACCGAGACGATGTCCCGGGCGGAGGCGGCGCGCGTTCTGGCGGCCGCTCAGGACGTCATGGGCGCGGCCCTCGCGGTCGGCGGCACGTCCTTCGACAGCCTCTACGTGAACGTGAACGGCGAGAGCGGCTACTTCGAGCGCTCCCTCGACGCCTACGGGCGGCGGGACGAGCCGTGCCGCCGCTGCGGGACGCCGATCCGCCGCGACGAGTTCATGAACCGCTCGTCCTACAGCTGCCCGACGTGCCAGCCCCGGCCCCGGCGGGCACGGTACTAGGCACGGCGTGGACGGACGGTGAACCGATGAGCGGACCGGGGGACCCCATGGACGCGGACAGTGACGGCGGCGACGAGATCGTGCGGCTCACCGCCTGGGTGCGCGGCCGCGTGCAGGGCGTCGGGTTCCGCTGGTGGGTGCGGGCGCGGGCGCTGGAACTCGGCCTCGCGGGCAGCGCCACCAACCTGTCCGACGGGCGCGTCGAGGTCGTCGCGGAGGGGCCGCGGGAGCGGTGCCGCCGCCTCCTCGACCTGCTGACCGGGGACGACTCCGGAGGCGACGCGCTGACGGCCCGGCCAGGGAAGGTCACCGGTGTCGCCGAGCGCTGGAGCGGGGCTCGCGGCGAGGCCGCGGGTTTCGTGGAGCGCTGACCGGGTAGGGAGTTCTGGTTTATACCTGCTAAACTAGTAGAGGAAGGTTGTTACCGGCCTGTGATGTGCGTCTTGACCAGGACAGCGGCCGGTGCGACTCTAGACGATACGCGCACCGACTTCGATTGATTCTCGTGCGCGATCCCTGCTGGTTACTCAGCGTGGAGGACCCTTAGTCATGGCGAAGGCTCTACTCGGCCACGTCGGCGGTCCCGACCCCCGGATGGTCGCGGAGATGCGGCGCCTGCAGCGGCGCGTACGTGACCTGGAGGCCGAGCTCGTACGGCTCCAGGCGGAGAACGACGCGCTTGCGACGGCGGCGGACGACGATGTGATGTCGCTCGCGGTAAAGGACCGTGAACCGGCGCTGACCTGATCGGCGCCTGAAATCCCAGTGTGAACAGGGACGCCGCGACGTGGCGTCCCTTTGTTTTGTCGAGGGGGGCGACCCCCCTGACCCCCCGCGCGACGCAGGCGATCCTCACGACGCCGTGGCGGCTTCTTGTGCCTGTCGCGGTTTGTGAGGCGTCGCTGCGGTCGCCTGCGTCGGCGGCTCGCGCGGCCTCCGGCGCTGGGGCGCCTCCGGCCGCGCGAGCCGTGGGCCCCGGTTCGGGGCTCCGTTCACGACGGGCGTTGTGGCTGGTTCCTCGGATCGGCGTTGTTGCTGGTCGGGGGCCTTTGAATGGCTCCAAGTGGGGACGGTCGCCATTTCTGTGCACCGGGTCCTGAGGGGCGCTCGGCGGGTCATGATTTGGGCAAGGTTCGGGCCGCGTTTGGTTTATGGCGCTCTGGTGTTTTTGTGCCGTTCTGGGGCTCGGGCGTGACCTTGCTTGGGCTGCGTGACGGTCCCCGCGGGGCATCGGCCGGTATCGTGCGTCGGACGGTGTCGAGGAGGAGGGGGCTGCTAGCGCGTGTATCTGAAGAACCTGACGTTGCGCGGCTTCAAGTCCTTCGCGTCCTCCACGACGCTGAAGTTCGAGCCGGGGATCACCGCGGTCGTCGGGCCCAACGGGTCGGGCAAGTCCAACGTGGTCGACGCGCTGGCCTGGGTGATGGGCGAGCAGGGCGCCAAGTCGCTGCGCGGCGGGAAGATGGAGGACGTCATCTTCGCCGGCACCGCCAGCCGGGCGCCGCTCGGCCGCGCCGAGGTCGTGCTGACGATCGACAACGCCGACGGCGCGCTGCCGATCGACTACACCGAGGTCACGATCAGCCGGCTGATGTTCCGGTCCGGGTCCAGCGAGTACGCCATCAACGGCGACCCGTGCCGGCTGCTCGACATCCAGGAGCTGCTGTCGGACTCCGGCATCGGCCGCGAGATGCACGTGATCATCGGGCAGGGGCAGCTCGACCGCGTCCTGCACGCGGGGCCCGAGGGACGGCGCGCGGTGATCGAGGAGGCGGCGGGCGTCCTCAAGCACCGCAAGCGCAAGGAGAAGGCGCTCCGCAAGCTCGACGCCATGCAGGGCAACCTGACCCGCGTCCAGGACCTCACGGGCGAGCTGCGGCGGCAGCTCAAGCCGCTCGGCAAGCAGGCCGAGATCGCGCGCCGTGCCGCCGTCATCCAGGCCGACCTGCGGGACGCGCGGCTCAGGCTGCTGGCCGACGACCTCATCACGCTGCGGACGAAGCTCGAACAGGAGGCCGCCGACGAGGCCGCGATCCGGGAGCGCCGCACCGAGACGGAGCGGGCGCTCGCCGGGGCGCAGGAGCGCGAGGGCGTCCTGGAGGCCGAGGAGGCCGCCGACGCGCCGAGGCTCGCCCAGGTGCAGGACACCTGGTTCCGGCTGTCCGCGCTCAAGGAGCGGCTGCGGGGCGTCGCCGACCTCGCGGAGGAGCGGCACCGCAACGCCGCCGAGGCGCGCGAGGACGAGCGGCGCGGCCGCGACCCCGAGGACATGGAGCGCGAGGCCGCCGAGATCCGCGAGCAGGAGGACATGCTCCGCGCCGCGCTCGACGAGGCCCAGGACGCCCTGACCGGCGCGGTCGACCAGCGGACGGCCGCCGAGGACGCGCTCGCCGCCGAGGAGCGCAGGCTGCAGGCCGCCGCCCGCGCCGCCGCCGACCGGCGCGAGGAGCTGGCGCGGCTGCGCGGCCGCGTCGAGGCGCTGCGCAGCAAGGCGCAGGCCGGGCGGTCCGAGATCGGACGGCTCGCCGACGCCCGCGAGGAGGCCGAGCAGCGGGCCGGGACCGCGCAGGCCGAGTTCGAGGCGTTCGAGGCCGACGTCGTCGAGGACCCGGCGCTCGCCGCCGAGCACGAGGCCGCGCAGGAGGCGCTCGCCACCGCCAAGGACGCCGCCGAGGCCGCGCGGGCGGCCGTCGACGGCCCGCGCCGCGCGCTCAAGGAGGCCCGCGCGGCGGTCGGCGCGGCCCGTTCCGCCGACCAGGCCGCGCAGAAGAAGGTCACCGCGCTCCAGGCGCGGATCGAGGCGCTGAACCTCACGCTCGCCAGTGCCGCGGACGGCGGCGAGGCGCTGTTGTCGGCGGGCTCCGACGGCTCGCTTGAGGGCGTGATCGGCACCGTTGCCTCGCTGTTGAACGTCCGGGCCGGATACGAGACCGCCGTTGCGGCTGCGTTGGGGAACGCGGCCGAGGCCATCGCCGTCGGGTCGCTCGGGACGGCTGAGGCCGCCTTGGCGCTGCTGCGGTCACGGGACGCGGGACGTGCCGGGTTGCTGGTCGGGGGAGGGCCCGTCGCGGACGGGCGGCGGATTCCGGGTGTCGACTACGCGGTCGACGCGGTGAATGTCCCGGAAGTCGTGCGTCCTGCGGTTCAGCATCTCTTGGGCGATGTGGCCGTGGTGGAGGATCTGTCCGCCGCGGCCGCTCTCGTCCGGCGGGAGCCGTCATTGCGGGCCGTCACGCGGGACGGTGAACTCGTCGGGGCGCACTGGGCCCAGGGCGGGGCCTCCGGTGGCGCGCAGGGCCTGCTGCAGATGCGCGCGACGCTCGACGAGGCCACCGAGGATCTCGCCGCGGCCGAGACCTCCGCCCTGGCGGCCGGGGACGAGCTGACCGGCGCGCTGGAGCGCGAGCAGTCCGGGCAGGCGGCGGTGGAGGCCGCCGAGGTCGCCGCGACCGAGGCGCAGGCGGGCGTCAACGCGACGCAGTCCGAGCTCGACCGCGTCCGCGCCCGGCTGCGCGAGTTCGACGCGCAGGCCGCGCAGGAGGCCAAGCGCGCCGCCCGCCTGGAGGCCGACGCCCGCGCCGCGCGGGGCGAGGCGGAGCGGCTGACCAAGTCGCTCGACGCGGCCAACGAGTCCCTGGAGCGCGACACCGAGGCGGCCGAGGAGCTGGCCCTGCGGCTCGCCGAGTCGGAGGAGGCCGCGGAGGTCGCCGACGAGGCCGGGCACGACACCGAGGCCCGCGACGAGCTGAACGCCCGCTGCCAGGAGCTCCGCGGCGTCGAGATGGAGGCGCGGCTCTCCGTCCGCACGGCGGAGGAGCGCGTCCAGGCGATCGCGGGACGCGCCGACGCCCTCGAACGCGGCGCGCACCGCGAGCGGGAGGAGCGGTCGCGGGCCGCCGAGCGCCGGGCCCGCCGCGAACGGCAGGCCCGCGTCGCGAAGGCCGTCCTGCGCGGCGCGCGGACCGCCCTGGAGCGCATCGACCTGTCCCTCGCCGCGGCCGTCCGCCGCAGGGAGACCGCCGAGCAGGGGAAGGCCGCCCGCGAGGCGGAGCTGAAGGTCGTCCGGACGCAGGTTCGCGAGCTGTCCGGCACCCTCGAACGGCTGGTCAACGTCGTGCACGGCAACGAGGTCGCGCGGGCCGAGCAGCGGCTCCGGCTGGAGCAGTACGAACAGCGGGCCCTGGAGGAGTTCGGCCTTGAGGTCGAGTCGCTCGTCTCCGAGTACGGGCCCGACCAGCCCGTCCCGCCCGACCCGGACAAGGGCGAGGACGCGCTGCCCGCCCCGTACGACAGGACGGTGCAGGAGAAGCGCGCGAAGACCGCCGAGCGTCAGCTCAACCAGCTCGGCAAGGTCAACCCGCTGGCCCTGGAGGAGTTCGCGGCGCTGGAGGAGCGGCACGCGTTCCTCACGTCCCAGCTCGAAGACCTGAAGAAGACCCAGCGGGAGCTGCTCGGCCTCGTCAAGGAGGTGGACGAGCGCGTCCAGCAGGTGTTCGCCGCCGCCTACGACGACACCGCGCGCGAGTTCGAGCGGATCTTCGCCCGGCTGTTCCCCGGCGGCGAGGGCAGCCTGTCGCTGACCGAGCCCGGCGACATGCTCGCCACCGGCGTCGAGGTCGCCGCCCGCCCGCCCGGCAAGAAGGTCAAGCGGCTGTCGCTGCTGTCCGGCGGCGAGCGGTCGCTCGTCGCGATCGCGTTCCTCGTCGCCGTGTTCAAGGCGCGGCCGTCGCCGTTCTACGTCCTGGACGAGGTCGAGGCCGCGCTCGACGACACCAACACGCAGCGGCTCATCACCGTGTTCGAGGAGCTGCGCGAGTCGTCCCAGCTCATCGTGATCACGCACCAGAAGCGGACCATGGAGGGCGCCGACGCGCTCTACGGCGTCAGCATGCGCGGCGACGGCGTCACCCAGGTCGTCAGCCAGCGGCTCCGCGACCACGTCTGACCCCGGGCGGGGCCGGTCAGGACGCGGGCGGCTCGGTGACGGGCGTGAGCAGGTACCCGCGGACCCCGGTCCTGCCGCACTCGGCGTGGACGGCCTGCAGCCCGCCCGTCTCCCGGACGTCGACGCCCACGCACATGCCCTCCGCGCGCGTCGCCTCCGGGACGATGTCGAACACGCGCCCCGCCTTCACCTGCCTGGTGGACGGCGTCAGCCCGAACCGCTGGAGCGGGTCGTCGCCGCACGCCGCCATGTGGAGCGGGGAGCCCTTCTCGCGGGAGTCGAGGGTCGTGCACCAGAGCTTCGAGGCCGGGGTCCACGCCTGGAGCCGGAACGTCCCCTCCGCGCCCGTCGCCTTGACGAGCTTGATCCGCTGGAGGTTGTCGTCGTCGGTGCACTTGTCCTGCGCGAGCTGCGGCTTCAACCGGTCGTCCGGCATGACCGAGAGGCAGTTGCCGGTCCGCTCGTCGTCGGTCACCGGCGTGATCGTGTACCAGCCGGGCGTGGGCGGCGCCGCCTTCGGGCTCGGCTGGACCGTCGCCTTCGACGGCGCGGCCGGGTGCCCGGTCCCGCCGTCGCCGCCGAGCAGCTCCGGCAGGGTCGACGCCACCACCGCGATCGTGATGATCGCCGGGGCCGCCACCAGCAGCGACACGCGCCGGTGCGGGGCGGGGACGCGCCGGGACGTCCGGCGGTGCCGGGGCGCCGACGGCGACGTCCTGGCGTGCCGTCCCGACCCGTTCTCCCTCGGCTTCTCGGCGGGCCTGTCCGCCGCTTCGTCCTTCGCTGTCTCCACCGCCTTCGTCTCCACCGCCTTCTCCACTGCGGGCTGGGGTCCCATGTTCAACGCGGGCCGTCCGGCGACGCGCCGGTCGCCGTCCACCGTCCTCGTGACCGTGCCTCCGCTGCCCGTGCCTCCAGTGCCCGCGGGCCCGCTGACCGGGGGTTTCGCGGGCGCACAGAGGCGGTCGTGGACGCGCAGCCAGCGGTCCCGCTCCTCCGGCACAAGGCCGCATGTGGTCACAAATGCGGACAGCAGCACACGGTCCGGCAGCGTCCCACCGTCGAGCATTCCCGCGGCCCCGTCCGGAACGGCGACCCCGGCCGCGCGCAGCCGCTCGTCGATCTCGGAAAGCGGCAGGCCGGACCACTGTCGAAGGCGGCCGAGCAGCGCGAGGAGATCGGCGGGAACGCGGGCCTCCTCCGGCTGTGGCACCGCCCTCGGGACCGCCAACGGTGTCCTTCCGTGAACGGGAACGCGAGTATTAGTGGGCATCGTAGCGATCTCCTGTCCCCTAGTGGCTAATGTTCGTTATGCGGTCTTCAGCAAGATCAAGATGAATGGCGTCACGAGGGTCGGCGCCCGTCAGATGGAGGGGTTCGCGATGCCGGACTCCGGTGTTCAGCTCCCGCCCGGGCTCCGGCGTTCCGTCGAGACCAGGGTCGGCACCACGTTCGTCCTGCTCATGCAGCTCCGCGTGCTCGTCGTCGGGGTGACGATCCTGATGGACGGGCAGGTCCGCGGCGACCGGTGGGCGCTCGGCGTGCTGGTCCTCGCGGTCGTGGTGTCGGGGGTCGCCCTCGCGGGGTGGGAGAAGGTCGTCCTGCGGCTGTTCGAGCAGCCCGCCCTGCTGGCCTTCGACGTGCTCCTCGGCTACGCCGTGCTGCGCGTCGGCGGGATCTTCGGACCGTACTTCCTCGTCACCGTCGTGACCGCCGGCCTCGCCGGGCTGCTCTACCGGTGGCAGGTGACCGCGCTGCTGTGCGCGCAGCAGACCGTCCTGTACTACACGGCGCTCTACCGGAACGCCCCGGACGACGACCACCGCGTCGCGATGCCGCTGCTCGTCGTGCTGCCCGTGTTCTACGGCGTCGCCGCGCTGGTCGGGACGGTCCTGCGCCGCCTGTTCGACGAGCACGCCGCGGCCGAGGAGCGGCGCTGGCGGATGGAGGCCCTCGCGATGGCGGCCGAGGAGCGCACCCGGCTCGCCAGGGAGATGCACGACTCGCTGACCGCGACGCTCTCCGGGATCGCATTGTCGGCGACCGGCCTGCCCGCCTGGCTCCGCAAGTCGCCGGACCGGGCCGCCGAGGAGGCGGCGCGGATCGCCACCGCCGCGCAGGTCGCCACCCGGGAGGCCCGCTCGCTGATCGCCGAGCTGCGCGACGAGTCGGGCGGAACGCCGCTCGCGCAGGCCGTCCGGGAGCTGGCGGACGAGTGGCAGGCCCGCACCGGCGTCCCGGTCGGCGTGGACGCCGCGCCGGGCGCCGACCTCCCGCCGCCCGCGCGGCGCGAGCTGGTGACGATCGTCCGGGAGGCGCTGGAGAACGTCCGGCGGCACGCGGACGCGTCCCGCGTCGAGATCGTCACGCGCACCGTCGCGGACGGGGTGGAGGCGCGCGTCCGCGACGACGGCCGGGGGCTGCCCCGGCGCCCCGACGACCCCGGCTGGCTGGACGCGCTCGCCCGCGGCGGACACTACGGCCTCGTCGGCATGCACGAGCGGGCCGGACGCGCGGGCGGCCGGCTCGCGGTCGCCTCCGTCCCGGGCGGCGGCACCGAGATCACGGTGCTGGTCCCGGCGGCGGGCGCGGACGCCGAACCCGCCGGCGCCGAGCTGGGGAGCGGCTGATGGGCGACCCGCTGTCCCCGGACGCGCGCTACCGCGTCCTCGTCGTGGACGACAACCCGTTCATCCGCGCCGGGCTGACCTCCGCGCTGGAGGCGACCGACGACATCGAGGTGGTGGGAGAGGCCGGGGACGGCCGCACCGCCGAGGAGATGGCGTGGCGGCTGACGCCCGACGTCGTCCTGCTGGACGTGCGGATGCCCCGGGTGGACGGCGTCAGCGCCGCCGCCGCGCTCAGCAAGATCAGCCGGGTCATCATGCTGACCCAGGTGGACGACCCCGACGTGGTGCTGTCGGCCGTCCGCAACGGGGCCGTCGGGTACCTCGTGCACAACACCTTCACCGTGGACGAGCTGGCCGCCGCCATCCGCGACACCGTTCGGCACCGGGCCCACCCCCTCTCGCACGCGGCCAGCGCCGCCCTCATCGACGCCGCGCGGACCGACCGTCCCGCGGCGCCCGCCGCCGATCCGGCGGAGCGGCGCGCCCGGTACGGGCTCTCCGCCCGCGAGGCGGAGGTGATGGAACTGATCGTGCGCGGTCTTGCGAATCAGGACATCGCGGCCAAGCTATTTCTCACCGAGAAAACCGTCAAGAACTACATCAACCGCATATATGCGAAACTGGGCGCGCCGAACCGGGCCACCGCCATCGTGACCTGGATCGGGCTGCCGCCCGGCGGCTGAACTGCGCGTACGCGATTGGGGTCCGCGGCCGCCGCGGCTAGGGCCCTAGGGCCCTAACGGCGTTCCGCGCCCCCGCCATAACCTTCCGGACGAATGGAAAACACGTCGGACGGTGCCTTTTCTCCGGGCCTCCGTCTCATTTCGTCCCGGAGGTGCACCGTGATTTTTCCGCCGCGCAACAGAATGGCCGCGGTCGGCGGCGGGATCGTGGCCGCCGGCTGCTCGTTCGCGCTCGCCGTCCCGTCCTCGTCGGCGCCGGGCCCGGACCCGTCCCGCGCGATCGCGCTCGGCGCGCTGGAGCGCTCCGCCCCGGCCGTCTCGTACACGAAGCCTGGTCCCAAGGGCCAGGAGGACGCCGTCGCCGTGAAGGGGAAGAAGAAGCCGGTTCCGACCACGGCGGCGAAGCGCTACGGGTGGGGGCGCCCGATCGCCGCCGACGGGTTCCGCACGCTCGACCGGCGCGCGTGGGAGGTCTACACGGGGCCGGGCAACAACGGAAAGGGACGCCGCCTCGCCCGCGCCGTGACCGTGAAGGGCGGCGTCCTGCGAATCACCGGGACGCGCAACGGCGACACCGGCGGCCTCGCCTGGATGCGCGGCGCGCAGAAGGAGGGCCGCTGGGAGGCGCGGGTCAAGGTGAGCCGGGGCTGCGCCTGCTACAACGCGAACCTGCTGCTGTGGCCGGTCAACGGCGGCGGCGGGACGGACCCGCGCGGCGGCGGCGGCGAGATCGACTGGATGGAGACCTACGGCGACCGCGGCCTGCGCGAGGGCACGAACTTCTTCCTGCACTACGGCCCCGAGGACAACCACCAGCGAAAGGACGCGCACGTCCGCGTCGACCTGCGGAAGTGGCACGTCTTCGCGGTGGAGTGGAACTCGCGGGGCGTGACCGGGTTCATGGACGGGCGGAAGACGTTCCACACGTCCGACCGCGCGGCGCTGCCGCCGGGGAAGATGGGGCAGGCCGTCCAGCTCGACTGGTTCCCCGGGCTCACCAAGCGGACGAAGCCCGGCGTCAGCCGGACGGCGCCCGTGACGCTGTCGGTCGACTGGATCGCGATGTACCGGCCGTGAGCCCGCGGGCCCGAAGGCTCACGGGGCTCACGGGGCGGCTCGCGGGGCTCACTTCACGATCTGCCAGAGCTGGTTCTCGCGGCGGAGGATGAACTTGTCCTGGAGGGTGCTCGCCACCATGGAGCCGCTCGTCCAGTGCAGGGCGGAGAAGGGGATGACCGCCTCCTCGCCCACGATCCGGCCGCCCTTCACCGTGACGGTGCGGAGGGCCTCGCGCTCCGCCGGGCGGACGAGGTGCGGCGTGTTGCGCACCCCGCGTTCGCAGTTGCCCTTGAGCGCGTCGCTGCGGACGAACTTCTCTCCCGGGGCGACGTAGCGGCAGACCGCCGGGTCCCCGGCCGCCTGCCCGCGCAGGAACGCCTGGAGCGCCTGCCGCGCGCCCTTGATCCCGGGCTGCATCGCCGGGTCGGTGGAGCGCTCGACCGGCTTCGGCGAGGTCTCCGCGCCGGTGGGCGCGGCGGACGAGGGGGTGGGCGACGCGGCGGACGAGGCGCCCGCCTCGGCGCCCTTGGACCCGCCGGAATCGCCGCCGCCGCAGCCGGCCAGGGTGGCGAGGAATGCCAGCGCGAGCGCCGTCCCGGCGAGTCCCTGCCGGCCGCGGCCGGCAGGGGCGGTGAATCGTCGGGTCATGGTGCCTCCATGAACGCGGGGTGTCCGGACAATGTCCGGTGCCGCCTTTCACCATGATCAGGCGGCCAGCCGAAGATTAACGGCTTTCCCGGTGGATGACCAGAGGTAAGAACACGGGGCAGATCGGCCCGGACACGCTTCGTCCCGCCGCCCGCCGGACCGCCGAGGCAGGGCCCCCTATTCCCGGAAACAGGGCCCTAGGGCCCTAGGCCGGTGAATTGCGCGCCCGTAGCGTCTGCGGACGACGGCACGACCAGCGGGAAGGGAATTCCACGTGAATGGGAGCGCGGAACGCGCGGCCTCGCCCCGCGCGGGCCGCGCCGTCCGCCGCCGCTTCCGGCGGCGGCCGCGCGCGGGCTCCGCGGGCGTCCCACCCCGCGCGACGCCCGGATCCGGCGCCCCGCCCGGGGGCGGGCGCCGGTCCGACGGTCCGGGGAATTTCGCCGAAGGTGATATGGGACACGTTTTCCGGAACGGTCCCGACGCCCCGCGTTCCGCATTTCGGACTCGTCCTGGCCCTGTCTCCGTTTATTTCCAGCCGCCAATGGCGGATTGCGTCCCGTGTATTTCCCCCGGTTATCGGTTGATCGCCGGGACGGCCGTGCACCGACCGTGACAACACGGCGACGCTGGCGGGCTTGTGCGCCCCGGAGCCATCCACTACGCATGTGCACCGTGGTTCTCCCGCTCCCGCCACCACACCGGACACCCCGCCCGGTGCGGAGGACCATCGAGAGGTGATGCCCATGGACCCGCGGAAACTCAAAGACAATTTCGCCCTGGTGGGCGCGAACGGCGTGGACGTCGCCGAATTCTTCTACGCCGACCTTTTCGCGCGGGCGCCGCAGCTCAGATCGCTGTTCCCGGCCGGGATGGGCCGCCAGCACGAGGTGCTGCTCGGCGCGCTGTCCCAGATCGTCTCGTCCGTCGACGACCCCGACACGCTCGTCCCGTTCCTGCGGGACCTCGGCGAGCGGCACGTCGGCTTCGGCGTCACCGCCGAGCACTACGCGCCGGTCGGCGCGAGCCTGCTCGCCACCCTCGCCTACTTCAGCGGCCCCGGCTGGGACGCCGAGCTCGAACGCGACTGGACGACCGCCTACGGCCTCGTCGCCGGGGTCATGACGGAGGCGGCCGCCGAGCAGGCCGTCTGAAATCCGCCGTGGACGCCCAGCGCCTCAAGGACAGCTTCGCGCGCGTCGCGGAGCAGGGCGACGCCGTCGCCCTCTTCTTCTACTCCGACCTGTTCGTGCGCAACCCGCACCTGCGGGACATGTTCCCCATCGGGATGAGCCACCAGCGCGACAAGCTGCTGCGCGCCCTCGGGAGCATCGTCGCCCAGGTCGACGACCTGCCCACGCTCGTCCCGTTCCTCCAGCAGCTCGGCCGCGACCACCGCCGGTTCGGGATCATCGCCGAGCACTACCCGCACGTCGGCGCCAGCCTCGTCGCCACCCTGCGGTACTTCTCCGGGACGTCCTGGTCGGAGGACGTCGAGAGCGACTGGAACGCCGCCTACGGCCTGGTCGCCAAGGTCATGCTCGAAGCCGCCGACGAGGACTCGCTGAGCAGCCCCGCCTGGTGGAACGGCCAGGTCGTCGCGGTCGAACGGCGCCGGTTCGACATCGCCGTCCTGCGCGTCATGCCGGACCGGCCGCTGCCCTACCTGCCGGGCCAGTCGGTCGCGCTGGAGGTGCCGTCCCGGCTGCGGCACTGGCGGTACTACTCGATGGCGAACGCGCCGCGTCCCGACCAGACCATGGACTTCCACGTCCGGCTGGTGGACGGCGGCCCGGTGAGCCCCGTCCTGGTGCGCGGGACGGAGAACGGCGACCGCGTCCGGATGGGCGCGCCCGTCGGCACCCTCACCCTCGACGAGGAGTCCGGACGCGACATCCTGCTCGTCGCGGGCAGCACCGGCCTCGCGCCGCTGAAGGCGATCCTGGAGCAGATCGCCCGCCGTCCCGCCCCGCCGCGCGTCCACCTGTTCTTCGGCGCCCGCACCCGCGACGGCCTCTACGACCTGGAGGACCTGGCCAAGATGGCGGGCCGGTTCCCCTGGCTCAGGGTCGTCCCCGCCGTGTCGGACGAGTCGGGCGGGCACGGTTTCTCGACCGTCCTCCAGTCCGGGCCGCCGCCGGGAGCACCGCCGGCGTCGGGATCATGGTTCGACGCCCCCGGCCCGCCGCCGGGCGTCTCACCGTCGGGCGTGTCGCCGTCGGGCGGGGACGACGGCGTGGAGCACGGGAACCTGTCGGACGTCGTGGCGCGGCAGGGTCCGTGGGACGGCCACGACGCCTACGTGTGCGGGCCGGGCGCGATGGTCGGGCACACGGTCGAGCAGCTCGCGCGGCTCGGCGTCCCCAGGGACCGCATCCGGCTGGAAACCTTCGCAGACGCACAGAGGTGAGCGCGATGAACTCCCCGAACCTTCCCGTGGTCTCCGAGGGAGCACGGCTGACCCCGGGCGAGCTCCACTCCGTGGTGTTCGCCCGGGCGGCGCTCGGCCGCCGCGGCTACGACGAGGAGCAGGTCCGCAACTTCCTCGCCTACGTCGAGCGGGAGCTCGTCCAGATCTTCAACGACCAGGCGGTGCTCGCCGACGAGGTGAACCGGCTGCGCGCCCAGGCCGCCAAGGGGACCCGCGGCGTGATGGCGCCAGAGGACGCGCACTTCCAGGCCGTCCGGATCCTGTCGCAGGCGCAGCAGACCGCCGACCTGTACGTGGCGGACGCCGAGCGTTACACCCGCGAGCTCGCCCACGAGGCGCGGCTGCAACGGGAGGCGATCCTGTCCGACGCGAAGGGGCGCGCCGAGCAGATGCTGGAGGACGCGCACCGCAAGGCCGTCGCCGTCGCGGAGGCGGCCGTCCGGCACGCCGGGCAGCAGTCGCCGCCGCCCGGAGCGGCCCGCGCCGGGGGCATGCCGGACGGCGCCGGGGGGATGCCCGACGACGAGCGCCTCGCCCTCCAGCGCGAGGTCGCCTACCTGCGCACCTACAGCGACGTCTACCGCAGCCACCTGCGCAGCTACCTGGAGGCCCTGCTGCGCAACGTCGCCGAGTGGGAGGCGTCCGAGCAGTCGTCCCTGCCCCGCTGACCAGGCATGACGGTCGTCCCCGTCCGCTGACGGGGGGATGGCGATTTCGCGCGGCGCGCCCCTGGGGGCAGACTGTGCCGCCGGGCGGACACCTTCTGTAAAACTGGGGGCGCTATGGAATATGTGATCGTCATCGCCGCGCTGGCGGCCGTCGCGCTGATCGCGGGCGGCGTCTGGCTGCTCGGGCCCCGCCGCACCCGGCCGCGCCCGCCCGTCGAGCGTCCCCCCGCGGGGGAGCGGACCGGCGGCGCCACCGCCGTCGACGAGGCGGAGGCGGGCGCGACCGTCGCCGAGCGGCCGCCCGCGGAGGCCCCGCCGCCCGTAGTCGAGCTAGAGAGGCCGCCGCCCGGCGCGGGGCGGCTCGTCCGGCTGCGCGCGCGGCTCGCGCGCTCCCAGAACACGTTCGGCAAGACCCTCCTCGGCCTGCTGTCCCGCGACACGCTGGACGACGACGCCTGGGAGGAGATCGAGGACACCCTGATCACCGCCGACATGGGCACGACCGTCGCCCGGCAGGTCACCGACGACCTGCGCACGCGGGTCCAGGTCCTCGGGACGCGCAGCCCCGAGGAGGTGCGCGCGATGCTCAAGGACGAGCTGGTCAAGCAGATCGGCCCCGACCTCGACCGCGCGCTCCGCACCGAGGCGCCGGGAGAGCGTCCGGCCGTGATGATGGTCGTCGGCGTCAACGGCACCGGCAAGACCACCACGTGCGGCAAGCTCGGCCGCGTCCTCGTCGGGGACGGCAAGACCGTCGTGCTCGGCGCCGCCGACACCTTCCGCGCCGCCGCCGCCGACCAGTTGGAGACCTGGGGGACGCGGGTCGGGGCGCAGGTCGTCCGGCGCGGCGAGGGCGCCGACCCGGCGAGCGTCGCGTTCGACGCCGTCAAGCAGGGCATCGAGTCCAAGGTCGACGTGGTCATCGTCGACACCGCGGGCCGCCTGCACACCAAGACCGGCCTGATGGACGAGCTCGGCAAGGTCAAGCGCGTCGTGGAGAAGCAGGCCACGGTCGACGAGGTGCTCCTCGTCCTGGACGCGACGACCGGGCAGAACGGCATGCAGCAGGCCCGGGTGTTCGCCGAGGTCGTCAACATCACCGGCGTCGTCCTGACCAAGCTGGACGGCACCGCGAAGGGCGGCATCGTCGTCCAGGTGCAGCGGGAGCTGGGCGTCCCGGTCAAGCTGGTCGGCCTCGGCGAGGGCCCGGACGACCTGGCCCCGTTCGAGCCCGAGGCGTTCGTGGACGCGATCCTGGGCGACTGAAATCCCGCCGATTATTCGGTAAGTCTGGTTTGCGAGGTTTCGGAAACACCGGTGAAACACACCGGTACGGGGTTTCACATCGCTGAAACACCCGGGTCCTCCGGGTGAAACCGCCGCGTCCGAATCTCTGAGCAGTCGTGTTCTCCGCCGAGGAGGGGCTGTATCGGAGATGAAGATCGATAGCGGTAGTACCGCCTGGATGCTGACGAGCAGCGCGCTCGTCCTGCTGATGACGCCCGGGCTGGCCTTCTTCTACGGGGGCATGAGCCGGGCGAAGAGCGTCCTCAACATGATGATGATGAGCTTCGTCAGCATCGCCGTCGTGGGAATGGCGTGGGTCGTCTACGGCTACTCCCTCGCCTTCGGCGACGGCGGCCCGGTCGGCTCGTTCGTCGGCGGGTTCGGCGACCTGGGGCTCGTCGGCCTGGAGAAGGCGGCGACGGCCGGCGACGGGACCGGGGTCCCGCAGCTCGTCTTCGCCGCCTTCCAGGCGACGTTCGCGATCATCACGGTCGCGCTCATCAGCGGCGCCGTCGCCGACCGCGCCAAGTTCGGCGCCTGGGTCGTGTTCTCCCTGGCCTGGGTGACGCTCGTCTACTTCCCGATCGCGCACTGGGTCTGGTGGACGGACGGCAAGGGCGGATCCGGCTGGCTGTTCGACCTCGGCGCCCTGGACTTCGCGGGCGGGACGGTCGTCCACATCAACGCGGGCATCGCGGCGCTGGCACTGGTCCTCGTCCTCGGCCGCCGCAACGGCTGGCCGAGGGAGCCGATGCGGCCGCACAACCTGCCGTTCGTCCTGCTCGGCGCCGGGCTGCTCTGGTTCGGATGGTTCGGGTTCAACGCCGGGTCGGCACTGTCGTCCGGCGCGACCGCGGCCGTCGCGTTCGTCAACACGCTCGCCGCGGCCTGCGCCGCCGCGGTCGCCTGGATCGTCGTCGAGAAGCTGCGGGACGGCGCGTCCACCACGCTCGGGATCGCGTCCGGCATCGTCGCCGGGCTCGTCGCGATCACCCCGGCCTGCGCGTTCGTGACGCCGCTCGGCGCGCTCGCCGTCGGGCTCGTCGCGGGCGCGGTCTGCGCGTTCGCCGTCAGCCTCAAGTACAAGCTGGGCTACGACGACGCGCTCGACGTGGTCGGCGTCCACATGGTCGGCGGGATCGTCGGCGCCCTGCTCATCGGCCTCCTCGCGACCACCGCAGTCAACGACGCGGGCGCCGACGGGCTCCTCGCGGGCGGCGGGTTCGGGCTGCTCGGCAAGCAGGCGGTCGCCGTCCTCGCGACCCTCGCCTACTCGTTCATCGTCACGTTCGTCATCGCGAAGGTCATCGACCTGGTCATGGGCTTCCGGATCAGCGTGGACGACGAGACGGCGGGCATCGACGGGACGGTGCACGCGGAGACGGCCTACGACTTCGGCTCCATCCGCGCGGGCATCGGCTCGGGCTCCGGGCCCGGCGCGACCGCCGCGCCGCACGTTCGGGCCACGGAGACCGCTGCGAAGAAGGTCGAGGCGAAGAAATGAAGCTCATCACGGCGGTCATCAAGCCGTTCAAGCTGGACGAGGTCAAGAAGGCCCTGGAGGCGTTCGGCGTCAGGGGCATGACGGTCAGCGAGGCCAGCGGCTACGGCCGCCAGAAGGGCCACACCGAGGTCTACCGGGGCGCCGAGTACCAGGTCGACCTGGTGCCGAAGCTCAGGATCGAGGTCCTGGTCGAGGCGGCGGACGCCGACGACATCATCGACGTGATCGTCAAAGCCGCCCGCACCGACAAGATCGGCGACGGCAAGGTCTGGGCCGTCCCGGTCGACTCGGTGGTCCGAGTCCGCACCGGCGAAACCGGCCCAGAGGCCCTCTAATGCCCACCCATCGCCACCCAGCCCCACCCACGGAATGCCCCCGACCCCGCCCCAAGCCGAGCCGGCGGCGGATCGTCCGGTGACGGATCGTCCGGTGACGGAGAACTCGGCCATGGGCCGCTCGGTCACGGCTCGCGCCGCCCTCGCGGCGGCGCGGGCCGTGCGCACCGCCGAACTGGACCGCTGGCTCGCCACCCTCCTCCCGGACGGCGCCGGGAGGAGGGTGGCGGGGAGCGGCGCGGTGTCCACCGCGGTGGACACCGCGGAGGGCCTCGCGGGGTGCCTCGCGGGGGACGTCGCGCTCGCCGCGGTCGGCAGCCACGCCCGCCGCGAGCTGACCCCCGGCGGGGACCTCGACCTGGTCCTCCTGCACCGCGACGTCCCCGGCGTGGCCGAGGTCGCGGAGCGGATCTGGTACCCGATCTGGGACTCGGGTCTCCGGCTCGACCATTCCGTCCGCACCGTCGGCGAGGCGCGAACCGTCGCCCGCCACGACCTCAAGGCCGCCCTCGGCCTCCTGTCGGCGCGCCACATCGCGGGCACTCCAGCGATCGTGGACGAACTGCGCGCCGCCGTCCTCGCCGACTGGCGGGCGGACGCCCCCGTCCGGCTGGCCGAGCTGTCCGCACTTAGCCGTGAACGATGGGAGGCACATGGCGAGCTGGCCTTCCTGCAAGAGCCCGACCTGAAGGAGGCGCACGGCGGGCTGCGGGACGTCCACGCCATGAACGCGGTCGCTGCCTCGTGGGTCGCGTCCGTGCCCGGCTCCCGCGTCCGAGCCGCGCACGACCTCCTCCTGGACGTCCGTCACGCCCTGCACGAAACCACCGCCCGATCGTCGGACCGCCTCGTCCTCCAAGAGCAGGACTCAGTCGCCCACGCCCTGGCCCTGCCAGACGCCAACGCCCTCCAACGATCCATCTCCGAAGCCGCCCGCACGATCGCCTACACGAGCACCCACCTATGGCGTCGCGTAGACCGCTACACCCGCACCCACCACAAACCCGCCCGCCACCCCACCAACGCCGCCCACCCCCTCACCGCACTGGACCGCGACTCCGTCGGGGATGAAAGGCAGCCTGCTGACGTCGACCGCAGTCCTGCGGAGGGCGAAGGCCGCGCCGCTGGGGAGGGGCATCGGCCCGTTGGGGAAGAGCATTCTTCCGCCGGGGAGGAGCGTCGTTCCGTTGGGCGGGTGCGTCGTGTTGTTTGGGGTGGACGCCGCCTTGGCGAGGGTGGCGGGCGTTTCAGCGGGGTCGAGCGGCGGCCCGTGGGGGACGGCGCCGTCGAACATGACGGTGAGGTCGCCCTCGCTCGCGGTGCCGACCTGAGCGACCCGGCGCTCGTCCTCCGCGTCGCGGCGGCCGCCGCCCAAGCTGGATTGCCGCTCGCGCCCGCGACCGTCGCCCGGCTCGCCGAGGACGCCGTCCTGCCCGGCCCGCCGTGGCCGGACGGGGCGCGCGACGCCCTCGTGTCCCTGCTCGGGGCGGGTCCGGCGGCCATCGGCGTGTGGGAGGCGCTCGACCAGGCGGGGCTGATCGTCCGCCTGCTGCCGGAGTGGGAACACGTCCGGAACCGTCCGCAGCGCAACCCCGTCCACCGTTTCACCGTCGACCGTCACCTGGTCGAGACGGCCGCGGGCGCCGCCGCGCTCACCCGCGAGGTCGCCCGTCCCGACCTCCTCCTCGTGGGCGCGCTCCTGCACGACATCGGGAAGGGCCGACCCGGTGACCACTCGACCAGCGGCGCGGTCATCGCCCGCGACATCGCCGCGCAACTCGGGTTCCCGGACGACGACGCCCGCGTGCTGGAGACCGTCGTCCGCCACCACCTGCTCCTCCCCGAGACCGCGACCCGCCGCGACCTCGACGACCCGATGACCGTCCGCGCGGTGGCCGAGGCGCTCTCCGGCGTGCCCGGCCGCGAGCGCGAGACCCTGGACCTCCTCGCCGCCCTCGCCGTCGCCGACGGCACCGCCACCGGCCCCGCCGCCTGGGGCGCGTGGAAAGCCGGACTGGTCGCCGAACTGGCCCGCCGCGCCGCCGCGGCCCTATCCGGCGGGACGCCGCCCGCCCCCGCCTTGGACCCCGCCCACCTGGCACTGGCCCGCCACGACGGCGCCGCCGTCCGCGTCATCGGCTCCCGCGTCACCATCGCCGCGCCGGACCGTCCCGGCCTCCTCTGGCGCGCCGCCGGCGTCCTCGCCCTCCACCGCCTGGCGGTGAAGACGGCCCGCACGATCTCCTCCACCCCGGGCGAAGACCGGGCGGACGGGACGGCCGTGCTCGACTTCACCGCCGTGCCCGAGTTCGGAACGCCGCCGGACCCGGCCGCTCTGGAGGCCGACCTGCGCCGCATGCTCGCGGACCGCCTCGACGTCGCCGACCGCCTGGAGCGCCGCGCCCGCTCGGCACGGCCGCCCCGTCCTGGGATGACCGTCCCACCGCCCCGCGTGGTGATCCTGGACGACGCTTCCCGCACCGCCACCGTCGTCGAAGTCCGCGCCCACGACCGCCCGGGACTGCTGTGGCGGATCGGCCGGACGCTCGGCGCCTGCGGCCTCCAGGTCCGCGCCGCACAGGTCGACACGCTCGGCGCGGAGGCCGTCGACGTCTTCTACGTGGTCGACGACACCGGCCGCCCCTTGGACGCCCCGGCCGCCCTCGCCACCCTCCGCTCCCGCATCCTGGCCACCCTCCACTGACCCACCCACTCTGACCCCAGGCCCCGAACGCACCCGACGTGACGGCCAGGCTCGAACCAACGGCCAGCCTCGGAGCGAGAACCCGGCTCAGAGTGACGACCCGGTCTGAACTGAGGGGCAGGTCCGAAGTGCGGGGCAGGCTCGAAGTGAGAGGCCGGGGCGTGGCCGGGTAGGGCGGGCGGAGGAGGCGGGCGGGCGGCTGGACACGGTCGGCCGTGCGAGCTCGCCGGGGGTCCTCGGGGAACGTGGGCGGGCGGGTCGGGCGGGCCCCTTGGCGAACGGGCTTCGTCGGACGGGCAGGATGCGGCCGGTGACCCGATACGCTGATAAGCGATCCCAGAAGCTTTCAAGGACGGTCCAGACACGTGTTCGAGACGCTCTCCGACCGGTTGACGACGGTCTTCTCCTCGCTGCGCAGCAAGGGCAGGCTCTCCGAGGCCGACATCAACGCCACGGCCCGCGAGATCCGTGTCGCGCTGCTTGAGGCCGACGTCGCGCTGCCCGTCGTCAAGGACTTCATCGCTCAGATCAAGGAGCGGGCGGCGGGCGCGGAGGTCTCGCAGGCGCTGAACCCGGCGCAGCAGGTCGTCAAGATCGTCAACGAGGAGCTCATCAACATCCTCGGCGGCGAGACGCGCCGGATCCGGCTGGCGAAGAACCCGCCCACCGTGATCATGCTCGCCGGTCTCCAGGGCGCCGGTAAGACGACCCTGGCGGGCAAGCTGGCCCGCTGGCTGAAGCAGGAGGGGCACGCGCCGCTGCTCGTGGCCGCCGACCTGCAGCGTCCGAACGCCGTCCAGCAGCTCCAGGTCGTCGGCGAGCGGGCCGGGGTGCCGGTGTTCGCGCCCGAGCCGGGCAGCGGCGTCGGCGACCCGGTGGAGGTGTCGCGCCGGTCCATCGACCAGGCCAAGCACGCCCAGCACGACGTCGTCGTCATCGACACGGCGGGCCGCCTCGGCGTCGACACCGAGATGATGCAGCAGGCCATCGACATCCGGGACGCCGTCAAGCCCGACGACGTGCTGTTCGTCGTCGACGCCATGGTCGGCCAGGACGCCGTCAACACCGCGCAGGCGTTCATGGACGGCGTCGGCTTCGACGGCGTCGTCCTCACCAAGCTCGACGGCGACGCGCGCGGCGGCGCGGCCCTGTCGGTCCGGCACGTCACCGGGCGTCCGATCATGTTCGCCTCGACGGGCGAGAAGCTCGAGGACTTCAGCGTCTTCCACCCGGACCGCATGGCGGGCCGGATCCTCGACATGGGCGACATCCTCACCCTGATCGAGCAGGCCGAGCAGGCGTTCGACGCCGAGCAGGCCGAGAAGATGTCGAGCAAGTTCGCCTCGGGCGAGGACTTCACGCTCGAGGACTTCCTCGAGCAGATGATGATGATCCGCAAGCTCGGCCCGATCGGGAACCTGCTCGGGATGATGCCCGGCATGGGCCAGGTCCGCGACCAGATCAGCCAGATCGACGACCGCGACCTGGACCGCATCGCCGCGATCATCCGCTCGATGACCCCGCAGGAGCGCAGCCAGCCGAAGATTCTCAACGGCTCCCGGCGGGCCCGCATCGCCGCCGGTTCCGGCGTCAGCGTCGGCGAGGTCAGCAGCCTCGTCACCCGCTTCTTCGACGCGCAGAAGATGATGCGCCAGATGGCGGGCGGCATGGGCATCCCCGGCATGCCGGGCGGACGCCGGAAGGCCACGAAGGCGGCGAAGGCCGCCAAGAACAAGAAGGGCAAGCAGCGCAGCGGCGACCCGCGCAAGCGCGCCGCCGGCAAGCCCCGTCAGGACGAGCAGCCCGCCGCGGACGGCGCCCCCCAGGGCCTCCCGCCCGGCCTCGGCGGCGCTCCCGGCGGCACGCCGGGCGCGCTCCCGCCGGGATTGGGCGGTCAGCTTCCCCCCGGCTTCCAGATGCCCGATCTGGGCAAGCTCCAGGGCCGCAAGAAGAAGTAGCCACACCGGCATCGACGGAATGTCGGGCGCACAGGTATCCCGATCCGCGTGTGTCACAGCACGTGGCGGGGCGGCCTTGGCGTTCGGACGAATGCCGGTGCCGTAAAGAGCCCGGCCCGCGGTGTCGACACAGGAGCGCGCGATTGCGCTTTTGGTGTCATCGTCTGGCAGAATGGCACGCTGGAAACCCGGAGTCGCCAGGCGCCCTCTCTCGTCCTGCGCGGCCGGAGTCCATGGGCGGCCGTGAGCCGGTGTTCCCCACCTGGCACGGGCCCGCCCACCCTGTAAAGAAGTCTGGAGTACACCACACCCGTGGCAGTCAAGATCAAGCTGAAGCGTCTGGGGAAGATCCGGAACCCGCAGTACCGGGTCGTCGTCGCCGACGCCCGCACCAAGCGTGACGGGCGGGCGATCGAGGAGATCGGGCTCTACCACCCCAAGGAAGACCCGTCCCTCATCAAGATCGACTCTGAGCGGGCGCAGTACTGGCTCGGCGTCGGCGCGCAGCCGACCGAGCCCGTGCTCAACCTGCTGAAGATCACCGGCGACTGGCAGAAGTTCAAGGGCGAGCCGGGCGCCGAGGGCACCCTTAGGGTCGCCGAGCCCAAGGCCGACAAGAAGGCCGCGTTCGAGGCCGCGGTCAAGGAGTCGCTGGGCGAGGACGAGGCGGCCGCCACCGCGACCCGGAGCAAGAAGAAGGCCGAGCCGAAGAAGTCCGAGGCGAAGGCCGCCGAGAACACCGAAGCTAAGAGCGAGGGCTGACGTGCTCGAAGAAGCGCTCGAGCACCTGGTCCGCGGGATCGTGGAGAACCCGGACGACGTCCGGGTCCGCGCCCGCCGGATCAGGGGCGGCCGGGTCCTTGAGGTGCGCGTGCACCCCGAGGACCTCGGAAAGGTCATCGGCCGAAGCGGTCGCACCGCCAAGGCCCTCCGCACCGTGATCAGCGCCCTTTCCGGGGGCCGGTACGTGCGAGTCGACCTCCTCGACGTCAACGAGGTCCGCTGAGTGGCGTCCCGATGAGCGAACCGCTCGTGGTGGGACGGATCGGACGGCCGCACGGAATCCGCGGTGAGATCACCGTCGACGTCCGCACGGACGAACCGGAGTCCCGGTTCGCCGTCGGCACGGAGATCCGCACCGACCCGGCGGCCGCCGGCCCCCTCACCGTCGAGCGTGTCCGCTGGCATTCGGGACGCCTGCTCCTGCGCTTCGCCGGGATCGGCGACCGGGACGCCGCGGAGGGCCTCCGCGGCATCTGGCTGGTCGTCGACCCCGGCGACATCCCTCCGTCCGCCGACCCGGACGACTTCCACGACCGGGAGTTGATCGGCCTCGCGGTCGTCACCGCGGACGGCGCGGATGTCGGCCACGTCGCCGATGTCCTCCATCACGGCCAGGACCTCCTCGTCGTGACCGGACCGGCCGGGGAGACGCTGGTCCCGTTCGTGACCGCGATCGTCCCCGAGGTGGACGTCCCCGGGGGGCGGCTCGTGATCGACCCGCCCCCCGGACTGCTCGACCGCCCATGAGACTCGACATCGTCACGATCTTCCCCGAGTACTTCGCCGCCCTCGACATCTCCCTCATCGGGAAGGCGCGGCGGACGGGACTGCTGGACGTCCACGTCCACGACCTCCGCGACTGGACCCACGACCGGCACCGCACCGTCGACGACACCCCCTACGGCGGCGGCCCCGGCATGGTCATGAAGCCGGACCCCTGGGGCGAGGCCCTCGACGCCATCGCCCCTCCCGCGGCACCACCCGCCCAAGATCAACCTCCCTCCGGAACAGAGCCCTCCGGGCCGTCCGCCTCAGACGACCGCCCAGAGCCGCCCTCAGAGCCGGTCCCGCCGTCACCGGACGGCCCGGCGCCCCCCACTTCCGGGCCGCCCGAAATGTCCACATCTTCCGATTTGCAGTCGCCTGGGCTCTCCGCGAGGTCCGTCGCGCGGACGCCGGGAGCCTCCGCGTCTTCCGCAGCCGTCCCGCGGCTGGTCATCCCGACTCCGAGCGGACGGCCGTTCACCCAGGCGCTGGCCGCCGAGTACGCGGCCGAACCGTGGCTGCTGTTCGCCTGCGGACGCTACGAGGGCATCGACTCGCGCGTCGCCGAGGAGGCCCGCACCCGCATGCCCGTGGACGAGGTCAGCCTCGGCGACTTCGTGCTCGCCGGGGGAGAGGTCGCCGTCCTGGTCATGGTCGAGGCGGTCGGACGCCTCCTGCCCGGCGTACTCGGCAACGCCGACTCGATCGCCGACGACTCCTTCGCCCCCGGCGCCATGGAGTCGCTGCTGGAGGGCCCCGTGTACACGAAGCCCCCGGTCTGGCGCGAACGGCCCGTCCCGGACGTCCTCCTGTCGGGGCACCACGGCGCGATCGCCCGCTGGCGGCGGGACGAGGCGCTCCGCCGCACCGCGCGGCACCGTCCGGAGCTGCTCGCGCGCCTCGCCCCAGAAACCCTCGACGAGCGGGATCGGGACGTCCTCCGTGCTGCCGGTTTTCCGGTTGACGGCGAACGTATGGCAGACTAAAGCGTCCGTGCGTCGAGACCGCACGGCACCCCAGGACCACTTTCCGCGGCGCGACGCCCCCACGCCAGACCTTCCGGGGCCTCTCGACGCCCGCGTTCGACCATGAGGAACCGCTGCGATGCACACCCTGATCCAGGAGATCGAGAAGGCCGCGATGCGCACCGACGTCCCGGACTTCCGTCCGGGCGACACCCTGAAGGTGCATGTGCGCGTCACCGAAGGCAACCGGAGCCGAATCCAGGTCTTCCAGGGCGTGGTGATCCGTCGCCAGGGCGGCGGCGCCCGCGAGACCTTCACCGTCCGCAAGGTGAGCTACAGCGTCGGCGTCGAGCGGACCTTCCCGCTCAACAGCCCGTCCATCGACAAGATCGAGGTCGTGACGCGCGGCGACGTCCGCCGCGCCAAGCTGTACTACCTGCGGAACCTGCGCGGCAAGGCCGCGCGCATCAAGGAGAAGCGCGACCACTGAGCCGATGAGCGACGACGCCCCGGGAACCCGAGACGGTGACCGGGGCGTTGCCCGTTTCGGACGGAGATGGTCGGCCCGGACGGCCGCGACACGCCCGCGGGCGGCGTCCCGCGTGCCACGCGCCGCTAGGCTTTCGCTCTGATGACTGACGAGGACGATCGGAGAGACGTGCGATCCGAAGCCGAGGGCGCGGTGCCCGAAGAGAAGGAGCCCGTGGACTCGAGCGAGGACGCGGCCGACGACTCCGAAGACGACGCCAAGGGTAAGAAGAAGAAGCGGCAGGGCTCGTTCTGGAAAGAGCTCCCCGTCCTCATCGTCGTCGCCGTCGTGCTCGCCCTCGTCATCAAGGCGTTCGCGGTCCAGGCGTTCTACATCCCGTCCGGCTCGATGGAGAACACCCTCCAGGTCGGCGACCGCGTCCTCGTCAACAAGATCGTCTACCACACCCGCGACATCGCCCGCGGTGACGTGATCGTCTTCAACGGCCTCGACTCCTGGGACCCGGAGGTCCAGGTCAAGGAGCCCGGCAACCCCGTCTCCAAGGCGCTGCGCGCCGTCGGCACCGCCTTCGGCGTCGCGCCCAACGAGAAGGACTACATCAAGCGCGTCATCGGCATCCCCGGCGACCACATCAAGTGCTGCGACGCCCAGGGCCGCGTCACCGTCAACGGCGTCCCGCTGGACGAGAACTCCTACCTCTACACCGACCCGATCACGCACGAGCGGAACAAGCCGTCGAACGACCCCTTCGACGTCACCGTGAAGCCGGGTCAGCTGTGGGTCATGGGTGACCACCGCGAACTCTCCTTCGACTCCCGCTCCCACCGCGGCGACCCGGGCGGCGGCACCATCCCGATCGACCGCGTGATCGGCCGCGCCTTCGTCATCGTCTGGCCGCTCGACCGCATGGGCAACCTCCCGATCCCGGACACGTTCAAGCAGAAGGCCCTCGAAAAGTCCTCCGCCGCGGCCCTTCCCGCCACGCCGTACGCCCTCGGCGTCATCGGCACCCTGCCCCTCGCCTACCTCCTGCGTCGCCGCCGCCTGAGAGACTCCTGACGGCGACGACCGCGACGCACACCGCGCGGCCGACCGCCCGACAGCACCGCACCCACCCGCAACGCCGTGGACCGACAGCCCACAACCCAAAGTCGACCGCCAGCCGCCGCCCCGCCAGCCAGGCTCGCTGATCACCCACGCCCCAAAGCGCCTGACCAGCAGCCGCGTGCAGCGCTTGGCCGACCGGACGGTGTGGGCTCGCTGCGCCGGGGTGTTGATCAGCAGCTGCATGTAGCGCTTGGTCGGCTCGGTGATTGTGGCGAACGGGCCTGAGGCGTCGTGTGACGGTCTTTCGCAGGCGCGAGCTCAAGCGGGCGGTGATGGTGCCCCAGAAGGGGTCTTTTCTGGCTGCGGCATGCGGCGCGAGGTCGGGCCGGAGGGTCCGGGTGGAGCTTTGGTTAAGCGCGATGCGCAATACGTGGTCGGGTGGGTGGTGTTGCTGCGCCGGAGCGGCGCGTTGGTTGGCTGTGGCGCGTAACGCCCCGCCGGTTCGGTGATTTGGGCAGGTCAGGGCAGGGGGCGTTCTGGTGTCGTCGGTCAATGTCATTTCTCCGAGCAGGTGCCTGGGACGGAGGTGATCAGGGCCATGGCGGGAAGGATGCGGATCGGCGAGCGGCGGCCGGGGACGGGGACGTACGCTGCGGAGCATGAAGGGTCGCCCACTTCGTTTCACGCCGCGTCGTGACGCGGGGCTGCACGCGTACGAGCGTGTTCTGGAGCACGCCGGGTTCAGCCCGGTGGCGGGTGTCGACGAGGCGGGGCGGGGGGCGTGCGCCGGGCCGATGGTCGTCGGCGCGGTGATCCTTCAGGGCGGGCGGGGCAGGATCGACGGCCTCACCGATTCCAAGATGCTCACACCCGCTCGCCGCGAGGAGCTCTACGACGAGATCACCAGGCGCGCCTACGCCTGGAGCGCCGTCGTCATCCCGTGCCACGACATCGACCGGATCGGCCTTCACCGCTGCAATATCGCGGGAATGCGGCGGGCGCTGGCCGCCCTGGACAAGCGGCCCGCCTACGTCCTCAGCGACGGCTTCCCCGTTCCGGGCCTGGACGTCCCAGGGCTTCCGATGATCAAGGGTGACCAGGTCGCGGCGTGCGTCGCGGCGGCGTCCATCGTCGCGAAGGTCACCCGAGACCGGATCATGGTCGAACTCCACGAGCGGTATCCCGAGTACGGCTTCGACCTTCACAAGGGGTACGTCACCCGCGCGCACGGCAAGGCGCTCTCGGTGCACGGACCCTGTCCGGAGCATCGGTTCTCCTACGTCAACGTTGGGCGTGCCTTGCGTAACAATGGAGAGGTGGCCTTGGAGGAGGAGACCGAAGGAGAGGTCCCCGGCGAGGGCCGGACGGAAGGGGCACGAGCGTGAGCGCCGAGGATCTCGAAAAGTACGAGACCGAGATGGAGCTGCAGCTCTATCGCGAGTACCGCGACGTGCTCGGGCTCTTCGGCTACGTCGTCGAGACCGAGCGCCGGTTCTACCTGACCAATTCCGTGGACCTTCAGGTGCGCAGTGTCGAGAACGGCGAGGTCTACTTCGAGGTCACGATGCAGGACGCCTGGGTCTGGGACATGTACCGCCCCGCCCGCTTCGTCAAGAACGTGCGTGTCGTCACCTTCAAGGACGTCAACGTCGAAGAACTCGCCAAAAGCGAGTTCGAACTCCCGTCCGACCAATAGGCCGACTCCCGCCTAGACGTGGGCGGCGATCGTGAGCGGCGTCCTGCCTCCGTGTTTGGACGGTTCATTCCGGGGGCCTTCGGGGGATGGGCGTGGCGGGGCCGGGGGACTTTGCCGATTTCGCCAACCGCCATCCAGCGGGAGCGCGTTCTATGAAGCCCGCGGCGGCCAGCAGGCCCAGCTTGGCGTTGACGGTCGGCAGATCGATCCCAGCCTTGACGGCGAGCTGGGCGGGACCGACCGCCCCTCGGGACGGGAACGCTTCGAGTACGGACCGGGTGACCGGCTCCAAACGGTCGCGAGGGAAGACCGGGGTGTGCGGGGGAGGGGCGAGGTCGGTGCCGAGGCGTCCGACCGTTTCGATGATCTCCTCGGTGCGGGTGATGACGGTGGCGTTCTCCTCGCGTAGGAGCCGGTGGCAGCCGACCGACGTCCGGCTGGTGATCGGGCCCGGCACGGCCATCACCATGCGGCCGAGCTTGGCGGCCCAGGCGGCCGTGTTGAGAGCGCCGCTGCGGGCCTCCGCCTCGACGACGAGCGTCCCGCGCGAAAGGGCGGCGATCACCCGATTGCGGATCAGGAAGCGGAGCCGGTGCGGGTGGGTGCCGGGCGGCGACTCGCTGACCAGCAGGGACCTCCGGGCCATCTCGGCGAAGAGCCCCTCGTTGGACGCCGGATAAGGCACGTCGACGCCGTTCGCGAAGACCGCGACGGTGCGCCCGTCGGCGGCGAGGGCGCCCCGGTGGGCGGCCGCGTCGATCCCGAGCGCGCCGCCGGAGATGACCGTCCAGCCCTCGTCGGCGAGTTCGGAGGCGAAGTCGGAGGCGGCGCGCATGCCGTAGGGGGACGCGGCGCGGGAGCCGACGACGGCGACCGAGCGCAGGCAGTTGTAGCGCAGGTCGCCGGGGCCGCGCAGCCACAGGGCGTAGGGGCGGCCGCTGCCGAGGTCGTCGAGGGTCGTCGGCCATTCGGGCTCGCCCGGGCAGATGAGGCGTCCATGGAAGCGGGCGCAGACGGCCATGTCCTGGTCGGGTTCGGCGGCGATCAGCCGGATCCGCCAATGTGCCAGGCGATCGATCTCCTTGGGGCCGGCGGGCACGCCGTCGGGGAGCCGTCCGGTGCGGATCGCTTCGAGGGCCTGCTCCGGGCCGGACTCGTCGATGATCCGGTTGAGGAAGGCGTCGCCGGGTTCGGCGACGGCGGTCAGGGTGGCGCGGGCGGTGCGCTCGTCGCTCACTGGCGCACCGCCGACCAGAGGGCGAGCGCGCCGCCGACGTCGTCCGGGCCGGGCTCGTCGTGGCCCGCCAGGTCGGCGAGCGTCCAGGCGACGCGCAGGACGCGGTCGAGCCCGCGGGCGGTCAGCGCGCCACGCTGGAGTGCTTGGTCGGGGCCCTGCATCGCCTCCGACGACGGGGTGAAGCGGCGGCGCAGCTCCGGCCCGGGGATCTCGGAGTTGGATCTCCATGGGGTGCCCGCCAGGCGGCTGAGCGTCCGTTCCCTGGCGAGCAGGACGCGTTCGGCCACCACCTTGCTGGATTCGGCGAACTCCAGGTCGTAGCGGAGTTCGGCGCGGCTGGCCGGGGTCAGCTCCAGCTTGAGGTCGATGCGGTCGAGCAGCGGCCCGGACACACGGGACGCGTACTTGCGGCGCGCGCCGGGGGCGCACGAGCAGTCGATCTGCTTGGCGGCGGCGCACGGGCAGGGGTTCGCCGCCAGGACGAGCGTGAACCGCGCGGGGAACCGCGCCATGCCCTCGATCCGGCTGATCCTCACCTCGCCCTCTTCGAGCGGCTGGCGCAGCGCGTCGAGCGTTCCGGCCAAGAACTCAGGAGCCTCATCTAGAAACAAGATCCCCCGGTGGGCCAGGGACACCGCTCCGGGCTGGAGGACGCGCCCCGATCCGCCGCCGACCAGCGACGCCCGGGACGCCGAGTGGTGCGGTGCGTAGAACGGCGGCTGGACGATCAGCGGCTGACCCGGCCGGAGCGTGCCCGCGACGGAGTGGATCGCCGTGACCTCCAGCGCGACGTCGGGCTCCAGGGGCGGCATCAGCGTCGGCAGGCGTTCCGCGAGCATGGTCTTCCCGCACCCGGGAGGCCCGGCGAAGAAGAGATGATGCCCTCCCGCGGCACTGATCTCCAGGGCGCGCCGTGCCTCCGCCTGCCCGCGGACGTCGGCCAGGTCCAGGTCGGGCGGGATGTCGTGCCGTCGCACCGAGTATCCGTCGGCGGGGGAGGGCGGCCCCTCGTCCTGGTCCTCTTCGATGGGCGGCGGCTGGTCGCGCAGGAGGCAGAGGAGAGCGCGCAGCGTCCTCGCCGAGACGACCTTCATGTCCGGGACGAGTTCTGCCTCGGCCGCGTTCGCCTGCGGGACGACCACCGTCCGGCAGCCGTTGTTCGCCGCCGCTAGCACGGCGGGCAGGACGCCCTGGATCGGACGAAGCCGGCCGTCCAGACCGAGTTCGCCGATCAGCACAAGGTCGGCGCAGGCGCGTGCCGGGACGGCCTCCGCCGCCGCGAGCAACGCGATCGCGATGGCGAGATCGAAGGTCGATCCTTTCTTCGGCACGCTCGCTGGAAACAGCGACACCGTGACATGCCTGTTAGGCCAGTCTTCACCGGAGTTGAAGATGGCGGCCCGGACGCGGTCGCGGGCCTCGCTGAGCGCGGTGTCCGGGAGGCCGACCAGGTGGAGGCCGGGCACGCCGCTGGTGATGGCCGCCTCGACGTCCACGACGAGGCCGTCCACCCCGACGAGCGACACCGAGCGGGTCTTCGCGAGCGTCATTCAGCACACCTCCCTCAGGTGGTCGATGGAGAAGCCGGTCCCCTTGGAGACCAGGCCGAGGACGTCGACCCGCACGTTCGCGGACCCGACGCCGTGCGCGGCGGCCCACCGCCAGGCCAGCCGCCGCAACCGGGCGGCCTTGTCCGCCGTGATCGCTTCGAGGGGGTCGCCGAAGCGGGTGGAACCGCGGGTCTTCACCTCGCAGACGACGTGCCGGCGCCCGTCGTGGGCGACGATGTCGAGCTCGCCATCCGGGCACCGCCAGTTGCGGTCGAGAATCGTCCAGCCGAGTTCGAGCAGGTAGTCGGTGGCGGCGTCCTCGCCGCGCCTGCCGAGGCTGATGTGGGCTTTCATGGCCTCACCTCCGGACTTCGACGATGCCGCGCGGTGACGATGCGTGACAGAGGGAGCGCGAATTGTGGATAACCTCGGGAACATTCGCGACGATCACCGCGAAACGGCGGCGGGTCCTTGCTTCGGCCGGGTGTCTGGCGCAGCGTGACGCCTGTGACCCTTGCGCTGGAGGAAGCCGTCTCCGACTTCGGGCGCCATCTGCGCGCGGAGCGCGACGTCTCACCGCACACGCTGCGCGCCTACCTCGGCGATCTGAACGACCTGGTCGGCTATGCCGCTGACACCGGCGTGACGGAACCGGGGGAGTTGGACGTCTCGCTCCTGCGCGCCTGGCTCGCCCGCCAGCACGCGCTCGGCCGCTCGCGCGCCACCCTGGCCCGCAGGACGGCGGCCGTCCGCGCCTTCACCCGCCACCTGCACCGGCGAGGTCTGCTCGACGACGATCCAGGGCTACTGCTCGGCACTCCCAAGCGGCAACGGGACCTGCCCATCGCACTCACCCAGGAAGAGGCGGCGCGTCTCCTCGACACGATGGACGCCCAGGGACCTCTCGGACTCCGTGATCTGGCCGTCCTGGAACTGCTTTACGGAACGGGCGTTCGGGTCAGCGAACTGTGCGGTCTGGACATCGACGACCTGGACACCGGCCGACGCACGGTCCGAGTCCTGGGCAAGGGCGGACGTGAGCGGACCGTCCCGGTGGGAGAACCGGCCGTCCGCGCCGTCCAGGACTGGCTTCGGGCCGGACGCCCCGCCCTCTCGACCGAAGGCAGTGGCCCCGCCCTGTTCCTGGGCGTGCGCGGCGGACGCCTGCACCCGACCAGCGCGCGCCGGATCGTCCACGACCGGATCAACGAGGTCGGGGAAGTCCCCGACCTGAGCCCACATGGCCTGCGCCACAGCGCCGCCACCCATCTGCTCGAAGGCGGGGCGGACCTGAGGAGCGTCCAGGAGATCCTCGGTCACGCCTCATTGCAGACGACCCAGATCTACACCCACGTGGCGCCCGAACGCCTCAAACACGTCCATCGGCAGGCC
Source organism: Actinomadura syzygii (assembly GCF_008085905.1). Taxonomy (GTDB): domain Bacteria; phylum Actinomycetota; class Actinomycetes; order Streptosporangiales; family Streptosporangiaceae; genus Spirillospora; species Spirillospora syzygii. The sequence continues at coordinate 400,420 of NZ_VSFF01000010.1, read as the reverse complement.
CACCCCCGCGGAGCCCAACCCGACTGACCGCGCCCAACCGGCATGCGGGCGAGGCCGTGCCGTCCCGCATCCGGGGGGCGGGACGGCAGTTGGCGGGTCAGCGGGCGCGGCGGAGGCGGCGTTCCCGGGACAGGTTGATCACGCCCGGCGGCGGACGGTGCCTGCGGTGCAGCCGGAACCGGAGCCCGGTACGGCGCCAGACGAACGCCAGGGCGAGGGTCAGCAACACCCCGGTCAGCGCGCCGCCCGTCGCCGTGGTGGCGTCCCGCAGCACCAGGTCGGGCTGGTGCGACGGCTCCGGGGCGGGAGCAGGCGACGCCGTGGACTTCGGCCAGTAGGGCAGCAGGCGCACCTGCCGCTGGACCAGGCTCAGCGGATCCAGATAGAGCGAACCCCGCAGCAGCCCCCAGTGCAGGCACGGCACCCGGCAGTGCGGCACACCGCTCTCCAGGACCCCGATCCGCGTACCCGCCGTCACCTGTCGTCCCACCCCGATACTGGCGCGGACCGGCAGATACGTGGTCCGAAGCACGCCGTGATCGATCGCGACCACGCCCCGTCCCGCCAGACGCCGGGCGTAGGAGACGCGCCCCGCCCCGGCGGCGTAGACGGGCTGCCCTGGCCGCGCCGCCAGGTCGACGCCCCGGTGGCCGGGCCCCCACGGCGAGGCGGGTGGCGCGAAGGCCCGGACGACCTGCGGCGCGGGCGGCCCGAGCGGCCATCGCCACACCGCCGGACCGGGCGCCCCGAGGGCGATCGTGCAGGTGAGGAGCAATGTCAATAACGTCATGCATCGCAGCCTGCCGCCCAGCCCGACGCGCCGACAGGGGCTCCGTCAACTGTGGATAACCTCGGCCGCCGTTCATTCCCGGACACCCCCGCGCCCTGATAATCTGTAGCAGTGTCCGAGAGGGCACCGGCCAGGGCCAGGCCGTCGACGATCCGTCCGCAGGGGGGAGAGACGAGAAGCCGCGGTGAGCGGCGAGGTCACAGACCCGGAAACGGGTCACAGCCGCCTGGGGATGTCCCGGCGGCTGATTTCACGCGCCCGCATGCCACCGCTGACATGGGTGGGGCGCCGTCCCCAGGTCCGTCGCCGCGGCGACGGTGGGACGGCACCCGGGCGCAGGAGACAACCAAATGCGGCCCGGCAGGGCCAGAGAAGGAGAACACGGGCAATGGCACCCGTCGTCACCATGCGGCAGCTCCTTGAGAGCGGCGTCCACTTCGGCCACCAGACCCGCCGCTGGAACCCGAAGATGAAGCGCTTCATCCTCACCGAGCGCAACGGCATCTACATCATCGACCTCCAGCAGTCCCTGTCCTACATCGACCGCGCCTTCGAGTTCGTCAAGGCCACGGTCGCCCACGGCGGGACGATCCTGTTCGTCGGCACGAAGAAGCAGGCCCAGGAGTCCATCGCCGAGCAGGCGACCCGGGTCGGCATGCCCTACGTCAACCAGCGCTGGCTGGGCGGCATGCTCACGAACTTCTCCACCGTCCACAAGCGGCTCACCCGGCTCAAGGAGCTGGAGGAGATCAACTACGACGACGTGGCCGGTTCGGGCATGACCAAGAAGGAGCTCCTCGGGCTCCGCCGCGAGAAGGACAAGCTGGAGCGCACCCTCGGCGGTATCCGCGACATGGCGAAGGTTCCGAGCGCCATCTGGATCGTGGACACCAAGAAGGAGCACATCGCGGTCAACGAGGCAAAGAAGCTCGGTATCCCGGTCGTCGCGATCCTGGACACCAACTGCGACCCGGACGAGGTCGACTACCCGGTCCCGGGCAACGACGACGCCATCCGCAGCGTCAGCCTGCTGACCCGCGTCGTCGCCGACTCCGTCGCGGACGGCCTCATCGCGCGCGCGGGCGCCGCGCCCGGCGCGGACGAGAAGCCGGCCGAGGGCGCCGCCACCGCGGTCTCCGACGAGCCGCTGCCCGAGTGGGAGCGGGACCTGCTGAAGCCGTCCGAGGAGGGCGCCGAGGCCCCGGCGGAGGCCGCCGCCACCGAGGCCGCCGCGACCACCGAGGAGGCCCCGGCCCAGGACGCTCCCGCCGAGGACGCTCCGGCGCAGGAGGCCAAGGCTGAGGACGCGCCGGCTGAGGAGGCCAAGGCCGAGGACGCCAAGGCTGAGGAGACCCCGGCCGAGGAAGCGCCGAAGCCCGCCGAGGCCGAGCAGGCTTGATCCCGCGGTCCCGGCCCGTCCGGCGCGGACGGGCCGGGGACCGTCGCGGGTCCCACGACCAACGACGACGAGAGAAGCGAAGAGAGCAATGGCTAACTTCACCGCCGCCGACGTCAAGCGGCTGCGCGACCTGACCGGCTCCGGAATGATGGCCGTGAAGAACGCCCTCACCGAGGCGGACGGCGACTTCGAGAAGGCCACCGAGCTGCTGCGTCTCAAGGGCGCCAAGGACGTCGGCAAGCGCGCCGAGCGCACCGCCGCCAACGGCCTGGTCGCCGAGTACTTCGCGAACTCCGGCGACGGGGCGCTCCTGGAGCTGAACTGCGAGACCGACTTCGTCGCCAAGAACGAGCAGTTCATCCAGCTGGCGAACCGCCTCGTCGAGTTCGCCGCGGGCAGCGGCGCCGCCGACGCGCCGGGCCTGCTGGGCGCCGAGATCGAGCCGGGCAAGACCGTCCAGGCCCTGATCGAGGAGAACAGCGCCAAGATCGGCGAGAAGCTGGAACTGCGCCGCTACGCCCACTTCCAGGGCGCCTACGTGGCCAGCTACCTGCACAAGTCCGACCCGTCCCTGCCGCCGACCACCGGCGTGCTGGTCGAGCTGGACAAGGAGAACCCCGAGGTCGCCAAGGACGTCGCCCAGCAGGTCGCGGCGATGGCCCCCAAGTACCTCACCCGCGAGGAGATCCCCGCCGAGGCGGTCGAGAAGGAGCGGGCGCTCGCCGAGCAGCTCACCCGGGACGAGGGCAAGCCCGAGCAGGCCATCCCGAAGATCGTCGAGGGCCGGGTCAACGCCTACTTCCGCGACTTCGTCCTCCTGGAGCAGGCGTTCGTGAAGGACAACAAGAAGACGATCGCGAAGGTCCTGGACGAGGCCGGGGTCAAGGTCGTCCGCTTCGCCCGGTTCAAGGTCGGGCAGGCGTAAGGGCACTCTGGAGACAGAGGTACCCGAAGGACAGCGCGAGACTACGAGGAGGCCGCCGACGTGCCGGACAAGACGACCACTAGCGCGGCGGCGGCCTCGTCGCCCGCACCCGGGCAGCACGCGCCGCGTGCCGGATGGAAGCGGGTCCTGCTGAAACTGTCCGGCGAGGCGTTCGCCGGACGCGACCCGCTGGGGATCGACCCGGAGGTCGTCCAGCATGTGGCGGAGGCCATCTCCGAGGCCGTGCGGGACGGCGTCCAGGTCGCGGTCGTCTGCGGCGGCGGCAACATGTTCCGCGGGGCGGTCATGGCCGAGCGCGGCATGGACCGCGGCCGCGCCGACTATATGGGCATGATCGGGACCGTCATCAACTCCCTCGCCCTCCAGGACTTCCTGGAGAAGCTCGGGCTCGACACCCGCGTGCAGACCGCGATCACCATGAGCCAGGTGGCCGAGCCGTACATTCCGCGGCGCGCCATCCGGCACCTGGAGAAGGGGCGCGTCGTCATCTTCGGCGCGGGTCTCGGTCAGCCGTTCTTCTCCACCGACACCACCGCCGCCCAGCGCGCGCTGGAGATCGGGGCGGAGGCCGTCCTGAAGGCCACCCAAGTGGACGGTGTCTACGATGCCGATCCGCGAAAGAATCCTGACGCGGTCAAGTTCGACCGTTTGGATTACGGTGAAGTTCTACAGCGGGGCCTGAAGGTCATGGACGCCACGGCCATCAGCCTCTGCATGGACAACGCGCTCCCCATCGTGGTCTTCGACCTCATGGGGCAGGGCAACATCGTCCGGGCCGTCCGGGGTGAGAAGATCGGCACGCTGGTCAGCCCGGAGGAGGGCTGACCGGCAGCCCTCCAGCCGCAGCGCGCGTCGCGGCTCCGGACGCGGAGCCGGACGCGGTGCGGGACCGTCCGACCAGGCCGACCAGATGACACGGGAGTCACAGTGATCGACGAGACCCTCCTCGAAGCAGAGGAGAAGATGGAGAAGGCGGTCGCGGTCGCCAAGGAGGACTTCCAGGCCATCCGCACCGGACGGGTCACCCCCGCGATGTTCAACAAGATCACCGCGGAGTACTACGGGACGCCGACGCCGATCAACCAGCTCGCGTCGTTCACTCTGCCGGAGCCCCGGATGGTCATCGTCCAGGTCTTCGACAAGTCGTCCATGCAGGCCGTGGAGAAGGCGATCCGCGACAGCGACCTGGGCGTGAACCCCACCAACGACGGCAACGTCATCCGCGTCGTCTTCCCCGAGCTGTCGGAGGAGCGGCGCAAGGAGTTCATCAAGGTCGCGGGCCACAAGGCCGAGGACAGCCGGGTCTCCATCCGCAACATCCGCCGCCGTGCCAAGGACACGCTCGACAAGCTCGCCAAGGACGGCGAGGCGGGAGAGGACGACGTCCGGCGTGCGGAGAAGGAGCTCGACGACGCCACGCACCGCTACGTGGCGCAGATCGACGAGCTCCTTGAGCACAAGAAGGCAGAACTGCTCGAAGTTTGATGGGACTCGACGACGCCGGGGAGCCCTCCCGCTCCCCGGATGAGCCGGAGGCCGACATGGCCGGGCGGACGCCGGACACGTCCACCGGGGACACCTCGTCCTCCGGCCCCACCCCCTCCACGGGCGCGCATGCGTATGCGGGCCCTTCCGACAATGGGGCGTCCCCCGAGGCGGCGTCCGGTGACGAGACGTCTCCTGGTGAGGCGCCTGGCGGCAAGCGCGAAGGCAAAGCGGGCCGTAATCTCCCGCTCGCCATCACTGTCGGCCTCGGGCTCGGCGCCCTTGTCCTGATCTCTCTCTACACGGTCAAGGAGATCTTCCTGGCCGTGATGGTCGTGTTCCTGTTCGTCGGCATGCGGGAACTGACCGAGGCGTTCAAGAGCCGCGACATCCGCGTCCCGTTCATACCGGTCGCGACGGGCATGGTCGGCACGCCTGTCGTGACCTATGTGTGGGGGCCGACCGCCACGGTGGCGGCGTTGTCCCTCACGGTGCTCGCGTTGTTGATGACGAGGATGACCGAAGGCGCCGACGGGTACGTGCGCGACGTCGCCGCGGGGGCGCTCGTCGCCGGTTACCTGGTCCTCATGGGCGGCACCGTGGCGCTCCTGCTCCGCCCGGACGACGGCGACCACCGGATCGTCATCTTCATCGCCATCACCGTCGCCAGCGACACGGGCGGGTACTTCGCGGGATCGTTCCTGGGGAAGCACAAGCTGGCGCCCACGATCAGCCCCAAGAAGACCTGGGAAGGCGTGACGGGCTCGGCCCTCACCTGCATGGTCGTCGGAGGCTGGCTGGTCTGGTGGCTGATGGACGGCGGCCACGTCTGGCAGGGCGTCCTGATCGGCCTCGCCGCCGTGGTGACCGCGACCGCGGGCGACCTCGTCGAGTCGATGATCAAACGGGATCTCGGCATCAAGGATCTGGGAACGATCCTGCCCGGCCACGGCGGGGTCATGGACCGCCTGGACTCGCTGGTCGCGACCGCACCCGTCGTGTGGCTTCTCTTGGAGTTGTTCGTCCCCGCCTAGGCCCGCTTCGCTTGGAAGGGCTCCTAGGCGGGGGCTAGGGCGTGCGCGTCAGGAGACGACCCAGGAACGGCCCTGCTGGGCGAGGCGACGGACGAGCGCGTCCGAGCCGTCGCTCTTGGCGAAGCGGTGTTCCTCACCGGTGATGGGCACGAGCCACAGCCATCGGACGGGGTCCTCGTTCTGCGTCAATCCGGTCAGGTCAGGGAAGTCGGGGCCAGGGAGACGGCTCGGATCGTCCAGGAGAAGGACGCCTTCCCAGGCCGACTCACCGTTCCGCAAGGGGAACGTGCGTGCCTCGTGGTACCACTTGACGACGTCCCCGGGGGCGAACCACGTCACCGAACGCCATGGGTACTGGGCCAGCCACGGGAAGATGCTGCCCGCGCGTTGACTGGGCAGGGTGCTCGCCACGGCGAGTTCGATCCGTCCAAAGGGTGCGACGTCGTCCTCGTACAGCTCGACCGTGGGCATTCGTTGACGGCACATCCCGACCGTGCTGAGTACGGTGAATTCCCGGTCGCCTCTTGCCGGACGTTCCGAGACCCCTACGGTCGGGGCCATGTTCGTACGGCCGCCGCCCAGTTGGCGTCCGACATCGTGCCAGTAGTGGCCACCTGGGCCGAGCCTCTGCAGAAGGTGGCCGAGCACAGACTGCTGGAACTCGGCCCAGGAACCGTCCGCGCGGCACATCTTCCAGTGCTCGCGGGCCCGGTCGATGCGTGGTCCGAAATCCTCGATCTCTTCTTCCAGGGGGAAGGCGAACGGGCTCTGCCGGACGACGTCGCGGGCGTATCCGGGGATACCGCGCCCCATGTCGGACCAACCGGGGATCACGAACAGCGGATCGCCCGCCTCCAGGACGGCGACGCCGTCACCCTCTACGAACCACACGACCTCAAGGGCTTCGACGTCCAGTTCCTTGCGTCCCGCCGGGTGGCGTACGTGGGATTCCGGCATGAGGGGCGCGCGGCCCGCGTCCAGACGGAATTGGTCCAGGTCCGGTGGCGCCTTGCGGTGGTTGGCGACCCATACCGCCCCGACCACCGAGTCCCGCGCGTCTTTCAGGAAGGCCGCCGTAACGTCGCCGTCGGTCTCGACGGTGAGCCGCCGGCTGCCGTACGGGCTGGCCGCGGTGTGGAGGACCGCGGCCGTGGATCCCCGGGACGGGGACGCACCCCTGCGCAATACCGACATGATCGAGACCTTAGTCGCAGACAAGGTCATCTGCAGCGATGTCGTGTCGCGGGCGAGGAGGCGTGTCCGCAGGCGGACGACGCACACCCATGTGTTTGCCACACTGGAGGGACCATGGCTGCCACCCGATCCGCCCCCGCAGACCCCGCGCCGAAGAAGACCCCGGCGAAGCTCGTGTTCGCCGCGCCCAGGCGCGGCAAGCCGCCGAGGCATCTCGCCGACCTCACCGCGGCGGAACGCCGCGATGCGGTGACCGAGCTGGGTGAGAAGCCGTTCCGGGCCGATCAGCTGTCCCGGCACTATTTCGCGCGTCTCGTGGACGATCCGGCTCAGATGACGGACCTTCCCGCAGCCGTCCGTGAACGTCTCGTGTCCGAGTTGCTGCCCTCGCTGCTGACGCCGGTACGGGAATTGACGTGTGACGGTGGGACGACCCTCAAGTCGGTCTGGAAGGCGTTCGACGGCGTCCTGTTCGAGTCGGTGCTGATGCGGTATCCGGACAGGGCGACGATGTGCGTCTCATCCCAGGCGGGGTGCGGCATGAACTGCCCCTTCTGCGCGACCGGTCAGGCTGGGCTCACTCGCAACCTTTCCACGGCGGAGATAGTGGAACAGGTCACCGCGGGCGCGCGCGCTCTGGCTCGTGGCCGTATCCCTGGCGGAACGGGTCGTGTCTCCAACGTCGTCTTCATGGGCATGGGCGAGCCGCTCGCCAACTACAAGGCGGTGCTAGGCGCGGTACGGCGCATCACTGACCCTGCACCGGCCGGGTTGGGTATCTCTCAGCGCGCGGTGACTGTTTCTACGGTCGGGCTCGTCCCGGCTATCGAAAAGCTCGCCGCAGAGGACATGTCCGTACGGCTGGCAGTGTCCCTGCACGCGCCCGATGACGAACTGCGCGACGAACTCGTCCCCATCAACAACCGGTGGAAGGTCTCTGAGGTACTGGACGCGGCCTGGGCCTACGCGGACCGTAGCGGACGCCGTGTCTCGATCGAATACGCCCTCATCAAGGACGTCAACGATCAGGCATGGCGGGCCGATCTTCTCGGAAGGCTCTTGCGCGGGAATCTCGTACACGTCAACCTGATTCCGTTGAATCCGACGCCGGGTTCCAAGTGGACCGCTTCAAGGCCGTCGGACGAGCGCGAGTTCGTCCGCCGCCTGGAGGCCCACGGGGTCCCGGTCACGGTGCGCGACACTCGGGGCAGGGAGATCGACGGGGCCTGCGGCCAGTTGGCCGCGGCGACGAAGGACTGAGCGCGCGCGGGCGTGTCCCTGCCGTCCCGCGGGCGCCGGGGATACGGCTGAGGAGCGGTGCGCGGTGCGACCCAGTGCGCGGCTGCCCGTGGTCCTGCGGGGGTACGACCGGGACCAGGTGGACGGCCTGCTGAAACGGATCTCGCAGGCGTTGAACGGCGGTCCGCCCATGGACGCGGACGAGATTCGGGTGACGCGGTTCGACGTCGTCCTGCGCGGCTACGAGCCCCGCGCCGTGGACGAACTGGTGCGCGAGTGCATCAGGGAGCTTGAGGCCAGGGGGCCGATCGCAGACCGTCCCGCCCGCCCGCGCGCCAACCCGAGCTGGCTGATCAACTGGATCCAGAACGCCCGGTTCTCGGGCGCCGGCATGCGCTCCGGCTACGACGTCCGGGACGTCGACGCATTCCTGGACCGCGTGATCGCCGGGCTGCGCGGCGCCGCCCCGCCGGTCAGCGCCCGCGACATCCGGGAGAGCGCGTTCCGCGTCGTCCGCCTCGGACCCGGCTACGACGAGCAGGAAGTGGACCGCTTCCTGGTACAGCTCGCGAGCGCCCTCGAAGGGCGCTGACGAAGTTATCCACAATTTCGGCGGAGGGTGTGCGGGCGGCGCGGGCCGCGTCACGCTACGTGCATGGATGATTTCGCGGCACAGTTCCGGCGGCTCCGCTCCCTCCTCGCGGCCTTCCTGCTCCCCGAGTTCACGGCCGCTCTGGTCCCGCTGATCAGGCCCGCGCTGAGGCTGGGCGCGGGCGGCGGGGCACCCGTCCACCTCGGCGGCGCCCCGCTCCTCCCGCATGGTGTGCCCTGGCCACGCTGGAACGGCCGTCCGCTCGACTTCCTCGGTGCGATCGACTTCGCCGAACTCGCCGGGTTCGGTGACATCCGGGGTCTTCCGACGTCCGGCCGGGCCGCGTTCTACTACGCGACCGCTACGCCCCGTCCCTGGGGCGACGAGGCGGCGCAGCGCGACGGTTGGCGCGTCCTGAGCGGGGACCTCAGGCCCGCCACGCCGCCCTCTGACGCACTGACCTTCCGCAGGACGCACCTGTATGCCGCCCCGTTCCTGTCGCTGCCCTCACCGCAGGAGTTGCCCATGCGGCGCCTGGAGGCCGCGTGCCGGGGTTTCCTGCCGGTCTACGAGCAGTTGCATGCCGCGTGGTCCCAGTACGCCTGGCCGGACGGCATGCCCGCACATCAGTTAGGCGGCTGGCCGACGCTCGTCCAGCGCCCGCTCGGCCCGGACTGCCTGTACGCCTCCACGGGGCGTGCGCTGGACTCGCCCCAACCTCCGCCTCTGTCACCCGATGAGGAAGGCGCCGTGGACGACTGGCGTCTGCTGCTCCAACTCGACTCCGACCAACGCCTGGGCTGGTACTGGGGCGACCCGGGCCGCGTCTACTTCAGCGCCCGTCCCAACGTCCCCTTGGAGGAGTCCTGGCTGAGCCTCCAGGCCACGTGAAGCACGGCCCGGTTGCCCGAAGGGGCTGTTCCCGAGGGCCCTGTTATGCGGCGACGGGTCTGTTACGCGACGGGCCTCTCGCGAGGGCCCTGTTGCCCGGCGGCCCTGCGGAACTGGTGCTAGGGGTGCTGGGAGGTCAGGAACGGCGGCGGGCTGCGGTGATGTAGGCGGCTCCTACCAGCGCGGACCAGATGCCCAGGTGCAGAGCGATCTCTGGGAAACGCGAGGTGAAGTCCTTGGCCCCGTCGTGGGCGGCGCGGAGCCAACCGATCAGCGGGACGGAGAGCCAGGAGAGACGTCCGAGGCCCAGAAGGATCGTGGCGGTGAGCGCGCTGAGGAGGGCCAGCAGGGAAACGCCGGGGTCGGGGATCAGGGCTCGGCTCGTCCATGCGCCGATGAGCGTGCCGGGAATGGCGACGAGGAGGTTGAGCGCACAACCCGCGAGGATCGCCGATCCGGGCGACTCAACTTGGATCGCCTGGAAGAGAGGGATGACCAATGCGACAGCCCCTAGGGAGAGGTTCACGCCGTAGGCCGAAAGCAGTCCCGCCACTGTCGGGGTTGAGGGACGGCGGGCGGCGAGGGCGGTCAGCGCGCGCTGCTCGTCCGGCTGGGTGTCGAGGAGGGCGCGGGCCGCCCAGGCCCACACGGGGAACATGAACGCCGCCACGTCCCCGAAGGTGCCGATTGCGAGATCGGAGGCGTTCGGTCCGGCGGGCCCCTGGATGAGGACGAGCACCACGACGAGCGCTACGACGATCAACGGATGCAGCACCCGAAGGGAACGGACATAGCCCGCCACCTGGAATCTGACAAGCGCCGTCACTGCCCTGGCCTTCGCACTCGGTAGCCGTCCGCGCGCAGCTTGGTCTCCACGGTGTCGGCCTGATCGGCTGGGACTTCGACTTCCAGGACGGTCCAATCCGTCTTGACGGACGAGAAGGAAGTCACCTTTCCGTCGGCCACGCGGAGCTGGTCGATCTCCGGAAGAGCCTCGATGCAGCGCTGGTGGTCGCTGACGACCACCGTGGTGCCGCCCGTCGCGATCTCGGAGATCAGGGCGGGCAGGAGGTCGCGGGTGGCCGCGTCCAGACCGGCGAACGGCTCGTCCAGGATGAGCAGTCCCGGGTCGTCCAGGAGGGCTTGTGCGAGGCCGACCTTCTGCGCGCTGCCCTTCGACAGCTCGGGTAGCCGCACGCCGAGGAGGTGATCAAGGCCCAGCCGCTCCACCCATGTCCCAACGGATTCTGCCGGGACTCGGCGTATCGCGGCCATGTGGTCGAGGTAGCTCCGGACGGTGAACGGCTGGTTCACCGGAAAGCGTTCGGGCGCATATCCCACGCGCTTGGGCCGGTCGCTGACGACACCCTTACCCGGGGTGCGCAAACCGGCGATCACCCGGAGCAGAGTCGACTTCCCGGCGCCATTGCGCCCGGTCACCTCTGTCACGCCGCCGGGAGGGAACGACAGCGTCACGTCCCTGAATACCCAGGGATCCTTCCGGCGATATCGAAACGCGACACCTTCCAACCGCATGAAACCCGAACCGTAGCTCTCCACAAGTAAGCCCACCGTTAACCAGCGACCCCACCCGACCGCCCACCCCCGGTGCCGCGCCCGTGCGCCGGGCTGGCGCGCGGCTTCCGTGCCATCCCGTGCCTCTGCTCGTGCGTGCGCTGCCCGTGCGGTGCGCCCCTGCGGTGCGTCTGTGTGTGGGGTGTGTCGCCTGGTGGGGGTTGGTTGGGGTGGTGGTTGTTGGTGGGGCTGGTTGAGGGTTGTGGCGAGTTTTAGTTGGGTTGGGGGTGGAGGTTTGGATGGGTGATCAGGGGTGTTTGTTCTGCGAGATCGTCAAGGGGGAGAGGAGTGCGCATGTTGTGATGGAGCGGCCGGAGGCGGTGGCGTTTCTTGATTCGCGGCCCTTGTTCAAGGGGCACGCCTTGCTGGTGCCGCGGGTGCATTACGAGACGCTCACCGATCTGCCCGCGGAGCTGCTCGGTCCGTTCTTCGGGTATGCGCAGCTGCTCGCGGGGGCGATGGAGTCGGTGCTCGGGGCGGCCGGGTCGTTCGTGGCGATGAACAATCGGGTGAGTCAGAGCGTCCCGCATCTGCATGTGCATGTGGTGCCGCGCAACCGGAAGGACGGGCTGCGCGGGTTCTTCTGGCCGCGGCAGAAGTACGAGTCGGACGGTGAGGCGGCCGAGTACGCCGGGCGCCTAGGCGAGGCGCTCGGTGTGGACGGCGGGTAGGGCGGGTCAGGTCAGGGCGAGTAGGACGGCCGTGAATGGGCCCGAGGGGTCCGTGTCGGCGGAGAGGTGGGCGTCTTGGGCCGCCGCCTCGTACAGGTCGCGTTCGGCCCGGTCCAGGGCCGTGGAGAGGACGTAGTCGGTGACCGTCCAGCCGATCAGCTCCGCGGCCCTGCGGATCACGAGAAGCTGCTCCGCGGACGGCCGGAGGGCGAGGTCGGCGTGGGCGGCGGGAAGGTCCTGGCGAACCGACTCAGACATGGCCGGTCTCCTTCCTTGCGGCATCTCAACGTACGCCGCGAGGTGTGGACTGGACATCCCCACTGAGGACGAGAATTGCGCACCGCTGGTAGGAGTCAGCGAGTACCCCATGAGTATGTCTGTTTGCGCAATTTCAAATAGACGAAGCTCTCCGTGGAGACGACGCCGGGCACGGTCCGGATACGGGCGAGGAGTTCGAGGAGGCGCTCGTCGTCCTCGCAGACGAGTTCGAGGAGGATGTCGAATGATCCCGCGGTGATGACGACGTAGTCGATCTCGTCGATGTCCGCGAGTTGGTCGGCGGCCTTCTCCAGGTCGCCCTCGCATTTCACGCCGATCATCATCTGCCGGTGGAACCCGAGCATGAGCGGGTCGGTGACGCCGACGATCTGCATGACTCCGGTGTCGAGGAGCTTCTGCACGCGCTGCCGGACGGCGGCCTCGGAGAGTCCGACGGCCTTGCCGATGGCGGCGTAGGAGCGGCGGCCGTCCTGCTGGAGCTGCTCGATGATCTGCTTGGCGGTGTCGTCGAGCTGGACGCGGGCTGCGCGTTCCATCGGTGGTCTCCCGAATTTGCGGCATCGAGGGTATGGGGCATCCAAGTCAAGTGAATCAGTCATGAAAGCTGACCATTGCCACGGAATCACTTGTATTGGGAGGAAGCCTCTGTAAGGGTCGGGCCAACAGGACACAACGGGCGACGGAGCCCAGGAGGGACCTGAGGATGAGCGGCGAGCGGCTGCGTAACTTTATCGGCGGCGAGTACATCGACGCCAAGGACGGCCGAACGATGGAGGTGATCGACCCGAGCACCGGCGAGGCGTACGCGGAGGCCCCCGCGTCCGGCCCCGGCGACGTCGACGCCGCCTTCCGCGCGGCCGCCGAGGCGTTCCCCGCCTGGCGGGACGCGACGCCGGGCGAGCGGAGCCTCGCGATGCTGCGGTTCGCCGACGCCGTCGAGAGACGCGCCGGGGACCTCGTCTCCGCGGAGAGCCGCGACACGGGCAAGCCGCTCCAGTTGACCATGGACGAGGAAGTGCCCCCCATGGTGGACAACCTCCGGTTCTTCGCGGGCGCGTCGCGGGTCCTGGAAGGCAAGGCGACCGCCGAGTACATGGCGGACCACACGTCCTCCATCAGGCGGGAGCCGATCGGGGTGTGCGCCCAGGTGACGCCCTGGAACTACCCCATGATGATGGCGGTCTGGAAGATCGGGCCCGCGCTGGCGACGGGCAACACGGTCGTGCTCAAGCCGTCCGAGACGACCCCGGCGAGCACGCTGCTGCTCGCGGAGATCGCGGCCGAGTTCCTGCCGCCCGGCGTGTTCAACGTCATCTGCGGCGACCGGGACGCGGGACGCGCTCTGGTCGAGCACCCGACGCCGCAGATGGTGTCGATCACCGGGAGCGTCCGGGCGGGGATGGAGGTCGCCGCGTCGGCCGCCAAGGACCTCAAGCGGGTGCACCTGGAGCTCGGCGGCAAGGCGCCGGTGGTCGTGTTCGACGACGCGGACGTCGCGTCCGCCGCGGCGGGCATCGCCGAGGCCGGGTACTTCAACGCGGGCCAGGACTGCACGGCCGCCACGCGCGTCCTCGTCGCCGACCGGCTGCACGACGACTTCACCGAAGCCCTCACCGAGGCCGCCAAGGGGACGACGGTCGGCCCGCCCAGCGACACGGACGCCTACTACGGCCCGGTCAACAACGCCAACCAGCTCGACCGCGTGCAGGGGTTCATCGACCGCGTCCCGGGGCACGCGCGCGTCCTGGCCGGGGGCGAGCGCGTCGGCGACCGCGGGTACTTCTTCGCGCCGACCGTCGTCGGCGGCCTCCGCCAGGACGACGAGATGATCCAGGACGAGGTGTTCGGCCCGGTCATCACCGTCCAGAGCTTCACGGACGAAGCGCAAGCCGTCGAGTGGGCGAACGGTGTCAAGTACGGCCTGGCCGCCAGCGTCTGGACGCAGAACCACGGCCGCGCCATGCGCATGACCAAGGCCCTGGACTTCGGCGCGGTGTGGGTCAACACCCACATCCCGATGGTGTCGGAGATGCCGCACGGCGGCTTCAAGCACTCCGGCTACGGCAAGGACATGTCGATGTACGGAATCGAGGACTACACCCGCGTCAAGCACGTCATGCACTACATCGGCGGCTGACCCACCTCCCGACCCCCAGGCCCAGTGGACGGTCTTCGAGTCGTGCCCAGGTTGTTCCGGCGAGCACGAGGTTCAGCCACGAAGGGCGCGGTCGACACGTGCAGTCGTTTCTGCGCGTTCTTCGGGACGGCCCGCGATCGCACGCTCGCCTGCGCGGCGGGCCGCCTCCGGACTCGGCGTCGGCGCACCCTGATTCGACGCGCAGCCGAATGGGCGGCGGACGTTATGGGGAGGCAACTGGTTGATCACTGCATCGGCAGGGTCGGGTCGGCTACCGTTGAACCACCCGGATCATGACGAGGACGCCGCCGTGAACCTGCAGGACATGATGGTGCAACACGACAGTTCGTCGCGCACCGTCGACAAGTACCTGATGTCCCACGAGGGACGTGTCATCGCCGTCCGTCGCCACCCCGCCGTCCTGCTGCTGCCGGTCGGGATCGTCGTCGCCGGGCTCGTCGCCTGCGGCGCGGTCAGCGCGGTCAGCGGCATCATCTGGATCTGGTGGGTGTGGCTGGTCACCATCGCATACCTGGTCTGGAAGGTCATCGCCTGGTCGATCGAGTTCTTCCTGGTCACCGAGCATCGCGTCATGGTGGTCATGGGCGTGCTCAACCGGACGGTCGCGATGATGCCCGTCGCGAAAGTGACGGATATCGCGCTGAACCGCTCCGTCGGCGGCCGGATTATGGGGTACGGGGAATTCGTGATGGAATCCGCCGGGCAGAAGCAGGCGCTCCGCAACGTCGGCTTCATGCCGTACCCGGAGCAGCTCTACCTCGAGGTCTCATCGGTCATCTTCGGCACCATCGACGAGTCCCCCGACTAGATGGACGCGGACGGCAACGGCGGCCGCCCCGCCGGGCAGGGTGGGGCGCGCGGGCCGGAAGGCGAGTTCGCGCACGACGTCACGGGCCGCCCAGTCTGGCGGCTCCTGCTTCGCGGCCTCGGCGTGTACCTGCCGGGCTGGGAGATGCCCGCGGGCGCGCTCCGCGTCCGGGACGGGACGCCGTCCCCGGGCTTCGGCCCGCCCGCCTACCTGAACGGCGACGCCGGGTTCGGCGTCCAGATCCCCGACCGCCGCAAGGGCCTGGAGCCCGACCGGGAGATCTACGTCCGCGGCCAGGAGAACCCGAGCTTCGGCATCGTCGTCGCGGGCCCGGCCGCCGCGATCGGGAGCCGCGTCGTCGACGCCGACACGCTGATGCGGTTCGCGCGGCGGCTGACGTTCGAGGAGCTGTTCGAACCCGGCGACCCCGACTCGGTCCCGTACGCGGTCCGCGGGGCGCGAGCGGTGGAGAACGCCGTGTTCCTCGACCGCGCCGCCGGGATCGGGCTGTGCGCCGAGGTCGACCCGGTCACCCGCGCGCTGACGTGCCCGCTGTACGTGCGGATGGGGAGCCCGTCCCAGCGGACGGTGCGCGCCTACGGGGCGGCGGCCCAGCCGGTGAGGTCCCACAGCTGATGTGACGGGAGCCGCCGCAGCCGGACGGTCGCGGCGGCCGGGTCCCAGAACACCTCGTCGCTCTCCAGCTCCAGCGACTGCGCGGCGGTCAGCACGGCGCACAGCAGCTCGTCCCGCGTCCGGACGGCCATCAGCGGCCCGATCTGCGCCACCGCGCCCGAGCACTCGGACAGCGTCCGCAGCAGCGCCTTCAAAGCGGCCTCGTCCTCCGGCGGCCGGGACGGCTCCACGCCCGCCGGGACGCCCGGCTCCACCCGCGCGAGTCCGCGCCGCGCGTTCCCGCCGCTCGCGCTCCCGTTGTGCGGCAGGTCGGCGCCGGTCGAGATGAGCAGCGCGCTGAACGCGCCCGCGAGGTCGTCGGCGGCCTGCCCGCCGAGGAAGTAGCGGCGGCGCTCCGGCGCGCCCGGCGCGGAGCCGTTCGGGCCCTCCGCCGTGCGGAACCGGACGTTCAGCCTGCTCGCCCGCACGCACCGCTCGTACATCTCGCCGAGGATGTCGTCGAGCTGCTCGTCGCGCGTCCACAGCCGCCCGGTCGCGGTCACCGACTCGCCGTCCGAGTGGGGGCGGCCGGTCAGCGCGGCGGTGACGGTGTCGTCCAGCTCGCCCTCGGTGTACTGGAGGAGTTCGGCGACGACGTCCTCGACGTCCTCCAGGGTGCGGGTCAGGGTGCGCTGCAGCTCCAGGATCTCGGTGCCGCCGCGCTCCAGCTCGGCGAGCCGGTCGAGCGCGGTGTCGACCTTGCCCTCGACCTCGTCCGAGCCCGCGCGGGTGACGGCCCGCACCGACGTCTCCACCTCGGTGAGCTTGCGGCGGAGGGCGGCGAGCGTGATCCGCTGCTGCTCCAGGTCGCGGAGCCGCCCGGCCTGCGTGCGCAGGAAGTCGTCCGCCTGGTGGACGAGCCCCGCCAGTTCCTCCACCTGACCGGTGTTCTGCCGGAGCCGGGTGTCGAGCGCGGGGAGGACGTCCTGCTTCACCCGGCCGAGCTCGGCGGTGAGCTGTTCCCCGACCGTGACGAGGACGTTGTTCTGCTTCGTGACCTGCTCGTTCAGTGCGTCGATTCGCCGCGTGAAAGCGTTCGCCTGATCCCGGCTCTGCTTTCCCGCGTAGAGTTCGAGCGCCCCGACGACGACGCACATCACCACCAGGATGACCGTCGTCATGGCACTCCTCGGACGTGACGGTGGTTACCGGAACGGGTTTTGAACGCGACCATAACTTACGATCACGCGCGCCGACCGGCACTTACGTAACCGACTGATCTCAGTGACCGATCGGTGGCACCGGCCCTTCCCGCGCCATTCCGTGACCGTCTTTGTGCAGTGGGTGATCGCCGTTCACACGCATCCCTCGAATTGCGGGACGGTGGTTGTGAACGCCAACCCGACGGGCGCGAACCATTTGCGGAGCAGACGCTGCGCGGTACCGTCCTGGTACATCTCCGTGATGGCCTTGTTGACCGCCTCGCAGCCGCCGACGTCGCCGCGCCGGACGCCGACGCCGTACGGCTCGTCGGTGAACGGCGCGTTGACGATCCTGAGTTTCGGTCCGCTGCCGGCCGCCTTCGCGGCGAGCCCGCCGAGGATCAGGTCGTCGGTCGACACCGCGTCCAGCCGTCCGGACGTCAGGGCGTCGAGGCAGCCGGTGTAGCCGTCCGCCTCGACGGGCAGCGCGGCGACGCCCAGCTCGTCGTGGACGCGCGGGAACGACACCGACCCCGGCACCCGGCAGAGCCGCCGCCCCCGCAGGTCGTGGACGTCGCGGATCGTCCGGGCGTCGGAGTCGCGGACGAGCACGTCCTGGTGCGCGACGTAGTACGGCCCCGCGAACGCGACCTTCACCTTGCGCTCGGGCGTCACGGAGTAGCTGGCGACGACGAGGTCGACGTCCCCGTTCTGGATCATCGTCTCGCGGGTCGCGGACGTGACGCGCTTGAATGTCACGTTCCCGCCGGGCACGCCGAGCCGCCGCGCGATGTCCTTCCCGACGTCGACGTCGAAGCCCCGGTAGGAGCCGTCGGCGGTGCGCTCGCCGAGGCCCGGCTGGTCGGCGTTGACGCCGATGACGAGCCGGTCCCGGCTCCGCAGGGAGTTCTCGTCGGCGTCGGCGATCCCGCAGGCCGTCGCCCCGGCGAGCAGCGC
Source organism: Actinomadura syzygii (assembly GCF_008085905.1). Lineage (GTDB taxonomy): Bacteria > Actinomycetota > Actinomycetes > Streptosporangiales > Streptosporangiaceae > Spirillospora > Spirillospora syzygii. The sequence continues at coordinate 382,585 of NZ_VSFF01000010.1, read as the reverse complement.
CGCCGCGAGGACGCCCGCCGTCGGCCGCCGCCTCACTTCGACCACCGGTACTCCGCGAGCCGGGGACGCACCCCGACGAACACCAGCGCGGCGATGACGACGCCCGCGATGGGCAGCACGGCGTACCAGCCGCTCGTCCCGTCGTCGCCGTCCTTCACGGCCTCGTCGAACGCCGTCTGGTGGACGCGCGCCAGCGCCTGCAGCGACCGGTCGTACTCGGTGAAGTCGGCGGCGGACGCGGAGCGCCCCGCGACGGCCTGCTCGCGCTGCCCGCCGTGCACGAGCACCCTCATCTGGCTGTCGTTCGCCTGCACCTTCTGGTAGTCCTTCAACGCCTTGCCCAGCGCGTCGGCGAGCTGCGCCCGCCGCTTGTCGGACTCGGTGGGACGGTTGGCCTCGGTGCCGAGGAAGCCCAGGAACTTCGCGCGTCCGGGCTCGAACGCCAGGTTGCTCTGCACGGCCTGGTTGTACTCGGTCAGGTTCCCCGCCTTCAGATACAGGACGGTCTGCGACTTGCTCAGGTAGACCTGCTCGTAGGCGTCCGCGCGTCCCGGGTCGAGCAGGAAGCGGGTCTCGTCGGCGGCGGCGCTGTTGCTGATGGCGCGCGTCCGGGACAGCGCCAGGATCGAGTCGAAGCCCTCCTCCTTGGCCTTGCGGAGGTGGCCCGCCTGCCCGGAGAGCATCGTCGCGCCCGCCAAGAGCAGGGCGAGCGTGCCGAGCGTCGCGAGCGCCAGCGGCACGTTCAGCAGCCTGCGGAAGCGCCGGGCCAGGTAGAGCTGGAAGCCGAGGAGGACGGCGAGCAGCGCCACCCCGGTGACCATGATCCAGGTGCGGCCCGCGAGGACCGCGGAGCGCTTGTCCTCGTAGGTGTGCCGGACGAGCGTCCCGTTGTCGAGCGTCAGGTTGTACGCCTTCGGCAGCACGTCCAGCTTCATCAGGTCGGTCGCCTGCCGGTACAGGTCGATGACCTTGTCGGACGGCGGCCCGGACGCGTGCTGGGACTGCTCGTCGAGCAGCAGCGCCCGCCCGGCGAGGTACTCGTAGCGGCCGAGGGCGTCCAGCACGTCGCGGGCGGTGTTGTCCTCGGTCGTCTCGTCGGCGAGCTTCGCCGCCTTGAGGAGCGCGGTGCCCGCCTTCTGCCGGTTCTCGTCGTAGCGGGCGAGGGCCTGGGTGCGCCCGTCGCCCGCCGCGCCGCCGATCAGCAGTGCGTTGGCGAGCTGCGCGTCCATGTCGGTGAGCTGGAAGTACAGGTCGCCGGTCGCGACGACCTGTGGGCCCGCGTCCTGGCCGATCACCCGGACGCCCTCGCGCGCGTTCGCGATCGCCCACCACGACACCGCCAGCATCGCGACGAGCAGCACGGCCGCGAGCGCGGTCAGCGCCCGGACGCGGCCCGCGACGGTGTGCGGCAGCAGCCGCGCGACGCCGGTCGGCGGCGGCTCGGGCGTCCGCCAGGGCCGCGCCGCGCCGCGCCGCCGCGCGGGCGGCCGCCCGGGGGCGGGAGCGGGCCGTCCCGCCGGTGGAGCGTGCTGCACAGCCGTCATGTCGCCCTGCCTATCTGGGGGACGCCTACCTGAGGGACGCCTACCTGGGGGACGAGGCGCGGTGACCGGAGCGAAGCGCGGATCATGGTGCCTCTCGGATGAGCGTGATGGTGGTCCAGGCGCCGACGTGGATGCGGTCGCCGTCGGAGACCGGGACCTCCACGTTGGTGGGGATGGGCTCGGTGGACCCGTTCACGCAGGTCCCGTTCCTGGAGCCGGGGTCGACCAGCGACCACGTGCCGTCCGGCCGCGCCAGCAGGACGGCGTGGACGTGCGAGATGCCGGGGTCCTCGGGGGGCTCGCGCAGGTCGATCTCGGGCGGGGTCGGCTGCGCCGAGCCGCGCCGCCCGATCCGGACCTGCGGCCCGGCGAGCGGGATCCACCGCTCCGGCGCGTACGGCGGGAACGCGAGGGTCGCCGAGTCGGGGCCCTCCTCCGCCATGACCGCGTCGAAGTAGTCGCGGTCGGCGCTCACGACCGCCGTCCACGCGGTCGCCGTCCCGCCCGCCGTCCTGCCCGCCGTCCCGGTCGCGGGGGCGGCGGGCGGCGGGGACGGGACGGGCTGCGGCTCCGGCGTCGGGGGCCGCGGGTCGGACGGCCCCCGGTCCGGCAGCCCGCTCGGCCGCGCCGGTGGAGCCGGGGTGGTGGGCAGGACGGTCTGGGCGGTCGCGCCCGCCGGGGCGGTGCGCGGCGTGGGCACGCCGCCGCCGGTCGCGAAGTCGTAGCCGCACGCCTCGCAGAACCGGTCGGAGCCGGGCGTCCCGCAGTCGGGGCAGGGCGTCCCGGCCGCCGGGGCGCCGGGCACGGGCTGGGCGCCGGTCGCGCCCCCTCCGGACGGGGTGGAGGGGGCGGACGAGGCGATGCGCTCGCCGCAGACGTCGCAGAAGTCCGTCGCCTGCGAGGCGTGTCCGCTGGGGCAGTGCGGCATGCTCAGCCCTCGTCCGGACGGCCGCCCGAGGGGTCGCCTCTGCGCGTCCCCAGGGAGTCGGTTCCTCGTCGGGTGGTCACCGTCTCGTCCTTGCGGGGCGGGACGGTCTCGTCCCGCCGGGTGCGGACGGTCTTGCTGGAGCGGGTGTCGAGCTCCATCTCGTGGGCCTTGTCGACGTTGCGCTTCAACCGGACGGTGCCGGTCGCGGTGTCGACCACGTCCACCACCCGGCGCAGCATCGAGGTGATCTCCTCGTTGCCCGCCTCGTCGGCGAGGACGACGGCCCGGCCGAGGCGCGCGGTCGCGGTGTCGACGTCGCCGTCCTTGCGCGCCTGGAGGCCCTCTTGGATGGCGGCGGCCAACTCGGCCTGGCCGGTGTAGTGCGCGACCCGCGCGTTGATCCGGGTGGACGCGGCCTCGTCGTCCGTCCTCTGGACCAGGACGTTCCCGGTGGCGAGGACCTGCGCCTCCTCACCGGGCGCGCCGGGGACGACGAGTTTCACCCACGCGGCGCGCAGTTCCTTGCCGACCTCGCCCGGTGGCACCTCCACGCTGATGTGGTAGTCGCGTGACTCGGCGCCCCACGCGCCGAGCGGGTAGTCACCGGCCTGCGGCGCCGACTCGACGCGCCGCGCGGTCAGGTCCTCCACCGTCGGCATGACCTGCTTGACGAACCTCAGCCGCGCCGTCTGCGGCGTCCACACGCGGAGGGCGACGTCGGCGACGGACTTGCCCATCGCCGCCTCCGTCATCGCCTGGAAGTCGGCGACGAGCCCGGCCGGGTCGGCGACGATGTCCACGCTGCCGAGCAGCGCGGACGCGACCTTGCGCAGCTCCGCGACCTCCCAGTCGGTGCCGACGCCGCGGCAGTCGCAGACGAACCGGCCGTTGCAGCGGAACAGGACGGCGTCGAGCTCCTCGGCCGTCTCGTGCTGGTTCTTGCCGTCGGTCAGCAGGATCGCGTGCCGGATCCCGCCCTGGACGTCGCCGAAGATCTGGTCGGCGAGCCGCAGCCACGACCCGATCGCCGTGCCGCCGGACGCCTTCAGCCTGCTCAGCGCGGCCTTGGCCTGCTCCCTTGTCTGCGGGTTCGCCGCGACGAGCCCCGGTTGCGCGGGGAACACCATCGACGCGGTGTTGGACCCGGAGATCACCGCGAACTCGACGCCGTCGCGCAGCGTGTCGATCGCGACCTTGGCCGCCGAGATCGCGGCGGTCAGCTTCGTGTTCGGATAGGACATCGAGCCCGAGGTGTCGATGATGATGACCTCGGACGCCCGGGTGGACGCGGGCGCGACCGCCCCGCCGGACGCCTCGACGGACACGATGGCGTGCACCTCGCGGCCGCCCTCGGGCAGGAACTTGTTCTGGTCGATCGTGACGGTGAACTGCGGCTGCTCGCTCATCGGGACTGCTCCGTGCTCTGCGGGATGCTCGGGTGGACGCGGCTCTGCGGGACGGCGGGCGGCGGCAGCGGGATCACGGCGACCGTGATGTTGTCCCGGCCGCCCGCGTCCAGGGCGTGGCGGACCAGCGTCCGCGCGACGGCGAGGGGGTCGGCCGCCGGATCGTGCCCCGGATCGGGCCCGCCCGCGGCGGCCTCCGCTCCGTCGGGACCGGCGGCCAGCAGCGCGGCGATGTCGCCCGCCGCCGGGAAGTAGTTCCACAGGCCGTCGCTGCACACCAGCAGGGTCCCCGGACGGGACGGCCGGAACGTCGCCACGTGCGGGTTGACCTGCCCGGCGTCCGCGCCCATCCAGGCGGTGATGACGTGCGCGTTCGGATGCGCCTCCGCCTCCGCCTCGGTCAGCGAGCCCTGCGCCACCATGAACGCGGCCCAGGAGTCGTCGTCGGTGAGGCGGCGGGACGGGCCGAGCTCCGCCATGTCGCCGGTGCTCACCTCCGCCGCGTCCAGCGACGCCCCCTCGGCGGCGGGGTCGTCCACGCTGCCGTCGGCGGCGAGCCAGTAGGCGCGGCTGTCGCCCACCCACCCGACGGTGACGGCCGGGCCGCGCGTCACCGCGGACACGTACGTGCACGACGGCGCCTCCGCCGGGGAGGTGGACAGCGCCGCGACGGCCGCGGCGGCGGCGAGCGCGGCGGCGCGGGTGGCGTCCTCCGGGTCGTCCCCGGCGTCGAGGCGCGCGACGAGCTCCGCCGCGCCCGTGTCGGCGGCGGCGCGGGACGCGTCGTCCGGACGCTGCGACGACCCGACCCCGTCGGACACCACGGCCGCGATCCCGGCGGAGTGCGCGGCGATGGCGATCGCGTCCTCGTTGCGGCTGTAGCGGCGGCCGCGGTCGCTCGCGCCCGCCGCGACCACGGGGCTCGTCCCGTTCCCGCCGGGCGCCGGGAGTTCGATCTCGACGTGGTCGCGTTCGGCGGGCTGGCGCAGGCCGCACGCCTCGCAGTAGCCGTCCGCGTCGATCGTCGCCGCGCCGCAGCCCGCGCAGGGCCGCGCGGACGCCCGGCGGCGCGCGGACGGCGTGCTCTGCACCACCGTCGCGTCGACCCGCTCGGGCTCGGCCGGGGCGGGCTCGGCGGGGGGAGCGGGCGGGGACTCGGCGAGCCGGTGCCCGCACTCCTCGCAGAAGATCTCGTCGGCGAACACGATCTCGCCGCACGACGGGCAGGTCAGCTCCGCGGCCTTCGCGCCGCCCGGGTCGCCGGTCACAGCAGCGTCCTCGGGCGGACGGCGTTCGCGGAGTCGACGAGGCGGCGGGCCTCGTCCCGGTCGCGAGTGCGGCGGGCCAGCTCGCGGTACGTCGTCTCCAACCGGCGGCGCAGCGGGGTCTCGGCGAGCGGCGCGCCGAGCAGGGCGCCGCCGCGCGCCCCGTCCGCCGCCGCCGCGCGTGACGGCCCGTCCCCGGCGTGCACGAGCCAGTCGAGCGCGGCCTCCAGCACCTCGGCGGCCAGCCGGTCGCGGCGGTCGGCGTCCAGGTCGAGCGCGCCGAGCCGGGCGCCCGCGGCGACCAGCTCCGCCGCCGTGAGCGTGCCGGGGTTCCGGCCCCTGACCGCCGTCGCGACGGCCGCCACCTGCGCGGGCACGTACCGGATCGAGATCTTCGGCACCGAGTCGAGCGCGGCGACCGCCGCGCCCTGGTCGCCCGCCGCGAGGTGCACCCTGGCGAGCCCGAACGCGGCGTTGATGTAGCTCTGGTCGGTGCGCCACACCGTGTCGTACAGCCGGACGGCGTCCTGCGGCGACGTCCGCTCGCGGCAGTGGGCGAGCGCCAGCTTCGGCGCGGCCTCGCCCGGCAGCAGCCCGTACAGCCGGTCGAAGCGCGGCTCGGCCTCGGCCGTCCGGCCCTGGGCGAGGAGCCCGACCGCGCGGTACCAGTCGATCCGCCAGTCGCCCGGACGCTCGATCGCCAGCTCGTCGAGCAGCGCGTCCGCCTCCGCGGCGGCGCCCAGCTCGATCTTGGCGCGGGCGAGCGCGAACCTGACCTCGGCGGTGCGGTCCGGGGCGCGCTGCGCCGCCTCGGCGGCCTGCGCGGGCTCCAGCGCGCCGAGCCCGGAGACGAACGCGGCGGCGGGGTCGGCGCCGTCCACCAGCGGGACGGGCAGCGCCGCCGCGGCGACCGGCGGCGGGACGGGCGGCAGCGCCGCCCCGTCGGTCTCGCCGCCCGCCGTCCGGGTCGCGAACCGCTCCGGGCCGAACAGCACGGACGGGGCCGGGCGCGGCGTGCCGTCCTCGGCGGCGAGCACCTCCCGCAGCACGCCGGTGAGCTGCTCGGACATCTCGGCGGCGTCCTGGAACCGGGCCGCCGGGTCGTCGTGCGTCGCGCGGCGCAGGAACCGGTCGAACGACTCGAACCGCCGCAGGACCGGGATCTCGGAGCGGGCCGGGAGCGCGTACGTGTACGTGCGGGTGAAGCCGCGGAACGGGAAGCTCAGCACGGCCAGCGCCCGCCCGACCGTGTACAGGTCGGACGACACCGAGGGGCCGTCGTCGGCGATCTCCGGCGCCTGGTAGCCGACCGTGCCGTAGATGGCGCCGTCCGGGTCGTCCAGCCGCCGGACGCCGCCGAGGTCGATCAGCCGGAGCTGCTCCTCGGACTGGATCACGTTGTCCGGCTTGAAGTCGCAGTAGACGAGGCCCTGCGCGTGCAGGTACTCGAACGCGCGGAGCACCTCCAGCCCGTAGGCGATGGCCTGCGCGAGCGGCAGGTGCTTCTCGCCCTGCGGCTGCGGCTGCCGGAGCAGGATGTCCTTGAGCGACTGGCCGCCGACGTACTCCATGACGATGTAGCCGTCGCCGTCGTGCTGGACGAAGTTGTAGATCTTGACGATGTTCGGGTGCTCGACCTCCGCGAGGAACGCCCGCTCCGCCGCCGCGGCCGCCATCGCGTCGGCGTCGCCGCTGTCCAGCAGGCCCTTGAGCACCACCCACCGGTCGCTGACGTTGTGGTCCTTGGCGAGGTAGATCCAGCCGAGGCCGCCGTGGGCGAGGCAGCCGAGCACGCCGTACTGCCCGCCGACCATGTCGCCGGTGCGGAGCTTCGGGGTGAACGAGAACTTGGTGCCGCACTTCGGGCAGAAGCCGTCGGTGCGGCCCGGGCGTCCCGCGCGTCCCCGGCCGACCGGCTCGTCGCAGTTGCTGCAGAACCGCTTGCCCTCCGCGACCTGCGGGTCGCTCATCACGGCGGTGGACGGGTCGCGGTACGGCACGCGCGGCACCTCGACCAGGCCCGCGCCGAGCAGCCCGCGGCTGCCGGACGAGCGCGACGACCCGGTGCGGGAACTGCCGGTGCGGGAGCTGCCCGTCCGCGTGCTGCCCATCGTCCCGTGGCCGCCGGACGAGCCCCGGCTCCCGGACGCGCCCGCGCGGGACGTGAGGGCCGTGTGCGCGGGCGGCGAGCCGCAGACGTCGCAGTAGCCGTCCATGATCGTGCCGGTGCAGCCCGCCAGCCGGCACGCGTCGTCCGGGACCCGGACGGGCGGCCGCGGCGCGGGGACGCTCGGCACCGGCGGAGTCGCCTGCGGGGCCGCGACGGCGGCCGGGGCCACGGGCGGGGCCACGGGCGGGGCCACGGGCGGGGCGGCGGCCGGGGGGTTGCCGCACACGTCGCAGTAGCCGTCCACGATCGTGCCGGTGCAGCCGGGCTGCGCGCACGCCCCCGGCGGCGGCGACGCCGGTCGGGGCGGTGGGCTGGGTGAGGCTGCCACGCCGCATAGGACGCAATATCCGCCTTCGACGGTTCCGCCGCAGCCCGGCTCGGCGCACTGGCTCATCGTTCCGCTCCCTTCGCCCGCGCGTTGATGGCCTGCTGGTACCCCGACAGCGTCACGGTCGCCTTGCGGAGATCGCAGGGGGAGGTCCACAACAGCTCGCGGGCCTGCTCGTAGATCCGGGCGAGCTCGGCGTCCTCGGCATGGCCGAGGCGCGCCGCCTTCACCCGGTAGGACTCCAGCCGGCCGCGCAGCTCCTCGCGCCGGTCCAGCAGTCCGCGGATCACGCCGGTCGTCTCGCGGGCGCGCTCCAACGCGTCCCGCGCGGCGCGGTCCAGGTCGGCGACCCGGACCGCGAGGTCGTTCCAGCCGCCGCCCCGGGCCGGCCGGCCCACCGCGGCGAGCCGGTCCGCCAGCGCGGCGGACAGCTCCGGCGGGTCGGGCAGCACCGGGGAGGCGATCTTGGCGAGCACCTCGTCGCGGGCGCGGCGGGCGTCGGCCTCCGTCCCGCGCAGCTCCGCGACGACGGCGGCGATTCCGCGCAACCGGTCGGCGAACCCGTCGCGCAGCCGCTCCGCCTCCGCGAGGCCGCGGCGCACCTCGGCGAGCCCGGCGCGGACCGCGTCCAGCCGGGCGGTGTCGGCGCGGCCGTCGCGGGCCAGCGCCATCGGGTCGTTCCGGACGACCGCGGCGACCGAGGCGAGGTCGGCGCGCAGCCGGTCGAGGTCGGGCTCGGCGCCGCCGAGGGACTCCAGCAGCTCGTCCGCCGCCCGCCGCTCGGCCTCCACCTCGGCGAGCCGCGACAGCAGCGCCGACCAGACCGCGTCGAGCGCCGCGACCGACCGCGCGACCTCCTCGTACATCGGCGTCATCCGCTCGACCGCCGACCGCAGCGTCAACCGCTCCCCGGACGGGACGGACAGCAGCGTCCGCCGCTCCAGCGGCACCTCCTCGGCGGGCAGCTCCACCGAGGGGCCCGCCAGCATCCAGGTGAGCTCGGCGAGCTGCGCCTGGCCCGGCTTGGCATGGCGGGCGCGCAGCTCCTCGGCGTCGCGGAGCACCTGGCCGTACACGTCGAACAGGCCCCACAGGGACGTCATCCCGGCGCGCACCTCGGACTGCACGCGCCGTGTTGCGCCCTCCAGCACCGCGCCCTCCAGCAACTGGTACCCGTGGTGGGCCTCCAGTTCGAGCAGCGCACCGCTGATGCGCTCCCGCTCGTCGCGGAGGCGCGCCAGCGTCCGGTCCGCCTCGTCTCGGCTCATCGGGGGCCGGCTCGGCCGCGCGTCACTCAACGCCGGTCCACGGTCGGCCCATGTGCGCCCCCCGATTCCCCCAAATAGAGCACGTTTCGGTGCCCAAGTTTTCACCATCCGCGGTCGGCTTCTCAAGCCGAGGGCCGATCATCGTCGCGGCCGCGCCGAACGGCTCGATTCGGGCGCGCCCGGGGGCTTCGGAATGTCAGTGCTCGAACGTATGATCGAACCATGGCGAACGTTGCGACGCACCCCCAGACCGCGACCACCGCGCCGACCGCGCCGATCCCGCTCACCGCGGCGGAGATCGCCGCCCTCGCGCTGTCGCTCGCGCACCTCGGCGCCGGCCCGCAGGCCGTCACCGCGCGCCGGGCCCTGCACACCCTCCTCGACGCCGCCCCGCACGACGACGTGGTCACCACCACGCTCGCCACCCTCACCACGCCCCTCGACACCGCCACCTCCGACCGCGCCAGGGTGATCGCCGCCGCGATCACCGAGCACCGCGTCGTCCGGCTCTGCTACGGCGACGCCGGCGCCAACGTCACGATCCGCGAGGTCGAACCGGTCACCTGCCTCGTCCACCGCGACCACTGGTACCTCGTCGGCTGGTGCCGCATGCGCCGCGGCATCCGCGCCTTCCGCTTCGACCGGATCCTCGCCGTCGAATCCACCGGCCTCCTGGCCCGTCCCCGCAGGGCAGAGCGCTACCTGCCGTTCCAGAGAAGGGGCTGAGCTGTGTTTCCCCAGGGGGGCGACCCCCTGGAACCCCCGCCGCTCGGCGGGTCGTGCGGCCTCCGGCGCTGGGGCGCCTCCGGCCGCACGACCCGTGCCCCGGCTCAGGTCCCGTCCAGGACGAGTTCTGATCTGGACGAAGTCCCGTTCGGGGGAGTGGCCCGTCCATGGCGGGGGCGTCTACGGGGTCCCGTTCATAGGGGGACTAAGTGGTTTATCGGGTCTACGCCCACGATCTCTGCATCTGGGGGGAAGGGCCAGGTCGTGCCAGTGGAGGTCAGGCGGTCACTGTGTGGTCGGCGGCGGTGGCCACTACCGCGGTGATGTCGCCGGTGCGGGCGTAGGCGGCTCGTTGGATGCGGGCGCCGTTGCCGCGGTCCAGGACGTCGCGCAGGAGGGCGCTCACGGCTTCGAGGTCGCCTGCGCTGTCGAGGGCGGGGGCCGTGTGGTCGAGGAGGGCGGCCACGACCTCGCGGGCGGGAGCGGCGCGGCGGGTCGCCGGGTGGACGAGGTCGTCCCGCAGGCCGGAGCGTCCGGCGCGCCACATCGCGAGGCGCATCAGGTCGGCGCGGACCGGGTCCGGCGGCACGCCGTTCCGCCAGGCCGTCGCCGCCGTCTCGACCAGGGCGCGGACGAGCGCCGCCATCAGCACGGCGTGGTCGGCGTCCAGGCACACGTCCGGGACGCGGATCTCCACCGTCGGGTAGCGCCGGGACAGCCGCGCGTCGAAGTAGATCATGCCCTCGTCGATGATCGCGCCGGTGGCGAGCAGGCCCTCGACGGTCGCCCGGTACGCCTTCGCGGAGCCGAACAGCTCGGTCGGGCCGCTGGACGGCCAGCGCCCCCAGACCTGGTGCCGCCAGCTGTCGTAGCCGGTGTCCGCGCCCTGCCAGAACGGCGAGTTGGCGCTGAGGGCGAGCAGCGGCGGCAGCCACGGGCGGATCCGGTCCAGGACGGCGACGCCCTCGTCCGGCGACTCGACGCCCACGTGGACGTGGCAGCCGCAGGTGAGCTTCTCGTCCATGGCGGGGCCGTAGGCGTCCGCCATCCGCGCGTAGCGCTGCGACGGGGTGAGCGACGGCCGGACGGCGACCGGGGACGTCGCGAGCGCCGCGACCGCGACCCCGACGCCCGCCGCCGACTGCGCCGCGGCCAGCCGCGCCGACCGGACGTGCTCCGACAGCTCGGCCAGCGACGAGCAGACCGGGGTGGCCGTCTCCAACTGCTCGCGCTGCAGCTCCGTCTCCAGCGCCCTCGACCGCCGCCCCCCGGTGAGGAACAGCTCGTCGTGCCGCCGGGCGTACCGGATCACGGACCCGGACACCGACTGCGGGACGCCGGTCTCCGGATCGACGAGGAGTAGCTCCTCCTCCACCCCGAAAGTCCGGCAATGCGTGTGATGTTCCACCAGATGGTTGTGCCCTGCGGTGCACGGGTCTACTTCCCCGGAGAGGGTCCTCATGTGGCGAACGCCCTGCTTACAATGCGCGCGCTCGAACTAACGCTTGGTTGAAAAGTGGTGATATGTCGTACCTCGTAGGCCACTGGGCCGCCGGACGTCTCGGCAGGCGGGCGCTGCGCGCCATCATCGAGCACCCGGACCTCGAACTCGCGGGCGTCGTCGTCGACGGCCCGCGCGAGGCCGGGCTGGACGCCGCCGCCCTGGCCGGGACCGGCCGTCCCACGGGCGTGCTCGCCACCGAGGACCCGGCCGCCCTGCTCGCCCGCCGCCCGCACGCGGTCTGCCACACCGCGGCCGCCGACGCGCGGCGTCCCGGACGGGTGGCCGACGACCTGTGCCGCGTCCTGGAGTCGGGCGCGAGCGTGGTGTCGGCGGCGCTGCCCCCGCTGGTGCATCCGCCGTCCGCCGACCGGGCGCTCGTCCGGCGGCTCCGGGCGGCCTGCGCGACGGGTGGGTCGGCCTTCCTCACCGCAGCGCCCGGTCCGGTGGTCGACATGCTTCCGCTGCTGCTCAGCGGGGCGTCCCAGCGGGTCGAGGCCGTCACGATCACCGAGATCGCGTGCCACGGCCGCCGGGACGACCCGGCCCTGCGCGAATTCGGCTTCGGCGGGCCGATCGGACACCGTCCGCCCGCGCTGCGGCCGGGCGCGCCGGGGCTGGCGTGGGGGCCGGTCGTCCGGCTGATCGCCGATCAGCTCGCCGTCCCGCTGGACGATCTCGCCGAGGACTACGAGCTCTGCCCGGCCCCCGAGGCGTTCGACGGCCCCTCCGGACGGATCGAGAAGGGCACGGTCGCGGGCGTCCGGTCCCGGGTGTCGGGGCTGTGCCGCGGACGTCCCGTGATCACCGTCGAGCACGTCGCCCGGCTGCGCGAGGACATCGCCCCGCACTGGCCCGCGCCGCCCTTCGGCGAGCCCGGCGGCCACCGGGTGGAGATCGCGGGCGAGCCGCCCTGGCGGCTGGACCTCGCGAGCCCGGCCGTACCGGACGCGCTCGCCACCGCGTCGCGCCTGGTCAACGCCATTCCGGCGGTCGCGGACGCGGCGCCGGGCCTGCACACGCCGCTGACCCTGCCCGCGGTCACCGGGCGTCGACTGGTCCGTCCAGCCAGGAGTTGAGCAGCGCCCCGGTCTCGGCGAGGCGGTCGACGTACAGCATGTGCCCCGACTCGATCTCGCTGATCGTGAGGCCGGGGCCGAGCGTGGCGCGGCAGTCCACGACGAACTCCGGGCGGACCAGGTCGGACTGCGTCGCGATCACCAGATGGGCGGGGACGTCCACCGGCGGCGGCACGTGCGGCCGGGCCATCTCCGAGTACGCGCCCACGATCGCGGCGGGCTCGAAGCGCCAGCGCAGCCGCCCGTCCGGAAGGGGTTCGAGGTGGGCCTCGACCTCCTCGTCCAGGAGGCCGGGGGACGCCTTCGGCCAGCGGGCCGCGCGGAACGCCCGCGCCTCGGCGGCGTCCGCGAACGACACCGGGGCGAGGTACCCGCGCGCCTCCCGCCCCGCGAACGCCGGGTCGAGCCCGATCGCCGGGTCCAGCAGGACGAGCCGCCGCACCCGCTCGGGGGCCGTCCGCGCCAGGTGCAGCGCGATCATCCCGCCGAAGGAGTGGCCGACGACGTCCGCCCGCTCGACGCCCTCCACGTCCAGCATGGCGAGGACGTCCGCGACGTGCCGGTCGGCGGTCCACGGCGGCTCGTACGGCGACCGGCCGTGTCCGCGCAGGTCGGGCGCGATGACGCGGCGGCCCGCGAGGTGGCCCTCGGCCGTCCGCCGCCACCGCGCGCCGTGTCCCGTGACCCCGTGCAGCAGCACGACCGGCGCTCCCGCCGAATCCCCATACCGATGCACAAACAATGCCGCGTCCGTCATGGAGTGAAGCGTAACGACCTGCCCTCCGCCTCAGGAGCGTTCCCAGCGCACCGAGCTGAGCGCCAGGAGGGCGACGTGGAACGAGACGCACGACTCCACGTCGTCGAGGTCGGCGTCGAGGACGCGTTCGATGCGCCGCAGCCGCTCGTAGAACGCCGGGCGGGACAGGTGCGCCTGCTGCGCGGCGACCGCCTTGTTGCGTCCCGATTCGAGGTAGAGCTCCAGGATGCGGGTCAGGTCGCTGCCGCGCTGGGCGTCGTACTCCAGCAGCGGGCCGAGCTCGCGCTCCACGAACGTCTGCACGCGGGCGTCGTCGCGCAGCAGGTGCAGCAGGCCCCGCAGCCGCAGGTCGGGCAGCCGGTAGAAGAGCCGCCCGCCGGACCCGCGGGCGGCGACGTCGGCGACCTGCTCGGCCTCCAGGAACGAGCGGCGCACGTCGCGGATCGTCTCCACGACCGAGCCCGCCGCCATGACCGTCTCGCCGGACTGCTCGCGGATCCGCGTCGCGACCGCGTCGAGCGCCGTCTCCACGTCGGCGCGGGCGGGCAGCGAGGCGAGGACGCCGACGCGGGCGTGCGGGCCGCCCTCGTCCAGGACGCCGACGAGGGCGGCGAGCCGGGCGTCCTTGCAGGCGGCGGCGGCCGTCTCGGCGAGCGCGGCGAGCTCCCCGACCGGCGGCGGCGGGGTGCTCGGACCGCGGTGCCGCAGCACCACGCCGAGCAGCCGGCGGCCGGACAGCGGGACGCCGAGCGCGCGGGCCCGCGCGGCGGCCTCCTGAGGGTCGGAGTAGGCGTGCGCGAGGATGCGGGCGATGATCGTCCCGTGCGCCTGCCGCTCGACGCTCTCGGCGTGCCGGTCGAGCAGCCGGCCGAGCGCGAGGGTGGTCGCGGCCCGCTCGATCAGCACGGTCTCGCGGGCGGACGGCGGCGCGCCGAGATCGATGATCAGGCGGCCCCAGTCCTCGCCGCGCGCGCCGACCATGGTCACGAGCCAGCCGGACGTCGCGTCGAACCCGGTGCGGCGGCCCGGCCGGACGGCCCGCGACCGCGTCTCCCACGCCGACAGCAGCTCCGAGGGGTCGGCGCCCGCCGCGTCCGCGGCGAGCACCTGGTGGGCGAGGTTCTCCAGCACGACGGGACGCCCGCCGAGCGTGGCGACCTGCCGGACGACCTCGTCCGTGGACGCGCCCTCCACCGAGAGCTGGGTGAAGATCTCGTGCAGCCGCTCGGACGCGCGCAGCTCGGCGAACTGGTCCTGGACGATCCGCGCGTGCACCGACTCGGTGATGTCGACGAAGGCGGGCTCGTGCGCGAGGACGATCACCGGGAGCCGGTGGTCCTCGGCGGCGGAGATCAGCGCGGGCGGCAGCACGCTGGCGTACCGCCGTCCCAGCTCGATCATCAGGCCGCTGACCCCGACCTCGGCCAGCTCGGTGATGTAGGCGCGCAGCCGGTCCGGCTCGTCCGGCAGGGCGATCCCGGTGGTGAGCACCAGCTCGCCGCCGTGCAGCAGGTGGGCGATGTCGGTGACCTCGGCGACGTGCACCCAGCGGACGCGGTTGCCGGTCCGGTCGCCGCCCGCGACGACGTGCGGCTGGCCGCGGCGTACCGCGTCGAGCTGGAGGACGTCGTCGAGGGTGGGCAGCATCACCTGGGATGATATCCGGACAAGACGTCAACGGCGCTGATCGGGCGGCCCCCCGCGTCGCGTGCCAGCAGAGCGTTAACGGGACGCCCGGGGTCCTGACACTCTGCGGGTTTCCGCGGCGTCCGGGAAGAACAAGACTTGGGACATGTCGGAACACGCGAATCTGCTCCGGCGCCACCGGGCGGTCATGCCGTCCTGGATGGCGCTCAACTACCAGGACCCCATCGAGATCGTCGGCGGCAAGGGCAACCGCGTGACCGACGCCGAGGGGAAGGGCTACCTCGACTTCTTCACCGGCATCCTGACCAACATGCTCGGGTACGACGTGCCCGAGGTGCGGGAGGCGGTGGAGCGGCAGCTCGCCACCGGCGTCGTCCACACGTCGACGGCCTACCTGCTGCGCGGGCAGGTCGAGCTGGCCGAGAAGATCGCCCGCCTGTCGGGCATCCCGGACGCGAAGGTGTTCTTCACCAACTCCGGGACCGAGGCCAACGAGACGGCCCTGCTCCTCGCCGCGTACGCGCGGCGCAGCGACCAGGTCCTCGCGATGCGGCAGAGCTACCACGGCCGGTCGTTCGGCGCGGTCGGCGTCACGGGCAACCGGGCGTGGACGAACCTGTCGTACTCGCCGCTGAACGCGCACTTCCTGCACGGCGCCGACCGGCACCTCCCGCAGTTCGCCGGGATGACCGACGAGCAGTACGTCGACGCCTGCGTGCAGGACCTGCGGCACGTCCTCGCGACCGCGACCGGCGGGGACGTCGCCGCGCTGATCGCCGAGCCGATCCAGGGCGTCGGCGGGTTCACGATGGCGCCGGACGGCCTGTTCGCCGCGTACAAGAGCGTCCTCGACGAGTTCGGCATCCTGTTCGTATCGGACGAGGTCCAGACCGGCTGGGGACGGACGGGCCAGGGCTTCTGGGGCATCGACAACCACGGCGTGACCCCGGACATGATGACCTTCGCCAAGGGCCTCGGGAACGGCTTCGCGGTCGGCGGCGTCGTCGCCCGCGGCGACCTGATGGACGGCCTGCACGCGATCGGGCTCTCCACGTTCGGCGGCAACCCGATCTCGATGGCCGCGGCGAACGCGACGCTCGACTACGTCCTCGACCACGACCTCCAGGCGAACGCCGCGAAACAGGGCGCGACGATCATCGGCGGGCTGGCGTCGGCGGCCGGGCGGTTCCCGGTCGTCAAGGAGGTCCGGGGCAAGGGCCTGATGTTCGCGGTCGAGCTGGCCGACCCGGCGACCGGCGAGCCGAGCCCGCCGCTCGCCGCCGCGCTGATGGAGGCCGCCCGCGAGCGGGGCCTGCTGGTCGGCAAGGGCGGCCTGTACGGCAACGTGGTGCGGATGGCGCCGCCGATGACCTTGACCGAAGCCGAGGCCGCCGAGGGCCTCGGGATTCTGATCGCCTCGCTGGAGGCGGTCAACGAGCAAGCCACTTCGTAAAGGAAGCGGACTGGGGGTGTGGGGGACGTCCCCCCACAAGGAGGAAGCGGAAGCATGAGTGAGAGCAAGCACGTCACCCACTGGATCGGCGGGAAGCCGTGGGACGGGGAGGCGGCGCGGCGGGGCGACATCTACGAGCCCGCGTCCGGCCGCGTCGCCGGGACGGTCGACTTCGCCGCCCAGGACGACGTGGACGCGGCCGTCGCCGCCGCGAAGGCCGCGTTCCCGGGCTGGCGCGACACGTCGCTGTCCAAGCGCGCGCGGATCCTGTTCCGGTTCCGCGAGCTGATGGAGGAGCACCGGGACGAGCTGGCGCGGCTGATCTCGTCCGAGCACGGCAAGGTCGTCTCGGACGCGGCGGGCGAGGTGGCGCGCGGCCTTGAGGTCGTCGAGTTCGCCTGCGGCATCCCGCACCTGCTCAAGGGCGGGTTCTCGGAGAACGTGTCGACCCGGGTGGACGCCTACTCGATCCTCCAGCCGGTCGGGGTCGCGGCCGGGATCACGCCGTTCAACTTCCCGGCGATGGTGCCGATGTGGATGTTCCCGGTGGCGATCGCGTGCGGGAACACGTTCGTCCTGAAGCCGTCGGAGAAGGACCCGTCGGCGTCGGTGCGGCTCGCCGAGCTGTGGTCGGAGGCGGGGCTGCCGGACGGCGTGTTCAACGTCCTGCACGGCGACAAGGCGGCGGTGGACGGCCTGCTCCACCACCCGGACGTCAAGGCGGTCAGCTTCGTCGGCTCCACCCCGATCGCCCGGTACATCTACGAGACGGCGGCGGGGAACGGCAAGCGGGTGCAGGCCCTCGGCGGCGCGAAGAACCACATGCTCGTGCTGCCGGACGCCGACCTCGACCTCGCCGCGGACGCCGCCGTGTCCGCCGGGTTCGGCTCGGCGGGGGAGCGGTGCATGGCGATCTCCGTCGTCGTCGCCGTCGACCCGGTCGGGGACGAGCTGATGGCCAAGATCCGCGAGCGGGTCGCCAAGCTCAAGGTCGGTCCCGGCGACGACGCCGAGTCGGAGATGGGCCCGCTGGTGACGCGGGCGCACCGCGACAAGGTGGAGTCCTACCTGGACGGGAGCGCCGCCCAGGGCGCGACGCTCGCGATCGACGGACGCGACCCGGACGTGCTCGGCGGCGCGGGCGACGGCTTCTGGCTCGGCCCGAGCGTCCTCGACCACGTCACCCCGGAGATGGACGCCTACAAGGACGAGATCTTCGGCCCGGTGCTGTCGGTCGTGCGGTCCGGCTCGTACGCGGAGGCCATGGAGCTGATCTCGGCCAACCCGTACGGCAACGGCACCGCGATCTTCACCAACGACGGCGGGGCGGCGCGCCGCTTCCAGAACGAGGTGGAGGTCGGGATGGTGGGCGTCAACGTGCCGATCCCGGTCCCGATGGCTTACTACTCCTTCGGCGGCTGGAAGGACTCACTCTTCGGTGACAGCCACGCGCACGGGATGGAGGGCGTCCACTTCTACACGCGGACGAAGGCCGTCACGGCGCGTTGGCTCGACCCGAGCCACGGGGGAGTGAACCTCGGCTTCCCGACCAGCGGCTGAGTCGGATCGCGCGCAAAGTGATCGCGCATGTGCGGCCGGTCGCCATGACCGGCCGTACATGCGTCCCGCTAGATAACGGTTAAACATCACCACAAGCGACAAAGCACACCAAAGTGCGCTAGCCGGGGTCGCGCGGCGTGAATACCGTCCGCCGCACGGTGAGAACGCGCAGGTCGCTCCGCATGGGACTTTCCCACCTCCGGCGACTTTCGTCGTAGATTTTCGTCGGCCGTCGGCGGGCGAATAATGCCAACAACCATTGACGCGCTCTGTGTCGGGCGACACAATCTGACTGTCTCCATTAATTGGGACCAAATTAAATGTCAGGTCCGCCGTCAGAAACGCCGACTCCGGAGCCGCGGGGCCGGTGGGCGGGACGTGCAGGAGAGCCGCGCTATGACCGGAGTCGACCACCAGGCAGAGGTGGACGCGCTCGGAAGGCGATTTCCGGGCTGGACCATTTGGTTCGGCCCGTTCACCGGCCGCTGGTGGGCGCTCCCTCCGAAGGACCGTGACGTCGGCGACTTCCTCGAAGCCGACACGCCGCAGCGGCTCATCGCACGGATCGAGGTGGTCAAAGACTCGGCATCGAGACGACCCGCGGTTCGGCACGGCCGTTCGCGGCCGTCCCGCGACCCCCGCGACTCCCGGCCCGACGTGCGACGTCCCTCTAACCTCCGCCGTCTTGAGGGCGTCACACCGTCGCCGTTGGGCCGGGTGCCGGCGATCGCGTGGCCAGGCAGCACTGCAAGGTGATCCGCTGTTCCCCAACCTCGCCACGTCCGCCGGTGCCGCCGCGGCCCCGGGAAGGGCGGCAGCCCGCGCCATATCCCTCTCCAGCAACCTCCGTTATGGCGCGGACGCCAGCACCCGCCGTTCCCCCGGGGCCGTGGCGGTCTTTTCTCCGCCCGGCCCGGCCGAAACGCCCGGTCGAAACGGCCGTCCGGGAAACCGACCCCGGAATCGCGGGCATAATCGGTGGCCGAAGGGAAAGGCCGACCTTACCTCCGCGATATTAAACGACCTGAGACCAAGTCGTGACCCTTGCCGGGCAATGGCCGTTTTCCGGCGCGGCGGCGGCCGAATCCCCGATGGCCGGCGATAAACGCGCCCGCCGTCGCGAGGGCTGAGGCGAATGGCGGCCCGGCCGGGCGCCGGACCCGCGCCGCGGGGTGCGCGCCGCTCCGCCGTCCCCGAGACGCTACGCTGCCGCTTGGCGCCGAGCGGGGAGCGAGATGCGGTTCAAGGCCACGACACGGGTCAAGGCGGGGGCGGCCGTCGCGGTCGCCGTCGCGGTGGCCCTCGCGCTCGCCGCCGCGGGCCTCGGCGGCAGTGAAGGCGACGACGAGCCGGTCGGCGTCGCCAAGGCCGCGAGCACCCTCGGGCCCGGCGAGGGCATGCTGAACCTCCTCGCGCTGCCCGGCTCCATCGAGAGCGGCGGCACCGACCCGCGCGTCGACTGGGTCACCCCGTTCCAGGAGCGCACCGGCTGCAAGGTCGGGCTGAAGGCCGTCAAGACCCCCGAGGAGATGGCCGGCCTCATGCGCGACGCCGACCGCCGGTACGACGGCGTCGCCGCCCCGCCCGAGGTCGCCGGACGCCTCGTCGCCGAGAACCAGGTCGCCCCGGTCAACACCGACCTCGTCGACGGCTACAAGAAGCTGGAGCCGAAGCTGCGCGGCCTGCTGCGGCGGAACGGCAAGACCTACGGCGTCCCGTACGTGTGGAGCGCCAACCTGCTGATGTACGACACGCGGGCCGTCCCGCCGCCGAGCGGCTGGTCCGCGCTGTTCGACCCGGCCCAGGCGCGCCGCTACTCCGGCAGGATCGTCATGCGCGACAGCCCGCTCGCCATCGCCGAGGCGGCGCTCTACCTCAAGGGCCGCGACCGCAAGCTCAAGATCCGCGACCCGTACTCGCTGACGCCCGCGCAGCTCGCCGCGGCGGGCCGCGTCCTGACCAGGCAGCGCCCGCACGTCGAGGAGTACTGGGAGCGGCCCGCCGACGCCGTCAGCGCGTTCGCGGGCGGCCGGGCCGTGCTCGGGCAGGCGGGGCCGTACCAGGTGGACGTCCTGAACCGCGCGTCGCGTCCCGTCCAGGGGGTGCTGCCGTCCGAGGGCGTGACCGGCTGGATGGACGCCTGGATGATCGGCGCCCGCGTCCAGCACCCGAACTGCATGTACCAGTGGCTCCAGTGGACGGCGTCGCCCGACGTCCAGCAGCAGGTGGCTGAGTGGACCGGCGTGGCGCCCGCCAACCCGCAGGCGTGCTCGGGCGACCGGCTCAAGCCCGGCTTCTGCGCCGCCTACCACGTCGGCGACCGCGACTACCTGGAGAAGATCGTCTTCGCGCACGCGCCCACCAAGGCGTGCGACGCCAAGGCCAAGAAGAACGACTGCACCGACTACGCCGAGTGGACGAGGACGTGGATCGAGTCCACGAAGCTCTAGCGCGCTGACGCGGACGCCGGAGAGGGTCTCTCCGGCGCGCCCGGCCGCCCCCAGCCGGGCGCGCCTATCGGGTGGTCCCGGACTTCCCCCCGAACGCCCGGGTCACCCTTCTCCCTGGAGAGACCTCCACGGCGGCGGCGTCGTCCCAGACGGCGTCCCGCGGCGCGGTGTCCCGCAGTACGGTGTCCGTCCGGGCGGCGGGCGCCGTCGCCCTTGCCGGCGGCCGCTCTCCGGCGGGCCGTCCGACGCTCGTGACCGCTTCCCTCGGGCGCCGCGCGCGGCGGGGCGCCGGCGGGGCGGGCGCGCACTCCTCGCACGCGAAGACGCCGGTCGAGTCCGGCAGCCGGCCGACGCGGACGCGCGGCCGGGGCCATTTCCGGCGGCAGACGACGCACGCTTCCCCGAAGCGCTGGGCCGTGCTCAGCCCGCGCGGGTCCATCGTCGGCTCGTCCGTCTGCCCCATGTCCCCATCCCCCTGGCGGGAGTCGACGTCACGTGACTTCCTTTATAGGGCGGTGCGGGTGTTGTCATTGTTACCGTGTGTGAAAAGGGTGGCAAAGGCTTACGTGTCGGGCGGCCGTCCTCGACCGTCCGCGCTACGCGCCCGCGCGCGCGGCCTCCGCCCCCCGATGGCCCCGTTGACCAGGGCGTACGCAAACCACCGCGATACGCTCCGCCGTCGGGCCCTTTGCCTTTTCTTTGACTGATATTGCGTACAAAGGAGGCATGTCGGTCCGGAACGGCGGGACGCGCGTCCGGCCGCGCGGACCCGATACCGCGCCAGGTTCCGCGCCCGGTTCAGCGCGGGCGCGCGTGACACCGCGGGCGCTCGCCGCGACCGCGCCCCCGCTGGCGGGCGCGGTGATCGTGGCGGCCGGCGCGCTCTACCTGCTCGCCGACGTCCGCCGCACCGGCGTCCTGCTCACCGTGACGGCCCTGCTGTGCGCCGTCGCGGCCGGGCTCGCGGTGTGGGGCGTCCGGCGCGCGGTCGGGCGGGCGCTCGGGCCGGTGGAGCGGCTCGACGCCGACCTCGACCGGCTGCGCGGCGCCGACCTCGCCCGCCGGGTCGCGGTGCCGGCCAGCGGGGACGAGGTCGAGCGCCTCGCCGGCCGGGTCAACTGCCTGCTCGGCCGGCTGGAGAACGAGGCGCTGGAGCGGCGCGCGTTCATCGCCGACGCCTCGCACGAGATCCGCACGCCCCTCGCCGGGCTGCGGACCCGCATCGAGCTCGCCCTCGCCGTCCCGGACGACGCCGAGCTCGTCGACACCCTGCGCGGCGCGCTCGGCGACGTGGACCGGCTGCACCAGATCGTCGACGACCTCCTCGTCCTCGCCCGGCTGGACTCCGGGGAGCGCGCGCCCCGCGAGCGCCTCGACCTCGGCGCGCTGGTCGAGGACGAGACCCGCCGCCGCGCGCCGCCCGTCCCGCTGTCGGTGCGGGCCGAGCCGGGCGTGCTCGTGGACGCGAACCGGGCGCGGCTCTGCCGCGTCCTGCTGAACCTGCTGGCCAACGCCGAGCGGCACGCCGCCACGAGGATCGAGGTCGAGGTGCGGGCCGAGCCGGGGGAGGCGGTCGCGGAGGTGCGCGACGACGGCCCCGGCATCCCGCCCGCCGACCGCGACCGGGTGTTCGAGCGCTTCTCCCGGCTGGACGCCGCGCGCAGCCGCGCGGCCGGCGGCAGCGGCCTCGGCCTCGCGATCGCGCGGGAGGTCGCCGTCGCGCACGGCGGCCGCCTCTACGCCGGGGACGCCGCGCGGGGCGCCCGGCTCGTCCTGAGGCTGCCGCTGGTCCGACCCGGCCTCGACGGGGATCAGGCCGGATGAGTCGCGGCGGGGACGCGCCCCGCGCGCGGCGATGTCCGACAATGGTCCGGTGATGTCTCCCTCAAGCCCCGACGGGGCGGTCCGCGAGCTGGTCGTCCTCGGCTCCACCGGTTCGATCGGCACGCAGGCGCTGGACGTCGTCCGCCGCAACCCCGGCAGGTTCCGGGTGACCGGCCTCGCGGCGGGCGGCGGACGGGTCGCCCTGCTCGCCGAGCAGGCGCTGGAGTTTCGGCCCGAGGTCGTCGCCGTCGCCAAGGCGTCCGCCGCGCAGGAGCTCCAGCTCGCCTTCTACACCGAGGCCAAGCGGCGCGGGTACGCGTCCGGCGACTTCGCCATCCCGAAGATCGTCGCGGGCCCGGACGCGGTGGCCGAGACCGCCGCCTGGCCCTGCGACGTGGTGCTGAACGGGGTGACGGGGGCGCTCGGGCTCGCCTCCACGCTCGCCGCGCTGGACGCCGGCCGCACGCTCGCGCTCGCCAACAAGGAGTCGCTGATCGTCGGCGGGCCGCTGGTCAAGGAGCGGGCGCGGCCGGGGCAGATCGTCCCGGTCGACTCCGAGCACTCGGCGCTCGCGCAGTGCCTGCGCGGCGGGAGCCCGGACGAGGTGCGGCGGCTCGTCCTCACCGCGAGCGGCGGACCGTTCCGCGGCCGCGGCCGCGCCGAGCTGGCGGACGTCACGCCCGAGCAGGCGATGAACCACCCCACCTGGGACATGGGCCCGGTCATCACGATCAACTCCGCGACCCTGGTCAACAAGGGGCTGGAGGTCATCGAGGCGCACCTGCTGTTCGACGTCCCGATGGACCGGATCGAGGTCATGGTGCACCCGCAGTCGATGATCCACTCGATGGTGGAGTTCACCGACGGGTCCACGCTGGCGCAGGCGAGCCCGCCCGACATGCGGCTGCCGATCGCGCTCGGCGTCGACTGGCCGCACCGCGTCCCGGACGCCGCGCCCGGCGTCGACTGGACGCGGGCGCACACCTGGGAGCTGTTCCCGCTCGACGACGAGGCGTTCCCCGCCGTCGCGCTCGCCCGCCGGGCCGGTGAGCTGGGACGGACGTTCCCCGCCGTTTACAACGCCGCCAATGAGGAATGTGTGGACGCGTTCCGCGCCGGCCGTCTCCCGTTCCTCGGGATCGTCGACACGATCGCGCGCGTGATGGACGAGCACGAACGCGAGCACGGTCGGGACCGGTCCGGGGAGCCGACGCTGGACGGCGTCCTCGCGGCCGACGGGTGGGCCCGCGGCAGGGCCAGGGAACTGGCCGGAACCGACTGAAACACCGGGGGTCCGCCTCCGGACGACGCCAAGGGGACCCGGATGGCCTTCTTCCTCGGCGCGGCGGCGTTCGTCGTCGCGCTCCTGGTGTCGGTGATGCTGCACGAGGGCGGGCACCTGCTCACCGCGAAGCGGTTCGGGATGAAGGCCACGCAGTACTTCGTCGGGTTCGGCCCGACGCTGTGGTCGACGCGCCGGGGCGAGACCGAGTACGGCGTCAAGGCGATCCCGCTCGGCGGGTTCGTCAAGATCGTGGGCTACACGCCGCTGGAGGAGGTCGAGCCGCGGGACCGTCCCCGCGCGTTCTACCGGCAGCCCGCCGGGCGCCGCGCGGTCGTGATCGGGGCGGGCGTCGTCGCCAACTTCGTGTTCGCGTTCCTCCTGCTCATGGTCATGGCGATGACGATCGGCGTGCGCGACCCCGGCACCGTGACGAGCACCGTGGACGAGGTGACCCGGTGCGTGCCCTCCGGGCTGCGGGCCGAGTGCGCGGCGGGGCGCCCGCCGTCCCCGGCCGCGCGGGCGGGGCTGCGGGCGGGGGACCGCGTCGTGTCGTTCAACGGGACGCCCGTCTCCGACTGGCACGACCTCACCAAGGCGATCAGCGGGGCGAAGCCGGGGCAGACGGTGCCGGTCGTCGTGCGGCGGCCGGGCGAGGCGCGCCCGGTGACGCTGCCCGTCACGCTCGCGGACGTGGACGGCGCGGCGTTCGTCGGCATGTCCGCGAAGGTCGTCGGCGCGGGCTACGACCGGACCGGCCCGATCGGCGCCGCCGTGTTCGCCGGCCGCGGCATCGGCCGCACCGTCGCGGGCATCGGGGAAGTCGCGGCGGACCTGCCGTCCGCGATCCCGAAGCTGTTCTCGCCGGAGCGGGAGAGCACGCCCGGCGGGCAGGTCGGCAGCGTGGTCGGCGCGACGGACGTGTCCGGCCAGATCTTCGCGTCCGAGACGTCGGCCCGCGACAAGGCCGCCCTGTATCTGTCGCTGGTCGTCTCGGTGAACATCTTCCTCGGGGCGCTGAACGTGCTGCCCCTGCTGCCGCTGGACGGCGGCCATCTCGCGGTCGTCGGATACGAGCGGGCGCGGGCGGCGGTGAACCGGGTCCGCGGCCGTCCGGACCCGGGCACGGTCGACATGACCAGGCTGCTGCCGTTGACGTATCTCGCGGTGCTGTTGCTCGTGGGCCTCGGGGTGCTGCTGATCCTCGCCGATCTCGTCAATCCGCTCCACGTACCGGAATGACACAAAATGTTGACCTAGAGTAGTTGAATGCTCACGTGGCCGGGCGCGGGGCGCCGTCTCCCCGGCCACGGAGGACGCTTAGGCTTGTACGGGGCCCTGAGTAAGAGGAGAGGGATGAGCGTTTCACTGGGAATGCCGAACATCCGCGGCGAGAGCGATGGTCAGGGGGCGCCGGGGCTCTCCACTCCCCGCCGCGGCTCCCGGCAGATCATGGTCGGGAACGTGCCGGTCGGGGGCGACGCGCCGGTGTCGGTGCAGTCGATGACGACGACGCTGACCGCCGACGTGAACGCCACGCTGCAGCAGATCGCGGAGCTGACCGCCGCGGGCTGCCAGATCGTGCGGGTCGCGGTGCCGTCCCAGGACGACGCCGACGCGCTCCCCGCGATCGCCCGCAAGTCGCCGATCCCCGTGATCGCCGACATCCACTTCCAGCCCAAGTACGTGTTCGCGGCGATCGACGCGGGGTGCGCCGCCGTCCGGGTGAACCCGGGCAACATCAAGAAGTTCGACGACAAGATCGGCGAGATCGCCCGCGCCGCGACCGACGCCGGGGTCCCGATCCGGATCGGGGTGAACGCCGGGTCGCTCGACAAGCGGCTGCTGGAGAAGCACGGCAAGGCCACGCCGGAGGCGCTGGTGGAGTCGGCGCTCTGGGAGTGCTCGCTGTTCGAGGAGCACGGCTTCCGCGACATCAAGATCTCGGTCAAGCACAACGACCCGGTCGTGATGATCGACGCCTACCGGCGGCTCGCGGCGGCGTGCGACTACCCGCTGCACCTCGGCGTGACCGAGGCGGGCCCCGCCTTCCAGGGGACGATCAAGTCCGCGGTCGCGTTCGGCGCGCTGCTCGCCGAGGGCATCGGCGACACGATCCGGGTGTCCCTTTCGGCGCCTCCCGTCGAGGAGGTCAAGGTCGGCACCGCGATCCTGGAGTCGCTCGGGCTGCGGCAGCGCGGGCTGGAGATCGTGTCGTGCCCGTCCTGCGGGCGCGCCCAGGTCGACGTCTACACGCTGGCCGAGCGCGTCACCGCCGGGCTGAAGGACTTCCCCGTCCCGCTGCGCGTCGCGGTGATGGGCTGCGTCGTGAACGGGCCGGGCGAGGCGCGCGAGGCCGACCTCGGCGTCGCGTCCGGGAACGGCAAGGGGCAGATCTTCGTGAAGGGGCAGGTCGTCAAGACCGTCCCGGAGGCGCAGATCGTGGAGACCCTGATCGAGGAGGCCATGCGCATCGCCGACGAGATGGGCGTCGAGATCGGCGAGGACGGCGTCGTCTCCGGACCGGGCGCCGAGGTGGTCGTGAGCTGACCAGGTGGTCGTGAGCTGACCGGGTGGTCGTGAGCTGACCGGCGACCGCCGCGCGAGCGGCTGAGGGCCGGCACGAGAACTGGTACGAGGGCTCCGGGTGAACGTCACCCCGGGGCCCTTTTCGGTGTGCCCGGATCATCTGTTCCGGGCCGCTGAATATACGCGCCGCGCGACTCTGGATCCGGAACGTCCGCGCTGATCACGAAGTTCCGCTGATCTTGTCACGATTCCGCATCCACTCATGGGGGGCCCTGTCGGGCCCCGAGCGCAGGACGCCACAATCTTCACTCATTTACCCGTATGTCTGACTCAATCGGAGTCGGCACGTTTAGGGGGATTTGTGAAGAGGATCGTTGTCATGGCCGCGGTGGCCGGGCTCGGTCTCACCGGGCTGGGCGCCACAAGCGCGCAGGCCGCGGGCCCCTCCACCGGATCGGCCGGAGGCTTCGAACCCGCCGCCGCGAAGTGGCACGCCTGTCCGGCGGACTTCGTCCAGCAGGTGCACGACCTGTACGACGTGATCTATCCGGTCTCGAAGATCGTGCAGTGCGCCGAGCTGTCGGTGCCGCTGGACTACGCCAAGCCGAGCGGCAAGAAGATCACGCTCCAGCTCACCCGGACGCCGCACACCGGCAAGGGCAAGGCCAAGGGCGACATCGTGGTCAACCCCGGCGGTCCGGGCGGCGGCGGCGCGCTCTTCGGGCCTCGGGTGTTCGCGCAGAACTCCGCCGCCATGCGCGACGCGTACAACGTCATCGGGTTCGACCCGCGCGGCGTCGGCATGAGCGTTCCGGCGCTCACCTGCGACAAGAACTACTCGAACGCGCCGCGGCCGGACTACGGCACCGGCGACCGCGCGTCCGTCCGCACCTGGCTGAAGCTGACCAAGGGCTACGCCGAGAACTGCGCCAAGAACGACAAGATCGGGCTGCTGAACCACATCAAGACCATCGACTCGGTCAACGACGTCGAGTCGATCCGTCGTGCGCTCGGCAACGACAAGCTCGACTACTACGGCGCGTCCTACGGCACCTACCTCGGCTCGGCGTACGCCACGGTGTACCCGAAGAAGGTCGACAAGATGGTGCTGGACGGCAACGTCGGCCCGTCGGACGCCTGGTACGACGCGAACCTCAACCAGGACATCCAGTTCGACAAGAACTTCGAGTACTACCTCGGCTGGGTCGCCAAGTACGACTCGGTGTACCACCTCGGCAAGAAGCAGAGCGACGTCCGCGCCTTCTTCTACGGCCTGCGCAAGGCGCTCACGAAGAAGCCGCTTCTCTACACCGACCCCGACAGCGGCCAGACCCTCGCCGTCGGGCCGGACGAGCTGACCGACGTGATCCTGAACGCGGGCTACCGGCGCAGCCAGGCCGTCTGGCACGGGTACGCGTCCGGGCTCTCGGCGCTCGCCAAGGGCGACGTCGCGACGTTCGCGCAGACCTTCGGTGCCCCGACCACCGGTGGCTCTGACGACAACAGCAACGCCGTCTACCTCGCCGTGCAGTGCACGGACGTCCAGTGGCCGCTGAGCTGGAAGAAGTGGCAGCGGGACAACGACCGCATCCAGCGCAAGCACCCGTTCGAGACCTGGGCCAACGCCTGGTTCAACGCGCCGTGCCTGTTCTGGGGCGCCAAGGCCGGCAAGCCGGTCGACATCGGGCACACCCGTGACCTGCCGAACAACATCCTGATGTTCCAGTCGACCGAGGACGCCGCCACGCCGTACGCGGGCGCCCTCGACATGCAGCGCCGCCTCAAGGGGTCGCGCCTCGTCGTCCAGGACGGCGACCGCACGCACTGCATCGTGCACCGCGGCTCGGCGGCGGTGGACGCCTACTTCGACGCCTACTTCCTGCGCGGCGAGCGCCCGAGCGCGCGGACGGTCCACGTCCCGCAGCTCGGCGACCCGACCCCGCCGGCGGCGGCGAACGCGAAGAGCCTCACGGGCGCCGGTGCGGCCGCCCGGATCGAGGCGGACGTCATCCGCTGACGTCCCCCGCGGGACGTGAGACACGGAAACGAGTAGGTCACGGAACCGAGTGACACGGCACCGCGCCGGTCCACGGGCCGACGCCCCGCACCCGCCCGCCGCGCACACGCGGCGGGCGGGTCGCGCCGGGGGCGAACGCCCGGCCACGTCACGAAGTTCCGCTGATCTTGTCACGATTCCGCATCCACTCCTTCCCGGCACTGCCGTCACAACCGGCTGGACCGTCACAATCTCCACGCAATCCGCATCCGCTATGCATCGGCGTGGCTCTCCCTCCGGCCCTCCGACCGGGGCCCGAGCCGCCGATCTGAGGGGGTCAGGTGAAAAGGATTCTTCTCGTCACGGCCGCGGCGGCCGTCGCGGCGGGCGGCACCGGAGCCGCCGTCGCCGCGAACGCCGACACCGGCCGGGCCGGCGCCGCGCCGGTCGCGGCCACCGGGATCGACTGGGGCAAGTGCGAGGTCAGCGGGCCGAACGACCCGATGAACCAGGCGCAGTGCGCCCAGGTCGCGGTCCCCCTCGACTACTCCCGCCCCGGCGGCCGCAAGATCTCCATCGCGGTGTCGCGGTTCAGGCACACCGACGACAAGAACTACAAGGGCGTCCTGTTCGTGAACCCGGGCGGCCCCGGCGGGTCCGGCCTGCCGTACGCGCCCGCGCTCGCCCGCTGGATCGCCGGGACCGGGCACGCCGACGTCGCCGCCAAGTACGACATCATCGGCTTCGACCCCCGCGGCGTCGGCTCCAGCAAGCCCGCGCTGACCTGCGACCCGAACTTCTTCAACCCGGTCAGGCCGGACTACGTCCCCTCCTCGAAGAAGGAGGAGGCCGCCTGGATCGCCAAGTCGGCGAAGTACGCCAAGGACTGCGCCACCAAGTTCGGCTGGCTGCTGCCGCACATGCGCACCACCGACGCCGCGCGCGACATCGACACGATCCGCGCCGCCCTCGGCCAGCCGAAGATCAGCTGGTACGGCTTCTCCTACGGGACGTACTTCGGCGCCACCTACGCCACGCTCTTCCCCAAGCGCGTCGACCGGATGGTCCTGGACGGCAACGTCAACCCCAGGACGGTCTGGTACGACTCCCAGCTCGAACAGGACAAGGCGTTCGAGAAGAACATGAAGTCCTGGTGGGCGTGGATCGCCAAGTGGGACTCGCTGTACCACCTCGGCAAGACCGAGAAGGCGGTCGAGGCCAAGTACTACGCGACGCGCGCCGCGGCGAAGAAGGCCCCCATCGCCGGGAAGATCGGCCCGGACGAGCTGGACGACATCGTCCTGACCGCCGGCTACAACACCGGCTACTACATCCCGTTCGCCCAGGCGCTGTCGGCGTGGGTCAACGGCAACGACGCCTCGGGTCTCCTCGACTGGCTCAACACCGGCGGGGAGGACAACGACTTCGCCGTGTACAACGCCGTCCAGGCGGCGGACGCCAAGTGGCCGCGCAGCTGGAGCAAGTGGCACAACGACGCCGCGAAGCTCTACAAGCAGGGCTACCGGTTCAACACCTGGAGCAACGTCTGGTACAACGCGCCCATCGCGTTCTGGCCGTTCAACGGCGGTCCGAAGTTCAAGCTGCAGGGCAGCAAGAGCCTGCCGGGGATGCTGCTCGTCCAGTCCACGCAGGACGCGGCGACGCCGGTCGTCGGCGGACTTGAGATGCACAAGGTGTTCCCGTCCTCGCGCCTGGTGTTCGAGCTCGGCGGCAAGACGCACGCCAACACGCTGAACGGCAACGCCTGCCTGGACGACAAGGTCGCCGCCTACCTCGACACGGGTGCGCTGCCGCGCAGCCACCGAGGGCCGGACGCCTACTGCAAGGCCGTCCCGGAGCTGAACGACCCGGACCCGACGGCCATGCAGGCGAAGGCCGCCGGAGCCCGCGCGGGCAAGGACCTCCCGGTCGGACGACGCCCGTAGCACGCGAACCGTGACCGCGGCGTGCCCGCCCGTCCCGCGGAGCGGGCGGGCACGCCGCGCGATCGTGTGACACGTCCCGGTTCGGACGGGAATCGCGTGATCCCGGGGATGCACTGGTCAGACGCCGTCCCCCGGTAGAAAGCGGGTGTGCTGAACGACGCTGGGAAGAGGGCCGCCGCCGGGACGGCCGCCGCCGCGATCACGTTCGGAGCCGCGGCCCTCGGGGCGCCGGCCACCGCCGCGCCCCGTTCCGCCCCTGAGCCGCGGCCGACCGGACCGGCATGGCGGGCGTGCCCCGCCAAGGATCCGGTCGAGGGCGGACGCCTCAAGGGCCTCCAGTGCGCGTCGGTGCGGGTCCCGCTCGACTACGCGCGGCCGCGCGGCGAGCAGATCACGCTCGAACTGACCCGCGCGCGGCACACAGCGTCGCGCTCCCAGGGAGTCGTCCTGCTGAACAGGGGCGGACCGGGCGCGCACGGACGCGACCTCCCCGGCTTCTTCAAGTCCGCGGTCCCGAAGGGCGTCGCCGCGTCCTACGACTGGATCGGTTTCGACCCGCGTGGTGTCGGGGCAAGCGCACCGTCCCTGATCTGCGACCCGTCCTACCAGGACCCTGGTCGCGCCCGTCCCGACACCATTCCCGCTGACGCCGCCGCCGAGCGGGCCTGGACGGAGCGTGCCAAGGCGTTCGCGAACGACTGCGCCCGCAAGTACGGCAGGATCCTCCCGCACATGGGCACGGCGAACTGGGCGCGCGACATGGACGAGATCCGCCAGGCCCTCGGCCAGGAGAGGCTCAACTACTTCGGCTACTCCTACGGCAGCTACCTGGGCGCGGTGTACGCGACGATGTTCCCCGGACGGGTCCGCCGCATGGTGCTCGACAGCGTCGTCCGTCCGAGCGGGGTCTGGTACCAGGACAACCTCGACCAGAACGTCGCGTTCGAGAAGCGGATCCGCGCCTACTTCACCTGGATCGCCCGCCACGACAAGGTCTACCGGCTGGGCGCGACGGAGCCTCGGGTCGCCGCCGCGTACGCGAAGGCGCGGCAGGCGCTCGGGAACGACCCCGTCGACGGGAAGATCGGCCCGTCCGAACTGGACGACGTGTTCCTCGCCGACGGCTACGGCGACTACGGCTGGGACGCGCACGCCAGGGCGCTGTCGGCCTTCGTCGTCCGGCACGACGCCGGGCCGCTGCGCAAGGCGTGGCAGCCGCCGGGCAAGCTCGACCAGAACAACTACGCGGTCTACAACGCCGTCCAGTGCCGGGACGCGGCCTGGCCGCGCGACTGGGGCCGCTGGCACGCCGACAGCGCCCGCCTCTACCGGGAGGGCTACCGCTTCGAGACCTGGAGCAACACCTGGTACAACGCGCCCTGCGCGTTCTGGCCGGGGACCGGCGGCCCGCCGCCCCGCGTGGCCGGGACCGCGGCGCTGCCGCCGCTCCTGCTCGTCCAGGCAACCGAGGACGCGGCCACCCCGTACCCGGGCGCGCTCGAAACGCACCGCGCGTTCCCGTCGTCGCGGCTGATCGCGCAGGTCGGCGGGCGCAACCACGGCGTCTCGCTGTCCGGCGACAAGTGCGTCGACGGCGCGGTCGCCGCCTACCTCGCCGACGGCCGCCTCCCCGCGAGCAAGCCGGGACCGGACGCGAGTTGCGCCGCCCCGTCCGAACCCGAGCCCGCCAAGGACAAGCGGCCGGACAGGGCCGAGCACACCGCCGCCCAGCGCTGAGCGGGGGCGCGGGGGTCTCCTCAGGGGTAGGAGACCGCGGCCGGACGGCGCCGTCTCCGGGGCCACGGGGGTGCGCGGACCGCCGACGACATAGGCTTGGCCACGTGGAGCTTTCAGTGGTGAGGGCCCAGCGGGGGCCGTTCCCGTCCCGGAGCCGGTAGCCGTGCGCATGCTGGGCTCGCTGCCGGTCCGCGTCCTGGACGACCGGCACCGCGCGGAGGCCCTCGCGATCCTCGACGCCGACCCGGTCTCCAACGTGTTCGTCGGGTCGCGCGTCCACGCGGCGGGGCTCGACCCGCGCCGGCTCGGCGCCCAGATGTGGGGCTACCTGCGCGACGGGCGGCTCACCTCGCTGTGCTACTCCGGCGCGAACCTCATCCCGGTCGCCGCGGGCCCTGAGGCGGTCCGTGCGTTCGCGGAGCGGGCCAGGGCCCAGGGGAGGCGGTGCTCGTCCGTCGTGGGGCCCGTGGGGGCCGTGGGGGACCTCTGGGAGATCCTCGCGCCGTACTGGGGGCCGCCGCGGGCGGTGCGGGCCGCTCAGCCGGTCATGGCGACGTCCGACGTTCCGGACGTGGCGCCCGACCCGTCCGTCCGCCGCGTCCGGATGGACGAGTTCGACATCGTGTACCCGGCGTGCGTGTCCATGTTCACCGAGGAGGTCGGCGTCTCGCCCAACACCGGCGACGGCGGCGTCCTCTACCGGGCCCGCGTCGCCGAGCTGATCCGCGACGGCCGCGCCTTCGCCCGCATCGAGGACGGCCGCGTCACCTTCAAGGCGGAGATCGGCGCCGTCACCCCCCGCGCCTGCCAGGTGCAGGGCGTGTGGGTGCCGCCGGACCTCCGCGGGCAGGGCCGGTCGGTGTCCGGAATGGCGGCGGTGGTCGGGGAGGCGCTGCGCGGAATCGCACCGACGGTGTCGCTCTACGTCAACGACTACAACACGCGGGCACGCGCCGCGTACCGGCGTGTCGGGTTCACCGAGCTCGACTCGTTCATGTCGATTCTTTTCTGACGTCGGCATTCTTTGCATACATGCCGCGTTCCACGTCGTCTGTCTGATTCAACTGACTTGTCATTGCCTGCCTGGTCTATCCGAATCCCGGAATCGATCTTCGCGGACGGGTACCATCCGGCCGTGGAGTTTGCCGGGGCATTACGCCAGGCCATTCAGGCCAGCGGGCTGACCCTGGAACGGATCCGCCACCGGCTCGGCAGGCGCGGTCTGGCCGTCAGCGTGGCCACGCTCAGCTACTGGCAGCGTGGTCGTAGCAGGCCGCGCTCGCGCGCAGTGGTCGTCGCGCTGGAGGAGATCCTCCAGGTGCCGCCGGGTACGCTGACCGAATTGCTGGACGATCCAGCGCCCACCGCGCCGCAGGTGCGCGGGGGCCTCGCGGCGGGTCCGCCGGGGACGGGGGAGCGCAACCGCCCGGCGCGCGATCTGTGGCCCGACCCCGAGCGGTACGCCGACCTCGTCGGCCAGCTCGACCGGTCGGGCGACCACCGCCTCGAACGCCTCAGCATCCATGACGTCTTCCGGCTCAACGAGGTCCGGCGCTCGTGGACGCTGTCGGTGCGCACCGTGCTGCGCGCGGCCGGCGACGACATCGACCGGGTGGTGTGCGTCCACCAGATCGCGGGCGCGCGGCAGCCGGGGAACACCGGCGACGGCCATCCCGCGGGCTTCTCCGAGGACGGCGCGGGCCCGGTGGGGACGTCCGGCGCGTCCGGCGTGACGGCGAGCGGCGTGCTGGCCGCCGCCGACCCGGCGGCCGCAACCGGTCAGGCGGCGGGCGGCGCCGCGACGGCCAGCGCCACGGCTGGGCTGTCGGAGGTGCGGTACTGCCGTCCGGGACGGGTCCGCGCCGAGGGCGGGATGGTCGCGTTCGAGCTGGTCTTCGACCGCGTCCTGTCCGCTGGGGACACGGCCGTCGTCGAGTACGAGATCGGCCCCGTCGAGGAGCCCGCCTACGACAGCTACGACCGTCGCTTCGCCCATCCCGTGCACGACTACGTGGCGATCATCCAGTTTGAGGGCGAGCGGCTCCCGGCCCGCTGCTACGGCTACACCGCGGAGAGCTCCGAGGCTCCCCGGCAGCGGCTCGGCGAGCTGTGGATCGGGACGTCGGGCAGCGCGAACATCGCGGTCGGGGCCGTCCGGCGCGGCATCGTCGGCATCGAATGGGAATGGCATTGACGCAATGGCATGGGAAGGAGGAATGGCGGACCGAAAGTCCGGTTCGCGGGCATACCGCGGGCCGCGCGGGTAGGATGCGTCGCCAGGCACGATCCGGGGTTCCGGTGCTCGCGACGCGGTCGCCGGGACTCACGGTTGTAGCAAGTTGCCTGTTGGCATCCAGCCACGGGGGACTTACAGTGAGCGCTGAAGTTCCAATTGCAGTAGTCAAGGCCGTTGTGCGGGGGCCGGCCGGAGCGGATCCGGAGGCCGAAAAATGCAGAGTGTCGCAGAGGACGATCTCCTACAGGTCCTTCAGTACGGTCCCTTCAACGTCGCCCTGCACGCGGCGATCCAGGCACGCGGGCTGAGTCTCGACTCGCTGCGCCGGAGGCTGGAGGAACAGGGCATCGCGGTCAGCCTGTCCACGCTGAGCTACTGGCAGCGCGGCCGGACGCGGCCGGAGCGCGCCGACTCGATGCGCGCCGTGCGGGGCCTGGAGGTCATCCTCGAACTGCCGCGTCATTCATTGCTGACGCTGCTGAAGCCCACGGCAGAACGCTCCACCGGGCCATGGCTGCCGGTGGAGGAACTGTGCCCGGAGCCGGGCGTCCGCGACCTGCTGAACGAGATCGGCGATCGCGGCGAGCGGCAGCTCACCGGGCTCAGCATGCACGACCAGTACCTCATCGGCCGCCGCCGGGAGCTGCACGAGGTCCGCGTCCGCGCGGTCTTCCAGGCGCAGCAGCGCGGCGTCGACCGGTGGATCGCCGTGTACCACCATCCGCAGGGCGTGCTGCCGTCCTCGCGCACCGTGCGCGGGTGCCGGTTCGGGCGCGTCCGGATGGACGAGGCCACCGGCCTCATCGCCGCCGAGCTGCTGTTCGACCGGTCGCTCGGCCGCGGCGAGACCTACCTGCTGGAGTACGGGTTCGGGTTCGACGAGACGGGCCCGCCGATCAACGAGGAGGGCCGCGGGTTCCGCGCGCCCCAGCACGAGTACCTCATCGAGGTGCGGTTCCATCCGTCGGCGCTGCCCGCCCGGTGCTACCGGACGTGGCGTCCCGACGGCCACACCGCGCTCAAGGACTCCGCGGACCTGCGGCTGTCCAGCTACCACAGCGTCCACTTCATCGAGTTCGGGATGGCCGCGGGCTACCACGGCATCCGCTGGGAGTGGACGTAATCCGCCCCGTGCTACTTGACCAGGAGGTCGAGTAGCCGGTCCAGCTCGGCGGCCGGGTCGTCGGCGAGCCCGGCGTGCACCGGCCCCGGCTGGACGATCGTGCTCCGCGGCGCGGTCAGCCACCGGAACCGCGCGCCCGGCGGCTCCTCGGCGGCCTGCCCGGCGCGCTCGCCGCCGCAGCAGACCGCGTCCACGCCCTTGAGCGCGGCCCGCACGCCCTCCATGTCGAGCGTGGGGTCGAGGGCGAGCAGGCGCCGCTCGTCCAGGTGGACGCGGCAGCCGAGGTAGTCGAGGGCCCGGCAGTACACGACCACGCCGACGTTCATCACTTCGCCGCGCTCGACGCGCGGCACGACCCGCAGCACGGCGTACTCGAACACGGTGGGCTGGTCGGCCGTCCTGATGTTGGTCCCGGGGCTCATGGCGCGCCGCCGCCGAGCCAGTCCGGCCGGTTCCGGCCGCGCGGCGCGGACGTCCCGGACGCCCGCCCGGCGACGTCGAGGTCCGGCAGCCAGTCGCGCGGCTTCCCGGCGCGGGGCAGCAGGACGTCGACGTAGGCGTCGCGCAGCGCCTGCGGGTCGGCGAAGCCGGGCTCGCCCTCCAGCCACAGGTCGGGGACCAGGGCGGCGACCTCGCGCAGCAGGCCCTCGGTGAGCTTCGGCGCGAGCTCGGCCTCGGCGGCCTCCAGCCGGGTCGCGTACGGGGTGAGGACGTGGTCGTCCAGGTCGTAGGGGCCGGAGAACAGGCGGGCCGCGTTCGTCCAGGCGTGGTGGAAGATCAGGCTCGCGCCGTGGTCGATCAGCCACACGTCGCCGTGCCAGACCAGCATGTTCGGGTTGCGCCAGCTGCGGTCGACGTTGCCGATGAAGGCGTCCAGCCACAGCACCCGGGACGCGAAGTCGGGGTCGGGGCTCCAGCCGAGCGGGTCGAACCCGAGCGACCCGGGCAGGAAGTCGACGCCGAGGTTCCAGCCGGGGCTTGCCTTGAGTAGGTCCTGCACGTCGGGATCGGGCTCGTGCCGCCCGATGGCGGGGTCGAGGTCGATGAGCACCTGGTCGGGGACCCGGAAGCCGAGCCGGCGCGCCAGCTCACCGGCGACGACCTCGGCGATCAGCGCCTTGCGGCCCTGCCCGGCGCCGTGGAACTTCATGACATAGGTCCCGAGATCGTCGGCCTCGACGACGCCCGGCAGCGACCCGCCCTCACGCAACGGCGTGACGTAGCGGATGGCTGTCACATGTGGCAACACGTCGCAACGCTACCGGGTTCGCGGCGGGCCGGGATAATCGGCGGCATGGGCGTTGAGCTGCTCGACCTGTCCGTGCCGATCACGACGGGCATGCCCGTGTACCCGGGCGACCCGGAGGTGGCGGCCGTCCCGGCGCTGACCGTCGCGGACGCGGGCGTGAACGTGCTCCGGCTGCACATGGGCTCGCAGACCGGCACGCACGTGGACGCGCCGTTCCACATCGACGACGCGCTGCCCCGCCTGGACGAGCTGCCCCTGTCCCGCTTCACCGGCCCGGTCGCCGTCATGGACGCGCGCGGTCTCCCGCCCCGCGCGCCCATCGGCCCCGACCTGCTCCCGGACGGGCTCGCGCCCGGCGTCGTCCTGCTCATCGCGACGGGCTGGTCCGAGCACTGGGGGAGCGAGGACTACCTGGCCCACCCGTTCCCGGCGCCCGAGACGGCGGAGGCGGTCGTCGCCGCCGGGGTGCGGACGGTCGGCGTCGACGCGCTCAGCGTCGACCGCACCCCGCCGCCCGGCGCGGACGGCTTCTCCCTCGCGGCGCACCGCGTCCTCTGCGGCGCAGGAGCGGTGATCGCCGAGAACCTCACCGGGCTCGACCGCGTCCTCGCCGCGCGGGACGCGGGCCGCGCGGTCGAGGTGTCGCTGTTCCCGATCGCGCTCGCGGGCGCGGACGGCGCTCCGGTCCGCGCCGTGGCGCGCGTCGGCGAGTGACCGATACTGGATTCGGGCGAACGGAGGGACGGGTGCCGTGAGGGTCTCGTGGGCGACCGACATGGGCAGCGCCGAACGCGGCAACGAGGACTTCGTGGCCGCGGCCGCCGCGGCCGCCGGGGCCGTCGTGGTCCTCGACGGGTGCGGGCTGCCGCTCGGCGCCGACCTCGGCTGCGCGCACGGCACGGCCTGGTACGCGCGCTCGCTCGGCGCGCGGCTGCTCGCCCGGCTGCTGGACGGCCTAGGCCCGGCCGCGAGCGCGCCGGTCGGCCCGCCGGAGGGCGCGCACCGGCCCCGCGAGCGCCCGCTGGTGGCGCGGCTCGCCGGGGCGATCGAGGACGTCGCCGCCGCGCACCGGGCGACCTGCGACCTGCGCCTCGCCACGACGCCCGCGGCGACCGTGGTCGCGGTGCGGCGGCGCGGCGAGCTGGTCGACTACCTGGTGCTGGCCGACTCCACGCTGATCCTGGACGGGCGCGGCGGCCTCCGTCCGATCACCGGCGGGCCGTACTACGCGGCGGCCGACCCGGCGGTGGCGGACGAGGCGCTCACCGGGACCGTCCCGGCGGCCGAGCTGAGCCGCGTCCTGCTGCTGACCGACGGCGCCACCCGGCTCGCCGACATGTTCGGCGTCACCGACTGGAAGGGCCTCGCCGACCTCGCCTCGGGCCCCGCCGGGCCCGCCGGGCTGATCGAGCGGACGCGCGCGGTCGAGCGGACCGACCCGAGGTCCGTCCGCTGGCCGCGCGGCAAGGTCCACGACGACGCGACGGTCGCGGTCTGCGCCTTCTGACCGGGCGACCCGCCCCAACCGAGCGGCTGCTTGGTTCGGTAGGGTGGGCGGCCGGGCGTCCGCCGGCGGGAGGAGGCCGCGGGATGCGGCTCGGGATCACGATGTTCGCGACCGACCGGACCATGCCGCCGCACGAGTTGGCCCGCGCGGCGGAGGAGCGCGGGTTCGCGTCCGTCTACGTGCCGGAGCACACGCACATCCCGGTGTCCCGCGAGACGCCGCCGCCGACCGGCGACGCGGCCCTGCCCGCCGAGTACGCGCGGACGCTCGACCCCCTCGTCGCGCTGGCCGCCGCGGCGGCCGTGACGGAGCGGATCACGCTCGGCACGGGCGTCCTGCTCCCCGCGCAGCGCGACCCGATCGTCACGGCCAAGGCCGTCGCCACCCTCGACCGGCTCGCGGGCGGACGGGTCGCGCTCGGCGTCGGCTTCGGCTGGAACGCCGAGGAGGGCGCGGACCACGGCGTCCCCTGGAAGCGGCGGCGGGCGATGGCGCGCGAGCACGTCCTCGCCATGCGCGCCCTGTGGACGGACGACGAGGCGTCCTTCGAAGGCGAGTTCGTGGACTTCGGCCCGTGCTGGTCGTGGCCGAAGCCGTCCCGGCGGGTGCCGGTGCTGCTCGGCGGCGCGTCCGGGCCGACGCTGTTCGCGCACGTCGCCGAGTACGGCGACGGGTGGCTGCCGATCGGCGGGGCGGGCGTCCGCGAGGCGCTGCCCGACCTGCGCCGGGCCTGCGCGGAGGCCGGGCGCGACATGGTGCCGGTCGTCCCGTTCGGCACGAGCCCGACCCCGGAGAAGCTCGACTACTTCGCGTCCCTCGGGATCGAGGAGGTGGTGCTGCGCGCGCCCGGCGCGGGACGCGACGCCGTCCTGCCCCTGCTGGACGAGTACGCCCGCGCCTACCTGTAGCCCGCGCGCCCGCCCCGCGGTCTCGGCTAGCGGATCATCCGGAAGCAGAAGAACGTCGGGAAGCGGACGTACTCCCCCTTCCCGGCCTTCACCGCGCCGATGATGGCGAACACGAACTGCCCGATCAGCGACTCCAGGTAGGGGACGGCGAGCGCGACGAGGAACCAGGGCGACAGCACGATCGCGGGCGCCGCGCAGAGCGCCGCGACGGCGAGCAGGTGGATCAGCAGGGTGATCTCGTAGTTCAGCGCCTGCGCCGCGTGGTACCTGGTGAACGGGGAGGTGTTCTTCTTCACGCAGTAGATGATCAGCGGCGCGAGGAACCCGATCACCGCCACTCCGACATAGGAGAAGATCGCCCAGGTCGTCTCCTCGCCCTGCCCGTGCTGCGGCATGCCGTGCGGGACGCCGGGCGGCCCGTACCCCCAGCGCGGGTCGTACTGCCCGCCCGGCGGCTGACCGGGCGGCGGTCCGTACGGGGGAGGCTGGTCGGTCACTGCGCGTTCCCTCTGGTCCAGGGGCGGTCGGGGAGTCATGCAGAACCTATCCAAATCAGGGCGGGCCGGGCATGTGGCCGTCCTCTTGATCGACCCCGGCGTTCGGACCGGTCCGCCGCACATCTTAGAATCGCGTTCGACTCATCGGGGGACGTAGGGGGCGTCCCGCACGGGAGGGGTGCATGAACGCGATGCCGGACGAACGGCCCAGGCTCGACGCGGAAGAGGCCGCGACGCTGGCCGGGCTCGCCGCGCGCGTCCGCGAGCTGACCGAGGCCGCCGTGCTCACCGGCGTGGACGCCGCCGAGGCGGCCGCCGTCGCGGACGAGGTCGCCGCCCTCACCGCGCGCCTCGGCGCGGAGCGCCGCGAGTTCCCGCCGTTCGCCGCGTCCCCGGACGGCGTCCGCATGGACCGGCAGCTCGCCAACCCCGTCACCGGACCGCTGAACCCGCTCGCGCCGCCGATCGAGCTGGAGGTCACCTCGGACGGCATCGTCCGGGGCGAGTTCACGCTCGGCCCCGTCTACGAGGGGCCGCCGTCGTACGTGCACGGCGGCGTGTCCGCGATGGTGCTCGACCAGGTCCTCGGGATGGCGGCGGCCGCGACCGGGACGCCCGGCATGACCGCGACCCTGGAGCTGCGCTACCGGCGTCCGACCCCGCTCGGCGTCCCGCTGCTCGCCGAGGCGAAGGCGAGCCGCGTGGAGGGCCGCAAGGTGTTCGCGTCCGGGACGATCGCCGCCCCGGACGGCCGCGTCACCGTCGAGGCCACCGCCCTGTTCGTCATGCCGCAGCGCTTCGTCACGTCCCAGTACTGAGACCGCCGACGGCGCGTCAGTACTCGTAGACCTTGACGGTCGGGTCATGCTCGTACCAGGACGCGACCACCGATGACGTGTGCTTGTCGTCGAGGAAGTCGACGCGGAGCCAGCCCCCGGTCTGCGTCACCCGCGTCTCGTAGCCCGGGTTGGGCGTCGCCGACACGAGCCGCACGCGGTCCTTCTCGAACGACATCGCGGCGCGCCCGCCACGGGTGGCGAAGCTGCGCACGTTGTCCGGCGGCTTCGGCGGCGGCGCCTTCTCCGACGGCCGGACCGTCGGCTTCGACGGGCGCGGCGCCACGTCCTCGCCGGTCACCGGGCCGGGCCGGGACGTCGGGGTCCCGACCGACGTCGGCCCCGGCGGGGTCGCCGGACTGGAGTGGATGACGGGCCCCGCGATCGGCGGCGGCGCCGACCGCTCCGACACCGCGCCGCGCACGACGTCGCGCACCCCGAGCCACGAGAGCGCGACCGCGAGCGCCGTCACCCCCGCCCACGGGGCAACATACGACATCGCGCGACGCATGGGCACATGGTGGCATACGGTTCCGCCATGGCGAGTGTTCTGGTGGTCGAGGACGACGCGAACGTCCGGACCGCCCTGATCAGGGAACTGAGCGCCCGGTCGCACGTCGTCCGCAGCGTCGGCACCGCGATGGACGCGCTGCGCGAGGTCACGCAGTCGCCGCCCGACGTCGTCGTCCTCGACCTCGGACTGCCCGACCTCGACGGCGCGGAGGTGCTGAAGATGCTCCGCGGCATCTCCGACGTGCCGGTCATCATCGCGACCGCCCGCGACGACGAGCCCGAGATCGTCCGGCTGCTGAACGCGGGCGCCGACGACTACCTCATCAAGCCGTTCTC
The DNA here is from genome assembly GCF_008085905.1 of Actinomadura syzygii. Taxonomy (GTDB): domain Bacteria; phylum Actinomycetota; class Actinomycetes; order Streptosporangiales; family Streptosporangiaceae; genus Spirillospora; species Spirillospora syzygii. The sequence continues at coordinate 341,984 of NZ_VSFF01000010.1, read as the reverse complement.
CATCGAGCACCTGAGCGCGCGGCTCGCCGCCGTGCTGCGCCGGTCGGCGCGGTCCGGGCCGACCGCCGAGCTGAGCGTCGGCGGGCTGCACATCGACCTCGACCGGCGGGAGGCGACGCTCGACGGCGCGCCGCTCGAACTGACCCGCCGCGAGTTCGACCTGCTGGCCTACCTCGCCGCCCGGCCGGGCCGCGTCGTCGCGCGCCGCGAGCTGCTCGCCGAGGTGTGGCGGCAGGCGTACGGCGACGACCAGACCATCGACGTCCACCTGTCCTGGCTGCGCCGCAAGCTGGGCGAGACCGCCGCGGCGCCCCGCTACCTGCACACGGTGCGCGGCGTCGGGGTCCGCCTCGCCGAGCCCGACCCGCGGCCATGAGGCGGACGCTCGTCCTCGTGTCGCTGGCCGTGACCTCGATGGTCGCGCTGGCGTTCCTCATCCCGCTCGCGCTGACCGTCCGGGAGATCGCCCGGGACCGCGCGCTCACCACCGCCGAGCGGCAGGCGAGCGCGCTCGGCCCCGTCCTCGTCGTCACCGAGGACCCGCCCGCCCTCGAACGCGCCGTCGCCAGCACGCAGGCGGGCTCCGCCGGGCGGATGACCGTGCACATGCCGGACGGCGGCGTCGTCCCGCGCGACGCCCGCGGCGACGGCTCCGCCGACCCCGAGCAGATCGCCGAGGCAGGACGCCGCGGCCGCTCCTACACAGCCCGCGTCGGCGGCGGCTACGCGCTCCTCCAACCCGTGTCGCTGGACGCCGGGCGCACCGCCGTCGTCGAGGTGTACCTGCCCGACGACGACCTCTCCCGCGGCGTGTGGAAGGCGTGGCTCGTGATGACGACGGTCGCCGCCGCGCTCGTCGCCGGGTCCGTCGCCGTCGCCGACCGGCTCGGCAACCGCATGATCCGCTCCACCCGGCGGCTGGCGGAGGCGGCGGGCGCGTTCGGGGACGGTGAGCTGTCCGTCCGCATCGAGCCGGACGGCCCGCCCGAGCTGGTCGAGGCGGGGCTCGCGTTCAACGCGATGGCGGACCACGTCGTCCAGCTGCTGGCCGCCGAGCGGGAGATGGCCGCCGACCTCTCGCACCGGCTGCGCACCCCGCTCGCCGCGCTGCGTCTCAATGCCGAGGCGCTCGGCGACGGCCCGGTCGCCGAGCAGACCCGCGAGGCCGTCGACCGCATCGAGCGCGAGGTCGACCAGATCATCCGGACCGTCCGGCGGCCGACCGGCCGGGGAAGCTGCGACGCCGCGAAGGTGCTGCGCGACCGCGTCGCGTTCTGGTCGGTGCTGGCCGAGGACGAGGGCCGCTCCTGCGAGCTGATCGGCGCGGAACGCCCCGCGCCGCTCCCGCTGCCCGGCACCGAACTCGCCGCCGCCGTGGACGCCCTGCTCGGCAACATCTTCCGGCACACGTCCGAGGGCACCGGGTTCGCCGTCACCCTCCACCAGGGGCAGGGCGTCACCGGCATCCTCGTCGCCGACGGCGGCCCCGGCATCGCCGACCCCGACGCCGCGCTGAAGCGGGGGAGCAGCGGCGGCGGCTCCACCGGCCTCGGCCTGGACATCGCGCGCCGCGCCGCCGAGTCCACAGGCGGCTACCTGCGCATCCACCGGAGCGTCCTCGGCGGCGCGCAGGTGCAGATGTGGTTCCGGACGAAATGGCTCCCGCCCGCCCGCCGCTCCCGCCGCCTCGTCCGCCGCCGCCACTCCCGCTCCCGCGGCTAGCGGTTCGGGTGGCTAGACGTCCCGGTGGTAGCCGGTTTCGCTGTCGATCAGCTCGCGGACGATGTCCATGTGCCCGGCGTGCCGAGCCGTCTCCTCGATCATGTGCAGCAGCACCCACCTCAGCGACACGGTCACGCCGCGCCAGGAGGTGCCGAGGGCGTCGAGGTCCAGCTCGTCGATGGTCCGGTCGGACGCCTCCCGCGCGCGCCGGTAGTAGGCGACGATGTCCGCCGTCGTCTCGTGGGGCTCCGCGCGCATGTCGGCGTCGGGATCGTCCTCCTCGTACGGGACGGCGTCGGACTCGCGGCCGAACGTCTCGCAGAACCACCCGTACTCGACGGACGCCAGATGCTTGGTCAGACCGAGCAGGTTCGTCCCGGACGGCGTCATCGGCCGCCGGACCCGCTCCTCGTCCAGCCCCTCGAGCTTCCACAGCACCACGTCGCGGTGCCGGTCGAGGCTGGACTTCAGGTTCTCCTTCTCGCCGCCGGTGTACGGCACGCCGTCCATACCGGCAGACGCTACCAACGAAGGCCGGGGCCGGCGCCCGCGCGCCGGCCCCGGCGCCCGCTCAGCAGTTCGAGTACCGCACGTACCACTTGCCGTTGTTACCGGTGCCGAGCTTGTAGTCGGCGATCCAGTGGGTGCTGTTGGCGAGCCGCACCCACAGGTAGCCGTCCCGGCGCTGGATGGTGTCCCAGTCCGTCGTGATGTGCGTGCCGCGGTTGTAGTGCCCGACGACGGCGAAACTGAGACCCGGCCCTCTGCGGATGTTCAGCCGCTCGACGACGACCGTCCCGCGGCAGAGGCGGACCCGCTGCTCGTCCTGGTCCACCATCCGCTGCAGCGCGAGGGCGTTGCCCTCGGGCCCGACGAAGATCGCCCCGGGGCCCTGGCCCTCCTCGGCCGGCCCGGGCGCGGCCTGCGCCGACTGGTCCTGCCCCGGCTGCGGCGGGGGCGCCGCGGCCTCGGCGACCGCCCCGTAACTCAGCGCGCTCCCGGCCAGCACGAAGGCCGCCAGCCCCGCACCGAGCTTGACACCTAGCTCCATCTGTTCCCCTCCAGTGTGTTCCGACCTACACCCCGCCAAGTACCCAAAGTAATCAAGCAAATACTCTAAGTAGTGAAGACTCTTAGTGAAGCAACCCCCAAGCCCCCCGCCCCCGAGAGCCACGAGCCCGACTTGTGACCGCATCTCGCCCCAGCGAACGCCCGGATGGAAATCACCGGCGATCGACGTCCTAACGACCTATCCGCACAGGCGGGCGGTTCTCCGTCCGCTCTGGCGACGATATGGCGAGCATGTCCTGGAAAATGCCACTTCCTGTTTGCGGAGCTGAATGGCGCTGGACCAGGCGGCTCGAAAGGAGATAGCCGATTGTGGACACAGTACGGCGTTCGCACGTCGGAGACAGTGCAACCTCATTGTGGGCTGTAATATATAGCCAACAAGGGTCGACTCGCGTGCGTCGCGATCTCAAAATTCGCAGCTATGAGGACGTTGCAACGGATCAATGCCGCGGATCGCATTTCCTGGCATCTGGGCGCCAGTTGGGGTCCCGTAGTGGCCCGCGCCGCTTCTTTCGGCGTCCGCTCCACTTCGGTGCGGGGTCGGGAGCCGATCTCGGGAGCCAGCGCCGGTCGGTTTGGTTCGACGGTGCTGGACGGGCCCGGACTGCTCCCGTTACCTCCATCCCTTGTTTTCGCAGGTGAGCGGCTCCCTGGCCGACTTCCTCGGACGGTGCCGGACGGGGCGTGAATAAGGGTTGCTCAGCGGTTCCCTAAGTGAGGGTTAAGGGGGTTCTTTTGGGGTGGGGGGCGGCTTAGCGTTCTGGGTGTCACATCGGAGACACGGCCGGAGGTGCACAGGCGGAGAGCAGAGCGAACGTCGGCTGAGGTTCCGACTGAGGTTCCTGTATGAGACAGGTTTCTGGCCTGCACGGCCTTGTACCCCGCTCTGGGGCCGTGCGGGCCAGAATCCTTTCTACGGTCGGGGGAGGGCGCCTTGGAGGAGCAGGCGGAAGGCGTCGGCGGTGCCGGTGGCGGTGGTGTCGCCGGTGGCCAGGCGGCGGACGGCCAGGCCGTAGAGGAGGGCCACCACCGCGGGGGCGTGGCGTTCGGCGTCGGGGATGCCCAGGGCGGTGAGGATGGTCGCGGCCAGGCGGTCGTACGCCTCTACCGAGCGGGTCGAGGTCTCGCGGAGGGACGGGTCGCGGGCCGCGTGCAGGTGTAGTTCCAGGTTGGCGATCTGTTCCGGGCCGCGGGCGAAGGCGGCCACGGCCTTTTCCACCTCGGCGGGGACGTCGGCCGGGGACATGGCGGTGAAGGCCGTGACATGGGCCGTGATGCGGGCGATCTCGTTTTCCACGAAGGTGTGCAGGGCTTCGCGGAGAAGGTCTTCCTGGCTCGGGAAATGGTAGGTGAGGGAGCCCAGGGAGACGCCGGCGGCGCGGGCCACGGCGCGGTTGGTCACGGCGCCGATGCCCTGTTCGCCGATCAGGCGGAGGGTGGCCTGGACGATCTCGTCTCGCGCGCTCATCGGTGCACAGTCTTCCGCAGTTTGGGTGCCTTCTGTATCGTTCGTTCGAACGAACGATAGCGGGTGGTGGTGTGGTGCTGGGGTTGGCCGGACAGGCGGACGCGCTGGCGCGGGGGGAGGTGTCCGCGCGGGAGTTGGTCGAGGAGTCTCTGGAGAGCATCGGGCGGCAGGAGTCGCTTGGCGCGTTTCGGGTCGTGCGGGTGGAGGCGGCCCGGCGGGAGGCGCTTGCGGCGGATAGGCGGCTTGCGGAAGGGGAGCGGCTGCCGTTGTTGGGGGTTCCCGTTGCTGTCAAGGACGACACTGATGTGGCGGGGGAGACGACGCCGTTCGCCGTGGCGGGAGACCATCGTCCGGCGGTGAATGACGGGGAGGTCGTGAGCAAGCTGCGGGCGGCCGGGGCGATCGTCGTGGGGAAGACCACGACGTGTGAGCTGGGGCTGTGGCCGTTCAGCGAGTCGCCCGGATTCGGGGCGGCGCGGAATCCGTGGAATCCCGAATACACGCCGGGCGGGTCGTCGGGTGGGTCGGCGGCGGCCGTGGCGGCGGGAATGGTCGCGGGGGCGGTGGGTTCGGACGGGGCCGGGTCGATCCGCATTCCGGCGGCGTGGACGGGGCTCGTCGGCATCAAGCCGCAGCGGGGGAGGGTCTCCGCCCATCCGCACACCGATCCGTTCAACGGGCTCACCGTTTGGGGGCCGCTCGCCAGGAATGTCGCTGACGCGGCGCTTCTGCTCGATGTGTTGAGTGGAAGCCATCGCGAGGACGTGCATCGGCTTGATCCGATGGTGACGCCTTTTGTGGAGGCGGCTAGGAGGGAGCCGGGGAGGCTGCGTGTCGCTGTTTCGTTTCGGACGGCGTTCGGGGTCAGCGGGAAACTCGACCCGGAGATCCGGGCTGCTGTTGAGCGGGTGGCGCGGAGGTTGACCGGGCTCGGGCACAAGGTCTTCCCCGCCGATCCCGATTATGGGTTGGTGGGGCTCGGGCTCATTCCTCGTGGCACGGTCGGGGTCGCTGAGTGGCTCGATTCCATTCCGGGGGCGCGTCCGGAGCGGCGGACGGAGGTCGAAGCGCGGATCGGGCGCACGGTCGGCAAACGGCTGCTGCCCTTGGCGAAACGCTTGGACCCCTATCTGAGGAGAAAGGTCGGGCGGATCTTCCAGGTCGCAGACGTAGTGCTGACGCCGACGACCGCACAGCCGCCGCTGAAAGTGGGCGCCTTCGACGGGAAGGGGTACCGGGAGACGCAGTCCGGGGTCGCCGCCGCGTGCCCCTATGCGTGGACGTGGAACGTCCTCGGCTGGCCGGGAGTGAACGTCCCCGCGGGATTCACCGAAGCGGGATTGCCGATCGGGGCGCAGCTTCTCGGGCACGACTCCGACGAGGCGACGCTGATCTCGCTCGCCGCCCAGTTGGAGTCGGCCGAGGGCTGGGCCGAACGGCGCCCGCGCGAACTCAGTAGCCCGCTCCGGTGAGCATTCCGCCGTCGACGAGGACCTCGCTGCCCGTGCAGTAGGACGAGTCGTCCGACGCCAGGTAGACGACGAGCCCCGAGACCTCTTTCGACTTTCCCATCCGGCCGAGCGGAAGGGCTTTCAGGAAGGCGTCGGCGCTGTCCGCGGTGGCGGCGACGACGTCCTCCTGGAGGGAGAGGGGAGTCAGGACGCCGCCGGGATGAATGGAGTTCACCCGGATCCCGTACTGGCCGAGTTCGCGGGCGGCGGCCTTGGTGAGGCCGCGGACCCCGAACTTGCTGGCGCTGTAGGCGGAGAGGCCGGACGCGCCGATGAAGCCCTCCGTCGAGGACACGTTGACGATCGATCCGCCGCCCGCCTCCCGCATCGGCGCGATGACGGACTTCACCCCGAGCCATTGTCCGAGCAGGTTCACGTCGACGACCCGGCGGAATTCGTCGACGGACATCTCCTCGATGGTCTTGTGCCGGATGATTCCCGCGTTGTTGACGAGGACGTCCAGCCGCCCGAAGGCGGAGGTCGCGGTCTCGACGGCGGCGGACCAGTCGTCCTCGCGCGTCACGTCCATGGCGATGAACCGAGCATTGGGCCCCAGGTCGGCGGCGAGTTCGGCGCCCTCGTCCGTCAGGACGTCGCCGAACACCACCTTGGCGCCCTCGTCCAGGAACCGGCGGACGTGGGACTTGCCCATCCCGCGCGCACCACCGGTGATCAGCGCAACCTTGCCGTCCAGCCGCCCCATCAACGCTCCTCGTGCCGTGCCGCGCGCCCGTACGACCGTTAACCTAGCGAACGCTTGGTCAAACGAACAAGCCTAGCCGGTGCGCAGGCCGTCGAAGAGCAGCGCCAGCATCCGGTCGGAGTACGCGGCCGGGTCGGAGGTGCGCTCGGCGGCGACGCCGATCGCGTTGGTGATCCGCAGCAGGTCGCGCGGGCCGACCTCGGGACGGATGGCGCCCGCGCGCTGCGCCCGGTCCAGCAGCCGGCCGAGCGCGTCGCAGATCGCGGCGGCGGCGGCGCCGAGCCCGGTGTGCGCCCACTCCGCCGACATCGCCTCGATGATCACCGTGGCGGTGCCGCGCGGGGTGGCCGCGCCGGTCAGGTAGGTGCGCAGCCAGCGGCCGAGCGCGGCCTCGGCGTCGAGCGCCTCGGCCTCCGGATCGGGCGCGGCCTCCGGAACGGGCGCGGGCGCGGGCTCGGCGAGGAGCTCGTCGGCGTGGGCGAGCAGCGCGTCGATCCGGTCGCGCAGGACGGCGTGCAGCAGGGCGTCCCTGGTGGGGAAGTGGCGGTAGAGCGTGCCGGAGCCGACTCCGGCACGCTTCGCGATGTCGTCGAGGGACGCGCCCGTGCCGTGCTCCATGAACGCGGTGCGGGCCGTCGTGATCAGTCGTTCGTAGTTGCGGCGGGCGTCGGCCCGCATCGGCCGGGTGTCCAAGGGCACCGTCCAGCGGGTGTCGCGGATGACCTGGGGTTGTCACCGTCTACTTGCAGACGAGGTTGCCATTTTCCGCAACTCCGCGCCACCCGCCGCCGCGCCACCGGTCCGCCGTCATGAGGTGAGGGCGTCGCGCGACAGACGGTCCGCCCTGCGGGTCGTCTCCGGCAGCCGGTACCGGGGCGACAGGGCGAGGACGTTGCGGCACGCCGTGTCGAGGTCGGTGCGGTGGCCGACCGACACGAACACCGGCTTCACGCCGTCCTGCGTGCGGAGGACGCGGCCGACGACCTCGCCGCCGTCCACGAGCGGGGTGGCGTCGCCGCGCCGCGGGCCGGGCGGCGCGTACGTGCCGACGAAGGCGGTCTTGCCCACGCCGACGCAGGGCAGGCCGGTCAGCACGCCGAGGTGGCACGCGAGCCCGAACCGGCGCGGGTGCGCGACGCCGAACCCGTCGCAGACGAGCAGGTCGGGGACGGTCTTGAGGGCGCGCAGCGCGTCGACCAGCGCGGGCAGCTCGCGGAACGCGAACAGCCCGGGGACGTAGGGGAACGCGGCCGTCCCGACGGCGACCGACTCCTCGACGACGTCCAGGGTCGTCCCGTCGAGGACGACGACCGCGGCGGCGAGCCGGCCGTCGTCCGCGTAGGAGACGTCGAGGCCCGCGACGGTGCGGGGCGTCGCGGGGCCGGGAGCGTCCAGTTCGAGCAGCGGGCGCAGCCGGTCCTGGATCGCCTCGGCGGCCGACTCGCCGGACGGCCACTCGTGCGGAACGCGCACCTCCATGAATCCGCACATTACGCCGGATGTTAGGAATTGATCGAACGGGATTCGGAGGTGCGCATGGACGGAATCAGCCTGACCGGGACGAGACTCGACGGCCGCACGGCGGTGGTGACCGGCGGAGCCGGCGGCATGGGACGCGCGATCTGCGCCGACCTCGCCGCGCTCGGCGCCCGCGTAATCGTCGCCGACCGGGACGAGGCGGGCGCCCGCGAGGTCGCGGACGCCCTCGGCGGCGTCGCGGCCCCCGTCGACCTCGCCGACACCGGCGCCGTCGACGCGTTCGCCGCCGGGATCGGGCCGGTCGACGTGCTCGTCCACAACGCGGGCGTCGCGATCATCGAGCCGTTCGCCGCCAGCGACCCGGCGCACTGGGACCTGATGTGGCGCGTCAACCTGCGCGCGCCCATGCAGCTCACGCACCGGCTGCTGCCCGGCATGACCGAGCGCGGCTGGGGACGGCTCGTGTTCGTCTCCTCGGACGGCGCGCGGGCGGGCGGCGGCGGGGAGGCGGCCTACGCGGCGACGAAGTCCGGGCTGTTCGGGCTCGCGAAGACGCTGGCGCGGGAGGCGGCGCGCGGCGGCGTCACGTCCAACGTCGTGTGCCCGGGGCCGACGGACACGCCGATGCTCCGCCGCGGCGGCGCCGACCCCGACTCCGGGATGCTCGACAAGTTCGTCAAGCAGATCCCGCTGCGCCGGATCGGGCGTCCGGACGACGTCGCCGGGCTGGTCGCCTTCCTCTGCACCGACCGCGCCGAATACATCACCGGCCAGACGATCTCCGTCAGCGGCGGCATCACGATGCACTGAGCCTTCAGCAAGCGGCCGTGGAGGCGGCCTGCGTCAGCCGGTAGGCGCGCAGGTCGCCGGACGGCAGGTTCCGCGTCACCCCAGGTGGTGGACGGGCTCGGTCGCCGGGTCCGCGGCGCGGCGGGCCGGGCGCGTCCGGCCGAACTCCAGCGTGAGCAGCGCGGCGGCCACCCAGGCGATGTCGAACCACGACCGGAACATCACGTTGCGCGGCTTGTAGGACGGCCTGAACTTCTTGTCGAACAGGTACAGCGACTCCACCGCGATCCACGGGTCGAGCAGGTGCAGGGCACGGTAGCCCGCCTTCTCCAGGGGCGTGCGGTCCGCTGTGTCGAGCAGCTCGCGGAACGCGGCGAAGTTCAGCGACACGACCCCATGTCCGCGCTCGCCCGCGTACTCGACCATTTCAACGATCAGCCGCTCGTTGACGCCGTTGGGCCCGTCGGGGTCGCGGCGCATCGCGTCCAGGCTGACGCCCTCGCCCGCCGTCACGTAGCGCTGGAACGCGATGGGCTCCGCGTCCTGGTCGTAGGCGATGGCGACGAGCGCGCCGGGGTGGTAGCCGGTGAGCAGCTCGTCCAGGTTCATGGAGAAGCCGCGCTCGGCCGCGCCGCCAAGGGATCGGGACGCGACGTCCAGCAGCCGGTCGCGCAGCGCGGGCGCCAGCTCCCGCTCTGGGACGATCTCGGACGTGACCCCGGCGTTCTCCGTCCGCCGCACCGCCTGCCGGACGTTCCGCATCGTCCGTCCGGACAGCGTGAACTCCGCCGGGCGGATCACGACCTCGTCGCCGAAGCCGATGGAGCGGAACCGTCCCCACACCGGGAGCAGGCCGTCGCTCGCGCCGAGCACGGCGGGACGCCAGCCGGTCGTCCGGCACAGCGCGAGGAACGCGCGGACGGCGGCGGCGTGCGAGCCGGGGTCCCCGACCGGGTCGCCGCCCGCCACCGCCAGCCCGAACAGGACGCGGTAGCCGATCGCGGCGCGCCCGTCCGGGCTGAACACGTACGCCTTGTCGCGGCGCAGCGCGAACGGGGCGAGGGTGTCGGAGCCGGGGTGCGCGACGAGGCCCGCGACGCGGCGGCGCTCGGCCTCGTCGCCGGGCGGCGGCGCCGGGTCGGGCGCGAGCAGCGTGATGACGATGACGAGCAGCCCGGCCGCGCCCGCGAGCGCGAGGACGCCGGGCAGCCACGACGCGCCGTCGATGGGCGCGCCGGTCGCGCCGAGCCCGCCCGCGACCTGCCCGACCGACCGGACCGACACGCCGCCGAGGACGAGCGACCCGGCGACCGCGCCGACCACCAGGAACGCCCCGGTCTTCACGGCCGTGCGGACGCGCTCGGGATGCGGCCGCACCGGGAACCGTCCGCGCTCCAGCCACAGCCCCCCGATGACGGCGGCGAGCAGCGGCAGCCGCCAGGCCGGGTCCTCCCCGGTCAGGACGGCGAGCAGGCCGAGCAGCACCAGCAGGACCAGCCCGTACCAGGCGGCGCGGCGGCGCAGCAGGACGCCGCGCGCGACCAGCAGCAGCGCGAGGCCGAGCGCCATGGCGTGCGCCGGGAGCAGCGGGCTGCCGGTGACCAGCCGGGACACCGGCCCGAGCCACTCGGGCGACACGGTCGCCGCCGGGACGACGACCAGCGCGGCGACGGCCAGCGTGACGGCGGCGAGCGGCCACACCGGCCGTGCCGCGTCGGCGGCCTGTCCCGGCCGTGCCGGAAGTGAGGGATCGTCCCCCCAGGATGATTCGCCTTGCACGAAGGACACCTCCGCTGGGCTCACAACCAAGATCCTTAGGAACTCATTCCCCGGACCGGACGTTGATCATGTCCGCACACTTCAGATTACGGCGGTTCGGGCGAGCCGGGGAGCACCCGGGAAGGGATCCCTTCCCACGTCGGGGCCGTTCGCACACGGTCTAGTGTCGTGGTGGTGAAGAGGCTGCTGATCGTCCATCACACGCCGTCGCCGAACCTCCAGGCGATGTTCGAGGCGGTGCGGTCCGGTGCGGGCGCCGACGAGATCGAGGGCGTGGACGTCGTGACCCGACCGGCGCTCGGGGCCACCGCCGTGGACGTCCTCGAAGCGGACGGCTACCTGCTCGGCTCGCCGGTCAACCTCGGCTACCTGTCCGGGGCGCTCAAGCACTTCTTCGACCAGGTCTACTACCCGTGCCTCGAAGAGACCGTCCGGCGGCCGTTCGGGGCGTACCTGCACGGCGGCAGCGACGCGACGGGCGCGCTGCGCGCCCTTGAGTCGATCACCACGGGGTTGAAGTGGAAGGCCGTGCAACCGCCGGTGGTCGTGACGGGGGAGCCGTCCAGGGAGGATCTGGAGGCGTGCTGGGAGCTCGGCGCCGTCACGGCGGCGGAACTGGGCACCCTCTGATCGGCGGCGTCGCGGCCGGGCCCCGATAACGTGCCCCCATGAGCGGATTCCGGCATGTGGCGATGTTCAGGTGGGCCGAGGGCACGACGACCGGCCAGCAGGACGAGGTCGCGGCGCGGCTGGGCGAGCTGCCCGGCGTGCTCCCGGAGATCCGGGAGTACAGCCTCGGGACGAACGCCGGGGTGAACCCGGGCGGGTACGACTTCGTCGTGGTCGCGGACTTCGCCGACAAGGACGACTACCTCGCCTACCGCGACCACCCGGCCCACCGGGCGGTGGTCGAGGAGTTCGTGTCGCCGATCGCGGCGGAGCGCGCGGCCATCCAGTACGAGCTGTAGCCGCGCGCTCGCGGGCCGGTGACCATGGCGGGCACGCCACCGGTCGAGCTCGGAGAAGCACCGAGCAAGCGCTTGTGCCTGAACGATTTTCAGGTTACGTTCCTGACAGACGCCCGCCGGGGACGGATCGCGCCCCGTCCCCGGTGGGCGGCACGCCGCCCTTTCTCTCCGCGCCCTTTCTTTTCGTGCCCGCTCTTTTCGTAGGGCTCAGCCCCTGCTCCGGATGCTGAGGATCTCCTCGCGGAGCTGCTGCGGAGTCGGCGCCTCCACCAAGCGCGGACCCCCGCGCGTCGGCACCAGCGCCCACCACGACCCGGTCGACTCGCCGTACCAGACCCGCACGCCCGGGAACTGCTCCTGCAGGCCGCGCGCGGTGGCGGCCCGCATCGCGGCGGGCGTGGGCTCGTCGCGACCGGCGGCGCCCCGTTGAGCCGTCATGTCGCCCTCCCCCCGTCGATCTCTCCGGTAACAGCGTCCCCACGGGCCAAAGCGTCACCCCTACTCGGCAAATTGTGACTAAGCACACTATGGGGCTTAGGGGACTCGCACAGTGGGATACCGCGCCGGGTGTACTCCAACGGATGTACACGGCCGGACGGATGACACCGCGCGTCCGATGTGTCGGGGCCCGCCTAAAGGCAACGCTGTAGCAGCCGTCACATTCCCCAGTGCCCGGACGTCACCAGGTCATCGACGGCGCATGCGGACCGACGCATCCAGGCGGACGCACGCAGACGACACGGCACGCACACGAAGGTGGTTCCCCATGAGGCTGGCCCGGCTCGCCCGATTCTGCTATCGGCGGCGACGTCTGACGGTGGCGGGCTGGATAGCCGGCCTGGTCGTCGTGCTGGCGGTCGGCTTCGGCTTCGCGGCCGAGCCGCTGAACGACTTCTCCGGCGGGAACTCCGGGTCGGCGAAGGCGAGCGACATCCTCGACGAGCACTTCCCGAAGCAGAGCGGCGACGAGATCACGCTCGCCGTCCACGCGCCCGGCGGCGTCCAGAGCCCGGAGGCGAAGGCGAAGGTCGAGCAGGCGATCGGACGGCTCGCCAAGACGCCGCACGTGTCGTCGGTGTCGTCGCCCTACGCGACGCCGGGGCAGGTGTCCAAGGACGGGAAGACGGCGTTCGCCGCCGCCAACCTGGACGTCACGTCCGACGAGATGCCGAAGTCCGACGTCAAGGCGTTGCTGGACGACGTCCGCACCGACTCGGGTCCCGTCCAGATCGAGCTGGGCGGCTCGGCCGTGGACTCCGCCGAGACGCCGGGCGGCGGGCCGTCCGAGGGCATCGGCGTGATCGCCGCGATGGTGATCCTGCTCGTCGCGTTCGGCTCGGTGCTCGCGATGGGCCTGCCGATCCTGACCGCGCTGTTCGGCATCGGCACCGGCCTCTCGCTGATCATGCTGATCGGGCACCTGCTGCCCGCCCCGTCGTTCAGCCCGATCGTCGCGGCGCTCATCGGGCTCGGCGTCGGCATCGACTACGCGCTGTTCATCGTCACCCGCTACCGGGAGGAGCTGCACGCCGGGAACGACCCCGAGGACGCGGTCGTCACCTCCGTCACCACCGCCGGGCGCGCCGTCCTGTTCGCGGGCACCACCGTGGTGATCGCGCTGATGGGCCTGTTCGTCATGCAGCAGAGCCTGCTCAACGGCGTCGCGGTCGCCGCCGGGGTCACGGTCCTGATGACGATGTTCGCCGCCGTGACCCTGCTGCCCGCCCTGCTCGGCTTCGCCGGGCACGCCATCGACCGGCTCCGGCTGCCGGGCACCCGGCACGGCGCCGGCGGCGGCGGGCGCCGTCCGCTCGCGGAGCGGTGGGCGCGGGTCGTGCAGCGCCACCCGGTCGTCGCGGGGCTGTGCGCGGCCGCGATCCTGCTGGTCCTCGCCGTGCCCGCGCTGTCGATGCGGCTCAGCCTGCCCGACTCCAGCGTCCAGCCGCACGACCACAGCGGCTACCAGGCGAGCCAGATCATGGCGCGCGGCTTCGGGCCCGGCACGGCCGCGCCGCTGATCCTCGTCACCGAGGGCGGGACGCAGGCCGACGCGGGACGGCTCGCCGCCGCCGTCCGGCAGACGCCGGGCGTCGCGGCCGTCCAGCCGCCGCGCACCAGCGCGGACGGCGCCGCGTCCATCGTCATCGCGTTCCCGACGACCGGCGTGCAGGACGAGGCGACGCCGAAACTCGTCCACACGCTGCGCGACGACGTCATCCCGGGCGTGAACAAGGGGACGGGCGCGCACACCTACGTCGGCGGGCAGAACGCCGCGTCCATCGACTTCGCGGAGAGCGTCAGCACCCGGCTGCCGTGGCTGATCGCCGTCGTCGTCGGCCTGTCGCTGCTGCTGCTCGTCGTCCTCGTCCGGTCGCTGACGGTGGCGCTCCAGGCCGCGGTGATGAACCTGCTGTCGATCGCGGCGGCGTACGGGGTGGTGACGGCGGTCGTCCAGTGGGGCTGGGCGGGGCGCCTGCTCGGGTTCCCGACGGACATGCCGGTGACGACCTGGGTGCCGCTGATGATGTTCCCGATCCTGTTCGGGCTCTCGATGGACTACGAGGTGTTCCTCGTGTCCCGCATCCGCGAGACGTACGAGTCGGGCGTCGCGACCCGGGAGGCGGTGGCGCTCGGGCTGTCCCGCACCGCCCGGGTGATCACGGCGGCCGCGGCGATCATGGTGATGGTGTTCCTGTCGGTGCTGCTCGGCGCGGACGTCGCGGTCAAGCAGATGGGCCTTGGGCTAGGCGTCGCGATCCTGATCGACGCGACGGTGGTGCGGCTGGTGCTCGTCCCGGCGCTGATGGAACTGTTCGGCGAGGCGAACTGGTGGCTCCCGCGCCCGCTGGCGAAGCTGCTGCCCCCGCACCGCGCGGAGCCCGCCGCGGAGCGGCGCCCGGCGGGGGCGCGGGGCTAGGGCTCCCGCGGTCTAGGACTCGGGCGACGCGGCCGGGTGGACGTTGATGCCGTCGAACATCACCTTGAGGTAGTGCTCGGCGAGCCCCTCGGCGTCCAGCCGGCCGCCCGGCCGGAACCACCGGACCGCGACCCAGATCGTGTCGCGGATCATCCGGTAGGTGAGCTGGGGGTCGAGGTCGTCGCGGAACAGGCCCCGCTCCTGGCCGGACGCGAGGGCGTCCACCCAGATCTTCTCGACCTCCTCCTCGGACCTCGTGAGGTAGGCGAAGCGGGACATGCCCTGGAGGTAGTTCCAGTCGTTCTGCATGACCGTGATCGCGGCGCGGTGCGGCTCCAGGCTGCCGAACGCGACCCGGACGAGCCCCGCGACCGTCTCGCGCGGGCCCGCGCTCTCCTCGACCACCCGCTGGTACGCCGCCATGATCTCGGTGAAGAAGCCCGCGAGGATCTCGTCGACGATCGACTCCTTGGAGTCGAAGTGGTGGTACAGGCTGCCCGACAGGATGCCCGCCTCGTCGGCGATGTTGCGGACCGTCGTGGCCTGGAACCCCTTCTCGGCGAACAGCTCGGCGGCCAGCCGCACGAGGTGCTCGCGCCGTTCCGACGCCGGGCCGGACGAGCCCCGGCCGCGGCGGCGGGGCCCGCCCTCGCCGGCGGCGCGGCTTCTCGATCGTCCGGATTCAGCGCTCGTGGTCGTCACCCCCTCATTATGCCGTGCCGGCCCCGCCGAGTCGCCCTACCGCTTGCTCGGTGGGGGCACCAGGGTACGCCTGCACCAAGCGCTTGGTACCACTCCGACGAGGAGGCGGCGGGGGTGAGGCCGGGGCAGGTCGCGCGTAGGGTCGGGGCATGTCCGATGTGATCGTTTTCGACCTGTTCGGAGTCATCGCGCGCGCTCAGACCCCCGAGTCGGTGCGGCGGATCGAGGAGATCGCCGGGGCGGGCGGCGCGTCGTTCTGGGAGGCGTACTGGTCCTGCCGCCCCGCCTACGACGCGGGGCGGGAGAGCGCGGCCTACTGGGCGGACGTCGCGGGCCTGCTCGGCACCGCGTTCCCCGACGTCCCGGCCCTGATCGAGGCCGACCTCGCGAGCTGGACGGAGGCGGACGGGGAGATGGTCGCCCTCGTCCACGAGCTCGCCGACGACGGCCGGACGCTCGGGCTCCTGTCGAACATCATCGACGACCTCGTGCCCCGCTTCGAGGCCCGGCACGGCGGCTGGCTCGGCCGGTTCGACGCGCTCACCTACTCCTGCCGCATCGGCGTCGCCAAGCCCGATCCGCGCGCCTACGAGATCTGCGCCGAACGGCTCGGCGTCGCCCTGTCGGACGTCCTGTTCATCGACGACACCGAGCGCAACATCGCCGCCGCCCGCGCCCTCGGCATGCGCGCCGAGCTGTTCGAGTCGCCCGCCCAGGTCCGCGCTCTCCTCTGAGCCGGGGGGCTAGGGCGGTAGTTCGTCGGCCGCCTCGGCGGCCTTGGCGAGGCGTTCGCGCAGCGTCCTGACCAGCTCGTGGCTCTGCCCGTTCAGCCGCTCGATCGCGGGCAGCGCGAGGTCGTCGCGGACGGTGTCGGCGAGCAGCTCGTCGTACTCGTGCGCCTTCTCGGCGATCGTCTCCAGATGGCGCTGGGCGTGCAGGGCCTCGTCCGCTGCCTGCGCGCTCCGCGCGTACCGTTCGAGCGCCTCGACGCGGCGGGTCACGGCCTCGACGGACACGTCGAGCTTCGCGCGCAGCGGCCGCAGCGCCGCCTCCACCTCCGGCAGCGTCGCGCCCTCGGCCAGCTCCCGCTGCTCGGCCCGCAGCCTGGACTGGCGCGCGAGGACCTGCGCGATCTCCCATTCCTGGCGGGGCAGCGTGACGGCGTTGGCGACCGCGTCCAGCATGCCCTCGCGGTTGACCTCGGAGGCGGTGACCGCGTCCACCGCCGCCTGGACGCGGGCGAGCAGCGCCCGCCCCTCGTCGTCGAAGTCGTCCGGGACGAAGTAGCGGTCGCGGCTGCGTTCGAGCTCGCGGGCGCGCCGCAGGTCGAGCGACACCGACGGGGTGCCGAGCGCGACCAGCACCGCGAGCATGCCGAGCGCGATCAGCCACAGCGAGCCGAGCAGCGGGTGCCCGACCAGCCCGAGCCCGAGGACCGACAGCGGCGCCAGCCACACCAGCGGGCGGCGGCGCGCGATGAGGGTGTCCAGCTCGGCGCGCAGCGCCGGGTCGGCGACCGGGCGCGGCTCGGCGGGGGCGGCGTCCTCGGCGGCGCGGGGCGGCGCGATCCGCCGCCAGTAGGTGGACACGTGCGTCTCGAACGCGAAGTCGGTGCGCGCGATCTCGATCTCGACCGGGCCCGCGGGCAGCGGCCACGAGCCGACCGGGTCGCCGCCGCCGGGGCCGGTGAAGCGCACCCACCAGCCGCCCTTGCCCTGGTCGCACCGGTAGCGGCCGGGGGCGACGTCGATCCCGACGAAGAACGTCCCGACACCCGGTATGGAATCGCTCCACGTGCCACTGGTCACCGGCGACCTCCGACCCGACTGCTCCGCCGTGCCACCTCGCCCGTGACGGCGAGGACCGTCCAGCCCGTGACAGGAGGAACGTCCGGGGGACGGTACAAGTTGCAGTACCCACTACCGGGTCGGGAAAGCCGCGTTCGGTTTGGAATACTCCACCCGTGCGTCCTGAATACGACCCCCGCGACGACCCGCCCTGGGCGATGCAACTGGTGGTACGCGCCGAGAAGGCCGATCCGCCGGGCCACCGCGCCGTGTGCGAGGCGGCGGCCACGGCGGTCGTCCGGCTGCTGACCGACCCGCGCGCGGCCGAGCCCGGCGGGGAGTGGCACGGCGCGGTCCTGGAATGGGAGTCGCGCCGCATCCGGAAGGTGACGCGGCGGGCGCGCGGGGTGCGGTGGCCGGAGGCCGAGGCGCTGCCGGGCGTGACCGTCGAGCACGCGGGCGCGCAGGTCCGGGCGTTCCCACCGGCGCCGGTGGCGGACGTCCCGCCCGCGCTCGCGAAGCTCCAGGTCGCCGGGCTCGACCTCGCGGACGAGGGCGCCGCGCCGCCGCCCGAACCGCCGTACGCGGTGATCGCGATCAACCCGGACGTGACGATGACCACCGGGAAGGCAGCCGCGCAGTGCGGGCACGCCGCCCAGCTCCTGCTGCGCGGCGGGCGCCGCAAGGACGTCGCCGCCTGGGTGGACGGCGGCGCCCGCGTCCACCTCGCGGCCGACGTCCCGTGGCAGCGGTGCGTGAAGGAGGCGGCGGTGGCGGTCCGCGACGGCGGGTTCACCGAGGTCCCGCCCGGCACGATGACCGCGATCGCCTGGATCGTCCGGAAGTAGCGCGCGGCGCGCCGGGACGCCCCCGGCGCGCCGCGCGACCGTCACGGCAGGACGACGGCGACCGGGTCGATCCCGGCCTTCCGGATCAGGGACGGCAGCCGTCCGGCGAACGGATGGTGGTCGGTCGGCAGCCCGCGTGGGTTGTCCACCACGTAGTGAACGACGTCGCCGCTGCGGCTCTCCGTCCACGTCGCGCCGACCGAGCGCAGCACGGACGCCGCCTTCGCCGCGTCGGCCGCCTTCACCGACACGCGGATCGGCGACTCGTACGACGGCAGCGCGGCGGCCCGCTCCGCCGCCTTCGCGGTGGCCGTGGCCTGCGGCGCGTTCGCCGGATCCGGGCCGAGGATCGCGTTGTAGAGCAGCTTGGCCGTCCCGTCGCTGAACGCGCGGAAGTTGGGGTCGGCCGCGAACACCACGGAACGCCCCCTGTCCACGGCCTGGTCGACGACGGCGGCGGTGCCGCCCAGCTCGGCCGCGCCCTTCTCGAACCCGGACACGAACCAGTCGGGCGAGTCCGTCGCCGGGTAGGAGACGGCGACGCCGCCGGACGCCCGCATGACCATGTCGTAGGACGTGAAGTTCCACGCAGTCGCGCCCACGCCCTTGCCGAGCGGGCTGCTCCCGTCCACCTTGACGCGGAACAGGGTGCCGGGGATGTCGGACGTCGGCGCGTCCAGCGTCGCCGTCGTCAGCCCGAGCCAGGCGGCGATCTGCGTGCCGCCCTGCCAGCCGATGTAGCGGCCGCCGTCCCGCGTCCACCGCTGGAGCGCGGCCCGCCCGGCGTCGCCGAGCGCGGCGTAGCCGGGGGCCGCCGGGCCGTCCGGCGTCACCAGGACCTCGATCCCGGCGAGCTTGCCCGCCGCGACGTCGGCCGGGGTGAGGAGGGTGAACGGCAGCTTCCAGTCGCGGTCGAGGCGGTCGCGCAGCCAGCCGGTCGACTGGCGCGCCGCCGACGACGTCGCCGACAGTTGCAGGACGGCGAGCTTCGGCGCCTTCCCCTCATGCCCCGGACGCGCGGCCGGGAGCGTCCGCACCGGCACGGCGTTCGGCCGCAGCACCGCGCCCGACGACCCGCCGGACACGTTCCCGAGCAGCGGCAGGCTCCACGCCGTCACGTCGTAGAAGTAGGGGAACGGCGTGTAGGAGTCCTCGTTGAGCATCGCCTGGATCCAGTGCTTCTGGCCCTGCGCCATCGAGATCCAGTACGTCCCGGCGGGCAGCGTCGTCCTCGCCTCGGCGCGCCCGTACTCCTTGAAGTCCGGGACGGTCAGCGGCCGCACGAGCCGCTCCACGCGCACGCCCATCCGCTGGAGCCGCCGCACGATCAGGTTCACCTGGGCGCGCTTGGCGGGGACGTCGTCCCGCAGGAAGTAGCTCCGCACCTTCCGGTCGGGCACCGGACGGTCGATCTGGTTCGGCGGGTTGTAGATCTGGTTGGGCTCCAGCGTGCCCGCCTTGCCCTGCTCGTAGGCGTCCACGGTCATCTGCCGCCACTCGCCGAGGATGCGGTGCCGGTTGCGCGCCGCCGCCGACAGCGACACCCACTGCGTGAGGTACTGCTCCTTCACGCGCTCCGGGTAGGGGCTCTCGTCGCCCTTCTCGTACGTCATCCCGGCGGCGTGGAACGCGCTGGTCGGGACCGAGTCGCCGTACCCCTGGTAGAAGAGGTCGTACACGTCGCGGTTGAAGTAGTCGATGCCCTGCCGGGTGAACTCGGCGGCCATCGCCGCGCCGTACAGGTCGTTGATCCAGCCGACCGCCTGCTCGGGCGTCTCGTGGTAGATCGGGTCGGCGTTCGGCGGGAAGAAGAACGACGTCCCGCCCATCTCGTGCGCGTCGATGTAGAGCGCGGGCGGGTACTGGTTCAGCATCGCGAGCTTGCCGTCCGTCTCCGGCTGGGTGCGCGCGAACCAGTCGCGGTTCATGTCGAAGCCGTAGGCGTTCTGGCGCGTGACCGCCTCGCGGCCGTCCGGGTTCTGCGTCGGCAGGACGATCACGAGCGCGTTGTCGAGGATCGACGTCGCCGCGCAGTCGGACCGGTCGCCGAGGTCGCGGAGCACCTTCAGCGCCGCGTCCGTGCCGCTCGGCTCGTCGCCGTGCACGTTCCCGCTGATCCACAGGATCGGGACGCCGCGGTCGGTGATGCGCTTCGCGAGCGCGGCGGGCGTGCGCGGGTCGCGGAGCAGTCCCGCCTCCAGCCGGGTCTTCGCCAGGCCCGCCTTGGAGACGAGCGCGGGACGTCCCACGATCGCGTACTTCAGCGGACGGCCCTGCGCCGTCGTCGCGAGCGTCCCGGACACGACCCGCTCGCTCTTCGCGGCGACCGTCTCCAGGTACCTGTCGGACTCGGCGGCCGTGGCCTGCCGGTCACCGAGGTCGAAGCCGAGGACCTGCTTGGGGGAGGGGACCTCGCCCCGGTAGACCGGTGCGGTCTGCGTAGGGTCGCAGGCCGCCGGAGGGGACGCCGGGGGCTGCGCGGTGGCGGGCGTCAGCAGCGACGCGGGCACCACCAGGGACGCCGCCAGTGCCAGCGGCAACGTCAGTCTTCGGGCTCTCATGGGCCACAAGGTGACACCGCCGCGGAGGCCCACCAAGGGCAACTTCTGCCAAGATCGGCCGCGTCGAGGTCGGCTGTGTCTTGGTCGGTCGTGGCTTGGTCAGTCGTGTCGGCCGGGACGGGGCCGGGGGGCGGTCAGCCCGGTGGGGATCCGGTTGATCGCCTGGAGCGCGAACTCCTGCGTCCGGGTGAGCCCGCGCGAACCGGCGGACGGGTCGTCCGGAGCCTCCCGCGCGGCCCCGGCGAGCTGCGCCTTCGCGCTCAGCCCGTAGGACAGGAACAGCAGCAGGACGAATCCGGCCAGGTAGACGAGGTGCTCGGCGAGGCCGCCCCACCGCGCGGTGAACACGTCGAGGACGCCGAACATCGCGAACCCCGCCATCCAGCCCGCGAGCGCGGGCACGAACAGCATGTCGCGGCGCAGCGCCACGCCCGCGACGGCGGCGAGCACGAGCGCCGCCTCCACCGCCTTCACGAGGACGAGCACGCCGGTCGCCGTCCCGGACCCGACGGAGGCGAAGTAGCCCTCGATCTCGTCGCGCCGGTCGGTCCAGAGGAGGACGCCGGTGGCGAGGCCCGTCACGCCGTAGGCGATGAGGAACACGCCGACCGCGTAGTGGAAGCGGTGCCACGTCCGGCCGCTCCGCGTCCGCGCGCCCGCCGGTCCGCCCGGCCCCGGCGCCCCCGGACCCGGTACGCCCGGCAATGGTGCGCCCGGCATCGGTGCGCCCGGCATCGGTGCGCCCGGCATCGGTGCGCCCGGCACCGGTGCGCCCGGCACCGGTGGGACGGCGCCCGCCGGGGTGCCGACGATCGGAGTGGCGTCCGGGTCGGCTGCCGGCTCCGGGCCCAGCGTCATCTTCGCCCCCATGCTCCCGCTTCACTGCCTACGCGCAAGATATCCCGTAACCGCGCGCGATATGTCGCGGAGCCCGCGCGCCGCGTCGTCCGCGCCGCGCCGCACCGCGCTGACCTGCGGGGTGCTTGATTCCCGCGCGGGGAGGGGGGAGGCTGTGATCTCGTCGGGCCACGCGGAGTCCGTGAGGGGACTGAGGATGACGCCTGACGATACGGGAACCGCCGCGCCGTCGAAGACGCGGATCGAATATCTGGAAGAGCTCGGCGAAGAACTCGTGAAGCGCGGTCTCCGGGTGCGGATCGTCCAGCCCAGGGGCCAGTCGCCCGCCCTGCACGTGCTGAACCCGGAGGCGTCCGCGCTCACCGAGAACATCATCGCCGAGCAGGGCCCCGACGGCTGGTGGTACTGGTGGTCGTGGGCCGAGCGCATCGTGCCCGCCGGGGACGCGGCGGGCGCCGCCGACCGCGTCGCGCGCGTCCTCGCCGTCTGAGCGCGTGCCCGCCGTCTAAGAGCGGCGCGCCTTCTCTTCCTTCCCAGCGCCCTGCCCGGGACGGGCGGCTCGTCGCCGCCGCCGGGCACGGCGCGGGCTGAAATGTTGAGCCGCCGAACATTCGGCTGAGCCCGCGCCGTCGCGCGCCCTCCCGCCGCTTCCGCCCACCGTGTCCGACTTCTCGGGCGTGAACTCGCGTTACTTGATTGTTATCGCTCGCAACAAATCGACCGTCCGGCAGGTCTGGCGCGACGGACACGTGCGACATAAGTTGCGGGACACAACATTCCCGGCCGGGGCCGCGCCGAGCGCGGCCACCGGCACCGGCCATCCCCCCGGCCGCGGCACGGCGGCCGCCCCCAGAAAGGACCCGGGCACATGCGCAAGGGGATCCTCACCCTGATGGCCGTCGCGACGACCGCGGCGCTCACTCTCACCGCATGCGGGGACGACTCCGACGGTGGCGCCGCCGCGTCCGGCTCCGGAGCGGTCAAGGGCAAGGTCGGCGTGATCCTGCCCGACACGACATCGTCCGTCCGCTACGAGAGCTTCGACCGGCCCTACCTGGAGCAGGCGTTCAAGGCCGCCGGGGTCGGCTACGACATCCAGAACGCGGAGGGCTCGACCCAGCGGTTCCAGACGATCGCCGACCAGATGCTCACGAGCGGCGTCACCGTCCTCATCGTGGACGGCCTGGACTCCAACTCCGCGGCCGCCGTCCAGCGCAAGGCGCAGGCGCAGGGCGTGAAGACCATCGACTACGACCGGCTGGCGCTCGGCGGCGTGTCCGACTACTACGTGTCGTTCGACAACGTGAAGGTCGGCGAGGAGCTCGGCAAGGGCCTGCAGAAGTGCCTCGGCGACAAGAAGAGCAACATCGTCTACCTGAACGGCGCGCCCACCGACAACAACGCGACGCTGTTCGCGCAGGGCGCGCACGGCGTCCTCGACAAGGCCGCGGCGTACACGAAGGTCGCGGAGCAGGCCGTCCCGGAGTGGAAGGCCGAGAACGCCGCCACGATCTTCGAGCAGATGTGGACGGAGCAGAAGGGCGCCATCGACGGCGTCCTCGCCGCCAACGACGGGGTCGGCAACGCGGTGGTGTCGATCCTCAAGAAGAACAAGGAGGCCGGCAAGGTCGCCGTCACCGGCCAGGACGCGACGCTCGAGGGCCTGCAGAACATCCTCGACGGCAACCAGTGCATGACGGTCTACAAGCCGGTCAAGCAGGAGGCCGACGCCGTCGCCAAGCTCGCCGTCGCCCTGATCAAGGGCGAGAAGGGCGAGACGAACGGCACCGTCAACGACCCGGAGGGCAAGCGGGACGTCCCGTCCATGCTGCTCAACCCCGTCCCGATCTTCAAGGACGGCGTCAAACAGGTCGTCGACGACGGCTTCGTCAAGAAGGCCGACCTCTGCAAGGGCGCGTACGCCGCCAAGTGCAAGGACGCGGGCATCGAGTAGCCCTGCCCACCTCTGCCCACCTCGGAAGGAGACACGTGGCAGAAAACGGAGACCCCGTCCTCCGCCTGATCGGGCTCAACAAGAGCTTCGGCGCCGTCCATGTGCTGCGCGACGTGGACTTCGCGGTGCGGCTCGGCGAGGTGATGGCCCTCGTCGGCGACAACGGCGCCGGGAAGTCCACGCTGATCAAGTGCATCGCCGGGATCCACCCGATCGACTCGGGGCGGATCGAGTTCGACGGCCGCCCGGTGTCGATCGACGGCCCGCGCGCCGCGTCCGCGCTCGGGATCGAGGTCGTCTACCAGGACCTCGCACTTGCCGACAACCTGGACATCGTGCAGAACATGTTCCTCGGCCGCGAACGGCGGAAGGGGATCGTCCTGGACGAGGCGTCCATGGAGGAGGCGGCGAGGCGGACCCTCGCCCGGCTGTCGGTGCGGACGGTGCGGTCCGTCCGGCAGCGGGTCGCGAGCCTGTCCGGCGGGCAGCGGCAGACCGTCGCGATCGCCAAGGCCGCGCTGTGGGAGTCCAAGCTCGTGATCCTGGACGAGCCCACCGCCGCGCTCGGCGTCGCGCAGACCCGGCAGGTGCTCGACCTCGTCCGGCGGCTCGCCGACACCGGGCACGCCGTCGTCCTCATCTCGCACAACATGAACGACGTGTTCGAGGTCGCGGACCGCGTCACCGCGCTCTACCTCGGCCGGGTCGCGGCGGACGTGGCCCGCGCCGACGTCACCCGCGGCCAGGTCGTGGAGCTCATCACCGCCGGCCGATCCGGCGATCTCGGCCTCGCGCCGCGGACCGCCGCCGAGAGCATCTGAAAGGGGGACCAGGTGTCCACCGACATCCCCGGGAAAAGCCTCGCCGCGGGCGGCGCCGCCGACGGCGGGGAGGCGGCCATGGCCCTGTCGGACGGCGACTTCGCCGCCGACCGCCGCGAGCACGACATGCGGTCCGCGCTGCGGGACTACCGGGACCGGATCAGGTCCGGCGAGCTCGGCGCCCTCCCCGCCGTCCTCGGGCTGATCTCCCTGGTCGCGCTGTTCGCCGCGCTGAAGCCCGACACGTTCCTCAGCAAGGGGAACATGGCGAACCTCTCGGTGCAGGCGCTGCCGATCACGATCCTCGCGATGGGGCTCGTGTTCGTCCTGCTCCTCGGCGAGATCGACCTGTCCGCGGGCGTCGCGAGCGGGCTGTGCGCGGCGGTGCTGGCCAAGCTGGTCACCGACGCCGGGCAGCCCTGGTACGTCGCGGCGATCAGCGCCGTCGCGATCGGCATCGTGATCGGGACCACGATCGGGTGGCTCGTCTCGGTGCTGCGGATCCCGTCGTTCGTCGTCACGCTGGCGTTCTTCCTCGGCCTCCAGGGCGTCACGCTGAAGCTGATCGGGCAGGGCGGCACGGTGCCCGTCCGGGACGACGTGGTCTACGCGCTCGCCAACAAGAACATGCCGGTCTGGCTCGGCTGGGTCCTCGCCGCGGGCTGCGCCGCCGCGTACACGGCGACGCAGGTGCTGCGCCGGCGGCGGCAGCGCGTCCGCGGGCTGCACTCCCGGCCGCTGGAGTTCGTCCTCGCGCAGAGCGCGGTCGTCTCCGCGGCCCTGCTGGTCAGCGCCTACGTCCTCAACCTGGACCGCGCGCCCAGCCCGCTGATCACGCTCGGCGGCATTCCGTGGGGCGTGCTGCTCGCGGGCGTCCTGCTGGTCGTCTGCTCGTTCGTGCTCGGACGCACCGCCTACGGACGGCACATCTACGCGGTCGGCGGCAACGCCGAGGCCGCCCGCCGGGCCGGGATCAACGTCACCCGCATCCGGATCTCGGTGTTCATGATCGGGTCAGGGCTGGCCGCGATCAGCGGGATCGTCGCCGCGTCCCGGCTCAGCTCCGTCGCCACCGACGCGGGCGGCGGGAACACGCTGCTGTACGCGGTCGGCGCCGCCGTCATCGGCGGGACGAGCCTGTTCGGCGGGCGCGGCAAGGCCCGCGACGCCGTCCTCGGCGGGCTCGTCATCGCGCTGATCGCCAACGGGCTCGGGCTGCTCGGCACCAGCGCCTACCTCAGCTACCTGATCACCGGCCTGGTGCTGCTGCTCGCCGCGAGCATCGACGCGCTGGCCCGGCGGCGCCGCTCCACCGCCGGGAGATGACCCCGTGAACCCGGCCGGGCACGGTGGCGGCGCGGGCGGCGGGGAGCCGGTGGCCCGCGCCATCGGCTCCCCGGCCGTCCCGGACGGCGCGGGTCCGGATCGTTACGGCGCTCCGTACGCTGCTGATACGCTCACTGACCACGACCGCCTGGCGCGCGGGGGCGGTGTGGCACGGTGGGAGCCCCTCGGCATGTCAGTGACGCCAGCTCTGGATCTGCGCGGCGTCGACAAGAGCTTCGGTTCCGTCCGGGTGCTCCACGACGTCGCGTTCACGGCCTGTCCGGGCGAGGTCACGGCGCTCGTCGGCGACAACGGCGCGGGCAAGACCACCCTCGTGAAGTGCATCGGCGGCATCGACCCGTTCGACCGGGGCGAGTACCGCTTCGAGGGCCGCCCGGTGCGGGTCGGCAGCCCGCGCGACGCGAGCCGGCTCGGGATCGAGGTCGTCCACCAGGACCTCGCGCTCTGCGAGAACCTCGACATCGTCCAGAACCTCTTCCTCGGCCGGGAGCGGCGCCGCGGCCTGTCGCTCGACGAGGACACGATGGAGGAGATGGCGCGGACGGCGCTGTCCGGGCTCGCCGTCCGCACGATGGGGTCGGTGCGGCAGCGGGTCTCGACGCTGTCCGGCGGGCAGCGGCAGACCGTCGCGATCGCCCGCGCCGTCCTCTACGACAGCAAGGTCGTCGTGCTGGACGAGCCCGCCGCCGCGCTCGGCGTCGCGCAGACCCAGCAGGTGCTGGAGACCGTCCGGCGGCTCGCCGACCGCGGCCTCGCCGTCGTGCTGATCTCGCACAACATGAACGACGTCTTCGCGGTCTCCGACCGGATCGCCGCGCTCTACCTCGGCCGGATGGTCGCCCAGGTCAGGACCGCCGACGTCACCCACCGGCAGATCGTCGAGCTGATCACCTCGGGCGCCTCCGGAGACCTCGGGCCGCGTCGATGATGAAGGGCGGACCGTCCCAGGAGGACATCCGGCGCCACAACCTCGGCACGCTGCTGCGGTTCGTGCACCTGCGCGGCCCGGCGTCGCGGGCCGTGCTCGCCGAGTCCCTCGGGCTCAACCGCAGCACGATCATGGCGCTGACGGCCGACCTCACGGCGGCGGGGCTCGTCCGCGAGGAGCTGCCGCGCGGCCCCGGACGGCGGGCCGGGCGGCCGTCCCTGGTCGTGCGGCCCGAGTCGACCCGCGTGTACGTGCTGGCCTTCGAGGTCGGCGTCGACCGGCTCGTCGTCGCCCGGGTGGGGCTCGGCGGCGTCGTCCTGGACCGGCGCGAGGGCGTCCGCGCCCGCGACTCCGACCCCGCCGACCTGCTGGGCGTGCTCGTCGCGGGGGCGCGGGCGCTCGTCCGCAAGGCCGAGCGGGACGCGGTCTGCGTCGGCGCGTCGGTCGGGTTCCCGGGCACCGTCCGCCGCTCCGACGACATGATCATGTTCGGACCCAACCTGGACGTCGGCGACCTGCGGCTCGGCGACGCGCTGTCCCGCCGCCTCGGACTCGGCATCCCGGTCTCCGTCTGCAACGACGCCAACCTCGGCGCGCTCGCCGAGCACGAGCGCGGCGCCGGGGTGGGCTGCGACAACCTGATCTACCTGCACGGCGACGTCGGCGTCGGCGGCGGCATCATCGCGCACGGCCGGCTGCTCGGCGGGGACGAGGGGTACGGCGGCGAGATCGGCCACATGATCGTCAACCCGGGCGGGCGGCCCTGCGCGTGCGGCTCGAACGGCTGCCTGGAGGCCGAGGTGGGGGAGCGGACGCTGCTGTGCCTCGCGGGCCGCGAAGAGATCCCCGGCCAGGCCGGACGGGACGCGGTGCGCGACATCGTCGCCGCCGCCGACGCGGGCGACATCGCCGCGCGGGAGGCGCTCCAGCGGGTCGGCAAGTGGCTCGGGCTCGGCGTCGCCAACCTCGTCAACGTGTTCAACCCCGGCATGGTCGTCTTCGGCGGGACGCTCCGCGACATCTACCTCGGGTCGGCGGCGCAGATCCGCAGCGTCCTCGCCACGGGTGCGCTCGCCGCGCCCCGCGAGAAGGTCAAGCTCCGCACCGCCGCGCTCGGGGACGACACGACCCTGGTCGGCGCGGCGGAGTTCGCCTTCGCCGAGGTCCTCGCGGACCCGCTCCAGGTGCTGGCGCGGCTGCGCGCCCCCGAGGGCTCAACCGTCAGCTGAACGTGCCGTAGGAGCTGCGGTAGAAGACCAGCGGCGCGCCCTCGTGGTGCTCGGCCAGGTCGAGGACGCGGGCGACGACGATCATGTGGTCGCCCGCGACGTGCTCCTGCTCCACCGCGCACTCGATCCAGGCGATCGCGTCGTCGATCATCGGAGCGCCGCCGGGGGACGCCGTCCAGCCGATCCCGGCGAACTTGTCGCCGCCCCGCAGCGCCAGCCGCTCGGACACCTCCAGCTGCGCCTCGCCCAGGATGCTGACGCACAGCAGGTCCGCGTCACGCAGCCGCGGCCAGGTCGTGCTGGTGTGCGCCACGCAGAAAGCGATGAGCGGCGGGTCGAGGGAGACGGACGTGAACGAGTTCGCGACCAGGCCCACGGGACGTCCCGTGCCCGGCTCGGCGGCGGCGACCGCGACCACGCCGGTCGCGAACCGGGCCAGCACCGAGCGGAAGGCGGCGGGGTCGGCGGCGGTCAGCGGTCGACCGGAGGACGGGCCGTTGGGCGATCCGTACATGGCAGTCCGTTTCATGGCCGGGGCTGGGTCGCTGACCACTAAAGCCCCTCATGCGCCCTTCTGATTCCCCGGCCCCTCGATCTCAGCCGAAGGTCCCGCCCCGACCTCGGCCCATCGACCGACTCCGCACCAAGCCCTTTCTAGACGGGCCGGAGTTACGGGCGGCGGGGTTCGGCGGGGGTGTTCATGATGATCGCGGCGTAGGGGGTGAGCGCGACCCTGGTGGTGCCCTCCAGGAACAGGCACACGGCCCCGGCCAGGCGCGCCTTGACGCGGGCCGGGACGCGCGGGCCCTCGTGCAGCGCGAGCCACGCGATCCAGCCGACCGTGACCACCGCCCAGTAGGACACCAGCCGGTAGAGGCCCACGGCCGCGACGGCGGGGGACAGCGTCGCGCCCAGCGCGACCAGCGACGCGGCCATGCTGCCCTCGATCGCGCCGAGCCCGCCGGGCAGCAGCGGCAGGATGCTGCCCGCCGCCTGCGCGGCGAAGTAGGTGAGGGCGACGCCGTCCAGGTCGACGGCGACGCCGACCGCGTGCGCGGCCGCCAGCAGCGCCAGGATGTCGAAGACCCAGTTCAGCACGGAAAGCGCGATCAGCGCCGCCCAGTCGCGCCGGGTCGGGCGCAGCACCGCTGGGACGCCCGCCAGCCGCTCCGCGTGCGGCGCGATCCGCGGGTGGGCCACCGCCGCGCGGTACAGCCGCCGGAGCGGCGCGGTGACGAGGGCGCGCGTCGGCCGCCACGCGAGCGCGGCGGCGACCAGCGCCGCCCCGGCGAGCGGGACGGACAGCGCCACCAGCGCCGGGCCGCGCGACCCCGGCGCGACGAGCAGCGCGGCCAGCCCGATCAGCGAGTACGCCGACGTGGTGATCACCCCGCCGGCGAGGATCACGGCCGTGGCGAGCTGCGCCGACGCCCCGTTGCGGCGGAACTGCCGGAACGTGTAGACGACGCTCACCGCGGGCCCGGCGGGCAGCGTCGTGGACAAGGCGTTGCCCGCGTAGGTGATCGCGCACGCGCGGCGCATCGACATCCGCAGCCCGCCGACACGCAGCAGCCTGCGCTGGAGCCGGGCGAACGCGCCCATCGACCCCGCCACCGCGAGGACGACCACCGCGAGCCAGCCCGCGTCGGCGTGCGACACCGACGTCCACATGAGGCCGAGGTCGGGGAGTTGGTCCTGGTACAGCGGGAACGCGGCGAGCACGCCGACGACCAGCGCCCACTGCGTGAGCACCCCCGCTCGACGCCACCGAGGCCGCGCCCGCGCGCCCTCCGGCTCGACCAAACCCGCACTGAGGTCGACGCCGCCGTCGCCGGTGTCGACGTCCGCCCTGTCGACGGTGTCGGCGGCTGTGATGCCTGCGATGTTGGCGTCTGTGATGCCTGCGGTGCCGATGTCCGTGCTGTCTGTGGCGCCAGCGTGCGGGACTGCGTCCGTGCCGTCCTTGGGGGTGGCGTCGGTCGGAGGGCGGACCGGTGCCGTGACTGTGTCGTGCATGTCCCGGTCACCTCGCAAGCTAGCCCCGCTTTGCGCAACCTATGCCGTGCCTATGACATTCCCCGCGGCGTGAGGCCGAACCGCGAGGAAACTCTCGCCACACCCGTTACCCGGGCAGCGCTCCGCAGGTTGATCAGGACTTCGGGCGGCCCGGCCGGGGCGGCTCCGGCCGCCTCCGGTCAGGGTCTCCGGGTCGGGTTTACGGCGTCGGTCTCGGCGGCGACGTCCGGTCGCGGACGCTCGTCCTCGCCCGGCCGCGCGGCCTCCCGCTCGTACTCGGAGATCCCGAGCCCGTCCCTGCTCTCCTCGGGCTCCTCGATCCTCAGCCCCTCGGGCGGGTCGGTGACGTACTCCTCCGTCAGGGCGATCTGCTCGTCCTGCGTGTTGTCGCCCATGTCGTCGATGTCCGCGCGGAAGTCGCGGGACTCGCCGGGCTCGCGCGCCCTCATGGCTCCTCCCCGGTCGATTGATTTCACCTGGTTCGTTCCATTTTCGCCAGGTTTTGGTGTTGCATCGTTATCCCCGGTGACGGGCGCGCTATGCGCGGGCGGCGGACGGCGACGCGCGGTCCATGCCGAAAACAGGGGTGGTCTGTCGTACCCGGATGGTTACGATCCGGTCATGGGCGTAGAAGCTGTGATCTTCGACTGGGGCGGCACGCTGACCCCGTGGCACGACCTCGAACTGGCCGACATGTGGCGCGCGATCTGCTCCGCCCACCTCCCCCCGGACGACGTCGAGAAGGCCGCGACCGAGCTGGCCCGCGCCGAGCTAGACCTGTGGAAGCGCAGCGACGAGGAGCACCGCAGCGGCACCCTGGACGAGCTCTTCGACCTCGCGGGCGTCCGGCCGACCGGCGAGATGCTCGCCACCCACTTCGAGGTCTGGACGCCGCACACGCACACCGACCCCGCCGTCCCCGTGCTGTTCAACGCCCTCCGCGAGCGGGGGATCAAGGTCGGCGTCCTGTCCAACACGATGTGGTCGCGCGACCTGCACGAGCGCATCTTCGCCCGGGACGACGTCCTGCACCTGCTCGACGGCGCCGTCTATTCCAGCGAGATCCCCTGGACGAAGCCGCACGCGGAGGCGTTCCGCGCCGCCATGGACGCCGTGGGCGCGGCCGACCCCTCGTCCTGCGTGTTCGTCGGCGACCGCCCCTACGACGACATCCACGGAGCCAAGTCCGCCGGGCTGCGCGCCGTGCAGATCTGGCACCAGACGACCCACGCCTTCGACCGTCCCGGCCTCACCCCGCCCGACGCCCTCATCCACGACCTCGGCGAACTGCTCCCGCACGTGGAGCGCTGGCACGCCGTCTGACCGCCCCGCCGTCTGACCGCCGGGTCCGGCTAGGGCTTGCGGGCGGTGATCAGGTCGCGGGTGATGGCCTGGTCGACGCGGTGGCGGAAACCGCGGTACGCCTCGGAGTCCTGCACCTCAAGCCCGCTGGAGGCGAGGATGTCGGCGAGGTCCTCGCGGCGTCCGACGTAGGTGTTCCAGGAGATGCCGACGGCGCCGCCCGGCCGCAGCAGCGCCGCCCATTCGGGGACGGCCGCCGCCAGCAGCTCGACGGGGCTGCGCGAGAGCTGCGGCTTGCCCCGGCGGCTCGGCTGCCCGCCCTTCGGACGGCTCCCGTGCTGCACCCCGTACGGCGCGTCCGTCACGATCAGGTCGAACGAGGCGGGCCGGAAGAAGCTCCCGGCGGCGAGGGAGTCGGCGTTCACGACGGTGATCTCCATCGTCTCGCCGCTCTTGTACCGCTCCTTGGACGCGCCGAGCGTCACGTGGAGGCGGCGGCCGAGCACGGCCTTCTCGCGGCGGATGTTGGCGATCTCCGCCTGGTGCTTCACCCTGTTGTTCTTCAGCCACGTCTTGATGAAGGCGGCGTAGGCGTCGAAGTCCTTGGCGTCGATGTCGATCCCGGCGGCGTCGAGGCCGTACATCATGGCCTGGTTGAGGGTGGTGCCCCGGCCGCACATCGGGTCGAGGACGCGGGGACGTCCCGTCACCAGGTCCATGGGGGAGCCGGACGCCATCGCGGTGACGTTCAGCAGCAGCTTGGTGAAGTACTCGTTCGTCTTGCCGGAGTATTTCTGGATGGTGAGCAGGTCACTGCCGAACAGATCGAGCGGCTGCACCATGACGGGACGCAGCAGCTCGTCGTCCTCGATCTGGAACAGCGCGTAGAGCGACGACAGGTTCGACAGGAGCCGGACGTCCTGCTCCGACAGCTCGTCCGCCGTGAACGTCACGTACGGGACGCCGCCGATGGAGGTCTCGCGGATGTCGCGGACGCGCCCGTCCAAGGCCCGTTCGCTGAACACCGCCAGCTCCGCCTTGACCAGCGCGGCGGCCGACTGTGCGTAGACCCGGTTGTGCGAGGGGGAGACGAGGAGGCCGTACGCGGTCATTCGCCCGACCCTACCGGCTCACCGCCGCCCGTCCCGCCGCAGACGGCGGAGGCCGCCGGGAGCCGTGCTCCCGGCGGCCTCCCCACGGCCCTTGGGCGGGCCGTTCCCTCCCGGTTCAGGCGGCCCGCGCCGGACGCTCCCCGTCACCGGACCCGCCGGACGGGGAGGCCGCGGGCAGGGCCCGGCGGGTGGCGGCCGGAAGCTCCGGCGGCCCGCTCGGCTCCAGGTCGGGAAGGTGGCGCGCGGCGGCGGCCAGCAGTTCCTGGACGCTGCTCTGCAGGCTGGCGAGGTCGGCCCGCGCCACGTCGGCCTGCGCCTGGGCCCGCCGCGCCTGGCGGCGCGCGGCGTCCCGCTCGGCGGCGAGCCGGTTGAGCTGCTCGTGGTACGCGGCCCGCAGTTCGTCGAGGGCGCTGCGCTGCGGAGTGGTGGACATGGCGGGTGTGGACTCCCTCCCCCGAGATCATCCCTTTTGAAAGGGACTAACGCGATCAAACAGGCGTTTCGTTCCCGCCGTGCGGCAGATCACTCGCCCTGATCGAAACGGAATCGGAACAGATCGGCCGCGGATGGGAAGAGGGCCGGACGCGGCTATTCGCCGGGTTCGGGACGCGGGTCCACCGCCGAGTCCGGCAGCCCCGGGAAGGCGTCCGCGGGCATCGCGACGCCCGCCCTGGAGCGCCAGGCGGCCGACCGCGCCACCGACCGTCGCGCCCCGTCGGCGGCGAAGGCGCGCAGGTCGGGGGACGAGACCCCGGCGAGCCCGACATAGGCGGGGACGAGCCCGTCCTCCAGCGCAGCCGCGAGCTGCGCGGCGCTGCGCGCGGACGTCGGCCGGACGGGCAGCCGGTAGGCGGGCGCGGCCGCGACGGGCGTCCCCGACACGATCGCGATCAGCCGGTCGCGCTGGGCGCGGTGCTCCACCCAGACGGCCTTCGCGATCCCGCGCAGCGTCCCGGCGAGCCGGGCGCCGAGCACCCCGTACCCGTAAACCGCGGCGTGCTCGGCGGCCAGCGCCCGCTGGACGGCCTCGGCGTCCGACCGCGTCCCGACCGCCGGCGGCTGCCCCTTCACCGTCACGGCGTGTCCCGCCTCGCACGCGCCGATGCTCGCCAGCAGTTGGGCCAGCGCGGGAGTGGCCTTCGCGGCGTCCGCCGTGCGCGCCCGAGCCGCGCGTTCCTCCAGGTCGCGCAGCACCGCGAGGGCGCCGCCGCCGACCGGCACCGGCACCGCGCGCGGCGCCGGGATCGCGCCGCCCTCCTCCGCCCGGTCGCCCGAACCGGGCAGGTAGTGCCGCCGCAGGGCGGCGAGGTGCGCGCGATGGTGGGCGAGGACCGGCGCCAGCCGCTTCACCAGCCACGACTCCGCGGACCTGGCCGCCGCGTACGCCGCCTCGTAGGTGGCGACGAGGTCCTGCTCGGCCGCGATCGCCGCCGCGAGCGTCGACACGTCCGTGCGCGGGGCGGCCTCCGCGGCGCACCCCGCCAGCCACGGCAGGGCGAGCGCCCCGCCCGCCAGCGCGGCGCCCCGGCCGAGCAGCGCCCGGCGCGACAGGGTTCCGGGCGGGAGGGCTGTTTCGGGCAGGCGCGGCTGAGGTACCGGCCGGGCTCCCCGCGGGGGTCCCGGCGTGCGCGTCCCGGCCTCTGGCAAGGGGGTCTCCTCACCCGGTGACGTGGTGGCGGCGGCCTGGCGCGGCCCCGGCGGCGGGGGCGTCCATCAGGCCAGCTCAAGCATTCCATATCCGCCGCGCCGGTGAGCCGTCCGAAAAACCGCTGCGGTCTCCGGCTGTCGATAGTCTTGAGGTGTCAACGGACGAGCGGCGACATCCGCCCATCACGGGCGGCACAACAGGAGGAGGTCCCATGAGCGTCGAGTCCCGCGGTGGCCGCGCTCAGGGGAGGCGCGGCGAGGCCGACCGCGCGTCCGGCCGCGAACCCGCCCGGACGGACGCGCCCGCGCGTCCCGGCCGGGCCGCCGCCGTCGCCGAGCTGACCGCGCTGCTCGCGCCCGCCGTGGCCGCGGCGGGCTTCGACCTGGAGGAGGTCGAGGTGCGCCCCGCCGGGCGGCGCCGGCTGGTCCGCGTCATCGTGGACGGCGACGACGGAGTCGGCCTCGACGACATCGCCGCGATCAGCGAGCGCGCCTCCGCGCTGCTCGACGCCACCGACGCCATGGGGACCACGCCCTACGTGCTGGAGGTGTCCTCCCCGGGCGTCGACCGCCCCCTCACCGAGCCGCGGCACTGGCGCCGCGCCGTCGGGCGGCTGATCGTCGCCCCGCTGGCCGAGGGCGGCCAGATCGAGGGCCGGGTGGTCGCGGCCGACGACACGACCGTGGAGATCGACGTCGTCCAGAAGCGCAGGGGCAAGGGAACCGGCGCGGGCGGCGCCGGGTCCGCCGGGCAGAAGGCCGCCAAGTCCCCCGGGAAGCCCGCCGGGACCGTGCGCCGCCGGTTCGGCCTGGGCGAGCTGGGGCGCGGCCGCGTGCAGGTGGAGTTCAGCCCGCCGCGCACGGCCGAGGGAACGCGTTCTCCGGCTGAGCCGGACTAGAGGGGGGAACCTCGTGGACATCGACATGACCGCCCTGCGGTCCCTGGAGAGCGAGAAGGACATCTCGCTCGACGTGGCCGTCAAGGCCATCGAAGACGCGCTGCTGATCGCCTACCACCGGACGGAGGGCGCCGCGCCCCGCGCGCGCGTCCAACTCGACCGGCAGAGCGGGCACGTCACCGTGTGGGCGACCGAGACCGACGACGAGGACAACGCCGTCGGGGAGTACGACGACACCCCGTCCGGGTTCGGACGGATCGCCGCGACCACCGCCAAGCAGGTCATCCTGCAGCGCCTCCGCGACGCCGAGGACGAGCTGACCTTCGGCGAGTACGCGGGCCGCGAGGGCGACATCGTCAGCGGCATCATCCAGCAGGGCAAGGACCCGCGGAACGTGCTGGTCGACCTCGGCAAGATCGAGGCCGTCCTGCCGCCGCAGGAGCAGGTGCCCGGCGAGCGCTACGAGCACGGCGAGCGGCTGCGCGCCTACGTGGTGCAGGTCCGCAAGGGGCACCGCGGCCCGTCGGTGCAGCTCTCCCGGACGCACCCGAACCTCGTCCGCAAGCTGTTCGCGCTGGAGGTCCCGGAGATCGCGGACGGCACCGTCGAGATCGCGGCGATCGCCCGCGAGGCCGGCCACCGCACCAAGATCGCGGTGCGTTCGCGCAAGACCGGGGTGAACGCCAAGGGCGCCTGCATCGGCCCGCTCGGCAGCCGCGTCCGCAACGTGATGGCCGAGCTGCACGGCGAGAAGATCGACATCGTCGACTGGTCGGACGACCCGGCCGAGTTCGTCGGGAATGCGCTGTCGCCCGCGCGGGTTTCGCACGTGGAGGTCGTGGACGCCGACGCCAGGGTCGCCCGGGTCGTCGTCCCCGACTACCAGTTGTCCCTGGCCATCGGCAAGGAGGGGCAGAACGCGCGGCTCGCCGCGCGGCTCACCGGCTGGCGGATCGACATCAGGTCCGACACCGAACCCGAGCAGACTTCTCCGAAGGTCGCCGAATCCGACGAAACGGGATCTTCTACGCCAGGGGCCCATGCGACCGGCCCCGCCGACGCGTCGGCGCGGTAGACTCATGAAACGTGGCCGGGCGGCCCGATACAGGTTCGGGCGGTGAACTCAGTTCGCACGTGTGTGGGTTGCCGGGTTCGCACGGTCAAGTCCGACTTGCTGCGCCTTGTTGTGGTCGAGGACGTCATCGTCCCCGACCCGCGTGGGCGGCTGCCGGGGCGGGGCGCGCATCTGCACCCCGATCCGGAGTGCCTTGAGCTCGCAGAGCGGCGTCGGGCGTTCCCGCGGGCTTTTCGCCTGCCGGGGCCGCTCGACAGCGCGGCGCTGCGAGCGCGGCTTGCGGCCCGCGCCGCGCGGCAGCAGGATGGCCGAATGGAAAGCGACGTCTAGTCGGAAGCAGGTCGAGATTGCTATGAGCGCTCGATGAGCACGCCGCGATGAGTACGGCAAGTTAGCGACGGTCCGGAGGCCGCACCCCCGGACCGAGTTAGGGAGTGCAGTGGCCAAGGTCCGGGTGTACGAACTCGCCAAGGAGTTCGGTGTAGAGAGCAAGGTCGTCATGGCCAAGCTCCAGGAGATGGGCGAGTTCGTAAGGTCGGCGTCCTCCACGATCGAGGCGCCGGTCGTCCGCAGGCTGACAGAAGCCTTCTCAAATTCTTCTTCCTCCAAGCAGGGGGACAGGCGGGCCGCGCCGAAGCGCCCTTCGGCGCCGCGGCCCGCCGCGCCGCGTCCGGGTCCGCCCGGCGGCGGCGATTCCCAGGGTTCGCGCCAGCAGGCCCCGCGGCCTGCCGCGCCGCGTCCGCCCGGGCCGAAGCCGGGTCCCGCTGGCCCCGGTGGCCCCGCACCCAGCGTGCCGAGCCCCGGCGGCCAGGGCGGCCCCGGCGGCCAGGGCGCTCCGGGCGGCGGCCCGCGACCGGGTCCGCCCCGGCCGGTCCCGCCCGCGCCGAGCACCCCGGTGAACGCGCCCGCGGCGCAGGCGCCGAGCGCCCCGCCCGCGGCCGCTCCCGGCGGTCAGGGCGGCCAGGGTGGTCAGGGCGGCGCCGGCGGTGCCGGTACCCGCGCGCCGGGTGGCGGCGGTCCGAAGCCGGGCCCCCGCAGTCCGAAGCCCGGTCCGCGTCCCGGCCCCCGACAGGGCGGCGAGCGCGGCGGCCGCGGCCCCGGTGGGCCGCGTCCCGGCAACAACCCGTTCAGCTCGACCAACACCGGCATGGGCCAGGCGCCCAAGCCCGGTCCGCGTCCCGGCCCGCGGCAGGGCGCCGGTGACCGTCCCGGCGGCGGCGAGCGCGGCGACCGAGGCGAGCGCGGCGCCCGTCCCGGGCCGCGGCCCGGCGGCGCTCCGGGCGCCGGCGGTCCCCGTCCGAACCCGGGCGGCATGCCGCCCCGGCCGGGCGGTCCGCGTCCGAGTCCGATGAACATGCCGTCCTCGCGGCCGTCCGGCGCCCCCGGGCGCGGCGGTCCGGGCGGCGGCGGTGGCGGCGGTCGCGGCCCTGGCGGCGGCGGGCGCGGTCCCGGCGGCGGTGGCCGCGGTCCCGGTGGCGGCGGTCGTCCCGGTGGCGGCGGCGGCTTCGGCGCGCCCCGCGCGGGCGGCGGCGGTGGCGGCGGCGGTCGTCCGGGCTTCGGGCCCCGTCCCGGTGGCGGCGGTCGCGGACGCGGCGGCACACAGGGCGCCTTCGGCCGTCCGGGCGGACGTCCCGCGCGCGGTCGCAAGTCGAAGCGGGCGCGTCGTCAGGAGTTCGAGAACATGCAGGCCCCCGCGGTCGGCGGCGTCTCGGCTCCGCGCGGCGGCGGCAAGACGATCCGGCTGCCGCAGGGCGCGTCCCTGACCGACTTCGCCGAGAAGATCGGCGCCAACCCGGCGTCGCTCGTCGCGATCATGATGCACCTCGGCAAGATGGTCACCGCGACCCAGTCCGTCGACCCCGACGACCTCATGTCGCTCGGGCTCGAACTGGACTTCGACGTCCAGGTCGTCAGCCCCGAGGACGAGGACCGCGCCCTCCTCGAGTCGTTCGACATCGAGTACGGCGAGGACGAGGGCGGCGAGGAGCACCTCCAGTCCCGTCCGCCGGTCGTCACCGTCATGGGCCACGTCGACCACGGCAAGACCAAGCTGCTGGACGCCGTCCGCCACGCCAACGTGCAGGCGGGCGAGGCCGGCGGCATCACCCAGCACATCGGCGCCTACCAGGTGGAGACGGAGGTCGACGGCGAGAAGCGCGCCATCACCTTCATCGACACCCCGGGCCACGAGGCGTTCACCGCCATGCGCGCCCGCGGCGCCGACACCACCGACCTGGTGGTGCTGGTGGTCGCCGCCGACGACGGCGTCAAGCCGCAGACCACGGAGGCGATCGACCACGCCACCGCGGCCGGGGTGCCGATCGTCGTCGCGGTCAACAAGATCGACGTCGAGGGCGCCGACCCGAACCGGGTGCGGGCGCAGCTCACCGAGTACGGCCTGGTCGCCGAGGAGTTCGGCGGTCAGACGCAGTTCGTCGACGTGTCCGCCAGGGAGCGGATCAACATCGACGGGCTGCTGGAGGCGATCGTCCTGACCGCCGACGCCGAACTCGACCTGAAGGCCAACCCCGACATGCCCGCCCAGGGCTCCGCGATCGAGGCCCACCTCGACAAGGGCCGGGGCGCCGTGGCGACCGTGCTGGTGCAGCGCGGCACGCTGCGGGTCGGCGACTCGATCGTCTGCGGCGTGGCGCACGGCCGCGTCCGCGCGATGCTCGACGAGAACCTGGAGAACATCACGGAGGCGGGTCCGTCCCGCCCGGTGGAGGTGCTCGGCCTCGCGGCCGTGCCCGGCGCCGGTGACAACTTCCTCGTCGTCGAGGACGACCGGATCGCCCGGCAGATCGCCGACAAGCGGGTCGCGCGCAAGCGCAACGCCGAACTGCTCAAGAGCCGCAAGAGCAGCTCCCTCGAAGAGCTGTTCAAGGACCTGGAGCGCGGCGAGCGGCAGGAGCTGCTGCTCATCCTCAAGGGCGACGTGTCCGGCTCCGTGGAGGCGCTGGAGGACTCCCTGCTCAAGATCGACGTGGGCGAGGAGGTCAACCTGCGGATCATCCGCCGCGGCGTCGGCGCGATCACGCAGGACGACGTCAACCTGTCGCTGGCGTCCGAGGGCGCGGTGATCATCGGCTTCAACGTGCGTCCCGAGCGGAACGCGCAGGAGCTGGCCGACCGCGAGGGCGTCGACATCCGGTACTACTCGATCATCTACCAGGCGATCGAGGAGATCGAGGCCGCCCTCAAGGGCATGCTCAAGCCGGAGTTCGAGGAGGTCCAGCTCGGCCAGGCCGAGATCCGCGAGATCTTCAAGGTGCCGCGGATCGGCAGCGTCGCGGGCTCGATGGTCACTTCGGGGATCATCCAGCGCAACGCCAAGGCCCGGCTCGTCCGCGACGGCGTCGTCGTCGCCGACAACCTCACGGTGTCGTCGCTGCGCCGCTTCAAGGACGACGCGACCGAGGTCCGCGAGGGCTTCGAGTGCGGTATCGGCGTGGGCTACAACGACATCAAGCTCGGCGACGTCATCGAGTGCTTCGAGATGCGGGAGAAGCCGCGCGACTGAGGTCGCGCGACCAGGCCGCGCACGTCCGCGCGGCACCGGCCGGACACCCGTCCGGCCGGTGCCGCGCGGCGTCCGGCCGGGCGCTCCCGCGGGCGCGCCGACGTGATCGTCCGACGCCTTCGCGACTCGATCGCGACGTGATCGTTTAATCCGGTGACATGACGCCAGGCGGATCTTCTAGCCTGGCGTCTGTCATGTCCGGCTCGTCCCCGTCCGGGGGCGGTCCGGGAACACGGCGGGCAGGCACCGTCGTTCAGTCTTCTGTAGATCCCGAGGTGATCGACCAGGTGTACGTGGGTGCGCTGACGCTCGACCTGCTGCTGGGGGACGTCCGCTCGCTGAAGCAGAAGCGGGCCGTCCTGCGGCCCCTCATCGCGGAGGTGCAGAAGCACTTCCCGGGGGTGGCCGTCGCCGAGACCGGCGACAACGACCTGTACCGCAGGGCGGAGATCGGGGTGGCGGTGGTCTCGGGCACCGCCGGGAACTGCACCCAGGTGCTCGACAGGTGCGAACGGCTCGTGGCCGGGAGGCCGGAGATAGAACTGCTGTCCGCGAGGCAGCGGCTTTTCAACGACGACGACGAGTGAGTGTGTCCCCCCGGAGTGGGGGAGGCGGACGGGCGTCGTTGGACCATAGAGGGGTCCGCAGACCACAGAAAGGGAGTGCGATCATGGTGGACGCAGCCCGGGCGCGCAAGCTCGCCGACCGCATCCAGCAGATCGTGGCCGAGATGCTGGAGCGGCGGATCAAGGACCCGCGGCTCGGCTTCGTGACCGTGACGGACACCCGCATCACCAACGACCTGCGCGACGCGACCGTGTACTACACGGTGTACGGGTCGGACGGCGAGCGCGCCGA
Source organism: Actinomadura syzygii (assembly GCF_008085905.1). Lineage (GTDB taxonomy): Bacteria > Actinomycetota > Actinomycetes > Streptosporangiales > Streptosporangiaceae > Spirillospora > Spirillospora syzygii. Next base: position 302,110 of record NZ_VSFF01000010.1, on the reverse strand, counting down.
GACGGCCGCCGCGCTGGAGAGCGCCAAGGGCGTCATCCGGTCGGAGGTGGGCAGGAAGACCGGCGTCCGGCACACGCCGAGCATCACGTTCGTCATGGACTCCCTGATGGAGAACGCGGCGCACATCGACGACCTGCTGGCCCAGGCGAGGGCGAAGGACGCCGAGGTGGCGAAGACCGCGCAGGGCGCGTCCCCGGCGGGCGACCCGAACCCCTACCGCGTCGCGGACGAAGACGAGGGCGAGGACGCCGACACGACCGAGGACACTGACGACGGCTCCGCCGGGCCGCCCGGAGCGGCGGACGGCGCGGACGGCCGTCCGGGTCGCCCGCCGTCGTGACCGGGGACGAGGGGCGCGCGGAGGCGCCCGGCCCCGGCACTTCCGGGGAATGGCCGCCGCACGACGCGGGCGGGCATTCCGTCGCCGGGCACGACGTCGTCTCGCGCAACGGCGCGGGCCGCCGCGTCACCGACCCCGCCTTCGCGTCCACCGCGCCCACGCCGCCCACCGCCGTGACCGCCCTCCCCGCGTCGCCCGGCCCCGCCGGACCGGCGCAGGCGCCGGCCGCGGAGCTGGAGTGGGAGCGCGCCGTCGAGCTGATCCACGCGGCCGGGGAGGTGTCCCTCGCCTGCCACGTCGCCCCGGACGGCGACGCGCTCGGCTCGATGCTGGCGCTCGCGCAGGCGCTCCGCTCGCTGGGCAAACGATGTTTCGCCTCTTTCGGCGAGCCGTTCGCCGTCCCGGCCATCCTCCGGTTCCTGCCCGGCCAGGAGTTGCTGGTCGAGCCCGCCGCGATGCCGCCCGCGCCGGAGCTGATGATCTCCCTGGACGCGGCCGGGCGGGCCCGCCTCGGCGCGCTCGCCGACGCGGCCGACCGGGCCGGTTCGCTGATCGTGGTCGACCACCACGCGTCCAACATCGGGTTCGGCGGCGTGCGGCTCGTCGACCCGGACGCGGCCGCGACGGCGGTGCTCGTCGAGGAGCTGATCCGCAGGCTCGGCGTCCCGCTCGACCAGGACATCGCGCAGGGCCTGTACGCGGGCCTCGCCAGCGACACCGGTTCGTTCAAGTACCCGTGCACGACCCCGAAGGTCCACGACCTGGCGGGACGGCTGCTCACCGCGGGCGTCCGGCCGGAGGCCGTCAGCCGCGAGCTGTGGGACCGGGCGCCGTTCGGCTACCTCCAGGTCCTCGCGGGCGCGCTGTCGCGGGCCCGGCTGGAGCGCGACGCCGCGGGCGGCCGCGGCCTCGTCTGGACGACGATCGCCCGCTCCGACCGCCGCTCCGTCCCCTACGACCAGCTCGAAGGGATCATCGACCAGCTCCGCCGGACGGACGAGGCCGAGGTCGCGGTCGTCTGCAAGGAGACCGACGACGGGCGCTGGTACTTCTCCGTCCGGTCCAAGGGCAACATCGACCTGAGCGTGGTGTGCGCGGCGCTGAACGGCGGCGGCCACCGCGAGATGGCGGGCTTCCTCTGGTCCGGCACCGTGGACGACGCGCTCGACCGCCTCCGCGCCCTGCTCCCCGCCGCGGACTGACGGCACTGGCTGACGGCACGGGGCGGGGCCCGAGGGCCGTTAGAATCGGCGTCTTCCGTTGTCCGCCGAGGTCGAGGTGAAGCGAGAGCCATGGAATCGGGGCTTGTCATCGTGGACAAGCCGGCGGGCTGGACGTCCCACGACGTCGTCGGCCGGATGCGGAAGCTCGCGAAGACCCGGCGGGTCGGGCACGCGGGCACCCTGGACCCGATGGCGACGGGCGTCCTCGTCCTCGGCATCGGGAAGGCGACGCGCCTCCTCGGGCACCTGGCGCTGACGGAGAAGGCGTACGACGGCACGATCCGGCTGGGCGAGTCGACCAACACCGACGACGCCGAGGGTGAGATCACGGCGACCTCGCCCGCCGACTCCGTCGCCGACGTGGAGCTGCGCGCCGGGATCGCCGCCCTGACCGGGCCGATCCGGCAGGTCCCGCCGCAGGTCAGCGCGATCAAGGTGAACGGGGAGCGGGCCTACAAGATGGCGCGCAAGGGCGAGGAGGTCGATCTCGCCGCCCGCCCGGTCACCGTGCACGGCTTCACGGTCACGGGCGTCCGGCGGCACGGCGAGCTGATCGACGTGGACGCGACCGTCGTCTGCTCGTCCGGCACCTACATCCGCGCGCTGGCCCGCGACCTCGGCGCGTCGCTCGGCTGCGGCGGGCACCTCACCGCGCTGCGCCGCACCCGCGTCGGCCCGTACGACCTGTCCATGGCGCGGACGCTCGACCGTCTCGCCGAGAACCTGGAGATCATCCCGATGGAGGACGCGGTGGCCGCCGTGTTCCCGCGCCGGGACGTGTCCGACGACGACGCCCGCAAGGTCGCGCACGGCGGACGGCTCCCGGCGGCGGGCCTCGGCCCCGGTCCCGTCGGGGTCTTCGCGCCGGACGGCTCGCTGCTCGCGCTCGTCGAGGAGCAGGGCGAGGTCGCCAAGCCGCTGGCGGTCTTCGTCCCCTGACTCCGGGGAAGGACAGGGGTGGACGGGACGCCCGGCACGTGGCGATCATCACCGGGGAAACCGGTGCGCTCTCAACCTACGGTCGCGTAACCTACGATTCCGTAGGTTACTTGCCCGAGGAGGTGCCCATGATCTCGGTGGACGAGACCCAGGCGGCGTCCCCGACCCGCCCGATGCTGCGCGGCTGGCTGCACGTCGGGGCGTTCCCCGCGGTGCTGGTCGCCGGGCTCGTGCTGGTCGCGCTCGGCCCGTCGACGCAGGCGCGGCTCGCGTCCGCGATCTACGTGGCGACGTCCGCGATGCTGTTCGGCATCTCGGGGACGTACCACCGGCAGACCTCGCTGCGGCTGCTGGAGGTGCTGCGCCGGTTCGACCACGCCAACATCTACCTGATCATCGCGGGGACGTACACGCCGTTCGCCGTCCTCGCGCTGGACGGCGGCGTCCGCGTCGCCGTCCTCGCCATCGTCTGGACGGGCGCCATCGCGGGCGTCGTCTTCCGGACGACCTGGATCGGCGCCCCGCGCGCCCTCTACGTCACCCTCTACATCGTCCTCGGCTGGGTGGCGGTGTTCTTCCTGCCGCAGTTCGTGTCCGGAGCGGGGCTCCCGGCCTGCCTCATGGTCGCCCTCGGCGGCGTCTGCTACAGCGTCGGGGGAGTGGTGTACGGGCTGCGGCGCCCGAACCCGTCGCCGCGCTGGTTCGGGTTCCACGAGGTCTTCCACGCCTGCACGCTCGCCGCGTACGTCCTGCAGTACATCGCCGTCTCGCTGGTCGTCTACCGTTCCGCCTGAGCCCCGCCTCCGTTCCGCCTGAACCCGGGTTCCACCCCGTCCGCCCGCGCATGGCACTCTTAGGGACGGCAGGAAAGTCCGGGCAGGCACGTCCTACGCAGGGAGAGCATGGTGCGGCGCTGGAATGGCCTCGGCGAGGTCCCCGCTGACTGGGGCCGCTCGGTGGTCACCATCGGGGTGTTCGACGGCGTTCACCGCGGCCATCAGCGGATCGTCGGCGCCGCCGCGGACGAGGCGCGCCGCCGCGGGCTGCGGTCCGTGGTGATCACCTTCGACCCGCACCCGGACGAGGTCGTCCGGCCGGGCACCCACCCGCCGCTGCTCGCCAGCACCCGGCGGCGCGTCGAGCTGCTCGAAGGGCTCGGCACCGACGCCGTCGTGGTCGTGCCGTTCACGCTGGAGCTGTCGAAGATGGCGCCGGACGAGTTCGTCCAGTCGGTGCTGGCCGACCGGCTGCACGCGGCGCACGTGATCGTCGGCGAGGACTTCCGGTTCGGGCACAAGGCCAAGGGCGACGTGGCGCTGCTGCGCGACCTCGGTGAGAAGTACGACTTCACCGCCGAGGGGATGCCGCTCGTGGCGAACGGCGACACGATCACGTCCACCTACGTCCGCGGGCGGCTCGACGCGGGCGAGGTGGCGGAGGCGGCGCGGGCGCTCGGCCGGCCGCACCGGGTCGAGGGCGTCGTCGTGCGCGGGCACCAGCGGGGCCGCGCGCTCGGGTTCCCCACCGCGAACCTGGAGACGCAGCCGCACACCGCGATCCCCGCGGACGGCGTGTACGCGGGCTGGCTCGTCTGCGACTCCGACCGCTACCCGGGCTTCCGCTGGCCCGCCGCGATCTCCATCGGCACGAATCCGACGTTCGAGGGCGCCGGGGAGCGGACCGTCGAGGCGTACGCGCTGGACCGCGACGACCTCGACCTCTACGGCGAGCACATGGCCGTCGACTTCGTCGCCCGCATCCGGGACACGCTCAAGTTCGAGTCGGTCGAGGCGCTGATCGAGGAGATGCACCGGGACGTCGACCGCGCCCGGGAGATCACCTCCCCGTGACCCGCGCGCGACCGGCGGCGGCCGCCACGCGCCTCGGCGGCGGCTGCCACGCCGCCTGGCGGCGGCTGCCTCCGCGAGCGGCGCATACCCTGCGACAACACCGCTTTCCGCAACGTGACCGGGGGGCTTTCCGGCATGGTACGGTGAATAGTCGCCGGGAAGGGCCCCGGCGCGGCTGGCTGCACCCTCATGCGGCCCGCCAATCTCTTAATTACGCACCATGCGGACCCGTGCGCCCACCGGGCCCCGGATCTGCGGGTGTCGATCCATCGAAGGAGCCACGTGTCGCTCGACACCGCCACCAAAAACAAGATCATCTCCGAGTACGCGACCACTGAGGGTGACACCGGTTCCCCGGAGGTCCAGGTCGCGCTGCTCACGCGTCGGATCAACGATCTGACGGAGCACCTCAAGGAGCACAAGCACGACCACCACAGCCGCCGCGGCCTCCTGCTGCTGGTCGGCCGTCGTCGCCGGCTCCTGAAGTACCTGTCCAACAAGGACATCAACCGCTATCGGCAGCTCATCGAGCGACTCGGACTGCGCCGCTAGCAAGGTGCGGGAGTGGCCCCCGGGGCCACTCCCTTCCTTTTTGGCCGGACGGGGAGGCGCCGGAGCACGGCGCGCCCCGACCGGCGCGCCGGAGGCCCGGCCGACACCGTTCGGCCTTCCGGCGCGCCCGGCCGCCCGGGGCCCCGTACGAGGGGCGCGGGAGGGCCAGTAAAACTGGAGACAAGCCTCGCGGACACCGCTGGTGCGGGCCGGTCCTCGGTAGTGGCTTCCGGATCTCGATCCGGGCGCTTCGATCGAAGACCGGCAGCGTGACAAACCACGGGAAACGGCCGCGAGGACCGACATGGAACCCTGAGGAGGTTTCCCGTGACAGAAGCCGTTCGCATCGACGGCGCGCACAGCACCGAGGCCGTGATCGACAACGGCACGTTCGGCACCCGCACCATCCGTTTCGAGACGGGCCGGCTGGCCCGCCAGGCGGCCGGCTCGGCCGTCGCCTACCTCGACGACGACACGATGGTGCTCTCGGCGACGACCGCGTCGAAGAAGCCGAAGGACAACCTCGACTTCTTCCCGCTGACCGTCGACGTCGAGGAGCGCATGTACGCGGCCGGGCGCATCCCCGGCTCGTTCTTCCGGCGCGAGGGCCGGCCGTCCGAGGACGCGATCCTCACCTGCCGCCTGATCGACCGGCCGCTGCGCCCGTCGTTCACCAAGGGGCTGCGCAACGAGATCCAGGTCGTCGAGACGATCATGGCGCTGCACCCCGACCACCTGTACGACGTCGTCGCGATCAACGCGGCCTCGATGTCGACGCAGCTCGCGGGCCTGCCGTTCTCCGGCCCGATCGGCGGCGTCCGCGTCGCGCTGATCGAGGGCCAGTGGATCGGGTTCCCGACCCACCCCGAGCTGGAGAACGCGACCTTCGACATGGTCGTCGCCGGGCGCGTCCTGGAGGACGGCGACGTCGCGATCATGATGGTCGAGGCGGAGTCCACCCGCGACACCCTGAAGCTCGTCGGCGACGGCGCCGCCGCGCCGACCGAGGAGACCGTCGCGCAGGGCCTGGAGGCGGCCAAGCCGTTCATCAAGGCGCTGTGCAAGGCGCAGAGCGACCTCGCGGCCGTCGCCGCGAAGGAGACCGCCGAGTACCCGATCTTCCTCGACTACCAGGACGACGTGCTCGCCGCCGTCACCGAGTCGGTCAGCGAGGACCTCGCGCAGGCCCTCACGATCGCCGGCAAGCAGGAGCGCGAGTCCCGGCTGGACGAGCTGAAGGCCGGCGTCGCGGAGAAGCTCGCCGAGCAGTTCGAGGGGCGCGAGAAGGAGATCTCCGCCGCCTACCGCGCCGTGACCAAGAAGCTCGTCCGGGAGCGGATCATCCGCGACTCGGTCCGCATGGACGGCCGCGGCCCGAAGGACATCCGCCAGCTCACCGCGGAGGCGCACGTCATTCCGCGGGTGCACGGGTCGGCGCTGTTCGAGCGCGGCGAGACGCAGATCCTCGGCGTGACGACGCTGAACATGCTCCGCATGGAGCAGATGATCGACACGCTCAACCCGGAGCGCACCAAGCGCTACATGCACAACTACAACTTCCCGCCGTACTCCACCGGCGAGACGGGCCGGGTCGGGTCGCCGAAGCGCCGCGAGATCGGGCACGGCGCGCTCGCCGAGCGGGCGCTGATCCCGGTGCTGCCGAGCCGCGAGGAGTTCCCGTACGCGATCCGCCAGGTGTCGGAGGCGCTCGGATCGAACGGGTCCACCTCGATGGGCTCGGTGTGCGCGTCCACCATGTCGCTGCTGGACGCGGGCGTGCCGCTCAAGCAGATGGTGGCGGGCATCGCGATGGGCCTGATCAACGAGGGCGACGAGTACGTCACGCTGACCGACATCCTCGGCGCCGAGGACGCCTTCGGCGACATGGACTTCAAGGTCGCCGGCACCCGCGACCTCATCACCGCGCTGCAGCTCGACACCAAGCTCGACGGCATCCCCGCGTCGGTGCTGGCCGCCGCGCTGCGGCAGGCGAAGGGCGCCCGGCTCGCGATCCTCGACGTGATGCAGGAGGCGATCGAGGCCCCGGCCGAGATGAGCCCGAACGCGCCGCGGATCATCACGATCAAGGTCCCGGTCGACAAGATCGGCGAGGTCATCGGCCCCAAGGGCAAGATGATCAACTCGATCCAGGACGACACCGGCGCCGACATCACGATCGAGGACGACGGCACCATCTACGTCGGCGCCACCGACGGGCCGTCCGCGGAGGCCGCGCGGCAGGCGATCAACTCGATCGCGAACCCGCACATGCCGGAGATCGGCGAGCGCTACCTCGGCACCGTCGTGAAGACGACGACGTTCGGCGCGTTCGTGTCGCTGCTGCCCGGCAAGGACGGCCTGCTGCACGTCTCGCAGATCCGCAAGCTGCACGGCGGCGCCCGGATCGAGAACGTCGAGGACGTGATGAGCGTCGGCGAGAAGATCCAGGTCGAGGTCACCGAGATCGACCAGCGCGGCAAGCTGTCGCTGGTCCCGGTCGAGGTCGTCGAGCGCGAGTCCGCGGGCGACGCCGGCGACGGCGGGGCCCCGGCGGGCGGCGCGTCCGACGACGGCGAGTCCGGCGAGCGCAAGGAGGGCCGCGACGACGGCGAGCGGCGGCCGCGCCGCCGCCGCACCCGGCGCGGCGGGGACGACGAGTCCCGCAACTCCTGACCCCTCGGCGATGACCGGCCGGCCGTCCCCCGCGCGGGGACGGTCGGTCGGCGCTTTCCAACGACGGAATGTGAGCGACACGTGACCCTGCCGGCGAGGGCGCAGGAGCCCGGCACCACCACCACGATCCACACGGAGGGCGCCGGCGCGGTGCGGCGCACCGTCCTGCCCGGCGGGCTGCGGATCATCACCGAGACCATGCCGACGGTGCGGTCCGCCGCGTTCGGCATCTGGTCTGCGGTCGGCTCCCGGGACGAGGCGCCCGCCGACGCGGGCGCCAGCCACTACCTGGAGCACGTGCTGTTCAAGGGCACCGCCCGGCGGACGGCGCTGGAGATCTCCGCGGCGGTCGACGCGGTCGGCGGCGACCTCAACGCCTTCACGGCGAAGGAGTACACCTGCTACTACGCGCGGGTGCTCGACTCCGACCTGCCGCTCGCGGTGGACGTGGTGTCCGACATGGTCGCCGGGTCGGTGAACCGCCCGGAGGACGTCGAGGCCGAGCGCGGCGTGATCCTCGAAGAGATCCACATGCGCGACGACGACCCGGGCGACCTGATCCACGACGAGTTCGCGACCGCGCTGTACGGCGACACCCCGCTCGGGCGCCCGATCCTCGGCACCGAGGAGTCGATCAACGCGCTCTCGCGGGACCGCATCCACGGGTACTACCGGGAGCACTACGTCCCGTCCAACCTGGTGGTGTCGGTGGCGGGCAACATCGACCACGACGAGGTCGTGCGGCTCGTGTCCGGCGCGTTCGCCGAGTACCTGACCGGCGACGCCGAGCCCGCCGCGCCCCGGCTGGACGGCGCGGCCGCGCCGGTCGACCCGCGCAACGTGGTGATCGACAAGGACACCGAGCAGGCGCACATCATCCTCGGCGGCGCGGGGGTGTCCCGCACCGACGACCGGCGGTTCGCGCTCGGCGTGCTGAACGCGGCGCTCGGCGGCGGGATGTCGTCCCGCCTGTTCCAGGAGATCCGGGAGAAGCGGGGCCTCGCGTACTCGGTGTACAGCTACACCGCGCAGTACGCCGACTCCGGCGTCTTCGGCGTCTACGCGGGCTGCCAGCCCGCCAAGGCGGAGGAGGTGCTGTCGATCTGCCGGGACGAGCTCGGCAAGGCCGCCGCCGAGAGCCTCACCGACGAGGAACTGGAGCGCGGGAAGGGGCAGCTCCGCGGCGCCATGGTCCTCGGCCTGGAGGACACCGGGTCCCGGATGAGCCGCATCGGCAAGAGCGAGCTGGTGTACGAGTCGCTGCTGCCGGTGGACGAGGTGCTCGCCCGCATCGAGGCCGTCACGCTCGACGACGTGCGCGCGATCGCCCGCGAGGTGCTGACCGCCCCGCAGGCGCTGACGGTGATCGGCCCGGTGGGGGACCGCGACTTCGCGGCCTAGCGGCGGACTTGATAAGCGGACCAGGGTCCGTTACTCTCTCGGGGAGTAACCGGACCCTGGTCCGTATTTCTTTGGGAGGACTCCTCATGTCCCGTCTGCTGCACATCTCCGCCTCGCCCCGGGGCGCCGCGTCCGAGTCCCTGGCGATCGCGGAGACCTTCCTCGACTCCTACCGGGAGACCCACGGGGACGTGGTCGACCACCACGACCTGTGGGACGGCACGCTCCCCGAGTTCGGCCCGGCCGCGGCCGCCGCCAAGATGACCGTGCTGGCGGGCGGGACGCCTACCGGCGACCAGGCCACCGCCTACCAGGCCGCGCGCCGCGTGTTCGAGCGCTATGACTCCTACGACCGGTACCTGTTCAGCGTCCCGATGTGGAACTCCAGCGTCCCGTACATCCTGAAGCAGTTCATCGACGTCGTGTCACAGCCCGGCTGGGTGTTCTCCTTCGACCCGGACGCGGGCTACACCGGCCTGCTGAGCGGCAAGAAGGTCGCCGTCGTCTACACCAGCGCCGTGTACGGCGACGGGCGTCCGCCCGCGTTCGGGACCGACACCCAGCGGCCGTTCCTCGAAGGCTGGCTGCGCTGGACGGGGATCACCGACATCGAGGCCGTCGAGTTCCGCCCGAACCTCGCCACCGCCGACGCCGAGTCGGGCCGCCGCGCCGCGCACGCCGCGGCGCGGGAGCTGGGCAAGCGCTTCTGACGATAGGCTCTGCGGCGGAACGCCGTAGGGGAGGAACACGTGATCAAGGTCGGGGTGCTGGGCGCGCGGGGCCGGATGGGCGCCGAGGTCTGCCGTGCCGTGCGGGACGCGGACGACATGGAACTGGTCGCCGCCGTCGACCAGGACGACGCCCGCGACCCGCTCACCGGGGCCGAGGTCGTCGTCGACTTCACCCACCCGGACGCCGTCATGGGCAACCTCGAATGGTGCGTCGGGCACGGCCTGCACGTCGTCGTCGGCACCACCGGGTTCGACGCGCCCCGGCTCGACTCCGTCCGGTCCTGGCTCGCGGCGGACGGCGCGTCCGGCAACGTGATCATCGCGCCGAACTTCGGCATCGGCGCGGTGCTCATGATGCACTTCGCGCAGAAGGCCGCGCCGTTCTTCGACTCCGTCGAGATCGTCGAGACGCACCACCCGAAGAAGGCCGACGCGCCGTCCGGCACCGCCCGCCGCACCGCCGAGCTGGTCGCCGCGGCCCGCGCCGAGGCGGGCCGCGCGCCGTCCCCGGACGCCACGACGTCCGGGCTCGACGGCGCCCGCGGCGCAGACGTGGACGGCGTCCGCGTGCACGCCGTCCGCATGTCCGGCGCCGTCGCGCACCAGGAGGTCGTCCTCGGCGGGCACGGCGAGCTGCTCACCGTCCGGCACGACTCGATGGACCGCACGTCCTTCATGCCGGGCGTCCTCCTCGCCGTCCGCCGGATCCCCGAGCTCGACCGCCTGACGATCGGCATCGAGACCCTCCTCGGCCTGTGACCGCCCCGCGGCCCGCGGCACCGGACGCCTAGTCGAGGACCGTGAGGTCCAGGGCGGCCAGGCGGTCGGGGTCGGCGAGGATGTCGACGGCGGCGACGCGGCCGTTCACCACCGTGAAGGACAGCACCGACCTGGCGCGGCCGTTCACGATGCCGACCACGCCGGCGGCGCCGTTGACCAGGGCCGGGCGCGCGTCGCCGCCCGCGCTGCGGAAGAGGAGGGCCTGCCCGGCGACGGCCTTCGCGCCGCGGAGCTCGATGCGTCCGACGGCGGGGCCGGGGTCGGCGCGGAGCACCACGTCCGGGGCGAGGACGGCGACGAGCGCGTCGAAGTCGCCGCCCCGGGCCGCGGCGAGGAAGGCGTCCACGACCTCGCGCTGGCGCACCGGGTCCGGCTCCGGGACGGGCGCCGCGCCGCGCACCCGGCGGCGGGCGCGGCTCGCGAGCTGCCGGGCGGCGGCGGGGGAGCGCCCGATGATCGCGGCGATGTCGTCGAACGGGACGGCGAACGTGTCGTGCAGGACGAACGCGAGCCGCTCGGCGGGGCTGAGCGACTGGAGCACCACCTGCAGCGCGAGGCCGACCGAGTCGGCCATGAGCGCCTCGTGCTCGGGGTCGACGCCGGACGCGGGGTCGAGGATCGGGTCCGGCAGCGGCTCGTCGAGGGGGTCCTCGCGGCGGGACGTGCGCGAGCGCAGCATGTCCAGGCAGACGCGCCCGACGACGGTGGTCAGCCAGCCGCCGAGGTTGTCGATGCCGGACGGGTCGGACTTGGCGAGCCGCAGCCACGCCTCCTGGACGGCGTCGTCGGCCTCGGCGAGCGAGCCGAGCATCCGGTACGCCACGGCCCGCAGGTGGCCGCGGTGCCGCTCGAACCGGTCGGCCAGGTAGTCGCGCTCGTCCATCGGGTCCCCCTCGTCCGCTCCGTCTTCAGCCTTGACGGAGCGGCGGGGGCCGATGTGACATCCGCCGGTCAGCCGCCCGCGGACCGGGCGGCCGGGGTGGCGAAGCCGTACTTGTTGAACAGCTTCCGCGCGTCCGGTGTGACCAGCCAGGACAGGAACTCGTCCGTCTCCGCCGCGTGGTCGCCGTCCTTGATCGACGTGGCGGGGAAGGCGGCGGTGACGTTCAGCCGCGCCGGGATCGGGACGCTGCTCGCCGCCACGCCCGCCGAGGCGAGGTCGGTGACGTAGACGAGGCCCGCGTCCGCCTCGCCGGAGCGCACCCGGTCCAGGACGGCCCGCGCGCTGATCTCCTGCGAGCTCCACCGGACGGCCACGCCCGCCTGCGCGAACACCTGCCGCGTGTAGCGGCCCACCGGGACCGACTCCGCGCCGACCGCCACCCGCAGGCCGGGCCGGGTCAGGTCGCGCAGGTCGCGGATGCCGAGCGGGTCGCCGGGCGCGACGGCGATGGTCATCGAGCTGAGCGCGACGATCCGCCGCTGCGGGCCGAGGTAGCGGCTCTCCTCGTCCAGGCTCGCGAGGTCCGTCGTCACGAGGACGTCGCCGGGTTCGTGGCGGGACAGCCGGTTCGCCAGCTCGGGCGCCGCGCCGAACTCGAACCGCAGCCGGACGCCGGGGCGCTCCTGCGCGTAGGCCGTCCCGATCTCGCCGAACACCTCGGTCAGCGACGAGTTCGCGAGGACGGTGAGCGTCACCGGCCCGGACGTCCCGCCGCAGCCCACGCCGAGCAGCGGCAGGGCCAGCGCGGCGAGCGGCACGGAGGCCCGCAGCCGCTGCCGTCGGGGGGAATCGGGCATATGACGTCATCCTAGAGTCGGGGCCGGTCCGCTCCCGGGATTCCGGCCGGTGTGTCAGCCGACCGGTCCGCAGCCCCTGCGGGAAGGCCGTTTCGCCCGGGTCCGCCGCAGCACCGAAAATGGTCAGTGGGCGCGGCTAGGGTTTTCGGCAAGTGGAGATCCCGTCCCGGAGGCCCGACGATGTCGCTCGACCTGATGGAACTGCTGCCCGCCGACTGGCGGGAGCGGCTCGACCCCCTGCTCGACCCGCTGAGCACGGCCGCGCTGGCCGCGTTCGTCGAAGGGGAGTACGCGGAGCAGACCGTCTACCCGCCGCGGGACGACCTGTTCAGCGCGTTCCGGCACTGCCCGTACGACCGGGCCCGCGTCCTCGTCCTCGGCCAGGACCCGTACCACGGGCCGGGGCAGGCGCACGGGCTCAGCTTCAGCGTCCGGGACGGCGTGCGCCTGCCGCCGTCGCTGCGCAACATCTACAAGGAGCTCGCGACCGACCTGGAGGTCCCGGCCGCGAAGTCCGGCGACCTGACCCGCTGGGCCGACCAGGGCGTCCTGCTGCTGAACGCGGTGCTGACCGTCCGCGCGGGCGAGGCGGGCTCGCACGCGGGCAAGGGCTGGGAGGACTTCACCGACGCCGCGATCCGCGCGCTGAACGACAAGGCCGAGCGGGTGGTGTTCGTGCTGTGGGGCGCGTACGCCCGCAAGAAGGCCCGGCTGATCACGGGCCCGCAGCACACCGTGATCGAGTCGGCGCATCCGAGCCCGCTCAGCGCCAAGAAGTTCTTCGGGACGCGCCCGTTCAGCGCCGTGAACAAGGCCCTCGTCGACGCCGGGCTCCCGGAGATCGACTGGGGCGCGGCGGCGCGCACGGACTGACGGCTTACGCCGCGCACGGACTGACGGCTTACGCCGGGGGCGGACTGACGGCGTAGCCCGCGCGGGGGAGGGGCCGCGCCGGTTTCCCCACCCGGCGGGAAGAGCCGCCCGCCGGGTCTGGGCCATCGTCGGGGCATGACCGTTTCAGCTTCGTCGCCCCTCCGGCGGACGCCCGCCGCGCCCGCCGCGCCAGGCTCTCCCGGACGTCTCCGGCTGGCCGTGTGCGCGGCGACCGTCGCGGCGTGCGTCCCGTACCTGGCCATCAAGACCGCGTGGCTGTCCGGCAGCACGGTCGGGTGGAACGACGCCGACGCCGCCCAGGATTCGGCCCTCTACGTGGGCAACGCGATCAGCATGGCCATGGACGCGACGGCCGTGCTGGTCGCGCTCGCGTTCACGTTCCCGTGGGGGCGGCGCGTCCCGGCGTGGCTGGTGCTGACGCCGATGTGGATCGCCGCCGGGCTGCTCGCGCCGATCGCGCTGGCCGTGCCGCTCGGCACCGTGCTGCAGGTGCTGTTCTCCTCGCAGCCGGTGGTCGATCCCGGCGGCGAGCTCCAGGGGTGGGTGTACGGCGTCGTGTACACCGGCTTCACTCTGCAGGGGATCGGGTTGGTCGCGGCGTTCGTCCTGTACGCCCGCGACAGGTGGACGCACGTGTTCACCGTCCGCACCGAGGACATCCCCAGGGGCGCGACACATCAGCTCCAGGTTCTCCTGGCCCGGACGGCGGCCGTGTTCGCCGCCCTGTTCGCGGCCGTGCACCTCTTCTGGGCGTTCGGCGGGACGGCCGGTCTCATCGCGGAGGAGTACCTGAGCCGGGGCCCGGCCAGGCAGACCGTCGACGGCGTGATGGGCCTCCTGGCCCTCGCCGCCGCCGCGGCGCTGCTGGCGAGCGTCGGCCGGGCGCGCCGACCGCGCCGGTTCGCCGTCCCGCTGGCGGGGGCGTGGGTCGGCGCGGCCGCCACGTTCTCCTGGTCGCTCTACCTGCTCATCGTGACGATCGCCCAGCCGGGCCACCTCGGCTCGCACTCGACGGCGGCGGTCAACATGACGCTGCTGTGCGGGCTCCTGGCCGGGCTGCTGATGGGCGTGACGGGGGCCGTCCTGCTCGCGGAACTCGCCGAGCGGGACGTTCAGATCGCCAGTCCGACGGCGAGCAGCACGCCGTAGGCGATCTGGAGCCGGCCGGTCTCGCCCAGCACGGGGATCAGGGCGGGGCCAGCCGCGCCGTTCAGCACCTTCTGCGTCGGCGGCAGCGACAGCGGCGCGGCGAGCAGCGCGATCAGCGCCCACGGGTGCGGTGCCGCCAGCACCAGCACGACCATGAACGGCAGCGCGGTGCATGCCGCGTACAGGATGCGGGTCCAGCGGTCGCCGAGGACGACGGCGAGCGTCCGCTTGTTCGCCTCCCGGTCGGTGGGGATGTCGCGCAGGTTGTTCGCGACGAGCAGCCCGCAGGCCAGCATCCCGATCGGGACGGCCGCCGCCCACGCCTCCCACGGCAGGCCCTCGACCTGCACGTAGACCGTCCCGACGACGGCGACCAGGCCGAAGAACACGAACACCGACACCTCGCCGAGCGCCCGGTACCCGTACGGCGTCTTCCCGCCCGTGTAGAACCAGGCGGCGAGGATCGCGAACGCGCCGACGAGCAGCAGCCACCAGGTCGTCACGGCGGCGAGGACGAGCCCGGCGACGGCGGCGGCGAGGAAGCAGCCGAGCGCGGCGGCGAGCACCTGGCGCGGCGGCGCGGCCTTCGACCCGACGAGCCGCAGCGGTCCGACGCGCTCCTCGTCGGTGCCGCGGACGCCGTCGCTGTAGTCGTTGGAGAAGTTCACCCCGATCTGCAGGACGAGCGCCACGGCCGCGGCGAGCAGGGCGCGCCACCAGACGGCGCCGCCCTCGCCCGCGGCGACGCCGGTTCCGACGACGACGGGGACGAGGGACGTGGGCAGGGTGCGGGGCCGGGATCCGGCGACCCATTGGGACAGCGTGGCCACAGTTACCGCTCGTTCTCGTGGGGCGACAGGGGGACTATCCCTTCGATTCTTCCGGATGACGATCACCGCTCGGACTCAGCCGCAGCGACATCGCGAGGCCGAGCGCGAGAATCGCGGCGGTGGTCAGGGCGGCGTTCCTGGTCGCGGCGGCGAGGCTCGCGTCCGCGGCGTGGGCCTCGGCGGCGCGCGCGGGCGTCGCGTGCAGCTCGCGCCCGTAGGTCCCGGCGCTCTCGCGCAGCTCGTGCGCGACGGCGGCGCGCCGCTCCGGCGGCAGCGCGGACCCCGACAGCCGGTCGGCCATCGCGTGCCCGAGGCTCGTGGCGAAGACCGTCCCGATGGCGGCGATGCCGAGCGCGGCGCCGACCTGCCGGGCGGTGGACTGCGTCCCGGCCGCCTGCCCCGCCCGCTCCGCCGGGACGTCCGCCAGCGACACGTTCGTGAGCTGCGCGGACGTCAGCCCGAGGCCGAGCCCGTAGAGCAGCATCCAGGGCGCGAGCCCGAGCCCGCCGGTGGTCGCCGACACGGTCGCCGCCAGCCCGGCGACGGCGGCGACCTCCAGCGCCATCCCGATCCGCACGACCCGGTGCGGGCCGCGCCGGTTGGCGAGCCGTCCCGCGTACCCGCCGGACAGGAACGAGCCGACCGCGAGGGGCAGGATCGCGAGGCTGATCTGCAGCGGGTTCGTCCCGTGGACGCCGAGCAGGAACAGCGGCAGGACGAACAGCAGCCCCAGCTCGCCCACGTTGATCAGCGCGGACGCGAGGTTGCCGCGCCGGAAGTTCGGGATGCGCCACAGGTCGAGGTCGAGCATCACCGGGCGCCCGGCCGCCGCCCGCGACCGCTCGACGGCGACCAGCGCCGCGAGCAGCAGCGCGCCGAGCGCGAGGACGACCGGCACCGGCGACAGGCCGGGCGCGGGCCAGTCGAACCCGGCGATCGAGAACGGGCGCGTCGCCGCCCACCAGCCGTACGTCTGGCCCTCGATGATCCCGGCCACCAGTGCGCCGAGCCCGAGCGCGGACAGCACGCCGCCAGTCCAGTCGATCTCGTGCCGCGCGGAGCCGCCCGCCCGCGCCCGCCGGGTCTCCGGCATGAACCGCAGCGCCCCCGCGACCAGCAGCGCGCCGAGCGGCAGGTTGACCCCGAACGCCCAGCGCCAGCCGCCGCCGGTGGCGAGCGCGCCGCCCGCGAGCGGCCCGAGCGCCGCCATGCCGCTGATCATCGAGCCCCAGATGCCGAAGGCGACGGCGCGGTCCCGCCCGGTGAACACGGCGTTCAGCGTGGACAGCGTGGCGGGCATGATCATGGCGCCGCCGACGCCCTGCCCGGCCCGCGCCGTGATCAGCGCCGCGCCGCTCCCGGCGAGCGCGGCGGCGACGCTCGCCGCCGCGAACACCGCGACGCCGAGGACGAACATCCGGCGCCGTCCGAACAGGTCGCCCGCGCGCCCGAACGGGATCAGCAGCGCGGCGAAGACCAGCGCGTACACCGAGGTGACCCATTCGGCGTCCGTGGTCGTGAGGCCGAGGTCGGCGACGATCCGCGGGGTCAGGACGCCGACGATCGTCGCGTCCACGACGATCAGCGAGACGCCGAGGCTGATCACCACCATGGCGAGCCAGCGGCGGCGGCCGGCGGGCGGCTCCGCCACGGCGGGGGGCGGCGGCGTCAGGGAGGTGGACTCGGGCACGGATTCAAAGATATGGCCGGTCCGGCCAGGGTCGGCACCTGCCCCCGGCTCAGCCCGCGGCGCCGGAGTCGGAGTCCGCGTCGGCGTCGGCGCTGATGTCGGTGTGGAGGCGGATCTGGCGGACCGGCTCGCCCATGTCGAGGGTGCGGGCCGTCCCGTCCGGGGCCCATCCGGCGGAGCCGAGGAACGTCCGGGTCACGTCGTCGGCCTCGAAGACCCAGCTCGTCAGGACGGTGAAGCCGTCCTCGCGGAGCAGGTCGGCGGTCGCGGCGAGCAGCCTGCTGCCGTGCCCGGCGCGGGTGTGCATCGGGTCGACCAGCAGCGTGATCAGCTCGGCGGCGGAGCCGGGGTCGAGGTCGGCGTCCTCGGCGGGGCCGTGCGCGGCGAACCCGACGACGAGGTCGGAGGCGACCGCGACGAGCAGCCGGTGCCGCGGCGACGGCGGCGCGGTCGCGGCCTCGGCCCACCTGTCCCGCCACACCTCCACGGCCGCGGGCCCGGTGACCTCGGCGAGGACGGCCGCGGGCAGCAGGTCGCGGTAACCGTGCCGCCACGCCCGCACCTGGATGTCGGCGACGGCGGCCGCGTCGGCCCGCCCGGCGGGCCGGACGCCCACGTCGGCCATGGCCCCGTCCTCTCCTCGGTGATCTCCGGTGATCTCCGGCTCACCCTAGCGAGCGGCGGGACGGCGGCGTGCCCGGTAGGCCCGCGTCTTGGTGCGGTTCCCGCAGACGCGCATCGAGCACCAGGAGCGCGACCGGTTCTTGGACGTGTCGAGGAACGCCCAGCGGCAGGTGTCCTCCTGGCAGACCTTGAGGCGGGGCCACGTCCCGGCGGCGACCGAGTCCGTGATCGCGGCGGCGAGGCGGGCGAGCCCGGCGGCGGCCGTCCCCGGCGGGTCGAGCGGGACGAGCGCGGGCCGCGCCCCCGTCAGCGTGATCCGCAGGGGGAGGGCGGCGAGCGCGTCGTCGAGGTCCTCGGGGAGGTCGGCCTCGCGCGGGCCGTGGTGCGCGGACATGGCCTCGCGCAGCCCCTCCCGCAGCGCTGTCGCCACGCGCAGGTCGGCCGTCGTGGCGCTGGCGCCGTCCGGGACCAGCCCGCGCTCGGCGAGCCACCCGCCGACGTCGGCGGGCGTGGCCAGCCGGTCGTCGCCGTCCTCGACGTTGAGCGTGTTGACGAAGTCCGCCAGCAGCAGCGCGGGGTCGTCCTGAGCGCCGGTCATCGCGCCTCCTGCCTGTCCGCCGGGGAGTCTACCAACCTGCGACACCGCCTTTTGGTTTTCACTGGTTGCATCTGTGGCGACACCGACGTTAGGGTTTCGCTGGTGTCAAGCAAGGGAGGGACGCGATGACCGACATCACCCCGCGGGTCACCACGCTCGTGATCGACTGCGCCGACCTCGACGTCATGGCCGCGTTCTGGGGCGGGCTGCTCGGCATGAAGCCGACCGGCCGCGAGGAGGACTGGCTCGACCTGGAGCCCCTAGCGGGCAACGGCCCTGCCTCTGGTGGGGGGACGACCCCCCACGCCCCCCGGAACGGCCCGGTGCTGGCCTTCCAACGCGTCCTCGAGGGCAAGACGGCCAAGAACCGGTTGCACCTCGACCTGGACGTCCCCGACATCCACGCGGCGGGCGAGCGGGCCCGGCGGCTCGGCGCGACGCCCGCGGGCGAGCCGATGGGCGACCCGCGCACGCCGTTCCAGGTCTGGTACGACCCCGAGGGCAACGAGTTCTGCTTCTGCACAGCGCGCTGACTGAGAAGGCTCAGGAGAGGACGGCGGCGAGCCGCCGCGCGCCCTCGGCCAGCTCCGCCGTCGAGGCGGCCGTCCCGTAGCTGATCCGCAGGTGCGGGGCGGGGGCCTCGGCGGGGAAGAACGGCCGTCCCGCGCTGACCAGGACGCCGCCGCGCAGCGCGGCCTCGGCGACGGCGGTGTCGTCGACGCCGTCCGGCAGCCGGATCCACAGGTGGAGCCCGCCGCCCGGCCGGCTCGCCCGCAGCCCCGGCAGGTCGCGGGCGAACGCGGCGAGGGTCGCGTCGCGGCGCTCCCGCAGCGCCGTCCGGACGGCCCGCAGGTGCCGGGCCCAGCCGGGCGAGCTGACGAGTTCGAGCAGCGTCTCCTGCAGCGGCCGCGCCGGGAAGAACTCCTCGACGAGCTGGGTCGCGCGGATCCGCGCGGCGGCCGGGCCGCGGGCGATCACCGCGGCGACGCGCAGGCTGGGCGCGGTCGCCTTGGTCAGCGACGCGATGTGCACGACGCGGCCCTCGCCATCCCGCGCGACGAGCGGCGGCGGCGGGGGAGCGGCGACGCCGAGGTGGCGGGCGAAGTCGTCCTCGATCACGAACGCGCCCGCCGCGCGGGCCACGTCCAGCACCTGGCCGCGGCGCTCGTCGCTCAGCACCGCGCCGGTCGGGTTGTGGAAGGTGGGCTGGGTGTAGAGGGCGCGGGCCCCGCTCAGCGCGAACGCCTCGGCGAGCAGGTCGGGACGGACGCCGTCCGCGTCCACCGGGACGGGCACCGGGTGCAGCCCGCTCGCCCGCGCGACGGCGAGCGCGCCGAGGTAGGTCGGCGACTCGACCAGCAGCGGCGCGCCCGGCGCGAGCAGCGCCCGCAGCACGGTCGTCAGCGACTGCTGCCCGCCGCTGGTGATCACCACGTCGGCGGGGGAGACGGCGCCGCCGACCGTCCGGGCGAACCAGGCGCGCAGCTCGGGCAGGCCGCCGAGCGCGGGCATGTCCCAGGCGTCCGGCCGCCGGGCGGCCCGCGCCGCGGCCGTCGCGAGCGCCCGCACGGGCTGGAGCGAGGGGTGCAGGTAGCCGCCGCTGAGCGCGACGACGCCGTCCGGGGCGGGGGTGAGCAGCCACGACACCCCGGACGGATCGACGGCGCGGTCGCCGAGCGTGACCGCCTGCCAGCCGAAGTCGGCCGGTTCCGGCGCGGCGCTCGGACGCTCCGCCGCGAACGCTCCGCTACCCGGCCGCGTCACGATGAGCCCCTCGGCGGCGAGCAGCCCGAGCGCCCGCGACACCGTCACCGGGCTGACGCGGTGCCGCTCGACCAGCGCCCGGCTCGACGGGAGGCGCTCGCCCGGCCCCATCCGGCGGACGTCGCCGCGCAGCGCGTCGGCCAGCGCCGCCACACTGCTATCCTTTTTCATGAAGACCAAGGATAGCGCTACTGCCTCGACGCCGATAGCGGACGACCGGCCGGGGCTCGGCCTCGGGCTCGCCGCGATCGGCGTCCTGATCTACTCGTTCACCATCCCCAGCACGGCCGCCGTCCTGGGCGACCTCGACCCGTACCTCATCGGCGTCGGCCGCTCCGCCGCCGCGGCCGTGCTCGCCGCCGGGGCCCTGCTCGCGGTGCGCGCCCGCCCGCCCCGCCGCGACCAGCTCGCCGCGTTCGCGGTGGTCGTCGCCGGAGTGGTCTTCGGGTTCCCGGTGCTCAGCACGCTCGCGCTCGACCACGGCGCGTCGTCCGGCCACTCGGCGGTCGTGGTCGGGCTGCTGCCCGCCGCCACCGCCGTGCTCGGCGCGCTGCGCGCGGGCGAGCGGCCGTCGCGGGCGTTCTGGCTGGCGGGCGCGGCGGGCGCGGCGTGCGTCACCGCGTTCGCGGTGGTCCGCGGCGCGGGCCGGGTCACGGCCGCCGACCTGCTGCTGTTCGGCGCGCTGCTCGCCGCGGCGGCCGGGTACACCGAGGGCGCGCGGCTGTCCCGCGACATGCCCGGCTGGCGGGTGATCTCCTGGGCGACCGTGCTGGCCGCGCCGATCACCGTGCCGGTGACGGGGTGGCTGCTCGCGACGAGCGACCCGCACTGGACCGGACGCGCCGTCCTCGGCTTCGGCTACGTCGCCGCCTTCTCCGCCTACCTCGGGTTCTTCGCCTGGTACGAGGGCCTCGCGCGGGCGGGGATCGCCCGCGCGAGCCAGCTCCAGCTCGTCCAGCCGGTGCTGACCCTCGCGTGGTCGGCGGTCCTGCTGGACGAGCGGGTCGACGCGACCACGGCGCTCGCCGCCGTCGCCGTCCTGGTCTGCGTGGCGCTCACCCAGCGCGCCCGCGTCCGCAGGTCCCCGCTCGCCGCGCGCGGCATGCCGCACCGGTCCGGGCGGCGTGGGAGGCCGTCCCCCCACCCGAATCCGGACCGGGCGCGCGACGGGCGGGAGACCCTCACGCCCCGGTGATCTCCGGGGTCGTCCCGGTCTTCCGGATCCTCCTCAGTCCTTGACGATCTGGGCGAGAAGGGTGACGACGCCGACGCCGACCCCGATCGGGAGCGCGAGCCCCGGGGCGGCGAAGGTGAGCGCGGCGGCCCCGACCGCCACGAGGACGATCACGAGGGCGCGCGTGCTGATCAGAGGCTTCGGTTCGGCCTTGTTCGTCGGTTCGGCCCGGTTCGGTCGTCGCATGTCGGTTCGCATGTCGGTTCGACCTCCATCCCCTTGCACGGGTTGGGTCCGCGGCGGCTCCCCGTCGGGTCCGGCGGGCGCGGGTCCACAGAACGCGGGTCCACAGAACGCGAGTCCACAGGGCGCGGGTCCAGCGGGCCGACCTGGAGCCGCCGCGTCGTCACAGCGTGGACCGGCTGTCAACGGCCCGCCGCGCGCGGCGCGCGATCCCGTCCAGATCATGGACGGCGCGTGACCGGATGCTGGACGGGCCGAGGGGGAACCGGGGGCTCGGCGTCCGGTCCGTCCGGAACTTCCGGGATCATTGCCGGATGGCGCGACGCGGATGGGCCCGGCGGGGCCTGCGGTGGCTCGGCTGGACGGCGGCGTACGTCCTCGGCCTGGCGGCGCTCGCGGTCGCGGGCGCGTGGACGTGGTGGCAGCCGGACCCGTCCGCGCCCGGCACCGACACGAACGCGCTGTGGGCCCGCCACCAGTGGGTCGGCGAGCCGCACACCGACGCCGAGTATCAGGCGCTCGGGACGCTCCTCAAGCAGAACCGCATCAGCGACGTCTACTTCCACGCGGGCCCGGTCGAGGCGGACGGGACCGTCCCGCCCGCCAAGTACCGCTACGCGCGGCAGCTCATCGAGGCCGTCCGCGAGTACGCGCCCGGCGTCCGCGCCCAGGCGTACCTGGGGCAGGTGCGAAAGGTGGACGGCTCAGGAGTCATCGACTTGGACGACCCCAAGGTGCGCGAACAGGTCGTCAAGACCGACGCCGTCTTCCTCGACCTCGGTTTCGACGGCATCCACTACGACTTCGAGCCCATCTACCCCGACGACCACGCCTTCCTCAAGCTCATGGACGCCACCCGCGAGCTGACCCGGTCGCGGGGACGGCTCCTGTCCGTCGCGCTCGAACAGCCCGCGCTCCTGGACGCCCTCCAGCCCGTCTACAAGGCGCTGATCCCGCGCACCGGGGCCGTCCACTACCCGCCGCGCCCGACCAGGGACTTCCTGCTCGCCGTCGCCGACCGCGCCGACCAGGTCGCGATCATGACGTACGACGTGTCGCTGCCCACCGACGCCCTCACGGGCTGGCACTTCGCCCGGCACACCCGGACCACCCTGGAGTTGATCGGCGACCGGACGACGGTGTTCATGGGCGTTCCCACCTACCGCCCGCGCGCGGAGTGGTCGGAGACCCTGGACGTCGCGCTCCGTGGCGTCCGGCGCGGTGTCGACGACTTGGAGCGCCCGCCGAAACGCCCGTACGGCGTCGGCGTGTACGCGGATTGGACGACCCGTCCGGACGAATGGGCCCGTTATCGCGCCCTTTGGCCCTCCCCGGCGGCCTCCGCGCCGAGCGGCTGACTTGACCCGAGATGACCGCGGGGTCACGTTATGCGATCGAGTCCGGGAAGTGGCCGGACTGACCCCGTAACGCGGCATTTGCGTGCCACGATGTGTTCTGGGAGCCGTCGCCACGCGTACCCCCGAGCGTGTGGCGGCGGCTTCCTCCGTTCCGCCCTCCGGACCCCGCCCTCGGCGCCCGTCCGATGTCAGCTTGGACCTGCGGGTCCACCGAGTACGGCCGGAACGGTACCGTTCGATACATGGCACCCAGCACAACACCTGACGCTCCGTTCGGGCGGATGCTGACCGCGATGGTCACCCCGTTCCTGCCCGACGGCGGCGTCGACTACGACGGCGCCGCGCGCCTCGCGACCCACCTGGTCGACGAGCGGCGCCACGACGGCCTGGTCGTCAACGGGACGACGGGCGAGTCGCCGACGACGAGCGACGACGAGAAACAGCAGCTTCTGCGCGCGGTGATCGACGCGGTCGGCGACCGCGCCGTGATCGTCGCCGGTGCCGGGACCAACCACACTGAGCACACCCTGAAACTCGCGCGGGAGGCCGAGGCCGCCGGCGCGCACGCCCTGCTCGTGGTGACGCCCTACTACAACAAGCCCCCGCAGGAGGGGCTGATCCGCCACTTCACGGCGGTGGCGGACGCCACCGCCCTGCCCGCCATGCTCTACGACATCCCCGGCCGCGCCGGGGTGCCGATCGAGAACGCGACGCTGATGCGGCTCGCCGAGCACCCGCGGATCATCGCCGTCAAGGACGCCAAGGGCGACCTGTTCGGCGCGTCCCGCGTCATGGCCGAGACCGACCTCGTCTGGTACTCCGGCGACGACAACCTCAACCTGCCGTGGCTGTCGGTCGGCGCCGCCGGGTTCGTCAGCGTGATCGGCCACGTCGTCGGCGCCGAGTTGCATGAGATGATCGACGCGTACCGCGCCGGCGACATCGCCCGCGCTCTGGAGATCCACCGGCGGCTGCTGCCCGTGGTCGCCGCCATCATGACCCGTACGCAGGGCGCCATCGCCGTCAAGGCAGCGCTGAACCTGCTCGGCCTTCCCGGCGGCGGCCCGCTCCGCGCGCCGCTCGTGGAGGCCCCGCCGGAGTTCGCGGCGCGCCTGCGTGAAGACCTGACGATTGGGGGAGTGAAAGTGCCGGAGGTTGTCATCCCGGAGGTCAGCCGATGACCGCAGCGAAACGAGGATCGTCGGGTGACCGGCCCGGACATCTAGGGGGCGCCCCTCGGAAAGGCGGGGGCCGGTGAGTCATCCGCACCCGGAACTGTCGGACCCGCCCGTCGTGCCCAAGGGCGGGCTGCGCATCGTCGCGCTCGGCGGGCTCGGGGAGATCGGCCGCAACATGACGGTGTTCGAGTACGGCAAACGCCTGCTCGTCGTCGACTGCGGCGTCCTCTTCCCCGAGACCGAGCAGCCCGGCGTCGACTTGATACTGCCCGACTTCGAATACATCAGGGAGCGCCTGGACGACATCGAGGCCGTCATCCTCACGCACGGCCACGAGGACCACATCGGCGCCGTCCCGTACCTGCTGCGGGAGCGGCGCGACATCCCGCTCGTCGGCTCCAGGCTCACGCTCGCGCTGCTGGAGGCCAAGCTCGCCGAACACCGCATCAAACCCGTCACCAACGTCGTCGCGGAGGGCGAGCGGTGCGTCCTCGGGCCGTTCGACTGCGAGTTCCTCGCCGTCAACCACTCGATCCCGGACGCGCTCGCCGTCGCGATCCGCACGCCCGCGGGGCTCGTCCTGCACACCGGCGACTTCAAGATGGACCAGCTCCCGCTGGACGGCCGGCTCACCGACCTGCCCGGCTTCGCGCGCCTCGGCGGTGAGGGCATCGACCTGCTGATGTCCGACTCGACCAACGCCGAGGTGCCCGGGTTCGTCACGAGCGAGCGCAACATCGGCCCGGTCGTGGACGAGGTGTTCCGCACCGCGGAGGAACGGCTCATCGTCGCCTGCTTCGCCTCGCACATCCACCGCGTCCAGCAGGTCCTGGACGCGGCCGTCGCCAACGGGCGCAAGGTGTGCTTCGTCGGACGCTCGATGGTCCGCAACATGGGCGTCGCGCGCGAGCTCGGCTACCTCAACGTGCCCGACGACATCATGGTCGAGCAGAAGGAGCTCGACGACATCCCGGGCGACCGGCTGGTCCTGGTCTGCACCGGGTCGCAGGGCGAGCCGATGTCCGCGCTGTCGCGGATGGCGAACCGCGACCACTCGATCCGCATCACCGACCGCGACACCGTGATGCTCGCGTCCTCGCTGATCCCGGGCAACGAGAACGCGGTCAACCGCGTCATCAACGGGCTCACCCGCTGGGGCGCGCGCGTCGTGCACAAGGGCAACGCGCTGGTGCACGTGTCCGGGCACGCGTCGGCGGGCGAACTGCTGTACGTCCTCAACGTGACGAAGCCCGGCAACTTCATGCCGATCCATGGCGAGTGGCGGCACCTTCGCGCGCACGCCAAGCTCGCGGCGCTCACCGGCGTCCCCGAGGACGGCGTCGTCATCGCCGAGGACGGCGTGGTCGTCGACCTCGTGGACGGGCGCGCCGCCATCGTCGGGGCCGTCCCGGCGGGCTACGTGTACGTCGACGGGCTGTCCGTGGGCGAGGTCACCGAGACGTCGCTGAAGGACCGGCGCATCCTCGGCGAGGAGGGGTTCGTCTCCATCGTCGTCGGGATCGACTCGACGTCCGGCAAGGTCGTCGCCGGCCCCGAGGTGCACGCCCGCGGCGCGGGCATCACCAACGAGGACTTCGACGACGTCATCGCCCGCATCGAGGGCGTCCTGCGCGACGCGGCCGGGGACGGCGTCAACGACCTGCACCAGTTGAGCCAGCTCATCCGGCGGACGGTCGGCAAGTGGGTGAGCGACAACTACCGCCGCCGCCCGATGATCGTCCCCGTGGTCGTCGAGGTCTGAGCGCCGCCGAGATGTGAGGGGGCGGGCGGGCGCGTGTCAACACGCCCGCCCGCCATCCCGGGAACCTCTTGGGTCCTTGGTTACTCTCATAATCATGGCCACACGTGCGTCTGGGGGTACCAAGGGGACGGCTGGGCGCAGCCATGGGACGCAGACCTCCTCGCGGACGGGGAGCACGACCCGCAAGTCCGCCGGGACGTCCGCCCGCAGGCGGCCGAGCGCCGCCAAGGGCGGCCGCGGCTCCGGCAGGGCGCGCGCCCAGCAGAAGCCCGACCCGATCTCCCAGGCGGTGCTCGGCTTCTTCAAGCTGCTGTTCAGGCTGTACCTGCTCGCCGCCGTCGCGGTCGGCTCGATCTTCCGCGCGTACGGCAACGGCGCCCGCAACCTCGACGCCGAGCACCGCCGCGACGGCCTCGGCCTCGCGCTGCTCGGCTCGTCCATCGTGCTGGCCTCCGTCACCTGGTTCCGGCCGGACGGCGTCGTCACCATCGCGCTGGAGAAGGTCGTGCGCGGCGGGCTCGGCATCCTCGCGATGGCGCTGCCCGTCCTGCTGGCCCTGCTGGCGTGGCGGACGCTGCGCCACCCCGAGCAGCACGAGGACACCGGGCGCGTCGTCATCGGCGTGACCGCGCTCGGCGTCGGCGTGCTCGGCATCCTGCACATCGCGGCGGGCGTCCCGTCCCCGGCCGAGGACATGCCCGGCGTGCGCGGGGCGGGCGGCGTCGTCGGGTGGCTCGTGTCCGCGCCGCTGGACGCCGCGCTCAGCGGCTGGGTGGCGGTGCCGTTGCTGCTCCTGCTGTCCGGCTTCGGGCTCCTGGTCGTCACGGCGACGCCGATCAACCGCGTCCCCGAGCGGGTGTCCGAGCTGTGGGCCGTGGCGACGCTGCAGGGTCGTCCGCAGCGCGAGTCCGGCGACGAGGCCAAGGAGGAGGGCGGGGACGCGCCGAAGAAGCGCCGCCGCAAGAAGAAGTCCGACGACGACCCGGACGAGCTGGAGGTCGGCGAGCACTCCCGCCCGTACGACACGCCCCTCCTGGAGGACGGCCCCAAGGAGAAGCCCGCGCGCCCGCGCCGCGACCTCGCCGACGAGCTGTTCGAGCCCGACCCGTTCCAGGCCGACGTCCCGCCGCCCGCCCCGCCCGCCGACGACGTCCCGCCCCCGCCGGAGGACGGCGACGAGCACGTCGCGGGCGAGCACATGTCCGAGCAGCCGTCCGGGGTGCACGGCGAGGCGCCCCGCGCGGACGTCCGCGACCCGACGCCCGCGCCGCGCCGGACCGAGCAGCTCCCGCTGTCGTCGTCCGGCGAGATCTACATGCTGCCCGACCCGTCGGCCCTGCGTCCGGGCAGCGTCTCCAAGCCGCGCACGAAGGCCAACGACACGGTCGTGAACGCGCTGACCGGCGTGCTGGAGCAGTTCGACATCGACGCGCAGGTCACCGGCTTCACCCGCGGTCCGACGATCACCCGCTACGAGATCGAGCTCGGCCCGGCGGTGAAGGTCGAGAAGGTCACCGCGCTGACGAAGAACATCGCGTACGCGGTGAAGAGCGCGGACGTGCGCATCATCTCCCCGATCCCCGGCAAGTCGGCGATCGGCGTGGAGATCCCGAACACCGACAAGGACATCGTCAGCCTCGGCGACGTCCTCCGCTCGCCCGCCGCGACCAACGAGCACCACCCGATGGTCGTCGGCCTCGGCAAGGACGTTGAGGGGCGCACCGTCGTCGCCAACCTCGCGAAGATGCCGCACATCCTCATCGCGGGCGCGACCGGCGCGGGCAAGTCGACGTGCATCAACGGGCTCATCACCTCGGTCCTGATGCGCGCCACCCCGGACGAGGTGCGGATGATCCTCGTCGACCCCAAGCGGGTCGAGCTGACGATGTACCAGGGCATCCCGCACCTGATCACACCGATCATCACCAACCCGAAGAAGGCCGCCGAGGCCCTCGAATGGGTCGTCGGCGAGATGGACCGCCGCTACGACGACCTCGCCGCGTCCGGCTTCCGGCACATCGACGACTTCAACAAGGCGGTCAAGGCCGGGAAGCTGAAGGCGCCGCCCGGCAGCGAGCGCGTCTACACCCCCTACCCGTACATGCTCGTCATCGTGGACGAGCTGGCCGACCTCATGATGGTCGCGCCGCGCGACGTGGAGGACTCGGTCGTCCGCATCACCCAGCTCGCCCGCGCCGCCGGGATCCATCTCGTCCTCGCGACGCAGCGCCCCTCGGTGGACGTCGTCACCGGCCTCATCAAGGCGAACGTCCCGTCCCGGCTGGCGTTCGCGACGTCGTCGCTGTCGGACAGCCGCGTCATCCTCGACCAGCCCGGCGCGGAGAAGCTCGTCGGGCAGGGCGACGCGCTGTTCCTGCCGATGGGCGCGAGCAAGCCGATGCGCATCCAGAACGCCTACGTGGCCGAGAAGGAGATCCACGGGATCGTCGACCACTGCAAGGGGCAGATGGAGGCGAACTACCGGGAGGACGTCGCCGAGTCGTCCGCGCCGAAGAAGGAGATCGACGAGGAGATCGGCGACGACATGGACCTGCTCGTCCAGGCCATCGAGCTGGTCGTGTCCACCCAGTTCGGGTCGACGTCGATGCTGCAGCGCAAGCTCCGGGTCGGGTTCGCCAAGGCGGGCCGCCTGATGGACCTGATGGAGAGCCGCGACATCGTCGGGCCGAGCGAGGGCTCGAAGGCGCGCGACGTCCTCACCAAGCCGGACGACCTCCCCGGCGTCCTCGCGGAGCTGCGCGGCGGCTGAGCGGAGGGCGCGGCGGCGGCTCGGCGGGGGGCTCGGTGGGGGGCCGGGCGGCGGCGAGGTGACGCCGGGGCGGCGCGGAGGCGGCGCGAAGGTCACGAGCGGGCGTCGGGCCGCCGGGCATTGCGGAATGATGCGAAATCTTGCCCACTTTCGAACGTGTTGGCTGTCGCCTAGTGGGCATTGCCGTTCCTAGACTGGTTTCCAGAAGATCGGCCACGAGCGCCCTCAAAGGAGGCCCGGCGTGAGCATCGGTGAGACCTTGGCGGAGGAGCGCGAGCGGGCCGGTCTCTCGGTGACACAGGTGAGCCTCCAGACCCGGATACGCGAGACCGTGATCCGCGGCATGGAGGCCGACGACTTCTCGGCCTGCGGCGGCAACTTCTACGCGCGCGGCCACATCCGCAGCATCTCGCGGGTCATCGGCATCGACCCGGAGCCGCTCGTCGCCGAGTTCGACGCGACGCACGGCGGCGCGCCGCAGCCCGTCTCGGCGGTGTCGGCGTTCGAGCCGGAGCAGCCCGTCGCGTTCCGCGAGCGCCGCTCGCCGAACTGGAGCGCCGCGATGGCGCTCGCGCTCGCCCTCGTGGTCATCTACGGGGTCGTCCAGGTGGTCGGGAACGGCGGGGAGAGCGAGCACCGCACCGCGCGGCAGGTCGCCGGCACGCCCGCGCCGCCGACCACGGCGCCGCCCGCGCCGCCGAAGCACGACGGCCCGGTCGCGACCGCGCCGCGCACCAAGGTGGAGGTGCGGGTCGTGGCCAAGCGGACGACGTGGCTGAACGTCCGCGACGACCGCGGCAAGACGCTGTTCAGCGGCATGCTGCGCAAGGGCGACCAGAAGGAGTTCACCGCCAAGAAGAAGGTGAACCTGGTCATCGGCGTCGGCGGCAGCGTCGGACTCACCGTCAACGGCAAGGACCTCGGCGCGCCCGGCAAGGGCAAGGGCGTCCAGCGGGTGAGCTTCGACCGGAACGACCCCGAGCGCGCCTGAGCCCCCGCCGCCCCCCGCTCGCCCGGCGCGGCCCGGATCGGCCGGGTTGCTGGTCTTCCCCGGGGTCCGGGCGCATTACCTTAGGGTCATGTCAACTCGCCGCAAGGTCTCGCTCATCACCCTCGGCTGCGCCCGCAACGAGGTCGACTCCGAGGAGCTCGCCGCGCGCATCGAGGACGCGGGCTGGGACCTGGCGGACGGCGCCGACGGCACGGACGGCGCCGACGTCGTGGTCGTCAACACCTGCGGCTTCATCGAGGCCGCGAAGAAGGACTCCATCGACACGCTCCTCGCCGCGCACGACTCGGGCGCGAAGGTCGTCGCGGCGGGCTGCATGGCGGAGCGGTACGGGCGCGAGCTGGCCGAGGCGCTGCCCGAGGCCGACGCCGTGCTCGGCTTCGACGACTACGCCGACATCGGCGACCGGCTCGACGACGTCCTCGCCGGGCGCAGAAGGGACGCGCACACGCCGCGCGACCGGCGCGTCCTGCTGCCGATCAGCCCGGTGGAGCGCGCGTCGGCGGCGGTGGCGATCCCGGGGCACGGGCCCGAGGACCTCCCGGACGGGGTGGCGCCCGCGTCCGGTCCGCGGGTGCTGCGGCGGCGGCTCGGCGGCGGCCCGGTCGCGCCGCTGAAGCTGGCGTCCGGCTGCGACCGGCGGTGCACGTTCTGCGCGATCCCGGCGTTCCGCGGCGCGTACGTGTCGCGTCCGCCCGCGGAGGTGCTGGCGGAGGCGCGGTGGCTCGCCGGGCACGGTGTGCGCGAGCTGTTCCTCGTCAGCGAGAACTCGACGTCCTACGGCAAGGACCTCGGCGACCTTCGGGCGCTGGAGAAGCTGCTGCCCGAACTCGCCGCCGTCGACGGGATCGAGCGCGTCCGGGTGAGCTACCTGCAACCCGCCGAGACGCGGCCGGGCCTGATCGAGGCGATCTGCGGGACGCCGGGCGTCGCGCCCTACTTCGACCTGTCGTTCCAGCACGCGAGCGGCCCGGTGCTGCGGTCGATGCGTCGGTTCGGCGACCGGGAGCGGTTCCTCGGCCTGCTCGACCGGATCCGCGAGCTGGCGCCCGAGGCGGGCGTCCGGTCGAACTTCATCGTCGGGTTCCCCGGCGAGACCGAGGACGACGTCGACGAACTGGCCGAGTTCCTGTCCGCCGCCCGGCTCGACGCGATCGGCGTGTTCGGCTACTCCGACGAGGACGGCACCGAGGCCGCCGACCTCGACGGCAAGCTCGACGCCGCGGAGGTCGCCGCCCGCGTCGAGGAGCTGTCGAGCCTCGCCGACGAGCTGACCGCGCAGCGCGCCGAGGACCGGATCGGCACGGCGGTCAGCGTCCTGCTGGAGGACAAGGCGGACGACGGCCTCGTCGAGGGCCGCGCCGAGCACCAGGCGCCGGAGGTGGACGGGACGGTCCGCGTCCGCGGCGCCGGGCTCACCCTCGGCGAGATCGTCGCGGCCCGGGTGACCGGCAGCGACGGCGTGGACCTGACCGCGGACGTGTCGTGATCGCGGGCACCCCGGACCCGGTCGCGGGCTCGCAGGGCCCGCCGCCCGCCGGCGTCTGGAACGTCGCGAACGCGCTGACCCTCGTGCGCATCGCGCTGGTGCCGGTGTTCGTCTGGTTCCTGTTCCTGGACGGCGACGGCTGGCGGCTCGCCGCGTTCGCCGTGTTCGCCGCCGCCTCGATCACCGACAAGATCGACGGCGATCTGGCCCGGGCCCGCGGCCTGGTCACCGACTTCGGCAAGATCGCCGACCCGATCGCCGACAAGGCGCTCACCGGCGCGGCGCTCGTCAGCCTGTCGCTGATGGGGGAGCTGTGGTGGTGGGTCACCGCCGTGATCATGACCCGCGAGATCGGCATCACGGTGCTGCGGTTCATCGTGATCCGGCGCGGCGTGATCCCGGCGAGCAAGGGCGGCAAGCTGAAGACGATGCTCCAGGTCATCGCGATCGGCCTGTACATCCTGCCCGGACCGCTCGACCCGCTGCGCTGGGCCACGATGGGCGCCGCGCTGGTCGTCACCGTCGTCACGGGTGCGGACTACGTCGTCCAGGCATGGCGGCTGCGCCGCGGGCCCGCCGCCTCCTGACCGGGGTTCGAGGTGGGCTGCGGGACCACGCCCACCCCGGTCGTGGCCCCGCAGCCCCGATCGCGGCGCCGCGATGCACGATTATCCTCGTGATCCTCCCCGCGGACGAATCGGGGGAATGAGGTCTGACTCACAATGTGACCTGCGATTCCCGAAAGGGTCGGGCGGGGGCCGGGCGGGTCGCGGCGACGATGCGCGTCCCGTCCGCCATGCCCGCCGCGCGCACTGTCGGACGAGGCGGGCGCACGGCGCACAATGCGCGGCCCTCCCTTTTCTTCGGCGACGGAAATGGGAAATCGGGTTGGACCGGTTCGATCTTCGGCCGGGGCCGTCGTCCGCATTCGGACTTCTTCTCCCGTCAACCGGCGGGTGGGCAGGTCCGTCCCGCGACCGGGCCGCCGGTAGATTCGGGACGCCCGGCACCCAGCCCCTGGACCGCCGAAACCTGGACCGCCGAAACGAGGACGCGATGCGGGTCGAACTGCTCACCGTCGGGGACGAGCTGCTCCTCGGCGACACGGTCAACGGCAACGCCGCCTGGCTCGGCCGCCGGCTCGCCGACCACGGAGTCGACGTCACCCGCAGCGTGGTCGTCGGCGACGAGCTGGACGTCATCGTCGAGGCGGTGCGGGCCGCGCTCGGCCGCGCCGACGCGGTGATCACGACCGGCGGGCTCGGCCCCACCTACGACGACCTGACCCGCGACGCGCTCGCCGAGGCGGCGGGGGTGGCGCTCGTCCGGGACGCGGGCCTGGAGCGGCGGCTGCGCGAGCGGGTCGCGCGGGCCGGGCGCGAGCTGCGGCCGATGGCGCTGCGCATGGCGGACGTCCCCGAGGGCGCGCGGATCCTGCGCAACTCGGCCGGGTCGGCGCCCGGCCTGCGCGTCGAGCTGCCCGGCGGGATCGTGTACGCGCTGCCCGGCGTCCCGTTCGAGATGCGGACGATCACCGACGAGGTCGTCCTGCCGGAGCTGAAGGAGATCGCCGGGCTGCCCGCGGTGGCGCGCCGCACCCTGCGCACCGCGCGGATGTGGGAGTCGGTCGTCGCGTCGCGGCTCGCAGAGGTGGAGGAGATGGACGGCGTCCGGCTCGCCTACCTGCCGGATCCCGCCGAGGTGAAGGTCCGCATCACGGTCGCGGGCAGGGACGCCGCCGGACGGCTCGCGGACGTCGAGGCGCGCGTCCGGGAGCTGCTCGGATCCGCGGTGTACGGGGCCGAGGACGAGTCGCTGGACCGGGTCGTCCACCGGCTGCTCGCCGAGCGGTCCGCGACGGTCGCGACGGCCGAGTCGCTCACCGGCGGCCTCATCGGCGCGGAGCTGACCGCGATGCCCGGCTCGTCGGCGACGTTCGCCGGCGGCCTCGTGACGTACGCCACGGACGCGAAGCGGGGCATGCTCGGCGTCCCCGCGGGCCTCCTCGAAGAGCACGGGGCCGTCCACCCGGACGTGGCCGCCGCGATGGCGGCGGGCGCCAGGGACGCGCTCGGCGCGACGTACGGGCTCGCCGTGACCGGAGTCGCCGGACCCGAGCCGCAGGACGGCCAGGAGGTCGGAACGGTCTACATCGGCGTGGCCGGTCCCGGAAAATCGCCCATCGTGGCCGCGCCGCGACTTCCCGTGCCCGGAGCCGGGCCCGAGACCCGGGCGGTGATCCGGCGGATGACCGTCGTCCACGCCCTTGAGCTGCTGAGACGTGTCCTGGTCGGGCTTCCCGAACCGGATCCGGACGACCCGGCTCGGGAAGATCGGGAAGATCCGGGCTGATTACAGCGTTACGTTCCGAGCGAACACGAAATCAACGGTCTGCCATGGCCGCCGTCAAGGCGGGTACGGTGGAACCGGCAGATGGTCCGAACTGAGGGAGGGAGCGAGACGATGGTCCTGCTTCGCCAGCTGCTCGGTGACGTACTGCGGCAGCTGCGGCTGCGCCAGGGACGCACCCTCCGTGAGGTGTCCGCGGCGGCGCGGGTGTCACTCGGCTACCTGTCCGAGGTCGAACGGGGGCAGAAAGAGGCTTCTTCGGAATTGCTCTCCTCGATCTGCAAGGCACTCGGGGTCCCGCTGTCGCACGTGCTCAGGGAAGTGGCGGACCAACTCGCCCTCGCCGAGCTGCAGCACGAGCCGGTCATGGCGGGCGCGCCGGAGCACGAGCGCATCCCCACCGAGCGCATCCCGGAGACGCCCGAGGAGATCACCGGGGAGTTCCGCGGCGACATGGTCGCCGCCTGACGCTCCGCGATTTCCGCACATTCCTCGTCCGCGGGGCACGTGCGGGGGGTTCGCCCTCCCGTGCCGTCCCGCCCGAGCTGAGGCCGCGCGGTGTGCGCGGCCTCACGTATGAGCGCGGCATTTGCGGGGATGGTCCCGTGTTGTAGGCGGACAACCGTAACGACGCGGAAGGAGCCCATCATGGCGGCCGTCAAGAGCCCCCTCAGCGACGAGGCCCTCAAGGTCACCGGGGACGCCCTCCAGGGCTCCCTCATCGACCTCATCGATCTGTCGCTGCTCGCCAAGCAGGCCCACTGGAACCTCACCGGGCGCAACTTCAAGGTCGTTCACGAGCACCTGGACGAGATCGTCGCCCTCGCTCGCACCGGTCAGGACGACGTCGCCGAGCGCGCCGTCGCGATCGGCCTGAACCCCGACGGACGCTCCCGCACGGTGGCGGACCGCACGGCCCTCGCGCAGCTGGAGGCCGGGTACCTCGCCGACGACAAGGTCGTCGCCGCGATCACCGACATCCTCGCGCAGATCATCGCGCGGTTCCGCGAGCGGATCGAGGCGACCGACGAGCCCGACCAGGTCACCCAGGACCTGCTCATCAGCCTCACCGCGCAGCTCGAGAAGCAGCACTGGATGTTCCAGGCGCAGGTCTGACACGTCCCGCGTCCCGGACGTCCGGGACGCGACGAAGCCCCGGTCCCCGCCGCCGTCACGGCGGGGACCGGGGCTTCGCCGTTTCCCGTCGCGGGCGCGGTCAGGGCGGCAGGTGCGCGAGGACGGTCTCCGCGAACTCGGCGGCGAGCGGGCTGAGCGCGTCCCACCGGCGGGCGGCCCACCCGGCCGCGAGCGGCGGCAGGTCCGGGATCGGGACGAGCCGGACGCCGCCCCGCCCGCGTCCCCAGCCGGGCAGCGCGGGCAGGATCGCGTGGCCGAGGCCCAGCTCGGCGAGCAGCAGGGCGGTGTCCCAGTCGGCGACGCTCGTCGTGGACGTCAGCCGCACCCCGTGCCGTCCGAGGTGCGCCTCCAGGTGGACGCGGGACGTCGAGTGCTCCGGCAGCTCGATGTGCCGGATGCCGGACAGGTCGGCCGGCGCGACGGACGCCCGCTCCGCCAGCGGGTCGCCGGAGTGGACGGCGAGCATCCAGGGCAGCTCGCGGGACGGGCGCTGCTCGACGCCGTCCAGCGGCGGCCCGACCGTCACCCACGCCAGGTCGGCGGCGTGCGCGCGGACGGCCTCCAGGCACCGGCGGCTGGACCCGGCCGTCTCGAACTGGAGCGCCGTCTCGGGGCGGCGCTCGCGGAACGCGGCCACGCCCGCCGCCATGAAGTGCCGGACGGTCGTCGCCCCGGTCGCGACGCGGACCGTCCCGCCGACGCCGCGGCGCAGGTCGTCGAGGCGGCGCAGCGCCGCGTCCAGCCCGGCGATGCCCTCCGCGGCGGCCCGCTCCAGGACGCGCCCCGCCCCGGTCGGCACGACGCCGCGCGGCCGCCGCTCCAGCAGGGCGAGCCCCGTCTCCCGTTCGAGCCGCTTGACGTGCTGGCTGACCGCCGACTGGCTGCACGACAGGTCGCGGGCGACGGCGCTGAGGTTGCCCGCCGCGCAGACGGCCACGAACACGCGGAGATCGTCCAAGGTCATTTCCCCAAGGTAGAGCTGGGGGATCGATAAGAAAACCCGAGAATTGACTTGGAACGGTCTCCGACCGAGGATGCGGAGGACGGGCGCAGGATCCGGCGACCCGCGAGAGATCAGGCGGCGACCCGCCCGCACGTCCCGGGGGCGGCCGGGCGGGCGCCGACCGTGTCCGCTAGGCGGGGGCCGGCTGGCAGCGCGGGCACCAGAACGTGACCCGCTCGCCCACCCGGGACGCCTGGTCGCGGCGTTCGATCCGGGCGCCGCAGCGGCGGCAGGGCCGCCCGGCCCGCCCGTACACCCAGTGCTCGCGGCCCCGTCCCAGGTCACCGGTCGTGATGTGGCCGTGCCGCGCCTTGTTGAGGTCCAGGAGCCGGTGAGCGAGCTCCACCAGCCCTTGCAGGTCGGGAACGTCCCTCATGGCGGCCCACGGATGCACGCCCCGCAGGAACAGGATCTCGGCCTTGTAGACGTTCCCGATCCCGGCGAGCAGCGTCTGGTCGAGCAGCGCCTCGCCGATCGCCCGGTCGGGCAGCCCGGCCAGCCGGGCGACCGCCTCGGCCGCGAGCCCCGCGTCCCACGACGGGTCGAGCAGGTCGGGCCCGAGATGGCCGACCGCCCTGTCCTCCTCGGCGGTCCGCAGCAGCTCCACGAGGCCGAGGGAGTAGCCCACCGCCTGCCACTCGGTGTTGGCCAGCACGAGCCGGACGCGGTGGTCGCGCGGCGCGGGCCCTCTCCGGTTCGGGGGGTGTGGGGGGTCGTCCCCCCACGGGAAACCGGCCCGGCCGATCCGCCAGCGCCCCTCCATCAGCAGGTGCGTGTGGACGGTCAGCCCGCCCTCCACCCGGATGAGCAGGTGCTTGCCGCGCGGCTCGGCGGCGAGGACCGTCCGGCCGCGCAGGTCGGCGGTCGCGAGCCGGGGGACGCGGAAGTCCGAGCGCGTGAGCGGCCGCCCGGCGAGCGCCTCGCGCAGCCTGCGGGCGGTCAGCCAGACGACGTCACCTTCCGGCATGGGGACTCAGATGAAGGAGGGGCTTTCCCAGGCGGACGGGTCCTCGGTGAGCTTGCGGACGGGCTCCGGCAGCTCGCCCGCCGCGATGTGGGAGAGCATGACCTGCTCCAGGATGGAGCGCTCGCTGGCGCGCAGCGCGATCCACACCTCCTGGAGGGAGCTCGCGGGCCCCTCGTACCCGACGTGCTCGGGGCGCTCGCCCCGGACGCCGAGCAGCGGCCCGTCGATGGCGCGGATGATGTCGGCGAGGGAGATCTCCTCGGCCGGGCGCGCCAGCCAGTAGCCGCCCTCGGGCCCCCGCTGGCTCCGGATGAGACCGGACCGGCGCAGCTGGCCGAGGATGTTCTCCAGGAACTTGGGCGGTATCTGCTGCGCCTCGGCGAGCTGCACCGCGGTCACCGGGCGGGACCCGGCGACCGCCAGCTCGGCGGAGGCGCGCAAGGCGTAGTCGACCCGGGCGGACAATCGCATGTACGCATTATCCCTTGTCGTCCGCACCGCTCGGACCGGCGGGGCCGCCGTGAGCGTGACACGCCCGCCGGAACCGGGCTCTTGTCCGGCGGGCGCGCCACGGGTCGGCGGGCCGCGTTCCGGCGCCCCCGGCCGGGCCGCACGGGCTCGGCCGGGGGGACGGACGCGGTCGGTTCACGGTCGGTTCACGGTTGGTTCGCCATCAGGCCGCGGTCAGACCGCGGCCGTCAGGCCGAGCAGCTCGGCGGCGGCCTGGGCGTTGGCGGCGGCGGCGCCGTAGGTGGCCACGTACACCGCCGAGCCGGGACGCCACACCGGGAGGCCCATCTCCACCACCACCGTGTCGGGACGGGCCGTCAGCAGCGCGTTGGCGAGCGCGCGCTGGCCGGCGTGGCGGTGCGCGTCCCGCAGCACGATGATCAGACCGCGGTCTTTGGCACGGTCCAAGACCTTCTCCACCGTTCCGTCCGCGCCGTCCGCTCGAACAGCGTCCGGCGCCCACGGACCGAGGCCCCACGGGGTCGGGCCGACCGCGATGTTGCCGCTCGACTCGGTCTCGACGACGAGCGGCGCGGCGTCCCAGCCGGGCAGCGAGCCCGACACCCGGACGGCGCGGCGCGCGGCCTCCAGCCCGGCGGCGCGGTCGACGACGGCGGAGGTGCTGCCCGCGAGCCACTCCTTCAGCCGCCGGGTGCGCTCCCCGGCGTCCCACAGCCGCTCCGGCGCGAGCCGGCCGGTGCGGACGGCCTCGCCGATCGCGGCGAGCGTCGCCGCGACCGTCTCGGCGTGCTCGTTCGGGCCGAGGCAGAGCAGGTCGGCGCCCGCGATGAGGGCCCGCACGGACGCCTCGGGAATGCCGATCGCGCCGCTCGCGCCCTCCATGTCCAGCGCGTCGGTGACGATCACGCCCTGGTAGCCGAGGTGCTCGCGGAGCAGCCCGGTGATCGCCTCGGGGGAGAGGGTCGCCGGCACTCCGCGGGTGATGGCGGGCAGGTTGAGGTGCCCGGTCATCACCGCGCGGGTACCGGCCTCGATCGCCGCCCGGAACGGGACCAGCTCGCGCCGGTCCAGCAGTTCCAGGTCGGCGTCGACGAGCGGGATGGACAGGTGCGAGTCGTCCACGGTCGCGCCGTGGCCGGGGAAGTGCTTCGCGCAGGCGGCGACGCCCGCCTCCTGCGTCCCCGCGACGGACGCGGCGGCGTGCCGCGCGACCAGCTCGGGGTCGGCGCCGAACGAGCGGGTGCCGATCACCGGGTTGTCGTCGGCGGTGTTGACGTCCACCGACGGCGCGAAGTTGAAGTTGACGCCGACCTCGGCGAGCTCGGCGCCGAGCGAGCGGTAGATCCGCCGGGTCAGCTCCGGGTCGTCCACGGCGCCGAGCGCCGCGTTGCCCGGGTAGGGGCTGCCCGCCCGGTGGCCGCCGAGCCGGGTGACGTCGCCGCCCTCCTCGTCGATGGTCACGAACGGGTCGCCGGCCTTGCGCATCTGCGCGGTGAGCGCGGCGAGGGACTCCGGGCTCGGGACGTTCCCGGTCAGCGCGAACAGCGTCACGCCGCCGAGGCCGGCCTCAAGCTCGTCGAGCACCCAGCGGGGCGCGGTCGGACCGGGGAAGGAGGGCAGGAGCGTGCCGCGGGCGAGCCGGTCGATCTCGGCCGCGGTCACGATGTCGTCGGTCGTCACCCCTTCACCGCCCCGGCGGTGAGTCCGGACACCATTCGGCGCTGGACGAGCAGGAAGAAGGCGATCACGGGAATGGTCAGCAGCGTCGACGCCGCCATGATGGGCCCCCATGCGTTTCCGCTGCGGCCGAAGAAGAACTGCAGCATGATCGGGAGGGTGTACTTGTTCTGGTCGTCGAGGAACGTGAACGCGAAGATGAACTCGTTCCACGCGGTGATGAACGAGAAGATGCTGGTCGCGACCAGTCCGGGCGCGACGAGCGGGAGCATGACGCGGAAGAACGTGCGGATCGGGCCGGCGCCGTCGATGGCGGCGGCCTCCTCCAGTTCGCGCGGCACCGCGGCGACGAATCCCCGCAGCATCCAGATCGCGAACGGCACGGCGAAACCGATGTAGACGATCGAGAGACCGGCCAGGCTGTTCAGCAGGTCCAGTTGCTTGAGGTCGAGGAAGAGCGGGATGACCAGCGCTTCCAGCGGCACCATCTGGACCACCAGCAGCATGACCAGGAACGTGGTGCGGAACCGGAAGCGGAACCGCGCCACCGCGACGGCGGCCATCAGCGCGAGCAGGCTCGACACGACGACCGTGACGAGGGCCAGGATCGCGCTGTTGCGGAAGTACTCCCAGAAGGAGACCTCGGCGATGCCGCCGTTCAGGACGAGGTCGAAGTGCGCGAGCGTCGGGTGGGACGGGAACGGCTTCGGCGTCGTGCTGAAGATCTCGGTGTTCGGCTTGAAGGCCGTGGAGACCATCCAGAACACCGGGAAGACCGCGAAGATGAAGACGAGCAGGCCCGTCCCGTTGAGCAGGAACTTGCGCCAGCGCTTCGAGGCGCCGGGGCGGCGGCCGCCCGCGTGCGCGGCGGGCCGCGGACCGGGGCGCCGCGCCGTCGTGGACGTCACTTCATCTCCCCCTGTCGGACCATGACCCGCACGTAGAGAGCGGTGACGATGAGCAGGATGATCGTGAGCACGAGCGCGATCGCCGAGCCCATGCCGAGCTTCGGATTCATCGACCCGAAGGCCTCCGAGTAGGCGTACAGCGACAGGTTGAAGGCGTCGCGGTTGGCCAGCCCGGACATGATGAAGAGCTGCGTGAAGACCTTGAAGTCCCAGATGATCGACATCACGACCAGCACGAGGAAGATCGGCTTGAGCATCGGGTAGGTGAGGCTCCAGAACGTCCGCCACGGGCCCGAGCCGTCCACCCGGGCCGCTTCGTACAGTTCGCCGGGGACGCTCTTCAGTCCCGCGAGCACCGACACCGCGACGAACGGGCACGCCTGCCAGACGACGCACACGGTGAGAACGGTGTAGGTGGACAGCGGGGTCGCGAACCAGTTGTAGTCGTCCCAGCCGCCGCCGACGAGGAAGTTCGGCAGCAGGTCGAGGAACCAGTTGACGACGCCGCCGGTCGAGCCGAACAGCCAGCTGAAGATGATCGCCGCGGTCACCGGCGGGGTCGCCCAGGCGACCATGACGCCGCCCGCGACGAAGGACGACATCTTCTTGCCGAGCTTGTTGAGCAGTAGCCCCACCAGCGTGCCGACGACCATGGTGAGGGCCACGGCGACGACGGCGAACAGCACCGTGTGCCGGAGGGTCTGCCAGAAGAAGGGGTCGTTGAGGATCTTGTCGAAGTTCTCCGTCCCGACCTGCTCGGCCGGCTCCCCGCGCAACTGGCGGTTGCCGACCTTCTGGAACGACATGGTCCCTATCTGGATCATGGGCCAGAACATCAGGACGGCGATCACGATCGCGGTCGGCGCGATCAGCAGGTACGGCCCGAATCGGGGCCTGCGGCGGGACCGCGCCCGGCCGGAAGATCTCCGGCCGGGCGCCTTGCCCACCGCGGGTGCGGTGTCGAGCATGGACGTTCCGATCAGCCGGGTATCACGGGTTCAGCAGGGTGTTGGCCTGCTCGTTCGCCTTCTTCATCTCCGCGTCCGCGGGCTTGCCCTGCATGATCGCCTTGACCGCGTTCGGCAGCACCTTCTTGGCCTGCTCGAACTCGCCCCACCCGGCGCTGATCGGCGGGAACTTGGTGTTCGTCGCGATCTGGGTGAAGATCTGCAGCTTCGGGTCGCTGAACGACACGTCGGAGCGCATGGACGAGAAGCCGCTGTAGTCGGCCCACGCCTTGGCGTTCTTGGCGTTGTTCAGCACGGTGATGTAGTCGAACGCCGCGCCCTTGGCCTTGCTGTCCTTCCAGACGGCGAGGTCGGAGCCGCCCGCCATCACGGGAGCGTTCCCGCCGGCCTTGCTGGGAATGGGGAAGACGCCCCACTTGGCCTCGTTCTTCGCGGAGATCTTCTTCATCTCCTTGAGAGACCAGCTCCCGTCGAAGTACATGCCGAGCTTGCCGAGCGCGAAGTCGCGCTGCGGGCCCTCCAGCTCGTTCTTGCCGATGTACTTCTCCGGCGCGACCTTGTCCTTGTTGACGAGGCCGGCGTAGAAGGTGACCGCCTCGACGGCGGCGGGCTGGTCGAGCTGGCCCTTCCAGGCGTCGTTGTCCTTGGTGGCGACCTCGCCGTTGTTGCCCCAGATGAAGCTGAGGAGGGCGTTGGTCTGGTCGCTCGGGACGCCGATGCCCGGCACCTTCTTGGAGTCCTGGATCTTCTTCGCCGCGGCGGAGAGCTCGGCCCAGGTCTTCGGCTGCTGGATGTTCAGCTCCTGGAACCAGTCCGTGCGGTACCAGACGGCCCGGACGCCGCCGTACCACGGCACCGCGTAGGTCTTGCTGTTCGCCTGGTCGTTCTCCAGCGCGGTCTTGTTCAGCGTCTTGCCGTCGGCCCAGCCGCCGAACTCGTCGCTGATCTCGGCGAGGTTGCCCTGCTCGATGTGCGACTGGACGTCGGTGTTGCCCAGCTCGGTGACGTCCGGGCCCTCGCCGCCGGCCGCCGCCTTCTGGAAGGTGGTCGCGACCTGCGGCCACGGGACGTACTTGATCTGCACGTCGGTGTTCGGGTGCTTGGTCTTGAAGTCGGCCTCGACGGTGTCCAGGAACTTCGTCTGCTCCGGCGTTCCCTCGCCCATCATCCAGACCTTGAGCTGAGCCGGGTCCTTCGCCCCCGCGCTCCCCTTGTCGTCCTTGTCGTCGCCGCCGCAGGCCGTGGCGGCCAGGGCGATCGCGGCCACCGTAGCCGCAACCTTGATGTACTTCACTGGGGATCCTTTCCGGCATCGCCTCGCGCGGCCTTGTGGCCTGCGGTGCGAGGGGAGATGGCGACCCTTTAGGGTCCCAGCCATGCCCCTCTCGCGTTCGCAACGCTCGCGGGCGCCCTGCTCGCCAGTCCGCGCTCTGCGCGCGCCCCCGGCCCGGGGTACCGGACCGGTCGGCGCTTGGGCGTAAACTAACAAGAAACTTTCCTAAACAAAACCTGCCGTTAGCGGATTGAGACATCGAGGGGTACCAGCATGGTCGCCAACCGCCCGGGAACGCCGAGGCTGCTGCGCGAGCTCAACGATCGCGCGGCCCTGGACCTGCTCGTGCGCCAGGGTCCGCTGACCCGCGCGCAGATCGGTGAGCACACCGGGCTCTCCAAGGTAACCGCCTCCCAGCTGTTGTCGCGCCTGGAGGACCGCGGGCTGGTCTCGGTCGTCGGTTCGCAGGCGGGGGGCCGCGGCCCGAACGCCGCGCTGTACGCGGTCGTCCCGTCCAGTGCCTATGTCGCGGGCCTGGAGGTCGGGCCGGACGGCGTCACCGCTGGCGTCGCCGACATCACCGGGCGCCTGGTCGCCCAGGTCACCGTGGATCCGAACGGCGCCGACGAGCCGGTGAAGATGGTGCACAGCGCCGTCGTGAAGGCGTGCCGCTCCGCCCGCGTCGCGCTGTCCAGGTTGAGCGCCTTCGTGATCGGCACCCCCGGCGTCGTCGACCCCCGTTCCGGCGACGTGCAGTTCTCCTTCGACCTGCCCGCCTGGCACGAGGGCGTCCTCGCCGCGCTGCGGACCGACCTGCGCCGTCCCGTGACCATCGAGAACGACGTGAACCTCGCCGCCATCGCCGAGCGGGCCTACGGCGTCGCCTACGACACGCCCGACTTCGCGCTGATGTGGCTGGACCGAGGCATGGGTCTGTCCGTCATGCTCGGCGGACGGCTGCACCGCGGCCGGTGGGGCGGCGCGGGCGAGATCGGGTACCTGCCCGTGCCGGGCGCCCCGCTGCCGATCGGCTCCGCCCGCCGCGCCCCCGTGGACGAGGGCGTCACCGAGTCGACGTCCTGGGGGATCCCGACCCTCGCGGGCGGCTACGGCGCCCTCGTCGGCGCGGACGCGGTCCGCTCCCTCGCCCACGAGCATGGCGTCACCGAGCCGACCGCCGTGGAGTGCGTGCGCGCGGCGGCCGCCGACGAGACCCGGGGCGGCGCGTTCCTGGACGATCTCGCCCGGCGCATCTCGTACGGCGTGACCTCGGTGAACATCGTCCTCGACCCGGGGCTCGTGGTGCTGTCCGGCAGCCTCGGGCGGGCGGGCGGACGGCCTCTCGCCCTCCGCATCGAGGAGATCGTCGGGCGGATCAGCCCGACCAGCCCGACCGTGTCGGTCACCCGGGTGGAGGGCAACCCCGTCCTGCGCGGAGCGCTGTACGCGGCGCTGGTGCAGGCCCGTGACGACGTGTTCTCGACGGCGGGCGCGTCCTGACCCTGCGCGGCCCCGGCCTTTGCAGGACGGGCTCTGAGCTCTGAGAACGCGAAAGCGCCCCCGCCGACGGCGGAGGCGCTCGCTGGATTTTCCCCGATGTCCGGGCCTGCCTACTTGGCGGACGTCGCCTCGGCCGGCTCCGGGAGGCGCCGCGGGTCGTTCAGCGCCCTGTCGATGACGGTCTGACTGATGATCTGGCGCCTGCGCCGGAGCGCGGCGGCCTTGCGTGCCGTAGGTGTCATGGTGAAACCCCGTTCCGCGGCGGCGTTCC
Organism: Actinomadura syzygii; assembly: GCF_008085905.1. Taxonomy (GTDB): domain Bacteria; phylum Actinomycetota; class Actinomycetes; order Streptosporangiales; family Streptosporangiaceae; genus Spirillospora; species Spirillospora syzygii. Next base: position 258,825 of record NZ_VSFF01000010.1, on the reverse strand, counting down.
CCCCGCCACCGCAACCCCGTGATGAACCCATGGTCTCAAACGAGAGACTCGTCAGGGATCCGTCCGAGGAATGAAATCGGTGTCAGACCAAGTGGGGAGAAGGGCCTCGGTCCACAGGCGGGTCGCGCCCTGGGATCATGGTGGGAACGCAGTCACGCACCGGCCCGTTGGGGGAACCGTGACCGATCGACCGAGGGTGTGCCATGGCGCTGCGTGAGCGGCTGCGGCGGCTCGTGCAGAAGCCCGGAAGCGTCGACCTCGCGCCCTTCCGCGCCCTGGTCGCCGCGGCCGCCGAGCGCGAGGACAGCGCCCGGGCGCTGTCCGACGAAGAGCTGACCGCCGCCGCGTCCGCCCTCCGCCGCGAGGAGGACCTCGCCGAGCTGTGCGCGCTCGGCCGCGAGGCCGCCCGGCGGACGCTCGGCGAGCGGCCGTTCGACGTCCAGCTCGTCGGGACGCTCGCGCTGCTGTCCGGACACGTGGCCGAGATGGCGACCGGCGAGGGCAAGACGCTCTCCGGCGCCCTCGCCGCCGCCGGATACGCCTTGCGCGGACGCCAGGTTCACGTGATGTCCGTCAACGATTATCTGGCGCGGCGTGACGCCGAGTGGATGGGACCGCTGTACGCGATGCTCGGCGTCACCGTCGGGTGGGTCGGGCAGTCGTCCACGCCGGACGAGCGGCGCGCCGCCTACCGCGCGGACGTCGCCTACGCCCCGGTCAGCGAGATCGGCTTCGACCTCCTCCGCGACCGGCTCGCCGTCGACGCCGGCGACGTCGTGCTGCCCGAGCCGTCCGTCGCGCTGATCGACGAGGCCGACTCGGTGCTGGTGGACGAGGCCATGGTGCCGCTCGTCCTCGCGGGCGCCGCCGACCTCGACGCCGCCGACCCCCGGTACGCCGACCTCGTCCGGCGGCTGCGGCCCGGCCTGCACTACGCCGCCGACGACGAGTCGCGGAACGTCCAGCTCACCCCGGCGGGGGCGCGCGAGGTGGAGCGCGTCCTCGACCTCGACCTCTACGCGCAGGAGAACCTCGCCGTCCTGACCGCCGTCAACGTCGCCCTGCACGCCGAGGTGCTGCTGAGCCGCGACGTCGACTACATCGTCCGGAACGGCGAGGTCAAGCTGATCAGCGAGTCGCGCGGCCGGGTCGCGCTGCTGCAGCGCTGGCCGGACGGCCTCCAGGCGGCCGTCGAGGCGAAGGAGGCCCTCGCCGCGTCGCCGAGCGGCGAGATCCTCGACTCGATCACCGTCCAGGAACTGGTCGGGCGCTATCCCGTCCGGTGCGGCATGACCGGGACGGCGATGGCCGTATCCGGCCAGCTCACCGAGTTCTACTCGCTGGAGATCGCGGTCGTGCCGCCGAACCGGCCGTGCGTCCGCGACGACGAGCCCGACCGCCTCTACGCGACCTCCGCCGACAAGGAGGTCGCGATCGTCGAGGCGATCTCCGCCGCGCACGCCGCCGGGCGCCCGGTCCTGGTCGGCACCGGGGACGTCGCCGAGTCCGAGCGGCTCGCGCGCAGGCTCGCCCGCGCCGGGCTGGACCGGGTCGTCCTCAACGCCAAGAACGACGCCGAGGAGGCCGCGATCATCGCCGAGGCCGGGGCCCACGGCGCGATCACCGTCTCCACGCAGATGGCCGGGCGGGGGACCGACATCCGGCTCGGCGGCAGCCCGTCCGCGCCGCCCGGCACGGCCCCGGCGGAGGCGCCGGGCACCGATCACGACCGGGTCGCCGACGCGGGCGGCCTCCTCGTCATCGGGACCGGCCGCTACCACAGCAGCCGCCTGGACGACCAGCTCAGAGGCCGCGCCGGACGGCAGGGCGACCCCGGTGGCTCGGTCTTCTTCACGAGCCTCCAGGACGACCTCGTCACCCGCTACGCCCCCGACGAGAAGACCCGGGCGGGCGCCGACGACGGGCTCATCACCGACAAGGGCGCGCACTGGATCGTCGGGCACGCCCAGCGCGTGGCCGAGGGCGTCGACCTCGAACTGCACCGCAACACCTGGCGCTACAACCAGCTGATCGGGCTCCAGCGCCGCGAGGTGCTCACCGAGCGCGCCGCCGTCCTGACCGGCGACGCCGCCGACCGGACCCTGTCCGCCGACGCGCCGGACAAGCACGCGGAGCTGGTGAAGATCGCGGGGGCCGCGGCGGTGGCGTCGGCGGCACGGCAGATCGTCCTGTACCACCTGGACCGCTGCTGGGCCGAGCACCTCGCCTTCCTCACCGACCTGCGCGAAGGCATCCACCTGCGCTCTCTAGGCCGGGGCCTGGACCCACTGGTCGAGTTCAACCGCGAGGCAGTCCCAGCAGGCAAACGCCTCCTCGGCGACGCCCGCAAGCGCTCCGTCACCGCGTTCGAGGAACTAACCGCCTCCGAAGACGGCATAGACCTCTCCGCCGCCGACTTGAAACGCCCTTCGGCGACCTGGACGTACCTGGTCCACGACAACCCGTTCGGCTCCCTCGACGAACGAGCCCTCCGCGGCCTGATCAACATGTTCAAGCCCCGCCGCCACTAACCCCACCTTCGCACCAGCGGCACCGCGTCGACGGCACCGCGTCGACGGCACCGCTTCAGACCGTCCGTCTCCAGGGACTGGGCACGGCCGCGCAGACCGCGGGGCAGGCGGCCCTGGACGACGCGGCGCGGGGGTCAGGTGCGGAGGCGGAGGCCGCGGGGGGTTGGGTGGAAGCCTGCTGATTCCAGGGCGGCGGCTAGCGGGGAGTCGGTGATCGCTGTGCCGTCGGCGCGTTCGACGGTGAGCTTGCCGAGTGCGCCCTCGCGGACGGCGAGGGCCAGTGCGTCGACCGCCGGTTGCAGGACGGTGGGGTCGTCGTCCCAGGTCAAGAGCGTCCGGCCGCCGCGTTCGACGTAGAGGACGAGGCGGCCCTCGACCAGCGCTACCAGGGCGCCCGCCTTGCGGCCGGGCTTGTGGCCGCTGGCGACCTCGTCGTCGCGTTCGGGCCAGGGGAGGGCCGCGCCGTACGGGTTGGCGGGGTCGGCGGCGGCCAGGATGAGCGCCCGGTCGGCGGGCTTGGGGGGCGTCTCCCAGAGCGCGGAGATGTCGTCCGGCGCGACCGGTCCTGGACGGAGCGCCCGCAGCCGGTCGACGGCGCCGGGCAGGGCGAACTGCGCGGCGCCCAGGCCCTCGACGAAGTAGCCGCGGCGGCACCGGCCGGTCTCCTCGAACGCCCGCAGCACCGGGTAGACGGCGGAGAACCCGCCGGGCGTGCGCTCGGCCGCGACCGCGCCGCGGATGACGATGCCGTACCGCTCAAGCAGCGCCTCCGCGAGTGCATGCGAACGCAAGGTGGCCGTGGATTCGCGCTGGGGGAGCGGCCACCAGCGTCCACCGACCGTGGGCGGACCCGTCCGGGAGGGCATGACGGGACGTCCACGACGGGTCGACCGTGACCGGTGCGTCGGACGCCCCGAGCCGAGCGCCGCGCGCAGCGGAGCCATGGTGTCGTTGGTGAGGTGCCCGGACCAGACGAGGTCCCAGACGGCGGTCACGAGGTCGGGGTCGTTGGCGGTGACGTGCTGGTTGACGCGGTCGGAGAGCGTCCGGAAGAAGAGCGCGCCGCCGTCGCCGAGCGTGTCCAGGACGGCCTGGTGGACGGGCGTGAGGGTGATCTCCGCGGGCTCCGGCATCAGCAGCGGCGCGGTGTCGGCCAGGTAGAGCGCCACCCAGCCGTCGCCGCCCGGCAGCCCGCCCTGGCCCGCCCACACGACCTCGCCCGCGGACGTCAGCTCGTCCAGCATGGCGGGGGAGTAGCCGGGCACGCGCGAGGGCAGCACCAGCGACTCCAGCGCGGACGCGGGCACCGCCGCGCCCTGCAACTGCTCGACCGCCTGGACGAGCGCGTCGACGCCGCGCAGCCGGGACCCGCCGGTGATGCCGTGCCAGACCGGCAGGAACCGGCCGAGCGCCTCGGGCGGGGACGGTTCGACCTCGGCGCGCAGCCGGGCCAGCGAGCGGCGGCGGAGCGTCCGCAGCACGCCGGTGTCGCACCATTCGCCGGTCAGCGGGCCCGACACGGTCTCGACGGGGAGGAACTCGCCCTCGGCGACGCGTCCGGCTCCGGCCAGCCTGCGCAGCGTCTCGACGACTACGGCCACGCCGAGGCCGAAGCGCGCGGCGGGATCGCCTGCCCGGAACGGGCCGTGGGTGCGCCCGTAGCGGGAGATCAGGTCGCCGAGCGGGTCGTCGACCGGTTCGAGGAACGCCTCCGGGATGCCCACCGGCAGCGGCGCGCCGAGCGCGTCGCGGAGCCGTCCGGCGTCCTCGATCGCGGCCCACCGTTCCTCGCCCGCGATCCGCACCCGGATCGCCCGCCGCGTCGCCTCCAATTCAGCCAACCACCGCGACGCCTGAACCAGCATCCCGGGCTCGACACCCCCGCCGCCTTCGCCGGTACCAGCGCGTTCGGTGGCCCTGCCAGGCTCGGTAGCCCTAGCGAGTTCGGTGGCACTGGCGGGCGCGGTGGCACCGGCGTCTTCCGCGTGCTCGGCGGCATCGGCGCGATCAGCCGTGCTGGCGCGTTCGGTATCGGCGATTTCGGCGTGCTCGGCGGCATCGGCGTGTTCAGCGGTGCCGGTGCGTTCCGCATCGGTGCTTTCAGCGATACCGGTGTCTTCGGCTTCGGTGCGCCCAGTGCTTTCGGCGGTATCGATGCGTTGCCTGGCACCGGTGCGTGCGCCGGGATTAGTGCGTTCGGCGACTTCCGTTGTGGTTAGCGGGCCGAGGGTGCGGAGGAGGTCGGCGACGCCCTCCATGTCGCGGGCGCGGCGGTCTGCGGTGAGGCGTTGGAGTTCGCGTTCGATCTCGGCCACCGCGTCGGGGTCGAGCAGTTCGCGCAGGTCGGCCTGGCCGAGCAGTTCGGCGAGCAGCGCAGAGTCGAGCGCGAGGGCCTGGGCGCGGCGTTCGGCGAGGGGCGAGTCGCCCTCGTACATGAACGCGCCGATGTACCGGAACAGCAAGGAGCGTGCGTAGGGCGACGGCTCGGGCGTCTCCACCTCGACCATGCGGACCTTGCGTCCGGACATGTCGCGCATGAGCTGCACCAGGCCAGGGACGTCGAACACGTCCTGCAGGCATTCCCGCATCGTCTCCAGAACGATGGGGAACGACGGGTACTTGCTGGCGACGGCCAGCAGTTGCGCGGCCCGCTGGCGTTGCTGCCAGAGCGGCATGCGCTTGTCAGGACGGCGGCGCGGCAGCAGCAGTGAACGCGCCGCGCATTCACGGAACCGGGCGGCGAACAAGGCGGAGCCGCCCAGCTCGTCCACCACGATGCGCTCGATGTCGTCGGCGTCGAAGACGGCGAGGTCGAGGCCAGGTGGCTCGTCCATGTCGGGGATGCGGATCACGATGCCGTCGTCGGCGTGCATGGCCTGCCCGTCGACTCCGTACCGTTCGCGCAGGCGGCCCGCTATGGCGAGGGCCCAGGGCGCGTGCAGCCGCGCGCCCAGCGGCGAGTGGACGACCATACGCCAGTCGCCGAGTTCGTCGCGGAACCGTTCGACGACCATCGTCCGGTCGTCGGGGACGTGGCCCGTGGCCTCCCGCTGCTCGGTGACGTAGGAGACGAGGTTGGCGGAGGCCCAGTCGTCCAGCCCGGCGGCGGTGACGCGTGCGCGGGCGTCGTCCGCGGGCAGGGCGGACAGCTCGCGGGTGAACGATCCGAGCGCCCGGCCCAGTTCGGCGGGACGTCCGAGCGTGTCGCCGTGCCAGAACGGGAGCTTGCCCGGCTGGCCCGGCGCGGGGGAGACGAGGACGCGGTCGGGGGTGATGTCCTCGATGCGCCACGAACTCGCGCCGAGGACGAACACGTCTCCCACACGTGACTCGTAGACCATTTCCTCATCGAGTTCGCCCACCCGGGACGCCTTCTCACCGACGAGGAACACTCCGAACAGGCCGCGGTCTGGGATCGTCCCCCCGCTGGTCACCGCGAGACGCTGTGCCCCCGGACGTTCGCGCAGTATGCCGGTCACGCGGTCCCAGACGAGGCGGGGACGGAGTTCGCCGAACTCGTCGCTGGGATAGCGCCCGGCGAGCATGTCCAGGGTGGCCTCAAGCGCCGAGCGGGGGAGCGTCGCGTAGGGGGCCGCCCGCTTGACCAGCGACTCCAGGTCGTCGACGGTCCACTCGTCCATGGCGACCATGGCGACGATCTGCTGTGCGAGGACGTCAAGCGGGTTGCGCGGGTAGCGCAGTTCCTCGATCTCGCCGCCGCGCATGCGTTCGGCCACCACCGCCGTCTGGACGAGGTCGCCCCGGTACTTGGGGAAGATGACCCCCTTGGACACGGCACCCACCTGGTGGCCCGCGCGCCCGACCCGTTGGAGCCCATTGGCGACCGACGGCGGCGACTCCACCTGGACGACCAGGTCGACGGCCCCCATATCGATGCCCAACTCCAGGCTGGACGTCGCCACGACCGCCGGTAGGCGACCTTCCTTCAGCGCGTTCTCGATGCCCGCCCGCTCCTCCTTGGACACGGAACCGTGGTGCGCACGGGCGATTTCTGAAGGCGCGCCCTTGGCCGACCCCGCCTCGGCCATCAATTCGGCAGGGGAATGGTTCTCGGGGAGGGGTGCACCGGTCGCACGCTCGTAGGCGAGTTCGTTCAGGCGTCCGCAGAGCCTCTCCGCCAACCGCCGGGAGTTGGCGAACACCAGCGTGGAGCGGTGCGCTTGGATGAGGTCGAGCAAACGGTCTTCGACATGGGGCCAGATGCTGCGCTGGCGTGCGTCGGCCGTGCCGGAGTCGTCGACGAACTGGCCGACCTCGCCCATGTCCTCCACGGGGACGACGATGTCGAGGTCGAACACCTTGTCCGAGGGCGGCTGGACGACGGCGGCGGGCTTCGTCCCGCCCAGGAAGGCCGCCACCTCGTCGGTCGGTCGGACGGTCGCCGACAGCCCGATGCGCTGGGCCGGACGTTCGAGCAGGGCGTCCAGGCGTTCGAGGGACAGCGCCAGGTGCGCGCCGCGCTTGGTGCCCGCCACCGCGTGCACCTCGTCGACGATGACGGTCTCGACGCCGCGCAGCGACTCGCGCGCCTGCGAGGTGAGGATCAGGAACAGCGACTCCGGCGTCGTGATCAGGATGTCGGGCGGTTTCACGGCCAGCCGGCGGCGCTCGTCGGCCGGGGTGTCGCCCGACCGCATCCCGACGCGGACGCCCGGCTCGGGCAGGCCGAGGCGGCGCGCCGCGTGCCGGATGCCGGTCAGCGGTGCGCGCAGGTTGCGCTCGACGTCGACGGCGAGGGCCTTCAGCGGCGACACGTACAGGACGCGGCAGCGGCGCAGCGGCTCGGCCGGGTCGTCGCCGGTCGCGAGCCGGTCGAGCGACCACAGGAACGCGGCGAGGGTCTTGCCGGAGCCGGTCGGCGCCACGACGAGCGTGTCGTCGCCGCTCGAGATCGACTCCCACGCCCCGGCCTGGGCCGGGGTGGGCGCGGCGAACGCCCCGGCGAACCACTCGCGGGTCGCGGGAGAGAAGCGTTCGAGCACGTCACCGGCCATGGCGCCATAGTGCCTCGCGGGTCTGACATTCCGCCGCCGGGTGGCGCGCGTCACATTGTAAGCAAGCACTTGTCCGGGCAAGGTCTACGGGTAGTGCACCCGCCCTCAGGACTCTTCAGGGAGCCGCGATGCCCTACGTCCTCCTCGCTCTCGGGATCCTGTTCGCTCTGGCCGCGGCCAACGCGCACTCTCCCCGGCGCGACATCGTCCTGCTCGTGCCCAGCTTCTTCTGCGGTTGGCTGACCATCGAGATGGCTCCGCATGTGCTCGCCCTCTGGGCGGTGGCGACCACGCTCACAGCCGTGTTCGGCGGACTGGACGGCTGGGCAGGCTGGCTTGGGCTCGTCCTTGCCGTCGCTGGCATGGCGGGTCTCGCGGCCACGATTTTCGCCACCCGCCGTACGGTCGTCACCCTGCGGGACTGCGGCGCACCCCTCGACCTGGATCCGGAGGACGCCCCCCGTTATCCGCTCGCGCACTTGGTCGTGCCGCCGCTGTGCCTGATCCCGCGCAGGGGCGTGCGCGTCGAACGCAACATCGTGTACAGGGAGGACGGACGGCTGCGCCTGAAAGTGGACGTCTACCGTCCCGATGGTGAGGGCCGGTTGCGCCCCGGGCTCATGCAGATTCACGGCGGTGGGTGGGTGATCGGGGACAAGCGCGAGCAAGGGCTGCCGCTCCTCAACCACATGGCCGTCCAGGGCTGGGTCGGCTTCAACGTCAACTACCGGCTGAGCCCACGCGCCACCTGGCCCGAGCACCTGATCGACCTCAAGTACTTCATCGCCTGGTACAGGCAGCACGCCGAGGAATACGGAGCCGACCCCGATTTCCTGTGCGTGACGGGCGGCTCGGCTGGTGGGCACCTCACCGCGATGGTCGCGCTGACCGCGAACCTGCCGGAATTCCAGCCGGGCTTCGAGGACGTCGACACGACCGTGCGCGGGGCCGTCCCGTTCTACGGCGTCTACAACTTCTTCGAGGCCGGGCCATGGCCACGTCCCATGGGCTCCACACACCTCCTGGAACGGATGGTCATCAAGCAGCCTTTCGCTGCCAACCCGGAGGTGTACGCCAAGGCTTCCCCGGTCACGTACATCCGCGAGGACGTGCCGCCCTTCTTCGTCGTCCACGGCAGCCGCGACTCACTAATCCCCGTGGCGGAGGCACACCGATTCGTCGAACAGCTACGGGACGTCTCAGCCGCACCCGTCATCTACGCAGAAATGAAGGGCGCTCAGCACGCGTTCGACGTCTTCCCGTCCTACCGGACGGCCCGCGTCATCGAAGCGGTCGAGCGCTACCTGACCGGCCTGCACCGCCAGGAGACCGGTACCGGGGTGCCCGGTGAGATCGTGCGGTCCTTGGGGGGCCGGTCCGTCGGATAGCGTGGACAGGTGCGGCTCACAGTCTTCTGGGATCGGATGAGGCAGCAGTTCGGCGAGGCCTATGCCGAGAGCGTCGCCAAGGACTACGTCATGGCCGAACTGGACGGCCGCACCATCGAGCAGGCCCTCGCCGACGGCGAGTCCGCCAAGAAGGTCTGGCAGGCCGTCGTCGCCACGTTCGACGTCCCCTCCACGCTCCGATAGCGGGGGCGGCCCGTCACGGTAGGCGGCGAGGGGCGGGCGTGCCGTGCGTGTCCTTCGAGGGTCAGTCCGGAACGGGCAGGTGGGCGTAGAGGTCCATCGCGTCCACGGACGTGGGCAGATCGCTGACCTGACCGTCGCCGACCTCCACCACGCGCCACGCGCCGTCCGTCCGGCGGGCGAGATCGGTCGTGATGAACCGGCAGCCGAGCGCGCGCACGGCCGGGGCCACGATGTCCAGGTCGGGATCGGGCTCCACGCCAGGGCTGTCGGGATGCGGCCCCACCAGTGCGGGCTCGCCGTCCACCCACCACACCCGTGCCTCACCGTCGCCGTCGTAGTGCTCGAACTCGCGCACGACGAGCCCCCCGGTCAGATGCTCGTCCCGCAGAGCGACCATCTTGGAGGCGATGTGGTGGAGCTGAGCGAGATTTCTCACGTCCGGGACGAAGCACGCCTCCTCCCATTCGTGTTTGCACGACTTCACGTAGTCCTTGACGATGCCCGGTCCGTTCTGCAGCGACCGGACGAGTTCCCCGAGTTCGCTCAGGTCGCCTGGGTCCTGGCCCGGTCGGAGGGGACGCCACACACTGTGCGGGGTCAGTCCGGCGAACGTGTCATGCCAGCCGGGCAGTTCGTGTGCGCGCCGGTAGTCGTCAGGATGTGTGAGCAGTACCGTCCCGCGCTGCTTCAAGGCCGCGGACATCGCGGCGTACTCCGCCGCGGTTACCATCCAGCCGCGGTACCAGACGGGGCCCAGATCGGGGGGCACCGCACGGACCGCGTCGTCCACGTCGCCGCGCCGAACCGCGTCGTGGTCGATCAGGGCGATCTCGCCGTAGTGGTCCCGCACGGCCGCGGCCTCGCGGGAGAAATGGGGGTCAACGCGCCGAGGGTGGAGCGGATCGACGCAGAAGAGAACGGTCAGCGTCATGATTGGAACCCTCCGTGGACGGCGCCAGCGTACGGGGTCCAGAGCACGGAACGCACGGAGAATCCACGCGAATCGACGTATCAGACGATGATCGAACGGATGTTCGGTACGCTGGTGCGGCACGCGGCGTTATCCACAATCGCGCCGGCGACTCGAAAGTGTCGGAGGCCCGCCGTAACGTCGCCCTCGACATCGCAAGCAGCGGCCGAGAGCCGACAGTCACGACGAGAAGGACATCTCAATGGCAGCGAACGACCGGGAGAAGGCTCTCGAAACCGCACTCGCCCAGATCGAGCGGCAGTTCGGCAAGGGATCGGTCATGCGGATGGGCGAGGAGGCGCGCGCGCCCGTCGAGATCATCCCCACCGGCGCCATCTCCCTCGACATCGCGCTCGGCATCGGCGGCCTGCCGCGCGGCCGGGTCGTCGAGGTGTACGGCCCCGAGGGCTCCGGCAAGTCGTCGCTCGCGCTGCACGCCGTCGCGAGCGTGCAGAAGAAGGGCGGCATCGCCGCGTTCGTCGACGCCGAGCACGCGCTCGACCCCGAGTACGCGTCCAAGCTCGGCGTCGACATCGACGCGCTGCTGGTCTCCCAGCCCGACACCGGTGAGCAGGCGCTGGAGATCACCGACATGCTGATCCGCTCCGGCGCGATCGACGTCATCGTCATCGACTCGGTCGCCGCGCTCGTCCCGCGCGCCGAGATCGAGGGCGAGATGGGCGACAGCCACGTCGGCCTCCAGGCCCGCCTCATGTCGCAGGCGCTGCGCAAGCTCACCGGCGCGATCAACCAGACCAAGACCACCGCCATCTTCATCAACCAGCTCCGCGAGAAGGTCGGCGTCATGTTCGGCTCCCCGGAGACCACCACCGGCGGCCGGGCGCTGAAGTTCTACGCCTCCGTCCGGCTGGACGTGCGCCGCATCGAGACCCTCAAGGACGGCACCGAGGCCGTGGGCAACCGCGTCCGCGTCAAGGTCGTCAAGAACAAGATGGCCCCGCCGTTCCGCGTCGCCGACTTCGACCTGCTGTACGGCCAGGGCATCAGCCGCGAGGGCGGCCTGATCGACCTCGGCGTGGAGCACGGCTTCGTCCGCAAGTCGGGCGCCTGGTACACCTACGACGGCGACCAGCTCGGCCAGGGCAAGGAGAACGCCCGCAACTTCCTCAAGGCCAACCCCGACCTCGCGGACGGCATCGAGAAGAAGATCAAGGAGAAGCTCGGCATCGGCCCGAAGGTCGACAAGGAGGCCGAGCCGTCCACCCCGGACGGGACCCCCGCGCCGCCCGCCGTCCCGACCATCACGCCGGCCGCCAAGCCCGTGAGCCGGAAGGCGGCCAAGGCCAAGCCGGGTGATTCCTGACGGAGAATGCCCCGATAAGGGTGACTCTTGACGATGAGTAAGCGATGATCTCTTATGCAGGGCGGCGGCGCCCTACCCGACACCACACGACCGGTGCGCGGACCTTCCCCGACGGCGCCGCCGCTCCCAGGCCCCCCGCCCCACCCGGGCCCACGACACCATGACCACCGACCAACCAGACCCACCACCGCCCAAGCGGCCAGCCCCCATGCCTCCGGACACGGCACCATGGGCCACGGAGTCGCAAGGCACGGGGTTGTGGGGCGGCCCAGCACCGCAGAGCGCCGAACGACCGCGCACGGCACGCCCAGGTTCGAAGCCAGCAGACGCCGAGTCACCGGGCACAACGCTGCCGGACGCGGAGTCGGTGAGCACGAACCCGTGGGGCACGGTGCCACAGAGCACCGAACGACCGGACACCCTTCCACAGGGCGCACTTCCGGAAGCCGTGGAGTCGGCGGACACAAGTCCGTGGAGTACGGCGCCGCAGGGCGTCGAACGGCCGGGCATGCTTCCCCAGGGCGTGGAGTCGGCGGGCATTGAGTCGGCGGGCGCTGCCGAGGCAACGGGTGCTGTGCTGCCGGGCGGTCAGTCGCTGGGTGGCAAGTCACCGGGGCGCAAGTCATCGGGTGCCAAGTCATCGGGTCGTAGGTCATCGGGCGGGGTGGCGGGCGCTCCTGGTGCGGCGGGTGGGGAGGCTGCTGCGCGGGAGCACTGCTTGCGTCTACTCACGTCGTCCCCTCGCACGCGGGCTCAGCTCGCGGACGCGTTGCGGCGGAAGAGCGTCCCCGATGACGTCGCTGAGCGCGTTCTCGACCGTCTCACCGCCGCTGGGCTGATCGACGATGAGGCGTTCGCCCAGGCGTGGGTGCAGTCCAGGCACACCGGGCGTGGGCTGGCGAAGCGTGCTCTCGCCGCCGAACTTCGCCGTCGCGGCGTCGCGGACGAGACAGTCAACGACGCCGTCGACGCCCTCGACCCGGAGCAGGAGGAACACACCGCCCGCGCCCTCGTGAACCGCAAGCTCCGGTCCACCAGAGGCGCCGACCCGACCAAACGCATGCGCCGCCTGGTGGGCATGCTCGCACGCAAGGGCTACTCACCCGCCCTCTCCTACCGCCTGGTCAAAGAGGCCCTGGCCGAAGAGGGCGCCGACCCCGAAGCCCTCCCCGAACCCCCGCCCCCGAGCGACTGAGCCGAACCCGCCTCTGACAGAAGAAGAGGGCACCGGTCCCGAACCCTCGTCCCCGACCGACCAAGCAAGTCCGACCCACCCTCACGAAGGGGGACCCGCCGCCTCAACTGTCGAGTCCGCTCGCCATGCCATCCCCCCGCCAGGGGGACCTGCCATCGCGGTTGGCGCGTTCGGGGGGCTTGTCCTCATGGCGTTCGTGCCGAGCCGTGGTTGTCGGGCCGCTGTGCTCCTGACAGGCCGTTACCGCGTGGTGGCTTGGCTGTTGGGCGTGTCAAGTCGGGGGGTTCGGTGGGGTGGTTGGGGGGTGTGTGGCGTGTTGGTGACATGGGGGGTGGCTGGAACGGCGGGGTGGGGGGTGGGTCTGACCCGGTGTTCCGGGGCAGGTCAGGGGGCTGAAAGCGGTCAGGAAGGGCGGTAAGGAAGGACTCACGTTGACGTTCGGTTAGTCCGGAATGCCCTGCGTTTGCTTGCTCATTACCTCCATGCCGCTTACCGTTACGGCAGTGAGGAGTTACTCCGCGTCTCGCGGATTGCCATACGACCGAGCACGTTCCAGCGGCTGAGAGGCATACAGGACACGTTCGCCGACCGGAAGCGGCCGAATCACCGGGTGCGCGCGGTGCGCGGCCCAGCTTGGTCGTGCCTTCGGTCGTCCGCTGAGCGCGAGTAAATCCTCGCTAGGCAGGGTCCCGACTCCGGACGGACCCGCGGCGAGGAAGGATCTGCCTCATGGAGAGCGTCCTGCTGGGTGCAGCGCTGCTGGTGACCCTGGTCGCTCTCGTGATCCTCGTGTCGCGGCGGCCGGGCACTCCCGGCAAGGCCGCGGCGGAGCTGGCCCGGGCGCACAGCGAGGCCGACGAGATCCGGACGCGGGCCGAACGCCAGGCCGCGGCCGTCCTGGAGAAGGGCGAGCGGGACGCGCGCGAGATCGCCGCGACGGCCCGCGCGGAGGCCGAGGACGAGGGCCGTACGCTCCGCGACGACCTCCGCGCCGTCCGGGAGGACCTGGAGCGCCGGGAGGCCCGCCTCGCCGAGCGGGAGCAGCGGCTGGACGGCGAGGTCCGCCGCCTGGAGGAGTGGTCCGGACGCCTCGCCGAGACGAAGAAGTCGCTTGAGACCCGCAAGGAAGAGCTCGACGGCGTCGAGGAGGAGCGGCGCAGGGTGCTGGAGGGCGCCGCCGGGCTCACCGCCGAGCAGGCCAAGGGCGAACTGGTCGCGGCGATCGAGAACCAGGCGAAGCGGGAGTCGATCCCGATCGTCCGGGAGATCGAGAACACCGCGCGGGCGGAGGGCGAGAAGCGCGCCCGCAAGATCGTGACGCTGGCCATCCAGCGGGTGGCGAGCGAGCAGACCGCCGAGTCCGTGGTGTCCGTGCTGCACCTGCCGAGCGACGAGATGAAGGGCCGGATCATCGGCCGCGAGGGCCGCAACATCCGCGCGTTCGAGACGACGACCGGCGTCAACCTGATCATCGACGACACACCCGAGGCGGTGCTGCTGAGCTGCTTCGACCCGGTGCGCCGCGAGGTCGGGCGGCTGACGCTGGAGAAGCTCGTCCTGGACGGCCGGATCCACCCGCAGCGCATCGAGGAGATCTACGAGCGCAGCAAGAGCGACGTGGAGCAGCTCTGCGTCCGGTCGGGCGAGGACGCGCTGGTCGAGGTCGGCATCGGCGACATGCACCCGGAGCTGATCGCCCTGCTCGGGCAGCTCCGGTACCGGACGTCGTACGGGCAGAACGTCCTGAAGCACCTGATCGAGTCCGCGCACCTCGCCGGGATCATGGCGGGCGAGCTGCGGCTGCCGGTGGAGATCGCGAAGCGGTGCACGCTGCTGCACGACATCGGCAAGGCGCTCACCCACGAGGTTGAGGGCAGCCACGCGCTGATCGGCGCGGAGATCGCCCGCAGGTACGGCGAGCACGAGGACGTCGTCCACGCGATCGAGGCGCACCACAACGAGGTCGAGGTCCGGACGGTGGAGGCGGTGCTCACCCAGGCGGCGGACGCGATCAGCGGCAGCCGTCCGGGAGCGCGCCGCGAGTCGCTGGAGGCGTACGTCAAGCGCCTGGAGCGGCTGGAGGAGATCGCCCGCGACAAGCACGAGGGCGTCGAGAAGGTCTTCGCGATGCAGGCCGGGCGGGAGATCCGGGTGATGGTGAAGCCCGACTCCGTCGATGACATCCAGGCGCAGGTCATCGCGCGGGACATCGCCAAGCAGGTCGAGGACGAGCTGACCTACCCGGGCCAGATCCGCGTCACCGTCGTCCGCGAGTCCCGCGCCATCGAGTTCGCCCGCTGACCGCGCTGCCCATTGACCGCTCCGGCCGGTGACCGCTCCGGCCGGTGACCGCCCAGGCGGCCCCGCCCGTCCCGGCTCTGGAGTCGGGGCGGACGGGTGTGCGGGTCAGGCCACGGTCAGGGTGATCGGCTGGACGCCGCGCGGCTCGAAGCCGAGCGTCTGGCCGTAGAACGCCAGCTCCGCCTCCAGGCAGCGGATCACCGTGTCGGCGCGCCGGAAGCCGTGCGACTCGCCCTCGAACGTCAGGTAGGCGTACGGGGTCTTCTTCGCGGCGAGCGCGGCCGCGAAGCGCTCCGACTGGTCCGCCGGGACGACCGGGTCGTTCAGGCCCTGGAGGAGCAGGACGGGGCAGGCCGTCCGGTCGGCGTGCCCGAGCGGCGACCGCTCCTCGTAGGCGCGCTCGAATCCGGGCAGCGGCCCGATCAGCCCGAACAGGTAGTGCGACTCGAAGTCGTGGGTGGCGGCGGCGAAACTCTGCAGGTCGCTGATCCCGTAGTAGGACGTCGCGGCCTTGAACACGTCGGTCTGGGTGATCGCGGCGAGCGTCGTCCAGCCGCCGGCGGAGCCGCCGCGGATCGCGAGCCGGGCCGGGTCGGCGATGCCGCCGTCGATGAGGAAGCGCGCGGCGGCGACGGCGTCCTCGACGTCGACGACGCCCCACTGGCGGCGCAGCCGCTCGCGGTAGGCGCGGCCGTGCCCGGTCGACCCGCCGTAGTTGACGTCGATGACGCCGATGCCGCGGCTGGTGAAGTAGGCGCGTTCCAAATCGAGTGCCTTGGACACGCGCCCGGTCGGACCGCCGTGCACGAACACGACGTACGGCGGCAGCTCGCCCTCGGGCCCGGCGGCCTCGGGGTTGGCGGGCGGGAAGACGTAGGCGTGGACGGGACGTCCGAACGGCCCGTCCACCTGCTCGGCGCGGGGCTTCGACAGGTACGCCACGTCCGGGACCTCGGCGAGTTCGCGGCGCAGGCCCTCGACCCGCCCGGTCGTGGTGTCGACCCGGACGACCGAGGTCGGCAGGTCGGGGCCGCCCGCGATGCCGACGATCGTCCCGCCGTCCGTGGACAGCGCGGTCTGCCAGTGCTCGTACGGGACGTCCAGGTCGATGAGGTCGAGCGTCTCCGGGTCGTAGACGCCGAGCCGCAGGTCGCCCTCGCCGTGCAGGACGGCGAGCCGCCCGTCCCCGAGCAGCGCGTACGGCATGCCGCCGAGGTGCCACAGCGGCCCGGCGAACTCCTCCTCCGCCGGGTACAGCGCCTGCGGCGACTCGCCGTGCAGCCCGACCTGGTAGATGTTCCACCAGCCCGGCCAGTCGGAGATGACGTACAGGGACTCGTCGTCCCGCCACAGCGGCGCGAGCGCCGACTCGGTGAGGCCGCCCTTGACGGTGCGGGGCGCGACCGCCGCGCCGTCCTCCAGGGCGGCGACGCGCAGCTCGGTGCCGTCCCACGGCATGCGCGGGTGGTTCCACTGCACCCACGCCAGGTGGCCGCCGCCCGGCGACGGCGCGGGCGAGGCGTAGAAACCGGCGCCGGTGACCAGCTCGCGGATGGCGCCGGCGTCCTCGGCGGCGCTGCCGTCCAGCGGGACGGCGACGATCGCGCGCCGGATCCCGGTGCCCGCGGGCTTGTCGTCCGCGGGAGCGTCGGCCCCCTCCGGCTGCTCCCGCGGCTCGGCGATGTGGCCCTCGCAGACGCACCAGATCTCCGTCCCGTCGGGGGACAGGACGTAGTCGGCGAAGCGCAGCCCGGCCGGGACGGCGGGCTCGGGGGTCAGCGGGTACGGCTTCGGGTCGCCCTCGTCCAACCGGTGGAGCCGCTGGTCCTCGTAGTTGGAGAACACGATCGACGGCCCGGACTCGGTGCGGACGGGCAGGTACGACCGCCCGCCGTACTCGTGGACGCGCGTCCGCGCGTCCCAGGGCGCATGGAGGAGTTCGGTGCGGTGACCGCCCTTCAGATGGACGACCGTCGTTCGACCGCCCTCCTCGGGTCGCGTCTCCTGCCACCACACGTCGCTGCCCGAGACGGTGGGGAAACTGAGGCGCAGCCGGGCGCGGGCGACGTCGGCTGCGGAGATGGGGGAGGGCCAGGAGCCGTAGGGGAGGGTCGCACGAGCGGTCATACCAGGAATCGTCCCGCATACGGGGACGGGTTGGGGCCATGACGGGCGGTTTGAACTCGGAAAGATACACGCCGACGACTTGGGAACTCTCACGCTGAGCCGCAATTCCGGCACGCGGCGGCCCTCCCGTCCGCCGCCCGCGCCCCGCGAAGCGGTGCTGACGCGAAGACGGCGCCGACCGGTGGAGACCGGTCGGCGCCGTCCAGTGCGGCGCGGAGGGCTCAGACGGCGCCCTGGGCGCCCGAGTAGCCGGAGCCCGGCACGATCGGGGCGCCCCCGCCCGCCGACATGCCCGGGGCGGGCGGCGCGCCCATGTCGCCGCCCATGGTCCTCGCCTCCGTCTTGCGGCTGCGGCGGCTGCGCGCCTCCAGCCAGGTGGCGAGCCTGCTCACCGACATGTTCAGCGCGATGTAGATCACGGCGACGACGATGCCCGCCTGGATCTTGTTGTTGTGGAAGTTGGCGGGCACCTCCCGGAACCCGGCGGACAGCAGTTCGGAGTAGGCGATGATGAACCCGAGCGCGGTGTCCTTCAGCAGGACGACGAGCTGGCTCACGATCGCCGGCATCATCACCGTCACGGCCTGCGGCAGCAGCACCAGCCGCAGCACGCCGTTCTTGCGCAGGCCGACGGAGTAGGCGGCCTCCGACTGCCCCTTCGGGATCGACTGCACGCCCGCGCGGACCACCTCGGCGAGCACCGAGCCGTTGTACATCACCAGGCCGAACACGACCGCGGCGAACGCCGGCACGGTGATCGTCCCGGCGTTGATCTGCACGCCGAAGAGCGAGAAGAAGTTGTCGACCAGGACGCGCTGCAGCGTCCCGAACGACGACTCGGCGATCGACGGGCTGATCTTGTTCGGGATGAAGAACGCCAGGAAGATCAGGATCAGCAGCGGGATCGCGCGGAAGAACTCCACGACGACCCCGGCGGGGACCCGGATCCACCAGTGGTCCGAGAGCCGGGCCAGGCCGAAGACGACGCCGAACACCAGCGCCAGCACGGCGGCCACGGCCGCGGCCTTCAGCGTGTTCCAGAGGCCGGGCAGGATCAGCTTGTCCCAGACTGTCCACTTGGTGAACGGGCTCCACAACTCGCCCGCGAACTGGCCCTTCTCGTTGAAGCGCCAGACGAGCGCGGCGAACAGCGCCAGCAGCACCGCCGTCGTGATGACGGCCACGATCCTGTTCCGCGCCCGCGCACGCGGCCCCGGAACGTCGAACAGGACGGTCGCTTCTTTACTCATCGGGCCCTGCCTTTCCGGGGGGCGCCCCCCGGACCCCCGAGCCGGTGGCCCGATGATCCTCGCTCCGGTCCGGTCATCGGGCCACCGCCATCCGCTTGTGCAACCAGCCGAAGAAGAAGCCGGTCGGCAGTGTGAGGATCATGAAGCCGATGGCGACGCCGATGAACAGCGGGAGCGCACCGCTGGTGAAGGACGGCAGGTCGAGCAGGCTCTTCATGGCCGCCGCGGCCTCGGCGTAGCTTGCCGCGGACGCCACCGTCGTGTTCTTGATCATCGCGATGAAGACGCTGCCCAGCGGCGCGATCACGGCGCGGAACGCCTGCGGGAGGATGATGATCCGCAGCGACTGGGTGAAGGTCAGCCCGATCGAGCGGGCCGCCTCCGCCTGGCCGAGCGGCACCGTGTTGATGCCCGCGCGCAGCGACTCGCAGACGAACGCCCCGGTGTACCCGGACAGGCCGAGCACCGCCCACCAGTAGTAGGTGGTGCCGGGGTTGTCGGAGAAGGTCAGCGCCAGGACGTCGTTGAGCCCGAGGCTGCACATCAGCAGCACGAGCGTGAGAGGAGTGTTGCGGACGACGTTGACGTACGCGGTGCCGAGCACGCGCAGCAGCGGGACCGGGGCGACCCGGAAGCTCGCGAGGACCGTGCCGATCAGGAGGGAGAGCACCGCCGAGACGGCGGCCAGCTTCACGGTGCCCCAGAACCCGTTGAGGATCTCGTCGAAGTTGTCGAAGAACGGGCCGAAGTCAAACATTGCTCAGCAGTTCCATGGCGTTCCAGCGGGTCGGGCCACGCGGGCGCCCCGCCGGGGACCGCGCGGTCCCGGCGAGTGCGCCGCGTGACGTCTCGTCCTCGGAGCGGGCGCCGCGATCGGACGCCCGGCCGGGGCGTCTCGGATCAGCTGCAGCCTTCCATCTGCGGGACGGTCGTGACGAGCTTCAGCCCGGTGCCCGAGAAGTGCTTCTCCAGGTAGGTCTTCGCGGTCCCGTCCGAGTACATCTTGGTGATGGCCTGGTTGACGGCCTCGCAGGTCTCCTTGTCGCCCTTCTTGATGCCGACGCCGTACTTCTCGTCGGTGAAGGGGTCGTTGATGACCTTGAACTTGCCCTTCTGCTGGGCGGCGAAGCCGGCCAGGATCAGGTCGTCGGTGCTGACCGCGTCCAGCGCGCCCGACTGGAGCTTCGCCGCGCAGTCGGAGTAGCTGCTCGCGTCGACGAGCGTGACGCCCTTGATGTTGAGCTTGCCGTCCGGCGGGCCCTCGGTGACGCGGCGGAACGAGTTGGACCCGGCCGCCTTGCACAGCTTCTTGCCCTTGAGGTCGGCGGCCTTCTTGATGTCGGTGTTGCTGGCCTGGACCATCGTGTCCTGGTGGGCGACGTAGTAGGGGCCGCCGAAGGTCACCTGCGCCTTGCGCGCCTCGGTGATCGAGTAGGTGGCGAACACGAGGTCGACCTGGCCGCCGCCGAGGAACGACTCGCGGTTCGCGGAGGTCGTCTCCTTGAACGTGATGCCGCTCTCCGGGACGCCGAGCTCCTTCGCGACGTACTTGGCGACGTCGACGTCGAAGCCGTCGTAGGAGCCGTCGGGCTTCTTCAGCCCGAGCGCGGGCTGGTCGAACTTGATGCCGATCGTCAGCTTCTTGTCGTCCTTGGCCTTCTGGACGACCGTCTTTGCCTCGGTCTTCTCCGTGTCGCTGCCACACGCACTGAGCGCCAGTGACAGCGCCATCCCCGCCCCGATGAGGGCGCCGAAACGACGTACTCGCATTTCTCCTCTACCTCTGCTCTCTGCCGGGGCCCCCGCTGCGCGAACCATTTCGTCCGCTGCCGGCTGAATGGTCCAGGTCGCCGCGGAGACGTCGGGCGAAACTGGTTCAGTGCGTGAGGATCTTCGAAAGGAAGTCCTTGGCGCGATCGGTGCGCGCGTTGGTGAAGAACTCGTCGGGAGTGTTCTCCTCCACGATCTGGCCGTCCGCCATGAAGACGACCTTCTGCGCCGCTCTGCGCGCGAAGCCCATCTCGTGCGTGACGACGATCATCGTCATGCCCTCGCGGGCGAGGCCCGTCATGACGTCGAGCACCTCGTTGACCATCTCTGGGTCGAGCGCGGAGGTCGGCTCGTCGAAGAGCA
This sequence comes from Actinomadura syzygii, assembly GCF_008085905.1. GTDB lineage: Bacteria > Actinomycetota > Actinomycetes > Streptosporangiales > Streptosporangiaceae > Spirillospora > Spirillospora syzygii. The sequence goes on along the minus strand of NZ_VSFF01000010.1, from coordinate 238,387 downwards.
TCACCTTCGGCCGCATCGCGAGGGAACGCGCGATCGCCGCCCGCTGCTGCTGCCCGCCCGACAGCTGGGCGGGGTACTTGTGGGCCTGGTTGGCGATCCCGACCCGGTCGAGCAGCTCCATCGCGTGCTTCTCGGACTCCTGCTTGCCCTGCTTGCGGACCTTGATCGGCCCGAGCGTGACGTTCTCCAGGATCGTCTTGTGGGCGAACAGGTTGAACGACTGGAACACCATGCCCACGTCGGCGCGGAGCTTCGCCAGCTCCTTGCCCTCCTGCGGCAGCTCCTTGCCGTCGACGAGGATCTTCCCCCCGTCGATGGGCTCCAGCCTGTTGATCGACCTGCACAGGGTCGACTTCCCGCCCCCGGACGGGCCGATGACGACGACGACCTCGCCCGAGTTGACGGTCAGGTTGATGTCCTTCAGGACGTGCAGCTCGCCGAAGTGCTTGTCGACGTGCTCGACCACGACGAGGGGCCTTCCGGCGTCCGAGGCCGGCGCAGGCACGGTGTCCTCCGGCCCGTCCTTGGTCAGGTCGGGCCCGCCTTCGCTGTCCGTCATGCGCTCGGACTTTACGTCATCGGCGCGGCCGGGAAAGTCGCCGCGCGGTACCGATACGATCACGAATACCCATGTCGGACGGGGTTCCGCCGTGGCGGAGAGTGATCATCAGTGCCGCCGCCGGAAGGGCGGGCGGCGCGGTGACGGCCCAGGTGACGCGGGTCGCCCCATTCGTTGATATCGCGCCGGGCCCGTACCCTTGGTAACCGTCATGAATGCGCCAATGGAGACGGCACCGCGCACGTACGAGATTCGTACCTACGGGTGCCAGATGAACGTCCACGATTCCGAGCGGCTGTCCGGTCTGCTGGAGTCGGCCGGGTATGTGCGCGCCGGGGACGCCGAACCCGACGTGGTGGTGTTCAACACCTGCGCGGTGCGGGAGAACGCCGACAACCGGCTGTACGGGAACCTGGGGCATCTCCGTCCCGTCAAGGACTCCCATCCCGGCATGCAGATCGCCGTGGGCGGCTGCCTCGCGCAGAAGGACCGCGACACCATCGTCAAGCGCGCCCCCTGGGTGGACGTGGTGTTCGGCACCCACAACATCGGGTCGCTGCCCGCCCTGCTGGAGCGCGCCCGCGTCCAGGACGAGGCGCAGGTCGAGATCGAAGAGTCGCTGGTGACCTTCCCCTCGACGCTGCCCACGCGCCGGGAGTCCCCGTACGCGGCGTGGGTGTCGATCTCCGTCGGGTGCAACAACACGTGCACGTTCTGCATCGTCCCGTCGCTGCGCGGGAAGGAGCGCGACCGCCGTCCCGGCGAGGTCCTCGCGGAGGTTGAGGCGCTCGTCGCCGAGGGCGTCCTCGAGATCACGCTGCTGGGGCAGAACGTCAACGCCTACGGCTCGGGGTTCGGCGCCCTGTCGGACGCGCCCGACGAGGTCCGGTCGATGACGTCCGGCGGGCAGTCGGCGTTCGCCGGGCTGCTGCGGGCGTGCGGCGGGGTCGAGGGGCTGGAGCGGGTGCGGTTCACGTCCCCGCACCCGAAGGACTTCACCGACGACGTCATCGCCGCCATGGCCGAGACCCCGAACGTGATGCCGTCGCTGCACATGCCGCTCCAGTCCGGGTCGGACGCGGTGCTGCGCGCGATGCGCCGCTCGTACCGGCAGGAGCGCTACCTCGGGATCATCGAGAAGGTCCGGGACGCGATCCCGGACGCCGCGATCACCACCGACATCATCGTGGGCTTCCCCGGCGAGACCGAGGCCGACTTCGAGCAGACGCTGCACGTGGTCCGGGAGGCGCGGTTCTCGTCGGCGTTCACGTTCCAGTACTCCAAGCGCCCCGGCACCCCGGCCGCGACCATGGACGGGCAACTGCCGAAGGAGGTCGTCCAGGAGCGGTACGAGCGGCTCGTCGCCCTCCAGGAGGAGGTCTCCTGGGAGGAGAACAAGAAGCAGCTCGGCCGCACGCTGGAGGTCCTGGTCGCCGAGGGCGAGGGCCGCAAGGACGAGGCGACGCGCCGCCTGTCGGGCCGCGCCCGCGACAACCGGCTCGTGCACTTCGGGGTGCCGGACGAGCCGGTCCGGCCGGGCGACATGGTGACCGTCGAGGTCACCTACGCCGCGCCGCACCACCTCGTCGCCGACAAGCCGGCGCTCGCCGTCCGCCGGACGCGCGCGGGCGACGCCTGGGAGGCCCGGCAGGGCGGCGGTGACCGTCCGCAGGGGGTTTCGCTCGGAATGCCGTCGATCGGACGCCCGGCCGCGCCCGACGCGCCCGCCACGGGGTGCGCCACCCGGCCCTGACCTCCGGCATGATCGGGGGTGGTCCAGGTGGACGGCCCGGCTGGGAGGCAGTGTGCTCGTATCTGCGGCGGTGTGCCCGCATCCGCCCCTGCTCGTCCCCGCGATGGCGGGGGAGGCGGCGGGGGAGCTCGACGCGGTGCGCGCCGCCTGCGCGGAGGCCGTCCGGACCGTCCTTCACGGTCTCGCCGCGGGCGGCGGGACGCTGATCGTGGTGGGCGGCGGCCCGGACACGCGCCGCTACGGGCCCGGCGCCTACGCGACGCTCCGCCCGTACGGCCTCGACTGGACGAGCCCGGAGCGCCCCCGTGGCGCGCCGCGGGGCGAGCCGCTGCCGCTGTCCCTCACCATCGGCCGCTGGCTCCTGGAAGGCCACGAAACGGCGACAGAGGTCCGATACCAGGCGATCGCGTCCGACGCCCCGACCGCGGAGTGCCTGGAGCTTGGAGGGGAGCTGGCCGTTTCGTACGACCGGGTCTCGCTCCTGGTCATGGGCGACGGCTCGGCGTGCCGCTCGGAGAAGGCGCCGGGGTATCTGGACAAGCGCGCCGCCCCCTACGACGCGGCGGTGGCGCGTGCCCTGGAACGGGCCGACGCCGCCGCCCTGGCCGCCCTGGACCCGGGGCTCTCCCGGGAGGTGCGGGCGGCCGGGCGCGCGGCGTGGCAGGTGCTCGCGGGCGCGGCCGGCGAGGCGGCCTTCAGGGGCGCCGTCCTCGCCGAGGAGGCGCCGTACGGCGTCGGCTACCTCGTGGCGTCCTGGTCTGCGGCCCGGTCCGAGGCGGCCGGGTCGCTACGGGGTCAGGGCTGACCGGGCCGCCCCGGGCCGGGCTGGTCGCCGCCACCCGGTCCGCCGTGGCCGCCCTCGGAGCCGCGGTCGATGTAGTCGCCGGCCTTGTCCTGGACCTTGTCGATCTTGTCGGCGTACTTGCCGCCGGTGTGCTCGTCGATCTTGTCTCCGGCCTTGTCAACGCCGTGCTTGGCCTTGTCGGAGTGCTGCCCGAGCATCTGCTTGACCTTGTCGACGATGGACATTCCCAAATCCCCCCGGATCCCTCGTCGTCGGCGGCGGCGCGCGAAACCGCGCGACACCCGTACAACCCGGCTATACCCGTTCTGTTGCCACAATCAATCCCGTGACCTCATTGAACGCGTCCCCGGTGGCGGCGGTGGTCGGCGCGACCGCCGCGGGCAAGTCCGACCTCGCCGTGGAGCTGGCGCTGCGGCTGGACGGGGAGGCCGTCAACGCCGACTCGATGCAGCTCTACCGCGGCATGGACATCGGCACCGCCAAACTCACCCGCGCCGAGATGCGCGGCGTCCAGCACCACCTGCTCGACGTCTGGGACGTGACGCGGACGGCGAGCGTCGCCGAGTACCAGCGGCTCAGCGCCGACGCGATCGCGGACGTCCAGGCGCGGGGACGGATCCCGATCCTGGTCGGCGGGTCCGGCCTGTACGTGCGGGCCGCGCTCGACCGGATGGAGTTCCCCGGGACGGACCCGTCCGTCCGCGCGCGCCTGGAGGACGAGCTCGCCCGGATCGGCCCCGGCGCGCTGCACGAGCGGCTGCGCGGGCTCGACCCGGCGGCGGCGGACGCGATCCTGCCGAGCAACGGGCGGCGGATCGTCCGGGCCCTGGAGGTCGTCGAGATCACCGGACGCCCGTTCACCGCGACCCTGCCCGAGCACGTGTACCGCCACGACTCGGTGGCGCAGGTCGGGCTCGGCGTCCCCAGGGACGTGCTGGACGAGCGCATCGCCCTCCGGGTGGAGCGGATGTGGGACGCGGGTCTCGTCGACGAGGTCCGCGAGTTGGAGAAGCACGGCCTCCGGGACGGCCTGACCGCGGGGCGCGCCCTCGGCTACGCGCAGGTGCTCCGCTTCCTCGCGGGGGAGTGGAGCGAGGACCGGGCCAAGGACGAGACGATCCGCGCGACCCGGCGCTTCGCCCGCCGCCAGGAGTCCTGGTTCCGCCGCGACCCGCGCGTCCAGTGGCTCCCGTACGACGCCCCTGACCTGGCCGATCGCGCGCTCGCCCTGGTCGTCGAGGCGTCCCGCCGAGGCTTCCGGACGAGGCCCTAGTATCGAAGGCATGCGGTTCGTCAAGGGGCATGGCACCGAGAACGACTTCGTGATCCTGCCCGATCCCGACGGCGCGCTCGACCTCACGGCGGACGCCGTGGCGCGGCTGTGCGACCGGCGGGCGGGGATCGGCGCGGACGGCGTCCTGCGGGTCGTCCGGGCCAAGGCGGCGGGCCTGGACGCGGGACTGGACACGGGCGACGCCGAGTGGTTCATGGACTACCGGAACGCCGACGGCGGCATCGCCGAGATGTGCGGCAACGGGCTGCGCGTCTTCGCCCGCTACCTGGTCGAGACGGGCCTCGCCGCGCCCGGCGAGTGGGACGTCGCGACCCGGGCCGGGCTCCGCCGCGTCACGCTCGGGCCGTCCGGGGACGTGTGCGTCGACATGGGCCCGGCGTCGATCCTCGGCGGCGGGGAGGCGTCCCTCGCGGGGACGGTGTTCCAGGGCGAGCGCGTGTCCGTGGGCAACCCGCACCTGGCGTGCCGCGTGGACGGCCCGGTCGCCGCGCTCGACCTGTCGCGCGCCCCGGGCTTCGATCCCGCCGTCTTCCCGGACGGGGTGAACGTCGAGTTCTTCCGCCCGGTCGGGGACCGGCACCTGGAGATGCGCGTCTACGAGCGCGGCTCGGGCGAGACCCGCTCGTGCGGGACGGGCACCGTCGCGGTCGCCGCCACCGCCGCCGCGCAGGCCGGGGACGGCCCCTCGGAATGGACGGTGGACGTCCTGGGCGGGCGGGTCACGGTCGCGCTCGGCGAGGCGACGGCCCGCCTGACCGGCCCGGCGGTCCTCGTGGCCGAGGGGGAGACGTGGCCGGGATGGCTCTAGGCGCGGTTCCGCGGCGCGGATCGGGGCCGTCCAACGAGGTCCCGGCTCGAACGGGACAATTGTCCCTCACCAACGGGACCTTCCGCCGCATAACTTCTTTCTTGCACACCCTCTGGTGAATGGCCCGTATGGACCGGGATGGGAGCCTCGGTGCCGTACGGAGCCTGAGGGCCGGTGGCGACCTTCTTGGCGGGGGGCGGTCACCGGCCCTCCCACCGGGTGGGCCGGGACGAGACCCGGCGAACCGCCAAGATGACGTCACCGCTCAGGTGCCGGGCGCGCTCTGCTGAGCCGCTACGGATGGACCCCGTTGACCGGGAGCCTGGCGCGGACCAGCGTCCCGCCCTCGGGTCCGGGCCCCACGGTGCAGGTTCCGCCCAGTTCGGCCGCCCGTTCTCGCATGGACGACATGCCGATCCCGGAACGTACGTGTGACGGCAACCCGACTCCGTCGTCCCCGACCGTGACGTCGAGATCGCCGTTCAGGTGCAGCCGCACCACCGCGCATCCCGCCCTGGCGTGCCGGTGCACGTTGGTCAGCGCCTCCTGGACGATCCGGTAGGCGGCGACCTCGGCGGCGGCGGGCAGGCCCTTCAGATCGCCGTCCACCTGGACGTCGACCTTGGGACCGTCCCCGGTGGCGACCACGCCGCCCAGGGCCTGGATGGCGCCCTCCAGCCCGAGGTCGTCCAGCGCGGGCGGACGGAGCCCGTACACGAGCTCGCGGATGTCGCCGATGGTGCGTCCCATGGTGGCGCGCAGGCTCTCCAGCAGCGCGTCGACGGCCTCGGGGTCGGTCTTCAACGTGATCCGGGCGGCGTCGACGGTCATCGCGAGGCTGGCGAGCGTCGGGCCGAGCCCGTCGTGCAGGTCGCGGCGGAGCCGGCGCCGCTCCTCCTCGCGGGTGCGCAGGATGTGCTCGCGGGACCGCTGGACGTCGGCGGCGAGCCGCGCCGCGTTCGCCAGCTCGGCGAGGTTGCGGGCGAGGATGCCGGACAGCCGCGCGTCCGGGGTGCGGGTGACGCCGAACAGCAGCCGCCCGACCGGCTCGCCGTGCCACACCAGCGGGATGAGCTGCGGACGGTCGCCGAGCATGCCGTCCTCGGCGGAGATCGTCCGGCCGTCGCGGTCGAGCACCTCGATCAGGACGCCGGTGGAGTGCAGCGCGGACCGGGCGACCTCGGCGGCGACGGCGAGCGCCGCGCCCGGGTCGGCGGCGGTCTGCAGCCGCCGGTTCAGCCGGTCGGCGATCCGGTACGGGTCGCGCTCGCCGTGGATGAAGCCGTCCACGGTGCGCTGGAGGCGGCGCCGGACGGGCTCGAACACCGCGCCCGCGACGATCGCCCCGGCGAGCCCGGCGAGGGTGCCGCGGCCGTGCGCCATCAGTCCGGCGGCGCCGACCAGCGCGAAGTACACCCCGGTGATCACGACGACGAGGCCCGCGTACACCAGCGTCCGGCTGACCACGAGATCGATATCGTAGAGCCGGTACCGGGTGATGGCGATGGCGATGCAGATCGGCACGGCGACGATCGTGATGTTGCGGATCGGGTCGCCGATCGGGCCGTTCTCGCCCACGTAGATGATGCCCTCGGCGAGCAGGCCGGGGTAGACCACCCAGCCGATCTGCCGCCGGACGTCCGGCGGCGCCACGACGAAGCGGATCAGCATCGACAGCAGGCCCGCCGCGAGCGTGCCGATGATGATCGCGCTGATGGCCACGGGGATCTCACCGAACGGATACACCGAGACGCCGTTGTGCCAGCGCCGCACGCCGGGGTCGAGCGTCACGTGCACGCAGACGATCACCGGGACGAGGCAGGCGAGCAGCAGCACCGGCCGGAACCAGCGCGACACCAGCCGTCCGTCCGGGAAGATCAGCGGCAGGACGAGGGTCAGGGCGTAGGTGTCAATGGCCCAGAGCCAGGTCGCGAGCCATTTCACGAACCCGGCGGCGGGCTTGTCGTGCAGCTCGAACCAGGGGCCGAGGTTGAGCGACAGGATGTAGACCGAGGCGCTGAACCCGGCCCCGAGCATGAGCCATCCGACCGAGAGCCGGGGCCGGTGCCGGAGCAGGACGGCGGCCGCCGGGGTCCAGGCCAGGGCTACGAGGATCTCCGGGTGCCACCAGACCATCCGCTGGTCGGAGGGCAGTTCCGTGCCGATGGCGAGGGACGTCGCGACGAGCAGCACGGCGCCCAGCGCGAGCATGAACCCGACGCGGCCCGCGCCGCGACCGCGTTCTGCCGTCTCCACATGCACTCCCCTGGACCGAAAGTAATGGAATGTTAAAGCGTCTGGCTCCTTGTCCTGCAGCCCTAAGGGCGTCCGCCTCAGGACACCGGGATGGGGTGCGGCCGAGACTGGGCCCGTCACGGCACATCGGTGCGTGCCGTGATGGTAACCGCGGATTCCGGCGGTGAGAACGGAAGGCGCAGGTCAAGCTCGTCCGATCGGACGTTCTGGACATGTCCCTCCCGCGTCGCCGCCGGGCGGGGCAGCGCGGCGCGGGCGGCGCCGCTGAACCTCACAGGGGCGGGTTCGGATCGTCGCCGGCGCCGGCCCGGAGGACGGCGCGGAACGAATCCGGACGTCGCGACCGGCACTTTTCGGACGCGGGAGCAGGCCGGTCGGTTGTCAGGACGTCCGGGTCAGGCCAGTTGAGTCAGGTCGCCGGGCCCGGCGGGGCGGCAGGCGGGTCTGCGCCATGCGCCGACCAAAAGGGCGGATTCATGCCATCTGAGGGGTCCGCGCCCGGATTCTGCGGCGCGGCCCGGTTCGGATGAGGCTAGGCGAGCGGGGCCAGCATGCTGTCGCGGGTGAGGGCCTTGATGCCGCGCCGGAGTTCCTCGGGCGAGATGTCCTTGACGATGAGCCGCTGCAACAGGAACCCGGGCATGATCGCGAACAGCGCCTTCCCGGCGGCCGCGACGTCGGTGTCGGGCGGGAGCAGCCCGGCGTCGACCAGGCGGCCGAGGTAGTACGTCCACGTTTCGCGGATGCGGGTGAGGTTCTCGGCGACGTACCGGGCGATCTCCGGCTCGTGGACGGCGAGCGCCCACGCCTCGGGGGCCAGCCGGAGCGGGCCGCCCTCGTCCGACAGCTCGGTGAGCCTGACCGCGAGCCGCTCGACCAGCTCGTCGATGGGCAGCGGCGGGTCGGTGCGCACCAGCTCGTGGAAGAACGCCTGCAGTTCGCCGACGACCGACGCGATGTTGGCCTCGATGATCTCGTTCTTGCTCTTGAAGTAGCGGTAGACGGCGCCCGCGGAGAGCCCGGCCTCGGCGAAGATGTCCTGCATGGACGTGTCGTGGATGCCCTTGCGGACGAAGCAGGCGCGCGCCGCGTCCAGGATCTGGCGGCGGCGGCGTTCGAGGTGCTCCTCGCTGACTCGCGGCATCCGGACAATATAAAACGAACGTTCGTTTCTTGACAAGCCGGAAGGGCCGGTGCCACGCTGGCGGCGATTAAAGAGAACGGACATCCGATTTATTTAGGAGCCGTGATGCGGTCCTCCCTCGCCCGGCGCACCCTCGGCGTGGCCGTCGGCGCCGCGCTGCTGCAACTCCTCATGATCACCGCCTTCTGCTGGCCCGCGGCGCGGACGGCGCCGCGCGACGTGCCCATCGTCGTGACCGGGCCCGGGTCCGCCGCCGTCGCGCAGCGGCTGGAGCGGGAACGTCCCGGCGCGTTCGACGTCGCCGCCGTCCGGGACGAGGCCGCCGCCCGGGCCGCGCTCACCGGCCGCGACGCCTACGGCGCGATCGTCACGACGCCGTCCGGCCCGAAGGTGCTCACCGCGTCGGCCGCCTCGCCGGTCGTCGCGCAGCAGCTCGACGCGCTGGCGCGCGGGCTCGGCGGCGGGGCGGCGGACGCGGCGTCGCCGGCCGTCCAGGACGTGGTCGCCGCCGACCCGGACGATCCGCGCGGGGCCGGGCTCGGCGCGCTCGCGCTGCCGCTGATCATGTCCGGGCTCGCCGCCGCGGTCCTGCTCACCTTCGCGGTCCCGGCGGCGGGGTGGCGCGCGCCGGGCGCGGTGGCGTTCGCCGTACTAGGCGGGTTCGGCGCGGCGGGCGTCGCGCAGGGCTGGCTGTCGCTCCTGCCCGGCCCGTACGTCGAGCTGGCCGGGGCGATGGCGCTGGCGATCCTGGCCGTGACCGGCGCCGTCGCCGGTCTCGCCGCGGTCGTCGGACGCGCCGGGATCGGCCTCGGCGGGCTGATGTTCCTGCTGCTCGGCAACCCGCTGTCCGGCGCCACGTCGGCGCCCGAGCTGCTGCCGCGGCCATGGGGCGAGATCGGCCAGTTCCTGCCGCCCGGGGCGGCGGTGACGCTGCTGCGGTCGGTGGCGTTCTTCGACGGCGCCGGTGCGGGACGGCCGCTCGTCGTCCTGGCCGCGTGGGCGGTCGGGGGGCTCGTGCTGCTCACGGTCGGCGGGCTGCGCGGGCGCGTCCGGGACGAGACCGCGCGCGACCGGGAGCCCGCGCTCGTCTGACGCTTTCTCCCGCTACTCCGGACGTTTCCCCCGCGCGGAATGTGATCAATCAGTAGCATTCTGTGATTCTGCCGGACGTCCGAGAGGGAGACATGGCGGCGTTCCTGCTGCGCCGGCTGGCGAACCGGCTGGCGCTCGGCGCGCTGGCCGTGAGCCTCGGCTACCTGCTCGCCGCCGCGGCCCTCGACCCGCGCGCCGGGTACGAAGGCCGCGTCCCGCGTCCGCCGGACGCGGTCGTCGACGCCCGGCTCACCGCCCTCAACCTCAACGACCGGACGCCGTTGGTTGACCGGTATGGGAGGTGGGCGGCGGGCATCCTGCACGGCGACTTCGGCCGGACGTCGGACGGTCGGCCGGTCGGCGGCGAACTGTGGCGGCGGCTCGGGGTGAGCCTGCGGCTGCTGACCGTCGGGGCCGTGCTGGGGAGCGTGCTCGGCGTTCTCGTGGGTGCCTATGCGGCGATGCGACGTGGGCGGGCGGCTGATCGGCTCATCAGTTCTGGGTCTTATCTGCTGGTGGCCGTTCCGGTGTTCGTTCTCGCGGTGTTGTTGCAGATCGCGGCGGGCGCGGCGAATGACGCCATGGGCGTGCGGGTGTTTCAGTGGGTCGGTGAGACGACGCCGGGGGAGTCCGGGTTCTTCGACCGGGTTCAGCATTCGGTGTTGCCGACGATCACCATTGGGCTGACGCAGTTCGCCTTGTACAGCCGGTATCAGCGGGCTCTGATGCTGGACGTTCTGCACGCGGATTTCGTCCGGACGGCGCGGGCCAAAGGGCTGCGGCGGCGGAGTGCTCTGCTGAGGCATGGTCTGCGCACCGCCGTGGCGCCGATGGCGGCCTATTTCGCCTACGCATCCGGACTGCTGCTCCTCGGCGGCGTCTTCACCGAGAAGGTCTTCGGCTGGCACGGGATCGGCGAATGGCTCGTCGACTCGATCGGCCGCGGGGACGTCAACGTCGTCGCGGCGATCGGATGCCTCGCGGCGTGCGGGGTTTCGTCGGCCGGGCTCGTCTCGGATGTGCTGCACGGCGTTCTCGACCCGCGCGTCCGGGCGGCGGTGTGAATGCGGGCGGTCGCCGGAGCGGTTCTGCTGGTTGTACTGGTTGCGCTCGTGGTCGCCGGGCCGTTCGTTTCGCCTTGGGGCTGGGACGAGATCGATTTCTCCGCCTTTCGTGAGGGGCCGTCCGCTGCACATTGGCTCGGCACGACGCGGAGTGGGCGAGATGTGTTCGCCCTCACCCTGCGCGGTGCGCGGACATCGCTGGTCGTCGGCTTCGCCGCCGCCGCGATCTCGACCGGGCTCGCCGCCGTCGTCGGGGCCTTCGCCGGATACGCGGGCGGCGCGCTCGATCGCGGACTGATGTGGGGGACCGATGTGCTGCTGATCCTGCCGCCGCTGCTCGTCGTCGCCGTTGTGCGGCCGGGTGGCGGAATGGCGGCTCTCGCGCCATCGCTGGCCGCGTTCATGTGGATGGTCACTGCTCGGGCGGTGCGTGCCGAGACGCTTTCGCTGCGCGGGCGTGAGTATGTGCTCGCCGCGCGGTTTGTTGGTGTGCGGGCGCCGCGTGCGCTCGTCCGGCATGTGTTGCCGCAGCTCGCGTCGCTGCTGGCCGTGGACGCGAGCCTGAACGTCGGCATCGCGATCGTCGCGGAGAGCGGCCTTTCGTATTTGGGGCTGGGAGTTCGTCCGCCGGACGTTTCGCTGGGCGTCCTGATCGCGGACGGCGGCGGAGTTGGCGGTGCCTTTCCCTGGCCGTTCGGATTCGCCGCCGTCCTGCTCGTCGTCATCGTCCTGGCTGTGAATCTGGTGGGAGACGGATTGCGCGACGTCTTCGATCCGGAGTCGCGGTGACGGTGTTACGGGCGACGGATTTGACGGTCCGGTATGCGAGGGACGTTGCCGCTCTGCGGGGCGTGGACCTCTCGGTCGAGGCGAACGAAGTGCTCGGAATCGTAGGTGAGTCGGGCTCTGGAAAAAGCACGCTGGCGCTCGCTCTGATGGGGCTGCTACCAGAAAAGGCGCGCGTGGACGGATCTGTGCGGCTGGGCGCGCGAGAGCTTCTCGGACGATCGGACGCTCAGCTCTCCCGGATACGCGGCAGGGAAATGTCGATGGTGTTCCAGGACGCGATGTCGGCGCTCACTCCCGTCCGCACGGTGGGGGATCAGATCGCGGAGGCCGTCCGCGTCCATTCGCGGGTCGGCCGGGCGGCGGCGCGTGCGCGAGCCGCCGAACTGCTCGGGCTCGTCGGCGTCGCCTCGCGGAGGGCGGGCGCCTATCCGCATGAGCTTTCGGGCGGAATGCGGCAGCGCGTGCTGATCGCGATGGCGATCGCCAACGAGCCTTCCGTCCTCATCGCGGACGAGCCGACCGCGTCCCTGGACGTGACCGTCCAAGGGCAGGTCATGGACGTGCTGCGGGCTGTAAAGGAGGCGTCGGGAGCCGCGATCGTCCTGATCAGCCACGACCTGGGCGTGGTCGCCGGGCTCGCCGATCGCGTCATGGTCATGCGCGCCGGACGGATGGTGGAGTCGGGCCCGGTGGAACAGATCTACCGCGCCCCGACCGCCCCGGACACGGTCGAGTTGCTGCGGTCGATCCCGCGTCTGGATGAGCCGTCAGTGCGGGAATCCCGCGATGGCTCTGTCGTGCTGGAAGTGGACGGCCTCGTCAAGCATTACCGAACTCGGCGCCGTGGCGGAACGGTGCGCGCCGTGGACGGCATCGCATTCGACGTCCGGGAAGGCGAGACGCTCGCGCTGGTGGGGGAGTCGGGGTGCGGTAAGACCACGGCGCTGATGGAGATCATGCGTTTGTCGCGCCCGGAGAAGGGGCGGATCTCCGTTCTCGGCGAAGACACCGCGCGCCTGAACGCTGCTCGGCGAAGGGCGCTGCGGCAAGCAGTGCAGATCGTGTTCCAGGATTCGCGTTCCTCTCTGAACCCGCGCATGCGCGTCGCCGATATCCTCGCTGAGCCGCTGATCACGCATGGAACTCCGGTGGCGCGGGCGCGGGAGCGCGTCAGCGAATTGCTGGAATCGGTGGGGTTGGAGCCCGGCCACGAGCGCCGTTATCCGCACAGCCTTTCGGGCGGAGAGAGACAGCGCGTCGGCATCGCCAGGGCGCTCGCTCTGGAGCCACGCCTCCTGCTCCTGGACGAACCCATTGCCGCCCTCGATGCGTCATCCCGCGCCGATGTCATGAACCTTGTCGAAGAACGACTCGACATGGCATGCCTGTTCGTCGCGCACGACCTGGCGACCGTCCACCGCCTCGCTCACCGGGTCGCGGTCATGCACTTGGGACGCATCGTCGAAATCGGCCCAGTGGACGACGTGTACGGCAGCCCAGCCCACCCCTACACACGGGCGCTTCTCGATGCCGTCCCGATTCCCGATCCCGTTCTCGCAAGGCGTCGTGACCGCGTCGTCCTGCGAGGAGAACCGCCCGATCTGATGGAGTCTCCCGCCGGATGCCGTTTCCGTTCCCGCTGTCCGCGTTATGCGATGCTCACCGCCACCGAAAGAAGCCTGTGCGAAGAACACGACCCCGCCATGCTGCCGGGCACCGACCGAATGGTCGCCTGCCATCACCCTCTCGTCGGCGTAGGGACCGGGCGATGAAACGCACTCTCGGCGCGATTCTGCTCCTGGCCGGGACGGGTTGCAGTGCAGGCAATACCTCGACCGCGCCCACAAGCCTCCCCGCCTCCGACGTGAACCCCGTGCCGCGAGCCCGCCTTGCGAATGGAGGCACGCTGCGCTGGCCGCTGCCGGAGTTCCCGTCCCAATGGAATTTCCATCACGTCAACGGCACGAAGGGCGTCGTGAACCATGTCGTCCAAGGCGTGTTGCCCTTTCTGATGCGCGCGGACGAGAAGGGCATGCCGCATGCCGTCCCCGAGTACCTCAGGTCGGCGACGCTGGCGCGGACCGCCGACGGGCAGACCGTCACCTACCGCCTCAACCCGCGCGCCAGATGGTCGGACGGCCGCCCCATCGGCTACGACGATTTCGCGGCTCAAGCCCGCGCGTTATCCGGACGCGACCCGCGTTACGAGGTCTCCACGACCACCGGCTACCGCCAGATCGAGTCAGTCGCCCGAGGTGATGCCGAAAATGTCGTCAAGGTGACCTTCGACAGCACGTACGCCGACTGGCGCAGCCTGTTCAGCCCGCTCTACCCGTCCACGGCCTACGGCACGCCCCGCGCGTTCAACGCCGCCTGGACGAACCGTCTCCCCGCCACCGCAGGCCCTTTCAAAATCAACGCGATCGACCAGACGGCCAAAACCGTCACCGTCGTCCGCGACCCCGCCTGGTGGGGCGCACCCGCCAAACTCGACCGCATCGTCTACAGAACGATGGACACCGCCGCGATGCCCGGCGCGTTCGCCAACCACGAGATCGACCTGATGGACGTCGGTCTCGACGCCGACGCCCTGGAACGCGCTGAGAACACGCGCAAGGCGAATGTCCGCCGAGCGGGAGGGCCGGACTGGCGACAGTTCACGTTGAACGCCGCCGGGCCCGTCCTGTCCGACGTCCGCGTGCGGCGCGCGGTCATGCTCGGCATCGACCGGCGGGTCATCGCGAGAGCCGACCTGTCCGGGCTCGGCGTCCCCGTGCAGACGCTCGGAAACCATTTCTACGTCAACACCCAGAACGGTTACCGCGACAATTCAGCGGAGTACGGCACGTACGACCCGGCCCGCGCCCGACGTCTCCTGGACGACGCGGGCTGGAGACCCCACGGGAAGTACCGCGCCAGGGCCGGACGGATGCTCGCGCTCCGTTTCGTCTTCTCGTCCGGAGTCCCGATCAGCGAACGCGAAGCGGAGCTGACCCGCGCGCTGCTCGAACGAATCGGAATCAGGGTGGACATCGAACCCGTTCCGGCAGACGACGCCTTCGACCGCTACGTCGCACCCGGGAACTTCGACATCGTCCCGTTCTCCTGGCTGGGTTCGGCTTTCCCCGTCTCGCCGATGAAATCGGTCTTCGCACGGCCGCGCGGTCAAGGCGTCCAGCAGAACTACTCCCGCACCGGCACCGATGCCATCGACAGGGCCCTCGACCGTGCCGTCGCGGAGGTCGACTCCACGAAGGTGCGCGTTCTCGTGAACGAGACCGACCGGCTTATCTGGAGCCAGGCGTCGGTGTTGCCGCTGTATCAGCGTCCCCAACTCGTCGCCGTCCGGGCGGATCTCGCGAACCTGGGGGCTTGCGGCTTTTTCCAGCCCGCTTACCAAGACATCGGTTTCACCACTAGGGGAACGTGAGCCGGATGCCCTTGCGGTCGCTCGTGAACCGGGCGTTCCACACGTAGAGCCGCAGGTCGTCGGCCGACAGGCCCGCGTCTACCGGGAGGTCGGTGGCGATCCGCACCACGTACGACGCGCCCGCCGGGATCATCGTGCTGCCGTTCTCGTCGGCGGGCGGCTTGGCCCCGTCGATCCTGGCGGTGATCTCGCTGTGGTTGGGGAGCGTGCACATGTCGTCCGGGATGCCGGGCTGCGGCATGCACCGCTCCCGCGCGTCCTCCGGCACCTGCGCCTTGGGCAGGAACAGGTCGGCGGGGTAGTCGAGCAGGACGGGCCGCCGCTGGCTGTTGGTCAGGACGTAGTCGGCGTAGGCGTACGTCGTCCCGGACGGGGGAGCCTTCGTGGCGCCCAGGGGCTGCTTGTCGGTCCCGGCCTTGACGGCGGCGAGGCTGTACCCGTAGCCCTCCGGCGTCATGAAGTCGACCGGCGCGCCGGTCTTCGGCGCGGCCGCCGAGGGGCCGTGACCGCCGGTGCCGGCCTGCCCGGCGGAGGCCGGACGGGCCGGGTCGGCGGCGGAGTCGCCTCCGGGCCGCAGGACCGCGATCCCGGCGGCGACGGCGGCGATCCCGACGGCGCCCGTGAGCGCCCCGGCGATGCCGATCCGCCCGGCGTTGCTCTTCTTCCTCCGGCGGTGCGACCGACGGGGCTGATGGCTGTTGGACATGGTCTCTGCGTGCTCCCTCTGGCCCGCTCCAGGCACGGTAAGCGCGTCCCATCTCAAGGAGGTGGACACGATACCCGACCGCGTGAATCGGTCGTCCCGCAGGTCAGGGGGTTACGCAACGCGCGTGAGGAGGGTGTCGGGGGAAAGGCCGCGCAGCGAGGCGTCCAGGATCTCGGCGGTGTGCGCGACGGCGATGGGCGCGCCGCGGCGGCGCAGCGCGGTGGCGATCTGCATGGAGCAGCCGGGGTTGGCGGCGACGAGCAGCTCGGCTCCGGTGGCGTCCACGTTCACCGCCTTGCGGTCGCCGAGCTCCGCGGCGGCCTCCGGCTGGAACAGGTTGTAGGTCCCGGCGGACCCGCAGCAGATCTCCGGATCGGCGATCTCCCGGACGTCCAGCTCCGGGATCGCGGCGAGCAGCGCGCGCGGCTGGCTCCGCACGCCCTGCGCGTGCGCGAGGTGGCAGGCGTCGTGGTAGGCGACGGTGACCGGCAAAGGCGCCCGCTCCGCGCGGGGGCCCAGTTCGGCGAGGAACTCGGCGAAGTCGCGGGTCTTGGCCGTCAGCGCGTCCGCCCGCCGCGACCAGGCCGGATCGTCGGCGAGGAGGGCCCGGTAGTCCTTCATGGCCGAGCCGCAGCCCGCCGAGTTCACGACGACGACGTCGACGGACTCGAACGTCTCGATCGTCCGGCGGGCGAAGTCGCGGGCCTCGTCCTCGCGGCCGGAGTGCAGGGACAGCGCCCCGCAGCACCCCTGGCCCTTCGGGATGACGACGTCGCAGCCTTCGAGGGCCAGGACGCGGGCCGTCGCGGCGTTGACGCCGGGGAAGAACTCGCCCTGCACGCAGCCGGACAGCATCCCCACCGTCGCGCGGCGTTCGCCCCGGGCCGCGACCCGTTCCGGCAGGCGCGGGGTCCTTCCGAGGGGCGGAGCGAGCCGTTCCATAGCGGCGATGGACGGCGAAATGCGCTCCAGGACGCCGCTGCGTCGCACGAGCCGTTCCAGACCTGATTTCTGGTACGCGCGCAGCGGGCCGCGCAGTGCACGGAGCCTCCGCTTGTACGGGAACAGTTGGAAGACCATTTCCCGTATTGCGCGTTCTTTCAGCGAACGGGGGTGCTCGCGTTCGACGTCCGCGCGGGTCATCTCGATGAGCCGGTCGTACTGCACCCCGGACGGGCAGGACGTCACACACGCCATGCAGCCGAGGCAGGCGTCGAAATGCTGCACCATCGCGTCGCTGAACGGCTCTCCGTCCACGTGCTGCTGCATCAGGTGGATGCGGCCCCGGGGCGAGTCCATCTCCTCGCCCCACAGCGTGTACGTCGGACAGGTCGGCAGGCAGAAACCGCAGTGGACGCAGTCGCCGAGCAGTTTCGGGAGGTCGTCCTGAGCGCTCATCAAATCCCTCCCACGAATCGTCCGGGGGACAACCGGTGGTCCGGGTCGAACTGGTCTTTCACGCGCCGCATGAGCGCCAGCCCTGGAACCGGGCCCCACACATCTATTTCGCCGCGCACTTCCTCAGGCGCGTATCGGACGACGGCACCACCGCGGTGGCGGCTCAGCACGCCCCTAAGCTCACCCAGCACGGTCGCCACCTTCTCCGGGGTCGAGCCCGTAGGGACGCCGACGTGACCTTGCCCGCTTCCACTCCAGGTTACGGCGGTTTCCGGCCCGAGCGTAGTGAGGACGTCACGGAGCGCTGGCGGTGGAGCGGTGACGTCAATGAGGGTTGTGCCGTCCGGGTAGCGTCCCCAGCCGTCCGGTGCCGATTCCGTGATTTCGGCGTTCTCGCCTAGAAGTTCGGCGATTTGCCTTGCGCGTACGTCAACGCCCTCTGGGACGCCCTCCAGGAGAACGGCGACCGTCCCAGGGCTGATGTATTCGAGCGCACTCGGCGCCACCGCGGAATGCAGGACGGTCTGGACGGCATCAAAAGCGTCCTCAGGACCAGTCACCTGACACGACACGAACGCGGCAGCCGACGGAACCGGATGCAAGCGGAACGTGGCGTCCACGATGAGCCCGAGTGTTCCGAACGAACCGGAGAAGAGGCGTCCGAGGTCGTATCCGGCGACGTTCTTCACGACCTTCCCGCCGGAACGCGCGATCTGACCGTCCGCCCGGACGATCGTCAGCCCGATGACCAGGTTCCGCGGCGTCCCGTAGAGCGTGCGCAGCGGACCGGACGCGCCCGTCGCGATCGTCCCGCCCACGGTGGAACCCGGCAGGGGGACGTCGAGCGCGAGCCGCTGACCGCGCTCCGCGAGAAGTGCGCCGAGCCGCTCCATCGGCTGGCCCGCCTCCGCCTTCGCGACGAGGTCCCCCGCGGCGTGTTCGATCAGCCCGTCCATCCGGTGGGTGTCGACCAGCAGATCGCACCGTTCTGGAGGTGTGCCCCAGTCGAGGCGGGTCTCGGCCCCACGCGGGACGACCGCCAGCCCCTTCTCGGCAGCGACGCGCATGACTTCGGCTGCCTCGGAAGCATCCTTCGGCGCGGCGACAAGAGCGGGCTCCACACCGAGGACGCCCTCCGCAGGCTCACCCGGCCGTACATCACCGCAGACCTTCGCCAAGGCGTCGATGGGCTGCATCAGAAGAGGTCCGCCTTTCCCTCGTACGGGTGCGGGCCCTTGCGCACACCGGGCACCTCGCCGCACAGACGCGGTGTGGGGAACACCTTGCCTGGGTTGCACAGTCCCGCCGGGTCGAATCCGCAGCGGACCATCTGCATCGTGTCCAGGTCGGCTTCGGTGAACATCCGCGGCATGTAGCGGGACTTGTCCACCCCTACGCCGTGCTCGCCCGTGATGGAGCCGCCGTGCTCGATGCACAGGTCGAGGATCGCCCCGGAGACCTCTTCCGCGCGCTGCTCCGCGCCCGGCTCGGCGTCGTCGAACAGCACCAGCGGGTGTAGGTTTCCGTCACCCGCGTGGAACACGTTCGCCACCCGCACGCCGGATTCGGCGGACAGCGCGTCGATGCGCGCCAGGACCTGCGGCAGGACCGTGCGGGGGATCACGCCGTCCTGGACGATGTAGGCCGGGCTGATCCGGCCTACCGCCGCGAACGCCGACTTGCGCCCCTTCCAGATCAGCGTGCGCTCCGCGTCGTCGGCGGCGATCCGGATCTCGAACGCGCCCGCGTCCCGGCACAGCCGTTCGACCTGGGCGAACTGGGCCGCGACCTCGGGTTCGGGGCCGTCCAGCTCGACGATCAGCACCGCGCCCGCGCCCGGCGGGTACTCGCAGCGCACCGCCGCCTCGGCCGCCTCGATCGACAGCGCGTCCATCATCTCGATCGCCGCCGGGACGACGCCCGCCCCGATGATCGCCGACACCGCCGCGCCGCCCGCCTCGATCGACTCGAACGCCGCGAGCAGCGTCTGCACGGTCTCCGGCAGCCGCGTCAGCCGCACGGTGATCTTCGTGGTGATGCCGAGCGTGCCCTCCGCGCCGACGAACACGCCGAGCAGGTCGTAGCCGGGGCCGTCCGCGGACAGCTCGACGATCTCCCCGTCCGGCGTCACGACCTCGCAGGACAGCACGTGGTGCGCGGTGAACCCGTACTTCAGGCAGTGCGCGCCGCCGGAGTTCTCCGCGACGTTCCCGCCGACCGAGCAGATCTGCTGGCTGGACGGATCGGGCGCGAAGTAGTACCCGTACTGCCGGACGGCCCGCGTCACGTCCAGGTTGATCACGCCGGGCTCGACCACGGCGCGCTGGCCCGGGATGTCGACCTCCAGGATCCGGCGCATCCGGGACGTGACGATCAGCACGCCGTCCGCGCGGGGGAGCGCCCCGCCGGACAGGCCCGTCCCGGAGCCGCGCGCCACGTAGGGGACCCCGGCCGCCGCGCACTCGCGCACGATCGCGGCGATCTGCTCGGCGGTGTCGGGCAGCACGACGATCCCCGGCGTCGACCGGTGGTTGGTCAGCCCGTCGCACTCGTACGTGCGCAGCCGAACCGGGTCGGTGACCACCCGGTCGGCCCCGAGCAGCTCCGCCAGCCGGCGTCCGAGCTCGTCGGGCAACGGCTCGTTGGGCAACGGTTCCACCTTTTCCACGATCCCCGATATTGGCTCAGGGGCGAACCCTTTGGAACCCATGTTCCTTGGCGGACGCGGGTTCCAAAGGGTGCGTGCCCTCCGGGTCTACGGGAAGCTCTGGTAGGCCGGGATCGTGAGGAACTCGGAGTAGTCGTCCGCGAGGGTGACCTCCTTGAAGAGGGTCACGGCCTGGTCGTAGCGGGGCTCGTTGTACGCCTGGCCCAGCTCGTCCTTGATCTTGGCGAGCTCCTCGTCCAGCAGCTCCTCGACCCACTCCTTGGTGATCTTGCGGCCCTCGGCGGTGGACACGCCGTTGTAGATCCACTGCCAGACCTGGGAGCGGGAGATCTCCGCGGTCGCGGCGTCCTCCATCAGGTTGTGGATGGCGACCGCGCCCGCGCCGTCCAGCCAGGTGGCGAGGTAGCGCAGCGCCACGTCGATGTTGTTGCGCAGGCCCGTCTCGGTGATCTCGCCCGGGGTGGCCTTGACGTTGAGCAGGTCGGCGGCGGTGACGCGCACGTCCTCGCGGAGCCGCTCGCGCTGGTTCGGCCGGTCGCCGAGGACGCCGTCGAACACCTCCCGGCAGACCGGGACGAGGTCGGGGTGCGCCACCCAGGAGCCGTCGAACCCGTCGCCCGACTCGCGGGCCTTGTCCGCCCGCACCTTCTCCAGCGCCATCTTGTTGACCTGCTCGTCGCGGCGGGAAGGGATGAACGCCGCCATTCCGCCGATCGCGTGCGCGCCGCGCTTGTGGCACGTCCGGACGAGCAGCTCGGTGTAGGCCCGCATGAACGGCGCGGTCATCGTGATCGCGTTCCGCTCGGGCAGCACGTAGTCGGCGCCCCGCTCCCGGAACTTCTTGATCACCGAGAAGAGGTAGTCCCAGCGCCCGGCGTTCAGGCCCGCGGAGTGGTCGCGCAGCTCGTAGAGGATCTCCTCCATCTCGAACGCCGCCGGGATCGTCTCGATCAGCACGGTCGCGCGGATCGTCCCGCGCGGGACGCCCAGCGCGTCCTGCGCGATGTTGAAAGCGTCGTTCCAGAGCCGCGCCTCCAGGTGCGACTCCATCTTCGGCAGGTAGTAGTAGGGGCCCTTGCCCTTGGCCAGTTGACGGCGCGCGCTGTGGAAGAAGTACAGGCCGAAGTCGAAGAGCGACCCGGACATGGGCTCGCCGTCGACGAGGAGGTGCTTCTCGTCCAGGTGCCAGCCGCGCGGCCGGACGACGATCGTCGCGAGCTCCGCGTCGTCCTTGAGCGCGTAGGACTTCCCGCTCTTGTCGTCGGTGAAGTCGATGGAGCGGTCGAGGGCGTCGCGGAGGTTGAGCTGGCCCTCGATCATGTTCGTCCACAGCGGCGTGTTGGCGTCCTCGAAGTCGGCCAGCCACACCTTCGCGCCGGAGTTCAGCGCGTTGATCGTCATCTTCCGGTCCGTGGGGCCGGTGATCTCGACGCGGCGGTCCTCCAGTCCGGGCGCGGGGTCGGCGACCCGCCAGGCGTCGTCCGCGCGGACGTCCGCGGTCTCGGGGAGGAAGTCGAGCGTCCCGCCCTCGGACAGGGCGCGCTGCCGCTCCGCGCGGGCGGCCAGCAGCTCCTTCCGCCGGGCGCCCAGCTCACGCTGCAGGGAGGCGAGCAGGCCGAGCGCCTCCGGGGTCAGGATCTCCTCGTACCGATCGCCGAGGGGTCCGGTGACCTCGATGCCGTCAAGTCCAGCCATCTGCGCCATCCCTTTCGCATAGTGAAATTCGGGTTCTGGTATGTGGAGAACGGTACTTGGCGTGGTCGAAGGCGGTCAAAGCGGGGTAGTGCAGTGGCCGGGCGTGTACGGACCCCCGCGTTCACCGGGACACGTCCCCGCGCGCGCTTGCGTCAACCCAGGGAGATAACCGCGTGACCACCGAAGAGGGCCGTGAGACGATCGGCGGGAAGAAACGGCGGGAAGACCGGGAAGACACGGCCGTGCCGCGGCGTTCTACCGAGGACATATGACTCAACCTTTTTCTGCAGACCAGACCCAGACCTCCGAAGAGTTCGAGTACGAGCCGATGACGGGCGAACTCGACCTTGAGGACCGCCGGGCACTGCGCCGCGTAGCGGGGCTGTCCACCGAGCTGGAGGACGTCACCGAGGTCGAGTACCGCTCGCTCCGCCTGGAGCGGGTCGTCCTCGTCGGCGTCTGGACGGACGGCACCGCCGAGGCCGCCGAGAACTCCCTGCGCGAGCTGGCGCTCCTCGCCGAGACCGCGGGCTCGGAGGTGCTGGAGGGACTCGTCCAGCGGCGCTCCCGGCCCGACCCGGCCACCTACATCGGCTCCGGCAAGGCGGCCGAGCTGCGCGACATCGTCATCGCCACCGGTGCCGACACCGTCATCTGCGACGGCGAGCTGGCCCCGAGCCAGCTCCGGCACCTGGAGGAGACCGTCCAGGTCAAGGTCATCGACCGGACCGCGCTGATCCTCGACATCTTCGCCCAGCACGCCAAGAGCCGCGAGGGCAAGGCGCAGGTCGAGCTCGCGCAGCTCGACTACCTGCTGCCGCGGCTGCGCGGCTGGGGCGGCAACCTGTCCCGGCAGGTCGGCGGGCGCGCCGCGGGCGGCGTCGGGATCGGCGGCCGCGGCCCCGGCGAGACCAAGATCGAGCTGGACCGGCGGCGGATCCGCACCCGGATGGCCAAGCTGCGCCGGCAGATCGCCGACATGTCCAAGGCGCGCGACACCAAGCGCGGCGAGCGCCGCCGCCACGCGGTGCCCGCCGTCGCCATCGCGGGCTACACCAACGCGGGCAAGTCGTCCCTGCTGAACCGGCTCACCGGCGCCGGGGTGCTGGTGGAGGACGCCCTGTTCGCCACCCTCGACCCGACCATCCGGCGGGCCGAGACGCCCGGCGGGCGCGCCTACACCCTCGCCGACACGGTCGGGTTCGTCCGGCACCTGCCGCACCAGCTCGTCGAGGCGTTCCGCTCCACGCTGGAGGAGGTCACCGACGCGGGACTGATCCTGCACGTCGTGGACGGCTCCGACCCGGCGCCCGAGGACCAGCTCGACGCCGTCCGCGAGGTGCTGCGCGAGATCGGCGCCGCGGAGATCCCCGAGATCGTCGTGATCAACAAGGCCGACGCCGCCGACGACCTCGCGATCGCCCGGCTGCAGCGCCGCGAGCCGCACAGCGTCGTCGTGTCCGCCCGCACCGGGTTCGGCATCGACGAACTGCGCGCCGCCGTCGAGGCCGACCTGCCGGGGCTGGAGAGCGAACTGCGCGTCCTCGTGCCTTATGACCGGGGCGACCTCGTCGCGCAGGCGCACGAGCGGGGCGACGTGCTCAAGCAGGAGCACGTCGCGGACGGCACCCTGCTCCATGCCCGGGTCCCGGCGGACCTCGCCGGGGAACTGGCGCGATACGAGGCCGTGACCCCCACCGCCTGAAAGGGCGGGCCGATCGTCTGGCGTGACGGCTCGGCCCTCTGACAGGGCGGGCCCGATCGTCTGGCGTGAGGGCTCGACCGTTCGACGGAGCGGGCCGCCCGTCCGGCGTTACCGGGCGACCGTTTGGCGGAGCGGGTCGACCGTTTGGCGGAACGAGGCGGCGTGTGGCCGGTTCGCGCGAACCGGGCGGCGGAACCGATCGTCTGAACAGACTGTCCGGATGGTTCGTTAGAACCGTCCGTCCGAACCGACCGGCGACCCGCCGGGTCCTGAGCGGCCCGGCGGGTCTCCGAGGTTCCGGACGACTCTCGGTTACATTCAGAGCCGTCCGGAACCCGTGGCCCAGTCAATCCTCGTCGCTGAACGGTGACAGCTTCACGATTCGGCTTGACGGTGCGGTTGAAATCCGTACGGTCGTAGAGCTAAGGGGCGGGGAGATGGCTGTCGAAGCGCTGCTATCAGAGGTTGTCGGACGGGCCTTCGGTGCACTACCGTGACGAAACCGATATCTCCGGTCTCGTTGCCCAGTGGTGGTCGCCCGATCACCCGACCCACCAATGGTGAGTCGCCGGCATCCAGTCGGCGTTTCGGATCGAGAGCAGGTGGCCCACTCCATGAAAGATCCAGGCGCCAGACCGAGAGCAGGCGGCCGGCCACGTCCTCACGCCACGTCCGAGCACCGCACCGACGCGCCGTCGCCGCGCGTCGCCCTCGACCGCGCCGAAGCGCACACCGTCGCTGAAGCGCACATCGTCCCACCCAGGTCGGTGACCCTATGACGGTACGGCTGTTGACGAACATCGGCAGGCTCTGGACGGGCACCGACGTCTGCAGCAACGCCGCCGTGCTCATCCACGACGACCGGATCGTCTGGGCCGGGCCCGCCTCCGACCTCCCGCAGCGCGTCCCCGGCATCATCGACGACATCGTCGACGTCGACCACGTCGAGAACCTCGGCGGCGGGCTCGTCACGCCAGGGCTCATCGACGCGCACTCCCACCCGGTCTACGCGGGCAACCGCTGGGCGGAACTCGCGATGCGCACGAGCGGGTCGTCCCACTCCGCCATCACCGCGGCGGGCGGCGGCGTGAACTCGACCGTGACCGTCACCCGCGGGACCGACCCGTGGACGCTCTGCAACGGCGTCCGCGAACGGCTCCGGCAGTGGATCCTCGCCGGGACGACCACCGTCGAGGCCAAGACCGGCTACCACCTCACCCGCGACGGCGAACTCGCCGACATCCGGATGCTGCGGTCGCTGGAGGGCGAGCCGTCCATGCCGCGCATCCACGCGACGTTCCTCGCCGCGCACATCCTGCCGCCGGAGTTCTTCGGACGCCGCCGCGACTACATCGAGGCCGTCCGGCTGTGGGCGGGCGACGCCGCCGTGGCCGGGGCCGACTCGATCGACGTCTACTGCGACGAGGGCCACTTCACCGCCGAGGAGGCCCGCGCCCTGCTGCTCACCGGCAAGCGCGCCGGGCTGAAGGCCCGCATGCACGCCTGCGCCAACGAGCGCGTCGGCGCCGCGCAGGTCGCCGCCGAGGTCGGCTGCGCGTCCGCCGACCTGCTCACCCAGGCCAACGACGACGACATCAAGGCACTCGCGCACGCGGGCGTCACCGCCACCGTCTGCCCCGGCAGCTCGCTCAACAGCAGCCGCGCGCCGGCGCCCGTCCGGCAGATGCTCGACCGCGGCGTCACCGTCGCGCTCGGCACCGACCACAATCCGGGCCAGTGCGGGATCACGTCCATGCCGCTCGTCATCGGGCTGTCCGTCGCGATGTTCGGGTTGAGCGTCACCGAGGCGCTGCGCGCCGCCACGCTCGGCGGAGCCGCCGCCCTGCGCGTCGGCGACCGCGGCTCGCTCGCGCCCGGCATGCTCGCCGACATCGTCCTCTGGGACGCCGACCACGAGGGCGCGTTCGCGTGGGCGTTCGGCCTGCGCGCACTGCGGATCTGGCGCGGCGGCGTGCCCGTCCAGCCCTGACCCGCCGTTCCGGCGGCGGGTACCGTCCTGCCATGGGAAGCGCCGTCGCGGTCGTGACGGACTCGACCGCCTACCTGCCGTCCGGGCTGGCCGAACGGCACGGGCTGACCGTCGTCCCGCTGCAGATCGCCATCGGCGGCGCCACCCGCGACGAAGGCGACATCGGCACCGCCGAGACCGTGCGCGCGCTGAAGGAACGGCACGCCGTGACGACGTCGCGTCCGTCGCCCGGACGTTTCGCCGCCGCCTACAGGTCGGTCGTGGACGCGGGCGCGCGCGAAGTGGTCTCCGTGCACCTGTCCGCCGCCATGTCCGGGACGGTGGAGGCGGCACGGCTCGCCGCCGCCGACGCGCCCGTCCCAGTAAGGGTCGTCGACAGCGGGACCATCGGGATGGGCCTCGGATTCGCCGCGCTCACCGCGGCGTCCGTCGCCCTTGCTGGCGGCACGTCGGAGGACGCCGCGGACGCCGCCCTACGCCGCGCCAGGCTCACCCGGTCACTCCTCTACGTCGACACCCTGGAGCACCTGCGGCGCGGTGGACGGATCGGCGCAGCCGCCACCCTGCTGGGTTCGGCCCTCATGGTGAAGCCTCTCCTCGACATCGCGGACGGACGCATCGCGCCACTGGAGAAGGTCCGTACATCTGCGCGCGCTCTGGCCCGACTGGAGGAACTCGCGGCAGCGGAGGCGGGCGATTTGCACGTTGATCTGGGCGTGCAACACCTCGCCGCATCGGCACGTGCCGACTCGCTTGCGGCCCGCCTGTGCGAACGGATCCCACACGTCGCCGACGTGTACGTGGGCGAGGTAGGCCCAGTGATCGGCGCCCACGTCGGCCCCGGAATGCTCGCCGTGGTCGTGGCCCCACACCTCTAACGGTGCGGGGGCGCCTCACTGCTGGCCTTTGGGCGGGCGGAACCAGAGTTATCCACAATTCGCGGAGCGCTTACGGCGGGTCGCCAGCCGCGCCTAGCGTCGGACGCCATGAGACCCGACACGCAGGCCCGGCTGCAGTCCTTGATGGGGCGGCTCCGCCTTCCCGAGACCCCGCCCTCGGCCCGCTTACGCGCGAGCCCGGAGCGGTCGAACGTCCGCGTCCTCGTGCTCCTCGGCGTGATCGCCGCCGTGGTGGCCGCCGGATACTTCTGGCTGGCGCGTCCACGGCCGCAGCCCGCCGCCGCACCGCTGCCGAGCGCCACCCTCGCGGAGACGCGCGCCGGTCCGTCCCCGTCCGCGAGCCCGGTCGCGGCGGGGCCCCCGGTGGTCGTGCACGTCATCGGGAAGGTCAGGCGCCCCGGTGTGGTCACGCTCCCGGCCGGGTCGCGCGTCGCCGAGGCGATCAAGGCCGCGGGCGGGCTGCGCCCCGGCGCTAAGACCGGCACCCTCAACCTCGCCCGCAAGCTGGTGGACGGCGAGCAGATCCCGGTGGGCGTCCGCGGCTCCGCTCCCGCCGCCCCCGTCGCCGCCGCCCCGTCCGGACCCAACGCCCCGGGCGCACCCACGACGCCGATCGACCTCAACGCCGCCACCGCCGACCAGTTGGACGGCCTCCCCGGCGTCGGCCCCGTCCTCGCCCAGCGCATAGTCGCCTACCGCACCGAACACGGCGGCTTCCGCTCCGTCGACGAACTCCAGGAAGTGAGCGGCATAGGCTCCCGCCGCTTCGACGACCTGAAATCCATGGTCCGCGTATGACCCACGACCTGCGCCTGCTCGCCCCGGCCCTCGCCACCTGGATAACCGCCGCCACGACCATCGGCCTCCCCCCAGCCGTCACCTGCGCCCTGGCAACCATCACAGCCCTAACGGCCCTATACCTCCTAGTTCCTCGCCGCCCCTCGAACACGGCCCAAAGCTCCGGCCCAAGCCCCACCGCCCCCGCTGCTTCAGCTGGGCAGCTTGGGGGCTTCGGGCGGGCAGTGAGGGGAAGCGGGGGTGGTGCGGGGCGGCGGCGATTGGTGGGTGTCGTGCTGGTGTGCGCGGCGGCTTCGGCGGCGGTCGTGGCGTTGCGGACGGCCGCCGTCGACACCGGGCCCGTGCGTGATCTCGCTCGCCACGGGCAGTTCGCGGTGGCTGAGGCCGTGGTGACCGCGGACCCGCAGTCGCGGCCCGGCAACGGACGTCCGATGATCATCATGCGGGCCCGGATGGAGACGGTGACGCGGGCGAAGGTGCGGGTTCCCGTCCTGCTGATCGCGGCGGACCCCGGCTGGCTTCGCCTGCTGCCAAGCCAGCGGGTCCGGTTGCGCGGCCGGTTCACGACGCCCAGGAGCGCTGATCTGCTCGCCGCCGTTGTGATCGTGCGCGGGGCACCCGCTGTTCTGGGGCCGCCTTCGCTGGTGCAACGGGGTGCCGAGCGAGTCCGGGCGAGGTTGCGGGCGGCCGTCGCTCGGCTGCCGCCCGACCAGCGCGGCGTCCTGCCAGGCATGATCGTCGGCGACACCTCCGGCCTCGACCCGGCCCTCGCCGAGGACTTCCGGACGGCCGGGCTCACCCACCTCCTGGTCGTGTCGGGCGCGAACCTGGCGATCGTCACCGGCGCCGTCCTCGGGCTGTGCCGTCTCGCGGGTCTTGGACGACGGCGCGCCCCGCCCGTCGCGGTCCTCGCAGTGGTCGTGTTCGTGGTGATCGCGCGCCCTGAGCCGAGCGTTCTCCGCGCGGCCGTGATGGGTCTCATCGGCTTGTTGGCCATGTTCACTGGGCGGAGCCGCCAAGGGCTGCCCGCCTTGGCCGCCGCCGTGCTTCTCCTGGTCCTGGCCGATCCGGAGCTCGCCCGCTCGTACGGGTTCGCGCTGTCCGTGCTGGCCACGGCGGGGCTGCTCGTCCTGGGCCCGCCATGGCGCGAGAGGCTCGCGCGCCGCCTCCCGGGCCCCGTCGCCGACGCCCTGGCGGTCGCGGCCGCCGCCGAGGTCGCGGTGGCACCGGTCCTGGTCATGCTGTCCGGTGAGGTGGGCGTCGTCTCCGTGTTCGCCAACCTGCTCGCCGCCCCGGCCGTCGCTCCAGCCACCCTCCTCGGGGCGCTCGCCGCCGTCATCGCGTCCGTGTGCCTTCCACTCGCCAGAGTGATCGCCTGGCCGGCGGGCCTCGCCACGGGCTGGATCATCTGGGTGGCCCGCACCGCCGCCACGCTGCCCTACGCGACCATCCCCTGGACGGGCGGAGGCTTGGGCGCGCTCACCCTGCTGCTGGCAGCCGGACTCGCCGTCCTGGTCCTGCGCAGCCGTCGTCTGCGCCTGCTCGTGGCCGCCGCACTGACCGGCGTGCTGGTCGCCGTCGTCGCCATGCGGGTGACGGCCCGGGGATGGCCGCCGCCCGGCTGGCAGATGGTCGCCTGTGACGTAGGGCAAGGGGACGCCGTCGTCCTCGCCACGGCACCGGGGCAGGCCGTCGTCGTGGACACGGGCCCCGAGCCCGCGCCGGTCGACCGCTGCCTGCGGCAACTCCACATCCGGGACGTCCCGTTGCTTGTCCTGACCCACCCGCACGCCGACCACATCAATGGGACGTCCGGCGTCATGCACGGCCGCACCGTCCACGAGATTCTGACGACGCCTCGGACGTCCGGCCGCGAAGCCCGCTTGGCGCGTGGCGTTGCCGCTCGTCCAGCCCAAGCGGGGCAGCAGTGGCGCATCGGCGACCTGACGCTGTCCGTACTCGCCCCGGTGGTGGCTGGTCCAGCCCTCACCTCGGACGACGACGGCACCACAATCAACAACGCGAGCGTGGTTCTTGTGGCCCGCAAGCCGGGGTTCAGCGCACTCCTGTCCGGTGACGTAGAAATCGAAGCGCAGCGCGCCTTAGAGAATGCCGTTCCGCAGGTGCAAGTCCTAAAGGTTCCCCATCACGGCTCACCCAGCCAAGACCTCCGATTCCTGGCCGCTGCTCACGCCTCCATCTCACTTATCTCGGTAGAAGAAGACAACGACTACGGCCATCCGTCTCCAGTGACGGTGAGCCTTCTGAGACGTCTCCACACCCAAGTCCATCGCACAGATCAGGAGGGAGACATAGCCATCGCCCGAACGGCCACCGGCTTGGCAACCATTCCGCACCGCTAGCCCGCAGTTCGGTTGGCTTGCGGTTCGGTTTGCCTGCGGTCGCGTTGGTCGGCGATCCGGTTACCCGCAGGCTGGGTTGACGTTATCCGTGGTCGGCCAATAGGGGCCGCCGAGGTTCTGGCCTTCGTCCCTCCGGCCGTGAGGCAGCTGTGGGGGTCTGGGGGCAGCCGTGGGGCAGTTGACCATCAACAATCGTGTGACGGTGCGTCCGCCAAAGGGATTTCGAGGCGCTGACATCCGAGCATGCGGCTGGCTGGTCTCGGACGTCGACAGCCTGGCTGCGGGACCTGGTTTCCCGACCGCCGGGGAGTTGGGCGGGGTCAGGCTGCCTGGGCGGGGGAGGTGGTGGGTGTGCTGCGGCCCGGGTGCGGGTGCTTTTGGTGTCGTGTTGTCGGCTGGTGACGTGGTGGCCGGGCTGGCGTGGCATGCTGCAGGGGTGTCGATTGAGCCCATCGTCCTGGTCGTCGGTGACGAAGAACTGCTTGTGGACCGTGCGATCGGTGAGGTCGTCGCGTCCGTGCGGGCGGCGGATCCGGAGAACGAGGTGATCGACCTCGCGCCGGGCGGGCTGGAGCCCGGACGGATCGCGGAACTGACCTCGCCTTCGCTGTTCGGGGGCGGGAAGGTGCTCGTCCTGCGGTCGGGGCAGGATTTGGGCAAGGACCTGGTCGCCGAGGTGCTCAAGTACGCCAAGGCGCCCGCCGAGGACGTGGTGCTCGTGGTCGTCCACCACGGCGGGGCCAAGGGGAAGGCGCTGGTGGACGGGCTGACCAAGCTCAAGGCACGCAAGATCTCGTGTCCGAAGGTCACCAAGACGGGGGAGCGCGTCGACTTCGTCCGGGCGGAGATCCGCACGGCAGGAGGGAAGATCTCGGCGGACGCGGCACGCGGGCTGATCGACGCCGTCGGGAACGACCTGCGTGAACTAGCGGCGGCGTGCAGCCAGCTCGTCGCCGACACCGGCGGGAAGATCGACGACGCGGCGGTCGCGCGCTACTACCGGGGACGCGCCGAGGTCAGCGGGTTCACGGTCGCGGACAAGGCCATCGAGGGCCAGCTCGCCGAGGCACTGGAGCAGCTCCGCTGGGCGCTCGCGACCGGGGTGGCGCCGGTGCTGATCGTCAGCGCGCTTGCGCAGGGCGTCCGGGGGCTGGCGAAGGTCGGCGGCGCACCCCGAGGCGCGCGAGGCGCCGCCCTCGCGAAGGAACTCGGGATGCCGCCGTGGAAGATCGAGCGCGTCCAGCGGCAACTGCGCGCCTGGTCAGGAGACGGCGTGGCACGCGCACTGGCCGCGGTGGCCGAGGCCGACGAGCAGGTGAAGGGCGGCGCCGCCGACCCTGCGTACGCATTGGAAAAGGCGGTCGCCGAAATCGTCTCCGCCCGAGCCCAACGCCGCGCCTCCTAAACCCGTCCGCGCCCAACATCGCCTTTCCTGGACCTGGCCACGCTCAACGCCGCGCTTTCTGGACCGTCCGGGCACAACGCCGCCTTTCCCAGACCCCGGCGCCCAATGCCCCGCCTCCTAAATCCGTCCGGGCGCAACGTCGCCTTTCCTGGACCCTCGCGCTCAATGTCGCGCTTCCAAGGTTCTTAAGGGCAGTGGTCCTCGAAGGGTTCGCTTTTGGGGGCCTGTCTGGAGAGGGGTGGGTCAGGTTGGGTGGCTGGGTTGTGGTCGGCGGGCTGAATGACGGGCTTAGGTTGCGGATTCGGATTTGGTTTTTAGGCCGTTTGCTTCCATTGTTACGTAGCGGCGGGAGAGGCGGCCTGTCAGGAGGGAGATGACGGGGGCCAGGGGGCCCTTTTGGGTCAAGGTCAGGCGGACGGCTACCGTGCCGTCTGGCTTTGGGAGGATGTCATGGGCCGCTGCCGTCGTGACGCCGGGGGAGCGGGATTCCCAGGTGAAGGTCTTGTTCTCGTCGAAGGCGGTGACCTTCCAGACGGCGGCTGGGAGTTTCGGCTGGGAGACTCGGGCCCGGCTGGAAAGGGTGAAGGGCTTGTCCAGGATTTCGACGCTGGTAATGGATTCCGTCATCTCCGGCCAGCGTTCCACGTCCTTCAGGAGGTTCCAGACGGTCTCGGGGGCGGCGTCGATGTCGACGGTGATCTCGAAATGCACGGTGTGCTCCTCACTGCGTCGTGGATGGCTGACAGGAGGCCGGTGACCAGGGGGTCGTCGGCGCGGTTCGGGAGATGGAGGGCGTGGTACGGGACGGCCGGCAGGTCGACGATCTCGCGTCCGACCAGGCCGGGGGGCGGGGAGACGCAGCCGTTCACGACGGCGAGGCCGACGCGCAGGGCCACGAAGTGCAGCATGAGCGGCCAGCCCGCGGCTTCGACGGCGACGGTCCAGGGGACGGCGGCGGCGCGCAGGGCGCGTTCGAGGGCGACGCGGTGCGGGCCCGCGGGCGGCGGGACGATCAGCGCCGCCCCCGCCAGGTCGGCGAGGGTGAGCGCGGGCTTCGCGGCCAGCGGATGATCGTCCGGCATGACCAGGACCTGCGGGTATGAGGCGAGCGGGACGGTCCGCACGTCGGTAGGCAGGACGTCCAGCACGGCGACCCCGACGTCGGCGCGGCCGGTGCGGACGGCGGTGAGCGTCCGGGCGCGGTCGCCGTTGATCAGGCGGATGCCGGGGCGGACGACGTCGCCGAGCAGGTACAGGAAGGCGCCCTCCCCGGCGGCGAGCACCGGCGCGCGGGTGGACGCGGCGCCGTGCACGTCGGCGAGGAACGCGGTCATCCGGGCGTCGAGGTCGCGGGCGAAGCGGGCGACCTGCTCGCCGGCGGGGGTGAGGGCGAGGTGGCGGCCGTGCCGCGTGTAGAGGGGGCGTCCGACCGTCTCGGCGAGCTTGCGGACCTTGACGTGCAGGGCGGGCTGGGAGATGCGGAGCTCCCCGGCCGCGCGCGTGAAGTTGAGGTGGTCGGCGAAGACGGCGAACGAGGCGAGCGCGTCCGTGGAGAGGCGGCTCAGATCCATAGCTACAGACTATAGCTGAAATGATCTTAATAGTTCTCTTCTAGCTCTCCAGGTCCGAGGGTGGAGGGCATGGACATCGAATCCCGGCTCGGCGTCGACTTCGGCCGGGTCATCCACGGCGGCCTGCTCGCCCCCGGCGACGACGACACGGCGTTCCTGAGCGGGAGCTTCGCGGCGGCGCTCGCCTCGCCCGCGACGGACGGCGTGTACGACGTGCTGCCCGGCCTGGTTGAAGCGTTCGGCGGACGCGCCTGGATCATCTCCAAGTGCGGCGACCGGGTGCGGAGGCGGACGCTCGCCTGGCTCGACCACCACGACTTCTACGCGCGGACGGGCCTGCCCAGGGAGAACGTCCGGTTCTGCGCGAAGCGTCCGGAGAAGGCGCTGCACTGCGCGGAACTCGGGATCACCCACATGATCGACGACCGGCCGGACGTGCATCGCGCCATTCGGGAGATCGTCCCGTACCGGTATCTGTTCGGGCCTGCGAAAGCGGGAGAGGAAGGGGTGCGGCGCATTCCCGACTGGGCGTCCGCCGAGATCATTCGGAGAGATATTCCGGCGGGACGGATTCGGCCAGCCACACCCCGTTGACGCTGACGCGGAACTCGTGCCCGGCGGCGGCCATCCGTCCGGCGTTGACGACCAGGACGACGGGCTCGCCGCGCCGGGCGCCGACCCGCCGGGCCGTCTCCCGGTCGGGGGACAGGTGGACGGCGTGCCGCCCCATCGGCCGCAGCCCATCCCGCAGAATCGAGGGGACGGAACGGCGCACCGTCCCGTGGAAAAGGAATTCCGGCGGCACCGCCGGAGGCAGTTTCAGGTCGACCGGGATGGAATGGCCCTGGACGGCCCGGATCCGGTCGCCGTCGAGTTCGTAGCGCTTCTTGTCATTGGCGTCGACGACGAACTCAAGTTCGGCGCGGGTGATCGGGAACGAGTGGCGGGCGGCGGCCGCGAGCAGGTCGGCGACGTCGGCCCAGCCCTCGGCGTCGAGCGTGAGCCCGATCCGCTCGGGGCGGTGCCGCAGGTGCTCGGCGAGATACTTGGAGATCTTCACCGCGCGGCGCTCGTCCATCGGAAAAGCCCCCGGACATGCGTCGGGGCCGGCACACGAGCCGGCCCCGGGGCGTGCGGTTGCTACTTGGCGGCCTGCAGCTCGGCGGTGCGCTTGGCGATCGCCGACTTGCGGTTCGCGGCCTGGTTCTTGTGGATGACGCCCTTGCTGACGGCCTTGTCCAGCTTGCGGGCGGCGTGGCGCTGCGCGGCGACGGCCGCGTCCACCTCGCCGGCCTCGGCGGCCTCGCGGAACTTGCGGATCGCCGTCTTCAGCTCGGACTTGACGGCCTTGTTGCGCAGGCGGGCCTTCTCGTTCTGCTTGTTGCGCTTGATCTGGGACTTGATGTTAGCCACGTCGGAGTGCCTCAGCTTGGGTCGCGATACTCGCCTGCTCACGCGCAGGCCCTGACGAATGTCTGAACGGGGGCGGGACGGTGCCCCCGGGGCACGACGCTACGCCACACGCAGTCGCACAGCTTACCAATCACCGGGCCCCACCCCAAACCAGCACGGTGCACGGAGCATCGGACCCGGCATGGGACTATGGGACGAAGACCCTTTCCTTGTCCACCTGTGAGTAGTGCGAACGGACCCCGGTGCCAGCGCCTGTGCCTGACAAGACCGATCCCGCGATCATCCGCAACTTCTGCATCATCGCGCACATCGACCATGGCAAGTCGACCCTCGCGGACCGGATGCTCCAGTTGACGGGTGTCGTCGAGGAGCGCCAGATGCGCGCCCAGTACCTCGACCGCATGGACATCGAGCGCGAGCGCGGCATCACGATCAAGAGCCAGGCCGTGCGGCTGCCGTGGACGTCCGTCGGCGTCGACCACGTCCTCAACCTGATCGACACCCCGGGGCACGTCGACTTCTCCTACGAGGTGTCGCGGTCGCTCGCCGCGTGCGAGGGCGCGGTCCTGCTGGTGGACGCGGCGCAGGGCATCGAGGCGCAGACGCTCGCCAACCTGTACCTGGCGCTCGAGGCCGACCTGCACCTGATCCCCGTCCTCAACAAGATCGACCTGCCCGCCGCGCAGCCCGACAAGTACGCCGAGGAGCTCGCCGGGATCATCGGCTGCGACCCCGCCGACGTGCTGCGGGTGTCCGGCAAGACCGGCGAGGGCGTCCGTGAGCTGCTCGACAAGATCGTCGCGGAGGTGCCCGCGCCGGTCGGCGACCCGGACGGCCCGGCCCGCGCGCTGATCTTCGACTCGGTGTACGACACCTACCGCGGGGTGGTCACCTACGTCCGGATCATGGACGGGCACCTGTCGCGCCGCGAGAAGAGCCTCATGATGTCGACGGGGGCCGCGCACGAGACCCTGGAGGTCGGCGTGATCTCCCCGGAGCCGAAGCCCGTGCAGGGCCTCGGCGTCGGCGAGGTCGGCTACCTGATCACCGGGGTGAAGGACGTCCGGCAGGCGCGCGTCGGCGACACGGTGACGGGCCAGTCGCGCCCGGCGCCGCAGGCGCTCGGCGGCTACCGCGACCCGCGTCCCATGGTGTTCTCCGGCCTGTACCCGGTGGACGGCGACCAGTACCCCGAGCTGCGCGACGCGCTCGACAAGCTCCGCCTGAACGACGCCGCGCTCGTCTACGAGCCGGAGACGTCGGCGGCGCTCGGGTTCGGGTTCCGCTGCGGGTTCCTCGGGCTGCTGCACATGGAGATCGTCCGGGAGCGGCTGGAGCGCGAGTTCGACCTGTCGCTGATCTCGACCGCGCCGAACGTCGTGTACCGCGTGGTCATGGAGGACGGGACGGAGCACACCGTCACGAACCCCAGCGAGTTCCCCGAGGGCAAGATCGGCGTCGTGTACGAGCCGGTGGTGAAGGCGACGCTGCTCAGCCCGTCCGACCACATCGGCGCGATCATGGAGCTGTGCCAGGGCCGCCGCGGTGTGCTGCTCGGCATGGACTACCTGTCCGAGGACCGCGTCGAGATCCGCTACACGCTGCCCCTCGCCGAGATCATCTTCGACTTCTTCGACCAGCTGAAGTCGAAGACCCGCGGGTACGCATCGCTTGACTACGAGCCGAGCGGCGAGCAGGAGGCCGACCTCGTGAAGGTCGACATCCTGCTGCAGGGCGAGTCGGTGGACGCGTTCAGCCAGATCGTCCACAAGGACAAGTCGCGCGAGTACGGGCTGATGATGACGTCCAAGCTCAAGGAGCTGATCCCGCGGCAGCAGTACGAGGTGCCGATCCAGGCCGCGATCGGCGCGCGCATCATCGCCCGGGAGAACATCCGCGCCATCCGCAAGGACGTCCTCGCCAAGTGCTACGGCGGCGACATCTCCCGTAAGCGCAAGCTGCTGGAGAAGCAGAAGGAGGGCAAGAAGCGGATGAAGACCATCGGGCGGGTGGACGTCCCGCAGGAGGCCTTCGTCGCGGCGCTCTCCACGGGCGGCGGGGGCGAGTCCGCCGACAAGGGCCGCAAGTAACCCGCGCCCCGCGAGAACCCCGCGCTACTTCTTGAGCAGCGGCCAGGCGACCGCGGCCGGGACCCGCCGGAACTCGCCCCGGTTGGCGGCGCGTCCCGCGTAGACCAGGAAGAACATCACGACGGCCGTGAACAGCAGCGGCACCCAGATGAGCGCTTCCATGACCAGCGAGAGCAGCCCGAACACGAACCAGACGGCGACGGCGGCGAGGCCCATGTTGAGGCCCTGCGCGGCGTGCCGGCGGACGAACGGAGACCCGCCGCCCTTCCCGACGAGGACGACCGCGGGCGCGATCACGCCGACGAGGAACTGACCCACGTACGCCATGAGCGACCAGGTCTTCTCGTCATCGGACACCGGACCGAAATGGCCCGGCATCTGAGCCGTGCCCCCGCCCTGCTGCGGTTGAGGAGGCTGCTGCTGCCAGGGGCCGCCGGGCTGCTGCTGCGGCGGCTGCTGGGGTTGCTGCTGCCAGAGGTTCCCTGGCTGCTGCCAGGGCGTCTGCTGCTGCCATTCGGGCTGCTGTCCCTGGCCGGGCGACGGGGGAGGCCCGTAGGCCATGGCGGAGTCCTCTCCTAGTTCGCTGAGCGAGCTATGGGCTGAAGTCTATGACTCCTTGGACGCCTCCGGAGTTCGCTCGGGTTCCCGCGAACGCCCGTCCCATGTCCGTTTCGTGCCACCTCGCCGAATGCGAGCGGAGCCCGTCCGGAGACGGAAATGCGATGATCTCTTCGTGGACCCCGGTACGGTCGGAAGGTACGGTGCCGATCAAGCAACGTGTCGATCGAGCTAAGGCGTCCCAGACGGACTTCCGGAGGCGGTGTGACCGCGGCGAAGCGAGGCTCGTGGCGTCCGCCCCTCGGGGGCCTGAGGGTCGTCCCCCTGAAAGGTAGGGCAGCGTGACCGACCCCGACCAGGTTCTGCGTTCCGCGAAGGAGCGGGAGACCGTGAACGGCGCCGTCCGCGCGCTGCGGTCGGCCGCGCCGTCCGGCTGGGAGCGGCTCGACTTCGAGTTCCGCGCGACGGTCGGGATCGACAGCGCGTCCCTGGAGGTGGAGGGCGCGGACGGCGACCGCCGCACCGCACTGCCGCCGGGCCAGGCCGTCGGGATGATGGACGAGCTGCGCCGCGCCATGTACCGCAGCGGCCAGGGCGCCTGGTTCACGGCCCGGCTGAAGGTCGAGCGGTCGGGACGGTTCAGCGCCGAGTTCGACTACGACGGCGAGCCCGATTTCACGCCGCCGCTCACCTCGTCCGCCTACGCGATGGACCTCGACCGCTTCCCCCGCACCGACGAGCACATCCCCGACTGGCTCCGCGCCAAGCTCGGCGAAGACTGACCGAGCGCCGGGGCAGACCTCGGGCAAGCGCCGGAGCAGGGCTCGGGGCACGGCAGACTGGAGGCGTGCCCTCGACCCTTCCCGACGGTGATCCCGTACCCGCCGACGGCTCGCTCCCCGGCAGCGCCCTGGACGGCCTGGGAAAGCGCCCGTTCGCGTTCTACGTGCACGTCCCCTTCTGCGTGACCCGCTGCGGATACTGCGATTTCAACACCTACACGGCCTCCGAGCTAGGTCCGGGCGCGAGCCGCGACTCCTACGCCGACACCGCCATCGCGGAGGTCCGCATGGCCCGGCGCGTGCTGGGCGACGTGGACCTGCCCGTCGAGACGGTATTCGTCGGCGGCGGCACGCCGACCCTGCTCCCAGCCGAGGATCTCGGACGTGTCCTGGCCGCAATCGACGCCGAGTTCGGGCTCGCACCGGGCGCGGAGGTCACCACCGAGGCCAACCCCGAGTCGGTGGACGAGGGCTACGTGTCCAGACTGCGCGAGGTCGGATTCACCCGCGTCTCCTACGGCATGCAGAGCGCGCGCGAGCACGTCCTCGCCGTCCTGGAGCGGACGCATTCGCCGGGACGTGTCCCGCAGGTTGTGGAATGGACGCGCAAGGCAGGCTTCGAGCACATCAACCTCGACCTGATCTACGGCACGCCAGGCGAGACCGACGACGACTGGAGGGGGTCCTTGCGGGCCGCCCTCGAAGCGGAGCCCGACCACGTGTCGGCGTACGCGCTCATCGTCGAGGACGGCACGCGCCTGGCGGCACAGGTCCGGCGCGGCGAACTGACCGCTCCCGACGACGACGCCATGGCCGACCGGTACCTGATCGCGGACGAGACCCTGTCCGCGCACGGCCTGCACTGGTACGAGATCTCCAACTGGGCCGCGACGCCCGCCGCCGCCTGCCGCCACAACATGCTCTACTGGACGGGCGCCGACTGGTGGGGCGTCGGCCCGGGCGCGCACAGCCACGTCGGCGGGACCCGATGGTGGAACGTCAAGCACCCCGCCGCCTACGCCTCCCGCCTGGCCGAGGGCACGACGCCCGCGTACGCCAGGGAGGTCCTGGACGACGACGACCGCCGCATGGAGCGCGTCATGCTCGAACTGCGCCTCGCGCAGGGCTGCCCGTCCACGCTGCTGGACGACAAGGCCGTCCGGAAGGCGATCGACGACGGCCTGGTCGAACCGTCCCCCTACGAGCGGGGCCGGGCCGTCCTGACCCGCAAGGGCCGCCTCCTGGCCGACGCCGTAGTCCGCGACCTCACCTGACGGCCCCCGTGCCACGGGGGTTCCAGGGGGTCGCCCCCCTGGGCTAGCCAGTAACGAAGTCGATCAGCTCTTCCACCCGACCCAGGAGGGCGGGTTCGAGGTCGGTGTAGGAGTTCACGCGGCTCAGGATGCGTTTCCAGGCGGCGCCGGTGTCGTCGTCCCAGCCGAGCCGGGCGACGACGCCCTCCTTCCAGGGGATGCCGCGCGGGACGCGGGGCCACTCCGGGATGCCGACCGACGCGGGCTTCACTGCCTCCCAGATGTCGATGAACGGGTGCCCGGTGACGAGGACGTGCGGCGACGACACCCGCGCCGCGATCCGCGACTCCTTGGAGCCCTCGACGAGGTGGTCGACGAGGACGCCGAGGCGGCGGTCCTCGTCCGGGGCGAACTCCTCGACGATGGCGGGCAGGTCGTCCACGCCTTCGAGGTACTCGACGACGACGCCCTCGACCCGCAGGTCGTGGCCCCAGATCTTCTCGACCAGCTCCGCGTCGTGGACGCCCTCCACGTAGATGCGGCTCTCCTTGGCGACCTGGGCGCGCAGCCCCCGCACGGCGATGGACCCCGACGCCGAGCGCGCGGGACGTCCGCCGCCTGGCGCCGCGGTCGGCCGGACCAGCGTGACCGGCTTGCCGTCGATCAGGAACCCTGACTTGGTCAGGGGGAACACCCGCCGCTTGCCGAACCGGTCCTCCAGGGTGACGCCGAGCTTGTCGCAGGCGACCACGGCGCCGCAGAAGCCGCTGTCGGGATCTTCGGCGACGAGGCCCGGCTCGGCGGGCACCTCCGGGATCTGGCCCTTGCGGGGACGCCGCCAGTCGCCGCCCAGCACGTCGTTTCCATAGTCCTTACTCCGCACGGGTCCGCACATTAACCCGGCGGGACGCCCGCGCGGCGTCGCCCGTCGTCCTTCGGCGTGGCGTCCCGGCGCCCGCGCTGCCCCGCGCCACCCCCGTGCCGCCCCGCGTCGTAAAAGGGTGGTTCCTGGGTGGATGGGCGGCGGCGTCCGAAACGGATAAGATCGCGCAGCCGTGCCGGTGCGCGCGGGGCACTCCAGAGTGGCTCTCCGGGCCGTACAATTGGCACTCGGGAGGAATGAGTGCCAGCGGCGCGGGGGCGCCGGCGGCACGGGCCCCGGCGGGACGAAGGAGGTGACCCGGGTGCTGGACGACCGCAAGCTCTCGGTCCTGCGCGCCATCGTCGAGGACTACGTCTCCACGAACGAGCCGGTCGGCTCCAAGGCCCTCACGGACCGGCACAACCTCGGCGTGTCCCCGGCCACCATCCGCAACGACATGGCGGTGCTGGAGGAGCAGGGCTACATCACCCAGCCGCACACGAGCGCCGGACGCGTCCCCACGGACAAGGGCTACCGGCTGTTCGTCGACCGGCTGTCCACGATCAAGCCGCTGTCGGTCGCCGAGCGCCGCGCGATCGAGACGTTTCTGTCCGGCGCCTACGACCTCGACGACGTCGTCGGCCGGACGGTCCGGCTGCTCGCCCAGCTCACCCGGCAGGTCGCCGTCGTGCAGTACCCGTCGCTGACCCGCTCGACGGTGCGGCACGTGGAACTCGTCCCGGTCGCCGAGGGACGGCTGCTGCTCGTCCTGATCACCGACACGGGCCGGGTCGAGCAGCGGGTGATCGAATCCGCGGGCCCGGTCAGCGAGGAATCCATCGGGCACCTCCGGGCGTTGCTCAACACGTGCCTCGACGGGCTGGGCCTCGGCGACGTGCCGACCGCGGTGGCCGACCTGCCGGACAAGGTCGGCCCGGACGACCGCCCGCTCACGGCGGCGGTGCTGTCGGTGCTGCTGGAGACGCTCGTCGAGAAGCACGAGGAGAAGATCGTCTTCGCCGGGGCGGCGAACCTCGCCTCGGTCGACTTCTCGCAGGGGCTGCGGGAGGTGCTCGTGGCGCTGGAGGAGCAGGTGGTCCTCATGCGACTGCTCGGCGAGACCGGCGACTCCTCTAAAGTTACGGTGCGGATCGGCACCGAGAACCCCGACCTGGGGCTCCGGTCGACCTCGGTCGTCGCCGCCGACTACGGGGTGGGCGACCTCACCCTGGCCCGGCTAGGAGTGCTCGGGCCGACACGCATGGATTACCCCAGCACGATGGGAGCGGTACGGGCAGTGGCACGCTACGTGGGACAGATCCTGGCGGGGTCGTAAGTGGCCAACGACTACTACGCGACCCTGGGCGTCCGGCGGGACGCCAGCGCCGACGAGGTCAAGAAGGCCTATCGCCGGCTCGCGCGGGAACTCCACCCGGACGTCAACCCGGATCCGGAGACCCAGGACAAGTTCAAGGAGATCACCCAGGCGTACGAGGTGCTCTCCGACCCGAAGAAGCGCGAGATGTACGACCTCGGCGCGGACCCGTTCGCGTCCGGCGCCGGTGCGGGCGCGGGAGGCTTTGGCGGCGCCGGGTTCCCGTTCAGCGACATCATGGACGCCTTCTTCGGCACCGCGACCGCGCGCGGCCCCCGGTCGCGCGCGCGCCGCGGCCGGAACGCGACGCTGCGGGTCGAGCTCGACCTCGGCGAGACGGCGTTCGGCACGACCCGCGAGCTGTCCATCGACACCGCGGTCGCCTGCACGACCTGCGAGGGGTCGGGCTGCGCGCCCGGCACCCACCCGGACACCTGCGAGACGTGCCACGGGCGCGGCGAGGTGCAGCAGGTGCAGCGCTCGTTCCTCGGCCAGGTCATGACGGCCCGGCCGTGCCCGGCCTGCGGCGGGTTCGGCTCGGTGATCCGCAACCCGTGCACCGAGTGCTCGGGCGACGGCCGGGTCCGCACCCGGCGGACCGTCAAGGTCAAGATCCCCGCCGGGGTGGAGAACGGCATCCACATCCAGCTCGCCGGGGAGGGCGAGGTCGGCCCCGGCGGCGGCCCGCCCGGCGACCTGTTCCTGGAGATCGTCGAGAAGCCGCACGCGATCTTCGAGCGGGAGGGCGACGACCTGCACTGCACGGTCGAGATCCCGATGACGGCGGCGGCGCTCGGCACCAGCGTCACGATCGAGACGCTGGACGCGGCCGAGAGCGTCGACATCAAGCCCGGCACGCAGTCCGGTCAGGTCATCACGCTGTACAACCGGGGCGTCCGGCACCTCAACGAGAGCGGGCGCGGCGACCTGATGATCCACGTGAACGTCGAGACGCCGAACCGGCTCGACGAGGAGCAGGAGGAGCTGCTCCGGCGGCTCGCCGCGCTGCGCGGCGAGGAGCGCCCGCCCGGCAAGTTCGCGCCGGGCCACCGGACCGGCGTGTTCTCCCGCATCAAGGACGTCTTCAACCAGCACTGAAGAGCCACGGCGGCGGCCTACCGCGAAGGCCGCCGCGGTGAACCGGACGACTGAACGGGAGGGCGCGTGAGCCCGCCGGTGTTCCTCGCCGGGACGGACGCGCTCGCGCGCGACCACGTCGTCCTGGACGGCCCCGAGGGGCGGCACGCCGCGACCGTGCGGCGGCTGCGCCCCGGCGAGCGCGTCGACCTCACCGACGGCGCCGGGCTGCTCGCCGAGTGCGTCGTCGCCGCGGCCGACCGCGCCTCCCTCACGCTGGACGTGCTGGCCCGCCGCCGCGAGCCGGAGCCCGCGCCGCGCATCACGGTCGTGCAGGCCCTCCCGAAGGGCGACCGGGGCGAGCTGGCGGTCGAGACGATGACCGAGGCGGGCGTGGACGAGATCGTCCCGTGGGCGGCGTCCCGCTGCGTCACGCAGTGGCGTCCGGAGCGCCGCGAGAAGGCCCTCGCCCGCTGGCGCAACGCGGCCCGCGAGGCGGGCAAGCAGGCCCGGCGCAGCCGTTTCCCCGACGTCGCCGACCTCGCCTCGACGGACGACGTGGCCGGACGGATCGCCGCCGCGGCCCTGGCCCTCGTCCTGCACGAGGAGGCCGACGCCCCGCTCAGCGCCGCCGCACCGCCCGCGACGGGCGAGATCATCGTCGTGGTGGGCCCGGAGGGCGGGATCACGGACGCGGAACTGGCCGCGCTGGCCGCCGCGGGCGGACGCCCGACCCGGCTGGGCCCGACCGTGCTGCGCACCTCGACGGCGGGAGTGGCGGCAGCGGCCGTCCTACTGGCAGCGACCGGCCGCTGGTAGCCGAGTCATTTTGTTGGGGGACGCCCCCACGCCCCCGGAGGGAGCCGGGCGGTCAGGAGCCGCCGGTGGCGGCGCCATCGCCGTTGTTCGTCTTCGCGGGCTCGCTGGACGGGGGCGCCGTGGGCTGGTCGGTGGGCTCGCCCGGCCCGGGCGTCCCGGTCGCGGGCGGCGTCGGGGTGGCCGACGGCGTCTGCGACGGGGTCTGGCCCGGGCACGAGGAGGCGGACGGCGCGGTGGACGGCTCGGCGCCCGGCGAGGCGGCCGCCGTCGGCGTCCCGGTCCGGGGGATCGTGCAGGACGACAGGCCGGGCGAGGTGCTCGGGCTGGTCGTCGACGTCGCCGCCGACGCGCCGGACGGGTCGCTTCCAGGCGACGCCGGGGCGGGGAACTCGGGGTCGCCGCCGGCGTTGTCGCGGTCGCCGCCCGACTTGTCGTGCCCGCCGCCGGACGGCCCGTTCGCGCCGACCGACTGCTGGATGAGGTCGATGGTCTGCGGGGCGGTCACGCCGAGCCCGGCGATGGCCACGGCGGCGGCCACCGCGAGGACGGGACGCGCCCAGTTGACGGTGAACCGGTCGAACCCGAGCCCGTACCGCGCGAGGCCGAAACGCCCGAGCCGGCGGCCGTCGCCTTCGGCGACGCGGGCCCGTATCCGCTCCAGGCCGTCGCCCGCGGGGTTGACCGTCTCCGCCTCCGCGTGCAGGGCGCGGCGGAGGATCTCGCCGTGCTCGTCGTCGGGGTCGGTGGTCATGAGAACTGCTCCAGGACGTTGCGTAGCGCGGTCATTCCGCGCGCCGTGTGGCTCTTCACGGCGCCGCGGGAGATGCCCATCGTGCTGGCGATCTCGGCTTCGGACAGGTCGGCGTAGTAACGCAGGACGAGTGCCTCGCGCTGACGTGCGGGGAGCCGGGACAGCGCGTCGACCACGGCCGACCGCTCCAGCTCCCCGATGGCCCCGGCCTCGGCGCTCGGCGCGTCCGGCAGGCCCTTCGGGGCGTACTTCTCGACGACGGCGCGATGCCGCAGCACCGACCGCGACCGGTTGACCACCGACTGCCGCAGGTACGACAGCGCCTTGTCCGGGTCGCGCAGGCGGCGCCAGCCGCCGTGCATCGCGACGAACGCGTCCTGGACGACCTCCTCGGCCGTCCCCGCGTCCCGGACGAGCATGGCCGCCAGCCGGACCAGGGAACGGTAGTTGGCGCTGTAGAGCGCGGTCACCGCCTGATCGGCGTCCCAGGCGACGGCCACCGCGCCCGCCGTGCCCCTGGCCACGAGGGTCTCGGTCACGTCAGTTGGACGCGCGCCCTCCTCGCCCGGTTTACGAAAGGGCATGTCCTGCTCTGCCTCGGTCACCTATCCGCCGCCTTTGCCGTCCCCCGGCCGTCCATTCGGATAGTCCTTCGGAGCGGCGTGGATCGGGCGCTCCCGGCCCGGCCGGGAACGCCCAAAAGCCTTGCGGACCGGGGGGTACGCCTTGAGCTGACCACCTTAGCCATTCGACGCTCGGAATGCCGACCGCAACGGGAGGTCCACCGCGCGTACCTTTTTCCGGACGCGCGCCCCGCCGGGTTCCGCCGGGGCCGCTCGATAGGATTCGGCGGGTCGCG
This sequence comes from Actinomadura syzygii, assembly GCF_008085905.1. Taxonomy (GTDB): domain Bacteria; phylum Actinomycetota; class Actinomycetes; order Streptosporangiales; family Streptosporangiaceae; genus Spirillospora; species Spirillospora syzygii. The sequence continues at coordinate 194,356 of NZ_VSFF01000010.1, read as the reverse complement.
CACCGCCGCCGATGGGGAGACCGATGACCGACTGCCTGTTCTGCAAGATCGTTTCCGGGGACGTGCCCGCCGAGATCGTCCGGGAGTCGGCGGGCGCGCTCGCGTTCCGCGACATCAACCCGCAGGCGCCGACGCACGTGCTGGTCATCCCGCGCGACCACCGCCCGACGGTCGCCGAGCTGGCCGCGTCCGACCCCGGGCTGCTCGCCGAGGTGGTCCGGGAGGCGCACCAGGTCGCCGTCGACGAGGGCATCGCCGAGACCGGCTACCGGGTCGTGTTCAACACCGGTCCACAGGCCGGTCAGACCGTCTTCCACGTGCACGCCCACGTGCTCGGGGGCCGTGGCCTCAACTGGCCGCCCGGCTGATCCCCGCCCGCCCCGCGGCCCGCTCGCGTGCGCCGGAAAAACGGACGGCGTCGTGTCGGACGTCCCCAGTACGATGGAACCGACACACCCTGGCACCCGGAGCAGACAGAAGGCAGGTCGGAGAGGCCGCAAGGCCCGGCTGATGGTCGAATCAACTCACACGAGGTCAACTCCCGCGGCGGGCGGCGCCGCGCGCGACGGCGGCGCGGAGCGCTCCCAGATCAAGATCGTCGTGCCGGACGACCACTCGATGGTGAGCCTGCTCGGCTCCCGGGACGAGTCGCTCCACGCGATCGAGCGCGCCATCGGCGCCGACATCGACATCCACGTCCGCGGCAACGAGATCACCGTGACCGGCCCGGAGACCGAGACCGACCTCGTCTCCCGGCTCTTCACCGAGATGCTCGAACTGCTGAAGGGCGGCACCCAGCTCACCCCCGACGCCGTCGAGCGCAGCCTCGCGATGCTGCGCGGCGAGAGCGGCGCGCGCCCGGCCGAGGTCCTCACCCTGGACGTCCTGTCCAGCCGGGGCCGCACGATCCGGCCGAAGACGCTGAACCAGCGCCACTACGTCGACGCGATCGACAAGCACACGATCGTGTTCGGCATCGGCCCGGCGGGCACCGGCAAGACCTACCTGGCGATGGCCAAGGCCGTCCGCGCCCTCCAGGACAAGAAGGTCAACCGGATCATCCTGACGCGCCCGGCGGTGGAGGCGGGGGAGCGGCTCGGGTTCCTGCCCGGAACGCTCTACGAGAAGATCGACCCGTACCTGCGCCCGCTGTACGACGCGCTGCACGACATGGTCGACCCCGACTCCATCCCCCGCCTGATGGCCGCCGGGACGATCGAGGTCGCCCCCCTCGCCTACATGCGCGGCCGCACCTTGAACGACTCGTTCATCATCCTGGACGAGGCGCAGAACACCTCGCCCGAGCAGATGAAGATGTTCCTCACCCGGCTCGGGTTCGGGTCGAAGGTCGTCGTGACCGGCGACGTCACGCAGGTCGACCTGCCGAACGGGCAGCTCAGCGGGCTGCGCGTCGTCCAGGACATCCTGGACGGCGTCGAGGACATCCACTTCTCCCGGCTCGACAGCCGCGACGTCGTCCGGCACCGGCTCGTCACCGACATCGTCGACGCCTACAACCGGTACGACGAGCAGCGGATGCCGCAGATCAAGCCGGGCGGCGGCGGGGCCGGCAAGCGGAGGCGGCGGTGACCGTCGAGGTCGTGAACGAGTCGGGCGTCCCGGTCGACGAGACCGCGCTGGCCGGGCTGTCCCGGCACGTCCTCGACGGGATGCGCGTCCATCCGCTGGCGGAGCTGTCGATCCTGCTGGTCGACGAGGCCGCGATGACCGAGCTGCACGAGAAGTGGATGGACGAGCCCGGCCCCACCGACGTCCTGTCGTTCCCGATGGACGAGCTGCGCCCCGGCCACCTGTCCGGCGGCTCCGACGACGACGAGGACGCCGACCCCGCGCTGCTCGGCGACGTCGTGCTGTGCCCGGCGGTGGCGGAGCGGCAGGCCAGGGACGCGGGCCACGGCACCGGCGACGAGCTGGAGCTGCTGTGCACGCACGGCATCCTGCACCTGCTCGGCTTCGACCACGCCGAACCCGACGAGCACAAGGAGATGTTCGGGCTGCAGGCCGAGCTCCTGACGTCCTGGCGGGAGAAACGCGGCGGCTGATGAGCACGACGCAGGCGTGGCTGTCCGCCCTCGCGGTGGGCCTCGTCCTCACGGCGGGCCTGCTGGCCGGCATCGAGACGGCGCTCGCACGCGTGTCGCGCGTCACCGTAGAGGACGCGCTGCGCGAGGGGCGGCGCGGCGCCAAGCGGCTGGCCGAGGTCGTCGCCGACCCGGCCCGCTACGTGAACATGGTCCTGCTCCTGCGGATCGGCTGCGAGCTGGTCGCGACCGTGATCGTCGCCGACCTGTGCATCACCTGGCTGGACGAGACGTGGCGCGCCTACGTCACCGCCGCCGCCGTCATGATCGTGATCAGCTACGTGGTGATCGGGGTCGGGCCGCGCACGCTCGGCATCCAGCACGCCGACCGGATCGCGCTCGCGGGCGCGGCGGTGATCCACCCGGTGACCCGGGTGTTCGGGCCGCTGCCCCGGCTGCTGATCCTGCTCGGCAACGCGCTCACGCCCGGCAAGGGGTTCCGGGAGGGGCCGTTCGCGTCCGAGGCGGAGCTGCGCGACCTGGTCGACCTCGCCGAGCAGCGCAGCCTGATCGAGCCGGACGAGCGCGAGATGATCCACTCGGTGTTCGAGCTGGGCGACACGCTCGTCCGCGAAGTGATGGTGCCGCGCACCGACATCGTGTTCGTCGAGCGGACGAAGACGCTGCGGCAGGCGATGTCGCTGGCGCTGCGCAGCGGGTTCTCGCGTATCCCGGTCGTCGGCGAGAACGAGGACGACGTCGTCGGCATCGCCTACTTGAAGGACGTCGTCCGGCGCAGCCAGGAGCACCGCGAGGGCGAGTCGGTGGAGACGGTCGACTCGGTGATGCGTCCCGCGACCTACGTCCCCGACAGCAAGCCGATCGACGAGCTGCTCCGCGAGATGCAGGCCCGCCGGATCCACCTCGCGATCGTGATCGACGAGTACGGCGGCACCGCCGGGCTCGTCACCATCGAGGACATCCTGGAGGAGATCGTCGGTGAGATCACCGACGAGTACGACGTGGAGATCCCGCCGGTGACCTGGCTGCCGGACGGCGCCGCCCGGGTCACCGCCCGGCTCCCCGTCGAGGACCTCGCCGAGCTGTTCGACGTGGAGATCGACGCCGAGGACGTCGAGACGGTCGGCGGGCTGCTGGCGCACGCGCTCGGCCGCGTCCCGATCGAGGGGTCCACGGCGCGGGTCGGCTCCGGCGGCGACGGGCCCGTCCTGTCGCTCAAGGCCGAGACGATCGCGGGCCGCCGCAACCGCGTCGGGACCGTCCTCGTGCGGTCGGTCGGCGCCCCGCCCTCCGGCGACTAGGACCGGGCGCCCTCCGGCGGCTAGTCGGCGAGCGTCCGGCGCAGGGTCCCGTCGGGCCCGGCGACCAGGACGGCGGCCTTCGGCCCGAGGTCGCGGACGGCGGACACGTCGGACGGGTCCGGCCCGTCGGCGGCGGTGACGAGCGCGGCGGCCTCCAGGTCGTCGGCGCCGCTGGACGCGGCCATCGCGACGGCCGTCTTCAGCGCCGACAGCTTCAGCGACGGGAGGTCGACGGCGGCGGCGGCGTAGGTGCGTCCCGTCCCGTCGCGGACGGCGGCGCCCTCCGCGGCGCCGGCGCGGGCCCGCGCCGCCCTGGCCAGGGTGATGATCTTCGCGTCCTCGGGGTTCAGCTCACTCACGCCCCCAAGCGTACGGGTCCGGGCGTCCGGGCTTCGCAAGCGGCGCCCGGCGGGGGCACCGGCCGTCGCAAGTCACCTGCAAGTGGACGGCAACCGCCGCGCGTGATCCTCGGACGATCCGATCGAGGATTCTGGGGGAGAAGGACATGTCCCGTCTGCTCTACCGCCTGGGGAAGGCGGCGGCGCTGCGCCCGTGGCGGTTCGTCGCCGTGTGGCTGGTGCTCATCGGCGCGATGGCCGGTCTGGCGGGCGTCGCGGGCGGCGCGCTGCACGACGACTACACGCTGTCCGGGACGGGCTCGCAGCGCGCCACCGACCTGTTGAAGGAGCGGTTCCCCGCGCTGTCGGGCGCGGACGCGAGGGTCGTCGTGCACGCCGAGTCGGGCAAGGTCGACCAGGCGGCGCTGGCGACGGCGTCGGCGGAGCTGCGCAAGCTGCCGCACGTCAGCGAGGTCGACCCGGCGCCGCCGGGCCGCGACGGCGCGACGGCGCTGCTGACCGTCCAGTACTCGGTGCCCGTCACCGACCTGAAGCCGAAGGAGACGCTCGACCGGCTTGAGACGGCGACGCGGAACCTGGACGCCGCCGGATACCAGGTGGAGTTCGGCGGCCAGGTGCCGGAGAACGTGACGGCGCCGGGCGGCCTCGCCGAGGCGGTCGGGATCGTCGCGGCCCTGCTGATCCTGCTGCTGGCGTTCGGGTCGGTGGTCGCGGCCGGGCTGCCGCTCGCGGTGGCCCTCGCCGGGCTCGGCGTCGGCGTCACCGGGATCACTGTGCTGGCCGCGGTCACCGACGTCGCGACGACCGCGCCGACGCTCGCGACCATGACCGGGCTCGGCGTCGGGATCGACTACGCGCTGTTCATCCTGACCAGGCACCGGGAGGGCCTCGCGGGCGGGCTCGACGTCCCGGAGGCGGCGGGCCGCGCCAACGCCACCGCCGGGCAGTCGGTGATCTTCGCCGGGTTCACGGTGCTGCTGGCGCTGTCCGGGCTCGTGCTGTCCGGGACGCCGGTGTTCATGACCATGGGCTTCACCACCGGGCTCGTCGTCGCGACGACCGTGCTCAGCGCCGTGACGCTGCTGCCCGCCGTGCTCGGCCTCGCCGGACGCCGGGTGCTGCGCCGCCGCGACCGCGCCGCCGGCGCGGTGATCAGCGTGGAGTCGCCGCGGGTCAGGCGGTGGGCGCGGCACGTCGGGCGGCACCCGTGGCCGTGGCTGCTCGCCGGGTTCGCGCTGATGGTCGCGCTCGCCGCGCCCGCGCTCGGCATGCGGACGTGGCCGAGCGACGCGAGCAGCGAACCGACGTCCAACACCGTCCGGCAGGCGTACGACCTGGTCGCGGACGGCTACGGCCCAGGGGCGAACGGCCCGCTGCTCGTCGCCGTCGACCTGGAGAAGGTGGACCAGAGCGCCCTGCCCGGCCTGGCGGACGAGCTCGCCCGGACCGACGGCGTCGCGTCCGTCGCGCCGCCACGGGTCTCCCCGGGCCGCGACGCCGCCGTGATCGCGGTCACGCCGGACTACGGCCCGCAGGACAAGCGGGTGACCGGCCTCGTCGACCGGATCCGCGCCGACGCGCTGCCGTCCGGCACGGAGATCACCGGGCTGACCGCCGTGTACGTGGACCTGTCCCGGGTCCTGGCGGACCGGCTCTGGCCGGTGATCGGCGCGGTCGTCGCCACCTCGTTCGTCATGCTGATGATCGTGTTCAGGTCGCTGCTGGTGCCCTTGAAGGCGGCCGTGATGAACCTGCTCTCGATCGGCGCCGCGTACGGGGTGCTCACCGCAGTGTTCCAGTGGGGGTGGGGCGCGGGGCTGCTCGGGCTGCCGCACAGCGTCCCGGTGTCGAGCTTCATCCTGCTGCTGATGTTCGCGGTCCTGTTCGGGGTGTCGATGGACTACGAGGTCTTCCTCCTGTCGCGGGTGAAGGAGGAGTGGCTGCGGCACGGCGACGCGCGCGGGTCGGTGTCCACCGGCCTCGCCGCCACCGGGCGCGTCATCTCCAGCGCCGCGCTGATCATGGTCGCGGTGTTCCTCGGCTTCGCCGCCGACCCGGGCCTCGTGATCAAGCAGATGGGGGTGGGGCTCGCGGTCGCGGTGGCGCTGGACGCGACCGTCGTCCGGCTGGTGCTGGTGCCCGCGACGATGTCGCTGCTCGGACGGGCGAACTGGTGGCTGCCCCGGCCGCTCGCCCGCGTCCTGCCGGAGATCGACCTGCACGGCGGGTCGGTGCCCGACGCGGCGCCCGTGCGGGAGCCCGAGCCCAGCCGCACCTGAGCCGGAGGGCGAGAGGCGCCATGACCGCGACGCCGGAGCGCGGGGTCATGGCGCCTCGCCTCCGGCGGACCGGGGGACGACCTAGAAGGGCGGGGACGAGATGTCACGGTTAGTCTGATCGGGTCATGTCGACCGTCGTACGGGTGCTCGGAGCGTTCGGGGTCGAGGTGGCGGGCGCGCCCGCCGACCTCGGCGGCCCGCGGCAGCGCTCGGTGCTCGCCCGGCTCGCCGTCGCGCGCGGCCGGATGGTGCCCGCCGACCTGCTCGTCGAGGACCTCTGGGCGGGGACGGTCCCGCCCGCCCGCGCCGCCGCCGGGCTCCAGTCGTTCGTGTCGCACCTGCGCCGCGCGCTGGAGCCGGACCGTCCGCCCCGCACGCCCGCGAGCGTCCTCGTCACCGAGCCGCCCGGCTACGCGCTCCGCCTCCCCGACGCGAACGTCGACGCCTGGCGGTTCGACGCGCTGGTCGGCGAGGCCGCCGACCTGCTGGAGGCGGACCCGGCGGCGGCCCGCCGCCGCGCCGAGGCCGCGCTCGCCGCCTGGCGCGGGCCCGCCTACGCCGAGTTCGCCGCGCTGCCCTGGGCCGCGAACGAGGCGGCCCGGCTGGACGAGCGCCGCCGCCTCGCCGTGGAGCGCCGCGCCGAGGCGATGCTGCGGCTCGCGTCCGCCGCCGAGGCCGTGCCCGACCTGGAGGCCCACGCCGCCGCGAACCCGCTGCGGGAGGAGGCGTGGCGCCTGCTCGCCCTCGCCCTCTACCGCGCCGGACGCCAGGGCGACGCGCTCGGCGCGCTCCGCCGCGCCCGCGCCGCGCTGACCGAGGAGCTCGGCGTCGACCCGGGGCCCGCGCTGCGCCGCCTGGAGGCCGACATCCTGGCGCAGGCGCCCGCGCTGGCCGAACCCGTCCGCCCCGTGCTGCGAGCCGTGCCGGAGCCCGCGGACGAACCCGAGCCCGGACCCGCGTTCGTCGGACGCGCCGCCGAGCTCGCCCGCCTCGGCGCCGCCGCCCGCGACGCCGCCGCCGGACGGGGCGGTCTCGTCCTCGTCGGCGGCGACGCGGGCATGGGCAAGACCGCGCTCGCCGAGCGGTTCGCGCGGAGCCTCGCCGGACGCGGCTGGACGTGCGCCTGGGGCCGCGCCCCCGAGACCGGCGGCGCGCCCGCCGCCTGGCCGTGGGCCGAGCTGCTGCGCGAGCTGTCCGCCGCCGCGCCGCCGCCCGCCGACCTCGCCGGACGCCTCGCCCCCCTGCTGGACGACGCGGTGCGGGCCGCCGCCGATCCGGAGGCCGACGTCAGCACCGGCCGGTTCCGCCTCCACCTCGCCGTGGGCGACTACCTCGCCGGGCTCGCGGACGGCGCGCCGCTGCTGCTCGTCCTGGACGACCTGCACTGGGCCGACGAGGAGACGCTCGCGCTGCTCGCCCGGCTCGCGGGACGGCTGCGGGACCGTCCCGTCCTCCTCGTGACGACGTTCCGGCAGACGGAGGTCGGCGACGGCCTCGCCGCCGCGCTCGCCGCCCTCGCCCGGCACGAGCCCGCGCGCATCGACCTGCGCGGGCTGTCCGCGCCCGAGGTCGCCGCGCTGGTCCGCGAGACCTGCGCGACCGGCCTGGACGACGCCGAGCTGTCCGCGATCGCCGAGCGGACCGGCGGGAACCCGTTCTTCACCCGCGAGACGGCCCGGCTGCTCGACGCCGAGGGGCTGCCCGCCGCCGTCCGCCGGGTGCCCGCCGGGGTCGGGGACGTCCTGCGCCGCCGGATCGGGCGGCTGCCGCCGTCCGTGCGGTCCGTGCTGCGCGACGCCGCCGTCGTCGGCCGGGACGCCGACCTGCGCGTCCTCGCCGACCTCGCCGGGGACGAGGACGCCGTGCTCGACGCCGTCGAGGCGGGCCTCGCGGGCGGCCTCGTCACCGAGCCGGAGCCGGGCCGGATGCGGTTCGCGCACGCGCTCGTCCGCGACACCCTCTACGACGGGATCTCGCGGGCCCGCCGCACCCGGCTGCACGGCCGCGTCGCCGTCGCGCTGGAACGGCACGGGCCCGGCGAGGCCGCCGCGATCGCCCACCACTACCTGGAGTCGGGCGCGGACCCGGCGAAGGCCGTCCAGTACGCGCGGCGCGCGGCCGCCGCGGCCGAGGCCCGGTTCGCGCACGGCGCCGCCGCCGCGCTCTGGACCCGCGTCGTGGACACGCTCCGCGCCGAGGGGCCGGACTCGACCGGGGACCGGCTGGCGGCGGAGGTGTCCGCCATCCGCGCGACCGCGCTCGCCGGGAACGTCGTCCAGGCCAGGGAGCGGCGGGCCGCCGCCATCGCCGACGCCCGCGCGTTCGGCGACGTCCGCCTGCTCGCCCGCGTCATCGTGAGCTTCGACGTCCCGACGCTGTGGACGAGCCGCGAGTACGGCACCCTCGACCGCGCCGTCGTCGACGCCGCCGAGGAGGCGCTCGACCGGCTCCCGGCCGACGAGCGCGAGCTGCGCGTCCGGCTGCTGACCACGCTCGCGATCGAGCTGGAGGGGGAGCAGCGCGACCGTGGCGTCACCGCGTCCGCGGAGGCGCTCGGCACGGCCCGCGACCTCGGCGTCCCCGAGCTGGTCGCCGTCGCGCTCAACGGCGCCTACATCAACGCCTACCGGTCCGCGGACGGCCTCGCCGAGCGGCGCCGGTTCGCCGCGGAGCTCCTGGACCTCGCCACCGCGCACGACCTCGGGTCCTACCTCGTCCTCGCGCACCTGCAGCTCCAGCACGCGGCCGTCGCCGCGCTCGACCGGGACGCGGTGCGCCGCCACCTGGACGAGGGGCACCGGCTCGCCGAGCAGTACGGCCTGCCGCTGCTGGCGAAGATCGCGGTCTGGGAGGGCGGCCTCATGCGCGCCTTCGGCGCCCCGCCGGACGAGGCCGAACGCGCCTACGAGCAGGTCAACGACACGATCGGCCGGACCCGGATCTGGGCCAGCGAGCAGGGCATGGCGTTCCTCGGGACGTTCGCCCTGCGGCTCGTCCAGGGCCGGGTGGGGGAGATGGTGGACGGCACCGCCTGGCTGCACCGCCAGTGGGAGCACGTCGACGCCACCGCCGACCTCCACGCCCTCGCGCTCGCCGCCGCCGGGCGTGTCTGCGACGCCCGCCGCGTCGTCGCCGAGGCGGGGCCCGTCCGGCGCGACTACTTCTTCGACCTGACCATGCCGGTGCGGGCGCTGCGCGCCATCGCCCTCGGCGACCGCGCGCTGGCCGAGGAGGCGTACGCCGAGCTGCTCCCGTACGCCGGGCACTTCACGGGCGGGGCCACCGCCGTCGCCACGTTCGGCCCGGTCGGCAGGGTCCTCGGCGATCTCGCGCTGTTCCTGGAACGCCCCGCCGAGGTCGCGACCGGGCACTACCGGGAGGCCGCCGGGGCCGCCGACCGGCTGGGCGCGCCCTACTGGGCCGAGGACGCCGCGTCCGCCCTCGCGCGCCTCGGCGTCCCCGCCGCCTGACCGGAGCCGCCTGACCGGAATGGCGGAAGCCCTGGTCCGGGTGGGCGACAATTGGAAGGTGACGAGACTGGGAGACGGGACGCCCGAGGGGTTCCGGGCGGGGTTCGCCTGCTTCATCGGACGGCCCAACGTCGGCAAGTCGACCCTGATGAACGCCCTGGTCGGCACCAAGGTCGCGATCACCAGCAGCCGCCCGCAGACGACCCGCCGGGCGATCCGCGGGATCGTCCACCGGCCGGACGCGCAGCTCGTCGTCGTCGACACCCCCGGCCTGCACAAGCCGCGGACCCTGCTCGGGGAGCGGCTCGACAGCCTCGTCCGGTCCACGCTGACCGAGGTGGACGTGATCGGCTTCTGCGTCCCTGCCGACCAGCCCGTCGGCCCCGGCGACAAGTACATCGCCCGCGAGCTCGCGGGCGTGAAGAAGACCCCGGTCGTCGCGATCGTGACCAAGACCGACCTCGCCTCGCCCGACCAGGTCGCCGAGCGGCTCGCCTCGGTCGGCGGGCTCGGCGACTTCGCCGACATCGTGCCGTGCTCGGCGGAGCGCGGGTTCCAGGTCGATCTGGTCGGCGACCTGCTGATCTCCCACCTCCCGGACGGCATGCCCCTCTACCCGGAGGGCGACCTCACCGACGAGCCCGAGCAGGTCCTCGTCGCGGAGCTGATCAGGGAGGCGGCGCTGGAGGGCGTCCGGGACGAGCTGCCCCACTCGATCGCCGTCGTCGTCGACGAGATGAACGCCCGCGAGGGGCGCGCCGACCTCGTCGACGTCTACGCGCACCTGTTCGTCGAGCGCTCCAGCCAGAAGGGCATCATCATCGGGCACAAGGGTGCCCGGCTCCGCGAGGTCGGTGCGGCGGCGCGCCGCCAGATCGAGGCGCTGCTCGGCACGAAGGTGTTCCTCGACCTGCGGGTCAGCGTCCTGAAGGACTGGCAGTGCGACCCGAAGCAGCTCCGCCGCCTCGGCTTCTACGACTGATCCCGCTTCGGCTCCTCGGGGGCGTCCGGCGTCTGGCGCGGCTCCGGTTCGCCGTGGTCGTTCGGCTCCTCGCGGCGGCCCCACGCCTGGTCCTCCTGAGGCCAGACCGCGTAGGGGTCGGCCTGGTACCGCGGATCCGCGTAGTACTGCTGGCCCTGGTCGTACTGCTGATCCTGGTCGTACTGGGGGTACTGCTCCGCGGCGTCCCGCCGCCGCGGCTTGGACACCCGCTCGCCGATCGGGCGGGCCAGGCTGAACCCCACCACCAGCAGCGACGTGATCACCGCCGTGTACCAGCCGTAGCGGACGGTGATCTGGTACCCGACGTCGAGCCCGCTCTGCGGCAGGTTGTCGCGGACGTCGCCGAGCCGCAGCACGAACACCCCGCACATCAGCAGGGCGAGCGTCCCGGGGATGGCGGCGAGGCCGCCGATCCGGGGGTCGCGGCCGAGCAGGTCGCCGAACGCGAGCGCGATCGCGATCACCGCCAGCACCGGGACGGCGAGCACGAGGTCGTCGGCGTCGATCCCGGCGACGCTGCCGATGTCGCGGCCGACCGGCTGCCCGAACAGCTCGACGACGATCGACGCGTGCGCCCACGGCAGGAACGCCGACACCACCAGGGCCGCCGCGGCGGCGATCAGCGCGAGCGTCCACGCGGCGCCGCCGTACCGCACGGGCCGCTCCGCCGCCGGAGCGGGCTCTGCCTGCGCCTCCGCCTGGGGCGGCGGGTAGCCGTCGACGGGCGGCAGGAAGGACGGGCGCGACCGCGCGCGGCCCGCCTCGGAACCCAGGTCACCGGTCATGAACCCAGCGTAAACGCAGGGATGCCGTTGGCCGGGACGGCCACGTCGGGCCCCGCCGATCGGTAGTTTGTAAGGAGTCCGTTATGGGAGGAGAGCGCCGGTGTTGCTCGTTTTCGGCCTGACGGCGGTGTTCCGTACGGTCAGCGAGGGGACGTTCCACTGCCCGCAGTGCGGGGGCGACCGCGCCTACCGCAGGCGCGCCGGGCGGCGCTGGCTCTCGGTGTTCTTCGTCCCGCTGGTGCCGCTGTGGCGGCTCGGCCAGTCCGTGGAGTGCCGGACGTGCCGGGCCCGCTTCCCCGTCTCGGCCCTGCGGACGCCGACCGCGCAGCGGATGGCCGAAACCCTCGCGGCGGGCATGCGGGCCGCGGCCGCGCTGGTGCTCCGCGCGGGCGACCCCGGGAACGCGGCGGCCCGCGCCCGCGCCGTGGAGACCGTGACCGGCTACGGCGAGCCCGAGTACGACGGCGGGGCGATCGACGCCGACCTCGCGCTGCGCCGGACGTTCCTGGAGCGCGAGGTCGTCGGCGCCGGGGCGCAGCTCGCCGTGGAGGCCAAGGAGTGGTTCCTCGCGCAGGTCGTCCGGATCGGGCTGGCCTCCGGGCCGCTCGGCGAGCCGCAGCGGCGCGAACTGCACGGTATCGCGGACCTGCTCGGCATGTCGCCCGCCTACGCGCTCGGCGTGATCGTGACCACCGAGGGAGCTGCGCGCTAGATGTGGACCGCTCCCAGCGCCAGGTCCGCGGAGCTGACGCCCGGCATGGGCCGCGCCCTCGTCCGCGCACCCGGCCCGCGCCTCGCGGAGGGCCTCGTCACGCACGCCGACCGGCGTCCGGTGGACGTGGCGCTCGCCATGCGCCAGCACGCCGCCTACACCGCCGCGCTGCGGTCGGCGGGCTGGCGGGTGAGCTCCGTCGCCGCCGCCGACGACCAGCCCGACGCCGTGTTCATCGAGGACGCGCTGATCGTCTGCGGGGACCTCGCCGTCCTCGGCCGGTCCGGGGCGGAGGTCCGGCGCGGCGAGCTGCCCGGCGCGGAGCGGGCCGCGCGACCTCGGCCTGCGGATCGAGCGGATCGAGGCGCCCGGCACCCTGGACGGCGGCGACGTCCTCGCCGTCGGCGACACCGTCTACGCGGGGCGCGGCGCCCGGACGAACGAGGAGGGCATCTGCCAGCTCGCCCGGCTGCTCGGCGGGCGGCGGGTCGTCCCGGTGGACGTGCGCGGCTGCCTGCACCTCAAGTCGGCGATGACCGCGCTGCCGGACGGCGGGCTGATCGGCCTGCCCGAGCACGTCGACACCTCGGTGCTGCCGTGCATGCGGGTCGTCCGGGAGCCGGCGGGCGCGCACGTGGTGGTGCTCGGCCCCGACCACGTGCTGATGGCGGCGTCCGCGCCGCGCACCGCGGCGAGCCTCGCGGCGGACGGCCTGCGCGTCACCAGCGTGGACATCAGCGAGTTCGAGGCGCTCGACGGCTGCGTGACCTGCCTGTCCGTGCTCGTCCCTTGACACACCGGCGTCTCAGCATCCGGACGCCGGTTTCCGGAACCCGGATTCCATCTGTTAGCTTGGCTGACGTGACGCGTGAGCTGCTCCTCCTTAGCGGCCGCAGCGGGGGCCTGTAACGGGTCGGCTCCCTCGCTGCGGGGCTTCGGCGTGACGTCCGGCCGCGAGGTTCGAGCAGAGAGATCACATCGCATGTATCCGCAACAGCAGTCCTCCGGCATGCCCTTCCAGCGCTACCGGCCGTTCGCCCCGATCAAGCTGACCGACCGCACCTGGCCGGACGCCGTGATCGCCGAGGCGCCGCGCTGGTGCGCGGTCGACCTGCGGGACGGCAACCAGGCCCTGATCGACCCCATGGACGCCGACCGCAAGCTACGCATGTTCGAGCTGCTGGTACGCATGGGCTACAAGGAGATCGAGGTCGGCTTCCCGGCGGCCAGCCAGACCGACTTCGACTTCGTCCGGCAGATCATCGAGGAGGGCCGGATCCCGGACGACGTCGTCGTCCAGGTGCTGACGCAGGCCCGTCCCGAGCTGATCGAGCGGACCTTCGAGTCGGTGCGCGGCGCCAAGCAGGCCATCGTCCACCTGTACAACTCGACGAGCACGCTCCAGCGCCGCGTGGTGTTCGAGCAGGACCGCGACGGCATCACCGCGATCGCGGTCGAGGGCGCCAAGCTGTGCGCCAAGCTCGCCGAGGACATGGGCGACACCGAGATCTTCTTCCAGTACTCGCCCGAGTCGTTCACCGGCACGGAGCTGGAGTACGCGGTCGAGGTCTGCGACGCCGTCACCGACGTGTGGAAGCCGACGCCCGAGAAGAAGGTCATCGTCAACCTGCCGGCGACGGTCGAGATGGCCACGCCGAACGTGTACGCCGACCAGATCGAGTGGATGAGCCGCAACCTCGCCCGCCGCGACTCGGTCGTCCTGTCCCTGCACCCGCACAACGACCGGGGCACCGCCGTCGCCGCCGCCGAGCTCGGCTACATGGCGGGCGCCGACCGCATCGAGGGCTGCCTGTTCGGCAACGGCGAGCGCACCGGCAACGTGTGCCTGGTCACGCTGGGCCTGAACCTGTTCACGCAGGGCGTCGACCCGCAGATCGACTTCTCCGACATCGACGAGGTCCGCCGCACCGTCGAGTACTGCAACCAGCTGCCCGTCCACGAGCGGCACCCGTACGGCGGCGACCTGGTCTACACCGCGTTCTCCGGCTCCCACCAGGACGCCATCAACAAGGGCTTCGACCACCTGCGGCGCGACGCCGACGCCGCCGGGGTCCCGGTGGAGGAGCACCGCTGGGAGGTCCCGTACCTGCCGATCGACCCGCACGACGTCGGCCGGACGTACGAGGCCGTGATCAGGGTGAACAGCCAGTCTGGCAAGGGCGGCGTCGCCTACGTCATGAAGACCGAGCACTCGCTGGAGCTGCCGCGCCGGCTGCAGATCGAGTTCTCCCGGGTCGTGCAGCGGCACACCGACGACGAGGGCGGCGAGGTCACCGCCGAGCTCATGTGGGACATCTTCCAGCGCGAGTTCCTCACCGGCGGCCCGCGCGCGGGCCTGCTGGCGCACCGCGCCACGTCCCGGGTCGACGAGAAGGACGCGCTGAGCTGCGACATCCGGCTGGACGGCGAGATCCGCGAGATCGAGGGCGTCGGCAACGGCCCCGTCTCGGCGTTCGAGGACGCGCTCGCCACCGTCGGGATCGACGTCCGCGTCCTGGACTACGCCGAGCACGCGATGAGCGCGGGCGGCGACGCCCGCGCCGCCGCCTACGTCGAGTGCGAGGTCCAGACCGGGGCGGGCGGCAGCGCGACGGTCTGGGGCGTCGGCATCGACGGCAACATCGTCACCGCGTCGCTGAAGGCGATCCTGTCGGCGGTGAACCGGGTGGCACGCGACCAGCAGTGACACCGGCGCGGACGGTCTTCGGGGGGCGCGGGGCGCCCCCCGAACCGCCGGCTCCTACACTCCACCGAGCACGTGGTGGACCAGTTCCCGGAGGGGGCCGTTGAGCTGGGCCTCCCCGACGGTCGCGCGGTCGCCGTCGATGTCGATCTCGTAGAGGAACTGGTCGGGGATTCGGCCGGGCGGGGGGATGGATTTCAGGTCGACGCGCCCGACGAGCCGCGTCAGCATGGGATCGCTGGCGCTGTCGGACTCGGCGCGCCGTTCGATCCCGGCGAACCCCCCGCTCCGGACGACTGTCACTCTCACTGCGCTATCCGTTCGCCTCCGTGGGGACGCCTACCCCCGTCCAGGCCCGGTTCACCGCCTTCGTCTCGTCGGCGTCGGCGCCGTACAGACGAGTGGCCGTGCGGACGGTCTCCGCCGCGAACCCGGCGAAGTCGACGTCCGTGGCCAGTGTCCCGCCGGTGAGCGTTTCGTACCAGACGCGTCCGGCCTTTTCCCACGCTTTCCCGCCGATGGCGGTCGCGGCCAGGTGGAAGGCGCGGTTCGGGATGCCCGAGTTGATGTGGACGCCGCCGTTGTCGCGATGGGTCCTGACGTAGTGGTCCATGTGCCCGGGCTGCGGGTCCTTGCCGAGGCGCGGGTCGTCGTAGGCGGTGCCGGGCTCCTTCATGGAGCGGAGCGCGACGCCGTGGACGCCGGGCGCGAGCAGCCCCTGCCCGATGAGCCAGTCGGCCTGGTCGGCGGTGTGGTTGAGATGCCACTGCTTGATGAGGGACCCGAACACGTCGGACACCGACTCGTTGAGCGCCCCGGACTGGCCGTAGTACTCCAGGTTCGCGGTGTACTGCGTGACGCCGTGGGTGAGCTCGTGGCCGGTGACGTCGAGGGGCCCGGTGAACTCGGTGAACAGGACGCCGTCGCCTTCCCCGTACACCATCTGCTCGCCGTTCCAGAAGGCGTTGTCGTAGGCGTCGCCGTAGTGGACGGTCGACACCAGGGGCAGCCCGGCGCCGTCGATCGAGTTGCGCCGGTAGGCGGCCTCGTAGAAGTCGAACGTCGCGCCGAGCCAGTCGTAGGCCCGGTCGACGCCCTTGTCGCCGGTGGCGGGGGCGCCCTCGGCGCGGACGGCCCGGCCGGGCAGGTCCTCGCGGTGCTGGGCGTCGTGGATCGTGCGGTTCGGGACGAAGTCCTCGGAGGGGGAGGGGGCCTCGGCCGGGGCCGTCCGGCGTTCGGCTGCGTAGGCGGACGTGAGGGCCAGCGTCCGGCGGGCGCGGCTGCGCAGGGCAGGGTCGTCGGCGTCTCGGGCGATGCGTTCCAGCATGTGCGGCGGCACGATGTGGCATCTCATGCCACAACGCTGCCAGCCCTTCCGGAATCGAGCCACAACTTTCGGGATGACGCTACGGCCGAATCCGGTCACGGTACGTAATTGTCAACCGACGGGGAGGAGCCGTCCGGGGGACATGTGAAGAACATGGGGAGATGCCTGGTGGGGAGCCGGGGCATCGGACGCCGTGCGTCAGAATGAACGGGTGACCCTGTACCGCGACGAAGGCATCGTCCTGCGCACCCAGAAGCTGGGCGAGGCCGACCGCATCGTGACGGTGCTGACCCGGCGCACCGGCCGGATCCGCGCCGCGGCGAAGGGGGTGCGCAAGACCAGGTCGCGGTTCGGCGCGCGGCTGGAGCCGTTCACCCACGTCGACCTGCAGCTGTACGAGCGGCGCTCGCTCGACCTGATCACCCAGGCCGAGACGCTGCGGCCGTACGGGGAGGCCATCGTCGCCGACTACCCCCGCTACACGGCGGGCACGGCGATGCTGGAGACCGCGGAGAAGCTGACGAGCGAGGAGGGCGAGCCCGCGCTGCGGCAGTTCCTGCTGCTCGTCGGCGGGCTGCGGACGCTCGCCGAGCGCGGCCACGACCCCCGGCTCGTCCTGGACGCGTTCCTGCTGCGCTCGCTGTCGGTCGCCGGGTGGGCGCCCGCGCTGGACGAGTGCTGCCGCTGCGGCGTCCGCGGCGGGCTGCGCGGGTTCGCCATCGCGGCGGGCGGCGCGGTCTGCGCGAACTGCCGCCAGCCGGGCGCCGCGACCCCGGCGCCGCCGACGTTCGCGCTGATGCTGGCCCTGCTGCGCGGCGACTGGGAGTACGCCGACGGCAGCGAGCAGCGGCACCGGGCGGAGGCCAGCGGCCTCGTCGCCGCCTACCTGCAATGGCACCTGGAGCACGGGATCCGCTCGCTGCGCCACGTCGAGCGCGAACCGGGGCCCGGCCATGACGCCGGCTCCGCCGACACCACCGAGGAGAGAGTTTGAGAAGGGCCGTTTCGCCCCCGGACCCGCATCGGGACGGCGCCACCCCGCCCCCGATCCCCGCGGGGCTCGTCCCGAAGCACGTCGCCATCGTCATGGACGGCAACGGCCGCTGGGCCAAGGAGCGCGGGCTGCCCCGCACCGAGGGGCACAAGCGCGGCGAGGACTCCCTCTTCGACGTGATCATGGGGGCGATCGAGCTCGGCGTCCCGTACCTGTCGGCGTACGCCTTCTCCACCGAGAACTGGAAGCGCTCCCCGGACGAGGTCCGCTTCCTCATGGGCTTCAACCGGGACGTGATCCGCCGCCGCCGCGACCAGCTCCACTCGATGGGCGTCCGGGTCCGCTGGGCGGGCCGCCGCCCCCGGCTGTGGCGCAGCGTGATCAAGGAGCTGGAGACGGCCGAGGAGATGACGCGCGACAACGACGTCCTCACGCTGCAGTTCTGCGTGAACTACGGGGGCCGCGCGGAGATCGCGGACGCGGCCGCGGCGATCGCCCGGGACGTCCGGGACGGCCGGCTCAACCCCGACAAGATCAACGAGCGGGTGTTCGCCCGCTACCTCGACGAGCCCGGCATCCCGGACGTCGACCTGTTCCTGCGCTCGTCGGGGGAGCAGCGCACGTCCAACTTCCTGCTCTGGCAGTCGGCGTACGCGGAGATGGTCTTCCTCGACACCCTCTGGCCCGACTTCGACCGGCGCCACCTGTGGCACGCCTGCGAGCTGTACGCGTCGCGGGACCGCCGGTACGGCGGCGCGATCCCCAACAGCACGGAACCCGCCGCCGCCACCGGCTGACCCCGACTAGACCAGGGCGGCGTCCAACGTGATGGTGGTTCCGGTGAGGGCCTTGCTCACGGGGCAGTTGGCCTTGGCGTCCTGGGCGGCCTTCTCGAAGTCGGCGGCGGACAGGCCGGGCACGCTCGCGCGGACGGTCAGGTGGATGCCGGTGATCCCCTCGCCCGGCTGGAAGGTGACCTCGGCCTTGGTGTCGACCTTCTCCGGCGGCGTGCCGGTGCCGGCGAGCCCGTGCGAGAGCGCCATCGAGTAGCAGGTGGAGTGCGCGGCTGCGATGAGCTCCTCGGGGCTCGTCCGCCCGGCCGGCTCCGCGGACCGCGATGCCCAGGTCACCTCGTAGGTGCCGAGCTTCGACGAGTCGAGCGAGACCTTGCCCTGGCCTTCGAGGAGTGAACCTTCCCAGTGCGCGTTTGCGGTACGTGTCGTTGCCATGGCCTGATTCTCTCGCATGGCCTCCGCGCCGATTCACCGAACCGCCCCATACGGCGCCCCGCGCCCGGGAGGCCGGGCGCGGGGCGTCCCGGCCCCCGGGGCGGGGTCCTCTGGCTTGGTCCCTAGGCGACGTTCACCGCGGACCAGGCGGCGGCGACGGCGTTGTACTGCGGGCTGCCCGCGCCGTACAGGTCCCTGGCCGCGTTGAGGGTCGCGGTGCGCGCGGCCTTGTAATCGGTCGAGGACGTCATGTACGTGGTCAGCGCCCGGTACCAGATCTTCGTGGCGGCGTCCCGTCCGATCCCGGCGACCGTCGAGCCGTTGGACGTCGGGCTGTCGTAGGACACTCCGTTGACGGTCTTCGCGCCGCTGCCCTCGGACAGCAGGTAGAAGAAGTGGTTCGCGACGCCCGACGAGTAGTGCACGTCGAGGTTCTTCGTGCCGGTCGACCAGGAGTCGGGCGAGCTGCCGTCCTTGCTGGGCCTGTCCATGAAGCGCAGCGCGGGCTTGCCGAAGCCGGGCAGGACGACCTCCTCGCCGACGAGGTAGTCGCCGACGTCGGCCGGGTTGTTCGCGTAGAACTCGACGGCGGCGGCCATGATGTCCGACGTCGCCTCGTTCAGCCCGCCGGACTCGCCGCTGTAGGTGAGGTTCGCGGTCGCGCTGGTGACGCCGTGGCTCATCTCGTGCGCGGCGACGTCCAGGGACGTGAGCGGACCGAGCTGCGTGCCGTCGCCGTCGCCGTAGGTCATGCAGAAGCAGGAGTCGTCCCAGAAGGCGTTGGCGTACCTGTCGCCGTAGTGGACGCGGTTGAACGAGCCCTTGCCGTCGCCGCCGATGCCGGTCCGGCCGAAGACGGTCTTGTAGAAGTCCCAGGTCATGTTCGTGCCGAACTGGGCGTCGACGGCGACGGTGGCGCGGTCGGCGGTCGTCCCGCCGCCCCAGTGGTTGTCGGCGTCGGTGAAGATCGTCGCGGGGGCGCGCCGGACGCACCAGACGAGGATGCAGAGGTCGGTCTGGCCTCCGGCGTCGCCGGTGTAGGTGTTGCCGCGGGTCGGGTCCTTGAGCTGGTAGACGCTCCCGGACTTCGTCGTCTCCAGCGGGACGGTCCCGGTGTAGAGCGACTTGCCGTCCCCGGCCTCGGTGCGGATCGTCTCCTCGCTGAGCAGGACCTCGCCGGTGGCGGCGTCCACGGAGGTGAGGATGCGGCTCGGCGTGCCGTCCGCCCGCTTGCCGGTGGTCTGGACGCGCCAGGCGAGCCGGGGCCGGTGGTCGGCGGTGCGGGCCTCGACGACGAGCGCGGGCGGGCCCTGCGCCTTCCGCCGCTTGGCGGCGGCCTTCTTCTCGGCGGCCTTCGCGGAGACCTCCGGGGTGGAGTCGGCCGGGGCGGCGGCGAGCGTGCCGCTGCTGCCGCGCCATCCGCCGGACGCCGACTGGTGGACGACGACGTCCCCGCCGAGGACCGGCAGGCCGTCGTAGGTCCGCGTCATGCGGGTGTGGGACGCGCCGTCCCGGTCCATCAGGACCCGGACGACCTTGAACGCCTGCCCGTCCCCGCCGCGCAGCTCCGCGCCGCGCGCGGCGACGGCGCCGAGCGCGCGCGCCGCCGCCTTCCCGGGGTCGGGCGGGGACGGCGCCTGCCGCGCGGCCGCGGGCGCCGCGAGGACGCCGGTCGCGAGCAGGGTCGCCGAGGCGAGGAGCACGGTTCGTCGGCCGGTGAACGCCCGTCTTGTCATGAACGCCCTCTCGTGCGGGCGCCACGCACCCCCCGGGAGCCCGCCGTCGGGCCTGCCGTGGCGACACGACATTCATGACATAGGCGTACTCACACGTAGATGTAGCAAATTGCCAAGGATTGCACACAGAGCGTGTCAACTACGCGCCTTGTCGGCGGCGACGCCGTGTCATCCGCCGGTCGCGGAAGGTCAACACGACCGTCGACGCGACCGTCGACACGACCCCTTCGCGATGTCGAGGGGCGACCGCTCAGCGGGGCTTCGCGGCGCAGTCGCCGCAGGTCCCGAACACCTCGACGGTGTGGGTGATGTCGCTGAAGCCGTGCTCGCGGGCGATCGCGTCCGCCCAGCGCTCCACGGCCGGGCCCTCGACCTCGACCGTCCGGCCGCAGCCGCGGCAGACGAGGTGGTGGTGGTGCTCCTCGGTGCGGCAGGCGCGGTAGACGGCCTCGCCGTCGTCGGTGCGCAGCACGTCGACCTCGCCCGCGTCGCTGAGCGCCTGGAGCGCCCGGTACACGGTGGTGAGGCCGATCTTGGAGCCGTCCGCGCGCAGGTCGGCGTAGATGTCCTGGGCGCTGCGGAACCCCTCGCAGCCCGTGAGCACCTGCCGCACCGCGTCCCGGCGGGCCGTCGTCATCCTCCAAGTACCTCCGCCTCGGCGTCCACCCGCGTCTGCGCGCCGGGTCCGGCGGCGGGGAGCCCGTCCCCGGCCGTACCGGCCCGCGCGCGCCTGCGACGCGCCACCGAGCCCCCGGCGACCGCGGCGACGAACAGCGCAAGCGCCAGCAGGACGATCGTGGGGCCCGGAGGCAAATCGTACTTGAAGGAGCCCGCCAGACCGGAGACGGCGGACAGCACGCCGAGGCCCATCGCGGCCAGCATCGTGCCGCGGAACCCGCGCGCCACCTGCTGCGCCGCCGCCACCGGGACGATCATCAGCGCGCTGACCAGCAGCAGCCCGATCGCGCGCATCGAGATCACGACGGTCACCGCGGCGGTCGCGGCGATCAGCACGCCGAGGAACCGGACGGGCAGACCGGCCGCCCGCGCCACCTCCTCGTCCTGGCAGAGCAGGAACAGCTCGCGGCCGAACACCCCGACGATCCCGAGGACGGCCGCCGCGAGCGCCGCGACGACGTACAGGTCGGTCATGGTCACGCTGGTGATCGAGCCGAACAGGTAGGACTGGAGGCTCGTCCCGCCGCCGCCGTTCGCGCTGGTGAGGATCACGCCGCCGGCGAGCCCGCCGTAGAACAGCAGGGCGAGGACGACGTCCGCGCCGCTGCGGCTGCGGGCGCGCAGCACCTCGATCGCGACCGCGCCGAGCACCGACACGACCAGCGCGCCGAGCACCGGTGACGTGCTGGTGAGCAGCCCGAGCCCGATCCCCGTGAGCGCGATGTGGCCGATGCCGTCGCCGAGCAGGGACAGCCTGCGCTGGACGATGAACGTTCCCACGGCGGGCGCGGTCAGCCCGATCAGCACCGCCATGACCAGCGCGATCCGCATGAACTCGTAGTGCAGCATCCCGCTCACGCCGCGCTCCCCGCCGTGCGCCGCACGCGATCGTCGCGGACGACGCGGCCGTCACGCAGTTCGACCGTGCGCGTGATCAGCGGCTCCATGGGGCCGAACTCGTGCGTGACGAGGACGATCGTCTTTCCGGCGTCGGCCAGGCCGCGCAGGGCGGACGCGAGCGCCGCCTGGCTGCGCGCGTCCACGCCCGCCGTCGGCTCGTCCATCACGAGGACGTCCGGCTCCCCGGCGAGCGCGCGGGCGATCAGCACCCGCTGCTGCTGGCCGCCCGACAGCAGGTGCGACGACTCGCGGGCGCGTTCGGCGAGGCCGACCGTCTCCAGCGCGCGGTCCACCGCGGCGCGGTCGGCGGCGCGGTCGGCGAACAGCGACGGCAGCCAGCGGGACGTCCGGCCCACCCGCCCGGACATGACGACCTCCCGGACGGTCGCGGGCACCCCGCCGCCCATCGGCAGCCGCTGCGGGACGTACCCGATCCGCCGCCAGCCGCGGAACCGCGCGGGCGGCACGCCGTAGATCTCGACCCGGCCGCCCGCCAGCGGGACGAGCCCGAGCAGCGCCTTGACCAGCGTCGACTTGCCCGCCCCGTTCGGTCCGACGACGGCGAGCACGTCGCCGGGCTCCACCCGCAGGTCGACGCCGGACAGCACGTCGCGGCCGTCCCGCCGGACGCGCCCGCCGGTCACCGCGAAGGGGGGCCGACTCGTGGAGGTGTCGCTCATGTGCACTCCAGCGCGGGACGCAGCGCCCGCAGATTGCCCTGCATGATCGTGAGGTAGTCGGCGTCCGCGCCGTCCGCGACGCCCTCCGCCGGGTCGAGGACGGCCGTCCGCACCCCCGCCTCGCGCGCCAGCGACCGCGCGACCTTGGGGCTGACCAGCGTCTCGGTGAAGATCGTCGTGGCGCCGGAGGCGGCGACCCGGCGGGTGAGCGCGGCCATCCGCCGGGGCGACGGCTCGCTCGCCGGGTCGACCCCGGCGACCGGGATCTGGCGGAGCCCGTAGCGGTCGGCGAGGTAGCCGAACGCGGCGTGCGCGGTGACGATGTCGCGGCGGGCGCAGGTGCGCAGGCCGTCCCGGAACGCGCGGTCGAGCGCGCCGAGCGCGGCGGCGGCGCCCCCGGCGCGGCTCCGGTACCCGGCCGCGTGCGCGGGGTCGGCGGCGGCGAGCCGCTCGCCGAGGGCGGTCGCGACGGCCGCCATCCGGCTCGGGTCGAGCCAGACGTGCGGGTCGTAGGGCGACTCCGCATGGCGGACGCCGTCGTGCGCCTCCGCGTCGTCGGTCTCGCCGGGCGGCGGAAGGGTCTCCACCAGGCTCGCGGCGTCCAGCGACCGGCCCTTCGCGTGGCCCTTCACGGCGTCGTCCACGGCGGGCTGGACGCCCTTCACGTAGACGGTCTGGTCGGCGTCCTCGACGCTCGCGACCTGGCGCGCGGTCAGCTCCAGGTCGTGCGGCTCGGCGCCGGGCTCGGTGAGCGTCCGGACGACGACGTCGCCGCCGCCGACCCGCTCCGCCAGCCACGCGACCGGATAGAACGAGGCGACCACGACGGTCTTGCCGGGCGGGACGTCGGCGCCCGCGTCGGCGCACGCCGCCGTCCCGGCGGCGAGCCCGGCGAGGGCCAGGGCCGCCGCTCCGGCGCGGGACGCGCGGGCACGGGTGTGGCGGGCATGCGCGCGGCGGGCATGGGTTTGGACGGAAAAGCGAGGCACGCACCGATTATGTCCGAGAATGAAAATGATTGTCAAAATCGTCCGAGGCCGCGGCCCAGCGCGAACCCCACGAGGACGACCAGCGCGACGGCCCGCAGCGCCCGGCCGGAGCCGTCCAGCGCGGGCCAGTTCAGGTAGGCGAACCAGGCCAGCGCGGCCGCGAGGACCAGCACCGCCGCCGCGGCCACCCAGCCGGTTCCGGCCATTCCGGCCACCAGCAGGACGAACACGGCGACGAGCAGCACCCACCGCGGCAGCCGGTGCAGGAACACCACCGGCGTCGCGCTCGCCCGCTCGACCGCCGCCCGCAGCCCGGTGCCCCGCTCGCCCCGCCGCCCGTCTCTCGTCTCCACACGCCCAACGTACTGCCAGGATGGACGGATGATCGCGATAACCCGGTACCGGGTGCCAGGCGAGGACGCCGACGGCTTCGCCGAGCGGATGACCGCGGTGCTGACCGCGCTGTCCGCCGCGCCCGGCTTCCGCGCCGGACGGCTCGCCCGGACCGTCGACGACCCCGGCCTGTGGGCCCTCGTCACCGAGTGGGACGGCGCGGGCCACTACCGCCGCGCCCTCGGCGACCATCGGGTCCGGATGGAGTTCATGCCGCTCGCGGTCATGGCCGTGGACGAGCCCGGCGCCTACGAGGTCATCTCCTCCGCCGGTTAGGGGAAACGGCGGGGCAAGAAGCGCGCCGGCCGGTTTCGAGGCCCCGGACCAAGGTCATCTTTGCCGCGTCACGATCATGCCGAGGCCCGCCGGGGAAGCCGCCCGAAGAAGGGTCCCGCGTCTCGTCGGGGGGAGATGTGATGCGCCATGCCGTTCCGTCCGGGGGCCTGCTGTCCGGGGCCGTCCTGCTCAGCGGGGCCGCGGCCGTCCCTCTCGTCCTCGCCGTCCTCGGCGCGCCCGCCGCGCGGACCGCGCCCGACCGGGCCGCCGCGCTGAGCGGCGCCCGCTCCGCGTCCGGAGGCGGCGCCGCGCCGCGCGTCGTCCGGTACCGCGGGCTGAGCGTGCCCGTCCCGGCGGGCTGGAAGGTCTACGACCTCGACCGCGACCCGACCCGGTGCGTCCGCTACGACCGGCACGCCCTCTACCTCGGCCGGCCGGGGCCGCAGCCGGACTGCCCGGCCCGGATCGTCGGCCGGACCGAGGCCGTGCACATCCAGCCCGCGGACCGCGACGCCGGGGACGGCCGCCTGACCAGGACGGTCGTCCACCCCCGCCAGCTCGCCACGTTGACGGTCGCGCGGTCGGTCGACCATGAGGCGCGGCTCGCCCTCCCCGAGGCCGGGGTCACGATCACCGGCGTGTACGGGACGGACCCCGGCGCGCTCCAGCGGCTCCTGCGCGGCACCCGGGTGACGGGGAGAGTTCGGCCCGCCGACCCGTCCCCGCCGCCGCCGGACGTCCGCCGCGAGCGCCCGCCCGGAACCGGTGGCGGCGCACCGGCGCTCGACCGCCCCTGGACGAAGGGCAGGGGGTTCGACACGTGCTCGGCCCCGTCCCTCCCGACCATGAAGGCGTGGCGGCGGGCGTTCAAGGTCACCAACATCTACATCGGCGGCGCGGCGCGCGGCTGCGCGCAGCCCAACCTCACCGGCTCCTGGGTGAGCGAGGTCCGCGCGATGGGCTACCGGGTGACGCCCACCTACGTCGGGCTCCAGGCGCCGTGCGGCACCCGTCCGCAGCGCTTCACCGGGAGGAACGCCGCCGTCCAGGGCCGGAGGTCCGCCGTGGACGCCGCCCGCAAGGCGCGCGACCTCGGCATCCGCGAGGGCGCGCCGATCTACTACGACATGGAGGCGTACAGGCACGGGCGGTCCGCCTGCCGGGCGGCCGTCCTCCGGTTCGTGGACAACTGGGTCCGGCGGCTGCGGGCCGAGGGGTACGAGCCGTGCCTGTACGGCAGCGTCAAGTCGGCGATCCGGGACGTGAGCCGCGCGACCGGGATCCACCGCCCCACCGCCGTCTGGTTCGCGAACTGGGACGGCAACCCCGGCGTGTACGGCGACCCGTTCATCCCGGACGGCCGGTGGAGCCCGCACCGCCGCGTCAAGCAGTACCGGGGCGGCCACCGGGAAAGGCACGGCGGGGTGAGCCTGAACATCGACAGCGACATGGTCGACGGCCGCGTCCACTAGCGGGGCTACCAGACTCGCGGGTGCTCTAAGCTGGGGATGCCCACGGCCGCAGGTGGAAGACCGCGCCGGGGGATCACTGGGATCGCACTCGCCGCCGCCCGCCGCCGCCGCGGGACCGGGGCGCACTCAATGTCCCGCCGACCGCCAGCCGGATGGAGAATACTCATGGCACGCCGTTCCGATGTGCTGGACACGATCGTCAACCTCGCCAAGCGGCGGGGCCTGGTCTACCCGTCGAGCGAGATCTACGGCGGACTCCGCGCCTCCTGGGACTACGGGCCGCTCGGCGTCGAGCTGAAGAACAACGTCAAGCGCCAGTGGTGGAAGTCCATGGTGCAGGGCCGCGACGACGTCGTCGGCCTCGACTCGTGCGTCATCCTGGCGCGCGAGGTCTGGGAGGCCAGCGGCCACGTCCAGGCGTTCGTCGACCCGCTCACCGAGTGCCAGTCCTGCCACAAGCGCTTCCGGGCCGACCACCTGGAGGAGGCGTACCAGGAGAAGCACGGCCGCCCGCCCGCGAACGGCCTCGCCGACATCTCCTGCCCGAACTGCGGCGTCAAGGGCTCGTTCACCGAGCCGAAGATGTTCAACGGGCTGCTGAAGACCTATCTCGGCCCCGTCGAGGACGAGTCCGGCCTCGCCTACCTGCGTCCCGAGACGGCGCAGGGCATCTTCATCAACTACAAGAACGTCGAGCAGTCCGCGCGGCGCAAGGTGCCGTTCGGCATCGGCCAGATCGGCAAGTCGTTCCGCAACGAGATCACGCCCGGCAACTTCATCTTCCGGACCCGCGAGTTCGAGCAGATGGAGATGGAGTTCTTCGTCAAGCCCGGCACCGACGAGGAATGGCACCAGTACTGGATCGACGAGCGCATGCAGTGGTACGTCGACCTCGGCATCAGCAAGGAGAACCTGCGGCTCTACGAGCACCCGGCCGACAAGCTGTCGCACTACTCCAAGCGCACCGTCGACGTGGAGTACAGGTTCGACTTCGTCGGCGGCGAGTGGGGCGAGCTGGAGGGCATCGCCAACCGCACCGACTACGACCTGTCGACGCACTCCAAGGCGTCCGGCGCCGACCTGTCGTTCTTCGACCAGGAGGCGGGGGACCGGTTCGTCCCGTACGTGATCGAGCCCGCGGCGGGCGTCGACCGCTGCACGCTCACGTTCATGATGGACGCCTACGCCGAGGACGAGGCGCCCAACGCCAAGGGCAAGCTGGAGAAGCGCATCGTCATGCGGCTCGACCGGCGGCTCGCCCCGGTCAAGGTCGCGGTGCTGCCGCTGTCGCGCAACGCCGACCTGTCGCCGAAGGCCCGCGACCTCGCCGCGCAGCTCCGCAAGAGCTGGAACGTCGACTTCGACGACGCGGGCGCGATCGGCCGCCGCTACCGCCGCCAGGACGAGATCGGCACCCCGTTCTGCGTCACCGTCGACTTCGACACGCTGGAGGACGACGCGGTCACCGTCCGGGAGCGCGACTCGATGACCCAGGAGCGCATCTCGATCGCCCAGGTCGAGTCGTTCCTCGCGGCGCAGCTCCTCGGCTGCTGACCGCCGACGCGCCGTGACGGGCCGTCCCCGCTCGGGGGCGGCCCGTCCGCGCGTCCGGCGGCGGGACGGGGCGCCGCTCCCGCGCGGGCGCGGCGGCGTCCGCCGGGGAAGGAACCTGGGCTAGGTTGGCTGGAGCGGACCGGCCGGAAGCGGAGCCGTCCGCCGCCGTCCGGTCGACGGCGCCACGGCACGACGAGGGACCTGGGGAGGGCGGGGATGCGCGAGCCGCGTCGTCCTGCCTCGGCCCTCGCCCGGCTGCTGATCCTCGCGCTGGGCCTCGTCGGCGTCGTGGCCGGTCCCGCCGGGGCCGCGACCCACGGCGCGACGGCCTCCACCGGGCTCGTCAGCGCCGTCCGGACCGGGACGGCGCAGCAGGCCCCGGCCCGGCCGCGGTCCTCGTCCAAGCACCGGCCCTCCCACCGCACGTCCGCGCACGCGGCGCGGCTCGTCCAGGTGACGCAGCCCGTTCCACCGGCGCGGTTCGTCCACGCGGCGCAGGCCGGGCATCTCGTCTTCGCCGGTCATCCCGTCCACGCGGCGCTGCCCGCGGCCGGCGTCGACCTCCGGCCGCCGTCCGGGCGCGTGTCCCGGGCCGACGCCGTCCCCCGCTCGCCGGACGTCCGCCCGGCGGGCGCCCCGCGCGGGCGCGCACCCCCCTCCCTCCCACGGATCTGAGCCCTAGTCAGCGGCGCCGCACCGTCCACGGGTGCGCCGCCGAAGTCCCGTGTGGAGGTTCCCTTGACTCGCGCCAACGTGGTGCGGGCGGTACTGGCGTTCGCCGTGCTCGCCACATCGTTCTATTTCGCTTGGTCCAAACCCGCCCGCCTCGGCCTCGACCTCCGCGGCGGGACGCAGATCGTGCTCGAAACCCAGGACTCGCCGACCGTGAAGGCCGACCGCAAGTCCACCGACCGCGCCCGGGAGGTGCTCCACCGGCGGGTCGACGCGCTCGGCGTCGCCGAGTCGTCGATCACCCGGTCCGGCGACCGGCGGCTGATCGTCGAGCTGCCCGACGTCCAGGACCCGGCCCAGGCCGCCGCGACGCTCGGCAAGACCGCGCAGCTCACCGCGCATCCCGTGCTGCCCGACACCGGCAAGCCCGCGCAGGGGCAGCAGCTCATCCCGGACGAGTCCGGGCAGCAGATCCTCATCGGCCCGGCCGCGCTGACCGGGGCGGGCGTCGGCTCGGCGAGCGCCGTCTACGACCCGCAGAACATCGGCGGCTGGGCCGTCAACGTCGACTTCAAGGGCGGCGGCGGCAAGACCTGGGAGAAGCTGACCGCCAAGGCGGCGTGCGCGACCGGTGACGAGCGGCGCGTCGCGATCGTCCTGGACGGCAAGGTCATCTCGTCCCCGCAGGTCACCGGGAGCGTGCCGTGCGGCGTCGGGATCACCGGCGGCTCCACCCAGATCACCGGCAGCTTCGGCGCGGACGAGGCGAAGGACCTGGCGGCGCTGATCGAGGGCGGCTCGCTGCCCGTCCCGGTGAAGGTCATCGAGCAGCGGGTGGTCGGGCCGACGCTCGGCGACGAGGCGATCGACGCCAGCGCCCGCGCCGCCGTCATCGGCATCATCCTGACCGGCCTGTTCATCGTGGCCGTCTACCGGATCGTCGGCCTGCTCGCCACGGTCGCGCTCGCCGGGTACGCGCTGATCTCCTACGCCGCGCTCGTCGCCGTCGGCGCGACGCTCACGTTGCCGGGGCTCGCCGGGTTCGTCCTCGCCATCGGCATGGCCATCGACGCGAACGTCCTCGCCTTCGAACGCGCCAGGGAGGAACGGGCGGCGGCCCCGGGACGCGGAGCGCGCGCGGCGCTCGCCGTCGGCTTCGACAAGGCGTGGTCGGCGATCGCCGACAGCGCCGTCACCACGCTGCTGGCGGGCGGCCTGCTGTTCTTCCTCGCGTCCGGGCCGGTGAAGGGGTTCGGCGTCACGCTGACGATCGGCGTGCTGGCGTCCCTGGTGTCCGCGATGCTGCTCAGCCGCGTGCTCACCGACGCCGCCGCCGCGCGCTTCCCCAAGCTGACCAGGGGCCGGGCGGGCGGCCTCGCCGGGGCCGGGCGGATCCGGCGGTGGCTGGAGGAGAGCGGCCCCGACCTGATGAGGCGCAGCCGCCTGTGGCTCGGGATCTCCGGGCTCGCCGTCCTCATCGCCGCGACCGGGATCTTCAGCCGCGGGCTGAACTACGGCGTCGAGTTCACCGGCGGGCGGCTCGTCGAGTACTCCACCAGCCGCCACGTGGACATCGACACCGCCCGCGCCGCCGTGTCCGACGCCGGGTTCCCGCGCGCCGTCGTCCAGACGTCCGGGAAGGACGACATCTCCGTCCGGACGTCCGACCTGACCAACGAGCAGGAGAAGCGCATCCAGGACGCGCTCGCGAAGGAGGGCGGCGGGGCGGCCAAGCAGCGCGACGAGCTGATCGGGCCGAGCCTCGGCGACGAGCTGCGCAAGAAGGCGCTCATCGCGCTCGGCGTCGCGCTGCTCGTCCAGCTCGCCTACCTGACGATCAGGTTCCGCTGGACGTTCGCGACCGGCTCGGTCCTCGCCATGTTCCACGACATCGTGATCGTCACCGGCGTGTTCGCCTGGCTCGGGAAACCGATCGACGGCGTCTTCCTCGCCGCGCTCCTCACGATCATCGGGTACTCGGTGAACGACTCGGTCGTCGTGTTCGACCGGGTCCGGGAGCTGTGGGGCGACCAGCCGAAGGGCCGGTTCGCGGCGATCGCGAACCGGGGGGTGCTGCAGACCGTCCCGCGGACGATCAACACCGGGATGGGCGCGCTGTTCATCCTCGCGGCGCTCGCCGTCCTCGGCGGGGACTCGCTGCGGGACTTCGCGATCGCCCTGCTGATCGGCATCGTCGTCGGGACGTACTCCAGCGTGTTCACCGCGACGCCGATCGCGGTCGTCCTGGAGCGGTACGCGAAGGCGCCGCCGCCGCAGCGCAAGGGCGGGTCGTCCCGGCGTCCGGCGCGGCGCTCGGCGAACGACTCCGGCGCGGTCGTCTGACCCGCACTGGTGGCCCCCGGCGGGTGCCGGGGGCCACCGGTCAGTGCCGCAGCAGCGACTTCTTCAGGGGCTTCTTGTCGGCCTCCCCGAGGCAGACCGCGGTGCGGACACCGGCCTCCCACTCATATTCGACCGGGTACGCGAAGCGCACCAGCTGCGGGTATTCGCGGACGTCGAAGCCGTCCCACCAGCGCGCGTTGCAGCCCGCCTTGACCTTCCGCTGGAGCGTCTTCTCCCCCGGGTACGAGACGGAGGGCAGCTTGTAGACGGCGTACACCTGCGACCAGTGCGCCTTGTCGCAGGGCAGGACGCTCTGGACGATCGAACCCTCCGACCAGGCGGCGAGGCAGTCGCCGCGGTGCAGCTCCCGCCAGAGCCTCTTGTTCGGATCCATGGTCTCGGCGAGCGGCACGGTGAGCTTCACCGGGCCGATGTAGCGCAGGATGCAGAGCGTCCGGCGGTCCCCGGCGTCCCAGCCCAGCTTGTTCGGCGGGATGGCGTACTGCTCCAGGTGCTCGGCGTACCGGCTCTTCATCAACCGGGCGACCTTGTAGTCGCAGGCGTCGCTCGCCCGCTCCAGGACCTCCCTGTCGCCGGGCCACGGGTCGCGGGGGAGCCGCAGCTCGGCGACGGCCTCGCCCTCGTGCGGCCGCGAGCAGGGCAGGGCCGTGATGGGGGACCTGCTGGAGACGCCCTCCAGCCCGGTGAAGCAGTCGCCGACGCGGAGCATCCCGGGCAGGAGCTTGTCCTTGCCCGTGACGTGCCCGGACTCGTCGCGGTCCGCGGTGAGCAGCGAGGTCGCGACGACCACGACCGCGATGACCGCGATCCAGCCGGCGGCCGCGACGAGGCCGACCACGGCGAGCCACCTGCCCCGCTCGCCGCGGCGCCCGGTCTGGACGAACGCGGCGACGGCGAACCCGATCGCGAAGAGCACGAGTCCGAACAGCCCGGAGAGCAGCGCCATGATCGCGAACGGGTTGATCCGCGGCCGGGGCGCGGCGCCCGGCAGCGGCGCACCACCGGGCGGCGGCCCGTGGCCGTGGGGCGCGGCGCCGGGAAGCGGCGGACCGCCGGGCGGTGGCCCGTGGGCGTGGGGTGCGGCGCCGGGAAGCGGGGGACCGCCGGGCGGGAGGGCGGACTCCACCGGGAGTTCGCCGGGCGCGGCCCAGGCCGGACCGGGCGTGGGCTCGTTGGTGTCGTCGTCAGTGGGCGGTGGCGTTGTCACGGCAGAAAGCTAGCCAGCGCACCCGGCGGAAGATCCGTTTCCGACGGCCCGTCGCCGACTCGTAATAGATTAGAAACCATAGAAAGATACTCCCGTCCATTACAGTGAACAACATCACCTCCGCGGCGCGGGTCGTCCCGTCGTCTGGCGCGGGCGCTCGGTGCACGACCCCGGCGCGGCGGTGCGACCCGTCCGGCGGCCTCCCGAGGGCGGGGGCCGCCGGAGGCCGGTGAAGGGGCGCGGCCGTCGTGATCGTTTTCAGCGTTTCATGAAGGATCGCCGCAGTGGCTCGCTCTTGCTCACGAGCAGGCAGTAGACCAGCCGGTCGCCCTGCGCCCAGGTCTCCCGGCTCGGCCGTATGTACATCGGCTCCACGGACTTCGGCAGGCGCGTCAGGACCCGCCGCGCCTGCGCGTAGCACCGGGCGTCCGCGCGGGGCAGTGCGATCTTGAGTTCGAGGTCGGCCGCCCAGGGGACCTTGGTGAGGAACGCCGTCCGCTCCTTGCACAGGTCCGTCGCCTGGGCGCGGAGCCCTTCGGCGCCGGGGTACGCGCCGTCCCGCAGCGTCGCCTTGGCGCCGACCTCGCCGGTGTGGCCGCGGTCGCACGGCTGCCGCACCGCCGCCGGATCGGTGTACCCGCTGAGGCACTCGCCCGCCGCCAGGGACGCCACCGCCACCATGCCCCCGGGGATCGGACGGCCGCGGGACCCGCCGTCATCGGCGGCGAACCGGACGACCCCGAACACGCCCGCCCCGGCCAGGACGAGCCCGGCGAGCACGGCGCAGAGCATGACCACCGCGCGCCGCCTCGTCCGCACGGGCGCCTCCGCCACGGAGGCGGGGACGGAACGGAACGGTAGTCGGGACGAACCGGGCGGAACGGGTGTTCTGACAGCAGTTGTCAGGTTGTGATCATCCGGCCCGCCGATCCTCGTCAGGCGCCGTCAGGCCAAGGGGGACTGGGGTTCGTCGTTCTCCGCCCTGATCACCTGCATGACCGCGTTGATCAGGGCCAGGTGGGTGAACGCCTGCGGGAAGTTGCCGAGGTGCCGTCCGGTGTGCGGGTCGATCTCCTCCGCGTAGAGCTGGAGCGGGCTCGCGTAGGACAGCAGCTTCTCGCACAGCGCCCGCGCCCGGTCCAGCTCGCCGATCATCACCAGCGCGCTGACCAGCCAGAACGAGCAGATCGTGAAAGTGCCCTCGTCGGAGTCGAAGCCGTCGTCGGTCTCCGCCGCGCGGTAGCGCAGCACGAGGTCGTCCTCCGACAGCTCGTCGGCGATGGCGAGGACGGTCTCACGCACCCGCTTGTCGTCCGCCGGGAGGAAGCCCAGCAGCGGGATCAGCAGCGCGGACGCGTCCAGCGCCGAGGCGCCGTAGTGGGCGGTGAAGACGCCGCGCTCGTCCAGCGCGTGCGCGAGCACGTCGGCGTGGATCTCGTCGGCGGCGGCCTGCCAGCGGCGGGCCCGGTCGCGGTCGCCGCGGATGCGGGCGAGCCGGGCGCCGCGCTCGGCCGCCACCCAGCAGAACACCTTGGACGAGGTGAAGTGCCGCGGCTCCCCGCGCACCTCCCACATGCCGCGGTCGGGGGCGCGCCAGTTGGCGAGCGCGTCCTCCACCTGCTTGATGATGATCTTCCAGAGCCGGTCGTCCAGCCGGTCGCGTTTGCGCACGAACAGGTAGATCGAGCCGATGATCGCGCCCCACACGTCGTGCTGGGCCTGCTTGTACGCCTCGTTGCCGATCCGGACCGGACGGGCGTCGTCGTACCCGGTCAGGTGGTCGAGCGTCGACTCGGGGAGCTCCTCGCGGCCGTCCAGCCCGTACATGATCTGGAGCCGGCCCTCGGCGGCCTCGGCGACGTCGGTGATGAAGTAGAAGAAGTCGTTCGCCTCCCAGTCGTACCCGAGGGTGTAGAAGGCCCAGAGCGCCATCGTCGAGTCGCGGATCCAGGTGTAGCGGTAGTCCCAGTTGCGGTCGCCGCCGGGCGACTCGGGCAGGGACGTCGTCGCCGCCGCGGCCACCGCCCCGGACGGCCCGAACGTCAGCCCCTTCAGCGTCAGCGCGCTGCGCTGCAGGTGGCTGCGCCACGGATGGTCGGGGAACCGGCCCCGGTCGAGCCAGTGCTGCCAGTGGTGGACGGTCCAGGTCAGCCGCTCGCGCGCGTCCTGCCAGGACGACGGCGCCGCGTGCTCGCTCCACGACAGCGCCACGAACCGGGACTCGCCCTGCTTCAGCAGCGTCCGGGCCGTGGCGAGCGACCCCTCGAACCCGACGTTCATGTCGGTGGTGAGCCGCAGCCCGAGCCCGTCGCCGCGCGCCACGGCCTCGTGGTAACCGGCCCCGGCGTGCTCCCAGCGGGCCGGGGTCCGCCCGTAGTCGAACACCGGCATGCAGTCGAGCCGGACCTGGACCTGGCCGTTCACGCACTCCACCATCCGCAGCAGGACGTGGTCGGCGTCGTAGTCGGTCGGGGCCCTGCGGTGCGTATGGGAACGTTCCGTTTCGTGGTGCCACGGGCCCATCAGCAGGGCGTCGGTCACCACGAGCCAGCCGCCGTGCACCCACCAGGTGGTCTCCATGACCATGGTGCCGGGGACGTAGCGCTGCGCGGCGGGCACCTCCACGCCCGCCGGGCCGACCCGGAAGTACCCGGCGTCGCGGTCCAGGATCGACCCGAAGACGCTGGGCGAGTCCATCTTCGGCAGGCACATCCACTCGATGTTGCCGCTCGGCGCGACCAGCGCGGTCGTCTCGCAGTCCGACAGGAATCCGAAATCGGCGATCGGGGCGAACGGGTCTCCCGCCCGGCCGCCGGCGACCTTCGGCCTCACAGCCTCACCTCCGTGATCCATCATTCCCGCGCGCGCCGAGTGGGCACGCCTCCGTGTCCGGGTTGATCCCCGTTGGTCCGAATTGGAATAGACCACTATCCTTAGTCTGACCTGGGCAAACTCCGTCCCGCCGGGTGGGCGCCGAAACATGCGGAAGTTCGCGGGTACAGTCCCCGCAAACAGGGCGGAAGGAGCTCTCCGTGCCGAAGTTCGTTTACGACTTCACTGAGGGAAACAAGGACCTCAAGGACCTGCTGGGCGGCAAAGGCGCCAACCTGGCCGAGATGACCAACCTCGGGCTGCCCGTCCCCCCCGGGTTCACGATCACCGCGGAGGCGTGCCGACACTACCTCGCCCACGGGACCCTGCCCGGCGGGCTCGCCGACGAGGTGAACGCCCACCTCGCCGCGCTGGAGTCGGCGATGGGCAAGAAGCTCGGCCAGAGCGACGACCCGCTTCTGGTCAGCGTGCGGTCCGGGGCCAAGTTCAGCATGCCGGGGATGATGGAGACCGTCCTCAACGTGGGGCTGAACGACGAGTCCGTGCACGGCCTCGCCGCGCAGGCGGGGGACGAGCGCTTCGCGTGGGACTCCTACCGCCGCCTGATCCAGATGTTCGGCAAGACCGTCCTCGACGTCGACGGCGACCTGTTCGAGGACGCGATCGAGGACGTCAAGCGCGCCCGGGGCACCGACAGCGACGGCGACCTGACCGCCGACGACTTCAAGGAGCTCGTCGGACGGTTCAAGGCGATCGTCAAGGAGCAGGCGGGGCGGTCGTTCCCCACCGACCCGCGCGAGCAGATGGACCTCGCCGTCGAGGCGGTGTTCAACTCCTGGAACGCCCCCCGCGCGATCCTGTACCGGCGGCAGGAGCGCATCCCGGTCGACCTCGGCACAGCCGTGAACATCTGCTCGATGGTCTTCGGCAACATGGGCCTCGACTCCGGGACGGGCGTCGCCTTCACCCGCGACCCGGCGTCCGGCCAGCAGGGCGTCTACGGCGACTACCTGCAGAACGCGCAGGGCGAGGACGTGGTCGCGGGCATCCGCAACACCGTCCCGCTGAAGGAGCTCGAGCGGATCGACAAGGCGTCCTACGACCGGCTCCTCGAGATCATGGAGACGCTGGAGAACCACTACCGCGACATGTGCGACATCGAGTTCACGATCGAGCGCGGCAAGCTGTGGATGCTCCAGACCCGGGTCGGCAAGCGGACGGCGGCGGCGGCCTTCCGCATCGCCTGCCAGCTCTTCGACCAGGGCCTCATCGACATGGACGAGACCGCCCGCCGCGTCACCGGCGACCAGCTCGCCCAGCTCATGTTCCCCCGCTTCGCGAGCAAGGTCGACGGGGTGACGAAGCTCACCAAGGGGATGAACGCCTCGCCGGGCGCGGCCGTCGGCAAGGCCGTTTTCACCTCGCCCCGCGCCGTCGAGCTGGCCGGGCGCGGGGAGGACGTGATCCTCGTCCGCCGCGAGACCAACCCCGACGACCTCGCCGGGATGGTGGCCGCGAAGGGCGTGCTGACGTCCCGGGGCGGGAAGACCTCGCACGCCGCCGTCGTCGCCCGGGGGATGGGCAAGACCTGCGTGTGCGGCGCCGAGGAGCTCGACGTCGACGTCAAGGACGGGCACTTCACCGCGCCCGGCGGGGTCACCGTCCGGGAGGGCGACGTGATCTCCATCGACGGGTCGTCCGGCGACGTCTACCTGGGCGAGGTCCCCGTCGAGGACTCGCCCGTCGTCCGGTACTTCGAGGGCGAGCGGACCGAGGGGGACGGCGACGACCTCGTCAACGCCGTCCACCGCGTGATGGAGCACGCCGACGCGCGGGCGAGGCTGGACGTCCGCGCGAACTGCGACACCCCCGAGGACGCCGCCCGCGCCCGCCGGTTCGGCGCGGCCGGGATCGGGCTGTGCCGCACCGAGCACATGTTCCTCGGCGACCGGCGGCAGCTCGTCGAGCAGCTCATCCTCGCCGCGGACGACGAGGGCCGCAAGGCCGCGCTGGACGCCCTCGAACCCCTCCAGAAGCAGGACTTCGAGGGCATCTTCGAGGCGATGGACGGCCTCCCGGTCACCATCCGGCTGATCGACCCGCCGCTGCACGAGTTCCTCCCCGACATCACCGACCTGTCGGTCAAGGTCGCGCTCGCCGGGGACGACGCGGACGCCAAGGACCGGAGGCTACTCGAAGCGGTCACCCGCCTGCACGAGCAGAACCCCATGCTCGGCCTGCGCGGCGTCCGTCTCGGGCTGGTCATCCCGGGCCTGTTCGGCATGCAGGTCCGGGCCATCGCCGAGGCCGCGGCGGCGCGCCGCCGGGCGGGCGGCGACCCGCGCCCGGAGATCATGATCCCGCTGGTCGGCGCGGTGCAGGAGCTGGAGGCCGTCCGGGACGAGGCCCGCGGCATCCTCGCCGAGGTCGCGGAGGCGTCCGGCGTGGACGTCCCCGCGCTGATCGGCACGATGATCGAGCTGCCGAGGGCCGCGCTGACCGCCGGGCAGATCGCCGAGGCCGCCGAGTTCTTCTCCTTCGGCACCAACGACCTCACCCAGACGACCTGGGGCTTCTCCCGCGACGACGTCGAGGCCGCGTTCTTCTCGCAGTACCTGGAACTCGGGATCTTCGGGGTGTCGCCGTTCGAGACGCTCGACCGGGAGGGCGTCGGACGGCTGATCCGCATCGCCGTCGAGGAGGGCCGGCGCGCCCGTCCCGGCCTGCACCTCGGCATCTGCGGCGAGCACGGCGGCGACCCCGACTCGGTGCACTTCTGCCACGAGGCGGGGCTGGACTACGTGTCCTGCTCGCCGTTCCGCATCCCCGTCGCGCGGCTGGAGGCGGGGCGCGCGGCGATCGAGGCGGCGGAGGCCGCGGCCGGATCGGGGACGGGAGCCGGTGCGGGAGGCGGGGACAGCCGCTGACCATATCCGGAAAAGGCAGCTGACACGCCGAATCGCCGAACCCGACGCGCGTGCCGGACCATCTAATTAGTGTGTCCGATGCGATGACGTTGGAAGTGGAATTGCCGGAGAGCCTGCCCGAAGCCGAGCCCGCCGACGCCGACGGGCCAGACACAGCCGAGCACGACGACGAGCCGCGCCGCCGCCCGCGCCGCAGGGGGCGGCGGCGCAGGCGGTCGCCGTGGGTCACGATCCCGGTGAGCGTCTTCGTCGGGCTGCTCGCCATCGTCGTCCTCACCCCGCTCACCGTGGGGCTGCGGATCTGGTACCAGGCCCGGCAGGACGAGCGCCCGCGCTCCGACGCGATCGTCGTGCTCGGCGCCGCCCAGTACAACGGGGTGCCGTCCCCGACGCTGAAATGGCGGCTCCAGCACGCGCTCGACCTGTACCGGCAGGGCGTCGCGCCCGCGATCGTCACGGTGGGCGGCAAGGCGCCCGGCGACAACTTCACCGAGGCGGGCTCGGGCCGCGAATGGCTGATCGCCAAGGGCGGGGTGCCCGCCGCCAAGGTCGTCGCGGTGCCCGTCGGGCGCGACACACTGGAGAGCATGAAGGCCGTCGGCAAGGAGTTCGACCGGCGGCACTGGTCGTCCGCGGTGATCGTCACGGACCCGTGGCACGGGCTGCGGTCCAAGAAGATGGCCGAGGACAGCGGGATCAAGGCGGCCGCGTCCCCGACCCGGAGCGGGCCGAGCGTGCAGACCCGCGACACCCAGTTCCACTACATCGTCCGCGAGACCGGCGGCTACCTGTCGTACGTGCTGCTCGGCAAGAGCGTGAAGACGCCGAGCGAGACGATCAAGCGCATCCACATCGACCCGTCCACGACCGCGACGCCGTCCGGCCCCTGACCGCCGTGCCGCCGGTTCCGGGACGCGCCCGCTTACCCTGGAAAGGGCCATGACGAGCACCTCCACCCACCCGAGCCCCGGCGGCTACGCGCGCCGCGACCGGGAGCGATGGGCCCGCGAGCCCGCCAAGCGGCGCGACCGGACGGCCTTCGAGCGCGACCGGGCCCGCGTCCTGCACAGCGCGGCGCTGCGCAGGCTCGCCGCGAAGACGCAGGTCGCCTCGCCGGGCGCGGACTCCGCCGCCGACACCGTGCAGAGCCTGCGCACCCGGCTCACCCACTCGCTCGAATGCGCCCAGGTGGGCCGCGAGCTGGGCAAGTCGCTCGGCTGCGACCCCGACCTCGTGGAGGCGGCGTGCCTGTCCCACGACATCGGGCACCCGCCGTTCGGGCACAACGGGGAGGCGGCGCTGGACGTCGTCGCCCGCCCCTGCGGCGGGTTCGAGGGCAACGCGCAGAGCCTCCGCGTCCTGACCCGGCTTGAGCCGAAGTCGTTCGCGCCGGACGGCCCGCCCCTGTACGGGCGCAGCGTCGGCCTGAACCTGACCCGCGCCGCGCTGGACGCCGCGATGAAGTACCCGTGGCCCCTGGCCGAGGCGGTCAACGGCAAGTTCGGCATCTACGACGACGACATGCCGGTGGCGGCCTGGGTCCGGGAGGGCGTCGAACCGGGCCGGACGTGCTTCGAGGCCCAGGTCATGGACTGGAGCGACGACGTCGCCTACTCCGTCCACGACCTGGAGGACGCGCTCGTCGCCGGGCACATCGACTTCGCCCGGCTCGCCGACCCGGCCGAGCGGCGGCTCGTCGCGACCACGGCGGCCAAGCTGTACTGCCCGGACGCCGACCTCGCCGAGCTGGAGGAGCGGTTCGCCGCGCTGCTCGCCGAGCCGTACTGGCCGGACCGCTACGAGGGGACGCCGCGCAGCCTCGCCGCGCTGAAGAACCTCACCAGCACGCTGATCGGACGGTTCTGCATGGCCGCCGAGACCGCCACCCGCGCCGCCTACGGCGACCGCCCGCTCACCAGGTACGCGGCGGAGCTGATCGTCCCGCGCGTGCAGCGGCTGGAGAACGCCCTGCTCAAGGGCATCACCGCGCACTACGTCTGGATCAGCCACGAGGAGGTCAGGGCCCGCCAGCGGACGCTGATCACCGAGCTGGCCGAGCTGACGCTCGCGGGCGCGCCGGGCACCCTCGAACCCGGCTTCCGCGCCGCGTTCGAGGACGCGCCCGACGACGCCGGGCGGCTCCGCGCCGTCGTCGACCAGATCGCCTCGCTGACCGACCTGTCGGCGATGGCGCGGCACCGCCTGCTCGGCGGCACCGCCTGACGATCGCGCCTGACGATCGCCGTCGCGCGGATCGGCCCGGACGCCGATTACCCCGGGACGCGCCCGACGATGACCCTTGTCTCGTTACGGAGGCCGCTGTAGGGATAGCTACAGGTCAACTACAGGAGGTCGTCATGCCCGAGGAGACGTTCGTGATCGCCGGAGCCAGCCTGGCCGGGGCCAAGGCGGCGGAGACGCTCCGCCAGGAGGGCTTCACCGGCCGGTTGTTGTTGATCGGGGAGGAGATCGAGCGGCCGTACGAGCGGCCGCCGCTGTCCAAGGGCTTCCTGCTGGACAAGGAGCCCCGTGAAAAGGCGCACGTCCACGAGGCCGACTGGTACGACAAGCACGACGTGGAGCTGCGGCTCGGCGTCACCGTCGACGCCGTCGACCGGGAGGCGCACGAGGTCCGGCTGTCGACCCAGGAGCCGATCCGCTATACCAAGCTGCTGCTGGCGACGGGCGCGTCCCCGAGACGGTTGGACGTTCCGGGGGCCAAGCTCCAGGGCATCCACTATCTGCGCACCATGGCCGATTCGGCGGAGTTGAAGCAGGCGTTCGCGCCCGGCGGGCGGCGCGTCGTCGTCGCCGGGGCGGGGTGGATCGGCCTGGAGACGGCCGCCGCCGCCCGCTCCTACGGCAACGAGGTGACGGTCATCGAGCCCGAGCCGGCCCCGCTGCACGCGGCGCTCGGCCCGGAGCTCGGCGGCGTCTTCGCCGACCTGCACCGCGAGCACGGCGTCGACCTGCGGCTCGACCAGGGCGTGGCGGGTTTCTGGGGCGCCGGGCAGGTGTCGGCGGTGGTCACCTCCGGCGGCGCCGAGGTCCCCGCCGACGTGGTGGTCGTCGGGATCGGCGTGCGGCCGAACACCCGGCTCGCCGAGGAGGCCGGGCTCGAGGTGTCGGACGGCGTCCTCGTCGACCAGTCGCTGCGCACGTCCGACCCGGACATCTACGCGGCCGGGGACGTGGCCAACGCGTTCAACCCGCTGCTCGGCCGCCGGATCAGGGTGGAGCACTGGGCGAACGCGCTGAACGGCGGCCCCGCCGCCGCCCGCGCCATGCTCGGCCAGGACGTGGTGTACGACCGCGTCCCGTACTTCTTCAGCGACCAGTACGACCTCGGCATGGAGATGTCGGGCGTCGCGTCGCCGGGGGAGTACGACCAGGTCGTGTACCGGGGGGACGTCCCCGGCCGGGAGTTCATCGCGTTCTGGCTGTCCGGCGGCCGGGTCGTGGGCGGGATGAACGTCAACGTGTGGGACGTCACGGGCGACATCCAGGGGCTCATCCGCTCGGGCGCCCGGGTGGACGCGGACCGGCTCGCCGACCCCGCCGTCCCGCTCTCCGAACTCGGCTGAATCTCGGCTCACCGGGATGATCTCACCCCGGTAAGCCGCGTACAGTCTGGTGGGTGGTTACGGAGATCGCGACGTTCCGCCGCGCCCGGTTCGCCGTCACGCTGGCGTTCGCGGCGCACGGGACGTTCGGCACCGCCTGGGTCGCCCGCATCCCGCAGATCAAGGAGCACCTCGGGCTGAGCGCGGGCTCGATGGGCGTCGCGCTGCTCGGCGCGCCGGTCGGCGTCGTGATCGCCGTCCGGTTCGCCGGGCGGATCGTCGCCCGCTGGGGCAGCCGCGCGACCACGATCGGCGGCGGGCTCGCCGGGGCGGCGTCGCTGGTCCCGCTCGGCCTGGCCTGGAACCTTCCAGCGCTGATCTTCGCGCTGCTGCTGATGGGCGCGTCCCTCGGCCTGATGGACGTGGCGATGAACGCCCAGGGCGTGGCCGTCGAGCGCGGCTACGGGCGCCCGCTGATGTCCGGCCTGCACGGCTCGTTCAGCATCGGGACGCTCGTGGCCGCGCTGGTCGGCTCCGGGATGGCGCAGGCGGGGGTGCCCGTCGCGCTGCACATGGCCGGGGCGACCGCCGTGCTGGCGGTGCTGATCGTGGTCGGCTGCCGCGAGCTGCTGGACCCGTCCCACGACACCCTGGACGCCGCGCCCGTCCCGGACGACCGCCCGGACGGCCGCCCGTCCGGGGCCGCCGCCGCGGTGCGGGCGTCCAGATGGCCGCTGCTCATGCTCGGCGTCATCGGCCTGTGCTCGTTCGTCGGCGAGGGCGCGATGGCCGACTGGAGCGCCGTCTACCTGCGCGAGGACCTCGGCACCGGGCCGGGGCTCGCCGGACTCGGCTTCGCCGGCTGCGCGGTCGCGATGACCCTCGGACGGCTCGCCGGGGACCGGGTCGTCGCGCGGTTCGGACCCGTCCCGGTGCTGCGCGCCGGGTCGCTGTTCGCCGCGCTCGGCCTCGGGCTCGGGCTCGCCGCCGGGCACCCGGCGGCGGCCGTCTGCGGGTTCACGGTGTTCGGCCTCGGCGTCGCGGTCGTCGCGCCGGTGACGTTCAGCGCGGCGGGGAACGTCCCCGGCGTCCCCGCGGCGACCGGGATCTCCCGCGTGACCGGGGTCGGCTACCTGGGGCTGCTCGGCGGGCCGCCGGTCATCGGGTTCGTCGCGCAGGGCGTCGGGCTCGCGTGGGCGCTGGCGGTGCCGGTCGGGCTGGTCGGGCTGATCGTCCTGCTGGCCCCCGCGGCCGGGACGGCGGCCTCGGCGAGCGCCCCCGCGTCGGCCGCCGCGGACGCCGCCGCCCCGGAACGGTAAAGCGTCTTACCCTTTTTGGCCGGGTTGTGACATTGGTAAATGTCCTACTCAGGTAAGGTCTGGGCGAGTGAGCACCATACAGCGGTCGAGACCGGCCGAAACGGCCGCGACCGCCCCGGCGTACCGCACCTTCCTCAGCGAACTGCTCAGTTTCGGCTTCGTGGGGGTCGTCGGCACCCTGATCATGATCTTCGGCGCCAACCTGATGCGCGCCTGGCTCGGCGGCAGCCCGGTCACCAGCGTCGCCGTGCCGACCGTGCTGTCCACGTTCGCGTCCTACCTGCTCAACCGCTACTGGGTGTTCCGCCACCGGGACAGCGACGGCTCCGGCCGGGAGGTCGCGATCTTCTTCGCGCTGAACGGCGTCGGGCTGCTCATCCAGGTGCTCTGCACCGGCTTCACGTACTACACCCTCGGCCTGCACGGCGGGGTCGCCTACAACGGCGGGCTGCTCGCGGGCGTCGCGTTCGGCGCGGCGTTCCGCTACTGGTCGTACAAGAAGTGGGTATTCACCCCCGCCGCCGCGTAGCCCCCGGGTTCAGCGCCCGGCCGGGACCAGCTTCTCCGTCTGCGCCAGCGCCTCGCCGAGGACGCCCGCGAGGTCCTGCCCGGTGCCCTGGGTGAAGATCGCATGGTCGACGCCCGAGTCGGCGAGCCGCCCGATGGTGTCGACCACCTCGTCCAGGGAGACCGGGCCGGTGATGAGGGACAGCGAGGTCTTCTCGATCTCGGCGTAGTCGCGTCCCTCGCGCTCGCAGTGCTCGCGCAGGACGTCCAGCTTGCGCGGCAGCTCGTCGGAGTCGAAGAGGTTGCACGCGTCGGCGTACTTGGCGACGAACCGCAGCGTCTTCTTCTCTCCGCCGCCGCCGATCAGGATCGGCGGGCGCCGCACCGGCGGCGGCGAGTTCAGCGGGCGCTCCAGCGAGTAGTGGACGCCCTCGAACGCGGACTCGTCGCCGTCCCACATCTGGCGGGCGAGCCGCAGCGTCTCCTCGAGCCGCTCGAACCGCTCCGCGGTCGGCGGGAACCGGACGCCGAGCCCCCGCGACTCCTCCTCGTTCCACGCCGCGCCGATGCCGAGCCAGGCGCGCCCGCCGGACAGGACGTCCAGCGTGGTCACCGTCTTGACCAGGATGCCGGGATGGCGGTAGGTGACGCCGGTGACCATCGTCCCGAGCGAGATCCGCTCGGTGATCGCGGCTGCGTAGGCGAGCGCCGAGTAGCCCTCCAGCATCGGCTCCTCGGACGCGCCCACCCCCTGGATCTGGAAGAAGTGGTCCATCACCCAGAGCGAGTGCAGCCCCGCCTGGTCGGCCTCGCGGGCCATCCGCCCGAAGACCGGGGCGATCTGCTCGGGCCCGCCGGGAAAGGTGAAACTGGGAATCTGAAGTCCAACGCGCATTTGCGCATGCCTTTCGTCTCATGGCTCTTCGTCTCGCAGCCGTGCCGAACCTCACTCTGCGTCCTGGAGCGCGCTCCAGGTCAAGTAGAGGACCTGCCCGCGTTTGACCTGGAGTGCACTCCAGGTGGGAGGCTGGTGAACGTGGGTTCCTACTCTCCGGCCGAGACCGCCGAGAAGAGCGGTTTCAGCATCGACACGCTGCGTTACTACGAGAAGATCGGCCTGCTCTCGGGCATCGCGCGGAACGCGTCCGGCCGCCGGGTGTTCAGCGACGACGACCTGTCCTGGCTCGAGATGCTCCGCTGCCTGCGCGGGACGGGCATGCCGATCGCCGAGATGCTCAGGTACTCCGAGCTGGCCCGGGTCCCCGGCACGGTGGCGGAGCGGCTCGAACTGCTGCAGGCGCACGACCGCCGCGTCGAGGAGCAGATCGCCCTGCTGCGCGAGCAGCAGTCGCGGATCAAGTGGAAGATCGGCATCTACGGCAGCGCGCTCACCGGCGCCTGCGCGGCGCAGCGCGACGAGGGCGACCTCGCCGCCACCGGGGCAGTGAACGGGACCGCGGCCGCTACCGCAGGACGGGGTTGACGCGCCGCCCGTTCGCGCCGAAGAACAGCACGCGGTCGAGGTCGACGGTCAGTGCGACGTGGTCGCCGCGGTTCGGCCGGTTGCCGGGGGCGATGCGGAACACGAGGTCGGACCGGCGGTGGTGCCCGGCGTGCTCCTCCTCGACCGCCTCCCCGACCTGGTTCGGGCGGCCGAGCAGCTCGCGCACCCGGTCGCGCAGCCCGGGGCGCTCCGGCGCCGCGGGCGCGGGCCGGTGCGGGCGCCCGATCTCGGCGGCGTCCACCGTCGGGATGCCCGCCTCGGCGTAGGCGAGCCACTCGTGCCCGTGGAACTCCAGCGCGCGAACCTGCCCGGATAGGACCGTTCCCGGGGCGGCGGGCGTCCCCGGCGCGATGGGCATGAGCGTGTCCGGACGGATCCCCACGATGACCGACTGGCCGTGGTGGCTGATCAGCGAGGAGGCGCGCGCGTCCTCCCAGGGGACGGTCAGCCGCTGCGGCCCGAAGTCGAGCAGCAGCCCCTCGCCCTCCACCGCCCACAGTGTGGCCTGCAGCAGGTTGATCGGCGGGGAGCTGAGGAACGCGGCGACGAACACGGTCGCCGGGTCGGCGTAGATCTGCTCGGGCGTGCCGACGTCCTCCAGGACGCCGTCGCGCAGCACCGCCATCCGGTCGGCCATGGTCATGGCCTCGACCTGGTCGTGCGTGACGTAGACGGTGGTGGTGCCGCTGGAGCGCACCAGCCCGGCGATCTCGACCCGCAGCTCGGTGCGCAGGCCCGCGTCGAGGCTGGACAGC
Source organism: Actinomadura syzygii (assembly GCF_008085905.1). Taxonomy (GTDB): domain Bacteria; phylum Actinomycetota; class Actinomycetes; order Streptosporangiales; family Streptosporangiaceae; genus Spirillospora; species Spirillospora syzygii. The sequence continues at coordinate 149,802 of NZ_VSFF01000010.1, read as the reverse complement.
GGCTCGTCCATGAGGAACACCGACGGCTCGCGGATCAGCGCCCGGCCGATCGCGGCGCGCTGCCGCTGGCCGCCGGACAGCGTGCGCGGCAGCCGGTCGATCATCGTGTTGATGCCGAGCGCGCGGGCCAGTTCGAGGACCTTCGCGTGCGCCTCGGCGCGGTCGTCCCCGGAGACCTCCAGGGGGAACATCATGTTCCCCTTGACCGTGCGGTGCGGGTAGAGCGCGCCCTCCTGGAACACCATTGCCACGTTCCGATCCCGGGGCGACAGGTCGTTCGCGACGGACCCGTTCAGCCAGATGTCGCCGCCGGTGATCTCCTCCAGCCCGGCGATCATCCGCAGAATGGTGGATTTGCCGCACCCGGACGGCCCGAGCAGGACGAACAACTCGCCGTCGTTGATCCGCAGGCGTACGTTCCGGACGGCTTCGAACCCTCCGGGATACACCTTGTCGACGCCGTCGAGCACTACATCCGTCATCGGTTTCCGCCTGCGTGTGAGCAAGATCTCGGCTCGTCATCACATCGCGCGACGGGCCGTTTGTCCATAGTCGACCCGGCACGGACCGCCGTCAATCCGGCCGAGTCCGGCCACAAAAACCGGAATTCCGGTCATGTCAGGATGATCCAGACCGCTGGCCCTAAGTGCCGCCCGCCGGAACCCGGCGGAACGTGGACCAAGCGCGGCGGGGCGGGCGGGGGCGCGGGTTCCGGTGCGCGGCGGCGGATGTCGTGGGCCCGCCGTAGACTCCTACGTCGTGGCAGGCAGGATTCGCAACGAGGACATCGCGCTCGTCCGCGAGCGCGCGTCCATCGACGCCGTGATCGGCGAGTACCTGCAGCTCCGCAGCGCGGGCGGCGGCAATCTCAAGGGCCTCTGCCCGTTCCACGAGGAGAAGTCCCCCTCGTTCAACGTGACCCCCGCGCGCGGGCTGTACTTCTGCTTCGGCTGCGAGGCGGGCGGCGACGTCATCAAGTTCGTCCAGGAGATCGAGCACCTGACGTTCGCCGAGGCGGTGGAGCGGCTCGCGGCGCAGGCGGGCGTCCAGCTCCGCTACGAGGACGGCGGCCCCGGCCGCGGCCCCCGGCAGGACGGCGGGCAGCGCGCCCGGCTGGTCGAGGCGCACAAGGCCGCCGCCGAGTACTACGCCGAGCGGCTGCGCTCGCCGGACGGCGCGATCGGCCGCGAGTTCCTGTCCGCGCGCGGGTTCGAGGCCGCCGACGCCGAGCACTTCGGCGTGGGCTTCGCGCCCCGCGAGTGGGAGGGCCTCGTCCGGCACCTGCGCGGGCGCGGCTTCGCCGACCGCGACATCGTCTCGGGCGGCCTGGCCAAGGAGGGCAGGCGCGGCCCGATGGACCGGTTCCGCGGGCGGCTGATGTGGCCGATCCGCGACCTGTCCGGCGACGTCATCGGGTTCGGCGCGCGCCGCCTCTACGAGGACGACGACGGCCCCAAGTACCTGAACACCCCCGAGTCGCCGCTCTTCCACAAGGGCTCGGTGCTGTACGGCGCCGACCTCGCGAAGAAGGAGATCGCGCGCCGCCGCCAGGCCGTCGTGGTCGAGGGCTACACCGACGTGATGGCCTGCCACCTCGCGGGCGTCCCGACCGCCGTCGCCACCTGCGGGACGGCCTTCGGCGACGACCACATCAAGGTGCTGCGCCGCCTCCTCATGGACCAGGACGAGTTCCGCGGCGAGGTGATCTTCACCTTCGACGGCGACTCGGCCGGCCGCAAGGCGGCGCTGCGCGCGTTCGACGACGAGCAGAAGTTCGTCTCGCAGACGTTCGTCGCCGTCCAGCCGGACGGGCTCGACCCGTGCGACCTGCGCGTCCGGCACGGCGACGCGGCCGTGCGCGACCTCGTGGCGTCCCGGCTGCCGCTGTTCGAGTTCGCCGTGCGCAGCGCGATCGAGCAGCACGACCTCGACACGGTCGAGGGGCGGCTCGGCGCGCTCGACGCCGCGGCCCCGGTCGTCGCCGCGATCAAGGACCGCTCGCGCCGCCACATGTACGCGGTGAACCTCGACCGCTGGCTCGGGATCATGGACGAGCAGTTCGTGCTGCGGCGCGTCCGGGAACTCGCGAACCGGCGGCAGGGCCGTCCCGGGCAGGGAGGCGAAAGGCCGGGAAACGGGCGGGCTGGAAACGGCCGTCCCGGCGGCGGCCGCGACCTCGGCGACGCCCGCGGGCAGAACGGGAACGGCGCGCCGGAGGCGCCGCCGCGGCCCGCCTTCGACCCGCGCGACCCGGAGGTCCAGCGGGAGCGTGAGCTGCTGAAACTCGCCGTCCAGCGGCCCGCGCTGCTCGGTCCGGCGTTCGACGACGTGCCGGCCGACGCGTTCATCGCGCCGCCGCACGCGGCGGTGCGCACGGTGATCGCGTCGGCGGGCGGCGTGACGGCGGCGGGCGGCGTCCAGGAGTGGGTCTCCCACCTCCTGGAGCGGGCGCCGAACGACCAGGTGAGAGACCTGATCACCAAACTCGGCGTGGAACCGGCCCGGGCCGCCCAGGATTCGGACGACCGCTATGCCGTAGAACTGCTGGCCCGAATACAGGAACGCCAGCTCACTCGCATGATCGCCGACGCGAAATCTAAACTCGGGCGGCTGAATCCGGTCGAGGCCCCCGAGGAGTACAACCGCCTCTTCGGCGATCTTGTCGCGCTTGAGCAGCAGAGACGGGTGTTGCGGGAGCGAGGGCTTGGGTCACAGTAAGTCAAGAGACCGCAAAATGGGTCCTGTGATCTAGACCCCATTTGACGCAGACTGTCCTCGTGGGCCCTTCGGTGCTGCCAAGCGAGGCGCCATCGGTTGATCAGGTGGCGGACCTCGTCGCACGCGGCAGAGAACGCGGCGGCGTGACCGTCGAGGACGTCGCTGCCGCGCTCGATCGCTCGGACTTGCCGGACGACTCGCTTGAGCGGGTCGTCCGGATGCTCGCAGAGCAGGGGGTGGACGTCCTCGAGTCTCAGCAGGAGACCGAGGACGTCGCGCGAGCGGACGAGGGAGACCTCGGCAAGCGGGCGCCGACGAGCGACCTGGTTCGGATCTACCTGAGAGAGATCGGTCGCGTACCGCTTCTAACGGCAGAAGATGAAGTAGAACTCGCCAAATCGATCGAGGCGGGATTGTTCGCCGAGGAGAAGATGGCGCAGACCGCCGTCCTCGCCCGCGGCGAACTGCTCGACCTCGAACAGCTCTCCCGCGAGGGCACGCGGGCGAAGCAACGCCTGATCGAGGCCAATCTCCGGCTTGTGGTCTCGATCGCGAAACGCTATGTGGGCCGGGGAATGCTGTTCCTCGACCTCATTCAGGAGGGAAATCTCGGACTGATCCGCGCGGTCGAGAAATTCGACTACACGAAGGGGTTCAAGTTCTCCACCTACGCCACCTGGTGGATCCGGCAGGCGATCACCCGGGCGATCGCCGACCAGGCGCGCACGATCCGGATCCCGGTGCACATGGTCGAGACGATCAACAAGCTCGTCCGCGTGCAGCGGCAGATGCACCAGGACCTCGGCAGGGAGCCGAGCCCCGACGAGATCGGCCTGGAGATGGGCCTGTCGCCCGTCCGGGTCGTGGAGATCCAGCGGATCGCGCAGGAGCCGGTATCGCTCCAGTCGCCGATCGGCGAGGAGGACTCCGACCTCGGCGACTTCATCGAGGACGCCGACGCCGTCGTCCCGATCGAGGCGGCGGCGTTCATCCTCCTCCAGGACCAGCTGGAGGACATCCTCGGCACGCTGTCGGAGCGGGAGCAGCGCATCATCCAGTTGCGCTTCGGCCTGACCGACGGGCATCCGCGCACCCTGGAGGAGGTGGGCCGGGAGTTCGGCGTGACGAGGGAGCGGATCCGCCAGATCGAGTCGAAGACGCTCGCGAAGCTGCGCCACCCGTCCCGCGCGCAGATGCTCCGCGAGTACCTGGACTGACCGGGCACCCGGTCGGCCGACCGGACCGAACGAGAGCGGCGCGGACGACGTCCGGCACGACCGTCCTCCCGGACGCACCCCCGGGAGGACGGTCGTGTCTCAAAGGCCGGGCGGCTCGCCGGGCGGATGTCCGGTCCGCGCCGATGCGTCGCGTTCCGTCCGGGCCGTCATCTACCGTGGTGACCATGCTGATCGTGACGACTGACGGCGTGGCGGGGTACGAGATCAAGAGCGTGCTCGGTGAGGTCCTCGGCTCGGCCGTGCAGGCCGAGCAGGGTGCCGCGCCGCAGCCGGGGCACGGCGGGAGCAGCGCGACGTTCCGGGTGACGGGGGAGCGGCCGGTGGCGGGCCTCGCCGCCGCCCGCCGCGAGGCGGTCGACCGGCTCGGCGAGGAGGCGCGCCGCCGGGGCGCGAACACGGTGGTCGGCATGCGCTTCGACACCGCCGCCGTCGGCGGCGGCATCGAGGTCTGCGCCTACGGGACGGCGGTCTGGGCGGAGCTCGCGCCCGCGCAGCACCAGCAGGCGGCCCAGCAGCAGCCGCATCCGCTGCCGCCGTACGGCGAGCCGCAGCCCGGCGGGCCGCCGATGGTCGCCCGCAACCTCACGATGGGCCTCCAGGACAGGCCGCGCTGACCCTCGGCCGACCTCTGACCGGTCCCGCTGACCGACCCTTTCGGCGCCGCCGACCGCGCACTCACGCGGGGGCCACTTGACGCGTTCAGGTGAGGCTTAGCTAATTTAGGTGAGCCTAACCAATTTGTACGCTTCTGGAGCCCCCCATGCGTCCTGTCTCCGCGCTCGCCGTCGCCGGCGTCGCCGCCGTCTCGATGTCCCTGCTCACGGCGTGCGGAGGGGACGACGACGCGGGAGCCGCGGGCGCGATCCCCGTCACCGCGACCGACGACTCCTGCGAGGTCGGCAAGACCGAGCTGACCGCGGGCAAGACCACGTTCAAGGTCACCAACAAGGGCTCGAAGGTCAACGAGTTCGAGGTGCTGAAGCCGGACGGCAAGATCCTCGCCGAGCGGGAGAACATCGGCCCCGGCACCAGCGTCGACTTCGTCGTCAACCTGCCCGCCGGGACGTTCAAGCTGCTGTGCAGCGCGGGCCAGACCGGCAAGGGGCCGTCCAAGGACGTGACCGTCACCGGCACCGCGGGCGAGGGCGGCGACCAGCGCCTCGCCAAGGCCGCCGCCGACTACAAGGCGTTCGTGGTCGTCCGGCTGGACGACACGATCACGAAGACGAAGGCGTTCGTCGACGCGGTCAAGGCGAACGACGTCGCGAAGGCGAAGGAGCTGTACGCGCCGTCGCGGGTCGGCTGGGAGACGATCGAGCCCGTCGCGGAGAAGTTCGGCGACATCGACCCGAAGGTCGACGCCCGCGAGGCCGACCTGAAGCCGGAGGAGAAGAAGGACTGGTCCGGCTGGCACCTGCTGGAGAAGGCGCTCTGGAAGGACGGCTCGGTCAAGGGCAAGGGCAAGTACGGCGACCAGCTCCTCGCCGACCTGGAGACGCTGAAGTCGCGGCTGCCCGGCCTCACCCTCGACCCGGTGAACGACATGGCGGGCGGCGCGAAGGAACTCCTGGACGAGGTCGCGACCGGCAAGGTCACCGGCGAGGAGGAGGCGTTCAGCCACACCGACCTCGTCGACTTCAAGGCCAACGTGGACGGCGCGAAGAAGATCTACGACCTGCTCAAGCCCGTCGTCCAGGAGCGGGACGCGCAGCTCGCGACGGACCTCGACGGAGGCTTCGCCAAGGTCGAGGCGCTGCTGAAGAAGCACGAGAAGGGCGACGGCTACGTCTCCTACGACACGGTGGGCAAGGACGACCGCAAGGAGCTCGCCGACGCGGTGAACGCGCTGGGCGAGCCGCTCTCCAAGCTCGCCGCGGCCGTCGCGAGGTAGCACGTCGCGGAGCGGCGCGCGACCGCGCGGCCGCACGGACCGAAGGACGGTGGCGACATGACAACGGTGGCGACATGACAGAGGCGCGTCCGGGGCTCTCCCGGCGGCGGATGCTCGGGTTCTCCGGCGCGAGCCTGGTGGTCGGCGCCGCCGCCGGCGCCGGGCTCGACCGGGTCGCGTTCGCGGACGAGGACAAGGGCGGCGCGGGCCGGGCCGTCCCCTTCCTCGGCCCGCACCAGGCGGGCATCGCGACGCCCGTCCAGGACCGGCTGCACTTCGCGGCGTTCGACGTCACGACCGGCGACCGCGAGCGGCTCGTCCGGATGCTCAAGGAGTGGACGCAGGCCGCCGCCGCCATGACCGCGGGCCGCCCGGTCGGGGACGGCGCGGTCGGCGGCGTCGCGGTGGCGCCGCCGGACGACACCGGGGAGGCGCTCGGCCTGCCGCCGTCCCGGCTCACGCTGACGATCGGGTTCGGCCCGTCGCTGTTCGAGAAGGACGGCGAGGACCGGTTCGGGATCAAGGCGCGGCGGCCGCCCGCGCTGGTCGACCTGCCGCACTTCCCCGGCGACGCGCTCGAACCCGCCCGCAGCGGCGGCGACATCGCCGTGCAGGCGTGCGCGGACGACCCGCAGGTCGCCGTGCACGCCATCCGGAACCTCGCGCGGATCGGGTTCGGCGTGGTCGCGGTCCGCTGGTCGCAGCTCGGGTTCGGGAAGACGTCGTCCACGACGCCGGGCGCGCAGACCCCGCGCAACCTGTTCGGGTTCAAGGACGGCACCGAGAACATCGCCGAGACCGACGACGAGCTGCTCGGCAGGCACGTCTGGGCGGGCAAGGGCGACGGCTCCGACTGGATGGCGGGCGGCTCGTACATGGTCGCGCGCCGCATCCGGATGCACATCGAGACCTGGGACCGGACGTCCCTGCGCGAGCAGGAGGACATCTTCGGCCGCGACAAGGGCGAGGGCGCCCCCGTCGGCGCGCGCAAGGAGCGGGACGCGCCCGTCCTCGCGAAGATGAAGCCGGACGCGCACGTCAGGCTCGCGCACCCCGACTCCAACGGCGGGGCGCGGATCCTGCGGCGCGGCTACTCGTTCACCGACGGGTCGGACGGCCTCGGACGTCTGGAGGCGGGCCTGTTCTTCATCGCCTTCCAGCGCGACCCGCGCACGGGGTTCATCCGCGTGCAGAGCTCGCTGGCGACCGACGCGCTGAACGAGTACATCCAGCACGTCGGGTCCGGGGTGTTCGCCTGCCCGCCGGGCGTGCAGAAGGGCGGCTTCTGGGGTGACACCCTCTTCGCCTAGGGGATCCCGAGACGGATCAGCCCTGGGCGGCGCGCTCCGACCGGATGCGGGTGACCACGTCGCCCGCCGCCGTCTTGATCGACTCCAGCTCCTGGAGGTAGGCCCAGTAGTCGGGGTGGGAGCCGGAGAGCCGCTTCGGCGCGTTCTCCAGCCGCTCGACCAGCGAGTCGAGGACGCGGGCGTGCTGCGGCGCGGCCCCGCCCGGCTGGGCCATCGCGAGGCGCTGCGCGTCCCGGACGGCGAACCGGACGCCCTCCACCGGCCCCTGCGGGTCGGCGGCGACCGCCTTCAGCTCCTCGACCCGTCCGGTGACCTGCCCGGCCCGCCGGTCGGCCGCGTTCAGCTCGGTGCGGGCCGCGGTGAGCGCCTGCTGCGCCTGCTTCCACTCCGCGCGGGACGTGTGCGCGGACGCCTCGTTCAGCCGCTCCCGCGCCCGCGTCACGCCCGCCTCGATCGACTCGGGCGCGCCCCGGAGGTCCTGCCAGCAGGACTGCGAGTAGCCGCGCAGCAGCACCTTCATCGCCTCCCTGACCGGCCCGGCGCGGTTCGCGACGACGTCCACCCGGGTGCGGACCGACGCGAGAGAGTTGCGGACCTTCTGCGCCATCTGCGGCAGCTCGGCGGCGGCCTCGTGCGCCCGCTCGGCGATCCCGCGGACCTCCTCGGCCTTGCGCATCGCGCCGTCCAGGCCGAGCCCGCCGAGCCCCTGCGAGCCGAGCTGCGCCAGGATCTGCTTCGCCTGCGCCAGCTCCGCCTCGGGGTCGGAGGCGTCCATCCCGGCGTTCTTCGCGGCGGCGACCGCGGCGTCGGCGGCGGCGACCGCGTCGCGGGCGGCGGTCAGCCGGGGCGGGAGCTGGTCGAGGGCGGCCTCCAGCCGCGCCATCTGCGGGGCGAGCCGCTCGGCGAACCCGTTGAGGTTCCCCGTGACCTGCTGGAGCCGCTCGGCGGCCGCGACGAACGCGCGCCGCGCGGCGTCGTACTCGGCGGGTGTCCGGTCCTGGTCAGCGAGGTCGTGGGCGTCCAGGACGGAGATGTAGCCCACCGACGCGGCGTCCGCCGCCTCCGACAGCCCGGCGAACTCCCGCCGGACGGGCCCGGCGGCCGCGGCGTCCAGATCCTCGAAGACGGTGACCCGGCCGGCGATGTACTTCTGCGCCTGGTCCATGTCGTAGAAGGCGGCCGCCGCCGCCTCCCTTGCCTCGACCGCCGCGGTGGCCGCCTGGGCCCCCCGGCCCCGGCGGCGCTGGTCGCCCGCTCCCCGCAACGCTGCCTCCCTTCGTCCCTGCCCAGTCTGGCCCAGCCGGGGCTGGTTTCGCGCCCCGGGCCGGGTGCCGTGAGCAGCCTTTCGTGTAATGCTTCCAGGACGATTGGAACGGATAGCATCGCTGCAACGTCGATAAGGCTGGATGCCTGGTCGGCGTCCGAAACATCCGCATGCGATTTGGAGGCCCATCGTGGGTGTCAGTCTCAGCAAGGGCGGCAACGTCTCGCTCACCAAGCAGGCCCCCGGCCTGTCCGCGGTGACCGTCGGTCTTGGCTGGGACCTGCGCACCACCACGGGGAGCGACTTCGACCTCGACGCCTCCGCCCTGGTGCTGGACGGCTCAGGCAAGATCATCAGCGACCAGCACTTCGTGTTCTTCAACAACCTCCGGACGCCGGACGGCGGGGTCGAGCACAGCGGCGACAACACGACGGGCGCGGGCGAGGGCGACGACGAGCAGCTCAAGGTCAACTTCGGCGCGCTGCCGGCCACCGCGGAGCGGGTGGCCTTCGCCGTGTCGATCTACGAGGCCGACGGCCGCGGCCAGAACTTCGGGCAGGTCCGCAACGCGTACATCCGCGTCCTGAACCAGGGCGACGGGTCGGAGATGGCGCGCTACGACCTGTCGGAGGACGCCTCGATGGAGACCGCGATGGTGTTCGGCGAGCTGTACCGCTCGGGAGCGGAGTGGAAGTTCCGGGCGGTCGGCCAGGGTTACGCCTCGGGGCTGGCCGGAATCGCGCTGGACTTCGGCGTCAACCTCTGACCAGGTCATCCAGCACCACCACGAAGGGAGTGGCCCGTACATGGGTGTCTCACTCGCCAAGGGCGGCAACGTCTCGCTGACGAAGGCCGCCCCCAACCTCACGGCGGTCACCGTCGGCCTCGGCTGGGACGTCCGCGCCACCACCGGCGCCGACTTCGACCTCGACGCGTCCGCGTTGATGCTCGCCCCCACCGGCAAGGTCATCTCGGACCAGCACTTCGTGTTCTTCAACAACCTGAGGAGCCCGGACGGCTCGGTCGAGCACACCGGCGACAACCTGACCGGCGAGGGCGAGGGCGACGACGAGTCGATCAACGTCGACCTCACCGCCGTCCCGCTCGACTGCGACCGCATCGTGTTCCCGGTGTCGATCTACGACGCCGACAACCGGCAGCAGAACTTCGGCCAGGTGCGCAACGCGTTCATCCGGATCGTCAACCGGACGGACGGCAACGAGCTCGCGCGCTTCGACCTCACCGAGGACGCCTCCACCGAGACGGCCATGGTCTTCGGAGAGCTGTACCGGCACAGCGGCGAATGGAAGTTCAGAGCCGTCGGCCAGGGGTACGCCTCCGGCCTGGCGGGCATCGCGATGGACTTCGGCGTCAACGTCGGCTGACCCGCCGCCCCCGCATCCGGCCGCCCCGCTCGGCCGTCCTTCCTAGCAGAAATACGCGCATGATTCTTCGCACCTTCGGTTGGTCCCTCGGCGTCACGGTCGTCGGCCTGCTCATCGCTCTGCTGTACGACGGACCCACCGGGCTCGCCCTGGTCGCCGTGCTGGCCGTCCTGGAGATCTCGCTCTCGTTCGACAACGCCGTGGTGAACGCCAAGGTGCTGGACCGGATGAGCGCGTTCTGGCAGAAGATCTTCCTGACGGTCGGCATCGCGATCGCGGTGTTCGGGATGCGGCTGGTCTTCCCGCTGCTGATCGTGGGGATCACGGCGAAGCTGAACCCCGTCCAGGCGTTCGACCTCGCGTTGAACGACTCGGCGCGGTACCACGAGCTGATGAACGACGCCTACCCGATGATCGCGGCGTTCGGCGGCATGTTCCTCATGATGCTCTTCCTGGACTTCGTGTTCGAGGAGCGCGCCGAGAAGTGGCTGCCGTGGGTGGAGCGCCCGCTGGCCCGCATCGGCAAGCTGGACCAGCTATCCGTGGTCGTCGCGGGCGGGTCGCTCGCGTTCGTGTCGTGGCTCGCCGCCGAGGACCCGGGCCAGGTGATGATCGCCGGCGTGCTCGGCATGATCACCTACATCCTGGTGAACGGGCTCGGCGAGCTGTTCTCGGAGGCGGGCGACGACGACGAGGACGAGGACGGCGCGCGGGAGGGCGCGGGCGGGCGGTCCGGGCCGAGCTCGCTGGCGCTCGCCACCGGCAAGGCGGGGTTCTTCCTCTTCCTGTACCTGGAGGTGCTGGACGCCTCGTTCAGCTTCGACGGCGTCATCGGCGCGTTCGCGATCAGCACCGACCCGATCGTCATCGCGCTCGGCCTCGGCATCGGCGCCATGTACATCCGGTCGCTGACGGTCTTCCTGGTCCGCAAGGGCACCCTGCACGAGTACGTGTACCTGGAGCACGGCGCGCACTGGGCGATCGGCGCGCTCGCGGTCTGCATGCTGGTCAGCATCGGCCACCACGTGCCCGAGTGGATCACCGGCGGGCTCGGCGCGGGCCTGATCATCGCGGCGTTCGCCAGCTCCGTCGTCCGCAACCGCGGCGAGGGCGGCGGCGCGCCCGCGGAGACGCCGCCCGGCGAGGACGGCAAGAAGCTCCACTCCAGCAACGTCTGACCCGCCGACCGGTACCCCGGCGCCCCCGGCCGGGGTACCGGTCGCCGGGGACGTCCGACGTCCGACAGCCCCGCGACCATGATCGATGATCGAAGGAGTCGAACGATGTCCATTTCGCTGCAGAAAGGGCAGAAGGTCTCGCTGACCAAGCCCGGCGGGGGGACGCTCACCCGGGTCAGGATGGGCCTCGGCTGGGACGCCGTCGCCAAGAAGGGCCTGTTCGGCAAGGGCCGCGCCCAGTCCATCGACCTGGACGCGTCCTGCCTGCTCTTCGACGGCAGCGGCAACCTCGCGGACCAGGTCTGGTTCCGCCAGCTCCGCAGCAAGGACGGCTCCGTCCTGCACACCGGCGACAACCTGACCGGCGAGGGCGAGGGCGACGACGAGGTCATCAACGTCGACCTCCAGGGCGTCCCGGCGAACGTGACGCAGCTCGTGTTCACCGTCAACTCCTTCACCGGCCAGGACTTCACCCAGATCGCCAACGCGTTCTGCCGGCTGGTCGACGAGACCACCGGCCAGGAGATCGCCCGCTACGACCTGAGCGGCGCCGGGCAGCACAACGCGCAGATCATGGCCAAGGTGGCGCGGGACGGCGACGGCTGGTCGATGACGGCGATCGGCGCGACCGCGACCGGCCGCACGTTCCAGCACCTGTTGCCCGCCGTGTCGACCCATCTCTGACGCCGTGCCCCGCTCGACGACGCCCCGCTCGACGACGCCCCGCGCGAAAGTGTCCGGCCCGATGGCCCGGCGCGGCTGACGGGGCGGGCCATGCGGCATTTCGACCATGTGGACGCCGCCCTCCGCAAGCACCTGTTCTACCGGCATCCGCGGCCGTTCGACCGGCACGACGACCCGGCGGTGCTCGCGGTGGCGCTGGGCGCGACCCTGTACAGCCCCGCCACCCGGCCGTCCCTCGCCGACGACGTCGAGCGCGCGGCGCGGCGGGGCGTGATGAGCATGGTCGTCTGCCTGGAGGACGCCATCGCCGACGACGAGGTGGGCGCCGGGGAGGCGAACCTCGTGGCGCAGTTCCGGGCGCTGCACGGGCGCGGCTCGGCGGAGCGCGGCGAGGCGCCGCTGCTGTTCGTCCGCGTCCGCGACCCCCGCCAGGTCGGCGCCCTGCTCGACCGGCTCGGCGACGCGGCGGGCCTGGTGTCCGGGTTCGTCCTGCCGAAGTTCACGGCCGCTTCCGGTGGAGCGTTCCTCGACGCGATAGCGGACGCGGCCGCCCGCACCGGCCTCCGCCTCCTCGCGATGCCGGTGATCGAGAGCCCGGAGGCGGTGTACGCGGAGACGCGCACGGAGATGCTGAACGACGTGGCGCGGCTGCTCGCCAAGCACCGGCGGCGGATCCTCGCCGTCCGGATCGGGGCGACCGACATGTCCGCGGCGTACGGGCTGCGCCGCCCGCCCGACCTGACGATCTACGACATCCGGCCGGTCGCGGGCGTGATCTGCGACGTGGTGAACATCCTCGGCCGCGCGGACGGCACCGGCTACGTCGTCACCGGCCCGGTCTGGGAGTACTTCTCGGCGGGGGAGCGGATGTTCAAGCCGCAGCTGCGGCAGTCGCCGTTCGACGCGCTGCGGGCGGCGCCGCTGCGGCAGCGGCTCATCACGTCCGACCTGGACGGCCTGATCCGCGAGGTGCACCTCGACAAGGCGAACGGCCTCACCGGCAAGACCGTCATCCATCCGAGCCATGTGGCGGCCGTGCACGCCCTGTCGGTGGTCACGCACGAGGAGTACTGCGACGCGGCCGACATCCTGGGCGTCGCCGGGGGAGGGGCGATGGCCAGCTCGTACGCGAACAAGATGAACGAGGCGAAGCCGCACCGCGCGTGGGCGCAGCGGCTGATGCTGCGCGCTCGCGTGTTCGGGGTGGCGGCCGAGGGCGTCACGTTCGTCGAGCTGCTCGAAGCGGCGGACAGCCGATGACGCATCTGCATGGAACGTGGGTGGCGGCGCAGCTGGGTGTGCGGCTCGCGGACGGGGCGCGTCCGGTCGGCGTCGGGCTGGCGGACCTGGTCGGGTTGGCGGTGCGGCGCAACCCGAAACGCGCGCATCTGCTGGTCTCGGAGGTGCTGGGCAAGCACGTCCCGACCGATCCGCGGCTGGTGTACGGCTCTGGGCTGCTGCTCGGGGAACTTGTGCGGGCGCGCCTGAGCGGGGACGAGCCGTCCCGTCCGGACGGGGTCCTGGCTGAGGCTTTGGAGGGCGTGCCAGGCGCGGCCGCCCGTCTGCGTGACCGTTTGAGGGCGCCGCAGGGGCCGGTGGACGCGATCGTCCTCGGCTACGCGGAGACCGCCACGGCCCTGGGGCATTCGGTCGCGGACGCCCTCGGCGGCGCCTACTACCTGCACTCCACGCGGCGTCCGGTCGCGGGCTTCTCGACCTACGGGGGGTTCGAGGAGGAGCACAGCCACGCCACGAGCCATCTCCTCCTCCCCGCCGCCCCCGCCGCGTTCGACCGTGACGGGCCGGTCGTGCTGGTGGACGACGAGCTGTCCACCGGCCGCACCGTGCTGAACACCATTGAGGCGTTGCACGCGGTTCGTCGCCGAAGGCATTACGTCCTCGCGGCTTTGGTCGATCTGCGCGCTTCGTCCGATCGCGTGCGGATGGACGAACTCGCTGCCCGGCTTGGTACGCGCATTGACGTGGTCGCGCTGGCAGGCGGGCACGTGGAGCTTCCGGAGGGCGTCCTCGAAGCGGGCAAGGCGCTCGTCGAAGACCTCTCCGCCGCGGGCCTGACGCCGCTGCCCGAGCGGGAGTTCCCCGTGTCCTGGGTCGAGCTGGGCTGGCCCGCCGGGCTCCCGGACGGCGGACGCCACGGCTTCCTCCCCGAACACCGCCGGGTCCTGGAGAAGGAACTGCCGCGCATGGCCGACGCGATCGCGGCCGGACTCGGGCCGGACGCCTCGCGGGTGCTCGTGCTCGGCTTCGAGGAGCTCATGTACACGCCGCTGCGCCTCGCGGAGGCGCTCGCCGACGCCCTGCCCGCCGCCGATGTCCGGTACTCGACGACCACGCGCTCGCCGGTCCTCGCCGTCGACGACCCCGGCTACGCGATCAGGACGCGCCTCGCCTTCCCCGCCCACGACGACCCCGCCGACGGCCCGGGGGAGCGCTACGCCTACAACGTCGCCCCGCCGCGCGGTGAGGACGGCTTCGACCGGATCGTCCTCGTCGTCGACGACCCTGGCGACACCGCCGCGCTCGCCACCGGCCTGCTGGCGCAGTTGCGGACGCTGGCTCCGCTGCTGGTCGCGACCGTCCCGGCGCGGAGGCGCGCGTGAAGCCGCTGTACGGGCCGTCCTTCGGCAGCTACCCGCCCGGGGACGTGGCGTGGCTGCTCAAGGACCTTTCGCACGCCCGGCTCGAAGCGCCGACAGAGGAGCGGGAGGCGGCGATCCAGGCGGGCCGCGCCCACTACGCCGAGTCGCTGCCGGTCGAGTACCAGCCGGGCCCCGAGTACCGGCGGCTGTTCCGGGAGGCCCTGGAGGCGTCCGCCGAACGGCTCGCGTACGCGGCGGGCCTGGTCACCGAGATGATCCTCGCCGAGCGCGGGCCGGGGGCCGTCCTCGTATCGCTGGCGCGGGCCGGGACGCCGGTCGGGATCCTGCTGCGTCGCTGGGCGCGGTTCGCGCACGGGCTCGACCTCCCGCACTACGCGGTCAGCATCGTGCGCGGGCGCGGCATCGACACCGTGGCGCTGCGATATCTGGCCGAGCACCACGACCCGTCCGCCGTGATGTTCGTGGACGGCTGGACGGGCAAGGGCGCGATCACCCGCGAGCTGACCGCCGCGCTGGCCGGGGGCCCGTTCCCGTCCGACCTCGCGGTGCTCGCCGACCCGGGCCGCTGCGCCTCGCTGTACGGGACGCGCGACGACTTCCTGATCCCGTCCGCCTGCCTCAACTCGACCGTGTCCGGCCTGGTCAGCCGGACGGTCCTGAACGGCGACCTGATCGGCCCCGGCGACTTCCACGGCGCGAAGTTCTACGCCGACCTGGCCGCCGACGACGTGTCCGCGCTGTTCCTCGACACGGTCTGCGCCCGCTTCGGCGACGTCGCCGAACGGGTCGCGAAGGACCTCCCCGGCCTGCGCGCCGCCGACCGGGCGCCCGACTGGTCCGGATGGGCGGCCGTCCGGCGCTGCGCGAGCGCCGAGGGCATCGACGACCTGAACCTCGTCAAGCCCGGGATCGGGGAGACGACGCGGGTGCTGCTGCGCCGCGTCCCGTGGAAGGTGCTCGTCCGGGACGACGCGGGCCCCGAGGTCACGCACATCAGGCTGCTGGCGGAGGAGCGCGGGGCGCCGGTCGTCGAGGTCGAGCCCGGACGGTTCCCCTATGCGTGCATGGGCTTCATCCACCCCCGGTTCGGGAAGGGGGCGGCGCAGTGACCGTCCTGGTGTGCTCGGACCTCGACCGCACGCTCATCTACTCCACCGCCGCCTTCCACCTCAGCGGACCGGACGAGACGATGCCGCGCCTGCTGTGCGTGGAGTTCTACCAGGGCGCGCCGCTCTCCTACCTCACCGAGACGGCCGCGCGCACGCTGGAGGCTCTGTCGGAGGCGGCGACGTTCGTCCCGTCCACGACGCGGACACCGGAGCAGTACCGGCGCGTGCGCCTGCTGGAGAAGCCGCCCCCGTACGCCATCTGCGCGAACGGCGGCCACCTCCTCGTGGACGGTGAGGACGACCCGGAATGGGCGGCGTCGGTCCGGCGGCGCGTGTCCGACGAGTGCGCGCCGCTCGCCGAGGTCGAACGCCACCTTGTGGATGTGAGCGGCGACTTCGTCCTGAAGCGGCGCAGCGCGTCCGGCCTGTTCGCCTACACGGTCGTCGACCGGGCGGCCCTCCCGTCCGGCTGGACGGACGACCTGACCGGCTGGTGCGCGGAGCGCGGCTGGCGCACGTCCCTGCAAGGCCGCAAGGTCTACTGCCTGCCCACCGGACTGACCAAGGCCGCCGCCGCGGCGGAGGTCGCCCGCCGGACGGGCGCGTCCCGCACCCTCGCCGCCGGGGACTCGCTCCTCGACGTCGAACTGCTCGAAGCGGCCGACGCCTCGGTCCGCCCGGCGCACGGCGAACTCCATGACACCGGATGGACGTCGCCGGTCACGGCGGTCACCGCCGCGCGCGGCATCGCCGCCGGTCAGGAGATCGCCGGCTGGCTCCTGGAACGCGCCGTCGCAGCGTAAGGCCGGTATGTAAATATTCACGGTCCAGGCGGCCGCCGCGTTGACAAGCGACGGCCCCCAAGGGGTCGCAGCGGCCGCGTTCTGAGGTGACAATCACGGTGAGCCCCCGCGCTGAGGAGGAGGTCAACCTGACCACATGAGCTCTCGTCTGACCGGCGATGAGACCGCGCTGTGGAAGGCCGCGGCCAGGGTCCTCGACGCGAACTGGACCGGGACGTCCACCGCGGCGTCCCCGGGCCTGTACCCGCACCAGTGGAGCTGGGACTCGGCGTTCATCAGCCTGGGCCTCGCCCGCCACCGCCGCGACCGCGCCGAGGCCGAACTGCTCTCCCTGTTCCGCGGCCAGTGGGCGGACGGGATGCTCCCGCACATCGTGTTCAACACGAGCCTCGCCCGGTACGCCTTCTTCCCCGGCCCCGAACTGTGGCGCAGCGAACGCCAGCCCGCCGCGCCGCGCGGCGTCCTCACCTCCGGCCTCACCCAGCCGCCGCTGCACGCCCTCACCGCGCTCCGCCTCCACGAATGCGCGCCCGACACCGAGAGCAGCCGGGCCTTCCTCGCCCGCCTCTACCCGATGCTCGCCGCGCAGCACCGCTACCTCGCCCGCTGCCGCGACATCGGATCGAGCGGCCTCATCGCGATCTGCCACCCGTGGGAGTCGGGGCTCGACAACAGCCCCGCGTGGGACCGTCCGCTCGCCGCGCTGCGGCTCCCGCCGTCCGCGTACGCGCCCGCGCAGCGCCCCCACACTCTCCCGACGGGGGAGGACTACGACCGCTACGTCCGGCTTGTCGCCCTGCTCCGGGACGCCGGATACAACCCGGGATACCTGCGCGACGCGCACCCGTTCGCCGTCGAGGACCCGCTCGTCAACGCCGTCTACCTGGCGTCCACCCACGCGCTCGCCGAGATCGCCGGGATCGTCGGCGCGGACCCCGTCCCGCACCTCGAATGCGCGGGCCGCGTCCACCACGCGATCCTCGCCCGGCTCTGGGACCCCGACACCGGCTGCTTCCGCCCCCGCGACCTGCGCGACGACCGGCTGCTGCCCGTCGTCACCGTCGGCGCGTTCGGACCCCTGCTCGACCCGGAGCTGCCCGCGCCGATCGTCCGGAACCTCGTCGACCTGCTGCTGTCCGCGCGGTTCGCGGGCGCCGCCGGATACCCCGTGCCGACCTGCGACATCCAGGCGCCCGCGTTCGACCGGGGCGGCTACTGGCGCGGCCCCACCTGGATCAGCACGAACTGGCTCGTCTGGTACGGCGCCCTCGGCCACGACCTCCCCGTCGTCGCGGACCTGCTGTACGGGGCGACGATGCGGCTCGTCCGGCAGTCCGGCTTCCGGGAGTTCTTCGACCCGTTCGACGGGACGGGCCGCGGCAGCCACGACTACGCCTGGTCGGCGGCGCTCGTCCTGGACCTGCTCGGAGCCCGCCGCGCGCCGCAGGCCGCCTGAATCGCCTACCGTGGGGGCATGCGCCTACTCCGGGGCCCCCTGCCCGCCGAGGTCCGCGACAAGCTCGCGCTGGAGCGGCGCGAACGCGTCCTCACCGCCGCGCCCACCCGCGGCGGGTCGCACGTGGTCGCCACCACCACCGCCCTCCACCTGCCGACCGCGGAGGGCGGCTTCACGCGCATCCCGTGGGAGCGCGTCGACCACGCCCAGTGGAAGGACGGGTGGCTCCACGTCCAGGAGACGTCGGGGGGCGCCGAACACCACGTCCGCCTCACCGAACCAGGCACAGTGCCCGAGACCGTGCGGGAGCGTGTGACCGCCACCGTCGTCGTCAGCCAACAGGCCGTGCTGCCGGGCGGCGGCAAGGTACGCATCGCCGGACGGCGCCCCGCCACGGGCGGCGACGTCCGCTGGACGTTCGTGTTCGACGCCGGGCTGGACCCCGACGACCCTGGCCTACGCGCGCAAGCCGAACAGATCCTGCACGACCTGCGCCGTCAAACGGGCCTCTAACCGGGGTAGACGCCCGGCTGCTCCCGCTCGCCCGCCGGCTTGCGACCCGGGATCTGCTCGGGCACCCGTTCCTTCAGGTGCCCCGCCTTGTCGCGCGCGGCACCGGCGAACTCCTCGCCCTTGGCCCGCAGCTTCCCGGCCGCCTCCTGCACGTTCGGGTTGTCCGACACCTGCTGCGACAGCCGCTTGATCTGCTCGTACCGCTCGCGCCCGGCCTTGGTGCCGAGGACGTACCCGAGCGCGGCCCCTGCCATGAACATTGTGCGAGCTTTCATGTCCCTGCTCCCGATGACGGCGGAATCGTGCCAACCCCTATACCCGCCAACTCGGCGCCCATCCGTGACGTGGCGCGAATAACGGATGCGCGAACAGCGCGGCACATGCGCTAACCTAGACCCGCCGCCGGGCCCCACCGCCCGGCACGCACCCGATCCCGCGTAGCTCAATTGGCAGAGCAGCCGGCTGTTAACCGGCAGGTTACTGGTTCGAGTCCAGTCGCGGGAGCTTTTCCTTTTCCCAAAAACCCCAGGTCAGGCCCCGTCCGCTCGCACCGGACCGGGGCTCTTCGCTTCTCTGCTTGACTAACTGCGTGACTAAGCCCCGCAGGCGCGGGCGGCTAGGCCCTTGCGACCAGGCCGTTTGCGACGCCTACGGCCTTGGTTCGCCGTGAGCTGGCCTACGACCCGACGCGGTGAGCCGCCGCCGACGGCGGGCCCACGTCGTCCGGGCCTCATCCTCGTACAGCCGCCGCGGCCCGGCGTGACCTCACGAGGGCTCGCCTGGGAAGAGACGGTCCATCTGCGTGGCGCCGCTCTCCATGACGGGTCGGAGCTGGTGCCGGTAGACCGTCTCGGTGACGCGGGTGCTGCTGTGACCGACCAGGCGTGCGATGTCTTCGATCGGCATCTCGTTGTCCGACAGGAGGGACACGAAGGTGTGCCGCAGCTCCCGGGTCGTCCACTCGGAGCCTTTCAGCCCGGCGCGGTCGGCCACCTTCCGGAAGGCTCGCAGGATGTCCATCGGTCCCTGCTTGCCTCCGTCGGGCTTGGGGAAGACCAGCCGGTCCGGATCGGGAGGGAACGCCGCCCTGGCGTCGAGGAAGGCACCGCCCTGGGCGCTGTAGAGCTCGTGCAGGGCTGAGATACACCGGGCAGGGAGCTTGAGGCTGCGCCGGGACTTCTCGGTTTTGGTGTCCTCGCCGTGGCGGTCCGCTCGCCACACGTACACGGCGAACTCCTGGTGGTTCCATCCGGCCTTGTCGACCGGCAGCCATGCCTGGCGCTCGGCGTCGTAGCCGACGACGTGAGACCAGCGGAGCGCCCGCGCCTCCTCCGTCCGGATCCCGGTGAGCATGGACACGGTCACGTAGGCGTGCATGTCCGGCCGTCCGGAAGCCGCAGCCGCCTCCAAGAAAGCGACGGCTTGATCGAACGTCAGGGACTTTGAGGGACGTCCCGGTTGGCCTTTCGGGACCTCGCACAGCAGGACGACGTTCCGCCGGACGCGCTCGCGGGCCTGCGCACGGGCGACGGCCCGCTTGAGAATGGAGACCAGCTCGCGGAGCGTCTTCGTACTGAGGGTCTTGGCCTTGCTCGCCAACCACCGGTCCACGTCATCGGCGGTCAGCTCCCGGAGCTTGCGCGCCCCGAGGTCCGGGATGATGTGGTTCTTGGCGAGGCCCTCCCAGGTCTCCACGGTCTTGGGTGCGCGGCCGGCCAACCCGAACTCGAACCAGTCCTCAACGGCTTGCCGCACGGTGTACCGGGTGTCCTCGCTGGGCAGCCCGTCCTCGCGGTCGCGGAGCTTTTGCTGCAGCTTCTTGAGCGCCCTGCTCTTACTCCTGTCGCTGGCCGTGCGGACGATCCGCTTACCGGCGGGCGTGTACCCGACGGTCACCGAGGCGATCCAGCGGCGTCGGCTCTTGTCCCAGTGCAGTCCGCCGTCTCCGTTGGGGCGCCGCCTCTTGTCGGGCTCGTTGTCGTCGTCGGGCTCTTCGGGGGTGGCGGGAGTGGTTCTGGGCATGGTGATCTCCTTCGAGCAGGCGTCACGCTGAGTGACGAGGTTGGGAGTGGGGAGCGGAGCCATGCGCCTACATGCCTGCAAGAAATACAGAACAATTGATTTCTCTGTATTTCTTGGTGGCTTGTAGGGCCCGTCTGCGGTTCGCGCCTCGGCAGCGGTCACCGTGTGTAGCGGGCCGCAGGGCGCGGCTAGGGGTCTTGAGAGGCGTCTTCGAGGGCGTTCGGATGGACCTCGTAGACGGGTGCGCGGCTGCGGCCGGGGCCACTTGCGCGGGGTGGGGCGGGTAGCCGTCTGACCCAGCCATGGGCTTCCAGGACTCTCAGGCCCGGCTCGACGTCGGCGACCTTGCGGAAGCGGGCGCGCAGGGCCTGGACGGCGTCGCTGGCGGCGAAGCGGTGGGTGCCGGTGCGGGTGATCCAGTCGCGGAGGGCGCGGGCGTCGGCGAGGTCCGGGTCGGCGCCGATGAGGTCGTAGGCGGCTTGGGCGTGGGTGAGGTAGTAGTCGCCGATGTGGCGGGCGCAGGCGAAGGTGTCGGTGGTGATGGGTTTGTTCCAGGTGCCGTGATGGTTCGCGGCTAGGTGGAGGAGTCCGGCGATGCGGACGACGGCGCCGGGGTATTTGCCGCCCCAGTCGGGCATGTGGGCCAGGTCGTTGCCGGGCCGGTAGCGCGGTTCGGTTTCGCGCAGCAGCTCCTGGACGGCGTTCAGGGCCGTGTCGGTGAACTGCAGGGTGATCGGGTCGGTGAGGGCGTGCAGGCGGGTGATGAGACTGGTGAGGGTGTCGGTGTAGGTGTGGGTGATGTGGGCGGGGATGAGTTCGGGGCTTGGGTCTCGGTAGCCGAGCAGTGAGTGCGGGACGGCGTACAGGATCCGGCCGAGTAGTCCCTGGCCGCGGAATTGCGGGGTGTCGGCGAGACCGGCCAGGACGTCGGGTTGGGTGCAGATGCCGAGGGTGACGTGCGCGGATTCGATGATTTCGGAGGGGCGTCCGACGCGGTCGATGCGCATTCCCTCACCGGCGTGGCCGTGTTTGAGGACGGCGAAGTTCGGCGCTCCGCTGTAGCGTCCGGCGGCGATGGAGAAGATCTCGCCCTCGGGGGACAGGACGGCCATCCGGCCGCCCTGCTGCGCGAGCTGCGAGGTCAGGATTTCCGGGGTGGCGTCGTCGGAGAACAGTCGCGGCTCGGCCGGTATCTGCAGTTCCTGGAGCCGTTCGGCGGCGATTCGTGCGTCTTCGAGATGTTGTTCGCGGACGATGGCGTCAATGGCGTTGATCGCGGCCTTTTCCGCTTTTTCCATGTCGGCTTCGGCGACGCGGCGTTGGATGGCGATGTCGGTGATGTGGGGTTGGGCTTGGTCGCGGAGCATGGTCTCGGCGGCGCGGATCGGGCCGGTCATCGCCGCGAACACCTCGGACTTGCGGTTGCCGGGGCCGAGGGCGATGACGGTGAACAGGTTGGTGGGTTCGCGCCAGCCGCGGGCTTGGACCCAGACCTTGCCGCCGGCGGCGACCGCCAGGACGGCCAGGGCGAGGCAGCCGGACAGGTCGGTGGGGGTTTGGGTTTGCTCGGCGAGGCGGGCGGCGTATTCGGCGAGCCAGTCCGGCAGCATCGGCAGCGGGAAGCTCGGGAGTTCCCGCGCGGCTTCCAGCGGGGTGGGTGTGGGCCAGCCGCGGGCGTCGGGTGTGGTGATGTCCTGGACGGCGGCGGCGACGGCGCCGCGCAGGTCAGTGGCGTCGCCGTCGGTTGCCTGGTGGCTGAGCTGGATGAGGTGGGTGCCGGTCATGGCGATGGTGCGGGCGTAGGCCAACTCGGCGAGGCGGTGGGAGTAGTAGCCGGCCTGGGTGGAGGAAACGGTGTCCTGGATGAGGGTGTGCAGGTAGGGGCCGCCGCCGACCTTGGTGAGCCGACGGGGCCCGAGTTCGGCGGCCACGGCGGTGGGTTCGCAGGGGTCGCCGCGGTCGGCCAGGCCGCAGATGGCCTGCCAGATTTCCTGGTGTGCGGGGCGGTAGAACTCGCTGCCGTCCAGCAGGGCGCGGGCGTCGGCGACGGCTCGGGTTGAGAGCATCATCGCGCCGAGTACCTGCCGTTCAGCTCCGATGTCGTGGGGGAGTGAGCGGTGTGGGTCTGGGTCGTCGTGGCCGCCGTCCAGCACGCGCAGCGGAGGCTTGGTCATCGGGTGACCGTCCGCGACGCGACGCGGTGAGTGCGGGCAGTTCTCATTGGGTTCCTCCACGGCGAGGACGGGGCCGTTCGCGAGTAGTGAGAGCGGTGGGCCGGGTGTGATTCGGCGGGCCGGGAAAGGCCCGGCCCGCGCGTGGCGCCGGGCCGGGCCAGTGGGGTGGCTACTCGCGTTCGCCTGCGGGGCGGATGCCTTCGGTGAGGATGGCCAGGGATTCGACGAGGCTGTACACCGCGCCTTGGGCGCCGGGCAGGGCGTCGTGGGCGCGGTCGCTGAGCCACTCGTCCAGTTCCATGCTGAACAGGAGGGCGCCGAGTCCGGCGACGGTGTCGTGCAGTAGCGCGACGAAGATCGCCACGTTGGTGCGTCGCAGGTCCAGGGACTGGTCGGTGACCTCCTCCAGTCGGTCATCGGTGATCTGGTCGGAGATCGCGGCGAGGGTGTCCATCAGCTCGGCGACGGCGGGCGCGTACTCGCCCACCTTCTCGATCACCGTGTGGAGCGCGTCGCCGCGTTCGACCAGGCCGTCCAGGGCGGACGGCAGTTCGAGCAGGTTGGACATGGGTTTCTCCTTCGGTTGGGGCGGGGGCCGGTCCAGGGCCCCCGCCGAAATTGGGTTGATCGGGTCGGGTGGTCAGTGGCCGCGTATCCGGGCTAGGACGCGGTCGAGGTCGTGCGGGCCGGTTAGGACCTGGCGGGCTTGGGAGCCTTCGGCCGGGCCGACGACGCCGATGGCCTGCAGCCGGTCCATCAGGGCGTTGGCCTTGGCGTAGCCGACGCGGAGTTTGCGCTGCAGCATCGAGGTGGATCCGAACTGGGTGGACACCACCAGTTCCGCCGCGGCGGCCACCAGCTCGGCGTCGCCGTCGTCCTCGGCGGACCGGCCGGGCTCGCCGTCCCCGACGTCGGCGGCGTCCTGGCCGTGCCCGCGCGAGTCGGTGGCGGGCAGTTCCCAGCCGCCAGCGGCGGCGGGGCGGGCGCGGCCCTGGTCGACCAGGGCGGCCATGCGCCGGTACACGGTGGGGCGGCTGAGCCCGGTCGCCTCGGCCAGGGGCTCCCAGGTCACCGGCTCGTCTCCGGCGGCCTGCAGCACCGCGATCAGCCGGTCCTCGATGGACGGCTGGGCCGTGCCGGTGGCGGTGGCCTCGGCCGGTGGGGCGGCCGGGGCGTCCAGGCCCGGCCCGTCGTCGACGTCGTGCGCGTCGTCCTCGCCGTCGTCCTGGGGATCGTCCTGCGCCCGGTCGTCGACGCCGGACCCGCTGCCGGTGCCGCTGGCCGTGTCGGCGTCCGGGGCGGCCTGGTAGGCGGTGTCGTAGGGCGCTGCCGCGTCTGTGGCCGTGTCCTCGGCCCGGTCGCTGGCCCGCTCGCCGGGCTGGTCGGCGTCCGGCCCGCTCGCGGCCGCTGCGGGGACGCCCTGCCGTTTGCAGACGGCGACGACGCGGTTGATCTCCCGGTCGGAGACGAAGGCGTTCTGCAGCCGCATCGGTTCACCGGCGCCCATCGGCAGGAACAGCGCGTCGCCTTGGCCGAGGAGTTTCTCGGCGCCGGTCTGGTCGAGGATGACTCGGCTGTCGGTGCCGGAGCTGGTGGCGAACGCCAGCCGGGACGGGACGTTGGCCTTGATGAGTCCAGTGACGACGTCGACGCTGGGCCGCTGGGTGGCCAGGATCAGGTGAATTCCGGCGGCGCGGGCGAGCTGGGTGATCCGCACGATGGAGGCTTCGACGTCCTTGGGCGCGATCATCATCAGGTCGGCGAGCTCGTCCACGATCACCAGCAGGTAGGGCATCGACTGGGCCCGCTCGCCCTCGGCGGCGCGGGTGATCTTTCCGGCGGTCGCCGCGGTGTTGTACTCGTCGATGTTGCGGACCCCGGCCGCGGCCAGCTCGTCGTAGCGGCGGTCCATCTCACCGGCGACCCACTCCAGCGCCTCGGCCGCCTTGCGCGGATTGGTGATGATCGGGGTGAGCAGATGCGGGAGGCCCCGGTAGGGCGTCAGCTCGACCCGCTTGGGGTCGACCAGGATCATCCGCACCACTGCCGGGGTGGCGCGCATCAGAATCGAGATGATCAGGCCGTTAATGCAGGTCGACTTGCCCGCGCCGGTCGCACCGGCGATCAGCAGATGCGGCATCTTGGCCAGGTTCGCCAACACGGTCCGGCCCTCGACGTCGCGGCCCAGGCCGACGATCAGCGGGTGCCGCTCGGCTTGCGCGATCTCCGAGCGCAGGACGTCGCCGAGGCTGACGACGTCCTTGACCGCGTTGGGGATCTCCACCCCGACCACGGACTTGCCGGGAATGGGCGCCTGCATCCGCAGCGCCACCGCGCGGGTGGCCAGCGCGAGCGTCTTCTGCAGGGTGGTGATCTTCTCGACCTTCACGCCCGGCGCGGGCGCGATCTCATACCGGGTAACGGTCGGCCCGCGCGTGTACCCGGTCACCTTCGCCTCCACGTTGTGATCGGCCAGCACCTTGGCGATCCGCTCGCAGACCCGGTCGGCCTCCCGGCCCCCGCCGGACGCCGGTGGCTGGGCCTTGAGCAGGTCCTCGGCGGGCAGCGCGTACTGCGGCGCCTCCACCTGGGCGGCGTCGCCGTCCTCGCCCTGGCGCTCGTTGGGGCCGGCGGCCTGGGCGGCGTCCTCGGCCAGGACCGGCGCACCGCCGGACGGGGTGGCGTCGGCGCCCTGCTGCGCGGCCGCCGTAGCGGTGGGCGTCGACGCGGCCTCGCCGTCGTCGGCGAGGCGGTCGGGGTCCGGGGCGGTTTCGGCGCGGCGGCCGAGCCACCACGCGCCTGCCAGGCCACCGGCGATCACCACCGCCAAGAGCAGCGGCATCCGCATCGCGGCCTGCCAGCCCAGCACCACCGCCGCGGCCGAGCCGCCGCCGCGCGCCCACCGGATCCGGGACCGGGTCGAGGCGATCTCGGCGGCGGTCGGCTCGATGTCCTCGGCCCGCACCCGCGCCGACCGCGATGCCGTCCCAGAGCCCCGGGGCGTCCGGGAGGTCCGGCCGCCGCGCCGCTCAGCGGCCACCTCACGGGCCCGCTGCCAGTTCTCCTCCTCGGCTTCGGCCTCGTCCCGGAGCCGCTCGGCGACGCGCTCAGCGGCCCGCTCGGTCAGTTCGTCTTCGGTCAAGTCCGCCGCGGTCACCCACACCCGCCACCGCACGACGCCCACCCGCGCGCCGACCTTGACGTGGGCACCCTGCCGAGCGGCCCAACCCGTCCCCGCCGCATCGGCGGGAAGCGCGGCCGCCGGACCAGGCTCGGCGTCAGGCTCGTCCCCGTAGGGGGAGACCGGCGGGGGTTCGTCGCGCTCGCGCCAGTTCTGGACGGCGTCGCGCACCACGTCCAGGATCCCGGACCGGTACCGCCGCGGCACCCGCTCCTGTGGCCGCGTCGCGGCGGGCGAGTCGGTCTTGTCCGACTCGACCGGGGCTCGGCCCGGCCTCGGCCTGGGACGACGCTGGGCGCGCTCGTCGGTGCCGTGCTCGTCGGGGTCGTCGTTGGGCTGCACGATCACGGCCGGTCTCCTTGCAGGGCGGTCAGGTGGTCGATCTGGTCGGCGAGGCGGTCGGCGATGTCCTCGGCGAGCCGCTCGGCTTCGGCGTCGGGCAGGTCGCGGATCAGGGCGCGCCACTGGTCCCACGCCGTGGCGGCGCGGTCGGTCGCGGTGGCGGCCGCGGCGCGCTTGGCGGCGAAGAACTCCCGGCGGTTGTCGGCCCGCCGGCGCGCTTGGCGGAGTTCACGCGCCGTAGCGGGCCGGGCCGGGACGGCGTCAGGGTCAAAGGTCATCAGGTGTCCTCTCCCAGGGCGGTCTGGCGGGCTGTCTCAAGGGCGCTGTCTCAGAAGCGGCTCGCGCGCGCGCATACGCGCGCGCCTTGGGGCGTGTCAAGAGGAGGATGCGAGACGGTGAGACGAGACGGTGAGACGCCGCCCTGAGACGAGGGCCGTCCGGGGCCGTCCGAGGGCCTGGGCGGCGGCGCGGGGGTGCGTGCCCGGCGCCGCCGCCGCTCACTGCCTGTCACCACCACGGGGTGTCAGCGGCCGGTTCCCGGGCCCGAGCCGTTGCCCGAGCCGCCGGTGGTGGTGACGGTGCTGAACATCGACTGCATGCCGGTGCCCAGAGACGCCGAGACCTGCCGAGCCATCAGCCCGAACAGCGACCCGGCCAGCAGCACCCCGGCGACGAAGGAGACCACGACGTGGGTGGGCTTTGCCTTCTTGTGCTTGAGGATGTACCAGAGGAACGCCAAGACCACGAGGATCATGATCGTGCCGCCCTCGGCCTCGCCCGGCAGTTGCGTGGGCGCCTGCTGCGGCGCCTCGGCCAGCACCAACGCCGTGGCCTGACCAGCCGGAACCGCGGGCCGTATCGCCGGGTGCCCGGTCGCCTGGACTGCGGCGACCGCCCCGGCCTGGATGGTGAATGCCATCATTGGAAGCTCCTTCGGAACTGGGTTGATCTCCGTTGGGTAGCGGGGCCGGTCGGTCCAGGACCGGCCCCGCGTCTTACCTGGTCAGCGGTCGGCTCAGCGGGCGGGTGTGGTGAACTCGCCGTGCTGGGAGCACCGCCACACGTCCCGGCTCGGGCCGGAGGTGCCTCGGCGGCCGCCGTAGCTGACCCGGGCGTCGTTCCTGCAGCTCGGGCAGCACGCCTTCCCGCCGCTCACTTGCCGCTCCGCTTCTTGTCGTAGGCGTCCCGCACGCTCTGCGGCTCGCCCCTGGACGCCGGTCCGCCGCCGCTGCTGACGGTTCCGCCGCTGCTGCTGCGCTGGTCGGCCATACTGGGACCTGCCTCTCTTGAGGTGGCCTCGCCGGTGATCTTTGCTAGGGACTTCCGGCGGGGCCTTTCGCCTGCCCGGGAGCGGGATTGCCCGCCGAGCACGGGCGGTGGATCACGCGATCACCGCCACGCCGAGCGCGATCCCGACCAGGACCAGCCCCGTGATCAGCAGATCGATCGCCCTGCGCAGGCGACGCTGCTTGACCAGGACCAGTTCCGACAGGAACCGCAGGTCAGTAGAGGTCTCGTTAGGGGTCCACCCGGCGAACGCCGTGGTGATCTGAGCCGGGGTCATCGCCGCGTACCGCACGAACCCCGAGGTGCCGAGCCGCGGCCGCAACACCCCGGCCAGCAGCACCACCGCCGACGCGGCCAACGCCACCCCGGCCAGCGCCAGGACCACGCGGACCGCCACTGGGGTCCGGCCGATCTGGCTGGTCAGGATCGCCATCACCGCGCCGACCACGGCCGTGAGCGTGCCGCACTTGGCGTCCAGCCGGACCTGCTCACCGCGCACCGCCGCCAGCTCGGCGTCGATCGGCTTCGGGGTCGGCGCGGTCATCGCGGGTCCTGCAGCCCGGCCGCGACGGCCAGGCCCTCGGCCACCAGGGCGTCAGGAACCGCGCCGTCTGGCGGCAGCAGGCCGATCTCGTCCAGGTACCCGGCCAGGTGACCGGCCCGCTGCGGCGTCCCGGTCCGGGTCTCGGCGACCTCGGCGCGGGCCCGCGCGAGCAACTCCACGTAGGCCACGTGCATCTCGGCGTACCGCAACCGCCACGCCTCGGCGTCACGGCGCGCCCTGCTCAGCGCCTTGCGCAACTGCCCGGGGCTGCGCAACAAGGCCAGCGGGGACGGCGCCGGGGCCGAGTTCTTGACCGCCATCACCGCACACCCCCCGCCAGCACCGTCAGCGGACGGTCGCCCTGGTCGCCGGACTCGACCGCCGGCCCGGGCACCGGGTTCTCGCCGAGACCGGCCAGCTCCAGCACCCGCTTGGCGCGGTCGCGTCCGACGCCGAGCGCGCGCTCGACCGCGCGCACCGACACCGGCTCCAACTCCCCGGACTCCACCAACTCGGCCAGCCGCGCGCTCAGCTCCTCATCGCTGCGGCTGCGGTTGGCGCTGGCGCGCCGACGCGCGGTCGGCGGAACCCGCACACCCCGGTTCGGACGCACCTCACGGTGGTTGGCAGACGGGTCGGCCGACGCCTCCGCGCCACCCTGGCGCGGCCGCTCGCCGTCCCGGTCAGCCCGCGTTCGTGACACGCCCCGTCCCAACGACTCCACGGGCCCTACGGGCTGCGGGCGGGCCACCACCGGCAGCCCGGTACGGTCACCGCGCAGGACCGGCCACACCACTGCCGCCCGCACCTCGGACGCAGTCTCGGGCGCGTCCTCGTCCTGGGACGCAGCGGCGAACGCGGGGACGGACGCGGGGACGGACGCGGCCGGGACGCTCAAGTCCATCTCGGCCAGCCGCGGCACCGCGACCTTGTTCTCGCCCTTGCCCTCGTGCCACGGGTCGGCCTCGCCGATCGATCGGTCAACCAGGCCGATCAGGTGCGCTGTAACCGCGGCGCCGACCGGGCCGAGCGCGTGCGCGAACATCGCGCCCGGCACCGCCCACCCCGAAGGGTGCGGCCCGTCGCCGACCGGGACGGCCGCGATCAGGTTCAGGAACACCGACGTGGTCAGGCACCCGACCCCGATCCGCTCAGCCGACGCCGCCAACTTCCCGCCGGACGCCGACAGGCGAGCGCGGGCGATGATGATCCAGCACACCGCGCCGATCAGCAGCGCCTCCAGACCCCACAGCGCCCACCACACCGGCGAGCCGGAGGCGGCGGCCATCAGCCGGGCCGCGCCCTGCTGCACACCGGTCGTCGACCAGATCCCGAACCCGACCAGGACCGGCACCAGCACGCGCAGGTTCAGTCGGCGTAGCCACTCCAACCGCAGCGCCCGCGCCTCACCCGACCGCGCCATGTCCGCCCGGACCCGGGTCCGCGCACCGTTCGCGCGGAACTCCCGGAACATCCGCGCCAGCTCGGCGTCGGCCTGCACGTCGGCCTCGCGCTCGGCCCGCGCCAGCTCGGCCAGCCGCGTCTCCTCGGCCACGTCCGCCCGGGCCCGGCCGTGCCCGGCCTCAGCCCGAGCCCGCGCCAACTCGTCCGCACGCCGCGCGTCCGCCAGCTCCCGTTGCCGGGCCAGCTCCCGCGCCAGTTCCTCGGGCACTTGCACCTCGGGCAGCGCTTCCTCGGCGGCCTGGCGCCGCCCGCCGCGAATCCTCGCCGTCGTCATCGCGGCCGCCTCCCGTCCAGCACGTCCAGGACCGGCCGCACGATGTAGTTCAGCTCGGCGGCCAGGACCTGCACCGTCTGCCGGGCCCGGCCCACCACGTCGCGACGCGGACCGGCCGGGGCCGAGGGCATCCGGTCGAGCGGCACCGGGAAGGTCAGCGCGAGACTGGCCTGCAGGAACGGCGACTCGGTGACGTCCCGCTCACTTGGGTGGACGAAGTCGTGGCCTTCGCCGCGCAGCTCGGTGGGCCAGTCCCGCCAGGACAGGCCGCGCCGCCAGCCCGCCGAGCGAGCCAGCTCCGCCGGCCACGGCGCCACCAAGCTCACCGACGCGATCAGCGACCCGTCCCAGGTGCTGCGCTCCACCTGAGCGCCCAGCACCCGCGAGTGGCAGCGGATGTAGCCGGGCGCCATCACCGGCCCGGTCGCCGTCCGCCAGGCCGCGGCCGCGAACTCCGCCAGCCGGAACGCCGGGGAGTCCCCGTCGTCCCAGCACTCGGCGAACGTGGTGTCCAGCCGGTCCCGGACGTAGGCGCCGTACCTGGACACGCCATCACTGGCGTAATCCCGGTCGTAGTCCCCATCGACCCAGAACGGAGCCGTCGAGGTGTCAGAATGAGAGTTCATCGGGTTGGACCTCCCAAGGTCCGATCAAGGCCCTCGTCCGGCGGTTGCGTCGCCAGGACGAGGGCCGCTCTACGTTCCAGAGCTCTTGAACCGCGCTTCCACGTACACGCGCACGTTCCGGGACGCGCCGCGGGACGGGTACGCCTTGGAGACCTCGACCAGGTCGAACACCTCGGCCAGCACCTCAGCGCCCGCCCGCACCTCCTCCGGCAGACCGATCAGCCGGATCCGCAGCCCCGACACCGGCGCCGAACCGGCGGCCTTGGGGGTGGCGCGGGTCATGACGCCTCGTCCGGGGAGCGCTCGGCCGCCTCAGCCGCCATCTGGGCGAGGATCGCGATGGTGGCGCGGCAGTCGCCCAGCGCGGTGTGGTCTCCACCGGGCAGCCGCTGCCACCGGTAGTTGCCGTGGTAGTCGTTCCACTCACCGCAGAACGCCGCGTATTGCTGCATCGCGCACTCCCACCGCGCGGTGTTGAGCGCCTCCCGCACCTCGTCGGCCGAGGGGTCCAGCCGCCGGATCTCGTTGCGCAGGATCTGCATGTCGAACGCGGCGTTGTAGATCACCACCGTCCGGTCCCGCAGGATCCGGGCCAGCGTGCCGGCGACCTCACCGAACCGCGGCATCGCGCCCAACTGCGCAGCGGCCAGCCGGTGCATCGACGTGGCCTTGGCGTCGATGGGGGTGCCGGGGTTGAGTTGGGTGCCCAGCAGCACCCGGCCCTGCAGGTCGGTGACGGCCAATTCGACCAAGTAGCCGTCCAGCGAGGTGGTCTCGGTGTCCAGCACCACCACCCGCCCGGCCGGCGCGGCCAGTAATCCCTGCGCCCACACCGCGGCCGCCCGCCGGTCGGACTCCCACGCGGGCGCCCCGGCCATCACCGCGCCTCGCTTTCCAGCAGCGCGATGTACTCGGCGATCGCCGAACCCGGGATCCGCCGCGAACGACCCTCCCGAACCGACCGCAGCCGACCCGACCGGATCAGCTCATAGATCACGCTGCGCGACAGCGACAGCAACTCCATCGCCTCACCCACCCGGTACAACCGGGCGGGCGAAGCCGCCTGAACAGGGGGACTGGTCACGATGGGGGTACCTCCCAAGAGTTTCGGGGCCCGAGGCGGCACCTTGCCGAGGGCCTTCCTTGTTCGTTCGCAAGCGTCCGTGGTCGGTCGCTAGCACCGATGCGGAGCCTAACACATATGTCATAGGTGCCAAGACTGAGCGACAACCAGCACACTGACCAGCAGAAACAGGACGCAACCGGCGCAGGCGCTAGGGTTGTGGTCATAAGCTCCTGCAGCTCGGAGGAGAGACCGTGCCCCTGCAGCACCCAAGATCGCGCTACCGCCAGGTGGCAGACGATCTCCGTGAGGCCATCGTCCGGGGCACCTACGGGCCGGGTGCCGCGCTGCCGAGCCAGCCCGAGCTGGCCCGCAAGTACGGGCTCAACCAGACCTCCATCAGCCGTGCCATCGGGATCCTCGAATCAGAGGGACTCATCCGGACGGAACGGGGCGTCGGTTCATTTGTGCTCGACATCCCCACGGTTAAGCGTGTCCGCCGCATTCCTGCCCGCGGGAACGGGTCGGGTAGCAGCTTTGCCGAGGGCATGCGTAAAGCGGGTCTTGCGCCGAGAACGGAGCTAAAGCAGGCTGAGGCCGTCGAACCGCCTCCCGATGTAGCCACACGTCTAGATCTGCCAGAGGGGGAGTTGACGCTCATCCGAAAGCGTCACATGTTCGCGGACGAACGGCCTGTGCAACTCGCCGCGTCCTACATCCCGATGTCCGTAGCTGGCGAAGTCGATATTGCATTCCCGGATACCGGGCCGACGGGCCTCTATGAGCGCTTGGCCGAGCGCGGACATCGAGTTGTGCGCTTTGCCGAAGAGATCGAATCCCGGAGGGCATCTCCCGAGGAAGCTGACTTCCTACGGATCAGCACCGCTCAGCATGTCCTCGAAGTGGTGCGGTTCGCCTTCGACCGGACAGGCAGGCCCCTA
The DNA here is from genome assembly GCF_008085905.1 of Actinomadura syzygii. Taxonomy (GTDB): domain Bacteria; phylum Actinomycetota; class Actinomycetes; order Streptosporangiales; family Streptosporangiaceae; genus Spirillospora; species Spirillospora syzygii. Next base: position 117,714 of record NZ_VSFF01000010.1, on the reverse strand, counting down.
GAAGTTGTTATCAACGCCTTTCCTAGTCAGCTATGGAAGCTCACCTATGAATGGACGGTTGAAGAGTGATGAGCGCTGACCTTCCTCGTCATTCGGTGAGCGTGTCGGGAATCGTGCGACGTCCGGACGGTTGCATCCTGGCAATCAAGAGAGCTGACGATGGCCGATGGGTGCCACCAGGCGGCGTGCTGGAACTGGACGAGACTCCGTATGAGGGCGTAGTCCGTGAGGTGCTCGAAGAAACCGGTGTAAAAGTCGAGCCGGAGCGACTGACTGGTGTCTACAAAAACATGAAGCTCGGCGTGGTCTCCCTAGCCATCCTCTGCCGGCCCGTCGATGGAGAGCCGCATACATCAGACGAAGCCGTCTCAGTCGCCTGGCTCCGTCCCGCGGAGGCGATCGAAGCAATGCCAGAGGCTCGGGCCATCCGCGTCACGGACGCCCTCAGCGAGGGCGGCCCGTTCGTCCGAGCTCACGATGGGACCGCACTGCTGTGAGTGCAGACAGCCGCCACTCTGTCAGCGTGGCTGGCGTCATCGTCGACGACCAAGGCCGCGCCCTCCTGATCCAGCGCCGAGACAACGGCCACTGGGAAGTGCCCGGCGGCGTCCTAGAGCGGAACGAAGACATCATCTCGGGCCTCCGCCGTGAGGTCCAGGAGGAGACCGGCCTGGAGGTAACGCCGATTGCTCTGACCGGCGTCTACAAAAATATGCCCCGTGGCATCGTGGCACTGGTCTTCCGCTGCAAGGTCGAGTCCGACTCCTTACGAGAGTCCGACGAATCCTCCGGCTTCCGCTGGGTCACAGCCGACGAGGTAGCCGAGCTGGCCCACGAAGCCTTCGCCATCCGAGTCCAAGACGCACTGGTCACCCAGTCAACAGTTCTCATCCGCGCACACGACGGGACCCGTCTCCTGGGCTGATTATCTGTTGGTGGTAGCACTCGCCATCTAATTATGGTGTTTGCTGTCCAGACTTATCCAAGTCATTCTCGTGACTTCAGGCCCTGTGCAAATTTAGACGGCGGTTGCGAAAGATTCAAAAGTCTATTGCTTTTACCTAAGTAGAGCAAGTGTCTTCAAGCGCTTGTCAAGTTCGGAGTATTTGTCTCTGGTTAGATGATCTTTTAAAATACTCCAATTGGCCATAACTTTCTCGACGGTTAGCCGCGCCCTGTCGGCCGCCTGGGAGGCCCCAAAGCTGGACCGTCGTCCCAATTGCTCAAAGTGAGACGGCGTAATAAGCGTGAAATTCTTAGTCTTATTGAGGTTCATTCCTAGGTCGTCTTCGGGAATATAAAGGACGGTTGGCAGGATGTCGTAAACTGGACTAAGTTTGGGATTCTTGCCGTCAAGATACAAGAAAGCCCAGTTTTTGAGATGTGCGTCTCCATTGCCGAGCAGGATATTTAGTACGATCCTATCGATGGCCTCGCCAACGGCATCAATGCCGACCAGTCCTCCGATCACGGCAGCGACGACTTCAAAATTTGCCTTGTTGTACTTTGCGTTTTGGTTGACGGTGGGAATATCTAGGACTTGGGCAAGTTCCTCCATGTGAACTCTGCGTTGGTCTGTCGATCGATCAAATCTTCTGACGGCTAGTGCCTGCTTAGCACCCGTTTTTGATGTCCACTCTTCAAGTCCAGTAATTGTAGCGGGATTGATCAGAAAGAACTCTGGTGTGGGAATTCCGATAGCTTGAGCAAGGCGAAGGCTGGCTGCCTCTGCCTCAGGAACGCCATCGAAGCCCGGCCGATTGTCCGGAAACTTGACGATGAAATTGCCCGCTTGTCCCTTAACGGGAACAGTGAGTCCTTTCGAAGTTCCGTACAAGGAGAACTTAAGTTGTGCGCCATCCAGGCTGAACTTTAGTAGTGGGTCGTCGATGCGCTCTTCGGTTCCAGGAGCGGCGGGGACGGGTGTCCATTCTCTGTCTTCAACGGCGAAAGCGCGGATACCACCCGGCAGATCACTTAGACCCAGGCGCGAAATCAACTCGAACTCTCGTGCCGCGTTCACCTGTGCGGCCCTTGCGACCGCTTCACGCAGCGGCCCTTCCGGCAACAAGTGTGAGAACCATCTGGGAAGCGTTACCGTAGACCTGCTCTTCCATCGAAGGCCAGATTCCTCAAAAGCCTGGCCTAGAACCGGGCGGTCTCTGATGTGCCAATACTCTTCTGAGAACGAGAACCAGTTTGTTTGGTCGCGCCTCTCGAGCCATCCCACGTCAACCCAGCTTCCGTCTGGACGCTGAAGTTGGACCGCCAATGCTCCGTCTGACGACATTAGTCGTCTTCCTCTGCTGTCGCCAACTCGATAAGTTCAGACAGAGGTGGGCGGATGGGAGCGTTCGGTTCAAGGCGACTATCGAGAAAATTATGCACCAGAGGATTAATCTCTTCTTCCCGTAGACTCATAAACCTCTCTTTGTCGCCGGACTCTAGAGCCTCCAGGGCGAGAGGAGTAATAGCGTGGGAACAAAGAATCGATTTGTCACTCACCGCAGTAATCGGTGGCGAGGAACTCTGCCAAAAACCTCGTGCGCCGGCACGTGAGCGGTTGTTGCGCACAAATTCAGTCAACGCATCAATTCCTTTGTCCTCCAGTTCAGTGGCGAGGTCAATCTTTTGGCCCTGATTGTCAAGAGGCCCGAGCGATGCGAGAGCAAGGACGATTAGCCGTCCATTCGCGCCCTTAGTGTACAAAGCCTGAAGGTTGAAATCGGGAACGGCCCGATCGGGAGTAAATTCCAGTAGAGACTTAACGGCCTCAAAAGGGCTCGGCGCGTTCTGCGGGTTCCGATAGTCGGGGTTGACCGAGCGAATTGCCCGGCGAAGAACCGGTGTTTGCCCGCCTTCACGGCCGAAACCATGTACCCATCCGCGCCAAAGCCACCGACTGAGGAGGCGTAGGATCCACGGCTCTGGGGTCGGATGAAGATGGAAGAACGCTGCCAGGACCGGCAGGGGTAGGGTATTTGGCATCAGCCGAATGTGCAGAACACCCTCTGCACGAAGGAAGTTGATGGCGAGGCGCAGGGCCTCTTCAGTCTTATCGAACCAGTCGGCAGGGTCTTCGCCGCCTCTGAATTCGTCATGGATATCACGCTGTACGTCGCCGCCCCGTAGGGCGAGGACACTCTGGACGATTCGGTTTTCTTCGAGCGTACCGAAGTTGAGGTCTTCTAGTGCAGAGACAACGGCGGCCGGACTAGCCAGGTCTGCCTCGCCTCCGAACAAAGCATGGAAGACCTGTGCTCTACTAATCGGCTTACCGGCAGAATTTACCCGGTCGAATACTTCGCGAAGAAGAGCCTGATCTTCTTCGTTGACGATGTATGCGGGAATTCTGTAATCCCGGAGTTGGCCGACGAGTTGATCTGCTGTGTCGTAGTCTTCCGGTGTCAGTTCGTCCCAATGGTTTCGCAGCCACGCTTGAAGTGTGCGAGTCTCCATGGCCTCTCTGACAGGGATCTGGCGCGGATTGATAACGCCCTTCCGTGGCGTAACAAACTTCTGCGTAGTAAGATCAAAATTTACGCGGAAGCGCGTATCTTCTATCTCGAATTTTTTGGTCAGGGCGGCGAATAGGCTAGTAATTCTTTGCTGGCCGTCGACTACCCAAAGGGCGTCACTTCTTTCTTCGGTGTCAAACTCGATAGGGCCGAGTTGTACTCGACCTGCCGGTGAATGGCGGGTCCATAGGAGCAGTGTGCCTACCGGAAAACCTCGATACAAACTGTCAAATAGGTTGCGAACATCGCCTGCGTTCCACACAAATTGGCGCTGAAAAGTGGGGACTCTAATTCTTCCCACTTCGGCTGCTGACACAATTTCTGGAATTGAAAAGCTGGATGAGCCAGACTTTTCAAGTGGCGCGATTGTCATACGCTAGTCTCCCCGCATCGTGAGATCGAGCACTAACAGCCTATCCAAAACTCGTCTGAGACGCTTGGTTCTTGGGAGTCAGAGGTGTGGCTGCATGAGGACACGGCCCCTGGTCGCTGCTCGACCGGGTCGGGGCCGGGGACCCTATGGCCTCCCCAAGGGGCACCCATAAAGAGTACTGAGCGCTGTAAGGAGATTCCAGCAGGAGGAACAACGCCCTAACCGCTGCCGAAGCTCCATGCAACCCCTTGGCCCTGACCGAGATGAGAGAGAGGAGCCGATGACACACGCCGCATGACCGGCTCGCGACTCAGGCGTGGCGGCTGGGCGCCGCGCTAGTGGGTGTTTTGAGTTGTCGTAAGAGTTTTCACCGGAGATCCGTCGGTGTGCTGGGCCAGGTGGCCGTGCCGGGCTCACAGGGGCAACGGTTCTTTTAGGGAGCCGGTTGCAGGTGGCTCTTGGGCGTGTGGAGAGGGACCGTCGTACAGCATGCCTGGTCGCTCCATATGGGTGTCTAGCTGAGTGACAGTCGTGGGGGAGGCTGGTGGACGTTGCTGAGCTGTGGAGTGCCACTGTGCAGGGCGGGGTGTTGTGTCTTGGCGGGGCGAGCTTGGCTTACAAACGAGAAGGCAGCAGCGCAGGGCCATTAGGCCAACATCCGTCGCTGTCCTAAGCCGACGCAGCGACGGTAGGGCTGGCGCTGCTTGACGGACTGCTTGACGATCGCCGTGTCGCCGTGCGGACTCTGCTGGACCTTGGCGGTCGTGTGCGCCCTGGTCAGAACCTACGCCGACCTGCTGAAACGTTGCTTGCCACTGGTTCGAGTCCAGTCGCGGGAGCCGAGGCGGGGTGGTGTGCTCATCGAGCTCCGCTCGCTTTCGCCGGGGCCCGCAGTGCCTTCCCGGGGGACGACCCCCGGACCCCCGATGTGGGGCTCTCGCCCCATACCCCTCTTTCTCAGTGTCCTTCGGGGCGGCGTCGGTGTCGGTTTCTGCGGGTGCTTTGGGTTGGTAGGGCGAGGAGGAAGGTGGTGCCTTCCTCGGGTGTCGTGGTTACTGAGAGTGTTCCGCCGTGGGTGTGGGCGATCCAGCGGGCGATGGTGAGTCCCAGGCCGGTCGATCCTGATCCGCTGTGGAAGCGGGTGAAGATCGTTTCGGCGATGTCGGGCGGGATGCCTGGGCCCCGGTCGGCTACCGTGACCTGGCCTTCGGCGACGGTGACGGTGACCTGGGCGGGTTCGCCGGGGGCGTGACCGTGTCGCAGCGCGTTGTCGATCAGGTTGGCGACGGCCCTGCGCAGCAGGTCCGGGTCGCCGGGCACCACGCTGGGGCGGAGGTCGGCGTCTGGTCGTTCTTCCTCGGGACGCTCGTCGAGGACGCTTTCGACGAGCTGGTCGAGGCGGAGGGGCTGCGGCGCGAACCGTTCGACGCCGGCGACGAGCCGGGCCCGGGTGAGGAGCCCGTCGATGAGGCCGCTCATCCGTTCCGCCAGCCGCACGGTGCGGGGGAGCAGCTCCGCCTGCTGGGCCGGGTCGGCGCGGGCCGTCTCGGCGAGGACGCGCAGCGCGGCGAGCGGCGAGCGCAGGTCGTGCGCCGCGTCGGCGAGGAGTGTCTCCTGCTGCTCCAATGCCGTGACGACGGGCCGCATCGCCGGACGCGCGAGGGCGTGCCCGGCCAGCCCGGCGAGGGCGAGCAGGGCCGCGCAGCCGAGGCCGGTCAGCAGGACGGTCCGCCGGTGCGCCGCCTCCAGGTCCGCCGTGCCGGCGACGGCGATGACCGCGCCGCCCCAGGCGTCGGCGTCGTCGTCCCAGATCAGCTCCATGGAGACGCGCAGCCGGGCGCCGTCGGGCGTGCTGATCGTCCGCGGCCGCGAGTACTCGGTCTCGTGCCGCATGGCCTCGGCGGCCTCGCGGTTCAGCCGCCGCTCCAGCGCCGGGCGGTCGAGCGGGTCGCACGCGCGGCGGCTCCAGTGCGCGGGGAACGGCGCGGCGGAGCCCGGCACCACCACGAACCCCGGGCAGCGGGTGTGCAGGTCGTCGGCCTCGATCTCGTCGAACGCGATCCGGCCGCGGTCGAAGTAGGCGAGCCGGGTCTCGGACGCGCTGACGCGGCGCAGCCCGTCGTCGAGGCGCTGGCGGCGGGACGACCCGTCCGCCCAGGCGATGGTGACCGCGAGCACCGCCAGTGCCGGGACGAACATCGCCGTGAAGATCAGGGTGAGCCGCCGCCGCAGCCGCCGCAGCCGGGCGCTCGCGGTGGGCGGGGCCGCCGCGCGGCTCACGTCAGCCGGTACCCGGCGCCGCGGACCGTCGCGATCGGCGGCGGGGCGCCGAGCTTGCGCCGCAGGCCCGCGACCGCCACGTCGACGACGTTGGACATGGGCTCGGCCATCGCGTCCCAGCAGTGCTCGATGAGGACGTCGCGGCCGACGACCGCGCCCTCGTGGACCATGAGCTGTTCGAGGACGGAGTACTCCTTGCCCGTCAGCGTCAGCAGCACCCCGGCGCGCCGGGCCTCGCGGCGCGCGGTGTCGAGCTCGATGTCGGCGTGCCGCAGGACCGGCGGCCGGACGACCCGTCCGCGCCTGCACAGGTTCCGGACGCGGGCGATCAGCTCGGCGATCGCGAACGGCTTCACCAGGTAGTCGTCGCCGCCGTGCTCGAAGCCGGCGACCCGGTCGGCCGTGGAGTCGCGCGCGGTCAGGAACAGGACCGCGAGCGTCCATCCGGCGTCGCGGCGCCGCCGGACGTAGCCGAGCGCGTCACCGGCGGGCAGGATCCGGTCGAACACCGCGCAGTCGTAGTCGTTGACGGCCAGCGCCTCGTCGGCTTCGGGCAGGTCGGGGGCGGTGTCGACGGCGAACCCGGCCGAGCGGAGCGCGCCCTCCACGCCGCGGCGGAGGTCGGCGTCGTCCTCGACGACAAGCACACGCATCGCGGTAACGTAATGGCGCAGGTCAACGGGCGCAAGCCATAGTCCGGACGCGGTCGCTTCATCAAGCCCTCATGGTGGTCCTCCTAGCGTCTCCCGCATGAAGGGGAACATTCTCAAAGCGGCGGCGGGCGTGTCGCTTCTCGCAATAGGCGTCGCGACGGCGTTGACCGTCACACTGGACGCGAAGAGTCCCGAGCCTGGAGAGGCTCGCCCGGCAGGTTGTGAACGAGTCGGAAACACTTTCTACGAGGAAAACCCGGTCTATCGCGATCCCCGGCCGACGGAATGGCGTCGCGGCAGTCCGGAAGACCAAGGTCTGAACCCTCTCCGACTGAACCAGGGTGCCGCCGAGGTCTCGCGGAACGACTCCGCGCTCAGCCTCCTCGTGGTCCGCCACGGCGAACTGGTCATGGAACGCTATTTCCACGGGGTCGGACGCCAGGACTCGGCCAACATCCATTCCGCGTCGAAGAGCATCCTGCGCATCCTGCTGGGAATCGCCATCGACGCCGGTTACCGGGTGCACGGACGGCCGCTCACCCTCGACACTCGGGTGGCCGAGGTCCTGCCGGAATACTTCTCCGACGACGAGCCGGGCAAGCGGGACATCACACTTCGCCACCTGGTGGAGATGTCAGCCGGACTGGAATGGAGCGAGGACGAGACCGAAGAACAGATCCAGACCAGACCCGACTGGACGGCCGCCATCCTCGACCGCGAGTTGGAGACCGAACGGCCCGGCCAGAGGTTCCTCTACAGCACGGGGCTGACGCACGTGCTGGCGACCGTCCTCACCCGTGTCACCGGACAGAGCCTGTGGGACTTCGCCCGCGCCCGCCTCTTCGGGCCGCTGGGGATAACGCCCGAACATTGGGGACGAGACCCTCAGGGAATCTGTTCGGGCGGCTACAACCTGTATCTCACTCCGCGCGAAATGGCACGGTTCGGCCAACTGCTGCTGCGCGATGGCGTGTGGAACGGTCGGCGAATCGTTTCCGCATCGACAATCGCGGAAGCGCGACGCAAGGTCTGGCGGGATCCGGAGGAGGCCAACTGGTACGGGCAATTGTTCCGCGTCAACACCATCAAGGGCGTCGAGGTGTTCTACGCCGAGGGCCACGGCGGCCAGTTCATCTACCTCCTGCCCGACATGGACACCGTCCTCGTGCTCACGGCCGCCACTGCGGCACCATATGGAGACGACTACTACGACGCGAACCTCTACGCCAGAAGGTGGCTCATCCCCGCGATCACAGACCGAACCTGACCGCCAGTTTGTTGGGGGTTGTTAGGGCGGTGACGTTGAGGAGGAGGTTTGGAGAGCCTGGGCCCGGGTCGGGGATGGCGTTGGGCTGGGCTGCGTTAACGAGCGCGTTGCGTGCTTCTTGGGGCGTTGCCTTCGGGTGGGTCTCTAGGTAGAGCGCCAGTGCCCCGGCTGCGTGGGGTGTGGCCATCGAGGTGCCGCCCAGGACTGTTGAGCCGGTGTCGGATTGGTAGTCCGCTGAGGTGATTTCGCCGCCTGGTGCGAACAGGTCTAGGCACGGGCCGAAGTTGGAGAAGGCGGATACCCAGTCGTCTTCGTCCGTTGAGCCGAGTGTGACCGCTTCGGGGACGTCGCTGGGGGCGTCGCAGCCGTTTCGGGAATCGTTTCCGGCGGCTATTGCGAACTGGATGCCCGCGCGGATGGCGCCTCTGGTTGCCTCTCGGAAGGCTTGCGGCTCGGGGTTGGGTGGATCGGAGCCGATGCTCATGTTGCCGACGGCCGGTTTCTGGGCGTTCTTCGCCACCCATTCCAGGCCCTGGATGGCGTAGCGGTCGGGGGAGTAGCCGTCGCAGTCGAGGACGCGTACCGCGACGATTCTCACGTTCTTGGCCACGCCGTATTCCTTGCCGCCTACCGTGCCCGCGACGTGGGTTCCGTGGCCGTGGCAGTCCTGGGCGGTGGTGTCCTTGTCGACGAAGTCGTAGCCGTTGACCGCCCTGCCCTCGAACGTGTGGTGGCTGATCCGGACTCCGGTGTCCAGGACGTAGACGCTGACGCCGGTTCCGGTGCCCGGGTAGTTGTAGGCGTGGTCTTGTTTGCCGTCTACGCGGTCCGTTCCCCAGGACGGGGGATTGGGCTGCGTGCCGCCCTCCTCTGTATGGACCATGACTGATTTTTGTACGTATCGCACTGTCGGGTCTGCGGCCAGGCGCCGGGCCTGGTGTGCGGTCATGTCGGCGGCGTAGCCGCGGAGTACGGCGCTGAAGACGGCCTGGACGGAGCCGCCGTAGCGGTGAGCCAGGTCGGCTGCCTTGGCCGCCACTGGGGCGTCGGCTCCGGGGGCGAGGGACGTCCCGCCCTTCAGGGCCACGATGTACTGGCCGTCGACCGCGGCGGGCGAGTCCGCGTTGATGACGTTGCCCTCGGCGGCGGCGTGCGCTGGAGCGCCGAGGACGCCGACGCTCAGGAGTGCGGCGACCGCGAACAGGGCCGGGTGCTGACGTCTTCGGATCGTTCGCGGCATGGCTGCCTCCGTGTCCGCGGCGCGGACGGCGGGGAGCCGCGCCGCCGGGCCACCACGGTAGGGTTCCGGCGCACATCGAACAATCCGACATAACTGACTAAAAGGGATGTCGGGTCCGGCAGGTTCTTGTGCTTCCCGTGCTTGGACGGCATCGGCCCCTAGCTGACCAGCAGCACGAGCTTTCCGCGGATGCCGCCGTGCTCGCCCACGCGTTGCGCCTCCGCGACCTCGGCGAGAGGGAACGTCCGGGTGTCCGGCGGCGTGAAGCGTCCAGACTCGATCAGGGCGCCTATCTCGCTGATCGCGTGGACGGCGCGCCCCGCGTCGCCGCTGCTGAATCTCACCCCGTGCTCGCGGGCGCCGCCGAAGTCGGCGAGCGTGACGACGTGGTCGGCACCGCCCGTCAGGGCGATGAGCTCGGGCAACACTCCGCGTCCGGCGACGTCCAGCGCCAGGTCGACTCCGTCGGGCGCCAGCGCGCGCACCCGGTCGGTCAGGCCCTCGCCGTAGGCGACAGGGTCCGCGCCCAGCGAACGGAGGTAGTCGTGGTTCGACGGGCTCGCCGTGCCGATCACGCGGGCGCCGCGTGCCACGGCGAGTTGGACGGCCGCCCCGCCCACACTCCCGGACGCGCCGTTCACGAGCAGGCGGGTGTCGGGCCCCACGCTGAGCTGGTCCAGCGCGCGGGTCGCCGTCTCGACGGCCGCCGGAAGTGCGGCGGCGGTGGCGAAGTCGAGCGATGGCGGGATCGGCGCGTAGTGGGACAGCACCGCCAGCTCGGCCTGCGCCGCACCTTGTGAGGAGAGACCGAATACGCGGTCGCCGACGGCGACGTCCGCGACGCCCTCGCCCAGCTCGTCCACGATCCCGGCGGCCTCGTAGCCCAGGGTTTGCGGGAGTTCGTCGTCCATCAGCCCCTGGCGCTTCTTCCAGTCGCTCGGGTTGACCCCGGCCGCGCGCACCGCGATGCGGACCTCCCCGGGACCCGGACGCGGATCGGGCAGATCGACGATCTCCAGAACCTCCGCACCTCCGAACCGGCTGAAACCGACCGCCTTCATCCTTCGCTCCGATCCTGGCCCCGACACCCGCGCACCAGCACATCATGTCCCGCTGGAACGCGCCTGATGCGAGCGTTTGCGATGGACGTTGCGCAGTGATGTGATTTCTTCCGGTCCGGGCCCGCCGAGTGAGGGGACAGGCATGGAATCCGGAGCTCTGCTCGACGGCAGGTACCGGCTCACCGCGCGGCTCGGCGAGGGCGGCATGGGCGAGGTGTGGGCCGCCGACGACGTCCAGCTCCGGCGGCGGGTCGCGGTGAAGATCGTGCTGGCCGGACGGGGCGCGCCCGCGCTGACCGAGCGGTTACGCCGGGAGGCGGAGAACGCGGCGCGGCTCCAGCATCCGGGAATCACGGTCGTCCACGACATCGGGCAGCACGACGGCCACCCGTACTTCGTGATGGAGCTGCTCGACGGCACCGACTTCGCCGCGATCCTCGCCGCCGGTCCGGGCGGCCTGCCCGTCGAGCGGGTGCTGGAGACGGGCGCCGCGGTCGCCGAGGCGCTCGCCTACGCGCACGGCCGGGGCGTCGTGCACCGCGACGTCAAGCCCGCCAACCTGATGGCGACCGCGGGCGGCGTGAAGATCTGCGACTTCGGGATCTCCCGGTCAGCGGAGGCGGCGGGCGACCTCACCGTGCCGGGCAGCATGCTCGGCACGCCGGACTACATGGCGCCCGAGCAGTACGAGGGACGCCCCGCCGACGCCCGCACCGACCTTTACGCCTTCGGCTGCACCCTCTACGCGCTGCTGGCCGGACGTCCGCCGTTCGAAGGCCCGACGATGCCCGCGCTGATGCGGCAGCACCTCACCGTCGCTCCGCCGCCGCCGTCCGCGATCAGGCCGGGGATTCCCGTCGAGCTGGACCGGCTCGTCCTGTGGCTGATGGCGAAGAACCCGGCCGACCGTCCCGCGTCCGCCGAGGACGTTGCCGGGCGGCTCCGCACCCTCGCCTCCGGGGCCCCGGCCCCCGTCGGTTCCCCGGCTCCCGCTGGTGCCGGGTCTCCGGCTGGGCCTGCGCCCTTCCCGGCTCCCGTGCCCTTCCCGCCGCCAGTCCCCGCCGGGCCCGGGGCCGCTCCCGGCTTCTCGCCCGGGATGCATTCTCCACCGGTCGCCGCGATGCAGCCGCCCACACGTCCGCCCGCGCCGCGGAATTCGGGACGGCGCGCCTTCCTGGTCGGCGGGCTGGTCCTCGTGGGCGGCGCGGCCGTCGCGGGCGGCGTGCTGGTGGCGATGGACCCGTTCGGGTCCGAGTCCACGAAAGTGCTCGAAGGCCACACCAAGGACGTCGAGGCCGTCGCGTTCAGCCCGGACGGCAAGACGCTCGCATCAGGCGGCGAGGACCACACGGTCCGGCTGTGGGACGTGGCCGCCGAACGTCCCGTCGCCGTCCTCGACGACTACCCCGACCGGGTTGACGCGGTCGCGTTCAGTCCGGACGGACGGCTCCTCGCGGCCGGAGGCTCCGGCGGCACGGTGGTGCTCTGGGACATGGGCACGAGGCGCGCGGTCGCGACGCTCAGGAACGGTGGCGTGCAGGTCGGGGCGCTCGCCTTCGCCCCGAACGGCAAGGCCCTCGCGGTCGGCGGCGACGGCGGCGCCACCGTGAAACTGTGGAGCACGGCGACCCGGCGCCTCATCGCCGGGTACGGCAACTCGGCCTACGCGGGCGAGTCGGTGGCGTTCAGTCCGGACGGCCGGACGCTCGCGGCAGGCGGCCACGACGCCCCGACCATCCTGTGGGACGTGGCGACCCGCCGCCGCATCACCGACTTCGGCGGTGAGGACGCGACCGCGTTCGCCGTGGCGTTCAGCCGCGACGGCAAGACCCTCGCCATCGGCGGGACCGACAACAAGGTGCGGCTCCGCAGCGTCGCCACCAAGCAGGTGACCGGCACGTTCGACGACCCCGGCAACTGGGTCAAGTCGCTCGCCTACAGCCCGGACGGGAAGTACCTCGCGGCTGGTGACGCCGACGGCACGACCTGGATGTGGGACCTCGCCACCAACGAGGCGAAGACGTTCAAGGTCCGCGTGATGACGGTCGAGTCGGTGGCGTTCAGCCCGGACGGCCGGGCGCTCGCCACCGGGCACGTCGATCACAAGGTCCGCCTCTGGAAGGTGCGCTGATAGGGGGCGGCGCCTCCGCTCCAATGGTCCGCAGGGGTGGAGCGCCGCGAACCCGGACGGGTCTCCTGTTGGCACACTAGGGTGCTCCCCGCCCGATCACAGGAGTGTTCGTTGCCCGCTGCTCCCGACCCGTCCGCCGTGTCCGAACCCCCGCCGCCGCCCGCTCCCGAGGACGCGGCCACATGGGCGGAGTTCACCGGCAGGCTCCGCGCCTTGTACGACTGGTGCGGACGTCCGAAGTACCGGGCGCTCTGCTCGCGCTGCCCCGGACTGTCGCCCGCGACGGTGTCCAACCTCATCGGCAGGAACCCGCTCACCACGCCGTCCGAGACGGCGACGGCCCGCTTCGTCGAAGCCTGCCTCCGCTACCGCGACCGGCCCGACCCGGAAGCGGAGGTCGCGCGCTGGACCGCGCACCGGACGCTGATCGCCGCTGCCGCCGACACCCTGGCGCCCGGCACCGCGATGCCCGGCACCGCGCCGCCCGACGACGAGACGCCCGACGACGAGACGGCCGACACCGCGACGGCCGAGGACGCGGCGACCGAAGAAACGGGTGGGCGCGGACGCCTGTACGCGGCGGCCGCCGCCGTGCTGGCCGCCGGTGCGCTGGCGTCCGGGGTGGCGGTGTTCGTCGTCGCGGGCGGCGACGACGGGGAGGCCGCCGAGGGCTGCCGTCCTCTTCGCGGCACCATCGAGGACTCCCGGACAAACCAGACCTGGCCGGACCTCTTCCAGTGCCCGAACCGTCCGCGCGTCGACGTGTACGAGAAGGCCGCGTTCGGGACCAAGGTCGCGGTCCTGGAGACGGACCCGAGCTGGTTCATCTGCTGGACGCGCGGCGAGCGCCACTCCGGCGGAAACGACGTCTGGTACTACACGCAGGGCGACCGGGCGACGGGGAAGCCGGAGCTGAACGGATGGGGGTACGTGCCCGCGTCCACGCTCCGGACGGCCCGAGCGCCCGACCCCGCGATCACCCGTCGATGCGCCTGACCTGTGCGTTCGCTGTTCTGAACGGTTTGGAACGGATTTTGCCCGGCGAAGCGAACCCGGCTCGGCGGGCCGCCCGTCTACCGTGCCGGGGTACCCCGCACGCCGGGCCCACGGCGTTCACCCCGCGATCGTCCACGCAATGACCGCCACGGAAGGGGTGACGCGACGGGTGACGGACCGCGTGCAATTTCGGATCTTGGGCCCGCTACGCGCCGGGGTGCGGGGGCGCCCGGTCGACCTCGGCGGCGGCCGGTCCCGGCTGGTGCTGGCCGCGCTGCTCCTCGAACCCGACCGGCCGGTCCCGGTCGAACGGCTGGTGGACGCGGTGTGGCCGGACGGCCCTCCGGCGTCCGCCCGCACCCAGGTGGCCATCGCCGTGTCGGGGCTGCGGCGCGCGTTCCGTGACGCGGGCGCCGGTGCCGGGGGCTGCGCGGGGCACGTGATCGAGACGGTCCGGCCGGGGTACCGCGTCCCGGCCGAGGCGGGGACGATCGACGCGCTCGCCGCCGCCGACGAGATCGCCGCGGCGCGCCGGGACGCGGCGGCCGGACGTCTCGCGGACGCCGCCGGACGGTTCCGCGCCGCGCTCGCCCGCTGGGACGGCCCCGCCCTCGCCGGGCTCACCGGCACGCACATCGAGGCGGGCGCGGCCCGCTGGGACGAGCTGCGCCTGACCGGCACAGAAGAGGCCGCGCAGGTGGACTTGGCGCTCGGCCGGCACCACGAGCTGGTCGGCGACCTCATCGGCCCGGTGGGGGAGCACCCGTACCGGGAGCGGCTGCGCGTCCTGCTGATGCTGGCGCTCGCGCGGGCGGGACGGCAGAGCGAGGCCCTCGACGTGTACCGGGAGGGGCGCCGCAAGCTCACCGAGGAGCTGGGCCTGGAGCCCGGACGCGAGCTGCGGGACGTCCACGCCGCCATCCTGCGGGACGACCCGTCGACGCATCCGCTGCCGCCGGTCGTCCCGGCGCCGGTGTCCTGCGGGACGCCGCGCGAGCGGGCGCTGCGCTGGCGGCGGACGGCGGGCCCGTCGCGTGCCGCGCGCGGCTGCTGACAGCGGGCGCGTCGCGCGCCCGGCGGCCGCGGACGGCGGAAGGCCGCCGAGGGCGCGGCTCTCGGCGGCCTTCCGGGGTCGAACCGGGATCGATGAGTCCCTAGTTCACCCATTTGTGGGAGCGCATGAGCTGGCCCTCCCAGAAGCTGCCCCGCTGACCCGCGGAGATCGTTCCCCAGTACGCCTCATAGTTGGCGAACTCGTAGACCTTGACCTTGCTGTAGGAGCCCGTGTAGCCGTTGTTCCAGTAGGAGCTGACGAGGAACGTCGGCCTGCACTGGACGCTCCCTCCCCACCAGTCGGGGTCGTCGCCGTTCCACGCGCATCTGGTGCCGGTGCCGTCCTTGCCGCTCCAGACGCAGAAGTCGCCCTTCGCGCAGGAGCCCTGCCAGGCGGCGACGCCCGCACCGGCCTTCGCCGTACCGACATGCGCCGTACCGACATGCGCCGTACCGACATGCGCCGTACCGACACGCGCCGTACCGACACGCGCCGTACCGACACGCGCCGTGTCGGCCTGCGCGGCGGCGGGCGTCAGGAGGGCGGCTAGCCCGGCGGCGGCGGCGAGGCCCGTCACGGCGATCCGCATCGTTCGCACGCCGACCCCTACCGCGACCACTGGTGCGAGCGGATCGACAGGTTCGCCGCGTTCACCGGCTGGGAGGTGACCGGCAGCGGGTCGGAGATCTGCCCCGAGTAGTTCGCGTTCCGGTAGAACCTGACCTTGTTGTACGGGTCGCTCGTGTACCCGTTGTTCCAGACGCTGTTGACCCTGAAGCCGTACGGCTTGCACTGCACGGCGCCGCCCTGCCAGTCAGGGTCGTTGCCGTCCCAGTTGCAGCGTGTGCCGGTGGCGTTCGGACCGCTCCACACGCACACGTCGCCCTTCGGGCAGCTGCCCGCGGTGGCGGTGGTCGTGGCCGCCAGGGCGGCCGACGGCGCGGCGGCGACGACGGCCCCCGCCGCCACCGCCCCGGCCAGCAGCCCGATTCGGATCCTGCTCATCTCGTTCCCCGTTCGTCGTGGCGCGGCCCGGTGGGCGGGCGGCGCCTTCGGTGACGCGAACGACGCTACGGACGGGCGTTATCGAAGCCTTATCGGCCGCGCGGGGCCGCGCCCCGGCCGCCGTCCCGGGGCGGGGCGGGGCACCGTTTCGGGGGCGCTGGCCGGGTAGATCATCCAGCGACATGCCAGGCGGAGGGGGGCTGCGGCGGCATGCTGACGCTGGTTCTCGCCCATGCCGTCGCGGCCGTCGCCGTGCCCTGGGCCCTCGGCCGCCACCGCCGCGCGATGGGATGCGCCGCCGCCGTCCTCCCGGCGGCGACCGCCGCGTGGGCGGTGAGCCGGGCGGGCGGCGGCGACGTCACGTCCAGCCTCGAATGGGCGCCCGACCTCGGGCTCGCCGTGGACTTCCGGCTCGATGCCCTCGCCGTCGTCATGCTGGTGCTGGTCGGCGGGGTCGGGGCCGTCGTCCTCTGCTACTCGGCCTGGTACTTCGAGCGGCCCGAGCGGCTGCTCACCGGGACGCTGATCGCGTTCGCGGGCGCGATGACGGGGCTGGTGCTGGCCGACAACCTCCTCGTCCTCTACGTGTTCTGGGAGCTGACCACGGTCAGCTCCTTCATCCTGATCGGCGCGGCCCGCCCCGACCGGGCGGCGGACCGGCGGGCCGCCGTCGAGGCGCTGCTCACCACCACCGCGTTCGGCCTCGTGATGCTCGCCGGGTTCGTGCTGGTCGGGCAGTCCGCCGGGACGTACCGGATCTCCGCCCTGCTCGCCGACCCGCCCGGCGGCGGCGCGGCGCGGGCGGGCGCGGTGCTGGTGCTGCTCGGCGCGTTCGCCAAGTCCGCGCAGGTGCCGCTGCACGGCTGGCTGCCCGCCGCGATGGTCGCGCCGACGCCGGTCAGCGCCTACCTGCACGCGGCGGCGATGGTGAAGGCGGGCGTCTACCTGGTGGCGCGGCTCGCGCCCGCGTTCGCCGGCGACGGCGTGTGGCGTCCGATGACGGTCGCGGCCGGGCTCGTCAGCCTGCTCGTCGGCGGGGTCATCGCGCTGCGCCAGGACGACCTGAAACGCCTCCTCGCCTACGGGACGGTCAGCCAGCTCGGCCTGCTCATGCTCCTCCTCGGCGACGGCACCCGGACGGCCGCGCTCGCGGGCGCCGCGCTGCTGCTCGCGCACGGCCTGTTCAAGGCCCCGCTGTTCCTCGCGGTCGGCGTCGTCGAGCACGAGACGGGGACGCGCCGCGCCGACCGCCTGTCCGGGACGGGACGGCGGCTGCCCGTCCTAGCCGCCGCCGGGACGGCCGCCGTCGCGTCCATGGTCGGGCTCCCGCCGTTCCTCGGGTTCGTGGCGAAGGAGGCGGCGGTGAAGGCGTTCGCGCACGGCGGGCTGGACGCCGCTGTCCTCGCCGGGGTGGTCGCCGGGTCGGCGCTGACCGTCGCCTACGGCCTGCGGTTCCTGCACGGCGCGTTCGGCGGCGCGGCGGACGAGGCGGCTGACGGGGGCCGTGCGAGCGAGCCGTGGGGGCTGGTCGTGCCGGTCGCGGTGCTCGCGGCGGCCGGGTTCGCGCTGGGCGCCTACCCGGCGCCGGTGCAGAGCCTCGTCGGGCCGTACGCCGCCGCGCTCGGCCCGGACACCGGGTTCGATCTGACGCTGTGGCACGGCTTCGGCCTGCCGATCGCGCTCTCCCTCGTCGCGCTCGCCGCGGGCGCCGCCGTGTACGGCGCGGTCGGCCGGACGTTCCCGGCACGGGCCGTCCGGTGGCGGGTCCCGGACGCGCAGCGCGCCTACGACGGCGCGGTCGAGTCCGTCCTCGCGGGCGCGCACGCGGTGACGCGGCGCGTGCAGATCGGGTCGCTGCCGGTCTACCTCGGCGTCATCGGCGGCATGGTGCTCCTCCTCCCGGGGACGGCGCTGGTCATGGCCCTGGCCAGGGGCGACGGCACGGCCGCCTCGGCCGGGGAGCTGCGCGGCTGGGACGAGCCCGCGCAGCTCGTCCTGTCCCTCGTGGTGGCCGGGTGCGCGCTGGCCGCGCTGCGGTCGCGGCGCAGGCTGTCGTCCGCGCTGCTGCTCGCGGGCGTCGGCTACGGGACGGGCGGCCTGTTCGTCGTGCAGGGCGCCCCCGACCTCGCGCTCACGCTCCTCGTCGTGGAGACCCTCTCGCTGATCATGCTCGTGCTGGTGCTGCGGCGGCTGCCGGACCGGTTCCCGCCGCGCCGCCGCGGCGTCCCCGGCCGGATCGCGACCGCGGCGACCAGCCTCGCCCTCGGCGGGTTCGTCGCGGCGTTCCTGCTGGTCGCGGCGCTCAGCCGGACCACGAGCCCGGTCGGTCCGCGTTATGCCCGGCTCGCGGCAGAGGAGGGCGGGAAGAACGTGGTGAACGTGATCCTGGACGACCTCCGCGCGCTCGACACGCTCGGCGAGATCGCGGTGCTGGCGGTGGCGGCGATCGGCGTCGTCGGCCTGGTCATGGCCGGGCCGCCGCCTCCTCCCGACGGTGCGGCCGCGGGCTCGCCCGCGAAGGAGCGGTGGCTCGCGGCGCCGGGGCGTCCGCCGCTCGCCGGGTCGTCGGTGGTGCTGGAGGCGACGGCCCGGCTGCTCGGCCCGACGATCCTGCTGTTCTCGATATACCTGCTGGTCGCGGGGCACGGCCGACCCGGCGGCGGGTTCGTCGGGGGGCTCGTCGCCGGGATGGCGTTCGTCCTGCGGTACCTGCCGGGCGGGCGGCGGGAGCTCGCGACCGCGCTGCCGGGGCGGCCGAGCGTCCTCGTCGGCGGCGGGCTGGCGCTGGCGGTCGCGGCGGGCGCGTCCGGCTGGGCGTCCGGCGGCGCGTTCCTGCACCCGGAGACGCTGCGCGTGTCGGCGCCCTGGATCGGGGACGTCAAGGCGTCCACCAGCCTGCTCTTCGACCTCGGCGTGTACCTGCTGGTGCTCGGGCTCGTCGCGACGATCCTCACCACGCTCGGCGCTGCCCTGGAGGAACCGGACGCCGCCGGCACGGAGGAGTGGCCGTGAGCGGGCCCGCGCTCGTCCTCGTGGCGGTGGTCGCGGTGCTGTTCGCGGCCGGGTTCGAGCTGCTGATGCAGCGGTCGCTGATCCGCGTCGTCGTCGGGTTCATGCTGCTCGGCCACGGCGCGAACCTCCTGCTGCTGATCGCGGGCGGCGCGGCGGGCGCGCCGCCGCTGCTCGGCGGCCCGCACCGCGGCCGCCGGATGGCGGACCCGCTGCCGCAGGCGATGGCGCTGACCGCCATCGTGATCACGTTCGGCGTGACGGCGTTCCTGCTGGCCCTCGCCTACCGGAGCCAGCTCCTGCTCGGGGAGGACGAGGTCCAGGACGATATCGAGGACCGCCGCGTCCGCGCCGAGCGCCGCCGCAGGGACGAGCTGCGCGCCGAGGACGCCGACCCCGTGGAAGAGGGAGAAGCCGAGGGCGGTGGCGGGTGAACGTCCTCGTTCCGCTGCCGTTCGCGCTGCCGCTGCTCGGCGCGGCGCTGGCGATGGTCAGCCGCCGCCGCAGCACGTGGCTGCGCGTCCTCGCGCCGCTCGTCGCGGCGGGCGTGGTCGCGGCCGCCGCCGGGCTGGTCGCGGCCGTCGCGCGGGACGGGACGATCGCCGTCCAGCTCGGCGGCCATCCCGCGCCGCTCGGCATCACGCTCGTCGCGGACCGGCTGTCGGCGCTGCTCGTGGCGGTGTCCGCCGCCGTGCTGCTGGCGATCATGCTGCACGCGGTCGCGGAGGGCGCGGCCGGGCTGGACGGCCGGGAGCCGGGCGTGTTCTACCCCGCCTACCTCGCCCTGACCGCCGGGGTGTGCCTGCTGTTCCTGGCCGGGGACCTGTTCAACCTGTTCGTCGCGTTCGAGATCATGCTCGCGTCGAGCTACGTGCTGATGACGCTCGTCCCGACCGCCGAGCGGATGCGGGCCGGGATGACGTACACGGTGGTCAGCCTCACGTCCTCGATCCTGTTCCTCACCGCGCTCGGGCTGACCTACGCGGCGACCGGGACGGTGAACCTCGCCGACCTGTCCGGCCGCGTCGCGGACCTGCCCGCCGGGACGCGGACCGCGCTCGGCCTGCTGTTCCTCCTCGTGTTCGGGATCAAGGGCGCGATCGTCCCGATGCACCTCTGGCTGCCGGACAGCTACCCGGTCGCCGTCACCAAGGTCACCGCCGTGTTCGCCGCGCTGCTGACGAAGGCCGCCGTGTACGCGCTGATCCGCGTCCAGACGCTGCTGTTCCCGCGCGCGCACGAGTCGTGGGTCATGCTGGGGCTGGCCGCCGCGACGATGATCGTCGGGACGCTCGGCGCGCTGGCCCACGACGACATCCACCGCGTGTTCTCGTTCACGCTCGTCGGGCACATCGGGTACATGCTGTTCGGGCTCGGGCTGTTCAGCGTCGCGGGGCTCACCGGGGCGATCCTGTACCTCGTCCACCACATCGTGGTGCAGGCGACGCTGTTCCTGGTCGCCGACCTCATGCAGGGGCGCGCCGGGTCGACGTCGCTGCGGCGGCTCGGCGGGCTCGCGAAGCTGTCGTCGTTCATCGCGGTGCTGTTCCTCGTCCCGGCGCTGAGCGTCAGCGGGGTGCCGCCGTCGTCGGGGTTCGTCGCGAAGCTGGCGCTGTTCCAGGCCGGGCTCGGCGCGGGCGGAGCGCTCGCCTACGCCGTCACCGGTGTCGCGATCGTGGCGAGCCTGCTCACGCTGATGGCGATGACGCGGATCTGGACGCTCGGCTTCTGGCGCCCCCGGCCGGACGACGCCGCCGAGCCGCCCGCGCCCGAGTCGTACACGCGGGGCGGCGTGCGGGTGATGCAGTCGGTCACCGCCGTGCTGGTCGCGGCGGGGCTGCTCATCGCGGTGTTCGCCGGTCCGCTGTCGGCGTGGAGCCGAGGCGCCGCGACCGACCTGCTGGACCCGGCGGCCTACCGGCACGCCGTCCTGGACGGGGCGCGGCGGTGAACCGCCACGTCGGGTCGCGGCTGGCGATGGGCGGGTGGCTGCTCGCGGTGTGGCTGCTGCTGTGGGGCCGCGTCGACGGCGCGACGCTCGTCGGCGGGATCGCGGCCGTCCTCGTCGCGTACCGGGTGACGCGGCTTCCGGCCGTCCCGATCGTCACGCGGGTGCGGCCGGTGCGGCTCGCCGAGTCCGTGCTGGAGTTCGCCCGGGATCTGGTGGTGTCGAGCGCCGTCATCGGCTGGCACGCGCTGCGCGCCCCCGGACGGATCCGCGGCGCGATCGTCGAGGTCGCCGCGCGGTCGCGGTCGCAGATCGTGCTGATGACGGTGATGACGAGCACGTCGCTGCGCCCCGGCACGCTCCTCGTCGGCGTGGACTGGGACCGGGCGGTGCTGCTCGTCCACGGCATGCCCGTCCGGGACCGGGCGGAGGCGGACGCCGTGCGCGACGGCGTCCTGCACACCGAGCGGGGACTGATGCGCGCCCTCGTCGTCCCGGACGACCCACCGACGGAGAACCGATGAGCATTGTCTACGACGTGACGCTGGCGCTGCTGGGCGCCGCGATCCTGCTGACCGCCGCGCGGCTGGTGCGCGGCCCGACGCCGTTCGACCGGATCATGGCGCTGGACGTCCTGGCCGTGCTGCTGGTCAGCGGCATCGCGGTGCGCGCCACCGCCCGGGACGAACCGGCCGGCGCGACCATCCTCGTGGTGATCGCGCTGCTCGGCTTCGTCGGCTCGGTGTCGGCGGCCGGTCTCGCCGCCGAGCGGGAGGACCGGACATGACCGCCGCCGACGTCGTCACCGCCGTGCTGATGCCCGCCGGGGCGGCGTTCTCCGCGGTCGGCGCGCTCGGCGTGGTGCGGTTCCCCGACCTGCTGAGCCGCCTGCACGCCGCGACGAAGCCGCACACGATCGGGCTGCTGCTGATCCTCGCGGGCGCCGGGGCGCAGGTGAGCACCGGCCCGGCCGCCGCGTCGCTGCTGCTGGTCGCGATCTTCCAGTTGATCACCGCGCCGGTCGCGGCGCAGACGATCGGCGCCGCCGCCCACCGCGCCGGTGCCGTCGACCGCACCGCCCTCGTCCTCGACGAGACCCGTGACCCGGAAACCTGAGCGCGGAGCGATCCACAATCCGATTCCTTTCGGTATTCGCTTCACAACTCCCTGTAATCACCCTAAGCTCGGGAAGTGCAAGACGGACATGTGAAAAAGGCCGTCCTGCGCAATCGAAACCGAAGTCGGTTTCCAACCCCCTGGAGGCAATGGTGCCCCGTCGTCCCCGTGACCTGGAGGTCCCGAAGACGCCCGTCGAATACTTCGGTGCCGAACTCCGCGCATGCCGTGAAGGGGCGAATCTCGGACGCCCGCAGCTCGCCGCGAAGCTCGGCTACACGCCCCAATGGGTCGGCCAGATAGAGCGCGGCGAAAGCGCCCCGTCCGAGGACTTCGCGAAGGACTGCGACACGCTTTTCGAGACGAAAGGGGTGTTTGTTCGTATCTGGGAGTGGATTCAGCGCCTCGGGCACCTCCAAATCCTCCCGCCCGGCTTCCCCGAGTTCATCCGGCGCGAGGCCGAGGCGTCGGTGATTCACAGTTTCGAGGCCATGGCGGTGACCGGCCTCTTCCAGACGCCGGAGTACGCCTACGAGCAACTGAAGACCAGTCGGACCCCGGAGGAGGCCGAGAAACTCGTGGAGACGAGGCTCTCCCGCCAGGCGATCCTCAGCGGGGAAGACCCGTGCCACGTCGTCGTGGTCTTCGACGAGTACGCCGTCAGGCGGCCGGTCGGAGGACCGGAGGTCATGCGCGGCCAGGTGCAGCACCTGATCGATCTGGCCGACCCGCTGAACGTCACGATGCAGATCGTCCCGAGCGCCAAGGGCAGCTATCCAGGAGTCATGGGAGCGTTCACGATCCTGCGCTTCGACGAGGAGCCGGATGCCGCCTACGTCGAAGGCCACGTGGGCGGCCAGTTGATCGAGCGGAGAAGCACGGTTCGGGCGTATGCGCTACGTTTCGACCTGATCAGGGGCGCGGCGCTTTCCACCGACGAATCCCTGAAGCTACTTGAGGCGATCTTGGAGAGTCTATGAGCATCCGCGAGACGTCGAAGATCCAGTGGCGGAAGAGCAGCCGCAGCGGTGACACCGGCGGTCAGTGCGTGGAGGTGGCGGGGCTCGCCGCTGGCATCGGGGTGCGGGATTCCAAAGACCCGGACGGGCCCAAGCTCTTCTTCGCGTCCGCCGAGTGGCGCGCGTTCGCGCGGCGGGTGCGGAGCGGCGGGCTCGACCTGGGCTGATCCGCCGTCCTCGCGCGCCGGGCCGCCGCCCGGCGCGCGATCGGCGTCCGGTCAGGAGGCGGTCGGGCAGCGCCCCGGACGGCCGGGCGTCACTCCTCGGTGGCGGGGCTGCCGCCCGCGACGACCTCGGCGAGGAGGTCCTCCTCGGTGGCGCCGCGCCGCCAGTAGCCGGTGAACGTGACGGCGCGCCGGTCCAGCCCGCGCTCCTTCACGAGGTGGCGGCGCAGCGCCTTGACCACGGCGGACTCGCCCGCGATCCAGGCGTAGGCGCCGTCCGGGATCGCGGCGGCGCGGACCGCGTCGACCAGGCCGCCGGGGGACGTCCACGTGATGTCGGCGTCGGCGGCGGTCGGCAAATCCTGCCGGTCCGCCGGGTCGGGGACGTCCACCCAGGCCCGGACGGGCGTCCCGGCGGGCAGCGAGGCGAGGTTCCCGGCGATCGCGGGCAGCGCGGTCAGGTCGCCCGCGATCACCACCGGGACGCCGGGCGGCGGGCGGAAGTCGTAGCCGCCGTTGTCCGGCCCGGTGGGGCCGAGCACGGTGATCCGGTCGCCCTTCACGGCGGCCGCCGCCCAGGTCGCGGCCGGACCGGACGCGCCGTGGCCGTGCAGCGCGAAGTCGACGTCCAGCGCGCCGTCCCGCCGGTCGCGGACGGTGTAGGAGCGCATGATGCCGCGCTCGGCCGGGTCCAGCGCCCGCCAGTCGGCGAACCAGGTGTCGCCGCCGGTGCTGTCCGGCATGACCGGCGCGTCCTGGTGCGGGTGCGGCAGGAAGATCTTGAAACGCTGGTCGCGCCCGGCGGAGACGAAGCGGCCGCCGCCGGGGTCGGCGCCGTCCAGGGCCGTCCCGCCGAAGGTGATCCGGACCATGGACGGGCCGAGCCGCTCGGACCGGAGGACGTGCAGGTCGAAGAACGCGTACGGGTGTGCGGGGGTGGGCATCGCGTAGCCTTTCAGCCGGTCTTCTTCGCGGACGTGACGGTGGCGGCGAGGGCTTCGAGGATCGGGGCGCAGCCCTCGTAGGAGAAGCGGGGCTCGGGCTGCCAGGGGACGACCTGTCCCGCCGCCACCGCGGGCAGCTCGCGCCAGGACGGCCTGGACCCGAGGTCCTTCGGCTGGAGCGCCTGCGTCCGGGCGTCGAGCAGGATGACGTCGGCCTTGTACTTGCCGGCGTTCTCCCAGCTCAGCTCCTCGTAGTAGCCGTCCCGTCCGGGCTTGTCCGGGACGATCAGGTCGACGCCCAGCTCCTTGAAGTAGATGAGGTCGGTGTTCTTGGCCGGGCTCGACGCGTAGAACAGGTCGGGGCTCGCGGACGCGGCCAGCACCTTCAGCCCGGCGTTGGCCTTCGCCGCCGCGCGCAGCGCCTCGGCCGCCTTCTCGAACCGCGCCTTCGCGGCGGTCACCTTGGGCGCGTTCAGGTCGGCGCCGAGCGCGGCGGCGAGCGCGGCGGTCCGTTCGAGGGGCTTCGGCAGCGCGACGGCGCCGGTCGAGATCGCGACGCTCGGCGCGAGCGCGAAGATCTTCTCCTTGCTCTCCGCGGGGACGTAGAAGAGGTCGCCCGGCACGAACATGTTGTCCACGAGCAGTTCGGGACGGAGCGCGGCGTACTTCTCGATGTTGAACTCGCCGTAGGCGTTGCCGATGACCTCCAGCCGGTCGATCGGCAGGTTCCCGGCCTGCGGGTCGGGCTTGCCGTCCTTGAGCTTCGTCGGGCCGAACACGCCGACGAGCTGCTTGTCGACGCCGAAGTCGTACAGGGCGGCGGCGGTGCCGACGTAGCCGACGACGCGCTCCGGCCGCCGCTTGAGGCCGGCCTTCGTGCCCCGGTCGTCGGTGAACGACCACGCGCCGCCGGACGGGGACGCCGTGCCGTCCCCGTCGCCGCCGCCGCACGCGGCCGCGAACGCGCCGAGGGCGAGCGCGCCGCCCGCGCCGAGCAGGCCCCGCCTCGTGAGCCCGCTCGTGCGCGCGCCGCGGACGGTCTGCCGGACACCGGTATTCGACATTTCGGACGATCTCCATAAATCAACTGCGACGGCCATATATCGACCTGGACGGCGTTAGGTTAACCTAACCTAAGTTCTTGTCCAGTGGCAGGGGCCGTCCCGGTCGCCGGGACGGCGGTCCCGGCCCGTCCCCCCGGAGCCCGCCAGGTGTTGCTGACCAAGCCCCCGCCCGAGGCGCCTCCCGCACCGCGCGCCGCGGGCGGACGGCGCGCCGCCGGGCTCGCCGCCGCGACGCTGTTCCTGCTGGTCGCGGTCGTGCTGAGCCTCGCGGTCGGCGCGCGGCCGCTGTCCCTCGGCGAGGCGTGGGACGGGCTGTTCCACGCCGACTCGGCCGCGTACGCGGTCGTCCACGAGATGCGTCTCCCGCGCACCCTGCTCGGGCTCCTCGCGGGCGTCGCGCTCGGCCTCGCCGGGGCGGTGATGCAGGCGCTCACCCGCAACCCCCTCGCCGACCCCGGGCTGCTCGGCGTCAACGCGGGCGCGTCCGCCGCCGTCGTGTCCGCGATCTCGTTCCTCGGCGTCGCCTCGTTCACCGGGTTCGTGTGGTTCGCGTTCGCGGGCGCCGGGGCGGTCGCCGTGCTGCTGTACGCGGTCGGCGGCGGGCGCGGCGCCACCCCGGCGCGGCTCGCGCTCGCCGGGTCCGCGCTGAACGCCGCGCTGTTCTCCTACGTCAGCGCCGTGCAGTTGCTCGACACCGCGTCCCTGGACCGCATGCGCTTCTGGACGGTCGGCTCCCTCGCCTCCGCGCAGAACTACACGATCGTGCGCGTCGCGCCGTTCGTCGTCGCCGGGCTCGTGCTGGCGCTGCTGCTGGCCCGTCCGCTGAACGCGCTGGCGATGGGCGAGGACGCGGCCCGCGCGCTCGGCGCGAACCCCGGCCGTGCCCGGATCGCCGCGATCCTCGCCGTGACGCTGCTGTGCGGGGCGGCGACGGCGGCGTGCGGGCCGATCGTGTTCGTGGGGCTGATGGTGCCGCACCTCGTCCGCGCGCTGACCGGGCCCGACCTGCGCTGGCTGTTCCCGTACTGCGCCGTCCTCGCCCCGGCGCTGCTGCTGGCGGCGGACGTCCTCGGGCGCGTCGCGGTGCGGCCGTCCGAGCTCCAGGTCGGGGTCGTGATGGTCGTGGCGGGCGGGCCGGTGTTCCTGTACTTCGTCCGGCGGCCGCGCGGGGCGGTGGCGGCGTGACCGTCCTGCGGACGCCGGGCGGGCTGTCGTTCCGGTTCCGGGTCCGCGCGCTCGCCGTCGCGGCGGCCTGCCTCGCCGTCGCGCTCGGGACAGGCGTGCTCCTCATCGGCAGCGGCGACTTCCCGATGAGCCCGGCCGGCGTGGTCCGGACGCTGCTCGGCCGGGGCTCGGCGGCCGACGACCTCATCGTGAACCAGCTCAGGCTGCCGCGCGTCGCGACCGGGCTCGCCGCCGGGGCCGCGCTCGGGCTGGCCGGGGCGATCTTCCAGTCGCTCGTCCGGAACCCGCTCGGCAGCCCGGACGTGCTCGGCTTCAGCCAGGGCGCGGCCACCGGCGTGCTCGCCGTCATCGTGCTGACCGGCGGCGGCACCGCCGCCGTCGCGGCGGGCGCGGCGGGCGGCGGCCTCGCGACCGGGCTCGCCGTCCTCGCGGTGGCGGGACGGCGCGGCGCGCACGGGCAGCGGCTCGTCCTCGTCGGGATCGGCGTCGCCGCGATCCTCACCGGCGTGAACGGCTACCTGCTCACCCAGGCGCGGATCGTCGACGCGGCCCGCGCCGTGCTGTGGCTGACCGGCAGCCTCGACGGCCGCGACTGGGCGGACGCGGCGCCCGTGCTCGGCGCGCTCGCCGTCCTCGGACCGCTCGTCCTCGTCGGCTGCGGCCGGGCGCTGCGCATGCTGGAGATGGGCGACGACGCCGCGCACGGCCTCGGCGTGCCGATCGAGCGCGTCCGCCTCGTCATGCTGGTCGCGGCGGTGCTGCTCACCTCGCTCGCCGCGGCGGCGGCCGGTCCGGTCGCGTTCGTCGCGCTGACCGCGCCGCAGCTCGCCGGGCGGCTGACCCGCGCGCCCGGCCCGAACCTGCTGCCCGCGGCCTGCATGGGCGCGGCGCTGCTGGTCGCCGCCGACTTCGCGGCGCAGCGCGCCTTCCCCGGCCACCAGCTCCCGGTCGGCGTGGTGACCGGGCTGCTCGGCGGCGGATACCTGGTCTGGCTCCTCGTGGCGCAACGCAAGACGGGACGCATCTGATGGAACACGCCTCGGAACACGCGCGGCTCACCGGTACCGGTCTGACCCTCGCCTACGACAAGCGCGTCATCGCCGAAGACCTGGACGTCACCGTCCCGGACGGCTCGTTCACGGTGATCGTCGGCCCGAACGCGTGCGGCAAGTCGACGCTGCTGCGGGCGCTCGCGCGGATCCTGAGACCGTCCGCCGGGACGGTCGTCCTGGACGGCCGCCCCATCGCGGACTGGCCCGCGAAGAAGCTCGCCCGGACGCTCGGCCTGCTCCCGCAGTCGTCGATCGCGCCGGAGGGCATCACGGTCGCCGACCTGGTGTCACGCGGCCGGTACCCGCACCAGAGCCTGCTCCGCCAGTGGTCGCGCGAGGACGAGCGGGTCGTCGCCGAGTCGATGGCGGCGACCGGCGTCCAGGACCTCGCGGGACGGCACGTGGACGAGCTGTCCGGCGGGCAGCGCCAGCGCGTCTGGATCGCGATGGCGCTCGCCCAGCAGACGCCGCTGCTGCTCCTCGACGAGCCGACGACCTACCTCGACATCGCCCACCAGATCGAGGTGCTCGACCTGTGCGCCGGGCTGCACGAGGAGGGGCGCACGGTCGTCGCCGTCCTGCATGATCTCAACCACGCCGCCCGATACGCCACGCACATCATCGCCATGCGGGATGGCCGGATCGTCGCGGCGGGCGAGCCGTCCGAGGTCGTCACGGCGGACCTGGTCGAGCGGGTGTTCGGGCTGCCGTGCCGTGTGATCGACTGCCCGGAGACCGGAACGCCGCTGGTCGTCCCGGCGGCGCGCGGACGGGTCCCGGCGCTGCGCTGACCCCGCCGGGAATGGTTACGACCGTCCAATGGTTGTATGCCTACAACGATTGGAGGTCGCATGCCGGAGCTCAGCCAGCGGCGCAGGATGGCAGTGCTGGCCATCTGTTGTATGAGCCTGCTCATCGTCAGCCTCGACAACACCATCCTGAACGTCGCGCTCCCCACCTTGCAGGACGACTTCCACAGCTCCGTCTCCGGGCTCCAGTGGACGATCGACGCCTACCTGATCGTCCTCGCGTCGCTGCTGATCCTGTCCGGCTCGACGGGCGACCGGATCGGCCGCCGCCGGGTGTTCCAGACGGGGCTCGCGCTGTTCACCCTCGGGTCCGTGCTGTGCAGCCTCGCGCCGTCCCTCGGGCTGCTCGTCGCCGCCCGCGTCGTGCAGGCGGTCGGCGGGTCGATGCTCAACCCGGTCGCGATGGGGATCATCACGAACGTGTTCACCGAGCCGCGCGAGCGGGCCCGCGCCATCGGCGTCTGGGGCGGCGTCGTCGGGCTGAGCATGGCGATGGGGCCGCTCGTCGGCGGGGTCCTCGTCGACTCGGTCGGCTGGCGGGCGATCTTCTGGCTGAACGTCCCGATCGGGCTCGCCGCGCTGACGCTGACCGCGCTGTTCGTGCCCGAGTCGCGGGCGGAGCGGCCGCGCCGTCCCGACCCGCTCGGCCAGGCCCTGATGATCCTGACGCTCGGCTCGGTGACCTACGCGATCATCGAGGCGCCGGGCCGCGGCCTCGGCGACCCCGTCGTCTACGGCGCCGCGCTCCTCGCCGCCGCCGCGCTCGCCGGGTTCGCGCTGCACGCGCTCCGCACTCCCGAGCCGCTGATCGACCTGCGGTTCTTCCGCAGCATCCCGTTCTCCGGCGCGACCCTCGTCGCCGTCGGCGGGTTCGCCGGGCTCGGCGGGTTCCTGTTCGTCAACACGCTGTACCTGCAGAACGTCCGGGGGCTGTCGGCGCTGCACGCCGGGGCGTACCTGCTGCCGATGGCCGCGATGACCGCGATCTGCGGGCCGCTGTCCGGACGCCTCGTCGCGAGCCGCGGCCCGCGCCTGCCGCTCCAGATCGCCGGGGCGTCGATGCTCGCGAGCGGGCTGCTGTTCGCCGCGTTCGACGCCGAGACCCGCGACGCGACGATGTTCGTCTCGTACGTGCTGTTCGGCATCGGGTTCGGGATGCTCAACTCGCCCGTCACCAACACGGCCGTGTCCGGGATGCCGCGCGCGCAGGCCGGGGTCGCGGCGGCGGTCGCGTCCACCAGCCGCCAGGTGGGGCAGGCGCTCGGCGTCGCGGTGATCGGCGCGGTGCTCGCCGCGGGGACGTCCGGGACGTCCGCCGCGCCCGCCTTCGTGGCCGCTGCCCGCCCGGCATACTGGGTGCTGACCGGTTGCGCCGCCGCCGTCCTCGTCCTCGGCACGGTCACGACCGGCCGCCGGGCCGCCCGCAGCGCCGCGCGCACGGCCGCCCTGTTCGACGCCGACGACGAGCCAGCCGGGGGACGCCACGTGGCGACGGGAGCGACCACCTCATGACCGAGCACGCCGCCGCGCCGCACCCGACGCCGTCCGGCACCCGCGCGGAGATGGCCGCCCGGACGTGGCACAACCTCCGCGTCCTGCTGCACGAGCGCGGCGACCGGCGGCGCGAGGTCACCGAGGCGCTCGGCATGAGCTTCTTCCGGATCAAGGCGCTGCGCCACATCGCCGCCGCGCCCGAGCCGATGACGCTCGGCGGCCTCGCCGACGCCCTGCTCACCGACCGCCCCTACGCCACCCTCGTGGTGGACGACCTCGTGGGGCGCGGCCTGGTGGAGCGCTCCCCGAACCCGGCGGACCGCCGCTCCAAGCTCGTCACGGCGACCGCGGCGGGCCGCGCCGCCGCCGCGAAGGCCGAGCGCATCCTCGACACCCCGCCGCCGTCCCTGCACGACCTCCCGCCGGAAGACCTGGCCGTCCTGGACCGGGTAGCCGCCCGCCTGGTGGCGGACGAGTAACGCCCCCGCCCGGCTAGGTCTCGCGGAGGTGGCGTTCGATCGACTCGACCTTGGCGTCCAGGGCGCCGGTCACGCCGGGGCGCAGGTCGGCCTTGACGACGAGGCTCACCCGCGGGGCCCGCGCGGCCACCGCGTCGGCGGCGGCCTTGACCACGGCCATCACCTCGTCCCACTCGCCCTCGACGGTCGTGAACATCGCGTCCGTCCGGTTGGGGAGGCCGCTCTCGCGCACCACCCGCACGGCCTCCGCGACGAGCCCGCCGACCTCCTCGCCGGCGCCGAGCGGGGTCACCGAGAACGCGACGAGCATCGCGCACCTCCCGAGCTAGGGCTGCAGTACGTGCCGTACCACGATCTCATCCAGCCGCCGCTCGACGATCACCCCCACCGGCCAGTCGCGCACGAGGCAGCGCAGCAGGGCCGCCTCGTGCTCGGCGAACGACGGGTCGCAGCCCTGCTGCTCAAGGCTGGACCTGATCGCGAGGACGTGGTCGTCGACGGTGAACCCCGGGACGTCCCGGACCATCGCCGTCGTCGTGGCGCGGTGCGAGTTCAGCCCGGCGAACGAGCGGCCGCAGCCGCAGCCGCCGTCGGGATCGTCCCGGTCGCGGGCGCAGACCGTCCCGATATGGACGAGTTCGCCCTCGACGCACCAGTCGAAGTCGTTGTCGCGGAATCCCTGGGTGGAGTTGGTGGCGGTGAGCAGCTTCAAGGCCAGACCCCCTCGGCCGTCCGGTGACGGGCCCCACCGTACGACGAGGGTCTGACGTAACGTCGAGAGCATGAGCGAAGACGACGACGTCCTGATCGGTCGCGACGGCCCGTTCGCCACGATCACGATGAACCGGCCGCGCCGCCGCAACGCGCTGTCCCGTGCGTTCCTGCTCGCGCTGACCGGCGCGTTCCGCGAGGTCGGCGGCACGGACGCGCGCGGGATCGTGCTCGCGGCGAACGGCCCGGTCTTCTCCGCCGGGCACGACTTCGCCGACATGGCGGGGGCGTCCCACGCCGACGTCCGCGACCTGCTGAAGGTGTGCGAGGGGCTGATGCGGACGATCCAGTCCGTCCCGCAGGTGGTGGTCGCGCGGGTGCACGGCCTCGCCACGGCGGCGGGCTGCCAGCTCGTCGCGAGCTGCGACCTCGCGGTCGCCGCCGAGAGCGCCGGGTTCGCCGCGCCGGGCGGCAGGGGCGGCTGGTTCTGCCACACCCCGCTGGTCGCGATCTCGCACAACGTCGGCCGCAAGCGCGCCGCCGAGATGGCCCTGACCGGCGAGGTGTTCGACGCGGCGACGGCCGCCGACTGGGGCCTGGTCAACTACGCGGTGCCGGACGAGCAGCTCGACAAGACCGTCCACGAGCTCCTCCAGCGCGCCACGCAGGGCAGCCCGCGCAGCAAGGCGCTCGGCAAGCAGGCGATGTACGCGCAGTTCGACCGTCCCGAGCAGGACGCCTACGCGTACGCGATCGAGGTGATGGCCGCGTCGAGCCAGACCCCGGAGGCGCAGGAGGGCATGACCGCCTTCCTGGAGAAGCGCCGCCCGGACTGGCCCGCGTGAGTCAGGGCTTGCGGCCGACGGCGCAGTAGCCGTCCACCTCGGGGGCCTCGCCGAACCGTCCCGGGTCGACCCGCCACCGCGACACCATCACGAGGCCCGGCTCCACGAGTTCGAGCCCGTCGAAGAACCGGGCGAGCTGCTCCGGACTCCGCTGCTTGTAGGGCGCGGCGCCGCTCGCGTTGTACCGCTCGTGGGCCTCGACGTTGGCCGCGCTGAGGACGTTCGTCCCGTCGTTGAGGGACAGGTGGCTGCCGGGGGCGAGCGCGTCCACGAACTTCCGCACGATCCACCGGGCCTGGTCGTCGTCGACGATGTGCCCCATGATCCCGCTGAGGATCAGCCCGACCGGCCGGGCGAAGTCGATGTTCTCGGCGGCCCGCCGCAGCACGTTCTCCGGATCACGGGCGTCGGCGTGAACATAGGCCGTCCGCCCCTCAGCCGTACTGGTCAGCAGTGCCCTGGCATGAGCGAGCACGAGCGGGTCATTGTCGACGTACACGATGACCGACTCGGGCGCGACCCGCTGCGCGACCTCATGCGTGTTGTCGACGGTCGGCAGCCCCGTCCCCACGTCGAGGAACTGCCGTATCCCGGCCTCGGCGATGAACCGCACCGACCGCATGAGGAACCCCCGGGAAGCCTGCGCCGCCTGAGCCATCCCCGGAAAGACCTGCAAGAACTGATCCCCGGCCGCACGATCAACGGGAAAGTTGTCCTTCCCCCCAAGCCAGTAATTCCAAATCCGAGCAGAATGCGGCACAGACGTATCAATCTCCGGCCGCTCAGACTCCCCGCCCTCTGCCATGGCCCACCCCCGAAGCCATAACACCCCGTCCCACACCACCGAGCAAGTAACCCGGGCCGAGAAAGGAACGCACCAACCCGAGCCAACAGGGGCGTGCCCAACCTGAGTCAGCAGGGGGCGTGACCAACCCGAGCCAGCAGGGGGTGTGACCAACCCGAGCCGACAGGGGGCGTGACCAACCCGAGCCGGCAGGGGGCGTGGGGGCGGAGCCCCCACATCGGGGGTCCGGGGGTCGCCCCCCGGGAGGAATGACCACCGCGCAATGGCCCGCGCTCTCCGCGGGCATACCTCTCCCAAAGAGGTGGGGCGGGCGGGACTCGAACCCGCGACCGGGAGATTATGAGTCTCCTGCTCTGACCAACTGAGCTACCGCCCCGAGGCGTCCGTCCCCCGGTGCGACGGGGGCGTGGCCGCGTGTCATCTTAGCGGCGGCGTGTCGGCACGGGCCACCGAGAAAGGCGCGCTCATGCGTGGTTCACCCGCGCGGAGTACTACTTCCGGCTTGTCGATGTCATACCTGTTGCGGAGTGACGGCCGCGGGTACCCGTCGGTAGGGTCCGGCGTATGTCACGACGCATCCTCGCTCTCGTCCCGGTCCTGCTGGCGCTGGTGTTCGCGGGCGCGTGCAAGGGGGACGGGTCCGGTGAGCCCGCGAAGAAGGCCGATTTCGACGCGGCGGAGACGCTGCGGCAGGCCGCGCAGGCGATGGGGGGCCTGAAGAGCGTGGCGTTCACGCTGGCTTCGGAGGGCAAGACCCCGGTCATCGTGAAGGGCGGGGACATGAAGCTGGTCCGCGCCGGTGACGCGGAGGGGACGCTGACGGTCGAGCAGCAGGGCCAGAACGTGGAGATGAAGGTCGTCGCGGTGGGCGACAGCATCTACCTGGACGCGGGCACGGGCGGTTGGCGGAAGGTCCCGAAGGCGCTGGCCGCGGCGATGTACGACCCGTCGGCGGTGCTGGATCCGGAGCGCGGCATCGCGAAGCTGCTGACGTCGGCGACGGCGCCGAAGGCGCAGGCGGTCGAGAAGGTGGACGGCAAGGAGACGAACCGGGTGGGCGCGACGCTGCCGAAGGAGCAGGTGGCGGGTCTGATCCCGGGCATCAACGCCGATCTCGCCGGGCAGGTGTGGGTGAGCCGCGCGGACCACCGGCTGGTGAAGGTGCGCGGCCAGTTCCCGGACGGGAAGGGCGCGGTGGTGATCACGTTCACCGGGTTCGACGCCGCCTACAAGATCAGCGCGCCGAAGTGAGCGGACGCCGCCGGGTCGCGATCGGCGCGGGCGGCGCGGTGGTGCTGCTGGCCGCGCTGGACGCCTACGTCGTCACCACGGTCCTGCTGCCGGTCGTCAGGGACCTCGGCGTCCCGGTCAACCGGCTGGAGCGGGTGACGCCCGTGCTGACCGGGTTCCTGCTCGGGTACGTGGCGGCGATGCCGCTGCTCGGGCAGCTCTCCGACCGGTTCGGACGGCGGCCGCTGCTCCAGGCGTGCCTGCTGTTCTTCGCGGTCGGCTCGGTGGTGACGGCCCTGGCGCAGGACGTCCCGGCGCTGACGGCGGGACGGGTCGTCCAGGGCGTGGCGGGCGGCGCGCTGCTCCCGGTGACGATGGCGCTGGCCGGCGACCTGTGGGACGAGCGGCGGCGCCCGGTCGTGCTCGGCGCGGTCGGGGCGGCGCAGGAGCTCGGCAGCGTCCTCGGCCCGCTGTACGGGGCGGGGATCGCGGCGGCGCTCGACTGGCGGGCGATCTTCTGGATCAACCTGCCGCTGGTGGCCGCGGCGATGGTCGCCGTCCAGCTCGCGGTGCCGGGCGGGCGGGGGAGCGGGCCGCGCCCCGGCGTGGACGTCCCCGGCGGGCTGCTGCTCGCGCTCGGCCTCGGGCTGCTGGTGGTCGGCGTCTACAACCCGGAGCCGCAGGAGTCGGCGCTGCCGTCCTGGGGCGTGCCGGTCCTCGCCGCCGGGGCCGTCGTCCTGGCGGTGTTCGTGCTCTGGGAGGTGAGGGCGCGGACGCGGCTGCTGGACCTGTCCGGCGTCCGGCGCGGCCCGCTGTTCGCGACGCTGGGCGTGAGCCTGCTGTCGGGCGCGGCGCTGATGGTGACGCTGGTGGACGTCGTGCTCGTCGCGCAGACCGTCCTGCACAAGGACACCACCGAGGGCGCGCTGCTGCTGACCAGGTTCCTCGTGGCGCTGCCGGTCGCGGCCGTCGCCGGCGGGCTGGTGGCCCGCCGGGTGGGGGAGCGGTGGCCGATGGCGGCCGGGATGGCGATCGCCGCCTGCGGCTACCTGCTCATCGCGGCGTGGCCCGCGGACCTGGGCAACGCGTCCTACGGCCCGCTGCCGAGGATGGACGTCGACCTCGTCGTGACGGGCCTCGGGCTCGGCCTGGTGATCGCGCCGGTGTCGTCGGCGGTGCTCGGGTTCGTCCCGGCGGCGCGGCACGGCGTCGCGTCGGCCGCCGTGGTCGTGGCGCGGATGATGGGGATGCTGCTCGGGATATCGGCCCTGTCCGCGTGGGGTTTCCACCGGTTCCACGCGCTGACGTCCGACCTGAAGCCGCCGCTGCCGTTCCTGATGTCGAAGGCCGAGTTCGCGCGCCAGATGAAGGTCTACAACGCGGCCGTCCAGGACGCGCTCCGCACCGAATACCAGGAGATCTTCTGGATCACCGCCGGAATGTGCGCCCTCGGCGCGCTGCTCGCGCTGGCCGCGAGGCCCCGCCCCGGCGGCCCGGGACGCGACCGCGAGGCCGATCAGGGTCGGGACGGTGGCCGGATTCGGTCAGCGTTGCGGCATACCGGACGGGATTCGGGAAATGATTCGGCCACGGGTCGCGTGCCGATCAGCGGACTCGGGAATATCCTGGGAAACGACGGCTAAAGGGCCTCTTGCCGGGAGGGCACTCCCCGGGGAGGTGACGCAGATGCGCAGGTCCGGCATCGGCTGGAGGGGCACCCCGCTCACCAGGCTGCGCCGGCGGCTCGGGCTGGAACGCAACGAGCTCCGGCGGCGGATAGACCGCGTTCAGCGGACGATCGCGCTCGCCCTGCTCGTACTGCTGCTCGGCGCCGCGCCGCCGCTCGCGGCCTGGACGTCCTCCTGGTCGTACGAGGCGGGCGGCCGGGCCGAGCACGCCGAGCGGGCGAACCGCCACCAGGTCGTCGCGACGGTCGTCGCGACCGGCGGCATCGGGTCGTCCGGCGACCGCTACATCCACGAGACCGTCCAGGCGACCTGGCCGGGCAAGGACGGCAAGCCCCGCACCGGGACGCTGCCGAGCTGGAAGAACGCCAAGCCCGGCGCGCAGCGCGCGATCTGGGTCGACCGCTCGGGCGAGCCGTCCGTGCGGCCCCGGCCGCACAGCCGCACGGTGACCGACGCCGCGTACGCGGGCGCCGCGACCGTCCTCGGCTGCGGGCTGCCGGTGCTGCTCGGCTACCTGCTCGTCCGGCGGCGCTGCGACCGGCTCCGCGACGACATGTGGGAGGCCGACTGGGCGCGGATGGACGCCGACGCGGGCCACAACCCCCGCTCCTGAGCGTCGGGCGGAGAGCCGTCAGGCGGGAAGCAGGGCGCGGGCCGTCTGGATCAGCGCCGCGTTGTCGGCGGCGGGGGAGCCGTCCGGGAGGGCGAGGGTGTCCTCAAGGCCCATCCGGACGTCCATGTTCAGCCGGACGGCGAGCCGCAGCACGGGCCACGCCCCGTCCTCCTCGCCGTGCAGCAGGACGGGGCGGCCGTGCTGGGTGCCGAGGTCGCCCAGCAGGGCCTTCGCCGTGTCCGTCGCGGTCTCCGGGTCGGGGTCGGTGACCTCCGCGAGGATCCGCAGCACGTGGTGCGCGTGCGGCCAGCGCAGGAACCGCCGCGCGCCGTCCGTCCCGGAGAAGATCCCGGCCTCGATCGCCACGCCCCGCTCGAACAGCGCCTCGGCGACCAGTTCGGCGCCGTCCTCGTGGAAGTTCACCGAGGCGTGGTCGGGCAGGACCGTCCAGGCGCGGATCCGCGCGGCCCGTTCGAGCGGGTCGGGGATCGTCCACGCGCCCGTGGTCACCCCGACCTGGATGGACGGGGTCGACGCGCGGACCGCCGCCACCGCCGCGGCGACGTGGGCGGGTTCCACGGTGTCGGCGCCCGCCTCGTCGCGCGGGTGCAGGTGCACGTCGTCGGCGCCGACGTCGACGGCGGCCCGGACCGCGGCGGCGATCTCCGCCGGGGAGACCGGGACCCCCTCGGTCCGGCGTCCGTTCGGGCAGACCTGGAGCATTGGACGATCATCTCAGGTGGGGATCACGGAGTGATGACGCAGGGCCCTCCGCCGCAGACGTCGACGACGACGCCGGTGGTGAGGAAGACGGCCTTCTGCCGCCGGGCGTCCGCGTTGTTGCGCGGGTCGGAGTGCGGGTTGCGGCCCTCCGTCGGTGGGACGTTGCCGATCGGCGGGACGGGGGAGCCGCTGTCCCAGACGACCATGGCCGACCCGGCGTAGGACGACTCGAACGCCGGGATCCCCCAGTAGGGCGTCCGGTCCAGGCTGCGTCCCGGCAGGACGGTGGGCGCGTGGATCCGGGCGCCGATCGTCCGGGCCTCGACCTCCGCCGCGATGGGCGAGACCTGCTGGTCGCCGAACGCGACGTGCATGAGGACGCGGTGCCGCGGCGTGCCCGGCAGCGGGTCGCGCGTCAGGTGCCGGGCGTACCCGTCGGCCTCCCCGCGGTCCCAGAGCATCTGCATCAGCGCGAGGCCGAGCTGCTGGTCGATCTTGTCCGGGTAGGCCCGGTCGAGCACCTGGCCGAACCGGGGGAAGTCGGCGCTGCGGTTCAGCAGCGTGCTGTAGTTCATCGCCGGGACGCCGAGGACCGCGCGCCGGATGTCCGGGGACACGGCGGTCAGCGCGCCGCCCATGACGCCGCCCATGCTGTTGCCGTCGTAGGTCAGCGGTGCCCGCCGGTCGATCAGCGACTCGCCCGCGTCGTTCTGGAACGCCCTGTCCTCGGCGAAGCCGCGGGTCATGGCGCGGCCGAGGAAGGTGAAGTTCAGCAGGCTCTGCTGGAGGCGGTCGGCGACCGTCCGGAAGCGGGTGATGTCGCCCAGCGCGGAGACGACGTTCGGGACGTCCTCGTCCGCCATCCCGATCCACTTGGTCGCGCAGAACACGAAGCCGTGCTCGGCCGCCATCGCCTTGACGTTGGCCGCGCCGGCCTCGCGCTCGTTGCCGAGCAGCCCGTGCCCGTAGAGGGCTGGACGCGCCGGTTCGGTGAACGCCGACTTCGGGATGTCGCACTGGAACGGCACGGCCTGCTTGTTCCCGGGCAGTTGCGCCGGGTTGCCGTCCTGGTCGCGGTTCAGCGCCGACCCGGCCGGTCCGCCGTCCTTGTCGAGGTAGCTCGGCGCCCAGACGACGCCCTTCACCTCGCGGGCGATCTTGTCGTCCACGTCGTTCTTCACGTCCGTGACCTGGAACGACGGCGAGCCCTCACCGAGCTGGCCGAGCGCCTCGTCGCGCATGCGCAGCACCTGCCCGGTGGTGCTCTGGCGGCTCGCGACGGTGAAGTCCCAGGCGAGGTAGAGGCCGTCGCGGCCGACGCCGTTGCGTGCGAGGGCGGCGAGCGTCCCGTGCTCGGCCCGCTGCCGCGCGCGGAGCGGGTCGTCGGACGGCAGCGTCGGCCCGAGGAGCTTCGCGAACGACGCGTTGGGCTCGATCACGTTCCCGGACGCGTCGCGCAGGTTCCGCAGCGCGACCGCGTAGCGGTGGCCCTCCCGCAGGTTCCG
Organism: Actinomadura syzygii; assembly: GCF_008085905.1. Classification (GTDB taxonomy): domain Bacteria; phylum Actinomycetota; class Actinomycetes; order Streptosporangiales; family Streptosporangiaceae; genus Spirillospora; species Spirillospora syzygii. The sequence continues at coordinate 79,733 of NZ_VSFF01000010.1, read as the reverse complement.
CGCCGGACGGACGATCAGCGCCTTCCGGTCGTCCGGAGCGTTCCCGTCCAGTTCGGCCCAGTACGGCTGGCGCTCGCCGGTCGCGGTGTCCACGATGACGATCGGCGCGTCGCGGCGCAGCGAGGCGCCGATGTCGGTGACCGGGGCCGCCCCGCTGCGCGCCAGGTCGACGCCGGGGACGCGGCTGAGCAGCATCGATCCGGGGGAGAAGCCGTCCGAGCGGTTCCACTCGTCCGGCTTGACGGGCGCGCCGAGCGCGTTCGTCAGCGTCGTGCTCAGGTGGACGCGGCGGCCCGTCGGGGTCGACGGGTCCGCGACGGTGTACCAGTCGTTCGGGAACGGCAGCAGGCACGCGGCCGGGTCGATCGGGTCGCAGCCGTCGCCGGTGTCGGCCGCCGCTCCGGGCGCCGCGCCGGGCGGGACGGTCAGCAGAGCGGCGGACGCGGCGAGCGCCGCGAAGGCCGACAGGACGCGTTGGGATGGACGCAACGCCTACCTCCGGGGATCGGTCCAGGGCGCCCGGGCGGCGCCGCGAGGGGACCTAAATGATCTTGGACGCCGCGGAGGATTTGGTCAAATGGTCTCGGAAACCGGCTAGTTTCTTGTCCGCGGCAGTGGGCCCATAGGAGCGCAGCACAACCGGGAGGTCCAGCAGTTCCTCGATCCTCTCCGCCGGACGGCCGCCGAGCGGCTCGTACACGGGACGCGCGGTCAGCAGCCGCCGGGTGAGGGCGGCCTGGCGGTCCAGGTCGGGCGGACCGGCGTCCAGCCGCCCGACCCGCGCGCCGCCCAGCTCGTAGGCGACGCAGACGCGCAGGTCCGGACGCGCCCCCGCGACGTCCAGATGCGTGACCGCCAGGCCGTCCGCGCCGCCCGCCGCGTCCAGCGCGTAGCGGAGCGCGACGGCGTCCAGGTGCCCGACGCGGAACGCGCCCTGCCAACGCCCGGCGGCGTTGTGCCGGTCGGGCAGGGCGGCGGTGAGCGCCGGGTCCTCGGTGACGAACGGGCCGGGGCCGTGCCGGGTCGCGTACGCGCGCAGCACCCCGAGCCGCGCGGCGGACGCGCCCGCCTCGGCGAGCAGCGTCTCCGCGTTCGCGAACGTCGTCGTCGACCAGGTCGTGTACGGGTGGAAGCCGTGCCACTCGTCCAGCAGGACGCCCTGCGCGCCCTCGAACACCACGTCCCCGGCGTGGAGCAGGCCGCGCAGATGGCCCTCGCCGACGATCTCGACCCGGTCGGCGAAGGCGGTGAACGCGGCGGCGCAGGCGTCGACGTCCGGGACGTCCTCCGAAACGTCCGCGCCGCCGGGGAAGGCGTCTCGGTACCAGTCGCGCAGCGCGGACAGCCGCCGCCGCAGCCGCGCCGGGGACCGGCAGTCGGCGACGCGCGGCGCGTCGGCGTGCGCGAGCGCGTAGGACGCCGTCTCCCCGACGCCCATCCCGCACGACCCGTGCCGGGCCGCGCCGCGCGCGGACTCCCGCGCGCGGTTCGCGGCCCGGTGGTACGGGGTCGTGAGCAGGGCGTCCGCGTCGGCGGTGAGCCGGTCGAGCGCGTCCGGGACGCCGAGCCCCCGCAGGTGGTCGGCCTCGGCGGCGAGCGCCAGCGGGTCGACCATCATGAACCGGGACAGGTGCGTCCGGACGCCGGGCGTGAGCGTCCCCGACCCGAACTGGGCGAACGTGTGGTGCCGCCCGTCGCGGGCCACGACGTTGTGCGCGGCCTGCGCGCCCCCGTTGAACCGCACGACCGCGGCCACGGGATTCGCCGAGCAGAGGTGGTCGACGACCGTGCCCTTGCCCGCGTCCCCGAAGCCGAGGTCGACGACGATCACGTGTCCCATGGTCGGCGGCAGGTCAGAGGCGGGTCGTCCCGGACGGGGCGGCCCGGCCGAGTCCGGGCGGCGCGGCCGACACCGCGGCGGGCGCGCGGGACGCGTCCAGCCGGGCCAGCGCGCGGGACACCGACGCGCCCGCGTCCGATCCCGCCTCCGCGAGGTGCTCCAGGCCCTCGTCGAGGTCGATGGCGTCCTCGGCGAGCCCGACGGTCAGCGCGATCGTCTCGCACACCGCGTCGAGGTCGTCCAGGTACAGGACGTTCTGGCCGAGCAGCCCCTGCCAGAAGTCCCGCAGCTCGCGGCTCCCGGAGTGGTAGGCGCCCTCCGGGATGATGAAGTACACCTCGTACTTGCGCTGAAGCTCGCGCACGATCTCCTCGACCGGGACGTCCTCGGCCAGCTCGTCGCCGATGACCCTCGCGACCTCGCGCCGGCTGACCTTCGGGTAGGCCAGCTCGTCTCCGATCATGAACAGGTAGCCGCGCCTGCCGCGCTCGTCGAAGCAGTCGATCGAGGTGTGCCGGGCCATGAAGTACATCGCCAGCTCGTAGGACTCGCGCATCTGGCCGCCGCCCCCGCCTTCGAGCAGGATCTTGCCGAGGTCGTCGTCCATCCGGTTGTCGGCCTCGAACTGGCCTACCTGCAGCGGCGCGCGGTCGCAGGTCGCGTCCCCGACCGCGCCGAACAGGATGTGCGGGTGCTCGACGTACCCCTTGCGCAGCAGCAGCCCGAGCAGGTCGGGGAGCTTGGCCTGGAGCGTCCGCGGGACGGTCCGCATCGAGCCGGTCACGTCGAACAGGACGCCGATCGCCAGTGACTCGGGGTGGTCGTCCGAATCCCTGCTCTCCCGGACGGTCACCCCGCGCGGGTCGAGGTCGGGGTGGACGGCGGTCGCCCCGCCGTCGGAGTAGGCGAACGCGCTCGCCCCGGTGGACGCGCGGTAGCTCGCCCGCGCGGCGTAGACGTCGGTGGACCAGTGTCCGCTTCCCATGGTCGTCTCCTTCAGTGGAGGGAGGGCAGGTGGAAGGGGCGGAAGCGGCGCGGGCCGTAGAGCCGCTCCAGCAGCTCGTCGAGTTCGGCCAGCAGCCGCCAGGCGTCGGCGGGGCGCCGGTTCTGCGCGGGCAGCAGGCAGCCCCGCGCGAACGAGCGCATCGCCTTCGGGGCCTTGTCGCCCATCAGGTCGGTCATGCACCGGGTGGCCATGTAGAGGTCGGTCGCGGGGCTCGCGGGACGGCGTCCCCGCACCTCGGGCGGGTACCGGTCCGCGTACCGGTCGACCATCGCCGGGACGCGCCCGGACCCGTCGACGTGCGCGTAGCAGCCCGGCACCGAGTAGCACCAGTCGACCAGGACCAGCCCGTGCCGCCCGGGATGGATCATCACGTGCTCGGGCAGCACCGCCCCGTGCAGGACGCCCGCGCGGTGCGCGAACCCGAGGCCGACGAGCAGCCGCCGCCACATCCAGGCCGCGTCGCGCGGGTCGACGCCGCCGGGGTACGCGCGCCCCACCTCGGCCAGGGTGTGGAAGCCGTCCAGCGCGGCGACCACGTTGACGTGCCGCTGGGCGCCGGTCGAGGCGTCCTTGTGCCGGAACGACTCGACGAGCCGCGGCACGTACGGCAGGAACTTCCCGTCGCCGTCCTTCGGCAGCTGGCGGAGCGCGACGGCCTCGCGTTCGAGCAGGTCGCCGTCGCGCGGGTCGCGCGGCATCTTCAGCAGGACGGCGGTACCGGTCTCCGGACGTGCCGCGTACAGCTCCGCCAGGTCGCCGCCGACCGGGTCGCCGTCCAGCCGGTAGGAGTTCCGGCGCGTGGTGATCACGGTCGGGTCGTCGCCCCGGCCGTGGGCGTGCCAGAGGGCGTTCAGCCTGATGAAGGCGTCTCGGGTGCGTCCGCCGTTCGCGTCCGGGTGGACGAGCCTGACCAGCCGCCGGTACCGCCGCGCCGCCTCGTCCCGGTCGGAGCCGAACAGGTCGGCGGCCGTCCGCGCGCGGTCGAGCCGCGCCAGCGCGTCGTCCAGATCCATGTTCATCTGTGCTCCTCGTGGGGGGCCGACCCCCCACACCCCCCGGTTCGCTTCGCTCATCTGATCTGCTCCTCCCTGCTCGGACGGAGCAGGGCCGGATGCAGGAGGCGGGCGTCGCCGGGGCGGTAGAGGCGCGGACGCGGACCGCCGCGCCGCCCGCCCCGGTCGGACGTCTCGCCGGTGCTCTCCACGAACCCCGGCACCGACAGGACCTTCCGGTGGAAGTTGCCCGCGTGCAGCTCCTCGCCCCACACCGCCTCGTACACCGAGCGCAGTTCCGGGATCGTGAACTCGCCGCCGCAGAACGCCGTGGCGAGCGGGGTGTACTCCAGCTTCCCGCGGGCGCGCTCCAGGCCGTCCGACAGGATGCGCGCGTGGTCGAACGCCAGCCGCCGGGTCGTCCCCGGACGCTGGGCGGCCGACTCGGTCAGGCCGAGCGCGTCGACGGGGACCCAGGCCGCGTCGGCCGCGTCGCCGCCCGCCTCCGGATCGGGAAGCTCCGGCGCGAACGCCAGGTAGGCGACGGAGATGACGCGCATCCGCGGGTCGCGCCGGGGCGCGCCGTAGGTGCCGAGCTGCTCCAGGTGGATCCGTCCGATCACGCCGCCCTTCGCGCTGAGCCCGGTCTCCTCGGCCAGTTCGCGGACGGCGGCGTCCGCGAGGTCCTCGGCGTCGGCTCCCGCCGGCCCGCCCGCGTGGACGAACCCGCCCGGCAGCGCCCACATCCCCTCGTAGGGAGGGCCGCCGCGCCGCACCAGCAGGACGTGCAGCGCGCCGTCGCGGATGGTGAGGGCGACCACGTCCACGGTCACGCTGACGGGGTCGTACTCGCGCGGGTCGTACCGCGCGAGGAACTCGCTCTCGTCGCGCTCCGGCTCGGGGGTGGTCATGCCGCGTCCTCTCCGGTCGTTCTCGGCCCGAGTAAGTCTCGATAGGAGATCAACTCTAGTTGAGAATAACTTAGCCTGGAAGGGTGCCCGTGTCCACCCCGGGAGCCCGGGAACGAGTGCGGGCGCCGTCCCCGGTGGGAGCGGCGCCCGCTACTTTTGGCGAAACTTCACAAAACAGAGTTTCCGGAGCGGCACTCAGCGGCGGTGCCGGCCGCCCTGCGGCGGCGGCTCCTCGTGCTCCTCGTCCTCCCAGGTCGGACGGCGGTTCTCGCGGCGCCCGGGGGGGTAGGGCCCCGAACCGTACTGACCGGACTGGTACGGCCCCGACGAGTACGGGTTCGGCACTCCTGGGTCAACGGCGTACGGGTCCTCGGAGGGCTCGCGCGCCTGGTACGGGCCCGACGGGTGCCCGCCCGACGGATACGCGCCCGTCCCGTACGCGCCCGATCCGTACGCTCCGGACTGCTGGTTCCCGGAGCCGTACGCCCCGGACTGCTGGCTCCCGGAGCCGTACGCTCCCGAGCCGTAGCTTCCCGAGGCGCCCGACTCGTAGCCGCCTGAAGGGCCCGCCTCGTAGCTGCCCGAGGGGCCGGACTCGTAGCTGCCTGAGGGGCCGGCCTGGTGGCTTCCCGAGGGGCCCGCCTCGTAGGCGCCGGAGGCGCCCGGGGTGTAGCCGCTGGACGCGCCCGTCCCCGGGATGTAGGTGTCGAAGGAGTCGCGCGGGCCGGGCTCGGGGGCGAACCGGCCGCCGGGCTGGCGGCGTCCCGCCGAGTACCGGCCGGTCGGGTACGGGCTCTCCGGCGCGCCGGGCCGCTGCTCGGCCGCCCACGCGCCGCTGCTGTAGTTCGGCTGCCGCCCGCTCTCGTACTGCCCCTGCCCCGGGTACTCGCCCGACAGGTACGCGGACGGCTGCGACGCGCCCGGCGGGCCGGCCACCGGGGCGACGCCGGGCGGCGGCGCGGTCAGCCGGGCGGCGACCGGGCGCTCCGGCGGCGGCGCGTCCAGCAGCAGCTTCATCTGGCTCTTGCGCCGCCCGTAGGCGATGTAGAGCAGGACGCCGACCACCATCCAGACCGAGAAGTAGCCCCAGGTCTGGACCTTGAGGTTCAGCATCATCCAGCCGATCGCGATGATCGTCACCGCGGCGGTGAGCGGCGCGACCGGCACCTTGAAGGGGCGGTGCAGGTCCGGACGGGTGCGGCGGAGCGCCACCATCGCGGCCGGGACGAACAGGAACGCGAACAGCGTCCCGATCACGACCATCTGCTCCAGCGTGAGCACGTCGACCGTCTGGGACACCACCAGGGCCGCGCCGCCGGACAGCAGCGTCGCCCGCGACGGCACCTTGTACTTGCTCATGGTCGCGAGCGGCCGGGGGAGGAGGCCGTCGCGGGACATCGAGAACACGACGCGGGTCAGGCTGATCAGCAGCACCAGGATCACGGTGGTCAGGCCGAGCACCACGCCGACGTCGACGAGCTTGCCCATCGCGCCCGCGCCGACCGAGTCGAACGCCGCGGCGATGAGCACCTTGTCCGGGTCGAGCTTGGCGAAGCCGTCCATCCCGACCATGCCGACCAGGACGACCGCCACCGCCGCGTACAGCAGGACGGCGGTGATCAGCGCGGTGAGGATGCCGCGCGGCACCTTGCGCGGCGCGTCCTCGGTCTCCTCCGACGCGGTCGCGATCAGGTCGAACCCGATGTAGGCGAACGCGATGGCGGGCGCGGCGGCGAACAGCCCCCAGACGCCGAACACGTGCGGCGAGCCGCCGCCGACCGCGCTGAGCAGCGCGTCGAGCGCCGTCTGGTCGCCCTTCGGCGCGGGCTGGGCCGGGGGGATGAAGGGCGTGACGTTGTCGGCGCTGAAGAACTTGAGGCCGGTGGCGATGACCAGGCCGACGACGATGAGCTTCGCCATGACCATGAACCACAGGGTCTTCAGGCTCATCCGGCTGCCGGTCGCCAGCATCACGACGACGAGGAGCAGGATGCCGAACGCGAACAGGTCCGGGCCCTTCTGCTGGCCGATCAGGTCGCCGAGCCAGCCGGGCACCGGGACGCTGAAGTCGCTCAGCGCCTGCGTCGCGTACAGCGACCAGACCCGCGCGAGCACCGCGCACGCGAGCAGCAGCTCCATGATCAGGGCCCAGCCGACGATCCACGCCCAGACCTCGCCGAACGCGACGTAGCTGAAGGAGTAGGCGCTGCCCGCCACCGGGATGATCGAGGACAGCTCGGCCAGGGCCAGCGCGACCAGCAGGCAGACGCCGCCCGCGATCAGGAAGGAGACGAGCACGCCCGGACCGGCGGTGGAGACCGCCTGGTCGCCCGCGATCTTGAAGATGCCGGAGCCGATCATCACGCCGAGGCCGAGCACGACGAGGTCGCGCGTGCGGTAGACGACGCGGAGCCGGTGCCGGCCCCCGTAGAGGCGGCCGGTCGCCTGCTCCACGGGCAGGCGACGGAACATGTTGTTGCGCATGCGCATGTCCCAGGTCATAGGTGTCCCCCCAGGCCCTGAACCCGCGCCGCTGTTCGCGAGATGACGGCTTGTCGAAGTCCCTAAGAATTCACCAGGTATGAGGATAATCGCAACGTTTTCGGGGTGATTGGTGTCACTCCGCCGTTGGCGCATCCTGCCAAACCGGCAGGTAGCGACGTCCCGCAGCGCGCTCCTCACGCGGTGCTGATGCCGAATCGTTTTCGATGGATCGTTCCGACGTAATACACCCCATTTCCACTAGGGAAAGCGCTTTACGATCTTTCTGGGGGGCCGTCCGGGAAGCCGGGAAGCCTTGCGGCGCACGGCGTGTCGCGCGTCCGGGGTCGGCCGGTGCGGACGGTGGCATCGGACGAAGATCGGTGACACGGTAGGGACGCCGCGTTCATCAGGAGGTCCGGTGTTCCGCTCCCCGTCGTCCCCGGAAGCCCCGCGCCCGGCGCCGCCGGGCCCGTCGCGGGCCGTGCGCCGCCTCGCCGCGCTGACCGCGCTCGCCGTCGCCGCGTCGCTGGCCCCCACCGCCGCCACCGCCGCCGCTCCGGGCCTCGCGCCCGCCTCGGTGCCGGGCCGGCCGGGCACGCCGGTCAAGCAGCCCGTCGCCACCGGCTCCGGCGGCGCCGTCTCCACCGTCGACCCCGACGCCAGCCGCGCCGCCCTGGACGTGCTCCGGCGCGGCGGCAACGCGATGGACGCCGCCGTCGCCGCGGCCGCCACGCTCGGCGTCACCGAGCCGTTCGTCGCCGCGATCGGCGGCGGGGGCTACATGACCTACTACGACGCGAAGACGCGCCGCGTGCACAGCATCGACGGCCGCGAGTTCGCGCCGAAGGGGATGGGGCCGAGCTCGTTCATCGACCCCGCGACCGGCAAGGCGCTGCCGTTCGACCAGGCGGTGACCAGCGGGCTGAGCGTCGGCGTCCCCGGCACGCTCGCCCAGTGGGACCTCGCGCTCCGCCGCTTCGGCACCCGCGGCCTGGGCGACGCGCTCAGTCCCGCGATCAAGGTCGCCGAGCGGGGCTTCGTCGTCGACCAGGAGTTCCACGACCAGACCGCGGTGAACGAGGCGCGCTTCCGCGACATCGTCCCGACCCGCAAGCTGTTCCTGCCCGGCGGGAAGCCGCCGGAGGTCGGCACGGTGTTCCGCAACCCCGACCTCGCCCGCACCTACCGCGAGCTGGCGAAGCGCGGCCCCGGCTGGTTCTACCGGGGACGCCTCGGCCGCGAGGTCGCCGCGACCGTCGCCAGGCCGCCGGTGGACCCGGCGTCCGGACGGAACGTCCGGCCCGGCCTGATGGAGCCGGGCGACCTGGCCGCCTACCGGGCCGTGGAGCGCACGCCGACGCACGTCCCCTACCGGGGGATGGACGTCTACGGGATGCCGCCGTCGTCGTCCGGCGGCTCGACGGTCGGGGAGGCGCTGAACATCCTCGGCAACTTCCGGCTCGACCCGCGCGACCCCGTCACCGCGCTGCACTACTACCTGGAGGCGTCCAAGCTCGCCTACGCCGACCGGGGACGCTACGTGGGCGACGCCGACAAGGTCGGCGTCCCGCTGGAGGAGCTGCTGTCGTCCGGCTTCGCCCGCGAGCGCGCCTGCCTGATCAGGCCGGACCGGGCCGCCGCCGCGCCGGTCGCGCCCGGCTCGCCGGACGGCTCCTACGAGCCGTGCGTCCCGCCGGGGACCCAGACCCGCGCGCTGGCGTTCGAGGGCCCGCAGACCACGCACCTCAACGTCGCCGACAAGTGGGGGAACGTCGTCGCCTACACGCTGTCGATCGAGCAGTTCGGCGGCAGCGGCGTCACCGTTCCCGGACGCGGGTTCCTGCTCAACAACGAGCTGACCGACTTCACCCTCCAGCCGCCCGCGCCCGGCTCGCCGCCCGACCCGAACCTGCCGGGCCCGCGCAAGCGCCCGCGCAGCAGCATGTCGCCGACGCTCGTGCTCAAGGACGGCGGCCCGCGGCTCGCGCTCGGCACGCCCGGCGGCTCGACGATCATCACGACCGTCCTGCAGATCCTGATGAACCGGATCGACCTCGGCATGGACCTGCCCACCGCGCTCGCCGCGCCGCGCGCCACGCAGCGCAACACCCCGCAGGTCTTCGCCGAGCAGCCGTTCATCGACGCCTACGGCCGCCAGCTCGCCGCGCGCGGGCACCGCATCGAGCTGTTCCCCGGCCCGCCGCTCGGCGTGATCGGCGCGGCCACCGGGCTGGAGATCCTGCGGCCGGGGCTCGTCCAGGCGGTCGCCGAGCCGGTGCGGCGGGGCGGCGGCAGCGCGCTGGTCGTCCGGCCCGTCCGGCCCGGCGGTGCCGGATAACGCGGTGCCGGACAACGGTGCCGGACAACGGTGCCGGGTAGTGCCGCTCGCGGGGGCGTGCGCGCGTGACGACAGGGAAGGACTCGTGCCATGGCCCACACGTACGTCCAGGTGACGACCACCACCGACTCCCGCGCGGAGGCCGCCGAGCTGGCCAGGTCCGCGGTGGCCGAGCGCCTCGTGGCGTGCGCGCAGCTCGTCGGACCGATCGCCAGCACGTACTGGTGGGAGGGCGAGATCGAGTCGGCCGAGGAGTGGATGGTCCTGTTCAAGACCACCGCCGCCCGGTTCGAGGAGCTCGCCACGCTGATCACCGACGGGCACTCCTACGACACCCCCGAGATCATCGCCACCCCGGTCGTCGCGGGCAGCATGGACTACCTGTCCTGGATCACCGAGCAGACCGAGCCGGACGGGCCCGACGAGGCCGTCGCCGACGCCGCGGACTGACGCGGTCCCGCAGGTGGAGGGCTTGATCGTGTGACCCGCGCCGTGATTGGGTAAGTCTTCGGTTACTTCGGTCGGCGCCCCCGCGCCGGCCGGCGGAGACGGGAGGCGGTCGAGGTGCCCGACGTGCGCGACCTGCGCGACGAGCCGGTGGACCACGGGCTCTTCGGGCCCGGTTCGGTGACGTGGCGGATCATGGGCGAGCCCGTGCTGATCGTCGGCGGGATCAGGGCCCTGCTGCTCCAGGCACTGCACCCGCGGTCGATGTGGGGGACGGCGCAGAACTCCGAGCTGATGGACCCGTCCGCGGCGTGGGCGCGGCTCGGCCGGACGGTGGAGTTCGTCCGCGTCCGCACCTACGGGACGGAGGCCGAGGTCGAGCGGGTGGGCCGCCGCGTCCGCAAGCTGCACTCCAAGCTGACCGGCCTCGACCTGCGCACCGGCGAGACGTTCCCGGTGGACGACCCCGAGAACCTGCTGTGGGTCCACATGGGCGAGGTCGACTCCTACCTGGACGTCGCCCGCCGCGCCGGCGTCGGGCTGACCCGCGCGGACGCCGACGCCTTCGTGGACGAGCAGCGCCGCGCCGCCGCGGTCGTCGGCCTCGACCCGGCGGACGTGCCCGCGTCCGTCGCCGAGATGCGCGACTACTACGCCGGCATGCGCGGCCGGATCTGGGCGTGCGACGAGGCGAGGGACGGGCTGCGCCGGATGTTCAGCCCGGCCGTCCCGCGCAACCTGCTGCCGCTGAAGCTCGCCGCGCCCGGCATCGGGATGCTGGTCGTCGCGACGCTGCCGCGCTGGGCGCGCCGCATGTACGGGCTGCCGGGCCTGCCGACGTCCGACCTCGCCGCGACGGTGACGCTCAAGGGGCTGCACCGGACGACGCGGATCGTCCCGGAGCGGTACCGCTACTCCCCGGACGCCAGGCGGGCCAGGCGGCTCACGCGCGAGCACGAGTCCGACCCGGCCGCCTGGACCATCGCGTCCTAGGGCTCTCGCCGGGGGCGGGGGTCACTCGAAGGGGACCGCCCCGCGCTCACCGTCCCTGGCGTGCGCGCCGTGCCGGGGGAGCAGCAGCGCGGGGATGATCAGCACGGCGGTGAGGGCGAGCGCCACCCAGAACGTGTGCCCGAACGCGTCCGCCAGCTTCGGCGCGACCTGCTCGCGGGCCTGCGCGGGGATCCGCCCCAGGCCGCCCCCGCCGGCCCCGCCGCCGCTCGCCTGCGGGATCCGGTCGCTGATCTGCTGGGACAGGATCACGGCGAGCAGCGCCGTCCCGACCGAGCCGCCGAGCTGGACGATGATGTTCAGCGTGCTGCTCGCCCGCGACACCACCTCCCTGCGCAGCGTCGTGAGCGCCGCCGACATCGTCGGCATCATCGTGCAGCCGAGCCCGAGCCCCCGCACGAAGAGGGCGGAGCCGAGCAGCCAGTAGGACGTGTCCGCCTGGACGAGCGCGAACGGGACCGTCCCGAGCACCAGCAGCACGATGCCGAACGGGACGATCCGCCCCGCGCCGAGCTTGTCGGTGATCACCCCGGCCAGCGGCATCGCGGTCGCCGCGCCGAGGCCCTGCGGGGCGAGCAGCAGCCCGGCCGCGAACGCGCCCTCGCCGCGCCCGGTCTGGTAGTAGAGCGGGATCAGCAGCATCGAGCCCATCAGCGCGATGCCGACGAAGAACACGGCGGCGGACGCGGTCGCGAAGGTCCTGTCGGCGAACAGCCGCACGTCGATCAGCGCGCGCTCGCCGCGGCTCAGGCTGTGCAGCGCGAACAGGCCGACGAGGACGACGCCGGCAGCGAGCCAGCCGAGCGTCGCGGCGTCCCCGAAGCCGCCGTGGCTGGTCGCCGTGGACAGCCCGTAGATCAGCAGGACGAACCCCGGCGGCAGCAGGACCAGCCCGCGCACGTCGAACGCCGACGCGCGGTGCTCGCCGTGGTCGTGCGGCACCTTCCACCAGGCGAGCGCGAGGGCGAGCGCGCCGACCGGCAGGTTCACGAAGAAGATCCAGCGCCAGTCGACGTCCTCGACCAGCCAGCCGCCGAGCACCGGGCCGAGGACGGGACCGAGCAGCATCGGCACCCCGATGATGCTCATGATCCGGCCGAGCCGGCGCGGCCCGGCCGCCATCGTCAGGATCGCCATGCCGGTCGGCATCAGCATCCCGCCGCCGAGCCCCTGCAGCACCCGGAACACGATCAGCGACTCGATGTTCCAGGCCAGGCCGGACAGCGCCGAGCCGAGGACGAACAGCACGATCGACGTCATCCAGACGCGCCGTCCGCCGAACCGGTCGACGGCCCAGCCGGTCAGCGGGATGACCGTGCCCATGGCCAGCATGTATCCGGTGATGACCCACTGGATGGTGGACAGCCCGGTGTCGAAGTCGCGGCCGAGCGTCTCCAGCGCCACGTTGACGATCGTGGTGTCCAGGATCGCCATCACGGTCCCCGACACGATCACCAGGCCGAGCACGATCGTCTGGCGGTCGAGCCGTTCCGCGGAGCCGCTCCCCGGCGGCGCCACCCTGGTGGACGGGCTTTCGGCCATGGTCGGCCCCCCTGCCTTCGTCTCCGGTCGCCTCCGTGTCCCCGATCGTTGAACCGCGAAACACCTTGAACTTCAATACGTCTGGCAGTGGATCACGAAATATGTTGAGATTCAAGATATGTCTGACGATTCCGGGACGACCGACGCCTCGATCGACGCCGACCTGGAGACGTTGATCCAGCTCATCAGCCGCATGGTGCGCGGCATGAAGGGGGCGGACGGCCACCGGGACGCGGAGGGGCTCATGACGCGGGTGAAGGACGCGGGCCTCGGGCCCCGGCACGTCCCCGCGCTGATGGCGCTCGTGCTGCACGGGCCCGCGCCGGTCGGCGTCCTCGCCCGGCACATGGCGCTGAACCCCGCCACGGCCAGCCAGCTCCTCGGCGAGCTGGAGCGCGGCGGGTTCGTCGAGCGGCGCCCGGACGACCGGGACCGCCGCCGCATGATCGTCAGCCTGCACGAGGAGCACCGCGCCGCGATCGAGCGGTTCGCCTGGCGCCGGGTCCGCCCCCTCAGAACGGCCCTGGAGACCCTCGACCCGGTGGAGCGAGGGCACTTCCTGAAAGGATGGCGCGTCCTCGTGGACAGCATCGAGCACGCCCGCCGCCGCAAACCGGACTCCGCCCGCGACGACTGAGGCCCGCGCGCGTCACGTGCGGGTGGGGGGGGTCAGCCGCGGCGCATGAGGCGGCCCACGGCGGCCATCAGCTCGGTGGACATGGCCTCGCCCTTGCCCTCCTCCGCGCCCTCGGCCACGCAGTGCCGGACGTGGCCGTCCAGCAGGCCGAGCGCCACCTTGTCCAGCGCGGCCTGGACGGCGCTGATCTGGGTGAGGATGTCGATGCAGTAGCGGTCCTCCTCGACCATCCGGTCGATGCCGCGCACCTGGCCCTCGATCCGGGCCAGCCGGGTCTGCAGCTGGTCCTTGGTGGCGGTGTACCCGCGGGTGGGGGTCTCGCTGGTCGCCATCTCCGTCCTCGCAATCCCTTCGGGGGCACGCGCCCCGGTACCCCTGGGGGACATCCCCCAATGGGTACCTTATGCGCTGGGGACGACAATCCGACCGCCCCGCGCGGCGCCCCGCCGGCCTCCCCGCCGGGCGGTCCTCAGGCGGGGACGTTCCAGGCGGTGATCACCGGGCGTCCGTGCTCGTCGCCGAGGGCCGACACCGTCCCGGTCTCCAGGGCGAAGAGGCGGCCCTGCGCGGGCGCGAGGCCGAGCCGGCGCGCGGTGAGCACCCGCAGGACGTGGCCGTGCGCGACGAGCGCGACGTCACCGTCCGTGAGCAGCGGCAGCACCCGTGCGAGGACGGCGTCCGCCCGCGCACCGACCCGCTCGACGGTCTCGCCCGGATGGGCGGCGTCGCCGGGGACCACCCCGTCGTCCCACAGGTACCAGCCGGGACGGTCCTCCTGGATCTCGGGCGTGGTGACGCCCTCGTAACCGCCGTAGTCCCATTCCCACAGGTCGGGGTCGACGTCGTCCACCCGGAGCCCGGCCAGCTCGGCGGTGCGCAGCGCCCGCTCGGCGGGGCTCGCGACCGTCCGGACGATCCGCCGCCCGCGCAGCGCCCCGCGCAGCGCGCGCGCCTGCTCCTCGCCGCGCTCCGTCAGCGGCAGGTCCGTCCGCCCGGTGTGCCGGCGGGCGCGGCTCCATTCGGTCTCCCCGTGCCGCAGCAAGATCAGCTCACCCATGAGTGACTGTCTACCCGGGGAAGCGGGCGTCCGGAACCTCCGGCGCAGTCAGTCCAGGATGGACGCCAGCGGCGTGAACGGGAGGTTGTGCGCCTCGGCCACGTGGTCGTAGACGAGTTCGCCCGCGTGAGTGTTGAGACCGAGCGCGAGAGCGGCGTTGGCCTGCAGCGCGCGGCGCCAGCCCTTGTCGGCGATCTGGACGGCGTAGGGGAGCGTCACGTTGGTCAGCGCGTACGTGGACGTGTTCGGCACCGACCCCGGCATGTTCGCGACGCAGTAGAACGTCGACTCGTGCACCCGGTACGTGGGGTCGTCGTGCGTGGTGGGACGGGAGTCCTCGAAGCAGCCGCCCTGGTCGATCGCGATGTCCACGAGCACCGACCCGGACTTCATCCCCGCCACCAGGTCGTTGGAGATCAGCTTCGGCGCCTTGGCGCCGGGGATCAGCACGGCCCCGATGACGAGGTCGGCGGCCCGCGCCTCCCGCTCGACGGTGTAGGCGTTGGACACGAGGGTGCGCAGGCGTCCCTGGTAGATGGCGTCGATGTGGCGGAGGCGGTCGACGTTGACGTCCAGGATGGTGACGTCCGCGCCCATGCCCACGGCGATCTGCGCCGCGTTGAGGCCCGACACGCCGCCGCCGATGACGACGACCTTCGCCGGGGCCACCCCCGGCACGCCGCCCGGCAGCACGCCGCGCCCGCCGTTGGAGGCCATCAGGTTGTACGCGCCGACCTGCGGCGCGAGCCGCCCGGCGACCTCGGACATCGGCGCGAGCAGCGGCAGCGAGCGGTCCGGGAGCTGGACGGTCTCGTAGGCGATCGCGGTGACCCCGGCGGCCAGCAGCGCGTCGGTGCACTCGCGGGACGCCGCGAGGTGCAGGTAGGTGAACAGGACCTGGCCGTCGCGCATCCGGTGGTACTCGGACGCGATGGGCTCCTTGACCTTGAGGATGAGGTCGCCTTCGGCCCAGACCTCGTCGGGCCCGTCCAGGATCTTGGCGCCGGCGGCGACGTAGTCGTCGTCCGGGACCGCCGAGCCGAGGCCGGCGCCTCGCTCGACGAAGACCTCGTGGTCGTGGCGGGTCAGCTCATGGACACCGGCCGGTGTGATGGCCACCCGGTACTCATGGTTCTTGACCTCGCGCGGGACGCCGATCTTCACGGGATCCTCCGCTGCTGGTGATCGGATGTACGTCTCCAGCGTGGTGCCCGCCGCGGCACCGTGCCCATGTGCAGGGTGTAAGTGTATCGCCGGTCCTGCTGACACGGTGTAAGGCGAAAACGCGAGCGAGGAACGGTGGAAACGGAGGAGGCCCCCAGCGCACGGTCTGGGGGCCTCCGGAACCGACGACCGGCCTGCAACTTGGGAGTGAGCCCGGGATCGGTGTCGCGCCCGGGACTCACGTCCCGTCGAGCCTTCTGTGGCAGACCCCCGGTTCCCCGGGCGTGACGACTTCAAGTTACAAGGGCTAAGTCGGCTTTGCAAGTCGACGGCAAGGCCGGTGGCGGGTTTCTTCGCGGGGGCTCTTCGGTGCTTCCTGTAATTAGACGTAATGGCCGGTTTCGGGCATGACCAATGTCGGTGTAACGGATGGCCGTTCCGGGGGGCGGTGGGGTGTCCTCCCTGCTGCCGCCCTTAGTGCGGCGGCGGCGCTCCGACGACGCGCGGAGCGGCGGGGCGATGTCTCGACTTTCGCGCGGTGTCGGGGTTTCGGGGGTGTCTGTCATGCTTTGTGTGGTCTGGTCGTAATGCGCTCCGAGGGTGCGCGCCGGTGGCGCGGGAGCTCTTCCGGGACGCGATGGACGCGCCTTTCTCAAAGTGTGTTTGCGGGCTCGTGTTACGTGGGCTATAGTCGTTCACGTCCGGACCGGAGACGGCCGGATGTGACTGATGGTCACACCGTGGTGATGGGACCGGCCTGCTCCATTTCGGGGGGAACGGGGCAGGCCGGTTCGGCCGCGCAGGAGTAGCCATCAACCGGGACGGTTCATGCCCCGTCCCGGAGTCGCGCGCCGGCGGGGCCGCCGGCGCGACAGCGGGCCCGAGGTCCGCTCCCGGGGGGCTCCGGCGGCTGCTGCCGCACGCCGGAGGGGGGCGGACGGCCCGCGGATACGCACCCCCCGGCCAGGCCGGGCCGGGGGGTGCTCCGCGTTCACGGGGGGCAGATCGATGAAGGTCACCGTTCTCGGCGGCTACGGAGCCGCGTTCAGTTCCACCGGGCTGGCCGTCGCCGCGGCCGGGGACCTCGTCCGCGAGGGGACGGGCCCCGGGCCGTGGTGGACGGTCTGGCACGCGCTGGCCGCCTGCGTGGCGGCGGGCGGCGCGGTCGCCGCGCTGCGGCTGACGGTCTTCTACGTCCGGTGGCACGGGCGCGAGGACCGGGCCGGCCGGGCCGCCGCGCGCTGGCCGCGGACCAACGGCCGGGAAGTGCGTTCCTAATCGCCGGACGGGTCGTCGGCGCCGCCGCACGATATCGGCGAAAGGATTCTGAACAAACCGCGTGACGTCCCCTGGGCGAAACCGTTTCAATGCCTCGTGCGCATTGGATCGATTCACCGTCCAGGGGGTTTCGTCATGTCCTGGTTTCATGGGCTAAAGTGTGATGCTTCCGTGATGTAAATCCGCTTTAGCCCATGCAACACTAAGGCTCCTCGCCCGTTCCGCGGCGGGGAATCTCGCCGCACGTTCCCACGGCAGGAGAGGAGCCATGGAGGGCAACGCCATCATTTCCGGCTTCGAGCGGATCCACGGCGGCGCCGATTCGGCGCTTTCGGCCCTGCTCGCGGCACTGCTCATCTGCTCCCTCGCGGTCCTGCTGGAGCGCTGGGGGCACGACCGCCGCCGGTCCTGCGTCTGCGGGTGCGAGAGCCCGCTGCGGCGCTGCGAGACCCCGCTCACGGCGCCCGGACGGGCCGGCCGGGCGGGCCGGGGAGGCGCGGGGGACCGCCGCGCCGCGCCGCTCCGCCCCGGCCGGCGCGGCCGCGGGCGCCACCGAGGAGGCAGGCATGCACGACCAGGACCGCTGCCAGGGACCCCAGTCGGGGTGCGCGCAGCTGCCCACGCTGGAGATCACGCTGGGCCGACTGTCGGACCGGTCGCTGCTGGCGCCGCTGCGGGTGTGCTCCCAGTGCGGGGCGTGCCTGCTGACGGTGCACGGGGTCTGGCCGGAGGGGGCGCCGAGCCCGTTCCGCGTCGTCCTCATGAGGCTGCTCCAGCAGCCGGTGGCGGGACCGCTGCGGGGGCGCCACCCCGTGCGCCCGTCCCGTCCGGCGCACGCGCCTGAGGGCGCGGTGAGCGCCTGAGCGCGCACGCCCGAGGGCCCGAGTGAGGGCCGGAGGACGCGCGGGCCCGAGAGGGCCGGTCGGAGGGTCGGCCGGGAGGGCCGGGCATGGGAAGGGCCGGGGTGAGCGGGGGCCGCCCCGGCCCTTCCCATGCCCGGCCGCCGTCCCGTCTCCGGCTCGTCGCCATCCGGTGGCTCACCGGATGGCTCGTCGTCATCGGACGGGCACTCCGTTTCGGTGGAGCGTTCCCTATGGCCGTGTCACGTTTCGGCCATTCCATGGACGCTCGCCGGAGCGGCTTTTACGTTTCCTTTAGCGGAGAAGGCGCGCGGTCGTGCCCGGCCGTGGGAGCGGCGCGAACCGACGCTTCGCTCGGGACGGCACGGTGCGCGGCGCGCTTCAGCCGTCGTTCTCCAGCTCCAGGCTCCAGTAACGCCAGCCCGCGAGCTCTCCTTCGACGATATAGCTGGGCGGCGGGAGATCGGTGACGCCGTAGCGCTCGAAGACCTCGTCCAACCAGGCGTTATCGCGTTCGGAGATGTCATCCGGACGGTCACAGGCGATAAGCGTTCCGTGTTCCACGACGACGATCGCGCAGCCTTCGGGTGACATCAGATTCGCGTCAATCTCACCGGCGAGGGCCAATGACCGGATATCGCGCACCCTTCCTCTCCCAACCCCGCGGCGGCAGGGCCTTGTGTCGAGTACGGCCCTCGAACACAAAGGTACAAGAGTGCCGACAGTTATGACAGAGCGACATGGGATCCGGCATGCGTTTCGGGTCGGTTGTGCCGCGCCTAGTTGTGCCGGGCCGCGTAGGATTCTTTCGGCTCTGAGATGCGTTCATACTTCGGGTCGGCGAGCGCCTCTTCGGGAGTCCGGCTCGACCGGTAGAGCCCCCGGTCGGGGTCGTATCGGATGATTTGATTACCGGCGCGCATGTTGCGCACGGCGGTCACGTACATATCACGGACCGACACGGCCAGATTCTCCACGCCGAGCTGCCGGGCGCGGGCGTGGTATTCGAGGAGCCTGTACAGGCTCTGGTTGCGCTCCTGGCGTGGCAGGTTCGGCCATGCCTCGAATTCGCGGTCGGCGCGCACGTGCCGGGCCCCGACGGAGATTCCGTACTCGCTGCGGAGGCGTTCGCGGTTACGCTGCACCCAGACCCGGACGTAGCTTTCCGTCACCTCATTGTCGACGAGGACGCTCAGCCGCTGGGCGTACCCCCGCCAGGGCAGTGCCTTCCCATGCTCGCGCCACAGGAGCAGGAAGTCCTCATCGCGAATCAGGCCCATGCCGCTTCTCTCCAGTGCTCACTCCCGGTCTCCAAGTGTAGGGGGCCCGACCAGCCGATACCACTGGGATCGGACACGCCCGATCACGGACGGTGGCCACCCTCGGCCGAGGCGAAAACCCGCCCGCCGAATCGCTGACGCCCCGCTATTGCCGGTCAAACCCCGTGAATCGGTCATAATAGTGAACGGCCGTCCGGGCGAATTCAACGTTGATCATGCACAACCCGATGACGCGCCTACCGCGCGGCGGCTCAGATGTACGGCCCAGCGCCCAGCTCAGCCGCGCGGTTCAAGTTCAGGGTGCGCGGTTCAGGTGCGCGGCAGCGGGAGCCACTCGTCCGCGATCGCGACCGTCAGCTGCTCCAGCAGCGGCCCCGCCAGCCGGACGCGCCGCTCAGCGTCGGGCTCGATGTCGGCGAGCGCGTAGGCCGCCTGGATCCGCGCCTTGCGGAGCTGCTCGCCGGTGAGGCCGCGGCGGCCGGCCACCGCGACGACGGGCGCGCCCGCGCGGGCGGCGGCGCGGGCCACCCCGATCGGCGCGGTGCCGCGCAGCGAGCGCGTGTCGAGTGAGCCCTCGCCGGTGACGACGAGGTGCGCGCCGCGCGCCTTGTCGGCGAAGCCGAGCAGGTCGAGCATCAGCGAGGCGCCCGGCTCGATCGTCGCGCCGAGGAAGGTGAGCGCCGCGAACGCGACGCCGCCCGCCGTCCCGGCGCCGGGGACGTCCCGGGCCGCCCGGCGGGACGCCGCCTCGGCGAGGTCGGCCCAGCGGCGCAGCCCCGCGTCCAGCAGCCGGACCTCGTCGCGGGTGGCGCCGCGGCGCGGGCCGTCCACGGCGGCGGCGCCGCCGCGGCCGAGCAGCGGGGCCGTGGCGTCGCCCGCCACCACCACCTCGATGCCCGACATGTCGGGCAGTCCGCGCAGGTCGAGGGCGTGCAGCGAGCGCAGCGCGGCACCGCCGGGCGGGAGGTCCTTGCCGAGCGCGTCCAGCAGCCGCCCGCCGAGCCCCTGGACGAGCCCCGCGCCGCCGTCGGTGCACGCCCCGCCGCCGAGGCCGAGGACGATCCGGCGCGCGCCGAGCCGCACCGCCTGCGCGATCATCTGCCCGGTGCCGAGGCTGGACGCGACGAGCGGGCGCGGCCGGCCCTCCGGCAGCCGCCGCAGCCCGGACGCCTCCGCGAGCTCGACCACCGCGCTTCGCCCGTTCATCGCGAGGTGCGCGTTCACCTGCTGCCCGGTCGGCCCGCACACCTCCATCTCGACGCGCCGCCACCCGGCGGCGACGGCGGCCTCGACGGTGCCCTCGCCGCCGTCGGCGACGGGCAGCTCCACCAGCGGGACGCCGGGCCGGGCGCGGCGCAGCCCGGCCGCGAGGTGCCGGGCGGCCTGCGCCGCGGTCAGCGCCCCGGGGAACCTGTCGGGCGCCAGCAGGACGTGACCCGGCGGAGACGGGTGAGGGGGAGAGTCCGCGGACACCACAGCCACGCCTTTCACGCCGGGGGGTAAGGCCCTACCTTCTGCTTACGCCATGACGGCACTATTTGACACCCGCGAACGCGTGCCAGGTGCTGGAATGGGCAGACAGCCGGACGCGGAGTCACGGCGGCGGGCCGGAAACCGGCGGAAACGGGGCGCCGGGCGGCTACCGCACGTCCAGCCACTGCTCGATCGGCTCGATCGCGAAGAAGATCAGGAACAGCAGCACCACGGGCCACAGCCACACCGACACCTCGCGCCACCGGCCCCTGGCCGCCTTGATCAGCGCGTAGCTGACCATCCCGCCGCCGATCCCGATCGTGATCGAGTAGGCGAACGGCATCAGCACGATGGTGAGGAACGCGGGGATCGCGATCTCGAGGTCGTCCCAGGTGACCTTGGCGACCTGCGTCATCATCAGCGCGCCGACGACGACCAGCGCGGGCGCCGCGGCCTGCGCCGGGACGGTCGCGGCGAGCGGGGTGAGGAACAGCGTCACGGTGAACAGCGCGCCGGTGGCGATGTTGGCGAGGCCCGTCCGGGCGCCCTCCCCGACGCCCGCCGCCGACTCGACGAACACCGTGTTGGCGGACGAGCTGGTGATCCCGCCGAAGGCGGCGGACAGGCCGTCCACGGACAGGATCCGCCCGAGCCGGGGCACCTCGCCCTGCGGGCCGACGAGCCCGGCCTCGTCGCTGATCCCGAGGATCGTGCCCATCGCGTCGAAGAACCCGGACAGCACCAGCGTGAACAGCACGACCAGCGCGGTGATGACCCCGGCCCTGCCGAACCCGCCGAACAGGTCGATCTCGCCGAACAGCCCGAAGTCGGGCCGGGCGAACAGCTTCTCCGGCATGTTCGGGGTGACGACGCCCCAGCCGCCCGTCTTGATCGACGTGTTCTCCTGGATGAGGACGGCGCCGACCGTCCCGGCGATGATGCTGATCAGGATCGCGCCCGGGACCCGCCGCACATAAAGGACGATCATCAGCAGCAGTGTCAGCGCGAACACCAGCGCGGGCCACGTCGCGAGGTGCCCGCCGGTGCCGAGCGTCAGCGGCGGGCTCGTCGCGCTGGACGTGACGAACCCGGAGTCGACGAAGCCGACGAGCGCGATGAACGCGCCGATGCCGACCGCGATCGCGTGCTTGAGCGCCAGCGGGATCGAGTTCATGATCCGCTCGCGGATGCCGGTGAGCGCCAGCACGACGATCACCGCGCCCTCGATCACGACGAGGCCCATCGCCTGCGGCCAGGTCATCACCGGCGCGGCCTGGAACGCGACGACCGCGTTGATGCCGAGCCCGGCGGCGAGCGCGAGCGGAGCGTTCCCGACCAGCCCCATGATCACCGTGGCGACCGCGGCGGACAGCGCCGTCATCGTGGTGAGCTGCGGGATCGACAGCGTCGCGCCGGTGACGTCCTTCGCCCCGCCGAGGATGATCGGGTTCAGCAGGATGATGTAGGCCATCGCGAAGAACGTGGTCACGCCGCCGCGCAGTTCGCGCGCGACCGTCGTCCGCCGGCCGGTGAGGTCGAACAGCCGGTCCAGCGGCCCGCCGCCGCCCGCGGGCGGTGAATCGTCGGTCGCCGCGGCCTTGATCGTTGGCATGACGGGGTCTCCGCTCTCGGCAGCACGGTGTCGCAATCGCGGTGCACAGGCTAGCCGCCGCGGCCGCGGGGGTCCCGCACCGGTCCGGCCTGGGCGTCCGTCCGGCGTTCCGCGGATGTGACGGCGGCGTGACGGGGGCGGTCCGTCCGCTATAGCCTGCCCGGATGCAGAACACGCTTCGGTACCGATTCGCCGGATCGCGGCCGTGACCGGGCGTCATGTCGGCACCATGGGCATCGGTATGGGCATCGATGGGATCGGACCGGCTTCTGCTCACTCGCCCCGCGCCACGCGGCCGGCGAGCACCCCGAGCTGAGAACTCTGTAGGCGGTGGACACACGATGGATCGGGAGACACTGGGGCAGCGCATCCGCGCCCTGCGGATCAGGCAGGGCGTGAGCCAGGCGCAGCTCGCCTTCCCCGAGCTGTCCGACAGCTACATCTCGCTGATCGAGAGCGACAAGCGGGTGCCCGCCCCGAGCGTGGTCGAGCTGCTCGCCGCCAAGCTGAACTGCTCGGCGACCTACCTCGTCAGCGGCGTCAGCGAGGACGTCGTGGACGAGCTGCGGGTCACCCTCGACTACGCCGAGATCGCGCTGAGCAACGGCGCGGCGGCCGAGGCGCGGGCGAGGTTCGCCGAGGTGCTCGCCAGCGCCGACGCGGTCGCGCTGCCGGACATGCTGCACCAGGCCCGCTGGGGGCACGCCCTCGCGCTGGAGGCCGCGGGCGAGCTGGAGGAGGCGATCGCCCAGCTCACCAGGCTGACCGAGGAGGCGTCGGCGGAGACCGACCTCGACCACTGGGCCAAGGTGCACGTCGCGCTGAGCCGCTGCCTGCGCGAGCGCGGCGACATCAGCGCGGGCGTGCACGCCGCCGAGAACGCGCTGCGGCACCTGATCGCGACCGGCGCCGACTCGACCGACGCGGCCGTGCACCTCGGCGCGGCGCTGCTCGCCGCGTTCATCGAGCGGGGCGACCTCGTCCGGGCCCGGCAGCTCGCCGCGCAGCTCGTCGACCGGGCCGAGCGGATCGGCAGCCCGCGCGCCCGGATGGTCGCCTACTGGGAGGCCGCCTACGTCGCGGAGATCCGCGGCGAGTACGAGGACGGCGTCGCCCTCGCCGAGCGGGCGCTGATGCTCGCGGGCGACGACGAGGACCCCCGCGACCTGAGCCGGCTCCGCGTCATCTACGCCGGGCTGCTGCTGCGCGCCCGGCCGGACCAGGCGGTCCGCGCCCGCGAGCTGCTCAGCCGGGTGCGCGGCGAGATCAGCGCCAGCTCGTCCGGGGAGATCGACGTCGCCTGGTGCCTGACCGAGCTGGCCCGCGCGGAGACGGCGCTCGGCCGGCCCGCCGAGGCGGTGCGGCTCGCCGAGGAGGCCCTCGACCTGCTCGGGGACGCGCCGCGGCGCGCCACCGCCGGGGCGCTGACCGTGCTCGGCGAGGCGTCGGTGCGGCTCGGCCGCCGGGAGCGGGCGGTGGAGGTGCTGACCCGCGCCGCGACGTGCCTGGAGGAGATGGAGTCGTCCCGGGAGGCCGCGCAGGCGTGGTTCGACCTCGCCGAGGTGCTGGCCGAGACGGGCGCGCCCGAGGCGCCCCGGATGGCCGCCTACCGCCGCGCCCTCACCTGCGTCGGCGTCTAGCGGCTTCGGAACTGTCGGGGCGAACCCGCGCGGGCGGTGCCGCGTCCATATTCCTGCGTATCGCCTGAGGTGGGGGAGTCTGCGGTGTTCGGTGTCGTCCGGCCATGCCGTCATGTTCTGTGCGGGTCGCTGTTCAAGGACTGGATGGCGCACCTCTGCGGGCTGTGCCTGACGCTGCGGGCCGAGCACGGCCAGGCGGCGCGGCTCGTCACCAACTACGACGGGCTGCTCGTCTCGGTGCTGGTCGAGGCGCAGGCGCCGGACCTGTCGCCGCGGCGCAAGGCCGGGCCGTGCGCGCTGCGCGGGATGCGGACCGCCGAGGTCGTCACCGCGCGGGCGCAGGGCGCGCAGCTCGCGGCGGCGGCGTCGCTGCTGCTCGCGGCGGGCAAGACCCGCGACCACGTGGCGGACGGCGACGGCCCCTACGCGCGCCGCCTCGTCGCCGCCGCGGCCGGGCGGATGGCCGACCGGTGGGACGCCGCGGGCGGGCGCACGGGCGCGGCGGTCGGGTTCGACCCGTCGGTGCTGCGGGACGCGGTGGCGCGGCAGCCCGTCCTCGAAGCGGCCCCCGGACTCGGCCTGCTCGACCTGACCGAGCCCGCCGAGACCGCCGTCGCGGCGGTGTTCGCGCACACGGCCGTCCTCGCGGGCAGGGAGTCCAACGCCGAGACCCTCGCCGAGGCCGGACGCTTCTTCGGACGCCTCGCCCACCTCATCGACGCCGTCGAGGACCTCGCCGACGACCGGGAGAGCGGCGCCTACAACCCGCTCCTCGCCACCGGCGCCGGCCTCGACGAGGCGCGCCGGCACGCCGACGACGCGCTGCGCGGCCTCCGGCTGGCGCTCGCCGACCTGGAGCTGGAGCGGCCGCGGCTCGTCCGGGCGCTGCTCGACCGCGAGGCCGGACGGTCGCTCGACCACGTCTTCGCCGAGTCCGTCCAGGCGTCGCGGCGGGGCCCGAAGGGGCCGCGGGGGCCGCGACCGGGATGGCCCGTCCCGTGCTTCACCGGGACGCTCGTCTGCGTGACCTGCGGCGTCTTCCAGCCCGAGTGGAGCGATCACCACGGCGACTCGTGCGGGGACCGCTGCTGGTGCACCCGGCACGCCGACTGCTGCGACGACGGAGGCTGCGGCAACTGCGACGGCTGCTGCGACTGCTGCAATTGTTGCGACTGCTGCGACGGGTGCGACTGCTGCGACTGCGACTGCGGGTGCAACTGAGCCCGAGCCGTCCCGGCGAGGGCCCGGCGGAGTGCCTTGATCGCGTGTTTCGTCGTGTTCTGTGACCCGGGACGTGTCACGGCCCCGGCCTCAGTAGGGTGGACGGAGCCCCGACGTCCCCACTAGAGAACCCGGCCTTCATGAACATCCTCAAGACCCGCCGGCCCCTGGGCCGCCTCGCTCTCGTCGCCGCCCTGACCGCCGCGCTCGGCGCCGTCGCCGCGCCCCCCGCGCTGGCCCACACCCGGCTCGTGAGCAGCACTCCGGCCAAGGGCGCGACGATGCCGGGGATCGTCAAGGTCACGCTCGTCTTCAGCGACAAGATCCGGATGGCGAAGGTGATCGTCAAGGACGACGCGGGCAAGACCTACGAGCAGGGCCCGGCCGAGCACTCCGGGTCCGGCGGGACCGAGGTGGTGCAGAACGTCCAGGGCCCGCTGCCCGCCGGGAAGTACACGGTGGCCTACCGGGTCGTCGGCGCCGACGGGCACGCGATCGAGGGCGACGGCCTGACGTTCACCTCGTCCGGCGGCGGGTCCGAGCCGTCCGCGCCGCCGCCGTCCGCGGGCGGGGTCGGCGCGGAGCAGCAGACCGGGCAGGCCGCCACCACCGACGAGCAGCCGCTGAAGATCGACCAGCAGCAGGCCGCGGAGGCGGACAAGAAGGACTCCGGCTCCAACATGCTCCTCTGGGGGCTGATCATCGGCGGGCTGGTCGTGGGCGTCGGCGTCGGCGTCGGCATCGTGTTCCGGGCCAAGCGCAAGCACCCGGCGGCCCCCGCCGCCGACAAGCAGCCCGCCTCCACCGGAAGCGAGTAGGAGCCGGACGTGGCGAAGGGCAGCCTGGGCGTCTGGCGGGCCGCGGCCGTCGCGGTCGCCGCGGCGGGCGCCGTCCTCGTGGCCGGGCTCGTCCTCGGCGGCGCGGTCACCGAGAAGGTCATCCCCGGGCTCGGCGACGCGGGCGCCGTCACCCGGTGGGGGCTCCCCGCGTCCCGGACGGCGATGGACCTGCTGTCCGCGCTGACCGTCGGGGCCCTGCTCGCCGCCGCCGCGCTGCTGCCCGTCGAGGGCGCCGGGCGCGGCCCCGGACGGCTGTCCGGCGACGCGACCGGGTACCTGCGCGCCGCGTCCTGGCTCGCCGCCGCCTGGGCCGCCGCCGCGGCGGCCACCCTCGTCCTCACCGTCGCCGACGTCCTCGGCCAGCCGGTCGGGCAGGTCCTCACCGGCAGCGAGCTGAGCAGCTACGTCGGCTCGCTGCCGCAGGGCACCGCGCTGATGATCGTCGTGCTGCTGGCGGTCGTCGTCGCGCTGCTGGCCCGCACCACCACCACGCCCGCCGCCGCGTTCGGGCTGCTCGCGCTGGCCGCGGTCGCGCTGCTGCCCGCGCCGCTGACCGGGCACTCGGCGTCCGCCGCCAACCACTCCACCGCCACGACGGGCGTCGCGCTGCACGTGGCGGCGGTCGCGCCGTGGGTCGGCGGGCTCGCGATCGTCGGCGTCCACGCCATGCTCGGCCGCGACCGGCTGGGCCTCATGGCCGACCGGTTCAGCCGCATGGCGCTGTGGTGCTACGTCACGGTCGGCGTCAGCGGCCTGGTGAACGTGATCGCCCGGCTGCCCGACCCGGTCGAGCTGGTCGACACCGAGTACGGGCGGCTCGCCCTCGGCAAGATCGCCGCGTTCTGCGCGCTCGGCTGGTTCGGCTGGTGGCACCGCACCCGCACGCTCCCCGCGATCGAGGACCGCAGGCCGTGGGCGTTCGCCCGGCTCGCGTCCGTCGAGGCCGCCGTGATGGGCGGGACGATGGGCCTCGCCGTGGCGCTGGCGCGCACCGCGCCGCCCGCGCCCGGCGAGCCGGAGACGGCCGTTAAGGCGCTGCTCGGCTACGACATGCCGCCGCAGATCACTCCGGCGCGGCTCGCCACGCTGTGGCAGTTCGACCTGTTCTTCGCGGCGCTGGTCGCCGTCCTCGGCGGGCTCTACCTCGCCGGGGTCGTGCGGCTGCGGCGGCGCGGCGACTCCTGGCCGCCGCTGCGGACCGCGTCCTGGCTCCTCGGGCTCGTCACCATCGTGATCGTCACCCAGACGGGCGTCGCCAAGTACGCGCCGATCCTGTTCAGCGTGCACATGGCGCAGCACATGGTGCTGAACATGCTGGTCCCGATCTTCCTCGTCCTCGGCGCGCCGGTGACGCTGGCGCTGCGCGCGCTGAAGCCCGCCCGGATCCGCGGCGACCGGGGGCCGCGCGAGTGGCTGACCACGATGCTGCACAGCCGGTACGTCGCCGTCCTCGCGCACCCCGGCGTGGCCACGGTGATCTTCGTGGTGAGCACGTTCGCGCTGTACTTCACGCCGCTGTTCGAGAAGGCGATGCGCAACCATCTCGGGCACATCGCCATGACGGTGCACTTCCTCCTGGCCGGGAGCCTGTTCTTCTGGGTGCTGCTCGGCGTCGACCCGGCGCCGAAGAGGCTGCCCTATCCGGGACGCCTGCTGCTGCTGTTCGTCACGATGCCGTTCCACGCCTTCTTCGGCATCGCGCTGATGAACATGAGCCAGGCGCTCGCCCGCGGGTGGTACACGGCCGTCGACCCGCCCTGGGGGACGACCGTCCTCAAGGACCAGCACACCGGCGGCGCGATCGCCTGGGGGTTCGGCGAGGTGCCGACGTTCATCGTGCTGCTCGTCCTCGCGGTGCAGTGGTACATGGACGACCAGCGGCAGGCCCGCCGCCTGGACCGCAAGGCCGACCGCGCCGCGGCCACCGGGCACTCGGAGGACGACGAGCTCGCCGTCTACAATGCCCGCCTCGCCAAGCTCGCTGAGCGCGACCGGGCGGCGGCCGAGCCCGCCGATGTGCCCGCCGATGTGCCCGCCGAGGTCGCCGCCGAGCCCGCCGAATCCTCCGAGCCCGGCGAGCCCGCGGGCGAGCAGGGGTCCGGCGCGACGCCCTGAGCTGGGATCTCCCTCTCGCGGGGGAGTAAGGGCGGTCGGCGCGTCTGCCAGGATCGTCGTGTGACGCGCGTGCTCCGGCCGCTGGTCCAGCGGACGACCTGGCTGCGCTGGTCCCACCTCGTGGTGGGCGGCGCCCTGCTGATGCCGTACTGGTTCCTCGGCATCACCCTGTTCATCCCGCTGCTGCCCTTCGGCGGCGGCGTCGTCAAGGCCGTGCTGGGGCTCCTCGTCATGCCCGCGGCGGCGACGTTCGTCACGGGGGTCGTGCCGACCGTCCGGCTGCTGGAGGGGGCGCTCGCCAAGGAGCTGCTCAGGGGGCCGAGCGAGGCGCTCGCGCCCGCGTCCGCGCGGACGTGGGAGAGCCGCCGCCGCGCCGGCGCGTGGTTCGGGCTGCACCTCGGCGTCGGCGTGCTGGTCAGCGGGCTGAGCCTGGCCGTGCCGCCGTTCGCGTTCGTGATGGTCGCCGCGCCCTGGGTGCGCTGGGACGAGAACTTCCTCAACGCCTGGGGCTGGCAGCCCACCTGGCACCAGTGGCCCGCCCCGCTGATCGGGCTCGCCGCGCTCGCCGCGCTGCTCGCGCTGATCGTCGGCGCGGGACGGCTGATGTCCCGGCTGGCACCGAGGTTCCTCGGGCCGTCCGCCGCGGAGCGGCTCGCCGAGGTGGAGGCGCAGGCCGTCAAGCTCGCCGAGCGGAACCGGCTGGCGCGGGAGCTGCACGACTCGGTCGGGCACGCGCTCAGCGTCGTGACCCTCCAGGCCGCGGCGGCCGGACGCGTCCTCGACAGCGACCCGGCGTTCGCCCGGGAGGCGCTCGGCGCGATCGAAGAGTCCGCCCGCGCGGCGCTGGAGGACCTCGACCACGTGCTCGGGCTGCTGCGCGACGACGCGGCGGGCAAGGCGCCGCAGGCCACGTTGAAGGACCTCGGACGGCTCCTCGAACAGACCAGGATCGCCGGGGTGAAGCTCGACGCGGAGGTGGGACCCGAGGTGGAGCACGTGCCGGTGGCGGTGTCGCGGGAGGCGTACCGGATCGTCCAGGAGGGGCTGACGAACGCGCTGCGGCACGCCGGACGGGTCCCCGTACGGCTCCGGCTCGGGGTCGAGCGCGAACGGCTGGAGATGGAGATGAGCAACCCGCTCGGCGCGGTGCGCGGCGACGCCGCCCGGCACGGCGGCGGACGCGGGCTCGGCGGCGTCCGCGAGCGGGTCACCGTGCTGCGCGGCGAGATGAGCGCGGGCCCGGAGGGCGACGCCTGGCGGTTCCGCGTCTCGCTGCCGCTAAGGTCCGGAACATGACGATCAAGGTTCTGCTGGTCGACGACGAGCGGCTGATCAGGGCCGGGCTCGCGGCCATCATCGGGGCCGAGGACGACCTGACGGTGGTCGGCGAGGCGGCGGACGGCGCCGAGGTGCCCGATGCGGTCCGGCGGCTGCGCCCCGACGTGATCCTGATGGACGTCCGGATGCCGCGGCTCGACGGCATCCAGGCCACCCGCCGCATCCTGGAGACCGCGCCGTATCCCCCGAGGGGGGACGACCCCCCACGCCCCCCGGGCACCGCCCCCGGGCCGCCGAGGATCATCGTCGTCACGACGTTCGAGAACGACGAGTACGTGTACGACGCGCTGAAGGCGGGCGCGAACGGGTTCCTGCTCAAGCGGACGCGCCCGGAGGAGATCCTCCGGGCGATCCGGATGGTGGCGCACGGCGAGAGCCTGCTGTTCCCGGCGGCGATCCGGGAGCTGGCCGCGCGGCACGGGCCGTCCCGCGGCGGCGCGGGCGGCGGGAGCGGGGCGACGCGCTGGCACGAGCGGCTGACCGAGCGGGAGGGGGACGTCCTGCGCCTGATGGCGAAGGGGCGCTCCAACGCCGAGATCGCGCAGGAGCTGTTCGTGAGCCCGCAGACGGTGAAGACGCACGTCGGGAACATCCTCGGCAAGCTCCAGGCACGCGACCGCACCCAGGCGGTGATCTTCGCCTACGAGACCTCGTTCATCACGCCCGGTTGATCGCACCGGTTGATCGCGTAGCTCTGACCTGCGCCTTACGCCTTGTTTACCTGCGAGTAGCTAGAAAAGCATAAAGGGCAAAAGCAAACAGATCGGGGGATCATGGACGCTGTCACCCTGTCCGAGCTGCGCAAGCCGCGCGCCTACCCCGCGGTGTCGGTGCTGCTGCCGACGCACCGCTCGGCCCCGGAGAACCGGCAGGACCCCATCCGGCTCCGCAACCTGCTCGCGGAGGTGCGCCGCCGGCTGCGCGCCGACCCCCGCGTCCCGGCCGACACCGCCGACCACGTGCTGCGCGGCCTGGAGCACGCCGCCGACGAGACCGACCCGCGGCACGCCTCGGACGGCCTCGTGCTGTTCGCCGCGCCGGGCGGCGAGCACCACGCCTTCACCATCGCCCAGCACGTGGACGAGCGAGTCGTCGTCGACACCGGCTTCGCCACCCGCGACCTCGTCGCCGACTACACGCGCGCCCGGCGCTACTGGCTGCTGTCCCTGTCCGACCAGCGGGTCCGCCTCTGGGACGGCCGGGGCGACGACCTGACCGAGCACGCGGCCGACGGGTTCCCCGTCGAGCCGGAGCAGATCGACGAGGCCGGGTCGGGACGGCAGTCGCGCCGTCCGGCCCAGGGCGGCGACAGCGAGCGGCACCGCCGCCTGATGCGGGACGCGGCGAGCGCCCTCGACCACGTGCTCGCCCGGGACCGGCGCCCCCTGATCGTCGCGGGCGTCACCCGCCACCAGGCGTTCTTCGACGAGGCCGCCGGGCCGCACCTGACCGTGGCGGGGCGCGTCGACGGCAGCTTCGAGGGCGCCGCGCCGAGCGCGCTCGCCGAGGCCGCCCGCCCGGCGCTCGCCGCCTACGAGGACCTCCGCGAGGTCGGCGTGCTGTCCGAGCTGGAGGCGGCGCGCAGCATCCAGCGGTACGCGGGCGGCCTGTGCGAGGTCACCCGGCTGGTGGAGGAGGGACGGGGCGAGCACCTGGTCGTCGAACGCGGCTACTACGCGCCCGCCGTGAAGGCCGAGGGCGAACTGGTCCCGGTCGAGGGCATGCCCGGCGTCCTGCGCGGCGCGGACGTCGTCGACGACGCCGTGGACGACGCCATCGAGACCACCCTCGAATACGGCGGCGAGGTCACGTTCGTCTCGGACGGCTTCCTCGTCGACCACGACCGGATCGCGCTGGTCACCCGCTACTGACCGCGCGCCGCCGGGCAGGACGGGGCGTGCCAGCTCACCCAGCCGTCCGGTCCTGTCCGGCCCGTGTGCGGGCGCCACCCGTCGGGGTGCCCGGGCCAGGACGCCTCGGGCGGCGTCCCGTCCGGCAGGGCGACGACGACCGTGCACACGCCCTCCGCGGGCGGGCGTCCGGCGCGGATGTCGACGCGGTCGACGCGCGTCCACCACACCGGGACCTGCAGCTTGACCTTGGCGACCCAGTTGAGCGACACGTCCGCGGCGACGCCGCCCGCCGCCGGGCCGGGGAACGGCGGCGGCGGGGACTGGCGCCGCGGCGACGGCCCCATCGCGGACGTCAGCGCCGCCAGGCCGACGACGGCGAGGGCGGCGGCCATGGCGGGCACGGCGCGGCGTCCGCCGAGCCTGGACAGCGCGAGGAAACCGCAGAGCAGGGCGCACGCGACGAGCGTCGCCTCCTGGAGGTGCAGCGCGGCGCGGTCGCCGGTCAGGAACATGACCTCCGGGAAGTCGAAGCCGATGAACTTGTGGGTGCGGAGCCGCTCGCCCGCGTAGGCGGTGACGCACAGCCCGGCGAGTTCCACGGCGATCACGGCCGCCGCCGTGAGCCGGAGCGCCGTCCGGCCGTGCGACCGGGCGAGCGCCGCCGCCCCCGCCAGCGCGTACACGAGGGCCACGCACGACAGGTACCGGCCGTAGGCGAAGTTGCCGACCCGGTGCTCGTCGGGGAGCGCGGCGGACGAGGCGTAGGCGATCCCGAACGTCGCCGCCAGGACGACTGCCGCCATCGTCCGGTCGGCGGCGGCCGCGCGGCGGCGGACGAGCACCGCCGCGACGGCGACGAGGCCCGCCCCGGCGAGTCCCCAGGTGGAGACGATCAGGTACCAGACCTGCCCGGCCGCGCCCGACAGCGCCCACTCCTGGCCGGGTACCGAGGCGAGCCGCGTCTCCAGCAGCTCGGCGAGGTCCCGCGCGCCCCTCGGATACAGCGCGGCGCGGACGTGCGCGTTCAGCGCCGTGCCCGCCGCGAGCCCGGCCGCCGCCGCGCAGCCGCCGACGGCCGCCGCGCGGACGCTTCGCCGCGTGACCGCCACCGCGATCAAGGCGCCCACGTGGACGGCGAGCAGCACCGTCCCGCGCGTGTGGACGGTCGCCATGTACGACGCCGCGAGGCTCGCCGCGACCGCGTCCGATGCCCGGCCGTGCCGGGCGAACCGGTCGAGCGCCAGCAGCCAGGCGAGCACCAGCGCCGGCAGGACCGCGTCCGCGAGCGCGAACGCGCCGAAGAACGTCGTCGCGGGCAGCAGTGCCGCCGCGAACGCGATGGGCGGCGCGGCGCGGCGGCCGAACCCGAAACGGCGCGCCGCCGCGTACCCGAGCGGGAACAGCAGCGCGCCCAGCACCGCGTTGATCCCCATGACCAGCGTGTACACCGTCGCCGGGTCGTGCGTGAACCAGTACGCGGGGGACAGCAGCAGCGGATATCCTCCCTGGTAGAACGTGTGCCCGGTCAGGTCGCCGCCCGGCCCGCCCGCGAGCCACCGGGCCGCGACGAGGTAGCCGGTCTCGTCCGGGTCGGCGGCGGGGCCCGTCCGGGCGCGGGCGAACCAGAGCCGGACGAGCACCTGCGCGACCGTCCCCGCGACGAGCAGCCACGGCAGGGCCCCCGGCCGCCGCGCGGGACGCGGGGGAGCGGGCGTGGCCGAGCCGGCCGGGATCCGGGGCGGGGCGATGGCGGGCGTCATGGCGTCCACCGTCGGCGCGCACTGTCATGATCTTGTCCGCGCGATGTCCGGATCCTGTGACACTCGGCGGCGGACGATCTCCGGTGGCGAATAATGTCCGGGTGGCGAGCATTCTCTTCGTGGAGGACGACCCGGCCGCGCGGACCGCCCTGGAACTGGCCCTCACCCGCCAGGGACACGGCGTCACGTCCCGCGCGACCGGCGAGGACGGGCTGGCGGCGCTGCGCGCCCGCCGTCCCGAGATCGCGATCCTGGACGTGATGCTCCCCGGCATCGACGGCATCGAGGTGTGCCGCCGGATCCGCCGCGACGACCTGTGCGGCGGCGGGGCGCTCCCGGTGATCCTGCTCACCGCGCGCGGCGACGACCTCGACGTCGTCCTCGGCCTGGAGGCGGGCGCCGACGACTACGTGGTGAAGCCGGTCGAGCCGCGGGTGCTGGACGCCCGCATCCGCGCCGTGCTGCGGCGCGCCGACCACACCCTCGTCGACCGCTCCGTCTACGGCGACCTCGTCATCGACCGGACGTCGCTGAAGGTCACCAAGGCCGGGACCGACCTGCGCCTCACCCCGACCGAGCTGCGGCTCCTGCTGGAGCTCGCGCGCCGCCCCGGCCAGGCGCTGACCCGCCAGCACCTGCTCGCCGAGGTGTGGGAGCACACCTATCCGGGCGACTCGCGGCTGGTGGACGCCTGCGTGCAGCGCGTCCGCGCGAAGATCGAGGACGAGCCCGCCGAGCCGCGGCTGATCGAGACCGTGCGGGGCTTCGGCTACCGGTTCGCCGCCCCATGACCGCCGGGACGCGGGCGACCGGTGAGACGCGGGCGACCGGCGGGCGGGGCCCGCGGTCGGTCGGGCTGCGGGTGCGGCTGACGGCGGCGTTCACCGCGGTCGCGCTGTTCGCCGCGCTGCTCGCGTCCGGGATCTCCTACGTCCTGCTCAGGCGGCTGATGCTGCAGCGGGCGCAGGACGCGGTGCTGACCGAGGTCCGCGACACCCTCGCCCGGCAGATCCCGCCGCAGCTCCCCCCGGACGTGGACGAGCTCGTCCGCGCACAGCTCGTGGAGGCCCTGTCGGGCGCCGGCCGGCACGCCGCCGCGGTGCCCGTGCCGCTGACCCGCCCGGTGCCGCTCCCCGACCCGGCGCAGCTCGACGTGCCGGTCACCCGCGAGTTCGCCGACCGCGCGAAGGACGGGCTCGTGTTCCAGCGGATCATCCGGGACGGCAAGCCCTACCTGCTCGTCGGCGCGCGCGCCACCGGCTACCAGACGACGACCGACGAGCCGTGGCGGACGACCCCGCCGATGGTGTTCGTGTCGGCGAGCCTCAGCCGGGAGGCCGCCGACCTGCGGCTGTTCACCCGCGCGCTGCTGCTCGCGGACGCCGCCGCGCTGGTCGCCGCGCTCGGCCTCGCGCTGCTCGCGACCGGCGGGGTGCTGCGTCCGGTCCGCCGCCTCGGCGCCGCCGCCCGCGCGCTCGGCGCGGGCGAGCTGGAGACGCGGGTGGCCGTGCGCGGCGGCGACGAGCTGGCCGACCTCGCCCGCACGTTCAACACCACCGCCGAGGCGCTGGAGCGGACCGTGACCGAGCTGCGCGCGATGGAGGCCGCGTCCCGCCGGTTCGTCGCGGACGTCTCGCACGAGCTGCGCACGCCGCTGACCTCGATGGTCGCGATGACCGACCTGCTGGCCGAGGAGGCCGCGGCGGCGGGTGGGGGCGCCGCGGCGCGGCTCGTCGCGGGCGAGACCCGGCGGCTCGGGCAGCTCGTCGAGCACCTGATCGAGATCAGCCGGTTCGACGCGGGCGCGGCCGCGCTCGTCCTGGACGACGTGAACGTCGCCGACGCCGTCGCCGCCACTCTCCGCGCGCGGGGCTGGCACGACGAGGTCGCCGTGGACGGCCCGTCCGACCTGTTCGCGCGCCTCGACCCGCGCCGGTTCGACGTGATCGTCGCGAACCTCGCCGGGAACGCGCTGAAGCACGGCCGCCCGCCGGTCGCGCTGCGCTTCGGCCGCGCCGGGCGGGACGGCGCGGCGGGCGTGGAGGTCGTCGTGTCCGACTCCGGCCCCGGCCTGCCGGGCGACCTGCTCGCGGTGGTCTTCGACCGGTTCGTCAAGTCGGAGGCGGCGCGCTCGCGCAGCGAGGGCAGCGGCCTCGGCCTGTCCATCGCCAGGGAGAACGCGGTGCTGCACGGCGGCTCGCTGGACGCCGCCAACGACCCGGACGGCGGCGCCGTCTTCACCCTGTGGCTCCCCGAAGAGCAGGACGACCAAGAGCGGGACGACGAGCGGCGGGACGACGAACGGCGGGACGACGAGCGGCGGGACGGCCCCTCATGAGACACCGGTCATGGACGTTCACCCTGCCGCGCAAGGCGCTAGCCGTGCTCGTCGCGGCGGCGGCGCTCGCGGCGGTGACGGCGCGGCTCGTCCCGATGGAGGGGGGCCTCGGGATCCAGCCGACCGGGATCATCGGCGCGGGCGGTCCGCCGGTCGCGGCGGGCAAGGCCGCGACCCTCACGATCTACCTGGTGAAGGGCGGCAAGCTCGTCCCCGTGGTCCGGCCGGGACTGCCGGGCCAGCCGTACCTGAGCATCACGCAGCTCAGCGTCCCGGTGACGTCCCTGGAGCGGCGCAACGGCCTGCGCAGCGCGGTGCCCGAGGGGCGGAACGTCGCGGTCAGGGCGGGGGACCGGCAGGGTGAGATCAACGTCGACGTGACCGTGTCCTCCGGCCGGACGCTGAGCGAGGCCAAGCCCGACGCCGCCGCGGTCGGCTGGTCGCGGATCGCCCTGGGGCAGCTCGCGTGCACCGCGCAGACCGTCCCCGGGGTGCGGCGGGTGATGGTCCTCGCCATGTGGGACGACCAGGTCGTCCGGCCCTGGATGTCGCTGACCTGCGGCGAGTTCGGCGACCTGCTCGGCTGATCACCGGCCCGCGCGGGTCAGCCCCTGGTCAGCCACTGGGTGGTCGTGTCGCCGAGCACCGACCGGATGGCGAGGACGGCGACGCCGAGCGTGAGGACGGGCATCACCACCCACCGCTCCACCTTGCCGTCCGTCTTCGGGATGACCGGGACGTCGATCCGGTACGGCAGCGGCCAGAACACCGGACAGCCCCGCGGTGTCAGGCAGTCGCCGACCACGTGCGCGAAGCAGCCGAGCCCGACCGCGAACCCGACGAAGCTCATGTCGATGTTGTGCATCAGCCAGACCGCGACGAGGGCGAGCGCGCAGTCGGCGAGCGCGGACTGCGGCTCCTTGCCCTCGAAGTCCAGCCCGATCCCGCGCAGCCCGAGGCCGACGATCATGAACAGGCAGGCCCACCAGGCGTAGACGTAGTGGGTGGCGAGGAAGTCCATCGCGAGGCCCATCGCGACGGCGAACAGGATCGAGTGGGTGGCGTGCCGGTGCCCGCCCGACAGCTTGCCGATCCACTTGCACATGTGGTGCGTGATGGGCCCGAACGTGTTGGCGATGCGCCCGTTGTGGTGGTCGATGTCGGGCAGGATCGCCGCGCCCGCGCAGACGACGGCGCCCGCCGCGACCTGCTCCGCCGACAGCGACACCGCGTGGTCGCCGAGCAGCCCCTCCTGCGCGATCACCGGCACGGCCGCGAGCCATGCCAGCGCCCCGCTGAGGGCGTGCGTCTTGCCCATCATCTGCAGTTGTCCCCGCTTCCAGCCCGTCCCCGCCGCCCGCTCCAGGGCGGGACTCTAGCCCGCTACCACCGTGTTTCAGTGGCGGCGCGCCGAAGTGGACGCTTAGCCCGTTTGATGGCGTACGGACCGTCCCGGTTCCCTCTGCCGCCGGGGGTTCAGACGAGGTGGCTCTCGCGGGAGGCGACGACGGCCTCGACGTTCTCCTCCGCCCACTCGGCGATGGCCTCGATGGGCGTCCGCAGCGACTTCCCGAGGGGCGTCAGCGCGTACTCGACTCGCGGCGGAACCTCGGGGAAGACCGTCCGGGTGAGGAGGCCGTCGCGCTCCATCGCGCGGAGCGTCTGGGTGAGCACCTTCGGCGTGACGCCGCCGATCCGGTCGCGCAGCCGGGTGAAGCGGCTCGGGCCGTCGGAGAGGCTCAGCACGACGAGCACCGACCACTTGTCGCCGATGCGGTCGAGGACCAGGCGGGTCGGGCAGTCCGGATCGAACGCGTCACCCTTCATGGTTTCCAAAGGGTACCAAAGGTTCTTTGTAGTAACCAGTATCCAAAGGATACCGTCAATCTCGAAGACGGCGATGATCAAATGGCGTTCTGATGATCTTTCAAGGAGGACCGATGAGGATTCTCGTGATCGGCGAGACCGGGATGATCGGCAGCCGCGTCGCGGCGGAGGCGCTCGGCCGGGGCCACTCGGTGTCCGGCATGACCCGCAGCGGGGCGGAGGGGACGGCCCCCGGCGAGGCGAGCGACGCGGCGGCCGTCGCCCAATACGCCGACGACCACGACGCCGTCGTGCTGGCGATCGCCCCGCCCCGCGACGGATCGGAGGCGACCGGACCGCTGCTCGCCGCCGGCCGCGGCGTGCTCGCCGGGCTGCGCCAGGCCGGGATCCGGCGGCTGATCGTGGTCGGCGGGGCGGGCAGCCTGGAGGTCGCGCCCGGCGTCCGGCTGGTCGACACGCCCGAATTCCCCGCCGAGTACAAGGGCGAGGCCCTCGCCCAGGGCGCCCTGCTGGACCTGATCCGCGACGAGGCCGGCGACCTGGACTGGACGTACATCTCCCCGGCCGCGGTGATCCAGCCCGGCGAGCGCACCGGCGAGTTCCGGGTCGGCGGCGACTCCCTGCTCACCGACGCCGACGGCAACAGCTCCATCAGCGCCGAGGACTACGCCGTCGCGGTCGTGGACGAGTTGGAGAAGAACCAGGCCGTCCGCCGCCGCATCACCGTGGCCTACTGAGACCTGTTCGCGGAGGCGGCGGGGACGAAGCGCCAGTCGTCCGACTCCCCGCCCGGCTCGTAGCGGGAGTCGAGGCGCTTGGCGACGACGCCCGGCAGGCCCTGCGCGGCGGCGGCGTCCCGGACGGCGGCGCCGTCGCCCGGGTACCACGGCGCCGTCTGCCAGGTCGGACCCGACAGGCCGAGCCCGTCGAGCCGCTCCCGCCGCTCCCGGTATGGGACGTCCAGCAGCGGATGCCCGTCCAGGTGCAGCAGGTCGACGATCAGGTACGTCTCGCGGCCGTCCAGGACGGCGACCTCCCCGTCCAGCAGCGCCGGGCGGGAGCCGAGCGCGGCGCCGAGCCGGGAGCCGAGCCCGCCGGGCCCGTCGACCGGACGGCCCCGGTCGTCGGTGAACCGGGTCCGGCCGCCCTCGACGTAGGCGGCGAGGCGGCGTCCGCCCCACGCGAACTCGAAGGCCCAGGCGCCCTGGTCGCGCGGCAGCCGCGCCCGCTCGACCGGCCGCATCGGGCGCACCGACTCCGGCAGCGGCTCGGCGCCCGGGTCGGCGGGCGGGTCCATCCGGTGGATCATCCAGTTCTCGCCGCGCGTCCGGAACAGCACGTACCGGCCGGACACCCGCGCGCCGCGCATCACGATCTTGACCTCGCGCTCGGACCACTTCTCCGTCTCGTAGGTGCCCGCGTCCCAGATGGTCATCGTCCCGGCGCCGTACTCGCCGCGCGGGATCTCGCCCTCGAACGTCGCGTACTCCAGCGGATGGTCCTCGGTGCGGACGGCGAGGTGGTTGGTGTCCGGGCTCCACGGCAGGCCCTTCGGGACGGCCCACGACACGAGCACCCCGTCGCGTTCGAGGCGCAGGTCCCAGTGCAGGCTGGTCGCGTGGTGCTCCTGGACGACGAATGTGTCGTCGTCCCCG
Organism: Actinomadura syzygii; assembly: GCF_008085905.1. GTDB lineage: Bacteria > Actinomycetota > Actinomycetes > Streptosporangiales > Streptosporangiaceae > Spirillospora > Spirillospora syzygii. The sequence goes on along the minus strand of NZ_VSFF01000010.1, from coordinate 41,215 downwards.
CGCGGCGCCGCCCGATCAGCCGGGACGGGCTCCGGCGTCCGCCCCGCGTCCCGCCTGCCCCGGTACTCGGCGAGCCGGTCGCCGTCGTTATTGTTCTTCCGCTTCTTCGGGGTCACGCCCGATCCGTACCCGCGATCAGCGGATGAAGACGGCGTAGTCGGCGAGGTCGCCGGTGAGGGACGGCGGCAGCCCCGCCACCGCCGACAGCTCCTCGGCGGACATGAACCCGCCCGTCTCCGCCCGCACCCGCTCGATCCGCGCGGCCAGCTCGGGGGTGACGCCGGGCAGCAGCGTGAGCGCCTCCGGCGGGGCGTGGTTGACGTCGACGAGCCCGCCGTCGTTGTACTGGCGCGGCAGGTCGGGACGCCCGATCCGCAGCTCCCTGGCGAGGCCCGGGTCGGACTCGGCCAGCGCGCGCGCCTTGTCGCGCAGCAGCCGCCGCCGCTTGACGCGCTCGACCACGGCCTCGTTGTCGACCGCCGACAGCCCGTGCGGGTCGAACACGCGGCGCCGGATGATGAACGCGTGCGCGCAGCCCACCACGGCGAGGACGAACATCAGCATCCCGACGTAGCGCTCCGCGCCGTCGTCCTTGCCCATGTCCGGCACCAGGACCATCATCAGCGCGAACACGCCGACGTACGCCGCCGTGGACACCAGCAGGTGCGCGCTGCGCCGCCACAGCGCCGCCGCCGCGAAGGTGAACGGCGTGGCGTAGCCGAGCGTCAGGAACGGCAGCGCCGCCCAGGTCACGCTGAGCGCCGCGCGCCCCGGCGGCATGCTGTCGGACGGAACCCTCGGCTCGTACGGCGCTGGGGCGTTCATCTCTAGAGGGTCTCCCGGCCGGATGTGGACGTGAATCGGACTCTAGATCAACAGAACGGTCACGGCAGGGTGAGGATTTCGTGGCCGTCCTCGGTCACCAGCAGCGTGTGCTCGAACTGCGCGGTGCGCCTGCGGTCCTTCGTCACGACCGTCCAGCCGTCCTGCCAGATGTCGTAGTCGTGGGTGCCGAGCGTCAGCATCGGCTCGACGGTGAACGTCATCCCCGCCTCGATGACCGTCGTCGCGCTCGGGTCGTCGAAGTGCGGGACGACCAGGCCCGAGTGGAACGTCGTGCCGATCCCGTGGCCGGTGAAGTCGCGCACGACCCCGTACCCGAACCGCTTGGCGTAGGACTCGATGACCCGTCCGATCACGTTCAGCCGACGGCCCGGCCTCGCCGCGCGGATGCCGCGCATCATCGCCTCGTGGGTCCGCTCGACCAGCAGCCGCGACTCCTCGTCGACGTCGCCGCAGAGGAACGTCGCGTCGGTGTCGCCGTGCACCCCGCCGATGTAGGCGGTGATGTCGACGTTGATGATGTCGCCGTCGCGCAGGACGGTGTCGTCCGGGATGCCGTGGCAGATCACCTCGTTGATCGAGGTGCACAGCGACTTCGGGAACCCCCGGTAGCCCAGCGTGGACGGATAGGCGCCGTGGTCGAGCATGAACTCGTGGCCGACGGCGTCCAGTTCGTCGGTCGTGACGCCGGGCCGGACGTGCTTGCCGACCTCCTCCAGCGCCTGCCCGGCGATCTTCCCGGCCACCCGCATCCGCTCGATGATCTCGGGTGACTTGACGTCGGGCTCGCCGGTCTTCGGGCGCTTCTTCCCCACGTACTCGGGGCGCGGGATGCTCGACGGCACCTTGCGCATGGGGGAGACGTTGCCGGGCCGGAGAAGCTGGGTCGTCATAGTGATGGAGTGTAGTCAGCGCGCTCACGGCAACGAATCCCGTGCCGAGAGCCGGATCGAGAGGAGTGCCGATGGCCGGTGACGACGGCGACTGGTGGTTCTGCCTGAAGCACATGAGGGTCGAGCACGGGCCCGGCTGCCCCGACAAGGACCGGATGGGCCCCTACGGGTCGGAGACCGCCGCCGCGGGCGCGCTCGCCCTGGCGCGCGAGCGCAACGAGGCATGGCGCAAACAGGAAGGCGACGATTGAGTCAGGGCTGATCGACGACGGGCCCGGTCACCGCGTCCAGGAGTCTGGCGAGGCGGTGCCGGAGCCCGCGCGGCGCCTTCCCCCGCTCCTCCCCGGCCGCCGCGCTGACGAGGTGCTGCGCCCCGTCGAAGGAGATCAGCGCCTCCTCCGGCGGGACGGTCAGCGCCTCGTGCGCGAGGCCCCGCAGGTCCTTGTCGCCGCCCTCCAGCGCGAGGACGGTCGCGCCGACGCGGCGGGCGTCGTCCACCCGCTCCAGCAGCGGGACGGGCGCGTCCTCCGCGGCGACGACGAACAGCGTCTCCCCGCGCCGCGCCGCCTCCAGCCGCTCCAGCCCGACCCGCAGGTGCGGCGGCGCGTCGGCGGGCGGCGTCCAGCGGACCAGGGTCGGCGCGAGGCCGGGGACGGCGGCGAGACGGCTCTCGTCGTCCAGGTGCGCGGCGAGGTGCCACGGGTCGTCGCCGGGCGTGCCGACGAGCAGCAGGCCGCCCGGCGTCCGGGACGTGACCCGCAGCGCCCGGCCGAACTCCCGGGTCCGCTCCAGCCAGCCGGTGGCCGACAGCACCTCACGCAACATGACGATCTGCTCGGCGTCCACGGCCACCATGGTGCCTCAGCGGCCGCGTGGAACAAGGTTGTTTTACGCACGCCGATCCACCCCGTGCCCGAACCCCGCCGCGCGGCCGCCGCGGACCCGCCTGGCAGACTCGGCGGCATGACTGAGCAGCGGAAGACGCCCTACGACCTCCCCGACGTGACCGGCCTGTCGATCGGGATCCTCGGCGGCACCGGAGACCAGGGCAAGGGCCTCGCCCGCCGGTTCGCGCTCGCCGGGCACCGCGTGACGATCGGGTCCCGCCGGGCCGAGCGCGCCCAGGCCGCCGCCGACGAGCTGGCCGCGGGCGGCGAGCTGCCGGTGTCCGGGGCGGAGAACCCGGTCGCCGCCAGCGGCTCCGACGTCGTGATCGTCGCGGTGCCGTGGGACGGCCACAAGGCCACGCTCGAGTCGCTGCGCACGGAACTCGCCGGGAAGGTCGTCGTCGACTGCGTGAACCCGCTCGGCTTCGAGAAGGGCAAGGGCGCGTTCGCGCTGCCGGTCGAGGAGGGCAGCGCCGCCCAGCAGGCCGCCGCCGTCCTGCCGGACAGCCGCGTCGTCGCCGCGTTCCACCACGTGTCCGCCAAGCTGCTGCTCGACCCCGAGGTGGACGGGATGGAGCTGGACGTGCTCGTCCTCGGCGACGACCGGGAGGCGACCGACCTCGTCCAGGCGCTCGCCGGCCGCATCCCCGGCATGCGCGGCGTCTACGGCGGACGCCTGCACAACGCCCACCAGGTCGAGGCGTTCACCGCGAACCTGATCTCGATCAACCGGCGCTACAAGGCGCACGCCGGGCTGCGCGTCACCGACGTCTGATCCGGCCGGGGACTCACTGGGGACTCGGCGGGACGAAGGCGCCCGCACGGCCGCGCCGGGGCGAGGAGCGGCCGTGCGGGCGGTCGCCGTCCCGCCGCCCGGGGTGGACCGGCGGCGGGACGTCGAGAGGCTCCGCTCGGTCAGCTGTAGGAGTGCTCGGGGGCGGGGTAGGCGCCGCTGACGACCTCGTCGGCGTAGCTGCGCGCGGCCTCGCTGAGCAGCGTGTTCATGTCGGCGAACTTCTTCACGAACTTCGCGGTGCGCGGGGTGAGCCCGGCCATGTCCTGCCAGACGAGCACCTGCGCGTCGGTCTGGTTGCCGCCGCCGATCCCGATCGTCGGGATGGACAGCGACGAGGTGACCCGCGCGGCGAGGTCCTCCGGCACGCACTCCAGGACCATGGAGAACGCGCCCGCGGCCTCCAGCGCCTTGGCGTCCGCCATCAGCTCCTCGCCGTCCTGGCCGCGGCCCTGCACCCGGTAGCCGCCGAAGACGTTCACCGACTGGGGGGTGAGGCCGAGGTGGCCCATCACCGGGATGCCGGCGGCGACCATCGCCTCGACCTGCGGGACGATCCGCCGCCCGCCCTCCAGCTTGACCGCGTGCGCGCCGGTCTCCTTCAGGAACCGGGTGGCGGCGGCGAGGGCCTCGGGGACGCCCGTCTGGTAGGAGCCGAACGGCAGGTCGGCGACCACCATCGCGCGCTTGGACCCGCGGACGACGGCCGCGGTGAGCGGGATCAGGTCGTCCACGGTGACCGGGATGGTCGAGTCGTAGCCGTACACCACCATCGCGGCGGAGTCGCCGACGAGCAGCACGGGGATCCCGGCCTCGTCGAAGATCCGCGCGGTCATCGCGTCGTAGGCGGTGAGCATCGGCCACTTCTCGTGCCGCGCCTTCGCGGCGGCGATGTCGCGTACGGTGACCCTTCGTCCGCTGGTACCGCCGTAGAGTGCGGTCGGCTGCGCGGGGGGCGCGACAGAAGAAGACATGCGAGAACCTCCGGTCTTGAGGCGCCACGGTGGCGTACCCAGACGAGACCGATCGTGCCACTTAGGGAACGATTCGGAAAGGCCCCGCCATTCCCGGATCGGACGGGCGCGCAGGCCCGCGCTGGCGCGCGAGTGCCCGGAATGTGGCCGGGGGAGGCATATACCGGTCGGATTTCGACGTGGTAGGTGTGATCTTCTCCCCTTGAAACCGTGTCATGCCTCATACTGTCGCTGGGTAGTGCTGAGACGACCGGCTGTCTGGGAGCGCGTCAGGTGAGATCCGTGATGGCGCCGCGAGGCGATGCGCCCGCCACCGATTCAGCGTCCCGGACCCTAGTCCTGGGCATCGACGGAACGCGGCGGATCGTGCAATGCGGCCCGAACGCCAGGGCCGTCCTCGGCCGCGCCCCCGAGGAGCTGATCGGCCGTCCGGCCACCGAGCTGGTCGGGGACGAGGCCAAGGCCGAGCTCGAGGCGCTGCTGGAGGCGAGCGACGCGGGCCAGGAGCGCACCGGCGTGCTGACCGTGCTGCGCGGCGACTCCTCGACCACCGAGGCGGTGGTCACCGCGCAGCCCCTGGTCGGCGGCGACGAGGCGAGCACGCGCTCGGCGCTGCTGTTCGTCCGCGTGGCGCTGCCGCCGAGCGAGCGCTACCAGGACCCGGCCCTCATGCGCCGCGCCCTGATGGACGACCAGCTCACCCGGTTCGGCGCGTCCCTCGACCTCGACCAGTCCGCGCGCGGCCTCGTGGAGGTCGTCGTCCCGCACTACTGCAACGCCGCGTCGGTGCTGGTGCTGGAGAGCCTGGTCGCCGCCGACGAGGTGCACGCCGAGTCCGGCTCGGCGGTGCTGCGCCGCATCGCGGTCACCTCCGACGACGGCAACGCCGCCTGGACGTCCACGTTCCCGGTCGGCGAGGTGCTGGTGTTCCCGGAGGGGACGCCGTACCGCCAGGTCATGGACACGGCCCGGCCCGTCCACCTGCCGCACATCGACCTCGACTCGGCGTCCGAGATCGGCCGGCTGTGGCGGCGCGGCCCGGCGGGCGAGCTGCTGTCCAACGTGTCGATGGTGCTGCTGCCGATGATCGCCCGCGACACGCTGCTCGGCTTCATCGCCTGCACCCGCGTCCCAGGCTTCCGCAAGTTCGACGCCTACGACGTCGAGATCGGCATGGAGTTCGCGGCCCGCGCCGCCATCGTGATCGACAACGCCCGGCTGTTCAGCCGGGAACGCGCCACGGCGCTCGCGCTCCAGCGCAGCCTGCTGCCGAACCGGCTGTCCGCGCCGTCCTCGGTCGAGGTCCGGCACCGCTACCTGCCGGGCAGCAAGCTCGTCGAGGTCGGCGGCGACTGGTACGAGTCGATCGCGCTGCCCGGCGCCCGCGTCGCCCTCATCGTCGGCGACGTCGCCGGGCACGGCGTCCGCGCCGCCGTCACCATGGGGCGGCTCCGCACCGCCCTGCACACGCTCGCCAACCTGGAGCTGCCGCCCGCCGACGCCCTGCACGTCATGCACGAGCTGATGATCGAGCTCGGCGAGCAGGAGCCGCACTTCGCGACCTGCGTCTACGCGGTGTACGACGCGACCACCGGCACGATCGAGATCGCGTCCGCCGGGCACCTGCCGCCGCTGCTCGCCGGGCCGAACGGCGACAACGAGTACCTCAAGGTCCCGCCCGCCCCGCCGCTCGGCGTCGCCGGCGGCGCCGCGATCGAGAGCCGCGAGTTCACCGTCGAGGACGGCAGCCTCTTCGTCATCTACACCGACGGCCTGGTCGAGAACCGGGGCCGCGACATCGACGACGGCCTCGCCCGGCTGCAGCGGATCTTCGGCCCCGACTCCGTCGACCACTCCATGGAGGACCTCGCGAAGGCCACCCTCGCCGGGGTGTACGCCGACCAGCACCGCGACGACATCGCCGTCCTGATCGCCCGGCTCCGCCGCCTCCCCGAGGACCGCTACGCCTCCTGGACGCTGCCCGCCGACCCGGCGGCCGTCCGCCGCGCCCGCGGCCTCGTCCGGTCCCGCCTTGAGGAATGGGGCCTGGAGGAGCTCGACTACACGACCGAGCTGCTGGCGTCCGAGCTGATCACGAACGCGCTGCGGTACGCGCCCGGCCCCATCGAACTGCGCCTGCTCCTGGAGCGGACGCTCGTATGCGAGGTCCTGGACCGGTCCGCCGCGCTGCCCCGGCTGCGCCGCGCCGAGGACGACGACGAGAACGGCCGCGGCCTCCTCGTCGTCAGCCAGCTCGCGCACCGCTGGGGCACCCGCCGCACCGCCGCCGGCAAGGTCGTGTGGTGCGAGCAGGTCGTCCCCGGCGTCGACCCGGACGCCTCCGAGATCGTCCAGGGCTGGCCCGGCGAGACCTGGCCCGGCGAGAGCCACCACAGGGAGTAGCCCAGGGGGGCGACCCCCTGGAACCCCCGTTGCGGCGCAGGCGATCCTCACGCCGCCGTTTCGGGCTGTCTTGCCTGTGCGGGTGTGTGTGGCGTCGCTGCGGTCGCCTGCGCCGTCGGGTCGTGCGGCCTCCGGCGCTGGGGCGCCTCCGGCCGCACGACCCGTGGCGAGGGCTGAGGTCACGCCCCGGCGGGGCTAGCGTTCGCGCCAGGCGTTGGTGATGGGGAGGCGGCGGTCGCGGCCGAAGTTCTTCGGCGTGATCTTCGGGCCGGGCGGGTACTGGCGGCGCTTGTACTCGGCGATGTCGACCAGGCGGATGACGCGGTCGACGAGGGCGGGGTCGTGCCCGGCGGCGAGGAGGGCGGCGCGGCCCATGTCGCGTTCGACGTAGTCGGTGAGAAGCGGGTCGAGGACGTCGTACTCCGGCAGGCTGTCCACGTCGCGCTGGCCGGGGCGCAGCTCGGCGGACGGCTCCTTCCGGATGATCGCCTCCGGGATCGGCTCCTCGGCGAACGGGTGCAGGAACGGCGACGACCTCCCCGCCTGGGTGTTGCGCCAGCGGGCCAGCTCCCAGACGGTGAGCTTGAAGACGTCCTTGATCGGGCCGAAGCCGCCCGCCGAGTCGCCGTAGAGGGTGGAGTAGCCGGTGGCCAGCTCGCTCTTGTTGCCGCCGGTCAGGACGAGGTGCCCGTGCTCGTTCGACATGGCCATCCACACGTTGGCGCGGATCCGGGCCTGGAGGTTCTCGGCGGCGAGCCCGTGCAGGTCGAGCTGCTCCTCGAACGCCTCGACCATGCGCGCGATGGGGACGGTCCGCGCGTTCAGCCCCTGCCGCTTGACGAGCTCCTCGGCGTCGATGACGGAGCCTTCGGAGGAGTAGCGGCTCGGCAGCAGGATGACGTGCACGTTCTCCGGGCCGATGGCGTCGGACGCGAGCGTCGCGACGAGCGCGGAGTCGATCCCGCCGGACAGGCCGAGCACCACCGAGCGGAACCCGTTCTTGCGGACGTAGTCGCGCGTCCCGAGGACGAGCGCCCCGTACACCTCGGCCAGGTCGTCGAGGGGCTCGGCGACGGTCTGCGGCTCGACCGGGTAGGCGGGCAGCGGGTCGGGCGACAGGACGAGCCGGTCGACGGTGATCGTCGTGCCGTCCAGGGCGTCGACCGGGGTGCGGCCCGGTTCGGCGGACGGGTCGGCAGCGGGCAGCGCGAGGTCGGCCACGAGGAGGTGCTCGGTGAACTGGGGCGAGCGGGCGAGCGGCGTGCCGTCCGCGCCGACGATGACGGAGTCGCCGTCGAAGACCAGTTCGTCCTGGCCGCCGACCATGTTGACGTAGGCGAGGGCGCAGCCCGCCTCGCGGGCGCGCCGGGCGCACAGGTCGAGGCGGACGTCGTCCTTGTTCCGCTCGTACGGGGACGCGTTCAGCGCGAGCAGCAGCCCGGCCCCGGCGGCACCGGTGACGCTGACCGGGCCGCCGTCCTGCCAGAGGTCCTCGCAGACGACGGTCGCGACGTCGACGCCGTGCACCCGGACGACGGGCAGCCGGTCGCCGCGCACGAAGATCCGGTACTCGTCGAACACGCCGTAGTTCGGGAGGTGGTGCTTGGCCGAGCGGACCAGCACCTCGCCGCCGTGCAGCCAGGCGGCGGCGTCCAGCGGCGCCCCGGCGGGCTGTCCGGAGCGGACGAGGCCGACCGAGCGGCGGTCGAGGTAGCCGGTGACGACCGGCAGGTCGCCGAGGCCCTCGTCGGCGAGCCGCCGGGCGAGCGCCGCGAGGGCCCGCTGGGACGCCTCGACGAACGACGCGCGGAGCGCGAGGTCCTCGACCGGGTAGCCGGTCAGCGCCATCTCGGGGAAGGCGACCAGGTGCGCGCCCGCGCCCGCGGCGCGCCGCGTCCACTGCACGATCTTGTCGGCGTTGCCGCCGAGGTCGCCGACGGTCGGGTTCACCTGCGCGAGCGCGATCCTGAGCTGTGCCACGGTCCAAGGATAGATCGCCGGAACCGGTTTCGTCACTCTGACGAAAAGTCGACCTGCAGCGCGATGGCGCGGCGCCGCCGGATCGCGGGGCCGAGCGCGGCCACCCCGGCCGCCGCGGCGACGGCGAGGCCCGCGCAGGTCAGCCACAGCGCGGGCGCGCCGCCGAGGCCGAGCAGCTGGGTGCCGCCGAGCGGGGCCAGCAGGAAGCCGCCCGACCACGCCATCCCGTACAGGCCGCTGTAGCGTCCGCGCAGGTCGGCCGGGGCGAGGTCGGCGACGACCGCCTGCAGCACGGACGCCGCGGTGATCTCCCCGAGCGTCCACACGAGGACCGTCAGGGTGTACCCGACCGTGGACGACGCCAGCGACGTCAGCCCGTAGCCGATCCCGACGCCGACGAACCCGCAGGCCAGCACGAGGCTGTGGTCGCGCCGCGCCAGCCAGGCGTTGACCAGCGGCTGGACGATGATGATCAGTACCCCGTTGGCGGCGAACGCGATCCCGTAGTCCTGCGGGCCGAGGCCGTCCTCGCGCATGGCGAGCGGCATCGTCGTCAGCCCCTGCATGAGGACGAACGTGTACACGAGCGAGGTCAGCACGTACCCGACCATGACCCGGTCGCGCAGGACGCGCCCGAACCCGGCGAACGCCCCGGCGGCGGCGCGGCCGTCCCGCACCCCCGTCTCGGGGATGGCCCGCCAGACCAGCAGCCCGAACGAGGCGCAGGTCAGGGCGTCGATCCAGAACAGCCAGAGGAAGCCCTGCTGGGCGAGCGTCCCGCCGAGGACCATCGCGAAGGCCCAGCCGAGGTTGATCGCCCAGAACAGCAGCCCGAACGCGCGCGGCCGGTCGGCGGGGGAGATGATGTCGGCGACCATCGCCTGCGCCGCGGGCCGGTACATGTCCAGCAGGACGCCGAGCAGCAGCGCCGCCGCGACGATCGCGGCGATCCCCTGCGCGTAGCCGAGGATCAGCATGGCCGCGCCGGTGCCGACGGTCGCGCAGGTCAGCGTGGCGCGGCGGCCGATCCGGTCGGCGAGCACGCCGCCGAGGAGCGTCCCGCCGAGCGAGCCGGCGCCGAGCACCGCCATGACGAGCCCCGCCTGCGCGAGCGACAGCCCGCGGACGGTCGTGAGGTAGAGGCCGAGGAAGGGCTCGACCATGGTGCCGAGCCGGTTGAGGAGCGTGCCCGCCCAGAGTGTCCAGAACGTCCGGGGGAAGCCGCCGACGCGGGGACGCAGGAACGCCGCGAACCGTCCGGGAGGGGCGACGGGGGAGCCGTCCAGAGTGGTCACCCGCCGATCGTCCGCGCTGCGGACGGCCCGCGGTAATCATTTAGCCTGGGCTAAATGATCGGGTCGAAATGATCGAGTTCGTGTTCGCCCCGGACGACGTGGCGCGCGTCCGGTTCGCGTTCTCGCCGCTGTGGGAGATGGTGCGCAGCCTGCGGGTGCTCGCCGACCCGTCCGGGCACGCGCTGCACCTGCCGTGGGTGCACGCCGTCCGGCCCCGGCTGCGCGGCCTCGACATGGAGCCGCTGCGCGAGCTCGTCCGGCCCGCCGGGTACATCCCCGACTTCCTGACGCCGCCGCCGTCCGGTCCGCTGCCCGACCTGGACGCGGAGCTGGCCGTCGTCGGCGCCACGCCGCCGGAGGTCGTCGCGGACGAGCTGAGCTGGACGGAGCGCGGCGGCGTGCCCTCGCCCGCGCGCCGCTCGATGGCCGCCGACCCGGGGCGGACCCTGGAGACGACCGACGCGCTGCTGCGGGCCTACTGGGCGGCGGCCGTCGAGCCGTTCTGGCCGCGCGTCCGCGACCTGCTCGAAGGGGACGTCCTGCGGCGCACGGCCGCGCTCGCCGCCGCGGGCGCGGCGGGCGTGTTCGGCGACCTGCACGACGCGGTGTCCTGGCGGTCCGGGACGCTCAGCATCGACCGGCACTGGCACTGGCGCGGCGAGCTCGGCGGGCGGGGGCTGCTCCTCGTGCCGAGCGCGTTCGTCTGGCCGCAGGTCTCGGTGATGGTGCCGCCCTACCAGGCCATGCTCAGCTACCCGCCGAACGGCGTCGCGACGCTGTGGGAGGCGCCGGGCCGCGCGTCCGGACCCGGCGGCGACCCGCTCGCCGCGCTGATCGGCCGCCGCCGCGCCGAGCTGCTCGCCGCGCTCGCGACGCCCGCGTCCACGACGGAGCTGGCGCGCCGGATGGGCGTGACGGCCGGGGCGGTCAGCCAGCACCTCGGCGTCCTGCGCGCGTGCGGGCTGGTCAACGGGCACCGGCTGGGGCGCCGCGTCCTCTACGTCCGCACCCCGGAGGGCGACGCGCTCGCGAGCCGGGCGGCGGACCGGTCAGCGGAGTGAGGCGAGGGCGTCCAGGCGCAGCGGCTCGGGGCCGGTGCCGGGCTGGTAGCGGCCGGACTCGGCGAGCCAGTCGAGGTGGGCGCGCGGCGTGTCCAGCAGGACCTTGACGACCTGTGCGGCGGCGGCGCGCTGCGCGACGGTCAGCTCCAGCCGGTCGAGCATGTCGGGGAGGCGGCGGGCGGCCGTCCAGGCGTCCTCCAGCCGGTCGGCGATCCGGTCCGCGACGAGGGCGGCGGCGCGCGGCGCGTCCAGCCCGTGCGCGGCGGCGAGGACGGCGGGCAGGTCGTGCACGTCGCCGCGGTCGGCCTCCAGGTCGTGCGAGGCGAGGTCGTTGGACCAGGCGACGGCGTCGGCGACGCTGTCGGCGAGCGTCTTCCACCGCGGGGTGCGCAGCAGCCGCGCGGGCAGCTCGACGCCGAGCACCGGCTCGGCGAGGTGGTACAGGAACGGGCCGCACGCGCGGCGGCGCAGCGACCCGAACTCGGCCTCCGCCGGGACGTGCCTGATCCGCCGGTTCACCGACTCCTCGGCGCAGCCGTCCCGGTGCGCCTCCAGCTGCAGCATGAACCGGCGGCGCCACTCGCGGCTCATGTCCGCGGCCGTCTCGGCCCACAGCTCCACGAGCGCGGCCTCCAGCGGACGCGCCCCGGGCCGCGCGTGGCCGCGCCGCATCGCCCGCGTCAGGTCGTCGTAGAGCGCGTGGACGCCGCTGCCGCTGACCGCGAGCGGCGGGTGGTCGAGCGCGTCGTCGAGCGCGAGCGCCCAGGTCAGCCAGCGGGCGAACAGCTCGACCGCGCCGAGCTCGGCGGTCGGGAACACGCGGACGGCGAGCCGCTCGCAGCGCGCCCGGCCGAGGGGCGAGGTGTCGGGGTCCCCGAGCACGAGGCCCCGGCCGCGCGCCCAGGTCTCCACCCGCGCGCCCAGCCGCCACGACTCGGGATGCATCGCGGACGGGCCGGCCAGCCCGCTCACCCGGTCGGTCATCGAGAGAAGAAGAGAGATGTCCACGACGCGACCCACGTTAATGATCACCGCGTTCGGGGCGCATGATCGGCACGTCAATTTTCGGGAAACCAGGGGACGGGCACTGTCAGGAGGGGTGCCGCCCCGGCCACTGTCGCGGCCGGAACCGCCATGTCATGATCAGGAAAAACGCTCCCCCAGGAGGACACCGTGTCCAGCGGGACCATGTCCAGGAAGACCCCGTCCGGAAAGACCGCGTCCAGGAAGACCTCCTTCAGAAGAACCGCGCGCTGGGCGCCGGCGGCCGGACTCGCGGCCCTGGCGCTGACCGCCACGGCGTGCGGCGGAGACGACGGCGCGACCGTGCAGGGCGTGAAGCTCATCGAGAAGGGCGCGCTGACCTCGTGCACGCACCTGCCCTACCCGCCGTTCCAGTCCGAGGACAAGAAGACCGGCAAGGTCGTCGGCTTCGACGTCGACGTCATCGACCTCGTCGCCAAGCGGCTCGGCGTCACGCAGAAGGTCGTCGACACGCCGTTCGAGACGATGAAGACGGGCTCGGCGCTGAACGCCGGGAAGTGCGACATCCAGATGGGCGGGATGACGATCAAGCCGGACCGCACCCGGTTCATGGACGTCTCCGACCCGTACTTCGACGCCACCCAGTCACTCATGGCGAAGAAGGGCAGCGGCGTCAGGTCGCTGGACGACGTCAAGGCGAAGAAGCTCAAACTCGGCTCGCAGGCGAGCACCACCGGTGAGGAGTTCGTCCGGGGCAAGGGCTTCGACCCGCGCTCGTTCGACAACTCCAATGCCGAGTTGGACGGGCTGCGCACCGGCCAGGTCGCCGTGATCGTCCAGGACGACCCGGTCGTGCGCGGCTGGCTCAAGGACCCGGCGAACTCGTCGTTCGAGCTCGTCGCCAACCTCAACACCGGTGAGCAGTACGGGATGTGGATGCGTAAGGGCCACAACCCGGCGCTGGTCAAGCTGACCAACCAGGTGATCGCGCAGGCCAGGTCGGACGGCTCGTACAAGCGGATCTACGAGAAGTGGATCGGCCCGATGCCGCCGGCGGCGGGCGGCGGCTCGTGACGGCCGAGGCCGAGCCCGAAGCCGGGCCCGCCGGCGCGGGCGGGCTGTCCAGGCGGCGCCGCAGGCAGGTGTCGCTCGGCGGGCAGTACGGGCTGTTCGCCGCCGTCGTCGTGCTGGTCGCGGCGTTCGCCGACTGGGGGAAGCTGCGGGTCAACTTCGCCAACTGGGACGTCGCCAAGAGCCTGTTCCCCGACATCATCACGATCGGGCTGCGCAACACCGCCGTCTACACGGCGGTCGGGTTCGGCATCGGGCTCGCGGGCGGGCTGGTCGTGGCGCTGATGCGGCTGTCGTCCGTCCCGCCGTACCGGTGGTTCGCGACCGTCTACATCGAGGTGTTCCGCGGCCTCCCGCTGCTGCTGATCTTCATCTTCGTGGGCGTCGGCGTGCCGCTGGCCTTCCCCGGGACGAACGTCCCGGGCGGCGCGGCCGGGCAGGCGGGCCTCGCGCTCGGCCTCGCCGCGACCGCGTACCTGGCCGAGACGATCCGCGCCGGGATCGAGGCCGTGCCGAGAGGGCAGATGGAGGCGGCGCGGTCGCTCGGCATGTCGTACCCGACGGCGATGCGGTCGATCGTCATCCCGCAGGCGTTCCGGATCGTCATCCCGCCGCTGACCAACCAGCTCGTCCTGCTCTGCAAGGACTCCTCGCTCGTGCTGTTCCTCGGCATCACGCTGGAGCAGCGGGAGCTGACGAAGTTCGGCCGCGACCTCGCCGGGGACGAGGGCAACACCACGCCGATCATCGTGGCGGGGATCTGCTACCTGCTCATCACGATCCCGCTGAGCCTGCTGGCCCGGCGGCTGGAGGCCCGGCAGCGTGAGGCCCGATGAACGGAGCGAGGCGGCCATGACGAAGCCGGACAAGACGAAGCCGGACAAGACGAAGCTGGACAGTGCGCCGCAGGACGACGTGCCGGTGAGCGCGATCGACATCAGCGGGCTGCGCAAGGCGTTCGGGGCGAACGAGGTGCTGCGCGGCATCGACCTCCGCGTCGGGGCGGGCGAGGTGGTGTGCGTCATCGGCCCGTCCGGGTCGGGGAAGTCGACGCTGCTGCGCTGCGTGAACCTGCTGGAGGAGCCGTCCGCCGGAACGGTCCGCGTCGCCGGGGCCGAGATCACCGACCCGGACGTCGACATCGACGCCGTCCGCCGCCGGATCGGCATGGTGTTCCAGTCGTTCAACCTGTTCCCGCACCTGACGGCGGTCGGCAACGTCGAGATCGCGCAGCGGAAGGTGCTGCGGCGCGGCAGGGCGGAGGCGCGGCGCGTCGCGCTGGAGAACCTGGAGCGGGTGGGCCTCGCCGACAAGGTCGGCGCGTACCCGGCGCAGCTCTCCGGCGGGCAGCGGCAGCGCGTGGCGATCGCCCGCGCGCTGGCGATGGGCCCGTCGGTGATGCTGTTCGACGAGCCGACGTCCGCGCTGGACCCGGAGCTGGTCGGCGACGTCCTCGGCGTCATGCGCGGCCTGGCCGAGACGGGGATGACCATGCTCGTCGTCACCCACGAGATGGGCTTCGCCCGCGAGGTCGCCGACCGGGTGGCGTTCATGGACGGCGGCCTCGTCGTCGAGGAGGGCCCGCCCGCCCGGGTGATCGACGACCCGTCCCACGAGCGGACCCGGACGTTCCTGTCCCGCGTCCTCGATCCGGCGGCGGCGCGCGTCGGGGAGGGAGAGTAGTCGGATATGTTCCGGTCAGCGCCGTCCGGGGACGGCGCCGCGCGCGTAACGTCCCGGTAACAGCGACCGGGCATACTGCGTGGTAGCAGGGCAGCGTCGAGGGAGAAGGCTTTGGACCGTCAGCAGGAGTTCGTGCTCCGCACGCTGGAGGAGCGCGACATCCGCTTCATCCGGCTGTGGTTCACCGACGTGCTCGGGTTCCTCAAGTCGGTGGCCGTCGCGCCCGCCGAGCTGGAGGGCGCCTTCGGCGAGGGCATCGGGTTCGACGGGTCGGCCATCGAGGGCTTCGCCCGGGTGTACGAGGCCGACATGATCGCCAAGCCGGACCCGTCCACGTTCCAGGTGCTGCCGTGGCGGTCGGAGTCGCCCGGCGTCGGACGCATGTTCTGCGACATCCTCATGCCGGACGGCACGCCGAGCTTCGCCGACCCGCGCTACGTCCTCAAGCGCGCGCTGGCCCGCGCCGCCGACCTCGGGTTCACCTTCTACACCCACCCCGAGATCGAGTTCTTCCTGCTCAACGACAAGCCGGAGGACGGCCGCGAGCCCGAGCCGGCGGACGCGGGCGGCTACTTCGACCACACCCCGCACTCGGCCGCGCACGACTTCCGCCGCAACGCGATCACGATGCTGGAGGCGATGGGCATCTCGGTGGAGTTCAGCCACCACGAGGGCGCCCCCGGCCAGCAGGAGATCGACCTCCGGTACGCCGACGCGCTCACCACCGCCGACAACATCATGACCTTCCGGCTGGTGATGAAGGAGGTCGCGCTGGAGCAGGGCGTGTTCGCCTCGTTCATGCCGAAGCCGTTCACCGAGCACCCCGGCTCCGGCATGCACACGCACATGTCGCTGTTCGAGGGCGACCGCAACGCCTTCTACGAGCCGGGCGCGGAGTACAAGCTGTCCAAGGCGGGGCGGGCGTTCATCGCGGGCCTGCTGCGCCACTCCGCGGAGATCACCGCCGTGTGCAACCAGTGGGTCAACTCCTACAAGCGGCTGTGGGGGAACGTCGGGTCCGCGGCGGGCGCCGGGGGAGAGGCCCCGTCGTTCATCTGCTGGGGGCACAACAACCGGTCGGCGCTCGTCCGGGTGCCGATGTACAAGCCGCACAAGGGGCACTCGACGCGCATCGAGTTCCGGTCGCTGGACACGGCCGCGAACCCCTACCTCGCGTTCGCGGCGATCCTCGGCGCCGGGCTGAAGGGCATCGAGGAGGGCTACGAGCTGCCGCCCGGGGCGGAGGACGACGTCTGGGCGCTCACCGTCGCCGAGCGCCGCGCCCTCGGCATAGAGCCGCTCCCGCAGAACCTCGACGAGGCGATACACGCGATGGAGCGGAGCGAGCTGATGGCCGACATCCTCGGCGAGCACGTCTTCGACTTCTTCCTGCGCAACAAGAGGCAGGAGTGGGAGGACTACCGCCGCCAGGTGACCGAGTTCGAGCGCAAGCGGCTGCTCGCCGTCCTCTGACCGGGGCGTCCGGTCTACGGTGGAGCGGTGACCGGGTCCCGGACTCCAGAACGCCGCTCGTCCCTCGCCGGACGGCTGGCGAGGCTCGGCTTCACCGCCGCCGCCCGCGCGGAGCGGCTGCTGCTGGACGCCGAGCGCGGCGGCTTCGCGCCCGGCGACGACCTCCTCGACGCGCTCGGCGGCACCGCCGACCCCGACCTCGCGCTGCACGGGCTGCTCCGGCTGTTCGAGGCCGCCGACGCGCACGGCGTCGGCGCCGAGCTGCGGGACGCGCTGCGCGCCGAGCCCGGGACGCGGGAGCGGCTGACCGCCGTCCTCGGGGTGAGCGCGGCGCTCGGCGACCACCTCGCGCGGCATCCGGGGCACTGGGAGGTGCTGCGCGACGGCCGCGACGGGCCCGCCGGGAACCCCCGCTTCGACCTGCTCTCGGCGGTCGGCGCCGACCCGACGGCGGCGGAGCCGGTGGCGTCCGGGCACGGGCCCGAGACGCTTGTCGCGCTGCGCGTCGCGTACCGCAGGCGGCTCCTCGCCCTCGCCGGCCGCGACCTGATCGGCGTCGCCGACGTCGCGGACGTCGCCGCCGAGCTGGCCGACCTCGCCGCCGCCGCGCTGGAGGCGGGCCTCGCGGTCGGCCGCGCCGAGGTCCCCGAGCACCGGACGTGCCGGCTCGCCGTGATCGGCATGGGCAAGTGCGGGGCGCGGGAGCTGAACTACGTCAGCGACGTCGACGTGATCTTCGTGGCGGAAGCGCGGGACGGCGCGGACGGCGCGGGCGAGGACGCGGCCCTGCGCACCGCGACGCGGCTGGCGTCGGCGATGATGCGGGCCTGCTCGTCCTCGACGGAGGAGGGCGCGCTCTGGGAGGTGGACGCGGCGCTGCGCCCCGAGGGGAAGGCGGGGCCGCTCGTCCGGACGCTCGCGAGCCACCGCGCCTACTACGGGCGGTGGGCCAAGACGTGGGAGTTCCAAGCGCTGCTGAAGGCCCGTCCCGTCGCGGGCGACTCGGGCCTCGGCGCCCGCTACCTCGACGCGATCACCCCGATCGTGTGGGACGCGGCCGAGGGTGAGAGCTTCGTCGAGGACGTCCAGGCCATGCGCCGCCGCGTGGAGACCGACCTGAACCAGCGCACCGCCGACTCCGAGCGGCAGCTCAAGCTCGGGCCGGGCGGGCTGCGGGACGTGGAGTTCGCCGTCCAGCTCCTCCAGCTCGTGCACGGCCGGGCCGACGCGACGCTCCGCGCCCGCGCCACCCTGGACGCGCTCGCCGACCTGTCCCGGGGCGGCTACGTCGGGCGCGACGACGCGGCGGCGCTGGCGTCGGCGTACCGGTTCCTGCGCCGGGTGGAGCACCTCGTCCAGCTGCACCGGCTGCGGCGGACCCACCTCGTCCCGGACGACGAGGCCGACCTGCGCCGCCTCGGCCGCGCGCTCGGGCTGCGCACCGACCCGGTGGGGGAGTTCACCGCGCTGTGGCGGCGGCACGCCCGCGAGGTCCGCCGCATCCACGAGAAGCTGTTCTACCGTCCGCTGCTGCGGGCCGTGGCGCGGCTGCCGGGGGAGGAGGCGCGGCTGACGCCGGAGGCGGCCCGCGCGCGGCTGGAGGCGCTCGGCTACGCCGACCCGGCGGGCGCGCTCCGCCACATCGAGGCGCTGACGGCGGGCGTGTCGCGGCGCGCCGCGATCCAGCGGACGCTGCTGCCGGTCATGCTCGGCTGGTTCGCCGACGCCCCCGACCCGGACGCGGGCCTGCTCGGGTTCCGGCAGGTCAGCGACGCGCTCGGCACCACCCCCTGGTACCTGCGGCTGCTCCGGGACGAGGTGACCGTCGCCGAGCGGATGGCCTGGGTCCTCGGCTCCAGCCGCTACGCGACGGACCTGCTGCTGCGCGCCCCGGAGGCGGTCGCGATGCTCGGCAGCGACGGCGACCTGTCCCCGCGACCGGCCGCGGGCCTGCGCGCCGAGCTGCTGGCGGCGGTCCGGCGGCACACCCAGGGCGGCTCCGGAAACGCGCCGCAGGGGCGGATGGAGGAGGCGGCCGGGGTGGTGCGGGCGCTGCGGCGGCGGGAGCTGTTCCGGGTGGCGGTCGCCGACCTGCTCGGCCTCGCCGACGTCCGGACGGTCGGCGAGGCCCTCACCGACATCGCCGCCGGGGCCGTCGAGGCGGCGCTGCTCGCCGCCGTCCACAAGATCGAGACGGCGTCGGGGGCGCCGCTGCCCACCCGGATGGCCGTCGTCGCGATGGGCCGGTTCGGCGGGCACGAGCTCGGCTACGGCAGCGACGCCGACGTCATGTTCGTCCACGACCCGGTGCCCGGCGCGGACGAGACCGCCGCCGGGCGCGCCGCGCACGCCGTGGCGGAGGAGCTGCGCCGCCTGCTCGCGCTGCCCGCGCCCGACCCGCCGCTGGAGATCGACCCGAACCTGCGCCCGGAGGGGCGGCAGGGGCCGCTCGTCCGGACGCTCGCGTCCTACGCCGCCTACTACGCGCGCTGGTCGGAGCCGTGGGAGGCGCAGGCGCTGCTGCGCGCCGACCCGCTGATCGGCGACCCGGGGCTGCGCGAGCGGTTCCGCGCCGTGATCGACCCGGTCCGCTGGCCGGAGGACGGCATCGGCGAGGACGCCGTCCGGCAGATCAGGCGGCTGAAGGCGCGGATGGAGTCGGAGCGGCTGCCCCGAGGAGCCGACCGGCGGCTGCACACCAAACTCGGGCCCGGCGGTCTCGCGGACGTGGAGTGGGTCGTCCAGCTACTGCAGCTCCAGCACGCCCACGCGGTGCCGGGGCTGCGCACCACCCGCACCCTGGACGCCCTCGACGCGGCGGCCGCCGCCGAACTCCTGGACGGCGAGGACGCGGCCGTCCTCGCCGAGGCGTGGCGGCTCGCGACCCGCATCCGGGGCGCGGTCATGCTGGTGCGGGGCCGCGCGTCCGACCTGCTGCCGAGCGACCACCACCGGGAGCGCAGCGCGGTCGGCCGCGTCCTCGGCTACCCGAGTCCGGGAGACCTGCTGGAGGACCACCGGCGGCACACGCGGCGCGCCCGCGCCGTCGTCGACCGCGTGTTCTACGGCGCCGAGTAGATCGCCGGGCCGACCACGGGACGGGCTAGCAGCCGGAGCGGGTGGCGCCGCCGGTGGCGGCCGAGCCGGGGCTCGCCTTGCCCGGACGGGCGCCCGTGCTCCGCCGGGTGCGCTGGGCGATGCGGTCCGAGACGCGGGCCCGCGCCAGGAGAAGTGGCGCCGGGCACCTCTCGTAGAGGATCCAGGAGACCAGGAGCGAGCCGCCGATCAGCGCGATCCCGGCGACGGCGTCCAGCACGTAGTGGTTCGCCGTGGACAGGATCACGAACACGGTCGTCACGGGATAGAGCGCTCCGAGCGCCTTGGCCCATTTCTGCGACGCCAGCTTCACCAGGATGAGGCCGCACCACAGCGACCAGCCCGCGTGCATGGACGGCATCGCCGCGTACTGGTTGGTGAGGCTCCCGGACGCGTCGCTCGCGTACAGGCCGAGGGAGTGCAGCGCGGTCACCGGGTCGACGAAGCCCTCGCTGTGCAGGAAGCGCGGCGGGGCCAGCGGGTACAGCCAGAACCCGATCAGCGCCACGCCGGTGGCGAGCATGATCGACGTGCGGAGCCACCGGTAGTGCCGCGGGCGGTACCGGTACAGCCAGACGACCACGACGAGCGTCACGGCGAAGTGCATCGTGGCGTAGAAGATGTTCGCGGTGCGCGCGAGCCACGGCACGCCGAGGAGCGTCTGGTTGAGGTGCAGCTCGACGTCCAGCCCCAGGAACCGCTCGGCGCGCAGGATCTGGTCGGCGTGCGCGAACGCGGGCCCGGTGCCGTCCTGGACCAGGACGATGCGCGTCAGCGTGTAGCCCGTATAGAACAGCACGACGAGGAGAAGCTCACGCCACACCGGAGGCGCGGTGAGCAAGCGGCGCCGCATCGTCGCGGCCGGCTTGCGCCGCTCGCCGGACCCGGCCTGGTGGGCCTGGTCTCGGCGGGCTGCTGGGGGGGCGGATTGAGCCATGCTACCTATCTTTGCCGCTGGGCCCCCTCGATGAGATCACCGCGACGAATGGTCTTCATCTCAGCCTTGAGTAGTACGACCCTGATGCGGTATCCGAACTTTCGGGGGAGAGCCCGAGGGACACATCCCTCTCCGCTCCTACCCCCGGCGCGGACCCTTATGTAGTTGATCAGGAGTCAGCATAGGAGGCGCTGGGTAGATCACGATCGCCCCCCGTGAGATGAACGGGGGGACGAATGGGGCACTTCACGGCGATACCCGGCATTGTGGCCGTCGGTATCGGCGCCCTGGCCGCATCCGGTCTGGCCGCGGGGGCCTCCGGATCGGGCGATCGGCTTGCGGCGGCGCGCGAAACGGTACCGCGCGACACAGTTCCGGGCGAGACGGTTCCCAGCGGCACGGTTTCGAACGGCGCGGGTTCCAACGGCGCGGGTTCGATCGCTGTGGGTCCGCGCGGTGTTGTTCCGCCGCCGATGATCGTCCCGCCGTTGAAGTGGACGCGCTGCAAGGGCCTGCCCCGTCCCGCCCCCGGGACCAGGGCCCCGCGCGGCGGATTCCGCTGCGCGACCCTGGACGTCCCCCTCGACTACGCCCGGCAGTCCGCCGAGAAGATCGGGATCGCGCTGGTCAAGGCGCCCGCCGCGGACCAGCGGCGGCAGCTCGGCTCACTGCTGTTCAACTTCGGCGGCCCCGGCGGCGACGGCGTCGACACCCTCGCCCAGGTCGCGGGCGAGTACGCCGACCTCGGCGCCCGCTACGACCTGGTCGGCTTCGACCCGCGCGGCGTCGGCCGCAGCGCCCCCGTCCGCTGCGCCGGATCCCGGACGCTGGACGACCTTTTCGCCCGCGACGACAGCCCCGACACCCCCGCCGAGGAGAAGGCGTACGCCGACGGCCGCGCCGCCTTCACCCGCGGCTGCGCGACCCACTCCGGCAGGCTCCTGCCCCACGTCGGCACGGTGAACGCGGCCCGCGACATGGACCTGATCCGCGCCGCCCTCGGCGAGGAGCGCCTCAACTACTTCGGGATCTCCTACGGCACCTGGCTCGGCGGCAACTACGCGCACCAGTTCCCGGGACGGGTCGGCCGGGCCGTCCTCGACGGGGCCGTCGACACCGGGCTGCGCTCCGCCGACCTCGCGCTCCAGCAGGCCGCCGGGTTCGAGCACGCGCTCCGCGACTTCGGCGCGGCCTGCGCGCGGCTCGGCCCGAAGGACTGCCCGCTCGGGGCGGACGGCCCGTCCGTCGTCGCGTCGACGCGGCGGATCCTGGCGGGGCTCGACGCCAAGCCGCTGCGGACGTCCGGGCGCCGCCGCCACCTCACCCAGAGCCTCGGGACGGCCGGCGTCGCCGCCGGGCTCTACTCCAAGGAGGCGTGGCCGTACCTCGCGCAGGGCCTCGTCGACGCGGTCAAGCGCCGCGACGGGTCGCTCCTGCTCATGCTCGCCGACGTCCAGAACGGCCGCCGCGAGAACGGCGCCTACACCGGCCTGACCTCCGCGAACACCGCGATCACCTGCGCGGACGGCACCGACCGCTACACCCCGGCCGACGTCCGGCGGCTGCTGCCGAGGTTCCGCGCCGCCGCGCCGGTCTTCGGCGCGTCCGCGGCCTGGGGCCTGCTCCAGTGCACCGGCTGGCCGGTGCGGGGCGACGACGCGGCCCGCGAGGTGGCCGCCCCGGCGGCGGCGCCGATCCTCGTCGTCGGCAACACCGGCGACCCCGCCACCCCGTACGCGTGGGCGGCGGCGCTCACCCGGAGGCTCGGCGGGCGCGCGACGCTCCTCACCCTCAGGGGGGAGGGGCACGGCGCCTACGACACCGGCGATCCGTGCGTCCGCCGGAACGTGCACGCCTATCTCCTCCAGGGGACCGTCCCGGCCGCCGGGACGACCTGCGGCTGAGGCCCGTCCCCGCCACCCGGGGGCGGGGAGCTTTGGCAACATCTGCCTCTTGATCAAGTCGTTGGCATGGCCTGGTCTAGACCAATGAGTCGAGGAGGAGGCTGATGATGAACGGCGGCCGAACCATCGTGTCCATCGCCGCGGCCGCGGCGCTCGCGCTGGCGTTCGCCGCGCCGGTCCGCGCGCAGCCGGTCCGCGCGCAGGCGCCGCCGGGGCCGGCGCGGGGCTGCGACCCGGACGCGCAGCTCGCCCGGATGACCGACGCGGAGAAGGTCGGCCAGATGGTCATGGCCGTCACCGAGGACGCGCCGGACGGCATGCCGTCCGAGCACACCCGCACCGCCATCCAGGATCTCAAGATCGGCTCGGTCATCACGTCCGAGCCGCGCACGCCCGGCCTCGCCGCCCGCTACGCGAACCGGATCCAGGACTGGGCGGCGGGCACCCGGCTCGGGCTGCCGCTGCTCGTCTCCGGCGACTTCGAGTTCGGCACCACGCACAACGTCCGCGAGGGGACGACCCCGCTGCCGAACGCGATGGGCCTCGGCGCGGCCCGCGACCCCGGGCTCGCCCGCGAGGCCGCGGTGATCACCTCGGCGGAGGCCCGCGCGATGGGCTTCCACTGGAACTACGCCCCCGTGTCGGACGTGAACACGAACCCCGCCAACCCGATCATCGGCGTCCGGTCCTTCGGCGAGCGGACCGACCTCGTCGCCGGGCTCGCGGAGGCGCAGGTCCGCGCCTACCGCGCGGCCGGGATGATCGCCACGCCGAAGCACTTCCCCGGACACGGCGACACCGAGTTCGACAGCCACCTGGAGCTGCCCGCCGTCACCTACGACCGGGCGACGCTCGAAAGCGTCCACCTGCCGCCGTTCGCGCGCGGCATCGCGGCCGGGGCCGACGCGATCATGACGGCGCACGTCATCGTCAAGGCGATCGACCCGGACCTGCCCGCCACGCTCTCCCGCAAGGTGCTGACCGGGCTGCTCCGCGAGCAGATGGGCTTCCGCGGCCTGATCGTCACCGACGCCATGGACATGGACGCGATCGCCAAGCACTGGGGCACCCGCCAGGCCACCGTGATGGCGGTCGAGGCCGGGGCCGACGTGATCATGTCGACCGGCGACTACACCGCGCACGTCGAGGCGGTCGGCGCCCTCGCCGACGCCCTCCGCGACGGCTCGCTGAGCCGGACCCGGGTGGACGAGTCCGTCCGCCGCGTCCTCGCGCTCAAGTGCAAGTACAAGGTGGCAGAGCACCGCTACGCCGACCCGCGGCTGGCGGAGAAGGTGTCCGGGAACTCGGCCTTCCAGCGGCGCGCCCTCAAGATGGGCCTCGCCGCGACGACGCTGGTCAAGAACGAGGGCCGGGTCCTGCCGTTCGAGCGGGACGACGCGGAGCGGACGCTCGTCGCGGGCGTCGTCCAGACCCCCGTGTTCGCCGACGAGATCGCCAAGGTCGCGGACGGGCCGGTGGAGAGCTGGCAGGCCGCGACCACGAACCCGACGGACGCCGAGATCGCCGAGGCCGTCCGGCGCGCCGGATCCGCCGACCGGGTCGTCGTGGCGACGTACTCGTCCGGGAAGCTGCCCGCCGGGCAGGCCAGGCTGGTCGAGGCGCTGCGGGCGACCGGGAAGCCGGTGGCGGCGGTCGCGATCGGGCTGCCGTACGACATCGCCTCGTATCCGGACGTCCCCGCCTACATCGCCACCTACGGGACCACGGCACGGACGCAGCGGATCGACCTGACCATGCACAAGGCCGCCGCCCGGGTCCTGTTCGGCGAGCAGCCCGGTGGACGCCTCCCGGTCACGATCAAGGGCCTCTACCCGTACGGGCACGGCCTCCGCTACTGACCGCCCATCCGGGCGCGCCCGTTTGGGTGCGCCGATCCGGGTGCGCCGATCCGGGTGCGCCGATCCGAGTGTGCCGGTCCGGGTGCGCCGCCCCCTGACCGGCGCACCCGGGCCGTCCCGGAGGCCCACAAGAACGCCGTCCGGGTCAGACGACCTGCTCGACCCGCATCGGCTTGCGGAGCGCGTTGCCGACCGTGCAGTACTTCTCGTGCACGCGCTCGGCCACGGCCTTGAGCACGTCCGCCGCCTTGTCGTCTCCTTCGGGGAGTTCCACGTCGTAGGTGACGGTGATCGTCCCGAGCGTGCTCGTCGCCACCTTGTCGGCCTGGACGCGGGCGGCGAGCCGCGCCATCCGGTGCCCGCGCTGCGCCGTCAGCGGCTCCACGGTCACCAGCTCGCAGCCGCCGAGCGCCGCGAGCAGCAGCTCGACCGGCGTGAAGACGCCCTCGGTGTCGCCGTCGCCGATGGCGACCTTCGCGCCCCGCGCGTTGACGGCCTGGAACCCGTCGCCCGTGCGCTCCACCCTGACCTCGGCCATGACATCCCCTCTGATCGTCTGGTGTCCGCGTGAACAGCGGCCTCGTGCCGGTTATGCCCGGGCGGCCGGACGACGTGTCTCAGGACGACGTGCCGAGGCGGCGCTGCTCGTCCTCGACGATCCGGCGGGCGAGGGACTGCTCGGAGATGTCGACCGCGTCCGGCGTCCGCTCGGCCAGGTCGCTGTACCGGGCGTACTCGTCGAACAGCCGGGTCTTGTCGTGGAGGATCTCCAGCATGCGGGCGTCCACGCCGCCGGGGGTGAGGAGGCGGTGCACCTGCACCGTCCGGACCTGCCCCATCCGGTGCGCGCGGGCGACCGCCTGCGTCTCCATGGTCGGCTTCACCTGCGGCTCGCAGATGATCACCACGGACGCGGCCTGGAGGTTCAGCCCGACCCCGCCCGCCTGGATCTGCGACAGCAGGACGGCGTGCCCCGCCTGGGCGGTGAACGAGTCCACCAGCTCCTGCCGCCGCGCCGGGGGGACGTCGCCGGAGATCGGGCCGCGCGCCTGCGGGACCGCCTGCCGCACGACCTCCAGCACGTCCCGGAAATAGGAGAAGACCACGACCTTCAACTCGTTCGCCGCCGCCTCCTCGACCAGCTCCACCAACCGGCTGAGCTTGGCCGACCGCTTCGGGACGGCGTACGCGGCCCGCCGCATCGCCATGAAGTTCCCGGCCGCGACGGCCCGCCGGTAGGCCCGCGCGTCCGCCCGGCTGAACTCCTCCAACTCGTCGACGTGGACGAGTTCGGGCAGTTCCGTGAGTACCTCCCGCTGGTTGCGTCGCAGGTAGACGGGCGCGACCGCGGCCCGGAACGCCCGCGGCCCGAGCGCCGCGTCGCTCGGCCGGATCCGCTTCGCCACCTCCGGGCTCAGGTGTTCGACCAGGCTGCGGAACTCCTCGACCCGGTTCTCCATCGGCGTGCCCGTCAGGAAGAGGACGTTGTCCGTCCGCGCGCACCAGCGGGCGACGGCCTGCGCGCGGCGGGTCTCGTGGTTCTTGGCGTAGTGGGCCTCGTCCACGACGAACATGCCGATCTCGACGCTTTCCGGAATTTCCAGGGCGTGCAGGGTGGCGAGCGTCGTCACCGCGACGCCGCCGTCCTCGACCCAGGTCCGCAGCGCCTTGGCCCGTCCCGAGCCGTGCAGCGGATGCGCGGCGAGCGCGCTGCGCGACTCGATCTCGCGCAGCCAGTTGATCAGGACGCTGGCCGGGCACGCCACCAGGAAGTGCGTCGCGCCCCGCGCCCGCAGGTGCGCGATCGCGGCGATGGCCTGGATCGTCTTACCGAGCCCCATCTCGTCGCCGAGGATCACCCGCCGCTGGACGAGCGCGAACCGCGCCCCGAACGCCTGGTAGCCGCGCAGCGACACCCGCCGGTGCGCGTCGTCCAGGGGCTGGGCCTTGACGCGGGCGGCGAGGTCGTCCGGCAGGAACCCCTCGGCCGCCTCCGGCTCCAGCGCCGCCAGCTCGGCCAGGACGGTCTGGTACTCGGGCGCCCGCAGCTCGAAGTCGATCCACGCCTCGTCGGCCGACACCCCGGGGCGCAGCAGGTCGACCGACGCCTGCGACATCAGCAGCCGGCTCTGCCGCCCCTCCTCGGCCCGCAGCACCTCCGCCAGTTCGCCGACCGCCGCCCGCGCCCGCTCCCGCCGGGACGGCCGCGCGAACACCCGCCGCCACCACGACCCGGCCGGTCGCGCGTCCCGCACCAGCGGTCCGAACCGCGCGTTGACCTCGTGCGCCGCCGTCCGCGCCTTGGGCAGGTCGGACCCGGCGTTGACGAGCCGGTGCAGCGCGACGACCACCGGCGTCATGACCTCGTCGCGCCGCTCGACGTCCACCCGCACGCTCGCCGACCGCTCCGCCGCCTCCGCGAGGCTCCCCGCCGCCGCATGCAGTTGCCTGGCCGTCTGCGGCCCGACCCCCGGGATCAACTGCAACCGGTACGGGGGAGTGTCGAGCACGTCGGCGACGCTCACGAACCCGGCGTCCTCCAACGGCCCGAGCCGCAGCCGCCCTTCGGTGACGTCCTTCAACCGCGCGACCGGAATCGACCCGAGCTGCTCCCGCGCCGCCTCCTTCCGCAGCGGCGCCAGCGCCTTCTGCACCTCCGCCACCGCCCGCCGATGGTCGCCCAGCAGGTCACGGGCAGCGCCGAGCAGCGACCTCCCGTCCCGCAGGACGCCCTTCGACTCGTATGCCATCCCGACCCCTAACCGCAAACCCCGCCACATGATGCCAGCGCCCCCCGACACCCCGCCTTAGCCTGGAGGCCACCGACACCGGAGGTGCAGAGCCTTGGACGACCGGAGCATCGACCCCGCCGATCCGGATCTCACGGTCGGGCAGCGCATTCGTTACTACCGCGAGCGGCGCGGGATATCCCGCGAAGTTCTCGGCGGGCTGGTCGGGCGTAACAGGCGGTGGGTCAAGGCCGTCGAGCGCGGCGAGATCGGCCAGCCCAAACTGCCCACGCTGCTCAACCTCGCCGAGGCGCTGAAGGTGAGCGACGTCGCCAAGCTCACCGGCGGCGAGCCGCTGCCGCTGCGCATGTTCCGCGGCCCCGGGCATCCCGCGCTCGGCGACGTCCGCGACGCGGTCAACGCCGTGGCCGTGTCGATGACCGGCCCGCCCAGCCCGCTGGACCACCTCCAGGCTCGGCTGGACGCGGCGTGGCGCGCCCGGCACGCGTCCCCGGACCACCGCACCGTGCTCGGCGCCCTGCTCCCGGAACTGATCCGCGACGCCAAGCACGCGGCCCGCGAGTACGAGGGCGCGGACAAGCGCCGCGCGCTCTCGCTGCTCGCCCGCGTCTACAACCTCGCGCAGTTCTTCATCGCCTATCAGCCTTCCGCCGATCTGCTCTGGCGCGTGGTGGAGCGCAGCATCATGGCCGCCGAGGAGTCCGAGGACCCGAAGGCGTTCGGCGGGGCGGTGTGGCTCGCCGCGCAGGCGCACCGGGACGCGGGCGACTTCGACGCGGCCGAGGCCGTCAACCGCGAGGGCCTCGACCTGCTCAGGCCGCGCATGACGGACGCCGACGACGAACTGCGCGCCATGTGGGGCGCCCTCCACCACGAGGTCGCGTACACCGCGGCGCGGGCCGGGCAGAGCGGCACCGCGTGGCGCTGGTGGGACCGCGCCGACCGCATAGCCCAGAGCCTCCCGGCCACCCACTACGACCCCATGACGTCCTTCTCGCGGGTCATCATGAACGCGCACGCCGTGACCATCGCCGTCGAGCTGAGGCAGGGCGGCGAGGCTCGCAAGCAGACGCGGAAGGCCGAGTCCGCCGCCATTCCGTCCCAGCCCCGACGCGGCCGCCATCTGATCGAGACGGCACGGGCGCGGCGGCTGTACGGCGACGACGCCGCGCCCGGCACCCTTGAAGACGCCTACCTCGCCGCCCCAGAGACGATCCGCTACAACGGCTACGCGCGCCGGATGACCGCGGAACTGGCCAAGGAAGGGCCGACCGCGTTGCGGCGAAATGCCCGTGAATTGGCTGGTCGCATCGGCATTCTGGTCTGACGCGGGGGACAGAAAACCTGTCCGTCCGCGCTCCTGGACACGGAGAGTCTGTGCTCCGTGACAGTAACTACTTGGCAAGGACGCAAATTCGCCCAACCGCCGCCGCTGTTCGCGTGGGACGTGCGGGGCGCGGATGCGGGGCAGGGTGGCGTGACCGATGATCGGAATGCCGCGATCCGGCACGTTCACGAGGCGATGCGCGGGTTTGACTCGGGGGCGTTCGGGAGGGTGCGGCGGGTCGCGCTCGCGCCGGACGGCAGCGCCGCGTACGTCGACCTCGACACGGTCGGCGAGGCGTGGCGTGACGGGCGCAGCGGGGCGATCGTGTGGCGCAGCGCGTGAGGGCGACCGCCCATCTCGACGCCCTTGCCGACGCTCTCGCCTTCGCGGGCTGGACGTGTGTCCCGCGCTATGAGGTGACACCGGCGCTGCTGCGCGTCTTCTCTTCGTCCGCGCCGATGATCGGGGAGAGCATCAGCGTCAAAGCAGGCGTGGGCGGCGTGCCGTGGTTCATTTCGTCGACCGGTGACCCGCTGCGCCCCTGCCACGACCTGACCGGGACGTGTACCGAGATCTCCGTCCGCCTCGCCCCGTTCGTCGCTGCCGCCCGGACGTCGGGGCCGAGGGCGCGGCGGTCATGTCTGGCCTTCTGGCGGCGGTGAGGGGTCAGGTTAGGTGGCGGAGGGCTTCGGCTACTGGGGTTGGCCAGGGGTGGGCGCTGTGGCGGCGGATCGTTTTGAAGGTCTCGGCGGACGGGCGGGTCAGCGCGTCCCTGACAATGTCCACCGCGTCCGCGCGCAGGTAGCCGAGGGTGTCGGCTACCAGGAGCGGGCCCTGCGCGGAGCCGCGGGCGGCCGCGCGGCCGCGGGTGCGGAGGCCGAGGTCTTCCAGGTCGTCGATCAGCCGGGCCCGCTCGGCGGCGGTGAACGGGCTGCCCTGCAGCGCGTCCAGGGCGCGGCGCATCGCGTGGGTGGCGTCGCCGGGGATCTCCATGGCCGTGATGATCGTCCGGCAGACGTCGGTGACCGCCTCACCGCGATCCGGTTCGGACGGCGGGCGTTCGCCGATCGGGTAGCGGGTGTGGACGGCGTCCAACCAGGACGCGGGAAGCCCCTGGCCGCTGACCCGCTCGCCGAGCAGCAGGGCGGCGGCCTTGACGTCGGCGCCCGCGCCGAAATCCAGGTCGCCCATGTGGCGCGTGAGGAGGTCCGGCTTCTCGCCCAGGACGATGTCGGCGTCCAGCAACTCGAACGAGGCGGCGACCCGGCCGCCCATCGCGAGCACCGCCTCCGACTCGGAACCGGCGCTCCAGTACGCGCTGTAGGCGGTGCCGCCAGCGGCGGTCAACGCGCTGAGCACTCCCGGACGGACGCCGCTGAAACCGTTCGGCTCCACCGCCAGCCACCACCCGTCCCGTAACGCCCCTACCAGGAGTGACCGCGCAGCCAGGTCGGTGGGCTCTACGGGGCGGGCGGCGGCCGGGGCGGCGCCGAAGCCGCGCGCCACCTCGTCGGCGTCGGACGGGGCCGTCCCCGCGCGCCACCAGGTGACGCAGGCGGCCCGTCCCAGACCGGTGGCCAGGAGGTCGCGGTAGTGCGCTAAGTGTCCAGGAGGAGCGTTCATGCTGAGTCATTCTGGCTCCCCGCGCGCGACGCGCGGTCGCGCCGCGCGGGGGAGACTCAGCGAACCCAGGGCCAGTCGGCGTCGCGACCCGCCTCCAGCAGCGGGATCAGGCGGAAGGCCGTGTCCGTCATCCCGGCCAGCTCGTGGCGGGCGCCCGTGCCGGTCGGGATCGCGCCGTGCCCGTAGCCCGCCAGGTTGAAGGCGTACATCGGCACGTTCGCCGGGGCGGCGTCGGTGACGGGCCCGGCCCAGGCGGTGCCGAACGTCTGCATGTCCGACAGGATGACGACCCGGTCGTGTCCCGCGTAGGTCGTGCGGACCGACTCGGCGACGCGGGTGCCGTGCCCGACCTCGCCCGTCCGCTTCACGAACCGGCGGACCTCGCGCAGCACGGACGCGCCGGGGCCGACCGCGTGGCGGAACGTCCCGTCCGCGAAGCCGTACAGGTCGACGTCGTTGCCGCGCGCCGCGAGCGTCACCCCGAACAGGGCCGCCATCTGCGCGTACGTCATCTGCGACCGCTTCGAGACGCCCAGGGACGTCATCGACCCGGACGTGTCCACGAGCACGAGCGTCCGGCCGGGGAACGCCGGGACGTTCGCCGTGGCCGCCGTCAGCGCCCTGTCGAGGGCGTGGCCCCAGCGCAGCGACGGCGCCGCCAGGTACGCGGAGAAGAACCGGAACGGGAACTGCCGCGACCGCGCCACCTGCTCCGGATCCGCCAGCCTCGCCGCGACCCGGTCGGCGACCTCGTCAGACACCCCCGCCTCGTCGAAGTTCCTCAGGTTGCGAAGCAGCGCCATGTAGCCCATGGACGGGATCACCGTCTCCCACGCCGCGGAGTCCAGCGGGCCCTGGAGCCAGCCGGCGAGCGCCTCCCACGTCATCGCGGCGCGGGACAGCCGGTCCGCGCCGTCGGCGGCGAGCACCGCCCGCCGCTCCCCGACCGGGACCGCCATCAGCTCGGCGCGGGCGCGCAGCGTCCGCAGCGACTCGGGGACCGGCTCGTCGCGGCCGTGCCGCCGGTCGAGCGCGTGCTTGAACAGGTCGCCCTGCCACGGCCTGTCCGCCGCCGGGGCCGGGTGGACGAGGTCGACGACGTCGCCGAACCGGAAGCCGCGCGTGTCCGCGTCGTACTTGAGCAGGGACCGCTCGTTGTAGAGCCGCTGGACGGCGTCCGCGATGCCGCGCTTGACCGGCTTCGGTACCGCGCGGCCGTGGGTGGACGTCCAGTAGGCGAGCGCCTCGCCGGGCTCGTCGGCGCGGCGCATGACGCCCGCGACGAGCTGCCGGTTGCCGCCGTTCAGGCCCGCGTCGAGCCGTGCCCGGACGGCCTCCAGCGCCGCGACCAGCGAGGCCGAGCGCATGTTCGCCTCGTCGCGCAGCCACGGCAGGAACGCGGACGTCCACTCCGCGTCCTCGACGGCGACCCGGTGGACGAGGTCACGGAAACGGGAGTCGCGGTCACCGCCGCTCTCGTAAAAGGCGTCTTCGCCGACCATGTTCGCGACGGCGAGGAGGAAAAGTTCGCTCTTGGCGTCGTGAGCGTAGCCGGGAGCGCCTTCGTGGGTGCGCCCGGACGGCCTCGCCTCGGTACGGAGAGGCCCGGAAACGGCCGCGCGGACTCGTCCGCTATTGAACTTCACCATGGGCAAGACCCCTTCCAAGAATGGAGGGAGCCTTTTCGCATGCTTCGCGGGACGCCCGAGGTCAGAGGTCGGCGACGGTGTCTTATTCCGCTGCTCTACCGTGTTGAGCTACATCCCCTCTGGGGACAGTGGGATTTGAACCCACAACCTGCGGATCGAATGAAGTATCCGTTGCCTTCGCACCGGGCGCTCGCGAAGCATGTGCTCCCCCCGAGATCAGGACGGCGCACGGAGTCGCCCTGCCGATCAGGGCCACAGGCCCATGCGGGGGGCCTGCAAGGAGTCGAACCTAGAAGTATCCGTTCGCCTGCGCACCGGGAGGTGCGGTATTCGGTTGTTTAGAAAGGTGTGCCCGAGATCAGGTTCGACGAGAGTAACGAAGCGCTCTGCCATCTGAGCTACACGAGCCGAAGCTCGCGGCGGGACTCGAACCCGCGTCCACTCGGTTATGAGCCGAAGTAACTCTTGTCTTCGCACCGGGCACGCTCTGCAATTGTGGACCCTTCCGAGAACGGAGTCGGCCTCGGGTGGCTTTTTTCAGAAGTAACCCGCGGCCTTCGCACCGGAAGGACGATGGCTCTAGGAGACCAAACCCATGGCCGCGAGCACAACCGATTATCTCCGTGCCCCGGCGCGACCAGGAACCGACCGGCATCAGGCCGGTACCGCGCGATCGCCGTCAGGTCGTCCACTGCGGATTGGCCGGAATGGTTCGGGTGCACTGGAGAACGGCCTTCCAGGAAAGCTCGGCGACGCATTTCCTGGCTCGTCAAGTGGGCGACGGCGTTGAAAATTGGCCGTTGACGCTGAACGGCGTGAAAGTTAACCTCCGTGCAGCTTCAGTCCAAGCTGTCGGCGAGCATCCCGATCGCCGAGTAGACGCCTCTTCGGTCGCCGAAACAGGCGTCCCCCAAGTGAAGAGGAATCGAATGCGTAAAAGGCTCGTCCTTTCCGTCGTATCCGCCGCGGCGCTCGCCGCGACCGTGGCGTCGGTCCCGCCGGCCGCCGCCGGGCCGCGGCTCGTCCCGGGCCCATGGCATCTCACGATCAAGGTCAGGGAGTCGAGCGGCCCCGGGTGTCCGAAGGGGGCCGTCCGTGCGTACGCCGATGTGGACGACGATGCGTACCACGAGGGTTTCACGGTCGTCTACGACAACTACATCGCGCAGGCCGGCGGTTCGTCGAGACCGGAAATGGCGCGCCAGTCCTGTCAGGTCACCCTGGGGGTGAGGGGCTCGGATCCATACACCTACACCTATGCCATCTCGTCGGTGGACTACGAGGGCTCCGCATACCTGCAAAATGGAGCGAAAGCCTTCGTGAGCGCGGCCCACAACTTCCAGGGATATGACCGTGAGCCTGTCTCGTTCAGCTTCAACGGTCCCTACGACGCCAACTGGAAGGTCACTCACCAGACGCCGGAGGAAAGGCTCGTCTTCCTGCCCTGCGGCCAGGAGCGGTACGTCGTCCTCACCACCGAGCTGCGAGTCGCCCCGCTGACCTCCGACCCGTCGAAGGTCAGCTTCATCTCGATGGACGGCGGCGACAGCAGCCTCCGGACGGACTACCACCTCAGCTGGAAGCGATGTCCGTAATCAGGAAGGCCGTCGTCCGGGCCCTGAACAGGCGAGCGGACGACGGCCTCCCCGGCGGCCCTACGAGCGATCGGTGACTAGATGTCGTAGTAGAGCTCGAACTCGTGCGGGTGGGGGCGGAGGCGGATGGGGTCGATCTCGAACTCGGTCTTCATCGCGATCCAGGTCTCGATGAGGTCCGGGGTGAAGACGCCGCCTTCGAGGAGGTAGTCGTGGTCGGACTCCAGGGCCGCGAGGACCTCGGGCAGCGAGCCGGGGACCTGCGGGATCGCGCGGGCCTCCTCGGGCGGCAGCTCGTAGAGGTCCTTGTCCACCGGCTCGGCGGGCTCGATCTTGTTCTTGATGCCGTCGAGCCCGGCCATGAGCATGGCGGAGAAGGCCAGGTACGGGTTGCAGGACGGGTCCGGGACGCGGAACTCGACGCGCTTCGCCTTCGGGTTCGACCCGGTGATCGGGATGCGGATGCACGCCGACCGGTTGCGCTGCGAGTAGACGAGGTTGACCGGGGCCTCGTAGCCGGGGACGAGCCGGTGGTAGCTGTTCACCGTCGGGTTCGTGAACGCCAGCAGCGACGGGGCGTGCTTGAGTAGGCCGCCGATGTAGTAGCGCGCGTTGTCGGACAGGCCCGCATAGCCGACCTCGTCGTAGAAGAGGGGCGCGCCGTCCTTCCAGAGGGACTGGTGGCAGTGCATGCCGGAGCCGTTGTCGCCGAAGAGGGGCTTCGGCATGAACGTGACGGTCTTCCCGGCGGCGCGCGCGACGTTCTTGACGATGTACTTGTAGAGCTGGAGCTGGTCGGCGGTCTTCAGCAGCGTGTCGAAGCGGAAGTCGATCTCGGCCTGGCCCGCGGTGCCGACCTCGTGGTGCTGCATCTCGACGTGGATGCCGACGTCGAGGAGCTGCGCGACCATTTCCGAGCGCAGGTCGGTGTAATGGTCCATCGGGGGGACGGGGAAATATCCGCCCTTGTACGGGGGCTTCGCGCCGAGGTTCCCGCCGGGCTCCTCACGGCCGGTGTTCCACGCGCCCTCGACCGAGTCGAGGTAGTAGTAGCCGGCGTTCGCCTTCGTCTCGAAACGGACGTCGTCGAAGATGTAGAACTCGGCCTCGGGCCCGAAATAGCAGGTGTCGGCGATGCCGGTGCCGCGGAGGTAGTCCTGCGCCTTCTTCGCCACGTTGCGCGGGTCGCGGCTGTAGGGCTCGCCGGTCAGCGGGTCGTGGACGAAGAAGTTCAGGTTCAGCGTCTTGTGCTGCCGGAACGGGTCGACGACGGCGGTGGACGGGTCCGGGAGCAGGAGCATGTCCGACTCGTGGATCTCCTGGAACCCGCGGACCGACGAGCCGTCGAACATCAGCCCCTCGGTGAAGACGCTCTCGCCGAAGCTCTCGACGGGGAACGTGAAGTGCTGCATCTTGCCCGGCAGGTCCACGAACCGACAGTCGACGAATCGCACACCTTCGTTCCTGATATAGCTCAGGACCTCTTCGGCGCTGCTGAACATCAAGCCTCCTTGGGCGCGGCCTTGGCTCATCGGCACGCTATGGCGGGGCCGTTTCCCGGCCGTGTCCCATATGTTTCCGCTGTGTTACGGGTCACTCCCACGGCCTTTTCGGACATCGCCCGGGAGCCGGGTCGGGGCTCGCGGGGGGACCGGATAGCGTAGGGGCCATGAGCGGTGGCAAGGGCGGTCCGCGCTGGACGCAGACGTGGCTCGGCGGCGTGCGCTCGGCGGGCGTCGACCTCGGCAAGCCCGGCGCGCGGATCGGCTTCCCGGAGAGCGGCAGCGGCGCCGTCGCGCCCTACGGGCGGCGGCTCGTCGCGCTGTTCGTCGACTGGGGGCTGTCGATGCTGGTGGCGAGCCTGCTGGCGCGCCCGCTCGGCTGGGACCCGGCCGAGCGCAGCACCTGGACGCTGGTCGTCTTCGCGATTCAGGCGTGGCTGCTGACGGCGTTCCTCGGCATGACGATCGGCAAGCGGCTGTGCGGCATCCGCGTCGCCCGGCTCGACGGACGCCCGGTCGGCCTCGGCTGGGCCCTCGCCCGGACGTTCCTGCTCGTCCTCGTCGTCCCCGCGCTGATCTGGGACCGCGACTACCGCGGCCTGCACGACCGGGCGAGCAACACCGCCGTCGTCAACCTGTAGCGAGAAACGCGAAAGAAAGGCGCCCCTCGGCCGAGCGAGCCGGAGGGTGCCTTTCTTGAGCGTCCTGTCTGGAGCGTCCCGCGTGCGCGTCAGCGCATCTTGGGCTTCGGGCCCTTGGGCATCTTCGCGCCCTTGGGGATCGGCCCCTTCGGCATCTGCATCGACCTCGGCAGCGCCTGCAACCGGTCGTTCAGGTCGGAGACCTGCGCCTTCGTGAGGTTGCGGGGCAGCTTCATCAGGTGGCGCTGGAGCTTGTCGACGGGGATCTGGCCCTCGTCCGTCCCGACCTGCACGTCGTAGATCGGCACCTGCTGCGCGGCGCGGGAGATGCGCTTCTTCTCCGCGCCGAGGAGCGGGCCGACACGTCCGCGCGGACCCTCCGAGACGAGCACCACTCCGGCGCGTCCCACCGCGCGGTGCACCATGTCGAGGTTGCGGTTCCCGCTGACGGCCTCGGTCACCGTCCAGTTGCCGCGCATGTTCTTCAAGATCGCGGCGGCCGCGCCCGGCTGCCCGGCGATCACCTTGTACTGCGCCCGCTGCGCCAACTGGCCGAACACGATCATGCCGACGGCGGCGGCCGCGAGGATCCCCAGCGGGATGAAGAACCACAGCTGGCCGAGCAGCAGCCCGACGAGGACGACGACGACCAGCGTCCCGACCGCGGAGGCGAACACGATCGGCAGGGCCTTCGGGTCGGCCTGCCGCAGCACCTGCGCGACCATGCGGATCTGCTTGAGGCGGCCCGGACGCTCCTGGGCCCCGTCCGTGGGCGTTTTAGACATGAGTCCCAGGATAGTCCGGACGGGCCCCGGTCCCGACAGCCCCCGAGGCGCCCCGGACCGGCCCCGGGCTAGCCCCGCGCCTCGACGGCCTGCCGGTAGAGGCGACCGGCGCGGTAGCTGGACCGCACCAGCGGCCCGGACATGACGCCCGCGAAGCCGATCTCCTCCGCCTCGGCGGACAGCTCCACGAACTCCTCCGGCTTCACCCACCGCTCGACCGGGTGGTGGCGCGGGCTCGGCCGCAGGTACTGCGTGATCGTGATCAGCTCGCAGCCCGCCCCGTGCAGGTCGCGCAGCGCCTGCGAGACCTCCTCGCGGGTCTCGCCCATGCCGAGGATCAGGTTGGACTTGGTGACGAGGCCGTCCTCGCGGGCGCGGGTGATGACCTCGAGGGACCGCTCGTAGCGGAACCCGGGCCGGATCCGCTTGAAGATCCGCGGGACGGTCTCCACGTTGTGCGCCAGCACCTCGGGCCGGGACGAGAACACCTCGGCGAGCTGCTCGGGCACGGCGTTGAAGTCGGGGATCAGCAGCTCGACGCCGCAGCCGGGGACGGCGTCGTGGATCCGCCGGACGGTCTCGGCGTACAGCCAGGCGCCGCCGTCGTCCAGGTCGTCGCGGGCGACGCCGGTGACGGTCGCGTACTTCAGGCCCATCGTGGCGACGGACTCGGCCACGCGGCGCGGCTCGTCCCGGTCGAGCTCGGCGGGCTTGCCGGTGTCGATCTGGCAGAAGTCGCACCGCCGGGTGCACTGGTCGCCGCCGATGAGGAACGTCGCCTCGCGGTCTTCCCAGCATTCGAAGATGTTGGGACAGCCCGCCTCCTGGCAGACCGTGTGCAGGCCCTCGGACTTCACGAGGCCGACGAGCTCGCGGTACTGCGGGCCCATCTTCAGCCGTGTCTTGATCCACTCGGGCTTGCGCTCGATCGGGGTCTGGCTGTTGCGGGCCTCGACCCGCAGCAGCCTGCGGCCGTCTGGTGTCACCGTCGTCACCCGTTCAGGGTACGTCGCGATCTCCGCCGCCGGCACACCGGCCCGGCGCCCGCCCGGCCGCCCGCCCCGTCCCGCCGCATGCCCGTCCGGCGCCCATTCGCCCAGGGTGGGGCTCAAAGCCGTCTCGGAGCGATATCGAACGTATGACGGTACCCCGTCCGGTTGACAGATTCGCGTGTTTCGGTCATCTCCCACAGAGGATCTCTCTAGGGTGACTCCCTGTCGTCACGCAAGCAGCGTTCAGCAGCAGGAGGACCAGTGGGTCTGGCAATGTCGTACCTGAGGGTGCCGCCGGTGCTGGAGGGGGAGCCTGAACCCGGCCGGATCGCCCGGCACATCTTCGGCGCCGCGGACTGGCGCCGGCGCGGCGCGGGCGCGCTGTTCGAGCTCGGCTGGACGTGGCAGGCGATGCACTACCTCGTCACCGGCGACCCATGGGACGGACGGCAGCCCGAGGCGGACGTCGTGTGCGGCGGCCGGCTGCTCACCGAGGACGGCGCCGACGAACTCGGCATGGACGTGATCTTCCTCGCGCCGGAGCGGGTGAAGCCCGCCGCCGACCACCTGGCCGCGACGCCGTTCGCCGAGCTCGCCGCCCGGTTCGACCTGGCGGCGATGGCCGAGGCCGGCGTCCAGGACGCGCGCCGCCTCGACGGCGGCGCCCGCGACGGGTACTTCAAGCCCGCCTACCAGGGGCTGGCGGACTTCTTCAGGGCCGCCGCCACCGAGGGCCAGGCCGTCTACAAGGTGATGGCCTCCGAGCCGCGGTGACGGCTCCGGGAGCCTAGCCCGCGCCCTCAGGCCGGGGCCGCGACGGCTTGGAGCTGCGCCGTCGTGCGGTGCAGCGTGCCGTCCGCGCCGAGCACGGCGGCCAGACGGCGCTCGACCAGCGGGACGATCTCGGCGACGGTCACGTTCCGGCCGAGTTCGAGGCTGAGGTTCGTGGAGCCGACGTCCCGGATGCCGCAGGCGACGATCTTGTCGAACCAGCCCATGTCGTTGTCGCAGTTCAGCATGAACCCGTGCATCGTGACGCCGCGCGACACCCGGACCCCGATGGAGCCGATCTTGCGGTCGGGGGAGCCGGGCACCCACAGGCCGCTGCGCCCCTCCACCGTGACGGTCTCCAGGCCGAGGTCGCCGCAGACGTCCATCATCATCTGCTCCAGCAGCCGGACGTAGCCGACGACGTCCACCGGGTCCGGCAGCCTCAGGATCGGGTAGCCGGTGAGCTGCCCCGGGCCGTGCCAGGTGATCTTGCCGCCGCGGTCGACGTCGATGACGGGCGCGCCGGGGTCGCCGAGCGGCCGGTCCGGCGCCGCGGTGCGCTTGCCCGCCGTGTACACCGGCAGGTGCTCCAGCAGGAGGACGGTGTCGGGGATCGCGTCGTCCGAGCGCAGCGCGTGCGTGCGTCTCTGCAGCTCCCACCCGTCCTCGTAGGGGACGGCGGCGTCGCCGAACCCCGCGTGCACCACCACCAGCTCGCGTACGTCCACATCGCTCACACGAGTCAGCTTAAGCCTTGCGCCTTACAGCCGGACCCCGCGCCCCTGGACCTCTAAAGGGAGGCGAGCAGGCGGGGCTCCAGGCGGGACTCCTTCGCGGTGCCGGGGCCGTCCGGCTCGACGCGGTAGGCGCCCGCGTCCTTGCGGTAGGACACGGCCTGGACGAACTCGGTCCCGACGTAGTGCAGCCCCACGCCCTCGTCGGCCGCGTAGCCGCCGGGGAGCGTCCCCTCGCCGACGAGCTGCTGGAGCAGCGGGCGCCGCTGCGGGTCGCTGTCGTAGTGCACGCCGCACGAGTACGGCAGGAACGCGAGGCCGTCGGTCAGCGGGCGCAGCTCGGGCCCGAACGAGTCGGTGGTGCCGCCCGCGTGCCAGCACAGCGCGCCCGCGCTCTGCCCGGACAGGACCACGCCCTCCTGCCACGCCTCGCGCATGATCTCGTCCAGCCCGTGCAGCCGCCACAGGGCGAGCAGGTTGGCGACGCTGCCGCCGGACACGTGCACGAGGTCCTGGTTGAGGAGGTGCGCCCGGACGTCCGGGACGTTCGGCATCGGGAACAGCGCGAGATGGCTGACCTCGGCGTCCAGCGAGGAGAACCCGGCGTAGAGGCGGGCGACGTACTCGGCGCCGTCGCCGACCGCCGTCGTCACGAAGCAGACGCGCGGCCTGTCCTGGCCGGTGAGGTCGAAGGCGTAGCGGATCAGCGGGCTCGGGGTGAGCCCGTCCCGGCCGTCCGGGACGAAGCTCCCCCCGCCGATCGCGAGGATGTGCGGCTGTCCGTCGGTGCTCATGCATCCTCCTCGGGGGCGGATCTGTCTCATTGTCACCGTATGGCTACCGAACGGAGCCGGGCCGTACTTTGACGATTCTTGGGACTCAGAGGACGGCGCGCAGGGCCGAGCCGACGTCCTCATGGGCGAACCGGAACCCGGCGTCCAGCAGGCGGCGCGGCAGCACCCGCTGGCTGATCAGCGGGCCCTCGTCGGCGAAGCCGAGCAGCAGGGCCCGCAGCGCCGCCTTCGGGACGGGCACCCGCGCGGGCCTGCGCAGCAGGGCGGCGAGCGTCCGGGTGTACTCCGCGTTGGTGACGGGGTTCGGCGCGGTCAGATTGACGGGCCCGGCGATCTCGGCGTCGATGAGGAAGCGCAGCGCCGCGACCTGGTCGGGCAGGGAGATCCAGCTCGTCCACTGGCGGCCGTCGCCGAGCCGCCCGCCGAGGCCGAGCCGGAACAGCGGGAGCGTGCGGCCGAGGTAGCCGCCCTCGCGGGCCAGCACGACGCCCGTCCGCGGATGGACGACCCGGACGCCCGCGTCGCGCGCGGGCGCGGCCGCCGCCTCCCAGTCGCGGACGAGCTCGGCGAGGAACCCGCTGCCGAGGGGGGACTCCTCGTCCGCCTCCCGGCCGCCGGTGTCGCCGTAGTAGCCGATCGCGGAGCCGCAGACGAGCACCGGCGGCGGACCGCTCGCCGCGGCGATCGCCTCGGCGATGGTGCGGGTGCCGTCGAGCCTGCTCTCCCTGATCCTGCGCTTGTAGGCACCCGTCCAGGGGCGGTCGCCGACCCCGGCGCCCGCGAGGTGCACCACCGCGTCCGCGCCGTCCAGGGCCGCCGCCTCCACGCAGCCGTCGGCGGGCGACCAGCGCGCCTCGTCCGGCCGGGTGGGCTCGCGCCGGATCAGCCGGACGACCTCGTGCCCGTCGGCGCGCAGCGACCGCGTCAGCGCCGAGCCGAGCAGTCCCGACGAGCCCGTGACAGTGACCCTCATGCCCCCACCCTAGGCGGCGGGCCGCCGGGGGCCGATGAGCGTCTCGGCCGGGCATGGCGCGGCCCCGCCCGCGCGGACGCGGGCGGGGCCGGACGCCGGAGCGGTCGGCCTGACCGTCAGAGGCCGAGCTCGGCCTCGAAGTTGCCCTCCTCCAGGCGGTGCTTGATCGTGCCGAGGAAGCGGGCCGCGTCCGCGCCGTCGATCAGGCGGTGGTCGTAGGTCAGCGCCAGGTACACCATCGACCGGACGGCGATGACCTCGCCGAGGTCCGGGTCGTCGATGACGGCGGGGCGCTTCACGACCGCGCCGGTGCCGAGCATCCCGACCTGCGGCTGGTTCAGGATCGGGGTGTCGAACAGCGCGCCCCGGCTGCCGGTGTTGGTCAGCGTGAACGTGCCGCCCGCGAGCTCGTCCGGGCTCACCTTGTTGGTGCGGGTGCGCTCGGCGATGTCGGCGATCCGCTGCGCGAGGCCGCCCAGGTTGAGCTGCCCGGCGTTGTGCACGACGGGGACCATCAGGCCGCGCTCGGGGACGTCCACCGCGATGGAGAGGTTCTCCACCTCGTGGTAGGTGACCTCGTTCGTCTCGCCGTTGATGACCGCGTTCAGCTTCGGGTGCGCCTTGAGGGCCTCGACGGTCGCCAGCGCGAAGAACGGCAGGAACGACAGCTTGACGCCCTCGCGGGCCTCGAAGTCGTCCTTCGCCTGCCGCCGCAGCCGCGCGATCTTGGTGATGTCGGCCTCGACGACGGTGGTGAGCTGCGCGGACACCTGCAGCGACTCCACCATCCGGCGGGCGATCGTCTGCCGCATCCGGGACATCTTCTCGGTCCGGCCGCGCAGCGCGAGCTGCTCGGCCGGGGCCCCGGCGGGCGCGGGCGCGGCGTGCCGCCCGACCGGCGCCTGCGGCGCGGCGGCCGCCGGAGCCGGGGCGGCCGGGGCGG